>OZ253541.1:0-4800000 GCA_965262365.1 Candidatus Rariloculaceae bacterium
TTGGCGACGATATTCATCGTCGGGCTCGTATCAGGGCCGCCGAACTCGAAACGTCGGTATCGGCGGTCGTGCGCGAGTTCCTGATTCGCTGGTCCGGCGAGGAGACCGAGTTTGAGCGCCTTAAACGCCTTCAGGACCAGACGTTGGACGCAATCGGGGCGTTCCGCGCAGGCGACCGTTTACCAAGGGAGGCGATCCACGATCGTGGCGTCCTTCGTTGACACCAATGTTCTCCTTTACGCGGCAAGCACCGCCGAAGATGAAGTCGCCAAGCGCTCGGTCGCTCGTGCGATTCTGGGTCGGGATGACCTGGTGCTCTCCACGCAAGTGCTGCAGGAATTCTATGTGCAGGCGACGCGGCCGACGAAATCGGATCGACTCGCCCACGAACCCGCTGTGGCGCTGATCGAATCCTGGTTGCGATTTCGCGTGATCCATACGACGGTGCAACTTGTGCAGCATGCACTGGCCAGCGCCCATCGCTGGCGGCTGTCGTATTGGGATGCCGCGATCGTTGAGGCTGCCCGAATGGGGGGCTGTCCAAACCTGCTGACGGAGGATTTGCAACCGCGGATGAACTTCGCCGGCGTCATGGTGGAAAACCCGTTCGCGGTGTCGGGTACAAGGCAGGCCGGCTGACCACGGTCTGGAATTCCCCTCATCATCGCGCCCGATTCCATGAGCCGCGTTCCGTAGCGACTCATTCGCGTTCGAGCACCCCGGCGTCGTAGACGACCTCACCGCCCACGACCGTTAGGATTGACGTCATTTGCCGGATTTGTTCTTCCGGCACGGCGGCGGGATCAAAGACATCGGCGCTGAGCACGGCAAGATCGGCAAATCGCCCGACGCCGATGCCGCCAAGCAGATCGTCTTCCTTCGTAAACCATCCCTGTTGCCGGGAGGCATAGAGCTTGGCGGCCTGGTAACGGCTGACCTGCTGGCCGTCGTTGATCAACTCGCCGGAGACGTCTCGTCCGGTGACCATGTAGTAGATCATGCACCACGGGTTGAGCGTGTTGATCCGGGCGCCGTCGGAACCGGCGCCCACTGCGACCAATCCGCTCTCGACAACCGTGCGCCAGGGCGGGCCGCCCATACCGCCGGCGTGGTAGCGTTGGCCGTGCACACCGAGCCCAAGACCCATGGCCTTGGCGCGTTCGATGAGTTCCGGCGTGATGAAGCTCAGGTGCCCGGGCGTCCAGCGCATGGCCGCCAGGTCGAACTCTTCGTTCAGTGCTTCCCATACGTCCAGATGCGCATCGATCTCCTCCGGCGAGTGCATGTGCTGGTGATAGGTCCAGCCCCGCTCGGCGATCCGTCGCTGGGCCAGTCGTGCGGCTTCCCCCAGCGGTTGTTCGTTGAACAGCGACCGGCCCACGGACCACTCGCCGATACCGACGATTTTCGCCATCTCAGGACCGTAGTTGGGCCATTTGTTGTCGAGGTAGTCCATGAGTTGGGTCAAGTCTGCGTCCTCGTCCAGACCCGGGAAGTAAATTCGCGTGCGGACCTTGTGGGTTCCCTCGCGCACCAGGTCGAGGAAAAAGTCGTAGCCGTTGGTCTGGTCGATAAAGCCCACGCCCGGAACCGTGCCGGACATGTCCATGACCGTCGTCAGGCCCACGGAAAGCGCGTAGTCGGCCACGCCCAGAAGCTGGCGCTTGCGATCTTCATTGGTCAGGTCGGCTGCCAGGACGTCGTAGGACAGGGCCGTATCCGCACCCGCTGCGATTTCGCCCGCGTCGGTTACCGGGACCCCCAGCCCGCGAAGCAGGTCGCGCCCCGCAGTATTGGTTTGACCCGGACCGGCGCCGCGCTCGGAAAGGTAGACGGGGTTGGCGGGTGCCGCCGCGTCGAGTTCCGCGAGCGTCGGGAAGCGGCGCTCCTGCCATTGGGTCCGCCTGATGCCGCCGATGGTGGTAATCAGCGCACCCGCCGGTACGGCCGCCGCTTTCTCGCGGATCGCCTGCAACGCGGCGTCGACCGTAAAGGTCACTTCCAGCGCCCGCAGGTCATGACCGGGTCGATTCGCGATGCGAATGTAGTGGACGTGATTGTCGATCAGACCCGGAATCACCGTGCGGCCCTGCACGTCGATCACATCGGTGCAGTCGTCGAACGCACCGGGATCGGGATCCAGCGCCGCGAACCGGCCAGCCTCGACGAGCACCGATGAGACGATCGAGTCCTGCGCGTCCATGGTGTGGATCGTGCCGTTGACGAGCGCGAGATCGCGGGTGGCGCAGGCTGCGGTGTCTTGCGCTCCGGCAGGAGCGGCCAGCACCAGGCCGAGTCCACCCGCCAGCGCCGCAATGAATGGGCAGGCCCACCGGTTGAGCCATTGCGTACGGAGTTTTCGATTGTTTGCCATTTTGATTGCCCTCTGCATCTCGCATCGGCCAGACGCCGGGTTGGTGATTTGAAGGGGACTTATATACATAGGTTGACAAAATGGCCGAAAGGATCACATTTTACCGTTCCAATGCCTGCGGGGTGAACGTAGCATCCACCGCATGAACGATGCCACCGAATTCCGGGCCGTCACGTATCGGCTTCATCCCGGAACGCGGGCCAGGCATCGCAAGCTCGTCCGGATCGCCGGTGCCTGCCGGTACGTCTGGAACCATTTTCTCGCTTGCAATCGAAGGGACTACGCGACTTACAAGCTCCGCAAGGCACTGTTCGCCGCGGGGCTTGTCGTTGACAAGCCGTCCCCGCCGTCGGTGAGTTTCCAGTCCATGGGCGTGCGGTTCACCGCGCTTCGGCGCGAGACGCCGTGGCTGCAACGGCTGCCGTACGCGCCTGTTCGGTACGCGCTCAAGTACCAGGCGGAGGCATGGAAACGCGCGTTCGCCGGCGGCGGTTTCCCCCGGTTCAAGGCGCGGCGCGGCGACGACAGCTTCACCATCCCGCAGAATGTGCGCGTGCGCGACGACGTGTTGAGCGTGCCGAAGGTGGGACGGGTCAGGCTGTCGCGTCGGGGCGGCAATCCCCATGCCGGGTGCCCGCCGGTCAAGGCGACGGTCAAGCGCGTCAACGGGAAGTGGTACTGCGTGATTGTCTACAAGGTATGCGCGGTTGCCCGCCCGGACAACGGGCTCGCCCTCGGCGTGGACATGAATTGCGGGCAGGTGGCGGCGTCCACCGGCGACCTGCTGCGCATGCCGGACATGGCACGGCTGCAAGCGCGCAAGCGCCGGTATCAGCGCATGGTGGCGAGGCGCAGGAAAGGCTCCAACCGCCGCAGTCTGGCCCGCCACCGCCTCGCCCGCACGCAACGGCGAATCGCCACGATACGCCATCGCTGGCACCACGAGACGAGCAGAGTGCTCGCCGGCACCGCCGGACTGCTGGCCATTGAGGACCTGAAGACGAAGGCCATGACCCGATCCGCCAGGGGCTCGGCGGAGCATCCGGGCCGCAACGTCGGGCAGAAAGCGGGACTCAACCGGGAAATCCTGAGCACCGGCTGGTCGCAATTGCGACGGATGCTTGAGTACAAGGCGGCGCACGTGGAGGTGGTTCCGCCCATGTACACTAGCCAGACGTGTAGGCGCTGCGGCAGGGTCGATCCGGCGAGCCGCAGGTCTCAATCGGAATTCGAGTGTGTCCATTGCGGACACAAGGGCAACGCGGACGTGAATGCCGCGTTGAATATCATGGCGTCGGCGACAGGCGTGGCTGGACGGCGAGGAGCGTTGGCGCTGGCCACTCCGACGAACCGTCAACATGTATACCGACGGAGGGCGGCGTGAGCCGTCAACCTACGTATATAAGTCCCAAAAGATTATCATGGAGCGCGTTCGACAATAATGAGCCGAAATCGCGGGACGATTCATTCCGGGATGGGTGAGAATCGATTGAGGATGGGAGAATCGCAATGTTGACAAGAAGAAATTCTCTGGCGGGACTGGCGATCTTCACGGCGGGACTTGGCGGCTGGGCGATAGCCTACGCGGTGTTCCAGGTACCGACCGAGCTGATTCAGTACGATCCCGCCAAGGCGTCCCCCGGCTACACGATGTTCAGTCCTTTCCGCGGCCGCAATACCTACCTGATCGACATGCACGGTAACGTCGTCCACTACTGGCCGTATCCGGAAGGCTGGTCGACCCCCGGGGCCGAAGCCGTCGAGAAGCATGCGCGGCTGCTGGAGGACGGCACGCTGCTTCGGGGCGCCATCAACCGGACCGGACTCGGCGGGATGAGCGGCGCGATCTACCAGCTCTACGACTGGGACGGCGAGGTCATCTGGGAGCACGACGAAGAGCGCCCCGGCTACACGCCCCACCACGACTTCCGAATGATCTGGAATCCCAAGCTCCAGGCGCGAACCCTGCTGTATGTCGCTTCGCGGGAGATGACCCACGAGCAGGCCATCGCGCTGGGGGTCGATCCGACCATCCGGGACGACTACACGTCGCGGCCGGACGGCGTTGTGGAGGTCGACATGGACGGCAACGTGATCTGGGAGTGGAACATCACCGACCACCTGGTTCAGGACGTCAATGACAAGCTTCCCAACTACGGCGTGGTCAGCGAGCACCCGGGCAAGATGGATCCCAATTTCGCCAATGGCGCCAGCGGCGACTGGATTCACATCAACTCCCTGGATTACAACCAGGTCCTCGACCACGTCGTGGTCAACAACTCGACCTTCAGCGAGTCCTACGTCATCGATCACGGCGGAACATTTGTGCCGGGGGATCCGCAGGAAAGCATCGCGCTGGCGGCAAGCGACACGGGTGACATTCTGTTCCGCTGGGGCAACCCGTGCGTCTACGATGCCGGAATGTGCCCGATGTCGATCAACGAGGGCCAGTCCAGCACCAACGGGCATCAGCAGGTGTTCTTCTCTCACGACATCCAGTGGGTCCGGGAACGGGAGATCGGCATGGGCGACAATCTCCCCGGTGCCGGCAACATGCTGATCTTCAACAACGGCTCGCGGCAGCTTGGGCTGACGTTTTCGTCCGTCATCGAGTTCAACCCGTACGATGGGCCCATGGAGAACGGTGTTTACGTCCCGGAGATGGAAGCCGGCCACGACCTGGTGTCGCCAGGCATGGGCGCCGGCCAACTCGTGTCCAAGCAGATCGTCTGGAGCTTTCAGCCGACCCTGCCGACGGCGTTCTACAGCCGGTACATCTCCGGCCTGCAACGATTGCCCAACGGCAATACGCTGGTTTGCTCCGGCGCCAACGGGCACCTCTTCGAAGTTACCCCCGAGGGTGAGGTCGTGTGGGAATACATCAGCCCGGTGGGAGACCGTACGGACGACAACTACGGTATCCATACCGTCATGAGCGATGCGGCCGGCGAGCGGTACAACGCGTTGTTCAAGTGCGCGCGCTACCCGATGGACTATCCGGGGCTTGAAGGCAAGGACCTGACGCCCATGGGCAAGATCACGGAGCTGTGGACCCAGGAGCCCGCAACGCCGTAAATCGATTCGCAATAAACGAAAGATCGGTCCGAGACGCCAGGAGCCTGCGCCGTAGGAAATCACGGCTGCAATTTCGCTCTCGCAACTTCCCGCGGCGCAGGCTCCTGGCCGGCGTTCAGTACGGGAAGCGGTGAACGCTGACCGCCTCGCCGATCTCTATTCGCATGAGGTCCTCGCCTACCAGCAGGCGTCCGGCGTAGTTCGTGCGGGTCCGCTGAATCAGTTCCTCGATCGTCACCTCGGGTGAGTCCGGGCTGCTCAGCAGCGTCAGGTGGCTGTACAGCGCCAGCTTCGGGGCGACGCGGTCGAATACGATGCCGGCTTCCTCGGGCGATGTGTGGTGATCCAGAATCAGTTGTATTCGCTCATCGAACGCCAGCATTTCCTCCCGCGCGGCAGCCACTTCGTGGATGACGACATCCACGCCCTGGGCGGCCTCGATCAGGTTCTCGTCGAACCGGGTATCGCCCGACATGATCACCGAGCGGCCCGCGTAGTCCACCCGATAGCCGTAGGAGGGTTTGATGTACTGACCGTGATCCACCGCGAACGCTGTGACCGTCACGCCGTCCTCGTCGAATACCACGCCGTCTGCGGAATATTCCCGGATATCGAATTCTATTCCCTGGAGCGGCAACTGCTCGTCCACGATGCGGATCTGGATGTCGGGGTCGAACGCCTGCCTGAAACCATCGAGAATTCCTGACAGGCCTTCGGGTCCGATCACTTGCAGGGGCTGGGTTCGCCGTCCGAACGGCGGCGGGAGCCAGCCGGTGAGCCAGAGATCCGGAAATCCCGACAGGTGATCGGAGTGAAAGTGCGTGATAAAGACAGCGTCGATATCGCCAAGGGAGATATCGAGTTGTACCAGGCGCTGGGTCACGCCGCGGCCGGCGTCGAAAAGCAGCCGGTACGGACCGGCTTCCACCAGGATGGAGGGTCCGAACCGGTCGACCCGGGGCACGGGGTCGCCGGTGCCGAGCAGTGTCACGTCGAGACGCTGGTCTTGTGCGGTTGCGGTCACAGGCAACGCCGCGACGAGAGTCGCGAAGAGCGTGGCCGCAGTGGCCGCAGTGAACGGTCGTGCCGCGGCTCGCGCGGGTGCTCCCACGGCTGGATTTGGCGTGGATAGCGTGCGCCTTGGAGGTATCGTCGGTATTTCCCCTTTCATGATGTGTCTCTCGCGGCTAGCGTGCCGCCGGAATATTGCCGCAACCGACGCGGTACGTCGATGCTCGCGCGTTGACCGAAAGCTGGTCCGAACGGCGAGTCCGCCCGATCGGGGAGCGTTCACGGCGTTTCACAAGTGAAGCCGGTGGCTGCCGCAACCTGGCGAAGTACCCGGTTTCGGGCGTGACGGTTTCCAGACGACTTGTGTAAGCTTGCTCCCATGACTGCGGAATTCATAGCCATCGTCGCCGTTGGACTATCGCTCGCGGGGCTCATGCTGCGTATGGGCCTGCGCATTGACCGGCGCATCGATCAACTTGAGAATCGAATCGTGAGTCTCGAACAAGGCATGTCCGAACTGCGCGAGCGCATGGCCCGGCTTGAGGGCCTGCTGGAAGGATTACGGGACTCCATCGGCCGCGCAGTCGCCTGAAGCCGGTTCGGGCGGCTTCCTCGCGCCTTGCCAGCCGGGCGCATCTGCAGACGACGCTTCCAACCCCTGCGATCAATCGCACGAAATGCAGCGCAGACAACGCACTCCCGAGATTGTAGACTGCGGACGCATGGTGTGCCGGAGGGCTGGCGGGCAGCGGTTTGGAGACCGGAATGCGAGAGACGGGCAGAGCAGGCGAATTGGTGAAATTGACGCGGCGGACGCAGCCGCTCGGGACTGTTTTGAAATATGTATCCGGCGCCATCGCGGTGTCGTTGGCGTGTATCGGTCCCGCTATGGCGCACCACGGAATCACCGCACAATTCGATACTTCCACCACGTTCGAGATTTCCGGCGTGGTGACCGATCTGGAGTTCGTCAATCCTCACGCCTACGTCTATTTTGATGTCACCGGGGATTCCGGCGAAGTCGTGCCGTGGCGTTGTGAATTGCGCGCCGCGACCGTGTTGCGCCGTTCCGGATGGAGCGAGGACATGTTCAGCCCGGGTACGGAAATCGACGTGTTGGCCTCGCCGGATCGCCGCGATGCGCAGACCTGCTACCTGGTCACCGTCACCTTTGCCAACGGGGCTACGGTGGAACGGTATGGCCAACTCACTCCCGAGGATCTGGCCGGCGACGGCGGGAGCGAGCGGCCGGCACGGCTTGCCAACGGACACCCGAACATCGGCGGTGACTGGGCCAGGCCGCAACGGCTGCCGGGAGGAGAGAATGTGCTCGGTACCGGCCCCGTGCAACAGGCTCGCAACGCCATGGGTATGGGAATGGGCGCATCCATTCAGCCCACCGCGGCGGGTGCCGCGGCCGTGGCCGACTATCGGCGGGAGGACAATCCCCGCTTCCAGTGCATGGCCGTGAACATCTTTGCCGACTGGACGTTCGACCAGCACGTCAATCGCATCGTCCAGGAAGACAACCGAATTACGCTGATGTACGGCTTCATGGATATCGTCCGGGTCATCCATCTGGATATGGGCGAGCACCCGGCGGACATCGAACCCAGCCGGGCCGGTCATTCAATTGGCCACTGGGAAGGTGACGAGTTGGTCGTGGCGACGACGGGATTCGCGCCGGGCTACCTGGAAACCCGGGAGGCGGTGATGCACGGCAGCGAGATGCATGTCGTGGAACGGTTCTCTTACGATCACGAAGGGCGTACGCTGACGCGTTCCTGGATCGCAGAGGATCCGGCGTACTTTGCCGGCAGCTATACCGGGCAGGACACCGTGGAAGTAGCGGACATTCCATTTGAGCCCTACGACTGCACGGACTTGACCAACGAGCATATTGCCGAAACGGCTTGAGAATCGCCGAAATGAGTGAGCGTGGAGACGCGGGGGGAGTGAAATGAACAACAGGCGTAAATTTGTGGCGGTGGTCTTGCTGGCCGCCGTTTCGACGGCTTCGGCCGAGGTGGTCCGGGTCGAAGCCGAGCGCCGGGACGATATCGCCGATGGCACGAGCTTCGGGCTCGCCGGCGCCTACGAGCGGGTGGCCGGGCGGATCCACTACGCCGTGGATCCGGCGAATTCCGCCAATGGAGTCATCACCGATATCGACTACGCGCCCACCGCCGACGCCGGCCGGGCGGAGTTCTCGGCCGACTTTGTCCTGGTCAAGCCGAAGGATGTCTCGGCGGGCAATGGCGCCGTGTTTTTCGAGGTCGCCAACCGGGGCAGAATCGGAGCTCTGGGCCGGTTCAATCGGGCGCCCGCGTCGCGGGATCCACTCTCCGCCGCCGACTTCGGCGACGGCTTCCTCCTGGAGGAGGGCTTCACGCTCCTGTGGGTCGGATGGCAGCACGATACGCCACAGGGAGAGGGACTGCTGCGGGTCTACCCGGCGGTCGCGGTCGGCTCCGACGGGCCGATCGAGGGCCTGGTGCGAAGCGATATCTTCGTCAACGAGACAGCGTATTCGTCTTCCCTGGGGGACCGCGGCCACACAGCCTATCCGGTGGCCAATCCGGCGGATCCGCGCAACGTGCTCACGGTTCGCGACGGTATGACGGGAGAGCGTCGTGTCATCCCCCGCGATGATTGGCAATTTGCCCGGCTTGATGGCGATCGCGTCGTCGAGGACCCGACCTCCGTCTATCTCGCCAGCGGATTCGAGCCCGGCCGGATCTACGACGTGGTGTACGTGTCGGAGGACCCGCCGCTGGCAGGGCTGGGACTGGCGGCGATACGCGACGCGATATCGATGCTCAAGTACGAGTCGTCGGAGGTGTTGGGTATCCCTGATGGCGCGCTCGACCGCGCCATCGCGTACGGATCCTCCCAGAGCGGTCGATTGCTGCGTACCTGGCTTTACGACGGCTTTAACGGGGACGAGCGGGGCAGACGTGTTTTCGACGGCGTCATCGCGCACATCGCCGGAGCCGCAAGGGGCAGCTTCAACGTGCGGTTCGCGCAGCCGTCCAGGGCGCCGGGCGGCGCTTTCGAATACCCGAATCGCCTGTTCCCGTTTGCCGACACGGTGCAGACCGATCCCATCACGGGGAGTACGGGCGGGCTGCTGGCAAACATGGGACCCGAAACCATGCCCAGGGTGTTCTATACCAATTCATCCACCGAGTACTGGCGGTCGGTAGCGGCACTGGCCCACACGACGCCGGACGGCAAGCAGGATCTGCCGCTGCCGGACAACTCGCGCATCTACCACTTCGCCGGTACGCAACACGGCCCGGCGCCTTTTCCGCCGCCGTCGGGCGATGACGGTCACCTTCGCAATCCGAACGACTATGGCTGGTTCCTGCGGTCGCTGCTGTCACGGATGGACGGCTGGATCACCGACGATACACTGCCTCCGCCAAGCCGCTACGCGACACTCGGCGACGGTACTTTGGTGAGTTACGAACACCTGGGTTTCCCGAGTGTGCCGGGCGTGGAGGTACTTGAGGACGTCAGCATCCTGCGCGCCCTGGATTTCGGTCCGGAACTCGCGTCAAAGGGAGTCATCACCCGCGAACCGCCCGATCTCGGGCCCGCGTATCCGTTTCTCGTGCCCCGGGTCGACGAGAGCGGCAATGAACTCGGCGGGCTGCGCTCACCGGACATCGCCGTGCCGCTGGGGACGTACACGGGATGGCTGCCCGGGAATCCGGTTTCAGGCGCGGGCGTCTATGCGCCCTTCGCCCGCACACCCGCCGAGCGGGAGGCCAACGGCGATCCGCGTCCGTCCATCGAGGAGCGCTACGGGGATCGGATGCAGTACCTCGGACTGGTTGAGGAGGCCGCGCAGGCACTCATCGGCGAGGGCTACCTGCGCGGCGAGGACCTGCCCGAAATTCTCAAGACCTTGGGGAGTCATTGGGACTACCTGATGGAGGGCGCGGACTAGGGCCCCATCGGCTTTATCGCGGACCAGGCGATCAGCGTGGAATGGGGCGCGTTTACATACTGAGCCGGGCAAATCCGGCCCGGGCAAGTGCCAGACTCGCCGATCCCGTGTGCGCCTGGCCGCCTATTGGGAGGACCTGCAAATGAACCGACTGTTGAAACTCAAATTCGTCATCTGCCCGCTTGTGGTTCTGGCGGCTGCTGCGGGAGTGACCTTCGCGCAGACAGCCCAGGGCCCATTGCTGCAGGACAACGACACGATGATGGTGACCGTGTTTCTCAAGCACGACCAGACCATGAACAACGATCAGCGCGCCGAGTTGCTCAGGGACACCGGGTTTAACGAGATGTTCCCGCCCGAAGGTGTCGAGATCGTCGATCACTACGTGATGATGGGCATTGGCCAGGTGATCGTCATGCGGTTTCAGCCCAATCTGTTGCGGTTACTCAACGTCGCCATCGAGCGAGGGGCGTGGGGCGCTTACCAGACCGAGTTCTACGTGACGTACGATCTGCGCGCGGCTCGCGAGTTCGCGCAGTCCCAACAATAGTCGAAGCCCGCCAGGTAGTCGGAGCCCGCCAGGTAGTCGGAGCCTGCCAGGGGGCGGGTTCGTCGCGGTCTCAAGGGTAATTTCCCACGGGGTAGGGGGTGCGTCCGCTCTCCGCGTAGGGCGTGCCGCCGGGTGGCCGATTGTCCGGTTCCCAGGCCGTTGGTGCACCCGGCGCACCCATATCAGGTGCCCGGTCGTTCAGACTGACGGGCTCGGCCTTTGGAATCGCGTCCAATTCCGCGACGAGTTGGCGGAAAACCCCCGGATGCGCTTCCGCCAAGTCGTGCTGTTCATAAGGATCGTTGCGGATATCGAAGAGCAGATCCTCTGTTCCGCCCTGGCCATCCGGGGCGCGAACCAATTTCCAATCGTCCCTGAAATAGGCAATTTGATGGACGCCCTGGCCGTACCTGCTCAGCACAACGGGGCCGCCCGGAGCCGGCGCGCCGTCGGCGATCGCAGACCAGAAGTTGCGACCGTCGATGGGCTTGGGAGCGTCCAGATCGGCGTCGGCCGCGGCAAGCAACGTGGGCAGCAGATCCGCTACGGTCATTTGCTCGGCGAAGACGGTGCCTGCCTGTAGTCCCGTGGGCCAATACATCAGGGCGGGCACGCGAATACCGCCCTCGAAGGGGCCGCCCTTGCCGCCGCGCAGCGGACCGTTGTTGCCTCCCAGGTTCAGCGAGCCGCCGTTGTCGGAAAGAAATACCAGCAGCGTGCTATCTGTAATCTGCGCCTCTTCCAGGGCCGCCGTTATACGGGCAATTCCCCGGTCCATTTCAGTCACCATGGCGGCATAGATACGGCGGCGTTCATCGCCGATATGGGCGTATTCGGCGATGGCTTCCGCCGACGCCTGCAGGGGTGCGTGAGGCGCGCCGAAGGTTACGTAGAGCAGTAGTGGCGCATCCTGATCCCGCTCCTCGATCTGCCTCACCGCTTCTGCGGTAACCAGTTGTGTGGCATGGCCGGCTTCGTGGACCGTCCTGCCGTCTCGCTGCCAGTCGACACGGCCGTATATCGTGTGCAGTTCGTAGTTCAGATAGCCGTGCAGATGGCCGTAGAAGCTGTCGAATCCACGTCTCATCGGATGGTATTCGGGTGTATTGGGGCCCAGATGCCATTTGCCCACCGCGTGGGTCCGATAGCCCGCTTCCCGCAAGTACTCCGGCAGCAGCTTTTCGTCCAGCGGCAGGCCGCGCGCGTACCAGGGGTTGAACGGGCCGAGCACGCCGGTACTGACGCTGAAACGACCGGTCAGCAACGTCGCGCGCGTCGGCGAACAGACGGGGTTCACGTAGAACCGCTCGAACATGACGCCACCAGCCGCCAGCCGGTCGAGTTCCGGCGTCCGAATCTCGCTGCCGTGGTACCCCACGTCGCCAAAGCCCAGGTCGTCGGCGACGACGATGACGATATTGGGAGCCGCGCCGGCGGGTCCCGCAAAGCTTGCTGCGACAGCGGCCGCGACAAGGACTGTTTGTGTAAACTCAACTAACCGCATCCTGAACCAGAACCTTCCGCTTTCCGTTTCGACTCGTGCAGATTGTACTCGATCGTACTGCCTGGCCGATTCCCGCAATGTCGCTGATCCTTCAGAGTGTGCCGCAACAAGAATTGCTATACGATTATTTCGTCAGCTCCCGATCAGCTCCGTTGTGCGACGAGGCGGGATGTTGGGTTGACTGGCAGTTGACTGCATATTGTGTTGCCCGCTTGCGTTGTGGGGCGCCCAGGACAGGAGCCGCGCGTTAAGACTCCCGCGAAACCCTTGCTGCTCGCACTATTTGTCGTGGTCATGCTCATGGCTGCAGTGTTGTTGCCCGTTCGGCAATGGCTGACCGTCGCCCTGATGTGGACCGAGTCCTACCGCTATCTCGCCTGGATTCTGTTCATCGGCATGTACCTGGTCGCCACGGTGCTGGTTGTCCCTGGAACCATTCTGACCTTGGCGGCAGGATTCGCCTTTGGGGTTCCCGTGGGTGCGATGCTGGTTTCGGTCGGAAGCCTCGCGGGCGCCAGCGCGGCGTTTCTGGTCGGGCGCTTCTTTGCCAGGGACTGGGTGGCCGGACGGATTGCGGAATGGCGCATGTTTGACGCCCTGGACAAGGCGGCGGGTCAGGAAGGATTCGTGATCGTCCTGCTGTCACGCCTTTCTCCGCTGTTTCCGTTCAACCTGTTGAACTACGCCTTTGGTCTGACGGCGGTACGATTCAAGGACTACGTGCTTGCCTCCTGGATCGGCATGGCGCCGGCCATCGTGCTCTACGTCTACATTGGTTCTGCGGCGCAATCGCTGACTGAACTCGCGGATGGTGAGTTCGAGGCGGGTACCGGGGGTACCGTGCTGTTTGCCGCAGGTCTCATCGCCACGCTGATCCTGACAATCTTCATCACCCGCAAGGCGACCCGGACACTGGCGCAGCACCTCGAAGAACCGGCTGGAAGCAGGAAGAACGAACATTGAGGGCGGATGGAGCGGGCCAGTGTTTTCCCGGGATGTCCCCGGCGGAATTGGCGTGTCCTTCAGCGATATGGCATAACGACAGGATGGACTCAAAAATGTACCGAAACAACATGAATTTTTCGCCGGCGTTCGTTGCTGGCCTGGCCCTTTGGATGTCCGCGTGCAGCGCGCCGCCGGATGAAACCGAGGCGCAGGACATGGCGCCGCCGGATGACACCGAGGCGCGGAACATGGCGCTGGTGGGTTACCACGATCTTCAAGCCCGCTCTGCCTATCAGCCGATCGTTCATGCCTACGGGGATCGACGCATCCTGTTCGTCGGCCATCACGTCGGCGAAGCGCACAACCCGCTGACCGATAGTCTGGAGGTCAACGGCATGTCAATCCTGGACGTGACGGACCCGAGCGCGCCGGTCATGCTTGCCCATGTCCCGCCCTCGGGCGATGAAGCCAGCGGCACGCAGCACGTCCAGATCTGCGATGGTGCGGCGCTGCCCGAGGGCGATCCGGAGCGAGTCTACCTGGTGCGCACCAACGGGTTGCTCAGCTATGAATTGCTGGACGTCACCGATCCGGCCAACCCGGCGTTCCTGTCCACCATCGCTGAGACCGGCGTCTCTTCGCGTCCGGAGTCCAGCCGCGGCAATCGCGAGACACACAAGATCCAATGGGAGTGCGAGACGGGTATCGGCTATTTCAACGGTACGCCCGAAGGTTGGCGCGTCACTCGCCTACTTCAGGCCTTCGATCTGAGCCGTCCGGAGGCGCCGCGGCATATCCGCGATTTCGGCCTGGTGGGTTGGGAGCCTACCGCCGAAGGCCCGATGCCGGCGTTCTCGGTTTCGGGCCTGCACCAGCCGTTCGTCGCCGGTGAGTACATGTACATCGGATACGGCAGCGGCAACGACGGTACGCTGCAGATCCTGGACAAGGACAGGTTCCTCAACGGTGATCCCGGCGCGGAGGATCCGTTCGCGCCCACGCCCGAAAACCTGCTGTACCCGCAGATCTCAAGGCTCGATATGCCCTCGTACTGGGGCGTGCACACGGCCAAGCCCATGCTGGGAGTCGAGATTCCGAATCCAGGGGTCGAAGGGGGAGTCGAGGTCCGGGACTTCCTGATCGTGCCCTCGGAAGCCGGCGGCGGCGCCATGTACTGCCGGGGCGAGCGGGACGTGGTGTTCATGATCGATATCACCGAGCCCGACAAGCCCTACCCGGTGTCGTCCTACCAGGCATCCGACGAGCCGGGCGGCTTTTGCGGTCGCGGAGGACGCTTCGGGCCGCACTCGGTTCACGATGAGTTTCATCCTGCTTTTGACAGGACGCTGGCGGTTTTCTCATATTTCAACGCCGGTGTCCGCGCCGTGGACATCCGAAATCCGTTCTCCCCGGTCGAGATCGGCTACTTCGTTCCCGAGACCACCGAAGCCACGACCGAACTGTGCGCGACGGTGGGCGGCCAGGAGACCTGCGACGCGGCGATCCAGACCAACAACGTCAACATCGACGACCGTGGCTATATTTACGCCGTCGACCGGTCCCACACGGGGCTGCACATCGTCGAGCTCACCGGCGACGCCGCGGCACTAGTGGGGCTCTAGGACCTCCGGGTACCGGCGATCGCCCCCATTCCCTATCAGGCTGAGGAGTCCCGCATGCCTCGATTGGACTATCTGCAAGACCACGAACTGGGGGCGGAGGCGCTCGAGTACATCAGGAACGCGGAACTCACCGGGGCCCCGGATCCCAGGGTACTGCGCTTGATCTTCAGAAGCCCGATGGGGTTGGCGTGGTACCGCTATTGGCTGTCGCTCTGCGATGAAGGCGAGTTGCCCAGGGATCTGAAGGAACTGTGCCGCATCAAGATCGCCTTCGATCACAATTGCGGTTACTGCGGAACCGTGCGCTCGGCGGCGGCCATCGAGGCGGGCTTGACCGAGGATCGCGTCCAGGCGGTGTGGGAATTCGAGAACTCGCCGCTCTTGACGGCGCGGGAGAAGCTGGCGCTGCGCTTCGCCGATCACCTCAAGCACGACATCGCCAGGGCCGATGACGACGGGTTCTACGCCGAGCTCCGGGAGCACTTCTCCGAGTCCGAAATCGTGGAGCTGGGGCTTTGGTGCGCAGAAAACGTCGGCGCGGGCAGCTTCGTGCGCACGCTGAATATCATCAGTTGGGCCGAGGCCTGCCGGTTGAATCCACTCACTGCGGAGAACGCAGGTCACAAGGAGGCAGCCGCTTGAGCGTACGCGCGAGTGCGATGCCGGTAGCGCGGCTGCGCAGTTGCGCGGCGATGCTGGCGGTGGCCGCTTTGACCGTGCTGCCGGCGACACAGTCGCGCGCCGAGCAATTCACGCTGCGGGTGGGCTCCGGTCACCCGGCCGGTGCGACGGTCTACGTCACGGTGCTGCGCGACTACCTGGTCCCGGAGCTACGGCGGCGGGTGGCCGAGGAAACCGGTCACGAACTGCGGATCATCGAGGGTTACGGCGGGTCCATCGCCTCGGTGGCCGAGACGCTGGAAGCCGTGCAGACAGGCATTCTGGATATCGGCGCCTACTGCACGTGCTTCGAGCCGGCGAAGCTTTTCCTGCACAACTTCCAGTACTTCGTTCCGTTCGGACCGCAGGACGCGCAATTGGCGATGCGCGTGGCGCGCCAGGTGTACGACGCCTACCCGTGGCTGACAGACCACCTGGCGGAGAACTACCGCCAGACGGTCATCGCCATCAATGGCTGGGACAACTACCACCTGGGATCGAGCGTTCCCTGGGAGTCCGTCGAGGACCTCAGGGGCGTGAAAGTCGCCGGAGCGGGGCCGAATCTGCCCTGGCTCGAATTTGCCGGGGTCATTCCCGTTCAATCCACGCTGCCGGACGGCTACATGTCCCTGCAAACGGGCGTGTATTCCGGGTGGGTGATGTTTCCTTCGGCGTACGCAGCCTACAAGTTCCATGAGCCCGCGCCCTATTACACGATGATCGGCTTTGGCGCCATGGGCGGCGCCGTGCTTGTCACCATGAACACCCGATCGCTGGAACGACTGCCGCCCGAAGTACAGCGAATCGTGGCGGAGGTGGGGCGCGACTACGAAGCCGAGGCGGCGCGAGTGCTGGACGAACGACAGATCGCAGGGCTTGAGATGCTGCAGTCATCCGGCGCCGAGATTCGCGAACTGCCGGCTGAGGAACGGGTCGAGTGGGCGCAATCCCTGCTGGACTTTCCCGACCGCATGGCCAAGGATGCCGACTCCCGCGGCATGCCCGGTTCGGAGGTGATCGCGGCCTACATCGAGTCGGTGACGCAAAGCGGATATGACTGGCCGGTTCGATACGTCATCGAATAACCTTCAAAACTCAAAGCGAGGAAAGCTGTGATCAAAGCGGCAATGGTGGGGCTCGGCTGGTGGGGCCGGCATTTGGTGAAGTCTGTGGCCGGGAGCGACAAGATCGAAATCGTTCGGCTGACGTCTCGTAGTCCACACAGTCACCAGGCATTCTCCGACGAAACGGGCATTCCGCTTGCGGACAGCTACCGGCACGTGCTGGAGGATCCGGATGTGGATGCGGTCATCCTGTGTACCCCGCACACCCAGCACGAGGAACAGGTGCTCGCCGCGGTAGAACACGGCAAGCAGATTTTCTGCGAGAAACCGCTGTCGCTGACGCGCGCCGGCATCGAGCGCATGTTGGAGGCGGTGAATGGCGCGGGCCTGGTCATGGGCGTCGGACACGAGCGCCGCTACGAGTCCACCATGGAAGCCATCGCCGGGATCGTCGCCTCGGGCGACCTGGGAACGCTGATGCACATCGAAGCCAACTTCTCGCACAGCATCTTCGCCTCGGTGGAAGCGGACAACTGGCGCGGGTCGGTGGAAGAGGCCCCTGCTGCGGGCATGACCGGCATGGGCGTGCACCTGACCGATCTCTTCATTTCCATGTTCGGACCGGTGGAAGCGGTGAACGCGCAGTCCGCCCAGCGCGTGCTCCCGCTGCCCACGGGCGATCTCGTCACCTTGCAGATGCGGTTCTGCAACGGGGCGACGGGCTTCGTGGGCGCGATCTCCGCCACGCCCTACTACGGGCGCTACAGCGTCTTCGGCGAGAAGCTCTGGGTGGAGGCGCGGGATGACGCCCATCCCCAGGAGGGCGGCCGCACGCACCTCATAACCTGCGGCCAGGACGGCGTCCAGCACAGCCAGACCTTCGATCCGAAGGATCCCGTGCGCGCCAATCTCGATGAATGGGCCGACGCGGTGGCCGGCAATGGCAGCTATCGGTTCACCGACGAGGAACGGGTCGGCAACGTGGCCTTGCTCGAGGCCATCGCCAAGTCGGTCAGCGACGGCGGTTGGGTGGACGTCTGACCGGGGTGCGGCGCAAGCGAAAAAACCCCGGCAATTGCCAGCCGTAGCATCGGCGATGATCGAACGACTCGCCCGTGCGACCCACGTCGTATCGGCGTTCTGGGTGCTGGTTCTTGCGGCGATCATCTTCGTGGACGTGATGGGCCGCTATCTCTTTAGCCAGCCGTTGCTGGGCGCCACCGAGATCATCGCCAATTCCGTCGTCTCGATCACATTCCTGCAGTTGCCGCTGGCGATCTACCAGGGCGGCATGATTCGCAGCACGCTGCTCTACGATGCCGTGGGCGAGACCGCGCGGCGGTGGCTTCGCACGCTGGCCGGCGTGCTCGGACTCGCGTTCTTCCTGGGAACGGCGTACAGCGCCTGGGGGCCGGCACTCGAAGCCCTCGCCGTCAGCGAGTACGAAGGGGAGGGCGCGCTGCGGGTGCCGACGTACCCGGTGCGGTTCCTGGTGGTGGCGACGTCAATTTTCGCCGCCTTCGTCTATCTGCGCCTGCTCTACCTGGACTGGTCGGGACGGATCGATCCCGGCCGGAAGCCCGAAACTTCGAGCCCGACGCCATGATGGGTCCCGAAGTTATCTTCTATTCGCTGGCGATCCTGCTGGTGTTGATACTTGCGAGCGTGCAGATCGGCATTGCCCTGGGTGTCGCGAGCGTCATCGGCGTCTACCTGGCCTACGGCGATTTCCAGATCGCGCTCTCCATCCTCGGCTCAACCGCCTACGATGCCATCCGCAGCCACGCACTGGCGGTAATTCCGCTGTTTATGTTGATGGGGGAAATAATCAGCCGCTCAGGGGCGGCGGCCGACCTCTACCGGCTTTGCGACCGTGCGCTGGGGCGTTTGCCCGGGCGGCTGGCCGCGGCCACCGTGTTGGGCAACGCCGCGTTCGCTGCGGTCTCGGGCGTGGCCATCGCCTCGGCCGCCACCTTCAGTCGGATCGCGTACCCGGAAATGCGGCGTAGCGGCTACGCCAAGTCCTACGCTCTTGGAGTCATCGCCGGCAGCGGATCGCTGGGCATGCTGATCCCGCCCAGCGTGCTGCTCATCGTCTGGGCGATCCTGACCGAAGGGTCGGTGGGAGCGTTGTTCGTGGCGGGCGTCATCCCGGGTCTGCTCCTGGGGTTGGCGTTCATTGTCTACTGCGTGCTGAAGGCGGTGGTCAGTCCCGACGTGGCGCCCGCGACGACTCCGGAGCGGAATGAAGCTGACGTCGCTGCGAGAAACCTCCGGGGCGAACTGCTGAGCGCCATTGGCATCATCGGGCTGGTCGTTCTGGTTCTGGGCGGTATCTGGTCGGGCGTTTTCACGCCCACGGAGGCGGCGGGATTCGGCGCGTTGGGCAGTCTCGTACTTGGCTACGCAAACGGCATGCGGGGCGGGGCGTTCATGGAAGCGATCTACAGCGCCGGCCGCTACACAGCCCCCATCATGTTCCTGCTGATTGCAGGTTCAATGTACGCGAAGCTGCTGGCCGTCAGCGGCGGTATTAACCTCATTCAGGACCTGGTGACCGGGGCCGGGCTGTCGCCGGTGGGACTCATCGTGCTGATGACCGTGATCTGGCTGCTGCTGGGCGCGCTGATCGACTCCATCTCGGACATACTCCTGACAGTGCCGGTGTTCGTGCCGCTGGCGGCCGCGGTGGGATTCGATCCCATCGCCTTTGCGATATACGGCATCATCGTCATCGAGGCGGGATTGCTTACGCCGCCCATGGGGCTGCTGATCTTCACGGTCAAGTCTTCTGTGACGGATCCGGATGTCACGCTGGGGGATATTTTCCGGGGGTCCGTTCCGTTCTGGATATTGATGCTGGGAGTGGCGGTCGTGATCCTTCTGCGCCCGGAGTTGGCTACGTGGTTGCCCGGGTTGATGTTCTGACGCGAATTCCGTCTCCCGGCAGATGCACATGCTTTCAACCAGCGGGGTAAGCACGTCCCCCGTTCCTGTCCTGTTAAGGGTTCCGGCTAACGATTCAGTGCAACCTCAAAAGTGATTTTGTACAATTCTATTTGATTGCATGAATTGATATTTTCCAATGCATTTTGATCCGGTTCATTCATCAATGAGCCGGATTCGACAATTTCACTTGCTTTGCATCAGTTCCGCCGTGAAGCGCGATAATGTGCTCCGGTTCGGACATGAACCACGCGAATGATCGCCACGCCAGTTCGCTCACCGTGCGCTTGAAGGCGGCATCGTCGCGGTCTGCATAAGCGGTTACAAACGCAACTTGGTTGTCTCTGAACCCCGCTTCGGTCGCGATAGCCAGCAGCGCCGCCAGACGCGCGTCACTGACAGGGCCTGCGGATGCAACAATCTCTACGAATACGAGCAGTGGCTCGGCCGGGCCAAGGTCTACGAGGATCGCATCCGGCAGATTCCGATCCGGTTCGATCCGCAGGCCGGTCGCTTGTGCCAGTTCATCATCCCGGGCAACGATCTGATTCCGGTTCACGCGTATCGACCGCATACCAGCGACCCTGGATCGCGTTGCCGCCTGGACGCATGGATACTTCCAGCCACTCCTCCCTGTCCCCGTCTCCCGATAACTCTGCCTGAGGATCTGTCATGCGGGTGACTTGATTCGGGCGCAGCCAGCGCCCGGCACCCTCCACCGCGCCGATATACAGCATGACGAACACTGTCTTTGCCGCAATTTCCCGGGTCTGATAATTTCGGTTCGCAGTGCCCTCGGGATAGATGTTCTGCAGTCGCGCATGAATTTCCGATACTGGCAGAAGTGGCGGCAGAGGCATTAGGAGTTCTCGTAACCGTATAGGCGATTCGCGGCGCGCTCGATCGCGTCGCGTTCGGCATTACGCCTAACCAGATCCTCGATTTCCTGCAGGCTCTCCAGTGACGGAAGCGGCAGCGCTTTCAGTTCGTACGCGGACACAGCCACGCTGCCGCTAATGCAACGAAACGTCTGGTCCACGGCCTCGCAATTAAGTAGTGCCGCGAGCAATGCCGGAAGAACCTTGGGGGTGCCACTTGTCGCCTTGATCATGTTCAGGTGGTTTTCGATCACGACTGCACCGTGCTGCTCGATGAACCACGACGGCAACTCCGCCGCGATTAGGCGCCGGTTCTGTTCCATCGCTGTTGTTCGTTGCAGAAGCACGCATGGGAAGTCGGTCACCACCCAGTGTTCCTTGGGGCTGGGTTCGAAATAAGGCTGATGGTTTCGCTTCCTGGCGCGGAACTCGAAGGAGCCGTCCGAACGTACCGATTCCGCCCAGACCAACGGGTAACGGCCCTCCCCGGCTTGTTGGCGAAGGCTTGTCTTGTGACGGTTCCAGACGAGCGGTCCGGTGCTCACGGAATACCCGTAATCCGCCAACCTGCAAGGAAACCGCTCGGCGCGGCGCACTAGGGCCTGTTAACACTAAGTGGCTTGACTATGTTACCTTTCAGGTATGGAACTTACCCAAGCTCAATACGAACGCATTGCGCCGTATTTGCCATTACAGCGCGGAAACGTCAGGGTTTCTAACCGCCAAGTGCTCAACGCCATCCTGTATGTCGCCGAACAGGGATGCAAGTGGCGCGGGTTGCCGGCCCGGTTTGGAAACTGGCACACCATCTACACCCGAATGAACCGTTGGTCGAAGAACGGGGTCCTGGACGGGGTCTTTGAGCAGTTGCAACGAGAGCAGATCGTGCGCATCAGGCTTGAGGCCGTGTCGATGGACAGCACCAGCGTCAAAGTCCATCCCGATGGGACGGGCGCGCTAAAAAAAACGGTCCCCAATCCATCGGCAAGTCTCGTGGCGGTTGGACCACCAAGATTCATATGGTTTCCGCGGATGCTCGAACGGCCATCGCCTTCTCGCTCTCGCCTGGACAAGCCCACGACGCCCCGCAAGGACGTAAGTTGTTGAATCGAATGGGTCAACAGCATGACAATCCTTCGCTGATCATGGACCGGGCGTATGAAGGCGACGAGACGCGACAACTGGCCTTGGCGCTAGGGTACACGCCGGTGGTGCCGCCGAAGGCCTCGCGCCTCGACCCTTGGGAATACGACCGGGAGATGTACAAGCGACGCAATGAAATCGAACGATTGTTTCGTCGTTTGAAGGGATTCCGGCGCATCTTTTCCCGATTCGAGAAACTGGACGTAATCTTCCTGGGTTTTATCCTCTTCGCGCTCATCATCGATGCACTACGTTAGTGTTAACAGGCCCTAGCTTGAATTGAGACTTGGTGCGCGGGATCAACCACGGTTGGTCCAGGCTTTCGGGAAGTCTGAACGATCCGGCGGCTGTGGTCTGGATCGAGCCGTTCGACCCTGGGGAAATGAGATGAACCCTTGCCTTGCCGCCGTAATCGCCACGTCGATACACGGCCAGCAGAGTTTCCTGGAGCACGTCGGCGAAGACCCCTTTTCGCGTTCCAACGAAGTCTACGCTCACCGGTGGTGCCTCCCAGCCGAGCAAGCTGCGCAGAACCTTGAAGTACTCGCCGGCGAGGAAGCTCGTCGGGGTCACGTAGGCGATCACACCGCCGGGCTTCGCAAGCCTCAGCGCCAGATCGGTAAACACACCATACAGGTTCGCATGACCGTACAGGCTTCTGCGGAACTTCTTGCGAAGGGCCGGAGTGAGTGTGACGCGTCCGTAGGGGGGATTTCCGACAACCAGGTCGAATCCGCCCGGGGTCGGCTCCCGTTCCATCGCGTCAGTCACCTGAACGATTGAGCGTAGTCTCTCGCCGGCTGCGTCATAAAGAGCACTGAGCGTCATGTCGACGAAAACCTGCGACATCCAACCTGCAAACGCGTCCAGCTCGAAACCGCGCAAACGTTGCTGGATTTGGTGCAACGCGGCGATGGCGCTGCATTTCTCCATGCTCGCTGCCATGCGGCGCGCAACGGGCGCCAGGAATGCGCCGCCACCGCAAGCGGGATCCAACACTGTCGCCGTTCGCCAATCGACTCCCGCGTCGGTCGCCATGTCGAGAAGCCGCTCGCACAACGCCGGGGGCGTGTAATAGGCGCCCAGTTGCGCCCTGACTCGTTCCGGCATCATCCCCGTGTAAAGTGAGCCGATCAGGTAGCTGGCGTCCGGGACATCCAACTTGGCCGCAGCACTTCCGATCGCTTGCGCCAGCGGTTCGGTAGGTGCCTCCAAGGGCGAAATGTCCGACTCGCCGGGCAGGTCGCGAAGCGGCCAGCGCCGACTCGACTCGCTCTGATGTTCCTGCCAATACGCGGCGATCACGTGAAACGTCACCGTCCGGGAGAACCGAAGACGGTCTTCGCGCCTCACGGACGATGCGAGAGACCGGGCGCCCTTCGACTGGCTAGCGACGAATGCCCGCAGCCAATCGGGAGAAGGCCGAGTTCTGCCTGCTCCAATGTTTGCCTCAACAGTCGCCATTATGTGTTCCCGGTTCTCCTCAGTGCCCCGAATCGGCGCGCTGCGAAGGCAGTTTCAATGGCAATTGCAGTTCTTCCTGCTCGTTCCGTTCGAGGAACTCGATGATGGCTCGGCGGCCCAGCCACGCCAGGGATATCCTGTGCTTGTCAGCCAACGCCGAAAGTTGGTTGTATTCGGGCGCCTCAAGATTGACGGTCACTCGGTGGTTGGCGGCCACATTTCCTCCTCGCACGGCAGTTAATGCAACGTGCTGCAGGTTGCTGCATCCTGTTTTGATTATCGTCCTTTCGGTTCCATACGCCAAGCAATTGTGCTGCGAATTCAGGCCTGTCACAAAGTCCCATTGTCGCCGGGGAACATGGCAATCAATTTGATTCGCCATACAAGCGTCGCGTGTGACGGTGCTGATCGTCGTGCCTTTTTCCTCGTGCTCCATGGGCATTTCTGGGTGGAATCTCTACTATTGGGGAATGCGCGGCGACGTTGTACGTGCTTATGATCAAAGGAATGTGCCTCTACGCGGGCTGAGGGAAAAACCCCGATGAATATCTTTCGATCAATGATGTCAGTGAATTTCAAAGTCAACAAACAGGGGGAAACGACATTTTTTCACCCGGTTTTTTTTGGAGGGGCGTGGTGCCCGCGCAAGGGATACAGGATCACATCCGATGAAGACGTGGCAACGCTGAAGAGATTCCTGACAATATCCTACGGGATCCTCATCTTTGTGTTTGTTCCAATTGTGGTGGTGGTAGTCAGCGTGCTGGAATTGCATGACGGCAATCTGCTTTTGGTGCTACTGCTGGGTTGCGCGGTTTTCGGGTTAGTCTATGTGTTGATCGTTGATCGCTTGCTCATTCGCAGGGTTGTCCGAAATTATGAGCCGACCGAAAAACGCCTTCGATTCAGTGACCTTCAACAGTTGCAGGCTGAAAGCCGATCCTGGTTCGGGCTCATCTCTTCGGCGCTGTTTTCCCTTTTATTCTCGTTGGCTGGATCGTTCGGGGTTCTGTCAGGTCTTCTTGCGGTGGAAGCGGGTGTCCTTGTGGTTCTCATATTGTCATTTTTTGGGTAAGCGGTGCCCCTACACCATCTGGCTTTCAGCGTGAGATTGGCGTAAAGACCCAGGGCAGCAGCTGATCGATCTCGGAGGCCGGATGGCCATTGGCGATGGCTTCGAGCGTCGCCTTGAGATAGGCATGCGGGTTGACCCCGTTCATTTTCGCCGTTTCGATCAGACTAGCGATGCGGGCCCAGGCCGCCGCACCCTCATCGTGGCCGGCGAACAACGCGTTCTTGCGGTTCAGCGCCAGCGGGCGGATCGTGTTCTCGACCACGTTGGAATCCATCTCCACGCGGCCGTCGGTGAGGAACACCTGAAGTCCTTCCCAGTGATTGCCGATGTAGGCCAGCTTCTCGCCCAGGCGCGACTTCGCCGAGACGCGGGCGCGTTGCCGCTTCAGCCACGCCCCGAACTCCTTGACCCGCGGCGCGGTGCGCGCCTTGCGAACGGCCAGGCGCACCTCGGCGGGTTCGCCCCGGATCTGCTTCTCGATGGCGTACATCGCCGCGATGCGGCGCAAGCCCTCCGCGGCGACCTCCGAGCGGTGGCTGTCGTGGATCTCGCACAGCTTGCGCCTGGCGTGCACCCAACAGTTCGCCCGGGTCACCCCCTTGCCGGGCGCGGCCACCGCGTTGTAGCCGGCGTAGCCGTCCACCTGCAGGATGCCGGTAAAACCCTCAAGGAAACGCGTGGCATGAACCCCGCCGCGACCGGGCGCATAGAAGAACACCACGCCGGGCGGGTCCGGACCGGCCCAGGGGCGCTCGTCGCGGGCCAGCGCCCACAGATACCCCGTCTTGGTCTTGCCCCGCCCCGGGTCCAGCACCGGCGCGCGCGTCTCATCCATGAACAACTGCCCCGACTGCTTCAGATGCCAGGCCAGCCGATCCACCACCGGAGTCAGATGAAACGACGCCTTGCCCACCCAGCCGGCGAGCGTGGAGCGGTGCAACTCCACGCCCGAGCGGGCGTAGATCTGCGATTGGCGATACAAAGGTAAGTGATCGCCGTACTTGGCGATCAGCACCTGCGCCAGCGCCCCCTCGGTCGGCAAGCCGCCGGTGATGAGGTGCGCCGGCGCCGGCGCCTGGATCACGCCGGCCTCGCAGGTGCGGCAGGCGTACTTCGGGCGCACCGTGACGATGACCCGAAGCTGCGCCGGCACGATGTCCAGCCGCTCGGTGCGGTCCTCGCCGATGCGGATCATGTCCCCGCACCCGCAGGGACACTGCGTGCTGTCGGGCTCGATGACCTGTTCGATGCGTTCCAGGCCCCTGGGCAGATGCCCGAGGTTGCGTCGAGGTGCCCGGCGCTTGGCGGAGGACGGGGTTGTTGAGGTGCCCGGCGCAGCCGCGGCTTCCTCGGCCTCGGCCACCGCGCCTTCCAGATCCTCGAACGCCAGTTGGCGATCGTCCAGCGGGCGCTTCTCGGACTTCTTGTCGTAGATCGCCCGGCGCAGTTCGTCGATGAGGTGTTCCAGGCGGCGGTTGGTATCGGTGAGCAAATCCACCCTCGCGCGAAGCTCGTCGTTGGCCGTTTGCTGCGCCTGAAAGGCGGTTTTCTGGCGTTGGAACAGCGCCCGGTGGGCGGGCGGCAACGCGGTGAGATCGACCGGTTCTGGACGGCTCTGCATGAGTGAATACTACCATATAATCAGGAAGTTATAAACGAAAACCGGCCCGAAAAACGAGCCGGTCATCAGGGTTGAACAACCCCTTGGGCAGTCACGCCGCCACGCGCGGGCGGCGCACGCGCGGGCTCCACGTCCGGCGCCAGTCCAGACCCTCGAACAGCGCCTCGAACTGCGCCCGGGTGAGCCTCATCACCCCGTTGTGGACCGTCGGCCACGCGAACCGGCCCTGCTCCAACCGCTTATACGCCAGCACCAGACCGGTGCCGTCCCACCAGAGCACTTTGATCCTGTCGGCTCGCTTGGCTCGGAAGACATAGGCGACCCCCGAATATGGGTCCAGGCCCAGCTCGTTGTGCACCGCCGCGGCCAATCCGTCATGGCCCTTGCGAAAGTCCACCGGCTGCGTCGCCACCACGATCCGAGTGCCACCCAACGACACCATCACGACGTGCCCGCCAGCGCCACGGCGATCGCCGCGATCCCGGCCGTGTCGGTGACCCCGTCCAGGCGAACCGTCACGCCGCGTCCTTCAATCACCACCGAAGCGCGTTCTTCCACCTCAACGTCGGCAAAAGCCCCAGCCGGTTCCGCCTGCACCGATGACGGCGCCACCAGCTTGCCCCGGCGCAGAAGACTGCGCCAGGCCGATAACCGGTTGCGCGCGATCCCGTAGCGCCGGGCCACGGCCGTCACCGACTCCTGGGTAGAAAAACTCTCCCGCGCGATCCGGATCTTCTTCTCCGCGCTCCAGCTTCGCCGCTTCTTTCGCTTCCTCCCAACCGCCGCCGCTCCGTTGGCCGCAGCCGAACCGCCAACGTCCTTGCCCTTGGCATCCAGATCATCGTTCCGCATCGGACTCCTCCCTATTTAAGAGGAGTCATCCAATCTCAATGACTCACCGAAAGGAAGGTGGGGTCAGCACAGCGCTTACTTTTTTGGCGCGCAGGCTGCGTATCAAATCGTTTTGAAGCGTCAGAGGAACACCGGTCCGGATCGCTGCTAGCTGTACGGGCGTCCGAAGAGAAATTCCGGGCGCTGGACAAAATCCCCTGAAGCGGCGCTGGCTGCCCGTTCAGATTCGCACGCATCGGTCCGCGCATTCCAGCACCCGCGGGTCATGGGTCACGGCGATCATCGTCATGCCATGTCCGGAGAGGTTGGCGAGCACCTGCCGCTGCAGGGCGTCGTTGAGATGCGCGGTGCCCTCGTCGAGCAACAGGATTCGCGGGCGGCGATAGACGGCGCGGGCGATCATCACCCGTTGGCGCTGCCCGCCGGAAAGGGTCGAACCCATGTGGCCCACCAGCGTCAGGTATTGCATGGGCATGCGCCGAATATCCTCGTCGATGCAGGCCAGTCGAGCCGCCTGCGCCGCGCGTTCCTGATCAGGCCGCGCCTCGCCGACGGCGATGTTCTCCAGCAGCGAGCCGGACAGCAGGTCGTCGTCCTGCATCACCACTCCCAACTGACGGCGGTAGTGGGCGGTATCCAGCAGCCGCAGGTCGTGCCCATCGACCTGTATTTCCCCCGCACTGGGGACCAGCAGCTTGGCGAGCAGCTTGACCAGAGTCGATTTGCCGGCGCCGGACTCGCCGGACACGGCCAGGAATTCGCCGGGCGCCACATTCAAGGTCAGGTTCCGAAGCACGGTGCCTTCCTCATCGTTGTAGGCGTAACTCAACGACCGGACGGAGATTTCACCGCGCAGTTCAGAGCGGATGCCGTGCGTTCCCGGCGGCACTTCGCGCTGTTCCAGGCCGATATCGGCGATACGTTCCCGGTGCAGCTTGAGCATGCGCATGTCCACCAGCGCGCGAACCAGCGCATGCACGCGAGCGGAGAACATGCCGCTGTACGAACTGAAGGCGAACAGCATACCCAGGGTAAACGCGCCGACAATGACCTGGGAAGCACCCATGAGCAGCATGACGGCGCTCTCGAAAGCGGTAATCGTGGAGGCGGCCAATTGCAGGTGGATGCCGAAGCGGCGCAGCCGCGCCTCCGCGTTGATCGAGGTGACGTAGCGTTGGCCCCAGGCGTCCTCCCGGTCGGCTTCGGCTCCCAGAAGCTTGATGGAGCGGTGGCGCTGAACATTTTCGATGAAACTCGATTCTTCCAGAGCCCCGGCGGCGATGGACTCGTGGGTCAGGTGCTTCAGCGGAGCGTAAGTGGCCAGCCTGAGCCCGGACGAGAGTGCCAGGAATCCGCACAGCGCGAGCGCCATCTGCCACGAGTACAGCAGCAGCACCGCGAAAGCGCCGATGGCCATGATGGTGTCCACCAGCATGGCGAAGGCGCCGCTCATGAGAAACTCACGGACCGGGGTAATCGAGTTGAAACGGGACAGGACGTCGCCCGGATGGCGGGCGGTGAACCACGCATCGGGCAGCCGCAGCAGGTGGTGGGCCAATCCCCCCACCATGCGGAAAGCGGCGGTATTGCCCGCGTAGAGCACGAGGAGCGAACGAAAGTAGTCCGTGAGGGCGGAGATGACGGCAATGGCGCCGAATCCCACCGCCAGGGCGACAACGATGTTCATGTCTCCCTGACGGATGCCCTGGTCCACGGTGAACTGCATCTGCAACGGCATCGCCAGCGCAAAGACCTGCAGAAGCGCGGTCATCGCGAAGACCGCGCCCAGCGGTCCGGCCAATCCCCTGAAAGCGGTCAGGAACGAAGACAGCCTGACCGAATCCTCCGCCTTTCTCCTCGCAAGCGCCGGCGTGGGGGCCAGTTCCAGGGCGACGCCCGTAAATTGTCTGGAGACTTCATCAAGGCTGAGCTGGCGCGTTCCCAGAGCCGGGTCGACGATGTTCACCTTGTGCCGGTTAACCGACTTCAGAACGATGAAGTGATCGAAATTCCAGTGCAGGATGGCGGGCGCCCGCAACTGCTTCAGCTCTTCCAGTTCCACTCGCACGGCGCGGCAGTTCAGGCCCATTTGTTGGCCGCAGTCATGAAGTTTGGTCAGCGTCGCACCACGCATGGACATGCGAAACCGGGTCCGCAGTTCCCGCAGCGTGGCGTGGTGGCCATAGTAGCCGGCAACCATCGCCAGGCATGCCAGACCGCATTCGGAGCGATCCGCCTGCAGAATGACGGGCAACCGCATGTTAGTGAAGTCGCTGGCAATGATGGATCAGAGGCGCCGGGCTGTGCCTTGCAGCGGCTCCATGATCCAGTCCAGCAGCGTGCCGTAGTCGCGGACCAAGTCCGCAGTGACCGTCATACCGGGGCGCAGCGCCTGTAACTGCAGTGGAGAAAGCGTGAAGCCGTCGGGAAACTCGACGTCAACCCGGTAGTGGGCACCGACCTGGGTGTGGCTCACCGGCGATTCGCCCTGGGTCAGCGCCGTGGCGGAGACCGTACTCACCCGCCCTGACTGGGCGCCGTGGCGTTCGTAGGGGAAGGCGTCCAAGTATATTCGCACCTCCTGGCCGGGTTCGACGAACCCCATTGCGGTTGACGGTACGAACAGCCGTCCCTGCAGGACGCTGCCCCGCGAAACGATGTCCAGCAGCGCCTGACCCGGCTGAACGCCGTCGCCGGCATCGACCCGCACAGAAACGACCATGCCGTCCCTGGGTGCCAGCAGGCGACGGGCGCCTTCTCCGCGAATGCGCGACTCTTCCATGGCCAATGCATGATCCTGCTCGCGGATGGTCGCCGCATTCAGGTCCCGGTCGATCTCCAGTCGTGCCACGCGGGCGGCGTGTGCCGCGAGGGACGCGCGCAGCCGGTCCACTGCGCGGCGCCGCTCGGAAAGCACCAGGAGCCGCGACTGCATGTCATCCTCGAGTCGGATCGTGTCTGCCGGCGCCAGGGCGCCGGAGTCGGCCAGACGCACGCCGTCCAGGTATCGCTGCCGCGCGATTCGTGCGCGAACCCGGGCCAATTCGATTTCTTCTTCCAGCCGCTCCAGTTCGCGGCGGTCCGCTTCGGCTGCGCGTTCCAGCAGGACGGTTTCCTGCTCGTATTCGCGCGCGACAAGGTGAACCCGCTCATCGAGCGCCATGCGCCGTCCCTGGATCTCCTCAAGCATCCGGTCCTGGACCGTGACTGCCTGCCGCACGCCGTCGCCGGGAGATATTTCCAGCAGCACATCGCCGACGCGCACATCGTCCCGCGGGTTCGCCAGGCGGCGCCGAACGACGCCGAAGGACTTGGCCGTGACCCGAGACCAACCGTCGGTCGGGGTCAGGTAGCCCCGTACCTGCTCCTTGCGGGCAAATTCGAACGTGGCGGCGAATGCAATGAAGGCAGCGGCGGCTATCAACGCGAGCGCCGTCAGCGCCCATGCGGAAACGGGCCTCGACAGCAGAGGCGGTTGCCAGGCCGTAGCGCGAAAACGCTCCAGGGCTTCGTCGCGGAACAACGGCAAATTACCACTGGCAGCGGGCTGTCTCGACATGGCGAATGGGTGTTACCGGGAAGTCGGACGGCGGGCGCGGCAAGAACCGCGCCTTCGCCGTCCTGTCCGTCTGGTGAAATCGCTCTTTGGCGACTCTGGAATCAATTTTGGTTACGATTCCGGAGCTCTTCGTCCATTTGCCGATCCTGCCACCACAAGCGAATTTCCCACTTTTCCTGAGTGGTTTGAGGCGGGTCACAAGGTGGGCCGGGCGGAATGTGGGGAATCGGCGCGATGCCGCCGGCGGCGACGCGCATTTCTGTTTCGTTCAAGGTTCTCATTGCAATTCTCCTCGTCAAATTGAAGGTTAGGATGTCTGTCCTGGAATCTCTCAGTGTAAAATCGTGGCTGCCAACTCTTGCTTTCGTAACCGCGACACAGCCCAAGAATGTCAAGGTCGGGCTTCGGGATTGCAAGACTATTGGCGTCAGCACCTAGTTCAGGCCCGCGATGCAGGCGTCGGAACCGATAATCGCGCTGATCATGCCGGCGGCAATCCCGACTTTCGCGCCAATCGGCCCGCCAACCAGCATCCCAAGGGCTCCCCCGGCGGCGCCATACGCCACCACGTCCATACCGCACTCCCCCAGGTTTTGGAGACGGGTCTTCTCTCCGCCTGAGACAGCGTCCATTTCCATTACAGTCAGTGTTCTCATGTAGTTCTCCTAGTTAATCGATTTCAACATGCAGTCCCAATTGACCGCTCCGATCAGTTCACATTTCATGAATTGACGAACTGGCGACTAACGTAACAACCGGACAGCGGATTTTCGCCGTTCGAAACTGGGTAATGTTGCGAGTTTGACCATTGCGTTGCGGTCATCAATCTGCCAGTAACCTTGAGATTGATTTCGACGGTCGACAGAGGGGCAAGCCACTAAAAACATTCGAGATGATGTCAGCGAAGGCTGTGCACGCGTATTGGCTTTACTAGCCTGCCCGATCTCGTACAATGGCCCGGCGCGTCCCAATGAACGCGCCTTACACGGAAAAAACGCCGGAACCGGGAGGTACTCCATGAAACAAATCAACGTCGGCATCATCGGCACCGGCTGGTGCGGCGGCATTCGCGCTGAAACCTGCGCGGCGAGCGCGCTGGTGGACGAACTGCACATCGCCGAGATTGACGAGGCGCGGCTGACGGAGGTTGCGGTGAAGACCGGGGCCGCCTCGGCGACAACCGATTACAGGGACGTGCTCGCCAACGACTCGATCGACACCATCATCATTTCAGCGACGCCCGAGACCACGCACTATCCCATGGCCCGGGATTCGCTGCTCGCCGGCAAGCATGTCTTCCTGGAAAAACCGCTGGCGCTGACCCTGAATGAGGCCGACGAACTCATCCGCATCCAGAAGTCCCGCGGCCTCAAGTTCGCCATCGGCTACTCGCAGCGCTTCAACCACAAGTTCGCCTACGCGAGGAAGCATCTGCAGGAGGGGACCATCGGCGATCCGGTCTGCGCGCTGGTGAGCCGGCACCTCACCCGGAGTCTCGGCGACAAGATCAGCGGCCGCATCAAGCTGTCGCCCGCGGCCATGGAAGCCACCCACGATATCGACTTCCTTCTCTGGCTCATGGAGCCCGCGCAACCGGTGCGGGTCTATTCGCAATCCGCTTACGGAGCCATGCGTGACCTCACCGGCTCCGAGGACGCCCAATGGATCATGGTGACCCTCGACAATGGAGTCATCCTTAACATTGGCGCCGGCTGGACCATGCCGCCGGGGTATCACAACTACTCGGGTACCTGGATTGAGATCACCGGCACCGAGGGGATGCTGGTGGTCGACGACACTCATCGGGACGTGATCGTCAACACGATGCAGAAGGGTATCCAGTTGCCCATGTCCTCCATGCCCGGGGAGCGCGTCGATCATGTCTACGCAGGCCCCATGCACAACGAGACGGTCCACTGGATCGAGGCGGTGGCCTTCGACCGGCCCGAGATGTGCTCCGCGGAGCAGGCGCGGCGCGTGATGGACATCTATATCGCCGCCGATATGTCCGTTGAGCACAATGAGGCCGTGAGCCTGCCCCTGAGCGCAGCCGCGCTGGCATCAGCCGCCGCGTGATTCGCCGCCTCCTGGGCGCGGCCCCGGCGCTTGCGCGTCAGGCTGACGTGCGCTTCACCGCCGTTGTGCTCGTGCTTTCCGTGCTGGCGCTGCTTTTCAGCGGTTCGCTCATCGACGAGCCTCCGATACCGCTGGACCGGGACATGATGGCGATGAGTCCGCGCGTGTTCCCCTATCTGATTCTGCTGAGCACGGTGGCCGTGGCGGCAATCTTCCTGGGAATCCGCATCCGAGAGGCCGACCCGGGAGGAGACATTACCGCCGCCGCCGGCTACAGGGCCGCGTCCCGCACCGCCATCCTGAGGCAAGTTGCCTTCCTGGTGATAACCGTCGCCTGCGCACTGCTGCTGAATACGCTGGGGTTTCTCATCACCATGTTCTTGCTGATGGTGAGCACTTCTATCCTGGTCGGCAACCGAAACCCCGTGCAGGTCCTGGGCATCAGCATCCTGATCCCGTTGGGCTTTTACATCGCGGTGACGCATGTGATGCGCACCGCGCTGCCTGAAATCGACCTGGTGCAGCGCGCGCTGACGCCGTTGCTGCGGCTCTTGCCTGCCTTCTAGCGAAGGGGCTGTGCAGAGACCATGCCGACCGACCGGGCGAGATAGCTGAATGATCGAAACACTGCTCGCCGGACTGGACACCGCACTGCGGATCGACACGTTCGTATGGATCTCCGGCGGCCTCCTGCTGGGCATGCTGATGGGCTCGCTGCCCGGCTTCACCACCTCCATGGGCATGTCGGTACTGGTGCCCATCTCCTTCCTGGTGGGCGACCCGCTGATCGGCATTCCGTTCCTGATCGGTGTCTACAAGGGCGGCATCTACGGCGGCAGCGTGCCCGCCATACTGATCTCCATGCCGGGGACGGGGGCCTCCATCGCCACCGTATTCGACGGCCACGGTCTAACCAAGAAGGGACAGCCACGCAAGGCGCTCGAGATGGGGCTCTTCGCCTCGGTCATCTCGGATACCATCAGCGACATCTTCACGCTGGTGATGATCATTCCCGTGGCTGCCATCGTGCTCGGCTTCGGCCCGCCGGAGATTGCCGCTGTGATGTTTCTCAGCCTGGTCATCATCGCCGTGACCTCTACCGGACCGGTACTCAAGGGGCTGCTCATGCTCTGCCTCGGCGTGTGGTTCGGCTTCATGGGCGCCGATCCCTTTTCCGGGATGCCCCGATACACCTTCGGCACCCAGGAACTCTACGACGGCTTCCACCTGATCCCGATGCTGATCGGGCTGTTCGCGCTGCCGGAGATATTCAACGCCGTCAAGGAGGGCGACGTGGCGGGAGCCCGCGCCGTGCGGTTCGTCGGCGAGCGGCTGCGCCTGGCGGAACTCAAACGGAGCCTGCGCACGATTTTTCGCTCCACCGCCATTGGCACCGGCATCGGCCTGGTGCCGGGGCTGGGCCAGCCCATCGCCGCCATGATGGGCTACATCGCGGCCAAGAACGCATCGAAGCACCCGGAACGTTACGGCAAGGGCGAACTCGACGGAGTGGCCGCGGCCGAGGCTGCCAACAACGCCGTCAACGGGCCTACCATGGTGCCGCTGCTGACGCTGGGGATTCCGGGCGACGCGGTCACGGCGCTGCTCCTGGGCGCCTTCATGATGCAGGGACTGCGGCCCGGTCCGACGCTGCTCGAGACCAACGGAGACATCGTTTTTGCCATCCTGATCGCCATGGTTTTGGCGAACCTCCTGTTCCTGGTCATCGGTTACCTGACCATTCCGCTCTTTGCCCGGGTGGTAACCATCAAGCGCTCGCTGCTGATCCCCATCACCATCATGCTCGCCTTCGCGGGTACCTATCTGGCCCGCGGCAATCCCTTCGATATCGTCACCCTGATCGGCTTCGGGCTGGTGGGGATCGCGGCGCGGGAGGCGAAGTTCGATGTCGCGCCCATGGTCATGGGATTCATCCTGGGACGTGAGCTGGAGTACAGTTTCGGCCAGACCCTGGCGCTGGCGGGCTCGGACTGGCTGCGATTCGCGTTCACCGAGCGACTCGGCATGACCGCCCTGGTGCTGGCGACGCCGGTGGTCGGGACCCTGCTCGGAATTCGCATGAAGCGTTTCCGCGAGAGGGCGCTGGCGAGGGAGGCGGCGGTGACGGAGACGAGTGCGTGATCGATGTGGGATAAGCTTGGACAAATTTGCCGGTTTGGAGTCCTGTTTGCCGCCGGACTGTACGGCCTTGCAAGTCACGCCCAGTACCCCGAGAAACCCATCACCCTGATCACGCCGTTTGCGGCGGGCGGTTCCAGCGACCTCAACGCAAGGGTCTTCACACGATTCCTGACCGAATACCTTGGCCAGCCCGTTCTCATCAAGCTGGTGCCCGGTCAGGCCGGACAGAAGGGCACACTGGAAGCGGTGCAGGCGCCGGCAGATGGTTATACGCTGTTGTTTACCGACAATTATCGGGACCAGCTTCACCGCCACACGTTCCGCAACGACGCCTACGATACCAACCGCGACCTGGTGCCGGTGGCGCGGCCCAACTACGGGCAGATCGCGATCATCGTGCGTTCGGACAGCCCCTACGAAACGTGGCAGCAACTGGAAGCCGACATCCGGGCGCGGCCCGGTGAGATCACTTTTTCGCACAGTGGCCTGTGGGTGGCGCTGTTTGTCCCGGCGTTGCAAATCATGAAGGACCTGGATCTGCGTTTTCGTTTCGTGCCATTCCGCGGCGGCGGACCCGCCAAGGCCGCGCTCATGGCGGGCGACGTGGACGTCTCCATGGCCTTTCCGGCCACGGTGGCGGCGGACGTACAGGCCGGAAGCATCCGTCTCCTGGCCACCGCCGGCACCGAGCGCATGGACCCGGACGTGCCGACGTTTGTGGAGATTGGACTGCCGCCTACGACGGGATTCATACACCGTGTCATCATGGCGCCGGCGGGCACGCCCGAGGACCGATTGACCATCCTGCGCCAGGCGTTCGACCGCATGCAGGAAGAACCCGTCTATCTGCAAATGATGGCGCAGCTCGGCGAGAACACCGAATACCTGGATGGCGACGACTATGAAGCGGTGCGTCAGCAGCAGGCCCGGGACTACGCAGAGCTTGTCCGGTCTCTGCTGGCACCTTGACTTGGGTGTCAATCGAAATCGTGGCGTGACTTGCGGCCGCCTCAGGCCAGAGCCTGCTCCAGGTCCACGATGAGTTCATCTACCCGCTCGATGCCGACGGAAATGCGCAGCAGGTTCGCCGGTACGATACTGTTCGGTCCCTCCACCGTGGCGCGGTGCTCGATCAAACTCTCGACCCCGCCGAGCGAGGTTGCGGGCACGAACAGCCGGGTGCGGGTCGCTATCCGCTTGGCATCATCGGCATCGCCGGCGACGAGCAGCGAGAGCATCGCGCCGAAGCCGCCCTTCATCTGACGCACCGCTGTCGCATGCCCGGGATGAGACTCGAGTCCGGGGTAGAGCACGGCCTCAAGCCTCGGATGGCGCTCGAAATGCCGGGCGATCGCCAGCGCGTTCGCTGCCTGGCGCTCGTAGCGCAGGTGAAGGGTGCGCATGCCGCGCAGCAGCAGCCAGCTCTCGAAGGGCCCGAGTACGCCTCCCATCAGGGTGCGGGCGTGCTTGATCTCATTCCAGCGCGCATCGGCGACACGGGTGGCGAGTACGCCGGCCGTCACGTCGCTGTGTCCCGCGAGATACTTGGTGCCGGAATGAAATACGATGTCGGCACCGAGGTCGAGCGCCCGCAGCGTCACCGCCGGCGTCACGGTAGCGTCGACTGCCAGCACCGCACCCACCGCGTGCGCCGCCTCCGAGGCGGCCCGCACATCGATCACGTCCCAGGTGGGATTCACCAAGGGCTCGACCCAGACGACTGCGGTTTCGCTCGCCTGCACCGCGCGCTCCAGGGCGGTCGGCTCGGTCGCATCAAAGAAGGTGACTTCAACCCCACGGCGCTCGGCAAGACGGCGCAGCCAGTCGGCGCTGCCGTGGTACATGACCCGCGGCGCGACAATGTGCTGCCCGGTGCGCACTGTTTCAAAAAATGTGGAGACACCGGCGAGCCCTGACCCGAATACCAGTGCATCCTCGGCTCCTTCGAGCTTCGCGAGGACATCCTCAACGCGACTCCCCGTCGGATTGGCGCTGCGGCTGTACTCGAACCCCTTCAACTCGTAACTCTCATCACGCGCATAGGTCGTCGATGGATGAATCGGCGGCACGATCGCCCCGGTCTGTGGATCGATGAAGTGCCCCGCTTGAGTGAGCAACGTTTCCAGGGAATGGTTGGTTTTGGTCATCGTGGATACTCTGGACTGGTCCGGTGGACCCCGGACCAGCTAGGGCAAGTCCCCGAAAATAGGCTCACCGTCCGACCGCACCCGCTCCAGTTGCGGTTCTTCCCCCGCGTTCCACGCGCCGACCCTGTATTGAACCGAGTATTTCAGGGGAGGGCCCTGCGACCCGAAGTGTTCCGTGCGGGTCACCGGATCGACGGCGACGAATTCTACGGTGGCTTCGTCCCCATCGAAGCGGGCGATGCAGTAGCCGTGCACGTGCGTGTCGATATAGTCGATGTGCGGGTTGGGGGACAAGTGCGCCGTCTTCGCCGCCTCGGCCGGATCATTGGATTCAGCCATCGACAGCCCCGACAGAACTCCGTGACGCATGGTGAAATTCAGGTTCGGCAGAAGTCGCTCGGCGCCGTCCGCCTCGGAAACCGTGTAGGAAGTCAGTGCTGCGAAATCCTCCCCTAGGCTGCGGATTGAGAAGGTCGGAAGTTCCAACCGGGTGCGCATGGAGATTGACGCCACCGTGAAGTCGGGCATGACGTATCTGACCGATTCGGCGAGATAGTCGCGAGCCACCAGGCTTGCCGCATGGAGGTGGCGGTCGCCGCTCAACGACACCACGTTGGTGATGTCGTTGTCGTCAAGAAAGGCCATCAACTCGTTTCGTTCGTTCGGAAAACCGTTCCAGGTGTCGCCGGCCCACGCCACGGCATCCAGGCGCTGCTCATCGATCCGGGAAATATCGATCGCGCAGCGCATGGCGGGCAGGGAATTTGCCCATACCTTCCATACCGCATCCGAACGGTCAAGGCAGCGCTTGAACCAGGCCTTCTGGCTGGCCCCCATGGTTGTCACCGGTGGAGCGTCGCGTCGCGGGTTGGGTATCTCCACGCCGTTGACTTCGATCGTCTCCGGCGGATTGCCGCCGGCCCAGGTCCTGCCGGCCGCCAATATTGCTATCGTGTCGTCGTCGATCCCCTGGTTTGGGACCTGGGGCGGTTCAGCCAATCCGGCAAGGGATTCCATTGAATGGGAAAACGACGCGGCTGGACTCCTGTAAGACCGCAGATCCGTCAACAGCAATTCGACGTTACTGCCGAAACGCACCGAGCGGTAGATCGTGATCGCATCCACCGCCTGCCGACTGTTTGGCTCCAGCGACAGGAACGTGTCGTCAAAGGGGACGATGGGGGCGTCGTCGACTTCGGCAAAGGCAAAATCCCTCGCTTCGTTTTCCACTTCCCTCACCGAACCGCTGTCGCTCAGCAGCGCAGGGACATATTCGGACCACGCCCTGCAGGCTTCCATCCGGCGCCGGGGCATCGAACGCCCGTTGACGTACGACTGCCAGTAGTCGTCGGCGAACTCATGGTCGTCCCAGGTGCAGACGAACGGATAGAGTGCCCTGACCGCCTGAAAATCGGGATCGGACAAATACGTCTTGTACAACAAACGGTAGTCGTCCAGGGTCGATGCAACGATGTTGTTCCGGGTGCCGGGTATGCCGCCGGAAGGAAACTCCGGCAGCACGCGCTCGCTGCCGTCCTGGTAGTACCGTGCTTCGGCGGATGCGGGAATCGCGTCTTCGTAGATGTAATCGCCGAGGTGAAGGACGAAATCGATGCGTCGATCCCCGTCGTCGTTCATCAGGCGGCGATAGGCGCCAAAGAAGCCGGTTTGGAATGACTGACAGGCGACACAGGCGATCGCTACCGCACGGTCTGCATCGGGCGACGGCGCCGTCAGCGTCCTGCCAGTCCGGCTCGAGGAGCCGTCCCCGGTGATGAATCGATAATAGTAGGTGGTATCCGGCTGCAGGTCTTCGACCAGCACGCGCACGGTGTAGTCGCTGTCCGACACGGCCGTGATCGGCTGTTCGATCACGAGGTCATCGAACGTCGGCGTTAGTGCCAGTTGAACGATCAGGCCCAACGATTCGGCTGCCCCGTCCCCGGGTACCGCGCGGGTCCACAACAGGACTGCGTCCGGTTGCGGATCGGCGGACGCGACGCCCTGCGGAAATACGCCGGGATTTTCTGCGATGTCGCCGGGTGCCGCAGTCTGAGCGGAGGCGACTCGATTCAGTGCGCCGAAGGCATACGTGCCGGCCAGCAGGCTTGAGTTGCGGAGGAATTCACGTCTCTTCATTGGCGTGCCCGGTCGATGGTTCGACTAACGCTTGGGTGATCCGAATGCCAGCGGATCGTGCCGGTCGGTGCAAGAGTAGCTGGCAGAGTCGTTGATGTCGCCGACTCCGTCGTACCGCGTATACATCGGATACACGCAAGCTACCATGGATCGCCTGGTCTCAAGGGTCTTCGGGTCGATATCGTGCACGGGAATCTCCGACGGCGGCGCTTCATCATCCTCGACCCACGCCTCCAGCAGCCCGAGCATGTCGGTTTGCGCGACCCCACTGCCGTTGTGTGTGCCGCCCGGCCCGACGTACAGACGGATGACATCATCCGAAGCGGCTGCTCCCATTTCGGCGACTACGCTGCGATAGTACTCGGCCACCATCGTCGTGCTCACGGCATTGTCGGCGGACTGCTGCATGATGAGCAGCTTGCCACCGCGTTCACGAAGGGCGGACAGATCGGGATCCGTCGCGTCGAACAAGCCCGAAAGGTACTGGATTCGGTCCGCGTACGCCGGCGGGTAGAATCGATGCGGCTCGAAGGTTTCGTCCTGGACGATCCCGTGCCGGACCCAAACGGCGGCGAAATTCAGGATGGCGCCGACCCCGGGTTGAAAGCCGCGTCCCGGGGGAAGCGGGTAGGGAGCCGGGTTGGTCCCGACCATGTAGAAATTCCACTGATTCTCAGCCCCGTCCTCGTTACCCGTAACTCCGTAACCCGGGAACCGGTTCACTCCGTTGGCCATCGGGACGTTCGTCGACCAGGGCTGACGGATTGCATCGAGGGTCGCAGTCTGCGCGTCCGAAAGACAGTCCTGCCCTTCGGCACCGTCCGGGCAGCGAAGCGCTTGAGCGTCCATGCGGCATTCCATGTATCGCCCAACTATGCCGTCCGCCAGGCCATCGTCCGCATCGCACAATGCACGAGTCTTGTCGGCGACAAACGCAATGTCGTCGGCGTCCAGCCAGCCGTCGATAAGCTTGCTGCGGATGTGGTTGTCCGCGATATGGGTGTAATTCCAGCTCAGCACGGGCGTGACCGCGATGACGCCGTCGTAGGCGTCGGGGAAGTGTTGGGCCATCATGAGGGCCTCACGGCCACCGGCGGACTCGCCACCGAAATAGACGTAGTCGGGCGCGCGGCCATAGGCGCGCTCTATAAGCCGGACCGCCACGTCGCGCACCTTGACGAAGGATTCGTACGCCCAGTTGCGCATGGCCTCATCGTTATACATGAACTCGATGGCGCCCCCCTGGTGTCCCTCGTCGCCGCCAAAGGTGACGTAGCCATCCGTCAGTGGATAGGTATCCGAATACGGTTGAGGGTCGAACCGTCCCGATGCCTTTCTGCCCGGTGACGTGTTCATGTTGCCCCCCAGGCCGCCGCCACCCGATTGAAGCGCCTTGCCGTTCCAGTCGGCGGGAAGGTTCACGTTGAAGAGGATGGGAGGAGCCTCGGGGTCTGCCGGTGCGATCTCGCCCTGCACGATGCAGTGAGCGGGCAGTTCGAGCACGATGTCGCCGTTCTCGGCGGTGGTGCGGGCTGAGGCGGATACATAGTCGGTCGTTGTCACGCTGACGCCACCCGTTGGAAGCCGCACGGCGTCTGTGGGCACGTCCGCGGCCAGCAAAGCTTCGCAGGCTTCCGGCCCGTCGATCTGAGCATGGGCCGCGTTGGCGAAGGCAACCGGTCCGATGATCCACCCAAGAACTCGCACGACTCTCATTTTTCTACCCTCCAGCTATCAACATGTGTCGACGCTTCACGCCATTCTCCGAATGCGGCGAAGCAGACTGCAACATGGAAACACGCAACCTGATCCAAATTCAATTTGTTAAGCTGAAAAAAAGGAGATACAGCCATGTTCCCGATGAAGTCAAGAGAACCAGCCTTGCTGTCCCTTGCGTTGCTGGTCTTTTCACCTCCACTGGTCGCTCAGAGACTCGAGCTGGCAAACGACTTGACACAAGCCTGGGTCATCGAAGAAATGGTGGTGGTCGCCGAAGCCCTGTTGGCGACACTTGATGATCCGGCGCGGCAATCGCGCGAGGAGATGATGGGGGCACGGACCGATCATCTGCGGTTATCCATCGACTATGACGGACGGCGGGATTGGAGTTACTGGCCCAGACTCCAGGATGGGCTCCTGCTCTCGCTCAATGTCACACTTGTCGCCGGTGACATCAGCGTGACCCCGTCCTTTCTTGGCGCAACACCGGCGGAAATTTCTTCGGGATTCATGGCCGGGCTTCGGACGCTGCGTGCCGAAGAGGACCTTGGCCGCGAACTGGTGCGCTCCCTCGACGAAGCGCATCGCGACCTCGCCGTCATTTCCGACAGGGCGCCGCGGGACATCTTTTCGGGCCATCTGAATGCCGAGGAATTTCGTCTCAAGGAACGCGCTGACTGGGACGCCTGGATGGAGACGCTGAAGCCAATGGGCGTCGGCGTGGCCGACCTCGATGCGTGGCAGCGCAACCTGGTTCAACGGATCATCGACGAGGTGGTGACCACGTACCGGCCCGAGATCGCGACCGAGTACCTCAAGACGATCGATATCGACGAACTCAGCTTCGCATGGATGGGCAGTCTCGAGAGGCGCTCACCCCACTACTATCGACTGCAGGGCGGTGATTTCGTGTTCGAGTACGAGAATTTTCAGGGCGACGGCAATCATATCCACACGGTTTGGCATAGCCTCACCGGCGATTTCGGCGATGACCTGTTGGCGGAACATTGGCGCGCGTCACACCGCTGAAGCGATCGATCCATGGTTGCACATGCTGGTATGCAACGAGCGCAACGATGACGTGTTTTCTGTCGGAACAAGTGGTTTAAGGAACGCAGTATGAAGTCCATACGTACAACAGCGATCATCGCGGCTATGTGTGCTACGTCATTCGTGGGCATCCCAGCGTCGCTGATGGCGCAGGTTTCATCGGCGGCGAACGAATTCATCACGCTCGGCACGATGGCGGGTCCCTACCCGAGTCCGGAGCGCTCGCAACCGGCCAACGCGCTCGTTCTGGGCGATGAGGTCTATTTGATCGATGCCGGGGACGGCGCAGTGGGCCAGCTCGTCACCGCGGGCTACTCGATGCACGCGATACGAGCGATTTTCATCAGCCACCTGCACTTCGACCATATCGGCGGCTTGCCTGCGATTCTTGGCCTTCGATTTCAAACAACCGCCCCGGAGCGGGTCACCATCTATGGCCCCCCGGGTACGCAGCAAGTGGTCGATGGGATATACGCCTTCATGCAGCCCTTCATCGACACCGGGGGTGCGACGACCGGGCGAGATCCGCAATCGGCCAACCGCGATACCGAAGTCGTCGAGATACGCGACGGGGAGATCCTCGAGTTCGACGGACTGACCGTGACCGCGGTGGATAATACGCACCTGGGCATGCCGGGCGTCGAGTATGACCGCGACAGTTACCAGTCCCTGTCATTCAGGTTCGACTTGTCTGATCGCTCGATCGTCTATACGGGAGATACCGGGCCCAGCGAAGCGGTGGAAGAACTGGCCCGGGGCGCGGATGTCCTGGTAGCTGAAATGATGGACATGGAATGGGCCATTGAAAACGTTCTGCGAGAGAATCCGTCGATTCCGCAGCCCGTATTCGAAAGGGTCTCGCGCCATCTCAGGCTCCATCACCTGACACCGGTACAGGTCGGGGAGATGGCGACCAAGGCGGGCGTCGGCGAGGTGGTGATCACCCACATCTCTCCGGGAACCACCGATCCGGACGTGGTCAGCGGCTACGAGGACCAGGTGAAAACGGCTTATGACGGCGAAGTGGTCATCGCCAACGATCTGGATCGCTTCTGACTCCTGACCGGCGTCGAGTTAGACGTCATTCGTGAAACCACGCTCAGCCTGATCGACAATTCGGCCGAAATCCGCTCAGCCAGGCATAGTGTTTCCGCGCACCGGCGCAAAGCGCCTGATGCGCTTCCGGCACTTCCGGAACTGAACGCTGGTAGCGCTTGAAGCCGGTGGACTTCTCCACGTTCCGATACCAATAGGGCGCCCACACGCCATCGGATTCGCGCCGGCCGGATGGCCAGGAAAGCATCGACTCCGGCAGGTATTCGACGTCGAGAGACTCGCACAGTGAGGCCAATACGGCGTCCGGATCCCGCAGCACATCGGCGGCGTCAATCACACAAGGTGGCATGCTGGTTACCGAGGAAATCTCTTGGAACAACTCGGCCTGCCTGCCGATACCGATGTCGTGCTCGTTCACCGACGGCATCCTTTTCAGGTAGGAGACGATGACCTCGGCGGGGTCGCGAATCAGAAAACAATGCCGCATGCCCGCGCACCACCGCATGTCCATGCCCGGTGGCATGTGCTTGGTCATGTGTTTCTGATAGAAGATCGGGGTGGCTACGGGCTGCTCCGCGAGTTGGCGGATCACCTCCGCGCGCTCGGTGCTTTGGGAGGCTATGACCGCCTCCCGGCCGGGGTGCGGCAGGCCCGTTTCATGCAGGTAGCAGGCGTAAAATGGCTCGTCGATCACCGTGCAATCCGGCCTGTTTTCCCAGCTTCGCATCATCGCGGTGGAGATGTTGCGCGGCCCCGACCACATGGCGATGCGGATCGTCATTGCCTGCCGAGGCCGCACTCGCTGTCGATCAGTTGCCGGTAAAGTGCCTGTAAACGCCGGGTCATCGGTCCGATCTGGCCATCGCCGATGATGCGGCCATCGATCTCCGATACCTGCGTCAGGCCGGCAAAGGTACCGGTAACAAAGGCTTCTCCTGCGCCGTAGGCCTGCATCACGGAGAAGTTCCTTTCATATACCGGGAGATCGTTCGCCTTGCAGAGATTGATGACGTTGCGCCGGGTGATGCCGTCCAGGCAGTAGTCGCCGCTGGAGGTCCAGACCTCGCCGTCCCGCACGATGAAGAAATGCGTCGAGTTGCATGTGGCCACATGACCGTGCGGGTCCAGCATCAGGGCCTCGTCGTAGCCGGCCTTGTTGGCCTGGATGCAGCCGAAGATGCAATTCAGCTTGGAGTGGCTGTTGATCCGCGGGTCCTGTACGTCGGCATAACCCCGGCGCACGTACACCGTGTAGAGTCGCACGCCGCGATCGTACATCCCGGGGTCGGGCAGCTTGAACTCCGGGATGATGACGATGGTCGGCGCGCCGACGGTCATCGCCGGGTCCTGGTAAGGCGTTGACTTGATGCCCCGGCTGATCATGAGGCGAATGTGGACGTCGGTTTCCATGCCGTTGGCATCAACGGTGTCGTACAGTCGCTGCTTGAGGTCGGCCCGGGATAACCCCGGATCGAGATCCAGGGCCTTGGCGCCCTCCCAGAGGCGTGACATATGGCGGTCGAGGAAGGGAATCACGCCCAAGTACAGGCGCAGGCCTTCCCAGATGCCGTCGCCGAGGATAAAGCCGCTGTCGAATACCGAGACGACGGCCTTGTCCCTCGGGTACAGCTCGCCGTTGATGTTGATTCTTATGTGTTGGTTGCGTTTATCCGTCTGAACGGTGTGCGTTCCGGTGGTCACGGGCCCACCATGGCCAGCGTGACGCGCCTTGCCAGAGGCGAGCCTGCGACCACTGATACGCCATTGTCAGTTGGATAGAGCACTAGTTGCCGGTCCTGACAGATTCGATGAACCGGTCGATTGCGCCATCCAGCATGTCCAGCGGCACGCCTCCGTTCATGAGAATGGCGTCGTGGAAATCCCTGATATCGAAATCGTCTTCCAGTTCATCCGTGGCCCGCGCCCTGAGTTCCAGGAACTTAAGTTCCCCCATCTTGTACGCCAGTGCCTGACCGGGCCAGGAGATGTAGCGATCGATCTCCGTGCGGACATTCTGCAGCGACAACGCCGTATTGTCCGCCAGGTACTGCAGCGCCTCGTCCCGTGTCCAACCCTTGTAGTGCATGCCGGTATCCACGACCAGCCGCACGGCGCGCCACATTTCGTAGCTCAGGCGTCCGAAGTGATCGTAGGGCGTTTTGTAGATGTCCATTTCGATGGCGAGTTTCTCGCTGTACAGCCCCCACCCCTCGCTGAAGGCATGCGGGTAGAACGTCCGCCGAAACTCTGGCACTTCGGTCAGTTCCTGCGCCAGCGAGATCTGGTGGTGGTGCCCCGGCACGCCTTCATGGACGGTCAGTGCCGGCAATTCATACAGCGGCCGCTTGTCGAGGGCGTAGGTATTGACAAGGTAATAACCGCCGCGCTGCCCACCTACCGGCGCTAACCAGTAGCGGCCGGTCGTGTAGTTCGGAGCGAGATCGTCGGGCACGGCCATCACGCCGTAGGACATGCGCGGCAGGGTCCTGAAGAACGCCGGCATCTGGCCGTCCACTATCTTCGCGATATAGGCGGCTTCCTTGAGCAATTGCTCGGGATCATCCACATAGAATTGCGGATCGGTCCGCAGAAACTCGACGAACTCGGCAAATGTGCCGTCGAATTCCACCTGCTCGATGATCTCGTCCATTTCCCCGCGAATCCTGGCAACCTCCCGCAGCCCGAGTTCGTGGATATCGTCGGGGGTAGCGTCATCGAGGGAGGTGAAGAAGCGGGTCAGGTCTTCGTAGTACGCTCGTCCGTTCTCCAGAGATGATGCACCGAGCGACTCGCGGGCTCCGGTGATGTACTCGTTGGTGAAGAATTGCAGGAACTCCCGGTAGGTCGGGATGACGGTTTCGGCGATGGCAGCCGTGGCCTCGGATCGCAGCCGGTCCGCTTCCCCGGCATCCAAATGCTCGGGCGTGTTGAGAAACGGCGTGAAGAATATGCTGTCTTCCGGGCTGTCGACGATGGCGCCGGATATCGACGGCACGATCCCGTCCAGAATCACTCGGGGCTGAGTGAACCCATCCGCGAGGCCGCCACGCATATTGTCGATGTTCTGCGTGAAGAAGGGTCCGACTGCGTGCAGCCGCAACAGGTACTGTTCGTAGTCTTCCAATGTCCTGAACGGCATCGACTCGTACATGCGCTGAACCCGGATATGGAAGCCGGAATCGCTCGTGAAAGGCATTCGATACGCGCGATAGTTCGCCAGGTTGGCTCGATGACCGACCACGAAGTCGAACAGGTCGTAGTTCGTCTGATCGTCCGGGGACAGCGCGGCTCGGTCGATGGCTTCGAGCCTCTGCAGGAATTGCAGGTCTTCTTCCAGCGCGCTTTGTTCGGCTGCAGCCGTCATATCCGGCAGGCGGTCGTTGTAGTCGGTCACCCCGCGACTGCTCGCAAACAGGGGGTCCCGCCGCAAGCGGCGACTCCATTCGTCCGTGAACAACTGTTGCAATTCGGCCGCCGCCTGCTGCCCGATCGCCACTCGCGTGCCACCGAATACCAGAACGGCACCAAGCATGCACACGACCAGAGAATATCGATTCAACATGTCAATCTCCGGGGACGTCAGCCGTCCCGGTTATCTTGATGCACGAAATCACTCAAGCCGATCATGCAATGGTCGCTGCCATATTGTCACAAAATCAACGCGTCTGGCCGGGTTTGCGCCGGGTCGCGATTGAAGTTGGGATCGCCACGCATCCATAGGCGAAGTCCATTCAAATGGGACTTACATGCATAGGTTGACAAAATGGCCCAAAGGACCACATTTGACCGTTCCGATGCCTGCGGGAGGAAGGTAGCATCCGCCGCATGAACGATGCCACCGAATTCCGATCCGTCACGTATCGGCTTCATCCCGGAACGCGGGCCAGGCATCGGAAGCTCGTTCAGATCGCCGGTGCCTGCCGGTACGTCTGGAACCACTTTCTCGCTTGCAATCGACGGGACTACGCGACTTTCAGGCTCTGCAAGGCCATGTTCGACATGGGGCTTGTCGTTGACAAGCCGTCCCCGCCGTCGTTGAGTTTTCAGTCCATGGGCGTGCGGTTCACCGTGCTGCGGCGCGCGACGCCGTGGCTGCAACGGTTGCCGTACGTGCCTGTTCGGTACGCGCTCAAGTATCAGGCGGAAGCATGGACACGCGCGTTCACGGGCGGCGGGTTTCCCCGGTTCAAGGCTCGGCGCGGCGACGACAGCTTCACCATTCCGCAGAATGTGCGCGTGCGCGACGACGTGTTGAGCGTACCGAAGGTGGGGCGGGTCAGGCTGTCGCGTCGGGGCGCCAATCCCCATGCCGAGTGCCCGCCTGTCAAGGCGACGGTCAAGCGCGTCAACGGGAAGTGGTACTGCGTGGTGGTCTACAGGGTCTGTGCAGTGGCCCGCCCGGACAACGGGCTCGCCCTCGGCGTGGACATGAATTGCGGGCAGGTGGCGGCGTCCACCGGCGACCTGCTCCGCATGCCGGACATGGCGCGGCTGCAGGCGCGCAAGCGCCGGTATCAGCGCATGGTGGCGAGGCGCAGGAAAGGCTCCAATCGCCGCAATCTGGCCCGCCACCGCCTCGCCCGCACGCAACGGCGAATCGCCACGATACGCCATCGCTGGCACCACGAGACAAGCCGAATTCTCGCCGGCACCGCCGGACTGCTCGCCATCGAGGACCTGAAAACGAAGGCCATGACCCGATCCGCCAAGGGCTCGGCAGAGCATCCGGGCAGGAACGTCAGGCAGAAAGCGGGACTCAACCGGGAAATCCTGAACACCGGCTGGTCGCAACTGCGACGGATGCTTGAGTACAAGGCGGCGCACGTCGAGGTGGTTTCGCCCATGTACACCAGCCAGACGTGCAGGGGCTGCGGCACGGCCGATCCGGCGAGCCGCAAGTCTCAATCCGAATTCAAGTGCGTCCATTGCGGACACAAGGGCAACGCGGACGTGAATGCCGCGTTGAATATCATGGCGTCGGCGACAGGCGCGACTGGACGGCGAGGAGCGTTGGCGCTGGCCACTCCGACGAACCGTCAACATGTATACGAACGGAGGGCGGCATGAGCCGTCAACCTATGTATATAAGTCCCATCGATGAGAATCGGATTTCCGTCAGGGTCGAAGACCATGCAACTCGCCGGGCCGGAATTTGTCTTGTCTGCTTCGCTGGCAAACGTGACGCCCTTGGCTTTGAGCGTTTTTTGAATCTTTCTGATATCGGTGAACGTATCGAAAGTTTGCCCGGCGGCGTCCCAGCCGGGATTGAACGTGAGAGTGTTCTTCTTGAACATACCCTGGAAGAGACCGATCACGCAGCCTGGGCATTTCATAATGAGCCAGCCCTGGCTTTCGTCACCGCCTATCGGCTTGAATCCGAGCTTTTCGTAAAACGCTCGTGAGATTGAAATATCTTCGACTGCGAGGCTTACCGAGAAATTTCCAAGATCCATCTCGTGACTCCACCCTTTTTCCGTGCACCATTCAGAGTCCGGCGCGGTTGCGTCCCTTGACGGCCCTGTTGACCACGTTGATGGGCCAGCGGCCTTCCAACACGTGCCTGACTTCGTTGGGCGCGCCTCGTTGCAGTCCCTCCATGGCCTGCTCGCTGTACCAGGCCGCGTGGGGGTTGATGATGACGTTCTCTCGGGTGCGCAGGGTGTGATCATCGGGCAGCGGCTCGGGATCGGTGGTATCCAGGGCGCAGCCCGCAATCTGCCCGGCGTCGAGGGCCTCGACCAAGGCCGTGGTGCCGACGATGGGTCCACGAGAGCAGTTGATGAGCACCGAGGTGGGCTTCATCTGCGCAAAGGCTTCGGCGTTGAGCATGCCGCGGGTCTGTGGGGTCAGGGGCGCGTGCACGCAAAGGTAGTCCGCCTGTTCCAGCACCTCGGCAAGCTCGGCTTTCTGCCCGGGCGTATCGAACTGCCCCTGTTCGACGAACGGGTCGAAATAGAGCACGCGCATATCCATCGCTGCAGCCGCCGTCGCCACGCGCCGGGCGATGTTGCCGAAGCCGATCAGGCCGGCGGTGGAGCCGGCGACACGGTACATCGGCTTGCCGGGAGGTACCGCCCAGCCGCCGCTGCGGACCTGGCGGTCGTAAAACGTGATCTTTCTGGCGGCGCTCAGCATCATGGCGACGGTGTGCTCGGCCACCTCTTCGATGCAGTAGGTGGGGTTATTGGTGACGATGATCCCGGCTTCCGTGGCGGCATCCAGATCGATGGTGTCAACGCCGATGCCGTAGCGCGCGATGATCTTGCAACGGGGCATCCGCGACATGGTCTCCGCAGTGATGGGCCCGCCGTAGGTATTGAGCAGGGCGTCGCAGTCAGCGGCCTCGGGAAAGAAGGCATCGGGGTCGGTCACTTGCAGGGGAACCAGGTCGGCGAGCCCGTCAAGAATTTCGTGCTCGACGTCAAGGGACGCCCACACGTAGTCGGTCAGGACGACTTTTGCCTTCATCTGCATATCGGAATTTCCTTGTGACTTAGCCAAATTGGAGATTTGAACCAGGCGCCATTCTACTTTTCAATTGACGTAAAAGGATGCCTTTTCGAGGACGTCCAGGGTAAGGGCGCGCAAAACCCAGGTCCGATTGCGGCAGATGATGGAACTGCTGAATCGCGTTGAAGCCGCAGCGGGATCGCCTCTGGCATGCCCCACGTGGGAAGCCGAGATGCGAGCGGGATCTGTGCCTGCGTCGCAGGGACCGGGGCTGCAGACGAGTTGTTCAACTTCTTCCCGGCAACTGCGCCAAAGCCGTCGACGCGAGGATGACACTTGCGATTAGGACCAACTGAAGCGTGAGTAATTCGCCCAATATGACTGCGGCCAACGCGAGGGTAATGACGGGTTGCGCCAGTTGCCAGGAGCTGATTCTTCGGACGCCCCCGTGGCCGAGCGCCCAGTACCAGGCGGCGTAACCTCCGATAGTTCCGAAGAAGGCCAGGTACAGCATTGCCAGCCCGCTGGTCACGCCGATTGACGCCCAGGCGGTTCCCCCGAGTTGGAAGACTGCGACAGGAATGAGCGCGATCGCCGCTACCACGATTCCCCAGAAGGTTGTCGCCCAGGTGCCCAACACGGGTGTGATCCTGGCTCCGGCGATGTAGCCGACCGCACAGGCAGTTACGCCGAGTAGAATCAGCAGATCGCCGGCGATGGTCGCCGCATCGCCGGCGGAACTCTCCTGGGAAAGGATCAGGAAGGCTGTTCCGGCAATCGCGACAGCGGATCCCAACCACCAGACCGGATTCGGCCACCCTCGATCAACGACACAGGAAAAAAGACCGGTGACGAGCGGAATCAGCGCGATGATCAACCCTGCGTGAGTCGCTGTTGTCATGCCGATACCAACGCTCAGGAGCACGGGCCATATCGCGAAGCTCGTAATTCCCGAGATTGCAAGAAGAAAGCGGTCACGGAAGCCCACAGGAAGCGGAAGTCGAAGCGCAAGCGCACAGATCAATGCAACGGGACCGGCAAGAATCGGACGCAGTATCCCCGTCATCAGGGGATCGATGTCCACGATGGCGATCTTGGTCGCGACGGGTGTTGCGCCCCATATGAGAAGAGACAGAGCAGCAAGAATATAGACGGGATAGATGACGGTTCGCCGCGGTCAACTCATCCAGCGGACGATTCCGGCGACACCGTCCACGGCCACGGTGGAGCCCTCCGGAATCTCGACGGTGGCGTCAAGTACGCCCAACACCATGGGCACACATCGCTCCCGCGCCAGCGACGCCAGGTGCGACGTGCTGCCGCCCAGTTCCGCGACTACACCGGCGACTCGGGGGAGCACCTCGGCCAGCGCCGGTCCGGCCACTTGCGTGATCAGGATATCGCCCGGATTGACGCGGGACAGTTCACACTCGCAATTGACGACGCATGCGCGGCCCGTGCCCCAACCGACGCCTGCCGGGTGGCCACGCAGGCGAGGATGCTGTTCCCAGACCTCGTCCGAGGCGACGGTGGACTCGATATGCAGCGGCCGGGCCTGCAGCAGCTTGATCCCGTCGCTGTCCAGGCACCATTCGATTTCCGCGGGTCCCTCGACCACGTCTTCCGCGGCGTGAAGATAACCGCTCAGCTCCCGAACCTGGGCGGTGCTCAGGCAGGGTTCCTGCGCCTCGTTTCGTGCCACCGAGCGTGTCCCGTGGGCGCAGCCGACGGCGTGGAACTTGCGGCCGGCGGCGACCTCGAGAACGTCCCCGTCGCGGCTGAGGCGATACCGATCCGGCACCACTTCGCCCTGCGCGATGGCCGATCCGAGGCCCAGGGTGGCGCTCACGAGCATGCCGCCATCCGCCGTTCGGCTGAGGCCCCCGCCGGAAACCGTGGCCTCCACCAGGGGTTGGACGATCAGGCCCATGGCCGTGTCGGCGGGGTCAAGCTCATGGGTGGCCATGTAGCGGAGCGCGCGAGTCGCCCACAACGCGGCCCAGCAGGAGCGCACCGCCGTCAGGTACTCGGTTTCGTCTTCAAGACCCAGAAAGCTCTCGAACTGCCCCGCGAAACTGGAACTCGCGCGGTCCTCCACCAGCGCGGAGGACCGGACGACGCCCAGGGAACCCGGGGCAGCAGTGACCGAACGCCACGCCTGCATGAGCGGGTCCGCGACGGCGGGGTCAACCGGACTTTGCAGTAGATCGAGCTTGATCTTCAGCGCGCTGCGCCGGGCGACCATGTCCCCGCCCCCCCCGAAGACAAGGCGCGAGGTGGCATCCAGCCCGAGCGAACGCATCTGCAGGCGATACGCTTCGGCGTCGACGCCGTATCCGCCGGGCGTGGGCAGCCCGGCGCGGCTCAGGGCCGCCAGGTTCGCCGCCTTGGGGCCGAAGCGGGCGGAATCCGCCGCTTCGGGCGCGTCCAGCGGAACGAGCAGCCGGTGCGGGGATCCGTTCATGGTGGCGACCTGCTCAACAAACCCGTCCCGGATCGCCCAAGCAGGCCGTTGCCCGAACTAGAACGTCGAATACCCCGGCAGCGGATCGACTACGGTGATCTGCTCCACGGGGAAGTTGGAGATGAGTTCGGTTCGATCCTCGTGGACGATCAGCATCTCCTCGATGCGCACGCCCCACTGGAACGGTATGCCGTGCTGCGTCTCCAGCGCGAAGACCATGCCAGCCTTGATTTCGATTGGATGATCCAGCGACCAGATCCTCGAAATCACCGGCGGATCGTACTGGGCGAGTCCCAGACCATGTCCCCAAAGGTTTGCGGCCGCCTGGTCTTCTTCCTCGTAACCCCAGGCTTCCTTCGCGGAGGGCCAGCACTCGGCGATTTCCTTCGTGGTGGTTCCGGCCTTGACCGCGTGGATGGAGTCATACAGCCATTTCAGCGCCGTGGCGTAGATGTCCTTCTGCTGCTGGCTCGGTTCCTTGCCCACGCAATAGGTGCGGTAGTAGCAGGACTTGTAGCCGTTCCAGGTCAGCGCGGCGAGGTCCATGAAGACGATGTCGCCGGGCTTGATGATGCGGTCGGAGAAGTTCCGCCAGTTGGGCCAGGTGTTGGGTCCGGAGGAAACGATGACGTCCTCCACGTCCTCCATCCCGGGAATCGAGTAGAGATACTCCATGATGTGCGCGGTGACCTGGTTCTCGGTGATGCCCGGCTTGAGGAACTTCATCGTTTCCCAGTGGGCGCCGTCGCCGATGGCGCCGACGATGCGCAGGCATTCCTGTTCGTCCTCGTTTTTCACCGCGCGGGCTTCCATCATCGGCGTCATGCCGTCGGTCCAGTCGATGCCGGCGTCCTTGAACGCGCTGATGAGATTGATGTCGACAAAGTCGAGGCCCACCTTCTCGCCGGAGACGTTGCTCTTCTTCATCTCCTGCAGCACTGCATTGGTGAACTTCTTCACCTGCTGCTGGGAGGCCGGGCCGGCCGCGCCCTTGATCCAGGCGTAGGAGTAACGGATGTTTTCAGGCGGAATCCAGGGAGAGTGCCGCTCGATCTGGAAACCGATGTCGCCCTGCTCGAACAGTACCGGTGGATCGTCTCCGCAGAGCATGGCGTAGCGCAGTCCGGGCTTGAGCCTGTTCCACCCCGGCGTCAGGGTGCTGGTGACGTAGCGCACGTTCTCGTCATACATGAGCACCAGGGCGCTGAGACCGTGGGCCTTCATGCACTCCCTGGCGCGTTCCAGCCGATACGTTCGCAAGCGGTCCCAGTTGATCCGCTGCTGCCAGTCCAATCCAACCGTGCCGAAATTCGCCATGCTCGATCCTCTGCGTCTGTGTTAGTGCGAAATGTTGGGCCAGAGAAACAAGGTGAGGCCGATACCTCACCCGTTTCAATCGGCGTCGGATTCTAGCACAGGGGATTGCGCTGACCGATTTCCGGTGGGAAGCTCCTGGCCGACTAATCCTTCTCCGGGAAAGCGCGGGCAACATCCATACCAGGGTGAAGCACGCGGAGCAACGTGATCCCGTCTTCCCTCTCGACGTAGAAGGCAATATGCCGAGCGATTGGAAACGACCGTACGGAGGGTGCCACGTCCGCCCTCGCACGACCCAGGCCGGGCGACAGTGCGAGCTTCTGGAAACCGAGCTCGATCTCCTCACGATAGAGTTGCGCCTGCGTTCGGCCCCAGGATTCCCTGGTGTAACGGGCGATATCAAGCAGGTCGGCCAGCGCCCGCCGCGTAACGTCGTAGCGAGGCATCAATCTCCGAGTTCTCGATCCACGGCCTCGAAGGCTTCAGCGCCGTCGACCACCTTGCCGGCTTTCAGATCCGCAAGCCCGGACTGCACCTCGCGGTGGAGCCGCTCGAGCTTGAGTCGTTGATGAGTATCGAACTCATCCATCGACATCAAGACGGCGACCGGCCGGCCATTCTTCGATATCCTGACAGGCTCGCGCTGTACCCTATCAAGCAGTGCGCCGAAGTTCGTCTTGGCCTCGGCGGCAGGAATGGCTTTTTCCATCATCGGTGCTCCAATCATTGCCTGGAGCCGATTATTTTGAACTAATCGATCAAAATGATCAAAATCAGGAGGCGTTAAGCCAAAGTCAGTCCAAGCGGCTTGAAACGACGGAAGTCCGCAGGGACTCGTCCGTCGCGATCCACTCCCGCAGCGTCGTATCTTCCGGCGAGCCTTGAACAAGCGCGCGGATCAGAAAGCTGGTATCGAGATGTATCACGCTGGCGCTCGACGCGCACTTCGCTACGCCGTCGTCCGCCGTTCCCGCTGCATCTCCCGTTCCCAGGCAGCCGCGTCTTCCGGACCCAGGGCAAGCAGATGCTGCAAGCGATCAAGCGCATCGAGTTCCGTGTTTTCCCTTGGGAGAGTCTGATGCGCCACCGTTTGGATGGCGCGGCGGATCGCAGCGGACTTGGAGGTATTCCAACTCTTCGCCAGACGCTCCAACTGCCGCACGGTTTTGACATCGAGAGAATAAGTCGATTTCACGGTTACACTGGCCATACCTTCACGGTATGGCCATGTTTCGGTGGGGTCAACCGCTCGCCTGTGCCGCTCGCCTGTGCCCTGGCAGGCGCAAGGGCGGGAAACGCCCGTGCCCAATTCCACGCCGATTCGTGTAATCTCGTTCATGGTACTTCCCGGTCCTGTTGAATGATTGAACAGCGGACCGACGATCATGCCGGGGTCAACGTGGACAGCGCGTTGATCAGAACGATGCACCAAGGGAGTAACGTGGTGCCCGATCCATCGATTGAAAGTCCATACTGCTTGCCGGTTTTCGCCGTCCGTGCCCAAAAAGACCGCGGCGCCCCGGGTTGGCTGATGTTGTTCCTGGTCCTTTTCGCGATGTTGTTCGGGGGACTGATCCAGCCGGCTTCAGCCGCCTGGCCGGAACGACCCATCACGCTGGTGGTCATGTATTCGCCCGGCGGCGGAACGGATACGATCCTGCGGGCATTGGCCGCCGAGATGGCCGGCGCCACCGGCTGGCGGATCAACGTGGTCAACCGTCCCGGCGCGGCGGGCGCCGTGGCGACGCGCTACGTACTGAACCGCCCCGCTGACGGCTACACGCTGATCGGCGCGTCGAACTTCAACAAGTACTCGCGCATCAGCGGCGGCGGCGATTCGGTGTCCTGGCGGGATTGGTACTACATGCGCGCGGCGTCGGGGTCCGCGAGCTGGTCGGTGCGCCCGGACTCGCCCTTCAAGTCCTTTGCCGACGTGGTCGAGGCGGCCAGGGCGGATCCCGGCGGGCTGACGATATCCACATCGGGTACCGGCGGACAGTGGCACGAATTCGCCGCGGTGGTGGCGCGCGCCGCGGGCATCGAGCTGCGGTACGTGCCCTACAACAGCGGCCAGTTGGCGACGCTGGCCGGCCTCAACGGCGAGGTCGACATCACCGGCGGCGGTGTGCACGAGCACATCCAGTACGTCGATGCCGGGCAACTCGTCCCGCTGCAGCAGACCAGTCTTGCGGACATCGCCACGCCCAGCGGCCGCATCATGCCGTCGCTGGTCAACTTTATCCCGGACATTCGCAACCAACTGCCCCCGAGCGGCGCGTACAACCTCGGGATTCGACGCGACACGCCACCCGAGATCATCCGTCAACTGGAAGCCGCATTTGCCGCGGCCGTACGCTCGGAAGCGTTCCGCGCGCAGGTCGCCGAGCGCCATTTCGCCGTCGATCTTCTGCTCGGTCCGGACGCCGACCGTCGCGCCGCGCAGCTTGAAACGATTTCCGCCAATGTATTCGAGGAACTGATGATCCCGGGTGCGAGGACAGCCGAGGAACTGGGTCTTCCTCAGCCGGACGAGTTCGATCAATGGTGGCCGCCGCCGGGTTATCGCGTCCTCCCGATCCATGACACCCAATAGGGACCTCGCCGCCGCAGTCGTTATCGGCCTTTTTGCCGCACTGGCCGTGATTTTCTCCGTCCGGCTCGATGTGCCCGGATCGATCTACACGGCGCCCGGCCTGTTCCCGTTAATCACCGGCGCGACGCTTTTCGCCATGGCCGCGATGCTCGGTTGGCGGGCGTTTCGGGCGGGTGCGACGTTGGGTGCATTCGCGGGAGCCGAGGTTATCGCGGGGTTGCCGCGGCGTTGTGCGAACGCCCTTCGCACGATCGGCGGAGTGGGGGAAGCGCAACGCACCGGATTGCTCATGGCCGTGGTGACGGCGTACGTGCTGCTGGTCGGTTTGATCAATTTCGAATTCGGCCTGCCGCTGGGGTTCGCCACGGCACGGATCAGCAGCTACGAAGTGATCTCGGTGATCATGGTGGGCTGGATACTCAGGCTCTACTGGCAGGCTCACGTGGCCCGATGCCTGATCGTGGCGCTGGTTACCGTGGAAGTACTGGCGATGATCTTCCGCTACGGCTTTGGCATTCCGATGCCCGCGGGGTATTGACGCGGTTGTGGAAGCGCTCGCGCAAATCCAGGATCAGCTTGTCCTGATCGCGCTGGATCCGTGGCTCTGGCTGGCGTGTCTGGTCGGGGTCACTCTGGGCATACTCTGGGGCGCCATGCCCGGGCTCTCAACGACCATGGCCATGACCCTGCTCATCGGGCTTACGGTGGGCATGTCCCAATACACGGCGATCATGTTCATGTTGGGGGTCTATACCGGCAGCGTATTCGGCGGTGCCATTTCCGCCGTGCTGGTGAACATCCCGGGCACGCCGGATGCCGTGCCGACGATGATCGAGGGTTATCCGCTGGCCAGGCGCGGCGAGGGCGGGCTGGCGCTGGGTACGGCGATTTCGGCGTCCTTCGTAGGGAATTGGGTCGGTATATTGCTGTTGATCGCGCTGATTCCCGCCGTACTCTTCCTCGCGCTGCAGTTTCGCTCCTGGGAGATGTTCCTGCTTTCGGTCTGGGGCATTGCGATCTGCGGTTCCATGTCGTCGATGCACGCGCCCATCAAGGGGTGGATTTCCGGCTGGATCGGTCTGCTCGTTTCATTCGTGGGCCTGGACGCGATTCACGGCGTATCGCGATTTACGTTCGGTTCCTTCTACCTCGACGACGGTATCGGCTTTATCCCCGTGCTTATCGGGCTGTTCGGAATTTCGGAAATCCTTCGCGTATTGCCTCAGAAAAGTCCGCCCCGGATTCCCTCGGAGGTGGGCCCGGTTCTGCCGTCCCTGAACGCCCTGGTCAAGTACCTGCGCCCGGCGTTTCGCTCGGGCATCATCGGCACCGTCATCGGCGCGATCCCGGGAGCGGGCGCCAATGTGGCATCGTTCTTCGCCTACGACATCGGCCGCCGCCGCGCGTCGAAAGAGGAGCGCCGCAAGTGGGGGAAGGGCAGCTACGAGGCCATCGTATGCTCGGAGGTCGCCAACAACGCCAACGTGGGCGGCTCGCTGTTGCCCACCATCGCGCTCGGTATTCCCGGTAATGCCGCGGCCGCAGCCATACTCGCCGCGTTGCAACTGAAGAGTGTCGTCCCCGGACCGCTCATCCAGGTGGAAAACCCCGGGCTGATCTACTTCATCTACATAGGCCTGATCATCGCGAATTTCTTCATGTATGCCATGGCCATCGCCCTGATCAAGCCCTGCGTCAAGCTGTTCAGCCTGCCGAAGACGCTGTTGATGCCGGTGATCCTGCCAATCTGTGTGATCGGTGCCTTTGCCGTCAACCTGAACATCTTCGACGTCTACGTCATGCTCGTCTCCGGGATGATCGGTTTCGCCCTGCACCGTTTCGGCTTCCCGCTGGCGCCCCTGGTGCTGGCGGTGATTCTGGGTCCGCTGGCCGACGAAAATCTGCGCCGAGCCTTGCTCGTGTTCGAGGATACGGGCATCCTCACCGTCCTTTGGGAACGAAAACTGGGCACGGTCCTGTTGTTGGTGGTGCTCTACACGTTCTACGACGGTATCTTCAGGCGCGGCAAATTTGGAAACCGAACGGAATGAGCAACAGCCACGAACCCATCGGTCTTGCCATTGTCGGCTGCGGCACCATTGGCCGCATTCGCGCCCAGTGCGCACGCCAGTATCCGGGCGTTGGCTGGCTCGGCCTTTGCGACATCCGCGAAGAGGCCGGGCGCGGACTGGCGCAAGAGACCAACGCCGACTATTTCACGACGTCTTTCGACGAGTTGCTCAGCCGGCCGGAAGTAAACGCCGCGATGATCCTGACGGACGAGAACAACCACACCGCCCCGACACTGGCCGCCGTGGATCGCGGGCACAAATTGCTCATCGAGAAGCCGCTGGCCACCGACGCCCGCGAGTCGGCGCAAATTCTCGAAGCCATCGAGCAAGCCGGCGTGGATGCCTGCGTGTGTTATACGCAGCGATTTCGCCGCCGTTTCCTGACTATCAAGGAACGGTTGACAGCCGGTCAGATCGGCGAGGTGCATTCGGTCATAACCCGTGCATTGATGAATCGCATGGTGCCCATTGCCACCATCGAGAAGACCCGCAATCGCCGAAACCTGACGCCAATGGTGGTCTCCGGTACCCACAGCCTGGACATGTCCATGTGGTTCATGGAAGGCAAGACCCCGGTGAGCGTCTACGCGCGGTCGACGGACAAGGTCCTGTCGCGCCTCGGAACCAAGGACTCGACCTTTGGCCTGTTCACCATGGACGACGGCACGATATTTTCCATGAATATCAGTTGGGCGCTGCCGGTGGTCTGGCCGGGCGCCGTTTACGGCATCGAGATCGGCATTGTCGGGACCAAGGGCGTGATCGATGTGGAGGACACCCATCGGGACCTGGTGCTGGCGACGGAAGAACCCTTGCCCGCGGGTTACACGACGAGGGAGTTCGAACCGCCCACGCCGCGCCATGTGGACTTCCTCACCAGCTATCCGCCCGGCGACACATGGAACAATCAGTTCTGGGGACCCATGCGCGAGGAAACCATGTCCTGGTTCAGCCGTATCGTGATGGGGCTTGAAACGCCCCATGCCAGCGCCCGGGACGGCCACAGGAACCTGATGCTGACCATGGCCATGGACCGCTCGGCGCTACTCGGGACGGAGGTCAGGCTGCCCATCGAACCGGAGGCACTCTATGACGACTGATTTGCGAAGTGGCGTCCCGTTCGCGGGACTCGCCGTTCCATGAAGACTGATCTGGGAGGGGATGGAGTGAACTATTCATACCTGCGTTTGATGGCAGTCGCGGCCGTGCCGGTTGTACTCGCAGTCCCCGCTGGCGCCCACCACGGTTTCGCGGTCCACTACGATCCGAACAGTCCCGTCCGTATCGAAGGCACCGTGGTGAGTTTCGACTTCCGTAACCCCCATTCGTCGCTGACGATTGAAGCTCGGGACGAGGCTGGAGCTGCGGTGCTGTGGACCTGCGAAATGGCGAGCCGGGGTCAGTTATCGCGCAGGGGTGTGACCGAGGAAAGTTTTCAACCGGGCGAGGCGATCATCGTCGAAGGTGTCGCCGCTCGGCGCGACCCGCTGGGCTGCGAATTCGGCGCCAGCACCCACGCGGACGGCCGGGTTTTTACAGGCCGGACACTCGATAATCGGCGGACTCGGTTCAACCTGCACTTTGCCGGCGAGAACCCGGGCACCGTGACCGGGAACTGGATTCGAAAACGCTTCCCCGGCGGCGGGCGGCAGGACCGCTACGATCACCTGTTCACACCCGAAGGTGCGCGCGTCCACGCCGACTACGACGAGGTTGTTGACAGTCCGGTTCTGCGCTGCAGCCCGAGCAGTCCGCTGAAACTGTGGGATCAGCCTGGCCATACGGTAGAGATTCGCGCTGAGGGAGGAAACCTGGTGATTCAGGCCGAGTTCATGGATTCGGTCCGCGTGGTGGACATGGGTGCGACCGAGCATCCCTCAGACGTTGAACCCAGCACGCTGGGGCACTCCATAGGCCGCTGGGAGGGCGAGGTCCTGGTCATCGAAACGGCGCGGTTCGAGTCCGGGGTTCTGCTTCCAAATGGTGCGGGCATTCTCAATTCCCCGAAACTTAAGTTCACCGAGCGATTGTCGGTGAACGAGGAAGGCGACCTGTTGGTTGATTGGACGGCGGAGGACCCGGTCTACTTCACGGGCTTGGTGACCGGTCAGCGCGTCATGGCGCGCACGACCTCGCCGGTTGGGTCGTACGATTGCGTGCCCGAAGTTGTGGAGTGAGCCACTACTCCCTCTCCCCGTGAGTCATCTGGGATGACAGGGGCGCTAAGGCTCCACTGATGATGTGTGAGGTACCCCGACAGCTTCAATCTCGTGCCATCGGCGCGGTCGACGACACGTCGGAGGCGCAATGGCTGGTCGAGGAGCTGGACCCGTCCTTGGGGACGGTGAGCGCGGTGGTGCCTCGCGGATTCGAAGCTTACGCGAGAATTCTGCACCCGGCGTGGCGGGTACGAAGGAAAGGCGGCCGGCTTGTTCGTTCGCCGGTGCGATGGTCCGAAGTGGCCGAGCTTCGAGGTACGACGGCGCACCGGCTGATGCAGTGGCCGCAGGTATGGGCGCTGCCGCATTTCGACGATTCGGCCATCGAATATTGCGTGGACGCAGGTCTTGCGCCTATCGCAGGCCCGGACGAAGGCTGGTTGCCGCAGCAGGTGGCGCGCGTGATCCAACAAGTGCTATCAGCCCATGCCTATACGGCTGCACCCTGCTGGTTTGGCGTTTGGGTCGGTTTCGCGTATGAATACAGGGAAGGGATTCCCGCGACCCGCAGCCTGTCAACGCAATACAGGGAGTGGGACCTGTTCCGGGCGCCACTGGACGCGTTGACATTGAACTTCTTTGACGTCGGCGAGTTTTTCTACCAAACGGCCAATATCGTGTGGCCGGACGATCGAAGTTGGTGTCTGGCCACGGACATCGATTTGAATTCGTCGTACCTGGGCGGGACGAAGGCGCTGATCGAGGCCGTTCTTCGACACGAGGCACTCGAAGCCTACGACGCGAGCGCGGACGACCCGTTTTGTGTAGACACTGTGAACCCGCAAGTTGATCTCGCAAAATTTAGCCTTGGGTTGATCGGCGGCGACAATGAGGATTGGCATATACCGGTAACTGAGCGAATGCTGGGCGCTATTTTCGGGTTCGCGATGCGATTGGGGGGACGCAAGACCGGGTTCGTTGGTTTCTCGAAACGCAAGAAATGAAGGGCCCGAAAAAGGCCGAGTGCGTTGGGTAGAACTGAGCTTAGACCTAGGTGGCAATCGAAACCCGCACACATCCTTGACGTTAACGTGGGCTGTACACATACTTTGCCTAGAAATCCTTGATGGTCGACCCTAGGTGGGCAGCAGACCCTATGACCACCATCCGGTGGTTATAGCTTTTCGAACATTCAAGACCGGATTCCGCCTCGCGCACTGCACGCTAATAAATTACCTGGATCAAGGTCCGCCGGACAGTTGGGACGAACTGGTGATATCAACCCCTGACCTGCAGAGTTCTTCCTGATGCTCTCTGTCAATTGACTGCCGCGCTCAGCTGACACAACAGTGTGGGACGCATGACCGTCACTGACCCCGATGGCGGCGTACCGCACAGCTGAGGGATTTCCTCGCCATACTTCCAATCGGTAATTCCCGTTTGGCTATAGTAGGTGCGCCCGTACTGGTAACAGCGAATCAAGTCATCATGCAACCCGAGCGCATGATAGCGGACATCGTTCAAAAGCCCTGCGAAGGTCGATTCCCAAATAAGCAATCCATCTCCCAAGGGATCGTCCACTGCTCAAGTCAAGAAAGAGCTTGGCGTTCCGAAGCTCAGCACGGCCAGTTCCTTCTTGGCGCGTGTTGCGGAGACATACAGCAGGGCGCGTTCGGCGGTTTCGGCGGCGATTCGCTCCGGGCTGTCTGCTTCGGTAGCGTTGACGGCGGCCGGCAAGGGCAAAGTTGCTTCGTTCGCGCTCGCGATAACGACCCGGTCGAATTCAAGGCCCTTGACACGATGCATGGTAGCGAGGCGGACGCCACTGGAAGAGGGATCCGGAGCGTCGGCTTCGAGCACTTCCACCGGTATTTCGGCATCGCTCAATTCGTCTTTGATGGCATCGCGTTCGTTCCGCGTGCGGCTGACGATGCAGACGCTACGCAGCGGCTCGTCGCGGTCCATCAGGTGCGTAGGGTATCCGCGTCGGCGAGAGAGTCCTCCATTACCGTCGCCAAGACCGGGTTGGCCGGGCCGAAGCCTGTGGCGAGGAAGTCCCTGAGGGCGTCGGTGACTTCGGCGGCAAGGGTTGAGGGAATCATTGGGGAACGGAGTTAGCGCGTAAGCGGCCGAAATCTCCCGTGTCCATCGGAAGTCATGGCTCGATGTCCTCGCTCGGCCGACTGACTTCTCAGGGAAACCGGGGTATGCTGGCGCCATTCGTCACTCAAGCGAGCCGGTAAGGGCCGTGGCCAGCGCACAACACCGAATACAAGACCGTGATGTCCCGGCAACCGCGGGGTTGCTGGTCCGTCTCCAACCCGCGCTCTGCCCGACCGAGGATCAATTCTATGAGTTCTGCCGTATCAACAGGGAGTTGCGTATCGAGCGGAATGCCGAAGGAGGGGTGGCCGTCATGGGGCCGGCAGGATGGGAAACCGCCGAGAAAAACGCCGAGATCACGTTTCAGCTAAAGGGTTGGGCGACAAGGAACGGTACGGGCCGGGCGGTGGATTCTTCCGCAGGGTACCTGCTTCCCAATGGAGCGATACGCTCGCCGGACGTGTCCTGGGTGAGGAACGAACGCCTGGCGTCCGTCACGCCCGAGCAGCGGTCGAAATTTCTTCCGCTTTGCCCCGATTTCGTGATCGAGTTGCGATCGCCGACGGATGGGCTCGCCACGCTGCAGGACAAAATGGCCGAATACATGGCCAACGGTACGGAACTCGGCTGGTTGATCGACCCGTTGAACCGGCAGGTGTTCGTGTACCGTCCTGGACTAGACGTCGAAGTGCTGGACACTCCGGACCATGTTTCGGGTCATCCCCTGTTGGAGGGGTTTCACTTGGAGTTGGGGGAAGTCTGGTAGAGCGCAGTCTCTTTACGGTACGAAGGACTGGCGGAACCAGTTCCGCATCAGCTGAATCGGCACACGAAAAATTACGAAAGACTTACGAAACGCGAGGGCCCAGGACCTCGTAGATAACACGGCCCAATCCGTTTTCAAGCACCTGGACCGGATCGAGGACAATCGGGCGGTTTTGGGGGTTCGCTGGATATGGGAACTGCTCCAGAACGCCCGTGACGCGGCAAGTACAGATGGCGTGTGTATCCCGCGAAACCTCTCGCACTGGCTGAAACTCCTCAATAGCTCGCACGAAGAGATGCAAGAAGCACTCACGCTGGTCGGGTGGAACAGTCGCCGGAGAGCGTGGCATCGGCTGTCCGGGAGGCGTTCGGCATCTCCCGGCAGGCCGTCAACGGGCATCTGCGGCGGCTGTGCCGGGAGGGAATTCTGGAGTGGTCGGGGCATACGCGGGCGAGGCAGTACCGGCTTGCTTCGTTGTCGTATTGGAGCAAGACGTTCCCGATGGAACCGGGGTTGGCCGAGGACGTCGAAGACTGGGTATGGGAGCATCTCGACAGCGTTGCGGGGACAGCCGTGTTCATGAAGCTGAGGAATGAAACTCGCAGAACGACCAAGGAAGTGTTCGATCGTTTCCTTTCGGGGGACGACTACGCGGTGACCGAAACTGTAGTGCCCGTGAGAGCCGTGCGCCACGGCGACGAGCAACTGGTGTCGCGTTCACAGGCCAAGAGATTGTTGGCGCGCGTGGAGCAATTCAGGACGGTGCGCCTGGATTTCATTCGCATAGACGCTATCGGGCCGGCCTTTGCGGACGAGATTTTCAGGGTTTTCGCGTTGCGGCATCCGGACGTCGAACTGGTCGCGATCAACACGAACGCCGATGTCGAGCGAATGATTGCGCGTGCTAAAGGCAGTGCGCGTGCGGGTACCGCTTGATAGCCGTTGGTGCCGCCCAGGGAGCCACCCGGCTCCAGGCGACGATGTGCATCGCCGGGATCATATGTCCGGTTCCGGCGGCCTTCTCACCTTGATCCGCCAGTGTTTATCGCGTTCGACCACCGCCGCCGAAACGTCGCGCCCTGCGCCTTCCAACGGATCAAGTTCCACCCAAAAAGTCGCTCCACTCCGAGTCAGCGCCTCATGCAGTTCACGGGTGCACTCACCGTAGCCCAACCGGTCGAGCAAATGCCCCAGCCGCTGCGCCACCGACCGCTCGAATGCTCCCGATAGCGCGGCCAGTCTGCCTGGGTCGATCCGCTGGCCGAGGTCCACGAGCACGGTGGCGATGTGGTCAAGGCCTACGGCGGCGCGCGGATAGCGCAACAGATCGAGGGCGGTCAGTTCGACACTGGCGATCTTCATGTATCCGGTGTCCGTTTTGCGCTCATCGATTCCGCTCGCAACCGCCTCCATGTCCTTGCGGTATCGAAACACGATATTGGATCGTCCTGCCCGAATCGTCCCCAGTTGACGGTCCGTAATCACCTGGAATTCCATCACCGCTTGGTGGCTCGCCCCGTGCAGTTCCGCCGCCGTGAGCAAACCAACGTAGTACGGCCGATCCGAATGTTCCATCAGCGCATCGATGTACCATGACGGCGGCGGGGCGCCCCATCGGAGATATTGCGGCGGTACGATGACATAGAATCCGCGGCGCGGCTTGATCAGGTGCTTGCGCCGCTGCTGTCGCTCCGCTGCATCGAGAAGCGCGCCCGGACCGATCCCGAGCGCCGCCTGCGCCTCCGAGGCGGTGAACACCACCCGCCCTTCGGACAGTCGTTCCGTGACGTACGAGGAAAGCGCGGAACGCTTCTGATAGATCATAGTTTATTTTCCGTTTTAAACACGGATTATTGAATATGATTGCTTTTTTTGTAAAGTAATTATGCGCTAATATCCGCTACAAACGCGGACTATCCCATATGGTCAAAAACAGTCCCGAGACTGTCCGTCACGTGCCGCCAATCGAAGTATGTGGGCGCTACACTCGTCCTGACGCGGGGAACTTCCGGCTAGCCCGACTTCCACTCCTCTCCGGGCATGATCCGCCTCATGAACCCGTCGAATAGCGGCACGGTGAATGCGGTGTCGCCATGTCCCGGGCTCCACACCATGCCCTTTGCGATCAATTGGCTTCGCGTTGGGGCAAGCGATGTGACTTCTCTGCCCAACTGATCCGAGATCTCCCCGGAGCGATGCGGTCCCGCGCCGAGTTCGGCCATGGCCCTCAGGTATCGCTTTTCCAGTGGCGTAAGCCGATCGAAACGTACGCGGAAGAAGCTCGCGTCCAGGGTGGCCACTGCCGCCAGCGAGGCGGTTTCGACATCGTCGAGGTCGATCGGGGATTCATCCGCAGCGTCCCATGCGTGTTTGCCCCACTCCTGCAGAAAATACGGGTAGCCGTGTGTCTCGGCGACAATGCGGTCCAGCGCGTCGGATTGGATTGCCACGCCTTCGTCACGGGCCGGCTTCTCGATCGCGTATCTGGCCGCATCCGGCGGCAAAGGACCGACGTCCGGAAAATCGAACAGTCTCTCGGCGTAGGATTTGGCGTGTCCCATTCGGGCGCGCAATTGCGGCAGTCCGGCGCCGACCAGAACGACGGGAAGGCTGCGTTGCACGGTCCTGTGTAGGGCGGTTATCAACGAGGCGAGTTCGTCTTCCTCGACATACTGTAGTTCATCGACAAACACAACCAGCGCCGTCGCAGCTTCGCGGGCTGCCAGGCCGGCGACTACCAGCAATGCCTGAAGATCCTGTTCGAGGTCGCCGCTGTCCGCCAGGCCGGGTTCAGGCTCGAAATCAAGCGCGACTTCGATATCCTGATACTTGACCTTGAGCGCCCGCGCAAAGCCGGCAAGACCTCGAAGCGCTCGGGCCGCCAGTTCCTTCGCTCGCTCATTACGCGACAGCGTGAGGAGCGCGACTCTCAATTGCGGCGCGAGCATCGCCGGCAACGAGCGACCCTCCGGAGCTTCGACCCACAACGTAGTCATTCCACACGCATCCGCATCAGTTCGCATGCGACCGAGCAGGACGGTCTTGCCGACCCCGCGCAACCCCACAAGCAACACGCTCTTGGCCGGTCGTCCGATACGCAGGCGCTTGAGGGCAACCGAGACTGCGCTGCTCAATTCGTCACGGCCGGCCAGTTCGGGCGGCGGCGATCCGGCGCCCGGCGCGTAGGGATTGCTTACTGGGTCCATGGCAGCAATTATAGTGAACTTATCGTGGTTTATAAGATTTTTATAAACCGGGATAAGTTCACTATAACTGTTCGGCAACCTCCGAATCGAGCACCGCTTCGGCCCGCAACTTCAGCCCCAGCGCGCCGATGACCCTGAGAACGGTGCCCAACGTCGGATTGCGTTCTCCAGAAAGCGCCTTGTAGAGACTTTCACGGGACAGGCCAGCGTCGCATGCGACCTGTGACATGCCCTTGGCGCGGGCAATGTCCCCCAGCGCCCTGGCGATGAATGCGGCGTCGCCGTTGGCCTCCTCCATGCAAGCTTCCAGATACGCGGCCATTTCCTCCGGCGTGCGTAGGTGCTCGGCGACGTCGTACGATGAAGTAACGGTCTTGCGAACCTCGAACATGCGCGAAATGTAGCCAGCAGGCTACATTCTGTCAATTTATGCCTCGCTTCCGCGGCATACGCCATCGATAGCGTGGTTTCCAAGGACTTGGCCAAGATGCACGACTCCAACTTGGGAACAGCAATTCGGGTGAGCGCCGCAGTATCGGTCATACTGCGCTCGGGCGTTTGGCCGCGGAGGCTACGGGAGGGTCAAATGTCGCTCTGAAAGCGGGATAGTCCGGTCGAAGCTTACCCGGAAAAAGCTTGTGTCGAGGGTGGTCACCGCTGTCAACGAGGATGACTTGTGGCGCAGTTCCGAGTCATTTTGGTTCTGGCTACTGTTGCATCCACAGCAAGAGCATTTCGTGCGCCAGCGAGGTGGCATAGCCCGCAATCGCCATCGTGGCGATGACGCAACCGGTGGCGATCCAGACAGTGGTTTCGATACGGCGGAGTCTGCGGTCCAGGTGATCGATCCGGCCGTTGACCTGCTGAAATCCAAGTTGAATCCATCCAACGGCGGACTCTGGCGGTGACGCCGAATCGGGCGGTAGGGAATCGGTATCCCTTATTGGGCCGGGCGTGTTTGGATCAGCCCGGTGCGGGTCAGGCCGCGACATCTGTTGGTCTTCCCGTATGCGAAGTTTTTTCGACCACGCTCACAGAGTATAGGCGGCAAATTTCACGGTCCGAATCGCCTCGAACGGGAAATTTGCCATGAAACGCAACCTCGAGTTTATCATCGAACTTCTCCAGGAATGAGCGGACGAGGCTACTTCGTCGGCGAATGAGCCAATCAAGACCAGAAATGAGCTACAAGGCGACTGACCAGTCCGGTGCCGCCAGGCGACCATACTTCGACTGGCAGCGAACCGGCTCGCTGGCGCCTTTCATCGTCGTCCAGGTCGCAGCCTGCCTGACCGAAACGTACGATGTCGAACTCGCGCCCATCAGAATGCGCTACCGGCGGGCTTACGGAAGCAGCGAAGGCGTCATCCGAATGCGTCTGCAGGGGCCGGAACCGTCCGGAAGGTCTACGGACCTTACATACACTTTCTGGGTGTCCCTCCCGCCCCGCTGTGGAGAATGGCATGGACCGCCACCGGAACCGCGCTGATCACAGCCACACTCGGGACGGCGCGCGCAATCGGTTGATCGCCCGAACCGTTCTGTGGTCGTTGTGGCTGCCCGTCAGCGTTGAAGTCGTTTTTGCCGTCGGGGATTTCTCCTACGGCATCTACGACGATCGACCTCTGGAATTTTTCCTAACGATAATCGTTTACTGGTTGCCGCTGATGTGGGTTCTGGGAATGCCGCTGACCATTGCCGTGCAGTTGATTTACCGCGTATCCGGCGCAAGCCGCGGGTCCGGGATATTGGCTTTCGCGGTGGCGGCGATCGCGGCGCCGATCTCGGTGTACGCTTATTTCCTCAGCGTGCCGCTGCCGAGTTTCCTGAACACCCTGTTTGGCGCAGCGCTTGCCTGGCTGGCGGCGGCGTTGCTGTGCGTGGGGATGATGATTCGCCGGGTCTTTCTCCGCGCGGCCGCCGGGAACGACCATGGGCGCAGGCCGGATGGTTAGCCCTTCGGGGAAAAGCCGCCCGAATTGATCGAGGGGCGATAATCCTCGGTTGACGGCGCACGGGGCTTGAGCGGGCAGTGAACGATCGGGTCCCGTTCATCGAGACCTTGAGGGCGGAGGCGGGCAGATCGATCAGTTGGCTTCGCGTTGGAGCAAGCGATGTGACTTTGCGGCCCAACTGATCCGAAATCTCCCCGGAGCGATGCGGTCCCGCGCCGAGCTCGGCCATGGCTCTCAGGTATCGCTTTTCCAGTGGCGTAAGCCGATCAAAACGTACGCGGAAGAAGCTCACGGCCAGGGTGGCCACTGCTGTCAGCGAGGCGGTTTCGACATCGTCAAGATCGATCGGCGATTCATTCGCGACGTAAAATGGTATTCTGTTCCTTCTATTTCTGACACGCGACAGGAGATTCCGATCATGCGCAGCCTCCCCAAGCGCATCATGGAGTATGCCGAAACCCTTCCGGAAGCGACGCCGCTGTGTCCGGCTGGCCTTCTTCACCTCGGCAACCGGGCAGCCATCGATCAGGCGCTGTCGCGTCTCGCCCGTTCGGGCAAGTTGATGCGGATCTGTCAGGGCGTCTACATGCGCCCGAGGCAAACCCGTTTCGGGGAGTGTGCGCCGAGCGTCGGCAAGGCGCTCAGGTCTCTTGCCGCGCTCTGGGGCGAAACGATTGTTCCGTGCGGCGGCTCGGCCGCCAATTGCCTGGGATTGACCACGCAGAATCCGGTGCGCGCCGTTTATCTCACTTCCGGTCCCAATCGCCGGTTGCATTTTGGGGCGCTTGCGGTCGAGTTGCGTCATGCTCCGCGCTGGCAGCTCGCGGCCCCGCACCGCAAGGCGGGCGAGGTCATTCGCGCCCTCGCGTGGCTCGGCCCAGAAGAGGTCGAGGACAGCTTGGAGACGGTTCTACCGACGCTCTCCGAGGAAGATCTGAAGGAGCTTTCAGCCGTGCGGGCCATCATGCCCATCTGGATGGCTGAGCCCCTGAGCGCCCGCCTTTCGCATGGCTGAGACGCGCTACCAGGATTTACCGGAACTCGACCGTCGCGACGCCCTGGAGGTGGCGGAGCGCAACACCGGCTACAAGGCGCATCTTCTGGAGAAAGACATCTGGGTCGTGGCCACGCTCGGCGTGCTGTTCGACGCACCATTCGGCGAGCATTTGGTTTTCAAGGGGGGCACGTCGCTGTCGAAGGTTTGGCGCGCGATCCGACGTTTCTCTGAAGATGTCGACATCACTTACGACATCCGCGCCTTCGCGCCGGACCTGGTGGCTGGAACCGGGGACGAAGCGCTGCCACCGACGCGTAGTCAGCAGAAACGCTGGACCCGCGCTATCCGCGCCCGGCTTGCCGAATGGGTCCAGGACCACGCCCGTCCCTACGTCGAGGACAAACTCGCGCGCGACGGTTTTCCGGCGGACGTTCGCGCCGACGGGGACCGGCTTCATGTTGGATACGAGCCGCTGTTCGAGGAGGCGGGTTTCATGCGTCCCGAGGTCATGGTCGAGTTCGGCGCGCGGTCCACGGGTGAACCGAACAGGGTTTCGCCGGTCGGGTGCGACGCGGCAGCGCATCTGACCGATCTCACTTTTCCCCGGGCTCGCCCAAACACCATGCTGGCGGAACGGACCTTCTGGGAAAAGGCTACCGCAATTTATGTCTACTGCCGCCAGGAAAGGCGCCGGGGCGAACGCCTGTCGCGGCACTGGCACGATCTTGCACGCCTCGACGAAGCCGGTATTGCGGCAAGTGCGCTGGCGGACCGGATGCTTGCCCTTTCAGTGGCCCGCCACAAGGCGATTTTCTTCGTCGAGAACGATGCCCGTGGCGAGCGCATCGACTACGCGGCGGCCGTCTCGGGTGGGCTGCAACTCGTGCCCTCCGGAGCCGCTCATCGAGTGCTGGCCGACGATTACGAAAGAATGCTGGCCGATGGCATGCTGCTCGACGAAAGTGAGCCGTTCGACGCGCTGATGGAGCGTTGCGCCGCAATCGAGGTCCGCGCTAACAAAAGGCAGTAAAGGGGCAAGCGAATTGACTTCTTTGCCCAACTGATCTGATATCTCCCCGGAGCGATGCGGCCTCGCGCCAAGTTCGGCCATGGCCCTCAGGTATCGATTTTCCAGTGGCGTAAGCGGATCGAAACGAACGGGGAAGAAGCTCGCGTCCAGGGTGGCCACTGATGTCAGTTATAGTGAACTTATGGTGGTTTACAAGATTTTTATAAACCGGAAAAATTCACTATAACTGTCCGTCTGCGCAGAATTGCGACATCCGCATTCAACCACGCTCCGTTGGGCCAAAATGAGCATCGCTGGTTGGAACAGACTCGCCGGGATGCCGAGGCGGGACGGGTGGAAGCGTGCGAAATACCGCTCCGGGATCCTCTGCCCGTTGTCCCCAGGTATCTCAACATTGCAATGAACCTGATGCTGTCGCTCGCGATCTATTTCGCGGTGTTGTACGTGGGGGCGGAGTATCTGTTTTACGATGCCATGCCGGGCTTTGCGTTGTTCTTCGGCGAGGTGCTGGCCTCACTTCTGCTTTACGACCTCCTGTACTACTTCCTGCATCGCCTGCTTCATCGCCCCCTGATAATGAAACTGGTCCACGGTGTGCATCACAAGGTGCGGTATCCGACGGCGCTCGACGGGCTGTACATTCATCCTATGGAACTCGTCGCGGCGCTGATTCCGCTGTTTCTGGGCATAGCCGTTGTCGGGCCGATCAGCGTAGCGTCCCTTGTGACGGTGCTCGTCGTGCACGCGCTCGTGAATATCGTCGTGCATACCGGTCTTGTGCTGCCGCACCCGGCATTCAAGCTCACGAACTACTGGGTGATACGGCATGACCGTCATCACTACAAGCACGTCAACACCACCATCGCGTCGATTTTCCAGTATTGGGACATGATGTTTGGCACGCACAAGTGAGCTTCCGACGGTGGAGCAATGGATGGCGAGGCCGTGGATGCGGGCCTGATCGACTATCGCTGTTGTTAGGCACATTCTTTCACTGAACCACCGAGCCTTTTGGTCGGTTTATCTTCCTGGTGAAACGTCTGACGTGGTGGATTAATCCGGCACGGCCAAGTCGGCGTTGACGTAGCGTTATCCACGGGCTGTCCACGGGCGCGGGCCCTTGGTCAGCCCTGTCGCCGGTGGGCAGGCGGTGGATAACGCGGTGCTGGCGCGACCGACGTGGGGGCGGGGCACTGGGTTAACCTGAGCGCTTCCTGGATGGAAAGGGAGGGTGGCCCGCGCGGGACGACGATTCCCGCCGGGCCGTGGCCGGTGCAGCTTCGGTATCCAACGGGGCTTACCGGCGAGCAATACGTTAAACGCCGTGCATGGCGCGATGCAACCCTTGAGCGGTGTCCGAACCATCCGCGGGGCGGTTGTTCCTTCGCCCGCCACGGGACCTACCCGCGCAAGCGCCCGCGCGGGACGCGCGTTGCCCGCTGGTACTGTCCTGAGAGTCACATGACGTTCAGCCGGTTGCCGGATTGCCTGGCGGCGAGGCTGGGGGGCACGCTGCAGGCGGTCGAAGAGGCGGTGGTTGAGGCGGAGGCCGCGCCCAGTCTCGCCAAGGCGGCCGACGCGCTGCGGCGCGACGCGGTGCATCTGCCCGGGGCGATGCGCTGGCTGGGCCGCCGGGTGCGGGCGGTGCATCGGAACCTGGCGGCGGTTCGGGGGCTGTGGCCGGAGCGGTTCCTGAAGTGTCCCCCGGAAGTTGGGGCGTTCCGGGAGCGGCTCAAGACCGAGGCGGTGCTGGTGGGGCTGCGCGGGCGGTGCGAGGGGCGCCTGGCGCGGCTGGCGCCGCCGTTGGGCTTTTGTCCTGACGTGCCGGCGCCGGGGACCGCTCTGGCGGTCGTCCAACACGGGACGGGGCCTGATCCACCGGCTTGCAGGCGCTAACGTGGCCACCGTGAACCGCGCAAGACCCCGGGGAGGCCGCCGAGACCATGACCGAGCACGACGAGAAGCTGCGAGAGGCCGTGGCGCTGTTCCGCTACGGGCTGATCGCGGACTTGGCGCACCTGCCCCGCGGCGCCCGCGGCATCGGTGAGAAGCTGAAAGAAAAGGCCGCCGGGACCTACGCGATCCCCGGCACGCACCGCACCCGGGTGGCCGCGGAGACGATACGCAAGTGGCTGGTGACGTACCGCTACGGTGGCTTCGAGGCGCTGTACCCGAAACGTCGCTCGGACCTGGGCCGGCCCCGGCGCATGCCCGCGGAGGTCGCCGAGGCGCTGGTGGCGATCAAGACCCGGCGCCCCGGCTACTCCGTGCGCGCGGTCATCGCCCACGCCGCCGAGCACGGGCTGGTGAGCGAGGCGGCGATGCCCTCGGCGTCCACCGTGCAGCGGTTGCTGCGCCGCGAGGGGCTGACGGGCCGGGCCGCCGCGCAGGGACCCGCCACGGACCGGCGCCGCTTCAACTATCGCCGGGCGGGCCAACTCTGGATGAGCGATGTAATGCACGGGCCGAAGGTCCCTGACGGTCGCCGCCGGCGCAAGACCTTCCTCATCGCCTTCATCGACGACGCCACCCGCGTCATTCCCCACGCCGCGTTCGCCTTCGCCGAGAACACCGCCGCGTTCCTGCCGGTGTTCAAGCACGCGCTGCTGCGCCGCGGACTCACCGAGCGCCTCTACGTGGACAACGGGGCGAATTACCGCTCCCGCCACCTCGCGCTGGTGTGCGCCAAGCTCGGCATTGCGCTCATCCACGCCCGCCCGTATCAACCGGCCGGCAAGGGCAAGATCGAACGCTGGTTCCGCACCCTGCGCGCCGGCTGGCTGCGCCATCTGGATGTGGGCTCGATCGACGGGATCGAGGCGTTGAACCGTGCGCTGGCCGGCTGGGTGGAGGGCGAATACCATCAGTCCCCGCACCGCGGACTGGACGGTCAGACCCCGCTGGACCGCTGGGCCGGGACCGCCGCCGAGGTGCGCTACCCGGACGCCGCCGGGCTGGATCTGGACGAGCTGTTCCTGTTCGAGACCAAACGCCGCGTGCTCAAGGACCGCACCCTGAGTCTGCACGGGCGCCTCTACGAGGCCGACGCGATCCTCATCGGGCAAACCGTCACCGTGCGATACGATCCGGCCGCCCCGCCCACCCGGGCGCTGCAACTGGTGCACGAGGGACGTCCCGCGGGCCTGGCCACGCCGCTGGACGCCTACGCCAACACCGCCGTGAAACGCGAGCGCCGCTGCGGGCGCATCGAGCCCGGGGAGCCGCAACCGCCGCGCTCGCCGCTGAGCATCCGCCGACTGAAGGAGGAAGACTGATGTACCTGCGCCACTTCGCCCTGACCCGCCTGCCGTTCGAAACCCCCGCGCACACCGACGAGCTGTTCCGCTGCGGCTCCCATCGCGAGGCCGAGGCGCGGCTCAAGCACCTCATCGATCTGCGCGGTATCGGGCTGCTGACCGGGGAGTCCGGCAGCGGCAAGACCAGCGTGTGCCGCCACGTCACCGGTGCGTTGCACCCGGGGCTGTTCCGGGTGTGCTACGTGGCGCTGTCCACCGGCAACGTGATGGACATGTACAAGAGCATCGGCTGGGAACTGGGCCTGCCTACCGAGCACGCCCGCGCCGCGGCCTACCGCGCCATCCAGACCGAGATCACCCGCCTGGTCGGGGAGGCCAAGCAACAACCGGTGCTCGTCATCGACGAGGCTCACCACCTCAGAGCCGACGTGATCGAGGACCTCAGGCTGCTGACCAACTTCGACATGGACTCCGCCCCCAGGCTGTGCCTGGTGCTCATCGGACTGACCGAACTGCGCCGGCGCCTGAGCATGGCCGTGCACGAATCGATGCAACAGCGACTCATCGTTCAACACCACCTGCGCGGGCTGGAGCGCGAGGAACTGGACCCCTACCTCGCCCACCGGCTGCGCCTGGCCGGGTGCGAAATGCCCCTGTTCGATCCCCCCGCCATCGAGGCGCTGTACCAGGCCGCCCGCGGACTGCCGCGGCTCATCAACCGCATCGCCCACTACGCGCTCTCGGCCGCGGCGGTCGAGCAAGCGCGTACCGTGGACGCCGAACACCTGGCCCGCGCCGTCGAGGATCTGCGGCCATGATCGATCCCGATCCCCGGCCCGAGCAGATCAGCGACGAGGCCGCCGCGCACATGGCCGAGTGCCTGCAACGCATCGCCTATGACTTCGAAGGCCGCTACTACGGCCAGATCAGGCGCCACGCAGAATCCATCCGGCCGCCCCCGTGCCCCGCCGAGTCCTGCCACGAACGCCAGCTGCACCTGTTCGGCGAACCCCGCCCGTTCTGAATCCGCGCCCAAACGGACCCGCCAACGCCGGCCGATCCTTCGGATCGGACCGGGTCGTGCCCCTCCATCGCCCAACCGCCGTCGCGGCGACCGGCCTGCGATGGTCGGCAAAAGCAAAACAATGTGACCAATTCGGCCTCAACCGTGACCGGATAATCCGACAAATCCGTGTCGGTCTAGTCTGACCAACAACAATCGCTGACCTGAAGGGAGTGCCGGGACCGGGCGGCCGCAGATCGGCGCGCGGGCAGTACGCCGTTCAGCCGCGGGCGCCTTGCGAAGGCCGGGTCCGCCTGATCAGCGCCATCGCTTCGGGTTCGCCCACCCAGACATCGCGCATCTCGTCCCGATAGATCCAGGCCTGCTCCTTGCTTCCCAGCGCGACGCCGTATGGCTCGATGCGGGGCTGGCGCGCCCGCTCGCGCATCAGGTAGCGGCGGACTTCCGGCAAGGCGTTCACTGCGTGCCGGGCAGCTTCGGATGCCTCGTCCAACCGGTCCATTCGAACCAGCGCGAGGACCCGGCCGTAGGGCAGTTCCGCGAACATGTCGTCCTCGAAACGCGATGCCAGCGCCACCGCCGCCTCGTCCTCGCCCGTTTTCAGGTAGATGTTCATCAGCGAGGTGCGCATGCCGTGGTTGTCGCCGGGGTTGAGCGCGAGCAGCAGTTCCGCGTGCGCCCGCGCCCGTTCGTTGTCGCCCCGTTGCATCGCCAGGGACTGGGCGCGTGCCAGGCAACGCAGTCCGGGCCGGTTCCGGGCGTCGGCCCATTGCAAGCGCCGGTCGCCGGGCGTGCCGGCTTCTACGACCGCTTGTCGTACGATGCGTGCGCCGCGTTCGACCAGAGGCGTCTGCATTGCTTCCCGGAAACTCATCGAATCGCACATCGGATGAAGTTCCACGGCCGTGGCGAGATCGTCCAGAACATCGACACTGTCGAACGCTTCCGAATGCCGGTCCAGGAAGCCCATCCAGACATCCTCGGCGCCGAGGTCCCAGAGAAACGCGGCCTGCCGCGGCACATCGTCAACGGAGAACGGCTTGGCTGGCGAATAGATGGCGTGCCAGTCCGCTTCCAGGACCCGCAACCGCTCCGGCGTCTCGAGCGTGAAGTGCGCGTCGAGCGCCTCGTCAAGCGGACCGTCGCCGCGTTCGAGGCTCCGAGCCTGTTCGAGCAGTTCCGGCGCCATCGTGCGGACATCCTCTTCCGGTATGCCCATGCCGCGCAATTGGCTCGCGATTTCCTCGATCTCCGCCTCGGAGTCGCCGCCGGGATCGAGCGCCGGCACGGCGGCGATTTCGTACCGCGGCAGCGGGCGCTCCTCAAGGCCGGGCAGTGCCTCGAACAGCCGTTGGCCCGCACCGCCGGTTGCATCGATGAACGTTTGCGCCATGGCTCCGTAGGGGTCCTTGTCAACTGCCGTCAGGAATGCGATCGCGCCTTCGAATTCCTCCGCGCTCAGCTTCATCAGGCGCCTGCGCCAGACGCGCGCGCTCTCACGCGCCCGCTCGGGCCGGTTTTCGGCCAGGAGGAGGTTGACTTCGAGCATGCCGATCGCCGGGTCGCCGGGCGTGTCGCGCTGCGCCCGGCGAAAGGCCTCCCAGGCGCCGGCACGGTCGCCGCGGTCCATCCGGATCGTGGCCATGCGTTGAAAGGCCTCGGAGCGCAACTCGGATCGGGGCGCTTGCCTGACTATCCTCTCGAGCAGCCTCGTCTTTTTCCGCGTCCGGCCCGTATCGTCGTAAAGGTCGCAGAGCAGCGACAGGGCAAAATCGTAATGGTGTCCCGTGCCGGCGAGCTTGTCGCCGAAGCTCGGCTCCAGGAAACCGATGGCCTTTCGGGAATGGCCCATGTCCCTGGATTCCTCGGCCGCAACGATCAGGCTTTCGATGGGCACGCGCCCGGACGCGACGACTTGCCTGCAATCTCGCTGCGGCAGCGCATCGAGCACGGTCGGCCAGAGTTCGGCCGAACCCGTGGCCGGCAGCGTCGGAAAGCGAGCGCAGCAGCGCTTGTATTTCACGCCCGAGCCGCAGTAGCACGGCTTGTTGCGGCCCGGCTTGGGCAGCGGTTGCGGCCTGAAATCGTTATGCGGCGCGGGCGTCGCTCCCCAGAGCGAACGGCCGAGCTGCGCGGCGAGAACCCTGGTCTCGCTTGCATCCATCGGTGCGCGCGCCAATAGGCATTGCCGGTACACCTCGGCGCTGAACCAGGCGAGAAAATCGTCAAGATTGTCCGTCACGACGATTCTCTCGACGGCGGCCTGGACAAGGTCGCGAAACGAATCGTGCGGCAGAAATCCCTCGTGCATCGGCATGCTTCCCGGTTCGGCGGACGGAATAATTCGCAAAGTATATGCGCTACCCGTTACCCATAACGGCTCCTTTCAGCCGGGGTCCCGACCCGCCTGCCGCGCCCGCGATGACCCTGCTCGCTTCCATCGATGCTATCGGGCCGGCCAGCGTCGCGCAAGGAAAGGCAGGCATACCATGACCGATTACGATAGACCGCTCACGCCACAGCAGATTCGGGCCGTGAAGGACGAAAACATCGATTTCAGCGATATTCCTGAACTCGACGAGCAGTTCTGGAGCAACGCGTCGCTCGTGGAACCCGATCGTACGGAACAGATCACCATGCGCATCAAGCGGTCCGTGCTGGATTTTTTCCGTGCGCACGGAAAGGGCTATCAGACACGTATCAACCGCGTGCTTGAGAGTTATGTAAGGGCGCAACAGGAGTCGAAATAGTCCATCGTCCCCTGATGATGAAACTGTTCCACGGTGTTCATCACAAGGTGCGCTATCCGACGGCGTTCGACGGGCTGTACATTCATCCTCGTAGCGCGATGCTCGCACGAAACATTGCTTGTACATCATTTGTACAAGCCAGCCGGTTCTGATACGTTGAAGCCTCAAGTCGGGTCCTGGATTGTTGCCGCGTGATCGAGCAAATGCCTCATGGCCAGTGATTTTTCTCCCAATAGCGAAACATCTTCCGCTTCCTCAGCCGTCACGGTAAGCGAGTTCAGAGCCAGGCTTGCGGAAATGATCGGCCGGGCCGAGCGGGGCGAAGAAGTAGTGATTGCGCGCGGACGGATGCCCGTTGCGAAACTGGTTCCCCTGGGAAACCGGCGCGAGCGCCGACTGGGCGTGTTGAAGGACATGATGAGCGAGGAGGCCATCGAGGCGCTGACCGCAGCGCTGGATGAGCCGCTCTCGTCACGCGACCAGGCGGCGCTTGAGGGCCGCCTGACCGACAGTTTGGGTATTGCGAGGCCGTAGCTTCGGCCGTGCGGCTGCTCCTGGACAGCCACGCCCTGCTTTGGGCGCTGACGTTGAATCCGAGGCTGCCGGAACATGCCCGCTCGCTCATTGGCGACGTTGCCAATGACGTTTTCTTCAGTCCGGTGAGCCTTTATGAGCTTGTATTCAAGGCCAGGCGCCGGCGGATTCCGTTGGGGTCGCTGGAAGTGCATCAAGCGACGATTGCGTCAGGTTTCAGGGAAGTGGGACTTACGTCGCGGCACCTGTTGTACGCGGCAAACCTGGACTGGGACCATGGCGATCCGTGGGACCGAATCCTGCTTGCTCAGGCAGTCCTGGAGAACATGAGACTGGTCTCCGCCGACAGGATATTCGACGAGCAGACGAAAGAGCGTCTATGGCGACGACAGGCCTGAGCAAGCGCCGTCCGCGAAGTGGACAGCGCGGCGCGCTTCTCCCGCGATTCGTGATCAATCGGTAGCAAGCATGGCTGCTGTCGCGGTCAGCGCGTGTATCGCCTCATCGATGATCCGCCCGACAAGCTCGCCGGCGGCGGGCCGATCGTTGATCAGATCCAGCCCCTCGCCGGCGTAGGTGACCGCCGTCTCCGTATCGCCGTCGCGGCTGGCCGCGAAGAGGCGTTCGCGCATGGTGGGTCCTTCGGAGCGTAGTTCGTCGTCGTGGCCATGCCAGGTCTCGGTAAAGGCGTTGCGGATCGCGCGTCCGGTATAGGGCTTGGGCCAGGTGAGGCCGCGTGCCGTGTCGAACACGCTGGTTCGCAGCGTGTGGCCGCCGCCGGTCCGTTCGATCAGCGATTTCTGGTTGGGATGCCCAAGCGCTTCCTGCGTGGCCCAGAAACGGGTGCCGATCAGCACTCCCTCGGCACCCAGCATCAGCGCGGCCGCCAGGCCTCGGCCGTCTGCGATTCCACCGGCCGCGGCGACCGGGACCGAAGCGACCGTATCGACGATCGCCGGAACCAGCGGCAGCGTGGATCGGTCTGCGCCGTGGCCGCCGGCCTCCGTGCCCTGGGCGACGATAATCTGGGCGCCCTCGGTTACCGCATCCCGGGCATCTTTCAGCGACTGGACCTGACAGATCAGTATCGCTCCGGCGTCCCGGATCTTCGAGGCGTAGGGCGCAATGTCGCCGAAGGACAACATGACGGCCCGCGGTTGCCGTTCCAACGCGGCGTCGAGCGCTCCGGGCCGCTGGTCCAGCGACCAGGTGATAAAGCCGATACCGACCGATTGGCCGCCTGCCTTGTCGAACTCGCTCCCGATCCAGTCGGCGGAGCCATAGCCAAACGTAGGGTCGGCGTAGCCGGCGCCTATCAAGCCCAGCCCCCCGGCGGCGGAGACTGCGCCCGCCAATGCGCCGCCGGCTATGCCCCCCATTGGAGCCAGCAGGATCGGGTGATCGATGTCCAACAGTCGGGTGATTGCAGTCCGGATTCTGCCGGACTCCGGCACAGCGACTCGGCTGTCGGCGGCCACTACTTGATCGCGATGGGATTGAGCGGCGAGCCGCACCCGCCGGTGATCGGCAACGGCGGGGCGCAGAAGAAGAACTCGTAGACCCCGTCCTCGGCGCAGTCGTCGGCCAGTTCGTCGACCACGAAGATCTCACCCATGGTGATGCCGATCATGGGGATCACCACCCAGTGCCACGGCTGTTGCGCCTCGGTGGTTTCGTTGGGGCGCACTTCGCAGCCCCAGGTGTCGGCGCAGATCGCGGCAATCTCTTTCTCGTAGATCCAGTTTGCGGTTTCGAACGCCATCCCCGGCGCATCGCCACCGGCGTAACCGCCCCAGTCGCCCGCGCGCTGCCGCTGGCCCATCATGCCCGTACGCACGATGACGAAGTCGCCGCGCCTTATGTCCACGCCCTGGGCCTCCGCGGTCTCATCGAGGTCGGCGTTGGTGATGGCCATGCCCTCGTCCAATGACTCCACGCCCGCGTACCTCGCCACGTCCAGCAGCACGCCGCGGCCAACCGCACGGTCCTTGATCTTGTCGATGGCGTTCTTGCGGGCGCCGTTGCTGTCCACGAGCCGGGCATCGTAGCCGTTCCACATCCTGTCGCCGTAGAAGATATGCCCGAGGGCATCCCACTGGGTCCCGCACTGCAGCGGCAGCGAGATCATGTCGTCGGCATAGCGAAACTTTCCCTCGTCCTGGTTGCCCGCCACAGCGTCTGTCCCAGTGGCGGTCATGGTGTGGATCGGGTTGAAGCGGTTGCCCCAAAGGCCGCTCTGCGGACCCTTGTTATCGAAATTGAGCGCCAGCGAGAAGATCTTGCCCTTTCGGATCAACCCGGCGGCGGCGACGATGTCCTGGGGGGTGATGAAATTCAGCGTACCGATCTCATCGTCCGGACCCCAACGCCCCCAGTTCTTGCACCGCTCGGCGGTATCGCGAATGATTTCCATATTGAGCGTGCCTTCGTCGTAGCGTCTGGGCATGGTCGTTCCCCGGATTGGTTTGTGGAAGCGGCAATTAGCGTGGATTTGGGGCGGGGATGTCAACCCTCGCTCGAAGGCGAGGCACGTCAATCGAGGCAAATCTTGACTATGGACGGGCAGGGCAGGTCGGTATAATTCACCGCCGCTCGCCGGAGGGGGTGCGCGGAGCCAGCAAGTCCACAAGGAAACTCAGCGATGCAAGGAAAAATCGCATTCGAGGAACACATGGCGATCCCCGAGACAGTTTCGGAGACGCGCAGCTTCGCCGGCGACTCCGGTCGCTGGGACGACTTCACCGTGCAGATACTTGATGTCGGTGCCCGACGTCTCGACACCATGGACGAGACCGGCATCGAGTTCGCACTGTTGTCCCTCAATGCGCCCGGCATTCAGGGCATCCTGGACACCCAGGAGGCGATCCGCGTGGCGAAGAAGGGCAATGACGCCATCGCCGAGGCCATGGCCCGGCATCCGGACCGCTTTGGGGGCCTCGCGGCGCTGCCCATGCAGGACCCCGACGCCGCTTCGGCGGAACTGACGCGCTGCGTCAGCGAACTGGGGTTCAAGGGCGCCATGGTCAACGGTTTTACGCAGAAGGACGTGCCGGATTCGGCCATCTACTACGACATTCCCGAGTACCGCACGTTCTGGGCCACAGTGTCGGAACTCGAAGTGCCGTTCTACCTGCATCCGCGCATGCAGATCCCGTCCCGGGTGCAGAACTACGAAGGCCACCCCTGGCTCATGAGCGCGCCCTGGGGCTTCGCGGTCGAGACCTCGATCCACTCGTTGCGCCTGTGCGGCTCGGGACTCTTCGACGATTATCCGAATCTCAAGATCATCATCGGCCACCTGGGCGAGTTCATTCCCCACGGGCTGTGGCGGATCGACGCCCGCATGCGGTTTTCGCGGCGCGACTACCGCGGCAATCGGCCCCTGGGCGAGTATTTTCTGGATCACTTCGTGGTCACCACCAGCGGATTCTTCAACGATCCGGCGTTCCGCAACACCTTGGACGTGATGGGTGCGGACAAGGTGCTCTTCTGCGCCGACTACCCCTTCGAGAGCATGCAGGATGCCGCTGACTGGTACGACGCCACGCAGGAAATCTCCGAGGAGGAGCGGATCAGGATCGGCAGGACCAACGCGATCGAATTGTTCGGCCTGGATTTGGATTAGGGTCTGCTGACGCGATCGGCCACCGGCGAGCCTGCGCCCTGCGAGCGCGACTTTACCGCGCGAGCCGTTGTAGCTCCCGGAGCAATTCCGTTTCCATGGGCTCGTCGTACCCTTCGCGGCGGGCGGCCTCGACCGCGCCTCGATAGTTGGCGATCGCGAGTGCCAACGTGCCGGTCGAAATGGCAATTTGGTCTTCATGCTGATCGATGCGCCGGTTCATGGAATCGATCTCGTCGCGAAGCTTCCGTTCTTCCTCGTCGCTGAGGTCATCGGAGCGCAGGGATTCCTCCCGGTCCCCTATATCGGATCTCAACTCCGCGATTTCGGTCCGGGCGAAACGGATCGAGTCGCCACTGCTTCTGAGCGCGGTAAGCGACGTGTACACGGCATTCCCCAATTGATGCCCGTTCCGGAATTCAGGCTCGAGCGTAGCTGGACAGACTCGTTGGTCCCGCGCGCCGGTACGGCCCTGCCGATAACCATTGCTCTGCGTACAAAAGCGGGTGAGCCCACGCTCGCGCGCCTCCATGTACGCCTGCGAGTCCGGCACCACTCCGTAGTCGGCGCACTGACGCCGATAGTCGTTCAACACCGAAAGAGGTTTGCCCTCCTGGCCGTCGACCTCGCCCATCACCACCCAGTCCGCGGTGAGACAGTCGGCTTCTGACAGGGTGGCGCAGCCCTGCAGGGCGGCAAACAAAACCAAGGTTGCGCCAACGCAAATGACTTGAAACGGCCAATAGTGTCGACCTGACTCGATGTATTCCACTGTTACGACTCCAAGACTTCGATTCCGCGGCCATCCGGCATGAGGCACCCTGGCAGGCAATAGAAAGTGAACTGCCGCCGAAAGACTTGACCTTTTAACCCGAGACAAATTCTCCTTGACGCCCCCGTGATGGAAATCGATGAGACTGGCGGGCTACCGTGAGAGCACCAGCCGATACTTGACGGTGACATGTTCGTCCATCCAGTCGGTAAACTGCCAGTCGCCTTTTCCGACGCCATATTCCAGGCGCGAAATGACCACCTCCCCCTCGAGTGTTGCGCCGGCGTCATTGGTATCGAAAGTAAACGGCAGGATCAGTGGATGGGTCCGGTCGCGAATGGTGAGCTGGCCTATGCCTTCAAACCGGTTATCTGCGGTGCGGCGAAACTCCCCCGCCTCGAACCGGGCTTCAGGGTACACATCGATCTCGAAGAATTCCGGGCCGCGTAGCGCGGTAGAGTGTTCGCCGTCCCTGGTTTCGATATATTGCAGATCCACGACGACCACGAATTGACTCGTGTCCAGCATTTCGGGATCGAACTGGATCAGAGCGTCGAAGCCGGTAAATTCACCATCAGCCTCTCTACCGGCGAACTGCAAGACGTAGCCCAGGCGGCTCTCCGCTGCCACCGTCCACACCGGAGCATCCGCGCAGGTGGCGCCCGAGGCGAGCAGCGCGGTCGCGGCCAGAAATATGCGCCTCATGGTGATCCACCCCTTGATATAGTGTTACCGGTGCGTGGTGCACGAGAATACCATCATGCCCTGTTTCGCACCGAGGTGGTGTCGTGTTGTCTGGTGCTGTCGCAGAATCTCGCGTGGGCACGGCAGCAGGAGCGCGTGACAACGAAAGCGCGTGATAACGGGAGGATAGAGTGAGATACCGAACAATTTGGGCAGCGTTGCTCGCCGTGGTCGGGAGCTATGGGTGCTCGCAGGACGAGACCACGGTTAACCTGGAGGCGCCAGGCGCAACTTCCGACGATGACCGGCGGCCGAACATTCTCTTGGTCGTCGTTGACGATCTCGGCTTCACCGATATCGGCGCCTTCGGCAGCGAGATTCCGACACCGAACCTGGACCGGCTCGCGTTCGAGGGCGTGCGCCTGACCAACCTCCACGCGGCGGCCAACTGCCAGGGCACGCGGATCATGATGATGGCCAGTACCGGCATGGTCAAAGGAGAAGCGGCGTTCCCCGATGAGTTGCCGAGACCGGCGGGACAGCGCTCCACCGAATTGAGCCGCGACTGGGCGAGCATCGCCGAACTGCTGCAGGAGTCGGGCTACCAGACCTACATGGCCGGCAAGTGGGACCTGGGCGCCTACGATAACTCGCCGATCAATCGCGGTTTCGATCGCGGTTATGCGCTGATTGGCGGGTCCTCCAGTTACCTCGGACGGAGCATGCGGTCGACCACTTTCGAAGATGACGGCGAGATGCTCGAACCGACGGAATTTCCCGAGGGCATCTACACGACGGAGGTTTTCACCGACAAGATTCTCGAATACCTTCAGTCGAGTGACGGTGAATCCCCCTGGTTCGCCTATCTCCCCTTCAACGCCGTGCACTGGCCGCTGGGCCTTCCCGATGACTGGCTGGATCGCCACCTCGGCCGCTACGACGCTGGCTACGACGTGCTCCGCGAGGAACGGGTGGCACGCGCCACGGAGCTGGGGGTCATACCGGATGGCCTGTCGCTGGACAGGTTCACGCCCGTCGCGGAGCCGTGGGCGGGCCTGAGCCCGGAGGAGCAACGCCGATACGCACGGGCTCAGGAGATTTATGCCGGCGTGCTGGAATACGTGGACATGAGCGTCGGACGGCTAGTGACTTATCTCGAGGAGACCGAACAGCTCGAGAACACGGTCATCATGGTGATGTCGGATCACGGCGGATCTGCCGAGGGCGCTGGCGTGACCACCGGGCGTCTGCCGAGCACGGCCAACATGCGCGGGCTGGAACCTCACGAAGTCGACAACAGCATCGAGAACTTCGGGCGCAGCGGTTCTTTCATCGACCACGGGATCGGATTCGCCGAAGCGGCCACGGCGCCGTTGCGGCAGTTCAAGGCGACCCTCAACGAAGGCGGCCTGCGCGCGGCAGCGTTTGTCCGTTTTCCCGAGGTGATCCCGGCGGGCGGCGTCACCCATGCATTCATGTCGGTCATGGACATCCTGCCCACGTTTCTGGAAGTCGCCGGTACCGAGCACCCGGGTGCCGGCGAGTTTCGGGGCCGGCAGATCAACGATATTCTCGGCCGGTCATTCTGGCCTCACCTGACGGGCCAAAGCGATACGGTTCACCCGCCGACCTACGCCGTCGGCTGGGTCAGGGGAGAGTCCACGGGGGCCGTCATCCGGGGCGACTACAAGATCATCAACGACATCGAAATGGGGCCGACGCAAGGGCTCGGTATGAGCAGCGGTCCCTGGCGGCTCTACAACCTGGCCGACGATCCGGGCGAGACGATCAACCTCGAGGCCGAGTTGCCGGAACTCACTGCCGAACTGGTCGAAGAATGGGAGACCAACTGGCGCTAGTGCCCTGTCCGTAGATTTCGCCACAAGTTGTGGCAAGGACGCCCAGACTTGTCCGCTAAAACACCAGGCTGGGCAAGAACGTGGCGATCTGCGGGAAATTGACGATGGCGATCATCCCGACCAGCATGATGATCCAGTAGGGGGTCGAACTCCTGAAGATTTCCATGATCGAGATCGTGTCATCCTCCTCGCGGACCGCCGCCTTGACCGTATAAACCAACAGACCGAAGGGCGGCGTGAGCAAGCCCGCTTCGATCGCGAGGATGCCAATGATCGCGAACGCGATCGGATCGTAGCCGAGGCTCACCGCGATGGGTTCGAAGATGGTCAACGTCAGCAGCATGATGGAGATGGAATCGATCACCATGCCGAGGATGAACCAGATACCGACCATGCCGGCAAGCAGCATCCACGGCAGCAGCTCCGAACCCAGGAAGGCGCCTTGAATCCCGCTTGCAACGCCCGTCATGGCCAGCGTGCGTGAATATAGCGCGGCGGAGACCAAAAGAAGCAGGATCGGCGCTGAAGTTCGCCCGACGGAGAGAATCGAATCGATGGCGCCGCGCAGACGCATCCCCTTGGCGAACGCCAGCATCAAGCCGATGAAGGCGCCCGCGCCTGCGCCCTCGGTAGGCGTGAATACGCCGAACCAGATGCCTCCCAGCACTGCAATGATGACCAGCAAGATGCCCAGGCCGCTGGACCAGGTCTGCCAGCGGCTGGCCTCGGGTACGGTGTCCGCAGTCCCCACATCCGCGTCCATCTCCCTGCCGCCGCCCACCAACGCTGGGCGGAGCACCGCCGTCACCAGCACATAGCAGACGAACAGGCTCACCAGCAGTAGCCCAGGCAATACGCCGGCGAGAAAGATTTGCCCGATGGAGCGTTCGGTCAACAGGCCCCAGACGATCATGAGCACGCTTGGCGGGATCAGCATCCCCAGGCAACTGGATCCGGCGATCGCGCCCAGGGCAAAACCGCGGTGGTAACCGAAGCGTTTCATCTCGGGATAGGCGATGCGGGAGAACGCCGCCGCCGAAGCGATGCTCACCCCGGTCACGAACGAAAAGATCGCGTTGCCGAGCAGGGTCGCCACGGCCAGACGACCGGGCAGCCGCCGCAGACTTCGCTGGATGGCGCGGTAGACATCCGTGACGGCACCCGAGCGGCTGATGAACTCGCCCATCAGCATGAACAGCGGGATCACTGCGAATTCGTAGGCGCGCAGGGCCTCGTAGGCCGTGCTCCCGAGCATGGCCAGCACGATATCGAAACTGCCGCCGGTAACAAGAAAAATGCCAAGCGCGCTGGCCATGCCGAGCGCAATGGCGATATGCACCCCGAGCGCCACCATGACCAGCAGGCTGATGATGAGGACGGCGGCTATGTTGACGTCGAACACGCTTGCGGTTTCGTTCGTGAGGTTCGGTTAGACGTGCGTTTCGGAGGATTCCGGGTCCGGCGTCGATCGCAGGTCCCCGGGCCTGAATATGTCCAGGTAAGTCATCAGCAGGTAATTGAAACAAGCCAGGGCGCTGCCGATCAGGATAGTGAACCGGGTTGGCCAGGCCGGTACCCGCAAGGCCCCTTCGCCCTCGTACTCACCCACAACCCAGGAACGGATGGCCGCGTCCCAGCCACCAACCAGGATCATGAGAAAGAAGGCGGCACCCAGCAGATAGGCCACTGCCAGGGCGATGCGCCCGAACAGCGGCGGAAACCGCTCAGCAAGAAAGTCGGCCCGCAGCATCGAGCCGCTGCGGATGGCGTAGCCTGCCTGGAGGAAGACGATCATGACGATGGAGTTCATGACGATCTCGGGCACGCCGTACACCGGCGAGTTGAAAACGCTGCGCCCGACGATGTCGGCGATGATGAAAAACGTCAGGACAAAGGCCCAGACCGCGGCGAGAACCAGCAGGAACCGGGTAAGCTGATCGCTTAGCTTGACGATCGACACGGTATTGCCGGGCCCGTCACCGGCCGGTGGGCGGGCAAGGCGGATGCGCCGCGGCTCGGCGGCGGGTATGCGTGCGGTTGCTAATGGTGCGCGCCGCTATTGGGTCTCGTACCGGACCGGCCAAGTGTAACCATAGCGTTCCGCCGCAGCCAGAGCCGTTTCCAGCACCTGAGTCCCCGGCAGTCCCTGCGCGTCCAGCTCTGCGGCCATCTGCTTCGGCCATTCGGCCAGCGACTGCGCCCATTGCTCACGTACCTGCGGGCCCAACTCTTTCACGGTGATCAGTTCCTGCAAGGTCGCGACATCGTCAGCGTACCGATCAAGGTTGTTTGAACCGGTCTGCTCCTCGTAGTCGGCCGCCACCTCCAGGAGGATTTCCTGTACGTCTTCGGGGAGACGGTTCCAGGTGTTGAGATTGATGGTCAGACCGTGCCAGGTGATGGAGCCGAAGCCGATCATGGTGTAGTAGGGGGCCGGTTCGTACAGCTTGAGCTGCACCCAGGCGCTGGGAAACATGATCCAGCCCTCGTAGACGTTGGTTCGCAGTCCGGTGTAGGCTTCCGGCAGGGCGCCCTGGACGGGAGTGGCGCCGGCGTGGCGAAGCCAGTTCAGATTCAGTCCGGCACCGGCGATCTTGATGCCCTGCAAGTCCTCGACCGTATTCCAATCGAACGACGTACCGAGGTTGTATCCGGCGTCGGCGATACGCGCCAGCAGTTTCTGGTTGAACTCTTCCTCGAATACCTCGGTCAGATAGGGAACCTCCCGGTAGACGTCCTGAGCGATTTTCAGACTGACCGTCGGGTCCATGGTCCCGAACGGCAGCATGACCTGGAACGCGTGCAACGGCAGGTTGGAGGGTTCGAAGCAGTAGCAGAACCCGCCGATGTCGACGATGCCGTTCTGAACACCCTCGAGCGTCTCGGAGGTCCTGACGATGGAGCCGCTGTATCCCTCGATGAAATTGATTGTATGTTCGGTCCTTTCCTCCACCCGGCGTGCGAGTTCGGTTTGAAAGTACGTCTGCATCAACCCCGCGTAGACGACGCCGGGCGGATGCCCCGTGGCGATCCTGAGGGTGATCCTGTCCGCGTGGACATTGTTGCCGGCGACCAGCAGGAACATGACGACGAGACCGCGGGCCACTTGGTGCTTGCTTGCAGGCAATTTCATGAGAACTCCCCGAGAGTGAATGGTTCTGGTCCGAAACGATTATTATTGAACTTGTTATGACGCCTTGCAAAGGTGAGGCCGCCTGTGCCTCTTCGAAATACGCTCGGCGGACGGAGAAAACCATGGCAATCAATCGATTCGCGGGTGCCCTGGGCGTACAGGTCATGCTGATGGTGGCATCCTCGATTGCCGCCGCGCAAACCGAATCCGCCGCGCAAACCGAATCCGCCGCGCAAACCGAATCCGCCGCGCAAAATGAATCCGCTGCGCAAACCGAATCCGCCGCGCGAACTGAGTCGGCTGAGCATGACATCCTTGAGGAGGTATTGGTGATCGGCACGCGGCGGCCCGGAAGCTCGGCAGAACAATCCACCGCGCCGATCGACGTGATTTCCGGCGAAGACTTCCTGCAGGTGGGCAATACCGGGGACATCACGGACAACCTGCGGTTCCATGTGCCGTCGTTCAACGCCACGATCGCGTCGGGCGACGGAGACACTTTCGTCCGTCCCACGTCGTTGCGCGGTCTGGCGCCGGACCAGACGCTGGTGATGGTCAACGGCAAGCGCCGCCACCGGACAGCACTGATCGCCGAATTCGTGCCGTCAGCCGGCAAGGGCGCCCACGGCCCCAACATGGGCATGATTCCGAGCATCGCGCTCGAACGAGTCGAGGTGCTGCGCGACGGCGCCTCGGCGCAATACGGTGCCGATGCTATCGCCGGAGTCATCAACCTGGTCACCAGGAGCGAGTCCGAAGGGGGCGAGGTGCGGATGCACTACGGCCAGTTCTACGAGGGCGAGCAGTCCTGGTCGGTTGCCGGAAATTTTGGATTGCCTCTCACCGACCGCGGTTTCCTGAACGCGAGCGTCGAATACGCGGCCAACCAGGCGCTCTCCCGCGGCGTGCAGCGCGCCAACGCCCAGGCGCTGATCGACGCCGGCGTACCCGGCGTGGGCCAGGACACGCCATTCCACGACGCGCCCCTGGCCCAATCCTGGGGGCGAGCTCAAACCGACAATGTGCGCCTGTTTTTCAATGCCGGCGCGGACATCAGTGAGGACGTATCGGTTTACGCGCAGAGTAACTATGCGGAAACCTTCGGGCGGTATCGTTTCTTCTACCGCAATCCCGATCACATCACCTTGCGAACCTTGCGCGAAGAGCATGGATTCGACGGACTGCCCGCCGGGTTTACGCCGTTTTTCGATGGCGATCAGGAGGATTTCAGTTTTGTCGGTGGTGTTCACGGCCATCTCGAAAACGGGTTGCATTACGACTTCAGCGCCGGATACGGATTCAATGGGATCGATTTTTTCCTCAACAATACGATCAACCAGAGTCTGGGCCTGGGACCCGACGGCAACCCGGCGCAAAGGGATTTCGATGTGGGGGACCTCCAGCAGGAGGAACTCAGCCTGAACGCCGATTTCACCCGGCAACTCACCGATACCGCGCATCTGGCGTTCGGCGCCGAGTGGCGCGAGGAATCGTTTACGGTGGTTCCCGGTGAACCTGCGGCGTATTTCGGCGCCGGGAGCAGCGGCTTCAAGGGTTTCGAACCCCAGAATTCGGGCGATTTTTCTCGCGACAATTACGCCCTTTATGCCGAGATCGAGCAGGATCTGTCGGCCAGATTCCTGCTGCAATACGCCGCACGGTACGAGGACTTCTCGGATTTCGGCGACACCGTCAACGGCAAGGTCGCCGCCCGTTACGATGCGAGTCCGAACTTTGCGCTGCGGGGCGCCGTCTCCACTGGCTTCCATGCCCCGACGCCGGGACAGGCCAATATCCAGAAAATCACCACCACGTTCGACAACGACCTGGGACTGCAGGTGGAATCCGGCACCGTACCGCCGGATCATCCGCTGGCGGTCGCGGCCGGGGGATTGCCACTGACCGAGGAACAGTCCACCAACCTGAGCCTCGGATTCGTCGCCGGCTTCGGTGAGGCTTCGTCGATTACCGCGGATGCGTATCGGATCGATGTTGACGATCGCATCTTCAAGACTCAAAACCTGCCGACATTCGATCCGGTCACCGGCGTCGGTTCCAACGTACAGTTCTTTACCAATGCGTTGGGCCTGCAGGTCACCGGCCTGGACCTGGTGTTTTCCTCCTCGTTCGGCTGGGGGCGAAGCGATGTCACTACCGGGTTGACGGCGGCCTACAACCGCAACAAGGTGGATGTGGTCAGCCAGCGAGCCGTCAATGGCGTGCTGCCCGTCTCGACAGCGAGCGTCGAAGACATCGAGGAGAGCTATCCTCGAGATCGCGTAACGGTCAGCACAAGCACGACCGCGGGCGGCGCCTGGAGCCTGCTTGTGCGATTGAATCACTACGGCCCTCACTACGATGAACGCGGACGTATCGGAGGCGTGGACGGCAGTCCGCCGAGCAAGCGAATTGGTGCCACCGTATTCGTGGATGTGGAACTCGCATACGAGGTGACCAACGACTGGAGGCTCGTTCTGGGTGCCGCCAATCTCTTCGACGACTACGTGGATCGGATCGAACCGCCCTATGCCAACCGGCTGGACGCGGGCCTCGTGTACGGGCGCCGAACGGCCGCGAATTTCGAAGGCGGTTCGTGGTACGTCCGCATGGATCGCAACTGGTAGGGCAGCGCCGGCTGCTGTTGCCGCGGCGGAAATCGGAGGAAGCGGATGTTTCGTGAATTGTCCCTCTATGAGGATGATCCCATTGAAAGCATGTTTGTCCGTCTCGGCGCGGACCGGAGCCCCGCCAGGATGGACCTTGGCATCGGGGTGTTTCGCGACGACTCGGGTCAGGTGCCTGTCTTCAGGGCGGTGCGCGAGGCCGAGTTGCGGGTCGTAAGGAGGGAGGAATCGAAATCCTACAAAGGGCCTCTTGGAAACCTGGACTACTGCGGGGTGATGGAGCGGCTGGTATTGGGTCCGGAACTTTCCGTGCCGGGGAAGCGCAGTGTGATCTCGGCGCAAACGCCCGGGGCCGGCAGCGCGCTGCGTGTGGGCGCCGAATTGGTGCGTACCTTGTCGCGTGAATCCCGGGTCTGGGTGTCGGATCCCGTGTGGCCGCACCAGCTCGAGTTCTTCGAGAAGCCGGGCATGAAGGTCATGACCTACCGTTACTACGATCAGTTCAGATCGGTCCTTCAGTTCGACGAAATGCTTGAGGATCTCAAGGGCTTGCGCCGCGACGATCTGCTCCTGTTGCACGGGTGCTGCCACAATCCGACGGGGCAGGACCTGGATCTGGACCAATGGCAGGCCGTGACCGAACTGGTTTTGGAGAGGGGTGCCATACCCTTTGTGGATGTGGCCTACCAGGGGTTCGGTCAGGGTATCGAGGAGGATGTTGCCGGCGTCAGGCTGATGGCGAGTCAAGTGCCCCAGATGATGCTTGCGGTGTCGTCATCGAAGACCTTTGGAATTTACCGGGACCGGGCCGGCATGTTGTCCATCATCGTGCCTCCCGCGGCAGACGTCGCTATCAATTTGAGAAGGCGGATCAGGGACCTGGCCCGGCAGCTCTACTTCATGCCACCGGATCATGGTGCGGCCATCGTGCTGGAAATCCTGTCGTCGCCGGATATTGAAAACCTGTGGCGATCCGAACTCGATGGAGTGCGACTTGAAATAGTCGAGAAGCGCGAAATGCTTCGGAAAATGATCGAGGCTGAAATCGAGGGATTTGACGCTTCGTTCATCGAAAGCCAGCTCGGGATGTTTTCGTGTTTGCCGATCGATACGGACGAGCAGCGACTCATGGAAGACCTGTTTCACACTTACATGCTGCCGAATGCCAGGGTCAATGTGGCTGCCATGCAGTTGAGCGACGCACGAACACTGGCGAGATCGTTTCGCGAATTGATAAATCGTCGGTCGGAAGGCGGACTTCGCATCCTCGACGGGACGATCGGCTAACCGGCCGGCACAGCCTCCGGGGGCGTCACCCGGATTGTCACGATGTCGGTGTCGTGATACTGCTGGTGACGTACCGACGAGGCCAGGTGGCGCAACAGCCGCAGTGAGACTTCCCTTTCAACCGATGTGGTCGCGGCCTGCTCGCCCAGCAGCGCGATCCGATCCTCCAGATTGGCCGTGCCGGGGGCTGCGACGAATTCCAGTATCGCTTCGCCGGCGTGCTTGTGAGCGACCACGAGAAGCCGCCGCTTGGGGGATTCGCCGCTGGATTGATCATGGTTGAGCAAGGTGAGCAGTGTCTCCTCGCTGGCGGCGTCGAGGCGGAACGCCATTGCCGCGTCCCAGCCGCTGGCCGAAGCGAAATCGGCGAGAAACTCCCTGATTTTCGGCAGGGCGGAGGTATCGAACTCCACTTCGATGCGCCGCCGCCGCGGTTCGGTCAACTCGACAAACAGCGTCAGCAGAATCGCGATCAATCCCCCGCCGGTCATGCCGTTCTGGAGCAGGCCGCCCGCAAACTCGGAGAAGTACTCCGGAAATATCACGCCGCTCTGTAGTCCGACGCCGATCCAGAACGACACGCCGGCGATCAGGCTGTTGCGATGGTCGATGCTGTCCTGCACGACGATTCTCATTCCGACCACGAACAGCATCGAGATCAGCACGGTGATGTAGGCGGCGGCAACGGGACCGGGTATCGCCAGGATGATCGCGAGAGCCTTGGGGAGGAATGCCATCGTGATGAAAACGGCGCCGGCAGCGACGCCCACGCTGCGGGCTGCCACGCCCGTCAGTTCGGTCACCGAAACGCTGCTGGAGTACGTCGTATTCGGTACGGTTCCCGCGAGTCCGGAGAGCAGGTTGCCCACCCCGTCAGCAGCCACGGCACCCTGCACGGTACGAAAATCCACCGCCCGATCGCGGCGCCAGGAGACGCGCTGGATGGCGACCGCGTCGCCGATCGTTTCGATGGCGCCGACCAGGGTCACGAAAACGAAGGCCGGCAGCAGCGCCCAGAACGTCGGCCCGAAGCTCAGGTCGAAGCCGGGCCATTCGCCCGCGGGAACGCCGAACCATGCCGCTTCGGCGATGCGGCCCGTGTCGTACAAACCGAAAAATGCCGCAACGACAGTCCCCGCCACAATGCCGATGACCGGCGCCCACAGGCGCAGCGTGCCCGTCGCTTTCAATCCGATTGCGATGATCAGGACAATCGTTGCCAGCGCGCTCAACGCGGCACCCGGAGCTGGGCTTCCCTCCGGCACCTCGGTCAGCATGTCAAAGACAATGGGCATCACCGTCACGGCGATCAGCATGATCACCGTCCCGGCCACCGTGGGGGTCAGGATGCGCCGCAACAGCGACAGGCGGTTCGACAGCGTGAACTGGAAAAGCGAGGAGATCACCACCAGTGTGGCCAGCATCGCGGGACCGCCCTCGGCGAGCGCGGTCACGCAGATGGCGATGAAGGCGCCGGAGGTGCCCATCATGAGGACATAACCCGCGCCGATCCGGCCGAGCCTGACGGCCTGAAGAATCGTTGTCACACCGCTTACGGCGACGGCGGCGAACAGCGCCCAAGAGAGATACGCTTCGGATCCGCCGGCCGCGCGAATCACGATCGCAGGTGTCAGGACGATGCCGGCGATGCAGAGAATCGCCAGTTGCAGTCCCAACCCGAAACTGAGCGCTGCGGGCGGGGTTTCGTCGGCTTCGTAACGGATAGGCGAACTGCGGTCGCTGGTGTCAACTGCCATTGCGTAACCCGTGTGTCGTCATGTCGGGCCCGAGAGTACCCGCACCAGGGCGCGACCCGTCCGGGGATTTGGTGTAGCCAGGCTGATTCCGGCCGCGAACGATACGTAGCCCTGCAATTCGCTCGGGAACGGGCCCACCAGTTCGAGCCCCGGCACAGATACGATTTCGCTGATCAACGTCAACACCAGTTCAACTTCTCCGGCGGCTACGGCAGGTGGCCCCTCCCCGGGACCGACACCGACGCCGGACCGGGCGAAAGTCGCCACCGAATCCGGGGCTATCGCCTGTTCCATGACGAGCGCCGCGATCAGCTATTCCTCGAAAAGGAACTCTCTGAATTGGGTACCGCCTTCTTCAGTCTCGAAAACCTCGTTGTTGGGATTCTCCCCGCAGTTCCAGTAGCGCACGCGCAGCGAGTGGTCCGGATTCGGGACGCGGTTGTAGACCACCTTGCTGTGCCAGGGTTCCTCGAGGATTGACGGATCGTAAATCCACGCGTCCACCTCGATCCGGTCTTCGGCGACCGTCTCCCAGATCTCCACGGTCTCGATGGCATCGCTCTGGTAGAGGCTGTTGCGTCCCATGTAGCGGGCCATGAGTTGATTGGTGTGAATGACCAGTTTGCCGTTGTCCCAGAATCCGATGGAATCGCCGTAGTAAAGCGGGTAGCGGTCGGCTTCGTCCGGATGGTCCCGGCCGTCGGTATAGATTCGGCGCACGTTGTTGACCGTCTCCGACGAAAGCCACGTCTGCTCCGGCCGGACGATGTACTCCCGCAGGAACGGAATGACCAGCCAGCGCGGAAATCCGGGTGGGCCGCAGTCGCTGATGCCTTCATCGTAGACGTTGCCTTGCGCCGTGCGCTCCCGTCCTTCGGCGAGCATGCGCTGGGCCTCGGGCGTTAAACTGGGCGATGCGCCGTCCTCCGGCTGGAACAGAAGAGCGCCCCCGGCGCCGCGCGTCCAGAGACCGGACCAATCGGGCAACTGGTCGAACGACGGCGGTTGCTCCCCGCCGCCCGCTTGCTCCTGCAACGACTGGTAGAGGTCCCAGGCGGTCGCGTGGGATTGACCAATCTGAAGCAGGCGCTGTTTCTCCGATGCTGCATCGGGCGCATCCTGTGCGCTGGCCATGAAGGCCGCCAGGGCGACGGTTGCCGTTATGACTCCTCGTTTCATTATCTGCATCACCGAATCACTCCCTCCCCGGCAAATATGCCTTCGCCGTACAATTGTAGGGCAAGACCGGGACGCCGGCCCATCATGTTCTACGACCGGTACAGCTAAAGTATTTGCGCTAAACTTCGCGGCCTGAAGTCGGCGCGGCGCTCTGCCGCGTTACTGAGGAAAATCCTGATTGATCTGGAGAATCGAACATGAGTCAAACAGTTGGCGTCATCGGCCTGGGTCCCATGGGTGGGAATATCGCGGGTAATCTGCTCAAAAGCGGATTTGAGGTCACGGGATTCGATATCCGGCCGGAATGCATGGCGCCATTGGCCGATGCGGGCCTCACGGCAGCCGGTTCGGCGGCCGAGGTGGCGCAGGGGGTCGACGTGCTGGCAACATCGCTGCCGAATATCAAGGCGCTGGGAAACGTCATCGACGACGTAATCGAGCGACCGAAGCCAGGCCAGATCCTGATCGAGTGCAGTACGCTGACGGTGGAGCAAAAAATTGCCGCTCACGGCCGCGCACAGGCGGCCAGCCTGCGCTTTCTCGACGCCCCCATCAGCGGGACTCCGCCGATGCTGGCAAAGATGATGGCTTCCATCTACGTCAGCGGCGACAAGGACGCCTACGACGAGTGCGTGCCGGTCCTTGAGGGATTCACGGCGACGAACTTCTACGTCGGCGAGGTCGGGGACGCCAGTCGGATGAAGTTCCTCGCCAATTACCTTGTGCATGTTCACACGACGGCGGCTGCAGAGTGCATGGTGCTGGGCCAGCAGGCCGGACTGGAGCCGGAACTCATCCACCGTGTCCTCACCTCGGGCGCGGGCGGATCGAAGATGTTGGATATTCGCGGGGCGATGATGGCGGCGTCGGACTACCGGGAGGGCGGCGGCACCATGTTCGACGTGTACGAGAAGGACGCGGCGATCATCACGGAATTTGCCGCCAGCGTGAAATCGCCCATCGATCTTTACGTCTCATCCCGGCAGAAGTTCAATTCCGCCATCGCCCTGGGGCTCAACCATCTGGATACGTCAGCCGTGTGCAAGGCGATCGAGATCGCGGTAGGAATCGACCGGGAACTGGTGGAGTAGCGCGGCGGATTCGCCCACGCTTACGGCGCCGCCACCGCATATCGAGGTTGCGCGCTGGCGTATCGCACCGGCGTATCGTACCGGCGTCAGTTCAGCTTGTCGTATAGCTGCGCGGTGCGCTCGACCTTGGCGCCAAGATCCTGCAAGAGGTTCCAGTAGTTCAGAAAGTGCGGCGTCTGGCGGTGTCGCGCCAGGGCATCCGCATCCTTGTAGACCTCGTAGAAGAGGAAGGTGTTGGGATCGTCCTGGGACACGTTCACATCGAAACCATAGCAGTCTTCCTCAAGACGGGATTGCCTGGCGTTCTCGAGCATGGCGGGTTTGAGCCGGTCAGCGCAGTCGGGATCGATGGTGACCTTGACGATCAGTACCAGATTGGACATGGGCTTCCTCCGGGTGGCGGCCTCGTTCGTGCATTGGATGAGGGTGGCGGTCGGGGCAGGATGGCAAACGGATTATTCCGCGGCGCTTAGTACGTCGTACATCTCACCGACGAGATTGGCGCGCCGCTGCTCGTAGAGCAGCCAGTCGCTGTAGTCGGCCATCAGGATCGTCTGCTGCAACGTTTCCCGGTCAAGTCCCTCGGCGATCCCCGCCGTGACATCGGATTCCAGCGCGCGCAGGAATGTGAGAAAGCCGCTGACGTCGGCTTTCGTGCCCGAATTGCCGTGCCCGGCGACCAGAGTGTCGAAGTCGAGCGCCTCGACGGTTGCGAGGGCCGCCTCGTATTCATCCACTGTGTAGCCGCTCAGCGTCCCTGGAAAACGGCGGGCATGGAGAAAATCAACCGTGAAGGCCGCCCGTTCATTCGGAAACAGGACAACGGTGGTATCGTCGGAGTGCGCGGGGCTGGGATGAAACAACTCCACGGTGCTGTCTCCCAGGGTCAACATCATGTGCCCGGTGTAGGTGACATCGAGCGGTTGAGTGCCTGCGTTGATCTCTGAACCGCTCAGGCTTCCGTCCCCGTCGGTGTCGGTGCTGTCGAAGTTGGCCAGGTAGCCACCGGCCGCTTCGCTGCGTTCCAGTGCGCCGTTGCCGTCGGTGTCCGAAAGCGCCGCATTGCTCGGCAGCCCACTCTCCAGCCTTGCGGCCGTGTTCTCGTGACCGACAAAGATGGCTGTGTCGGCAAAGATCTGCCCTCCCGCAGCATGGTCCGGATGGTGGTGACTGTAAATCACGTATTCCACCTCGGAATCGAAGCGGGCCGCCAGCTCGCCCTCGAGCCACTCTGCAAAATCCGCCCGCAGGGGATCGACGACGATGATGCCCTCCGTTGTTGCCAGAAAGACCGAGTTATGGGATGCCGTGCGGGCCTCGTAGAGGTTGCCCGTGACGTTGCGAATGGAGAACGGAGGCTGGTCTGACTCGTCGGTCTGCGCATCCTCCTGAACTCCGCAACCGGCCAGGGCGAGAGTGAGCCACACGGCCGGGAACAAAGCCGCCTGCGCGGTCAATTTTTTTCTTGCCGCCATGACTTGTCCCCCGTTCGAGACGCGGCCGCACCCGGCCTCAGCACCCGCCAACAACCACCTCAGGGTTGTCATCGCGAGCGCGTTCCGCGGATCAGCGAGCCGTCGTCGGCCCAGTCGTAGCGGATATTTCTTCCTTGTTCGTCGATAAACCCCAGGGACTGCTGAAACTGGCCCTGGGGCGGATAACCCCTGGGTACGGTGGCTTCGACGACATAAAGCCGAGCCTCGTGCAGGTAAATCCCCACGTAACTGCGGGACTCGTCGGCGTTGGTGATATTGAGCTGGTGACCGGCGACGCGGTCCACGTGATGCCACGCGTCGTAAGTGACCTCGCCGCCGCGATCGCGGAATTGTCGTGCGGCATAGGCAACGGAGGCAACCACGTCAATGCGCCAGTACGAGTATCTGGTGGGCGAATCGGCCTCCGTGTAGTTGGTTCGCGCCAGGTGAATCTGACGGGAATCGGAGTAGTCGATCACGGTAATCGAATACCTGGCCGGACCTTCTTCCATCGTATACACCCGCCCGGGAAATTCGGCGCCGTACTCCGAGGGCCAGGTGATATCCCGCACTTCGGGGTCACCGGTCGGCGGCAAGTTGATGGAGAAGAAGTCCGTTGTGTTCTTGTAGTTGACCCACTCTTGAGCCTGGAGTGTCCCTGCGGGAACCAGAGTCAGTACGGCCAGAAGCAGCGTGCGCATGGGATCCGCCTCGGATAGTTGTAATCGCTGGCTCGATTCTACCTGCAGTCGCCGGGGACCCCAACTACCGACCCGCCGGGCGCCTCAGGCTCGCTCCCGCCGCGCCCGTCCCACGGGCTTAAATGACAGGAACTTATGGAACAGGACACTAGGCCGCGGTGGCCGTCTCGACCTCGCAATGGCAGTCGTCGCTGTTTGCGGAAGCAAGGGCTTCGGCGACGGTGCGATGCTTGATCTCCCCCGCGCTGACGTTGATTCCGTTTCGCAGGTGCGGGTCGCGTTGAACGGCCTGCCGCCATCCCAGACGCGCCAGCGAGAGAACATGCGGCAACGTGGCATTCGTCAACGCCTGCGTCGCGGTTCGGGGAACCGCGCCCGGCATGTTGGTCACGGCGTAGTGAACGACACCGCCCTCAACGTAGACGGGATCGGCGTGACAGGTGGGTCGACTGGTTTCGAAGCAACCGCCCTGATCGATGGCAATGTCCACCAGCACCGACCCCGGTCTCATGGACTGGACCATTTTGCGGGTGACCAGCTTGGGTGCCGAGGCCCCCGGAATCAGTACCGAGCCGATAACGAGATCGGCGTTCTGAACTTCCCGAGCGATGACTTCGGGCGTGGAATAAAGCGTGCGGATACGGTTTCCGAACCGGGTCGCCAGTTCCTCGAGCCGTACGAGGTTGATGTCCAGCACGGTTACGTCGGCTTGCAGGCCCACGGCCATTTCGAGGGCATTGGTGCCAGCCACGCCGGCGCCTACCAGGACCACCCGTGCCGGAGCCACTCCAGGCACACCGCCGAGCAGCACACCGCGGCCGGATGGCATCTCCAGGTAGTGAGCGCCGACCTGAGTCGCCATTCGCCCGGCGATGCAACTCATGGGCTTCAGCAACGGCAGCGTCCCATGGGTATCGGTGACGGTCTCGTACGCGATGGCAGTGGCGCCGGAACGTATCAGCGCGCGGGCCTGCTCGGGGTCCGCCGCCAAGTGCAGGTAGGTGAACAGAATTTGTTCGGGCGAGAGCCTGGCGCATTCTTCGAGTTGCGGTTCCTTGACCTTGACAATCATCTCCGCAGTGCCGAAAACCGAGTCGGCGTCAGCCGCGATCTCGGCGCCGGCAGCAGTGTATTCCGCGTCGTCAAAGCCGGCGCCCACGCCGGCGCCGCTCTCAACCAGCACGCGGTGTCCTTCCCGGGTGAGTCGGGCCGCGGCATCCGGCGTCAGGCCAACCCGGTACTCGTGAATCTTGATTTCCTTCGGAACTCCGATTCGCATTTTGATTCTCTCCCTCAGGTTATCCAGAAGGTTACCCGAGCCGCAGGTAAATTCGCTTGCAATTGATGCGTATTTTCGCTGAGAATAAGAAATATAGTTTTAATTAATGCCATATTTAGTAAATTAACTTGTGAGTATTGACCGAAAAGACAAAATTATCCTCAACGTGCTTCAGAAGGACGGGCGTATCAGCAACGTCCGGTTGGCCGAGACCGTGGGATTATCAGAAGCGGCTTGCCTGCGTCGAGTGCGTGCGTTGGAGAAAGAGGGTTACGTCACCGGGTACGTGGCGCGGGTGAATGCGCCGAAGTTGGGGCTGGGAAGCAATGTCTTCGTGGAAATCACGCTGCATCAGGAGCAGCAGCAAGACTTGCAGGCCTTCGAAGTGGCCGTCGCGCGTGTGCCCGAAGTCATGGAGTGTTACCTGGTGACCGGGCAATACGACTACCTGTTGCGGGTCGTGGTACGGGATCTGCAGGATTTCGAGCGGATCCACCGGGAATCCATTACCAGTCTTCCCGGTGTATCGCGCGTTCAGACCAGCTTCGCCCTGAGGGCGGTAAAGAAGGAATCGAGCCTGCCGATCAAGTGACGCGGACTCCTCAGCGGAGTCCGCGGGCACGATGAGCGGTTCTGCGGTTACAACCGGCTGGGATACAGGTCGTAGTTATGATCCTCGACGGTGATCCGGCGGGTCTTCATCTCCAGCGTGCCTTGATTGGCATGACGGTTGCCGAGCATGGTGACCGTATCGCCGACCTTGATCATGCTGTCGTTTATGGACGAAAAGCGCCCGCGACGCAACAATGACGCCTGTCAGCCGTCGATTTCAGGCTCATCCGTCGTCGGAAGCCGAAGCAATCGCTCGCTTCGCCACACTCGAACGATCTGCACCTTCTCCTTCGCTCGTCGATAGACGATTCGAAAGGGTGGATGAATGATTTCCCTAAGCAACGCCTGATTGAACTCGGGCACGATCCGGCCCATCTCGGGATGCTCGGACAAGCGCTCAATTCGTGCCAGAATTTCACGGAGGAAGAGAGTGCCTATCTCGGGAACGCCTTGTTTCGTGTACCAGTCTTGTATGTCCCTGAGGTCTTCTAACGCGGATTCCGAAATCCGGATGACGCTTCGAGGCATCGGCTAAGTCAGGCGAAGGCGTCTTCGGGCTTCTGTCAGACTCAAGTCCCGGCCGGATTCCAGGTCGTTTATTCCCTCTACGACAGCGCGCATGAATTCGCGTTCTTCCTGGGCGTTCTCGTATTCCGACAGGGATTGAACAACCGCAACGCCGCGCCCTCTGCTCGTCAGCAACAGGGGCCGGCCAGCCTCCAATGCGTGCCTGACCACACGGCCAGGGTTTTTTTTCAGGTCGCCGAGGGGTACTACGTCCGTGGAGAAGCGTATTGCCATTGGATATCCAAAAAGTGCTGATAAGGAGTCCTGATAATAGCACCAGTTAACCGCACCGTCATTGCTGTTGGTCCGGATCGAAAAATTTGGGTAAGGGAACGTGCAAGCGGGGCCCGTTCTGCTGGACCGCTATCGCAGTTCCAGCAGCAGGTCCTGGGTCTCGATCTGCATGCCGACGGTCGCGGGTATGGTCGCAACCGTGCCGGGACCTTCGGCACGCAGCAGCATCTGCATCTTCATCGCTTCTATGGTCAGTAGCGCATCCCCCTTGTCGACAGACTGACCCGGTTCGACGCTGATTTCCACGACCTTGCCGGGCATGGGTGCGGCAACGTGGTTCGGATTGGTCGGGTCGGCCTTGGGGTGCGACTTGACGCTGGTGATGGCCCGGCGATTCGCCAGCTCAACCGTCCGCGGTTGGCCATTGAGTTCAAAGAACACGCGCTGTTCGCCACCCTTGTCGACTTCGCTTACGGCCAGCAGGCGGACAACCAGGGTTTTGCCGCGCTGAATTTCCACGGCGATCTCTTCCTGGTTCTTCAGTCCATGGAAAAAGATCGGTGTCGACAGGGAACTGACGTCGGAATAGGTCTTGAAATGTGCCGCATACGCCTCAAAGACCCGCGGATAGAGCAACCAGGAGGATAGCTCCTGCTCGCTGATGCGACGGCCGATGCGCTTTTGCGCCCGGTTCCGCGCGGCGCCAAGATCCACGGGCGGCAGCGTGGCGCCGGGTCGGTCTGTCAGCGGTTTGCAGCCTTGGAGCACCTTGCGTTGCAGTGCCTCGGGGAAACCGCCGACCGGCTGACCCAGATCGCCACGGAAGAACGACACCACCGACTCGGGAAACGCGATTTCCTTGTCCGGATCGAGCACGTCGGCAGCACTCAACCCGCCGGAGACCATGGCCAGGGCCATGTCCCCGACGACCTTGGAGGTCGGTGTGACCTTGATCACATCCCCAAACAACTCATTGACTACCGCGTAGCGGTTCGCCACCTCCGGCCAGCGATGGGCGATGCCCAGCGAGCGGGCCTGCTCGCGGAGGTTCGTGTACTGCCCGCCGGGCATGGCGTGACGGTAGACGTCCGCCGTTCCCGAGCGGATTTCGCTCTCGAAGCCCGCGTAGTGCTCCCGCACCAGTTCCCAATAGCGCGAGATCCGCCGGATGGCGGCCCGGTCCAGGCCGGGGTCGCGTTCATGGCCATGCAGCGCGTCGACGATCGATCCCAGGTTGGGTTGCGAGGTCAGGCCGCTCATGGCGTCCATCGCACCGTCGACGGCATCCACCCCGGCATCCACCGCCGCCAGCACCGCCGCCCCACCGATGCCGCTGGTGTCATGGGTATGAAAGTGGATCGGGATGCCCACCTCCTGCTTGAGTGCCCTGACCAGGCGGCTGGCGGCAGCCGGTTTGCACACGCCCGCCATGTCCTTGATACCGAGGATATGGGCGCCCGCCTTCTCCAGCGCTCGAGCCATTTCAACGTAGTAGGCCAGGTCGTACTTGTTGGGTTTGGGGCCGAGCATGTCGCCGGAGTAGCAGATGGCCGCCTCGCAGAGCTTGCCGGATTCAAGCACCGCGTCCATGGCAACGCGCATGTTCTCGACCCAGTTCAATGAGTCGAACACCCTGAAGACATCCACGCCCGCGGAAGCGGCCTGTTCAACAAAGTGCTGCACCACGTTGTCGGGGTAGTTCTTGTAGCCGACGGCATTCGACGAGCGCAGCAGCATCTGCAGCAGGATGTTCGGGACTCGCTCTTTCAGCGACGCGAGACGATCCCAGGGGTCTTCCTTGAGGAATCGCATGGCCACGTCGAACGTGGCGCCACCCCAGCACTCAAGCGAAAACAGTTCAGGCAATCGTTCAGCGTAGGCCGGGGCGATTCGCAGCAAGTCGTAACTTCGCATGCGTGTCGCGAGCAGTGACTGATGGGCGTCGCGCATGGTGGTGTCGGTAAGGAGTACGGCCTCTTGCTCGAGCATCCAACTTGCGAATCCCTCTGGACCCAGTTTGGCCAGGCGCTGCACGCTGCCTTCGGGGCGGTCGCCGGAGTAGTCGGGAACCGGCGCCGGCGTTCGGGCCGCAGCCTCGACGCGCCCGGTAACCTCCGGATTGCCGTTGACGATGATCTCGGCGAGAAAGCGCAGCAAGCGGCTGGCCCGATCGCGCGGCTTGCGGAATTCAAACAGTTCCGGCGTCTGGTCGATGAAGCGGGTGGTGTAGTCGGCCTGCAGGAACCGCGGGTGGCGGATCACCTGCTCGAGAAAGGCCAGATTGCTGGCTACACCGCGGATGCGGAACTCGCGCAAGGCCCGGACCATTCGGCTGACGGCTTCCCCGGGCCTTGGCGCCCACGCGGTGACCTTGACCAGCAGGGAATCGTAGTAGGGCGTGATCAACGCACCGGCGTAGGCGGTACCCCCGTCAAGCCTTATGCCGAATCCCGATGCGCTGCGGTAGGTGCGAATGCGCCCGTAGTCGGGGATGAACTGGTTTTCGGGGTCCTCGGTGGTCACGCGGCATTGCAGCGCATGGCCGTTCAGGCGGATATTTTTCTGGGTCAGCACGCCGCTGTCCGCATCGCCGATGCGCGCGCCCTGGGCCAGGCAGATCTGTGCCTTGACGATGTCGATCCCCGTAACCGCCTCGGTCACGGTATGTTCCACCTGGACGCGGGGATTGACCTCGATGAAGTACAACGCACCGGTATCGGCGTCCATGAGAAATTCCACCGTGCCGGCATTGCGGTAACCCGCCGCTACAGCCAGTTTGAGGGCGTAGCCACAAAGCTTGTCGCGCTGCTCGCTGTCGAGATACGGGGCCGGAGCGCGCTCCACGACCTTCTGGTTGCGGCGCTGCACCGTGCAGTCGCGTTCGAAGAGGTGAACCAGGTTGCCGTGGGCATCGCCGAGGATCTGAACCTCAACGTGTCGGGCGCGCTCAACCAGTTTCTCCAGATAAACCTCGTCGTTGCCGAAAGCCGCAAGGGCCTCGCGCCGCCCCACCGCGATTTCCTCGCGCAGGATGGAGGGATCCCGGATCACTCGCATGCCCCGTCCGCCACCGCCCCAACTGGCCTTGAGCATCAGCGGAAAGCCGACGGCTTCGGCCATCTCGAGCGCGGCGTCCGGATCGTCGGGCAGCGGGTCCGTGGCCGGCATCACCGGCACGCCGGCCGCCTCCGCCAGTCTTCGCGCGCTCACCTTGTTGCCGACACTGCGCATCACGTCGGCGGGTGGGCCGATGAAAATTATTCCCGCCGCGCTGCAAGCCTCGGCAAACTCGGGATTCTCGGAAAGAAACCCGTAGCCCGGGTGCACGGCGTCGACCCTGGCCTCCCTGGCGACGCGCAGGATGGATTGGATATCCAGGTAGGCGCCCAGCGCCTGGCCGGCTTCGCCCACCGGATAGCTTTCATCCGCCTTGAACCGGTGCAGCGCGAAACGGTCTTCATCCGCATAAATGGCGACGGTACCGATGCCGAGTTCGGTGGCCGCGCGCATCACGCGGATGGCGATCTCGCTGCGGTTGGCAACGAGCAGTTTCCTGATCTTCCGGGGCATCGACTTCAGCCGTGTGTGGGCCGTGGCGCAGTATAGTGTATAGGCTTGGTAAACCGACGTGGACGGTCGCCCGCCCTATTATTCTTGCGCAATATAGACATTTACGCGCAATAAACATTCATGAGCACCTTGTATATTGCGCATTAATACCTTAAATTGCGCGAACATGTTCTCGCGCAAGAATGGACGAACCAATTGGCAAGGCGAATTCGAGAAGAGGAACTTCAGGTAATTGAGGATGTTGTGCGAAGCCATCCGGAAGGCATGTCAGTGCAGCAAATACACGATGCGCTGGAATCCTCGCCGCCGCGTCGGACTCTGCAATACCGCTTGAAATACTTGGTCGATTGCGGGCGTCTCGTTGCTGAGGGTGCGGGACGTGGTGTGCGGTATCGCGAGCTAAAGGTCGTCCAATTGGCGTTCCGGGCAGTCGCTGGCCGCCCTACCGCGAACTTCCGAATCAGCGTCTTGCCTCCGCTCTCCGAAGGCGGAGCCGAGATTCTTGAGCACGTTCGGCAACCTCCGGCCGCGCGCACGCCGGTTGGGTACGACAGGGCGTTTCTCGATGCCTACCGGCCAAACACCACCTTCTATCTCTCGCGTGCGGAACGGGCGCAACTCCAGAATGTTGGCAGGACCGATACTTCCGCACAGCCCGTAGGCACTTACGCCAAGCTGATATTGGACAGGCTGTTGATCGACCTGTCCTGGAACTCGAGCCGTCTTGAGGGCAACACCTATTCGCTGCTGGATACTCAGCTTCTGATCGAGGCTGGTGAAATGGCGGAAGGCAAGGAACGACTCGAGGCGCAAATGATCCTCAACCACAAGGAGGCCATCGAATTGCTCGCGGACAGGACGGAGGCGGTGGGCTTCAATCGATACACTGTTCTCAACCTTCATGCATTGCTTGCAGACAACCTTTTAGCCGACCCGCGTGCGCCGGGCCGGCTTCGCCACATCGGCGTGGGGATCGGAGGGTCGGTGTTTCATCCGCTGGAAGTGCCGCAGCTTATTGAGGAGTGTTTCGACCAGGTGCTCGCCACTGCCTCAATGATCAGCGATCCGTTCGAACAGGCGTTTTTTGCGATGGTCCAGCTCCCGTATCTGCAGCCCTTCGATGATGTCAACAAGCGGGTCTCCCGACTCTGTGCGAACATCCCGCTGATCAGGTCGAACCTGTCGCCACTGACATTCGCGGACGTGCCGCGTGACCTCTATACCGAAGCCATGCTCGGGGTGTACGAACTCAACCGCATCGACCTGCTACGGGACGTATTCATCTGGGCTTACGGCCGGTCCGCTGCCCGGTACGCCGCGGTGAAGCAGTCGCTCGGGGAACCCGACCCATTACGCATGCGCCACAGAACAGCACTCGGTAAGGTTGTAGCTGCCGTGGTGCGTGGACGCATGGACAAGAAGCGTGCTGCGGGTTTTTTGGGAGCTTGGGCCCGGGAGCATATGAATCGGCACGAGCGCGTCCGGTTTCGCGACATCGCCGAGGAGGAACTTCTGTGCCTGCACGAGGGAAACATTGCGCGGTACCGGATCGCGCCGTCAGAATTCGCGGCCTGGGAGGCGATTTGGACACAAACCACCTAAGGTGCATGGTCAAGGAATCGGTGGCGCTTCGATGACATGGCTTGAAAAGCGCAACCTGACGATCCTCTTTTTCTCGCAAGGGATACTCGGCGCACAGATTCCCGTCAATTTTATTCTTGGCGGCCTGGCGGGTGCCTTGCTCGCCGAGAATCGAGGGCTCGCTACGCTGCCCATCTCCATCGTCGTGCTGGTCGCGATGTTTGTAGCTCCGGGCGCGTCGTTGTTCATGGGCCGTTTCGGACGGCGCGCGGGATTCCTGATCGGCGCCGGCGCGGGAGCGATCGGCGGTGGACTGGCCGTTCTCGCGCTATTCGAAGGGCGGTTCGACTGGCTTCTGTTCGCCGCCGCGTTTACCGGCGTTTTCCAGGCGTTCCAGGTATTTTTTCGGTTCGCGGCGGCCGATGCGACGTCGGAAGAATTCAAGCCGAAGGCGATTTCCCTGGTTCTCGGCGCCGGTCTGATCAATGCGATTCTTGCCGCGGAGGTCGTTCGCCTGCTGGGCGATGCGCTCGATCCCGTACCCTATGCGGGCGCTTATGCGGGTGTCATCGGACTGAATTTCATCGGGGCGTGCATCGTGATGTTCCTGCGGATCCCGAGGCCTCCGCGGCCGGCCGAGACGGGCGGCGTAGCGCGCCCGCTTGGCGTCATCTTCAGGCAGCCGAAGGTCATCACGGCCGTGCTTTGCGCGATGGTGAGTTACGCGGTGATGAACCTTGTCATGACGTCAACACCGCTGGCCATTGTCGGCAATGGATTCACCACCAACCATGCCGCTGACATCGTTCGCTGGCACGTTATAGCGATGTTTGCACCGAGTTTCGTCACCGGGCACATCATCGCTCGCGTCGGCCATCTGCCGGTCATCGGCACGGGATTGCTGCTCTTGGGCGTCTGCTCGGCGATCGCGCTGAGCGGCGTGGATCTGCACCACTTCTATCTTGCGCTCGTGGCGCTCGGCATCGGCTGGAATTTCGGCTTCATCGGCGCCACGAGCCTGCTTGCCACGGCGTACTCCCCCGAGGAGCAGGCGAAAGTCCAGGGCCTTAACGACTTCCTGGTATTCGGGCTGGTGGCGTTTGCCTCCTTCAGTTCCGGTGCGCTGCTCAATTCCTTCGGCTGGACGGCGGTGCAGCTGGCGGTCGTGCCAAGCGTGCTCGTCGCTGCGGCCATTATCGCCTGGTACCGACTGCTGCTCACGACGCGCGAACCGGCCGATGTGCGCACCTAGGGCCTGCTAACACTATCCGAGATGGCGCCCGGCGGCAGAATTCGTCAACTCGTCGTAGACGGTCCACTCCAAGGGCATTGCGGCGACGATGTACTCCATATTTGCTCCACAAGTGAAATGTAAGCTTGCCGTAGTCGAAGTATCGAGGGCTGAGTGCGCTCAGCAATGATCATGAATCGAATTTGCTTGACCGTTGTTTCTCTTGGGATCGTCGCGGGAGCCCATGCGCATCATTCCGCGGCGCCGCACTTCGATATGGACAATCCCCTGAGCGTGGAGGGCGTTGTCACTCAGTTAAGGCTCGTGAATCCTCACGCCTATGTGTATTTCGACGTAACCGATGACACCGGCGCAGTCGCCAACTGGCGTTGCGAACTATCCGGGGCGACGGGGATGAAACGTCGCGGCTGGACCGCCGACTCGCTCGTGCCGGGTCAGGCGATCACGGTGAACGGTGCGCCTGCCCGGCGCGAAGACCACGTCTGTTACACGAACTTCATGGTGCTCGAGGACGGCACCCGCATCGATCGGAATAGTCCTCCGGCAGGCGCCGCGGCGACGGTGCCCGTGGTGGACGCTCCGGCGGTACCGGAAGCATGGACAGCGTACCTGGCCAACGGCCAACCCAATCTGGGCGGCCCATGGGTCCGTCAGGGGATGGGCGGGGGCATGGGGCCCCCTCCCGCGGGAACGGGCCCTGGGCCGGGCGGTATGGGTCCGGCTCCCGGCGGCCCGGGCGGAATGGGGGGTGGTCCGGCGGGCTTGCCGGCGCCTACCGAAGCCGGTTTGGCGGCGTCCGCCGACTACGAGCAACCGTTCGATGATCCCGCCATTTTCTGTAACCCGGCGAACATCATCTTCGGCTTCACCCACGACAGTCATGTGAACGATATCTACCAGACCGAAGATACGGTCACCCTCCAGTACGGCTACATGGATCTGGTCAGAACGATTCACCTGAACCAGACGGAGCACCCGGACGACATCGTTCACAGCGTGGGCGGGCACTCCATTGGCCGGTGGGAAGGCGACGTGCTGGTGGCCGACACGGTCGGTTTTGAGCAGGGCATCCTGTTTCCCCTCAATGGCCGCATGCACAGCGCCGATATGCAGGTGACCGAGCGATTCGAGGTCAGGGACGAAGGTCAGACCCTGGTTCGCTCCTACGTCGCTCACGATCCGGCTTTCCTGCAGACCGACTGGGTGGGAGAGAGCGTCTTTCAGCGCACCAGCGAGCCGTACGAACCCTACGACTGCGTGGAGTTGAGCGGGGAAAACAACCGCCGGCCGGCGCCGGAGTAGCCCGCGGAGCCGACCCACTGCGCGGAATGAAGCACGCGCCTGGGTTGTGGATTGGGATGTTGCCGAATATTGATTAGTGCGCTTTTGTAATGCGCCGCGCAATGCGCGTGGGTCTCAACCGATGTCTTCAGGTTTGCCCGTCCCATGAGGACGCGGGTTGATGAACGGCCAGGGTGAGGCCTCACTGCCACGCTCCAGGGGAACTTCAATGATCACGGGCGCGTCGTCCTTGAAGGCCCGCTCCAGCGTCGTCCGCAGTTGCCGCGGGTTGTCCGCCCGGTATGCAGCGGCGCCGAAACTCTCGGCGAGTTTCACAAAATCGGGATTGGCCAGATCGCATCCCAGAAGCCGCCCCTCGTAGGTATTGATCTGATCGCGCCGCACATTGCCGAATCCACCGTTGTTGAAAATGATGGTGACCAGGCCGATGCGATGCTGTACGGCGGTCGCGAGTTCCTGTACGCCATACATGAAGCCGCCGTCGCCGCACACCGCGACGACCGGGTGGCCGGGGTTAGCCACTTTTACCCCCATGGCGGTGTTGAATCCGAAGCCCAGGTTGTCCTGGTAGCCGCAAGTGACATATTGACGTGGCTTGTAGACGGGAAATCCGAAACGGGCGGTGAAACCGACCTGTGACACCTCCTCGACAAAGAAACCGTCGTCCGGCAATACCTCCCGGATCGCATCCAGATAGCCCAATTGCGGTTGCACGCTCTGAATTTCGGCCCGCGCCCGCCGTTTGATCGCTTCGAACTCATCCGCACGCGATGGGCGCTTGCCGATCCTCTTGCCGAGCGCCGCGACCAGGGCGGCGGTGCCGGAGGCCGAGTCTGCGATGACGCCCACATCCGGCTTTACCCGGTCGAATTCCGCGGGATCGATGTCGATGCGAACCGTTCGCAAGCCCTCCGGCAACCAGCGCCAGCGAAAGTGTTGCAATTCCAGGCGGCTGCCGATACCGATCAACAGGTCGGCGTTCTGCCAATATTCGAATGCCGCGGTCATCGACATCCCGTATGGAGACGCTTCGCTGACGATACCCTTGCCGCTGCGGTGTGCTGTGACCGGCGCCTGCAGGAGGGTGGCCAGTTCCTGGATCGCATCTCCCGAGTGCAGTGCGCCCGCGCCCACCGAAATCAGCGGATTGCGCGCTTCGGCGATCATTCGGGCGGCGCGTTCCACCGCTTCCGGATCCGGTTCCGGCGGCGGGGGTATCTCGATGGTGTAGTCGGGGTCCATTTCGGCCTTCATCCCAAAGACATCCCACGGTGCTTCGACGGCTACGGGCCCGACCCGGCCTGTACGCAGTCGGCGAAAGGCTTCGGCCAATACCTGTGGCGCCTCGGTGGGATGCTCGATTCGTTGCGCCCACTTGGTCAGGCCGCGAAGCGTGGCAAGTTGGTCCGGCAATTCATGGAGTTGTCCGCGGCCTTTGCCGATCAGATCGGACATGATGTTCCCGGTAATGCACAGTACCGGGGTCGTGGCGCCGTAGGCGGTACACAGCGCGGCGGCGGAATTGAGCACGCCGGGACCGGGCACGACGGTATAGGCGCCGACCCTGCCGGTGGATTTTGCATACCCGAACGCCATGTAGCCGGCGCCTTGTTCATGACGCGTACCGATAAAGTCGAGTTGGTCGCTTCGCCGCTGGCAGGCGTCATTGAAGTCGTACATGTGGGCACCGGGGATGCCGAACAACGTATCGACGCCGTGGTTGAGCAGGGAATGGACGATGGCTTGTCCGGTGGTCAATGTCGACATCGGGAGTACAACCGAATTTGGCGTGACGCAATACTAAGTGTTTTCGGATATTGTTGGTCGCAGTCACTGAACTGCGGGGAGAGGCAGATGAAGAAATTCGTGTCGATCGCGATCGCACTGGGTTTCCTGGGCGCGCTGCCCGTTGGTGCCCAGCTCAGCTCGGAATCCGGAGTGGACTATCTGGGCATTTACGCCCCGCCGATCTTCGATGGGGGCGGACCGCCGCGAAGCGAGCCGGAAGTCATACCCTTTACCGAGGAGGGCCGGGGCGTCTCCGAAGCCTACGTCTCCGAGCGCGACAACCCGAGAGTGCTGAACGACTGCGTGCCGGAGTCCATGCCCAGGATCCTGTGGACAGGCAATCCCATCGAACTCACTTCGGGCGATGCGGGAACCCTGGTTATTCGCTATGAGCGCGCCAACACGGTTCGCTCCATCGCCATGGACGGAGCCCCTCCGCCGGCCGATCGGCCGCATTCGGATCTCGGCCATTCCGTCGGTCGATGGGAGGGCGACATGCTCACTGTCGAGACCACGCACATGTCGGGCGGCACGATCACCAACGGAGACCGACCGCTGAGCCGCGACGCCCGGGTAACGGAACGATACTGGCGCGAACCCGGTTCGATGGACCTGCAGTTGGAGTTGGCGATCGAGGATCCGGTCTACTACACCGAGGTCTTTTCGATGGCACGGGAATACATCTGGGCGCCGGAGGAGGAGATCCGCCCGTGGGTCTGTGTCGACCTCGGTCCCAAGGACGAGGCACCCGATCTTGATGAATTGACGCGAATGCTCGAGGAACTCTAGTGCTCTATCCAACTGAAACGGCATTCTCAACACGATAGAATCAGCACTGTTGAGCCGTGTTGAAACAAGTGGAGCAAAAGTCATGAAGCACAAGACATCCGCAACCGCCGCCCAATGTCGACTGGTCCTGCTTGCGGGCGCGACGATGCTCTGGCCGTATGCGGCATCGCCACACCACTCTTTCAGCTCGCTGCTGACGCCGGAGGGCGAGGAAGAGATTTACGTGGTCGATGGCACGGTCAGGGTCTTTCGTATCCTGAACCCGCACGGCGCGTTGATCCTCGATACAGTGGATGAAACCGGATCTTCAGAAGGGTGGCTTATCGAACTGAGTCCGGCTGCACAGCTCGCTCGCGAGGGCTGGCACGACGCAACCGTATCGCCCGGCGACGCGGTCACGGCGGCAATTTTCCCCTCGACGACGGCGAATCGCGCGCGCCTTCGAGCCTTGTTGATCCACGCCAGGACCGTCGGCGATCCAGCCCAGTTGCTCGTCTCCTACGGGATCCGGGGCAATACGCCGGTCATGCGCCGGCTACGGGAACGGTTGCCGGTGTGCGGTATCATCAACCCGGGGTATCAGAGAACCGAGTGTTTTCTGGTGGATGAACCGGCTGCGACCGCGCTCGCGGCGGAGTTTCCGGGAGCCATGGGTTACGTGATGCCGTAGCATCCAACGATGCCGCAATTCGGCTGCATCGACTGGCGCCCTTTCCAGGTCTTCGGGGCAACGGCTGAAGGCCCTGCGGAGACTTTAATGAGACCCACGACACTTGTTTCGATCCTGATCAGCGTTTTGCTGCCTCTTTCAGTCCGGGCCCATCACGGTTCCGTCACCAATGCGCTTCTGTACCAGTCGGAACTCGTCGAACTGCAGGGTGAGATCGTCGATGTCTTCTGGCGCAACCCCCATGCGCGGGCGCGGCTCAGCGTCGTCGACGACAGTGGCGGTGAAGTGCTGTGGGAACTCGAACTCGGGCCGAATCCTCGCCGGCTGGAGAACATGGGGCTCACGTCCCGGCACCTGCTTGGAACCGTGCGTGTGGCGGGACACGCCTCCAGGAGGGATCCGCAATCCCTGGGATACGCATTCCGGACCCTCGTTTGCGATTGCGATGCAACGGTTGTCCTTTACCGAACGCGGTGCTGAGCTGAACGCCCAATACAATCCGGCAACGGGCAATCGACAACTGGTTTGCGAGCATGGCATGCCCGACACGATGTTCGATCCCCGCCCAATGGGGATTTCCAGGGACGGCGACGCTATTCGCATGCACCTTGTTCAGTACGACATCCAACGGATTATCCACATGGGCGATCCTCAGGAGGACCCCGAGCCGTCCAACGTCGGCTATTCGGTGGGGCGATGGGAGGGCGATGCGCTGGTTGTCACCACGACGCATGTCGACTGGCCCTACTACTCCGACTATGGGACGCCGCAGTCGGACCAGGTTCGCTACGACGAACGGTTCCAGGTGGTGGAGGCAAACGGCGAACCGATCCTGCACTACTCGATCGCCATAACCGACCCGGTCGTGTTCCCTGAGCCTCTCCAATTCGAAACTGCGCGGCCGGCCCTGCCCGGGTACGAGTTCAGGCCCTACAATTGCGTGGCCGAATGGGAAGCGGCCGCCGGCTGATGCTCGTCGGGCGATTCAGTCGCAACTCGGGAGCCAGTTGAATGCAGCCACCAGACTTGAAGAATTTAGCGCTTCCGGGGCCCGTGGGAATGATTGCGGCGATCGCCCTGGCAGCGGGGGCTTGCGACCAATCCGAAATGCCCTCTTCGGTACCACCGAGTGAGACGGAAGTACGTACGGCGGTTTCGCAGATGGTGGACGACTTCTTGAACCTCCGGATGGTACAGCCCTTCCCCGCGCCCTTGTCGCTGGACGAGGCCTACAGGTGGCAGAATGAATTTGTCGGGCTGCTGCGCCCGACAATGGGCGAGGTGGTGGGTTACAAGACAGGGGGCCACAATCCGGGTCCCGTAAACCCGGCGTTCCCACCGGATGGGATACGCGCACAAATGTTGTCAGGGATGTTTTTGGAAGACGGCGCCGCGATTCGTCTCGACGATGTGACGCAAGCCGGTTTCCTGGAAGCCGACTTTGCACTTCGTGTCGGCAGCAGGGCCATAAACGAGGCGGAAACGGATCTTGAGATCCTCGCCGGTCTGGACGCTGTCGTTCCCTTTGCCGAAGTTCCGGACCCTTACGGCGCGCCGGACGACAACGCGATGATCCGGGGTGTTGTTTCGAATATGTCGACACGCATCGCGCTCGCCGGCGATCCGGTTCCCGTAGAGCCCACCGAGGAGTGGCTGCAGCGCATCGGCAGCATGGAGTTTGCAGTACTTGACGAGAATGACCGCGTCATTCAATCGGGTTCGATGGCCGAGTGGTACCAGCCGATTGCCGTGGTGAGATGGCTCCGGGATCACCTGAAGATGTACGGCAAGGAGCTGATACCGGGGCAGATTCTCTCGTTGGGCAATATCGGCATCATTCGGCCGTTGTACGACGGAACGCCACGTGGCGAAGCGTACGCGAGCAATCAATTCCGAATCGAATACTACGGGCTCAAGGATGATGGGCCTGCGACAGTGACCATCAATATCGACAGGAGCAACCGGGAAATGGCCTATAGCGAAGTGTCCGGATGGGTTCAGCCGCCGAACGCCAGGTCGCTGGGCGCCGTCAGTTCAGTTTACCCCGATGGTGAGGGCAATCTTTGGATCGCCGAGCGCTGCGGCCAGAATAGCTGCGCCGATCGTGACACGCTGGCACCGATCCACCTGTACGACTCATCGGGCCGGTGGATCCGTGGTTTCGGACAGGGCATGTTCGTATGGCCTCACGGAATCTACGTCGACCCGGATGGAAACATCTGGGTGACGGACGGGGACGGCGACGGCCAACGGGGACACCAGGTTTTCAAGTTCAGCCCGGAAGGCGACGTCTTGATGACGTTGGGCCAGGCGGGAGTCCCCGGCTCGGGGCCCGGACAATTCAACGGCCCAACTGGCGTGGTTGTTGCGCCCAATGGCGATATTTTCGTTACGGACGGACACGATCCGGATTCCAATAACCGCGTCCAGAAATTCTCTGCGGACGGGCAGTTTCTGGCGAGCTTTGGTGGAACGGGCTCCGGTCCGGGCCAATTCATCGTTCCCCATGAAATCGCCATGGATTCCGGGGGCCGGCTATTTGTCGCCGACAGGGACAACAACCGGATCCAGATTCTCGATCAGGACGGTGTTTTCCTGGACCAATGGCATCAGTTCGGGCGTGCCAGTGGGCTGTTCATTTCGGCCGACGACAACCTTTACGTGTCCGACAACCAGTCCAATACCGACCGCAACCCAGGATGGGAGCGCGGTATTCGAGTGGGCAGCGCTCGTGATGGCACAGTGGCCGCGTTTATTCCGGATCCGGCATTCGATCCGGCAAATGCGGCGGCCACAGGTGCGCACGGGCTTGCTGCGAACGCTTCCGGAGAGGTATTCGGCGCGGAAGTCGGCGCCGCGATAGTACGCAAGTACGAGCGCCAATAGGTCTGTTAGTCACGTTTGGATATTTTCGATCTTCTGAGATGGGTTTCAGTGGCATTTTTCCTGCCGCACCTGGGTTCCAAGTGCCTTGTCTGGCCCAATATCGCTACCCACTTCGAGCTGGCACGGTGGCCCGCGCCGGATTTCTTTGCGCGATTGGGAATGTTCGTTGAAGTCGTCATCGTCCTGTCGCTCGTATCCGGGTGGTTTCTTCGGTACGGGCTAATCATGGGAACAGCGTTCCTGCTGGTGGCCGCCATCAGTACGCTCAGGATGAGCGGGCTTGTATGGCGCTGGGATCGGGGCGGTCCCGAGTACCCGCTGTTCTGGGCGGTGATCATGGGTATCGTGACCGCGCATGAATGGGGTTTCTATCAGGCGGGCTGAACCTGGTCAACGGCTGAGAAAAACGCGAACGCTCGCGATTCCACGCTCTCTCGCGGCGGTGCGCCGGACGGTGCGGCCGGATTCCTGAACGCCGCGTGCGGGGCGAACCTGCAGCGCCCGTCGCGGCTCGAATCGTGGGTCTTGATCAGCACGGCTTCGTCGCGCTCGAGCTGCGGATAGTAGCCCGACTTCCGCAACTCGACCGAGTTTTGATCGAATTTCATCGTGATTTGGGTGCCGAAGCTGACGTAACGCCCTGTTTTCATTGAATCGAGCCGCACGATCTGGGCTGTAGTGCCGACCTAACCCCTTGATTTGTTTGGTGGTTGGGGCATGCTATGGGTCCATGTTCGTACGGGCCAAGAGACGCTTCAAGGACGGCAAGGAACACCGCTACTGGAGCGTGGTGGAGAACGTTCGCAACCGCGACGGGCGGGTCGTTCAGCGTCAGGTGCTGTACCTGGGCGAGATCAACGATCGTCAGCGCGCGGCGTGGTGCCGTTCGATCGAGGTGTTGCAGGGAGATTCCGGGTCCGGATCGATGGCGCTGTTCGCCGAAGACGGCGAGGCGCCGGAGCTGGCCTGCGAGGTGGTGCGGATCCAGGTCAAGGCGCTGAGTTTACACCGACCGCGGCAGTGGGGCGCGTGCTGGCTGGCGCTGACGTTGTGGGATCGGCTGGAGCTGGATCGATTTTGGCGTACCCGGCTGCCGTCGAGCCGTCAGGGCACACGCTGGCTGGACGTGTTGAAGACGTTGGTGTGTTATCAGCTGATCGATCCGGGCAGCGAATGGCGGTTGCATCGGCATTGGTACGGTCACAGCGCGATGCGCGACTTGCTGGGCAGTCCGATGGCGGTCATCGCCAACGATACGCTGTACCGCTGTCTGGACAAGCTGGCGGCGCACAAGCGGGCGTTTTTCTCGTTTTTGCGGGCGCGTTGGGAGACGTTGTTCGACGCGCGCTTCGACGTCCTGCTGTACGACCTGACCTCCACCTATTTTGAGAGCGATCCAACGTTTTCGGACAAGCGCCGGTTCGGATACAGCCGCGACAAGCGCTCGGACTGCGTGCAGGTGGTGATCGCCCTGATCGTGACCCCGCAGGGGTTTCCGCTGGCCTACGAGGTGATGCCGGGCAACACGTCCGACAAGACCACGTTGGCGGACTTTCTGGAAAAGATCGAGGCGCAGTACGGGCGATCGGACCGGGTCTGGATCATGGACCGTGGCATTCCCACCGAAGAGACTCTGGAGGCGATGCGCACGGGGCCGGCGCCGGTGCATTACCTGGTGGGCACGCCCAAGGGCCGATTGACGAAACTGGAGAAGGCGTTCGTGGGCAAGCCTTGGCGGCAGGTTCGCGAGTCGGTGGAGGTGAAGCTGTTGAGCGAGGACGGGGAACTGTACGTCCTGGCCCAGAGCCGGGCGCGGGTGTTGAAGGAGCGCGGCATGCGCCGGCGCCGATTGAAGAAGCTGTGGCGGCGGTTGCACGAGTTGCGCGACCAATCGCTGAAGCGCGACGAGTTGCTGCTGAAGCTGGGCGCGGCGAAGAAGGAGGCCGGCCGCGCTTGGCACTTGGTCGAGATCGGTCTGCCCAAGGCTCGCGAAGCGGTCACCGCCGAGACGTTCACGTTCTCATTGCGGCGCCAGCGGCTGCGCCAAGCCCGGCGCCGCGAGGGCCGGTATCTGCTGCGTTCCAACCTCACCGGCGAGGACCCGGCGACATTGTGGCGCTACTACATGCAGCTCTGCGAGATCGAGCAGGCGTTCAAGGAACTGAAGCACGATCTGGCCATCCGGCCGATCTTCCATCAGCGCGAGGATCGGATCGAGGCGCACATCTTCGTCGCCTTCATCGCGTACTGTCTGCACGTGACGTTGAAAAACCTGGCCCGACCGCGGGCGCCGGGGCTGACGCCCCGGGCGATCCTGGAGAAGTTCGCCACCATGCAGATGCTCGATGTGCATCTGCCGACCACCGACGGACGGTACCTGATCCTGCCCCGACATACTCAACCGCAACGGGAACACCAACTCCTGCTGGATCAACTCAAACTGCGTTTGCCGGAACAACCGACACCCAGAATCCTCGCCTGAATCGACGGCCACACCGCTTGCCAGTCGGTGCCTTGTAGTGCCGACCTACGGCTCTGGACAACAATAAATCAATGACTTGCGCCCGTTTTGGCGCTGAGTTGCGGAAGTCGGGGTAGAACCACCGGTGCGCTGCGTTGTACGCGATCCGGTACGTTTCGCCGATCCGGTCAACGCCCCTGCGCTCGGTGACGATCATGTCCGCCGGCGCGACGCTGCGGCCGTCGCAGAGCGCGACCGGCGACGTGTACACGGGTCCCGCGATCGAGCGCCAGGCGTTGACGATCGCGAACCTCCGTTTCAGGAGCTTATCGGCCTCCTCGGGCAGGATGTCGCGCAATCGCTGGATCGCCGAGCGCTCCGTGTAGTCGTTGTGGACCGTCGCCGCCGGCCCGCGGATCGTTCTCGTGTCCCTGAGTCGCGCGTCGTCGGACCGGCGCGTGTGGTCGAAGACGACAACCCGTTCCGCACGCGTTTGTTCCCTGATCAGCGCGGTGACCTCGGCTTCATACCTGGTGTGAAGCTCGGCATCGTCGTAGAAGTCGCGGACCGCCGTTTCGTGCCGGGCCAGCGTGAAGCCGTGCAGGTCGAGCGTGAACGGTTCGCCCGAGAGTCGCGCATTGCGCACGATGACCGTACGGTGCGCCGCGGGGCCCGTGTCGCGCTCGGCCCGCCCGCCGGCTACGGAGGGGTAGTTCACGGGCTTCTCACCGGTGTCAAGGAGGTAGATCAGCTCGACCTCGACGTACGGCGTGTCAAGCTCGTTCTGGTACTTCGCATTGTCCACGGCGAAAGACTATCAGTATGCGAGTTCGGCGGATGCTGCGCAGCGAGACTTTTGCCACGGGCTGCTAGCTGTCGTTGGTTCGAGTCTTGTTTATCGTAGGGGGCGGAAGTTGTAGCGCTGGCCCGCGATGGTTGCCTGGTACATGAGCCCACCGACAGCCATGGTGAACACGCGCATACCGTTATGGTAAGCCTCCGCCCCGGCAAGCTCAGTGGAAGTCGCCGCACCCACCGAAGCCTGGCTACCCCGGGTGCTCGACGATGCCTGCGCGCTGGCCGTGACCGCGATGGCCGAGGCTTGCGCGTCGAAGTTGAAACTACCGTCAGCGAACTCCTCGTAGGCGGCTTGATTCTCGAAGAAGACGATCTGCCGGTAGACCTGCCCGCCGGCCTGGAAGCCGATCGAGACGTCGACGAGGCGGCTGAATCCCGTTACCTGGCCATTGACGTAGACTTGGCCCCGGCCCGTCGCTGCGCCAATGCCGAGACCGCCGCGCGCAATCCTTGCCCACACCGCATATCCGTAGGAATCCTCAAGGAACGGACGGACCACCGGGATGGTGCTGAACACGTCGATGGTTTCGGAAAGGTCGTTGACACGTTGCGCCGATGCCGTGATGGGCAGCGCAACTGCGATCAGCGCCAGCATTCGGGTGTGAAGTCCCGCCATCAGAATCCCCTTGCCGTGCGCCGACCGTCCGTCCGATCACCCATGCTATCAGGCGGCAGTCAAATGACAAAACACGTGCAACCGGCGAAATTCTCAGGTTATACGCGACAAGTTGCAGTCGACATTAAGTAATCCGGTAATTTTTGTCAGAACGATTCCAATTTGCACCGACCATCTCTGCCGGGAATCGTGAAAGTTGTCAACGAAAATAGGGTCAATTCGGTAACAAAATAGTATATAAACAATCACTTAGTCGGCTCTGGGGGGCCAGTCCACCCAGAACGCCCCGCGTAGATCGCCCACCGCGAATCCGGTTGCCTGATCTGCGGGATAGTTCCGGGTGATCGCCGCGGTGACTTCCGGCGCAACGTCCGAACCATGACAAGTCACGCACAGCGGCTGGGTAACGATAGCGCTCATGTAACGGGCGCTGCCGTCGGTTCTCGTCTCGAAGTGTTCAAGTGGTGCTTCCGCGCCTGCGGCCAGATCGCTCTCGAACGCAGACAACACCGTGCGCGCATCGGCGTCCGGTGTATTGGACGGATTACGGATTCTCAGCGCGGTACGTCCCACGCTGGCGCCCGCCTGCTCGGACAGTCGTGCGGCAATCGGGGACGCCTCGAGGCTGCAGATCCCCATGGCTTCAACCGGCCCGTCGGTCCCGAGTGCAGAAAGCAGCGTGGCGCTCAACTCCTGGCCGAGTTGCGTTGCGGCGTCACGAGACAAGGCCAGCCGCTCATCGTCCTGAGCCGCGGCTGAAAGGGTCGCGAACAGACAAATCAACAACAGCGGATTTCGTTTCACGTCGGTGACCCCGTCCATGCACGGCCCTTTGTCCGGGCGCAGTCATTCATAGTAGAGCAGGGCGCATCCAGTGGCCCATTCGACGACCGGTTCGTAGAAGATTGTGGTTGCCTGGGCGCCGTTGGCGACCCCGGCAACGGCAACCCAGGGCCGAATTTCATGAGTCCCAAGCCCCCGTTGCTCGAGAAACTCATCCGTATGGGCGGTGAAGGCGTCGACATTGTCGGTTTCCAGTTGCCGAAGAAACGCTCGATCGAACTCGGGATCGATGGTTCCGTGCATTCGCTCGCCCGGGGCGTGGCTGAGTCCACCCGCGGCGACCACGGCAACGCGGCGTTCATGGGACTGCAGCGATTTCGCGAGGATTCGGCCCAATTGGTAACACCGTTTCTGCGTCGGCATCGGGTACGTCATGCAATTGATGATAAGCGGTACCAGCGGGAGTTCGCGTCCCGGGTCGAGGAAGCTCAGCGGGATCATGATGCCGTGATCGAGCTGCAGTTCATTGGCGTAGTTGAGTTCAAGGCCGTCGGCGTAGCAGGTATTCAGCAACTGCTGCGACAGCTCCGGATCGCCCCGCGAGTGTCCCTGCGCGATCTTCACCCAGGGTTCGATCGGCCCGAAATACTTCTCGGCCTGTCCGATGGCAAATGCCGGCATGCAGTCAAGGAAAAAATTCGCGAAGTGCTCGCTGCTGATGATGAGAATCGTTTCCGGCTCCGCCGCCCACAGTCGCTTCCGAAGTAGCTCGTAGCCGGCGTAGAAGCGCTCCTTTTGCTCCTTCGGCGGCGCATCGGCCCAGGCGCGAATACCAGGCGTATGGCTGACCGAACAGGCGAAGACCATGGGCATGGGATCAACCTCGCTTCCGGATGGCGTTCAGGTAATCGGGCTCTGACACGCCATGAATGATCGTGAACGGCCGCAGCAGCAGAGGATGAACACCCATGTCGTAGAGATCGAAAATCCTCATGTTGACCAGCGCGTCGCGTTCGGTATCGGTCAGTTCGAATTCCTGAACGAAGGACTCGCGTGATTTCAGAAACGTCGTTCGCGATTCCGGATCGCGATTGACGGCCTGAACCAGCTTTTGAACTTGATAGAGGCTCATTTGCCTGAATGACTCCAATCCAAGAGGGCACCGAAACAGATCCATATGATATGCGAGTGAATCGGGGGGACACCAATCTTCGCGATTGGTACCATCACGCCCTGACGGCGAGCGAGGCAGGAGCGCCCGCGCAAATCTCCCGCATCACGAAATTCGAGGACCAGCGGAAAATGGCAAGCATCCACGATATCCACATTATCGATTCGAATACGGCGGCGGCAACCGTTGTCTCGTCCGGATTGCGGCGTAAGTTGTGCAGCCCCGGGCTTTGCGGTTCACAAACACTGACCGTTTACCGGCGTACCGTCCGGGCAGGTCAGCAGTTCGATATTCAGGCCGGTGACTTTTATCACGTCGTGTACGTCATGAATAACCCAGTCAGTGGGTTCATCCAGTACGAAGGTGGCGTGTACCGTGCGGAACAAGGCGCTGGTGTCCTTCTGGCTCCTGCGGAGCCGGCTCGGTTCGACGCGTCGGGATCAAGCATGGAGCTGCTTCACATGGTGGTTCCCGAGCCTCCGGCCGCGGTGGAGGATGGCTTGCCGGGCGGACCCGGATACTACTTCGATCGAGGCACGCTGCGCGTGCTCAGCGATGCCAGCGGCGGACGCGTGCGCCGGTTCTGCGCCGAATCCAGCGTGCGACTGCCGGACGGCAGCCGACTCACGCCGACCAACGCCATTCAGGCGGGTGAAATGCACTATGTCGACGGTGGGTCGTCACCCTATCACTCCCACGTGGGAACCGATGCCAATCCCGACGGTCCGTCGCACTGCTACATGACCTTCAAGGGCCGCGGCGTCGTCGAGGTGGAGGGCGACTCGCAGGAGATCGAGCCGGGCACGCTCGTGTATTTCCCCTCGGGCGTGCCGCACCGGCTTCGCGCTCTGGACGGCCCCCTGGACTATTTCGAGATCCAGGCCTGGAGGAGCTTCAAGACGAACGTTCTGAGTGAGGAACCGCTGGGTTTGCGCTGGTACTACGAGCCTGAGCAGCCGGATGCCGAGGCGGTGGAGTGGAACCAGAGCTAGCGAGTCTGTCATGGCAGCCAGTACCTTAATCTCGCTTACCGACGAGCAGCACGCCTATGCGCTCGCGCTGGTCGAGGCTGGCTGCTATGCCGACCTCAGTGAGGTCTTGCAAAAAGGCGTCGAGCTTCTTCGTGAGCAAATGCAGGCCGAGGAGTCAGTAACTGGTGACTTGAGTGAATTGCTTTCGCGCCGCCGCGAGGGCAGGTTCGTTGGCGTGGGGGAGATGGACAAGCGGCTGGACGTGATGATCGGGGAGAAGCGCCGCGCGCATGGCGTTGAGTAAAATCCGGCGTCGACAATTTCGCGCCAAGCATCTCCGCAATTGTTTGTTTCGGCACTGGCGTGTCATATCCTCCTGCGCATGTTGAACAAGCGGCACAGCAAGCGTCGATTTTCGAAAGACAGTATTTCCAAGCGCATTCGCGAAGCTCCGAATCGTTCGGGTCTCGGACCGGCCGAGTTGAGGAAGACCCTTGCGGGTAAGGGGATCATCCTGTCGCAAACAGAACTGCACCGCCTGGAAACTTCCAAACCGATCAACCCAAACCTCAAGCTCATGATCGCGATAGCAGAGGAAACGCAGGTAACGCCGGAGTGGCTGCTCTTCGGAACAGGCAGCCCGCGGCCGGATGGAAAAATCGGCCCGGCGATACGGGCTCGGGTGATCGACACGATTGCCTTTATGGCCGGAGCGCTCTACTGTTAATCGGCGTCCAGGGTTGAAATCGGGCAGGTTGTTGGATCCTGCTTGTTTTGATAGTGTCCGGGATCAAGTGCTTACAATCGTTTGCAAACACTTGGGAGACATCCTTTGTCCGAGCAACGCCAGCGGCGACAATTGCACCAAGAACAAAAAAGTTTGTTGAAATGATCGCGTGTCACGTTCCGAGCCCCTCGAACGAGATGCCGTTTGGCAGCGCAGTCGATGACTTCTCCCGCACCTTGCCTAAATGTTCGTTACGCGGTGCCTCCAGACGCGACAGTGGAAACGGTCTCAACATTGCAAGCTTGAAGAGGCAAGTTCTATGAAACGCTTGTCGAGTCACTTTTGTCGATTCCTGTTATCGGCGGCATTTTCGCTATGGAGTCTGACTGCCAATGCCGAGCACTACACGGTGCCGCTGCTGGTACCGGCGGGCACATCGGGCGATGCTCAAGGGGTGCTGCGGATACTCAACGGCACGGCCGAGCCCGGGACGGTGGATATCTACGCCATCGACGACGCCGGAACCCGTTCCGGTCCGGCCACGTTCACCCTGAACGCCTCGGCGGCGGCGGAGTTCACCGCCACGGACCTTCAGTCAGGTAACGCTACGCTGGGACTGACCGGCGGCATCGGCACGGACGTGGGCGATGCGCGTCTGGAAATAGAGACGGAGATTGAAATAGTGCCCTTGGCCTATGTGCGTGCGGCCGACGGCACGCTGAGCGCGATGCACGACACGGTACGTGGCGCATCCGCGGTGGCTTCGGGGCAGTACCGCTACGAGATACCGATTTTCAATCCCTCCACCGAGACGGCCCAGGTGAGCCGGCTGCGGCTGATAAACCCGGGCGATACGGTAGCGGCGGTTACGATCGGCGGCCGCGATGACAGCGGCGCAGAGGCGAGTGGCGGAGACGTCACGCTAATGCTCCCGGCCGGGGGCGCGAAGACACTGACGGCGCAGCAGCTTGAGGCCGGCGACACGGACGTGACGGGCCAACTGGGTGGGGGCACGGGCAAGCGGCGGTTGACGGTTTCGTCGGATCAGCCTCTTGAGGTAGTGAACATCGTGGCCTCCAGCGCCGGGTACTGGAACAATCTCTCCACAACCGCGTTTACCGGATCGGCAGCGCAGGATCAAGAGGCGTTCAACGAGCGCTTTGTAGGCGAGAGCGTGGTGTACGAAACAAGCAGCGGATCCTTCACGCTCAATGCCATGGACGGTGACCGGTTCACCGAGACGACAGAGACAGATGGCTTCACCGAGACTTACATGGGCAGCTACGGCTATGCGGCCAGCGGGCCTGACGCGGGTCGGCTGACGCTCATGTACGACGACGGCGACGAATGCGAGAGAAACCTCCACTTCGCGTGTTGTTGGTCAGACTAGACCGACACGGATTTGTCGGATTATCCGGTCACGGTTGAGGCCGGATTGGTCACATTGTTTTGCTTTTGCCGACCATCGCAGGCCGGTCGCCGCGACGGCGGTTGGGTGATGGAGGGGCACGACCCGGTCCGATCCGAAGGATCGGCCGGCGTTGGCGGGTCCGTTTGGGCGCGGATTCAGAACGGGCGGGGTTCGCCGAACAGGTGCAGCTGGCGTTCGTGGCAGGACTCGGCGGGGCACGGGGGCGGCCGGATGGATTCTGCGTGGCGCCTGATCTGGCCGTAGTAGCGGCCTTCGAAGTCATAGGCGATGCGTTGCAGGCACTCGGCCATGTGCGCGGCGGCCTCGTCGCTGATCTGCTCGGGCCGGGGATCGGGATCGATCATGGCCGCAGATCCTCGACGGCGCGGGCCAGGTGTTCGGCGTCCACGGTACGCGCTTGCTCGACCGCCGCGGCCGAGAGCGCGTAGTGGGCGATGCGGTTGATGAGCCGCGGCAGTCCGCGGGCGGCCTGGTACAGCGCCTCGATGGCGGGGGGATCGAACAGGGGCATTTCGCACCCGGCCAGGCGCAGCCGGTGGGCGAGGTAGGGGTCCAGTTCCTCGCGCTCCAGCCCGCGCAGGTGGTGTTGAACGATGAGTCGCTGTTGCATCGATTCGTGCACGGCCATGCTCAGGCGCCGGCGCAGTTCGGTCAGTCCGATGAGCACCAGGCACAGCCTGGGGGCGGAGTCCATGTCGAAGTTGGTCAGCAGCCTGAGGTCCTCGATCACGTCGGCTCTGAGGTGGTGAGCCTCGTCGATGACGAGCACCGGTTGTTGCTTGGCCTCCCCGACCAGGCGGGTGATCTCGGTCTGGATGGCGCGGTAGGCCGCGGCGCGGGCGTGCTCGGTAGGCAGGCCCAGTTCCCAGCCGATGCTCTTGTACATGTCCATCACGTTGCCGGTGGACAGCGCCACGTAGCACACCCGGAACAGCCCCGGGTGCAACGCACCGGTGACGTGGCGGCACACGCTGGTCTTGCCGCTGCCGGACTCCCCGGTCAGCAGCCCGATACCGCGCAGATCGATGAGGTGCTTGAGCCGCGCCTCGGCCTCGCGATGGGAGCCGCAGCGGAACAGCTCGTCGGTGTGCGCGGGGGTTTCGAACGGCAGGCGGGTCAGGGCGAAGTGGCGCAGGTACATCAGTCTTCCTCCTTCAGTCGGCGGATGCTCAGCGGCGAGCGCGGCGGTTGCGGCTCCCCGGGCTCGATGCGCCCGCAGCGGCGCTCGCGTTTCACGGCGGTGTTGGCGTAGGCGTCCAGCGGCGTGGCCAGGCCCGCGGGACGTCCCTCGTGCACCAGTTGCAGCGCCCGGGTGGGCGGGGCGGCCGGATCGTATCGCACGGTGACGGTTTGCCCGATGAGGATCGCGTCGGCCTCGTAGAGGCGCCCGTGCAGACTCAGGGTGCGGTCCTTGAGCACGCGGCGTTTGGTCTCGAACAGGAACAGCTCGTCCAGATCCAGCCCGGCGGCGTCCGGGTAGCGCACCTCGGCGGCGGTCCCGGCCCAGCGGTCCAGCGGGGTCTGACCGTCCAGTCCGCGGTGCGGGGACTGATGGTATTCGCCCTCCACCCAGCCGGCCAGCGCACGGTTCAACGCCTCGATCCCGTCGATCGAGCCCACATCCAGATGGCGCAGCCAGCCGGCGCGCAGGGTGCGGAACCAGCGTTCGATCTTGCCCTTGCCGGCCGGTTGATACGGGCGGGCGTGGATGAGCGCAATGCCGAGCTTGGCGCACACCAGCGCGAGGTGGCGGGAGCGGTAATTCGCCCCGTTGTCCACGTAGAGGCGCTCGGTGAGTCCGCGGCGCAGCAGCGCGTGCTTGAACACCGGCAGGAACGCGGCGGTGTTCTCGGCGAAGGCGAACGCGGCGTGGGGAATGACGCGGGTGGCGTCGTCGATGAAGGCGATGAGGAAGGTCTTGCGCCGGCGGCGACCGTCAGGGACCTTCGGCCCGTGCATTACATCGCTCATCCAGAGTTGGCCCGCCCGGCGATAGTTGAAGCGGCGCCGGTCCGTGGCGGGTCCCTGCGCGGCGGCCCGGCCCGTCAGCCCCTCGCGGCGCAGCAACCGCTGCACGGTGGACGCCGAGGGCATCGCCGCCTCGCTCACCAGCCCGTGCTCGGCGGCGTGGGCGATGACCGCGCGCACGGAGTAGCCGGGGCGCCGGGTCTTGATCGCCACCAGCGCCTCGGCGACCTCCGCGGGCATGCGCCGGGGCCGGCCCAGGTCCGAGCGACGTTTCGGGTACAGCGCCTCGAAGCCACCGTAGCGGTACGTCACCAGCCACTTGCGTATCGTCTCCGCGGCCACCCGGGTGCGGTGCGTGCCGGGGATCGCGTAGGTCCCGGCGGCCTTTTCTTTCAGCTTCTCACCGATGCCGCGGGCGCCGCGGGGCAGGTGCGCCAAGTCCGCGATCAGCCCGTAGCGGAACAGCGCCACGGCCTCTCGCAGCTTCTCGTCGTGCTCGGTCATGGTCTCGGCGGCCTCCCCGGGGTCTTGCGCGGTTCACGGTGGCCACGTTAGCGCCTGCAAGCCGGTGGATCAGGCCCCGTCCCGTGTTGGACGACCGCCAGAGCGGTCCCCGGCGCCGGCACGTCAGGACAAAAGCCCAACGGCGGCGCCAGCCGCGCCAGGCGCCCCTCGCACCGCCCGCGCAGCCCCACCAGCACCGCCTCGGTCTTGAGCCGCTCCCGGAACGCCCCAACTTCCGGGGGACACTTCAGGAACCGCTCCGGCCACAGCCCCCGAACCGCCGCCAGGTTCCGATGCACCGCCCGCACCCGGCGGCCCAGCCAGCGCATCGCCCCGGGCAGATGCACCGCGTCGCGCCGCAGCGCGTCGGCCGCCTTGGCGAGACTGGGCGCGGCCTCCGCCTCAACCACCGCCTCTTCGACCGCCTGCAGCGTGCCCCCCAGCCTCGCCGCCAGGCAATCCGGCAACCGGCTGAACGTCATGTGACTCTCAGGACAGTACCAGCGGGCAACGCGCGTCCCGCGCGGGCGCTTGCGCGGGTAGGTCCCGTGGCGGGCGAAGGAACAACCGCCCCGCGGATGGTTCGGACACCGCTCAAGGGTTGCATCGCGCCATGCACGGCGTTTAACGTATTGCTCGCCGGTAAGCCCCGTTGGATACCGAAGCTGCACCGGCCACGGCCCGGCGGGAATCGTCGTCCCGCGCGGGCCACCCTCCCTTTCCATCCAGGAAGCGCTCAGGTTAACCCAGTGCCCCGCCCCCACGTCGGTCGCGCCAGCACCGCGTTATCCACCGCCTGCCCACCGGCGACAGGGCTGACCAAGGGCCCGCGCCCGTGGACAGCCCGTGGATAACGCTACGTCAACGCCGACTTGGCCGTGCCGGATTAATCCACCACGTCAGACGTTTCACCAGGAAGATAAACCGACCAAAAGGCTCGGTGGTTCAGTGAAAGAATGTGCCTAACAACATCGCGTCTCCAACCAGCGGCTGGTTCGCCTCGCACTGCACCGGCAGCGATGAAGCCGATGGCTCCTGGTCGGGCGGGAGCTGGATGGTCGTGGAGGACGAAGACGGCGATGGCGACGCTGGGGTTGTCGAAACAATCTATGGGGTGGATGAGGCGCTGCCTGGGGTTCCCTCGGCCGGGGCATTTGTTCCAACGCTGTCAAGCGGAGGCAGCCTGACCATCACAGGCGACGGCACGACGATCGCGCTGAGTGACGAGGCGTTCTTTGAACTGACCGACGGCACGCGTTACACGTGCACCGCCGCGGACGGGTGCACCGTTTTGAACGGCACCGTGACCGCCGGCACAATCGCCGGGCGTGCGGCGGGTGGCGGCGAAGTGGACCGATTCCCGAGTTTCCGCACCTCGACGGGGCCGGGCAACCAGTCCTACACGCTGGGCACGGCGATTGATACACTGATGCTGCCTGCGGCGACCAGCGGCAACGGCACGCTGACGTACAGCCTCTCGCCCAGTGTGCCCGGTCTGGCGTTCAACGCCACTGCGCGTCAGCTCACCGGATCGCCTTCCACCGCGGGCACGTATGCCATGACGTTCACCGTGACGGACGAGGACGGCGACACCGATACTCTCAGCTTCACGATCGCGGTGAACACCGGCACGACCGCGGCAGGTTCGCTGGGCGAGTGCTACGTGAGTCTGATGGTGAGCATCGGGCAGATTTGTACCTATCCCGGAACGACGGATGCGTTCAGCGTCAACGTACGCGGCAGGGGTTCGTTCCTGACGTTCCTGGCTGGTATCCGGATCCGGATCACCAACCAGACGATCAACGGGCGGGTCTACGATTTCGAAGCCTCGCACCAGGGCGACGGGGTGTGGCGGATCGACCGGGTCGCCGGCAGCACCGAGGCGCCCGAGACATCTCCCATGACGGGCGGTGGCGGGATGGAGCCCGAGGAGCCGGAGGACACCTCGCCAAGCTTCGCCGCGGATGCCGGGCCGGGTAACCGGACGTACACGGTCGGCACCGCCATCGACACGCTGACTCTGCCGGAGGCGAGCGGCGGGGACGGGGCGCTAGCCTACAGTCTCACCCCCGACGTGCCCGGATTGACTTTCAATGCTACGACACGCCAGGTCACGGGCATGCCGACCACGGCGGCCAGCTACAACATGACCTACACCGTGACCGACGAGGACGGTGATACCGATACTCTCAGCTTGACCATCACGGTGGAGGACGCCGTCGAGACGGTGTCGGAAGGCTTCGATTTAACCTACCCGTACTCCCATCAACCTCAGAGTTTGATTTATGCCAATAGCCGGATTTACGTGTTCCAGGCTAGTTCCGGCCCTGATCCCTCTTCGGTCTACGCGTACTCGACCACCGGGGAGCGAGAGGAGGCGGCCGATTTCGACTTAGATCTGGCTCGCGGTGACTTCGCGCGGGGAATCGCCTACGCCAACGACCGGTTCTATGTGCTTATCCGCAGCCGGCAAGGTAACAAGGTGACTGTATTTTCGGCTACTGGAGAACGAGAGCCGACGGCCGATTTCGACTTGGCAGCCGAGACTTTTTATGCTGGCAAAATCGTTGCCGCCGAAGGCCGGCTCTTCATGTTCGGCGGCTCTGAATCACAAGGAGAGTTTGCCCATGCGTATTCGGTCACAGGTCAGCGACTGCGGGAGTTCGACATCAGCGTGGAACTATACGACGTTGGACCCCAGCGACCCGGTTCACTAATAAGGCCATGGGTGCAGGACGTAGCAATCACTTACGTCAACCGCCGGTTCTACATGCTCGAGCATTACCCCTCCGGGGCGGACCAGAGCGCCAGGGGGTTAGCACATTCCGCTTTCGTGGGCGCGTATACGCTTTCTGGAGAGCGAGAGGAGATCGTGCCGGCTCCGGCTTGCAGTTACGGTAATTTGGGTCCACCTATGGTCTGCCATGGACTCGTCTACTTTGACGGCCAATTCCATGTAGCCGCTGCAACCTCATATGCTCGCGGCGGAGGCGCTTGGTTGTTGCCGATCTCGGCGCCTAACATCCCTCGTCTGCAAGGTCCGTTTGACTACTCGCCGATCGCCAACGCCCAGTATGCCCGCTTGAACGCGTTCGCTGAGTACCCACGGGGAATCACCTACGCCAACAGCCGGCTCTACGTCTTGGATATAGATTTTTCGGGTAAAGTGGCGTATGCGTATTCGGCGGCTACAGGAGAACGAGAGGAGTCGGCTGATTTCAATCTCTCCCAACGGAACGACGATTTCCTCAGCGCACCCGAAGGATTCACCTACTTCAATGGCCGGTTCTACGTGCTCGATTCTCAATCGGACACGGTCCATGCGTTTTCGGCTACCGGGGAGAGGGAGGCCGCGGCCGATTTCGACCTTAGTGTCAGTTTCTTTCCCAAAGGAATCGCCCACGCCAACGGCCGGTTGTACGTGGCCGACAATTTCGACGGAAAGGTGTATGCGTATTCGGCCACCGGGGAACGGGAGGCTGCGGCCGATTTCGATCTCGATGCCGACAATGGCGATCCCCGGCGAATCGCCTTCGGCAACGGCCGGTTCTACGTTATCGACGGGGACGACGGAAAGGTGTATGCGTATTCGGCCACCGGGGAGCGAGAGGCTGCGGCCGATTTCGATCTCGATGCCGACAATGGCGATCCTACCGGCATCGCCTACGTCAATGGCCGGTTTCTTGTGACGGACAACGAGAACGACTGGGTCCATGTTTACGTTGCTCCTACGGGCTGAGTGTCTTCCGACCTGGCAACGCGCTCAACGCGGGTCATGCGATGGGGTGGGGCCGTCCCCGAATTGGCATATCGGGAACCTTATCTTGCGCGGCAACTGAGCCTGCTGGCGGATCCGCCTGATGTCGGCAAGTCCACGATGGCGCCGCACGGGACCGCCGCCGCTTGGGCCTATTGTGCACAATCGAAAACGTAGGTTTTCATGTGGGCTGCGGCGGGGGTCTGCAACAATGCCCGCCATTTTTTCCCGTAATGCTGCCCGTCGATTTCCAACAATCCTGCACCACCTAGCCCGACTTCCGCAACTCAGCGCCAAAACGGGCGCAAGTCATTGATTTATTGTTGTCCAGAGCCGTAGGTCGGCACTACAAGGCACCGACTGGCAAGCGGTGTGGCCGTCGATTCAGGCGAGGATTCTGGGTGTCGGTTGTTCCGGCAAACGCAGTTTGAGTTGATCCAGCAGGAGTTGGTGTTCCCGTTGCGGTTGAGTATGTCGGGGCAGGATCAGGTACCGTCCGTCGGTGGTCGGCAGATGCACATCGAGCATCTGCATGGTGGCGAACTTCTCCAGGATCGCCCGGGGCGTCAGCCCCGGCGCCCGCGGTCGGGCCAGGTTTTTCAACGTCACGTGCAGACAGTACGCGATGAAGGCGACGAAGATGTGCGCCTCGATCCGATCCTCGCGCTGATGGAAGATCGGCCGGATGGCCAGATCGTGCTTCAGTTCCTTGAACGCCTGCTCGATCTCGCAGAGCTGCATGTAGTAGCGCCACAATGTCGCCGGGTCCTCGCCGGTGAGGTTGGAACGCAGCAGATACCGGCCCTCGCGGCGCCGGGCTTGGCGCAGCCGCTGGCGCCGCAATGAGAACGTGAACGTCTCGGCGGTGACCGCTTCGCGAGCCTTGGGCAGACCGATCTCGACCAAGTGCCAAGCGCGGCCGGCCTCCTTCTTCGCCGCGCCCAGCTTCAGCAGCAACTCGTCGCGCTTCAGCGATTGGTCGCGCAACTCGTGCAACCGCCGCCACAGCTTCTTCAATCGGCGCCGGCGCATGCCGCGCTCCTTCAACACCCGCGCCCGGCTCTGGGCCAGGACGTACAGTTCCCCGTCCTCGCTCAACAGCTTCACCTCCACCGACTCGCGAACCTGCCGCCAAGGCTTGCCCACGAACGCCTTCTCCAGTTTCGTCAATCGGCCCTTGGGCGTGCCCACCAGGTAATGCACCGGCGCCGGCCCCGTGCGCATCGCCTCCAGAGTCTCTTCGGTGGGAATGCCACGGTCCATGATCCAGACCCGGTCCGATCGCCCGTACTGCGCCTCGATCTTTTCCAGAAAGTCCGCCAACGTGGTCTTGTCGGACGTGTTGCCCGGCATCACCTCGTAGGCCAGCGGAAACCCCTGCGGGGTCACGATCAGGGCGATCACCACCTGCACGCAGTCCGAGCGCTTGTCGCGGCTGTATCCGAACCGGCGCTTGTCCGAAAACGTTGGATCGCTCTCAAAATAGGTGGAGGTCAGGTCGTACAGCAGGACGTCGAAGCGCGCGTCGAACAACGTCTCCCAACGCGCCCGCAAAAACGAGAAAAACGCCCGCTTGTGCGCCGCCAGCTTGTCCAGACAGCGGTACAGCGTATCGTTGGCGATGACCGCCATCGGACTGCCCAGCAAGTCGCGCATCGCGCTGTGACCGTACCAATGCCGATGCAACCGCCATTCGCTGCCCGGATCGATCAGCTGATAACACACCAACGTCTTCAACACGTCCAGCCAGCGTGTGCCCTGACGGCTCGACGGCAGCCGGGTACGCCAAAATCGATCCAGCTCCAGCCGATCCCACAACGTCAGCGCCAGCCAGCACGCGCCCCACTGCCGCGGTCGGTGTAAACTCAGCGCCTTGACCTGGATCCGCACCACCTCGCAGGCCAGCTCCGGCGCCTCGCCGTCTTCGGCGAACAGCGCCATCGATCCGGACCCGGAATCTCCCTGCAACACCTCGATCGAACGGCACCACGCCGCGCGCTGACGATCGTTGATCTCGCCCAGGTACAGCACCTGACGCTGAACGACCCGCCCGTCGCGGTTGCGAACGTTCTCCACCACGCTCCAGTAGCGGTGTTCCTTGCCGTCCTTGAAGCGTCTCTTGGCCCGTACGAACATGGACCCATAGCATGCCCCAACCACCAAACAAATCAAGGGGTTAGGTCGGCACTACAGCCCAGATCGTGCGGCTCGATTCAATGAAAACAGGGCGTTACGTCAGCTTCGGCACCCAAATCACGATGAAATTCGATCAAAACTCGGTCGAGTTGCGGAAGTCGGGCTAGCGTCACTCCGGCGGGCCAGTTTCGCACGATGCGGATGGCCGGTTCGTCTTGGGCGCTAGCCCCTCGCCGCGCCGAATCGGGGCGAGCGCCATGACAACCTCCTGCCTGGCTTGCGGCATCTGGCGCTCGGTCGGGCGGTTTACTGGTTCGATGTTGACGAGGCGTGCCGGACAGTCCTTGTTCTGGCGGTTTTCTTCGGCGGGCAGGACCACATTCGACACATGATATCCCGGCTCATCGAGGATTTGATCTGATCGGTGCGGGCATGGCGTTATGTGATCAACTGCGTTCACTATGACGCGCCAGAGACATCTGCAAATGTTTTGTTCGGCACCGGCGTGTCATATCCTCCCATGCATGTCGAACAAAAGGCACAGCAAGCGCCGATCCTCGAACGAAAGTATTTCCGATCGAATTCGCGAAGCCAGGAATCGTTCGGGGCTCGGACCGGCCGCGTTGCGGAAGATGCTCGCCGGAAAGGGGATCAACCTGTCGAAAACGGGACTGCACCGCCTGGAAACCGCGGAACCGATCAACCCGAACCTCAAGCTCATGATCGCGATCGCGGAAGCCACGCACGTGACGCCGGAATGGTTGCTCTTCGGAACGGGCAGCCCGCGGCCGGACGAGAAAATCGGCCCGGCGATACGGGCTCGGGTAATTGACACGATCGCCTTCATGGCTGGAGCGCTCGACTTGACCCCGGAGCAGGAAGGGGACCTGGAAGCCTGGTTGAAATCCGTGCGAAAGTCGCGGCCCGAAACGGTCAGAAAACCGTAGAATTCGAGGGTTCCTGTTTTGTGAACGCTGTGTTCCGATGAAGTGTTGACACGGCGCTCAAGCCGAGTATACTGCCCGCCCATGATTTGGAAATTCATACAGCTCAGATTATCCGAAGCCGCCGGCGCCTCATCGGCCGGGCAAGCGCTCGTGGTGACAGCCAGCGACGCGGTCCCGTGTGCAAGGACTTGGCAGACGGCCCGTATTAGCGTGGATTCGTATGGACTTGACCATGGTGAACTCATGCACTAAGCCTCTCTAGACAACCGTTCTGGAGGGCTTGCAAAACGAACCCTCCAGACCAGCCAAAGGCCCTGGTCGGTTCGAAACCACCAGGGCTTTTTTGTGGCTCGGTGAATGTTCTTTAACAACGTGGATTGTGTGATGTGTCGGGGCAGTGCTTCGCGTGGTGCGGAGCAGTCGCAGCAACAGACCCGGCGGTGCGTCCATGCGCCTGCCCCGGACACCCTTGGCTGACGTAGCTCAATTGGCAGAGCATCTGTCTTGTAAACAGGAGGTTGTGAGTTCGAAGCTCACCGTCAGCTCCAGACACGGAGGGGCATTCAATGGTGAGATACCCTGGCTGTAACCCAGGCGCCCTTCGGGCTGTGCAGGTTCAACTCCTGCTCCCTCCACCAAATTTCACCGCGTCGGCCTCGTTCGGCGTGGTGACTTGCGGCCTGGCGCCGATAACCGTCGGCAACGGCGGGAAAGGGACGCGACCCATGGCGTCCCGCCGAGCTTGCACGCTCGGTCAACCCAGGGCAGGCCCGACCCTCATGTTCTCGTTGGGAGACCGGCGGGGATAGCGGCCAAGCGATGCGCGGAAGTAGCGCGGCTCATGCACCGGCTCAGCCGGGAATGCAGGCCCGTGAAAGAACACGTGGTGGTGCACCCCGCGACACCAACATCGTCAACCGTGAAGGGCAACGGGTAGCGCACGATAGTACGAGCCTTACGAGCGAGTGCGCGTGTGCAGAGTGCTGGGGTTCCGGTGAGCAGCCGGCGTCCTGGTTCTCGGTCAAGTAGCCGGTAGGCGAACGACAGTCGGCGTGTCGTATTTCGTGGCCCAAAAGGCGGCGAAGCGACTGGGGCGCGCACGTCGAAGTGGGATCCGCGTTTTTAGCTCAGTGGTAGAGCAATCGCCTGAACAGCGATAGGTCGCCGGTTCGAGTCCGGTACTATGCACACGACAAAACGCAAAGACGCGCCTCGGTACGTGCTGAAAATGGCTTAAGGCCGAAGCCTTCGGGCAATTCGGCGGTCCTGAAGCCGCAAGCGGATGGACCTTGGCAGAACACCGCACGGTCAGGTAGCCCCTGTTCGGAGCTCGCAAGGCTCACGGTAAGTGAATTGCCGATTAAGTGCGTATCGCGAGTGAACCGCCACACTCTCAAAAAGGCAGTCATGGCCGCTTACGATGGCGCCGGCTTCGGCCGGGCGATCGTGGACAGACGGGCAACGTTCGCCATGCAAGGCGTTCGGTACTCCCGCTAAAGGGTGGCTGCAAACGACGTAGTCTCAGTCGTTTTCCCCGGTGCGGTAGCTCAACAGGCAGAGTCCTGGATTGTCGATCCAGTGGATGCCGGTTCGACCCCGGTCCGCACCGCCAGTTTCCATGATCCGGTGGGCGAATGGTTAAGCCACGAGGCTTTCAACCTCGTAATTGCGGGTTCGAATCCCGTCCGGATCTCCACGGACCGGTAGCTCAACAGGCAGAGCACGCGACCGATAATCGCGAGGTCGACCGTTCGAATCGGTCTCGGTCCACCACCTCTGGGAGTAGCTCAATCTGGCAGAGTTCCTGGCTTCCACCCAGGAGGTTGCCGGATCGTCGCCGGCTGTCCGCACCACATTCGGAGACTCGCAAGGCTGGCGTGCTTATCCGGCTTGAACCCGGTGATGCCCGCAAGGGCGTGGGGGTTCGATCCCCTCAGTCTCCGCCAAGATACTGGTGAACCTAGCTTAATCGGGAAAGCCCCAGGTCGTGACCCTGGTCGATGCCGGTTCAAGTCCGGTGGTTCACCCCATATTCGGAGAAGTGGTCGAGCGGTCTATGGCACTCGTTTGCTAAACGAGCGGGGCGCAAGTCCTGCCCTGGTTCGAATCCAGGCTTCTCCGCCACACACCTGCCCGTAGCTCAGTTGGAACAGAGCGGCTGGCTTCGAACCAGCAGGTCGGGAGTTCGAGTCTTCCCGGGCAGGCCACACACACCGTCCTTGGCATATCGGTTGTGCACCGGGCTTTTAACCCGGAGAGGAAGGTTCGATTCCTTCAGGGCGGACCACGCGGGCATAGCTCAGTCGGCAGAGCGCGACGTTGCCATCGTCGAGGCCGCGGTTTCGATCACCGCTGCCCGCACCACGAAATTGAGGGGGAGGTGGCCTCGGGCGGGGCTCATAACCCCGCCGCTGTCGGTTCGATTCCGGCCCCCTCGACCACTGCCCGGTAGCTCAGCAGGCAGAGCGCCGCTCTTACAAGGCGGCTGTCGGCGGTTCGAAACCGTCTCGGGCAACCACACATACGGCTGTAGCTCAGAGGATGAGAGCGCGACCCTGCGACGGTCGAGGACGGGCGTTCGAATCGCCCCAGCCGTGCCACCCATTCGGCGTTCGTCTAATGGCAGGACACAGGGCTTTGAACCCTGGGGTAGTGGTTCAAGTCCACTGCGCCGAGCCAGCTCCAGGTCGGTCGTCTAATGGCAAGACTGCGGACTCCAAACCCGCCAATCGGCGTTCAAATCGTCGCCGGCCTGCCAACATACACGCCGTGTCCGAAATGGTCAGGTGCGAGGTTGCAACCCTCGTTATGCCGGTTCGAGTCCGGCCGGCGTGTCCACATGCCCCAGTAGCTCAGCGGTAGAGCGGCGGGTTTATAGCCCGTTGGCGCCAGATAAGCGGCAGGTCGCACGTTCGAATCGTGCCTGGGGCACCACGTCTCCGTAGCTCAATCGGAACCAGAGCACCGGGCTTCTACCCCGGGGGTTGCAGGTTCGAGTCCTGCCGGGGACGCCACCCATGGCCGTCTGAAGGGAATTGGCATACCTGCCTGTCTTAGAAACAGGTGCTTCTCGGTTCGACTCCGAGGGCGGCCACCAATTCAAACGCGGACCTGACGGGAACGGTATACCTCGGCGGCTTAAACCCGCTGGCGTCCCGGTTCGAATCCGGGGGTCCGCACCAACGCGCGGCTGACGGGAACCGGTATACCTGGATCGCTCAAAACGATCTGCTTCCCCGTTCGAATCGGGGGCCGCGTACCAACAAGGGGTGTGCCACACAATCCGCGTTGTCAGTGTCAATTAGACGGTCCGCCGGGTCTTCGTGATCCCGGTTTGCTCGATTCGGCGCTGGCTCGTCCACGGCAACTTCACGGTTACGGCGAGCCCGACACATGCGAAATGGCTGCGGCATACGCAGCAGGGATCATCCGCAAACACCCCTTGGTGGATGGCAACGAGCGCACGGGCTCCAGCTCCGCTAATTTTCTATGTAAGCGTCCTTCAACTCCACGCAGGCATAAGGCTGGAAGGGCACGTCGGACGGATAAACCGTGTCCTGGCCGGTGTATACGCCTTCGAAGTAGAGTGGATCCTCCGCCGTGTACGATCGCGTCAGACCTTGTGTCTCGGCGTCGTAAGCAAAGCGTTCGACTGAATGCATCCGGTCGCTGTGTTTTGCAAGGCCACCGCCCCCGGCACGCAAGAACCCTTCCGAGAAGCCGACCGTGTCGACGACGAGCGTGTCGCCCTCCCAGCGGCCGATCGAATGACCCGCTCGCGACGGCGTGATGTCGTTGGGATGTTCGTCCATATTCATGTGAATCGTGCGCACGATATCCATGAGGCCGTACTTCAGCGTAATCGAATCCTCCGTCTGGATGATCTCGTTGACGTGGCGGTCGAACTCCCAGTCGAAGAAGATGTTGGTGGCCATGCAATGGAAACGGGGATTGTCCTCCTGAACAGTCAGGCCCTCGATGACTGCACGCCCCGCGGCGGTCAGCTCGATGCCGCCGGGCAGGGCGCCTGTGCCCATGCCCATACCCATGCCAGGGGCCATGCCAGGGGCCATGCCACCGGCCATGCCGCCGCCGCCCGTGCCGCCCAGCGGGTTACGCTGCGGTGCAGCCCAGGTGCCGTTCAGGTCGAGCCGACCGTTGACCGTCCGCTGTCGCGCACCGACCGGCGCGTCGATCACTTCGCGGCGCTGCCCGTACCGTTCGAGGGTACTCCCGTCAGCGAGAATCACCGAGCGCAAGGCGCAGGCTGTCGGTTCGTTCACTCCAAGGTCACCTGTGACCGTGATCTCGCCACCGATCGGAAACAGGTCCTCGGTCCAACCGGCCCGCCGCAACAGGGAACCGGCCTGGAGTTCGCAGCGCCACGGAACGGCCGTGCCGTCTTCGGCCATGACGTCGAAATGGATGTAACCGTGGGGGTTGACGAAACGGACTTCGGTGACGGCACCCGTCAGATCCACCGGCTGCCCAGAGGTGAACTGGCCCGGACCGTGGTGGGCAGGCACGCTCGCGCCGAAGCCCAGCGCTGCCAAGAACAGAACGAGTTCACTCAGAGTCCTGATTTTGCTGTTCGCCATGTCGGTTTTCTCCTGCTTGCAATTGAGCCGGGAGCGGTCGTTCACACTGTTCAACCAGCGACACTGACACTGATCATCGTGTCTCCCTGTTGAATGGCATCCACAACATCCTCACCGCTCGTAACCTTCCCGAACACCGTGTGCCTGCCATCCAGATGGGGGGTCGCAAGATGGGTAATGAAGAACTGACTGCCATTCGTATTCGGCCCGGCATTGGCCATGGAAATGACGCATTGCTCGTGCTTTAGCGGATTCCCATGGCACTCATCGGCAAATCGATACCCGGGGCCGCCGCGGCCCGTACCGGTCGGGTCGCCACTCTGAATCATGAAATTCGCGATGACTCGATGAAAAATGACCCCGTCGTAAAAGCCCTGACCCGCCAAAAACACGAAGTTGTTAACGGTCTGCGGAGCGTGCTGCGGATAAAGTTCTAGCCCGATGCTGCCACGGTTTGTCTCTATCGAGACGGCGTAGTTTCTCGATACGTCGATCTGCAATTCCGGCGGTGCATTCCATTGCTGTCTGGCCATCTGGGGTCTCCTGGAAAATTCATCAATTTAGCAAGGCACATTGTAGCGGCCAAACGCGGTCATCGAAATTTCTCTTGGTCACTTCGCTGATGGCTACGCGCCACCGAAGTGGGCTGTAAACTGCCATTGACAGCAAACCGGGAATCACCGTATTTGATCGATGTGATATTTTCGGCTCTACACGGGAGAGTTCGTTGGTTGAGACAAAGCTGAGACTTCGCCTTCTTCAAGCGATAGGCCTTGCCGGAATAATTGCTGCCGGCACGGTCCACTCGCACCACACGTCAGCCGCCGTTTTCTCCACTGACGATATCGAGATCGAGGGCGTCGTCACCGAATTCAATTTTAAGAACCCTCACCTGAATATCATTCTCGCGGTCACCGACGAGAATGGAGTCGAGACGGAGTGGATGGCAACGGGTCCGGGCCCAACGCCGTTTCGCCGCTGGGGCTGGACGCCGGATACCGTTCAGCCGGGCCAATACTTGCGCATCTTTGGTAGAAAAAGCCGTGACGGCCGCCCGAACCTGAATGGAATGTGGCTTGGGTCGAGGGATGGCCTCGGCCGCGACAACCCGCCGCTCAATGCGCGCGCTGCCGCCGAACAAGCGCGATTCGATCCCTTCGAGGATGACCCGGCGTTCACGGAATGCGCCGATGCGGGACTCGTGCGCCAGGCGACAACGATTCGTCCACTGCGGATCACGCAGCACGACGATCGGCTTGTCCTTGAATACGAGGAGTTCGCTGCCCGGCGTGTCATTTATCTCGATGGGCGTGGGCCCGAGAGCAACGAGCACACGCTTTTCGGACATCACATGGCTCGTTACGAGGGAGACGCCCTGATCATCGAGACGACTCAACTGCTGGGCAATCTTTCGGGGCCGCTCGGCAACGCCCTGAGCGATCGGGCCACGACCGTGGAGACGTACCGGCGGGTTGACGATCCGGCGTCGGGACCGGCGATCGAACTTCGCATGGTCATCACGGACCCGGGCAACCTGACGCGCGCCTGGGAAATCGGCACAATAAAGTACTACACGGCCGAACCGTACGACTTCGTCGAGGTCGACTGCCGCTTGCCTTTTCTGGCTTCCGGTCAGCGCTAGTCGCCAGAGGGAACTCAGGTCGGGCCGAACGGACGGGGAGAACCGGGGGGACAGACGATGATCAAGAATAACAATTGGCAACAGCCGGAGCGGCCGTTGTCCCTACTTTGGTTGATGCTGGCGATGGCCGCGCTTGGCTCCGTACCCACGGCGGCGGTGGCGCAGGGACCGGGGATCGAGAATGGGCAGTGGACCTACCTCGGCGGCGATGCGTGGCACACGCGTTACTCGTCGGCGGCGGACATCGATGCCTCCAACTTCGACGATCTGGAACTCGTCTGGCAGTGGGATGCGGCGAGCTTCGGCTCCAGCACTCCGCGCGCGACCCCGACTTATGTCGACGGGAAGCTGATCACGGTCACCGGGGAACGCCGGCACGTGGTGGCCCTCGACCCGGCGAGCGGGGAGCTGCTCTGGAGTTACTCCGAGCCGAAGACGGCACGTTACGACTACTCCATGCGCAAGGGCTACGGCAAGGGCATCGCGTACGCCGAGGTCGACGGACGCGGCGTGGTATTCATCACCACCCCCGCATTTTTCCTCCATGCCCTCGACGCGGAGACCGGCTTGCCGTTGGAGAACTGGGGCACACCGGTTCGGATTCCAGGCTTCCCGGAGACCGGTGTGGTGGATCTTCTGCTGCCTCTCATTGCGGATTGGGGTCCATGGCATGAGTACGATGTCGGGAGCGAGGGGTACGATGCGTACTATGGGCTTCCCCTGGAGTTGGGCTACATCACCTCGTCGTCCCCGCCCATCGTCGTGAACGGGACGGTGGTCGTCAGTAACTCGGCCGAGCAGGGTTACAACCAGACGCGGATAGAGAACGTCCCCGGCGACATTCTCGCGTTCGACGCCAGGACCGGTCAGTTCAAGTGGAAGTTCCACGTCATTCCGCGTCCGGGTGAATTCGGCCACGAGACCTGGGAAAACGACGCGTGGCGGTGGACGGGTGACGTCTCGTCCTGGGCGCCGCTCTCTGCCGATCCGGAGCTGGGGCTCGTCTACATTCCGACGAACGGAGCCACGATCGATTACTACGGCGGCTTCCATCCCGGAGACAATCTCTTCGGCACGAGCCTCCTGGCCCTCGATGTGGAGACCGGCGAGCGGGCATGGCATTTCCAGCTCGTCCACCACGACATCTGGAACTACGACACGCCGACGGCTCCGATCCTGATGGACGTCACCGTCGACGGCCGGCAGATCTCCGGGGTCTTCCAGGTCACCAAGCAGTCTTTCGTCTACGCGTTCAACCGCCGCACCGGCGAGCCGATCTGGCCCATCGAGGAACGCCCGGTGCCGCAGTCCCGCGTGCCCGGCGAGCAGCTCTCGCCCACGCAGCCGTTCCCCACGAGACCGGCACCCTTCGACATTCAGGGGAGAACCGAGGTGCAGCTCATCGACTATACGCCCGAGATCCGGCAGGCTGCGTTGGAAGTGGCACAGAGGAACAACTTGTTCGTGCCCCTGTTCAACCCGCCGTCCTACGCGGGCGACCCGGAGCTGGTGGTGCCCGCCCGAATCTGTCCGGGTGGAGGCGGTGGCGCAAACATCACCGGAGCGCCGGTGGCGGATCCGGTGGCGGGTGTCATCTTTATCACGTCGCAGAGCGCGTGCTCGACCGCCCACCTCGCACCGGCGGCAGACTCGCCGCTGGACGACGATAGTCAGACAGGCACGACCCACTCCGACTTTTCTCGCAGCGTCGACGGAGGCTCTGGCGCGAACACCGAGACCATGGACGGGCTCTCGATCTGGAAGGGTCCCGTCGGGCGTATCGTCGCAATCGATATGAATACGAGTGAGCACCTCTGGACGATTCCCCACGGGGACGCACCGCAGGCGCAGCAGGAGATGATCCGGAATCACGCATTGCTCCAGGGAGTCGAGGGCGTCCCGACGAACCCCGGACGCTACGGTCTGGCGGCCATGGTGGCGACGCCGACGCTGCTCCTGGCATCGGGGCAGACCAGCGATGATGCGTCTCACCTGTTCGCGATCGACAAACAGACTGGGGAGCGCGTTGGCGCGGTGCCAATTCCCGGCGTTTCGCGTTACGGCATGTCGAGCTGGATACACGAAGGCAAGCAGTATGTCATCGTCCAACTCGAGGACGGTCTCGCGGCGATGGCGCTGCCGTGAGCCATCCGGGGAGGCTATGTGCGATGAAACTTTTTACCGACACGACTGTTACCATCGACGGGGAAGTATGGGTGAGTGATGGCAAGCTGGTGAGGTGGCGGCAGTGCGACGAAAATGGACAATCGCTTTACTCACGGCCGCTGGGCTCCTCGCGCTTCCCGGCGCGCACATGCCGGCACAGACCGCTGCAGCACAACCCCTCAGGATCGCCGTCTACGGCGCCTCCGGGCGGGTGGGTTCCCGAATCGTTCGCGGGCCACGACGTTGTGATCAGCGCTGTCGGTGGCGTTAACCCCGACTCCGACGACCCCATGGTGAGCATGATCGGGCACGCGCTTGCGCTTAACTACCTGCGCACGTTGACGGACATCGAATGGACCTTCGTCGCGCCGCCGCTGGACTTGCGTCCGGGTGAGCGTACGGGAGTCTTCCGCGTGGGACCCGGCGTGGTCATGCGGGATGCCGAAGGCAGGAACTCGGTTTCGATGGAAGACCTGGCCGTGGCCATCATCGATGAAATCGAGTCGCCCGGTTACATCGGTCGCAGCATGACGGCTGCCTATTGAGTGGTATTATTTCCCGGTCTTTACAGCAGAGGGCCTGAGGCATTTGGAGGCTGAATGAAATGCGTACCGGTCAGAGTCTGTCGACCATGATATCCAGGCTTGGAGTGGCGTTGGTGCTGGCATTGATGTTTGCGCAGTCAGCCAGTGCCCAGGTGCCTGATGTCAGCGTTGGCGCGACGATCGAGACCGCCGCGACGGCACTCGGCATGGTCCGGGGAGTCGGGCGCCGGATGGATTCGATCAATACTATCGAGTTCTCGGGTCGGGGCACGCTGATCGTGCCCGGGGACGACGGGGAGTGGACGCGCTACGAGATCACCGAAGCCACCGTGGGGATGAGCTACTCCATTCCCGCGATGCGCTGGGACATGACCCGCGTCGGCGCCGAGGGAGAGGCGCTGCGGATGATCGGCGTCGTCCGGGACGACCGGGCCTGGAACGAGCGGCTGCCGGGTGTCGATCCCGTCGAGGCGAGCGATCAGGTGCGCCGCCGACTGGAACAGATCTGGTTGTCTCCCCACGGTTTCATGACCGCGACCGTGCGTAACCCGGAGGCAGTGACGGTCGGGTCACGGGCAGGGCAGACGACGTTGACGGTGGAAATCGACGGCACGCCGGTCACCGCGACCCTGGATGAAAATTCCCGTCCCGCCAGCGTGGCGATGACGATTGACCATCCCGTTCTGGGAGAGACCGAACTCGAGGCGACTTATGCCGATTACGTTGACTGGCCGATACTCGACGTTTTTTTCCCATCACACATAGTCCACCGCCTGGACGGTGAAACGACATTGGATATTACCGTGACGGAATTCTTCCAGAATCCGTATGTCGTGTTTCCAACGCCTGAGCAGTTGAGCAGGAGTTCACAATGAAGGCACTGAAGAAAATCCCTGTATTCGTTGCTCTGTTTCTCGGGGCGTCGGTCGTCACTGCCCACCACGCCGTGCAGGCGCAGTTCGACGTGACCGAGGTGCAGTCGTTTACCGGCACCATGACCAAGGTCGAATTGATCAATCCTCATCCCTATTTCCATCTCGATGTCGAGAGCGAGGAAGGGCAGATCGAGAATTGGTCTATCGAGTCGGTGGCGTTGAACGCGTTGCGTCAGGTGGGCTTGCTCAAACAGCTTCGGGTCGGATGGGAGTACACGGTGGAGTACCACCCGGCCCGTAACGGCGACACCGTGGGTTTGATGACGGCGATCACTCTGCCCGACGGCAATCGTCTCCTGATGAGGAGTCTGGACCCCGCGCTCGCCCGGCAATAGCGCAGCAGCGCTGACAGTCGAATTGGCGAGGGCGACAGCCAACGATCGGCAAAGAGGACAAAAGTCAATGACCAGAAACGAGGACAGGAGTCAATGACCAGAGACATTTTTTCTGCTACTGGGCTGGCGCTGTTGCTGTCCCTTTCTCAAGTTTCGACGACACTGGCGCAGGAAACGCCGCGAACCGCCGACGGTCGGCCGGATATCTCGGGGTACTGGGCTTCCCCCGCCAGTGCGGTGCGCGTCTCTGAAGTGGCCGGCGACGTCGCTCTGACCTTGCCGTCCCGCGACAACGATATTTCGAATTTCGAGAAAGACTCCGCGGTCTTGCAGCGAGCCCACGCCAACAAGCCGCTCTACAAGCCTGAGTATTGGGATGCCGTTCAGGACCTGGATTGGAACGGCCTGACGCTAGACCCGACCTTCAATTGCCGGCCCGCCGGAGTGCCCCGAGTCGGCGCTCCGCACAAGATCGTGCAAACGCCCACTGAGCTCGTGTTTGTCTATGAAGGGGGGACCAACACGGGCCCGGGCACTTTCAGGATCATCCCGACAGACGGGCGGGAGCACCATCCTCTTCAGATTGCCGACACGAGCTGGATGGGTTATTCGGTCGGCCATTGGGAGGACGACACACTGGTGATCGAATCGGTGGGGTTCAACGATGAGAGCTGGCTGGGCTGGACCGGCTACATCCATAGCTGGGACATGACGATCACCGAACGAATTCGCCGGGAGGGCAATTCCCTTCACTGGGAGGCCACGGTGAATGACACGATGCTGCTGGAGCCCTGGACCATTGACCCGCAGCGGCGCGTGCTGAATCCGGATCCAGAGGCCTTTTTCTTCGGCGACGTGCCCTGCGATGAGCGCGATGCCGAGGGCATCGTCGACCCCAACGTCCGCGGCTGATCGCGGCTGCCTGGACTCCGCTACTTAGACTCGGCTACCTGGACTCGGCTACCTGCACTCCGCTACCTGGTCTGATCTGCTTAGCGCGCCTGTAGCGCCTGCAAGACGTTCACTTCTGCCTGGTCCAGGTAATCGACAAAGACGCTCGGATCGTCGACGAGGGGATGCGGATCCGACGGACCGCGATCCAGGAGTCGCAGTTGCAGACCGCCCGCACCGTCGGCTCCCGGCGGGTGTGTCGGTAGACGCACCTGGAACGGCGGTGACTGCGCCGCCAGGAGCTGAAAGCGGCGGATGTTTCCGAGAACCGTCTGGTTCTTCCAGTAGTCGCTGCCCTGCGCGCCCCCTCCGCCGAAGATCACCGCGCGGTACTCGTCCTCCCCGTCGCGGACGGTGAACTCCATGGTGAGCACGCCCTCGGTATGACCGGGGGTGATATAAAACTTCATGGTCTGATCGCCCAGCACGAGCATCTCGCCGTCCTGTATGACCATGTCCACGTCGGCGACCTCCATGTCGAATGTGTTGCCGATATCGGTCTGGGCTCGCTTCCAGTCCGCAGCCGTCAGGCCGGCCCGCGCGCCGAAGTTTCTCTGGTAATGGGCATGGCCACCCATGTGGTCGAAGTGCCCGTGGGTACCGATCACATACTCGATGTCGGCGGGATCGAAACCGAGCTGCCGTATGTGCTCGACCCCGTCTTCAATGTAGGGCGTATGGAGGGAGTCGATGAGGATCAATCCCTCATCCGTCACCAGCAGATAGCTCGCGACCCACTGGATGCCGACGTAGTAGAGGTTGTCAAACACCTTGAAGGGCTCGGTGCTCCGTTGCAGCGCCTCGTCATTGAAGGCGTCGCGCCTTGCCTGAGAGACATAGCTGAAGTCTGTCGGTGCCAGGTCCGGAAAATCCTCCACCGAGACCTGTGCCTGGGCGGCCTGGAAGCTCTGCGGCAATAGAAAACCCGCCAGGATCATGTGACTGAATTTCATTCAACGTCCTCCCACTCAATGCACTCGTTGGACTGCAACGTCTCTCCGGGGACCCATGCCCAGCTAAAGGCCAGCTCGGCGGGTCCGGTGAACATGACCGGGTCCGTTGCCGTCGCGGCGTAATCCAGACGACTGCGATCCGCCGTCATGGTAAATCGCTCGATAAAACTGATCTGATCCGACTGCGGTGTGCCGGCCGTATCGAAGTACGGCCAGTCGACATTCGTGGTGCTGACAACGAGCGTGTTCTCGTCCTCCCAGCGGCCGATCGAGCGCCCCAGGTGTGGCGCCGACACCGGAATCGCTTCCGCGTCCCCGCCGAGGTGGATGATCCGGGGGGGACCTGGCCACGTGGTACGGATAATGGCCTGATCGTCTCCGCGCACGATCTCGATGGGCGTGGGCGTCAGCATCATGTTCGGCATGCCTTTCCCCTGGCACCGCAAGCGGGGATCGTCGATGGGGTCGTAGGCGGCTTTGGGCTCGCGGGCCGCGGCCGTCAGCAGGTGGTCGTAATCGTCCGGGCCCGTGCCCCGCCTTTGTCCCTCGAATGTCAGCCCCGGCCATCGAAACCACAGTCGATAGATGCCGTCGGCCGTCTCGGATGCTGCCGCGGCCGCAGCCCCGTCGACCACCTGTTCGGCTCTCTCGACGCGCCGTGTCGACCAGAGCAGGTCGATTCGCTCCGACGCAAACTCGCGTCCATCCGGCAACAGCAGGTTTCGCAGGCCGAGTGAGCGCGGCCTGAACCGGGACGGGTAACCGGCGGCTCGAACGCGGTCACCGACGTTGAGGAGGTCCTCGGTGATCCCGTCGCGCTCGAGCAGGGCGGGCACACTCGTCTCGAGCTCCCAGACGACCGTCTCGCCATTCTCGTCCTCTACGCCGAGCCGGTATCGCACGTGGGGCATTCTCCACAGGACGCCGATGATCTCGCCGTCGAATTGAACGAGGTCGTCCGTCTCGTAGAGCGCGCCACTGGTCGTTGGACCGTGATGTGCGAGCACCGCCGATGAGATCAGCGTGCTGGCAATCAGGAGAAAACGAGTCGAGTCAATCAGTCTCAATCCTCACTCTTGTATGGTCCGGCTGCAGGTCATAGCGAATGCGCTTGCCCTGTTCATCCAGAATCGTCAGGGATTGCTGAAACACGCCTTGAGGCGGAGTATCCGCTGTTACCGTTGCCTCCAGGATATAGAGCCGATCGGCATGCCTGTAAATGCCCGCATACGTGCGAGTTTGATCCGGGTTGGTCAGGAAAAGCTGATGCCCGCCAATAAAGTCCACATGGTGCCAGGCATCATAGGTCACTTCGCCACCGCGTAAACGGAACTGCTGCGCAGCATGGGCAATTGCACCCATTTGGTCGTAGAGCCAAAAGTTGTGCGCTCCGGCAACATTGATCTCTTCAGCCAGCTGCTCATAAATGCTCCTGGCATCGGAGAAATCCACGACGGTCACCGAATAGAAGTTATCGCCCTTTCGAGCCTCATAAATGGTCGAGGGAAAGGTGCCGCCGTATTCAGAAGGGTAAGGCGCCGTGCTGATCGTGGGCTCACCCGGAAAGTTGGCACTGAATAGCTGATCGGGATAGACCCTATTGGTCCAGCCCGAAACGCCTGCCACTGCCGGGTCCGACGCTTCAATCTCAAGGTCGGTAATGAAGCAGCCGTTGGCGCCATCGCGAGTTGGCGTGCATGTGACCGTCAGCGTGTCTCCGGCTGTTATTTCATTCCATCCCGTTCTGCTGAAACTGCCGGTTCCCCCGCCTTCCAGCGCCCAACTCTCGGTGTCGCCGTTTTCGTTTTCCACGTCCATGAATACCCAGACATGAGGATTGGCGAAATGGAATACCGACACCACACCGTGGACCTGAATTTCCACACCAATCTGGTAGTTGCCATGCGAGTGATGTGCGGACACGGGGCCGGAAAAACCAAAGGCGATCAGAGCAATCAGTGCGAAGAAACGACCGATCAGGTCCATATCACCCTCTCTATGCATCGCAGGAAACGCAGTGAATGCTATCTTACGCCGTTCGTTTTCCGAACGATTTCGCCACCCTCATGCTGCTTCAGGCCTGTGGGGGGCCGTAGTAGCCGCTTTTCTCGGCCGCGCTTTCGCGCAGCAGGCGCGCGGCCGCAATGACGCTCCCGTCCAAACCTTCGCCGCCGGCATCGATGTGCGCCAGCAGAGCGCTCCGCATGCGTGGATCCCAGTAGGTTCGCAGATGATTGCGCAGCCCTTCGCGAGCGCGCTCTGAGGGATAAGGCGCAAAGAAGTCGCCGATCTGGTTTGCCATCGAGATCAGGCGATCGAGCTCGATGACCTCACCGGCGACGGTAGGCCGTTCGCCACCCGACACGCTCAGACTACCTCCTCAACAGCAGCCACGGCGGCCTCACGCTCACGCCGTTCCCGGCGCGTGGCAACCGATTCGCCTTGCCACCACTCGGCCGGCATGACTTTCGTCACTTCCACGGCCGTGACCTTGTATTCCGGGCAATTCGTGGCCCAGTCAGAAAGGTCGCTCGTCACGGCGTTGGCTTTGGATTCGGCATGGTGGAATGTCGTGTAGATGACGCCGGGATTCACGCGTTCGGACTCAACGACTCTGAGACGCGTCGAGCCGAAGCGGCTCGTAAGCTTGACACGATCGCCGGCGGAAAGCCCGCGCACCTGCATGTCGCCGCGCGACATCTCAAGCACATCCTCGGGATGCCACATGGAGTTTGCCGTGCGCCGTGTCTGCGTGCCGACATTGTACTGACTCAGGATACGACCCGTGGTGAGGAGCAGGGGATACTGCTCGCTGACCCGCTCGCGAGTCGGCACGTAGCCCGTGAGCATGAATGTGCCGCGACCGTTTGCGCGCGGGAATTGCTGCATGTGCAACACCTCTGTGCCCTCGGGCGCGGCCTTGTCGACTGGCCACTGTGCCGAGCCGACGCGGTCGAGCAGCTCGAAGCTCGCGCCGCTGTAAGCGGGTGTGAGGCGTGCGAGCTCGTCGAGCACCTCGCCGGCATGTGCATAACTGACTTTGTAGCCCATGGCGTTCATGAGCTTCACCGTCACCTCCCAGTCCTGATAGCCTGCGAGCGGCTCGACAACCTTGCGAACGCGGCTGATTCGACGCTCGGCGTTGGTAAAAGTGCCATCCTTCTCCAGCGACGAACTGCCCGGCAGAAAGACGTGTGCGTACTTTGAAGTCTCGTTGAGGAACAAATCGTGGACGATCACGCACTCCATATTGCGAAGCGCAGCGATGATATGGTTCTGGTTGGGGTCGGACTGCACGGGGTCTTCGCCCATGATGTACATACCCTTGAAGTGTCCCGTCAACGCCGCATCGAACATGTTCGGCAGCCTCAGTCCGGGCTCGCTGTCGAGCCCGACGCCCCACTCGGCTTCGAAGCTCGCGCGAGTCGCATCGTCAGTGACGAAGCGATAGCCGCTGAAGACATGCGGCCAGCTCCCCAGGCAACTGCCGCCCTGCACGTTGCCCTGGCCGCGCAGCGGGTTCACCCCTACGCCTTCACGGCCGTACATGCCGCAGGCGAGCGCCAGGTTGCCGAGGCACATCACGCCCGTCGATCCCTGCGAGTGCTCGGTTACGCCGAGGCCGTAGTAGATCGTGCTGCGCGGACCCGACGAGTAGATTCGCGCCGTGCGGCGGATGTCCTCGGGATCGACGCCGGCGATGGGGCCGATGGTATCGGGGGAGTACTCGTCGCTGCCGACAAGCGCTGCCCAGAGCTCGAACTCTCGCCACTCGCAGCGCGATTTGATGAAGTCCGGATCGTGCCGGTTTTCGCGCACGATGACGTGCGCGATGCTGTTGAGAATCGCGACATTCGTTCCAGGGCTGAGCGCGAGGTGGATATCGGCACGGCAGTGTGCGCTTTCTACCGTCTCGGTCCGGCGCGGATCGATAACGATGAGCCTCGCGCCCTGGCGAATGCGGCGTTTCATCATCGAGCCGAACACGGGATGGCCTTCGGTGGGATTCGCGCCGACAACCACGATGACGTCCGCCTGCAGCACTGAATCGAAGTGCTGGCTTGCGGCGCCTGCCCCCACTGTGGCTGAAAGTCCGAACTGAGTCGGCGAGTGGCAGATACGCGCACAGTTGTCGATGTTGTTGTTGCCGAGCGCGGCGCGCACGAATTTCTGCGTCAGGAAGATTTCCTCGTTCGTGCAACGCGAGCTCGAAACGCCGCCCACGGAGCTCCGGCCGTAAGTGGCCTGTATGCGCTTGAGCTCACTTGCGGCATGCGCGAAAGCCTCGTCCCAGCCGACCTCCTGCCAGGGATCATCGATGCTTGCACGGATCATCGGCGTCCTGACCCGGTCCGGATGCCGCCAGTAGTCGTAGGCGAAGCGACCCTTTACGCAGCTATGACCGTGGTTGGCCTTGCCTTCCTTCCACGGCGTCATCCGTACGATGTCGTCGCCGATGGTTTCCGCCTTGAAACCGCAGCCTACGCCGCAGTAGGCACAGATCGTAATCGTTGCTTTCTCTGGCTTGCGTGGGTTAGGCACGTTCATATCCTCCTGGAAACAGGCTCTTTTCGACGAGCGCGTGACTGGGGCAGGCCTGGACGCAGGCACCGCAACTGACGCACTCGGACTCCATGAAGGTTTCGTCCTGGCTCGCCGCAACCTTCGATTCGAAGCCACGCGCCTGGATCGTGAGGGCGAAGGTGCCCTGTATTTCCTCGCAGGCTCTGACGCAGCGGCTGCAGACTATGCATTTCGCGGGATCGAACAGGAAGTAGGGATTGGAGTCATCGATGCGTAAATCGAAATGGTTCTGGCCTTCGCCGTAGCGGTGGCTCTTCAAGCCGATCGCCTCCAATGTCTCATGAAACTCGCTCCAGCCGTCCGGAATCTCCGACTCGGGAAAATCGGACAAATAAAGCTCCATGACACCCTTGCGCAGCTTCGCCAGCTTTTTCGACTGCGTCGTGACGACCATGTCCGGCGCGACCAGGGTAGTGCAGCTTGCCGGATAGCCGCGCTGTCCCTCGATCTCGATCAGACAGACGCGGCAACTGCCGAAGGATTCGAGCGTGTCGGTTGCGCAGAGTTTCGGTACCGCGCACCCTGCCTCGGCTGCCGCGAGCATGACGGAGCTGCCTTCGGGAACGGTCACACTGACCCCGTCGACAGTGAGCGACACGGGTTCGCCGTCGCGCGGCGGCGTGCCGTAATCAATGTCCTCGCGTAAGCCCCGAACCTCAGTCCACATGCGATTCCTTCCAGTTCTCATGCCGAAATTCGCTGTCGACGGTCGCAGCGCCGGCCGCAGTAGCCGCGAAGCCTACCACTGCCGAACAGTCTAACAGACGGACAAGCCAACCCGCCTGCCCAGTATCTTGGAGTGCCTTTGCGTCGCTAGCGTATCCTTCAGGTGGCGAATTTCTAATTCAATCAGAGTGCACCGCCCCTGCTAAAATGGATCGGTCCACGAAACGGGGAAACCATGAGAATTACAACGGGACTGGCGCTCCTTGCTTATTCCGCTCTCGCCCTCGGTCATCATTCCCGCTCGCACTATCCGGAGCAGAAGCAGGAAATCAGCGGTGAACTCGTGGCCGTCCATTGGACCAATCCGCACGTGGGATTCACAGTAAGCGTTACCAATGAAGACGGGGACGATGAACTGTGGCGAGTCGAGGGTCGTTCTAACCTCTTCTCCATGGAACGCGGCGGTGCCACACGCGAGATGTTTAATGTCGGCGAACAGGTGACGTTCCTCGGCAGCGAATCGGTACGACGTCCCCGGGACATGCTCGCGACGAATCTCCTTCTGGCCGACGGGACGGAAGTGATGCTCGATCGGGATGCCGAGCCCCGGTGGTCCGAGGACAATGTCGGGCGCTACGACTCGCGAGTCACCCAGAGCAACCTCGTGGATGCGCTCAGCGAGAACCGCGGCATGTTCCGCGTCTGGAGCTGGGCAGGCGATTCCGCCGAACAGTCGCGCCACTTTCCCTTTACCGATGCGGCCATCGAGGCTCGAGCCGCGTGGGATCCCATCGACAATTTCCTGGAGCGCTGCGAACCGCAGGGGATGCCCGGCATCATGATGCATCCTCATTCGATCGAATTCACGGATCGCGGTACCGAGATCGAACTGGCTATTCAGGTTTTCGATCGCGTTCGAATCATCCACATGGACGTTGCGGCACCCCCGGCGGACGCGTCCTCATCGCATCTGGGTTACTCGATCGGGCGGTGGCAGGAGGGCACACTCGTCGTCACGACGACGCGCATCGACTGGCCCTATTTCGACGGCATCGGTACGCCGCAGAGCGAGGCCATCGAGTTGCTGGAACAGTTCACGGTCAGCGAGGATCAGATCCGGCTCCACTACAGGCTGACCGTTACCGATGAAGCGACGTTTTCCGAGCCCGCTGTCTACGAGCGTTACTGGGTGGCTCTTGGAGCGGCTATCAGACGCTACGCCTGTCAGGTTTACTGACGGCTTGCCCTCAATACCAAGACTCCGTTCAAACGAATGATTGGCCGTGGCGAAAGGTGGCCATGGCGTTGCTTGGCTCCGATGAACAGTTCGATCGACCCTACCATCAGACCGAAGCACGCAGTATCGTTATCGCGTATTTCACCGATCCGTTCGAAACTTATGTTGCATTGTATTGACCGAAGGGCTCGGTAAGTCAAAGGCTGAACCATGAACAAGACATCAGGCAATCGGAGAGGCGCCATGAATTCCAAACTTAATCTCTCGGCCACATACGATAACGAGTCGGACTCGGTCGGAATCAACAGCCGGTTGCAGTGGAATCCCCGGGCGGGCAGAGATCTCTATATCGTTCTGAATCACGGTTTCGACGCGATCGGCGCTTTTTCCGGTTTGCGATCTACGGAGTCGCAGCTTTCAGTCTAGTACACTCAGACGTTCCGTCTTTGAGTTCTGGAACATAGCGAACTTCCACGTCCGGGGAGGGAGGTATTCGATGAGGCACATCACTTCAGTATTGTTATTCGTGCTCGCCTACGCGTTGGCACAGACCGCGTCTTCCCAGATCGAGGGAGAGCCGGTGCCCATGGAAGCGGCGCCGTTCCACGTCCCGGTCTTCTCCAATGACTACATCATACTGCTGAGCATCAATATTCCACCTGGACGCAACACGGGTTTTCATACCCATTACGCCGACTCGGTGTCCGTGAATCTGTCGCCGGCCTTGCGGACGAACCAGATTTACGGCTCTTCCGAGGTGAGCGCGCCGGCTGTGGGCGAGCCTGTTCCGGGTCGTACGTCGTTTACCAATGTGACCGAGAACGGGCCACATACGCACAAGGTAGCCAACGTCGGTCCAACGCCGTTCCACAACGTCTCCTTCATCCTCAAAGATCGATCTGCGGCCGAAACTCCGGTTTCCGACCGCTCTGGAATCTCCGGCTACACTCGGATCCTGGATAACGAGCGCATTCGAGCCTGGCGTGTCATTCTGGAGCCGGGAGAGGCGACTGGACAACTCACGCAAGCGGCGCCGGGACTCAGAGTTTATGTTCGCGGCGGGGTACTCGACGAAATCGTGCCTGGGTCCGCCGATCGTGGTATGGCTCCGTACGACGGAGATTTCGTTTGGCAGGACGCTGGGCAGACGAGGGCGGTAAAGAACACCGGTGCAACGGTGATCGAGATGGTGGAGTTCGAGCTCAAGTAGGAAGGAGCCGGCAGTCCGTGGCAACAGTTCCGCTGCACGCGGCGGAAGACCGCCTCGATGGAGCAAATTCTCGAACGAGTAGACGGTTGCCCGGGGGGTCAGCCTGGCGCCGACAATTACGTTTCAGGCGTCCAACTGTCTCGCCTGTAGTCCGGCCAGAATACGCTCGGGCGTGAGAGGGATCTCCCGGTAGCGGACGCCGGTGGCATCGAATACCGCATTGGCGATCGCTGCCGGAACGACCACGATCGGGGTTTCAGCGGCGCCCAAAGCGGGCATCTCCGGTCGGTTGATCAGGACCATTTCCACGTCGGGAATCTCATTGAACCTCAGGACCGGATAACTGATCCAGTCAACGCTCTTCACGCCACTGGAATCGAACTGCACTTCTTCCAGCAAGGCCCGGCTTACGCCCTGAATGATGTTCCCTTCGATCTGGTTTCTCACGCCATCCGGGTTGATGATCAGGCCGCAGTCGTATGCCATCGTGACTCGGTTGACGGTGACCTTGCCTGTCGTGGTGTCCACCTCGACTTCCGCGACGGCCGCCGGTACGCTACCGCCGCGCTGGTCGACGGCGATACCTCGTCCGCGAAGAATCCGTTCGCCCGATGCCGGCAGGGGAGACGGTCGCTCGATCCAGCCTGCCTTGTCCGCCGCCGCGCGAAGCGCATCGCTGATCCGGGGGTCCTGCAGATACCTCAGCCGGAATTGCACCGGGTCCATGCGTAGTTCGGCGGCAAGTTCGTCCATGAAGGACTCTGTCGCGAAGACGCGCGGCGGTTCGCCCGGGGAGCGCAGGGCGGCGGTTCGCAACGGCATGACCTCTTCGAATATCCAGGGGATCGTCTTGGACCGGATATTGATGTTTTCGAAGCCGTAGATCGCTCCGGCGCCGCCGGTGCCGTTTGAATTTCCGTAGTAAGTCGGCTCGATCCCGATTTGCCGCTCCGCCAGTTGCGGCATGCCCTGGGATTCGGTCCAGGGCATGCCGAGATTTTCGTAGTCCCAGGCCGAGACATCTCCGCCGGAATCGATGGCTGCGCGTACCCGCGTCAGGTGCTGCCCTCCCTTGGGGTCCCAGACCTGCTCGTCGTCCCGCATCCACTGCACGCGCACGGGTCGGCCGACCGCGCGGGAAAGCAAAACGGCGTCTTCCGCCGCATCGTCGGCCGTCAGCCGCCCGTAGGTGCCGGATGCCTCCACGTAACGCACGTCCACGTTCTTCCTGGGCACGTTCATCATGATGGCGACGCGATCCCGGGTCGTGAAAGGTCCCTGCGCGGGAGTCCAGATGGTGGCTCGGTCGCCCTGAACGTCCGCGACAGCGCACGAGGGCAACATCATGCCGTGGTTCTGGAACGGCCAATGGTAATCGGCGTCGAGTGTCTTTGAAGCCCGGGCGAACGCCGTGTCCACGTCCCCCTTGTTCTCCGGCCTGGTGCGTTCCCTGACCGGCTGCGTCTCGGTCAGGTAGCGGTCAACTTCGTCGCGATCGGCCGGCATGTGGGTCCGCGGCGTCGACCAGGTCACCGTCAGATCCCGGGCTGCCCGAATCGCCGCCCATTCGGTCTCCGCGACCACACCGACGAAGCTTCCCTCCCGGACGATCCTGACTACCCCGGGGATGTCCGCGATGGAACTCTCGTCCACGCTCGCCGGCCCGGCAATCGCGGTGTGCGGGCGCACGGCACGGCCGTGCAACATGCCCGGAACCCGAATGTCGCAGGCGTAGTCGAACTCTCCCGTGAGTTTGGCCGGGATATCCACGCGGGGGACCGAAGTGCCGACGATCTTGTAGTCCCGGTAGTGCTTGGGTTGGATCTCGGGCGCCACCTGCAGGCCCCGTTGATATCCGGTTGCCGTGATCTTCACATCAAATTGCCGGCCGCCGATGAGTTCGCCATACGATACCCGTCGCGCGGACTCGCCCGCGACGCCAATGACGCCATCCGAGACGCTCAGCGCCTCCACGGGGGCTTCCAGGTGAACGGAGGCCATCTTCAGCAGCTCCTGCCGGGCCGCCGCTGCCGCCTGTCGCAACTGCTGTCCCGCTCGAGGAATCGTGCTGCTGCCGACGGTGCGTCCCTGATCGACCGTTCGGGTTGTCTCGCCCATCACCATCGACACCTGGTCGAACGCCACGTCCAGCTCCTCGGCGACGATCTGTGCGAGTGCCGTCCGGGTACCGGTGATATCCACCTTGCCCGTGAACATGGTGACGCCTCCGTCCTCCGTGACGGCAAGCCAGGAGTCGAGCTCCCGCGGGTCCAGATAGTCACCGGGTTCGGGGATGAACGTGCCCAGATCGGGGTTTTCTCCCGCAAAGGGCCTTGTTTCCGGACTTGTGCCCGTTTGAGCGAGGGTGCGCGACACCGGGCCGATGCCGAAACTGACGACCAGTGCCCCGCCGCCCTTCAACAGCCTTCTTCGAGAGATGGTTGCGCTGTTCATGCCCGACTCTCCCAAGCTGTCGCCAATCCGCTCGCCGCGGCCCGCCTGATGGCGCGAATGACCCGCAGATGCGAGCCGCACCGGCACAGTATCGGGTCCAGCGCCTGCTTGATATCTTCTTCGCTGGGATCGGGATTGCCGTCCAGCAGCACCTTGGCGTTGATGATCATGCCGTTCATGCAATAGCCGCACTGCGCGGCCTGTTCCTCGATGAACGCCGCTTGCAGCGGGTGTGGCTCGGCGACGCTTCCCAGCCCCTCTAGCGTGGTCACGCTTTGGTCCTGGACCGCGCTTACCGGTGTGATGCAGGAGCGGATTGCGTTACCGTTCATGATAACGCTGCACGAACCGCACTGGGCCAGCCCACAGCCGAACCGGGGGCCCTTCAGTTGCAGATCGTTGCGCAAAACGTAGAGGAGCGGCGTGTCGGGGTCCACGTCGACCGTTCGCGTGCGGCCATTGACGGTCAGTGAGAATCGGGCCATCTGATACTCCTTTGTCGATCGGACTGTCCGGACGGCAAGGTGCCAATGATCCTCGACCTTCGGCTGTGTCCTGTCAACACTGCGTAATCGATCGTCAAGATCACCAGGCTTCCGGAATTGCTGCGCGGCTCGTCACCGGGGGCGTCTCGCCAGTTCTTCAGCCGCGTTATGATTGCATCCGTGCCCGAGAACCGGTGTTCCCTGGAGGGAGATATGAAAAAAACAATGCACGTCGTAACCATGTCCCTCATCCCTTGCATGCTGATGGTCGCTGCCTGCTCCGACCAGGTAGCGGTCCAGGTCCAGGTCGAGTCGACTTCTTCTCTACTCCCGGAGGATACGATTGAAAGACTTGCGGAACGCTCGTCGCCCCGGTTGCCGGAGGGCGCGACCGCGCCGAGTTTCGTCGTCGATCCCAACTGGCCCGGGCACTTGCCGAACAATTGGCGTATCGGCCAGGTAGGCGGCCTCGCCGTCGATCGGGACGACAACATCTGGGTCTATCATCGGCCTCGATCGCTGAGTCGCGTTGCCGCCGGGGGATTGGGCGTGGCGGGCACGAACGACGAGGGTGTCCCCGTCGACGGCCTGGGATACGCCAGAGAATTTGAAGATCAGACCGCGGGTTGCTGCGTGCCGGCGCCTTCGGTTCTGAAGTTCGATCGGGAAGGCAATCTGCTCGATGCCTGGGGCGGCCCGCAGGACCCGGGTTTTCTTGAGAACAATTGCCGGGCCGAGGATGGCTGCTATTGGCCCGGACGCGAGCACGGACTGTACGTGGACCACAACAATTTCGTGTATATCTCCGGCAACGGCACTAATTTCACCGGCCAGTTCCCGTGGGCAGCCACTTTTGGAGACGATTCGCATATCCTGAAATTCACGGCTGAGGGCGAGTTCGTTTACCAGATGGGCCATGCCGGCATGGACGGTCCCGATAGCGAGAACATCGACCGCGGTCCCAACGGCACGCCGCAGCCGTACCTGGTCGCGGATTTGAGCGTCGATCCGAGCACGAATCGGATGTACGTCGCCGACGGCTACGGCAACCGGCGCGTTCTGATCGCCGATGCGGAGACCGGCCAGTACGTCGGGCACTTCGGCGCCTACGGGCAGAACCCCGTGGACGATCCCGACGGCACGGATATCGATCCGTACAACGCCGGGCCGTGGGCCGCCGATTTTCGGGACGGCAACATGAAGCCCATGTTCTTTCGCTCCCCGCTGCATTGTGCGACTGTCAGCTCGGACGGAATGCTCTACGCTTGCGATCGCGGCAACAATCGTGTCCAGGTGTTCGACGTGAACGAAGTCGGTGGAGAGTGCTCGAACCCGGACGCAGAGCCTGGCGTATGCGGATTCGTCAGGGACATTCCCATCGCGCCGCAGAGCTACGCAAATGGCACGGCTGTTGCCGCGGCGCTGTCAACGGATCCGGGGCAGACTTGCCTGTACGTTGGGGATCTGGCCAACGGCACCTTCTACATCATCAACCGCGAGAACGCCCATGAACTCGACCGGATCGGCCGGTCCGGGCGGCAGATCGGAGAATTCCACTGGATTCATATCCTGGCCACCGATTCGCAAGGCAACATCTATACCGGCGAGGTGGACTCGGGCCAGAGAATCCAGCGGTTTGTTCGGTATGGCGAAGAGGGTTGCTCCGGAGACGGCAGCGCCGAAATAGGGCTCTACGCTCTGAACAGGTAGCGAATATTAACGAGAAGCGGGTCTTCCGGCGGAGTTGCACGGCGGCCCGGCGAGCATGCTCGGATTCTCAACGGGCCTCTGGCGGGGCGACTCGCTCGTGCCGAATTATTCCGGCACTCGGTCGAAAGTCCATGCGCCCGAAACGTGGACCTCCGAGATCGCGCTCGCCATCCCGTCGCCCTCGACCGTGAAGATGTAGCCGAAACCGCCCCCCTGCGGCAGAAACGCGGTCTCCGTCTGCGCCGCGAGCGGCGCTCTGCCGCCGTTGCCTCTTTGCAGGAACAGTTGACCGTCTTCCATCGTGATCCCGATCGTGATGGTGTTCGTCAGGTACATGCCCCTGTAGGTACCGACGTACCTGGCAAGGATCTCGGGATCGACCTCCACGGACGTTTCATCCCGCCCCGTGACCCCGGAAGTCCAGTCACCGCGGTCGCCCCCGTAGGCCTCGGCGCAGACGGTCTCGAGCATCACATCGTCCGCCGCGAAGTTCATCTCGATGGCCGCCTGCAGCGGTGCCTCGAACGCACGGGGATCCTCGTAGGTGACCTCGATCTCGATGCGCCCGAAGCTCGGGCGGCGGTAGCGCTCGGTCATGCGCAGCTCCCCGGTGTGCGACAATCCCCGGCTGTTCAACCAGGTCTTGTCGTTGTAGCCGTTACTGTGGACGACCAATGTATCGCCTTCCCAACGGCCGACGGAGTAGCCCGTCCACGTTGGCAGCGGGTCCGGCTCCAGTTCGCGCCCGTCCATGAAGATCTCGCGATAGGACCCGTCATTGAAGAGTACAGAGATCATCGACGGATGTTGCAGAATCCTGCGCAACCCATACGAATTGCCGCCGCTGGTCAGGTTGGCCGGTCCGCTTGGCAGGCAATGAAATCTCGGGTTGTCCGCGAAGAAACGGCTGTCGCGCTCGTCGATCAGCGCCGCCACCCACGGCAGGTACATGCCGCGGTCGCCCAGGTCACCGCCCATCCTCCCGGTGCGCCACAAGCCCGTAAGATCGGGATGACCGTCGGCGGTACGGGGTGCGGGCGCGGACAGATCCGGCGCACCATCCGCCGTGCGCGGGACGCCCGGCGTAGGCAGCGAGATCCACTGTGCCGACAGCGGTGCGGTCGATGTCAACAAAACCAGCGTCGCGAGTAACCGTTTCATTTTGTTTCCCCCGGAACCGGTGCCAGGATTGACTGCTTCGTAGCCACCCTCTACGCTGGCCATTATACGTAGAGTCACCCATTTCAGACATTTTTGGGATACGCTTGTGATACGTGTGTTTTCAGTTCTCTTCGGAGCGGCGTCGTTTTTTGCGGCCATGCCCGGTCTGCCTCACCACTCGTTCGCCGCGGTGTTCGACGTCGCCCGGCCGGTCGAGTTCACTGGCACCATCACGCGAATCGATTGGACAAATCCCCACGCCTGGATCTACATGGATGTCGAAGGCGCCGAAGGAAACGTCGAGAACTGGTCGGTCGAATTGCTGGGTATCAACACGCTGCTCAAGCAGGGCTGGAGGCCCGAGACGGCCAAACCGGGCGATGTCGTCAGCGTGACCGGGTTCGGCGCCAGGGACGGCAGTACTTCCGCAAACGCGTCCTCGGTCATCATGGTGGAAACGGGCGAGCGTATCTGGGTGAGCGCGTCGCGAGAAGGCCAGGAATAGCGGCGCGCGGAGCCCGCAAAGGGCAAGTCCCGCACCCAGCGGAAATCAGATGCAACAAGGCTCGATCCCGGCGCGATCGTCAGGCCTTTGTATCCGCCTATAACAGGTAGTCGCGAGTGAGTTCCTCGGAGACCTCCCACAGGCGTGCCGCTATCGCCTCATCTTCTTGATACTCACTTTGCTCAGCCGGTTTCCGAGGATGAAATGGCCGAGATGATTGACGACGAATTGCGCGAACGCCGTTGCACAGGTGGAAGCCATGGCCATCAGGGAGGTGTTTTCGAGAAACCGGCGACGGGTCAGCAGATCGGACATTGTACGGGTCCCCTCCAAGTCAGAAGCATTTTCTTCCATTCTGCTACGATTGCGCCGCTTCCTGTCGAAGGGGGCACCGGGTCGCCACTGAATCCGCTGGCGATCTCCTGGCAGCCACGGGCTTGCCCCATTGTCCGATTCTTTCGCATCCGGACAATGACAAAAAAATAACGAATTCGGGTTGCCGGGGCGATAACTTGATCCGAATCGACGCGTATACTGGCCGAATCCTGAACGCAATGGACGAGTCTGGGCTGGCCGAGAATACGGTCCCGACTCTTACGTCGGACAACGGACCGGACATGCAGCCGGAGTGGCGCGGCTCGAACCCATGTTCCCAGGCAGAAAACTTGATGGAGGGGAAGCAATGCATGATCGACGCAAATTTCTGAAGAGCATGGCCGCCACTGCGGTCGGAATGGGTGTGGCCGGCGTAGTGCCGTCTGCAATGTCGCAGGTGCCGCGCCGCGAGGTCTCCATCGGCGGCCGGCGGGTGACGGTCGTCGACATTCACGGCCACTGCGCGGTGACCGATGTCGAGGATGTCATCCGCGGCACCGATCTCGAGCGCGGGATGTCTCAGAATCGGATTCTGGGCCCGCACCGGATCGACGCGCTTAACGAGCGGGGCATCGACATCCAGGTGCTGAGCGCAAACCAGTACTGGTGGTATCGGGCGGACCCGGAGCTGGCGCGCGACATCATCAGAGCGCAGGACGACGGGATCGCGGCGTGGGTCGCGGCCCATCCGGACCGGTTCGTCGCGCTGACGTCGGTGGCGTTGCAGCACCCCGAGCTGGCCGCCGAGCAGCTCGAGTACGCGGTGAACGAGTTGAACTTCCGGGGCGCTTCCATCGGTGGTCATGTGCTGGGCGAGTCGCTGACCGAACGCAGGTTCGACCCGTTCTGGGCGAAGGCCGAGGAGCTGTCCGCACCGGTATTCATGCACCCGGGAGGCGCGGACAACCTGATAATGGAAGGGGCCCTCGAAGGCGCCGGCGATCTCGGCAACATCATCGGTAACCCCCTGGAGACGGCGACTTTTCTGACTCGCATGATCTTCGAGGGGACCTTGGACCGGTTCCCGGGCCTGAAGCTCATCGGTGCCCACGGAGGCGGCTTCCTGCCGTCGTATCTTAGCCGGACCGAAGTTGCCTGCGATGTCCGCAACAACGCCAACTGCGTAAATACCAAGCGACCGAGCGAATATCTGAAGGACCAGATTCTGGTGGACTCGATGGTCTTTTCCGACGAGGCGTTGCGGCATCTGGTCGCCGAGATCGGCGCCAGCCAGATCGTCTACGGGACCGACATTCCGCTGTTCTGGCCGGATACGCTGGACCTGATCCTCGATGCCACGCATCTGACCGATGCCGAGAAGGAAGCCATTGCCGGCGGGAATCTGGTCGAGTTGCTGCGAATCGAGGCGTAAACTTGAATACACTCCGCCCGTGTCTTGACAAATCAAGACACGGCTGGAAATTGTCCGTCGAACCAACGCCCGCATTCGACTTCATCGTGGGGATGCTTGAGAGGGGGGATACCAGTTACGACAAGATTCTGCCCTGGATCCGGCAGTCGCTTGCAGCGACCCAAGGACGCAAATAGCCGCAGTCCGGGAAGGCCTGCAGACGTTTATCGAGCCACGTACACCCCGATTCACAGGAAGTTGACGGATTTTTGCGGAGTGACATCACGAACCACCGAACTGCTCGGTATCAGGCACCCGTTTATTCAGTCCGTCCTCGGTCAATCCGCGGGCTCGCGCAGCCTCGGAAACGTGATTGCAGAAGTGCTGGAACTCTGCGAGGTTGGCAGACGTCAATCGACGATAGTCCAAAGGCGAAATTACGACGGCGACCTCGCGGTTCTGTCGGCGAATGCGTTCCGAAAAATCGCGGCGCTTCAAAGAAGAGGCTCAATAAGCCTCTAGCTCCGAGATCATCGAGCCCAATCCGGCGCCTCGCGGTTCCGTCCGCCAAGGTCGGAGAGCTGGTCCAGGCGATCGGACAGCACTTGTGCCCAGCGCTCCACCAAATTCTCCGTCTGGTGCCATACCGCACCCACTTCCAGAAGCCCTTCCGCGTTTCGCCGATCGATGGTGCGCGCCACCAGCTCGGCGGTCGTCGCATCCCGCAGCTCGAGGACGACGGCGGCTGACCAGGGATCCCTGGCGAGGGTGTAGACACTGCCGGAAGTAATTGGAGGAATCCGAGAGACCACGTCGACAAGGTATCCTTGAACGACGAGCACGTTCGAGTCCACCGCGACGTAGAACTCATAAGAATCTTCTCGCACGAACCTGGCCTTGACGGCCTTGCGCCACAGCCCACGAAGCCAGTCTTTCCTTTCGTCACTGAGAGGAAACTCCTCCGTCATAGCTCTAGTACGCGCGTTAGTCGGTCTTTCAGACACGTCGCGAAACTGCACGGCGGTGGGCATGAGCATGATCCTCGTGTAACCCGAGAGATCGAAATCCGGTTTGACCCAAGCCGCCTCCATGATTGACGGATCCACCCGATGAAGACCCTCTTCAGTGACATTAGCGTCCGGCTCGGTTGCAAGTATGGACTCCGCGCTGCTTACTCGCGCATACCAAAACAAAACCAGCCCACCTGCGACAAACAGGATTATCGTGCGTATTGTGAATTTCACAGCTCCCTCCTCTTCCGTGAATCAATACCCAGTGGCGATTGCGTCAAGAGATCGAAATCAAGCCCGATTTATGTACCTATAAGAATTGCTCGCACACGAATTGTCCAGTTATTTATCAATTGCAATGATATGGACTCCTCCGCACCTTTGAACGGCATCGCATTCTGCCAAACTGGTGAACCTCGATTTCTCCAGATACCCGGTAGGAACCTCCTGTGAACCGCTCCGAGTATAGCGGAGACTCCTTTCCGCAGTGTCTCCGCTGTACAGCCAATCTTCGCCGTCACCGATTCCATCGTCGCCCGCATCCTTCGTGCGCGAGGCCTCGGCCCGCGCCGCCACGAGTCAATCCTTCAATTGCATTTCGCAAAAATGAATAACACGAATGGACGCCGACACCGGTGAACGCTGGCGAATGCCACGTCGTACTTTTAGGCCTTGCCATTTCGGTTCTTGCCACACCCGCACTGCGGTTCCCATGTGTGCCGGCGCTTGGCGCACAACACCCATCGTCGCAACCTGCGCTGTCTGTCGCAAAAGGTGTATCTGCGGTTCGATCGAAAGGCCCGGAAATGCCCCTCCGGCCAAATGCGCACCTAGTGATTGTGCGCTAAGTAATTGATTTTTCTGGTCGGGGTGAGAGGATTTGAACCTCCGGCCCCTGCCTCCCGAAGACAGTGCTCTACCAGGCTGAGCTACACCCCGAATCCAACAGCAAACGCTACGGAAGCAATTCTATACCAGACTGCTGGCCGATAGCTCCAGAATGTGTCCAGCTAGGGCACTCGCTCGAAAGACCACGCGCCCGATACGTGGACCTCGGATATCGCACTCGCCGTTCCGTCTTCTTCAAAGGTGCAGACGTACCCGTATCCGGCAAGCGTTTCCGGGGCAAGTTCCACCAACGCCTTGTCGTTGCTGGTGACGCCGGAGCTCCAGTGTTCGCGATCGCCCCCGTAAGCTTCGATACAGACGACCTCGAGCATCATGTCGTCAGCCGCGTAGGTCATGTCGTTGTAGAGCATTGTGATCATGGTTGGATGCTGCACGATCCTTCGCAGACCATAGGCGTTACCAACGCTGGTGATGTTTTCCGGCCCGCTTGGGAGGCAATGGTAACGAGGCCTGTCCGCAGCGAAACGGCCGCCACCCACAAGGCCAGAGTTGCAAATAGCAGTTTCATTTTGCCTTCCGTGGAGCCAACTCCAGAATTGACTGATTACCGATCTGCACCTAGGCTGGCCATTATACGAAAGCCGTTCGGCGCCTGGCGTTCAGCGGAGTCCGGTCATGAGAGAAACATGCTCATCCATGGTCGCGATCCGAATGAACTGATTCGTCCGGTTCGGACTCCCAGATTTCACACCAGGGGATACCTCCATGTCGCAATCCGTGCTGGCGTTACTGGCTGTTCTGCCCATTCTTGTGGCGGCGATCCTGCTGGTGGGCTTTCGCATCCCGGCGCGACTCGCCATGCCGGCCGTTTACGTTCTCGCGGTTGTCATCGGTTTGTTAGCCTGGGCCATGCCGGTGACCCAGATTGCCGCCGCAACCATTCAGGGACTGTTCATCACGTTTGAAATCCTCTTCATCATCTTCGCGGCGATACTTCTGCTCAACACGCTGAAACATTCCGGCGCCATTACCGCGATTCGCGCCGGATTTGCGACGATCACGCCGGATCGGCGGGTGCAGCTCGTCATCATCAGCTGGCTTTTCGGCAGCTTTATCGAAGGGGCATCGGGGTTTGGCACGCCTGCCGCGATCACCGCTCCGCTGCTGGTCGCGCTGGGATTCCCGGCGATGACGGCGGTGATGCTCGGCATGATGGTCCAGAGCACGCCTGTGACCTTTGGAGCGGTGGGCACACCGATTCTGGTGGGTGTGCGGGGCGGCCTGGACAGCCCCGAAGTCACGCAACAACTGACCGCGGCCGGATTGACCATGGCCGACCACCTGCAGGTTGTCACGGTCCATGTGGTCGTGCTGCACGCCATTGTGGGCACCGCCATGCCGCTATTCATGGTGATGATGATGACGCGGTTCTTCGGCAGGAACCGTTCCTGGACCGAAGGATTGTCTATCTGGCCCTTCGCGCTGCTCGGGGGTCTCGCCTTTACAGTGCCCTACTTGTTGAGCGGTATTTTCCTGGGGCCCGCGTTCCCCTCGCTTCTGGGGGGGATGGTCGGCCTGGCGATCGTGACAACGGCGGCGCGCAAGCGTTTTCTGGTCCCCGACGACGAATGGGATTTCGCTCCCAGGGAGGAGTGGCCCAATCAATGGATTGGTCAACTGGAGATGCGGCTTGAGACGCCCAGAGAACAGATGACGCCGGTTCGGGCGTGGATGCCCTACGTCCTGGTGGCCGGACTGCTGGTGATCTCGCGGCTCCCGCAATTGCCCGTCGGCCGGGCATTGCAGTCGGTGGCGTTTCGCTGGGAGGAGATCCTGGGCACCACCGTGACCGCCAGCACCACGCCGTTCTATCTGCCGGCGTTCATGGTGTTGGTGGCCGCATTGCTGACCGTCGCGCTGCACCGGATGCGTGGCCGCGAATTTCTGGCGGCCTTCTCCGAATCGTCCAAAACCCTGCTGGGCGCCGGTTTCGTATTGATCTTCACGGTCCCCATGGTACGCATCTACATCAATTCCGACGTCAACGCGCTGGGGATCGACAGCATGCCCATCGTGATGGCGGACTGGGTTGCCGTTAACGTGGGCGCCGTATGGCCGTTTTTCGCGCCGTTCATCGGTGCGCTGGGCGCGTTCATCGCCGGCAGCAACACCGTCAGCAACCTCATGTTTGCGCTGTTGCAGCACGGAGTGGCCACGGCGCTCGGGATTTCCGCGGCATTGGTGGTGGCGCTGCAAGCCGTGGGGGCGGCGGCGGGCAACATGATCGCGATCCACAACGTGGTGGCGGCTTCAGCCACGGTAGGGCTGCTGGGCCAGGAGGGCGCGACGCTGCGCCGCACGATCATCCCGACGATTTACTATCTGGTCATGACCGGCGCGCTGGGTTTGCTCGCGGCGAGATTCCTCGGTTAGGCGCGATAACGGTTTCGGCAGGGAGTCCGGCTCATGAGCGATAACGGTTTCGGCAGGGAATCCGGCTCATGAGTCTCATCATCTCCGTCGCTTCGATCGCCGTTGTCCTGATCTCGATCGCGGTCGTCCTGTTGTTCAGAAATCTGCGCCTGTCGGGAACGGAACCGGTGGCCTTCTTCACGTTCATGTCGATTCTGTTCACCTCCGGCATGGATGTGGGCCTCATCATGTTTCCGCTGGCGGAATTCCCGATGTACGAGGCCGAGGCCGCCTATGAGTTCACCAATCCGCTGGCGGTGATTTTCGGAAGCTGGGGGTTTCTGATCTGGATCTTCTATTTCGTGACGACGTTCTATTTCCTGGTCGTCGAGCCGCGCCTGAAGCTGTTTGAAATTCCCTGGATCAAGCTGGTGAACAATGCCGTCATCATCGGGACTTGCGCGTTCACGGGCTACCTGTTCCTGTTCTACCTGCCGACCTATATCGAAGGGATTTCGCCGCTGTTCAAATACGGCCTCGTGGCAGCGGTCGTGCTGTTTGCGGTGCTGTCGAGCACCAACATCCGGTACGTGAAGGTGCTCAGCGTGTCCTCGGTGGGGCTGTTCGGTGTGCTGGCCGTGGCCATGTGGTTCGCAAGCGGCATGGGCCTTGGGGAAATGGGCGCGACGCTCGGGCAGCTTGGGGACTACTTTCCCAACATGCACCGCTTCGTGACCCCGATCAGCGATCACCACGCCTTCTATCTGTACTGGTGGTTCGCCTGGAGCATCATGATCGGCCAGTTCGTGGCCCGCTTCGTGCGGAACCTGAAAACCTGGCAATTGCTCGTTTCCCTGCTGGTCTTCCCGTCGATCCCGCTGGCCCTGTGGTTTGCGATCATCTATTTCTACTACACCCACGGAGTGGCGGTGGGCGGCGTGATGAACGCGTTCATGATCGTCGTCGGTGTCGTCTTCGTGATCAACTCGCTGGACTCGCTGACACGGCTCTACACGGATAACCTGAATCTGAAGGTGGAGCGGCTCGGCGGATTGCGCTACGTCGGCCTGCACTGGACCGTGATTTTCGGACTGATATTGCTGTACCAGTTCACGCCGCTGCAGATCGAGTGGGTGGGCCTGGTCGTCATTGCGCTATATGTGGTGGTCGGTTATCTCATCTTCAGGCGCAGACAGGGGATGTCGGCGGCCGTCACGACGGACGCCGTCCCCTGAACTGTCGGGAGTTAGTGAAATGCCCAAACTCGGCATGGAGCCGATCAGAAAAGCGCAGCTTATGGCGGCCGCCTTCGAGTGTATTCACGAGTATGGATTCTCGGGCACCACCATCGCCCGGGTCAGCGAGAAGGCGGGCGTTTCCGTCGGCATAACCAGCCACTATTTCGGCAGCAAGGACGGGCTGCTTGAAGCGACCATGCGCCAGCTCATCAAACAGCTATCCACCCGGGAGGCGCCGGAGGGCATCGATCCCGCCGATGCGAAAGCGCGCATCCTGCACATCATCGACAGCAACTTCGCACAGCAGCAGGTGAACCCCAAGGCGATCGTCGTCTGGCTCGCATTCTGGGGGCATGCGATCCACGTGCCGTCCCTGACCCGGCTGCAGCGGGTCAACAAGGTCCGCCTGCAGTCGAACCTCGCCTGGTGGCTCAGGAAGCTGTTGCCGGTTGCGCGGGCTCGCTTTGTCGCCGAAGGGCTGGCGGCGCTGATCGACGGGCTCTGGCTGAGGGGGGCGCTGCAGGAGGAGGGCATCGATACCGCGCGTGCCAGGCAACTATGCGTTGACTATCTGGAACTGCAGTTGAGCAGTGACGAGGCGGCGGATACAACCTGACCCAGTCGCTACGTGAGGACCGGGCCGCCACTTCCTGTCCCGTCTTTCGTTCCCTTTCGGATTCCCAATCTCGCCCCAGCAGGGCAGCAGGCGCAGGGTGCAGCCTATGGGCCCTGTATTTGGGCAGTAAACAAATGGGCTCTTTCCCCAAAATTGTTCTGGATTTTTTTATCGAATGGGTGTTCAATAAAAAACTCGGCCAGAAGTATGGAGAGTGGATCAATGAAAGCCCCTTCGAAATTGGCGGCATTGTTGACGTACGCCGCGCTTGTCTGGGCCTTCCCCGGCTGGCTCAATGCACAGATCCTGGAAGAAATCGTCGTCACCGCGCAGAAGAAAGAACAGAGCCTGCAGGATGTCGGCGTCTCGGTCACGGCCTTCAACGATGCGCAGATCGCAGCACTGGGCTGGGATAACTCGCTGGATGTGGCGGCGCAGACGCCGGGGCTGGTTACCACCAGCAATACCGGCGACACGGGGAACATCGCGCTCTTTTCAATCCGCGGCGTAAGCCAGCTTGATTTCGCGGAGGGCCAGGAGGCACCGGTGGCGCTCTACCGGGACGAGGCCTATGTCTCGTCCCCCGGCGCATCCGGCATACCCTTCTTCGATGTGGAACGCATCGAGATCCTGCGCGGACCCCAGGGCACTCTGTACGGGCGCAACGCCACCGGCGGGCTGGTGCATTTCATCAGCAAGCGGCCCACGGAAGAAACGGACGGCTTCATCGAATTGACCGTCGGGGCGTATGAGCAGATCGGGATCGTCGGCGCCGTCGGCGGCCCGCTCTCGGACTCGGTGCAGGGCAGGCTGGCGTTCTACAGCAACACCGACGACGGCTATGTCAAGAACGCCATCGGTCCGAACCTGCGTGCGGACGATACCCAGTCGATCCGTGGCCTCGTCAACTTCGACATGGGCGAGAGCTCGTCGCTGCTCCTGATCGGGCAGCACACCGACATCGACACCCGGGGCGGCGTATTTCATTCTGCGGCATCGAAAATTCGGGCCGATGGGCGCATCGTTTTCTGCGAACCCGGCGACACGGACTGCGGCGATTTCACGGCGGATCAACCGGTCGGAACCAACAGTTTCTTCTACGGAGGCGCGCTCTTCGATGCCGCCGGCGGCCGCGTCGACGATGGCATAGGCGATGAACTCGAAGGCGCCTATGACCGGACCGATAGCGGTGTTGATCGCGAAACCCTAAACCTTACGGGGATTTTCAGAACGAGTTTGAACGACTCTACCGAGCTGGTGAGCGTCACCGACTACACGTTGAGCGACAAGGTCTACGCGGAAGAGGACGACAGCACCCGATACAACGTCGTGACCTACGATGCGACCGCAGACATCGAACAGTTCTCGCAGGAGTTGCGGATCAGCGGCGCCAGCGAGACGATGGAATGGATCGCGGGTGCCTACTACCTTCATATCCAGAACGACTTTTCCGGGGCATTCGCCTTTCCTTCCGACGGTTATCTGCCCCGCTTCACCGGGGATTCCGAAACCAACACCATTTCGGCGTTCGGTCAGGTCGACTACAACCTGAGCGACAGTCTGCTCCTGACGGCCGGTTTGCGCTGGACCCGCGATGACAAGGACTTCGTCTATCAGATGGTGGAATGCGATGTCGCCTCGCCCCTGAGTTTCGGCTTCTGCCCACCGTTCCTGATTACCGACCCGGCGCTTCGGGCCGAAGGCGAGGCGCTCTTGGCCGCGGAACCGTTCGTCTACGATCTCACCGGGTTTCTGGTTGACGGATCGCCCCATCCCTTTGAGCGGCAAGACGAGGAATTCTCCGGCAAGGCACAGATCGACTGGCGGGTCACGGAGGATGACCTGGTCTACTTCGGCGTCAGCCGGGGCGTCAAGGGCGGCGGCTTCAACACGCCCACCGATGGCTTCGACGCCGCGCACATCGATTTCGTGGGGTTCGATCCGGAGATCCTGACGGCCTACGAACTCGGCGCCAAGACGTCCTGGAGCGACGGCAGGGCGCGCCTGAACGGCAGCGTCTTCTACTACGACTACGACAACTTCCAGGCGTTCTTCTTCGCGGACACGACCAGCCGGCTGATCAATTCGAAAGCGGAATTCGTGGGTGGCGAAGCCGAATTGGCCTATTCGCCGGGTGACGGCTGGGACCTTCTGCTCGGTGTCAGCGTGCTCAACACCACGGTCAACGGCACCTCGCCGGACGGCGGTACCGTGATCGACGACCAGGAGGCGCCGCTGGCGCCGGATTTCAGCGCCAACGGCGTGCTTCGAAAGGAGTGGAGCCTGGCCAACGGCGGAGCGTTTGCCGCCCAGGCCTCGGTCAACTACGTCGGCAAGCAGTACTTCAATGTCGTCAACGAGGAAGTGACGGAAGGCGGGAAATATACGCTGCTCGATGCGAAACTGACCTATATCTCCCCCGGAGACAACTGGGACGCGAGCGTCTTCGTCAACAACCTGACCGACGAGCGGTCGCTGACGTATAGTTACGACATCACCGGTTTCGGCTTCTACACGATTCAGGTATTCGGGCCGCCGCGCTGGATTGGAGCGACCCTGAGGTATCGATTCAACTAGGTGATGAAACCACCTCCGCCCGGTACGGGGACCGGGGCGGCCCGCCGCAACGCTCCCGTGCAGTCTTGCCTGGATCGGCCAGCCACCGGCTTGCGGCGGCCCGTCAGGCTTGTACCGAAAGCCGATCCATTGCTTGCAGAGTGACCCGTGCAGAAAGACAGCTACGACTACATCATCGTTGGCGCCGGATCGGCGGGTTGCGTTCTGGCGAACAGGCTTTCGGCCGTTGCCGGGAACCGGGTACTCCTCATCGAGGCCGGCGGTCGCGACAACAGTCTGTTCATTAGCATGCCGTCGGCTTTTTCCGAGGCGATGAACGTCAAGCGGTTCAACTGGGGCTTCGTCTCCGAGCCGGAGCCGGGCCTGGACGGCCGCCGTCTCGACTGCCCGCGGGGCAAGGTGCTCGGCGGCTCGTCCTCGATCAACGGCATGGTCTACGTGCGTGGGCACGGTCGCGACTTCGACGAATGGGAGGCGCTCGGCGCGTCGGGCTGGAACTATGGCAATTGCCTGCCTTACTTCCGCCGCTCGGAGAGCTGGCAGGGCGGCCCGGATACCTGGCGTGGCGGAAACGGCCCGGTGGGCACAAGCGGCGGCAACAACGCCAGGCGCAATCCCCTTTACCAGGCGTTCATCGAAGCGGGGGTCCAGGCCGGCTTTCCCCGCACCGATGACAGCAACGGGTATCAGCAGGAAGGCTTCGGTCCCTTGCAGATGACCGTCAGGGACGGGGTGCGCGAGTCGGCCGCCCGGGCCTACCTGGCGCCCGTCAGGAGTCGGCGTAACCTGACCGTCGTCACGGGCGCCAACGTCGACAAGGTCACGCTCGACGGGGGTACCGCAACAGGGGTGGCCTTTCACCGCGGGAACCGGCGCATTGAAGCCGTTGCCGCCAGGGAAGTCATCCTGGCGGCCGGCGCCATCGGTTCGCCGGTCCTGCTGCAGCGATCCGGGATCGGGCCGCGGGATGTGCTTGAAAACGCGGGCGTTGCCGTCGCGCACGAACTGCCGGGTGTGGGGGAAAACCTTGAGGATCACATCGAGGTTTACTGTCAGTACCGGTGCCGGGAGCCGATCACCCTGAACGGGTCGCTGCATCCCCTCGGCAAGGCGCTGATCGGATTGCGCTGGCTGCTGTTCAGGGACGGGTTGGGCAGCACCAATCACTTCGAGTCCGGTGCGTTCATCCGCTCGGGCCCGGAAAAGGAATGGCCGGATGTCCAGCTTCACTTCCTGCCTGCGGCAATGCGCTACGACGGTACCCAGGCGTTCGACAGCCACGGTTTCCAGGTCCACCTCGGACCGAACAAGCCGAGGAGCCGGGGCAAGGTCAGCATCGACTCGGCGAGCGTGGATGCGGATCCCCGGATTATCTTCAACTACCTCACACACCCCGACGACGTGCGTGTCTGGCGTAGCTGCATCCACCTGATCCGCGAGATCATGCAGCAACCGGCATTGAATCCTTTCCGGGGCGAGGAGATTCAACCAGGGGCCGGTGTCGCAAAGGACCGCGAGATCGACCGGTGGGTTCGGGATAACGTCGAGAGTGCGTACCATCCCTCCTGCACCTGCAGGATGGGGGATGCCGGGGACGAGATGGCCGTGGTGGACGAGCAATGCCGGGTGCGCGGCCTCAAGAGTCTCAGGGTCGTCGATTCATCCGTATTTCCCAGTATCACCAATGGGAACCTGAACGCGCCGACAATGATGGTCGCGGAGCGGGTTGCCGACATGATTCTCGGCCGGCCGCTCCTGCGGGCCGATCGGGATATCGAACTCTATCCGGGTTACGGGCGGGTCGGCGCGGCCAGAGCAGTGGGCCGCCCGGGGTGACGCGGCGTCCGCGGGCGCCTGCTCACTGATCTCGGTTTCGAGTCGAAGCTTCGTCGCGAAAGACACAAAGCCTGCGCGCGATCAATACGCCATTGCGTAACAGTCCCGACGCACGTCGGCACCGGCAATTCGGGCGCCGTGGGTAGGATCGAGCAGCACGACTGTCCCGCACGACGGGATGCCGAGCGGTTGCAGGCGATTCACCACGTGACCCCGATCTTCCAGCGACTGAATGACTTGCGGCGGCAGGTCGTTTTCGACGTTGAGTTGATTGAAGCCCGTTTCGTGGGGCCAGAACGATGCGTAGAAGTGCAGGGACTGTACCCGTGGCGCCTGAATGGCCTGATGCAGATTGGGGTACCACTGGGACGGGAATTCGACGATGTTGAGGAACATCTGAAGTATCGTCTGCTCCTGGTTGTCGCCGCCGGGCGTGCCGATGGCGAGGAAGGGTTCCCCGTCGCGCAGCACGATACTGGGTGTCAGCGTGTAGCGAGGCCGCGAGCGGGGCCGCAATTGCGCGGCGCGGGTTTCGTCCAGCCAGAACTGCTCGCCGCGGACGCTCATGGCGATGCCGGTATCGCCGAGGATGACCGCGCCGCCGATCCAGCCGCCGCTGGGCGTACTGTCGAATATGTTGCCGTCCTTGTCGATGACGGCAATATGAGTGGTGTCCTTCATCGTGTCCGTCCGGTCCACCGCGGCAACCTGCAGTCGTTCCGAAGGCGGGTTCGCGGCGTCAGCCACCCAGTATTGCCAATTCTCGCGGTCATGGGCCTGGTCGAATGGAAAGGGGTCCCCCGCCGCAAAGGTTTCCGAGGCGCGCTCCATGTCGATCAACTGCGCCCGTTGAGCGGCATATTCCTTTGAGAGCAGCCCTTCTCCGGGGACGTCCACGAAGTCGGTATCGGCGTAATAGGTGTCCCGGTCGGCGTAAGCCAGCTTGAAGGCTTCAATGATGGTGTGGAGATAGTCGGCGCTGTTGTGGCCCATTCTCCGGAGATCGAAGTTCTCGATAATGTTCAGCGTCTGAAGCAGCATCGGTCCCTGGCTGTTGAAGGATTGCTTGTAGACCGTATAGCGCTTGTAGGTGGTGCTGACGGGTTCCTCGACTCTGGCATAGAACTCCGCAAAGTCGTCGAGCACAAAGGGCGTGCCGTGCGCCTGCAGGAATGCCACCATTTCCTCGGCGATATCGCCCTTGTAGAAGCGGTCCCGGGCAGCGGCGATTCCGGCCTCACGGCCATTCGCGCCTTGCTCGCGTTCGGCCTCGACCAGCCTTTTCAGCGTAGTCGCCAGTGTTGGCAGCCGGATGATTTCTCCCGATGAATACATCGAACCGTCCGGCCGGGTCCAGTATTCCCGGTTGGCCGGCCAGCGGCTGAGAAAGTCGATTTCCCTGTAGATCGTGCTGACCGTGCGTGACCGCAGCGGAAAGCCGACTTCCGCATACTCGATGGCGCGGGCGGCCACTTCCTCGAAACTCATGGTGCCCCAGCGCTCGAGCACCGTCAGCGCACCATGCAGCGCGCCGGGAACGACAGCCGGATCGAGTCCGTAGCCGTAGACGTCCCTGCCTCGTTCTCGGTACCAGCCGATGGTCGCGTCGCGCGCTGCCCAACCCTGACCGATGATCGAAGTGACTTCTCCCTCGCTGCGCGGATACACCAGAATCAGCGATTCTCCGCCGAGGCTGTAAAGGTCCTGTTCAACGACACCGCCCGTCAGCAGCGCCGCGACACCGGCGTCGAACGCATTACCGCCGTTCTGCAGGATCTCCAGCGCCGCTGCCGTGGTCAGCGGATGGCCGGCAGACACGCCGCCGTTGCGGCCCATCACCGGAGGGCGAAGATAATTCGGGACCACTGTGATGATTTCCGCCTGTGCCTCCGTATCCACTTCTTGCGGTTCGCAGGCTCCCAGAAGCAACACGCACGCGGCAAGAGCTAACTGGCTGATCGATCGGTTCATATTCGGTCCCTGTATTACTCGGCGCCGGGGAAAAACTTATCCAGCAGCGGCTGATAGCCCTGCACAGCGGTCCGCTGGAGATAGAACGAGAGCCCACGCAGTCCGCCCAATTCTTCTCCGCCACCAGCCCGCCCCGGCCCGCCGTGTACCATCGCCGGCATTACGGCACCCGGGGCCGGCGCAAAACCGGCCACCTTCTCTCCGCCAAGAGTGAGCCGGCCGTGATAGGGCGCCAGCGCCAACAACATCTCTCGAGCGAATCGTCGATCGTTGGAGTATACCGAGGATACCAGCGCGCCATCGCCGCGGGCACAGATGGCCGCTGCGTTCTCCACGGATCGATAGTCCATGACCGTCACGGCGGGGCCGAACACTTCGCGCGCGTGCACCGCGGTCGCGGCATTCACCAGTGGTCCCACCCGCACGGATGCATCGGCCGGATTACCCACGATGAGGTTTCCAAGCTGGTCCTCGAGCGCCTCGACGCAGTCTTCGCGCCGCTCGGGCGGTACCAGCACGCGCCGCGCTGCGCGAAGGACATGTTCCGCAAGGCCGGTCCGCCGACGTCACGGGCGTAGTCCAGCGCGGCCTTGAAGTCGATGCCGGCCGTGGATGATTCAGCCAGCGGTTCCTCCGTGGCGGGGTTGAGCAGAACGGCGGGTTCTCCCCGACCCTCGTGCCAGGCAGCGCTTACATGGCTCTTGAGCTTGATCACTGAACGCTGTCTCCAAAACGAAGCCGCCATTTTACGTTGGCGGCAGGCTTGCGTCTGCAAACTCGTAGCAGTCCGTGGCGATAGTCCCTCGTCGGTCGAATGCAGCGGGACTTTTGCCACGGGCTGCGAGGGAATCGAGTGAAGATCGAAATTCTTCAACTGCTAAATAATTCTTAAGCTTCAAATCGTGACGAATCCTTAACCCATGACCGCAGGGTTGTGTGACAACATAAAATGCAATCTTCGCGTGATACCGGACCGCATGGAGGTTTGTCCAATGCTGCTTGCACCCTGCAATGGCGCCGCGTATGTGACGGCGATGACGTTTGCGTTTGCCGCACCTCTTTTCGCCCAGGATATGGCTTCGTCACGGATAAGCAGTGACAAGGTCCTGGCAGTGGCGCGAACCGAGGCGCCGCCGGTCATCGACGGGGTGCTGGACGATGCCGTGTGGGCGAACGCCCCGTCCATGGACGACATGCATCAATTCGCGCCCGTAGACCACACCGATCCGAGCGAGCGCACCGAAGTCTACATCCTCTACGACAGCGACAATCTCTATATCGGCGCGCGGATGTATGACAGCGATCCGGAGCAGATCAGGGCACGACAGATGGTTCAGGGAGGGACCCTGCGGTGGGACGATTCGTTTGGGATCTATCTCGATCCCTTCAACAACAATCGCACGGGCTACAACTTTCAGGTCAATCCCAACAGCAGCCGCGAGGACGGCATGTTTGAGACGCCTACCCGTCTGAACCGGGATTGGGACGGCGTCTGGTTCGCCGAGGCGGCCATCGACGAGAACGGCTGGACCGCCGAACTCGCGATTCCCTTCAAGTCCCTGAACTTCAATCCGGACAATCCCGACTGGGGATTCACCATCGAACGCTCCATCGCCCGCCGCCAGGAAGAAATTGCCTGGGTTTCCTTCAACAGGCAGGTCAATCCCGGCACTACCGGAACGATCACCGGTCTGTCCGGGCTGCGGCAGGGCAGGGGGCTGGATATCGTACCGACCGTGGTGATGTCCGGTTCCCGCAGCTACATCGAAAGCGCCAGCAGCTCGTCCGCGGAGCCGGCACTGGACGTCTTCTACAACTTCACGCCTTCGCTGAGCGGTGTGCTTACGCTCAATACGGATTTTTCCTCCACGGAAGTCGATGACCGCCAGATCAACCTGTCGCGCTTCTCGCTGTTCTTTCCCGAGAAGCGGGATTTCTTCCTGCAGGACGTGGACATTTTCTCGTTCGGCGGACTGAGGCGAAACGGAATTCCATTCTTCTCTCGCCGGATCGGCCTGAGCAGAAGGGGCCAGCCCGTGGACCTTGACGTCGGTGCAAAGGTCACCGGGCGGGTCGGGCGCTGGAACATCGGCGTGCTCGACATCCAGCAGGACGAATTCCAGGGCGTTGACAGCACCAATCTCTTCGTCGGCCGTCTGTCGGCCAACATTTTGGAGGAGTCGAGCGTCGGCATGATCGTGACCAACGGCGATCCCCGCAGCAATCTCGATAACTCCCTGTTTGGCGTGGATTTTCGGTATCGCAATACCCGACTGCCCGGTGGACGCACGCTGGACGGCGAAGCGTGGTACCAGCAGTCGGACACGCAAGGCATGATCGGAGATCAGAGCGCGTGGGGTGTCGGCCTGTCGGCGCCCAACAACACCGGGCTGCGAGGCCAGGTCTCGATGGAGCATTTCGACGACCAATTCAATCCCGCGCTCGGGTTCGTGAATCGTCGTGGGATCAGGCGTAGCGAGGCTCAGGTCGGATACACCAGCCGGCCGATCCACCGCTGGATCAGGGAAGTGAGCCACGGTGTCTTCGTGGATACGTATGACAAGCTTTCCGGCGGGCTGGAAAGCGAGCGCATGTTCGCCGAGTTGGTCGAACTGGAAACCAATTCCGGCGATCAAATAAGCCTTAACTTTAATCGCTGGCGCGAGGTGCTCGTCGAGGACTTCGAGGTTGTGGACGGTACGCTGATTCCTGTTGGCGACTATGAGTATGACGGGTTTACTTTCGAAATTTCCGGAGCTTCGGAACGCGTTCTGGCACCGGGATTCGAATACTTCAGGGGAGAGTTCTTTAACGGCGACCGGGTGGAAATGTCGGCGGAACTGGAGTGGCGACCGAATCGCCGTTTGCTCATGGGCGTGGAGTATGAGTACAACGACATCCAACTGCCCAGTGGCCAGTTTGTCACCCGGTTGATGGCCATTAATGCGGACGTCGCTTTCAACGTCCGCTGGTCATGGCTCAACCTTCTCCAGTATGACAACGAGTCGGAATCCGTCGGTATCAACAGCCGACTGCGGTGGAATCCCCGCGCCGGGCAGGACCTGTACATCGTAATCAACCACGGCTATTCTGCTGAAGGTTCATTGTCCAGGCTGCGCTCCGAACAATCCCAGTTTGCGGTGAAGTACACTCATACGTTCCGCTTCTAGTATTGGATCCCGCGCCCACCAATCGGGATGCAGGCCGTGCGCATTCATCTGCGCTGGCCCGTGGAATATGCACTGGGCGTTGAATTCGTAGCGGCCGTCGCGTTGTAATGCGGGTAGGAGCCTGCGCCGAGCGGCCGGACAGTTACCTGATGGCGGCTGACGGGCTCGAGCGTTCGGCCCACACTGAGGTTGCGCGGCGTGTCAGGTCACTCCGTCGGCTCACCAGCCAACTGCTCGCGAGGCGCTTCGCGGATCCGGTGGATCTCGCCCTGTTCATCGATCTCCCAGCTATACCGGACCCGGCGGCCTTGCTCGTCGAGGAGGTTCAGGGACTGCTGAAAGAGACCGGGCGGCGGCGATCCGGGGGGTACCGTCGCCTCCAGGATATACAGGCGCCTGGTGTGCAGGAATATCCCGGCGTAGGTTCGTGAATCATCGGCGTTGGTGATCTGCAATTGGTGCCCCGGGACCCGGTCGTAGTGCGCCCAGGAGTCGTATGTCACCTCGCCGCCTCGCTGGCGGATATTCCAGGCGGCAAAGGCAATCGATCCCAGGACGTCTCCAGGCACATCATCCCCTCTTAATCGCTCCCCGGTTCGCTCCGCGCGTTCCGTCAGCAATCGTTCCGCTTCGGTGTAGTCGACCACTGTGACCGAATAGTGGCTCTCCCCCCTGTTTGCCTCATATACGCGCGCGGGCATGATGCCGCGATAATCCGACAGGTAGGTCGTTTCGGTGATTTCGGGTTCGGCGGGAAAGTTGACGGCGAACCGGTCGGCGAGGTTCGCGTACTGGATCCACCCTTGGGCGAGAGACGGCCCCCAGGGCAGGACGATTGGTATGACGATCAGGAGCCTGAGCAAGCGCATGTTTGTCTCCGTGTATGGGGAGCAGCAGGGGAGTCGAATCGGGAGAATCGGGCTCAGTCGAACTCTTTCTCTTCACCGTTCTCCATTGTGATGAATCCCAGCAGGCAACCCGCCGAACCGTCCTTGAGCGGATGGCAGCGCACCGAAATCGTGTCCCCCACCTCGACCATTTCATGGGTCCATCCTTCCCTCAACAGCGTGGTCACCGCAGCACCCTCGAGCGCCCACACGGTGGATTGGCCGCCGGCATCAGCGACCTCCAGGTACACCCAGGTATGCGGATTAATCATGGCAACAATATGCAGTAAGCCGTCACGAGTACGCCTGACATACACTCAAATACGATAACTAGCTGTTTTTTATCCATTTAGTTCGCATCCCTTGACCGTCTCACGCTTGCACTTGCGTCCCGAGTACGCTCTAATAACACTTGAGTTTGAGTTCATCCGCTTGCGGTACGCTTACTCATCGATGACAGCTTGGCACTCAGAGGGAGGCTCGAAAGAAACCGTTCGGTCACGCGGTGATGGAAAGGATGATGGAATGGAGCAATGGTCGGCGCTGCCCGGAAGAACGTGATTTTGCCATGATCAATCTCATCATCGTCACCCTTTGACCGAACGGTTTCGCTCGAAAACGGATGCCCAAAGGATCGGCGCAAAAAATTACCAAACGCATGGTGGATGCTCTATCGGCCCATGGCAAGCTGGGCGTGTTGTGGGACCGGGACCTACCGGGGTTCGGTGTGCGGCTTTACGGCACGGGGCGCAAGACCTATGTCGTGCAGACTCGAGGTCCGGCGGGGTCGCGGCGCGTTACGGTGGGCGAGCATGGAAAGATCTCCGCGGAGCAGGCCCGAAACATGGCGGCGGCGATCATCGACCGCATCAAAGCGGGCGAGGAGCCGATACCGGAGAGAGCCGCATCGGCGCCGGAACCGACCGTGGCCGATCTGGCGGAGCGCTTCCTGCGCACGCACGTGGCCGTGGAATGCAAGGCGTCGACCAGGAGGCTCTACCGGCAACGGTTGAACAACCATATCCTTCCGGCGCTCGGGGAGATGCCGGTCGGTTCGGTGGAACGCGAACACATTGCGGCGCTGCATCACGCGTTGCGCGAGATTCAGCCGACGGCGAATTCGGTGTTATGGGTTCTGTCGAAGATGTTCGCCGTGGCGGAGGCCTGGAGCTTGCGCGCGACGGGAAGCAACCCCTGTCGATCGGTGCGCAAGTACAAGTCGCGTTACCGGGAACGGTTTCTGAGCCGGGAGGAGTATCGACGGATCGGCCGGGTGTTGGACGAGGCGCAGGCGCGGAGCTCGGCGTGGCCGGCCGCGGTGGCGGCGATTCGGTTGCTGATGCTCACGGGTTGCCGGAGCAACGAGATTGCGACGCTACGCTGGGACGATGTGGACCGTACCGTGGGTGAACTGCGGTTGAGAGACACCAAGACCGGCGCTCGGATGGTTCCGCTGACGCCGACGGCGCTGGAACTGGTGGACGGAATTGAACGGATCCCGGGCAATCCATGGGTGTTCGTCGGGAGAAAATCGGGTTCTCATGTCGGTGATCTTTCCAATCACTGGCATGGTCTGCGGGTACGGGCGGATCTGTCGGACGTGCGGCTGCACGATCTGCGCCACTCCTACGCGTCGCGTGCCCTGGCGCTGGGGGAGAGCCTGTCGATGATCGGCAAGTTGCTCGGTCACAGGAAGGTGGAGACGACGGCGCGTTACGCTCACTTGGCCAGGGACACGGAGAAGGTGTCGGCTGCGCGGGTCGCCGGCAGTATCGAGACCGACATTTTGCCCGAAGTCGTTCGGGAAGAGGCAGCCGCTGCGTAAGGGCTGAGGCTCGATCCGGATCAGGCAAGCAACGAAGCGGAGAATAGGACAGGATGGCGAAACTCAGGCGCACGACGATCTCCCGCCGGACGGTAGAAAGACTGTCGGTGGATAAAGACACGGTGTTTTGGGACCGAGCGCTACAGGGGTTCGGGGTACGCGTGTATGCCTCGGGAAGCAAGGTGTACGTGGTGCAGACCCGGGCGCTAGGCCGGTCGAGGCGCGTGACTGTCGGGCGGCACGGCGTTATTACCGCCGAACAGGCCCGGCAGCGGGCGGCGCTGATGATCGCGCGAATCAAGTCTGGCGAGGAAGCTGTGAAAGAGGCAAAGGGAGCGCCTGAAGGTCCAACGGTGGCGGAGTTGGCCGAGCGGTATCTCAGGGAACACGTGGATGTACGCTGCAAGGCGAGCACGGCGTATGGGGTGCGTCGTGTGCTCGACCGGTACGTCCTTCCCGAATTCGGCGAGATGTCCATCCATTCGGTGGGCCGTGGCCGGATCTCGGCGTTGCATGCCAGTCTGCACCGGGTGGCGCCGACGGCGAACCGGGTGGTGTATACGCTGTCGGCGATGTTCAATCTGGCCGAGACGTGGGGGCTGTATCCAGAGGGAATGAACCCTTGTCGGCAAGTGGCCAAGTTCAAGGTGCGCAGGCGTGAGCGGTTCTTGACAGAAGCGGAATTTCGGCGGTTGGGACAGGTGCTGAGCGATGCGGAAACGCAAGGCGATGTATCGACGCACGCTGCGGCCGCGATCCGGCTGTTGATGCTCACCGGTTGTCGGCGCAACGAAATCGTTGGGTTGCGCTGGGACGAAGTGGACCTGGAGCGGAATGAATTGCGGCTGCGGGACAGCAAGACGGGTCCGCGGGTGGTGCCGTTATCTCCGGCGGCGGCGAGAGTGCTGTCGAGCCGCCCTCGAGTGTCGGGCAATCCGTGGGTGATTCCCGGGAGAATTCGTGGCGAACATTTGATTGGTGTTGACAGACCGTGGAGAAAGGTGCGCGCGCGGTCGGGTCTGGACGATGTCCGGCTTCACGACCTGCGTCACTCGTTTGCCTCAAGAGCCCTGGCGCTTGGCGAAAGCCTGCCGATGATCGGCAAGCTACTCGGGCACACGCAGGTTCAGACGACGGCGCGCTATGCGCATCTGGCGGAGGATTCGGTGAAGGAGGCGGCGGGGCGGATCGCCGCCAGCATTGGGGAGGATATTTCAATCTGATCGATGCTCTAGGGGGGGTGCACGGCGTTCGCTGACGATTTCGATGGCGACGGAGACGATGACTTTGTGTTCACCTGAGCAAGAGGACGTTTGTATACGGGGTGATCGCGGCTTCACTTGTGGTCTCGGGCTGGATAGCAGGGAGTCGTCAACCAGTCGAAGCGATAAACATTATCACAACTGCCGCCTCAACCGGTGAGTGGCGCATGTCCAGCGAGAACGTTGCTGTCGGCGCCGCCGTCGGCGGAGGTGACGTGGGGTGGCCAACCAGGACAGTCTACGGCACAATGTGGTTGTTTCACACAGGCACCGGAGATCTGCGGCGCGTTTATGCCAAGTGCGGTGACGAATATCCCGACGGGTGCCACTTAGACGCACCGGCACTCGAATACACTGATTCAGTCAGCAGCTACGGCGCATTCAGGCCGACTGATCGAGGTTGGACGGGGCCCTAATTGTATCTAGGAGGAAATCTCAATGAGCGAAGAAAAATATGCCGCACGAAGTTTGATCGCTCGCTCGTAGTGTGGCATTCCGGCCCGCCCCTACCCCCCTTAGGGGCGTGCCAATCCGGTGAACAGATTCATGCCCGCGTCGGTGGCTCTGCTTCCCCTATTGGCCACCGCCCAGCTATCCGAGAACAAGGCACTCGAGCAGGATACCGCAGCCTGCATCGATTTCGAAATGGAGGCGATGGGGTTCGATCGGTATCTGGTAGTCCGTAACGAGTGCGTCTACCCGGTAGAGTTTTTCTGGTGCCACTTGGACGATTCGTGCGGCAACGCAAGCCCTCGGTTCGTTCCGGGCCCTGGGGAGGGATCGCGCACCTACTGGTGGTCGGATGATCGATACCCGGACATCGACGGGAGCCTTGTTCTCCCGCGATCCGACTGCGGTGGCGGATACGAGTACGGCGCGTGTCGGGTTGGCAGGGAATACGGCGGGCTGGGGGAAGTCAGCGCCGATGGAAGATACACTTGTGGGGAATTAAAGGTAGAAGAAAAGGAGAACTAGATGGAGTCGCCACTTTCAGACCAAGACTATCAAGAATTTATCGCTCTGCGCGTGAAAGATCAAATACGAAAAGAGGCAGAAGTCGAACGCCGATGGAAACTCAGCACCCGGGTGGCAGCAGTAGTAGGCGCCGTAACCATATTTGTGGGTACCACCGCCATCGTGGTGTCGCTTTATATGAACGATTTGTCCCTGCGCCAAGGGCTAGATCAAGTAACCGTAGATCCACGCGTAACAGGTCTCGAATCGGGGTTCAGCAATATCGACAGGCTGGATATAGTTGGCGTGAGCTTCGGAGACATGTTCGGGCGCGTTGAAGTGTACTACGAGCCGGGCGATGAAGATTGCCGCAGCGACACGATCATTCTTGATGAGGACGAGATCGACGTATGGAGGAACGATCAAATTTCCCTGGAACCATCCTCCGACCAGAAGGAGGCCATTTTCGATAGTCTGTTTGAACACTGCTCCGAACCTCCATTTGAAGGCCAACGCCCGGAAGATTTGAGGCTAGCGTTAAATGAAATGGTTCCCTACATCAGCGTAAGAACTTCCGATGGGCGCCTGAGTCCGGTTTGGTAGTGGCGCTGATCTCAAGGCATTTATATGCAGTGGGAGGCGCATCAGCAGCATCAGCATCAGCGGCGCGCGGCTGTCGCCGACGTGTGCGATGAAACGAAGGGCGAATGCACTGCCAAGTTGTGTGCGGCGCACCTGCGCGGAACCAGAATTGCCTTATTACGTATGGCGCAATGCAGTCAGGTCAGGGTCAACTATTGAGACACACGAGGATTACTAAACCGAGTAGTTCTATTCCGGTTCGGGATCCGTCGGCTGGTCTGACGAAGTCGGTATCTTCGGTTGAGGACTCCCAGCCGTCAGTACAGCTTGGGACGTTGCGCGTAACGATTCCGCATTGCCCTCCGCGAGATTGCACACGGCATGGTATCTGAGCGCATCGTTCACGACCTTGGACAGCGGATAGTCGATTAAGTCTCTTTTCCGTGAATCCAGGATATTGCGGAAAATTCTGGTTCTGGCGATTTCGACTCCCTGTATGACGTCCGGCACGCCGTCCGGATACTATTGGCCCATGAGTTGGCCCAAACCTGTGAACACTGTAGCGTCAGAAGTCAATCAGGTAGCCAGATCATCCGTATTTGCGGTGGCGCCGGCGGAAAGCAATAGCGTGATGGCCCCGGACGTTATCAAGTGATTCCTGGAGCGCTTCTGAATCCTGATTTTGAACGCGGCACATCGATACGTTGCCACACCAAGGGTTTCGTGCTGCAAGTCGTTCCGGCGAGCTATGGTGACAGTTTATGTCAGATCGGATTCGGATAAAGCCACACGCGTTGTGGTGCCGTCTTCGCACAATGCTTGATTTGCCACGAACCGATGCTTGAAATAGAGTCTGCACAATTGCGCCGTTTCGACCCTGGTGCGGGCTGCGTCAATTCTGTAGTACGGAAGTGGGTCGACGCTCGTAGGAATGGCGCATCCTGTCACACCGACAATCACCGCCATTGACGAAAGCACGATTTCTATAGACATGAAAGTTCTCTTATTGTTTTCTGCCATGTGCTTCTCCTTATTTGCCGAGAACTGAAAATGCTGAACCAATCGCCCGGATGGTCGCGCCCCGGTCTGCCTGCAGTATTTTATCCAGCAATTCGCCGAAGTCTTTGCCGTCGACGTATATCGACAGAACGGAGTTTCCCTTTGCGTACCTGAAGGTATGGCGCAGGTAGATTTCCCCTTGTTCACTTTCTACTACGACTCGGTCATCAAGGTGCGCTTTGATTGCGGATTTCGCGGTTCGATCAACGTAGGCGTTTTTGAGAGTTCTTATTTTGCTTCCTCAGTTGGCCCGCCTCCCGGAGTTGACGGTAGGGGGCGGGCCGTTCTGCCACACGACGAGCGAGCGATCGAACCTCGAGTGAACCTCGAGCGGCATAGCTGTACATGTATAACAAGAAACTGGCCCCACCCTTCGCGGCTGTGATTATGACAGGTGAATTAATCCAGTTTCCCAACGCTGTAATTCCTCAATGCTCGATGCGGGAAGTAAACGTACCGTCCGGCTGAATAGAATCTTCGACAAAGCCATAAGAGCCTCGGGCAATATCAACACGACAAGCGGCAATCCGGATACCCAATTTCATCCTGCTATTCACAGCCACGTCATAACGCTCGCCAAGATCCAGCTCGACCAACCTGCCGGAGAACCCCCCATCACCGCAACGGGAGACATAAAGCCATTCAGCATTTGGATCATCGGATTGATCTAAAAGGTTGCAATAGGTCAAAGCGGCCGGATACGAACACGTATTAACCATTTCCCAAAAGCCATCACCCCGCGGCGCGATCCACTCAATACAGTGATTGTCATTCAGGCGAGCGAGGCGTGTCTCATGGTCAGGCCGCTACGGTGCAAGAGTTCGCGCAGCCGCGCTCGGAAAGGGTCGGTTTTCATGGGGCGTTTGGAGGTCGCCAATGCGTCCACGGGGGATAGTATATTTTGAAAAACAGACCATGGACAAGCTCGTTTCCGGCATTTCTCGGTTGTCGAAATTTGCGCAAACGAGCGCAAACCGGCCCATAGCTGTTTGATTTTACTGCACGCAGTTACGTAGCTGAGCGTAGCGTGGCGTACCGGAGCGTAGCGGGGGCGGTAAATGTAGGACGCTGAGTCGCGAATCCTATTGCCTCGGCGTTTCGATGTGCCTATGTTCGGCGCCATGACGCGGCGAGTTCCCTTTTTCAACCCCGAGCTTGAACGGCTGTTCGAGGCTTCGTTCGACGAGACCCTGCGCGAGGATGTCGACGGCTACCTCAAGCGCGAAGGCATGAGCGCGAGCCGATTCGGTCGCAAGGTGCTGGGCGATCCGGGGTTTGTCCAGTTCCGCCTGGCGAAAGGCCGGCGGGTGAAACTTCATACGGCGGACCGGATTCGGGTGTTCATGGGCGAGACGCCGTTCGCGCTGCTGTTCGGATTGGAGATTGAAGCGTTCATGGCGTCGACGGGCGTGAAACCCTGGTCGCTCGGTGACCAGCCGGTGGGACAGCCGGCGTTCGTGGCGCGGCTGCGCCGGGGCGCCTCGCCGTACCTGACGACGGTGGACCGGGTTCGCGAGTGGATGCGCACGCGAGTGCGCCCGGCGCAACGGCGGGAAATCGTCGCGGCCGTGGGCGAGGCCACCGCGTTGCGCACCGCCACCGGTGCGTCAGGCGCACCGTTACGCGAACTGGGCAACGGCGCGTCGATGGAGGCGCACCCGGACCTGATGAAGACCGAAGAGGCCGCGGCGTTTCTGGGCCTGAGCGAGCGAACGCTGGAACGCTACCGGATAAACGGGAAGGGTCCGCGATTTCTCAAGATCGGTCGCTGGGTGCGGTATCTGAAGTCGGACCTGGTGGATTGGCTGGACGGTTGCGGGCGGATCTCCACGTCCGACGATGGAAGCGAGTGAGGGAGTGAGGGAGATGAAGCAACGAGACAATTTCATGAACAGGCTCCGCACGGCGTGTGCGGCGCGCCTGGGGGTCACGGCGTTGCACGCGGCAGCGCTGTACGCGCCGGCGTTGCCCGCGGTGCTGTTGCTCTTCGGCGTCACCGATGCCTGGGCGACCACAGACACCACGTTCGCCGCACCGCTCACGACCGTGACCGACATGGTCGGGGGCACGGGCGGCCAGCTGGCCGCCGTGCTCGCGGTGGGCGCTGCGCTGGTCGGGTCGGTGCTGCGGTTCAACGCGACCCAGATCATGGGCGCGGTGGGCGTCGGCGTGGCCGCGGGCGCGGGCGCCGGTGTCGTGACCAGCATCGTCGGCACGGCGATCATCTAGTGGAAATCCGTGAAAGACGCCGAACGGTTTGCGATCCCTTCCCGCCTGGACGATCCGGAGCGGTGGCTGTTCTGGACGATGGACGAGGCGGCGGTGCTGATGGGTCCGGCGATGCTGGGGTTGGCGGCCAACGCGTTCGTCGCGGGCCTTGCGATCGGGGTGGGCGGCTGGCTCGTGCTCAGGCGGATCAAGCGCGGCGGGCGCGCCGGGATCGTGATGCACGCGGTGTACTGGTTTCTGCCGGGCGAGGTGCTCCGTCTTCAGGGCGCGCCTGCGAGCCGGGTCGTCGAACCAGATGCCTCTTTCGTCCTCCTCCGCGAAAAGATCGCGCGTCAGCACCCCGCCGGCGGCTTCGTACGCGTCCGCGCCGACGAATCTCGCCAGAGCCGAAGTCGCAGGCATTCTGCCCTCCGTCAGGAGCCTGCGGACCTGCCACACGCTCGGGCCGTAGTGCTGGGCCTTGAGTTCCTCCCACACGGCGAGTTGCAGCTTCGCATCGCCGGTGACGCAAAACGCCTGCAGGCATTGCAGTCCCATCTCCCCGGCGCGATACGCATCGAGCAATTCCGGCGCCGCATTGCCGAGGCGCAGCCTCTGTTCGACCGTGCGTTCGGAGACGCCGAACCGCGCGGCGATTTCCGCGACGGTGCCGCCGTCGCCGGCGATGCGGGCAAAGGCCTCGACCTGGTCGGCCGGGTGCATGGCCGCGCGCACGGTGTTTTCCGCGAGCGACAGCTCGGCGGCGTTGTCATCGTGCGTGACGACGTGGCAGGGAACGGGGTGATCGGGCGCGACGGCGCCGTCGTCGGCCAGCGACTTAAGCGCCGCCAGGCGCCGGCCGCCGGCGATGACCTCGTAGCGGGTCTCGGCTTCGGTGTCGGCGGCCTGGGGGCGGACAAGGAGGTTTTTCAGCAGCCCGTGGGCGGCGATGGACGCCTTGAGCTGGTCGAACGCCGCGCCGTCGGCGGGCGTTTTTCGGACGTTCTCGGGCGAGGGCGCGAGCGAGGCAAGGGCAATGCAGCGGATCGTGCGTTCGGTATCGGTCATGGCGGCTCCTCGGAAGTATCCGGCGCGGGGCACGGACGGGTTGGAAACGGAGGGCGCGGCGATGACTCCGGCCGCCTTCCGGCTCGCCCTAGACCGCGCCCGCCCCGAACCCTCGCGGGCGCGGGACGGGTCGGCGGCGAGGGGGGCGGAGAAGGTCGTTCGGACTATATCCAGCCTTTCTCGGCGAGGCTGACGAACGCGCCGTCGGTGACGACCAGGTGATCGAGCAACCGCACGTCGATCAGCGCCAGCGCCCGGTCGAGCTTCCGGGTGATGTTGCGGTCGGATTCGGAGGGCTCCGCTACGCCGGAGGGGCGGTTATGGAAGAGCACTACGGCCGCGGCGTTTTTCTCAAGCGCCTGCTGCACGACGACCCTCGGGTACACCGCCGCCTCGTCGACGGTGCCCTGGAACAGCTCGGCGATTTCGATCAGGCGGTGCCGCGTATCCAGATAAACGATGCCGAACACCTCGTTGCGCCGCCCGGTGAGTTTCAGGCGCAGGAACCCTTCGATATCCTCGGGCGAGGTGAAGGCGCGCCCCGGGCGGTAGCGGGCCGACAGCACGGCAAGCGCGAGCTTTATCACGGAGGATTTCTCCGGCTTGGAGAGCGACGCGGGCGTCAGGGAGCCGAAACGGTTGTCGGACGGGCGGGTTGTCGGGGATGCAGCCATGAGTGGATCGCTCCTGGAAGTGCCTTCTTTAAGGGATGTCGAACGGAGGGAGGGCGGAGTGACTCCGGGCCGGACACGGCTACGCCACGCCCTGCCCCGGAATTCGTCCGGCCGGAAGCGCCCTCGGGCTCCGCGCGGCGCGGGGCCATGGACGGGTGAACGGCTGGGGGTGGCCAGTCGCGCCGTGGCCGGTTCGATCGGCGGTGGCGGGTAAAATGGACGGTCCGGATATCGGCGGACGGTTGTTCGGCCAACGGGCTTGAAGGGCGTTGCGCGAGGGAGGCGATGTGGACGTGAAACGGTGGGATTGGGCGGGTGAAGTGGCGCCGGCAAGGACGCGGCTCGACGCCGACAGCGCGAAGGCGCTCATGTGCGAGCCCTCGGCCCGAAACCGGGCACTGCGCCTGGCGACGGACCTGACGGAGGAGGAACTCGCGGGTTCGGCGTTCGTCGCCAACGCCCTGGTGCTGCTTGAGGAGGCGGCCCGGCAAGGGTGGCTGTGGGTCACGGACCGGGGCTGCCTGCAGCTCGCGACGGTCGCGGCGATGCGCGCGTCGATGCACTGGCCGGGCATGGAAGCCACTGAAGTCCATCGGGCGGACAAGGCGCTTCGCGAGGAGTACGTGGGGGAACTTCATCTGCTGCGCCGGCTGTTGGAGATGGCGGGGTTGGTGCGGCGGACCCCGATCTGGCTTGAATTGACGCCGGCGGGGCGCGAGATGCTGGAACCGGGGAAGCGTGGCCGGCTGCAGGCGCTGCTGTTTCGCCAGGCGTTGTGGCATGTGGATCTGTCGGCGTTCCTGCGCGGCGTGCCGCGCGGCGTGCCCGGGACGTGGCCGCAGGGCGAGGACGTGGGGGTGCTGTTGTGGTGCCTTTCGGCGGTGGGCGGGCAATGGCGGGGAGGGGGCACGCTCACGGCGCTGTGCACGGTGGCGGAGGACTCGATCCCCGAGGCGCACTGGAACCCGCCGGCGTGGATGTTCGCCGAGCGCATTCTCGGTCCGTTGCGCTGGTTCGGGCTGATGCAGTGCCGCGAACCGCGGGTCACGGGGGAGGTTCGGCGCTGGCGCAAGACGGCGCTGTTCGACCGGTTTCTGTCGTTCGATGTGCGGCTCGCGGACCGTCGCGGACAGGCGAACCGCTAGGTCGTTTCGCGTGGCCCGCTGAACCGGGGCCGGGCGCTCACGGGGCGGCGCGGCGCGGGGGCGGTGCCCGGCGGTTATGATTGGCGGTGCACGGTCGAATGGACGCCGGGAACAGGCGGAAGGCGCTCATGGGCATGGACGAGGGGCAATTCAGCAGGGGGCAAGTGGGAAAGGTGAACGGGATTGGAAAATCGGTCGGCGACGCGAAGCGCAAAGCGGTGCTCGGCATGAGGGGGTCAATGCAGGCGAAGGGGTTGGGTGCCCGTCGGGCGGACCCGGTGGCGCGGAAGATCGAACGGGCGGTGGCGGGATTGGAGTCCGATCGGACGATAAAGCCGGGTCGATACGGCTACAGGGTGTGCCGTGGCGGGGGCAAGGGCGCGTGGGGGTTCGTCGCGAGGAGGGAGGAGAATCCGTGAGCGGGCGGCGCTGGAGCAAATGGCAGGACCCAGAGGGCGGTGGAGCGGTGGACGATCGCGTCGAAGCACTGGAACGGTTGGCGGCGTTGCTGGATGCGTTGGCCGACCGGGGCGAGCCGATGACGGTCGGGGAGATGGACGGGTTCGTGACGGGGCTGGTGGTGTACCCGGAAGTCATCCTGCCGTCGGAGTGGTTGTGGGCGGTGTGGGGAGCCGACACGGAGTTCGGGAGCATCGGGGACGGCGAGGAGACGGTGGCGGCGCTGATCGGGCACTACAATTGGGTTGCCCGCACGCTGGCGAACGAGCCGGCGGTCTACGGGCCGGTGCTGGAAGTGGACGAAGGCACGGAGGAGGTGTTCTGGAAAGCCTGGATCGTCGGGTTCGTGCGCGCGATGCGGTGGAGGCCCGGGGCCTGGGCGCGGATCGAGGGCAGCGACGAGCTGGACGTGATCGAGGCGGTCCAAGTGATCCACACCTTGTACGCGGCGGCGAACGGGACCTCCAAATTGGCCGAAGAGGGATTGGAGCTGCTGGACAGCATGGCGCCGATGCTGATCGGCGGGATGGTGCGCGATCTCAGCGTGTGGCAGAAGTCGCGGGGTGTGAGCGCGGAGGCACGGCTCGTGGCGGATGTGCCGGGCGCGGCTGGCTGGACGGCGGCGGAGCACCGGCAGTGCGGCTGCGGCTCGGGCCGGGCATACGATCGTTGCTGCGGCGCGCACTGAGGATTGGGTGCGTGGCCGGGTCGATCCGGATGAAGGCGCCGTCACGGACGCGGCGTTGTGTGCAGCGGCAGGTCGCGCTGCACCGCCGGCGGTCTTGGGCAATCAGGGGGATTCGCCCGATCCCTGACGGTTGTGCCGCGTGTCCGGATAAAACTGGGTGGCGTAGCGGCGGAACCGGTCCTGTACAAAATCTTGTGTGCTGAGCCGTTCTTCATCGTTCGAACCGCCAGCACAAATCGCTCGCCGAACTGGATTGTGAACTGCGGCTTGGCAGCATGCCATTGCCTGGGCGGGTTTTGCCACTTTGCGGTGATGTTTCTCAGCGCCAGGTAAGTCAGCTCCGTGGCCGCCTCGTCGCTGGGGAAATGCCCCTTGTTGCGAATCGGCTTGCGGATCGGGCTGTGCAGGCTCTCAATCGCGTTGGTCGTGTACAAGATTTTGCGTACCGCCGGGAGAAGGCGAAAAACGGGATCACCTCCTCCCAGCGCCGGCGCCAACTGTGTGCCACGGCAGCGAAGCGTTGACCGTAGGGGCCAGCTTCGAACCGATCCAGCTCTGACGCCGCGGCCTCGGCTGAGGGGGCGCTGTAGATAGCCTTCAGCGCCTTGGCGAGCGGTCTTCGGCCTGGACACCGCATCGGCGCCGTGGCGGTGCGTAGCGCAGCCCGAGCGCTGACACGGGCGCGGTCTCCAACCCGCGGCGCACCTCGCTCGGTCGGCTACACCCTCCTCCCCAGGCGCGTATCCTTGATTTCAATGGGGATCTCTCGAAGATGCAACCACTGCACAGTTCGGGAGGATTCTTGAATGAGGCGCAGGCGGTGCCGCGGTCGGGAATCGGCAACTGCGCGGGCATGTTGCCGACGAGGACGCCCCAAATCCGATCCGGCGGTTGAACTCGTTCGGTCCGCATGACCGGGATCATGCTGCGATGAACCCAAATTCAGCTCCGCCGAGGGTGACGTCACGTTGCAATCGCGTTCCCTTTTTAGGCTCACTTCACGTTGGAAAAGAGTGTCTCTTCCTTTAGTATTCCGAATTGATCCATGCTTCGCGGACGGACTCCGGGGCCCGTCAACGAGGCCTTGGCAGGGAGGGAGCGAGATTCACAAGACCCATAAGGCGACCGGGCCGTCTGTGCGGCGTTGCGGGCCGCGTCGTCGCAGAAGGGGCTGGCGGGGATGTTGGGCGTGCCGTCGGTTCGCCCCGTGCCTGCTGGCGTGGTTCGTCGCCGGGCAGGCCCACGGGCAGGTGCCGGAGCTGTTCTCGGCCGGGGAGCCGTTCGAGGCCGTGCCCTCGGAGCGCCTTGTGCCGGATTCGGTGGAGTTCGGGGGCGCGACCCTGCGCGCCCGGCGGATGCGCCTGGATGTCGGGCTGCTCGCCGGGCAGGTCGCCCCTTCCGACCTGGACGCAGGCCTGCGCGAGCCGGGATCCGTCCCTGCCGCCTTCACGCTCAATTTGTTCGACGACGCGGCCTACGAGGTCGTCGGCCTGACCACGGCGCCCACGTCGGCCGGTTATTCGCTCTCGGGCCAACTCGAGGGCGTCCCGTTCGGGAGCGTGACGCTTGTGGTGAACGGAGACATCGTGGTCGGCACGGTGCACTCGCCCTCGGCGACCTACACGATACGCTCCGTCGGGGACGGTCGAGTGGAGATCCGCGAGATCGATCCGTCGACACTGCCGCCGCCGGGCGAACCGATCGAAGTGCAAGCCCCCGCACCCGACGGGCAGCGAACCCAAGCGCCGCGGCCTCAGGCAGCGACCGCCACGTCGACCGCGACGCCGACGACCATCGACGTCATGGTGGTGTACACCGAACGGGCGAAGAACCGAGCGGGCGGGCGAGCCCGGATGGAGGCGGAAATCGATCAGTGGGTCGCCTTTACCAACAGCGCCTATGTGGACAGCGGCGTCAACCAACGGCTTTATCTCGTGCTCGCGGAGCAGATCGCCTACCGAGGGACCGACTACGGTCAGTTGCTCATGCGTGTGCGCAAGCGAGGGGACGGTCATCTCGACCAGGTACACGCACGGCGCGACGCGGTCGGAGCGGACATCGTCACGGTGATCGACACGACCGCAACGATTTGCGGCGAAGCGTACATGAACACGACAATAGGCTCGTGGAATAGCCCATACGCCTTCAATTTCGTGTCTTACAGATGCGGCGCCGATACCTACGCCCACGAGTTGGGCCACACCATGGGACTCAACCACGACCGCTATGCACACCGGTCCAACCTGAGCAACAGGCCGCACGCGCATAGCTACGGCTACGTGAATCAGGCGGCGCTCGAGCCCGACTCGCCCGCATCGGCACAGTGGCGCACGATCATGGCCTACGACAACCAATGTGCCGACAACGGAGGCTGGTGCCCGACAATAGCCCGCTTCTCGAATGCGGATCTGACCTACGCCGGCGATGCGCTTGGCGTCGCCGACGACCAGCCTTCCCATCTCGTGACGGGCCCCGCCGACGCCCGCCGAACGATGAACACCTCGGCCCGGTCCGTCGCCAACTACCGTGCCACCGCTGTAACAAAGGCACTCGTCAGCCGCCTCGCGCCGGCTGACGCCCACACCCGCGCCGATACGCTCACCTGGCAGGTGGCTTTCAGCCCGCGGGGCGTGGAAAACGTGGACGCCGCCGACTTCGTCCTCCTCGGCGCGGGCCTGGACCGCCCGCCGCTCAACGTGGCCGCCGTGGACGGCAGCACGCGACGCTGGAACGTCACCGCCACCGGGCTGGGCGGTCTGAACGCAACGGTGTCGCTTGACTTCGCCGCCGGTCAGGACATCGCGGATGAGGCCGGCAGAGCGGTGCCGCCCGCGTGGCGGGCCGGTTCCGAGCGCTCCTACACGCTGGACAACGACCGCCCCGGCGTGTTGTCGCTGACGCGGCACGATCCGGTCGTGCGCTCGACCGACGCGGCCGCGCTCATGTGGCGCGTCGTGTTCGACGAGGCGGTCGTGGGCGTCGACCCGTGGGACTTCGAGTTGACGGGCACGACGGCCACCCTGGCGGTCGCCGCGGCGGCGGACGAGGCGGGTATTTTGAGCAAGACCACCTTCGACGTGACCGCGAGAGGCGGCGACCTGGCGACGTTGTCCGGCACGGTTGCGCTGCGTTTCGCGGCAGACCAGAACATCGAGGATGCGCTCGGCAATAGCCTGGATCCGGCGTTGTCGGCGGGCGCCCAGACGAGCTATTCGGTTCGTGTGCCTGCGCCGGCGGCGAAGGTGCCGAACATCGGCGTGCGGGCGGGGGTCGGTGGCCTGGAGGTATCCTGGGCGCCGGTGACCGGGGCGTCGGGCTACAAGGTCCAGTGGAAGCCGAGGAAGCAGGCCCGCTACGCCCCGAAAGATCAGGCGGCCGTTGCAGCCGGCGTCACCTCCTACGTGATCGGGCGTCTGGCCGGCGACCTGGAATACACCGTGCGGGTGATCGCCACGAAGGGAGGCGCCGAGGACGGCCCGCCCTCCGATGAAGCCATCGGCACGCCGAGCAGCGGCGCGGTGGCGATCGCGGCGGTGGCGCCACGGGTATCGGAGGGCACCCCGGCGTCGTTTCGCGTGACACTGTCCGCGCCGGTCGGGTACGACATGCGGGTACCGGTGTCGGTGACGGAATCGGCGGATACGATCCTGGGGACGCCGCCGACGGAGGTGAGAATCGGGGCCGGCCACGCGAGCGCCGTGCTGACGGTGGCGACCGACGACGACTCGGTGGTCGAGCCCGGCAGCTTGGTCACGGCGACGGTATTGTCCGTGCATGGCTACTACTCAGCGTCGGGCTCCGCGCACGTCACCGTGCGGGACGACGACGACGCAGCATTCGCGGTGACGGCATCGCCCGCGCACATGCCCGAAGGCGGCTATTCAACCGTGTCGGTGTCGGTGTCCAACGGCGTGACGTTCGCAACCGACCAGTCGATCGCGCTGTCGACTTCGGGCACGGCGGCGAGCACGGACTTCAAGCTGCAGCCGACGACGCTGACGCTGGAGGCCGGCCTGCGTTCGGCGACCGCGATCGTGGATGCGATCGACGACGATCTCGGCGAAGTCGCCGAGACCGTGGTGGTCGAGGCGCGGCACAACGGCACGACGCTCGGCTCGGCGACCGTCAGCATCGCGGCGAGCGACATGCCTCTGACGGCGGCGTTCGGCGCCGCGCCGCCGGCGTCGCACGCCGGGGCGGGCACGGTGTTCCAGGTCCGCTACCGGTTCAGCGAACCACTGGCCGACTACAGCTACCTGGACTTTCGCGACACCGCCTTGACGGTGACCAACGCCACGGTGACGAACGCGCGCCGCACGGTCCCGGGCCGCAACGACGGCTGGGAGATCCACGTGTCGCCGGGAAGCGCAGCGGACGTGGTGTTGGTACTGGAGGAGACCCGTTCCTGCGACCGCCCGGGCGCACTGTGCACGCAGGACGGGCGCCGGCTCGCGAACCGGCTGGCGCACACGGTAAGCGGGCCCACCGCCGCCCCCGCGATCGACAGTGCCGGGCCGTTCAGCGTGCGCGAGGGCGACACGGCGGTGGCGAAGCTGACGGCCACGGACAGGGACAGCGCGCCGGGTGAGCTGACGTGGTCGATCCCGCCCGGGACGGCCGGGGGTGCGGATCGCGAGCACTTCAGGCTCGCCGCGCACGGCGCCCTCGCGTTCGCGTCGGCCAAGGATTTCGAGGCGCCGGACGATGCGGGCGCCAACGGCGTCTATGAGATCGTCGTGCAGGTCACCGACGGCGACAATCCCGTCACGGCGGCGCTCCGGGTGGTCTTGGCGAATGTCAACGAGGCGCCGACGGCCCACGCCGGTCCGGACCGCCGTGTGGCGGAGGGCGCGCAGGTGACGCTGACCGGGGCGGGCGTGGATCCCGACGCCGGCGACACGCCCGAGACACTGACGTTCCAGTGGCGGCAAATCGACCGCGGGGCTCATCGGGTCGACCTGTCGAAGGTGCAATCGGCCAGTGCCACGTTTGCCGCGCCCGTGGGCCTCGCCGAGGACGCAGTGCTGTCGTTTGCCCTGACCGTCACCGACGACGACGGCCTGTCGTCGCGGGACGAGGTGGCGATCGCGGTAGAACCCGCAACGCCCTTGACGGGGAGTTTCATCGGGGTGCCGCAGGAGCACTCGGGACGGGGGACGATCACGCTGCGCATCCGGTTCAGCGAGCCCATCTCGACCGGCTACGTGACGCTGCGCGATGCGAGCCTGGCGGTCGCGAACGGCTCGGTGCGGAACGTCAGGCGCGTCGCCGGGCGCAGCGACCTGTGGGAGATCGAGATCGAGCCGTCGTCGGCCGCGGACCTGGTGGTGACCCTGCCGGCGACGACGCACTGCGCGGCGCCCGCGGCCGTGTGCACCGCCGACGGCAGGCGGCTTCGGACCCGTCTGCAGGCGACGATTCCGGCCCGTCTTCCGGTGATTTCGGTCGCGGCGGTCAAGAGCCCTGTTTCGGAAGGCGAGTTAGCGCGGTTCACGGTGTCGCGCACGGGGCCGACCACGGAGACACTGACCGTTCAAACGCGTTGGGAGTTTAGCGACGGTTCCCAGAGCCACACCGGTCGGCTCGTGTTCCCCGTCGGCAGGCGAACGAATACGTCTTCGCACTCGAGGTACGACGACAACGTGGTGCGGGAAGACCTGACCGTGACCTTGACGCTTGAGGATGGCGCGGGCTACACGCTGTCGGGGCAGGCGCGTTCCGCGCAGGCGGTGGTGGAAGACAACGACGTCGCGGATTTCACGTTGTCGGTGAATCCGGCGCAAGTCGCCGAGGGCGAGTCCGCAACCGTCCGAATCGACATCGCCAACGGCGTGACGTTCGCTGAACACCAACAGATAGTTCTCGATTTTGCCGCGAGCCCGCGGGCTGGAGACGGCGACTTCACGGTGTCGAACGCATCGCCGACGCTGTCCGCGGGAGCGCGTTCGGCGGCCGCGGTATTCACCGCGGCGGCCGATTCCGACGAGGAAGGCAACGAGACGATTGCGGTGACGGCCACATACGGCGGCGAGGCCGTCGGCCAGGCGAGCGTTACGATCCTGAACCGCGACTCCGGGGCGCTGACGGCTCGGTTTGTCGGCATGCCCGAAACGCATGATGGCGAGACGCCGTTCGCATTCGAGCTGCGATTCAGCGAGGAGGTCGCGACCGGCTACGCGAGCTTGCAAGCCGCGGCGTTGCAGGTGACCGGAGGCGCGGTCGGCAAGGCAAGGCGGCTGGAGCCGCCGCTGAGCCTGCGCTGGGAAATCACCGTGAATCCGCACTCGGCGGCAAACGTGCTTGTGGTCCTGCCAGTAACCTCCGGCTGCGGGGCGGTCGGGGCGGTGTGCACGGCAGGCGGGAAGCGGTTGTCGCGCCGCCTCGAAGCGACGGTCAGGGGATCCGCCGCGAAACCCGTGAACGACGGTTTTTCCCTCGCGCCCGAGAACAGCAGCCCGAGTGGCATCTGGTCCGACGGCGAAACGGCGTGGGTGGCCGACGTGGACGACGCCCGACTCTACGCCTACCGGCGATGGGATGGCGAGCGGGCGCCGGCCCGGGACATCGCCACGGGTCCGGCTCCGATGGGTCTGTGGTCGGACGGCGAAACGCTTTGGGTAGCGCAACTCGGAGGCGGCCTGAGGGCACACCGGCTCGCAGGCGGGTCGCGGCTGCCTCGGCGCGACCTGGCGGTTCAGGCCAGCGCCGCGCCGGCGGGCGTGTGGTCGGACGGGGAGATCGCGTGGGTGTCGGAATGGCTCGGCGACACGATGCACGCCTACCGCCTCTCGGACGGGAAGCGGGCGGCGGGTCGCGACATCAAGCTGGCAGGCGAGAATCTGCTGCCGGCCGGGCTGTGGTCGGACGGCCGGACGCTGTGGGTGGCGGATTGGTCGGAGCGGGTTTTGGCCTACCGCCTGTCGGATGGCGCTCGCGAGCCAACGCGGGACATCGTGGCGGGTGCGGCGGACGAGGATCCTTCGGGCCTGTGGGCGGGCGGCCGGACGCTGCTGTTCACGAGCTGGAAAGGCGCCGAGGTTCGGGCCCGCCCGCTGCCGGCGCCAAGCGCGGCGGATTCCGGACGGGCCGAGACCCTTCTGAGCGGCGTCGCGCCGATACTGGCGATTGAGGATCCGGCTTTGCGCGCGGCCGTCGAAGCGGCGCTCGGCAAGGTGTCAGGGGAGGCCGTGAGCCCGGACGAACTTGCGGAACTGCAAGGGCTGGACGCCCGCAACCGCGGCGTCAGGAACCTGGCCGGGCTGGAGGGCGCAGTCAGCCTGGAGGAGCTCGACCTTGGGTTCAATCCGCTGGTGGACCTGTGGCCGCTGGTATCGCTGCCAGCGCTGGTGTCCCTGAACCTCGACGGCGCGGCAGCGGATCTTTGGCCGCTGGCGTCGCTGCCGCGGCTCAAGCGCCTCTCATTGCGGCACAACGGCATCGAGGACCTCGGGGCGTTGCAGGGCGCGGTATCGCTGATCGAGTTGGACGTGGGCGACAACCGCGTCGAGAACCTGTACCCGCTGGCGCGGCTGGCCGGGCTGGCGGTGCTGCGGGCAGACCGCAACCGCATCGCCGATCTCTGGCCGCTGGCGTCGCTGGCGGCGCTCGAGGTGCTTGATGTGGGTGCCAACCGTGTCCGGGACTTGCAGCCGCTGGCGGGTCTCGTGCATCTCAAGACGCTGCGCTTGAGCGGCAACGGCCTGTCGGAGGTGTACCCGCTGGGCGGGTTGGAGAACCTGCGCGAACTCGGTCTCGCCGGCAACGCCGTCGAGGACCTGTGGGGACTGTCGGATCTTGCCGCGTTGCGTCGGCTGGACCTGCGTGGCAACGCGGTGGCGGACTTGCGCCCGCTGCAGACGTTGCCATCGCTCGTTTGGGGGCTTATAGCCAATAGTGACCAACCCGCGTGAGAACTAGCGCTTGGTAGTCGTTCCCCGGCGGCGCAAGTTCTTCAGGTATTTCCAGTCTTTGTTCTTCTTCGGCGCGGTGCCCAGGATGGCCCGCGCGATGTTTCCTGGCGTATCGGGAATGCGCTCGGCTATCGGCTTCTCGACCGGGCGGCCTCTGCGTTTCGGCTGGCTCATGAGGTTACTCTGTCACTTCGACGACATATAGCAATTTGTCGGTCGGTACAAGCGCCACGGTGCGGGTCCCGTCCTTTCTGCTTTCGTCTTGCTTCAAGAACCGAACGACCGCAGAACCCTCCCGGAATTCGCTTGCCTCGACAATCAGTTCCCGCTTTTCGCCATTGGTGAATATGGCCTTGTATTTCGGCATAGCCATGAAATCTTACCACACACCCATTTGACATCGCCTCATATTTCGTACAATGATGACCGCGCTAACGGTGATTGGGATCCCGAAGTCGGGCTACCCGTCGAATACAATAGCCGGTACCGGCAAGGGGTCGCTCCCCAAGCTCGGCGAATAGGCGGGGAACTTCTCTTTCCCAAGAGCCGTTAGCAACGGCCCGACGCCATGGAGCGGCGCCGGCACAGATGAAAAAGGAGAGTCCAGCATTCCTATGAGTTGATAAACGGTGACGCCGATGAAGCGTTGGCTCGTGCTGTTGTGCTTGGTGGCTTGGACGGTTCTTACGCAGGCTGGAGATCGCCTGAGCATTTCCGTGATCCCGGTGTATGTCCTGGCGGGCACGAGTGCCCAGACGGATGAGGACTACGCATCGCAATGGGACTACATGGCCGCAGACGAACCGGAAACGCTCGTCACGGTTCACATGGCTCTCAAGTTGCTCGGAGCGCACCCTGATGACTACGCTGTTTCGTGGGACGCAACCAAGGCCGAGACCGTGAAATGCTATCCGCCGAATACCTTACTTCCATTCTCGTGCGAACACGAAGAGTTGGGTTCAATCATGAATTGGCCGAGCTTCGCCATCGACCTGCACGAGCATGTTCCCATGTCACAGTTGGAGCTGCATGTGCTGATCTTCCCATTCAAGCACTTCGCGTGGAACAACGAGCAATTCGGTACGGCCGCGACGTGGAACTGGGCGCTCGATCGCACCGAGCACCATTGGACCACTACATCCTGCAGGGCTTGGGCGGTCCATGACTTGATCGTAGTCACCCACGAGCTGGGGCATTGCTTCGGGCTGATCCATAACGAAGAGGACGATGACATCAACCTGGATCTTATGCACAGCTACAGAACGCTGTACGACTGGCTGAAGGACAGCAACGCGGAGATCGTTCAACATCACTTCCGCGAGTATCTACCGTTGCAGCCAACCACCGTGCGGCCCCAGGTTGAACTGCACTACTAACCGGAAACCACAACCACCGAAACCCCGCCGACGGCGGGGTTTCTCACGTCAGGAGACAATTATGATGAAGTCCGTGATCGTTCCGCTAGAATTTGCCGACTTATCTCGCGAAGCTCATCGCGTGTCAGGTCTGGAGGTTCACACACGAATCCACCAATCCGTTTTAGTTCTGTCGGTGGCCTACAAGCGTCATCCGCCCGCCGACGACAAGGAACTGGAGCTTGTTTTCTCGATACCTGCGGCTGCGGAACTTTCTCGACTTTTGCAAGAGGCTGTTCGAGAATACCTCGGCGAGGAAACAGAATAACGTTGGACACAGCAAAGCCCTCCCGACTAAAATACCAATCGGGAGGGCGCTTCCTTCCTTCTTCAGCCCGCCGCTGCAACGGCGGGTTTTTCCGTCAGGCGGTCAGATCCTCGTACTTCAACCGCTTGTGCTCCATCCTCGGCACCATCCCCTCCATCTGGTCGACGGTATCCAGGCCGCGGGCGTTGTGCCGCCCCGCGAATTCTCGCACATACCGGTGAAGATGTTTCGGACTCATCTGGTGATACGTGCCTTTATGTCCCCGCTTGAACATCGACCAGAACGACTCCATACCGTTCGTGTGAACGTCGCCCTTGACGTACTCGCTAGCCGAATGCTTCACGCTGTCATGGCGATATGGAAGGCTCTGGTACGCCTTGGCCTCGTCGGTGTAGACGGTGGCCTCCCGATCCGTGTGCTTGCCGATGAAGCCGTGCAGGGTTTTCGCGTCGGTGCGCTGGACCACTTCGGCGCGGATCTCGTTGCTGTCACGGTCCTTCAGCCCAACGACCGCGGCCTTGCCTGAACCCAACCCGCCTCGGCCGGTGCCGGCGAGTTCCTTTCTCTTGGCGTTGCTCATGTTCTTGCGCTTGCCGCCCACGAACGTCTCATCGACTTCCACCGGTCCCGCGAGTTGCTCATCGTCCTGATTGTCGCTCCAGCACTCTCGGATTCGATGGGACAGGTGCCAGGCGCTCGTGTAGGCGATCCCCAAGTCACGGTGCAGCTTCATGCTGGCCGTGCCCTTGATGCCTGTGTGCATGAGGTAGATCGCAATGGCCCATATCCGGTAGCCGAGATTGGACGATTGCATGACGGTGCCGATCTTCACGGAGAAGAACTTGCGGCAGTCTCGGCAGCGGTGCGCCATCGTCTTGTGCTTGGCGTTCTCCTGAACGTTCACCGAGCCGCACGTTGGGCAACAGATGCCATCCGGCCATCGTTGTTCCTCGAACCACTTCTCAGCGGTAGCATCGTCCGGGAACATTTCCATGACCTGGAACAGCGTGAGGCCGTCTCTGTCGTTCCTGCCCGGTGCTTTGGCCATCGCTACAGTTCCTTTATTCGGTCTTGCAGGGTGGCGATATTTTCCTTCGTGGTCTTGATTCCATCGAGCAAGTCGTTGACTTCTTGTGCCGTAACCCAGTGACGCTCATGGTCGGGCTCGGGTTTGCCGTCCATATCGTGCGCGATTCCCACGGGGACGCTACCCGTTCCCGTACGTAGCGCCTGACTCGCGGCATCCAGCACCTTCGCCTTGCGTTCCGCAACCGACTGCAAGCAAACGAGCTTCCGCTTGGCGGCTTTCAGGTCGAGGACGATCCTGCCAGCCTCAAGTTGCTCTTCTTGCAGCGTCATAGTCGCCTCCAATCGAATACTTGAAGTATAGTGACCACGGGCGAGTCAATCAAGGGTTTTGGTCACTATCCGCTATAAGCCCCCTCGTTTGGGTGCACGTCGGCGGGAGCCGGATCGAGGATCTCACGCCGCTCGACGGCCTGGCGGAGTTGACAGTGGGGGGCCGCGACGACCGGGAGCCGCCGGGTGTCACCGACGAGTCTGGCGGGCGAGCACGTCAGCCTTGACTGCGGTTTGACCCCGCGACGCCGAAGCCGCTCGGACCCTCGACGACAACGCTCGTTGCGGAATCTCGGTTCGATGAGCAGGGGCGGACGGTTGGTTTGTTGTGCGAGCACGGCCTCCGGTTCACGCCTTGGTGAAGCGCCAACCGAACATCGTGCGGCCGTAAAAGTTGAACCACTTCCGCGCTTCAGCATGCTCAAACGGATAGTCCGCTCCAATCTGCCTCGCTGTGACAAGACCGGACACGAAACAGGGCTCCTGGCTGTTGATCGGCGTGTGGGCGCCACAATGCCACGTTCGTCTCCTGCCCTGAATGAAGCGAAACAAATGGACTAGAAAGGGCACGTGACGCACATCGTGCACGATGTGCTGGAACCACCATTTCCTGAGGATCTTGGCTTCGTCGATGCGGCTGATCGGATTGTAGGTTACGAGGCACGGCTTGTCCGAGCCCTTCGCCCAAGGCTGCTAATTGTGCATGATGTAGGTGATTTCGTAGTTGTCGGGCCTCACTCCGTACTGCTCGATGCGATTGCTTCGGGTGGCGAGCGGCTTGACATCGTTGTCCGGAAGGATCGAGGCGTCGGAATGAACAACCGTATGGTTGTGAAGTTCACTCTCGTAGCGTATCGACGAGAGAACGCAGCTCTCAAGGTACGTCGGTTTATCCAGAATCATCAGCGTCTGATTCGCATTGCACGCGAAAATCACGTCATCGAAGGTCTCTGTCCTGCCGTTTTCGTCCTCCACGACCACATCGGCTGCACGCCGGTACACTTTTCGAACCGGCCGGCCAAGGGATATCTTCTTCTGAAAGCCGGCCGAGCGTTTTTTTATGGATATGCCTCGCGCCCCGGTCCCAGGTTTGCATGGGCGTTGCGGTCTCGATATCGAAGAACGCCAGATACCGGCAAAACAGCGAGGCGGGCATGTCGAACACGTTCGTGGCCATCGGGAAGTTGACGAACATCGGCTTGAGTATCTTGTACCTGAAATCGCCGGAGAACCGGCCCAGGTTGAGAACCGCACCCATGCTGACGTAGTTGAAGGGGTTGAGCGCATTGAGCAATCTGGACCGGGTTCTGTTGAGTCGGCCGAACCATCGCAGACGTCCAAGAAGTTTCTGGAATTTCTCGATTTCCGGTTGCAACTGCCTCCTGATGTCGGAGTCGAAATCGTGCGCGTAGACGCCGCCACGATACTTTACGCTGTAGTTGAACCGGGTATCGGCCAACGCGATACCGTGTTGCTGCATGAACAGAACAACATGATGGTATACCGAGGGAATGCACGCAGTGACGGAAATATCAAACGCAATGGAGCCGCCATCGTCTTGTGGCATGTCGGCCGTAATGGCGTTGCCGCCGATGCGAGCGTGCGCTTCGAACAGTCGAAAATCGAATCGATCGGGGTGCCGCTGCAGCGCCCAGGCCGCCCCCAGTCCGGAGACTCCTGCACCCACAATGGCAATCTTTCTCCGCATCCTCGCGGCTCCCTGCCCGCATGGAGCCTATTTTAGCATCGTGGGCGACTGCCGCGAACGAAATGCCGTAAGGCGCCTTTGCGTTGAGCGGTGTCTCGACGGCACCTGGACTTCAACCTGGGATCGGCGAAGAAGCCCAAAAACCCTCTGTGGCTTCGGCCCCTGTGAAAAGACCGAAAACGAGCCCTCAACCGGTTGCTTGCGCAAAGAGCGATTGCGTGTTCAGCACGCTTGCAGCGTGCCGCGTAGGCCCTCGATGTGCGGGTTCAGTTCGTCTGCGCGCTTCAATGCTTTCTCCTTGCCCGAGTTGGAACGGGGTCCGGCACAACTTCGCGATGCTCTCCTCGGCGCGAAGGCCCGCCAGCACGATCCGGATCTTCTTCTGCGCGGCAGACTGTCTCCGTTTCGCCCCGCGGCTGCGCGATCCAAGCGTGTGGCAGAAGTCGCGCGGTGTGAGCGCGGAGGGGCGGCTCGTGGCGGATGTGCCGGGCGCGGCTGGCTGGCCGGCGGAGGGTAACGCGCAGTGCGGGTGCGGCTCCGGTCGCGCATACGATCGTTGCTGCGGCGCGCACTGAGGATTGGGCGCGCGCCCGGGTCGGTCCGGATGAACGCGGCGTCACGGACGCGGCCGTGTGCGCGGCGGCAGGTAGCGCTGCATCGCCGGCAGTTTTTCTCCACGCCCCAGGCCGCCGAGCGGCTCGGGATCTCACCACGCACGCTCGAGCAGTATCGGAGGACCGGCGAGGGGCCAACGTTTCACCGGTTTGGATGCATGGTTGGTTGTCTTTGCGCGGAGCTTGACGCCTGGGCCGCAGTGCGACGCCGCATCACCACCGCCGATGAGGGCAATGTACGGTTGGAGAAAATCCGGCTGCGCGGCCGCAGACCTCCTCGGCGGGTGACGGGCGAGGGCGACATCGCGCGAGTTGGGGTTCGCGCGACCCCACGGTCGCCGGAGCACCGAATCGGTTGAACCGGAGATTGCCGGAGGATTGATGCCGCCGTGTCGATATCCGGGTCAGCCGATCGGTTGAATCGATCCAAGTCCGGTTCGAAGCAGGTTACATGATGGGGCGCGTGGCATCGGGTCCGATCGTTTGCAATCGAGGCTCGATCCGTTGGTTTTCAGGTCCGGCATCGACTGGATAATCGGGCTTTGGCGGGACGGGCTGCAGGGCTTCAATCCGGCCGGGCTCGACCGGGCAGTGTCGGCGCGGCCGCGATGCGAGATCGGGATCGCGGCAAGGGCTGGGGCACGGGTGAGAGTGTCGCGCTCGAGGATATCTTGACCGCGAGTGTTCCGCTGTGCGTGCGTGAGCGTAGCCGCCCGAACTGGCCCCGGCGCGCGCCTCGGCCATCGGTCCGCGAGCACGCCAGGAGCGCGCGTGTTGACCTCGAGCGCGAGCCGTCGGGCGCGTACCCAGGCAACGGTTGGCAGGCGCTTAAAAGCGCAGCGAGCCGTTGAGCTTGATGGCGTGCTCGGGCGCATCGCGCCCGTTCTCGCGCCGGCCCAACTCAAGGCCCATCTCGACGTTGGGTTCGGACGTGAGCCTGAACCCCGCGCGAAGCGACTGCGCCCCGCCGCCGGCGGACTCGGCGCCGAGGAACGGCACCCACAGCGCCTCGGCGTTGCGCCGGCCCGAGAACCCGTAGCCCCACTCCGCCTGCAACCGCTGCGCCGCGTTCATGGCCGCGCCCCGGACCAGGCCGCTGGCGTCCTGACGCGTCCACAGCGACTGCACACCGCTGTCGGTCCGTCCCCAGGCCGAACCGAGCTTCATCGAGAGGCCGCGCCCGTCGGGGCGGGGCTGGTAGCGGATCGAACCGCTGAAGCCCGATTCCTCGTACGCGGTGTCCTCATGCGCCACCAGCGCACGCACGTTGATCTCGACCGCCAGTGGGCCGATCGCGTAACCCAGCCCTGCGCCGACTTCAAACCCCGCGCCGGTCTCGGCATTGCCGCCGTCGTACCTGAGGCCCGCTTCCAGCGTCGGTCTGAGTACTGCTCCGCTGCCTAGCGGCATCGAGCCGGAGCCTTCGAGCATCACTCGCAACCGGCTGGTTTGTCCCGTCGCGCCCATCAGGTTCGCGGCGGCGTCCGATTCCGTGTTGGTCACCAGCGCATCGGAGACGACCGCGAGCTCAAAGGCGCCTGCGCGGCCCGAACGCATCGACAGCACCCCTCGCCCGCCGAACGCCGCCATGGCGGTCGCAAGCTCCGTCTGGACACCCGCTTGCGTACCCTCCGGCGTCAGCGTCAATGCGCCCGCGCCGTAGCCGAGCACGCCCCACAGGCGCGTGTGCTCGTTGAGCCGGTAGTGGACGTAGGGGTTGAGGCTCGTGAGCCGGCTGCTCACGGCGCCGCCCGCGGCCTCGGGGTGCGTGTAGGCGCCTTCGCCTTCGCTGTGCGAGAGCGTCACCCCGGCCAGCCACCGGTCCCGGCGGCTGTCCACCCCGAGTATCGCGGTGGCCACCTCGCCGTTGAGCGAGAGCGGCCCGTCGGCGCCGCTGAAGCGCGTCGCCGCGGCCTGGCCCCACGCCGACCACTGCCCCAGCCAGCCCGGCGGCTCGGATGCCTCGCCGTGCTTGTCCAGTGGTCTTGAATAGAAGAACGAGCTGCCCATGAGCACGTCGCGCAGGTCCCCCGTCGGCAACCCGAGGCTGTTCAGAAGGGCGGTGCCGGCAGGGCTGCGCCCGGCAGGGTTGCGCCCCGCAAAACTGCTGCCTACCGGACTGCCGCCTGCAAGGCTGCCGCCCGCAGGGCTGCCACCGGCAGGGGGGTTGCGCCCGGCAAAACCGTCAGTCGTTTGAGGGCTACCGGCGGGGTTGGCGCCCGCCAGGTCCTTGAGCCGGTCCATGCGCGCCCAGGCGCTTTCGTCGGTGAGCGCCGGATTTGCGGCGCCGATGGCGTTGGACCCGTCGAACAGGCTATCCAACCCCCGCACCTGCCGGCCGCCGAGCGTGAAGTGCGTTTGCGGCGTTTCGGGCTCGCCGTCGCGCCACCGCCCGGCAATCGCCTCGACCACGTGGTCGGCTGAAGCGCGCCCGAACCGCGCCAGCCACGCTTGCGGCATCGGGTCGGTGTTCTGGATGGTGCCGGTCGCCGACGCGTGGACAATCAGGGCGTTCGAGGCGTTGCTCAAGGTGAGCGTGAACGTCTCCTGGCCCTCGTCGTGGGCGTCGTCGAGCACCGCCACGGAGATCGTCCTGGAGGCCTCTCCGGCGGCGAACCGCAGCATGCCGCTCGCGCCCGTGTAGTCCTCGCCCGCCGTCGCGGTGCCGTCGGAGGTGGCGTAGTCCACCGTCACCGGCCCGGACGCGGCGCGCGACAGCGTCACATGGAACTGCAGCACCGCACCCGAACCCTCATCGGCGCCCGCATCGGCCACCGACAAGGCCGCAGGGCCGCGTATCTCGGTCGCGATCCCGCCGGACAGCTTGCGCCCGTCCGACGTGCACACGGCGTTTGCCGCCGCGCAGTCGCTGGTCGCGGGCAGCGACAGCCTCACCGCGCCATGCGACGCCGGCGTCACCGAAATGTGCCAGAGGTCGCTGCGCCCGTTCACCCGCCGCGCCCCCGTCACCCCGGCTCCGGTCACCGCAAAGGCGATGTCGCGCAATACACGGTAGCTCGTCGCAACCGGCGCGCTGAACTGCAGCCGAACGGCAAACGCGCTTGCTCCGTCATGGTTGGAGGGCAACGACACGAAACGCGCCGTCAGCGGAGCGGTCTTGGGGACGGAATCCCGTACCTGGGCCGAAGCGGGACCCGGCACCGTCGCCGCCACCGCCGCCGCGAGCGGCGCGCCGTCCAGGCAGAGCGCGTTCGCCGCGATCTTTGCGCCGCACGCGCGCGCCGGCAGGACGATGACCAGGTCGCCGTGCCGGGAGGGCGCAACGGTCACCAGCCAGGACATATTGCTGTCCTGCCTCATCCGCCTTGCTGCGGTAACGGTCCCGCCGGTGACCTCGAACAGCGAATCGCGCACGGTCAGGTAGCTCAAGTCCCCGGGTCCGGCGCTGAAGTGCAGCCTGAAGGTGAAGGCGCTCGCCCCGTCATGGCGCTCCGGCAGCGCCTCGAATCGCGCGGTAAACCCGTTCTGTTCGCTCCGGGCCTCCGCGGTTCGGGCGTCCGCGCTGCGCGATGCGCCCGGCAGCGTCACGCCGACTTCATCGGAGGCCGGGCCCTCGCCCCCCGCGCTCACCGCCCGCACACGGAAACGGTGCCACACGTCGGCGGCCAGATCCGTCACCGTGTGGCGCGTCGTCGTCGCGTCGCTGCCCCGGATGTCCGCCCAGGACATCCGCGTGACCGCGTTGTTGGCGCGGTCCTCGATGGTATGCAATATCCGGTACTTCGTAATCGGCGATCCGCTGTCGCCGGGCGTCTCCCAGCTCAGCTCGGCCCGGCCATCGCCGGCGGTCACGGCAAGCCCCGTCACCGCATTCGGTGGCGCCGGCGCCACCGGGCCCACCGCGTCGCTCTGCAGCCAACCCTCGGCGTTGCCCGCATCGTCGGTGAACCACGCCCGCACCGCGATCCTCCTGCCCTGGTCGTCGGCAACCGGCCGGTAGGTCCGCGCGGTCGCGCCGGAAATTTCCGTTGCGCTCTTGGCCGGCCCGGCGATTCGCACCCAGCGCCAGGAGAACGCCGACCCGTCCGGCACGCCGTCGCCGTCGGCGATCGTGCCCGGGCCCGCCGTGAGTTCCCGGCCCGTCACCGGCGCGCCCGCGATCGCCGGCCTGCCGGTGGCCGCGTTGTTGGCCGTGCCGTGGATGCGAATCAGCATGGCCACGTTGGTGGCGTCCCAGGAGTGTCCGGCCCAACGGTAGGCCCGGGAGCCCGAGCCGATGCGCCAGCCGTCGGGCGGGGCGCCTTGGGCAGAATCTTCGAGGGTCCCTTCAATGCTGCCGCCGCCTGCGGCCGTAGCGGTCACCGTCACGAAATAGGTCGTGTCCGGCGCCAGGTCGATGCCCCGGTCGGGGGCGGTGAACCTGTTGACTCCCGCGCCAGGCGAGGCCGGCCCGGTCAGCGTCCCGAGGCTGCGCCCCGGCACCTCGCGAAGGCTCGCATGGATGCTCACGGAGAAGGGCGCAAGCGGCGCCGTGCCGCTCAGGCGCAGATCGACGCCGCTCAGCCGCCAGCCGTCATCGTGCGGCCCGGTGGTAAAGGTCTGGGCAATGCGGCTGTAGTCCGAAAACGCGAAGCCCGACCAGGTCGCCGGCAGGCCGAGATTGCCTGCGAGCTCGCCGCCTGCCGGCGGTTCGCTGTCGTCGGGCGCGGCGTCGAGCGCCGAACCGGCGACGATCTGCACCGTCACCGCGAGGCCGGCCGTGCCGCCACGGCCGTCGTCCGCGGTCAGCGTCAGCGAATGGCGCGGCTTGGTCTCGAAGTCGTAGATCGCGCCGGTGCGGGTCTTCAGCTGCCGGGTTGCCGTATCCAGCACGAACCACGCCGCGTCCGGCCCTTCCAGCCGGTAACTCAGTTCATCCGCGTTCGGATCCGTCGCCTCTGGCAGCGGGGCGCCCACCGGCCGGTCCTCCGCGCCGCTCTCCGGCAGGCTGCGCGTCGCGGCCGCGGCGGCGAACGCCGGCGCGCCGTTGGCCGGCGCGCGGGACCCCTGCCGCACCGCTTTCGACCAGTCCCCGGTTCCCTCGGCGCTCTTCGCCCGCACCTGCGCCTCGTAGACCCTCCCCGCCTGAAGGCCGCCGGCGTCCACGTTCCTGACGGTGGCGGCAACGCTGACCAGGGTCCAGTCCCCGTCCGGGACCGTGCGATATCGCAGGTCGTAGCCGGTGATTTCGGGACCGCCGTTGACCGGCGCCGTCCAGGTGAAGAGCAGGCTGTCCGACGAGCTCCCGAGCCCGGCCCGCACCGCCGGCGCCCGCGGCGGCTCGTCCGCGTCGAAGATGTCGACCGTCACCGCCAGGGCGGCCGTGCCGCCGCGGCTATCGTCCGCGATCAGCGTCAGCGAATGGCGCGGCTTTCTCTCGAAGTCGTAGATCGAGCCGGACTTCGTCTTCAGGTGCCGCGTCGTCGCGTCGAACCCGAACGAGGACGCGTCCGGCCCCTCCAGGCGGTAGCTCAGCGTATCGCTGTCCGCGTCCGTCGCCGCCGGGAGCGGGGCGCCGATAGCGAGGTTCGCCGCGCGGTCCTCCGCCACGCTGCGCTGCGCCGAGGCGACGTCGAACGCCGGCGCGGCGTTGCCCGGCACATTGGTGGAGCCGGCCCCGGTCTGCGACCAGTCCCCGGTCCCATCGGCATTTCTCGCCCGCACCTGCGCCTCGTAGGCCGTCCCCGCCCTGCGCACGCCCACAGTCACCGTCCTGCCGTTGGCGCCGGAGAAGCGGCTCGAAGTCCAGTTCTGGCTCCCAGCCACGCGATAGCGCAGATCGTAGCCCGAGATCGCCGGGCGCCCGGCGTTCGACGGCGCCGTCCAGGTCACCGCCAGTTCCGTCGCGCTCCCCCGGCCCGACGTCACCGCCGGTCCCGCCGGCGCCGGCGGCGGCTCGTCCACGTCGCTCACCGAGATCGTCACGTCGATGCCGGTGCGCCCGCCGCGGCCGTCTTCGGCGATCACTTCCACGGCATAGCTCGACTTCGCCTCGTGGTCGTACCGCTCCCCGGCCTTCGTCTTCAGATGCCCCGAGAACGGATCGATGCCGAACCGATGCCCATGCTCGCCTTCCAGTGCGTAGAATGCACGGTCCCCGTCCGCGTCCCGCGCTTTCACCGGCGCGCCGATATTCGCGGCCGAGCGGATCGGACCATCGCCCACCGTCTCGGCCAGGCTCCGCTCCGGAGCTGACTCGACAAAGACCGGCGCCACGTTCGATCGCAACACCCGCCCGGTGCTCTCAAGGAGCTTTCTATTGCCTCTGGAGTCGCCGTAGTTCACGACCGCCTGCAAGCGCTGGCCCACATCGGCCGCAACCGGCGTGTAGTGCGCGCAGTGCGGGTAAATCGTGCACCCCTGCCCCGTGGCGCCGGCGATGTCCTGCCACTGTCCGTCGCCGGAGTCGCGGCGCCATTGCCAGACCGAATAGCGAATGTCGTCTTCGGGATCCTGCAGCCGCGCCGTCAGCATCTCGGCCTGGCGCGCCGGCAGGCTCTCCAACGTCACCGTACCGGGCTCGTTGTGGTCGAACACATTGACCGTCACCCGGATCGTGGCCTGCCCACCGCGCCCGTCGCTGGCTGTCACGCTCACGCTATAGGACGCCTTGCTCTCGTAGTCGAACGGGCGGGCGGTAGACAGCTGGCCGCTGTCGGCATCGATGCGGAAGCTCGATGCATCGTCGCCGCCCAGGCTGTAGGTCAGCGAGTCCCCGTCCCCGTCCTTCGCCGTCACGGCGCCCCCCCGGGCCTTCGAGCCGGCGGCCCCGTTCTCCCAAACCTCGCGCTGCGTCCAGGTGCCCTCCACGAACACCGGCAGCTGGTTGGTCGGCGCCCAGTCGCCATCGCCTTCGGCGTTGGTGCCGCGCACCTGCACCTCGTAGGACTTGTCCGCCTGGAGGCCCGTCAGCGTCGCGGTCGTGCCGGTGACATCCTGCGGACCGTTCTTCCAGGCGCCATCGGGGAATTCCCGGTAGCGCACGTCGTAACTCGTTATAACCGGCCGGCCCGTATTGTCCGGCGCAATCCAGGTTGCCGTACGGGTGGTGTCGCTCCCCTGCACCGGCGAAACCGCCCCCCCGCCCGGGGTCAGCGGCGGCTCGGAGACGTCGTCGACGTTGACGGTCACCGCGATGGTGGGCGATCCGCCGAAGCCGTCATTCGCCCCAACCGTCACCGTATAGCTTGGCTTGGCCTCGTGATCGAAGCGGACCCCGGCCTTCGTGCTCAGCTGCCCCGTGGTCGAATCGATGGCGAAGCTGGCCGCGCCGGACCCCTCCAGGCGGTAGGTGAGCGTGTCGTTGTCGGCGTCTGTTGCATTCACCGCGGCGCCGAAATCCATCGCCACCGAGGTCGCGGTGCCGATCGTCTCGGAGAAGCTGCGTGGCGCGGCGATGGCGAATTTTGGCGGCGTGTTCGTCGAAGTCGCCGAAACCTCTGCAAAGGCCTCGCCCGGACCGTTGGCATTCACCGCCCGCACCTGGAATTTGTGGCAATCGCAAGCGGCCAGGTCCTCCACCGTGTACGAGGTCGTCGCGGGGCCGCTGCCGGGGATGGCGATCCAGTTCCCGAAGGGGTTGCTGGCCTGCTTCGACCGGTAGTCGTAGCGCGTGATCGGCGAACCGCCGTTGCCGGGAGTCTGCCACGCCAATTCCGCAATCCCCTTGCCTTCCTTCGCCGTCAGCCCCGTCACCGAATCCGGCGCCCTGGTCGCGCTCGGCGTTCCCGTGAACGTGCTTGTAGGCCAGCCGTCCGCTGCAGCGCCTGCCAACCGCAACTCGAAGGTATAGGACACGTCGTTGGAAAGGTTCTTCACCGTGTAGTGGTACGATTGCAATAATCGCGAACCCTCTTCGGCAACGAATAGTGTCCAAGCGCCCGAAGGCGTGCAATTGATGACCTGGCAGTACCGGTATCGGTATTCCCCGATATCGTCTGCCCAGAATTGCGGGGCTCGCCAGGTCAGCAGTATCTCGCCGTCGCGCGCAACCGCTTTCGCGTCCCTCGGCGGGCTCGAAAAGAAGGCATTGGAGGTCAGCGTCTCGCTGTTGCCTGCATCGTCCGTGAACGAGACCTTGATCTTGAAACTCTTGCCTCGGTCGGCGTTCACCAGCGTATAGCTTGCCGAGGTTGCCGTCGAGATATCGGTCTCGGCCCCGGTCGCCGGGTCAATCCGGATCCACTGGTAAGTATAGCTCGCCTTCGAGATTCCGTTGGGGTCGCTGACATAGGCTGCCAAGCCGGTCAGCGTGGTCCCCAACATTGCGCCACGCCCTGCGTCGGCGATAGACACTTCGCCCCTCGCCGCGACGTTGGAGTCGGGCACGTCGATGGACACCGCCTGGTTGGTCAGCGCCGCGGCGTTGTTGCCTGCCAGATCATGGATGGTGTACGTCGTTCCAACCCCGTAACTCACCGTGACGGTCTGTCCTCCGGACACGGCCGAGGAAAGCGTGAGCGTCACCGTGGTCCCCGCGACCGTCACAAAGTCGACCGTCCGGCGAGCGCCCGCGACCATGACCGTGAAGTCATGCGGGAAAGGGGTGAACGCGTTGTCCAGCCTCTCGCTGTAGGTGAGCACGATTTCGGTCGTTGCCGTCCCCAATTCCGCCGTCGCGCTCTGGAGCGTGGGGAAAACGCCGTCGACCTTGCGGTCGGAGAAGGGGCCCTGCGCTGCAATGCCGCTCTCGCCGAGCGCGGGACCGGCGCAGCCGCCGTAGTGGTAGGAGTGCGAACGAAGAGCGGTGGGCCCAGCCGGAATCTGGATGCCGTCGCTGTCGGCATCGCCTTCCACTACCGTGTATTTATACCCCCATCTGGCTGAGCCGGCTCCTGAGTACCAGTGCGCGTATTTTGCTGCGGTTCCAAGCGTGAAACGAACCGTGGGGGTGGCTTGCGGTGCGATACAATTCGGGGCACGGTCGAACGCGACCAGGAAGATGATCTCGTCGCCGATGCCGTAGGGCCGGCTGTGCTGACGGTCGTGCAGGGTGATGGACCTGACGGCCGGCGCCGAGTCGGCCTCGTTCGAGTCGCCCGCTTCGCCGTGGCTGTTCACCGCCCGCACCTTGAAGGTGTAGTCGGTGCCGCCGGTCAGCCCGGTTACGGTGTGGCTCGTCGTCGAAGCCCCGCTGCCGGTGATGTCCGCCCATGCGCTGTAGCTGCTGCTGCCACTCTTCTGCGCCACCTGGAACTTGGTAATCGCCAAGCCATTGTCCGACGGCGTGCTCCAGGCCAGCACGACCTTCGTGTTGCGCGACGTCGCCGACAGATCCGTGATCGCCCCCGGCACCGCCGCCGTGCGCGTCACCTTCACCGTGAAGGTCTTGGTGGTGGTGCCGCCCGCTTCGGTCACCTTCACCTTGATCGTGTTCACGCCCACCGCGAGCGACACCTGATGGCCTGTTGCCGCGTCCGCGTCCGCCAGTGCCGCGTCGTTCTCGTCCAGGTACGCCAGCGTCGCGTTGTTCTGCCTCAGCGTCGCCGTGACGGTGATCTCGTCCACCGTGTTCGGGACCGTTGCCGTGTAGGCGGTCGCGCCCTCCGCCGCGAATGTCGGCGAGAGCATGCCGTGGCTCAGCATCAGACCGCTCAGGGAGGTGGTCTTGGCGTAGCCCGTGATCGCGATTTTCTTGGATTGGACGAAAGTTGTCCAGTTACCCGAGGTTAAAGCTCGCCCTCTATACAGACTGTTGTTTGCAATGCTCCAGCCGGACTGGGCGCCCGAATCCTCGTTGTCGCTGGCGGTGTTCTGCAAGTTGCCGAGATCACTGGAAGAGCTGTCCAAAATCACGAAGTAGGTGGTGTTGGCTGCGAGGTCGATACCGGAAGCGGTGTAGGCATTCAATGTGTTGGAAACGAGAATGGCAGGACTGGTGAGGGTGCTGACAGAGGTGCCCGGACTCCCGTTGACATTGGTCCAGATGGACACAGGGTATGAAGCGGAAGTGTTCTGCAAGAAGGCAAACTGGATGCTAACTCCGGTCAGCTTGTATCCGGCGGCGTGTCTGCCAGTGGTGAAGGCCTGAGCATGGTCGAATCGAGAAATGCTTCCTAATCCCCCGTTTGTTTGACCGGTGTTGCTGACGAGGGTGATGGCGGTCTGTGCGGCGGCGGGGCCGGCGGCCAGGGCGGCGAGCAGCGCAAGGAGCGCGGCGACAGCCGGCAAAAACCCGAGCGCCGCGCGGGAACCGCAGGGCGGGGAAGAAACGGGGGATGGGAAACCGCCGGAGACGCGCCCCGCGGCGGAGGATGAGTCAGACGGTTGCCCGAACCGTACCGGGAACCATCGCCGAAGCCATGACGTACTCACGGCTCTGCGGCTCTGCGGCTCTGCGGCTCTGCGGCTCTGCGGCTCTGCGGCTCTGCGGCTCTGCGGCTCTGCGGCTCTGCGGCTCTGCGGCTCTGCGGCTCTGCGGCTCTGCGGCTCTGCGGCTCTGCGGCTCTGCGGCTCTGCGGCTCTGCGGCTCTGCGGCTCTGCGGCTCTGCGGCGAATCAGGGTAGCTCGAACCGCCTTTGAAGTCAATAGGTGATTTGCCGTAACCTGTTGACGCGCCGGGATAATTCGGTTCGTCGACATGCATTTGAGCGTTGATGCCGTCCATGATGAACTCTCGCAATTTGGTTGGGCTGTCCGCAGCCCGGTCGACTCCATCCTATGGCCGGAAGAGTATGGTCGTCAACCGACACGGTGGGCTCGGTTCGCGTGTCGGGCACGAGACGCCGACATTGCCCCTGGCCGTTGACGGCGGGGTTGCGGGGGGCGATGGGACATTGGAAGCAAGCCGGGAACAGCGTCATGATGGCGTGTCTGAAAACGCCACGGAACCCGGTGGCAACGTTCGATTCGAGGGCGGTCGCGGACGAATGTTCGAGGCTGCGTTCGGGCGGCAGCGCATGGGCACCCCCGGGGCCGGGATGGAGCTTGATCCTGAGAGCTCCGGGCGGCGATGACAGGAGGCGCTTCGCAAGGAAGCGGTTACGGGGGTGACGGGTTCGGCGGTGGGCGTGGCAGTGACCGTGGCGGGCATCGACCTTGCGCCGGGGCGGCGGCGCCTGGCGTGGAATCGGGCAGGGAGTCCGACCAGCCATGGAGACCGACGGGGGCCCGCGGGGGTGGGCATTTCTGCGGCGCAACACGGTGTACCGGGACGCATGGCGGGACGCGTTGAAGCGCCCCGAATTCGAGTCGGCACCGTTCGAGGTGCGCGTTCAGTCGTCGCTCGACCGCCAGGCGCTCGAATGGGGATTGCTGGCCTGGGAGGACCCGGATGGGACGGAGGGTCCGGCGTCGCCGTTCTGGGCCAGCGCTCCGATGCTTGAAGGGGAGTGGGGAAGGAGTGCGCCGGGGCTCCCGGGACTGTTGGCGGAGTCGGGCGCCCGGCTTGGGGGTTTGAGGCTCACCGACGGGACGCTGATTCTCAAGATCGAGAACGGGGAAGGCGCGGCACAGGTCCGGGTTCGGGCGGAACCCGGTCCGGAGCGCGGACAGGGCCTGGTGCTGCGGGTCGGGTTCGGGCGTGAATCCGGGCAAGCAATCGCGCGGCTAAAGAACCTGGCAAGTCTCGCCGGCGCGTCGGTTGCAGCACCGCAGGGGGGTCGTGCGGGTGTCGACCGGGAACTTCTGAGGGTGCTCGATGGACGCCTGGCGGGGAAATCCTGGCGGGAGACCGCGATGGATCTCTACGGCGCGAAGGAGGTGGCGGCGCACTGGAACACCGACAGTTGGATGCGCTCGCGAGTGCGCCGGCGGGGGAAGAAGGCTCGTGTCCTGATGGAAGGCGGCTACCGGGATCTGGTGGCTGGACGGTAGCGATAATCGCGAATCGAGGACTGCGTCCTTCAGCGTCGAGGAAGGGGGGTCGTTCTCGGCGATCGCAACAACGACCCTTCCGCGGCGGTGCCACTTTGTGTTGGATTGCAGCAGGAATGTCCCGGGACAGTCCGTGGCGCTCACGGACAAGGAGAATGACATGGGATATGTGACGATATTTATCTGCACGGCACAAGCCGCCGAACTGCTCGGGTTGTCGCCGCGCACGCTTGAGGGCTACCGGATAACGGGCGGGGGACCGGTGTTTTACCGATTTGGCTGCTGCGTGCGCTACCTCGACGCGGATGTTTACGCTTGGGCGCAGGCGCGGCGGCAAGCGTCGGCGACCGACGAGAAAGATGCAAGCCGGACGGTTGTGCGATGGCACGGCCGCAAACCACCGCGGCGGGCTTGCGGCGAAGGGGACGTGACGCGCAATGCCTTGCCCGCAAGGCAAACGATGATGGCGGGATCGGATTTGTCGAATCGGCCAACGCTCAACTGTTGATTGGCGCGTGCATCGGGGTGTTCGACAGCGTCCGGAAGCCGATCGCGGTCAAGGCGACGCCCTATCCGGAACCCGGTCGGGCTGGCGAGTGCGTTCCGGGACCTGTTCGTCGGTGGCCTGGACGCGCCGGGGCTGTGCAGGCAAGTGCGGCGGCGGCGTGGCGAGGAATCCGGGGCGATGACGGATCTGCCATCGCCGCAAGAAGAGGTTTCACACCGCCAGCGGTTGCGGCCCACCTCGGTCTGCGACCTTGGATGCGCGGCACAGATGGCGTTGGCGTTATTGCTACGGGTCTTGCCGCATGCCGTCGGACGGACGTTTGTTTCCGACTGAAAGCATCAGACAACCCACGGCCGCAGCAAGTGCCGACCCGACGAGTATGCCGAGCCGAACCACACTGTAGTAGGCTCCTCCGGCATGTTCGAACGCGAGTCCGGCGATGAACAGGCTCATGGTAAAGCCAATACCGCAGATGAACGAAACGCCGGCCATTTGCAGCCAGTTCACCCCGGCGGGCAACTTCGCGACACCGAGCGCCACGCCGGTTGCGGTGAACAGCAATATGCCGATCGGGTTGCCCAGCAGGAGGCCGCCGATCACCCCCAGGGTGACGGGGTGGGCGAAGTGCTGCACACCCATGCCGTCCAGCGACAGTCCCGCGTTTGCGAATGCGAACAGCGGCAGGATGAGGAATGCGACCGGCGCGTGAAGGTCGCCTTCCACGTGCTTGAGCGGAGAGCGCCCCTGCGGGTCGTTCAGCGGGATGCACCACGCAATGAGGACGCCGGCCAACGTGGCGTGTACCCCGGATTTCAGCACCGCGACCCACAAAAGAATGCCGATGAGCAGGTACAGCGACACGCGCGTCACACCCATTGCGTTGGCCACCACCGCGCATCCGAGGATCCCCGCGGCAACGCCGAGGGTCGCCAGCGACAGATCGCCCGCATAGAACACGGCAACGATCGCGATCGCGGCGAGGTCGTCGAAGATCGCCAGCGTCAGCAGGAATATCTTCAGTGCCGGCGGCACGCGCCTGCCGAACAGGCTCAATACGCCCAGCGCAAAGGCGATGTCGGTGGCGCACGGCACGGCCCAGCCGCTCATCGCCACGGCATCGCCCCGGTTCAGCCAGGTGTAGATCAGGCCGGGCACCGCGATCCCCCCGGCCGCGCCCAGCGCGGGAAGCGCGATCTGCTCGGGCGAGGACAGTTCGCCCTCCAGAAATTCGCGCTTGACCTCAAGGCCGATAAGAAAGAAGAAGATGGCCATCAATCCGTCGTTGATCCAGAGCACGAGCGGTTTGCTTATGGTCAGGCCGCCAACCTGAACCGCCACCGTCGTGGACAGCAGGGCGTCGTAATGGCTGGACAGGGGGCTGTTCGCGAGCGCCAGTCTCAGCATGGCCGCGACAAAAAGGAGCACGCCGCCGGCGGCCTCGAGCCGAAGAAAGTCCCTCAGCATGTCCGACGTCGCGCCGATCCGGATCGTTGCCTCACGGTTGTCTCAACGAGGCGTGTGCGTGCGCAGCGCGCGAAGCGGAGATCGAACCGCTGCCGGGAATGTCGGAGACCGTCCGGTTTGGACGAGGCGGCGAATTGACAACGTTGCAAGCGTATGACATAGGTTCTGCGCGAAGCCCGGAGTAAACCGTCTTATGGAGTGCGGTCGCCCCACCCCGGCGGCAAAATCCGGCGGGGCACGCTGTCGCCATGATAACGCAGCGGGGCGGGCGCCTCCGCCACCTTCTTCATTGGAGCCTGTCCCTGGGTGTTTTGGCACTTTGTTCTCCCTGAGCGTAGGCCGTAATGGCTCGGGGGCGGGCTCCGCCACAATGAAACCGAATCCGTCACGCTGAGGATTGTTCACCTCAAAACGAATCATGTGACTCGGCGACGTAGTGCGCTTGCTGGCGCTTGTCGGCGTGCTTGCCGTGCCTGTGCAGCTGACCGCCCAGGGCGGCATTGCGAGCGGCGTTCTGGAGGAGATGCACGCTTGGTGGCGCGCATGGGTAGACAGCAGGGTCAGTGGCCACGACGAGGCCACGGTGCGGAACGCCGTGCAGGTAGGTGCTGGGTCGGAGATCAAGTCATGGGCGCCGATGATGCGGCTTGAGCAGCGTACAGACCGCGCGGCCGTTGAGAGATGTACGCCCGAGTAGCTGGAGCGTTCGGGGTGGGCCATGGTCGTGGCGCGCACCCTGCTTACGAATTCGCATCTGCTTGAGGAATAGGGGCGAGAAACAACATGAATGCGGAGAGCAGGGCAAAGACCGCGGCGGGATTTGTGGGGCGTGCAACGCGCGGCTGCCGATCAATCCACCGGCTCCCGATACCGCAAGCGCGTACCCGCCATTGCGAGGACGGCCGCGCTTATCCGGTCAAGGGTTTCGAGGCCGTGCACGTTGTGCCGGGCGACGAATTGCTGCACGCAGCGGTTCAAAATGGTTCTTGTTGCAGTGGTGATAGATGCCCTGATAGCCACAGGCTCATCGGCATCCCGGCTGGGCCGCATCCAATGGAACCTACCATCGCCTCAGGCCGTACCGCTCGCAGGTACGGCAAAGCGGCTTGTGTCCGGTTCCGGGCCGGCGGTTCTTGCTGGAAATCATTTTCCGGAACGGACAGTACGAATGGTTGTGGTGGGCCTTCGAGCGGGCCGTGTGAACGGGGACGGTTTTAGGCCAGGTAATGTCAGTCGCTGCCGTGCTCATTGGCGCACGCACACGTAGCTTCCGTCGGTGGCGACGTCGCCCAAGCCGGAGTCGCCTCCCGTCTGGCAGGCCCCGTATTCGAAGTGCGCGCCGGTCAGAAACAACTCGGAAAGCTGATCCGCCGACATCGGCGATCCACCGCGGCGCCACTGAACGTCGACAAACAGAAAGGAAGGATGCGTCTCGCCGGGACCGAGAGCCTGGCGTCCCTTGTAATACGTCAGGCCGGGATTGAGCCCAGCATCGTCACCGCAATACGAATCGAAGTGAAAATCGAAATTCTCACCCCTCAGACGGTGAGACCAGAAGAATTCCACCGAATAGGAGCATCGGTTGTGAACCGCTACAGTGTGCCAATGGCGCCCGAGTTCGTCGGTATACATCGAGAGCGCAATGCAGTCCGAGGCGTCCAACCCCAGGTCCTGCTCCCCGCGATACGTGACCAGGCTGGCGGGAGAATTGACCCGTTGCCCGACCAGGCAGGTGAAGCTCCCGTCCGATGTCAGGCTGTCGGTGTCGATGCCGTCGAAGCCATCCCGATCATCATCGGTCCGACATGCGGCGTAGGCCAGACCGATATCCTGCCGGGCCAACGTATCCAAAGCCACGCGTGCGTTGGCGCCAAGCGTCCTCAAGTGCTGGTAGTACTCGGAGCCGCCGCACTCGCGTTCATCGGTCCGATCGTCCACGCTGCACCAGATGACCTCTACGTCGTACGAGCACGTATTGACCAGATGCCATACGGTGTCATCCTCGGGATCGACAATATCGACGCAGCCGCTGTCGTCCACCACCGTGTGGCCGAGGACCTCAAGCGGGAGTAGGCCGAGTATCAGCAAACCGGCAGTTGCGACAGTGCCGAAGGCGACATTCATCCTCTTTTTCCAGTGTCGAATCGGTTAAACCGTAGCGTCAGACGGTCGGAATCGCGTTGGGCAAACACACTTTGTGTAGCTGTCCTATTGTACTGGGCAGTTTGCTGAATACAACATGGACGCCGGCGGCGAACTTGTCGCCGCCAGCCGTCAGGATCGTCCAGACGGAGTGGTTGAACTGGATGAGGAAGAAGGGGGGTGCGATAAGGGAGCGTTGCGGAAGAACGCAACGGATGCGCGAGAGCGATTGATTGGCGCAACGGCGATCGCCCCGGGAATGGAGGCAGGGAACGTTGGCTGAACCGGGATACCGATCGGCGGCCGGCAGCGAAATCGACGGCGGAACTGAACGGAATCAAAGGCGCTTGTTCGGTAGTGCGCAGTTGGCCGGGCGGATAAACGCGGTGAATCTCCGTTCGGCGGAAATGCCGACTGTGCGGGAATACCAAAATCGGTTGGCGAGCGAAGGGATATCGAATGTCCGGCAATTGCGAACGAACCAAGCCCGATCGTGTATGCCGTGAGGCAAATCGAACCGGACGGGCTGGAGGCGGAATACGGAGCGAGGACTCTACATGGAGAAATGCGCCCTGGCAAAGACCAGCATTCCGTTGTGCCCGGCCGGTGCGTAACGCGGATACCTGCGCCCGTTGCCGTAGTTGATGGCCTCGTCCGGGTACTCGTCCAGCGCGTTTTCGGCCCCCAGCGTAATCGCCAGGCCGCTGGCGAAGTTGTAGCGCACCTGCACGTCGGCGAGTCCGTAGCCGCTGAAATCCGCACCGGCATGATCGTCGTACCAGTCGCCGAAGAAGCTGTAGCGCGCCACCAGGTCCCATCGATTGAAGCTCTGCCGGTACGTCAGGTTGTAGCGTGTTTCCGGCCAGCCGTGTTCCAGGTTCCTGATGGTGCCTGCGGAGATGCTGGACGAGTCCACGACTTCGGTATCCGTGGTATTGAAGGAGAACAACAGATCGGCATCGCCGTTCCCGGTATCCCAGCCGTAGCTGGCCACCGCGTCGATGCCGCTGGTTTCCGTATCGAAGTCGTTGGTGAAGTAGCGCACGGAGGTGAATTCGTTGGCCTCGGGAACGCCGTCTGCGACGAGGCGCTGCTTGATGTCGTCGGTCACGTCGAACAGCCCCGACAGCGCAATCCGGTCCTCGATATCGATGCTGAAGTAGTCCACGGTCAGGCTGAAGCCGCTGGCGGCCGCGAATACCGCGCCCACGGACAGGTTCCGGCTTTCCTCCGGCTCAAGTTCGCGGCCGCCGAGCGCCATCGCCACCGGGTGGGTGGAGCCGATGGTGCCGCGCTCCTCGAACTCGTTGGTGACGGCGTTGACCACGGTGGACAGATTGCGGGCATTGGACTGCCCGGGGGTCGGCGCCCTGAAGCCCGTGCCGGTCGAGCCGCGCAGCGCGAAGCTGTCGGACAGACGCAGGTGTGTGGCGAGCTTGAAGTTGGTGGTGCTGCCGAAGCCGTCGAAGTCCTCGAAGCGTACCGCGCCGCCGATGCGCCAGGCCTCGGTGGCATTGAATTCCAGGTCCAGGTAACCGGCGACGTTGCCGCGATCCCAGGTACCGGACGCGGCCGGGTTGAAGCCGCCGAAGCCGTTCGAGCCGGAGGCGAAACCGTAGCGGTTGTACGGCCCGATTTCCCATGCGGCGCGTTCGCCGGAGGCGATCCGGAATTCCTCCGTGCGCGCCTCGAAACCGGCGGCCACGTTGAGGTCCGACCCGCCGAGATCGACCGGGTACACCGCATCGGCGTTGAAGTTGGTCTCCCGCTGCGTGTAGTCGCCGATGTCGAAGTCGCGCGGCGAATCCGGGCCGAGCGAGGCATTGAGCGTATTGCGGTTGAAGGCCGCCAGGCTGTTCTCGCCGATGCTCGCGGAGACGTCCCACATCAGTCCGTTGGCCAACTCGCCCCGCACGCCGACGACGCCGGAGAAGTCGCTGAGGGTCGCGCCGAACTGCGGCGTGAAGCCCTCCGCAAGCATCTCCACGAACGAGAAACAGCCGGCGTCGGCCACCGCCATTTCGCGGAAGGACAGCAGGTTATCTGCGGTGGAATCGATGTCGCCGTATTTCGCCGCACAGCCCTCGCCCGCGGCCAGGAACTTGTTGGCGCCGGTCTTGTAGACGCCGTTGCGGTTCATCGGGCTGCGGAAGAAAAACGCCGTCGATACCTCTCGGCTGGCGTAATTGCCGAAGGCGTAGAGCTCGTTGCTGTCGCTCAGGTCGACACCGATGTTCGCCACGGCCTTGATGCTGTCGTTGACGGTCGGCGATCCCCAGGGCTTGGCCGGTACGGCCACGTTGGGAATGCCGAGACCGATCAACGCGGTGGCGTCCCGGTGCTGGACGCTGCGGTCCGTCGGCGCGGACTCGCCGTACTCGAAACTGAAGTTGGCGAATCCGCTGTCGGTCAACGGCACCCCGACATTGGCGGCGATGGTGGTCATGTCCTCGCCGGACCGCTCCGTATACGCGCCGTACCTTGCCTCCAGGGCAACGCCGTCGTCCGCGTCTTTCAGGACAAAGTTCAGCACCCCGGCGATGGCGTCGGAGCCGTATTGGGCCGCCGCACCGTCGCGCAGCACCTCCATGCGCTGCAGGGCAATGGCGGGAATGGCCGAAATGTCCGGCCCCTGGGCCCCGTTGGAGGCGCCGTTGGAAATCCACTGGATCACCGAACCCCGGTGCCGGCGCTTGTTGTTCATCAACACAAGCGTGTGGTCCGGAGCCAGTCCGCGGAGGTTCACGGGACGCAGCAGCGCCGCCAGATCCCGCGAGGGGTTGTCGCTGACATGAAACGACGGCACCGCCGAGCGAATCAGGTTGGACATGTCGAAGCCGGCCTGATCCTCGAAATCCTCGCTGCCGATGACATCCACCGGAACCGACGAGTCCTCGACGGAGCGCGGCAGTGCACGGGTGCCGACCGCCACCACTTCCTCGATCGGCATCTGTGCGGCGTCGGACGGTGCCTGCGCGCTGACGACGACGGGTAAGGCGAGGAATGTCAGCCACGTGACGGTTGCGGTGGGCAAGCGCGACGTCGCGTGGCGACAAGGGTCAAAAAGAACAATCATTTCGGGTGCCTTCTGTTCACGAAAAAATAGTGCGATCCAGAAAGCGGTCGCATGGCGCATTCTACCACTTATGTTTTCGTGCCGCCCCGGGAAAGCGTCTTTCGCGGCCCCGCCCGATTGGCGTGTGTTCTTTTCAGGCGGCGGATCAATGATGGCAACCCATGATCATTCCCCCATGAACCGGTCCATGCGGGCTTAGGATTTTCTCGCTATTCTCACGCGAGGCAGCCCCCCGGATGAAGCGCAAGCCATTTACCCTAGATCAGTTCATTTCGATCCTCGGGGAGCGGGAGACGGGCGTGACGATCGCCGTGTTGGCACGCCGGCGAGGAACACTTACCTGCACCGCGACGTGCAGGAAGGAATTGAGCAGAGCCAGACAATTAGACAGGATCGCGGAACGCGACATGGAGCACCGCATCAAGATGCTTGAGCCAGACACGATCAGGCTTCGAGAAGGCCTGACCTGGCTACGGGAAAATCCGATACCGGAACAACTGGCCACGCACTACACCGAAATACCGGCCTCGCCGAACACGTGCGAACGCACGGCAAGAGCGAAGAAAAGACGCTATACACAAGGGCCTTGCTAAAGGCCTTGGAAAGCCTTAAAAACGATCTGAGTGCGTCGGATATCGGAAAACACCGGCAAAATGCCGGAAAAGAGAGGAAACGACGCCTCGACGGCCTCGAAAAGAATTGTTACCTTGAGACCCTAACGTAACAAAGGGAGCATAAAACGATGGCACGCGGTAAACCGTGGACGCCGCAAGAGGACCAGCTGATAGAAGAGGAAGCCGAGATATTCAGGGCCAGCAGATACATCTGGGAGCTAAGGCCGAAGCTAATCAAGTTCCTGGCGATGGAACTTGGAAGGACAGAGGCCGCTGTAAAGATGAGAGCGAGTCGCCTGGGAATCCATCGTTACCATCACAGTGACGACCTCGAGTTTAAGTCACAAAGGCAGAGGCCTGGAAGGCCTCAGCGTCGAACATCGCACGTAAACGTGCCATCCGTTTGAACGGAACCCTCAACAAAGCCATAAAAGCCCTCGGCGGGCTCATCACGGCAAACCGCAAACAACAAATCAAACTCCATCGCCCGCACCGCGCTCGTGACAACAACTTCGTAACCATCGAACCCATAACCATTCCAGTAATACTGGACATCCTGATCGGGATAATGACCGCAGCGCGGGTAAAACTGCACACCGGCAACGGTGCACCACATCGCCTGGACAGGATACGAACACGTATTGGCAAGCTCCCATGCACCGGCCCCATTCAAGCGAAGCACCATGCAATCATCAACACTCGCGACGGCGCTCGACACGCCCCCCAGGTTAGAAGCACCGAACGCACGCTGACCGATCAAGCACGTAAACGTGCCATCGGACAACAAGCTATCTACGTCAAGTCCGTTGAAGCCAGTCGGGTCATAATCATTGCGACAGGCAGCAACGCCTAACGCCAGATCCTGACTGAAAGGCACATCGGACGCAACGCGCCCCTCGGAATCAAGGGTATCGAATCGCGCATAGTACTCTTCACCCCCACACTCGAATCCGTCACTCGGACCATCAAGGGAGCACCAGAGCACATCGACGGCATAGGCACAGGTATTCACCAAATACCATTCGTCCCACTCGGACGACTCATCCGGCTCCGCAACATCAATACACCCGGTGTCCTCGACAACCTCGTGACCACCGGCCGAGAAAGAGAAAAGCAGCAACGCTGCAAAGGCAATAGCAACTCGGATCACCTGAACCACTCCCAAAAGGACCGGGCATCAGTGTACCGAAAAGACCGAGGCCTCGACGGCCTCGGCAGAAATGACATGGTTCGCTGCCCTTTCCTCGCAGGAGGCGGAATCGGTAGAAGCGATTTCAGTGCCGGAAGGGGTGACAGGCTTGGTTGGGCCACGTAAGTTTACGTACTCGCGGGCCCGGCTCGATCGGATCCGAACGGAGTCGGCCATCGTAGGAAACAGGTCATGAACCTTCTGACGGAACCGATAATTTCAATATCAAGTGCGCAGTGTCTATCGCTTCCCGCGCTATTCTCGGCCATGACGCGAGGGGAAGTGAGTCGATTCCTCGCGCTTCGTCCACACCAGCGCCCATCGTGGCACATGTTTCTGGTTCAACTCGCAGCACTTGCGCTTTGGACGGCGAATCGAACGGACCCACCGGAAGAATCCACCGAGTGGGCCGATCTGCTGCGCGGCTTGACGCCGGATCATGCCGAGGATGAGCCCTGGCGCATGGTGGTCGACGATCGGGCCAGTCCAGCCTTTCTTCAACCTCCGGCGGATGTCAACGTGAAATGGCTGCCGGTGCCGACACCGGATGAACTGGATGTGCTCATTTGCGCACGAAACCACGATATCAAACAATCCATCGCCCGCGATGCGGCGTTGGAAGACTGGCTGTTCTCGCTCGTCTCGTTGCAGACCTCGGCCGGATTCGACGGGCGGGGCAACTACGGGATCGCGCGCATGAATGGCGGATCGTCCAGCCGCCCGATGCTCGGTCTCGCCCCGGCACAAGATAAGAACCACCGCCTGAACCCCAGCGCCTGGTGGCTGCGGGATGTTCAGCAGCTCCTGGCAAGGCGGCTCACCGGCGGCGGGCTCGAATTCGGTCGTATCGGAGGCCCGGCGCTGCTTTGGTGCCTTGATTGGCCGCAGGGCGAACAACTCCGTCTTCGTACGCTGGATCCGTGGTTTATCGAGGTTTGCCGTCGCGTCCGGCTGGTTGGTACGCCACAGGAGCTGTCCGTGATTCGAGCCAATTCAACCTCCGCTCGCGTTGAAGCGAAAAGCTATCACGGTCATGTCGGTGACCCTTGGGCCCCGGTGCATCGACGAGAGCGGAAGAGCCTGACATTGGGAAGCGGTGACTTCGATTACAGAAAGTTAAGCGATCTGATGTTCGGAGGCGCCTGGCACATCCCGGCGCTCGCCACGCTTGGCTCGGACGAAAGAGCCGGCGAAAGGCTCCTCGTTGCCGAAGCGCTGTCACGGGGGAAAAGCAAGACGCAAGGCTTCAAGAGCCGAGTGGTGCCGGTTCCGAATGGCGTTGTGCGTTTGTTGAAGTCCAGGTCGGCGGCGACACTGGCCGCCGAGCAGATGGTTGAAATCAACGCATTCGATCAAGCGTTGCGTAACGCCCTTGTCCTGTTGGCCGCACGCGGCGACCGCGCAATCATTGGCGCCAGGCAGTACGGATTCGCAACGACGGCACGCGACCGCTTCGATCGCTCGGCCGACCGGCTGTTCTTTCCTCACCTATGGGCCCGGCTCGCGGCGCAGAATTCGGATCGTCCGAACGCGGTTGAGGAGTCGGCTCACGAATTTCGCCGAGCCCTGTTCGATGCCGCGAGCGCCGAGCTTGCCGCGGCGTTGCCGGGCGTTCCGTGCGCTGAAATCCACCGACCGCGAGCCGAAGCACGAGCATGGCGCGCTTTCGACGGATGGGTAAAAAAACTTGACGCCAGTCTTTTTCGCCGGTTCGGCAACAGGACAGCGTTGATGCGCGGGCCTGAAGATCACCCGGTGCAAATAACGGCCTTGGCCATCGAAGCCATGCTGCGGGGTTTCGACGTGAGGCGCTTGGCCGAGCTGCGCCGCGTGAGAGCCTCAGCCGGCGTGCCGGGATTTTGGCGCCTGGCCGCCCGGCATCCGGACACCATCGCACGCCGGCAACCCGAGTGGATGGCTTTCCTTCGAATTCTGGCCATACTGACGCCCACGTGCGATGCGGACAACCGCAGGCCGCTGCATAACCCCAAGCGCCGCCTGGGCGAAGTATTTTGCGATGGCGGCGACCCCGCCTGGCCCCACTCCAGCTCGCGCCGTCCCGTTCTCAGCGAACAACGCCTCGCGCTACTCATGGCTGCACGCGGGAATCACCGGCACGTCCTGCTGGAGCGGGCCGCACGTGCGATCAACCGGACCCTGCAACCGGGAAGCGGCATCAATATCGTCGATCTCGCCTGGACGCTCTTGGACTCCGACCCCGGGCAAGCGGCACGACAACTCGCCGAGCCCTATTACGCGAGGCTCGACCGAGCGCATCGCGGTAAACAGACCAGTTGACCCGGAGCGCACCCATGGCCGAGCCGCGCTTTCTGCAAATTCACACGCTGAGTCCCTATACCGGAGCCCTTCTGAACCGTGACGACACGGGACTGGCCAAGCGGCTGCCCTACGGTGGCACGCTGCGCACCCGTGTCTCGTCCCAGTGCCTCAAGCGGCACTGGCGCACCGCGGAGGATCGCTATGCGCTTAACCGTATCGACGGAGCCGAGGCGGCCTATCGCTCACGCGAACTGGTGACGCGGAAGGTCATCGCGCCATTGCGTACCCACTTCGCCGATGAAGTGGTGGATGCGCTGGAACCGGAGATTCAGCAAGCCGTGTACGGCGACAAGGGAACCACCAGGAAGAACCGTCAACCGCTGCTGTTCGGTGCCCCGGAGATTGCCTGGCTGGCCAAGGAAGCCGAGCGCCTGGTTGAGAATGCCGCGGGCGATGCCGACGCGGTTTCAAGAACAGCCAAAGTTTGGAGGAAGAAATTTCGGCCCAATATCAAGGCGATGCGCGCGAGCGCCACCCTGCCGGCGGGACTGACCGCGGCGCTCTTCGGGCGCATGGTCACGTCCGACACCGACGCCAATATCACCGCACCGGTTCATGTCGCCCATGCCTTCACCGTGCATCGGGAGGAAGCCGAGAGCGACTATTTCACCGCCGTCGACGACTTGGCCGACGATGAGTCCGGCGCGGATACCATTCAGGAAACAGAACTCACTTCCGGCCTGTTCTACGGCTACGTTGTCGTGGACCTGCCGGGACTGCTCGACAATCTGGGCGGCGATGCGCAGATGGCGGGCACGGTACTGCACCACTTCATTCATCTGATCGCCGAGGTTTCCCCGGGAGCCAAACTCGGGTCGACCGCTCCCTATGGGCGGGCATCCCTGATGCTGCTTGAAGGCGGCGACCGGCAACCGCGCACGCTGGCCGAAGCGTATCGCCCCCCCTGTGCGCCACAGGCACACGCGGCGGTGGACGCGATGGCGGGTTATCTCGCTCGGCTCGATGCAGCCTACGACACGGGCGAGGAACGGCACGTCATGACACTGGTCGATGTCGAACTGCCCAGAGCGAAACGCGGCTCGCTGATGGACTTGGCGTGTTGGGCGAAGACCCTGCCCGGAGCGCTCACATGAGTCATCGCTGGCTGGTCGTTCGCCTGCAGGCGCCGCTCATGTCCTTCGGCGGCGTGGCCGTGGACCAGGTGGGCCCGACCCGGGATTTTCCCGCAGCCTCGATGCTGACGGGGCTCTTCGCCAATGCGCTCGGGTTTCACTGGTCCGATCGCATGGCGCATCAGGCCTTGCAGGACCGCATCGTTTTCGCGGCACGCCGGGAGCGCGAACCGCACGCGAGCGCCGTTCTTACGGATACGCAAAACGCCCAACTGGCAAAGACCGACAAGGCCTGGATAACGTTCGGACGGCCAAGCGGACGCGGCGGAGCGACCTACGACGCGCCGCATCGCCGCGCGCGGGACTATCTCGTGGATCAGGCCGTGCGCGTGGTCCTTCGGCTCGACCCCGCTGCGGAATTGCCGGCCCTTCAAACGTTGGCCGAGGCCCTCGACACGCCGGCCCGACCGCTATTCATCGGGCGCAAGCCCTGCCTGCCCGCTCACCGGTTGATGAACGGTTGGGTCAGCGGCCAAACGGCTTACGCGGCGCTGGCGTCGCTACCGGGCGCCGGTCCGTACCGTGCACTGTGGCCGGTTGGCCAAGGCCCGGAAACCGGTACGGCGGTCGAACGGGTCACGGATATCGCCGATCTGCGCAGTTGGCGGACGGGGTTGCACAGCGGGTCCCGCCCCGTGGTGGAAGGCCGGATCGGGGCACCAGTGCCCGAATGAAGCCGCTGTTCATGGTCCGCGTGCCGATCGCGATGAGCGAACTGGGCCGCTGGGCGGCAGAACGCGGTTGGGTTTCCCATCTCGGCCATGCCACCGGTTTTGACGAAGGCCGCGCACTGCACCATCTGATCGATGAGGTGTTCGGCCCGCGCGAAATTCGCCCCTTTCGCCTGCTGGTCGCGCCGGGTCGTGCCATGGGCAGCCTTTATGGCTATTCCGGCCTTGACGGGGAAGCGTTGCGGGAGGCGGGTTGCCTGCACGCTCCACCTGAACACCTGAGCGTTCTGAACATCGAGCGTCTGGAAGCGAAGCGTGTACCGACGACTTTCACGCTTGGGCGGCAGCTTGGATTTGACGTGCGCGTTCGCCCCGTCAGGCGCTTGAAAACAAGGCTCGTGAACGGCGCGAAGGTATTCCGCAAAGGAGCGGAACTGGACGCCTTTGCCCTGGAGGCACTGCGCCAACATCCCGGCGACCCCGCGGGTATGGCAGGCCACGGCCGATCGAGGGAGACCGTTTATCTCGATTGGTTGACGGAACGGCTGGGCTCGGCCGCTGTATTGGATCGCAAGGCGACACGACTGGCACGCTTTCGGCGCGTTCGTATTTCACGCGGCGTCGCCGGGTCCGAAGGACCGGACGCGACCGTTCACGGTGTATTGACGGTGCGAGAGCCGGAGCAATTCACAGCCCTGCTGACACGCGGGGTCGGCCGGCATCGCGGCTACGGCTACGGCATGCTGCTGTTGCGCCCCGCCTCAAGACCGGCGCCGAAACAATAATGCTCAAGGGCCGGCTCGGACTCGATCGTGCAACCGTTTCACATAAGCAACGCCCACAACTTCCCTGATTTTACTCGCGCCGCGGTAACAACGAGGAAGGGAACGCTCGCATTCCTGCAAAACGGATGCGCTCGCGCCCGGCGACTGCGCCATTTCCCAAGGGGGCGTCGCGATGATTTTGTCCGGTCCGGGATCCGCCCTCGCCGAGAACGCCGTACAAATTCTTGCAGATGTCCGTACGGCGCTTGCCGCCCTGGCCGAAGACGGCGTGAGCATGCATCTCCGTCCGGCCCCTTAAACGGGATCGTTAAGAACTCGCCAGGATTTAGATTCGCTATTGCGCAAACGAATGGATACATCCGTGCATTACATTCAATGTCGCCACGTATTGGAGTGTAACCGTCGAAGGGGAAGAACTGGTAATATTGACGGGGATCGGCGAATAACAATCCACAGAATACGCAGGGCATGAATAACGGTTCCCCGCACGGGCGGGGATAGACCCTTCGTTCTCAACACCGGCGAAATTTCGGATCCGGTTTCCCCGCAGGAGCGGGGACAGTGAAGGGCGGCCAATGGGATGGATGCTCCCTATGCCTGCAACTGACGGAGATCCAACAGGCGTTCAAGAAACCCAAGCACGATCCGGCCATCCACCCGATTTTCGATCGGTGCGAGTCGCGAATCGCGGCGCACATCTTCGTCGCCTCCATTTCAATCCATTTCGCCACCGGCATCGTCTGGGTTGCGGCGCTCGACATCGCAAGGTTCCTCAAAAGTCTCCGTCTCCCGATTCCACCACGCCTATTCCCAATCGTCGGACATCGCGGACGGTTGCACGGCCGATGCGCTCACCCACCGTTTCGCGCCAACATTCCCGGGACGAGCCGGTAGTTCGATCCGATACATCGGATCTCCTTCCCACATCCTCGGCTGAATGATTCGAACGTCCGCCGCGATCTGCCCCGTTTCCAGTAAGCGCGCGAGCGAGCCCGCGGTAAAGACCTGGACCGGGCCCTGAGGCGTTTCCGTGTCCACCCCAAGAGTGCAACCGGCCTCGGAGAATGTCGAAACGTCCCGCTCAAGCCTTGAAACAACCTCCGCAAGTTCTTCCTCCATGTCCAATGACTCCGATTCAACCGCGGCGCGAAGGCGGCCCGAAACATGCCCGAAATCGAGATACAGGTTTTCGGTCAGGCGAAGACTTCCGGACGTTGAGTCGAATGCCGCCATGCACGAGCCTCTTTGGCGCCACCCATCGAGCCCGATCGCGGATATGCCGGTGCCAGCCGCGCCAACATCCTGTTGTGAGCAACACGGTATTCGCGCCGGAAGATGTCACGTAGGCCCGGGTTCGCACAGCACGGTCGCGGAGCGGGACTCGATCTTTTTTTGACAGCGTCGTAGTTCGGCCATAGGATAGCGCCGCCACAGGATTGCATGGCATAGCCCCGGCTCCGGCAGCCCAACCGATTCGAGAGCTCAATCATGGACATCATCAACGCGCAGATGCCTGTCGCTGTACCGCATAGTTCCGTTGTGTCAACGGGTTACGGCAAATCGCCGATTGACATGGAAGGCGGTTCGAGGTATGCTTGCCGGACTGCCGGACTGCCGGACTGCCGGACTGCCGGACTGCCGGACTGCCGGACTGCCGGACTGCCGGACTGCCGTGAATGCGTCATGGCTTCAGCGATGGTTCCGGGGGCGGTTCGAGCAGCCGTCTGACGCATCTTCCGCCAGGACGCATGTCCGCGGCGTTTCCGCATCCCCTCGTTCTTCCCCGGTATCCGCACGGCGGAACGCGGCGAGTCCGGCTTCTGCGGTCGGGACGGACGCGCGTTCTGCGGCGCGCGCCAGGCGCCGGGTTCTGGCACTGGCCGTGGCCCCGTTGCTGTCCGGGGCGCCCGATGTCGGGGCCGAAATTCCGGTCACGAACTTCAGCCGGACCGCGACCGCATCGGCCGTTAGTTTCGGAACTCCCCCGCCGGGGAGATGGGATCTCGCCCAGGGCTTCACGACCGGGAGCCATGCCGGCGGCTACGGCCTGACCTCGATCGAGATTCCGTTTGGCAGTGCGATCGGCGCCGCGGACATCGGCGACCTGACGGCGCAAGTCCGGTCGGGCGACGGTTCGGAAACGCGGCACGGGTTCGGCCGCCCGGGCAGGTCATGATGTCAGGCGGCGAACACCGTACGGCGGGCGCCCGCGGAGCCGTCGGGCGGCCTGAGGCTTGCGTCGGGCTCGGGCGGATCCTCCGAACCGCTTCCCGCTTGCCATTTTGGCGCCCGTGTGGCCCGTATCGGGGTCCGGGTCGGTCTCGCGGCGCCCGCCCGGGGGCGGTCAGGCGGGGGCTCCTGGTGCTCGGCCTGGGGGCGTGCGCCTTGGCGGCGTGCGCCGGGCCGGCCCGCGCACAGGAGATCTGGTCCGCGACCCTGAACCCACAGGGGACCAACACCGGGGTGGGCTGCGAAAGCGGAATCACCGGCTCTCAGAACCGGCACCGCCGGTGCGACACCGCAGGCACTCTGAGCGACGACGGCTTCACCTACGACGGGACGAACTATACGGTCGCCCTCATCGATTCGATCTCGCATGGCAATGGCACCGGCCGGTTTTTTTTCGATCTGGACAAGCAACTGGCGGCTGGCGCGGACCGGAAGTTGCTGCTGAAGTTCGGCAGCTTTTCAAGACTCTTCAGCACGGCCAGTGGCGGTGACTTCGGGGGCAATTACTCCTATGAGTTTGGCAATCCGGAATTGTTCTTCACAGTCGGCGATTCGGTCACGCTGAGGATCGAGGTGGCGTCGGCGCTGGTGTTCTCCACGTCGTCGGTGGCGCTCGACGAGGGCGGCACGACGAGCTACGACGTGAGTCTGCAGCACGAGCCCAGCGGCACCGTCACCGTCTCGGTCGCCAGCGGCGACACCGGCGCGGCGACGGTGGCGCCGGCGACGCTGAGCTTCACCGCCTCGGACTGGAGCACCGCGCAGACGGTGACGGTGACGGGCGTGGACGACGCGGACGGGGCACACGAGCGGGTGACGATCACGCACGGCGCGTCGGGCGGCGGCCTCGTCAACGAGTCGGGCACGGTGACGGCGACGGTCACCGACACCGGCAACAGTGTGCCGACGGCCGCCGACGGCAGCGTGACGACGGAGGAGGACACGGCCCACACGTTCGGCGCGGGCGAGTTCAATTTCGTCGACACGGACGCGGGCGATGAGCTTGAGAGCGTGAAGATCGAGACGCTGCCGGGGTTGGGGACGCTGGCGGTGGACGGCACGACGGTCGCGTCGGGCGACCTGCCGAAGACGGTGAGCAAGGCGGAACTGGGCGCAGACAAGCTGATCTACGCCCCACCGGCGAACGCCAACGGCATGGGCTACGCCTCGTTCAGGTTCAGGGTCAACGACGGGGGTGCGGACAGCGCGTCGGACTACGCGATGACCGTCAACGTGACGGCGGTGAACGACGCGCCGACGGTGGCGAATCCGATCCCGGACCAGTGGGCGCCGCCGGTCACGGCGTTCAGTTACCAGTTCCCGGAGACCGCGTTCAGCGACGTCGACGGGGACGCGCTCACCTACGCCGCCGCGCAGGACGGCGGCGCCGCGCTGCCTGCCTGGCTGACGTTCACGGTCGCGACGCGGACGTTTTCGGGCACGCCCGGGGCGGGCGACACCGGGATGCTGAGCGTGAAGGTGACCGCGAGCGACGCCAGCGAGTCGGCCGAGGACACGTTCACGATCACGGTGGGCGAGGCGCCGAACAGCGCGCCGACGGCCGAGAACGGCAGCGTGACGACGGAGGAGGACACGGCCCACACGTTCTCCGCGTCGGAGTTCAACTTCGCCGACGCGGACGCGGGCGATGCGCTTGCGAGCATCAAGATCGACAGGTTGTCGGGCAACCTGTCGGACAACGCCGTGGGGACGCTGGCGGTGGACGGCACGACGATCGTGTCGGGCGACCTGCCGAAGACGGTGAGCAGGGCGGACCTGGATGCGGGCAAGCTGATCTTCACCCCGCCGGCGGATGCCAACGGCACGCGCTACGCGTGGTTCTGGTTCAGGGTCAACGACGGGGAGGCGGACAGCGGGCCGGTCAACATCGGGTTGCACAACACGATGCGCATCGCCGTGACTGCGGTGAACGACGCGCCGACGGTGGCGAACGAGATTCCGGACCGGTCGGCGACGGCGGGCACGGCGTTCAGTTACCGGTTCCCGGCGAACGCGTTCAGCGACGTCGACGGGGACGCGCTCACCTACGCCGCCGTGCTGGACGACGGCAGCACGCTGCCTTCCTGGCTGACGTTCACGGCCGGCACGCGGACGTTTTCGGGCACGCCCGGGCCGGGCGACACCGGGCCGCTGAGCGTGAAGGTGACCGCGAGCGACGCCAGCGAGTCGGCCGAGGACACGTTCACGATCACGGTGGGCGAGGCGTCGAACAGCGCGCCGACGGCCGAGGACGCCAGCGTGACGACGGAGGAGGACACGGCCCACACGTTCTCCGCGTCGGAGTTCAACTTCGCCGACGCGGACGCGGGCGACGCGCTTGCGAGCATCAAGATCGACAGGCTGTCGGGCAACCTGTCGGGCAACGCCGTGGGGACGCTGGCGGTGGACGGCGCGACGATCGTCGCGAACGACCTGCCGAAGACGGTGAGCAGGACGGACCTGGATGCGGGCAAGCTGATCTTCACCCCGCCGGCGGATGCCAACGGCACGCGCTACGCGTGGTTCTGGTTCAGGGTCAACGACGGGGAGATGGACAGCGGGCCGCACAACACCGGGTTGCACAACACGATGCGCATCGCCGTGACTGCGGTGAACGACGCGCCGACGGCCGCCGACGGCAGCGTGACGATGCTGACGAACACCGCGTACGCGTTCGCGGCGGGCGACTTCAACTTCACCGACACGGACAGGGGCGATGAGCTTGAGAGCGTGAAGATCGAGACGCTGCCGGGGTTGGGGACGTTGGCGGTGGACGGCACGACGGTCGTGTCGGGCGAGGTGCCGAAGACGGTGAGCAAGGCGGACCTGGATGCAGACAAGCTGACCTACGCCCCGCCGGCGGATGCCATCGGCGAGGGCTACGCCTCGTTCAGTTTCAGGGTCAACGACGGGGAGGCGGACAGCGCGTCGGCCTACACGATGAGCATCGACGTGACGCCGAACAGGGCGCCGACGGCCGAGGACGCCAGTGTGACGACGGAGGAGGACACGGCCCACACGTTCGCCGCGTCGGAGTTCAACTTCGCCGATGCGGACCCGGGCGACGCGCTTGCGAGCGTGAAGATCGTGACGCTGCCGGGGTCGGGGGCGGGCGCGCTGGCGGTGGACGGCACGGCGATCGTCGCGAACGACCTGCCCAAGACGGTGACGAAGGCGGAGATCGGCCTGAACAAGCTGGCCTACACCCCGCCGGCCAACGCCAACGGCATGACGTACGCGACGTTCACGTTCCGGGTGAGCGACGGGGACGACGACAGCGCCGCGGCCTACACCATGACGATCGACGTGACTGCGGTGGACGACGCGGTGACGTTGGCGAACCCGATCCCGGACCGGTCGGCGAGCCCGGGCACGGCGTTCCGCTACCGGTTGCCGGCGAACACGTTCAGCGACGTGGACGGGGACACGCTGACCTACGTCGCCGAGCAGGACGACGGCAACGGGCTGCCCGCCTGGCTTAGGTTGGACCACGAGGTGCTGCAGTTTTGGGGCACGCCCTGGGCGCGCGACGCTGGGACGGTAAGCGTGAAGTTGACGGCGTCGGACAGCGGTTCGTCGGCGGAGGACACGTTCGATATCGTGGTGAGTCGGTCCAGCACGATCGCGACGGTGTCGAGCCGCAGCGAGATCTGGGGGGCGACGCTGAACGCCGTGGATCTGGACTCGACCGAGGGGGGCTGCCGCCGCGGGCAACGCATGCAAGACAGCAAACGATGCGACAGCGCAGCAGTTCTGACGGACGACGGCTTCAGCTACGAGGGGACAAGCTACACGGTCGCCAGCATCTCCAGTATCGACGCCGGCGACAGCGCACTCACTAGATTCGAATTCGTTCTGGACAAGCGGCTGGCGAATGGCGCGGATCGGGAATTGCGGCTGAAGGTCGGCAGCTTTTCGAGGCTCTTCAGTACGGCCGATGCCAGTGCATTCGGCAACGATTTCTCCTATGGGTGGACCGGACCGGGGTTCACCCTCATAGGCGGCGATTCGGCCGAGCTGAGAATCGACGCGGTGCCCGGGCTGCGGTTCTCCGCGCCGGCGCCCGTGCTCGACGAGAGCGGCAGCGCGCGCTACAAAGTGGGCCTGACGGCGCGGCCCAGCGGCGCCGTCACCGTCTCGGTCGCCAGCGGCGACATCGGCGCGGCGACGGTGGCGCCGGCGACGCTGACCTTCACCACTTCGACCTGGAAGACCGCGCAGGCGGTGACGGTGACGGGCGTGGACGACGCGGATTTCGACGACGAGCGGGTGACGATCGCCCACGGCGCCTCGGGCGGCGGCTACGCCGGCGTGACGGGCACGGTGACGGCGACGGTCAACGACAACGACACCACGGCGCCGACGGCCGGCAAGGCCACGGTGGTCACGAACGAGGACACGGCCCACGCGTTCGCCGCCTCGGAGTTCCGCTTCGCCGACACGGACCAGGGCGATGCGCTTGAGAGCGTCAAGATCGTGACGCTGCCGGGGTTGGGGACGCTGGCGGTGGACGGCGCGGCGATCGGGTCGGGCGAGCGGCCGAAGACGGTGACGAGGGCGCAGATCGACCGGCGCAAGCTGACCTACACCCCGCCGGCGGATGCCAACGGCACGGGCTACGCCTCGTTCGAGTTCAAGGTCAACGACGGAGTGGCCGACAGCGCGTCGGCCTACACGATGAGTATCGACGTGACGGCGGTGAATGACGCGCCGACGGTGGCGAGTTCGATCCCGGACAGTTCGGCGACGGTGGGCACGGCGTTCAGCTTCCAGTTCCCGGAGACCGCGTTCGCCGACGTGGACGGGGACCCGCTCACCTACGCCGCGGCGCTGGACGACGGCGCCGCGCTGCCTTCCTGGCTCGGCTTCGCCGCCGGCACGCGGACGTTTTCGGGCACGCCCGTGGCGGGCGACACCGGGGCGCTGAGCGTGAAGGTGACGGCCAGCGACGCCGGCGGCGGCTCGGCGCACGATACCTTCGCGATCACGGTGGGGACCGTGGCGAACGCGGCGCCGACGGCCGGCAACGGCCGCGTGACGACGGAGGAGGACACGGCCCACGCGTTCGCCGCGTCGGAGTTCAACTTCGTCGACACGGACAACGACACGCTTGCGAGCGTGAAGATCGAGACGCTGCCGGGGTTGGGGACGCTGGCGGTGGACGGCACGACGGTCGTGTCGGGCGACCTGCCGAAGACGGTGAGCAAGGCGGACCTGGATGCAGGCGAGCTGACCTACATCCCGCCGGCCAACGCCAACGGCACGGGCTACGCCTCGTTCGAGTTCAAGGTCAACGACGGGAAGGCGGACAGCGCGTCGGACTACACGATGGGCATCGACGTGACGGAGGTGAACGACGCGCCGACGTTTGAAATTCGCTACTCCGATTTCGAATTGCGTGGCCTCCATTTCTATTACACGTCGGCGACGGCGGCCGCGGCGTTCAGCTACCAGTTGCCGGCGGACACGGTCAGCGACGTCGACGGGGACCCGCTCACCTACCGCGCGGCGGGGTCCGGCTCCCAGGGGAGCACGCGGCTGCCCGACTGGATCCGTTTCGACGCCGACACGCGGACGTTTTCGGGCACGCTACCTGGGGGGCGCCAAAGACAGGATTTTTATGTGTTCGCGAGCGACGGCAGAGGCGGGGAGGTCGAGTTCGTGTTCGCCATCTACCCTCGCACGGCGCCGGACGACGCGCCGAACGCCGCCCCGACGGCCTCGGGCAAGACGGTGACGACGGCGGAGGACACGGCCCACGCGTTCGCCGCGTCGGAGTTCAACTTCTCGGACGCGGATAACGGCGACACGCTTGCGAGCGTGAAGATCGAGACGCTGCCGGGGTCGGGGACGCTGGCGGTGGACGGCACGGCGATCGTCGCGAACGACGTGCCGAAGACGGTGACGAAGGCGCAGATCGACCAGGACAAGCTGGCCTACGCCCCGCCCGCGAACGCAAACGGCTCCGCTATCGCCAGTTTCACGTTCCGGGTCAACGACGGCGACAACGACAGCGCCGCGGCCTACACCATGACGATCGACGTGAGCGCGGCGAACGACGCGCCGACGGTGGCGAACGGGATTCCGGACCAGGCGGCGACAGCGGGCACGGCGTTCGGCTACCAGGTCCCGGCGGACGCGTTCAGCGACGTCGACGGGGACGCGCTCACCTACGCCGCCGCACTGAACGACGGCGGTGCGCTGCCTTCCTGGCTGACGTTCACGGCCGGCACGCGGACGTTTTCGGGCACGCCCGGGCCGGGCGTCACCGGGCCGCTGAGCGTAAAGGTGACCGCGAGCGACGCCAGCGAGTCGGCCGAGGACACGTTCACGATCACGGTGCGCGCCACGTCGAACAGCGCGCCGACGGCCGACGACGGCAGCGTGACGTCGGCGGGGGACTTGGGCTACACGTTCTCCGCGTCGGAGTTCAACTTCGCCGACGACGACCCGGGCGACACGCTGTCGAGCGTGAAGATCGTCACGTTGCCGGCTTCCGGCAAGGGTTTTCTCTCGCTGTCGTCGCGCGCGATCACCTCGAACACGGTCATTGCGGCGGCCAGCATCGGCGCTTTCGTCTACACCCCGCCCGCGAGCGCAAGCGGCGCCGCTTTCGCCAGCTTCACGTTCACGGTTAACGACGGCAGAGCCGATAGCGCCTCCGCCTACACCATGACCATCAACGTGGCATCGGCGTCGGCGGTGGCGCCGGACGCGCCGACGAGTCTGAGAGCGACGGCGGGGGACGGGCAGGCGACATTGAACTGGATGGCGCCGGGGAACGACGGCGGCGCGGCGATCACGCGCTACGAATACCGCTACTGTACCGGCGCAAGCTGCACAATGGCGGACAACTGGACCGACACAGGCGGCGCGGGAACCAGCCACACGGTGATCAACCTGACCAACGACACGGCCTACACTTTGGAGGTGCGAGCGGCGAACATAGTGGGCGAAGGCGCCGCCTCGAACCAGATCGGCGTAACGCCGGTAGCGCCGCCGAGCAACGCCGCCCCCACGGCCGCCGACAACACGGTCACCATCGACGAGGACACCACCCACACCTTTGCCGCGACCGAATTCAATTTCTCCGACACCGACAACGGCGACACGCTGGCCGGCGTAAAAGTGACGACGCTGGAGACGGCGGGCTCGCTGACGCTGGACAGTACCGACGTCATCTTGAACCAGGTCATCGCGAAAGCCGACATCGATGCGAACAAGCTCGAGTTCACGCCGGCGGCGAACGCCAGCGGCGACCCGTATGCGACCTTTGGGTTCAAGGTGAGCGACGGGGACAACGACAGCGCCGCAGCCTACACCATGACGATCGACGTGACCGCGGTGAACGACGCGCCGACGGTGCGGAACGAAATTCCGGACCAGACGGCGACGGAGGGCACGGCATTCAGCTACCCGTTCCCGGCGAACACGTTCCGCGACATCGATGGAGACATGCTCACGTACACCGCCGCACTGGACAACGGCAACGCGCTGCCTTCCTGGCTGACGTTCACGCCCGGCACGCGGACGTTTTCGGGCACGCCCGGGCCGGGCGATGCCGGCGCGCTGAGCGTAACAGTGACCGCGAGCGACGACAGCGAGTCGGCCGAGGACACCTTCACGATCACGGTGGGCGAGGCGCCCGACACCACCGCCCCGAGAGTGACGTCGATCGGGCGCCAGACCCCGTCGTCGTCGCCGAGCAACGCCGACGCACTGACCTGGCGGGTCACGTTCGACGAAGACGTGAAGAACGTGGGCGCGGCGGATTTTACGGTCAGCGGCACGACGGCCGGGCTGACGGTGCGCACCGTGACGGCTTCGACGGTGTTCGACGTCACCGCGTCGGGCGGCAACCTGGCCGGCCTGAACGCCACGGCGACGCTGGGTTTTTCGGCCAATCACGACATCGGGGACACGGCGGACAACGACCTGACGAACACCGCGCCGAGGGGAACCGACGACAACGATTATGTCGTGGACAATACAAAACCCGCGGTGACGATCTCGGGCGTTCCGGCGAACAGCACCGCCGCGTTCACGGCGACGTTCGCCTTCTCCGAGGCGGTGACGGGTTTCGCGCTGGGCGACATCGCGGTGGGCAACGGCGCGGCCTCGTCGTTCTCGGCGACGAGCACGACGCTCTACACCGCGCTGATCGCGCCGGTGGCCGACGGTGCGGTGACGGTGGACGTGGCGGCGGGTGCGGCGGCCGATGCGGCCGGCAACGGCAACACGGCGGGCGCACAAGCCACCTCGACGTACGCCGCGCCCGGGCTTTCGATCGCCGACGCGACGGTGGCGGAAGGCGATTCCGGGACGACGGCAATGACGTTCGCGGTGACGCTGTCGCCGGCGAGCGCCCGGACGGTGACGGCGGGCTGGGCGACCTCGGGCGGCACCGCGACGGCGGGCACGGACTACGCGGCGGCTTCCGGGACGCTGACTTTCGCGGCGAACGAGACGAACAAGACCGTCACGGTGAACGTGACGGGCGACGAACTGGACGAGGCCGACGAGACGTTCACGGTGACGCTCTCGAACGCCAGCGGCAACGCCTCGCTTTCGGATGCCACGGCCACCGGCACGATCGCCGACGACGACGCCAGCCCGACGGCGGAGGACAACACGGTGACGACGGCGGAGGACACGGCCCACGCGTTCGCCGCGTCGGAGTTCAATTTCGCGGACACGGATAACGGCGATACGCTGTCGAGCGTGAAGATCGTCACGTTGCCGGGGTCGGGCAAGGGCGCGCTGGCGGTGGACGGCACGGCGATCGCCGCGAACGACCTGCCGAAGACGGTGACGAAGGCGGAGATCGACCGGAACGAGCTGGCCTACACCCCGCCGGACAACGCCTTCGGCTCCCCCTCGTTCACGTTCCGGGTCAACGACGGCGACAACGACAGCGCCGCGGCGTACACCATGACGATCAGCGTGACGGCGGTGAACGACGCGCCGACGGTGGCGGACGAAATTCCGGACCAGACGGCGACGGCGGGCACGGCATTCAGCTACCCGTTCCCGGCGACCGCGTTCCGCGACATCGACGGGGACGCGCTCACCTACGCCGCCGCACTGGACGACGGCAGCACGCTGCCTTCCTGGCTGACGTTCACGGCCGGCACGCGGACGTTTTCGGGCACGCCCGGGCCGGGCGATGCCGGCGCGCTGAGCGTAACAGTGACCGCGAGCGACGACAGCGGCGCGTCGGCCGAGGACACCTTCACGATCACGGTGGGCGAGCCGCCCGACACCACCGCCCCGAGAGTGGCGTCGATCGCTCGCCAGACCCCGTCGTCGTCGCCGAGCAACGCCGACGCACTGACCTGGCGGGTCACGTTCGACGAAGACGTGAAGAACGTGGGCGCGGCGGATTTCACGGTCAGCGGCACGACGGCCGGGCTGACGGTCCGCACCGAGACGGCTTCGACGGTGTTCGACGTCACCGCGTCGGGCGGCAACCTGGCCGGCCTGAACGCCACGGCGACGCTGGGTTTTTCGGCCAATCACGACATCGGGGACACGGCGGACAACGACCTGACGAACACCACGCCGAGGGGAACCGACGACAACGATTATGTCGTGGACAATACAAAACCCGCGGTGACGATCTCGGGCGTTCCGGCGAACAGCACCGCCGCGTTCACGGCGACGTTCGCCTTCTCCGAGGCGGTGACGGGTTTCGCGCTGGGCGACATCGCGGTGGGCAACGGCGCGGCCTCGTCGTTCTCGGCGACGAGCACGACGCTCTACACCGCGCTGATCGCGCCGGTGGCCGACGGTGCGGTGACGGTGGACGTGGCGGCGGGTGCGGCGGCCGATGCGGCCGGCAACGGCAACACGGCGGGCGCACAAGCCACCTCGACGTACGCCGCGCCCGGGCTTTCGATCGCCGACGCGACGGTGGAGGAAGGCGATTCCGGCACGACGGCAATGACGTTCGCGGTGACGCTGTCGCCGGCGAGCGCCCGGACGGTGACGGCGGACTACGCGACCTCGGGCGGCACCGCGACGGCGGGCACGGACTACGCGGCGGCTTCCGGGACGCTGACTTTCGCGGCGAACGAGACGAACAAGACCGTCACGGTGAACGTGACGGGCGACGAACTGGACGAGGCCGACGAGACGTTCACGGTGACGCTCTCGAACGCCAGCGGCAACGCCTCGCTCTCCGATGCCACGGCCACCGGCACGATCGCCGACGACGACGCCAGCCCGACGGCGGAGGACAACACGGTGACGACGGCGGAGGACACGGCCCACGCGTTCGCCGCGTCGGAGTTCAATTTCGCGGACACGGATAACGGCGATACGCTGTCGAGCGTGAAGATCGTCACGTTGCCGGGGTCGGGCAAGGGCGCGCTGGCGGTGGACGGCACGGCGATCGTCGCGAACGACCTGCCGAAGACGGTGACGAAGGCGCAGATCGACCGGAACAAGCTGGCCTACACCCCGCCGGACAACGCCAACGGCGACCCGTATGCGACCTTTGGGTTCAAGGTCAACGACGGCGACAACGACAGCGCCGCGGCCTACACCATGACGATCGACGTGACCGCGGCGAACGACGCGGCGACGGGCAAGCCCGCGATTACCGGCACGCCGACGGTGGACCAGACGCTGACGGCCGGCGTGGGCGACATCGCGGATGCGGACGGCCTTCCGTCGGTCGGCGCTTTTACCTGGCAGTGGGTGCGCGACGACAGCGGTACCGAGACCGACATCGCGACCGCGACCGCGAGCACGTACACCCTGGTCACCGAGGATCTGGGCAAGACCGTCAAGGTCGAGGCGAGTTTTCGGGACGCCGCCGGCACCGATGAGGGACCGCTGAAGAGCGACGGGGTCGGGCCGATCCGGTCGAACGACACCACCGCCCCGAGAGTGGCGTCGATCGGGCGCCAGACCCCGTCGTCGTCGCCGAGCAACGCCGACGAACTGACCTGGCGGGTCACGTTCGACGAAGACGTGAAGAACGTGGGCGCGGCGGATTTTACGGTCAGCGGCACGACGGCCGGCCTGACGGTCCGCACCGAGACGGCTTCGACGGTTTTCGACGTCACCGCGTCCGGCGGCAACCTGGCCGGCCTGAACGCCACGGCGACGCTGGGTTTTTCGGCCAATCACGACATCGAGGACACGGCGGACAACGACCTGACGAACACCACGCCGACGGGAACCGACGACAACGATTATGTCGTGGACAATACAAAACCCGCGGTGACGATCTCGGGCGTTCCGGCGAACAGCACCGCCGCGTTCACGGCGACGTTCACCTTCTCCGAGGCGGTGACGGGTTTCGCGCTGGGCGACATCGCGGTGGGCAACGGCGCGGCCTCGTCGTTCTCGGCGACGAGCACGACGCTCTACACCGCGCTGATCGCGCCGGTGGCCGACGGTGCGGTGACGGTGGACGTGGCGGCGGGTGCGGCGGCCGATGCGGCCGGCAACGGCAACACGGCGGGCGCACAAGCCACCTCGACGTACGCCGCGCCCGGGCTTTCGATCGCCGACGCGACGGTGGCGGAAGGCGATTCCGGGACGACGGCAATGACGTTCGCGGTGACGCTGTCGCCGGCGAGCGCCCGGACGGTGACGGCGGACTGGGCGACCTCGGGCGGCACCGCGACGGCGGGCACGGACTACGCGGCGGCTTCCGGGACGCTGACTTTCGCGGCGAACGAGACGAACAAGACCGTCACGGTGAACGTGACGGGCGACGAACTGGACGAGGCCGACGAGACGTTCACGGTGACGCTCTCGAACGCCAGCGGCAACGCCTCGCTTTCGGATGCCACGGCCACCGGCACGATCGCCGACGACGACGCCAGCCCGACGGCGGAGGACAACACGGTGACGACGGCGGAGGACACGGCCCACGCGTTCGCCGCGTCGGAGTTCAATTTCGCGGACACGGATAACGGCGATACGCTGTCGAGCGTGAAGATCGTCACGTTGCCGGGGTCGGGCAAGGGCGCGCTGGCGGTGGACGGCACGGCGATCGCCGCGAACGACCTGCCGAAGACGGTGACGAAGGCGGAGATCGACCGGAACGAGCTGGCCTACACCCCGCCGGACAACGCCTTCGGCTCCCCCTCGTTCACGTTCCGGGTCAACGACGGCGACAACGACAGCGCCGCGGCGTACACCATGACGATCGACGTGACGGCGGTGAACGACGCGCCGACGGTGCGGAACGAAATTCCGGACCAGACGGCGACGGCGGGCACGGCATTCAGCTACCCGTTCCCGGCGAACACATTCCGTGACATCGACGGGGACGCGCTCACCTACGCCGCCGCACTGGACGACGGCAGCACGCTGCCTTCCTGGCTGACGTTCACGGCCGGCACGCGGACGTTTTCGGGCACGCCCGGGCCGGGCGATGCCGGCGCGCTGAGCGTAACAGTGACCGCGAGCGACGACAGCGGCGCGTCGGCCGAGGACACCTTCACGATCACGGTGGGCGAGGCGCCGAACAGGGCGCCGACCTCGTCGAACAGCGACGTCACCACGAATGAGGACACGGAGTACACCTTCGGGGCGGGCGACTTCTCCTTTTCGGATGCGGATGCGGACGACACGCTCTCGAGCGTGAAGATCGTCACGTTGCCGGGCGCCGACAAGGGTACTCTCGCGCTCTCGGGAACGGCGGTGACGGCGAACCGGGTCATTGCCGCGGCCCGCATCGGCAGTCTCCTCTACACCCCGCCCGCGAACGCCAACGGCGCCGCTTTCGCCAGTTTCACGTTCACGGTCAACGACGGCGACGACGACAGCGCGTCGGCCTACACGATGACCGTCAACGTGACGGCGGTGAACGACGCGGCGACGGGCGAGCCCGCGATCGCCGGCACGCCGACGGTGGGCCAGACGCTGACGGCCGGCGTGGGCGACATCGCGGATGCGGACGGCCTTCCGACGGTCGGGTCTTTTACCTGGCAGTGGGTGCGCGTGGTGAGCGGCAGCGACGGCGACATCGACGGCGAGATGTCGAGCACCTACACGCTGGCGGCGGCCGATGTCGGTCACACGATCAAGGTGACGGCGAGCTTTGTCGACGATGAGGACCATGACGAGGGTCCGCTCACGAGCGCGGCGACGACGGCGGTGGCCAAGGGCGACCAGACGCTGAGCGGGTTCCAGTACAGCGCTTCCTCCGTGACGTTCGGGTCCGCGGTCCCCACGGTGACCGCGCCCACGGGCGCGCAGACGACGCTCGGCTACGCGGCCGATCCCTCGACCGTGTGCAGCGTCGACGGCACCAGCGGCGCGCTGACCCTCGTTGGTGTGGGCACCTGCACCGTCACCGTCACCGCCGAGGCCAGCGACAACTACAACGAAGCCAGCGACAGCTTCGAGCTCACCGTGCAGGCCGCCGGCCTGCTGGTGCTGAACCTCGATGACATCGCGGGCGACGGCACCATCAACATCGCCGAGAAGGCGTCCGGGTTCACTATCACCGGCGACACCGGATCGGAAGGTGGCGTGGACGTCACGGTGACGGTGGGCGCCACGAACCTGATGGCAACGTCGACCGATGCGGACCCGGCGACCTGGTCGGTGACCGTGCCCCCGAATGCGGCCTACATCACCGGCACGAGCGTCGATGTGACCGTGTCGGCCTCCAAGAGCGGCTTTACCGCGCCCGGCAATGTGACGGACACGCTGACGGTGGACCTGACGGCGCCGACGGCGCCGACCTACACGGCGCCGGATTCGCTGAAGGTGGGGGTGGCGATCGCGGCGATGAGCCCAACGGGCGGCGTTGATGTCGATTCCTACGCCGTCGCCGACCTGCCCTCGGGGCTGGTCATGGACACCGGCAACGGCACGATCGGCGGCACGCCGGACACGGCCAATGCGAGCACGGCGAGCGCGACGGTGACGGTGACGGACGCCGCCGGCAACAGGGCCACCGCGTCCATCGCCTTCCCCGCCGTGGCCAAGGGCGACCAGACGCTGAGCGGGTTCCAGTACAGCGCTTCCTCCGTGACGTTCGGGTCCGCGGCCCCCACGGTGACCGCGCCCACGGGCGCGCAGACGACGCTCGGCTACGCGGCCGATCCCTCGACCGTGTGCAGCGTCGACGGCACCACCGGTGCGCTGACCCTCGTTGGTGTGGGCACCTGCACCGTCACCGTCACCGCCGGGGCCAGCGACAACTACAGCGAAGCCAGTGCCACCTACACCGTGACAGTGCAGACAGCGGACGGGCTGGTGCTGAACGTCGATGACATCGCGGGCGACGGCACCGTCAACATCGCCGAGAAGGCGTCCGGGTTCACTATTACCGGCGACACCGGATCGGAAGGTGGCGTGGACGTCACGGTGACGGTGGGCAGCACGAACCTGATGGCAACGTCGACCGATGCGGATCCGGCGACCTGGTCGGTGACCGTGCCCCCGAATGCGGCCTACATCACCGGCACGAGCGTCGATGTGACCGTGTCGGCCTCCAAGAGCGGCTTAACCGCCCCCGCCGATGTGGAGCGCACGTTGACGGTGGACCTGACCGCGCCGACGGCGCCGACGTACACCGCGCCTGCGTCGCTGACGGTGGGTGTGGCGATCGGTGCGATCAGTCCCACCGGCGGCGTCGGCATCGATACATACGCGGTTATCGGGCTGCCCTCGGGGTTGAGCCTCGATACGGGCACCGGGGCGATCGGCGGCAGGCCTGACGCGGCCAATACGAACGCCGCCAGTGCCACGGTGACGGTGAGCGACGCCGCCGGCAACACCGCCACGGTGTCGATCGCGTTTCCGGCGGTGGCCAGGGGGGACCAGACGCTGACCGGGTTCCAGTACAGCGCTTCCTCCGTGACCTTCGGGTCCGCGGCCCCCACGGTGACGGCGCCCACGGGCGTGCAGACGACCGTGTCGTACGCGGCCACGCCCTCGACGGTGTGTTCGGTCGACTCCTCCACCGGCGCGCTGACCCTGGTGGGCGCGGGCGAGTGCGTGGTCACCGCCACGGCGGCGTCTACCGCCAACTACAACGAGGCCAGCGTGACCTACACCGTGACGGTGCAGGCCTCCGGCACGGGCGATGACCGCACCGATTCGACCGCGGTGATGCTGACGGTCGACCAGGCCACGGTAAACGAAAGCGCCGGGGCGACCACCCTGACGGTGACGGGCACGCTGGACGCGGCGCCGCGGACCGCCGATACCACCGTGACCCTGACGGTCGGCGCCGGTGGGGACTCCGCCGTGGCGGGCACCGACTACGCCGCGGTGGGCGAGCTGAAGCTGAGCATCGACGCCGGACAGACCTCGGGGACCGTGACCTTTACGCTGAAGCCCACCGATGACGGCATCGTCGAGGGCGACGAGACGGTGACCGTGACCGGAACCACCACCGTTGAGGACCTCACCGTGACCGGGACCAGCATCACGATCGGCGACGACGACGAACGCGGGGTGTTGGTCAATCCCACGTCATTGACCGTATCCGAGGGCGACAGTGCCACCTACACGGTGGTTCTGACTTCCAGGCCGACCGGTTCAGTCAGGGTGACGATTTCCGGCACGACGGGCACGGACCTGAGGCGCAACCGGTCATTCCTCAGCTTCAGGACCTCCAACTGGAACGAGCCGCAGTCGGTGACGGTCACGGCGCGCCAGGACGAAGATGTCGAGGACGACACCGTGACGCTGGTGCATGCGGTCACGGGCGCCGACTACGAAGCCAACGGCGTGACGGCCGACGCCGTCACGGTCACCATCGATGACGATGATGTGGTCTCGACCGGTGTGGAACTCTCGCTGAACCGCACGTCGATCGGGGAAGGCGCCAGCTTCACCGGCGTGGTCGTGACGGGCCGTCTCAACGGCGTGCCCAGAGACGAGCCCACGAGCGTCGCCCTGAGCGTGGGCGCTGCCGACGACGCGGCGGTCGTGGGCACCGACTACGCTGCCGTCGACGACCTGAGCCTGACGATCCCGGCCGGGCAGGCGAGCGCCACGGCGAGCTTCGTGTTCAGTCCCATGGAGGATCTCATCGACGAGCCCGACGAGGCGGTGTCGATCACCGGCACCACCGAGGTCGCCGACTTCGAGGTGACCGGCACGACGCTGTCCATCGAAGACAACGACGAGCGCGGCGTGACCGTCTCGCCGACCGCCCTGAACCTCGTCGAGGGCGAGCGCGCGACCTACACGGTGGTGCTGGAGACCGAGCCGACGGACACCGTGACGGTGACGCCGACGGTGAGGGGTCGTGCGCACGTAACGGTGAGCGCGGACGAGTCGGCGGACACGGCACTGACGTTCACCGCGGCCGATTGGGACCGGGCGCAGACGGTGACGGTGACCGCGGCCCAGGATGCCGACGCGGGGACCGACAAGGCGACGATCGGGCACGCGGTCGCCGGCGCCGACTACGGTGCCAACGGCGCGACGGCGGCGGATGTGTCGGTGACGGTCGAGGACGATGAGACGGCGGTGACGCTGACGGTGAACCCCACGGCGGTGGACGAGGACGGCAGTGGCATCGGCGTGACCGTGACGGGCACGTTCGACGGCGTAACGAGAGACGAGGTGACGACCGTCACCGTGAGCGTGGGCGCCTCCGATGACGCGGCGATCGCGGGCGCCGACTACGTTGCCGTGGACGATCTGAGTTTGACGATCCCGTCCGGGCAGGCCAGCGGCACGGCGACGTTCACGTTCACGCCCCTGGAGGATCGCATCGACGAGCGCGTCGAGGCGGTGTCGATCACCGGCACCACCGAGGCCGCCGGCTTCGGGGTGAGCGGCGCGACGCTGTCCATCGCCGACAACGACGAGCGCGGCGTGACCGTCTCGGCGACCGACCTGAGTCTTTCCGAGGGCGGTAGCGCGACTTACACCGTGGTGCTGGATACCGAGCCCACGGAGACTGTGACGGTGACGCCGTCGTTGAGCGGCAGCCCCGATGTGGCCTTTGAGCCGTCGAGTCTGACCTTCACGTCTTCCGACTGGGACCAGGGGCAGACGGTGTCGGTCTCGGCGGCCCATGACGCCGATGCGGCGAACGACACAGCGACGATCTTGCACGCGGTCTCCGGTGCCGACTACGGTGCCAACGGCGCGACGGCGGCCGATGTGTCGGTGATGGTCGAGGACGATGAGACGACGGTGACGCTGACGGTGAACCCCGCGGCGGTGGACGAGGGCGGTGGCGGCACCACTGTGACCGTGACGGGCACGTTCGACGGCGCGACGAGAAACGAATCCACGACCCTGACCGTGAGCGTGGGCGCCTCCGACGATGCGGCGATCGCGGGCAACGACTACGTTGCCGTGGACGATCTGAGCCTGACGATCCCGGCCGGCCAGGCGAGCGCCACGGCGACCTTCACGCTGACGAGCGTGAACGATCTCGTCGCCGAGCCCGACGAGGCGGTGTCGATCGCCGGCACGACCGAGGTCGCCGGCTTCGAGGTGATCGGCACGACGCTGGTCATCGACGACAACGACGAGCGGGGTGTGACCGTTTCGCCGACCGACCTGACCCTCCCGGAGGGCGATAGCGCGACCTACACCGTGGTGCTGGATACCGAGCCGACGGGCACCGTGACGGTGACGCCCACGGTGAACGGCAGCGCCGATGCGACCTTCACGCCGTCGAGCCTGATGTTCACGCCGTCCGATTGGGACACGGCGCAGACGGTGACGGTGACGGCGGCTCAGGATGCCGATGCGGCCAACGACACGGCGACGATCGGGCACGCGGTCGCCGGCGCGGACTACGGCGCCAACAGCGTGACGGCCCACGACATCCCGGTAACGGTCGAGGACGATGAGACGGCGGTGACGCTGACGGTGAACCCCGCGGCGGTGGACGAGGGTGCCGGTGGCACCGGCGTGACAGTGACGGGCACGCTCGACGGGGTGACGAGAGACGAACCCACGACCTTCACCGTGAACGTGGGCGCCCCCGACGACGCGGCGACCGAGGGCACCGACTACGTTGCGGTGAACGACCTGAGCCTGACGATCCCGGCCGGGCAGGCGAGCGGCACCGAGACCTTCACGCTCACGCCCATGGACGATCTCATTGACGAGCGCGTCGAGGCAGTGTCGATTACCGGAACGAGCCAGGTTGCCGGCTTCGAGGTGATCGGCACGACGCTGGTGATCGCCGACAACGACGAGCGCGGCGTGACCGTCTCGCCGAACGACCTGACCCTCACAGAGGGTGCGAGCGCAACCTACACCGTGGTGCTCGACACCGAGCCGACGCAGACCGTGACGGTGACGCCCGCGGTGAGCGGCAGCCCCGACCTGACCTTCACGCCGCCCAGCCTGACGTTCACGCCGTCCGATTGGGACTCGGCGCAGACGATGACGGTTTCTGCGACCGAGGACGACGACGCCTACAACGACTCCTCGATCGTTTCTCATGCCACGCAGGGCGCCGAATACGCGTCACTGGCCGACGGTGCAATCTCGGTGACCGTCTCCGACAACGACGTGGCTTCGCAAGACATGCTGCCCGCGCAAGTGACCGACCTGAGCGCTACGGCCACCGAGACCCATGTCGATCTGACCTGGTCTGCGGTCGAGGACACGGTGCTCGGCTACCGCGTCGAAGCCTCCTATGACGGCGGCGCCAATTGGGCCGAAGTCGAGGCCAATACCGAGAGCACCGACAGCACCGACAGCACCGACAGCACGGAAACCATCGAGACCGCCTACCGGCACGATGTCGGGCTTAACTTCGCCGAAACGCGGCGCTATCGAGTATCGGCGGTGGGCGAGAACGGCGCCGGACTGCCTTCGGTCACCTTGCAGGCGAGCGCGACGGCCACGGTAGTGGGTTTAACCGCGACTGCCCTGTCGCCCGACGACTTGTTGGAAACTGCGCCCGAGGACACGTCGGACACGATGCCTGAGGAGGCGATGGAGTCGATGTCGGAGGACACGGCGGACACGATGCTTGAGGCCACTGCGGACCCGGTCCCGGGCATCGACCTGTGCTGGGTCCCGGAAGGGGTGGATGCGAGCGAGCTCAGCGACGTCGCCATGGCATGGATCCCGGCAGCGGTGAATGCGAGCGAATTCGGCGACGTCGCCATGGCATGGACGCCGGTTCATTCGTCGGGTTCGGTTGATTTGAGCGTCCTGCCGTGGCAATCCAGCGGCAGCGGCTCTTCGGAGGTCGATTGCGAGGATGGCATCGGTGTCCGGCTGACATCGATCGGTGACAACCAGCGCTACGCCTTCAGGATGCGGGCCAACCATGACGGTGTCTGGTTGGTCTCGAACGACGCCCAGGCGGTGCTGGTCGATTCGTCGAAGCCGCTTCGCACGGTCGTGACCGCCGGGGCCAGCGGCTTGTCCGGCGATACCCCGGTGCCGGATCTCATCTGCCGCGACTTTGACGATCCGGCGACCACCGGGGACGAGGCGGGATCCTTCTTCATTAGCGTCGGCTTCACCACGGCGTCGCCGGAGTACCTGCGATACGAGCCGGTGAACGACTTCGATCCTGCCAGCGACCTGACGCTGGTGAACGCCACGGCGCAACTGCTCGATCGGCCGTACGACACGCAGCTCGGATACCGGGTGCGGATCACCCCGAGCGTGTGGGGCGAACCCGTGGCGGTGAGCGTTGCGTCCGATGTCGTGACCCATGGGGAGACGTCCGTGGGCAACCGGGCTTCAGCCGAGTTCCGGCGCGAAACGTCCGACGCGGTGGACTGCGAAACGGCTACCGCGGAGCCGGTCCGCCGGTCGCAGGTCGTGGCCGTGGGGATCGAAGCCGATGGCGACCGCAACGGCGAGTGGACCGCCGGCGAACCGATCCGCGTGACGCTTCAATTCGACGAGCGGATCGGTGTAGACACGGCCGATGGCGTTCCCGGCGTCACCCTCACCCTCGGCGAGGCGGAAACGATGGGACAGTCCTCGAACGGCGAGGAGGCGATCGAACAGTCTACCGACGGCGAGGCAGCGGTGGAGGTGACCGTGCCCTTCTCGCACGTGGCCCACGAGAACACGCTGGTGTTCGAGCACCCGGTGACGGCCAACGAGAGCCCGATTCGCAACATCGCGCTGCTGGCCGACAGTCTCTCGCTCAACGGCGGGGCGATCGACAGCTTCAGCGGACCCGCAGTCGACCTCGCGCACCCCGAAGCCGCCGTGGTCGGCGGGCAGATCGAGCAGCCCGATCTCACGGCAGGCTGGTCGACGATCCCGGGCGCACACGAGGGCAGCGAAAGCCACTTCCAGGTCCACCTGCAGTTCAGCGAGACCGTGGACCTGATCGAGGTCATCGGCGAACGGAACCTGCTCGAGCACGCGTTCACGGTGACGGGCGGCTCCATCGAGGCCATCCGGCCGGCCCGGGACCGACGCGGGGAGTACCTTGCCACCGAATGGGCGATACGCGTCGTGCCCGACTCGGAGGAGCCGGTGACGATTTCCCCGGTGGTGGCCCTTGCATGCGATGAGCCCGGGGCCATCTGCACGATCGATGACCGCCCGCTCTCCGAAGCGCCGTCGGTGACCGTGCATCGTATCGAGCAGGCGCTGTCCGCGGTCGACACCGAAGTCGGCGAAGGGCCGGGTGCGGTGCTGGTGTTCGAGGTCACGCTCGCCCGGGCGGCAGACCAGACGGTCACGGTGGACTACGAGACCGCCGACGGCACGGCCACGGCCGGAGAGGACTACGAGGCGGTGTCGGGCACGCTCAGCATCGAAGCGGGGCAAACCGCGGCCAGCGTACAGGTCAGAGTGCTTGACGACAGCCACGACGAGGGCGAGGAAACGCTGACGCTGATCCTTTCGAACGCGTTCAACGCGAGAATCCACGATGGCGAGGCGCTTGGCGTCATCGTCAACAGCGATCCCATACCCAGTGCCTGGCTGGCACGGTTCGGGCGGGCGGCTTCGGACCATGTGGCGCAGGCCGTGGCGCGAAGGCTGGAACGCGGACCGAGCGAGGAGCACATCACCTTGGGCGGGTTGCGCCTGGACCGCCTGTACACGAGTCTTGCGGACCCGGATGGGCTGGGCGCGGCCTCCGCGTCAACGCCCGCGGGACTCGATCCCCTGGGGCTGCCGGGCGACATGACGGCTCGTCATGCCCGCAGCTCAGATGGCTTCGATACTTTGTCCAATCTCCGTGATGCGCTGCAGGGCAGTTCCTTTGCGCTGCCGAGTCTGCGCGATGTGCTGACGGGCGGTTCCATTGCACTGCCGAGTCTGCGTGATGTGCTGATAGGCAGTTCCTTCTTCCACACCTTCGGCGCAGCCGAGAACCCATCTTCCAGCCCGTTGACGGCCTGGGGCGAGACGGCGACCACGCGCTTCAAAGGCAGTGACGGCGGCCTGTCGCTCGATGGCGAGGTGACCACGGCCATGCTGGGCCTGGACAAGCGGTACGGGCGCTGGCTGGTGGGCTCGACCCTGTCCTACAGCGAGGGCTTGGGCGGCTACCAGGGCTCCGGTGCCGTCGGCGGGTCCGTGGGAAGCACCCTGACGAGCCTGAATCCCTATGCGCACTTCGAGTTGAACGAGACGACCAGCCTGTGGGGCGTGTTCGGCTACGGGGAAGGACGACTGCGGCTCACCCCGCAAGGCGCGGCGTCGGCGATCGAGACGGACCTGTCGAATCGCATGGCCGCGTTCGGCGGTCGTGGACTCCTGTCGGTGCGCTCCGGCGACGCGGGCCGGTTCGAACTGGCCCTGCGCTCCGATGCACTGCTGACGCGCACGGACTCGGAAGCCGTGCTCGGGCTGTCGGGCGCGCAAGGCGCGACCGGCCGGGTGCGGCTGACGCTGGAGGGCTCCGGTTCGATGCCGCTGGCCGGCGGCGGGGTGCTGAAGCCGACGCTGGAGGCGGGACTGCGCTACGACGCAGGCGATGCGGAGACCGGCGCGGGGCTCGAGGTCGGCGGCGGGCTCGGCTACGCGGCGGGGAATCTGTCGGTGGACGTCAACGCGCGCGCGCTCGTGGCGCACGAAGACACCGAGTACGAGGAATGGGGCTTCAGCGGTTCGCTCGCCTACACCCCGGGCAAGAACGGGCGAGGGCTGTCGATGAAGCTCGGCTCGGCCTGGGGATCGACCCAAAGCGGCGTGCAGTCGTTGTGGAGCCGGCAGAACGCCTCGGGGTTGGCGCGAACCGCCCCGTTCGATGCCGCGCAACGCTTCCAGGCGGAACTCGGTTACGGGATTGCGGGCCGCCGCAAGGCGGCGCTGTGGGCGCCGTTCATCGCCGCGCAGGCGGGCGACGGCGCCCGGGCGTTGCGCTTGGGCGTGAAGCTCACCGCCGGCCCCAACGTGGAGGCGGGGTTTGAGTTCGGCCGCCGTGAGAACGGTCGCGGCGCACCGGAGCACGCGGTGCAGCTTCGCGGCGCGCTGCGGTGGTGAACGCCACGCCGGCGTGCATGGCCGGTGAGCGTGCGGGCACAGCCGAGGTGACGACGGGGCTCTCGGAGACGGCGCGGCGGGCCGGTGTCCGGCGCCCCGCGCCGTGAACGTTCTGGTCACCGGAGGCGCGGGCTTCATCGGCTCGGCGCTGGTCGCACGGCTGCTGGCGGATGGGCACCGGGTCGCGGTGCTCGACGATGGCTCCACGGGATGCGCCGAGGACGTGGATGTCCGCGCCGTCGTGTATGCGCGCGACATTGTCACGGGCGATCTTTCCGGCGTGTTCGCGGCGGCGCAACCCGAAGCGGTGTTCCACCTCGCCGCACGGACCGCGGTTGACGAATCGGTGCGAACGCCCGCCCGGGGCGCGGCCGTCAACGTGTGCGGCACGGTGAACGTGCTTCAGCGGTGCCGGGCCTTCGGCGTGCGCCGGTTCGTGCTGGCCTCAAGCGGCGGCGCGCTCTACGGGGACGCGGCGCCGCGCCCGACGCCCGAATGCCGGGCGCCGTCGCCGGCGTGTCCCTGACGCGCTTGATGCCGGCGTCGCGGCGCCGGGCGGCGCGCAGCCGATCCGCGGCACGTCTTTTCTCGGCACAGGATCGGCAGACCCCCCGGCCGGCCGCGGGTGTTCTCCTGCCACACCGCGGACATCGGCCGCTGGCGACCCGCGCGCCTGTCCGTGATTCTGCTCATCGATATCGCCTCGCTGGTGCCGCGGATGGGATGCCGGGCCGGTCCTCTCCCCGGACACCGGCCGCCGTCCCGGTCACAAGCAGGCTCCGCCTTTTGGCGGCGTCCGTCCCCGGACAGGGAGAAACGGCGCCGGGCCGGCGCGGCACGGCCTGCACGGCGCAGTCGGCATCGGCGCGCGCGCACCTTTCCCTATTCCTCGCAGGGGCGCTCCGGGGTCGGGCACGGTATCGACGCCGGCCCCCCTGCTTGCCGACCGGCGCCGGGATCGGAATGCGCATGGAGGCCGCGTTGCAACTCATGCCGGCGGGCCGATCGCGCCTCACGCACTGCATTGCATCGTCGGCCCGGTCGCCGTCACCGGATTGCGCCGCGCCGAAATCTGTGGCCTGAGGTTCGGAGACATCACCCCCGATGGCTTGGCGGTCCGCGTCGGTACCACCCAGGGACGCGGGCGCGACGACCGCTACAAACAATTCGACAAGTCGAAAAAGGACCTCTGGCTGCGCCCGCCATGACAAAGACTGGGAGTACAGGCTCAACCGGTAGAATCGTGCGCAGGAGGAACACTGTACCGGTAACGTCCACGGCACAACCGAACGGAAACCCGTAATTTCGTAACCGTTCCGTTAAGCGGGGATAGATGACGGAGATTTTGGCCGATCCAGTGAGCGCGGTGCAAGCGAGGGAGGGCTGATAACCCGGTCGGTCTTCGGATGACCTACCGGTTGAGGGTTCGTTGCCAGTCTTTGCGCAGGGGGCGAAGCCAGATGGCCTTTTTCGGCTTGTCGTATTGTCTGTCGCGGTCGTAGCGCCCGCGTCCTGTGGTGGTGCCGACGTGGACCCACCCGGAGGCTTTGTAGGTGGCGCCGGTGAAGCGCGGGGTCTCTACGAAGGTTTCGATCAACACCGGCGAGGTGTTGTAGCGCTCGGTCCACTCCCCGGGCAGTTGTCGGCAGACGACGGACAGGATGTGCGAGGCCAGGTTGGGGATGCGGATCCAGGGCAGGATCAGGAAGCGGGCGTTGTCGATCACCAGCGGCAGGTTCTTCTGGCGCAGTGCCGGCGTCCAGCCGATGAAGCGGTCGCGCGGGGCAAGTGTCCGTGCCGCGGTGGAGAAGCCGAGCAGGGCCAGCAGGCGACCGTGGCGGTCATGGACGGTGTAGCGCATCTGCGCGCCGACCAGGGTCTTGTAGCCGAGGTAGTGGTAGCGGGCGATGAACGCGTTCCACTGCTTGCTCTGGGGAGTGGCCCCGAACACGGTGCGCAGGCGGATCGGACGCGCCTCATCGAGGGTGACGGGCGGCGGTTCCAGCGGCGCGTCGGTTCCGGGCCCGAACGTGATGGGCACGGCCGGGTTGCGTCCCCACTTCGGCGCCGGCAGGGCGATGCGCCCGTCGCGGTGCATGGCCAGCATGGCGACCCGCGCCATCATGTCCTTGAGCCCGCCGTCGGGCTTGTACCAGCCGATGCGCCGGCAGAACTCTTTCGACAGGGCGAAGCGGTTCAGCGCGGGGGGTCCGGCGATGAGCGCGCGCAGCAGCGCCATTTCCTCCACCGTGAAGTGGCGTCCGTAATAGCGGCACTCGATCTCGGCGGTCATTCCGGGGCCATCAGGGTCCGTCGGCGCGCCTGGCTCATCGACCAGGGCAGCCACTCGGACAGGTCCGGCGGCGCCCGCCCGGCATTGGCCGCGCAGGCCTTGAGCCACTCGTGCAGCCAAGCGCGCACATTGAGGCCGTTCAACGCGAGCGTGCCCACGACCGAGTACATCATCGCGGTGAACCGCGCGCCGGCCTCGCTGTCGGAGCCGAACGACAGGCGCCGTCCGATAACCGCGCTTCGAAGCGTGCGCTCGGCCAGGTTATTGTCCATGGGCACCTCGGGCCGTTCGAGGAACACGCTCAGGCCATCGCGATGGTTCAGCAGCGAGCGCAGCGGCCCGGCCTCCGGTGCGGTGTCGTCAAGCCCCGCCAGTTCCCGTTCGGCGGTGGCGAACAGGCCCTTGACCTCGGTTTCCAGCACCCGCTGCGCGGTGGCGAACGCCTCGTTCTGCCTCTCGGCTCTGGATTCGTAATGCGACCGCCGCGTCTTGTTCAGCCGGTAAATCGCGGCGATGCGCCCCAACCATGCCTGACACCATTCGCTCAGTTCCACCTGCCCGGCGGCGCAGTCGATATAATCCCGGCGTTGGTGCACCCAGCACCACGCCAGGATCACCCGGCCCTCGAGCACGCGGGCCAGCTTCTTGTACGTGGAGTAGCGATCGACCACCAGGACCTGCACGCCCACGGCACCGCCGAACACCTTCAGCGCCGCCTCGGCGCTGCGCGAGGGATCGATGTGGAAGTACACGGCATGCTCGGTCACCGAGACCCACAGCCAGGCGCGCCCGGAACGTCCCGCCTGGCGCAGCGCCTGGATACGCCAGCCGGTCTCGTCGCCGTGGCGCACAGCCGCCTCGTTCTGGTGCTCCAGCATCGCCAGCGCCAGCCGCTGGAACAGCGGCGCGAGCCGCGCCAGCCCGCGGGCCAGCGTACCGGCGGAGATGGGCAGTCCCTGATGCGACAACGACATCGCCACCCCGTTCAGGGGGCGATTGCACAGGTAGCGCTCGAACAGAACATGCGTCCACACGGTGGTGCCGTAGGCGGTGCGGGCGAACACCCGATCCGGCGTTGCCGCGGTAACATCCGGCGGGGAATCGGCACAGTCGCACCGCCGGCGCCAGCGCGGACGGACGATGCGCCGTGTATGCGCCTTCACGTCGATCTCGATGATCGTGGTGGAACGCTCCCCGTTGGCCACATACGGGGTACCGCAGCGGCCACACACGCACGCGTCGGCCGGCGGTTGGTGGATCTCGATCCGCTCCTCAAGCCCCGGTCGCGGGGTACGGCCATGGCCGGGAACGCCGGGTTGCTGGCCGCGCCGGCGCGCCGAGCGCGGCTTGTCCCGCTGCTCGCTCCCGCGCCCGTAGAGCCACTTTGACAGTACGGCCCGACTCGCACGAACCTTCGCCAACTCCGCGTTCAGGGCCTCCTTGCGGCTCTGCGATACCCGCACGGTCCTGCGCAGCCGGACGTTCGCCGTGCGCAGCCATTTGATCGTTGTCTTCTGGCGCCGCGATCGCCTCAGCGTCTTGCGCAGCTGAGCGGCCTCGTCGGAGCGTGTCTTGGACAGCGTCTTGTTGATCGTGCGAACCCGGGCGAGCTCGACCTCCAGCGTCTCCTTGCGGGTCGCCGACACCCGCGCCGCCCTGCGCAGCCGGGCGTTGTCCTTGTACAGCGACTTGATCGTCGTCTTCTGGCGCCGCGATCGCCTCAGGGCGGTACGCAGTTGAGCGACCGCGTCGGACGGCAACTTCGAAAGCGTCGCCCCGGTGGCGCGAAGCTTGACGAGCCGTTCCTTCAGCGTGGCTTTCCTGGCCTCCGACGCCTTCAGATGCCAGCGCAGCTCCGTGACTTGCTCCGACAACCGCACAACCGTATCGGACTGATCGCGAAACAGCCTCAGTTGGCTGCGGAGCCAAGCGCCATGGTTATGCTGCCTCTGGATCACCGCCTGGCGGGTCTCCGAGCGCTCCGTCTGCATGGCCAGACGCTTCTCTACCCCAGCGAGTTTCCGCTTCAGCCGCGTCACCTCCTTGCGCAGCTCGCCGCGTTCAGTGCGCAGCGACTTGATCGTGTCTTTCTGGTACTGCGATCCCTGCAACGACTGCGCGTTGTTCCCCGTGCCCCGGATTGCCTTCGTCTGTTCGACGACCCTCGTCAGCTTCCTCCGGGAGAGCTCGTACCGATGCTTCCAGGAAGCAGATTCGAAACGCGTCCTGACCTCCGCACAGCGAAACTCTTCGGCTCGCGCTTCGGCCGCTTTCGCCCGGGATTCGGCTTCGCCCGCCCGCGCCACCTCCCGCTCATATAGCAAACGGTAGTCGCGCCGCTCACCCGCCGGCACCGCCTTAGGCTGCGGCCCGGCGCCATCGCCACGCTCAATCAGCGTCAGTTCTGTGCGGACATCCTCTGCACGAATCGCCATGCGCGCAACGATACCGCAACGCCGATCGTGTTACCAGCCCCCCACAGCGGTTTTCTCACCGGCACCGGCCACAAAATACTCGAAGCCGCCAGCCAGCTCGATTACGGAAAAACAGGGTACGATGAACGCTGATCCCCGCTTGACGGAACGGTTATTGCGCCAGGGAAAGCCCTGGAGAGGAGAATGCTATGAATTGAAACTGAAACCTCTCGTAGCGATCCAGCGGGTTCGACTCCCGCCCGGCAAAGGCGCAGCCCGCCAGCCGGAAGCAAGTCTTGCGTGGCGCGCGGCAACGCCCGTCGTGAAGCGTAGACAGCAGGTGATGAAGCGGCGGAGGAAGCCTCGAAATCGGAATCGATGACGCCTTCATTGTTAATCGTGTGGGGGCAGCACCGGAAGCGCCGCTATTGGTGAGGCGCAACGGGTCGTCCGGGGTCGTGGACCGGCGCAGAGTCACGGAATGGATCGCCTGGGAACCTGGGAGGTCCTGCTCACGCCCACGGGCAACGACGCTGGAAGGGGATTGCCAGCATAAATCCAGACCCCGGCCCGTCGCCGGGCCTGCACGGCGGCGGGACCGCCCGATGCGGACACGAATTCCGACAGGCACCCGTGGAACCGGCTGGCGAAAACAATAAGCCGAAGGACATGCGAGGGCAGGAAGTCGTAGCGCCTTGATAGTACCTGTGAAGGCGGGGAACCGTGGCCCTCGGGACCCGCTGGAGGGAAGCGGGGCGTCACTTGTACAGAGCCACTGATGGGAAACGCTGGAGGAAACGCTGAGTTCCACAAACACGTACACGAAACAGCAGTGGATAGCCGAACAGGCGAGGGAGCGGTCTTCCTCAACCTGCGGATCAAGGACGAAACTCCTTGAGCGAACCTGTCAGGTGAGGAACCGAGTGCGTCAATCGCGCACGCTCGGGTCTGCGGGGGGAGGGGCTCGGTAACGACCCCTCCTACCCGGCCGTAATTTCAGGGTGGTTCGGATAAACTCAGCAAAAATCGGAGCACGAGTACGCTGAAGTTGCATTCAATTCGCTTGCGGAATGCTTACTCGGAAAAAGATGCAGTAAGTCGATCGGTTGGGATAAGTTCTATAAATCAAGTAAAAACAATGAGTAACACTTCGATTCCGCGTGTAGGACGCTGAGTAGTCCTATATGCGGATTCATCCAGTGCACCTCGGTGATCGTCCCCTCCATGTGCGTAAATTCGCCCCGAAAGTAGTTCTGGTGGGAGTGATGCGCCCAGGCGGAGGCTGTCGCAAGAAGGAACGCGGCAATCAACGCGCCGCAGCAGGTTCGCAACGGGAATCGGTTCCTGGCTGACGCCGGCGAAAACATGAAATCTCTCCGAATCATTAGCTCCTCACTCCGCCAGGGCGAATGCGACCAGCGTGTCACCCCCTTCCGTGAAAGTACGCCGGTTGCCTCCCGCGGCGATTACCACGTACTGCCGACCTCCGGCCATGTAGGTCATCGCACGACGACCGCCGCAATGGCGCCTGGCGGAAATTGTTCAGAACAAATGTGCATCGTGGCGTTATCGGAGTTTCCACCGCATTGTTCTACAGTTTCGAGCACCAGGCAACAAACTACGGTACAACAGCCAATTGCGCCACCTGGCCAGGAATTCTCGAGCAGGCCCACTCTTTTGTACTGAACAGGGAAAGTTAACTTGTACCCGGGCCGCCGCCCCGGTATAAGCCCCGCGTACCGAAAGGAGGATGCCATGAACGAGGACCTGGTTTTTTATACCCATCCGCATTCGCGCGGGCGCATAGCGCGATGGATGCTGGAAGAAGTGGACGCGGAGTACCGGACCGAGGTCGTCGAGTACGCCACCGAGATGAAGTCGCCACGGTATCTCGCCATCAATCCCATGGGCAAGGTGCCGGCGATCAGCCACCGAGGCGCGGTGGTGACCGAGACTGCAGCAATCTGCGCATACCTGGCCGATGCGTTTCCGAACGCCGGGCTCGCCCCGGCGCCAAGGGAGCGCGGCGCCTACTACCGGTGGCTGTTCTTTGCGGCCGGACCGCTGGAGGCGGCGATCATCAACCGGAGCCTGGGGTTTGAAGTGCCCGCAGAGCGCGAGCGGATGGTCGGGTACGGGACGTACGGCACCGTGATGGACGTGCTGGAGGCCGGGCTTGCGAAGACGGACTACGCGGCAGGATCCCGCTTTACGGCAGCGGACGTGTACGTCGGTGCGCACATCGGCTGGGGTTTCGAATTCGGCACGATCGAAAAGCGCGCGTCCCTGGTGGACTACTGGGCACGAATCGAGGGACGGGCGGCCCGGCGGCGGGCGGATGAGCTTGACAACGCGCTGATCGGCGCTGACGCGTGAGCGACGATGTCACGGGCTGTGAGCGCAAGTCAGCGGGTTTTCCGGAATGGCGTTGAGGCCGGGGCTCGGGTAAATTGGTGCCGCGATACGGAGCGAAACCTGTTATGAGGTGCAACATGAAACGGCGACCCGCGATATTGGTGTTGTTGGCCTTTAGCGCTCCGGTAATGGCACAGTGGTTTGCGCTGCCGACGCCGGGCATCCCGCGTTCGGCGGACGGCGCGCCCGATCTGTCGGCACCGGCGCCGCGCACACCGGATGGTCGCCCCGATCTGACGGGTCTTTGGTATCCCGCGCAGGTGTCGGGTGCCCTGCTCGATCCGGCCAGGGCCCAGGAATGGGCGCGAACGCAAATGGCTGAACGCGAGGCGGGCTTCTTGCTGGAAGACCCTCGCTTTCGGTGCCTGCCGAGCGGGCCGGGCTTCCTCACCCTGTCTGGCGGTTCGCAGGGGATGCGAAGGATCGTGCAGCATCCCAACGTCATCGCGATCCTCAACACCGGCCTGACCTTCCGACAGATATTCATGGACGGCCGTGAACTTGAGTCCGAACCGCTTCCGACCTGGACGGGCTACTCCGTCGGCCGCTGGGACGGCGATACGCTGGTCGTGGAGAGCAACGGCTACAACGACCAGACCTGGCTGCACGCCCGCGGACTGCCGCACACCGAGCGCCTGCGCATCACGGAGCGCTACCGGCGCCCGGACTTCGGGCACATTCAGGCCGACGTGACGTACGAGGATTCGGGTACCTTCGATGAACCGCTGACCGCGGTGATCGAGATGGATATCGTGGTCGACGACGAAATGCTCGAGACCGTTTGCAACGAGGCCTCCGAGGGACGCAGCCATTGGGGTGGCGAGTTCTCCGAAGCCGAGGAAAAGGCCGTGGACGTGGACCCGGGGATCCTGGCCAGGTACGTCGGAACGTACGAAGGTTATTGGCAGAACGCGTGGACCACGCTCGAAGTCACCGTGGAAGACGGTGCGCTGTCGCTGCTGCGAACCCCTCCCTATGCGCGAAACGCGATTGGCGAGTCCGAGAGATCCAGGCTGATCGCGCTGTCGGAGACCGCGTTCGAGTGCATTTGCGGCCTCGGATTCGTTTTCAGGGCCGAAGATGGGGAAATGGCGACCGAAGTCGACGAGGTGCATGTTTCGGGCGCGTGGCCCTTTACGCGTGTGCCCTGAACAGCGATCAAGCCGCAATCTCGACTCAGGAAAAGACGCGACCGAAAGTCGCTGTCGTCCTCAGCGTACGGCAATCGGCCGCACCGGTGAGCCTGTCGCACCCTTGATGCGTATCGTGAGATTGAGAAACAGGAACTCGTAGACCTCGTCCGCCGCGACGTCCTTCAACTCCATGTTTTCGAGCAGCGGTATGCCTTCGTCGAAGAAAAGCGTGTGGTGGACGTTTCCCGAGGCCGTGGCCGGCATGATCTGCACGCAGCAGGAGTCCCCACCCACCATCGACGGCCTCTTCGTGACCAGCCAGCGCGCGACTTCGCCACCGATCCCCGGAGAGCCCTCGTTGTCGTCCGTGCCGACGAAGGAGTCGTTGTACCTCGAAGGGTTCGTCCAATTCACCGACCAGCCGTAGTGGAATAGCACCGCGTCGCCCTGTTCGATCGTATCCTCGCTCATCCCCTGGCGCTCCAGCGCGCCCAGTACGTCCTCCAGCGTGACCTCATAGTCGGGCGCCAGCGTCGGTACGCTCTTGTACCCGGCGATGTCGACCAGGATCCCCCGCGTGATGAAGGGCTTCATGTGCTCGACTCCCAGGGCCTGCACGCCACCGGCGCCTCGATTGGTGCCGGTCAACTCGTCCTCGGTAAAGCCGTTGTAGAACACGGTCTCGATGGATCCGTCCGCCATCTCGACGTTGCGGCCCATGTGAGACAGGGCATCGAACTGCGTGCCCATCTGGCCGATGAAGCCATTGAAATAGTCCTGGTGAACAACACCGCCCTCTGCCGTTTGCGGGACCGGCCCGGGCGTGACGTTGAGATAGTACGGCCGGATGCCGTAGGAGGGCATGCTGGCCTCGTACATGTGCCCGAGTTCGTACGCCTGTCCCGTCCGGGGAATCTGCAGTGCCTGGAGAATCTTCTGGGGCGTTACGTAGTTGGAGGCGCCCGCCTGATCGTCCGGTCCGTGTGGGGCCGGCCACCAGGGTCCCGCCTCACGGGTCTGCGCCGGCGCGTACAGGGGCAGGGCGAGCAGCCATGCAAGAATTACGATTGCTCGAGTGTTTCGACTGGTGTCCATCGTTTTTTCCTGTCATCTGCTACCTGGCGGCGCGCGCGGACACGGGCCGATGGCCCGTCACGGGACTCCTCGGATGCGCGCTAGCGCCTGTTATCGTGGTGGCTGCCGTCGATGATGAGCTCCAGGTCCCGCTCCACACAGGGCGGAGCCGGCACGAGTTCCCGCGCCGTCAGCGTCCCAACGCGTTCCTGTTTCGCCCAGGGCTCGGTCAGTACGGCAGGGTCGTGCGCCGTCGCCTGGTAGTGAAGCTCGCCGCCTTGCCGCCTGAGCCGTTCGACGACTCGCAGATCGGCGGTGTGGAACGAACCGTCGTCGGTGAGCCAGGTGTCGTTCCTGAAATTCACCGTTTCGACCACGAGGGTGTCGTCCTCCCAGCGTCCGACTGAGTCGCCGAGATAACTTGCACCGATGTCGGTTCGATGGCCGCGGCCATCCATCGGGACCGTACGAAAATGGCTGCCGGTGATGTCGTTGTAGAGAAACACGACCTGACCGGGCACGTGGACGATCTTGTCGGGCGGCCCCACGCGGGGGACGCCGGGCGGGTAGCATCGCAGCGACGGATCTTCCTCGACCTGGCGTTCGTCCAGGTTGCGCACCGCCGCCAGGAACTCCGGCTTGTAACTCGGCCGTTCCGCCGGAACTCGAGCCGGCGCCGGGCCTTCGGCCTCGTCCTCGCAGCCTCGAATGCAAAGTGACGCGCCCTTTTGCACCGGCCGCACGTGCAGGACGCCGTCGCCGTTGTACCAGGTGCCGTTGAGATCCGGACGGTCGTTGGACAGTCGCGGCACGTCGTCCTGAGCATATGCGGCGGTAGCGCCGAGCGTGGCAAGCGCGGCCGTGATCCACAGGCTTCGCAAAACATTCATGAGAGCCTCCCGAATTGCTGCTGGTAGTCTTCGGAGAGTTGGTAGTGGTGCCCCTCCGGATAATGAATTTTGACGACAAACCCCGGTTGGCGGGTTTCGTCGCGGGTGCGAACCGGTTTCGATCATCCTAAACGAATTCCAGGAGGCGTGCTATCCGATGGTGGCGATGCCTTCAGCACCTGCATGCCGCCGATCGCGCTGGAAAAAATTCGGGAAAACGGGTGAAATGCTCGATTGGGCGCCGAACGAGCGCACCGGACCGATCAGCGAGGTCAATCCATGGACACGGCAACACAGACCCAACTTGACGCCGACGTGCTGCGCAAATTGCTGCAGCATCTCGACGAGCACAAGGACGTGCAGAACATCGAGCTGATGATTCTGGCGAAATTCTGCCGCAACTGCCTGAGCAAGTGGTACGTTGCTGCGGCAGCCGAACACGGTCTCGACGTGGACATCGACGAGGCCCGCGAGCGCATCTACGGCATGCCGTACTCCCAGTGGAAGCAGCACCACCAGCCATCGGCTACCGAGGACCAACTGCGACGATTCAGGGCAGTGAGTGGAGACTAGGCATGGTTTCGAAGATTGCGTCGGCGATTATCCTGACGATGCTCGCAATTGCGGGGTCAGCGCCAGTTCTGCTCCCACTCCTGGACCAGTTCGGCCGTGAGCTCAGGCAGTTCGCCCGCCAGATCGTTGCGCTCGCCCGGGTCCTCGGCGATGTTGTAGAGCCTCCACGAAGTGGTCCCCGTACTCATACCGCCCGCCGCGGGCGTATTGATGATTTTGAAGTCTCCGCGAATCAACGCACCCCCGGCGCCCCTCGACCAGCCCACCGCATCGTCGGGCGAATGAACATCGGCAGACTCCCCGGTCAGGTGCGGCCAGAACGAGCGTCCCAGGATGCCGTTGATTTCCCGGCCCCGGAAGGCCCCGGCGCCCGGATGTGCGGTGCCGGCGATATCCAGAAACGTCGGCAGGATGTCCAGCATGCTCATGAACGTGCCGTTGACCTGTTCGGCCTGGACGGCTGCGGGATAATGCACGAAGGCCACGGCCCGCAGCCCGCCCTCGCTCAAAGTACCCTTGTGTCCCCGCAGCGGTGCGGAGGCCGCTTCGGCGAAGCCGCGGCCGTGGTCGACGAAGGAATTCGGGCGGCCCCAGTTCTCGAACCGGTTGTCGATGAAATCGGGTGGCGCCGGATGGGCGTTCGGCGCGCTGGGCACGATGCCGTACGCAGCCGTCGAGGCGCCGTGGTCGGAGGAGAACATGATGACGGTATTCTCCAGTTGACCGCTTTCCTCCAGGAACTCGACGAGACGGCCGACGTTGAAGTCCAGGTTCTCCACCATGGCCGCGTACACCTCCTGGGCCCGGGCGTAACCTCGCCGATCCTCGGCGGATAGTTCGTCCCAGGGTGGAGCGACCGGCTCGAAGTCGTCCAGAACCGCGCCCTCGGGCACGACACCCAGCTCGCCGGCCCGCGCCACGCGGGCCTCGCGCAATACGTCGTAGCCTTCGTCGTAGCGGCCCGCGTAGCGATCCAGCCAATCCTCGGGAGCCTGCAACGGCCAATGCGGCGTGGTGAACGGCACAAAGCCGAACCACGGTTGGTCACCGGACTCGATGAACTCGATCATCCTGTCGGTGTAGTAGTCCGTGGAGTAGAAGTCCGCCGGCAGATCCTCGTATTCGACGATCTCTCCGTCCAATCGATACAGGCTGTAGTCGTCCCACAGGATCTCGGGGAAATGGCTCGCCGAGGCGCCGAGTTGCGCAAAGGAGCGATCGAATCCGCGGGTAGCCGGCGTATAGCCGTCTTCCAGACCAAGGTCCCACTTGCCCGTCATGTAGGTTTCGTAGCCCGCGTCCTGGAGCAATTCCGGCACGATGGCCCAGTTCAGGCTCAGCCGATTGGCCCGTTCGCGGCTGGGCTGGGTCGGACGGATCTCCAGCGCACCGGATACGCCGGTGCTGGCCATCATCATTACGCGGGTTGCCTGGCAGGCGCTGTGGGTGTGGAAGTTCGTCAGGCGCACGCCGGCGAAGGCCAGTTCATCGAGATTCGGTGTGGAAATTTCGCTTCCGAAGGCGCCGATGTCGGTATAACCGAGGTCGTCGGCGACGATGTACAGAATGTTGGGCCGCGCGTCGGCCGGCGTGCCCACAGGGGCAACGACGGGCTGTCCGGCGTCCTGCCCGGCGTCCTGGGAACAGGCGGCCATTGTGCCGGCAATGCCCAGGAGGAAAAGTCTGGTCCAGAAATTCATGGTTGCATTCCCCTCAATCGATTTTGCTGTCGTTCCGGTACATCACCCGATGGCGCTGGGTCCGTACCCATTCTACGATCTGGTCCGTGGTCCAGTAGTGCTCCGGATCGAACCGGTCACGATGGATTGGGAACGATTGCTCGGTCACGGCGTCGGGTTCGGACGAATTCAAAAGCGCCTGATTACGGCAAACTGAGCCAGTTTGATCAAGCCTTCCCTGTATGGAGTGGTTGGGACCCGGTCCAGGGCCGCGATCGACGATTCCGCTTCTTCCTGTGCGCGCTGTGCCGTATACCGCAGCCCACCGGTGGCATGTATGGCCAGTTGAATGGACGTCAGGTTTTGCGTACCGCCGGTCTCTATCGCTTCGCGAATCATGTGCCGCTCTGCCGCGCTGCCCCGATCCATGGCGTAAATCAGCGGCAGAGTCGACTTGCCCTCAGCCAGATCATCGCCGATGTTCTTGCCGAGTTCCTCGGTATTGGCGTCGTAGTCCAGGGCGTCGTCGACGAGCTGAAACGCGAGGCCCAGGTGACGCCCGTAGTCCATCAGGCCCTGGCGGGTCGAGGGGTCGTTGCCGGCAAGGATCGCGGCGCACTCGGCGCCCGCCTCAAAGAGCTTGGCGGTCTTGCGAAAGATCACTTCCAGGTAGTCCGTCTCGGCGATGTCCGGATTGTTGCAGTTCATCAACTGGAGCACTTCGCCCTCTGCGATCGTGTTGGTCGCGTTGGCGAGGACATCGAGGATTTCCATCTCGCCGACTTCGATCATCATCTGGAACGCTCTTGAGTAGAGGAAGTCCCCCACGAGCACGCTGGCCTGATTTCCGAACACCGAGTTGGCTGTCTTTCTTCCCCGGCGCAGCGCGGATTCGTCCACCACGTCGTCATGGAGTAGTGTCGCGGTATGGATGAACTCGATGATCACGGCCACCGGGACGTGTGCGGCTCCCTGGTAGCCGCAGGCGCGCGCTGCCAGCAGGACCGCCAGCGGGCGCAATCGCTTTCCGCCGCCGTGGGTGATGTGGTGAGCCACTTGATTGACGAGGGCCACGTCGCTGCCAAGACGCTGGAATATCTGTCGGTTGACAGCGGCCCAGTCGTCACTAACCAAGGACCTGAGCGCTTCCAGAGACGGTGCGTTTAGGTGGGTTTCAGCCGCTTGCATCGTGCGCATAATGCCCGATGCGGGGCAGTTTGGCGAGAGCCGCTTACCCTTCCACCCCGCGCCCTCCCGACCTCCGCCCCGCAGCCCTTCGAATTCTGACACGGTCAAGTCATGCAGGTTGCGGAACGACTCAGGCCAGTGACGTATCGGTCCGTGGGCGCGATGGCGTTGCCGGTGATCGTCTCCAATGTGTCCACCCCGCTGATCGGAATCGTGGATACAGGGGTCGTGGGCCAGATACCCGATCCCGCCTACATCGGCGCCATCGCCGTGGGTGCGCTGATCTTTACCTTCGCTTTCTGGGCGTTCGGTTTTCTGCGCATGGCGACCACCGGTCTGACAGCGCAGACCTGGGGCGCGGGAGACATCGACGAGGTATGCGCCAACCTCGGTCGAGCGCTGCTCGTTGCGATTGCTGCCGGTGCGGCCCTGATCGCGCTCCAATGGCCGATCCGCGAGGCCGCGTTTCTCGCCATCGACGGCAGCGCCCAGGTCGAATTGCTCGCGCGCAGGTACTTCGACATCCGCATCTGGAGCGCTCCGTTCACCCTCGCCAACTACGCGCTGCTGGGTTGGTTCATCGGTCTGGGCCGCACCGGCACCGGACTTGCGCTGCAACTGGTGCTCAACGTCACCAACATCGCGCTGGACGCGCTGTTCGTGCTCGTCTTCGGCTGGGATGTTCAGGGTGTTGCGCTCGGCACTTTGCTGGCCGAATCCCTTGCCGCCGCAGTGGGCTTGACGATCGCTCAGCGCCATATACGCCGAATGGGCGGGCGCTGGTCGCTGACGCAGTGGCTCGATGCAGCACGCCTGAGACGCACGGTCGCGGTGAGCCGCGACATCATGATCCGCTCGCTGGCGCTGATATTCGTTTTCGCCTGGTTCATGGCACAGGGTGCGAAACAGGGCGACGTGGTACTCGCGGCCAACGCCGTACTGATGCATTTCGTATCGGCAGGGGCGTACCTCCTGGATGGTTTCGCATTTGCAACCGAAGCACTGGTGGGCCGTGCACTGGGAGCCGCTCAGCGTGCAGGGCTCAGGGTAGCCGTACGGATCGCGACGCTCTGGGCGGTGTGTACCGCGGGCTTCATCGCCGTCGCCGTGGCCGCGTTTGGCGCGCAATTCGCGGATATTCTGACCGTGGATCCGGCCGTTCGCGACGCCGTGCGAGTGTTTCTCCCGTGGGCGGCAGCGGCCCCACTGCTCGGTGTGTGGGCATTTCAGTTGGACGGAATATTCATCGGCGCGACCCGTGCGGCTGACATGAGGCGGGCCGGGCTGGCGTCACTGGCCATCTTTCTGGCCGCGTGGTGGTTGCTGACGCCGTTGGGGAATCATGGTTTGTGGGCGTCGTTGTACGTGCACTACATGGCTCGCACGGCGACGCTTCTGTACTACTACCCGGGGTTGATCCGCTCGGTTCCCGCCAACGGCAATTGACCCCGGTGGACGAACTCAATAAAATCCGCGCCTCTTAGAGGATCCTCAGCGAATCCGGCTCTGCAGGAGATTCCCCACATGTACGCGGTGTTTCGATCGGGTGGCAAGCAGTATCGCGCCAGCGAGGGTGATCGCGTGCGCGTGGAACGGCTGGATGCCCGGGAGGGCGATGCCGTGGAGTTCGACCAGGTGCTGTTGGTGGGCGGCGGCGCCGAAGTCAAGCTCGGTTCGCCGCTGGTGGAGGACAGTCTCGTAAAGGGGATCGTCACATCCCAGGGGCGTGGCAAGAAAATCGTGGTGACAAAATTCAAGCGTCGCAAGAACTACAAGCGGATCATGGGACACCGGCAGCATTTCACCGAGGTGGAAATCACGTCGATCGGTCCCGAGACGGAGGCTCCCGTGGTGGAAGGTCCACAGACCGATGATACGACCAGCGCGGACGCCGGCGAGTCCACCTGAACCCGGAGGAGTCCAGACATGGCACACAAAAAGGCAGGCGGCAGCTCCAAGAACGGCCGCGATTCCGAATCCAAACGGTTGGGCGTCAAACGCTACGCCGGTGAACACGTTCTGGCGGGCAACATCATCATCCGCCAGCGGGGAACCAAGTTCCATCCGGGCGTCAATGTCGGGTTGGGCAAGGATTACACGATTTTTGCGAGAGCTCCGGGCCGCGTGAAATTCGAGACCAAGGGTCCGAAGAACAGAAAGTACGTCAGCGTAATTCCCTCGTAGCGCAAGTCCTCGATTCGAGCCGGGCCCGGTGGGGTCGAGCAATCCATACTGTCCACGCAAACCTGCCAGTGGAGTACGCGGGCTTTTCCCGCGTAGCATGAGCCCATGAAATTCGTCGATGAGGCTACCGTACAGGTGGAAGCTGGTTGCGGCGGTAACGGCTGCCTCAGCTTTCGCCGTGAGAAGTACGTGCCGCGGGGAGGCCCCGACGGCGGCGACGGCGGGCACGGCGGCAGTGTTTACCTGATCGCGAAGTCCGGCATCAATACACTCGCTGAATTTCGGGTGCGCCGCCGATTTGCCGCAGAGAACGGACACGGGGGCGCGGGCCGACAGCGCACAGGCGCCTCGGGAGAGGATATCTATGTCCCGGTTCCCGCCGGGACATTGGTGTCCGATATCGATACCCGGGAAACCCTCGGCGACCTGACCGCCGCCGGTCAGTCACTCAAGGTTGCCCAGGGAGGACGCGGCGGCCTGGGGAACGCCCGTTTCAAGAGCAGCGTCAACCGGGCGCCGCGCAAGTTCACGCCGGGCGATCCTGGCGAAAAGCGGCGCCTGGGCCTGGAACTCAAACTCCTGGCGGATGTCGGTCTGGTCGGCCTGCCCAACGCGGGGAAGTCGACGCTGGTGCGGGCGCTATCGGCCGCGCGTCCCAAGGTGGCCGAGTATCCGTTCACCACCCTGCATCCTCATCTGGGCGTGGTCAGAATTGAAGTGGACCGCAGTTTCGTCATCGCGGATATTCCCGGCCTGATCGAAGGCGCCGCCCAGGGCGCGGGACTCGGTATTCAATTTCTCCGGCACCTGCAGCGCACCCGGTTGTTGGTACACGTCGTGGAGGTGACCGAGTCCGGCGGGAATACGGCTCCGGCTACGGCGATCAGGGCCATCGAAGCTGAACTGGCGGATTATTCGCAAGACCTGGCGGCAAAGCCGCGCTGGCTCGCGATCAACAAGCTGGATCTATTGCCAAGCGATCAATGGGACAATGCGATTGATTCACTGGTCAGGGCGGTGGGCTGGCGCGGCCCGGTGTTCGGAATCAGTGCGGCGACGGGAGAAGGAACCAAGGCGCTGACGTTCAAGGCCATGGAATACCTGGAGGCGCCATCGCCGGGGCGTTGTTCGCCGCGATAAGGCTCTTCGGCGGCGCATAGTCCGCACCGGCCTCAAGAATCCTCAGGCTACAACGCGCGAATTCTGGCGTTCAGCCGGCTCTTGTAACGGGCCGCCTTGTTCCTGGCGATGATCCCCTTGGCCGCCATCTTGTCGATCTGCGGCACGGCCACGCTGTAGCCGCTTTGTGCGGCTTCCTTGTCCCCCGCGGCTACGGCTCTGAGCACATGGCGCACGGCGGTGCGCAACCGCGACCGCAGCGCTGCGTTATGTACGCGCAGCTTGTCGTTCTGGCGTGCGCGTTTCTTTGCCGATTGAATGTTGGCCATGGGTACTCGGGCGTGGGAATCGGAAGGGGTCGACCCCGGAAAGGGCGGTATTATTGGTAGCTCACCAATTCAAGTCAAGCGGTCCGCAGATTATCGTGGGATTGCGTCAGCAGACCTTGGTCCGCATTCGTATGTCCATGGCCCTTAAGCCAACTCGGATCAGAGCGAAACCGACTCGAAATGGGTGCGTGCAGGGAGAGTGCCAGTGGTAGAGGCCAGACCGCCGGAAGATTCGGTGCAGGATGTGGGCAACGAGCCCAGGGGTCTGCTGCGCTCCACCTCCATCGTGGGCGCCATGACCATGCTCTCCCGCATCTCCGGATTGGCTCGGGATATCGGCTTTTCCCGCTGGTTTGGCGCCAGCCCCCTCATGGACGCATTCTTCGTCGCGTTCAAGATTCCCAATCTGCTGCGGCGGTTCTTTGCCGAAGGTGCCTTCTCGGCCGCCTTTGTACCGGTGTTCTCCGAGTACCGAGCCACTCGCAGCGCCGAGGACACCAGGGAACTGGTGGACCGGGTTACGGGTACGCTGGGCCTGGCGCTGTTCGGAATCACTGCCGTCGGTGTCATCGCCGCCCCGATACTGATCGCGATATTCGCGCCGGGATTCATCGGCGACGACGGGCGTTACACGTTGGCACGGGACATGCTGCGCCTGACCTTCCCGTACCTGTTTTTCATCTCACTGACGGCGTTGGCCGGTGCGATTCTCAATACTTACAGGCGTTTTGCGGTACCGGCGTTCACACCCGTACTGCTCAATCTCGTGTTGATCGCCTTCGCGGGTTGGGTGTCGCCGCGGCTTGCAAGCCCGGGGCTGGGGCTGGCGGCCGGGGTGTTCGTCGCCGGGTTGGTGCAGCTATTGTTCCAACTGCCCTTCCTGGTGCGGCTGCGACTGTTGCCACGGCCTCGATGGGGATGGGCGTACGCAGGTGTGCGCAAAATTCTCAAGTTGATGGCGCCGGTGATGCTCGGTTCGTCGGTGGCGCAGATCAACATTCTCTTCGATACCCTGATTGCGTCGTTTCTCGCCGCCGGCAGCATTTCCTGGCTGTACTACGCTGACCGCCTGATGGAGTTTCCCCTCGGGGTTTTCGGCATCGCGCTGGCGACGGCGATCCTGCCGACACTGTCCGAGCAGCATGCAAGGGCCTCGCCGGAGGCGTTCAGCGGGACCCTGGATTGGGCGCTTCGGCTGGTGCTCATCATCGCGCTTCCGGCTGCCCTGGGTTTGGTCGTGCTGGCGCAACCCCTGCTTGCGACCATCTTCTACGGCGGTGCGTTCACGGCCGCCGACGTCGACATGGCAAGCGCGGCCTTGATTGCCTACGCCCTTGGGCTGCTGGGATTCATCCTCGTCAAGGTGCTGACGCCGGGATACTTCGCGCGCCAGGATACGAAGACACCGGTTCGCATCGCCATCTACGCCCTGGTGTTGAACATGGTTCTGAACGTGGTTTTGGTCTTGAGCCTGTTGCGAATGAACTTCTACGCTCCTCACGCCGGTCTGGCGCTGGCGACGACGATTTCCGCGCTGTTCAACGCCGGCCTGCTTTACCGGGGGCTTCGCACGTGCGGGGTGTATTCCCCGCAACCGGGATGGGGCCGGCTCGCATTGCAGGTTGTGGTGTCCGGTTTCGTCATGGCCCTCGCCGTTGCATGGCTACGGGACTGGGCCGGAGACTGGCTGTTGTTGAGCGTCGCACAGCGGGTCGGGGCGCTCGCCGTTTGCGTATTCGCCGGGGTCGCCGTTTATTTTGCGAGCTGTTTCCTGCTCGGCCTGCGGTTGACGGCACTTCGGAAATTCCCGGCGGCCAGCCTATAATCGCTCCCCGGGAAAACCTTGCCTCTTTCGCTTCATGCTGTTCCACCGCCACCTGTCGCATCTGCAGCGCTCGCAGTCGCGCCCACGCGTAGTCACCGTGGGTGCCTACGACGGTGTGCACCTGGGTCACCAGGGGATTCTGCGTCAACTGCAGGCCTGCGGCCGCGCGGCCGGATTGCCCACGCTGGTGCTGTCCTTCGAGCCGCTGCCCAGGGAGTTCTTTTCGCCGGATCGACCCGCTGCGAGGCTCACCCGGTTCCGCGAACGATTTCACCTGTTGGCAAGGCTCGGCGTGGACGAGCTTTTCTGCCCGTCGTTCAGCCGTATCAGGCATCAGTCGGCTCGGGAATTCATCGAGGACGTACTGCTGGCCGCCCTGAACACGAATCACGTCGTGGTGGGCGAGGGCTTTCGCTTCGCAGCCAGGCGGTTGGGTACTATGCAGGATCTGCGCAAGGCGGGAGCCGTCAGGGGGTTTGAAGTGACCGAAGTCCCCGCAATTTTTTGGCGCGGCCGGCGAGTCAGCAGTACCGCCATCCGCGATGCACTGCACAAGGGCGATCTGACCCTGGCGCGGGATATGCTGGGCAGGGACTATTCCATCTCCGGTCGGGTGATCCGGGGGATCGGCCTGGGCAAGCAACTGGGATTTCCCACCGCCAACGTCAACCTTAATCGTCGGCAGGCGCCTGTGGACGGGATCTTCGCGGCGCGCATAGGCGGTCTTTCGGACGGCCTGCTGGACGGGGTAGCCAGCGTCGGGACCCGCCCGACGGTGGGCGGCGTCGAGCCGCTCCTGGAGGTGTTCATCTTTGACTTCGATCGGGAAATCTACGGCCGGTACATCACCGTGCACTTCATTCGCCGGCTTCGAGAGGAACGCAAGTATGCTGACCTGGCGACCATGAAGGTACAGATGTACAAGGACGTGGAGAACGCCCGCGCGGCATTGGCCGCCTGAGCCGGCATGATGGACTACAAGGACACACTCAACCTGCCGCGAACGCGCTTTCCGATGCGCGGCAACCTGGCGAAGCGAGAGCCCGAAATGCTCGAGCGCTGGGAGAAGCAGGATATCTACGGCCAGATTCGCGCCGCGGCGAAGGGTCGGCCGCGTTTCGTGCTCCATGACGGTCCGCCCTACGCCAACGGCGACATTCACCTGGGGCACGCGCTCAACCAGGTGCTCAAGGACATCATCGTCAAATCCCGCACGCTCGCCGGTTACGACGCCGCCTATATCCCCGGCTGGGACTGCCACGGGCTGCCCATCGAGCACCAGATCGAACGCCGCCTCGGCAAACTGGGCAATGGACTCGATGCCCGCGAATTCCGCAAGGCCTGCCGCGAGTTCGCCGGCGAGCAGGTGAACCGTCAGCGCATCGACCGCAAGCGCTTGGGCGCCATCGGCGACTGGGACCGTCCCTACCTGACCATGGACCGGCGATACGAAGCCGAGCAGCTTCGTGGATTTGCCAGGCTCCTGGAACGGGGCCTTGTGTTCCGCGGATACAAACCCGTGCACTGGTGCCTGAACTGCCGCTCCGCGCTGGCCGAGGCCGAGGTGGAATACAGCGACAAGCGTTCCTACGCCGTGGACGTGCGCTTTGCCGTGGTGGATCGGGGCGCGCTCGGCAAAGCGCTGGGAACGGCCGCCCCGGATTGTCCGGCGTCGATCCCGATCTGGACCACCACGGCCTGGACGCTGCCGGGCAACCGGGCCGTGGCGCTGAATGGTTCACTGCAATATGTGCTTGTGGAGACCGATGTCGGCGCGGGCAGGGAGTGCCTGCTCATCGCCAGGGACATGCTCGAGAGCGTAGCCAACCGCTACGGAATCAACGATTGGTCAGTGGTGGGCACGGCGCCCGGCGCGGCGTTCGAGCGGTTGGAACTAATGCATCCGTTCTTCGACCGCGTCGTGCCGGTGGTGCTCGGAGAGCACGTCACCACCGACGCCGGGACCGGCGCCGTGCATACCGCGCCCGGGCATGGCCACGAAGACTTTGCGATGGGGGTTGAGTACGACTTGCCGCTGGATTGTCCAGTCGGCGGTGACGGCAGGTACCTGCCGGGGACGCCGCTGTTTGCGGGGCAGCACATCGACGACGCCGGCCGCGGCATCGCCGACACGTTGCGCGAACGAGGCGCGCTGCTGCATACCGAACGCGTGGACCACAGCTACCCCCACTGCTGGCGGCACCGCACTCCGGTCATCTTCCGGGCCACGCCGCAGTGGTTCATCGGCATGGATCAGGGTGGCTTGAGGGCCGAGGCGCTTGAGCAAATCACCGGGGTCGAATGGACGCCCGACTGGGGCGAGGAGCGGATCCGCGGCATGATCAAGGATCGCCCCGACTGGTGCATTTCCAGGCAGCGCACATGGGGCGTTCCCATTCCGCTGTTCGTGCACCGGGAATCCGGCGAGATGCACCCGGATTCCGCGGCGTTGGCGCTTCAGGTGGCGGACATCGTGGAGCAACACGGTATCGACGCCTGGTTCGATCCGAGCCTGCGAGAGGTTCTGGGTGATGACGCCGAGATGTACGAGCCGGTCACCGACGTCATGGACGTCTGGCTCGACTCAGGCTTCAGTCACCATGTTGTAGGCACGCTCTGGGACGAAGTATCCATGCCGGTGGACCTGTATCTGGAGGGCTCCGATCAGCACCGCGGCTGGTTCCAGTCAAGCCTGCTGACTTCCGTGGGCATGTACCGCCGCGCGCCCTACAGGGGCGTGCTCACCCACGGCTTCACCGTGGACGAGCAGGGCCGCAAGATGTCCAAGTCCCGGGGTAACGTCATCGAACCGAAACAGGTGTACCGTACGCTGGGTGCCGACATCCTTCGCCTGTGGGTAGCGGCCACGGACTACCGGTCCGAGATGAGCGTCTCCGGAGAAATCCTGAAGCGGGTATCGGACGCCTACCGGCGGATGCGCAATACGCAGCGCTTCCTGCTGGGCAACCTGCACGGGTTCGACCCTGACCGGCACCAGGTGCTCGACGACCGCATGGTTTCCCTGGATCGATGGGCGCTGGAACGTGCCCGATCGTTACAGGATGAGGTGGTGAGGGCCTACGAGCGCTATGAGTTTCACCAGATCTATCACAAGGTCCACAACTTTTGCGTAGTGGAGATGGGCGGTTTCTATCTCGACGTGATCAAGGACAGACTCTATACGACGCCCGCCGCCGGTGTGCCGCGTCGCTCGGCGCAGACGGCCATGTACCACATCGCCGAGGCCATGGTGCGGTGGCTGGCGCCTATTCTGAGCTTTACGGCGGAGGAGATCTGGCAGGAACTTCCGGGCGAGCGGGGGGATACGGTGTTGCTGTCGACCTGGCATGAGATCCCGGATCCGTGCGACAGCGAGCCTAGCGTGGACTGGCAGAAGATCCGGGAGTTTCGCCCGCGCGTCACTGGGCGCTTGGAAGACTTGCGAGCGAAAGGCACCATCGGCTCGTCGCTCGATGCTGACGTCAAAATCCACTGCGCCGGATCGCTGGCGGCAACACTGAAACAACTGGGGGACGAATTGCGTTTCGTTTTCATCACCTCAAGTGCCAATGTCCTGACTCCCTCGGAATTTCTTCCTCCAGAACTCTCGGGTTCACAGGCAGTTGCAACCACGGACATAAAGCCTGGAGTCGTGATTGTTACCAGCGGCAACGACAAGTGTCTGCGCTGCTGGCACAAGCGCGCCGACGTGGGGCAGAACGCGGAACACCCGGAACTGTGCGGCCGCTGCGTAATCAACGTCGACGGACCGGGTGAGATGAGGGTTTTCGCATGAGTTCAAGCAAGGGCACCGGAAAATCGCTGCAGGTGGGCGCCTGGGCCTGGTTGTGGCTCACACTGGCCGTCATTCTGCTGGACCAGTGGACGAAGTGGCTGATCACCAGCAACTTCGTGGAGTTCCAGTCCGTCACCCTGTTGTCGGTGTTCGATCTGGTGCGGCTCCATAACGAAGGCGCGGCGTTCAGCTTCCTGAGCAATGCGTCGGGATGGCAGCGGTGGATGTTCACGGTGCTGGGGATCGGCGTGAGCGCGGTCCTGGCAGTTTGGCTGAAGCGCCTGCCCGCCCGCGGTCAGCACCGCCTGGCGGCGGCGTTGGCGCTGATCATCGGCGGTGCGATTGGAAACGTCATCGACCGGATCCTGCTGGGCCACGTGGTCGACTTCATTCATGTTCATTATCAACAGTGGTATTTTCCGGCGTTCAATGTCGCTGATTCGTCGATCACCGTCGGCGCGGGATTGCTGATCCTGGATAGCCTGCTGAGCGGCAGGCGTACGACCGCGACGAACTGACCGACCAAGGGTTCGCGGTGTCCGGGGGAAGCGGGTGACGAAGAATCTGGACGCGCTCGCGCGGCGGTTCGCCGGGGCGTCACGCGATCTGGCCCCCATCATCATCGTCATCGCGTTCTTTCAGATCGCGGTGCTGCAGCAACCCTTCCCGAACCTCGCCGGCGTGGCGGTGGGCCTGGTGTGCGTGGTTGCGGGGTTGGCGCTGTTCATCCAGGGACTCGAACTCGGACTGTTTCCACTGGGCGAGGCGATCGCCCATGCGTTCGTCAAGAAGGGCAGCGCGGCGGCGTTGCTGGCATTCGCCTTCTGTCTCGGCTTCGGGACCACGGTTGCGGAACCGGCGTTGATCGCCGTCGGCGCCGAGGCGGCCGAGGTGGCAGCCGAGGCAGGGGCTATTGCGGCGACGGATGAAGCCCGGCTGCGCTACGCCTTCGAGCTGAGAATGGTCGTGGCGTGTTCGGTCGGATTGGCCATCGTGCTGGGCGTGCTGCGTATCCTCAAGGGCTGGCCTCTTCACCGCTTGATTATTGGCGGCTACGTGCTGGTGACGGTAATGACGTTTTTTGCCCCGGACGAGATCATCGGTGTGGCCTACGATTCCGGCGGGGTCACCACCAGTACGATCACCGTGCCGCTCGTGACTGCGCTGGGTGTGGGGCTGGCGTCGTCCCTCAAGGGCCGAAACCCGATGCTGGACGGTTTTGGTCTGATCGCCTTCGCGAGCCTTACACCGATGATCTTCGTGCTCGCGTACGGGATGGTGGCTTGATGTTCTGCGGGATAGCGGCGCGATGGCCTGCGGGGTGCTGAGCTGATGGAATTCGTGCTGACCCTGGTTCAGACGGGTGTATCCACGTCCTTTGACGTGGCGCCGATCATCGCGATTCTGGTCCTGTTCCAGGTGGCCGTGCTGCGCCGCAGGATTCCCAACCTGAAGCGCATCGTCATGGGTTTCGTCTATGTCCTGCTGGGACTGACATTGTTCCTGGTCGGTATCGAGCAGGCGCTGTTCCCGATCGGGGAGACCATGGCGACGCAACTGACCGCCGCTGCGGTTACGGATCCCGCGGCGGCGAGCGTCCAGTGGGACGATTACATGCTGGTCTACGCCTTTGCCTTCGCCATCGGTTTTGCCACCACCGTGGCCGAACCCTCGCTCATCGCGGTCGCACTCAAGGCGGAGGAGGTCTCCGGCGGTGCGGTGGGCGCCCAGGGCTTGCGTTTTGCCGTGGCGCTGGGAGTCGCCGTGGGCGTGGCCCTGGGGTGTTTCCGCATTGTCACGGGCACGCCGCTACCGTGGTACATCGTCGGCGCCTACGCCGTGGTCATCGTGCAGACGTTTCGTTCCAGCCGAACCATCGTTCCGCTGGCGTACGACAGCGGCGGCGTGACCACGTCCACGGTGACGGTTCCAGTGCTGGCGGCCCTGGGCCTGGGGCTTGCAGCCTCGGTCCCCGGGCGCAATCCGCTGATCGATGGATTCGGCCTGATCGCGTTTGCCAGCGTTTTTCCCATCATGTCCGTACTCGGCTACGCCATGATCGTTCCACTTGTCTCGCGCCTGCGCGGCGCCAACATGGGCCTCAGAAGGAGATCCCAGTCATGAGAATGAAGCTCATCGTCGTCCTTGCTCCGGACGACAAGACCGATACCATCATCGACGCGGCGAGGGAGGGTGGCGCCACCGGCGCTACGGTGATTACCAGTGTGCGCGGCGAGGGCCTGAAACCGGAGAAGTCCTTTCTCGGACTTGAGATCACCTCCAAGAGAGACTTGCTGCTGTTTCTGGTGGTGGAAGAACGATCGCAGGAGATTTTGGAGCGTATTCGCGACGTTGGCCGTTTCGACGAAGATCCCGGAGCAGGGGTGGCATTCCAGATTGCCATCGAAGACGTGGTAGGTCTCACCACGCAATTGCCGATCATGATGAAAGAAGTGGAGGACGAACTATGACTTACAAGCGCAACATTCACGTCAGCGAGGTGATGATCGGCGACCTGCACACCATCGACGGGCTTGCAACCGTCACCGACGCCGTGGCGATCATGCAGGAACACTCGATCAGTTCGCTGGTGGTCAACCCACGAAATGAGGACGATGAGGCGGGACTCATCGATGTGGTCGACATTGCGCGGGAGGTGATTGCAAGGAACCGCGCGCCGGACCGGGTACACGTTTATGAAGTGATGACCAAGCCCGTCGTCACGATCCCGTCCACCATGCTGGTGCGCTACGCCGCGCGGCACCTGGTGACGCTGGGAATCTCCCGGGCATTGGTGGTGGAACAGGAGCGAAACGTAGTCGGTATGGTGACGTTGCGGGACCTGGTGGTTGCGCGGATAACGGCATCGGAGAGAGGGGCTTCGTAGATCGCGGTGGTTTCATCGTCCAAGTGATGTGCGAGCATCGCCACCTAGCTCGCTTAGCGTTTGAGCCATTCCATCTCAATCTCAGTACCGAAAAAAGGCCCTGCACCTTTCGATGCAGGGCCTTCGTTGAGGCGCTCCAAGCGAGTTGTCATCGCGGGGTAGAGCCTGCTGCCCGCAGGCAGTCTTGCAAGCCCGAATTATCGGGAACACGGTAATTGTCGCGCTTCCAGGCACCCGAATCAAGCGCTGTGCTGCGCTCGTGGCCGACCCAATTGAGCCCGGCTTTTGGCGCACCCCTCATTCGGTCAGCCCCAGCGCGATCGCGACACAGCCGCGTATGGCCGCGAGGTCGTCGGCGGTAACCGACTCGGCCACGTAGATTCGCCTTCCATCCCCGCTTTTCCCAATCAGGACGCGGTCCAAGCGTTCCAGCGATACCGTCGCCACCACGTCGCACTTTGCCCACGTTTCGCTTCTGGCCAATTTTCCGGGAAGCGACTGCGGGTCCATCCTATGGTGATATGGCTCCACCGGATTCGGGACCTTCGTGCTCAGGGGCACGACAGTGCAAAGCGGATGCCCGCGTCGAAACCTCGGCGAGATCACAACCACGGGCCGCTTCTTGACCATTTCCGGAGGTTTGAAACCCGTGTCGAAATTGCAGATCAGTAACTGACCGGGTTTGGGGTAAAAGTAGAACGGCATCGTGGACAAGAGGCGCTCTCACTGCCGCAATCGCCCTCAAGACTTCTCATGAGCGAACGTCGAATCTCATTGGGACTTATATACATAGGTTGACGGCTCACGCCGCCCTCCGTCGGTATACATGTTGACGGTTCGTCGGAGTGGCCAGCGCCAACGCTCCTCGCCGTCCAGCCGCGCCTGTCGCCGACGCCATGATATTCAACGCGGCATTCACGTCCGCGTTGCCCTTGTGTCCGCAATGGACACACTCGAATTCCGATTGAGACCTGCGGCTCGCCGGATCGACCCTGCCGCAGCGCCTACACGTCTGGCTAGTGTACATGGGCGGAACCACCTCCACGTGCGCCGCCTTGTACTCAAGCATCCGTCGCAATTGCGACCAGCCGGTGCTCAGGATTTCCCGGTTGAGTCCCGCTTTCTGCCCGACGTTGCGGCCCGGATGCTCCGCCGAGCCCCTGGCGGATCGGGTCATGGCCTTCGTCTTCATGTCCACGCCGAGGGCCAGCCCGTTGTCCGGGCGGGCCACCGCAGATACCTTGTAGACAATCACGCAGTACCAGTTCCCGTTTACGCGCTTGACCGTCGCCTTGACCGGCGGGCACCCGGCATGGGGGTTGCCGCCCCGACGGGACAGCTTGATCCGCCCCACCTTCGGCACGCTCAACACGCCGTCGCGCACGCGCACATCCTGCGGAATGGTGAAGCTGTCGTCACCGCGCCGTGCCTTGAAACGGGGGAACCCGCCGCCGGCGAAGGCGCGTTTCCATGCCTCCGCCTGATACTTGAGCACGTACCGAACGGGCGCGTACGGCAACCGCTGCAGCCACGGCGGCTCGCGCCGCAGCGCCGTGAACCGCACGCCCATGGACTGAAAACTCACCGACGGCGGGGACGGTTTGTCAAGGACAAGCCCGGCGTCGAACATGGCCTTGCGGAGCTTGTAAGTCGCGTAGTCCCGTCGATTGCGAGCGAGGAAATGGTTCCAGACGTACCGGCAGGCGCCGGCGATTTGGACGAGCTTGCGATGCCTGGCCCGCGTTCCGGGATGAAGCCGATACGTGACGGATCGAAATTCGGTGGCATCGTTCACGCGGTGGATGCTACCGTCATCCCGCAGGCATCGGAACGGTCAAATGTGGCCATTTACGCCATTTTGTCAACCTATGTATATAAGTCCCATCTCATTCATGAATCCGCGGTGCCCGTCGCCGTAACGACCTGAGCGGTTCACGGTTGTTACCAGCAGGTGCCATCAAGATCGGGAAAGGCGCCGCGCTGACCAGCGGAATCGATGGCAAATCTCGCACATGCTCCGTCCTGGCTCATATCGATGTCGTTCAGACCACCGCCTGGCGTTGGCACGGCGATGGCCTGATAGGTGGCGGTATCGGCTATGGGGACACTCAGGGTATAGACACCGTTGTCGCTGACACCGGTCCCGAAACCCAGCAACGTCAGATCGTCGGTATAGGTGTTGTTCTGCAGGTAATGGCGTTCCTGGTTCGCGGCGAGCCGCAGCAACGCGGTTTTTGCTTCCGTGCGATGGGCCCGGATGACGTATTGGCGATAGGACGGAACGGCGACGGCGGCGAGAATGCCGATGATCAGCAGGACGACCATCAGCTCGATCAGTGTCAATCCGGCAATCCGGCTGACGGATTTGGGATGCAAACTCGAGTCGCCGGCGGTTCGCTTTCGGAACCCTACAGTCTGGTCAGGGCTGGCGCGCGCGGTCTTCGACGCTCTCAATTGCCCGTCTCCTGTCTCCAGTAGGTACGCACCGGAGCGTTATCGAATCCGGTTGGCAGGCAGGTCATTCCGACGCAGGCCAGGGGCGGCGGTGAGCATTCGGCGCCGACACAGTCAGGATCCTCGGGCGGCGGAAACAGGAAAACGGCCTCACCGGCAATCGATCCGGGCACCTCAATTGAACGATCGGCTTCCGTGAGTTGCGAATCGTCCCCCAGTAGGTCGAAGTTGCGCACGGGATCGCCGTTGAAGAGGTCCACGACGAAGAGCCGATTGGAGCCGGGCGCCGGCTGGCAATTGTCGATGCTGCCTTGAGCGTCGGCCGCGGGCGTGAAGGTCGTGAAGAATATACGGTTATTGAACGTGCGGCTCTGCGCCAGGACTTTCTCGCCTCGCCAGCCGCCCTCATCGAGATCGAGCCGCCAACCCGGACTGCTGAACGGGATCGACTGTTGCAGGTTGCCGGTGATGTCTACCAGGTCGGCGCCTGTGACTGGAGTCATGGTTTCGTACTCGCTCTGAGACAGCGACTCGAAGACGGCATGGTCCCGCAACGCGAAAAAGCGATCGTGGGTGGCAAGGCTGTTGGGACGCGCTCGATGCCCGGAGCCGATACCGATGTGGATGAACCGTTGTGTACCGCGTCCCGCCAGGGCCACGTCGGGGGCATAGTAGAAGCGTCGTGTCTCGGCCGCGTCGGGCGAGTCGTCCGGCGCGCCGCCGAGTTGGGCGATCACGCCGCCGGTGATGAGGCTGGCAGGCGGCCTGCCGTTGAATACGTCGAATCGCCAGACCTGGCCGCCCATGTCGCCGGCATAAAACCGGTCCGCAAATCCGTCGACGTCGAGGTCGATGACCCGTATATCCGCCGGAATGGAATAGCGCAGGTCTTCGGCCTCGAAATCCGCGCCGGATCGGCTCCCATGCCAGAGGAGGTGTCCGTCGAGCGCGTCGATAATGTAGATGGCATTGCCCTGCCGATCGGTGCTGTCGTCATGCCTGTCCTGGCTCGGGTCGTAACCGCCTCCCACTACCAGCACCAGGGACCGCGCATTCTGTCCGGCTCCCTGGATCCGGATACGCGTCGGCACCGGCGTGGACCAGCTTTGTCCCAGGCCGGGCAACACGGTCGCGTCGAGCCGCCATAGAACCCGGGGTGAGCCAGGTCGTGAGACATCAAGTCCGTAATAGAAGGCACCGCCTCGCCGCATGCCGAAGAACAGGTACACACGTTCGCCTTCCTCGGGCTCGATGACGCCATTGCCGTCGGCCTGGACATGGGCGCGGATGGTGCCGTCGATTCCGTAGTGCTTGTCCGGGGCCGCGTCGTTGGCACGGAGGAGCAACTGATCTTCGAGGAATTCCGGCGGGACGAACGCCCAGAGCTCGGTGCCCGTCTGCGCGTCGAAGGCGTGGAGGAAACCGTCGTTGGTGCCTGCAAAAATGACTTGATCCGCCGGGTCGGGACTCATGACGGTTCCTCCATAGGTGATCGATACGGGTTTGCCGTGAAGGGGATCGCCCATGCGGGAAGGCCACTCGCCAGGGCGCGGGTTGCGTTCGGCAAGCGATCCGCGAATGAAGTCGATGAGTTCGTCCCGAGCGGGATCGCCGGGGTCGCCAATGCCGAGCAACGCCTCGTCGATCAGCCCGTTGGACCGCTGCACGGCGTTGTCGGGATGGGTCAATTGGGCTTCGCCCAGGTACGTATAGACGTTGCGCGAGCCCGAATCGGGAATCCGTTCCGCCGCGCCGCCCAGAGCCACATCCTCACCGTCGGCCCCGGTAGACCAGAAGCTCCGCGAATCGGGCAGAAACCACCCGCTTAGCGGATCGATGGCCGGGAGGCCCCTGGCGTCCAGGATCGCTCCGTCGGAACCGCGCAAGCGATACTTCTTGATGTTGCCGGGCCAATGAGTGCTGCCGGCGGCGCGAAACACCGCCAGGTAGAGTTCGTCGCCGTTGCGCAGCCGGTTGAAGGCGTCCACCGGCACGGTCGCTGCGGTAAAGCTGGCCTGAGTTTCCCGAATCGACGTGACAATGTTGGTCAGTGCGGCCTGGAGGGACGCACCGTCGTCCGTTGTGAGGTACGCGCCGCCGCCTCTCGCCGCCGTGGCTGCAAGCAGCGGGTCGTCGGCGGTGAAGCCGACCACGTAGGTGGCCACGTCCTGTTTGCCGGGGCCTGTGGGGTCGAAATCCGTCGCGAACAGGTACGCTGCCATGTCGTCCAGGCAGGCGCCGTCGCCGGTCCCGTCGCAAAGCGATCCCACCGAGTCGGAAAAGCCGGGCAGGGCCTTGATTCTGTCGTCGGCGTCCGCGTCCCGTGTAGGGGTCCCGTCGGTCAGAAGCACAACGAAGTTTTTCTGGCACCCGAATCGAGTGGGCGACGCGTAGCGCGTGCCACCGCTGTTCGGGTCCCGGGACCGGGCCACCGAGACTTGTGTGCCATGTCCGTCGCCATAGTGGACGCCGCGGCCTGCGTAATATTGACCGGCCTCGTAGAGGGTTTCGGCAAGTGGAGTCCAGCCTTGTGCCGTCAGTCCGCGGATTTCGTTGACCAGCCCCACTCGGGCCGTGTCGATGTCTTCGATTGGGTAGAGAACCGATCCGCCCTGGTCGAAATTGGTGGCCATCAGGCCGACATTGACTCCATCGAGCCGGGTCAGCAGGGTCGTGGCGACGTCCTGCAATACGAGATGGCGAGTTCCCGGAACCGCGGGTGGGCCGTGGAACCAATTGAGGAAGTTGCCATCGTAGACGGTGTAGAGGCGATCCGTCGGTCGCTGTCCCCAGGGGATTTCCTCGCGCGGGTCGGTGCTCCAGGGGCGATTGACGTCGCCATCGCGGGCGAAAACGGCGAGGGGGTCCGTGCCGTCGCCGTGGCGTCCGCCATCGTCTTCGCACTCCACCAGGCGGTCTTTCTCCCCCTCGTCCAGACGCTCCCAGCGGCCGTCCCCGGCCGGCGCGTATTGGACGAAGCGGTCGGTGTGGCTGCCGTCGCCCTGGCTGAATGCGTCCAGGCTTGTCCGGCACGCCAGCGCCGCGCGCTCGAACCAGCGATCGGTCGAGCACTGCGGAGGTTCTCCAATGCCCGTGCGCCAGTAGACCCGCGCCGTATCGCAATGCCCGGTGTATTGAACGGCCAGATCGTAGCTCCCGCGCGTCTGGATCGCCTGTGCCAGGCTGGCGGAAGTGTCCACGATCAACAGCACGTTGGGCCTTGCGTCCGCAATGCGGCGGGTGTCCGTGACGAACAATTCCGTGTCGTCAGCCGAGGACGGCGTTACGGCGATCACCGCCCAGCATGCGGCGATTATCGCCCAGAATGCGGCAGATGCGATCCGGATCGGACCGAGTCTTGAGCGCGGGCGTGTCATTGCGGCTGACATGCGGACATTGCGATTCACGACAAGGCGGTCAGGTACCGGGGGCGCCGGCCGGTCCCAGGACGAAGAAGCCCTGGCGCTGGGTCGAAACGGCATTTCGAGGTCCTGTCCCCACCGCCGTGATCTCGAAGTGGAACGCCTGCAGCCCGGTCGATCCCTCACCCAGGCTGAAGGCCGCGTCCGGCACGGGCGTTGACTCGGAAAAGGCGATCACGGCCTCGGTGGCTGCGCCACTGTCGTCGAGTTGGGTCCGGGGAAGGGCGCCCGGTGATTCCACGCTGAAGCCCGCTCGGGCGATGGCCAGGTCAATGCCGGTTGAGGCGGCCTGAAACGCCAGGTCGTAGGAGGTCACGTTGCCCGCCATGACGATCTGCAGCGTCGCCGTATTCATGGCGGATGCGGTGACCAGCGTTATGGCCGTGAGCAATACCAGCGCGACCACCAGGGCGATGCCCGGTTGCCGTTGGTTGTCGAGCCCGTTGCCTCGGCGCGTAGGGGCCATCATGACGACGATCTCGCATTACGCAATTGAATCGTGCGGGTCACGACGATGCGCCGATACGCGTCATTCGGAGCCGCTGGAGTCTGATCCGCGTAGTCATGCTCGCGAGTATCGGAAAACCCCTGTTCCGGGCGTTCCGCGCGCACGCGCAGCCAGATGCGCACTGCCAGCACACGGGCTTCGGGCAGGAACGCCGGATCTTCGGGATCGAGCAGCGGATGCCCCGGGTTGATGTAGCGATTCACCGAACCCCGGCCTGCCGCCCCAACCCGGTCCGTATCCACTCCGAACTGGACCTGGAGATCCTCGACGCCCGGAACGACCTCCTGGTCGACCAGTCTTGGACCCAGCGAACTGCCTGCCAGCGTCTTCATGCGCAGTGACGGAACCGGGTTACCCGGTGTATCCAGCGAGGAGCCCTGGCTGACGTAGTAACCGCGGCTCAGCAGTTGAAAGGACTGAGCCTGCGATGTCGGCGATCCCGGAGGCGGCGCCGTGCCATCGAAAATGAGCCCGCGCCCGAAGCGCGCAGTCTGCAGGTACAGCGTTCCCGGACGCATTTCGACCGGCGGCGTAGGGAGTTCGCTTGTGCGCCTCACCACCAGCGTATCGGCATTGGGTTGAGCTTGCCCGTTCGGCGAGCAACCGGTCCAGCCGAAGGCGTTGTTGGTTCCTGCCACTGGAGAACCAAGATCGATCGCCCAGTTGCGTCCGCAGTCGTTGCGAACGGCAAGCCCGGGGGGGATCGGCTGCGTGTGAGAAGCGCGATTTGCAATGTCGCCCGGGCGCGTGGTCAGTCCGAAATGCCCGGCCATGCGCACGTCGTCCTCCAGAAAGGCCAGGGCCAGCCTGGCGTGCTCCTGCAGGCGAGAAGTGGATTCGTTCACCCGGAACGCCGCCTGTCCCTGGGTGAACACCGTCATGGCGCCGAGCAGGAGGAAGGATCCCAGGGCCATGGCGACCATCAGTTCGATCAGAGTCATCCCGTGAATGTTTGACAGCCCGTGGCAAAAGTCCCGCGGCGTTCGACCGGCGATGCAATCCGGCCGGCTGCGTTGCCCGTCGGTCAAATTTTCCCGAACCGAAGTCATGGGTCGCCCGGACCGCGTGCCAATCATCGTTGCCGGGCCCGAATCGAGAGTCGGTATTGGAGTTGTCCATGGCGGGGTTCCACCCACGAGACTTCAAGGCGATAACCCGGCGGCACGGATCCGGAATCGACCTGAATGCGCCAATCGCCATCGGGCAGGCTGGCGCGAATTGTTCGCTCCCAGAGAAACAGGTCGTGAGCGGCCATCTGTTCAGGCGTGCAGTCGAGCGCCTCTCCCACATCGGCGGCGCACCGGTTGTCGCTGCCGGCCCCGGCGTATGCGTCAAGGCCGAGCGGATTGCTGCGGATTCGCTCGGCCATGTCCGCGGCCAGATTGGCGGCGTGACCGCGGTAATTCGAGGTCCGCCCGGCGCTCATGCCCTGAGCTTGCAGCGCGGCGATGCCGAGCAGGCCGACAGAAAGGACCACCAGCGCTACCAGCGTTTCCACCAGGCTCAGTCCACTCTGCATGGCTGCGCACTCACAATTCGCAGGTCAAGGGAGGCATGCCGTGCCGTTGTGGGTGACACGCGGCCGGCCGGTGAAGCTCACGACTACCGCTCGCGCCTGGTCCGCGCCGCGACGATCGCAAAACGTGACCGTGCCGTTGGTGCTGCGCCGACCGAAGGGCCGGAACTCGAACAGACGCCGATTCGCAGTGATCTGCCCAGCCGTCTCCGGCTGATACGCGTACAGTTGCGGCTCATCCGCGTCACGCCGCGGCGGACTCTCGCTGCCGTCGTTCACGAACACCATCCAACCCTGGTCGAAATCCACATCCGAGCCACCGCAATTCGTGCCGTCGGCGGTCTTGCACAACACCACCGTCCGGCCGCGCTTGAACGCCTCACCGCGGGCCAGTTGCACGGCGGTGATGAATCCGTTGACATCCGCCGTGCGACGGGCGTTCAGGATGAAGGCTCCGAGACCGGGGATTGCGGCCGCAGCCAGCACGGCGGCGACCATGAGCACCATCAGCAGTTCCAGCAGTGTGACGCCACGGCAACGATTCATGTACTTGCTTCCAGAAACGATGGGTTGCAGCGTAAGCGGAGCAGGGGTGGTGACGTCAGTGCTGAATTTGGGCGATTCGGGGGGAAATGCGGAGCGCGGTGTGATCAAGAGCGGCCGAGTGGTCAAAGCAAGCTCCACGCTTGTTCAGGAGACGCGGGGGCGGGCGCGGTCAACCGGCAGCGTGACTCACGGGGCTGAAACTATGGGCAAGGCGGCCAATAAAAAGGATAATGTGCCGCCTTCGCCAGATCTTTGCCGGTGTAGCTCAGGCGGTAGAGCAACGCATTCGTAATGCGTGGGTCGGCGGTTCGAATCCGTCCACCGGCACCAGAACTTTCCGCATCGAACCGCCACGGTCCGCCATGGGCCGACAACACCCTGATTTACAATAAAAAACAATAACTTGATCTCAAAAACTCCGCTTGCCAACCACGCCCGAATTCGCTACATTTCGAATCCGCATGTTGGGAAATTCGTGGGGAAAACGCGAGGGGAAAAACGTGGGGAACGGCAAGCTTACGGTCAAAATGGTCCGGGCCATCAACCGCCCCGGCATGTAAGGCGACGGCAATACGCTGTACCTCAATGTTGCGCCCGGCGGCTCCAAACAATGGATCCAGCGCCTCACCATCAACGGCAAGCGCCACGACATCGGGCTCGGCGGCTGCCGTTACGTGACCCTTGCGTGGACCGCGCACCGCTCTATTGCGACGAGGATTGCATCCTGACCTCCGCCGGTAGCGCTGCCGGCATCGATCTCTGTCTGCACATCGTGCGCAGCGACTACGGCACGGAAATCGCCGACCGCGTCGCGCGTCGCTTGGTCACACAGTACACAACCGTGGCCGCAGCCCGGGAACTCGGCATGAGCCAACGCACGTTCCACCGCAAATTCCATGCGCTCACCGGTGAGAACTACGGGCTGTGGGTGTCGAGGCAACGCCTGGAGCGCGCGAAGAACCTGCTCCGCGAAACCGACTTGAATATTGAACAAATTACCGAAGCTTGCGGCTTTGCGTCGAGCGGATCCCTGCGGCGGCTTTTTCGTGACTCTACCGATGGGAGCCCGAGTGAGTACCGCAAGACGCACTCGCGTAGAACATGAGCGTCACCGTCCACGGTTGCTCGGACTGCGTTTTTTCATGGCCTCAAACAGTGACGTTTTCGGTACCCCGTCATCGCCGAAGTTTGTCGGCTCAAGCCAACGTTCGATGATGCCGCCCACTTCCGGCCACTCATCATCCAGGATCGAATACCACGTCGTATCGCGGTTCTTACCTTTGAAGATCAGATGATTGTAGAAGATGCCTTCGAACCGGAAACCGAGGCGAGCCGCAGCGTGGCGGGATCTCTCATTGAGAGAATTACAGCGCCACTGCATGCGTCTATAGCCGAGATCGTCCATCGCGTAGCGCAGCATGAGGTGCATGACCTCTGTTGAACCGCGTGTTCTTTGCAGCTCGGGGCCGAACCAGATGTTGCCAATCTCAATGATACCGTTCTGCGCATCTATATCGAGGAAGCTCGCTTGTCCGCAGATGCGATTGGTTGCAAGAGACCGGACAGCATAGAACACTGGATCGAGGCACGCCGATTGCTGGCGTAACACCGCGGCATAGGCTTCTTCTGTGGGCCAAGGGCCGGTGGTTAAGTAGTCCCAGATCCGAAGACCTTGTTCGCTATCATGTCCGGCTTGGTACAGTTCTTTGGCATGCCTTGCGGCATCCAGTGGCTCAAGTTGAACGGATGTGCCCTCCAGGATGATGCGCGCCGGCACCAGAGCTGAAGGCAAACGGCTGACGTCATCACCGGATAAGGGTCTTTCGAACAATGGCTCTAGTCCATCGATGGTCGACATCACCTATTTCCTCTAAACGCTGACGACATTCGGTCCCGGACCGTTGTAGCGTTGCACACTGTCCGTCGAAACTGGTTTCTGAATGGCCATGACACTCTCGTCCTCAATTGTATGGGACCCAAGATATTGTTTGTCCGGCATAGGACTATGTCCAATTTGTGTTCCGAAGGTGTGTTGGTGTACGTCGTCAGAACCTTTCGGACACAAAGGGCCTGGATTTAAGAGAGTACCCGGCTCATCCGGTTTCCTTCAAGCCACCTTGTGCTGACGGTGCAGCCGTCGGCGCTCGTTCATTGTCCGTTGTTTGATATTCCGGCGTATCTTCAGGATCTTCGTAAGCGCTGTGCTGACCCCACCTTCCTTTCGGTGAGTCATTGAGATTGGATGACTCCTCTTAAATAGGGAGGAGTCCGATGCGGAACGATGATCTGGATGCCAAGGGCAAGGACGTTGGCGGTTCGGCTGCGGCCAACGGAGCGGCGGCGGTTGGGAGGAAGCGAAAGAAGCGGCGAAGCTGGAGCGCGGAGAAGAAGATCCGGATCGCGCGGGAGAGTTTTTCTACCCAGGAGTCGGTGACGGCCGTGGCCCGGCGCTACGGGATCGCGCGCAACCGGTTATCGGCCTGGCGCAGTCTTCTGCGCCGGGGCAAGCTGGTGGCGCCGTCATCGGTGCAGGCGGAACCGGCTGGGGCTTTTGCCGACGTTGAGGTGGAAGAACGCGCTTCGGTGGTGATTGAAGGACGCGGCGTGACGGTTCGCCTGGACGGGGTCACCGACACGGCCGGGATCGCGGCGATCGCCGTGGCGCTGGCGGGCACGTCGTGATGGTGTCGTTGGGTGGCACTCGGATCGTGGTGGCGACGCAGCCGGTGGACTTTCGCAAGGGCCATGACGGATTGGCCGCGGCGGTGCACAACGAGCTGGGCCTGGACCCATATTCGGGGGTCGCCTATGTCTTCCGAGCCAAGCGAGCCGACAGGATCAAAGTGCTCTGGTGGGACGGCACCGGTCTGGTGCTGGCGTATAAGCGGTTGGAGCAGGGCCGGTTCGCGTGGCCGACGGTCCACAACGGGGTGATGAGGCTCACCCGGGCGCAGTTCGAGGCGCTGTTCGAGGGTCTGGACTGGCGCCGGACGTGGAGCCCGCGCGTGCGCCGCCCGCGCGTGGCGGCGTGACTGCCCAAGGGGTTGTTCAACCCTGATGACCGGCTCGTTTTTCGGGCCGGTTTTCGTTTATAACTTCCTGATTATATGGTAGTATTCACTCATGCAGAGCCGTCCAGAACCGGTCGATCTCACCGCGTTGCCGCCCGCCCACCGGGCGCTGTTCCAACGCCAGAAAACCGCCTTTCAGGCGCAGCAAACGGCCAACGACGAGCTTCGCGCGAGGGTGGATTTGCTCACCGATACCAACCGCCGCCTGGAACACCTCATCGACGAACTGCGCCGGGCGATCTACGACAAGAAGTCCGAGAAGCGCCCGCTGGACGATCGCCAACTGGCGTTCGAGGATCTGGAAGGCGCGGTGGCCGAGGCCGAGGAAGCCGCGGCTGCGCCGGGCACCTCAACAACCCCGTCCTCCGCCAAGCGCCGGGCACCTCGACGCAACCTCGGGCATCTGCCCAGGGGCCTGGAACGCATCGAACAGGTCATCGAGCCCGACAGCACGCAGTGTCCCTGCGGGTGCGGGGACATGATCCGCATCGGCGAGGACCGCACCGAGCGGCTGGACATCGTGCCGGCGCAGCTTCGGGTCATCGTCACGGTGCGCCCGAAGTACGCCTGCCGCACCTGCGAGGCCGGCGTGATCCAGGCGCCGGCGCCGGCGCACCTCATCACCGGCGGCTTGCCGACCGAGGGGGCGCTGGCGCAGGTGCTGATCGCCAAGTACGGCGATCACTTACCTTTGTATCGCCAATCGCAGATCTACGCCCGCTCGGGCGTGGAGTTGCACCGCTCCACGCTCGCCGGCTGGGTGGGCAAGGCGTCGTTTCATCTGACTCCGGTGGTGGATCGGCTGGCCTGGCATCTGAAGCAGTCGGGGCAGTTGTTCATGGATGAGACGCGCGCGCCGGTGCTGGACCCGGGGCGGGGCAAGACCAAGACGGGGTATCTGTGGGCGCTGGCCCGCGACGAGCGCCCCTGGGCCGGTCCGGACCCGCCCGGCGTGGTGTTCTTCTATGCGCCCGGTCGCGGCGGGGTTCATGCCACGCGTTTCCTTGAGGGTTTTACCGGCATCCTGCAGGTGGACGGCTACGCCGGCTACAACGCGGTGGCCGCGCCCGGCAAGGGGGTGACCCGGGCGAACTGTTGGGTGCACGCCAGGCGCAAGCTGTGCGAGATCCACGACAGCCACCGCTCGGAGGTCGCCGCGGAGGGCTTGCGCCGCATCGCGGCGATGTACGCCATCGAGAAGCAGATCCGGGGCGAACCCGCCGAGGTGCGCCTGGCCGTTCGCAAGGCGCGCACCGCGCCGCGGGTCAAGGAGTTCGGGGCGTGGCTGAAGCGGCAACGCGCCCGCGTCTCGGCGAAGTCGCGCCTGGGCGAGAAGCTGGCCTACATCGGCAATCACTGGGAAGGACTTCAGGTGTTCCTCACCGACGGCCGCGTGGAGATGGATTCCAACGTGGTCGAGAACACGATCCGCCCGCTGGCGCTGAACCGCAAGAACGCGTTGTTCGCCGGCCACGATGAGGGTGCGGCGGCCTGGGCCCGCATCGCTAGTCTGATCGAAACGGCGAAAATGAACGGGGTCAACCCGCATGCCTATCTCAAGGCGACGCTCGAAGCCATCGCCAATGGCCATCCGGCCTCCGAGATCGATCAGCTGCTGCCCTGGGTCTTTACGCCAATCTCACGCTGAAAGCCAGATGGTGTAGGGGCACCGCTTACGGATCTTCGTTCCTCGTCCGTAGTACACATCGGCCGGCGTCAGGTTGTCCAGACTCTCGTGGTAGCGATCATGGTTGTAATACTCCACGAAGCGACCGATAGCCGATTCCAGTTGGCCCGGCAGGTAATGGTTTTCAAGCAGGATCTCGTTCTTCAGCGATCGGTGCCAGCGCTCGATCTTGCCCTGGGTCATCGGGTGATACGGCTTGCCGCGTGTGTGTGGTATGGCTCGCGCCTTCAGCCACGTCGCGAGCTCCGCAGACACGTACGAGGGGCCGTTGTCGCTTAACAGCCGCGGCCGATGCATGAGCGTCGCGCGGTCCAGTCCCGCCACCGCCAGGGCCTGTTCCACGCCCGCCGCGGCCGAGTACCTCATATGCCGACGTCCCCATCGCCGAGCACGTTTTTTTCAGCAGCCGGTTCTCAAGCATCATCTCGGCCAGTAGCTCCTTTAACCGTCTTCTCAGCACTGCCGTTGGATGGTTTTTTCTTTGCTCTCATCGTTCTCTCCTCGTCGATAACGATGAGCCGGAACTATCTTTTATTCAAATGTCCCTTTGTGTCCAACTAGTGCTGACGCCGAACAGGCGTGAGCTACTACACGGATGAAGTGCTTCAAGTCACCCCATCAGGACTAAGGTAGTTAGCCTTGCTATTTGGCAGGGGGTTGGTCCTACCCCCTTAACCGCTCGCTTCGCTCGCACGATCTAACCTTATTCGTTATCTTCGTTCAGTGCCACTCAGTTCTGCGCCGGGCAATACTGTTTGATAAAGTCTTTGTGATCAGGCAGCTTGGCAAGATTATGATTTACAAAAGCACTCAACTTTTCAAGCTCTAGCTTTAATGCCTCCGGTGGCAACATACGACCTGCACCGTGACGATGTTTCGGGATCAAACCCTGCCCAATCATCACCTGAACCCAAGAGTTCGTGCGAAACAAATTTACCAAATCCGGCCACACATGGCCGTTTTCCTGAAAGAGCTCCATGCGGTGAGCGAGGCTGTCCGGGATATCCATGGTACGATAATAATTCCAGAATTCACTGTCATCCCGTTGCGTCTGCTTGTAGTGCAGGATGATAAAATCGCGCACTGCCTCCCATTCAATCCGGGTTTCACGATTATAGTGCTCGGCCAGCGGCGCCATTGCGCCTGAAAACGGGAAGAGCTTCATCAGGCGTATCAGCGAAGTGGTAATCAAGTGTATGCTGGTCGATTCAAGTGGCTCGAGAAAGCCGCTCGATAAGCCTATGGCAACACAGTTTTTGTGCCACGCATTTGTTCGGAGACCGGTTTTGAATCTCAGGAGGCGGGGCTCAGTGATGGTCTTTCCAGTGATATTGCCGAGCAAAGTTGCACAGGCATCGTCGTCGGAACAAAACCGGCTGCTGTAAACAAGGCCATTGCCGGTACGGCTTTGCAGGGGGACACGCCACTGCCACCCGGAGGAATGTGCAATGGCGCGTGTATAGGGGGGAGGCGGCTCGGTACTTCTCGTCTGCATTGCCAGAGCGCGGTCGGCGGCCAGCCAATGGCTCCAGTCCTCGTATCCGACATCCAATGCACCGCCGAGCAGCAGGCCTCTGAAGCCGGTGCAATCAATAAAGAAATCACCGGCGACCTGTCTGTCTTGCTCTAACTCCAGCGATTGGATATTTTCCGTCACCGGATCAACGGTAATTTCGCTAATCTTGCCTTCGACTCGCCGGACGCCGAGTGATTCGCTTTTTTGCCGCAGAAATCCGGCGTAGGCCGTTGCGTCCAGGTGATAGGCGTACGCCAGTGGCGTCTCACCTACTTTTACCGCGAATTTGCCGGCGTTCGCCGCCTTCAATTCGAGGCAATAGTCCTCCAGGCTGCCGCCAAAACCATTGGCATGCGCTTCCATCCAGTACTGGTGGAATCCCGCCATCCAGGTACTTTGCCCGGCAACACCGAACGTGTGAATGTAGCTTTCGCCCGGCGCGCCCCAGTTGTCAAAGAAAATGCCGAGCTTGAAGGTTGCCTGGGTTGCGCGCATAAACTCACGCTCGTCGACTTCAAAAATATGGTGAAATCTGCGCATGGTGGGAACGGTCGCCTCGCCCACACCCACGGTTCCGATCTGGTCGGATTCGACCAGGGTGATTTCGAGCAAGTTACCCAGCCGCTTGACCAGGCTGTAAGCTGTCAACCAACCAGCCGTGCCGCCACCGGCGACGATTACGCGAATTTTCTCCTCCATCAATGGTTCTCCGGAGAGTCAACGATTCAGGTTATGCTGCAACTGCGCGCAGCCTGCTCGCCGTCAATTCATCCATGTTCGCCAAAGGTCCGATACACTCTTCGGGCAAAATGCGCCGTTACGTTTTTGGCGAAACCAAAAATTTAATAGTCGACCAACTCCCACCGAGCCTTTTTCTCGGAGTATAGGAAGGATAAGCACCCTTTTCCACATCCGTCGTGATGTCGTTGATCCGCGGGGCATCGCCGCCGGTGCTGGCCGCGCCGAAGACGACGAGCAGCAGAACGACGCCGAGGGCGTTGCCCACGAGAGCCTGGCGTCGGCCTTCGGGATCGTGGCCGTCGCGGGTCTGGACGAGGCCGATTACACTGACGATCAGGGTCGAGAGCCGCCCAGCAGGGTCCCAGCGGCGAAGAGTCATGAATCCGACGAGGGGCGCGAGCAGCCCCAAGTGCGCGCCGAGCAGACCGATCAGGTTGTGGCAGGAAAGGCGCCGCCTATTTTTTTTTCGGTTTTCGGCGGCTCAAGGCTTTCCTGACCAAGGGGAAGTGTGCCACAATCGGCAACGAGGGACGTATGACCGACCTTGGGACAAGAGTTGTCAACGCTTTCCTGACTCGCGCTGTATGCTAAAGGCCACGAATCCTTAGAGGTAATGAATGATGGGCGAAATCAAAACAACCATGAAAAAAACCAAATTGGCTACCGCCGTATCGGCAGCTTTGTCCATCATGGCCGGCCAGGCGAGTGCGCAGCAGGCCGGTGACGGCCTCGAGGAGATCGTGGTCACCGGTATTCGCGGCAGTTTGACGGCGGCCCTGGATGTCAAGCGTGAGTCTTCAGGCGTGATGGACGCCATTTCCGCCGAAGATATCGGTAAGTTTCCCGACACCAACCTGGCGGAATCGCTGCAGCGCGTTACCGGGGTGTCCATCAACCGCGTCGAGGGCGAGGGTTCCGAGGTCACGATTCGCGGCTTCGGTGGCGCTTTCAACATCGTGACCCTGAACGGCCGCCAGATGCCTGCGGCCAACTCCACGCCTGGCTTCTTCGGCCTCAACAACAACCGTGGTGGCAGCGGCCAGTCGCGCTCCTTCGACTTCTCGAACCTGGCGTCCGAGGGGGTATCGGGCCTGCAGGTGTACAAATCGGGCCGGGTCGGGGTGCCGTCCGGCGGTCTTGGCGGCACGATCAATATCCAAACCATCCAGCCCCTGGAATCGGGTAACCAGTTTTCCATCGGCGCCAAGGCCCTCCAGGACTCCGGCAGCGGTGGCGTGACGCCGGAGATAAGCGGTCTGGGCAGCTGGACGAACGATGCGGGCACCTTCGGCGTGTCCGCCTTCGGTTCCGTCCAGGAGCGCGAATACACCAATCGCACGGCGATTACCGGCGGCTCGGGCGGGCTCCAATGGAGGTTTCCCTTCAATCAGAACATCAGCGCCTACCAGAACGCCACCGTGATCAACCCACCCGGCCCCGATCAACTGACCGGCTTCCCGAATTCTGCGACCTACGCGTACAGCGAGGGCACGCGCGAGCGCACCAACGGCATGGTGACCCTGCAGTGGGCGCCCACGGACCGCATGACCATTACCGGGGATGGGATGATCGCGTTGAATGATCAGAGTTCATGGAATATTGGCGATCTACCCTTCTGGGTCCGCCAGTTCGATTTTGTCGCCTTCGATGACCACCCTGCCGTCAGCCTCCCGGACTGGTTGTCCGAGCCGCTCGCGTCCGGCGCCGGCAGCGACTTCAGCCAGTCGGGCAAGGAGCTCCCTTTCCGGAATGGCTTGTTCGCGTTGCGAGACGAGTTGTCTTCGTTCGGCCTCAATTTAGACTATCAGATCAATGACTCGTTGACGTTAAACGTCGACGTGTCCAATGGCAGGACGGCTGCCGGCGGCAATCACCCGAGTGGCTCTATCTATGAAGCAGTCTCCCTCGGCGGTCAGGCTGTCGCTGCCCACATCGTGGACTACCGCAGTGAGATACCCAACGTCATCCAGGCCATCGCGGACGGCTCGGGCCCCACCAGCGCCATGGTCGGCGATAGGCTGGTTACCTTCCCCGGCGGCAATGCAAATGGCATCTTTGAAAAGTCGGACCTCGGCGCCCAGTGGATCCTGCAACAATTTGGTGAACAGGAAACCACCATCGACCAGGCCCAGGTGAAACTTGAGCTTGACAACGGCGGCCCGGTCAGGGCTAATTTCGGCGCGGGCTTTGTCGACCACGAAATGCACAGGACCATCGAGAATTACCGGGACGCAATCGGTGACTGGAACACTTTCTACATTGGCGATGTCGTGACGCTGATGGGAGAAGATGCTATCGAAACCGTATGCATCAGCTGCCAGTTTGACGACCACGACAATCTGATCCTGTCGACGGACGAACTGGTCTCGGATTTCACCGCCGCCGGCGGAACCGTAGCCCCGGGCGCCAGTCTGCGGCTCGTGGGCCAGGAAGCGTTCTTTGTCGACCCGTTAGCGTTAGCGGAGGCCTATGACGGCTTCGTCGAAGTCCGCGGGAGAAGATTCGACAAAGACAACCGAGGCTTCAGAAACAGATCGGATAACCTCATCAGCGAAAGCGTCGTGTCGCTTTACGGCGAGGGGATCCTGGATGGCGAAGTCGCCGGCAGGCCGATGCAGGTCGTGGCCGGGCTGCGCTGGGAGCAGACGGACGTCGATTCCATAGCGGTGCAGTCGATCCCCCTGCGCAAAGACTGGACATCGGACAACGACCACGCCACGGTATTCAGCCCGGAACCAGAGGGGGTGGTGCAGACGTTCAGCTATAGCAACTTGCTGCCGAGCCTCGACTTCTCGGTGGATGCCACCGATAACCTGAAAGCGCGCGCCTCGTTCAGCAAGACCATCGCGCGCGCGCCGTATAACAGCATGTTCGTCGATACCAATGCCGGTAGTCCGGGCGGTGTGACGTACCTGGGTGCCGTCGCCACCGGTAGCAGGGGTAACGCGCAACTGTTGCCGCTGGAGTCCGACAACTTCGACCTGTCGCTGGAGTACTACTACGGCGAGGGCAGTGCCGTTACGGTCGCCTTCTTCGACAAGTCGATAAAGAACTTTGTCGGCAACGAGCAGGTAACGACAAACCTGTTCGGCCTGCGCAATGTCACCAGCGGGCGTCCGGGCACGCGCTCGGGCCAAGCCGTCGCGGAATTGGAGGCACGTGGTTACGGCAGGACCGAGACGAACCTCTTCACCATGACCGCCATCCTCGATAATCCGCAGGATTTCCCAGGGGGTGCCGATGAATACATCGACCCCACTGAGCCGGGGGGTGCCGACCTGTCATCTTCCGTCGCCAGCCTGTATGATATCCAACCCAATTCAGACGATCCATTGTTGGACTTTGTCGTCCAGCAGCCCACGAACCAGGCGAGCGCCAATATCAACGGCCTGGAATTGAACTGGGTGCACTTCTTCACCGGAAACCTCAACGGCTTCGGCTTCCAGGCCAACGCGACCCTTGTCGACGGAGATATCGGCTACGATGTGTTTGCCAACCCGAACGATGAGGAACAGTTTGCCCTGACGGGCTTGTCGGACTCGTGGAATCTCGGAGCCTTCTACGAGAACGAACGGTTCAGTGTGCGTTTGCACTACAACAACCGCGGTAGATTTCTGGCCAACACTAACGTCGGCCAACGCGTTCCGCGGTTTGTTGACGCGTTCTCGCAGATTGACTTCAGTGCCAGCTATGCTGCCATGGAAAATCTGACCATTGTCCTGGAGGGCATCAACCTGACGGACGAACCGATCATCTTCCGCGGCCGCACGCATAAACAAGTACAGTCCTACCAGGAAGGCGACAGGCGTCTGTACCTGGGTGCGCGGTACCGCTTCGCGAGGTAGAAGTCGGCAAGACCGGAAGCAGGGACCTGGGTACCCACCGGCATGTCGGTGGGTACCACTTGCTTTTATTTTAATTCAGCCTGATGTTAAAGATCTTTCTCAGGACCTGCTGGCCATTTATGCGACTGCCACGCTTGAGGAAGCGGCATCGGCGCCGGACCCGCTTCGAGGCCGGCTGGGGTGACAAATATCCTGCGATCGGGCCAAGCTGGAGCGCCGGCTGGGACCGTCTGACCGCGCTGTTCCACTTTCCGCCGGCGATCCGCAAAGTTATTTTTGCCACCAATGCGATTGAATCGCTGAACTACTCGCTGCGCAAGGTGCTAAAGTGAATATTGCAATTGTAGGGTTAGGATTCGGAGCGGAGTTCATTCCGATTTATCAAAAGCACCCTCATGCGAATATGTATGCAATCTGCCAGCGTTCGGAATCGGATCTCAATAAAGTAGGAGATGCTTTCAACTTCGGTCCAGGTCATCGTTATAGCTCGTATAAGAAGCTCCTGGAAGATCCAAAGATTGACGCTGTACATATAAATACCCCCATTCAGCTCCATGCGGAACACACGCTAATGGCTCTGCGTGCGGGCAAGCATGTGTCATGTACCGTGCCGATGGCAACAAGTGTTGAGGATTGCAAGGAAATTGTAGAGACGGTCGCGGAGACGGGATTAAAATACACAATGGCAGAGACGGTTGTGTACAGCCGCGAATATCTGTTTGTAAAGGAGCTTTACGAAAAAGGGGAATTGGGAAAAATTCAATATTTGCAAGCCAGCCATCCCCAGGATATGGAAGGCTGGCCCGACTATTGGCAGTATATGAAACCCATGCACTACGCAACTCATGTTGTCAGCCCTGTTCTTGGACTTACCGACAAAGAAGCAGAATATGTATCGTGTTTCGGTTCGGGAACAATCAGCGATGACCTTATCGAAAAGTCAGGTTCTCCTTTTGCGGTAGAAACATGCCATATCAAGTTGAAGAACTCCGATTTGTCCGCTCACATTTATCGTTCGTTGTTTGATACGTCACGTCAATATCGAGAAAGTTTTGATGTTTACGGATCCAAAAAGTCATTTGAATGGCCGCTTATAGAAGGGGAGGAGCCGGTTCTTCATACGGCAAAGAAACCCGAACCCGAAATACCGGAACGCATCACGGTACCGGATTATGGACATCTGCTACCGGAAGAGATTCGCGAGTTTACATTGGAAGGGGTTTATGACGCAGATGAACATGCTCACTTGTCCTTTATCCAGGGAGCTGGCCACGGGGGTTCTCACCCGCACTTAGTACATGAGTTTGTCGACTCTATTGTTAACGATCGTGATCCTTACCCCAATGCGGTCCAATCTGCAAACTGGACATGTGTTGGCTTGCTGGCCCACGAGTCAGCTATGGAAGGTGGAGTCATTAAACGACTACCCGACTTCACATTATCAGCAACTTAGTAAAAACATTTTCTGTTATTAAAATATAAGCGGACCGAGGCTACGAACTGATGAAAAAACAAATCTATTTATTCTCTCCCCTGGTCTTCCTTTTTGTCCAAGTAGCATTCGGCCAAGAGAATAATGATACATCGGATCAAGCAACTACCACTGTTCAGAAAAGCAGACTGAATAATTTCGTTGATTGGGCTACTTATCGTGGCGATCAGGAAGGAACCGGATACTCTTCTCTAAGCCAAATTACAACCGAAAATGTTCAGTTATTGGAAGAAGTGTGGACCTATGACACGAGGGGTCTTGTCCGACCGGGGATGTCATCTAACCCGATTGTTATTGAAGGTGTGCTGTATTTTGCTGATTCCGAGTTAAATCTTGTTGCCTTGGATGCAGCAACCGGAGAAGAACTCTGGCTGTTTGATCCGTCTGAACACCATTCCAGAGGAGATAGTCTCTCCACAGGTATTATGAGAGGGGAGGTGTATTGGGAAGATGAGAATGGCAACAACGCAAGAATTTTCCATCTTACAAGAGATCTTGTGTGGGCAGTTAACCCAGACGACGGCACCCTTATAGAGTCGTTTGGTAACGGCGGGCACATTGATTTAAAGGAAAACCATGTTTGGCCTGCTCACCTGCTAAATGACAAAATAAGGAACAGCTCACCTCCTGCAGTCTATGGTAACCATTTGATTTTGGATTCAAATGTTGCGGAAGGAAGAGAGGAACCCCCTGGTAACATCAGATCTTTTAACACGATAACTGGGGAGTTTGAATGGAGATTTCACACCATTCCCATGGAAGGACAGCCCGGGCATGAGACGTGGGAGTGGGAAGATAATATGAATTATGGCGGCGCCAACTCATGGGGAGGATTTACTGTTGATGAAGAAAGAGGTTGGGTATTTGCCGCTACGGGTTCAGCCACTGGTGGAATCCATGGTGGTGGTGGTGCGAGACCTGGCAAGAACCTCTTCTCGAATTCCGTTTTAGCCATTGATGCAGAGACTGGAGAATTGCAATGGCATTTTCAAACGATTCACCATGATATTTGGGATTATGATATCGCTCCTGCACCGATGTTATCTACTATTACGCAAGATGGCATAGAACGAGATGTGGTCGTTCAGACAGGGAAACAGGGTAAAGTATTTGTATTTGATCGAGATACCGGAGAATCTCTATTTCCCATTGTAGAAAAACCGGTACCGACAGAAGCGCCACCCGGTGAAGTTGCTTATCCAACTCAACCATGGCCTTTAAAGCCTGACCCGCTTGTGAGAACGTCATTTCATGAGTCCGATTTAACCACTATCACACCCGAGTCTCACGCATCTGCACTGGAGCAATTTAAAAGACTGAGACCCGGACCGATGTATACACCTCCAAGTATAGAAGGAACGATCGTACAGCCCGGAATTCACGGAGGAAATGAATGGGGCGGTCCAGCTTTTGATCCGGAGACAAATATTGCCTACGTAAACGTAAATGACTTCCCATTTATACTAACGCTGGACCTCATACAACCTGATCAAGTCGCAGATAGCACGGACCAGGGGAGAACAATATATAGTGCACAATGTGCGTTTTGTCATGGTGCTGATCGACAAGGAGGGACAGGTGGTCCTCTTGATAGTCTAGCGCTCAGTACTGATGAACTAATGGATGTCATTACACAAGGCAGAAACGCGATGCCGGCCTATCCGTTCTTTGAGGAAGAACAACTGGATAAAGTTGTGGCCTTTCTTCAAAGTGAACCTGGTGCAACAAATTCCACATCTGATATCGATTTAAATGGCGAAAATTTCACGTGGAGTGGAGGCGCCGGCGAATTACTTTGGACCACATCAACCCCACAATATGTACCTCAGTTAGAATATTTCACAGACCATATGGGGTATCATGCAATTAAACCACCATGGGGGAAACTCGTTGCGGTAGATGTCGCAGAAGGTGCAATTAAATGGTCGGTCCCACTCGGAGAATATCCCGGGTTAGTAGAAATGGGGATTCGACATACCGGTGCTGAAAACTTCGGCGGAATGGCTGTTACGAAAGGAGGTTTGATTTTTATAGCAGCAACAGAAGATAACCGGTTCAGAGCATTTGATAAAACCAACGGCGTGCTCTTGTGGGAATTTGAGATGGATTCACCTGGCTTTTCGAGTCCCTCCACTTACGTAATTGATGGAAGACAATATGTTGTGATTGTAGCAGGCGGCGGCGGCGGTCGTTTTCGTTCGCCTGTAACACAGGATATTGGAAGGAGAGTTCATGCGTTTGCTCTGCCAGGATCAGAAGTTCAATAAAGTCAGCGGGATGCTTGAATATTGATTATTAAGTCGCGCCAAAACAAAGTACGCTGGCCGGTTCATATCGAGGGCCCAATAAATGAATACGATTATAAATATGTTTAAAAAAATACTCCTCTCTGTTTTAGCGTTGGTTTTTTCTGGCAGCCTACTTCAATACGCCGGAGCGCAGAACACAGATCCATTGAAGATCTTGATGATTACCGGCGGGGGACCCTGGCACGATTATGATACGCAAAAGGACCAGATTAGAGAGGGACTGTTGGAGCGTCTTTCGAACGTAGAAATTACGACTGATTATGAAGGTGCGGATACGATTACAATGGAATCAACTGATTTCCATTTCTCCCGCCACTTGGAGGATGACTGGGCGGCGGAGTTTGACGTTGTCATCTACAATCACTGTAATCTTCAAGTAAAAGATGAAGCCTATGTAAAAGGAATCATCGCCGAGCACGTCAAGCATCAATTACCTGCCGTTATGCTCCACTGCCCCATCCATCTCTATCAATATGCGGAGGGCGATGGAGCGGATGCCTGGTGGGATTTTACCGGTGCTGTTTCATACGCCCACGAGAAGGAAAATCATCCCAATACCCCTACCTACACGATCGAGGTTCTGGAGCCGGATCACCCGATCATGAATAACTATCCTCGTTCCTGGCGGACGCCTGCAGGCGAGTTGTATCTAATCATTGATTTACATGATAATGCCATTCCGTTGTCTCACGCCTATTCGGTGGAGACACACGCCTATACTGAAACGGCCTGGATACACGAATACCAGGGCATTCGGATTTTCACCAGTTCACTGGGGCATCATAATGCTTCGATGGGCTCGGATGTGAATTTGAATCTTGTTGCATCGGGCGTGCTTTGGGCGGCAGGAAAACTTGAAGAAGATGGTTCGCCAGCCCCGGGGTATGAAGGAGAACGTGGACTTGGGTGGATCTCTCTGTGGGATGATACGCTCAACGGTTGGATTGAAAGTGGCGGTGTCGTGGATTGGACGTCTGCTAATTGGTATGGCCGACTAGATAGAGAAATGGTCTGGCCGACCGTGGACAATACCTCGATCGGAGAATCGTTCCGACTTGACGGCGACACTCTAATTGTCGAGGGAGGTCAGAGAAATCTGTTCTATGACGGTTGGATCGCTGGTGGATATTTCAAGAATTTTGAATTCAAGGTTGATGTCTATACCCATCCTGGGTCGGCTTCAGGGGTCTATTTTCATACCCGTTACGAAGAGGAGGGACCTCCTGCCGTTGGTTATGAAGCTCAGATTAACGCCAGCCGCGCCGGTGAGAGCAAGACCGGCAGCTTGGTTGGGGCAGGCGAGGTGGAGACTGCCCCACACGGCGATAACGAATGGTTCAGCTACTACATCAAGGTTGACGGCAAGAATGTAACGGTAAAGGTGAATGATGAGACAGTCAACGAATTCACCGAACCTGCAGATGTAGATGGACCGGCCAGTCTCCGCCGGGGCACGATCGGCCTGGAGTCCGTGGGCTCCGACAGCCGTGTTGACTTTCGCAATCCGATGATTCGTCTATTGCCTGATTAATAATCAGGGCTCCTCCGCAGAATCTGTGGGTAGTTCGAGAATAGATTCGGCGAAGAACTGATTGGTAAAAAGGGGTTGGAGAGGCATCCCGGCCTCGAGCCTGAGAAGATAAAGGTGCAAGCCATTTATCAATACAAAGATGTGACTCAATCTACGAGATATAAATCGAGGGTCCAATTGATGAATACGACTACAAATGTTTTTAAGAAGATACTCCTTTCTATTTTAACGTTGGTTTTTTCTGGCAGCCTGCTTCAATACGCCGGAGCGCAGAACACAGATCCATTGAAAGTCTTGATGATTACCGGTGGGGGGCCTTTTCACGACTACTATACCCAAACGAGACAGCTTGAAGAGGGGCTGACCGATCGCATCGGTAATATCGAGTTTACCATTGACCATAACGAGGGTGAAAGCATACAGGATATGCAGTTCAAGTTTGAAAGCCTGTTAACCGATGAGTGGGCGCGGCAATTTGATCTGGTGTTATACAATAACTGTAATCTTGATATGGGCGATGCTGAACATGTTGAACAGATCATGACTGCCCATGCCGAGCACCAGGTACCTGCCGTACTGCTGCACTGCCCGATGCACCTGCATCGGACTACTACCCCGGTATGGTACGACTTTACCGGAGCCGTCTCCTATCAGCATGAAGTTGTTCGTGTCCCTTTTACGGTAGAAGCGCTCGAACCGAATCATCCGATTATGGCCAATTTCCCCGGGACCTGGCGGACTCCCGAAGGGGAGCTGTATATGCCTATCGAGTTAAAAGATAATGCTACCCCGCTGGCACGTGGCTACAGCGTCGAAGCCGCTGAATTTTTTCCTATAGCCTGGACCCACGAATACGAAGGGGTTCGCGTGTTCAGCAGCACGCTGGGTCACCACAATGCGACCATGGGCTCGGATGTGAACTTGAATTTGGCAGCGGCCGGCCTGCTGTGGGCAGCCGGTAACCTTGACGACAATGGGCGCCCGTCGGAAGGATATTCAGGCGAGCGGGGACTGGGATGGACCTCCCTGTGGGAAGGAGACACGCTGAACGGCTGGCGTGCCAGCAAGACGACGAACTGGGCTGAAATGAGATGGTTTGAAGGAGAGGCTGTCTGGCCCACGAAAGAGAACATGGGTACCGAGTCCTTTAAACTTATCCCCAATGAGGCCGCACGTTTGTTGCGCAGCCCAAAGCATGCCGAACTCGTCAACGACGTGGCTTCAAATGCCATTGTTGTCGAGGGTCCGCAGAGCTACCTGTTCTATGCAGGGCCCATTGACGGCGGTGATTTTAGAAATTTTGAATTCAAGGTTGATGTCTATACCTATCCTGGGTCAGCTTCAGGGGTCTATTTTCATACCCGTTACAAAGAGGAGGGACCTCCTACGTTTGGTTATGAAGCTCAGATTAACGCCAGCCGGGCCGGTGAGAGCAAGACCGGCAGCCTGGTTGGGGCAAGCGAGGTGGAGACTGCCCCACACGGCGATAACGAATGGTTCAGCTACTACATCAAGGTTGACGGCAAGACAGTAACGGTAAAAGTGAATGGTGAGACAGTCAACGAATTCACCGAACCTGCAGATGTAGACGGACCGGCCAGTCTCCACCGGGGCACGATCGGCCTGGAGTCCGTGGGCTCCGACAGCCGTGTTGACTTTCGGAATCCGATGATTCGTCTATTGCCGGATAATAATTAGAATTAGAGAAGGTTACACGACGACGCCGATCGCGGTCGGCGAGGTATTCAACTCAATCTGGAACTGCATGCAGCTTATCGAAGAGCATGCTCATCGACTATATTCGCACCTCTGTCGTGCACGCGGGCGGTGTCACGCACCTGCGGCGCATCGCGGCAGCTGTGTTCCCGCATGCGTATCGCATTGCAGACGGCATGCTGCACCCGTGAATTCCTACGGCGCACGCTCCTAGAAGACGGCAGCATGTTCGACTGGTAACGGGAGCAAGACGACACACGATGGACACGACACTCGGCATAGATCTCGGCACACAAGGCCTGAAAGTTGTTTTCTATGACTACAAGGCTCGTGAAGTCGTCGCCTCGGCATCCGCGCCGCTCGAAGTAATGCGCGATACAACCGGTCGGGCCGAACAGGAAGCGAGCTGGTGGCTGGTGGCATTGAAACAGGCACTGCAGCAGGTCAGCGCAAGCGTTCGCATGTCGGTGCGCGCGGTTGCGGTTTCCGGGCAGCAGCATGGTTTCGTGCCGATAGATGGCAATGGCGAGGTCCTGCACGCGGTAAAACTGTGGTGCGATACGTCGACGCAGCAGGAAGCGGACGAGATCATGGAGGAATGCGGCGGCCGTGAGCGCTGCATCGAGCTCGCCGGAAACCCGGTGCTGACCGGCTACACCGCCCCGAAGATTCGCTGGCTGCGGAAGCATCATCCGCGCAAGTACCGAAACATGGCGCAGGTGCTGCTGCCGCACGACTACCTGAATTTCGTCATGACGGGCCGCGCGATAATGGAGTACGGTGACGCATCGGGCACGGCGTTACTCGACGTGCGGAATCGCCGCTGGAGCCGTGAGCTGCTGCGAGTCGTCGAGCCGTCGCGGGACCTGGCCAACTGCCTGCCGGAGCTGGTTGAACCCGGGGAAGTCATCGGGCATACCGCGGCTCTGTTCTCACAGGAGTTCGGCCTGCCCGCCGGTATCCCGGTGGCACCGGGCGGCGGCGACAACATGATGGCAGCGATCGGCACCGGCAACGTCGTGCCGGGCCGGCTGACGATGAGCCTTGGCACGTCAGGTACGCTGTTTGCTTACGCAGATCGGCCGATTGTCGACCCGCAAGGCAATATCGCGGCGTTTTGCAGCTCCACCGGCGGATGGCTGCCCCTCCTTTGCACAATGAACTGCACGCTCGCCACCGAGTTGATGAAGCGGCCGCTGGCCATCGACAACGCCGGCTTCGACGCAGCCATCGACGCCGTACCGGCCGCTTCCGGCGGTCTGATTGTCCTGCCGTTTTTCACCGGCGAACGTACACCGAACCTGCCGCGCGCCAGCGCGAGCGTGCTGGGGCTCAACCCGGAAAACTGCGAGAAAGGACACCTGTTGCGGGCGACTGTTGAAGGTGCAACCTACGGGCTGCGCTTCGGACTCGACGAACTGCGCCGGCTGGGCATCGAGTCATCGGAAATTGTGCTGACCGGAGGCGGCGCCAACAGTCGAGCCTGGCGCCAGATCGTGGCCGATATCTGCCGGCTGCCGGTCGTACGGCTCGCGCAGGACGAAGGCGCCTCGTTCGGTGCTGCGCTGCATGCACTGTGGGTACTGGAACGCCAGCATGATTCCGGGCGCGGCATCGGCGAGGTAACCCGCGAGCACATCGTGCAGCGGCCGGGTCTCGCCTGCACGCCCGACGAAACCACATCCGATCGTTACGCTGACGGCTACGCGGCCTACCGGCGCGCGGTTGCGGGCGTGGCGCCATTATTCGAAACAGACGGAGCAAGACCATGAGTGCGCGACCCTGGATTGGCAACCGCGAGTACTTTCCCGGCATTTCACGTATACAGTACGAAGGCCCGGAGTCCGATAACCACCTGGCATTCAAGGCCTACGATGCGGATCGCGTGGTCGGCAACAAGACCATGTGCGAGCATCTGCGTTTTTCCGTCTGCTACTGGCACACGTTTTGCGCTGACGGTGCCGATCCCTTTGGTCCCGGCACGCGCCCCCACCCCTGGAAAGAGAGTACCGACCGGATCGAGGCGGCAGAAGAAAGGCTTGACGCTGCGTTTGAGTTTTTCAGCAAGATGACGGTGCCCTACTTTTGCTTTCACGATCGCGACCTGGCTCCCGAAGGCGCGAGCGTTACCGAAAGCGAGAAAAACCTGCAGCACCTGGTCGGGCGTGTCAAAGCACGGCAAAAGGAAACCGGAATCCGGTTGCTGTGGGGCACTGCGAACCTGTTCTCGCACCCGCGTTACATGAACGGTGCATCGACCAACCCGGATTTCGATGTCGTCGCGCAGGCGGGGGCCCAGGTCAAGGCAGCGCTGGATGCGACGGTCGAACTCGGCGGCGAGAACTATGTGTTCTGGGGTGGTCGCGAAGGGTATTCCACACTGTTCAACACCGATACCGGCCGCGAGCTGGAACACATGGCGAGGTTCCTTGGCATGGCCCGCGACTACGGCCGCTCGATCGGCTTTAACGGCACGTTCCTGATCGAGCCCAAGCCGATGGAGCCCATGTACCACCAGTACGACTTCGACGCCCAGACCGTCATCGGCTTTCTCCGGCAATACGGACTTGCCGACGATTTCAAGGTCAACGTGGAAGCCAATCACGCCACGCTGGCGGGCCACTCATTCGCTCACGAGCTCAGAATGTGTGCGAATGCCGGCTTGCTTGGCTCGATCGACGCCAATCGCGGCAATCCCCAGAACGGCTGGGATACGGACCAGTTCCCGGCCGACCTTTACGACACGGTGCAGGCGATGCTTATCGTACTGGAAGACGGTGGCTTCAAGACCGGCGGACTGAACTTTGACGCGAAAGTCCGACGTGAATCGACCGACCTGGAAGACCTGTTTATCGCGCATATCGGCGGTATGGACTCATTTGCACGCGGCCTGCTCATCGCCCACGAGATCCTCGAGAAGTCCTCGCTGGCTGATTCTCGCCGCGAGCGCTATGCCAGTTTCGACAACGGACAGGGCCAGGCATTTGCCAAAGGCCGGTTATCCCTCGAGGATCTCCGCGAACATGCCGCTAAACAGGGTGAGCCGCGCAAGCAAAGCGGCCGGCAGGAATGGGTCGAAAACGTCATTAATGACTTCATATTTCGGGTGAAGCCCTGAGCGTCTCGTGAGCGGGCATCGCAATCTGTACAGGCACCCCCGATGACGCGGCGAAGTCCGGACCGTCCGGCACTGCGTGCCAGCCGCGCTGCCTGCAACGAACCGCGGCACCAGGTAAGCGACACGATAGCGGCGGACAGCCTGGCAGAGCGGGTACTGCGAAATGCCCGCGGCGACCGTGTCACGCTGCTGAATTACGGCGCTCGACTGACACGCATCGAACTGCAGCTGCCGGACGGCATCCGCAACGTGATTCTCGGTTATGAAGATTGCGCGGGTTACCTGACCGACCCTTACTTCATGGGCGCGACCGTCGGGCGTACCTGCAACCGCATTGCCGGTGCACACTTCAACCTCGGTGGTGTTGACTATCCGCTCGATGCCAACGAGGGGGAACACCACCTGCACGGCGGTGCGGGTGGCTTTCACCACAGGCACTGGTCAATCGATGCGGCGGTCCCGGACGATACAGGGCGGTTTCGGCTGCGGTCAGCGGATGGCGACCAGGGCTACCCCGGAACGCTCGAGGCGAGCGTCACGTACCGCTGGACGGATGAACGCGAGCTCGTGATCCGGCTGGAAGCTGAAACCGACCGGCCGACACATGTAAACATGACCAACCACGCCTATTTCAATCTCGCGGCTGGCGGTGCCGACGTGCTCGGGCATCGCTTGCATATTGCCAGCCGGCAAATCTTGCAGGTCAACGACGACCTGCTGCCGACCGGCGATTACCTCGATGTTACCGGTTCCGGACTGGATCTGCGCCAGCCAGCGGCGTTGCGTGATGTCATCGGGTCGCGGCACCCGCTTGTCGTGCGCATCGGCGGAATGGACTTCAACTATGTTCTGGGCGAATCCGGCGGCCGTGCCGAGCTTGAGAGCCCGAACGGCGACCTTTGCTTGCGGATGACGACAACGTGCCCCGGGCTTCAGGTATACGGCGGGCAGAAACTTGGACCGCCGTTCGCGCCGCACCGCGGCCTGTGCCTCGAGCCCCAGCATTTTCCCGATACACCCAATCAACCCGCCTTTCCCGGCACGCTGCTTGCGCCGGGCGAGCGCTATTCGCAGACGACGCGCTACCGCTTTATAGCGGCCGGCTGAGCGTCAATCCTGGCTGCGGACAGGCTGAGCCTTTTCCCATTCCTCCTGGTCGACGTTTCGAACCGTTTGGGTAAAGACAAACGTCCCGAATTTATTGCCGACCACCAAATCGAGCAGCCCATCTCCATTGAGGTCTCCGCTTACCAGTCGCCGTCCGATGCCCGCCTGGTCGTCGATTAGATGAGGAACGAATTCTGCCTGGCCATCCTGGCGCGTGAGCCGGAAATAGTAGATCACCGGGGCCTGTCGGGCCCCGGGATCGCCGAAGTCGTGAGCTCGGTAGGTCTTTCCGGTCACAATGTCCTTCAGGCCGTCGCCATCGATGTCGGCAAGCTCTACTGCGTGGAGCTGGGAAAATTGAACCCCATAAGGGTTGTCGGTATTTGTCTCCTCCTTGCTCAGAAGAATATGCTCCTGAAAGGTGATCTGCTCTCCGGTACGGCTCTGTTCATACCAGCTCAGGCCCCAACCGTGAGCGTCGAGGCTCGTGATAACGTCGTTGAGCCCGTCGCCATTCACGTCATAGGCGTACATCTGGGCTCCCCCCGTCAAACCATCGAACAGCCCGGGTCCCCCCCGTTCAGCGAATGGGTAGGGGTGAAAAGCCCAATCCGGATCGCCTTGCAGGGAGGAGGGTTGTTGCAACCAGCCATCCCCGTGCAGAACGTCGGTGCGTCCGTCGCCGTCTACATCCCCGTAGCCCATGCCGTGGGTGTAATGATGAACCACCTCTTCGCTGGTCGATACCGGGTGAAAGACCCAGGGAAGCGTCGGAGCTACCGGGTTCGGCGAGGCATAGCCGTAATGTCTGCTGTAGGCCATCAACAGTTCAGGCACCCCATCGCCGGTAATGTCTACAAAATTAGGTGCTTCGTTGGCAACACGATCTATGACAAAGTGGCGCACCCAGTGGTCCGGCCGGTCCGGGGCGGGACCACTGAAAGAGTTGCCCGGGTTCTGGTACCAGAAAGCCTCGGTATTCGGAAGTCCCACCGTCAGGACATCAGGCCAGCCGTCCGCATTGAAATCGAAGACGAATGAAAAGAAATTGTCATTAGAGTAAATCGAATGATCATTTGGCTGCCGCTTGGTCGGCGCCACCGCCGGATAGTATTCGTAACGGTTATTGAAGTCGGGCCCCAGGAATATGTGTGGTCCACTGACGACATCCAGGTGACCATCCTGATTAAAGTCGCCGAAGTCGGCGCCTTCCGACCAATAGGCGGGGGTCAGTTCCTGTTTTTCAAATTCACGAATAACAAAGTCGTTGGCCTGAGCGCCGACCGTTAAGAATAAGCAGGTGAATATCAATGTTGCGACGCGCTGATTTCTGTTCATCTCAGTACCTCATCCCGGTCATCCCGGCCTTGTCCTTTGGTGTCATTACGTTCAACTGCTGCTGAACTTGGGTAAAAAAGGGCGTTTATTCTTCCTATACTTCGCCGTGGAAATTGCCGCTAATCGCGTGAATCATCAGTTGCTCAGCGGGTTCGGCCGCATCTGGAAGTGGTACACAATGCTGGTGGCGCCTTCCCCGGTTTCCATGTGGAAGGGCGTGCGGCTGCTGAAGGTAGCCCAGATGCCCCGGCCTTTCCAGCCGGCGTCGGGATCGTCGATGCGACCGTCCATCCACTTGGTGTAGAAGCCCAGCGGGTAGGGCACGCGCATTCTCACCCACTCTCCGTCATTGAGCACCAGCAAGGCGCCGCTCTGGTTGCCGGTGTTGATGGGGATATTTTCCCCAAGACCCAGGGCGTTGAACTGGTCTACCCAAGTATAGTAGCTGCCTTCGGAGCTGCCGGACCGGTCCAGGTTCTTGAACTGAGGCAGGGGCTCCGTGTGGAAGCTCCAGCCCTCGGGGCAGTGCTGGCCGGTGGCTTGGGGACCGTTCAAGGGGCCCACGCACTTGCGGCGGTCGAAGCTGGCCATGTGGCCGCTGGCCAGGGCCACCCAAGCCACGCCGTCGCGGTCGATGTCCATGCCGCGGGGGGAGAAACCCTCAATGGGATCGCCGTTTTCATCCACCGGCAGTTCGTAGTACTCGATCAGGGCGGTCTCGCTGGGGTTGTCGCCCGGCACCAGCCTGGCCACGCTGCCGGGGAAGCCGAGGATCGACCCCCACACGGAACCGTCCGGCGCGGGAGCCACGGCGTAGAAGCCGCCGGGATAGATGCGCTTGTCTTTGGTGGGATCCACGGCGTCGTCAGGTTCCACGTATTCCGCGTCGCGCACGCCGTTGCCGTTGGTGTCCAGGATGAGCGGCGTCCATCCCTGGGAGGCCGCGGCGTCACCGGTTTCCAGAAATTTCTTCGCGTCCAGCCAACCGACCACCTGGCCGCCGCCGCTGGTCCACAGGGTGTCATTTGCATCCTCGGCGAACATCAGGTGGTGGGTGCTAAAGCAAGTATCGATATGAGTGTATTCCCCGCTGGCCGGATCGTACACGCCCAACTGGCGTCCCGAGCCCTGCAAGGGGAAGACTTGGGCGGAGGGATGATTCGAGCCCGACTGGCACCAGTCGGGGTTGTCCCTGCCGCGCACCCGGGCGGTGATCCACACCCGGCCCTGTTCGTCCAGCATGGGGTTGTGCACGTTGGCCCTGGAATCCCAGATGGCTTCATCGCCCCAATAAGGGGATTCCGCCGCGGGAGGACTGGAGACGGAGCCCGCTTCGGGGTCCATCATGGTCAATGGAATCTGGTCCAGGGTGTGATTGACGGGGTCGAGCACAGGTAGGTAGTCGGCGCTTTCTTCCAGGGCACCGTAGATTTTGCCATAGCCGTTGACGGTGGGATTGCGCCGGTCGGTGGAGACCAGGTCATGGAGATAGGCGGTGGGATCGGCCCAGTCCCATTGGGTGACGACCACGTTGCGCTCCAATCCCTGGGGCCGGGTCGGTGCCGGCGGCAGTTCGCCGGCGGCGATGCGGTCGGTCCAGTCGCCGAACATGCGGTTGGTGCCTTCCATTCCCAAGCCGACCAGGGTGCGGATCATGGAAGCTCCAGCCTGACCGGACTGGATGCGGCGCGCCCAGGCATCAGCGGAGGTATCGTAACCGCTGAACAGGGCCGGGATTTCCCGCGTCGCTTCATTGCCCAACTGATGACAGGCCAGGCAGCTGCCGGAGGTGATGAGGCGGATATAGTCCGCCTGGTGGGTGACGTTGGGGCTGATGCCGTTGCCCGCCGGACCGGTGCCGGGAAATTCGCTCCTGGCCGGCACTTCCAGCAGGGAGAACCAGTTGCCGGCCGGGTAGTATTGCGCTGCCGCCGCTTCATTGGGGGCGGGCGCCGCCGTGAGGTCCAGATTGGCACCCGGTGAGGCCTGGGTTTTTTCGGAATCCACCAGGCCGTAACCGCGCACCCAGACGTCGTAATCGGCCTGGGGCAGGTCGGGGATGAGGTAGTGGCCCTGGTCGTCGGTGACCACGATCTTGGCGTAGCGCGTCCCGAGATCGCGGGTCTCGGCGATGACCCAGACACCGGCTTCAGGACCGCCCGGGCCGGTCACCGTGCCGCCGATATCGTCACTTGCTATCTGGACACCGCCAGCGGCCGGTGCTTGAAGACTGGCATCCGGCTGGGATGGCTCTTGCCCGTCCTCGGAGCCGCAGGCAATGAACGTGAGTGGAAGAAGTCCCGTAAAAATCAGAGAGAGGATTTTTCTGATAGTCATGGCTTACCCCCCCCTTTGCGTCCGGCGTGAAAGGTCTGATTTATTAAGGATATCGGAAGTTTGGCTCGTCAGCAAAATCTGTGGGTGAATTCAGGCTCGGGTAACGCGCCGAGGGCATGGTACAAGGCGATTTCAGCACCGTGATAGGTCCGAAACCCGAAGGCTTTTCTGGAGGTCAGTTTTGCCTTGCCAATAAATCCCTCCACAACGCCGCTTGAGAGCTGACCTTTGGCCCGAAACCAATTGAGCAGAAGCTCGCGATGGTTACGTAGCATCCTGGCGACTTTCTTCATCGGCTAGATCTTCGATCGCATCGTCTTCGTGCACCATTGATCCAGGAAGCGTCCCGCCCAGTAGGGGGAAGCGTAGCTCCAGAAGAACTGGAACTCCTCCTTCAGCAGATAGGCGCGGACGGACCGGAGGTTGTATTGCAGGAGCTCGGCAAGGCGGATGTCCTGCTTGTCGGTGAGGTTCTCCGGTCGCTTCAGCAGCAGCCAGCGGCTCGTAGCCCTTCGCCTTCAGCGCCTTCGATTCCTCAGCGCGAACTGCGTCCAGCGCCTTGCTGAAATGCATCATGATGTGAAAGCGGTCCAGCACGTGCACGGCTTGGCCAGCTTTCTTGGCGATCACTTTCAGGTACGGCTTCCACATGTCCGAGCACACGTACTTCTGCGCCGCGCTGCGCTCTCGGCCAAACCAGCGGAAAAAGCCCAGCAACGTCTTGATCTTGCGCTTGTTGCCGACCCACAGCAGGCGCTTGCAGTGCGCGTCGATCTGGTACACCAGCGTCAAGTACTTATGCCCTCTCTGCCAGGCAATCTCGTCGATCCCGATGGCTTGGATAAAGTCGTCAACTGCACCCGAGCTGCTCACAGCTGAACGAACTTTTCGGGTGACGCACCCGTTTCACCCATTGCACGGGCAGCGCGGCGGCGGTGAGGAGGACGGCTCATGCGGGTGATAAGACGATTGTGCCGTATAGGTAAGAATGATTATGCCCGGAAGCGTTCTGAATGCGGGGTTGATCGGTTCATTGAATCGCAGCATATGGCCCATATCATGCCATATATCGATGCGTTGGAGCGGGGCGAGAGCGACGTTTGCATCTTGACAGGTCTGAGCGTATGGACATAATTGTAATTACATATCCGAGGAGATCTTTCCATGGCAAGACGCCGAACCGATCCCAAGACCGCCTCGCTACGCCGACACGGCTGCCTGTATCGGCGCCCCGAGGCGGTGCGCGACGCGCTGTTCCTGTCCAATGCCTTTTTCGACCCGCGCGATCTGCTGCAAGTCAAGTACGAGATGCTGCGCCGCGTGCATGCCGAGGGCCTGCCCGTCAGCCGCAGTGCGGCGTTGTTCGGGCTGTCGCGTCCGACGTTTTACCAGGCGCAGCGCGCGTACGAAGTCGGCGGCTTGCCGGGGCTATTGCCGCAAAAGCCCGGCCCGCGCCAGCGGCACAAGCTTGGCGAGGAAGTCCTCGCCGCGGTGCGCGCGGCCCGGGCCGAGACGCCGGCGCTGAGCGCTCAGGCGTTGGTGGAACTGGTCCGCGATCGCTTCGGCCTGTCGGTGCACCGGCGCAGCATCGAACGCGCGCTGGGGCGGAAAAAAAAACACCCATGAGGCCGCTCGATTCCCGAGGCATCCCCGCCACGGCATACGCGGCCGGTTACGAGCGGCTGCGCGAGCAGGCGGTGTCCGCCCGTCCGGCCTCGGGGGGCGACGGCTTGTCGGTGCTGGCCCGCCGTGGACTGGCGGCTTGGCTGCACACCCGGGCGGAGCGGCCCGTTGCGGCGGCGCCCGCGCGTCAGGGCAAAAGCCCAACGGCGGCGCCAGCTGCGCCAGTTGCCCCTCGCACCGCCCGCGCAGCCCCACCAGCACCGCCTCGGTTTTCAGCCGCTCCCGGAACGCCCCAACTTCCGGGGGACACTTCAGGAACCGCTCCGGCCACAGCCCCCGAACCGCCGCCAGGTTCCGATGCACCGCCCGCACCCGGCGGCCCAACCAGCGCATCGCCCCGGGCAGATGCACCGCGTCGCACCGCAGCGCGTCGGCCGCCTTGGCGAGACTGGGCGCGGCCTCCGCCGCCGCCACCGCGTCTTCGATCGCCTGCAGCGTGCCCCCCAGCCTCGCCGCCAGGCAATCCGGCAACCGACTGAACGTCATGTGACTCTCAGGGCAGTACCAGCGGGCAACGCGCGCCCCGCGCGGGCGTTTGCGCGGGTAGGTCCCGTGGCGGGCGAAGGAACAACCGCCCCGCGGATGATTCGGACATCGCTTGAGGGTTGCATCGCGCCACGCACGGCGTTTAACGTATTGCTCGCCGGTTAGCCCCGATTTGTACCGAAGCTGCACCGGCCACGGCCCGGCGGGAATCGTCGTCCCGCGCGGGCCACCCTCCCTTTCCATCCAGGAAGCGCTCAGGTTAACCCAGTGCCCCGCCCCCACGTCGGTCGCGCCAGCACCGCGTTATCCACCGCCTGCCCACCGGCGACAGGGCTGACCAAGGGCCCGCGCCCGTGGACAGCCCGTGGATAACGCTACGTCAACGCCGACTTGGCCGTGCCGGATTAATCCACCACGTCAGACGTTTCACCAGGAAGATAAACCGACCAAAAGGCTCGGTGGTTCAGTGAAAGAATGTGCCTAACAACACACACCATCCAAACCTCAAAGGCATCGCTCACGGCCAAGTTGGCGCATTCCGGGCAAGCGAATGAAAACAGGTACCGAACATCGCGTACCACTTAACGGCGCCACGCTGGCCGTGCTCGAACAAGCCCGTGCGCTGGACGACGGTAGTGGCCTGGTGTTTCCGTCGCCGGTTCGCCGCGGTTGCCAGATGTCCAACATGACGCTCACCAAGGTGCTGAGAGATACCGGGCTGGCCGCACGGGCCACGGTTCACGGGTTCAGATCCTCGTTCAGGGATTGGTGCGCGGAAACCGGCAAGCCGCGGGAGATCGCCGAGGCGGCACTCGCGCATACGGTCGGCGGCGTCGAAGGGGCTTACTTTCGCTCGGATCTATTTGACCGTCGGCGTCGGTTGATGGATTCCTGGGCCGCCTATCTCACCGGCTCCGACGCAAAGGTTATATCCCTGCATCCATAGCGGAGAATCCGTAATCAAACCGCAACCAAATGTTTTCAAAGTCGAGCGTACTCCAAGGTGTTTGCCTTCCCCTTCATTCACTGTTCCGCCGCTAAAGTGGGAAGTGGATGAAGGGATCGATATTGAACGACTAGCAACCCACCTTCAAATTGGAATACGCCAAAATGGCCGCAAAGGTCCAGAAACTCTACTTTTTAACCGCCTCACTGACCGGGCAATCTTAGAGGCGATTGAACCAACCATTTTGCGCATTCGACTATATCTCGCTACGGAACGACCGGATCGAACCGTCTGCATGGAGGGGGGCGCCATCGACTCAGCCAAGCTGGAACACTTGGCCGTTCGACAAAGCCCAGGCACTGCAGAGACTTGCGTTGCATACTTTTTCGGCCTACGCGTCCATTTCCTAAGCAACTCCACGGATGCGCGCAGATCATTCCCCTCCGCGTCCAAGGTATTCGAATTGTGCGCCGCATGGGCCAGGATGTTTCTGACCGCATAGGGTAGCGGGACCATGCGTTCACGAAATTTAGCCTCCCGTAAACCCGGGGCGGTTCAAAAGTTTTAGTTGTCGTCAACGAAAGAATTGGTTGACGCTGACCAACTTACCGTCGTGTCGCCCCAGAAGTAGCCTCGATTCTTTGTGGACTCTGGATACGCCGCACAGCACGCGCCGTCGGTCACCGATAGGCCCTTGAGATTCGACGACGCAGTGCTTCCGGGACTTCATGTCGGGACGTGCCGTCTCGACGCTTCCCCCCCGGCCCACCGCGCCTACCAGCGCAACGCGCCGCGAAGCTGTACGGCCTGCTCCGGATCCGCGCCCGGGCGCCCCTGGCGCTGGCCTAGCTCGAGCCCCGCATCCAGGCGCCGGCCCGAGGTGAGCTTCACGCCCAGGCGAAGCGCCCGGCTGGATCCCTCGCCCGACTCCACACCCATGTAGGGCTCCCACCGCGCACGGCCCTTCTTCCCGTCAAGCCCGTAACGCAGCTCGACCTGGTAGCGTTGCGCTGCGTCGAACGCGGCGTTCCTCACCAGCCCCGAGGCGTCCTGGCGGCTCCACAGCGACTGCACGCCGCTCTGGGTCGCGCCCCAGGCCGAACCCAGCCGCATCGACAACCCGCGCCCGTCTGCGGACGGGGTGTAGGCGATCGAACCGCTGAACCCCCATTCCTCGTACTCGGTGTCCCGATGGGCCAGCAGCCCCCGCGCGTTGACTTCGACCGACAGCCGCCCGGTCGCGTAGCCGAACCCGCCGCCGACCTCAAGCCCCGCGCCGGTCTCCGCATCGCCGGTGTCGTAACGAAGCCCCGCTTCAAGCTTCGGCTTCAGCACCCCGCCGGTGGCAAGCCTCATCGAGCCGGAACCTTCGAGCATCAGCCGCACCCGGGCGGTCTGGCCCGCGGTCCCGACCAGGCCCTCGATGGATTCGGAGACGGTGTTCGTCAGCCGCGCATCGGAACGCAGCGCCAGCTCGAACCGCCCGGCCTCTCCAGTGCGCACCGACAGCGCCGTTCGCCCGCCGAACGCCGCCATGGCGTTTGCAAGCTCCGTCCCGAGCGCCGTATCGGAACGCGCGGGCGTGAGCGACAGATCGCCCGCGCCGTAGCCGAGCACGCCCCAGAAGCTCGTGCGCTCGTTCAGTTCGAAGCGCGCGTAGGGGTTAAGGCCCGTCATGGTGCTTGCGACCGCGCCGCCGCTCGCCGTCGGGTGCGTGTAGGCGCCCCGGCCTTCGCTGAACGAGACCACGACCCCGGCCAGCCACCGGTCCCAGCGGCTGTCGAATCCGAGCATCGCCGTGGCGACCTCGCCATCGAGCGCCAGGTTGCCGTCGGCCCCGCTGAAGCGGCTCGACGCGGTGCGGCCCCACGCCGACCACTCCCCGAGCCAGCCCGGCGACCGGGTTCGGTCCGGTGACCGGGTTCGGCCCGATGACCGGCTTTCGCCGTCTTCGTCGAGTGCCGCGGAGTAGAAGAACGAACTGCCCATCAGCAGCGTGCGAAGATCCGGCACCGCCCTTGGGTCGGGCAGGCCCAGCGCCCGCAACAGCGCGCCTTGGGCGGCACGCCCGCTCAGCGTTTTTCCGGCTTCGCGCTCAACGCCGCCCGGTCCGCCCGGGGCCGTGCTCATGTCGCCCAGGGTCATGCCGGGGGCGGTTGCGCCGATGCCCGCACCGGCGCCGCCGGACGGGGCCAACCACCCCATCGAGGACGGATCGGCCCCGACCGGGTCATCCCGGTCAACGGCCGTGTCCCGCCCGGACCGTCCGCCGAACCCGCTGCGTCCGCCGAACCCGCTGCGTCCGCCGAACCCGCTGCGCCCGCCGAGCCCGCTGCGCCCGCCGAGCCCCGCCCATCCGAGCAGGTCCCCGGCCTGGCGACCGCCAAGGGTCAGGTGCGGGGTCTGCGGCCCGCCTTGCCAGCGCTCCCCGACCGCCTCGACCACGTGATCGGTGGCCGCGCGCCCGAATCGCGTCAGCCACGCGCCGGGCATCTTGTCGGTGTTGCTGATGTGTCCGGTTCCGGTTCCATCGATCAGGCGGGCCCGCACGGGGTTGGACAGCACCAGCGTCATCTCCTCGAGCCCTTCGTCATGGGAATCGTCGATCACTTCCACGCACAGGCTCTTCGATGCGGTCCGGCGCTTACTCTCGGCCGGCCGGAACACCAGCGTGCCCGAGATCGGCTTGAAGTCCTGCCCCGCCACCGCCGTGCCGCTGCGCGTCGCATAGTCCACGCTCACCTCGTGATCGACGTCCATCCGGTCCATCGTCACCACGAATACCAGGCACACCTTCTTGTTCGGCCACTCCCGCGCGCTCGCATCCGACACCGACAGGCCCGGCGTGGCATCGTTGTCGATGACCGGGATGATTGTGGAGCGGCCGCTCCACGGGTTCACCGACACGCCGGCGGGCAACGTCCCGAAGGACACCTTCAGGCTCTCCCCGGGATCGTCCTCGAAGTCGTCCACCGGGCGGATGGTCACGCCCGCCGACGTCACGTTTTTCGCGAAGGTCACGTTCGCCGGCAGGTTGCTGAAATCGGCCGCCGTCGCGCCGCCCAGATACGCATACTTCAACGGAATCGTCAATGTCACGCCCGGCTTCACGCTCAGCCTGACGCCCAGCCTGTAGCTCCCGCCCTCTTCGACGCCATCGCGCACCGCCCCGGCGCTGGCGTCGAACCTCACCTGCACGCTCGGCACGGCATGGTCGTTGTCGGTCAGTTGCACCACCGCCTCGGACGGGCTGCCCGCCGATACCTTCGAGGGCAGCGAACCGAAGCCGATCGCCACGCTCTCCCGATCGTCGTCCTGCGAGTCGTCGGTCGCGGTGACCGTAAAACTCTTTTCCGTCTCCGACGCACCAAAGGTCACGTTATCCGGCAGGCCGGAATAGTCCGCCGCCGTGGCCCCGCGGTGGGTCTTCGTCAGCTCGATCGTCACCGAGCGGCCCGGCGCCGCGTCAAGCCGCAGCCGCACCGTCGCCGTCGCGCCGCCTTCCGCCGCCGTGTAGTTCGCGGCCGCGAAGCTCACCGTCACCGCCTTCTCGCCGTCGTTGTCGGCGATACGCAGCGTCGTTTTGTGCGGCCCGTAGCGGCCCACTTCCAGGTCGTCCGGAAACAGGCGGCGGAACCCGATCAGCACGCTCTCGCCGTCGTCGTCTTCGCTGTCCTCGGTTACCCGCACCGTGAACGACGCCCGGGTCTGCCCCGGCTGGAAGGTCACGCTCTCGGGCAGGCCGGAATAATCGTCTGCGCTCGCGCCGCCCTGGTGCTCCGGATCGAACAGCGGCACCGTCAGCGCCTCGTTCAGCTCGGGCTTCCAGGGAGAGTTCAGGTGCACGCCGATCGTCGCCGAGCCGCCCTCGGTGGCGGTGTAGGCGGATTCGCCGAACCACACATACCAGGTCGACACGTCCGCGTCCTGCACCAGCGCCACCGTCGCCGTCGACGGGCTGCCGAGCAGCACGCCCGACGGCAGGCGGCCAAAGCCCAGTTGCACGCTCTCGCCGTCGTCGTCCACCGAATCGTCGGTGGCCGTTACGGTGAACGACTGCTCTGTCTCGCCGGCGGCAAAGGTCACGCTGCCCGGCACCCCGGAGTAGTCCGCGCTGCTCGCGCCGCTCTGCGGGGTCGCCGTCACCAGTATGGTGACCGCGCGCGCCGCCGCCGGGTTCAGTTCCACCGTCACCACCGCCCCGGCCACGCCCTTGATCGCCGTGTAGGACGATGCCCCGAAACGCACCGTCGGGTTGTTGTCCGCCGTGTCGTTGTCGGTGATCGTGCCGGTGAAGATGATGAAGTCGGGTGTCGCGTCATCGTTTGAGTTTCTAATCCACTCTATGACAATCGTTTCGTCCGGTTCGTCCACGCCGTCGTCCACGAGGGTGATGTCGAAAGTTTGCGACAGATCGCCCGCCGGCACGGTGATTCTCGCTGTTCTTGCTGACCCCAGGAGGAAGTCGTCATAGTCCTCGCCCTCCGTCGCCGTGCCCGTCGCAATGTCTTCATCATAAATCGTAAAGTAGGCTATCTCCGCGTCGCTCGGGTGGTTCAATCGAAGGGTCAGCGTCATCGTGCCCGCCCCTTCATCGACGGTGACGTCCGCCATTGACGCCGTCGGCGCTGCCTCCTCGCTATCAATTCTGACCGCTGCTAATGGAGGATCCGGCAGCGTCGCGCCGGTGGGGTTGCTGAGATCCACGAAGAATGCTTCATTGTTCTCATAGACATCGTCGTCCGTGATCGGGACGGTGAAGGTTTTCGAGGTCTGTCCGGCGGCGAAGGTCAGCGTGCCCGAGGTCGCCGTATAGTCCTCACCTGCTTTCGCAAAGGAATCACGCGTCGCGTAGTCCACGGTCACCGTCCCGGTGCCGGCCGGGGTGAGTTCGACCGTGAGCGTCGCCGAGCCGGCGTCCTCGTCCACGGTGACCTCGTTCGAGTCGAACGATAATGCCGGCAGCGGCTCCGGCACGATCGTCCCGGTGAAGGTGAACGTGATGGGTGTCACCATATCGGTAGTGCTTTTCTGCCACACTATGATGATCGTTTCGTCCGCTTCGTCCACGCCGTCGTCCACGAGGGTGATGTCGAAAGTTTGCGACAGATTGAACGCCGGCACGGTGATACTCGCTATTCTTCCTGTCTCCTGGAGGAAGTCGTCATAGTCCTCGCCCTCCGTCGCCGTACCCGTCACATCGTCCTCTCTCGTAAAGTAGGCTATGTCCTTTTGGCTCGGGTGGCTCAATCGAAGGATCAGCGTCATCGTACCGGCCCCTTCATCGACCGTGACGTCCGCCATTGACGCCGTCGGCACTGCCTCCTCGCTATCAATTATGACCCCTGCAAATGGAGGATCCGGCAGCGTCGCGCCGGTGGGGTTGCTGATATTTATGAAGAATATTTCCCCTGTTAACCCTGGGGCCTCATAGACATCGTCGTCCGTGATCGGGACGGTGATTGTCTTCGAGGTCTGGCCGGCGGTAAATGTCAGCGTGCCCGAGGTCGCCGTATAGTCCTCACCTGCTTTCGCACCGTGATCCCGCGTCGCGTAGTCCACGGTCACCGTCCCGGTGCTGGCCGGGGTGAGTTCGACCGTGTGCGTCGCCGAGCCGGCGTCTTCGTCCACGGTGACGGCGTTCGAGGCGAACGACAATGCCGGCAGCGGCACCGGCACGATCGTGCCGGTGAAGGTGAATGTGGTGGGGGACACGTCATCGCCAGTGACTTTCTGCCACAATATGATGATCGTTTCGTCCGCTTCGTCCACGCCGTCGTCCACGAGGGTGATGTCGAAGGTTTGCGACAGACTGCCCCCCGGCACGGTGATTCTCGCTGTTCCTTCTGGCGGCCCCAGGAGGAAGTCATCATAGTCCTCGCCCTCCGTCGCCGTGCCCGTCACCCTGGTATCAACCGTAGAGTAGGCTATGTCTTCGTGGCTAGGGTGGTTCAATCGAAGGATCAGCGTCATCGTACCCGCCCCTTCATCGACCGTGACGTCCGCCATTGACGCCGTCGGCACGGCATCCTCGCTATCAATGCCGACCGCTGCTGTTGGAAAAACCGGCACCGTCGCGCCGGTGGGGTTGGAGAGATCAACGAAGAATGCTTCATAGTTCTCATAGATATCGTCGTCCGTGATCTGGACGGTGAAGGTTTTCGAGGTCTGGCCGGCGGTAAAGGTCAGCGTGCCCGAGGTCGCCGTATAGTCATCACCTGCTGTCGCACCGCCTACCTGATCCCGCGTCGCGTAGTCCACGGTCACCGTCCCGGTGCTGGCCGGGGTGAGTTCGACCGTGAGCGTCGCCGTTCCGGCGTCCTCGTCCACGGTGATTCCCGATATCGACAAGACCGGCAGCGTCCCCGCCGTGATCGTCCCGCTCGACGGGAAGGCGTTGCTGGCCAGCGTCTCCGGGTTGCTATCAGCGTCGGTGAAGTGCACTTTCACCTTGACCTTCTTGCCCACGTCTGCCGCCACCGGCGTGTAGGTCACGGCGTCGGCGCCGATGTCCGTCTCGTTCGACATGCCGTCGGCGTCCACCCGCAGCCACTGGAAGGCGTAATCGTCCGGGAACGTGGTCGGTAGCCCGTCGGTGTCGGCGATGTTGCCGATTGCAGCCGTCAGCGTCTCGCCCTCCTGCGCCGTGCCGGAAATCGCCGGCTTGCCCGTGGCGAGGTTGTTGCCGGTATCGTCGTCGTGCACGGACACCGCCACGCCGCCGATTGTGATGCCGTTGTAGTTGGCGTCGGTGCTCACCGCGCTGTGGGTCAGCGAGACCGTTTCGTTCACCGTGTCCATATCGGTGCCGGCGGTCACCGTCACCGGCTGGACTGTTTCCCAGTTAATCGGCGTGAACGTCAGGGTAGTCGGCGTCGGGGTCACGTCCGTGCCCGAGTGCCCGGCGACCGTCACCACGACATCCGCCGTCGGCTGGCTGTTGAGGACCACCGAGTAGCTGTCACCGGTGGTGTCCTCCTCCGTCACCGTCAGCAACGTTTTCGACAGCGTGACGCCCGCCGTGTCGTTGTCGGTGATCGTGCCGGTGAAGTTAATCTCGACGGGTGTCACCTCATCGCTAGTGCTTTTCTGCCACAATATGATGATCGTTTCGTCCGCTTCGTCCATGCCGTCGTCCACGAGGGTGATGTCGAAGGTGTGTGACAGATCGCCCCCCGGCACGGTGATTCTCGCTGTTCCTGCTGGCCCCAGGAGGAAGTCGTCATAGTCGTCACCCGCCGTCGCCGTGCCCGTCACATCGACAACTCTCGTAACGTAGGCTATGTCTTCGTGGCTAGGGTGGCTCAATCGAAGGATCAGCGTCATCGTACCCGCCCCTTCATCGACCGTGACGTCCGCCATTGACGCCGTCGGCACTGCCTCCTCGCTATTAATGCCGATCCCTGCTGATGGAGGATCCGGCAGCGTCGCGCCGGTGGGGTTGCTGAGATCAACGTAGAATACTTCAAGGGCGTTCTCATAGGCATCGTCGTCCGTGATCGGGACGTTGATCGTCTTTGATGTCTCGGTCGCGGCGAAGGTCAGTGTGCCCGAGGTTGCCGTATAGTCCTCACCTGCTATCGCATCGCCTAACCGATCCCGCGTCGCAAAATCCACGGTCACCGTCCCGGTGCTGGCCGGGTCGAGCTCCACCGTGAGCGTCGCCGTGCCGGCGTCTTCGTCCACGGTGACCTCGTTCGAGACGAACGACAATGCCGGCAGCGTCCCCGCCGTGATCGTCCCGCTCGACGGGTAGGCGTTGCTGGTGCGCGCCTCGCCGGTGCCCCCGTCGTCGGTGAAACTCACGGTCACCTTGACCTTCTTGCCCACGTCTGCCGCCACCGGCGTGTAGGTCACGGCGCCGGCGCCGATGTCCGTCTCGTTCGACATGCCGTCGGCGTCCACCCGCAACCACTGGAAGGTGTAATCGCCCGGGAACGTGGCCGGCAGCCCGTCGGTGTCGGCGATGTTGCCGATTGTAGCCGTCAGCGTCTCGCCCACCTGCGCCGTGCCGGAAATCGCCGGCTTGCCCGTCGCGGCAAAGTTCGCGAGCTCAACGCTCACCGTGACTGCCTGGCCGTCGATCCAGGCCATGGCGGCAGGCACCGGCCAGTCGTAAATTCCCTGCGTGGCGTCCTCGGCGGCCGCGGTCGCGGTGAAATCCTGTCCGCCCAGGTTGAACACCGAGCCGCGCGGCAGGAACCCGTCGGCAATGGGAAAGTCGACTTTGATCGTGCGGGTGCCTGCGTCATCCGTGATATACAGGGCATAGATCCTCCATCTCCTGCCCCCGTAGTTGATCGCACTGTCGTCGAGCGCGCCCAGGCTAATGCTATCTGCGTACCCGTAATATTGCACGCTCGGACTTTGTTGCCGAAACTCCACCGTCAGCGTCGTGCACCAGTCGTTGTCCGTCGGGCAGGCGCCCGCCGCCGCCAGTACCGCCACCGTCGCGGCGCTGGTGAACGGTCCTTCCGCAGTGTCCCCGTCGTCGGTGAAGCTCGTCTGCACCTTGATCGTCTTGCCCAGATCTGTCGCAGTCAGCGTGTAGGTGCTTGCCGTCGCACCCGTAATCGGCGAATCCGTGCCGCCGTCCCGCCGCAGCCACTGGAAGGTGTAATCGTCCGGGAACGTGGCCGGCAGCCCGTCGGTGTCGGCGATGTTGCCGATTGCAGCCGTCAGCGTCTCGCCCACCTGCGCCGTGCCGGAAATCGCCGGCTTGCCCGTCGCGGCAAAGTTCGCGAGCGTGACGCTCACCGTGACTTCCTGGCCGTCGATCCAGGCCATGCCGGCAGGCACCGGCCAGATGTAAACTTTCGTCGCGAAGTCCTCGGCGGCCGCGTTCGTAGTGAAATCCTGTCCGCCCAGGGTGAACACCGAGCCGCGCGGCAGGAACCCGTTGGTAAAGAAATCTTCGATCCTGATCGTGCGGGTGCCCGCATCATCCCTGATAAACAGGGCATCGAGCATCCAGTTCCTGCCTCCGTAGTTGATCGTCCTGTCACCGAGCGCGCCCGTGCCGAAGTTTTCTATGTATCCGTAATATTGCACGCTCGGACTTTGTTGCCGAAACTCCACCGTCAGCGTCGTGCACCAGTCGTTGTCCGTCGGGCAGGCGCCCGCCGCCGCCAGCACCGCCACCGTCGCGGCGCTGGTGAACGGTCCTTCCGCAGTGTCCCCGTCGTCGGTGAAGCTCGTCTGCACCTTGATCGTCTTGCCCAGATCTGCCGCAGTCAGCGTGTAGGTGCGTGCCGTCGCACTCGTAATCGGCGTCTCCGTGCTGCCGTCCACCCGAACCCACTGGTAGCTGTAGGCGTAGCCCGTATCGCCGTTGTCCGCCTTGGTCGTGCCGTCGACGTCCGCGAGGGTCCCCTTCGCCGCCGTCAGCACCATGCCGACCTGCGGTGTGCCGTCGATGGACGGGGTGCCGGTGGCGGCGGTGTTGACGGCGTCCGCCACCTCGAAGACCTGCGAGAGCCCGTACATGAGGCGCCTGCCGGAGGAACTGTGGTTGTTGGCACTGCTAAGCGGGCCGTTGTTGGACACGGAGCTGTTGGGTCTGCCGATGCGCACGGTGCCCGCTCCTAGCGCGCGCGAATCCCCAGCGAAAGTGGCCTCGGTGCCGTTGTGCTCGCAGCCGGTCCAGGGAAAGTTTCCGGCTATTGTGGTATTGGGGCCGTCGGTGCCGTCCTCCTCCTTGTCGTTGGCCTCGTCGTCCCACGACCCGTCGTAGAAATCCGCGTAGTCATCCGCGACCTTGTTCCCGTTCAGCCAGTGGATGACGACGCCCGTGCCGGTGGTGGCGGTGTTGTCCCGGGCATCTGAGTCGGCCGTGCAGCCGACCGCCCGGAAGCCCGCGCTGTAGGTCTGGATGTCGGAGTGTCCGGCTGCGGCGCGGCCCTGGATGAAGCTGTTGTAGTCCACGATGTCGTGGGACCCGGCGTTGGTCTTCGTCGAGGAGAGGAAGATGAGCCGGAACTTGTCGCCGGTGGAAAGCCCGGTCGGGATCAAACTCCAATCGTTGGGAACTGTGATCTCGGGGGGCGCGGGGGGCGTGGGGGTGGTGGTCGTGGCGCTGGTGGGGTCGGAGGCGGCGCCGGTGCCATTGGCGTTGATGGCGGAGACCCGGTAGTGGCGGGTGCTGCCGCGGGTGAGGCCGGTGTGGGAATAGGTGACGCTGGTGGTGCCGGTGTTGGCGAGGAGGTCGGTCCAGATGGTGCCGCCGTCGGCGGAGACCTCGATCCTGTAGCCGCTGATGGCGGTGCCGCCGTTGTCGGCGGGGGCTACCCAGGCGAGGTCGATCTGGGTCGCACCGTTCGCGGTGGCGGTGAGGCCGGTCGGCATGGCGGGCGCGGTGGGAAACTTCAGGCTCGCGGTGACGTGCTGGCCCGCCGTCCAGCTCAGCGGGTTGCCGCGAATGTCCCATTGTTCCTGGCCGATGGTGTTCGTGGCGGAGTCGGTATCGACGGTGAAGGTCCGGCTACCCAGCTGCAAGACCGTGCCGTCGAGCAGTGCCTGGTTGATAGTGATGTTCATGTTGTCGGCAGTGACGGTGTTTCCGGGCAACTGGGTGATTTTGGTCCGAGAAACTCGTGACACGGTGTAGCTGGTCCCGCCATGGGAAAACGTCGTCGACAGGAGATCCCCATAGCTACGGTCGCTCTGGTACCCCCAATTTTCAATCTTGAACGATGCCGTCGATTCGGGCGCGTATCCCACCCCCAGCGTGGTGCACCAGTCGGTGTCGGCAGGGCAGTCGGTCGGTGCCGGCGGGGCGGCGGCCCGCGTCACCGTGATCGTGTAGGTCTTCGCGGCGCCGCTTTCCGGCGTCACCGTCACCGTCAGCGTGTTGGACCCGACGTTGAGGTCCAGATCCGCCTTGCGCTGCGTGTTCGTGTCGTCGTCGTTCGTGATGGCCACCGTCGCCGTGGTGTCGTTCTTCGTCGCCGTCAGCGTCACCGCGTCGATCCGGTTGGCCACCGATGCCGTGTAGGTTTCGGTAGCGCTATCGAAGGCCGGGCTCAACCCAATCGTCTCCCCGCCGGTCGCGCCCTCCAGTTCCAGATCGCTCAGCGTCGCGTCGGTGGAGGGGGTGTAGACGTCGCCTCTGATACGAATCTTGAGTACATTGGTGTCATCGCTCCAAGTTGCTCCAGATCGTTCGCGGCGAATATCGGCAATCGACCAGCCGGTCTCCCCGCTCTGAACGTCGGCACTGGTCCCCGATACTGTGTTTGAAGTGCGAGTGTCCTGTGCTCTCTGTAGCATGACAAAATAGCTGTTCCCTCCCTCCAGGACCGCACCGGCCGGTGCGCTGTAGACCTGGTTTCCGGTGCCTGGCGAAGCAGGGTCAATGAGGGTGTAGAGGGCGGTGCCGGGGGGGTCGGCAGCGGACCCGTCGTGAATGGATACGACGATCCCGTCGGTGCTACGGGTGCTCACCGTTATCGTCACGTCGTCCAGCGAGTAGTCCTGACCTGTGGGCACTGTGAATTTCTGCGCCTGTCGAACGTTGTTGTCGCCTCCCACAACCGTGTTGGCTGTAGTGGCTTGGCTTAAATTATTGACCAGCGTCACGGCCTGCAGCGGCAGGGCCAGGAGCGCGGCGACGGCCGCGAGAAGCCCCGCGGCCAGACCGCGCGCCGCGAGGGAGCGGACGCGCGTTACCACAGCAGACCTGATCATTGCGGTGAAGCGCGCCGCGCACGCGAATGCCCAGACAACGCGCCCCCCCCGTAGTGCTTGAACGCGTCGTAGTAATCGTCCGCCGCGCTCCAGTTCATGCTCGTGAACGCCCGGTAGCGCTCGTCGTAACCGGCCAGCGGCCGGGCGCCGGCTTCGATATTCACCCGCATGCGCTTGGCCAGGCGGCCCTCGTCACAGTGCACGGCGGGAATCCCGCAACGTTCGAAAAAGGCGGCAAGGGCGGTGGTGCCGCAACGCTGAAAGCCGACCTGGAAGAAAAACCGCTCTGTCCGATCCGAAGCCTCGCCCGTCCCGGCGTTCGTTTTGCTCATGCAAGCGCCTGTCCCGAACATTCCAATGCACCGAATATAGACGAATTGCGGCCCCGTGTATCTCCCCAATATTGAGGGGATATGCGATTATGTTCCGATAGGTTTCAGTCAGTTACGGCACGGCTGGCGCCGATCCGCATCGGCTTGCGCCGTCAGCGCTTGGACTGCGGCGCGCGCCTTTCCGTAACTTCATTAATCCCATAGGAATATAAACGCCACATCCCCCCAATATTGGGAAGATACTCGGGCGCGCGAGTCGCCTATATTAGACGTGTTTGGATTTCGGGCGCTCGTCCGGAGACCGTAGGGCGGCGACCGCCCGTCCCGAAGCTCGCCCGGGCGTTCGTCGACGGTACTCTCGGGAGGCTTCCGAAGCCTATATCCATCACAACTTTCGGCGGATGCTCCCCGGAAGACGTTCAGGAGAAAGCAATGACCCATTTTAGCCGCACTCGATTCGCCCCGGCACTGACATTTGCGTTGGCGTATCTGATCCTCGCGCCCAATATGGTGAGCGCGCAAGACATCCAGATCATATCTGCGACGAGTTTTTGTGACTCTGGCCTGCCCGGTATCGTGGAATGCTCTGCGTTTCGCAGCCTTCGAGAATGGCCCGGTCCGAGTACCGGCGAGGGCGTTCCGACGGATACCTGGTTCAAGGTCACTGATGAAAATTTAAACGGCAATGTTGGCGCTGATCATGCGAAGTATCCCCAGGGCTCATACAAAGGCGCGGCGCTCTGTATTGGCCCAACGAGCTTTACAGCAGAATGCAGCAGGGTCTCGGTTACATACTCGTCTACTGTGACGAGACTCCGCCCCGAGCCCACACCAGTGGAGACGATGGCCGTGCTTACGTATCTTGGCGCCGAGGCCACCAACGCGATCGCGCCAGCGTGTGTGGAGTTCAACTTCACGAAGCTGCGCACGATCACGGATTATTCGTACGGTCAAGAGGTCGAAGTCACGCTGACCGCCACCGGGTATGACATGTGAGTCACTTGGAGTTTTGATACCTCAGACGATTGTACCGGGACGGCCTACGGGAGAAGCATGTCGCCCGGGCCAGGCTCATTGAATTTTGACTATGCCGAAAACAAAAAGGTGTGCGTTATCCCTAGTGGTTCCGCTACTGATACCGATTGGACTTTGAAAATCGAGACCTCGTAGAGGACTGATCCACGGGTGTGCCTCCCACTTATTAATCCGACAGCCGCTCACGCGGCCATCCTAACGTATTCGTGATGGAGCCCACCGACGCGCTTGAACTGGACCACGCTCTTTAGCTCAAGCGGCTGCGTTGGTCGCCTCTCTGGGGCGTCTTTATCCAAGGAGAGGTGCGTTCTGGTGCCATTGTAGTAGTCCACATAGCTGGAGAGGATCCGTTTAAGATGGCGCTCTCCCAGAACGATGGTGTGATCCAGGCACTCCCGCCGAATCGAGCCAATCACACGTTCAGCGTACGGATTCTGCCAGGGCGATTGTGGCGCAGTGGGAATTTGATTGATCCTCAGCGCCCCCGCCTGGCGGTGAAACACCTCCCCGTAGATCGCATCTCGATCTCGGATCAAGTATCGGGGAGTCTCCTCGGTTCCGCACGCCTCCAGAAGTTGGAGTGCTGTCTACGCCGCCGTCGGATGTTCTGTCGCGTTGAAGTGCAACATCCGCCGCCGATCGTGGCTCAGGATCACCAGTACAAACAAGACCCTGAATGTGGCCGTGGGCACGGTGAAGAAATCAAGCGCAATAAGCTCTCTGGCATGGTTCTCAAGGAAAGTTCGCCAGGTCTGAGACGGCGGTCCGCGCCGTCTGATCATGTACTTTGAAACCGTCGACTCGGAAATTTCGATTCCCAGCTTGAGCAATTCGCCGTGGATGGCATAGCTTCAGCACGGCGAGTTGTTGGCGAAGGACGAGGTTCTCAACGGCTAACTCGCGTCGGGAACGAAGCGCCGATCTCAGCGCTCGAACGATGATCTCCAGCCACTTGAACATGTTGGAAAGACTAGCCGGATCCCTCGGGAAAACACAATAGAATCAGGCCCGGCGAATAAACGGGAGGGACAGCTGGCTGGACGGGCATTGGGACGGATGTTCTTCAACCCGTTCGTTACACACAAAGGGGCGTAAGAGTGGCTACCCGGAAGAACAAAAGAAAGCAGCAGGACTATGCGGATCTTTCCAGGCTCATGGTCTTTACGTGTGTTCGCAACACGGGCGTGGAAAACATTCACGCCGGAAAGGTACCGGTCAGCCGGACGGGCGATTACTCCGACGTGACCGTCGTCGACGCCGACGAGCGGCGGATTCCGTGGCCGGAGGTATCGCATGTCGATGACGACGCCATGCGCGACCTGATGCGCGAGATCGTCAACCGTGTGTATACATTTCAGATGATGGGCGCGGATAAAGACTTCCAGGACAGCATCGAGTGCTGGATGCCGATGGCCCTGGACTGGGATGTCCCGAAACTCGATAAAGACCTCATGATGGCGATTGAAGCGCGCCGCGCGGCTCGCAATGACAAGAGGAATGCAAAAAAGACGGGCGCGTGATGGCGTGCACGAATCGCTTGATCATTGCCGAAGTGCGGCTGGCGTTGCCCGGCGAAAGATCCTCGGATAGTTCGTGGGCACGCTGTTCGAAGTGAACGGCGGGCGTCTCATTGCTATCGAGCGGCGCGATGAACCGCGTGTCGACCTGCACAGCGCCTTCCCAACGCGAAAGGCTGCTCGGGTGCGGAGGACGATTATCCCGTATTGAATAGATTAATGACCGCTCGAGCGGCCGTTGCCGATACAACTGCGCCTCGCGGGTCGCGTCGCCCACTTGGCGGTCTCCAAATAGCCGCATGTCTACGGATTCGACCGGGTCTGCTCCCCGGTTCTCCACAACGGCGATCACGTGGATGGTGCCGGGCCACAGCGAATGATCGCCCATCGGCACATTGGACACTGGCCTGAGCTCGGGCAGGCCCGGCACATCGAGCGGCTGTCGTGCGTCGAGTAGGTAGATTCGAAGCGGCATCTCAGCCAGGACGATCAGTCCATGTGCAGCAACGACCGATTCGTCCTGATCTGTCGCTAGTACGGGGAGTAGGCAAATGCACGAGGTACCGGCACGTGCATCCGTTGCGGCCGACATCTTCCCTGTGGTCGCTGAAATGTTTATCGCATCCGGCCGAACTCTGAGGGGTTCGCGATTATCCGGAAGAGCCGGTCCATCTCCCAGCCGATGCAGTCACTTCGGATCGGGGTGACCAGCCTTCTCCCGACGCCGGCGGTCGCCGCCGGGCGGGGCGGCGCGGCTTCACCGCCGGCAGGCCGGCGCCTATTCGCCCCCGCACACCGGGGCGTACAGCGACCGCGGGGGCGTGGCCGCCAGCGAGGGCGTGTCGCGGTGGGCGGATCCGGTGCGCGCGGTGCAGCCGCAGGGCAGCACCAAAATGGCGGCGCTGACGGCACAAACCGCGGCGAATCGGCGCGCGCCTTGGCGTAACTGACTGAAGCGTGTCGGAAAATAATCGCCACATTCCCCCAATGTTGGGGAGATACTCGGGGGCGCGATTCATCTATATTCGGTGCATCTGAATTTTATTTGGATCGCTTGTGTGTGCCCGGAGAAAACGGTGGACGGTGACTTTCCGTTCGGGAATACGCCCGGACGTTCGTCGCGAGCCGAAGATCGAGGTGAGTGAATGGATTCCAGAACAAGGGACGTGACCGGGTACGCCCGGACGTTCGTCGCGAGCCGAAGATCGAGGTGAGTGAATGGATTCCAGAACAAGGGACGTGACCGGGTCGCGCACAGCGCCGGGACGGGACGTTTGACCGGACGAGCCGACTCGGGCCGGGTCGCGCGACTGAATCCTGCGCGCGCCGCCGGCGCCCTGCTGCCCGTCCTGACCGCGATTCTCGCGGCCTCCCTGGCGGGTCAGGCCCAGGCGCAGACCGAGGAGTGGTCGGCCAGTATCACGACCGGATCCCTTTCTACACTTATTGGGGTGTGGCCTGACCGCAGTCCCGCGGTCGGAAGCATGACCGATCGTGATTTCGATTATGACGGAACGACATACACCTTCTCTCATATCCGGGTGAGCAGTGGCGGCGGCCTGCAAATCAACATGACGGCAGCGTTCTCGCAAACCGCGTTGGACAATCTGACGTTCCAGACTGGAAGCTCATCCTTCGCCCTGTCGGATGCGACAACGTCAGACAACAGGGCTATGAATTGGAATTCGGCCGGATTGAGTTGGTCGTCCGGACAGACCATTGCCGTGAAAATGGTGTCAGGCGGCACCACCCTCTCCACCGACGCCACCCTGAGCGGTCTGGATCTGACGGACAACACCAGCGCCGGGATCACGCTGACCCCGACGTTTGTCTCGGCTACGACGTCCTACACGGCGATGGTGGCGAACAGCATCGACGAAATCACCGTCGAGCCGGCGTCGGACAACAACGCGACATTCGCGTACCTGGACGACTCGGACATGGCGCTCACGGACGCGGACACGAACAAGGTCGGCTTCCAGGTCGATCTCTCGGAAGGCGCGAACACCATCAAGGTAAAGGTGACGGCCGAGGACCGCGCCGCCACCGATACCTACACCGTGGTGGTGACGCGGGCGGCGATGACGATCCCGCCTCCGTCCGGCACGGCGCTGGTCAGCAACCTCGTGCAAACGAGTGGTGGTATCGGGTCGTTGAATTCTTACGATCAGGCCCAGGCCTTCACCACGGGTGACACCTTCGGTGGCTATGCGCTGACCAGCGTTGAAATCCAGACAACCGGTACGCCAACCCTCAACGCCTTGACGGTGAGCATCCGCTCGGACAGCAGCGGGTCGCCGGACGCGAGCCTGGGCACGCTGATGAACTCGGCTGCGGTGGCCAGTGATGGCATCGCGACGTTCACGGCATCCGGCGCAGGCATCGATCTGGAGCGGGAGACCACGTATTTCGTAATGGTGGACGTGAGTGCCTCCGACCCATCGGGCAATATTCAGAACACGGCTTCCGATGCCGAGGATCCGGGCAAAGCGGCCAACTGGAGCATTGGCGACACCAGCCTGTACCGGAACAAGGGGTCGAACGGGTCCTGGACGTCTTTTGCCGACTCCAAGAAAATCCGAGTCAACGGCGCGGCCAAGGCAGGCGTCGGCTCCACCGACGCCGACCTGACCGGCCTTGCGCTCAAGGACGCCGCGGACGACAGCACGGTCACGCTGAGCCCGCCCTTCGCGACCGCCACGAAGGCCTACACCGCGGACGTGGCGAACGACGTGGCCGCGGTCACCGTCGAGCCGGCGCTCTCGGACAGCAACGCGACGGTCGCGTACCTGGACGCCTCGGACACGGTGCTCACGGACGCGGACACGAATACGACCGGCTTCCAGACGGCGCTGTTGGTGGGCGAGACCACGATCAAGGTGAAGGTGACGGCGGAGGACGACCTCACCACCGAGACCTACACGGTGGTGGTGACGCGGACGGCGGCGACCGGAACGACCGTGGTGACGATCGCGGCGGATGCACCGACCGCAATCTACAACGAGATCGGCGCGTCGTTCACCGTGACGCGCACGGGCGCGACCACGAACCCGCTGGACGTGGTGGTGGCGCTGACGCAGACGAGGCTGTTCCTGGATGCGGGGGACCTGTTGAAAACGGTGACGATCGCGGCAGGCTCGTCGAGCAAGACCCTGAGCTTTTCGGCGGGAGATCTCCTGCTTCCCGCTAGCGAGACCCGGGAGAGCGGGACGCTGACGGCGACGGTCCAGGCCGGGACCGGCTACAACCCGGGCACGACCGCCACGGCGTCGGTGGACGTGGTGGTGGCGCTGACGGTGAGTTTCGATGAGCTTTCCTACAGGGTAGACGAGGGAGTCGGCATGCTTCAGGTCATGCTGGTGGCGCGCACGGGCGTCGGGGCGCCGGCGCCGGCGTCGGCCTGGTTCTCGGTGTCATCGGCGGAATTGAATCCGCCGGAAGCGATCTCGTCGGAGGATTACGGGTCTCTTTCAGTTACCGTCCAAATTCCGGCGTCGGCCTACGTGGCGGACGGGAATGTGTTCAGGGCGGAGGTTCCGGTCGAAGTCGAGATCCTGGACGATGCCCGTGACGAGCCCGACGAGCGCTTCCATCTCCAATTGCAAATAACCCCCGGGCTGCTGCGCAGGTACTCCAACTTCACCGATGCGGACGGCGTCGTTTGCCGCAATCCGATTTGCGGCATGCCGATCACGATCGAGGACAACGATGCGCCGCCGACTGTGACGCTGGTGCTGTCGCCGGACTCGATCACCGAGAACGGCGGCTTGAGCCAGATTACAGCGACGCTCGACCATCCGTCGAGCGAGCAGACGAGTATCGATATCTCGGCGACGGCGGTGCCGCCGCTGGCGGTGGCGGACGACTTCTTTATGCCCCCCAGCAGGAGGCTGTCCATCCCTATTGGAGAGACCCAGAGCGTTAGCACGGGCCACGTCGTGGTTCTGGCCATCGACAACTACGTCTACTCCGGGAACAAGAGCGTGACGATCTCCGGCACGGCGAGCAACGACATGGGCATCGTCCAGCCGCAGGCGCAGACGCTGACGATCGAGGACGACGAGTCCGGCCCTGCCACCGATGCGACGCTGAGCGGCCTGGCGCTCAAGATCGCCGAGGACGACAGCACGATTGCGCTGAGCCCGGGCTTTGCGCCCGGCACGACGTCCTATACGGCGATAGTGGGGGTCGGCGTGGACACAATCACCGTCGAGCCGACCGAGAACGACAGCAACGCGACGGTCGCGTACCTGGACGGCTCGGACACGGCGCTCACGGACACGGACGTCTACAAGGCCCGCTTCCAGGCGGCGCTCGCGGAGGGGGCGAACACGATCAAGGTGAAGGTGACGGCGGCGGACCGCAGCACCATCCAGACCTACACGGTGACGGTGACGCGGGCGACGGCGGCCACCGACGCCGACCTGACCGGCCTGGCGCTCAAGAATGCAGCGGACGACAGCGCTGTGACGCTGAGCCCGGGCTTCGCGACCGCCACGAAGTCCTACACGGCGTTGGTGGCGAACAACGTGCTCTCGATCACCGTCGAGTCGGCGAAGTCGGACAGTAACGCGGCGGTCGCGTACCTGGACTTCGCGGACGCGGCGCGCGTAGACGCGGACCCGATTAAGCCCGGCTTCCAGGTGGCGCTCGGGGAGGGCCCGAACACGATCAATGTGCAGGTGACGGCCGCGGACGGCCACACCACCGATACCTACACGGTGGTGGTGACGCGGGAGTCCAACACCGACGCAACGGGCCAACCGGCGATCGCGGGCGCGGCGCAGGTGGGCAGGACGCTGACGGCGGAATTGGGCACCATCGCAGACATCGACGGGCTGCCGGGCACCTTCCCCGACGATTACGACTTCCAGTGGGTGCGGGTGGATGCGGACGGCGTCTCGAACGAGACGGAAATCTTCGTGGCGACGTCGAGCACCTACACGCCGGTCGCGGCGGACCTGGGCAAGAAGGTCAAGGTGAAGGTGAGCTTCACCGCCGACGACGGGAGCGTCGTGGAGGGTCCGCTCCCGAGCGACGCGACCGCGCCGGTGGTGCCGGACGCCGCCTCCTGTGGCGGGTCGGCGGTCTGGTGCTCCACGCTGACGGTGGAACATGGCACGCCGGACGTGGACGGTGAATTCCAAGTTGGGCTGGCCACCAATCTTAGGACACCTCCCGAGAGTTTCGGCAGCCTCGTCGGCGCCACCTTCACCCACTTGGATACCAGCTACACGGTGACGCAGATATTTGCGGACTTCAGCAACCTGTATTTCGCCACCAGCCCCAACCTGCCCGACGACGGCGCCGGGCTGACGTTGCATATTCAGCGCCTCTCGGGCGCGCTCGAGTTGAAGCTGAACGATCGCGACAGCTACGACATCTCGGCCGCATTACCCACGGGCACAAAGGTCTGGTCGTTTGCGTCTGTACTGGCCACCGGCTCTGCTAACCCGCCGCTGCTCCGTGGCTTTGCGAATCCCAACGGAGACTACCGTCAGGAAACGGACGAGGGCACGCTGCTTGCCGTATCGCTGTTCCATGAAAACCGCGACGCCGAGGGCACCCCGACGATTTCCGGCACGGCGCAGGTGGGCGAGACGCTGACGGCCGGCATGGGCGACATCGCCGACGCCGACGGGCTGCCGGGCACATTCCCGGACGATTACACCTTCCAGTGGGTGCGGCGGGACGGCGGCACGGATTCGCCGATTACGGGTGCGACGGCAAGCACCTACACGCCGGTGGCGGCAGACGTGGGCAAGACGGTCAAGGTGACCGTGGGTTTCACCGACGACGCGGGCACCGGCGAGGATCAAACCAGTAACGCCTTCCCGTCGAGCGGGACGATCACGGCGGGGACACTGCCGGAATTGTCGTTTGCGTCCACCAACATCACGGTGAACGAAAACGCCGGAACGGCGACGCTCACGGTGGAACTCGACCCGGCCAGCACCGGGACGGTGACCGTGGACTACGCGACGAGCGACGAAACCGCGGAGGCGGGCGAGGACTATACGGCGGCCTCGGGCACGCTGACCTTCGCCGCGAGCGAGACATCAAAGACGATTACGGTCCCGATCCTGAACGACACGGATTACGATCCTACGGAGCGATTCCGGGTCACGCTGAGCAACGCCTCGGGCGCGACGCTGCCGACATCCCCGTGGGCACAAGTCAACATTACCAACAACGACGCGGTGCCGACGGCCTCGATCGCCAACGTCACCGTGGGCGAGGGCGCCGGCACGATGACGCTGACCCTGGAACTCGACCGCCTGAGCAACAGGGATATTTTCTACAATACGCTTACATCCGGTGTGAGCGGCACGGCGACGGTGACGAATGACTATGTCGGTTTCATTACCAGGCCTTTCACCGTACCGAAGGGAGCGATGTCGGCGACGTTCGACATCACCCTCGTTGACGACAACCTGGATGAAACGGACGAAACGATCGTCATCGTTTGGATAGAAGGTTCAGGTGGCAACGCGACGCCTGCTTCGATCACCGTCACCGGCACGATCACCGACGACGACACGGCGAACGTCACGGTGTCGAAGACGATGGTGACGGTGACGGAGCAGGACACCAGCGGGGACAGCTACACGGTGGTGCTCGACAGCCAGCCGACGGCGAACGTCGTGGTGACGGTCGCCGGGCACTCGGGCACGGACGTGCTCCCGGCCCCGACCACCCTGACGTTCACGTCAATGAACTGGGAGACGGCGCAGACGGTGACCGTGACCGCCGTCAACGACGCGGACACCACCAACGATACGGTCTCGCTGACCCACAGCGCGGCGAGCACCGACACCGACTACAACGGCATCACGATCGACGGCGTGACCGTGACGGTGGCGGACAACGACACCGCAAAGGTGACGGGGGTGGTGCTCACCCCGGGCGACGGGGAACTCGCGGTGGCGTGGGCGCCGTTGGCCAACGCGACCGGCTACGAGGTGCAGTGGAAGTCGGGCGGGCAGAGCTACAACAACAGCGGGCGGCAGGCCACGATCAGTTCGGGTTCGACCGCGAGCCACACGATCCCCAGCCTCACCAACGGGACCACGTACACGGTGCGGATGAGAGCGACCCGGACGGGCGCCAACGCCGGCCCGTATTCGGATGAGGCGATGGACGCGCCGGAGGCAGCGGGCGTGACGGTGTCGGAGACGGCGCTGACGGTGACGGAGCAGGACACGACCGGCGACAGCTACACGGTGGTGCTCGACAGCCAGCCGACGGCGAACGTCGTGGTGACGGTCGCCGGGCACTCGGGCACGGACGTGCTCCCGGCCCCGACCACCCTGACGTTCACGTCAATGAACTGGGAGACGGCGCAGACGGTGACCGTGACCGCCGTCAACGACGCGGACACCACCAACGATACGGTCTCGCTGACCCACAGCGCGGCGAGCACGGACACCGACTACAACGGCATCACGATCGCTGGCGTGACAGTGACAGTGGAGGACAACGACACCGCAAAGGTGACGGGGTTGATGCTCACGCCGGGCGACGAGGAACTCGCGGTGGCGTGGGCGCCGGTGCCCAACGCGACCGGCTACGAGGTGCAGTGGAAGTCGGGCGGCCAGGGCTACAACACCAGCGACCGCCAGGCCACGGTCGCCTCGGGCTCGACCACGAGCCACACGATCTCTAGCCTCACCAACGGGACCACGTACACGGTGCGGGTGAGAGCGACCCGCACGGGCGCCAACGACGGCCCGTATTCGGACGAGGAGATGGACGCGCCGGAGGCAGCGGGCGTGACGGTGTCGACGACGGCGCTCACGGTGACGGAGGAGGACACCAGCGGGGACAGCTACACGGTGGTGCTCGACAGCCAGCCGACGGCGAACGTCGTGGTGACGGTCGCCGGGCACTCGGGCACGGACGTGCTCCCGGCCCCGACCACCCTGACGTTCACGACGGTGAACTGGGATACGGCCCAGACGGTGACCGTGAAAGGCGTCAACGACACGGACATCGTGGACGATACGGTCAACCTGACCCACACCGTGACCAGCACCGACACCGACTACGACGGCATCACGATCGACGGCGTGACCGTGACGGTGGCGGACAACGACACCGCAAAGGTGACGGGGGTGGTGCTCACCCCGGGCGACGGGGAACTCGCGGTGGCGTGGGCGCCGTTGGCCAACGCGACCGGCTACGAGGTGCAGTGGAAGTCGGGCGGGCAGAGCTACAACACCAGTTCGCGGCAGGCCACGATCAGTTCGGGCTCGACCGCGAGCCACACGATCTCTAGCCTCACCAACGGGACCACGTACACGGTGCGGGTGAGAGCGACCCGCACGGGCGCCAACGCCGGCCCGTATTCGGATGTGGCGATGGACGCGCCGCAGGCGGCGGGCGTGACGGTGTCGAAGACGGCGCTGACGGTGACGGAGCAGGACACGACCGGGGACACCTACACGATCGTCCTCGACAGCGAGCCGGCGGCGAGTGTCACGGTGACGGTCGCCGGGCACGCGAGCACGTCCGTGAACCCGACCCCAACCAGCCTGACGTTCACGACGATGAACTGGGATACGGCCCAGACGGTGACGGTGAAAGCGGTCAACGATGCGAACACGGTGGACGAAACGGTGTCTCTGACCCACGCCGCGACCAGCACCGACACCGACTACGACGGGATCACGATCGCCGGCGTGACCGTGATGGTGGAAGACAACGACACCGCACAGGTGACCGGGGTGGTGCTCACGCCGGGCGACGGGGAACTCGCGGTGGAGTGGGTGCCGTTGGCCAACGCGACCGGCTACGAGGTGCAGTGGAAGTCGGGCGGGCAGGGCTACAACACCAGCGACCGCCAGGCCACGGTCGCCTCGGGCTCGACCGCGAGCCACACGCTCCCGGACCTCGCCAACGACACCGAGTACACGGTGCGGGTGAGAGCGACCCGGACGGGCGCCAACGACGGCCCGTATTCGGACGAGGAGATGGACGCGCCGGAGGCAGCGGGCGTGACGGTGTCGACGACGGCGCTCACGGTGACGGAGGAGGACACCAGCGGGGACAGCTACACGGTGGTGCTCGACAGCCAGCCGACGGCGAACGTCGTGGTGACGGTCGCCGGGCACTCGGGCACGGACGTGCTCCCGGCCCCGACCACCCTGACGTTCACGACGGTGAACTGGGATACGGCCCAGACGGTGACCGTGAAAGGCGTCAACGACACGGACATCGTGGACGATACGGTCAACCTGACCCACACCGTGACCAGCACCGACACCGACTACGACGGCATCACGATCGACGGCGTGACCGTGACGGTGGCGGACAACGACACCGCAAAGGTGACGGGGGTGGTGCTCACCCCGGGCGACGGGGAACTCGCGGTGGCGTGGGCGCCGTTGGCCAACGCGACCGGCTACGAGGTGCAGTGGAAGTCGGGCGGGCAGAGCTACAACAACAGCGGGCGGCAGGCCACGATCAGTTCGGGTTCGACCGCGAGCCACACGATCCCCAGCCTCACCAACGGGACCACGTACACGGTGCGGATGAGAGCGACCCGCACGGGCGCCAACAACGGCCCGTATTCGGACGAGGCGATGGACGCGCCGCAGGCGGCGGGCGTGACGGTGTCGGAGACGGTGCTGACGGTGACGGAGGAGGACAGCACCGGGGACACCTACACGGTGGTGCTGAATAGCCAGCCGACGGTGAGTGTCACGATCCAGGTCGCCGGGCACGCGAGCACGTCCGTGAACCCGACCCCAACCAGCCTGACGTTCACGACGATGAACTGGGATACGGCCCAGACGGTGACGGTGAAAGCGGTCAACGATACGAACACGGTGGACGAAACGGTGTCTCTGACCCACGCCGCGACCAGCACCGACACCGACTACGACGGGATCACGATCGACGGCGTGACAGTGATGGTGGAAGACAACGACACCGCACAGGTGACCGGGGTGGTGCTCACCCCGGGCGACGGGGAACTCGCGGTGGAGTGGGCGCCGTTGGCCAACGCGACCGGCTACGAGGTGCAGTGGAAGTCGGGCGGGCAGAGCTACAACAACAGCGGGCGGCAGGCCACGATCAGTTCGGGTTCGACCGCGAGCCACACGATCCCCAGCCTCACCAACGGGACCACGTACACGGTGCGGATGAGAGCGACCCGCACGGGCGCCAACGCCGGCCCGTATTCGGATGAGGCGATGGACGCGCCGGAGGCAGCGGGCGTGACGGTGTCGGAGACGGCGCTGACGGTGTCGGAGGCGGACACGACCGGCGACAGCTACACGGTGGTGCTCGACAGCGAGCCGGCGGCGAGTGTCACGGTGACGGTCGCCGGGCACGCGAGCACGTCCGTGAACCCGACCCCAACCAGCCTGACGTTCACGACGATGAACTGGGATACGGCCCAGACGGTGACGGTGAAAGCGGTCAACGATACGAACACGGTGGACGAAACGGTGTCTCTGACCCACGCCGCGACCAGCACCGACACCGACTACGACGGGATCACGATCGCCGGCGTGACAGTGATGGTGGAAGACAACGACACCGCACAGGTGACCGGGGTGGTGCTCACCCCGGGCGACGGGGAACTCGCGGTGGCGTGGGTGCCGTTGGCCAACGCCACCGGCTACGAGGTGCAGTGGAAGTCGGGCGGGCAGAGCTACAACAACAGCGGGCGGCAGGCCACGATCAGTTTGGGTTCGACCGCGAGCCACACGATCCCCAGCCTCACCAACGGGACCACGTACACGGTGCGGATGAGAGCGACCCGCACGGGCGCCAACGCCGGCCCGTATTCGGATGAGGCGATGGACGCGCCGGAGGCAGCGGGCGTGACGGTGTCGGAGACGGCGCTGACGGTGTCGGAGGCGGACACGACCGGCGACAGCTACACGGTGGTGCTCGACAGCGAGCCGGCGGCGAACGTCGTGGTGACGGTCGCCGGGCACGCGAGCACGGACGTGCTCCCGGCCCCGACCACCCTGACGTTCACGTCAATGAACTGGGATACGGCCCAGACGGTGACGGTGAAAGCGGTCAACGATGCGAACACGGTGGACGAAACGGTGTCTCTGACCCACGCCGCGACCAGCACCGACACCGACTACGACGGGATCACGATCGCCGGCGTGACAGTGATGGTGGAAGACAACGACACCGCACAGGTGACCGGGGTGGTGCTCACCCCGGGCGACGGGGAACTCGCGGTGGCGTGGGTGCCGTTGGCCAACGCGACCGGCTACGAGGTGCAGTGGAAGTCGGGCGGGCAGAGCTACAACAACAGCGGGCGGCAGGCCACGATCAGTTTGGGTTCGACCGCGAGCCACACGATCCCCAGCCTCACCAACGGGACCACGTACACGGTGCGGGTGAGAGCGACCCGCACGGGCGCCAACGCCGGCCCGTATTCGGATGAGGCGATGGACGCGCCGGAGGCGGCGGGCGTGACGGTGTCGAAGACGGCGCTGACGGTGTCGGAGGCGGACACGACCGGCGACAGCTACACGATCGTCCTCGACAGCGAGCCGGCGGCGAATGTCGTGGTGACGGTCGCCGGGCACTCGGGCACGGACGTGCTCCCGACGCCGACTACCCTGACGTTCACGCCGATTAACTGGGAAACAGTCCAGACGGTGACGGTGACCGCCGTCAACGACGCGGACACCACCAACGATACGGTCTCGCTGACCCACAGCGCGGCGAGCACGGACACCGACTACGACGGGATCACGATCGTCGGCGTGACAGTGACAGTGGAGGACAACGACACCGCAAAGGTGACGGGGTTGATGCTCACGCCGGGCGACGAGGAACTCGTGGTGGCGTGGGCGCCGGTGCCCAACGCGACCGGCTACGAGGTGCAGTGGAAGTCGGGCGGGCAGAGCTACAATACCAGCGACCGCCAGGCCACGGTCGCCTCGGGCTCGACCGCGAGCCACACGATCCCCAGCCTCACCAACGGGACCACGTACACGGTGCGGGTGAGAGCGACCCGCACGGGCGCCAACGCCGGCCCGTATTCGGATGAGGCGATGGACGCGCCGGAGGCGGCGGGCGTGACGGTGTCGAAGACGGCGCTGACGGTGTCGGAGGCGGACACGACCGGCGACAGCTACACGATCGTCCTCGACAGCGAGCCGGCGGCGAATGTCGTGGTGACGGTCGCCGGGCACTCGGGCACGGACGTGCTCCCGACGCCGACTACCCTGACGTTCACGCCGATTAACTGGGAAACAGTCCAGACGGTGACGGTGACCGCCGTCAACGACGCGGACACCACCAACGATACGGTCTCGCTGACCCACAGCGCGGCGAGCACGGACACCGACTACGACGGGATCACGATCGTCGGCGTGACAGTGACAGTGGAGGACAACGACACCGCAAAGGTGACGGGGTTGATGCTCACGCCGGGCGACGAGGAACTCGTGGTGGCGTGGGCGCCGGTGCCCAACGCGACCGGCTACGAGGTGCAGTGGAAGTCGGGCGGGCAGAGCTACAATACCAGCGACCGCCAGGCCACGGTCGCCTCGGGCTCGACCGCGAGCCACACGATCTCCAGCCTCACCAACGGGACCACGTACACGGTGCGGGTGAGAGCGACCCGGACGGGCGCCAACCCTGGCGCATATTCGGATGAGGCGATGGACGCGCCGGAAGCCGCGGCGGTGCCCCCCGTCACCCTCTCGATCGCGGACGCAAGCGCCTTCGAGAACGCCGGCCACCTCCTGTTCGATGTCACGCTCTCGCGATCCTTGCCGAACACGGTGAAGGTCGACTTCGAGACTATTTCGGGAGGCACCGCCACCGAAGGCGTCGACTACCAGGCTCGTCGCACCTACACCCACGTCATTCCGGGGAGAGAGACGACCGTGCAGATGGGCTTCGCGCTCATTGAGGACACGGACAACGACGCCGGCGAGACGGTGAAGGTAAGGCTCAGCAACGCGCGCGTGGTCGATGCGTACGGCAACGTAAAAATGGTGCTCAACATCACGAACGCCGAGGCGACGGGAACGATCACCGCGCCGGCGACCACCACGACCAACGTGCCGGGTCTGACCATTGGGATCCAAGACGCGACCGGGGACGAGGTCGACGGGTGGCTCGATTTCAGAGTCAGGCTCTCGCGGAAGTCTGACGACCTTGTGTGTTACGACTTCGAGACCATCTCGGGCGGCACCGCCGAGGAAGGAACGGACTACCTCAAGATCCCGAAAGCCTCGTACTGGATGCACATCGGAAAACGGGTGGACACGCTCCTCGTCCGCATCATCGACGACTCGGTGAACGACAACGGCGAGACCGTGAAGGTCAAGATCAGCAATGCACGGCTGTGCGATGACGCATCCCAGACGGTCTCCATCACGAGGGACGAGGCGACGGGAACGATCAGGAACACCGACCCGATGCCGCAGGCATGGCTTGCGCGCTTCGGACGCACGGCGGCGGACCACGTGGTGCAGGCGGTCGAGGATCGCTGGCAAGGCGAGCCGCGGGCCTCGCACCTGACCTTGGGCGGGCGGCAGGCCGGGGATCTGTTTGGATGGACCGGTCTGGCCGGACCGGGGGACCGGGAAAAGACAGAGAACCGGGATGACCCGGTCGGGACCGATCCGTCCTCAATGGGGTGGTTGGCCCCGTCCGGCGGCACCGGTGCGGGCATCGGCGCAACCGTCCCCGGCATGACCCTGGGCCTGGGCGACATGAACACGGCCCCGGGCGGAACGGGCGGTGTTGAGCGCGAAGCCGGAAAAACGCTGAGCGGGCGTGCCGCCCAAGGCGCGCTGCTGCGAGCGCTGGGCCTGCCCGATCCGAGGACGGTGCCGGATCTTCGCACGCTGCTGATGGGCAGTTCGTTCTTCTACTCCGCGGCACTCGACGAAGACGGCCAAAACCGGTCATCGGGCCGCACCCGGTCACCGGGCTGGTTCGGGGAGTGGTCGGCGTGGGGCCGCACCGCGTCGAGCCGCTTCAGCGGCGCCGACGGCAACCTGGCGCTCGATGGCGAGGTCGCCACGGCGATGCTCGGATTCGACAGCCGCTGGGACCGATGGCTGGCCGGGGTCGTGGTCTCGTTCAGCGAAGGCCAGGGCGCCTACACGCACCCGACGGCGAGCGGCGGCGCGGTCGCAAGCACCATGACGGGCCTTAACCCCTACGCGCGGTTCGAACTGAACGAGCGCACGAGCGTCTGGGGCGTGCTCGGCTACGGCGCGGGCGATCTGTCGCTCACCCCGGCGCGTTCCGATACGGCGCTCGGGACGGACCTCACCAACGCCATGGCGGCGTTCGGCGGGCGAACGGCGCTGTCGGTGCGCACCGGCGAGGCCGGGCGGTTCGAGCTGGCGCTGCGTTCCGATGCGCGGCTGACGAACACCGTCTCCGAATCCATCGAGGGCCTGGTCGGGGCCGCGGGCCGGACCGCCCGGGTGCGGCTGATGCTCGAGGGTTCCGGCTCGATGAGGCTTGCCACCGGCGGGGTGCTGAAGCCGAAGCTTGAAGCGGGGCTTCGTTACGACACCGGCGATGCGGAGACCGGCGCGGGGCTTGAGGTCGGCGGCGGGCTCGGCTACGCGACCGGGCGGCTGTCGGTCGAAGTCAACGCGCGGGGGCTGCTGGCCCATCGGGACACCGAGTACGAGGAATGGGGGTTCAGCGGTTCGATCGCCTACACCCCGTCCGCAGACGGGCGCGGGTTGTCGATGCGGCTCGGTTCGGCCTGGGGGGCTACACAGAGCGGCGTGCAGTCGCTGTGGAGCCGCCAGGACGCCTCGGGGCTGGTGAGGAACGCGGCGTTCGAGGCGGCGCAACGCTACCAGGTCGAGCTGCGTTACGGGCTTGACGGGAAGACCGGCCGTGCGCGGTGGGAGCCGTTCGTGGGTGTGGAGTCGGGCGAGGGAGCGAGCCGGGCGCTTCGCCTGGGCGTGAAGCTTACCTCGGGCCGGCGCCTGGATGCGGGGCTCGAGCTGGGCCAGCGCCAGGGGCGCCCGGGCGCGGATCCGGAGCAGGCCGTGCAGCTTCGCGGCGCGCTGCGCTGGTGAACGTCAGGCTAACGCTGACGTGGATAGCCGGTGGGAGTCCGGCGGGAGGAAAGGTGTAACGAGCGGCCTCCACCGCGAGCCGTGCGCGGGGCGCCGTGAGGTGTCATGTGAAGTGTCGGTAGCGGTGCGTGCGGGCGGGGCTATTGAGCGTCGAAACAGCGTTAGGGAATCCCATCAACCATGGCGACCGACGGCGGCGGCCGACGGCCACGGGTTGCTCCGGCCAAGCGCGTGAGCTGCGCCAGGGCACCTGGCGCCTGGCTGGCTAACCAGGGGGAACCGACGGAGAACTCCTGACCGTGCTCGATGGGCGGCCAGCGGGCACGGGCGTTTCTTCGGCGCAACCCACGCTACCGGGCAGCATGGCGGGCGGTGTTCGAGGCGGCACCTTTCCCGGTGCGGACTCGATCTCAAGCTGACCGCAAGGCGCTCGCATGGGGCCTGCTGGCTTGCGAGGACCTTCATGTGCCCGGCGGCCATCCGTGTCGCCGTTCTGGGTCGAAGCTCCGATGTTCGAATGCGAATGGGCGACGGGGCCGCCGCCACTGCCGGAACGCCTGGCAAGGTCGGGTGCCCGGATCGAGGGGCTGAGGCTCGCCGACGGGACGCTCATTCTCAAGTTCGAGAACGGATCGGAGGCCGCGCAGATGCGCATCCGGCCGGGACCCGATGCGGAGATGGGGACGGGGCCGGTGCTTCGGCTCGGGCAGGCACAGGCGCTCGCGCGGCTCCACGACGCCTGGCGCCCGGCGGGCGTGCCGGGACCACATCCGCAGCGCGGACCAAGGGGAGCGCCGGCCCTACGCCGGGAACCCGATCAAGTACAGCGTCCGGCCTGCGCCGCCAGGGATTCGCCCCCGGGGGCCCTGGCGAGGCCTGGAGGCGGTGGAGTTTGCCACCCTGGAATGGGTCGACTGGTTCAACCATCGGGGCCTCCTCGAGGTCATCGGGAACCGACCGCCGACAGAGGCCGAAGCAGCGTATCATCGCCAACTCGAGCACACGGCATGGGCCGCGTGACTCAACAAGAAAAGTCTCCGGAATTCCCGGGGCGGTTCACTCTGGAGTGACCCGAGAACGGTATCCTCGGGTCTCGGTAGACGGTCCTATACATATATGTTTGCGATCCGCCCGGTCGAGGCAAAAAATAATTCATTGTTGCCCGGCCTGCGAACGCCTCCAAATCTTTCGAACGATGCTCTCGTCGATGCAGGCCGCATCGGCCACCCGGGCGCAGACTTCGCCCAGCGCGCACCCTTCGTTTCCCGGATGCGGTTCCAGATACGCTTCCACCGCCGCGCAGATCAGCGCATCGCGCATATGCTTCGCCGGCCGGACCCGGAATCGCCACTGGAGGAGGCCGCACATGACACCATTGACCTATGCCGGCAGACGCGCCCGCAGGTCCCCCGCCGCCTACTCGAAGTCGTACGACAACCTCAGCCCGATCGTGCGCGGGCGTTGCACCGAAATGGCCGGCGTGTAGTGGCCCGCGATCTGCATCACCGGCGCCGACTCGTTGTTCAGGTTGTCGATGAAGAATTCCGCTCCCCACGTGTCGCGTTCCATCCCCAGGGCCACCCCGATCGTGGTGGCGGCTGGATTGATGAAGCGCGTGTTGCCGGGCAGCCGCCTGCCGCCGGAGCCGTCCGGAATGCGCACCGTCCCGAAGGAGCCGCCCTCATCCTGGAGCCCCAGCCCGGAGTGTGCGCCGGCCTGGTGAAACAGCGTGTCGTCCATCAGTTCGGCGCTGCCGACGATCCCCGCAACGCTCTCGCCCCGGTAGTTCAGGTTGGCGGCCACATAGGCGTCCGCACCCGCGTTGGCAAGCCTGAAGTCGTAGCGTAGCCGCAGGTTGCCGGCGAACGCCGCCGCCATGGGCAGTTCGCTGCCGACGGGCACCGCGATGCCCTGCAACTGGGGATTGATGCGGGTGAGTTCGGTGTCGAGCACGCTGAACGCGCCGGCGATGCTCAGCGACCCCGTGGGTACCCACAGGAAGTCGACGTCCAGGCCGCTGGATTTTGCGTCGCCGACATTCTCGATGAAATACAGGAACGCGACGTTGGACGGATCGAAGCGCGAAACCTGCAGTTCGTCGATGACCGATCTGAACCAGGTCGCGTTGAGCCTCAGCGAGCGGTCGAGCAGGTAGCTCTTCAGGCCCACCTCGAAGCTCGTCAGGCTGTCGGTCAGCGCTACCGCGGGGACGACGTAGTTCTCGTAGAGCCCGCTCTGGTTGGTCGAGAGCCGTCCGGCGTTGCGGTTCAGGGTGGCCGGACGATATCCCTCGGCGTAGGTCGCAAACAGCAGCACGTCGTTGTTGACCTGCCAGTCCAGCGTCGCCTTGACGATTGTGTCGGTCTCGGTGATGGAACCGTCGGAATTGAGCTTGCCGATGTCCAGGTGGCCGTTCCTGATGGCATCGAGCGTCGCCTGGTTGCTGCCGCCGCCGCGGAACATGTTGCGCGCCCCGTCCGGACTCGTGGCGTCGAGGATGATGTTGTCGTCGAGGATGATGTTGTCGTCGCCGGATTCGTTGTAGCGTCCCAGGGTGCGCAGCCGCGCCGTGACGTCGTTGCTGAAGGCGTGGCTGTTGCAGCGCCCGTCGGCGGTGGACTCGGAGTTGCCGAACCCGCCGATGCCGTAACGGCAGCCGAAGGAGAAGTTCGAAGCGCCCTGAAGCGTCGATTCCAGGTCGTAGGAGCGCGCACTGAACGAGGCCGTCACCGCTGTTGTTGTAGTAGTAGTTGTTGACATGCTCGCCGAACGCCCGGTTGGTCGAGTAATAATTGAAATCGCCGATGTGGTTGGTTTCCACATCGTTGAGATACACCCCGCCCAGCAGCCGCCAGCGCCTTGTCGGGTCGGTATGGACGCGGAACTCGTGGGTGAGTCTCGAGTTGGCGGTGTCCTCGACGTAGTGCTTGGTGGGATCGAAGCAGTCGTTCGGGTCGGTGAGATCGTAAAGGTTGCCGCTGCAGAGGTAGTAGGTGATGTAGCCGCCGCCGTTGTTGTAATGGGTGTAGTCGATGAGGCTGTCCACCTCGCGGTCGAGCAATCCGCCGGTGTAGATCAGCTCAAGCTGCGACAGGCGTCCGCTCAGCGTCCAGGTGGTCAGACCGAAGTCGTCGCGGTTGTACTCGGGCGCAAACTTGGCGGATACATCCTCGGCGATATTGGGCTCGGCGATGAACGACCCCTCGGCCTGGAGCGTCTGCAACGTGTGCTGCACCAGCAGACCCCAATCGTCGTTGATGTCGTAGGCGAAGCCGATACGCGCGCCGCGGTAGGTGGCCTCGTTCCAGTCGTCCTGCACCAGGCCTTCGTTGCGGGCGCCGAAGGAGACCGGCCGCTCGTCCACGTACAGCGCCACGCCGGGTGCGGACCCCTGGGCAGCCGCCACCGTCACGCCGGATTGCTCGGTGGCGCTGCCGCGGATGTAAAGCTCCTTCTTGCCGGGGCCGTTGCCGGTGCTCACCACGTTCGGCAGATACTCGACGTACTGGTCGAAGGTCTCGACCCGCAGGTCCCTCAAATCGTCGCCGGTGACCGCCTGAACGGAGATCGGAACGTCCTGGGCGCTCTCGGCCCGCTTGGTCGCGGTGACGATGATTTCCTCGATCTGGGCGTTGGCAACGCTTGCGGAGGTGCCGGCTAACGCGGCGGATACGGCGAGGCTGATCTTCTTCCTGGTCCAGGACATGGTAATCGCGTCTCCGTTGATGTAAATCAAACACTATGCAAGTGAGGAATACGATGGAAAATGCGCTCGCCAGCCAACAATTGTGAAATAGCCGCAATTCTCCCTCAAATTTGAAAGGTCGCGATGGTTAACCGAGTTCCGCCTCGAAGCGTTGCGCTTCGACCGAGAGATTCCCCGCCGCGTAGCCGAGTCCGCCGCCGACCTCGAATCCATCCACTCACCTCGATCTTCGGCTCGCGGCGAACGTCCGAGCGTGTTCCGGAACGGGAAATCGCCGCCTACCGGTTCCGCAGGCGCGCACACGAGCGGCAAAAAGCTCAAACGCCCCGAATATAGACGAATCGCGCTCTCAGCGCCGGGACTGTGCAACGCCGCCCAGCGACTGCACGAGCCGTATCAGGTCCGCCTGCCGCGAATCGGTGCCCGCCTTGCCGTAACTGACTGAAACCTGTCGGAAAATAATCGCCAAAATCCCCCAAGGTTGGGGAGATACACGGGCGCGCAATTCGCTTAACATTGCGCTCGATTGAATTTTCCACATCATGGCGCACGCACGCGTCCGGGGAGCCGGAGGACGGGAACCGTCTGTCCCGGAACACGCCCGGACGTTTGTCGCGAACCGAAGATCGAGGTCATCGAATGGGTTCGGGGGCAAGGAACGCGGCCGTGTCGCGCACATCGCCGGCGAGGGCCGGGTGAATGGGAGGCTTGACCGGGAGCGCCGATCGGGCGGGTTTCGCCGTGAGTCGGATGCACGACGCACCACTAGCGTAGAAAAGGAAGCACGATCGACATAGCCGGACTCCGCGCGAGCGCGGCGGCGGGCGCCGCGCGGATCGAATCAACCCCCGTCGCAAACGAACCAATCGCCGACAACCGTCGGCGGCCGGCATGGCCGCGCGGGGAGGCTCGGGCGAACCCTTGCGCCCGGCGCCGGTGGCTCGTCGCCGCGGCGCTCGCCGGTATCGCGGCGCTGTGTCAGGCGCAGGCGTTCGCGCAGACCGACGTGCCGAGCAACTGGCCTCTGATACCCTCGAATCTGAACACGGGCGATGAGTTTCGCCTGCTTCTGAGGATACAGTTAAAGCGGAACGCGAACTCCGAGAACATCGGAGACTATGACGCCTTCGTGCAGGAAGAAATCAGCGCGAAGGGTCACGTGGAAATCAAGGCGTACTCGAGCCATTTCCAGGTGCTCGGCTCAACCGCAACGGTCAACGCGCGCACCCATACCGGCACGACCGGAAGCGGCGGCGTCCGCATCCACTGGCTCAACGGCCTAAAGGTCGCGAATAACTACGCCGACTTCTACGACGGTTCCTGGCCAAACGGGCGTGCCGCAAGAACGGAGGCTGGCGTGGAGGTTCCAGAAAGCCAACTGTTTCAGAACATTTGCACCGGCACGGCCGACGACGGCACGACAACGAGTAATCCCATGGGCGCGGCCATGTGCACGGCGACGCAGCTCAGAGACATCGGCAACACCCTGAGCGGGGAAAGCGTTTCGAGCACGGAGGAATCGCGCGTCCTGGCGCTTTCCGGCGTATTCCGGGTCGGCAACTTCACCGCCTCCACCATCCCCGAGGTCGAAAGCGTCGCATTCACTTCGGATCCCGGCAGTGACGGCGAATACGTGAAGGACGATGCGATCGAGGTCACCGTGACCTTCTCGGAGGCGGTGGCGGTGACGGGAACGCCCCGAATGAAAGTGAGGCTCGCCAAGCCAAAAAACGCCGCCTACGTTGAGTCGGACAGCACCGCGACCGAACTCACGTTCAAGTACACCGTGCGGGCAGCCGACTACAGCCACGACGGCATCAACATCATCAAGAATGGGCTCGTCCTCAGCGGTGGGACGATCAAGAACCAGGCGGGCGACACGAACGCGAATCTGGATCACGACAGGACGCAACCCGACAGCGACCACAAGGTCCACGTCAGGCCAACGGTTTCGCAGGTCAGCGTGGCTTCGACCCCGGCCTCCGGCGACAGCTACGCGACCGGCGAAACCATCCAGATCGACCTGACCTTCAACCGCAAGGTGAGCGTCTTCACCGACGGAGGTACGCCCACGCTCGGTGTCATCATCGGGGATGCGCGCCGCGAGGCGGCCTACACCACGACGGTCAGCGACACGGTCGTGCGCTTCGGGTACGTGGCCCAGGTCGGGGACGTGGACACCGACGGCATCTTGCTGATGAACAACGCCATCACCTGGAACGGCGGGTTCATCATCAGGCAGGAGCACGGCGGCATCGCGGACAAGGCGAGCGTCCTGGTGGCCGAAAACGGCGGCGCGACCTCCACGCTCGCCTTGTCCGGTCACAAGGTGTTTGCGGTCGGTGAACCCGGGGTCGATGTTTTACCGACATCGCTGAGCGTGGATGAGGGCGGGAGCGATACCTACGAGGTGTTCCTGACGGCCCTGCCGACGGGGACGGTGACGGTGACGCCGTCGGTGAGCGACAATTCCGACGTGACGGTGATGCCGGGCAGCCTGACGTTCACCACTCTGAACTGGAACGACGCGCAGGAAGTCACGGTGTCGGCGGCCCATGACGCCGACGCCGACACCGACACGGCGACGGTCGAACACGCCGTATCGGGCGCCAATTATGGCTCGGCGGCCGCCGCCGACGTTGCCGTGACGGTCACCGAAGACGAAACGGCGTCGACAGGGGTCGCGCTGACGGTGAGCGCGCCGGCGGTGGCCGAGAATGCCGGCGCGACCCAGGTCACGGTGACCGGGGAACTCGACGGGGTGGCGATGTCCACGGCCACGGTCGTGACGGTGTCGGTGGGCGCCTCCGCAGACACGGCGACGGAGGGCACGGACTACACCGACGTCAGCGATTTCAGCTTGACGATCCCCGCGCACCAGACCTTGGCGACGGCGAACTTCACGCTCACGCCGACGAACGACAATATCGATGAGACGGACGAGGCACTGACCGTCGACGGAACCGTTCAGGGCCTGACGGTGACGCCGGCGACGCTGACGATCACTGACGACGACACGCGCGGTGTGAGCGTTTCGCGCAGCACCTTGCCGGTGGCTGAGGGCGGCAGCGGCACGTATACGGTGAAGCTCACCTCCGAGCCGACCGGGACGGTGACGATGACGCCGTCGGCGCCCGGCACTTCCGATGTGACAGTGCTTCCGGCCAGCCTGACGTTCACGACCGGGGACTGGTCGATGGCGCAGACGGTGACAGTGTCGGCGGCCCATGACGCCGACGCCGACCCCGACACGGCGACGATCGAACACGCCGTGTCGGGTGCCGATTATGGCTCGGTAGACACGGCCGGCGGCGACGTTATCGTGACGGTGACCGAAGACGAGACGGCGTCGACAGAGGTCGCGCTGACGGTGAGCGTGCCGACGCTCGCCGAGGATGCCGGGGCCACGCAAGTGACGGTGACCGCAGAGCTCAACGAAGCGCCGCGGGCATCGGCGACGGTGGTGACGGTGTCGGTGGGCGCCACCGGGGAGCCGGCGACGGAGGGCACGGACTACATCGCCGTCAACGACTTCGCCTTGACGATCCCCGCGGACCAGACCTCGGCAACGGCGGACTTCACGTTCACGCCGGTGGACGACGGTATCGTTGAGGTGGACGAGACGCTGAGCGTCGACGGAACTGCTCAGGGCCTGACGGTGACGCCGGCGACCATGACGATCACGGACAACGACACGCTTGGCCTTGTGCTCAACGTGTCTTCGCTCTCGGTGGGGGAGGGCATGCGCTTGAACTATACCCTGGTGCTGGGCTCTCAGCCGACGGCCACGGTGACGGTGGACATTAGCGGCGCGGCCGGCACCGTCCTGACGCTGAACAAGACGAGTCTCACGTTCACCAGCTTGAACTGGAACGAGGCGCAGACGGTGGAGGTGTCCGCCGCCCAGGACAACACCGACTCACTCGATGATGAAGTGACGCTGACCCACACGGCGTCAGGCGGCGACTACGCATCGCTCAGCGTGGACCTGGTGGTGACGGTGCCGGACAACGACGCTGCGTCGATCTACGGGGTCACGGTCATCTCCTCGCCGCTGCATACCTCGAATGCCTATGGGCGCGGTGAAACCATACGCATCCAGGCGGCCTTCAACGTTGCCGTGGCGGTTGACACCAGCGGCGGAACACCCGCCATCCAGGTGAACTTCGGCACTTCCGGAAACGTCGGTGTGACAAAGGAATTCGAGTATGCGCGCGGGTCTGGAAGCTCGAGGCTGGTGTTCGAGTACGAGGTGCAGCAAGGAGACATCGACGGCGACGGACTCCACCTGAATGACAACGGATTGGTGCTGAACGGCGCAACCATCAAGGACACCCTCTCCGGCCGGGACGCTGTTTTACTCTATACAGGCGGCATACAGGGCAGCCACCTGGTGGTAGGTTCGGCGGTTCCCGCTCCTATTGAACTCACCTCGCTCGCCCTGTCCGGCATCACCCTGAGCCCGGCCTTCGCCTCGACCGAGACAAGCTACTCGGCCAGCGTCGGCTATGACGTCTTCGAAACCACCGTGACAGCCGTCGCGACAGCCGGCAGCGTGAGAATCCTGCCCGCGGATGCCGATAGCAGCTCGGGACACCAGGTGGCGCTTGCGACCGGCGCGAACGAGATCACCATCACAGCGTCCAAGAACGGAATCACCAGCCCCACCTATACCGTGACCGTGACCAGGGCGTCGACAACCGTCTCCATCGCCGGCGGTGCATCAAGCGCCACCTACCGTCTCGAGGATGTGGACTTCACGGTCACGCGTGCCGAGATCTCCGGCCAGGCGCTCGACGTGGACCTGACGATCAGCCAGGATCAAAGTTTCCTGGCCGCTTCGAAGCTGACGCCGACGGTGACGATTCCGGCGAACAAGGCATCGGCGACGCTGACGCTGCAGCCCACCGATTTCTCCAGCAGCGTGAGCGCGGACGGCCGCCTCACCGCGACCGTCCAGGATGGCGATGAATTCGATCTCGGAAGCGCCGCGTCCGCCAGTGTGGACTTCGTGGTGGCGGACCCGGCGGTGATCGTGCGCCTGGAGCAATCCAGCTATTCGTTTCTCGAGAACGCCGGGACGGTGACTGTCAACGTCGTGGCGGAAACGGCGGCGGGCGTGCCGCAGCCGACCAGCCTGTCCATAGGGCCGTTGCTTGCGAGAGTAGCGAGTGGGACCGCAGTGAGTGGTGGCGATTACACCTTCCAAAACACGAACGTGATTTTACAGGCATCGGATTACGTGGCGTCGGGCGGCCGATTCGTGGCGACCAGGGCGCTCAGCTTGCCGTTGATCAATGACACAACGTCCGAGGGCGACGAGACTCTGTCGATAATCCTGCAATCCCTGGGACAGCTTCCGAATTTGGTTGACCTGACCCAGGCCGACGGCTCCCCATGCCCCGGCAGACAGTGCAGTTCGCAAGTGACCATCATCGACGACGACAGTCCGCCGGCGCAGGTGACAGATGTCAGGGTCACGCCGAGCCAGAGCGCCTTGGCCGTGAACTGGGGCGCGGTCGCCGCGGCCGACGGCTACAAGGTGCAATGGAAATCCGGCACGCAGACCTTCCCCGATGCGGCCACCGACAGCCGCGAGGCCATCGTTTCCTCGGGCTCGACCACCTCCCACAGCATTACCGGACTGACCGACGGCACCCTTTATACGGTGCGCGTGATCGCCACCCGTAGCGGAGCACCCAGCGACGGCGCAGCGTCCTCCGAGGTGACCGGTACACCGGGCATGCCGACGCTGACCATCGCCGATGCGAGCGCCACCGAGGGCAGTGCCGTCGAGTTCACCGTGACGCTCAGCCCGGCGGCGGCGACGGACGTGACAGTCGGGTATGCCACCACGGACGGCACGGCCACGTCGGACAGCAGCGACCCTGACGGGGCCGACTTCACGGCGCCGGCGAGCGGAGCGGAACTGACCATCGGCGCCGGGGCGACATCGGCAACCATTTCCATCGCCACCGGCGACGACACCGTGAACGAGGAAGACGAGACCTTCACGGTGACGCTCTCGAGCCCATCGTCGAACGCCGCGACCGGCACGCCGAAGGCCGCGACCGGCACCATCGAGAACGACGATGAGAGTGCCGCGACGATATCGGCCATCGCCTTCAGCAACGCGCCAGCGAGCGGCGTCTACGGCCTCGGGGATGTGATCGAGCTGAGCGTGACCTTCGATGCGGCGGTGGACGTGACCGGGTCGCCACGCATTGCGCTGCAATTGACCGGCGCGCCGGCGGCGGAGCGCTACGCCGTCTATGACGGCAGCGCGAGTTCGGCCACCGTGCTGGTGTTCCGCAAGATGCTGAGCGCCGCCCTCGACGACAGCGACGGCATAAGCGTCGCCGCCAATGCACTGGAGTTGAATGGCGGCGGCATCGTCAACGACGGCGCCACGGTGGCCGCGGTGCTTGACCATAACGCGGTGACCGGCGGCAACATCCGCACGCGAGTCATCAGCGGCGTGGCGATCACCTCCACCCCGAGTGTGGCAACGCCGGCGGGATACTACGGCGCGGGCGAGACGATTCAGTTCACGGTGAGCTTCTCGCAGGCCGTCACAGTGGACACGAACTCCGGTACCCCGGCATTGTTGTTCAGCGCGAGCGACGGCGCCCGGCAAGAGGCCGCCTATGCGAGCGGATCGGGCAGCACGGCGCTGGTGTTCAACTGGACGGTGCCGGCGGACGTGCCGGGCGCGGAAGCTCCGATTGAAATTCCAGGCAACGCAGGTAGCGGCGGCACGCTGCTGACCGATGGCGGGCTGGTGCTCAAAGGCGGCGCCATCCAGGACTCGAGCGCCAGGAGCGTGAACATCCGCCACGGGAACTACGCGACAAGCTCCGAAGCGGACACCACGGCGCCTGCGCTGGTGGCCGGCGCCGAAGGCGCGACGGTGAATGGCACGGAGCTGGTGCTGACCTTCGAGCGCAAGGCCGGTGTCGCGGAGCACCTTGACGAGAACTCGGTGCCGGCGGCGACCGATTTCGCAGTGTGGGTGCGCTCGGTCGCGCGCGCGGTGTCCAACGTGGCCGTGGACGGTGCCATGCTGACGCTCACGCTCTCCGATCCGGTGGGGCATGCGCAAACCGTTTCATTGACTTATACACCGGGCGCCAACCCGATCAAGGACTTGTGGGGCAATGACGCGCCCGGGGCCTCGAGCCGCGCGGTGCGCAACGACAGCCCTGAGCCCGTACTCTCGGTCGCGGACCTGATCGTCAGCGAAGTCGACGGCATGGCGGTCTTCGCGGTGAGGCTGGATGTGGTGAGCGGCGAGGCGCTGACGGTGGATTACGCGACCTCCGACGGCACGGCCCTGGCGGGTTCGGACTACACCGCGAAATCCGGTGCGCTGAGCATCGCGATGGGTCAGATTCAGATGGTTGTCGAAGTGGCGTTGACGGACGATTCGCTCAGCGAGGGGGCCGAGGACTTCACGTTCACCCTGAGCAACCCATCGAATGCCAGCATTGGCGATGGGCAGGCCAGTGCCACCATCAACGACAACGAGGGCACGCCGACGCTGAGCATCGCCGACGCTCGCGCCACGGAGGGCAGTGCCGTAGAGTTCACCGTGACCCTCAGCCCGGCGGCGCAGGCGGACGTCACGGTGGGATATGCTACCGCGAACGGCACGGCCACCTCGGACAGCAGCGACCCTGACGGGGCCGACTACACTGCGCCAACAAGCGGCGCGGAATTGACCATCAGTGCTGAGCAGACGTCGGCAACCATCTCCATCGCCACCGGCAACGACACGGTGGACGAGGACGACGAAACTTTCACGCTGACGCTCTCGGGCCAGTCATCGAACGCCGTGCTCGGCGCGGCGAACACGGCGACGGGCACCATCGAGGACGACGACACCGATCCGGCGGTCATAACCAATCTTCGATTCAGCAACACGCCGGCGGACGGGATATACAACTTCAACGAAGTCATCGAGGTGAGCGTGACCTTCGACCAGGATGTGGAGGTGACAGGTACCCCGCAGATAAAAATCACTCAGTTAATCGGCCACTTTCATTTTATCTACGCCGACTACGACGCGGCCGCCAGCACCGACCGGGTGCTCGTCTTCAGGCTTCGGGTGACGGGCGACATTGACGACTCCTCGGACGGCTTGCGGATCGGGGCCGACCGTCTGCAGCTCAACGGCGGCAGCATACGCAACAAGGGCACCACGGTGGGTGCGAACCGTTCGCACGACCAGGTGATCAGCGACATGGACGTGCGCACGCGAGTCATCAGCGGCGTGGCGATCACCTCTACCCCGAGTGTGGCGACGCCTGCCGGGTTCTACGGTCCGGGCGAGACAGTCGAATTCACCGTGACCTTCTCGCGATCCGTCAAGGTCAAAACAGATTCCGGCGTCCCGGCATTGTTCTTCAGAGCCAGCGACAGCGGCCTGCAGCAGGCTGCCTATGCGAGCGGATCGGAAAGCAGCTCGCTGGTGTTCGCCTGGACGGTGCCAGCGGATGTGCCGGGCGCCGAGGAAACCATCAAAATTCCCACTAATATCGGTTCCGGCGTTACCTTGTTGACCGATGCCGGACTGGTGCTGAACAGCGGAATTATCCAGGCCTTGGGCAGTGTGGCGAACATCCGCCATGGGCAATACACGACTAGCTCGCAGGCGGATACCACCGGGCCTGCGCTGGCGTCCGGCGCCCAGGGCGCGACGGTGAATGGCACGGAGCTGGAGCTGACCTTCGAGCGCAAGGCCGGCGTCGCGGAGCACCTCGACCTAACCTCGGTGCCCGCGGCGAGCGACTTTTCGGTGCTGGTGCAGTCGGCGGCGCGCGGTGTGTCCGGTGTCGCGATGGACGGCGCGACCGTGACGCTGACGCTCTCCGATCCGGTGGGGCATGCGCAGACGGTCACGCTTGGCTACACGCCGGGGACGGACCCGCTCAAGGATCTGTGGGGTAACAACGCACCGGGATTCTCCGCGCGCGCTGTGCGCAACGACAGTTCCGAGCCGGAACTGTCGATTGCTGATGCCGCGGTGAACGAAGGTGACGGCACGGTCGAGTTCACGGTCACGCTGGACCAGGCAAGCGGGGCGACGGTGACCGTGGATTACGCGACCTCGGACGGCACTGCCGAAGCGGGTTCAGACTACACCGCGAAATCCGGCACGCTGAGCTTCGCGCCGGGCGAGACCTCGAAGACCATCGAGGTGTCGGTGACCGATGATTCACTCGGCGAGGAGGACGAGGACTTCAAGGTGACCCTGAGCAATGCGTCGAACGCCACTACGGGTGACGACGAGGCCAAGGCGACCATCACCGACAACGAAACGCCGACGCTGACCATCGCCGATGCAACGGCCACCGAAGGCGCGTCTGTTTCCTTCACGGTGACGCTCGACCCGGTGGCGGCGACCGACGTGACGGTGGAATACGCCACCAGCGACGGTACGGCCACGGCGGACAGCAACCACAAGGACGGGGCGGACTACACCGCGTCGGCGAGCGGCGCGCTTCTGACCATCAGTACCCGGCAGAGCACTGGCACCATCACCATCGCCACCGGAAACGACAGCGTCTACGAGGAGGACGAGACCTTCACGGTGACGCTTTCCAGCCCGTCATCCAATGCCGTGCTCGGCACCAACGGGACGGCGACGGGCACCATCGAGAACGACGATACGGCATCGGATGACGCGGCTTTGAAGTCGCTGGCCATCAGCGGTGTCACCCTGACGCCAAGCTTTGCCGCCGGAACCTACAGCTACGCGGGCGATCTCGACAAAACGACCGCTAGCGTGACGGTCGATGTAGAAACAAACCACGATGGGGCGAGTGTCGTGATCGGAGGGGACGATGACCCGGCCTCCGCGACGCAGGCGAACCTGGATATGGCGTTCGGCGACAACGTGTTCACCGTGACGGTGACCGCCCAGGACGGCGCCACGACCCAGGAATACGAGATCACCCTGACGCGCGCGCCGCCGGAAGTGGATTGGGAGGATCAGACAATATTCATCCAGGAGGACTCCGGTGACATCGAGTTGACCGTGACCCTGTCGCCGGCATCCGTCGACACAGTGACGGTGGACTACGCCACTGTGGGCGGCACGGTGGCGACGGCCGGCGAGGACTACACCGCAACCAGCGGAACCCTGACCTTCTCCCCGGGTGAGACGGAAAAAACGATCACCGTCACAATACTGGATGACACCCTCTACGAGCCGAACGGAGCCGGCAACGTTAACGTGGAGTTGAGTAATCTGACCGGCACGGCGAAGTTTGCGGCCGGCGAGCTGACTCGCGTGGTCTTTCTAATCATGAGTCAGGACAATGACCTGCCGCCAACAGCGACCGTGACGGATGTCGATGTCGATGAGGCTGCGGCGACCATGGCGTTCACCCTGGAGCTCAGCCACGGCATCGAGGCAGATATTGCCTACACGACCACAAGTTCCCGCGTCAGCGGCACCGCGGTCAAGGGGAGCGACTACGCATTTATCGACTTTAACTCCGAGAAGTTCGACCTCCCCGCGCGTCAGATCTCAGCAACCTTCGATGTCACCCTCATCGACGATGACGTCGACGAGGAGGATGAATCGCTCACCATCGAGTGGAGCTACTCCGGACTGCATTCAGCGACATCGTCGATCACGGCCACTGCCACGATTCGCGACAACGACACCCGCGGCGTGACGGTCTCGGAGACCGTCCTGGACATCGATGAAGGCAATGTCGGTACCTACACGGTGGTTCTGACCTCGGCGCCGACCGGGAGCGTCACGGTCACGCCCTCGCAGGATTCGGGAGACGCGGATGTCACGGTGAGCGACGCATTGACCTTCACCGCCATGAACTGGAACGTGGCCCAGACGGTGACGGTGAGCGCGGCTCAGGACACAGATGCCGTGGACGACACGGCGACCATCGAGCATGCGGTCGCGGGTGGCGACTACGGCGCCAACAGCGTGACTGCGGACGATGTGGCGATCACCGTCGACGATGACGAATTGCCGCCCGCTCTGGCGTTGAGCGTCAATGCGATCGCCACGGACGACATCATCAACATCCTCGAGAAGGGCGCCGGGTTCAGCATCAGCGGCGACACGGGTTCCGAGGGCGGAGCGGCTGTCACGGTGACTCTTGGCAGCACCGAACTGACCGCGACCTCGGCGGACGCGGACCCTGCCATCTGGTCGGTGAACGTGGCGCCGGATGCGACCTACATCACTGGCACAAGCGTAGCTGTCTCGGTGACCGCCTCGAAGATTGGGTTCACTTCGCCGAGTGCGCTTGAACGTAGCCTGACGGTGGACCTCGCCGCGCCGACCGCCCCCGGCTACACCGCGCCGACATCCCTGCAGGTGGGCGTGGCAATCACTGCCATGAGTCCCAACGGTGGCGCGGACATCGACGAATACAGCGCCACAGACCTGCCGTCGGGATTGATCCTCGATCCCAGCACGGGTGCCATCAGCGGCACGCCGGGCACGGCCAATAACAGCACGACGAGTGCGACGGTGACGGTGAGAGACGCCGCCGGCAACACGGCCGCGGTGTCCATCAGCTTCCCTGCCGTGACCAAGGGTGACCAGGCGCTGTCCGGATTCGCATACAGCGCGTCCTCGGCGACCTATGGGTCCACGGTGCCCAGTGTCATTGCGCCCACGGGCGTGCAGACGACGCTCAGCTATTCCGCGACACCCGTCGAGGTGTGCACGGTGGACTCGGCGAACGGCGCGCTGACCCTGGTGGGCGCGGGCAGTTGCGTGATCACCGCCACTGCGGCCGCCACGGCGAACTACAACGAAGCAGCCGTGGACTTCACGGTCACGGTGCAGGCTGCCGGCACGCTGGTGCTGAACCTCGACCCGATCGTCACTGACGACAAGGTGAACATCGCCGAGAAGGCCGCCGGGTTCACGATCACCGGCGACACCGGGACCGAGAGCGGCGTCAGTGTGACGGTGGAGATCGGCACGGCGACGCTCCCCGCCACCTCGGCGGATGACAGCGGCACCGCGACCTGGTCGGTGAGCGTGGCGGCGGACGCGACCTACATCACGGGCACAAGCCTGGATGTCGAGGTCAACGCCACGAAGACCGGCTTCACCGCGCCCGCTACGATCACGCGCACGCTGACGGTGGACCTGACGGCTCCGACGGCACCGACCTACACCGCGCCCGCGTCGTTGAAGGTGGGCGTGCCGATCACGGAGATGAGTCCGTCGGGCGGCGTCGGCATTGATGAATACGCGGTCACGGGGTTGCCCTCGGGGTTGAACCTCGACACGGGCACCGGAGCGATCGGCGGCACGCCGGACACGGCCGATGCGAACACCGCGGATGTCACGGTGACGGTGAGCGATGCGGTGGGCAACACCGCTGAGGTGCCGATCACGTTCCCGGCGGTGGCCAAGGGCGACCAGACGCTGACGGGATTCCAGTACAGCGCGTCCTCCGTGGCGTTCGGGTCCGCCGCGCCGACGGTCACGGCGCCGGGAGGCGTGGAGACGACCGTGTCGTACTCGGCGACGCCGTTGACGGTGTGTACCGTCGAACCGACCAGCGGTACGCTCACCCTGGAGGGTGTTGGCAGCTGCGTCATCACGGCCACGGCGGCAGGCACCGACGACTACAACGAGGCCACCGCGACGTTCACCGTCACGGTGCAGGCCGTCGGCACGCTGTCGCTGATCCTCGACACGATCGCCGGTGACGACACGGTGAACATTGACGAGAAGGCCGCCGGGTTCACGATCACCGGCGACACCGGATCGGAGGGCGGGGTCAGTGTCACGGTGACGGTGGACACCACCGAGCTGACGACGACCTCAGCCGACACGGATCCGGCAACCTGGTCGGTAAGCGTGGCAGCGGACGCGACCTACATCACGGGCACAAGCCTGGATGTCGAGGTCAACGCCACGAAGACCGGCTTCACCGCGCCCGCCGCGATCACGCGCACGCTGACGGTGGATCTGACGGCGCCGACGGCGCCGACGTATACCACGCCGGGTACGCTGAAGGTGGGCGAGGCGATCGCGGTCATGAACCCCTCCGGTGGCATCGGCATCGACGAGTACAGCGCCACGGGGCTGCCGTCGGGGCTGAGCCTTGACACGGGCACCGGAGCGATCGGCGGCACGCCGGACACGGCCGATGCGAACACCGCGAATGCCACGGTGACGGTGAGCGACGCGGCGGACAACACCGCTGAGGTGCCGATCACGTTCCCGGCGGTGGCCAAGGGCGACCAGACGCTGACGGGGTTCCAGTACAGCGCGTCCTCCGTGGCGTTCGGGTCCGCCGCGCCGACGGTGACGGCGCCGGGCGGCGTGGAGACGACCTTAAGCTACTCGGCCACGCCCGCCAGCGTCTGTAGCGTCGACGCCAGCGGTGCGCTGACCCTGGAGGGCGCCGGGGAATGCGTCATCACCGCCACGGCGGCGGGCACCGACGACTACAACGAGGCCACCGCCACGTTCACCGTCGCGGTGCAGGCCGTCGGCACGCTGTCGCTGAACCTCGACGCGATCGCCGGTGACGACACGGTGAACATTGCCGAGAAGGCCGCCGGGTTCAGCATCGGCGGCAACACCGGATCGGAGGGCGGGGTCAGTGTCACGGTGACGGTGGGCTCCACGGAGCTGACGGCGACGTCGGCGGCCGCGGCCGCGGATCCGGCGACCTGGTCGGTGAGCGTGCCGCCGGGTGCGTCGTACATTACTGGCACGAGCGTCGATGTGACCGTGTCGGCGACCAAGACCGGGTTCACCGCGCCCGGTGACGTACAACGCACTCTCACTGTAGACCTCACGGCGCCGACGGCGCCGAGCTACACCGCGCCCGCGTCGCTGAAGGTGGGCGAGGCGATCGCGGCGATGAACCCCTCCGGTGGCATCGGCATCGAGGAGTACAGCGCCACGGGGCTGCCGTCGGGGCTGAGCCTCGACACGGGCACCGGAGCGATCGGCGGCACGCCGGACACGGCCGATGCGAACACCGCGGATGCCACGGTGACGGTGAGCGATGCGGCGGGCAACACCGTTGAGGTGCCGATCACGTTCCCGGCGGTGACCAAGGGCGACCAGACGCTGACGGGGTTCCAGTACAGTGCTTCTTCGGTGACGTTCGGGTCCGCTGCGCCAACGGTGACGGCGCCGGGCGGCGTGGAGACGACCGTGTCGTACTTGGCGACGCCGTTGGCGGTGTGTACCGTCGAACCGACCAGCGGTACGCTCACCCTGGAGGGTGTTGGCAGCTGCGTCATCACGGCCACGGCGGCAGGCACCGACGACTACAACGAGGCCACCGCGACGTTCACCGTCACGGTGCAGGCCGTCGGCACGCTGTCGCTGAACCTCGACGCGATCGTCACCGACGACAAGGTGAACATCGCCGAGAAGGCCGCCGGGTTCACGATCACCGGCGACACCGGGACCGAGAGCGGCGTCAGTGTGACGGTGGAGATCGGCACGGCGACGCTCCCCGCCACCTCGGCGGATGACAGCGGCACCGCGACCTGGTCGGTGAGCGTGGCGGCGGATGCGTCGTACATCAGCGGCACGAGCGTGGATGTGGAGGTCAACGCCACGAAGACCGGCTTCACCGCGCCCGCTACGATCACGCGCACGCTGACGGTGGACCTGACGGCTCCGACGGCACCGACCTACACCGCGCCCGCGTCGTTGAAGGTGGGCGTGCCGATCACGGAGATGAGTCCGTCGGGCGGCGTCGGCATTGATGAATACGCGGTCACGGGGTTGCCCTCGGGGTTGAACCTCGACACGGGCACCGGAGCGATCGGCGGCACGCCGGACACGGCCGATGCGAACACCGCGGATGCCACGGTGACGGTGAGCGATGCGGTGGGCAACACCGCTGAGGTGCCGATCACGTTCCCGGCGGTGGCCAAGGGCGACCAGACGCTGACGGGGTTCCAGTACAGCGCGTCCTCCGTGGCGTTCGGGTCCGCCGCGCCGACGGTGACGGCGCCGGGCGGCGTGGAGACGACCTTAAGCTACTCGGCCACGCCCGCCAGCGTGTGTAGCGTTGACGCCAGCGGTGCGCTGACCCTGGAGGGCGCCGGGGAATGCGTCATCACGGCCACGGCGGCGGGCACCGACGACTACAACGAGGCCACCGCCGACTTTACGCTGACCGTGCAGGCCACCGGCACGCTGGCGTTGAACCTCGACGCGATTGCCGGTGACGACACCATCAACATTGCCGAGAAGGTGGCCGGGTTCACGATCACCGGCGACACCGGATCGGAGGGCGCGGTCAGTGTCACGGTGACGGTGGACACCACCGAGCTGACGACGACCTCAGCCGACACGGATCCGGCAACCTGGTCGGTAAGCGTGGCAGCGGACGCGACCTACATCACGGGCACAAGCCTGGATGTCAAGGTCAACGCCACGAAGACCGGCTTCACCGCGCCCGCTACGATCACGCGCACGCTGACGGTGGACCTGACGGCTCCGACGGCACCGACCTACACCGCGCCCGCGTCGTTGAAGGTGGGCGTGCCGATCACGGAGATGAGTCCGTCGGGCGGCGTCGGCATTGATGAATACGCGGTCACGGGGTTGCCCTCGGGGTTGAACCTCGACACGGGCACCGGAGCGATCGGCGGCACGCCGGACACGGCCGATGCGAACACCGCCGATGCCACGGTGACAGTGAGCGACACCGCGGGCAACACCGCCACGGTTGACATCACGTTCCCGGCGGTGGCCAAGGGCGACCAGACGCTGACAGGGTTCCAGTACAGTGCGTCCTCCGTGACGTTCGGGTCCGCCGCGCCGACGGTCACGGCGCCGGGCGGCGTGGAGACGACCGTGTCGTACTTGGCGACGCCGTTGGCGGTGTGTACCGTCGAACCGACCAGCGGTACGCTCACCCTGGAGGGTGTTGGCAGCTGCGTCATCACGGCCACGGCGGCAGGCACCGACGACTACAACGAGGCCACCGCGACGTTCACCGTCACGGTGCAGGCCGTCGGCACGCTGTCGCTGAACCTCGACGCGATCGTCACCGACGACAAGGTGAACATCGCCGAGAAGGCCGCCGGGTTCACGATCACCGGCGACACCGGGACCGAGAGCGGCGTCAGTGTGACGGTGGAGATCGGCACGGCGACGCTCCCCGCCACCTCGGCGGATGACAGCGGCACCGCGACCTGGTCGGTGAGCGTGGCGGCGGATGCGTCGTACATCAGCGGCACGAGCGTGGATGTGGAGGTCAACGCCACGAAGACCGGCTTCACCGCGCCCGCTACGATCACGCGCACGCTGACGGTGGACCTGACGGCTCCGACGGCACCGACCTACACCGCGCCCGCGTCGTTGAAGGTGGGCGTGCCGATCACGGAGATGAGTCCGTCGGGCGGCGTCGGCATTGATGAATACGCGGTCACGGGGTTGCCCTCGGGGTTGAACCTCGACACGGGCACCGGAGCGATCGGCGGCACGCCGGACACGGCCGATGCGAACACCGCGGATGCCACGGTGACGGTGAGCGATGCGGTGGGCAACACCGCTGAGGTGCCGATCACGTTCCCGGCGGTGGCCAAGGGCGACCAGACGCTGACGGGGTTCCAGTACAGCGCGTCCTCCGTGGCGTTCGGGTCCGCCGCGCCGACGGTGACGGCGCCGGGCGGCGTGGAGACGACCTTAAGCTACTCGGCCACGCCCGCCAGCGTGTGTAGCGTTGACGCCAGCGGTGCGCTGACCCTGGAGGGCGCCGGGGAATGCGTCATCACGGCCACGGCGGCGGGCACCGACGACTACAACGAGGCCACCGCCGACTTTACGCTGACCGTGCAGGCCACCGGCACGCTGGCGTTGAACCTCGACGCGATTGCCGGTGACGACACCATCAACATTGCCGAGAAGGTGGCCGGGTTCACGATCACCGGCGACACCGGATCGGAGGGCGCGGTCAGTGTCACGGTGACGGTGGACACCACCGAGCTGACGACGACCTCAGCCGACACGGATCCGGCAACCTGGTCGGTAAGCGTGGCAGCGGACGCGACCTACATCACGGGCACAAGCCTGGATGTGGAGGTCAACGCCACGAAGACCGGCTTCACCGCGCCCGCTACGATCACGCGCACGCTGACGGTGGACCTGACGGCTCCGACGGCACCGACCTACACCGCGCCCGCGTCGTTGAAGGTGGGCGTGCCGATCACGGAGATGAGTCCGTCGGGCGGCGTCGGCATTGATGAATACGCGGTCACGGGGTTGCCCTCGGGGTTGAACCTCGACACGGGCACCGGAGCGATCGGCGGCACGCCGGACACGGCCGATGCGAACACCGCGGATGCCACGGTGACGGTGAGCGATGCGGCGGGCAACACCGCCACGGTTGACATCACGTTCCCGGCGGTGGCCAAGGGCGACCAGACGCTGACGGGGTTCCAGTACAGTGCGTCCTCCGTGACGTTCGGGTCCGCTGCGCCGACGGTGACGGCGCCGGGCGGCGTGGAGACGACTTTAAGCTACTCGGCCACGCCCGCCAGCGTGTGTAGCGTTGACGCCAGCGGTGCGCTGACCCTGGAGGGCGCCGGGGAATGCGTCATCACCGCCACAGCGGCGGTCACCGAGGACTACAACGAGGCCACCGCCGACTTTACGCTGACCGTGCAGGCCACCGGCACGCTGGCGTTGAACCTCGATGTCATTGCCGGTGACGACACGGTGAACATTGCCGAGAAGGCCGCCGGGTTCAGCATCGGCGGCAACACCGGATCGGAAGGCGGGGTCAGTGTCACGGTGACGGTGGGCACCACCGAGCTGACGGCGACCTCAGCGGAGGCGGATCCGGCGACCTGGTCGGTGAGCGTGCCGGCGGATGCGACCTACATCAGCGGCACGAGCGTGGATGTGACCGTGTCGGCGACCAAGACCGGGTTCACCGCGCCCAGCGCGATCACGCGCCCGCTGACGGTGGATCTGACGGCGCCGACGGCGCCGACCTACACGGCGCCGGATTCGCTGAAGGTGGGCGAGGCGATCACGGCAATGACGCCCTCTGGTGGCGTTGATGTCGACGCCTACGCTGTCACCGACCAGCCCTCGGGGCTGGTCATCGACACCGGCACCGGTGTGATCGGCGGCACGCCTGACACGGCCGATGCGAGCACCGCGACCGCGGAAGTGACGGTGAGCGACGCCGCTGGCAACACCGTCGCGGTGTCGATCGCGTTCCCGGCCGTGGCCAAGGGCGACCAGACGCTGACCGGGTTCCAGTACAGTTCCGACTCGGTGACCTTGAGTTCTGCTGCCCCCACCGTCACCGCGCCCTCCGGCGTGCATACGACTCTGTCGTACTCGGCGACGCCGTTGACGGTGTGTACCGTCGAACCGACCAACGGTGCGCTGACCCTGGAGGGCGCCGGGGAATGCGTCATCACCGCCACAGCGGCGGGCACCAACGACTACAATGAGGCCACGGCCACCTTTGCGCTGACCGTGCAGGCCACCGGCGCGCTGGCGTTGAACCTCGACGCGATTGCAGGTGACGACACGGTGAACATCGCCGAGAAGGCCGCCGGGTTCGCGATCTCGGGCAACACCGGATCGGAAGGCGGGGTCAGTGTCACGGTGACGGTGGACACCACCGAGCTGACGACGACCTCAGCGGAGGCGGATCCGGCCACCTGGTCGGTGAGCGTGGCGGCGGACGCGACCTACATCAGCGGCACGAGCGTGAATGTGGAGGTCAATGCCACGAAGACCGGCTTCACCGCGCCCAGTGCGGTGGAACGCACCCTGGCTGTGGATCTGACGGCGCCGACGGCGCCGAGCTACACCGCCCCGGGTACGCTGAAGGTGGGCGAGGCCATTACCGCCATGAATCCCTCCGGTGGCGTTGATATCGAATCCTACGTCCTCGCCGACCAGCCCTCGGGGCTGGTCATCGACGACGGCACCGGAGTGGTCAGCGGCACGCCGGACACGGCCAATGCGAGCACGGCGAGCGCGACGGTGACAGTGAGCGATGTGGCCGGCAACACCGCCGCGGTGTCGATCGCGTTCCCCGCCGTGGCCAAGGGCGATCAGACGCTGAGCGGGTTCCGGTACAGCGCCTCGTCGGTCACCCTCCTCGACACCGCACCGAGTGTCAGTGCGCCCACGGGCGTACAGACGACCCTGAGCTACTCCGCCACACCCGCCTCGGTATGCACGGTGGACTCGTCCAACGGTTCACTGACCGTGGTGGGCGCCGGGGAGTGCGTTGTCACCGCCACAGCGGCGGGTACGGATAACTACAACGAGGCCACCGCCACCTACACCGTCACGGTGAATGATGACGGGACAGTGTCGAGCGCCATGGCCCTGTCGGTGAACCCGGACTCGATCGTTGAGGGCGCGGGGGCTACCACGGTGATCGTGACCGGCGCGCTTAACGGCATCGCGAGAGATGAGCCCACGACCCTGATGCTGAGCGTGGGCGCCCCTGAAGACACGGCGACCGAGGGCATCGACTACACGGTGGTGAACGACGTTGCGCTGACCATTGATGCCGGGCAAACCTCGGGGACCGTGACCTTCACGCTGACGCCCACCGATGACGGTGTCGTGGAAGGGGACGAGACGTTGACGGTGTCCGCAACCACGGGCGATGGGGACCTCGCCGTGACCGGGATCGGCGTCACGATCCTCGACGACGACGAACGCGGTGTGTTGGTCAATCCCACCTCACTGACCGTATCCGAGGGTGACAGTGCCACCTACACGGTGGTACTGGGTTCGAAACCGACCGGCACGGTGAGGGTGACGATTTCGGGTACGACGGGCACGGACCTGAGGCGGAGCAGGTCGTTTCTCAGCTTCAGGACCTCCAACTGGAACGAGCCGCAGACGGTGACGGTCACGGCACGCCAGGATGAGGATGCCGAGGACGACACCGTGACGATATCGCATGCGGTCTCGGGAGCCGACTACGAAGCCAACGGCGTGACCGTCGATGCCGTATCGGTCACCATCGATGACGATGACAGGGTCTCGACCGGAGTGGATCTCTCGGTAAGTCACACGTCGTTCGATGAATACGCCAGCTTCACCGGTGTGGTCGTGACGGGCACGCTCAACGGCATCGCGAGAGCCGAGCCCACGACCCTGACGCTGAGCGTGGGCGCCTCCGAGGACGCGGCGACCGAGGGCACGGACTACGTTGCCGTAGACGATCTTGGCCTGACGATCCCGGCCGGGCAGGCGAGCGCCACGGCGATCTTCGTGTTCAAGCCCACGGACGATCTCATCGACGAGCCCGCCGAGGCGGTGTCGATCACCGGCGCCACCGGGGTCGCCGGCTTTGAGGTGACAGGCACGACGCTGGTCATCAAGGACAACGACGAGCGCGGTGTGACCGTCTCGCCGACCGATCTGGCCCTCACAGAGGGCGGGAGCGCGACCTACACCGTGGTGCTGAATACCGAGCCGACGGAGACCGTGATGGTGACGCCGTCGGTGAGCGGACGTGCGGACGTGACGGTGAGCGCGGCACTGACGTTCACCGCGACCGACTGGGGCGAAGCGCAGACGGTGACGGTGACGGCGGCCCAGGACGCCGACGCGGTGAACGACAAGGCGACGATCGGGCACGCGGTCTCCGGCGCGGACTACGGCGCCAACGGCGCGACGGCGGACGATATCTCGGTGACGGTCGAGGACGATGAGACGGCGGTGTTGCTGACGGTGAACCCCACGGCGGTGGACGAGGGCGGCAGTGGCACCGGCGTGACCGTGACGGGCACGCTCGACGGGGTGACGAGAGACGAGCCCACTACCGTCACCGTGAGCGTGGGCGCCTCCGACGACGCGGCGATCGCGGGTACCGACTACGTTGCCGTAGACGATCTGAGCCTGACGATCCCGTCCGGCCAGGCGAGCGCCACGGCGAGCTTCACGTTCACGCCCCTGGAGGATCGCATCGACGAGCGCGTCGAGGCGGTGTCGATCACCGGCACCACCGAGGCCGCCGGCTTCGGGGTGAGCGGCACGACGCTGTCCATCGCCGACAACGACGAGCGCGGCGTGACCGTCTCGCCGAGCGACCTGAGCGTTTCCGAGGGTGCGAGCGCGACCTATACCGTGGTGCTGGATACCGAGCCGACAGGGACCGTTACAGTCACGCCGTCGCTCGGATCGGGCGATACGGACGTGACGGTATCCGGGGCGCTGACGTTCACCGCGACCGACTGGGATCAGGCGCAGACGGTGACGGTCTCGGCGGCCCAGGATGCGGACGCGGCGCACGACACGGCGACGATCGGGCACGCGGTCTCCGGTGCCGACTACGGCGCCAACGGCGTGACGGCGAACGATGTGTCGGTGACGGTCGACGATAACGAGACGGCGGTGACGCTGACGGTGAACCCCACGGCGGTGGACGAGGACGCCGAGGCCATAACCGCGACGGTCACGGCCACGCTCGACGGCGTGACGAGAGACGAGCCCACGACCCTCACCGTGATCGTGGGCGCCGCCGACGACGCGGCGACCGAGGGCACCGACTACGTTGCGGTGGACGAACTGAGCTTGACGATCCCATCCGGCCAGGCGAGCGGCACGGCGATGTTCACGCTGACGACCATGGACGATCTCATCGACGAGTCCGACGAGGCGGTGTCGATCACCGCAACGATCCAGGACGCCGGCTTCGAGGTGATCGGCACGACCGTGTCCATCGACGACAACGATCAGCGCGGCGTTCAGATCGGTCCCACCTCGCTGACCGTGCCAGAAGGCGGCGACGCCACCTACACGGTGGTGCTGATGTCGGAGCCGACCGGGGAAGTGACAGTCACGCCGTCGCTCGGATCGGGCGATAGGGACGTGACGGTAAGCGCGGCGCTGACGTTCACCGCGACCGACTGGGATCAGGCGCAGACGGTGACGGTCTCGGCGGCCCAGGACACTGACGCGGCGAACGACACGGCGGCGATCGGGCACTCGGTCTCCGGCGCCGACTACGGCGCCAACAGCGCGACGGCGGACGATGTGCCGGTGACGGTCGAGGATGATGAGACGGCGGTGACGCTGACGGTGAATCCCGCGGCGGTGGACGAGGACGGCGGCGGCGCCACTGTGACTGTGACAGGCACGCTCGACGGCGTGACGAGAGCCGAGCCCACGACCCTCACCGTGAGCGTGGGCGCCTCCGACGACGCGGCGACCGAGGGCACCGACTACGTTGCCGTGAACGACCAGAGCCTGACGATCCCATCGGGCCAGGCGAGCGGTATGGCGACCTTCACGCTGACGACCATGGACGATCTCATCGACGAGCCCGACGAGGCGGTGTCGATCGCCGGAACGATCCAGGACGCCGGCTTCGAGGTGATCGGCACGACCGTGTCCATCAGCGACAACGACGAGCGCGGCGTGACCGTCTCGCCGGCCGCCCTGACCCTCTCCGAGGGCGCGAGCGAGACCTACACCGTGGTGCTGGATACCGAGCCGACGGAAACCGTGACGGTGACGCCCAGGGTCAGCGGCAGCCCCGACATGACCTTCGATCCGTCGAGCCTGACCTTCACGCCTTCCGATTGGTTCACCGCGCAGACGATGACGATCTCCGCGACCGAGGACGACGACGCGTACCACGACTCGTCCATCGTTTCCCATGCCGCGCAGGGCGCCGACTACGCGTCCCTGGTTGACGGCGAAATCTCGGTGACCATCGCCGACAACGAGGTGGCGTCCGAAGACATGCTGCCCGCACAAGTCACGGACGTGCGCGCAACGGCCACCGCCACCCACGTCGATCTGATCTGGGCTGCGGTAGACGACGCGGTGCTCGGCTACCGTGTCGAGGCATCCTACGACGGCGGCGCCAATTGGGCTGTAGTCGAGGACAGTACCGAAAGCGCCGAGACCGCCGAGAGCTCCGAGTCCTCCGAGACGACCGAGAGCTCCGAGTCCTCCGAGTCCTCCGAGACGACCGAGACGACCGAGACCCCCGAGACCCCCGAGACCTCCGAGTCCTCCTACCGGCATGATGTCGGGCTGAACTTCTCCGAAACGCGGCGCTATCGGGTATCGGCCGTGGGCGAGAACGGCGCCGGACTGCCTTCTGTTTCCTTGCGGGCGAGCGCGACGGCCACAACAGGCGGATTGACCGCCACCGTCCTGTCGCCTGAGGACACAACCGATCCGATGGTTGAGGACGCGACGGATCCGATGCTCGATAACGCGACGGACCCGATGCCTGGGGACACGACGATCCAGGTACCGGCCGTCGACGTTTGCTGGATCCCGCGAGGGGTGGACGCGAGCGAACTCAGCGACGTCGCACTGGCAACGACCCCTGTCTATTCGTCACGTTCCGGCGATCTGAGCGACCTGCCCTGGCAATCCGTCGGCACCGGCTCTGCGGAGGTCGATTGCCAGGACGGCATTGGCGTTCGGGTGACATCGATCAGCGAGAACCAGCGCTACGCCTTCAGGATGCGCGCCAACCACGCTGGTGTCTGGTTGGTCTCCAATGACGCCCAAGCGGTGTTGGCCGATTCGTCGAAGCCGCTTCGCACGGTCGTGACCGCCGGGGCAAGCGGCTTGTCCGGCGATACCCCGGTGCCGGCGCTCATTTGCCGCGACTTCGACGATCCGGCGACACCCGAGGACGAGGAAGGGTCCTTCATCATCAGCATCGGCTTCACCACGGCGGCGGCGGAGAATCTGCGGTACGAGCCCGTGAACGGCTTCGATCCTTCCGGCGACCTGACGCTGATCAACGCCACGGCGCAACTGCTCGATCGGCCTTACGACACACGGCTGGGATACCGGGTGCGGATCACGCCCAGTGTGTGGGGCGAACCGGTGGCGGTCAGCGTTGCGGGCGATGTCGTAACCCATGGGGAGACGTCCGTGGGCAACCGGGCTTCAGGCGAGTTCCGGCGTGATACCTCTGACGCGGTGGACTGCGCCACCGCCACCGCGGAGCCGGCGCGCCGGTCGCAGGTCGTGGCCGTGGGAATCGAAGCCGATGGCGACCGCAACGGCGAGTGGAGCGCCGGCGAACCGATCCGCGTGACGCTTCAATTCGCCGAGCGGGTCCGTGTCACCATGACCGATGGCGTTCCCAGCGTCACCCTCACCCTCGGCGAGGCGGACACGACGGCACAGCCCTCGGACGGCGAAGCCGAGACGGGGGAGTCTGCGCAGTCCTCGGACGGCGAGGCGGCAACGACGGAGGTGACTGCGCTGTTCTCGCACGTCGCCCACGAGGACACGCTGGTGTTCGAACACCTGGTGACGGCAGATCAGAGCCCGATTCGAGACATCGCGCTCCTGGCCGACAGCCTCGCGCTCAACGGCGGGCAGATCGACAGCTTCAGCGGGCCGGCGGTCGAGCTCGCGCATGCGGGGGTCGCCGTGGTGGGCGGGCCCATCGTGCAGCCTGATCTCACGGCAGGCTGGTCGATGATTCCGGGCGCACACGAGGGTGGCGAGAGTCCCTTCGAGATCCACTTTGATTTCAGCGAGGATGTGGACCCGATCGAGGTCATCGGCGAACAGGACCTGATCGATCACGCGTTCACGGTCACGAACGGCTCAATCGAGGCGATCCGGCCGGCCAGGGACAGCCGCGGAGAGTTTCTCCCCGACGAGTGGGCGATGCGCGTCGTGCCCGCTTCGGAGGAGCCGGTGACGATTTCGCCGGTCGTGGATCTCGCATGCGACCAGCCCGGGGCCATCTGCACGATCGATGATCGGCCGCTTTCGGAAGCGCCGTCGGTGACCGTGCATCGAATCGAGCAGGCGCTGTCCGTGGCCGACGCCGAGGTCGGCGAAGGACCGGGCGCGGTGCTGGTGTTCGAGGTCACGCTCGCCCGGGCGGCGGATGAACCGGTCACGGTGGACTACGCGACGGCGGACGGCACGGCCACGGCCGGGGAAGACTATGAGGCGGTCTCGGGTACGCTCAGCTTCGAGACCGGGCAGACTACAGCTACCGTACAAGTGCCGGTGCTTGACGATTCCCACGACGAGGGCGAAGAAACCCTGACGCTGGTCCTGACGAACGCGTCCAATGCGCGAATCCACGATGGCGAGGCGCTCGGCGTCATCGTCAACAGCGACCCCATACCCAGTGCCTGGCTGTCCCGCTTCGGGCGGGCGGCCTCGGACCACGTGGCGCAGGCCGTCGCGCGCAGGCTGGAACGCGGACCGAGCGAAGAGCACCTGAACGTGGGCGGGTTGCGTCTGGACCGCTTGTACACGAGTTTTGCGGACCCGGATGGTGGACGTGCGGCATCCGGGTCAACGCACATGGACCTTGATTCCCAAGGGTCACCGGGCGGCATGACGGCTCCTTATGGTGGCACCTCGCGTGCCTCCGATGCGTTGCCGAGTCTCCGCGATGCGCTGATGGGCAGTTCCTTCTTCTACACCCACGGCGAAAGTGAGGATGCGTCTGCCGCCCCCTTGACGGCTTGGGGCGAGACGGCGTCCACGCGCTTCAAGGGCAGTGAAGGGTCCCTGTCGCTTGACGGCGAAGTCACCACGGCCATGCTGGGCCTGGACAAGCGGTACGGTCGCTGGCTGGTGGGCTCGACCCTGTCCTACAGCGAGGGCGAGGGCGGCTACCAAAGCTCCGGTGCCCTCGGCGGATCCATGGACAGCACCCTGACGAGCCTGAACCCCTATGCGCACTACGAGTTGAACGAGACGACGAGCCTGTGGGGCGTGTTCGGCTACGGTAGCGGCAGCCTGCGGGTCACGCCGGAAGGCGCGGAGTCCGCGATCGAGACGGACCTGTCGAACCGCATGGCCGCGTTCGGCGGCCGCGGACTGCTGTCCGTGCGCACGGGCGATGCGGGCCGGTTCGAACTGGCGCTGCGCTCCGATGCGCTCGTGACGCGCACGGACTCCGAAGCGGTGCGAGGGCTGGTGGCCGCGCAAGGCACAACCAGCCGCGTGCGGCTGATGCTCGAAGGCTCCGGTTCGATGCCGCTCGCCACCGGCGGGGTGCTGAAGCCGAGCCTGGAAGCCGGGCTGAGATACGACGGCGGCGACGCCGAGACCGGTGCCGGGATCGAACTCGGCGGCGGGCTGGGCTATGCGGCGGGGAATCTATCGGTCGAAGTCAACGCGCGCGCGCTCGTGGCGCACGAGGACACGGACTACGAGGAATGGGGGTTCAGCGGTTCGCTCGCCTACACCCCGGGCAAGGACGGGCGGGGGCTGTCGATGAAGCTGGGCTCGGCCTGGGGGGCGACACAGAGTGGCGTGCAGTCGCTGTGGAGCCAACAGGACGCCTCGGGGTTGGCGAGAAACACCCCGTTCGAGGCCGCGCAACGGTTCCAGGCGGAACTCGGTTACGGGATTGCCGGTCTCCGCAAGGCCGCGCTGTGGGTGCCGTTCATCGCGGCACAGGCGGCCGATGGCGACAGTCAGTCGTTGCGGATGGGCGTGAAGCTCACCTCCGGCCCGAACGTCGAGATGGGCCTTGAGTTCGGCCGGCTTGAGAACGGTCGCGGCTCGCCCGAACACGCCGTGCAGCTTCGCGGTGCGCTGCGCTGGTGAACGTCAGGCTAACTCTGGCGTGGATACCGGCTGCCTTGGGCTGGGATGATCCGCAACTGGATGAGGAGTTCATGAGGGGCATTGAAGCGCGCCGCTCGCGATGACGAGGCGTATGCATCGGCTGGCGCGGGGCGATGAGGCGCGGGCCCCGGGGAGGCGATGATGTGGTCGTTTGACGAGGCGGTGCGCTCGGTGGGCGCGGGCGTTGCGACGCTGCGCGAGCGGATGCAGAGCGGGGTGAGTTACAACCCGCTGTCGTCGCGCACGGCCCAGAACCCGTATCCCATCTATGCGGCGCTGCGCGCCCGGGACCCGGTGCATCGCAGCCGGCTGCTCAACGCGTGGCTCATCACGCGCCACCGCGATGTCGATGCCGTCCTGCGCGACCATCGGCACTTCGGCAACGATCCGCGCAGGGGCACCCTGTCGTCCCGGCAGCGCGCCATGCTGCCGCCGCCGGAGGAGTTCACGCTGCTGTTTCTCGACCCGCCCGGGCACACGCGGCTCAGGGCGCTCGTGACCACGGCGTTCGCGCCCGGGGCGGTCGAGGCGCTCGAACCGCGCATCCGCGAAGTGCTCGGATCGCTGCTGGACGGCATCGGGGACCCGGCCGGCTTCGATTTCATGCGGGCCGTGGCCCGGCCCCTGCCGGTCATCGTGATGGCCGGAATGCTGGGCGTGCCGCCCGAGGACAGGCAGCGGTTCAGTGTCTGGTCGGCGCAGCGCGCGCGGTTGCTGGAGCCGACGATCGGTCCGCGCGAGCGCGCGGCCGGAGAAGGGGCCTCCAGGGCGTTCGACGCCTATTTCCGGCCGATCGTCGAGGCGCGAAGGACAGCGCCGAGGAACGATATCGTCAGCGCGCTGGCGCGCGCGCAGGACGACGGACGCCTGAGCGAACGTGAGATTCTGAACATGCTGCGGCTGCTCCTGAGCGCAGGCAACGAGACCTCCATCAACCTCATCGGCAACGGCTTGCTGGCCCTGCTTCGTCATCCCGAACAGCTCGAGCGGCTGAGGGACGACCCGAGCCTGATCCCGGCGGCGGTGGAGGAGCTGTTGCGTTTCGACTCCCCGGTGCAGGCGGATTTGCGGCGCGTGCTCGCCGATTGCGAGGTGAACGGTGTTGCGCTGCGCAAACGCGACAACGTCGTGCTGCTGCTCGGCGCGGCCAACCGGGATCCGGGCGTGTTCGACGATCCCGACCGCCTCGATGTCGGACGCAGCCAGGGCGCCCACCTGTCGTTCGGACGCGGCATCCACCATTGCCTGGGCGCGGCGCTCGCGCGCCTGGAAGGCCGGATCGTTCTGGAGATGCTGCTGGAGCGGTTCCCGCGGATGAGCCTGCTCGGTGAGCGCCCGAGGTTCCGCAAAGGTCTGGTGCTCCGGAGCCTTCAATCGCTGCCGGTGCGGTGCGTCAGGGCCTGATGCCTGGCCGTCCCGGGCGCCGATGTGGTGCGCCGCCGCGCAAGTGCCTGCGACGATGCCGGGAATTCCGTAGACTCTCCCCGATGGCGAGGGTGCACGGCAGCGCGCGCTGCCCTCCGGGCCCGTGTCGGCGCCGCGGGCCGTCGAGGCCCCGGACGTGGCGGGGGCGCAGGGTTGCAGCGCAGCATCGGCGAAACACGGGAGGGTGCTTGGCGACAGAACCGACGGGAACGGGGGCGGTGGAAGGTCCGCAAGCGGACGCGCGGTCATGAGCGAACGCGACGCCTTCGACGGCATCCTGGCCTCGCTGCACGAGGCGGCGCTCGACCGTCGGCACTGGTCGAGCGCGACCGCGCTCATCGATGACGCCTTGCGCACGCACGGCAGCAGCATGGTGTGCGGCGACGGAGACTCCGAAGAGGACATCCGGATCCACTTTGCGTGGTTCTTCGTCGGTGGACAGCGGAACCGCGCACTGGAGCGCGAATACTTCCGGACCTACTACCCCCTGGACGAACGGGCCCCGCGGCTGCGGCGTCTGCCCGACAGCCGGCTGTTCCACATGACCGACCTCTACAGCGACGCGGAACTGAAGACGTCGCGGACCTACAACGAGCTGCTGGCCCGCGGCCACGTCTGCAACGGCATCAACGTGCGCCTGGACGGGCCCGAGGGCTCGCGCATCGTCTGGGTCGTCAACGACCCCCTCGACGGAGACGGCTGGTCGTCCGCGCAGCTCGACTCGATCCGGCGCCTCCTGCCCCCTATCCGTCAGACCGTGTGCGTGCAGCAGGCGCTGGCCGGGGCCGGGGCGCTCGGCGCGTCGCTGGCGAAGCTGCTCGACACCACCGGGCTGGGGATCGTGCAGCTCGACGGGCGCGCGCGGATCGTGGAGGCGAACGACCCCGCCCGGGCTATGCTGCGCACCGGCAAGGGTCTGTACGACGAGGATGGATTCCTCCACGCCCGAACACCCGAGGACGATGCCGAACTGCAGGGGCTGTTGACCCGGGCGCTGCCGAGGTTCGGGGCCCGGGGCGCCGGCGGCTCGACGATGATCGGCCGCGCCGCTCCCCTGCCGCCGCTGGTGGTGCACGTCAACCCGGTGGGCCGGCAGGAGACGGACTGGCGGGTCTGGCCGGTGGCGGCGCTGGTGCTGGTCACCGACCCGGCGCGGCGAACCCGCATCGATCCGGCCGTGGCGGCGGCGGCGCTCGGGCTCACGGGGATGGAGAGCCGGGTGGCGGTGCTGTTGGCCGAAGGCATGATCGTCCCCGAGGTGGCCGCGGCGACGGGCCGCAAGGAAAGCACGATCCGCTCGCACGTGAAGCGCATGTTCGTCAAGCACCACCTGTCGCGGCAGGCCGATCTGGTGCGGCTCGTGCAGTCGCTGGGCGGCGTTCCGAAGTCCAAGCGCTGACGGCGCAAGCCGATGCGAATCGGTGCCCGCCTTGCCGTAACTGACTGAAACCTCTCTGAAAATAATCGCCAAATTCCCCCAAGGTTGGGGAGATACACGGGCGCGCAATTCGCTTAACATCGCGCTCGATTGAATTTTCCACACATGGCGCACGCGCGCGTCCGGAGAGCCTGTGGACGGGAACCGTCTGTCCCGGAACAGGCCCGGACGTTTGTCGCGAGCCGAAGATTGAGGTGATCGAATGGGGTTAGGGAAAACGGACGCGGCGGTGTCGAGCGTATCGCCCGCGCGGGCGAGATGGATGGGGCTCTTGACCAAGAGGGCTGATCAGGCGGGTTTCGCCGACGGTCCCCGGATCAGCACACCGAAGGCGCCCGGGCGGTGGACGGACGCACGGTGCCTCACGGGCCGGGCGAGCGGATTCGGATTGGGCCGCCCGCCTGAATCGGGCTCGCGCGCCACCGCCCTGGTCCGCCACGCGGCGGCCGGGTTTCTTATGGGCCTGGTCGGTTTCGCCGCGCTCCTGCCCCTGCAGGCCCAGGCCCAGACCACAATCTGGACGGCCACGCTGACGCCGAGGGCCACATTCTCAGGGACCCCCGTACCGTTGGGCTGTGACAACAGCTCGACGGGGAATAGAAAATGCAGCAACTCGAACACGTTGAGCGACGACTTCACCGATGACGGTACGAGCTACGCGGTCACTAAATTTTTTACCAGGAACGGAGTCTTGACATTCAGGCTCAATACGGGTGCCACAGCCGCCACACAGGGTCTGACACTGGTGATTGACGGCGAGGAATTCGTCCTTAAGGAGGCCAACCAGATCAACGGCGCCAAGACTCAATGGAAGTGGAATAGCACCACCCTGGGTTGGACTGCCGGGACCGACGTCGCCGTGTCGCTCGTTGTGACCGACGCTCCCGCCACCGGCCAGCCGACGATTTCCGGTGGGGGGCAGGTGGGCAAGACGCTGACGGTGGCGACGGACTACATCGAGGACCCGGATGGGCTGCCGACGACCCCCACGTTCACCTACCAGTGGGTGTGGGTGGACGGCTCCACCGACACAGACATCCCCGGGGCGGCCTCCGAAACCTACACGCTGACCGCGTCCGATCTGGGCAAGCAGATCAAGGTGAAGGTGAGCTTCACCGACTTACGGGGCCACGCCGAGGGCCCGCTCACGAGCGACGCGTATCCCCGAAACGGGACAGTGACAGTGGTGGTGTTGCCGGGCCCCTGTCCCGCGGTCAACGACTGGTGCGCGACGATGACGGTGGCAGACGACGGCACTGGGTTCGGGTATGAGTTTGACAAGTCCGGCTCGCTCGACGACAACATGATCGAATACGGCGGCAAAGAAATCGAAGTCTTTAAGTTGTACGTCGTTATCCAATCCACGCGTGAGCGATTTTTCTTCGAGTCCTTCCCGCGTGTGCCGCTCGGCACGGTGATCACCGTTGGCGACCTCACGCTTACGACGGACGCGGAATCGAATGACGGCAGCCTTGCCAATAAATGGGATTATAACCCCGGCGAGTTGCCCCCCGACCTGCTCTGGTTGGAAGGCCAGGAAGTCAGGATCAGTCTCGTGTTGGGAAGCTTCCCGGCAGAGGGCGCGGTCACGATTTCCGGCACGGCAAGGAAGGGGCTGATGCTCACCGCGGACATCAGCGACATCTCCGATCCCGATGGCCTGACGAACCCCAGTTACACTTACCAGTGGGTCCAGGTGGACGGCACGACCGAGACCGACATCACCGGGGCGACGGGAGCCAGCTATACGCCAGTCGCGGACGATGTAGGCAAGCAGGTGAAGATCAGGGTCGGTTTCACCGACGATAGAGCTCATCCTGAAGCCGTGACCAGTGAGGCGTATCCGCCGAGCGGGTCCATTGGGGATAGCACCATCCGGAGCCTCGTTGAAACGTTTACCTATCTGACGGTGCAGCAGGCAGAAAACATCGGCGACCCCGTGCGGGCGTCCGGCGTGGAAGGGTCTGTCAACTACAGGCTGGAAGGCGAGGACGCGGGCAAGTTCACGATCTCGTCATCGAGTGGCCAGCTTAGGACCAGGGTGGGCGAGCGCTACGACTACGAGGAGAAGCCAAGCTATGTGGTGACCGTGAATGCCGTCAACCAACAAGGCGGAAGTGTCTCGATCCTGGTCATCATCAACATCGTGGACCTGGCCGAAAGACCGGCGCAGCTGGGGGCGCCGACGGTGTCGGCGACTGCGGGTAGCATCACGAGCCTGGACGTGAGCTGGACGGCGCCGCCCAACGTGGGGCGTCCGCCGATCACGCACTACAACCTGCGCTATCGGGAGGATTCGGTAGAGACCTGGACTGATGGCCCGCAGAACGTGACAGGCACCGAGGAACAGATCACGGGCCTGTCTCGCAACACCCTGTACCAGGTTGGGGTACAGGCGGTCAACCACGAGGGGTCGGTCTGGTCCGGATACGGCGTCGGGCGCACGGACGCTCCGACGGTAAGCTTCGGGGCCTCGGCCTACACCGCGATCGAGGGTGTCCAGGATGTTACCGTGACGGTGGAGCTGTTTCCCGCGGCGCCGCACGCCGTCACCATCTTGCTGACGGCGACCCCGGAGGGCGGGGCCACGGCGGCGGACTGGTCGGGCGTGCCCGAGAGCATCACCTTTGCCGCCGGCGAGACGGAGCAGACGTTTACGGTCACGGCGACCGACGATACGGTGGACGACGACGGCGAGAGCCTGCAACTGGGCTTTGACGCCCTGCCGTCGGGCGTGCTGCTCGGCAGCCCGGCGACGGCGACGGTGGCGCTGGTGGAGGACGTGGATGTGTCGACCTGGTATGTGTGGTTCGGCGCATCCGCCTACACCGTCACCGAGGGGGGCACGGCGCGGATAAGCGTGCACCTGAACTCTCCCTGGAAGCCCGAACTGAACGAGGCGCTGACGGTGCCGCTGTTCGATCCGGAGCATCGGGGCGGCGCGAGCGCGGACGATTACTCGGGCGTGCCCGAGAGCGTGACCTTCCAGCGGGGGCAGACCCAGACGTCGTTCACGGTGCGGGTAACCGAGGACAGCGAGGACGACGACGGCGAGAGCGTGCTGATCGGGTTCCGCCGCCTGTTTCCGGAGGACCTGGAAGTGGGCCGCTACGGGCCGCACAAAACGACGCTGCGTATCGCCGACAACGACGGCGAGAAGGCGGTGACGGTGTCCTTCGACGCCGCGAACTACACGGCGGCGGAAGGCGGCGCGACGGCGACGGTGCGGGTGCGGCTTGACGCGGCGCCGGGCCGCGAGGTGACGATCGAGCTGACGAAGACCCACCGCGGGGCCACGGCGGCGGACTATTCCGGCCTGCCGGATAACGTGACCTTTGGTGCGTCGGAGACGGAAAAGAGTTTTACGGTCACCGCGACCGACGACTCGGCGGACGACGATCGGGAGAGCGTGGCGATCGGCTTCGGTTCGCTGCCCTTGAAGGTATCGGCGGGCAGCCCGTCCGAGGCGGTGGTGCAACTGACCGACAACGACCACGGTCACACGAGCCTGCAGGTGAGGTTCGACGCCCGCGCCGGGGCGGTGCGCGATGGCGTCGAAGAGGGCGGAAGCTACAGGCTGGGCATCAGGCTGACCACGAAGCCGGACCAGAAACTGACGATTCCGTTGACGTATGCGTATCTGGGCGGCGCGACGGCGGCCGATTTCAGCAACCTGCCGGCGAACGTGACCTTCGCGAAAAACGTGACGTCGGCGGGCGTGACCATCCGCCCGGTGGACGACTTCGAGGACGATCCCGGGGAGAGCCTGAAGGTGTCCTTCGGGACGTTGCCCGCCGGCGTGTCGGTGAACCCGTGGAGCGGCCGCTCCACAATCATCCCGGTCATCGACAACGATGCCACGCCGGGCCTGTCGGTGTCGGATGCGAGCGCGCGGGAGTGGCCGAACAAGAAGGTGTGCCTGGTATTCGTGGTGACGATGGACCGGATGGACGTCGATCACGAGGTGAGCGTGGACTATGCGACGCGCAGCGGCACGGCGGTGGCGGGGCAGGACTTCAAGCCGATCTCGGGCACGCTGGTGTTCCGGCCGGCCGAGAGTAAGCGCCGGACCGCATCGAAGAGCCTGTGCGTGGAAGTGATCGACGATTCCCATGACGAAGGGCTCGAGGAGATGACGCTGGTGCTGTCCAACCCCGTGCGGGCCCGCCTGATCGATGGAACCGGAACCGGACACATCAGCAACACCGACAAGATGCCCGGCGCGTGGCTGACGCGATTCGGGCGCGCGGCCACCGATCACGTGGTCGAGGCGGTCGGGGAGCGCTGGCAAGGCGGGCCGCAGACCCCGCACCTGACCCTTGGCGGGCGCCAGGCCGGGGACCTGCTCGGATGGGCGGGGCTCGGCGGGCGGACCGGGCTCGGCGGACGGTCCGGGCGGGACACGGCGATTGACCGGGATGACCCGGTCGGGACCGATCCGTCCTCGATGGGGTGGTTGGCCCCGTCCGGCGGCGCCGGTGCGGGCATCGGCGCAACCGCCCCCGGCATGAGCCTGGGCGACATGAACACGGCCCCGGGCGGAGCGGGCGGCGTTGAGCGCGAAGCCGGAAAGACGCTGAGCGGGCGTGCCGCCCAGGGCGCGCTGTTGCGGGCGCTGGGCCTGCCCGACCCAAGGGCGGTGCCGGATCTTCGCACGCTGCTGATGGGCAGTTCGTTCTTCTACTCCGCGGCACTCGACGAAGACGGCGAAAGCCGGTCATCGGGCCGCACCCGGTCACCGGGACGCACCCGGTTACCGGGCTGGCTCGGGGAGTGGTCGGCGTGGGGCCGCACCGCGGCGAGCCGCTTCAGCGGGGCCGACGGCAACCTGGCGCTCGATGGCGAGGTCGCCACGGCGATGCTCGGATTCGACAGCCGCTGGGACCGGTGGCTGGCCGGGGTCGTGGTGTCGTTCAGCGAAGGCCAGGGGGCCTACACGCACCCGACGGCGAGCGGCGGCGCGGTCGCAAGCACCATGACGGGCGTTAACCCCTACGCGCGGTTCGAACTCAACGAGCGCACGAGCGTCTGGGGCGTGCTCGGCTACGGCGCGGGCGATCTGTCGCTCACCCCGGCGCGTTCCGATACGGCGCTCGGGACGGAGCTTGCGAACGCCATGGCGGCGTTCGGCGGGCGAACGGCGCTGTCGGTGCGCACCGGCGAGGCCGGGCGGTTCGAGCTGGCGCTGCGTTCCGATGCGCGGCTGACGAACACCGTCTCCGAATCCATCGAGGGCCTGGTCGGGACCGCGGGCCAGACCGCCCGGGTGCGGCTGATGCTCGAGGGTTCCGGCTCGATGAGGCTTGCCACCGGCGGGGTGCTGAAGCCGAAGCTTGAAGCGGGGCTTCGTTACGACACCGGCGATGCGGAGACCGGCGCGGGGCTTGAGGTCGGCGGCGGGCTCGGCTACGCGGCCGGGCGGCTGTCGGTCGAAGTCAACGCGCGGGGGCTGCTGGCCCATCGGGACACCGAGTACGAGGAATGGGGGTTCAGCAGTTCGATCGCCTACACCCCGTCCAAGGACGGGCGCGGGTTGTCGATGAGGCTCGGTTCGGCCTGGGGCGCGACCCAGAGCGGCGTGCAGTCGCTGTGGAGCCGCCAGGACGCCTCGGGGCTGGTGAGCAACGCCGCGTTCGAGGCGGCGCAACGCTACCAGGTCGAGCTGCGTTACGGGCTTGACGGGAAGACCGGCCGTGCGCGGTGGGAGCCGTTCGTGGGTGTGGAGTCGGGCGAGGGAGCGAGCCGGGCGCTTCGCCTGGGCGTGAAGCTCACCTCGGGCCGGCGCCTGGATGCGGGGCTTGAGCTGGGCCAGCGCCAGGGGCGCCCGGGCGCGGATCCGGAGCAGGCCGTGCAGCTTCGCGGCGCGATGCGCTGGTAGGCGCGGCGGGCCGGGGTAGCCGAGACGTTGGGGCGGGCGCTGTCGCAGAGTCAGGCTGCTTGGTGAAGTGCCTGTGTGCTCTGCAGCGAAGGGTTGAGGCTTGAGCGAATTCAAGGGACGTGGCTTCCGCGGGGAGATCGTGCTCTGGGGCGTACGCCGGTACTGCCGCTACGCCGTCGCCTACCGCGACCTCGTCGCGATGATATTGCTGGCGGTTTTCGCCTTTTTTCCAACGTTTGCTACAGCGCAGAACACCACCACCTTCGTCAGCACCATCGAGCAGCCACGTGGTGGGGTAGCAAGCGTAGGGAACATATACACAAATTCGTTCGCTCAGGCGCAACAATTCACCACCGGTGACGAAGAGGACGGCTATACCCTCTCGGAGATTGTTGCCAAGCTGGAAGAAGTGGGGGGAACCTCTTCCCCACGGGTGAGCATCTTCCGTGACTCGTCATCGTCTCGCCATACCGGACCCGGCTCCAGCCTGTACGTGCTGACCAACCCGTCCTCGCTCGCGAATGGCAGCAATACCTTTACAGCTCCGGCCAATGCAACCTTGGCCGGGGCCACAAACTACTGGGTCGTGTTCGAGAACACCGCGACCGGAACGGCTGCTGGTGATCGATACGGTGTCGGGCGAACAAACACGTATTCTGGCGCCGAAGATGCGGGGACAGCGAGTGGGTGGAGCATCGCCAACCTTCACTACTACAACAGCGGTGAGGCGGAGCCTGATTGGGGCGGACATCTCACCGTGTTGCTCCTTGCCATAAGGGGTACGACCAGCAGGAGTACGACCAGCGGCTCCACGACCTCCACAGACGCGACGCTGGACGAATTGGAGTTCGAGGACGGGAGCGGCAATACGATCGAGCTGAGTCCGATGTTCGTGTCAACGACGACATCCTATACGGCGTTGGTGGCGCACGCGGTGGATGAGATCACCATCGCCCCGAAGGTGAGCGAGACCCATGCGACGGTGGCGTATTTGAATGGATCGGACACGGAGATCGACGACGCAAATTCAGTAAAGGATGGCCAGCAGGTTTCGCTCGCGGTGGGTGCGAACACGATCAAGGTGAAGGTCACGGCGGATGACAAGGTCACCACGGAGACGTACACGGTGGTCGTGACGCGCGCGGCGGTGCCGACGGGCCAGGTGGCAGGAGTGACCGTCACGCCGGGAACTGGCTGGCTGACCGTGACCTGGGACGTGGTGAGTAACGCCGAGGGCTACAAGGTGCAGTGGAAATCCGGCACGGAAAACTTTGCCGATGCGGCTACCGACGGCAGGGAGGCCATCATTTCGTCCGGCTCGACCAACAGCCACCGCATTGCCGAACTGACCGGCGGCACTATTTACACGGTGCGCGTGATCGCGACCCGCACCGGCTTGCGCAGCGACGGCGACGCGTCCGACGAGGTGATCGGTACACCCGGCGTTCCGACGCTGAGCATCGCCGACGCTCGCGCGAAGGAGGGCAATGCCGTGGAGTTCACCGTGACGCTCGACCCGGCGGCGGCGGCGGATGTGACGGTGCAGTATGCCACCGCGGACGGCACGGCCACGGCGCACAGCGCCAATCCGAACGGGGCTGACTACACGGCGCCGGCGAGCGACGCGGAACTGACCATCGACGCCGGCCAGAGGTCGGGAACCATCTCCATTGCCACCGGGGAAGACACGGCGGTCGAGGATGACGAGACCTTCACGGTGACCCTCTCCAGCCCGTCATCGAATGCCGAGCTTGGCGCCCGGAAAACGGCGACGGGCACCATCGAGGATGACGAGTACCCGTCTCGGCTGTTGTTGAACCTCGATGCTGTTGCGAACGATAACATCATCAACATCGCCGAGAAGGCGGGCGGGTTCAGTATCGGCGGCGACACCGGCTCGGAGGGCGGTGTGTCGGTGACGGTCACTGTCGGTACCACGGAGTTGCCGGCGACCTCGGCCGAAGCCAATCCGGCGACCTGGTCGGTGAGCGTGCCGGCCGATGCGTCGTACATTACAGGTACGGGTGTGGATGTGAGCGTGTCCGCCGCCAAGACCGGGTTCACCTCGCCCAGCGACCTGACGCGCACGCTGACGGTGGATCTGAGCGCGCCGACGGCGCCGAGCTACACCGCGCCTTCATCGCTGAAGGTGGGTGAGCCGATCGGGGCGATGAATCCCACCGGCGGGACCGGTATCGGCCAGTACAGTGCCACGGGGCTGCCGTCGGGGCTGGCCATTGATGGCGGCACCGGAGAGATCACCGGAACGCCGGACGGGGCCGACGCGAACACCGCCAGTGCGACGGTGACGGTGAGCGACACGGCGGGCAACACCGACGCGGTCGACATCACGTTCCCGGCGGTGGACAAGGGCGATCAGACGCTGAGCGGGTTCCGGTACAGCAACCCGTCGGCCACCTTCGGCGGCACCGCCCCGACCGTGACCGCTCCGACCGGCGCACAAACGTCTCTGAGCTACTCGGCTTCTCCTGCCACGGTGTGTTCGGTGAACGCCTCGACCGGGGCGTTGACTGTCGTTGGCGTAGGCAGTTGCGAGGTCACCGTCACCGCGGCGGGCACCGCGAACTACAACCAAGCCACCGCCACCTACACTGTCTCGGTGCAGACCGCCGGCACAATCGATGGCCGCACCGCTTCGACCGCGGTGACGCTGACGGTCAACCCGGCAACGGTGAACGAAGGCGCCGGCGCGACCTCCCTGACAGTGACCGGCACGTTGGACGACGAGCCACGAACCTCCGATACCACCGTAACCCTGTCGGTGGGCGCCAGCGGAGACTCCGCCGTGGCAGGCACCGACTACGCTGCCGTGGACGACCTGACGCTGACCATCGACGCCGGCCAGACCTCCGGGACCGCGACCTTCACGCTGATGCCCATCGATGACGGTCTCGTCGAAGGAGACGAGACGCTGACGGTGTCCGGGGCCACCGGTGTCGAAGGCCTCACCGTGACCGGGACCCTTGTGACGATCAGCGACGACGATGTACGGGGTGTGTCGATCAGCCCCACTACATTGACCGTATCCGAGGGCGACAGTGCCACCTACACGGTGGTACTGACTTCAAGGCCGGCCGGTTCAGTGAGGGTGACGATTTCGGGTACAACGGGCACCGACCTGAGGCGAAGCAGATCGTTTCTCAGCTTCAGGACCTCCAACTGGAATGAGCCGCAAACGGTCACGGTGACGGCGCGCCAGGATGACGATGCCGAGGACGATACGGTAATGATATCGCATGCGCTCACGGGCGCCGACTACGAAGCCAACGGTGTGACGGTCGATTCCGTATCGGTCGTCATCGATGACGATGACACGGTCTCGAGCGGCGTGGCGCTCTCGGTGAACAAGGTTTCAATCGACGAGTCCGGCAGCTTTACCGGTGTAGTCGTGACGGGCCGGCTCAACGGCGTGCCGAGGGCCGAGCCCACGACACTCACCGTGAGCGTGGGCGCCGCTGACGATGCGGCGACAAAGGGCACCGACTACGCGGCTGTCGACGACGTCAGTCTGACGATCCCGTCCGGGCGGGCAAGCGCCACCGCGCCCTTTGTGATCAGGATCATGGAGGATTCCATCGACGAGCCGGACGAGGCGGTGTCGATCACCGGCACCACGGAACTTGAAGGCTTGGAGGTGACCGGCACGACGCTGGCGATTATCGACAACGACGAACGCGGCGTGACCGTCTCGCCGACAGTCCTGACTCTTTCCGAGGGCGCAAGCGCCACCTACACCGTGGTGCTGGATACCGAGCCGACGGACACCGTGACGGTCACGCCGTCGCTGAGCGGCAGCCCTGACGTGACCTTCGAGCCGTCGAGCCTGACGTTCACGACATCCGACTGGGACACAGCGCAGACGATGACGATCTCCGCGACCGAGGACGACGACGCGTACCACGACTCCTCGACCGTTTCCCATGCCACCGAGGGTGCCGACTACGATTTCTTTGCAGGCGGCGCAATCTCGGTGACCATCTCCGACAATGAGGTGGAATCGCAGGACACGCTGCTCGCGCAAGTCACGAATCCAACCGCAACGGGCACGGCCACCCATGTGGATCTGAGCTGGGATGCGCTCGAGGACACGGTGCTCGGGTACCGTGTCGAGGCCTCCTACGACCGCGGCGCCAATTGGGCCGAAGTTGTGGGCAATACCGAGACCGCCGAGGCCACCGAAACCGCCGAGGCCACCGAGATTACCGAGACCATCGAGACCGCCTATCGGCATGATGTCGGCCTGAACGTCTTCGAATCGCGGCTCTACCGCGTATCGGGCGTGGGCGAGCACGGCGCCGGCCTGCCTTCGGTGTCGTTGCAGGCGAGCGCGACAGCCTCTGCAGGCGGATTGACGGCGACCGCCCGGACACCCGAGGACTTGCTGGACCCGATGTCCGAGGGTACGACGGACTCGATGCCCGGGATGACGGCAGAGCCCGCGCCGGCCATCGATGTGTGCTGGATACCGGCAGGGGCGGACGCAAGCGAACTCAGCGACATCGCCATCGCCTGGACCCCGGCTGATTCGTCAGGTTCCAGTGATCCGGGCAACTTGCCCTGGCAATCCATCGGTACCAGATCTTCGGAAGTCGATTGCGAGGACGGCATCGGTTTTCGGGTGACATCGCTCAGTGAAAACCGGCGCTACGCATTCAGGATGCGCGCCAGTCGCGACGGCGCCTGGTTCGTCTCGAACGAAGCCCGGGCCGTGCTGATCGATTCGTCCAAGCCGTTACGCACGGTCGTGACCGCCGGGGCAAGCGGCTTGTCGGGCGATACCCCGGTGCCGGAACTTCTTTGCCGCAACTACGACGATCCGGCAACACGAGAGGACGAGGCGGGGTCGTTCTTCCTGAGCATCGGCTTTACCACGGCGGGTGAGAACTTCCTCAGATACGAGCCGGTGAACGGTTTCGATCCTTCCAGCGACCTGACGCTCGTCAACGCCACGGCGCAACGGGTCGATCGGCCGTACGACACGCTGCTGGGATACCGGGTACGGATCACGCCGACCGTGTGGGGAGAGCCCGTGGCGGTCAGCGTACCGGCCGATGTCGCGACCCATGCGGAGACGGCCGTGGGCAATCAGGCGTCAGGCGAGTTCCGGCTGGAGACCTCCGACGCCGAGGACTGCGACACCTCCACCACTGAGCCGGTCCGCCGGTCGCAGGTGACCGCCGCGGGTATTGAAGAAGACGGCGACGGCAATGGCAAGTGGAGCGCGTTCGAACCGATCCGAGCGACGCTTCGGTTCGACGAGCGGCTCAGCGTGGACACGGTCGATGGGGTGCCCGGCGTCACCCTCACCCTCGGCGAGGAGGCCACGGAGGTGACCGCGCCGTTCTCGCACGTTGTCCGCGAGGACACGCTGGTGTTCGAACACGTGGTGACGGAAGAGGAAGGTCCGATCAGCAACATCGCGCTTGTGGCCGACAGCCTTTCTCTCAACGGCGGGCAGATCGACAGCTTCAGCGGACCGGCGGTGGATCTCGCGCACCCCGAAGCGGCCGTGGTCGACGGGCAGATCGTGCAACCCGTCCTTACGGCAGGGTGGTCGATGATTCCAGGCGCTCACGAGGGCAGCGAGACCACCTTCGATATTCACCTGGCGTTCAGCGAGGATGTGGGTCTCATCGAGGTCATCGGCGAACACTACCTTGTCGAGCATGCCTTCACGGTGACGGGCGGGGCCATCGAGGCGATCGGCCCGGCCCGGGACAGGCAAGGGGAGTACCTGGCCAACGAGTGGACGATTCGCACCGATCCCGACTCGGACGAGCCCGTGACGATTGTTCCGGTCGTTGCGATCGCATGCGACCAGCCCGGTGGCATCTGCACCAACGATGACCGGTCGTTGTCCGAAGCGCCGTCGGTGACGGTGTATCGCACGGCACAGGCGCTGTCCGTGGCGGATGCGGAGGTGGGCGAAGGACCGGGTGCGGTGCTGGTGTTCGAGGTCGCGCTTGCGCGGGCGGCGGATGAGCCGGTCACGGTGGACTACGAGACCGCCGACGGCACGGCCGCCGCCGGGGAGGATTACGAGGCGGTGTCGGGCACGCTCAGCATCGAGGCGGGGCAGGCCGCGGGTCACGTCCAGGTCAGCATCATTGACGACAGCCACGACGAGGGCGAGGAAACGCTGACGCTGATCCTGTCGAATGCGTCCTATGCGCGAATTGACGATGGCGAGGCGCTGGGCGTCATCGTCAACAGCGACCCCATACCCGCTGCCTGGCTGGCACGCTTCGGGCGGGCGGCTTCGGACCACGTGGCGCAGGCCGTGGCACGCAGACTGGAACGCGGATCGAGCGAAGAGCATCTGAGGGTGGGCGGCGTGCGCCTGGACCGCCTGTTCACGCGTTTCGCGGACGCGGATGCGGGCAGCGGCCTCGGCACAGGAATCTGTTCGACCGCGACGACGGGCAGTTCCTTTTTCTACACCTTCGGCGATGGTGAGGATGCATCTTCCAGTCCCTGGACGGCCTGGGGCGAGACCGCCTCTACGCGCTTTAGCGGCAGCGAGGGGGCCCTGTCGCTGGACGGCGAAGTGACCACGGCCATGCTGAGTCTGGACAAGCAATACGGCCGCTGGCTGGTGGGCTCGACCCTGTCCTTCAGCGAGGGAGATGGCGGTTACCGGCGCACGGGTGCCCTCGGCGGGTCCGTGCACAGCACGCTGACGAGCCTGAACCCCTATGCACACTTCGAGTTGAACGACACGACCAGCCTGTGGGGGGTGATCGGCTACGGGGAAGGACGGCTGCGGCTTGCGCCGGAAGGCGCCGATTCCGCACTCGAGACGGACCTGTCCAATCGCATGGCCGCGTTCGGCGGCCGCGGAGTGCTGTCCGTGCGCACCGGCGATGCAGGCCGATTCGAACTGGCCCTTCGCTCCGATGCGCTCGTGACGAGCACGGACTCCGAAGTCGTGCAGGGGCTGGCGGGCGCGCAGGGCGCGACCAGTCGGATGCGGTTGCTGCTTGAGGGTTCGGGCAGCCTGCCCGTTTGGGGCGGCACGCTGCAATCCACCGTGGAGGCGGGGCTGCGCTACGACACCGGCGATGCGGAGACCGGCGCGGGGCTTGAGGTCGGCGGCGGGCTCGGCTACGCGGCCGGGCGGCTGTCGGTCGAAGTCAACGCGCGGGGGCTGCTGGCCCATCGGGACACCGAGTACGAGGAATGGGGGTTCAGCGGTTCGATCGCCTACACCCCGTCCGCAGACGGGCGCGGGTTGTCGATGAGGCTGGGTTCGGCCTGGGGGGCCACACAGAGCGGCGTGCAGTCGCTGTGGAGCCGCCAGGACGCCTCGGGGCTGGTGAGGAACGCCGCGTTCGAGGCGGCGCAACGCTACCAGGTCGAGCTGCGTTACGGGCTTGACGGGAAGAAGGGCCGTGCGCGGTGGGAACCGTTCGTCGGTGTGGAGTCGGGCGAGGGAGCGAGCCGGGCGCTTCGCCTGGGCGTGAAGCTCACCTCGGGCCGGCGCCTGGATGCGGGGCTCGAGCTGGGCCAGCGCCAGGGGCGTCCGGGCGCGGATCCGGAGCAGGCCGTGCAGCTTCGCGGCGCGCTTCGCTGGTGAACGTCAGGCTAACGCTGAGCGGACGGGTCATTACCAAGAAGGATGACAGCTCGGTGAAATTCAAGCAGGTTCGTAAGGGCCTGTCTGAAGGTGACCTTTCGATCGGCTTGCAGCGCAGACAGGGCGATGTCGCCGAGTTCGTCGACTACGGAAACAACTGAGGGAGTTGCTGAAGGTGTTGCGCGGCGTGACAGTCGAAATGACGCGCTTACAAGCCATCGTTCAAAAGGTTGAAGCCCGATGCGCCCGCGGCGTCGGCAGAGATCGAATGGTGGCTCCAGTGAGCTTCCGTACGACATCGGAAAGAATAACCAATGATCGGCGCTCATGCCGGATTCCGTTTGAGGACCAGCCGATGCACTTGTACATGTCCATCACGTTGCCGGTGGACAGCGACACGTAGCAGACCCGGTACAGTTCCGGGTGCAGGCGGTCGGTGACGTGGCGGCACACGGTGGTCTTGCCGCTGCCGGACTCCCCGGTCAGCAGCCCATGCCGCGCAGTTCGATCAGATGCCCCAGGCGCGCTTCGGCATCGCGGCGTGAGGCGGACTCGAACAGCTCGTCGGTCTGCGCGGGGGTTTGGAACGGCAGGCGCGTCAGGGCGAAGTGGCGCTGGTACATTATTTTTTCTCCTTCAGCCGGTGCATGGCCAAGGGCGAGGGCGGGGGGTTCCTCGACCGGCTCCTCGGGCCGGATGCGGTCCGTGTAACGCTGGCGTTTGACGGCGGTGTTGGCGTAGGCATCGAGCACCGTGGCGGTGCGGTCCTTCATGACGCGCCGTCGGGCCTCGAACAGGAACAGCTCCTCAAGGTCCAGCCCGGGGTCGGGGTAGCGCACCTGTTCGGCGCTCAACGCCCATTGCTCCAGCGGGGAGCGGCCTTCGGTCCCGCGATGCGGGCGGGTGTGGTAGTCGCCTTCCACCCAGGCCCACAGCGCGCGGTTCAGCGGCTCCAGCCCCGCGGTGGCCTCGCCCGGCAGGGTGCCGAGTCAGCCGCGCACGGTGCGGAAGAAGCGCTCGATCTTGCCGCGACCGGCGGGCTGGTAGGGGCGCCCGTGGATCAGCGCGATGCCGAGTTTGGCGCACTCCAGCGCCAGTTGCCGGGAGCGGAAGGTGCTGCCGTTATCGACGTAAAGGCGTACCGGCAACCCCCGCCGGACGAGCCCCTGCCTGAGCACGCCCAGCAACGCCGCGGCGGTTTCGGAGATCCGAGGCGAGCCCGCCGAGGTGCGCCTCGCCGTTCGCCAGACGCGCACCGCACCGCGGGTCGAGGACTTCGGGGTGTGGCCGAGGCAGCAACGCGCCGCGGTCTCACCGAAGTCGCGCCTGGACGAGAAGCTGGCCTACATCGGTAATCACTGGAAGGGCCTGCAGGTGTTCCTCGAGGACGGTCGCGGGAGATGGACTCCAACGTCGTGGAGAACACCATCCGGCCGCTGGCGCTGAACCGCAAGAACGCGCTGTTCGCCGGCCACGACGAGGGTGCCGCGGACTGGGCCCGCATCGCTACGCTGATCGGAACGGCCAAAATGAACGGCGTCAACCCGCATGCCTACCTCAAGGCCACGCTCGAAGCCATCGCCGCCGGCCATCCGGCCTCGGATATCGATCAGCTGCTGCCCTGGGCCTTTACGACAACCTCAAGCTGAAAGCCAGGTGGTGTAGGCGCATCGCTTACACCGAATACGCGTCGCTTGTCAAAATATAATATCCCATCCGTGGGGTAAATCGTTGGGTACGCTTCGAGTTGGTCATTAAAAACTCTTTATATAACAATCAGTTATCTATTTTATTTGAATCAGTCCACCGGCACCAAAAACTCCAATAAAAACAACTGGGAAGCGAGTACAGCGAGCACTAGGCACCCGCGACGAAAGGGAAGCTGAGGAGTATGCCAAGCACTTGGCACTGAAACTGAATGAGGGTAGCCCATACGGTCGGCGCATTGCCGAGATTCGCGGGGAGATTCCAGAAAGTTCTACACCATCATTCGCCGCTTACTCTGCCGAGTACCTAAAGCGGCGGGCCTTGAGGCACCCGGCCTCACAAGCTCGCACTGAGCAAACGGTACGGGATCATTTGCTCCCCCGGTTCGGCAAATTTCCCCTAGATCAGATCAGTTATGCGGCGGTTGAAGATTGGTGCATTGAGAGACTAAACACTGAGGGGATCGCTCACTCAAACGTGCAACGCGAGCTTGCCGTACTCAACGCCGTTCTGAATGACGCGGTAAAGCGGGGGGTGATCGCTACGCATCAGGCGCGGTACACCCTCCCCAGGAATCGAGAGGCGGAAGTAATCCGGGTGCTCTCCCCCGATCAGATACGGGCCGTATTCGATGCAAGCAACCCGGAGCATCGGGCCATATGGCAACTCATGGTTAATACCGGCCTGAGGCGGGGAGAGGCAATGGAAGCCAATCATGCCGATATATCCACTACAATGAAGTATGTCCATCCCTCCGACGATCTAGCGGCAGTAACGGCGGCGGTCAACATCGGATAACCCCCTGAAGGGAGACACAAATGGACTTTGCAATCTGGACAATCATCACAATTCTAATCGTGCTCTGGATCGCGGGCCTACTTCCGAAACAACGGCAACGGCAACAGCGCGAGTACACCCAAGACGATAGGGACGACGACGACGTAATCATCATAGAGCTAATGGACGATTGAAACGGTACTGTCACGTTAACTACGCAGGATGAAAAGAATTTAGTCAATGCATTTCCTGCAGGCGCACGTCACCTGCTGGTACATGTCAAATGCTTCGGTTCGGAATAGCCGATAGTGCTTTGCGCGCATAAGATGTCGTGAGATTCCAAACAGGTTTTTCATCGTGCCGTGAACGCTTAGGAATCGCTGCGCCTGGCATTGTTGCTTGAGAAGCCCACGAAAGAACCGGGCTGCGGCTGCCTTGTTCCGCCGTTTCTGGACCAGGACATCCAGGACCTGCCCATCCTGATCAACGGCCCGAAACAAATAGTGTTGCCGTCCGTCGATCCGAACAAAAACTTCATCGACAAACCACTGCTGGTTGAGGACATGTGGCAGCCAGACCCGAAATCGTTTGTGAACATATGGACAAATCCGCTTTACTAGCGGATATTGTAATATAATTACTCTAGAATAAAGTAGTCATATCTGAAACTCCGTGATTTAAGCGGATAATGCACTATGATTAATCAAAAGCGTTCTGCCTTTTCTTCGTATCTCACGGAGCGATTATCCCAGGGACGCGTGGTGTTCACCGCCTCGGAGGCGCAGGCGGCGCTCGGCATCGGCGCGGGCGCGTTGCTCGATGCCGCGGAGCGGCAGCAGAAGCGCAAGCACCTGATCAGGCCGCGCCGTGGATTCTATGTCATCGTCCCGCCGCAGTTTCACGGTTGGGGCGCCCCACCGCCGTCATGGTATATCGACGAGCTGATGGCGCATTCGGATCGGCCCTACTACGTTGGTTTGCTCACGGCGGCGGAACTGCACGGCGCGAGCCACCAGGCGGTGATGGAATTTCAGGTGATCGCTGACCGGCAACTGGGGGCGATTCGAGCGGGACGATCCAATATTGTATTCCGGTACCGCAAGGACATGGAGGGGGTTGCGGACGGGATCGAACAGCGCAATACGGACACCGGTCACATGAAGATCTCCGGTGTCGAGCTGACCGCCCTGGATCTGTTGCGCTATCCGCGTGGAACCGGTGGGCTTGACCATATTGCCACCGTGGTCGTGGACCTTGGCCGGCGGATCGACCCGGACAAGCTGGCTGCGCTTTCGGGAGCATTCGAGCGGTCGGTGGTGCAGCGGCTGGGCCACCTGTTGGAACGGCTGGACTACCGTGAGCGTACCGATAAGTTGCATGATGCGCTGACTCGGGGTGGAGAGATGTTCTGGGTGGAACTCGATCCGCAGGAGGGCGCTGACCGAGATTTTTTGTCGGCGGTTGTGGAGCGCGATGAACGTTGGCGCGTCAAGGTGAGAAGACCGCCGGAACCGGACAAATGATCCCGACGATGCACATCATCGCCTGGAGCCGGGTGGCACCCTGGGCGGCACCGAGGCAGGTCGAGCAGGATCTCATCATCAGCCGCGCGGTGGTGGAGCTGTTCAGCGACAAATTCCTTAAAGCGCAGTTGCGGTTTCGGGGCGGGACGGCGCTGCACAAGCTGCATTTCCCGAGACCGATGCGCTACTCCGAAGACATCGATCTCGTGCGCACGACCGCAGGCGGAATCGGGCCGATCCTGGACCGCGTGCGCGATGTGCTGGGTTGGCTCGGGGACGCGAGATACGAGGCGACGGGCGTAGCGCCCAAGCTGCGCTTTCAGGTACACGCCGAGGACAGCGGGGCGCCGCTACGCCTGAAGGTTGAGATCAATACGCGCGAGCTTGACGTCTACGATGCGCCCATCGAGATCGGTCACACGGTCGACAGCCCGTGGTATGCGGGACACGCCTCCATCCCCACGTACTCCCCAGAAGAAATGCTGGCGACGAAACTTCGCGCGCTGCTGCAGCGAAACAAGGGTCGGGACCTGTTCGACCTGGCCCAGGGGCTTGCGGTGTTTGAGGCGCTGAATACCGGGCGTGTGGTTGATTTGCTCGTGCGGTATCTGGAAGCGGAGAAGCAGACGATATCCCGAGCGGAGGCCGAGGCGAGGATGTTTGCGAAACTCGCCAAACCCGGGTTTGCGGAGGACATACGGCCGTTGCTCGCGGCAGATGAAGCCGCCGCGCTGACTGACGAGTGGGTACGCGCCGCGGTTTCGGACATATTTGGCCGTTTGATCGAACTGCTTCCGGGCCAGCGATGGGCAAGAACCGACGCGATGGCGGAGCGGTTCGGGCTCGCGCTCGCATCGGGTGGGTGAGGGCACACCGAGTTTATTCGGGAAATTGTGCCGCCCGATGCATCTGTTCGACAAAAACACTTTATTAAACAATTAGTTATCGTGTCAGTTTGAATTCGTCCACGCACCACGACTTCCAGGGTCCATTCCGGCAGATCTCTCCGCCCGGCAGTTCCACGTCCGGGCCATGAGCACCTGAGCACAAGCTCCAATGTAGAGAAACTCGTAGTGGTCGCCCTTCGCGCTCGACCCGATAGGGTCAGAACTCGTACCGCAGGCCGATGCGCATGGTTCGCGGCTGCTGGAATCGAGTCGGCAGTCCGAAGGTGGGCGAAATGCGCCGGCCAGATCCTCGCCGGTGTCGCTGCGGACCGTGCCTTCGTAGTTGCCGTAGCTTTGCGACCAGGTGTACGAGGCCCGCGCGTAGAACACCCCGTCCCAACGCCGCTGCAGGTCCAGCGTCACCGCCTTGTAACGGCGCTTCATCGACGGAAAGCCGAGTTCTTCCGCCGACAGTCTGAGTTCGTCAAGGCTGCCGTCGCCGTCGATCGGTTGATCCAGTACGTACCACCCCTCCGTGGAAGACCAGGGACTACCGAGAAAAATATTGATAACGCTGCCGACAGGCAAGTGGTACCGGCCGTAGTTGGCGAAAATCTTGGAGTTCCTGTTGCCACCGACATCCCAGGAGAAACCGATGCGTGGCGCGAACTGGTCCGTAATCCTGACGATCGACTGGCCTTGCACATTGCGGTTGTCGAATCGTTCGTTTCGCAAGCCGAGACGCAGAGTTGCATTGAGGGGGGCGATAGTCCATTCGTCTTCAATGTAGAAAGCCGTCGCGACTACATCGAAATTGCCCCCTCTGGAGAACTGGCGGTAGCGCGTCACTTCCGTCACTCCCTCCGGTACGATCCCGCCGTTACGCAGGACATCTCCGGGCGTGGCCGTCAGGTATTGGAAATACCCATCTCCCGAGTACCCCAGCCTGTCGAACGACGTGTTCCGAAGTAGCCCCTGTAGGTGAGGATGTGATTGTCGCCTCCGCGGCCGATCGCTGTTTCCCTGAATTCGTAAATGCCATAGGCGAACAGCCGGTCGCGGACAAGGGGTCCGCTGGCGCAGACAAAAGTGCTCGCCAGAAGCGCACAGAGCGAGGCGGCAATTCTCGTGTTGGCCGACAACATTGTATTTAGTGCTCCAACAATTGCTCCGACCCGACTACCGAGTCTGAAAGGGGCCTTTCGGAATTCGAATATCGTAACGTAAATGGCGGCCTCGGCATTCTTCCAGTATGCCCCGCAACCGCTCGGACCGGCTTCTCAATGTAGTGCTTTGTAAACGTTGTTGCCCCAAAACACAACGTACGACGGTTGAGGCCAGGGCGGGTCAATCCGGATGATTCCAATATCCCGTCGGTGGGGTAACCGGTCCACGGAGCGTGATTTATGACAAACTCTGAGCAAGCAAGGAGGAAGTCGAATGAATCGCAATGGGTACTCGGGCTATTGGTAAGGCATGCACTCCAGACTCGCAATTTTTTACCATGCGCCCTCGGACAACGTCCGCAGGATCGTCGATGCCCTTATCGACGGCGCATCGGACCCGGCAATCGAGTCGGTCGATGTTTGCCCGGTACAAGCGCTGGCCGCGGGCCCTGCCGAACTGCAGGAGGCCGACGGGGTTATTTTCGCAACCACTGAAAACTTCGGCTACATGAGCGGGGCGCTCAAGGATTTCTTCGACCGTTCGTATTATCCCTGCCTCGACAAAGTCGACGGCAAACCCTACGCGCTGGTCGTCAAGGCCGGCAATGACGGCACCGGCACCGTCAATGCCGTCACGCGCATCGTCACCGGCCTCAAGTTGAAACAGGTGGCCGAACCGTTACTGATGGTGGGCAGCTTCCAGGAGATCTGGCTCGGGCAATGCCGAGAACTGGGCATGACGCTGGCGGCCGGGCTTGAGGCCGGGATTTTTTGATCCGCACTTGACCACGTACATTTATGCAAGCAGGACTCCGTCCAAGATCCATACCGACAGATCGAATCCCAATCCAGGTTTTTCTTTGGATGTACATCCGTTATCCGTTGTCGTTGCGCCAGGTCCAGGACACCCTGTTGTTGTCTCACCAACTTCGCCCAACTCAGCACCCGGAGCAATGAACTACCCCTCACCACTGAACGACATCGCGGTTCTACTGTACGGTCGTTTCATACCGCACCCCTGCCGGCACCGGCACGGGCTGCACCACCGTGACGCCGAAGTTTCCGGGCGTGGGCTGCGACGCGTCGACGGCGACGAACGCCGTGTAGTCGGACATGAGCTCGTAGTCCAGTGCCGTTTGCCGGATCATGCCTGCGAGTTCGCCGTACGGATCGGCGTCCCAAATCCGCCTGTCCATGAGATCGGCGATGCGCAGCCGTGCCCAGATCTGCGGTAGAAACGCATGAACCGGTTCGCGGCGATTGCTCTGAACACCGAATACGATCCGTTCGACGCCGGCCTGGCCGCGCACGTATGGAGTGTCCCGCTCACCCCGATACTTGCCGGTGACGATTACCGGGCGGCCCACGAAAAGGTCGGGCAGGCGTGCGGGGTACACGTCGCTGACCTGCATGTCGCCCCAGTCGATGCTCACGTTCGCGAGCGCCGGGTGACTGATCCTGCCGAAGAAGTCGTCCATCACATCGCTTCCCGAATCGTTCAGGCCAAGGTAGGCGACAGCGCCCCGTCCGGCCACGGCCATGCGTTCGAGCAGGTACCGGTTGACCGAAGAACCCACACCGAAACTGAAGATCCTGGACTCCCCGACGAAGGCGTGAATCTCCCTCAGAATCTCGGCCTCGTTGCCGATGTATCCGTCGGTCAGGAACGTAACGAAACGAAGCCTTTCGGGATCGTGCGGGAAATTAAGCGCGGCGCGGATGCCTTCGATCATCATCGTGCCGCCGGCACCGTTGAGGGACTGCACGTAGCGCTTCGCCCGCCGGATGTTGCTGCGCGTGGCCGCAACGGGCTCGTCGCCGAACTGGCTTGCGTTGTCCGAGAAGCGGATGACCTGAAAGGTGTCGCCGGGTTCGAGCTGATCGAGCGCGCTGATGATCGCTGCCCTGGCCTGGGCGATGGGCTGACCGTTCATGGATCCGGAGCAATCGAGCACAAACACCATTTCCAGTGGATGCCGGCGCAAGTCCGCCAGGTCGTTGGGTGGATACAGCATCATGGTGAAGTACCCGTGGTCCGCCTCCTCGGGGTCCTCGTAAGTCAGGAGATTGGATTTGATACGGTCGCCCGCTACCTTGAAATCGAGCACGAAGTCCCGATTGGGAATCGTTGTCCGGTTGGCGAGCTGGATGCTCGTCGTGTCGTCGTCCGTTCGGACTTCATCGATAAGGTGGCTCGCCTCGATGGCCTCGATCGCCACGCCGGCGTCAAGCTCGACGGTGATCGCGATGTCGTGCCCCGAGCGTTCCCCCGGGCGCAGGTATTGCACGGCAACGCCCGTGGATTCGGGTTGGACGGGCGTGCGCGGCAGCGCGGTCACGGGATCGGTCGACCCAGGCGGGTTGAAGCGGGGTCCTACGACGGTCGGGAACACGAACGAATACCACCCGTCCCGATAGGCGAGCGTATGGAAGTACCGGATGTTGACGTCGATCCGGCGGCCGGGCTCGATATTCGCCACCTTCTGCTCGAAGATGTTGGGGCGGTGCTGGGTGAGCAGGCTTGCGCGGTACCCCTGCGCCTGCGCTGCCGCATAGATCGCCTCAGCTTCCTCGCGCTCCCTGAGGATGCCGCGTATGCGCCGTTCCCCGATGCTCATTACGAACTCGCTCACCGCGGACTTCTCCGGCAGCGGAAACACGTAGACCGCCTCGATCTTGCGGTCGAACGGATTCTCGAACTGCTGGGTGACGTCCACCGTGCTGACGTAGCCGTCGATTCGTGCGCGCACGTCGGTGCGTTTGAGCGGCAGAGGTAATTCGGACGGGTATTCGGCCCGATCGTCGTCAGGGAGAAAGGATGCCAGCATCGAGCCGGAGCCGGGTGAGGTGTCCCCGTGCGCATCGATCGCCGCGTCGGGCCGAGCCGGGGTGGCGATGATCCAGAGCTCTTCGCCGGCTTGCGGCGCAAGGGGTATCGCATCCTGAGCAGATCTCGTTCGGTCGCCAAGGAAACCTGCGTCGACCTCATACAATTGGAGCCTGTCGATGGAACTCGCTGCAATCCCTGCACCCGCCCGCCGCCCCTGCACCACGGTTTCCTCCAGGACCATCGGGGAACTTGAGACATCCTCCCTTGCAGCAACGGGCCCGGATGGTGTGCGTGAGGCACTCTCTTCGGGTGGTGTGTCTCGCACTCCTGCGCATGCAGCAAGCAAGATTGCAGAAATGCAACCAAGGAAGACAATATTGAACAATTGATCGAGTGTTCGTTCTTTCATATCCGCATTCTCCGCTATGGGCTGTCAAAATCGATGGATGCCTGAATCCGCTCGCCGTTCGCGCCGCCCGCGGCGATGAGGTTCAGCACGTAGTCGGGCTCGGCGGTCCCTTCAAGCTGGATGTGAATCGTCGCAACAAGGCTCCGTCCGCTCGGCAACTCGCCTGCCGGGCGCATGGAGTAATCGGCCACGATGATGCGGTCCGCCGCGCCCTCGCTCACGGCCGCGAGATCGTAGTAGGGCGCCTCGCCGAACGCGGCGCTCTCGCCGTTCTCCACGCCTACGACCCGCATCTGTCCGGACGTTTCGCTCAACTCGAATTGCCAGGCCGCCACCGGCTCGGTGCTGACCACATAGATATCGAGAGCCGCGAAGCGGACGTCTGTGTCAACCGACTGGGGAAACGCCACCAGCCACGCACCAAGCCATCCGGCGCAAAGCAGCATTCGTGCAACGACCCGACTCATGGAGAGATTCCGTTGAGCGCCACGATATCCATGATCAGCGCATCGATCTCCGCCTGCGGCGTCTCTGCCGATCCGCCGTTCACCCGTGCAAGTGCGAATGCATCCAGAATGTCGACGACACCGGACCCGTCGATGTCGTTGGCCAGCAAGGCTGGTTCCAATTCGCCTTGCATCCGTGCGAGGAATACGCCCACCGCCAGACTTGCGGCCAGGGTGCCCGCCAGCGCCCAGCGCCTCGCGGCCGGGCGCGTGCTGTCCGGCCGCTGCGCGAAATGCGCCGACGCGGCCTTGCTTACGCGCCGGTCGACAGCAGGCGTCAGCACCGCAACGGATGTGTTCAGGCGCTTGAGCCCCTCGACGACGTCGCTCGGCAGCTCGATGGATTCGGGTTCAGGATTCATGGTCGTTCCTTATGGGTTAAGCGCTTGAGCGGGCAAAAAGGTTCAAAAGAATTTGTCTACGCGATGTTGAGCTTGTCTTTTAGCGCCCTGACCGCAAAGTGAAGACGGGACTTGACCGTTCCGGGCGGGATGTCCAGGGCTTCGGCGATTTCGTTCAATCGCATGCCGTCGACGAATCGCAGCAGCAGCACTTCCCGGTGACTGGCCGAAAGGCCCATTATGGCTTTGGTCAGGTTTTCGTACTGTGGATCCACAGTGCGCGGATCGGGTAACTGATCCGGCTCCAAATCCGTATTCTGCTCGATGCGGCGCCGTTGCCTCACCGCCGTCAGGGTGAAATTCCTGGCGACCGGGTAGAGCAGCGAGCGCAACTGCGCCGTCAGGTCCAACCCCTCTCCACTGGGAGGAAATTTCCGAAGCAGGTACATGAAGGTTTCCTGAAGCGTGTCCGCGGCGATCTCGCGGTCCGAGCAAAATCGCAGGGCGACGTGCGTCACGTACTCGCGGTGCCGCCGATAGAGCGACTCGAACGCTTTGATCGCATCCCCCCGAGGGCCGCTGTTGCAGATCCCGACCAGCTCCCGGTCGTCCAGCTTGTCGAATTGCGACCTAGTCATGGTCGAACCGTATGCAAGCGCGGCGGATCATGAAGCGCCTCTCACCGAAATCCAGATGCCCGCGCCCTGCACGCGGACGGAGCAACATCATTGCACGCCACGGCCACGATCAGGAAAAGCAGGCAGCCATACGCGTAGCGAGAGTTGGCGAGAAAGCCCACATGGCTGTACACCGGCAGTGTCATGAACAGGCCGTACCAACCCGAAACCTGAAGTCTTGGATCGTGGGCATCTTTCCCAATGAGGCGGCCGTCAGCCGGCAATCCACCTCGATGAAGTCCAAGCCGTCAGGGGCGAAGATCTTCAGCCAATTGACGTTCCACTGCCCGGTGAGATGCCCCGGGTCAGCTATTTCCATGTTCATCCGTATCATGGGACCGACTTCCGGATCATCTACGCGCCTGTGCGCAATACCCAGCCCGGATTGCGACCGTAAATTATGCGAGACTGAATTGGTGTCGAAGCGAGGGTGGGAAATCTGCCGTGCAAGTGCATGTTCGCACCATCATGTGGATGAGCGCGCTGACAACCGGTGCAGGCGCGACTAACGAAGCGCCGGCTGAGGAGGTTGGCGACGCCACGGACCTTGAGGAAATTGTCGTTGTCGAGACGCGCCTCGACGATGACAGGTTTGCCATCGGTGAGAGCGTTTCCACCGACGGAACAGACAACCTGGCAATGCGACCGGCCGACGCCGAACAACTGTTTCAAGGGTTGCCCGGTTTCTCCGTGAGCCGTCCGGGTGGGGCCGGGGGTGTTTCGGAAATTTTCCTGCGAGGGGCGGAGTCAAACTTCACGGTTGTGCATGTGGACGGAATCCGTCTGAACAATCCGTCCAATACACGAGGCGGCTCCTTTGATTTCTCCATGCTTGGCGCCCATGAGATCGACCGGGTCGACATCGCATCGGGCACCATGTCCGCCGTGTATGGCGCCGACGCAATGGCCGGCATCATCCGCATTCGCTCCGCATGGCCCGACCCGGGGTCGGCAAATGTCTTTCTTGAAGCCGGCAGCGTCGACGATTGGCGAGCCGGCGCCGGGGTCGCATTGGAATTCGGCAACGGTCTGGAGTGGAATATTCGCGCGTCATCGCTGGACGGCGGCGACGAAATCGACGGTTCGTCGTTACGCCTCGACAGCCTCGGGACGCGACTGACCGGCGACCTTGGCGACCGCGGGTCGTGGGAAGTCAACCTGCGCCATGTGCAGCGCGACAGGACCGGTTATCCCGAGGTCAGTGGAGGGCCGCAGTTTGCCCTGTCCAGGGAGCTTGAAACGGCGCAAGGCGAGGAACTCTCCGCCGCCGTCATCGGCGATTGGTCGGTGACTGAGACTTGGAGGTCGGAAGTCCAGATTAGCGGAACCCGGTTGCGTGACAACATTGCGGTGCCCGCGGCCGCACCGGGCGTTCTGGACGGGCAGCCCGCGTATTCGTCGATAACCGACTACGAGAGGCGGGAGTTTCTGTGGGTCAATCGCATCGATCTGCCAATGGATGTCGGCCTGGTCGGCGGTGTCGATTTCGTTGCCGAAGATGCCAGCGACCGGGGTGCGGTCGACCTCGGTTTCGCGGTGGTCCCCAGTCAGTATGAGATGAACCGGTCCGTGTCGTCCGCCTTTGCGGAGATCGGCAAGTCGTGGAACGGCGGATTCACTTCAACGCTCGCCCTGCGGTTGGATCATGGCGATGCCGACGGACGGTTGTCCGGGAAGTTGGGCCTGTCCCGGGCCGTCTCCGATCGAGGCAGCCGAATCTGGGTGCAGATCGGCAGCGGCTTCAAGTTGCCCAGCTTTTTCGCGCTGGGAAGTCCGCTTGTCGGAAATCCCGATCTGATCGCCGAGACAGCGCGCAGCGCCGAAGCCGGGTATACGCATCGTTACGGTAACGGAAGCGAATTCATCCTGACGGCATTTCGGAACCGATACGATAATCTGGTGGATTTCGATTTCGAATCCTTTACGAACGTGAACAAGGGCCGTATAGATGTCGACGGTGTCCAGGCTCGCACGGAACTGGAATTGTCGCCGAGCGTCGGGCTGTCCATCGACGGGATCTGGTCGAACATTTCGAGCCCCTCCGGACCGCTTCGCAGGCGTCCCGAGGGCACGGGCGGAATCAGCCTGGACTGGGCCGCGACGCAACGCTGGCGGTTGCATGCGGCCGCCCGATACGTCGGCTCCCGGCTGATCACTGCGATTCCAACGGGCGATGTGGACGCCTCAGGTTATACCCTCGTCGCAGCGACGGTGCGGTACGAGCCCTCGACAAATCGCGCGTTCTGGGGCGCGATCGACAATGCGCTGGATACGCAATACCAGGACGCGCCGGGATTCCCATCTCCCGGTGCGCGAATCCGGATTGGCTTGAATCTGGGTCTCTAGCCCGGTCTTCCTGGCCATATGAGCCGGGACCGACATGAGCGGATAACCGGCGCCCTTGGAGCCGAATCCTCCGCCGCAATACTCCGCGACGAGCACCAGGTCACTGGGCTCGATGCCGATATAGCGGGCCATCACGGGGACGGGAAACGATTGGCTCTGGCCGTCTGCGGCGTCGGCGAAATTTGGTGACACGACCATGGGGCATGGGACTGGTGAGCAGGCGGCAGAAGAGCATGCCTTCGGCTCTGAAGTCTTCCGCGTATTTTGCCGCGCCGGTGACCTTGGCCCTGACGTCGGGCGGCGTGAAGTCTTTGCCTATCAGCGAATAGGACATAGCAGCATTCCCCCAAAACGCGTCTCAGGCTAGCGAGGCGCGATCCACTGATACTATGAAAATCCTCAGGGTGGTACAAGCAAACCGACATTGCGGTAAATTCACGTCGGATTCGGCACCTCGGACTCGATCAGGGGGTGGTATCCATCTCCACCGACGCACGCAGGCGCGAGCAGCCCACTCGGGACCGCGAATCGCATTTTTCAGGCTCGGTAACGTGGAAACACGCGCTCTGCGTTGCCTCTGTCCATTCTTCTACTCCTTCTCATGAGCCGAATCCGGCTACTGGTCCTCCGCCGCGAGCAAACAGTCGTAAGACCCCACCACCGCATCCGGATACCAGACCCAGCGCAAAACCAGCTTGACCGGTTCAATGAACGTTGCAGGGTCGGTGACGGTCATCGCCCAGTCCATGCGACTGCCGTCGGGCCGCATCGTAAATCGCTCCACAAACTCCGCCTCCGGGCTGAGCGGGATGCCACGCGTATTGAAGTGTCGCCAGGTCATATTCGTCGTGGTGACGACAAGCGTATCGCCTTGCCAGTGCCCAACGGAGTATCCCAGGAGGGAAGGCGGTCCGCCTGCCGGGGCCGCATCGGGCGCCATGTGAATCGTTCGCCAGGTGTCGTACTCCTCCTGGTGAAGCACGATATCGTCGCCTTCCCGGATGAACTCCCATGGGTATGGCGCCTCCATGATGGTCGGCATTCCCTTTGGGGTGCAGTCCATGATCGGATTGTCCGTTCGCTGAAAGTACGCCGTCCTGGCGGCCCGCGCGCTCTCCGTCAGGTAGGGATCCAGCTCAGCCGTCTGGCCGAAGGGATTCGTCACGCCAGGAGGCCTGCTCCAAACGCGGAATATGCCGCGCTCGGGCTCCGAAGGGTCTCCAATGCCGGCCCGCCGGCTCGCGGACATTTCCACCGTGCGATCCGACCATCTCGGCGTGGCGTTCGCCAATAACAGGATTTCCTCGCCATTCGGGCGTAGCGCGTTGCTGATGTACATCGCGTTTTCGCCAAATGCGATGGCCGCCCGGCGACCCGAATGGACTCGCCCACGACGAGGAAGTCTCGCGGGATCTGCCACCGCCGCAGGTTGCTCAGCGCGGTCATGGCCATGTCCCATTCCTGCGCTTCGCCGTTCTCGTCCCGCACGCTCATGGTGAATCCCACGTGAGGGTTCCGCCACAGAACGCCCGTCACTTCACCTTCCAGCTCCACGACGGTGTCGTCGTACAGACCGGACACGCTGTGGTGACCGAAGCCGGGGATGGGTATGCAGGCAAGACCCAATATTAATAGAGTTCTGGTCGTCATCGCACTCTCCACCGTTGACCTCCGCCTACTGGTTCACTTCAGTAGCGGGAGGTGTCGTCCGAGGTATTCACAAGGCCGTCTCTCGCAGCAAGACGCCCCGGTTACCGATACTCTCATGAAGCTCCCCCAAGCTTGTGACGTTCCGCTATTCTCAACCCCGCACGGGCGAATAGCAAGGCGGGCCGCCCCTGCGTCCCGGCGCGGGAACTATGGGGAATATAGCCCATCAAACTTGGAAAGCAGGCTACTCTTGTACTCACGGTATTCCGAGCGAGGTTCCGATGAAAGCGTCCGATCTGATGGTCAAGTGCCTCGAAGCGGAGGGGATCGAGTACGTATTCGGCGTACCCGGAGAAGAGAACGCCGATTTCATCCTCTCACTCGAGGGCTCCGAGTCGATCAGATTCATTCTCACGCGCCACGAACAGGGCGCCGCGTTCATGGCGGAGGCCTATGGCCGGCTTACCGGGCAGGCTGCCGGCTGCCTGGGAACGCTTGGCCCGGGCGCGACCAACCTCATCACGGGGGTTGCCGATTCGAACATGGATCGGGCGCCCATGCTGGTGCTGACAGGACAGGGGTCCACGCGCCGCCTGCACAAGGAATCGCATCAGATCATGGATGTGGTGGAGATGTTCGGCCCGGTGACCAAGTGGGCCACCACGATTCTTCACCAAGACACGATTCCGGAGGTGATCCGCAAGGCCGTTCGCGTGGCGCGAACGGAAAAACCGGGTGCTGTGCACATCGAGCTTCCGGAGGATATCGCCGGTCGCGATACGGCCGCGCAGCCGCTGACGCCGAAAAGATTCCGCCGCCCGGTCCCGGATGACAAGATCGTCGATCGGGCGTTCGAGTTGCTCAAGTCCGCCCGGCGGCCGGTCATTCTTGCGGGTAACGGCTGTATCCGCCGGCGCGCCAGCAAACAGCTCCGAATATTCTGCGATCGGACCGGAATAGGTGTGCTTTCCACCTTCATGGCGAAGGGCGCCGTCGACCGCTCCGCGGACCATTGCCTGTTTTCCATCGGGCTCGGCGCGAAGGACCTGCCGACCCTTGTCATCGATCGGGCGGATCTCGTCATATCGCTTGGCTTCGACATGGTCGAATACCATCCGCGGCTCTGGAATCCCTGCAAGAACAAGCGGATCATCCATGCGGATTTCCTTCCCGCGGAGATCGATGAGCACTACCAACCCGACGTCGAACTTGTGGGGGACCTCGCCCATGCCCTCTGGATGTTCAACGAGCGGTTGGCCGCGGGTGCGCCGCTCGACCTCGACCTGTCGGAGCAGCGACGGGTTCGCGCTTCGATGCTTGCGGAGTTCGAAGCCTGCGCCGAGGATGACACGGAAGGGACGATCCGCCCGCAGAAGGTGCTGTGGGACGTCAGGGCCGTCATGGGCCCGAATGACCTTCTGCTGTCGGATGTGGGCGCACACAAGATGTGGATCGCACGCTACTACCAGTGCGACGAGCCCAACACCTGCCTGATACCGAACGGTTTCTGCTCGATGGGCTTCGCCCTGCCGGGCGCCATTGCCGCGAGCCTGGTGCATCCGCAGCGGCGTGTGCTGGCCATCGCGGGTGACGGCGGTTTCCTGATGAACGTGCAGGAGATGGAGACCGCCAGGCGCCTCGACAGCAATATCGTGGTCATGGTCTGGGAGGACGGCGAGTACGGGCTGATCAAGTGGAAGCAACAGGATCATTTCGACCGGCATTCCAACCTGGGATTCACGAATCCGGACTGGCGACTTCTGGCAAGGTCGTTCGGTTGGAACGGGCACACGGTCAGCCGTAGCAAGGACCTGGCGGAAACGCTGGAGGCGGCGTTTCGCGAGGAGGGCCCCAGTCTGGTGGTCGTACCGATCGATTACAGGGAAAACCTGGCGCTTACCAGGAGGATGGGCGTGCTGACCCAGACCATGGCCTGAGTTGAAAAGGGTCTGGACCGAACGCAAACCCCGGTTCCAACGGCTTCACTCAAGCGGAATCCCGCTGCTGTCGAGCATTCGCGGCCCATCATCCTATAGAATTGGGCCTGTGCTTGTTTTCGATTGGCTTTTGATGCCCATGGGTGTATTCGATCATGAGAGTCGTGTATTCAACTCTAGTCGGCGCGGCGTGGTTGCTGGTGGCCGTACCCGCCGTCCCGCACCATTCATTCACCGCCGAGTTCGACGTCACCCGGCCCATCGAGTTGACGGGCACGGTCACGAGCGTCGAATGGACGAATCCCCACGCCTGGATCTTCGTCGACGTCGAAGGCGACAACGGCAGCGTTGAGAACTGGGCGATCGAGCTTCTCGGCATCAACAATCTCTTCCGGCGCGGCTGGACGCGCGACAAGGTGCAGCCGGGCGACACCGTCGGGGTGACGGGGTTCGGTGCGAGGGACGGCAGCACTACCGGAAACGCATCGACGGTCACGTTGACAGACACGGGTGAACTCCTTTGGGAGAGTACCAACGAATGATGGCCGCAGAGCCACTCCCGTATGATTGGCCGTTGCAAGGAACGCCCAGGAATCAGTCAATCCGGCCATCAGCGCTGGTCTGCGCGATATCCGACGCGCTGGGCGGGCACTCCTTCAACCGCAGCCCCGTGGTTGCGGACATGATCGTCAACGCCGCCTCGGGAAGGGAGCAGTCTCACCGTCCCTTGCAGGTGAGCACCGCCTGATCGTCCGTCTGCGCCGTGGCCAGAAAATTTACGACGCTTTTCCACGTCATCGATCCACGCGTATTTGAGCGTCAGTTGCTCGATGAGCTGTGTGCGCTTGCGACGCGTGTGAGAGCCATCGCCAAGACACCTCCGGGAGCGAGGTTTCTGCAGAATCTGGCGCCCGATCACCGGGCGATGCTCTACTTCACGCAGCCCTCCACGCGGACCTTCCTTTCTTTCAACAACGCGTGCCACATCCTCGGCATGCGCACCAGCGAAATCCGCGATCCGTCGACATCGTCGGAGGTCAAGGGCGAAAGTTTCGAGGACGCGATCCGTACCTTCAGTTCCTATGTGGACGTGATCATCATGCGCTCCCGGCATCCGGGACGCGCGGCGCTGGCCGCAAACATCATGGACTCCATCGCCCGCCCCGTGCCGGTGATCAATGCCGGCAGCGGCAGCGATCAGCACCCGACGCAGGCGCTGCTGGACATCTACACGCTGGACCGCAGCTTCTCCGAAATTGGAGGTATCGACGGCAAGGTCATCGGCATGATGGGCGATCTCAAGCGCGGTCGCACGGTGCGTTCGCTGTGCATGCTCATGCAGAACTACCGGGATGTGCGCCTGGTATTCGTCGCGCCCGATCAATACGCCATGCAGGACGACATCAAGGCTTATCTGGCCTCCCATGATATTCCCTTCGTGGAAACGGCGGACCTGCCCAGCGCGTTGCCGGAACTCGACGCGATCTACGTCACGCGCATGCAGTCGGAGTGGGACAAGGCCGGCGAGACCAGCAAGGTGGATGCCGCGCGCTTCAGTATCGGCGTCGAGGAGATGAAACTTCTCAAGCCCGAAGGCATCGTCATGCACCCGCTGCCCAGGGGGCCCGAGATCGATCCGGCCGTGGACACGGACCCCCGGGCGATGTATTGGCGCCAGGAACGCAACGGCATGTGGATGCGAGTTGCCGTGTTGTTGAAGATATTCAAGCTTGAAATCCGCGTCAGGGAAGTTGAGCTTGGAGCGTTTACTGTTTGAATGATTCGAATGGGTAAAAAATGACCCACCGTGCGTACGCAGCAGGACTGCTGATTCTCTTCACCGCCGCGAGCCTCGCTTCGGCGCAGAGCTGGGGTCCACGCGGCCTCGATGAACTGAAGGAGGAAACGCTGCGGCCTTGGCTGCTGCGACAACTCGGCATCAATCCTTAGGAGTTTTGGCGGCGGGTTCGCCGCGCTGACGCGCAGAAACAGAGTTGTTCCATGCAGGCCTGCGCCGAAGGACCCTATAGCGCTATCCGGTGAACCGCTGCCGTTTCCGATAGCGCTTACGGGACCCGGACTGTAATCGTCGCCAGTCCTTCCTTCACTCGTCGTCTGCGTCGACGCCACACGCCCGCGGGTCCACGCAGGCCTTCTCGGGAACGCACCCCCACTCCAGCAGCGGGGCATCGGTACGCGCGTAGGTGATCACAATCGTGAACGGCGTTTCGTAGTGGACCGGATCGAAATGGGTGATTCGCGCTTCCATGCGGTCACCGTCCGGGATATAGCGCTCAGTGGTCATCATCTGGTCGGACTGCGGGTACCCGACCCACTGGAAGGTCGAAAACACCCCTGCATGAATGTCGGCGGACTCGATGACCAGGTTCTCGCCCTCATAGCGCGCAACCGAGCGTCCCAGGTGGGGATATTCGGATGACACGATCGGCGCATCCCACGCATTCACCTGCTCGTCAATGGGTATTCGGCGCCTCACGTCCATGAATTCGTGATTGAATTCCACGTGATCGTCGCGCTGACGTAATTCCATCAGCGGGGAGGGCGTGAGCATGGTGCGGGTCACGCTCGCGGGCATGCACTGCATGTGGGGATCGTCGGTAAGAAAGTCGTAGGCTTCGCGCCGCGCCTCGCCGGCGGCGTTGAGCGCGATGTCGGGGCTGTAGCTGCCGGTCACATTCCAGACGCCGTCCAGATCGGAGCGCACGCCGGCGCCAAGCAGGGTTGCCGACCACGCAAGAGCGCCTGCAACCAGCACAATGCCCGTCCAGGCTCGTGGGGGACTTCTCCTTCCGGGTCTGCATTGCATGAAGTCGTCCTCTCGTGATGGGTCTATGGCAACAGAATGAACGGGTCCTTCTCGCCCTGGACCGCTTCGGCCTCGTCACAGGTCGCAAAGTACTCGTTGCCTCGATAGATTCCTGCGCCGCAGTCCCGCACGACGGTGCCGTCGGACAGGACCACGTCCCGAATGTAGACCACTTGTTCAATCTTTCGGTGGCGTCGGGCATGAATGGTCACTTCTTCCCCAACCCTTACGAGATCGACATCCACGGCCCGGCGGCGCAGCGCATTGCCGTCGGACCATTCGGCCAGCCATTCGACCGTCACCCCGTCGTTGTCGACCACGTCCAGCGTGATCAGGGAATGAGGATTGCGTATCTCTACTTCGGTGACGGTGCCGACCAGTACCACCGGCCCGTCTTCGTAGCTGAAGTAGTTTGTCGTCACGGAATGATGCGCCAGTGCGCTACCGGCAAGGATCAACGCCGCTGAGGATGCGATGCCTCGGATGGTGACTCGAACGCCCATACAGCCTTACCTCCTTACTGCAAACCTACGCGGTCATTCGCCGATCGCCGCGGCGAGCCTCGGATACACACGCCGCGCGTTCCCCGAGAATATCTGCATTCTACCGGCTTCGCTCAGATTCGTGGTTCGGGACAGCCTGGTGCTCGACGCCACCCTGAACCCGGACAGCAGCCAGGTGGACACGACACCCGCACCCGTCAGGCGAAAACATCCGGAAACTTGGCCATGACCTCCCGCGCCAATTCCCTGGAAGTCTGGGCGACGGCCGGAAAATCGCCGATCCGCTCATAGGGTATGCAGGCATTGATGACGCAGCGGGTGTTGTAGAGAACATCTTTCGACTCCACCATCGGGTCGAGCCGTGATGACCAGCATTTGTCGAGGAGCGTGATGTCGGTCTTTGGATCCGAACGGGTTCCCATGGCCCACATGACATCGTGGATATCGCTGGGGTCGATGTCATCGTCCACCACCACGACGTACCGGCCGCAGTAGCCGGTGGGATTGATCTGGGATGCGATCAGGCCCGCCTGGGTGGCATGGCCAAAGTAGCGCTGCTTGATCGCCACCACCACGAACGTGCGCCCCGAGCCGCCCTGGTGTACCCAAACGCCCTTCACGTCCGGGACCGAGGCATTGTCCAGGGAGTCCCAAAGCGCCGCCGAACGCAGGAAGCAGCGTTCGAACAGGTGAGAATGGGGTGGCTTCTGACTCGCTGCGCAGGTCAGAATGGGATTCGACCGATGGTAGATTCGCTTGATGGTGATGACCGGTTCCGGCCGCGCACCTCCGGCGTAATAGCCATGCCATTCACCGAAAGGGCCTTCTTCGGTGGTCTCATCGGGACTCACCTCGCCTTCCATCACGATCTCCGAGCCCGCGGGGAAGGGCAGCCCCGTGAGTTCGCCATGCAGCACTTCCAGGGGCCGGCCGGTCAGGGCCCCGGCCCAGTCGAACTCGCACACGGAATCCGGCAGGGTGTAGCGCGCGGCCAGGAAGCTGACCGGGTCGATGCCCACGACAATGGCCATCGGACACGGTTTGCCGGCATTCAGGTACTTGTCGCGCTGAATCAGGCCCTGCTTGCCATTGGAAATGTAGGAGGTGGCCTTGTTTGCGCCGATGGCCTGCACCCGGTAGGTGCCCATGTTCACGCGCCCGCTGTCCGGGTCGCGGGTGATCACGCCGCACGCCGTGCCGATGTAGCGCCCGCCGTCGGCCTCGTGATGGATGGGCACCGGAAACTTGAACATATCCACGGCGTCGCCCCCGACGATGTTCTCCAGCACCGGACTCCGGGTCACCGTTTTGGGCTCGATCGGCTCATGGGTCGCCATCTTGCGCCGCACGCTGTTGAGCATCGACATCCGATCGTCGCCCTCGCTGGCCTGCATGCCCAGGGACAGTGCCAGGCGCGCCGGCGAGCCCAGCATGCCGTAGAGACACCGCATCCCTTTCGGATAGCCGGGGATTTCGTCGAACAACAGGGCCGGCGCCTGGTCGACCTTCTGCCGGTAGAGCACTTCGGTCACCGCGCCCATCTCCTTGTCCCAGTGCGCGCCACTCACGGTCTTGAGTTGGCCGGCGGCGTCCGCCGCGGCGAGAAACTCCCGAAGGTCAGTCTGTATCAATTCGGTCTCTCCAATTCGGATCGCAAATCCTAACCTGCTCCGAGATAACCCATCAGCACGCCGCGAAACAGTCGATAGGACATGGCCCATTCGAACAGCAGCCAGGACAATCCCGTCAGGGCCACGGCGATGGCCAGGGCTTGCCTCAGCGACTTCCCGCCGGCCACCTTGAGGGAGAAAAAAACATAGACCAGCACGGCCGGCAGAATGCCGATCAGTACCGCCAGGGTCAGCAGCAGGCCGGGCCAACCGATGGCGTGGATCAGAACCGTGGCCGGCGGCGCCCGTTCAAGCTCGGGGCCGGTGTCTTGCCCCTGGAGCAGCCGGTCGATGCGACGGCCGGCCGGCGTGCCGGCCTGCACCAGGACTTCCAGCACCAGCAAGGCGATCGTCGTCCACGCCACCAGGATGGGGAGTGCCCGTTCCGCCGGCCCGTAGCCGTAGGACACAACCAATACGCCTGCCATCGCCAGCAACAATGCCGCCGGCGTCCGGGCGTGTTTGAGGCCGTCGATGTTCATACCTGGCGAGCCCTCATCGCCTTGTCATCCTTCGGGCCAATACCCGCAACCCGGGCAGCGCCAGGCTGATGACCACGAGCGCAAGCAGGGTAACCGCCACGGGTCGGGTAAAGAAAATGCCGTGGCTCCCGTCGGACATCATCAGGGACTGGTGATAACCGCGCTCGGCTATTCCGCCCAGCACCAGGGCGATGACCAGCGTGATTCTGGGATAGTCGAAACGCACCATGAAGTAACCGATCACGCCGAACACCATCGCCGCGATGACGTCGCCAAGGCTCGACTGCAGCGCGTAGGCGCCCATCAGCCCGACGGAGATCACCACCGGTACCAGGTACCGAACGTCGGTGCGCGTGATCAGCACCAGGTAACGCGCGAGCATAAGACCCGCGGCAGAGGCCAGCACGCACGACAGCGACAGCGCCATGATCAATCCGTAGATCACATGCTCGTTGTCGAGCAGCAGTCGCGGCCCCGGCTCCAGACCGTGAAGAATCAGCACGCCAAGAAAAACCGCCATCTCCGCACTGCCCGGTATGCCGAAGGCCAGCGTGGGAATCAGCGAGCCGCCGTCCTTGGCGTTGTTGGCGGCTTCCGAGGCGATCACGCCCTGAATGTTGCCGTGGCCATAGGTCTCGGGTTCCGCCGAAATTTGCCGCGCCACCGAATAGGAGAGGAACGAAGCGACCGTGCCCCCGATACCCGGCACCGCGCCGATGAAGGCGCCGATGGCCGAACCCCGCAACAGCGTTGTTACATTGGCGAACACCGCCCTGACCCCATCGAACACCCGGCCCAATGCGTCGGGACCGTTGCCGGCGGCGACTTGCCCCCCGACAGTGGAAAGCTGGATCATCTCGGCGATGGCAAAGAGCCCGATCAGTGCGGGTACGAGCTGCACGCCATCCCAGAGGTACTCGATGCCGGCGGTGTAGCGCAGACCGCCGCCCACGTCGTCGAAGCCGACGAAGGCCAGCATCAGTCCGATACCGCCGCTGATGAGTCCCCGCAGCAGCTTGCCCCCGGTGGACACGGCGATAGCGCTCAATCCCAGCACGGCCAGCATGAAGAACTCCGGCGGACCGAACAGCAGCACCACCGCCTTGGCAACGGGGATGACCGCCAGCATCGCGGCCACGCCGAGCAGCCCCCCCAGGGAGGAGGCCACCGCTGCCGCGCCGATGGCCATGCCGGCCTTGCCCTGACGGGCCAGCGGGTAGCCGTCGAAACACGTGGCGGCATTGGGCGCCGCCCCGGGCGTATTCAGCAGGATCGCCGAGAGGGACCCGCCGAACGGAACGCCGCCCATGATGCCGCCGACCAGCACGATGGCGGAGTCCGGATTCATGCCGAAGGTCAGCGGAATCAGCAGTGCCAGCGCGGTCGTGCCCCCGAGACCGGGAACGGCGCCGAAGAACAGGCCGATCGCCGTGCCGAGTCCCAGGTAGCTCAGCGACTGTAATGTGAAGAGATGGGCAAGGGCCTGTGTGAAAGCATCAGTCAAAGGATGTCTTTGAATTCTTCGTATAGAGCTCGCTGATCGGCGAAGTTGGCCGCCGTCTCGGCGCCCGAGAGCGGGGCCAGCGGCAACCCGGTCGATTCCGACCAGGCGCTGAGTTCGGCATCGGCGAGTGCCTGAGCCAGGGCATCGACGAGCACCGTACGCGCCTCATCGTTCAGGTCCGGCGGGGCGCCCAGCACGCGCTGCAGCGCCAGCCGGTTCAAGTCCGGCAGCCTCAATGTCGCCGCCGTCTCGGCGCCAGGAAAAGTGCTGCTGCGCTGGAAGCTCGCGATGACTTTCAGATCGCCGGACTCGGTGTACCCCGAAAGTGAAGTCGACGGCCCGATCGCGACATCGCCGTCGCCGCGCACCACCGCGAGGATGTAAGCCTGGCTGCCCTGGTAGCCGGTGATGAAGCGTGCGTCGATGCCGAGCAAATGCGTCGCGATGACGGACGCAATATGGGCGGACGAGCCGGCGCCCGTGACGGTAAACTTGACGGGCCTATCGAGCGCCTTGAGGTCTGCGACGCTGGTAATGGCGCTTGAGCCGGCGGCGACCAGTACATATTCGTCTTCGGAAATCCGGCCCAGCCAGGTCACCTTCGACAGATCGTAGGCCACCGCCTCTCCCAGAACCTCGGGAAGCAGCAACCCCGGAAGGTTGAACGCACCGATGGTGTAACCGTCCGGTCTGGCGCGGTAGATTGCCGTGGCGCCCTTGCGCCCTCCCGCGCCCGGCATGTTCCTCGGAATGAGATTGACGTCGTTTGGCAGGTACTTCTGCATGACCGGCAGGACGCCGCGCACGTAACTGTCGAAGCCGCCGCCGGCGCTGTACGGAATGATGACCGTGATGTCCTTTTCGGGATAGTCCGCGAGCACACCGGCCGGAGCCAGCGCGAACAGGCAAAACACGGTGAGCAGCCGGCAATTGAATTGGCGTAGCATGGGTTGTTGCGGTCCGAACTCGCGAATCCGATGACGAATCAATCTTAGGGGATCGCCAAGCCGTGTCAATTGATGTTACGCGCTGTTCATGCTGCCGTAAGCGCGGGTGACCGAATCCCGCCCGCCAGCCTGGACATGGGCGTCGTCGCGTCGGCCATACAGGTCATCGAGACGGCGCCTTGGACTTGAGATGCAGGCGCCCCAGCGCGGTCAGCGACCGCGCTTGCAGTTTCAATTTCCCGGGCGCGGCTTCCCATCGATACACCGTCGCGGCCGTGACGCCGAGAAGCCGGGCGAATTCGGCGACGGAGAGACCCAGGCGCCGGCGCAGGCGGGCCACCGACTGGCCGCTCGGGCGGAGTTTCGGGAGCGGCGTGGCCGCGGCATTCTCCCGCGCGGGCGGCTGCCGGCGCTTTGCCGAGGCCTGTGCGACGCGCCCGCTTTTCGGTCGTTTTTTCGGTCGTTTCGCCGGCGCGTCGGGCGCATCTTCCATTTCGAGGTCGATGCCGAAAATGCCGGCAAGATCATCGTCAGCCAGGGTGTTGTCGCCCGTCGCCTTGCCGCCGGGCAGCGCCAACTCCGCGTCGATCAGTTGCGCGGCATCGACGCCGCGCAGGGAGAACAGCGATTCGGGGCTGTCATCGAGCCGGCTGCCGACTCCGTAGAGCACCGCCGCTACGTGCTTGCACATGTCCGCCCAATCGGGGCAGGTGCAGTTCAGACCGATCTCTTTCGGTTTGGGAAAGAGGCCCTTGCCGCGGTCGGTCACGACAGCCATTACCCCTCCGGACAACCGGCCCTGGAGAAGCTCGATAATGGAGCCGATCTGGCCGGAGCAGCGGCGCTTGATGGACTTCCAGGCGGTGGCCTTGAGTTTGTCGACGCGAACGCGGACCTCGTAGAGCTCCGAACCGCTGACCATCGCGTCGATGCGGCCCGGGTGGATTTCCAGGTGACAGACCAAGCCGTTGCGCACGTAGGTGCGACCGCGCGGAAGGCGATTCGCGTAGTCGGAAAACGATTCCAGGTGCTCGCACCAGCGTTTTCCCCAAAAGCTCCGTGCGATGGTGCGCCCTTCGATTCGAACCGGTTGAACGTCCTTCCCGGCCTTGCGCAGCCGGCTCATTTCCAGAATCCCCTGGGCGCGCCGCTCAGCTACCGGAACGTACCGCCGCCACATACCGTATGACACTTCAATGTTCCCCTTGATTTCCTTGCGCTGCCCTTACAATGCCGCGCGCGTAACGTCCAGCCTCACCAGGTCGAGCAATTCGTCGTCGGACAGTTCCGTGAGGTTGACCTCCCCCCCGCCGGTGAGAATGTCCTCCGCCAGTTGCTGCTTGTCCGCGATCATCCGGTCTATGCGTTCTTCGACCGTGCCCCTGGCGATGAACTTGTGGACCAGCACGTTTCGTCGCTGGCCGATGCGGAACGCGCGGTCGGTCGCCTGGTTCTCAACCGCCGGGTTCCACCAGCGATCGAAGTGAATGACGTGCGAAGCTGCCGTCAGGTTGAGCCCCGTTCCGCCCGCCTTCAACGACAGGATGAAGAACGGCGGCCCGTCCTCGTCCTGAAAACGCTCCACCAGCAGGTGGCGGCGCTTGACGCCGGTGGCGCCGTGCAGGCTGAGGCCCGGCCGGCCGAAGACCGCCGTCAGGCGCTCCGCCAGCGGATCGATAATCTCGCGGAATTGAGTGAAGACCAGCGTCTTCTCCTGCCGTTGAGCGAGTTCTTCGCAAATCTCCGCCAGCCGCAGGAATTTGCCGCTGTCGTTTGGGCGAAATTCGCCATTTCCGAGAAACTGACCGGGGTGGTTGCAGACCTGCTTCAGGCGCAGTAGCGAGCGCAGCACGATGCCGCGGCGCGCCATCCCTTCTCGGGATTGCAGCTCTTGTTTCATGGTGCGGACCACCTGTTCGTAGAGCTTGACCTGCGCCTGAGTCAGGCTGCAGTAGCGTGCGGTCTCGGTCTTCTCCGGCAGATCCGCGATAATGCTCCGATCCGACTTCAGGCGCCGCAGGATGTAGGGTCCGACCAAGCGGCGCAGGGGTGCATAGCGGTCTTCCTCGCGGGCCTGCAGTTCCTTGGCGAAGCTCTGGAAGACCTTGCGCGAGCCCAGCAGTCCAGGATTGAGAAAGTCGAACAACGCCCACAGGTCGCCCAGGCTGTTCTCGACCGGCGTGCCGGTCAAGGCGATGCGGGCATGAGCCCTGAGCTTTCTGACCGCCTTGCTCTGCCGGGTCGCGGGATTCTTGACGGCCTGGGCTTCGTCCAGGACGATCAGCCGCCAGCGCAGGTTCTGGAGCCAGGTCTGGCGAATCAGCATCGCATAGGTCGTGACGACCAGGTCGGCATCGGCCAGGCGATCCCCGGGAGCGGACGCGATGTCTTCCAGCGTCTGCCGATCCGTCTCGGCCGGGTGCAGGAAGCACAGCTTCAACGAGGGGGTGAACCGAGCCGCCTCGCTGCGCCAGTTGCCCAACAGGGACGCCGGCACAACCAGCAACGCCGGCGCGGCTTGCCGACGCGGGGCGTCCTCGCGGTTGCTCAGCAACAGCGCCAACACCTGAACGGTCTTGCCCAACCCCATGTCGTCCGCGAGGCAGGCGCCGAGCCCCAGACGGGTGACGAAATGCAACCAGTTCAGCCCCGCCTGTTGATAGGGTCGCAGCGTACCGCGCAATTCGCGGTTTACCGCCACCGCATCCAGGGCGCCGGGTTGCCGCAAGCCGGTGAGAATCTCGCGCATCGCGGCGCCGGCTTCGACATGCACCCAGGCGTGCACGTGCTCCGCCTCTTCGTGGCGGCGCAGATCCGCCGAGGCGCCGGCGAGCAGGCGCATGCCCTCGACGAATGAGACGCCGCCGGCAGCTTGCCGCTCGAGTTTCCGCCAATGCTCGATGGCCTGATGCAGCTTGTCCCGGTCCACCTCCACCCATTGGCCGCCCAGCAACACCAGATCGTCTTCCCCGTCGAGCAATGCACGCAATGCTTCGGATGACATCGGTTCCCCGCCGAGGGCGACCCGAACGTCGAAGTCCAGGATAGAGTCGGCGCCGAGGGCGGATGGCGCCCCGCGGCCGATGGTCACCGACACTTGTGGCCGGGGACGCTTGCTCCACCAGTTCGGCAGCCGCACTGACAGGCCGCTCGCCTCCAGCTCCGGCGCGCTGCACAGCAGCCGGTAGGCCCGTGCCGGCGGCCAGGCCAGGGCGCGGTAGACGTCGCCGGAGTCCACCAATTCCCGTACCCAGCCGCAGGCCTCCGCGGCCCGGTGCACCGGTGACAGCAGTTTGATGAGGGCCCCGCGGTTACCGGCTCCGGCGTACTGCTCCAGCGCCTTGCGCAAGGGCAAGTGTTTCAACCGCCCCGCCGCGCCGAAACCGGATGCATAGGTCGCCATGAAGGCAAAGGGGTGCGCGGCGTCGTTTCTGTTTTCGGCCAGATGGAAGCAGACGCGTCCGACCCGATGCCATTTCGGCGCCCGCGCCGCGAGGAATGCGGCCAAACCTCCCGCCGATTCCGCGCGCTCTTGCACCCACTCGTCGAGACTCCGCCAAACGCCCCGAAGCGTTTCCTCGGACAAGTATTCGCCGCCCTTGAGGGGTGGGGCGGCCAACAGCAGGTTGGTCCAGTCGGCGCCCGCCGGCGTCTCGACCTCGAAGCATTCGCCGCTCTCGGGAACGTGGCACAGGGCGGTGAGGTAACGCTCGGCGAACCGTTGCCAGTACCGCACGCTCGGCGCGGCGCCAGCGGGCGCCTTGTCCGCCGCCAGGGTGAAAAGGGCGCCACGCCAATCGGACTGAAAGGCGCCTTGCAGGCGTGAACACTCGGTGGGGGTCGTTTCGGCCCCCGAAGTGTCCCAGCGCAGACGGCCAGCCGGTGTCAGTTGGATGCCCATGTGCGGGAACCGTACTGGCGTGTTGGCGCCATTTCAAGCCACCGAATGGGCAAGCTGGCCGTCGAACGCCACCATGACCGGGGCGCGAAATTGCGGGACCGAGCGAGGCCTTGGCGCCCGACCGGGTACACGCATGACAGATGATTCTGGATATCATTGTGTCTGTGTCAGGCATTTATTCTTGATTTGGGACATAATGATGTCCATTCAAGATGACGGGCTCATTCATGAAAACTCTGTCCCTCGTGACCGCCGCCGATGTGCAGCAACAACTGGCGGAGGCGGTCAGGCATAAGCGCAAGCGGCTGAAGTTCTCCCGCGAGGCCCTCGCCCGGACGAGCACGGTACCCGCGTCGACGATAAAGAAATTTGAAACCACCGGGCAGATCTCATTGCGCCAGTTCATCCTGCTGTGGCAATGCGTCGACGAACTGGAACCGCTGGAGGTGTTGAGCAAAACGCCGGATGCGCCGCGCAGCATCGAAGACGTTCTGAGCTCATGAGCGCCTTTGCGCTGATTCCCTGCCCGATGGCTGGGGGATGCTGTTGATGGACCGGGTGTTTCGCCGGCGGCCGGCCGTTATCACATGCACAGTCTGTGCGGGTTGCTGGACGCGGACTTTCGCGCACCGTCAGTGGATTACGAAGACTTGATCAAAGCCGGCCAGATCCTGTGCGAGAGTCCGGCTGCCGGCCAGAGTCTGTTCGCTCGCGCGTTGTTCAATTTGTTCGCACTGAATCAGGACGATCACAGCAAGAACTGGGCCTTCCTGCAGGACGACGACGGCCAGTGGCGATCGGCGCCGTTCCATGACGTGACCTTCAGCCCCAGTCCCCACGGCGAACATGCCACCGCCTTTGTCGGACACGGCTCGCGGCCGCCGCTGAAGACCGTGAAACAGTTGGCTCGCCAAGCCAATTTTCGCGGTTGGAGACAGCCCCGGGAGGTGATTGCGCGCGTCGTCGACGCCATCGGCGAGTGGCATGCCGTCGCCTCGGACCAGGGTATCGGCGCTGGAACGCGAGCGCTCATAGGCAAGAGGCTCAGCCGGGCATACAGGCAGAACAAGGTATTGCTGACCGCTTGACACGAAACACATTATCGCCAGGAAACATGGGCGTGCCGTGGCTTCCGAACCCTGTGAAAGCCGACTGCTTGAATGGCCTATACTGGGCACCGTCTGTCCCTGCAGTCAATTGCGATAGCCGGTTGGAATGAAGCACCATGGGCCGATTACGCCTCACTTTGGCAGCCTGGGATTACGACCGCGTCCGGCCGTTGATGGACGGGAGCATTCGCCCGGAGGGCATCGACATCGAAGCCGTCGTCTCGCGCCCTAGCGAGACGTTTTTCCGAATGCTGCGGCACCGGGAATTCGATGTTTCGGAGTTGTCGTTCTCCAACTACACGATGCTGCGTGCCGGTGGTGACGAGAAGTTCATGGCGATACCGGTGTTTCCGTCGCGGTTGTTTCGCCATTCCTGCATCTACGTGAACAAGAACGCCGGCATCGACGAACCGATCGACCTGATCGGCAAGAAAATCGGCGTACCGGAGTATTCCATGACGGCTGCGGTATTCGCCCGTGGGATATTGATGCAGGAATACGGCATTACGCCGGATACCATCGAATGGTTCAGCGGCACGCAGGATGGCCTGCAACGGCCGTCCAGGATCGACTTCGACCTGCCCGGGAACGTGGTGCTCCACCGCATGCCGCTTGAGCGGGACATGGGTTCGATGCTCGACAACGGCGAACTCGATGCCATCATTTCGCCGAACGCGCCGCGCTCTCTCCACGACGACCCATCCCCGGTGCGGCGGCTCTTTTCCGACTATCGGCGGGTGGAGAAGGAATATTACGAGAGAACCGGCATCTTCCCGATCATGCACACCATGGTATTCCGCCGCGAGGTGTACGAGGCCAACCCGTGGGCGGCTATCAGTTTGTACGAAGCGTTCGTCGAGGCGAAGCAGTGGGCGTATGCGCAGCTCATGGAAACCGACGCGCTGAAGCTGACGCTCCCGTGGGTGGTTGCCGAGACCGAAGCAACCAGGCGCGTGATGGGCGACGATTTCTGGCCTTACGGTATCGAGCCGAATCGTGTGTCGCTGGAGGCGTTGCCGCGGTTCCTGTGCGAGCAGAACCTGATCGGCCGGGTACCGGAGATCGAGGAGCTATTCGCCCCGAACACGCTGGATGCCTAGCGCCATCGTGCGTCGCGTGAGGCCCGGCGGCCGCGCAGGCAGGCTGGAGGATGCCTAGCCCATGATGCTGCGGACGATGTCGCTCAGCAAATACTGCGGCCACGGTACTGCAAGGAGCCTGTCGAACAACAACCAGCAGAACGTCGTCATCCCTGTCGCCAGCAGCAAGCCGCGGACCAGGGTTTCACGTCCCTGGAAGCGCACGCACAACACGACGAATACGAAGATCGCGGCGAGCATGCCAATGAGCTTCGCAAGGACGACGTAGCCCACGCACCAGGCGAAAAACCCGGCGGCGCGGGTGAGGTAGGTTTTGATGTCCAATGCAGGTTCCCCGTCCGGCACCCGGGCGGCGGGGGCCAGCCCCTCCGGTTCAACCCCGGCCTCTGCGGCTGCCGGGCGCAGGAAGACTTCGTTGAAGATGCTGAGGACGGCGCAAGCCAGCGCCGTATAACCGACGGCGAGGGGGACGATCCTTGCCTCGACGTTCCACCGCGAGGCGATGGCGATGGAAACCGCGACGACTCCGGCGATCAACAGCGTAAAAAACGCCGACCGGGAGAACCGCGCCCGAAAGCGTGGCCCCGAAGCCTTGCCGACCGCCGCGCGCAGGTTGCGTAGTAACGGTCTCATGAGTCCGATCAACGCCAGCGTGAAGAGCAGGATGACCAGCGGCCGAGTCATCCAGGCCCATTCGTATCGGCCGACGGAGATGAACAGATACCGCTCGATGATGTCACCGAGGACCACGCCGAGAATGAGCGGCGGGCGGGGCCAGCCCTGCCGTTTCATGATCCACCCGAATGCTCCGAATCCGAGCAGCACGTAAAGGTCTCCCCACTGCCGGGATCCCTGGAAAGCCCCCAGAAAGATGATGGCCAGGACCACCGGTAACAGCAGTCCCATGCGAATCGTGGCGACGCGAGCCAATTGGTTGCTGAACGCAAGGCACAACCCAGCTCCGAGCACGTTGGCCAGCGCGATGCTCCACACGATCGAGTAGGTGAGCTCCAGATTGTCCGTGAGCATCCTTGGTCCGGGCACCAGGCCGTGCATCATGAACGCTCCCAGCAGAATGGCCATGGACGCACTGCCGGGGACACCGAAGGCGAGCGTCGGCACGAGCGCGCCGCCTTCCTTCGCATTGTTGGAACTCTCCGACGCGATGACGCCGCGGATGTCGCCCTCACCGAATCGGCCGGTATCCTTCTCCGTCTTCAGCGCGTGGCCGTAGGCCAGCCAATCGATCACCGCGGCCCCGAGTCCCGGAACCGCGCCCAGGGCGGCGCCGAGCCAACTGCAGCGCAGCACCAGCCACCAGTGGTGCAGCGCGTCGCGGATGCCCTGGAGCTGGCCCGACCGCGTATCGACGCCGGCATTCCCGCCGATGGTGCGCCGCGCGATGGCCAGGTCGGCGAGCTCCGGCAGAGCGAAAAGCCCCAGCGTGACAGGTACGAGCGGCAGCCCGTCCCACAGATAAAACGTACCGAAGGTCCAGCGCATGGTGCCGGTCTGGGGATCGGAGCCCACCATGGCGACCATCAGCCCGATTCCGGCGGCGACCATGCCTCGCAGGGGCGCCTTGCCGCTGAGGACCGTCACCATGGAAAGACCGAAGATGCAGATCGCCAGGAGCTCCGGTGAGCCCAGGTAGAGCATGACCGGCCGCAGGACGGGAATGCTGACGGCGAGCAGCACGGCGCCCGCGACGCCGCCCAGAAGCGACGCGGTGTAGGCGGCGCCGAACGCCCGCCCGGCCTGACCCTGCTTCGCAAGCGGGTGCCCGTCGAGGATCGTCGCCGCCGACCCGGTCGTTCCCGGAATGCCGAACAACACCGCGGGCACCGTATCGGAGGTGGTGGTCACCGCACCCATGCCGATGAGAAAGGCGAACGCGGAGTAGGCGTCCATCTCGAACGTGAAGGGAATGAGGAGGGCGATACCGACGATCCCGCCCAGACCCGGAATCACGCCGATCGTCAGGCCCACCAATACACCCGCGCCCAGGGCCATGAGCCGGGAGGGATCGAGCATGATCCCGAGCGCGGTTGACGCGAGCTCGAGCGCGCTTGCCTCCACCTGATCTCCTTAGGAGTTGACGCACCCCGGCGTTACGGGACGCGCTGCACTCCGCCAGCAGCCAGTGGCAAAAGTCCGGCTGCTGGAATTCGGGCTCATCGGCCGCTGTTGAGATTCAGCCGATCCGTTTTGGTGATCGCGTCCGCGGCAAGCTGCACGGCGCTGTCCGATGCACCGTAGATTCGGTTGATGAGGGCGTCGACCTCCTCTCCGCTGACGGGATTGAGTTCGAGTTGCAGGCGTTCGGCATCCGCGCGGAACTCCAGATCGCGAGTCGTCGAATCGAATGCGCGGCGCAGCGCCTCGTGGCGTTCTGCGGGGATATCCGGCGGGGCAAGGTAAGGCCGGCCCATGACCTGGCGTGCGAAGATCAGCTCCATGGCCATCAATTCATCCTCGCTGTCGGCGAATTCGGTGATGAGCGGAACGTCCGGAAGATCCGGATGCTTCTGGAGCGCCAGTTGCGCAAGGATGTTGATCCTGCCCTCGGCCAGCCATTCGGGGCGCCTCGAGAGCACGGTCGACCACGACCAGCCGCAGCGGCCGTCCACTTCGCCCCGCTCCATGGCCAGCAGGATATCGTTGCCTCCCGGGTAGCCCGAAATCAGCCTGATGTTCGCCTCCAGGAGATTGGCGATAACTGTCGGAAAGACATCCGTGTCGGAGCCCGAACCCGTGCCGCCGACGATCAACTGCCGGGTCTGCAGGTCCTGCATGGTCCTGACGTCGGAAGAGTGCCAGGAAACGCAGACGCTGACCTCGTTGTTCAGGCTTCCGATCCACGAGAACCGGCTGGCGTCGAAGCGCGTGCCCTCGCCGGATAACAGCGGTTCCATCGCCATGCCGCGGGCGAACGTACCGATGACGCTGCCGTCCTTCGGGGCGACGTTGTAGAGAAAGTTCGCAAGCGCCAGGCTGCCCGCGCCCGGCATGTTCTGCGGCACGACCGTCGGGTTGCCGGGAATGTGTTTGCCGAGATGCCGGGCAAGAAGCCGCGCGTAGGTATCGTAGCCGCCCCCCGCGGTGTAGCCGATGAGCAGACGCACCTGCCGGCCATCGTAAAAGTCGGAGACCTCATCCGCCCGAAGGGGCAGGGGCGCCGCAAGCGCCGCCACCAGGAAAGCGGCCGCCGTGCCGACGATCGAAACCCTGGAGCGATCACTCCCGCGCCGCAGCGACCTGGCCGCGAAAGTAACGGTTTTCAGCAGGGATCCCATGGAGATTATCCTGCGTCGTCGACCGCCGGCGGTTTTCAAAGCGAACTCGGCGGGACGTAGTTCTCCTGCCCCGGCGCCGGCTCCGTCGGCGGATATTCGACCATTTTCTGAAAGATCAGATGCATGAACAGAAACAGCGGCTTGGCCTTCATGATCAGCACGATCGTCTCCTCATCGGGGTCGTCGGAAAAATGCTGATGAACGCAGCAATTCTCCACGATCATCGCGTCGCCCGCCTCCCAGTCCAGCCGTTCGCCATCGTGCACGTCGTGCCCCTTGCCCTTGAGCACGAAGAACACGGCGCTGTTCATGTGGCCGTGTTTCTGACCGCGTCCCCCGGGGGCGAATACGTCCACGTGCGACTCGATGGACTGTGCGATTTTTACGGAGTGGGGGTTGATGACGCTCTTGTGGAAATTCTGCGGTCCGCCCCTCCACTGCCTGTCCCGGATCTTGTACACGCGCGGCTGAGAGAACAACTCGTGCATGAGGGCGCCGTAGGTACCTTCGAGGGCGCGCACGAACGTCCGTTTTCTGCTCCAGCGCTCCCAGACGACTCCCTCTGCCATGGCTGCACTCCCGGCGGCCTCACCTCAAGGCGGCGATGATATCATCCCCGCCTGCCATGCCAATCCAACGGAGTAAACGATGTGCGGCGACATTGAAACCGATGAATCCCTAGCGGAAGAATTCTACGCCCGATTCGTGGAGCATACGCGTTTTTTTCTCGCCGAGTTGGAGGCGGAGAACGTCGGCGAAGAGGTGGTCGACCTCCATGTTCACCTGGATTCCCTGTTTCGCAAAACATTGACCGCCGCCACCCGATCGGACTCGGCGCCGTTGGAAGTCAGCGGCTATGAACGCCTCTGCATGGAGCCCCTGGTCTATGCCCGGCTGGCCGGATTCATGGCTGCGCATCAACCGCTGGAGGACGATCCCCTGCGGCGGTTGATCGAAGCGCTGATGACCGGCTACGCGGAGGGAGAAGCGGTTACGTCGGAGCACGAATACGGCGGCTCGCACGGCCACCATCACACGCACTAACCCCGGGGCCTGTTAACGCTATCCGAGATGGCCCTGCCGGTCTTGCCGCGGCGTCACTCGACCTCGGCTGGCAACGTCTCCCGATATTGCCTGTACCTGGCTTCGCTGATGTTCATGAACGTGCCCCATGGGCGGGGGTCCGTCGCATCCCAGTAGAGAGGGTCGCCCGGCAGGCGCTCGTTGAGAATGCCCCGTTCGTCCATGAAGACTTTGGTCGAGGGTCCGTTGGTGTCGGTACAGGAGTTGTAGAGCGGCCGAAGCTCCGGGCGCGTGTCGGTCTCAAGCTCGTAGGCGAGCTTCGAGTGCACGGGCCGCACGTAGACCTCCGCATCGTAGAATGTGATCTCTCCTTCGATGGTATCGTCCACGCGACGGTAGCGCTCCACGGTCTCAAGGTTATCGGTGAACTCGCCAAGACCGCCCTTCCATCCCCTGAGTTGATTGGTATGGACAACCAGTGTGTCGCCGTCCCAGAAGCCGATGGACTCCCCGTGCCACTTCGGGTACTGAAAGTCCGGGGCCGTGTGACCGCTGTCGTCGGTGTAGATCCAGCGGACGTAGTTTCTGTTGTTGCCCGCGCCCAGTATCCAGACCCTCTCCGGCGTGGCGATGAACTCCTCGGAATCCCTGACCGCGGTCACGAAGCCGCCGGGGAAGCAGAACGCATTCGGGCCCCAACTGCGCCGCTCCGCGAGGGCGCTCATGTCCTGAACGAAATACTCCTGATATTGCGGCGTCAGCATCGGCACGACCGAACTCGCCGGATTCGGCCCGCCGATCAATCGATCGCCCCCGCCCACAAAGCGGCCGCGCCAGTCGGGAACCGTCAGCCGCGTATGCTGAGTGCCGCCGTCGGCCTCCTCCAGCCATGCCTGGTAGTGCTCCCACGCGCTCGTGTAGGGATACGGGCTCGCGAGGTCCAGGGCGCCCACCACACCGGTACCTTCCAAGCCGTAGATGGCGGCGCGGTCCATGTTCTGCATCTCAGGGACGGTGTTGTTGTGGTAGTACGCCGGATCGGCCCAAAGCTCGCGGTCCTGGCGAAAGTCATCCGTCGTGAATATGGTTTGCGCGGCGACCGGCAACGGAGCGCCGGTTAGCAGCACGGCGATCATGCCCGTAATCGTCTGGGTTGCGTTCATCTTGTTTCCCCCCGGATTCTTCCGGACCCGCTGTCCGCACGCCCGGTTCATTCGTAGAATTTCCCGTCGGCGGCGATGACCGTGATGTAGTTGCCGCCCGGGCGACCATCCTTCAACGGCCAGACGTCGATCGTGATCTCGTCGCCCGGCTGGAACGTCGTATACCCGATGCCACGCCGGATCATGTTCGGGATATTGGACATTTCGACCCAGTAATTCACCGTCTCGCCGTTCTCGTCCTCCACATCGACAAACAGAAAAACGTGTGGATTGCGGAAGGAAAACTTCGTCACCGAACCGGTGAGGGTCACTTCCCGTTCGTGATCGAACATCGAATGCGAGTGGTGCGACGATGCCGGGACGGAAACTCCGACTGCCATCGCACCTGCCAATAGCGCGGCCCGACTTTGCCCTTTCATGATCTCCTCCTTCCCGTTCCCCGAGAATGCCGAACCCGCTCCTTATCCAGATATATCCTCAACGCAAGACCACAGGCATCCACCTCAATCGGCTGGTGGGACCCAAAGGTCTTCAAAGCCCTCCGCCGGCTCCAACTGGTCGAACCAGTGGAAGCCCATCGGCTTCAACATCCGGTTGTTGATCACCACGACCCGCGCTTCGTTCTTCGGCTCGACGTTGAATCGTTTGTGCGCACAGTACGGCGGAATATAGATGTAGTCTCCGGGTCCCCACTCGAATTTCCTGGGGGTAGTGTCCCACTCCCAGATGAATTCGTCCTCACACTTGAAGCTCACATCGTAGTGCAGATCGTACCCCCTGCCTTCGATGACGAATGCGACTTCCTCGGAAAGATGGCGGCTGGTGCCGGTAGCGCCAATTGCCGGTATGAACTGCATGTAGACATCGATACAGCATTCGGTGGTGTTCATGCCTTCGTTGACGATGTGCTTGATGAGCCCGTCGGCGGTTCGCTCCATGGGCATGTCCTGCGATTTCACGACCCTGGTACGCTTGCGGTACTCCCTGCGGAACTCTCGCGACGCCTCGAGGGCTTGCGCATAGAAATCGGCGCTGACGCCGCTGCGAGCACGCCGGCGCTCGATTTCACTGACGAAAGAAGCCTTGTTATCCATTCAATTCTTCCTGTGCGCTTGACCGCCGCCGGCTCTCAAAGAGAATTCGGCGGGACGTAGTTTTCCTGCCCGCGCGCCGGCTCCGTCGGCGGATATTCGACCACTTGCTGAAAGATCAGGTGCATGAACAGAAACAGCGGTTTCGCCTTCATGATCAGCACGATCGTCTCCTCGTCCGGGTCATCGGAAAAATGCTGATGAACGCAGCAATTTTCCACGATCATCGCGTCGCCTGCCTCCCAATCCAGCCGTTCGCCGTCGTGCACGTCGTGTCCCTTGCCCTTGAGCACGAAGAAAACGGCGCTGTTCATGTGGCCGTGTTTCTGGCCGTGCCCTCCAGGGGCGAAAACGTCGATGTGCGATTCGATGGATTGCGCGACTTTCACGGCCTGGGGGTTGATGACTTTCTTGCCGAAGTTCTGCGGTCCGCCCTTCCATTGCATGTTTCGCGTCGAGTATACCCGCGGCTGGGAGAACAACTCGTGCATGAGCGCGCCGTAGGTGCCTTCAAGGGCACGCACGAATGTCCGCTTCCTGGTCCAGCGCTCCCAGACGACTTCGTTTGGCTTATCGGCGCCTGGAGCTGCCATCTAGGATTGCATCTTCGGTCGATCAGCCGTCTTCGGCGGGGCGGTTTTCCGCCCAATCCGCGGGACTCTTGCCGCGGGCTGCCTGAACGTCATGAGAGCAGGCCGAACTTTGCCAGGTAGTAGTTCCAGCATTTCTCGAACAGGCCGCGTTTCTCCAGTCCGCGCTGAAACACGCGAATCTCGTCATCGGAAAACACGTACGGCTCACCCAGCGCGGCCGCCTGGACCTGGCGCTCCGCATTGAGTTCAAGATAGATAGCCAGCACCGTCGCTTCGAGAACATCCGTGCCCACTACCACGGAGCCGTGGGCACGCAGCAGCGCGGCCCGGCCACCACCCAGCACCTCGGCGACGGTCTTGCCGATTTCGGCGTTGTTGATCGACAACGGGGTGGAAAACACGGGTACTTCACCGAGCAGCGCGCCCTGCGCCATCGTGATCCGGTAGGCGTGTCCGGCGCTGGACAGCAGCGTCGACCAGTGCGGGTGACAGTGAACCACGGCCCGAACGTCCGGTCGTGCCCGATAGACCGCAAGGTGCAACGGCAGCTCCGCCGGTGGGCGCGGGGCGCCTGCGGCGACCTCCCCGTTGGTGTCGGTAATGACGAAGTCCTCCGGGCCGATGGCGCTTCTCACCGAACTCCCGGTATTGATCAGGATACGCTCATCGTCGAGCCGGGAACTGAAATGGCCGTTGAAGTCGACGATTCCCAGGCGCTCCAGGATGGAAATTCCCCGGATCAGTTCCCGTCGGAGCACCGCCTCGTGGTTATCGGCAGCGCATCGATTCACAGGATTTCTCCCCAGCCTGCAGCAAAGAGTCGCGTACCGATGATCACGGCCGCGCAACCGATGGATGCGGTGGCAGTCAGATGAAACCACCGTGCGCCGCGCTCCACCAGCCGCAGGGGATAGGACGCGACGAAGGACAGTGCGGCCATGCCGGCGATCGAACCCACGCCGAAGGCCAGCACGTAGCCGAGTGCATTCAGCAGGGAGTCGGCGGCGGCCGCGAGCACCAGCAGGCCCGCCGAGCCGGCCGCTCCGTGCATCATGCCGACCGCGAGCGCGCGCCCGAGGCCCAGGTCACGGTGTTCGTGGCGATGGGCGCTTTGGGCGTGCGGCATGCCATCGTCAACATGGCTATGGGCGTGCACATGGCGCACACCCCCAGCGTGCTCGTGGACGTGAATATGCGGTCGGTTGCGCCAGAGCGAGTGCAGAACATTGCCCCCGAGGAGCATGAGCATCGCGCCGACCGCGGCTTCCAGCGCGACTTCCATGGCGGGTGAAATGCTCTCCCCGAACATCAGCAGGACACCGCAGATCGACAACAACGCCGCCGTGTGTCCGAGGCCCCAGACGCTGCCGCGGCGCACGAGCGCCCCCCGGGAAGTGCGGCCGGCGCTCATCGCCGCCACGGCGGCAAGGTGATCGGCCTCCAATGCATGCTGCATGCCCACCAGGCAGCCGAGTAACACCAGCGTGTAGTACTCCATAGCACTCCCATCCATCGAGCGGCGCGATTATAACCCACGCCGATGAAGTAAAATCCGCACGGGCCGCAGTGGCCCGCTCGCGAGGAACAACGGACAGATGACAAGACAAGCAATCGTCTCGGACGACATGGCGAAGAAGTTCGCGAAGGAAAAGCAAACGCCCTATACGCGCTGGGTGAGGAACGAAGGGCTCGACATCATCGACGGGATCTACGTTCCGGATCTGCGTGCCGTGGAATTGAAACCATGGCCCCGGCGCAATGGCCGCGCCGTCTACATCAATCACGACGCCACGCGAACCTCCAATGACTGCTATGTGTGCGAGATCGAGCCCGGCGGCAAGTTGAACGAGCAGCGCCAGCTCTACGAAGAGATGATCATGATTCTTGGCGGGCGCGGATCCACCATGGTCTGGAACGACGCCGGGCAACATACCTCGTTCGAGTGGCAGGCGGGATCGTTGTTCGCCATTCCGGTGAACGCGTGGCACCAGCATTTCAACGGCTCGGGTGAGGAACCGGTACGGTTCGTCGCGGTCACGAACCTGCCGCCGATCATGAACATCTTCGAAGAACCCGAATTCATATTCGACACGCCCGTGGACTTCAAGAGCCGTTTTTCCGGTGAGCCTGACTACTTTGCGCCGAAGGGCGATCTCAGCGGCTTCCTGCTGGAAACCAACTTTGTATCCGATGCGGTGAACCTGCCGCTGGTGGAGGCGAAGGAACGGGGTGCCGGGGGAGGGCACATCCGCTTCAACATGGCGAAAAGTTCGCTTAACAGCCACATTTCCCAGGTGCCGGTCGCGACCTACAAGAAAGCCCATGCCCACGGCCCGGGCGCGCACGTCATCATTCTTTCCGGGGAAGGCTATACGCTGATGTGGCCGGAGGGAGAGGAACCGACCCGTTACGAATGGAAGCCGGGCACGCTGATTACACCGCCCAACATGTGGTATCACCAGCACTTCAATACGGGCGCGAAGCCGGCGCGGTACCTGGCCTTCAAATACGAGGGGGTCGCGATTCGCAATTCCCAGGGCGTACCGAAAGCCTGGATCAGCAGGCGCATCGGCGGCCACCAGATCGACTATGCCGACGAAAGCCGGGTCGTGCGCACAATGTTCGCCGATGCGTTAGCCGGTCAGGGACTCGAACCGAAAATGGACGAGCCCTATAGCCTGGAGCGGCGGACGCTTCCACCGATGCCCGATGCTCTCGCGGGGGAATGATGACCAAACAGGTACTTGCGGCGGTTCGCACGGGGGTTCACAGGACGGAGTTTCGTGAATACCCCATGCCCGAGGTGTCCGAGGACAGCGCGCTGTTGAAGATGGAAGTCGCCGGCATTTGCGGGACGGACGTCAAGTTCTACGCCGAGCCGCCGATCGAGGCGCCGGTGATCATGGGCCACGAGAACATCGGCTATATCGCCCGGGCCGGACGCCGGTTTGTCGAGCGCAAGGGCGTCAGGGAAGGCGACCTTGTCTTCGTCGAGCACTACGTTCCCTGCTTTGCGTGCGAATGGTGTCATCGGGGCGACTACCGACTGTGCGCGGGCACGGACTGGCGGCGCAACCCGGACGCCATTCGCTTCGGTTACACAACGGCCGAGCGCCCCCCGCACCTTTGGGGTGGCTTTGCCGAGTACATGTACCTCCCCTGGAATGCGGTGGTACACAAGGTGCCCGACGGGGTATCGCCCGAACTCGCCGGAGTCGTGACGCCGATGGCAAACGGGATCCAGTGGGCTCTGTTCGACTGCGAAGTCGGGTATGACTCACGTGTTCTGGTGCAGGGTCCGGGCCAGCAGGGACTCTCCCAAACCGTGGCATGCAAGCAGGCGGGCGCATCGCTGATCATCGTCACCGGAACCTCCAGGGACAGGGCGCGGCTCGACGTGGCGCTGAAGCTCGGCGCGGACCATGCGATCGACGTCGAAGCGGAAGACGCGCTGGAGCGGATCCGGGAAATCACCGGCGGCGCGGGCGTGGACGTTTCCCTGGATTGCACCGCCGGCGCGGGAACCGCGCCCGTTCTCCTTGGCATCGAAGCGCTGAAACGCAAGGGCGGCACGATACTGGTCCAGGGCGAGGTGGCGAAATTTCCCGATTTCCCGCTGGCGCGGATCACGAACAAGTACGTCACCGTCAAGAGCGCCCGCGGCCACAACTATCAATCCTGTGAGTTGGCGCTGAAGCAACTCGCCTCGGACAGGTTCCCGCTCGAGCTGATGACGACTCACCGGTTGGGGCTCAAAGACACCGATCTGGCGATACGGTCACTGGGGGGAGAGGATGCGCCAGGCGTGATCCATATGTCGCTCCTTCCCTGGGGGTAAATTACGTTTGTAACCCCGATCGCTTGCGGCCCCTTCCCTGGGAGCGTTAGCAGCCCGTGGCGAAAACCCCGCGTCGCACCGGGATTTTGGCCACGGGCTACTGCTACACGGACGCGTGAGACTTGCCGGGAATGACCCGCAACAGTTCCCGGGCGGCGTCCTTGTAGGCCAGGTCTCTCGGCAGCAGCACCGCGACGGAGCGAACCTTGTGCGTCTCCGGATCCACGCCGGGCGGCGGGTTGCCGTCGGCCTCCAACTCCTTTATCGCCTGCAGCATTTGCCGGCGCGCCAGCATGATGCCGCGATCGGTCGGTGCGAGCTTCTCCCGGGTCCGGTCGCAGATGGGCCCCATGCTTTCCTGCAGCGACGCATCCTGAATGGCAATACCGCGAACGCCGCTGTAGGTGGTGCCCGCTTTTTGCGCCTCGCGGTCCATCAGGTAGTCGTTACGCTTGTTTGCCAGCGGGATATACGTGCCGGGGATGTATTCGCAGTGAATGCCGTCGCCGCGCTCCATCGCCCGGCGCTCTTCGGCGGTCAGGTCCCGCAACACCTGGTAGTCGTAGTTCCAGGCCCAGCAATTCTCATCGTCGATGGGGACCCAGAAATGACCGTGCACGGGGTGATCGGCCCGGGGCGGAATCATGGTGAACGCCGGCATCAACCACTGCGTGATTCTCCAGTAATAGCGGTTGTCCTCCGCGTTTCGCCGGGCGCCGATCAGCAGGCCGCCGGTGTTCTGGGCCACCTCGAACACGGGGCGGCGGTCCGCCATGTTGTACTTGTTGCCCTCGGAGCCCTTGAACAGCGGATCCGTATTCAAGGCCCCGCTGTGCAGGAACGAGACGTGACTTGAGTCGATGCCGCCTTCCATCGCCTGCAGCCAGTTGCATTCCTGCAGGCGTTTTGAAACGAATCTTCGCTCCGGCCGGACCGTGCAGAATTCATACTCCGGCAGCGGCGGCTTCCGCTCCGGAGCGCCCATGTATGCCCAGAGGACACCGCCCTTTTCCACCATGGGATAGGACTTGAGTCGTATCTGGTGGCGAAATTCCGGATTGGCCTCCGAGGGCACGTCGACGCAATTGCCGAACACATCGTACTTCCAACCGTGATACGGGCAACGCAGGCCGCTTTCTTCATTGCGGCCGAACCACAACGAGACGCAGCGATGCGCACAGAACTCATCGATCAGACCCAGGCGGTTTTCGCTATCCCGAAACGCGATCAGGCGTTCGGACAACAACTGCACGCGCACCGGCGGGCAGTCGGGCTCCGGCAGCTCCTCCGCCAGCAACGCCGGGTGCCAGAAACACCGGAACAAGTCGCCCATGGGCGTTCCCGGTCCGGTCCGGGTCAGGAGGTCGTTCTTCTCCCTGGTGAGCATCGGTTAAACTCCAACGGCTCGCGCATTGTAGACGGGTTAACGCCGACGGTCACGGGGTCGTCGGACAGAGATCGCCGGACAGCCGAACGGCCCGTCCGGCCAGTGCCCGAAGCCGATCGCGGCGCAGCGCCAATGACCGAAAGAACGACGATTCCTCAACTCCGGCAGATGAAACGCGACGGTGACAAGATCGTCGGCGTCGTTGTCTGGGACTATCAGATGGCCTGCGTTGCCGATCGCGCCGGCGTGGAGATCATGTCCGTCGGCGATTCGGTGGGCATCAATCTCTGGGGCCACCCGAGCCCGCTGGAAGTGACCATGGACGAGATGCTGACGGTGGCGAAGGCCGTTCGGCGCGGCACGTCCCGCGCCCTTCTCAATTGCGATTTGCCCTACGGTCCGTTGCAGGAGAGTCCGGCCGCCGCCGTGCGGGCGGGCCTGCGCTTCGTCGAGGAAGCCGGCGCCGACATGGTCAAGCTCGATGGCGCGGCCGACTGTCCCGAAGCGGTCACCGCGATGGCCGCGGCCGGTATCGCCGTGTGGGCGCAGTTCGGGATCACCCCGCATACGGCGGCCCGGTACGGTATCGAATACCGTGCGCTGGCCACTGCCGAGGTGCCCGCGGACATGACCCAGCGTCTGGTATCGGAGGCGAAAATGTTGGAGGAGGCGGGTGCCGTCATGCTCGATTTCACCAATTCCGGGCCCATCGCCGGGCCGGCGGTCGCCGCCGCCGTCTCGATCCCCGTGATCGGGGGATTCGGGGGCGGGCCATGGCTCGACGGACGTGTCCGCATGCTCCACGCGGCGATCGGCTACGGCGCGAAACACCTCGACGAGGAAATAGAGACCTACGCCAACGTCGCCCGTATTGCACTGGACGCCATCAACGCCTTCAGTGAGGACGTGCGCGCCGCGCGCCAGATCAAGGGCGCAGCGTCTCGCAAATAGCCTGCTCCATCAAGCAGCCCGCGTCCTTTCGCTGTTCATCCCTGCTCCCCGTCTTCGGTTGAGGAATGGGAAGCTGCCAAAAACAACCTGACCAAATTCTCATTGACATAATAGCTACTTCGTCCAGCGCGATGTCGCGCGAGAAACCCATGCTCCGTCAACACCTGCAATCGCTTCGCGGCCGTCTGCCGCGTCACCCCCAGATCGTTCACCACCAATCCGATGCGCGTGTACGGGTGGCGAAACAGGTTGTTCAGCATCTCCTGCGAGTAGATGCGCGGCAGTTCCGTGCGCATGCGATGCTTGACTTCGGCCATTTGTTTGCGGATGCCAATCACCTGCCGCAGCGTAACCTCTGCCGTCTCGGTAACGGCCGCCAGCAAGTACAACACCCATTGCTCCCAGGCGTTATGGGTGCGTACGCGCTGTAGCAAGCGGTAGTACGCCTCTTTGTGCTGGGTGATGTAGCGGCTGAGATAGAGAATGGGAGCTTCCAGCAAGCCGGTTTTCGTCAGGTACAGCACGTTCAGGATGCGTCCGACGCGACCGTTTCCATCGGAAAACGGATGGATGCTCTCGAACTGGTGATGTATCAGCGCCATCTTGATCAGCGGATCCAGTGAGCACGCACCGTCGTCGTTGATGAACGTCTCCAGTGCGCCCATCAAGCGGACGATTTCCCGAGCGTCCTGTGGCGGCTCGTAGATTACTTGCCCGGAGCCCTCGTGCCTGAGAACGGTACCTGGAACGCTGCGGAAGCCCTCGTTCTGCCGCATTTTCAGCAGGCAGAACATGTCGATGAGATCGTTGTTGGTGATAATCCCGTGCCGCTGACGAAGGCGCTCGAAGCCGAGCTTTAGTGCGCTGCCGTATCGGCTGACTTCCTTTGCAGCGACGGAACCGGAACGTTCCGGAAAGAGTTCCGCCTGGAACAATTCGTCCTGAGTCGTGACGATGTTCTCGATCTCCGAACTGGCCCTGGCCTCCTGCAGGGTCAGGGTGTCGACGAGAATCCCCGGGTTGGGGATGGTGGATGCCCGCCCTTTCAATTCGCCCAGGGCTCGATTCGCCTTACTCAGAGCTTTTAGCACTGGTCGGGTTTCGAGGTCCACTGAGGGCGGCAGGTCGGACAATTGCTCGGAGGGTGGCATTGTGGCTCCTGGCTGACAGGGCATATGTTAAAAAACCCGGAGAATTTTAACCTATGCCGCGCAATAGGTTAACCATTTGCCCTGAGTCTTACCCCAAGTTTACAAACGTAGATTTGATTGCATTCATCTCAACAACTTACGCGGTCGAAATCGCGCGTAGGGCACTAAACGAACCGCGAATCAGGCCATCAACTCGAGCGTCGACGGCGCGAAGAGCGATTCGATCGTCACAGGGCGCCGCAGAATCTTCTGCGTCGTGGCATGCGCGATCAGGTCCTCCAGGACGGCGCGGTTCGGTGCGATCCCATAGGGCAGTGGATCGCTCGGCAGTCCCATCATTCGAAAGTTGATTCGATCCGCGCCCATGAACTCCGTCGGCGGCCGTTCGCGGAGTTTTTCGAGATACAGATTTTTGCATCGGGCAAAGGCATCGAACAGGGCGACAGCCGCCTCCGGGTGGCGCTCGAGTACCGCGTCACGGACCGCGATCAGGTGATTGATGGGGTAGTGGCTGCGCTGATCGAAGGCTGCCAATCCGGCCTCCAGCGCGTTTGGAATCAGCGGCCGAACGTCGGGATCGTCCGGCTCGATGTTGATCGCCGCGGCGAGTTCGCCGGCGCCGAGCAATTGCCCGATCGTCTTTCCCGGCTCGATGGACAGAACGTTGGCGGGTGCTTCGTAGCTCCGGACATGCTCGTCGCCGGACAGGACCCAGGTGATCTTGCTCAGGTCGACCCCGTATTCTTCCTGGAGTATCGCGCGCGCCCACACACCCGTAGTGACCGTATAACCCCGGTTCACGCCGACCCGTTGCCCTTCGAGGTCCTTCGGCTTGAGCGGGCCGAAGCGAGCGTTGTGAACGATCGCCCCGTGATGAAACGCCCGCACCAGGAAAATCGGCAGGGCGGTAAAACGAACGCCATGCTCGCGCGCACACAGGTACGTCGTCAGTGCCATCTCGCAGACATCGAATTCGAGTCCGCGCACCATGCGTCGAAACGCATGCACGAGCACTGGAACTTCCTCGAAGTCGAGATGGAAACCGGCCGGCGCGACGGTGCCGTCCTTGAGCGCGGCATTGTTGCCCTGGGTGCGGGTCACTGTTTTCAACACGGGCACGGTCATGACGTTCGACTCATGCCGGCGCCGCCGGCTTCGCGGCCCCCTGTGGGTTGGGCCGCCCGCCTGCTTCGCCTCGTGAGGTGCCGGGGGCGTCACGAAAAACCAGCGACTTGATCGTCACCGGGACCGTGCGCGAGGGCAGGCGCAGTCTGCCGAGGTCGACGTAGTCGAAGTCCCACAGCGTCAAGCCGTCGATGACCATGACGTCGCCTGCGATGCGCGGGTCCTCGCCCAGGATTGCACCGAGGTTCAGCGCGATATCGGCATTGAGAATCACGAAAATCGGCCTGCCCCGATGGATTCGCTCGTCCAACCCCCGCCGTATGCACTCGGCGAGCGCCTGGATTCGCCGAAACTCCGGTCGCCCCTCCCAGTGCAGTGCAAGCACGACATCGGCGTCGACGCCGTCAAGATCGAACATCTCCATGCGGCGGCGAATCGCCTCGACCAGACGGCCCGCGTCGAAGTCATCCGTGAAGTGAAAGTCGGGGCGCACGACCTGGACATTGCGCCGCGGAAGCAACGCCTCGGGAGCGCTGATGTAGCCGGTATTTCCGCTCAACTGGGCTGTGAATTCCGATCCGCCGAGGGCGGTCGAGCGAATGCCCGGGCTGTCCGGCAGTACGGTCCACGGCAGCGCGCCGGAATCGATGCGCCGACGCAGCGCGTTGCCCAGACGCCGGCCGAGGTCTCCAAAATCGCGGTGCTCGCGGCCGTAGACGAACTCCGACACGCCGCCCGAAAAGATGACGCTGTCGATATTCTCCAATTCCGCGATCGGGCCGGTCAGGTAGAGGTCCGTGACCGGCGGCGGCGGCGCCGGTTCCGTGAGAGCCGCCACCAGATCGTTCGCCATGGATTCGGCGACGGAGTCGAGCGCCGCGGAAGTGACCGCATCGCCCACCTGCCAACGCTCACCGGCGCGGGCCGCGTGGCGCAGGCCCCTGGGGGCCAGCGTTTCGATCCGTCCGCCGTCGTCGACGGTGACGAGGCGGCCGCCGATGTGGATGGCGGCGGTGGAGAGCACCTTGCCCTTGTCGATCACGCTGAGTTTGGTCGTGCCCCCGCCGACATCGATGTTCAGCATGCGTTCCCCGCGGGTGTGGGAGGCCTGCACGGCGCCGGAGCCGTGCGCCGCGAGCAGCGCCTCCATGTGGTGACCGGCCGCGGCGCAGACCAGGTCACCGCATTTCTCCGAGAGGATCCGGGCGATACGCTCCGAGTTTTCTCGCCGCAGCGCCTCGCCGGTCAGGATGACGACGCCGGTGTCGATGTCGTCCGGGTGCAGATGCGCGTTGCGGTAGGCAGCGTCGACAATCGAACCGAGGGCTCTGTCATCGATGAGTGTTTCGTCGCGGTACGGTGTCAGACTGACCGGCGACTCGTACAAGGTCTCGCGCAGAACCACCAGATAGCGCGTGGAGAGATCCACGGCCTGGCGCCGCAGATGCATTCGCGAGAAGAGGATCTGGGTGCCCGCCGATCCGATGTCGATACACACGCTCGTCAACACAACGTTGTCCCGTTGCCATAACGGGTGCTGTTCTATCGGACCTTCAAGGTCCGGGCCGACATGGTGCCCCTCCGGCGTGTGGTCGGGATCGGGATGATAGTGATGTGAGTGTTTGGGAATACGTTGGCTCCGGTTTCCGGGGAAAACGATTGGCAGGGCCCGGCCGCGCCGCAAGGCGCCAAGGGCCGCGATGGATGACCGACGCGGTACCCGTGTCAGGCACCCATGGCCGTCGACAGCCGAGGGTAAACACGCCGCGCATTACTCTCGAATATCTGCTTGCGGTCGTCGTCGGATATTTTCGTGTTGCCCAGGATGTATCGTTTCGTGTCATCGAAATGGTGCCCCGTCTCCGGGTCGATACCGCGTACGGCGCCGACCATTTCCGAAGCGAACAGGATGTTGTCGATGGGCATCACGTCGAGCAGCAGGTCGATGCCCCGCTGGTGATAGACGCAGGTATCGAAGAAGACGTTGCTTAGCAGGAGTTCGTCCAGTGGCGGGCGTTTCAACATGTCGGCTAGCCCGCGGAAGCGGCCCCAATGGTAGGGCACGGCTCCGCCACCATGGGGAATGATGAACTTCAGGTCCGGGAAATCCCGGAACAGATCGGAAGTCAGCATCTGCATGAACGCTGTGGTGTCAGCGCTAAGGTAATACGACCCGGTGGTGTGGAACGCCGGATTGCAGGCGGCGCTGACGTGGATCATCGCCGGGACCCGGAGTTCGCACATCTTTTCGTAGAACGGATACCAGTAACGGTCCCCCAGCGGCGGTGCATCGAAGGAGCCGCCGCTCGGGTCGGGATTCAGGTTGCAACCGACGAAGCCGAGTTGTTCAACGCAGCGTTCGAGCTCGCCGATACTGGCTTGAAGATCGGTTCCCTGCGACTGCGGCAGTTGGCAGACACCGATGAAGTTGTTCGGATAGAGCTGGGTGAGCCGATAGATCAGATTGTTGGACTGGATGCTCCAGGTGAGACTGGTGGAGGCATTGCCGATGTGGTGCCCCATGCCGCTGGCCCGGGGCGAGAAAATGGTCCGATCCGTGCCGCGTTCCCGCTGGAACTTGAGCTGCGCGCCTTCCACGCTTTCGCGCAACTGGTCGTCGGTGATCTTGAGATCGACCGTCTCGGCCTGGTGAAACGGATCCTTTTCTACTTCCTGCTTTTGGTGCTCGCGGTAGTCCTTCAACTGTTGAGGTTCGGTGGTGTAGTGGCCGTGGCAGTCGATGATCATGATGTCGTTGCGTTCCTCTGCTGAATGGGAAGGCGGACGACCGTATCGTACACGTCGCGCACGGCGCCACTCATGTCGACATATAATAACGAACCGCCCGTCAGCTGAGCAGGGAATCTGACTGAATGAGCCGCACTAGCGCGTAGCGGAGAGTTGGACATGAGGGAATCAAGCACGTCGTCTGCAGGCGCCATGGGAACGATTGATCGAAGCATCCTGGAAGACATTGTCTGCCGTGTGGTGGAAGTAGCGGCCCCGGAGAAGATTGTCCTGTTCGGGTCCGCCGCCCGCGGTGACATGGGACCGGACAGCGATGTGGACCTGCTCGTGGTCAAGGGCGGGGTGCATCGACGTGACTTGGCTGGCCGCATCTACGAAAACCTGTGGGGCGTGGGAGCCGCGGTGGACATCGTGGTCGTGACGCCCGACGACATTCAACGGTTCAGGAACAGCCACGCGCTGGTCATCAAGCCTGCCTTGCGGGAAGGTCGGGTTGTCTTTGAAGCCGCCTGAACACTTTCCGCCGGGCGATCCGCGTGAATGACTGAACCGCGCCGGAAGCAACCCGGCGAGGGCGGAGATCCGCCGGAATACGATTTCTGGACGGGTGCCAGGGGATAGTACTACAAGGGTGTGTCGGTGCGATCGAATTCGATTGGCTGCAAAGCCGTAGGAGGTGACATGGACCACACATATTTTGCGACGATTTCGTGGGATGACGACGCAGGAGTCTGGTACATCTCAGACACGGATTTTCCGGGCTTGGTCGCCGAAGCTGGCTCGCAGCGGGACTTGGTGCGAAAGGTTCGCGAGCTTGTACCGGAATTGTACGAGCTCAACCGGCATCTGATCGATGAACCGCCTTCCAGGACGATTCCGTTACGCGTGACGTCAAGCAGACTTGAGACGATCCAATTGGCGGGATGATTGCCAGTTACACGAGATCGGTGAAGAAGAGATTGAGGGAAGCTGGATGCCGACTGACTCGCCAAGGGCGCGGGGACCATGAAATCTGGTTCAGTCCGATTTCCGGGAAGAATTTCCCCGTAGACGGCAATATCAAATCGCGACACACTGCGAACGCCGTTCTCGCACAAGCGGGTTTGGACAAGGCGTTTTGATTCATGGAGGACTACGGCCATAAGTGCGAATGGCTGGAAGACATCGGTCCAGTGGAAAGTGCATGGCCGTAGAATTGGCGCGCATCCAGTTCACATGGTGCGCCGCATGAACATAGTTTCACGTCTGGCGTCGCGCAATAGTAGATAACATAGGCCGCAAGATGGGGGCGCCATAAGGGTATCGGCGAGAAATGAGTCGAAATTTTTCTCCAACGGATGTTCAGCAGGCCGGCTGCATCCGAACATTGGTTTTGCTGGTTCCCTTGCTATGGTGCTGGAGCCCATGGTCCGCCGCCCAGCAGGTCGACGAACTGGTCATCCCGTACATCGATCAAGCCCCGGAACTCGACGAGTTCCGCGATATGACGGCATCGTCTGAAATTGCATCGATGATGGTCCGCGTCGAGGGGTTCGTGCAGCGCGAACCCGACAACGGGATGCCTGCGAGCCAGGACACCACGGTCTACCTGGCCTACGACAATCGCAACCTGTACGCGGTGTTTCTGGCCTTCGACGAGGAGCCGGAACTTGTCCGGGCCAACCTCGCGCCCCGCGAAAATGTCGGCGACGACGATCTTGTGGCCGTACTGATCGATACCTTCAACGATCAGCGTAACGCCTACGGGTTCGGGGCCACGCCGCTGGGCGTCCAGGTGGACGGGCGCTGGTCGGAGATTGCGAATCAATCCAATTTCGACACTTCGTATGAAGCCGTGTGGTATACGGACGCGCGGCTCACCGATTCCGGCTACATGGTCAAGATGACGATTCCGCTGCGGAACCTGAGATTTCCGGATACCGGCGAGCAGGTATGGCGCGTGATGTTCGAACGGCGGATTCCTCGACTCAGTGAACAGTCCCACTGGCCGCGCTACCTGTCGACCATTGAAGGTCGGCTCAATCAGGCAGGGATACTGAAGGGCGTACGCGACGTGTCCCCCGGCCGGAATATCCAGCTTATTCCGTTCGCATTTGCACGATCCTTCGATGTCCTGGATGCTCGTGCGACCGGCGGTCCGGCCTTCAACGAGAACTCGGAGGAGAACATCGGGCTGGATGCCAAGTTCGTGTTTCAGGACAGCCTGGTGCTTGACGCCACCCTGAACCCGGACTTCAGCCAGGTGGAGTCGGACGAACCGCAGGTGACGGTGAACGAGCGTTTCGAGGTGCGTTTCGACGAGCGGCGTCCGTTCTTCATCGAGAACGCGGACTACTTCAATACCGAGACCACGCTGGTATTCACCCGTCGCATCGCGGACCCCGACGCAGGTCTGCGTTTCACCGGCAAGCAGGGGGGCTGGGGTTTCGGTACGCTCATGATCGACGACGCAGCACCCGGGCAGCGGCTCGGCTCCGACGACGCCCTGGCCGGGGAGGCGGCGGACATCCGCGTCCTGCGCGTTTTTCGGGAGATCTCCGAGCAGAGTCGCGTGGGTGTCCTCTATACCGAACGGGAGTTTGGCGATCAGATCAATCAGGTTGCGAGTCTCGATGCCCGGTTCAAGCTGAACCCGAACTGGACCACCGAGTTACAGGCGATCGATACCGGCTTTGAAGACGGTATTCACGCTGACCGGCGGGGCCGGCAGCTCAACGCGCGTTTCGATCGAAGCGGCCGCAACGTTTCAGCCCACGCGCACGTCATCGACACCAGTGAGGACTTCAGGGCCGATCTCGGGTTCTTCAACCGCAATTATCAGCCGGATTCCCGCTCGGCCCACGGTTACCTGAGATACGTTTTCTGGCCCGAAGGCGGAGCTCTCAACAGTTGGGGAGGGCGAGTCGTCATCAACGACATTGTCGATCAGGCTGGATCGCGGTTGTACTCGCAGATCATGCCGTCCCTGAATTGGACCTGGAATGGCGAAACCGAACTGAGCTTGTCCTACCAGGACATCCGGGAGCGGCTGCGGCCCCAGGATTTTCCGGGACTCATGCGCGACCGGGACTACGGGCAGAAAGGGTGGAACGCGGAATTCGAAACGCAGATGTTCGCCACGTTGGGATTCAGCCTTGAGCTGGGGGTGGGGGAGACGATCAATCTGGCGCCCCTGCCGGGATACGAGCCGGAGTTGGCAGAGTCGCTAAACGCCGGTTTCGAGCTGCTCTGGCGGCCGCTGGACCGCCTGCGGCACGACCTTACTTACCTGTACACGAAGCTGGACGATCCGAATGGGGCGGGCCGGATTTTCACCGACCACATTGTTCGATCACGCTGGAACTACCAGTTCACCAGGGAACTCTCGCTGCGGTTCATCGCCCAGCACGAGGCAACCGACCCGGGCAAGCTGACCTCTCTCAATAGCGACGAGAATCTGAACTTCGATCTGCTGGTGCGGTATGTGATCAATCCGTGGTCGGCGTTGTACGCGGGCTTCAACACCAATTCCAGTAATTTCGCGCTGGTCGATTCCGAAACGGGTACGGAGATGGTTCGCACCAACCACCTGCAGCGCGACGGCAAGCAGCTCTTCCTCAAGTTCTCCTACCTGCTGCAGCCGTAAGGCAGTCGGCCTGCCTTGACGACAAGGCGCATTACCCTGACCTCGACGACGCGATCCAGTTGCAAGGGGCGATACGTTGGTAGCGCGACGCGGGTGAAATTGACCGTCGCTGACTGACTCTCGCGATCAGGCGTTTACCGGATCTCCTGCGGTACCCCGGTCTCGCGCTGACGAATATGGAACTGGAAAGGGTTACCGCTCAAGGTGTTCCAGCTTGTCCTCGACATCCTCCCAGTCGTCGGCATCGTCGGGCGGATCCTTGGCCTCGGCCAGTACGGGCCATAGCTCGGAAAGTTCCGCGTTCAATTCCAGGAAATGTTCCTGACCCTCCGGTACGTCATCCTCCGAGCAGATCGCCTCCACCGGACACTCCGGCTCGCAAAGCGTGCAGTCGATACACTCCTCGGGGTCGATGACGAGCATGTTCGGACCCTCGTGGAAACAGTCCACCGGACACACCTCCACGCAGTCCGTGTACTTGCACTTGATACAGCTCTCGGTGACGACGTAGGTCATGGTCTCGTTCCTCGCTGGATAATTCCCTGACTACGGGCGAGGTATTGTAGCCGCAAGAATCCGGCACGCCTAGCAGTCCGTCGCGAATGCAGCGGGACCTTCGCCAAGGGCTGCCAGCGCGCTGACCCGCCGTCGCCGACACTCCTGCGCTCATCGCTGCGGGTTGGCAACATTTCGGTTCGATTCGCTCGGTGCGTGGCGTCAAATTCTCCTTTCCCGCCCGCGCCAGTACGGGTCCCGCATCTCGGCCTTCCTGATCTTGCCTAACGGCGTGCGCGGTAACTCATCGACGAAGACCGCGCCGTGGTATTCCCCACGCATCAAACGCTGCTGGAGGTTTTGCGGGAGCAATGCGGGCTGACGGGCACCAAGCACGGTTGTGAATTGGGCGAATTCGGCGCATGTGCCGTGCAGGTGGACAGTGCCCTTGACCGATGTACTGCGAAACCCGGTCATTCGCGATCGCTACCCGGGCCTTGCCCGCTCCGTTGCGGCCATTTCTTCACAGCCACTTCGCAACATGGGTACGCTGGGCGGCAACCTTTGCGTGGATACCCGCTGCACGTACTACAATCGGTGTTGTCCGTGGCCGTCGCGCTCTGGGTGGACGAGAGCAATGCGGTCGATTGCGCGGCTGTTTATCTCGGCGCCGTGGGTTCAAGCCCCGTGTCGGTCGGTGCCGCAGAGGAACTCCTGGTGGGCAATCCACTCGACGAGGACCTGATCGCGGCGGTGGCCCGTCAGGCGCCGAAGCACGGCCTCACGGTAGTCTGAGATTGGTTTCTCTGGCAGTGGTCTGAGCCCGAACGCCTTGCCGGACTCCCCGGCAGGCTATTTCGTCGACGGAGGATCGAAACTGATGCCCTGTGCCAGGGGCAACTCGCCCGAGTAATTCACCGTCGCGGTGCAACGGCGCATGTACGCCTTCCAGGCGTCGGAACCCGATTCCCTGCCACCCCCGGTTTCCTTCTCTCCACCGAAGGCGCCGCCGATTTCCGCGCCGCTGGGCCCGATATTCACGTTGGCGATGCCGCAGTCGCTACCCGTTGCGGACAAGAACGTTTCGGCTTCCCTGAGGTCATTCGTGAAGATGCACGATGACAGCCCCTGAGGTACATCGTTGTGCATGGCGATCGCATCGTCCAGCTTACGGTAAGACATGATGTAGAGAATCGGCGCGAAGGTCTCCGTTCGCACGATGTCGTGCTGATACCTGGCTTCGACAATGGCCGGTTCCACGTAGTAGCCCCCTTCCAGGCCGGGCACCGTCACGCGTTCGCCGCCGCGTACCCGAAATCCGGCCGCCCTCGCTGCGGCTAGAGCCTGCTGCATTCCCTTGAAGGCCTGGCGATCGATCAGCGGGCCCATAAGGTTTTCTTCAGAAAACGGGTCACCGATCCGTACCGAGCGGCACGCGCGGTTCAGGGCTCGAAGCAGATCGTCGTGGATGCTCTCGTGGACGATGACACGCCTCAACGTAGTACAGCGCTGGCCCGCGGTCCCCAGGGCTGAAAACACGATTGCGCGCACGGCCAGTTCGCGATCCGCCGACGGTGTCACGATCATGCCGTTGTTGCCCCCCAGTTCCAGGATGCAACGCGCGAAGCGCTGTGCGACGAGCGGCGCTACGGCGCGTCCCATGCGTGTGCTGCCCGTGGCGCTGATCACCGGTACACGCGTGTCGCCCACGAGCGCCTTGCCGGCTTCGGCATCACCTATAATGACCTGCGACAAACCGCCGGGGGCATCCCGAAATGCCCGCACCTCGCGCTCCAGCAACTCTTCGCAAACCATCGCCGTGACGGGGGTCTTCTCCGACGGTTTCCAGACTACGCCGTTCCCGCAGACCAGGGCGAGTGCGGTGTTCCAGGACCAGACGGCCGCTGGAAAGTTGAACGCCGTGATCACACCCACGACGCCCATGGGATGCCAGTACTCGGCCATCTTGTGGCCCGGTCGCTCCGACGGCATGGTCAGTCCGTAAAGCTGGCGGGACAGGCCGACGGCAAAATCGCAGATATCGATCATTTCCTGCACTTCGCCCAGACCTTCCTGATAGAGCTTTCCGGTCTCGACCGTAATCAGGGCACCCAGGGCGGTCTTGTTCCGACGCAGTTGCTCGGCGAACAACCTGACCAATTCCCCCCTGCGCGGCGCGGGCACGCTACGCCAGATTTCCGAGGCCTGTTTGGCACGCCCGATGGCTTCGGATACGTCAATCCGGGACACTGCCGAGACACGCGCGAACACCTTGCCGTTTATAGGGCTGCGGGTTTCGATGTCTCCTTCAGAAAGCGTGTCCGGCGACACGCCAAGAGCATTCAGGATGTTCTCAATGCGGTCGGTGCCGTTCATTGCATGGTCTCATGGCGAGCCTCAGGTCCATTGGCAGCCCGCGCAAAAACCTGGCCAAAGCGATTCGACAGAAATTCATCCAGAGAAGCCTGTTCCAGGCGAACGAAACCGGTCTGGGGCAATCTGGCTTGCCGCAACAGATCCAGCATCGCACAGATACTGGCCGCCGTCGTGATCTGGATCGCGCTGAAGCACTGTCCATCGATCATGCCGCTGTAGACCTTGTTGGCATAGGTTTCCTGCAAGAGGCGCCGGGTTTTTGTGCCGGTGATCGTCACCAGCATGACGACCACATCCTGGTCCGTCTCGGGAACCGCGTACTCCAGGACGCTCTTGAGGAGATCACGGCGCTCTGCCAGGCGCAGGTCCTGCAGAAGGATTTTCATTATCTTGCGATGACCCGGATAGCGAATGGTCTGATAACTGAGGTTTCTGACGCGTCCAGCCAGGGTGTCGGCCAGGGTTCCAAGTCCCCCGGACGTGTTGAAGGATTCGTAGTCGATGCCGTCCAGGGAGAATTCCTCTCGCTTCGCCAATGGCGGAACCTCCGTCACCAGGCCGTTTGCGATCGCGATACAGGGCTCGCAATACTCGTTGATGACGCCCTCGGTACTCCACGTCAGGTTGTAACTGAGCGAATTCGTCGGGTATTCGGGAAGCGCGCCGACGCGCAGGTTCACCGTGTCAAGCGTATCGAACCGTTTTGCCAGGTCGTTCGCCACGATGGAGATGAATCCCGGCGCCAGGCCGCATTGGGAAATGAACGCGGATTCGGCATCGAGTGCGAGCGCACGCACACGCCCGGCACTGGCGACGTCTTCGGTGAGGTCAAGGTAATGTACGGCGGCTGCCCTGGCGGCGCTGGCGATGGTTTCGGTCAGGAAGTAGGGGCCCGCATGCAGAACGGCGAAGCGACCCTCCAACACCGATTTCAGTGCCTGGCAATCCGATACATCCAGCCGGCGCTTTGTCAAATCGGGGCGGTCGGGGAGACGTTGCAGTGCCTGCCGGGAAATATCGACCACCGTCACGGAGTAGTCTCCGGACTCGTGCAACAGCGCGCAGATCGCTTCACCGATTCTGCCGCTTCCGATCAAGACTACGTCGCGCATAAGGCTCGTCCACGTCAGTCTTCAGTATTGTCGCGGTGGAAGCCGAAGGGAACGGGCGCTTTTTTGCGCTGGTGGCGTTAACGACGCGAATTGACGAGATTTTTCGTCAATTTGGCTAATCCGCAAGCTACGAGCGGTGCTCATCTTGCGAGTAACGACAAGTATCCAGGGCGGTTCGGACCGCCACAGGCGTAGAATCCGACCCTGGAGCATTGACCCCTGAATAGCGCGAATGGACGACCTGGACAAGCGATTGCTGGCTTTATTGCGCGCCGACGCGCGCATACCCGTCTCGGCGTTGGCGAGAGAGCTTGGTATTGCACGCTCGACCGTTCAAAGTCGGCTGAGGCGACTGGAACATGAGAAGGTCATCGCTGGCTACACGCTGCAATACGGCAGCGATTACGAGCGGAGCCTGATTTCGGCCCACGTCCAGATCAAGGTGGCACAAAAACTGACGGCAAGCGTCTACGTTGCACTGAAGAACGTTCCACAGATCAACGCGCTTTACACCATCAGCGGGGACTATGACCTCATCGCCGTGGTTTCCGCGTCATCCACGGTGGAGTTGAATGTGCTGCTGGACCGTATCGCGGATATGCCCGGGATAGAGCGAACCAATTCCTCCGTCATTCTCGAGACTGCGTTTTCCCGTTAGCGCGCGCGTCCGGTTGCAGGCGGGATACCGGCGCCTACGGTTGGGCGGCTTGCGCAGTGGCCGCGAATGCCTCCACTTCTCGCCAGACTCGCAACAGGTTGCCGCCCCACAGTTTGGCGATCTCTTCTTCGCTGTAGCCGCGGCGTACCAGTTCCAGGGTGACATTGGCCGTCTCCGACGCATCCCACCAGCCGACAACGCCGCCGCCGCCGTCAAAGTCTGAACTCAGGCCCACGTGGTCTATGCCGATCAGATTGACCGCGTAGTCCACGTGGTCGATGAAATCGCCGACATCGGCGTAATCGATGGCCTCCAGCCTCGCCGTGGCTTCGGCTCGCTGTTCGTCGGAAAGCGTGAACCATCCCCGAAAGTTCGCGATTCCGTATTCGTTCAGGATGGCGGATGTCGCCTCCCGCAGTTCGGGAGTGAATTCCTTGACGAATACGCTCAGCGCGGTGGCCTGCATGACTCCGCCATTGTCGCGCAGCGCCAGAAGCGTCTCGTCGTCCATGTTGCGGGGGTGGTTGGTGATCGCAAGCGTGTTGGAGTGCGAAGCGATCACCGGAGCCTGTGACAGGCGAATCGCGTCAAGTGCCGCCGCCCTGGAGATGTGCGAGATATCCACCATGATGCCCAGTCGGTTCATCTCGGCGATGACCTGTTCCCCGAACTCGCTGATGCCGTCGTGCTCGGAAGGCGCGTCACCCAGGTCCATGCGGGCCTGGGCGGAGTCGGCGATGTCGTTGTGGCCATTGTGCGCCAGCGTCACGTAGCGGGCGCCGAGTTCGTGGTAGCGCTGCAGCGTGGAGATGTCGCGGCCGATCACGTAACCGTTCTCGATGCCGATCGCCGCGACCAGTTTGCCTTCGGCGTGGATGCGCTCGACATCGTCGGGCGTGTAGGCCAGTTCGATCAGGTCGGGGTACATCTCCTCGGTCATGCGGTGAATGGCGTCGAACTTGGTCATGGCGTCGGTCCGGGCCTGCGCATAGTTCTCCGGCGTTCGCTCGGTCTGGCCGACGTAGACGATGAAGAAACCGGCATCGAGGCCGCCGGTGCGCATCTTCTGCAGATTCACTTGTCGCGGGGCGTCGAGCGGGTCAACGGCTTCGGATGCGAAGTTGGACGGGATGTCATCGTGACTGTCCATGGTCAGCACCGATTCGTGGATGGCGAGTGCGCGAGCGTTCTGCATGGCTTCGTCATTCTCCGCGGGTTGTGTCTGGGGGGCGCTCGGATCCGTGGCGATGACCAGCAGCGTCATCGCACAGAATGCTGTTCTTGTTGGTTTCATGATTGCGTACCTTGCCCGACATACCGGACGCTGACCCATTATATGATCTGATGGGGGGTGTCAGGGTGCAATCGCCGCGGCGCGAGGTTAAGCTCGGCGCGCCATGTGCGGGCGCTTCACTCAGCGGTTTTCCTGGCGGGAGGTTCATTACTTCATGAACCTGACCGGGCCCGCTCTCGATCTTCGGCCGCGCTACAACGTCGCCCCGGGGCAAAACGTGGCAGCCGTACGCTCCGGCGACGGCGACGGCGACCGCGACGGCGACCGCGACTGCGACCGCCAACTGTCGATGCTGCGCTGGGGGCTAATTCCGGTATGGAGCAAGAAACCCAATATCGGTTACTCGCTGATCAATGCGCGATCGGAGACGGTGGCATCGAAGCCGGCGTTCCGGGCCGCCTACCGCGCCAGGCGATGCCTGATTCCCGCCGACGGTTTCTACGAGTGGGTCCGCCGGGGAAGCGTGAAGCAGCCGTACCTCATCGGCCGGAAGGACGGCGGGATGATGGCCTTTGCCGGTCTCTGGGAACGCTGGTTCATTCCGGAGGACGTGCCGCTGCCCCGTTCGCTGTCGGGGTTGGAGCCGGGCGATGCGGTCGACACCTGCACCATACTGACGACTTCGGCAAACGAAACGCTTGCTCCGGTTCATCACCGCATGCCGGTGATACTGCCGTCGGAATTGTTCGATCCCTGGCTCGACGGACAGACCGTCGCGCTTGACCCGTATTGCGCGGAGGAGATGACGCTCCAGCCTGTTTCCACCAGGGTCAACAGGCCGTCCAACGACGACCCTCTTTGCGTGGAGCCGTTATCCGCATAAGTCACCGGCCCGTGTACATACCTTGAAGGATTAGGTATAGTAGCGGCATTCACTGTCAGGGTGCTTGCTGCCATGGGTAAGACCAATCCTCCCTTCATGACCGGTGTTCCCGAACTGCTTGTGCTCCGGTTGCTGTCCCAGCGCGAGATGTACGGATACGAGCTGGTCAAGTCCGTACGCGTGGTCACCAGCGAGGCGATTTCGCTTGGCGAGGGCGTGATCTACCCGGTGCTGCACGGGTTGGAGAGGGCCGGGGCACTGACCGCAAAACGCAAGCCGGTCAACGGCCGCACGCGGGTCTACTATTCGGTCACGCCGCTGGGGCGCGATCGGTTGGAGCGGCTCAGCAGCGATTGGGACCGGATCAGCGCAGGAGTGGAAAACGCTCTTGGCGAGGCCGGGCATGCCTGAATCCCCAACTTCGGCGCCCTCGGAGGAATTCAGGGCGTTGAGGCGGGAACTCGTTCGCGGGGGCGTGGCGCCTGCAATGGTCACCCGGACGCTGGCTGAACTCTACGATCACTACGACGACCTGGAATCCGAGTCGCTGGCGTCGGGACGCTCGCCTGCGGAGGCGTCCGCCGAGGCGATGAAACGGCTTGGTTCGAGCCGCGTGCTGGCCCGCGAAGTCTTGCAACATCCGGAATTTCAGTCGTGGGCGTTTCGATGGCCGTGGGTCCCGGCAGTGCTGCGGCAGTTCGTCATCCTGACGTCGCTGGCATCCGTTCCGGTACTGGTCGTGGTTTCACGCGGTCCGGTGATCGTGCGGTGGTGTGTCTCCACCGGTCTGGCCATGCTCATAACCGGGGGATTGCTTCTGCTCCTGGCGCGAACCTTGATCGGACGACTGGCACTCTAGCCCCATCTCTTCGATCCGGTATCCGATCGCGTTGCTTTTGCTCCGGTGTGGGATTTCGTGCATACGTATTCATGAGCGAGCGCCTGTACACGCCCATCAGCGGCACTTACGATTTTGTCTTTCAGGCACTCCGGGTCCGCTTCGCCACCCGCTGGCACTGTGGAGGTGTTGCTCGACCATCTACGACGACTTCCTGATTGGCAACGGAGGGCTGCTGGGCAAGAACGGGCTGTACGATTCACCGGGTTCCTGAATGGCGACCAGCGCCAGATCAAGGACTGGCAGGAGTACGGTGCGACCTACTTCTTCGGCGGGTCGTACCGGTTCTAACGAGACGGAGTTCCGGTGCGTTCGTCGCCCCCGGAAGCCTCGACTTGCATATGCCGTAGATAGATATCGTCGCGCCGGGAGGCGCTGGCTATCCTCCTCCCATGAGCGCATATAGCGCGGCCAGTACACTGATGATGGCGGCGCCTTGAACCCACAGGGCGCGGTAGAACACCGCGCTCTGCCTCGCAAGCCCTGTGTCGATGTACGCCCGCTGTTCGGACAACCTGCCGTCTATATACGCTTGCTGTTCGGAGAAGCGGGCATCAAACTGATCCGCGCTTATGTGATCTCCCGAGGACCGGCGGATCGCCTTGACGATGGCTTCCGCCTGATCCGGCTCGATGCCCTTGGCTTCGAGTTCACGAGCGACGCTAAGCGTATCGAATGTAGAGTTTGCCACCGGTAATTCTCCAGCCCGTAGCTTACCATTTCCCCGCGTTTGGATGGCCCGGGGTGGCTTTTCGTTGCGTTTACGGGAGACTTCAGTATCTGGCTGAGGCCGCCAAGACGGAAGATGTGAAATTAGGCGGATTAGCGAAATTCAAATGCACTGACTGACCAGGTGCTTCAGCCACTCCTGCCTGCCGCTGATGCTGGCTGGCTCGCCGCTCGCAGCGGCAATTGGGAGTCCGTGGTACGGTTTGACGGGTGGTAAAATGGCGCCCTGCGGCGCGCTCGCTGCCCTTCGCAAGGAATCCAAAATCATGTCAAGCGTTCGTACTGCAGGCATCGCCCTCGCGGGACTGACTATTTCGATTGTAGCCGGCCAGGCTGCGGCCGCCCCCAACATTCCCTGTCTGGATGCCAAGCGTGAATTTGTCGGCGTGATCATGTCCCGGATGCGGTGGATTCCGGAGGGAGGCGGCGGCAGAGACGAAGCGTTTCGAGGCGAACTCTACCGACAGTTCTGGGCGGAAGAAGCAAATTGAACGCTTCATTTATCATCCTGATCAGCTGTATTGCGACGATCGGCGGGTTCCTGTTCGGATTTGACAGCGGCGTCATAAACGGTACCGTAGATGGCCTGCAATTCGCGTTTCAGTCCGACAGCGTCGGCACAGGCTTCAATGTGGCCTCGATGCTGCTGGGCTGTGCGGCCGGGGCGTTTTTCGCCGGCCGACTGGCCGACATCATCGGACGCCGGACGCTGCTCATCGTGGCGTCGATCTGTTTCGTGATCAGCGCATGGGGTTCGGGAATCGCGAGCAGTTCCGTCGAATTCGTGATGTACCGGGTGATCGGCGGCATGGCGGTCGGGGCGGCCAGCGTGATCGCGCCGGCCTACATCGGCGAGGTCGCTCCGGCACACTATCGGGGCAGGCTGATCACCATTCAGCAGATCGCCATCATCACGGGTCTCTTCAGCGCCTTCGTGAGCAACTACCTGCTGGCCGGCATCGCCGGTGCTTCCACGGCCGGGTTGTGGTTGGGTTTTGAAGCCTGGCGCTGGATGTTCTGGATCGAGATCGGTCCGGCTGTGCTGTTCTTCGTCGGTTTGCTGTTTATTCCCGAAAGCCCTCGATACCTGGTGATCGGCGGCAAGACGGAGACTGCGCGTGCGGTCCTGACGAGGCTGTATGGGCCCGACCGCGGCGCGGCGAAACTCACTGAAATCGAAGAATCGCTGGCGGCTGACCACCATCGACCGAAGTTTTCGGACCTCATCGACGACACCACCGGACGGATACGCAAGCTTGTCTGGGTCGGCATCGGCCTGGCCACGTTCCAGCAATTGGTCGGGATCAACGTCGTGTTCTATTACGGTGCGGTGCTCTGGCAGTCGGTCGGATTTTCCGAGAGCGACGCGCTGTTGATCAACATTATTTCGGGCGCCGTCAGCATCGGTGCCTGCCTGATCACGGTCAGCCTGATCGACAGAATCGGCCGCAAACCGTTGCTGTGGGTCGGCTCGGTCGGCATGGCGATCACCCTGGCCGTGATGGCGGCGGCGTTTTCCAGTGCCACCCTGGACGAGCAGGGAGCACTGCAACTGACCGGCGCCATGGGAACCCTGGCGCTGGTCGCGGCCAACCTCTACGTCTTTTTCTTCAACGGCTCCTGGGGTCCGGTGATGTGGGTGATGCTGGGGGAGATGTTCCCCAACCAGATTCGGGGCTCCGGCCTCGCTGTCAGCGGCCTTGCGCAGTGGGGTTCGAACTTTGGAATTACCATAACGTTTCCCATTCTGCTTGCCAGCATCGGGCTCATGGGTGCCTACTCGCTCTACGCGTTGGCCGCTGTGGTTTCGTTATTCTTTGTCATCTGGTTCGTGCATGAGACGCGCGGACTGGAACTGGAGGAAATGGAGGGCTGACGCACAATGTCGGCGCCGGCGGTAAAATGGTCGATTATTGCGCCGGCGCTGCACACGGCGTTGGTATTGCAGGTTGATTGAAAGGGAGCCGCCACGGGCTGCCAGGTCGAGGGAGCGAATCATGAAAATTGTAGGTTATGCGGTGTCGAGTCTGTTCTTGCTGCTCAGCACAGGATTGTTTGCATGTGAATTGGCCGTTTTCGAAAAGCCGGCTGCCGACTCGCCCCTCGGCGTCACGCTCGCCAGCGCGGAACGGATCGACGAAGCCGTCGGGTACTGCCAGCTTGAGGGCATGATCGCAAACTCCGACGACGGGCAGAGCCGCATCCGGTTCCGGCTGCGCCTTCCGGATGAAGCCGGCTGGAACGGCCGCTTCCTGATGTTGGGCAACGGCGGTACGGCCGGCGCCTTTCAGGGCGAGAACCGGGCACAGGTCGCCCTGCAACTCGGTTACGCCACGGGACAGACCGATACGGGGCATACCCGGGACGGGCCCGAAGACTGGCTGATGCGGGAATTGGAGGACGGTTCCGCGCTGCCCAATACCGTCACCATTGAAGATTTCGGGCATCGGTCCATCCACCTGACCACCGTGGTCGGCAAGCAACTGGTTGACGCCTACTATGCGGCGGCGCCGGAGCATTCCTATTACTTCGGCTGCTCTACCGGCGGGCGTCAGGGGCTCAAGGCCATGCAGCGCTATCCCGCGGATTTCGACGGTATCGTCGCCGGTGCACCGGTTTTTTCGCTGACCCGACTGAACATGTCGCAGGTATGGATGGCGCAGGAGATCGTCCGATTCACGTCCGAGCATCAGCCGTTGTCCGAAGCTCAACTGGATCTCATTCACGATGGCGCGCTGGCAGCCTGCGATGCCCACGACGGGGTCGTGGACCGCCTCATCGACGATCCTCGCCAATGCGGATTCGATCCCGGTGTGCTGCAATGCAGCGGATCGGAGACGCCGCCCCTGTGTCTGACCGAGCCGCAGGTCGATTTCGTCCGCATGGTCTACGACGGGCCCATCACCGACGCAGGCGAACAACTCTACCCGGGCCGCGTCCCGGGGGGCGAAGGCAACGGCAGGCAGGGTTGGCAAGGCTTGCTTGGGGGCGCCTGCCACAATGCCGAGGCGACGGGACGCTGCGATCTGGTTGCCCGTGCCTGGTTTCAGGACCCCGGCATGAACCTGATGGATGAATTTGACATCAATGATCCGGCCGACGTCCTGGCGGCGGATACGTCCTTCTATTCGGGCGTCACCCGTGCGGACAATCCGGACGTGACGCCCTTCGTGCAGCGTGGTGGCAAGGCGATTCTCTACCACGGCTGGAGCGACACCAACGTCTCGCCCACCCCCACCGTAGAACTGTACGAAGCGATGCAGGACACCGTCTCCCGGAAACGCGGCGCCGACGATATTCGCGATCATGTCCGTTTGTTCATGGCTCCGGGGATGGCGCACTGCGGCGGCGGAGAGGGGCCCAACAACTACGCGGCTTCGGTCCTTACGGCCATCGATGCCTGGGTAAGCGAGGGCGACGCGCCGGATGCGATCGTGGCGACCCACGAGGAGCGGGGAATATCCCGTCCCTGGTGTCCCTATCCTCAGGTAGCTCGGCTGACGGACCCTGACCTGGACCCCGGCGAGGCCGACAATTTTCAGTGCGTCGCACCGCCCGAATAATCGTCGTTTGGGTAGATGGGCGGATGAGTTGCAATCATGGCCCGTATGCGGTCCGCCGAGGTCCAGCCCGCTGAGCGGGCTGCGGCCGGACACCTCGGGGATGCGGGCTGCGGCCGGACATCTCGGGCATCCGTTACAGCGTCAGCGCATCGAATCGATGCGTTACGGGGCCAGAGCATCCCGAGGACTTGCGCAAACCACCGCGTGTAGTCAGGATACGTAGCGGCTTCAACAGTATTTCTTCTCCTCTATAGTCAACTCAACCCTGGGAATATCAATGAAGAACTATCTATTCGGTTTTTTGGCATCCTTGGCCGTTGCGCTGCCGGCGTATGCAGCGCTCCAGGCCGGCGACGATGCGCCCCTGTTCGAGGCAACCGCGTCGCTGGCGGGCGAGGCGATGGATTTTTCGCTTCGTGACGCCCTCGACGAAGGTCCCGTCGTGGTCTACTTCTATCCTTCTGCGTATACGCGCGGCTGCAACATCCAGGCACGCGAGTTCGCCGACAACATGGAAGCCTTCAACGCGGCGGGCGCCAGCGTCATAGGGGTCTCGCTGGACAGTATCGAGCGGCTCAACGACTTCTCCGCGGATCCCGAGTATTGTGCGGGCAAGCTTGCGGTCGCGTCTGATGCCACCGGCGAAATCGCCGCGTCCTATGACCTCAACATTCGCGAGGGCAATCCCGAGGCGACGGATACACGCGGGATCGCGATCGGCCACGACTTCGTCGAGCGCACGACCTTCATCGTGACGTCGGACGGCAAGATCGCGCAGACGATCAGCGACCTTGCGCCGGCCGACAACGTTCTGCAGGCGCTGGAAGCGGTTCAGTAGCAGTAGTCGTTGCGGCCCCATTACGGCCTACGTCCCCTCGGACCCTCGCGGGAAACTCCCACGAGGACATTCCCCACGAGGGGAAAACCGGGGGGGGGGGCTTGCGCCCTTACTCCAGAACCTGCAGGGCGTAGTTGAGGACGCCTTCTCCGTCAACGCGGATTCGATACGACTCGACGAAGATCTTGCCGACGATCTCCTGTTGAGGATTGACCACGAACACCCCAGGGTGGGGGATGCCGTACGTTCGGTCTCCCGGCTGATTGCCTTCGTTCAGAATGCCCAACGCCACCATGGTTGCGGCATCGATGTCGGAAATGAACGGATAGGTGATCCCTTCGGCGTCGATGAAATCCTGTTGCAGTTCCGGGGCGTCGTAGGTAATGACGACGATGCCGATTCCGGCCTGTTCAAAAGCATCTACGTGCTGTTGCAGCTCCACGAGCTGGTTCTTGCAGAAGGGTCACCAGTTGGCTGAGCGGTTGGCGATAAAGATGGCGCCCTTTTCGCCCATGAACCCGTCGATCGAGGAGATCTCCTCGCCTTGGTAGAGCGCGCGTATGGTCGGAAATTGCGCGCCGATGGCCAGACCCGGATCGTACCCGTCGGTATCCTCGGCGATGAACATGTTGTCCAGGTTCGGTTGAGCCATGGCCGATGCCTGCCACACCTGAATTCCAGCCAAAACGAAGACAAGACTGGCTGCCACCAGGCTCGAATGCTTTGCCATGATCGCAACTCCTGTTTGCAATTCCTGTTGCCGAGTTTCGATTGTCACCGCTTGGACGGCGAACTACAAGCGAGAAACCGTCACTCAGGCTACCAGGACCTGTCAACGCTATCCGAGATAGCTCTGCCGAGTCCACAGATCCAACAGCGTCATCTCGGATAGTGTTAACAGGCCCTAACCCAGGATCGCCGCCACCTGCTCGCCGATCGCCAGCGATGAAGTCAGTCCCGGAGATTCGATTCCATAGAGGTTTACGAGTCCCGGAACTCCGTGCTCGCCGGGCCCCTGGATCACGAAATCACCCGGGGGTTCGCCGGGGCGGATCAGCTTCGGCCGCACACCGACATATCCCGGCGCAAGCCGATCTCCGGATACATTCGGCCAGTACGTCCCGATGGCCTCGGCAAATGCATCCCGGCGCGTACTATCCACCGAATATTCCGGCGCATCGACCCACTGGACATCCGGACCGAAGCGCGCCTGTCCGGACAGGTCCAGGGTGACGTGCACGCCCAGCCCGCCGGGCTCGGGAACGGGGTAAACCAGCCTCCGGAACGGGTGCTTTCCCCGATACACGAAGTAGTTGCCCTTCGCATATCGGATCCGCGGGATGTGGTGCGACGCGAGACCGGCGATGCTGCCTGCCACCGTGGCGGCCGACAGACCAGCGGAATTCACGATCGCACGCGCACTGACGTTGACGATTTCGCCAACCGACCGGACGCGCAGGTCGAAACCGGTCCGTTGCACACGGGCGCTGACAAGTTCCGACCGGATGCTGACCGTGCCGCCGGCCGATTCCAGGTCCCCCTGTAGCGCCATCATCAAGCCGTGGCTGTCAATGATCCCGGTAGACGGTGAAAGCAGGGCCGACGAGCATCGAATCGCCGGCTCCAGCTCTGCCGCCTCTGCCTGGTTCATCATCTCCAGGTCGTCGACGCCGCTCGCCAGTCCCTGGGCGTGGAGGGCTTCGAGCTCGGCATGCTGACGTTCATCCAGCGCGACGGTCAGTTTTCCGCAGCGGCGATGTTCGATCGATTTTTCCTGGCAGTAGCGATACAGAAGTTCCTTGCCGCGAACGCAAAGTCGGGCCTTGAGGCTGTCGGGCGGGTAGTGGAAGCCTCCGTGTATGACCTCGGAATTGCGCGACGAGGTTTCTTCGCCGACACGGTCGCGCCGCTCGAGTACCAGGACCTCGCGGCCGGAAACAGCCAGCGCCCGGGCAATCGCAAGACCCACCACGCCGGCGCCGATCACCACGGCGTCCAGCGGCGTGTCGAGCGAATCATCGAGCGATTTCATGCGCGGATACTAGCCCAAAATCTCGCCGCAAGTGCCTGCGAGTCTTCGCCTGTCACTTCAAGCGATGGATGCTGTATTCTGCGCCCTGATGGTCGGAAGGAGCCTCAATTGAACAACCCAAGGTACTGGGCTTCCCAGTGGTATGCGACGAAGTTTTCCGAAGAACCCTGGCCGGGTGGGTGGTATTGGCATGATCAACACTACAACTGGCACGGACCCTTTGAGGCCGAACACGATGCCGCGGTAGCGCTGAAGTCGCACCTGGAGTCGGAGCGGGAGGCGAGCGATGCACACGAACGGTCCCGGGCGCAGTTCGAACTGTACTATCACCCCATGTCGACCTATTCTCAGAAGGTCCTGATCGCCATCTACGAGAAGAACATCCGATTCACCCCGCACGTCGTCAATCTGATGGCGGAAGAGGAGCGCGAGGAATTCCGCAAGCTATACCCGCTGGGGAAGGTGCCCCTGATCGTGCTGAATCACGGCCCGCTCATACCGGAGTCGAGCATTATCATCGAGTATTTGGACAGTCTGGGCGGCACACCGCTGATTTCCACCAATCCCGACGTGGCGCGCAAGACGCGATTCAAGGATCGGTTCATCGACTTTTACCTGACCGATTCCGTGGGCACGTATTTCAGCGAAACCCGCAAGCCGGAGGGCGAGCGCGACACCGGGAAAATCGAAACGGCTCGCTATCGATCCAAGGCGGTATACGACTTTCTGGAATACGAATTGCGCGAAAGCGTATGGGCCAACGGGGATGAATTCTCGCTGTCGGACTGTGCGGCCGGGGCAGCATTCTGCTATGCCGGAAAGTACATGCCCTACGACGAATATCCCACCGTTTCAGCCTATGCTGAGCGATTGGCGGAACGGCCTTCGATAAAGCGCGTTCGCGAAGAGGTGGCGGCATGCTCAGACAATATTGCCTGAACGGTTTAGTCGGTAGAGACACGACCGACTGACTGGAAGGGATCCAGGCAGGCGGTACCTGTTCCGACAATATCGCGCGTAGTTCGCGTCACGAGAGTCAGCCCATGAACTTTCGCGGTTGGATCGGTCGAGTTGGAGGCGAATTTCCGCGCGACCGACCGCGATAGGCCAGATAAGCTTCAATAATGACAACTGGGACATCATCCTGTTCGGCAACAATCTCACGGACGAGGATACGCCGCTGGACATCCAGGACTGGCCAGAACTTCGTTTCGGGGGCAACCGCTTTAGCTGGCGTTATCGTCCGCGACTGCCGCGGGAAATCGGTTTGCGGTTGAACTATACGTTCCAGGCGTCACGGATTAACCTATGCTCATGGATGAAAGCCGGCTCGAACCAGCGCGACCATCTGCTCGCGAAACTCGCTTTCGACGTCCGCTTTCGGTGCCGAAACAGACGCCTAGATGAGACGTTCACGGGGACGAGTTGAAGATACCAGCTATGCATGATCGCGTGAATCGGCAGGTCACACTGAAGTCGAGGCCGTCCGGCATTCCCCAAGCCGAGCATTTCGAGATCGTTGAGACCCCGGTGCCGGCGCCATCGGCGGGCGAGATTCTGGTGCGCAATATCTACCTGTCAGTCGAGCCCGCGATGCGAGGTTGGGTCAGCTCGGTCGCCAATTACTCCGAGCCGGTAGCGCTCGGTGCGGTCATGCGCGCGCTTGCCGTTGGACGCGTGGACGAATCGCAAAATCCTGATTTTCGTATCGGCGACTACGTTACCGGGATGTTTGGTTGGCAGGACTACGCTATCGTTGACGCTCAAGATGTTCACCGCAAGGTTGCCGACTCAGACTTGCCCATCTCGACCTCACTGGGCGTTCTCGGCCTGAATGGCCTGACCGCTTACTTTGGCTTGCTGGAGGTTGGTCAACCGAAGGCAGGCGAGAGCGTGGTTGTATCTACGGCAGCAGGAGCCGTCGGATCGTGCGTCGGTCAAATTGCCAAGATCAAGGGCTGTCGTACGGTTGGTATTGCGGGCGGGCCTGACAAAGTGCGGATATGTTGCGAGGACTTCGGCTATGACTCTGCCGTTGACTACAAGGCGCACGATTTTGAGTCAACACTCGACGTTGCCTGCACCGGCGGTGTTGATGTCTATTTTGACAACACTGCCGGCCCAATTAGCGACTCCGTGATGCGTCATCTCAATGTAGGGGCGCGCGTGGTCATTTGCGGCACGGTGTCCATATCGAGCTGGGATCCGGTTCCTCGGGGACCGCGGGTTGAGCGTCATCTTCTCGTCAAACGCGCGCGCATGCACGGCTTTATTTTATTTGACTATGTCCGGCACTATCCTGAGGCACTGCGGCAGCTCGAAACGTGGGTGCGTAGCGAACAGCTCCGCTACCGGGAGGACATTGTCGACGGGATCGAGCAGGCACCTGGTTCGATCGCAGGGCTCTACCGCGGAGAGAATCTGGGTAAACGCCTAATTCGGATTTCTCCGGAACGCGCTGGCTCATAACTGGTCTTGCCCCGGTTCCTTGGACGGTTAATGGCTTGGGACCTAAGCGGCTTTTAGCATCATCCTCCTCTCGAAATTGATCGGTGACAAGTAGCCGAGCGACGAGTGGCGGCGGTGCGAGTTGTACCAGCCTTCGAGCCACGTGAAGATTGCCATGCCGGCTAAATGTCAACAATATTCCAGGTATTTTAGACAAATCGTCGCAAAATTGGCAGAATCACCGCAATATTGTCGACAATTAGTCGGGGATCTGCTCAGTGACAACCTATCTCGGTACGCGGGAGACCCTCCGTCCAGCCGCGGACAAACTGTTGGCTGATATCGCCGACTATGTACTCAAACTGGAACCGGGAAGCTCTGAGGCCCGAAGTACCGCCTTGTACTGTCTGCTCGACACGCTGGGTTGCGGCATCCTCGCGCTCAAATATCCGGCGTGTCGGAAACTACTCGGTCCGGTGGTACCTGAGGCTGGGCTCATTGGGGGCCCGAGAGTTCCCGGTACGGCGTTCGAGCTCGATCCAGTCACGGCAGCTTTCAATATCGGAGCCATGATTCGCTGGCTCGATTTCAATGACACGTGGCTTGCAGCCGAGTGGGGACATCCGTCCGACAACCTTGGCGGCATCCTTGCAGTCGCGGACTACCTCGACCGTAAGGAAAGCGAACCGGCGCTAACTATCGGCGACGTCCTTACCGCCATGATCCAGGCGCACGAGATCCAGGGTGTACTAGCGCTTAACCACGCTTTCAATCGTGTTGGTCTGGACCACGTTCTGCTCGTTCGGATTGCAACTACGGCTGTCGTTACACGCATGCTCGGCGGCACTGGCGAGCAGATCATTGACGCTGTCTCAAATGCGTGGATCGACGGCGGCGCTCTCAGAACCTATCGCCACGCTCCGAATACGGGATCACGAAAGAGCTGGGCAGCAGGCGACGCAACGAGCCGTGGCGTGCGCCTCGCTCTGATGACACTGCGCGGCGAGATGGGTTACCCGTCTGCATTGTCCGCGCAGACGTGGGGATTTCAGGACGTGTTGTTCGACGGGACAGCGATCGAGCTCGAGCGGCCACTCGGCTCCTACGTCATGGAAAACATACTGTTCAAGCTATCTTTCCCAGCCGAGTTTCATGCGCAGACAGCCGTCGAGGCCGCGATGACACTTCATCCCGAAGTTTCGGAGCGACTCGACGCCATTGCCGAAATCGAAATCGAGACGCAGGAGGCTGGAGTGCGCATCATCGACAAATCTGGACCTCTCGCAAATCCAGCGGATCGCGATCATTGCATTCAGTACATGGTAGCGGTGCCGCTGATATTCGGCCGGCTCACGGCCGATGACTACGAGGAAGATGTAGCGCAAGACCCCCGTATCGATGCACTACGCGAGAAGATGGTTGTGCGAGAGAACCGACAGTTCAGTGCCGACTATCTCGACCCCGACAAACGCGCGATCGGCAACGCAATAACGATCAGGTTTGAAGATGGCACGTCGACGGACCGTGTCGCCGTCGATTATCCGATCGGTCATCGGCGGCGGCGTGCGGAGGGTATCCCCGTACTGCGAGAGAAGTTTGAACGAAATCTTCGCAGTTACTACGGCGGCGATCAGACGGACACGATCCTGGCGACATGTTCCGATCTTCCCGGATTGGAGGAAATGAGTTTCAGTGACTTTATGGACTTGTGGGTGACAGTCGAATGACAGCGGAACTTCACAAGCACCCGACGACGATTGCTTCGCGACTCACGGAGGAGCTAACGCACGCAATCGTTACAGGCGAGATCGCCGCCGGCGAAAAGATTAGCGAGCCGGACCTGGCTAACCGTTACAACGTCAGTCGTGGACCACTTCGTGAAGCCATCCGACGCCTCGAAGGACGCGGCCTCGTAAGACATGTGCCTCACGCCGGGGTCCGCGTCGTGACACTCGAACTCGACGAAGTCGTCGAGCTTTATGCAATTCGAGAAGCCCTGGAAGGTATGGCCGCCAGGCTTGCAGCCGATCACATTAGTGACACGGAGATCGAAGCTGTTCGCGAACTACTCGAAGAGCATGAGGCGGCCGTCCAGAAAAGCGAAGGCCGCGAGTACTTTCAGCAGGAAGGCGATCTGGATTTCCACTACCGAATAGTGGTGGCGAGCGGCAATCAAAAGCTTATAGCGCTTCTCTGTGGCGAGCTTTATCACCTCGTGAGAATGTATCGCTACCGATCGAGCCGCATGGCGTCCCGACCTCAGCAGGCTCTGACCGAGCATCGTCGTATTCTCGACGCTGTCGCCGAGCGCGACGGAGAACTTGCCGAACTCCTCATGCGCCGCCATCTTGGTGGAGCGCGCCAGAGCATCGCGACGCAACTGGAGAAGCCGAATGACTGAACGGCCTCGTCAGACCCTCCAGGAGGCTCTCAAGGCTCAGACGCCCCTGCAGATCGCAGGCGCCATCAATGCGTACTCTGCCCTGCTCGCGGAACGCGCCGGGTTCAGGGCACTTTATCTTTCCGGTGCAGGAGTCGCCAACGCCTCATTCGGCATGCCCGATTTGGCAATGACCACCCTTAACGATGTGCTCGAAGATACTCGCCGAATTACAGGTGCAACTCGTTTGCCGTTACTCGTTGACGCGGATACGGGCTGGGGCACGGCATTCAATATCGCCCGTACGACTCGCGAGCTCATCAGAGCAGGTGCCGCGGGTATGCATATCGAAGATCAAGAGCAGGCGAAGCGCTGTGGACATCGCCCGAACAAAGAAACGGTATCGACTGAGGAGATGTGCGACCGCATCAGAGCGGCTGTCGATGCCCGAACAGATAGTCAATTCGTCGTCATGGCACGCACTGATGCATTCGCCCATGAGGGCGAGGAAGCTTCTCTGGATCGCGTGTGCGCCTACATCGAAGCCGGTGCAGACATGATCTTTGCGGAAGCGCTGTACACACTCGACGACTACCGAGCGTTCACCAGTACGATCAACGTACCCGTACTTGCCAATCTTACCGAGTTTGGACTGACGCCGTGTTTCTCGATCGACGAGCTCGCGGATGTCGGCGTCGCCATGGCGCTCTATCCGCTTTCGGCGTTCCGCGCAATGAGCAAGGCCGCGCTCACTATCTACCAGACGATACTCGGTGAAGGAACGCAGATGCCGGTTCTGGACGCCATGCAGACGCGAGAAGAGCTGTATGAGGTACTCGGCTATCACGACTACGAACAAAAGCTCGACAAACTTTTTGCCGCGCGGGAGAAGCAAGCATGAAAAACAAGAAGACAGACCAGGCCGGTCTGCGTGGCGTATCTGCCGGCGAGACGGCCATCGCGACTTGTGGAAAAGAAGGCTACGGGCTCACCTATCGAGGATACGACATCCTGGAGTTGGCCGATTCTGCGACGTTTGAAGAGGTAGCGTGGTTGCTGCTATACGGCGAGTTGCCTGACACCGCCGAGTTGAATTCATACCTGGATGAGCTGCGATCGCTTCGCGAGCTGCCGGCTTCACTCCGTGAAGTTCTCGAGCGGATTCCAGCCGAAACGCACCCTATGGACGTGCTACGGACGGGCTGTTCCATGCTCGGCACGCTCGAGCCCGAGCGCGATTTTTCTCGGCAACTCGATTCGGCCAACCGCCTGATCGCGACATTTCCCGGCATGCTCCTGTATTGGCATCACTTCGCAACGAACGGCGAACGAATCGCAACTCAATCGAACGAGGAGACGCTGGCGGGACATTTCCTGCGTCTGCTACATGGCGAGGCACCCGGCGAACTGCATCGTCGCGCGATGAACGTATCGCTGATTCTTTATGCGGAGCATGAGTTCAACGCCTCCACGTTCACGGCCAGAGTATGCTCGGCAACGCTCTCCGATCTTCACTCGGCCGTAACGGGCGCTATTGGGACCTTGCGCGGACCGCTGCACGGTGGCGCGAACGAGGCGGCGATGGCGTTGATCGAACAGTTCGATTCCGCGGACGCCGCTCGCGTCGGCGTAAAGAAGATGCTCGAGCAGAAAGCCAAGATCATGGGATTCGGCCACGCGGTCTACAAAGAAGCCGACCCGCGCAATCAGGTGATTAAGGCGTGGTCGCAGAAGTTGGCCGAGGAAGCTGGCGACACTGTGCTCTACCCTGTCTCGGAAGCTATCGACACCGTGATGCGGGAGGAGAAACGCCTTTTCCCGAATCTCGACTTTTATAGCGCGTCGGCCTACCACTTCATGGGCATTCCGACCTATCTCTTTACACCCATTTTCGTGTGTTCTCGAATAACTGGCTGGGCAGCGCACATCATGGAACAGCGCGCGAACAACAAGCTGATCCGACCCGCTGCCGACTACACGGGTCCCGACCCGAGACCGTACGTCGCAATGAAAGAGCGAGTTTCATGACGCAGAAATTCCAGACACTCTACCGGGTTATCCATATCTGTGGATTCCCCGGTGCGTGCTGCTTCAGCGATACGCGAACATGAACCAGGCGACCATTTCCGCGTTCTTCGGCGTCGAGTACTCGAAACCGTAATAGTCTCCGTAGGTTGGGCGGAGCACATCTGTCGCGTATCGGCCAAGCGCCGGAATCCAGGTCGAAATATACGTTGCGTGGTTATCGATCTTCTCGCCGGGCTCAAGCGCGTCGGTGGCCGATTCCGCCGCATAGGTTGCGTTTACTGTCGAGGGAGCTTCCTCGACCTCCTGCGTGACGGCCGGCGAGGTGACGGCGACGCTCAGCGCGAGCGCCGAGACCAGTATTCCTGGCAGCGGAGTTCTATTCATTTTGGCAATCATAAAATCCCTGGACGATGCCGAAGCTCTTGGAGGATATGGGCAAGGCCGGCGGCAAGTTCGCCCACCCTTAACGCGCCCGGCGCTTGCTGATTTTTCCTGTAGCCGTGTGAGGTAATTCGTCTGCAAACTCCACGTCTTATCTGGGACTCGCGAGCTCTTTCCAGAGCGGGATTTGGACGATGACATCGGAACGCGGCGCGAGGACGCCGCGATAGCGACGGGCGCCGGGTAGTGGGCCGCAAGCGCCCGGATCCGGACGACCTGGCCGCGGCGCTGAGCGTTCCTGCGTTTGAGAGCTCAACCGAGGAGGGTGAAGCTTCGTCGATCCATCAGCTGCTGCCAACAACGCTGGTCCTGACCCTCGATCAGCTCAAGCCCTACGAACACAACCCCCGTCGTGCCGAGAACCCTGAATACGACCGGCTGGTTGACTCGATTCGCGCCCGACGAGGACTGACCACACCGCTCACCGTCACCAAACGTCCTGGCGAAGATCTCTATACCATCGCAGCCGGCGGCAACTCCCGCCTCGCCGCCTTGCGCGAGCTCTATGAGGCCACCGCTGATGTGAGCTTCTACCGAGTGAGCTGTCGGGTCGAGCCGTCCTCGGAGGCGTCCTGTGTCCCCGGCACCCTGGGCCCCGGCTTGCCTTCCATGTTGTCTTTCACGAGCCCGCCGAGGAATCCGGCGGAGGGCTCGATATTGCCTTCGACGCTCGCGGCTTCGAGCGCGGCCATGTAGTCATCGCAGCGCTCTACCGGGATGACTGTCCACGGATAGCCGCCGGCGGCGAGCATGACGTTCATCAGGAAGCGGCCCATGCGTCCGTTGCCGTCAAAATAAGGGTGGATGTAAACGAATATGAAATGCCCCAACACCACGTGCACGGCGGGGTCTGTTTCTTCGGTCAAGAGTTCGAAGAGCAGCGGCATCAGATCGCGCACTGCCTCATGCGGCGGCGGCGTGTGCATCGAGCGCCGTATATAGACGGGCCCGTTCCGGTAACCGGCGAGATCGGCCGCCGTGATAATGCCGGCCTGCACGCTCGGTCCCCACAAGGTGCGGTACCAGTCGCCATGGTCCTGTTCGGCGACGGTGCCGGGGTTGTCTCCTCTGAGGACTTTCTCCACGCCTTGCCTGACGGACTGGAACGTATCGTAATAGCCGCGTGCGGCCAGTGCATCGCGATGTTCGCGGTCCTCTTTGTCGCTATCGGGATTCCAGTTCCCTGCGCGCGCACGCTCGATTAGTTCGGCGCTGACGCGATAGCCCTCGATCGACAGCGAGTGATAGGCGTCGGTGACATAGACTTCCTCGACGCGCTTCATATATGTGTCGGTATCGTCAGGAAGGCCGGGCGCGGCCGGGAATGTCCCCATGACCTGTTCGCGCATCGCATTCCACATGATCCGCGTGCGGTTCACGTACGGCGAGGGCTCGCGCAGCGGCAGTTTCAGCACGGGTTTTTGCGTGAACGGGTCGCTCTCTCGAATGTCGTATCCGGCGCTTTTCATGGTCTTGATAATCTCATCGGCGATGCGTTTGCGGCTTATGTTGCGGAACGCGCCGGCCAGACGGCCCGCCACCGTGCTGTGGCCGCCTTCGAGCAATACCGCGAGGATATCGGATGCATCACGGATCATGGCGAGCGCCGCTCTGGCGTCCGTTGCTCTGTGTTCGAAGAATGTTGCGCCGCAGGCGACAAGCGCCGCCGGGAGCGCGAACAGCCGCAGTCCATCCATGACCACAACGTTCTTTTTGTCCGGCAGGGCGTAGCGGACATCGAACAGTGAGGTGTTGTGCGGCAGGCTGGTCGGCTTGTTGCCGCCCTGCGGCGTATGGACGAGAAGCTGCTGCGGAACGGCCCGGTTGCCGACATGTAGCGCCAGCGAATGTTCGGGCGACAGGCACCACTGATCGCCGAAACGGTGCGCCAGATAGGCGGCGCAGAAATCCCAGTAAGAGGTATACCAGGCCGTGCTCTCGCCCGCGCTCTGATCGTGCCGCACCGGGATGTACCAGCCCTTCATGACCTCGTGCAGGAAGCCAGCCCTGAGCAGTCGCTCACGGTGCGTGCGGCCCAGATCGGCCGAGCGGATCGCCACAATGCCCGCGTCCTGCAGGGCCTTGAGGGCTTCCAGAGAGTCAGCCAGTTTTTCCGAAGGGGTCGCCATGATCTCGTGCTTTCTATAGGGTTTGCTGCTGTACCTTTCGTAGGGTTTTATGCCGTACGAATCATAGGCTATTAAGTTGTAGCACTTATAGGGTATTGTGTCGAGCGAAAAATAGGTTATTGTGAGAGGAACGGCGCGGTTCCTGACCGTGATAACGCATAACTTACTGTAATCAAAGATTTTTATCGGCGCGCCCTGCAAAGCCTGCGGGCTTCGCACGGCCGGGCTCTCGTAAACCGGGCCCCGGCTGCGCTGGGTCCCGGCCGTGCAGCTTCGATCCCTCGCGCGGCGGGCGGTAACGCCCTCTACGCCGGGTCGAGCATCATTAGCCCAAGTTTACCAACCCAAAACGTAATGTGAGTTCAATCAGTGTCTTACGGGCAGGATTTTTGCCGTAAGGCACTACATTGGGTGTTTTCGGTGGTTTCGATCCGGTTCAGATCACCTTTTTGACAAAGCCGCCGGCGTCGGGGTGGATGCCGAGGGCGTCGTAAATGGGCTTTTGGTGCGGTTCCAGAGCGGTGGCCTTTCGCAGGTGCAGGGTGCGCCCGTCGGCGCAACGGAAGGTGGCGGTGACGCGGCATCGCGGGGCGAGGCGGTTGCGCAAGGCGGTCCAGCTCTCGGTGTGGCCGTTCTCGCGCAGTCGCCTGCGAACGATCTGCACGAGTTGATAGGCGAGCACGGCGATGAACAGGTGGCCTTCGGTGCGCCTGGGCGCGCGGTGGTGGATGGGCCGCAGTCCGAGTTCGGATTTGAGGCAGCGGAACACGGCTTCAAGATCCGTCAGGGTGACATAGGTTTTCCACAGCCGTTCGGCGTCCCAGTCCATGAGGTTGGTGCGCAGGCAATAGACCCCGGGCAGGTCGGCCATGGAGCCCCTGGCGGGATTGCGGGTGAAGGCGAGGGAGACGACGCGCTCGCCCTCGACGGTCAGGTCGAGCTTGTAATACCCGGCCACGCGCCGGTGCTTGGCCTTGAGCCGTCCGATGCGTTCGTGGACCTGCTCGGGCTTGCGCCGCGCGCGGGGCTTGGACAGGCCCTCGGCGAGTTTCCCGAGCGCGGTCTCGTAGCGGGCGCACAGCCGCTGGACCATGGCGCGCTCCTTCTGTGCGCGTTCCTCGGAGTAACAGTTCAGGCGGACTTCTGCGGTGTCCTCGCAGAGCCTTCGGTCCAGATGCAGCGTGTGTCCCGACGCGGTGGCGAGGGGCTCGGCGGCTTCGGCGTCGAACTCGCGCTTGCGCTGGCGGCTGACGACGAGATAGCGGTAACCGGATTCGCGCAGCCAGGCGATCTGCGCCTCCGTGGCGATGCCCCGGTCCATGACCACCAGGGCGTCGGCCGGGGCGCCCAGACCCTCCAGCATCCCCTGCAACGTGGTGTGCTCGCGCACGTTGCCGGCGAACACCCGCGAACGGCTCACGAAGCCCGAGCCGTCCAGCACCAGCCCGAGCGTGAGCAGGGGGCAGTCGCTGCGTTTCTCCTTGGAATGCCCGTGCCGCGCCAGCGGCTGTTGGCCGGCGTCGCCTTCGAAGTAGGTGTTGGTCAGATCGAACAGCGTGACCGTGGCCGACAGGCCGAACAGGTCCATGGCGCGCTCGAACAGCCGCGCTTCGATGACGTCCCGGTGCTTCACCAGGGCGTCGGAGGCCCGGTACAGCTGCATCGCGCCCATGGCTTCGTAGTCCACGCCCAGCAATTCGCCCAAGCCGCTGTCACGGTGTTGTTAGGCACATTCTTTCACTGAACCACCGAGCCTTTTGGTCGGTTTATCTTCCTGGTGAAACGTCTGACGTGGTGGATTAATCCGGCACGGCCAAGTCGGCGTTGACGTAGCGTTATCCACGGGCTGTCCACGGGCGCGGGCCCTTGGTCAGCCCTGTCGCCGGTGGGCAGGCGGTGGATAACGCGGTGCTGGCGCGACCGACGTGGGGGCGGGGCACTGGGTTAACCTGAGCGCTTCCTGGATGGAAAGGGAGGGTGGCCCGCGCGGGACGACGATTCCCGCCGGGCCGTGGCCGGTGCAGCTTCGGTATCCAACGGGGCTTACCGGCGAGCAATACGTTAAACGCCGTGCATGGCGCGATGCAACCCTTGAGCGGTGTCCGAACCATCCGCGGGGCGGTTGTTCCTTCGCCCGCCACGGGACCTACCCGCGCAAGCGCCCGCGCGGGACGCGCGTTGCCCGCTGGTACTGTCCTGAGAGTCACATGACGTTCAGCCGGTTGCCGGATTGCCTGGCGGCGAGGCTGGGGGGCACGCTGCAGGCGGTCGAAGAGGCGGTGGTTGAGGCGGAGGCCGCGCCCAGTCTCGCCAAGGCGGCCGACGCGCTGCGGCGCGACGCGGTGCATCTGCCCGGGGCGATGCGCTGGCTGGGCCGCCGGGTGCGGGCGGTGCATCGGAACCTGGCGGCGGTTCGGGGGCTGTGGCCGGAGCGGTTCCTGAAGTGTCCCCCGGAAGTTGGGGCGTTCCGGGAGCGGCTCAAGACCGAGGCGGTGCTGGTGGGGCTGCGCGGGCGGTGCGAGGGGCGCCTGGCGCGGCTGGCGCCGCCGTTGGGCTTTTGTCCTGACGTGCCGGCGCCGGGGACCGCTCTGGCGGTCGTCCAACACGGGACGGGGCCTGATCCACCGGCTTGCAGGCGCTAACGTGGCCACCGTGAACCGCGCAAGACCCCGGGGAGGCCGCCGAGACCATGACCGAGCACGACGAGAAGCTGCGAGAGGCCGTGGCGCTGTTCCGCTACGGGCTGATCGCGGACTTGGCGCACCTGCCCCGCGGCGCCCGCGGCATCGGTGAGAAGCTGAAAGAAAAGGCCGCCGGGACCTACGCGATCCCCGGCACGCACCGCACCCGGGTGGCCGCGGAGACGATACGCAAGTGGCTGGTGACGTACCGCTACGGTGGCTTCGAGGCGCTGTACCCGAAACGTCGCTCGGACCTGGGCCGGCCCCGGCGCATGCCCGCGGAGGTCGCCGAGGCGCTGGTGGCGATCAAGACCCGGCGCCCCGGCTACTCCGTGCGCGCGGTCATCGCCCACGCCGCCGAGCACGGGCTGGTGAGCGAGGCGGCGATGCCCTCGGCGTCCACCGTGCAGCGGTTGCTGCGCCGCGAGGGGCTGACGGGCCGGGCCGCCGCGCAGGGACCCGCCACGGACCGGCGCCGCTTCAACTATCGCCGGGCGGGCCAACTCTGGATGAGCGATGTAATGCACGGGCCGAAGGTCCCTGACGGTCGCCGCCGGCGCAAGACCTTCCTCATCGCCTTCATCGACGACGCCACCCGCGTCATTCCCCACGCCGCGTTCGCCTTCGCCGAGAACACCGCCGCGTTCCTGCCGGTGTTCAAGCACGCGCTGCTGCGCCGCGGACTCACCGAGCGCCTCTACGTGGACAACGGGGCGAATTACCGCTCCCGCCACCTCGCGCTGGTGTGCGCGAAGCTCGGCATTGCGCTCATCCACGCCCGCCCGTATCAACCGGCCGGCAAGGGCAAGATCGAACGCTGGTTCCGCACCCTGCGCGCCGGCTGGCTGCGCCATCTGGATGTGGGCTCGATCGACGGGATCGAGGCGTTGAACCGTGCGCTGGCCGGCTGGGTGGAGGGCGAATACCATCAGTCCCCGCACCGCGGACTGGACGGTCAGACCCCGCTGGACCGCTGGGCCGGGACCGCCGCCGAGGTGCGCTACCCGGACGCCGCCGGGCTGGATCTGGACGAGCTGTTCCTGTTCGAGACCAAACGCCGCGTGCTCAAGGACCGCACCCTGAGTCTGCACGGGCGCCTCTACGAGGCCGACGCGATCCTCATCGGGCAAACCGTCACCGTGCGATACGATCCGGCCGCCCCGCCCACCCGGGCGCTGCAACTGGTGCACGAGGGACGTCCCGCGGGCCTGGCCACGCCGCTGGACGCCTACGCCAACACCGCCGTGAAACGCGAGCGCCGCTGCGGGCGCATCGAGCCCGGGGAGCCGCAACCGCCGCGCTCGCCGCTGAGCATCCGCCGACTGAAGGAGGAAGACTGATGTACCTGCGCCACTTCGCCCTGACCCGCCTGCCGTTCGAAACCCCCGCGCACACCGACGAGCTGTTCCGCTGCGGCTCCCATCGCGAGGCCGAGGCGCGGCTCAAGCACCTCATCGATCTGCGCGGTATCGGGCTGCTGACCGGGGAGTCCGGCAGCGGCAAGACCAGCGTGTGCCGCCACGTCACCGGTGCGTTGCACCCGGGGCTGTTCCGGGTGTGCTACGTGGCGCTGTCCACCGGCAACGTGATGGACATGTACAAGAGCATCGGCTGGGAACTGGGCCTGCCTACCGAGCACGCCCGCGCCGCGGCCTACCGCGCCATCCAGACCGAGATCACCCGCCTGGTCGGGGAGGCCAAGCAACAACCGGTGCTCGTCATCGACGAGGCTCACCACCTCAGAGCCGACGTGATCGAGGACCTCAGGCTGCTGACCAACTTCGACATGGACTCCGCCCCCAGGCTGTGCCTGGTGCTCATCGGACTGACCGAACTGCGCCGGCGCCTGAGCATGGCCGTGCACGAATCGATGCAACAGCGACTCATCGTTCAACACCACCTGCGCGGGCTGGAGCGCGAGGAACTGGACCCCTACCTCGCCCACCGGCTGCGCCTGGCCGGGTGCGAAATGCCCCTGTTCGATCCCCCCGCCATCGAGGCGCTGTACCAGGCCGCCCGCGGACTGCCGCGGCTCATCAACCGCATCGCCCACTACGCGCTCTCGGCCGCGGCGGTCGAGCAAGCGCGTACCGTGGACGCCGAACACCTGGCCCGCGCCGTCGAGGATCTGCGGCCATGATCGATCCCGATCCCCGGCCCGAGCAGATCAGCGACGAGGCCGCCGCGCACATGGCCGAGTGCCTGCAACGCATCGCCTATGACTTCGAAGGCCGCTACTACGGCCAGATCAGGCGCCACGCAGAATCCATCCGGCCGCCCCCGTGCCCCGCCGAGTCCTGCCACGAACGCCAGCTGCACCTGTTCGGCGAACCCCGCCCGTTCTGAATCCGCGCCCAAACGGACCCGCCAACGCCGGCCGATCCTTCGGATCGGACCGGGTCGTGCCCCTCCATCACCCAACCGCCGTCGCGGCGACCGGCCTGCGATGGTCGGCAAAAGCAAAACAATGTGACCAATCCGGCCTCAACCGTGACCGGATAATCCGACAAATCCGTGTCGGTCTAGTCTGACCAACAACACACGGCCCAGCCAACGGTGGGTCTCGCGCTCGCTGGCCGGGTGCGCCAGACGCCCGACGATCAGCCCGGCCGCAGCCGCCCGCAGGGCGCCGTTGACGCCAAGCTCTTCCAGCAGCGGCATCAGCCCGACCTGCTCCATGGCCCAAAGCCCCACCTGCTCCACGCCCACGCTGCGCGGTCGGGCCAGTTCCATGGAATCGGGGTGGATCGCCACGGCGTCCTGGCCCGCCCCGGGCGCCTCGCCGAAGCCCCGCGCCAGCAGCAACGCGGCCATGCGTTGCGCTTCGGTCTCGATCGCCGCGGGCACATCGTCGAGCAGCCCCGGCTGGCCGTCGAGCAGATCCTCGATGCGCGCGCACAATCGCGGCCACGACTGCGGCTCGATCTCGAAGTGCCGGCCGAGGTTCAGCAGCGTGCGTTGGCGGACCTTGCCGCCGCGCCGTTCGCTGCGCACCAGCCGGTGGGTCGTGTAGGCCGAACCGTCCTTGGCGCGGCGGGTTTGGGTGCGGCGGATGAACATGCGGGGATGATCGACCGCCCCGAGGAACATGTCAATACATCAACGAACGATTATGGCACTATATTGGCCTCCCGCCCCGCCACAACACCATCAATCAAAGACTTACGCGCGAAAAACACCCGCTTCAGGCCTCAAAGAGGCTCAGGTTGGTAAACTTGGGTTAGGGCCGCGCCGAAAGAAGGGTGACTTGGATCCTTCCTTCGTCCTCATCAGTTAGTTGTCTTCGGGATGCCCGGTTGCAAGAAGTTGCGCGAATGCAGCGGTCGGTGCAACTAACAGCGATCAAAGAGAAAAGGAGCATCGCCGAGTTATCCATATCTGTGGATTCCCCGGTGCGTGCTGCTTCAGCGATACGCGAACATGAACCAGGCGACCATTTCCGCGTTCTTCGGCGTCGAGTACTCGAAACCGTACGTTACCGAGCGCCTCGCCCACAGCTGCCTCGATATCGTCGAGGAAGGTCATATAGAACTCTACGTCATCATGAGAACCTACGTTGCCATGGCCGCCCGAAAGGTAGTCCCATTCCAGCGACCCGACCGTCTCGACCATGTCGCGGTAGCCGAGATAGCTTTCGCCCCCCCAAAAGCCCAGAACGGCGGCTGATCGGGGTTGATGAGATATCGATGAGCAGGACGCCCTCGTCGCCCACGTAGAACATCGTGCCAGAGAACTGAACCTGGAAGAACCAGACGCGATCGGTCAGTTTCTGCAGGATGTAGTCCTGAGTGACGTTCTTGGTGAAGAGGTTCTCGATCTTCTCGCCGGGCTCAAGCGCGTCGGTGGCCGATTCCGCCACATAGGTTGCGTTTACTGTCGAGGGAGCTTCCTCGACCTCCTGCGTGACGGCCGGCGAGGTGACGGCGACGCTCAGCGCTTGCTGATTTTCCTGTAGCCGTGTGAGGCAATTCGTCTGCAAACTCCAGGTCTTATCTGGTGCGAGTTCCCATTACCGGGAGAGCGCCCATCGGAGTATCGAATTCACCGGTAATCGTGTCTCCTTCGACCGTGCCGGAGAATACCAGCGGTATACCGGCAAGAGTATTCTCCAAACTAAACGCAATCGAATTGCCGTCCATAGCGCGATATGAATGTAAGAGTACGCTGATGCACACTGGTGTGGGGAGAAAGAGTGGCAGGTAGATTGCGGATATACTAGTGTCGTGTCACGCTTCAAATGTCGGATAAAGCCGTTTCAGTTTCACGCGCGCGTCGTCGGTAGTGAACTGCCAATTGACTTTGGCCTGCAGCCGGTCGCGCGAAGCTTGCCAAGCCGCCACTTCGTCGCGCAGGACGTTGATGGAATCGATGCGTCGGTTGAGACATTGGCGGATCATGACGTTGAGTTCGACCTCGGCGACATTCAGCCAACTGCCGTGCTTGGGAGTATGGACGAACTCGAACCGGTCCCACAGCGCCTTGGCCTGCGCCGGCGGGAACGCTTCGTAGAGCGCGCCGGGGCGGTGAGTGCTCAGATTGTCCATGACCAAGGTGATTTTCCTGGCGTGGGTATAGTGCGCAGCGATATCGGCGAGAAAGTGCGCCCAGTCGATTTTGGTCTTGCGTTCGGTCACCTTGGTCAGGCGCTTGCCGGCCAACGGTTCGGTGGCCATGAAGACGTTGCACACCCCGCAGCGCCGGTACTCGTAATCGTAGCGCTCGGGCTGTCCGGGGCGCGCCGGGACCGGCACGCGCGTTTCGCCGATCAACTGACGCGGCGTCTCGTCCATGCACACCACCGGATACGCCGGGTCGTAAGACCGCCGATAGACCTCGAGCACCCGTTCCATCGCCGCCACGAAGTGCCCGTTGCGCTGCGGGGGAATCACCCACCCGACGCGCTTCCAAGGTTTGAGTTCGTTTTTTTTAGAACCCGCCGCACGGTTTCGTGCGACACACTGTCGATGTACCCGAGTTCCACCACCCGATCCGCCAATAGCCGTAGCGACCATTGCGCATGGCCCGCCGGCGGGTCGCCGCAACTCACCGCGATCAGGCGCGCCTCGAACGCCCCGTCGGCCTTGCGCCGATACGTCGGCCGCCGACCCTGCCGACCCCCCAGCGCCGCCTCCAACCCCACCTCGACGAAACGCTTCTTCACCCGGTCCACCCGGCGCAGGCTGATGCGCAAGACCTCCGCGAGCGCCGCCCCCGTCGAGCGCCGCTCGTTGAACGCCCCTTCGTCGCAGTTGAGCAAAACCAAGGCATTGATCACCTTCTGTGGGCGGTGCGCGCCCTTGCGCGTTATCCCCTCCAGCGCCTCCCGCTCCGACTGCTCCAACGTCACCGTATATCGCTTCATCGCCAAACCCTCGCCGTGTTCCCTCAACGGCGATGAATCTATCACGAATCATACGACATATCATGTATGACGTGACACTAGTGGGCGTCTGCGTTGAAGTTGAGAGGGGCGAGGACAGCCGGACTGATCGATATGACGGATGGAAATGACTCCAGTGGAAGCGAGCGACGCGTGGCGTCGGTGTCGGCAACGTTCGTCGAGAACAACCTGTTCCTGAAGAAATTCCTGGCGCGGTATTTTTCGAACGCTCAGGATATCGAGGATGTCGCCCAGGAAGCGTATCTTCGCGCCTTCGCGGCCGAACAGAAAAAGCACATCGAGCAGCCGAAAGCGTTTCTGTTTCGGATCGCAAGAAACGTCGCGCTCAACGAGCTGACAAGAAAATCCCGTCGGATTACTGACTTCATTGAGGAAGTCAGCGCGTCGGTTGTTATTAATGCAGAGGCTTCTGCCGAAGAGGAAACTGACGCCGAGGAACGGATCGGACTGTATTGCGAAGCGGTTGCGGCTCTACCGGAGAAATGCCGGCAGGTTTTCCTGCTTCGAAAGGTGCACGGGCTTTCTCACAAGGAAATAGCGAGCCGGATGTCGCTGTCCGTGAGCTCTATCGAGAAGTACTTGCGTCAAGGCGTGCTGACATGCAGGGCCTTTATTGACGAAAAAGAGAAGGGAGCACTTCCGGAAAGCGTCAAAAGTGTGAAGTCACGCTTGGACACGAAGGGTAGTTAATGATGAAAGATATCCTCGAATTCCCCGATCTGCGCCGGGTTGAACAAGAAGCTGCCGATTGGCTGATCAAGCTCGACCGTAACGTAGAGCCATCGGCCGATGAGCTTGGAAATTTGCGTGAATGGCTCAGTCGCAGTTCTGCCCATCGAGAGGAGCTTCTCAGCCTCGCGCGACTCTGGGGCAACATGAATGTGCTCACGGAACTGGCAGTGCCGTTGGGAGATGTTGGAGCGCGTGAGAGAATGACTCGCCCGGGTAATCGCGGCAGAATCGGAATGCGCGTTGCGTTTGCCGGGTTTACCGCCATGCTCATTGTCAGCGTCGCGGTCCTTTTCACCACCCCGAACCCAGAGGATTCCTGGACAACAACCAACGGGGTGTATTCAACGTCTGTTGGCGAGCAGCAGTCGTCGCTATTGACTGATGGTTCTACCGTAATACTGAATACGAACAGCCGAGTTCAGGTCAACTACAGCGGAGAGTACCGCGACATTCATCTCCTGCGGGGCGAGGCGCACTTCACGGTGGCCGAGAACGACGAGATCCCATTTCGTGTCTTTGCGGCGAACCGCCGCGTTGAGGCCGTCGGTACCGCATTCGCCGTGCATCTCCGCGAAAGCGAGGTCGAGGTGACGGTCTCGGAAGGGAAGGTCGCGCTGGTATCGCATGAGCCAGCAGTCGTAGACCCGACAACGTCTGACGAAGCCCCGGTTGAGGAGCTGCTGGGGACGCTCGAGGCAGGCGAGACGGTAATCATTGCGGATAGCACGCCGGACGCCGGAACAGAGGATCTCATTCGACGGATAGAGCTCCCGAACATCGACCGGCTGCTTGCCTGGCGAGAGGGCCTGCTCGCATTTTCAGGCGAGTCGCTCCAGACGGTGGTCGAGGAGATCGGCCGGTACACCACGGTGAACATCGAGATTCCGGATCCTGGCGTGAGAGCGATCCGGATCGGCGGTCAATTCCCGGTGGGAGAAACTGATGCGATGCTCTCTGCGCTCGAGGAGAACTTTGGGCTTCGCGTACAGAGAGTGAGCCGTGACCACGTCGTGTTGTCGGCGGCGACCGAGTAATGGACTGACCGAGATCTGTATCGATAGGAATCTGAAAGGGGGATGTTGAACTCGTGGGCCATGCGAGAGGCCACTTCGAAGGCTTGAATCTATCTTCCTCGCGCTTTGTAGTTTCTGCGTTTTATTACGGGTTTTTCCATCTCGTCTGTTACATGTGTGACAAGGCCGCAACGACGGTCCTGGCGAAAGACTCGTGTAACCGACAGATTCGGAGGGAAATACAAGCAGAACGCTGCAGCAGGGCGTGCAGCCTGGCAGCCGGCCTGGCATTGATAATAGCCAGCCCGGTCATTCTCGCGCAGGAGCCGCTCCACGACATCGACATTCCGTCCCTGAACGCTGCAGAAGCGCTGAACGAGCTAGCTGAGCAGACCGGCGCGGTGATGCTTTTTCCCTACGATCTCGTCGCTGCCCGACAGGCAAATTCGGTCGTCGGGCAGTTCACGTTGAGGGGGGCTCTCGAGGCCCTTCTTGAGGGCTCCGGACTTTCGGGCGGTCTTTCCGATAGACAAGTCGTCCAGATCTCTTTTGCAGAGAGCAGGGTAGTTGAGCAGAGCGAGGCTTCGATTGAAGCGCCGATCAATCAAGGGGAAACGGAAATGTTGAACGATAACGGGATTGGATTTTGGAAGCGCCTGACGGCGACACTGGGTCTGGCGGCCACTGCGGCCATTCCGGCGCAGGGGCAGGTATCGGACGCCTCGGCAGTCCCCACCTTGGAGGAGATCGTGGTCACGGCCCGCAGGCGAGAAGAAAGCCTGATAGACGTCCCGATCTCCATCACCGTAATGGACACCGACTTCATCGAACAGAATAACATCTTGGACACCCACGGCCTCTACGCGGAGACACCAGGCGTCGACTACCTGGAGATTGGCGGGCGGATCAACGCCCGGACGTCGATTCGTGGAGTCACCCCTTCTAGCGTAAGCGCTGTGCTGACCCCACCTTCCTTTCGGTGAGTCATTGAGATTGGATGACTCCTCTTAAATAGGGAGGAGTCCGATGCGGAACGATGATCTGGATGCCAAGGGCAAGGACGTTGGCGGTTCGGCTGCGGCCAACGGAGCGGCGGCGGTTGGGAGGAAGCGAAAGAAGCGGCGAAGCTGGAGCGCGGAGAAGAAGATCCGGATCGCGCGGGAGAGTTTTTCTACCCAGGAGTCGGTGACGGCCGTGGCCCGGCGCTACGGGATCGCGCGCAACCGGTTATCGGCCTGGCGCAGTCTTCTGCGCCGGGGCAAGCTGGTGGCGCCGTCATCGGTGCAGGCGGAACCGGCTGGGGCTTTTGCCGACGTTGAGGTGGAAGAACGCGCTTCGGTGGTGATTGAAGGACGCGGCGTGACGGTTCGCCTGGACGGGGTCACCGACACGGCCGGGATCGCGGCGATCGCCGTGGCGCTGGCGGGCACGTCGTGATGGTGTCGTTGGGTGGCACTCGGATCGTGGTGGCGACGCAGCCGGTGGACTTTCGCAAGGGCCATGACGGATTGGCCGCGGCGGTGCACAACGAGCTGGGCCTGGACCCATATTCGGGGGTCGCCTATGTCTTCCGAGCCAAGCGAGCCGACAGGATCAAAGTGCTCTGGTGGGACGGCACCGGTCTGGTGCTGGCGTATAAGCGGTTGGAGCAGGGCCGGTTCGCGTGGCCGACGGTCCACAACGGGGTGATGAGGCTCACCCGGGCGCAGTTCGAGGCGCTGTTCGAGGGTCTGGACTGGCGCCGGACGTGGAGCCCGCGCGTGCGCCGCCCGCGCGTGGCGGCGTGACTGCCCAAGGGGTTGTTCAACCCTGATGACCGGCTCGTTTTTCGGGCCGGTTTTCGTTTATAACTTCCTGATTATATGGTAGTATTCACTCATGCAGAGCCGTCCAGAACCGGTCGATCTCACCGCGTTGCCGCCCGCCCACCGGGCGCTGTTCCAACGCCAGAAAACCGCCTTTCAGGCGCAGCAAACGGCCAACGACGAGCTTCGCGCGAGGGTGGATTTGCTCACCGATACCAACCGCCGCCTGGAACACCTCATCGACGAACTGCGCCGGGCGATCTACGACAAGAAGTCCGAGAAGCGCCCGCTGGACGATCGCCAACTGGCGTTCGAGGATCTGGAAGGCGCGGTGGCCGAGGCCGAGGAAGCCGCGGCTGCGCCGGGCACCTCAACAACCCCGTCCTCCGCCAAGCGCCGGGCACCTCGACGCAACCTCGGGCATCTGCCCAGGGGCCTGGAACGCATCGAACAGGTCATCGAGCCCGACAGCACGCAGTGTCCCTGCGGGTGCGGGGACATGATCCGCATCGGCGAGGACCGCACCGAGCGGCTGGACATCGTGCCGGCGCAGCTTCGGGTCATCGTCACGGTGCGCCCGAAGTACGCCTGCCGCACCTGCGAGGCCGGCGTGATCCAGGCGCCGGCGCCGGCGCACCTCATCACCGGCGGCTTGCCGACCGAGGGGGCGCTGGCGCAGGTGCTGATCGCCAAGTACGGCGATCACTTACCTTTGTATCGCCAATCGCAGATCTACGCCCGCTCGGGCGTGGAGTTGCACCGCTCCACGCTCGCCGGCTGGGTGGGCAAGGCGTCGTTTCATCTGACTCCGGTGGTGGATCGGCTGGCCTGGCATCTGAAGCAGTCGGGGCAGTTGTTCATGGATGAGACGCGCGCGCCGGTGCTGGACCCGGGGCGGGGCAAGACCAAGACGGGGTATCTGTGGGCGCTGGCCCGCGACGAGCGCCCCTGGGCCGGTCCGGACCCGCCCGGCGTGGTGTTCTTCTATGCGCCCGGTCGCGGCGGGGTTCATGCCACGCGTTTCCTTGAGGGTTTTACCGGCATCCTGCAGGTGGACGGCTACGCCGGCTACAACGCGGTGGCCGCGCCCGGCAAGGGGGTGACCCGGGCGAACTGTTGGGTGCACGCCAGGCGCAAGCTGTGCGAGATCCACGACAGCCACCGCTCGGAGGTCGCCGCGGAGGGCTTGCGCCGCATCGCGGCGATGTACGCCATCGAGAAGCAGATCCGGGGCGAACCCGCCGAGGTGCGCCTGGCCGTTCGCAAGGCGCGCACCGCGCCGCGGGTCAAGGAGTTCGGGGCGTGGCTGAAGCGGCAACGCGCCCGCGTCTCGGCGAAGTCGCGCCTGGGCGAGAAGCTGGCCTACATCGGCAATCACTGGGAAGGACTTCAGGTGTTCCTCACCGACGGCCGCGTGGAGATGGATTCCAACGTGGTCGAGAACACGATCCGCCCGCTGGCGCTGAACCGCAAGAACGCGTTGTTCGCCGGCCACGATGAGGGTGCGGCGGCCTGGGCCCGCATCGCTAGTCTGATCGAAACGGCGAAAATGAACGGGGTCAACCCGCATGCCTATCTCAAGGCGACGCTCGAAGCCATCGCCAATGGCCATCCGGCCTCCGAGATCGATCAGCTGCTGCCCTGGGTCTTTACGCCAATCTCACGCTGAAAGCCAGATGGTGTAGGGGCACCGCTTACCTTCTAGCCAGGCCGCCCTCCGCCAGAAATCGACCGTCTTTGTCGACGGCGTGCCGATTGTCGGGAGTAACGGCTCGATCCAATTCGTGGATCTCGAGCGAGTCGAGGTGCTGCGCGGACCCCAGAGCGCGGCATTCGGCCGAGCGACGTTCGCAGGGGCCATCAACTACGTGACGCGGGATCCCGGCGATGAGTTGAGTGGCAAGTTCCAGGCGACCTATTCGGACCAGAACCGCACCATCCTGGGCGCGTCTTTCGACGGTCCGATCACCGATACCCTGGGCTTCACGTTAGACGTCTTCGAGGAGGACTTCGATGGCCCCGACGGGTGGATCACGACCGACGGTTACAAAGTTGGAGCTACGAATACCCAGCATTTCTCCGGCAAGCTGAAATTCACTCCGAACGATTTCTTCGACATGGAGCTGACGGCTTCGTACACCGAGCAGGACGATGGCGTGACGGCAGACTACAAGATCCCTGGTGGCGGGCGGAGTTGCAACAACGTCGGGTCGGGCAGGACCGCTCATGTCCGGGGCGCTTGGGACTGCCCGCTGTATACGACGGCATACCCCGTCGGGACGATGCCGATTTATCACGATCTCACTGCGGAGGGATTCACCGAGGGAACCCGTGACTACAACCTGGCATTGTCGTACAGCGTACTCGACCCGACTAACTATCGGGAACGCGAAAGAATCGCCGGTGAGTTCAATTTCAATTTCGACAATGGCTCTCTGCTGCAGGCGATAGTCTCCGCGGCCACGGATGAGTCGGTACAGTGGGGGGGCCAAAGCGCCGTGCCGGGCGCTACCACCAACTTCAGAGGCATGTTCAATGCCATGTTGACCTCGAACATGGGCCGCCCAAGCGGGAGCGATAAAGAAGACTACATAGACGTTCGCTGGCTCTCTCCGGCGGATTCTTCGCTGCGCTGGATGGTTGGCGTCTCCAGTTTCGAGTTCCATTATTACGACACAGTCATCCTTCAATATGCCGGCGTCGCGTTTCCTGAGCTCGGTTTGGAGGACTTGGTCAATGGCGGCATGGCGTTTCTACCGAGACGGCGGTCCGATCTGACGACGGAGGCAACCGGTGTCTACGGAAGCGTCGCCTACGACATCAACGATCGGACGACGGTCTCTCTCGAAGGGCGCTTCCAGCGAGACGAGGCGGTAACGCTGGACGTCAACAGCGGCAACAAGGTGGTGCAGGTCACCGACTCGTTTCAACCGCGCCTGGCGATCAATCACGCGCTCAACGACGACTGGTCCATCTACGCCCAGATCGCTCAGGGAACGAACCCCGCGGGGGCTAATCCGCAGATGATCGACCCGTTGGTGCAGGCGGCGACTGAGGCGGCAAAAGCCTCGGGCTACATCGATTACACGGCTGACCTTTATACGACAACCGACGAAGAGGAGCTGACGAACTATGAGTTCGGGGTCAAAGGCAGCGCGCTCGACGGACGGCTGCAGTTAGCGGCAGCGGTCTACGTCATCGATTGGCAAGACATGATTTTGGGCGAGCGGTTTGACTTCGGCGGCACTGATCCCGTCGGCGGCAGTTGTGCTGGTTTGACGGATTGCTGGAACGACGGTACCTACTCCAACGGTGTGCGCTATAACCGGCGCGTCACCTTCATCAACGGCCCACAACTTAACGCCGGCAGTGGCGACCTGCACGGCGTCGAGTTGGAGTCGAGTTTCCGCGCGACCGACCGCTGGTCCTTTAGAACGTCACTGGCGTTGCAGAGCAGTCAATATGACGAGAACTGCGACTTCAGTGCCGTTAATACGTACGGCTTTACTTCGAATTGCACTACCGCGGCCGGCATCCCCGGTTTCCAGGTCGGCGGCAATGATCTCGAGGCCAACTCCGAGGTCCAGGCAACGCTCTCGGCTACTTACGTAGGGTCGCTCGGCGGGAATTGGCGATGGCGCGGTCATCTGGGCGTCCGCCACAGCGGTGATAGGTTCCTTGACGTCATCAACTACGCGTATCTTCCGGCCATTACGACCGCGACAGGCCAGATAAGCTTCAATAATGACAACTGGGACATCATCCTGTACGGCAACAATCTCACGGACGAGGATCAGCCGTTGCACGCCCGAGAGCGTCGTATCCTCATCCCACCTGACCCCCGCACCTGGGGTGTTCAGTGGCGACTGCCGCGGGAGATTGGTTTGCGGGTGAACTATACGTTATAGGCGAGTACAAACGGGGGGTGCAGTTGGGCGTATCATTCATCTGGCGGGCGTGGGCCTGCGTCGGGCGAACACAAAGCCGCCGAGGCGTAGTTGTCCAACAGTCCAGCGGCTCCACTACAGAATGAATTTCGAACAGGGGGGTAGATCTAGTATGAATATTCTCAGACACATGACAGCGCTCGCTGCAGCACTTCTACTTGCCGCGCCCGTGTCGGCCCATCACAGCGATGCCGGTATGGACATGGAGTCGACGGTTACCATTGAAGGCACGGTCAAGGAGTTCGCGTGGCGGAATCCCCATGTCTACGTCATCGTAGAAACCGAGCAGAGCGGCGAACTCGTCGATTGGGAACTGCAAATGGGCCCGGTCCACACGAGTACACGAAGAGGCTGGACGCGGGACTCGCTGTCACCAGGCGACCAGGTCAGGGTTCAAGCCAACCCGATGACTGACGGGCGACCGTATGGCATCCTGCGTTCCCTCGACAAGGAAGGACTCTCCGTGACCCAGGGGCTGCCCGGGCTGATTGCCGCTCAGACGGCTGAGGGAGACACACCCCCCGCCACGAGCCTGGCGGGTATATGGCGGTCGGACCTCACGAAACTCAATCGGTACCCCGGGGGCTTCGACGGCTTCTACCACGCCCAGCTGACGCTGACCGACGCGGGACGGGCGGCCCAGGCCGCTTACGATCCTCTGTCCGCCGAGAACCCCGAATCGACATGTGTCGGACGGCCAACGCCTTCAATGCTGGACTCCACGAGCATATACATGATGGAGATCGATCTCTCCCAACAGGAGGAGGTCGTCATCATTCGGGGCGAGGAGGGGCATACGCGGATGGTCTATATGGACGGGCGCGGCCATCCCGATCCCAGCGAACGTTTCGTCATGGGCCACTCCATCGGCTGGTGGCAGGACGATACGCTGGTGGTGGACACGGCGAATTTTGAGGATCACCGCTCCCCTTACCAGATCGGCGTGCCGTCGGGTGGACAGAAGCACGTGATCGAGCGATACCGCCTGGCGCTAGACGGCACTTACATGGATGCCCAATACATACTGGAGGACCCCGAGTATCTGGCGAGGCCCATGCTGCACTACAGGCTGTTGCTTCCCGCCCCACATCTCGAAATGATATACGGGGAGTGTGACGAGGTGAATGCGGGCCGGTGGCTCGCTGAATAGTCAGCGGATATCGGAAAAATCAGGAGAGTTCGAGATGCTGCTTCCAGGACAGAAATCTCATTTCGTCGCCAATGCCATAAGGGGAGAGGCGCAGTGAGCGCCGGCCGTTGTATCGCCCGGCAGTTGCTTGCTTGCGCTGCCGTGGTGCTATTGGCCGCCTGCGGACAGGGCGCCGATAGCACGGCCACTACGGCCACTACGACGACTACCGCCACCGACGACACGGCTGCCGCATCGGCGCAGCAGTTACGGGACTGGAGCGAGTTACCGGACTGGAGCGGATGGTGGGAGATGGAGGGGGGGTTTGAATCGGTGCTAGCCGCATCACAGCAGCGGACCAGAACTGGCACCGGGTTTCTTGCTGTGACTGCGAACACGGACGTGTATCAGCCTGAAGCCAGGCGGCTCATAGAGGCATCGCGTGTGCCCGGCGCGAACCGCGGCGGTGGAGGGGCGTACTGTGTTCCAACGCGTTTCAATGGCGGGATTAACGGCGGGAGGACCAATGACGTCGAGTTCCTGCTGATGCCGGAAAGGCTCACCATTACCAACGGAGACGGACTGCTGCGACGCATTCCCATCGACGGCCGTCCTCTACGCGAGAATCCCGAACCTTCCAATGGCGGTACCTCCGTGGGCCAATGGGAAGGCGATACCCTGGTTATCGAAACCATCGGTCTGCACCCTGATACGACCTTTCCCGGGGGATCGAATCCCAATCTCCCGCCGATTGGAGAGAACGTTCATGTCGTGGAACGCTTGCGGCTCAATGAACAGGATCAGCTCGTTATCGATGCGGTGTTGACTGCGCCGGAATTATTGACGGCGCCGATCAGTTTCACCACCGTCTATGAACGTGACCCCGGGTACGTTTACCGCGACCACGACATCTGTTCGTTGAACGATCGCTCGATTGATCCCGAAACGGGATTCGAGCGCTTCGACCTGACACCGCCGGATGATCTGCCGCCACCACCGCCACCACCCAATTAGGGTCGTCGACGCACGCGCGCTCCACTATGAAGGAAGCAGGATGACACATCGAATCGCCGTTTTCGGTGCCTTGACCTTTTTCGCCGTCAGCGCCGCGGCACATCATGGACCGAACGCCGAGCCTTTATACGACACCAGTCAGCTGGTGGAGTTCGAGGGCGTGGTGGCCGAGGTCTTCTGGCACAATCCTCACGCGCGTATTCGAATCCGGGTCACCGCCGGTCCAGAGATCGGCGAGATCTGGGAAATGGAGACGAATCCGCCCGGGTCATTGCGGCGCGCGGGATTCCCCGATCTCTTACCGATCGGTTCCCAGGTCAAGGTAGCGGGTGTGGTATCGAGACGGAAGTCTCGCTATATGGGCCTTCGTAATCTGTTACTGCCGAACGGTCTCGAGTTCGCGGATTCTGCCCGAAACTATCCACTGCGGTTCGCCGACGAGAGACTCAGTCTCGAGCAGCCGCAGCCGAGCCAGGCGAGGGTAGAGGCCGCGATTCAGGAGGCCGAAGGCATCTTCAGGGTCTGGCAGCGCGGTCGGGCGGGCATGCGGCATCTTGACGAGAGCGAGTTGACGGAAGCGGCCAAGGCGGCCAAGCCGGAATTCGACGCGTGGCTCTATCTGGAAAATCCGGACTGCATTCCGTCGGGTATGCCGATCGGCATGGAGGTCCCGACCCCGATTCAGTTCGTGGACGAGGGCGACACTATTCGCCTACTCCAGCAGGAGTATGATCTGGTGCGTACCATCCACATGAATTCGGATATCGATCCGGAGACGCAGCCCGCGACGCCGCTCGGATACTCCGTTGGGAGATGGGAGGACGGTACGTTGGTGATAACGACGACACGCATCGACTGGCCAATTTCAGATCGCAGCGGCGTGCCGCAGAGTGCCGATGCCATGCACATCGAGCGGTTCACGCCGTCCGCGGACGGCCGGACCATGACTTCCGAGTTGACGTCTATCGATCCGGTCTATCTCATCGGAGCGCCGGTCCGCACAGGGACCTACTCCTGGCTGCCCGGGCGGGAGATCGAGCCTTACGATTGCGTCCAGTGGGAGGAGGCGGCGCAGTGAGCGCCCGGCTGACCAATGGACCGGCTATATTTTTCCTTAGACAGGTGTAAAGACAAATGAGTCCCAGGCTAAAAAATCTATCGGTTGGCTTCGTTGCGGGACTGTTGGTCGTCATGGCGGGCGCGGTCTCCGCCTACGAGGCCTCCCGCGGACCCACGGAGCTGATCTACTGGGACCCGCACAAAACCCATTCCGGCTACACCATGGTGAAGACCCAGCGGGTTCGGGGCACTTATCTGATCGACATGGCGGGTCAGGTCGTGAACTATTTTCCCGATTTTAGTGACGCTTACTTGCAGGAAGACGGCACCGTATTCGGGTTTTTAGGCAACAAGACGTTCGCCATTCGGGACTGGGAAGGTAAGACGCTCTGGGAGTACACCGAACCGCGCGAGAACTACAGCCCCCATCACGATCATCTGCGCATCTATAACGCCGAGCTCGATGACTACACGGTCCTCTATATCGCCAATGCGCGGCTGACGCATGACGAGGCAATCGCACTCGGTGCGAACCCGGATGCCGCCGAAAGCTACGACGGCGCGCAAATCGACACGATCGTCGAGGTCGACAGTAACGGCACAGTGGTCTGGGAATGGCGGTTTCGCGATCACCTTGTCCAGGACATCGATAGCTCGAAGCTCAACTATGTCGGTTCCATCGCGGACTATCCGCAGCGGCTCGACATCAACTGGGGTGTACTCTCGCCGGACTACGTGCATTGCAACGCGGTGGACTACAACCCGGCGACGGGCCATATCGCCGTCAGCTGCAACCGGACGCGCGAAATATATATCATCGATCACGACGGAACGTTTGTGGCTGGTAATCCTGAGGAGAGCCACGAGCTTGCGGCCAGCGAGGCCGGCGATTTTCTCTACCGCTTCGGCAATGCGGCGAACTACGGTCAGGGCGAGCACCCTCACTACGCGAAAAAGGACTGGGCGCTCCAGGAATACTCCGGCCACCTGCAGTTGGGGGGCAACCACGACATTCAGCGGATCGAGGACGGACTCCCCGGCGCCGGGAATCTGCTGCTGTTCAATAACGGTTTGTCGGTGCCGCGAGCGTTCGGCGATTCCGATCCCCAGTCGGAGTTCATGGAGATCAATCCATACCTGGGTGAAAACGGAGTGGAGAAGGACCACTATGTGAATCCGCCGGAGGCTGGTTACACGGACATCATGCCGGGCACGAACGAGGGCCAGGGACCCAGGGCACCCCGTCGTCTGTTCTCCAACCAGATCGTGTCCATGTACCACACCACCGACGGTTTCAACAGCCACCACGGCTCGGCGGTCCAGCGCCTGCCGAACGGTAACACGCTCGCGCAACTGGCGCGGCCGGGCCGCATGGTGGAGCTGACACCGGACGGTGAAGTGGTCTGGGAGTACGTTAACCCCGTGACCTGGGGCGGGCAGCTCGTGAAGACGCTGATTACCTCGGACCCGGATCATCAGAATGTTTTCAACTACTGGTCCCCCCTGCGCTGGGCTCCGGACTATCCGGGGCTGGCGGGCAAGGATCTCTCGCCGAAGGGGCCCATCACCGAGTTTCACGGCAGTCCCGTTGCGCCCTCCGTCGGTGAGGCGGTGGCGATCCCGGTAGAAGAGGAATACTAAATGAGAATCGGATTGAGCAAGGGCTCAGCGGCGGATCCAGGTACCGTCCTTAACCGTTGGACGAGGACTGTCTCTAAAGGCAACGAGTGCGTCGATGTTTCGCTCCATGTTGTTCGTTCCCGGCGATAGCGAGAAGAAGCTCTCGAGAGCCGAAACCGTCCCGGCCGATGCCCTGATAGTGGATCTGGAGGACTCCGTGGCTCCGGAGAGAAAGGCGGCGGCAAGGCGAGGCATGTCGGAGTTTCTCGCCCACCGTGCGAAACACGACGGCCCGTCCCTGTGGGTACGGATAAATCCAATGAACTCGCCGGAAGCCGCTCTCGATATCGTCGGCCTGCATTCAGCTCCGCCCGAGGGAATCGTGCTGCCCAAGGGGACGCCGGAGGACGTGAGGCGTCTCGCCAGTCAGCTGGACCGACTCGAAGGCGCCGTCGGCTCGGCACAGGGTGGAGTCAAGATCATGCCGCTGGCCACCGAGACGCCGACGAGCCTGTTTGCGCTCGGAGACTATGCCGACCCCACGGTGGCCGAACGCCTCGCGGCCCTCACGTGGGGAGCCGAAGACCTCTGCGTGGCCCTCGGCGCCGGGACGAACGTGGACGAGCACGGCGGGTGGCTGCCTACATTCCAGCTCGCCCGCTCCCTTTGCCTTCTCGCGGCTCATGCGGCGTCGGTTGCGGCGATCGATACCATTCATCGGGATTTTCGCGATACAAAGGGACTCCGGCTGCGTGCGGCCGAAGCACGCCGTGATGGATTCGCCGGGAAACTGGCCATCCACCCTGCCCAGGTTGAAATCATCAACGACGCCTTCCGTCCAACCGAGAAGGAAATCGCCTATGCGAGACGCGTCGTCCAGGCGTTCGAGCGAACGCCTCAGGCTGGTGTCGTGGCGTTGGACGACCAGATGCTGGACATGCCCCATTTGCGGCACGCTGAACGCGTTCTCGAGTTGGCGGGCGAGTCGGAGAGCTGATGTATCCATGAAGACATCGTGAGAGAGGATAAACATGTCAATCGATTTCAAACTTGACGAAGATGGCATCGCACTGATCACCATTAACCGGACCGTGCGCCTGAACGCAATGGATCGGGCACACTATGACGCCTTGTCAAAGGTCTGGATACGAGTGCGCGATGACGCCGCAATCAAGTGCGCCATTGTCACCGGTGCGGGCGATCGTTCATTTACCACCGGCGCCGACATCAAGGAGGTACTGACCGACCCCACTCCATTGTCCGAGATGTGGTTGACGCAAAGCGATCGATTGCTGAATAACGGTCTGGAAATCTGGAAACCGATTATTGCGGCAGTGAACGGCTATTGCCTCGGTGGAGGCATGACATTATTGTTCGCCACCGATATTCGAATCGCGAGCTCCAATGCCAGTTTTTCGCTGGCCGAGGTCAAGCGCGGTATCGTTCCCCGCAACGGTGGTACCCAACGAATCCTGTCGCAGGTTCCACAGGCAATCGCGATGGAATGGCTATTGACCGGTGACCCGTTCGACGCGGATGAAGCCGCACGTTGGGGTCTGATTAACGAGGTGGTGGCGCCTGAGCGGTTGCTCGAGGAGGCCTACAGGTATGCACGACGCGTCACCGCAAATGCCCCACTGGCCGTGCAAGCCACGAAAGAGCTTGCGCTGCGTAGTCGTGACATGGATTTGAATACGGGATTGCGCATGGAGTCCCAGGTCAGCAGATTACTGGCATTCAGCGAAGATGCCGTGGAAGGGCCGGCCGCATTTTCGGACAAGCGCGATCCGAACTGGAAAGGGAAGTAATCCATTGAACCCACGTCCGCTACCACTGCAGGGAATCACCGTCATCGACCTCAGCCATGTTTACAATGGCCCCTACGCGACCTTCATGATGGCGATGGCAGGCGCCCGGGTCATCAAGATCGAACCGCCCAAAGGTGAGTGGACCCGACGTCGGGGCGTGCTCGGTGGCTCGGCACTGGCGTTTGCGATGTTTAACGCCAATAAGGATTGCGTCACGCTCAATCTAAAATCCGAAGCCGGGAAAAGGCTTTTCTTCGAAATGGTGAATCGGGGCGACGTGGTGGTGGAAAATTTTTCGCCCCGCGCGGTCGAACGTCTTGGCATCGATGCCGATACGGTTTTAAAGGCACATCCGAATATTGTCTATGCATCCTCATCCGGTTACGGACAAGATGGCCCGTATCGCGATAAACCGGCAATGGACTTGACCGTACAGGCCATGTCAGGAATCGTCAGCGTTACCGGTCATCCGCATACACCCCCGGTCAAGGCCGGCGCGGCAGTGTGCGACCTGATGGCAGGCGCACATCTCTATGGCGCTATCATGACCGCATTGTTCGAGCGTGAGAGAACCGGGCTCGGTCGTCGCGTCGAAGTGTCGATGATGGAGGCAAGTTACGCATCGCTCGCCTCCAATCTGGACAAATGGTGGAGTTCGGGTGGCGAGGCACCGGAACGCACCGGCAGTCGACATGGGGGATTGATGGAAGCCCCGTGGAATGTTTATCCCACCCGGGACGGTTGGATTGCGGTAATTTGTCTCGAAGACCGCCACTGGACGGATTTACTGCAGGCGATGAGCCGAAACGATCTGATCGATGATCCGCGTTTTACCGATCAGCGCACCCGGGTCGAACACATGGATGAAGTCGATAGCATCGTCGAGGCCTTCACCAGTCAGCACAGCAAAGCCGAACTGGATGTTATCTTCCGCGAATATCATGCCATTGTCGCGCCGGTGCGCAATCTCGCCGAACTGACCAGCGATCCACATCTGCGCGCGCGTGGGTTCCTGCGCGAAGTCGACCATCCCGAATACGGTCGTATGACGCTACCGATATCGCCGTTACGATTTGCCGGCAGCCAGCCACCGCAACATATGTGCAACGGGAAACTGGGTGTCGCCAACCGCGAGGTTTATTGCAACTGGCTGGGCTTGAGCCGGACCGAGTTCGAAAGACTGGATGCCGAGGGAACATTCAGTGCGTCCTGAATACGTGATCGCAGGTGTCGGTCACACGGCTTACGAAAACTACCGGGTCAATCTAGCTGTTAATCGGCGTGCAATATTGACCCACTAGCGGGGCGATCCGCGGGGATGTGGCGGCTTTCGGTTACCAGCGTTCGGTGCAGCCGCTGCCGAAGCTCGGTCGCTGGCTCGGGAAGCTGGAAGATATGTTGGAGACGCATCCATTGCTCTCCGACTCTTTGGGCCGTGGTGCTGCCTACAAGCGAAGCGTTGTAGTAATACCGAGCAAGCGCTGCCCGGAGAACGAAGCGGCGGTGGCCGGCTTGTGTACCACTTCATCGTTGAAGAAGTTGGAGAATTCGGCTCATTTCCTCTTCAAAGACCTCGAGCGATGCCACGTCCGGATAGTGTTCTTCTACCCCGGCCACAAGGTCTCGCACAAGATCGTACAGATCCGCGTTGATCGTAGATTTGGGCGGCAACTGGTCGAATCCGTCGGCCAGGTACCAAAACTCCATGCCACTCGGAAACGGCTCATCCGACCGACCGACGAACACGATGTCATACAACCCGCCGCTCGGGGCACGATAGAGATACCGATTGCGGGTCAGGTTGTCGTCCAGTTCGAACTGACGGCGGACCTCCTCCCAGTACTCCGCTGTCTGTCGTAGGACTTCCTCGACCATCACAAGCTCGCGGCGGTGATTCTCAAGGTCGAGCGTCTCGGGATCGACGCGTTCCCAGGTCATATCACACCTCCGACTGACGCCATCTGCTCCGCTTCGTCGAGCACCTCGCCGATCGCGCCTGCGATCAAATCGGCGCCGAGTTCCGAGGCCTGCCCGACATGTCCGGAATCCGGGATCCGGATGACCGGCGGGGCGTTCGGGAAGAGCTCCCGCCATCGTTCTTGATCCTCGGGTGGAAAGGCCGGATCGTTTTCGGGAGACAAGACCCGGACCGGCAAATGCTGGAGTCCCGGCAGCCCGGCCTCGATCTGCGCGAAGGTACGCGCGGTCCGCTGCAGATACTCCAACGGATGGTCCGAACTGGCCTGCGTCGACCGGTTGAACCCCATGCTTCTGGTCTCCGAGTTCTCCGAGTACCGGCGATCGTAACGGGCCACCTCATGCGCTGCCGGCGTATCCCAATCACCGCCCGGGTTGGGTCTGGAAAGCCTCGGGGGCGTGTCGCGCCTCAAACGTCCCCAGAGGGGTCTCACCACGGGCTGATGTCGTGCACGCCAGCCGGCCGACCGGAGAAACGGACTGTGTTCGCCCCACGCCCACGTATTGCCGATCACCAAGCCACGCATGTTGTCGGGGTTCGCGGTCGAATACGCGAAGGAGATCGGGCCGCCCCAATCCATACAGTAGAACGTGATGCCGCGGAGGTCGAGCGCCTCAATGACGCCGTAGAGCGTGCTGATGTGATTCTCGATCGTGTACTGCCGGTGAAACGCCGGTTGGTCCGACAACCCGCTGCCTTGATGGTCGTGGCACACGACCCGCGCGCGATCCTTGAGTCGGTTGATCACGCCCCGGTAGTGATACGACCAGTTGCCTTGCCCGTGGAGGAGCATGACGGTCGGCCCGCTGCCCTCATCGACATAGTGAATCCGGCGGCCATTGATCTCGAGCTCTTTGTACTCGAACGGATAGACTTCACTGGTCTCGGCGGAGAGGCCGTTGAACAATCGGCGGTCGCCCATCGTGCCGGCATCGGCGTCAGCGCCGCTGCTCTGGCCAGCCTCACTGCAGCCGACGAGCCCAGTCGCCGCCGCACCGAGGCCAAGCACCGACCCGCCCAGGATGAAGTCACGCCGGCTGGGTAGATCCGCCGGCACGGTGTTCCGAGCCTCGTTTTTCATCTGTCACCTTCTCTTCTAACGAATGTCCCCTTCTGGCCGAATGGTACTACAACCAATCGGATGGACACCTTCTCGCAATGTGCCAGGCTGTTGAAGCATTTTCCCAGTAACGGTTTGAGAAGGAGTCCAGATACGGACATAAGTTCGGCCAATCATAGCCCGGAGAACGCCCAACTACGCCCCAACCGTGCGTGCTGCTTCAGCGATACGCGAACAGGAACCAGGCGACCATTTCCGCGTTCTTCGGCGTTGAGTACTCGAAACCGTAATAGTCTCCGTAGGTCGGGCGGAGCAGATCTGTCGCGTATCGGCCAAGCGCTGGAATCCAGGTCGCAATATACGCTGCGTGCGCATTGATTGCTTCGGGGTTTTCGATCCCCGTGCCCCGCGTCACGTTACCGAACGCCTCGGCCACAGCTGCCTCGATGTCGTCGAGGTAGGTCAGATAGAACGCTATGTCATCGCGGGAACCCACGTTGCCATGGCTGGCCGAGAGGTAGTCCCATTCCAGCGATCCGACCGTCTCGACCATTCCGCGGTAGCCGAGATAGCTTTCGGCCCCCCCAAAGGCCCAGAACGGCGGCTGATCGGGATTGAAGATATCCGGTACATGGATGACTCCGGTACCTTCGGGCACGTATATGGCGTGATCGCGCGCGTGACCGGAATGCTCCAATGGCACGACGCGCACGGTCAGGTCTTCGAAGCCGAAGGTATTCGTATCGGCGTCGATCACCTCGGTCGGCTTCGGGTGACTGGAGCCCAGGTGCTGCATGAGCCCCGCCGTGGCCTCGGTGGCGATGATGCGCAGACCGGGAATCCGCTCCGCCAGCACGGACGCATCGCCGATGTGGTCGGCGTGGTTGTGGCTGTAGAGCAGCGCGGTTATCGGCAGATCGGTCACCTCGTCGATCGCCGCGCCGATCGCATCGGCGTGCCCTGCCGCCGCATCGATGAGCAGGACGCCCTCGTCGCCCACGTAGAACATCGTGCCGGCGAACTGAACCTGGAGGAACCAGATGCGATCGTTCAGTCTCTGCAGGACGTAGTCCTGGGTGACGTTCTTGTTGAAGATGTTCTCGATCTTCTCGCCGGGCTCAAGCGCGTCGGTGGCCGATTCCGCCACATAGGTTGCGTTTACTGTCGAGGGAGCTTCCTCGACCTCTTGCGTGACGGCCGGCGAGGTGACGGCGACGCTCAGCGCGAGCGCCGAGACCAGTATTCCTGGCAGCGGAGTTATATTCATTTTGGGAATGCTCCAGATATGAGAAACGAGAATCGCTTCCCTTTCATCTACTATAGTGAGTTTCCGGTACAGAATGAATTGCGAACCAAGAAGTAGGCTCAGGATGAATATTCTCAGACACATGACAGTGTTCGCTGCAGCGCCTTTACTTGCCGCGCCCGTGTCGGCCCATCACAGTGACGCCGGTATCGACCTGGAGTCGATGGTTGCCATTGAAGGCACGGTCAAGGAGTTCGCGTGGCGGAATCCCCATATCTACCTCATCGTAGAATCCGTGCAGAGCGCCGAATACCGGTTGCGGATCGTCGAGGAAGCCGACCGTTGCACACAACCCGGAGCGCTTCGTTCATGCCCCCCCGAAACCCAGGCGCGTCCCAAAGCCGTCTGGATCAATCCGCCGACCGAGCCAAAAACCTTGCCGTATACTCACAAAATCATGGACAACGGTGCCTCAATGTCGTTGACAGGTTCCGGTGAGAGAATTTGAACCTCCGGCCCCTGCCTCCCGAAGGCAATCGGTGAGCTCTAACATATTGATAATATAAGCATTCGGTAGGGCGTCCACCGCGCCATATGCGAGGTAGAGCACGTTGAGGCAGATTGGTGTGGCGCAAGAGTGGGGCAGGCAGACTGCGGATATCGACATCCTCGTGGTTATATACATACAGACATATCGTAGGAACGTGTTAATGATGAAAACGACATTTAACCTGGTCATGGCGGCAATCGCCGTCGCTCTTTCTCTGCAGGCGTCGGCGCACCATTCAATGGCGGAATGGGATAGGAGCACTATCAATGAGATGGAAGGAGAAATCGTCAATGTCGTGTGGAGGAACCCACACATTCGCTGGACGATGAAGATTAGTAACGACGAGGGTGAAGAAGAACTCTGGACGATGGCGGGAACCTCACCGAATCATCTTACGCGTCGCGGTGTCACAGCGGAGCTACTAATGGTAGGCGACGTCATCCGTGTAGTGGGCTCACCGTCCACTCGCCGTCCGTTGAACTTTATCGTTAACAGCGCGCTCATGCCGGACGGGGCCGAGGTACTGTTTCGAGGACTCGGTCCTGCTGTCGATCCTCACTGGGCCGACGCGCGGGTCGTCATCGGCACAGGGGAATGGGGTATGGCAGAAGCGGCGAGCGCTGAGCCGAAAGGGCTCTTTACCGTATGGAGGTTAGCTGGTTGTGAGGGTTGCATTGATCGGGACGGTAATAGGGAGCCTCTATCTTTAACGCCGGAAGCTGATTCTGTTCTCGCGACCTGGAACGTAACGGATAACTGGGTCGTCCGTTGCGAGCGGCGCGGGATGCCCTCGATCATGGTCAATCCCTACCCCATGGAGTTCGTTGATGAGGGCGACACGATCCTCCTCCGGATAGAGTTCGAGGACAACGAGCGCGTCATTCACATGGCAGATGATATCGATCCGTCGACACAGCCGCTGAGCCACATGGGATTCTCCGTTGGCCGCTGGGAGAACGACAGCACCCTCGTCGTTGAGACGAGCCGCATGAACTCTCCATGGCAAAACACCTCAGGTGCTCCCATGAGCGAAGATGCATTCGCGGTTGAGCGGTTTACGCTTAGCGAGAACGAGCTTCAGCTCAGTTTTGAGATGACGGTGACGGATCCGGCGACGCTTACTGCACCTTCAAGAAAACTCTTCGCGTGGATGGCTGTTCCGGGCATCGAGATCAAGTCTTGGGACATGGACTGCTCGGACGACGCGTATCTGTAAGGGCGCCCGGCGAGGCTGCTACTGTCGCCGAAAATTCGCGTCGAGGTTGTCGCTCCTACGTCCTTCGTTCAGCTGCTACCCGTTCTATGGGAGGACTCACCCGCTCTGGATGAATTTGCAAACCAATTAGCGACACAGATATTCGGAGCCCACAGCGGCAAGAATGGGCAGGCAGATTGCGGATATCGGCATCTCGCTGGTAACTGACCAGTGGGCGTCCTCGTTGAAGCTGAGACGGGCCAGGGCAGCCTCGCAAGACTATGGGGCAACATGAATGTGCTCACGGAACTGGCAGTGCCATTGGGAGGTGTCGGTGCGCCTGAGAGAACGGCATTCTGGGCCCGCGCCAAGACGCCTATCTCTGAACGTTGGTCTCCATCTCGGCGAGGGTATTCGTGCCCCGGCCATGAGCGCCCACGACTCGCTCGACCGGTACGTCCAGAAAACGTACAGCGCTTAGCGCTTCGGATCCCCAGAGCTGATGGCGAACACTACCCTGCCCGGGCGAGTAGATGTCGACCATGAAGAACATTCGCTCGTCCGCGATATACACCCCGAGCATGCCCTCGGCGTGGACGGTGGGAATCTCGTAGAGCCCGATGGCTCGACCGCCGATCTCAAGATGGGCCTCCGCACCGACACCGTTTATCTCGGGGTCGAGACCCTGGCGCACGAACGCATCGAAAAACAGCTCTCGATTTAGGGAGTGCATCGTGATCGGAATACCCGCGGCCGCGTACGTCACCAACCCCCCACTGTGGTCGTAGTGATGATGGCTGAGTATCAGGTGGCGGACGGGCTTCTCCGGCCAGCGCTCCTCGAGCGCCTCGAGGACGGCCTCTTGTCGGGACGGAGAGAGGGGCGCATCCACGACCACCAGACCGTCCTCCACTTCGATGACCAGATTGTGATGGCTGCTGCCGAGCACCTGATAAACGCCGTCCCCCACCTCGGAGAACTCGACGGGGCGGGATACGTCGGTGGCCATGGGGGCCACCGCGAGCGCAATGCGCCGAATGTACGAGTGGGCCCGGTCCCAACCGCGCACGAACATGGGTTCGGAGCGCGCCACGGTGTAACTCGGGCGATCGCGGGCTCCGCCCATGACGGCAGTAAATTCGTTGCGCTGCTCGCGGCGAATGATGTCGCCGTCGACACGGTATTCGAGCTGAGCCGGGACCACGACGCTGCCGACGTCCTGCCAAGACGAATAATGAGCGCTGCTCTGCACGGGACCGAAGATCGGATCGTCGGCCGTGGTCGACAGTCGCAGAGGCAAGCCGCTCTCGGCATCCAGATTAACGACCCAGCTCGTGTCCAGCGCGACGAACCGGAAACTGTTGGGTTGCCCGGGAATGGGAGTGATGTCGCTTGCTTCGGTGAGCAAAAGGGCCGGTACCGACATCCACAGAAACTTCGACCGAGCGGCCACTCTCGCCGGCGCCATCTCACTGGTCCGACGGGGACGAAATCCGTCGGCGCCGTCGACTGATCCCACACCCGACGAGGCGAACGTCTCCGAGTAACGCCACTCCGAGGGAAACGGATAGTGAACGCTCAGGACCCAGTCGTAGCTCGCCTCGCCACTGGGTTCCCAGGTTCCCTGAAGCGTGTAACTGGAGGTGTGACGGGCGCCCACACCCGCCACCACAGTCTGCCCCGGCTCGAAGTGCTGGCCGGTGGCCTGCCACTCCAGTCGCTCGAGATTCTCGACGGCATCCGCATCGGGAATGAGTCGCGCGAGATCCGGCGCGAGCTGCGCGCTGACCTGCATGGAACCCACCCCGAGCAGCGAAAGGGAAATCCAGCGCATCATTGGTTTCATTAAGCTCTCCCAGCGATTAATTCTTGTTGGTTTGGCCATGGCGGCCGATTCAAACATCCCCCGGGAGTCAGGTGGTCGGGTGTTTTTGGACCGCGTGTCGTCATGGCGAGTGAAAGCAGAATCAAAAATCTGCAAATCAACGTATGCTTCGGTCAACGACGTTGTCAAGAAAAGTTGATTCGTTGCAAACACCTGCAAGAAGGATAGTAACTTTAAGGGCCCTACGGCAGGGGTATTGGAGCAGCTGAGAGCGTCGATGATGGTGAAACTCGGTGCGCATTTGGTCTTGTGGGCGAGCGTTGCCAGCCAATGGCGTTCGATCGTCCCTGCGAATCTTCCCGGCGTGGTGATCTGGAATAACTGGTCGATGCAATCGAGGCGGCCGGCGGCCGTGCGAGCGGCTTCCATTCCGACGCGCGCGACGAGGAACAGGTCATACAGCTTCTGGATGCGATCGAGAGGGACATCGGGCCGCTTGCCGTCACCGTATTCAATGTCGGCGGCAACGTCCGCTTCGGCATCACTGAAACCACCGCGCGCGAACGGTTTCCGGAGTTGTTCGCTGAACGCCCCGCGGACGGCTTCATGCAGCCGGATGATCTGGCGGAGATCTACTGGCAGTTACATGCCCAACCGCGTTCGGCGTGGAGCTTCGAAACAGACGTCCGAACGTATGTTGAACCGTGGTGAGCTTGCATCCGGGCGATCTTCCTGCCCCCCCTTCAAATGGATCAATGCGCCCCCTGGGTCAATTTTCAACGCCGATTGACACATTATTGAAGAGATAGCCATTTACCGGAAATTTTCCCTCTTCGAAATTCGGCTTTTTCAAGAGAATTGGCCACGAGCGGACATTCTCAGCATGTCACCGAAGGGCTGCCGAGACAATTTCCGCCAGATCATCTGCCTCACTAGCCATGCTCGTGTTCATAATGAGCTGATCAAGTGCGAACTCTCTCGCGTCTACGATCTCCGCCATCAGCCAGATCCCGTTGGCGGCTGTCAAAGAGGCATGTCGTCGATCGCCCGGCGCCACGACGGCAACGCCTCGAGCCGTGCGATCCAGGCTGAGACGTTCGGCGTCGGCCCGAGGTCGATGCCGGCCGCGTCGCGCGCGAACAGTGTGCTGCCGAGCGCGAAGTCGGCGACGCTGAGGCTGCCGGCGACCCAGTCGCGTTCTTCCAGGCCGGCATCGAGCACCCCGAGCAACTTGGCCGTCTCTTTCAACTCGGTCGCGATGACGTTTTCGTCGGGCTCGCCTCGCTGCAGGCGCTTCTTGAATACGCGCTCGAAGGAGAGCCGTTGACTCGACGGCCCGAGATGAATCGCCTGCCAGAACGACCACTGATCAACGACGGCACGCGTCTTCGAATCGGCTGGATAGAGTCTGGGCTCGAGATCGAGGCTCGCAAGGTAGGCGTTGATCGCGCGCGACTCGAACAGGAAGAAATCCCTGTCCGCGAGCACCGGAACCTTGCCGTGCGGGTTCATCGCGAGATACTCGGGTTTCTTCGTTTCGCCGCCCATGAGGTCGACGTCGACGATCTCGACCGCGGTTTCGAGTTCGTAAATCACAGCACGTACGCGCAGGCAGTTCGGGGACAAGTTCGAGTTGTACAGCTTTATCATGGCGCTCCTCAGGGGCGTCGGAAACAGACGCTACTGTGCCAGCAGTGTCCGTCATCGGTAAAGCCATGGCCGCTCCGATGTGCGGAGCCCGTTGGATCGCAACGATCGGGTAACGATCGCCCGTTCTCGTATCGACAATTGGTTACCCGCACGCATGGACCTACATGGATGTCGAGACCGAGAACGGGATGGAGAGCTGGGCCATGGAGGCCGCGGGCGCCACGACGCTCATCCGGGTCGGCATCGCCGAGGACGAGCTCAAGCCTGGCGACAAGATCCACGTGAAGTGCCACGCGCTCAGAGACGGCTCCAACGGTTGCCTGCTGGGCTTCGTCACGACGCCGGACGGCGTCGTCAAAGAGTGGGACTAGCCTAAATCGCGAATCGGCGTCAGCGGCACGCGCATCTGACAAGGAACGAGGTTTAGAGATCGGCGAAGCGCCGGCCGCTCGTCGCGAGGTCTTTCAAAAGTTCCGGCACTTCCCAATACATCGGCCCGAACCGCTCACGATATTCGCACACGGTCGCGTATACGCGATCGACGCCGATCGTGTCGGCGAAGTGCATCGGCCCGCCCCTATGCCGGGGGAAACCGTAGCCGCTGGTCCACACGACGTCGATATCGCCGGGACGCGGCGAGATACCGTCCTCCAGAATCCGCGCCCCCTCGACGATCAGCGCGATGATGCAACGCTCGACGATTTCCTGGTCGTCGATCTCGCGTTGTTCGATGTTGAGACTCTCCGCTTCGCGCGCGATGAGCGCCTGAGCCTCCGCATCGGGTATCGGTACCCGCGAACCGGGCTCGTAGCGGTAAGTGCCCAGATTGGTCTTCTGCCCGAATCTTCCCGATTCGGCGAGCTTGTCTGCGATCCGAAAATACCGCGGATCGTCGGGTAGATCCGTACGTTCCTGCCTGATCTTGTGACCGACGTCGAGGCCGGCAAGATCCCAGACGGCATTCGGGCCCATCGCCATGCCCCACTCATGGAGCGCGCCGTCGATCTGCTCCGGCGCGGCGCCTTCCAGCAGCAGGAACTGGCTTTCGCGTCCGTAGCCTTCGAGCATGCGATTGCCGACGAAGCCGTAACAGTTGCCGACGACGACCCCGAGTTTGCGCAGACGTTTCGCGACTGCCAGTGCCGTGACTATGACGTCCGGGGCCGTGTCTTTGCCGCGAACGATTTCCAGCAGGCGCATGACGTGCGCCGGGCTGAAGAAATGCATGCCGATAACGTCTTCGGGTCGTTTCGTTGCTGCAGCGATCTTGTTGACGTCCAGCGTCGACGTGTTGGTTGCGAGGATGGCTCCCGGTTTGCAGATCTCGTCGAGCCTGGCAAAAATCTCCCACTTGACGGCCATGTTCTCGAATACGGCCTCGATGACGAGATCCACCTTGGCCGTGGCCTCCAGATCTTCAGTCGCTTGAAGCCGGGCGAGTCCTGAGTCCGCTTCTCCCTCGGTCAGGCGACCTCTCGCGACGCCGCCTTCGCAGAGATTGCGAATCGTGTCTTGACCGGCCATCAGAGCTTTTTCGCTGTTGTCCAGCAGCGTTACCTGCAGACCCGCACAGAGGCAACCGTAGGCGATGCCCGCACCCATCGTGCCGGCGCCGATGACCGCTACGCTCTCGATATTGCGCGGGGCGACATCTGCAGATAGCCCCGGTACTTTCCTGACCTCGCGCTCGGCAAAAAACACATGGCGCAGCGCAACGGATTGATCTGACTCCTTGCACTCGAGAAACTGTTCGCGCTCGAATGCCAGGGCGTCGTCGAACGGCATCGTGAACAAGGCCTCCACGCAGCGAATGATTCGCTCCGGCGACATGAGCCCGCGCGTCTTCCCGGCGATACTCTTGCGGTACGCTTCGAAGAACCCGTCGTCCACGGGATCGACCTTCATGTCGCGGATTCGCCTCGGTCCCGCACCCTGCTCCACCAGTTCTTCCGCGTACGCGATCGTCGCCTCGACCAGCTCGCCACCGTCAAGGAGTCGATCGACCACGCCGATATCGTGGGCCTCGTTCGCAGAAACAGGTTTTCCCGAGATCATGATGTCGAGCGCCTTGGGAATACCGGCCAGGCGCGGCAACCGCTGCGTACCCCCCGCGCCGGGCAACAACCCGAGAGTGACTTCCGGAAGACCGACTCGCGCGCTCGTGAGCGCGATGCGGTAATGGCAACCCAATGCAGTTTCGAGCCCTCCTCCGAGAGCCATCCCATGCAGGCCGGCTACTACGGGTTTCTCGCAGGCTTCGATCCTGGCGATGAATTCGGTCGCATACGGCCGCATCGGCGGTTTATCGAACTCGCGAATATCGGCGCCTGCGACAAACGTTCTACCGTGGCACACGATGACGATTGCGTTGATCTTATCGTCGCCGTCCGCTTGATCGATCGCCGTCATGAGTCCGGAACGGACCGCCTGCGACAGGGCGTTGACGGGCGGGTTGTCGATCGCGATGACGGCGATACTTCCGCGTCGTTCGGTACTGACTTCGGTCATGGCTTCCTCTTCGATGTTCACCCGGCGGCTGCCGGGCGGACGATGATACTTGATCGTAACCGTTACGCGAGCACGCGCGGTTAGACCTGTTTTTTTCAACGCCTGCGATGTTGGCATGTTGAATGGCATTTGATACGGTCCGAAAGAGGAATCCCCAGGAAGAACCGGACAGCATGATCGATCTCTACACTGCACCGACTCCGAATGGGCAGAAGCACGTGATCGAGCGATACCGCCTGGCGCTGGACGGCACTTACATGGATGCCATGTACATTCTGGAGGACCCCGAGTATCTGGCGAGGCCCATGCTGTCCTACAGGCTGTTGCTTCCCGCCCCGCATCTGGAAATGATATACGGGGAGTGTGACGAGGTGAATGCGGGCCGGTGGGTCGCTGATTAGTCAGCGGATCTCGAAAAAAGCAGGCGGATTGCGGATATCGACATCTCGTTGGTTATATGACAAGTAGCCGTGTGAGCTGAAGCCTGGACGGGCTGGAATTGCTAGACTGCGCGATGTATGACTAAAGGGGTCGAGCTGGTATGAATATTCTCAGATGCATGACACCGCTCGCTGCAGCGCTCGTACTTGTCGCTCCGCTGTCGGCCAATCACAGCGACGCCGGGATGGACATGGAGTCGACGATTACCATTGAAGGCACGGTCAAGGAGTTTGCGTGGCGCAATCCCCATGTCTACGTCGTCGTAGAATCCGTGCAGAGTGGCGAACCCGTCGATTGGGAACTGCAAATGGGCCCGGTCCACACGAGTACACGAAGAGGCTGGACGCGGGACTCGCTGTCACCAGGCGACCAGGTCAGGGTTCAAGCCAACCCGATGACTGACGGGCGACCGTATGGCATCCTGCGTTCCCTCGACAAGGAAGGACTCTCCGTGAACCAGGGGCTGAGCGGGCTGATTGCCAGTCAGACGGCTGAGGGAGACACGCCCCCCGCCACGAGCCTGGCGGGTATATGGCGGTCGGACATCACGAAAACCAAGCGGTATCCCGGGGGCTTCGACGGCTTCTACCAGGCACAGCTGACGCTGACCGACGCAGGTAGGGCGGCCCAGGCCGCCTACGATCCTCTGTCCAGCGAGAACCCCGAGTCAACATGTGCCGGGCGGCCAACGCCTTCAATGCTGGACTCCACGAGCATCTACATGATGGAGATCGATCTCTCCCGACAGGAGGAGGTCGTCATCATCCGGGGCGAGGAGCTCTTTCGATACGATTGGGCTACCGGTATCGAACAGAGATTCCCGTCATTGGTTGGACGAATCTTCACAATGAACGTCCCGGGTGGAGAAGAGAACGCGTCGTTTCGAGACGACACGACGATTCGAATCGTAAGGCGCAACGTCCAGTCGATTCTAGGCCTGGTAACCGAGGACTAGGAGATTCGCGTGAAGAAAAATAATTGGCGAACGAGCGGGCTCTCGATCGCACTTCTCTGCATCGTTGCTTTCGGCTGCTCCACCGACAGGCCTGTTACCGGCGATGAGACATTCACGATCGTCGTGATCCCGGACACTCAAGCAATGATCGACTTCACGCGACAGGAAGCAGAAGGGTTTGCGATCGACAGCGCCGACATCTACATCCAACAGATGCAACACATTGCCAGCGAGGGTGAATCGAACGGCGGTGACGTCGTGTTTGTCGCCTCTGTGGGCGACGTCTGGCAGCATGTAACAAGTAGCATAGACCCGGGTCATGAGGCGCGCGGAATTGGGTCGCGGGAAGAGGTCACCAGATGGGTCCAGCCTGAAGGGACCATAAATTTTGAAATACCTAAAGCCGTTGAGGGCTATCAGCTGATCAGCGATGCGGAAATCCCTTTTGGCGTCGCACCGGGAAATCATGACTATGATGCCTGGTGGTTCGTCGCCGGAACCCAACCGAATGCGCGGGGGAATTATCCGGGACATGTTGGAGGCCTTAACAACTTCCGCGGAGCTTTCGGAAGCGATACGGACTTCTTCCGAGACAAGGACTGGTACGTCAGTGGATTTGAGGGTGGCGGCAGTAGCGCTCAGGTGTTTACTGCGGGGGGTTACAGATTCCTGCACCTGGCTCTCGAGATGCAAGCGGGCGATCAGGTGGTTGAGTGGGCGCAGGGCGTCATCGATGACTTCCCCGGAATCCCGACAATTATCTCGACGCATGATTACCTGAATCCTCGCGGCGAGAGATTATTCGTTGTTATGGATCTGGCGTCGATAGATCCCGAGCGCAACAATAGCGCGGAGGACTTATGGCAGGAGTTCATTAGCAAGACGGATCAGATATTCATGGTCCTGAGCGGGCATCAACCGGGTCAGGCGATAAGAATCGACCAGAACGAATACGGGCATGAGGTTTATCAGCTACTGGCGAACTTCCAGTGGCGTGGCCAGTCTGCAGTCGATGCAGGCCAACCGGAGGGACGCGCTGCGGCTACTGGCGATGGCTGGTTTCGAGAAATGATCTTTCACACACTCGGCGCTAATCCAAGAGTCGACGTACGAACCTATTCAAGTTACTACGAAAGCTACTCGAGTGAATTGGATACCTATGCCGAATGGTACAAGGAAGCAGAGCAGCCAGAGATGACTGACGAGCAATTCCTCGCTGCGGACGAATTCACAATCGAGCTTACCGATTTTCGTAGTCGATTCGGCTTGCCGCAAGATCTTTGAAGGGTTGAACGGAGCTGCTGTTCTCTGATGACCGCTTCTGGCCGAGGCTGTGTGAAAACGCAGTGATCTTTATAATACCGAGGTCTCAGTGGTGGGTTAAGCCAAATGAAGCGATTCATTGAAGGTGTTGCGGTTGAACTTTTCGTTCTAGGCGTCACGGATTAACAGTTAGGAGTAGAGCTGGTATGAGTGTTCTCAGACACATGACTGTGTTCGCTGCAGCACTCGTGCTCGCGACGCCCGTGTCGGCGCATCACAGCGACGCCGGCATAGACTTGGAGTCGATGGTTACCATTGAAGGCACGGTCAAGGAGTTTGCGTGGCGGAATCCCCATATCTACGTCATCGTAGAATCCGTGCAGAGCGGCGAACCGGTCGATTGGGAATTTCAAATGGGCACGGTAGCCACTCAAACACGAATGGGCTGGACGCGGGACTCGCTATCACCAGGCGAGCGGGTCAGGGTCCAAGCCAACGTGATGGCTGACGGGCGACCGTATGGCCTCCTGCGTACCCTCGACAAGGAAGGAGGACTCACCCCGTCTTTGGGGCTCGATGCACTGATTGCCGCTCAGAGGGGTGAGGGAGAGGCACCCCCCGCCGAGAGCCTGGAGGGTATATGGCGGATGAACCTCAATAAAATGAAGCGGTACCCCGGGGGCTTCGACGGCTTCTACCACGCCCAGCTCACACTGACCGACGCGGCACTGGCGGCCCAGGCCGCGTACGATCCCCTGTCCAGCGAGAACCCGGAATCGACATGTGCCGGACGGCCAACGCCTTCAATGCTGGACTCCACGAGCATCTACATGATGGAGATCGATCTGTCCCAACAGGAGGAGGTCGTCATCATTCGGGGCGAGGAGGGGCATACGCGGATGGTCCATATGGACGGGCGCGGCCATCCCGATCCCGGCGAACGATTTGCCATGGGCCACTCCATCGGCTGGTGGCAGGACGATACGCTGGTGGTGGACACGGCGAATTTTGAGGATCACCGCTCCCCTTACCAGATCGGCGTGCCCTCGGGTGGACAGAAGCACGTGATCGAGCGATACCGCCTGGCGCTGGACGGCACTTACATGGATGCCATGTACATACTGGAGGACCCCGAGTATCTGGCAAGGCCCCTGGTGATCAATCATGAGTTGCTTCCCTCCCCACATCTGGAAATGATCTACGGGGAGTGTGACGAGGTGAATGCGGGCCGGTGGGTCCAGGAATAGTCAGCGGATTTCGGAAAAATCAGGAGAGTTCGAGATGCTAGAACCAGGACAGAAATCTCATTTCCTCGCCAGTGCCATGCGATGTTTGGGGGTGCTGTTGTTGCTGCAAGTGCCGCAGGCATTCGCGCACCATTCCTACTCACCGATCGACAACACGAGAATTCTCGAGGCGCGTGCGACGATTGCGAAGCTCGAATGGACCAACCCGCACGTTTTCCTCTGGGCTTATGTGGCCGACGAAACGCAGGAGAGCGGCTATCAACTGTATGCGTTCGAGACCGGCAGCATTACGATGATGGTGAAAGCTGGCTGGACGCGCGACGGCACCGTCGAAGTCGGTGAAGAAGTGACGATCGAGTATCTTCCGCTACGCAGCGGCGAAGCCGGTGGATCGCTGGGGACGATTACGCATGCGGACGGTACGGTTACCCCGGGCGATATTCCCGCGCTCAGGTTTATGGACGCAATCCGCGCGGCCGAACAGGGAGAGGCGCAGTGAGTGCCGGCCGTTGTATCGCCCGGCAGTTGCTTGCTTGCACTGCCGTGGTGCTATTGGCCGGATGCGGACAGAGCACGGATAGCACGGCCACCGATGACGCGGCCACCGATGACGCGGCTGCCGATGACGCGGCTGCCGCATCGACACAGCAGTTTCGGGACTGGAGCGAGTTACCTGACTGGAGCGGATGGTGGGAGATGGAAGGAGGGTTTGAGGCGGTGCGTGCCGCGTCACAGGCGGGGGCCAGAAGTGGCGACGGGCTGCTTGCGGTAGCTGCGAATCCGGACGTGTACCAGCCCGAAGCCCTGCGGATCATAGCGGCAGGCCGTGAGCCCGGTGCGGATCTCGGCGGTGGTGCGAAGTACTGTGTTCCCCACCGTTTCAACGGCGGATTCAATGGCGGGATGACCAATGACGTCGAGTTCCTGCTGATGCCACAAAGGCTCACCATTACCAACGGAGACGGACTGCTGCGACGCATTCCCATCGACGGCCGTCCGCTGCGCGAGAATCCCGAACCCTCCAATGGCGGTACATCCGTCGGCAGGTGGGAAGGCGACACCCTGGTGATCGAAACCATCGGTCTGCACCCTGATACGACCTTTCCCGTGCCATCGACCCCCTATCTCCCGCCGATTGGAGAGAACGTTCATGTCGTGGAACGCTTGCGGCTCAATGAACAGGATCAGCTGGTCCATGATACGGAGTTAACTGCGCCGCAGTTATTGACAGCGCCGATCAGTTTCACCACCGTCTATGAACGTGACCCCGGGTACGTGTACCGCGACCACGACATCTGTTCGTTGAACGATCGCTCGGTCGATCACGAAACGGGATTCGAGCACTTCGACCTGACACCGCCGGCTGATCTGCCGCCACCACCACCACCCAATTAGGGTCATCGACGTCGAATGGCGCAACCGCACGTACGCTTCAGCATTAAGGTGGTGGTTGTGGGAGGTGGGCAATGATTCTGGAGTTTCCGATGGATACAAGCAGGATGACACATCGAGTCGCCGTTTTCGGTGCCCTGACCCTTCTCGCCGCCAGCGCCGCAGCACATCATGGACCGAACGTCGAGCCTTTATACGACACCAGTCAGCTGGTGGAGTTCGAGGGCGAGGTGACCGAGGTCTTCTGGCACAATCCCCACGCGCGTATTCGAATCCGGGTCACCGCCGGTCCAGAGATCGGCGAGATCTGGGAACTGGAGACGAATCCAGGGGGTTCCATGACGCGCAGGGGATTCCCCGATCTCTTGCCGGTCGGTTCCCAGGTCAAGGTAGCGGGCGTGGTATCGAGACGAAAACCTCGCTATATGGGCCTTCGTAATCTGTTACTGCCGAACGGTTATTGCGCCAGGGAAAGCCCTGGAGAGGAGAATGCTATGAATTGAAACTGAAACCTCTCGTAGCGATCCAGCGGGTTCGACTCCCGCCCGGCAAAGGCGCAGCCCGCCAGCCGGAAGCAAGTCTTGCGTGGCGCGCGGCAACGCCCGTCGTGAAGCGTAGACAGCAGGTGATGAAGCGGCGGAGGAAGCCTCGAAATCGGAATCGATGACGCCTTCATTGTTAATCGTGTGGGGGCAGCACCGGAAGCGCCGCTATTGGTGAGGCGCAACGGGTCGTCCGGGGTCGTGGACCGGCGCAGAGTCACGGAATGGATCGCCTGGGAACCTGGGAGGTCCTGCTCACGCCCACGGGCAACGACGCTGGAAGGGGATTGCCAGCATAAATCCAGACCCCGGCCCGTCGCCGGGCCTGCACGGCGGCGGGACCGCCCGATGCGGACACGAATTCCGACAGGCACCCGTGGAACCGGCTGGCGAAAACAATAAGCCGAAGGACATGCGAGGGCAGGAAGTCGTAGCGCCTTGATAGTACCTGTGAAGGCGGGGAACCGTGGCCCTCGGGACCCGCTGGAGGGAAGCGGGGCGTCACTTGTACAGAGCCACTGATGGGAAACGCTGGAGGAAACGCTGAGTTCCACAAACACGTACACGAAACAGCAGTGGATAGCCGAACAGGCGAGGGAGCGGTCTTCCTCAACCTGCGGATCAAGGACGAAACTCCTTGAGCGAACCTGTCAGGTGAGGAACCGAGTGCGTCAATCGCGCACGCTCGGGTCTGCGGGGGGAGGGGCTCGGTAACGACCCCTCCTACCCGGCCGAGTTCAATGATATTGTCCGAAACTATCCACTGCGGTTCGCCGAGGAGAGGCTCAGTCTCGAGCAGTCGCAGCCGAGCCAGGCGAGGGTAGAGGCCGCGGTTCAGGAGGCCGAAGGCATCTTCAGGGTCTGGCAGCGCGGGCGGGCGGGCCTGCGGGCTCTTGACGACAGCGAGTTGACGGAAGCGGCCAGGGCGGCCAAGCTGGATTTCGACGCGTGGCTCTATCTGGAAAATCCGGACTGCATCCAGCCGGGTATGCCGATCGGCATGGAGGTTCCGACCCCGATTCAGTTTGTGGACGAGGGCGACACTATCGTCCTTCTTCAGTCGGAATATGACCTGGTGCGTACCATTCACATGAATTCGGATGTCGATCCCGAGACGCAGCCCGCGACGCCGCTCGGATACTCCGTTGGGAGATGGGAAGACGATCCCCTGGTGATCACGACGACACGCGTCGACTGGCCACTTTCCGATCGCCGAGGCGTGCCGCAGAGTGCCGCTGCCATGCACATCGAGCGGTTCACGCCGTCCGCGGACGGCCGGACCATGACATCCGAGTTGACGTCTATCGATCCGGTCTACTTGATCGGAGCGCCGGTCCGCACAGGAACCTACACCTGGCTGCCCGGGCAGCAGATCGAGCCTTACGACTGCGTCCAGTGGGAGGAGGCGGCGCAGTGAGCGCCCTGCAGGCCAATGAGACCGGCTATATTTTTCCTTAGACAGGTGTAAAGACAAATGAGTACCAGGCCAAAAAATCCATCGGTTGGCTTCGTTGCGGGAGTGTTGGTCATCATGGTGGGCTCCGTCTCCGCCTACGAAGCCTCCCGCGGTCCCACGGAGCTGATCTACTGGGACCCGCACAAAGCCCACTCCGGCTACACCATGGTGAAGCCCCAGCGGATCAGGGGCAGCTATCTGATCGACATGGCGGGTCAGGTCGTGAACTATTTTCCCGATTTTCTTGACGCTTACCTGCAGGAAGACGGCACCGTATTCGGGTATCTGGGCAACAAGACGTTCGCCATTCTGGACTGGGAAGGCAACACGCTCTGGGAGTACACCGAGCCGCGCGAGGACTACAGCCCCCATCACGATCATCTGCGCATCTATAACGCCGAGCTCGATGACTACACGATCCTCTATATTGCCAATGCCCGGATGACGCAGGACGATGCAATTGAGCTCGGTGCGCACCCGGATTACGCGGAGCGCTACCAGAACGCGCAAATCGACACGATCGTTGAGGTCGACAGTAGCGGCACGGTGATCTGGGAGTGGCGGTTTCGCGATCACCTCGTCCAGGACATCGATATCTCGAAGCTCAACTATGTCGGTTCCATCGCGGACGCTCCGCAGCGGCTCGACATCAACTGGGGTGTGCTCTCACCGGACTACGTGCATTGCAACGGGCTGGACTACAATCCGGACACGGGCCATATCGCCCTCAGCTGCAATTTTACGAACGAGATTTACATCATCGATCACGACGGAACGTTCGTGGCCGGTAATCCTGCGGAGAGCATCGAGCTCGCGGCCAGCGAAGCCGGCGATTTTCTCTACCGTTTCGGCGATCCGGTGAAATACGGTCAGGGCGAGGACCCTTACTACGCGAAAAAGGACTGGGCGCTCCAGGAATTTTCCGGCCACCGGCAGGTCGGGGGCGTCCACGACATTCAGTGGATCAAGGACGGACTACCCGGCGCCGGGAATCTGCTGCTGTTCAATAACGGTTTGTCGGTGCCGCGAGCGTACGGCGATGGCGATCCCCAGTCGGAATTCATGGAGATTAATCCGTACCTGGGTGAGAACGGGGTGGAGATGGGCCATTATGTGAATCCGCCGGAAGCCGGTTACACGAACGTCATGCCGGGCACGAGACGCTCCCTGGGACAGGACGACCCCAGGGCATCCCGTCGTCTGTTCTCGAACCAGATCGTGTCCATGTACCACACCACTGACGGTTTCAACAGCTTCCACGGCTCGGCGGTCCAGCGCCTGCCAAATGGCAACACGCTCGTGCAACTGGCGTGGCCGGGCCGCATGGTGGAGCTGACACCGGACGGTGAAGTGGTCTGGGACTACGTTAATCCTGTGACCTGGGGCGGACAGATTGTAGAGACGCTGATTACCGGGAACCCCGATCATCAGAATGTTTTCAATGGCTGGGCACCCCTACGCTGGGCTCCGGATTATCCGGGGCTGGCGGGCAAGGATCTCACGCCGAAAGGGCTCATCACCCAGTTTCACGGCAGCGCTGATGAGCCCTCGGCCGGCAGGGCAGCGGGCGAGGAAGCGCAGCTCCCGGAAGAAGAGGAATACTAGGGCCTGTTAACACTACCCTAATTGAGAAGCGGTTTGAGCAAGGGCTCCGCAAAAAGCCTGATCAGGAGAGAATCATGAGTCGAGTCGCATTGTTTCTGGCCGGTCTGACGTTGTTGATCGGTTTCCACCCGAGCCATGCGCAGGGGCAAGCTCCCCGCTTGCTGGACTTGCGAATCGTGACGGTCAAGCCCAATCGGATCGCGGAATGGGTAGGGCTGCAGCAAGAGCTGAACGAAGCGCGAGAGGAAGCAGGCCTCTCGGCCAGGGATTTTTGGCAGGTTGAGATCGGTGACCTGGATACCTTCCATATTTTCACGCCGATTGCGCGGTTGGGTGAGGGAGAGATGCCGCTGCCGGCGGATGAGGCCGCCCAGTGGGCTGCTCGTGTCAACGACACGCTGGTCTCGCGACGGAACATGGTGCTGCGGATCCACCCGGCAAGTATTCCTCCGGTGGAGGGTAAGCAATACGACTTCGCGGTTGTTCGGACGCGGGTAGCCGCAAAAGATCACTTCGCCGACCTTAGTAGTTGGTACGGCGAGAAATGGTATCCGTTTCAACGCGAGGCGGGGTCCGAAGCAATGTTGTTGACTCAAATTGTATACGCTGGCAATTCGCGCACGATGTATTCAGTCGATTTGGTTGAAGATTGGGACGCGGTGAACGCGCCGTCGAGTTTGCCCCCCGCTGAGTCGCAACAATTGCGTGCTGAAGGTGGTTCTTATGTGGAACTGGCCTCGCAGATATTGCTGCGGCGCCGCCACGACCTCAGCCTGGAAAGCGCGTTGGGAGCGCAACCATGAAACGGAACCCGGCGATAGCCGGTCCGTCTCCTGACAGGGCCTGGTGCGCGGTGGCTGCGTCGTCTCTCCTGTTGGGTCTGTCCGGCATTGTGGCCGCGGCACCGAATGTCCTTCTCATCATCGGCGACGATATGGGCGTGGAGACCCTGGCTTCCTACGGTGTGGGGGAAAACCCACCCGCCACGGCCGCGCTTGACGAGCTGGCCAGAGAAGGTGTTCGCTTCACCAATGTCTGGTCGCAGCCCGCCTGTTCGCCCACGCGAGCGACGATGATCACGGGCCGCTACGGATTCCGGACCGGTGTCGGCCTGGCGGTTGGATTCGGCCCGACTATGGCTGCGCCGCCGGACAAGCCCGCGTGGGCAGCCGCCGAGCGCGCCGCCAGGACGCGGACGCGTGACAGGGCCGCCGTGCGCGCCAGCCGCGAAGCAAGGCCCGCTCTCCTGCCCGACGAGTTCACCCTGCCCATGGCTCTGAAGCAGAGTAACGATCTCGGGTACGCAACTGCGGCCATCGGCAAGTGGCACCTTGCCGATGCCTCAAATGGGTGGATCGAACATCCCAATCGGGTCGGTTTCGATCACTATTCGGGGCTGATCACGGGGACGCCGCCATCGTACTTCACCTGGAACAAGGTCGTTAACGGAGAAGTTAGCGGAACGACGGGTTATGCACCGGCCGACAAGGCGGACGACGCCATCCGCTGGATCGACCAACAGGGCGACGACCCGTGGTTTCTCTGGTTTGCCTTCAATCTTCCGCACGTGCCGCTACACGTCCCGCCGGCGGAAACATGGCAGTCGGATTATTCGCATATCGACCCCCAATCGCTGCCGCCAGAGCAATCTCGTGAATACTATTCCGAGACGTATCCTTACTTTTTCGCGATGATCGAGGCCATGGACACACAGATCGGACGGCTGCTGGCGTCACTCGATCCGGAGGTGCGCGACAACACCTACGTAGTTTTCCTGGCAGACAACGGTTCCGGCGTCGTGAGCGCACCCTTCCGATCGGGACATGCCAAGGGAACCGTCTACGAGGGCGGCATCAACGTGCCCATGATCGTTACGGGGCCGGGTGTCGCGCGTGGGGGCGTCAGCGAAGCGCTGGTGAACACAACAGACCTGTTTGTGACGATCATGGAGATGGCGGGTATCGACCCGGAGGACGCCATACCTGGCGAGGTCACGCACGATTCAATGAGTTTTTTCCCGGCACTGTCGAACCCCGACGCGCCGACCGGGCGGGAATGGATTTACGCAGATTATTTCGCGGGCGGACTACCCGGGGTAGCAGATGGCGACTATGCCATGCGCGGCGATCGCTACAAGCTCCTGCGATACCGCGGTGCGGAGGAACTCTACGATCTCGAGAGAGACCCCTACGAACACGACAATCTTCTGACTGGAGAACTGTCCGTTGAAGAGGAAGCGGCGTACCGTGCTTTGCGAGAGCAGATTCAGGAGCTTAGAAGGAGCGAATAGCCATATCTTCGCATTTGGCACATTTGAGTCTTGAGTAAATGCGCCGGTTCGTCATCTCCCTATTGATCTTCCCCTTGCTGGGCGGGGGTGTCGTTCAGGCGCAGGAGCGGCCCGACGTCCTGTTCATTTCGGTCGACGATCTCAACGACTGGGTCGGCGTGCTCGGCGGTCATCCGCAGGCACGAACCCCCAACATGGACGCATTGGCCGATCGCGGCATACTGTTTACGAATGCACACTCGCCTGCCGCGCTGTGTAACCCGGCACGGACTTCAGTGATGCTCGGTCTTCAGCCGTCAACGACCGGGATCTATGGGAATTACCCGAGTTGGATGGAGATAGAGCACCTGGCGGAGCTACCGAACCTGCCGAGGTTCTTGCGCGAGAACGGCTACGAGACCTACGGCGCGGGCAAGCTGTTTCATGGACATACCTTCTCTCCTTCGGGGTACCTGGGCTATAACGATCCTTCAGCATGGGACGCATACTATCCGTCGGTGACGCGGCAGATTCCCGACGAGATTCGTCCCCACGATGTTCCCGCAAACGGCAATCCCCTGACCCCTTATTTCGACTGGTCTGCCGTGGTGGCTGATGACAGAGCGATGGCGGACGGGCAGGTCGCGGCCTGGGCGGAGGAGCGAATTGGCGCCGCGGGCGACGAACCGCGCTTCGTCGCGGCGGGTATCTACCGGCCACATCTGCCGTGGTATGTCCCACAGAGATATCTGGATATGTATCCGCTGGAAGATATTGTGCTTCCGGAAGTTCCGCCGGACGATCTCGACGATGTGCCATTGATCGGTCAGCAGTTTCAGGAGGGAACCTCGATGGCGCCCATGGAACTGCATCAGTGGGTCGTCGATGAAGGCAGATGGAAAGAAGGCGTTCAGGCCTATCTGGCGAGCATCACATTCGCCGACGCGATGGTAGGGCGCTTACTTGACGCGTTAGAGAGAACCGAGCGGGTCGAGGACACTATCATCGTTCTGTGGTCGGATCACGGCTGGCACTTGGGAGAGAAGCATCGCTGGCGCAAGCAGACGCTGTGGGAGGAAACCACACGCGTGCCGTTGATCATTGTTGCTCCCGGTGTGACGACGCCCGGAACCCGCAGCGCGCGCGCGGTATCGCTGGTGGATATCTATCCGACGCTTGCCGAGCTGACGGGTACTGCCGCACCGGACAATCTTGACGGAGTGAGCCTGAAACCGCTGCTGGAAGATCCGGATATGGTCTGGGATCGCTCTGCTCTGTCGACGAACGAGTTTGGTAATCATGCGGTGAGGAGTGAACGCTATCGCTACATTCGCTACTACAATGGTAACGAGGAACTCTATGATCACGAAGGGGATCCGGGCGAGTGGGCGAATCTTGCAACCAATCCAGCGTATGACGAGATCAAGGCTGAACTGGCGAAGTGGATGCCTGTGAGCGAAGCTGAGGATGCGCTGTTCTTGAGGTAAGGAGAATCCTGCCTCTGCTTCGGCCCAGGTTGCCTGATCGTCTTTGGATACCGAAACGCCAATTAACGCTGGCACGCACATAACTGGGAGATTGAAAGCTGGAATTCAAACTAGCTTGAACTACGACGCCTCTTGGAAGCCGACTGAAGGAAACGCATCTGATGAATTTGAAAGCAAGATTATCCGTTGTTACCGCGCTCCTAGTCACGCTTTGCTGCGCGACGGCTGGATACGCGGATACCATTCGAACATTTACGGGTCTCAACTACCATGATCCAGAGCGAGCATTCGCTGGTTACACGTTGTTCAGAGCGATAGGCAACGGGACTACATACCTTATCGATATGGACGGCAACGTCGTTCACACCTGGTTTAATGGCACCAGCAACCCGCGTCTGCTCGACAACGGCAATTTGCTGACCCGCAGCAACGGCAACATCAATACGGTTACCGAATTGGATTGGGACGACAATGAGGTATGGAGTTATGAGGAGACGCGGCCGAACTACCGAATGCACCATGACTTCGTGCGTCGCTTCAATCCCAAGCTCGGCGAGATGACGACCTTCTATATCGCCAATAGAGACGTGAGCCTGGAGGAATGTATTGCGATCGGCTGCAACCCGGAGACCTATCAGCCCGGCGCTCAAATGGACACGATCGTCGAAGTCAATATGGACGGCGAGGTCATCTGGGAGTGGCGTTTCGTTGATCATCTGATTCAGGACAAATACCCGGACAAGGCAAATTACGTGGGCGAAGGAAAAACCATCGCCGACTATCCCGGCCGCTTGAACGTCCACCTGCCGGGAGTTCCGGTACGCCGCGACTGGCTGCATTTCAACGCAATGGACTACAACTCGGAGCTGGACCAGGTGACGTTCAGCGCGGTCGCCGGCGAAGTCTACATTGTCGATCACGGCGGCACGTTCGTGCCGGGCGACCCTGAACAGAGCATCGCGCTGGCCGCCGGACCGGCCGGCGATATCCTCTGGCGCTTCGGCGATCCGGCCCGTTACGAACAGGGCGATCCGCCGTCCATTAGCGAGAACTGGACCCGGTCGAGTCCCGGGCACAAACAGGTCGGCGGCGTTCACGACATACAGTGGATCGCCGACGGGCTGCCGGGCGCCGGTAATATGCTCCTGTTCAACAATGGCCACTACCTGTTCGAGCGGGTGCCGCAATCCTATGTCCAGGAGATCAATCCCTATCTCGATGCGAGCGGAAACGACACCGGAAGCTACGTGAATCCACCCGACGCCGGTTACTATCTCTGGGAGTCGGCGCAGCTGGCGAACACGCACAAGCTGCCCAGAAACGTATCCAATCAGATCGTCTGGACGTACAGCGCACGGGACACCCAGAACTTTTTCAGCCACCTCGCTTCCGGCGCTCACCGCCTGCCGAACGGCAACACATTCATCTGCGCATCTACCACGGGGCATCTCTTCGAGGTAACGGCCGACGGCGATCTCGTCTGGGAATACATCCTTCCCGTGACGATGGACGGTCGGATCGTCGACGAGCTGATCGACGCGCCGCCGACGTTTAATATGCCCTTCCGAGCCTATCGCTATGGTCCGGATCATCCGGCGTTCGCTGGCCGCGATCTGACGCCCAGGGGTCCGATCGGGGCCCAATAGAGATGCATACGAAATTCGCTCGATACATTCTTCTGCTGTCCGCCGGGGCCGCAATTTTTGCGCTCAGGATCGCGGCTCAGACCGAAGACGGCGAGAACATCATTCTCGGCAAGCCCACTGCAGGCTCCGTTCTCGTACACGCGCTTTTCGACGAAGGCACGACGGTATTCGCCGAATACGGCGAGACTGCCGGTGAACTATCGAGCAGGACGGGCAGTATCGACTCGTCGCCCGACGGCACGGCTGTCGTCGCAATCGACGGGCTTCAAGCCGATACGCGCTATTTTTACCGCCTGAGTTATCGCAGCCCGGGAGAGTCGGGGTTTCGAGAGGGGGAAGAGCACTCCTTCCATACCCAGCGGCAGCGAGGCGCCACATTTACGTTCGGCGTGCAGGGCGATTCGCATCCGGAACGTAACGCCCAGACCATGAGGAATCGCGCCAACATCATGTACAACCCGGATCTCTACGCCCAGACACTTGAGCGCGTTGCCAGCGACCGGCCCGATCTCTATTTCATGCTCGGCGATGATTTCAGCATTTCGAATCAGGTACCAGACTACTTTCAGGGCGATCGAAGTACCTTGACGCAGCGTTTCGTCGACGATATCTACATCAACCAGCGCCGCTTCCTGGGATTAATGGCGCATTCCACGGCGCTGTTTCCCGTCAACGGTAACCACGAGGAAGCTCGGCGCAGCCTGCTCGGTACGGCGCTTCATGACGTTTCAATTTTCGCAGGGAGCGCGCGAAATCGTTACTTCCCGGTCCCTACCGAGGACGAGTTCTACAGTGGTAATTCGGTGCCCGTGGAAGGAATCGGGCTGCTCGGAGACTACTTTGCGTTCGAATGGGGCGACGCGCTGTTCGTTTCTCTCGATCCTTACTGGCATTCGACGCGAGTGGTCACGCCAATCGGCGGCATGGGAATGGGAACGGCAAGCACGCCACCCTGGGATGAGATCGTCGACGAATACGAGGAACTGACCCGGCACAGCGGCAACCCCTGGGATAATACAATCGGAGATGCGCAATACGAGTGGTTCAAGAACACCCTCGAGGAAAGCGATGCAAAGCACAAGTTCGTGTTCACTCATCATGTGCTCGGCTCCGGGCGCGGTGGCATCGAACGCGCAATGGAATTCGAATGGGGAGGCTACACCCCTTCGTGCGCACCCGTCACTTGCTTCGCTTATACACACGGATTTTTTCCGGATGGGGTGGAACCGAGCGCCGACGACCCCGAGTGGGAATTTGACACGCAGCGTCCCAACTGGGAATTGCCGATACACCAGCTCATGGTCGAGAATGGCGTTACGATTTTGTTCCAGGGGCACGACCATCTGTTTGCGCGCCAGGAGTTGGATGGCGTCGTTTATCAATCCGTCCCGAATCCCGCGGACGACCTCTACTTCGAAGTCCGTAACCAGGCAGCCTACAGATCCGGAGATATCCTCCCAAACTCCGGGTACCTGAAAGTGACCGTGTCGCCGGACGAGGTAAGGGTCGACTACATCCGGTCCTATCTGCCGGAGCACGAGACCGACGGGCGCCGGCACGGGAGCGTGGACTACTCCTATGTCGTCGAGTAAGGAAGAAATTACAGCCCGACGTTATCTGCGCTTTGATTACGGTTTATTCCACCTCATCTGTTACTTGTGTAGCACATGAGAAAAACCGCACGGGAATCGGTGACTGCGATGAAGAAACTTTTGATACTCGCGATATCCCTGCTGCCGATGCAGGCCTTGCAGGCCCAGGACAGAGTTGGCGACTTCTCCTTGCTGGATACTGACGGGGTGTATTTTCAACTCAGCCGACATGGCAATCGACAGGCTGTGGTGTTGCTGTCGGAAGGGGCTGGCTGCAACAGCTTTACCCGTTCGGTCGCCGAGTTTGAGAGCATCGACAGCAAGTACGCCGATGGCGCCGATGGTTTCGAGTTCTTGCTGATCAATGCCACCGGCGAGCACAATCGTGCGGCGCTGCGGTCGCAGTCCGAAGCCTATGACAATCTGCCTCTGCTCATGGATGAAACCCAGCTCGTCTCCGAAATGCTCGGTTTCAGCACGGTCGGCGAGGCCGTGGTGCTGGACCCCCGGAGCCTGGAGATTCTGTACCGTGGTTCTGTCTCGGATCTCGACCGTGCCCTTGGCGAGATCGCGTCGGGGAACGCCGTTTCAGAAGCGAGCACCTCGAGCACAGGCTGCAACCTGACTTTCGCCGCTCGCAATCAACATGCCGGCAACCCTGTTTCCTACAGTCAGGACATCGCGCCACTGCTCACGGAGAACTGCGCCCGTTGTCACCGTGAAGGAGGTATAGGCCTCTTTCCCATGAACAGCCATCTGATGATTCAGGCCTGGGCACCGTTGATACGGAATGCGATCTTGACCAAACTCATGCCGCCGGGTCAGACCGATCCTCATATTCCCGGTACTACTTTGCTGGACAATCGCCACCTGTCCAGCGATCAACGTCAGAAGCTGGTGCACTGGATCGATGCGGGGGCTGTAAACGACACCGATGCCGATCCACTGGTTGCACTGGAGTGGCCGACAACCAAATGGGCACTGGGTGAGCCGGATGTTGTGGTAAAGCTGCCGCCACAGGAAATTCCGGCAACTGGACACCTGGGGCTTATCTGGGTGGATACCGGCTATGTGTTTGAAAAAGACACCTGGCTCAAGGGTGCCACCACGGTCCCGGGAGACCGCAGCGTAGTGCATCATACTGCCGCGAGAGTGGTACCCCCCGGCGGGACACCGGACATGGCTGGCGGCAGTAGTATGCCGAACTGGGGTCCGGGTATGAACGAGCGTTTCCTGGGGGAGGGCACCGGATTGTTCATACCCGAGGGGTATAGATTGTTTTTAAATATGCACTACACCCCAAACGGAACCGCCACAGTGGATGCCACGGAGTACGGCCTCTATTTCCATGAAGACGGTTTCGAGCCCACCCATGAGATTATTCTCGGCGGTGTAGTGCTCCGGGGCGGGTTTGAAATACCTCCGCACGATGAAGACTACGACATCGTTCGAACAAGCCAGCCTGTGTCTCAGGATGCTTATGCGGTGACCTTCCTTCCACATATGCACTACCGGGGCAAGCGGGTGAAGTGGACCGCACAGTATCCCGATGGAACTGAGGAAGTACTGTTTTCGGTGCCGAACTTCGACTTTAACTGGCAACTCTACTACGATCTGGCGGAGCCCAGGTTCATTCCGGCTGGAACCACCTTCCTGGTCGAAGGCGCTTACGACAATTCAGCAATGAATCTGAATAACCCCGATCCCGATGCAACGGTAGTCTGGGGCGCGATGGATAGCACTGAGGAGATGTTTGGCGCCCGCGTGCTGTTGAAGGTCCCTGTCAGTGGCGATCCAAGGGCCAGGTCCACGTCAGTGACGGTCCCCGTTACTCCCTAGTGAGCGTGAGTGTTTCGAAAGCCGCGTCCAGAGAATCGAAATAGATCTACGAGTCTTCCAACTGCGGTTTCAACTGAATGAGCTCGTATTCGACTCTGACAGGTCGTGCATTTGCACCGGTAACTCACGAATGCGGTTGCCGGTTGCATTGAATATCGCATTGACCAGTGCAGGGCCGATAGCCGGTGTGCCGGGTTCGCCCGCCCCGCCGATTTTTTCGCCGCTGTTGATGATGTAGGTTTCGATCTCCGGCGACTCGTTCATGCGCAGCATCGGGTAGTCGTGAAAGTTGCTTTGCGCCACAGCGCCGCGCCGAATCGAAATGTTGCTGTACAGCGCAGCAGTCAATCCGTAAACAATGCCGCTTTCCATCTGCGCTTTCATACCGTCTGGGTGCATGGCGAAACCCGCATCGACGGCGCAGATGGCACGGCGTGGTCGCACCTTGCCGTCAGTCACTTCCACCTCGAGAACCTGCGCCACGATGGTGCCGAACGATTTGTGAATTGCTATGCCGCGCCCCCAGTTCTCGGGTAGCGGTGCGCCCCAGTCCGATTTTTCGGCCGCCAGGTCCAGGACTTTCTGAAACCGCGGCGCATTGGTGAGCAGGTCGTGGCGGTACTGATACGGGTCCGCATCGGCAGCGAACGCAACTTCGTCGATAAACGATTCCGTGAAAAAGGCGTGCAACGAGTGATCGACGCTGCGCCAGACGCCCCATGGAACGTGCGACTGCGATTCGGCGTAGTGGATGTACTGGTTGTCTATACCGTAGGGAATGTAAGGCGCTTCCCTCGGGGGGTGTTTTTCAACGTACTGATTGACCCAGGCGGTTGGTTTTCCGCTCTCATCCAGCGCCACCTTGAAACGGCTGATACTCGCCTGACGATAGTGATCGTGACGGATGTCTTCTTCGCGCGACCAAATCAGCTTCACCGGAAAGTGAACTTCACTCGCGATTAGCGCCGCTTGCAGCGCATAATCCGATAACATGCGGCGGCCGAATCCGCCGCCGAGGTACTGGTTGTGCAGGATCACATCGTCGAGATCCATGTCGAGCAAGTCCGCAACCTCTGCTGCAAAGCCCAGCGGGTTTTGCGTACCGGTCCATAATTCGCAAATGCCATCGTGCACCCATGCCGTGCAATTCATGGGTTCCATCGGAGCGTGCGACAGGTACGGAACCCGATATTCGGCTTCGATGACTCTGGTGGCCGACGCCATCGCTGCGGCAGCATCGCCCGTTTCGAAATCGGTGATCTCCTCGCCCTCGGCGGTCGCCGCGTCAAGGGCAGCGGAGAACTGGTTGAAAATATCGCTTTGCTCGAGTGTGTCGTTGTCAGTTTCCCCGAACACGATGTCCAGCCCGTCGAGCGCTTTCCTGGCCTGCCAGTAACCGTCCGCAATCACCGCTACCGCGTCGCCGAGGTTGACCACCCTGCGAACACCGGGCAAATCCTGCACGGACGTTTCATCGACCGATTGCACGGTTGCGCCAAACACCGGTGCAGCCTTGACTGTCGCGTATTTCATTCCTGGCAATTGCGCATCAATCCCGAACCGCGCGCTGCCGTCGATCTTCGCCGGAACGTCGAACCTGTGCACGTCTGTGCCGAGGATGGTGAATTCGTCCGGTGTCTTGAGCACCGGTTTGGCAGGCTGTGACAACTCGGCCGCCGCCGCCGCGAAATCCGCGAACGGTGCGCGGCGATTGCCGTTGTTCTCGACAATGAAGCTCTTCCGTGCAGACAGCGTTTCGATGGGCACGTTCCAGGTTTCGGCCGCCGCCTGCAGCAACATCGCCTTCGCCGCCGCGCCGGCCACGCGCATCGCTTGCTGCCCGGTGGCCAGCACGGAAGCGCTGCCGCCGGTCAATTGCAGGCTCAGCATTTTCGTCACGGTCAGGAATGCGCCATCGATGGTGTCAACGAGGAAGGCGGGGAAGTCCGCGTCACCAATCGCGAAGCCCTTCGCCAGTGCGTAGTTGGCGTACTCCTTGCGGGCCGGCGCCTCCATCATGGAAACCCTGTCCCAGTCCGCGTCCATTTCATCGGCGAGCATCATGGCGAGCGTGGTATGCACGCCCTGGCCCATTTCCGCATGCGGCACGATCGCCGTCACCGTATTTTCGGGCGAGATCTTCAGCCACACATTGAGGACGGTTTCGCCCTCGCCAGCGACCAGGGGCGCAACCTTTCCGGCACGGTTGCCCGGACGAACTGCAACGCCAATGACGACGGCGCCACCCGCGAGTACGCCGGTGGAAATGAAAGCGCGCCTGGTCCATTTACCCAAGACGTGGCTCCTCCGGTTCGGCTGTACCTGCCAAAGCCGTAGCGGCTCGCTTGATGCCGCGCCTGATTCGCGAATACGTGCCGCAGCGGCAGATATTGCCGCTCATCGCGGTATCGATGTCCGCATCGCTCGGCGCCGGGTTGGACTCCAGCAACGCTACCGCGGCCATGATCTGCCCGGACTGGCAATAGCCGCACTGCGGCACCTGCTCGTCGATCCATGCCTGCTGCACGGCGTGCAATCTATTATCGCCCTGGCCGATGCCCTCGATCGTGGTGATCTGCTGGCCTTCCGCCGCCTGGACCGGCGTGACGCAGGAGCGGATCGGCGTGCCATTGAGGTGTACGGTGCAGGCGCCACACTGGGCGATGCCACAGCCGAACTTCGTGCCCGTCAGGCCGGTCTGTTCGCGAATTGCCCAGAGCAGCGGCGTATCGGGCTCGACATCCAGTTCGTGCAGCTGGCCATTAATGTGCAGAGTAATCATTCGCTGGCACTCTGTTGGTGGATACGTCGTGTGCGGGAGCTGGCTGGACTAAGAGAATGTCCCGATTACTCCTCGCTGATACGCTGCAGAATCAACTCCGCCAGCGGCGCACCGGTCTCCTGGACAAAGTGCCCGGCACCCTCAACGGTGTCGAAGGTCGCGCCAGGGATGTGCGCCGCGAACTGGCGTCCCCACTCCGGGGAGAATCCATTATCCTGGTCACCGAAAATGACGTGCGCGGGCTTATCCCAGGAGGCAAGTGCCGCAAAGGCGGCCGCCTGTCGCTCGGCGGCGCCGGCCTCGGGTTGCGCGAACGGCAACATCCACGGCCAGCGTAATGCACCCGCAGTAGCGTCCTCACTATCGAACGGCGCGCCATACGCCGTCCTGTCCATGCCGTGCCGGCAAGGGGGGATACCGCAGCCTTCGCTCGTCCAGTCGGTGAAATCGACGCTTTGTGAACGCACGTTCCATCTCCGGAGATTGGTGTAGTCGAAACCGTCGTTATGAAGCCAGGTATTCAGAATGATCAGGCGGGCAAACCGGTCCGGAAGGTCGACTGCGGTTATCAGCCCGGTCGGTCCGCCCCAGTCCTGCACGACGACGGTGATGTTATCGAGGTCGAGACCTGTGACGAACTCCGTCAGCATATGCACATGGCGGTCGACCGTGTACCACTCCCGGTCGATCACCTTGTCGCTTTTGCCGAACCCGATCATGTCGGGTGCTATTGCCCGATAGCCGGCGGCGGTCAATACCGAAATCCAGTTGCGGTAGAGGTAGCTCCAGGTCGGCTCGCCGTGCAGAAGCAGGAACGTGCCTGCGTCGCCCGGTCCTTCGTCGACGTAGTGCATCCGCAGCCCATCGATCTCGATGTAGTGCGGCTCGAACGGAAAATTGTCGAGGTCCGCAAAACGGGCATCAGGGGTTCGATGGACGCCTGGCATTGGCTCCTGCGCGGCAGCAGGAGACAGCATCAGGCATAACAGCATTGAGAGGACTGCAGGCAACGCAGTCGTAGCAGTCATTAGTCTTGTCATCGCGCGTATTCCTCTCGTAATGGGTTTCTTTTGCGCGTGTTTCCCCGCCGCGCTATTCGGTGACATCGACGGTGATGTAGGCATCGGCCTGGAGACTACCGTCGTCTCCCCTGGCCCATAAGACATACGTGCCGGGTGTATCAAACGTCGCGGTTGTCTCGATGATGCCATCTTCCGGGATTTCCCGCGGGAGCCAAAAGACTCCCCAGGGAGAATTCGAGGCGGGCCGGGTGTCTTCCCATACCTTCGTCTGGGGCGGGTCGAACGTCACCTCGCCTGCGCCCCGATACAGATTCCAGCTCAGAAAAAGTGCATTGATCTTGAGCACCCCCTGCCTATAGGCCGGCACTATCATATGCTGAAGCACATCCACGGTGCGCGTCGATCGAACCCGCGTCCTTGGCAAGCCGTCGTCTGCCAGGTGCGCACGCAAAGTGAGTGGCTCGCCCACACGTACTGAGTACTCGGCCGGAAACTCAGGTCCGGACCGGCCAATGAAGCCCGCAGGACGCGGCTCGCCCACGGCCACTGAGCGCTCATTATCCAACTCAACAGTGACGGTAGGCTCTACATTGATATAAGTTTCCGGCGTGGTTCTACCACCACCCAGCGAACCACCTTCTGAAGAGATGATGACATTGTCGATGAAGAAATCCTGATGCTTATTGGTATAAGCCTTCGATTCATGACCGTTCGCGTTCAGTGTCCACACCAGTTCACGATCACCCCAATCAGCCGGCACGGTGACGGTGAAGGTATAGCGATTACGTCGCGGCATAAAGAAAGTCGGCTGACCGCGGTCGGCCTCGCCTGGCGAAAAGGAATTATTCTCGCCGATCGGCACTCGAAGCTCTTCTTCCCAGTTTTCATTCATATAGCCGAATACGTAGTTAGTCGAGCCATCCGGATTTTCAGTCCAGCCCTCATACGCCGCCCACAGCGGTGCACCGTAGCTGTAGGTCTCGGTGCTGCCCAGCGCCGGAGACAGTAATAAAACCAGACTGAGTAGTACTTTTCTTGCGAAAACCTGGGATGCGTATTGTTTCATCATATTCTCTATTGGTACTGATTTAGCCTTGCACTACTGCGTGCCTTCCCCAATAGTTTCCAGCGCAGCTTTGTCCTCCGCGCTTACCACCTGATTGAATCCAAGTGCGGCCTCAGCTATTGCTACCGCTGGCGCTGGAACAGCGATGACGCCTCTAGGCGCCGTGCTTTCATTACGTCTAAGGATATTGCGTATCAGTGCTTTGTCTTCATCGCTTGCTACACCGTCAATGTTGGCTACGATCTCCGCAAGTATGATCACGAGCCGATTATTCGAATCGTTGGTAAGCGCTACCAACGCACGGTTCTGTTCGTCACTCGGGGAATTATTCATACCAGACAGGATCTCAGCGATTACAACGTAACCGGTGTCTACATTAGTGTCTTCGTTGGCACGCGTCGGCGAGACCAACGGTAGCGTGCATAGTGGGCAACCAATCACATGGTCATTCGGTCCCAGATCCAGCGCTTCACGTCGCGCGGCCATCTCTTGCTGAAACTGCTCGTCCGTCAGTTCCACATGCTCGCCCAGCTCGGCAAACATATTCGACACAGAACGATTACCTGAACCTGACCAGTTACGTATATCCGGCACGTTGATGTTGGTTGCCGTAACGTTCATTTCCCCATAGACATGAAGAATAGTACCGGCTGGCAGTAGCGGTGCTGCGTGGTCTTCGTACACATAGCTGCGGACCCAGTTGTGGTCATAGCCGGCACAAGTCAGGGTTTCTATTGAGCTTCCCCAGATGGCTTCCATACACATACGCTTTCCCGGCGCATGCAGGTGCGGCTCAAAGCGGATTATCTTTGTCGGAGAGTTGAGAATCTTATAAGAATGAAGTAGCTGATTGTCCTCGTTCGGTCTGACGCTGATATCCTGGCCGCTACCAAGTAGGGACCGTGATTGCCTGTACGTCGGCTCATAATCCTTCTCATGAAACCGAAAGCCGAGTTCAATATGGCCTGTCGTATCCTGGCCGGTCGAGTGCATATGTAACGTGCCTGAGTACATGAACGTATTCGCTTGTAGTAGGGGTCCAGCCAGCGGATCGAATACGTCACCGTTACGGCCGATTTCGTGTATAGGCCATGGGGTATCAAAAGCATTTCTTTGGATATTACCTCCCTCAGTTACTACCACGCTGTGGATATCCATATGATGGACGATATAACGCCCGCCCACGACACCGGAAATTTGCGTCATATCGACATCGTTAACTTCTACTATTTCCAGGGATTTTACGTAGCGATCCTCGGTTAACCCGGTCGGCACCGGGTCCAACGTACCCCAGAAGTCAGGTGCACCGGCCTTCATGCTGACTTCAGGCATTACGACGATCAGATCGGGTTCGCCTAAGGTCCACTTGACGCTGTCATCGAATACCAGCGGAGCCGGGGCATTAGCGGGATCGCCCTGCGGTGTGCCGCTGCGCGCCCAGGTGGAAATCGTGGCGATTTCTTCATCGCTTAACGACATGTCATCTTTGTAGTCCTGGATGCCGATATCCTTCTCGATATACCAGGGCGGCATCGCGCCCGCCACATCTCTCAAGCCGGTCTTGTACTCAATCAGCCCGGCGAACGGGGCGACCTGCTCATAAGTGAAGAGTGGCATCGGCCCGGCGCCACCGGGTCGATGGCAGATCTGGCAGTTGGCCTGCAGGATCGGCTCGATATCCTTGTGGAACGTGATCTCCCCGGACTGCGCCAGCAAAGTAGAAGGCAGGGCCAGGAGGAAGAGAAGCGTGATGAAAGTCGACCCGGGCACGGATTGCATAGTTATATCCTCGAAGTCACTCAAACTCTGCAGAGGTTGCGGATCATCTTATTTTATCGCGAGTCCAGGTAGGCCTGGCTGTCGCAGCCCCACTGTATAGGGAACAGCTGAGCAGAAGAAATCCGCAATCGGACGCGGCCGGGGGTCGCCGCCCGCCGCGCGACGAAGCGGCAGTAGAGGGTCGAGTTCCTGTTGGGGCGGCGCGCTATTCGGTGACGTTGACGGTGATATAGGCGTCGGCTGGCAGACTACCGTCATCTCCCCTGGCCCATAAGACATACGTGCCGGGTGTATCGAACGTCGCCGTTGTCTCGATCATGCCATCGGCGGGGATCTCCGGCGGGAGCCAGAGTACTCCCCACGGAGAATTGGAGGCGACTCGGGTGTCTTCCCAGACTTTTGTTTGGGGTGGATCGAACGTCACCTCGCCTTCACCCCGATACAGATTCCAACTCAGATGCAGCGCAACGATCTTTTGTACCGAAGCCGGTAGTCGCGGAGAAAACATCAAGCGCCGCAACTCTTCCTCGCTGCGCGCGTGCCTAATTGGGCGGCACCCCAATCCGCAGCTCGGCAGGCCATCGTCTGTCAGTCGAGCGGGCAAGCGGAGTGGCTCGCCCACGCGCACTGAGTACTCGGCCGGTCCCGGGCGGCCAAAAAAGCCAGGGTGACGCGGCTCGCCCACAGCCACCGAGCGCTCGTTGTCACCCTCAATGGTGACCGTAGGCTCCACATTTGCGTAGGTTTCCGGCGTGGTTCTACCCCCACCCAGCGATCCACCATCTGAAGAGATGACCACGTTGTCGATGAAAAAATCCTGGTGCTTATTGGTATAAGCCCTGGACTCATTGCCATTGGCATTCAGCGTCCACACCAGTTCACGATCACCCCAGTCGGCCGGCACGGTCACGGTAAAGGTGTAGCGATTACGTCGCGGATTGAAGAACGTTGGCTGACCGCGATCGGCCTCGCCTGGTGAGAAGGAATTATTCTCGCCGATCGGGATTCGAAGCTCTTCTTTCCAGTTTTCGTTCATGTAGCCGAAGATGTAGTTTGTCGAGCCATCGGGATTTTCGGTCCAGCCCTCATACGCTGCCCACAGCGGTGCGCCGTGCAGGTAGGTCTCCTCGGCACAGACCAGCGCGGGCGACAGTAATAAGACCAGACTAAGAACTACCTTTTGATTCATTGGCATGACAATACTCTTGGGGCTATGCACTCACCTCACGGTGCTGTTGTTCCTTATTTGCGTAGTTCTGTCACAGGGCAAATAGCGTGGCTTTGGCATCTTCACTTGCCGTGCCATTAAATTCGAGCAAGACCCTGGCAATTGCTATGGCTTCTGGAGGAAAGCGTCTAGGATTGTTGATGACAGCGTTCAGGCGTTGGGCGTCTTGAGCAGTTATCGTGCCGTCAATACCAGCTATCAGGTCGGCCAATATCTTCTCTATCCGATCGGCATTAGGATCGTTGGCAATCGCCATCAATCCGGCGTTCTGCGCGTCATTCGGCGACTCGTTGATTTCAGACAGCACGCGGGCCAGCGTCGGCCATGCGCTCTTCTTTTCCTCTTCTTCAACAATCGCTGAGACCAATGGCGCGGTGCACAGCGGGCAGCCAATCGCATAGTCATTCGGCCCCATATTCAATGCTTGACGCCTATCGGCCATCTCTTCGAGAAACTGATCATCTGTCAAATACACTCGGCTACCTATATCGACAAACATGTTGGCCGCAGAGCGATTGCCTGAGCCTTGCCAGTTACGTGGGTCCGCAACGTTGACGTTGGTTGGTGAATTATCTACTTCAGCATAGAGATGAAGAATAGTGCCCTTCGGCAATAGTGGTGCTGCGTGGTCTTCGTACACATAGCTGCGGACCCAGTTGTGGTCATAGCCACTACAAGTTAGGGTTTCTATGTCTCCCCCAAAGATTGCTTCCAGACACATACGCTTTCCCACCCCATGCAGGTGCGGCTCAAAGCGGACTATCTTCGTGTTCCTATCCAGATACTCGTAAGCATGAAGCATTTGACCGTCCTGGTTTGGAACTACACTAATATCCTGGCTGTCACCCATGGCAGTAAGCGACTCCCTGTATTCCGGCTGATAATCCTTCTCATGAAACCGAAAGCCAATTTCTATATGGGCTGTTGTATCCTGGCCAGTCGAGTGAAGGTGTATCGTAGTGGGATAGAGGACCGTATTCGCTTGTAGCAATGGTCCGGCCTTCGGATTGAAGACGTCTCCATTACGGCCAACTTCGTGCAGAGGCCAGGCGCTTGGAAGTCCCTCAGCAGGGCGACCTTCTTCGTCCACTACAGCGGTCTCCCACTGCATATGATGGACGACCCAACGCCCGCCTACGACGCCGATAACTTGCGTCATATCGAGATCGTTAACTTCTACCATTTCGATAGACTTTACATGGCGATCCTCGGTTAATCCGGTTGGCACCGGGGGCAAGGTACCCCACCAGTCAGGTGCACTGGCCTTCATGGAGACTTCAGGTAGTACAACCACCAGGTCGGGTTCGCCCAGCGTCCACTTGACGCTGTCATCGAATACCAGCGGAGTTGGGGCATCGGCTGGATCGCCCTGTGGTGTGCCGCTACGGGCCCAGGTGGAAATGGTGGCGATTTCTTCATCGCTCAACGACATGTCATCTTTGTAATCCTGTATGCCGATATCCTTCTCGATATACCACGGCGGCATGGCCCCCGCCCGATCTCTCAGGCCAGTCTTGTACTCAATCAGACCGGCGAAAGGGGCGACCTGCTCATAAGTAAACAGTGGCATGGGCCCGGCACCACCGGGTCGATGGCAGATCTGGCAATTGGCCTGCAGGATCGGTTCGATATTCTTGTGGAATGTGATGTCTCCGGACTCTGCCGCCACCGAGGCCGAAGGCATGGCCAGAAGGGAGAAAAGCGGAATGAAAGTTATTCTGGACGGGGATTGCATAAGTCTGCCCTCGAAAGCACTCGGACGCGGAAGATGCCTGGGAACATATAGTATATAAAACCGAGCCGGGGTCATTGTCGTGACCTAACCACATAAAAAACAGACGAGATGGAAGAACCCGTAATCCCGCTCATTGTGAAACTACCCAACGAAATCAGGCTCGAAACACCGCGTGGCGTCATGGCCGGCTTGCGCGGCGAATATTCAAACGGGCCGCAGGTGTTGTGCCTGCACGGATTGCTGGACAATGCGGCGTCTTTCCTTCCCCTGTCGATTGGGCTGCCCGGATTGGACCTGGTTGCCGTGGACCTTCGAGGCCATGGCCGCTCCGAGCATCGTCACCCTTCGGCCAACTACTACTTCATGGAAAACCTGCGCGATGTCGATGCGGCGCTGGATGAACTCGGTTGGAAAACCTGCCACCTCGTGGGTCACTCCCTGGGGGCAGGCGTTGCGGCCGTTTACGCGGCGGCAGCGCCCGAACGGGTCCGCAGCCTGGTAATGCTGGATGCCCTGGGTCCGTTCAGCGAGCCTGCGAATAAATGCGTCACCCGCGTGCGAAAAAGCCTGCAAAGCGGCCGCGCCAATGCGCGTCGCAAACGGCCCTATGTCTCCATCGACGAGATGATCAAGGTTCGCCAGGCCAATACCGGGCTGCCCGATGAACCGGCGCGGCTGATTTGCGAGCGCTCGGCGAAACGGGTTGATGACCACTACGAATGGACCAATGATCCGGCACTGTACTGGGTCTCCCCGATCCTGATGACCGAGGAGCAGGCCCTTGAGTACCTCGCAGGCATCACAGCCCCGGTGCTGACATTAACCGCAACGCCTTTCGCGTCAATTGTCAGCGAAACGCTGTACCACACGCGCATCGCCGCCATCCCGAACGGCCGCCATGAACTGCTGACGGGAGACCACCATTTTCACATGGACCAAGTGGAAAAGACCGCCGGGATGATCCTTCCATTTATCCTCGAACAGGAACGCGACTTCGAGCATCACAATGACCAAAAATAGCCAGCGCAGGAAAGATATTCCCGCGAATGAGCGCCTGCTACTCGCTCAATACTGAATCATCACGTCAGTTCGCGCTCGAATTCCGTACTCCAGACCTCACCGAACGATCGAGAGCGCAACCGTTCAGCGCACGCTGAATCAGATACGAATCAGGGCAGCGCCGGGCACTGCGCCATCTTCGACGCGCTGATGTAGCGTCGCCGCCTCGTCGAGCGATACTTCTGCGCCGATTCGAAACTCGAATCCAGGAGCAACTGCAACCCGATTGACTTGTTCGAACAGTGTCGATAGCCGCTTCCGGCTCAGCACAAAAATTCCGATGAAGCGGCAGTTGGCGTTTTTCATCATCAACCGGCGCGCCGGGATCTCCGGCGTGGGCGCGTCGTCAACACCGTAGGCGGAAATTGTGCCGCCGCGTGCGAGCACGCGCGAATTGAGATTTGCATTGCTGCCAAAGCGTGATTCGACAACGAGGTCGATGCCTCTCTTCCCCACGCACTCACGCAATTGACTTTGCAGTTCAGGGTCGCGGTAATCGAAACATTGCTCGGCGCCGAGACTTTCGACCGCTGTGCACTTTTCGCTCGACGCCGTCGCAATCACTCGCCCGCCCGCTGCGCTTGCGATCTGAACGGAGAACGCACCGACGCGACCTGCGCCGCCTGCAACGAGCACACTCTTGCCCGCCAGGGAATCGATAACCGACAGCGATTCGAGTGCGGTGACAACCGGGGACGCGAGGCACGCCCCATGCTGCAGTGACACCGCCTCGGGAAGCGCCACCGCCTTCCACTCGGGCAAAACGCAGTATTCAGCACAGCTGCCCATGGCTTGCCCGACTTGCGCGCCGAACAACCAGACGCGTTCACCGACGCGCGATTCGGAAACACCGCTGCCCACGCTTTCGATTTCTCCGCTACCGTCCACGTGAGGCACGACCCGGTCCCAGTATGCGAGCTCCGCACCGTGAACGCGTTTCTTGACATCGAAAGGATTAACCGACGAATACGCGGTTTTTACTCGCACCTCGCCCTCGCCGGGTTGCGGCGCTTCCAGTTCCCCGATTTGCAAGACTTCGGCCGATGGGCCACCGCCTTCGTACCAGACCGCCCTCATGTCTGCAGCGGCGTCGCGCTCGCGTCGAAACGCGGTGTGTCGACACCGCCTTCGATTTCCAATGTGATGTGTGGGTCCATGTTCCTGGATTCGCTGATGATAGTGATCTGGCCAGTCTCTTAACAGATGAAATGGAAGAACCCGTAATCAGAACCAAGAAGCGCGAGAAGGAACCGGTTCCTGAGTAGTGACTTGAACGGTAAAGTAATGCCAGAATCAGTTCAGTCCTGACAGCCACCATCGGAGTTTCAAAATACGAACACTCAGGCGGTCAGCCAGAATCATGTTGCCGACGGTAATGCTGGTACATTAGCCTGCCTCACCTCACGGTATCCATTCCTCAGGGATTTAACACCACCTTACCAAAAAAAGTTGAATCCTCCAGCATGCGGTGCGCCGCCACGGCCTCCGACAACGGCAAGCGCTGGTGAATCACTGACTGCACCCGGCCCAGGGCCACTAGTTTGATCAGTTCGCGCATATCATAGCGTGTGCGGCGCGCCTCCAGATCCCAGGCCCCCACCCCCATAATATTGAGGCCGCGCATAAAGACCACACCCAGGTGTAAATCGACCCGGTGCCCAGCCGTTACGCCGCAGGTAACCAAACGGCCGGCGACTTTCAAACTGCGGAAACACGCCGGCCACACCGCGGCCCCGACGTGCTCAATCACCACGTCAACCCCTTCGCCGTTCGTCAACTCCTGCACGCGCGCCGCGATGTCTTCGGTGTAGTGATTGATCACTTCATCCGCGCCCAGTTCTCGGGCCTTGACCAATTTGTCATCGCTGCCAGCGGTGGCGATAACGCGAGCCCCCACGGCACGAGCTATCTGGATCGCATAGCTACTCACGCCGCTGCCAGCCGCCATCACCAACACATCGTCGCCGGGGCGCACACGCGCGCGATTAATCACCATCTGATAGGCGGTCAGACCCGCGATCGGTAACGCTCCCCCGTCATCAAACGAACACGAGTCGGGCCAGTGAAACGTGCGCGCGCCCGAGGCCAGGGCGTATTCCGCATAACTGCCGGTGCCGCTCGCGACGACGCGATCGCCACTGCTAAAACGCTGGACTTCGCTCCCCACCGCGGCGACCTCACCGCAGATGTCGCGGCCCAAAATTTCCGGCGGCGTAATGCGGGTGCCGTGCGAGCCCGCGCGCATAAACACATCGAGGCGATTGACCGACGTGGCGCGCACGCGGATTTTGACGTCATTCGGTCCCGGATCGGGCTCGGGTTGGTCACCGTAAAGCAGTGCTTCAGGCGGTCCGACCTGTTCTACATAGGCTGCTTTCATATGTCGCTATTCCTATGAATTTCCGCTAGACCCGGAAACGTATATAGTTGCATCGCGCAGTTAGCTATACGGCCCCAGGTTTTTCAGATGCGCGATATTCTGAAACGATCGCGACATCGACACGAATAATAATCTATCTGAATAGTCTGGTTCGATTGCCGCAGCGGCAGACAAGGACAACTTGGATGATAAAAACGAAGATAACCGAAATGCTCGGAATACAGCATCCGATTATCCAGGGTGGTATGCACTTCGTTGGATTTGCCGAGTTGGCGGCGGCTGTATCAAATGCGGGTGGTCTCGGAATTATTACCGGGCTGACACAGAAGACTCCGGCAGACCTTGCGAACGAAATTGCCCGGTGCAAGGACATGACCGACAAGCCATTTGGCGTCAATGTCACGTTTCTTCCCAGCCTTGTTGAATTTGACTATCCGGCCACAATCAAAGCCATTATCGATGGCAATGTGCCGGTAGTGGAAACGGCCGGGAACAATCCCTCGCAAGTATTGCCGTACCTGCAAGATGCCGGTATCAAGGTAATTCACAAATGTACCTCCGTACGTCATGCGCTGAAGGCACAGTCCATCGGATGCGATGCAGCCAGCATTGATGGCTTCGAATGTGGCGGTCACCCGGGCGAGGACGATATACCCAATATGATTTTGCTGCCGCGTGCTGCCGATGAGCTGGAAATTCCGTTTGTTTCTTCGGGCGGGCAGGCAGATGGACGCTCTCTTGTCGCATCTCTCGCGATGGGCGCCGAGGGCATGAATATGGGCACTCGCTTTATGGCCACGCAGGAAGCGCCGATTCACGAAAATGTTAAACAGGCGATTCTTAATGCGACGGAGCTTGATACTCGTCTGGTCATGCGCCCACTGCGAAATACCGAGCGTGTCCTGAACAATGCCGCTACTGAGAGCTTGCTCGCCAAGGAGAAAGAACTCGGTGACAAGCTGACGTTCGAAGATATTGCCGACGAAAAGGCCGGAGTCTATCCGCGAATTATGCTGGACGGCGACATTGATTCCGGTGCGTGGTCCTGCGGGATGGTTGTGGGTTTAATCAATGACATCCCGACGGTGCGAGAATTAATCGATCGGACAATGGAACAAGCCCGTACGATTATCGACACACGCCTCAGCGGAATTCTCCAGCCCAACGGCTGACGGCGCCAGATTCTGGCCACGGGATTTGTCTTCAGAGTACTTTAAGATTTGCATCGCGTGAATTTATGGTCAGGGCACACTCCATGAAACAATCTGAATCGACTGATTCGCCTGCCGCGGCGGTCGACAACGATGTCGTCACGATGCTGCGCAACAGTGCTCGCGACTATTGCGAGCGCGCGTTACCGCGCGAACGCCTGCGCCGGATGCGCCGGGACGGGTCGACGTTCGACCGTCAGGTGTGGCGACAGATGGCCGATCTCGGCTGGTGCGAGCTGCTCGTGCCCGAATCGCGCGGTGGACTCGGTCTCGGCATGGCGGCCGCGGCCGGTGTTTGCCGCGAACTCGGCGCAGCGCTCGCGCCCGAACCGTTGATCGAAACCGCCGTCTGTGCGACGACCCTGCTGGACTGCCTGGAGTCCGGCGACCTGCTGTTGCGCGATTGCGGGAGTGGTGACCGCGTCATCGTGCCGGCCCTTGGCGGCGTTGAGCGGAGTGCCTTCGACGGCGTCGATGCCACCCCCGATGGCAGTGCGTACACACTAAGCGGATGTTGCGCCAGTGTCCCGCTTGGCAGCGACGCCGATGGCTGGCTGGTACCGGCACGTTGCGACGGGCAGCCGGCCTGGTTCTATCTCGACGCCGGCACGCAGGGGGCCAGCGCGACACGGCTGAAACTTGCTGATGGCGGCCATGACGCGTGCCTCCGGTTCGATCGCGCGGCAGCAATGCTGCTCGGACGCGGCGACGAGGCAACGCATGCGCTCGCCATCGCCCGTTTTCGGGCCGAGGTCGCCTCGAGCGCTTACCTGCTCGGCCTCAGCGAGGCGCTGTTTCAGATCACCCTCGAATACGTTGCGACACGGCGCCAGTTCGGCCGGGCCATCGGCAGCTTTCAGGTCATCCAGCACCGCATGGTCGATTTGTACATACAGCTACGACTGGCAGCGGCGGTTGTCGAACAAGCCGGCCGATCGCCAGCCGATCGGAGTGCAACAGCGATGTCCTGCGCCGCGAGTCGCGCGCGCTTCCGCGCCTGCACCACGGCGCTGGCTATGGCGCGTGAAGCGGTGCAGTTGCACGGTGCGATCGGTTTAACCGATGAATGCGATGTCGGTTTGTACGTCAATCGCACACTGGTGATGGCAGCCCGTTACGGCCAGGCGGACGCGCATGCTGCGCGCATCCGGCGCGAAACGCGGAGTTCGCCGAGCGCGGCCACGCTGCCTGCGCACGGTCACGAAGTCGCCGCCGACGCTGATCCGCCTGGTGGCGACTGGAACGCACTGGACGACGAAGCCTTCCGCGCAATCGTGCGACAGTGGTTCGAGCGCAACTATCCACCGGAAATGCGCTATCCGCCGACGCGACTGAGCGCGGAGCACAGCCGCGAGTGGCACACGTGCTTGTACCGGCGCGGCTGGGCGGCGCCGGCGTGGCCGGTCGAGCACGGCGGCATGGGCCTGGCGGCGGACAAATTGCTGATCTTCATGGAAGAGCGCGAGCGATGGGGCGTGGGGCGGACACTTGATCAAGGCGTCATCATGGTCGGCCCGATGCTGATGCAGCACGGCTCACTCGCACAGCAGGCGTACTACCTGCCGCATGCGCTCAGCGGCGAGCACATCTGGTGCCAGGGATATTCCGAGCCCAATGCGGGTTCGGATCTGGCGTCGCTGACCACCAGCGCGGTACGCGACGGCGACGAATTCGTCATCAACGGCCAGAAGATCTGGACCACCCTGGCGCAGCATGCGACCCACATATTCTGCCTGGTGCGTACCGATACATCAGCCAAACCGCAGGCCGGGATCAGTTTCCTGCTCATCGATCTCGCTGTCGGCGGGATCACCATCCGCCCGATTCGCAACATCGCCGGTGAAGAAGAAGTCTGCGAAGTTTTCTTCGACGACGTGCGCGTTCCGGCGGAGAGCCTCGTCGGCAAGCTCAACGACGGCTGGACCATTGCCAAGACGCTGCTCGGATTCGAGCGCCTCTTCATCGGCAGTTCGGGCCCATGCCAGCGCGGGCTCAGCCGCGTGCGAGAACTGGCCCAGGCGAGCGGATCGCTGGATGACCCCGCATTTCTCGATCGCCTGACCCGGCTCGAGATCGACGTCGTCGATCTCGAATCGCTCTACAACGAATTCGCCGACACCCTTCGCCGCGGTGAAACGCTTGGCGCGGATGTGTCAGTACTCAAAATCTGGGCCGGCGAAACGGAATGCCGCTTGAGCGAATTCATGCTCGAGGCCGCCGGCGATGCCGGTGGACGTACCGGTGTTATCGATTTCGGTACGTCGTCTTTTGACCTCCTCAGTCATTATTACAACGCGCGCCGGACCCCGATCTACGGCGGCAGCAACGAAATCCAGCGCAATATCATGGCCAAGCAGGTACTGCGGATGCCGTCGAGCTGATTCATTAAGATAGGGCCTGGAAAGAAGAATTATAACGAAGGATTTGCCGATGTCTGCTCGCCTGTTATCTCTATTTTTCATTTTGTCTGTTTCTTTTGGCACTGCCTTTGCGCAGCCAACGGGCGAGGGCGCGTTGTCAGATACGGACATTCGAGAATTCTCCATTGCCGTGTCGGATCAGGCAATGAATGACCTGAATCTTCGCTTGTCGCTGAGCCGTATTCCAGATCAATTAAATGATGTGGGCTGGGAATACGGAACCGACAAACCGTATCTGCTGAGCCTGTTGGACTATTGGCAAAACCATTTTGATTGGCGCGCGCAAGAGGCGATGCTGAATGGCTTTGATCAATACAAGACGATAATAGATGGCTTGGACATTCACTTTATTCACCAAAGATCTCCTCATCCAAACGCAATTCCGCTATTACTGGTTCACGGTTGGCCTGGATCCATTGCTGAATTTCACAAAATCATTGGACCTTTAGCTGACCCTACTTCCTACGGTGGCTCCGCTACTGATGCGTTTCATGTCATTGCGCCGTCATTACCTGGATTTGGCTTTTCAGAAAAACCGGCAACCTCCGGCTACAACCCGGAAAGAATGGCTCACTTATTCGTGGCTCTAATGGAGCGCCTTGACTACTCGAACTATGGACTTCAAGGCGGCGATTGGGGCAGCATAATCAATCGTCATATTGCCAACCACTATCCAGAACGACTCATCGGCTTGCACACTAATTTGGTACAAGCCAGAAATCCGGGTGGTGATTCTGGCGACTATCCGGTAACACCTTTGGAGCGGGAAAGAAGAAACGAGTTGGCAGCCTACATGACCGAAGAGCAAGGCTACCGGCAAATTCAAGGAACCAAGCCGCAAACACTGGGTTATGGTCTAAACGATTCGCCGGCCGGACTGGCAGCTTGGATTGTTGAGAAATTTCATGGCTGGAGTGATTTACCACGAGATACTGGCGGCGACCTTGACAGTAAATTTACCATGGATGAATTACTCACCAATATTTCGATTTACTGGTATACAGAGACAATTACCTCTTCCATGCGGGTCTATTACGAGAATCGCAATACGCGGCCAGAAAAACCCATGGCGTATATTGACGTGCCCACCGGGGCAGCCATTTTTCCTGCAGAAATTTTTGCAACGCCAAGATCCTGGGCCGAGAATAGCTACAATATTGTCAGCTGGACTGTGATGCCAAGAGGTGGGCACTTCGCTGCCCTGGAAGAATCAGATTTATTAATCGATGATGTGCGCGGTTTTTTCCGAGGGCTACGTTAACCAATCAAGTTTTCCAAGCACCGCATCGCGCATGCCCTGTCCTCGAGTCAAATAGAATCGGGAGCTTATTCCAACGGTTTTTTTTTGTAAGTCAGGCAAGCCCGGCTACGAGACAAGACCAAAAAATAGTAGCTGGAGCATTGCATGAGCATCACCGCGGTCGTCATCGTCCTATACTTGGGGTTTTTTGCCGCGGTCGGATTTTATTTGAATCGCAGCAACGTCAGTGGATCGGATTGGGCGGTTGGCGGCGGTGCGATGGGTGTCTTCATGTTGACGGCGGGCGTTGCCGGTACGCGCATTGGCGGAGTCGGCACCTATGGAGTAACAGGTGATGTAGTCAGCGAAGGCCTGGGCCACTTCTGGTACGGCGTGAATGCATTCACGGCCATGCTTCTGGTAGGTCTATTCTTCGTAATCCCGTATCGACGCTTGAAAGTTCTTAGTGTCGGCCAGTTATTCGAGCGTCGATTTGGTTCTTATCGCTGCCAGTGGCTAACCAGCCTCTGTATCCAAACCGAATATTTAATAATAAACATTATCGAGCCCTATGTGATTGGCTCAATCATTGCTGGCGTAACAGGTCTGCCTTTTGTTGTCAGTGTTGCCATTGGTGGCTCGCTTATCATTGCTTTTACGGTAACCGGTGGCTTGAAAGGCGTTGCAGCCACAAACATCGCTCATTGTGCTGTCATTTTTTTCGGACTTTTGTTTGTCGGCATAGTCTCGATGCAAAATATGGGAGGCTGGGATGCCGTCGTAACCCAGTCGACCGCCAGGCTTGCGGAAGTTGGACAAGATGAAGTTGCCTGGTGGAGTTTTTCCGGCATTGGTGTGGTTACGATCATCGCCCTGTTTATTGCAGCGACGGTTCACACACCGGCAGTTTCATTTTACGCAAACATGGCAAATTCGGCGGCGAGAGAAGACTATTTGATTAAAGGGTTTTTCTTTGCCGGCATCTTTGCTGCCCTCGTGGCATTTATCGCAGCATTTATTGGTATTTTGACCATGGCGGCTTATGGTCCCGAGAGCGGGCTGAGTAGTTACCTCAATATTACGCAATTGGCGATCGACACTGGACCCATTCTGGGTGGTATCGCTTTGGCAGCCGTGATGGCCGCGGTTATCTCTACCGGTGCTCCGATACTATTGGCGAGCGCGACTATGTTCGTTAACGACTGGGTACCCGGCGCCAAGAACTTTAACAGCGATCAACAGCTACGAGCTTACAAGATTGTCACCGTTATCTATGGCTCGATTGGGGTAATCATTGCCAGCCTGGGATACATCAGTTCGGTACTGCAACTCTTGTTACTTGCTTTGGCTATGGTTGTGCCCCCGGCAGTTGCGGTGTCATTTGTAATTTACTGGCGTCGTACGTCCGAACAGGCGGTCTTCTGGGGAATAGCGGCAGGTTTTGGCGGCGGACTGATTATGTGGCTGTTTAATACCTTGTTTGACGGTGCAGAAAACGCAACGGCTGGCGGGTTTGCTCAGTGGTGGTATGAACTGATTACCTATCTGGGAGAATGGAGTGATCCCTCATTCCTTACGTTGCTGCTGCCCTTGATTGTGATCCCCGTTGTTACTCTGCTTTATCCGAATACGGTAGCTGACAACGAACACCATGACGCGTTCTACGGCAAATTGGGCCGCCTGCGCCGCGACTTTAGCTGGTCCTAGCCCGCATTCGTCAGTGCGCCGTGGAAAGGCGCGTTTTCCTAGTGGGTGCAAATCCCACCCAACAACTGTCGTTTCCGGTTGGTAGCAGCCAGAGCGGTTTACGGAGGTAACGATGTAGATCGAAGCACTATGTCAGGGCTGATACGTTAGATCCTGGATCGAAGGTTCGACAAAAAAGTAGTCCGCCGGTCCATCGCGCCTCGCGAGGAGTACGACGTCGGCGTTCGACGGCACCTTGTAACCGTGATGCATTTTGGCAGGGAGGATGATGTAGCTGCCTGCGTCGGCCGTGTACAGCATGCCGTTGAGCGTGACGTCGATCGATCCTTCCAGCACGACCAGCGTCTCCGTGTAGGTGTGCCAGTGCATCGCAAACTCTGAACCGGCCGGGAAGCGGGAAAGGTAGGTTGGACCACCTGTCTGCGGATCGGTGGCAATCTGGGCGTTCCTCCGACCGGCCGGGAAACCGGGAATGTTTGTCGATGGCCCCCAATCGGCAGCTCTCCAGTGCATAACGAGCGGGTCGAGGGTTTCCGGCGTGTGCTGTGTGGTCACTACAGCTGTGGTCACTACAGCGGCTGTTCCGATCAGCAGCAGCGCACCCAATCCCAGTTTCTGTGTTCTTGTCATGCGCTTATCCCTCCAGTCTGGCGAATTGTGTGGAGAACGGATCGGTCTCGTTTCGGACCACATTCTGTGTCTGCTCCGTTCAACCGTCAATGACCCGGGCTGCGGCCACTGATACGACATTATATGGAAGTCTCGAGATTGTCGGGATCCAACCCGGCATTGCGCACGCCGCTGTCGCGGGCAATACGCGTAAGCTCATCCTGGGCGCGCTGTCCCGCCTCGCTCATTTCGCTGAAGCCGGCCGAGAAGATCATCGATCGCGGGCATGTATTGCGCGACAAAGCCGGGGCTGTCGATGATCGCTGTGTAGTCGACCGCGCTCACCGGCCGGACTTAATTGAAATACCGATTCAATTCTCGCTGATACGTCGGAGAATCAACTCCGCCAGCGGCGCACCGGTCTCCTGGACGTAGTGCCCGACACCCTCAACGGTGTCGAAGGTCGCGCCAGGAATGTGCGCCGCGAACTGACGCCCCCACTCGGGAGTGAAAATATGGTCCTGGTCGGCGAAAATGACGTGCGCGGGCTTGTCCCAGGAGGCGAGCGCCTCAAAGGCGACCGCCTGTCGCTCTGCGGCTCCGGCCTCCGGTTGCGCAAACGGTAACATCCATGGCCAGCGGTATGCGCCCGCAGTGGCGTTCTCACTATCGAACGGCGCGCCATACGCCGTCCCGTCCAGTTGACGATTGCCCGTCCAGTCCGTGAACTCGACGTCTTGTGAACGCACGTTCCATCTCCGGAGCGGCGGCGTGTAGTCGTAACTGTCGTGATGAAGCCAGGTATTCAGGATAATCAAGCGGGCAAACCGGTCTGGAAGCTCGGTCGCGGTGATCAGACCGTTTGGTCCACCCCAATCCTGCACGACGACGGTGATGTTCTCCAGGTCAAGGCGCGTGACGAACTCCTTCAGCATTTCCACATGGCGGTCGGTCGTGTACCACTCCCGGTCAATCACTTTGTCGCTTCGGCCGAACCCTATCATGTCGGGGGCTATCGCCCGATATCCGGCGGCGGTCAATACCGAAATCCAATCGCGGTACAGGTAGCTCCAGGTTGGCTCGCCATGCAGAAGAAGAAACGTGCCGGCTTCACCCGTCCCTTCGTCCAGGTAGTGCATCCGCAGGCCATCGATCTCGATGTAGTGCGGCTCGAACGGAAAATCGTCGAGGACCGCAAAACGGGCATCAGGGGTCCGATGGACACCTGGCATTGGCTCCTGAGCGGCGGCAGGTAGCAACATCAGGCACAGAAGCATCGAGACGGCAGCCGATAAAACTCCCGCAAGACGTCTCATATCCAGTCTTTTCATCGCTGCCCCTTCTGGTTGTCTACATCAATCCTATAATGGAAACTGCCGTAATACCAAGATAGGGCACGCCACCGAGATTGTGCGTCAAACCCAGGCTGGGACTATCCAGCTGTCGTTCACCGCCACGCCCCAGGAGCTGGGAGTAAATTTCGTAGCCCATGCGCAACCCGGAGGCGCCGATGGGATGGCCAAAACACTTGAGCCCACCATCTGTCTGGCAAGGGACGCCGCCGTCAGAATCATAGAATCCATCCAGAATATCCTGAGTCGCCTTGCCTTCCTCGGAAATGAACAGGTCTTCCATGGTGACCAGCTCGGTAATGGAAAAGCAGTCGTGTACCTCTATCAGACTTAGCTGTTCCCGGGGCTTGTCTATCCCGGCTTCTTTATAGGCGCGTTCAGCGGCAATTCGGGTATTGCGTACATAACTACCGTCCCACTGGTTAGTGGTGGATTCCATCCCACTACTGATAGAAAGCTGAAGTGCCTTGATGGAAACCAGATCGGATTTTCCGAGCGATTTGGCAATTTCCGGTGTCGTAACGATGGCGCAGGCGGCGCCGTCGGACACACCGCAACAATCATAGAGACCGATCGGGTCCGAAATCATCGGCGCATTAACGATGGTCTCCATGGGAACGGCCTTGCGCAAATGCGCCTTGGGATTGCGCGCTCCATTCTGATGGCTTTTCCAGGAGACATGTGCCATCGCCTGTTTGATAGTCTCCTTTTGTATTCCGTGCTTGTGTTCGTAACCGTGGGCGAGTTGGGCAAATCCGGATGGTGCAGAGCTGGAAGGCAACCACATGTCGTTGAAGTTACCTTTGAAGGAGGGGGGTAACCCTCCATAGCCCGTGTCCTTCAATTTTTCCGTACCGATGGCGAGTGCGATGTCCACGGCACCGGCGGCAACAGCATAGGTCGCGCCGCGCAGAGCCTCGGTGCCAGTTGCACACAGGTTCTCCATTCGGCTTACGGGAATGCCATCCAAACGCAGGGCAGTCGATGCAGGGATGGCGGAACTGCCGACATTGACCGAGTCGGCATAACAACCATACCAGGCCGCCTCAATCTGCTGCCTTTCTATACCCGCATCCACAAGCGCTTCATCAAAGGCCTCAGCCATTAGATCGCCGGCATCGCTATCCCAGCGCTCTCCAAACTGTGAACAACCCATACCAAGTATTGCGACTTTGTCTTTGATCCCCGTTGCCATGTTTAAGCCTCTTTCATTGCTGTAGGCGTTGCTTTCCAGAAGTAGCGTCGAAAGCCTCGTTGCTGATCGATATCCTTGACCCTGAAGACATTACGCATGGGCATGCCAACCGCAAGCCCATCGTTGCCAATATCCACCATTTCCATTGACACGCGGGCACCATTATCGAACTGGATAAAGCCGACATAGAGGGGTGGGGCGGGATAATAGGAGAGCCAGTCACTGGTAAAGGTGAACACCTCACAGGGTTCATCGATCAGGGAAATATTTTCAAATTCTGCTGCCGGTGCCTGACAGTCGGTGTTAACACAATACTGTAATTGCGGAAACTGGACGGTATCGCAACGTCCACAACGTCCAGCATTAAATCCGGCAGTCTGCTCCACGGCCCGGTATTGGGTAGAGAACATGGTTTTGGTATTTTTTTCCGAGCGCATACCCCATTCCAGTTCTATTCCCTGGTAAAAAGACAGCATGCGCAGGTAATCCCGGGTGTCCAGCTTGTCGGCCAGGTTGCCCTTGAATCCACGTGCTGGTTGACGTGATGCGAGATGTTCGGTTGTCCGCAGCACTATGGCATCCGCGCCCTGACCGAACCCGATAAGAAGTATTCGTTCTCCGGGTCCCGCCTGTTCCAATACGTTGGCGAGCATCAAGAGCGGATGTGCAGTACCGGTGTATCCACAGCCTATTTGCAGATCATCGGCCAGATTGCCCTTGAAGCCCAGCTTCCTGGCAACGGCCTGGGCGGCACCGCGTTGAACTGGTGGCACGATGAGATGGTTTATTTCTGTCGCGCCGACGCCGGCTTTCTCAAGCGCTGAAGTCGCCGCCTTGATTGCGAGTTTGCCAATGCCTTCATCCCTGATCCAGCGCTCTTCCCAGTAGTAATTGTATTTCTCCTCTGCGGCACGGAAGTGGTCGACAAAATTCGCTGTCACGGTTGCGCTTGCCAGGAATTCAACAATCACATTCTCGGTACCGGTTACATAGGCTGCAGCACCAGCCCCAAAGCCAAGCTCCTGAGGGCTGGCGGGTTTGGCCGCTGGTCGCTCCGATGCAATGAACAGCGTGGACTGTGCGGAATGCAGTGTCTGAATAAAACCCGATGTAGCGGCTCGCTGTGAGTTGGCGATGTCCATGCTCGCTGTGTTTTCTTCCAATCTCAGGGCACCTGCCGCAATCGCACTGCCCTGGAGATCAGCGAAGGGCGAGGTGGTCGATGCAAGCGTTATGCGCCCGATGGATTTCGGGTCAACGTTCTTCAGGCAGTCCCGCCCCGCCTCCACGGCCATGGTGATCGCATCTTCATCCCAACTGCAGAAGGCCCGTTCACCCTTCGCCGCCCTACGCAAAGAAGGCGCCATCCAGGCATGGGCATTTGCAATGTGGGAGCGGTCGATTCGAAGGCGGGGGATATACGCCCCGAAACCGGTGATTCCCGAAGAGCTCATGATGGGTTCTTTGGCAGTTATTTCTTACAGATTGACAAAAAATAGCATATGCTGATTTGCACGGCATACAAGGTGATTGTCTCTTTCAGGAGGCTATTTTTTTCTTGTATCTTCATTATTTGCGGAGCCAAGATCAGGTTGATTATACTTCGCTCAGGCAAAATACGTCGACGCCGTGCGCAGGATCTCGCTGTTCCTGCGCAACTCACGGTTCTCCCGCACCGCCCGTTCCGGTACCTCCGGGGAATACCCCGGTCTTCTGTCCATCGCTCCACACTCTCATAAATTGGAGCCTCCGGAAGAGTCGGTGTGGTCAATCAACTAACCATTATCTGAGGATAAAAAATCATGAATCTGGAAGCCTTGCGAGAGCACAAATTCGAAACCATAGTTACGTCTTATACTGATCGCGATGTGATGTTGTATGCCCTCAGCCTGGGTGTTTGCGTTAATCCTCTCGATGACAACGAGCTTCCCTTCGTTTATGAGAAAAATCTACGTGCACTCCCGAGTATGTCATCTGTGTTGGCATTCCCTGGTCTTTGGATTGCCAATAAGGAGTTTGGAGTGAAATTCGTCAAGTTGCTACACGGCGAGCAACGGGCACGATACACAAAACCCTTACCGCCCTGCGCTGAAATACGCGGAGATTATCGCGTCAGTGCGGTAGTCGACAAAGGTGCGGACAAAGGCGCGTTGGTCTACTTCGACAAAATCCTGTCCGACAACAAAACAGGCGATCATCTTTGCACTGTCTCATCGACACTATTCCTGCGGGGGGATGGTGGAGCAGGCGGGTTTGGCGAAGCGCCGGAGCCACTCGCAGCGGTGCCCGAGCGGGCACCCGATTTTATCGATGAGATACTCATTAGCAAGAGGGCAGCATTGCTATATCGCCTGAACGGCGATCGAAACCCTTTACACGTAGACCCGGACATAGCGCGAAAAGCCGGTTTCGAGGTTCCGATTCTTCACGGTCTTTGCGCCTACGGAGTCTGCGGCTTCTCCGTATTGCGCAAGGCGTTCGATTACGATCCCGCCAGGATGAAATCCCTGGACCTGCGCTTCAGTGCTCCGGTAGTACCTGGACAGACGCTTCAGGTTGAAGGCTGGGACGTCGATGGAGGAGTGGCATTCCAGGCCAGAGTGAAAGAAAGCAACAGGCTCGCTATTTCCAATGGGTTTGCTGCGTCAACTCGTTGAACGGCGATGCTCAGGATAACAAGAATATTGTTCTGGATCGCGGTGCCGCTGCTCTTCATTGCCCAGATCGCCTGGGCGCAGATGGAGTGGCGCGAGTACCCGAGCATGGAGCGCGGCTGGTATCGGGATGCGGACATAGATTACGGCTATCAGGAGCCTGGCGAGTTCGTTGTCGGTCGTCTGATGTTCCCGCAAGCCCGCCAAGGCCGCGCCCTCGGTGTCGGTGGCGGCGATTGGCTGCGCGGCGGCACGGCATGGACGGTGGACTATCCCGAAGGCGACCGGACGTTTGCACGCCTGCTTGAGCGCTTGAGCATGATCAATGTTCGCCTGGTCGAGCAGCCTGTGAATCTCGACGACGAAGTCGACGTCTATTACTGGCCCTTCCTGATCTCGGGACTGGTGGGCGCCTGGGATCTCAACGACGCGCAAGCTCTGAAGCTGCGCGAGTATCTGATGCGTGGTGGCTTTCTGCTCTGCGACAGCTTTTACGGCACCGTTGAATGGGAAGGTTTCGTGCGAGGGATGATGCGCGTCTTTCCGGACCGGCCCATCATCGAGTTGCCCGACACACACCCGATCTTTCATTCTGTCTATGATTTGAGCGACAGGCCGCAGATACCGACCTGGCAGCATCTACCGCACGGTTACCGCAATGACGGCGCCGAGCCGCATTGGCGCGCGATCCTCGATGACGACAACCGCGTGATGGTCATGATCACGTTCAACAACGATATCGCCGACGGCTGGCAGCGCGCCGACGAATATTATTATCCGGAAGAGGCGGCCAATGCGTCGATTCGCCTGGGCGTCAATTTTGCGGTTTATGCGTTGACGCATTGACAGCGACCCTCAATCGGCGCCATCGGCGTACTTGCTGTCGATGCTCTCAAACTCGGCGACCGAACCGGTAAAGCTGCTACAGCCAGCCCCTTCCGACAGCAACACCACTGCTACACAAGTAACAGATGAGGTGGAATAAACCGTAATCAAAGCGCAGATAACGTCGGGCACTATTCGGTGACGTTGACCGTGATATAGGCGTCGCTCATGAGGCTGCCGTCATCTCCCCTGGCCCATAAGACATACGTGCCGGGAGTATCGAACGTTGCGGTTGTCTCGATCATGCCATCTTCCGGGATTTCCGGCGGGAGCCAGAGCATTCCCCAGGGAGAGTTGGAGGCGGGCCGGGTGTCTTCCCATACCTTCGTTTGCGGTGGATCGAACGTAACCTCGCCTTCACCCCGATACAGATTCCAGCTCATATAAAGCGAAACGACCTTGAACACAAGGGGCTTAGAGGGCTTCCTGAACATCAGACGCAGAAGCTCCTCCTCGCTGCGGCTCGTGGAAACCTTTCCCGCGCAGGGTACGCTGCAGGTCGGCAGGCCATCGTCTGTCAGTCGAGCGGGCAAGCGGAGTGGCTCGCCTACGCGCACTGAGTACTCGGCAGGTCCCGGGCGGCCAAAAAATCCGGGATGACGCGGCTCGCCCACAGCCACTGAGCGCTCATTGTCACCCTCAACGGTGACCGTAGGCGCCACATTGGCGTAAGTTTCCGGCGAGGTATAACCTCCACCCAGCGAACCACCATCTGAGGAGATGGTGACATTATCGATGAAAACATCCTGGTGCTTGCTGGTATAAGCCCTGGACTCATAACCATTGGCATTCAGTGTCCACACCAGCTCACGATCGCCCCAATCGGCCGGCACGGTGACTGTGAAGGTGTAGCGATTACGCCGCGGCATGAAGAAGGTAGGCTGACCGCGATCGGCTTCTCCAGGCGAAAAGGAATTGTTCTCGCCGATCGGCACTCGAAGCTCTTCTTCCCAATTGTCGTTCATATAGCCGAATATGTAGTTCGTTGACCCATCCGGATTCTCATTCCAGCCCTCATACGCTGCCCATAGCGGTGCACCGTGCGTAGTGGTCTCCTGGGCGCTGCCTGGTACCGGAGACAGTAAAAAAACCAGACTAAGCAGTACTTTTCTTGCGAAAAGTCGGAATGCGTATTGTTTCATTGGCATGACAAATCTCTCTTGCTTAATGCTGTCAATCGCACTGCGCTGAATATTCTTTATTCGCGTTGTCGTGAATTAGTGGTCTAATAGCGCGGCTTTGTCCTCTGCGCTGACCGTGCCATTAAACCCAAGTAAAGCGCGGGCTACTATTCCGTATGCCGGGGGAAAATTTTCGGCATTGGTCACGATACGCTCCACGAGCGGGCGATCATCCCGACCTAACGCGTTCTCAATGCCTGCTGCCAGCCCGGCAAGCCCTTTCGTGACCCTGTGAACCTCAGGATCGTCAGTGTTGGCAATCGCCATCAGCGCGGCTTTCTGTTCGTCATTCGGAGACTGGTTCATTTCAGCAAGGATGCCGGTAATCGTTTGCCATGCGGCGTCGTCTGGTCCGAACTCTTTAGGCGTAACCGCTGAGACCAACGGCGCGGTGCACAGTGGGCAGCCAATCACGTGGTCATTCGGCCCCAAATTCAACGCTTCACGCCGCTCGGCCATCTCTCGAAGAAACTGCTCGTCCGTCAAATGCACTCGGCGCCCCAGATCGACGAACATATTGGCCGCAGAGCGATTGCCTGAGCCTTGCCAGTTACGTGGGTCCAGAACGTTGATATTGGTTGCTGAATTGTCCATTTCAGCATAGAGATGAATAATAGCGCCCTTGGGTAATAGCGGTGCTGCGTGGTCATCGTACGCATAGCTGCGGACCCAGTTGTGGTCATAGCCGCTACAGGTCAGGGTTTCTATTACGCTTCCCCAGATGGCTTCAATGCACATTCGCGCTCCCGGCGCATGCAGGTGAGGCTCGAATGCGACTAGTTTCGTGTGCTCCTCCAGAGTTTGGTAAGCATGAAGCGGCTGATCGCTTTCGTTCGGTCTGATACTGATATTCTGGCCGTTACCCAAGGGAACACGAGTCTCCGCGTATTCCGGCTCATAACCCTTCTCATGAAACCGAAAACCGACTTCCAGATGGCCTGTTGTATCGAAGCCGGTCGAGTGAAGATGTATCGTAGGGGTGTAGATGACCGAATTCGCTTGCAGCAATGGTCCGGCTCGCGGATTAAATGTATCGCCGTTACGGCCAACTTCGTGCACAGGCCAGACGGCTTTAAAGAACCCAGGCACTTCATTACCTTCATCGTCCACTACAGCGGTTTGCCAATCCAAATGATGGATGATCCAACGCCCGCCGACCACGCCGAGAACTTTCGACATGTCGAGATCGTTAACTTCTACCATTTCGACAGATTTTACGTAGCGATCCTCGGTTAATCCGGTGGGCACTGCGGGCAAAGAACTCCAGCGGTCAGATATCCCGGCCTTCATGGAAACTTCAGGCAGGACTACCACCAGGTCGGGTTCGCCCAGCGTCCACTTGATGCTGTCATCGAATACCAGTGAAGTTGGGGCATCGGCGGGATCACCCTGTGGTGTGCCGCTTCGAGCCCAGGTGGAAATGGTGGCGATTTCTTCATCGCTCAACGACATGTCGTCTTTGTAGTCCTGGATGCCGACACCCTTCTCGATATACCAGGGCGGCATGGCGCCCGCCCGATCTCTGAGGCCGGTCTTGTACTCGATCAGGCCGGCGAATGGGGCGACCTGCTCATAAGTCAGGAGTGGCATCGGTCCGGCCCCACCGGGTCGATGGCAGGCCTGGCAATTGGCCTGCAGGATCGGTTCGATATCCTTGTGGAATGTGATATCTCCGGACTCCGCCGTCACCAAGGCCGAAGGCATGGCCAGAAGGGCGAAAAGAGGAATGAAAGTCATTCTGGACGGGGATTGCATAGGTCTGTCCTCTAAATATTCCCGATTGAGATAGTGACTCTGATCAGAGAATTCTGATGTAGGGTGCCTGCATAGGGACCTCTCGAATCAACTGCGTGCAGCATGTGCAACGCGCAGCTTCGCGCGCTCGTTTCACTCTAGCAGGGGGTGTTTGGCTGATCAACGCGTCACGTAATGCCAACGCATTCCCCTCCGAAGCTTTCTGTTACACGAGACGTCGGCCATGACTGCTTTTGCAGCCTTGCCACACATTTAACAGACGAGATGAAAAAACCCGTAATTCAGACGCCGAAAAGACTGCCGCCAGCCAAACTACAAGGCGGGAGTGGGATCCGCTCATATGGTTTTGTTCTCTTTAAACTGATTCAGCTCTTCATCGCTAAAGCCAAGTTCAGAAATGATTTTATCGGTGTGCTCGCCTAACAACGGTGGCCGCTCCACGGTCCTGGCGGGTGTTTCTGAAAGTTTAAATGGCGGTGTAGCGATCTTCGCGGGTTTCGTTAAACCTGGAAATTCCACATCGATAAACTGTTCAGTGGCAATGATATGTTCGTCTTCGAGCGCTTGTTGAGGTGTGAGTACTTCTGCGCAAGGCAGGTGGTTAGCTGCCAGCTTTGTGATTAGTTCTTTGCTGGTAAACTGACTACACCAGGTTTGCATAACCTCGCTTATATAAGCACCGTTTCGCCCACGACTGTCGTCATCTCTAAAACGTTCGTCTTTCAGGAATTCCGGCTTGCCGACTAATGCGCACCAACGCTTAAACATGTAAGGGCCAATCACTTGAACCATTACCCAACCATCTTTCGATTGAAAGGTATCAGCAGGCGCCGCGTACTGTGTTCGGTTGCCAATAGGTTCACGACTAATATTGAGTTCTGCTTGTTCAGCAATCGCGAGGTTGCCAACCGTTAAAGCAGTACTTAAGAGTGACGTCTCTACATGTTGACCCCTGCCACTCTTCTTTAGTTCATAAATGGCAGCGAGGGTAGCAAAAGCGCTAAGGCCAGCCGTGCCGTAATCGACATAAGGGGCAGCAGTTTTTACGGGCTTTCCAGGTTCACCTGACAAATACATTGTGCCGGACATGGCTTGGGCAACGCCATCAAAACCAACCTTTTTGCTGTAGGGCCCATCTTCACCATAAGCAGTGCTGGTGGTGAGAATAATATTCTCTTTAATGGCTTTTAAACTATCGTAATCCAAACCTACTTTTTTTAGTATTGGGTAGGGCAGGTTGGCGATGACCACGTCTGCGCTTTTTACGAGTCGTTCCAAAATGGGTTTTGCTTCTTCGCTACCTAACCTTAAGGTCATGCCTGATTTGTTTCTGCCCGCTATAAGAAAGAGCGTGGCGCCTTCGTCCGAACCAAGGGGTGCTAGATCGCGGTCTTCCCCGCCTTCAGGTCGTTCAATACGAATCACTTCGGCGCCGAGATCACCCAGGAGAGTTGCGCAGTAAGGGCCTGCCACATAGCGTCCAAAATCCAGAACTCGTATGCCTTCTAATACCCCTGCCATATAGCTACTCCCGTGATTAAATCCCTCTTAAAGACAATTGGACTACCAAGCAAAGCCCGGGACTATTTGCCCTTGAAGATCGGGGCGCGTTTCTCCAAAAACGCCGTAATGCCTTCGGTGTGATCCTCGGTCATCATGCAATCGGTAATGGCGTATGCTTCCAATTCAAGCTGGGATTCCATCGAGTTCTCGAAAGACGCATTGAGCAACGCTTTCCCTCGCCCAAACGCGTAGGTTGGACCGTTTGCCAGCTTGGCCGCGAGCTCGGAGACATGGTGATCGAATTCATCGTTGGGAACGACCCGCGTGACCAGGTCCATTTCCCTGGCTTCTTCGGCGGTGTACCGGTCGGACAGGTACAACATTTCAAATGTGCGCTTGAGGCCGATCATTCGCGGAAGAAAATAGGTGCTGGACCCGTCCGGACTGAGGCCGATCCGTGCATACGCCAAGGTAAAAAAGGCGGATTCGGCAGCAATGGTGAGGTCACCCGCCGTCGCCAGGGGAACGCCGAAACCGGCCGCCGCACCTTCCACCGCACAGATCACCGGCTTGGGCATCTTGCGCATTCGGCATATTGTGTAGTGCAAGGAATGGAGGCCGCGAACAACCCTGGCCTTGCGTTTTGCGGGCGCCATGTTTTTCTGCTCTTTGAAGCCTTTGACATCGCCGCCACCCATGAAATGGCCACCTGCGCCCCGCAATACAACACAGCGGATCGCGTCATCCATTTCACACTGTTCCATGAACTCGGCGAGGCCGGCGCGCATCTCTTCGCTGAGTGCATTTCTCGCCTCCGGCCGGTTCAGGACAATACTGGCGACGCCGCCCTCGATTTCCATTGTGATGTGTGGGCTCATATTCGGGGTCTCGCTGAAGATCGGGCTGCTAGTTGTTGACAGATGATATGGAAAAACCCGTAATCATACGCAGAAAGGATTGCCGCCAGCCGAACTACAACGCGGGAGAGGGCCATCCTGAGGGCAGGTCTTCCGCGACAGGACGCAGCCTTCCGGGCCGACCACCATTTCGCTATTCGTCGTTTATCGGTTCCTGTGGTCGCGTCGCAGGCCTGGCTTGCGGGGGTGCGCGTAGGAATGATGAAACGCCGACTCATTGTGGGGCAATGCGCCCATGCGCTCGTTCGCATCACGGATAATCCGCGCCAACTGGTCCTCCACCTCGTAGTGGGCCCGTAGAGCCGCCACATTGGACTCGTCAACCGGCGGAAGGTCCTTGAACCACTGCACGGTCTGGCGCACCGCGTTCACCGCATCGACACGATCCGAATAACCCAGCTGCCGGCAAATCCTGGACAGGTCGAGATACTGGTGCTGGCCCCGGCCATTGACATGCATAAGCTCACGGGCTGACGACGCGAACTGATCGGGCGCCGACAGAATCTCCAACTGCCAATCCATCGCCTCCGCGATCAGGCCGACCCATTGGGCGAAGGAAAACTGGCGCTCATCCCCACAGTTGTATATCTGCCCCGCCGAAGTCTGAGGTTTATCCACCGCAAGCAGAACCGCGTGCGCCAGATTCTTCGAGTAACCCCGAGTGGTCACCGCCAGCCCGCTGTTGGGCAATACCACGTAGGGTCGCTGGTCGAGACAGCGCTGCATGACCCACCAAAACGCCGTCGGTCGCACTTGCCAGGGCCCGTACACAATTGGATAGCGGTAATGGGTGACATTCATTGTCCCCGCCGTGTGGTGTGCCATGATCGCGTCTTCAGTCGTGCGAACGAGATAGCCGAAGCGGCTCTCTTCTTCGGACTCGACCAGGGGGGCATCCTCGGACGCGGGAATCGGCATCCCTGACGGAGAATACTCTTCTGGCGTTCCAGGCAAGCCGAACCCACTATAACTTGCCATGCCACCCACCGTGACAAGCCGGTCCGTCCTCGTCGAAACAACCTCTGCGACGTGGCGAAGCCGACCATAAGTGGCGATCACGACGTCGAAGGTCCGTGCCCCGAGCGCCGCCTCAAGGGTTTCGGGAAAATGCGGGTCGCCAACGACTCGTTCCACGCTTGGCGGAATCGCATCTGAGTCGCGACTCCCCCGGTTCAGCATTACGACATCGTATCCCCGGTCTATTAATCCGCCAATGATGTGCGGTCCCGTGGGTCCCGTGCCACCAATCATCAATGCCTTCATCCCTGATTCTCCTTGGATTTGCCAAGCCATGCACCATGAGTTCGCCTGTTGGGGTTTTCCTAACGGATGTCGTCTTCGCTGGCTGGCCGGTCACTTCGCGGCCTGCACGCTATCATGCGGGTGCGACCATGTTCCATAACAGCACAGATACCGAGCGTAGGACCATGCCCCTGACGCATCGAGACTTCTCCCGCTTCGTGGTTCGGCTGGCGGCAATATTTTCGGCGTTTTCTTACGGGTTTTTTCATCTCGACTGTTATTGATGCAGTTAGGTCACGACAACGACCCCGGCTCGATTTTGTATACTATATGGTCCCAGGCATTTTCCGCGTCTGAGTACTTTCGAGGACAGACTTATGCAATCCGCGTCCAGAATGACTTTCATTCCTCTTTTCTCCCTCCTGGCCATGCCTTCGGCCTTGGTGGCGGCAGAGTCCGGAGATATCACGTTCCACAAGGATATCGAACCGATCCTGCAGGCCAATTGCCAGAAATGCCATCGACCCGGCGGTGCCGGGCCTATGCCAATGATGACTTATGAGCAGGCCGCCCCTTTCGCCGGGCTGATCGAGTACAAGACCGGCCTCAGAGATCGGGCGGGGGCCATGCCGCCCTGGTACATCGAGAAGGACATCGGCATCCAGGACTTCAAAGATGACATGTCGTTGAGCGATGAAGAGATCGCCACCATTTCCACCTGGGCTCGCAGCGGTTCACCGCAAGGCGATCCCGCTGATGCCCCGACTCCGCTGGTATTCGATGACAGCGTCAAGTGGACGCTGGGCGAACCCGACCTGGTGGTCGTAATGCCTGAAGTCAGCATGAAGGCCGGTGTACCTGACTTCTGGGGTACTTTGCCCCCAGTGCCGACCGGGTTAACCGAGGATCGCTACGTAAAATCCCTGGAAATGGTAGAAGTTAACGATCTCGATATGTCGAAGGTTCTCGGCGTAGTGGGCGGACGTTATATCGTCCATCATATGGAGATCCGCACCGCTCAACAAACTGAAGGACGTAATATCCAAGCAAATATATTTGATGCAAATTGGCCTGTGCACGAAGTCGGCCGTAACGGTGACGTATTCGATCCGCTGGCTGGACCCATACTAAGAGCGGATTCGGTCCTCTACTCAAGCACGATACATATGCACTCGACCGGCCAGGATACGACAGGCCATATGGAACTTGGCTTTCGGTTTCATGAGAAGGGTTATGAGCCGGAGTACCAGCAAAGACCGACTACCGTTGGCAACGGCGTGGATCTCAGCATCAGACCGAACGAGGACGGTCAGGAGATTGATGCTTACCGGGTTCTCATGACTCCCACAAAGATAGTCCGCTTTGAGCCGCACCTGCATGCGCCGGGAAAGCGTATGTGCATGGAAGCCATCTGGGGAGCCTTTAGAGAAACCCTGTCTTGTGCCGGCTATGACCATAACTGGGTCCGCAGCTATGTGTACGAGGACTACGCAGCACCGCTACTGCCAGCAGGTACTATTCTTCATATCTATGGAGAAATGAACGTTACGGCAACCAACATCAACATGCCGGAGATACGTAACTGGACAGGCTCAGGTAATCGCTCTGTGTCGAATATGTTTATCGAGCTGGGCGAGGTCGTGGAACTGACGGAAGAGCAGTTTCAGCGAGAGATGGCCGAGAGGCGTGAAATGCTGAATCTAGGACCGAATGACCATGTGGTGGGTTGCCCACTATGCACCGCACCGTTGGTCTCGGCGACGCGTTCCAACGACGCTACTCAAGTAGACACCGGTTATATTGTGATTGCCGGCATCCTGTCTAGTATGAATCATTTCCCGAGTGACGAAAACAAACGTGCGTTGGCAGCGCTTGCCAACGATCCAGCGAGCAATCGGATCGTGATTGTGCTGGCGAACGTAGTAGCAAGCCTTGAGCACGTACCAAGCGAGGAAGACAAAACACTGATGAACAATATCCTTCAACGTGAAAACAGAATTCCAAGGGAAGCGATAGCAATAGCTAGGGCCGTACTTGGATTCAATCACTCGGTAAGCGCGGAGGACAAAGCTGCTCTGGAGGATGCCATTCTATCTGGAGTGGATGACCGAGTTATTGAACAGATGGTAGTCGGGCTAGCAGGTATCCAGTAGTGCAGTTCGGAATCAATCCGAATAGAAAATAGTAAGTACAGTGCGGTGAACTGCATTAATTGAGGATAGTGTCATACCAATGAAACAATACGTATCCCAACTTTTCGCAAGAAAAGTGCTTCTTGGTCTTGTCTTGCTAATGTCGCCGGCGCTTGGCAGCGCTGCCGAGGAGACCTACCTGCATGGTGCACCGCTGTGGGCCGCATATGAGGGCTGGACTGAAAATCCTGATGGCTCCACCAACTACGTGTTCGGCTACATGAACGACAACTGGGAAGAAGAGATTCGAGTGCCGATCGGCGAGAACAATTCCTTTTCGCCCGGAGAGGCCGATCGCGGTCAGCCCACTTTCTTCATGCCGCGGCGTAATCGATACACCTTCACCGTCACCGTACCGGCCGATTGGGGTGAACGTGAACTGGTGTGGACGCTGAACGCCAATGGCAATGAGTCCAAGGCTTATACCAGCAAGCATCAGGATTTTTTCATCGATAACGTCATTATCTCTTCAGATGGTGGTTCGCTGGGTGTCGGTAGAACCACGCCGGAAGTTTACGTAAACGTGGAGCCTGCGCTCACCATTGAGGGCGACAATGAGCGCTCAGTGACCATAGGCGAATCGCGTCAGCCCGGCTACTTCGGCCGGCCGGGACCTGCCGAGCACTCAGTGCGCGTGGGCGAGCCACTCCGCTTGCGTGCTCGGCTGACAGATGACGGCTTGCCGCGCCCGGCGGTTCAATCGACGCGCACCGAGGTCGAGCTTCTGCGTTTGATGCGCGTGCCGCCCCAGAAGGTTACGGTGCGCAAGATCAATGCGCTGTATCTGAGCTGGAATCTGTATCGGGGCGAAGGCCAGGTTACGTTCGACCCGCCCCAAACAAAGGTATGGGAAGACACCCGACCGGGCTCCAATTCTCCCCACGGAGTACTCTGGCTCCCGCCGGAAATCCCGGCTGATGGCATGATCGAGGCAACTGCGACATTCGATACACCCGGCACCTATGTCTTATGGGCCAGAGGAGATGACGGTAGTCTCCAGACGGATGGTTACATCACGGTCAATGTCACTGAATAGTGCTCGAAACACTACAGTTAATTCGGAGTTGTCAAATGAGAATGCTCAAGCGTTCATCCAGAATCATGTTGCCGGTGGCAATATTGGTGGCGACGTCCCTCACGGGCTCGCAAACAGTCTACGCGCAACAACAGCAGGGCGAACATGAAATGGCTGTGATCGATCCCTCGCGAGGTGTGTCGGCGGAAAGAAGAGAAGTTGCGATGCGTCAGATGCATGGTATTACGTTCGGTATCAGCGCCGCCGAGGCGGGGCTTACAGTCGAATCCACGCCGGTTGATGATTCGGTGCTGGCTAATGCCCCGAACGAATTCGGCTTGGGGTTCGAGCAGCCCGTGCGGCTGGTTAAATGGGTTCTATACGACGAGACAAGGGAATGGGTTGACATTAACTTTCGATACAATCCAAGAGTAAATGATCAGTTCTCCTTGCCACTGCCTTCACTGCAAGAGACAGCCTATTACGCTGCTGAGTGGGCCATCCTTGATGATACCGAAACACTCATTAAAGGCAGTTACAGCTTTTCCTTCGGGCCCGATGCGGAAGCCCCTTCAGTCGTAAGAGCACGGGATGAGCAGATGGATCACTCGATGCATCAGATGCAATAAACGGACAAAGACAATATGACAGAACTGCAGTTCTGTAAGGTCGACAAACGCGACGATCACCTCCAGATCGTTACCATCAACAGGCCAGGGCGCCTGAACGCGTTGCATCCCCCTGCCAGTGAAGAACTGGGCGAGGTGTTTGACGATTTCGCCACTGACGACAACATGTGGGTTGCGATAATCACCGGTGAAGGTCGTGGATTTTGCGCCGGCTACGACCTGCGCCACAAGGCAGAAAGTGGCGAGTTGGTTGTTTCACTGAAGGGATTTGGCGGAATGACGTTACGCTGGGATCTTACCAAGCCGGTTATCGCTGCGGTCAATGGTGTGTCGATGGGTGGTGGTTTCGAGCTTGCACTCGCCTGCGACCTGATCATTGCGTCCGGCCAGGCCAAGTTCGCGCTTCCCGAACCAAAAGTGGGACTCGCTGCGCTGGCCGGTGGAATGAATCGACTGCCGCGGCAGATTGGTGTCAAACGCGCACTCGGTATGATTCTGACCGGACGCCACGTCAGCGCTGAAGAAGGCAAGGAACTGGGCTTTGTCAACGACGTCGTCCCTCACGATCAACTCATTGAGAAGGCGCTCGAGTGGGCCGGGATGATCCTTGAATGTTCACCTTTGTCGATTCGAGCAAGTAAGGACGTCGTGTACCGCTCCCTAGACGCGGAATCGCTACAGGCATCGATGGAACAGAGCTACGATTCGGTTACCGCCTTGAAAAACAGCGAAGATTTCATCGAAGGCCCGAAGGCTTTCTCTGAGAAGCGTCCGCCGAACCCCTCTCTGCCAACATCGTTGAGACATCGACTACCCTTGGAATTAGTGTAGGGCGGTGGAGGTGAACGACGATGAAAGGCAGTAACGATTCGATGATGTTGAGGGGTGCTGACGCGCCGGCCCTGGGGGTCGAGGAGCGTAGCGACGAGGCCCCCAGGGCCGGCGGCGCCGTAGCGCCCCGGGCGCCCGATCCGGAGGTTGTGGCCAAGCCGACCCGGCGGCGGTTCAGCGCCGAATACCGGTTGCGGATCCTCGAGGAAGCCGACCGTTGCACCCAGCCCGGCGAGATCGGCCGTCTGCTGCGTCGCGAGGGCTTGTACAGCTCGCATTTGTCCGTCTGGCGCAAGGCGCGCCGCAACGGTTCGCTCAAGGCCCTGACACCGAAAAAACGCGGCGCCAAGCCGGCCGAATCCAATCCCCTGAGCGGCAAGGTCCGCCAGCTCGAAGCGAAGGTGACGCAGCTGGAGAAGGAACTGGCCACCGCGCACACGATCATCGACGTGCAGGGAAAAGTTGCCGGGCTGCTGGGATTGAACCTCAACGACGGGAAGAACTGCTGATGGCCGCCACGTCACTGGCCGCGCAGGTCGGCGTGGCGCCGGCGTGCCGGGCGTTGGGCCTGGCCCGAGCCACCTTCTACCGTCGCCAAAGGCCCGCTCCCGGGCCCCGGCAGCCCCGCAAGACGCCCGCCCGGGCACTGGATCGCACCGAGCGCGAGCGCGTCCTGGACGTGCTCGCCTCCCCGCGCTTCCTCGACCGCTCCCCGGGCGAGGTCGTCGCCACACTGCTCGACGAAGGCCGGTACCTGTGCTCGGAACGCACCATGTACCGCTTCCTGGGCGCCGAACAGCCGGTCCGGGAACGACGCAATCAGCTCAGCCATCCGCACTACGCCAAACCCGAACTCCTCGCCACGGCGCCGAACCAGGTCTGGTCGTGGGATATCACCCGGCTGCTCGGACCGAAGCGCTGGACGTACTTCTACCTCTACGTACTGCTGGACATCTTCAGCCGATACGTCGTCGGCTGGATGGTCGCCGAACGGGAGAATGCCGCGCTCGCCGCCCGGCTCATCGAGCAAAGCTGCCTCAAGCAGCACATCCAGCCCCAAGTGCTGACCCTGCATTCGGACCGCGGCTCGCCCATGACCGCCAAATGCACCGCGCAACTGCTCGCCGACCTCGGCGTCACCCGCTCACTCGGCCGGCCCCAAGTCAGCGATGACAACCCATTCTCCGAAGCCCAGTTCAAAACCCTGAAATACCACCCCGGCTTCCCGGGTCGCTTCGAAGACATCCACGCCGCGGTCGCGTTCTGCCGGACCTTCTTCCCGTGGTACAACCGCGAGCATCGCCACGCCGGTATCGCCATGCTCACCCCCAGCGACGTCCATCACGGCCGCGCCCAGCAGATCCTCGAACAACGCCAACGCACTCTGCAAGACGCCTGGGCACACAACCCGGAACGCTTCGTTCATGGCCCTCCGAAACCCCAGGCTCTCCCGAAAGCCGTCTGGATCAATCCGCCGACCGAGGCAAAAACCTCGCCGGATGCTCACTAAATCATGAACAACGGTGTCTCAATGTCGTTGACAGGTTCCGAACTGGCAGGGTAAATAGCCGACGGTTTAGCGTGTTTCTCAGGTGAATCCGTTGAAACTTTCGCCGGCTTCATAATCTTCTAGTGGAATCATAGGACCGCAAAGAGAAAAACCGCCATCTACTTTTACGATCGTACCCGTCATATGACTCGCTGCCGGAGATAGCAAGAAGGTAACTGCTGCGCTGATCTCACTTTCAGTGGCCAATTTTTTGAGGGGTATCCGTTTTTTTCTTTCTTCCATCATTTTCAGGAACTTTTCGTCATACCCGCGTTGTCCCGACGTGCTGGTTAAGCCAGGCGCAACAGAATTGACTCGTATTCCATATCTTGCCCATTCGATACTAGCTGTTTTCGTTAAATTATCGACTCCGGCCCTGGCCGCTCCTGTATGGGCAATAAGTGGCATGCCTCTGGAGAAATCCGCAACGATATTTACGATATTTCCGCCATTCTCCCCAAAAAAAGTTTTGAATGCTTGTTGGGAAACAAGGAAAGTGCCCGTTAGATTATTACGAATGACGGCATCCCATCCTTTCTTGGTCATTTTTTCTAAAGGAGACGGAAACTGCCCGCCGGCGTTGTTTACAAGAGAATTCAAGCGCCCATGTTTTTGGAGAATGGTCTCGAAAAGTGTTTCTACCTGATTTTCTTCCCGAATGTCGCAAATGCTCCAATCGACACTACCGCCACTCTGACTGATCTCTGAGGCAACACGTTGGAGCTTCTCTTCGGTTCGACCATTAATGTGGACTGTCGCGCCCAGAGAGGCGAGTTCATGAGTAATGCACCGACCTATTCCGGAACCACCGCCCGTCACAAGAATTACTTGATTGGCAAATAGCCCTTCTCTAAATATCGATTGGAATTGCATTGAACTAGCCTCTTGAATTTAACTACGAAGTGCAAATCTAACTGATCGGACTGCGACTGCAGCGCCGCGCGACTCTGCACGTCGGTGGCACTAATCAGCAGGAACCCGATGCCATCCGCGCCACCGGCATATTCGCCAGGGCACCTGTAGCGGCATTGCCTGTAGACCAATAACAGGTTAGAGAAGAAAAGCCTCAAAAAAAGCAGAGAAGAAGTTCCCACCAGACAAACTACCGGGCCCGCACCGGCCGACGCGACGTTCAAGCCAATAGTTCGAGGCATCCGGCCGTCTCGAGGATCTCGCGCAACTCCGGGTTTGAGCGCTGTTCGCCATACTTACGGCGAATCTCTCGCAGCGACTTCGCGTGATACTTTTGCGGACCGCCAATCGTCTGGGTCCACGAACGGCCGTCCAGATCGACGGTAAACTCTTCCGCTCCTGACGCAAGCGCCGCAGCATTCGCTGCGGACCAGATTAGAAACGGGCGCACCTGTTTCTCGAGGATCGGAGCCAGCGTCGGCTGTAGTGAGGACCAGGTCTCGAACTCGCCCTGCGATTTCGGATCGAGCATCCTGTCCATCCAGCGACAGATCGCGTCATACCCTGATGAAAGGATCGCACCCGCTGTCGGATCCGTCGAGGCTTGGTAAATCTGCCCCCACAAGCCGAAATCCGCAAGCGACGGTCGTTCACCGAACAGATAGCTACGCTTCGCGAGGTGCTGTTCGATCAGTTGAATGCCGTCGTTGAAAGAGTCTTCGATCAGCGGCGCGGTCTTCTCGTTCGAACCAACGACCCAGCCCCGGCCGGTCATCCGCTCGCGAATGTTTTCCGCTATCTTCTGGCGCTCTTCCTCAGTGGCGTCGGGAAAACCCCCTGTGACGATACGCTCGGCAGCCGATCGCTGATCGGCGTCGCGTGCCCAACGGTACTGAAATATCCACTTGTTGCCCCATTCGTCACTGAACTCTTCGATCAACTCAGAGAGAAAACGAAGTTTCCCGTCATCGGCGTGAATGGATGGCTCGGGCACGCGAGCCTCCATCGTCTCGATAATAGGCGTCGAGTCCTGCATTCCCTCATCTTCGGGCGTCACGATGAGAGGAACTATCGGCAGATTCGCGTACTTCTTGTACTCGGCCATCGTATTCGTGTCGCGCAGAATCCACTCGTGCGGGATTCCCTTGTAGCGAAAGTACGAACGAACCTTTACCGAATATGGAGAAATCCCCCCGCCGAAAATCCTGTACTTGTCTGACATGCTACGCCTCCCTGGGTGCGCGGTGATTCAGTGAAACTATTTCGCAAAAGCCGACAGTCGATGCTGCGTCCGTTACCGTCGCACTTCAGCGCTGCAGCGTCTTCTGCGCGTCCTTGGCAAACGCCTCGGCTGCCTTGCTGTCCTTCGTCAGATTAGCCCTTTTGAACGGAACCTCGACGCCGCGACGCAGGGCCGGACGTTCCTTCATCCCATCCATCCACCGCTTGAGATGGGGCAGCCCTTCTCGCGAGACGCCCGACCACTTGTACGTCCGCACCCAGCACCAATTGGCGATGTCGGCAATCGAGAAGTCGTCCGCCAACCATTCGCGGTCACTGAGATGCGTGTCGAGCACCTCAAAAAGACGCCGGCACTCATTTTGGTACCGGTCGATTGCCGGTTGAATCTTTTCCGGGAAGTATCTGTAGAAGACATTCGCCTGGCCCATCATGGGACCGATACCACCCATCTGAAACATCAACCACTGAATGACCAGAGACCGCCCCTTGGGATCGGTCGGCAACAATCGCCCGGTCTTCTCCGCCAGGTAGATCATCAACGCACCCGACTCGAAGACCGCGAAGTCGTCCGCTTCGCGGTCGACGATGGTAGGAATCCGGCCGTTCGGATTGATGCGTAGATACCAATCCTCCTTCTGCACCCGCTTGCTCAACTCGATGCTGTGAACTTCGTAGGGGAGCTCGAGTTCTTCGAGCGTGCAGGAAGCCTTCCACCCATTCGGTGTCGGTGCAGTGTAGAGATCGATCATGGTATCCGATTCCCGTTGGGGGTCCTCCTGCGCAACTAGCAGCGCACCGTAGCAAATCCCACTCAGATTGCCAACGCCGCCAGCGCTGAGACAAAGTGAGGGCCTGACCACGTGTGTTCGCATGATCGTTTCGATCAAGTATTATCGTTCGCCCGGCACCCGCCGGATAAGAATCGAAGAGGCCGCTATGACTGAAGTCAGTACACAACGGCGCGGAAGTATCGCCGCCATCACCATCGACAACCCGCCCGTCAACGTCCTGTCGCAGGCGGTCCGCGCCGGACTCTTGACCGCTGTCGATCATGCGGACGGCGACGCTGAGATCAGCGCAATCGTCATCGTGTGCCGCGGAAGAACGTTTATCGCTGGCGCCGATATCCGCGAATTCGATAAACCGCCGATGTCACCGAGCTTGTCCGAGGTCCTCGCCAGGATCGAAAGCTGCGCGAAGCCCGTTATCGCGGGTCTTCATGGGACGGTTCTGGGAGGAGGCCTGGAGACCGCAACCAGTTGCCATTACCGCATCGCACTCGCCAGCACGCGAGTCGGTCTTCCGGAAGTTAATCTCGGAATATTGCCCGGCGCTTCGGGTACGCAGCGGATGCCGCGTCTGGTTGGTATCCCCAAGGCACTCGACATCATGATCTCGGGGAAACCTATCAGTGCGAACGAGGCCCGCGAGATCGGCGTTGTCGATCGACTCGTTGACGGTGGCGACCTGGTCGAGGCGACGATCGCGTACACGGAAGAACTGGTGGAGCAGGGTGCGGGACCGAGGCGAATTCGAGACATGAAGGTCGAACCCGTGGACGACGGGTTCTTCGAGGAGTACCGCAGGAAGATCGCCCGGAAGACGCGCGGACTCATGGCGCCGGAGCGAATCATTCGCTGCGTGGAGGCCTCGCTCACGATGACCTTCGATGACGGCCTGGCGTTCGAGCGCGAACAGTTCCTCGAGTGCAAGGCGTCGGAGCAATCCGCTGCGCTGCGCCATGTCTTTTTTGCCGAGCGCCAGGTCAAGAAAATTCCGGGCCTCTCCGCCGACGTCACACCGCGTGAGGTCGCGAGCGTTGCGGTCATCGGCGCCGGCACGATGGGCGCCGGAATCGCCTACAGCTGTCTCAGTGCGGGTCTGCAGGTAACGCTGCTGGACAACAGCGAACAGGGTCTGAAGGCCGGTCAGGACACGATTCGCAATCTCTGCGAAGGCGGCGTCGCGAGAGGTCGCCTGACCGAGGCGCAAGCGGAAACGGGACTCGCCCGGCTGCAAGCGACTGAAGATCTGGAGGCTACGGCCGAGGTGGATCTCGTCATCGAGGCCGCATTCGAGAACATGGCCATCAAGCAGGAAATATTTGCCAGGCTCGACGAGATCTGCAAACCGGGAGCAGTCCTCGCAACCAACACTTCGACGCTGGACGTCGACAAGATCGCTGCGGCAACGAAACGACCCGAAGACGTCCTCGGCATGCATTTCTTCAGCCCGGCGCACATCATGCGCCTGCTGGAAATCGTTCGAGGTAGAGACACGGACCCGGACGTCATCGTCACCGCTCTGGCAGTCGGGAAACGTCTCCGCAAGCTCGGGGTCGTCGTCGGCAACTGTTACGGCTTCGTCGGCAATCGCATGCTCGAAGGCTACACACGCGAAACCCAGTTCCTGTTGCTGGAAGGCGCGACGCCGCAAAACGTCGACCGCGCGCTCTATGAGTGGGGCATGGCGATGGGCCCGAATGCAGTCTCGGATCTCGCCGGCCTCGACATCGGCGTTAAGGCCAGGCAGGAACGTACGGATCTACCCGACGATCCGCGGTATTTTCGGATCGCAGACAAGATCGTCGAATCGGGAAGACTCGGGCAGAAAACCAGTAAAGGCATGTACCGCTACGAGCCCGGCTCGCGGGTGCCGATACCTGATCCGGATGTTCACGCGCTCATCGCGCGCGAAGCGGAGATTCTCAACATCGAACAGCGCGAGATCGACGACCAGGAGTTTGTCGAGCGCTGCATTTTCGCGCTGATTGTCGAGGGCGCGCGGATTCTGGAAGACGGCATTTCGCCGCGTCCCGGCGATATCGACGTCGTGTGGACAAATGGCTACGGCTTCCCGCGGCATCGGGGCGGCCCGATGCACTACGCCGACGCTATCGGCGTCGGCCGCGTGTACGAGACGGTCTGCGAATATCGAGAGCGGTTCGGGCCGATGTACTGGGAGATACCGGAGCTATTGAAAGATCTTGCGACGAGCGGCCGGCGCTTCGCCGATCTCTAACCCTCGTTCTTTGTAATTCGGCTGGCGAAATTGTTTCTGCGTTTGATTGCGGTTTTTATGACTTCGTTTGTTCTGTGCGTGACCACGCCGAGCGCGTATTCTCGTTTCACCGCTGGCGTCGAACGGAGCACAGCATCAAATGGCAAGAAATACCAAATCAGCGTCGGTACCACTTTCAGGTGTCCGTGTCGTCAACATCGGGACTGGCTGGGCAGGACGCGTCGCGTCGATGTTGCTCGCGGATCAGGGTGCAGACGTAGTCGAATTTGTCCGCCCCGGGCGCGACGTCCACCCCTGCGACCCGCTGCTCGATCGCGGCAAGCGGATGCTCGAGATCGATCTTAAAGACAGCGCCGAATGGAAGAAGGCTCGCGATCTGATAGCCGGCAGCGACGTCGTGTTCGAGAACATGCGCGCCGGCGCCGCGGCCGGGTTGAAGCTCGACTACGCCAGCCTCAGCGATAATGAGCGTATTGTTTACGTGTCGTTGCCGGGATTCGCCGAGGGAGACGAGCACTACGAGCTGCCGGCATGGGAAGGCATCGTCAATGCCGCGGTCGGTGTCTATACCGACGTCAGTCCGCTTGGACCGCTGATGGGCGGCGATCCGATTTACTCCGCGATTCCGATGGCCTCGGCTTATGGTGGAATTCTTGGGGCCGTAACAGCGTCGATGGGGCTCTATCAGCGTGAGCGCAGCGGACGGGGGCAACGCGCCGTCGTGCCGTTGGCAGATGCACTGTTGTCGGCGGTGGGTATTCTGATTATGAAAATCGACGGATTGCCTGAGCGCTACAATGTTCCAATGATCGACAACGCCATGATGCATACGGTGTTTCCGATCCTGCGCGAGCTGCGCGAACACCTGACCACGGAGCACATGGGTCGCATTGCCGGCTACCTGAAGAGCCGCGCCGTTTCCGGGGTGAACTTCTACGAATGCGCTGATGGACGCATTCTGTATCCCGCTGCGCCGGACCACGTCCACCTAACCCGCGCGTTTCTCGAGACTATTGGCGTTTTTGACCGTGCGATCGCCGAGGGCATGGTCGCCGGCAGTCCCTACAGCGAGAATCGCGACGGCAACAACCTGAACTATGCCAGTGACCTCTCGCCGCAAAACCGTCAGCGCCTGGCGACCATGGTTGCCGAGAGCATCAAAACGCGGCCCGGCAAGGAGTGGGAGCAACTGCTGCGCGACGCGAATGTGCCGGTCACCGTGGTGCAAACCGATTCGGAATGGCTGGCCGATGAAAAACTGCTGGAAGCAGGAGTGCTCGCCGATATCGACGATCCGCAACTCGGAACAGTGCGTATGCCGGGGCGCTTCGTTTCGATCGAAGGTGCGGCAACCCAGTCTCCGGAACTGCGGTCCCGCCAGCGAGTGTCCGACGCGGACTGGAAGCAATCGCCACTGGCGCCAGCTTCTGGCGGGGACGGCGTGTCGGGTGGGTTGCTCGAAGGCCTGCGCGTACTGGATCTGTCAAACGTTGTTGCCGGCCCCGCGGCCGGGCGTACGCTTGCCGAGCACGGTGCCGATGTGGTGCGCATCGACCCGCCCGAACCACTGGGCGGTCCGCGCTTGACCCTGTGGTTCGGCGTCGACGTCAATCAGGGCAAGCGCGCTATGGTGCTGGACCTGAAAACCGAAGCCGGCCGTGATGTACTGGCGCGGCTGGTCAAGGACAGCGACGTCGTGCTGCATAATTTCCTCGATAGATCGGCGCGCTCGCTGGGCATCGCATACGACCAGCTCACCGATATCAATCCGGAAATCATCTCCTGCCAGGTCAGCGCCTGGGGCGGCAGCGAGGGTGGCCCGTTCAAGGACGACCCGGGGTACGATCCGGTATTGCAGGCGGCCAGCGGCATCATGACGCGTTACGGCCAGCCGGACAAACCGGTCCTGCATGCGCTCGCATCCTGCGTCGATTACATCTGCGGTTACGCTGCATTGATGGGTATTACGCAGGCGTTGTTCGCAAGAGAACTTGGCCGAGGCGGAAGTCATGTGCGGACCTCGCTCGCGACGGCCGTGCAGCTTGTGCAGTTCCCGTTCATGACACGCCACAGCGAATCGGAGCAGGTGGTTCCTTCAGGACAAGCGGCACGCGGCGATGGCTGTGAACAGCACTTGTACCAACTCGCTGACGGTTGGGCGTTTGTTGGTTGTCGCGCCGGCGACGGCAGCAATCTCGCGAGCGCGGTCGGTGCTGAATCGGTCAGTGCCGAAGCGATCGGCAAGGAAGTACGCGAACTGACGCTTGCCCAGCTCCGGGAAAAACTCGCGGTGCTACCGGGGGCAGCGGCAATCGCGGTACAGACACTGGCAGAGCTGCGTGAAAGATTTACGGTCGAGACCACAGTCGACGGCAGCGATAGCATTCCGGAACATTCGTTCCGTCTGCGACGCGGGCCGCACCCCTCCGGTTACCCGACGACGCTCCCGCTGAACACCTGGATTCGGCCGGAACGCTCGGTCGTGACGCCTACGTCCCCGACACCCCCGCCCGGGGAACACTCGATTTCCGTACTACGCGAGGCCGGCTACAGCGATGAAGAGATCGACGCGTTGGTTGACAAGGGTGTTGTGCACACGCATTGGAAGCTGCTGCAGCACTATCTGCCGCACTGAAACTGCCGCATTCATCGCGGATGACAATGAGCGAGCCACTGAAAATAGATGTGTTCTGGTCGTTCCGGAGTCCGTGGTCATACCTTGCCGCCCCGCGACTAAGACAGTGGCAGGATGAGTATGAGCTGGAGATAAACTTCCGGCCCGTATATCCCATTGCCATTCGTACGCCTGACTTTTTTCGGAACGTCCATTCTCTGTGGCTTTCATACTTCATGAAGGATCTGTTTCGGGTGGCCGAGTTTCTGGAATTGCCCCTCGTCTGGCCGAAACCCGACCCGGTTGTTTACTACGCCGATGCTAGTGGCTCAATGCAACCTGGTGAGGAGCAACCCTACATCTACAGACTGACCCGTCTGGGAATAGTCGCAGCTGAAATGGGCCAAGGAATCGAATTTGCAGATGAGATCTCCCGTCTCATCTGGGGCGGTACCGTAAACTGGCATGAAGGAGAACATCTCGCGCTCGCGAGTGAGAAGGCGGGTTTGGATCTCGAAGAGCTCGACAAACTCCTAAATTCGGAAGCCGATCGCCTGGAATCCGAAATTCAGAAGAACCAGACAGATCATGAAGCGGCCGGGCACTGGGGCGTGCCGACCTGCGCTTACAAGGGAGAACCGTTTTTTGGCCAGGATCGCCTGGACCTCCTGCTGTGGCGGCTCAAAGGCGACGATCTCGTGAGCAGAGTCTGAACGAAACTCCCGCCCGGAACAGACCGCCTGTGCAATGGAGAGGAGTGGGATGATGGACAAACGGCTTAGGCCAAGAACTACGAATCAGGAGCAATCATGCGAATAACTATTGGTATTGCCGCGGTGAGCGGACTCGTGTTTGGCGCGACCCTGACGATGGCACAAGACTCCTACATGGTGCCTGCAGATACTCCAGCGAATATCAAGCGTGCCGTGGAATCGGTCGCGCGAAATGACAGACATCGCGCAAGAGATTCCGGCCGCAAGCCGGCCGAGATTTTGACGCTCGCCGGTATCGAGGAAGGTGATCGAGTCATCGAGTTCGCCTCAGTCGGGAATTACTATACGGCCATGCTCGTCGATGCAGTCGGCGCCGATGGCCATATCGAGATGGTCGACATGCCGTGGACCGCCGAGATTGGCGCCGCCGGCGCACGGGGTCCGGCGTTTGCTGCCGAGCACGGCAACGCCACGCTCACGTTCGTCCACTACAACGAAGCCGATTTACCGAATGACGTCGATGTCGCCTTGATGGTGCTCTTCTATCATGATCAGCTTCGCGAATCGGCCGAGGAAAGCGTCGATACCGCCGATTTGAATGCGCGTGTGTTCGCCGCACTCAAACCGGGTGGTACATATCTCATAGTCGACCACAAAGCCGAGGACGGTTCGGGCTGGCGCGACGTGGAAACTCTCCACCGAATCGACGCACAAACAATCATCGACGAGGTCACGGCCGCTGGATTCGCGCTCGCGATGAACAGCGACCTGCTTGCCAACCCGGCCGATGACCGCACGAGCGGCGTATTCGACGCCGGGATGCGTGGCAACACGGACCGGGCCGTGTTCGTGTTCCGCAAGCCGATGTAGCGGGGAATCCGGATAGTACGAGTGTCCGATTCCGCGTTCTTCGACACTTTGGTTAATGCTATGAAGTTCGCCTGGTGGGGGCTTTTCTTCGTTTAGTTACGGTATTTGGAACTTGATCTGTTTTGTGGGTGACAACGCCGAGCGCGTACTATCTACGTGAGTTCGCTCGGACGCTGAAAGCGATCGATACGGAGTTAGACATGAATATAGACACGATACCTGTTGCCAGAACAAGCACCATTCTCCCAACAGCTCTGATAATTGCGACATTCGCTTGCACTGCCTTTGGACAGCAGGGCGGCAGCGGATCGGGGTTCAGCGGCAATGAACTCAAGGCGCCGCCCACGGACGGCTGGATCACCAATGGCGGCAACGTCTATAACCAACGCTATTCCCCCCTTACGGATATCACGCCGGACAACATCGGAGAGCTCAAAGGCGTGTGGCGCGCGCGGCTCGACGGCTCCGGCGTCGATGCAAAATACTCCGGCGAAGCAGCCCCGATCGTTCACGAAGGCGTCGTCTACGTCGTTACGGGTGCGGATGACGTCTTCGCGATCAGCGTCGACAGCGGCGAACGCTTATGGAAGTACGAAGCTAATCTGGACCAGGGCATCACAACGGTGTGCTGCGGCTGGACGAGCCGCGGCGTCGGAATCGGCGAAGGGAAAATCTTCGTCGGCCAGCTCGACGGTAAACTTGTTGCACTGGATCAGGCTACCGGCGAAATCGTGTGGTCGGTGCAGGCCGAACGCTGGGAGGACGGCTATACAATTACAAGCGCGCCGCTCTACTACGACGGAATGGTGATTACGGGCTTCGCGGGTGCCGAGTTTGCTACTCGCGGACGCGTCAAAGCCTATGACGCGAAGGACGGGTCCGATATCTGGACGTTCTACACCGTACCCGGCCCAGGTGAGTTCGGTCACGACACCTGGTCCCAGGACAACGACGTCTGGAAGTTTGGCGGAGCGACAGTCTGGACAACGCCGGCCGTGGACCCGGATCTCGACCTCGTCATTTTCTCCACAGGTAACCCCGGGCCCGACTTCAACGGCTCGGTGCGTCCGGGAGACAACCTCTTCTCGGCTTCAATCGTTGCGGTCGACGCACATTCCGGCGACTATCGCTGGCATTTTCAGCAGGTTCACCACGATCTCTGGGACTATGACTCGCCGAACCCGGTTGTTCTCTTCGACATCGAGATCGACGGTGTGGTCAGAAAGGCGGCCGCGGAAGCGAGCAAGACCGGATGGGTTTACATTCTCGACCGTGAGACGGGTGAGCCGCTGATCGGCATAGAAGAACGACCGGTACCGCAGGAACCGCGCCAGGCGACAGCGGCCACACAGCCGTATCCGATCGGCGACGCTTTCGTTCCGCAGTCGATCGAAATACAGCCCGAAGGCCAACCGCCTCTGGTAAACGGTGGCCGAATCTATACGCCCTTCTGGACAGAAGCAGTCGTCGCAAAACCGGCTGTGGTCGGAGGATCGAACTGGCCGCCGAGCGCCTACGACCCGGAAACCGGGCATCTGTTCGTCTGTGCGACCGACAGGGTTGGTATTTTCCGGGGCGGCGATATCGACAACGAAGTACCGGAATCGGGGGGGGTTCGCTACCACGGTGGTCGGTTCGGCTTTGTGCGAGGTGAGGACGTCGGCATTCTGGCTGCGATGGATATGCGTACGAACACCATCGTCTGGCGTCAGCAGTGGCAGTTGGATAACTGCTTCAGCGGCGCTACGGTGACGGCGGGCGGGTTATTGTTCGTCGGTCGTAACGACGGCCGGCTGCAAGCGTTCGATTCGAGTAACGGCAATACGCTGTGGGAGTTCCAGACCGGTGCCGGCATGAACTCGCCTGTCAGCATCTTCGAGAATAACGGCGAACAGTATGTCGTCGCGTACTCCGCCGGGAATCGCTTCGCAGGCACTGAGCGCGGCGACAGTGTCTGGTTGTTTTCGACGAGCGGCACGATGGACGAAGTCCCGGCGGCCGGAGCCGAAGTAGCCGAGCCCGACGCGGACCACTAGTCAGGCGGGAGAGTAACTCGCGAGTTTCCAAATGAGCTACCCGAGAACTCGCGCCGTAGTAATTTCAGCAGTAAGCTTTTCCTGTATGCAAGCGGCTGCATATCTTAGAGGCAAAAATTGAAAAACAACCGGTGGCCGCGTTGAGTTGTCGTCCCGTCTGGATCGCCGTGCCGCTTCTCTTCATCGCCCAGACCGCATGGTCATGATCACGTTCAACAACGATATCGCCGACGGCTGGCAGCGCGCCGACGAATATTATTATCCGGAAGAGGCGGCCAATGCGTCGATTCGCCTGGGCGTCAATTTTGCAGTTTATGCGTTGACGCATTGAGGGCAACGGACTGTCGGCTCCCCGAAAGCGGCATGGCTTATCTCGCTATGCCTATACGTAGTGGAGTCATCGTCGTTATTGTACGTTGGGACTGGTTCTAACGGTCTTGTTGTAAGTCGGGCATGCCCGGCTACGTAATTAGACCAATAGTAGAAGTTTGAGCATTGCATGAGCGTTACCACGATCGTCATCGTCCTCTACCTCGGGTTTTTTGCCGCGTTCGGACTTTACATGAATCGCCGCAACACCAGTGGATCGGATTGGGCGATTGGCGGAGGTACGCTCAGTCTCTTCATGTTGGCGGCGGGCGCTGCCGGTACGCGCATCGGTGGAGTCGCTACCTATGGAGTAGCAGGTGATGTAATTAACGATGGCATAGGCCATCTCTGGTTCAGCTTCAATACCCTGGCGGCCATGGCTCTGATGGGTCTGTTCTTCGTAGTCCCTTATCGACGCTTGAAAGTTGTCACGGTCGGCCAGGTCTTCGATCGTCGTTTCGGTTCTTATCGCTGCCAGTGGTTAACCAGTCTCTGTGTGCAATGCGAATATTGCATAATTAACATCATCGAGCCCTTTATACTTGGGTCGATAATTTCCGGCGTTACGGGTTTACCTTTTGCTGCAAGTGTTGCCATCGGTGGCTTGCTGATCGTTACTTTTACGGTAACCGGCGGTTTGAAAGGCACGGCGGCCGCGAATGTCATTCATACTGGCGTCATTTTTCTCGGACTGTTTCTTGTCGGCATAGTGGCGATGCAAAATTTGGGAGGCTGGGATGCCGTCGTCACCCAATCGACCGCCAGGCTTGCGGAAGCTGGTAAAGATGAAGTTGCCTGGTGGAGTTTTAACGGCATCGGTCTGGCTAGTATCATCGCTATGTTTATTGCGGCAACAATTCACACGCCGGCGGTTTCGATTTACGCAAACTTTGCCAGTTCGGCGGCAAAAGAAGAATATTTGCTTAAAGGGTTTATTTTTGCTGGCATCATTGCTGCGATCATGCCCCTGGTCGCAGGCTTTATCGGTATTTTGACCATGGCGACTTATGGTTCCGAGAGTGGGCTGAGTGGTTACCTGAATATTGCGCAATTGGCGATCGACACAGGGCCGGTTCTAGGCGGCATCGCGCTGGCAGCCGTGTTGGCCGCGGTAATCTCTACCGCTGCTCCGATATTATTGGCCAGCGTGACGATGTTCGTTAATGACTGGGTACCCGGTGGCAAGAACTTCAGCGGCGATCAACAGCTACGGGCTTACAAGATTGTCACCGTTATCTATGGCTCGGTTGCGACCATCATTGCCAGCCTGGGATATATCAGTTCGGTACTGCAACTGTTGTTACTTGCTTTGGCTATGGTTGTACCCCCGGCAATTGCGGTGACCTTTGTTATTTACTGGCGTCGTACGTCGGAACAGGCGGCGTTCTGGGGGATGGCGGCAGGTTTTGCCGGCGGACTGATGATGTGGCTGTTGAATACCTTGTTTGACGGTATGGAAAACGCAACGGCCGGCGGTTTTGCCCAGTGGTGGCATGAATTGATTACCTATCTGGGAGAATGGAGTGATCCCTCATTCCTTACACTGTTGGTGCCCTTGATTACGATTCCCACGATTTCGCTGCTTTGTCCGAATAAGGCTGCCGGCAACGAACGCCATGACGCGTTCTATGGCAAATTGGGCCGCCTGCGCCGCAACTTAAGCTGGTCATAGACGCGGTCTCCGCGGAAACTTCTACGGATCCCCATCCGCATGAGCATCACCACGGTTGTCATCGTCCTGTACCTCGGTTTTTTTGCCGCGTTCGGCATTTACATGAATCGCAGCAACACCAGTGGATCGGATTGGGCGATTGGCGGAGGTACGATCGGTGTCTTCATGTTGGCGGCGGGTGTTGCCGGTACTCGCATCGGTGGAGTCGGCACCTATGGAGTCGCAGGCGAGGTAATCAGCGAAGGCATCAGTCATCTCTGGTACAGCGTTAATTCCTTCGCGGCCCTGTTTCTGTTGGGTCTATTCTTCGTAATCCCTTATCGACGCTTGAAAGTCGTCACTATCGGCCAGGTATTCGATCGTCGATTCGGTTCTTATCGCTGCCAGTGGCTGACCAGTCTCTGTGTGCAAGCCACCTATTTCATAATTAACATCATTGAACCCTATGTGATCGGCACGATAATTTCCGGTGCTACAGGGTTGCCGTTCGTCGCAGGTGTTGCCATCGGTGGCTTGCTTATCGTTACTTTTACGGTAACCGGTGGCTTGAAAGGCACGGCAGTCGCAAACGTTGTTCATTGCTCTGTCATTATTTTCGGGCTTCTTCTTGTCGGCATCGTTGCAATGCAAAATATGGGAGGCTGGGATGCCGTCGTAACCCAGTCGACCGCCAGGCTTGCGGAAGCTGGACAAGATGAAGCTGCCTGGTGGAGTTTTACCGGCATGGGTCTGGCTTCTCTCATCGCCCTGTTTATCGCGGCAACTATTCACACACCGGCGATTTCGATTCACGCGAACTTTGCCAATTCGGCAGCAAGAGAAGACTATCTGGTTAAAGCGTATTTTTTCGCCGGCATTATTGCCGCACTCATGCCCCTGGTCGCAGGATTTATCGGTGTATTGACCATGGCGACTTATGGTTCCGAGAGCGGGCTGAGTGGTTACCTCAATATTGCGCAATTGGCGATCGACACTGGGCCTGTTCTGGGTGGCATCGCCCTGGCAGCTATGTTGGCCGCCGTAATCTCTTCCGGTGCTCCTTTATTGTTGGCGAGCGCAACCATGTTCGTTAATGATTGGGTACCTGGCGCCAAGAACTTTAACAGCGATCAGCAGCTACGGGCTTACAAGATTGTCACCGTTGCCTATGGCTCGGTTGCGGCAATCATTGCCAGCCTGGGATATATCAGTTCGGTACTGCAACTCCTGTTGCTTGCTTTCGCTCTGATCGTACCCCCGGCAGTTTCGGTGACCTTCGTTATTTACTGGCGTCGTACGTCGGAGAAGGCAGCGTACTGGGGAATGGCGGCAGGTTTTGCCGGCGGGGTGATTGTGTGGCTGTTTAATACCTTGTTTGACGGTGCAGAAAACGCAACGGCCGGCGGCTTTGCACAGTGGTGGTTTGAATTGATTACCTATCTGGGAGAATGGCGCGATCCCTCATTCCTTACACTGCTGCTGCCCCTGGTTGTGATCCCCGTTGTTACCCTGCTTTATCCGAATACGACTGCCGACAACGAACGCTATGACGCGTTCTATACCACATTGGGCCGCCTGCGCCGCGACTTCAGCTGGTCTTAGGCCACCGGACAGGCCGCAGCCATGTTTTCCTCCTGAGAACTATCCAACTGCGACTCTGGCGGTCGGGCTCAGGCCCAGGCGCTCGCGTGCGGCCAGATATTCGCGTTCCAGGCGGTCGACAAGTTCCGCCGCCGCTGGCACGTCCTTGATCGCACCGATACCCTGTCCGGCGCTCCAGATGTCTTTCCATGCCTTCGGTCGCGACGAATCGTCTTTCCACTTCGCGCCCGCCGACGAGCCTTCGCCAGCTTTCAGGACCGCGTCAACGGAAGTCTTGAGATCTTCGGGATCCAACCCGGCACTTCGCACGGAACCTTTGAGATAGCTGCTGTGAAGACCGCTCATCAGGTCGGTATAGATGATATCGTCTGCGGCGCTTTCGACGATCATTTGCTTGTAGCCATCCGCCGCGTTGGCTTCCTCTGTGGCGATAAACCCTGACCCGATATAGCCGAGGTCAGCGCCCATGGCCTCTGCGGCCAGCACCGAGTCGCCCCTTGTAATACAGCCGGACAGCACGAGCGGGCCGTCGAACCATTCGCGGATTTCCTGCACCAGTGCCAACGGCGACGTTATTCCCGCATGCCCGCCGGCGCCGGCCGCAACTGCAATCAGCCCGTCGGCGCCTTTCTCGATAGCTTTCTTCGCGAAGCGGTTATTGATGATGTCATGCAGCGTGATGCCACCATAGGAGCGCACCGCTTCGTAGACTTCCTCGCGCGCGCCAAGCGACGTAATCATGATCGGCACTTCCTGCTTGACGCAGATGTCGAGGTCACGCTCTAGGCGTTTATTCGAACGATGCATGATCAGGTTGGTCGCGAACGGTGCTGCCGGGCGCTCCGGATGCGCCTGATTGTGCCGGTCACATCCCTCCTTGATGCGTGTGATCCACCGATCGAGCTCGATCGGTGCGCCTTCCTCTTCGCGCGCGTTTAACGCCGGAAAACCACCGACAATCCCTGACGAGCACTGGGCAATGACAAGATCGGGATTGGAGACGATGAACATCGGCGCACCGATAACAGGGATACGCAGGTTCTGCAGTACTGGCGGTAGTGCCATGATCGGTTTTCCTAGGTTCGTTTAACGATAAGGGCATCGAGGCCGATGCATCCTTTCGGCAGGGCCCGAAGTGGGTTTATCTCAATGCTTTCGATGGCCTCGCTGTGGGCTGCGGCGATCACGGATAGTTTCGAAACCGCATCGCAGATCGCATCGAGATCGCAGGGCTTGGCGCCTCGGGCGCCTCTGAGCAGTGCAGCGCCTTTCAGTTCATCGATCATGCCGCGCGCCGTTTCCGGGCTCACCGGCGCGCGCCGGAAGCTGACATCCTTCAGCACTTCGGTGAAGACGCCACCAAGACCGAACATCACTACCGGCCCGAATACCGGATCGACCTTGACCCCGAGAATGCAGTCAACACCGTCCGCGGCCATTGCTGAAATCAGAACACCATCGATTTCCGCATCCGGCCTGGCCGCCCTGGAATTGGCGACGATCTCGTCATAGGCGGCGCTCGCGCCATCGCCGCCGCTGACGCCAAGTTTGACGCCACCAACGTCGGTCTTGTGAAGAATGTCCGGTGAGGCGATCTTCATCGCCACAGGCCCACCGGCCCGTTCGGCCGCCGCCGCTGCTTCCGCGGCACGGGTTGCCAGCGTATCGGTCGCCAGCGGCAAACCGAAATCGGCGAGAATTTCCTTCGCCTCCTTTTCACCGAGCGGGCCTTCCGGCAAGTCCGGTAGGTTCGGGACCTCGGGCATGGCCGGCTGGCCGGCGGCGAACGCCATCCCGTACGACATCATGGCGGCCATGGTTGCAACCGCCCGTGACGGATCTTCAATACACGGGAAGCCTTCGTCCTCGTACTGCTTGCGGATTTCCGGTGGTGCGATCACCGATTGGATGAAGAGCTTGTTGTCCTGACCGTCCATGGCCTCTGCCAGGGACTTGCGCAGCGCCGAGGTGATCTTCGGCACGCTTGCCGTCGCCGACCAGAAACCGATCAAGGCATCGTAGTTGCCATGATCGAGCATCAGCCTGGTGAAGCGCGGCACCAACGTCATGTCATTGAGAATCTGTGCTGTGACGTCGACCGGGTTGCGTGGCGCTGCGAACGGCAGCAGCTCCTTTATCTCCGCCTGGGCCTCAGCCGGCATTTCCGCGACGTCGAGATCATGGTCAGCGGCTGCATCCGCCATCAACACGCCGCCACCGCCGGACACGGTGACAAGACCAATGCGCTTGCCAATGGGAAAGATTCGCGGCCTCGCCGCATAAGCGATATCGAGCGCTTCCTCAGTGGTGCGCGCGCGATAGGCACCGCATTGCTTGAGGACCGCATCGTAAATCACGTCTTCGCCGGCCAATGAGGCTGTATGGGAGCTGGCGGCTGCAGCGCCGACTTCCGAGCGCCCGACCTTCATGAATATCACCGGCTTGCGCGCATCACGCGCTGTCTCCAGACCTTCAACGAGCATTTCACCATCCTTGATGCTCTCGGCATAGGCGCAAATTGTCTGGACGGCGTCGTTTTCCGCCAGCAGTTTGATCGCTTCGGCAACATGCACATCGCATTCGTTGCCAGTTGTGATCCAGTAAGTCATCTCCAGTCCACGCTGGTGGGCCAGGTAGAAAATGTGGATGCCGTAGGCGCCCGATTGACTGGCGATGGCAAGACCACCCGGTGTCGGCTGCTTGTGCGCGATAGTCGCGGAGAATGTCGGATAGAAGTTGATTGCGGCATTGAACGCGCCGAAGCAGTTCGGCCCGATGATGCGCACGCCACTGTCGCGAGCAATACGCGTAAGCTCATCCTGGGCGCGCTGTCCCGCCTCGTTCATTTCGCTGAAGCCGGAGGAGAAGATCATCACGGTCCTGGCTTTTTTTGCGACAGCGTCGCGCACGATGTCGAGCACGCCTTTTGCCGGCACAGCGACCAGAACAAAGTCGACGTCACCGGAGATGTCATTAAGGGTCGGATAGGCCTGGAGACCCTGCACAACATCACGATTAGGGTTCACCGGATAAACGTGACCCTCGTAGCCGAGGTTCTTGAAGTGCGAAAGCGGCCGTCCGCCAATACGCCTGGGATTGTCGGAGGCGCCGACAACGGCAACGGACTTTGGCGTGAGAAGATCATCGATCGTGGGCATAATCAGGGTCCCGGCTCATGAGTGGGGCAGATGGATCGGCAGATCGAGCGCAGCACGACGCTTCAGCCACATTGTTGGGCGGTAGCGATCTTCGCCGGTGATGGCCTGCATGCGTTCAAGGATCTGCAGGCATCGCTTCGGCCCGAGATCGGCGGCCAGTTCCAACGGCCCCTGCGGATAATTCAAGCCCAACTTCAGGGCGAGATCGATGTCGTCCGGTTTCGCCAGCGACACCTCCGCCATATAGCAGCCGAGATTGGCGATCATCGCGGTCATGCGTTGCGCCACAAAGCCGGGGCTGTCGCCGATCGCGGTAACGGCGCGGCCGGCAGCATTCGCAGCGGCTGCAACGCTGTCACGTATCGCCGGATCGGCACCGGGCGCGGTCATGATCGTCAGGCGTTTGGATGTCTCGCATGACAGGTCGACGCACACCAGGCGCTTGTAGTCAGCACCGGTGCGCAATGCCGTATGGGTCGCATCGTCGCCGAACGGCGCCGCAAGAATGGGGCACGACCCGTCATCCTCACCCAACGCGAGCTCAAGTTCCCTGCACAGAGCGGCAAGCGCATCGTCGGCTTCCGCCAGCGCTACTTTGCTCGCAGGCGCCGCACTGGTCGCATGGTCACCGGATGGTGCATCGACCATTTTGCCGTGCGCATATTTGTACCAGCCGCCACCGGTCTTGCGGCCGAACTGTCCGGAACTGAACATCGCCTCGTGGTTCGGCGATGTCTTGATTCGCGGATCCTGCATATAGCCATCGTAAATTTGGCGGCTCGCCGGAAAGTTGACATCGATCCCGATCAGGTCCATGAGTTCGAACGGACCCATCCGAAAGCCACGGCAGTCGCGCATGATTGCATCGATCTGTTCCGGTCGCGCGACCGACTCGTGTGCGATCCTGATCCCTTCTGTGGTAAACGCGCGCCCGCCCATGTTGACCAGGAAGCCGGGCATGTCGGCAACGGTCACAGGCACGCGCGTCATGCGCTTGCCGAGTTCTGTCAGTGCGGCGACCGTCTCGTCGCTGGTTTCTGCTGCCTTGATCACCTCGACCAGCTTCATCAGCGGTACGGGAACGAAAAAATGCAGCCCGGCGACCCGGTCGCGTTTCTCGCAATTGCGCGCGATCGACGAGATCGGGATCGACGATGTGTTCGAGGCAATGATGCAGTCCTTCGATACAATGGCTTCGATGTCTTTGAAGACCTTGACTTTGACATCGTAGTCTTCGAAAACCGCTTCGAAGACGGCATCGCATCCGGCCAGTGCATCGAGCTCGTTCACCGCCTGCAGGTTGGCCTTGGCACTGGCGGCATCATCATCGCCAATGCGCCCCTTTTCGACGAGCCGGTCGATGCGCTTCCCAATCTGCGCAACCGCCTCTGCGCCGCCGCCTCGTCTGGCATCGAACACCAGCACCTTGAGGCCGCCTTGAGCCGATACTTGAGCGATGCCTTGCCCCATCGTGCCTGCGCCCACAACACCAACAGTGTAGTCAGCCGCGCTCACCGGCTTCATGATTTCCTCCAGGGTCTGTCCGACTTGTCTCGATTGAAGGGCGCCAAGATAATAGCCTCGCAATCCAATGCAAAAAGAAAATCCCTGGCGCCAAGGCCCGGGATTGCTGGTCGTTTACGGAGTATCTGAACGACTACACCACCTCGAACAGGCCGGCTGCGCCCATGCCGCCGCCGACACACATCGTGACGACAACGTTCCTGGCACCGCGACGCCTACCCTCGATCAAGGCGTGGCCGACCAGACGCGCGCCCGACATCCCGTACGGGTGGCCGACCGAGATCGCCCCGCCGTTGACATTGAGGATCTCATTGGGGATGCCGAGCTTGTCACGGCAGTAGAGAGCCTGCACGGCAAACGCCTCGTTGAGTTCCCAAAGATCGATATCGTCCATTTTGAGATTGTGTTTCTCCAACAACTTCGGCACCGCATAGATGGGTCCGATGCCCATTTCATCCGGCGAGCAGCCGGCGGCGACCATGCCGCGATAGAATCCGAGCGGGTTCAGACCACGTCGCTCGGCTTCCTTTGCCTCCATGACCACCGTAGCCGAGGCGCCATCGGAAAGTTGCGAGGCATTGCCGGCAGTAATGTGCTTGCCTTCCTCGACGACCATTCCGTCCTTGAACACGGGCTGCAGCGCCGAAAGGCCATCCATCGTCGTCGACGGTCGGTTGCCTTCGTCTTTTTCCAGCGTCACTTCGCGCTGTGAAATCTCCCTGGTTTCCTTGTCCTGTACCAACATGGTAGACGTCAGCGCTACGATCTCGTCGTCGAATTTTCCAGCCTGTTGCGCGATGGCTGTACGCTGCTGTGACTGGAATGCGAACTCGTCCTGCGACTCACGGCTGACGCCGTAGCGCTCGGCTACGATCTCCGCCGTTTCCAGCATCGACATGTAAACTGCCGGCACGTGTTCGTTCAGCCATTTATCCTGTGAGCGGTAGAGGTTGCGATGCTTGTTCTGTACCAATGAAATCGATTCGAGCCCGCCGCCGACGGTGACCTGCATCCCGTCTTCGATGACCTGCTTTGCTGCGGTAGCGATAGCCATCATGCCCGATGCGCACTGGCGATCGATCGACATGCCGGGAACGCTGGTCGGCAACCCCGCGCGCAGTGCCACCTGGCGACCGACATTGCCACCGGATGAACCTTGCTGCAGCGCTGCTCCCATGATCACGTCTTCGATCTCGGCCGGGTCGACTTTGGCGCGCTCGACGGCATTCATGACCGCATGTCCGCCAAGTACCTGTGCCGAGGTGTTGTTGAAAGCACCGCGGTAGGCTTTACCGATCGGCGTACGGGCAGTCGAAACAATAACGGCTTGGCGCATGAGCGTGTTCCTCTCGATGGATGTTTGGCTTGGACTATCGCGCTAAATGAGCGTAGGTCATCTGATATCCAGATAGTTAATTCAAGACGCCCGCAAGCGAGTTGGCGGCTAGAAGGCCGCAATCCCAGTAATTGCTCGGCCGAGGATCAGCGCGTGAATGTCATGCGTGCCCTCATAAGTGTTCACCACCTCCAGATTGACAAGGTGGCGAGCGACTCCATACTCGTCGCTTATGCCGTTGCCACCCAACATGTCGCGCGCATTCCGGGCGATTTCCAAAGCCTTACCGCAGTTATTGCGCTTGAAGATGCTCGTCACTTCAACTGCCGCGCTTCCTTCGTCGCGCATGCGCCCCAGCCGCAAGCAGCCCTGCAGTCCGAGCGCGATCTCGGTCAACATGTCGACGAGTTTTTTCTGCACCAACTGATTGGCGGCCAGCGGCTTGCCGAACTGCTTGCGATCGAGCACGTAATCTCGCGCACGCTGATAGCAGTCCTCAGCTGCGCCCATCGCCCCCCAGCAGATCCCAAAGCGTGCGCTGTTGAGGCCGGTAAACGGGCCTTTCAGCCCTCGAACGTCGGGAAAAGAATTCTCGTCCGGGCAGAAGACGCCGTCCATCACGATCTCGCCAGTTATGCCAACCCGGAGTCCGACCTTGCCGTGAATCGTCGGCGTGGACAGTCCCTTACTGCCCTTCTCCAGGACGAAACCGCGGATTACTCCCTCTTCGTCCTTCGCCCAGACCAGGAGAAGATCGGCAATCGGGCTGTTCGTGATCCAGGTTTTTGCACCCGTCAGCGACCAGCCTCCCGGAGCCTTCTTCGCACGCGTGATCATGCTGCCCGGATCGGAGCCGGAATCGGGTTCGGTCAGGCCGAAGCAACCGACCAACTCGCCTGTTGCGAGCCTAGGCAAATATTTTTGCTTCATCGCCTCGCTGCCAAACTCGTGAATCGGCAGCATGACTAATGACGCCTGGGCACTAATCATCGAGCGGTATCCGGAGTCGACCCGTTCCAGCTCACGCGTAATCAAGCCGTAGGAAACATAGTTCAGATCTGCTCCACCGTAGGTTTCGGGAATCATTGCTCCAAGCAGGCCGAGCTCACCCATCTCGCGGTAGATCGCAGGCTCCGACTTTTCTTCGCGAAAAGCTTCCAGTACACGCGGAGCCAGCTTCTCCTGGCAGTATCTGCGCGCCGTGTGAGCCACCGCGCGCTCCTCATCGCTCAGCTGTGCATCGAGCAACAGCGGATCGTCCCCATGAAAGACTGCTTTGCTGGTAACCATTGCCAATTTCCTGTCGTTCAGGTTTGAAGATCCGCGAAACCGCTGCGCGCAGCGACCAGCCTTGTTGCACAGAGAACAGATGAAGTGAAAAAAACCGGAATCAAACGCAGAAAAGGTGAACCGCCCCGGGTATACGGGAAACTTTAATTTGAGTGAAACAGCATGAGTTACGCCACTGCGAAGCCTCGGGCGGCCCTTGCCATACCCGTGGTCATTGCCTGCTCAATTATTGACTTCGCTGCCGGCGGTGCTCTGCCAGGCGGGTTGCCATGATCTGCAACCGTTCTGCCTGCTGGCCGTTTCCGCCGCCGACTTCCGTGCCGTCGGGCAGCGTGATGAAGGTCCACTCGACCAGATTGAGACCGTGCCGCGAAGGGCGCCCGAGGATACGGATACGATCGCCCGGCTTTAGCTGATCGTTCGTCCAGCCGGCTCGCCGCAGGTTGATGATGCTGTCGCCCTCCGCCATCCACTCTTCGATCTGTCCTGCTTCGTTGGCCACGTCGAAGTAGACGCGCGCGTGAGGGTTCACCGCGCGAAACTCGGTGACGACACCTTCGATCTCCATGCGCTCGTCGACGATGTAATGGGCTGCCGGGTTGTGGTGTGCGGAAGCGCCCATCGGAAAAACCGATGCGGCGAAGAAAACGATCATGATTTCTGCTTTCATCTTGCTCATCTCGCAATCCTGTCGCGACCCTCTTGCGTCATCTCTGACCTGAGATCGCCTCGCACGGGGCGTCTTCCAGGCTCACCTCGGGCGTGAAGAGCCGGGTTCGCTCGAATGTCAACGGTTCGTAGTACATCATCGGATCGGTCAGCGTGAACTGCATGTGCAGTCGTGTGCCGTCCTCGCTGAGAGTATACCGCTCCATGCTGCTCGCCTGGTCGCTGTTGTGGATGGCCAGGTTGTCTTCGGCGATGTTGGCGGCCACGTCCACGGTTTCCACGACGAGCGTCCGCCCCTCGTACCACCCGATGGAATGCCCCGTCCCGGACTTTGGTCCGCTGGCGGGATGATCGCGGCCATCCATATGGATCGTGCGATCGGATGCCATGTCCTCGGGCTTGATCGCGACACGGTCCTCGTGCTGCTCGATCAGGATGGGATCGTTGTGCAATATGGTCCGGAACGCCCCGAAGTATTCGCATTGAATCGAAGGGTCGTCGGCGGGGTCCCACGCTTCGGTATATGCCGCGGCGGCATCGGTGAATCGATCGGCGATCGCCTGATCGTTGAATGCGCGAACAGCCGACTGGATCTCCGCGGCCGACAGATGGTCGTTCTCGGGACCGAGCAGCTCGCTCAGGTATTCGTAGCTCTCGGGCAGGCAATTGCAGGCGAAGATTTCCTCGATGGTCCACCCTGGATGTTCAATGGCGGTGACCGTCGTACTCCACACGCCTGCAAGCGCCGGTGGCGTCTCCTGGGTGCCGGCAAGCGGCGCCCAGAGGCACAGGCACGCGAAGGTGAACGGCAGTCTTCTCCCGCCGACTAACCCGACGATGGTCGTCTCGATGCTATCGAGCACCCGCGAGCGCATAGGTATCCGGGGAGTTGTGATGCGGGCTCAGCGAGTAGTGCTGCGCCAAAAGGTCCTGGCCAAAATCTCCGGTCAGGTCTCGCCATACCGAATGGATGTGATTCGCGCCGTTTTGACGGTTGTCGTATTCGATGAGGAACGTCGGACCCTGAACCCGATAATAGTGGGGTTCGCCGAACTCATCGCCCCCGGCCCAGCCGAAGTGAATCTCTTCAACTCCTGCTCTTCGAATCTCCGCCAGCTCCGCGTCGGCGAGTTCCGGGCGGACCCTGTACGCGTACTCCTCGACCAGTTGCATCAGGAGATCGGCCTGGCCCTCGTTCATCTCGCGGACCGAAAGCCCACGTGGCGGCCCGGGCTCTACCTGCACGATCTCGCGTGTCTCGATGTCTTCGGGCGCCTCATCCGCGTAGACAACGACCTCACGCTGTTCGTTGTCGAACAGGTGCAGGAGGCGTCTGGCGAGTTCCTGCTCGTCTTCCAACACCTGCATCCCCTCCTGCGCCCCGTCCCGTACGCGCGCCGGATTCGCGCCCATGAACATTGGCGAAGTGGAAATGACCTCACCGTCCTGGATGGTGATATTCAATGAGAGGTGATGCCCCTCAACGCGCCACCCCCAGTTGCCTTCGCTGGAGGGATCGCCAAAGACCGTGACGTAATAGAGTTCGGAGTCGCGCCTTTCGGTTCGCTCGATCTCGAACAGAATCTGATCGAGGTACATCACTCCAAGCGCCTTGGACATACCCTCATGGCTGAGTGCCGTGCTCATCAGACGATGACCGAGCTGGCTTTGAGGGACGGTCATGAACTTGTAGGGAATGCCCTTTCGCTCGCCCATCCTGGGAATGTAGTGCCAGTCGTAGCGGTTCTCATCGTCGAAAGCGCGGTTCGCCAGTTTCTGGCTCTCAAAATGGAGGGAGCCCAGAAAGGCTCGCGCATGCTCTGCCATGACTGCGGCGACGTTGACGCCGTTCGACCAGCCCGCGGAAACGACGAGTGCCAGAATGGGAATCAGGGCAATTTTTGCTCGCATGACGATCTCCTCATGGTGAGGGTTCCACCGGGGAGCAACTTCCAGCGCCCGAACAACACCGAGTCTCCCCCTCAGTAGTTATTATCTCCCGATTCTACCGGAAATGGTGCCAGGATCGAACGAAATCCGGGCAAAATCGGTTTCAAAACGTCGTTTTCCTGAGCCGGGCAGCCACGAAACGTCGTAATGTACGGCATGTTAGTACGATTGTTGCAAACTGATGCAGGTCTAGATTATTTTAGTTGCAGAAACGCAATCTGACCCGGATGGCAAATATTGGGCTTTTTCGGAGTGTTGTTGTAGTTATACAAAGAACCCATCGACGATAATGTGGGAATAACTTGAACTGAACAAGGCGAACATGCTGGCTTCGCTGACCAAGTACACAAGCAAAGGAGACTTCGGATGTCCAGACCAAAACAACAGTGCTTGCACACCAGGTTTTTCGCCCATTCGACGGCGTTCGGGCTGGCGCTCGCTTTTAGCCTGGCCGTTATCCCGGCGGGACCGGCGCGGGCCCAGGAGGGTGGCGACGCGCTTGGTAATGTGCTCGAAGAAGTCCTGGTCACGGCCCGCAAACGCGAGGAGTCCCTCAAGGACGTCCCGGTTTCCATTTCCGTGATCTCGAGCGACTTTATCAATGAATCCGGGATCCGCGATCAATATGACCTGTTCCAGTTGACGCCCGGCATCAACTACGGCGAGGAGCGCGACCGTAACGGCGCCCGACCGGGTGTACGCGGCGTGCAGGCCCAGAATCAAAACCCGCTGCGCCAGAAGGTCAGCGTGTTTATCGACGGCATGCCGGTATTGGGCAACATCGGTTCCATGCAGTTTGCGGGGCTTGAGCGCGTCGAGGTGCTGCGCGGGCCGCAGAGTACGGCATTCGGGCGCGCGACGTTCGGCGGAGCGCTCAATTACGTGACAGCGGATCCGGGCGACACGTTCAACAGCGAGGTCTACGTGGGCACCTCGAATCAGGGCAGAAACCAGTTGCACGTCGGGCTGGACGGACCCATTGCGGACGGACTCGGCTACATGCTGAACATCTACACCGATGAATACGAGGGTGCGGACGGGTGGGTCTCGACCGATGGGTACAGGCTCGGTACCCGCAAGACGGATTTCATCACGGGCAAGCTGAAGTGGGCGCCGAGCAATAACTTCGATATGGAGGTGACCCTCTACTCCCTGGAGACCGATGACGGCCCGCCTGTGGAGCCGTACCTCTCCGAGGCGGCGCGTGACGCCTGCATGACCTACACGCTGCCGAACGGGCTTCCCTATATCAACGGCGATTTCAATTGCGATGTGTCCAGCACCACCCCGCCCGGCGGTATCCCTCTCAATCACCACCCGGAGGACGCGGTTGACCGCAACGAAGACCCGCTGCTCCACACCTGGGCGCGGGCGAACAGTGTGTTGAGTCCGGGTGCGCTTGTGGACCGGGATCGGGTTCAAGCCGAGTTCAATTTCACGACCGACGGCGGCAGCACGCTGCAGGTACTGACGTCGTATCAGGAAGAGACCTCGCAACGCTGGTTCGACAACGATCGAACGGCGCTGCCCGCAGAGATCGCGATCGTGACCATGATGGGCATGTCCTCGGTCTCGCTGATCAATGTGGCCACCATGGCCGGGCCGCGAACCAACGAGGAGAAGTTCATCGACATTCGCTGGTTGTCGCCCGGCGATCAACCGGTTCGCTGGCTGGTTGGCGCATCCCAGTTCGAATACGAATCGTTCAGCGCGCAATGGTTCGGCTATGCCGGCTACCTGCTGGGTCTTGAGGATGAACTGCAGGCCGCCTGGGAGGCGGACCCGAGAACCTCGAGTACGAGGTTCAACTCTGCCGATCCCTGGCGGTTCAGAAGCCGCGACAACGTGATCACGAAGAATATCGGTGTGTACGGCGGCATACAGTGGGATATCTCGGATCGGACCACGCTCTCGGCCGAGGTGCGGCGCCAGTCGGACGACAATACGTCGCTGGCGCCTGGTGACGTGACGTTCAACGACGTCGCCGAGTCGACCCAACCGCGCGTGGCGGTGACCCATGCACTGGACGAGAACTGGTCGGCGTATGCCCAGTACTCGACCGGAACCAACCCCGCCGGCGTCAACCTGCCCTTCACGGATGAGACGATGGCCGCTTCCCTGGCCGCCGCCAACGCCGCCGGGCATGTCGACTACGACGCTTCGACGTATCTTTCATTCAACGAAGAGGAAGTCACGAACTTCGAGATCGGCATCAAGGGTGGCGCGCTGGAAAACCGTCTGCAGCTCGCCGCGGCGCTGTATACCATGGACTGGAACGACATCATCACGGGCGCCAACTTCGGCTGGAACGGCGCCTGGAATGACGGTTCCTGGGATCCGCTGGGAAGAATCTTCAACATTACCGGCAGCGGAATGGTGTTCATCAATGGCGGGCAGGGCGATCTTCTGGGGTTGGAGCTTGAGGGGAGCTACCGCCTCAACGAGAACTGGAACTTCAGGGGCGGCCTGACGGTGGCCAACAACACGTACAGCGAGTTTTGCGACGCGGCCACGGCCATCGATGACTTCGGCTTTGAGCCGATGCATACGGTCGCCGAGGATGGCGTCTTGTTCGACTGCGTGGATCTGTCCGGTTCGAAGATCACCCTGGGTCCGGAAAACACGCTGGCGCTTTCCGGGACTTATCGCGCTCCATTGGGAGGCGACGGTTGGGAGTGGTCGGCTCGTGGCGGGTTTCGCTGGGAAAGCGTGATCTATATGGACCCGGTCAATATCATGACCATTCCGCCCGTGTCCGTGTGGAGCGGCTCGGTGAACTTTTCCAACGACAATTGGGAGATCACGCTCTTCGGCAACAACCTGACCAATGTGGAAACGCCTCGCTCCACCATCAATCTCGACGACGATCCCAACATTTGCGGTTCGTCTCGTGGGTGCGATGAGTACAACTTCCGTCTCCGGCTACGCACACCCCGGGAGATCGGGGCGCGGCTCAGGTATCGGTTCTGACGCTTCCGGGCGGATCGCCGGGCGGCCTGTCCGCGCGGCGATCGCCTGCGCCAGTCTCTTGAGCGCCGTCCGGAGGCGATCTTCGCCCGATTACTGCTCGTCTGCCGATACACTCCCCCGCGCCGACTCCGGCGGATACTCGGCGAGCTCGATCGGGACGCCCTGCGGGTCGACGATGTACGAAAATATCGCCTGGGAGCCACTCGTGCGTGTTTCCGTCGGGTTCGCGCCGCGGCCTTCGTACATTGCTCTGACAGACTCCATGCCGTCGACCTGAATTCCGAAGTGAGTGATTCCCGCCGGGAGAAATTCGTTCGCGGGATTGAGTTCGAGAAACGTGTCCTCGCTGACTTGCAGGTGCAGGAGGGTCGTCTGACCTTCGGCGTTCTCCAGGCTGAACGTTCTCTCGAAACCCATCGTCTCCGAATAGAAGGCGGCAGATTCGTCCATGTCGTCGACGGCGATGCCGACGTGATTGAGCATAACGACACCGGGGCCGCTGTCCTGACCTGTATTTGTCTCGATCAATTGCCCGGCCAGGGCTCCGAGAACGAAAATAAGGAGAGCGCGCATGGTCATCACCTCTCGAAAAATCTTTGTTTATTCCCTGACAATGGCGTTCTGGCGGAGCGATCTATCAGGGGATTGCTAGTCATTCGGGTTGACTGGACGGGGGGCGACAAATACTCGCAGTAGCTTCTTGCCAAAGACACGGAACGGGTAAATGAATTGCCCGACAAAAGTTTTCGGAAAAGCGTCCACGCCCACGAATCCAAGCTTCAGGTCTCCGTGAGTTTCTTCCGGAAAATACGCGGTTCCATACAACCAGTCCCATATGGACAACGCGCTGCCGTAATTCACATTTCGGTTGGGGTCGATGTCGATCGAATGGTGCCAAATATGCATTTGAGGGCTATTGATGATGTATTTCAGCTTGCCGATCGGAATACGAACATTGGCGTGGGTGAAGTAACACAAGAAATTGCTGAATAAATTTACCAGCCCGATCTCGAAGACGTTGAAACCAACAATTCCCAGCGTCACGTAAGAAAACAGGCCCAGCCAGACTGTTTCAAACCAGTGCAGACGCTGGGCGTTCAGCACATCGAGTTCCAGCGCCGAATGGTGAATCTTGTGGAACTGCCAGAGAAAATTGATGTTGTGTTCAAGGCGATGAGCCCAGTACGAAGCAAACTCGGAAGCGAGAACCAGCAAGACGATGCGAATCCAACCCGGCACTTCATCGATAACGTAAACGAGCGGATACTCGACGTTGAATACGTTGGCCAGGAAGTCGTCGAATGGCAGCACGATCAGTACGAACGCCGCGCCGCCGCCTACAAGATTGTACAGACCAAAAGAGAACACGTTGTAGACCAGGTCCAGCCGGAATTCTCCCCTGAATCGCTTTTGAAGCTTGCGCCAGGGTCGAATGTGTTCGATCAGCAAAATGGCAATGATGATATACGGACCGGCAACCAATATGGCCGACCAACTGGATGACACTCTCTGCCAGCTCACCAACTGATGATTCCAGGCAACGCTCAGCACGCCGCTCAGATACGGCCATGGGTTGCCGAAATATTGAAAAAGAATCAGCAAGCCTGCACAGGCCAGCGCAAACAATGAAGTGGCAACCCAATTGATTGAGAATCCGGCGGATGCTGTTTTTTTGTCACTCATCTGGTGTTTCCGTCATTGTGACTGAACTGCGCTTGAGTTCCATCGTCTCCGTATCGAGCGCCAGGCACTCGACGACGTGGCGGTGGTCGCTGTGGCGTACCGGCGGCGCGATGACCGCCGGGCTCAAAACCGATCGTGTCGACGACGAGCACATCGCCGTACCCCAATATGCAATACCAGGTTCACGTCATAACCTTGGTTTTGCTGCATGTTCATGTCAAGTAATGTGCGGCAGTTTCGCCGTCGCAACAAACACGAACCGCAGACCCGCCTGCGCGTAGGCGACGGCGCTGCGCTGATCTCTCATCTGGATTCGGTCCCGTGGAGACATTCGCGAATCTGCGGAGTAGTATCAACCCAAAACACCAGCCTCCTCCAGAGGGAGAGGGAGTCATGGGCGCTATCCTCAAGCGTTCCGGCGTCACTGCCGTACTGCTGCTTACCGCGCTGCCGGCAGCAACACACCACAGTCGGAATATGTTCGATCGGGAGCGCAGCATCACGATACAGGGCGTTGTCGCGCAGTTCGAATGGGCCAACCCCCATGTCTATCTCCATGTGGAAATACAGAGCGACTCGGGCGAACCTGTGGTGTGGGCACTTGAGCTCGGTTCCACAACCGAAATGAGAAGACGTGGCTGGTCCGGCGACCTGCTCATGCCAGGTGACCGCGTCAGTGTTCAGGGCAATCCCGCAAGGGAGACGGGAAGAAATTTGGCATTGGTAACCCTGGTTCAAAGAGCCGGTGTCACGTTGTTGGACCGGGCAAGCTCCGGAGAAGGGTTTAGCCGGCGCGAGGAATCGGCGTTCAAGGCCGACAGCCTCTCCGGAACGTGGGTCGTTCCGTGGCAGCAGCCGTACTTTGGGCGATTCAGCAACCCATCTTCATTGCGGTTGACGGAAAAAGGCATCGAAGCTGTTGAGAATTATGACGATACGACCATGAATCCACAGATACGGTGCATGGCCCGCTCCACCCCATGGTTCATGGTCTTTCCGAGCGTGCAGAAGATTGAGGTCGGTGACGACTCGGTTTCCATTCGCAGTGAGTATGGCCCCATCGAGCGCACCGTATACATGGACGCGACATCTCGCGACGGCGCAGCCGCCTCGTATCATGGCCATTCAACTGGCCGGTGGGAAGGTGAGGTGCTCATCGTCGAAACAACGCATTTTTCCGATCACCGCAGTGGGAATGCTCGTGGCGTGCCGTCGGGGTCGCAGAAGCATCTGGTTGAGCGTTTCGAGTTGAGCTCGGATCGAGAGAGCATGTTCTACCGATTCAGACTTGAGGATCCCGAGTACCTGCTGGAGCCCGTCACGGGCGTCGTGCAATCAGCGTACCGGCCTGATCTGGAGTTCGAGCCTGTGGAGTGCGACCTTGAGAACGCTCGCCGTTTTGTGGGGGATTGAATCGAAGAGTTTCCGATTTTCTACAGTTGAGCGATGCCGTGCCGGGTGCGCGTGCGGCGCTGGAGTCTGGTCTTGCGGCGGATGGCGAGGTTGGCCGCACGGGCTTCCGCATTCACGTAGCCGCGCGGATGGTCCAGATGCAGGCAGGTAACCCTGTGGCGGATGCGCTTGCCGCGAATTCCGGCGTTTTCCAGCCGTTCTCCCAGTTCCCGGTCTTCTCCCCCGTATCCCATCCGTTCATCGAAACCATTTGCGCGAAGGATGTCGTCCTTCCAGCCTGAGGCGTTGTGCCCGTTCCAGCCTGCGGTGGTGGGGGAAACTCGGTCCAATACGGCACCGAAGCCCAGGCCCGCACTGAGCTTGAGCAACTTGTAAGTGAACGGCATGCCCTGGCTACGCAGCCATGAAGCGGAAAAACAGCGTCCGGAGACGATGTCGTCTGGATGGATGTTTTGGGACAGGCTCAACGGCAGGCGCAACAACCCTCCGGAAAGGAAACGTTTCGGTTCGGCCAATTCAAGGTGCCGCGCTATGAATTCCGGGTGGGGTATGCAATCCCCGTCGGTGAAGATCAGGTAGCCGCCCCGTGCCTTGAGGATGGCCTTGTTCAGTATCCGGCACTTGCGAAATCTCAGGTCCGGCTGCCAGACGTGCTCGATTCGCAGCCCCGTATTCTTGCGGGCAGATCGGATGACCTCGGCCGTCTTCTCGCCGGAGCCGTCGTCGGCGATGACGACCTCGAAGTCCGGGTAATTCTGGCGAGCAAATCCGCAAAGTGCCTTGCGCAGCCACTCCGGCTGGCGATAGGTGCTGAAAATGACCGATACGTCAGGCGGCCCGGCGCTCATGCATCACCGGCTGAGCCGTGAAGGTTCGATACTTTACGCTGCTGTTACCCACAATCTCCGCAGGTGCATCGGCTTATCCATGGCACCGGACTGCTAGGGCACGTCGGTCAGCCGCCTTCCGGCAATCCAGACCGAGTGAATTTGCCGCGTTGCCCGGATGTCGTCGATCGGATTGTCGTTCAGTACAAGCAGGTCCGCCCATAGGCCGGGTTGTAGAGTGCCAAGCTGCCGGTCGAGCCCCATGGCGCGCGCGGCGCCGCCCGTCGCGGCGACGAGCGCCTGTGCCGGCGACAACCCGGCCTCCACCATCATCTCGAGCTCCGTGTGCTCGAAATAGCCCTGCCACCGGCCCTCGTTCGTGCCGGAATCGGTTCCCAGCGCAATCAACACGCCGGCATCCGATAAGGTCTTCAGATTGCGCTTCCCCTGTTCCAGCGCCTGTTTGATGGCCTGCTGCTCGCTGCCGGCCCGTAACTGTTCCTGACGTACCGGGTCGCTCAACAGCGTCATTTCTCGACGGTACGCATTGACGCCACGCAAGAAAAACGGGTCGCTGAAGAACGCCGGTGTCGTCTCGTAGACGATCAGTGCCAGGTCGCGCGTCAACGTCGGGACATAGCCGACGTTCCGTCGGTTGATCTCGGCAATCAATGCGGCATCGACGTCCTGGTCACGCACACTGTGCGCAATCACATCCACGCCCGCGTCCACCAGGCCACGCGCATCCTGCAGAAAGTACAGGTGCGATGCGACTCGAAGTCCCCGTGTATGCGCCTGATCGATTAGCGCGCCGTAAACGGCTGGCGTCATGTCGTCGGGATTCCCGGTAACGTGGATCTTGACGATGTCGGCCCCCGCGTCGGCGTAACTATCCACGCGTGCACGGGCCTCCTCGGCCGTCTCCAGATTCTGCAAGCTCGGGCCCGCGACATACACCCGCGCACGATCGAGGGTTCCGTGCTCCTGCTCCTCGCGCAGCGTCACAGCGTCTTCGAGGTCGTTCGCGCCAATCCCCAGGACCACCACCGTCGTGACGCCGTAGTCGGCGTACAGCCGGAGTTGACCAGCCAACCTCTCCCGAATGGGCTGATCGGGCTGGCCGGAGTTCAGATGGCCGTGAGCATTGATCAGTCCCGGTACGATGGTTTTGCCGGTGAGATCGATGCGCACCGCGTCGTCCGGGACGGTCGCGGCGCCGACCGCCTCGATCCGGCCGTTCCTGATGACCAGTGTGGACTGCTCGAGCGGCGCACGTCCGGTGCCGTCAAAGAGACGCGCTCCGGTCAGCGCGACAGCGGTTCCGTCGGGCGCCTGCGCGTGCGAAGTCTGGAGAGAGACGCCAGCCGCAGCCAGCAGCGTGCTGACGAGAGCCGCGGCCAAAAGCCCGGGTATTCGAATCATTGTGGTCCCCCTTCCGATGGATGCGATTGATGACACATTTCCGCAATTATATTATGCGAATCGTGCGAACTCACAGTCGAAAGTCACGTCGGCCCACGTTGCCGTGGCCCGGCACGACCGTATCGATATCGAGCGAGAGCATTGTTCCGACTGCGCTGGCGTACTGAGCGTGGCGCCGCAGTGACGGCAGGTGTCGATGTCGGGAACGATCCGGGCACGCAGCGCGCTCGCCGGTGCTCAGTAGGCCGCTTCATAGATCCGCAACGCATCCTGCTCATCCAGTTCTCGCGGATTGTTGATCAACAAACGTTCCTGTTTCATGGCGTCACGCGCAAGCATCGGTAGGCTATCTCTCGGAACGTCCAGATCTCTAAGCTTCGACGGCATCATCAGTCGGTCCACTAACGCTTCAAAGTAATCGGCCAACGACTCTGAAACCACGTCGTCGGATGCGCCATCGGAACTTGTCGGTTGCATGATGATCCGGGCAAGCGTCGCGTATGAGTGGGCAGACGTTTCGTAGTTGAACCGCAATACGTGTGGCAGCACCAGCGAGTTGCTGAGGCCGTGCAGGATGTGGAAGTGACCTCCTAGCGGATAGGCAAGCGCATGGACCGCGGCGACAGGCGCGTTTGCAAACGCTTGTCCAGCCAGAAGCGATCCGAACAGCATGGCCGTACGTGCGTCCAGGTTTTCTCCATCGTGTACTGCTGTTTCAATATGTGCCGACAGCAATTGCAGCGCTTGCATCGCCAGCATGTCCGAGTATGGATTCTTGTGAATCGCACTCGTAAAAGCCTCGATCGAATGAACCATGGCGTCTATGCCAGTCGAGGCGGTTACGTGTGGAGGTAACCCGACGGTGAGTTCAGGGTCCAACAGTGCAACGTCGGGCAGCAGTTGCGGCGCGATAACCGCGGCCTTCGTTGTGGCCCCTGTCGTGATGACGGATATGGGCGTCACCTCGGAACCGGTCCCGGCAGTAGTTGGAATCTGAATCAGCGGCAGTCTGTTGCCAGTAAGATTTCCGACTCCGTACGCGTCCGAAAGCGCCTGTGGCGAATTGCACAACGCTGCGATCAACTTCGCGACATCCATCGAACTTCCGCCACCAAGGCCGATCACAGTGCCTATTTTCTCGGCGCGCGCGCGTACAAGCGCATTCAATACGATGTCTTCCGGCGGGTCTGCTTGAACGTCCTGGAAAATCGAACACGAGATGCCTGCGCCGGACAGGCTGCTCAATGCCGCTTCATGCAGCCGTGCTTCAAGAATTCCGGGATCGGTCACGAGCAACACTTTGTCGGAGGACAACGTGGTGCAAATCTTGCCGAGCTGGCGAATTGCGCCCGGCTCACAGACAATCGTGCGTGCCGTGCTATACCTTACCGGCCTGAAATTTCCTGAAGTCATTGTTCTGCAATGGCCTTTGCGAGGGTTTGGACACTTTCAGCCGCGACATCCAACACACCGAAGGGCATGAAGCCGTGGAATGCGGACGCAAAGTGAGTTGTGCTAACCCGAACGCCGCTTTGCTGCAGCCTTTCGGCAAACAGTTTTCCCTCATCCAGATTCGGATCGTATCCGGCCGTAATGATTGTAGTTGGCGGTAGTGATTCGAGGTCGGGAATGAATATCGGTGAGACCAGCGGGTCTTCGGTGCTGGTGTCTTCATTCAGGTACCACTGCTTTGCGGCCGACAATCCCGCACGCCCGACCAGGTAGTTTCCGTCGCCAAACGAGACTCTCGATGCGTAGGCTTCGTGATCGTCTCGTAGGTCAAGGAATGGATACAGCAGATAAAGCGAGTTCACCCGGTAGGTCGTTTGCCGCGTAATCTGCCACGAAACGGCTGTCGCCAGAGCTGCGCCGGCGCTGTCTCCCATGGCGCCGATTCTGGTGGGATCGATTCCCAACGTTTCACAATTCTCGAAGGCCCAAAGTGCAACGTCGTAGCAGTCGTCGTGGGCGGCGGGAAATTTATGTTCCGGTGCTCGCCGAAAATCGACCGAGAGATACTGTGCCCCGGTTTCCGCGCACAACCGCCGTACAAATCCATCGTAGCTGTCAATGTCGCCGACACTCCAACCGCCGCCATGAAAAAACAGCACCAGTTTCCCTTTTGAATCTGCGGCGGCGTGACTCCCTCGGTAGAAGCGGGCCAGGATGTCCGTGGAATCTGTCGGGATCCGAAAGTCCCGCGTTTCCACACCATTGGCCCTTGCGCCCAGAAAGACTTCCATCAGCTCGACTGTGTACTTGCGACCGATGACAACAGGGTCGCTTTCAGACACCAGAAGTTCCGCCAGGATGCTCTCCGCACGCTCGAGTAGGTTTGCACACTGCCGGTCAATCATCGCTTTCGCCCTTCGCGGCGCATCAATCAAAGCGCAGTAGAAGCCGTATATCGTACAGGCGAGGCGCACCCATGAAGGCAGTTTCCACGCCGGAGAACTCCGCGGTATTGAAGCTCTGGGCGGCACGCGCCTGGTCCGTCAGATTCGTACCTCCGACACGTACTTCCCAACTTTGATCACTTGCGGCAATTGAAACGAATGCGTTCAAGTACGTCGCTGCTGCAACGGCGAGATTTGGAGAATCTGACGATTCGTTGGCGTGATCGCCCTTGTACGCGACATCGACATGAAATGTACCGGCGATGCCTGGGGTGAGCTGATCCGAGTACGTCACACCAAGGAATCCGGTCCATTCGGGTGCGTTCGGCAGTCGCCGCGTGCTGACGTCGGTCAGCACGCCATTGACAAGCGTTTCGAATTCCTCGTATTCCGCATTCAAGTATCCGACCGAAGCGTCGATCGAAAGACGGTCGTTGGGCCGGTAGGAAGCCACACCCTCCAAGCCTTGAATTTTCGCGGATGCGGCGTTGGTAAACAGGCTGACGAATTGCCCGGTCACCGGGTCCTGGCCGAAGCCGTTCAACTGCAGGTCATTGTAGTCGTTGGAGAAATACGCGGCCGAGTAGGTGAACCCGTTACCCGAGTCTCGGCCTTTGATTCCGGTTTCGAAGGTCCAGACCGTTTCCGGGTCAAACGGCTCGAACTCGCTACCCGCAAATGCCCGCCCCGGGAAACCGCCGCTCTTGAAGCCGCGAGAAACGGACGTATACAGCGTGAGGTTGTCGTTTGGCTGGTGCGACAGGACCGCGCGCGGTGTTACCGCGTTCCAATCCTGTTCACCTTGCAGGTACTCGCCGGGAAACCCGATGCCGGCCAGAAACGGCGGCTGATCAAGGCTTAAGGACAGCGTTGGGTCAAAGAAAAATTCGCCGCGCCGGGTGACCTCTTTTTCGTCATTGGTGTAGCGGGCGCCAATCTCCACGCTGGTCGTATCCGAAAGGGGAAAAGTAATGTCGGCAAATGCTGCAATCGATCGCGTGCGCTGGTCACTTTCGCCGTATCCGCCCGATGGAACTCCGACACTGATAAGCGGGAAAAAGAGTCCAAGGAACTGGAATGATGCCGACGCATCATCGAATCCCGCGAGCACAATATCGTGGTCGTTAAAGTAGAAAACACCGCCCGTAAACGACCGGCCACTATCGCTTTCATACGCTACTCGCAGCTCCGTAGAAAACTGGTCGGCGTCTTCATATACCGGAATGTCGAGGACCGGATGAGGCGTGCTGTCGGCATCCAGAACGAAATCCCACGAAAGACTGCGGTATGCCGTGATGCTTTCCAGGTACCAGTCGTCTTTAAACTGCCACCTGCTCTTGAATGACGCGCCGTGCGTCGTCAGGTCGGCAAGAATATTCGCCGTACCTTCGACAACATAGGGCGAACCGAATGCTTCCTCTGTCGGCAAGTACGTCACCGGGTTGAACGGATCGCCAACCGGATCGGGAAACAGCGTGAGCGGCGTTTTCCGGATTGGTGTCAGTGACCGGTTGGGGCGCTCGAATTTTCCTTCCCAACGAAGCTCCAAATCCAGATTGTCACTCGGCTCGAAGTCCAAGCCGGATCGAAACGACAACGTATTTGTATCGCCATCGGAACCACCAAGTACTGGATTTTCGGAATACCCGTCGCGTTTGACTCCGGAGAGCGATATTTTCCCTTTCCACCGGCCGTCGCTGCTCAATGGTCCGCTAATACGGCCGTTGTATATCTTGGCGTTGAGATTTCCGGTGCCAAGCTCGGCATACGCTTCAAACTCATCTGCCGGCTGGCGAGTAATCAGCTTGACGGCGCCTCCGGGGGAGTTTCGCCCGTAGAGCGTTCCTTGCGGCCCGCGCAGAACCTCGACGCGTTCGACGTCGAACAATTCCACGAAAGCTGCTTGGGTGCGTGCAACATATACGTCGTCGATATACACGCCGACGCCCGACTCGACAAACGGTAAGGAGTCGTTCTGCCCGATTCCACGCAAGTAGACTGCGGCATTGGACGAATCGCTTCTTTGAAAATGAAAGTTCGGCACCGCATATTGCACTTGCCGCATATCGGTCGCCTGCAAATCGCGAAGCTGGCGCTCACTGAAGGCCGAAACCGAACCTGGCACGGTCCATAGCGACTCCTCCCTGCGCCGTGCGGTGACGATGATTTCCTCGATTTCATTGACCTGCGTATTGGGCGCCGCCTCTTGGGCGACACAGGCAATACTCAGGTCGAAATAAGCCAGAATTGCGATAGCGCTCGAGACTGCGATCGGCCGAATACGGCGAGCTGTCTTGTTGGGCCACATGGTGCAATTCCTCCATTTATAGCTGTGTGTACAGCGGATCGAATATTCCCTACTTATGTATTTGATGATTGTTTGAGGTGATCCGCAATGACAAAATAGGTCATGAATGAAGGACAATTGTGGCCAATATCGTGGTACCGTGTAGATATGCCAAATTACGGCAACTACTCAGGTTTGGCGACCAGCCCAGGCATTCCGTGCGTGGACAGCTCCTTGTTTGAACCGCTGGCGAAAGCTGCCTGGTCCAGCGGTATCGACCTGGCTGTCGTATTACGAGAAACGCGGCGCCAGCGACCGGGTGACAGCGATGAATTGGAACCCGTGCTGGTTTCCGACTACTTCAGGCTTCTTGGGAAACTGGCCGACCTGACCAGTGATGAGACGGTACGAATGTCAAAACGACCGCTGTTGCCGGGCGCGTTCCACTTCGTGTTGTCTCAGGCGGTTGCCGCGGACCGCTTTGACCGCATGCTGGGCAAGATTGCGAACGGCTTCAATCTATTGCACGGTCGTGTCTACAACCACGTAATCACACAGGGTAACAAGCTGATCTACGCCATTGACAACAAGGATTTTCCCTCCCCATTCGAGTTGACGGCCAGGCAATTGCACAGTTTTCTCGAGTGCATCGCGATACTCATGCACACACTGTTTGGTATTTGCGCGAATACCAACATTGATTCATACCTGTGCAAGGTTACGACCAAACGGCGTCTGAGCAGTTTCCCCAAACACACGGGTAACCGACTCAACCAGTTGGCGTACTGGGGCGTGCCAACCGCGTACGGAAGCAAGAACTACGCCTTGATCTACGACTACTCCATCGCCTCGTTGCCAGTGAAACTCCGAGCTGCCGATCTGCCGGAGCCAAGCGCTATCTTTGGCGAAGTGGCCACTTTGATTGAGTGCAATCACAGGGTTTCGCCCGCGAACGTGCCGATCGTCGACAGGGTTATTGACCTGATACTGAAGCAAACCGTGTCGGCCAATGAGTTGGCATCACAGCTCAATCTCAGTGCCAGGACGTTTCGGCGCCGTCTGGCAGAATCGAACACATCGTTTCAACAGGTCAGGCAAAAAGCCTTGAACGCACGCGCAACGCGTCTATTGTCTCAAGATCACCTCGTTGGCGAAGTCGCTGAAAAACTCGACTATTCGGACGAGAGAAGCTTTCGGCGCGCATTCATCCGCTGGAACAAGATCTCGCCTTCGAAGTTTCGCTCCGGATGAAATGATGTTGTGTCCGTCATGATCGGGCGTTTCTCCAAAAGCCGTTGCGGACTAAAGTTCTTTTATCGCGACTCTCTCACCTCATCCGACAGCAAACTGGCGCCGGTGGTCTGTCTTCATGGACTCACCCGCAACAGCGAGGACTTTGAAGACCTCACCGCGCACCTCAAGCCTACCCGGCGCGTCCTTGCCCTCGACTTCAGGGGAAGAGGCCGTTCGGATTTCGACCCCGACTACCGAAACTACTTTCCGACAACTTATGCTGAAGATGTCGTCGAATGGCTGGATCACCTGAAAATAAAGTCGGCGGTCTTTTGCGGTACGTCGCTGGGAGGTATTGTGACAATGGTTCTGGCCGGGCAAACTCCGAAGCTGTTTGCGGGCGCCATCATCAACGATATCGGTCCGGAAGTCTCCCAGGACGGTATCCACAGAATCAGCCAATATGTCGGCAAGCTGAAGCCGGCCGAAAATTGGGGCGACGCTATCGCCAACGTCAAGGTAATGTTCGAAGTCGCCTGCCCTGACGCCGATGCCGCCACCTGGGACGGTATTACGAGGCGCACCTACCGCATCGGCGCCGGCGGTAAGCCAGTCTTGAAATCCGATCCCAACATCGGCAAGGCGTTCCAGGAGCTCGGCGGTGCACCCGCGGACCCCTGGGATCTGTTCGAAAAACTCGGGCAGTTTCCCCTGCTCGCCTTGCGCGGTGAGTTCTCGGACCTGTTGGCTCCAGAGACTTTCGTCGAAATGGCCGAGCGCGTCCCGACCCTGCACACTTGCACCGTCGCCAACCGGGGACACGCACCCTGGCTCAACGAGCCGGATGCACTTGCCGCCATCGATCGATTTCTAGCCTCGGTTCCCTAGCAGCCACGCGGAGGCATCGACCCGCCCCATATGGGACCATTCGGCCGCAATCGGCCGAAAAGCGGTTGAAGCCGCCCCGTTTCGCTTGCAGAATAGTGATCGACGCTCGAGAGCCTTCGGCCCAACAAGGGGGATCCCAAGATGGCGTATACACTACTTGGTCAGAATTTCGTGCCGCCGGACATCAGGGCAAAGGTTACGGGAGAAGCGAAATACGCCGAGGACTTCCGCGCCGATGGCATGGTGTTCTGCCGCCTGCTGCACAGCGGGTTGCCGCATGCGCGCGTGACCCGGATCGACGCGTCCGAGGCGCTCGCGATGGACGGCGTCGTGGCCGTGCTGACAGCCGACGATCTGCCCGAAACGACTGCGCCCAACCAACCGCTGCTGACGAATGAGCCGACGTTCGCCGGCGAGCCGATCCTTGCGGTCGCTGCGGTGAGCGAGACGCTGGCCCAGGACGCGATCGACAGGATCGACCTGGAGCTCGAGCCCCTGCCTTTCTCCGTCGATCCGCTCGACAGCCTCTTCCCGGGCGGTCCGAACGCGCGCAGCGACGGCAATGTGGTCGCCGGTCGCCGGAATGTGCAGACCGTCAAGTGGACGGCCGCCGATTTCGCCTCCGTCGAGGAAGGACAGCTCCCGGCCGGTGAGCCCTCGGACGAGTGGTCCTTCGGCGATGTCGAGGGGAACATGGCCGAAGCCGCGTTCGTGCTCGACGAGACTTTCGTCACACAGAACCTCTCGCACAACAGCCTCGAACCGCGAACCTGCATGGCGTATTGGCAGAACGGGAAATGCTACGTGCACGGCTCTACCCAGAGCCAGACTTCCGCCCTGCCGAGCATCGCCCGCATGGCCGGTGTCGAGGTGGACGATCTCGTCTATATCTCCGAGTTTTGCGGCGGCGGGTTCGGCTCGAAGATCGGGGCCTATCCGCTTATGGGCATCGCGATTCAGATGGCCAGAAAAGCGGCCCGCCCCGTGATGCTGCGGGTCAATCGCGCCGAAGAAGTGATGCTCGGCTCGTCACGGCCCGCGTTTCAGGGGCGGATCAAGATGGGCTTCAGCGCCGACGGGCGTCTCACGGCCACGGATCTATACGTCGTACAGCAGAACGGGCCCTACGGTGGTGGTGGCGATTTCGGCGCGGCAGCCGGCGCCGTGACGCTGTTGTATCAGCCCGTCGCGATGCGTTACCGCGGAATCGCGCTCAGCAGCAACACACCGCCGACCGGTGCGCAGCGCGGTCCGGGGCAAAACCAGATCGCGATGGCGGTCGAGCCGCTGCTCGACAAGGCGGCGAAGGCACTCGACATCGACCCCGTTGAGCTGCGCCGCATCAACGCCGCCGACAACAGCGGAAAGTACGACGGCACGCAGGGGCCGGTCACGAGCGCATATCAGCGAGAGATGCTCGACCGCGGCGCGGAGGCGTTCAACTGGGCCGAGCGGCGGACACGGAGCGGCCAGACCAGGGGCTCGAAGGTCACGGGTATCGGGGTTGGTCAGGCGTTCCATTCCGCGGGACGCAGCGGCTACGACGGCCTCGTGCGGCTGACCCCCGACGGCAAGCTGCACATCCACTCCGGCATCGGCAACCTCGGAACCTACTCCCATACGGCGACTTCCCGCGTCGCAGCCGAAATTCTCAAGTGCGATTGGGAGAACTGCGTTGTGGTACGCGGCGACTCGCGGCGCCATCTGCCGTGGTCTTCGTCACAGTCCGGCAGCAACACGTCGTTCACGATGACGCGAACGAACTATGTTGCGGCCATCGACGCGCGCGAGAAACTCAAGGAAATCGCGGCGATGGATCTGGGCGGTTCGCCCGCCGACTATGACATCGCAGACGAGACGGTCTTCTCGAAGGCCGACCCCGAGGTCAGGATGACCTACGCGGCCGCCGCGCAGCGCGCCGTCGAGCTGGGGGGCAAGTACTCAGGTCACGAGGCACCCGACGATCTCAACGGGATCACGAAGACGGCCGTGGCTGCGCTCGCGGGAACCGGGCTCATCGGCGTCGCCAGGGACAACCTCGAGCACAGCGCCATGGTGCCGGCCATCTCCGCGGGCTTCGTCGAGATAGAGCTCGATCTTGAAACCGGCAAGTACGAGATCATCGACTTTCTCGGAGTCGCCGATTGCGGCACCGTGCTGCATCCTCAGGGTCTCGCGACCCAGATCAAGGGCGGCGCCGTGATGGGTTTCGGCCTGGCGCTGAGCGAACGGCACATTTACGACAGGCAGAACGGCTTGCCGGCGAACTCGACCATGTACGAGTCGAAGCTCCCGACCTATCTCGATACGCCTGGCGAAATGCAGTCGCTGGCTGTCGATATCGCGGACGGGCAAAACCCCGTCGGTTCCAAGGGCATTGGCGAGCCCGTTCAGGGCAGCGCCGCGGCTGCCGTGCTTTGCGCGATCTCCGACGCGCTCGGCGGGCACTACTTCAATCGTGCGCCCGTGGTGGCCGACATGATCGTCAACGCCGCGGCCGGGCGGGATCAGTCGCACGCTCCGCTGCAGGTCAACACCGCCTAGCAGGGACTGACCGGGCGGTAACGATGACGATTACGGCGTGGTCAGGATTCGGAAGTTGTCGTGGACATCTTGCGGCGCAGGTTCCTAGTCAGCTACCGCCTGGTAGACGACATTGATGAATCTGTCCCGGATAAGCCCGGAATCACGCGGAAACCGCTGAGACATGAATACGCCAATCAGTTGCTCTGAGGGGTCGACGAAGAATCTCGTGTTGAAAATGCCCCCCCAATAGTAGCTTCCGCGGGACCTGGAGTCTCCCAGGAGCCCCGAGTCCTCGACGATGGCAAATCCCAACCCGAACTTGACACCGGCGCCGGCGCTGAGCTCGCCGATGTTGTTCGTGGTCATCAGCTCGACCGTCTTTCGGCTCACTAACCGAACGCCCTCGAGCTCGCCTCCATTGAGCAGCATCTGAAGAAATCGAACGTAATCGGCTGCCGTGGAGACCAGCCCCGCCCCGCCGGAATAGTAGGTGCGTGGCCCCCTGTAGGGATAGCTGACCGAGTAGTTCAGGTAACCGTCGTCAATAGGCCCTTCTTCAATCTCGCGAATGCCTCCTTCGTCGCCCGACGTGTAGACCGAGGCCAGGCGCCCGGCCTCATGATCGTTGAGGTAGAAATGGGTGTCGGTCATTTCAAGCGGTTGAAATATCCGCGTGTCGAAGAACTCGGCCAGGGTCATCCCCGAAACGACCTCCACGAGGTGCCCGAGCACATCGATGGACAATCCATAGGCGAATTCGGCGCCCGGCTCGAACAGCAGCGGCAGCTCACCGAGTTGGTGGCTCAGGTCGGCGATGGTTCCGTTCGTTTCCGTGAATCCATCGGAGACACCGGCATCGCGATAGAGTCGAGCGAGCGTCGCTCGATGCCCGGCGTCACCGTTGAACCGGTAACTTATTCCGGAGGTGTGCGTAAGCAGTTGTTGAATCGTGATTTCGCCTTCGGCGGGCCTCGACTCGACGTCGGGGGAGCCCGAGACCAGAACCCGCGGGTCCTTGAACTGGGGAATGAATTTCGATACCGGGTCCCTCAAGAGGAAGTGGCCCTCCTCATGGAGCATCATGACAGCCAGACTCGTGACGGGTTTCGTCATCGAAGCGATCCGGAAGATCGTGTCCGTCTCCATCGGTTCCCGATCATCGCTATCGGCCATCCCGAACGCGTCCAGGAAAGCGACGCGACCGTGGCGCGCGACCAGTGCAACCGCGCCCGCAATTTCCTCGTTGTCGATCGCGGTCGAGATCAACTGCTCGATTCTTTGCAGGCGAGCGGAGGAGAGCCCCAACTCATCGGGGTCGCCTTCCGGCAGCCCCTGGGCCGCCAGCGGCTTGACCAGAAGCAGCAGACACCCCAGCAAGATCCGCGTCCGGGCCATCGTTGAAATGGCGGGCCCCTGTGTGAGCGGTGTCACGGCGAACCGGTGCCGAACGTACCGATGAACGGCCGGCTCCCGTCCGTGTAGGTGATGTCCCTGCCGTTCGCTTTCAGGGATCCGTCCCTGGCCTGGAATCCAGTGACGACAATCTCGGTCCCGACGGGCAGCGAAGCCTGCGTGAAGCCGCGCCTGAACAATGTATTCGGTGGGCCGCCTTCGATCATCCACCGCTCCACGGCGCCGTCGGGCTTCTCAACATCCAGATGGATCCACGAGTGCGGATTGATCAATTCCAGCCTGGCGATGGTTCCGCGCAATTCGACCGGTTTTTCCGAGTCGAACTCCGCCGCGAAGGCATGATGCGCGCGGACGGGTCCGCCCGACAGAACCAGGACCATACCTGCAAACAGTCCGATGCGGTAGATATGCATGAGCACCCCCCTGATTGTCAATCCGGCGACGGCGACTGCGCATCCGCGGCCTCGGCGCGACCGGCGCTGAGGAGATTGGCCATCGCGTAATTTCCCTCGTGACACGCGTATTCGTAAATCTGTGTGCCTTCGGGGAGCTTCGAGATCGGGACCACCGCCGTCCAGGGCCTCGTAAACGTCGTCGGGTCCTCGACGGTGATCGTGTATTCCATGGTGTCCGCGCTCACCTGCCGGAAGCGCTCGACCAGCCGCAGGGACCCGGACGCTCGATGCCAGGGGCTCCGCCACTCGTAGTTGGTCCGGTCGAGAAATTCGGTGGTCTCCACGACCAGCGTGTCGCCGTCCCAATGGCCGATCGGGTTCCCGAGCCACTGTGGGACGCTCGGGTGCGGCCGCCCGTCCACGGGGATGATGCGTCGATCGCCAAACTCTTCGTGAACGATCGTGACGTAGCCCGGGCTCTGCACGATGCGATTGTGACCGCCGTTCGGGCCTTGCCACATCATGCCGGTCACGCCATCGGTCAGGCAGCGTTCCCCGGTATCCGGATCCAGGTACGATTCGTAGGGACCGACTCCGTAGCGAGCCTCGGCGCGGACGTCGGCTTCACGCGCGTCGGCCGTGTAGGGCAACTTTCCGTCGTCTGGATCGACGATCAGGGATGTCTGCCTGTACACATGTCTCGCCCGCCCGGGGTCCTGCCAGAAACTGTTGTACTCGTTTCCCGTGATCGGGGATTCTGCCAACGATCGTCGGCCGACAGCGGTCCCGTCGAGGCCCGCGAGCCGGCCCGCCACCTGTTCCTGCTCGATCCGCGTGATCTCGGCCACTTCTTCATCCGTCAGATGCGGCCGTCCCTCGAACCGATTCGGTCGCTCCAGGGGGATCGTCGCCAGGTATCTCCAGACGCCCTGAAAATCAGGGTCGCCCCATGCCGTGCGGGATTGCGTCCAGTCCTCCTGTGCCACGAGAGGCCCGCCCATGGACGCCCCGACGAGCGCCGCGGCCGCCCACTGTATACCGATCGGGAAACCGTATCGTTGCTTCATCCGAGCCTCCTTTCATTCATTCGGCAGACCGCTCTCGGGGTCGATGAGTCCCAGTTCGCCGAACATGAGCTGTTCCACGAATTCCACGCACTCGTACTCCAGCACTCGTGCATCGGGCTCGAGACGCCGGTAGAGCGGCATTCTCATCGTCCAGGGTCGTGTGAAAACCTCTGGATCCTCGATCGTGGCTTCGTACATCAGGTGGTAGGGGCTGATCGGGGTGTAGCGCTCCACGACGTGCAGCGCGTCGCTGTGGAAGTTGCCGGCCCTGTCGAACCAGGTTTCACCGTTGAAGCTGTTCACGTCCACGACAAGCGTTTCTTCCTCCCAGCGACCGCGCGACCAACCCATCCATGTCTGGCTGGGGCTGTCGCCTACGTCGTCCATATGGATGGTGCGCGTCGTGCCCGCGAACTCGTAGGCGATCAGAATCCGGTCGTTCCCCTGAATGATCTGGAACGGATACGGCATGTAGGTCGCGCGGGGAACGCCGGGCATGTAGCACTTGATCTCCGGGTCGCGTTCCAGCCAGTTCCGGGCATTCTCGATCTTTCTGGCCGCCGCCCATGGCTGGTAGGGAATCTCGTGACCGACCACCACACCCGCCCCCGCGGGAACCCCACCCACCGCTCCCAGGGCCCGAATCGCCGGAACGGGCAACTCCGAAACGGTGGCCCGGCCCAATCCAGCGGGCTCGGAGCGCGCCGGAGCGGGAACCACAGCCAGCGCGGGGCGCGCCGGGTGGGCCTGAATGTCGTAGTTTGCCGTGTTAATGGCCTGCCAGATTCCGTTGAGGTCCGGTCGCCCGTCAGGCGTGCGCGGCGCCGTATAGTCCGTCGTCTGACTCCGGAGCGGCGGGGCCTGAATGCACGCAATGGCCACGATCGCTACCGTGAAACTCACAACCATCGTGCCGTGGGGTCTCATGCCAGGCTAGTTTCGCAGGCGCCGAAACAGGCGGCGTAATTTCGAACGATTTCGCTGGCGATCTCCTGCGCACCCGGGAGAGAGGGAATCACCGGAAGAGCCATCGCCCACAGCTTGTTCATTATCTTTTGCCCTCCCCGGAGGTCCCGTTCATGAGAGGCAGCCTTCTGCCGGATTCTACCTGACTCACGGGCTACTTGCGCAACGCGTCAGCGCGCCAACTTCGGTAGGGATAGTACTTTCAAAGGCCCGATGGCCGGCGTATTGGAGCGCCTGAGAGGGGCCTCGGCGCAAAGCACGACCCGCCCCGGTAGCCGGACCCGTTCGTTTCTCTTTCTCCGACCGAATCTGTTAGATTAACGTCGCGATGATTCAACGCACCGATACCGTGAAGAAATTTCTCCTCGCCCTGGCCGTTGCGTTGGCCGCAGCATCGGGCGCGAACGCACAGCAGATCCACCTGGATCGGCTCGCGGCCGAGCAACTCGACGTATCGCCTCCCGCCGTGCGCGTGACCGGAGCACCGGGCGGCATGCGGGTCGTCGAGCGTGCGTGCCGGATGGCGCCGGCGGACGAACTCAGGCGCAGGATCGTCGACATCGCCGTGCAGGAGTGGGGCTTCTTCGGGTTCACCGTCGTCGACCAGGCGGGCAACGACGACTCGCAACAGCAGCAGTCCCGCCGGCGGCGCCCGCGCTCGTTGCAGGAGCTAGGGGAATCGGCGCGCGTAGCGGACTCGATCGCAGGCTATTGGGCCGTTACGGACGATGGCGCGTGGATCCTCGACCGGCAGAACGCCGTCTGGAACGGGCCGTACGGCGGCGGGGCGCGCTGGGACGATCCATGGTCGGCAGCGTTCATATCGTGGGTCATGTGCGAGGGCGGTCTTGGCGCGGAAGACCTGTTTCGGCGCCATATCGCGCACTACGTTTATATCGATCAGGCCATCGAAGCGCGCTACGGCGATGACCCGGATGCCGCTTACGTCGCATACGACGTCGGCGAGATGCCGATCGAGCCGGGCGATCTGCTGTGCTCCGCGCGGCGCTCGGCGTATCACTCGATCGCGCAGCGGCGCAGGGACATCGGCGAGGGGGTTCGCTCTCACTGCGACATCGCGGTCACGGTCGACGAGCACAATGGCAGGGTCCTTGTCATAGGCGGAAACGTCAGCGGCTCCGTGCGCCTGAAGCTGTTTGCGGCCGAGTTCGGTGCGAATGGGGACGGAAAGGCCTCGGTACGCTCGGTGAGCAGCAGCGAACGCACACTATTCGCCCATCTGAAGCTCAGAGCCGATTCCATCGACGCCGATGCGCTCGACACGAGCCCCACGGTGAAGGCGCTCGTCGAGAGAGGCGATGACCTCGGCTGGCTCAGGCGCAGGTGAATCTCCTCGCCCCGGTCGATGAACTCGATCGGCGCTCCCGTGTCCATCGCCAGGGGCATCCCGATGGGGTCGCAGTGCCACATGGGGTGATCGGTGAGCTCGACGAATACTTCCTGACGCGCGAGCGCCGCCTGCCCGGCTGCTTCGGCCTGGCGATTGCAGAAGCGATCCTCATTGCGCACTGTCGTTGCTTCCGGGGGCGGTGAGTCTCAGAAGACGCCCGCCCGAGCCGCGGCGGCCATCCTCCAGCGCCCAGAGCGCGCCGTCAGGTCCTTGTGCAACGGCGCGAATGCGCTGACGCATGCTGAAACGCTGGGCTTCTCGCGCTGCCTGGCCATCGAACTCGACACGCACCAGCGACCGTGAAGAAAGCCCCCCGATGAAGGCATCTCCGTGCCACTCAGGGAACTCGCTGCCGCTGTAGAACATCAGGCTCGACGGTGAAATCACCGGAGTCCAACTGACGGCGGGTTCGTTGAATTCCGGTCGTGTGTCGTGATCGGGAATCGGCCGGCCACTGTAGTGGTTGCCATTTGAGACGGTCGGATAACCGTAATTCGCCCCCCTGCGCACGAGATTGAGTTCGTCACCACCGCGGGGACCCATTTCAACGCTCCATGGCTGTCCGTTGCCGTCGAACGCGAGCCCAAGCGGATTTCGATGGCCAAGCGACCAGATCTGAGACGTGACGTCACCCCGATCGGCAAAGGGATTGTCGGCAGGGATGGAGCCATCGTCGTACAACCGTACGATCTTGCCGAGGTTCGAGTCCATATCCTGAGAAGGATCGAACTTCTGGCGCTCGCCAGAGCTGATCCAGAGGTATCCATCCGTATCGAAAGCCATACGGTGTCCGAAGTGCCCTCTTCCGGATACTTTCGGAACCTGGCGCCAGATGACTTCGAGCTCGGCGAGCTCGTGTCGATTGTCTTCGAGCACAAGCCTGGCACGAGCTACGGCGGCACCGCGCGTACCGCGGCCACCGTCTTCCGCATAGCTCATATATAGCAAATCGTTGTCAGCAAACTCCGGGTGCAGCACGATGTCGCCGAATCCTCCCTGTCCACCGTAGCTCACGTCCGGCACGCCAGCGACATCGGCGATCCCGTCATCCATGTCGTAAGCCTTGAGCGCGCCGCGTTTCTCGCTGACGAGCAACCGCCCGTTCGGCAGAAAGGCCATCGCCCAGGGTTCATTGAACTGCACAACGTCCGTCACGGTGAACGGCAGATTCTGGGCGTAGAGGGTACCGTCCGGGCCATCGCTCGCAACCAGCCCGACTGCGATACAAAGGAGGATTTTCAACCGGGGTGCGCTCATCGGCGTAGATTGTCCTGCCGGTTGCGGAAGAGGTGAGTCAGATCGTCCGATTCACCGTCGTCACGCTGGTTCACTCCCAGGCCGAATACACCGGCGTTCCCACCAGGAAGTCCGGATTCGCACCCGGGCGCGGCACGAATTTCTGCGCCCCACCGTTATCCACCTCGGACACATAGAAGTTCCCTTCCTGGTCCACGGCCATGCCATGCACGCCCCAGAACCCGCCCGGGAAGTTCCCGAACGTACCGAACTGATAGAGGAAGTTACCGTCCAGGTCGTATTTCAGGACCTTGTGCGTCCCCCGATCGTAGGCCCAGAGATTGCTGTTCGAATCGATGATGATCAGGTGGATATTCGATGGGTCCCTGCCGACGATCCAGTCGTTGAGAAACTCCCCATCCTCCGTAAACACCTGAATTCGATGATTGTTCCGGTCGTTTACGAAGACTCGGTTGGTGGCGGGGTCGACGGCGACGCCGTGGACGTTATTGAAATAGCCCGGGCGCGTTTCATTTGGGGGGGTGCCCCTCTGACCCCACTCCATCATGTAGTTTCCGTCCGCGTCAAAACGAACCACGCGCGTGTTTGCATAGCCATCCGCCACGTAGAAGCTGCCATCGGTGTTCCACGCCATGAATGTCGGTCGGAAGAAGTGGTTTTCGTCATCGCCGGACTCGTTCGGCACGCCGAGCGTTTGCACCAGTTCCGTACCGTCGTTCGTAAACTTGAAAATCGCATGGCGATAGTCATCCACGATCCAGACATGCTTTTCGGGATCGTAGGGGCTGATGTAAATGGCATGCGGCCGGCGGAGCATCTCGTCCCACTGAGTCCACGACTCGACAAGCTCACCCTCCCGATTGAAAACCAGGATGCAATGTTCCCAGCGGACGTCCACACCAAGCTCGCCGCGAACGCTCGTTTGCGGGCGGGTCGGGCCATCCAGCGCCGCGGGCAGGCTCGCGCTCGTTGCGTCGCGCCACGGAACTCGGTTGATCGGGAAGGCGATGCTCGGCCCAATTTCCGGACGCCGCCTGGGTTCGGGCCGCTCGATGTTGGGCAACTCCCCGCGGACCAGGACGAAGACCCGATCCGGGCTCTCGGCGAAGACACCTTGCCCTGCGCCCCATGTCCAGTCCTGGTGACCCGGCAGCGTCGAGGTGTTCTGCGGCCACCCCTCCACCACATCGTAGGCGCCGAACACGTCCTGCCCACCTTTCTGGCCGGGAATCGCCGCGAATCCCGAGCCCGGGATCGAGTCCTGAGCGTAACAACTCCCAAAGAACACCAGCGAAAGCGATCCGACGATTATGTTACGCATGTTTTTCTCCTTTGAATGCGAGTGCGGTCCCTAACTCTACTAGGCACGCGCCAATATGAACCAAACATTGCGTTGTTTTAATTGGCTCACATCTTCGCGTTATCCACGGATTCCACTCTACACGCCACGTATCCTCTGCAAAGCCTTCTCGATGTGGTAGCGTATTGCCCATTCGGTACGACTTGACTCGCCGGCGGCGCGGCGTTCCAGGCAGTACTAATGGAAGGAGTTACGAGCAGGAGGAATCTCTAGTGAAAACAACAACGCATCAATGGTCGTTCTACGGCCTTGCCCTCGTCATCGGCGCCGGTCTGGCGCTTGCCGGGGGACCGGTGGCAAACGCGCAGGTGGTTGAGGGACAGGCGCTGGATGAAAACGGGGCGCCAATGTACCAGGTGGACCCGTTCTGGCCGAAACCGCTCCCCAACCGGTGGGGCATGCAGCAGGTCACCGGGCTCTATGTCGATCACATGGACCACGTCTGGTTCATAAACCGCAACCGGGCTGCCACGCCGAATGAGATCAGCGGCGATATCAACGGCAACGGATTGTGCTGCGTCCTGGGTCCCGAGATCATCGAGCTGGATCAGGAGGGCAACGTGGTGAACGCCTGGGGCGATGCCGATCATCACCCGCTGTGGCCGACTGCGTTGCAGACGGTGATCGCCGATACGCAAGGCTTCGTCTGGGTCGCCGGCACCGGGCCGCAGGACAGCATCCTGAAGTTCACGCGCGAAGGCGAGTTGGTGTGGGATTTCGGCCATCGGCAGCCGCCGGGCACACCCAACGTCGAGAACAACCAGGAAACCGACGCCTTCCGCAACAAGGGGCGCTTCCAGCTCGACGAGGTCGACAACGAGCTGTACATCATCGACCAGAAGCGCGTGGTCGTCTTCGACGCTTCCACCGGCGAGTTCAAGCGGGGTTGGGGCGGCCACGGGATGTCGCTGAGCGAGATCTCGAACGAACCGATTCCGGGCTACACGTGGGACGGCGGGCCGCCGCCCGAAGTCAGGGACTTCGCGCCTGCTCTGCACTTCATCGAGATCTCGAACGACCGAAAGGTATACGTCGGCGAGCGCGGGTCGAACCGAATCCAGGTGTTTTCGACCGCGGGCGAGTGGCTGCAGAACATCTTCGTTGCACCCAACACGCCGGCACGAGGATGCGGTGGCCTGACGCTCGGGGAGGGCACCTGGGGCCCCTGCGGCACCATGTACAAGCTGATCGTTTCCAAGGACCCGGAGCAGAAGTATCTCTTCGAAGCCGACGGGAACAACCACGTGGTCTGGGTCATCGATCGTGAGAGCGGCGAGACGCTCGGTCACTTCAGCGAGCACGGCCGCCTGGCCGGGCAGATGCACTTCCCCAATGCGATCGGGATCGACTCGATGGGGAACGTCTTCACCGGCGAAGTCGACAACGGGAAACGGATTCAGAAGTTCATGCCGGTGATGTCGGGCGGCGACTGATCGCCAGGGGCGTAACGCCAACAGGAGCGCCGGGTCCTTTGGGGCCCGGCGTCGGAAACCACAGGAATCGCGGTCGCTCCGACACACCTCGACCGAAGTCGGCGTAGAATCGGGGTCACGACCAGATCGCCAGAGGGAAGAAGAACTGTTCGGCGTACAACCGCCGATGACGTACAAAGATCTCTCGATCAAGGGGGGTGGCTTTTGGGAGGGAGGCCAACTATGGGCGATAAACGCGCACTGCTTGTACTTCTTCTTTCTGCAGGGCTTGCAGCCGTAGCGCTTCGGTCTGCCGCGCAGACCGGAGATGGCGAGAACATCATTCTCGGCCGCCCGACAGACACCTCCATCGTGGTTCATGTCCTCGCCGAGGAAGGTACCGAGGTCTCCGTCGAATACCGTGAAGCGCCCGAACGGCTCTCGCAAAGCACGGCGTCGACTGCGGCTTCGGCCGACGGAACGGCCGCGGTTGCGATCACGGAACTGGCACCCGACCGCCGCTACTACTATCGCGTGACCTATATGGACACCGACGGAAGCCGTGCGGGTGATGAGCATTCGTTTCGAACGCAGCGATCGAAGGGCGCCACTTTCAGCTTCGGCGTACAGGGCGACTCTCACCCTGAACGTCGCAGAAGCATGTATCACCCGGACCTCTACGCTCGGACGATGCGGCTTGTTGCGGATGCGCAGCCGGACCTTTACTTCATGCTCGGCGATGATTTCAGCATTTCACCTCAGGTGCCGGACTTCTTTCAGGGCGACCGCAGCCTGCTTACCCAGAAGTTCGTCGACGATATCTACATCAATCAACGGCGATTTCTTGGGCTCATGGCGAACTCGACAGCGCTCTTTCCAGTCAACGGAAATCACGAGGAGGCTCGGCGCAGCCTGCTCGGTACGGTGCTTCATGATGTTGCCATTTTTGCTGGAAGAGCGCGAAATCGTTTCTTCCCCGTGCCGACCCCGGATGAATTTTACAGTGGCAACCCGGAGCCCGTGCCCGGAATCGGCCTGCTGGGGGACTACTTCGCGTTCAAGTGGGGCGATGCGCTGTTTGTCTCTCTCGATCCCTACTGGCACTCGACCCGTGTGACGGAGGGTATCGGCGGCGGCAATGGCGGCAATGGCGGCATGGCAATGGGGATGGGAAGCAACCCACCCTGGAGTGAGATCGTCGACGAATGGAGAGCGCTCACGCGACCTACCGGTAACCTCTGGGATGCGACGATCGGTGACGCGCAATACGAGTGGTTCAAAGCCACTCTTGAGGAAAGCGATGCAGAGCACAAGTTCGTTTTCACCCATCATGTACTCGGCACGGGGCGCGGCGGAATCGAACGCGCAACCAAATACGAGTGGGGCGGTTACACGGACGACGGTGAGTGGGAATTCGACACACAGCGTCCCAATTGGGAGTTGCCGATACACCAGCTGATGGTCGAAAACGGCGTCACCATTTTCTTCCAGGCTCACGATCATATCTTCGCGCACCAGGAACTCGATGGCGTCGTTTATCAGTCCGTGCCTAACCCGGCCGACGACACCTACACGGCTCGCAACAGGAATGCCTACCTGTCCGGAGGCGTCCTGGACAATTCGGGGTATCTGAACGTCACCGTCTCGCCCGAAAATGTACAGGTCGACTACGTACGTTCTTACCTGCCGGAGCATGAGGTGGGCAGTCGCCGACACGGGGATGTGAATTATTCCTATACCGTTGAATAGTGAGGTGCAATCAGGCCTGCGCCTGAGCGAGCTACACTTCTCGTCTCCGGCGCAGCGCGCCTAATCAGCCTGCTCTTCCGGTACGAAATTCACCGAGCCGACACCATTGTGGTATATGACCCGTTCACCGGGCCGGATGTTGTTTTTGCCCGTGAGCTCAATACAGTTATAAGGCTCATAAGGAACATCTACGAGTTCCTGTGCGTCCATGTTTGAATATTCTCCCTCAATATATAAAGGGTCAGTCAGGGTATATTCGCGCATTAGAAAGTTTGTTTGCTCGTCAATAAAGAACCGCTCAACGACATGCAATTGGTCGCTGTGTTTAACACCGGTTAGATGCTCCAGCACCCCAGGCTCAAAGCCGATCGTATCGACCACCAACGTACCGCCGTCCCACGCACCGATTGAATGGCCCGTGGCGCTGGGAGCAATGTTGTCTGGATGCCGGTCCAAATTCATATGAATAACTCTGACCGCATCCATGAACCCGTACTGAATGGTTAGGTCATCCTTGCCCTGGTCGATTTCGTTTACCATGTTGCCATGATTAAGTCCCGTTATGAGGTTGACGTAATGGCACCGCATTAGTGGACTATCGAAGCGCATGTCATAACCCTCGGCGGCCGCCCGGCCTGTGGCCGTGGATATGATTCGCGCCCCAGACGGCTTAACAACGGCGTTTGGGCCGTTAGAAACGGTACGCCATGAGCCGGAAATATTCGGTTGCGCATTCTCCAGGTATTTTGGCCTGTCCAGGGCGCCAACTATCTCTTCTTCGGCTCGGACAGGTTCATCGTCCCGCTCGATATTGACACGAGAGCGAGGGCCGTCCCGTGCTAGCTCCAGGCCACTTTCAAGCCGCATCGTCCCCAGGATGCACACATTCTCTTCACGACGCGCAGGGTTACCGGTCATGTCGACAGTCTGGCCGGGCACAAAAAGATCCTCGCGCCAGCCCATCTGCTTCAAACGTGCGGCGGGACCCATCTCGCATCGCCAACTAACCGTTTCGCCGCCTTCTTCGACATCGAAATAGATGTAGGAATGCGGATTAACGAATCTGTATTCGGTAATAGTGCCTATCAGGTTGATCTCGATATTGGTATCGAAATGCGGTGCAAAGGCATGGTGGGCAAAAGATACAGGAGGAAGCGACAGCGCAGCGAGTGTTACCGCAAATACGTCTGAAAGTTCTCTTTTCATTTGCCAGGTACCGATATAAGGTGGTTTCGGGGGATATCAGGCAGGCTGAACGTGCCCAACTGCTGCATGATGATGTGTAGTTCTCGGTCGACGGGCCAGTCTATTTGGAAGTCAAGGATATCACTGCGGTGCTCGGAGCAATTAACGATGCGCGGTATTTACTTAATGGTCACGCATAACGTTCGGCTGCTCACGGCGTCGTTCGTTCTTGCGGCGGCCGTCCCGGCGACAGCCGTGTCCGCCGCCAACATCCTGCTGATTATCGGCGATGACATGGGTGTCGAGACTCTGCGTTCCTACGGCCTGGGCGAGAACCCGCCGGCCACCCCCCATTTGGATGAGATGGCTCGAGAGGGTTTGCGCTTTAACAATTTTTGGTCGCAGCCCGCCTGTTCGCCGACCCGGGCGACGATCATGACCGGCCGTTACGGATTCCGGACGGGAATCGGGGCACCCGTTACAGCGCTTGGGCCCCTGCCGGAACGCCCGGTCGTGCCTGACTGGGCTCTTCCCAACATGTCGACAGGCATGGGCGGTGGTATGGCCGGCGAGATGGCTGCCGGAATGGGAATGGGCGGCGCTGGTCTCCAGTCACTGCCACGCTACGGCTTGAGCGTCGACGAGTACACGCTACCCATGGCCTTCAATGACAATGCTGAGCTCGGTTACTCCACCGCCGCTATCGGCAAGTGGCATCTGGCGGACTCGTCCAACGGCTGGCTGAACCATCCGAATCGCGTCGGCTTCGATCATTATTCCGGAAGCATTACGGGCGGAGTCGAATCCTATTTCGCCTGGAACAAAGTCATCGATGGCGAGGTAGCCGGGACGACCGGCTATGCACCAACCGATAAAGTCGATGACGCCATCGCCTGGATCGATGAACAGGGCGAGAATCCCTGGTTCCTGTGGTTCGCGTTCAACCTGCCTCACGGTCCGCTGCATCTGCCCCCCGACGATGCGCGAACTGGGACTTCGGATTCGAACTTCCCCGCAATGATCGAAGCCATGGACGCACAAATCGGCCGGTTGCTCGCATCGCTTGAGCCCGAAGCCCGTGAGAATACCTATGTGATTTTCATGGGAGACAACGGCACGCCGAGCGGCCTCGTGTCGGCGCCGTTCCAGGCCGGACGCGCCAAAGGGACGGTCTACAGAGGCGGCGTCAACGTGCCGTTTGTCGTGACCGGACCCGGCGTACAACGCGGTGCGATCTCGGAAGCACTAGTAAACTCCGTGGATCTGTTCGCGACGATTATGGAGATGGCGGGCATCGAGCCGGCAACAACAATTCCCGCCGAAGTAACCCACGACTCGACCAGTTTCCTTCCAACGCTTTCAAACCCCACGGCCACTCCTCGCGACTGGATCTTTGCAGACGAGTTCTTCGGTGGTTTCGCCGGCGTCCCGACCGCCTACTCTGCAATGCGCAACGAGCGTTACAAGTTACTGAAGTTCGACGGCGTAGAGGAATTCTACGACCTGCAGTCAGATCCGTACGAACACAACAATTTGCTCACAGGCGAGTTGTCTTCCGAAGAGCGCTCAGAGTATCTGGCGTTGCAAGAAGAGGTCGCCAGCTTGCGCGGCAGCGAAACCAGCCGGACGCGATGACGAGAGTTCCTGATCGCCGGAGATCTGAGTACTCGCGGAACTCACCGCATCGTGACGACTGATCGTATCGATTGGCCCCTATTCCACCCCTGCGGCACGCCGCAGTCGGATCAGACGCGTTACATCGCAACGTTCGCGATAGCAGAAGATGGCGACCGGCTGAACTATACGTTTACGGCAATCGATCCCGCGATGTTTTGTGTGTGCCGGGCCACGTTTCCTAGCGGGCATAAAACGTGATCATCCGGCCACAGACGATGACGCCCGCCCACAGCAGCAGGGAGAAATAACCCACAAACTTCGACACCCCCGTGACCTCCTCCGTGGCCAACAGATGAGACAACCTGAACTTGAAGTACAGGGCGTTCAATCCGGCGAGGATGATCAGGCTCAGCTTTATCTCAAAGGCCGGGTTGTCAATATACTTGGGCGCGTTACCGGCAAAAAACATTACCCCCGTGGTGAAGTTCACAAGAAATGCGACGAGTACCAGGTGCAGCAGCCTTTTGACCAACTCGGTGCAAGGATCCCGGTAGAACCCGGTTAGCCGGAGATCGATCATCAGCATGCCCCCCATTAAAAAGCACAGGCTGACGAAGTGGATGCATTCAAGAGTCGGCCAGATGGCTGCCGACGAAATGACCCACTCCCCCAGAAACGTGTCCGCGAGCCAACCCAGTTTTTCCAGGCCCATCAATAGACCGACCCCACGTAGGCAATCAGGCGGCCGGTGATAATCGCGCCGATCCAGGTCGCACTGGCCACCAGGGACAGGCGACGGGCCGGGACGCTATTGCACACTTCCCTGGATCCCTTCGCGAGTTCGGCGAGATGTGCCTTGAGCCATACGAGAATTGTTCCGCTGATCAATACCAACAGCATCTTCACCAGGAAGGTGGTGTTGGTGATGTAGGCAGTCCCGCGGGATACAAAGAGTGCGAGCCCCGTTACCAGGTTCAGCATGAACCCCCACGTCGCGATGCGGAGAAATCCGGGCAGCTTCGCTTCGGTAATGCCTGCGAAGAAGCGGTTGAGGTACAAGGTGACAACGATCGTCAGTCCGGCTGCAACGGCCATCCCGATCGAATGAACGGCGATCAGGGTCGGAAACCCGAGCATGGACGTCAATACCCATTCCGAGAAGGCGGTTGACTCAAGGATTTCCAGGAAACTCAATCAAATCTCCGTAACACCGCCTTCGTACAGAAGGATAGTACTTTCAAAGGCCCCATGGCAGGCGCATTGGAGCGACCGAGCGGAGCAGCACGGTTTTTCGGACAAAACCAGGGAAGTCGAATTGGGAGATGGACGGTTTCGGAACCGGCAGATAGAATGAGCGCGCCTGTTGCATGACCATCCGACAGACCAGTGAGAACCACCGGTGATGGGAAACCCGACGACAGCTCGAGTACTCGACGGCAAGACTGTGGCTGCCCGGATACGGGAGGGGCTACGGTCGAGGATCGATACGTTCGCCCGTCAGGCCGGTCGCGCTCCCATGCTCGGCATTCTTCTGGCGGGGAGCGATCCGGGGTCGGAGATCTACGTCCGCAACAAGATAAAGATCAGTGAGGAACTCGGGATGGCGAGTGACCTGAGGCGTCTCTCCGAGACCGCGTCGCTTGAGGAAGCCCTGGCAATCGTCCGGGAGTTCAACGCCAGTGGCTCGCACGACGGCATCCTGGTGCAGTCGCCGCTCCCCGAGGCGATGGGGGGTGACGCCGAGCGGCGTGTGTTCGACATGATCGACCCGGCGAAAGACGTCGACGGGTTCAACCCGGTCAACGTGGGGCGTCTCGTCCAGAATCGTCCTGCGCTTGCGCCCTGCACGCCGTCGGGAATCATAGAGCTGCTTGACCGGGAAGGCGTCGAGATTGCCGGTGCCCGCGCGGTGGTGATCGGTCGCAGCGATATCGTCGGCAAGCCGATGGCCATGCTGCTGCTGCACCGTCACGCCACGGTGACGATCTGCCATTCGAAGACGGTCGACTTGCCCGCGGTTGCGGCGTCTGCCGATATCCTGGTGGCGGCCATCGGCCGGGCGGCGTTCGTGACGCCGGATTTCGTGAAATCGGGGGCGACGGTTGTCGACGTCGGGATGAATCGTCTCACCAACCGCGCCCAGGTTGAGCAACTGTTCGGGGCCGGTTCCAGGAAGCTGGCGGCTTTCGACAAGCGCGGGTCGGTCGTGACCGGCGACGTGCATCCGGAGGTCGCATGCGTCGCCGGGGCGCTGACACCGGTTCCAGGGGGTGTTGGTCCCTTGACGATTGCGATGTTGCTGGCAAACACGATCAAGGCCGCCGAGGCGCGCCGCGCGCTGCGCAGCAACGAAAAGCAGGAATCAGGCCCCTTGTCCGAACGGATTCAATCAATCCGCCGTGGCTTCCTGCTATAGCCTGCAGTCGTAGCGTTCTACCTGAACTCCGGGAACCCATAGCCAGAAACGGTCCAGCAGCACGGGCTCGGTAAATGTCGTCGGGTCGGCAACAAGGACCGTGTAATTCAGGCGCTTGCCGTCGTCGGACACCGTAAAGCGCTCTTCATACTCGGCACCCGGGCTAATGGGTATGCCGCGGCCGTCGAAGTAGGGCCAGGTACTCAGGATCGTGTTGACTACCAGCCTCTCGCCCTCCCAGTGCCCGACCGAATGGCCCATGTTGCCTGGTTCCGGAGCGGGTGTTGTCGCCGGGTCCATATGGATGGTGCGAACGGAATCGAACTCTTCCTGGCGGTAGACGATGACATCTCCCCGATCGATAAATTCCATGGGGTAGGGTGGACTCATGATCGAGGGCATTCCCTTCCCAACACAGTTGATGATGGGGTTGTCCGTAAGGGGGTCCCAGGCGGACTGGGCGGCGCGTGCCTCCGCGGTCAGGGGGTAACTGCTTTCCCAGATGGCGTCCCTGTCAGTGCCCCTGGTGGGCGTGCTCCAGACTCTGAACAGGCTTCGATCGGGATTGTCTCCGTCATCGCGTGCCTCTACGTCAGCCGGGGTCACCCTGAGCCGGTCCTCAATCCCCGGCGACCAGTGCCGCCGGCCCGACGTGTTGATAGCGATCTCTTCGCCATCGGCCGTCAACATGTTCGTGGCTTGCAATGCAGGGATCGGGCGTCTCGATGGCGATCCCGCAAACGTAACCATCTCACCGACAGTGAACATATCGCCGGTCAGACCCAGTCGACCAAGATGGCTCAGCGATGTAGCCGAGATCTCCCAGCTTGTCTCCTGGCCATTCTCGTCACGAACAATGATTGTGAAGCCGATATGGGGATTGCGCCATCTCACCTCGGTCAACTCGCCCTGGACTTCGGTGACCTGGCTGGTATCGAAATAGGCTGCGACCGAGTGGTGTCCCAACACGGCGGATCCGGGAAGCAGCAGGGCCAGACCGAGTAGTTTCCGAATCATCGCGAATCCTCCCATCCCAGGTTCCTATTTAATCTTGTCCAAGTGCCTTGACAAGTTATCTTCCGCCGTATCGATTGGAAACAATTGCCTCACATTATGGATATAGACAAAGCCTCCTCTTTGATGTTCTACAGCTCGCAAATACAAGGTGTTCTCGCGGTAACCGGTATTGCGACTCGGATCTACCGCTACAAGGATCCGGTCGCCCGGGATGAATGTTTCGCTATTGATTCCGAGAGCGGTCAGTTCCCGCGTGTTATCCATCTCAAGCGTCCACGTTTGCCCAATCTCGATACCATCAATGACCTGTCCGTCCGGGATATCGGTAATTTGAACAAGAATCAGTGGATGAGGACTGATCAACTCGAATGTCTTCACTTCCACCTCAACGGTGAAACGTTTCTGATCATCGTAGACCCCAATGACGGAGTGATGGCCTGGGGCAGTCATGCTCCAGAGCGATATTACTGAAATTGCGATGAACCGATACATTGGTGCGTACGAAGTATAGCGCCCCTTGAGTATTCCCCTCGACCTTTCCCCTTGACTTTCCCCCTCGGCCTTTCCCCTGGAACGGCTCCACCAGGTGAAGGATTTCCAAGTCTCGTTGAAGGGCCTCCTGCTCTCGGTCCAGGCAGGTACCGAATTCGGGGGCAATGGGTTCCCGGCATCGTGTTACGAATTTTGCTAGTGTTCAGGGCGCTGAGCAGGACGACGATTGGCGAGATATTCGGGCTGGTTCCTGCTCTATCAACGTCGCCAGGAGGCATGGATGGACAGAATTTCCAATTGCGTGTTTCCGATTCTGTTTCTCGCGGCGCTGCCGAGCCAGGCGCACCATTCCTCGGCGCCGCACTTCGATCGGGACTCGGAAATCATTCTGGATGCCGTGGTGACCGGGTTTCGGTTCGTTAACCCTCATTCCTACGTGTATTTCGAGGTTGTGAACGATGCGGGTGAACGCGTCGCCTGGCGCTGTGAATTGTCGGCGGCAAACCTGGCGCGACGCAACGGCTGGACGCCGGAGATACTTTCGCCGGGCGATCGGATCACGATTAACGGCGCGCCGGCCAGGCGCGAGGAAAACGTATGTTTTCTGAACTCCTTTACCACTGAGCAAGGTCTTGAGATCCGCCGCAACGAGGACCTTGTCGAACTCGGGATCGGTGGGGCGGAGGAGTTCGTCGTTTTTGCAAGTCTCGCGGAGGACCGCCCGCGGTACCTTGAGAACGGCGACCCGAATATTTCCGGCGACTGGGTGCGTTTCAGGCCTGTGACCGGTGGCGGCACGATACCGCCGATCGAGTTGGGCGATCAGGGATTGCCGAATCGTCCCACGTCGAACGAGGCGGGCAAGCGTGCGGCGGAGTCATGGGATTACCGGTTCGACAATCCGGCCCTGTTCTGCAAGAACGCCAACATCATTCATGGGTGGCAGCACGATGCCCATGTGAACCGGATCGTGCAGGGCGAGCAGACGATTACGTTGTACTACGGCTACAACGATCTGGTTCGGACGATACATCTGGGCCTGACGGAACACCCTCAGGACCTGACGCCGAGCACGGAGGGCCATTCGATCGGTCATTGGGAGGGCGATACCCTGGTCGTGGACACCGTGGGATTTTCACCGAATGCGATGATCCCGATTCAGGAAATCCTGCACAGCAACCGGATGCACATCGTCGAACGGTTCCGGATCGACTACGAGAGCGAGCGCCTGATCCGCTCGTACCTTGTCGAGGATGCGTGGTTTACGAGCCCTTATGCCCGACAGGATGTAATGGCTCCGTCGGCGCGTCCGCTCGAGCCCTACAACTGCGTGGAACTGGCAGGCGAGAACAATATCCGCCCTGAATAAAGGGCGCCTGACTTTCCCTACCGGGTGGCGTACGTCTCGCTGTAACCGTTGCGCGCGTTGGTGATCGTGAAGCTGCTGCCGTCCGGCTGGACTTCCGCCTTGATCCAGTGAGCCTGGTCGTTTTCAGCGGTCAGGTTGGCGATCTTGCGCTCTTCGGTATTGTGCGCGTCATCCGTGCCGAGCGCGCGGTGCATTTGCCAGAAGCCTGCAAGCCCCGGGCTCGCGGCAGCCGCCTCGTACCCATCCGGATTGCCGCCCTTGGTAGCGCCGGTGCTCGAAACTGCCGCGATCGGGGCCAGTGACGACACGAATTGAGGCGCGATGTCGTTGCCGTGGTGAGGATAGTCGAGCAGATCGATCGTACCGACATTGTTGGTCGGGCAGACCAGGGCGTGCAATCCGCCATACGACAGATCGCCGGCATTCACGTATTGAAAGTCGCCCAGGGAGAGATGGAACCCGGCGCTGTAGATGTCCTCGCCGTCGAAATCCGCAAGCGCCGTCGACACGCATTCGTCGCCTCTGCAGTATTGATTCGAAGGATTCGCCGTCTCACAGGCAGGGTTCGGTTCCGGCGAACCCATGAGCGGTTCGGTCAGGAACTCCTTGTGCGATGCGATGACGGTCACGTCCACGCCTCGCAGTGGCAGCGTCATGCCGGGACTGACCACGGTTCGCTTCCCGGTTGCAGTCAGTTCGACGTACTGTGCGTACCTAGCCTGTCCGCCTTCGTCGGGCAGCGTCGTTTCACCGTGATCGACGAACTCGATAATCGGCACCATTTCCGCAAGCGCGAACAACCCGCCGACGTGATCGCCGTGATAGTGCGTCGTGACGGCGTAGTCGATTTGCGTGGCCCCGGCATCGTCCATCGCGGCCTTGATGCGGTTCGAATAGGTATTGTCCGGTCGTCCGAAGGCTGAATCGACAAGGATCGTCTGGCCTTCGGGCGTGACGATCAGCGTGGCGGCGGCGCCGTCCGCATCGGTCCAGTAGATGTCCATGGTCTGCTGAGATTGAGCAATCGGCATCGATACGAGCAGGACAGCTCCCATCGCCGGCGTGAAACGATTCATGTTTTTCTCCCTGTCTATGGGTCTGAAAGCGGACCGGCTCGGATCGCTGTCACCCGACCTCGGTCGGTTTCCGCGCTATTCGTCGTCCGGCAGCGCGTAGGCCAGAAGTTCCGCGCCGTAGCCCTGCCCGCTGACGGCAACCATCACATACTGTCTGCCTCCCAGCATGTAAGTCATCGGCGCACCGGTTTGCGGGGCCGGCATGTACACGGCCCCGATGTCCGCGCCCGTTGCCTTGTCGTATGCCCGGAGCATCGCGCCGCGACCGTGGGGCGTGGTGACGAATCCGTGTTCTCCGGCGATCAGCAGCGTCGATGTTGCGAGTACGCCGCCTCGGCCGGGCCGGCCGGTGCGGGGGATCTCCATGCCCGCCAGCAGCGGATGGTCGCGCACCTCATCGGGGGTGTCGCCGTGGGGCACCTGCCAGGCGATGTTGCCGCTGTGCATGTCGTAGGCGGTGATTCGGCCGTAGGGAGGCTTGGTCAGGGGCAACCCCTGGACCGTCGGCACTCTCCGGCCGTCCAGAGGAGGCAGGCCCAGCGCGGGATCCGTCGCCTCGCCCCGGATGTAGGCCATGTCCGACAGGTCGCCCCCCGGGATAAGCCCGAGCGGTGAAACCGCCGTGGAGGACTGGAGGTAGAGCATGCCGGTTTCCGGGTCGTAGGACGCTCCGGGCCAGTTCGCTCCGCCCACGGTGGACGGCAGCATCAGTGTGGCCAGGGGTCCCTCCCAGCGACTCACGACCGGTGGGGTAAACAACGGGCCGATCTTGTAGCGGGACACCACCTCGATGGCTTCGGCGCGCAGTTCCGGGGTGAAGTCGATGAGGTCGTCAACGGATACGCCCTGTACATCGAACGGGGGCGGCCACGTCACGAACGGCTGCGTCGGACTTGTCCGCTCCCCCGGCACATCCGAGGGCTCGACGGGGCGGTCTTCGATAGGCCATACCGGCTCGCCCGTGAGGCGGTTGAACACGTACAACCAACCCTGTTTGGTCGGTTGGATCAACGCCGGAATGGGTACACCGTCGACGACGAGATCGGCGAGTACCGGCGCACTGGGAATGTCGAAATCCCAGATGCCGTGGCGGACGAGTTGATGGTGCCAGCGGCGTTCACCCGAATACAGGTCGACCGCCACGACGCTCTCGCCGAAAAGCCCGTCTCCATGTCGGTGCCCGCCGTAGTAGTCGCCGGTCGGTTGCTCAACCGGAAGAAAGACGAGTTCGTTCTCCAGGTCCACGCTGATCTGCGTCCACACCCCCGTGTTGCCGGTATAGGCGGCCGAATCGCCTTCCCAGGTGTCGAAACCCAACTCATCCGCCATTGGAATCGTGTGAAATATCCACAGCCGCTCGCCGGTGCGCGCGTCGTAGCCGCGAATGTAGCCCTTCTCGTTGCGCATGCTCGCGGGGCGCGATCCGACCAGGTGCGCGGCGCCGACGATGACCACATTCCCGGCTACGACGGGTGTTGCCGCCAGGCCGATTTCGCCGGTGATCAGGTCCATGTCCTGATCGGCCTCGAGTTTCAGGTCGGCGACACCGCCTTCGGCGAAATCCGGGTCCGGTACACCCGTGACAGCGTCCAGCGATATCATCCTGTAGCCCTTGGTGACGTAGAGGATGCGCGCTTGTTCGCCATTGCTCCAGTAGGCGAGTCCGCGTCCGGACTGCTGGCGGGGCCCGACCTCGGCTCGCTCGCCCTCGTTCGCGCGATGCATCCACAGCAGCTCGCCGGTCGCGGCATCGAGCGCCACGACCGAACGGCGGCTTCCCGCGGTGGTATAGATCACGCCGCCCGCCATCAGCGGCGTGGTCTGGAGATTGGTTTCGGGAGTCGGGCCGAGGGAGGCCGTGCTGAAGCGCCAGGCAATTTCAAGGTCCCCGAAATTCTCTGCATCGATCTGGTCGTGAGGCGCGTAGCGCGTGTTGGCCAGGTCGCCTCCGTTGGTAAGCCATTCGCCGCCATTCGTATCCAAACCCTGAGCGAGGGCGGGCGCATTCGCGCATACGCCAAACAGCAGCGAAACGAGCCCCACAGCGACTGCGCCATTGCGCCCGCCGGCGCATGGCGCCCGGTTGGCATCGCATCGATCTTCGGGTTGCCGACGCGATCGGTCTCGAACGGTTTCCGGTGCGTGTGAATTCCAGTTGTTATTCATCGGCCTGACTCCAATCGCGGCGTGCTCGACGTGTGCGACAGCCATTATATGAACCTTGAACCCTCCAACGCGATGGCTTAGGGTGGATTTTTTGAGGAACGCACATGAATTCAAACGCTCGATGGTACGCGGGAATCGGCGGCGTCTTCCTGGCGTCGTCGTTGGCATTGGCACATCATTCGGTGGACGGTCAGTTCGAGCGCGCCGACCGGGTCGAGTTGAACGGCGTCATCTCGAAAGTCGACTGGATAAACCCCCATATCTACATCCACCTGGACGTGGAAGACGAGACCGGCGCGACGACCGCATGGCGCCTGGAGACAGTACCTCCGTCGTACCTCTACAAGGCGGAGGTGACCCAGGAGATGCTCAGTGGGGGCGGTAAGCCCGTCCGGATCGAGGCGATACGCTCCTGGGACAAGAATGAGAATTTGGGCTTCATCATCAGGATTCATTACCCGGAAGGTCACCACTATCAACTCTCGTCGGACGAATAGCAGTCGCTCCTGAGACTCCCCCCGGAGACATCGCAAATGCTACGAGCCAGCGCAGGGATCATGCTGCCAACCACGATAATTGGATCGCTTCCCCGGCCCAGTTGGTTTACGGAAAACCTGGGCTCGGAAACCTTTCTCAGGCGGATGATGAACTCCCGCTATCGGGAGCAGTACACCGATACGGTAGCGGTGCACTTGCGCGACCAGGAAGTCGCGGGCCTGGACATTTGCACGGACGGGGACGCCCACTACGACGAGGAAGTGGGCGGACAGAGCTGGACGAGCTATCCGTTGTTCCACATGGAAGGGCTCGACCGCACCAATCCTCAGCCTACCGTGATGAAGACCGGCGGCGTGGCGTTCCCCATGGGCCATATCCTCCACGACTACCTGGAAGCCCGGGTCATGCCGCGGGTCGTCGGGCCCATCGGTCGCGGCGACCTGCAGTACACGGCCATGTGGAAGACCGCGCAGCGGCTCACCGCCAAACCGGTCAAGTTCGGAACCGTGACCCCCGACATCCTCTCCGCGGCTGTGGATGACCGCTACTACAGCGACCCCTTTGACCGAATCATGGCGTTCAGCGATGCGCTGAACGAAGAACTCAACCATCTGGCCGACGCAGGCTGTCCGGTCATCCAGATCGAGGAGCCTGCCATCCACATGATCCCGGTCAGGGGCAAGGTCTTCGGCAAGCACGACATGGCGGACATGGCCGGGGTATACGACAACACGGTCAAGGGCTTGCGCGAGAAGACGGAGGTCTGGTGCCACACCTGCTGGGGCAACCCATCGCAGCAGCGGATGTTCAAGGAGGTCCAGAGCTACGAATCGGCACTCGATACCTACAACGAGGTCGATGCCGATGTCATCACGTTTGAATCCACAAGCTCGGGGATGCGGGACATACCGGCCATAGGCAGGGTGATCGAGGAGAAAAAGATCGCCATCGGCATGATCGACCATCATTCCCTGCAGATCGAGCTGCCGGAGGATATCGCCCGGAGGATCAGGGACACCCTCAAGCACATTCCCGCAGAGCGGCTGATCCTGTGCTCGGACTGCGGCATGGGGCGGGAAGGAATGAGCCGCCGCCACGCCCGCTACAAGATGGCCGCGCTGGTGCAGGGCGCCAACATCGTCAGGCGGGAGTTGGGACTGCCCGAAGCGGAATGCCTGGCCGCGGACGGCCGCTACTCTCTGGTACCCGTGGAGTAGTCCGGGCCGTGAAACCCGTCGGGCGGCCCGTCGCCTACCTGTTTCTCATACTGACCATGCTGCTGTGGAGCGCGGCGCTGGTGATAGCCCGGGGCGTTTACGAGATCGCACCGCCGTTCGCGCTGGCGTTCTGGCGCTGGCTCGGTGCGTTGATAGTGCTTCTGCCGTTTGCGTTGCCCAGGCTGCGTCGCGAGTTTCCGGCGACGCCTGAAGCGCGGCGTCGAGTCGCTGGCGTCTGCGCACTCATGGTGGTCGGGAACACGCTGTCCATCGTCGCCATGAGCTACACCACGGCCATCAACGCCACCGTAATCAATGCCACGCAACCCGCCGTAACGGCGCTGGTGGCGCTCGTGGTCCTGGCCGAGCGTCTGACGTGGATTCAAGTCCTGGGTGTCGTTTCGGCGTTTGCAGGAATCCTGGCCATGGTGTTCCAGGTCAGTCTCGGTGCCTTGCTGCAGTTGGGCATCAACAGCGGCGATCTGATCATGTTCGGGGCGGTGTGTTTCTGGTCCGGCTACGCGGTGGCATTGCATGGTGGCGCCGGATTGCCCAGCCTGCCCGTGCTGCTGTTCCTGATCTGCTTTTCCGGTGTCTTCGCGGTGCTGCCGTTCTACGTGGCGGAAGCCCTTTCCGGGCGGCAATTCATGGTCTCGTTGCAGAGCGTCAGCGCGGTCATCTACCTGTCGCTCGGGGCCACGGCGATCGCCGTGTATTTCTGGAGTGCGGCGATCCGCTCCGTGGGCGCCAATCGGGCGGCGGTCTTCCTGAACCTGATTCCGGTGTTCGGCGCTGCGCTTGCGGTCGGCTTCCTGGGCGAGCGCTTGTTCGCCTACCATCTCATCGGCGCCGGCCTGGTGGTCATCGGGATTTTTCTTGCGGTCGGCCGACCGGCTCACTGAGCGCTCGTTCTCGAGGGCTGCGTCAATCCAGCCGCTTGCGGAATCGGAGCATCGCCAATGTCATGGAGATCAGGAACAGGATGCCGAGCTTTTGCAGCGGCAACACCAGTTCCGCAAGGCTTGCGCCCTTGAGCAGAATTCCGCGGATCAGCACGACGAAATGAGTCAGCGGCAGAATCTGGGCGAAGTATTGCGCCGGTTGCGGCATGCCGTCGAACGGAAAGATGAAGCCCGACAGCAGGATCGACGGCATCAGGATGAAAAACGTCAACTGGAACGCCTGAAACTGCACCTTGGCGATGGTGGATATGAGCAGCCCAAGCCCCAGCACCGCGACGACGTACGCAAGCGAGGCCAGGTAGAGGTCCACCAGGGACCCGCGCAACGGCACATCGAACAGAAAGACCGCCGCGGCCAGAATCAGGCTCACCTGCAGCATGCCGATGAAGATGTAGGGAATGATTTTCCCGATCATGAGTTCGAGGGAGCGAACCGGCGTGGTGATCAGCAGTTCCAGATTGCCCCTTTCGCGCTCCCGGACGATGGCGATGGAGGTAAAGAGCACCATGGTGAAGGTGAGGATGACGCCAATGGTGCCCGGTACGATCATCACCGCCGAACGGCGCTCCGGATTGTAGTACTGGCGCATGGAAAATAACCGGCTGTCCTGGCTGCGTCCGGTTCGCGGGATCAGGCGGGGCGACGCGGCGTGCTCCCTTAACCCGAAGGGCATGTCCACGATGGCCGAGACGGTGCGCGGGATGAGCGGGTCGGTGGCATCCACCAGTAGCTGGGCTGCCTCGCGGTTGGGGTCCTGAAGCCGGCGCTCGAAATCCCGCGGGATGAATATCCCGACGACGATTTCGTTGCGCAGCATCAGTTCTTCGAGTTCCTCCGCGGTGCCAACCCGCCGAACCGGGGCGATGACCTGGCTGGCGGTCAGATCGGCCACCAGCCGCCTTGAGGTCTGGGTACCCGCCTGGTCCGCGATGCCGGCGCGCAGGTTACGCACGTCCATGTTGATCGCGTAGCCGAACAAGGTGATCAGGATGAGCGGAATGCCAATGACCATCGCGAATGTCAGCCGGTCGCGCGCCAGTTGACGAAATTCCTTCTGGGCGATGGCCCACGTCCTGCGCATCGCTTTCACGACGGTCTCCGGCCGGTCGCCGCGACGAAGACGTCTTCCAGTCCCGCCTCGGCCACGGCGACATGAGACTGCAGCTCGGTGCGTGACAGCGCCGCTTCGATCAGCGCGACGGGATTCTCCGTGCTCGGGTCGAGCAGCACGTGCAGGCGGCTGCCGAGTTGGGTGAGGTTCCACACCCCGCGGGTCCCGGACAGCGTCTCGCGGAGCGCCCTGAGGTCAGGCCCGGTGACCTCGATCACCGTGGCGTCGATGTTGTTCATCAGGTCGAGAGGTTCGCCTTCGCAGACCAGCCGGCCGCGGTCCAGTATGGCGAGCCGATGGCAGCGCTCGGCCTCGTCCATGTAGTGAGTGGACACCAGGATCGTCGTACCGTGGTTGATGAGTTCAAACAGCGCGTCCCAGAAGTCCCGGCGGGTCTGGGGATCCACGGCGCTGGTGGGCTCGTCCAGCAATAGAACGGGTGGCCGGTGGAGCAGGGCAGCCGCCAGCGCCAGACGCTGGCGCTCACCGCCGCTGAGGTGTTCGGCGCGGCGTTTCCGATAGCGCTCCAGCCGATAGGCCTTCAGGCTGTGGCTGATACGATCGCGGCGCTCTCGGCGGGACAGGCCCTGAATCTGGCCCATGAACTGGAGGTTCTCGAGTACCGTGAGATCCCGGTAAAGCGAGAACTGCTGCGTCATGTACCCGATCACGCCGCGAATCCGCTCGGCATCCCTGGGCAGGCGGTGCCCAAGTACATCGACCTCGCCCCCTGTCGGTTTGATCAAGCCGCAGAGCATGCGGAACGTGGTGGATTTCCCGGATCCGTTCGGCCCAAGAAAGCCGTAGATCTGTGCTTCCGGAATCTGCAGGTTCAGTTCGTCGACGGCCTTTACGGGGCCGAAGCTGCGGCTGAGGTTGCGGGTGACAATGGCGGCGGTGGCCCCCATTGGTTACTCCGCAAGGGTGGGAAAATCCACTTCCACCGGAATGCCCGTCGGCAGGCCCATAGCGTCCGGATCAGTGATCGTCACCTCGGCCAGGTAGCTCAAACGGCTGCGATCCCGCTGGGTGAGGGCGAAGTAGGGTGTGAAGGCGGCTTCGGATGACACGAACCGCACGGTGCCGGCAAATTCCGTGTCGATGCCGTCGGCCCGCACGACGGCGGCCAGACCTGGAACTACGCGGGCCCGGACCGGTTCGGGTACATAGATTCTCGCGTACGGCACTGTATCCACCAACAGCGTGGCCACGACGGCGCCGGCGGCGGGGCGTTCGCCCAGTTCGTAGGGCAGGACTTCGATGGTCCCCGCAACCGGGGTATGCACGGCCAGTCGGGACAGCGTGATCCGCTGAGCGTCGACAGTCGCGGTGGCCTCGTCGGCAGCCGCCCGGGCCTGGGCCAGTTCCTCGGCGGTGGTGCCTTCGAGATACTCCTGCAGCCGGGCCTCGGCGCCTTCGAAGTCGGCCTCGGCCAGCTCGCGCCGAGCATACGCGGTATCCAGCATGGACGGGCTGAGCAGGCCGTCATCCACCAGGGCCTGTACACGGTCGTGCTCCCGGCGCTGGGCGTCGAGATTCTCCCCGGCGCCTTCGACGCGGGCTTCGGCTTCCAGGATCCGCTCCTCGCGTGGTCCGCGGACCAACTCGGCCAGGCGTTGTTGGGTCCGCTCAAGTGCGGCGACGGAAGCGGCGAGTCGCGCCTCGTGATACGCGGAATCCAGACTCAGCACAAGTTGTCCCTGCTGAATCGTCTGGCCCTCCGTGACCGCGACCTCAACGATGGGTTCGTTAGCCTCGGCGATCAGTTCGACCCGGTCGCGCTCCAGCGTGCCCACGGCGGGCAAGGGCGAGTCTGTGCTGTCACAGCCGGCTGCCAGCGCCGCAAACAGCACCCAGGCCGATACGCGGTTGGTACCAGTTGCGCTCGATTGCCGAAGCAGTGGAGCACGAGATTTGTCACGCGATTCAGGCATGCCGGCTACCAGAGTCTGTTAACGCTACCCCAATCCTGTGTTCGCCTTGCAGGTTAGGGCAAGCGGCCCACGCCGACAAGGGCAAGGAAGGTAGTCCGGCGGCTTGTCGTTTGTTGCTCCACTATGCCGTGCTGGTACACTCCGTCGGGTCGAGGCGAGTTCGAGGACGCATTCGTGGATTACATCAACCGCATGAATATCGGCAGGGTCCTGACCATTCTTGGCTTTGCGATAGGCCTTCGCAGCGTGATGTTCACGTGGGACCACATAGGCAGTGACATGTTCCTGCTGACCCCTGAGACGCGTCTGGCGCAAACCCATAGCTGGCATCATTTCTTCCGCGAAGTATTCGGGGACTTCGGCGCCATGATCGGCGTCTGCATCCTGCTGTGGGCGCCTGCGCGATACCGGGGGCCGGCGGCCTGGTGGACCATGCTGGTGCTGCTGCTGGGGTTCTACGCGCCGTTCTGGGCCGGCACACCCTTCATGGCCGAACTCGCCGCGCCGAGCCTGAACGCTGAAATTCAGCATATATTGATGGCTCTTCCCCCGATGGTGGGGCTGTTCGTCGTCCGAAGGGAATACTTCCGCTAGCAGAACGTGGCAAAAGCCCCGCTGCATTCGACGGTTCCATCTGCTCGATTGGCGCGTGCGAATTGCAGGGGCAAGCGCGGGCCAGGTCAGATCGCCAGAAGCCGCTCGAACGTCCAGAAGCTGGCGATGGCGCCCACCGCGTAGGCCACGGCGGTTGCGGACGCGGAGCCTTCAAGCATGAAACCGCGACGCCCGATACGCGATCGGCGCATCGCCGCCTGCCAACCGAGTCCCGCGGCGTAGATCACTACCACGAACGCGATCTGCCCGATTTCCACGCCGACGTTGAAAAACAGAAGCGCCGTGGGCAATTCCGCGGGTGGCAGACCCACTTCGCGCAGTACCGAGGCGAAGCCGAATCCATGCAGCAGGCCGAACAGGCTGGTCACCAATACCGGATAGCGATGCGCGAGCGTCTGCCGGTTACATCGAGCGATCTCCGTGGCAAGAAACACGATGCTCAGCGCGATCAGGGTTTCCACCACCGGGATGGGCAGTGACACCAGATCCAGCGTGGACAACGCCAGCGTCAGCGAGTGAGCCACGGTGAACCCGGTCACCATGATCAGGGTTCGCCGCGGGCTCCGTGCGAGCAGGACCATCAGCGCCACGAACAGCAGGTGATCCCACCCGACGGCGATGTGCTCGATCCCCAGTTCCGTGTAATTGCGGGCCACCTCCCATCTGCCGGGTGTTTCGGGGATCACCCAGCTTGTTTCATCGGGCGGGAGCAGGCCCGACAGAAGCTGGCCGTCGTGGGTGTTTACCCGAGCGATGGTCGTCAGCGACGGATTGGCCCCGGGAAAGTCCAGAGAAACGATGGCCCCGGCCAGCGCCGCGGCGCACCGGAAGGTCTGTTCTCCCTGGTAACTGTCGGCCCTCAGGACGACTCGAAGTTCGGATTGAGCCGTGCACTCGTCCGAAAGCGTGACAGCCGGAAGTTGCGATCTCGCAACCGTCGACGGGACCTTGAAGCGTAGCGTGGCGTCAGTCTCCGATGCCTGGGAGATGTCGATGAAGATCGGGCGGAGGTCGTGGCCGAAGGCTCCGGTAGCGGCCAGGAGTGCGACGGTGGACCACAGCCCGGCGACGACAGCGGATCGCCTCATTGCGGCGTGGCCCCGGCGACGACAGCGGGTCGCCTCATTGCGGAGTGGCCCCGGTCCCGGCGAGCGCCTCCTGCAGGTCATCACCCACGACGATCCGGTAGCCCCCGACGATTTCGTCGATCGCGGCGTCGGTCCGGTCCCGGGCGTGAGCCGCCTCGGCATCGGCCGCCACACGGTCCCTGATCTCGTCAAGGCTCGGCATGCGCTGGGGCTGCTGGTCGGTGATCAACACCAGGTGGGTTCCAAACCGGGATTCGAACGGACCTCGCCATACCGTGGTGTCCGGCGGAAGCTGGAACAGCGCGTCGGACATCTCGCCCCCCAGGTGGCTGGCGATGAGTTGCGGTGGCCGCTCGATGTAATTCACGAAGTACGGGAAACGGTCCCCATGGTTGGCACTGTCCTCGAACGGTACGGGCCCGTCGTTCAACTCCTGGAGTTTGTCCTCGGCCAGCGCTCGCGCCTCGTCCCAACCACGGCGCTCGGCGTTGAAGAATACGTGGGTGAGGGTGATGTGGGGGTCGTAGACATAGCTCTCGCGATTGGCCTGGAAATACGCCTCGATTGCTTCCTCGCTCAGGCCTGCGGCGTCGCTGGCGAACCCTTCGGCAAGATATCGTAGTTTCTGAACGAGACGGCTGCGAATGATGTAGTCGTCGCGGTCCAGTCCCAGGGCCAGGGCTTCCCGGTAGAGAATTTCCTCCCGGGCCGCCTCGTCGATCAGGTCGGCTGTTTCGCGTGGAGACATGTCGTCGAGAAAGAGCTCGAACTGTTCCCGGTCGAAGGCCACCGATTGGTACTGAAGGAACGTCAGCAAGGCTTCCCGGTCGACGACGATGTCCTCCTCGTCAGTCTGTTGACCGGAGAACTGGTAAAGCAGGTACAGGCCGAGGCCCAGCAGCAGAAAGTGAAGTAGCGGGTCCCTGAGCAAACGTTTCATTGGTACTACCCCGGCAGCCCGCGGCAATCGCGTGAAAGAGGTCGGTTAGCGAACCTGCATTCCCCCACCCGGGGCTCCGAGCGGATCGCTCCCCGGAACGATGATCGATGATGCGGCTTCCCGGCGCATTTCCTCCAGGCGCTGCATGGTTCCTGCGAGCGCGTTCTGTGCACTGTCACCGAAATTCCCGATCGCTTCTTCAAGCGATTTGGCTTCGATCTCGAAACTCAACGGCAATGCGCCGGCAGGTGTCAGGATTTGGGTCTGGCCGACGAACAATCGCTGACGCGAGAAATCGGTGGATCCATCCTTCTTGACGGGAGTGAGTATCTGCAAGGTCCCTACCTGCCGATCGGTATAGGTCTCCTCTCGATAGAGGTTGCCTGCCGACATGCGGATTTCGCCATCCCCTGGATTGTCTGCCATCGGTCTGTTCCGTTGTTCGCGCGTTCAAGCGGCGTTGGGCGCATAGGCTAACACAGGCAACAAAGGTTGCCGCGCGCCCTGCCGGCTTAATGGATCTCTACCGGAAGAAACCTCAGCGTGCGCGCATCAGGGCATCCCGCGCTTCCCGCCGCGCGGCCTCGGCCTCGCGGGTTGCGGCCGCCGCGTCGCGTCCGGCCTGCTCCACTTGTCGCTGGAGTGTCGCGACCTGCCGGGTCAGGCTCTCCACCTGCCTTGCGAGGTCGTCAATCCGGCGTTGGACGGACAAACCCGCCACGGAGGTATCCAGCGAGCCTGCACCGGAGGTTGTTCGGGTCGCGAGCCGGGTATCCAACGTCGCGACCGCAGCCTCGAGGGTGCTGATCCTGTCTTCCAAGTTATTGTTTAGGTCTTGCGAATAACTATTTGAAATGATGAAACAAGCAATAAACGGCAACACGAATCTAAAGCACATCTCAGCCCCCAGGAAAGATTTTGACCCAAACGCGCTCGCGACTACTGCCCCATGCCCATTCCCATGCCCATCCCGGTTGGTGCACCGCCTTCACCCGGACGGGTGGCCTCGATCTGGATGCTGAACGCGATATCCGTGCCGAGATTGCCGGCGCCGAAATTCATTCCATAGGCGGTTCGGTCCAGCGACCCGTTGGCGCTGAAACCCACCTTGGTGGCACCGCCGCGGACCTGACCCATCTGGTTGTGGACAGCGTCGAAGGTCACCGGGTGGGTCTGTCCCAGTAGGGTCAGGCCACCATGGACCCTGAGTAGACCTTCGCCCAGATCCTCCACCTGGGTACTTTCGAACGTCAACGATGGATGAGTTTCCACGTCGAAGAAATCGGCGTTCTTCAGATGGTCGTTCAGTCCATCGTGGTACATGTCGACGCTGGCGGCATCGATGGTCACGCTCACGGAACTGGCCGACGGGTCATCCGCGTCATAGAGCAGACCGCCATCGAAGTTGCGGAACATGCCGCGCATCACCGAATAACCCTGGTGATTGACGTCGAAAAAGACTCGCGAATGACCCATGTCCAGGGAATACTCCATGGGCTCCGCGGTCGCCAGGACCGGCAGGACCAAGGCGGCCGTCGTAAGAAAAATGGTGCCCCTCATAGGTGCCTCCTCAAGCAAGTTGAAAATTATCGGATTCCGAAGGTGCGCGACTGGCACCCCTGAGGAATGCCGGACGCCCTTTCGTGCGGTATTCTACCGTGGTTCTCTGGACGGTGCCGCAGGCCTCTGCCGGTGGAACAGCTACGAATTGTCGCGAAATTACGGGGTTCCCCGGGGAAAAGGAGAGCGTGTGAGTTTTACGCAGCGAATACTGCTGTCGATGTTGGCTGGAGTTGTCGTGGGTGTCGCGCTGAACGCGTCGGCGGCGGCGTTACCGTCGTTGAATACGTTTCTGGTGGATGGTCTGTTCTATGTCGTCGGCGCCATATTCCTCGCGCTGCTCAAGCTGATGGTGGTCCCGCTGGTGCTGGTCTCGCTGGTTTGCGGGGTCAATGCCATGGGCGACCTGAGAACCATCGGGCGAGTGGGCGCCAAGACGGTGGCCCTGTTCCTGGCGACCACGGCCGCGGCCGTCACCCTGGGCCTGTCGCTGGGCCTGGTCGTGTCGCCAGGAGAAGGCTTCGAACTGGAGGGGGCCTTCGCCGAAGTCGCCTCCCGGGAAATGCCTCGCCTGACTGAAGTCTTCATCAACATCTTTCCGGAAAACCCCGTCCAGGCGATGGCGGAAGGGCAGATGCTCCAGATCATCGTCTTCGCGCTGCTGTTCGGGTTCGCGGCGAACCTGGCGGGCGAACGGGCGAAGCCCGTTGTGAAGCTGTTCAACGATCTGAACGAAGTGATCCTGAAGATGGTGCTGCTCATCGTCGAGCTGGCGCCGATCGGCCTGTTTGCGTTGCTGGCCCGGACGTTTGCGACGCAAGGGTTGGAAATCTTCATTCCCCTGGCGGGTTATTTCCTGCTCCTCGCCGGCACGTTGCTGTTTCATCTGCTGGTCGTCTACTCCGTGCTCTTGCGGGTCTTTGGGCTCAATCCCCTCAAGTTCCTCGCGCGCATGCGTGCCCCGATGACGTTTGCCTTCAGCACGGCCTCGTCAGCGGCGACGATCCCGGTAACGCTCAACGCGCTGACGCGTCGTTTGGGCGTACCGAATTCCATCGCGTCCTTTACCGTCCCGCTGGGCGCGACCATCAACATGGACGGCACGGCCATCATGCAGGGCATCGCCACGGTGTTCATTGCCAACGTGTACGGGGTGGATCTTGCCTTCGCGGACTTCCTGGCGATTATTCTGCTCTCGACTCTTGCGTCAATCGGCACGGCCGCGGTCCCAGCCGCCGGCCTGATCACGTTGACCATGGTGCTGACCCAGGTGGGGGTGCCCGTAGAGGGCATTGCGCTCATTATCGGCATCGACCGGTTGCTGGACATGATGCGGACGGCGGTCAATGTCACCGGAGACGGGGTCACGGCGTGCGTGGTGGCGAAGAGTGAGGGCGTCCTTGAAGGGGCAGCATCCGAGGGTCTGGTTGCCGCCGACGCCCATGGAACGAGCACGACGCCGCAGGAATCGGAGTCCGGGCAGTGAATCGCCGGCAGACGCCGCAGGAATCGGAGTCCGGACAGTGAATCATCGGCAATCGATTCTCCTGGTGGGCGGCGGCAACATGGGCCAGGCGCTGCTGCGCGGGTGGCTCGCAGATGGCCGGGCGCCCGAGTCAATTCACGTGGTCGACCCGAACGAGGCAGCGCGTGCGGCGGTCGAATCGCTTGGAGTCGCGGCATCGTCGAATCGGCCGCATTCGATTGGCGCCGATGTGATCGTATTTGCTGTCAAGCCCCACTTGGTTGAGGGGGCACTGCAAGACTACCGCGACCTGATCGAAGGCCAGGCTACGTTGCTCACCATTGCCGCGGGCAAGACCATCGCGTCCTGCGAAAACCTGCTGGGCTCCGGAGCGGCTATCGTGCGCGGCATGCCCAACACCCCGGCTGCGATAGGACAGGGAATCACTGTGCTGGTCGCCAACCGGGCCGTGGGTTCGGCGCAGAAGCAGCTTTGCGAGTCGCTCATGGCAGCGGTGGGGCAGGTGGCGTGGCTGGAAGATGACGGATTGATGGACGCGGTGACCGCTGTTTCGGGCAGCGGTCCGGCCTACGTATTCCTGCTGATCGAATGCCTTGCGGCGGCGGCTGTGGAAGTCGGGTTGGAGAAAGGCTTGGCTGAGCGGCTGGCCTTGGCGACGGTATCCGGCGCCGGTGCCTATGCGATGGCGTCGGATGCGAACCCTGCGGAACTGCGGCGTCGCGTCACCAGCCCCGGCGGGACCACGCAAGCCGCGCTCGAGGTGCTGATGGGCGACTCGCGGGCTCTTGAATCGCTTGTCAGCGAGGCTGTACGAGCTGCCGCCCGGCGGGGCCGGGAACTGGCCTGATCCGCAGTTAAAATTGTTGGATCAACCGAAGATCGCCAAGGGAGCCTGATCGAATGAAGGAAATTGTCATTGTCGATGGCGTTCGCACGCCCATCGGGGCCTACGGAGGCGCCTTGTCCAGCGTGCGCCCCGACGATCTGCTGGCGGTGACCTACGAGGCGCTGATTCGCCGCACCGGAATCGATCCGGCGTCCGTCGACGACGTGTACGCAGGCTGCAGCAACCAGGCGGGCGAGGACAACCGAAACGTGGCGCGCATGGCGACGTTGCTGGCGGGTTTCCCCGCCACGGTACCGGGAGTGACCGTCAACCGCCTGTGCTCTTCCGCGCTGGAGTCGGTCAACCTGGCCGCCAAGACCATCCTGGCCGGGGAGGGCGATATCTGTATCGGCAGCGGCGTGGAGTCCATGAGTCGGGCGCCGTGGAGCGTACCGAAACCCGAACGGACCCCGAGCACCAAGCCGCCCGTCATGTACGACACCACGGTCGGCTGGCGATACAACAATCCGAAAATGGATGCCCTTTATCCGATCATCAGCCTGGGTCAGACGGCGGAGGCGCTGGCCGAGGACATGCAGATCAGCCGGGTCGATCAGGATGCCTTCGCACTCGAAAGCCAGAAGCGTGCCATTGCGTCCATCAACGATGGCCGGTTTCGGGATGAAATAGTCCCGGTGGAGGTCCCTCGACGCCGCGGTGAACCGCTGATCGTGGACACCGACGAACATCCACGTTACCGGCGAGTCAATGGCCGCTACGAGGTGGATACGAGCCTGGAGAGGCTCGCGAAGTTGCGGCCGGCCTTTCGGAAGGGCGGCACGGTGACGGCCGGTAATTCCAGCGGCATCAATGACGGCGCCGCGGCGCTGCTCGTCACCACCCGCGCGCGGGCGGCGCAACTGGGTCTTCGCCCGCTGGTGCGCTGGGTCGGGTCCGCGGTGGCGGGCGTCGATCCGGGTGTCATGGGATACGGCCCGGTTCCCGCCACGGAAAAGCTGCTGGATCGCCTGGGCCTGACCCTTGACGACATCGGCCTGGTCGAAATCAACGAGGCGTTCGCGGCCCAGTCCCTGGCTTGCATGCGCAAGCTGGGGTTGCCCCACGACATCACCAACGTCAACGGCGGCGCCATCGCGCTCGGCCATCCCACGGGATGTTCCGGCGCCCGTATCCTGGTCACGCTCATTCACGAAATGAAGCGGCGCGCGCCCCAACAGCCTCGGCCATTCTACGGGCTCGCCACGCTGTGCGTCGGTGTCGGGATGGGCGTGAGCACGATGGTGGAATGGTTGGGAGAGTAGCGTTCGCTATCCCATCGACCGCACTGCGTGGTACGGGCTAGAATGGGAGCATCAGCGTAGTGCAACCGAGCGTATGAACCCTCCGGAGCCGGAACTTCACCCGACAGGTCCCGCCGCCGCGGATGGCTGGACTCCCCCTGTCCTACCGGGGCTTGAGTTCCCGGGCTGCACGCCCATCCGTTTGAAACCCTCCGAGATCGAGACCTACGGGGGCCGTCTGGAATTCTGGGATGCGGCCGCGGCCACGGCTTGGGTGGCCGAGCCGACAACGCCTGTCCACGAGCGCCCGTCAAGGGCGCTGTCGGCGCTGGCCGAGCGCATCGCGCAGGTGCGGGGCTCGCCGGTGACGTGCCTGGGGTCGATGGACTTGCTGGTGCGGGACTCGCAGGGCGCCCCGCGGCGCATCATGCAGGCGGATGAGTCGCTGTACCTGTTCCCGCTGTCGGCGAATCTGCCGCGGGGCGCGGCGATGGTGGTGGGCGAGCACGATTTCCCCGACGTGGTGCTGGAGGTGGACCACACCACCGACGCGCGCCGGGGCAAGCTGAAGCTGTATGAGGCGTGGGGCTTCCCCGAGGTGTGGATTCAGGTGCCGAGCGCGCCGTCGTCGAGCCGCCCGAAGAGCCGCCTGCCGGGGTTGACCATTTATTTGCTGGAGGGCGGCGCCTACAGGGTGTCCGGGGAGAGTCGGGCGTTTCCGGGCTGGACGGCGGGTGAGATTCACGCTGCCCTGGATGGTCCGGTGCCATCGGCGGAGATGATCGCGGTTCTGGAGCGGGTGGGCGCTGTGCTCGGCGCCCGGGAAGGCACAGGGCCGGACGACGACCCGCTGCTGCGGTCGCAGCGACGGCAGGCCAGAGAGCAGGGCGTCGAGCGGGGGATTGAGCAAGGCATCCAGCGGGGTTTGGCGGCCCATCGGGAAACGCTGCGCCTCCTGGCGGAACTGAAGTTCGGCGGCGCGGCGGCGTCGGCGTTCGCCCGCCGGCTCGAAGCCGTAACCGACCCGGTACTTCTTGCCGAAGCCGGCGAGCGCATCATCGGCTGCGATACGGCGGACGAACTGCTGGACCGGTCAAAGTCGCCTTAACTGGCCAAGCGTACAAAAATCCGGCTATAGCCTGCATCCGCCGACAGCGAGGCATGGGCCGCCCCCGGAGATGCGTTGTCTGTCACTAATGGGCAACCGGCTCCGCGACATCGGCGGCGGCATCGAGCACCGCGAGCGGCTCGCGTTCTAGCATATCCACCGGTCTTTCTTCATCGAGCCAGCCGTTCGGCGTCACGAACCAAAGCGCCGTTTGCCACCCGCCGACCTCGGTGCCCAATGCGGCCAACACATTGGAAATCACCTGCCTGGGGCGCCCCTGCGCATCGAATTGAAACGCCGGGTAGAGGAACCGTCCGCGGTGCTTTACGGCGAATATTTTCTTGTCCGAGCGCCAGCGCGCCGCCAACGCCGAGCGATTCCTCGCCCTTGAGCCGAATAGCTCATGTACTTGATCGGCATCGAGCATTTCGTATTGCCGAATGAAATCCGCGCGTGCCTCGGCATTGCGTCGTGCCCGATCGATGAATGCCGCCGGCGGCCGTTTCGCGAGTGCAGGCACGACTGCCTCGATGATTCGCTCCATCTCGGCCGTTTCAAGGTCGCTCAAACGCCGGTCCAGGAGTTCAATCAGCAACCTGGCGTTCTCAAGCGTTGCGGGATCGTCGGCGGACACCACCAGGACATCCTCTTCCTGCGTCTCCAGGCTCAGGATATTCCCGTGTTGCGCCTCAAGGCGGGCGGCCTACACACTACTTCGCTATGCGCTGGCGCACACGCTCGGGACCGAACTTTTTTGTTGAAAGTACAAGACATACTCGCTTTCACAATCGTTTGGGGCGAACGTAGAATGGAATTTGGGCAGCGGCACCGGCTGCCGCTGCGATTTCGGGTCGAATAAGAGCAGAGAAGAATGGATGAACCCGACTGGACAACGAAAACTCCCCCGGCGACGCCACCGAATGCGGCGCGCTCCTCCGGCGCAGGGTCGCAACCGGACACCCGCGACGGGCTCCGGATGACCCGCGAAGAGATGACCGAACTCGCTCGTAGAACGGTGGAACACCTGGTGGAGCGAGTCGATGGCCTGGGCGACGATCAGGCGTGGGACGGGGATTTTCAATGGGCACTCGAGGCCAAGCTCCTGGAGGCGCCGCCCGAGGACGGGCATCCGGCGGCTGAAGTCATCGATCGCGCCGTTCGCGACATTCTCCCTTTTTCGATGCGCCTGGACCATCCTCGATTTTTCGGCCTGATTCCGAGTTCGCCGACCTGGCCCGGGGTGCTTGCCGATTTCATGGCGGCTGCTTACAACGTCAACGTGGCCACGTGGTTGACCGCGAGCGGCCCCAGCGCGGTCGAGCTCGTGGTCATCGACTGGATCCGCGGCTGGCTCGGCTATCCGGAAGGCGCCGGCGGCCTCTTCACCAGCGGCGGTTCGGCGGCGAGTCTGGAAGGTCTCGTTGCGGCGCGGGAGGCGGCAGGTCATCCGGAACGCGGCACCGTGTACTTGAGCGAACAGGGTCATAGCGCCCCGCGGCGCGCCGCGATGATCGCCGGCATTCGAGCGGAACGCATCCGCTCGATACCATGCGATGAGCGCTTCCGGCTGGACATGGACGCGCTCCGGGAAATCGTGGCCGCCGACCGCGCTGCCGGCTTCAATCCGATCGCCGTGTGCGCCAACGCGGGGGCGGCCAGCACCGGGGCCATCGATCCCCTCGAAGCGATGGCGGACTACTGCGAGGCCGAGGGCATCTGGCTGCACGTCGACGGCGCCTATGGCGGCTTCGCCGTCATTTGCGACGAAGGCAAGCAGGCCCTGCGCGGAATCGAGCGTGCCGATTCCATCGGCGTGGATGCCCACAAGTGGTTATTCCAACCCTACCAGGCGGGCTGCCTGCTCGTGAAGGACACAAGCACGCTGGAGACGGCCTTCGCGTTTCGGCACGATGTCCTCCAGGACACGATTTGGGGCGCCAACCACCCGAACCTGTCGGACCGCGGACTGCAACTCAGCCGCTCGTTCGGCGCGTTGAAAGTCTGGATGTCGGTCCAGACTTTCGGCATGGCGGCATTCCGCCAGGCGGTGGCCGGTGGAATGCAATTGGCGGTTCGGGCAGAGGAGTTTGTCCGGAAGAGTTCACTGTTGGAGGTATTGACCCCCTCATCACTTGGTGTCGTGTGCTTTCGAGTCAATCCTGTGGAGCGGGGGCTGGACGACAAGGAGCTGTACGAGGTCAACAAGACGGTGCTCGCACGGGTGTTCTGGGACGACCCGGCCTTCATTACATCCACCACGCTCAACGGCAAGTTGTCGCTTCGCCTGTGCATCATGAACCACAGCACGACCTGGAACGACGTGTGGGAGACGCTGGAGTCGATCGAGAAGTTCGGAGTAGACGCGCTCGCGGTGCACGACAAGCAGGCGGACACAGCATGGGCGACGAAACCCCCTTGTTCCTGCGTCGGCTGTGAGAGTCGCGACGTCAGAGGCGTAAACGCAGGAAGCGTGTTGCGCGATGGTCAGACAAACCGCATGGAGAAATCCGCCGCGCGTACGTGCTTGGTCAGGGCGCCTACGGAAATGAAGTCAACGCCCGTGCGGGCCGTGTCCCGGACCCTGTCGAGATCCACTCCGCCGGAAGCTTCAAGCGCGACTCTCGGCCCGTCGTGTGTGTTGCGTTCCTCCACTGCCCGGCGCATCTCCTCCAAGCTGAAATTGTCCAACAGAACCCGGTCGACGTCGCACGCCAGTGCCTCTCGCAATTCGCCGAGATTCTCAACCTCGACTTCAAGCATCACCGACGGTGCCCTTTGTCGGGAGGCGCCCACCGCACGACGTAGTCCACCTGCCGCGGCGATGTGGTTTTCCTTGATGAGAATGGCATCGTAAAGGCCATGTCGGTGATTTTGCGCGCCGCCGCAGCGCACGGCATATTTCTGGGCGGTGCGGAGTCCGGGGATGGTCTTGCGCGTATCCAGGATAGTTGCGCCGGTGCCCGTCACGGCGCCCACGTAGCGACGGGCGGTAGTTGCCGTGGCCGACAGGGTCTGGAGGAAGTTCAGCGCGGTTCGCTCGCCGGTCAGCAAAGCCCTGGCGGGACCCTGCAGGCTACAAACGTCGGTTCCCGGTGCTATGTCTTCACCATCGGAGCGGTTCCAGTGCACCGCCACGTTCGCGTCGAGTTGACGGAAAACCTCGGAAAACCAGGCGGTACCGCAGAGTATGCAGCCCTCCCGCGCGCTCACGCGTGCCTGCGCTGCAACATCCTCAGGGATCAGTCCGGCGGTCAGATCGCCCGCACCGACATCCTCTCGAAGCGCCTCCGCTACGGCCTTCGAAATAGCATCGGCAGAGATAGGCGGAACTGTCATGACGGAAGTTTAGCGCGGAAAACGAAAAAGCCCGGAAAGGCGGTGTGCCTCTCCGGGCTTCAGGACTTGATTGGCTATCCGATCAGATGAAGAATCCACCGTGTCCGTAGCCGACCATGCTCATCAGCATGGGGATGGACAGCAGGGTGTTGGTGCGCGAGGCGACAAAGGCCACCCGGCGCGCCTTGGCGATCTCGTCGGCGGATGCTTCCACAAAGCCGAGGATTTTCTTCTGATTCGGCCAGATCAGGACCCACACGTTGAATAGCATGATCGTGCCGAGCCATGCGCCGACGCCGATCAGCATGGCCGCGTCGCTTCCCGTGTTCATGCCGAGCAGGAACGCGTCATCGAGGAGGCCGAGGTGGAGCAGATAGGCGGCGCCGGAGAGCCATGTGACCACCGCGCCCCAGCGGAACCACCACAGCGCACGGGGCGCGACGTACTTTGTGATTCCCGCGCCACCCGGACCACCCTCGTCGGACGCGGCCTCCGCCAGCGCCGGGACCTGAACGAAATTGAAGTAATAGAGCAAGCCGATCCAGGTGATGCCGGCAAGTGCGTGGATCCAGACCAGGAAACTCGCCGTGTTGAATGTGATACCCATGGTGGCGAGACCGATAAGGATGGCGAGAACGACGCCGGCAACGATGGTTCCGTTTACAGTGTTGAGCGGATTCATGTTTGGACTTCCTCTCCGTATTATTTTGCGTGGAGTTGTACGGACTCGATCAGCCCTGCTGGCTCGAGCCGTTGTTAAGGTACTTGAAGAATAGGTTAGGGACCCTCATTATTCAATGACCAGCCCGCCTCGCCATCGGTTTCCCCTGCCAGGAGGCCGACGGCCGCGGGTCATTCGTCTACGGAGGTCTGCGGGAACGATGGACGTCAACGAAAGAATCGAAAGCCAACTGCGCAGCCATCCGGTGCTGCTGTACATGAAGGGCACACCGGACTTTCCCCAGTGCGGGTTCTCCGCGCAAACCGTGGCGGCGCTGCGGGCAGTGGGCAAGCCCTTCGCCTTCGTCAATATCTTCGAGGATCCGGAGGTCCGCGAGGGGTTGAAGGTCTATTCCAATTGGCCTACATTTCCCCAACTCTACGTCAGCGGCGAGCTGATCGGCGGATGCGACATCGCCCTGGAGATGTACCATTCCGGGGAGCTCAAGACCGTGATCGAGTCCGCCGAGTCGCCGTCGGAGGCCGCAGCGGAGTAACGGGTCGCCGTTCGTCGGCTATCGGACCGGAGTCGGGTAGCGTAGTGTTTGCAAACGCTACCGGACCCGATGCCCTTGACAGCATCCAGTGGATCGGGCGCTGGCGCAGTCCCGGTTCGTCCTACGTCGCAGACTCCTGGGCGGCAACCGCGCCCTCGTAGACCGACTTGAACCGGTTAACGATCTCGCAGAACAGCCGTGCAGTGACCTCGGCATCATAGACTGCCGAGTGAGCGAGGCTGCCGTCCCACTCCAGTCCTGCGGCGGCGGCGGAGCGACTCAGCACCGTCTGGCCGAGGGCGACACCGGCCAGGGTCGCGGTGTCGAAGCTCGAGAACGGGTGGAACGGGTTACGCTTGATCTTGTTGCGCTCTGCTACGGCGTGGACGAACTGCAGATCGAAGAAGGCGTTGTGGCCGACGAGTACGGCACGGTTGCAGCGTTGCGCCTTGACCTCCCTGCGCACGAACTCGAATACCTTGCGCAGAGCTTCGTTCTCGTCCACCGCCAGGCGCAACGGATGGAACGGGTCGATACCGGTCACTTCCAGCGAGGCCGGATCCAGCCTCGCGCCGGGGAACGGCTTGACGTGATAGCGGATGGACTCGCCCAGGTGCAAACTGCCTTGATCATCGAGCCGCAGCAGGATCGCGGCGATCTCGAGCAACGCATCGGTTGCCGGGTTGAACCCGCCCGTCTCCACGTCCACGACCACCGGGAGGAAGCCGCGAAAGCGGCCGGCGATTCCCGGGGGCGGGCTGAAATCCGTCAGTTCGGTCATTGACTATGCGCTGTTGCTCGTCAGCCTGGAAGGAGGATTGGCCGGTGTCAGGACGGACAGGTGAGCAGGATACGGAACAGTACGGCTTGCGAGCTACGGATCAGAACGGCGCGTAGCATTCCACGGGAATGAACTCGTATTCTTCCCGGTAGAGTTTCTTCCAGACCATTTCCCAGGGCTCCGTCAGGTAACCCGGATCCCGGATGATCATCTCCATCTCTGCCATGGGTCCCTGGGTCGGATCGTCGAGGCGGCGGTACGTCTCGACAGTCGTCGTCCGGTCGCTGAGCCAATGTCCGGGCGTGCCGGTCGGGTTCGCCGGGTTGTGAGTGGACTCGATGACCAGCGTGTCGCCCTCGTAGCGCGCGATGGACTGGCCGAGTCGGCGATATTCATCGCCGATATCGCGGTCATCGAAGTAGATCGTGCGCACGCCGCCGTACTCCTCGTACGAGATCACCACATGATCGTCATGTTGCACGATGCGCACGGGATGCGGTGTAAAGCCGGCCTGACGTACCAGGCCCGGATCTTCGCAGGCCACTTGCGGGTCGTTGATCGGATCCCACTCGGCCTGCAGCGCGGCGCCGGCCGCATTGAAGGGAGGTAGCCGGTGGTTCCGGAAGCCCGGTCCGCCGCGGCCCCGCGCCCAGGCTCCGGTCAGGTTCGGCCGGCCATCGGCCAACCGCAATGGAATGGACACGATCTCGGCCGGCGCAGACTGGTCCTCGTTCAGTTCCTGCGACGGGTTACGAAGCACTGTGCGTGAATCGGCGTCGAGGACCTCCACATTTTCCATGGAGATCATCAGCTTGCCGTCGCGGCCGGCCATACCGGTAATGCGGACATGTTCGCCGGGATGGACCGTCTCGGCGGACCAGCCGCGGCTTCGCAAGCTCGTGGCGGCGCTGCCTTCGACCATCCACTCCGTCTGTTCGCCGTTCTCGTCCACGACATCCATGTAGATCAGGACATGCGGATTCCTGAATATGTACCGATTGATGACGCCCTCGCGAACGATTTCGTCATCAACGAACGATGCCGCGAACGAATGGTGAGCGAAAGCTTGATCGGCCATGAGAACAAGGGCCAGTGAGAAAATGGTAACGGTGAATTTCACGGGGTCTCCGAGCGTGTGGAAATAACCGCCCGCGATCTTAGCATGGGTGCGCCATCGGCTTTGGGAACTCGCCACGCGAGCTTTGAGACCGGAATCCTGATTGCAATCTATGGGTTCCAGATTACCTCACCAGCGCTGATTCTTGCGATTCCACCAGTAGAGCAACCTCGCGAATCCATTGTAGAGCCATCTCGAAAGCGTCCGAATACCGCGAACCCGGACCAATCTTGACAGTGCCCTCTGACCCTTGGTCTTGCCCCACAACTCCGCGAATGCTTCGGATCCCACATGGACGGTCCCTTTCTCGTCAACGACGTGTAGACGCTCTCGAACGAACTCGAGGTTGGAGGCGACATCAGTCGCCGCCTCGTTGGAACAGTGCACATCTATCCATTCCACTTCATCGGCGCTATGTTCGAGTTTGCGCCGTTGATACCTGATGCCCGCGTTGCATACGGGGCAAGCGCTGTTGTAGTAGACCCTGGTCTTGTTCACGAAGAAACCTTGTGCCTGTACTCGCACAGATCCGCGATGCCACATCGAGGGCACTCCGGTTTGCGCGCCTTGCATACGTAGCGCCCGTGCAGGATCAGCCAGTGATGGGCATTCTTCCTGAACTCCGGCGGAGTGACACGAACCAGCCTGTCCTCAACCGCGCGAACGTCTTTCCCCGGCCCGAGCCCTGTCCTGTTTGCCAGGCGAAAGATATGAGTGTCCACGGCGATCGTCGGTTGTCCGAAGGCCGTGTTGAGGATCACGTTGGCCGTCTTTCTGCCCACGCCGGGCAGGGCTTCCAGCGACTTGCGATCCGTCGGCACGGCACCGCCGTGCGATTCCACCAGGATGGCGCAGGTGCGGTAGATGTTTTTCGCCTTGTTATTGAACAGCCCGATGCTCTTGATGTGCTCACGCACCCTCGCTTCGCCCAGTGCCAGCATGGCTTCGGGCGTATTGGCGGCCTCGAACAACCCGGCCGTGGCCTTGTTGACGCCCACGTCGGTCGCTTGCGCCGAAAGGACGACCGCCACCAGCAGTTCAAACGGCGAGTTGTAATTCAGTTCCGTGGTCGGCTCGGGAATGGCTGCGGCCAGCCGTTCGTAGATCTGGCGGCGCTTGACCGCGTTCATGGCGCTGCGAGTACCGTGTTCATGAGGCTGTCGGCGCCTCGATCACGGTTGGACTTCCGCCCCTGCATTGCTGGCAACGCCGGCCGTCTTGCGTGCCGTCAGGTAATTGCGCAGGGCGATCAGCGCCGCGAGTCCGAAGAAGGCGCCTGGAGGCAGGATCGCCGCCAACATCCCGTCATGGGGTAGATTCAGGTAAACGCCGCGGGCTGCTTCGCCGAGCAGTAAATTCATGCCGGAGAACAACGTGCCGTACCCGACGATCTCCCGCAGCCCGCCCAGCAGGACCAGGGCCGCGGCAAATCCAAGGCCCGTTGCCAGTCCCGACAGAGCCGCCTGATCGATGCGGCGGCGGCTGGCGACGGATTCCGCCTGTGCCAGGATGGCGCAGTTGGTGATGATCAGGGGGATGAACAGTCCAAGTACCCGGTACAGGTCGTGGAAAAACGCGTTGGTCAACATGTCCACCGTGGTCACCAGCGAAGCGATGATGAGCACGAAGATCACGATTCGAATGCTCGGCACCAGGGCCCCGCGAACCAGGGACACCACGCAATTGGTTGCGATCAGCACCATGGTGGTCGCAATCCCCAAGGCAAGCCCGTTGACCAATGTCGTCGTGATGGCCAGCAGCGGGCACAGCCCGAGCAATTGCACGAACGCGGCGTTGTTGCGCCAGAATCCGTCCGCGAAGAGGGTTCCCGCGCCGTTCACGGAAGGGACGCTCCTGCGGATTCGGGATCCGTGCCCACGTCCTCGGGATCCGTATCCACGCCTTGGGGATCCGTGCCCACGTCTCCGGCGGCCGCGGCGCGCGCGAACAATTCAGCCTGGTGTTCATCGAAATAGGCGAGCGCATCGCGCACTGCCTGAACCACGGCCCGGGGCGTGACCGTCGCGCCGGTGAACGTGTCGAAATGGCCGCCGTCCGCCACCACGGCCCACTGGGAGAGCGGTGGGTCCGACAGGCTGGTCCCGTCGAATGCGGTGATCCAGTCGGAGACCGAAATCTCGATCTGATCCCCCAGCCCGGGCGTTTCCCTGTGGGCAGTGACACGCACGCCCTGAACCACGCCCACGGCATCCATTCCCACGAGGAGGTCGATGGGGCCGTTATAGCCTCGCGGAGCGACTGCGGCAAAGATCGCCGCCGCCGGTTCGCCGTCGCGCGTCGCCAGAAAGACCTGTACGGGATCCGGCGTACCCAACAGATCGGGATCGATTGCCCAAACCTGAGTGCGGACCAGGTCATTGTCGTAAAGGGATGGATCCAGAACGTCGTGGAGCGATCGCATCAGGCGTTCGGCGATATTGCGCTCGATCCGCTCGGCACTGATTTCGTGGCTCGCAGAGATCAGACCGGCCGCGCACACGGCGATCCCTGCAACCACAAGGATGGCGCGCAGAGCCTGTTTATCGCGTTCGGCCATAAATCCTTGGTCTGGTGTAGCGGTCCAGGAGGGGAACCGTTGTGTTCATCAAGAGCACCGCGAATGCGACGCCGTCCGGATAGCCGCCCCAGGTACGGATCGCGTAGGTAAGTATGCCAATCCCCGCCCCGTAAATCAGCCGGCCGCGGTTGGTCGTCGCCGCGGAGACGGGATCGGTGGCGATGAAGAAAGCGCCCAGCAGACTCGCGCCGCTGAAGAGATGAAAACTCGCCGACGCGTAAAGGCTGGCGTCGAGCGTGTGGAATACCGCCGCGGCGACCGCCATGGCCGCCAGCATCGATACGGGGATGTGCCAGCGAATGATTCCGCGAAACAGCAGATAAAACCCGCCAATGGCGATCAGGCTGTTGACCCATTCCCAACCCTGGCCGCCCATGCCGCCGAACAGGGGACCGGCCTGCACTTCCGCCAGCGTCTGCATGTTGGTCAGCCCTTCGCGCACCAGATCCAGCGGTGTGGCCTGGGTGACCGCGTCGATGTCCAGCCCCTGTGGCAGTGAGCCGGTCAGGGCGAAGCGCAGGCTGTCCCAGGCGCCGATCGACTGCAATCCCAGTTCCGCTCCCCGTGGCGGCAGCCAATAGGTCATTTCCACCGGGAAGGAAATCAACAGTATCGCGTAGCCCACCATGGCGGGATTGAACAGGTTCGATCCCATGCCGCCATACAGGTGTTTGCCGAGAACAATGGCCGAAACCGCGCCGATGACGGGGACCCACCAAGGCGCCAGGGGCGGGATGGCGAAGGCCAGGAGCACCGCCGTGACCGTCGCCGTACCGTCCAGCAGAGCGGGTCTGACAGGCCGGCCCCGCAGACGAAGCATGAGGGCTTCAGCGCCCAGGGCGGCCAGCGTGGCAAACAGCGCGTTGATGCATATCCCCCAACCGAAGAACCACACATGGGCAAGCGCCGCGGGCACCAGCGCGTAGATCACATGGCGCATCACCCGCGGCACGCTGGTGGTGGGAAGGGCGTGGGGCGGCGGTTTCAGTTCGAATTTCATCAGGGCCTGTCAGCGCTTTCCGAGACGGCACAGTCGGTCTTTTCGCTCTCGCCGCGGCGTTCGCTCGCCCGCGCCACCGCGGCTTCGATCATGGCTCGACGGTCCCGATCGCCGATCTTCGCGATCAGATCGTCCTGTTGGCGGCTGCTGTGCTCGGCCTGGGCTGCCAGGCGCCGGATCTTTCGCTGGTGACGCTCCTGCGCCAGATCCGCCATCGAGGCGCGGGCCGCGGCCGCCGCCGAGGCACGCTTCGCCTGTCGAAAGCGCTCGGTCAGCGCGATCTGGCTGGGGCAGACAACGTCGCAGCAACCGCATTCGATGCAGTCATCGAGGCCCAGGGCGTCGAGCCGGTCGAAATCCTGTGTACTGGATGCACGCAGGATTTCCTGGGGCAGCAATCGCGGAGGACAGACATCGGCGCAGTCGCCGCAACGGATGCACGGCCATTCCCCGAAAGATTCCCGGACCTCGTCCGAATGAGCCGCGAGGATGCAGTTGCCTGCCTTGGTCACGGGCAAATCGTCGCTGGGGAGCGCGTAACCCATCATGTTGCCGCCGAGGATCAGCAGCGCCACCTCGCCCTGGTAACCGCCGCAAAATTCGATCAGGTCGCGAATCGGTGTGCCGATGGGCACTTCCACGTTGGTCGGGTTGGCGACGCCGTGGCCGGTGACGGTAACGATGCGGCTTGTCAGGGGTTCGCCCCCTCGTATGAGGCGATCCAACGCGTAGGCCGTGCCGACGTTCTGGCAAATGCACTGGCTCGCCAGGGGATAATCGCCGCTGGGAACCTCTTGCCCTGTCAGGACCTCGACCAACTGGCGTTCTCCGCCGGCCGGATAGATGGTGGGCACGCGGCGAACTCGATGCGCGGGTCGCCGAGCCGGTCGGCTGCCTCGCGCATGGCCCCAAGGGCCTCGGGCTTGTCCCGCTCGACCGCCAATACGGCCAACGGCGCACCCACCAGATCCAGCATCGCCAGCGCTCCGCGAACCACTGCCAGCGGATGTTCCCTCATCAGCATGTCGTCACAGCTTATGTAGGGCTCGCACTCGGCGCCGTTGAGAATCAACAGCTCGCAGTCGGTATCGCCACGCAGTTTTTCCGCGGTGGAAAAGACCGCGCCGCCGAGACCGACGATCCCGGCGTCGCAAATGGCGTCGATGCGCGCCGCCCGCTCGTGCGGCCATTCCCGGGATGGCGCCGGTTCATCCTCTCCGTCGGTTTCCAGGTGCACGCACAGTGAATCGGTCAGTCCGTTGACGGTTGGCGCTACTCCCTTTTGAATCGCCGTGACCATGCCCGAGGTCGACGCATGGACTGCGGCCGAGCGCGGGCCGTTGGGCCGGCCGATCAACTCCCCCTTCCTTACCCGCCGGCCAATCTCCACGATGGGGACCGCCGCGGGTCCCGCCTGCTGGGTCATCGGGATGACCAGGCGCTCCGGCAACAGCCCGCGGACGATGGGAGTGCCTGTTGACATGGCTTTCTTCGCCCTGATGCCGAGGCCCCAGGTGAGCTTGCGCTGAAGACCCCGTTCAAGCATGGCGGGGCGTCAGCGAAATACAGTCCACGGGGCAGGGCGGCAGGCACAACGTACAGCCGGTACAGTGGTCCGATATGACCGTATGCATCATCTGTTGAACACCGACGATGGCATCGACGGGGCAGGCCCGCGCGCAAAGATTGCACCCGATGCACAGTTCCTCCTCGATGACAGCCACGTCGTCCAGACTTGCCACAACGGCACCGGCGCCCACAACGGCCAACGGTGAGGCCAGGCGGTCCGCTTCGCGGCCAAGAAACCTGGCCAGTCTCCTGACAGTATCCTCGCCCCCCGGCGGACACAGGTTGAGCGGCGCCGCATCGGCAACGATCGCCTCCGCGTACGGCCTGCAGCCGGGGTAGCCGCACTGTGCACACTGGATTCGCGGCAGGATGCGCTCGACCTCGTCGACAACGGTATCTTCCGACTGCGCCAGGTAGCGGCTGCTCAGGAGCAGCCCGATGGCCAGTGCAATCACGATACTCGACAGGACAACGGTACCTGTAATCATCAAAATCGGGTGAACCCGGTGAACCCGAAAAAGGCCAGCGACATGATTCCAGCGGTTACCAGGGTAATTGCCGAACCGCGAAACGGCGCCGGCACGTCTTCGCCTTCCAGGCGTTCGCGCAGGCTGCTCAACAGGACCAGGACGATGCCGAATCCCAGCGCCGCGCCGGCACCGTAGAAGATTGCGGCGGCCAGGCTCCGGCTGGCGTTGGAGTTCAGCAGCGCGACCCCGAGCACCGCGCAGTTGCTGGCGATCAGCGGTATGTAGATCCCGAGGACCTTGTGCAGTACGGGAAAGGCACGGCTCAACAGCAGTTCCGTGAACTGGACGGCCGCGCCGATGACCACGATGAAGGAAACCAGGCGCAGGTAGCCGACGTCGAAAGGTATCAGTACGAAGCGCTCCACGAGATAGCTGAACGCCGAGGCCATGGTCAACACCAGGCCCGTGGCCAACCCCATCCCCAGGGCGCCTTCGAGTTTTCGCGAGGCGCCCAGGAAGGGACAGAGCCCGAGAAACTGAACCAATACGAAGTTGTTGACCAGGGCGGCCGAAAAAATGATTACCACCAGCTCAGTCATGTTGTTCAGGCGACCCTCTTGCTCAGGCGACCCTCTTGCTCAGGCGACCCCCTTGTTCAGGTGACCTTCATGCCGGGTTTGGCGCCGCTGTCCGGACTCAGCAGGAAGATGTCGCTGCCCCCCGGGCCACTGGCCAATATCATGCCTTGCGAGGTGCCGAAGCGCATCTTTCGGGGCTTGAGGTTGGCTACCACCACCACCAGTCGCTCGATGAGGTCTTCCGGGCGGTAGGCGGAGCGAATGCCCGCGAAGACCACGCGCTCATCGCCGCCCAGATCCAGGCGCAACTCCAGCAGCTTGTCCGCGCCCTTGACGTAGCTCGCCTCGATGACACGGGCGATGCGCAGGTCGACCTTCGAGAACAGCTCGATGTCGATCTCATCCTTGTACTTTGCAGGCGGGGTGTCGGGGCCGGTTCGGCTGTCATTGACCATGGCTTGGACCTCCTTGGGCGGTACTCGCTCCAACAGACTTCGAAACTTGCGCAGGCGATGATCGAGCAGCGGTGAACCCGCGTCGCTCCAGACCAGCGGGTCCGCATCGAGGAATTCCTCGGCCCGCTCCGCCAATCCGGGAACGACGGGCTTGAGGTAGACCAGCAGCGTGCGAAACAGGTTGATCCCCAGAGTGCAGACGTCGACCACGCGTCGCGTCTGCTGCGGATCCTTGGCGAGAATCCAGGGTTTTTCTGCGTCAATATAGCGATTGGCGCAGTCAGCAAGCGCAATAATGCGTTTTAGCGCACGGGAGTAATTGCGCTGTTCGTAATCGGTCGCGATTTGCGGCGCCGCGTCGGCAAAACTTTGATAAAGCGCCTGATCCTGGAGCGTTTCGCCGAGCAGTCCGCCGTTATGGCGCTGAATGAACCCCGCGCAGCGGCTGGCGATGTTGACCACCTTGCCGACGAGATCCGAATTGAGCCGGGCAATGAAGTCGTCCAGGTTGAGGTCGATGTCATCCGCGGAGGCGCTGAGCTTGGCCGCAAAGTAGTAGCGCAGGTAATCCGGGTCCAGGTGTTCGGCGTAGGTGGAGGCCATGATGAAGGTGCCCCGGCGCTTGGACATCTTCTTGCCGTCCACGGTGAGGAAACCGTGAACGAACACGCCCGAGGGCTTGCGGTACCCCGCACCGCTCAACACCGACGGCCAGAACAGGGTATGAAAGTAGACGATGTCCTTGCCGATGAAGTGGTACAACTCGTTCGGTGCATCGGCGTCCCAGTAGTCCCCGAACGCCAGACCGGAATCGGCTTTTCCGCATAGTTCGAGGAAACTCGCCATGTAGCCGATCGGCGCATCGAACCAGACATAGAAATACTTGCCGGTTTCGCCCGGAATCTCGAAGCCGAAGTAGGGTGAGTCCCTCGAAATGTCCCAGTCCTTGAGTCCCGCCTGGAACCATTCGTCGAGTTTCCTGACCATGGAGGCATCGACGTGTTTGGGCACCCACGTCCTGAGTTCGTCCTCGAAGGCGCTCAGCCGAAAGAAAAAATGCTCGGATTCCCGCAGTGACGGCGTGGTTCCGGAAACCACCGATACGGGATTCTTCAGATCCATGGGTGCGTAGGTAGCGCTGCAATTCTCGCAGGCGTCCCCGTACTGGTCCGCGGCGCCGCAGGACGGGCACTCGCCGCGCACATAGCGATCCGGCAGGAACATGCGCCGCTCGTCGTCGTAGGCCTGGGCGATGACCCGGCGGTCGATGTATCCGTTCTCCTTGAGGCGTCGATACATCTCCGTGGTGAGTTCCAGGTTTTCCGCGGAGTGGGTGGTCTGGTAGTTGTCGACGCTGATTTTGAAATACTCGAAATCCTTCCTGTGCCCCAGCGCAACTTCGGCGACCAGCGCTTCGGGGGAGACACCTGCCTCATCGGCCCGCAACATCGTCGGCGTGCCGTGCGCGTCGCTCGCGCAAATGTAGATGCAATGGTGGCCGCGCATGCGCTGGAACCGCACCCAGATGTCGGTCTGGGTGTATTCCACCAGGTGCCCCAGGTGCAGCGGTCCGCTGGCATAGGGTAAGGCGCTGGTGACGAGGATGTTGCGTTTGGCGGTCATTCGGTGGAACTACGGATAATTCAGGGACAAGCGAAGGCGGATTGCCGTACCCGGTTCCCACGGTCCAGCGCTCCCGGTCGGGGATTATGCCATTGGCGGGTGTTGGTTCATATCAGGGGATGTGCTGGGCAGATTACGCGGCACCTATAAATGGGTCGAGACGTAGGGATGCGTTCGTTTATGGAATGGAAAGCTGGGTCACAGCGGCAAATGCGGGCCGATGTAGCCGATTTCGACTACTCGGGTAGCGGCATCGAAATGCAGGTGGATGCGGCCGTTATCGCCGAAACGAGCGTGCCACTCAAATATCCGGGTTCCGCCGGCCTGCGATGGAAATCTGCGCGCGGCCAGAAGCGTCGGATCATTCCTTACGGTGGTACTCTCCCGCGTCACCTTCGTCCTCCACAGAGGCGCTGGACCGCCCGCCGCAACCCATTCGTCAGCGGATTGGCTTATGAGTACCAGCTTACCGACGATAACCGAGAATAGACTCGCTGTACTCCTCAGATTCGCCTCGACGCCGGGACCAAATGCAAGGTTTGGAAAGGCCGCTTGCCGGTTTTCCCACAGCACTGCGGGATCGCTTCCCGCAACCAAACGGCGCTGGTGTTGCCCAGTGATTTCTGTGGCATGGGATGATCTCGAAACGTTATCAATATCGTCTGTGGTCTCTACGAGGCTTTCATCAGGCCGCATCTCTAGAAAGTGCACGACGAGCCTGCTGCGTTCCCAGTCCGGGTGCGACGGGAGACTGATCGAAATCCAGTCGGCAACGGCACACAGCAAAAGCGGCTCCCCTTCCCCGTGCGGTAGGCTGAGGCTCTCGCAACCAAGAAACCGCTCCTGGATTCCGGGTGCGATGTCCTGCAACAGCGGTAGTTTCGAAGTCAATCTCACGAAGAACAGGAATTCCTCCCGGTGACCGCCACGGCGGAGATCGCCATAAGCGTCATGAAGCGAATATCCTTCCACACAGTAGATTTCGTGCGGTGAATGCGCCATCCTGAGAACAGCCGGAACAACGCGCTGATCGACTAGTTGAGCCATACCCTGAGCGAGCCCCATCAGCCAACCGGCGATCTCACTACGTTGTTGTTGGTCCACGCGAAGGCTTGCGTGGTTGAGCACCATTTCCTGCATGTCAGGACTTCGGCGCGATGAGGCGGGCCAGGTTCTCTTCGTGCTGATCGAAAAAGCCGGCTGGCCACGAGGAAAGGCGGCCATCCGCATCGACTGAAGGCGAAGTCACATCGGTTTTTCCGTCTTGGCGCTCAAAATAATGGAAAGCGGTTTGTTTCGGAGCGATCAACCGGTCTCTGACTGCGATTCGTATGCCGTCCATGAAATGGTCGCTATGCGTTTCGATGACCACCTGAACTCCTGCCAGGGAAGCTCGTACTGCCAACTCGGCCAGTTTGGACTGTCCGCGCGGGTGTAGGTGCGCCTCCGGATTCTCGATGAGGCACAATGATCCCTTCGGTGCCAGAAGGGCGGTCAGTACGGGAAGCGTGTACGACAATCCGAAGCCCACGTTCATGGCCCGGTATACTCGAGTTCGAACGTCGTTGGGACGGTCGAAGGAATAACCGGCGATTATGGCGTCCGCACCCTGAATGGTCTCCAGTTGAAGGTGGGTCCCTGGAGTCACCATCTTCAGCCAATGGTCTATGATCTCCATGAATCGTCGGCTGGGCAGTTCGGAAGGGCATCGCGGATCGGATGCCGGCAACCGTTCGTCCTGGCTGGCTTGAAGATAGTTCACTGCATACTCGCCACGTGTACCGAGGTCGCCGCCGCGGGCATGCACTTCCGAGTGACTATAAAATTTGCGTGGGCCAAGGCGCTCAGCGCTGACGTAGATCAGATTGCCACCAAGCGGTGGCGTGTCTTTCCACGCTCCCAGCATGGCCGATGCATTCTCGGCAGCGGGAGAGCCACGGTGTCGGCGCAATTCCTCGGCGCTTCTTGAATAGTCAAACGAGAATATGCAGGGCGTTACGCCACAGTCGCTATAAAGGCCAAACTCCACCATGTCGTCGACGGCGTCTTCAAACAGCACATCCTGCCCCGTACCAAGGTCCGCGAGATTTCCACCAAGTACCAATCTTCCTCGCTCCAACTCGCCCGAGATATACGACTGCCGCAGCACCAGCATGGACTGAATGAGGCTGCTTTTGCCCATTCCGTTCAAGCCGCACAGCAAATTAAGCGAAGTAAGCGCAAGATCCACACTGTCGAAGCATTTGAAGTTCCTGATTCGGATACGGCGAATCATCTGAGACAGTCCTCGATCAGTACTTCGATCGTCCGAAAGCGCTTCCTGACCCGCGAGGGGTCGCCGGTAGCGTAAGAAATAGCTTCGTCGAACACTGAGTCCTCATTCATCAGGGAAATGAAGCGTGTGGTTACCATCCGCCGATTCTTCACCAGTTTTCGGATCTCTTCTGTCGTACGCCGGGCAAGCCCCACTCCCCACGATTCGAAGAGCGCCCGGTTGACGGGTTTTCGACGCTCTCCCGCCTCGTAACGCTTCCTGAAAGCATCATCACTAAAGATATCAAATGCCGCCTGCATGGCCTTTTTGAAGTCGTGCGCCAACTCGGTGCGTCGCTGCGAATCCGTCGAGTTGATCATTCGCATCGTATTGCCAAGGTATCCATCCAGATCGCTTGTCGGATACCGTTCCCATGGTGCGACGTGGAAAGCAAGAAATCGCAGTACGCACTCCCTGTCGCCCATGCGCTTCGCGCTGATCGAATTATTTGTTGCGTTGAGAAATTCATCTGTCTTGGCCAATTCCTTCAGATAGTCGCGAACGGGGCCTTGGTGCAGGGCGTGGCGGATTTCCTGGCCATTGAGCGCCATTCCGCCGGTATTGATTCGGCGAAAAATGTTGAACATTACCTCCGGCGGTGTCCCCGGTTCGATGACATTCACTACGAACTGAGTCTCGTTGATGCGGCGTTGCATTTTGCGGGGAAGGCCGGTGTACAAGGCACCCTCCAGTTTCTTCAGGTACTCGAGATGAGACAGGCGAAACTTGTCAGTGACATAGTCATATATGGTAGAGATTCGCTGGACGCCATCGACCACGGACCAGATTTCATTCTCGTCAGCGGCCACATAGAAGACCGGAATGGGAATGCGCAGCAGTAGAGACTCGATCAGTCTGCTCTTCCGTGTGTTGTCCCAGATTCCCGCCAGGCGCTGAAAGTCGGGCGCAAGGTCGATTTCGCCATGACGAATGCGTGAAACTAGGAGGTCGACAAGCACCGGAGTCGTTCGAACCTTGATTTTCTCCGGATCGAAGGGGCGCCTGATCTGATTGACGTCCTCCCTCTCGCCTTCAAGGCCGCTATCCTTATCTGCGCCTTCTCCCGGGTCGCTATCCGAATGAATGACGACCGTTTCCATAGCAGAACTCATTGGCGGCAACCCTCCGGTCATTTGTTGGGAACGCCTAACACATTGGGATGGCAGCGGAAGACGGTGAGCCGCTCCGCCGCATGGTGGAAGCGTATCACGATATTGTCAAACGGGATCAGGGCACTACCCACCGGCCCGCAACAGCAGCGCTCAATATGATGGGACGTGGGGATGCGAATGTACCGGGAATCCCAGCGCTTTGCAGTCGCATCTGTCGGGATGGCACGAACGGTTCGGAGCATAGCTCCCGCCGTGATGCACATTCGGCAACTCCTTTGGCCAGCGCTTGTCGTCGGTCAAGATATGGATCGCATACTTGAGAAAGGGATCCGCGATGCCACCATTCAGCTCGTGCTCGTACTCCACATACCTGGGCTTGGCCTTGTCCACATCAGCGACACTCAGGTACGGTTCCCGCTTCGCTCCCATCTTGTCGACAGCGACCAGAAAAACCCGGCCATCGTAGGCATCGCCCAATTCTGCGTTCGGAGTTGAACCGAACCGAACTTCGAATGCGATGCGACCGAGCTTTCTGACCACTTCCGGGTGAATTTTGTTGGACTGCAACTCGGCAGCCAACAGGTATAGGTCCCTTTTGGGGGTTGGTCTAACGCTCTCAAGCAGAGGCACGAGAAACTCGTGGCTGGCCTTGATGCGGCTCAGCGATACGTGGTCGCCAAACAAGTCGGTACCCTGGGGCACCTGCTTCCGGAATTCTTCGTCCACGTGCCGGTCGAGGCTCTGATCGCCTACGAACTGCTTGATGGCCTCCGGTTGCAACAGGTAGTTCTCGATTTCGTAGCGGCGCCAGCGAAGGATCAACAGACCGGAAGCGTTGACTTCCTCGTCTGGTTCGTCGCGGTTGTCGCCGTCAAGCAGGCAGATGGCGCGTATCTGCGGGAAGGCCGCGCGCAGGGCGAAATAATGGTCGCGCGCTTCTCGAAGACTTCGCCCTCCAAGCCAGTGAACGAACGGGCGGTCGAAGAATTGGCGCGCTGGATGATCAAGCGTGCGAGACCACTCGCCCAGTATCCGCTCGTCACTTTGGCCCTCGACATATAGAATCGCCCCGATCTCTCGGCCGAGCAGGAGATCGGTGGTCGTGAGCCGCTTGAGCGCCTCGCGCAGCCGGTCTCGTTCGGTCGTGTGCGTGAGTGGGGCGGGTGCTTTGCCAATGAACCCAATCACCCGATTCGGCTCGGTGGCATCGAGAATTACCTCGGAATGAGTGGCGATTACCACTTGGCCCCCACGCTGACGCGCGACCTTGCGAACGAGTTCGTACACCTGTTTTTGCAGAATGATGTGCTGATGGGCGTCCGGTTCGTCAAGCAGGATCAGGGAAGCAGGGCGTGCGTAAAGGAAGGCGAGCAAGAGCAACACCTGAAGTGTGCCGCTTCCTGCACTCGAAAGGTCGAGCGGCCGTCCGGAATCCGCCGCGTACTCGCACAGGATGAAGGGCTGAGCGGGCGAATATGAGGGTCTGGCAAGGGTGATTCCAAACAAATCGCTTACATGGCCGGAGAACTCGGACCAATGTTCGGGGTTGTTCTCTGAAATTTCCCACAAAAGGTTTCGGAGTATCTCTCCCGGACGTCCCTCACCGATCAGCAGGTCTTGCAGTCCCCGTTCGCGGCGCGGTTCCTCGCGTTGGATGCCGGAAAGCGGAGGTACATGTACGATACTGAGTTTCTCGGCAGCGATGGGCGGAAAGTGCCGGATGGTCTTGCGATCCAAAACCTTCGGAAATCGCGGCCGGACATAGACAAGTTCCGGGTTTGAATAGCGAAACTCCATTGCGCACGACCACCGTTTCCCATTCTCGGCCCCTTGTAGGGCAATTTCGATCAGCCGAGTACCGCCGGCCACTCCGCCAGGGCCAGTGACCCTGCGATCCTCCCAAAGGAGATTCATTTCTCGCAAGGGTACGGCGGTGAAATCGGCTCGCGTAACCGGTACGCCGACCGTAGAGAAAGCCTTACTCCGCGGTCGCCGGATCATCCAGCGATCCAGACCGAGCTTCCAGACGGAGATAGCTTGCAGTAACGTGGTCTTTCCCGAATTGTTCGGTCCCGCCAGAACGACAGAGTCGGCGAATTCGAACGACTGTTCGCGGAAGCGCTTGAAGTGCTTGATGGTAACCCGTCTTATCATGCTCGGCTGGTCTCTTTGGGCGGATGGCGACTTGTTGCATCGGCAGGGCGCGAAACTGTGAGTGATTATAGAATGACTCGCGTTACGTCCGACGGATTCGGGGTTCGATCGATAACGGTTCCGCGATCTTTGATGCACCGCGCCGCGCTATAATCCGCGCCCTCGACTGTGGCGGGCCGGCAATATGACGAGCGACGAGATTCAGGCGCTGGAGAAGCGTCTCGGCGAGTTTGACATCCCTTATGCATCGATGCGCCTGGGAGGCGCGGGCAGCCGATTCGGCGTCGAGGAAGGAGCGGACGGGTATCTGGTCTCGGTGACGCTAGGGTTTCCGGTAGCGCGCAGCGGCGCCGAACTGGTCGAAGCATTGAGGGCGCATACGGCGAGTCTGGTCCTCGGGCGGCAGATCGTATTCGAGTTGGACTGGGCAGTGGAACCCCACTCCGTACAGCACGGGCTCAATCCCATGGAGGGCGTGAGTAACCTGATCGCCGTGGCTTCGGGCAAGGGCGGCGTGGGCAAATCCACCGTCGCGGTCAATCTGGCCCTGGCGTTCGCGCAGGAAGGCGCGCGAGTCGGGATACTCGATGCGGACATCTACGGTCCCAGCCAGCCGCGAATGCTGGGGCTGATGGGCCAGCGGCCCGTGAGCAGGGACGGAAAGTCACTGGAACCGCTTGAAGCCCACGGAATCAAGGCCATGTCGATCGGATTCCTGGTGGACGAACGCCAACCGATGGCGTGGCGAGGGCCGATGGTCACCTCCGCGCTGAACCAGCTTCTGAACGATACCCGCTGGGGAACGCTTGACTACCTGCTGGTGGACATGCCGCCGGGAACCGGCGACATTCAACTCACCCTTTCGCAGCGCGTACCCGTAAGCGGTGCGATCATCGTCACGACGCCCCAGGAGATTTCACTGGCGGACGCCCGCAAGGGTCTGGAAATGTTCCAGAAGGTCAACGTGCCGATTCTGGGGATCGTGGAAAACATGAGCCGGCACATCTGCTCCAGTTGCGGACACGAGGATGCCATCTTCGGTCACGGCGGTGCTGATCGACTGGCCGGAGAGTACGACTTGCCGATGCTGGGAGGACTGCCGCTCGACAGCCGCATCCGCGAAACCACGGACCGGGGTGAACCCACGGTGGTTGCCGAGCCGGATGGCTCGCTTGCGCGAAATTACCGGCAGGTCGCGATGGCGGCAGGGGCGCAGCTTGCCGGTGGAGGCAAGGACTACAGCCGGTTGTTTCCGACCATCACCGTGGAAGAGAACGCATGACCATCCGGTCGGATCGGTGGATACGGCGAATGGCGCTCGAAAAGGGGATGATCGAGCCGTTTCAGGAGGACCAGGTGCGGCATCTGGATGGCCGAAGGGTGATCTCCTACGGCACCTCCAGTTATGGCTACGACGTGCGTTGCGCGGCGGAGTTCAAGGTGTTCACCAATATCAATTCCGCAGTGGTCGACCCCAAGGGATTCGACGACTCCAGTTTCGTCGACAAGGCGGGCGAGATCTGCATTGTGCCCCCCAATTCCTTCGCGCTGGCGAGAACGGTCGAGTACTTTCGCATCCCGCGGGACGTGTTGACCATCTGCCTGGGCAAGTCGACCTACGCCCGTTGCGGCGTCATCGTCAACGTCACGCCACTGGAGCCGGAGTGGGAAGGCCATGTGACGCTGGAATTCTCCAATACCACGCCCTTGCCCGCGAAAATCTACGCCAATGAAGGTGTTGCCCAGATGATCTTCTTCCAGGCGGACGAGGTCTGCGAGACCAGCTACCGGGACCGCAACGGCAAGTACCAGGGGCAGACCGGAGTCACGCTGCCGAAGGGGTAGCGCTCGCGGCAATCGGGCGCTCGAGTGGCCGCGTGTACATAGCATTCGCTCGCCCGATCACGCTTCACCCAGCCTGGTGCGGCTCGAAGGTTACTCGTGCCAGCGCACCTCCTCGAGGTGGAACGCCGCGCGGGTTTCGCCGTCGCGCTGACGCTCGATCCGAACCGGCAGACCGTGCAGGTCCGGCGCCACCCAGATCAGGGTCAGGCGTGACGAACCCTGCCTTTGCTGGATCAATTTTCGGGTCTGGAACTGGCCCAGCGGTGTGTCCAGGGTTTCCTCACCGGTCGCCTGCAACTCGTGGATTTCCGGTCCGTCCCTGTCCAGCAGGGTGACTCGGTCGGTGGTGAAATCATCGCCGAGCAGCATCAGCGCGACCTGCAGGCTCCCCCGGTCCAGTGTGCCGGGAACCAGGTCCGATTCGACGCTGATCCCTTCAGCGGTGGTGATGGCGCGGCCGAGTTGCCAGTCGAACACGATGTCGAAGCTGTCCTCACCGCTGCGGGTGCGGTCGCGAAGCGAGTACGCCAATGGCCGAATCCGCGCGCCCTCGAGAATGAATTCGCTCGATTCCTCCGGCGGTCTGGGGGCAATGAGCCTGTAGAACCCGCTGTAGCGCAATGAGGAGCGGAATTCGTATGTACCGTCCTCCGCGTCCAGCAGCGTTACGGAGAACTCGGCTTCGCCGACGGTACGTCCCTGGTAGTAGGCCTTGTAGACGGCGTGGTAGCCGGGTAGGGCATCCGCGGCGCGCGCGGTTCCGACCGCGGCGCCGGCAGCGAGGCACAGGAGCGCTGCGACACGGGTATTACCTCTCATGCTTCACCATCACCGGCCCGATCATGGGCATTCCGTCAAAAAGTGCTTCACCACCGGAAAATTTGACCAGGCCCATGGCGCACCATTCCACGGCGCGCGGAAAAATCATGTATTCGACTTCGTGAATGCGTGCCGCAAGGCTTGCTTCATCGTCGCCCTCGAGCACCGGAATGCGACACTGAACAATGCCAGGGCCGGCGTCCAGTTCCTCGGTCACGAAGTGGACCGTCGCACCGTGAAAAGCGTCGCCGGCACGGAGCACGCGGCGGTGTGCATGCAATCCCGGAAACCGCGGCAGCAGGGAAGGGTGGATGTTGATGATGCGATCCCCGAAGCGTGCCACGAAGGCCTCGCCGAGTATCCGCATGAAGCCCGACAGAACGATGAGGTCCGGTTCGCAGGCTTCGATCGCGTCGCCCAGGACGGCGTCGAACGCGGCCCGGTCGGGGTACCCCTTTGCAGCCAGGTGATGTGCTTCAATGTCTGCAGTCCTTGCGCGCTCAAGGCTTCTGCTGCGCTGGTCGGAAAACACGGCAGAGATGCGAATGCGACCATTGCTCCCCTCGGCGAAGTCGATCAGGTTCTGCAGATTGGTGCCTTCGCCCGAACTCAATATGACGACCCTGAACGGCAAGCTCGCGGTCAACTGACTCGAACCTTTTCATACCTGTCTCGCACGATGCGCCCGATGACCCAGGCGTCCTCGCCGCAATTCCGCAGTATCGCGAGAGCTTCTTCGGCGTCCGGCGGCGAAACGACGACGCACATGCCGATGCCGCAGTTGAAAGTACGCAGCATTTCGGGTTCGGCAACGCCTGCGTCCCGTAGCCAGTCGAATACGGGATGAGACGGCCATGCGGTTGAATCCAGACGTGCGCCGAGCCTTGTCGGGAGCACCCTGGGAATGTTTTCGGTCAGCCCTCCGCCGGTGATGTGCGCAATGCCCCTGACCGGAACTTCCCGGATCAGCTTGAGAATCGTGTCGGCGTATATTCGGGTGGGGGTCAGGAGCTGCTCTATCAGGGGACGGTCGTCCAGCAGCGTAGTCTCGTCCGCCCCTTGGTGTTCCAGTACTCGGCGTATCAGCGAGAAACCATTGGAATGCGTGCCGGAGGAACCCAGACCGATGATGGTGTCTCCGGGCTTGATGCGCTGGCCATCGATAATCTGGGGCTCTTCAACCACGCCGACGCAGAAACCGGCAAGGTCGTAGCCCACCGAAATTCCGATGCCCGGATGTTCCGCGGTTTCACCGCCGATCAGGGCGGCTCCCGCCAATTCGCAGCCCTTGGCGATCCCGCCGACGACGCGCGCAGCGACGTCCACATCCAGCCGCGGCGTGACCAGGTAGTCCAGGAAGAACAACGGTTCCGCTCCGACGACGATCACGTCGTTGACGCACATCGCAACCAGATCGATCCCGATCCCTTCGTGGGCGTCATATTGGATGGCCAGTTCAATCTTTGTGCCGACACCGTCGGTACCGGCAACCAGGATGGGATGCCGATATCGATCCACAGGTACCTTGAACAACCCGCCGAAACCTCCCAGGTCGCCCAGGACCTCGACTCGCCGGGTTCGGGCGACCGCACCCTTGATGCGCTCGACCAACTCCTGACCGGCGTCGATGTTGACGCCGGCAGCCTTGTAGGTCAGCGGTGGTTTGGCGCGCACTTCTTATGGTCTCCTTTATACATACAGCGCCCACGGGACGGGGAGGCGGGTCGTCCAGCCGCTATAATACGAGAGTACCGCATCCCGAGTGAATCCATGAGGAAATCCATTGGCCGGACAAGTCTCGTTCGGAACTGCGCGCTCGTTCTGGGGGTTTCCACTGTCCTCATTTCCGCAGCGGTTTTTCCGGCAATATTCGAGGATCTTTACACGGTCACGGTTCCGCTGAATCCCGAGGGCACGCGGCAACGAGTCTTGCGTACGGATGCGGATTTCGACCGCTTCGCCATGGGGGAATTGCTGATTCGCCTGACCGGTCAACTCGATGCCCCGACCAATCCCGCCCTGTTGGACCTGGTTCGCGACGCGGGTCGATATGTCGTTCAGCGAGGTAATCCCGACCGGGAGAACCTGCTGATCGTCTTTGATTCGCTTGGGTTGCGGCAAGCGCTGACCGCCAGAAACCAGCCGGTGTGGGGAGAGGAACGTCCGCTGACATTGCTGTGGGTCGCTATCGACGGGGGCCCCGGCGAACGCGAAATATTGGCGGCAACCCCGTCACCGGTTCCGAGCAGTGATGCCGTGGGGGCTGCGGCTGCCGAGTTGCGTGCGGAACTTCTCGCAGCCGCGAATCAGCGGGGTCTTCCAGTTTCCCTGCCGCTCATGGATGTTCAGGACCTGGAAACGCTGGATTTTATCGATATCTGGGGCCTGTTTTCCGAGCGCGTCGAACAGGCTTCGGCGCGGTATGGACCGGACGCAGTCCTGAGCGGCCGAATCCGACTGGGGCAGGAGGGTATCGAGACCGCTCGGTGGACGCTGCTCAGGGGAGGAAATCTGCGCCAATTGCCAGGCGTTGCGGTCCGCTCCGGTCTCGACGATCTGGCCGATCTCTACGCCCTGGAATTCAGCGGTGTCGGGGGTGCGACAAGCGCGCGCCTTACGGTGCTCGGCGTCGAGTCGCTGGATGACTACGGCCGTGTGATGAGTTATCTCGAGAGTTTGAGCGTTCTGCAGTTCGTTCAAATGGAACAGCTTGTGGGCACGGAACTGACGCTGCGCGTGGAAGCTCGTGGCGGCGCCCTGGTGCTGAACAGGATTCTGGCGTTGGGTGACGTTCTGTCCAGGTCTGCTGTGGGAGGTGACTCGATCGGCGGCGAGTTGATTTACTCATTGACGCGATAGAGCGAGAATGGCTCTTGACCGTCGGCACCGATAATCCCGAGACTTGAATCCAGGTATCGAACGGATAAATTCGAGGAACGGATTCCCCATGCAGCTCAACTGGATACCCAACGCGATTTGTATCGCGCGCGTCATTCTGGTCGCCCCCATCGTGGTTTTTCTGTCTCAGCAGGAATACCTCACGGCTGTGGTCCTGATCGGCGTCGCCGGCGTATCCGATGCGGTTGACGGCTTCCTTGCGCGTCAATTTCAGTGGCGCACGCGGTTGGGCAGCATTCTGGACCCGGCGGCGGACAAGCTCCTGGCGATCAGTGTTTTTTTCACCCTGGCCTACCTGGGATTGATCCCCTTGAGTCTGGCCATACTGGTGGTTTTGCGGGACGCGGTCATCGTCGGCGGCGCGGCGGCCTACCAGTGGCTGGTCGCTCCGCTGGAGGGCGAGCCCAGGCTCATCAGCCGGATCAACACCACGTGTCAGTTCATATTCGTGGGGCTGACGTTGACCGCTGCCGCCTTCGGATGGCCCCCGGATATCCTGGTCGTGATCGCCGGCGCCGCCGTGGTATTCACCAGCATCACGAGCGGCCTCGACTACGTGCTCAACTGGAGCAGGAAGGCCTGGCAGCAGACTTACGGCGAGCCGATGGGAAATCCAATGGGATAGGAGTTCTGGTACTCGCCCAGACCCTCGGCGGGTTCCCGGTAGCGGTACAGCCAGTCCCACATGGAAATGACGTTGGCGCGCAGCCAGTTGTCGTAGTTTCCGTAGTCCGAAAAATCCTCCATCGTCACACGCTCGACGATCTCCTCGATCGTCGCCCCGGCAAGCATTTCTTCCAGTATCCGATCCCTGAGCGCGATCAGGAAGTCGCGATAGAAGACGAAGGATTGCTGGTCGGCGAGGCCCGCGTGTCCCGGCACGACGATATCCACGTTGTCCAGCTTCGATGCGTGCCAGAGTACGTCGATCAGGCTGTTGACGTTTGAATCCCGGTAGTCGGGCAGCCCGATTGCCTTGCCGCCGCGCACCAGGTCCGTGGCCACGAGCACGCCTTCGTCGGGGAAGTGAACCTGTATCAGATTGTCACTGTGAGACGGTCCGAAGTAGTAGAGGTGCACGCGCTGTCCGCCCAGATGGATTTCCAGGTAGTCGTCGAAGACAACCTGGGGAACGGAGGTGTTTCGGGCCTCCCGGAGGATGTGCGGCCGAATGTTCCGGTGCCCGACGGAGACGGCGGTATCGTCGAAGACGTCCAGGTCGCAAATGTGCATTTCGTGATCGTGGCTGAGGATCGTGTACTTGACCGGCACGCCGAATCTCGCATCCAGTTCCTCCTTGAGCCACTCCATGCCCCCGCCGTCGCAGGTGGCATCCACCATGACGATGCCCTCATCGGTCACCAGGAATACGTTGGATGTGGGGCCGCGCCGGTAAACGTTGTCGGTCAATTGGGTGATCGTATCCACGTCGGCGCCACCCTGCGCCAGGCCGCCATGCGAGAACGCCAGGCTCAACCCCAAGAGTGCAAAACCGGTGCAAACTCCAGCTTTCGACATTGTCAAATCCTCCCAGAGACGAAATGCAATACTGTGATAGCCTCTACCTTATCACCGTTCAGTTTAAGCGCGTGGAGCGGACACCATGAAGAACACAAGACTGATTTCTGCCTTGTTTGTACTCGTTGCACTGACAGTTGGCGGACCGACCCATTCCCAGTTCGAAAATGTCGGAACCATCGACTTCCCCACCTCGGCGACGGGGGAGGCACAGCAGCACTTTCTGCGCGGCATGGCGATCCTGCACAGTTTCGGCTGGAAACAGGCGATCGAGCAGTTCCGCGCCGCCCAGGCGATCGATCCCGATTTTGCAATGGCCTACTGGGGCGAAACCCTCTCCTACAATCACCCGCTGCAGCCTGAGGCCAACGCCGAGTCGCCACGGGAAGCACTCGCGCGGCTTGGGGCAACACCGGAAGAACGCCTGGCAAAGGCCCCCACCGCGAGGGAAAAGGGTTTGCTTGACGCCGTCGAACGGCTCTGGGGCGAAGGTCGTTGGCAGGATCGCCGAGTTGCCTACATGGAAGCCATGGCCCGCCTGTACGAGCAATTTCCGACGGACGATGAGATCGCCACCTTTTACGCGCTGTCCATGCTGAGCGGCGCCCGCGCGCAGGGGGACGACAGCCTGCGGCTGGAAGTGCAGGCCGGGGCGATCGCGCTTGGCGTACTGGATCGCAATCCCAGCCATCCCGGCGCAGCCCATTTCGTGATCCACGCCTTCGATGACCCGCTTCACGCCCCCATTGCCCTGCCGGCGGCCTACGTCTTTGCCGAGATCGCCGCGGCGGTCTCCCACGCCCGCCACATGCCCACGCATATCTTCATCCAGCACGGCATGTGGGACCTGGTCTCCACCAACAACCAGTCCGCGTATGACGCGGCCCAGGACCTGTGGCAGCCCGGCGACTCCGTCGGCGACGCGGTGCACGCGCTCGACTGGGGGCAGTACGGCGACTTGCAGCGTGGCGACTACGAGAAGGCGCGCGTGTGGATCGACCGCCTCGTGGCGACTATCGATGCAAGCGAAGGCCAGGCCCGCGCGGTCAGCACGCTGCCGCTCATGGAGGCGCGCTACGTGGTCGAGACCGAGGAATGGAAGATCGACGAAATCACCGACGAAACCTCACCGCACACCTTGCTCGCCACGGGATTCAGCGCGATCAGGACCGGTGACGTTGAAACCGCCCAGCGCGCCGAAGCCGCGTTGGCGCGCCTGGTCGCCGCCGAGGACGATGGCGGCAACGTGCGCGCGGGGCGTCGCTGGGTGCAGGTCATGCACAAGCAGGTCGCTGCCCTGGTGCGCGCTGCGCAGGGCGATGCGGACGGTGCCGTTCAGTTCATGGACGAGGCGCTGGAGATTGTCGCTGGCATTCGGCCGCCCAACGGCGCCGCCGACCCGGTCAAGCCGGCTTACGAGTTGTACGGCGAGATTCTGCTGGAACTCGGGCGGCCCGAAGACGCTGCAGCCAGGTTCGAGACGTCGCTGCAGCGCATGCCGAACAGGCCTCGCTCGGTGCTGGGTCTGGCAAGGGCCCTGGAGCAGATGGGCGATGATGATGGCGCCGCCGAGCAGTACGAGATACTCGATGCCATCTGGGCCGGCCGCGATTCGTTCACCGGCTTGCAGGAAGCGAGGCAGTTCCTGATGTCGCGGAGAGACTGAGCCGGCCTAGAATCGGTAGGTCAGGCCCAGACTGACCACCTGCGTCTCGTAGTAGTTTTCATAGACGGCATCGAAGCCGTCACCAATGATGTTGTGCTTCAGGCCAAAACCATTGAACAGGTCCGTGACGGAGAGCACGAATTCGCCGCTGTCCTGAAAGTCCGGTTTGGAAACGCCTATATCGACGGACGAGCGGGCAGCCTGTACCGAGAAGATCGAAAGCATCGTCAGTGTGCAGAATCTGTTCATGGCGTTGGCTCCAGGCAATAGTTTACGCTGTCGCTGGGTGCGGTGTTTCGGTCGTTCCGGACGTGGGTGTTGCCGCCATGGTCAGGTCTTCAGCCGTCCGGCGAGCCGGGCGACTCGCCGCCCCAGCGCGGTGGCAAGCGCCCGCTCGTCGTCGGATAACGTCCGGTTCCAGTCGAGCTCGACGTGGGACGCGCCATACGGCCCGCCACCGGTGCGAGTGGTGCTGACCTGCGGTTCGGTATAGGGGATTCCCGTCCAGAGCATGCCGTGGTGGATCAGTGGCAGGGCCATGGTCAGCAGCGTCGTCTCCTGTCCGCCGTGCATGGAACCGGTACTGGTAAACAACCCGAAGGGCTTGTCCGCCAGGGCGCCCTTCAGCCAAAGCCCGGAGGTGGAATCGAGGAAGTACTTGAGCGCCGCCGCCATATTGCCGAACCGGGTCGGGCTGCCCAGCAGCAGACCATCGCAGTCGGCCAGGTCATCGAGCGCGACAAACGGCGGGCCGGAATCCGGTATCGGGGCATCGACGGCCTCGGTGGTGGACGAAACCGGCGGTACCGTACGAACGATCGCCTCTGCCCCGGCGGCTTCCGCCCCCCGCGCGGCGAACCGCGCCAGTTCGGCCGTCCGTCCCTTGAGCGAGTAGTAGAGGACGAGGATTCTGGCGTCGGACGGCATCGTCTACGGAAACAATTCCAGAACCTGTTCCGGCGGGCGTCCGATGCGCGCGCCCCCGGCCGTTTCCACGATGGGACGCTGGATCAACACCGGGTGGGTCGTCATCAACTCGATCAGCGACGACTCGCTGGCTGTTGCGAGATCCACGCCCGCCGACTTGAACGCCTGTTCGCCCTTGCGGACCAGTTCCCGGGCGGGAATTTCGAGTTTTTCAAGCAGTCCGGCCAGCGCGGCAGCGTCCGGCGGCGCCGTGAGGTATTCGATAACTTCTGCATCTATACCCCTGGTCTCGAGCAGCGCCATGGTTGCGCGAGACTTGGAACAGCGGGGATTGTGATAGATTCTGGGCTTCACGTTTATTCTCCCTGCGGCTTGACGAGAATCCGGCGGCCCTGTTACGTTCCCGCTAGGAGATTTCAGGTTCATTTGATGAGATATCGAGGCGCTATCATACTCCTGACGCTGGTGATTGCGTCATGTGTCGCGGGTCCACCGGTCCAGGAGATGAGCAACGCACGCCAGGCGATCGCCGCGGCGGAGGAATTGAATGCTGCAACCTTGGCGCCGGACGAGTTGAACGAGGCCAGGCGCCTGCTTGAAGAGGCCGAGTCCCAACTCCGTGACCGTAACTACGGGCTGGCGCAAAACAGCGCAATTCGCGCCAGAAGCCGCGCGGTGGAAGCACTGCAGGCGAGCCAGGCAGTCAGCCAGGATTAGCAGTCCGTGGCGGAATGATCCGGAAGCATCCCGGCCCGCCACCATCGGAATCCCGACTGTGAGTAGCGCTGTGGATGAGCAATCCGTTTGCTGCATGGTCTCCGGGCGCGTTCAGGGTGTCTGGTACCGGGTGACCACGGCGCGTCAGGCGGAGCAGATGTCTTTGCGCGGCTCGGCCAGGAACCTTGCGGACGGCAAGGTTGAGGTCATCGCGGCGGGCGCGCCGGAGGCGATTGCCCAGCTTTGTGCCTGGTTGTGGGACGGTCCGTCGGGCGCCAGGGTGACAGGGGTGGAACTCAAGGAGTGGAAAGATCCCGTGGCAACGGGATTCCGAATCCTCTGACTGAATTCAGGTCAGGCCCGTCTCGACGCCATGAATTCCACGAGCGAGTCCAGGGCGACCATTTCGATGGCGTCCTCGCGGCGCGACTTGTACTCGACCTCGCCGCGGTCGAGACCCCTTTCCCCGATGACCAGGCGGTGGGGAATGCCGATCAGGTCGGCATCGGCGAACTTTGAGCCGGGCCGCTGATCGCGGTCGTCCACCAGCACCTCCAGACCCGCGGCTTCCAGTCGCTCCGCTATTTCGTCGGTGGCGTCACGCACCCGGTAGGACTTGTCCAGTTTGATCGGAATGATGATGGTGTCGAACGGGGCGATTGCATCCGGCCAGATGATGCCCCGCGCATCGTTGCTCTGCTCGATGGCCGCCGCGGCGACGCGCGTCACGCCGATGCCGTAGCAGCCCATGTGCATGGCGCGGGGGCGGCCGCTGGAGCCCAGCACGGTGGCGCCCATTGACGTGCTGTACTTGGTGCCAAGCTGGAAAATGTGCCCCACCTCGATGCCGCGGGCGACGGTCAGCGGTCCGCCGCCGCTCGGGCTGGGATCTCCCGAGGTGACGTTTCGCAGGTCCGCCACTGCGGGCAAGGGCAGATCCCGGTCCCAGTTGACGCCCGTGTAGTGGTGTTCGGCCTGATTGGCTCCGCAGGCGAAGTCGCTGAGCTGAGCTGCCGCTTGATCGAGGCAGGTGGGTAATTCCAGACCGAGCGGACCCAGGGACCCGGGGGCGACGCCGGCTGCCGCTTCGACGTGTGCAGCGGACAACATGCGTAGCGGTACGGCAACGGAATCCAGCGCCTGGGCCTTGTGGACATTCAATTCGTGATCGCCGCGCAGCAGCAGCGCCACGGCGGGGGTCTCGGTTCCCGCTACCAGCAGGGTCTTCAGGCATTGCCCCGGCGCAACGTCGAGGAACGCGCACAGGTCCGCGATGGTGCGCACACCCGGAGTGGCGACGCGGCGCAAGTCCTGTGCGGGCGCCGGGCGGCGCGGTTCGGGGCCCGGCAGCACAGGGACCATTTCAACGTTTGCGGCGAAGCCGTCGGCCTCCGAATAGGCAATGGCGTCTTCGCCCGAATCGGCGAGTACGTGGAATTCCTCGGACTGGCTGCCGCCGATCGCGCCGGAGTCGGCCTGGACGATCCGGTAGTTCAACTGCAGGCGGTCGAAGATCCGCGAATAGGCGCGGCGCATTCTCTGGTAGCCCTCTTCCAGGCCCTCTTCATCCAGGTGGAACGAGTAGGCGTCCTTCATGACGAATTCCCGTGCCCGCATGACGCCGAACCGGGGCCTGATCTCGTCCCGAAACTTGGTCTGAATCTGGTAGTAGTTTACCGGGAGCTGCCGGTAGCTCTTGAGCTCGGTCCTGGCGATATCGGTGATGACTTCCTCGTGGGTGGGCCCCAGGCAGAAGGCGCGTTTATGCCGATCCCGCAGTCGCAGCAATTCAGGGCCGAAGTCCTCCCAACGCCCCGACTCACGCCACAATTTCGCCGGTTGAACACCGGGCATCGAGACTTCCAGCGCCCCGGCGCGGTTCATTTCTTCGCGGACGATCCGCTCGATCCTGTGCAGCACGCGCACGCCCAGGGGAAGCCAGCTATAGAGCCCGGACGCGAGTCGGCGGATAAGGCCGGCGCGCAGCATGAGCTGATGACTGGTCACCTCCGCATCCGCGGGTGCTTCCTTGAAGGTTGTGAGGGGTAATTGAGAGAGCCGCATGCCTTCCCTTGCCATTTCCAGACACGCGCATTGTAGGGTATTCGACCCGTTGGCGCGTCAGTCGGGGCCGTAGTTGCATGCTAAGCTCACGCCCATGAAAAGCGCCGAGAATCCCGATGACCAATCCAGGGATGCGGGAGCAGTATCTGGAGGCGATGGGCATCCCCGTGTGGGTGCTGCGCGATGCCGCTGATCCGGAACAGGACGCCGATGAAGTCCGGTCGGACGATGCCGACTGGACCGAATTGCAGGAGGCGGTGCGTAGCTGCACCAAATGCGACCTGCATCGAGGCCGGACCCAGACGGTTTTCGGCGTCGGCAGCCAGACTGCCGATCTCCTGATCATTGGCGAAGCCCCGGGGGCGGAAGAAGATCGCCGGGGTGAACCCTTTGTCGGCCGCGCGGGGCAGTTGCTCAACGCCATGCTCGCCGCGATCCATCTCGCCCGAGAGGACGTCTACATCGCCAATATTCTCAAGTGCCGGCCTCCCGACAACCGCGATCCCAAAGGCGAGGAGGCGGCAACCTGCACGCCCTACCTGCAACGTCAGATCGACCTGTTGCAGCCCAGGGTCATCCTGGCACTGGGCCGGATCGCCGCGCAGTGGCTGTTGCAGTCCAACGCACCCATCGGCCGTCTTCGGGGGCGTACGTTCGAATACGGCAGCCACTCCACGCCGATGGTGGTGAGTTATCATCCGGCCTATCTGTTGCGCAGTCCGCTGCAGAAGTCCAGGTCGTGGGATGACCTGAAACTCGTGACGCGTCTGCTGCGAGACCCCTGATGATCGCTGCACTACAACCGCGAACCGAGATTCGCACGATGTCCACGAGAGACTTGCGGGGCGTGGCCGCGGTCGAGCAGGCCAGCTACGAATTCCCGTGGCACCCGGGCATTTTCAGGGACTGTCTGCTGGCGGGCTACCAATGCCTGGTGCTGGTCGCCGAAGGCGATATCAACGGCTACGCCATCATGTCCGTCACGGCCCGCGAGGCGCATATCCTGAACCTCTGCGTACACCCTGAACTTCAGCGCCGCGGCTACGGTCGGCAATTGCTTCACGCCCTGTGCATTCGTGCGCAGTCGCTGGGCGTCGAGCGCGCCTTTCTTGAAGTGCGGCCTTCCAACAGCGCCGCGATCAATCTCTACCGTTCGGCCGCATTCGAACAGATCGGCGTGCGTCCGTCCTATTACCAGGCCGATGGAGGCCGCGAAGACGCCGTCATCTTTGCAGCCTCCATCGGCGACGCGCTCAGGGAGATAGACGCGACAGCCGCTCGTTGAGCTGCACGAGCCGTTCGTCGAGCGCCGCCGCTCGTTCGCGCTCTCGGTCCACCACCGCCGCGGGCGCATTGGCAAGAAACTGAGGGTTGGCGAGTTTTTTTGCGCTGCGTTGGCGGTCATCGGACGCCCGCTGGATCTGCTTGCTCAATCGGGCGCGCTCCGCCTCCATGTCGATCAGTCCTTCCAGCGGGACGAGAATCGTTATTTGACCCACCAGGGCGGTGGCTGCGCCTGCAACGTCGTCCGCCGAATCGACGAAGCCGATGTCACTCAATCGGGCCAGATTTTTCAGCATGGCTTCGTGGCGCCCGACCAGGACGCGGTCCCTGTCCGTGGTCCCGGCGAGCAGGGCCGGGAGCCGCCTGCCCGGGGCGATCGACATTTCGCCCCGAACCTGGCGAACGCCCATGACGAACGCCTTGAGCCAGTCGATTTCCGCTTCGGCCTCGGGATCGGCACCGAACGACCCCGGTTGAGGCTGGGCTTCCAGCATGATGGTGGCGCTGTCGCGGCCGGTCCGCTCGGCAAGCTTCAGCCACAATTCCTCGGTCACGAAGGGGATGATCGGATGCAGCAGCCGCAACAGCGCCCCCAGAACGTCCGCCAGGCACCGTTGCGCGGCTTGAACCTTCTCCCGTGGAGCGTCCGGATCGTTCAGCACGGTCTTGGTCATCTCCAGGTACCAGTCGCAGAACTCGTGCCAGGTGAACTCGTACAGCGCCTGGGCGGCCAGATCGAATCGGTACTCGGCAAATGTCCGTTGAACCCGCTCGATCAGGGCGCACAGCCGCGAACGTATCCAGAGGTCCGGGGTGGTGTATTGCAACGGTTCTTCGGGAAGAGGCGTCTGCACATGCGAAAAGACGTACTGGGCAGCGTTCCAGAGCTTGTTGCAGAAATTGCGGCTGCCCTCGACGCGGCCCATATCCAGGCTGACGTCGCGTCCGGTGGTCGCCAGGGACGCGAAGGTCAGGCGAAGCGCATCCGCACCGTACGCCGCGATCCCATCGGGAAATTCCTCCCGCGTACTCGCCTCGACGCGTTCCTTCAGGTGCGTCTGCATCATCCCTTTGGTGCGCTTGCGGACCAGCGTCTCGAGGTCGACGCCGTCGACGATAAAGAGGGGATCGAGGATGTTGCCCTTGGACTTGGCCATCTTTTGCCCGGATTGGTCTCTCACGAGTCCATGGATATAGACATCCGAGAACGGCACGTCGCCCATGAACTTCAATCCCATCATGATCATCCGCGCCACCCAGAAGAAGATGATGTCGAATCCGGTGACCAGGACCTGGGTCGGATAGAAGGTATCGAGTTCCCTTGAGCCCGCGGGCCAGTGCATCGTGGAAAACGGCCACAGCGCCGAGGAAAACCAGGTGTCCAGAACATCACTGTCCTGCCGCAGCGGAATTTCCGCGCCGAGACCGTTTTTCGTGCGGGCCTCGTCCTCGGTCCGACCCACGTAAACGCGTCCCTCTTCGTCGTACCAGGCCGGAATCCGGTGCCCCCACCACAACTGACGGGAAATGCACCAGTCTTCGATGTTGCGCATCCACTCGAAGTAGGTCCTGGACCAGTTCTCGGGAACGAACCGGATGCTACCGTCCTCCACCGCCGCGATCGCCGGTTCGGCCAGCGGACCCGCCCGCACGTACCACTGCTCCGTCAGCAAGGGTTCGACCAGCGCTCCGCTGCGGTCGCCGCGGGGCACCATGTGGCGGTGATCCTGTACCCCGTCCAACAGACCCCCGGCCTGTAGCTCTCCGAGGACTCGCTCCCGGGCGTCGAAGCGATCCAGTCCGCGGAAGCGTGTCGGAACGGCATCGTTGAGCGAGGCGGATTCGTCGAAAATGTTGATCGCCTCCAGGTCGTGGCGTTGGCCTACCTGAAAGTCATTGAAATCGTGGGCCGGAGTGATCTTCACGCACCCGGTACCGAACTCGGGGTCAACGTAGTCGTCGGCAACGACGGGGATCCGTCGCTCGGTCAGGGGGAGAAGTATTTCCCGGCCGACGTAGTGCCGATAGCGCTCATCGTCGGGATGCACGGCGACGGCCGTATCGCCCAGCATCGTCTCGGGCCGCGTGGTTGCGACCACCAGGTAGTCGTCGCTGTCGATGAGCGGATAACGAAACCGCCAGATCTTCCCCGTCTCCTCTCCGGCCAGTACTTCCAGGTCGGAAATCGCCGTATGCAGCACCGGGTCCCAGTTGACCAGCCGCTTGCCGCGGTAGATCAACCCTTCCTCGTAGAGTCGAACGAAAACCTCGGTAACCGCCTCGCAGAGTTCCGGGTCCATGGTGAAGCGGTCTCGCGACCAATCCACCGATGCGCCCAGCCGCCGGATCTGCCTGGAGATGGTGTTTCCGGATTGCTCCTTCCAATCCCACACCCGGCGCACGAAAGCGTCCCGCCCCAGTTCGCGCCGCGACCGGCCTTCGGTATCCAGCAGTCGTTCCACGACCATCTGCGTGGCGATGCCTGCGTGGTCGGTTCCCATCTGCCAGAGCGTGTTGTCGCCGCACATCCTGTGATAGCGGATCAGGGCATCCATGATGGTGTACTGGAAGGCGTGGCCCATGTGCACGGTACCGGTCACGTTGGGCGGCGGAATGACGATGCAGTAACTCTTGCCATGCCCCGACGGCCGGAAATAGCCCGCCTGCTCCCAGCGCCGGTATTGCCGGGATTCGATCTCTTCGGGTTGGTAGCCCTTGCGTGGTTCGTTCATCGCTGTGTCAGACAGGATGCGTTTCCAGCTTGTAGCCCCGGTCCTGATAGTAGCGGTAGCGCTGGCGTCCCTGGTCTCTGCGAGTCGGGTCGGCGTCGACGATTTCGGCGACACGGGCATAGCGGCTGAAAAATCCCGGTACATCGTGTGCCAGGTTGATCATTACGTCCCAATGTTCGCCTGCCTCGGCGGGAGGATCGTCGGCCCCGTTCGAGTCGCCAACGCCGATCACTACCGGCTCTTCGCCGTCCGCCGGCAAGCCTCGGCCGGCGACGAGGTGGGGGATGAAGCTGCCCTGGGAGAAGGTCCAAAGCAGATCGTCCAGCCTGTTGGCGCCGGCTTCGTCGGCTGCATTGACGAAGACGTGATGCCGGCGTTGCACGGCCTTGTGCGCGATTCGGCAGGCGATCCTGAGCCTTGCGTCCACGTTATCCGTCGACAGGACATAGAAATCGATTCGGGTCACGATTTGCTGGCCCGGGATGTAGTGGAATAGCTGCGGCCGTGGCTGCCTGTCATTGCAGGTTGAGCAGAAAGTCCACCAACATCGGCACCGGCCGGCCCGTTGCCCCCTTGCGCTTTCCGGATGGATGCCAGGCGGCGCCGGCGATATCCAGGTGCGCCCAGGGCGTATCGTCCACGAATCGGGACAGGAATTGCGCGCCGATACTGGCACCGGCGAAACGGCCGCCGATATTGGCGAAATCGGCGAAGTTGCTCTGCATTCCCTCGCCGTACTCGTCATCGACGGGCAGCCGCCAGGCCGGATCCAGCGATCGCTTGCCCGCCTCCAGCAAGGCGGCGGCGAGTTTCTCGTCGTTGGCGAAGAGACCCGTGTACAGATGGCCGACGGCGATGACGCAGGCGCCGGTAAGGGTCGCCACATCCAGCAGGCATCTTGGCTCGAAGCGGGAGGCGTAGGTCAGTGCATCGCAGAGGATCAGACGGCCCTCGGCATCGGTGTTGAGGACTTCCACGGTCTTGCCCGACATGCTGGTGACGATGTCGCCCGGGCGTGTTGCCCGCCCGCCCGGCATGTTTTCGCACGCCGGCACAACGCCGACGACGTTGATCTTCGGCTGCAATTCGCCGAGCGCGGACATGGCGCCGAGTACGCTGGCGGCTCCGCACATGTCGAATTTCATTTCGTCCATCTTGGCCGACGGCTTGATGGAGATTCCACCGGTATCGAAGGTGATTCCCTTGCCGCAAATCGCCACGGGTGCGATATCGTTGTCGGCGCCGTTGTAGTGCATGACGATCAGGCGGGCAGGCTCCTCGGCGCCGTGCGTCACGGAGAGCAGCGCACCCATGCCCAGGCGCTGCATGTCGTCCTCGTCCAGGACTTCCGTTTCCAGGCGTTCAAAACGGCCGGCCAACGCGCGAGCAGTGTCCGCCAGGTGGGATGGAGTGCAGACATTCGGAGGCCGATTGCCCAGATCGCGGGCGATCTTGACGCCTGCGGCAATCGCCTGACCGTGGCTTGCTCCGCGTTCGGCTTCGGACGCCTCGCCGGGCGTGGCCACCGCGATCGCGAATCGAGCCAGCCGGCTGTCTTCCGGCGCTTCGCTCTTGAGTTCGTCAAAGCGGTACAGGGCGCCGCTGGCCGCGGTCACGGTGACGCGCGCAGCGTAATAGGCATCCACGCCGCTGACACCGCCATGGGAGAGGTAGCTGACGGCATCGGTTACGCCGGTCTGGCTCAACGCCTCCGCCGCACAGGCAGCGGCCCGGTTCAGGGCCTTCGCGTCGAATTCGTCTTCCTTGCCGCAGCCCACCAGGAGCACGCGGTCGGCCTCGACGCCCTCGAGCCCGGGCAGCAACAGCGTGCGTCCCGGCTTCCCGGATGCATCGCCGTTCTCCACGAGCCGGCTCAAGGTTCCACCGCAGCCGTCATCCACCTCACGGGCTGCAGCCGTCAACGGCCCGTTATCGAACAAGGGCAGAATCGCGCAACCGGTCGCCTCACCGGCCGGTGAACCCGTTGTCACGGAAAATCGCATGTCAAGATCTCCTATTCGCAGAATCCATGCCCAAACGGCCAACCCAAAAATCACGAAACGAATGGTGGACGGTTTGTCTGCCAGTGGCAAGCCGCGCTGCCTGCTGCGGCATTGGCCCGAAGGCAACGACCGTTGTACCGTCGTGATAGGGTGTGTTGAGCGCAGTATCGAGCGGCGAGTAAACTCGGGGATGCTTGTATTCGCCCGATCGATCGTGTTGACCTTTATGTGGAGTGACCACATCGCGCTCGCGCCGCCTTGCCGGACAAAAAAATGGACTCGGCAGAGCCATCTTGGATAGTGTTAACAGGCCCTATTTGCTTCAGGCACTTTGAAACCCGCTCCACCGTGAACCTGATATCCCGCTACGTCTTCAGAGAAACGTTCTCCTCGTGGTTGATCGTGACGACGGTACTCGTCGTCATTTTCATGAGCAATCAGTTCGCCGAGACCCTGGATGACGCCGCCGGCAACGAGTTACCGCGGAGTGCCGTTTTCGCGGTCCTGGCACTGACGTCCCTGCAGTACATCACCTGGCTCGCTCCGATCGGCCTGTTCCTGGGCATCTTGCTGGCGTTGGCCCGCATGAACAGGGATTCCGAGATGATTGCGCTTGAAGCCTGCGGGGTAGGACCTCCTCGACTCCTGATCCCGATAAGCCTGCTGACCCTGATTCTCTCGACGACAGTGGCGTGGTTATCGTTGATCGGTACGCCGGAGGCTTCCCGCCAGGTGGAACAGATTCGACTGCAGGCCCAGGAATCGCTGGAGATCGGGGTGCTGGAAGCAGGCACGTTCACCAGCCCGGATTCGGGCGAGACGATCATCTACGCACAAGAGGTTGCGGGCAACGAAATCCACGATGTCTTCATCCAGCGCAACGACGGCAACAGGGTTGTGGTCATCGTCGCGGCTCGCGGTGAACGGCGTCTCGAGGCGGACGGCCAGTTGTCCTTTGTGCTCTATGACGGACACCGGTACGAGGGTGTTCCAGGGGAGCATAGCTTTCGGATCGTCGAATTTGCCGAACACGGCATGCCTGTACGACCTATGGCGCGCCGCGACGGGGAACAGCCCGTGGAGACGAAATCGTTTGCGGATCTGGCGGGTTCATCGGATCCCGCCGACCGTGCCGAGTTGCAGTGGCGAATCTCTTCACCGCTGTCGCTGTTCGTATTGGCGTTGCTTGCAGTACCACTGAGCCGGTCGCGACCGAGAGAGGGACGGTATGCCCGCCTCGGGGTGGGCATTCTGTTGTACATCACCTACCTGAACCTGCTGTCCATCGCCCGGGCCTGGGTCGAGCGCGAACAGGTTCCCGACTGGGTGGGCGTCTGGTGGGTGCACCTGATGCTCGGCGTGCTTGGGCTCGTGCTGCTCGCGCGGCAGTCCGGATGGTTCGCTCGTGCCAGGCGCGCGGCGCCGGCGGGAGCCGCTCCGGCATGAACGTTCTGGATCGCTACGTCGCCACCGCCGTGCTCAGGGGCGTGACCCTGGTGATGGTGGTCCTGATCTCGGTGGGCACGGTATTCGAATTCATGGGTCAGCTACCCGATGTCGGTACGGCTCAATATTCGATCGGCGATGCCGTGGCTTTCGTTGTGATGCGCATCCCCCGACTCGTCGTGGGGCTGTTGCCGGCAGCAGCCCTGATAGGTGCGTTGCTGGGCCTCGGAAACCTGGCGGTGCAGCGCGAACTGGTGGTGATGCGTGCCAGCGGCATCTCCCTCGCGCGTCTCATGGGCTCCGTGGCAGCGGCCGGCGTTGTGCTGATGGTCGTCATGGCCCTGCTGGGCGAGTCGCTGGCCCCGTCGATGAGCGTATACGCCCGGGACATGCGGGCACGGGCGCTGCTGGACACGGAGGACGTGGCGTCCGGCGGCGCCTCGACCTGGCTCAAGAGCGGCGATCGCATCGTCAACCTGCGCCGGGAGGCCAGCGGCTTCGGTTTCGGCGGTGTCTACCTGTTCGAACTGGATGACGAGCAGGGGCTGACGCACATCGCGCACGCCGACTCCACCGATATCGACCCGGCCAATCGCTGGATTCTCGAAAACTATGCGGAAACCGTGTTTGACGGGTTGACCGGTGTGACCGCAAGTGCCTCCCGCCAGGCCGTCAAGGACTACGGCCTGAGCCTGGAACTGCTTGAGTTTTCGGTGATCAGGCAGGATCTGCTCGATACCAACGGGCTGATCCGTTACATCGCCTACCTGCAGGCGAACGACCTGGACGCAACCGGCTACCTGATCGCCTTCTGGGCGCGCATGGCGGACATCGTCTCGGTAGCGCTCATGACGCTGTTGGCCCTGCCGTTCGTGCTCGGCGGCATGGGCTCGGCGGGCACCGGTGTCCGGATGCTTGTCGGGCTGTTGATCGGGTTGGCCTACTACGTGACAGCGCAGGCATTTGCCAACAGCGGCCAGGTTTTCGATCTGGATCCCCGGGTGGTTGCCTGGCTGCCCACGGCGGCATTGCTGCTGGTCAACGCGCTGGCCTTTTCAAGGGTGCGGTAGTGCTCTATCCCACTGATACGCAATTGTCAGTGGGCTAGAGCACTAGTCAGGGCGCGGCAACCGGACCAGGCTGGTCCCGGAAAGCCGATCGTGCCAGCACAACCCGTCCCGGTCCCACCAGGCCCAGAGCAGGCCCAGTCCGGGCGGAAGCACCAAGAGCCATGCGGCCAGATATCGAAGCGCCGCCTGGCTCCAGTTCAGCCCGCTCCCATCCATGGCGGTTACCCGCAGTCTCCATGCCCTGGCGCCGAGGGTTTGCCCGCCGTGGGTCCAGGAAAAACCGAAAAACAGGAAGTTGACGGCAAGCAGGGCGACCCCGTACCACCAGGAACCCGGTGGAATGGCTTCACCGCCACGCACCAGTACCAGTAGCAGGGTCAGGACCATGACCAGCCCCGTGCAAAGCAGAAGGTCGTAGCACATCGCGGCGGTTCGCCGCCCAAGACCTGCCGATGCGAGGTCGTTTCGGTGCATGAGTCGCCTTAAAAGGCTGTAACAGTAGCGGTGAAGTTTGGCATGATACGCTAACTTGAAATGGCGTCGCAGGCGCCGCTTACCCTTGCCGTCCGGGCCGAAAAGGACGGCCGAACAAAACCGTGGATTGAGGGAATGGGGATCATGATCAAGGAATCAACACTGACTCGGCGCGCAATGATGAAGTGGAGCATGTTGTCGGCCAGTGCATCGGCCATGGCCTGCGCATTGCGCGCTCCGGCATCTGCTCAGGATCTGGGGCCGGCTAACGCTCACGTCGGCGATGTGGGCGGGCGCGATGCGGAGCATTTGTTTACCGGCGAACCGGTTGTAGGCGGCGGTCAGATGGAGATACGGCTCAATCAGTCGATCCACACCGGCGATCCCCACGAACTGGAAGTCGCACGGCGCATGCGCCCCTTCGATCCTCTTTCGTGGTACACGGAGTGGAACCGGGTCGCGCAGATCAACGAGGAAATCGCGGTCGGCTACGAAGAGCAGGGGCTGAACGTATCGGCCCATGACTTCTACCTCCGTGCCAGCCGTTTCCACCGCCTGTCCATCGTCTACCAGGAGGATACCGACGAGACGATGATGCCGGGCTACATGAAGTACCTGGAATTCTTCAACAAGGCTTGGGAACTGCGCACGCCGCCCTTCGAGCGCGTCACGATCAACGTGGACGGCAACGATCTGGACGGTTATTTTCGCAAGCCCGGCGGCCCGGAGGGGACCCGGTACCCGGCGGTCATCGCCTACCAGGGCGCCGATTCCCTGGCGGAGAACACCCTCAACGGCGGGGGGGCGTACGTCGCGCGTGGCATGGCATTCCTCGTGCTGGATCTGCCGGGGCAGGGCGCGGCCAAGCGGCTGAAGCACCTGTACATGCCGCCCGACACCGAACGGCTGGTATCGCCGCTGGTCGACTACCTGCAGTCGCGGCCGGACGTGGACCCGGAAAGGATCGGCCTTCGAGGGCAAAGCATGGGCGGGTATTCCGCACCGCGCGCAGCCAGCGGCGAAAGCCGCATCAAGGCGGTATGGATGGGCGCGGGCTCCCATGACCTTCTCAGGGACCTCTTCGAGTACTTTCCGCCCATCCAGGATCGGGTACGCTGGATCATCGGCGCGGAGGATCTCGCCGACGCGCGGCGAAAACTCGTCGACTACACCGTGGAAGACGTGGCCCACAAGATCGAATGCCCGATGTTGATCGGTTACGGACCGACCGATCGGATCATGGACCCGCAAGGCGCCTTCAGGCTGTATCAGGCGGCGGTCAATTCCGATCGCCAGATGTGGTCGGCGGCAGGGCATCCGCATCACGACGAAAAGTCGGGCGGGCCGAAGACTCTGCGCTTGCCGGCCGATCGGGATTGGGCCGCCCGGCAACTGGGCGCTCCAGGCTAAGGACGAAACCATGATCGCAATGCCATTCACCGCGCTGGTAACCGTGGCCGCCGTCATTCTGACGTTTGTGCTGAGCATGCGTGTCGGCGCGATGCGTCAGAAGCATGGCGTGAAGGCCCCGGCCACGACGGGACACCCGGAGTTCGAACTCGCAAACCGCGTTCACCAGAACACCATTGAGCAACTGGTGCTCTTTCTACCGTTGCTCTGGCTGGGCCTTTACGTGCTGGGCGACGCCGTTGCCGGTCTGATCGGCGCGGTCTGGATCGTAGGACGAATCGTCTATGCCAGGGCTTACGCCAGGGACGCCGCGGCACGCCAGCCGGGTATGGCCATCACCACCGTATCGACCGCTGCGTTGCTGCTGGCGACGTTGTGGGGGATTTTGCAGGGATTTATCGCTTAGGCTGCGGTGGCGCTGCGAGAGGCGGCGTAATCGTTGCGAATCGATGATTTCGTGTGGGGGCGCCGGCAGGTTCCGAACTCTTGAATTGGCGCTCCCTAGGAAATCGGATGGCCATTTTTCAAGCCATTGAAATCCTTCGGGATTATTGACTTAACCGTTTGATTCAACTAGAATAATTCTTCTCACGACTGTCTCTCTGCGTCTCCGGCCGTCTCCGGCCGTCTCCGGTAATTTCACACACGGCGTGGTGCAAAACGTGGGGCAAGCCGGGACAGCACCCCAAAATCGGCGTATGGCAAAACGTGGGACAAGACATGGCGAAACTGACGGCACTGAAGGTCAAGAGTATCACCCGCCCCGGCATGTACGGGGACGGAGAGACGCTGTTCCTGCGCGTGGCGCGCGGCGGCTCCAAGCAGTGGATGCAACGCCTGACCGTGCACGGCAAGCGCCACGACATCGGACTGGGCAGCGTCAGGCTGGTCAGCTTGGCCGAGGCGCGCGAGGCGGCGTTCGAGAACCGCAAGCTCGCGCGCGCCGGCGGCGATCCCCTGGCGCTGCGCGCGGCCAAGAGGGTTCCGACCTTCGCCGAACTTCTGGAACGCACGATCGAGGTGTACGCCGAGGGCTGGCGCTCGGGCGGCAAGACCGAATCGCACTGGCGTGCGAGCATGCGCGACTACGCGCTGCCCAGGCTCGCACGCCTGCCCGTCAACGCCGTCACCGGCGCGGACGTACTGGCCGTGCTGACGCCGATCTGGCTGTCCAAGCCCGAAACGGCCAAGCGCGTGAAGCGGCGCGTCAGCGCGGTGATGCGCCTGGCCATGGCGGAGGGCTACCGGGCCGACAACCCGGCGGGCGAGAGCATCGCCGCGGCGCTGCCGCGCCACACTCGGCCGAGGCGCCACCACCGGGCGCTGCACTACTCCAAGGTCGCCGAGGCGATCGCGACGATCAACCGCTCGGCGGCGGGCGGGCCGACGAAACTGCTTCACGAGTTCCTGATACTCACGGCGACGCGCAGCGGCGAGGTCCGCAAGGCCGTGTGGTACGAAATCGACCTGCAGGAGCGGGTATGGACGATCCCGGGCAAGCGCACGAAATCCGCCCGCGAGCACCGGGTGCCGCTGTCCGGCCGCAGCATTGCGATCCTGCGCGAGGCCGAACGGCTCGGCGAAGGCAGCCAATGGGTGTTTCCGTCGCCGAGGGGGCTGGCCGTCTCCGACGCAACCGTTTCCAAGCTCTGCCGTGTTCACGGCATTCCCTGCACTCCGCACGGATACCGAACGAGCTTTCGGACGTGGGCCGCCGAACGCACGAATGCGCCGCGGGCGGTCGCCGAAGCGGCGCTCGCGCATGTCGTGGGCGGCGTCGAGGGCGCCTATCAGCGAAGCGACCTGTTCGACCGGCGGCGCAAGCTCATGGAGGGCTGGGCGCGGTATCTCGCCGGCAGCAAGGTGCCAGTCGAGTTGACGAATTGATAACATGCAGCGTCGGTCCAAGTCGGGCCTCAAGACCGGACCAGGCGTTACCGTCGGCGCCGTGCCGAACAGCTTCCGCTCGAGTTTTCGGGTCTGGGCATCGGAACGCACAAGCGTGGCCGGGGTGGTCGCCGAACTGGCGCTGGCGCATGTGGAGAAGGACAAGACCGTGGCCGCCTATGTCCGATCGGACCTGTTCGAGCGCCGCCGCAAACTCATGGCAGAATGGGAGGACTATCTGGCTGATCAAGGCATATAGGCAAGGCGGGTTTGTGGACGAGATTCAGCGCTGGCTTGAGGCGAATCTTGCGGCGGAGGAGTCCCCCGAAGAGCGAGTGAGCATCGTAGACAACCTGATGGAGGAGTCGGAGGACGGGCTGCTCCGGCTGCTCATGACGATCACGAGTGCGCAGACGGATCCGTGGTGGTACGACACGCTGGTGGAGTATGCGCGCCGAACACATCAGGCGATCGAGCGTGGCGAATCGCCGAAACTTGACCGGTTGTTCTCGCACTGGTGTATCGGCGTCGCCGGGAACGTGATCAAGCGCCCCACGCACCGCGGCCGGCCGAAGAAGGAGTATCGGGATCAGCTCATTTGCATGGCCATGGCGAGGTATCTTGAAAGGGCATGGTACGGTGAACCCATGTCGGACAGCGAGGCCTGCGCTCTGGTGGCGGAGGTGGTGGGCCTGGATGACAGCGTCGTGGCCAAGATCTGGCGGCGTGAACGGCGGAGGCAATAAAGAAATCTTTTTTTGCCTCTACGGAATTTGCGGGAGGCAAAGGAGGGAGTTTTTTTTGCCTGTACAGTAGAGACCTGCGCTATAGGATAGGTGATCGTCTGAAATAGTTGGAGACGATCTCATGAATGTTCCCACCGGATTGCAGCTGCTCCCGATCCGGGCGGTCACCCGGAAAATCGGCTGTTCGCGGGCGCATATCTACCGGCTGATGCGCACGGGCGGGTTTCCCCGTCCCGTGCACCTGTCCAAGCGTGCGCGGGCGTGGCGCTCGGACGAGCTCGACGAATGGATCGAGGCCCGTTCGGCGCAACGCCCCGGTTGAGTCGCAGACCCACGGCAACCGTCGCGATCACGCGCCATGAGTGACATTCGGCGGTGGGCGCGGGCGCTGTTCGGGGGCGCCATCGCGGTGGCGCTGCTGTGGCCGTGCGTGTCGCTGGTGCGCGAGACCACCGCGCATGACTGGTACGCCGCGGTCAAGCTCACGGTCACAGAAGCGATGATCGGCGCGGGCTTCAACTCATTCGTACCGACGAGCTACCGCGCCGCGGACGGAACGAGCTTTCACATCACGCGCGGCGGGCTGGTCCTGTACGGCGAACCCATCGAAGCGCGTGACCGCATTCTCTACACGGCCGCGGTCGGCGTGTTGCACGGCGGGTTCGCCGGCGCGATCTGGGTTGTGCTGGGCGTCATGCTTTGGAGAGCCGTCAACGACTGGCGAAACCGCCGGGCGGGGCGGCCTCCGGGCCGGGGACCGCCCGAAGCCATCGAATCGCGGGATCCGTCCGGTATCGCCGAAGTGCTGCCCGCGAAGGCTACCGGGGACGCGCGGACCGCGCTGTGGGTGCTGCCCGCAAGCGAGGCTGCGCGGCTGATCGAGGCGCTCGGTGCGGTTGAAAATCCACAGGCGGTCCCGGCGCAGCGGTCCGTGGAGCGTGTGAACACCCCATTGCTCCCGGCGGCAGACAGCGCCGTCAGGAAGGCTGAATCCGCAATCGCGAAGCCGAAAACCAGGGGCGCGCCAGCGCAGCCGGCGAAGGCAAGGGCCGGAGGTGGCGGCCAGCCGCCCGCATCGTCCGAGCCGCCGGCTCCGGGTTCGGAGGACGAACCGCCGGAGCCGGACTACGGCGGCAAACTGAACTGGATCTGATGGTCGCATCGATCGGCGCGGTCGCATCCCCTTCCCAGGGCGCCAGTTATTACGAGCGCGACGGGTACTACGCGAAGGACGATCCGGCGCACCGCGAGGCGAGCGTCTGGGCGGGCCGGGGCGCGGCCGAACTCGGGCTTGAGGGCCCGGTCGATCCGGAGACTTTCAAGGCGGTGCTCGAGGGTAATCTGCCTGACGGGTCGGGCCGGCGACTTGGCCGGATCGGCAAGGGCGGGGTGTTCGAGCACCGCCCGGGCCGGGATATCACCTTCTCCGCACCGAAATCCGTGTCGCTCGCCGCGCTGGTGGGTGGCGACGCCCGCATCGTCGACGCCCACGACAAGGCAGCCAGGAAGAGTCTGGCCTGGTTCGAGAAAAACGCCGCCGAGACCCGGCTGAGGGACTCCGCCACGGGGCGGATAGTGCGGGCGGGCAACCAGAAGACCGTGGTCGCCACGTTCCGCCATGACACGTCCAGAAACCTGGACCCGATGCTGCACACGCACTCGGTGGTCGCGAACATGCTGCTCGGCGCCGACGGCAAGTGGAGAACGATGGCGAACGAGCGGCTGTACCGCTCCAAGATGCTGCTGGGCGCGCTGTACCGCAGCGAACTGGCCCGGGAACTGAAGGGGCTCGGTTACGGGATCGAGAAGACCCACGCCGACGGGCGGTTCGAGATCGCCGGTGTCTCGAGAAGTGTGATCGAGGCGTTCTCCACGCGGCGCGCGGAGATCCAGAAGGCGATGCAGGAGCGCGGCCTGGGCGAGACGGCCGACAACCAGTACCTGGCGCGGCGCGCGGCGCTGATGACGCGCGCGCACAAGCGCGACGTGGACAAGAGTGCGCTGCGCGAATCCTGGCAGAAGCAGGCCGCCGATCTGGGCTTCGACGCAGGCAAGCTGGTGGTCAACGCCAGGGAAAAGAGCCTGGCGGGCAACGGGATGGGCCGGGCGTCGCATGTCGGTACCTCAGCGGGCACCCATCCCGCCGAACGTCAAATGGACCTTTTTGATCCCATACCGGGCGCAGCACCGCTGCGCGGCGCGGACCCCTTGCAGGGCGCGGACCCCTTGCAGGGCGCAGATCCATTGCAGGGGGCGGATTCGCTCCGTGCGGCAGATCGGGAACGCGCCTCCGTCCTGCCGGACGCAGTTCTGCCGGACGCAGTCCCGCCGGCTGCAAGCCTGATGGCGGAGGCCGCGGTGGAGTGGGCGTTATCTCATCTTTCGGAGAGGGACGCGGTGTTCAAAGGCACGGAGCTGGTGGCCGCGGCGCTGGCGTACGAGCCCGGCTCGGCTTCGATCGAAGCCATCGAAGGGGCTGTGAACGGCCTGAAGAAATCGGGCCGCCTGCACGAGGCGCCGGCGCTCGAAGGCGGCGACGGGCTGACCACGGACAAGACCGTGGCGCAGGAACGCGAGACGGTTGCGTTGATGAGGACGGGCGCGAAACGGGGCGGGCGCACGATGCGCGGCTGGGTCGTGGACCGGTACCTGAGAAAGGGTCCGCTGACCGAGGGGCAGAAACAGGCAGTGAAGCTGGTGCTTTCGGAGAAGGACCGGGTCGTCGGCGTGCAGGGGTACGCCGGCACGGGCAAGACCCGGATGCTGAAGCGCACCCGGGCGCTGGCCGGAAAGAGGGGCTGGCGGATGATGGGGCTGGCGCCGTCGGCCTCCGCGGTGCAGACGCTGGCGGCGGAATCCGGCATGCAGAGCGAGACGCTGCAGCGGTTCCTGGCCAGGAATGCAGGCGTCGCCGAGGGCCGGCTCACGAAAAAAGGACAGAAAACGATGCGCGCGGCGTTCCGGAAAACGGTGCTGGTGGTGGACGAGGGCTCGCTCGCTTCCACCGTTCAGGCTCGAAACCTGCTCAGGATCGCAAGCGTGCTGCGCATCCCGAAGGTGGTGTTGGTGGGCGATTCCAGGCAACTGGATGAGGTGGATGCCGGAAAACCGTTCGAGCAGCTGCAGGCCGCGGGCATGAAAACCGCCACCATGGACCAGATCATGCGGCAAAGGGATCCGGACCTGAAAGCGGCGGTGGAAGCGACGCTTGCGGGCGAGATCGGAAAAGCGTTTCGGAAACTCGGGTCCAACGTGGCTGAGGTGAACCCCGACAACATCGCAGGCGCGGTGGCCGCGAGATGGCTGCAACTGTCACCCGGGATCAGGGAACGCACCGGCGTGATGGCGCCCAGCCATGCGCTGCGCGAGCAGATCAACGAGCACGTCCGGGAGCGGCTGGTGCGTGAGGGCGGCATTCGGGGACCGGCGATAGCGTCCGAAAGACTGGTTTCGAAGGGTTACACGCGTGCCGAAAAGGCGCTGGCGGGGAACTATTCGCCCGGGGACGTCGTGGCTTTTCATCGGTCCTACAAGCGGCTCGGGGTCGAAAAGGGGGAGGAGCGGCGCGTTTTGCGCATCGATCACCGCAAACGGATCGTGCATCTGGACGGCCCGAACGGCTCGGCCGCCGAATGGAAACCCTCGCAGATCGGCGGGCGGCAGGGCGGAACGGAAGTCTACCGATGCGAAAGCATCGAGCTTCGGGCCGGTGACCGGATCCGCTGGACGAGGAACGACGCGAGTCTGGGGCTGGTGAACAGCGGTCTGGCCGAGGTCACCGGGGTGAAGAACGGGCGAGTTCTGTTTCGTCTGGAGGACGGGCGGAGCCTGGAACTGGGCGACAACGATGCGCAACTTCGCCACGTCGACCGTGCTTGGGCGTCCACGGTGCACGCGTTTCAGGGTCGCACGGTGGACAACGTGATCGCCGCGATGGAGGCCAGGCACCCGAACCTGACCACCCAGAAGTCCTTTTACGTTGAGATTTCCCGGGCGCGCGACCGTGCGGAACTCGTCACCGAAGATGCGGCGGCGCTGAAGGAGCAGCTCGAAGCGGCGACCGGGGAGAGAATTTCCGCGCTCGAAGGCATCGGAGAGAAGCCGGGATTGGAGGCGGAGCGCGAGGGGAAAGTACCGCCCGGGGTCGCGGAACCGGAACGCGCGGCTGCGGTGGAGCCCACGCCCGTGCCCGAGACGGAAAAGACACCGGTGCAGGAAAAGGCTGTGGAACCCGATCCGCCGGCCCGCGTAATGGATTACGGAATGGAACTGTAGCTATAGACGAATGGCATTGCCTTGCGCTCGGACAGTGCGATGCCGACGCCTGCGGGTGTACAGGCCGTAGATGTCACGGACGCGATCGAGACAAAACGCGGCGCGCACGTCACCAGGATAGCTGTGGAATTGCATCGGGCAAGTTTCCGCTAGGTGTGAAACGTTGATGTGAAGGAGGTGAGAGGATGAATGGAAGGGGCAATGAAAGTACGGTCGGAACCGGCGAAGTGGAAAAGCGGATGCCGCATTCGATCCGGTTCCTGGAGCCGGAATGGGAGCGCATCGAGGCGTTCGCTGCGGACCGGGGACTCTCGCCCGCGGAGTTCGTGCGGTACGCGTCGCTGGCGGCGATCGAGGCGCCGCAGGACACCTTGGCGGGCAGGTTGGCCCCGCTCATCGAGTCCACGTTCCGTTATGTGTACGTGGTGGCCACGTGCAAGCGCCTGCAGATGAAGGAGGCGGGGCAGGGCAAGCAGCTGGAACAGGTGATCGGTTGGGCCCGCAAGGCGCAGGTCGAGCTGCTGGTTCCGGAATCCGATTGAGGGCGGCGGGCCGTTGCGACATGGGGCGATTCACCGGAGAATCGCAGTCCGAAAACGGCGATTCTCCGGAGCATTCACTCGATCCGCGTTGTTTCGGCCGGTCGGTGACGCCGATCCGGCGACCGAGTGGCGTCTGATTCGCACTGCAGGGGTATCTCAGGCACGCGAATGCAGCGCCGGGCAGGTGCGCCTGGGTCTTGCTTTGGTCTCTGGCGCGGAGGAAGTCCCGGGCGTCGATGGCCGCGGAGGTCAGTTTCGAGGTGCGGCTCGGGTGCGACCCGTGCCTCGGCCTCCGGGTGTTGCCGGTGGACGGCGCCGGGATCGCGAGGATCGCCGTGGCGCTGGCAGGGACTCGGTGCGGCGTTTCGCCGGCTTGAGTTGAGGAAATTGCTGCTCCCGGCAGCGAATTACGTGCGGCTTGACCGCGCACGATTCGCTCACCTCGCCGATCGTGAAGTGGCCCTTACCCGGAATCGGGGAAAGTTTTGCGGTATCCCCCGATTCCAGCATATACCTCGACACGCTTCTTCAACTTCTGGCCAGGATGGAAGTTAACCACCCGCCGCGCCGTGATGGGGATTTCCTCGCCGGTCTTCGGGTTGCGCCCCGTCCGCTGGTTCTTGTCCCGCAGGTCAAAGTTGCCGAAACCGGACAGTTTGACTTGTTCTCCGCTGGCCAGAGAGACCCGCAGATCCTCAAAGAACGTATCGACCAACTCGCGAGCTTCCCGCTTGTTCAGGCCGAGTTCGTTGAACAATGATTCAGCCATTTTCGCCTTGGTCAATGACGCCATGAATGACAGCCTATTCTCTGATGGTCGCTTTGAGTTCGTGCTCCAGTTGCCGCATGGTGGATGACACGATCCGCTCCGTCTCCGTGTCAGCAAGGGTGGGCGATCGGTCCTGCAAAATCCAGCCCAAAGAGACACCTGATCGTCCCGAATCCATTCTCTTTCCGGAGTGGTTGTCGAAGAGTCTCACTCTGCTCAACGCGTCGCCCGGAGGGCGCGCGGGGAACGAATGCGGGGGTCTCGGAACGCGCACCAGGTGAGGGCGAACCGGGGGCGCGTCGTCCGTCAGCGTTCAATTTCGTCGATCTCCGGAATGGCCTTTATGGCGACATCGAAAATGATTCTCCATCCTGACACAAAAAATCGCTTCCGCGGCGCGAACGCGCTCGTAACATCCCGCAAATACTTAACTTTTTCTCAGAGCGATCAAGGCCCTGCACACAGCCCTACAGGCCGGGTCAACAAAGAGTCAACACGTCGCATGCGGCCTCCCGAACGCCGTTGCGGATCCGTTTTCGGCAGTGCTGCGTTCGGGTCATGAATGTGCTCTTCGAATGGCCGCTAGGCGGGCCCCCAAACGATTTCGATCAATCGGGCCACGATGAAAACCGTGCCCCCGAGCGCGCACGCAATGCCAATAACGGTATTCCAGACTCCGCCGGAACGCACGCACCAGAACGCAACGGCCAGCAGCGCAATTGCGGATGCGAAGGTGAACGTGGCACTCATCCCGGCGCCAGTGTACTTCACCTGACCCGGTGATCGGAGTCACTTAGTCTATGATCGGCCAATCAGAATTCGAGAACCCAGTCTGATGGTAGCCTCCATCGGCGCGATTGCCTCCGCCTCCCAGGGCGTGAGCTACTACGAGAAGGACGGCTACTACGCCAAGGACGATGCGGCTCACAAGGAGGCCAGCGCCTGGCGAGGCCGGGGGGCCGAGACCATGGGATTGTCCGGGCCGGTGGAACCCGACGCGTTCGAGAGGGTTCTGGAGGGCCATGTTCCAGACGGACGGCAGCTGTGCAAGAAGGATCGCGACGGCAACTTCCATCACCGCCCCGGTATCGACGTCACGATGTCGGCGCCGAAATCGGTGTCGCTTGCGGCACTGGTGGGCGGGGACCGCAGGATCGTGAAGGCCCACACACGCGCCGTGAAGCGCACGCTCGGCTGGATCGAGAACCGCGCCGTCGAGACCCGCGTCATGGACCCGGTGACCCGGGCGATGGTCCGCAAGGGCAACCAGAAGATGGTGGCGGCCACGTTTACCCATGACACCTCCAGGAACCTCGATCCGCAGCTTCACACCCATGCGGTGATCGCGAACATGGTCCACGGAGACGAAGGCGATCCGCAGTTGAGATTCCTGGACCATGCATGGGCGTCCACGATCCATGCTTTTCAGGGCCGGACCGTGGACACGGTCATCGCCGCGATGGAATCGAGGAATCCCTCTCTGGTCAATCAAGAATCATTTTATGTGGCCATCAGCCGCGCCCGGTACCGGGCCGAATTGATCACCGACAATGCCGGGGAACTCGCCGATCATCTGGAACGCGCCAGTGGGGAGAGGGTCTCGGCGCTGGACGCGGCGGCCCAGGCCGCCACCGTGAAGGGGATTGTCAGGGAGTTGCAGGATCCTGCGCACGGCGGAGCCCCGGACAAGGCCATCGAGAGATACTGGAGCGGCGCCGGGGAACAGGTGCTGGACGGCGGCGCGGAGATCGAGAAGAAACCGGACCGGCAGATTGCCGAGTGGGGCGCGGAGTTCGAGACCGTTCAGCAGTCCGTGACCGGGAAGGACCGCGGGGCGGCCACCGATCCGGAGAGAGAGAAGGGCGTCGGTGACTCTCCCCAGCGCGACGCGGATCTCGACAAGGAGCGCGAGTCCATGGAGATGGACATGTGAATGCTGCCAGGGCCGGCCCGGGACGGTCGGTTCCGGTTCCGTTTCAAGCAGGGTTTCGCCGAATCGGGCCGAAACGGGCCGAAATTACGGATTTCGCCGATTATCGGCTTCAGAATAGCGCCGCTACGTGGGCTTGAGCTTGATCGGGCAAGCCCACGGCCCTTGCAGGTCACTCTCAGCGCCAACAGCGACCCGTGACCGCGCCCCAGCGAGGCGATCACCGCCCACGGCGTCTCCGTGTCGCTGGCTCCGCAGTTGCGGTCTTTCACCGAGACAGCCTCCTCAAGCAACTCCAACAGCCCGAAACGGCGAGCCGTCCGTGCCAGAATACTGGCGCCGCCAAACACCGTAAGGTTCAAATCCGAGAAGTCCATGCCCACTCTCGGAGGACGGATCTTGCGCTTCTTCAATACTCACCTCTCGGGTTAACGTTCAGAAGTGCCTATTTCCCCATGCAACTCCTTGAACCAACGAAATTTTCCACCATACAATCCGACCGTTATCAGGGAATTAAGGGTTCTAACCATGACCGAAATTACATTGCCTTCGTCGCTGATTCTACTAGTGATTCTCATTTTCGTGAGCATTTTGATCATTCTCACCGTCCTTTGGTCAAGAACCCGTTCTCAGCTGAATTCAGCCACACGCAACCTCAAGACAGCATCTGATGAAGTCGACCACCTTAGGACTCGTTTCTCACCGGTGCTGTCGATCGAGGAGGAGGTTGTCCGGCTACAGAAAGAGGCTGCGGAAATTTCGCAAAACATCACCAACGCGCGGACTAGCTACGCTGAGAAACGCAAAATGTTGGGACAACTCGAAGAAGAGGTGGCCGTTTTCGACGAAAAACTTTCCTTCGCAGCATTTGGCGTTTATGAGCCACATTTCGATTTTGGCGACAGCCAACAGTACAAGGAAAAGATAAAGGAAATCAGAACCCGACAAAAGCAGATGGTTTCAAGCAAGACCGCCACCATTGCTCCGGTCACCTGGCATGTAGATGGCAGCCTTTCCAAAGGGCGAGTCATGATGAATCGCCAGTCGCGATTGACGCTTCGAGCTTTCAACGGCGAGTGCGCGAGCGCCATCGCCAATGCGCGCTGGAACAACGTCGTCGCCATGGAAAAGCGGATCCTGAACGCTGAAAAGCAAATCAATGCCGCCAATAAATCCTCTTCACTAGTAGTCAACGAAGAATACGTTGCCCTCAAGTTGGATGAGCTGCACATAGCGCACGAATACCGGGAGCAGCTGAAGATCGAGAAGGACCGGCGCGCCGAACGAGCCCGAGCCGAACGTGAAGAAAAGAAACTATTGGCCGAAGCCCGGGCCGCCGAACGAGAAGAGCGTCGTTATCAGAAGCTGCTCGATAAAGCGCGGAAGGAAGCCGGCACGGACAAACGACGCATCGAGGAATTGGAAGCGGCCTTGGCCGAGGCCCACGACACTAGTGAACGCGCCAGGTCAATGGCGCAAATGACAAAGTCTGGGTATGTATATGTGGTTTCCAATATCGGTTCTTTTGGCGACGATGTCGTCAAAATTGGCTTGACTCGACGCGTCAATCCGGACGACCGAGTTCGCGAGTTGGGCGACGCCAGCGTACCGTTTCGTTTTGACACGCACGCCATGGTCTACTCGGACGACGCGCCAGCACTTGAGGCAGCGCTTCATCAAGAGTTTTCCGTTCGGCGCGTTAATGTGGCTAATCTGAGAAAGGAGTTCTTCCGTGTAAGCCTTGATGACGTCGAAGAAGCGGTAAGACGGCTCGCCCCGGGCGCCGATTTCTTCAGGGACCGTGAGGCTCAGGAATGGCACGAGACACTCGCGCGCCGCAAGCAGGCTTTGGACGACCTGCAATCTGTAACAGAAAGATTTCCGCTAGAAATATGACCGGCCCAAGCTCAAAGCATAGAACTACCGTGGAGTGGTGCTTTGGCAATCGTAATGTCCGGATGGGTGTTGTCTCGCACTTTCATTGGTGCGAACGGGCTCGATTTTTCTCAGATTCTGCGGACGGCGCCGGATTATAGTCGGTTTTTCCAGCCACGTTGCGCTTCGGAGACCGAAGGCTGCACGGCGCCAATCCCCAGCCCAGCCCGTGTTGGCCTGTACCCGACAACCGTTGCCCCGACGCGGCCGCGGGCCGGGAACCGGTCTCGTCCCTCCAGCGCCGGTTGAACCGTTCGCCTCTGTCTGCATCGCAAGGAACAGCCGCAGTCAAAGCATCCACACCCCCGGCTCCACGACCGAAATTCGATACGCCCACCGCTGACGGCGACCCAAAGATTGGGGTTTGCCTCGAGGATTCTGGCCGATTCGTGCGCTTCAGCGTCCTTGCAACTGAGCCTCCAGTATGAAATTTAGCTTGCAGTGCAGTTTATCGTGGCGGATGGAGACATGAAATGAACGCGAACCGCCCCAGCGCAGTATCCGGGACCGACAAGCCGACGAAGCGCAGGGCGCGATTGATCAGGTGTTCGATCCCGGGTGGAATCGTATCGAGACGTTTGCGAGGAATTGCGGGCTGACCGCTGTGGAGTTTGTGCGCTTCGCCACGCTTGCCGCGATCGAGGATGGGGCGTCGGCGGGGGCCGAGCGGCTGGCCCCGCTCATAGAGGCGACGTTTCGAACTGACCTTGGTGGGGTGTCGTGTCCCCGACCCTATTCGACTATTGTGACCGTACTTCTCTGGCTTTCCATGATGATTTCGCCACGAATCGTGCCCACGTAAGCGGTGTATTCGCCCGGTCCGTGCACGACTCTCTGCGAATAGGCCCGATAGTGCGGAGCAGTCGAAGGCGCAGGGTTCCTGATTACGACCGCAAATCCCCCCCCAATCTCTACGCGTTCAAGGAAGGATTGCAATGTTGTCAGAACTTCTCCTCCCAATGTTCTTGCCGAATCCGACACATAGACCTTCGCCCGCTGCCCGCGCCGCGCGTCATCTTCCGTCTGCCAAACGTGTACGAAGGATGAGCCAGGCTGTGCGCTTTGGGCAGAATGAAAGTAGATCAGGCGGTTTCCGTTTTCGTCGAGGGGCAATTCTCCCATTCGAATTTCATCGCCATTAAGGCGGAACTCGTCGCAGTTAAGCTGAGTTTTCTTGATACAGAACGCGTCTTCTGTGACGTGCACGCCCAAGTCTGTTCCTTCTTGAGCGGGACTCTGTAGCCAATAGAACAGCCCGATCGCGATAGCGATTTTCTTCAATTGATTCTCCTGCGACAAAAAAACCCACGCTCATCAATGAAGCGTTACCAGCTTACCAGCAACGACGCCTGAACTCGGCCGTGACGGCTCCTCGGTCAGCGCCACCGCGCCCCGGCTTGGGACCGACCGGGGGAGAGCGACGCCATGGAATTCGGCAGTTCTGCAGCGAACCCGCGTGCAGTCAATTTGAATGAACGCGTATAGCGGAGAGCAAGCACGGCAATTCTCCAGAGAATCGCGTCCGCAAAAACACGAGTCAATTCAATACGATAGCTCCGATTCTCCAGAGCATCAACTCGATCCGCGTTGTATTACGGGAGGATTACGCCGATTCGGCGATCGTGTGGCGGCTCAAGGTGTCTCAGAAGCACTCCAGCAGTATCCCAGGCACGCGCATGCAGCGCCGGGCACCATCGGTGCGTCCGGTGTGAGGAAAATAGCCTGCGACTGCAGTCGGACAGGCCAATGGGTCAAACACACCGTCATGGGCTGAAGGCCCCGCCGTTACGGCACTTGCGAGCCGCGGCGGCGATTGAGCGAGAGGACCGGGCCGCATCTTCAAGCGCGCTCCACGTTGTCTTCCCGACAACAGAGGTAACAAAACGAGGCGCTACACGCAAGTCCGCGAGGGGTTTTCTCGCAAGAGACGCAGCGGCACGAGTGGCCGCGGAGGTGGGAGTGGATTTGTTACCGCAACGCAGCGGCGCTCGTCTCACTTGTTACCGGGCCGCATCGACGGTGGGAGCGACAGGGAGAGAACCGAAGCGCAGCGGGATTCCCGGCAAGTGGAACGCGCAGGGAGCGAAGCGAGCGGAGACGCGAGGGATACCCGCCCGGAGGGACGAGACCGCGCAGCGGGCTCGGCAGGGGTAGCCCGGTCGCGAAGCGACGCGCCCGGATACATCGAATGGAGCGGCGCATCCAAATCGATCATCCGCACCGCGGTTTTCAGCATCGGTATCGGCGTCAGCATCAGTGTCGACAGCAGAGTCAGGGTCGGAGTAGCGGCGGAGCCGCCGCGAAGGGCGGCGCCGAAGGCGACGCCCTACGCCAGGTCGAGCCACTCCCGTGTGCGGAATGGACTCGATCGGGGGTAACGAACGAAGGAGAAAGCGGTTCCGGGACCGGAACCGGAGGGAAGCCGCCGCGGCGAGTGATCGGACGATCGTGCTGCGGCGGTAGTCGATCCTCGTTGCGGGCCGAGTCCCGAGGAGGAACCCGGCCCGCAGGGTCGGCGCGTCGGGTTATCCCGAACTCAACATAATGCGATGCACCGGAATCCCGAGCAGGGTGGCCTTGTCGAGGAGGTTCTCGGAGATGCCGGAGCCGGGGAACCCGATGACGCCCTTGGGCAGGAGCTTGAGCAGCTGATCGTTTCTGCGGAACGGAGCGGCCTTGCCGTGAGCGTTCCAGTCCGGGCGGCACACGACCTGGTGCACGCCCTTGGACTCGGCCCATCTCGCCGCGATCTTCTCCGCACCCGGTCCGCCTCCATGCACCAGCACCATGTCGTCGTACTTGCCGCGGACCTGATCGAGCGTCGAGCAGATCCGGTTGGCGTCGTCGACGGGCTTGCTGCCTGTGACGGCAACGAGCGTGCCTTGCGGCAGGTGCGCCTGGGTCTTCTCGTTCTCGCGAGCGCGGAGGAAGTCGCGGGCATCGATCGCCGCGGAGGTCAGTTGCGACGTGCGGCTGGTGTGCGAACCGTGACGCGGACGCCAGGTGCTGCCGGTGTCTTCGCGGTACCGCTGCGCGGCGCAGTCCCGGAGCTGCTCGAAGGCGTCTCTACGATCGCCGAGGTTGCGGGCTCGCTCGATGATGCGTTCCAGCTCCCAGGCGTTGATCTCGGTCCCGTCCTGCGAGCGCTGGAGTTGTTTCAGCTCCGGCGCGAGCCGATCCACGGCCCGGTCCAGTCGCACCGTCTGCATGTGCAGGGTATTGACGAACCCCCAGAGCAGGGCCTCTCGTTCGTCGCCGAACTGGGTGCCGTCAGGCGCGATGTCATCGACGAAGGTGTCGAGGATCGTTTCAAGGCCCGCGAGCGCCTCGTCGCGGTCCCAGATAGCTCGCGGATCGGGTTCGCCTTTCGCAGGGGCTCCTCCGAAGGATTCCAGGTTCTCGCAGATCACGGCGGTGGGAGAGAGGTCTTGATTGTGTTCGAGTGTATACATGATGAGCTCCGGGTTAAGTGATGAATGCATCCCGCCGGGTTCTTCCGACGTGATGGTTTAAAAGGACACGCGCGCGCAGTGCAGTCACCCGCGAAGCGGGCCGTAACGCAGTGGAGGACCCCGGAGGGGTTGGCGGCGCGAGCACGTGTGGCAGACTCAAACATCACAGAGGAAGAAAAAATTATCTACGAAGTGCATCTTTCTTTTCTTCATCGGTGCAGCCCACCGAACATGTGACCGTTACCGCAGCGGTGTTGTGCGGTTCAGAGGGATGCCCGCAGGTCGCGCAGGAATTCACAGACCTCCCGCGGCGAATCGGTGGCGAGGTTGAGCACGGGGATGCGGTAGATGGCCGCGATGTGCAGGGCGAGACTCGAATGACTGAGCAGGTCGCCGTCTGGATGCCAGCTGACGATGGCGTCGACGGGACGGTCGAGCGCGGGACCGAGGATCACGGCGGTCATCGGCGCAAGCAAACGGCGGGCGCCATCGGCGAAGCGGTGCCAGGCCGGATGCAGTTGGGCGGCCAGACGCGTGCATGGCTGACGTTCGTCCTCCGACAGGACATGGCAGTCGGTGCCGGTGTGGTTGTTGTACCCGGCCCAGGGGAGGTAACGGGTTCGGGCGCCGGGCGGTGTGCCGTCCACGAACGCCCGGTCGGCGTCGTACGCGCCGCCGGTGTTGAGGCGCCAGCCTGTTCGGTGCAGCCAGCGGGCCATCCGGGTCATGTCGGCCAGGGTGTTCCGGGGCGTCTCCCGCCAACCAATCCCGGCATAGATGGCGCGCGGCGCCGTGGTGGACTTCGTCATCGCAGGTTTCTCCGTGGGTGAGCGGACCGGCAGGCCGGTGAAGGATCGTGAATCCCATGCACAAGAGGAGGGCCGACCCTCGCCCGGGATGAGCGAAGGCCGGCCCTCGGGGGCGCCGCGGACGCGGCTCAGAAGGGAATCGACGTGCCCTGGTCCTGGACGGCCGGTGCCTGCGCGGCCTCGTTCACGACCTCGGGCGCACCGGCGCCGTTGGCCCCGTTCGGGCGATCGAGGAACTGGATCCGGCCACCGGGGGCGAGCAGGATCTCGGTGGAAAACCGGTCGGAGTCCTCGCCGTCCTTGCTCCAGCGCCGCGTCTGCAGCTTCCCGGACACGTAGACCAACCGGCCCTTGCGAGCGTGGCGCTCCAGCATATCGATCAGCCCGGGCTGGAACGTGACCACCCGGTGCCACTCGGTGCGCTCTTCCTTGCTGCCGGAATTTCTATCGAGATAGCTCTCGTCGGTGGCGATGGACATATTGGCCACCCGGCCGCCGCTGGTGAGGTGGTTGATGACGGCGTCGGCGCCGAGGCGTCCGATGACTTCTGCGCGATTCAAACCAAACATGGCAGATCTCCTGAGGTACTGGTTAATGACAAAGGGTTGATGAACCGGGAACGGACTCTCTCGACCCCGTCCCGATCCACCCTCTCCAAGCTTCCTTACTCCAACCCGGCGAACCCACCGGCGGCGGTGTGGCTCAGGAACTCGCGAATCGAGTGGGCGGGAAGGCCGACTTCTGCAAGCACGGCCTCGGTGTCCAGCGGCGTCGGGCCGGTGTCGCGGAAGGAACCCGGGGCGTCGGCGACAGCGTCGTCGGCCAGGTCGGTATTGAAGTCGAGGGGGGTATCGATCGGATACGGTGCCATGATGAAACTCCAGCGGTAGGGTCGGAATACCCCGGAACGGAAACTCTCTCTCCGCCCCGGGCGCTCGCCCCCCTCAGGCTCCTCCCGATCTTTGCCGGTCGTCCCGGTCGTCGGCTGTCGGCGCTACGGTCGGGGTAACATGCCCGTCCGCGCTCGGACCGCGCACGATCCGGCGCTTGCGGGGGAATTCGTCATCGACGTTCGTATCGAGACGTTCAAGGCCATCCACGTGGCGCGCATCCGTCACGCCGGGCCCGCCATGGACGTGGAGCCCTGTTTGGAACGGCTCTTCCGGTGGGCGGCGAGCGTGGGTGCGGAGACGGGCCGCATCCAGAGCCTCGCGTACGACCACCCCGGCACGGTCGCGCCGGGAGAACGGCGCTCGGACGCGTGCGTGGAGCTTCGCACCGGCGCCCTGCCTCCGCGCGGTATCGCGATGGGCTTCGTGGGAGCGGGGCGCCATGCGGTCTACCGCCATCGAGGCGCTCATGAAGGGATTGCCGATGCGTACCGGCGCCTGTTCATCGAGTGGTTGGCGCAGAGCGGCGAGGCGGTCGATGACCGCCCGTGCATGGAGATTTATCGCAGCACGCCGCAGGATACGCTGCCGGAACACCGGGTGACCGACCTGTGCGTCCCCTTGCGGGACGCGCCGCCCGGTTGATCGGCGGGGAACGGCCGGCGCGCGGGCACGGAATTCGGGCCGGCCGCACGTGCGCACCGCCCAGGACTCAAGCGTTGGGCCGGCGCGGCGCCCAGGCTTCCGGCGAGGTAAACGTGGCCATCGCGGAGGCGTCTGAAATCACCTCCACGTCCTCTTCGGACAGCCGCGCGAAGGCCAGGCACAGGGTCACCTCCTCCAGGCTGTCGCAGGTCGCGAGTTCATCGCCCGTGGCGATTTCGAACACCGTGTAGCTCGGCGCCCAGATCGGCAGCCCGCGATGCTGGGCGGATCTCACGTACGAGCGTCGCGCGCAGCGCTCGCACCGCGACGAACCCCGGGAGGGTTCACCGCAGCCGGTACATATCCACTTCGCGCGTCGGCGGGCGTAACGGTCGCGGGCGGCGGCGTTCTTGCGTGGGCCGCGCCGGTCGTCGCGCGCGGCGCAGCGCACGCAGTTCGAGTCGCCGTCGAACGTGCCCTGTCCACATCGCCCGCACAGCCCCGAGGCGCGCCTCGTGGCGTACTGCTCGCGCTCGGCGGTTCTCCTGGCCTTGCGGCACGGCTCACACGTCGCGCCGCCCTCCACGGGTGGCCGGCGGGCGCAGCGCGTACAGCGGCCGGCATCGCGCCGCGCCTGGAGGCGCCGCCTGCTTCGCTCCCGGGCGATCCGGCGGCGGCCGTCCGTGTTTCTCCCGCCATAAAGCTTCCCGGCGGCCGTGGCGGCCGCGTACCGGGCCCGCTCGGACTCGCGCCGTTTCTCCCCGCACGGCGCGCACAGGCGCCGTTCGGGCGCGAGCGGTTCATCGCCGCATTTCGGACACAGCCCCAGGGCCAGGCGTTTCTCCATACAGCGCCGGGAACGTTCGCGCTCGTACGTGCGTGCCTTCTCCGGATCCTTGTAACGCGGCTGCCCGGCGGCTCGGCGCTTCGCGGTGCGGGCTCGGGCGGCGATTCGCCGCTTCTCGTTACAGGCCGCGCACAGACTGCGATCGGGCTCCGGCGGGGCCTTCCCGCACTTCGGGCACGTCCCCCGGGCCAGGCGCTCGGCGGTCCTTCTCCGGAATCGTTCGCGGCCGCGTTCGCGGGCGACCTGTGGGTCTCGATACGCCATGGTCGCGTCCCGCCTACCGGGTCCGGGTTGAAAGCCGGGTGAGGCCCGGCCGCACGATCCCGGAGAACGCCGCGAGGTCGCCCCAGATTTGCAATCCTCCCCCGGTGCGAATACCGGTGCAGACGATGATCTCGTCCCGCGCCGGGCGCAGCTTCTTGACCGTGCGCACGGAAACGACCTTGCGTTTTGCCTCGCGCCGGCCCTTCGCCGGGGCCTTCTCGGAGGGCCGGCGGCGAATCTCCCCGCTCGCCAGCGAGCGGAAGCGCTCGACCACGTAGCGATCCCCGTCGTTGAGATCGGCGCCGAAGAGATGGGTGACAAAGGTCCGCGCATTGCCGCGAACCGCGTTGAGCGTCTGCATGATCCGGACTCCTTCGGGTCGGTGGGTGCCAACGGCGGAGACGCCCTCCCGGACGCCGCTTCGCCGCCCCGACCGTGGCCGGGCTCGTGCTCTGCGCGGCGTACGGCGAAACGGTGGAGAGGACCCGAGAGTCGCGGTTGCGAGGAATACCGCCTGGGCGGCCGTCCCGAAGGGAAGAGGTCAAAGCCGTTCGACGGCGAACGAACGGCGGCGTGAAATCGCGGACCGGATACCGGGGGGTTCGGATGCGCGTGGCGTCGATGCAGGGCAACCCGCCGGATGGGTATGATAGGCGCCGTGTGGGATTCACGAGACGACAAGAGGAGATGAGATCCGTGGCAATCGATGAGAGTGCCCTCACCAAGGGCCAGGTACGGAAATTGAACGCGCTGCGAAAGTCGGTGGGCGATGCCCTGGGCGACGAAGTGTTTGGCAAGTGGCACGCAAGACAAGCACAGGCGGCGGCCCCCCGGGCCGATCCGGTGGCGCAGACAATCGTAAAAGCGCTCGCCGCGTTCGAGGACGACCCGAATTTCAAGCTCGGCCGCTACGGTTACACGATCCGCCGCGCCCGCGGCAAGGGATTGGTGGCGACGAAGAACGCGAAGGCGTGACCCGGAGGGACCATGCGATGAGTCACAGCGAGGCACAACTGAGCCGGGTGGCGGCGGTGCTGGACAACCTTGACCTGGCGCACGACCCGATGACGGTCGTGGAGTTCGACGGGTACGTGGCGGGACTCGTCGTGTGCCCGGAGATGGTGCCGCCTTCACAGTGGTTGGGCGAGGTGTGGGGCGACGACCCCGAATTCGATGACATCGGAGACGCCTAGGTGTTTTGGGAGGCGTGGATCCGGGGGTTCGAGCGCGCGGTGCGGCTGCGCATCGAGTGCTGGGAGTCGATCCTGCGCAGCGATGACGAGGACGCCGCGGCGGCCGTTAACCTGATTCTCGCCATGTCCGCGTTGGTTGATGGGACCTCGACGCTGCCCGAGGAGGTGGCGGAAAAAGTCACCCGGGAGGTGCCGTTCCTGATTCCGTGTTGCGTGCTCGACCTGAACGCCTGGACGAGAGAACGTCGGGGTTTGGGCACTGCCCGCAGCGGACGCAGCGTCCACGGTCCCGTCGATCCTGCCGCCGCCGGCCCCGCCGGCGGGCGCTGCGCCGTTTGGCCTCAGGTCGCCTACCGCCGTACAGTTTCCCCGACGCTCTGGCCGCCGCGTAACCCCGGCCTCCCGTTGGCGCGGGGCGATGCATGGCCGCCCACGGCCGCGTCCCGGCCAGGGGGTTAATCACTGCCATCGGGTATCCTATGCGCGGCAACGGCGCGGTCCGCGCGACACGGAGGAACACATGGCCATCGATGAGACGACATTGACGAAATCGCAGGCACGGAAGCTCAACGCGCTGAGAAAATCCGTCGGCGACGCGCTGGGAGAGGAAGTGTTCACCAAGTGGTTGGCGCGTCAGGACAGCCAGTCCGCCGCCGGCAGGGCCGACCCGGTGGCGGAGAAGATTCAGGAGGCTCTGGCGGATTTCGTGGACGACCGCACCTTCAGGCTCGGGAACTACGGCTACACGGTGCGCCGCGCAAGGGGCAAGGGCCGGTCGGGGTTCGTGGCGACGAAGAACGGCAAACCCGCATGAGCCACGGCGCCGGGCCCATGCGGCGATGACCTTCGACCTGTCCAAGTGGCCCGGCCGGCTTCGCGCAACCGCGGCCGCCGCCCCGCTCACGGCCAGACTCGCCCTCTCCGTGGCGCGAGCCGATTCGGGGGCGCGGGCGGAAGGAGTTCGTCTTGACGGCCATACGGATGCGGACAAGCTGGGCAATATCCCGGGTGGTGTGCTTGCCGGGTGGAAGCCGCGCTTCCGGAACGTGGCGGGCCGCCGCCGCAGGAAGAACCCCTGAAACCGATTGTCCAATTCCGATTGGTATGGCTCGCACTCGGTGTTATAAAATCTGCTTGTTGGCAGGCGCTCGCGGGGTCCGGATTGCAGACGTTCAAGACCAAGGCGTTCGCGCGTTTCGCGAGCCGCGAGGGACTGGAGGACGCCGCGTTGTGCGAGGCTATGCGCCGCGCCCGAAGGGGCCTGATCGATGCCGATCTCGGCGGCGGCGTCATCAAGCAGCGCATCGCCCGCAAGGGCGGCGGCCGATCCGGCGGGTTCCGCACGATAGTGCTGTTTCGCCGCGGCGAACTGGCGTTTTTCGTCTATGGATTCGCCAAGAGCGGCCGCGAGAACCTGCGCCGGGACGAACTGAATACTTTCCGGTTGCTGGCCGACGAGTATCTGGCGCTGGACCAGGCCGGGCTCGCGGCGGCGCGGGCGACTGGAGCGATTATTGAGGTGCAATGCGATGACCAAGCAGTACAAGAGTGAGGCGCTGGCGGCCGCGCATGAGGCGGCGCTCGGTCTGGCCGAGGCCGGCGTAATGTCCAAGAAGACCATGCAGGTGTTCGACGAGATGTGTCTTACCCCGGTCGAAGCGATGGCGCCGGAGGAGATTCGGGCCCTGCGGATTCGCGAGAACGCGAGTCAGGCGGTGTTTGCGCGCTATCTCAACGTGACCACGGGCTTGGTGAGCCAGTGGGAGCGCGGCGAGAAGCGGCCGCGTGGCGCGTCGTTGAAATTGCTGACGCTGGTCGCCAAAAACGGCCTGGGCGCGGTGGCGTGACGCAAGGCATCATCGGCTTCCTGCTTAGCGTGGACCGCAACGCCGCGGGATTCGAGTCCCGCCCGGCGTTCTTGTCGTGACGGCAGTACAAACACGCCTCGACCTCGCGGGAGGGCCAAGTGCGGGCTTCATCCTCGACCGCATCCGGAACGAGAGCCGCGACGAGTCCGAGAAGGGGCGCTGGTTCGAGCAGTTGTTCATGCGCATCGCGCTTCAGCAGTCGGAATTCGAGATTGACGCAATCTGGCGGTGGCCCGATTGGCCCGAGCGCGAAGCATTGACCGGCCTCGACGGCCGCGACATGGGCGTCGATCTTGTCGCGCGGCGAATGTCCGGTGAGTGGGTCGCCATTCAGTGCAAGTGCTACGAGGACCGGCACACGCTCGGGAAGGGGGAGATCGACAAGTTTCTGGGCGGCTCACAACAGCCGATCTTCCGCCTGCGCTGGATCGTGGCCACTTGCCGGTGGGGACCGATTGCGGAGCGGGCGATCCACAACGCTCATCCCCAGGTCACGCAGATCGACTTTCGGCAGTACCTCAACGTCCAGGTAGAGGAAGGGGACGCCAAGCGCCCGGTGCAGGAGCCTTGGCCGCTTCAAGAGGAAGCGATCGAGGATGCCGTCGCCGGACTGACCAATCACGACCGGGGCCGCCTCATCATGGCATGCGGCACCGGCAAGACTTTCACCGCCCTTCGTATTGCCGAGCAGATCGTTGAAGACGGACAGCGGATTCTGTTCGCGGCGCCGACCATTGCGCTGGTCTCGCAAGCGCGGCGCGAATGGCTCCGGCAGACGACGCGGAAACTTGAGTGCATTGTGGTGTGCTCCGACCCAACCGCTGGCGGACGCAACGAGGACGAGGACATCCGGGTATCCGAGCTTGAATGTCCGGTCACGACAGACCCGGTCGAGATCGCGCGTTCGCTCGACGGTGAAGGCGCGACCCGCGTCGTTTTCTGCACCTACCATTCGCTGGGACGGGTCACCGAGGCTCAGGCGATTCATGGCGTGCCGTCATTCGATCTCGCCATCGCCGACGAGGCGCATCGCACGACCGGAGCTCTTCTTGACGGACGCCGGCCGAAGGGTGCTCGGAAGATCGACTTTCAGGAGTTCCACGACGACGCGCGGCTGCGCGCGCACAAGCGCCTCTACATGACAGCCACTCCGCGGCTCTACACCGAACGTTCCAAGAGCAAGCTCGCCCGAAAGGGAATCGATGTCGTCGATATGGGCGACTACGGCGTGTACGGGCCGGAACTCCACCGGCTTCCGTTCGCCAAGGCCGTGGATCACCGAATGCTCTCCGATTACCGCGTGATCGTTCTCGGCGTGGGCGAGGGCAGCGTGACGCCGGGTCTGCGGCGTCGCCTCGAAGGGCTCGACACATCGCCGAAGCGCAAACAGGCCCCGACGACCAACGACATGACGCGCGTGCTCGGTGTTTCTCTCGCGGTGAATGGCGTCACCGAGGGCAAGACTCTGGAACAGCCCGGCAAGCTCCCGCGCACCATGGCGTTCGCGAACAGCATTCTGCGCTCAAAGTGGTACGCGGAAGCGCTCATGGAAAGCGAGGTTCTGCGAGCGACCACCCGGCGGATGCGGGCGGGCCGGGCGATGAAGGTCATTGCCCGGCACCTCGATGCATCGGCAAGCGCGCTCCAGCGCAACCAGGAACTGCGGGCACTGGCACACGCGGACGGGGATGGAGAATGCCGACTGGTCTGCAACGTCAAGCTCTTCACGGAGGGCGTGGACGTGCCGTCGCTGGACGCCGTTGCATTCCTCGACCCCCGGGACAGTCAGATCGATGTCGTCCAGGCCGTCGGGCGCGTGATGAGAAAGGCGCCGGGCAAGCGCTTCGGCTACATCATCATTCCCGTCGTCGTCGAGCCGGGCCGCGATGTCGCGGCGGCGCTTGAGCGGGGTACCGAGGGTTACAGGACGGTAGGCCGGGTCTTGCGGGCGCTCCAGGCCCATGACGGACGGCTCGCAGAATCGCCCGCCAACTTTATCAAGGTCTACGAACAGGAAAATGGGAAAGCGCCGGGAGATCCGAGTGGTGGCGACGTACGCGAAGCCGATGGCGAGTACATCCAGCGCGAACTGGAATTGAAGGAAGCCGAACAGGGGATTTACGCGCACGTCGCTGCAGCTTCGGGACTGGGCAAGCCCGGCCAGCTCGTCGCCGACGAGATCGCCGATGCGGTGCAGCGCGCCAGCGCTGTGCTCCAGGAAGAGTCGATGGAGGGTTCGCTCGCAGAGGCTCTCGACCTCGTGCCGGAAGACGATGGCGGCGCGAAAGGGATATGCACGGTCGCCGCACTGATGCTGTGCAATGCCTGCCTCCTGCAACGCCGTCTGCGCGACGAGCCGGAGATGAAAACCATCGTCAGGCTTGACAAGGTCGCAGGTGCGAAACACCCGAGAGAGGTTCTGGAAGTCGCATGGGATGCGATTCTCGAAAAGGACTACGCGCCTGTGTTCCGTCCGGCGCTTGCCGTGCTCGGAGCACTGCGTGAAAGCAGGGCGATCGACGACGCGGTCCGGATGGTCGCCGAATGCGCGAACCGTGTCGCCGATTCGCTGAGCGATCTCGGCTACGACCACGCCGGGCCGCTCTACCATCGCATTCTCGGCTCCGCCAAGAGCGACGGGGCCTTCTATACGAACAATCTGTCAGCGGTCATGCTGGCGCGGCTCGCGTTTGGCCGCGATTTTGTCGACTGGTCCGATGAGGAGGCGATCGCACGACTTCGGATCATCGATCCTGCATGCGGCACCGGAACGCTCCTTATGGCGGCGCTCCAGACCATCAAGGCCCGCGTTGCCGAATCCAGAGAGCTGAGCGACGAGGAGCGAAATGCCCTCCACAGACACCTCGTGGAAGATGTGCTTTGCGGCCTCGACATCAATCAGCACGGCATCCAGCTTGCGGCGTGCAACATGACCCTCGGTGCGCCGACCGTGGATTATGCGCGCATGAATCTGGTCACCATGCCTCACGGACCGCAGGCCGACGGGCTGTCGAAAGCAGGATCCCTGGAGATTCTGACAGCCGCCAGCGACGCATTGGATTTGCACGCGATGACAGCGCCACGCCGGTCTCTGGAAACCCTCGATGCTGCCCAAGTCGATGAGAGCGAAGAAATCCGGTTCCCGCTGCACGATCTCGACGCAGTGATTATGAACGCCCCGTTCACGGACAACAGGAAAAGAAGCCGGAAGTTTGGCGCTGAAGCCATCAAGGCCATGCAGCGACATGAACTGGACATCCGGGACCGGCTTCACGCACGCGACCCGGCGGCGGGGAGCGTCATTACGACCAACAGCATCCGCACGTTCTTCTCTCCGCTCGCCGACCAGCTTCTGCGATCCGACCAAGGCACTTTGGCAATGGTCGTTCCCGCTACGGCTTGCACAGGCGCGTCCGGCGTTGACGAACGCCGCTTTCTCGCGGAGCGCTTCCATGTCGAACGCATCGTAACCACCCATGACCCTAAACGGATCAACTTCTCGGAAAACACCAGCATCCACGAATGTCTGCTTGTGTGCCGGCGGCATCCGGAAGGAGAGCGGCCGCCGACGCAGTTCGTATCGCTCCGAGTGATGCCGGGAAGTGCCGAAGAAGCGATTGAAGCCTCCGAGGCGATCGCCTCCGGCGATCCCGATTGTTGGGGCAACGTCCACCATTGGCCTGCGGACCGCGTGCGCTCAGGGGATTGGACCCCGGTTCAGTGGTTTGACGGTGCGCTCGCGGAAGCCGCCCGAGACTTGGAGGTGAATGCGCTGCTGGAACCTGCCGGACTGCGTTACAGAATTGGCCCGGACGGTAGAAGCGTTCAAGACGCCTACGAGATTGGTGGCCGGGAAATGCCCGGCGCGGTGCCGGGTTTCCACTCCGTGAGCGGAAAGTTACGCCGGACGATGAAGGGCGAGCCAGATGTCTGGTACATCCCAAGGCGTCGCCCTCGGAGGAACATGGAGCGCTGGATCGAACAAAGTGGCGCGTATCGAAGCCAACTTCTTGTCCCTATGCGCCTTGATACGGTCGCCGGACGATTGACGGGCTTATGGAGTGCGCGGCCTTCGTTTGGATGGTGGGTTCCGATTGCGGTTTCTGACGAGCACATCGCAAAGGCGCTTGCCGTGTGGTGGAATTCCACGCCGGTGCGGCTGATGCTGCTCAATCGTCGGGCGCAAAAGTTGACCTATCCAACTTGGCAGCTCGCGCATCTTCGGCAAATCCGAATCCCGAGGCCGAACAATCCGGCTTGGACTTCGCTGAAGTCGGCTTTCGATCAGGTCTGCGAAATGGAGTTGCTGCCAATGAGGCACGCCGAAGAGTGTGGGGCCCGCAAGACCATTGACGACGCGGCTGCTTTGGCGCTCGGATTGAATCCCGCCGAATTGGCGGAGTGGCGGCGCAAAATAGCGTCCGAGCCGACAATCACCAATGCACGCGGCGCTTAGCAACTCTAGCAGGGTAAGACGAATCGAGTGAGCATGGGTATTGGCTAACTGACGAATTGGGGAGAGTTGCCAATTTGGGCACTTGGGGAGTGCATGCTTTCAGTCAAGTCCGAAATCAAGGAAGCGCTGGAGGTGGGAAGGGTCCGCTTCCTGGTTTTCTTCGACTTCAAGTTTATGCCGATGCGAGTGCATTGCGGTGCTGCGCCAATCGAGTGGAACGGGCATGGATGGGCAAGTGCGGGGGCTGTTCTTCGTACCAAACTGTCCTACAGCACGACATCGATTTCGTCGTCGGTCGCGCAGCATGGCACGGACGGGTATCACCAAGGTCATGTGACGGCCTGTCTGCCTTTGGACAGTACGACCCGGGAAGTGTTCGCCAAAGGCTACTACCGCGACCGGAAGATGGAGTTATTCCTGTGTTCTCTAGACAATCACGGGAAGATCATCGAACGGGTGGCCTACGCAGCCGGGTCCATCGTCAACGTGAGCTTGGAGGACAACATCGTCACGTTCATGGCGAAGGACGATACGCTCGACTCCGTCGAGAAGAAAGAGGAGCGGCGACGGAAGACGGTCGAGGATGTTCGGGCCCTGTTCAGGAAGGAGCTATCGTGCACAGTGTCGAGCAGCGCCATAGGCTGGTTTATGAATCTGCTCGCTGCCACGGTCGGAAACTGGGTCGGAATCATCTTGGATGCGTTAGCGTTATTCCGCCGGAGCAATCGACGCGCCCTAGCGCAGCGTTGGCAAGCGAGGAGACGGACGTACTGGTTCACCACGACGCCAAGCATTCCCTACAAGTGGAAGCGGAAGAAGGGCTATGCGATTCGGGCAGATACCCTGGCGGAAGCGAAGCACGAACTTTACGGTGAGGTGGTGCGAAAGATCTGGCTGTTTCCAAGGAGTTGGGTCAACATGATCGTTGAGGTGGACGGAAGACCGCCCGAATTCCTTGACTTAGACCAAATCCGCCAAGCGGTCGATCCCGAAAGATGGAAGGCTACCGATCCCTTGCGCCAATGGGGACGTGGTGAATAGAACCTCGCCACTTTCTGAGGTGTGTCGCAGTTGATAAACGGACGATGAGAGTCGATAGTATCGGTCGCATAAGGGATTTTGATGACCGGTTCGAATTCTGTTCCATTCCAGCGTGGCTGGGATCGGGAGAATGATCACTCGCCACATCCCCCTGCTTGTAGACTACATTGGTCGATCATTAAGGTGGATGAGCGCGAGGTGGCGCCGCTTGGGCGGCATAGAATCGCGCAAGCGGGTGGAGGCTCGCCAATTTGCGGACAAGAGGAAGACTAAAGATTGTCAACCCGATGTGTGGAGTGACCTGATGCCATGGCGAATCAGAGAATGCTCCAGAGGGCACCATGGCTGAAACCCAAATCGAGTGGACGGATGCCACTTGGAACCCTGTTGCGGGGTGTTCGATCGTTACCGCTGGCTGCACTCACTGCTACGCGATGGAGATGACAAGACGTCTTGAGGCGATGGGCGTCGAGAAATATGCTGGTCTGACGAAGAAGGCAGGCAACCGCACGGTTTGGAATGGACTTGTTCGGGAAGATGAAGAAGCGCTCACTATTCCATTGCGCTGGCGTAGACCGCGGAAGATTTTTGTGAACTCGATGAGCGACCTATTTCATGAAAAAGTAAGCGACAACTTCATCCTCAAGGTCTGGCAGGTTATGCGTGACACGCCACAACACAACTATCAGATCCTTACAAAGCGGCCCGAGCGCCTGCCAGATTTGGTCTCTACTGTGATTGGCGATATTCTCCCCAACGTCTGGCTGGGCACCAGTATCGAGAATGCGGAGGTCGCTCACCGGATCGAATATTTGCGCAAGGCTCCTGCTGCCATTCGGTTCATTTCATTTGAACCACTCATTGGGTCGGTGGGTGCAATTGATCTTGCGGAAATCGACTGGGCAATTGTCGGAGGGGAGAGCGGGAAATCGGCTCGTCCGATTCGAGAGGAATGGATTGACGAGATTTATGCGCGGTGCCTCACAGCGAGAACTGCTTTTTTTTTCAAGCAATGGGGCACTTGGGGCAAGGACAACAAGAGACGTTCAAAAAAGGCCAACGGGCGTGAGTACCGAGGTCGGATCTGGGACGAAATGCCAAAACCGCCGCAGTATTCAGATTCCCGTATTTGAGTCAGCGGGACGGAGAAGGTCGATTGGTAAAGAAACGATACGAATGGGTTGACGGAGCCAAGCTCCAAGACCACTCCAAGCGCAAGCACAGAATTCTGCGCAAGTATGTCTTTGACTATCTCACCGTTCGCTGCGCGTTGCCCCAGCAGGAGCGTTTTCGGCTTGCTATCGTTGACGGTTTTGCCGGCGGCGGGCGATATCAATGCGGCACGGCCGGATCACCACTTATTTTCATTGAGGAATTGAAGCGTGCGTCCGAGGCAGTAAATGTTCTCAGAGTGGGTCGAGGTCTTGGGCCGATCGAAATCGAGTGTCTCTTGGTGTTCAACGATGCCAGCCGCGATGCCATTAACCTACTACAGACACATGCCACTCCGCTCTTGGCCGGCATTACACAGACCTGTCCGAAGCTCCATCTCCGCGTTGAATATTTGCACGACCTCTTCGAAGTCGCGTATCCGAAGATCAAAAGTCTCCTTGCGCAAGGGCGATATCGAAGCGTCCTGTTCAATCTGGACCAATGCGGCGACCGTCACGTTGAGCGGGAAACAATCCTCGACGTTATGCGCTCCTATCCCGCTGCCGAAATCTTCTACACCTTCATGATCGATTCGTTGCTGGCTTTTCTTCAAAAGAACCAACCGGAACAGTTGAGGAAACGACTTGATCATCTTGGACTGCCGGATTCGAACGTGCAGATACTCAATGGAATGATGACCAGAAATGATTGGTTGGGCACGGCTGAAAGGATTGTCTTTGACACCTTTCGGCTATGTGCACCCTATGTCAGTCCGTTTTCGATCAATAACCCCGATGGATGGCGCTATTGGCTGATTCATTTCGCCAACGCCTATCGTGCCAGGCAGGTTTACAACAACGTCCTACATGAAAATGCGAGTCTCCAGGCGCATTTCGGACGCTCCGGCCTAAACATGCTGCACTACGATCCGAGAGATGAAGAAGGCCAGCTTTATCTATTCGATGACAATGCGCGATCGTCCGCAAAGGATCAACTCCTTGGAGACATTCCGCGGTTGGTGGAGGAATCAGGCGATGCAATCCCTGTCAGGGAATTCTACGAGAGCATATACAACGCCACGCCAGCGCATGCCGATGATGTCCATGCTTCAATCATCGACAATCCGGACCTTGAGGTGATAACTCCTGCTGGAGGGGAGCGAAGGAGGGCCCATACAATCGGCGTCAATGATGTTATCAAGCTGAGGAGGCAACGTAGTTTCTTTCCGTTGTTCCTGAAAGCCGAAATGAGGAAGAAGGAATAGTGGATTCCCAGATACGCCGCGATGCAGAAAGGAAGACCAAAACGCGTCGTCGAGGTTTGGAAACGGCTACTTTGCATGGCCCTGTGTGTGCCAGTTTGTTTGCATTTAGACATAGACAAACTCGAACCGGCTGGACGGTTTTAGGTGTCTCTGGGGAGAAGGCGAACAATGGGTTCACTTCGGCCTAGCGATGCAGTGCCACCACGATGGTGTCGGTAGCAGTCAAAATCGCCGCCCAAGCATCCATGAGGCGACGGCGACGGTCGAACAGACCGGAGCGGAAATTGGCACCCTCCACACCGCCCACCGCATGCGCAAGGGCCGCTCCCGCCACTACTCGCGCCTTGCCGGGGCAGGAGTTTAACAACGATTGTAATCTATTCTTGTTACTTAAGTTTTTATTCTTACGATAGGCAGAGTAATAGTAGCGGAATCAGGCATATGTGGCCATATCGGGATGAGGCGGCGATACCGCTCGGACCGGGCGCGCACGAACCGATCAATGTCGACGGCGGAACGGTACAGAAAGGTCGTGGCATTCCGCACGGGCGCGAACACAAATGGGTACACAAACAAGATCGCGATCAGGCAAATCACCGCGCGACAGAACCAGAAGCCGCCCACCAGCATTGCGCAAAGTATCGCGTCGATGATGTTCAGCAAAGCGCCCAGCATCCAATGACCCAGTGATGACCGACCGCACCGTTTCGATGATCGTACAGGTGGGCGGCGCGGTCCACAATCAGTACCTGCGCGCCCTTGAGATCGCCGAGGCGCGGCGGAAGCGGCTGATCGGCGTCCTCGCAGACATCAGGAAACAACTGAACGCCGTGGCCGAGGCGGTCTTCTTGACAGCGTTCGTGATCGTTACTGGTCCGGCCGCGTGGCCCGAATTTCAGAAAGTGCATTCGATCAATTCCTGAAGAACCCGTCGGGCCGTTTCGGCTCGACACCCTTCCCGGTCGACGGGTCAGTCGGCAGTACACGGATTTTCCGGTTGAGCGGTATGTGCTACGGGTGCTGGACACGAGTTACTTGCTCATCTTCCGGCTCCGGCCTGCGCGGCGATTCGTCGTCGCTGGCGCCGGTTGCGTGGGCGGACTGCGTCTGGCCTTGTATCCCATGGCCCCGGCGACGACGAGCGAGGCTTGCGCGGCGGCGTCCCGCAACGCGGCATCGTCGAGATGGGCGTAGATGGCGGTGGTGCGGCGTCGGCGATGTCCGAGCATCTTGCCGACCGTGGGCAGCCCGACACCGTTCATTATGCCTTGCGATGCCCAGGTGTGACGGCAGTCGTGGATGCGAAGTCCGGACAGCCCGGCCTGCTCGCGAACGCCGCACCAGAAGCGGTACAGCCGGCCGGAGGTCAGGGATTCGGGAAAGATCCGCGCCGCGCGTTCGTCGCGAGGCAGCCGCGCGAGGAGCCGGGCGGCGTCCGGACCGAGCCAGACGGTGCGCGGGCCGGTCTTGGAGTCGGTCAACCGGGCAGTGGCGCCGTTCACAGACAACTCTCCGATTTCGCCCCACCGCAGGTTGAGGATTTCGGACAGGCGCGCTCCGGTCAGCGTGAGCAGCCGGATGGCGGCGACCGGCCAAGGGTGGTTTTCCTCGTGCCGGTCGAGCACGGCGCCCAGGCGATTGAGTTCCTCGCGGCTGAGATACCGCGCCACGGGCTTTTTCTTGTTCTTGACGATGTTGGCGCAGGCGTCGGGAAGCGATTCGTCAAGCTCTCCCCATTGGCGCGCGGTATTGAGCATCGCCCGCAGGATCTCGAACGCCCGGTTGGCCGCGCCGGGTTTTTCAGCGCTGACGGCATCGAACCAGGCCGAGACCCGGACATGATCGATGGTATCGAGCCTGAGTCTTCCGAAATGCGGCATCAGGCGGTTTCGCAGGTAAATGTCGAACGTCTCAAGCGACGACGGTTTCCAGCGGCCCTTTCTCCGCTCACGGTAGCGGACCGCGAAGTCGCGGAACAGAGCGGCCCTGGACTTGCGCACGGGCGCGATCGGCTCACCGGACCAGATTCGCGCCAGCAGCGCGGCGGCCTGCTTGCGGGCTTCTGTGATGCCCGTGGCCGGGAACCGCCCGAGCGCGAACTTGCGCATTCTCCCCTGCACGCGGATCTGGACAATGAAGGAGCGCACGCCGGAAGGATACACCCGCAGCCCGAAGTGATTCAGGGCGCTGTCCCACAGCGTGTATTCGGAGGCCCTGGGCCGGGCGGCGGAGATGGCGTGGTTGGTGAGCCTGATCTTGCTCTTTCTAGACTTCATGACGTGCCTCCTGCCTTTTTTCGGTCATCGCGTCGTTCACGATCCGGGAAATTCGGCCGGCGGCCTCACGCACGTGTTCGTCGGCGAGATGAGCATAACGCTCGGTCGAGGCAATGTCGGCGTGCCCCAGCAGACGGCCCACCGTGTAGAGATCAAGGCCGCTCATCACGGCGTGCGAGGCGTAGGTGTGCCGGCAATCGTGGAGGCGTACATCATCCAGACCGGCGAGCCGGCGAAGCGCCCCCCACCGTCGGCCGAGGTCGTTGATGGACCCGTCGCCCCGGCGGTTGGGAAAGACGAACTCGCCGCTACGCGGCAGACTCTGCAGCACCGCCCGGGCGGGCGGCGGTAGCTGGATTGTTTTCGGCCCGGTCTTGGAATCGCGAAGGACGGCGCGGGTGCTGCGGACCCACGCCCATTTCAGGCCGGTAATCTCCGAGGAGCGCGCGCCTGTGAACAGGAGCAGCCGAACCGCGGCCGCCGCCTGGGTGTCCTCGGCATGATCCAGCACGAACCCGAGGCGTTTCAGTTCCTCCACGGACAGGAACCGTTCTCTCGGTTCGGTCCGGTATCGAGGGATATTGCGGCAGGGGTTGGAGCCCTGCGGGCGAATACTCCAAAGCTCCGCCTGGGTCATCATCACGGACAGAACAGGCAAGGCGCGGTTGGCGTTGGCGGGCGTGGCGCCCATGGAATCGAACCAGCGGCGCACGTCGGCCGGGGCGATGTCGGCCACGCGCATGTCGCCGAAGAATGGTAAAAGGTAGCGCCTCAGAAGATGGCGGTTGCTCTCTTGCGTGGAAGGCTTCCAGCGTCGCGCCTGACGGCGCATGAACTGTTCGGCGTGGTCCCGGAACAGCGGACCGTCGATGCGATCGGTCTTCGCCGCCTCAAGTTCGGCCACGGCCTGGCGGCGGGCCTCGGCCGCGGTGATCTTGCCGGCTTTGCCGAGGATGACGTTGTCCGATCCGCTGTGCCGCACCGTTCGCACGAAAAACGTTTTTGTGCCGCCGGGCGCGACCTTTAGGCCGAATCCGCGCAACTTCTTGTCGTAGACGGTGAGGCCGCGCGTTGCTGTCACATGTTTGCGAAAGGTGCGCCGAACGGTGGGCTCGTTAATGTGAGCATAGATGTGCATGAGCGTACTCCGTTGTTTGTTCCCTTGATTGCCGCGCGTTCCACGGGAACGAATGCGGCGATTTTGGGTGACAACAAGGAGCGCGCAAGAAGATGCGCCACAGGATATGTCTGAGCCTAACCGACTGTTTCAAAAAGGGAAACGGCTGACAATACGCACGGGCCGGGACTCGCTCTTTGCATCAACGCTGCGTCCGGTGTGAGATAGTCACGCCCACTGGCGTCGTCGATGTGCTTCCTGGCTGACCAAGCGACCGGGAGGCTGAACCATTGATACTTCAATGGGTTAGCCGAGCGGCGCCTGAGCGGCAGCGTCCGCAGCGCAGCGGGGGTAGCGGTTCCCGAACCGTCGCGCGGCTTCCGGGGCGTAGTATAGGAAGCGGCAAGCGCAATTGAAAGTGCGCAATTGGAAGGTGCCGCGAAGCGATCGCATCGGCCGACGCGATCGAATGTGGTAGGGGAAAACGGCGTTCGCGAATGCGAACGGCGGGGAGACAAGAAGTGTGACGCGTGCCGGCGGCGATGAGCGTGGCGCGTAGCGCCAGCTCGAGCGGTCGCCGTTGGCGGACGTAACGCGATGGCGAATCGATCCACCGCGGCGATCCCGGCAACGCGACGGCGAAGTCCGCGAAGCGGCGCAGACGCCGCGCTCATGGGAGCAACGGGTGCGAGGCCAGGCGTTGTTCAGCCACTGCTCGGATGCGCGAGCGGTCGGAAACGTGTTCCGGACCGCGCGGGTCCTCGAAGTAGTGGATCGTGTAGATCACCTTGCCGGGATTGAGGATGTCGGGGTACCGGAACACCTCGCCGACGAAGTCGCCGTCTTCGTCGTAGATGTTGGCCTGGTCGGAGGCGACGCGCTTGAAGGTGACGCGGGACATGGTCTTGCTCCTTGTGTTCGGTTGCGATGCGGTGGAGGGCAGCGCCGGCGACTCTCTCTCGATCGCCGCGCGATTCGCTAACCTGCGGCTCGCCTTTGCCCGGGTTGATTTCACGGCGCCGGGCGGGACCGACGAGCAAACGCGGACCGCACCGCGCGCGATGTCGATGCGGTCCGCGTGATGGACGCAGAGGGTCATGCCGCGCTCGGCATCACCCGATGGACCGGAATGCCGAGCTGGGTCGCCTTGTCGACGAGGTTCTCGGAGATGCCGGAGCCTGGGAAGGAGATGAGGCCCTTCGGCAGCAGGCTCAGCAGTTGGTCGTTGCGTCGGAACGGCGCGGCCTTGCCGTGGGCGTTCCAGTCCGGGCGGCAGACGACCTGGTGCACGTTCCGGGACTCCGCCCAACGCGCCGCGATCTTTTCGGCACCCGGACCGCCGCCGTGCACGAGCACCATGTCCTTGTACTTGCTTCGGACATTGTCCAGAGCGGAGAAGATCCGGTTGGCGTCCTCGACGGGCTTGGAGCCGGTGACCGCGACGAGGGTTCCCTGCGGCAGGTGCGCCTTCGTCTTCTCGGTATCGCGTGCGCGGAGGAAGTCCCGGGCGTCGATCGCCGCCGAAGTCAGCTTCGCCGTGCGGCTCGTGTGCGAACCGTGCCTCGGTCGCCACATGTTGCCGGTGTCGGCGCGGTAGCGTTCAGCGGCGGCGTCTCTGAGTTGCTCGAACGCGTCGCGCCGGTCGCCGAGGTGCTGCGCGCGTTCGGTGACTCTCTCCAGTTCCCACGCCTGGACTTCGGACCCGTCCTGGGAGTGTTGCAGGTTCTTCAACTCCGGGGAGAGCTTGTCGACCTGTCGGTCGAGTCTCACGGTCTGCATGTGCAGTGTGTTGACGAAGCCCCAGAGGAGGCTCTCTCGTTCGTCGGCGAGCTGAGTCCCGTCGGGCGCGACCTCTTCGACAAAGGCGTCGAGGATCGTATCGAGTCCGGCGAGGGCCTCGGACTCGTCCCAGACCGCTTTGGGGTCGGGCTCGCCCCGGTTGGGTCCTCCTCCGAAGTATTCGAGGTTCTCGCAGATGACCGCGGTGGGAGAGGCGTGTTGAGCGTGAGTAAGCATGATGAGCTCCTTGTCTTTAATCTTTTGGATCGAGCACGGCGGGGAATCCGTCGTGACATGTTTAGTGGGGCACGCGCGCGCAGGGCAGTCACCCGCGTGCGGGCCGTAATGAAATGAAGGACCCCTGCCTTGCAGGGGTTGACGCCCGAGCACGTGTGACACGCTCAACGTGTCATGACGGATGATTTAATTTTCACTGTGACCCCCCGTTCTTTTGTTCTTCATCCGCGGCGAAGCCGCACCGACTCTGCCCGGGAGGTGAAGTGACCAGCGGAGCGACGCGACGAGCGAGAGTGTCGGGGCCGAGTTCGACCAGGTCGTCGTTGAAATCCCCGCCGTCGGGAACGAGTACCGCCGAAGCGATGCCGAGCCGGGTGCACCGCAGTTGCAACCGCCGCGCCGCGCGTTCGCCCTCCTCGTCCCGGTCCTGGGCAACGATCAGCCGCGCGGTCATCGGCGGCGGCACGAACGTGCCGAGGCCCCCCGCGGAAAGCGCGGCGGCGGCGAACGTCCCGGATGGGACCGCGGTTCGCAAGGCGCCGTCCGGCAGGACGGTGACGAGCGAGAGCACGGTCTCGATCCCCTCGCCCACCAGCAGGGTCGATGCTGCCGCCGGTTCGCCGAAGCGCACGGCGAAGCCGTGGATTCGCCCGAGGGCCTTCCTGGGGCGCTCAAGAGGAGCCTTCGCCGGGCGCCGGGGATCGAGCCACGTTCTGTGAACCCCGTGAACGTCTCCGTCGTCGCCGGCGACCGCGGCGACGAGCGCGGGATAACGGCGCCAGCCGCCGGAGTCCAGGCGGTAAGGCAGGGCGTGGTGAAACCGCAAGGCAGGGAAACGGCAGCGGCGGATACCGCGGGCGTGAAGATAGGCTTCGCCGTGTGTGCCGTCGATGGGCTGGCAGCGGTTCCACAGGTTGCGGGTCGCTTCGGAGCGATCGTAGGTGTCGGGGCGGGACGTTGACGGCGCCAGAGGCCGGGCCAGGAACCGGCGTGCCTCGGCGAGCGCCTCGCGCAGCGAGCGGGCGCCGGTGGCGAGGCGGATGAGATCGAGCAGATCGCCGTGCAATTGCTCTGCGGGATCCGACCATTTCCCGACCGGGCCCGGCGGCTCAAGCCGCACGAAGAGCGAGCGACCTGGCGCGCCGCGCACGTCGCCGGCGCACCAGTATCTTCCGTGACGGCGGCCGTGGGGCAAGTACGTTCGGCACACGTGCTCAGCGTGTGCGGTCAGCGCGGCGGCGGTGTCGGAGGCATTCATCGGGGTGCCGTGGCAGGGAACGGTGCGGATGGGATGCGCACGGAAGAAGACGGCGAATGGATCATCGAGGTGGCTCTCCGCAGGAAGGGGATCGCCCCGGTCCCGGCCCGGACTCGACCGCTTCGGGGCGTGGTGCGGAAATCGGCGGCCCGGAGATTGGGCTGTCGGGTGACGGCAGGATGCCGTCAGTCGATGCGCCGCAGGGAGGCTACATGAGGACAGGCCGACCCCCGCCCGAAATCGGGCGGAGGCCGGCCTGCGGGACGCGGACGATCAGTTCAGAATGGGATCACCTCCGAGGAACTCTCGTCCTGGGTGGCGGGCGCCTGTGCGGGCTCGGCGGCGTCCTCGGACGCGCCGGTGCCGCTGGACCCGTTGGGCCGCTCGAGGAACTGAATCCGGCCGCCCGGAGCCAGCAGGATCTCGGTGGAGAACCGGTCGCCGTCCTCCCCGTCCTTGCGCCAGCGCCGCGTCTGCAGCTTCCCGGACACGTAGACCAGCCGGCCCTTGCGGGCGTGCTTCTCGAGCATGTCCACGAGTCCGGGCTGGAACGTCACGACGCGGTGCCACTCCGTTTTCTCGACCCGCTCGCCGGCGTTGCGATCCAGGTAGCTCTCGTCGGTCGCGATGGACATGTTCGCCACACGGCCGCCGGTGGTGAGGTGGTTGACGGTGACGTCGGCGCCGAGGCGGCCGATGACTTCTGCGCGATTCAAACCAAACATGGTAGATCTCCTGAGGTACTGGTTAATGACAAAGGGTTGAACGAACCGGGAACGGCTCTCCCGAGCCCTCCCCGATTCACTCCATCCGGGCATCGCCCGAACTCGAAACACCTCAGAACGTCCGAGCGGACGACGAGGCGGTCAGGATCTCCGTCACCGTCCGGGCGGGCAGCCCGATCTCGGCGAGCAGCGATTCGGCGTCGGGAGCCGGAAGCTCGGACAGGGCGGGTTCGGGCGCCAGCGCGTCGGCGACCGATTCGGTGCGCACGGGGGCGTTGAAGTTCAGCGGCACGCGCTGGGTAACGGCAGGAGCAAGGTAATGCATGCGGGTATCCTCGTCAGGGTTGAATAAGCCGGGAACGGATTCTCTCTTTCCGCCCCGGGGCGCTCGCCCTCCCCGCGCCCGGCCCCGACACATGCGCCCGGGCGGCGCGGTACCGGCCCCCGGTTCGTCCGCTACGCTAAGATGCGCGGTCCGGACCCGGCACGGGGGAGAAGCCATCGACGTTCAGATCAGGAACCAGACGCCGATACGGGTCGCGTGCATTCGCGAGGTGGGTCCCCCGTCCGAAGTGCAGCCGTGTTTCGAGCAGCTGTTCAGGTGGGCGGCCCTGATCGAAGTGCCGACCGGGCGGTTGCTGACGCTGTCGTTCCAGCGCCCGGGCAGTTCGCCGCGGCGCTGGTACTGGAAGGTGGCCGTGGAAATGTTCACGCATGAACAGCCGCCGCCGGGGATCGATCTGGATGCGGTGGACGGCGGGCGCCATGCGGTGTTCCGGCTGGTGGGGCCACACGAGGGGATCGGGCAGGCGTACCGGCTGCTGTTCGACGAGTGGCTGCCCGGCAGCGGCGAGGCTGTGGCGCAGCGCCCGTGCATTGAGCTGTACCGCAACACGCCGGGCGAGACGGCGTCGGCGCATCTGGTCACGGACCTGTGCGTGCCACTGCAGAAACTGCGGAAAGGGCGAGGAACGAAAGGCTGAAGCACCGGAAGGCGGGCCGGCCGGCGCGCCCGCCAGGGGCACGTCAATCGATGAACGTGGTGTGCATCGGGGCGTGGTCAATGAGCACGTCCACGTCCTCCAGCGAGAGCCGCGCGAAGGACAGCGCAATGGCGACCTCCTCCCACGACTCCCACGTCCCGTGGTCGGTACCGGTGGCGCGCTCGACGACGGTGAAGCTGGGCGGGTAGACCGGCAGACCCTTGACCTGCTCCGAACGTTCCCAGGCGCGTTTGGCGCAGGGCTCGCAACGCGAGGCGCCGAAAGACGGCCGGCTGCAACGAGTACAAACCCACGCGGCGCGCCGTTCGGCGTAGCGCCGCCGATTGGCTTCGTTCTTCGCCTCCCGATAGCGCGCTTCTAGCACGGTGCATGGCCCGCAGTCTGGGGCGCCCTCGAAGGTCGCGGTGGCACAACGAGTACACAATCCGTCAGCCCTGCGGGCGGAATACGTGGCCCGATCGGTCGCTCTGCGCTTCTCGATACAGGTCTCGCAGCTCGACCCGCCCTTAACAGGCTTGTGGGCGCCGCAGCGAACGCAAAGCCTCGCACGCAGGCGCGCAAGCCGCCGTTTTCGGCTGCGCCGGCGGGCCTCCCGGCGTTTTCTCGCGGGGTTGGCCCCGCCGTAGGGCCGGCCCCGGGCGCTCGCCTTTCGGTAGCGCTCGCGCTCGGCCGCACGGCGCCGCCGGAGACACGGCAGGCACAGCGTGAGGCCGGACTGCGCCGCGACCGTGCCGCACTTGACACACAGCCCCGAAGCCTTGCGTTGGAGCACACGCTGTCTGGCGCGGGCGTATTCGGCCTCCCGGGCCTTTGGGTCCCTAACGCGCTTGATGCCGGCCTTGCGACGTCGGGCGGCCCGGTCGCGATCGGCATCTCGTCTCTTGCGCCGGCAGTGCTCGCAGGTGCGCCCGCCCTCCACGGGTGGGCGGCGAGCGCACCTGACGCAGAGGCGGGCTTCGATGCGTGCTTGCACGCGCCGGCGGTGCCGCTCGCGGTCCAGCCGGCGGCGAATCCTGGCGTCACTGCGTGGCATTCGTGCATCTCCCTGACAACGGAACCGGCGGTGCGGATTGGCCGGCGGGCGGAACGTTCAGACGGCGCCGCTCAGCGTCGCTGCCTGCGCTCCGGGGACAGGGACGCTGCGGCCCAGCCCCAGACCTGTCGCCCGGATCTCGTCCCGAGTGCCGTGCACACGACGATCTCGTTGTACGCCGGGCGCAGGTCCCGGACCTCCTCGAATGTGGCCACCTCGGGCCTGGGCCGGCCGCGGTCGTTTGCGGTCGCCGGCGCATCGAGAGGCCAGCGTCGGATGTCCCCGTCGGCGCGAGCGACGAATCTCTCCACCGCGTAGGTGCGGCCCTCGTCCACCAGGCCGCGCCCGAAATGGTGGACCAGATAGGTCGGCGCAGGGGTGCGCCTGCCGGTGTGTTTGCTCATCGTCTCCCTCATGCGGTGGATGGGTTGTCAGGCCGGTCCCCTCGCCGGACACCGGCCGCCGTCCCGGTCATTGCCATGCTCCCCTTTCGCTGGCGCGAAACCGCCGGCGGGGCAAACACCAATGGACCGGCGCGCTCGCAAACGGGGCCGGTTGCCGCCCCAGATCGGCGGGGGACAATGCTCTGAATCGCTATGGAGCTTCCCGGTCGTTGCTGCTAGTGTGACGGGCTTGTCGTCACGTCAAGGAGTGGTTGGTGCGGTGGATTTTCGGACAGCGTCCGCCGAAGAATCCCCGGGGATGGATCGTGCGGGACGGGGACAATGAACTGGGCGTCGTGGATCTGGGCAGTGCCGCCAGTTTTGAAGTGCGCCACCTGATCGACCGCAATCGGCGGGAGCACGGCAAACCGTTCGAATCGGGCGGTGCGTTGAGCGCCTCCTGCCTACCCCTGGTGGGCGCGGGATCGGTCGCCGCTTCGTCGCTGGCCGCCGGCAACGTATTCCTGGCGACGGCGAATCCCGCCACGTTGATGAGCATCGGAGGCGGTGTCGGGTCGGCGGTCATGGGAACGGGAGGCATTGTGGCCCAGGCTCCGTTCATCGCGGCCGGCACCGCGATTCTGCCGGTGGTCGCGCCGCTTGCGATCTTCATGACGGTGTCCTCGACGATGATGTCGGCCAGGTTCGACCGTCTTCAGACATCGCTGGACAGCCTGAATGAAGCGATTCACTTTCTGATGAAGCGCGAAGTCAACGAGGACTACGCGCAAGTGCTGAGCGCCCTCGCCCGGCTTCAGGACATTGCCGCGGAATGGGAATTGAGCCACCGATTCACCGACGACATGAAAACCCGTTTGGCATTGGTCGAGAGGGATCTGAGCGTGGCGCGGTACAGGCATGCGCTGGCGATCGACAAGCCGCCGCCCGGCAAGGACATGGGGACAGTCGGCGCGTCGGCGGAATTGAAAATGCGCACGGTGCCCATCGAACAGCATCTGTTTGCGCTCTCGAGCGTGGCCGGGATCCATGCCGAGGGCCTGCGGCTCAGGTTGGCCGTGCAGGAGAATTCCCCTGATCTGGCCCGAAGGATCGAGGCGCTCGATGCGAGAATCGAGGCGTTTCGACAAGGCGCCACCGGACTCCTTGAGGAGAACTGGCTTGAGCGGTACCAGCAGGTGCTGGAACAGTTACTCCAGGAAATGGGCTGGTCGCAACGCAAGGTCACTCAACGCAAGCGCGTCAAGGCGTTGGAGAATGCCGTCGAACGGGCGAAGGCGATTCGAGACAACGAACTGGCCCAGGTTCGGGATGCCATGAAAACCTTGTTGCAGGCCATGGCGGAGCGGGACGAAACGGCCCGCCGACAATCGATCGTCTACTACCGGGACGAAAACGGTAAAGGCGAAGCCAGGGCGTACTACACTGTGGACCTGCACTTGGAGCCGCGGGAAGATGGGTCTGTAGACTCGGCTACTTGAGGCATGTCGGTCGGGGAGATGGTCGTAGAAGTCAAACCAGCGCTGGAAATCCTCGATAGGGACGTGGTACCGACTACCGGCCAAATGGACGGAAATATTCAAGTCTCCCGATTCAGTCGAAAAACTTCACCACGCTTTGGTCAAGACAATATCCCAAGTATTGAAATATCAAATGAACCTCATCCCATCTTGCGGGATCATGTTCCAGAGTCCGTGGACTACTGGTGGTGCTGAACGCACAATTTCGCCCAATTTCGGCTGGCCTGATCCATTTGATAGCCGACTCGTTATGCCTGCCTCCTCGGCATCTCGCTATCCGTTAGCCCCGCGACGGCCACCCACCAAGTCGTTGGATAACTCAGCCGCGCCGAGCGCCACCAGACCGCAGTTCACGCACTTGTCAAAGGGTCCACGAGACGCGATGATGGGTTCAAGTTGGCCGCCGCAAACGCATCGTGGCGTGTCCTGCATCGCTTCTGCAGCGCGCTCTGCCTTGATCGTAGCCGCCCCGCATTCGGCGCTCAGTTGATGTAGATGCCAGCGGTAGAGCTTTTGAACTTTCGGCTGGCTAATGCCCCGCCTCCGGTAAACAGCCAGGAGTTCGTTGATCAGGGCCGATGCATTCAGGATTCCCGACTCGCCAAGCTGTTGGGAAGCGTCGCGTCGCGCCGTTTCTTCGTCCATCCCCAGCCCCTCGGCCAGTGCCCGGATAAAGGCGCGCTGCTTTCGCGTTGCATCCATTTTGTCTCCTATCCCGGCGAGTCTGGTCAATTGCCCGTCAGCTGGTACGGCCTACATCATCAGGGTTGCATGGACGCTCGTCCACGATATCCATTCACAAGTCGAGTATCGCTACTTCGGGGGGTGAGCAGCATCCCGAACCCAGTTCAATCTTGTCTGATTCAGTTGTCTTCAATCCCGGTACCGTCATGATCCCGCAACTGGGCTTGAAACCCTTCAAGCAACTTGATGAGCGTCTGATCACCTGCGCGATGGGGGTCCAGATCGGACACAATTTCGCTCATTGATTCGTCGAAATCGGACCATGAAATTACTCCCAGCTTGAGCCGATTCAGGAGTGCCCGGTAAGCCTCGCCGTTCTCCTCAATCCTCTTTTGCATGTGGTTGGCCAAATTACGGGTGATTTCGCCATCGAGATACGATTCGTCAATCTCCCCGGACCCTGAAATGCCGCACTGCTCCCAGATCGAATCGCGCGATGTATCCGGAACGATGAACAGCAATCCGACGTTGGGACGGGTTCCCGTGATCTCTTCTTCGCAATGCATCAGAGTCACGTACTTCAGCACTTGCTCCGAAGTTGTTTTCGAACCCAGCTTCAGCTCGACGCCGACAAGGCTCTCAGCGGAAACAAAGAATGCGTCTTGTTGAGTTACATTGCTCGTCCAGCCGTACCTGACCTTGACCTCACGTCCCAGACTCTCGATCGCACCGCTGCCGTCGAAACCCAAGGGCCTGAACAACAGGCGTCGCACGATTACGTCCCCGGCTATTGCCAGCGTGAGATCGAACACGTGATTCAGGATTTCTTCTTGCGACCGCAGGTATGCCATTTGCTCGGCTTCTGCCCGCTTTCGGACGTAAATGCCGGTATTAGCCGGAATGTCGTTCTTCGGAACACAGATGTGATTCTGGCTGGTCGTCCACTTCTTTGGGGGAATCGATACGAGGCCCATATACCGGCGCGTCCAGTAGATGTTGGCCAAAATGTCCCAATATTTTTGATTCCAACTCATGGTCGCCAGAGCTCTGTTCGGCTAGAGCCCGATCCAGCGACAATGTCGGCTGGGTATCTTTCAGACTGAATTGTTGACATATCACGCAGTTCGGTGTTGGCGGGCCTATTCCATCTATGGATAGTTCGGAAAGCCCGGGTAATGTTGGCTGTGATCGCCCTCATGGTTGTCCATTCCGGGTTTTGTGAGGATTTGAGGCGCGGGACCGAACCTGCTGCGGATATATCGTTCCGGCATTCGATCGTGCCACGTGAGATTGAAGGCGGCGTTGTCCGGGAAAAAAACCATCCGCGAGTACGGCAGCTTGTCGTGAATGAACCAGGCCAACGGGTGCCAGTCATGCGGCTTCTTGTATAGATCGGAGTCGATGAACCAGGGGATGACGACACAGGCCGTGGCGCCAACGCGGTCCTTGGCATCGCGATGATCCCAAATGTGGCAGGCGTAGCTTGCCTCGTTGCTGGAGCAATTCATCCTGTGGTCGTTGCAATACCCGTTTACCGCGGCACTTCGGAAGGCGGAGCGTATTACGACATGACCGAATATGCTTCGAAGCGGTTCCAGCAAATTCTCGCAGAGTCCTTTTCCCGCCCTGATTGCCAATTCCGCATCGTCGGGGACGTTGGGAATGCCGTGCGCCGACGAGACCTCCGAATACAGAAAATCACGCATGAAGAAGTGCTCTGACAACCGTTCACGGCCAAAATCCTCCAATGCCGACAGCAGCTTGCTGTTTGGCTTTGGCATTGAGGATTGTCGTTGTGCCTTTGCGAACTGGCTCAGGGCAAGGGGTGTGAATGGTTTCATCGTGCGCTATCCGGAATCACTACCCCAACAGGGAATCATGGGAGGTCGGGTCAGCAGGCATGGGAAAAAACAACCCCGCCGGGACCTTGCGGCGAGTCCGGCGGGGAGCAATTGCGAGTTAGGATAGGTGAACCGGGGATCGGGCGTCAACGCGCGAGACCGAGGCCGGAGAGGGTGACCAATCCAACTCAGAATGGGTTGTCACGAGACACTCACCCGGGAATGCTCGGTGCCGCGTCTATTCGTGGAGACACAACAATGTTCAGTCATGATGACTTGAGGGTCCGCGCACAGCAAATCGAGAAGGACTATCCCGACAGGCTTGGTCTGCGAATCCACCGAGCACTGAGTTGGGTGGAGCGGGCGGACCTTTGCGAAGATGACGACGACGCCAGGTTCATATTTCTCTGGATCGCGTTGAATTCAGCATATGCCGACGATATTCAGCGGCTACGTGGAACGGAGCAGTCCGTGTTGGATCAGTTTCTGAAACGGTTGGTAAGACTGGATCGCGAGAAACTGCTCTTTCAGTTGGTCTGGTCCAGGTTTGCTGGCCCAGTACGCCTCTTGCTCGATAATCAGTTTGTCTTTCAGCCGTTCTGGGACTATCAGAACGGCCGCATCTCTGAGCGCCGGTGGAAGTGGAAATTTGGAGCCGCAAAGAGAAAGGCAATGCGGGCGCTCCGTGACACGAAGCAAACCGCCACAGTGCTCGCCATCGTCCTCGCGCGTCTGTACACACTACGCAATCAGCTGATGCATGGCGGGGCGACTTGGCGAGGCAGTGTGAACCGGGATCAGATTCGGGATGGAACAGCGATTCTCAATGACTTCGTGCCGCTCGTGATTCACTTGTTGATGGAGAATCCCGACGAAGACTGGGGAGATCCATGCTATCCGGTGATTGGATAAGGCTGACCAACAGAATTGGAATCAACCAGCATCAGTCCCAATGCTACTGTGGCGGCGATGTGCCCACTGGACAGCGATTGCAACCCCGCCGTTAGTGCACTGTACCGAACAAAAACTCAAGCACGGCTGCGACCTCGCTCCCAGGGCTTGATTGCAGTATCTCGACGCCTACATTGTTCGTCACAAAGCTGATCTGAACGGCACGTTCGCCTTCTTGTTTCGTGGCCACACAAACCGCCAGCGCGAAGATGTGTACACTCTCCGCCTCCACCGCCCGCCCGTGCAGACCCCATCGATCATGTTCACAGAAAATGAAGCCTATGGCGATCTAATCCGTCTGAATCTCTCGGGCGACGGCGATGAAGAGACCCTGACCCGAGTCCCGCTGGGAACCCCATCGGCCCAGGGCGGAATCGACGAGTCCACGCTTCAGAATTTACTGTTCCGATATCCCCAGACGTTGCCGATTTCGTCCATAGATGCGGCCTACGACGCTGCGGTTCCCGTTTGCCGGGAACTGTCCACGCCGGCGGGCTACGTGGACGCTCTCTACGTCAACGCCCTCGGCCGCCTGACGCTGGCCGAATTCAAGCTCTGGCGCAACCCGCAGGCGCGAAGGGAAGTCATCGGCCAGATTCTCGACTACGCGAAGGAGATCGCCTCCTGGAGCTACGAGGATCTTCAGCGCGAGGTATCCAAGTCACTGAAGCGTCCCGGCAACGTGCTCTTTGATCTGGTTCGCGCGACCGATCCCAGCGTGGATGAGGGCGTGTTCGTGGATAACGTCGCTCGCCATCTCCGGCGGGGAGAATTCCTCTTGTTGATCATCGGCGATGGCATTCGCGAAGGTGTCGAAAACATCGTCGATTTCGTTCAGAAGCACAGCGGCTTGCATTTAAACCTCGCGCTAGTGGAAGCGGCGCTGTATCGCGACGCAGACGAGCACGTCATTGTCCAGCCGCGTGTGCTTTGCCGCACCGAAATCGTGCGTCGCGTGGTCTTCGAGGCGGGAGAAACCCGCGACATTCTCCCGGATGACGCCGAAGGCGAGGACGTGCTTTCGGACCTTCAACGGGAGAACGTTCGTTTCTGGACAGCGGTCCTGGAAAATTTCGCCTTTTCGGACACCACCGTCGACATTCCCGATGTCACGAAGGAATCAGCGCTGTACGTCAAGGTGAGGAACTCGGGGTTCGGCGGCTGGGGCCTGTCGTTCGTCGGATACCTGTATCGTGGCTCCCCGCACATAGGTTGCTACCTGACGTGTCGAAAGGACATTCCACAGGCGGTACGCGTTTACGAGCAGATCGCCGCGACGCTGGACGAATTGCGCCAGACAATGGGTGATGACCTGCAGATGTGGAAAAACAGCAGTGGCAGGCCCAGGATCGGGTATCGGCGCCGCGACGGGCTACCGTTCGGCTCTGCCGACAGCTCTTCTGACTTTCAGGAGTCGGTTCGGTGGATGCGGGAGAAGCTCGATGTCTTGGTTAGTAACATCTATCCGCGGTTACAGGAGTTGCTATCTGGTAGCGCATAGGATCGGAACGTCACTGGCAGCCTCCCAGTCTGCCAAATGCCAACCCAATACACATCGAGACCAGTGCCCAAGGAAGGAAACAAAAGATCTCAATGGAGTGGAATCCCAATATTTTCTCAAGCACGATTCAGCGTTGCTCGGCTCCCCGAATGACAGCACGGCCCGAAGACTTTCCGCTGCGCTTGCACGATGTCTCGACTTGACGACCTCCAACGGTTCTATTCCCTGCTTCTCGCGCTGGAAGAGAGATTGGCCGGTGCCCGTCATCTCGCCAATTGCTCCGGTCGCATGTCGTGGCCGAAACGTGGCGTCTATTTCTTCATGGAACCGGGTGAGACCCGCAGCCACTCCGGCCGTGGCTCTCGAATCGTTCGAGTCGGCACACACGCCCTCAAGGCCGGATCGAAATCCACGATCTGGAAACGGCTTTCACAACACCGGGGAGTCGCCCGCACCGGTGGAGGCAATCATCGCGGATCGGTCTTCCGGCTGATCGTCGGGACAGCGCTTATCGAGAGAGACGCCATCGGCTGTGGTTCCTGGGACGACCGCCGCGGTAGCGCGCCGCGTGAAGTTCGCGAGCGCGAGCTATCGCTGGAACGCGCTGTCAGCCAGGTGATCGGCAAAATGCCGTTTCTTTGGCTTCCCATCGACGATGACCCGGGTCCGCAAAGCCTGCGCGGATTCATCGAACGAAACGCTATCGCGCTTCTCAGCAATTACGGCAAGCTGCCCATCGATCCGCCCTCCGATTCGTGGCTCGGCAGCTATTGCACAAGGGAAAAGGTACGAACATCGGGCCTGTGGAACTCAAATCATGTAGACGAAAGCTACGATCCGGCATTCCTGGACACGCTGGCATCCCTGGTTGAACGAGTGGGGGAACCCGAGTGATCGTCGTCATTCAGTGCGCCGCCCGTAAGGCTGCCGACGCTGGCCATCTTCGCACCCGGGATGGCCGGAAGGTGATGTTCGTCGCCAACCCCGATCTCGCGCCCCGCGATGGCGACTGCATCTACGCACGGCCGGACGATGTTGCCGAAACTGGGACATCCTGGCGTACGGTCCTGCGCCGATACAACGAGAATCCCGGCGATAATCGACTTGGCCTTCTGCCCGCGTGGCGGCTGTACCGTAACCCAACCTACGAGATTCTGGCTGAGCGTTGTGGCCTGGATCGTCTGTACATCCTCTCCGCCGGATGGGGATTGATTCCGGCGGATTTCCTGACTCCCAACTACGACATTACGTTCAGCGCCGCTCGGAACGTCCAAGAGTTCAAGCGCCGCCGACGTAACGACACCTATCGTGATTTTCGAATGTTGCCGACCAACACGTCGGAACCCATCCTGTTTTTCGGTGGCAAGGACTATATTCGGCTGTTCTGCAGGCTGACGGCGGATTCAGCAAGCCAGCGAACGGTGTTCTACGCCGGAAGGGAACCAGCCGCACCGGGTTGCAGGGTCCAGCGATTTGGAAAACCGTATACCAACTGGCACTATCAGTGCGCCAAGGCCTACGTTAAAGGCAGCGGATTGCAGCAAACCAGCTAGAGCGTTGTGCTATAGCTGCGGCCGATGTCTCAAGTCTCATGACCAGCATATTCACTCGACTTTTCAGTTACCGGCCCAGACCTGATCGCCTACCCGAGGAGGACTTCTTCACAGAAGCTCTTGTCGGAGTGGTGAACAAGAGTGACCTGCTCAAGACCGAGTTGGTCAGATGGCTCACCGGGGAAGAGGTCCACGAAGTTGAAATTGAGACGCAGAAAACCCTTGGTAGCGGCGGCAGGGTAGACGTCTGGATTGATGCACGCAACTGCAGCAGCGGCGCTCGCCATGTGATTGCAATGGAAAACAAGATTGGGGCGCAAGAAGGCCCAAACCAACTTCAGGGTTACGCAGCAGAGCTGCAGCATTTTGAAACTGCTGAATCTCGGACACTGGTGTATGCGACTCGTCATGAGCGAATCGAAGCCCAGGACTTTCCCGACGCTCCGGATGTTGAGTTCCGCCCGATTCACTGGTTTCAGGTGGCTGATTGGTTGAGAGCGCGGATAAACAGCCAATCCTGTGGTGGAGATGACGCAGGTACTTGTTTTGCTGATGAACTGGTACTGATGATGGAAGACTGGAACATGACGATGAACCTAAACATTGACGACTTGACGGCGGCAACCGCGTATCACACATCTGTGGCGGCTCAATTCGGGCAGATCCTGGATCAGATCTATACGGCTTGCAATGTTCCGGGTACGCGAGGCAATCAATGGACCTACAAGTCTCTGTGGTATTCCTCACCGTGGATCGACGACCAGCAGAACATTTATGTCAAGTTCGGTTTCGACTTCGACCGTAGCGACGCACGCTGGAGCGTCGCGGACTTGCGCTTGCCCTCGGCGTACTTCGCCGTTCGGGGCGAACATCGGCCCGAAATCGATAATCTCACAACTGATTGGCAGCAACCTCCCGATGACTGGCACCCCGACAATCTGCGAGTGAAGCGGTTGGATTCTCTTCAGATACCAGGCAACCCGCTTCATCTCCAGTATCTTGCTTTCTTTGAAAATGCCCGCGCGAAACTTTGGCGGACACTCGGCCTTGTGCCTCAGGATCGGCAACTGCAATAGGACAGTATCGAGAAAGCAGGACCCGTAACCGTTCGGCAGTTTCAACCATGAACTTGCCATAGTCGGTATGATGCACGGCGCAAACGCGAATCGACGACGACAAAGGGAGGATGATCCGCATGACCATCGAGGAGAGCAAACTCACCAAGGGACAACTGAGAAAGCTGAACGCATTGAGGAAGTCGGTCGGCAAAACGCTAGGAGAAGACGTGTTCGCCAAATGGATGGCGCAGCAGGCAAAGGCGAAGACCCGAGCGAAGCGGGACCCAGTAGCGAAGAAGATCGAGAAGGCCCTGGCCGGTTTCGCTGGTGACAAGTCGTTCCGGCTAGGCAACTATGGTTACTCGATCAGACGTGCCCGAGGAAAGGGTGTGTCGGGATTCGTGGTGACGAAGAACGACAAACCACGCGGGTAGCGAGGGGAGCGTGTCCGAGTACGTTCGCATAGCAAACCGGAACCTGAACCTTGCAGGCAAAGCAGGAATCGATTGCATGGAATTGGCGGAAAGGAGAAATGAACGGCTATGCGAACAACGGGTTGAATCTGGCGGCAGACTGAGTGATCGCAAGCGGGAAATTTGGGCAACGAGAGCACCTTTACTGCTGTCCGTGCTGGTGCCGGTTGCTCATGAAAACTGGGAAGAGAGCTACTCGCACAAGTTGAGGCTTGCCGTGCGTCACTTGATTCGGAGCAAGTATCAGTTGATTGATAACGGAGCGTTGTCGGGCCGGTCAGGCAAGTTCAAGCTAAATCGAGGGCGTTTCGAACTCAGTATCATTTCCGAGTAACCACTGTTCGAACGTTTCTGCCGTGACCTTTGCTCGATCCTTGCGCAACGCGCACTCCCAGATGATTGCTATACGCCAGCCGGCCTCGTGGAGTTTGCGAGTCGCGCGTCTGTCGCGTTGTACGTTGGCCTTGAACTTTGCCTGCCAGAAGTCCGGTGAAGTGGCCGGGTCGGTCGAATAGCGACAACCGTCGTGTCGGTGCCAGAAGCAACCGTGTACGAAGCAAACGGCGCCGAAACGCGGGAATGTAAGATCTGGCGTTCCTGGAAGCTTGCGATCGTGAAGCCTGTATCGGAACCCGCGTGCGTGGATGGCTCTCCTGAGAGTCAGTTCGGGCTTGGTGTCCTTGCCGCGAATACGGGCCATCATTCGCGAGCGGGTCGTTGGATCTACGATATCGGCCATAGGGCTTTGTGCTGCGCGCGCAAGAGACGACAGTCTATGTCAATTTCGAAGGGACTTGGGAGTGCCGCGGTGGGGGCGGAAAGCACTGGCGACTCTGAGTTTGATGGGCGTTTTCGGGCCGCGACGAAACTGGATATGACAGGTCCGCTACTGTCTGACGGACGTAACTCCTTTCACTGTGAAAGGCTGTACGAGCGTTCACCCGGGATTCGAGTTGTCGGGCGCAGCTTCATTGGATGTCGACACTCTTGGATCTCGGACGAATGACGAAAATGGTGCCGGTAGTGGACCTTTTTTCCGGTCCGGGTGGTCTTGCTGAAGGATTTGCGGCGCTTGATGACGACAGTGGAGACCCCCGCTTCCAGATCGCGCTGTCGATCGAAAAGGATCCGTCAGCGCACCGAACATTGAGGCTGCGCGCATTCCTGAGAAAATTCAATCGGGAATTTCCCGACGAATACTACGACTTTTTGAACGGCGTGACCGCAGAGGAGCCGGACTGGGCAACGTTGTTTCCCGAAGAATGGCAGGATGCCTGCGACGAGACCCTGCGTTTGACGCTCGGAGCAGAGGATTTGCCAGAGGATGTCGGAGAACGTGTTCGGGCGATACGCAAGGATAGCGGCACGAGGACGGTGCTGCTGGGTGGACCGCCGTGTCAGTCGTATTCCGTGGCGGGACGAGCGAGGAATGCGGGAATTGAGGCATACAACGCTGACGAGGACGAACGCCAGTCACTATACCAGCAGTATGCTGACGTTCTGGGGAAGCTTCAGCCGGCGGTGGCCGTAATGGAAAATGTAAAGGGGATGCTGTCTGCCAAGCATGAAGGCCGGCTAATTTTCCCTGACGTGATGGAAAGTCTCCGCAATGCAGGCGGAGAGCGCAAATACGTCTTGTATGGACTGTGTTCCTCGGACAGGACGAAGTCTTGGGGAAATGAGCTGGAGCCCAAGGACTTCCTGGTGCGGGCGGAGGCACATGGCGTGCCACAGGCAAGACATCGCGTGTTTGTTGTATGCGTCCGGGCAGATGTTGCCAGAGGACTTCCCGAAGATGTGCTCCCGAAGCTGCAGCCAAACGAGGATCTGGTGTCCGTGCATGACGTTATCGGCGACATGCCGACGCTTCGCAGCCGCCTCAGTCGGGACGACTCTGGATCGACGTGGAAAGAGGTCGTACGAAACGGATGCAATCTGATCGAGACCTTCCGAACGAAAATGGAGAAGAAAAAGGAAACGAGATTCCTAAAGGCACTCGGCGAAGCTCGGGAGGCTTCACGAGAAACCATTCCGCCGTTTGGCAATGCCATTGGTGACGTCAAGATCGGCGGCGACTGTTCGACTGATTTGAGCGATTGGATCGTTGACGAAAATATCACCAGGCTACCAAACAATGAGACCAGAGGGCACATGCAGGAGGACCTCTGGCGCTACCTTTTTGCAGCAGCGTTTGCGCGTGCGTTTGGAAGGTCCGCAAGGGCTTCGGATTTCCCGTCGATTCTCGCACCCAATCATGCGAATTGGGATAGCGGAAAATTTGCGGATCGCTTCCGTGTTCAACTGCAGGATCGTCCAGCCACCACCATCACGAGTCACATTTCCAAGGACGGGCACTACTTCATTCATCCGGACCCGGCCCAATGTCGAAGCCTTACTGTGCGAGAAGCGGCGCGTCTGCAGACGTTTCCCGACAACTACTTCTTTCATGGCGGTCGTTCCCAGCAATATGTGCAGGTCGGCAACGCGGTTCCGCCGTATCTCGCTTGGCAGATCGCCAAGGTTGTATGGGATGTGCTCGATCATCATGATCGCGCCAGGAGTAGCGGCGCCGAACTAGGTTTGGTCGCGGCGGAAGGGGAGCCTCCGGCAGATCAGTCGAGTTGTGTCCTGTGAGAGAAAATCGCAATCAAGTGGAACTGGAACTTCCGCCGCGGGCGTCGGCGTTGGTAGAGAGTCTCCGTGACATGGGTTACTCACTGCGGACAGCGATGTCCGACGTCATTGACAACTCAATTACGGCGGGGGCTCGCAGTATCCAATTGCTCGCCGACACTCATGACGAGGTTCCTGCAATCGGCATTTTGGATGACGGCGCTGGAATGTCTCGGCACGAGTTGCTCGAAGCAATGCGTCCCGGTACCAAGGGACCGCTGGAACCGCGCGCGGTGACCGATCTCGGAAGGTTTGGCCTGGGACTGAAGACGGCGTCATTTTCGCAGTGCCGGCGCCTGTCGGTCGTGACTCGAAGGCAGGGGGAAACATCCTGCGCCGTGTGGGACCTCGACACGGTTGCCTCGCGTGACAGGTGGGTCGTGGAGATTCCTGACGATGCGGAACGCGTTCGGTGGTATCAGCGACTTGACGGTGACGGTACGTTGGTGGTGTGGGAGAAACTGGATCGTCTTGTCGACTCGGTCAACACTGGCGACAGGCGGGACCTAGTCCGGCAGTTGGACGAGGCAGCGTCGCATGTGGCGTTTGTGTTTCACCGCTACATGTCCGGGCGTGAAGGTCGGCGGATAATCATTAGGCTGAACGGGCGCGAACTGAAACCGTTCGATCCATTTAATGCGTCGCATCCGGCAACCCAACATCATCCCGAGGAAATTGTGAGCTTGGAAGGTGGTCGTGTTCGAATCTGGCCAGTGACCCTGCCCCACCATGACAAGGTAACGGAAAAGGAGTGGCAACTATATGCAGGGAGGGATGGGTACGTGAGCAACCAGGGGTTCTATCTTTACCGGAACCGGAGACTGATCGTGCACGGTACCTGGTTTCGATTGGCGAGACAGCTCGAGCTTACCAAGCTGGCAAGGGTTGGCATCGACATTCCAAACACGCTGGACGCTGAGTGGAAGATTGACGTTCGGAAGGCTTCGGCTCAGCCTCCGGCGCCCGTTCGAAGGCGGTTGCGGAGAATAATAGAACGTATGGGTGTACCGTCCCGGCGAACATACACGAGACGAGGTGCAAGGTTAACCGAGGATAGCCGGCTGCCTGTATGGTCGAGAGTTCAGGACAAGAACAGAATAAATTATGTAATAAATGAGGAGCACCCGATTCTCGCGGCCTTTGCCGATTCGCTCGATGAGGAAGGAGTACGGGAGTTCGAGAGAATTCTTCGGCTCGTCGCCTCTGCTCTTCCGGTTGAGGCGATGCACGTTGACGTGAGCGCGAATCCGGAGAAGGTAACGCCGCAGAAAATTGGAAGTGACGATCTGCGCAAGCTTGCTTCATCAATGTGGTGCCTGCTTCGGGACAGGGGGCAGGTACCGGATCAGATCGAGGAGTGGATGAGGACGGCGGAGCCATTTCGGACGCAGTGGTCGGAAACGGCAAATTACGTGCGGGACATGGAAAGGAAGTCCAGGGACCGATAGAACGATGAACGAATACGACATGCTGAGGTTCATGGTGCAGGGATTGCTGGCGCAGGAGCTGCCCACGCAGGACAGGATTAGGGAAGTCATCGAGGCGGCGCGTCGAGCCTGTCCTGGAGTGACAGACTCGCAGGCGGAGGATCTGGCACTGGAGTTCGAGACCGTACACGGGGTCAGGATGAGTGACGGCGCGGCCCTTCAAGACCCGGGTTTCGAACCTTGGCTTGAGGCAGCGCGATCGGGAATCGAGTTCTACTATTGGGACAGATATCGACGGCTATTGGCGGAAAAGGGGTTTTCCGGTCAGGTTCTTGGCGGAATCAGCAACGTGACGGACCGGATCCTGGGACTACTCGAGAACCCGGAAAAGCCAGGGACATGGGACAGGCGAGGCATGGTGATGGGCCATGTGCAGTCGGGGAAGACGGCCAACTATATCGGGGTAGTCACGAAGGCTGCCGATGCGGGATACAGGGTGATCATCATAATCGCTGGCTTGCAGAACAAGCTTCGCGACCAGACCCAGAACAGGGTGGACGAAGGGTTCATTGGATTCAGGAGTACGGCGGAACGCAGAAATCAGCTTCCGACAAAACGCGTCGTCGGCGTGGGACGCTATGATTCACGCCGCCGTCCCAGCGCGTTCACGACATCGCACAGAGACTTTCACAAGGTCATCGCCGAAAACCTGAACGTTCCCTTGGTGAATCTTGCCGAACCCGCCGTGTTCGTGATCAAGAAGAATGCCAGCACGCTCCGCAATCTCATAGATTGGTTGAAGATGCACAATGCGAAGAGGGGCACGGACACGATCTGGGAGCCAATGCTGCTGATCGACGACGAGGCCGACAATGCGTCGATCAACATCAGGCGCCGGATGGATGAAGTCTCGAGGATCAACGGTCAAATTCGAGAACTTCTGAATCTGTTCGAAAGAAGCAATTACGTCGGGTACACGGCGACACCCTTCGCGAATATCTTCATCGACCCTGAGAGTGAAGACGCAATGTTGGGACATGACCTCTTCCCGTGCGATTTCATCGTGAGTCTGGATCCACCGTCGAACTATTTTGGCGCGGGACGCGTGTTCAGGGACGATGCCGTGAGCATTCTACGAGACATAGACGATCATGCGGATCTCTTGCCGACGTCGCACCGGATCGATCATGTGGTGACCGCACTGCCGGCGAGCCTGGTGGAGGCGGTTCGCGCCTTCATTCTGGCACGTGCAATCCGATTGGCCAGGGGACAGGCTCGTGCCCACAACTCGATGCTGGTAAACGTCTCTCGATTCGTTGCAGTTCAGAACCAGGTTTGCAACGAGGTACAGTCGCTGGTTGAACAAATCTCGTCGAGTATCCGCGTTAACGGCGGAAAGCCAGAGCGGGAAGCGGCTCGCGATCCGGAGCTGGCGGCGCTGAAACAAGTTTACGTGGATCACTATGCCGAGACATGTGACGTACCATTTTCCAAGGTGTTGAGTTACCTGCACAAGAGCGTCGCTGCCGTCAGCGTTGTCGAGGTGAACAGTCGCTCTGCCGGTTCGCTCGACTACGGTGAACACGAGAAATCGGGCTTGAACGCAATAGCAGTCGGCGGGCTTTCGCTCTCGCGCGGTCTGACGCTGGAAGGGTTGACGGTCAGCTACTTTCTGCGCCGATCGATGATGTACGACACCCTGTTTCAGATGGGGCGTTGGTTTGGATACCGCGATGGATACGAGGACCTGTGTCGCATATGGATGCCAGAGGAAGCGCAGGGGTGGTATGAGCATATCGGTGACTCCATAGACGAACTTCGAGATGAACTCGCTCGAATGCAGAGTACAAACGCGACTCCGAGGGATTTCGGTCTGAAGGTGCGCAGCCATCCCGACACGCTGATTGTCACCGCACGCAACAAGATGGGTACGGGGAGCTCACATTCAGTGATGATTGGACTTGCGAACCGCTTTGTGGAAACAGCGATCTTGCATCCGGACGATTCGACCATCGAGGCGAACCTGCGAACTGCGGTACGGCTTGCCGAGGCGATGCGTGAAGGGGAAAGAGCTCCCGAGGACGGCGAGTGGCTAAATGGCGGTCGCTTGGTGCGGAATGTCCCGGTTGAATTGGTGGACGAATTCCTGGGCGCCTTCAGGAATCATCCGGGGAGCCTCGCCACAGAGAGCGAGCCTGTCAGGCGCTATATTGCGGCTCGAGCCGAGAACGAGCTTAGCGAATGGGACGTATTCTTCGCCGGTGTGCAACGCAGGACCAGCAAGTCCCGCGTTGATCACCGTTTCGGGTTTCCGCTGGTATGTCAACGGCGCGCGCGCGGCAAGCGAAGCGACAAAACCTTGCTTATGGTGACAAACAAGCAGAGGGTCAGCTCGCGTGGAATTACGAAAGTCGGCCTAAGTGAGGCGGAAATTGCAGCGGCTGAGAGCAGTTACGAGGGAGGGACAAACTATCCCGACTATATCTACGGGAGGATCCGCACCAAGCCGCTACTGGTGATCCACCTTCTGGCAATCGGCGAGAAGAGCGAGGATCTGAGTGCGGTCAGGCCCGTGGCCGCGTGGAGCATCAGCTTTCCCAAGACTGCGCTTAGACAAAGAACGGTCGAATACGTGGTCAACACAACCTGGTACCGGGAACACTTCGGAGAAGACGACTCGGATGACGACGAGAACGCAGAAGTCGAGGAGTGAAGACCCCTGGAAGGCGATACGACCGCCGACCGACATCCATGTGATCAACGCTCGCAGGATACGAAACGCAGGGTCCCATACATGGGGACTATACTGGGCGGTGGACAGCAAGAGACACTGTCTTCTCATGCTTCAGCATCGAAGCGAACATGGGTCGACTCACCGTCTTCCAAGATTGCGGGGTCTGAAAGTTGAAGCGATGCCAACGGAGGATGGCGCGGCCAGACGCATAGTCATCCGACTGACGGACGCGGAACAGAGAGAGATCTTTCAGCGTTTCTGCGCGGATATTGTGGATGCTACACGCACGTCAGGGTCCGAACGCGAGGCAATAGAGCGGTTTGTGGTGCGGACCTGGCGATGGCACCGACTTCTCAAGGGAGGAGGAGACGGTCGCCTGAGCGAGGAAGAGCAAAAGGGACTGATGGGGGAAATTTGGCTGCTCAATCGACATCTCGTGGCTGCTGTCGAGGCTGGTGAAGCGGTATGCGCGTGGAAGGGTCCCCTAGGGTGGGCGCAGGATTTCGAACTGGGTGGCGTCAGCATAGAGGCAAAGACAATTGCACCTGGGAGTTCCACCGTACGTGTTTCGTCTGCGAAGCAGCTCGACTCGGATGAAAGGTCGCGCTTGTTTCTCTATGTCGTAGAGGCGTCGAGGGCGACAAGGGAGTGTGCTTCAGCCATGACAATCTCGGTGCTTGCGAGCGAAACGTGCAAATTGCTCGCCGCCATGGACATGTACGCGAGGCAAGTCTTCGAAGAGCGGCTGCATGCGGCCGGGTTCGATTGGAACGACGACTATTCGGACAGCTCATGGGTAATGGGAGAAGAAAGGATTTTCGAAGTCGGCGGCGAGTTTCCGCGCATCACGTCCGGCATGGTTCCATCTGGAGTGGAAAGAGTGAAGTATGTCATCGCGCTTTCCAGTTGCGAACGATTCTGCGTCACTTCGAAGGACCTGGCATTGGCAGTTTGCGGAGGATGCGATGGAGGTAGGTGAGTTCGCAAGAGAGTTGTTCCAAGACGTTCTCGCGGAGTCGGATTCTGACGGACAGTTCTTGGAGGACGTCTTCTTTGAAAAATCATGTGAACTGCTCATGGAGGCAGGGGAACTGGACGTGGCCGACCGGGTGGCGTACAGGTCGCCGACGAGAGGGATAAGGGTCGACGGCTATGGTGGAGACCCTGCGGATGCGTCTGGAGTACTCAGCCTGATTGTCTTGGACTTTCAGGGGTCACAAGAACCAGATCGCCTGACTGGAAGCGGGATGGACGCGATTTTCCGTCGAGTGTCAAACTTCATGCGACGGGCTCTGGAGCAGAGATGGCGCGAGGCGCTGGAGGAAAGCAGTCCTGGATTCGGCCTTGCCGAGCTGATCTCGCAGCGTTGGTCTGGGGTGACAAAGGTGCGGCTGTTGCTGGTTACGAACAGGGAGTTGAGCGAGAGGGTTGACGGACGCCCTGTCGGGACGTTCGATGATCGGCCGGTGACGTACAGCGTGTGGGATATAAACCGGCTGCACAGGCAGTCCAGGGTTGGACACGACCGGGAGGAAATGGAAATCGACCTGGCGCAGGATTTCGGAGGACCGATCCCCTTGTTGCCGGCACAGGTAGATGAAGCGGACCATGAATCATATCTCGCGGTGATTCCGGGGGAGGTGCTTGCAGATATCTACGATCGATGGGGTGCGAGGTTGCTTGAGCAAAATGTGAGAGTGTTCTTGCAGGCCCGAGGAAAGGTCAACAGAGGGATTCGGTTGACGCTGGAGAACGAGCCATCAATGTTCTTTGCGTATAACAATGGCATCACGGCGACGGCCGAGGAAGTTGACATGCGGAATGACGGCGGCAGGTTGCTACTGTACCGCGTCAGGAATTTTCAGATTGTAAACGGCGGTCAGACGACGGCGTCCATCCATGTGGCGAGGCTGCGGAAGGTGGATCTTTCACTGACATTCGTGCAGATGAAGCTTTCCGTGGTAAATGCCGAACGGGCGACATTAATTGTGCCGCGAATCTCGGAGTACGCGAACAGCCAGAATCGGGTCAGTGCTTCAGATTTCTTTGCCAACCATCCGTTTCACATACGCATAGAGGAGTTTTCCCGGCGGATGTATTCGCCCTCGCCGGAGGGAACGTTTCGACAGAGCAAATGGTTCTACGAACGGGCGCGGGGCCAGTATGCGGACGCACGCGCACATCTCACTCGATCTCAGCGCAGAAAGTTCGATCTCGTGTACCCGCGAAGACAGCTCTTCACGAAGACTGATCTGGCCAAGTTCGTGAATGTTTGGGAACGGCGACCACATGAGGTGAGCCTTGGAGCACAGAAGAACTTCGCGGCATTTGCGAAGCGAATCGGCGCGACATGGCGCAAGATGCCCGACGATTTCAATGAATCGTGGTATCGCGAGGCAATCGCCAAGGCCATCGTGTTCAGGGCGACGGAAAGAATAGTGTCAAGTCAGTCTTGGTATCAGGGTGGGTATCGCGCCAATATTGTTGCTTACGCAATCGCCAAGATCGCGCACGTGGTAAACGAGCAGCGCATGGCGGTGGACTTTCAGGCAATCTGGCGTCGTCAATCGCCGGGAGAGGCGATGAGGAATGCGATTGCAGCTGTTGCTGAGCATGTTCACGAGATCGTGACGGACCCGCCCGAAGGAATCAGCAATGTCACGGAATGGGCAAAGAAGCAGGCATGTTGGGACCGCGCAAGGAGGCTCTCGATCGAATTGCCGGTGTCATTTGTTGATGAATTGATCTCCAAGGAAGAACGGGTTGATTCGGCGCGCAAGTCGCGAAAGGAACAGCGGCAGCTCAACGGGATGCAGGCGCAGATTGCCATTGTGAATGCAGGGGGGCAGTTCTGGGCGGACGCTTTATCCTGGGGTCGGGCACGAAATCTGCTTACTCCGACGGAAGTGAAAATTCTGGAGGTCGCGGCCTCCATTCCAAAACGGGCTCCGACGGAAAAGCAATCTGCAAAGGTTGTTGAAGCATTGGGCAAGCTGCAGGCGGAAGGATTTGCTGCGGAGTTTTCCCAATTGCCGGATTGAGTTACTTGCGTAGCGTTAGAGACAGTATTGTCAGCCGGGCTGAAAAAAGGGTGATGGGTATGGGTGGATTGAGCTTCTCAATTGCTCTGCGCTACCGTCCGTCAAAGACCGGTTAAGCAAGCAGTGGTCGCCATGGACGCAATTGATCCATATGAACTCGCCGAGCGTTTTGAGTCCGAATTGGTCCCAAGAGCCGAACGCTATTTCGGGCCTCGAAGCCCGGGATGGACGCTCGGCGGGATCAGGACAAATCATCGCGCTTGTCGCTCGCAGCTTATTCTGCTTCCAGAATCGGGATTCGTAGACATCCATTTAGCTACCAGACTTGACAAGGCCAATCTCCCGTCTGTCATGGATGAGTTGGCGCACGAGTGCGTTCGTTTTCTGGACCCGCATGACATTGATGAGAGTACTTATCTTTGTGAGGGCCTGTCGTGCTGGTTCAAGGAACAGATAATCAGGACGAAGAGGCCAATTCAAACCCGTTACGTGACGGCGCTTGATGCGATCGAGCGGCTAATGCCGCGACTTCGTGATGCGGTTCGTGCCAGAAGAGTCAATGAGTCGCTTGGGATGCACAAGACTTGCTACCGTGACTTGGAGCCGTACTTCCTGAGCGTGACTACGGCGATTGAGGATGATCTTTTGCTCTTGGAGAAACCCTTTCCTTAATTTCATGGCAGTTGTTCCAAAGCGCCCGGGGTAGAGAAGCGAATAGCACGGTTTCTGGACGCCGATTACTACCAGACTGTTTTTCGGCTCTACGGGGATCAGGTCGACCACGACGAGTCTCTGAAGCAGATCGGCGGCCAACCTAGGTCGGAAAGAGCCTCTTTAAGAAGTCGGGAGATTCAGGGAATCGGAGAAGGTGTACAACTCTACGTCAAGGTGGCGTTGTCTGTTAACGATAGCGCTGTCCTGTTAGGTTCGGAGCAAGATGCCACGCCGCTTCACAAGCAAGGTATTCGGCGACGATTATCCGAATGACGAGTCCACTTGCATCATCAATGGCAAGATAGCGGTACCGTTCGTCCTGGACCTCGACCCAATCGTTCACAATCAGACCCAACTGGCATTGGTCTCCCGATTCCGATTGAAGAGCAACCTGCACGACGAGCATTTGCTGATTTCCCCGAGAACCCATTTCACCTGATACATTTTGGATATGCGCTGCCTCAAATGCATCCCGCTCGTCAGTCGGCAGGTCCGTTAACTGTCCACACCAAAAATGATCGGGTTCCGCCCTACAGGGCTGACTTAGCTCGAACGCTGCATGGCCGCGAGCAAGCTTCAACATAACGTTCGCAACACGATGGCGTTCAACCGCGAACTGTACTCCACCGTCGGTTTCAGTCTTGGCCTCTTCGATTCTGGCTCTGAGGGCCGGAGTATTTTGCAGTATCCGCGCGACGGAGGGCCGCTTGATTTCGTTCGGGTATGTAGAACCGACTCGCGCCGATTCGACTAGGCACACGAGATATTGTTCATCCATTGAAAACCCTCGATTGCACTTCGCGCAAGAGCCAACCACCGGCAGATTTTCGGGATACGGCCGGGCCAACATACATCGGGAGGGGACATGCTCCCTAGTCTCGGCGGGGCCACCACAATAGATGCACCCGTTTAGTAGTCGGCTGTCCGCATAATCGCGTTTTTGGTCCATCTGTCTTGTCCCGAGATCGCGCAACGGCAGGATACCGGGTGGGATACGATTGCTCTAGCCCGAAATCGTCCAGATGGCGGAAAAAGCTTGAGCAATACGCACTTGGTCGAATTCGAAGGAGTCGCGCATCGCTGCCTGAGCGCTTCCCGCGACCCCTCAAGTGTGACCTATCAGTTGGCAGACGGCGTTTCGCTGTCTCGTGACTTGAAACCGGTAAGGAATGCCTTCAGAAGATGGCGTTTGCGATCCGGTTCATCAGCACCGACCTCGCCAATCAGGCGAAGCGGCCCGTCGGGGTCCGTCTCGGTCGTAAGGACGTTCTCGACGTAATCGATCACCTCTTTTGGATTCTCGCAGCGGGCCAAAAGCGACCCCGCATCATGACCAGCCAGCCAGGCGGCCGCTGCGTCATAGTCATAGTCCTCTTCCTCCAGGAGATGAGATGCCTCGTCATAGAGCCGATTCAAATCCTCCACATTGAAATAGTTCTGTAGGATGAGAAACAAGTCACGGGCATCCTTTACTGGCGCGCGAACGTGTCGGTGTGACCAAGCAATAACCTTGAGGATGGCGAGCATGGGTATTGAGACGGTCGTAACGCGCACTCTACCCGGAAGCACAACGTCAACAGCCGTCTCAATGGCTTCCCGATAACCCAAGACACTCATCTCGCTTTCATCATCGGGCCAAACGAAGCTGCCGTCGGGGCCTTCGACGCCGCCGAATGGAATCAGGTCTATGGGGACATCGGTTGGGTGAATCAGCCTGTGAACCAGGGGTTGTTCGGGACCGAAGGCGCCTGAACGAAGCAATGCTTCTCTCAGCGAGTCAAATTCATCCCAGTCCGCCACGGCAAATGCCAGATCCACATCGGTCGTTGCACGTATTATCGGAATGGCGTGTGCGTAGTGGAGGAGCAGGTCACGGGCCAGCGCCCCAACCAGGAGAAACTTCTCCCTGCCCGCCGCTACCTGCAGGTCCTGGACGATTGTCGAGAGCCAGCCCAGACCCTTCCTAGCGGTTAAGTCGATCAACGATCCGTTCATGCAAGAGGTTCGCCGTCTCCTGACAACGCGCATCCCCGATCGCGAGCAGGTCCGCATAGACCAGCGGCAAGGGAGCCACGGCAGCATCTTCTCCTTCGAAATTCCAGAAGCGCTTCAGCACCTCCACCGGACCCTCCGCATCGGCCCGCATTCTGAAATCGAGCAGGAAGCGCGGATTCGTCTTGGCACCGTAGAGCGTAATCGTTTCCGGTCGCAGGTACCGAGTGAGCCGTTCAGCCGCGGGTTCGGCGCCGAGAACGAGCCCGTACTCTTGTGGATCGAACCCTGTCCACCACCGGTGCGTCTCCGTCCGATACCGACCTAGGGCAAGCTTGGGCCGCAACGTTCGGGCGTAGGCCTCCACCCACTGTCTTAAGAGCAGCTCGCATTGGAGCAGGCGCCTTCTTCCGGCAATCGTGCCGACGAAGCCAAGCTTGGGGAGTTCCGCCATGACCCAGCCCACGGTCCCGTGAGCGACACCGGCGAGACGTCCTATCTCGCGGTAGGGCCGCTCCGTCCATTCCGGATGACAGAGCAATGCGAAAATCACCTTGAGCCCGCTGGCCTGAAATGCGCGGCCGGTACCCGGACCGGCGACAGGCTCTTCCCGCAAGCGCTCGCCCTTGACCCAAACAAACAATGGGGGCTGATCGATGTATCCGTTTCCCGCTGCATCCAGAAAGGCCACGCCTCTGTCCTTGAGCTTCTCGGCCAAAGGGGGCGTCACGTAGTCCGCAACAAGCAGTGCACGCGCCTTGAGCCGGTCGACCTGATGAAGGATTGGGCCGAGGGTTGCGGGTCGGAGACCTCTTTTCACTTCGGCCGCATAGGTGATCGCAGCCTTTCCCCGCCCGATGCGGACCAACGCGTCGACGCGTTGGCCGTTGAGTTCAGGCGCGATTTCGGTGACCCGTACCGGAATGCCTATCCTGTCCGCGACGGTGGCTACGACCTTCTGCAAGAGTTCATTTTCAGTTGGCATGTCCATTATTTCTGATTGTCCATGCGTCGTGGACACGTGTCAATAGTGGACGCGCTCCGGCGGCACTGTCCCAACCGGGGCACGGCCCAACCGCCCCAAGACCTCCGAAGCATTCCGTCGACCATCTTCTCAGCGTGGCGACGGAGGCTTTGACCTTGGCCCCGGTAGAAGGGTAAGGAAATTAACAAACTCAGGGCGTGAGCGTCCGGGCCACCCGGAATCCATAGTCGACTCTCCGGTGCCCGTAGGAGTTGACGCGAAACCCGGCGAAACCACTGTGGCGGTACGCAGAACGCAAGTAGCTCGAAATGGCGGTAGTCCAGGCTCCGCCACGCAGCACACGCATCTCGCAGTTGCCCGCTAACCACGCACTGCCATCCCTAGGCGCGCCCGCGTAATTCTCGTTCCAGCAGTCCTCCACCCATTCCCACACATTGCCGTGCAGATCGTACAGACCAAATCCGTTCGTCCGATAGCTCCCGACGGTTGCCGCGTACATCTCCCCGTCGCCGCACTCAACGGGGTTTACCCACGAAACGCCGTTGGAAAATTCCGTGCGATCCGCGACGTTGCCATGATCGCACAGCCGCCCCGGGTCGTCGCCGAAATGGAACCGCGTCGTCGTACCCGCACGCGCTGCGTACTCCCACTCCGACTCGCTCGGCAATCGGTACACTTTCCCGGTCTCGTGCGATAACCACGTCACGTACGCCTGTGCATCGTTCCAACTTACGCACGTCACCGGGTGGTCCTCCTCTATCTCGTACTCCAAGTTCCGCCAACTACGGTTGGATGTCCAATCCCACTCGTTCCGGTCGAGAATCTCCTGCGTGATACAACCGCTCTCCGGATCCCCCTCTGACTCCGTACGGTACCCTGACGCCTCTACGAACCGACCGAAGTCGCCTACCGTCACTTCGTATCGCGCCAGTGCGAAGGAGTTGGAAATCCGAACCTCGTGCACGGGACCCTCATTGTCGGCGCAGTCCCCACCGTCGTTCAGACATCCCATCCGGTACATTCCGGCCGGGATCACCACCATTTCCGGACCTTCGCCGCTGCTTGCCAATCGGTCCCGGAACCGAGAACCGGGATTCATCTCCAGCTCGACCCGTGTGTGCGTCTCACCCAATACTTCCACTAGGCGCTCGACCGACCGGTAATTTTCTCTCCTCACGATCACCCGATGCGGGCCTTCCGGCAATCGCACTCCAGGACGGTAGGACGGGTCGATGTCCGGCAGCGTCACCACCGCATCAGGCGGGTTCAATTCCAACGTCAACGTCCCATAGGGAATCGGCTCCAGCGCCTGCTCCAGTGTGCCCAACCCGTCCCTTGGAATGTCCACCTGCACCGTCGCCGTGCGGTGCCCGGCCGCCCCCAGGGTCAATTCAACGTTTCCCGCTGGAAGATCCCGCAGTGTAACGGGCGTCGCCTCCGCCAGGCGCCGGCTCGCTAACTCGATCCAGGCTTCGCGCGGCTGAATCAGCACGGTCAGGCGGCCAGTAGCCGGCGTCAGCGCGCGCTCGATCCGCAGCACTTCACCGTCCGTCAGGGGCTGCTCCGAGAGTCGCAGCACCTGGTATGCCGGATGATCCAGGGTGATCTCGTAACGGCCGGCGCGCAACCCGGACAATTCCAGCGGCGTCACGCCTATTTCCTCGTCTGCAATGGCTATCCGGGCCCCAGACGGGACCGTCTCCACCACCAAGATTGCATTGCCGCCCAAAATAGGGGATTCGCTGGTATCCGAAGCTTCTACAGTAGACGTCGAAGAGATCGGCCCGTCTGCTGATGCGCCGATTGACACTGGAGAGGCAGTCGGTTCCTCCGATGCTGGAACTGGATCACGGTCCGCTGGCGTCGGTAGTAAAGTAACGGCGATTATCCATGCAATGGCAAGCGCACTACCAACGACCCACGTGGATGTTCTTGTTATCGACGCGATTAATTGACCCGCGCCGGCGAGCGTTGCCGCAATGGCGAAACCGCAATACTTGGGCAAATGCCCTCGGAGCACCGCGCCGGCAAGTGCAGGACCCACCTCTGCTGTGATAGTAGTGCGGTTACGCTTGGTTGCCTTGTCTTGCGCCTGTGTTGCAGCGGTCTTTGAGACACCAACGTTTTCGAGCAGCGCGTACAGCGCCGCACAATCCTGCAGGCGATCCTCGGGATACAGCACCAGACAACGGTCGACGGCCTGAAGCAGAGCTGGCGAAAACCGGCCCACCCCCAACTCCGTCGCCGGTAACATGGGGTCCGACTGCCCCCGGTGAAGTGCGTAGGCCCGCTTCTCCGCCGCGCACGGCGTGGGACACCACTCGGCACCGTGCGCATTGTCGGCGCCATCTGGTAAGTGTAAACGGTGGTCTGCTAGACACCCACCCGCCACCATGCGCCACATCAGCGCGCCTACGGCGTATACGTCGGTCCACGGACCGATGTCGCCCTCGGACGACACTTGTTCATATGCCGCGTACCCCGGGGTGTACGGCGCCCGCGACTGACTGTGCCGCGTCAGATAGTTCTGCTTGGCCGCTCCGAAGTCGATCAGCACCGGATGCGCCGGACGCCCCGTGATGTCGTCCTGCTGGCGAACGAAAATGTTTCCGGGCTTGATGTCCCGGTGAAGAACGCCCGCCCGGTGAATCACCGCCAACCCCTCAATCAACGGTTCCACGACCGCGAGCAAGTCCTTCTCGGTGAACGGCTGCCCGGCGTCTTCCCGACGTCTGAGAAACTCCGACAACGGCAATCCGTCGTCGAAATCCATGACCAGATACGCCGTGCCGTTTCCCTCAAAGTAGTTCAGGCAAGAAACAACAGACGGCTCGTTCCTGAACTTCCGAAGCTGTTCCGCCTCGTCTCGGAAACGCCTGAGACCGTCCTGGAAAGCGTCGCCGGCCTCCGTGTCGAGCGGATGCACGCTGGCATCGTCGTTGTGCCGCACCGCCAGTTCGCGCGGGAGGAATTCCTTGATGGCGAACAGCCAGTCGGGATTCAGCCGGTGCCGCGCCAGGTAGACGATGCTGAAGCCGCCGCTGCCCAGTTCCGAGTCGATGACGTAGTCGTGCAGTACCGTGCCCGGCGGCAGGGCGTGCAACGAACGGCGTGGGGACTCCCAAGACATACGGCTATCTTCTCATTGATTTCGACAAGTTGATCTCAAGGCCGAACCGACCGCCTTCACCCGAAAGCCGGAAATTCGGATAACCGAATCTCATCGCCAACCATCGCCAGCTTTCCACTTCTGGCTGAATATTGCCCCGGACGCGACGGCCGATGCGGGTGGAAGAACAAAAGCCGCTACCTTCCCCTGCAGTTCCGCGAATGGACCCGGCGCCATATCAATTGCAGTTCGACGCAAGAACCCCTGCCACTGCGATTGCTTTGTTCCGTCTTCGACAAACGCGGGCGTCAGAGCGATGGGCGCTTCTGCGGGTACAACCGTTTGGCGACGGTCGAAGGTCGCACGAATTGCTTCGGCGAGGACCGGGCCATCGAATGAAAACGTCTCCGCTATCGCCCAGAGATCGAAGAAATCCTTCATCCGACTGTTCATCATTCCGAGTGCTACAATCGCCTGGAACTTCTCGGCTACGAATGTCTCCGGCGGATAGGCGCGCAACCGCGGTGTCGGCATGTCCAGCAACGACGGAAATTCGATATCCTGCACGCTCGGCGTCACTGCGTCGCCAAAGCCGACGTCGACCCTAACCGTCAATCGTGCTTTGGCCACTCTTGCGACCAGGGAGAGACGAACACCGCCATATCGTTCCGCGATTCGTGTCACGTTGATCCGTAAAGTTTCAGGTTCGAAGACCACTCCGTCATCGGCAACGCTGAGAACGCAGATTTTCCGGAACACGGCAGCCACCCGGTCCGGGCCGTCGTCCCCGAATCCCAGCAGGTCAACATCCGCTGTCGTCCGGTACGGTACGGCCGCCCAGAGGCTGAAAAGCATGGCGCCCTTCAGTACGAACTGGTCCTTGTACGTCGAGATGCCGAGCCGATAGAGCAGCCGTTCCAGGGCGTAACGGGTCAGCAGAAGCTGCATGTCTTCTTTCCGTTCGACGGCACGCTGCCTTAGCCGCGCCATGACGGAGGCGCCACTATTCTTGCCTGGAGACATCGAGATCAGACGATCGCTTGCAAATACGGCCGCATGACGTTTTGCACTCGGTCGATGACGGCGAATGTCCACAGATCGTCCACTGTGGCAAGGCGCTCACGGATGCAATCTCTAAGAGCCTCAATGGCGACGTCGAGCCCCACCTTGTTGCGATACTTGAAGCAATCCGTGACGGTCTTCGCCGGGCTGGTAATCGGGACCCTGACCTGCTCGATGTTGTGGTACACCACTCCCGCGGTTAGCGCTTCTCCAGTCGCGCGAACGATGCGTAGCGCAACCGGAGGATTTCTTGGCGCCCACTTCTTGTGGCCGATCAGCATCCAGACTTCATGCGGTAGTTGTGTCGTGAGTTCATGAAACTGGAGCGCGGAGAGAAGGCAAATCGCGCCATGAGGTACCGTTCGGGCGGCCTCGGCGAGACTATGGGACTTCGACCATTCCGTGTCGGCAAGCTGATAGAGACCGCGTCCCAGGCGGATCAGCAGACCTTGGTCTTGCAAGCGGCGCAGATAGATCCGAGGAACACCCGCATCGCTGAAATCGCGTGCGCGTGCGATGCCCCGCGCCTTGGCAATGGCAAGTGCGCGCTCTCTCAATGAAGCTTTCACCTGTTCGTGCATGGTTCCTATACTCGGCAATAATACGTAATAACCGAGACTTTGTAACATTAGAGATTATGCATTGCAAGGGAAAAAATGGAGGTTCGGTCCGAGAAATCAAGCGCACGGGTTTCGGAGCGGGGCGTGTTCGCGACGGCGCGCTCGATGTAGACGATTTCGAACGCCAGCAGCGCGTTCCCAGCAAAGTCGAAATAGACAGCATCGTGGTCTGTGCAGATGGCGCGAGCCACCCTGACCCTTTCTAGCCGCTAAAGCGATCAATGATCCGCTCATGCAAGAGGTTCGCCGTCTCAAGACAACGCGCATCGCCGATCGCGAGCAGCTCCGCATAGACCAGCGGCAAGGAAGCCACGGCAGCAACTTCTCCTTCGAAATTCCAGGAGTGCGTCAGCAACTCCACCGGGCCGCCCGCGTCGGCCCCATCCCGAAATCGAGCAAGAAGCACGGGTTCGTCTTTGTACCGTAGAACGTAATCGTTCGTCATGCGGTATGTGCCGCCGGAATTCCAGTCAGAAGTATAATTCGGGCATCATCGCCGCATGGAACAAGGGCCGGATGCCGTCGAGGAGCACGTCCCAATCGCTGAACGCCCTGCCTCCAGGCACGGTTCTGCGCGACTACGTCATTGAGTCGGAGTTGGGCAGCGGCGGCTTCAGCATCGTCTACCTGGCGCGGCACCATCTTAATCCCGACTGGCTGTACGCGATCAAGGAATTCCTGCCCGGGGAGTTGGCGGTGCGTACCCAGGACGGTACCACCGTGTGCCCGGTGAACACCGAGGCACAGGAAGCGTTCGACGATGGGCTGCGACGCTTCAGAGACGAGGCGGAACAGCTCCGAAAGTTCAGGAACGAGCCCTACATTGTGTCCTGTCTCAACTATTTTGAGCAGAACGGCACCGCCTATCTGGTCATGGACCATGACGATGGCTTGCCGCTGCTGGAGCTTCTTCGGCGCCGCGAGGAGGCGGGGCAACCGTTCACGGAAAAGGACCTTCTAGCGGTAGTCGAACCATTGCTGGAAGGACTAACCGCGGTGCATCGAGCCGGCGTGTTGCATCGGGACATCAAGCCGGGGAATATTTTCGTTCGCCAGCAGGACGACATTACGGGTCGACCTGCCCATCCCGTGCTGATCGACTTCGGAGCGGCGAAGCAGAACTATCTGGCGCGGCACAGCCGTTCTCGGGCGCCTTACACGCCGGGTTATGCGGCATACGAGCAAGTGTCGTCCGAAGGCGATATCGGTCCATGGACCGATGTATACGCCGTTGGCGCATTGATGTGGCGGATGGTGGCGGGTGGGTGTCCGGATGACTCCCGGCTGCATGTGCCCAAAGACTCGCCGAGCACTGAGCGCGAGACAATAGTATGGAGCGCGACGCCGAGAGAAGTTGAGAAGCGGGCGTATGCGATGAACCGTGGAAGGGCTGATCCGATGCCATCGGCGGTGGCATTGGGTAGCGGACGGTTCGCGAATCACCTTTTGAGAGCTATCGAGAAGTGTCTGGCGTTGTACCCCGAGGATCGGGTCCAGAACTGTGAAGAATTGCGGGAGCTGCTTCTAACACCGAATAAATCGGAGGATGTGCAGCGCAACGAAACTCTGCAGCCGGACGGCGATGCCCGTAAAACAAGCCAAAGCAGATCGTCCGGACTTCGCGCCGGGTTAATTCGCGCACTTGCTGCAATGGCGATCTTCTCGTTTAGTGGAGTCGGTAATCTCTTGGAGGAATCAGCGCTCGCGGAGCGATGGGTGTTTCTCATCGGTGAGGCGCTACTTCTTGGATTCATTACGTTTGCAATCGTAACGGTTTTCCACTGGTCACTAGGCCGAGTTGACTATTTTAGAGCACGAAGGGGATGGATAGCTTGGCTAGTTGCCGCAGGAGTCCTCTTGGGATGGGACGTCAACGACGTGTACGCCGGTGCGCTACTGGTGTCTGCGGTTTTCTATGCCCTTGTTGTGGCGGCGGTTTTCCTTGCCATCGGACTATTGTGGCGTGGATTGAAACGCCTGTTCGCTGTTGGCGAGCCCGCCCAAGAAGCGGTTACGAAGGAGCCGGAGGTTGACAACCAAACTATTGTCAACGAGCGCCAGAAGTTCACGGATACCGGTGCCTGGATTATGGCGGCCTTGTTCATGGTTCCGATTGCGATAACCATGATTCTGGGGGGTGCGTGGGACGGCCAATCAGTTGAAGACGGTTCCTCTAATCAACCACTGCTATCGCAAGGACCGCCATTCACAGTTCGCACGGACCCTCCGCAAGCGCAAGTAGTATTCACAGATCATGACGACCAATACGAGCCAGAGATGGCACTCGCAGAAGGAACCTATCACGTGGAAGTCAGCGCTCCTGAATACGAGCCGCGGCGGGAATGGCTGGATCATGCGGAAGCGATACTGGAGCATCGAATATCTCTCGACCCAATCCGCCAAGCGTTCACGATTGAGGTGGAGCCGTCTGGGGCACGCGTAAGAATTCTGAACATCGCGCCAGTCTACGAACCGGGAATGATGCTGCCGGCCGGCAGCTACCGAGTGGAAGTCAGTGCACCCGGATACGAAACAGTGACTGAAACAGTGTGGCACGAAATAGCCGAGCCCACCCTTCACCGCGTTGAGTTGCCACTCTCGCTCGCGCAGCTACCCGACAGCGGGATAGCCACAGGAACACTGGAACCGGGAGATTATGAGCTCCCTTCTGGAGCATACGGTGACCTTTGGACTGTCCAAGCTCAAGCAGGGCAGACACTGACCGTTGATTTGAGTGCCCCTGATTTCGATGCGCGGTTAATGCTCATAGACACGGGGAACTCAGAACTCGTCGCTGAGGACGATGACTCGGGCGAAGAAACAGATGCCCGGATTCGGCTTGACCTTTCTGAAAACGGCGAATACTTGATAGTGACAAGTAGCTACGCTGATGGTGAAGTCGGCGATTATGAACTGCGCGTAGACTTTTTTTCTCCTGCCCGAGTATCTGTGCAATCAGAATCTCAAGACGAAATTCTTTCGGCTGTCTCAACGTTCACTCGGGGTTCGCATCAGGATGATGTGATTCGGATTCAGGGAACGCCGACTCAGATACTTCCGTATCGCGGCTTGGGATTCGAGGATTGGTACTATGGGCGCAGCAAGGTAACCATCTCGACCACCAACCAGCGTGTCACCGAGTGGTCCAACAGCTCGGGCAACCTCAAGGTTCGATTGGCACCGGGCGCGAATGTGACATCTGCTACAACGTTCACTCGGGGTTCGCACCAGGACGATGTGATACGGATTCAGGGAACGCCGACTCAGATACTTCCGTATCGCGGCTTGGGATTCGAGGATTGGTACTATGGGCGCAGCAAGGTAACCATCTCGACCACCAACCAGCGTGTCACCGAGTGGTCCAACAGCTCGGGCAACCTCAAGGTTCGATTGGCACCGGGCGCGAATGTGACATCTGCTACAACGTTCACTCGGGGTTCGCACCAGGACGATGTGATTCGGATTCAGGGAACGCCGACTCAGATACTTCCGTATCGCGGCTTGGGATTCGAGGATTGGTACTACGGTCGCAGCAAGGTAACCATCTCGACCACCAACCAGCGTGTCACCGAGTGGTCCAATAGTTCCGGCAACTTGAAAGTGCGTTGAAGTCGCCGATCGCGTGGACCGAAACAATGGTTTTCTTTGTCGTGGGCAAAATGCACCTACCGGAGATTGAGTAGCAAACCGGATTGCGAAGACTGCGAGCGATCATCTCTTCCTGCCGCATTGCGGGTCTGAATTCAGTCGCCAGTGCGAGCCTGGAGCGAGACGTCTTGAAGACAAAAACAAGGGTCCATGGATGACCATCGACAAACCTGTACCGTTAGTTCGCTACTTCTCACCAGTCCCTCGATCAGACGACGACTCCGACGAGAAAGACATCCTCGCAACCTTGGAGGATAGAAACTTCGAGAGGTGGCGCGACATAGACAAAAGCTATCGTTCCATTATCTTGGCCGAAGCGGGAGCCGGCAAGACATTCGAAATGCTCTCCCGCGCGAACCAGGTCGAAGAGCAGGGACATCCCGCATTTTTCATCCGTATTGAGGATATCGACGGAGATTTCGAACAAGCCTTTGAAGTTGGAAGTGCGGAGGCCTTCGAACGTTGGCTTAGTGGCCAGAGCGAAGCTTGGTTTTACCTCGATGCCGTCGATGAAGCCCGTCTCGACAATCCACGGGCGTTTCAGAAGGCGATCCGACGATTTTCGTCGAGGATCAAAGATGCGCAATTGCGCGCCCACATCTGCATTTCCAGCCGTCCCTATGCGTGGCGCCCAAGGTCCGACCACGATCTCATCGAGCGACATTTGCCGTTCAAAAAAAAACCGCTCGCCGATCCGACTGATGAGATTTCGGAGCCAGTCGAACCCGCCGAGCAAACCGAGAGCGTACTGAAAATCTATTTAATGCGTCCACTGGACGAAGACGATGTGCGTTTTTTTGCGGAGCATCGTTCGGTACCAAATATCGATCTCCTGATCGACGTTTTGCAGCGATCAAATTTGATGGCTCTGGCTGGACGTCCATTTGACTTGGAGGGAATCCTGGCGAAATGGTCATCCGACCAAGCGCTTGGCGGGCGGAGTGAACTACTGCGCCACAATATTGAACAACGGCTCAAGGAATTTGACCCGGACCGAGACAGTCGGCAACGGCTGATTCCAGGTAAGGCGCGCGAAGGAGCAAGGGCGCTCGCAGCGGCAGTCATCCTAACCGGCGACGTCGGGATTCAAGTCTCGGACACATCGCACGAGCGATTGGGCATCGATGCCGAAGCGGTCTTGGTCGATTGGAACCCAGCAGACGTTCGAACTCTTCTCGAGAGGGCCGTATTCGACGATGCGATCTACGGAGCCGTGAGGTTTCGTCATCGAGAGGTACGTGAGCTCCTTGCGGCCGAGTGGTTTAGCGAACTACTACAAGAGGGACATTCGCGCCACGCGATTGAAGCACTCATTTTTCGGGAGCAGTACGGGGAGAAAATCGTTTCCCCTCGCTTGCGGCCGATATTGCCGTGGCTGATCCTCGAAGACTTGGAAATTCGCAAACTAGCCTTGGCACTCCATCCCGAAATCGCGGTGGAGGGGGGCGATCCGGCACGGTTGCCATTGCCGGAACGAAGAAAAATCCTCGTCGATATCCTCGGGCGAATCGTCCGAAACGAGGACAACCGCGGCGCACGCGACAACAGCGCGATCGCTCGGATCGCGAAACTGGACCTGACCGACCAAACACTCGCATTGATCAATCAGCATGCCTATAACGATAATGCCATCTTCTTTCTTGGTAGGCTGGTCTGGCAAGGAAACATGTCGGACTGTGTGCCACGATTGCTGGACATAGCCGCTGACCCGGCGAGAGGAGTTTATGCGCGCATCGCGGCGGCGCGTGCGGTCATGAACTGTGGCACAGCCGGACAACAGTCACAGCTCTGGAGCTTCTTGCTGTCGGCTCAGGCTGAAATTCCCCGCAAATTGCTCGCCGAACTTGTACATGACGCGGTTGCCGACGCGGTGAACGTCACCATGCTGCTGGAATCGATCGACAAGCTGCCTCCCTATGACCGTTTCAAGACAACATGGCTGACGAGGGCATTGCACGGGTTCATCGACCGCTTGCCGCTCGTAGAGAAAGCAGACCCTCCTCAACCGCTTGCGCTGCTTGTCGAGGGCCTACACGCGATTCTTGAGCGCCCACCCTATGTCGAACGGCTCGAATGCCGTATCTCGGGAGAATTCGCGTGGTTACTGGGGCCGGCGACCCACGCCGTCGAGAGACTGGTTTCTGCTCGTGCTGAAGCTGCGATGCAAGATCACGCCATCGCTGTCATGCTCAATGGTCCGGTCGTTCGTGAATGGCTCGGTCACGAGTTCAACGATTACAAGGACAAGTTGGGCGAATTGGTTCCAAGTTGGCCGAAACTGAACGATACATTGTTCTGGCAGAGCGTAGAGGCAGCGCGGACCCGGCTTGAAAGTGACGGGAAACGGCTGAATGACGATTGGCCATTGCAATGGCCCCCTCACTGTTGGGCGCTCGGGCCGGACAGCTTCCACCGCATCCTTGGGTGGGTGAAGACACGAAAAGTGGAAGATGACCGGCTGGTAGCACTCTCGCTTGCCTTCCGCATCTACGTGCAGGCGGGGAAGCCTGTGGAATGGCTCGACCGGTTGCACGCCGCCGTGAAGGGCAATGCCGTGCTCGTGGCGTGGCTGGATAGACTACTTAACCCGGTCGTTCGCACGGAAGACCGCGAGTGGCAACGTACGCGAGAAGCCCGCCGACAGAAGCGCGAGCAGCAGCGTCAAGTGCAAAAACAAGACAGGTCGGATTGGATCGCTCGCCTTAAGGCGAACATCAATCACGTTCGCAATCCGCCGGGCTTGAAACCGGGCGAATTCGGTAACGATCAATATTGGTTACTAAGGGAATTTGAAGACAGCGGCCTGCGAACAAATCGCGGCCAGGGAGCGAATTGGCAATCGCTTATTAATGAGTTTGGAGATGATGTGGCCCTTGCATTTCGCGATGCTGCCATGGCCCATTGGAGGCATTACAAACCCGAAATCGGATCAGAGGGCGCCGACACGAGTTCGATTCCCTATGCCTTGCTTTTTGCCATGGCGGGCCTCGAAATCGAGGCGCGGGAAGTGAATGGTTTTCCAGCGCACTTGAGCGAATCCGAAGTACGTCAAGCCTTGCGCTATATCACCTGGGAATTGAACGGCTTTCCCGGTTGGCTCGAAGTGATGCACCGGGCTCATCCGCAAGCGGTCATGGAAGCTGTAATGACCGAACTCTACTGGGAATTGGTCAACACTAAAACCGATCAGTCTATGAGTTATATCCTCCATGACCTGGCATTTCACGCACCCTGGCTGCATGGCGCGCTCGTCGAGCCGCTCCTGACCCTGGTCCGCAATAATTATCTGCCGAACTTCAAGGCGCTACGCTACAGCGTCCGCATTCTAAAGGGCGGCGGAGTGAATCCAAGGGAACTGGGGTTGCTCGCTCAAGCCAAGGTGGCAACAGAACAATCCGGCGAACGCCTCCCACACTGGTACGCCATCTGGGTTGATGCGGAGCCGGATACAGGCATCACGGCCGTGGAGAAGTGGCTCGCCGCGCTCGATCCCGAAGCGGGTTCACGCTCCGCGCAGCTCTTCATCAAGGCGTTGATGGGCAGCCGCCATGGCGACGATGCCGGTCCGAGTATCGGCAATTTCCGAACAGCAGAACACCTCAAGTCCTTGTATGTGCTCATGCATGAGCACATACGTGCGAAGGACGACATCGACAGGGCTGGCGGGGGCGTTTACTCGCCCGAATTGCGCGACCACGCCCAATACGCACGGAATAGGCTCTTCAATCTGCTCTCGGAAATTCCCGGAAAGGAAGCCTTTGTAGCGCTTGCGGAGCTAATCGAAGAGCATCCCGAACCGGACTACCGACCATGGATGGCAAAGCGGGCCCATAAGCGTGCGGAGGAAGACGGCGATCTTGAGCCATGGACCGCTGAACAGGTCAGCGAGTTTGGTTCAAGACTCACTAGGAGCGTGCGCCGTAAGACGATTTTCGTTCGGGCGAATGATCCGGGACCGTGGGAATTTCGTCTTGGCGCCGGTCTTGCCGGATTTTGGAACGGAAAACCGCCGTCCGGCGCCCCAGGGCGGCGTGAATCTGTCCCCGACTGGCTCCATGGCGGTGCCGAATCGCCGTCATCGGACCCTCATCCCCGTCACGCGCTCGCCTGAAGCCCTTGCATGCGCTTGACGTTCAACGCCAGGCACACCAGGTCCCACTCGCCCTGGACCTTGTTCAGCCCCCGCACGCTGAAACGCCGAAAACCCAGCGCCTCCTTGATCCAGCCGATCGGCGCCTCCGACAGCCACTTGCGCTCGGCGTACTGCGCCCGGCCCGCTTCCGTCGCCAGCTTCTTGGCCATGGCGGCCTTGGCCGGATGCTTCTGCGCGTCCACCTCGAGCGCGCGCCGGCCCTCCCGGCCCAAGGCCACGTGGCCGTCCACCCCGAGCGCCTGAAGCTTGGCCAGATCCGCCTCGTTGCAATACCCGGCGTCGGCCAGCACCGTCGCCGGACGCCTCCCGTGGGTCGATTCCACCTCCTGCACCAGCGGCGTCAACCGACCCTGGTCGCTGGCGTTCGAGGACACCTCCACCGCGACGATCAACTGGTTCTTCCCCTCCACCGCCACCTGCGCGTTGTAGCATTGCTGGAAACCCTCCGCGGAGGTCTTCATGATCCGACTTTGCGGGTCCGTGAAATTGTCCTGTGCCTTCTCCTCCGGCTCCCCGTACTCGCGCTTGTACGGCGGTCCGCCCTTCGGATTGCGCTTCTGCCCGGGCTTGCGCCCACGGGCCTCGTCTGCCTCCCGTTGCCGGGCCTCCAACCGCGCCTTCGCCGCCCGGATCGCCGCCAGCCGGTCCTCGCGCCGGCGTAACTCCTCCGGCAACTCGTCGCCCCGACAAGCCTCCCCGTACCGCGCGTCCTCCTGTGCGTCCACAGCCCCCGCCCGATCCAACAACGCCTCGATCTCGCCCCCAAGACGCTTCTCCTCCTCGCGCATCCGCTTGTAGCTCATCGCCTTGCGCTTGGAGGCGTTCGCCCGCACCTTCGTCCCGTCGATCGACAACTTGCCGAAGTTCGCAACCCCGGTCTCCGCCGCCAACCGCACCACTTCCACAAACAATCGCTTGAAGTCCCCGAGATGACGCCGCCGAAACTCGCACAGCGTACGGTGGCTCGGAAAGTTCCCCGCCGCCAACACCCGGAACGCCACGTCCTCCTCAAGCTTGCGCGCCAGACCGCGCGACGACACCACCCCCGTCGCGTAACCGTAGATCAACACCTTCAGCATCATCCGCGGCTCGTACGGGGACTTGCGACGCCCGTCGCCCTCGTACGGGGCGTAAAACGCCGTCATGTCCAACCCCTCCACCAAGTCGCTCACGTGGTGCGCAAGGTGGCCCTCCGGCAACCAATCCCGCATATCCGACGGCAGCAACAGGCCCTGGTCCGGGTGGTAGGGGCGAAATCTCGTCGGCATCCCAGACTCCTTAACAATCCAGTGCCTGTATTATCCCAGCCGGGTTCCTACGGCGCACGCTCCTAGGACGCCGGCAACCCAACGTCAATTGTTCGATCTGACGGTCGACCGCCTGACCGACCTCAAGAACTGGCTTGAGCGGGGTCATGACAGCCCCTATCGCACGTGGCAGAGGGTAGAAAGCGAACATGAAATGCGCAATCTCGTGACGGGCTGGCTCAACAAGAATTGGGGCAATCACGTCACTGCTGCGCAAGAGCCCGAATTGGCAAACAGCCAGCGCGTGGACATCTGGTTGCAAAACCAGAACGTCCCATATCCAGTCCCGATAGAACTCAAAATATTGCTTGACAAAGGGTGGAGCGGGCCGAAGCTGCGCGAGCGATTGCGTAACCAACTCGTGGGCGACTATCTCCGCGACGGAACGGAACGCTGCGGTTTGATGCTGCTGGTCTGGAAAGGAAATAGGCCCGGTCGGCAGTGGCAAATCGGCGACAGGCTCGTTGGCGTTTGTGGGCTTCGGGATGCTCTCAAAGACTACTGGGCTAGTATTTCCAACCGCTTTCCCAATATCGCAGCACTTGAGGTCATCTCGATCGATCTGACGCTCCGAGGGATCAAATCCGATCAATAAGCTATCGCGAATATATCTCGCTGCAGAGATTTCGATAACGGAAACCCGAAGTTATTGTCCCGCACCACCAGCTCACGGGGGACGAATTCCTTGATGGCGACCAACCAGGCGGTATTGAGACGTTGGCGCTCCAGATACACAACGCTGAGGCCGCCATTGCCCAGTTCCGACTCGATGACGCAGTCGTGCAGTGCCGCGCCCCAACAGTAGCGAACTCAATAATGCCGAATAACGCAACGCTAGCGCGCTCGCAACAATGTAGGGATAAGGACCCCAGCAATAGCACACAGCGCAACAGCACGCGAAATCTGCGGGCTGGTCATCTTTAGGCCATGCGCGTAGCGTACGAAGTGCTCGCAATTCCAAGAAAAAAGACGATATTCGGAATAAAGGTACGAGCGGGCTCGGGCCAACACGATTTGTGGCGGGAGTGTACCGGGATAATTCACGATTCGTGGATTCTTCCCATTCGCAAATTGGCTCAGCGGTTCCTCAACCACGCGGCCCCAATAGCGAGACGCTGAGATTACGGTGCGCTCACCATTTGAGCCAAACTCGCCCAATATGCCGACATGCTCGTAAAGGACACAGTCGACACCCACGATGGTTCCTGATTGTGCGGTTAGAACATCTTTGTGTAATATCATGGTATATGCATCTCATGCATATCGATCATCATGCGCATAATGCCATAAGGAGTTTCAAGTGTCTAACGAAGTGAAACCTGCAACAACGTATCCAGCCATTGTGAGCAGAATCCTTCAACGGGAACGGGAGACTCAAGGACTCTCCCAAGGTGACGTCGCACACATTATGGGGGTGACGCAGGGCACTTGGTCCAGAATCGAGAACGGGTCTTCGATGATCTCGCTGGATCAGCTACATGCAGTAGCGAAGTATCTCGATAGGACGCCGTCAGAGATATTGGCGCTGGCCGATACAGCCGAAGAATCGCTTCGCGGACAAGGCGTGGAAATCATCGCGGCCCGCTCAACCATACCCGGCGCCGCGGTAATGACAGGGGCAGCACTAGGCGCACTGCTCGCCGTGTTTCTTGTTAAGCGCGGCGGGTGAGAGGGGCCTTCTTCAGGTCACGAAATTGGTTTCGCCGACCACACCGTGCTGGATTGCCGGTTCTGATGCATCACTTCCCGCCGGAACGCAATCCGTTGGCATCGTCCACATGTAGTACATGGAAGCGGCGCTAGAGTCACGGATGAGTGTTCCGCGCTACGCGAAAGCCTATGTCATGGCTGCAGTGACCATATGCATAGGAGATTCGCATTGCTGATCGCAGTGAACGCGGCTCGTCCTTCCAACTACCGCCGCGCATGACAAAATTCGTGCAATACTCGTACTCGACGGGTTGCGAATCGGAACGTGCTCCCCAATAACTCACGGTCGCACCGTCCTGCGTCCATTCCCAAGTGTTTCCGTGGACATCGTGAACGCCAAAACCGTTGGCGGGAAATGTCGCTACCGAAGTAGTTCCCTCATGATAGCGGCCCTGTGAACCAGAATGATAAGTAGACTTGCCGTTGTAGTTCGCCAAATCCGTCGATATCGTCGATCCGAAATGAAATGGTGTCGTCGTTTCCGCCCGTGCAACGTATTCCCATTCAGACTCGCTCAACAAACGATAGGGTTCGCCCGTAACCTGTGAAAGCCACTCCGCATATGCTTCCGCATCCAGCCAACTTACACAAACAACCGGATGTAAGTCCGTTTGCTCAAATCCGGGATTGTGCCATTCAAGATCGGGGGCCTCACCGTCGGCGGTCTCATACCGGTGACGTTCATACAATGGTGCGGATACTACGCAAATACCCTTTGGAGAATATCCGGTCGCGTCAATAAAGCGCCGAAACTCGCCTCGGGTGACCGGACAAACGCCAACCGCAAACGGCTTTGCAATCGTGACTTGGTGGATTGGGCCTTCGTTGCTCTGTCGCCCGCTTTCATTTCTTCCAGAGAAACCGTCATATGTGGACCAGCCCGTATCGATTTGGGGCTGTGGGAAACTCGCAAGTGCGCTGACCAGATCGAACCTGAGCGTCTCCAGAGTTTCATAATCCATGCGATGTTCCAAGCCTGCGAGGGCATTGAAATTGCTAATGTCCTTGCCAAGCTGAAAGGCCGTTGCGGCAATTAGGCGGAGATGAGGGTCCTCCAGCGGATAGTCTGGGACGCTTGCGTATAGTTGGTTCCACCATTGCCCGAGATCGGAAAGTGATCGCGATGAACACCCGCTTGAGTCCTGGTAGCTCTTTACGCGATGCGTACACTTTTTCGCTAGCGTTTTAAAGTCATCCAATATTGTTGCGATGCACTCGTTGGGCTCGGTCCAAGATTGGGAGAGAGCGAGGTCCTCCACCTTTCTTTTCAACCGATACTCGAGATTACGAGCAGTTTCCGGCCTGGGACCATCAACCAACATCAGTAATCGCTCGTAGTCATTTAGTTCTGCGCCGCCGGAGGGAACCCAGATTTCGTGTGGCGAACCCATGACGTAGGATCCGGCTGGAACGACGATCATTTCCGGACAATCTGGAGCATCCTGAAAACGATCACCGGGCAAAAGTCTGCTCAGCACGGCGAGCCTGGCACCTTCTCGGGTAGTGATCGTCACGGACCGGGTCCCGGTACCGTCCGGTTTCAGCGGCTCCGATCCTTCCATCAGGCTTCTCAGTTGCTCGCAACTCTGCACGCGGTCCTCGGGATATAACGCTAAACAACTGTCGATCACCTGAAGCAGATCCGAAGGAAACCGACCCGCGCCCAATTTTGCTGCCGACACCATTGTGTCTTCCTGCCCTCGGTGAAGCGCGTAGGCCCGTCTTTCCGCTGCGCGCGGCGTCGGACTCCAAACCCCAAGCTCGCCGGTTTGATCGACGTGATCGGGCACGAGTAAACGCCCATCCTCAGGACAACCGCCCACTACCATCCGCCACATCAGCGCACCGATCGCGTAGATGTCAGTCCACGGACCGATGTCCCCGTCGGACGACACTTGCTCGTATGCCGCATAACCCGGGGTGTACGGCGCCCGAGAACGGCTGTGCCGCTCCAGGTAGTTCTGCTTGGCTGCCCCGAAATCGATCAACACCGGACCCGCTGGACGCCCGGTGATGTCATCCTGCCCGCGCACGAAAATGTTCCCCGGTTTGATGTCCCGGTGAAGAACGCCCGCCCCGTGAACCACCGCCAACCCCTCAAGCAACGGTTCCACGACCGCGAGCATGTCCTTCTCGGTGAACGGTTGCCCGGCAACTTCTCGCTGTTCAAGAAACTCCGACAGCGGCAGCCCGTCATCGTAGTCCATGACCAAATACGCCGTTCCGTTCCATTCGAAGTAGTTGATGCAGGAGACGATGTAGGGTTCGTTTCTGAACTTCCGTAGCTGCTCCGCCTCATCCCTGAAGCGCCTGAGACCTTCCTCGAACGCGTTTCTGGCCTCCGTGTCGACTGCGTGCACGCTAGTGCCGTCGTTGTCGCGCACCGCCAGTTCGCGGGGGAAATATTCCTTTATGGCGAACAGCCAGCCGGGCTTCAGACGATGCCGCCCCAAATAGACGATGCTGAATCCGCCGCTGCCCAGTTCCGAGTCGATGACGTAGTCGTGCAGCACCGTGCCAGAGGACAGGGCGTGTAACGAACGGCGTGGGATATCCGGCGGCATTGACGACATGGCCGATTCGACTGAATCCAATCTTTCCCCTGAGAAACGAGTACCGTCAAAAGTATACTGGCGATGCGACTACTTCACGCTCCGAAACCACAGCTGCTGGAACCGTATTGTGTGTGCCTGCGCGAACGAATCGAGGTTGCATTCGTACACATATGGGAGCATTCTTTATTCTGGATTCTAGAATGCAGAATAAGTGATGGGTCTTGCTCCCCAGGACGTTTTGGTGTTGTTAAAGCTCGTGGCCGTGGGTCCGCGGGTTTGGTCGTACAATGAACTTGCGATCGAACTAGGAATGAGCTCCTCACAGGTGCACGCGGCCATTAAACGTGCTCTGGCCGCGCAACTGGCCCTTCGGCGCAACGGTCGAATAACGCCCCGAACAAGAAACCTGGAGGAGTTCCTGGTTCACGGTCTGAAGTATCTTTGTATTCCCCAGCGGGGAGAACTCACGCGCGGGATACCGACCAGTCACGGCGCACCGCCACTGGCTGGAAAGCTGATCGGGTCCCAGGACGTTATCCCAGTGTGGCCTCATCCGGAAGGCAAGGTTCGTGGCGAAGCCTTCTTGCCAATTTTCCGGTCGGCTCCACAAGCCGCGATGCAGGATAGCCAGCTCTACCAACTTCTGGTGCTCGTGGATGCAATTCGGGGCGGGCGGGCCCGTGAGCGCTCCCTCGCCACCAGAGAACTCACCGAGCGATTGAAGGCGTATGGTTAGAGCCCAAAATCCGAATGTGGCGCTCATGGAGGCAGCCGTGGCCGGACTTGGGCCCGTCTCCGACCAGATGGTATTTCTCGGCGGGTGCGCGGCTGGGTTACTGATAACGGATCCGGCGGCTCCGCCAATCCGGGCGACCAGAGACGTCGACGTAATCATAGAGGTAGCCTCCGTGGCCGAGTACTATCGGATTTCGGGGTCCCTTCGGGATAGAGGATTCCACGAGGACCACGCCGAACAAGCTCCGATCTGCCGGTGGACCGGCCATGGCGTACTATTGGATGTCATGCCTACCGACCCTGAAATCCTGGGCTTCGGCAGCGAATGGTACGAACGCGCATTCACTACCGCCCAGGCGCACGATCTCCCGTCGGGCCGAACCATCCGGCTCATCTCTGCTCCCTACTTCCTTATCACGAAGCTTGCGGCCTTCGAATGGCGGGGAAATGGAGATTACGCGTTGAGCCACGACATGGAGGACTTGATCTCCGTGATAGACGGGCGAGCGGATGTTACGGAAGAGGTTCAACAACTGGAGGCTGATGTTCGCGCTCATCTCGCGAGGAAAATTACGGCCCTGCTGGCAAGCCGAGCCTTTGTCGATTCGTTGCCGGGCCATCTTCCCGGAGATCCGGGAAACCAGGCAAGACTCCCCACGTTGGTAGCCCGACTGCAGGAAATGGTTGAGGTCCTGTAACCCAAGTCAGTCAACTCCAAAACTATCTGACACAATATTTGTTCACCGCTTGGCATTCTGTAGCACAAGATCATGCCTCCCAATGTCGAGAACCTCATCGCCTTGCCGCCCGGCCATCGGCTCGGCGAGTATCGGATCGAACGGTGTCTCGGTTCGGGTGGGTTTGGCATCACCTACTCGGCCGTCGACGAGCATCTCAACCGTCGCGTGGCGATCAAGGAATATCTGCCCAAAAGTCTCGCGATCCGCGACGCCAATGACCGGGTCACCGTGGCCACGGCCGAGGAGGAAGCCGATTTCCGGTGGGGACTCAACCGGTTTCTCGACGAGGCCCGGGCGCTGGCGCATTTCGATCATCCCAACATTGTCGGCGTCAAACGGTTTATCGAGGCGAACGGTACCGGTTATATCGTGATGGAATACGTCGACGGCGAACCGCTCTCGAAGATGCTGAAATGCAAGCTCACCCTCACCGAGCCGGAGATTCGCGAGCATGTCCTGCCGCTCGCGGCCGGCTTGGCCGAGGTCCACGCCGCTGGCCTGCTGCACCGGGACATCAAGCCCAGCAACATCGTGGTCCGCGCCGACGGCGTTCCGGTGCTGATCGATTTCGGTTCCGCCCGCCTGGCGGTGAACGCGAAGTCTCGAAGCCTGACCGCCGTGGTTACGCCCGGTTACGCGCCACTGGAACAGTATTCTGCCAAGGGCAGACAACTGCCGGCGACGGACATCTACGCCCTGGGAGCTGTGTTGTACCGCTGCATGACAGGCGTCACGCCCCGAGACGCGACAGAGCGGGCGTTGGAGGACCGGCTGGCGCCTGTGGCTGAAGCCGCCGACGGCGTCTACAGTGACGGCTTGCTGACCGCTATCGACGCGGCACTTGCGATGCGGATCGATGACCGGCCCCACGACGTCGATGCATTTCTCAAACTGGCGCCCGCTCGCGACAACAAGCAAAAAATTGCGGACGCTCTCGGCGCGGCCGAAGAAGCATACAATCGCAGAGAATACGAAATAGCGCTACACGAATTCCGTAGGCTAGCCACACTGGGACACATCGTAGCTCAATACGTGCTGGGTAGCATGTACTACCGCGGAGAGGGCGTACCGGAAAACGAAGCCGAGGCCATCCTATGGTTGAGTTGCGCCGCTGAGCAGGGACATGCCGACGCTCAATGCGAGTTGGGCGTCATGAACTACTTTGGCGATGGTGTGGCGGAAGACCATGTCCGGGCCGCTCATTGGTTCGAACGCGCCGCCGAACAGGGAGATCAGGCACCCCGTGCGGCTCACCAGTATCGCGCTGCCTTGCACGGAGACGCTGAGGCTCAATGGAAGTTGGGTAGCATGTACACTTGGTACGAAGAAGGGGCACCAAAGAACCACACCCAGGCCGTCCACTGGTACAGCCTCGCCGCAGAACAGGGAAACGCCGCCGCTCAACGATATATGGATGAAGTCCATGCCGTAGAGCGGTTCATGGAGGCCGCCGAAGGGGGAGATGCCAAGGCGCAATACGAGTTGGGCAACAGGTACGAAATCGGCGGCGAGGGCACGCCACAAGACCCCGCGCGGGCCGCCCAATGGTATACATGCGCCGCAGAACAGGGACACACTGACGCTCAGTTGCAGTTAGGCGACATGTACTGCACAAGCTGGGGTGTGGCGGAGGATCGCATGCTCGCCGCCCAGTGGTACGAGCGTGCCGCAGAGCAGGGTAACGCCGTCGCTCAATACAAGTTGGGCAACATGTATCGCAGAGGCGTGGGCGTGCCGGAAGACCTCGCTCAGGCCGTACAGTGGTTCACCCGCTCCGCGGAACAGGGAAACCCCAACGCTCAATACTCTCTGGGCGAAATGTACATAAACGGCGCCGGTGTTCGAGCGGACAACGTCCAAGCTTATGCATGGACGAACTTGGCCGCTGGCCGCGTGTTTCGGTTCACTGTTTGTGGACAAGCGCCAGATAGCGTACGCCACGAGAATGACATTTCTGCGAGGCTTCTGGACAAGATCACCGAGAACCTTTCCGCGACAGAACTTGCTGCAGCGAAAAAACTCAGCGACGACCTGGAGGCACGGATTCAGAGTTCTCGTTGATGCATCACTCCCGGTGGGAGGCGGGATCCGCTATGGGGATGTCAATGGCCGCGATCTCTCTAGCCGCCTGACTAATGTCGGGGTCTTGGGCAATGCGCCTGATCTCAGCCTGCTTACCTCGTCTACTGAGGGTACGCCCCCTGGGGTCGTTCGCCAAGCTCCTTTCGACCCTAACCTTCGCCAGAAGCTCGGCTGTGGATTTCATTCGGTTATCGGTCATCGTTGATTCCTTGAGTTACGAGCCGCACGGCACGCCATCTGACCGCCGCTACCCAACTCAGACTCAATGATGTAGTCGTGCAACACCGTACCCTGCGGTAGAGCATGCAGCGACTGGCATGGGGTATCCGAGGATATCGGCGGCATCCGGCCCCCTAAGGCAGCAATACCGCGAGCAGAATACTGCCGACGAGGGTCTTCTCCTCTCCGTCAACGAACTCGCCGTTACCCGAATTCGCGAGTTGCCTCATAAACGGCTCCGCGGCTCTTCCAGTAGAGCTGCCGTTGACCATGACGGCGGAAACATGATGGCCATCCCGCGCGGCGAAATTCTGCGCCGTGCGCAAGGCCGCGCCGACGCGCTCCGGGTAGGCGGGGAAGTCCGACATGATCACGATATAGCGGCTTTCGCTGTCGGGTCTCCAGTTCAAGGCAGCCGCCCGTTCCAGCGCCATCGCGAGTGCTTCCGGCGAGTCGTCGTTGCGGCCCGCGCCGAGGCCCATTTGCGGCGCGAGTCCGTTGATGAATCTCTCAAGCGCGGGCATGTCGGTCGTGACGTTCTGGACGAACAGCGGTCGCTCCCAGTAACGGTCGCCGAACGCCACGACGCCGATTCCAGTGGGAGCAACCGCGTTGAGAATCCTGCCCAAGTCGCTGATCTGCTGCTTCAGCCCGCTGACCTGTTCTGACATGCTTCCGCTGACGTCAAGACAGATCACGAGATCAAGGTCTGGGACTTCCAGTTCCGCGACTTGGTTCTGAAGGCTCGCCGCCTGTTGCTGCGCCTGGTCGCGTTCCTGCGACGTGCTGAGTAGCTCCTCGACGGCTTGGCGCAGTTCCTCGGCAAGCTGTTCGGCCCGGCGGCGCGCCTCGTCCCGCTCGCGCTCGGCGATTTCAAGCGAATCCTCCAGCGCACCGGAGTCCACGGCCGGTTCCGGCTCCGGCACGGGTTCCGGAGCGCTGCCGGTATTGGGGAAAAACGGCAAGGCCATGATTGCCAGCAGGATGAAGGCGCCCATGCCGGACGCGAACAGGTCCAGCGCGGACATGGAGAAAATGCTGAGATCGCGGCTACGACGTTTCACGAGTCGTCGTAGCCGTCGAAATTCCGGCCGCCGCGGTGGCCGATCCAGTCGCAGGTTCAGCCACCGCCGCCTCAGCCGCCGGCGCGGCCATCCCCCTCGCCCAGGAAATGAACCGTCAGCGTCACCCCACCCAGGGCGAGCGTCGAACCGGCGGCGACGGTCGTCGGCCTTCCTTTCACGAGTTCGACGCCGTTGAGCCGAGTACCGTTGAGACTGCCGAGGTCTTCGACAGTCAGCGTGACGCCGTCCACGCGCAGCCGGGCGTGGCGCCGGGAGACGCTCTCGACTCCGACCACATGGTCGGCGTCAGTGGCGGAGCGACCGATCACTTGACCGTCTTCGACTCGCGCGAGCGCGTCGCCATTGACCTTGACACGCACATCCTCCCCGTTCGGTGCGCTGCCGTGGAGAACGAAGTCTGGGAAGGTGGCCGTCGTGCGCGTCAGCGTCTCTTTCGCGGACGCCAGTTCCTCTTCGGATTCTTCCAGGCGGCGTTGCCGCGCCCGGAATCGCGAACGGACGAAGGCTGCCAGCAACAGCAGAGCGAGGGCGCCGCCGCCAACCGAGTACCACGCGATTCGGCGGGCGGCTGCCGCTTCTTCCTGCTGGCGCGCGAGCGCTTCGGCCGTCTCGCGCGCGGCTTCCTCCTGTTGTTGGCGATCGGCTTCGAGTTGTTCGGCTTGTGCTTCCAGTTGCTCGCGTTCGGCTTCGAGCGCCCTTTGCGTCTCCTCCTTTTCGGCCAGTTGCGCCTGCCGCTCCTCCAGTTCCGCCGCCTGCGCCTGCAACCGCTCTTCCAGTGCTCGTTGTTCGGCTTCGATCTCGGCGATTCGTTCCTGATTCTGCTCTTCCGCTTCGTTCGCCGCTTGCTCCAGCGCAGCCCGTTCCTCCTCCAGCCGCTGTCTCTCCTGTTCCGCCGCGGCGAGCCGCTCCTCTATGGACGGACAGGCTTCGTCCGCAGTTGTGAAAGAAATGCTGCGCTCATCGAGGAACTCACGCAGTGCGGCCAAGTCACCGCTCAGCGTGAGTTGGCCGTCTTCGCGCCTCGGCCACTGGACGCTCCGGCTCACGGCCAGCAGTTCATCGCAGTTGTTCATGAGCGGCGCCCCGGTTTCTCCCTCTCCGACGACCGAGGTGAATCGATACAGCAGTTGACCGTCACGCTCCACATGGGAGTGCATGGCGCCAGAGCGCGCCTCGCCCCCGGCGATGATCAGGTGCACCTGGCGTCCGGGGTCGGACTGTTCGAGCGCCACCGAGACGGGATCGCCTTCCAGACTCGGGACCGACAGCAGCGCCAGACCGCTGTCTTCGTCACTGTCGAACAGGGAGGCGACCAGACGCGCGCCTGTCGCGGGGTTCTCGACGATGTACTGATCGCCAGAGTCGACGAGACCGCTGTCCATCAGGAGCAGCTCTTCGGCGATCAGCACGGCCTGTCCCGACCCGGCATCCGCGCCCCGTTCCTGCACGACTACGGGAAATACGCTTTCGGCGGCGGAGACGCTGCACACCACGGCGCCACAGGACAACACCAGAAACATCGCAGACGGTGAAACAGCTTTCATGTCGGCACTCACCCTTTCGGAAATCATTCGGAAGCCACCTGATTGTCGGACAACGGCAGGCGGCACAAAATCAGCGTCGCGTTGTCCTGGTAATCGATCTCACGATCCTCGACCGCGGCGAGGACCCGGTCCACCAGTTCTGCGGCCGCATCGTCCCCGTCGCCGACGATGCTGATCAGTTCATCGGGGTCGCAGGTTTCCACGCCGTCGGACGCAATCATGACTATGTCGCCGGGTTCCAGCCGCTCCGGTGCCTCGGGGATATCCACCAGGTCGATGTCTTGTCCCAGTAGAGCCGAAAACAGCATGGCACGCCCCGGCACCGTGGCGGCTTCCGCGGCAGTCATTTCGCCCGCCGCGACCTGCTCGGCCAGTTCCCCCGCTACGGAGTGGTTGGCGTTCAGGCGCCGGATTTCGCCGCCTCGGACCAGCCACAGAGGGCTGTCGCCGACGCTCACCCAACGCAATTCATGTCCTTTCACCACAGCGGCCACCAGCGTCGTGCCCATACCGGTCAGCTCGGGCTCGGCCGCGACCCTATCGTGAATGGCGCAATTCGCGGCCTCAAGGGCGGCAATCAGGCGTTCGCTCGGTTCCTCGGGCATGCCGGGAGCCTCGAAGGCGCCACAAAAACTGGTCACCGCCACGGAACTGGCGACATCGCCGGCGGCGTGACCACCCATGCCGTCCGCCAACACGAGCAGGTGCTGCTCAATGCCCATGGGAACGCATACGGCACAGTCCTGTTGCGAGTTTCTGCGCCCCTGATCTGGTCCCAGACGATGTCATAGGACGCGCCTGACGACAATTGGCCCGCCATGTAAGTCCCAGGTTTCTCCGCAGGGGCAAGCGTTGGTTGCTCTGTCACGTCCGACGCCAAAGGGTCTGTCGGCTCGGACCTCAATGAGGCCGCTTCAACGTTTATTTGGTTTGTCACTTCAACGGCCAACGGACTTCGTTTGCATCGGATTCAGAAGCAAGTGCCATCTCACTCCCAACTGAAGGCGTCGTCGCAGAACGGCACGAAGCGCAGCGTCGTGTCGCCGAGTCCGATCAGGGCCCCGGCTTTGAGCCTTACCGGATTCAGCACGGGATCGCCTTCGATATAGGCGAGATTCTTGCCCTGCTGAAGGTAGAAGGCGTTGCCCTTCGGATCGTAGGTGAGGGTCGCATGGGTATCACGTGAAATCTTGCGGTCGCCGAAATCGAGCCTGACGCGCATGGCAGGCCCCCGCCCGATGGTGTTGTGGCCGAATCCGAGTTGCGCCGCCGAGCCCTTGCCTGGACCGTCGACCACAACCAGCCAGCCCGTGACAGGATGTATCTGAGCGGTCCGTGAGGTTGCCATAGCCTCATCTCCCCGGCGGGGGCGGCCGGCGCCAGTCCACACCACGGTATCCCCTTCGTCGCCGGGCCGGTATTGCCTCCGTTGCGCGGGCCCGGCGTTCCCCGGTTCCTTCGGCCGCGAGTCGTCGCCGGACGGAAAACTCAGGGCCGGGCGGGTGGTGTCTCTGGAGTCGCCGATGCCAGTACCCCGCTGGTGGCGCGCCCTCACGGCCACCGTGGGCTCCTCACCCAGGTCGATCCGCCCGCGAGTCTTCCGAGGGGATGCGCCAGCACCCTTCAGCCGATCATCGTTCCTTGTCGGCTTCGTCGGAACGTCGATCGGCCGGCCATCGGATCCCAGTTTCTTCGCCACGCGGATCTCCTGCGGTCAAGCTATAAATTGTATTCTGCGATATTCGAGAAGTGTTGTCGCGACAACGCCAAAGCGTACATTAGACCGTTACCCCGGCATGAGCCGGTTTACAAGGTGGTCCAGGCAATATTGCCCGGCGCTGTTCAACGCGCTTTCCTCCCGTCCCTGGCAGATGTGCATCAGGAACACGAGGACCGCCGACAGTCCGAGCGCCATCAGGGTGGTATTGAACGCGATCCCCAGTTCCACAGTCATGCCGGCGAACCAGGCCCGGATGTCAGTGCCCGCGGTCAGGTCGGGCATTTCGGCGGCCTGCGCCAGCCCCAAGGCGATGCCTATCACGGTGCCGATGAAGCCGAGGGTCGGGATCAGCCAGACCAGGTAGCGCAGCATGTTGTACTTCAATTCCAGCTCATGCTGCATCAGGTCGAGGCTGGAACTCAGCAGCTGGTTGGACTGATCGACGGACCCGCTGATCTGGTACTGCTGCACGACCCGCACGACAAGCCGCTGGAGGATGTAGCTGCTTGCATTCGTGTCGGCCGTCGCCCACTGGTAAATCGAAGCCAGCGCCGGTTTTCCACGCTCGAACAGCACCGTGGGATCGTTCGACGGCAGCGCGTTTTCCCGCAACTGGGCCTGTTCCCGGCTCGCGCGGTAGAACCGTACCCACAACTCGCCCAGCCCGAAAAAGAACATCAGCCACATGAGATTCTGCACGGTGAACGGATAGGGGAAGCTCGTGCCGCGCCCCAGCAGCAGCCCCGAGGCGTTGAACGCACCGGCGCCCGGCCCCGCCGACTCGCCCGGCGGCGGTAGCGCGGCCGTCATGACGCCGATCGCGACGCCGCCGAGCAGCAGGGCCACCAGCGCTAGAATGATTCGGTAGTAGCGCTCCTCTTCCTCAAGAGCATGTAGATCGAAGCGGGCCATTCAGCCGTCCATCTGCCCGGTCAGCGGCGCCATCTCCTTCAGGCGTGTTTCGAAGCGGCCGAAACGCACACGCGACGTAGCTCCCACGTAACCCTGGCGGTGTCGCGTCCATTCGCCGTTACCCGATCTGGTCCACGTGCCCTGAAGCGAACCGCAGTCGATCAGGAAACATCTGCCGTCGCTCGCTATCGTGACTTCAGCGTGCCTGCGGCTGACCGACATGTCCGTGAGCCGGATGTCCGCATCGCGGCGCCGGCCAATGGTCAGTGTACGAAAGGCCAAGTGAATTCCTTATACATTTGAAGCGTTTCGCCTTCAATGCCAGCTCGGCGCATGTGAGCACAAATGCGCTCACGACACCATACCTAATGCAAACCGACCGTTAGGATATCAGGTCGTTCCGCCGGCCCGCCCCCGACTTCCTTTACCCGCAAGAATTCTTCGGACGCGGGCGGATGGAATTGTTCGTAGTGGTACTCTTTTTGTCAAATGAATGTTTTCCACGCGAGAATCACGACACATACGTTCTCCCATATCGGGCAACGCGACCAGAACCAGGACCGGGTTGCGGTACTGGAGTCGCCGCACGATGGAGCGCGCCTTCTCGTCGTCGCCGACGGGCTCGGTGGGCATACCGGTGGATCGCTGGCCGCGGAAACCGTCGTGAGCGCCGCCGAACGTTGCTGGCGCGATCATTGCACCAAAACCGCGGAATACTCACCCCAGGCCGGTACGGATAGTCAGCCCGAATCGCCTCAGTCAAGCGCTTCCTCCGGCCAATCGCCGGAAACTTTTCTAAAATTCCTTGTCCGCGTTTGTCATGAGGCGGTGCGTCGCGCGGGCCGAGCGCAAGGTCTGGACCCGCACTCGACGATCGCGGCGCTGCTGTACCAGGATGGCCAAGCCTTCTCGGTCCACGCCGGCGACAGCCGCGTGATGCAGTACTCCGAACGCTCGTTTGTCGATCGCACGCTGGACCATTCCGTCGCCCAGTTGCACGCGTTGCGCGGAACGATCGCCGACGATGAGATAGCGGAACATCCCGACCAGAACAAGCTGTTCGCGCAGCTCGGGGGCCCGGCCGCGCCGGAGGCGGAGATCAAGCGTTGGGATCTGTCCCAGGGCAGGCGGTTTGTACTCTGCAGCGACGGATTCTGGGAAATCTTTCGGCACGAAGAAATACTCGAGACGTTCGTGTCTGACGATCCTGAGACTGAATTGAAGGATCGCTTCGAGCGCAAGCTCAGGCAGCTAGAGAACCACGACAACACCACGGCCATCCTTACGGCGGTGGCTGCCGCGGACGCGCGGCCAGACGAGTTACCGGCGGCGGACGAGACGCCGGCGTCGGTCCCCGCCCCGCGCGACCAGCACCGCCGGGGATCGGCCAGATTGTCCCGTTCGAGCGCGTCCGCAGCAGCGCTGCTCATGCTGCTTCAGCCAGCGGGTATCGCCGTCGCACAGGGCGAGGGCGGGGAGCGCCCTGAGTCCGGCCAAGTCGAAGTTGCGCCCGTTTCGCAAACGCAGGCGGAGTCGCAGGGCGTTCCCAGTGGCGAAGCTGCGACGGAGAGCGGCGATAACGCCGACGGAAACGCCGAACCGGACAGGGTGCCTGACAGACGGGAGGCATCTTCGCCCATCCAGCTCCAGTCCTCGGTCATCACCCCGGACCGCCCCATCGAACCTGGCGAGGTCATTGCCGAGGCTGTTGCAGACGAATTGCGCCAACGAGGGCGGCTCGGCGTCAACGACTCGCTTGCCAGCGTGAACGGATCGAGGGAACTGGGCGAAGCGACCGTCCTCAGGATGCGCCAGGAGCATCGCGGCATCCCGGTGTTCGCGGCCGAAGTCATTGTGTCCTCGCTTGGGGACCGAATTGTTAGGATCGCGGGCGATTCCACCCCTGAAATCCGGCTGGATTCCACCGTTCCTGTCTACGATTACGCGTCCGCTATCGCACTCGCCCAGACGCTGACGGGTATGATTATCGCCCCCCAGAATGACGGCGCACTGGTGGTGTTTCCGTCCGACGGCGGCGGCCGCCTCGCTTGGTCAGGCCCGGCGCTGGTCGCTTCAAGCCCGGAGCCGGCGGCGGGAGACATTGCGGAGACGAGCGTGGCGCAATCGCTTGAGCACGTCTACATCGATGCTGCCAATGGCGAGGTTCTCCTGCGGCTTCCCTTGGCACATCAGGCCCTGGATCGGCGCATTCACGACTTCTCGCAAGCGTGCCGGGACGCGCGAAACCGCAGGCCGGTCAACATGCGCTCGGCCATGGCGCGGGCGCTGACGCTGATCCAGTCATCGCCCCTTGTCCGGTCCGAGGCCGTCGGGGGCTGGCACCGAAATGCGGAACGGTTGTTCGACGCGTTCGGCGCTTACTACGGGTTTCTTCGTCTGACTCTAGACATCGACAGCATCGACGATGCCGGGAAGCCGCTCGTGGGCTATATCGGGGCGCGATTTGATGAGCGGGTACCTAACATACCTCAATGTATCGGTGACGAGTTCATGGCCTTCTGGATACCGTCCAACGGAATGATTCTCACCGACGCCGTACTGGACTTTCCGGAACTGATCGGTCACGAAGCCACGCACGGGCTGGTCGGCCACGGCAGCGGCCTGATCTATCAAAACGAGTCCGGCGCACTGCATGAATCCATCGCGGACTCGCTTGGGGTCGCGTTCCGGGGTTGGCGCGATGACGGCGAGAGGCCGGACATGGCGGCAGAGGTCGCCATGGGCGCCCCGAAATGGCAAATCCGCGAACCCTCCGGCGTCTTACGTGACCTGCAATCGCCCGGGAGCGTGACGCTGCCCGACGGAACGCCCCTGCCGGACCACTACGACGACTACATGTACCTGCCTGTGGATATTGATAATGGCGGCGTGCACGTGAATTCGTCGATCATGAACCACGGTTTCTACCTGCTTGCAGAGGGCGGGCGTCATACGCGGCTGCGGCACGGTCCCGAGGTCGAGGGCATTGGCGTCATGCACGCGGCGCGCCTGTTCGGGGCCGCCGGGTCATGGTTGCTGGCGCCCGCATCCGGTTTCGAGGATGCCCGCCATGCGTTCGCCCATGCCGCGGAGGCCATTCACGGCGAGAACTCGGCGGAGTGGGTTGCGGTGCATACGGCCATGGATGCCATCGGTATTCCGGGTGTCTGGGAACGGCCACCGGAGCCGATGGCAGAACCTGAGCCGCCCGCGACGGCCCCGTTCTCTCGGACATTGCCTGCACCGCGCAGCCCCCCTTCACCTCCGATTACCACTACGCCGCAAAGCCCGCCTGCGCAGGAGACCGCTGCCGAACCTGCCGCGCCCGCTCCAGACCCCATGGCAGAACCCTCGCAAGTCCAAACGCCGGCACAGGAGCCGGCATCGGAGCAGGACGAATCCCGAATTGGTGGCACAGTCCCGGGACATCCTCTGGTTCTGGTTCTCGTGGCCGCGCTCGCCTTGGCGGGCTCAGCGTTCGTTGCGTACACGTACCGTCCGGGGCGCTCGTCCCCGACGCGCTGGAAGCCCGAAAATCACCAAACGCGCAACTTGCCCGTTACGCCTCCTGTGCGCGAAAGCCTTGGAACTCTGACGCCGGAAGATGGAACGGCCGAAATTTCTCTGCCGCGGGAATTGCTCGCTTCACCGGAGGGACTGGTCATCGGCTGCAGTGCCAGCATCTGCCATATTCATTTGCGAGACTCGGTCGTTTCCCGGCGTCACTGTAGGCTGCGTCTGGCAGACGAAACAGTTGTTGTCGAGGATCTGAACTCCGTTGCGGGTGTGCGACTGGATGGCGTTGTGCTGAGTCCCTTCAAGCCTCAGCCTCTATTTTCCGGTCAGTCGTTGAGCGTTGCAGGGATGGTTTACAGCATTGACATTGGGGCCAAACGTTCCTGAAAACTCGGTACGAAGTGGCTAATGCTGCCTTTATCACATATTTTGAACTATGGCATACTATCGTTTTAGTGCGAACGCGAGTCCGAAGTAATCGATACGCCCAAGTCCATTTGCAGAGCAGAAAGTTCACGTGCCATTTCTAAGGAAGGAGTGTCGACCGGCGACAACAGTGACGTCAGCGGTCGACCACCTTCGCCTACCATTGATGGAGTGATTCCGTATCTCTTTCCGAATCGACCGTGAAGGGCTGCTGTTTCCGCGCAAAGTATTTCTGTTCCGGCATGAAGCAACGAAAGCGTCCCATCGTCGCCTGGATCACGTCGATCGATAAAGTCACACGAAATAGAATTCTCATCCGCAAGAACCACATTCAACGGCGTACCACCATGTACATCACTGCCACTCAACGACTTGTACAGCTCGGATGCCGGCCTTGGAAAACAATGCAATGCAGCAAATCGTTTCCGTATTTCCTTCTGCTTTAGTTCCTTGGCTATTTTCTTGTCTCTCTCCCGAACAAATGCAAAAGCAAAATCCGCGCTGTCACTATTCTCAAGATATTCTGCCTTTGATGGATCACTCCAGAAGTGGGCGAGAACACCTAAATTCTCAAGATTGGGCCGCGTTACTATCCCTGCTTCCGAAAAGACGCCTCTCGCGGTGAGATAGGGAACCAAGCAGATGTCCTTTAGAATTCCGCCAAGCAGAAAAACAGTCCAAGCTTCTGCATTAGGCGCCTGCTGCTTGGAAAACCTTCTCGCGGCAATCTTAACTAGACCTTGTCGTATGTGGGGGAGATAACGCCGAGCCCATTTGTAGTAGACGAGAATTCGACTAAACAGTAGCGAATTAGGCGAACTCAAAAGAGCATCACAGTATCTCTGGTCGGAGCGGAATGTTGCCGTTAGTTTGTCCAGTGCGACAGACGGACGATCTTGTTTCATGACATTGAGACCTGACATTAAATGAGGTTGAATTTGCCAATCTGCACCTTGTTCGCCAGGGCGATAGGCGGAAAGTGTCTCGGCAAGAAAGACCGGCGTGTGGTACACCTCAACGCCGCCGAGATCGCCACATGCCTGAGCATGGCTTGCTTGGCAAACTTCTAGGCAAGCACCCCTGACACAATCGCCCCTCAACGCCGCCGAGTTGAAATTGGGACATGCTGGCAGGAGTAAAAGACGATTTACCCACCAAGCCGCCAACCCGTTCCGCCCCGATTCCAGGCATGCTGATTAATTGGCAGGAACGGCCCGCTTCCCGTTCTTGTATATTACAAAAGCCTCTACCGGCTCCGCACCACCAGTGCGCCTTGCCCGCTTGATTGTATAGCCATACAATCCGAGCTTCAGCGGCGGGCCGTCTAGTGATGCGAAAGCTTCCGCGATCTTTTCCGCTACAGGGTCCGTCTTTGGTCTTGGTGCTTGTGTCTTCTTCTGTAGTAGCCACTTGATAAAGACTTCCGTCCCCAAATCTTCCCCTACGCTTTTCCTTAGTGCGTTTAGCTTGCGCATTTCGCCTCTAGTCAAAGCGGATTCATCAAGTTTTGGCATCCAATATCCTCCGTTTGGTTTGTTGCTCGGCAGATTCTAGCACACAGTAATCGGGCGTCTTGGTCCAGTGCGTGCGCTCACTTGAAGTGTGTATCTTGTCCCCCAATCTCATCCTAAGTGTGCCAATATAAATCAATCGTTATATTTATTTGGAGTTGCAGCCCGAAGGTTGTATTGTGATACACAATCAATTTTAAATTATGAGGTTCGATATGAATGCAAAGAAAATGATACTAGAACGATACTTCGGCAGAGTACGCCCAACGCAAAGACGGCGCGCCAAGCTAGTAAAGCTGATTGCCGCTGATTATCCAGACGGAATACCATGCCCGCGAGAATTGGCTCCCATTCTAGGAATATCAGAGCAGCAAGTCTACAATGACTTAGCATGGCTAAAGAACCATTGGATATTGGATGTGCCGAACGACGACGATTTCAAAATGCAATGCGGCGGAGGTATTGCTACAGCTTCTGGACTATCAAAACTTTCTCTAAAGGGTAAAGAGGTTGCGGCGCTACTGCATAATTGGACCTTGTAGGGGTATGCCCGCTTCAAATGACCCCCTAGCCGGGCAAGAGGGTCGTGATTGTCTATTATGGATGTGCCCGATCATATATCGCTGGCGTTAGATTGGGAACAATTTGGCAGGTGCAACCCGAGTCGGACTGACCGGTCAGTTTCCCGAAGGTGCTATAGGAGATAAAGTTATGAACACGGAAGTATGGAAGACGGTTGAAATCAGCGGAATCGTAGTCCGCTTTGTTTGTACTGAGAGAAGGGAAATTATGATTGTCGAGTCGGAGGCTTGCCCAAGCAATGAATATTTCTTGGATATTCTCCATCGCAAAATGGTCTTGTTTCGGCGAGACGAAAAGGGAGAAAGAGTAATCAAAAGAAAGTCTGCTCACTTGCATGACATTGCACGATATATTACGGCAGATAAACGATTGGAGAATTCAATTCCTAATGGCGAAAGGATACTAAGGTCTCCATTTGTTTCATAATCGCGAGGGTGGCCTGACCCCTTGGAACAGCTCCCCTTGGTGAGGGAGGTTTTGACCAAGAACGTGGAGTGCGACAATGAGACGCAGGCATTTCAAGCCCGCGCAGATTATTCACATGTTGCGTGAGGCCGTGATCACGCTGGGCGGCGGCAAGATGATCGGGGAAATGTCCCGGGAGTACTTCCAGCGATTCTTCTAGGCCGCGCATCTCGCGCTGGATATCGGGGTCCAGACTGTGCAAGGCGCGGGTGAGACATTCCGCGTAGACGCTGGAGCGTGGCTGAGCCGGGGAACGACGCCTTGCCCGTGGCGATTGCCTGATCGCGGGCGCGGCAGTATTTCGGTCGCCATGGGCAAAGAAGTCGTACAGCGCAGAGGCACACCGGGTAGGGTGAAAGCGTAGGCTTCAATTGCTGATCGTCAATGTGCCGTCAAGCTGCTCGAAATCCATGCCGAGGCTGTTATAGAGATCGCGTTCGAAAAGGTGAAGCAGATCAAGGAATTCATCGGCATGTACCAGGGAGTACCTCGGAAACGTCAAATTGGGTAGTGTCGGCTCGACTCCGCCTGGATTCAATGGAGTTTGGGGGAGCGTAAAACCCATTGGAACGGTAGGACCGACGGTGAGAGTTTCCACTTCAATGGCGTATTCGGCTGTGGGCGTGCCGGCATGATTCCTCACTCGATTGGCCCATGCAGTCAGCATGGCAAAAAGAACTACGGGCCACTCGGGTGAAACGGTTGCCTGACGAAATCGGGTGCTGCATGCCGTGAACCCCAACTCCAACAGACCATCGCAATACAGTTCGCCATAGGCCATGTACGGAAGCGGTGGATTGGCAGCTAGGTCAGCCCTCGCGCCTCGAAGCACTGGGCGCCAGATTGCGAAAGGGAAATTGGGTGGACTGTCCAGTCTGCGGGAACGGGTATCTTGCGTGCGTTCCACGCTGATTCGGGGCATGTGGCATTCGTTGACGATATTGTGCGCACGAAATACGCGCTCAAAACGGATCTCGTCGCCGACCGGTATGCCGGTTAGGCGAAAGCCGAAGGCATCGGCCGGAAAGTGGAGGACATGCAACTCATCCGGAAAGCGCTCCGATCGTGCGCGGAACTTGTTGTCCAGGCGTTCGAGTCCGCGGGAAACATTGAGGGTCATGTCCTGGATTTCTCTCATGGTCATCTCTTCGCATCGGTCGGCCCGTCGGATTGGGCAGACGCGGGTCTTGGTAACGCGGTGAGGCGCTAAACGCGACTGTCCAGTACGAATCACGATAACGCCGTCGTCACCTTGGCTGGGAATACCGTGGATTTCGAGTCTCGGCAGTTGCGGCTCAACCCGATCGCGAAAAACCAACCTCAGGCGATCTGCCAGTTCCTGGCATCGCGGAATGGGTTGAATGGCGCTGGCAACGCCAAGGTCGGTGTCGGATTCTTCTACACCGATCAACAACGCGCCTCCGTACGCGTTCGCGAACGCGACGGCCTCGGCAAGCAGCTTGTCCTTCGCGCGGCCGGAAATGCGGTTGCTTCCTTGGATCCAAGGATCGGGATTCTGACCGCCGGACGGCAGAGTTTCTTTAAACTCGAAACGTTCGCTTTCAGGCACCTGAGAGGCAATGAGTTCGTTTACGTCATCGATGGTGATTTCATTGGCGGGTTTGGTAAGAATTTCCGTCACAGGGGAGTTCCTTCAGGTCAGTGCGGTACTAGAAGCACTGCTCGATTGCATGGACGATGAATGTGCTTACGTGTCTCGCAGGGCTGAACGAATGCGGATTTTACGCGTTATGCAAGATGGTCTGGTCGTATTCCGTATAAAGTTGGCAAGCGGGGCCGAGTAGACGGGGTGCGTTACCGGAGCCCCGCCCTGCGTATTCTGAGGGAAAGTTGCCACCCGTTCTACGCGAAAGTTGCCACCTGTTCTAGCTGAAAGTTGCCACCCGTTCTGAGGCAAAGTTGCCTATATGGACGCCGCCCGGTTGCCAAGTCCGTATTGAGGTTCTGGATTTCAGGCGCAGTTCTATATCCGACCTGTTTGTGCAGGATTTCTTTCCTGCTGGCCCCGATGGAATCCGCCGACCCGCGTCTCATTCACTTGAAGGGCTTTTCGCCCGGGCAACTTTCCAGACTGGGCGGATCGCGGTCTTACCTGTTGGCCATCACCTCGTTTCGTTCCTGGCGCAACCTTAAAGCGACGTTCTCTCTGTTCGTAGTTTGGTGGTTGGACCCGCCTGCCTCAGGCTGGCGGGCACCCGTAGTTCGGCTGATACTTGCGATCGTGAGCCAGCAAAGCCCAGATTGTGCGAGCCCGCTTGTTTGCCAGCGCCACCGCGGCAACGGTGGTCGGTCGCTGTTCGGCCAGTTTCAGTGCCCAGCGTGGCGATGACTTTGGGCGGCTCAGCACCGCACGAGCGCCGTGGACCAGCAATGTTCGCAGGTACGTGTCGCCGCGTTTGCTGATGCCGAGCATCCGCACTCGTCCGCCGGTACCCTCGTGACGCGGAAGCAGGCCCAGCCAGGCCGCAAATTCGCGTCCGGACCGAAACGCCTTCGGATCGCCCATGGTCGCCACCGCGGCCGTCGCACTCAAAAGGCCTACACCGGGGATCTCGGCGATACGCTGGCTGGCTTCGTTGTCGCGGTGCCAAAGACCGAGCCGACGTTCGATCACCTCGATCTCTTCATCCGTGCGAAGCACCCGAGCCCACTGATCGCGCAAGCTGTCCACGGCCATCGCCGGCAACCGCTCCGATACCCGTTCCAGGGCGCCGGGGATGTCGCGATTCAGTCCGGCGCGGCCCTTGGGCATCACTTCACCGTACTCGGTCAACAGGCCACGTAGCGCGTTGGTCTGCGCGGTGCGGAACTTCACCAGCTGCTGGCGCATGCGGTGCAAGGCCAGCACCGCCTGCTGCTCCTCGGTCTTCACCGCCACGTAGCGCACGCTCGGCTGCTGAACCGCGGTCCAGATCGCCCGCGCGTCATGCGTGTCGTTCTTGTTACCGCGAACGAATGGCCGAACCATCTTGGCCGGCATGATCCGGACCTCGTGACCAAGTCCCTGCAGCTGCCGTGCCCAGTGTTGGCTGCCGCCGCAAGCCTCCATCGCCACCAGGCAGGCCACTCGATTGGCGAAATGCCTGAGAAACTTCGCTCGGCTGAGGCGCACGTTGTGCTCCTCCCCGGTGTCCTGCTCCACCCAATAAAGCTGAAAAACGCGCTTGGCCGTATCCACACCCACGATCGTCTTGCTACTCTCCATGTCGGACCCTCCGGTTTGCCTGGGAAGCGGATGCTCCCCCACTGGGCACTATGATGCCGTCGGCCCGCGAGGGTCCACTCCCTCTTCTCGGCCGCCAGCGTCAAGGTGGGCGGCGTCCATTCCATTCACCTGTGTGGAGTGAACCCCATCGACTGGACAACGACATGGCGGGATTTAGGCCACTTGCCGAGCATGTTGTGCCTCAAAGTCCATCGGACTGAGGTAACCCAGTGCCGAATGGAGCCGTTTTTCATTGTAGACCCGATTCAGGAACCGCGGTAAACGATTCACGACGTCCTGGAAGGTCTCGTAGTCGTTCAGATACACCTCTTCGTACTTCACCGTTTTGATGAAGCTCTCGCACTGGGCATTGTCGTAGGGATTTCCACGCCGGCTCATTGATCCACGCAGGCCCCACTCGGTCATCAACGCCCGGTAGGCCGCCGAGGCGTACTGGCTCCCGCGGTCGGTGTGATGGATGCAACCCGGTGGCGGACGGCGGTTTTCCAGTGCCGCTTGCAGCGCCGCGAGTGTTAATCGCGTGTCGATCTGGCGTGACACCGCGTAACCGACCACGCGCCGCGACCAGGCATCCAGGATCACCGCCAGGAAGACGAAGGTCAGGCGCGTCCGAAGTGGAGTAAGAAGCAGGGCGTAGTCGAACTATTTCCCTGCTTCTCCTCCCCGAACCGTACGTGCGCGTTACCGCGCATACGGCTCTCCATTCAAGAGCGGCGCATCGCCATGGCAACGTCGGGGTAGCGAGAGGTGACTGTGCTCCGACCGTCTTCCGGGAGAAGATACGGGTTACCGGGCGGATTCCGCCACCGGAACCGACCCTTGGGGCTGGTGACCAGCCGTCGCAGGGCGATTCCACACAAATGACCGTTTCCGCTACGGCCGAACAGCACCCAGGTCTTCGCCGTGCCATCCGCCGGACGCCGAACCCATTGTCGCATCAGCGACTTGATCGAGGTCCGGTGTTTCCGTGCCAGCCAGTGCGCGAGCTTCCAGAAGACGACTCTGTCGAGCTTGCCGTACATGACCGCGGTATAGTCCGTGTAACGATAGAAGTTGGCCCAGCCCGCCAGTCGGCGATTGAGCCTTTCTATCAGGTCTATCGTGTTCTCGCTGTGATTGCCGGACAGCTCCTTCGCCAGCCTCGCGGCAAAGTTACGGAGCTTGTCCCTGGGTATCGTTGTCACCGGCCGCATCGTGCCCCGTGGCCCCCGTTTGCGAACAACGCGATGTCCGAGGAACGTGAACCCGTCGTTGACGTGTGTCACATGGGTTTTGTCCATGTTCAGCGTCAACCTGAGTTCGCCTTCCAGGAACGCGCGGCATTCTTCGCGGATGGCCCTTGCCTGCGCCTTGGTTCCCTTGACGATGACGACGAAGTCATCGGCGTAACGGCAGTAGGCAACCGCCGGTTTCCACTGCCGATCCTCACGGACGGCAATGGGCCGCTGTTGCTGGATGCCGAAGTTCCAGGCCCAGCGATCCTTGCGCGCTTTCTTGCTCAGGTACTTCGCCTCCAGCCATTGATCGAACTCGTGGAGCACGATATTGGACAGAATTGGCGAGATCACCCCGCCTTGCGGAACGCCTTCGCTGGCCGCACGGAACAGGTTGCGGTCAACATGACCGGCCTTGATGGTTCGCCAGACAAGGTTCAGGAACCGTCGATCACGGATCCGTTTCCGCAGGCATCGCATCAGCAGTCTGTGATGCACGGTATCGAAGTAGGAAGCCAGATCACCTTCGATGACCCAGCGGCCCACCCCATAGGTGCCATCCTGCAGTTGGAACTTTACGGTCCGGATCGCGTGATGGACGCTGCGCTCAGGCCGGAACCCATAGGACAAGCGATGGAAGTCGCTCTCCCAGATCGGTTCCATCACCATGAGCATGGCGCGTTGCACGATACGATCCCGAAGACTCGGGATACCCAGTGGCCGTTGCTTGCCGTTGGCTTTCGGGATGTAGACGCGCCTTGCCGGTAGCGGCCGGTAGTCTCCCGCCAGCAACTCGGCGCGGATGCGCTCAAGCTGTAAAGGGAGTTCAGCCACCATGGCCTGCTTGTCGACACCGTCGATGCCCGGCGTTGCGGCACCGCTCGATGCCAGCGTAATCCGGGCCGCCTCGGCCAACCACGACCGGTCGGCCATGATCCTGAGCAGACGGTCGAACTTGCGTTGTCGGTCTGCCGTGGACCACGTTGCCAGCTTGCGCTGCATTTCGCTGATTATCAAAGGTCTTCACCTCTCTGGCGGTCAGCTAATCCACCGCACAAGCCTCTCGAACTGCGCCCCTTCGCCATGTGGCCGGTTTTCCCGACCGCCGACTACTACGAGCGCTCCGCCAGTCCATCGCGCCTCGGGGACACATTCCCTTCACATCGCCAATGGACCTTCCCCAGTTCACATGCCGGACTCAAGCGCAATGGTTGGGTTGCCGGTCGCAGTCTTTGCCCTTGCTTGCCGCAAGTCGATGCAGATGCCGCACGCTAGCGATGCTCTCCGCGCAGTTCCAGACCCACCGCCATCCATATGCGACGAGTCGTCGGGGCTCGACAGCTACGTGTCATCGAGCCCTCTCCGCATTCCACCTGTTAAGTCGTGTAGGTGAAGGCGACATTTCAGCCCACAGATGCGGATCAACCGGTTCGTGTTCCTCAACCTTCCAATGCTCAGCCTGGGGACGCATCTTGGCGTAACGACTTCGCCTCACGCCCCGTTTCCCACGGGCTACGTCACCCGATCAATGCCCAATCGGTCACCGCCGCTTCGGCTCTCATCCGCTCATCGCAGCGGACGGGCATTCGGATTTCTTCCTCCTTTGTTATCCTCCTGCATTCCAGACATGCTCAGGCTCAGGCAGCGTCATCCAGACGCCTCCCGAGGCTGGGCGCACTGAAGGTGATGTCACCGACCCACAGTTCGTTTGGACCGCCGGGAACGAAGTGGCGAGCCAGGTTCGGGAATACCGCCTCGCGGCAACCGCCATCGCTCGTTCGCACCGTCTGGCGCCGTGGTCTCACGCTCAGGCCGCGCTCGCGCATGATGCGCGCGACTCGCTTGTGATTGATCCGCTGGCCTTCGTGACGAAGCTGTGCCGTGACACGTCGATAACCGTAGCGGGGAAACTCCGCGCAGATCGCCTCGATCCGTGCGATCAACGCCTCGTTGTCCTTGCCGCGAACCTTGGGTCGATAGTAGTAACTGCTGCGTGCGAGGTTCATCAGCTGGCAACCTCGTCGGATCGAGATCCCGTCGGGCCGCTCACGATGGAGGCTGTCGCGCCGCTCGGCCGCTCGACCGACGGGCGGGTTTTTTCAGCAGGTCGTTCTCCATGACCAACTGGCCGACCTTGCGCTCAAGCTCCGCGATCCTCACTTCGTACTGCGCCAACAAGTCCCCTTGAACCTGCTCATCGTCGAATTCTCCGGCCTCGTATTTGGCGATCCAAACCCGAATTAGATTGCGCGAGATGTCGTGCTGACGCGCCAAACGGGCGAGGGGAATTTCACCTGTCAGGTACTGCTGCGCCACCTGGCGTTTGAACTCAAGACTGTAACTGCGATGACGACGGGCCATACTCTTGTCCTCCTGGCCCGGCAAGCTTACTGGCAAAATCACGCCGTCAAATTGTCCAGTCGATGAGGTTCACTCCAGTGGCACAACCGCATGTGCGCCGCCTTGACCCGGGTGGTCGTGCCCGCGACCACCGCGAACTCGTGGCTCCAGTCGAACTGGTAGGCCTCCCCGGGATCGAAGATCAGCGGCACATAGGCTTGCGAACCGGGCTTGGAATGCCGCCGCCGCCACGACGCCGCATAGCGGCGCACCGCGTCGTAACCGCCCTCATAGCCCTCGTCCTGCAAGCGCTCGAAAATCCGCAGCACCGACAAACGATCCCGCCGGCGCTTGCGCTCGTTGGCCTCCAATAAATCTTCCAGCTTCCCGACCCAGGGACCCAGCTTCGGCAGCGGCTGCACCGACCGCCGGTAACCGAAAGCCGCCACATCCCCGCGGATCGCCTTGCGAACCGTGTTCCGAGACAACTTCAACTCCCGCGCGATCCGCCGGATCGACTTCCCTCGGTCCAGATGCTCCCGACGTATCCGTGCAATCGTCTCCACTACCAGCATCTCCCCTCACCCCGTCAGTCCATACAACGAGGCGAGTTGAATCGCTCTACTTGGGGTGGGTCAATTCTTGGACGCCTATCCCCCCGCTAGTGGGTCACTATTGCGCGCCGATTAACAGACAAAGCGGCCGCAGTGCGCAACTCAGGATTTTCGACGCCTGCGATGAAGGTCCGTAGGCGTCCGTTCTCCGGCGAGCGGAGTGACGACTTCGCAGGTTTTGAATCGACGGGGCTTCCATTTGCGATCGGTCAAACCTTCCCCTGCTTGCGAAGCGCGATCAACACGTCCGCTAGCTTTTCCAGTCGCCTTAGCACCAACGCGTCCATCAGCTTTGCCTGAAACTCCTCACGCTCGACGCCAACACCCGCTTCCAGCGGCATCGTTTGAGGCCTGTCCTGACGCTCCAGGAAATTCGCAGGAAGGGTGACGCTATCTGCGTCGCTGGACTGTGAGACCGTCTCGGCAATCAGAGCGGTGGAATCTATGCATCTATGCAGTGGCAGCTCTTCAGACTGACGTGACCAGCGCTCGCCAGTGTGTCGCAAGATCTTTACCGCGAGTTGGCGCGGGTCGTAACTCGCCCATCCCAAGCTCACGTACCGACAGTCGGTCTGCTCTTCAGGGTAGATGCCATCATGTGACCTATAGTCGAGCAAGACGACAGGACGGTGCGTGAGGCTTCGAGGATCTGGATCCATAATTTTACTCCAATTAGTACTTATAGTAACATTACTAATGTTAGTATCTGCAACAAATTTATTCAAGGAGACGGTAAAAATCGATTCGTCGCCCCTGATCAGAACAGTTCGCGGACATCGAAAATTGGGGGAATTCGTGCGGCTCGGGGAGCGGAGTAGGGATGCCAAACTAGTAGAGGCCGCTGAAGAGGCCGACCGGCTGACGCGCGAGCGCCGGTCGGTGGTTTCGTTTTTCCCGATCGTTGAGCATGCCCTGGGCGAGAACGCGGACAAGGGAGGCTCTCACTTTCGCCGTATGCCAATTACAGACTTGGGTGTCGATTTCGTCTTGGTGCCGGGATGAATCAGACGGTGAACAGGGGTCGAGGGGGAACTCCATTACGGAGTGGGAAGGGTTCAGGATTGGACCTGACGAACCGAGGGTTGCAATGACACGTATTAGTACTGTTTGTGCTTGGCGAGTGGCGTCATTGGCCGCCAAGATGTCTCCAATAGTTTCAGACAATTACGCATCTAACGTAGGTCAGAACGTGGGGCATAAAAACTCTGTCTCAAATAAATGCTATATTAATCAATAACCTATGCTTTGTAAGTGGCGCTCCCTAGGGGAATCGAACCCCTGTTTCAGCCTTGAGAGGGCCGCGTCCTGACCGCTAGACGAAGGGAGCGCTGTGCTCGGGGAAAATCGGGCTGTTATGATAACGGTCTTTCGGGAACGGTGAAACTTGGCCTGCTCGAAAGCTCGCAGTTCTCTCCAATCGTCTGTTTCGGTCGCCCTGTCGGGCGGCCGGTAGCCTATGCGGGTTAGCGCCGAAACTGCTTTGAACACCGCGGAAGATCAAGTACTCACCGGCCCTGTGGTCATCCGCAGGCCGCAGCATACGCTCAGCCGATCGAATATCTCCGGCAACGCGCTCAAGGTCCTTTATCGACTCAAGAGTTGCGGGCACCAGGCGTTTCTCGTCGGCGGCGGCGTGCGCGACCTGCTGCTCGGCCTTCGCCCCAAGGACTTCGACGTGGCCACCGATGCGCATCCGGAACAGGTTCGCAAGCTGTTTCGCAATTGCCGCCTGATCGGGCGGCGCTTCCGTCTGGCGCATGTTCGGTTCGGGCGGGAGGTTATTGAGGTGGTCACCTTCCGATCATCGCAAAGCGGCGCTGCGGACGACCGCGAGCACGCCGACAGTGGCCGAATTCTTCGCGACAACGTGTACGGCACCATCGACGAAGATATCTGGCGTCGCGATTTCACGGTCAACGCGCTCTACTACAACATCGCCGATTTCAGCATCCTGGATTACACCAGCGGGATGGAAGACATCGCCAGCCGCACGATGCGACTCATCGGCGACCCCGTGGCTCGATACCGCGAAGACCCGGTCAGGATGCTCCGGGCGGCGCGGTTGTCGGCGAAGTTGAGTTTCAAGATCGCAAAGCGCTCAGCGAGGCCCATCAGTGAATTGGCGGAGTTGCTGCGCGATGTCCCCGCAGCAAGACTCTACGACGAAACGCTCAAGCTGTTCCATGCCGGCCATTCCGCCAGCAGTTTCAAACGCTTGCGAGAATACGGGCTGTTCGAATACCTCTTTCCTCACACGGACCGGACGCTTCAGGCCGGCGACGGCGGTGTGGCCCTCAAATTTATCGAGATGGGTCTGAACAATACCGATCGGCGAGTCAAGGCGCGCAAGCCCGTAACGCCGATGTTTCTTTACGCTGTACTGCTGTGGTTTCCCATCCGGGAAATCGTGGAACGGGTTCGCAGGGAAGACGGCGGCAACGAGATAGAAGCCTTCCTGGATGCCTGCGATGAGGTGCTCGGGGAGCAGCAGGAGCACACGGCGTTTCCGCGGCGATTCAGCGCGCCGATGAAGGAAATGCTGCTCATGCAGCGCCGCTTTCACAATCGTCGAGGCGCCCGAGCCAGCAGGTTGTTGCAACACAGGCAGTTTCGCGCGGCCTACGACTTCCTGGTCTTGCGTGCCGAGTGCGGTGACGCCGATCCTGAACTGGCGCGCTGGTGGACAGAGATACAGACGCTCTCACCGGAGGATCAACGCAAGGCCTTCACTATCAAGAGCCGGCAGTCCTCGCGTCGACGACGACGGACTCGGCGAAGATCCTCGGAAGGCGAGCCGGGACAGGACAAGCTCGCGTAAATCGTATGGGGTTTTCTTCGGACAATCCGGGCTACGTCGTCGTCGAAGGACCGGTTGGTTCCGGCAAGGCCGGTCTTGCCAACCGATTGGCAAAGAGTTTCGGCGGCGAACTGTTTCTCGACAATCCACGGGAAAACCCGTTCCTGTCGCGGTTCTACCTGAATAACCGCCAGGCGGCGCTGCCGGCCCAATTGTTTCTTCTCTTCCAGCGCGCGCGTGTGCTGGATCATATTCGCCAAAGCGACCTGTTCAGCAGCGTTCGAATTACAGATTTTCTGATGGACAAGGATCACCTGTTCGCTGAACGCGTTCTGGACCGTAGTGAATTCGCGCTCTATCGGCAGGTGTACCGAACACTTGATCTGAACCCGCCTCGACCGAATCTGGTGATCTACCTTCAGGCGCCGCCGGATATCCTGATGCGGCGAATTGCCAGCCGCGGTCTCGAAGCCGAAAAGGGTATCGACCTGGGTTATCTGGAGCGGCTGTGTGAAGCTTATGCAAAATTCTTCTACCTATACGATGAGGCGCCGCTGCTAATCGTGAATGCAGCGGAATTCGACCCCGGCCAACGGGAGCTGGACTACAAGGAGTTGCTGCGGGCGATCGGTCGCGTCAGGCCCGGGCGCCAGTTCTTCAATCCGGCCGCAGCGACGATTGCCTGAGGCGCCACGCCGGAGGATTTGTCATGTACAAGCAACTGCAACAGCGGGGCATGCCGTCCCCTCCGGTCAATGTCTCCACCTTGCGGCAGATGAAGGAGGATGGCGTGCCCATCGCGTGCCTGACCGCCTATGACGCCAGCTTTTCGCAACTGGTCGATATGGCCGGCGTGGACCTCGTTCTCGTCGGTGACTCCCTGGGCATGGTTATCCAGGGCCACGAGACCACCGTTCCGGTGACCGTTGGCGACGTCGTCTATCACACCCGTAGCGTGGCGCGCGGAATCGGACGAGCATTCCTGGTCTCCGATCTGCCCTTCATGAGTTACGCCTCGCCCGTCCAGGCGCTGGACAATGCCGTGCGGCTCATGCAGGAAGGCGGTGCGATGATGGTCAAGCTCGAGGGCGGCCAGAGCCAGGTCGACGTGGTGTCCTGCCTGGCGCGGCACGATATTCCCGTTTGCGCCCACGTGGGGCTCAAGCCGCAGTCGGTACACAAGATCGGGGGCTTCAAGGTTCAGGGCAGGAAGCCCTCGGCGGTGCGGCAGATGGTGGAGGACGCCAAGGCGCTGGAGGGTGCCGGGGCCGACCTGCTGCTGCTTGAATGCGTCCCCAACGAAGTGGGCGAGTTGATCTCCCAGGCGATACAACTGCCGATTATCGGCATCGGGGCAGGACCGTCCGTTCACGGGCAGATACTCGTCCTGTACGACATGCTGGGTATCACCCAGGGCCGTACGCCGCGTTTCGTGAAGAACTTCATGGACGATGCGGATTCGCCGCTGGAAGCCCTGCAGGCGTATGTCCTGGCGGTGCGCAATCGCGATTATCCTACCAGCGAGCACTGTTTCTCCTGATAGAATTGCGGCCGTTTCGGCGCGAGGAGAGATCAGAGGTGCACAAGTCGGGCGTTCCCCTGCAAGGCGCCTATACCACGAAGGCCGTTCGCGAGTTGATCGGTAGCTGGAGACTGACCCATCAGACCGTGGCCCTGGTCCCTACCATGGGTGACCTGCACCAGGGGCACCTGAGTCTGATGAAGGTGGCGCGCGAGCACGCCGACCGCGTCGTCTGCAGCATCTTCGTCAATCCCACGCAGTTCGGGGGCGGCGAGGATTTTGCCTCCTATCCGCGCTCCCTGGCCGAGGATGAGTCGGTATTGGCCGAGCAGGGACTGGTGGACCTGGTATTTGCACCGGACGAGAAGGACATCTATCCGTTCGGAATCGAGGCGGCGCTGAGGGTCTCGGTACCCCAGTTGCACAATGAACTGTGTGCCGCGAATCGTCCCGGGCATTTCGAAGGCGTGGCTTCGGTGGTATTGCGGCTACTCGGCATCGTCGCGCCTGACGTCATGGTGCTCGGGGAAAAGGATTTTCAGCAGCTCGTATTGCTGCGCCGCATGGTCCGGGATCTACAGTTGCCGGTCCAGGTGCTTGGGGGCTCTATCCAGCGTGAGCGGGATGGGCTTGCGATGAGTTCCCGCAATCGATATCTGAGCGCTGCCGAGCGCCGCACGGCGCCGAAGCTGCACGATGAGTTGAAGCGCGTACGGCAGGCACTGCGCAGGGGAGAGCGGGATTTTTGTGCCCTGGAGGTGCAAGCGTCCCAGGCATTGCAGGTTGCGGGGTTCGATCCAGACTACGTGGAAGTTCGCCGGGCCGGTGACTTGAGCAGGCCCAACGGTGTGGAGTCAGCCGGCGAGGACCTGATCGTTCTCGCGGCGGCGTGGTTGGGCAAGGCGCGGCTGATCGATAACTTGCGAATCTAGCAGCCGGCGACGCAGGAAATAGCGGCTGCAATTTTGCCACGGGCTGCTACGTCGCAAGCTCCAAGCCCGTTTCGGCGGCGGTCGATTGATGTTGCTCCAGCGCCCAGAGAACGTGTTCCCGTACAACTTCCGAGGGGTGATCGATCCGCTCGCTCAGCGCGGCGACGACTTCGGGGGATGTCTGCGCATTGCCCAGTGCAATGGCGAGGTTCCTTAGCCAGCCAACGTAGCCGGCACGGCGCAGTGCGCTGCCCCGGGTGCCGGCGTCCCAGTCGGTCTCGCTCCAGCGGAACAGGTCAACAAGCAAGGCGATGTCGAGGCCGTGACGGGGAGAAAAGTCCGCTTCGCTGCTGGGCACGGCAAACTTGTTCCACGGGCAGACCAACTGGCAGTCGTCGCAGCCGAAGATCCGATTGCCGATCGCGCTTCGGAACTCCACGGGAATACTGCCGCGCAGTTCGATCGTCAGGTAGGAAATGCACCGCCGCGCGTCCAGAACATAGGGAGCAACGATCGCGTCCGTGGGGCAGATGTCGATGCACGCGGTGCAGCTCCCGCAATGGTCCCTGGCAGGCTCGTCCACGGGCAGGGGAATGTCTGTAAAGAGCTCACCGAGAAAAAACCACGAACCGGCATTGATGTTCAGCAGGTTGGTGTGCTTGCCGATCCAGCCGAGGCCGGCATTTTGCGCCAGCGGCTTTTCCAGGACCGGGGCGCTGTCCACGAACACCCGGTAGCCGCTGCCACCGACCCGATCCCGGATGAACTCGGCGAGGCGCCTCAGCCGAGCCCGCAAGACCTTGTGGTAGTCCCTGCCCAGGGCGTAGCGGGAGACGTAGGCGTGCGGCGATCCGTCGAGCATTTCGTCGGCATCGGCGCTCCCCTCGGGCCAATAGTCCATCCTTGCCGAGATGACGCGCACGGTCCCGGGCACCAGCTCTGCCGGCCTGGTGCGCTTGCTGCCGTGCCGACTGAGGTAAACCATCTCACCGTGGAATCCACGCGCAAGCCATGACTTGAATCGGGACTCGGCCTCGCCCAGGTCAACATCGGCAACGCCGATCTGCTGAAATCCCAGCGCCCGGCCCTCGCGCTTGATGGCCTCCGCCAGATCGGTGAGCTGCGCCTCGTCCAGGCCGCATGGGTCAGCGGCCGCGGCGGGCGAATCCGGTACATGATCGGTTTGCATCGTCTTGGTCGACATCGGGCCTGTTACCGTGGCCGCTTCGGAGCACGTCGGGTTCATCACCCTGGGCGCTTTGGTGAACGTCTGGTCCATCACGCTGGGCGCTTCGGTGCACGTCGGGTCCATTACGCTGGCTGCTTCGGTGGGCGTTGCCAGTCAGGCTGGACCCACGGGTTAGTATATCGCTCCATGGAAGCGGCCAGCCCCAGACTCCCCAAGGCGATCTATACAGCGGCCCAGGTCCGCAGTCTGGACAGGATCGCCATCGAGGAGTTCGGGATCCCCAGCTACGCGCTGATGTGTCGCGCCGCGGAAGCCGCGGTCGCGGCATTGCGGCTGCACTGGCCCGCGGCGAAATCGTTGGCCGTGTATTGCGGCGCAGGCAACAACGCGGGCGACGGTTACGTTGTGGCGCGCCTGGCCGTTGACCTGGGTTTGCAGGCACGGGTCATCGCTGTTGTTTCGCCCGAGCGGCTATCCGGGGACGCGGCGCGCGCCTGGAATGACTATCGGGACCAGGGAGGATCGGTCGAGCCTTTCGACGCAAACCGGATTCCGGACGAGGACGTGCTCGTCGATGCGCTCCTGGGAAATGGTCTGGACCGTGAACTGCGCGGTGACTTTCTCGCGGCCGTGTCGGCCATGGATGCTGCCCCACGACCGGTGTTGTCACTGGATATTCCTACCGGGCTTCAAACCGATACCGGCTTGCCCATGGGCGCCGCCGTCCACGCGGACCTGACCGTCACCTTCGTGGGGCTCAAGCTGGGCCTGTATGTCGGCGAGGGCGCGAACTATCGGGGGGTGCTGGAGTTCGCCGGTCTGGGCATTCCCGCTGCCGCCCATGCCATGGTCGAGCCTCCGATGGAAAGGCTGACAGGTGCTTCAGTGCGGGCAATGCTGCCGCCTCGACACCGGACCGCGCACAAGGGGGACGCGGGGAGTCTGTTGCTGGTGGGCGGCGGTCCGGGCATGTCCGGCGCGATTCGTCTGGCCGCGGAGGCGGCGCTACGTGCGGGTGCCGGATTGGTGCGCGTGGCGACCCATCCCGACTCGGTGGGTGCCGTGATGGCCGGTCGGGCCGAGGTGATGTGCGTGGCCATCGAGGATGCCGGGCAGCTTGCGCCCTGGCTGCGAGCGGCCGACGGTGTCGTGCTGGGACCCGGGCTGGGACAATCGGCCTGGGCGCGCGCAGTATGGCAGCAGGTGTTGACCAGCGAGCTTCCCCTGGTTCTGGATGCCGACGGCCTGAACCTGCTGGCCGAGGAGGGCAGGGCGAGAGGCAATTGGATACTGACACCCCACCCGGGCGAGGCGGCCCGTCTGCTTGGAACATCCACCCGGGAAATTCAGGCAGACAGACCGAGTGCCGCGATGCGAATTGCGGAAACATGTCACGCCATAGCGATCCTCAAGGGCGCAGGGACAATTATCGCCGCGACGGGTGAAGTCCCAATTCGGCTATGCGACCGAGGCAACCCCGGAATGGCAACGGCGGGCATGGGCGATGTGCTGGCGGGCATCCTCGGCGGCTTGCTGGTGCAATCCGGGGATCTTTGTGCTGTTGCGCAGGCGGGTGTGTGGATACACGCTGCCTGCGGCGACGCTGCGTCACAAGGCGGCGAACGGGGGTTATTGGCAGGGGACCTGATGGGGCACATCCGGGAGGCGGTGAATCCCCTTGGATAAGCAGCGCATTCCTGCGTGCACCAACTTCACGACGCCCTGCATTCGGGCTCGCGTCTTATTGGGATACGCGATCTTTTGACGGCGTACAAGCGCTCAAATAGTATCGCCGACAGCGGCTGGCGCGCCGACGCAGGCAAGGCAGTCGACGGAGGCAGCGCGATGCAAGAGCAGTAGACGGGCATGCGCGCCACTGTTGCCGGGATTTCCGGGCGCAGAAGGCAGGATTTCAAAGCAGGAGCCACGTTCATGAGAGTTTCGCACAGCTTGAGTATTGCACTGACCATGCTGACAATCGGTTGCGGCGGAGAAAGCACGCCGGAATCCGACTTTTCCGCCAACGTTGCTTCGGAGCCGGCAAGCGAAGCGCTCTGCGTCGACATGGGGCCACAAACTCCACGCGATATCGGCAGCAGGGTCGGCCTGAACACGGTCGCGTTCCCGTTGGCGCCGCCCGCCGGCGAAATGAACTTGTGCAACATCCACACCCATACCAATGCAGAACACAAGGGGCCGGGATTCGGCATCTTTGTGAGCGACGCCAATGATGGTGGATACGCCTGTAACGCAACGTCCGATCTCAGTGCAGCCGAACTCGCGCCGGCGGAAGGCGCGTACCAGGGCGTGGAGCCCGGCGACACGATCGAAGTACACTGGGTCCATACGACGTGCGCCGCAACGCCGGGAGAGGGACTTGGCGCTTGCGTCCCGGAAACCTGCGACGATCCTCTGTTGCGCGTCGAAGCCCAGGTTTTTCTGGTCGTCAACGATCCGGATGCGCTGGATTTCACCGCAATGGCATATGGCGAAAATGTTGTCGATGGCCTGCATCAGGCAAGGATGATTCCGACGTCGACGGGCGAGCCAGTGCTGTTTCGAGGCTCGACGACCGGCCCGTCATACGACCAAAGCACGTGTTCGGCAGCCCAGGTCACGTGGAGCGTGCGACCGCAGTGCGCCAGGCTCGACATCAACTCGCTGCACCGCTGGGCCGAGCAGGGGAATGTGTTTAATGAGACGCACTCGCACGGCGTGCGGCAGCTTGTCACTGCGCCGGAGTTGCTCTCGCCCATCGAGTAGTCCACCGATTAACGGCAAAGCAGTGGAGCCGGACATGGCTTGGAGCGTGGAAGGGGAAGCGCGTTTCAGGGGACTCGCGCAACAATTTGCGCGCCACTGGCGAAACCATGTGCCATGCCGACTGCTGGTCGGCCTCCAGGGACCCCTCGGGGCCGGAAAGACCACCTGGGTTCGCGCAATGCTGCAAGGACTGGGTCATCGCGGACGCGTTCCCTCTCCCACCTATACATTGCTTGAGCATTACGAGTTGGGAGACGTCACCCTGGTTCACATCGATCTCTATCGCTTGTCCGCGGATCACGCCTCCGCCCGCCAGGCGCTCGAACTGGAAGCCATCGGAGTCAATGACTGGCTCGCCCAGCCGGATGCGTGGCTGCTGGTTGAGTGGCCCGCCCGCTCGCTGCAGTTGATCGCACGCTGCGATGTACTCGTGGAATTTGAAATCACCGGGCCTACGCAACGGCGCATTTCGGTAACCTCGCACTCGCCTGTCGGTGACGCAGTGCTGTTGAATTTAACGCCGAGTTCTGCCTGAAGTTTTAGGTTTGCCATCTAATCCACTATTTTTTAGAACAAAAGCGTTGTATTTCCCTGGTCGTTTTGCAAACATAGGCTAGCAGTCTGTGGGAGAGGCGTGCGGCAATGCTTGGAAGGGCAAGGCGCTTACTGGCGATTCTGTTCTATGGTGGAGGCCTCCTGGCCTCGATATCCCAGGCTAACGAGGTCGAACGCGTGAGGCTCTGGGCGAGTCCGGAGTCGACGCGTGTGGTTTTGGACCTTGACCGACCCACAGCTCATCGCGTCTTCAGCCTCGCCAACCCCGACCGACTGGTCATCGATCTCGACGATAGCCGCGTTTCCGCGACAGCCGTTTTCGCCGAAGCCCGCGGACTTGTCGCAAGCTTGCGCACCGGAGCCCGCTCCGACGGTGTCCTGCGCGTGGTACTGGACCTGACTCAGCCGTCGCAGGCCAACAGCTTTGTGCTCGAGCCCAACGACATCTACGGGTACCGGCTGGTTGTCGACCTGACCTCGACGTCGCTCGCTCCGCCTGTCGTAAGGCGCCCCCCCCGAGCCGATACGCCCGGTGGCCGGCCCGTAGTGATCGCCATCGATGCCGGTCACGGGGGCGAGGATCCCGGAGCGACAGGCAGGGGAGGTGCGCGCGAAAAAAACGTTGTGCTGGGTATCGCTCGATACCTTGCCGAAGAAGTTCGCGCACAGCCCGGTTTGGAACCCATCCTGGTAAGGGACGGCGATTACTATCTGCCTCATCGCGTGCGTACCGAGCGTGCCAGGCAGGGTGAGGCGGATCTGTTCGTATCCATTCACGCCGACGCCTTCCGGGATTCCCGCGTCGGCGGTTCGACGGTCTACGTGCTTTCCGACAAGGGTGCCAGCGACGAAGCGGCACGTCGCCTCGCCGAACGGGAGAACGCCTCCGACATGATCGGCGGCGTGTCGCTGGCGGACAAGGACGACGTGCTCGCCAGCGTGCTCCTCGACCTCTCTCAGAGCGCGGCCATCAGTGCCAGTTCGCAGGTGGGTCAGAGAATCATCAAGCGGCTGGACACCATCGCCAAGATTCGCAAGCAGCAGGTGCAACACGCGCCGTTCCTGGTGCTGAAGTCGCCGGATATCCCGTCGGTGCTCATCGAGACGGCGTACATCTCCAATCCCAGTGAAGAAGCCGCGCTGAAGAGCCCGGAATACCAGCGCGCCATGGCGCGGGCCATACACGATGGCATCGTGGACTATTTCCGCGACAATCCGCCGCCGGGCAGCTATCTGGCGGCCAATCCGCCGCCCTATCGCGAAGCTGCGGTGCGCCACGTGATTTCCCGTGGGGAGACGCTTTCGGAGATCGCGCAGCGCTACAGTGTCAGCTTGTCCACTCTCAAGCGCTTCAACGGACTATCCGGCGACGGCATCCGGATCGGTCAGGTACTCACGATTCCGGTCAGTTGACTCGCCTCCAACCCTCGAATTTGCAGCCGCGCCGAATCGACATTTTGCGGCAGACGCTTTCCGGTCGAATGCAGCCGGGCTTTTGCCACGGACTGCTAGAATGCGCCCATGTCCATCCGCATCCTGCCGCCGGAACTCATCGATCAGATCGCCGCCGGGGAAATCGTCGAACGCCCGGCATCCGCCGTCAAGGAACTCGTCGAGAACAGCCTGGACGCCGGCGCGCGCCGCGTCGAATTGGAGATTCGGGCGGGTGGCACCCGGCTGATACGCGTGCGCGACGACGGCACCGGTATCCCGAAAGACCAGCTCGCGCTGGCGCTGTCGCGCCATGCCACCAGCAAGATCTCGAGTCTCGACGAACTGGAGAGTGTCGCCAGCCTGGGATTTCGAGGCGAGGCATTGCCGAGCATCGCGTCGGTGGCCCAGTTTCGGCTGATCTCCCGGGTAGAAGGTGCCGAGTCGGCGTGGAGCGTGGAGTGCAACGGCGGGGTCGTGGATGCTCCCCGCCCCGCCGCGCATCCTCCCGGTACCACGGTCGAAGTCCGTGACCTGTTCTTCAACACGCCGGCGCGGCGCAAGTTCCTGAAATCGGAACGAACCGAGTCTTCGCATGTGGATTCGGTGCTGCGCAGTCTGGCGCTGACCCGATTCGACGTGGAATGGCGCCTGCAGAACAACGCCCGGACCACCTTGTCGCTTCCGCCTGCGCTGGACCGCGAGCAGCAGGAGGGGCGTCTTGCCCGGGTCTGCGGTGAGCGCTTCCTGGAAAACGCGCGGTATTTCGAGCGCACCAACGGAGACCTGGAACTGGTTGGCTGGCTGGCGGAACCCACGTTTTCGCGCAGTCACGCAGACATGCAATATACGTTCGTAAACGGTCGCTTCGTGCGCGACAAGGTCTTGCGCCACGCCGTACGCCTGGGATTTGAAGACGTTCTTTTCCACGGTCGCCAGCCCGCCTACGTCGTCTTTCTGCGCCTCGACCCCGGCCGCGTGGACGTCAATGCGCATCCGTCCAAGCTGGAGATTCGTTTCCGGGATTCAGGACTGGTGCACGGCTTCGTTCACCACACGGTGGAGACCGTGTTGGCCAGCCGGCTGGACGCGGAGCAGCGGGATCGTCCCCAGCCACCGGCGCGCCTTGCGGGTGCGGGAATGCAACGCGTGTCCGACGGTATTCCGTCCAGTCAGCGTTCGCGGCAGGGCGAGATGGGTCTCAATACCCGGCAGCTCGACGTCCGCGAAGGCACACGACTCTACGACATGCTGCATGCATCGCCCCGGGCGCAGCCCACCGGGTCCGGCGCACCCCCGCTGGGATTTGCGGTCGGGCAGTTGCTGGGCATCTACATCCTCGCGCAGAACGCCGACGGACTGGTGATCGTCGATATGCACGCGGCCCACGAGCGAATCACCTATGAACAGTTCAAGCAGCAGCTCAAGGTCAGCGGACTCAATTCTCAGCCGTTGTTGATTCCTGTCTCCCTGAAGATCGCCGAAAGCGAGGCGGAGGCGGTGGAAATCTCGCAGCGCGACTTGAAGCGGCTCGGGTTCGAAGTGACGCGGCGAGGGCTGGACGAGGTACGCATCGAGGCGATCCCGTTATTGCTCGAAGGAACCTCGGTCGAACCGCTGTTCCGCGACGTGGTCGCGGACCTGCTGAACAATGCGGGTGCCCACCGCGTCGAGGCTGCCGTTGACGAGATTCTTGCCACCATGGCGTGCCATGGCGCGGTGCGCGCCAACCGGCAACTGGAGCTTGAAGAAATGAACGCGCTACTGCGGGAGATGGAGGCCACCGAGCGCGCCGACCGCTGCAATCATGGCCGACCCACCTGGACGCAGGTCTCCCTGGCCGAACTGGATCGATTGTTTCTGCGCGGCCAGTAGACACGGCGCCCGTGAGCGACAGTTTCCCGCCGTGCCCGTGCATCACCGGACCCACGGCCTGCGGCAAGACGGATCTGGCGCTGGCGCTTGCGAACGAATTTCCGGTGGAAGTCATCAGCATGGACTCGGCCATGGTCTACCGTGGCATGGATATCGGTACGGCGAAACCTTCACGGCAAGTCATGGCCGATGTGCCGCACCATCTGGTCGACATCCTGGCGCCGACAGAAACCTATTCGGCGGGGCGCTTTGCGGCTGACGCGCGGGATGCCGTTGAGCGGATCAGGGCGCGTGGGCGCCTGCCGCTGCTGGTTGGCGGGACGTTGTTGTATCTGCGGGCGTTTCGAGACGGTCTGGCAGCGTTACCACGGGCGAACCCCGCGATTCGCAGGCGTCTGGACCGCGAGGCGGAACTTTCCGGTTGGGCGTCCCTCCATAACCGTTTGGAGAAAGTCGACGCGGCCGCGGCCAGTCGGATCTCTCCTGCGGACCGGCAGCGGATACAACGCGCGCTTGAGGTTTACGAACTGACAGGGGAGCCTATCTCGGCGCTGCAATCCCGCGAGGCTCTCCAGCCAGGCACACCCGTCAAGGCAGTAGCGTTGATTCAAGCCGACCGAAGCCGGCTGGCGGAGCAGATCGAGCAGCGCTTCGATGCGATGGTGGCGGCGGGATTTGTCGATGAGGTCAAGGCGCTCAGGGCCCGAGGGGATCTGGATCCGGCGATGCCGTCCATGCGCACGATCGGCTATCGGCAAATCTGGTCTTGTCTGGACGGAAATTGCGAATGGCAGGAAGCTCGACTGAGAGCCATCGCCGCTACGCGCCAGTTTGCCAAGCGGCAATTTACGTGGCTGCGCTCGGATGCGGCGACCCGGCAAGTCCCGGCGAATACGCCAACGGCACGGGAACTTGTCGCGCGCCTTCTGGACGAATTCGGCGGGGGTTGAAATTTGGCGCCTGTGCTACTATTTCAGGGTTGTGGGATCAATGAAGCCATTGAGTAGCGGAGCCAGGCTGTTTGCCCGTTGCTGCGGTCATAAAAATCAAGGAAAAATACATGCCCAAGGGACAATCGCTGCAGGATCCGTTCCTCAACACGTTGCGCAGGGAGAAAGTACCCGTTTCCATCTATCTCGTGAACGGCATCAAGCTGCAGGGTCAGATCGAGTCCTTTGACCAGTTCGTGGTATTGCTGCGCAACAGTGTCAGTCAAATGGTCTACAAGCACGCCATCTCCACCGTGGTACCTGGACGCATGGTTCGCGTGCCGTCCGAAGACCCGGAAGAGCATGACTGAACGCCTCGCTCCGGCCAGCCGACCGGCGGCCGCATCCAAGGGTTTCTGACACATGCGGGCAAGCCCCGGCGAACGTTGCATTTTGCTCCATTTCGGTCTTGGAAGGGCGTGCTCCGACGACGAAGTCCAGGAGTTTCGCGCTCTGGCAATTTCGGCGGGCGCCGAGATCGCCGGCGAACTGTATGCGCGCCGACGCCATCCAGACGCCCGATTGTTCATTGGACAGGGCAAGGCGGATGAACTCGCCGCCACGGTGCGAGCGGTTGAGGCAAATCTGGTTCTGGTCAATCAGCCCTTGTCCGCCAGCCAGGAACGCAATCTCGAACAATTGCTCGAGACGCGTGTCCTGGACCGAAACGGCCTGATACTCGATATCTTTGCCCAGCGCGCCGCCACCCATGAAGGCAAGATCCAGGTCGAACTGGCTCAGCTCGAGCATCTGTCGACGCGACTGATTCGTGGCTGGACCCACCTGGAGCGGCAGAAGGGCGGGATCGGCCTTCGGGGTCCCGGCGAAACCCAGCTTGAGACCGACCGCCGCCTGCTCGGCCGGCGCATCAAGTATCTCAAGCGTCGGCTCGACCGGGTCGACAGACAGCGAAACCTCGGCCGTCGCAGCCGACGCCGTGCGGGAGTACCGACGGCGGCCCTGGTCGGCTACACGAATGCGGGCAAGACCTCGCTTTTCAATGCGTTATGCGGAGCGAAGGTGCGTGCGCGCAATACGCTCTTCGCAACGCTCGACCCGACCATCAGGCGGTTGTCGCCGGGTGAACTGGACGAGGTCCTGCTGGTGGATACCGTGGGTTTCGTCCGTGACTTGCCCCACGAATTGATTGCGGCCTTTCGGGCTACCCTCACGGAGACCCGGGAGGCGGATCTGCTCATTCACGTCATCGACGTCAGCGATCCCCATCACGTCGACCGAAGGCGCCAGGTCGAAACTGTGCTGGAAGGGATCGGCGTCGCCGAAGTTCCCTGTATTCAGGTGTACAATAAGGTGGATCGATTGGCGGCCCCACCATTTCAGGAATTCAATGGCTCAGCGGGTACTGGAAGGTCGCCCAAGCTATGGGTATCGGCCGTCACCGGAAGCGGTGTCGAGGAGCTCGGGAAATTGATCAGGGCGCGCGCCGTGGGTGAGCCGGTATCGGGCCGGCTTGAGTTGGGGCCGGGTGACAGCCGATTGCGTGCCAGATTGTTTGAACTTCGGGCCGTCCGTGGAGAACGCCTTCGCGAGGCGGGTGGCTGGACTTTGGATATATCGCTGACCTCGAAACGGTGGCGGGAATTGTGTCATCGCGAGGGATTCTCCGGCGAGGGACTTGAGCGGGTATAGAGCTATGAGTTGGAACGACGACGACAAGAAGAATCCCTGGCAGACCGATCGCAACAAGGGTCCGGGCGACCTCGACGCAATGGTTCGGGATTTGCAGCGCAAGCTGGCCGGATTGTTCGGCGGCCGCGGAGGCCGTGGCAACGGGGCGGGGAGGCCGGGCAATAGCGGCAAGGGAATTGCGGTGACGGTAATCGCAATAGCCGTGGTAGCCGTCGGGTTGCGAGGACTGTATACGATCGACGACGCCGAACGGGGGGTCGTGCTGAGGTTCGGTAAATTTCACTCGATTGCGCTGCCGGGGTTGCGCTGGCGCATTCCACTGGTGGATCAAATCGAAAAGATCAATACCAACGTGACCGAACGTTATCCCTACCGTGGCAGCATGCTCACCGAAGACGAGAATATCGTGGTGGTCGACCTGGTCGTTCAATTTCGCCGGACGGACCCGGAAGCCTTTCTGTTCAACGTCCTTGAACCCGAGGAAACCCTGGAGGATGTCACCAGCAGCGCGATCCGTGAGGTTATCGGCAAAAACCTGCTCGATTTCATTCTGACGGACGGCCGGGCCCAGATCGCGGCGGAAACGCAGACGTTGATTCAGGCCACGTTGGATGCTTATGGCACGGGCATCACCGTATACGAGGTCAACCTTCAGGACGCGAACTTCCCGGCGGATGTGGAGGCGAGCGTCCAGGACGCCATACGTGCCCGGGAAGACCGGGAGCGCGCGAGCCTCGAGGCTGAAGCCTATGCTTATGATGTGTTGCCAAGGGCGCGGGGTGCGGCAGCTCGCGAGCTGCAGGGTGCCGAGGCGTACCGGGCTCGAGTGGTTGCCGACGCGGAAGGCGAGGCGGACAGGTTTGTGCAGATTCTTCGCGAGTACGAAAAGGCGCCGGAGGTGACGCGTCAGCGAATGTATCTCGAGACGCTTGAACGGGTCCTGGCAGACTCCACCAAGGTACTCCTGGATTCAGAAGGCGGCGGTAACCTGATCTATCTGCCGCTGGATCGCTTGGTGGAGCGGCGCGCCGGCAGCCCACAGGATGTGCTGACGCCCTCGAGCGGGCCGCTCGCCGGCGGGCTGGGTTCAAGCGCGCGCGTTCGCGAAAGCCGATAAAACGGGGGAATAACGATGGGTTCGAAATTCAATCTGGCATTTTCGCTGTCGGTGTTTGCAGCCGTCACCATTTGGCTTACCGTCTTTACGGTGGATGAACGCGAGCATGTCATCAAGTTCAGATTCGGTGAAATAGTCAAGTCGGATTATGAGCCCGGCCTGCACTTCAAGATTCCCTTCGTCAACAACATCGAGAAGTTTCCCGACCGGGTTCTGACTTACGAAGAATCTCAGGAACGGTTTCTAACCGGCGAAAAGAAGAACCTCATTGTTGATTACTTCATTACCTGGCGGATCGCGGACCCGGCCCAGTACTACCGCGCGGCCGGCGGGGATGAGAGGTTTGCAACTGAACGCCTGTCGTCGATTATTCGCGAGGGCATCAAGGCCGAGTTCTCGCAGCGCACCGTGCAGGAGGTGGTTGCAGCCGAGCGCTCGGAACTGATGGAGCAGATGCTGGTAATGGCAGCACGGCAGGCGCCGGAGCTGGGACTGAATGTCGTCGACGTGCGGGTGATGCGAATCGAGTTGTCGGACGAAGTCAGCGGCTCGGTGTACGCGCGGATGCAGCAGGAGCGCGGCCGCGTTGCCTCGCAGCTTCGGGCCGAGGGGGCCGAGGAGTCGGAGCGGATTCGGGCGGATGCCGACAGGCAGAGCACCGTGATTCTCGCCGAGGCGTACCGGGATGCCGAGCGAATGCGTGGAGAAGGGGACGCCAGGGCCGCGGCAATCTACGCCAGCGCCTTTAACCAGGACCCCGAGTTCTATTCGTTTTATCGCAGCATGTCGGCATACCGTGAAGCCATCGGCGGGGAGCAGGACGTGTTGGTGTTGAGCCCCGATAGCGAGTTCTTCAAGTTCTTGCAGGTGCAAACGGGCTCGACGCCCTAACCAAGAAGCCCGTGGCCTGGTCAGATCTTCTCGCCGGCGTTGCGTTTCTCCTGATCATCGAGGGCCTGTTCCCCTTCGCAGCGCCGCGCGCCTGGCGCCGCGGTGTGGCTGGTATCTCGCAGATGAATGACGGCCAGCTGCGGAGTCTTGGATTGGCCCTGTCGATCGCCGGACTTGTGCTCTTGTATGTCGTGCGGAGCTGACTGTTGAGCCGTAACGTCGTCGTTATCGGCACGCAGTGGGGCGATGAGGGCAAGGGTGCCATCGTGGACCTGCTCGCCGAACGCGCTCACGCAGTGGTTCGCTTCCAGGGAGGACACAACGCAGGACACACGTTGGTTATCGACGGTGAACGGACCGTTCTGCACCTGATTCCCTCCGGTATCCTGCGATCCGGAGTCGTCTGTCTGATTGGCAACGGCGTGGTGTTGTGTCTCGAAGCGCTGGTGCAGGAGATGGATCGGTTGGCGCAGAAGGGAGTTCCCGTGGATGAGCGGCTCAGGCTGTCACCGGCGTGTCCCCTGATCCTTTCGTCCCACAAGGCCCTGGATCACGCTCGCGAGCGGGCTCTTGGGGCCGAGGCCATCGGTACCACGGGGCGAGGTATCGGTCCTGCCTACGAAGACAAGGTGGCGCGGCGGGCACTGCGGGTTGCGGATTTGTTCGATCCGAAACAACTCCGGGAGCGTTTGGTCGGTCTGCTCGATCTGCACAATTTCCTGCTTCAGAAGTACTATTCCGCCGAGCCGGTTTGCCTGGATTCGGAACTGGATCGCCTCGCGAATCTTTCCACACGGGTGAAGCCGCTCATTGCCGACGTGCCCAAACTGCTGCAGGAAATGCAGTGCGCGGGCCGCAGCGTGCTCTTCGAGGGCGCACAGGGCGCCCTGCTGGATATCGACCTGGGGACTTATCCGTTCGTCACTTCCTCCAATACGACCATTGGCGGCGCTGCCACAGGCACCGGTATGGGCCCGGCGCCCATCGACTGCGTGCTGGGCATCGTCAAGGCCTATACCACCCGGGTTGGCGCGGGGCCGTTTCCCACCGAACTGTTCGACGACATGGGTCGTCATCTCGCGCGGGTGGGCGCCGAGTTCGGCTCTACGACGGGTCGGCCGCGGCGATGCGGCTGGTTCGACGCCGTGGCCTTGCGCCGGGCCGCGTTTACCAACTCCCTTACCGGCCTGTGCGTAACCAAGCTCGATGTCCTCGATGGGCTGGACGAAGTCAAGATCTGCACGGGATACCGTCTGGACGGCGAACACTTGAAGACCTCACCGTTGCTGATGGACCGATACGGCGAGTGCGAGCCGATATACGAATGCATGCCGGGATGGCGTGAACCGACTTCGGGCAAGACCGCGTACTCGGAATTGCCTGGTGCTGCCCGGGATTTCCTGCGGCGAATAGAGGAAGAAGTAGAAATTCCCGTGGATATCGTCTCGACGGGGCCGGGCCGTGAGGCGGTGATCATTCGCCGCCACCCATTTGATACGGCATAGGCGTCCTTGCACATGAGCATCCTGGATTTCTTCCATACGCGGGCTGTACCGGCCGCGCTGGTCACGGTCTTGCGGGGAAATTGGCTTTCGCTGACCGTAAGCGGTCTGAAGCGAGTCGTCGTCAATCCGAAGGCGGTGAATGCTTCAGGCCGTGGACGCATTGGTGTGGATACGAGCCCGAAACTTTGTTGTAATCATTGACACCCCCTGGAGTCCCGTACGCGATGACATCGGTTCGAACGTTCCTGCCCGATACACGTCTCTCCGCTCGCTTCATGGCCCTGCTGGCAGGGCCGGTTGGTGTCTTCCTGACGGGAATTCTGCTCGCTCAGGAACTGCCGCGTCCCCCGGAAATCGAGCCCGACATCCGTTTCTGGACCCGCGTCTACACCGAAGTCGACACCGACAGTGGCTTTATCCACGACGACCAATACCTGGACGTCGTCTATCGCACCATGCGATTCGACGAGGATGCCAGCCAACGGAGCCGGCGGAACGAGATCAACGCCGCCATTGAGTCCATTCGCGGGACGCTGAGGACGCTTGCAACCGGAAAGCGCGACAACCTGAGCCAGGAGGAACAACGCATATTGTCTCTCTGGCCTGAGGGGGTCGGCAATCAGACGCTTGCATCCGCGGTCGATCGCCTGCGTTTTCAGCTCGGTCAGTCCGACCGGTTCCGTGCCGGTCTGATTCGCGCCGGTCGCTGGAAGCCCTACATATACGAGGTACTGCAGGAGGAAGGGGTTCCCATCGAGCTGGCCGCATTGCCCCATGTGGAATCCTCATTCGACCCCACGGCGTACTCCAGGGCGGGCGCCGCGGGCATGTGGCAGTTCACCCGCTCGACCGGCCTGCGTTACATGCGCATCGATCACATCGTTGACGACCGTCGCGACCCGTTTTTCTCCACGGTGGCTGCAGCGCGGCTGCTGCGCGACAATTACGAAGTGCTGCAGAACTGGGCGCTGGCGATTACCGCCTACAACCACGGCCAGTCAGGCATGCGAAATGCTGTGCGCAGCACCGGGACCGACCGCATTGAAGTCATTCTTCGCGAATACAAGGGTCGTGTGTTCGGGTTCGCCTCGCGAAATTTCTACGTGGCGTTTCTTGCGGCCGTGGATGTCGACGCCAACGCGGAAGAGTATTTCGGCCCGTTGATTCCGGATCCGGAAGCGAACACATTGATCGTGAGCGTGCCCGATTACGTCACCGCGTCCACACTCACGGATGCCTTCGATATCAGTCATGACGCCTTGCGTAACTGGAATCCCGCGTTGACGGCGGCGGTCTGGAGCGAGGAGAAATTCGTCCCCAGAGGATTCCGGCTGCGTGTGCCGGCGGACGACGTTCCGAATGCAGCCGAGCGGATCGCCACGGTGCCCGCATCCTTGCGCTTTACGGCGCAGCGCCCCGATGTGCTGCATCGAGTCCAGCGCGGTGAGACCATCTCCGGTATCGCAGCGCGTTACAGGGTCAGTCAAAGTGCGCTGGTCCAGTTCAACAACCTTCGGAGTCAGAACTTCATCCGCGTCGGCCAGGAGTTGCGGTTGCCCGGGAACAACGGGGCACGGCCGGTCACGCTGGCACAGCGAGACGGTTTACCGTCCGGGGATGGTGATACGTATATCGTCCGCGCCGGCGACAGCATTGCTCAAATCGCGCGGATGTACGGGGTCAGTCCCGGGGACTTGCTGGCACGGAATGCGATTGCGAATGCGGACCGGATTTACATCGGCCAGGAGTTGGTGGTCGGCGGATCGGTTGAGGCGAATTCGCCGGAATCCACTGCCGATGGTTCCGGCGTAGCGGCTGCGGAGGAAGAAGAACCAGCAACAGTCGTTGATCCGGCGCCGCCACCGGAGGCGGTAGCTGCCGCGCCCGCGGCTGCACCGGAGCCGGAGGTGCAATTCGACCCGAGCGCGCCAGCCCTGGCGGCCGTTGACGCCGAATCGGAAGACCCGGTCAACGTGTTGGCCAGCGACCAGGCGGAGATGGCGGCGGATCCCAGCGACTACCTTGTTCGCGAGGACGGGACCATCGAGGTCCAGGCGCTGGAAACCCTGGGCCACTACGCGGATTGGCTGGAGATTCGAACCCAACGGCTTCGGGACGTCAATAGCATGCCTTTCCGTGAGCCGGTCGTCATCGGGCGACGACTGAGGCTGGACTTCTCCGAGGTGTCGCAGGCAGCGTTCGAGGCCAGGCGTGTCGCCTACCAGCAGGAAACCCAGGAAGCGTTCTTCCAGGCCTACGATGTCACCGGGGTCGAGCATCACGTGGTCGAGCTCGGGGAGTCCCTTTGGGAACTCGCCCTGCAGGATTTTCGGGTGCCCGTCTGGTTGGTGCGCCAATACAATCCTGACCTCGACCTGGATCGGGTATCGCCGGAAATGGTGGTCAACTTTCCTGTTCTGCGTCCAAAGGGATCGATTGATGCGGGTTGACGAGCTAGAATGGGACGATGATTCCTCGCCTGTTACTTGCGGCTTTCGGGGCTGCGGCCATCACCATAGGGCTGTTGTTCTTCATGAATGACGTGACCAGCAAGTACCTGTTGCGGGACACCACGCAGTATTTCAGGATTACGGACTATTTTCCCGCCCCCGATCGCGGCCGCCAACTACCGGATATTCCTGTCATTCCGGAAACCGCGCCGGATCGGCCCCAATTCGAGAATCCCGAGGAAGAGGAACTTCCCGTCGACGAACCAATGCCCTGGGAACTGCTGGAGGAAGCGGCGCCGAACCTGGAGGAACAGTTGATTCTGGACGAACGGCAGGCGGTCCTGCCGGGCAACTCCATCCACGCGGGCTAGCTTCATGGGTGGCCGAAGAGCCAGGCCCTATTTGATCAGATAGCCTTCCGCGTCAAGCCTGAGACCCGTCTCCACCGCGCGCTTCAGGATCTTTGGAGACCACGCCACGCGGCCCGCGTCCGTCGCGCCATGAATGGCCATCATGTACGCATGGGACTCGCCGATGTTCCGGAAGCCACGCATGACGCCTGCTGGTACCGAGATCATGTCCAGGGTGTCCAACTCGATTTCCTGCTCGCCGTCATCTCCCCAGTACAACGCCCAGCGCCCCGTCATTGCGAAGAACACTTCCACCGTGTCGTGGGAATGCAGCGCGGCGCCCTTGCCCGGGACCGCACCGATATAGGTGACGTTGAACCCTTCCACGTCCGTGATGGCTACTTCGAGGCCGGCGTCTTCGGTGACTCCCTCGCCGATCACATTGAAGATTTCTCGCTGGTACTCGGGCAGGCGCGTGTCGACAAACGCTTCCGTACTTGGCACCAGCCGCTTGAAGCGGGCCGTGCGCGCGAGCATCTCTTGCATTCTGACGGGCTTGCTCTTCATTCTCCGGCAACCCTTGAAGGACAAACTCTATGCGCCTAGCTTTTCTTCTTCTGCGGCGCCGTCAGCTTGACCCGTCCACGCTTTCCTGAGCGGCGCTCGTTGAGTCTGGCGGCGATCTCGGACACCGCTTCGGTCACGTCCTCACGGCTGCCTTGCCGGAAGCCATTGATCTTGTTCTTGCCCTGAACGATCTCGTAACGGTGCCAGCCCGTGCCCTCCGCTCCGGGGGGCGTCTCGGACCTGCGCACCGATACGACCACGTAAGGGTCGTCGAGTACAGGTGGTTCGCTGCTCATGGTGAACCTGCTGGAATCTGTCCCCGCCGGATTCGGTTACTGAGCGGCAAATCTCGCGCGGGGATTGAACTTCTCGCCATCCGCGCGTGTCGCCGTAATCCAGGCCGCTGCAGGGCGTCCATCCTTCATGGGATTGCCGGTAATGCTCAGCCCGGTACCGGGGGACAGGTCGCTCCTGCTAATTCCTGCCCGCATCAGCGTGCTGGGACCCTCGGCCTCAAATCCCCATGTGGTGACGGTGCCATCGTCATTTGTCACGTCCACCAGCAGCCATGAATGCGGATTGGTGTACTGAAACTCCTTGACGACGCCGTCCAGCGTGACTTCCTTCTCGAAATCGAACATCAACGCCGAATGGTGACCCCAGCCCGTTGAACCAACTGCAAGAACCGCAGCACCAAGGCAAATGGCTACGAATTTCTTCATGGATTACTCCAAAACCGTGTTCCGTGTCCTCGCCACGCACGGCCTTGCGCGATGGCGGCACTCGACAAACTATAGTAACAGATAAGAAGTTTGGGAGACCGCCATGAGACGACTCATGGGGCAGCATGCGGTCATCGGCGGCTTGTGGCCGGGGCAACTGGGGCCCGGACTCGTGTTTGCCGCCACGGCGGTCGGCGTGTCGCACCTGGTCCAGTCGACGCGCGCCGCGGGAACGACGATTCTCGCGATGATCTTCCCGATTTACCCGTACTTCCGATTAACTTAGTGCTCTATCCAACTGATAGTGGCGTATTGGCGCGTCCACAAGCGTTCAGATGCGCAAGTTGTTTTCGGTTGAGTACGTTCCACGGGAACCCTTGCTGCTCTGCGTTAACGCATTTCCGCCAGCAGGCCGTCAAGGCCCCGGCCCACGTGCAGGTCCTGCCAGTAGAACTCCTCGCGCAACATGGCCTCGATCTCGTCGCGGGAATTCTCCGCGGCCAGCATTTCCCGGGTACGGTCGCGCAAGGCGGCGACGATGCCCGTGAACTCCTCAAGCGCCGCTCTGTCGGTCACCATGCCGTGACCGGGCACCACGGTTTCGAAGCCGAGCATGAGCACGTCGTCCAGGGTCCGCGTCCAGTCCCGGGCGCTGCCGCCGCCGGAGTAGTCGATCAGCAGCGGCGTCGCGTTTCCGTACGTGAACAGGTCGCCCGCGGACAACACCTGGTACTGGGGAAAGTAGACCACTACATCGCCGTCTGTGTGGGCGCGCCCAAATTGGAAAAGATCGATCATTCGGCCGCCCAGATGGATTCGGGCGTGGTCTTCGGTCGTGAAGGCGGGCAGCCCTGCCGCGCCCGTTTCGACCATGTTCTCCCGGGCCTTCTCCGAGGCGACGATCTGTGCGCCCGCTGCCTGGAAAGCTGCGTTGGAGCCGGCGTGGTCGCCGTGATGGTGCGTGTTGACGACGTAGCGCACGGGCTGGTCGGTGACCGATGCGACCAGTTCGACGATCCCCTCGTAGTTGGCCTCGTACTTGTCGTCGACCAGCAGCACGCCTTCGTCGGTTACCAACACGGTGACGTTGCCCGGCACGACCTCGTTGTGGATGACGTACATGTCATCGTTGATCTGGATGATCTCCATCTCATCGGGTGAAAAATTCTATGCCTGGACGGGCAGGGCGATCACGCCGCCGGTCAGAAGCAAGGAAATTCCAAGATGCGCAATCCTGTTCATGGGGTCGTTCTCCCTCGAATCCGACTGGGTGGTAATTCGATGGTCCAATCCTAACGACTATCGACGACGATTGCTCCGTCCTCGCTCGCCAGGCTGAATGGCACAAGTCTCGCGGCACAAAGCGGGTAGCGGTGCCGCACCCAGCGCCCGTTCGAACGGAGCCGGTTTCACGACGCCGATGATCTTGCCGCCGGCCGGGTCGATGCTTTCGGTGTCCCGAAACCGGCTGCCTTCCGCCTCGACGATGCCGCGCAGCGAGCCGGCTGATTATTGTCGCGCCACCAGTTGTGGCGTACCCTTGCGGGTGCGCTTATCGAACTGTTTGCAAGAGTATTTCAAGGCAGATGACAGCAACGTGGTCCAGGAGTCCGCTGGTCGGCATTGCCGGACGCCAGCGTGGGTGGATAGCATTGATTGCTCTTGCAACAGTGTGGGGCAACGCCGTGTCGCAGGACCTTGCGGCGAACCCGCCCGACATGGGCGGCGTGTGGCTTGCCACTTCGCCGCGCGGCGGCGGTGGCGGAATCCGCCCGGCGCTCACGCCAAGAGCCCAGGCGGACCTGGACACGTTCGATCCCCTAAATGACCCGGTGATTCGATGCGTCCCGCCGGGATTTCCCCGTTCCGGCCTGATCATCTATCCGTTTGAGATCGTACAGACCGACGATATGCTGGCATTTCTGTACGAGTCGTTCGGTATGATACGGCGCATCTACATGGACGATCGCGAACTTCCCGACTACCTGCCGCCCGCCATCTCGGGATATTCCACAGGAAGCTGGGCCGGGGATGAGTTGGTCGTGGAAACCACCCGTGTCGCGCCCGGGCTGCTGAGCGGCGGGGGCATCCCCCAGTACGGCGACGTCTCGGTCGTCGAGCACTACCGGCTGGTAGATGAGGGCCAGGGACTTGAAGCGGATGTCACCATCACGGCGCCGGAAACCTTCGTCGCACCGTGGTCCCGCAGCTTTACCTGGGAACTGGACCCGGGCGGTATGATTTTCGAGTCGATATGCGACCCCGAAGACAAGAGATTCTGATGGCCGGTACGCGGCAGTTGCGGCAAAGTATTGCGCTGATTGCACTGGCACTGGCGACCGTAGCCAACGCTCACCATTCCCTGCCGGCGCTATTTGATACGTCCATGACCGTCGAGGTCAGCGGCCGGGTCACTGCCTTTGAATTTGTTGCACCCCACTCGTATATCCATCTGAGCGTGGTTGATGAAGCGGGCGTCGAGACAGCCTGGGAAATCGAGTCCTACCCTCCGGGGATGCTGGTTCGCAAGGGGTTGACGCCGCAAACGCTCGAACCGGGTCAGGAAATTGCCGTCGTCGGCATCCCCTCGCGCGACGGCCGCCCTCTCATGCGCCTTTTGACCATCACCATGCCCGGCGGGGAACAGCGACAGATTCAGTAGACCGGGGCAAGGATTTCGAGCTCGTCCGGGTCCAACCGAGAATTCGTCGCGTCGGCGCCGTGGCGCCCATCCCGCTGGCCGTGGCGCCCATCCCTCTGTCAGGTATATTGGGGCTGCCAGTCATGGTGCCTACCCCTCCAGCGTGCAGTCGTATCGTCCGACCTCCTCACCTCGCCGCCATTCCCAGGCGCCTTGCCATACGAAGGGCTCCAGCAAGGTTGAGGGGTCCGTTACGGTCATGATGTATTCGAGCCGCTCGCCTTCATCGAGCGCACGAATCGATTCCTCGACAACGACGTCCGTGCTTTGGGGCGCGCCCACCCGATCGAAGTAGGGCCAATTGATGCGGCTGGTGGTGACCATCAGCGTGTCGCCTTCCCACCGCCCCACCGAATAGCCCAGTGGCGAGGCGGCCACGCGGGCGGGGTCGACGGTCGAGTCAAGGTGGATCCTGCGCACGAGATCGAATTCCTCGAATCGCAGTTCGACCACGTCGTCGGCCTGCACGAATTCCATGGGGTAGGGATTGCCCATGATGGTGGGCATGCCTGGCGGAATGCAGTCCAGGATGGGATTGTCTTCAAGGTCGTCCCAGGCGGCGCTGGCGGCCGCCGCTTCCGGGGTCAGCCTGTAGCCGCCCCTGTCGGCCCCGAAGTACCAGACGCCGACGGCGCGGCTCCAGACCCGGAAGATGCCCTGACCTTCGGCGGCCGCGGCCTTCTCCGGGTCCACGCTCCAGGGGTCGCCGCCGACCGTGGTTTCGGACCATCGGGCTACCCGGGCACCGCCCATCAGGAGTTCGACACCGTCGGGCAGGAGCACGTTTTGGACCTGCAGGTAAGCATCGCGACGCGTGGACGGCGAGCCGGCAACGCGCACCCGTTGCCCGACTTCCACCAGGTCACCGGTGAGGCCGCGCCTGCGCTGAGCGCTGACTGCATTGCTCTCGAGTTCCCAGACGGCCTCGGTACCGTTCTCGTCCGTCGTCGACAACCACAGAAGAACGTGCGGATTTGTCCAGGAGACGTCAACGATTTCACCCTCAAGTTCGAGCGTCACCTCCCGGTCGAACTCGGACATGGAGTGGTGGGCGAGCAGCGTGGTCGGAAGGGCCAATAGCGCCATCGTGACGACGGTGCAGCAGTCTCTGGTGAATCTCATCGCATTTTTCTCCCGGATTCAGTCTACTTCAACAAAGATCGGGTTGGAGTAGAACCACAGGTCGGTCCACGGATCTTCGCCGCGCGTGTCCTCCGCCGGTTCAAGCTCGGTGGTATTGGTACCTCTGACTCGAAGATACAGACCGCCGCTGACATCGTCCAAACGCTCTGTCATGGCGATGAACTCGCCGTCGCGGGTCCAGTCATCTTCTTCGAATCGACGGATAATTCGCGTGGTGGGGTTGGTATCCTGACTCCGGTCAGCGACCGGCCCGGTGATGTCGCCGGAGATCAGATCCACGCGACTGACGCCCGGGCTGTCGCCGTGGGGATTCTGACCTTGCGGATCACGCAGTCGAATCATCACTACAATGCTTTCACCGGGCTCGAATTGCAGCGTTCCACCGATGTCCGCCACGTTGCCGCCCGTGGTTGCGGCGTTTACGTAGAGTTCGGACACGAGGCCGCCCGTTGCAACGAAAATGCGGCCGGATCGAAGCGCTTCGAGGATGTCGGCGCTGCTTTCCCGCGAATAGACATGGGTCATTGAATATTCACCTGGCCAGAAGTCCGGGCCGCCGTCGCTCCAATGCCGGTGGGAGTCCGAATTGGCGGTGATCCACCAGCGGCGGCCCTCGCCGAGCATCGAATCCCAGAGGCCGCCCAGGATCGAGGTCATCGGATCGAAACCGCCGCGGGTTCGAACGCCGCTGTATTGTCCGCGCGTCCCGCGTTCGCGAAGGGAACCGTCGCGGTTGATCGAGAGCGCCTGATGGCCCGGGGAGCCGACCATGCCCACGGCCACGTCCGGTGCCGTATCGTTCCAGGAACGAAACTCTTCCGGCGTGTAGGCCCCGTAGGATTCACCACCCATAGCGGTCCGGGACGGATGATTGGCGATGACGACGGGTTTCTCGGGCAGCCCGTCCAGGACTCGCAGCGCTTCCAGCATTCGGGCCTCGGTGTCGACATCGGGATCCGAAGGGCCGGCATTTCGTCGATCGAACCTCGATTCGAACTCGTAGAGTCGCTGGGCTTCGTCGTGGCTGTGGGGAAAGATGACGCTGCTGTGATCGCCGCCCGGCGTGTTCAGTTCAACGCCATAGAACTGGATGATTTCCGGGACCACTTCGCGGGCGACCTGAAGATTCGGATAGGCTTCGTCCAGATAGAGTTTGCTGTGCAAGCGCCCGCCGTGATCCGTGGTCACCATCCAGGCGAGCCCGTAGTGCCTGGCCATCAGCGCATTCAGGGCGATGGGGTAGACACCGTGGGCGCCGATGCGGGGTTCGGGCGGGTCCACGTCCCGATCCCAAAGGACGCTGTAGCGCGAATGCACATGATGGTCGCCGGCGAGCCAGGTCATCGCCGCGTCGCTGGTCGGCGGCGCGGGATCGCTGCAGCCGGCGATGGCGAGGCACAACGTCGCGGTGAAGGGTACCCCGGTGGCAACGACTTTCCCGCGCACCGCTGTCCGGCGCTCGTGTCCGTGCTGCATTAACCGATCCCCTGAGCCGCTACAGTCGCCCATTATGCGTTGCCGTTTCGGCTGTTCCTAGTGGCGGACCCGCGGTGCTGTCGTATGTTGTATTATCTGAGCAGCCGAAAAGACCGGCATGGCTACTTTTTGCGGTAGCCTGGAGAACAAAGCGAGTGCACATCGAGGAGGGATCACCCATGGCACAGGAAATCGACCAACGAATCTTCGACCTCTACGACGAATACTGCCACGGTTTCATCGACCGGCGGGAGTTCATGAGCCGCGCGGCGACCATTACAATCGGCGGCGTCTCGGCGCTGTGGATGGCACAGGCGCTTTTGCCGCGTTATGCCGAGGCACAGACCATTTCCTTCACGGACGAGCGCATGCGAGGGCTGTACGTGGAGTACCCGTCGCCGGGCGGTACTTCCGGGATGATGCGCGGATACCTTGCTCAGCCATCGGGTGAGGGTCCCTTTCCGTCAGTGCTCGTGATCCACGAGAACCGCGGCCTGAATCCGTACGTTGAGGACGTCGCCCGGCGAGCGGCCGTGGACGGTTTTCTGGCGCTGGCGCCGGACGGGCTGTCGCCCGTGGGGGGCTATCCCGGCAACGACGATGACGGGCGCGAGCTGCAGCGGGGCCTGGACCCGGCCGAGCTGAGCCAGGACATGGTCAACAGTGCGCGCTACCTGCAGTCGCATGAACTTTCCACTGGCCGTCTCGGGGCCACGGGGTTCTGCTGGGGCGGCGGCATGACCAATCGACTGGCCGTGGAACTCGGCGAGGACCTGGGCGCCGGTGTGCCGTTTTACGGCGCCGCGCCGGCCACCGAGGACGTATCGAGTATGCGCGCCGCGATGATGATCCAGTACGCAGAGAACGACGACCGCATCAACTCCATGTGGTCCGACTACGAGGCCGCGATGCAGGCAAGCGGCGTGGACCATCAGATGCATACGTACGCGGGTACCAGTCACGGTTTCCACAACAATTCCACGCCGCGTTACAACGAAGAAGCCGCGAATCTGGCATGGAGCCGGACCATCGAGTTCTTCCGCGAGCACCTGACGGGATAGCGGATACCGAATTCACGATCGGTGCGGACCGCTCTCGGGCGGCAAGTTCCGTATACACGGTATTCGGATGGAGGCGTGACATGGAGCGTATAGTGGTCGGCTTGCTTGGCGTGCCGGCAATTCTTGCCGCGACGCTCTCTCATGCGCAGGTCGAGAATCCCATCCCGGAACCGATCGCGAATCAGGGGTTGCGCGTGGAAATCGCCACGGTCGCAAGGCTCCCCGACTCGCGTGCAAAGCACCCCCCGGAAGAGGATGTGGATCCGGAGGCCTGGGCCCGCGTCAGCTTCGTTCGGGACCTGGCTGACGGGCGGCGGTTTGCAAACGACTCGCGTGGAGGCCTTTACCTGATCGATGAAGACGGGGAAACCTCGCTCTACGTCGATGTCTCGGGGGCCTTTCCGCACGGGGTCTACAATGGACTGGAAAGCGGCTTTATCGGCTTCGAATTCCATCCTGAATTCGCTGCGAACGGACTTTTCTATACCGTCCACGGCGAAAATGTGGCCGGTAACTCTGCCGACCTGGACTTCATTCCGCCGGAGTTCGGTCCCACCGATGTGACCTACCACAACGTCATCACGGAGTGGCGCACGAACGATCCCGCGGCGAACGAATTCGAAGGCACCCGGCGGGAACTCCTTCGGGTTGCCCATGTGGTCGAACGGTTCTTTCACCCGTACGGGTACGTGGGCTTCAATCCGACCGCTCAACCCGGCGATGAGGACTACGGGCTGCTCTATATCAGCGGCAGCGATCTCGGCTTCAGCAACGGTGGGGGTCCGAACGCGATCAATCCGGGGCAGTTGCAACGACTGGACTCGCTCGTTGGCGCTATCTTGCGCATCGATTCCCGCAGCCCCTCCGAGTCGGGCGGTACCAGGGGCGTGGGCGACTATACGATTCCGGCCTCCAACCCATGGGCAGCGGACGGCGATCCCGATACCCTGGGTGAAATCTATGCTCACGGTTTCCGCAACGCCCATCGCTTTTCCTGGGACCACAGCGATGGAACCATGTTCGCCGCCGAAATCGGGAACATGCAGATCGAGGAGATCAACATCGTCCATCCGGGCGGCAACTACGGCTGGTTCCGGCGCGAAGGCATCTTCGACAATGGCGTCAATTTGCCGGGCGGACAGATGGAACAGGTCCATGCGTTGCCCGACGACATTCTCGCCGGGCGGACAGAGGATCCATTCATCTATCCCGTGGCGATGTACGACCACGATGAGGGCATCGCAATCACCAACGGCTTTGCCTATCGCGGTTCGGTTGCCGAGTTACAGGGCAAGTTCGTGTTCGGCGATATCCAGCGCGGACGCGTTTTCGCGGCCGACGTCTCCGATATGAAGGCGGCTGACGACGGTATTCCGGAGACCCTCGCGGACATCGAGGAAGTTCAACTCTACGTTCGCAACGCGGACGGGAGTACCCGCGACGTCACGCTGTGGGAATTGGTCGAGGAAACCATGGGAAGAACCGTTGGCCGTGCCGATCTCCATATCAGCGAAGGGCGGGACGGGGAAATCTTCATCACGTCGAGACAGGACGGGGTCATCCGGATGCTGGGAGCCGCCGAGTAGGGGAGCACCGCTGTCCGCCCGCGGTCGGTCTCTCGTCGCTGGCCTCGGTGGGGTACGAACAGGCTAGCGGCCCGTGGCAAGAGTCCCGCTGCATGCGACGCGGGACTCTTGCCACGGGCCGTTCAGTTCAAAGGACCTGGCAGTTGTAGGTCTGAATGCTTGCTCCGACCAGCGCCACCCAGTAGCGATCGTATACCGCCGGCTCGGTGAACGTGGCAGGATCGGTGACGGTCAACTGGTAGTCCAGGCGCGTCTGGACCGTGCTCACGGTAAATCGTTCCTCATACTCCACCGCCTGACTCTGGGGTGTGCCGCTGTTGTCCAGCCATCGCCAGTTCACTCGCGACGTATCGACCACCAGCGTGTCACCGTCCCAGCGACCTGTGGAGTAACCCAACGATGACGGAGAAACATCTTCGGGACGACGGGAAGCATCCATGTGGATGATGCGGTCGATATCGTAGAGTTCCGACCGCAGCCTGATCCGCTCACCCTCGTCCACGAACTCGAAAGGATGGGGATTCATCATGAGCCTCGGCATGCCCTCCGGCTCACAGCGCGTGGCAAAGTTATCGACCGGGTCCCAATCGGCGCGAGCGGCGAGGGCAGCTTCGGTATAGAGCTCCGACCGCCACCCGCCGAAGATGGCCTGCGACCAAACCCGCGCGCGCTCTTCCTCGCTCTCCAGGAAGAAATAACTGTGCTGCAGGCGGCTGTAGCGTTCCCAGTCCTCGGCGTGCGGACTCCATACGCGAAACAGCCCCCGGTTCTCCGCAACGCCGTCCACGAGAACGTCCACGCGCGTTGGGGTGGAAGCACGTTCCAGGTCACTCGACCAGAAGGGCTCGACCGCGCCGAGCAGTACCTCGTTCCCGTCCGGAAGCAGCACGTTGGTCGCGAGCAGGTCCCCGGGACCGTGGGCGGATTCCAGCCCCGCGAGTCTCAGTCGTTGCCCGACCTCCAGCGCCTCGCGGGCCAGTCCGCGCGTGCCGAGAAAATCGATCCGCCAGGTGGCGGCTTCACCGGATTCGGTGGCGGTCTCAAGCACGACGGCCGTGTGTGGATTACCCCTGCGCAGGCGGACCACTTCTCCCTCGAGTTCACGCATCTCCCCGGTGTAGTGGGCTCGGGAGTGGTGCCCGGAGGCTGCGACGGGGAGTAGAGCCAGTCCCGCCACGATCAATATGATTCTCATGCGTTCCTCCTGCTATATTCGGAACTCAAATTCCTTGACGGCACTGTCAAAGAGTATCATTTCAAAGAAGGGAGAGAATTCATGAGATGGACAGTGACTTTGACGCTGATTTTGGCGATCCCGTCCCTGGTCCTCGCACAGGACGTGGTGCCGTTCAAACTCGGTACATTCGAGGACGGTGGCGAGACTTACCTTGGCCTCGTGCTCAATGACTCGCTCGTGGTCAACATTGCCGAGGCCAACGAGTCGCTTGGGGGCGACAGGCCCGATATCCCAACGGATATGACGGATCTCATCGTGGGCTACGATGATCTGGCTCCGAGACTGCGAGCCATCGCTGCGGCGGCTGCCTCGGATACGAGCGCGGCCTACATCAGCAGCACGAGCGATGTCGGAGTGCGGCCGCCCATCAGGCCGCACATCATCTACAACGCGGCATCCAATTATGCGTTGCACGCTGCGGAGATGGCGGGGCGGCCCGGCGAAATCATAGAAGGGCCCATCCCTGACCCCATTCCGGGAATCTGGGAGCGGACGTCGGACGACCGCCGCCAGAATCCCTATGTGTTCCTGAAGATGGCGAATACGGTCATTGCCGACGGCGAGTCGATCCGGATGCCACCAGGGCGCTCGAACCTGGACTGGGAGTGCGAACTCGCGGTTGTGATCGGACAGCCGGCGAGCCGTGTGGCGGTCGAGGATGCCGAGGACTATATCTTCGGATACACGCTTGAGAACGATGTGTCGGATCGAGGCGGCCGGGGCGATGGCCGGATGGGCACGGATTGGTTCCTGCAGAAGAATCACGATACGTTCGCGCCGCTGGGTCCGTTCATCGTGCCGAAGGAGTTCGTACCGGAGCCGTTGAACCTGAGGCAGACGCTGACTCTCAGCGGCACGGTCATGCAGGACTCCAACACTGCCAACATGACTCACGACATCTACGACATGCTCAGCTACGTCTCCCACATTGCCACGATGGAACCGGGCGACATCTACGCCATGGGCAGCCCGTCGGGTGTGGGCACGGCACGTGAGACGCCGATCTACATGCAACCCGGCGATACGGCCGTGTGTGAGATCGAGAGCATCGGGACGCTGACCAATCCCGTCGTGGGTCCCGAGACCGGGTAGGGCGCGCTAACGCCGCTCGGATTGCAGCCACGTTGGTCTCCGTTGGTACAGTTTGATTCAGATTCCGACGTACTTCGCGTAAATGCTGCGCGCCACGTTCGGTTCGGCCGTGCCGTGGACGATGGCACGGCCATCCGGGAAAAGGCTGAGGGTATAGGCGTTTCCGCTGTCGGTGATACTGGCGCGGAGCATATATGGGCTTGCGGTCATATTGCCATGCTCGCGCAAGCGTTCGGCAACCCGGTCGAGATCCAGCCCTCCCGGGTTCTGCTTGTGGGTTAGCTGCACGGCGTCCCGGCCGCAGAGTGTCGTCGCCCCGGAGCCGAGCTTGCCCTCCAGGTAGTCGAAGCGGCCATGCTTGCAGCACGGACAGTCGCCGCGTTCATACGCGCTTGCGACCTTGAGTTGCATGACGGTATTCGTCCACAGATCCATGTTGAGCAACGTCGGGCAGATACGGTCGAAGTTCCCGCTGAGCACCTTGAGCGTCTCGGCTGCCTGAAAGCTTGCGATGGTCGTGACGGCGGAAGCCAGCACGCCCACGGTATCGCAGGTTGGGGTCGTTCCGGGCGGCGGCGCTTCCTCGAAGAGGCAGCGCAGGCACGGCGTCGCCCGGCTGCCGCCGGCGTCTTGTTCCCAGGGTGCGTCCCCGTCCGGTGTGTGGGGCAGGATCGCGAATGCCGCGCCGATCGTGCCGACCGCGCCGCCGTAGATATAGGGAATGCCGTGCTTAACTGCGTAATCGTTGGCGAGATAGCGTGTTTCAAAGTTGTCCAGACCGTCCACGAGGATGTCAGCGCCGGACGCATACCGGTCGATATTGCCATGATTGAGATCGTCGACGATCGCCGTTACGCGGACGGTGGAATTGATTCCCGCCAGTCGGCGCCGAGCGGCTTCCGCCTTGGGGATGGCGTCCGCGACATCCTGCTCGTCGAACAACACCTGTCGCTGGAGGTTCGTGATCTCGACGAAGTCGCGATCCACGATCACCAGGTGCCCGACGCCGGCACGAGCGAGAAGTTCGGCGGCCATGCTGCCGAGCGCCCCGCACCCGAGTATGAACGCAGTCGATCTGCCCAGCCGTCGTTGCCCCTGCTCGCCGAAGCCGGGAAGCAGCACCTGGCGGTGGTAGCGGGACAGATCGTCACTCATGTCTTGGCATTTTCGCTCAGTCGTCCGTACAGTCGAATGGCAGCACTTCATCGCCCGGGATCCAGCGCCATGACTTGGCGAGCGTTACCGGTTCGGTGAACAGCCATCGGTCGGTGACGACGACTTCGTACTCCAGGCGGCTGCCTTCTTCGTTCACCGTGAAGCGCTCCACGGTTTCCACGGCGTCGCTCTGGGGCAGGCCATTCTGGTCATACCAGGGCCAATTGATTCGGCTTGTGTTTACCACGAGCGTGCCGTCCTCCCAGTGGCCGGTGGAATGCCCCAGCGGGGATGGCGTTGCGTCCGGGTCGTCGGCATTGTCGGTCATGTGGATGACCCGCCTCGTATCGAATTCCTCCATGAGAAAGACGATGTGATCGCCGTTATCAATGAATTCGACGGGGTTGGGCTGCTGCATGATAGTGGGCATTCCCTTGGGCATGCAGGTGAGGAAGGGGTTGCCCGGGTCGAGCGGATCCCAGCCCGCCTGCGCGGCGCGGGCCGCCTCGGTCAGCGGGTATTCAAGCGTTCCGCCTTCGGTGAGAAAGCGCGTCTCCGTGCGCAGGAACGAACCATCGGTGCTCCAGACGCGGAAGATGCCCAGGGAGGCGTCGGCGCTGGGTGTCCCCGGCGTCTCGTCGCGGCCGGTACCCACGGTGTTGTCCGTCCAACGGGCGACGGGCGTATCGAGCAACGCCTCGCGTCCGTCGACGAGCAGCATGTTGATGGCGTAGACGTCGCGTACGGGGCGCCTGGCAGGGTATACGGCCACCGTCACGGTATCGCCGACGCCGAGCATTTCGCGTGTGATGCCGACGCGGTCCAGGCGTGTTACCGGGATGCTTTCGACGTTCCATGTCACAGGCGTGTTTTCTTCGTCCACGCCGCTCAGGGTGAAGCGCACGTGCGGGTTGCGCCAGGTCACACCCGTGATCTCACCCTGGATTTCGATGACGGTATCCATGTCGTAGGTGATGCGGGCCGAGTGGTGCGCGAACGCTGCGGTGATCGAAAGCGCTGCGACAAGTCCCAGCGCCAGCCGGGCCAGCCGTGTTTCCAGGCACTTGTACATGATCTTGCTCCTGCGTGTTTGTTTAATTCTCAACCCGCATTGTGCTGCGCGTGCAACGTGCGTCTACCGGGTCACAAATCAAGAAACTCATCCAGCGGCCATGCATGACAGACCGAACAGGCGGTATCCGCCTCATGCGCCTGGTGGCAACCGATACAGCTTGCCATCGACGTGACGCTGGTGGTCATTGTCGTTGCGTCCACTTGCGCCATGTCGCCATGACACGCCCCGCAATCGACACCGGCTGACAAGTGCGGCTCATGGTCCCACGTGACGCCCGCAAGCACCTGGTAGACCCGGACCCAGCCTATCGGCTCGCCCGAATCGTCGAGTTCCGCAAGCCGTTCGACCTGCGGCAGGTCCCGGCCGATGGAACTGTGGCAGGCCATGCACGTGGCAGTCTCAGGGTAGCCGATAGGCGAGTTTGCCGCCGTATTGGCATGGCACGCCTCGCAGACGAGACCCAGGGCAAGGTGCGTACGATGGCTGTATTCGACGGGCTGTTCCGGGGCAGGCGGCAACGCTGGGTTGTCCGGCACCTGCAACACCGAGGCCGCCTGTTGAGCCCGGACGCCGAGCGCGAGCAGCGTCACTGCACAGGCGGTACCCAACAGCGCCGCTTGGCGCGACCGAATATGGCTATCCATGCGTTTTTTCGCTGCCCGGAACGTCATTTGCCCTTCGGATTGACCTCGCGCCACGCTTTAGGCCGGACGCGCGGCGACTTCCTCGAGCGAAAGCCCGTCATCCTCGAGCACCACGGCGGCCGCCGCCCGGCCGGGACGACCGGTGACCGAACCGCCGCCCTCGGTGCACCCGCCAGTGTGATAAAGGCCCGGTATCGGCAGGCGGTAGGGCGTGTAGACGTCAAACGTCCGCAATCGTTGATGCACGCTGCCGCGCCACATGGCCGGGTTCATCCGTTCGATATCCAGCGGGCTCATCAATACCTTGGCAAGCACGTCTTCCCTGGTGAGATTGGTGGTATGGCGCATGTAGTACGCCAACATCCGGTCGGCGACCTTCTCCTTGAGCGTATCCCAATGCTCCGACCCTTCCTTCAGCGTATACGGTATGGTGCCCTCGATCTTGACGGTGCCGTAACCCGCTGGTGCCCGCGTCGGATCAACATTCGTTGCGTGCACGATCTGCAGCGGATAGTCGTCGATGTTGAGTTCGCCGCTCGCCTGGTCCGCATTGAGCACGAAGATGCTCTCGGGGCGCTGCAGGATGGCCGCCTCGCAGGGCTGGATCGTTCCGCCTTCCGACGATGTGTAGGTGGGCCGGGCCGACAGCGCGAACGTGAACGCGAACATGGCGTGTTCCGGCTGCCAGATGTCGACCATGTCGAGCATTTCCTCGCCCCAGAGTTCGCGAGGCGCCATCTCCACGAGATGCTTGATGTGGATGGTCGTGACCACGCCCTTTCGTGCCGTGTACCGGCTGCCGTCGGCGCATTCCATTCCCACGCAACGGCCTTGCTCGATGATGAGCTGCTCAACCGGCTTGTTGGTCAGTACTACGCCATCGCGGGCTTCGATGTATCGCCCCAACGCCTCCGCGAGCATGCCCGAGCCGCCCTTGGGAATCGGTCGTCCGCCCAAGTGGCCGATCATGGTGATGGCGTGGTTCCCGGTACCGAGATCGCTGCCCGCGACGCCGCCGAAGTGGCCGGTGGTGAGATTGGCCGCCTGCACATGGGGGCTTTCCCAGATCAGCCTGCAGGCGTCGTAGCCCGACAGCTCCGAAAGCCGCTGCCAGAACGTGCCTTCGCGTGATGCGGAACGTTGCGCCGGGGACATGCCGAGATACCTGGCCCGCGACTCTGCGAGACGCCTGAATGTCTCGGCGTCTTTTCTCGATACCGTGGCAATCGTCTCGGCAGTGCGCTCGGGGTCATCGTGGTATACGGTCAACGAAGCACCGTCCAGAAACGGAACGTGCGAGACGATCTCCGGGTCCATCAGTTCGTAACCGTAGTCGCGCAGGCCGATCTCGTTGTTCACATACGCGGGGTTGCGCGAGTAACCACCGTGCACCGTCGAGCAGAGGTCCTCCTTGAAGCCGGGCAGGAGCACTTCGGCGGTCTTTACGCCGCCTCCGATCATGGCTCGTCCTTCCAGTACGACCACGCGGTTGCCGGCTTTTGCCAGATAGGCTGCGCAAAGGAGGCTGTTGTGACCGGCTCCGCCAATGACGTAGTCGAATTGATCGCCCGTCCCGCGGACGACGCCCTGAGTCCTGGCGGCGGCAGGGGCAAGGGCCAGCGGCGCCAGCGTGGCGGCGGCCTTCATCAAGTCACGGCGAGTGGTGGTAGTCATCTGCCGCTCCGGTCGGTTGTCTGCGGGTTGAGTGGTTCAATGTAGCCGGTAACCCGAACCTCGTACACACTACCGCCTCAACCGGCCGTGGATCAAGACAGGGGGATAGTGGTCTTGCGCGTGCCGTCTTCCACGATAAGGGCAGAATATGGCTACGCTGCCGCAAATGCGGGATAATCCGGCGCTCATCGAGCGGTGGGGCCGTAGCTCAGTTGGGAGAGCGCTGCGTTCGCAATGCAGAGGTCGGGAGTTCGAATCTCCTCGGCTCCACCAATCCGAAGCGGAGAGTTATTCGCGGAGTTCTGCCGAATTCGGCATGCCTTCAGGCCACGTCGAGCAACACCTTGGGATGCTTTTCGGCTATGGCAAGGAGCGTGCGAGCCGCACCCGACGGGAGTCGGCGCCCTTGCTCCCTGTCTTGAAGCGTCCTCACCGATATTCCGAGCAACTCGGCAAAGCGCGCCTGTGACAAGCCGGCCTTCTCCCGAACAGTAGCAACGTCCGGCAAATTCACGATACGGCAATGTTCTTTCCGTTTGAGTTCGCGCAGTCCATCGAGAATCTCTCGACCGATATCTCGGCCCTTTTCAGTCATTTTCAATCTCCTGCTGCTCGCCAGCGAAGCTTGCGAATGCCTCCAGATCCCTTTAATGACCACTCCAACCTCCGGGTCTGCAACCATGGACGCCTGAAGCGCCGCATACTCATCGTCGGTCAGATAGTCCCGAACGACGTCGACGTTCCCAACTAATAGCCGACGGTAATTCGCCTACCGATCGATTGCGGTTGGGCGACAGGGCGATCGGCGTTGTTACGGTGCTACATGAACGAATGCACCAGATCGGCCGCTTCTTGGAGGATCAGGAGCCCTGAGACAGTGAAGTCCGCCGGACGCGCTGATTGACCGCTACACCGGCGCCTCAGTCGAATACGCTTGAATAGACGTCTTCATTGAATCCCACCAGCACCGTCTCGCCGACTCGGGCCGTCGGGGCTCGCAGGTTTCCCGTTGGGCCGAGCATGGCCTGAACGGCTTCCTGCGAAGACAGGCTGTCGCCGGAAAATTCGCTGACCTTCCTGCCCTTTGCAGCAATCAGGCGTGACGCACTCTCAAGCATCGCCGCCGCATCCGCTGCCTGCAGCTTCCTGCTCGCGGGGACCCGCTCGCCGATTTCGATGTTATTGGCCTCCAGAAACTTGGAAGCCCGGGTACAGCCGGTTCACCCGTTGCGGTGGTAGTACCAGTCAACCTTGCCGGTCATTTGCAGATTCTCCGTCCAACCTAATCCCACTCTTTCACGACGCCGTCCGGAGTCGTCACGAAGCCAAGCAGGCAACCGGGTGATCCGTCCCGCAGCACGTGGCACTTTACGTGGATCCTGTCGCCCGGCGTGAGGTCATCCTCGGAAATTCCGGCCCTGGTCAGCGTCGTGGCACCCGCGGCCTCCATGGCCCATGTCACGGTCTCTCCAGCCTCGGTCTCGACATCCATGTAGAGCCAGGCATGCGGATTGATGAAGTAGAGATCCGTAACCGTCCCATCAAGCTCGGTGTATTGCGTCATCTGGTAGTTGCCGTGAGAGTGGTGCGCCCAACCGGTCAGTGTCACTGCCTGGATCGCGATGAAGACAAGGGCGAGTCGCTTTAGTTGCATTGCTGGCTCCTGATTGCTTTGTACCTGAATTCCAAACCGCTACCGGCCCGGCCGCCACTCGCTGCCGAGCTTGACTTTTCGCACGTCGTGAAAGAGTGGGAACATGATCCTGTCGCCGTTCTCGTCGAGGAACTCGAACGACTGCTGGAACATGCCGCCGGTCGGTGCTGCCGGAGCAATCGTCGCATCGATGGCGTAAAGCTTGCTCTCGAGCAGGTACAGGGCCGCAAAGGTCCGCGTGCCGTCGGGATTGGTCGTATGAAGCTGGTGGCCGTCGACCCGGCCGATGTAGTGGTAGTTGTCATACTCCACGGATTCGGCTCTCTCGCGGATCATTCTGGCGAAATACGCCACGGACCCGCGAACGTCCACCTCACCGTAGACATCGAGATAGATGCCATCGAGCTCAGCTATGCGCTCCCTGTGCAGCGCCAAGGAATCGATGTAGTCAACGACGGTCAGGGTGTAGGTCCCGTACGAGTCTTCCGCTGTGTGGATCTGGGCCGGCACAACGATCCCGTATTCGGTCTCGAAGTCGACGGTTTCGACCTCGAACTGGCCACTTGGCACCATGATCCGGTATTCACCGTTCTCGCTTGTATACGGCGCCCACCGCTGGGCGAAGGCCGAACTGCTGAAGATCAGTAACGTCGTCAGTGAGACCAGTCGCAGAGTGAACATGCCGAATCTCCTTGGATATCTAGGATCAATGGGTATTTTGCCAAAAAGAACGGTTGACTGCATGCGGTTCGACAGCCTTCATTTGAACAAGCCAGTTAAAAACGCCTCGCGGCAGCGGGCCGACTGCCGTAATGGCTATTCAGACCCCTTCGTCAGTGTTGCGCTCACCGGCGTAAACGTGGCCACATCGCCGTTGGGGAATTCCATGCTTTTCAACCGCGAGGTGTTTTCTCTCGCAAGGCCGGGTATGCCGGGCCAGGACACAACGACGGGCAGTCGGTCGTCCGGGCTGAGCATGGTCGCGTTGATTCCCCCGCGCCTGGTGAAGTTGCCGCTGGGCAGTTCCGCCTGCCACCGCACTTCGTTGCCATCCTCGTCGGTTGCGACGTAGATCAGTACGCCATGCGGGTTGGCGATCAGGAATTCGACCACCGTCACATTCTCGTGCACGATTTCCGCGTTTACGTCGAAGAACATCGTGCTGTGGTGTGCCACCACCGGGGGGGTGGTCGCGGCAATCAGCACCAACAGCATCATCGCCAAAAAGCTTGTGCGCATGTTTGTCACGGGTCAGTCTCGATCATGAAGTCACCGAACTTCGGGTCGCATTCGTACGTCCAGATCTCCGCGTCGGGCACGAGGTCCCAGCCGAATTCGATCGCATAGGGTTTCTCGTAGAAGGCCGGGTCGTGGACTTCCGCTTCCAGTACCAACTCGTCTCCCGTGCGCGTGTAACGCTCAATGACGTAGGTGCGTTCGTCGCCTGAGAACGGGTCACCCTGGATGTTCATGAAGTTCTCGGGGGACAGGTGCGTGGTCGTTACCACAAGCGTTTCGCCCTCCCAGCGCCCGGTGGAATAGCCACTCATCGACAGTGGCCAGTTGTCCGGCGCCTCGCGACCGTCCATGTAGATCCGGCGAACCTGGTGGAAGTACTCGCGCAACATCACGACCTGGTGTTCCTGCTGGATGATTTCCAGCAGATAGGGGTCCGTGATGCCCCTTGGCACGCCCGGCATGATGCATCGGAACAGGGGATCATCCTGGGCGTCGTAGTGCTCCCATTCGGCTTGTCCCGCTGGGGTCAGCCCCAGTTCGCTTTCGCTTCGTCCCAACGCGCTCAGGGGCACGTTGTACATCCATATGCCTTCAAAGTCCGCCTGGGCGCGGGCAGCATCGACCGGGTACACAAACCCGGCGAACGTGGCCAGCGACAGTCCGGCGCACAAATTCATGCGGCAATCTCGCAATTTCCAGTTCATGATCTGTGTTCGATTATACCTTCGAGGAGCGCGCGACCCAGTTGGCTGCCCAACTCGTTCCGTATCACGGTTCCTGCGCTCGGGCGTCGGGTTCATCGTGCCGGGGAAGCCACTCCTCAAGCCCGGCCTTGACTGCCGACAGGGCGGGGTCCGCGGCGCGGTTGGTCCACTCGTGCGGATCGGTTTCAAGGTCGTAGAGTTCCTCGGAACCGTCGGAGTAGACGATGTAGCGGTAGCGGTCGCTGCTGACCGCGTGGTTGCGGTAACGGAAGGTTGTCACGACGGCCGCTCGCTCCAATGACGCCGCGGGATTCTCAAGCAAGGGCAGGAGGCTCACGCCCTCAACATGGTCCGGCGTCGGCAACCCCGCCAGTTCGGTGAGCGTAGGGTAAAGATCCAGCAGCGACACCGGCACATCGGACCGGCTCCCCGGCTGCGTGATGCCAGGGGCGACCACGACTAGCGGCACCCGCGTGGATTCCCGCCACAACGTTTGTTTGCGCCAGCGTGCCTTTTCACCCAGATGCCAGCCGTGATCCGAAAACAGCACTATGATCGTATTGTCCCCTCGTCCGCTTTGTTCCAACGCATCGAGTACCTGTCCGAGCATCGCGTCGGCGAAGCTGACGCTGGCCAGATAGGCGCGCACGCCGTCCTTCCACACGCCCGCCTCCAGAGCCCACTCGTGAATCCCCATCGGCGACATGGCGGCGGAGTCCCCCTGCAGTTTGGCGATCTCGGAAATATCGTCGAGATCGTTTTCAAGTATGGCTGGCAGTTCGACACCCTCCAGTGGATACAGGTCGAAGTACTTCTGCGGAAGGTACCAGGGCAGATGCGGACGATAGATGCCCACGGCGTTGAAACGCGGGCTGCCGGTCTCGGCTAGAAGTTGACGGACGGACCATGCGACAACCTGACCGTCGCCCATGGCGCGGTCGTCGGCCGCAATCGGTGCCCAGTCGATATTCACGGAAAAGGGCGAGCCGTTGGCCGGGCGCTCATGGGGCCGGATTTCGTCGGGGATTTGCCGGTCCAGCGAAGGGTAGTAGGCATCCCAGGCGGTGGTGTCGTTGTAGCCGTAGTAGGCCCAGGCATTGAAGGTGCTGGAATGGAACATCTTGCCCGCGCCAAGGGTGCTGTAGCCGGCGTCCTGGAAGTATCCGGGCAGCGTGCGAATGTCCTCGAATATATCGAGCGTGCGCCAGTCCGGCGAGTTCAAATAGACGCCAGAGGTCGAGGGACTCAGGCCGCTCATGAGCGCAGTCCGGGCGGGATTGCACAGGGGGGCGGTCGTATGGGCGTTGGTGAACACCATCCCGCGCTCGGCGAGCCGGTCCATGTTCGGGGTTATGACTTGCGGATGTCCGTCGAGGGGACCGACCCAATCGTTGAGGTCGTCAATGGCAATGAAAAGAATGTCAGGTTGAGCGCTTTGTTGCGCGAGTACGGGCGTAGGCATTACGGCCACGAGCAACAGCAGGATTCCGGGTAATCGTGTCATGAGCGGTCCAATTTCTGCGGTGGCCGAGGCGCCTCGGTGGTTGTGCGTGGTTTCCGGAAGCCGAATGTGAAAAAGCCGGTCGAAGCTGCGGATAAGCTTCCGGGTCAACGGAATATTTTTGTTGGCCGCGATAGGGTGCCATAATCTCCTTGAGTTTGTCGAAGAGCGGACCGGGAACATCGCCTTGAAATCCCTGAAGCGTGTTGACTCCGTCGTACCAGGCTTGGCCATGGCAGTCGTGCTGGGTTGTCCGTGGTCAGGCACGGCGATGGCCCAGTCCGGAGATGCCCGGCTTGAAGGGGAGCCTACCGCGGAGTTCCACTTCGCCCGACTCGTCTACAGGAATTCCCCCAGCAGTCGGCGTGGCGGCAGGGGCTGGGGCGGCGGCGGCTCCTGGAGCACGGACTATGCGGACGCCGAATATCACCTCATGCAGGGCGTCAACCGACTGACCCGGGTGGAAGGGGTGGCTGTCGACTACTACGGGGACGGCGGCCGACTGATCACATTGGACGACGAGCGGGTTTTCGACTACCCGTGGCTGTACGCGGTGGAAGTCGGGCAGTGGGAACTCAACGAGACGGAAGCCGCGCTGCTGAGAGAATATCTGGACCGTGGCGGGTTCCTCATGGTGGACGATTTCTGGGGGGAGTACGAGTGGTACGTATTCAATGATTCCATGCGCCGGGTCTTCCCGGACCGCCCGATTCTCGAACTCGGTGAAGACCACCCATTGCTGCACGTACTCTACGATCTCGACCAGCGCACCCAGATCCCCGGCCGCGGCGGAAACCGGCAAGGCACGGTGCCTCATTGGCGCGGTATCTTCGACGAAGACGGACGGCTGATGGTCGCCATCAACTTCAATATGGACATGGGCGATGCTTGGGAACACGCCGACGATCCCTGGTACCCGGAGCCCATGACAGCGCTGGCCTATCGGTTCGCCGTCAATTACCTGATCTACTCGATGACGCACTGAATCGCCGCTGGCGGCGAGATGAGGCTATATGGCCATAAAGAGAAACATCCTGCCGCCGGCGATTGTTCTGGTTCCGGCTCTGATTCTGTCCGGCGGGCTGAACGCGGCGCCGAATATTCTGCTCATCTTTGGCGACGACATGGGTGTGGAGACTCTGGCCTCTTACGGACTGGGGGAGAACCCGCCAACCACGGCCGCTCTGGATGAGTTGGCTAACCAGGGCTTGCGCTTCACGAATTTCTGGTCGCAGCCGGTCTGCTCGCCCACCCGCGCAACCGTGATCACGGGCCGCTACGGATTCCGAACCGGTATCGGCCGCGCCGTCGGGAACGGTCCGCCCATGCCCGACCCCCCCGCGAGGCCCGAGTGGGCATCTTTCGAGCGCCCGAGAGGGGGCATGGGCAGGCCTGGTGAGGCGCCTTTCTACCTTCTGCCCGAAGAGTTCAGCCTGCCCATGGCATTCAAGACCAACGCCGATCTGGGGTACGCGACCGCAGCCATCGGCAAGTGGCACCTGGCCGATGCCCCCAATGGGTGGGTCGACCATCCCAATCTCGTGGGTTTCGATCATTTCTCGGGGCTGATCGAAGGGGCAACCGATTCGTTTTTCAGTTGGATCAAGGTCGTTGACGGCGAGGTCGCGGGAACGACCGGTTATACGCCCGTCGACAAGGCGGACGACGCTATCCGGTGGATCGAGGCGCGGGGCAACGATCCGTGGTTTCTGTGGTTCGCATTCAATCTTCCGCATGTGCCATTGCATCTGCCGCCCGAAGAAACCTGGCAATCGGATTATTCGCATCTGGACCCTGAATCCATACCCGACGAGATGTCCGATGCTTACTTTGCGGCAATGATCGAGGCGATGGATACCCAGATCGGCCGGATTCTGTCGTCGCTGGATCCCGACGTTCGCGAAAATACCTATGTCATATTCCTGGGGGACAACGGAACCAGCAGTAACAACGTGAAGGCACCGTTCCGGCCGGGACGGGCAAAGGGCTCGATCTACGAGGGCGGCGTCAACGTGCCGTTCATTATCACGGGTCCGGGCGTTGCTCGCGGGGCCGTGTCCGAGGTATTGGTGAACTCGACGGACCTGTTCGTCACCATCATGGAAATGGCCGGGATCGATCCGGCGGAGTCCGTGCCGGATGAGGTGACTCACGATTCAGAGAGTTTTCTCTATGCGTTGACGAACCCTGACGCCCCATCCGGCCGGGACTGGCTCTACGCCGACCGTTTCAATGGTGGTCTCCCGGGAGTGGAGAGCGGGGATTATGCGATGCGCAATCAGCGCTACAAACTGGTGCGGTTCCGGGGGGAGGAAGAGCTTTACGATCTGCGGGAGGACCCCTACGAATACGTCAATCTCCTGGCCGGAGAACTCTCACGGGAAGAGCAAGCCGCATACCATTCGTTGAGCGAACGGATTCGGACTCTCCGCGACAGTGGGCGATAGTCGTGCGCAGTTTGGCACCGGCGCGGCCGGGGTGATCCGATAGGATCGAGCGGACGTCCAGCGGAGATGCATATGGTCAGATTGACCGACAAGCCGAAATTGTTCCTGACCCTGTTGTGCCTGCCCGTAGCGGCAGCCGCCCATCACTCGAACGCCGAGTGGGATCCAAACGTCAAGCGGGAGCTTGCGGGGGAGGTCGTCAACGTCGTGTGGCGTAATCCCCATGTCCGGTTTTCCCTGAAGGTGCGGACGGACGACGGTGGGGAAGAAACGTGGAATCTCAATGGCAATTCCGTAAGTCACCTGGTCCGTCAGGGGGTCGAAGGGGCGCCCATTCAGGTCGGCGACACCGTTCGCGCCATCGGATCGCCCTCGACGCGTCGGCCGAGCAACATGAACGTCGACAGCATACTTGTGTCGGGGGATACCGAGGTGATGCTCCGCCACATGGATCGAAATTGGCCGCAGGCGAAGCTCCTGGGCAACGGCAAGGGCGATTCCTGGGGGCAGGAAGAGAACGCGAAGGCCGAGCCGAACGGGTTTTTTACCGTGTGGAGAGCCATCAGGAACAGCGGTCAGGCAAACCCGCTCGCGCTGACTCCCGAAGCCGAGGCCTTCCTGGCGGCCTGGGACGTGGGCGATAACTGGGTCGTGAGGTGCGAGACGCGAGGCATGCCCGCGACCATGGGCGGCCCCTACCCGAGGGAGTTTATTCAGGAAGACGGCAGGATCGTTTTCAGGAACGAGGAGTTCGATGCCGAACGGGTATTCTACTTGTCAACCGACATGAATCCCGAGGCCCAGCCCGCGACGCCGATGGGATTCTCCGTGGCCCGTTGGGAGAATGAGCGTACGCTGGTCGTGGAAACAACCCGCGTTTCCTTTCCCTGGTACAACACCGCCGGCGTGCCCCAGAGCGAAGACGTTGCCATTGTCGAGCGATTCATTCTGAGCGCGGACGAACTGCGTCTGGCTCATGAGATTACGGTGACCGATCCGGCGACGTTCACGACGCCCGCAAGGCGGACGTCGGAATGGATGGCCGTTCCGGGCATCGAGGTTCGGCCGTTCGAACTGGACTGCGATTACAATCCCTGGGTCGTGACGGAGTAGGCGATCGTCGGGAACCGGGCGTCCGCCCGCAGGATGGAAACATGAACTCACATGACGCAGTGACTGAGGGACAACCGCGGCCGCTTCACCGCCTGGCAGTCCGTGGCGAAAGTCCCGCGTCGCACCGAGACCGGCTAGCAGTCCGTGGCAAGCGTCCCGCGTCGCGCCGGCTCGTCGTGGCCGGGGTGATGGCGTTTTGCACCGTGCCCCTGGTACGTGCTCAGGACCGCATGCCGCCCATCGCCACGGAGGATATGACTGCAGCCCAGACGGCTGCCGTGGCCGAGCTGGCCGAAGTGCGCGGCATCGTTCCGAGGGGCCCGTGGATCCCGCTGATGCGCAGTCCCGAGATACTGAGTCGGGCGCGGGCCATGGGCGACTATCTTCGCTTCGACACCAGCTTGCCGCCGAGGCTGAGCGAGTTCCTGATTCTCCTGACCGCCAGGGAGTGGGGCCAGCAGTACGAGTGGGCCGCGCACTATCCGATCGCGCTGGACGCAGGGATCGATCCGGATACGGTGAGCGCGATGGCACAGGGCCGCGTTCCGGAGGGAATGACCGATGACGAGGACGTGCTCTACGCGTTGTTCACGGAGCTCAATCGCACGAACAACGTAACCGACGAAACCTATGGGCGCGCGGTGGCAGCTTTTGGTGAGCGCGGCGTGGTCGACGCCTTGGGAATCATCGGCTACTACACACTGCTCGCGATGGTCATGAACACCGCCCGTACACCGGTGCCGGCGACTGCGGCTGACGTTCCACCCCTGCCGGCACTCTGATTACGAGGTCGCAGCAGATGTCCGAAGGCTTGGCCGGTGTCGTCGCCGAGCGTACATCTATCTGCACGGCCGGCGTGGGAACAGAAACGGCTTTTCGCCAACGCGGACTTTTGTTCCGCAAGCATATATCGGTTCATGGGCATTCCCACCTACCTGTTCACGCCGATCTTTGTCTGCTCGCGCATCACCGGGTGGTCGGCCCATGTGTTCGAGCAGCGCGCGGACAACAAGCTCATTCGCCCTGGCGCCGACTACATCGGTCCGCCCGGACCCCGACGCGGTACTCACAGCAATAGCCGACTACGCAATTGGCGAACTGCCGGACTCCCCCGAGGCGTACACCACAGCCCGCTATTGTCTCCTCGACGCCCTCGCGTGTGCGTTTCTGGCCTTGCGATCGCCGGAGTGACCAAGCTGCTTGGACCCTCGGTTCCCGGTGCCGAACTCCCCGGCGGCGCGCGCGTCCCGGGTACCTCGTACGAGCTCGATCCCGTCACCGCCGCCTTCAATATCGGCACGATGGTGCGCTGGCTGGACTTCAACGATACCTGGCTGGCGGCCGAATGGGGGCACCCGTCCGACAATCTGGACGCGATCCTTTCGGTGGCGGACTACCTGAACCGCAGGGGCGATCCCCGTGGGCATTCGCCCATGTCCGTGCGCGACCTGCTTGGCGCCATGATCAAGGCCTACGAAATCCAGGGTGTACTGAGCCTGGAAAACAGCTTCAACCGGGTCGGGTTGGATCATGTTTTGCCGGTTCGGATCGCCTCCACGGCGGTGGCCACGCACGGATTGAGTGCGACAGCGGTTGGTTGCCCAAAGCCACAGGCGCCTAAGCGCTGCGATAAAGCTTCGTCATGACGAATTCGTTGTGCCCCAATGCCTCCGCCGCTGTGAGCCGGCCGTTGGCCGTGTGCACGACCATGTCCATCAGCGCCTGGCCTGCCTGGGCAATGGTCATCTCCCGGCGAACGACTCCCGAGACGTCCACGTCGATGTGTTCACCCATGGTGCGCACGGTGCGTGGATTGCCGGTGACCTTGATCACGGGCATGATCGGGTTGCCGACGATATTGCCCTGGCCCGTGGGGAAGCAGTGCACCACGTAGCCCGCCGCGGCCTGAATCGTGTTGCATTCCGCCGCCGCCGAGGACGTGTCCATGAAATACAGGCCGGGTCCGCGCGCCGGAGCTTCGGCAGGCTCCAGAACATCGATATAGCTGACTTTCTTGCCGATCTTTTCCAGGTTGCCCATCGCCTTTTCCTCGATGGTCGTCAGGCCGCCCGCGATGTTGCCCTTGGTCGGCTGGCTGTCGGACAGGTCCGATGTCTTGTAGGGTTCCACCACTTCGTCCTGGTAGGCCTGCCAGGTTCGCAGGAATTTCTCGCCGATTTCCGGAGTCGCCGCCCGCGCCGCGCAGATGTGCTCGGCGCCGGTGATCTCCGTGGTCTCGCCGAAGCAGCCGTAAATCCCCTCCGGAATCCAGGTGTCGTACATGTTGCCCACCGCCGGGCAGGATGCCAGGCCCGTGGTGGTGTCGGATTCTCCGCACTTGGCCGCGATCCACAACTCGGAAACATTGCAGGGTTCGCGCTGCAGTCCGGATGTCATGTGGACGAATTCCTTGGCCTGGCGGGATGCTGCGGCGATGATGTTGATATCGCCGTGCCGCTCGATGGAAAAACTGGCCGTGGGCTTGCCGGTGGCGGCAATCCCGTCTGCAATCTCCTGCGTCCAGTCGGGCTCTATGCCGATCACCACGCAGGCGGCCACGTTCGGGTTCGATCCCGTGCCGATCATGGTCCGGAAATGAAGATCGAGGTCCTCTCCGAACTGCAGGCGGCCGTATGCGTGGGGCAGGGCGATGGTGCCGTGGATATTGTTCGCAACCGCCTCGCAGGCGGCGTTGGAGATATCGTCCACAGGGAGAATCGCCACATGGTTGCGTATGCCGACGCGCCCGTTCTCGCGCCGATAGCCTGAGAATGTGCCATTTGTCGTCATGTCAGTCCTACCATCGTTTGGTTTTGAGATTATGCGTGTGAACGTGATCGCCTTTGCTTGTGTCCGCGACCATGAGGCCGACATCCACGCCATACTTGATTGCCGTATCGCCCTCGGCCAGGTCGGTCAGTGCGATCTTGTGGCCGATGGGTACGTCATGCCTTGTGGTGATCGTGAAATCGCTGTCGTCCTCGGTGACGACGGCCAGCAGTTCCATGCCCGCCTGCACGCCTTCCACAACGACCACGCCCACGTTATCGCGCCGATCGTGCACCAGTAAATGCGGAATGCTCACGATTCGCTCCTCCTTTTGCGAGATTCCCGGAGCGCGATATATTACGATATTGCGCCGTTCGTATGTTCGACTTGCGCAAGAGACATGTGGAATGTGTGCAGCACCGGTCAAAGTGGGAATCGTCGGCCTTGGGTGCCGGGCGGGCCGCTGTCCCAGTTGGCGATCCACCAGTTCGATTCGCTCCACTACACGAGGAATACCGGTCCGGAGCCCCTCGAGTTATTGTGCTTCTTCCCGGTCGCCGATCTGAACGCGGCGGCAGGCTAGAGCAAAAGGGCCGACGGCGAAGACCATGGAGTTCCCTGAAGTACTGTGCCTGCGGCCCGAGGCGGATTTCCTTCGCGCCGGTGTGACGCCTCCGCGGGAACTCGACATTGCCTTTGTTCCTCCCGGAGATCCCTCCACGCAGTCTCGCTTGCGGCAGGCGCAGGCGCTGCTGATTCCCGCCGTCGGTCCGAGGCTGCCCGGTACCTGGTTCGAGGACAGCCCGGTGCGACTGGTGCAGGTGACCGGCGCGGGCGTCGATCGGCTGGACGAAGCCGCGATGAGAGCGCTGGGCATCGCCGTCGCCAACGTGCCGGGCGGCTCCAACAGTGCCCTGGCGGAGTACGCCGTGGCCTGCGCCCTGGTGCTCCTGCGGCGCGTTGCCTGGGCGGATCGGGAGATTCGCCGCGGCGCCTATGCGGCGGCGCGGGCGCGCATGGTGGCCGACAACCTGCCGGGCCTGGCGGGGCTGACGGTGGGCGTGGTCGGGCTCGGCCAGGTGGGCATGGCCGTGGCGAGGGCCTTCGGGCGGATGGGCAGTGAGCTGGTGTATAGCGATCCGGGTGTGGCGGATGCTGCGGCAGCAGCCGAAGTCGGAGCCAACCCACTGTCGCTGTTCGAGCTGCTTGCGAACGCCGATGTCGTGACCCTGCATGTGCCCCTGGTGGCGGCGACAAGAAACCTCATTGGCGGCGCGGAACTGTCGGTCATGAAGCGCAGCGCCGTGCTGATCAATGCGGCACGGGGAGGGGTCGTGGACGAAACGGCGCTGGCCGCGGGCCTGTCGCGCGGCGAAATCGGTGGCGCCGCGGTGGATGTCTATTCCGAAGAGCCGCCGCCCGACTCCCATCCGCTGCTGGCGCTGACGGGCGAGGCGGCCGCACGGCTTCTGCTCACGCCCCATATTGCGGGCGTCACCCGGCAGTCATGGGCGTATCTGTTCGAGAACGCCTGGGACAACGTCGTGCGGGTGCTGATCGGGGGCGAGGCCCCATTGAACCGCGTATATTAGCGGCGTCGCTCATATGGATGGTGCGCTGCTGCAAGGTTCTCGTGCTGCTACGGTTTGCTCACAAGGTGCAGCGGTAGGGATTGATCGCGGTACCGAGTCGGTACCGCCATACATGGTATCGCTCCACAGTGATAGGTCTGGTGTAGTTGACCGGGTCCGTGGCCGTGAAGTTGTACGTCAACTCACCCCTGGCACGATCCAGCTCGAAGCGTTCGACAATCTCGATCCGGTCGCTTTGCGGCGCGCCGACCAGCCCGCGAATCTTGAAATAGGGCTAGTCGATGCGTGTCGTGGTTACCACAAGGGTGTCTCCCTCCCAGCGTCCCACTGAATATCCCAACGGCGAGGGCGGGGGACCTTGCGTGTTCGCATCGGCCGTCATGCGAACGATGCGTACCACATCGTCGGACTCGACGTGAATCTGTATATCCCCGTTTGCAGCGCTGACGAACTCGACCGGATGTGGGCCGATCCAGGTCATCGCTTCCGGCATTCCTGGCGCAACGCAACTCAGAACAGGATCATCCACCAGCGGGTCGAAGTCCTCATAGGCGGCGCGAGCGGACGGCGTCAGCGGCGGCTCCGGAATATCCGGCGTATTGGTTTGCGCCGTTGTCCAGACGCGAAAGATGTCATCCACAGGTGCAATGAATTCTTCGGCTCGACCCCGAACAGCGGTTCGGTCCCCGATCGCTTCTTCGCTCCACCGAGGCACCCCGGATACATGCGTCAATAACTCTCTTCCGTCCGGCAACATCAGGTTGGTCCGCATTACTCGCGAGTCCCTGATTGATGAATACATCACGGGGTCGTTCCCAGTCGCCCGCGGCTAGTCCGTGGGTGCCCCCGAAAGGTGGTACAGGTTCCCGGTTTCCCCGGTTCGATCCTGCTCCGCACTCAGTATCCTGCCGTCGGCGAATTCGATACTCACGATGGATCCGACGAGATTGCCATTCCTGGCCGGCCGCAGCGTGACCGCCACCTTGTCACCGGGCTTCAGGACGTTTTTTCTCCAGCCGGCGTCGATCAAATTGGCGGGGGCCTGCGTTTCAGCCGCCCAACCGACCACCTCGCCGTCACTCTGCACTTCAATCTTCAATATGCAGTGAGGGTTGGCCCAATACCATTCCGTGATCGTCCCGTGGATGGTCACGAGGTTCTCCACGTCGAAGGCGAACGAACTATGGTGAGCGAAAGCGGGCGCCACGACGCCGCCGGCGCCGAGGCTCAGGAACCCGAAGATGGCGAAGAACCTGTGCACTGACTGCCTCCTCAGTACCCGGTGAATTGCTGCAACGCGCCACCGGGCCGCTAGTTGTCGACGCCGCTGGCAGCGTTGCCGAACGAATCGTAATAGTATTCCAGTTCAACCGGCGAGCAGTACATCTCTATGATGTCCGTGTGGGGGTCTGCCAATTCAAGCATGATGTTCATCGAAACCCACGGCTCGGTGTAGAGCTTTGGATCGATGATCGTCTCCGTCCACTGCATATGCCGGCTATCGACACGCCGGAAGACCTCCTCGACCGTTGCCGCGTCGCTGATCGGCCGACCAGTCGAGTCCAGCCAGACCCTGTCTTCGGGCATCATCCCGACCGTCCTCGCGAGGAACGTGTAATCATCGACCCATTCGCCGACCGAATACCCGTACCACTTCGACGCCTTGTAAGTCCCACCCGCGATGACGCCCCCATCGACCATCCGGGGAAGCTCTCGTCCATCGATCCAGATAGTCCGCCAACGGTTATCGTATTGATAAAGCACCGCAATCTTTTCCGGGTTCTGAAAAATTTGCGTGAGCCTGATGTTGTAGTGGTTCATTCGCGGGAACCCCAGGGGTTCGCACTTGTTCCTGGGGTCGTTGTGTTCTGCCGGAAGAACGGCGTCAATGCCCTCCAACGCCCGGTGACTTGCGTACACATCCCGGCCATACGCAGTGTACGGTAGCGCATGCTCCGGTGCGCCGTCGTTCGGCATTGCCTGAACGCCACTTGCCTGAATCGCCTCCCTGATGTTTCCGGCCGGCGCCCACGTGCCGGAAATGTCACGTCGTGGCGTTGGCCCTGGCTGCGAATCGCCATCGGCCGCCGAGGACTGCGGCGTGTCCTGAGCACTTGCGGTTGGCGATGCGTTCAACGCGGCCACCGCCATCGCTGCCATGACAGCGGTTGTCGAGAACGCGGCAGGTCTACCCATCGAAAATGACCATGCTCGTTGCACGCAGGCTGAACGCGCTTTCAATGTATTCGCGCGATCCGATCGCCAAGCTCATTGGTGCCAGCCTACCAGTGCACATGATTTCGCTCCCGCCCAGCCATCAAGACTGGCGCCCCTTAGGCTACACCGACGAAGACCGCGATTTCCACAACATCGGGTTCAGCCTGCCGCTCATCGGCGCCGAAGAGGGTACGGAGATTCTCGGGAGCCTTTACGACGTTCCCGAAGACGTTGCGGCGTTCCTGGCGGCCTATGTCGACGCCGCTCGGTGAGACATCGTTATTGCGGTTGCACTGCAATGCCGTACATCGCCCGGTTTCCGGGCTGCCCGGACGTGCGCGGTGGACCGAGGTTGACGATCCCGGCCGATGAAACGTCGCGCTTCCACACGCGGTATGTCACGTACAGGCCGCCATCGGCATGCGGTGTCATGCCTTCAACGATTCCCACCTCCCTCCAGGGGCCGGTGCGGACCTGCAGACCCGTGTCGGTAAAGTCCCGGCGCAGCCAATCGGCCACCGGATTTCGGGCATCGAACATCACGTAGACGGTGGATGGTCGGGCAATCTGCAGGGCTATCTCCAAATCCCAACTGTCCCGATCGTCGTGAAACGTACGCACGGTATCGGCGCCGAGCAACTCCGCCGGGAACTCCTGGCCGGCGATGGGACGCCAGCGGGCGCGACCGATCGTCGTATAGGCTAGTGCGTCGTCCCGCATACCGCCGGGAACCAGCCCATAGAAGCGCCGATAGTCCGGTTCCGTCACGTTGTCGGAAATACCGGTGACGACGCCGAGTTGTCCGGCACGATCCAATCGGGTGACTCGGGGTTCCATCGTGACGGCGGTCAACCGGCGTGCGATATTGGACGCGGCGACCGTCAATGCTTCGCCGGCCATCAGATTTCGGTACGGAGACGTCTGGGCCGACCCGGGCGGCTCGCGCACCTCGATCTCGCCCTCCAGGACCACCACGTCCGTCTCGCCCGTTTCGCCGACGTTGACGGCGAAACGTGTACCGAGGTCCACGACGCGGGTCGCTGTCGTGTCGACGATGAATCCCGTCACCTGATCGCCGACATTCACTGTCACGTCACCCCCGTGCACGCGCACATGCATGCCATTGAGAACTTCGACGTCCGCGGGCGCGGAAAGATCGAGTGTCGGGCCGCCGTCCAGTTGCAGGGTTATCCGACCCTGATCGATGGAAACGCGCGACTCGCCCAGTAACTGACCGGGCGAATAGTCGCTACCCCGGGTTGAGTCGACCACCTCGATTCGGGTGGCAGTATCCGGCGCAGCGACACCGGACGCAGAAGGAGCGCCCAAACCGCCATCCCCGCGGCCGCCGCACAGGCGGCGACAGCGAGCCTCGGGGCGATTCGTGGCAGCAGTCGGACCGGCCGAATCCGGACGGGTACCTCGGCAGCATCGTCGGCGCGGCTCGCAAACTCGCCCAGCGCGCCGTCAACATTGAGATGCTCAAGGAACAGCCGCCTGAAATCCGCGTCTGTGCGGAGAAAGCCCTCAAGCCGTTGGATATCGTCCGCGGACGCCAGCCCGTGAATATAGGCGCGAATCAGGTCGGAGCGCGAATCTCGATTCATCATCAGACAGGCCCCTGGGCCAGGACTCGCCGTGTACAGTCGACAAGGGTTGCGCGGATTCGGTGCAATTCCTTGTAGACGGACATCGGCGTGCGTCCGATGCGTACGGCAAGGGCATTGATTCTCGCCGCAGGCGCATAGGCCTTCAGCAGCAACTCGCGGCGCCGCGACGGCAACTGCTCCAGACAGGTCTCCAGCGCGTTACGCTGTGCTTCCATGTCGTCCGCTGCATCGTCGCTCACGTCCGCAATCAACTCGATTATGTCGCTGCGGAACATGTGACGATCCCGCGCCTTGTCGCGTTTCCAAGCCAGCACCTGGAATCGGGCAACGCCAAACGCTCAACGGCGGAAATCGTCCACCTCAACGGTGGTGAATTTGCGCCACAGCACGACGGCAACATCCTGCATCACGTCGGCGGCGTCTTCGCGGGTAGGCACGAGTGACCGCACGAAGCCCCGAATTGCGGGCCCATTCGCAGTATAGAGCCTCATGAATTGATCCTGACGTTCTTCTAGTGTAGTGTCTCTTAAATTAGTAAACATTATGCCAATGCTTTGTGGGCCTGCCGGGCCCGCTGGATCTTGGCCAGGATATCCTGCCCGGATTGGCGCCAGACGTACCGCTTGGGGTTCAGATTGTGTTCCTCCAGATAGGCGTTGATGGCCTCGACCAGCCCGCCGACGCTGGTGAAACTGCCGTGGCGCACGACGTCCTGCGTGAGGTCCCGGAAGAACCGCTCCACGAGGTTCATCCACGAACTGGAGGTCGGGGTGAAATGCAGGACCACGCGGTCGTTGCCATGCGTCTTGCGGTGGCGCTGGTTGTGCCACTTGATCCAGGATTTCACCTTGGCGTGCTTGTGGGTGGCGTAATTGTCGACGATCAGGTGCAAGCTCACCCCGACCGGCACCTCCCGATTGAGGTGTTTGAGAAACGCCAACCATTGCCGATGCGTATGCCGGGTGGCGGTCTGGCTGAATACCTTGCCGTCGAGGTACGACAGCGCGGCGAACAGGGTGACGGTGCCGTGGCGCTTGTAGTCGTGCGTCTGCGTGCGGCTGTGCCCGCGCATGACGGGAAAGCCGGGCTGGGTGCGTTCCAGGGCTTGGCACTGGCTTTTCTCGTCGCAACACAGCACCAGCGCGCGCTCCGGCGGGTTCAGGTACAACCCGATCACGTCCCAGAACTTCCGCTCGAAGTGCTTGTCGTTGGACAATTTGAACGTCCGCGTCGCATGGGGCTTGATGTCGTTGGCGCTCCACAACCGTTGCACGGTCGCCTTGGACACGCCGGTCGCCGCAGCCATGCCGCGCACCGACCAGCGCGTCCGGTTCGGCGGCGGCCGCGTGGCCCCGAGGACGATCCGCTCGCGCACCTTCAGGTCGATGCTCGGCTTGCGCCCCCGCCCCTTGGCGTCGGCCAGGCCATCCAGGCCCGACGCGCGAAAACGCCGCTCCCACTTGATCACCGCCGCCCGGCTGATGCCCAGTCTCCGCGCGGTCTCCGCCTGACTCAGACCGTCGGCGCGATGCAGTACGATCGAGGCCCGCCGATGATCCCGATGCGCCGCCGTTGGCCGGTTCGTCACCGCCCGCAGCGTGGCGCGCTGTTCCGGCGTGATGCACAACGGACGAATGGGACGGGGCATGGATGCAAGCATGCCAGACCATGCCTGTTATGTCCATTTATTTATGAGACACTACACTAGAGTCGGCATACTGGAACACTCCCGATGCCGTCGAAACTTGCCTCTTTGGAACTGTTTGCCCGGCGACGGACTCCAACCGCCCCAACTCCGGCGTTTCGTCGCCACTCCGTGCGACCCGGCCGCGGTTTCGACAAATTGTTTCACCCGGTGGATCGGAACGCCCCAACCCGGGCGATGCTCGTCGAAGTCCCAGGACTCGGTCTCCGGATCGACTCTTGGCCGCGGCTCCCAGCTCTCTGCCGCTTCGGGACCGCGCGGTCCACTCCAGTTTTCAATGTCGAAAGGCGTTCGGCCACCCCATTCGAAGTATTCCGCGTAGATGTGCCCGCCGCGCGAGTTCCAGAAGGGGTCAAGGCCCAACAACAACGCATCACCCCACTCCCACGCGTACCAGCCGGCTTTGCCTTTCCGTATCGTGGTTACCGAGTACCAGGAACAGCGGTACGGTGTATGCCGACTGGCCCAGGTATCCGCGCAGCAGGAGAAAATCGCCCGGTGCGGCGTCGAGGAACTCCCCGTCGCCCGGGTTCCGGAATCGCAACCGATAGGAATACCCGGCATCCGGCTCAAGCCCGGTCAGCTCGAAGACGTGCGGCTCGTTGGCGCCAAGATTCGCCGCCGGCGTCGTGGCGTCGTAGCCTCCTGGCTGTGAGCCGTATTCGACATAGACCTCCTGATCGGAGAAGCTCAGTACGCTGACGGAAATCGATGTGTTCGTCGGGCGGCCCAGCACGATATTGCCATCGAATGTTGACATACTGGAACACTCCCGCAGCCGCCTACATTTGCCTCGGTCTCGGCAAATCGACGCACTCGGTGGAGTGTTATTCTGAAGGGCAGGCTACCACTGCAGATGGGGTGTCGCTGTCACTTTCAGGAGACGTAATGAGGACGTGTGAAATCATGCGAACGGGGATGCGGCGAATCCTGGCCGCGGTCATCCTGCAGTGTGTGCTGGTTACCAATATCTCGGCGCAATCGCCGTTGACCGGGCAGGCATCCGAGACGGCCGGGAGGCAAATCATGACCCCGGCAGCTGCGGAGATGGCAAGCATCTTTCTCCCCTTCGCGCCAATGGTCAGCGTGAACTCGGATGAGGACTATCTCCTCGTGGAGTCGCACGCAATGCCGGATCACCGAATGATGGTCGGAATCACCGCCTGGCAGCAGCAGGTGCCCATTCCCCAACCCTACGTCGGCGACAATGCGTGGCAGATTCCATTGCATCCGGTTCCGACCGAAGACCCGCTGTCGGCGAAGGAGCACTTCTTTCGCGGCGCCATCGCCCTGGCCGCCAACGGCGTCCCCATCTTTAACCCGATCAAGAACGACGGGGTGACAGACACCTTCCTCGCCGGGGAACTTGACGAATTTGGCGGGCATTCGGGGCGAGGCGACGACTACCACTACCATATTTCTCCGCTGCATCTGCAGGAGACGCTCGGCACCGAGTTACCGGTTGCCTATGCGCTCGATGGCTACCCGATCTACGGTCTTGCCGAGCCGGATGGCAGTGCGCCCGGGAACCTGGACACGTTCAACGGGCATGCCACTCAGACCCTCGGTTACCATTATCACTCGACCGCGGACTACCCCTATTTGAACGGGGGATTCCATGGCCAGGTGGAAGAGTTCGAGGGTCAGGTGCACCCGCAACCGCGGACCGCGCCGGTGCGGCCGGCGACGCGGCCGCTGCGCGGCGGGAACCCGACGCGCTACGAACAGCCTGGCGGCATGGGAATGGGAGCGGGCATGGGGATGGGGCTCTGATGGTGGGACCACCTGATACCTTTGGATCAGTGGCTGCGGGAACGTTCCGGGCAAGGTTGCATGCCGCAATCGATTCGGTGGGAATTTTCATCGTTCTTGGCTTCTCTTCGGCATTTGCGCAGACGTATGAGCCCGAGAACATCATCCTGGGCCGTCCCGCCGCCGACTCCATCGCGGTTCACGTCCGGGCCGCGGAAGGTACCGAGGTGTTCGCCCAGTACGGGACATCGCCCGGGACCTATACGGTCAGAACCGCCGCGGCGCCTACCTCGGCGGACAAACTGATGGAGTTGTCGCTGGACGGACTCCAGCCGAATACGCGCTACTTCTACCGCGTCACCTACCGGCGCCCCGGCGCAGCGGCCCACGAGACAGGACAGGAGTATTCGTTCCATACCGCGAGACCCAGGGGCAGCACGTTCAGCTTCGGTGTGCAGACCGATTCTCATCCGGAGCGCCCCGGACCCGGTCGAATGTTCCACACGGATCTGTACACGCGGACCATGGAAAACGTCGCGGCCGACCGGCCGGACCTGTATTTCACGCTGGGGGATGACTTCAGCATCTCGAACCAGATGTACAACTTCTTCCAGGGCGACCGAAACGCGATGACCCAGGCGACTGTGGATGCCGTGTACCTCAATCAGAGGAATTATTTCGAGGTCATGGCCCATTCCACGTCGCTGTTTCTTGTCAACGGCAATCACGAGGAAGCCCGGCGCCACTTTCTCGGTACGCCATTGCACGACGTGTCGATCTTTGCGGGCAACGCGCGGGCCCGAATCTATCCCTTGCCCGCACCCGATGATTTCTACACGGGCGATCCCGAGACGGTCCCCGGAGTCGGCCTGCTCAGGGACTACTACGCGTTCGAGTGGGGAGATGCGTTGTTCGTGGCGATCGACCCGTATTGGCAGTCACCCGCACCGGTCGGGATGTCCTCCGGCATGGGTATGGGTTCTCTGGCGGACCCGCCATGGAGCGAGGTCCAGGATGAATGGGAAGCGCTGATTACGCCGCCCGCGGATCCCTGGGAGTCGACCATCGGCGACGCGCAATAGCAGTGGCTGAAGCGCACGCTCGAGGAGAGTGGGGCGAAGTACAAGTTCGTATTCGCTCACCACGTGCTCGGCACCGGTCGGGGCGCTGTCGAGATGGCGAGTCTGTACGAGTGGGGCGGGCGCAATTCCGACGGTGTTTGGGAGTTCGACGAGAGGCGTCCGGATTGGGAGTTGCCGATTCACCAGCTCATGGTCGAGAATGGCGTGACGATTTTCTTTCAGGGACACGATCACCTGTATGCACGCCAGGAACTGGACAGTCTGATCTACCAGGAAGTTCCCAATCCCGGGGACCCGACGCCCGGCGAGGTGTTCTGCAATTCCTGTTCCCACGAAGACTACCTGTCGGGTGACCTTTTTCCCAACTCGGGTTATCTCAATGTCACGGTATCCCCGGAGGAGGTCCGGGTGGACTACGTCAAGTCCTACCTGCCGGAAGGGTTCGTCTTGTGGGACGATGTTGCGGTGGAGCTCGATGGCCACGAGAATGGCGAGATCGCTCACACGTACGTCATTCGGTAATGCGGAGGTCGCCGGGGCGGGGGTGGCGGATTTTGCAGCGCACCCTTATGTTGGAGAAAAACGGAGAGTACAAAACATGAATGCAAAAGTATGGACGGGCATTGCGGGCTTGGCGGCCGTGGTCTTCGGCGCAGCGGTATCCCAGGCGGAGACGCTACGCAAGGTGACGGGGCTCAGCTACTGGGACCAGGAACGCGCTTACGAAGGCTATACGTTGTTCGGGGCGCAGGGGAACGCGACCACCTACCTCCTCGATATGGAGGGCAACGTCGTGCACAGTTGGCCCATCTCGGGGAACCCCCGGCTGCTGGATAACGGCAATCTGTTTGCACGGGACAACGAGGGTTTCCACGAGGTGGATTGGGACGGCAACATCGTCTGGAGCTACAGGGAGACGCGTCCGAACTACACGTCGCACCACGACTATGTCCGCGGCTACAACCCGAAGCTCGGCGAGATGACGACGTTTTACATCGCCAATCGGGACGTGAGCCAGGAAGAGTGTGTCTCGCTTGGATGTGAACCTGCGAATGACTACACCGGTGCCCAGATCGACACCATCGTCGAGGTCGACATGAACGGCGAGATCATCTGGGAGTGGCGTTTTGTCGATCACCTGGTTCAGGACAGATACCCGGACAAGGCCAACTACGTGGGCGAGGGCAAGACCATCGCCGACTATCCTGGCCGGTTGAACGTCAATCTCCCGGGTCGCCCCGTGCGTCGGGACTGGTTGCATCTCAACGCCATGGACTACAACTCCGAGCTCGACCAGGTGATGTTCGATTCCGTCCAGGGCGAGGTCTACATCGTCGATCACGGCGACACGTTCGTGCCCGGCAATCCGGAAGCGAGCATTGCATTGGCCGAGGGCCCCGCGGGCGACCTCCAGTGGCGCTTCGGCGATCCCGCCCGTTATGGGCAGGGCGATCCGCCCTCGATCAACGAGGACTGGACGACATCGAGCCCGGGGCACAAGCAGATCGGCGGTGTTCACGACATTCAGTGGATCGACGAGGGACGGCCCGGCGCGGGCAATCTCATGCTGTTCAACAACGCCCAATACCTGTTCGAGCGCATGCCCCAGTCCTATGTCTACGAGATCAACCCCTATCTCGACGCCAACGGCAACGACACCGGGGAGTACGTGAACCCACCCGACGCCGGCTATACGGTGTGGGTATCCGACAATCCGCGGAACACTCACAAGTTACCGAAGAACGTCTCCAACCAGATCGTGTGGATGTACGGCTCGATGAGCGGGCAGAACTTCTTCAGTCACATCGGCTCGGGCGCTCAGCGGCTGCCCAACGGCAACACGCTGATCTGTGCGGATACGGAAGGGCATATCTTCGAGGTGACCGCCGAGGGCGACCTGGTCTGGGAGTACATCAATCCCGTGACCACCGACGGCGAGATCGTGGCCGAGATGATCGATGCGCCGCCGATGTACAACCCGGTATTCAGAGCTCATCGCTACAGCGCGTCGCACCCGGCATTCGAGGGCCGGACGCTGACGCCGATGGGGCCCATCGAAGCTCAATGATCTTGCGCCGGACCGGGAGACCGTAGCACCGTGACCAGGGTTGACCTCATGGTCGGCGTGGCGGCTGTCATCGGCGCGTCATCGGCGTCCGGACACCATTCTCCGATCATCTTCGACCAGGACAGCGTGATCGGCATCCAGGGGACGATCAGCCGTTACGACTGGGCGAACCCGCACGTTTATGTGTTCGTCGAGGGTAGCGGCCCGACGGGCGACGTGGTCGAGTGGCAACTGGAGACGGATGCAACACCGATTCTCCTGCGAAACGGGTGGACCCGGGAGTCGCTGCGGCCCGGAGACCGTGTATCGGCAAGAGCCAATCCAGACCGGGTCTCGGAGCGAGCGCACGGGCTGCTGATCGAGATCGAAAAAGCGGACGGCACGATATTGAGCCCGACCGGTGGGCTGCCCGGCGGAGCCCGGCCCGACTCCTCGGCAACGGGTTTGGCGGGCCAATGGGAGCAGCGATTCGAGACTTTCGCCCGGCTCAACGCGAGCGTGCCGACGATTGCCGTGACGGACGAGGGCGCCGCCGCAAGGGCCGGGTACGACATTCGCACCGATAATCCCATGGCCCGGTGCATCCCCTACCCGCCGCCGGTCATCGTCGGCCTGCCCCAGTATGTCAACGAGATCGAAATCCTCGACGATCGGGTGATCTTCCGCCTGGAGTTTTACGGTGTTGAGCGCGTTGTTTACATGGATGGCAGGAGCCACCCCGAGTCCGGTGAACGGACCGTCCAGGGCCATTCCATCGGCCGCTGGGAGGCCGACAACGTGCTCGTCGTCGACACGGCGCTTTTCGCGGACCACCGCTCCACGTTTCCGGGATCCGGCCTCCCCTCAGGCGCCGACAAACACGTAGTGGAACGGTACGCGCTGAGCGAGGACGGCACTCGCATATCGATTGAATTCACCCTGGAAGACCCGGAGTACCTGGCGGAACCCTTCACGGGCACGCTGGAATGGCACCATGCCCCACACCTGGATTTTTCACCGTTCGACTGCGATTCAGGGCAGGCCACGCGCTTCATGCGGGAGCCTCCTCGCAGTCGGTGGCACCAATGCCACAGGCTGACAAGAGCGTACCGATAACGACTACAGACGTATCCGGCCTGGAATATATCGGGTTACGTGGAACACCGAAGCCAGACTGATCTGGACGGAGGATCTGGAAACGGACAATACCGTGTTATGCCGGCTCACCATTTCCGCGCTAGAGTAGTCAAGGTGCTATCGGCGAGCTGGCAAGAGGTTGGAGAAGGCTTTTTCAGGCGCGGTATTTTCGTCGCGATGATTCTGACGAAAGCGAAAAACGGAGGGAACATTCCTTGAGTACAAAACGAGTAAAGTGGATCTGCAGAGCAATACCTTGTGCCGTGCTTGTGCCCCTGTTTCTCCTCGGTTGTTCTGGCGGTTCAGTGCCTGGCGATGCAAATGCGCAAAGTAGTGGCGACACGCAGAGACCTCGCGATATTCCCGCGCGCAGAGAGAATGTGACCACTCTTTCGCCTTCTGCGCATTGTGAAGCGGTTATTTCCTCAGTGGTAGAAGCGGGATTTGAAAACGAAGCATGGGTTACTTGTTATAGCGAGCGTGCACTCGTTCATTCCGACAGCTACCCAAGCCACGAAATGATGACCGGTATTGTTGGCACGAATGAGCAAATACCCCTGCCAGCCCCGGGATACCACGCGCCGGTTCATTTCAATTCGGCATTTACGGGAACGCCTCAGACTCGTGATTCCTCGTTAGCGATCGCGGTCAACGGCATACCGATCTTTGACTATAGCGCCGGCGGGGAAATGAGCACAGACGATCTCTACTACCATCAACCACATGTCGATACGCTGGTTCGTCAGGAGATCGATATCTGCGGCGGTCATGTAGGCCGGGGTGACGACTACCACTATCACGAGTTGCCTCGCTGCATGATCGAACAAATGGATAACAGGGATGACAATCCCATTATTGCCTGGGGTTTCGACGGCTTCCCGATGTATGGAAACAACAATCCGGATGGCTCACCGATCGCGGCGGGAATCCTCGACGTTTGTAATGGCCAGCTTGATCCGGTATTCGGCTATCGCTATCACACGTCCGACACACCGCCATACATCATCCAGTGTCTCGTTGGGGATGTGGGCGATCTGAGTGCGGTGCCTACCATAGGAATAGATCGTCCCTCTGGAAGACCCGTACTCGTGGAGGATCTGACCTTCACTCACGATGGCGGCGGTAATGGACTCATGACCTACAACTACCAGGGCGAATCCTACTATATCGAGTCCTCGGCGACGGACGACGAGAGCTGTTTTGAAGTCGAATGGAAGACCATCACCAATGGCGGGGTTGTAGAGTCCGGCGAATATTGTCATATCATCAGGACCGGCGGCGGAATGGGGGGACGTCCCGGCGGCGGCATGGGGGAACCTCCCGGTAGTGGAATGGGTCCGCCATGAAAATCGATGCCGGGCTGCCAGGATCAAGGCTCTTTTCAAGCCTGATTTGGATCTCGTGGTTACTTCCCGGTATTGCTGCACAGGCAGACACTATCGTTGTCTATGGTGCAACCGGCAATATCGGGTCGAAAATTGTTACCGAAGCGTTGGATCGCGGCCACGACGTCATCGGCGTAAGCCGTAATCCGGAAAGCCTGAGTGTGGATCACTCGAACTTCTCCGCAACTGGTGGCGATGTAAGCAGTCTGGAATCCATGCTCGAGATCATCGAAGGCGTCGATGCCGTTGTTATTTCGGTGAGAGGTTATGGACCGAATAACTATCCGGAGGAAACTCTCAATTACCGGGCGTCGAAGACTTTCATTGCCGCTTCAAGAAGCCTGGGTGAAACGGCGCCCCGTGCCATCCAGCTGGGTGGCGGGTCTACGCTCTATACCAACGGTGTCCTGGGGTTGGACGCACGGCCCGGGACGGAAGGGACGTCGCAGCACGGCCTGGTATGGGGCCATTGGCTTGCTCTCCAAAACTATCGTGCAACCACTTCCGTCAAATGGACCGTTATCTCGCCCTCCGGGCAATATGATCGGGACGGGCCTCGTACCGGGACTTATCGGCAGGGATGGGATGAGGTCCTGGTCGATGCGGATGACGGTCCTGGAGGGATATCGCATCGAGATGTGGCGGGCGCAGTTATTGACGAGATTGAGAATCCCAAATCACTGAGACGCCGCATGACAGTCGGCTACTGATCTGAAGGATGCAACGCTTTTGTCCTCATTTCCGGTCATTCAGCCGACTCGACCGGCGCCGGCCCGGCAGTCAATCGCGCACCCATCGGCTCGTAGCCAACGGATCGCATTCGCCATGCAGCATTTCCAGGTGCGGCGAGTGAATCAGTTGCCGGCTGTGAACCATGGGCTCGGCCAGGAATTCCGGGTCTTCGAGCGTGAATTCGAGGTCGATGTGGGTGCCGTTCTCGTTGAGACGCCAGCGCTCCACGACATGCTTTTGTCCACCCGAGGGCACGCCGATCTGGTAGGGCGAACGGTGATCCTCGAAATTCGCGGTATCGACAACCAGCGTATCCCCTTCCCACCGGCCGATGGAGTGACCGGTCGTGAAACGCTCGCTTGGGTCGGGATGCTCCCGGCCATCCATGTGGATCGTCCGCTCCTCATCGAACCATTCGCTTCGGAATACGATGACCTCTTCCTGCTGCGCCAGGTCGATTTCCATCAGGTACAGGCCCGTCGACACCAGCGCGGCGGGCGTCGGGCGGCCGACACAGGTCGCTTCGGGGTTCTCGTCGGAGAGCGCGTCATAGGCGGCTTGGGCGGCTCTGCCATTTTCGTTGTGTGTCAGCAAAGCGTGGAAAAAACCGTCGAACCCGCCGGGATAGCTCTGCACCGTCGAGCGGTCCGTGAGCCACTTGCCTTCCAGGCTTGTAGCCGGTGGCGTGACTTCAGGCGCCTGCACACCGGCTGCCAGGGAAAATCCGCCTTCTCTGTCGACGGACCGCAAGATTCCGTAGGGGCTGCCGTCGGTCATGGGATTGGCCCGAACGGTCACCTGGTCGCCGGGGGACAACGCATCGCGCGTCCAGCCCCGTCGTGAAATAACGTTGACCGGGCCCAGTTGCAGTTCCCACTCCACCGTTTCGCCGCTCTGCTCAGTCTCCACGAGGACGTAGACGTGGGGGTTGCGCCAGACGAAGTCCGTGACCGTTCCCTCGAAAGCCACGACCGACTCCATATCCATTCCGGCGTCGCTGTGGTGGGCGGGGACGGGAGCGGCGAGGCAAAACGCTGCCGGAATCAACGCAAACTTGAATTGGCTTGTCTGTTTCATTTTTCTCTACTCCAAAAATCCGAGATCCCGGGCAAACTGGACGAGCCGGTCGCCCACGGCAGCCCTGGCACCGTTCTCCTGAAACCCATGTCCGACACCGTCCATCTCGAACAGCGTCGCATTCGCGCCGACAGCGATCAGAGCGTCGTGATAGGCAGAAGATTCGGCAGGAAGGACAAGCGTATCCTCCTTGCCCTGGATGATCAGCGTCGGCGGCATGCGCCTGCTCAGGTTTTGCCGCGGTTCGTAGTCTGCGATATCCGCGCGCGGTGGAAGGTATTCACCGGCCGTTTCCTCAGTGGCCGCATAGGGTGCCATAAGCGCCAGGGCATTGGGTCTCGGACTGGCCTGAGTATAGGCATCCCCTTCGTCGAATCTTGTCAGAGTCGCGGTGGATGCCGCCAGGTGCCCACCCGCCGAGTGCCCCAGGGCGATAATTTCGCCGGGGTTGACGCCCAGCCTGCGCGCCCGCTCGCGGGTCCAGCGGACCGCCGCGCTCGCGTCCCTGATGAGTTCGTCGAGCGTCACGGAATCCACCAGGCGATATTCCACCGCGAGGGTTACGATGCCATGGGCTGCAAGCACCTCGGCGTAGGGGAACGCCGATTCGGGCGAGCCCCGGCGCCAGCCGCCGCCGTGAAAGAACACGACCGCCGGGGCGCGGGCGCTAGCGGAATGCCCGTCGGGGCTCACGATGTGCATGCGCAGTTCCCGGTCGCCGACCGTCTTGTAGGATTCCGTGGCATATTCCGCGGCGCCGGCAAGCAGCGGAAACAGGCTGGCCATGGCCACGATGACGCCAAATCGAGTTTTCATAAGGGCTCTCCGACTGCAATTGTTGGGTATTTTACGCTCCCCAACGAGCAGCGTCAGAACCGATACCTGAGCCGCGCCCCGATCTCCCGGGGTGTGCGTAGCCGGAGACGGAAGTTGTACTCATCGCACCCACGAGACGAACCGCAAATGTTGGGATCGTCGTCGAGATTGATGGTGGAGCGAGGCGTATCCACATTCGTCAGGTTGTTTCCGAAGAGCGTGATCTCCCAGTTGTCGTTGAAAAAGTTCACCGAGCCGCTCCACACGGACACGGGCGGAATGGTCATGATATTGACCGGGTCCATATAGATCTCGCTTTCCCAGCGAAACCCGCCACGAGCCGACCACTCCCAACCGTCGCCTCCCAATGGAGCGCGATAAGTCCCGGAAAGCGCCAGCGTGTTTTCCGGACCCAGGGTGATTTTCGAGCCGGACAGATCCACGCAGTCGAACAAGACGCCATCCTCCGCGACCGTATGCGTGGGCGCAAAGCCGAAGTCATCGATGGCCGTGGCCGCATCGCAGAACTCGCTGTACGTGTTGTTGGCCACCGTCAGGCCGCCCCTGAAGTTCCAGTTCTCGTTGAGGCGGTAGCTCCCCTCAAGCTCGAGCCCCAGGAGGTCGCCCTGCCCGCCATTGATGAACACCATTCCGCTGCCGGTAATGTTGAAGATTCTTCCCAGCGGATCCCAGGAACCGTCGTTCCAGGCGCCGTTCCATCCGAAGCTGGCGCCCGTAATGATGTCGTTCCAGTCCATGGTATACAGCGCCGCGGCGAGCTGCAGACGGTTCTCCAGCGCCCCACCCTTGATGCCGATCTCGAAGTTCGTGACTTCCTCTTCGTTGAATGAAAGATACGTCGAAGCGTCGTAGTCGACATGCCCGGCGGCGTTGGCGGCGGCCAGGGAAGCGGCCATCGTCTCATCCGTGAAGGGCAGGTTGACGCCGGCGGGGTTGGTTCCGGTCGAGTACTGGGCATACGCCGACCAGTTCTCGTCCAGTGCATGGGTCACCGCCACGCGCGGTTGGGTCGACTCGGCGACGTCGTTGAACGTCACGTCACCAGGCGCCAGCGACGTATTGTCGTCCGACTGGCGCCGCACCTCGGCCGAGAGCGTGGTCCGATCCGAGATATCCCACTGTATGCCGCCGTACACACCGATATTCTTCGTGATCACGTTGTCGCGGCTTCTGAACCGCCAGGGATCGGCAGAGTTGAACCTCGTACTCGAGGTTCTCGGGTCCGCCTCCCAAGCCGCCTGCAGTTCATCCTCAAGACCCAGCAGGTAGCCGGCATAGCCGAACCATTGCGCGCTGAACGATTCGTATTCGAACTGGGATGCGCCAACCAGCCAGCGAACCGGTTGATCGCCGGGCGACAACCAGCGAATGTCGATGAACTTCTCCTCGTTGGTTCGCGGCCCGGCCATGGTGGCCACATTGATCAGCGAGACCGAGGACATGCCCATCATGGTCACGATCGCGATCTCTGCGGGCAGCGCCGTTCGATCGTTGTCGAACCAGCGTTGCGAGGTCTCTTCCTGATACGACGTCAGTACCTGCAGCGTGCTGCCGCCGTCGGTCGTGAAATTGAACTCGGCTTGAACCCGATCCCGGTCCACAAGCGCACCCGGACTCAACACACTGTTCGCCCGCGCCCAGGTGTGGAGCAGCGGGTCTTCGTTGCGGTCAACCGCGTCCTCCGGGTGGTGATTGAGAGGGATACCGCCGGGCGGGGTGGTGCTGGACACATCGCAATCGAAATCGCCGTTGATATAGGGAAGCCCGTTCGGCAGCGTGTAGGTCATGCACGCGTCGCGCGCCCGAATGCCGTACTCTGCGGCCCGCGCAGCACCTCGACGCGCTCAAGCCCCGCAAACTGCATGGAACCGATGTTGCCCAATACCGGCATGCCGTCGATAAACACGCTGACCTTCTGGCGCAGCGGGTTTTGATTCTGGGCCTGCACGCCGCGTACACCCGGTCGGGCACCGTTACGGTCGCGCTCCTCGCCGTAGTTGATGCCGGGCGTCAACTGGAACAGGTCGTATTGATCGCGGATCCCGGATTCATTGATAAAGTCGCTCGAGATCACGGAAATGGACACCGGGACGTCCTTGAGGGACTCCTCGCGTTTGCGGGCCGTGACCAGGACTTCCTCCAGCACATTGCCAAGCGCGTCGCTCCCCTCCTGGGCGAGTGCCGGATTGACGGCCGTGAATGCCAATCCAAGCGCCGACGCCCCGCCGATGACTGTCAAGCGAGCGGCGATACGAGCGCCGAACAAGTAATATAAGCACCGTAACATTTGGCTTCTCCCAACAATTGTTATTGGTTTACGTACAAAGCGTTATCACCGGAACACTCCGGGAAAGTCCGGTATTTGCCGCTCGGATCAAATTGGGTGCCTGCGGCTAATCGGCGCGCCCGGTGGAGTGTTTACATGGAAAGGGTGCAAGTGCAGGGAGTCGTGACGTGATCGCATTCAGTCGTTGTTTACTCGGAGCAGTGTCGTTCTGGACGGCGGTTGCGGTCGCCCAGCAGCAGTACAGGGATCCCCGCAGCTTTGCCTTTGACGAAGCCGTGACGGAGGTCGAAGATGTCGTGGTGACCTCCAGGTCGACCGTCATGTATGCCGATCATCCGCGGGGCACGAACGACCCGCTCTTCATTGCACAGGAGCTGCTGGGGCGCCCGACGGACACCGCCGTGACGGTCAACGCGGCCGCGTTGAGGAATCTGGAGGCGTATTACGAATACGGTACCAACCCGGGGTCCTACGATGGCATGACGGCCTCGGTCCAGCTTCCGGCGGGCGAGCCCATGAACGTACTCATCGAGGGTCTTGAGCCGAACACGCGCTACTACTACCGCATGCGCTACAGGCAACCGGGCGCGGAGAGCTTCGCTGAGCGTCCCGAGCGCACCTTCCACACGGCGCGGCCACCCGGCAGCACGTTCACCTTTGTCGTGGAGTTCGACCCGCACATGATGGAGACGAACGACCCGGAAGCGTTCAAGTTGAGCCTCGCGAAGATGCGCGCCGACAATCCCGACTTCATGCTCGATCTGGGCGACACGTTTTTCATCGACCGGTACCTTCGGCTGGGACCGATCACGGCGGAGCAGATCAACGGCCGCGTTCAGCTTCTGCGTTCCTATTTCGATCTGATCAACCACTCGGTGCCGTTGTTTCTGGTCAATGGCAACCACGAGGGGGAATGGGGCCGGCGACTGGACGGAACCGCGAACAACATCGCGGTACTCGGAACGCTGGGGCGCAAGGCGTATTTCCCCAACCCGGAACCGAACGGCTTCTATTCGGGCAGCAGCCGTGAGGAGCCATTCGTCGGGCTGCGCCAGTCCTGGTATGCGTTTCATTGGGGCGACGCGCTGTTCACCGCGCTGGACCCGTATTGGTACGAGCCAGAGCCGCCCGAGCAGGCGGGGGACTGGCGCTTGACCCTGGGGCGAGAGCAATACGAATGGCTCAAGCAGACGCTTGAAGCCAGCACGGCCACGTTCAAGTTCGTGTTCTCACACAACCTGATCGGCGGGCTGAACATGCGGGGACAGATGCGCGGCGGAATCGAAACCGTGAAGTATATCGAGATGGGCGGCTACAACCTGGACGGCACGTGGGGTTTCGATGAGGCTCGGCCGGGTTGGGCCATGCCGATTCACCAGCTACTGGTTGCCCACGATGCGACGATCTATTTCCACGGGCACGATCACCTCTACGTCAAGCAGGATCTCGACGGCATCGTCTACCAGGAAGGTCCCGTACCGGCGCGCAGCGGACTGTACGATGCGAGCAATTCAGCGAAGAACTTCAACTACAACCATGGCACCGTGCTGGGCGGCAGCGGCTACCTTCGGGTGCGCGTGTCGCCGAAAGAAGTGAACGTGGACTACGTCCAGACGTACCTGCCCGGCGAAGAGGACGAGACGCACAGGGACGGCATGGTGGCCGACAGCTACACCATACCCGCCACACGTTAGCGGTTCTGCCACCCGTGTCTTGTCCCGCAAGTTTCGGACACTTCCTCCACGACAAGAGGCAAACATGAATGAACTGAGGATCCTTCTTTCCATCATGGTGCTGGCAATCGCAGGTCCTGCGGCGACGCTGGCACAGCATGGAATGCCGGGCGGCACGCCCATGACGTTTTTCGTCACCAGCGATTACATCGGCAACGGCGGGAATCTGGGCGGACTGGCCGGCGCCGACGCGCACTGTCAGAACCTCGCCGAAGCCGTCGGCGCCGGAGACAGGACCTGGCACGCCTATCTCAGCACGCAGGCTCGCCCCGGTCAGCCTGCCATCAACGCCCGCGACCGCATCGGCACGGGCCCTTGGTACAACTACGATGGGGTGATGATCGCCCGGGGTGTCGCACACCTGCATGGCGATACGCTGGAGCTCGCTCGTCTCGGCAACAATCTCCACAAGCGAACGGGCCTGACCGAGAGAGGCCAGATCGTCCCCGGGTTGAACGACTACAAACATCCTGAGGATGATGTCTGGGAATATGTCAGGACGACGCCCTACACCAACCGGCACGAGATGCTGACCGGCTCGCAGACCGACGGCCGGGCCTATCCCCCGGAGTTCGATTACACGTGCAACAACTGGGCCAGCAACGCAGATCCCGAGGAAGGCCTGAACCCGGGCGGGATGGGTATGGGCAGGGGACTCTATCCGGGGCGCCCGAATGCACAGATCGGGTTTCCTGACCGTAACGGCGGCGGCGACGGTTCCTGGAACTCGTCCCACGGCACGCGTGGCTGCAGCCAGACCGCCCTGGCCATGACGCATGGGGTCGGGATGTTTTATTGCTTCGCGATCGATTGAATTCTGCTTCTGCAGGGGCGGCTCTTCCGCGCAAATGCTGCCCGGCAAGGACTTTAGCCACACGGCGAGCTACAGGATGCCCAATCTGAAGCGCATCGCGGAACAAGGCATGACTTTCTCCCAGGCCTACGCGACGCATCCCAAATGCGAAGGTTCAAGGTCCGCCCTCCAGATGGGGCGCACATCGACCAGCCTCAACGCCGTTGACAAGTTTGCCGACAATTGGAGTGCGCCTCCCGCCGATTCGAAAGTTTTCTCTATGACCTGTCCACTGACTTGACTGAAAGCATTAATCTTGCCGAACAGCACCCGGTGATAGCAGAAGAAATGCTCGTTGAACTGATGGCGCACGTGCAAGCCGGAATAGATGTCCCCCGCTATGCCCGATTGGAAAGCGGACAACATGGCGCAGAAGGTACTCGCCCGCCGGAGCGACGCGGCATGGGAGGCATGGGAGGTATGGGCGGCAGGTAGTCGAGCGCAATTCCTGACGAAGTATGTCGAGGAGGTGCGCTGAACTTGACTATTGCCTGGCCCTGCGGGCCCGCGAGAGTTTGCCGGGACCCTAAACCGTCCATTCTTCGACCCGACCGCTCTTGGTTCCCACCCATGACCACGTTTATTCGCATTGAGGGCAGACAAATCAGCAATTCCCGCTTCCTTTGAAAAGCGAGCGATGAAGCGGGTTTCAGAAGGCTTTCAGAAACGTTTTTCGTAAACTTTTTGGTTTGAATCAGTATCATGGCACGGTATTTTCAACCATCGGGTCATGAACCATGTCCAAGTTGTCCATTTCAGCCCAAGCGCCCCGCCCTCGCCTTCGCAAGACCTTGAGCGCCCCGGGCTTGCTCCGGGAGGTGCGCGCCAGCTTTAACCGCATCGAGGACACCGTGGCCGGACGGGGCTTGAACCTGACGGACTGTTTGATGTCGGGGCTGGCAATCTTCGGGTTGAAGTACGCCTCGCTGTTGCAGTTCGAGCGCGACGCCCGGGGCAAGGCGTTGATTCGCTCGAACCTGAAGAGTCTGTACGCAGTGGGCCGGGCGCCGTCGGACACGACGCTGCGGGAGCGATTGGACGAGGTGGACCCGCACGGCTTGAGGCGGGCGTTCAAGCGCGTGTTGGCGGCGTTGCAGCGGGGCGGAGGTCTGGAGGGTTTCACCTGCCTGGGCGGACACTACCTGCTGAGCGTGGACGGCACGGGGTATTTCTCCTCCTCGAAGGTGCATTGCGATCATTGCTGCCGCAAGCGCCACCGCGACGGTCGGATCACGTATTACCATCAGTTGCTGGGCGCGGTGCTGGTGCATCCGCGGCAGCGCGAGGTGTTTCCGCTGGCGCCGGAGCCGATTGTGAAGGGCGACGGGGCGAGGAAGAACGACTGCGAGCGCAACGCGGCGAAACGCTTGCTCAAGGACGTGCGCCGGGAGCATCCGCATTTGAAGCTGGCGGTGGTGGAGGATGGGCTGGCGTCCAACGGCCCGCACATCGAGTTGCTGAAGCAGTTGGACATGCGATTCATCCTGGGCGCCAAGCCGGGGGATCACGCACATCTGTTCCAATGGGTGGAGGCGACGCCGGCGACGAAGGTCGTGGAGATCGTCGACACCGACGGCGTGCGGCATCGGTTCCGTTACCTCAACGGTGCGCCGCTGAACGACGCGAACTTCGAGTTGGAGGTGAACTTCCTGGAATATTGGGAGTTCAAGCCCAACGGCAAGCAACGCCACTTCTCGTGGGTCACGGACCTGCCGATCGACAATTCCAACGTCATGGACTTGATGCGCGCCGGGCGGGCCCGGTGGCGGATCGAGAACGAGACGTTCAATACCCTGAAGAACCAAGGCTATCGCTTCGAGCACAACTTCGGTCACGGCGAGAAGCATCTGGCGACGGTGTTCGCGTACCTGATGATGCTGGCGTTTCTCATCGACCAAATCCAGCAGCGTTGCTGCCGGCTGTTCCAGGCCGCACAGGCGAAGGCCGGGCGTCCCCGCTACTTCTGGGAACAACTGCGGGCGCTGTTCCTGCAACTGTTCATCCCGGACTGGGAAACGTTGTATCGGGCGCTGGCGTTCGGGCACCGAAGTGAACTGGTGCTGTATGACACCTCCTGACTCCACGCCGCGCCCGGGTGTGCGAGAAACGGTTCTTCAGGGACACCACGATAGCCAAACGACACGTCGGCAACCGAGCCGGAGAGGATGGCTTCCCCCACCGATCGGCTCACGCCCGCACGGCGCGATCGAATCGACACCGCGAGCGTGCAAAACGCGTTAGCGGGAATTGCTGTGGCAGGATAAAGTCCCGTGATATCGATAGGAAAATCAACTAACCTGCCTTGCAGGATAGCGCTCGGCAGCGCGTTGTTGTTGTACGGCGGGCTTGGAAAAGCCCAGCTGCCAGCCTTGCCACAGGACGTTCCGGAGCAGTATCCAACCTCCGAGCATGACCAGCGCGTCAGTGCAATCGAGTCCTTCGATATCGTGCTGGATGGCTGGGAGCGACGTGCCAGGACCGGCAACATCATGAGCACCTACGACGTGCAGGTGATCGCGACTTATGATCCGGGCGAACCAAGGTTCGAACCGCAACCCGGGACGACCTATTTCTATGAAAACCTGGGTACCTCGACAAGTTTTTATTCCGCCGGCCGCCGGGAAGCGACGGTGGACGGCAACCAGGTTGTGGTCGGGGACGCCCAAACCAAGGAAGTGATCGCATCGTATATGCTGGCACCTGAATTGCGCAGCAGCATGCACACCACGTTCATGTCCCCGGACGGACGATATGTCTACATCATTGGTGCACCATCGGGTGAACCCGGCAGATTGGGAGGGCTCGCCGCGTCAGCATCCCTGGTAAAGGTCGATGCCTTGTCCCTGCAGCCGGTCAAGCAGATGAATATCGGGGGGCGGGTACACCATGGGCAAGTCTTTCGGGACCGATACCTGTTGATCGACACGTTTGGCCGCGACGACGATGGGCTGGACCTGTTCCTGTTCGACCCGGAAACGGACCAGATCATCGGCGGGGTCCGTGACGAGGACCTGGGCGGTGCTACATACACGGCGTATACGGACGACGAGTACATCTACGTTCTCATGGAGCCGGTGGGCTATGGGCCCATAGCATTGACCGGATACATTGGCGCGACCAACCTGGCTCAGGGGCGCGTTACGGCGTTACGCCCGTTTTGGGTCACCCGAATCGACCCGGATACCTGGGAAGTTGTGGACGAGTACCCCTATCCGGGTTATCGCGGCGACTGGATCCTAATCGACGACGCCGGCGAATTCATTTACGTGCCCGGCGGTGGTTCCCACAGTCTGACCAAGATCGAGCTAGCCACCGGCGAAATCGCGTGGCACCGGTCGACGGGAATCGACCCCTACGGCGCCTCGTTCAATGCAGATCAATCCGAGATATGGGTGGCGGACAAAGGTGAGGCGAACGGTTTCTTCGGGCGCACGCTGACCGTTTTCGAGACCGCAACCGGCCAACCATTGGAGACCCTGTTCTCGGGGTACGTGGTGGATCACGTGCTGCTGTCGCCCAACGGCAATGAGATGTGGGCCACTGCCAACGGCGACGCGCAAATCTTCGTATACGACGCAACGACCCGCGAGCAGACCCACGTCATCGATATGCCCAACTGGGGTGAACCCCACGGTCTGGTCTGGGTGCATTATGATGTGAATGGAAATGCGCGCGTGGTTAGGGACCAGGGCGGATTCCGCGGCGGAATCGATCCGGTGGCGGGAGTCCTTCTGGACTACTGATCCCGATGCGTCCGGGTGGTCTCGCCGTGAATGCGGGCAGGGCTACCAGGCAGGTAGAATATTTACGATTACAGGAGGGGAATCGGAATGAACATCAGCGTGAAACGACGAGGTGTATGGATACTGATGGTGGGCGCCGTAATGGCGGTCGCCCTTGCAGCCAATGACGCTCGGGCCCAATCGGAGCCGAGCTTCGTGTTCGACCCCACGTGGCCGCAAGCGTTGCCGAACGATTGGAAGCTCGGCGGCGTAACGGGCCTTGCCGTGGACGCCGACGACAACGTCTGGGTGCTCAACCGGCCGAACGATCTGACTTCGCTCGAACTGAGGGGGGAACCCTCGCCGCCGATCGCACTGTGCTGTACGCGGCCGCCTTCGATGATTCACTTCGACAGACGCGGCAACGTCATCGAGTCATTCGACGCGACCCAGGGGCATGGCATGGATGTGGACAACGATGGGTTTGTCTATATCGGCCAGGATACCGTTCGCAAGTACGATCCGAGTACGGGAGAGGTGGTCGCGGAAATCGAGCGCACGCCCGAGCGGGAGGGCGGTGGCCGCGTGGGCCTGCCGCCGCCTCCGGAGCGAGTTCCCGGACAGGGCGGTCGCGGTCCGGTGGCCAATTTCATCGGCCCGCCCGGGGGGGGTGGCATGAGTGACCCCGCCGCGGAGGAGCGGGAGGCAGCGGAGCGCATGGCGTTTCGCGAGCGTTATCCGCCGTCAACGCCGATGGTGGTAGGCGGACTTGAGGAGATTCGGATCATCGAGGCCGACAACGAGGTGTACATCGCCGACAATTACCTCGGTGGCCGCGTGCTGGTATTCGATCTGGAAACATTGGAGTTCAAGCGGGGTTGGGGCGCCTACGGCAAGCCTCTGGCCGAAATCAGCCTTGACGACGCCGATCACGATTACACGCCCAATGGGCCCATGCCGCCGGATTTCGCCGGCCACCTGACGCTCAACGTCTCCAACGACGGTCTCGTCTACGCGGCCGACCGCAACGCCAACCGCATCCACGTCACCACGAAGGACGGGGAGTTCCTGGACGAATTCGTTATCGCACCGGAAACCGGTGCCGGCGGTTCCACCGGTGGGGTCGCGTTTTCGCACGATCCCGAGCAGCGCTACCTGTACATCTCCGATCTCACCAATAATCGGATATGGTTCCTGAATCGTGCCGACGGGACCATTGTCGGGCAGATGGGCACGATGGCCGACAACGGCGGGCAGTTCTACGGCCTGCACATGATCGCCGTCGATTCCCAGGGGAACATCTACACGGGCGAAGTCTTTACCGGCCAACGCGTGCAGCGATTCGTGCCTGCCGACAGTGAAAGAGGGCTATTGCTCCAGCAACTGGCCGAAATGGACTGATCGCGGAATGGATTGATTGCGGCACCCGCTGCGGCTGACGCCACAGCCGCGGCGGGTGTCCATCACCAGATCCATTTCGAGAAGCGTGTTCGGTCGCGCCGGACCGATTTGGTCAGGCGACCCGTTCAGTTCTCGCTGTGGCTGCAGTCAGGGCATTCCGGCGCGCTGAGCCTGGTGTAAGGCACCAACCACGTGATTTCGCCGCATTCCACCTTGGCACGCTTGGGATTCATGCGCACGATGACACCAGTGCGCCGGACTCCGCGGGCGATGAAGCATACCGTGTCGCCGGTACGAAATTTTGCCATTGCGGCCTCTCGGCCGTGACGCGCCTGCTCGCTCTCGGGCGCGCACGATTTGGGCGCCGCTCCGAGCCGGACGGCGATCGCCTTCCAGGAGGGGCCATGGCCAGCCGCCGGTCCGGCGAGGGCGTGGGCGATTTCGTGGAGAATGGTATCGGTGACCTGCTCGATGGGCCCGTTCACGGCGTGCGCGCGGCTGAGCAGGATATGCCTCTGCTGCGGGCGGCATTGGCCCAGGAGTTTCCGCGCGGAATTGAAGCGCAGTGTCCAGTCTTCGAGCCCATGGCGGTCCATGAGTTCGCGCGCCTGGGCCGCAAATTCCAGCAGCCGTGTCGCGCGCAGCCGGCGGTCTTCCGCCGTGGACGCGCAAGTGTGTTCGAGCCCGGCGTATGGCACGACCCAGGTATCGGCGCTGCAACGCACGTTGGCGCGTTTCGGGTTGAGCTTTTCCACGATTCCCGTCAGCTTGGCTCCGTTGGTCGCGGAGAACTGCACGCCGTCGCCAATGTCGAAGCAGACTTGCGCATCTTCAGGTCGAATCGATGACGCGTGACGGGTTTCCTGAATCCCTGCAAGCAGTTCGGTCCAATCGATGTTGGGCATGCTCGGTACGCTTCCTCGCGATTTCCAACCGCGCGTCTCGGCCATCGTATGCAAGCAATCAGCGGTATACTTCGGTATCGGCCGGTACGCTACCGGCAATTGCCATGAACGAAGCTGACTCTGAGACTATCCCTTGGTGCCGAGGAGAGGACTTGAACCTCCACGGGGTTGCCCCCACTGGCACCTGAAGCCAGCGCGTCTACCAATTTCGCCACCTCGGCCGGGGTAGGAAGGCGCCCGAATGTACTGGCTGTACCCATGAGTGTCAATCGTGCCTGACAAACGGTATCGACATCCCGTCCCGTCCCGCATGGAGATCATGCAGGCGATGGAGGAAGCGGGGCGCCCGCTCACGCTGGTTTCACTGGCGGGGCAATTGCGGCTCAAGGGCCCCAAGCATGAGGCCGCGCTCAGGCGCCGGCTCAAGGCCATGGTTCGGGACGGGCAACTCATTCGCAATCGCGCAAGGGAGTTCTGCCTGGCTCACCACCTGGATCTTGTCATCGGTGTGGTACAAGCGCACAGGGACGGATATGGATTCCTGACTCCTGACAACGGTGACGCGGATGTTTTCCTTCCTTCCAGGGAAATGGGCCGCCTTTGGGGCGGCGATCGCGTCGCCGCCCGCGTAAGCGCCACTCATCGCGGCACCGAGGGTCGCGTGGTCGAGATTCTTGAGCGCGCCGTTCGGGAAGTCGCCGGGCGATTGATCAAGGAGAGGGGATTCGACTGGGTGGAAGTCGAAGGGCGCGCGCGCGCCAGGGTACTCATTCCCAGGGGACAGGGGCTGGGCGCCAGGTCGGACGACCTGGTTCGTGTCGAGATAACCGAACATCCGACAAGACGCACCAATGCCATCGGACGAGTCATTCGCGTGCTGGGCCGTTTCGACGATCCCGGGGCGCAAACCATGTCGGCCATACTGTCGCATGGGATTCCATACGAGTTTTCTCCGCAGGTAGAGGCAGAAGCGGCGGAGATGCCATCGGGTGTCTCCCCAGGTACGTGGAAAGGACGCGAGGACCTGCGTAACCTGCCCTTGGTGACCATCGACGGTGCGGATGCGAAGGACTTCGACGACGCGGTCTTCTGTGAGCAAAGCGGCAATGGTTGGCGCCTGATTGTCGCGATTGCCGATGTCGGCCACTACGTTCGCGCGGGGACGGGGCTGGATGAGTCGGCCCGGGAGCGGGGAACGTCGGTTTATTTTCCGGATCGCGTCGTTCCCATGTTGCCGGAGTCCTTGTCCAACGGGCTGTGCTCGTTGCAACCTCATCAGGACCGTCTCTGCCTGTGCTGTGACATGACCGTTTCGCGGCAGGGCGAGGTGAAGCAGTCCCGTTTCCATGAGGCGGTCATGCGTTCCGCCCGGCGATTCACGTACGACGAGGCTGCCCGAATCCTCTCCCGGAAATCCGGTGACGGTGACGCGGCGCCAGCCGATGCGGCCACAATGCGCAGTCTGGACGCCCTGGCCGGTGTCCATGCCGCGTTCCTGGAACGTCGCCGCGAACGCGGCGGCCTGGAATTCGATCTGGGTGAAGTCGTCCTCAAGCTGGATGACCGGGGCCGAATCGCAACCGTTGCGCCTCGACAGCGCCTCATCACGCATCGCATCATCGAGGAGTGCATGATCGCCGCCAATGTAGAAGCTGCCAGGCGCCTGAGCAAGGCTCGTATCCCCGCCCTTTACCGAGTACATGATGGTCCCGGTCCCGAGCGGGTTGAGGAGTTGGTCCTGTTTCTGCGCACACTGGGATTCACTTCCGTTTCGCCTGGTCGCCTGCAACCCGGCGACATGAACCGGATTCTGAAAGAAACGGCATCGGGCCCCGAGGCCGAGTTGGTGGAAACCATGATGCTTCGCTGCCTGGCGCGCGCGGATTACAGGCCGAAGAATCTCGGTCACTTCGGCCTCGCCCTGCCTGCCTACACGCATTTCACATCGCCCATTCGCCGGTATCCGGATCTCCTGGTGCACCGGGCCATCAAGCACCTGCTCCGACATGGCAGCGTGAAGGGTTTCGCCTACGATATGGCGGCGATGGAACATCTCGGCCGACATTGCTCCCGTGCCGAAAAGCGCGCGGACGAAGCCGTCTGGGACGTGGAGGAGCGCCTCAAGTGTGCCTGGCTGAAGGATCGCGTCGGAGACGACTTCACGGTTGCCGTTGCCGCAATTGCGCCCTACGGGCTTTTCGTGCGTGTCCCGGAGCTTCGGATCGACGGCCTGGTTCACGTCACCTCGTTGCCGCGCGACTACTATCACGTCAGCGCCGGCGGTAGCGCGCTTACGGGGGAGAATTCGGGCGCCAATTACCGTCTCGCCGACCGGTTGAAGGTGCGGTTGACGTCGGTAAGCGTGCGCGATCGCAAGATCGATTTTGTGCCCTTGACGCGAACGAACGAGGCGGGGCCCTGAATCCATGGGCGGCCAGTCGCACCGAGTCTATGGTGTACATGCTGTACGTACCTTGATCGAGAATCGTCCCGAAACGATACGGGAGGCGGTTGTGTTGAGAGGCGCGCGATCGGCCGCCCTGCCTGTGCTTCGGCGAGCACTGCAGGACCTGGGTGTTCCGGTCGAGGAAGCCGACAGGGACCGGCTGGACCGGATGTGCGGTGGGGGCCGCCACCAGGGCGTGCTGGTACGCACGGTGTCGGTCGGGGAAATGGGCGTCACCGAATTTGAGGAAATGGCGATCGAGCGAGGCCGGTCCTTCTGTTGTCTCGTGCTGGATGGCGTACAGGATCCGCGCAATCTGGGCGCCTGCCTTCGCAGCGCCGACGCGGCCGGTGTGGACGCGGTCGTTGTGCCCAGGCGCCGCGCGGCAAGCCTGACTGCAGCGGCGCTCAAGGCGGCAAGCGGCGCTGCGGCAACCATCCCCCTTGTGCGCGTCAGCAATCTGGCCGGAACGCTTCGCTGGCTGCGACACGCCGGCGTGTGGATCGCAGGGGCGGATGGCGGAGCCGCCCAGACGATCTATCAGACGAAATTTCGGTTGCCCCTGGCGCTTGTAGTCGGTGGTGAAGGACGGGGCCTGCGACGCCTCACCCGCGCTCTCTGTGACGAAACGATGTCGATTCCCATGCGGGGTGTGGTGGAAAGTCTGAACGTCTCGGTCGCGGTCGGTGTGCTGCTTTTTGAGGTGCAGCGGCAGGTGCAAGGTCACGGCGGCAGCGAAATCCCTCGCGGACGGTAGCGCGAACAGGAATTCGGGCAGCGCGGGCAAACGGAGTCCAACGCGTCCCAATGGGTACCCACGGGCTCCAGCAGGGCTACAATCGGGATGTAATAGAGCTACAAGAGGGAACAACGGGGTTGAGCCTGTCCGTGTCCTGAAGTAGCATCTAGCGCCCTTGGCCTGCATCACCCGCCAATGTGCGTGCACAGCGACCGGAACCGACGCCGCAAGCGAACGTTCGGCCGCACTCGCGGATTGGTGAGAGGAGGGGGCTGAACAATTCGTTTCTCCTTGCCTCACCGGAGTTCGGGAGGCTTTGACCGAAAGGAGCCTGCATTGAGACACTACGAAGTCGTGTTTCTGGTCCATCCTGACCAGAGTGAAAACGTCCCCGCCATGATGGAGCGCTATCGAACCATGATCGAGAGCGCCGACGGCACATTGCACCGCGAGGAAGACTGGGGCCGGCGGCAGCTCGCCCACTCGATCAACAAGATCCACAAGGCGCACTATCTCCTGATGAATATCGAGTGCAGCCAGGAAGGCCTGGATGAGTTGGTCGGTGCCTTCCGGTTCAATGACGCCGTGCTGCGCTATCTGGTCATCAAGCGGGACCGGGCAATTGCGGACATTTCGCCCATGGCCATGGCACGCGAAGAGGAGCGCGCCCGCGAGGAGGCGGCTTCCCAGGCTGAAGCGGCGCGCGCCCGGGCGGCCGCGCAGCGCAAGGCCGAGCAAGCCAGGGAAGCGGCGAGTGCCGAGCAAGCCAGGGAAGCGGCGAGTGCCGAGCAGGCCAAGCCGGAGGCGAGCGAGGAGCAGGCCGAGGAAGAGGCGAGCGAGGATCAGGCCGAGGAAAAGGCAGGCGAGGAACAGGCCGAGGAAGACGCGAGCGACGAGGAGGCCAAAGCGGAGGCGAGCGCGGACCAGGGCGACGACTCCGCAGATTCCGAGGAAGAATCGAAAGACGACAAGAATGGGGCAGCCTCTACGGCGGCCGCGGATGAATAGGGAGGACCGACATGGCACGGTACTTTAGGCGCAAGAAATATTGCCGCTTCACAGCCGAGAATGTGGAGGAAATCGACTACAAGGATCTTGCGACATTGAAGCAATACGTCACGGAAACCGGCAAGATCGTTCCGAGCCGCATCACCGGCACTCGTGCGAACTATCAGCGGCAACTGGCAACCGCGATCAAGCGGGCACGCTACCTGGCGCTCTTGCCTTACACCGATCAGCACTGAGGCATCCTGTCCGCGGCAGCGGACCAGATTCATGGAAGGTTTGGTACGGTGGTTACTCTCACGGCGATATCGGCTGGTAATTCTGGCTGGCGTTCTGGCGCCTGTTCCTGTGGTTGCATTTGTTTCTTCGGCGTTGATGACGCTGGAGACACTGTACCGCGGCCCTCGGCGCGGCCTTTTCAGCGCGGTGGCGGCAACAGTCGTGGGAATCCCATTGGCCTTGGTTGGGGGAGTCAGTCCTGCGGGTGTGGTGTTGGAGTCCGGTGCCGTGCTCCTCGCCGGCGTTGGTCTGGGCGCATTGTTGCGTCGCGCAGGTTCGTTGGCGCTGGCGTTTCAGGGCGTGGGGCTCGTGTGCGCCGGCGGGTCCTTGTTGGTGGCACTTCTCTGGCCGGAGCCCGGCACCTGGGTAACCGCGATCCTGGATCGGTTCGCCGAGGTGCTCCGCGCCGGGGGCGCTACCGAAGCGCAGGTGATTTCGCTGGTCGACGGTTTGGCACCGTATTTTGTGGGCCTTATGGTGGCGGGCATTTTCCTGCAACTGATGTCGGCGCTGCTACTGGGAAGCTGGTGGGCTTCGAAAACGCTGGAGGAATCCCAGTTCGGCCGCCAGTTTCGCCAACTTCACCTCGGCCGGGTTCTGGGCATACCTGCGACATTGTTGATGGCTTCCAGCTTGCTGTTGGACGGACCGATCATTCGCAATCTGTTCCCGCTGGTGCTGTTCGCCTTCTGGTTTCAGGGAATCGCCATCGTGCATGCCTGGGCGTGGGCAAAACGCTGGAGAGCAGGGTTTCTGGTACCGATGTACCTGCTGCTGGTAACGCCGGTAACTGCTGCAGTCACCATTCTGTTGCTGGCATCGGTTGGATTGGTGGATAACTGGATCGAGTTGCGCAGGCCGTTGGCCGGGCAATCTCAAAGGAGGGATTGAGGTATGGAGATCATACTGTTGGAAAACATCGACCGCGTCGGCAAATTCGGCGAGCGCGTCACCGTGAAGCCCGGGTTCGCACGCAACTATCTCCTGCCGCAGGGCAAGGCGACCGCGGCCACACCCGAAAACATCGCCAAGTTCGAGTCGCGCCGGGCTGTACTTGCGGCCAAGGCAGCGGACGTGGACGAACAGGCTCGTATCCGCGCTGAACAGATTCAGGGCCAGACCGTCAATATTCACGCCAACATCGGGCCTGGAGGCAAGCTCTTCGGATCCGTGGGCGCCGTGGATATTGCCGGGGCCCTGGACGAGCTTGGTATCCAGGTCGAGCGCAGCGAGATTCGCTTGTCCGATGGGCCGATTCGCGTTGCCGGCGAGTACAAGATCGGGGTGCACCTGCAGGCGGACATCGATGCAGAACTGACTGTGGTTGTTGGAGGCCCGTCCGACCGGGATTCGGAGAAACAGGAGGCCGCCGAGCCGGACGTGTCCGACGACGACGAGTAATTGGCGGCACTTGGAAGATCCGCGGAGAAAACCAAACGGACCGTGTGCTAAGCTCAACCGGAGTCCATACGCCTCCGGACCATGGCCGAAGTCCTGTCCACATCCACGCTTGGTTCTCGAGTACCAGTACCCCGCCAGCCGCCTCATTCCGAAGACGCGGAACAGTCGCTGCTGGGCGGAGTCATGCTGGAAGAGCGGGCGTGGGACCAGGTCGCGGATGTCGTCGCCGGACAGGATTTCTACCGCCCTGACCACAGGCTGATATTTGGCGCCATGGGGGAACTCGTCGAACGGAACCAGCCGCTCGATGCGATTACGGTGCGTGACCACCTGCAACGGCAGGGCAAGCTGGAGGATGCCGGCGGCCGTGCCTATCTGGCACGCCTGGTCGGGAATTCCCCCGGGGCCGCAAATATTCGCCGTTATGCGTCCATCGTGCGTGAACATGCCATGCTGCGCCAACTCATCGAGGTGGGCGGGGATATCGCCGCCAGCGCCTTCGACAGCGAAGGGCGTCAGGTGGCGGAACTGGTGGACCTGGCCGAGCAACGCGTATTCCAGATCGCCGAACGCGGCCAGCGTACCGGCAGCGGCTTCATCGCCCTGAAGGACATCGTAGAGCCCAGCATCGACCGGCTCGATGCATTGAGCAACAGCGAGGATGGCATCACGGGGGTAGCGACCGGTTTCGAGGACCTGGATAGCCGCACGGCCGGATTTCAATCCGGCGACCTGATCGTCATTGCCGGCCGGCCTTCAATGGGCAAGACGACTTTGGCCCTGAACATCGCTGAAAACGCAGCCATTGGGCACAAGCTTCCGATCGGCATCTTCAGCATGGAGATGCCCAAGGAGCAGGTCACCCTGAGGATGATCGGATCCATCGGCCGGGTGGACCAGTCGCACCTGCGTTCGGGCCGGTTGTCGGATGAAGACTGGACGCGTGTCAACTCGGCGGTGGCGATGATGTCAAACGCCCCGATATTCATCGATGACGCTCCAGGGCTGACGCCTACCGAAGTACGGGCTCGATCACGCCGTCTCAAGCGGGAGCACGGGCTGGGACTGGTCGTAGTGGATTACCTGCAACTCATGCAGGTCAGCGGATCCACCGAGAATCGCGCCACCGAAATTTCCGAGATTTCGCGTTCGCTCAAGGGGCTTGCGCGGGAACTGAACATTCCGGTCGTCGCGCTGTCGCAGCTCAACCGAAGCGTCGAGCAGCGCAATGACAAGCGTCCGGTGATGTCCGACCTCAGGGAGTCTGGCGCAATCGAGCAGGATGCCGACGTCATCATCTTCATCTATCGCGAAGAAGTCTACGATTCCGAGACGCTCAAGAAGGGTGTGGCAGACATCATCATCGGCAAGCAGCGAAATGGTCCGACCGGCATGTTCCCGCTCACGTTCAAGGGTGAGTTCACGCGGTTCGAAGGCTACATTCCGAACGACTACAGCGAGGGTGTCTACGGCTAGCAACCCGTGGCAAAAGTTCTGCGTCGCACCGAGACCGGCGAGGCGCCCGCCCGGCGCTGCCGATCCGAATTCAAGGTGATATCCTCCTCCGGTGGCCAAGCCCAAACGACTTTACGCCTGTTCATCCTGTGGCGCCCGACACTTCAAGTGGCAAGGGCAATGCCCGGACTGCGGGGAATGGAATACGCTGACTGAAACTGCCCCCGCCGGGCCGAGTCACGCCATACAGGGCATCGGCACCGCCGGCGGCGCGGCATTGACCCGGCTGGACAGTATCGAGGTATCTCAGGTAAGCCGCCGCAGCAGCGGGCTCAAGGAACTGGATCGCGTCCTCGGCGGCGGCCTGGTGCCCGGCGCCGTGGTGCTCATCGGCGGTGATCCGGGTATCGGCAAGTCGACATTGCTGCTGAGCGCCATCGCGAATTTCAGTCAGGATGGTGGCGGCTGTTACGTGACCGGGGAGGAGTCGCTCGACCAGATTGGACTTCGCGCCGACCGTCTGGGCGTCGGGGAGGCGCCGGTGCAACTACTTTCCGAGACCTGCGTCGAGAGCATTATCGGGGTGCTGTCCATCAAGCCACCCGACGTGCTGGTCATCGATTCCATCCAGACGCTGTTCAGCGAGAACCTGGAGTCGGCCCCTGGCTCCGTCGCACAACTTCGGGAATGCGCAGCGCAACTGGTTCGGTTCGCCAAACAGCAGGCTGTGTCCACGATTCTCGTCGGTCATGTCACCAAGGAAGGCACGCTGGCCGGGCCTCGGGTGCTCGAGCACATGGTGGACACGGTGCTGTACTTCGAGAGCGATCTGGGCAGCCGGTTCCGCATCATCCGTACCGCAAAGAACCGCTTCGGCGCCGCCAACGAACTGGGTTTCTTCGTCATGGGGGAACAGGGCTTCAAGGAAGTCAAGAATCCCTCGGCAATCTTCCTCGCCAGGCGGACTCAGCCCGTGCCGGGGAGCACGACCCTGGTCACGCGCGAGAGCTCGCGCTCGCTGCTGGTGGAGGTCCAGGCACTGGTCGATGTCAACACCGGGCAGCAACCGCGTCGGCTCGCGCAAGGGTTGGACGGGCGGCGCCTGGGCCTGCTGCTGGCGGTACTGCACCGCCACGCAGGCGTTTCGCTTGCCACCAGCGACGTTTTTGCCAATGTGGTGGGCGGTCTGCGGGTCGGTGAGACGGCGGCCGATCTCGCCGTATGCCTGGCCGTTATTTCCAGTTACCGGGAGTGCGCGCTCCCCGGGGATCTGGTTGCCTTCGGGGAGGTCGGCCTCACGGGGGAAGTGAGGCCTGTGCCCTATGGAGAAGAGCGCCTGCAAGAGGCGGCCAAACACGGTTTCAAGCGCGCGGTGATACCGTCCGCAAACCGACCGCGACGCGAGAGCCCCCTGGAGGTGATCCCTGTGGAACGGCTCGATCAGGCTTTGAGCCAGGTATTCCGCGGCGATTGATCGCCCCGTCGCACGACGGCGTCGGATTGCAACCGTCGCTACGACGGCGGTGGTGCCCGGAACCGCGAATTCTCTTCACAACAGCCGGAAAAACAGTAGAATGCGCACTCCCGCGAGCCGTAGCAGTATCTGCGCTCGCTGATTTTCAAAACAGGGGTCGGATCGAAAATGGTCAGCATTCGTCTGTCACGGGGTGGAGCCAAGAAACGCCCCTTCTACCACATCGTCGTCACAGACAGCCGCAACCGCCGGGACGGCCGCTATGTCGAACGACTGGGCTATTTCAACCCGATCGCCACCGGCGGGGAAACCGAGTTGAACATTAACCTGGAGCGCGCCGACTACTGGCTCTCCAAGGGGGCATCACCCTCCGATCGGGTCGCCAGCCTGATGAAGAAGTACCGGCGCAGCGAGGCGTCCTGAGAGAATCTGCCTTACAAGCAAGGCAACCTTCATCGCGAGTCGAACAGCCGTATCGCGATGAGTTCCGGCGAGGCCTGCGGGCCGAAATGAGGCCGGTCCCGTGAGTGAAGAACAATCGAATCCGATCCTGCTCGGTCGAGTGACAGGGCTTTACGGTGTGAAGGGCTGGATAAAGATTCACTCCCATACCCACCCCAGAGAGAATATCGTGAACTTTGGCCGCTGGACGCTGTGCCACGGGGATGACCATGCGCCCATGGTGGTGGAAAATGGCAGACTGCAGGGGCGCACCGTGGTGGCAAAGCTTCTGGGTATCGATGATCGGGACCAGGCAAGGACCCTGATTGGAGCGGAGATCACGGTCGACAGGGACGCTTTGCCTCCCTGCGAGCCCGGCGAGTACTACTGGACCGATCTGGAGGGGTTGGTTGTTCGCACTGCTGCAGGAGATGATCTCGGGCGTATCGATTACCTGTTTTCAACGGGAGCCCACGACATCCTGGTGGTTGCGGGAGATCGGCAGCGGCTGATCCCGTTCGTGCAGAACAGGATTGTTCGTGAGATCGATATCGATCTCGGCTTGATCGTGGTCGACTGGGACCCCGATTACTAGCAGTAGTCGCATCGTGAAACAGGAGTAGCATGTTTCGACTGGCGGTCATCGCCGTACTACCGGAATTGGTTGAGCCCGTATGCCGCGTCGGCGTCGTGGGGCGTGCCTGCGAGCGTGGGTTGTTGTCGGTTGAACTGGTTTCTCCCAGGGATTTCACTTCCGACCGTCACCGTACCGTGGACGATCGGCCCTATGGTGGCGGGCCGGGCATGGTGCTCAAGTACGAGCCTCTAAGGGACGCGATTCGCGCGGCGCGGCAGGTGTTGCCGGCGAAGAGCACCGAGTTTGTGCTAAGCGCCAAGGGCCGGTGTTTCGATCAGAACCTGGCGCGGGAATTGGCGGCGGGTCCCGGTTTGCTTCTGGTCGCAGGGCGGTACGAGGGCATTGACGAGCGCATAGTGAGGGGCGAAGTCCCTGAAGAGCTTTCCCTGGGCGACTTTGTGCTCAGCGGAGGTGAACTTGCCGCCGCCGTGGTCATCGACGCCGTAGCGCGGTTGGTACCGGGTGTGCTCGGTCACGAGGAGTCTGCTCTGCGGGATTCACACATGGATGGCCTGCTGGGACATCCTCAATACACGCGGCCGGAAGCAGTGGACGGGATGCGGGTTCCCGATGCACTATTGGGCGGCCATCATGAAGCTATCCGGCGTTGGCGGCTCAAGCAGGCTCTGGGGGCGACCTGGCTGCGACGGCCGGAATTGCTGCAGAGCCGGGAACTGAATGCCGAAGAACACGAATTGCTCCAGGAGTACATGCGTGAACACGATGCAAGGGAACATTAGTGTGATTTTTTGTGGCAGGAGCGACGCGGGTAGGGTACCCTGCGCACCCCAAGGGCGAGCGCGCCTCTTTCTCAAGCGCGTGTCGTGAGCGGGTCCGAACACCGGACAGCAGGGTGGCCTGAGGGCTGGACGGAGACCCAAGAGGAATGCAACGATGTCGAGACTCATCCAGGAGATCGAGCAGGAACAGCTCAAGAAGGATATTCCCGAGTTTGGCGCCGGCGATACCGTCATGGTTCACGTAAGGGTGAAGGAAGGTAATCGGGAGCGGCTGCAGGCCTACGAGGGTGTGGTGATCGCCAAGCGAAACCGGGGCCTCAATTCCTCCTTCACCGTTCGCAAAGTGTCCCACGGGGAGGGGGTGGAACGGGTGTTCCAGACCCACAGCCCCCAGATTGCCAGCATCACACGAAAACGCCGGGGCGATGTACGCCGAGCGAAGCTCTACTATTTGCGTCAGCGCAGTGGAAAGTCGGCCAGGATCAAGGAGAAGATCTAGCGCGCCAGCGCGCTTGGGTCGTGCCGCGCGCAGGGTAGCGGCGGCAGTCGCGGTCCTGCAAATGACGTTACTCGGAGGCTGCGCCTCCTACGTGGGCGGGATTGCCGCCGACACGCTTTCTGCCGCGGTCCTCAATCACGATGATCCCCAGGTCGTGCAGTCCGGTCTTCCTGCCTACCTCCTGCTCGTCGACGGCCTGATCAGTCAGAATCCACAGCAGCCCGCAATGCTGGCAGCCGGAGCGGAACTGTTTGCGCTCTACGGTTCGAGTTTCGTGGACGACCCGGAGCGCTCCGCTGCCATGACGGGGAAAGCGAGGGACTATGGCCGCAGAGCGATCTGTCTCTCGCACCGCAGGGCGTGCGATTGGGATGATTTGACTTTCGATGAATTCGTCGCCGAATTGGAGAGCGTGGGCAGGCGGCAGGTAAGCTACCTGTACGCGTATGGCATCAGTTGGCTCAGTCATCTGGATGCCACCAGCACCGACTGGAGCGCGGTCGGCGAGGTGCCGTGGGTGCAGGCGGCCATGGAGCGTGTGCTGGCACTGGACGAAACGCACGACAACGGCGGCATTCACCTTTACCTTGGAATGCTCCATTCCCTGCGCCCACCGGCGCTGGGGGGGCAGCTCGACCTGGCCCGGGAGCACTACGAACGCTCAATCGAGATTTCGGAGGGGAGGGACCTGTCGGCGAAGGTGGAATATGCACGCCGCTATGCCCGGATGGTATTCGACAGGGAACTTCACGACCGTTTGTTGACCGAAGTAATGGAGGCGCCCGCCGAGGAGCCCGGGCGGACGTTGTTTAACGTGATGGCAAAACAGGATGCGGTAGAATTGCTCGCGACCTCTGGGGATTACTTCTGATGCAAGACATTGAACTCAAGAACCCGGTGATGCAACGATGCGGACTTGGAGCGGGTCTGCGGCGAGGGTTGCTGCTGGCGTCGCTGCTCGCGTTGGGCGCGTTCGCCGCCGAAGCGCCGGCCATCGAACTGAAGCTTGCAACCGTGGCGCCGGATGGCACGGCCTGGATGCGGGAGATGCGCGCCGGAGCGGAGCTGATCGAGGAAAGGACGGAAGGCCGGGTTCAGTTCAAGTTCTATCCCGGAGGCGTCATGGGCAACGACGCCCAGGTGCTTCGCCGGATGCGCGTCGGGCAAATTCATGGCGGCGCGTTCGCGGTATCGGGAATGCTGGAGCGTTACAGCGCGATCGGTCTGTACGGAGTGCCGTTGACAATTCGATCGCTCGACGAAATCGACTATGTCCGCGAGCGAATGGATCCGGCCTTGAATGCAGGCCTGGAAGATGCCGGCTTTATCTCGTTCGGGTTCATAGAAGGCGGCTTCGCGCTCATGATGGCCAACGAACCTGTTCGCGGCGTGGAGGATATGCGCCGGCGCAAGGTCTGGATTCCCGAAGGCGATCAAACGAGTAGCGTGGCGCTTGAGGCCCTGGGGTTGTCTCCTGTCGCGCTGCCGATCACCGACGTCCTCACCGGGTTGCAGACGGGGCTTCTCGATATCGTAGCGGCCTCGCCCGTGGTCGCCCTGGTGCTGCAGTGGCATACCAAGATCAAGTACGTCACCGATCTGCCCGTGGTCTATTCCATGGGTATATTCGCATTGGACGCACGGCCGTTCGGGCAATTGACCGAAGGCGACCAGCAGATTGTTCGAGAAGTCATGACGGACGCCGTCCAGCGGCTGGACCGGCAGGCCCGGGCAGACAATGCGCAGGCCCGCGAAGTCATGGAGAATATGGGGATTGAATTTGTTTCCGTCGACCCGGCGGATGTTTCGGAATGGCGGGCAACTATCGCCGACACGATGCCTCAGTATATTCGGCGCAATGCAAACGACGCCCGATTCTATGACGAATTACTGGCTACCCTGGAAGAGTATCGGCGTACCGGGAACGCCGATTCGGGTCCGTAGCGCTAGCTACAGCATCCTGCTGAGTTCAGAGTGAACGCCCGGCACACGCGCTGGCTGATGCTGGCGGAACGCTGGGGCATTTGGCTGGAAAACGCCGTCCTGTTCCTGTTGTTGGGCGGGCTGATCGTGCTTGCCACGAGCCAGATCGCGCTCCGCAATATATTCTCCACGGGATTGCCCTGGGCAGATCCTGTCGTGCGCATGATGGTTCTGTGGCTTGCATTGGTCGGCGGTATCGTCGCAGGACGCGATCGCAAGCAGATCGCCATCGACGTGGTAACCCGCCTGCTTCCTGAACGGGCGCGCCGGATAGCGGATACTGCCAGTTGCCTGTTTACCTCCGCAGTCACCACCGCGCTTGCCTGGCATTCGTTGCGCTTCGTGCGGGATTCCTACGCCTTCGGAGATACGGTGTTCAATGGTTGGCCGGCGTGGATCTTCCAGATCATCCTGCCCATCGGATTCGCGGCAATCGCCTACCGTTACTTTCTGCGCGCGCTGATGCCGGGGGCGGACCGATGATTATCACGGGCCTGCTGTTGCTCGCGATGGTGCTGCTCGGAGCGCCGCTGTTCGCTGTGATCGCGGCCAGCGCCATGCTTGGATTCTACCGGTCAGGCATCGATCTTTCGGTCGTCGCCATCGAATTCTTCGGCATTTCCGAAATGCCCATACTGGTCGCCATACCGCTGTTCACCTTTGCCGGGTTCGTGCTCAGCGAGAGCGGCAGCGCGCGGCGACTGGTGCGCCTCTCCAATGCCCTCCTGGGCTGGTTTCCAGGCGGGCTCGCCATCATTTCTCTGGCCGCCTGTGCGCTCTTTACTGCGTTTACCGGCGCCTCCGGCGTCACCATAGTCGCCCTGGGCGCGCTGCTCTACCCGGCGCTGTCGCAGGCGGGATATGAGGAACGTTTCAGCTTGGGGCTCATCACCACGTCCGGCAGCCTGGGCTTGTTGTTCGCACCGTCGTTGCCCTTGATTCTCTATGGCATCGTCGCCGGGGTTTCCATCGATCAACTCTTTCTCGCGGGGATCCTTCCCGGCGTGCTGATGCTGGTTGTGCTCTCCGGCTACGTCATCTGGAAGAACCGGCACGTCCGCCAGTCGTTGGCCAAGGCATCCTGGACCGAAGTCTCCGGGGCATTGCGCGAGTCGATCTGGGAGTTGCCGTTGCCGGTATTCGTGCTCGGCGGTATCTATAGCGGGTATTTTGCGGTATCGGAGGCGGCTGCCGTTACCGCGCTGTACGTCATCATTGTCGAGATGATCGTGCTTCGAGAGATTCCCTGGCGGGAGTTGCCGAGAATTATCCGCGAGTCGATGGTTCTGGTCGGCGCGATCCTGATGATCCTGGGTGTCTCGCTGGCATCGACGAACTACATGATCGACGCGGGCGTGCCGCAACGACTGTTTGAATTAGTCGATACCTACGTGTCCGGACAGGCGACCTTTCTGCTTGCGATGCTGATTTTCCTGCTCATTCTTGGTGCCATCCTGGACATATTTTCGGCGATCGTCCTGGTGGTTCCGCTCATATTGCCCGTCGCTTCCCTGTACGGAATCCACCCGGTTCACCTGGGCATCGTCTTTCTTGCAGCCATGCAACTGGGATACCTGACACCTCCGGTCGGCCTGAATCTCTTCATCGCCAGCTTCCGTTTCGAGCGGAGTATCGTCGAAGTCTTTCGAGCAACGTTTCCCTTTTTCATCCTGTTGTTTATCACCGTGGTCATCATTGCCTATTGGCCCGGACTTTCGCTCGTGCTCTTGAACTGAATGGCGCGCGCGGGTCAAACTCAGGTGACGGATTTCCCGAATCGTGTGAGTAATCAATGAATGTACGCAGATTGACAAGATCATTGTTTGTCGGCATTTGGCGCGCAGCGGACGGTGCAAGAAAGCTTCTGCATCTGGCTTTTCTGCTCTTCGTCGTCGTCATCCTGCTGGCGGGTGTCGCCCGCGAGCAGCCTCGCGTTCCGGCGCAGGCTGCGCTGATGGTCGCGCCGCAAGGCGACCTGGTAGAGCAACTGTCCGGCGGGCCGCTGGAGCGCGGGCTCGCGGCGGCGCAAGGCGTGGGCCTTGGCGAAACCCTGCTCAAGGATCACATCGACGCGATACGTGCCGCGGCGGAGGACGACCGCATCGAAGCACTGGTGCTGGACCTGGACGGCTTGACCGGCGGCGGTCTGAGCAAACTTCAGGAACTGGCCGATGAAATCATACGATTCAAGGAAAGCGAGAAGCCGGTCGTTGCTGTCGGCGACACTTTTACGCGGGACCAGTACTACCTCGCGGCCCACGCCGACGAGATTTACATGAACCCGATGGGCGCCATTTCAATCACCGGTTACGGTCGCTTTCTTCCGTACTACAGGTCCGCCATCGACAAGCTCTATATCGACTATCACGTCTGGACCGTCGGCGAGTACAAGTCATTCGTGGAACCTGTCAGCCGCGATGACATGTCGCCGGAAGATCGCGAGGCTTCCGAAGTCTTTCTCGGAGCGCTTTGGGATGCCTACCAGGCGGATGTGACCGCAGCGCGCCAACTTCCGGGCGATGCCCTGCAACGGTATGCGGACGAAACGGTCGAACTCCTTGCAGCCGCCGGCGGCGACACGGCGCGTATGGCGCTGGATTATGGCCTGGTTGACGATCTGCTGAGCCGGGGCCAGATTCGCCAGCGCCTGGACGAGTTGGTGGGGGAGGCCGATGACGACGAATACGATACCGTTGACGTGTCGGACTATTTGGCCGCAACCGGAATGGCAACCGAGGAACCGGATACGGACGACGCGATTGCCGTTATCGTAGCGTCGGGATCGATTCTGGACGGGTCGCAGCCGCCGGGTACCGTGGGCGGCGACTCGACCGCCCGCACGATTCGCCGCGCCACCGAGGACGACGACGTCAAGGCCCTGGTGCTCAGAGTCGACAGCCCCGGCGGCAGCGCCTTCGCATCGGAGGTCATTCTGAGCGAGTTGCAGGACTTCCGGGAAAGCGGGCGACCGTTGGTGGTGTCGATGAGCAGCGTGGCGGCGTCGGGCGGCTACTGGATATCCATGGGAGCGGACGAGATATGGGCAAGCCCCACCACCATTACGGGCTCCATCGGCGTGGGCGCAACGTTTCCCACGTTCAGCCGCACGCTGGATCAAGTCGGGGTGCATGTGGATGGGGTGGGTACCACGTGGCTGTCGGGGCAGGGCAGCCCCTTGCGCGAACTCAGTGCCGACGTATCGGCGATGGTCCAGCATGGTGTCGAGCGCGTGTATGCTGATTTTATCGGCAAGATATCCGAATTTAGAGACAAATCGGTTGAAGATGTCGACATGATCGCGCGCGGTCGTGTCTGGATCGCCAGCGACGCGCAGGAATTCGGCCTGGTGGATGAGTTGGGTAACCTGGACGACGCGATCGCTTCGGCGGCGGCATTGGCGGACCTCGCGGAGGGCGAATACCGAGTGCAGTACTTCACCAGGGAACTGAACCTGGCAGAGCAGATTGCGCTGGAGTTGATCCAGGTGGCGGCGCCGCTGACTCGCGCGTTGAACATCGGGCCGCGATTCCCCGAATCGTTGCAGACGCTATTGGAGATCGCGGCGGAACCGTTCCGGTTTGTAGATCACCTGAACGATCCACGGGACATCTACATCTACTGTTTCTGCGACGTTCGTTAACGGTTCTTGGGGTAGTCCCAGGACAGGTATTTCGCCGGGACTTGCGCAATTTCCGACCAGTCCCGTACCGGAAATTCCATGGCGACGTACCCGGCTGTGGGGAGATTGTCCAGGCGCAATTCGGGCAGCAGCAGGTTCGCCAGGTCCGTAAAGCCGGGGTTGTGACCGACAACGATGATTTCGGGCCATTCGGCGGGCTGTTCCATGATGAACTGGAGAATCTGCTGGGTTCCGGCGAAGTACAGGCGTTGGCTTGATCGTACGTCTTCCAGCGGGTAGTCAAGCGCGACCGCGATCTGCCCGGCCGTAGTCAGCGCACGATTTGCCGTGCTGGACAGAATGGCCGATGGCCGAGCCCCGCGGGCCGCGAGCCGGGCGCCCATCATCGGCGCATCTCGCTCACCGCGTTTCGAAAGCGGCCGGTCGTTATCGGCGAGTCCCGGATTGTTCCAGCTCGACTTGGCGTGACGAAACAGCGTCAGACGCATCGCTGCACCGGGACTCTTGCCACGGGCTGCTACAGCAGGCCCGCTTCGAGACGCGCGACCTCTGACATCATCGACTGGCTCCACGGGGGATCGAAAACCAGATCCACGTTCGCCGCCATAACCGTAGGGATGATCTCGATTTTGTCCCTGACGTCCTGCGCGAGGATGTCTCCCATTCCGCATCCTGGCGCGGTCAACGTCATTTCGACGTTGACGATGCGTTCGCCCGACGATGGTCCCGGCAACAGTTCGAAGCTGTAAATCAGGCCCAGATCTACGATATTGATCGGGATTTCCGGGTCATAGCAGGTCCTGAGCTGGTTCCAGATCACTGTCTCCAGTTCTTCCTGGGTGGCGTTCGGGGGCACCTCCGGGGGCAGGATGGGTTCCTTGCCGATGGCGTCGGCATCGATCCCGGCAATACGGAAGAGGTTGCCTTCGATATAGATAGTGAAACTCCCGCCCAGGGACTGGGTCAGGAAGCCCGAGACGCCTTCGGGCAAGGTCACTTCATCGCCGGCAGGAATGATGACCGCGTCGCAATCCCTGGAGAACATCACCGGCTCGTTATGCCCGTAGTACATCGTTCACTCCGTGGAGATTCGGTTCCGGGATCCTGAAATTGCGCCGATAAGCGCGTGCCACGCGAGGGTGGCGCACTTCACTCGCGTGGGATAGGCGCGTACGCCGGACAGGACCGCGAGCTTGTCCAATTCCTCCAGATCGACATCGGCCAATGTGTCATTGCCGGTGAGCATCTCATGAACGCGGTCGAACAGATTCTCAAGTTCCGCAATGGAATTGCCCTTTGCTTTCTCGGTCATCAGCGAGGACGAAGCAACCGAGATTGCGCAGCCCGTTCCCTTGAAGCGAATGTCCCGTACTTGCTCGCCGTCGAGGTTGACATAAAGCGTCATGCGATCGCCGCAGAGCGGATTGACGCCTTCCACGACGCGATCGGCACCCTCGAGCTCGCCGAAATTGCGGGGCTGGCGGTTATGATCGAGGATCACCTCCCGGTACAGTTCCTGCAGTTCGTTCACAGGAACAACTCCGCCGCCTGGTTCAATCCCACGACCAGTTGGTCTACATCGCCGCGATTGTTGTACAGGGCGAACGATGCGCGTGCCGTGGCCGGGACCCCGAAGTGCTCCATCACCGGCATGGCGCAATGATGCCCGGTGCGAATGGCGACGCCTTCCATGTCGACAACGGTACCCAGGTCGTGGGCGTGAATGTCACCGAGCGTGAACGAAACCACGCCGGCCTTCGCCGCCGCCGTACCGATCAGACGAATACCCGGCAGTTCCGACAATCGCTCCGTTGCGTATTGCAGCAGATCGGCCTCGTGTTGCGCCACCTCTGCAAAGTCGATGCCCGAGAGATAGTCGATGGCGGCACCGAGTCCAACCGCCCCCGTAATGTTTTGCGTGCCCGCTTCAAACTTGTAGGGCAGGGCGTTGTAGGTGGTTTTCTCGAATGTGACGGTACGAATCATCTCGCCGCCACCCTGATAGGGCGGCATCGCATCGAGCAGCGCGCGCTTGCCGTACAACACGCCGATGCCGGTAGGCCCGAACGCCTTGTGGCCGGAAAATGCGTAGAAGTCGCAGTCCAGAGCCTGTACATCGATACGCATATGGGGTGTGGCCTGAGCGCCGTCCAGCAAAACCAGGGCGCCCACGTTGTGAGCGGCGGCGATAATGTCCTGCACGGGATTGATCGTTCCCAGGGCGTTGGAGACGTGAACCACCGCGACGATCCTGGTGCGATCGTTCAGCAGGCGGTGAAAGGCCTCCATGTCCAGCTCACCGGTGCCCGTGATGGGCGCGGCCACCAGGCGCGCTCCCGTCTGTTCGCAGATCATCTGCCAGGGAACGATGTTCGAGTGGTGCTCCATCCAGGTGATGAGCACTTCGTCACCGGGCCCGAGCCGGGTCTTGCCCAAACTGGCGGCGACGAGATTGACCGATTCGGTCGTTCCCCTGGTAAAGATGATTTCGTCGGACCCCGACGCATTGATATATTCGCGCACCTTGTCCCGGGCGCCTTCGTAGGCGTCCGTGGCACGTTGGCTCAATTGGTGCACGCCCCTGTGCACGTTGGCATGGTTGCGCTGCTCGTGGGCAACCATGGCATCGATCACGGCCTGGGGCCGTTGCCCCGAGGCGGCGCTGTCCAGGTAGGCCAGCGGTTTTCCGTGAACCTGCTGATGCAGCGCGGGAAAATCGGCTCGGCGAGCGACAATATCTGTTGCCTGCCTTGAACGCGCGATGTCGCTGACAGCACTCACAGCAACCCTCCCCAGTGCTCGTAGTCGGGCAGATGGCCGGCGACGGCGGTCACGACCCGCTTGCGCAGTTCAGGAACCTCTATCCGGCGCAGCAATTCATTTGCGAACGCAAATATCAGCAATCCTCTGGCCGTCTCTTCATCCACGCCCCTGGTGCGGAGATAGAAGAGTTGCTCGGTATCCAGTTCGCCCACGGTGGCGCCGTGGGTGCACTTGACGTCGTCGTTGTAGATTTCCAGTTCCGGCTTGGTGTCCACTTCACTGTGTTCGGAGAGCAGCAGGTTGTCGCTCGACTGACGCGCATCGGTTCCGTGGGCGCCTGGGTGGACCACCACCTTGCCGTTGAAAACGCCGCGGCCTCTTTCGCCGACGATGCCACGAAAGGCTTCGTTGCTGGTCGTGTCGGGCGCGATGTGATCGATGCGGGTGTGGTTGTCCACGTGCTGGCCCCGGGACGCCAGGAATACGCCCGTGATGTCGCAGTAAGCACCGGGCTCGGCCAACTCGACCCGAAGGTCGTTGCGAACCAGGCGGCCGCCGAGGTCCACGTAGCCGAGCTTGACGCCGGCATCGCGAGCCAGCCTGACATCGAGCAGTTCGGTGTGCAAATGCTCTTCGGCGTGCTCCTGCAGCCGATAGAGCGTGAGTTGGGAGCCCGCCTCCTGGGTCGCCTGCGTGACCGAGTTTGTCCAGCCGGCACCGTCCTGGGCGGCGAAGTGTTGAACGACGCAAAGGCGGCTGTTCGGTCCCAGGTCAATCAGGATGCGCGATTGCGCCGCGCTGTTGTTCGCGGCGCCACCGAAAAAGATCAAATGCAGCGGCTGAAGAACCTCGACGTTCGCGTCGACCCGAATCAGCGTGCAGTCGGACGAGAACGCGGTATTGATGGCGGCCAGCGGATAGTCGTGAAACTGCTTGTCCGTCTGAATCGCGCGAACGCGGCGCCAGGCCGTGTCCTGATCCAGTATTTTCACACCCGGCGGCAGGGAGGGTGTTGCAGTATCGGCCAGGCGTTGCCCGTCCAGGAAAACCAGTCGCGGCGCGTCGGGGACGAGTTCGAGGCCCGGCAATCGCTTCAGTGCCTGGCGACGGCGACCCTCGCTTGGCGCCCTGGGCAGGGGATCGAACCGTCCCGTCACGATCGGCTTCAGGTCGGTGTACTTCCAGTCTTCGTCCCTGCGTGTCGGGTATCCACGCCGGGCGAACGCGTCCATTGCCTGACGGCGCGCTGCGCGAGAGCCGTCGAACCTGGCCAGCCGATCCAGGCTGGCGTCAAAGGTGGACTGGAGTTCGGCCGTGTTCATGGGACCGCGGAACCGTCGCGGAGCCAGTCGTAACCGCGCTCATCCAGGGTACGCGCGAGGTGCTGATCTCCAGACTTGACGATGCGCCCCTCGGAGAGAACGTGCACGTAGTCCGGCACCACCAGTTCCAGCAGACGCTCGTAGTGAGTGACCAGGACAGCCGCCCGCTCGGGATGTCGAAGGCTGTTGATTCCCGTGGCGACAACCTTCAGTGCGTCCACGTCCAGGCCCGAATCTGTTTCGTCGAGCACCGCAAGCTTGGGCTCGAGCATCAGCATCTGCAATATCTCGTTGCGCTTCTTCTCTCCGCCCGAGAACCCTTCGTTGACGCCCCTGTTCAGGAATTCTTTCGATATTTTCATGAGTTCCATCTTATTCTTGATAAGTTTCATGAACTCGAAAGCATCGACCTGCTGGTGACCGTTGGAGGCGCGCTGGGCGTTGAGCGCAGCCTTGAGCAAGTAGGCGTTATTGACCCCCGGGATCTCTACGGGGTACTGAAATGCCAGGAAGAGTCCCTCCCGGGCCCGCTCTTCGGGCGCCATGTCCAGCAAGTCCATGCCGCGGAAGCGGACTGACCCGTCTGTCACCGTGTACGTGTCCCGGCCGGCCAGCACTTGCGCCAGGGTGCTCTTTCCGGAGCCGTTGGGACCCATGATGGCGTGCACCGTGCCGGGGGCCACCTGAAGGTTCACGCCCTTGAGGATGGCGCGGTCGTCGACCGCGGCATGAAGATTGTCGATTTGCAGAAGTGGTTGCTCGTCCATGTCAGCCTACCGCACCCTCCAGACTTACGTTGAGAAGCGCCTGGGCTTCCACGGCGAACTCCATGGGGAGTTTCTTGAATACTTCGCGGCAAAAGCCGTTCACGATCATGTTTACGGCGTCCTCCTCGGACAATCCGCGCTGGCGGCAGTAAAAGAGCTGGTCTTCACTGATCTTCGAGGTCGTAGCCTCGTGTTCGATCCGGGCGCTTTGCTCGCGGGCTTCCACATAGGGGAAAGTATGTGCCCCGCAACGGTCGCCGATCAGCAGGGAGTCGCATTGGGTATAGTTTCGCGCACCCTTGGCGCTCGGCATCACCCTGACCAACCCGCGGTAGGCGTTCTGCGCATGTCCGGCGGAAATACCCTTGGAAATGATCGTGCTGCGGGAATTGCGGCCGATATGGATCATTTTCGTCCCGGTGTCCGCCTGCTGATAATTGTTGGTGACCGCGACGGAATAGAATTCGCCTATGGAATTCTCGCCTCGCAGGACGCAGCTCGGATACTTCCAGGTGATGGCGGAGCCGGTTTCCACCTGGGTCCAGGAGATCTTGGAGTTGGCGCCCCGGCAGTCGCCGCGCTTGGTTACAAAGTTGTAGATACCGCCCACACCGTTCTCATCGCCCGGATACCAGTTCTGGACGGTGGAGTACTTGATCTGCGCATCATCGAGCGCGACCAGTTCCACGACCGCGGCGTGAAGCTGGTTCTCGTCACGCATGGGAGCCGTGCACCCCTCGAGATAACTCACGTGACTACCTTGATCGGCAATGATTAACGTACGTTCAAACTGGCCGGTGTTGGCGGCGTTGATCCGGAAATAGGTCGACAGTTCCATGGGGCAGCGCACGCCCTTGGGCACATAGACGAAAGATCCGTCGCTGAAGACCGCGGAATTCAGGGAAGCGAAGAAATTGTCCCGCTGGGGTACCACGCTCCCCAGGTATTGTTCGATAAGCTCGGGGTGCTCGCGGACAGCCTCCGAAAAGGAGCAGAAGATCACGCCCGCCTCGGCGAGTCGTGACTTGAACGTCGTCGCGACCGAGACGCTGTCGAACACAGCATCCACGGCTACTCCAGCCAACTTTGCGCGTTCATGCAGCGGAATACCCAGCTTTTCGTACGTCTCGAGCAGTTTGGGGTCGACTTCGTCCAGGCTTTTCGGAGCATCGTCCTGATTCTTCGGCGCCGCGAAATAGGAGATGGCCTGGTAGTCGATCTTGGGGTATTGCACATGGGCCCAGACCGGTTCGTCCATGGTGAGCCAATGGCGGTAAGCCTTGAGGCGCCACTGCGTCAGGAACTCCGGTTCACCCTTCTTTCTGGAAATGAGCCTGACGACGTCTTCGTCCAGACCGGGCGGCACGAGTTCCTGCTCTATGTCGGTGACAAAGCCGTGCTCGTAGCGGCTTTGAACGAAATCAGAAATTTCTTGAGGTTTTACTGACATATATTTGATATCTAAGCTAATTAGTGTTTGATCGACAGTCGTATTTCATTTTTCCAACGGCCCGGAGGCAAATTGGGCCCGGTGGGTTGCTGCAGGTCTGCCAGACTGACTTCGGCAAGCGCCTGACGAATGCTCACGTTGATTCTTTGCCATGCCCAGCCGACCAGACAAGAAGACTCCAGTTCGCAAAGGCCCGGAGCGGAACTGCACTCGGTAATGGCCACCGGCCCTTCCAGCGCATCGATGATTTCCGCGGCGGTGATCTCTTCGGCCGGCCGGGAGAGGGCGTAGCCGCCGCGTGCGCCGCGTGCGGAAACAGCCAGACCGGCGCGGACCAGCGACTTAAGCAGTTTGCTGACCGTGGGCAGCGCCAGGCGGGTATCCACGGCGACCTGGTGGGCGCTGGCCAGACGGCCCTCGCTGGCAGCCAGTTGGGCAAGTACCAGCGTCCCGTAGTCGGTCAGTTTACTCATTCGCAGCATGGCAGGGCCTGTAGACGGCTAATTAGTACTATTCCAGTACTATTTTACTAAAAAATCGCGGGACAGGGTATCGAAGAGAGGGCGTTATTGTCGAAAGGGTTCCGTGGGACGGTCGTCCCGGTCGGTAGCTCGGGGGCGCAATTGTTGCTCTACGTGGGATTCCAGGTCCGAGAACTCGGTTCGGAATCGCTCCAGGTCCACGGGATTGACGCCCGGAGATTCCAGCGCCATGCGGATCTGGTTGAAGGCCAGGGCCAGGTTTCCGATGCTGAGATAGTAATGGGACATGTAGTGGTGGGCATTACCGATGTCGCCCTCGGCATTGGCTGCACGGGCTATCAGTCGAAACTGCTCCGGCGTGGGGACGGAGTTGTTCAGCAAGTCCAGGAGCAGATCGTGTGCCTTCGCGGGATAGCCTGCCGGAATAAGTGCATCGCCGTAGCTGAGGGTCAGCGGAACGTTCCTGGGAGACAGTTCGATGGCCTCTTCGTAGCGCGCAAGCGCCAGGTCGGTCTGATAGCTCTCCGTCAATGCCTCGGCTTCGCCGATTCGAAATGCGATGACGCCCGGAAACTCATCAACCAGTTCCGAGAATACCCGCTGAGCCAAGTCATGGCGTCCGTCGCTGTGCAGGCTGAGCGCGTATCCATAACGGTCAGCGAGCCGCTCGCTGCCGGCATCCAGGCGTTCCTCGAAGATTTCCAGTGCCGCCTCCTCGGAAGGGGCTCCGAAGACCTCCAGACGAGCCTTGACGACATCGTAGCTGACGCTGTCCGTTACGTCCGCGGCCGGCAGAAGCCGCGCCCGTTCCCGCGCTTCGCCGATTCGCGCGGAAGTCACCGGGTGTGTCTGCAGGAACGACGGTACCAGGTCAGAAACGACTGCGTGCCGTCTGGACAACTTCTCAAAAAAGCTGGCCATTGCGGTGGGATCGAATCCGGCCGAAGCCAGTGTACCGATGCCGATCCTGTCGGCTTCGTGTTCGTTGGCGCGGGTATAGTTGATTTGCGCCTGAATCGCCGCCGCCTGCGAAGCGCTGATGATGCCCTGCATGGCCTGGCCGTCGGCATCCGCCGCGGCACCGAGCAACACCGCGACAATCATGGCCGCCATTGACAGGATGCTGTTTCGCTGGTTGCTGTAGATGGAGCGGGCGATATGGCGCTGGGTGACGTGCGCGACCTCGTGTGCCAGCACCCCCGCGACTTCGCTCTCTCGTTCGCTGGCCAATATCAGACCGGCATTCACGCCGATGAATCCTCCGGGCAGCGCGAAAGCGTTGATGGCGTCGTCGCCCACCATGAAGAATTCGAACCGGTGGTCGCCATCGTTGGCCTGTCCTGCCAACCGGGCGCCTAGGGTCTGTATGTACTCGGTAACGATCGGGTCGTCCATGATTGCGCCGGCGCTGCGGAGTTGGGACATGACGCCGCGACCGATTTGAGCCTCCTGGCTCCGGTTGAGTACGGAGTCGGCCGGTGTACCGAAATCCGGCAGGTTGGGCGTTTGCGCGACGGCGTTGACGCTGACAGCGAGCAGCAGGGCTGTCGACCACCTGGAGCGGCAGCCTCGATTCCCGGGCGCGGCACGCACCGAAGGGATGTCCCTGGACGACTTCATCGTGTGCAGCGTCTCCTCCGACTCCTCCACGCATTTACGGCGTACGCTTGCGACTGTCCGCAGATACAGTTCATCGAACGCCCTGGGTATTTCGTCGGTATGACCCCGAATATCTTACAAAGTTTCTCATCTCCCATCACGCAGTCTTCACGGGTTCCATGATGGCATCCAGATTGAGCCGGTCGCAGAACTCCATGAACTCCTCCCGAATACCCGAAATGTGGATACCCGCGGGAATGTTCACAAACATCTGAACCGAAAACATGGGGGTTCCCGTGTGCACGGCCGGATAGCTGCGAGTCGTGACTTCGGCGATCCCGATCTTGCGTTCTGCAAAGAATCCGGACAGGTGATGGACGATGCCTGGCTGATCGAGGCAGACTACGTCGATCGCGTAGGGCAGCAATTCCTTGTGGAACTGCCTGGTACTGGTACGCCGCACATAAATGGTCAGGCCCTCGGTGCCGTCGTAGCGCCCGAGATCCTGCTCCAGCCTGCTGATCGAGTGCCAGTTGCCCGCGACCAGCATAAGCATCGCAAACTCTGCCCCCAGCGCGGTCATGCGGCTTTCCCTGATTGTCGCGCCGCACTCCAGGATGATCCGGGAGATGGTCTGCACTGCGCCCGTGTGATCGTTGCCCACCGCAGTGATGACCAGAAGTTGTTCCATTCGTGCAGATCCTGATGGCTCCATTGGCGCAGTTTACTCTGATCGAGCCGGGGCCTGTTAGCGTCGCGGCGGACAGGGTTGAAGGCGCGCGACGTGAAATCGGGCTGCCCCGGGACCGGAATAGTTGCGTACCCGCAGGGGCAAACGTACCATCCCGGCCAATCGTATGCCGAGGCGAGTGGATGTCTTTTGGGAGTATCGTCGCGCTGGTGACCCCCATGAGCGATGCAGGGGATATCGATGAGCCGCAATTGACGCGGCTTATCGAGTTCCATCTGCAGGCGGGTACCGAGGGTTTTGTCATTGCCGGGACCACGGGCGAATCGGCAACGTTGACCCGTGACGAACATGTCCGGGTGATCGAGCGCGCCTGTGACCTGGTAGGCGGAAGGGCGCCGGTCATTGCCGGTACGGGATCCAATTCCACGGCCCAGACGCTGGAATTGTCCCGCGCCGTGGACCGTCTGCCCGTCGCGGGCTTTCTGCTGGTCACCCCCTACTACAACAAGCCGAGCCAGGAAGGCATGTACCGGCACTTCTGCGCCGTGGCGGATGCCGTGCGCCGGCCGGTCATACTTTACAACGTACCGTCCAGGACGGGCGTGGACCTCACCCCCGGCACGGTGGCGCGCCTGGCACGGCATGGAAACATCAGCGGTATCAAGGAGGCGACGGGAGAACTGGGCCGCGTGACGCAGTTGCGCCGGGCTTGCGGAAGAGATTTCGTGCTGCTCAGCGGCGACGACCTGACCGCTTGTGAATTCATGCTCAGAGGCGGAGACGGCGTCATTTCGGTGACGGCCAACGTCGCACCGGCTCAGATGAGGGCGCTTTGCGACGCTGCCCGGTCCGGAGAACGGCTCCAAGCCGAGCGAATCGACGGCGAACTGGGTTTGCTGCATCGTGCGTTGTTCGTGGAAAGCAATCCGATTCCTGTGAAATGGGCGGTTGAACAGTTGGGCTTTCAGGTACCCGGAATCCGCCTGCCTCTGACGAGGCTGGCCCGGGAGCATCACGCAACGTTGCGTTCGGCCCTGACTACAGCCGGAATCAAGGTCTCCGGTCCATGACGTATCGTGCGGTTCTGGCCGCCATCGCGCTTGCGTTGTGTATCGGCGGCTGCTCCCGCAATGCCGGATTGCGGTGCGAAAACCAGGAACGCTACGGCGGTGCGGGGGAAGTCGCTCCACTCATGATTCCGGATGACCTCGATCCACCGACCGAAGTCGAGGCGTTGCGCATACCCACAACGGGTAGTTCCACAGTAGCCGGCGAGTCGCAAGTATCCGAGCAGCCACAGGCGGTCCCGGCGGACGGGGACGCGGCCTCGTGCACCGAGGCGCCTCCGGATTTCTTCGAGGAAGGATTGCCCGGGTAACCCCTCCCCAAGCGCTGCCGCCGTGGCATCACGGCATGCGCGGCGTTTGCGACCCCGATCGCTCGCTCAATAGGGTTCAGATGAACCGCGGTAGCGGCTGATCAGGTAGTCCAGGGACAGCTTTCCGGAACCAAATACCATCACCGCCAACAGCATCAGGCCCCAAATCCAATGGTCATTGACCGCGTTCTCGAAGCCGGGACTGAAGATGACGTGGGCATAGGCAATCACCGCGACGACATTGACCACCGACAGTCCCAGGGCTCCAAGCCTGCCGGCAAGTCCCACGAACAGCATCAGCGGGAATAGCAGTTCACCCACGGTTCCCAAGAGGGCTGCAAGGTAGGGCGACAGCAGGGGAGTGCGGTACTCGTACTCGAACAGGAACAACGTCGAGTCCCACGAGTTCAATTTTATCAGTCCGGCCTTCCAGAACTGGTAGCCGACATAGAATCGCATCAGGACGAGAAAAAGATCCCAGCGCAGTGCGTTCAGGATCCTTGCGGGCCCGGTTATCAGATACTTGATGGTTGCTTCCATATCGACGAACCTCGATCACGTTGTAACAGGTGGCGAGTCGGCCGACGACACTTCCGCGAGCAGGCCCAGACCCAGGACGGTTTGCAGCGCCGAGGCAAGATCCGGCGCAGCCGCGATGTCATCTCCCTCGAGTGCCCGGTCGCGCGGTTGCCATGCATCCTCCAGACGGGCGCCACGGGCCAGCTCCGAGGCCAGGGAGAAGGTGGCCTCGTCGAGCAAGTGCATCTGCAGATCGTTACCCCGCCTGGTGACCGCGACATTCTCGCCTCCCTGGTTGAGGTCGACGTGGGCGGTGCTCCCGGGCTGATTGGCCTGCCAGATGGAAAGAACCGGGTATCGCGACCGCAGCAGGCGCATGGCTCTGCGGGCCGCGAAAAACAGATTGCCGTAGTCGTGCTCGTTGAATCGACCGAACTCGGAGATCGCCAGCGGCGGTTCGTCGCGTTCCAGGTGGACCTCTTCAAGCGCCCATTCGAGCTCGGACACAGTTGGAAGGTACCGAAACCGGGAGTCGGCGTAGGTGCGATCGAGGAACGCCGGAAAATTCTCCCCGAAGCGTTGCAGATCGCCGCATCGGGAAGGGTGTGTGCGGGTGTACTCGCTTGCAAGCCCCTCAAAGCACGCTTCTCCCACCAGGCGTTCGATGACCGGGAAACTCGCTGCGAGGGTCTTTCTGTAAATCTCCCGGTAATTGTTCTGGTAGACCGCGACTCGCTGTTCGGCCGCGACCCCGTTGTCGCGCACCATTGGCAGAAGTACCGCCGGGTCCTTGTCGGTGAACGCCTGGTAGCAGGACGTCTGCAGATCACGCAGCGAGTTCATGAGCCTCGTCCAGAATGCCCCGTGCGGTTTCGGCCTCACGCAGCAGCCGTTCCAGGGGGGGAAAGTCGGAATCCCACTCGATGAGCGTCGGACGGCGGCCAAACCGCACCACCGCGTGCCGGAAAAGCTCCCAAACCGGCTTGCACACCGGCGTATTGTGGGTATCGATCAATATCTCGCGCTCGCCGCATTGGCGCGCCGTGTGGCCTGCAAGATGCATTTCGGCGACGCGCTCCGGCGGGATGGCGTTCAGATAGGCCACCGGGTCGAAGCCATGGTTTACCGCATTGACGTGGATATTGTTGATGTCCAGCAGCAGTCCGCAGCCGCTTCGTTGGGATACGGCAACCAGGAATTCGTGTTCGGGCATGGCTGAATCAACGAATTCCAGGTAGCTGGAGACATTTTCGATGAGGATCGGTCGTTTCAGGGTGTCCTGGACTTCCTGGACTCGACATACCATGTGATCAAGGGCTTCTTCCGTGTACGGTAGCGGAAGCAGGTCGTTCAAGTGGCGGCCGTTGACGGCGCCCCAGGAAAGATGTTCGGAGACCAGGGCGGGCTCGACGCAATCGACAAGTGCACGAAGACGGGCCAGGTGCTCCTTGTCCAGTGGGTCGGTGGAACCGATGGAAAGTCCCACCCCGTGAAGGCTGATGGGGTAGTTACGGCGAATTCGTACCAGCGCTCCCCGCGCTATCCCGTCCTCGGCAAAATAGTTTTCGCTGTGCGCCTCAAGCCACGCGACCGGCGGCCGTCGGTTGATGAATTCGCCGTGAAATGGTCCGCGAAGGCCGATCCCGGCTGTCGCCGGGATCGGGTCCGCGTTGCTGGATGCGTGCTCGACGCCTGGTGTCATTCCCTGACTTCGCCGCCGGCGATGCGATCGCACGTGCCGGCAGGAAGCAGGATGTACTCGTTGGCGTCGGCGTCCGTGCTGGCCTGACCCTGGCACGTATGTCCGGAGCCCGCACAGTCATTGGCGCCGGCCTTGACGATGCCATAGCATTTCTCCATATCGGGAGCGTCCTGTGCGGATACGGCGAAAGCGCCCATCGCTAGGAGGCTGCTAACGGCGGTGGTAATCAAGGCTTGTTTGCTGGTCATCGGTCAACTCCTGGTTTCTGGTGAACTCATTGTCTTCGACAGTGCCCGTCACCAAAGGTTGCCATCAGTCAGATGATCTCGGGCGACCTTGGTAACTTCCGGGCCTGCGCGTATATTACACCGGCGCCCAGCGAGATTGGGCACTAGCAGCGCCAGTCGTGCCCATTACCCAATGCCCGCACAACTCTCTGCTACGCAAAGTCTTGACATGACGCTCACGAGACTCGCCCTTGGTAACCCTGTTGCGGCCGCCGTCCCGGGCCCACGCCAATCAGCGTCGGAAGTGGATTTCCCTGACTTCGTGGGATGAATCAAGCAGCAGCGTGGCGTCCGCCATTCTCGGAAGTCTGGACATCGCGACTCTCGAAAGCCGCTCGAAGTGCTGGACAAACTCACGTAGCTGAGATTCGTTCATGATCCCCGGTTCCCCCGGTTCCCCCGGTTCCCCCGGTTCCCCCGGTTCCTCCGGTTCCTCCGGTTCCTCCGGTTTCCCCGCTGCCGTTCTCGCGGCGAGCTTCTGCTCCTGCTCGCTCCGCCAACGCAGCACCGCGCCCATATCCGGCGCCTGAAGAAAGATCAGCCGGTCCAACTGCGAGAAAACCCGTGCGTAGTCATCGCGGAGCCGGTCGTTGACGTAGGTTCGCCAGGCACCGTCGCTGTCTGACCGGGCTTCCAGGTCATTGATCGGCGTCACCAGTTCACGGGCATCCTGGGGAGGAACGCCCAGGCACCAACCCTCCAGAATGATGGCATCCAGCGGCCCGGCCACATTCGGCCAGATTGTGGACGGCGCCCTGTCGTCACGGGCCTTGTCAAACCGGGGCAGGCGCATCGACGCCCCCGAACCGAGCGTCTTCAGGCACCGCAGATAGCGGTCCATCATCTCGCAATCGTGGGTGCCGGGTGGTCCCCGCGTGGCGAGCAAGGGGTGCACGCGGCCGCTCAGTTCGAGGCGCTCGAAGCGGGAGAGGTAAAAGTCGTCCATGGAGAGCACGGCGACGGTCCAATCGGCCGTGTTCCCTAGTTGCAGAGCCAGGAATTCCGCCAGCGTGGACTTGCCCGTTCCCTGCGCGCCGCAGATGCCGATCAGCGACGGTCTCCGGCCCGAAGTCTCGCGCAGCCAACGCGCCAGTGGAACGTAGTGTTGGCTAACTACTCGCCGGAACGAATCCGGGAGTCTGTGCGCCTTGCAGAATTCGGCAAGTTGCGTTGCATTCATCGACCGAATTTTCTCACAATGCACGGGGCAATAGTCGTGCCCGTTTCCTTGGCGCGGCGGTAGTACTCAGGCGACCGGGATTCGGCGTCTTCCCCGATCCGGTGATTCCCGCGGAGGCCGGGCGGCAGGCGGCAGCAGCGAGCGGCCACCACTCCGTTTCAGGCGTATTCAATGCCGAGAGTTCGTTCGAGATCACCGGAGTCGTCACGGAAGTCGAGTGGATCAACCCACACATCTACCTGCATCTTGAGGTTACGGGCGAGGACGGCGACGTCACCCTTTGGCAGTTGGAAACCGCACCGACGGCGTTCATGCGCAAGGCGGGTATTTCCAAGGCGATGTTGCAGGGTGACGGGGAACCGGTCACCGTCACCGGGATCGCCTCCCATACGCTCCCGAACGTCGGCTGGATCCGACGGATTACTTTCGCGGACGGGCGCTACTTGCAGATTTCGGCCAGTTGATCGGCGTCGCCCGCGTGTCACCAATGAGGAGTGCAACATGATGAGTCGAATGCAAACTGCCGTGCTGGCTCTGACCGCCCTGGCAACGGGAATCTCACTTGCGCAGGACGATGCTCAAACCATTGTTGACACACCGCGCACCGCAGAAGGGCGCCCGGACATGAACGGTACATGGGACAACGGTTCGGGGATCGACTTTGTCAGGCCGCAAAATATCGACGGTTCCATATGCGTCACAGGGTGTCCCCGGCCGGAGTCGGTACCCTCACCGGCGTTCATTCCGCCGCCTCCCGATCGTCCCAGCTACCGGGGGGAGTTCATGGAAAAGGTCAGGGATCTCGAGGCTCGCCAGGTCGAAGAGGATCCGGTGCTCAGGTGCCGCAACCCGGGGCTGCCTCGTATTGGCCCGCCCGACAAGATCGTCCAGATTCCGGGACAGATCGTATTCCTCTACGATGACGTCAACGGCAACTACTTCCGCATCATTCCCACCGACGGCCGGGGTTATCGAGCCGATCTGGAAGAAACTTATCTGGGCGATTCCGTGGGTCACTGGGAAGACGACACGCTGGTCGTGGAGACAGTCAACCTGATCGACGAAACCTGGCTGACCGATGACGGATCCTTTCACACCGGGGATCTGCGGGTCGTCGAGCGCTTGGCGCGTACCGGCGATACGCTGGAATGGCAGGCGACCTCCTACGACCCGGCAGTTCTCGCAGCACCCTGGGTGCAGCGGCCGCGAATCTCTCACCTGACAGATTTGGAACTGGTCGAGGCGGCGCCCTGCATCGAGCGCGACCTGGCCCACATGCAGGACCTGTCGCACCACGACAACATCAGATAGGAGAGCCTGTTAACGCTATTTCGTGGAGCGTTAACAGGCCCTGGTCGGGAAACCTCGTCAATTTCTTGCCGCGGGTGCGCCAGGACGGCACCCCCTCGCTCAATCGCGCCTCGCCGTCCCGGCTCAGGTACGGGATGCGTCGAATATCGCCTGGATAGAAGCGTCCAGCATGGCGTCGAAGTCGTCGTCGGACTGTTGCGCCGAAAGTCCTTCGGTCAGGGCCCTGGAGAAACTCGCGACCATTCCAGGGTTTTGCGCCAGCCGGCGATTGGCCTCTTCACGGCTGTAACCGCCTGAGAGCGCGACCAACCTCAGCAGGTTCGGATGCTCCAGGCAGGCCTTGTAGAGTCCCGGTTCCTCCGGCAAGGTCAGCTTGAACATCACATTCTCGCCGTCCGCAAGGCCGTCCAGATGAGCCAGCAATTGATCTCGTAACAGGTCTTCGGCTTCACGCTTGTCGGGCGCGTTGATATCGACTTCGGGTTCGATGATGGGCATCAGTCCGGCCGCGACGATCTGCCGGCCGATCTCGAATTGCTGGTTGACGATCCGCTCGATGCCGGCGGCGTCCGCGGACTTGATCACCGAGCGCATCTTCGTGCCGAAGACGTTCCTCGAGTTGGCCTTGTCCAGGAGTCCGGAAAGGTTGGGAATCGGGTTCATCACCTGCACGCCGTCACTGACCGGCGCCAATCCCTTGTCGACCTTGAGGAAGGGTGCGACGTTCTTTTCCTCCCAGAGGTATCGGGCCGAGTTCATTCCGCCGATGTCCCTGTCCAGCGTGTTCTCGAAGAGGATGGCTCCGAGGATCCGGTCGCCGCTGAACACCGGGCTGGTCACGATCCTGGTGCGCATCCTGTGCACCACGCCGAACATTTCGTCGTCGCCGGCGTAAGCATCCTCTCCGACACCGTAAAGCCTCAGTGCCTTCGGCGTGCTCCCGCCGCTCTGATCCAATGCTGCGATAAACCCGTCTTGCGAGCGTACCTTGTCAAGTTGATCTTGCGCGATAGACATGGAATTCCCTTGCTCCCCGTGTCGTCGGTCTGTTTGAGATGGTTGAATGCGATCCGGCGAATCAGGCCCTGCCGGAACAGCCGCGAAGTATACCAGCGGGAACTACTCCTGCATGATCCGATTGGTCAGCCAGGGCGGCTTGTACACGGTGCCTTCCCTGGGCTCCGAAATCAATGAATCTGCGGTTTCGCCGCCGAACCCCTGGGTTGTCGACGCGGGCACCGGACAGGTGGAGGAGTCGCGATAGCTCAGCGCGGTCGCCAACCGCCCCTCCAGGGGATCGCCCAGCGGGCGGCTGAAGTCGTCTGCGACCCGGCATCCGGGCACGTTGGATCCGGTCCCGCTGGCCCCCTCGACGGGCATGAATCCGTCACCGTAGTCCCCGAACCCCTTGGCGTTGACACCGCGGAACTGGACCGTGAAATAGCTCGTTCCGCAGTTGTCGGTCGCATAGAAACCGTAAGGCTTGCCGCAGGTCGGCCCGCCGATCTGGATGACTTCGATGTCGATTCCTCGCAATCCGTTGATCACCGCTTCGCTGGCGGAGCAGGTGTTAGGGCCGCTGAGGACAATGACGCGGCGAAGGTCCAGCGTAGGCAACGGACGCCGCGGCGATTCTGCCGATGTATTGTAGAAGGGAATGGGGCGTAGCGGGCCGCCGGTCACCGGATTGGTCTCAGGATGCTTGTCGTTGAATTGAAGACGTTCGAACACTTGGCCGGCCGTCGCCGCCTCGCCTGCAATCATGTAGGCCAGTTCGCTGGCGATATCGAGAAGCCCGCCGCCGTTGTAACGCATGTCGACGATCAGGTCCTCGATTCCGCCGGGGACGGAATTGAACGTCCGGACCGCGTCGATGAGACCCGCTTCGGCTGTCTGGAGATGGTCGTTGAACAGCATGTAACCGACGGTTGCCCCCGACGGCGACGTCACCGTTCCGGCGTGCTGGACCGGTGTGGATGTGATGATCTCCGATGTCAGTTCCACCGTACGGGTGGTTTCCGAGCCGACTTCGCGGAATTCGAACGAGTGGGTCTCGCCAACCGACTCCGGGTAAAGGGCGGCATTGATCGCATCGACGCTCGCCTGGTCATTCGCATTGACGAAATCGATCCCGTCGATGGAAATGATGCGCGCACCCCGCAGTACCCCCGCATCCGCTGCCGGGGTATTCGGGTCCGTATAGGCGACGGCGGCCTCCCGTGGCGGCGAACGGGATATGATCGACCAGGCGGCACCGTATCCGGCGGATTCTCCCGACTGGATCAGCGCAATCCACTCTTCCGTGTCGTAAGTGAAGTGAAATCGGTCCTTGAGTGCGCCGGACGAGGTCCGCGCGGTGGTCCTCAGAAGGGCGAAGTATTCCAGCGGGTCGTCGTATCGCCCCGGATCGCGATCGATGACCTCGTCATACCAGAGGTAAGTGTTGTTGTTCCAGGAACGAAGCCAGTTGTTTTCGTCCACCGTTCGGCCCTGGACGTCCAAATAGGGCCGATTCGTCCGGGGGGCGTTGCCCGTCCTGGGCGAGAGGCATTGGCCGGCAAAGGTCGAATCCGGCAGGAATTGTCCCGAGGTCCAGCCGGATTCGGACGGTTCATCGTTGTCCACAATGGTCAGCGTCGCCGGATTGACGGTCAGCCCGGCGGCCGTGCCGGTCACGCTCGCGGTTTCATCCTCCTCATCCTCGTCGTCGTCCGTCGCAGCGAAAGTGAAGTCGGCGCTACCGGACGTGGCGCCCGTGGCGATGGTTACGGTAAAGGCCGGCACCGCAGAGAAGTCGTTGCTGTCGGCCGAGTTTCCCGCGACAGAAACAGTGACCTCTATGCCGGAATCCGACGCACCGCCCACCAACGTCGCCGTCACCGTGACGGTGACGGAATCGTCGCCTTCCGTCACGGAGTCGGGTGCCAGGGACAGGTTTGCCGCGCTGGGCCCGGAGCTGCTGTCGCCGTCGCCGTTTCCGTCGCCCGGCGAGCAGCCGGCGATGAGCACAATGACGGTCAAACAAAGGGCAGCGACCCCACACTCATCGGGTCTCTGTTGTCGGCGCAGGACTGTGCTCCCGCGATGCGCGGTTTGCTTCGCTTTCTTCATCACTGGTACAGCGTATCCTCGAGCAGGCCCCGTTCGTAGAGGTCCCTGTAGTGGGCGTTCGGGTCGCAGACCGGGCTTTCCATGAGTCCGTCGGCCGGGTCGGCGCGCTGCGACCCGCGCGTTCGGACCAGCGGCTCGGTGTACAGGTCGTCGTGAATGGTCATGATGCGGTCCATGGTCAGGCCGCCTTCGGCGACCGTCCAGCGCTCGTCGATTCGCGTGCCGTCGCCGCCGGACATGGGATAACCCGAGCCGTCAAGCCAACCCGGTTCCAGGTGAGTTGTTTCGATCACCAGCGTGCGGTCCTCCCAGCGGCCCACGGAGAACCCCATGGAAGTCAGCGGATAATCGTCCGCTGCGGAGCGCCCGTCCATCCACACCCAGCGAGGGCTGTTGTTCTGCAGGAAGAGCATGAAGTAGTGCGTGCCGCCGTCGAGGATTTCCATGGAGTAGGGGGAGCCGAAAATGCGCGGCAGCCCCGGCGCGAGGCAGCGCAGCACGTGGTCGTCTCCAAATTGGCGGGATTCATGGATGGCCCGGCTTTCCGGTGTGAACGGCATGGGTTTGGGCTCGAGGTCGTCTACAGTCGCGCGGAACTTGTAACGGTTGATCCAGTAGCCGCTGATGTCGACCTCGTAGTCGTTGGAAGTGACGGTGTAGTCGACGTTTGGGTCGGCGACGATCTCCTGCACTGAACCCGCACTCACGCAACGTCCCAGCCGGCGGCCGCTGTCGAGATAGATGCAGGTGGCGTAGAGCCGCTTCATGCCGTCCCGGCCCAGATTACCCGTCGCCCTGACGTGGTCGCCGACCTGTACCGTTTCTTCGAGCCATTGCTCGCGCCGGTACGTCGGCAGGTTGCCCGGCGGCTGCAGAAACCACTCTTCGGTCGATCCGTTCTCAAGCTGTACCTCGACGCCGTAGCGGATATGCGGATTGGCCCACAGCACTTCGGTGACCCGTCCCTCGACCTCGCCTTCGAGGTCCGGGAGAAATTCGGTGACAAAGGCATGATGCGCCAGCGACTGTGCGCTCGGCGCCGCAGCCAACGCCAGCAGCCATACGTACGTCCGGTTCATGTTGCTATTCCCGACATGGTCCAGTGTTGTCCCTATCTTACTGCGTGTGTCGCTTGAAGCGTACGCGCCGATAACCTACCGTAGTGCGCCCGCCGCCGATCCGGCGGTCTTGCCGGTCAGGCCCGTCGACATGCGAGTCGGAGCGGCGATCCCGGTCGGCGGCGGCAAACGTCCAGGATTTCTGACAAGCAAGCAGGAGGCATTTTTCCAGTGGAATACCGCAATCTCGGAAGAACCGGGGTCAAAGTCAGCCAGCTATGCCTGGGCACGATGATGTTCGGGCGCCGCACGAATGAATCGGAGTCGATTCCCATCATTCACAAGGCGCTGGACGAGGGGATCAATTTTCTCGACACGGCGGATATTTACGGCCTGGGTGAGAGCGAACGCATCGTCGGGAAGGCATTGGCCGAGGCCGGTGCGCGGCAACGTGTGATCCTGGCCACCAAGGCGTGTATCCCGATGGCCCGCGACGATCCGAACATGGGCGGATTGAGCCGACGCTACCTGATCGCTGCCTGCGAGGCGTCCCTGCGGCGTCTGAATACGGATTGGATCGATCTGTTTTACCTGCATCGTTCCCTCCCGGACGTTCCCATCGACGAAACGTTGCGGGCGCTGGACGACCTGATCCGCCAGGGCAAGATTCGCTATATCGGCTGCAGCATGTTCCCGGCGTGGAAAATGGTGGAGTCGGTATGGGTCGCCAGGGAACTGGGCCTTAACCGGTTTGTCTGCGACCAGTCGGCGTATAACCTGCTGGATCGGGCCGCCGAGCGCGAGGCGATTCCAGCGGCGCGTAACTATGGGCTTGCGTTTCTCCCCTGGGGTCCGCTGTGCGGCGGACTGCTGAGCGGCAAGTACCGTCGCGATGACACCAGCGCCGAGGGTCGGTGGCAGGGCGGGCGCGACAACTTCGACCGACCGGCAACGTCTGAAGCGTTTGACGTAATCGATCTTGTCGTCGACCTGGCCCGGGAAGCCGGTTGCACACCGTCGCAGTTCTCCCTGGCCTGGACCGCGGCGCAGCCGGGCGTGACGGCTCCGATTATCGGGCCCAGAACGCTGGAGCAACTGGTGGACAACGTGGGGGCTGCCGGAGTGACGCTGTCGGCTGAGCACCTCGACTGCGTGGATGAGGTCGTGCCCGCCATGACAAGCGCCATGCGCTATTACGACGAGGCCAATCGTTTCGACCGCGCGCCCAACGTCTATAGTCTGTAGCGCGGTTCCGGCGGCTCGACTTCCACGTCCAGCGCGGTCTCCCGCAGGGCGTTCCAGGTCTTTGCGGGCAGCGGGATTCCGTCTCGCCGACGTTCGGCCGCAATTTTTCGTTCGATCTCGCCCGGCAGATAAATCGTGTCGACGCCCTCCGCCCTTGGCAGGCTCTTGAGTGCCGCCCCGAGTTCGTCAATGCGCTGCCGAAAGCCCGTAACATCGCCGAAGAGCCCGATGTCGATGGCAGCGATCATGCCGTTCTGGCTGTGAACAACAGGCTCGCCACGGATCGCAGGCGCCAGCAGCGGGTGGTCGACCAGCACCCCCTGAAAACACTCCAGCATCAGTGACAGCCCCGCTCCCTTGGGTCCGGCCAGCGGCATCGGCAAGACTGCCTCGAGGGGATTGGTGGTCGGCTTGCCATTCGCCGTGAGCGCGGAGCCGAGGGGTATCGAATCGCCCGTGGCCCGGGCCTTGAGGATCTTGCCGATGGCGATTTCCGCGGTTGCCATGTCCAGCATGAGCAGGCCGGACCGATCGCCTGGTGCCGCCATCGCGATGGGGCTGGTCGCGACACCGGCCTTGCGGGCGCCGAAATAGGCCATGTTGGGACGGCTCGACGCAGAGGCGATGCCAAGCATGCCCGCGTTAGCGATCTGTGCGGCGTAGTAGCCCATCGGGCCCGTATGGGTCGTCTCACGGACGATCCCCCAGGCCAGGCCGTTGCCGCGCGCCTTTTCGATGGCGTGCCGTGTTGCCGCCTGCATCGCGACCCCGCCGGGGGCGCGATCGGCCTCGACAAGGAAAGTCGCCGGGGAATTGTCGATTATTCGAAGTCGCGGGTGCGGATTCATCACGCCCGACGAAAGCCAGGCGTAGTATTTCGGGACACGCAACACGCCGTGGGAATCCACACCATGGAGATTGGCCCAGACGAGGACATCGGCCTGCGTGCGGGCCGATCCCCTGTCCATACCCGCGCGCTCGAATACTCCGGCGCAAAACCGGGCCAGCGGTTCGGGATCGACAACGACGCCGTTATCGAGCGTGTCCGTCACACCTTCAATCTGTCAGGAAGTGATACATGCCGAGCACGTTCATGTCGAGCCAGCTATATCCGTTCCAGTGGCTGTATTCGGGAATCTCGATGCTCTGCTGCATCTCTTCCAGCGTCTGACCTGCGGCGATGCCGGCCGCCACCGCAGCCTCCAGCAATTCGAAATACTGCCGCCAGGCCGTGATGTCGTCCACAGTTCCCACCGGTCCATGACCGGTAGCCACATGATCGTAGTCGACGGCGAGTTCCTCGGTTTCGCGGATCGCGGCCATCCACTCTTCGTACATGTCCAGTTCGTAGTCCATTTCCATGAAGGGCAGGCGCTGGAACGTGATGTAGTCGACCACGAACATCACGCTCGCGTCCGGAAACGTGATCCGGCTCGAATCCAGGGAGTGATTCATCGCACCGACCCAGTTCAAGCGCACGCGCTTGCCGCCGAGCTCGATTTCAATCTGATCCGTATAGGTGATGTTCGGCGGATGAACCAGGCTGATCGGGCCGCGCATGAGTTCGGCGCCGCTGATGGCGCCGTTCCCGTTCGCATCAAAACCGGCGAACCGTGGATCATCCATGTCGCTTGCCTCGGCGCGCGTGATGACTCCGTCAGCGTCGGCATCCAGCGCCGCCAGGGGTGAGTATTGTCCCTCGACATCCGACAGCTGCGTCGAGTCCGGTGGAAGCGCCAGGTGGTTCAGCATGTTGGCGTGGCCGACGAACTGCGCCGTGTCGGCGAAGGCGCCGCCGCCCGTGGCGTGGTCCCAGTGGTGATGGCTGTAGACCACGTATCGGACGGGGACGCCGAAGCGGCTGTCCAGCTCGCCCTTCAGCCAGGTAGAAAAGCCGGTGTTGAGCGGGTCCGCCATCACGATGCCCTCGTCGGTGACCATGAACACGGTACCGTGATTGTTGTTGGTCGCCCGATAGACGCCATCGGCGATTTCGGTAATGGTCCGGCGTGGTTCATCCTGCGCGAAGCTGGTGGCCACAAGGACGAGAGGTGCGATCAGGATGATGACCATAGAGGGTTTCTTGATGTTCAACATGGAGGTCTCCTTGGGGGTTTCTTACAGGCTGGCCCGGCAATCCGAGTCGCATATACTGCCACAGGCCTGTCGCGGAGAAGACCGCGTGTTCATGAAATCGTTGAGAAATGTCGGTTTACTCGCGGGTCACACCTGGCGTTGCGCCCTGGACCTGACCAGGTCGAATATTGCGAAGGGTAGGTAAAGGACGACGATGGCGCCGCCTGTCAGCCCCACCAGCCCCGGCAGGTACCACGGCCACGGCCCGAAGAAATCCAGCGGCGACGGCTGCGCCGGCTTCGCCAGCAGGAAAAGATAGTTCGATCCAAGCATGAGGTTGACGGGGTACATCAGCAGAGCGTAAGCAGCGGTGACGGGCATGACGATCAGAAGTGATGCTGCCCTGGGGCGAAAGCCCATCACCAGGGTAGCGAACATGACGGCCATGAACGCAAGACCGTGGCTCAGGAAGAACAGCAGGAACAGCGGGTGCGGAAACGCCTGCTCCACATCGGGCGTCAACAGTGCGATGAGGACGCCCCCCGTCCCCCAGAAATAGAGCACCTCGTATAGACGGTAACTCCGCAGCCACAACATGAACGCGCCCAGTATCACGGACATCCCGCAAAGTTGCAGTGGCAGGTGCTCCAGAAGTGGCAAACCATATACACCAGCCCTCATGACCGGCCCGAGACCGATATCGACAAAAATACAAATGGCGATGATGATTTTCCGCGCCGTATCCTGACCCTGCGGGTCTGCACGCCAGCGCAAGAGCATCGGCACAAGCACTCCGACGGCTACTGTGGTGGCCGTACCCAGCCAGTGCTGCAGGCCGAACGGTTCAAACATTGCTACGTCGGTACCCACTTTGATCTTGCGCTTGTTCTCGGTGGTTTACTGCTGCGCGTTCGGTCGAGGAAAGTTTCTCCCGGGCCGGAGGTCAACATTACAACATGAATTGATCGGGTTCGGCCGCTGAGCCTTCGGCGACCATGATATTCTTGCGCCCCCGGCGTTGCCGGTGCGATGCCCTGGACAGGCCCGCAAGGATCGCCAGCCGGGCCGCCTGGATTGGAGACACTTGATGTGAACGGCAAACTGGAGAATTGTCACGTGAGAACCATTTGCACACTACTTGCATTGGCCGGTATTTCAGCCGGCTCCATCGTCATTGGACACCACAGCGATGCGGGTTACGACCACGATACCGTGGTTGCGTTCGAGGGTGTGGTGACGAGCTATTCGTTCCGGAATCCGCATATCGCGATTCTGGTGGAAACGGAGAACGATGACGGCGAGACGATCGAGTGGGATATCGAGACCGGTTCGACCCCGATCATGATTCGCAGCGGTTGGACTCGCGATCTGCTAAGTGAGGGCGACACCGTCACCATTCGGGCGCACCCCGAGAGAAGCGGCCGGTTGCGAGCCATTCTGAACACGATGCAGACCACCGATGGGCAGCTCTGGTACCAGGTTGAGGAAGATCCCGAGGAGACCGTGGCAGCGACCAGCCTGGACGGCGTATGGCGCGGCCTGAGTACCTTCAGCCTGCGCCGCGGGCTGGGACAGGTTCCGCTGACGCCGGCCGCGGAAGCCGCGCGGGCCGAATACGACTATCTGACCCAGAGCCCGGTCAGGGACTGTGTGGCGCCGCCCCCGCCAAGCTTGCTTGCGTCGACGACCTATCTCAACGGGATCGAGACTCTCGACGACCGCGTCATCCTGCGCAATGAGTATTTCGACCAGACGCGGATCGTGCATATGGATGGCCGCGGGCATCCGGAAACCGACGAGCGCACGTCCTGGGAGGGTCACTCCATCGGTTGGTGGGAAGGCGAAACTCTCGTGGTGGACACGACGCACTTCAGGGATCATCCGGAGGGCAACGGTCGGGGAGTGCCGTCGGGCGCCCAAAAACACATGATCGAGCGCTATTCATTGAGCGAAGACGGCAGACGCACGTTGATCGATGTGTTTATTGATGACCCGGAATTCCTTGCCGAACCGTTCAACGGCCATACCGAGATGATCTATTCGCCGGAACTGGAGCTGTTGCGTTACGACTGCGATCCCGTGCTTTCCAGGCAGGGCGGGTTCGAATAGCGCGTTTTGCTCGGCGCGACAAGTCGGCGCGAGCCGTCTGCACCTGGTGTTTGTGGTGCTTGAGGCTCTGAAGTTCGCGACCCTGGTCGTGGGGGGCGTTGCCTCGATCTAGCAGTATTCGCGGCGGCGTTTGCCGCGCAGACGCCCTGGGAACTGGCGTACTATCCACGCGCTTGTTCCATGGAAGTCCGTGGAAATTATTGCCGCCGTCGTCGGAGCCATGGTTGCAGGGCTGTCACCACCGGTTGCCGGGTGGCGCGACCGGAATTCGTTCTCCCGTTGCTGCAGAACGCACGATCGCCTCCAGAACCGAGACTCCGTGGTGAATCTCGTCAGGTGCGATGGGGAAGGGTGCGACGTTCTCGCAATCCCGAGCGAACGCCTCCAGCGCTGCGGCGACAGACGGCAGGCAGGGGTAACCGTGGTGCTTCCACGTTTGGGTATTCGATTGGTTGCGTGTCGTGGTGACCGTCAGCCGATGGTGGTCGACGATCTCACCCCATCCACCGTTGCCGAAAGCACGAATCTGCCAGAGCGGAGCGGTCGATGCCACCGTGCCGAGACAGCCCAACTGGCCGCCTTCGAACTCCACGATCACAACCGTTGCATCGTCAATGTCGAAGGGCAGGGCGACCCTGCGGCTGATCGCATGAACATTCCGGATACGGCCGAACAGATGAATGAACGCATCGACCACATGAATTCCGAGCGACGTCATGCCGCCGGCCGGACTCTCGTCGCGACTGGCTCGCCACGTACCGGCGCTGGGCGCCAAATCAGCCGAAAAGTTGCCTTCGATCTGGATCATCCTGCCGAGCTTGCCCGCGTCGATCATTCGCTTTAGCGCCGCGGTATTGGGATAGAACCGGCGGTCATGGCCCACCGCGACCTTCAAGCCATTCGCTGCCAGGGCTTGCAATGCTTCGGCGGCTTCGACTCCACTCAGGCAGAACGGTTTCTCGCAGTAGACATGCTTGCCGGCTTCCGCCGCGGCGAGAATCTGACGAAAGTGCATGGTGTGGGGCGAAGCCAGCACCACGGCATCGAGGTCATCGTCCGCAAGCAGATCGTCGAGGGATTCATACAATCGAAGACCGTATTTCCTGGCGAAATCCGCTGCCCTGGACGGTGTCTTCGTGGTGCCGGCAATGAAGTGAATCGTATCGCTTACCCCGGAGACGGACTCGACGAGCGTCCGTCCCCAGCGGCCCAAGCCTACGATCCCCGCATTGATCACCTTGTTGTCTCCGCCATTCGGTCACGTTGAATGATAACGCCCGCGAGACACGATTTTCAGTTATGGAACGAAAAACACTTGCAGGCGGAACGTTGTCAGTAGTGGCAAAATACGTTCAACAGCCCATGCTTATTGCCGGACGCTCAGTGCCCACGTGACGGGAGGTTACATGTTCACGCGATTGCTGACTGCCACCCTCTTCAGCTTCTCCCTGGCCATCACAAATAACGCGGTGGCACATCACGCCTTTGCGGCCAATTACGAGATGGGCAACACAGGTACCGTGGAGGGGGTCGTCGAAGAGGTGGTCTGGGCCAACCCCCATGTGCACTACTACATCCAGGTAACGAATGAGGATGGTACGACCGAGTTCTGGGACGGAGAGGCTTCCAATCTCAGTATGCTGGCCTCCCGCTGCTGGGTGCTGCTGCCATTGCGCAGAACGCAGACTTTGCAGGCAAGTGGGTGCTCGCTCTCGACTCGGGGCGATATACAGACTACGGGATCCTGGAGATCACTGAGACAGAGGGGGAGTGGCAGGTCTTCATCGACGGCGGGCCGGTCAACTTGCTGAACCTGGATGGAAATCGAATCGCCTTCGATTTCGACTGGACGGATGGTGCCGACCGGCTCCACGTGACCGAGCTCTCGGGCGAACACCTGGGCGACCGGATGAGTGGGTCGATGGCCGAAGGTGGCGAGCCGACGGGGACGTGGTTCGCAGAGCCGTGGGCCGAACATCCGGACACCGGCGCCGACCGTGCTTATCGAGCGCAAATATCTGGACGAGACCGGCAGGCTGCACACGGACTACGTGCTGAATGACCCGGCCAACTACGAGCGGCCGGTGTACCGCCATGCGTACAGGGAGCGGAGCCCTGAGTCTGGACTAGACTGGTACGCTTGCGATCCTCACACGTTCTACCGGAGTCTGGATCTGGAGGGCCGGCTCGACGAGTACTGGCAGTCGCGCAGCCGGTTTTGACACAACGGATACGGAATTGTCAGTTGGATAAGAAATCAGGTCCAGTTCACCGTTGCGATTTTTCGGTTGACCCGATCCTGAGCTTCACGTAAACGCGCCTTTAGCGATGCCCAGTCAATATCGAGCATCTCTCCGTGACGTTTGCGTGCTTGTCCTGCAATCCAGACGCTGTCGATGTCCGATGTACTTGCGAACGTCACAACACGGTCCGCCAGGCTGCCCATCATTCCGAAGGCAATTCGACCAGTATCCAATAGGACCAGATCGGCGCGTTTACCGGCCGTGATCGACCCTGTTTCTTCGCCAAGGCGAATAGCCTTCGCACCCAGTGCAGTGGCGAAATCCAACGTATCCTGCGATCGATAATCCTGCACGATTTGCCGGCTTTCTTCCTCAAGATAGTGACTCCACAGTGACGATCTCACGTGTTCGAAATAGTCGCCTGTGAGCGCCAGCGACACATCGATACCGATTCCAACCGGAACACCGGCTGCCCGCGCACGACCATGAACGGAGGGACCGCGATGCGCCTGTGTCATGTATGGAAATTCGCCCATTGTGGTCGCGGCAATCATGCCGCCGGTATCCCGCAGCATCGCCAGTTCTTCCGATGTCAGTCGATTGGCATGTGCGACATGGTAATCGGGGCCAAGCAACCCGGCTTCGTGAAGATCCGCAATTCCCGAATCCCTGTGCCCCATTGCCCCCGCGGGAAATGGACGTGCAGGTTTGTGCAGATGGGCGACAAGCAATCCGACTCCGCTAGAACGAACGCGCGCCCACTCATCCGTGAATTCAGCAATAGGATATCCGGGCCACGTCGAGGGACCGAGCGCGAGCTGAAGCGGCGCGGAACTATCGTGGAATAACTCCTGGTGAAGCAGGGCTGCCGTGTTCCATTCTTTCTCCGCCGATCGGGCGGCGAGCATTTCCTCGAACGCCTCTGCTCTTGAAACAGTGTCTCCGGGTTGAAACGAGTACGAAATACCTAGCTGGTAAGCGAACCAACCGGCAATACCCGAGTCTTTCAGGCCCTGGGCTGCCGCCATGGCCTTGGCTTCACTGTCCTGGCCATGCGCATAGTCCAGTATGGAGGTAACGCCGGAATCAATCGCTTGCAGCCCCCCGACAAGTTCGGCGATGTAGTGATCCTCCGGTTCCATGGCGACGACCGATGCCATCTTCCAAAGCATGTAATTGGCGGAGTAGTCACTTGGGTTGAACTTGGTAAGGCGCCCCAGACCAATGGTCTCCCAGACGTGGCGATGCCCGTCGATCATGCCGGGCATCAGGATCATGCCCTGTGCATCGATGACCTCCGCGCCGTCGGCAGGAAGCTCCGTCCCGATCGCCTCGATCCTTCCGCTATCCATCAAGACATCGGTGGCCAATTGCTCGCCCAGTGCCGGGTCCATCGTCAGGACGTCGGCGCCCCGAATCAGGGTCCTCGACTGGTTGCCGGCAACGATGGGCGCAGCATCCGGAGCGGCATTCTGAGCGGTCGCCCTTCCGGCGTAGCCCGCCAGAGCCGTAGTCGTAGCGGCAGCCGCAGTCAGGCGCAGGAATTCCTTCCGGGTGATGTTTTCGGTCATGAATGCATCTCCATCGTCGTAGCAAGTATTAAGAATACACGTGGTTGATCAGTCGTTGTTAGCGGTCTTGGTAGCCCGAGGCGTTGCTCATCGCTCGACCGGGACGTCCCGCCGGTTTGCCGTTAATCATCAGCTTGTTCAACTGGTTTAGCCCGGCCCAATAGGTCAACTCACGCGGATGATTGATGTCCCATTCGGCAATGTCAGCACGTTTTCCTGCTTCAAGAGTGCCGCGATCATCTGCCAGTCCCAATGCCCGGGACGCAATTCGTGTGACGCCTGCAAGGCATTCCTCGGGTGTCATCTGGAAGAGGCTGGTTGCAAGATTCATGGCCAATCGCAACGAGCATATCGGGGAGGTGCCGGGATTGCAGTCAGTCGCGATGGCAATGGGCACACCGTGTTCACGCAGCATGGTTACCGGCGGTGCCTGTGTTTCGCCGAGCGTCAGGAATGGGCCGGGAAGCAGGACGGCAACCGTCCCAGCGTCGGCAAGCGCTCTTACGCCGTCCGGGGAGGTGTACTCGAGATGGTCCGCCGACAGCGCGTTGAATGAGGCCGCAAGTTCTGCGCCACCGCCATCGCTGAGCTGATCGGCATGCAACTTGACGGGAATGCCGCAGGCTGCCGCACTCTCGAAAAGCCTTGCAACTTGCTCCGCCGAGAACGCAATGTTCTCGCAATAGGCGTCAACGGCATCTGCCAGTTTCCGCTCGTGCACCACGGGCAATACGTCTGAAATCACGTAGTCGATGTAATCGTCTACTCGCCCATCGAACTCTGTCGGCACGGAATGGGCGCCAAGGAATGTCGTTACGATCGTCGCATCGTATTGCCTGCCAAGCGTTCGTGCAGCGTCGAGCATGGCGAGTTCCGTATCGAGATCGAGACCGTAGCCGGACTTGACTTCGATCGTCGCGACGCCTTCCTGCATCAGCGCGTCGATTCGTGGGCGGGCGCTTTCGAACAGCAGCGACTTGCCGGCGAGTCGCGTCGCACTGACGGTCGATCGTATTCCGCCACCCGCGCGAGCGATTTCCTCGTAACTGGCTCCATTCAGTCGTTGCTCGAATTCCACCGCGCGATCGCCGGCGAATACCAGGTGGGTGTGGCAATCGATTAGCGCGGGTGTCAACCATCGGCCGTGGACGCTTCGGGTTTCCGCAGCATCCCTGGCCGGGAGTTTGGACATCGGGCCGACCCACGCGATTCGATCCGAGGCGATCGCAAGCGCCGCGTTCTCGATTGCCCCATAGGCTCCCGCACCGGAACGCATCGTTGCGATATTCGCGTCCGTAACCAACAGGTCCCAGTCAGGCAAGCGATATGACCTCGTGTGTATTGCAAACTACGTTAGCATGGACTAAGTTGTATATACAACCTTGGACAGGCGGCCTGGTGACGACGATCCTGGCAAAAAAAGCGTTCCTGCAGACAGGCTGGGCCAATGATGTCCGATTGCGAATCGCCGACGGGCAGATCGAGTCCGTCGAAATTGGCTGCCGCGTCAATGCGGACGATTTTGTAGCCAGTGTAGTGATTCCAGGCATCGCGAACGCTCATAGCCATGCGTTCCAACGTGCGCTCGCCGGTCATGCCGAGCAGCGAGGTCCGACTGGCAGGGATACTTTCTGGAGCTGGCGCGAGCAAATGTACAGGCTTGCCGGATTGATCGATGCGGATGGACTCGCCGCCATCGCCCGCCAGGCGTATTCCGAGATGTTGTCCGTTGGCTATACATCGGTAGCGGAGTTTCATTACCTGCACGGTGAGCCGGCCTGCAGAGAGAAGCGGGGCGCGATGTTTCAAGCGATTGAGACGGCCGCCGCGGATACCGGTATCCGGCTGACTTACGTGCCCGTTCTCTACGAGCGAGCCGGCTTCGATCAGCCGGAGCCCACAATGGAACAGCGCCGATTCGCGATGACGCCGGATGAGTTCGTCGATCACTATGAATATGCACGCGAAACCGCAGATTGCAACACCACGGTGGGGATCGGCGCGCACAGCTTGCGTGCTGTTTCCAAATCGTCTCTCCGGCGTTTGACGGAATTCGTCGCGCGTGATGAATGTCCAATGCATATGCACATTGCTGAGCAGACGGCCGAAGTAGACCAGTGCCTCGCCCGGTATGACGCACGACCTGTCGAATGGTTGCTGAAGGAATTTTCTCCGAACGATCACTGGTGCCTCGTTCACGCAACCCACATCACCGAAGAAGAGCTTGGATCGCTGTGCCAGTGCGGTGCGGTGATCTGCCTGTGTCCGAGCACGGAGGCCAATCTTGGCGACGGGTTGTTTCCATTGCGATCATGGTTCGATCGGGGGGGGAGGGTTGCGATCGGCTCCGACAGCCAGATCACGATCAATCCGTTTGAAGAACTACGCTGGCTCGAGTATGGGCAACGTCTTTCGAGTCGCTCGCGAAATGTTGCGGCAGTTCGCGACAGCCACACGGGTCGAAGTCTGTTCGAACAGGTCCTGGAGGGAGGCGGTCTCGCCTGCGGTCACGGTGCAGGACAGTTGCGCCCCGGCGAGCACGCTGATCTTGTCACTCTGGATGACGAGACTCCGATGCTGGCCGGTCACGAGTTGGAATCGATACTGGATGCGCTCGTCTTTTCCGGTACGAGACTACCGATCGACCGTGTCATGGTGGGTGGAGAATGGCGAGTCCGTGACGGCGTTCACGTTGCAAGCGCACGGGTAGAAAGCGACTTCGTTGAGGTCGTTCGCGACCTGTGGTCAGCATCGGCGGATTTGACATGACTTCGCCGATAAAACCGTACCAAACCAAGGAATATTGATCGATGACTACCTCCCGAGCGCGGACCATCAAGTCGCCTGTCGGCAACACGTTGCAGGCCAAGAGCTGGCTTACGGAAGCGCCTTTGCGCCTGCTCATGAATAACCTCGACCCGATGGTGGGCGAGTGTCCGGAAGAGCTGGTCGTGTACGGCGGGATCGGAAAAGCGGCTCGAAACTGGGCGTGCTTCGATGCGATTGTCGAGAAGCTCAAAGCGCTCGAGGAAAACGAGACCTTGCTGGTGCAGTCCGGCAAGCCTGTCGGTGTGGTTGAAACTCACAAGGACGCGCCCAGAGTCCTGATCGCGAATTCGAACCTGGTACCGGCGTGGGCAAACTGGGAGCATTTTCGCGAGCTCGACCGAAAGGGTCTGATGATGTTCGGCCAGATGACGGCCGGATCATGGATCTACATCGGCAGCCAGGGGATCGTGCAGGGCACCTACGAAACGTTCGTGGAAATGGGCCGCCGGCATTACGCAGGCGATCTGTGCGGAAAGTGGATATTGACAGCCGGGCTTGGCGGCATGGGGGGGGCGCAGCCGCTTGCGGCGACGATGGCCGGCGCCTCGATGCTGGCCATCGAATGCCAGTCGGACCGCATCGATAAACGCCTGGAGACGGGTTACCTCGACCGAAGGGCCGAAACGCTCGATGACGCGATGGCCATGATTGAAGACGCAGTCGAGAGACGAAAGGCGGTGTCGGTTGGCCTGTTGGGTAATGCAGCGGAGTTGCTTCCGGAGATGCTTGAACGCGGCATTCGACCGGACGCGGTGACGGATCAGACATCAGCACACGATCCGGCGAATGGTTACCTGCCGGTCGGCTGGAGCGTTGAGCAGTGGCTCGAGAAACGCCAGTCCGACCCGGATGCCGTGGTCGCCGCAGCAACGGAATCCATCGCGGTGCACGTGCGTGCAATGCTCGAGTTCCACAACGCCGGTATTCCGACGTTCGACTACGGAAACAACATTCGGCAGATTGCCCGGGATCAGGGCGTCAGCAATGCCTTCGATTTTCCGGGTTTCGTTCCTGCCTATGTGCGGCCGCTATTTTGCCGCGGCGTCGGACCCTTTCGTTGGGTAGCGCTGTCCGGCGATCCGGAAGACATCTACAGGACCGATCTCAAGGTAAAGGAACTCATTCCGGATGATGAGCATTTGCACGCGTGGCTGGACGCCGCTCGGGAGCACATTCAATTTCAAGGGCTGCCGGCGCGCATCTGTTGGGTCGGGCTGGGTCAGCGGGACAAGCTGGGCCTGGCTTTCAACGAAATGGTCAGAAACGGTGAACTGAGCGCGCCTGTCGCGATCGGCAGAGACCATCTTGATAGCGGCTCCGTTGCAAGCCCGAACCGCGAAACGGAGGCCATGCTCGATGGCTCGGATGCGGTATCCGACTGGCCACTGTTGAACGCGCTGGTGAATACAGCCAGCGGCGCGACCTGGGTTTCCATTCATCACGGCGGGGGCGTTGGGATGGGCTACTCGCAACATGCCGGACTTGTCATCGTCTGCGATGGCACGAAAGACGCTGATCGTCGCATTGCTCGCGTGTTGTGGAACGATCCTGCAAGCGGTGTCATGCGACACGCGGATGCCGGTTACGAAGCCGCCATCGATTGCGCCAGGGACAATGATCTTGACGTGCCGATGATCAAGTTCTGATCGAGGTGACGAGCAAACGCATGAATCTTGAAATTGACGAGCAAACTCTTTCGCTGGCTGAACTTCGGCGGGCCTGGGAAGCACCGCTGCAGGTTCGACTCGGTAATGTCGCTCGCAACGATGTCGCCAAGTCAAAGGCGTATGTAGATCAATTCCTGAAGCGCGGCGACACGGCCTATGGAGTCAACACCGGTTTCGGGCGGCTCGCCACCATCGGTATCGATGAATCAGAGCTGAAGCCTTTGCAAAAAAACCTGATTCGCTCACACGCGGCCGGTGTTGGAGAACCGCTTTCAGATGCCGTGGTGCGACTTGCCATGGTCATGAAAGTGGTCGCGCTCGCCAGGGGGTATTCGGGCGTTCGGCCACAATTGGTTGACGCTCTGTGTGGCCTTGTCAGCCACGGTATCTGCCCGATCGTGCCGTCCAAGGGCTCTGTCGGTGCATCCGGCGACCTCGCCCCCCTTGCTCATATCGCCAGTGCCCTGATTGGCGAGGGCGACGCGTCCTGCAATGGTGAGATCGTTTCGGCATCCGACGCTCTGGGTCGAGCGCAGCTTCAACCGTTGGAGCTTGCTCCGAAAGAGGGACTGGCGCTCTTGAACGGCACCCAGGTTTCTACGGCGTTGGCGTTGGCTGCCCTGTTTCGGGCAGAACGTATTCTGTCTGCTTCGGTGATCGCAGGCGCGATGTCGGTGGATGCCGTCAAGGGCAGTGACACGCCGTTCGATGAACGCGTTCACCGCGCCCGGGGACATCGCGGTCAGTTGGAAGTCGGCTCACTGCTGCGGAAACTGATGAAGGGCAGCGAAATCCGCGCCTCGCACCTGGCCTGTAGCCGCGTCCAGGATCCTTACTCAATTCGCTGTCAACCCCAGGTCATTGGTGCTTGTCTGGGCGTCCTGCGGCATGCAGCTGAAGTTCTTCAGATCGAAGCCAACGGAGTGACCGACAACCCGCTTGTGTTCGCCGACACCGACGCGATTCTGTCGGGCGGAAACTTTCACGCTGAACCGGTGGCACTCGTTGCCGACTACATCGCGCTGTCCGTTGCTGAAATCGGATCGTTGTCCGAACGGCGCATTGCGTTACTTATCGATTCGAATCTGAGCGAGCTCCCGGCGTTTCTGGTCGATGACAGTGGACTAAGCTCCGGTTTCATGATTGCGCAAGTGACGGCAGCGGCCCTCGCGTCGGAGAATAAATCGCTCGCGCACCCGGCGAGCGTCGACAGCATTCCGACTTCCGCGAATCAGGAAGATCATGTCAGCATGGCGACATTCGCGGCACGTCGGCTACACGACATGCTCGACAACGTTGCGTACATCGTATCGATCGAACTCCTGGCTGCGGCACAGGGCATTGAATTTCACCGCCCGTTGAAATCGTCCAAACCGATCGAGCACGCCTTGAAGCGGATCCGGGCAATTTCGGCACGCTATTCCCGCGACAGATCCTTGTCCGCCGAGATAGAGACGCTGGCGGAGAAGGTTAATGAGGGTATGTTTTGTGACGAAGCCAGGTCGATTCTGCCCAGCATGAACTCGTGACGGATACGTTCTTCTTCGAGCAAGCGGACTCACCGCTCCTGATAAGTATTCCGCATGACGGTCGTGAGCTGGCTCCGGGTATGGCAGAGCGAATGTCGGATGTGGGCCGGTCGCTGCCGGATACGGACTGGCTCGTGCGAAGACTCTACGAATTCGCCGGCAAGCTTGACGCGAGCGTTCTGGCGGCGCGTTTCTCTCGATACGTGGTCGATCTGAACCGTCCGGCGTCGGACGACGCTCTTTACGATGGACAGTTATCGACCGGACTGTGCCCGTCAGCAACCTTCGCCGGTGCGAACATCTACGCCCATGGCAATTCGTGCGGGAGCCTCGAACAGCAACAGAGAATTCGAACATACTGGCAGCCTTACCACGATATGCTTGATGCTGTGCTGACGAGGGCCCGCCGGCGATTCGGCTATGCGTTGCTCTGGGACGCACATTCCATTCGCTCAGAGGTCCCTGCGCTGTTCGGCGGAGTGCTGCCGGACCTGAGTATCGGAACCAACGATGGCGCCAGCTGCGATCCCCGCTTGCAGCGCGGTGTTCACCAGGCGGCAAGAGAGTCTGACTATTCGGTGGTGCTCAATGGCCGGTTCAAAGGCGGGTATATCACGCGTCGTTACGGCAACCCCGACGAAAACGTTCACGCCGTTCAGCTTGAACTGGCACAGCACTCATACATGGATGAGCAGACGTTACGATACGACGAGGATGCGGCCGCCCGGTTGAGAGTTGTACTTCGGGCAATGTTGGGAGAGTTCGTGTCCAACGCGTGACGAGCGTGAGCCTCATCCGCCATCGCGAGCGAATTGCCCCGTAACCGGCGTTATGGAGCGTTGCCGGACTCCTGGTCGATCATTTTCTCAAGCTTGCGGCGAAAATGCAGCGCTGCCGCATCCAGCCCCAGGTTGATATGTCGGGCAGTCGCATTGGCCATCCCGATGTGTACGGCCTCCAGTACATCACGATCCTCAAGGAACGCCGACTTGATGGAGGATGCGATCATCGTAGTCACTTCCTCGTTGTCCGGATCGGTATTTCGATGTTGAAGCCAATGATAGCGAGTGCGATCGGCATCGATCGGTGTCATGAAATGGTAGGAAATCATGACGTAGGTCTGTTCATCAATTTGAAAGTCCGGGCCACCCTTCCCCGCGGGAACAAAAATTGATTTGTTGATGGCGGTACAAGGGAATTGCGCCTCGTAATGCTGCAAGCGGTCGCAATTTCCCTTGAATCGGACCAGGGGTACGTAGAAGGACGGTGGTTTCTGATCGCGTATCCATCGATGAACGATCAATCCATTGTCCATTTCGGTAATTTCCACTGGCGTGTCTTCGGTACTGGGGGCCGCAAACGACGTGCGGTGTACCCAGGCGACATGTGATGGGTCCAGCAGATTGTCCGTGAGGTATTGATAGTTGCATGCGCACGTCAAGGCATCGCCCGTGGTGATTTTCCAACCCGTGTTATCGAAGTTCCTGATGTCGATGATCAAGCTGTCATCTGACAGCTCAGCCTCACCCATCCAAATCCAGGTCAAACCCCACCGATCGACTACCGGATAACTTCGGACTCTTGCCGAGGGCGGGATCCGGTCTTGCGTCGGCGCCGCGATGCACTGACCGGAACGATCGAATTGCAGTCCGTGATAGCCGCATTCCACATTACCGTTCAACAGCCGACCCTTGGACAACGGCATTCGTCGGTGGGGACAAGAGTCTTCCAGGGCAACGGGTTCGCCGCTCTCGGTGCGGTACAGGACGATGTTTTCGCCAAGTATGCGACGCGACGTCAGCTTCGCCTCAATCTCCGAGGAGAGTGCGGCCACATACCAGCTGTTTCTAAGGAACATTTCCTCTCCGATCGATGCCACCGAAATCTCACCAGCTAATCGTAATAGCCAATTGAATCACCATCTGTGGTAACGCCCAACCCATTCAATAACCGATTCGAATAATTGAAATAGGCTGCGACCTGATTGACCTCAAGTATGTCGCCATCCGTACATTCGTTCTGACGAAGCGTTTCGATGTCCGAGGCCTCCATCGTTGCAACATCGGTCGTCAACTTCGCAGCGTAACGCAGTAGCGCCAACTCCTTGTCCCGGAATTGCGTCTCCGGCGTCCCGGCATGAAGGCATTGCAAGATGTCATCACATCGGCGTTCATCGTCAAGCAATCGCCGAACGTTCATGAAGTGGTGGGCCAGGCTGTATTCGCAGTTGTTCTTGATACTGACATACGACGCAACGACTTCGAGAAACCACAATGGCAACTGGTTGTCCGGGTGATGCAGGACACTCCGGTAGAGCGCCACGTGACCGTGCATCGTTTGCGGCCGCAAGGAATGCACCTTCATGACATTGTCGACCGTGCCATGCGGCGTCATTGCCTCGTCGTATAGCTCCCGCAGAACGCCAGTCGCTTCATCCTCCGGAATCATCCTGATCCACGCTGTCATCAACTACTCCTGGTGAAGCGACGGTGCACTGGAAAACACGCTCCGTACCATGGGCTCGAAAAACTCGATGGGCAAATTCTCGATACCCGGATCGATTGCCACGATGTCGTATCGTTCAACAAATTCTGCGGTCCAATCGAAAAACGGGTGACCTCGCCATTGCTCGCGGGCATTGATGAAGTCAGGATCCTCAGGTTTGTAGAAGCCATGCAGATGTATTCGCTGAAAGATTTCGTGTTGTTCGATCATCCAGATATTTTTTTCGGATACAAACGGCCGCAACAGGTCGGCAGCGAAGCTTGGGTGGTTCTCGGGACAGACGATAAATCCGATATCGTGGAACAGGCCCGCAACGATCGTATCTTCATCGTGTCCATCGCGGTACAGGAGTGTCGCCGTCTGCAGGCAGTGCTCGTAGTTGTTGATCAGGTAGCCGAAAGTGGGCGCATCCCGGGATGCTGTAAGCAGTTCCAGCGCCTGTTTGGCACGCTCCTGTGCGAGGTAATCCTCGCGCTGTCTGTTCATTAGCGCCCAGTCCTCGGCGCTATAGTCGTCCATGTTGCATGGTTCGATGTAACGCCACTCCGGGCGCAGCAGATCATCGCGCTCCCCGGCCTTTCGCCGCACGCCAGGGCTCGTCTTCTCGTCATTTGCCATTGTTTACGACCTGCCGAAATATTCCAAAGCCCATTTACGCGAGGATAATGGACAGGAGTGGATTGGTGTAGTTAAAGAACGCTCACGGCGCGTACGCCAGCGGCGAAAGGCCGAGAACCTCAAGCAAAAGGCCCGGGATGTCGTCCATGGGATCAATGGTGTAGTCAGTGTCGCGCCTTCTTCGAGGCAGCGGGACATCAAGTGTTTCTCTAGTTTCTGCTCCTCGTAGGACGCCTTGAACAACTGCCCGCCGAAGATAATCGACAGATAGGCTTCGCCCATGCTCATGTTGGCCACCAGGCCGGAACCGATGGTGGCCGACGATCACGATGGCGACGACGCCACCGAAGCTGAGTAGAGAATGCAGTAGACGAGGCTCTTGTGGGCCCTTTTTTTATTTGATTCTGAGGGGGGAGGGGGCGGCTGCATGCTAGCGTGCAAGCAGCAATTGGCGTAGGCCTGCACACGAAGGCATACTCTTAGATCCACTTCACCGTTGCGATTTTTCGCTCGACCCGTTCCTGAGCTTCACGTAATCGCACCTTTAGCGATGCCCAGTCAACGCCGAGCATTTCTCCGTGGCGCTTGCGTGCTTGTCCTGCAATCCAGACGCTGTCGATGTCCGATGTATTTGCGAACGTCACAACGCGGTCCGCCAGACTGCCCATCATCCCGAAGCCAATTCGATCGGTATTCAAAAGGACCAGATCGGCACGTTTTCCGACCGTGATCGATCCTGTCTCTTCGCCAAGGCGAATAGCCTTCGCACCCAGAGCGGTGGCGAAATCCAACGTATCCTGCGATCGATAATCCTGCACGATCTGCCGGCTTTCTTCCTCGAGATAATGGCTCCACAGTGCCGATCTCACGTGTTCGAAATAGTCGCCTGTGAGCGCCATCGGCACATCGGCGCCGATTCCAACCGGAACACCGGCTGCCCGCGCGCGACCGTGAACGGGAGGGCCGCGATGTGGGAGCATCATGAATGAAAATTCGCTCATGGTGGTCGCGGCAATCATGCCGCCTGTATCCCGCAACACTTCCAGTTCTTCCGGTGTCAATCGATTGGCGTGCGCGACATGGTAATCGGGGCCAAGCAAACCGGCCTCGTGAAGATCCGCAATTCCCGAATCCCTGTGCCCCATGAATCCCGCTGGATGCGGCGTTGCGGGTTTGTGCATGTGTGCGACGATCAATTCAACGCCGCTGGACCGAGCGCGCGCCAGGTAATTGCTGATGTCATCCATCGAGTAGCCGGGCCACATGGGGGGTCCGAGCGCGAGCTGTAGCAGCGCAGAACGATCATCGAACACGTCCTGTTGAAGTCTGTCTGCGGTATTCCACTCCTGTTCTGTAGGTCGGGCGGCAAAAAGCGCCTGGAGCGCCTCCGATCTCGAGACGGTGTCGCCAACTTCAAACGGGTATGAAATGCCCAGTTGATAGCCGAACCAACCGGCGATTCCGGAGTCTTTCAGCCCCTGGGCTGCCGCCACGGTATTCGCTTCAGTGTCTTGTCCGTGCGCATAGTCCAGTATTGAGGTGACGCCGGAGTCAATGGCCTGTAGTCCACCTGCCAGTTCGGCGATGTAGTGATCCTCCGGTTCCATGGCGACGGCCGCGGCCATCTTCCAGAATATGTAGTCACCGGAGAATTCACCGGGGCTCGACTCGACCATGCGACCCAGACCGATGGACTGCCAGACGTGTCGATGCCCGTCGATCATGCCGGGCATCAGGATCATGCCCTGCGCATCGATGACCTCGGCGCCGTCGGCAGGGAGCTCCGTCCCGATAGCCTCGATCCTGCCGTTGTCCGTCAAGACATCGGTGGCCAGTTGTTCACCCAGCGTCGGGTCCATCGTCAGGACGTCGGCGCCTCTAATCAGGGTCCTCGACGGGTCTCCAGCAACGATGGGAGCAGCATCCGGAGCGGCATTCTGAGTGGCTCCCCTCCCGGCGTAACCCGCCAGGGCCGTGGACGTAGTGGCTGCCGCAGCCAGCCGCAAAAAATCATTCCGCGTGATGTTTTCGGTCATGACCCCTTTCTAACCGTCGGTACAAATTCATGAAACCGGTTATTCGATCTGTCGTTGAGTGTTACTCACCAAACGCATATTTCAAGCTGGCGCCATAAAACCTTGGCGGGCCGCCAGTCAGGGTTCTGTGGCCCTGCCCGTTTGTGCCCGCACCAGCCCATACAATCTCATTTGAAATGTTATTTACGTAGAGTCGCACCCTCAAGCGATCATCCGCCGATGCGAGATCGATACTTGCATCCGTAACCGCTCGTGAAGGCATGAGAGAACCCGGCTCATCAAACGGCAGCAACTTCATGTCGGATCGATATGCAGTCCGAATTCTCGGGATTATTTGCCAACCGTTTGCAAGATCGAAAACGTAATCCAGGCTTGCATTCACTGACCACTTCGGTGACTTCACCAAGGTTGAGCCTGCCAGGTCAATTTCTTCGCCCGTCCATGGACTGAGCTGCGTGAAGTGCCCGAACGCTGCATCCAGATAACCAACGCCCAATGTAACGCGCAGAGCATCGGCGGGTAATGCAACAAGTTCGGTATCAAATCCAATAATATCCGCCGCTGCGGCATTGCGCGTTACGGTCTGGTCATCATCACGCTGGGTGACTTGAAGATCGGTGTAGTCGTAGACGAAGAACTCCGAGTTGATCTGCACCCGGTCGTCCATGAGATTGCTCTTGTGGCCGATTTGGTAGGCCAGAATTTCCTCCGGACGGAAAGTTGATTCCGCGACATTGAAGGTCGGGTTTGCGACGTTAAACGCGCCTGCCTTGAACCCCGTTCCAATTTTGGCGTAGACCATCGTAGCTTCGGCTGGATTCCAATCGACCCCTAGCGTCCAGTCGGTAGAATCCCAACTACCCGCATTGCTTACGGTGATCATTGACGTTCCGAATCTGCTCGTACGGTTGTAAACAGTATCCGTTTGGGATTTTTCGTCATCGGAGTAACGAAGCCCCGCCGTGATCCTGAACGAATCGGTAACGCTATAGGTACCCTGGCCAAAAACGGCTGTGGATTTAACTTTGTAATTCGGGATATCGGTTGCAGATGTCACACCAAAACGTGCAATTTGCAATTGCACAAAGCGCGAAGCGTCCTCATCAAGAGAGTAAAATCCACCCAGCCACTCCAATGGACCATCGCCGTTGGATGCCAATCTGATCTCGTGAGACATTTGCTCGCTGCCGTTTTGGATATCCAGCGGATCCATCGCCACATTCGTACGATCGAAATCGAGTCCGAAATTCACGTCACTTTCATAGTGAGCACCGATGTAAGAAAGGTCCGCATAATCGAAACTTTGGTTCACTTCAACCTTCAAAGTCCTGAAACGATCATCGCGAAAACCCTCTCGATTCTGGAAGGCCGTGTGCGGGTTGGGAAGATCGGTTGCCAGGACGTCGTCTGCCTCACGCAGGACGTTTGTTCCCTGGCCAGTACCACCTCGACCTTGATGGTCGGCAGTCAGTAACACGGACAGCCGATCGTTGGGTGTTATCAGGGCATGCAGGCGGTACGCACTCTCAACAGAGTCCCCGTAGGGGTTTTCGATTTCCGGGCCATTGTCGAAATACCCGTCTCTGTCTTCGTCAACAAACGCAAATCGAACAGCGAGTTTGTCTTCCACCAATGGCGCATTCAACACGCCACGAATGCCCAATCGGTTGTAGTTGCCCGTAAGGACTTCGATGCTTCCTTCGGTGTTGTGGACGGGCTTCCTTGTTATGACATTGATGCTACCGGCAGTGGCATTTCGCCCGTACAGCGTACCTTGAGGTCCTTTCAGGGTTTCTACACGTTCCAAATCGTGGAAAAGCGCCAGTCCGCCCGATTGACGTCCGCGAAACACGCCATCCATGTGAAAAGCGACGGTAGGGTCTGAGGTAACGTCCGTGTTTTCGCTGTTGACGCCACGAATCGCTATCGCCAGGTTCCCGGCACTCAGCGTTCCCTCCAAGCCAATCACGGAACTGAGCATATCGTGACCATTTTGAATATTGAAAGCGTCAAGCGTATCGCCTGTCAGTGCGGTAATTGCAATAGGCGTATCCTGAAGGCTCGTTTCTCTCTTGGCAGCGGTGACGACGATCTCCTCGAGGACGGGCGCGTCCTGCGCCAGCACGTCGTTTGGGGTAACGCCGAGCCCGACCATCAGGGGTGCCAGGACAAGTGATGGAAGAACGGTGATGGGTCTCATTGGTCTCTCCTACGCAATGTGTGGATTGCTGATCGGACGCAGAAAATTGAGCCGTGCTACATAGCGCCGTCTGCACAAGGTTGTATATACAACCCAACCTGCGCTATGCTAACCCACTTTGCCGCTCACTTACAATAGTCTGTATTAGCGACCGCTATTTGCTTGAGAAGGAGCGACCATGGACTGCCGTGAAATGCCGAAAGAATTGATGATCGGTGCCCTGCTGGCTTTATTCGCCGGCCTTCCAGGGACAGGACGGGCGCATCATTCGCTTTCCACGTTTCAACAGTCGCCGACCGTTTTGGAAGGTGAGCTCCTGGACGTCAACTGGCGAAATCCCCACGTCACTTTTCACTTGCGTATTCTCGACGCGGATGGCGAGGAAGCCGTCTGGAGAATGGAGGCGCACTCGATCTTCAATCTTCAGCGAGGGGGGGTCACGCGCGACATGATTCCGGTCGGTGAGCACGTCAGTGTCGTCGGGCGCCTGTCGAACCTCGCCGATAATCGGATGATCGTGGACAATATGCTGTTGCCGGACGGGCGTGAGTTGACGCTCTGGTCCGGTCTGTTCTCGCAGTTTGACGATGCCCCGAAAATTCAGGACGCTGAGGCGGAGAACCTTGGCATCTTCAGGGTATGGACGCTGGCCCAGGAGGATGTCTCACGGGCGGTCACGCAAACGAACGGGATGCCACTCACGGAGGAGGCCATCGCAGCCCGGGCTTCGTGGGACGAATTGGACAACTACGCGGTCCGTTGTGAGGCTCCGGGCATGCCGGCAATGATGCTCACACAGAATCCGCTGGAATTCGTGGATGAGGGCGGGATTATTCGGATGCGGACGGAGTGGTTTGACCTTGTTCGCACGATCCATATGGAACAGGACGAAGTGCCTGTTGATGCACCGTACTCTCACCTGGGATACTCCATCGGTCGCTGGGAGGGCAGTGACCTTGTTGTTGAGACCACGCGGATCAACTGGCCTCACCTCGACAACCGGGGGACACCGCTGAGCGATGCGGTGGAGGTCATCGAGCGATTTTCGCTCAGCGACGATCAGGGTCGCCTGGACTTTCGGATCACGATCACCGACCCGGTAACGTTCACCGAGCCGGCGGTTTTGACGGGGCAATGGCTTGCCCTGGGCGATACCATAGGGCGTTATGATCTCGACTGTTATCCCAACTAGCTCGTCAGGAACACGATATGAAAACTAGATCATTGTTTTTTGGGGCTATTTCGTTTCTGCTGCTCGCGATTCCCGCATCGGCGCACCATAGCCACTCGATGTACGCGCCCGACGAGGTCACGATCGCAGGCACGGTGGAGGCGTTGCAATGGACCAATCCACATATCTTCATTTACCTGGTCGTGCGAAATGAGGAAGGCGAGACGAGCAACTGGGTATGGGAAGCAGGCGCCCCGTTCCTGCTCCTTCGGCAGGGTTGGCCGGAAGGCAGTCCGAAGCCCGGCGATGATATCTCGGTTACCGGCAGACCTTTGATAACAGGTCGAGGCGGAGTGGTCCGAACAGTGACATTTGCGGACCAATCAGAGTTTCATTACGACGGTCCGCCGCCGAAATAGGCAAGTACAGGGCCGTCAGCGTTGATGCGCCGGCGACCTCAATTCCCCAGGCGACGCGCTCCGTTAATCGGGGTTCCCTCTGCATCGATAATCCATAACGACTGTTGGAATTGGATTGGCGGGAACGCATTGGCGCCTACGCTGCCCTCCGCGATGAACAGGCGCTGGTCGTGATACACAAATGACACATAAATCTGGCGGCCTTCGGGATCGATCACGTTGACTTCGTGGGCATCGAGATCCTCATAGCTGCCGGGCTCGTCATGCACAACCTCGCCTCTTAGACGATACGGTTCAGCCGCATGATCGAGTTCGCCTGCCACATCGACGATTTCGGTTGGAAACGTCACGACGCTGACGCGATAGCGGCCCGAATCCTGTTCGGTGGAAAATGCGCGTGCCGCGAGGCTCAAGCCACCCGCGCTCTCATAGACCGTGTCCTGCTCAGTGGGCTCGACCGGAAAATTCACCCGGAAACGGTATTCGGGATTGATGTAATCCGACCACTGCTGCGCCAGGGCAGGCGATGACATCATTATGGAAGCAACGAATATGGCGCCGACGGCAATGCGCATGTCTTTCTCTACCCTGCAGAGATGTTTCCGGGGAAGGTTAGCACAGAGCATTTTTTCGTTCTCTCCAGCCAGCGAAGCGAACGCTCCACAGAATTTGTGTGTCACCTTTCCCATTGTCGACGTACCGCGTCCATCACACCCTGGATGTCGGGCAAACGCGCACTCGCCTTGTGAATTGCAATGAACGCAAGCATGGTCTAGCCTGTATAGACAACCTTGTGCAGGCTGCCAGGTAACGGCGATTCTCCCGAGACGTTACGGCAGTTCCGATATGACTTCGTCGACAAAGCCACGCTATCAGCAACTCAAGGAGCAGATCATCTCTCGTATTTCGAGCGGGGATCTGCGACCGCTGGATCGTGTTCCCTCTGAACACGAACTCGTCGGGTCCACAGGCGTGTCACGCATGACGGCAAATCGGGCATTGCGCGAACTGAATGACGAGGGGTACGTAAACCGCGTCGCCGGTGTCGGGACATTTGTAGCGGATCTGAAGGCAGCGTCGCATGTGCTTGAAGTGCGAAATATTGCCGACGAGATTCAGTTTCGGGGACACGAGCACCGAGCGACCGTTCTCGATTTGGAAGCACTTCGAGTAGAACCGGACATCGCGGAACTGCTTCACGTTTCTCCCGGGTCGAAAGCCAGTCATGTGTTCCTGGTTCATTTCGAGAACGATATTCCGATTCAAGTTGAAGATCGATATGTAACTGTTGATTTTGCGGCGGATTTTCTCGATCAAGATTTTAGCACTGTTACGCCAAGCGCCTACCTGAGTACAATTTCCCCGCTGCAGGAAGCCGAACATGTCGTACGGGCAAAAATGCCCGGTTCGCGCATTGGACAACTCCTGGCAATGAAGGCGGATGAACCTTGCCTGGTGGTTACCCGGAGAACCTGGGTACACGCAAGGCCGGTCAGTTTCGCGCGCCTTTTTCATCCGGGAGGTCGGTTCGAACTAACCGGGCGCTATAGACCCCCCGGCTTCAACAAGAGTTATCCTCAAGACTCCAAACTCGTTGAACTCAGGAATTTCGACCGATGAATGCCAACGACGAACTGACCGTCAATTCGCTAGCCGGCAAGATGCTTCAGGTGAAGAACCGGTTTGCTGAAGAACTCCACCGAAACCCAATGAAGATGTGCGGCCTGAACTCGGTCGTCGCGCTGGCGGCTAGCTTCGCCATTGCGACACCTGGCATCGCGCACCACAGCTACATCCGCATCGACCGCAACGTGATTGTCGCTTTCGAAGCGACGGTATTGGACTTTGACTGGCGCAACCCGCACGTCTATTTTCGCATCGCGACCGTGGACGAAAGCGGAGAACGTGTCGAGTGGGAAGTCGAGTCCGGTAGCACCCCGATACTTGCGCACAGCGGCTGGTCGGCGGACTCGCTCGAGACAGGCGATGCTATCTACATCCGGATGCATCCGGAGCAGAATAGTGACCGACGTTACGCGCTGTTGGAATCTCTGACGACGCCGGAAGGGGCCGTTCTCAGGCAGGGTATTCTGCCGTCGAAGGCGACCGAGACCACCGCCGACGTCAGCGGCATCTGGAAGTCGCGCCTGGAGCCCGACGCGCCGATCGAAGTTTTTAGCGGCTTGTTCGCCGAGCTCATGGCCGTGCCACTGACCGAGGCAGGCCTGGCATCAATCGATACCTATGATCACGACCGCGACAATCCGAACGCGGTCTGCTACGGCTACGGCCTGGTCTCCGGCCTGACGTCACCGCACTATCTCAACGAGATAGAAATTCTCGATGACCGCGTCATCATTCGTGACGAGTGGTTTGACGCCGAACGTATCGTATATACGGATGGGCGCGAGCATCCCGCTGACGGCGAACGCACGCGTCTGGGCCACTCGATCGGTCATTGGGACGGCGATACGCTCGTGGTCGATACGCGGCTTTTCGCGTCACACCGTTCGCCCTACGGTATCGGTCTGGCTTCCGGCCTCGACAAGCACGTTCTCGAACGCTACTCGTTGAACGACGACGGTCGGGGCCTGACGCTCGAAGTGTTCCTCGAAGATCCCGAGTACCTGGCCGATAGCTTCAGCGGCACGCTGAACTGGGACTATGTACCTGACTTCGAATTCCACCGCTACGACTGCGATCCCGATGTCGCCACGCGGTTCAGTCTGCCGTAGCGCGGCGCAGCGCATGCCGATCATCTGGCATTATCTCGTGATATCTATCGAAAACATCGGTAGCCAACTACAAGGGAGAAAAAAATGAGTGGACTTGAAAATGCCCTGGATTCACTTCTCGGAAAGTGGCGGGCAGAGATTCTCAGCGTGGTTCGAATCGTTTCAGCATACATTTTCATGCTGCACGGCACGCAGAAGATGTTCAGTTTTCCGAGCGAGCCATTCAGCGAGTATGTGCTGATGTCCTTGAGCCCTGGCCTGGCCGGTCTCCTGGAGGTATTCGGCGGTGCCCTGCTGCTGGTTGGCCTTTTCACCCGACCGGTAGCGTTTGTCCTTTCAGGTTTGATGGCCTTCGCATACTGGATGTCCCACGCGTTCCGAGATGGTGGCTCCTGGATTTTTCCGGTTACCAACGGTGGCGACTCATCCATACTCTATTGCTTCTTGTTTCTGTACATTGCTACTGTTGGTGGCGGCGCCTGGGCCCTCGACAACATCCTGCGCAAGAGCTAGCAGTTAGCCTTCGGCCTCGATTCGGCTAGCCTCCAGACTCGATTCCGTTCGGGAGTCCGGTAGGGAGACCAGGCAAGCCGGGCGGCTTTGGAAAAACAGGGGGAGCGCGATGGCCGTACTGTCTACGGGCAAGAACAGCGTCGCGCTACCGCCCCTCGTTTATGTCATCGCCCTGACCCAATTCGCGTTGCCGTTCATGTATTCCGGTGTCGGCGTGGCATTGCCGTCGCTCGGTCGGGAGCTTGCAACGAGCGGAGTGGGTCTGGGGCTGATCGAAACGGTCTACCTTGCGGCGGGCGCCGCCTTTCTGTTGCCGCTGGGCTGCATTGCTCAGCATTCGGACAAGCGCACCCTCTTCAGCGTTGGTTTGCTGGTGTACGCGTGCGCGACCCTGACCATCGGCTGGCTGCCATCGACGGGTTCCATCGTTGCCGTGCGGGTCATACAGGGAATCGCTTCTGCGTTCATGGGCGCAACCGTGATGGCCATCCTCTTCGAGACGACACCCGTGGGCGTGCGGGGCAGGGCGGTCGGGATCTGCATGGGCGCCGTATATTGCGGACTGGCTGCGGGACCACTGGTCGCAGGCTTCATTACGACCCAACTTGGGTGGCGCTGGGTTTTCTTCATTACTGCCATTCCGTTGTTCGCGGCCTTTCTGGTTGTCGAATCGGCACGCGAAGGGCGCTGGGTATTCTCCAAACCGAAGCTCAACTGGCTATCCACCGTTCTGGTCATTGTCGCCGTGCTACTGCTGGTTTCGGGAAGCTCGATACTCGGGGAGCAGCAATTGGGTTATCTGCTCCTGGGCCTGGGTCTGGTCGCGTGTGTCGCGTTCTTCGCACTGGAGGAGCGCAGCGAGGAGCCAATGCTGAGGCTGAGCGCGGTCCGAGCCAACCGGGACTACTCCCGCGGGTTGGCCTCGCAGTTCCTCGTCTATGCCGCGGGATTCGCGATGACGTTTCTGTTCAGCATATTTCTGCAACTCGTCAGAGGATACAGCGCGCAGGAAGCCGGGCTGTTGCTGGTCATCTCGCCGCTTTGCATGGCGCTGATGGCCCCGCTATCGGGGCACCTGGCAGATCGCTACCCACCGAAAATCGTGGCCGGGCTCGGCGCGCTGCTGGTCATGGTGAGCCTGTTGCTGGCGACCCGGATCTCGGCGGGAACGTCAGTGGCGTACCTGATCGCGGTCTTGAGCGTGCAGGGCGTGGGGCTCGGAATGTTCTCGGCGCCGAACGTGAGTCGGATCATGCACAGCGTCGAGAGTCACCAGGTCAGTATCGCCTCAGCGCTGTCGGCGAAAACGCGTTCGCTCGGCATGTTGGCGAGTGTGACCGTAGTCATGATCCTGCTCTCGGTTCATATGGGACCCGGGCCGATAACGGAGCCCGGCAGTGACTTGGTTCACGATATGTTATTCGGTTACCTCAACGTGGTGGAGTCGTCCTTTTCGGTGCACGCGGGGCTGGCTTGCATTGCCACGCTACTGATCGCCGGGAGCGGCTGGATGCGGAGATTACAGAATAAGACGTGACCGCAGCTTTCAAAACTTGATGCGCGAGCGGAAATGGTTGGAAAAGTCCTCAACTACGAGTACGCGGACTCCGCCGGTCTGCGGGTTCTGAAAGGGATGAGCTTCAACCATCGACCGATCCGAACACTTCACGCGAGATTCATGTGCGCTAATGTTACGCCAAAGCTATTGATTCCGGCCTCACCATCCCCCCAAAGTGAACCTGAGACGCTACTTTGACCGAATCGGTTATTCGGGCGATGCCCGGCCGACGGTATCTACGCTGACTTCGCTCCTTCGGCATCATGCCTGTTCGGTTCCCTTCGAAAATATTGATGTCCAGTTTGGACGATCGCTCACGACCGACGCCGAAGCGGCGTTCGAGAAGATCGTCGACCGTGGCCGAGGTGGCTGGTGTTACGAACAGAATGGGCTGTTTGACTGGGCGTTGTCCGCGATCGGATTCGACGTTACTCGAGTCGCCGGCGCCGTGCGCCGCGATGAGCGTGGAGACGCGGCTCTGAACAACCACTTGTGTCTCCTGGTTCGCGAGCCGGACGCCCGGCAGCCCGTCTACCTGGCGGATGTCGGCTTTGGCGGCAGCATGATCGCGCCGATCAAGCTGACCGGAGCAGAGCACAATCAAGCTCCGTTTCGTATCGGACTCCGACGTTTCGACGACCGATGCTGGCGATTCTTCGAGGCATCAGCCGGCGGCGGATCGAACTACGATTTTGTCGCGAGACCCGCTGACGAGTCGTCGCTGGCAGCAAAATGCGAGCATCTACAAAGCGAGCCTCAATCCGGGTTTGTTCTTAACCTTGTCGTGCAGAAACGATTGCCTGAGTCACACGTGAGCTTGCGCGGGCGCGTCCTGGCCAAAACGACCGCCGATTGCAATCAGTCCAGATTGCTGGAGAGCGCTGAGGAACTGGCGACGACGGTCGAGGAGCTGTTTGGGCTGGATGTACCCGGCGTCGCGGATCTTTGGCCCAGAATCGTGGCGCGCCACGAGCAGTGGTCAGGGAATTGATGCGCGTTCATGTCGATTCGGCGCCAAACCGCATTGGCCTGGAACGGGCCGTCCGACAATGGGCTTGCAATGGACCCCCCGATGATTGGCATGGATAATTCCCGAGCTTTTGGACGACGACTGCTCGCCAACACTCACACACAGGATTGAAATGGCCTCCGTAGACGAATTCGAAAACGGCAACCTCTCCGACCACGCCAACGTCGCGATCTCTCCGCCCTTGCTATTTGGCATCTTGTTGATCATCGGTTGTGGCCTGCGAGTGCTTGTTCCGATGCCGTTCCTGCCGGATCGCCTGGCCTGGATTGGCGGCCCGATCATTGTCGTTGCAGCGTTGGCTCTTGCAGTCTGGGCCGTCCGAACCATGCGCGCGGGGGGGGCATCCATTCCTACCTGGGAATCGACCGACGCCATCGTGCAAACCGGTCCGTACAGGTTCTCGCGTAATCCGATCTACCTGGCAATGATCCTGGTGCTTGCCGGCATAGGCGTATGGACGAACAGCCCGTGGTTCCTGGGACTGGCCATTCTCGACGCGATCCTTCTGTCATTCGGCGTGATTCCACACGAAGAGGCCTATCTGAATCGCAAGTTCGGAGATCAATATTCGGCCTATAGGGGCAAAGTCCGTCGATGGCTGTAGCAGCGAATTCGGCCTGATTGTTCTCTGCCTGCCACGAAGCAGGTCCAGTCACACCTATCGGCGATAAGTTGACCGGGATCGGTCACGGGTCGCGCGTCCGTTGCTCCGGCTTTCGACGCTATTGATTGCCCCGAGTCTGACGAATAATCGCGGACGCCGGTCCACTGACGCGGCGTCCAGGGAGCACTTGTCGCATTTGTTGGCCTATACTCTGATGAGTGGCCTGATACGGTCAGCCTACGCTTCGGCAGCGAACGAATAATTATTTGCCTGGCGTCATCTGCTTCCGCATGACTGACAGCGCACAATTTGATTCTGCAGTTTATTTGAATAAGAAAAGTGAATAAGAAAGGAGATGGGGATGTTTAACAACAAAGGGCAATTGAAATTTTATCCATTGGCGATTCTCCCCCTGGTTTTTGTCATGATTCCAGGGAATCAGGCCGGCGCCCAGGAAATCGACCCGGACATCTTCAACCAACTCGAATACCGTCATATCGGTCCCCCAGGCAACCGCGTGTCTGCGGTAGCCGGCGTGCCGGGCGATCCCAGGGTTTACTACGCCGGAAACCCGGCAGGCGGCATCCACAAGTCAACCGACGGCGGTATCACCTGGTTTCCGATCTTCGATGATCAGGAAGTCCCGTTCATCGGGGAGGTGGCCGTAGCGCCTTCGGACTCCAACATCGTCTGGGCCGGAACCGGTGAGATCTGGTTCAGAAATAACAACAAGTACCTGCCCATCGGAAACGGTGCGTACAAGTCGACGGATGCAGGAGCGACGTGGACCCATGTGGGGCTGGACAGGACAGGCCGGATAGGCAGGATCGTGATTCATCCCGAGAATCCCGACATCGTCTTCGTGGCTGCCATGGGCCATAGCTACGGACCTCAGGAGGAACGGGGCGTTTTCCGCACTCAGGATGGAGGAGAGACCTGGGAACGGGTTCTCTTTGTCAATCCGGATACGGGTGCTTCCGACGTCGCCATGGTCCCCAACAACCCGGAGATTCTCTTTGCCGGGATGTGGCAGACCTGGGGGGAGAGAAGTGGCGGGCCGGGCAGCGGCCTGCACGTTTCCAGGGACGGCGGCGACACCTGGGAGCATCTCACCGGTAACGGTCTGCCCGAACCCCCGGTGGGCAAGCACGGGATCGCCATCGCGCCGAGCGACCCCAGCCGAATCTATGTCCTGATCGAGACCGGCGGCGGCATGCCCTTCCAGGGGCAGGAAACGAGCAGCGGCCAGCTGTGGGCCTCGGACGACGGCGGGGAGAACTGGGAGCTGAGGAGCTATGACCTGAACATGGCGGGCCGGACCCACTACTACACCCGGGCCGAGGTCGCACCGGATAACCCCGACAAGATCTTTTTCCTTTCGGCCCCGTTCAGCCTGTCAATGGACGGCGGCAGGAGCATCACGACGGTCGGCCAGCAGATGCATGGAGACCATCACGACATGTGGATCGATCCGACCGACGGAAACCGGATGATCGACTCCAACGACGGTGGCGTGGGCATCTCCTATAACGGCGGCACGAGCTGGTCGCAGATCAATATCGCCAACGCCCAGATGTACCACGTCACCGTGGACAATCAGATCCCCTACAACGTGTACGGCAACCTTCAGGACGGGCCTTCGCACCGCGGACCGAGCAACAGCCGTACTACGGTGAGAGGCGGCGGGGGAATCGCCAGGGGCGCATGGCATGCCGTCGGAGGCACCGAAGCCGGCATCGCCGTGGCCGATCCCGTGGACAACAACATCATCTGGTCCACCGGCCATCCCGGAGGCGCATTGGATATCTATGATCTGCGCACCGGCCACAAGCGCGAGGTCGGAGTCTGGCCGGACTACGCCTGGGGCTGGGCCGATATCGACCTCAGGTATCGGTTCTACAGGACCTTCCCCCTCATCATTTCACCTCACGACCACAACCGGGTTTACGTCGGCAGCCAATATGTACACATGACCACCAACGGCGGACATAGCTGGGAGACCATCAGTCCGGACCTTTCGACCGGTGACGTCAGCAGACTGCAGAGCATGCCCAGCCTGACGCCCATGAACTCCGGCACGGAAGACGGTGTCGTCTTTGCCATCGCCGAATCGCCTCTGCAGGAAGGCGTGATCTGGGCCGGTACGAACGATGGGCTCATGCATGTCACCCTGGATGGCGGCGAAAACTGGTCCAATGTAACGGCCAACATTCCCGACCTGCCGCCGTGGGGAACGGTCAGCCACATCGAAGCGTCGAGGTACGGTCCGGGCACCGCCTACATCGCGGTCAACCTCCACGAGCAAAACATCCGCAATCCCTTTGTCTACAAGACCAGTGATTACGGTGAGAGCTGGCAAGACCTGACCGCCACGCTCCCCACGAGCGACACCTTCAGTATCAATACCCGCGTAATAGAGGAGGACCCGACACGAGAAGGCCTGCTTTACCTGGGAACCGACTACGCCTTGTTCGTCTCTCTCGACGACGGTGCCAATTGGTTCCTCCTGCACACGAACTTGCCTCATACGCCCGTTCATGGGGTGGTTGTCGAGGAACATTTCAACGATCTGGTGCTGGGGACGCACGGTCGCGGCTTCTGGATCCTTGACGACATTACGCCTCTTCAGCAGCTCACGCCTGAGATTCTCGAATCGGACGTGCATCTCTTTGATCTGCGGACGCCATATCGATTTCAGCCGATCGAGCCGCCTGTCGCCCAGCGAGGCGATCCGAGTGTTGGCGACAACCCGCCCTATGGAGCTTCCATCAACTATTACCTGGGAACTGACGGCGCGGAAGAGGTCATCATACGTATCGTGGATGAGGAGGGTCAGACGATAAGGACACTCGACGGGCCATCGGATAGCGGAATCAACAGGGTCTGGTGGGACCTCAGGTACGAACTGACCGACGAGCCCAGACTGAGAACCAGCCCCCTCATTGCACCGTGGGTCGAGCTTGGCCCGGAAGGCTGGAGACCGATCCCTGGCGGGGCAGCGGGGCGTACGGCCATCATGGCGCCTCCCGGCAGCTACACCGTGACACTCTCGGTCGATGGGGAGGAAACCAGCGGGAGTCTCGTGGTGATCAAGGATCCCCATACCGTTGGAACCGAGGAGGACATTCAGGCTCAGACAAGCCTGTTGCTTGAAGTTCGCGATGTCGTCAACAGCGTGGTGGGGATCATCAATCAAGCCGAAATCATCAGGAGCCAGATCTATGCCCTTCGGGACGATCTGGGGGACGATGAGAGCGCTGAATCGATCATCGCTGCGTCGGAACAATTGGACCAGGCGATCGTCGCCGTGGAAGAAAATCTCTACGAGATGTACTCGACAGGGAGAGGGCAGGATTACACCTTCCGGGAGCCAAGCAGGCTGCTCATCAGGCTCCTGGGCCTTGTCGGGCATATCGCCAACGCCGATTTTCCTCCGACTGTTCAGCTGACTGCAATGGCCGCAGAATTTGCAAATCTCCAGGCGGGCTATCTGAACCAGTTCAACGAAGTGCTTGACGAGGACTTGCCTGCTTTCAACAGCTTGCTCGAGGAGAACAACCTTCCTCCCATTGCCTTGGGTGAGTAATGAGAATCGTTGAAAGACTCTCGGGCAGGACTGCGGGGTGTCGGTGGCGCGTGGGCTCTGCGTTTCATTGATCGTCGGGTAGCTTCAGCCGGTGCGGAGCTGATGCGGAGCCGGCCAATTGTGCGCTTGACCCGCTGTATCGTCTGGATTTCCGCAGTCGTTCCCGTGCTGGCTCTGGGGCAGGGCTCCGGATCGATAGAGGAAGTCATTCTTACCGCACCTCGCGGACCTTCACGTGCCTCGCGTCCGACGGTAGCGCTTGACCACGAGGCGCTGCAGGCACGTCAACCCATTACGGTTGCCGATATTTTTCGCACTGTCCCGGGCATCTTCCTGCGCACCAATTCGCGCGGCCAGTCAGTGACGCGCATCCGCGGTGCCGAGGAACGTCAGACACTGGTATTTCTTGACGGTGCGCCATTGGCAGCCCCCTGGGATGGCCGTGCCGACCTTTCGTTATTGCCCGCGGGATTGGTCGATCGTATCGACGTCACTCGCGGGCTGGCGCCTATCGAGTACGGAGCCAATGCGGTGGCTGGCGCCATCGACCTGGTGACTCATGTACCCCAGGATGAATCGAGTCTGCGGGCTGAAATTCAGCAGGGCTCGCTCGGTTTGCTAAACGTAAATGCGGTAGCCGAAATTAAGCCGGATAACAGATGGTCATTCGTCGCTGCAGGATCGACAATCGATCGCGATGCCGAACGAATCGCGGACAAGCAGAGCGTTGCATTCGACCCGTCGACCGATCGCGCCCGGACCAATACCGATCTGTCCGGCGACAGCCTGTTTGCCGCGACGGCCTATTCCGGTGACTCGTACTTTTTGCGTGCATCTCTGCTGCACACGACGGCCGAGCGTGGCATCGCTGCGCAGGGCGATCTGGATCCCGCGACGGCCAGTCCGCGTTTCTGGCGGATGCCCGAGCGGCGTCTGACGCAAGCGACACTGAACGGCAACTGGAACTTGCGGGAAGGTGCCGATCTGCGATTGACAGGTTGGCAGCAGTGGTTCGATCAAACCATCGACGCTTATCGGGACTACTCGTACAATGCGTTACGCGAACGAGAGCGGGGACATGACCTCACCAGTGGCGCCCGGCTCGCATTGTCAATGCTCGTGGACCGGGCAACACTTCGCTTCGTAGCTACGGTTCAGGACAGCACACACCGCCAGACAGATTTTGCCACGGCAACGGGACAGGCTGCCGATCTGGTAGAGGAACCGGAGCTTCGCTACAGGCAGCGTCTGCTGACAGTCGGTGTCGAAACAGACCTGCGTCTGAGCGACACTCTGACTTCTACGGTCGGGCTGGCAATGGATCGCGCATCAACGCCACTCACCGGTGACAAGCCCCATCAGGAATCGCTCTCGGCAACGGGTTGGTCTGCCGGTCTACGCTGGACACCTTCGAATAAAATATCAGCCGTCGCTACGCTCGGGCAGCGCTCACGATTTCCCACTCCGCGTGAATTGTTTGGCGCGGCGCTTGGCCGCTTCCTGCTCAACCCGGATCTGCAGCCTGAACGTTCGCTTCTCGCCGATTTCGCCGTGGAGTACAACGCATCGGATGCGCTGTCGCTTGATTTCACGCTATGGGCAAACGACAGCGACGATACGCTTTCCCAACGTGTCGTGACCGTTGACAACTCGAATCGTCGACAACGATTCAACTTGAACGGTTCGTTAACCTACGGCGTTGAAGCGGCAGCAACATTGGCAATCATCGAGAAAGTCAGTGGTCATTTTTCGGTGGGATTACAAGACGGTCAGGTCGCGCGGGATGAAAGCGGTGAGCGCAGAGATCTGCTGTACAGACCCAGGGAACAGTTGAACCTGGCGCTTGATTGGCGGGCGACATCGAGTCTCCAGATGCGCGCGGAACTTTCGCATATTGGGCGAGCCTACGATCTTTCGGACGATGGGGCGGAGACTGACTTGCCGGCTTCCACCGGCTTTGGCCTCAGAGGCTCCCTGAATGTCGGTCGGATTTTCAATCAAGACCTCTTTCTCACCGCCGCCGTCGATAACCTGACCGATGCACTGATTCTTCCGCAATTGGGACTACCTGCGCCGGGCCGATCGTTTCACATTGGGATTCGGGTCAACTAGATTCTGTTGGCTCTTCGAGAATCGGCGAAGGGCAGACCGCATCGATCGCCTTGGCGGAGCCCACCAGGGAAACCCGCAAGTCCACCGCGTCGGCGTCAGGCGGTTGGATCCGAATGAACACGGACCACTCTTGCCGCAACAGTTCCGTATACGTGTCGGTGTGGTCCGTCGGGTGCACGCAGTCGGGCCGATCCGCGCAAAGGTACCAAAAGCCCAAGCGGCCCGCGCGGTCTACCGATCACTCAATAGACACCAGGAATCAACCGATAACGTACCTTTGCCTGATATTGCGTCCACAGTTCACCGTACTTGGCCGCGCACCGGCGCTCGTCGATCCGTTCGCGGCTGACGAAGAACACCGTCAGGTAGACGAAGTAGATCCAGGCCCAGAAATTCGTGAAGTGTCCAAGGGCGAGCGCCATTCCGAGTGCTTCCAGAATCTCTCCGAAGTAGTTCATGTGGCGCGAGGCGCCCCAGAAACCGCTGCACAGAAGGCTGCGCTGGCCGTCGGTTACGGTGGCGGGTTTGATCACGCCCAGAAACGCGTGCTCGGGCGAGCGCTTGTAAATGTATTTCTGGGCGTTCGCACCGCGGGAAATCGCCCATCCGACAAGGAATATCGCGGTCGCGCCGCCCAACCAAAGGGCCGTTAGCGAGGGATCGATGTCGGGAGCGGGCAACCCTGCGGTTCCCCACAGCGCCACCGGATACAGCAAGGGATAGACGACAAAGCAGCCGGCGATCAACTTGAAACCCAGGCGCTCCTCGAAGATGTCGAAGGTGAACAACTGAACGTGCTCGAAAACGAAATAGTCCGTGACAAACCACACCCACATCGCCGAGTGCAGGAACAATCCGAGGTTGGCAGCTCCGCCGTACTGGCCAAAGTGGTAGGCGGCGCTCGATACGGCGTTCAGCGCAAGGTACGTACCGCCGAAGATGTACATGAACATCTTTGTGTCAACGTGACCGCCGAACTGCACGTTGTATGAACGGCCCTCAAGCCACTGAACGAGAGGCCTGCGGTCATCCGCCGGCGAGCGCAACACGATCCAGACCGTCAGCACGACGCTCAACGCCACCGCCCCGGCTAGTGCGTGCCATTTGACTAACCACAGCCAGTCCAGTGGGGCAAAGGTCAGCTCCAGCGACCAGATGAGCAGGGCGCAGACGAAGACCGCGAGTCCGTTCAACCGGTATTGAGGTGGCGTGCCTTCCACGTTCCTGTGCGCATAGCCGCCCACGCGCTGCGCAGGCAACACCACGTGCAGCACCAGCAAGATGGCGAAAAGAGCTGTCGGTGTGAGAAACCCGGCGACGGCCTGGAGGGTGGTCAATTCGGACATGCAGGTGCCTTTTTTTCGTTTATCGCTGATCCCAACGCTGCGGGCGACCCCAGGCGCTTCGCGGTGCGCGAATGCGAATGTGCCAAGGCTATACCCTGCGACATGCGGCCCATACCTTAGCACCCTGATCTCCTTCCTGCCGACTCACAGGACACTGATCAGGGACTGAATTTTCCTGAGAACGCTGCTCCACGGTGTTTCCTGTGAAAGAGGGATTGTGGGGGTAGGGCGTGTGGTATAACGGCGGAAACCTTTCCCAGGAAACCGCCTATGTCCGGATCACAAAAGGAACTGTCCAGGCTTCAGATTGGTCAATCGGTGTTGATCGCCACGGACAATCATCTTTCACGGCGAAGACGACGTCACCGTTCCCATTACGCAGAGCGAGGCGTTCTGCGCAGCCATGACCGCCGTGGGGACTCAACGCGAGCTAAGCCGCTTCGCCGGCGAAGGCCATGGTTTCTTCAATGCCGGGGGGCCGGCCTACCAGCCGGTACTGATGGAAACCCTTCGTTTCCTTCGTCCCGAGCTTAAGGAGTGACGGCAAAGGCAAATATCCCATGACTGCTCCCCGTTCGCGGAGGTGGCTTGATCAGCCGCAGAATGTTCCCTTTCGCCGCGCGCTGTACCTGATTCATCTTTGGGTGGGTATCGCGACCGGCCTCTACATTCTCATGATCAGCCTGTCAGGGAGCGCTGTCGTATTTCGGCGCGAACTCACCCGCTGGCTGATGCCGCCAGACGGTAGTTTCGAGGACGGTTTCCCCGTGGCGTTGCGCATCATGGAGTGGCTGGTCGATCTGCACGACAACCTTCTGGCGGGGTCCGTGGGCCGCGACGTCAACGGCGTCTTTGCCATTCTGCTAATGGTCATGGTGCTGACGGGCGCCGTGATCTGGTGGCCCGGCCGGCGGCGCTGGTCCCGTAGCGTTATCGTCTTGCGGCCATCCCGGACGCGGCGGTTTTTCTGGCATCTTCACAGTGCGGCCGGACTGTGGGGCTTCGTCCTGCTGTTCGGCTGGGCGTTTACCGGCATCTATTTTGCTTTTCCCGAGCCCTTCGAGTGGTTCTTCAATTCCTTCGACGACGATCCAACGGATTTTCAACGGCCCGGCGAAGGGATTCTGCTGCTTCTAATACAATGGCATTTCGGCCGCTTCGGTGGACTCGGCATTCGCATTCTCTGGGTCGTCCTCGGCCTCCTGCCCGCAATACTTTTTTGTACGGGTTTCGTGGTTTGGTGGAAGCGGATACGGTTGCGAGGACTAAGCTGAAAGCTTGGCAACGGCTCAGGTGTTGGGGTGGCGTGCGCCGCTAATGCTATTGTGAGCCAATCAGGATCGCCTCGAGGAGTTGAGATGGAACGCTACAGCCTATGCGCGTTCGCGCTGGTAATCTTGGGCGGGCTTATTGGTTGCTCGGGCGGTGATTCCGCCAATACCCGGCCAAACATTCTATATATCGTCGCCGACGATCTGGGCTTCACGGACACCGGTCCGTTCGGTAGCGAAATTCCGACGCCGAATCTGGACGAGCTCGCGTTCGCGGGTGTGCGGCTGAACAACTTCCACACGGACGCGAACTGTCAGAGGACCCGTGTCATGCTGATGGCGAGCGCCGGTTCCGGCGCGGCGTTACAAGTCATCGGCAACCCGATGAGCGGACGGCGGGGTAACTTGCTGAGCCGCGACTGGGTCATCCTGCCGGAGCTGATGCGCGATGCCGGTTATGCGACCTACATGGCTGGGAAATGGGATTTGGGCGCTGACGACGGTTATACGCCCGCCACACGTGGCTTCGATCGCTCCTTCGTCGCCGTGGACGCATCCGCGAGTCATTTCGCCGAGAAATTCTGGGACGATCCGCTTCCGTACGAGGAGGATGGCCGTCCTTTGGGGATTGACGACCTGCCCGAGGACTTCTATGCCACCGAGTACTACACGGACAAGATGCTGGAGTTCCTGCGCTCGAACGACGGCGAACAGCCGTGGTTTGCATTCGTGCCGTATACCGCGCCGCACTGGCCGCTGCAGTTGCCTGAGGACTGGCTGGATCGTTACGCCGGTCGCTACGACGCGGGCCATGACGCGCTGCGCGAAGCGCGCTTTTCGAGCGCCAGGGAACTCGGCGTTATCCCGGAAGGCGGCAGGTTGGAGTCCTTCAATCCAACGGCCGAGCCCTGGGACAGCCTGAGTCCCCAACGGCAGCGCCGCCACGCACGTGCCCAGGAGATCTACGCGGGCATGGTTGAATACCTCGACATGAGCGTCGGGCGCCTGATCGACTATCTGGAGGAAAGCGGCCAACTGGATAACACCGTCATCATGTTTTCATCCGACCACGGCGGCTCCAGCAGCAATTCAGGCCTGGATGAGGAGGCCGTCGATCCGCGCAGTGTCGCCAATCGAGACAATCGCTTTGAAAACTTCGGCCGTCGCGGCTCGTTCATCGATCACGGCCGGGGCTTTGCCGAAGCCGCTACGGCACCTTTCAGGGGCTCAAAGGGCGGCATCTACGAAGGCGGGCTACGCGCCGCGGCGATTGTCCACTATCCGGCTGAGATTCCCGGCGGCGGTGTCAACGACACCTTCATGACGATCATGGACGTGTTACCGACGTTTCTCGATATCGCCGGTACCGAACATCCGGGCGCCGGTCCTTACAAGGACGGCCGTACGATCAATGGAATCGCGGGTCGGTCCTTCTGGCCGCACCTGAAAGGCGAGGCTCCCACGGTGCATTCACCTGACGACACTGCAGGCTGGTCCGCGGGCGGTGGCCACGGCGCGTTGATCCGCGGCGACTACAAACTCATCAACGACCGGCTGCAGGGCGGCGGAATGGGCGTGACGGTCTGGCGGCTCTACAACATCGCCGAAGATCCCGGTGAGACGCGGGACCTGGCGGCGCTGTTCCCTCGACTGACGGACGAGCTCGTAGACGAATGGGAGAGCCGCTGGCGCTAGTCCGCGCCAGTTCGACACCCACTCTGCGGCCAGCGTTGTCACTCTGACGGCTTCGGTTTTCGCGATGGCCGTCGCCGACGCGCTTGTGAAAACGGTTCCTACGAGCCCGGATCCCCTGTGTATCTCAGTACGCGCAAGCCCGATGTCCCGTCGGAGACATACAGATAACCGTCGCGCCCGAGAATCACGTCGTAGGTGTCTGAGCCGGCGTATTGGGCATACTCCGCGTCCAGATCGCTATCGATTCGGTAGTTGTAGTAACCGGCTGCGACTGGCTGGGAGGGATCGGATAGGTCAATCGCCTGTACGCCGTTGCCATACCAGGCCATCAGATAGATATCGTCGTTCAGCGGATTGCCGAGATGCGACGACGGGCCGCGCCGCGGAAAGCGCGGCATGTCCGCCGATTGCAGCGGTGTCTCGGCATCGCAGGCCGTGTTCTGGTCGGTCAGGTAGTGACTGAGCAACTGAGGGTTGCGCCCGTCCGCTACATCGAATATCCGCACATGCCCGTAAGGGCAGGTGAAGTATTCGTCGGAAACGATCAGCAAGTCCGTGTCGGGAATGCGCTTCGCTGCGTGCGTGTTCCCACAGGCGGCCTCTGTTCTTCCGGCCGCCCGCTGACAGGCGGCGATGTCCGGGTTGCTGTCGTCCGCTCCCGGGAGCAAATAATCAGTGCGCGAGAGCAGTTGGGGATTGCTCCTGTCGCTGACGTCCAGGAGGATCAGGCCGGCCTGGTGGTAGGACAGGTAGGCGATGTCGTCCTGCACCGTGGCGTAATGCATGCCGACGTGTTTCCTCCACTTGCCGTTCTCTGTTTTGACAACCGGGTTGCTGAAGCTGCCTTGTTGCTCCCAGTCCCTGAAGTCGTCCTCTTCCGGCGTCTTCTGTCCCGGTAGCCACCACTTGCCGGCTTCTACCGGATTTTCCGGATCGCGGACATCGAGAATGACCAGGATCTTGCCGATATAGCCTTCGTATTCGGCTCCGAGGTACAGGTAGGGTCCATCGAAGTTGAAGTGATGTGCTCCCCGCGCGTCAGGATAGACGCCGGTTTCGGCGTTTGGGGGCGAGGCGGGCGCTTCCCAGTAAGACAGGAAATTCGGATTAGCGCGGTCGGAGATGTCGTAGAATTTTACGCCGTGGTAACTCGGTTGGCGTGTCGTGCCGCCGCGATAGCGTTCCTGATTGACCGCCAGAATGTCACCGGGCCCGTTCTGCGCATAGTGGTTATGTGAGTTCCAACCGGGGTCCCAACACGGCGGCGCCTGCGTGGCCGAGGCGATTTCCGGCGCGCTCCAGTCGACACGGCAGGGGACGCTCGCCGGCAGATTTGGAAACGGGTAGTCCGGCGACCAGACGGCGTGGCCGGGCGGCGGCGCAGGCGAGGCGACCGGATCGAAATTGGGGACGGTGGCGAGGCGCACGGGGTTGGTTGGATCGCTCAGATCGACCGTCATGAAACACCGGTCCGGCGCAGGCATCGCCGCATCCAGCGGGCTTGGGTCGTAGCAACCCGAGTATAGATAGTCGCCGTCGGTATTCGGCCACGGCGCCAGTTTCGAAAAAGAGGCGAGATCGAGTTGTCCATCGGGAAGCGTCGCAATCCCGACGCGTTCGAAGTTCCAGGCGCCCTCGGTCGGTTCAGCGGTCGCCAATGCTGGCCACAGCGCCTGCCCGGGGTACCGGGGGATTAGACGCTTACGGACACAGCGTGTAGTAGCAATTTACGACGCTGGCAACCCGGTATCTCGCTCCTGGGCTTTACGAATCAGCAACTCGGCGTCGTCCGGAAGCATTAAACGCGCGTCCATCTGTCGCTGCACGGACTGACGAATCTGCTCGACGTAGCCCGCGTGCGTTCCGTACCGCTCCCCAAGAGACAGCCGGGGGTCGTCGCCGCGCTCCGCTGCTGTCGTAGCGAATGGGAAGGACGCACCAGTCGTACTGCAGCCGCCACCCTTGATGAACCCTTCCCTGCGGTAGTTCCAACCGGTGTAAGTAGCCAGCGGCACCTGGATGTGGGTCGCGCGAAGTCCGCCGATGTCGTTACCGTCCCGATCCGTTTTCGGCACCAGTATCGTGTACTGCGCGGAGGTATGTTTTATCGGGTCCGCCAGGTAGTCGTTAAGGTGCCCGTCGTTGACCACGCCGGTGTAGGGCGAACCCTGAATATCCGGAAACCCGACGCCGGACTGCGGCAACGGCGGCGCGAGCGTGCCGTCGTCGATTCTGTTGTACGCACTCGGCGGCGGCTCCCTGCCGGTTGTCACCCATTCCTGCAGAGCCACAACCAACGCGCGGCGATTCTCCCGCGGTATCGCATTGTTGGGGTAATACGCGCAGATAGCTGCCTCACGTTTGGCCTCGAGCTCGTCGATCGTCTCGTACCCGGTGAAACCCGACTGGTTGTGCTGTGTGCTGGCCCATTGGTAAATCCGAACGTTGTCCGGAATCGGTGCGTCTCTCTGACCTAGTGGATCTGTCGTTACGAGAGATCCGCGTGCAGCCCACAGCTCGTTGGCGCTGTCGAAGTGCATCATCTTCGGACAGGTGTCTGTGATACCGCATCGCGCAAAGATGCCGTCGATGCGACCGGAAACGGGATCCAGCATCGTTGCGTAGGTGAACGGAAACTGGTCGCCCTTGGCGTAGTGATCCATCACGCCGCGCACGAATCGGCCGGGGTTCCCGAACTGATAATTGGTGTTGGTCTTGCGTGAGCCGCCCGTTGTGGCAACGACACCATCGAAGGTCTTGCGCCCCGCAGGATCTCTGTTGAACCCCTGGTAAATGAAATCGCGGAGGAAGCGGCCTGGCTGAGACTGGCCCCATGCAAGCGCCGTGGTAATGACATTTCGGGCTTCGCCTTCGCCTCCATAACGGGAGACCAGCGGGTTGTCGGTCGAGGTGTCGTAGCGGAAGAACGACGTCGCATCGCGGACCGCGGCGAGACCGATACCCATGACGATGGGATCCTGTACTTCGTGGTAGAGAAAATAGAGTGCGTCCGCGGAGAATCCGCCGTCCAGGCAGACATCGACAGCACTGGGGACCGGTTCTGCGCCTTCGTTACAGGTCGCGAAAGACCAGGAATCACGCGGTAGCAGTACCGGCTCCGCGTGAGGTGTATCTCTTCGATACAACTTCGCGTCCGGCATGCTCGCGGCTACCGTCGGATAGAGCCGGCCTTCGATACCGGCGGAACCCGAGTTACCCCTGATCTCTGTCGAGCGCCACTCCGTTATCGGCGAACCATCCGGATTCCGGGCGATCGGCAGCACGGCGCCGATGCGGTCCGGCCCCGTGGCGCTGGCCTGCCACCCGGTCCAGACCATCGTGTAACCCATGTTCAGATGAAAACCGTCGCCAATGTCTTCGGCGGTCTCGGGAAATTCCCCGTAATCGGGCAGAAAACCCTGAATCAAATTGAACGCGCGTTGATGGCCGCGATTCATGACGTCGTACCAAAGCGTGCTGTTGCCGCGGGTCATATCGACGGGTTTCAGGATGCGGAACTCGGCCGTGTACTCCACCCGACCATTCGCATTGCGAGGCGCCCGATCGATGTTAACTATCACCGCGTTGTGCGGATCGTCAGGATCAACCTCAGCCGTCAGTTCGCCGTCGATCCACTCGTAGGGACCCACATCGCCGAACTCTCTGCCACCGAAGGCGAGTTCTGCGCTTTCGACAACGATGCCGGTAATTCCCGATGTCGGCGCGCCCGAACCGGGCGTCAATGCGGCTTCCGCGCTTGCGATCGACGCGGCAGCGCCACTATCGGCCGCCGCGTTGTCGGCGGGCGTCTGCGCTTGCTGGCAGCCGGCGACGAACACCGCCGCGAAAAACAAACCGAGTACCGGCGAGCGAGCCAGCGGCAGGTGCCGATTTAATCGAGTGGACATGTCTATTTCTCCTTCAAAGAGGCCACTACAGGCACCGGCAAAGAGGCCATTGCAGGCACCGGCCAGCATGGGGATCAGCTAACTGTGGGACTGGTCATGGCGGTAGATGCGCGAGTTAGCCTCGGGTGTACCACCGACAATCATGTTGTATTCGGCCGTCGCTTCGCGGAATCGCGGCAGATCCAGATTATCGTCCAGCGTCCCGGCGAACACGTCGTACCAGCGGAAAAGATTGAGGATGATCCGCTCGGCGCCCATCCAGTTATCGAACTTGCCCATCCGGATCTCGGCAGCCGCTCTCCCGGCGCTCATGCCGGCGTCGAACCGCACCCTGGCTTCATCACGCAACAACGCCATGTAATCCAGCATTTCCTGGACTTCGGCCTTACCGGCGGCCGGACCATGACCCGGCACGATAATGTCGAGGTCCATGTCCAGGATGTTCTCGAGAAGCGCCATCCACCCGATCGGGTTGCCATTGTGAAGAAACGGCGCCATGTGGAAAAAACCGTTGTCCCCCATCCACAGCGTCTTGTGCTCCGGCAGGTGAACGAGTATGTCTCCCCAGGTATGCGCCGGCTCGATCGGCAGGAGCTCGACCACCGTGCCGCCGTAGTGGTAGCTTGTCTTGCCCGTGATGACGGTCGTTGCGGGAACCAGTCGTCGCGGCTCGCCGTCGTTGAACGTCGGGCTGATATTGCCGTAGGCCGGGTCGGCTGGACCGCCCGCCACGCTGGCCGCCATTTGCATGTTCCGGTGGCGACAGTATTCCGAAGAGACGACTTCAACTCCAGGCCCCATGAAAACCTGGGCGCCATTGGTGTGGTCACCATGGTGGTGCGTGTAGACGATCCGCTCGACCGGCTTGTCGGAAACCTCTCTGATCGCTGCGAGAAACGGTCTGGCCGCCGCCGGTCCATTCAGCGTATCGAATACAAAGATGCCATTGTCACCGACAACAAAACCGGCGTTGCTGAGGCCGCCGCCGTTGTGCGGTGGCCCGTTGCCCTGAACGTAGGCATAGCAGTTGGGTCCGATTTCCCTGAGTTCCGTAACCCAGCTCGGAGAATCGCCGAATTGCGGATTTCGCGGCGGCGGAAAGGCACTCGGCCGTTGCGCCCGTACCAGGCCTGCGCCCAGCATCGAAGCAATTCCAACGCCCGCACTGGTCATTCCGAGCGCCAGCGCCTCTCTACGGCTGATGAATCCGTCGTCCTTCGGCTTTGCCATGAGTTTCCCCTTATCTATTAGAAACAGTTTCTATCCAAACAACCTCTTTGAGCCTTAACGACATAGTAACCGAACTGAATCTCGTGGCGGCAAGGAGCCCGCTCCGCGTCGTCATGGGGGCCACAAGGTGCCGGTCTGGTATGAAAGTACAAAATACCCCCATTGATACCCCCCACCAAAAGCTGTTGGGAGCTGATAGGAACGGTCGACGCCGACGACATGGAGAAGGGCAGCATCCTGTTAGTCCGAATTTCGGGGTGCCCTCCCAAGGATGCTAACGTGTTGCTGTTGCGGGCTAGCACGGATGCCAATTCGGGTATCCGACATTTTGGGGATAAGTATGATGACCGAGCCGAGATCAAGATTGCTTCTCCTTGCGGCCGTGCTCCTGTTAACGAGCGGAGCTGCACCGGGCGCCGTTGCGGATGAGGCGCACAACGTGCGGCTCGTCGGTTACCATCACATGCAGGGTCGGCAGGCGCTGCAGGTGACCACGAAGTCGGACTCGGCCAACGGCAACTGGGTCTACATCGGCCACGTCCCGAACACACGAACAGGCGATGCCACACTGAACCCCATCACCGGCCGTGACGAGTGGAACGGCACCTCCATCGTCGACATATCCGACCCGGCGAATCCCGAACTGGTGTGGCACATACCGAACGACGTGCTCGCGAACTCCCGCTCCGTCTCCGTTGTCCATGATTACGAGTTCGACTCGGAGCCGCCCGGGCGCGATTACCTCATTCGCAACTCCGAGGCGGGTGAAGATCTCAAGTTTCAGATCTTCGACATCACCGCGCGGGACACCGATCCCTCACGGATCGCACTGGTATCGGAAATCACCGCTACGCCCAGCGACTCGTGTGGCCCCGATTGCGGAGGGGCCCTGATCAATCGCGCGCACAAGGGTCATTGGTCGCCCGACTCCGGGCTCTTTTACAGCGCCTCGGGGGAGCCGGGGTTTCGCACCACGATCGTTCATATCTGGGATCTGCGGGATCCGGTCAATCCGCAGTTCGTCGGCAGGGCGTGGTTGCCGGGCCAGAAGGATGGCGAGGCGGGTTTCGAGGGCCAGTACGTTCATCATCCCATCGTCGACGAGGCCAACGACAGGGTCTATGCCGGGTTCCGGATCGGCAGCGGGCATGTCGCGTCGTGGGATATCTCCAATCCGGCCAATCCCACGCTGGTCTGGTCCTATGACACCTCGCCGCCGGGCCGCGGGCCCCACACGATCTCTCCGATCCGCTACGACGAAGTACCGAACGTCACGGCGGCGGACGGCGAGCTACCGAGGACCTACGCGTTGGTGAGCGACGAGTATGACGGGCTGGAGTGCCCGCACGGCCTCAAGAGTCGGATTTACATGTTCGACATCACCCATGAAAGCCACCCCATGCCGGTGTCCACCTGGCAGGTTCCCATCGGTGATTTCTGCGATATCGGGGGCAACTTCGGTCCACACCAGCATGCCGAAACGGTCAATGGGTACCTCAACCGCTTCGAAGACAAGCTCGCCTGGATCGCCTACCTGAATGCGGGTGTCAGGGTCCTCGACCTCTCGGATCCCCAGAATCTGAGGGAAGTCGGCTACTACATTCCCAAGACCAATGCGAGCCCGCGCCCGTCACAAGCGCGCCCGGCGGTGATTCAGCTAACGGATGTGGACATCGACCACAGAGGTCTCGCGTACGCCTCCGACCGGTCCGGAGAGTCCTGTATGGGTCAGGGCGAATCCTGCGTCGGAACGGGGCTGTTCATCTTCGAGTACATGGGTGAGTCGGGTCAGTAAGTACGGCAGGAATATTGCTGACGCGTGTCCGAAGGAATTGCATTGACCAATTTCCTAGTCCCGCGCAGTTAACGTGACAATACCCCCGCGTGATCGCCCGACGTTCCGAGCCACCGCAGACGGCTCCGGGCAGGAAATCTCGTAGCGGGTGCCGCGTCCCTGCCCGTGGGAAACCAGTGCGCCCATGTTCAGCAGATCGACCAGATCCCGAGCGGCGGTCGCCGGCGAGCACCTGGCGATGGCGACGTAGTTCTTCCTGGACAGCCCCCCGGCAAATCCGGCCCGACCTTCCCTGAAGATCCGGCCCGCCACTTTGCGCTGTCGCTCGTTCAATCGCTCGCCGTAGCGATCGTGGAACCGGATCTTGCCCAGGACGAACGCGACCTCGGCAACGGCAATCTCCTGCGCCCTGTTGACGGCCCGAGCGAAATAATCCACGAACCCTCCCAAGTCGCACTCGCCCCTGCCGACGGCTTCCAGCTCGGCGTAGTAGCTGAGGCGATCTTCGTTGATGGCGGTGGCCAGACACGCGAGCGTCGGGCGGCCGAGGGCCTGCGAGAGCGCGTGATCCGAAATCGCGCGACCGACGCGACCGTTGCCGTCATCGAACGGGTGGATCTTCTCGAACCGGACATGTGCGACGGCCGCGCGGATCGGGCCGGGGAGATCCGTACTCCCGTTGTTGTACCAGTCCAGGAACCGTTCCATTTCGGCCGGCACGTCAGCGGACGGTGGCGCCTCATAGTGAATTCGGCCCGGTCGGCCGGCACTGCCCCCGCTGACAATTCGCATCGGTTCGGGATGGTTGCGGTAGGCGCCGCGCATCATGAGGCTTGTGATCTGATCCACGACAACCAGCGATTGCCAGCGCCCGAGCATCTCGTGAGAGAGCGGCCGACGCCAATTCTGCCGCACGTGGACGATCAGGTCGGCCGCCGCCGCCGCCTTGTCGTTGTCATGCCCCCCGTCGCCGACCACCCGGCCGAAATGGGCCAGTAGAGACGACCTCACCGAGTCGCGGTCCAACGTCTCGCCCTCAATGGCGTAGGAAGCCAGCACTTCGGAGAGCATCAGATCGACAGACGCATCGGTCTGGTTGGCGTCGGACAACGCCTCGACCTGCCCGGCGAGACGTTCGGCCTTGCGATGGAAGGTCTCGACGCGCTCCGAGAATTCAGAGGCGTCCAAGACGAAATTCGGCCACTCAGGGCGTCGCCAGATCCACATGCGAGACGATTCTACAGGCTAATCGTCTCAAAATCCGGTTGCTTGTGAGACGATTAACCTCCCAAACCGTCTCAGGGAAGGTCCTGGCTGGCGACGCAGGCGGGACGGGCGCAGTACGCCCGGCGCAAATGGCTGTCGGAGGCGCCCAACGGGTGGATCAAGGAGGCGCTCGGTGTTTTCTCTGCGCACTACGTAGTCTGCGGGAGCGGCAGTATTACTCTTCCCACTCGGGGACGCAGTCAAACTCGTACAGGTTTACGCCGGGTATCCATTGGCGGGGCATCTCGAGCGTCACGGGCTCCGCGAACATTACCGGGTCCGTGATGGTGAACGTGTAGTCCAGCCATTCTCCATTCTCTCGCGTGGAGAAACGCTCAACGTAGGTCGCCTGATCCGACTGTGGTGTGGTGCCTTCGTCAAAGAAGGGATGATTGATATGACTCGTGTTGACTATCAGATCGTCGCCTTCCCAGTGGCCCACCGAATAGCCGACGTTCGAATAGGTCGGCTCCGGTGCGGCTTCGGGGTTCATGTAGACGTAGCGATGCGTGTTGTACTGCTCGACCCAGATGTGGATTCGATCGCCCTCGTTCTCGATCAGGATCCTGGAGCGCTCGAACATCGCCGTCGGCATGCCGGTCTGACAGTTGAGTTCAGGCGCATCCGACCCCTCGGGGTCGAGCGTATCCGCGATCGCTCGGCCTTCTTCGGAGAGATAGGGCTGATAGGCCGATAGTGGCGGCTGTGGCGCCTGGCGAATGCTCCACAAGCGGAAGATGCCATCGGCATTGCGCCTGTCCTCTTCTATTCTTTCGCTCGTGGGATCGAGCGCTTCTGGCGTCCACTCCTCTCCCCAGCGCGCCGAGGCGCCCGCCATTCCGCCGATATGCTCCAACCCGTTGGGCAGCAGGAGATTGCTGAGGCCCAAAGCTCTCGGATCGCGTCGGGAGACAAACCCCGCTGCCCTGACAAAGTCGCCGACCTGGACGAAGTCGTCCTGCGTAATACCCGCCCGAAGGAAGGTCGTCGGGCTGGGGCTCACTTCGAGTTCCCAACTCTCTCCGTCCGTGTCCTCCATCCGATAGCGAATGTGGGGCGCGCGCCAGAACACGTCCGTGATGACGCCTTCGAGTTCGACGGGAACTTCCGGGTCCGGAGCGATATAAAGCGCCTGATTGGTCACACCGCCATGGTGAGCGTTGACAGCCGCCGCGAGAAATACGCCGACCATGCCGGCGACCGGCCAAACTACGAAACCAACTTTCTTCAGATTTGACATTGTTTTCATCTCCTGAACAGATAGACAGCGCCGGAATCGGGAACCGAGTTGTCGCTCTGATCTCCGCCGACTCCTGTAGCACCGCTGTCTTCAAATTGAGCACCGACCACGAGAACATTGCCATCGCCGCTTACGGCGAGGCGCGAACCGAATATGTCGGTGGAACCGGTGTTCGATGCCTTGATGTAGGCCTGCTGCGTCCATGAACCGTCGTCGCCTTGCACGAAAGCATACACCGCGCCCGTCGTCGGGTGGGTGCTGTCCTCACGATCGGGGCTCGGGATGTTATTGATGCCGCTCGTGGGCCCATCCTCGTCCCGGGCGATCGCAATGACGGTTTTTCCATCGTCGCTGATCGTCACCGCGACACCGAACGAATCGCCGCGCTCGGAGTTGGAGGGCTTCAGATACTCGATCTGATGCCACGTATCACCATCGAAATCGAATACGTAGACTGCGCCTGCTCCACGGATCAGGCCGTCCTGGAACTCATTCGTCGAAGCCAGAGAGCCGTCTTCATCGTAGGCGCCGACAGCGATCCGGCTACCGTTGGCGTCAATCGCTACGGAATAGCCGAACAGCGCGTCGACTTCCGGGTTGGACGGCTTGATGTACGCGGACTGCGCCCAGGTATCTCCCACGCGGTCGAATACATACGCGGCGCCTGCGGAGCGCTTGGAATTGTCCGTCTGATCGCCGTTGATTCCGGTAGCGGCGCTGGATTCGAAGTGCGCCGATACAGCCAGTGTATTGCCGTCGTGACTCAGCGACGTTGCGAACCCGAAGTTGTCGGTGACGCCGGGATTCGAAGCCTTGATATAGGCCGGTTGAAGCCACTCGCCGTCCTGGTTGGAGAAGATATAGACAGCGCCTGCACCGAATACCGATTCGTCCAATTGGTCTCCGTCGATACCTGCCGAGCCGCTGCTTTCATAAGGCGCACCGACGGCCAGCGTCATTCCGTCACCGCTCAAGGAGACGGCGTTGTCACCGACCGCCGAACCGCCGGAACCGAAGTTGGCGCCGAATACGACAATTATCGTGTTGTCAGCGCGTCCGCTGGCGTCGAGCCCGTCCAGCACACGGCCCACCATCGCATCGACAAAACTGATGCTCGCGAGATTGCCTTGCACGGCGTTGGGCCATTGACCGGATTCCAAAACCCACTCATGCAGTTGCTGATTCGTCTGACCTTGAATAGAAGCCCCTTCGGTGACGAAGTTGCCGCGCAGCGCTGCATCGGGGACGTCGTCCAAATCGTCCTCGACGATCGGCGGCAGCTTGATTTGCTCGAGCGGATGCATGTCGAAGTATTTTTCCGGCACATACCATGGCTGATGCGGGCGGCGGAAACCGATGGCATCGAAGCGCGGCGCATCGCTGGGTTCGTTCAGATGCCGTGCCATCCAGTCGGCAATCTGACCGTCCGTCGTAGCGGCATCTTCGGCAATGATCGGACCCCAGTCGAAAGTGGTGCCGCCGAAGTAATTGTTGTTCACCGGCAGGTTTCCGCGCGGTGTGGCTTCGTCCGGTCGCTCGCGGTCGACCGCGGGATAGTAGCCGTGCCAGGAGGTGGGATCGTTATGGCCGCTGTGGAAAATTTTCCCCGTCCCCATGACGCGATAACCTGAATCCATGAAATACCCGGGCAACATCCGCACGCTTGTGGCGACGTCGTTCGTCTCCCAGTCGTTCTGATTGAAATATACGCCGGTCGTCGATGATCGGAGTCCGGACAGGAATGCTGTTCGCGTTGCGTTGCAGACGACCGCGGGCGCATGGGCGTTCGTGAACGTCACTCCGCGTTCGGCGAGCCGTTCCATGTTGGGTGTGATGGCCTGGGGATGCCCGTCCAGGGGGCTGATCCAGTCATTCATATCATCGATAGCGATGAAGAGAATATCCGGTCGTTCCCCCGTTTGTGCGCTGAGTAGCGCCGGGAGGGCGAGCAATACAGTAGCCAGAAATGCCTTTCGCATATCGTTGTCTCCACGGGTTTCCATGGCCTCGAGACTGGCGCTGGCAGCGCGCAGCTACCCTTGCTTAGAATAGCTTAAGGCCGGTAACTAAACCCGCTGAATATTATAGGAAAAATGCGCATCGCTATACGTTCTTGCTATGCCTTAGCGCCTGAACCGGATTCGCATGTAGCGTGGGCGATACCCCAGTCGGTCTTTACAAGAGAGGGCAACGATGGAAGCAACGACTCTCCTGGCGATGTTCCTCGTCTCCCCAACCCTTCTGGCGCACCACGGCGGCGTCCGAACATACTGGGCGTCCTCAATGTGTTGATGCCAAGCGGCATGGAGTGCGCGCGCGGTAACCGTGAGCTGATGTATTCGACGGCTCGAGCGGCGGACGGCGGGCGACCGCCCCCTGAGGTTCCAGACCCGGCGAAGGTTGCCGAGGCTGAGGCGGCGGCCGACGGAATCTTTCGAGTCTGGGGCAGGGGGACGAGCCCGGAAGCAGACGTTCCCACGGAGTTGTTCACCGAACGGGCCCACGAGTTGATCGCGGCGTACGACCCGCTCGTAGACAACGCGGACATCCAGTGCCGGCAGGGGATGCCCGACACGATGTACGATCCGACGTTACTGGAGATAACGAACCTCGGGGACACCATCGACATGCATGTGCAGGAGTTCAACATCCATCGCACCATCCATATGACGGAGAACGATCCCGAACCGTCCGATGTAGGTTATTCAACAGGGCGTTGGGACGGCGATGCACTGATCGTGAACACGACCCAAGTCGATTGGCCGTATTGGTCGGGAATCCCCGTACCGCAATCGGACCAGGCGAGTTACCTGGAGCGGTTTTCAATATCCGATGGTGGGCGCACGTTGCATCATTCGATCACGATCACGGACCCGGTTGTTTTCGCCGAGCCCTTCACGATCGAACGAACCCGGGAGTGGACGCCTGGGGTAGAGCTATTGGTTAGAGAGTGCGTTGATTGGTCGGACTGACCATCGACATCCCTGAACGTTTCCCTGGCGGTGCAAGCCGCGCTCATGGCGATAGACGCGGCGATAGACGCGGGCGGTGGCGCCTCATAGTGGATTCTGCCCGGCCGTTGCCAGTGGCCGGGTTAGCCACGGGCGTGTCCGGTGAGTGTCTGTCAGGTCACAGAGAGGCCAGACGATCAAAGGTATCGGGATACTTCTGAGCCATGAGAATCAGTGCTGCGGCGGAGTGGGGCGGGCGGGACCTGCCCTGTTCCCAGCGCTCCACGGTCCGCACGGGGACGCGGATCATGTGCGCGAAGACCGCCCGCGAGACGTCAAGGCGGTCGCGAATATCGCGAATGGCGTCAGGCGTGAGTTCGAGAAGCGGTCGCGGTTCGACATGCACGGTGCGCAGCGTGCGCCTGCCGGTGCGGTACTCACCGATTTCGCGAAGACCGTCCAGAACCTCGGCTGCAATGTTGCGTTCAGTCATTTTCAATTGCCTCCACGGCCTTGCGCCACGCCTCGCGCTCCGCGGCGGTCAGATCGTCCTTTACGCCCTTGGCGTACACGGTAAGCAGGTAGCTGTCGTCGTCCAGATGTCTTGGTAACTGCTTCGTGAATGTCGATGTCTCGATGAATACCACGAGTCCGAACATACACTATGCGCGTACCCTGATGAAGTCAAGAATGTGGTCTCTTGGCCCGGAAAGTACATTTGGAACCAAAAAGGCATGGGATGCCGGACTTTAGTTTCCACGTGTCCGTCGCCGTGGTGGAGGCGCGTTTTGACGGTGGGCAGATCACCTCCGACGGCGGTTCGCTGCTGCTGCGTCAGGCCGGCCGGTATCTGGGTTTGACCGAGGCGGTGGCTCGATCGCTGTCGGATCCTCGCCGTCGCAAGAACTGCATCCACGATGTGCACGCGTTGGTGCGTCAACGGGTCTACGCCGTAGCGCTGGGGTATGAGGATCTGAACGATCACGATGAGCTTCGCCGGGAGGTGGGGCTTCAGACGGCGGTGGAGCGGGACCGCCCGTTGGCCAGTGCCTCGACGTTGTGCCGGTTCGTCGAGTTGACCTACGGGGCGCGCACATGGGACTGGCCCCGCCGGGTGATTGCCAAGGGACTTATATACCTGACTCCCACACCCCTCCGCAGTAAAATGATGCGTGAGCGGCGAGTGATGACCGCCGCCCCAAATGGCCAAACGAGAGGGCCAACCGCATGGACGAGTCTAGCGCAACCGAACTTCGAGCCGTGAGGTTCGCGTTGCACCCCGGCAACCGGCGCAAGGGGCGGTTGATCGCACAGACGGGCGGCGCGACTCGGTCCGTGTGGAATCACTTCCTGGCCCGCAATCAGCGGGAATACGCGCGGCACCGCAACTGGGCGCCGTACCACGAAGCCGGTCTGGTCGTTGGGGATGCCCCGCCGAAGCCGTCCGTCAGCTTCTTCTCTCTCGGCAAGCGGTTCACCGAATTGCGCCGGGAGACGCCATGGCTGCAACGCCTGCCATTCGGGCGGTTGTCAAACAGGAGTGCGGGCGGTGGTACTGCGTGGTGCTCTACCGCGTTCCCGCCCAAGCGCGGCTTGCTCCTGGCACGTCGATTGGGGTGGACATGAACTGCGGCCAGGTGGCCGACTCCGATGGCGTTATTCACAGGGGGCCGGACATCGCACGATTAGAGGCGCGCAGGCGGCGCTATCGGCGTCGCATGGCCCGCCAGCGCAAGAACTCCAACCGGCGAGCCGTCACCCGGATGCGCCTGCGCAAGACGCAGCGCAAGCTGCGTCAAGCCCGTCATAACTGGCGCCACCATGTTAGCCGGACGTTGGCCAACACGGCCCATACGGTTGTCGTGGAGGATCTGCGCACGCGGTCCATGACGCGCTCGGCCAAGGGAACGGTCGACTCTCCGGGTTCGAACGTGCGGGCCAAAGCCGGACTGAATCGCTCGATTCTGGCTACCGGGTGGAACCAACTACGCGCCATGCTCGAATACAAGGCGGGCGAAGTGATTGCCGTACCGGCCTGTGAAACGTCAATTGAAACCCGACTTGGCCGCAGCGGCATAGCTGTGGGAGTCAGGTATATAAGTCCCATAGTATTTGTCTTCTCGGTTACGTTACCTTCCCGGACGGGGAGGAGAGGCGCGGTTTTCGCAGTGAATGACCGTAGATGGGCTCGTCCCCGGGTTAATGCACCGAGTAACTCCGCCCGCTAGAATAGGCCCCTGGAGAACGGAGAATAGCGGCTAATGGCGCTCACATTGAATATCAACGGCACCGCCCATGAGGTCGATGCCGAGCCCGAGACACCCCTGTTGTGGGTGTTGCGTGACAATATCGGCCTGACGGGCACGAAGTTCGGCTGTGGCATCGCGCAGTGCGGTGCCTGCACGGTACATATCGACGGTCAGCCCGTGCGGTCCTGCGCGACGACGGCGGCAAGCGCGGTCGGGCGCGAGCTCACCACGATCGAGGGTCTGTCGGACGACAACAGCCATCCGATTCAGCAGGCCTGGATCGAGGACACGGTGCCGCAGTGCGGCTACTGCCAGTCGGGACAGATCATGTCGGCCGCGGCACTGCTGGAGAGGGCACCCGATCCGACCGACAGCGAGATCGACTCCGCGATGGCCGGCAATCTCTGTCGGTGCGGCACTTACAACCGAATCCGGCGGGCGATCCATCGCGCCGCCGAGATCGCGAAGAGCTGAGGGGGACGACCATGATAGACATGAAAATGAAGCTGTCCCGCCGAACCCTGATTCGCACAATGGCGGGTGCCGGCGGAGGCATGCTGATCGGTTTTCGCATTCCCGGTGCCTTTGCCGCGGTGGTGGCACCGAAGCCGTGGACGACGCCAACGGAAGGTGACGAGATCAACGCGTGGCTCGCGATCGATGCCGACGGTACGGTGACGATTCGAGTTCCCCACACGGAGCAGGGCCAGGGTGCCCTGACATCCGTCTCGATGATGATCGCCGAGGAGCTCGATGTGCCCTGGGAGGGTGTCCAGGCGGTATTCGCCGACATGAACCGGCATGTCAACGAGGGCGAGGAGTATATCGTCACGACCACTCACGGCTCGCAGCTCGTGCGCCAGCAGCACCCGCACATCATGCAGGCGGGGGCGTCCGCGCGTGAGCGACTGAAAGCGGCAGCGGCGCAAGCCTGGGGGGTCGAGCGATCCGATGTGGTCGCGAAGCAGGGCATGCTCAGCGCCGGCAACCGCAGCGCCAGCTATGCGGAGTTCGCCGGCGCCGCGGCCGAGATCACATTGGATCGGGAGCCGGCGATCAAGCCGCCGGGTGAGTGGTGGCTCCTGGGTAAGCCAACACCGCGACTCGACGCGGCGGTGAAGGCCAACGGTAGCGCACACTTTTCAATCGATACACGTCTCGAGGGGATGGTGTATGCGGCCGTGAAGAGCTGCCCAGTCCCATGGGGCAGACTCGAGAGCCATGACTTCGACGTTATCGGCGATCGCGCCGGCGTCATCGCGGCGGTGGAGTTGAAAGCCGTCGAGGGGAAGACCTCCACCTCCGACATGCAGAACGGTGTCGCCGTCGTGGCGGACACCTGGTATCGGGCCAAAACCGCGCTCGATCTGATGCCCATCGAGTGGGATATCGGGCCTGACGGCGAAGTCAGCAACGGGACACAGGCGGCGGAAGCTCGCAGGCTTTTGGAGGAGACGGGGGACGTGAGCAACGAGGTCGGCGGCGACGCTATCGGGATGATCGCCGCCTCGGACCGCACGCTGACGGCCGAGTATCATCGCCCTTGGGAGACCCATGCGCGCATGGAGCCGATCAACGCTACCGTTAGCGTCACGGGCGAGCGCGTCGACGTGTGGTCGCCGGCACAGAATCAGGCGGCCCCGCTGGAGGTCGTCGCGGACCAGTTGGGTCGCGACACACGGGATGTCTATGTCCACACGGGCTTTATCGGCGGTGCATTCGGTGGCAATGGCGGTGGCTCGACGGCCGTGACCCGGCAGGCGGCGGAGATCTCCCGCCAGGTCGGGCGTCCGGTCAAGGTGATCTGGACGCGCGAAGAAGACATCATGCAGGACAAGCAGCGACCGCCGGTGCATACCCGGCTCGCGGCTTCGATTGGTAACAATGGTCTGCCGGACGCATTCTTCTCTCGTGCGGTCTGGTTCACCTACGGTGGCGTGGGGCAGGTCGGTCCCGCCACGGCGGACTACTCGATCGGCACGATGCCCTATACCGTGCCCAACAGGCGGCACGAGCGTCACAACGTGGCGGCCCACATTCCGACGGCGACGCATCGGGCGCCGGGCGCCAACCAGAACGGGTTCATCATCGAGCAGTTCGTCGACGAGATGGCGTTGGCCGGCGACTGGGATCCGCTCGAGTGGCGTCTCGAGATGACGAAGGGTCAGGAGCGCTGGCAGAGAGTCCTCCTGAAGCTCAAGGAGGTCGCCGGATTCACCACCGACCTGCCGCGCGGGGAAGGCATGGGCCTTGCGATCGTCGCGGACCACGGCTCGATTTGCGGCGCTTGCGCCACGGTATCGGTGAGCCGGAGCGGCCAACTCTCGATCGAGAAGGTCGTCCTGGTCATGAACAGCGGCTACATGATCAACCCGCGCAACGGCGCCGAGCAGATCGAGGGCTCGGTCTGCTATGAGCTCTCGCATGCTTTGTACGGCGGACTGGATCTTACGGAGGGCCGCTTCGTGAACAGCAACTTCGATACCTACAATTTGATGCGCATGCACCAGATGCCGGAGGTCGAGGTTCATTTCGCCCTGTCGCAGGACGGCTGGTGGGGTGGTATGGGCGAACCGGGTGGTCCGCCGACGCCGCCGGCGGTTGCCAACGCGATCTACTTCGCTACGGGTAAGCGCATTCGCTCGACGCCGATCAACAAGCACGACCTGAATTGGTCGTGACGTAGCGAGACTTTGCGCCTGCAGTCAGTTCTGCACAGGCTCCCAGAGAGTTGTAGTCGCCTGTATTTGCCGGGCGCCCCGGTGGCTTGGTCAGAACCGGAACGTGTAGTTGAACTTGACGCTGAGATCCGCGTACGCCGAGTCGAACGAATTGTTCTTGTCCATGTCCTGTAAATTGTGATTCAGGACGATAAACCCCTCCTGACCTGCTCTCGGAATCCAGTGCAATCGGCTATCGATGCCTAGTTCTTCCGAGATGTTGTCGTATTGGACAAGATTTACCCACGACAATCTGGAAGAGAACGAAAGCTCAGTCGTTAGCCCGACGAGTCGGCTGATGAACTTCCCATCCGGAAGCTCGATATCGTTCCAGTCAAAGCTGACGGAGAGCGCAAAGTTCGGAGAGTGCTTCCAGGAAAATGCGCCGAGGATCCTGTCCCGCGTGCCGCCAAAGAAGTCTCCCCATTGAAAATCGAGCTCCCCGGAGAATTTTCGGTGGGCACCGGCTTCGAAGCTCAAGATATGCTGACCGAAGGAATAGCTGCCGGGTGCGACGCCGACTTCCCGCGAGGGATCTTCGTAGATCGTGAAGGGCTCCGCTACGACTTCTTTGCTGGCAAGGAAGTGGTATTCGACGTTGTCCGCCGAGTTGGTGTCCAACTCGGCAACGCGAGCGCGAATGACTTCTGACTGCAAGCCACTCCCATCGAGGAAATCGATACGTTGCGCGTCGACGCCTACGAAGATCCGTTGCCAGAAGTCGCTGTCCAGGTACCGCGTGTAGCCAACATCCACGGTCGTGTCCCGGATACCCGCTCGATTGACGAAACCCAGCGCGGGATTGAAGTTCGCCTCAATCTCCTTGACTCCCAACCCACCCCGCAGCCCCGAGTTGTTGGGGCTGCGCACGCCGATCCCGCGCGCGGAGTCTTCGCCGCTCTGCCCCTCCGTGCTCGAGCGCTGAAACCAGGCGTCCGCTTCCAGCACCCGCCCGCCTGACAGTCGCGAGTTGAGGTAGCGGAAATCGATCCCCATTAGAGAATTGTCCAGATTGGACGTCGGGTCACCGTCGGTGACGATCATGCCGACAGCCGACTCCTCGAGCACGTTAGCCGATACGCGCCCGACAAAGATGTCCGTTGCGTTCACCGGCCCGGAGGCATCCTGTCGAATGGCCAGAGTGCCGATGTTCCAGCGGCCGACCCGGCCGCTGATCTTGCCGCCGTAATCGAGGTCGACCGGCGTGCCCGTTGCGCTCAAACCGATACGCCGTGAGAAGAACGCCCGGCCGTTTTCTCGATTCGGCCGAGAGCTGGCCTGATTGGACCCAAAACCGCTGCCGCCGATTCGGCCGAACTCGAAGAGATCAGCATCGTTGAGAAAGAAATCCCGTCTCTCCGGGAAGAACAGGCCGAACCGCGTCAGATTCACCTGACGGTCGTCTACCTCCGTCGCCGAAAAGTCGGTATTTATCGTGAGCGCGGAGTTCAGTGACGGTGTCAGCCGGTAATAGACATCGAGGGATGGATCGGTATCGGAGTCACTCCCCGCCGGGGCATAGAATTTCTGCTCGCTGAGCGAGATGGAGGGAACGATATCGAGCCCGAGCCCCTGATCCATATCCGCAAACCCTGTCGCGAGCCCCGTGCTGCTGGGGTTGTAAGCGCGGTTGCGCGACACCCACGCTATCTCCTCGCCTCGGCGACGAATACCCCGCGCGAAGTTGAAGCCCCACGCATCGGCCAGGGGATCGAACGCCAGACTCTTGAACGGGATCGCCATCTCCGCCAGCCAGCCGTTCTCGTCGATCGAACCTGCGGATTCCCAGATCGTGTCCCACGCGGTTTGGATCTGAGTCACGTTCTGATAGAGCATCTCGTGTCTCACCCCGTTGGCATTCGTCTCGAAGCGATAGCCCCCGCGGCGAGTGTTGAACGGATCCAGAATCACGACCAGCCGATCGTCGGTTCTCCCCAGACCCAGACCATGTCTCATGGTATTCGCGGCGATACGGTCCGGTTCGCTGTCCCCGAGTCTTGCGCCGACATAGAGCGCGTCGTCGTCATAGAGTAGATAGACCTCCGTGCGCTCCGACGGCTCGTCTCCATCGCCGGGCCGAATCTGATGGAAATCGGCGATCAGCTCAGCCTGCTCCCAGACTTCCTCATCCAATAGTCCGTCGATGGTCGGTGGCGTATCGATCCGAACGACACGGACGCTCTTGCGGTCATCGCTCTGAAGAGGCGCTTCCTGCGCTGACAAGGCGTTCGTGGTGAGAGCGGCGACCATCAGGCTCAGAAACCACGCGAATGGCTGGGTTGGTGGGACTCTTCTCATTCGCTTCTGTTGCCGTGTATGACCGACAGCGCCCGTGAGTGTAGATCGGGCCGTTCGCCTTCGAAGCTTCCTGTCCGAAGCTTAATGCAGTGGCTGTGCTCGAAGCTGGTACATGAGATCCATTAATGGGTCTTCTCATAGCCGCCTGCGGACTAGTGGCCCCCGCCAGTCAGTCTCCCACTCCTGCACGAGCTCGGCCAGCAGGTCCGGGTGTTGCGCGGCCAGGTCGCGCGTCTCGCCGGGGTCCTCGCGGATGTTGTAGAGCTCCCACGAGATCACGTCCGCCTCGTCCTCGCGCGGCTCGCTGAGAAGCTTGTAGTCTCCTCGAATCAGTGCGCCGAAGCCCAGACCATGGTCGATGTAGGACCCCGGGCGGCCGAGGTTTTCGTAGCGGTTGTCCCGTGGGGATATTCGCGCTGGAGGGATGCTTTCGACCAAACCCACGTCGCTGTACGAGCCGCCGTGATCCGAAGAAAATATCACGATCGTGTTGTCGAATTGCCCGCTCTCTTCCAGGTAATCGATGAGCCTGCCCACGCTCATGTCGAGATACTCGACCATGCCCGCGTAGATCTCCTGGGCGCGAGCCTGGCGCCGCCGCTGTTCGTCGCTCAGCTCCGACCACGGCTCAGCCGTGGGCTCGAATGCTTCGGGTCTTGCGCCGTCCGGTATGACGCCCAGTTCCCTGGCGCGAGCCATCCGCTGTTCGCGCAGAACGTCGTAGCCTGAGTCATAACGACCCGCGTGTCGGTCCAACTAGTCTTCGGGCAACTGCAACGGCCAATGGGGTGCGGTATAGGGGACGTACGCGAACCACGGGGTTTCGCCGTCATTGGAATCCAGGAACTCGATCATCTTGTCGGTGAAGTCCCTGGTCGCATAGAAGTCCGGAGGCAGCTGATCGATAGCCATGGGCACGCCATCGTCCTCGAACGGCTGCGGATCCTCCCAGAAAACCTCCGCAAAGTGACTCGCCGACGCATCCAGGATGACGAACGAGCGATCGAAGCCGCGGGTTGCAGGCGTGAATCCCTCGCCGGCACCGAGGTCCCATTTACCGGCCATGTAGGTAGCGTAGCCTGCGTCCTGCAGCAGCTCCGGCAGAATGGCCCACTCACGGCGCAACACATTGCCACGCCGACCGGTCGTGCGGTCGCCAATGTACTGAAGAGCCGCACCCGTTCCGGCACTCGCCATGAGCATTACACGGGTCGGTTGGCAGCTTCGGTCCGTGTGGAAGTTGGTGAGCCTTGTGCCGTTGAAAGCCAGCGCGTCGAGATTGGGAGTGGGGATCTCACTGCCGAAGGACCCGATATTCGTGTAGCCGAGGTCATCGGCCACGATGTAGAGGATGTTGGGCTGTGCACCCGCATTGGACGCGTAGCCGAGAAAACCAATCAGACCGATCACAACGGTCACTTTACTCAGGTACTTCATCCTACCGCCTCTATGTTTGTCACTGCCGCGCGGCATCGACGCCCTGGCGCGCCGCGACGTTAACGCTGCCCGGGAATTCGAGCTCCCGCTCCGGAACTTTAGCTTACCGAATCATGCAAGACGATACCTTCTTGTTTGGCCACAATAAATTCTTGTAGTGGAGCGGTGGCCGCCAGAGATTCGGCGTATGCGACCCGATCAGTCGATGACGTTCCCGGTGCCGATCAAGTCCTGGAATGACATCTCGTCGGCGGGGATGCAGTAAATCTGCTCGTCCCAGCGCTGTGCCTTCTCTCGATTCAGATTGAACAACTTTCGATCGCTGTAAAAAGGTTCAGTGTAGACGTCGGGATCGAAAACCGTCATCGTGAGCTCGAGCGTGTTGGCGTCGATACGGCGATACCTCTCTTCCAGACGCATCTCTTCGGAATGGGGATAGCCGAACTTGTCCAACCAGGTGCGCTCGTCGAACCCGACGGAGTCGACGACCAGGGTATCCCCTTCCCAGCGGCCCACCGAATACCCATTCCACTTTGGATAGGTATCTTCGAGAGCCGGGAGCGTTCGCCCGTCCATCCAAATCTCCCGCCAGTCATGGCGATATTCGAAGAACTGCAACACGCGTCCCGGCGTTTGCACGAACTCGAACGTCGAATGCGGCGCGACGATCTCTGTAACGAGGTTCCGAGGAAGCCCCATGGGCTCGCATCGCCCCAAAGGATCATTTCTTCGCATCTGACGTCGGGGACCGTAACCCGGCAGATTCTCGTCGAAGCGGGCCTTACCCTCGACACTGAAGGGGGCCTGCGCCTCTTCGGAACCTCCGGACCCAGGGACGTTTCCGAAAGTAGGTGGGCTCGTCGCGCGATCCCAGTGTCCTGTCAGGTCGTGTGGGTCGTGCTGGGACGCGTCTTGCTGAGCCAGACAGGGTCCGCACGCAAAAAAGATCATGGTCGCGACCAGGGAACGACCGACGTTGCAATTCTTGGGCATGGCGCTTCCAGCTAAAACGAGAGGGGTAGTTCTTCACCGTTGACTTTCACTGTCCGCATTTGGCAGACCGTTGGTGACGTGACATGAGGCCGGTACGTCACCGTCACCGTGTCCCCGGGTTCGACGGAGTTTCGGTTCCAACCGTGTCCCCGCAGTATGGTTGGTGTCCAGCGGGTGTTGACGGCCCAACTTTGGGTTTCTCCGTTCTCTCCCTCCACATCCATATAAATCAAGACGTGGGGGAAACGAAAAACGAACTCGGTCGCGATTCCGGTGATCGGGCCTTCCACGCTGTCTTGCCATTCCACAGCACCCCCATGGTGTGCGTAGACGGGCGAACACAGCGGTGCTGAGAAGACGGTGAGGATTAATGCTACTGCGGGTGTTCGAGGCGTCTTTGGTCGCATTGGGTATCATCCGGTTTTTCAAATCGCCCCTTGGAGGGCGGGATCCCAAGGACTTTAGCTTACCGAACCATTCAAGCCGATACGTTATTGTTTGGGAACGATAGATTCAAGTAATGGAGCGGTGGCCGCCGGCGAGCACTTGGCGATGGCGGCGTAGTAGCTGAGGCGATCTTCGTTGATGGCGGTGGCCAGACACGCGAGCGTCGGGCGGCCGAGGGCCTGCGAGAGCGCGTGATCCGAAATCGCGCGACCCACGCGACCGTTGCCGTCATCGAACGGGTGGATCTTCTCGAACCAGACATGTGCGACGGCCGCACGTGGACGATCAGGTCGGCCAATCAGGGCGTTGCCATATCCACATGTGAGACGCTTCTACAGGCTAATCGTCTCAAGTTTCGGATACTTTTGGGACGATTAGCCTCCCAAACCGTCTCAGGGAGGGTCCTGGCTGGCGGTCGCGGACCTGTTGGACAAGGCTCGGACTTCACATCTCCGTTCCAAGGGCGCAGAATGGTCACACTAGCGATTCGACATCTTCGCAGCAAGAACCGCAATCCAGCGGGACGTTGCAGCTACGGCAACTGTTGGGACCTCCAGCATCTTCAGTGAAAATATTCCACGGAAAAATCATGAGTCAAACAAGAGATATTATCGAACAGCTGATCAATGCCGCCGGCGGTTCGAGCGGTTCTGGCCGGCGTGGTGGCGGCACCGGGATGCGTCGCCCGATCGGTTGGCAAGGCACCGCATTCGCGATCTTCATTGGCATCGCGGTTGTCGCCTGGGCCGCATTCAGCTCGTTTTATACGGTACAGCCGGAGGAGCGGGCCGTTGTCAAGCGCTTCGGCAGCGTGATCGGTATTACCGATCCGGGACTGCACTTCAAGCTGCCCTTCGGCATCGACCGGGTGCAGCTTGTGGCCACCGAGCGCGTACTCAAGCAGGAATTCGGTTTCCGCACCGAGGATGCCACTCAGTTTCAGCGCACGCGCTTTTCGGACGACGATTTTCCGGGCGAATCGTTGATGCTGACGGGCGATCTCAACATCATCCAGGTGGAGTGGGTCGTGCAGTACCGGATCGGCGACCCGATTCGTTTCCTGTACGGCATGCGGGATCCAACCGGCACGTTGCGCGATTTGTCTGAGTCGGTGATGCGGCGCACTGTCGGCAATCGCATCGGCAGCGACGTCCTGACCGTCGGCCGCGTCGATATCGCCAATACGGCGCGCGACGAGATTCAGGCCGCGATGGACAAGTACGACAACGGGATCAGGATCATTACCGTGGAGCTTCAGGACGTCGTGCCGCCGCCGCTCGTTCAGCCGGCCTTCAACGAGGTTAACGAAGCGCGCCAGGAACTCGAGCGCATGATCAACGAGGCGACAATGCAAGCCAATCAGGCGATCCCGCGAGCGCGCGGCACGGCCAACAGGATCATCTCCGAGGCTGAGGGTTACGCGACCGAGCGCGTCAACCGCGCCCTGGGCGAAACGGCGCGCTTCACGGCCGTGTTGTTCGAATATCGCAACGTGCCTGAAGTCACGCGCTCGCGCCTGTATCTGGAAACGCTGAACGAGGCGCTACCGAGGATCGGTCGCGTGCTTGTGGTGCAGGATGACCAGATTCCGCCGCTGCCGTTGCTCAATCTGCCCGACGTGCCGTCTCAAGCACAGAACCTGGAGGCAAGCCGATGAGCAAGCTAACATTACCCGTAGTTGCACTTGTCGTCGCGGCATTCGTCGCGTTCAACGCGGCGTTCGTGATCGATCAGGCCGAACAGGGCATTCTCGTTCAGTTCGGTGAGCCGATCGGCGATGTAATCACGGAGCCCGGGCTGCACTGGCGCGTGCCGTTCATTCAGGAGGTCCGCCGCTTCGACAGGCGGCTGCTCGACTGGGACGGCGCCGTCAGCCAGATTCCGACGCTCGGGCGCGAGTTCATCTTCGTCGATACGACGGCGCGTTGGCGAATCGCCGACCCGCTGCAATTCCTGCGCTCGGTTCGTGATGAGGTCGGCGCCCGCACAAGGCTCGACGACATCCTCGATTCGGTCGCGAGAGACATCGTGTCGGGCACGGATCTCGAGGAGATCGTCCGCTCGGCCGACTGGCAGGTCGACGTCTCGGGGCTTGACGAGGAGGAGCTCAGCGCGCTCGGCGCAGCGAATCTCGAGCGGCCGACGAAAGGGCGCCAGCAACTCGAACAGGAGATGCTCGCGTCGTCGTCGCGGCTCATGCCCGAGCTCGGCATCGAGCTCGTCGACGTCAGGATCAAACGGATCAACTATATCGATTCCGTCCGCGAGCAGGTCGAGAGCCGGATGATTTCCGAGCGGCAGAGCATCGCGGCTCGATTCCGTTCCGAGGGTCAGGGCAGGAGTCAGGAAATTCTGGGCGACATGGAGCGGCAGCTTCGCACTATCACGTCGGAGGCCGAGCGCACGGCCCAGGAGATCATCGGCGAAGCCGATGCCGAGGCCACGCGAATCTACGGCCTGGCCTACGGCGAGGATCCCGAGTTCTACAACTTCTCAAGGACGCTCGAGAGCTACGGCGCGCTCGGCGAGAATACGACGTTGATGATCAGGGCGGAGTCCGATTTCTTCCGCTACCTGGAGTCTACGTCGCGCCCCTGATCAGCCGGGCGTCATCGGACGGGCTCGCGCGGGCCGGCCGGCACCGAACGCCGGCCGAGCCCGGCGTTGCGTAGCAGCGAGTAGCCGATTAACCGCCGGACTTTACTGATTTTGGCGAAGACGCGGGAACAGGCGCGCGGCGTTATCCCGTTCGATTAGTACGACGTCTTCCTGGCTTAGTTCGGGAGAGTTTTGCAGCACCGTGTCGGACTGCGAGACTAACGACGGCGACGAGATCGGCAAGTCAGTGCCGAATACTACGTTAGATGAATCAACCAGCTTGAGGAGCGCAGCCAGGGAATACGGCGACGCTGATTGAGCCGTGCCGTAATAGAGTGTCTTCATGTAATGCAGGATGCCTTCCGGTGCCCGTTCCAATACCTCGGGCGTATTGCGAACAGCCTGGTCGTCAAGGCGCGCCGCGATATAGGGAGCGGCGCCGCCTGCGTGTGCCGTTATAAATCGAATGTTTGGGTGTCGTTCGATGTTGCCGCTGGTGATGAGATTCAGTATCGCACGAGTGGTCTCAAATACGTATTCGATCACGGAGCTTTGAAAATCCAGATTGAGTTCGTTGAAGTAGAATGGGCTGGTCGGGTGCATTAAAACGACCGTGTTACGTCGATCCAATTCCTCCATCAGCGGTTCGAGTTCAGGAGCACCAAGATAGACATTGTCGGCGCTGGGGTTCAGTGACATTCCGTCGAGCCCGAGCGTGTCGAGTGCATAAATCGCTTCGTCAACTGAGGCTTCGGCGTCGTACTGCGGCACCATTGCGAGAGCCCCGAACCTTGTCGGATAGGACTGTACCAACTCTGCGGCCGCTTCATTGACTACCCGGCAGAGTTCGCTCGACACTCTCTCTCTCGGGTTCCGTACCGACAGCAACCCAGTCTGGATGTCGAACCGATCCATCAACGACAGCGCCCTTTCCGGTGTCCACTCGCCGCCCGGCCATGCGGCGCCGATGCTTACACCTCGAAAGGCGGTCGTGATCGGAGGCGGATGCCAGTGATGGTGGACATCGATCCGGCCTGGAGTTTGCGCCCGAGCCAACGGAGTGAGATTTGTAGCCGCGAAACCCGCGACCCCCATACCAGCCAAGTGAAGTGCATCACGCCGGGTGATCGTATCTGTGCACAGCTTCATCCGCGATAAGCCTCTACTCGGAGAGAAGGTGATTGAAGTTCAACATCGTAGTATTCGTAGCAGCGTACTTTTGGATCCGCCGCTTGTAAAGCTGCCGGAGATACTCACGATCCAGTCTCGATGCGGCTGATTCCAGCGCTCCATCGCTTCAATCTGAGCCATAGAAATATCGAAGACTTGCTGGCGGAACGGGGTATCACCGTAAGCTACGAATCGATTCGCCTCTGGTGCATTAAGTTTGAGCCGAAATATGCCAAGCGCCTGAGGCGCAGGCATCAGGGATTCGGCGACACGTTTTAATTGGACGAGGTCTTCGTCAAGATCAGGGGCGAATAGCATTATCTGTGGCGGGCGGTCGGCCAGGATGGGGATGTGGTCGACCTTCTTCTACAGGACCGCAATTGGCTCCTGCTTCAGTTCATGTCACGGACAGGTACGCCAATAACAGGGCGGAGCAATCGCACCGCAAAAAAACACCCCTTTCGGGGCATTTTTTTTGACGACTGGCGGACAGGGAACCCCTGCGTTGACGGTCACACTAAAGATCCTGAGGAAGAACAATTCCGAGTTCCAGGCGCGTCTCCCGCCACAACGCAATCATCGATGCCATGCGCTCCGGATACTGAAGGGCCAGATTCCTCGTTTCACCGGGATCCACCTCGATATCGAATAGCTGAAACTGTGACTCGTCGAACGGCGGATCGAGGGTCACCAGTTTCCATCTGCCCTGCCGAAGAAGCGCTTTGCCAGCATGATATAACGTCGTCACGTAATTTTCGTCGTGAACCTCAGCCTCGGCGCCAGCCAGAAAACCGACCATGCTCTCGCCCAGCATGGGCGCAACCGATCCGTCGTCCGGGTAAATGGCGCCGCCCAACTCCAGGAATGTCGGCGCCAGATCCATTACAGTGACGTAGGTCGAGTCGATCGTTCCGCTTGACGCGACACCGGGCCCGGTAGCGATCATCGCCGCAACAATTCCACCCTCGCGCGTAAAGTTCTTATACCGACTGAATGGGGCGGATCCCGCTTCTCCCCAGCGTGCACCATAGGTAACCCAGGAATTCGCCTTACCCATGTTTTCGTAGCTGTTGTCATAGTGGGCACGCAGATATCGACCGTACGCCGTATCAGAACCGAAATGATCGCTACCCGCCGCACCATTGTCCGACATGAAGACGATCAACGTCTTAATGATGCCGGCGGCTTGCAGCGACTCGAACCGCTGCACACGAAGCGCGTCGTAACCAGCGTCGTATGCTCCACGATACAAATTCAGATAGTCGTCAGGGACCTGTAACGGCCAATGCGGAGAGGTGGAGAGGTATAGGCGGCGTAAGCAAAGAATGGGCGGCCATCGCCGCGGCCGGATTCAATGAACTCAATCAAGCGATCCGTATAAAGCTCAGTGCTGTAACGACCTTCGGGATAGTCCACCAGATCATCGTCCTCACGATATCGAGGTATTTGCTCCGACCTTCCGCGCGCTTGGAAGTGATTGGCGCTTCCGTTCAGAAGCATGAACGAGCGCTCGAAACCTGCCGCTTTCGGACTGTGCTTTGCGGTCGCGCCAAGATGCCACTTGCCCGCCGCATAAGTGTGATAGCCCGCATCCCGAAGCAATCTCGGGAATAGCTCAACACGATCCGACAGATAGCCCTCGTAACCCGCCAAGCTGCTGCGAACCGGACCGTATGCCCCGAGGTCCGCGTAACCCATATCGTCCGCCACAATCAGCAGGATGTTCGGTCGCTCCTGGGCCGTTGCCGCCATTGACGCGACCAATGTCAGCGCTAGAAAAACGGTTGTTCTCATGTTTTCTCTCCCGAATATGCGCCAGCTTGCATATCCACAGTTAACCGACAGCTGCTACAGGCCAGAAACGGTCATTCGGCGACCGTACATTCGTACGGCTCGATTTCCACGCCTGGGATCCAGACCCAGTACTTCTCCCTCGTGACCGGCTCGGCAAAGACATCGGGATCTGTAACGGTCACGCGGTAGTTTAAGCGTGTCTGGTCGTCGCTGAGTTCGAATCGCTCCTCGACGATTGCGGAATCGCTCAACGGAATCGCGGCCGAAAACTGCGGCGCCAGAATCGAGGAGGTCGCGACAACCAAACTGTCCCCGTCCCAACGCCCGGTCGAATAGCCTAGCGAAGTCGGTTCGCCCGATGCAGGCGCGTTCGTCATGTGGATCACGCGAGTCAGATCGTATTCTTCGATGCGCAAAAGAATTCGCTCTCCCTCGTCGACGAATTCAATCGGATAAGGCTGCCCCACGATGTGCGGCATGCCTTTCGGTGTACAACCCGGAATCGGGTTATCCGCGATCGGATCGAAGTTCTGTCGCGCCAGACTCGCTGCGGTGGTCAGCGGATACTCCGACAGACCAATCAGCGAAAGGTTTGAGCCCTGCCGAACGCTGAATGATTCATCTTCATCCCGGCTCCAGACGCGAAATATGCCAGTCGCTTTCGCTCGGGCTTCATCCAGCGCAATTCCGCTCGTACTCTCTTTCACCCAACCCACGGTCCTGTCGGACCAACGCGGTTCCGAGTCGCGCTGTATCAATACCTCGCGACCATCGGGGAGCAAGAGATTCTTGGCCTCCATCGCATAGGCATCGAATCTTCCGGGCGTGCCGGCAACCCGAATGGTCTGCCCAACGCTCAGGATCTCCGGACCGATACCATGCCGCTGGAGCGTTCCTGGCGGCGTCGATTCGATCTCGTAGACCACAGTTTCGCCCTCTACTTCCGATTCGAGCGAAAACCGTATGTGCGGATTCCGCCAGAGAATCCGAGTGACTGTTCCCTCGATCTCAGCCATTGATTCGAGATCGTAGATCGCGGCGCGCGAGTGATGCGCGATCGCCACGGGGGCAAGCGCAAATAGCGCCAACGCTGATGTAACTGCCGCTGATCTCATGTTGAGCTCTCCTCGTTGAAGAGAAATTGTCGGCACAGGCGAACGCTAATGCGCCGTCATCGGCTGATGAGCGCCTTGCGTCGAGCGAATCAGCTGCAGGATCTCCCGGCTGAGTTGCGTGTCCTGCGTACCGATACTCGGATTCGACGAGAAGTGATCGTGACCGATGAGCTGAACGACACGCGGCATCCGGTCATACCCTGCCGTCAGCTCGTGGACCAGATCAGCGAACGATGCTCTGGTCGTCCGGCTATCGTAATCCGAGATCGACAGCAACAAAGGTATGTCGGTGCGTGTGATATTGCCGAGGATCGCGATGTCCGACCACTGCTCGAAGTCATCGCCGAAGTAGGCTACTCGCCCGTCGGACGGATTATTCGCATCGGCACCGTAGGTGCCGGAGATCAATACGACACCGGCGGGTGCCGGGCCCGCGTCTGCGGCGATCTCGGGCCTGAGCGCGTATTCCGCAACATGGAATGCACCCGCTGATTTACCGACGACGACGATCTGATTCGGATCGCCGCCGTAGTCGCCGATGTTATCTCTGACCCAAGCGACGGCTGTCGCCACGTCCTGCGAACCCGCCGGCCACTGCGCGTCCGAGGCGAGCCGATACGTCGCGTTAACGCCGACGAGACCCAAGCTCGTGAAATAATCTGAAACGTTGCGGCTGTTCGCACGATTGCCGCGCACAAATCCGCCGCCATGGAAGTACATCACGACGGGCATCGGGGTGTCGCCGTAACGGTACTTGTCCGTATGGATATCGAGGCGATGTTTTTCGTGCGGCCCGTAGGCGATATCCTGGGCAACCTCGATCTCACCCATCTCGTACGTACGCGCCTGGTCGCTATACAGCGCTGCAGTTTCCTGTGCACCGGCGCCGCGGCTCACGATCTCGCGAATTGAAGCTGCTAGTTCGGGCGGCATGTGGTTACTCAGCGTATCGGCGTTGGTGCGCTCGAGTTCCTCGAGTTCACCCCAGCGGAACTGCGTCAGTGTCGCATCGTGATCGGCGCAAACCTGAAGATCCGCCTCGCGCGCGTAGTAGACCGGAGAGATCCATGGCGGCGTTCCGGCCAACCGATACTCGTCCTCGATAGTAATGCAGAGATCGGTACGAGAGGCCGGACTCACGTTGCCGACGTCACTGATCGTCCAGAGTTGCTCCGGCGCTTCGGCACACTCCTTGATATAAAGCGTACCGTTCGCGCCAAGCTCCTCGGCGGCCAGGCAGCGATCGAAAGGTGCGGCAAGAATCTGGCCGTTGTCGAGCCACTCCCATTCCTGATCCGTCGCGTCTTCGCCATATTTGCAGGAATGTAAACGGAGCGGACCGTCGAGATTGATGTCTGGCGTGTGTCCCGGCACGTCGAGACAAAAGCCTCTGAATTCACCGTTGAGTTCGTGCGCCGATTTAAGGAACGCGCTTTCTGCCGATACGGCCGCGGAAAACCCTATGCCAATCAGAGCGATGGAAAGTGTGCAACTTAAGGAATGGGTCATACCCTTCATTTCGATTCCCTCATCAATTATCAATTTCGGCGGCCAGGAGATACTCATGCTAAGCCAACTACCCCGGCCAAATCTTTTCTCTCAGGAGTTAGTACAGGACGCGGGAGGCCACATCCGGATCGCAGGTATTGGGCAGCATTTGCATATCCGGCGCATGAGCCCAGGTAGTCGAGCCCGTAACGGGCTCCGTCAGATACTCCGAATCCTCGTACATGTATTCAATCTGTACGTTTCTGCCGTCTTCGCTGAGCGTATATCGCTCGACGGCATGACGGCCCAGGCCGGAGGGGATGCCGCGGCCATTGCCCCAGCGATGCTCCTCGAAGCCGACCGTATCGACAGCGAGCGTGTCTCCCTCCCACCAGCCGATCGAATGACCCTGATTGCTCGGCGTGAGATCCGCCGGGTGTTCGCGGCTGTCCATGTAGACGGTGCGTGTGACCTCGTTGTACTCGGCTTTCAGAAGAATGACGTCGTCGAGGATCTCGACTTCGTGCAGGTAGGGCCCGCCCATGTTGCCGGGCGGCATACCGTAGATGCACTCAGCCATCGGGTTGTCGTTCTCACTGTATTCCGCGGCTGCCGCGACCGCCTTCTCCGTCAGCGGCAGATGCGTGGCCGCCCTGTCGCGCGGCCCGGCGCCCCTCCAGCTCGCGTTCGACCAGACGCCGACGAGACTCTCGGCGGACGGCACGTCGTCAGCGGGGCCACGGGCCTGGCCCTGCGATGACAGCGTGGTGCCATCCGCTTTCGTGTAGGTCATGCCGAACAACAGTCTGCGCTCGGGGTTTTTGTCAGGATTGGCGCGGATCGTGATGACGTCGCCGACGGCGAGCGAGTCACGGCTCCAGCCGCGGCGCACCAACCCCATCGTCGACTGCATCTCGACTTCCCATTCCGTCATGACGCCGTTCGCGTCCGGCGCTTCGATATAGGCGTAGACATGTGGATTGACCCACTCCCAGCGCGTGACCACCGCTTCGAATGCGATGACTTCATCGGAGAAGTTGGCGCGTGAGTGATGGGCTATTGCGGGCACGAATGCGGACGCGAGCGCAAGTCCGCAAACAATCGATATGCTGCTTTTCATTCCGGTTCCCCTCCTCGGCACGTTACCGCACCTTGTCATGCCAAACCGCCTGATTCGGTCGGATATTGTTCTCGCCGCTAAGCTCTACACAGCCGTACGGCTCGTAAGGCGCGGAAGACAGCGCCTGAAAGTCCTGGCCGCGAATGATGGACTCGATGAACAGCGGATCCTCGATCGTGTAGTCGCGAGTCAGCACGAGCTCCTCGGGGTCCACGCGGAACCGTTCCACGAGATGCATCTGATCGCTATGCGCCGTCCCATCCCGATGCGCGAGCACACCCTGCTCGAAACCGATCGTATCAACGACCAGCGTGTCGTGCTCCCACCAGCCGATCGAGTGTCCGCCCGCGCTTGGGGTGATGTCATCAGGGCGTTCGCTCGTGTTCAGGTGAATCGTGCGCACGAAATCCATGAAGCCGTATTGCAACGTGATCTCGCCCTCCGCCTGATAGATATCGTTGACGTGGCGGTCGTGATTCCAGCCGTTGATGACATTGTAGACATGACATCGCAGAATGGGATCGTCGAAGGCCATCTCGTAGCCTTCGCGCGCCGCGAGGCCGGCCGCAGTCGGCACGGCGGAATCGCGGAATCCGCGGCTCGAGCCCATGCCGAAAGAGAGCGTGACCCAGGGCCCTGTCAGATTCGGTTGACCATTGTCCAGAAATGCCGCACGCGCTAACCCGGACGTATCCAGGTAACCCGTCGTCACGACTCCGTCCTCGAATTCGGAGTTGCGCGCGAATTCGGGACCTCCATCGAGGCGAAAGTTGCTCATGTAGCAAACATGATCCTCGCGACGCGCCGGCGATCCCGTGATCTCGATGTACTGACCAGGCTGGAACGTGTCCTTCGTCCATCCACGGCGCCGAAGCGTCGTGGCAGCAGAAAGTTCGCAGCGCCAATCCTGGATGGTGCCGTCGTCCGCCGTCACATCGAAATAGACGTAGGCATGGGGATTGACGAAACTCAGCTCCGTCACGACGCCCTCGACCGTGATCGGATTGTCGAGATCGAAATGCGGATCCGAAGAGTGATGGGCACCGGCTGCCGCAGATATCGCGACGCCCGCTGCCGCCAGCCAGCATCGTCGAGCACGATAGTTCATAAGGTCTCCTAATCTAGACTGCAGTACAAGCTATAACAAGGAAAAGAAATGCTCCGACATGCGTTCGCGAATAGCCGGATCGGGGAAGCATCAGTCCGTATTACAGATCGCTCGACAGCTCTTCACCGAAGTCGACAGGGGCATTCGCCTCTTTACCGATATGAGTCCATTCGTCGATCAGACGCGTGTAGATCTCCGGGTAGCGCAGCGAGAGATCCGTCGTCTCGCTCGGATCGTCTCTCAGATTGTAGAGCTCCCAGCTACCTGAGCCGCGCGGTGGATTGCCACGCACTAACTTCCAGTCACCGCGATAGAAGGCGGAGCTGTACCACGTCCCCACACTGCTATCGTCGTGAACGACGGCCTCACTGCCGTGCAGGAGACTCAGAAATGAGCGACCACGAGCAGGCAGCACACTACGTCCCTCATACTCAGTACCCGGATGTGCGGAACCGGCCATTTCGAGGAACGTGGGCATCAGGTCCATCACGGTCAAGAACTCATTGTTCAAACCGCCTTTGTTCGCCAGCGATTCGTGATAAACGAACGCGGGCACACGCAGCCCTCCCTCGAGCTGCGTACCCTTGTTCCACTTGAACGGTGCACTGATCGAGTCTCCCCAGCTCCAGGTCGAGACGTATGAACCAGGTTTCCCGAGGTTTTCGTAGCTGTTGTCGACTTCCTCGTCAATGGTCCGAATCGATACATCGGCGCCGTTATCGGAAGAAAACACTATGATCGTACTATCGAACTGCCCCGATTCCCGAAGGTAGAGAATGAGCCGGCCGACGTGGAAATCCAGATTCTCGACCATGGCTGCGTGGAGTTCCATCTTCCGGGATTCGACGCGTTGCTCCTTCTCGGTATATTCGGACCACTCGGCGCTGCGCGTGTAATTCTCTAACGAGAAGCCTCCAGGCAGCACACCCATCTCGCCAGCCCGCTGTACCCGTCGTCGGGTCAACTCGTCATAACCCTGGTCGTAGACGCCGTCGTATCGATGCAGATAATGGTCGGGCACCTGCATTGGCCAGTGAGGCGAAGTTGGCGTGTACCATGCGAAGAAGGGCACGCCGTCGCCCTCGTTCTCCTGCAGATACTCGATCATTCTGTCGGTGTAGTAACGCGTCGAGTAGAAGTCTTCGGGCAAAACGACTTCCTGACCATTCTCCAGATACCGTCCCGGGCGAGTATCCAGAAAATGCTTTGCGGCACCGCTCATCAGAACGAAGGATGAGTCGAAACCTCTTGTTGCGGCGTTATCCTCCGTGCCGTTACCGACATGCCATTTGCCCGACATGTACGTGTGGTACCCGGCATCCTTCATCAACTGGGGCAATGCGACGACATTCGGTACAAGGGCCCGGTTGTTTCCGATACCGGTCGGCGTAGCGCCTACTTCGGTGTAGGTTCCGCTCAACAGCATGGTGCGTGTCTGCGAACACGCGGGTCCGACATGGTAGTTGGTGAGTCGAACACCACCGAGTGCTAATGCATCCAGGTTCGGAGTACGAATTTCCGATCCGAAAGAACCTATATCGGTATACCCCATATCATCCGCCATTATCAGCAGGATGTTGGGCCGATCGCTTTCCTGAGCGGAAGCCGATGGCGCTGTCAATAACCCAAGAAGGACGAAGACGCCCCCGAGTAGCACCGCCAAGTTCGCATTTTTAGTCATTCGCCGAATACTCCGAGTAGTTCGTTTGGCTTTCCAGCTACAGCTAGAACTCGAATAGCGCATTAGTTCGTGCAGTCGAAAGGTTCGATAGTCATCGCCGATAGCCATAGCCAGCTCTTATCGAGCACGACCGGCTCCGTGAACGTCGCCGGGTCGGTGATCGTCAATGTGTAATCGAGGCGGCCGCCGTCTTCCTGCAGTGAAAATGTCTCGACCGTTTCAACGGAGTCGCTAAGCGGAATACCGCTTGTATTGAAATGCGGCCAGCTAATACCCGTCGTCTCGGCAATCAGGATATTCCCTTCCCAGCGCCCGACTGAATAGCCGAGTGGTCGGGACTCTGCCCATTCCGGCTCGCTGCCATCCAGGTAGATCGTACGTACGGTGTCGTATTCCTCCAGCATCAATACGACATTGCCGTCCCTCTCCAGGATCTGCATCGGATAGGGCTGCCCCATTATCGTCGGCATACCTTTCGGTGCGCAGTTGAGTGTTGGCGCGTCCGTTGCAGGATTGAACGCCTCAGCGGCTGCTTCCGCCTGTGCCGTCAGTGGATAGCTTGTGTTCCATAGTCCGCCGAGACCGCCACTGTTAATCGGCGTGCTCCAGACACGGAAGATTCCGAGATCCGGACGAGAGCTGTCACCCGCAGCACCGAATCCCGGCCCGGTTGTGCCGAGCGCTTGTTCGGACCATCTCGGGCCATCGTTGCCCAGAACAATCTCGCTGCGATTCGGCGTAAGCAGATTGCGTACGTACATCTGATTAGATCCGTCCTTCGCGGGATTGCCCGCTACTCGAACGGTGTCGCCGACATCGATCCGCAGATCGCTAACTCCACGCCGGCGCAAAGTGGTCAACGAGGTCATCTCGATATCCCACTGCTCAATTCGATCGCTTCCGTCCGCGGCCGTGATCGAAAAACGAACGTGGGGATTACGCCAGAGCAAGTTTGTCACAACGCCCTCAGCTTCGACCAGCCGACTCGTGTCGAACGTTCCAGCAACACTGTGGTGCGCGGTCGCGACGAACGGCAAAAGCGCCGCAGCGCTCACGAAACCTAAACGTCGCACGACATCGTTCATGCGTTACTCGACGCACTCGAAGAGCTGAACCGATTCACCGGGACGCCACAGCCAGGGGGTCACAGGCCCCGTATCCTATCATGATGATATCCGGATTCTCGGCCTACATGAATCTTTCCAGATCCACCATAGCCTGAAGCACGGCCATTGAAAGCTCTTTGCCTTCGGGAGGATTCTCAATGAAGACATCGGGTCCGCCCAAGCCGATAACGGGCATGAGAAAAAACCGGAATTGCCAAGCAATTAATTGTCACTTTGAAGAGACAAGCCGACCAGCCATCGGCTGGTCGGCTCGGTTCCGGGCCCTGATCCGGCGGATCCGTTGCAAACAGGTTGTAGACTGAAAGTGCGACGCTCGATCCTTATAGGCTTCGTTTAGCCCGTCGCGGTAGCGCGTAACGACGCGGAAGTTATTGACGTTGAGCATCACAGGGAAAATACCCTGCCAGTGCGGCATGCTGGTTACACCATTAAAGCCCATTCCGAGTTGGCGGCCAATCGCGCTGCAGACTCCCTCAGGCGGCGGGCAGAGGCCGTCGCGACCCCCGACCTCCCCGACCGGAAAGTCGTACTGCAGCGTGAAGGTCACGGCCGGGTTGAACGACAACGGGCCAAGAGGCGTATCGAAACGCATGTTGGCGTGCAGATCGAGGAACTGCGTGTTGACATAGCCGATGTTCACCGGCGAGTTGAGCAGCGTCGCGATATTATTCCTCGTCGTGTCAAGAATGCCGTCGCCATTGACGTCAAAGTAGAGGGACGGATCGCTGTCGACTACCTTCCCGACGCACTTGGAGCCGTCGGGGCCGACTACTGGATACATCAGGGATCCCATCGACCCCCCGGTCTGTGTAATCGGGATGCCGTTGGCATCTCGAACATAGCACTGCGAGAGAACATTGTTCGCCGTCGTCGAGACGATCAGATCATTGAACTCGATCTGCACGAAGCTACCGCCCACGCTGATGTTGTCGTTAAAGACAAAGTCTGCGCCGAACGTCAGGTTATCCGAGGTCTGCGGCTCCAGGGCCGCGTTCGGCCGTGAGATGTAAATAATCCGACGCCGGCACCCGTGTAGAGATACGAGCCGGTGACGACCACTTCTTCCAGAGAGGCGTCTTCCTCATGTTCAACCTTATCGATAGTGCCAAATTCTGTTGCTCTATTACAACAAGACATGGCTGACCTCTATTTGATGCTAGTAACAATCGTTCGAAGCTGCTATGGCGACTTCCTTCCTTTTTTCTACCCTTTTTCCACTCCGCTTCCGAGACGCAGATCTCTCTCCTATTAAAACACCCCAATTTGTCCGACTAGGGCTGACGCCGAACAAAAGCTATAGTGGACTCGCGCTCGCGACTACCGTTGTAGTAGCCAAGTCAATCACGAACAATCGTGAGATGGAAAACGGGCCACTTTGTGGATTCTGTAGCTCCGGCAACGCGCCTATATCCGGCACTGCCGTTGGCGTTCCCGAAGAGGCACCAGAGACTGAGGCACGCACTTCGTAGTGACTACCCGCGTACGCATTGAAGCACAATTCGGATACCATAGAGTCCATCGTGGAAGTCGTAGCGCGCGCCTCTATGCAAACCCCGCGAGGCATCACTCGGATTCTACGGCTCGTCACTCGGACGGGTTCGCCACGAGCGTCATCAGCCGAAAGGATACGTGTTCTTGCTGCTGTCCGGTCGTTCGACGCGCGTGGGACGCTGATCAGTACGGTCTCACTATCGGACATTGCTGGCCCGTAATACAACTGTTGTGGTCCGCTTGCGCATGAGGCCAATGCCAGACAGAACGTCATGGCAACAACGGAATTCATCGATCTCATGTCTAATCCCTATAGTGGCAAAGCTGTCTCTAAACTCTACTCCAGAGTTAGCCCGGATATCTCACCAAAAAATGGAATGGGACCTCGCGAGGTGGTGGCGCGATTCGACGCCGGGCATCTGACGAGCGACGGCGGAGCCCTGTTGCTGCGGGAGGCGGACCTTCGGTTGGATTTGACGCGCCGGATCGCGGCGTGTTTCGCCGACGGGCGCCAGAGCGGGCGGGTCGAACACGGCGTGGAGGAGTTGGTGGCGCAACGGGTGCACGGGTTGGCGAAGGGGTCGAGGCTCCCGGCTCGGCCCTCAGGAGTCCGCGCGGGTGGCCGACTCGATTGCTGGTTACTGGTCAACGACCTCGGACGGTAGCTGGATCATCGACCGCCAGAACGCCGTGTGGAGTGGTCCGCGCGGGATCGGCGCCGATTGGCGTGACCCCTGGTCCGCAGCATTCGTCTCCTGGGTCATGTGTGAGAGCGGCCTCGGCGATGCCAATCGATTTCAGCGCGCCATCGCCCACCATCGGTATATTAATCAGGCGATCGAAGCGCGCGGCGACAAGCCCTCACAGGCTGCGTTCGTAGCCTACGACGTCGGCGAGTTCTCAATCGAACCCGGCGATCTGCTCTGCTCGGCGCGACGGTCAGCTTATCGGTCGATTGAGGAGCGACGGAAGGATCTCGGCAATGGCGTACGCACTCACTGCGACATCGTGATGAAGGTGGATGCGGCGAACGATCGAATTCTCGCCATCCGGTGGGGATGGACGCACTCGAGCACACTCCGACCATGAGAGCCCTAAGGGAACGCGGTCACAGCTTGGACTGGCTACCGCTCGACTGACTCGAGTCGTCCGCGTGCCTCGTACCCCGAATGGCATTCGATTTTTTTCGCTTCTCGCCGCGATAATTCGAAATAGATACTTACGCTTACCATCGGATCAATTCTGCAAAGGTTCGCTAACCCCTTCATAAACCATGAAATAATGACCACTCGAACCCACTCCGGCATCTGTGTCGCAGCATTGAAACGCCTGGGCCACTCGCGTACCATACTATCGGAATACTTGTAGCGCTCGCGCAACAGAAGAGCATCGCTTCAGACATGCACTGCACACCATAGGGGACTCAGTAATGTTCGAATCTGGCAAACTTTCTTACAGTGCCATCGTCGGCACTTGCATCGCGGCACTCTCCCTCCCGCTCCAGGCTCAGGAAGATCAGGGCGCGGAGTTGGAGGAGATCGTCGTCACCGGCTCCTTTCTCTACACCGGCATCGACTCGCCGTCACCGGTTTCGGTGCTTTCGGGCGAGGACATGGTGGCTTACGCGCCACCCGATCTCGTCAGCTTCTTCATCAACAACGTTCCGCAGAACTTCGAGGACGATATCGGCAGCCAGATCGAAAATGATGGCCAGAGCCGGGCGCGTTCGGACCGTAACGCGACGATCAATCTGCGCGGTCTCGGAGATATGAACACGCTCGTCGTGCTGAACGGGCGTCGCACAATCTCCTATCCGAGCCCGACCGGCACCGGCTGGTACCGCACCGCGATCAACTCGCTCGTGCCGCGGATTGCGGTGCAGCGGACCGAGCTGTTGCTCGACGGCGGCTCGGCCACCTTCGGTTCCGACCCGGTGGCCGGCGTGGTTAACTTCGTCACTCGCAACGACTTCCGCGGCTTCGACATGAGTATCAACAGTCGGACGCTGACAGAGGCTCCCGATGCCAAGAACGCGAGCGTTTCAGCGATCTTCGGCGCCGGTACCGATGACACGAGCATCATCGTGGCCATGGAGTTTCACCAGGAGGATCTGGTTGAGGTCATCGACGTCTCTCCGGAATTCGACGCCTTCCAGGCGAACCCCGACGTCACGTACCAAACGGGCTACGGGCTCGAAGCTAACGAAACCCTGGAGTATCGCAACGCGGGGGGCGGCGCCCGATACGTCGATCCCGACTGCGGCAACCCGGCCTTCGGCGGACCGTTTTTTGCGGGTTGGCTCATAGACGATCAGCCGCTTGTGCTGGACTCCGCGGTGGAAGTGTCCGACTACGCGTCTGCTACCGCCTGTGGGCGGCCGTACGACAACGGCCTTTTTGACGACGCCGGCAGGCTGCTCAACAACAATGTCAAACAAATCAACCTATTCTCCCGCGCCGAGCACCACTTAAGCGATGCGTTGCGGGTCAACGCCGAGATCGGCTACAGCCGCCAGCGATACGACGACATCGATCAGTGGGGCGACAACGGTTCCCAAGGATGGCTCATAGAACAGAACGCACTGGGCCCCGAGTTCGCGATTCCGGCCAACCATCCGGGCCTGGTCCGCGCACAGACGCTACGGCCGGGTTTCGGCATGGGCCAGCCCGTCTACGCCCGCGACGAGACGCTGCCGTTTCTGAGTGAGATGCCCGCGTTCAGTCAAAACGATCTGTTCCGCGCAGCGTTCGGCGTCGAAGGCGACATCAATTCCAACTGGACATGGCTGCTCGACGGTTCTGCCCAGTACAGCGATCTCCGCGCTGGCGTCCGTGACGTGGTCCTCGACCGCTATTCGCCGGCCATCAGCGGGCTGGGTGGACCGGACTGTCTCCCAGCCACCGGGACACCGGGCATGGGCGAGTGTTACTTCTACAATCCGTTCATGAGCTCGGCGCTGCCTGATGCGGCATCGCGGCAAACGAATCTCTCCCAGACCGGTCTAACCAACCACCCGGATCTGCTGGGCTGGCTGATTCCGTTGCGCACGGATGTTTTCGAAGGCGAGCTCTTCACCCTGGACGCGCGCATCACGGGCCAGTTCGGCGATTTGCCGGGCGGGCAGATCGGTCTCGCCGCCGGCATCGCTTACCGCGAAGAAGAGGTCGGGCGCGATGCCGACGCCATGGTCAATGCCGGCGAGATGGCCACGCTCGGCGTCTTTAACGACTTCCGCGGCAGCCAACAAGTGAATTCGGTGTATTTCGAGCTGGCCTTGCCGGTCCACGAGGACGTCAATGTCCAGGTCGCCGGACGCCAGGAAGAGTACGACATTGGCTTCAGCGAGTTCTCACCGAAGATTGCCGCGCTCTGGACGCCGACCGATCGGTTGACGCTGCGTGCTTCCTGGGGTACCTCGTTCAAAGGGCCTTCGATCAGCCAATCGGCGGCGGAGACGATCTTCACCGGCATGGGCCCGCCGCGCACAACCGTCAGCGGTATGACATATGGCATGGGTCCCGGCACTGGGTTCATTTATATTTCGAAGCCGAACTCGGCCCTCGATCCCCAGACGTCGGACAACATCTCGTTTGGCGCCGACTTTGTCGTCAACGACCGGATCAGCGTGGGCGCTAGCCTCGTACAGATCGACATCGAGGATCTGATCGTCTCGACGACGGCGAACAATGTGCTCTCGCAATGCTACGTTCGCGATGCCAACGGCATCCCGTTCACGCAGACCGGAATGAGCAATGCCTCGCTCATGTATCCGGTCGTCGGCCCCGACGGCTCCAAGTGCGTCGGTACGGTGATCGACACTGATCCGTCCCTCTACTTCGATGTCGATGGGGATGGCGTTCTCGACACGACCCGGCAAAATATCGCTACGCTGCTCAACTCGCCGGTGAACATCGGTTATATCGACACGCAGTTCTTCGATTTGAATGCCAACATGAACTTCGATACACCGATAGGCTCATTGAACTTCCGACCCTCCCTGACCTTCACGCTGAAGTACGACTTCCCGCTCGGGGATATCGGGGGTCGCGACGGTCTGTGCAGCGACGGCGTCTGTAGTGGGATCGGCCGTAGCTTCGGCATGGGTTTCAACGGTGTAACGGACATGCCCCACTGGCAGGGGGTCTTCCCCGCGACGCTCAACGTCAACAACCAAGACATTCGCGTTGTTGCGCGCTACCGCGACGGGCTGAACAACGCCATTGAGGATTTGCCGCAAGATGAGTTCCTGACTGCCAGGTGGGAACGCGACGAGGGTCAGTTGACGATCGACGTCAATTGGGCCTACCGGTTCAACCAGGGATCGAGCGTTGCGCTTTCGGTCTACAACCTGATTTCTTCGGATCCGCCCGCTCAGGACGCTCAGCGTTTCAACCAGCGTAGACGTGAGATCGGCCTTCAGTTCCGGCACTCGTTCGACTCCAGCTGATGCCGCTCTGAAACGAGTCTAGCCCGGATATCTCACCAAAAAATGGAATGGGACCTCGATTTGTCGGATAATGTGAGTTAGTTCAATCACTTACATTAGACCGACGGAGAGGTCCCATGGCGACACGGTGTACCCCGACACAACTTCCATTTCATCCCTTCGGACGTCGCGAGGTTCCCGGCGCCCAATATCTATACGAGAAGTTGTACTGCGGGCCGAACCGGCCCGCGCTTCCTCCGCAGCTGCAGACATCCCGAGGCAAGGCCATACCTGGAGATCGGTCGTTGCGTGCCACCAGCGCGACAGAGCTGTGACAGCGCAGACGCTCTCGGCCTCATTCGGCAGATCGTCGATTGTTCTCACCGCTCAGGTCGACACAATCATAAGGCTGGTATTGGTCCGCCGCGACGTCAGCAATGTTTGCGCCGCCAAACGGTCTTGCAAGATAGAGCGGGTCATAAACCGTATAGCCACGTATCAACGTGCCATACTCCTCGTTGAAGTAGAAGCTTTCGACGATATGAGCTTGCTCGCTAATCATGATGTCCGCCATGCCAATCAGTGGCCGCTCCAGAAATCCGACTGTATCGACGATCAAGACGTTTTTCTCGTCCGTCCAAGGTAGATATGGTGCCCATCGGCCAATTGAGTGACCCGCAATCGACGGTGCCAGATCGTCCGGATGATTAGTAATGTCGAGATGAATGGTCCGGACGAGATCGAGGTAGCCATAGCGAATGGTTATCTGGTCATAGCCTTGTTGAATCTCGTTGATCTGCGACTGCCGGGACCAGTCCGAAACAATGTTACCGCTCTCGCAGAAGAGAACCGGGTTGTCGAAGTTGAAGTCGAAATCCTCCGACGCGGCCTGACCAGCAGCGGTTAGCGCGGGCGGTTCGCCAGGTACGTCGCCTATGGGCGAAGCGGAGCGAGTCACCCAGGACCCGGAGATGTTCGGTTGCCCGTTCGGGAGATACAGAGGCCGCGAACTCACCTCGGCTGCACTCGCGACAATTGGCGCGGGAGCCGCCTCACCCTCTATACGCCCACCCGCCAAGACTTCACGCCCGTCTGACAGCGTCATCGTCTCCATAGCGCAGGCGTTCCCTTCACGCCGGGCCCTCGCGCCGACAATTCGGACTGAATGTCCGGCAGCCAGAGTGTCCGGATACCATCCCCGGCGAGTGAGCTGAATCGCGCCGGCGAGTTCGCAACGCCAGGAAGTCGTTAGTCCATCGGAGTCGACGACATCCAGATGAACCCATGAGTGCGGATTGACGAAATGCATTTCCGTGACCACACCCTCGAGCGTAACCAGATCATCGAAATCGAAATGGGGAGCAGAACCGTGATGAGCGAATAGCTGACTACTAGGATTCAGAACCAAAGCCATCATGAACAGCGACCGCACGACGTTGGCCGTGCGGTCAGGCTTCTCATTGAACATACTGATCATGTCAATCACCACATCGACCTCCTTGCACATCGTTTTCGCCTTAGCGTGGCCATTACTAGCCGATATTCCGCATAAGGGGAGCACGATTTCTTATCAACCGAGTATCGCTCGCGCTTCACCCGACGCGCTACGCAGCGAGTAGCCGATTAACCGCCGGACTTTACTGATTTTGGCGAAGACGCGGGAACAGGCGCGCGGCGTTATCCCGTTCGATTAGTACGACGTCTTCCTGGCTTAGTTCGGGAGAGTTTTGCAGCACCGTGTCGGACTGCGAGACTAACGACGGCGACGAGATCGGCAAGTCAGTGCCGAATACTACGTTAGATGAATCAACCAGCTTGAGGAGCGCAGCCAGGGAATACGGCGACGCTGATTGAGCCGTGCCGTAATAGAGTGTCTTCATGTAATGCAGGATGCCTTCCGGTGCCCGTTCCAATACCTCGGGCGTATTGCGAACAGCCTGGTCGTCAAGGCGCGCCGCGATATAGGGAGCGGCGCCGCCTGCGTGTGCCGTTATAAATCGAATGTTTGGGTGTCGTTCGATGTTGCCGCTCGTGATGAGATTCAGTATCGCACGAGTGGTCTCAAATACGTATTCGATCACGGAGCTCTGAAAATCCAGATTGAGTTCGTTGAAGTAGAATGGGCTGGTCGGATGCATTAAAACGACCGTGTTACGTCGATCCAATTCCTCCATCAGCGGTTCGAGTTCAGGAGCACCAAGATAGACATTGTCGGCGCTGGGGTTCAGTGACATTCCGTCGAGCCCGAGCGTGTCGAGTGCATAAATCGCTTCGTCAACTGAGGCTTCGGCGTCGTACTGCGGCACCATTGCGAGAGCCCCGAACCTTGTCGGATAGGACTGTACCAACTCTGCGGCCGCTTCATTGACTACCCGGCAGAGTTCGCTCGACACTCTCTCTCGGGTTCCGTACCGACAGCAACCCAGTCTGGATGTCGAACCGATCCATCAACGACAGCGCCCTTTCGGGTGTCCACTCGCCGCCCGGCCATGCGGCACCGATGCTTACACCTCGAAAGGCGGTCGTGATCGGAGGCGGATGCCAGTGATGGTGGACATCGATCCGGCCTGGAGTTTGCGCCAGAGCCAATGGAGTGAGATTTGTAGCCGCGAAACCCGCGACCCCCATACCAGCCAAGTGAAGTGCATCACGCCGGGTGATCGTATCTGTGCATAGCTTCATCCGCGATAAGCCTCTACTCGGAGAGAAGATGATTGAAGTTCAACATCGTAGTATTCGTAGCAGCGTACTTTTGGATCCGCCGCTTGTAAAGCTGCCGGAGATACTCCGATCCAGTCTCGATGCGTCTGATTCCAGCGCTCAATCGCTTCAACCTGAGCCATAGAAATATCGAAGACTTGCTGGCGGAACGGAATATCACCGCAAGCTACGAAGGGCGGAGCAATCGCACCGCAAAAAACACCCCTTTCGGGGCATTTTTTTGACGACTGGCGGACAGGGAACCCCTGCTTCTTCTCAGACCTAGTATAGATACATAATTATATATGTTATTTTCCGTATGATCTATAAAACTAGATCAACTCTTGCCTTGCCTCCAAATGTGATGATATCTTATGCCATATCAGTTTGTATTATTGATGCATAAAAACAGATCAATGAGCTACGCAACCGACCACATCGCGACGATCCTAAAAAACGCCCGCGAGGCCAAAGGCCTGAGCCAGCGCGCCCTGAGCGGCCTTGCCGGCATGCCGCAAAGCCATATCTCGAAGATCGAGAACGGGGCCGTCGATTTGCGCCTTACGAGCCTGGTCGAACTAGCCCGCGCCCTTGATATGGAACTCACCCTGGTCCCTCGCAAGAGCCTGCCCGCGGTCAATTCCATTGTCCGCGGCACCAAGGGCGAGCCGCGCCGGGTCGGCAAACGCACCGCCGCCATCGGCAAGGAATTTAAGCGCCTGCAGGCAAACCTGAACAGGGTCTTGCACAAATACCCAACCAATCCCGAACTTGCCCAGTTCCAGCGCGCGATCCACGACCTGCAAAACTTGCGCTTCAATTTCCTCGGTGTCGACGAGCTGCAGGATGCGAACAGGGCGATCGACCGGTTCATCGAACATGAAGATCCCGATGGCCTCCGCCACGCACTCCTTAAAGTGAAGAACCTGCGCAATGCCGCCGTGCACAGTTCGGCATCTGCCCCGGCAGATACCGTGCGCCCGGCTTACGCGTTGGAGAAGGATGAACATGGCCAATGATGTCACCGTCCTTAGTGTGCTGCTTTACGGCAAGCCGATCGGCACGCTCACACGGCTTTCCGGCGACCGGACGCTGTTCGCCTTCAACGACTCCTACATTGCCGACAAGAACCGGCCGACGCTCAGCCTTCAATTCAAGGATGACCTTGGCAACCTGATAACGGACTTCAATCCCGTGAGGACGCGCGTCATGCCGTTCCTTTCCAACCTGCTGCCTGAAGGACCGATGCGCTCCTACCTTGCAGAACGTGCCGGCGTGAATCCCGCACGTGAATTCTTCCTGATCTGGGCCCTTGGCGAGGATCTGCCCGGCGCCATCTCCATCCAGCCCACCGATGGCGAGGCGTGGCCTTTCGATGCCGATGGAGGACTCGAAGCGCCCGGTCAAGATGCAAGAGCGAACGCGCTGCGTTTTTCCCTTGCGGGCATGCAACTCAAATTCTCGACAATCCAGGATGCGCGCGCGGGCCTCACCATCCCCGCCAGGGGAGTCGGCGGTTCATGGATCGTAAAGCTTCCCGCGCGTGAGTTCGAAGGCGTTCCCGAGAACGAGTTTTCGATGATGACTCTCGCCCGCCTTGTCGGCATCGACGTGCCGGCCGTGAAGCTGGTTGACGTTTCAGACATCGGGAACCTGCCAGGCGGCATCGAAACACTCAAGGGGCAGGCCCTTGCCATCGAGCGATTTGACCGGCTCTCCGACGGGACTCGAGTCCATATCGAGGACTTCGCGCAAATCTTCGGGCTCTATCCCGAAGACAAGTACCGCAAGGCGAGTTCGATGAACATCGCCACCGTCATCCGTGCCGAGTGCAATGGTGCCGATATCGCAGAGTTCGTGCGGCGCCTGACCTTCAATATGCTGATCGGCAACGCGGACATGCATGTCAAGAACTGGTCGGTCATGTACCCCGATACGCGTCATGCCGTGCTTGCGCCGGCCTACGACTTCGTGGCGACGATTGCCCATATCCCTGATGACACGGCTGCGCTGAAGCTCAGCCGCACCAAGCGTTTTGACGGTTTTTCCGAAGATGAACTTTCGCACATGGCCGCACGGGCGCGCCTGCCGGAAAAGATCGTGCTCGATACCGCCCGCGAAACGGTGGCCCTGTTCCATGATCGGTGGCAGGCCGAAAAGAACAACCTGCCACTAGCGGCTGACACGGTGAAGGCCATCGAGGCCCACATGAAGAAAATTCCGCTGGCAAACCCCCAGGCGGCGGCCTAGCCTGCATCCGTCACCGATTGCGCTGATTGAGCCATTTTGGCGGTGTGGACGGCATTCGTTCGACCGAAGGCGTTGTATTCCATCAGGGGCAGGCTGGGATGCGTGCCGACGATGGGGCCGGACGGCAAACTGTACGGCGTGGCCGTAGGCCGTAATGAACGCCACCATCATCCCGGAGACCCGAGGCTGTGCCTCCCACTTATTAATCCGACAGCCGCTCACGCGGCCACCCTAACGTATTCGTGATGGAGCCCACCGACGCGCTTGAACTCAACCACGCTCTTCAGCTCAGGCGGCTGCGTTGGTCGCCTCTCTGGGGCGTCTTTATCTAAGGAGAGGTGCGTTCTGGTGCCATCGTAGTGGTCCACATAGCTGGAGAGGATCCGTTTGAGATGGCGCTCTCCCAGAACGATCGTGTGATCCAGGCACTCTCGCCGTATCGAGCCAATCACGCGTTCAGCGTACGGATTCTGCCAGGGCGATTGTGGCGCAGTGGGAATCTGCTTGATGCTCAGCGCCCCCGCCGGGCGTTGAAACACCTCCCCGTAGATCGCATCTCGATCTCGGATCAAGTATCGGGGGGTCTCCTCGGTTCCGCACGCCTCCAGAAGTTGGAGTGCTGTCCACGCCGCCGTCGGATGTTCTGTCGCGTTGAAGTGCAACATCCGCCGCCGATCGTGGCTCAGGATCACCAGTACAAACAAGACCCTGAATGTGGCCGTGGGCACGGTGAAGAAATCAAGCGCAATAAGCTCTCTGGCATGGTTCTCAAGGAAAGTTCGCCAGGTCTGAGACGGCGGTCCGCGCCGTCTGATCATGTACTTTGAAACCGTCGACTCGGAAATTTCGATGCCCAGCTTGAGCAATTCGCCGTGGATTCGAGGCGCACCCCACAAGGGATTGCTTCGACACATCCGCCGTATCAGCGCTCGATTCTCAGGACCAATCTTAGGGCGGCCGCGACCACGGCTCTTCCACCTCCAGTAGTACCTAAACCCTTGCCGGTGCCAGCGCACGACGGTTTCAGGCTGCACGATGTGGAGGGCGCCTCGCCAACCGGACCAGATTCTCGAAATGAGCACCCAGAACAACCGATCCGTATCCGTCAATCGGGGCCGTGGATGGCAAAGCTTCAGCACGGCGAGTTGTTGGCGAAGGACGAGGTTCTCAAGGGCTAACTCGCGTCGGGAACGAAGCGCCGATCTCAGCGCTCGAACGATGATCTCCAGCCACTTGAACATGTTGGAAAGACTAGCCGGATCCCTCGGGAAAACACAATAGAATCAGGCCCGGCGAATAAACGGGAGGGACAACCGGGGACTGCGCCGAGTGCGAGGGTAGCGGTATTTGCCTGGAATGCGACGGTTCGGGTGATTGCCCAAAGTGTGAGGGCCGTAGCATCCCTTGGGAATTGGACGGTGCTGGCGTTTATGATCCTAAACTCGTCAGGCCTTCAATCGACAAATAGGTCTGTATTCTCGCCCGGTGGTAGTTCCGGGGGTGGATTAATCGCAAGCATCTTGCTATCGATTCTTGGAATCTTTCCGTCCAATTTCGTTAGATCGTTATCGTCAAAAGTGTGTAGTTCATCGACATTATTTAGTATGCAAGTCGCTACATGAATTGCATCTTGCGGTTTGCGTATCGTAGGAAACTTGCGTAACAATCGTCTGGCAACGATTCCTACGTCTGAATCGACATTCACTTTCGTAATGAAGTCTTGTTCGATGAAGTCTTCAAATTCTCTATCTTTTGATTCCTGAATAGAGACGTTTTCACCTTCGCATTTCTTCTTCCACACTTCGGCTAGAGTGAACGCAGAAGTCCAAATTTAAGCTCTGCCAGTCACGGCAAGTTCCAAGGCGTACTTGCACCGTTTAACGCGCGCCTGATCTTTTTGAGTGATTAACTCAATCCAAATGCAGGCATCCCAGTAATATTTGGGTCGATTAGTCATTTCCGACATCCCAAAGTCTGTCTATATATTTTCTAGGTGAAATCCCTTCCGTAAAATTTGGATCATGCAAATCATCAATGGACGTTTCAACAGTCTCAATAAAGAAAATGCGCCCTTTAAATATGCGAATCAACTTGCCAGTGTAATCGTAATTTAACTCGCCGTTGATGCGGACGCGACGTTTTTTCCAAACATCAGCGGCCGTGAGTTTACGCTCAATTTCTTGTTGTAAATCCTTATCAATTCGACAGGAAATAGTCCTTCCAGTAAGGTTGTCTATAACGTGGATCGCTGGTTCGTTGTTGTCAGTTCCTACGTCGACAATTTCGCCCTCCATAGAGCCAATCTCGCGCCGCGAAAAACTAGCGAAAAGATATCGATAAAGGTCATCATCCTTTCGTTCTATTAGGTTTATCGAACGCTCCGCCGTTTTTTGGTCAAACTCAATTATTGGGTCGTCATCACCAAATGAGAGCTGAGTGGTTCCGATGCCGTTTAGGTTTCGCTTTAGCAGACTAACTGCAACGTCTCGCTTTTCCTCAGGAAAATCCGGACCGATATTTTCCCCGGCACGTAGGCGCTCCAAGCCTTTCCGCACTGTGTTGACGTGATCCCGAATTAACCCGTAGCCTCCGGCGTTTGTGCGCAAATCTACAGGCTCGCCGGTAACAGTGAATGGACTCGATGTTCTCGCGGAAGTCAGCTTCCAGATAACGTTGGTTTGTGTTTGGTCCGTGATTAGATCGAAATAATCCAAGACCTGTTGCATGGCGTCCTGGATATCCAATATCTCCGGGTGATTCTTAGATGCATCGATGGTAATTGTGTATGGTTTCATTTGCGCGTTTCCCCGCCGCCGTGTGTTCTTGCGACAAGATTACGGAAGATAATCCAATGGTTATGGGCTGTCGTTGTAATCTCTTGGCGTGTATCCCCTAGCTGCGCTCTCCGGATGATGGAGCCGCCAACCAAAAGGAAAAAGCAAGCGCCTAAGGGGTCAAGTCCCTTAAATGAAATCGCAGAGCCCCTTTCGTTCCTGGTGGTGGCCATCGTGGCACCGAATACATTTCAGGCCGCGAAGGATACACGAGCAGAGATATGCGAGCATCCGAAGCACGTGTGCAGATTGTTGACGATACCGTGTAGGTTTCGTTGTCAGGGTTTGCGACCTAGAGCGGTAACCGGCCCCCATGTCGGGAGCTAGCGGGACCGGCAGGGCTGCAAAAAAAATAGTTCATTCTGTGGGCATTGACCGTGATTTGCTCGGGTAACTGGCCGTCGGTTGTACTCTTCGCGCCGTTGACTGGTCGCCAGCGCCCGCGTTTGCCAGCGCATATGATACCTTTCGCCCACAGTTGCGGATCCGTTCGGGGAACCAACATGACGAGAGCATTGCTCCACACCATTCTGGTCATCGCCGCCACGCTGATTCTGGGCGTGCAACCCGTCGCCGCGCAGGAACGCTCGGAGGATTACGAGGAAGGCTACCGCGACGCAGTGTGCGACGTGTTTGGCGAACTCGCCCCCCTGTTGTCGTTGTTCGTCCCCATGATTGCCGCCTCCGATCCCGACTTTACTATGGCCGACTTTTTCGCTATGGCCGAGGAATGCGGCATAGACTTGTCGGAGGCCGCTCCGGAATCGACTCCCGAACCGGCCGATTCCGCCCGGTGTGAACGCCTGGCGGCGTTGATTGCGCCGCTTGACGCCGAGATAGACCGCTTGTTGGCGGCATCTACCGACATCGGTACCTCTTTGGAAATCCAGCAAGCCCGAAGTCGCAGGCGTGACATCGACCGGGAAATGCTACGCGCCGATTGTTAGGTCCGCGCTCTAGGCCCCGGAAATTGCTCTAATCGGGCAGATGCGGTAGTGATCGAGGGCGGTGTTGCGATGACTTACGAAGAAGCGATCCAGGCCGCGCAACGGGGAGACTCCGAAGGACAGTTCGAAGTAGGGGTCATGTATGCGGGCGGCGAAGGCGTCCCGAAGGATGCTGTAGAGGCCGAACGCTGGCTCCGCAGCGCCATCGGGCAAGAACACGCGGGTGCGATGCTCTATTTGGGGCTTCTATACGCCCACGGAGACGTCGTTCAGCAAGACAATGCAGAGGCCGAGCGTTTGGTTCGTCAATCCGCTGAATTGGGCTTCCGCAAAGCACAGCATGCACTCGCGTGCTGGTACGACGAAGGCTGGATTGTCACACGGGACTATGTGTTGGCGGTGCATTGGTTTCGGGAAGCCGCCAAACAAGGCGACGCGGTCGCGCAGTATTTGCTTGCCGAAAGGTATAGGTATGGTGTCCGGGGTGCCCGAAAGAACCACCTAAAGGCGTGGTATTGGTTTCGGCGCGCTGCCGTGCTAGGCGACGACTTAGCTCAGGACGAACTCGACAAAATGCACGATGAAATGTGGTACCAGACCCGTAGCGTGCTCGCCGGTTTGATGTTGGTCGGTTTCGTTTGGGCGGCAGCAGTGATTCTCAGAAAACTATAGATTTAGTGATCTGCTAGACCGAAAATATCTGGCCTTCGAATCAGGGCAAGGCATCCAAACAATTTCATTATTGATTCATTACAATAGTGTCGGTCTGAGTTCGTATCGTCTAGTTGTTCGATACATCTAGACCAATTTTCACTGGCCGTTGGTGGTTCCAGTCCCGTCGCGGGAGTAATACCAAGAAGCATGCCTGTATCAGCGAAAGATACGAATACGGCGGAATTGTAGTCTGGTACACAGCCGGACATAAAAATGTCAACTAAGTGGCAAACAGCTCGCCAATCCCCGACGTGGAATTGGTGGGATGGTTTCAGGCGTTGCGCAAATGCGCGCGGACTTGCTCCGGATTGCGATTGCGCCCGTTCGACTTGTCTGGTCTTCCATTTGTTGCTGCACCGATACAAAAACGGGGAACGATTGGGGAACCAAAAATTATCCGACAGTAAAAATATTTATAAATCAATACGTTAAAAATATATAGTGGCGGAGAGGGTGTCCTTGTTAATCCTATTGAATACAATGCGTTGCGTTTAATGGATTGAGAAATACCCCCGCTGATACCCCCAGCCTTTCGGCATTGGAATTTCTGCCCCATCTATTTTTATGTTCTCGTATTTACATGGCTATTAACCATGTAAATAGATCGGTGTTAAAATAAACCGCCCAATAAATTTGAACGTGTCCGATTTTGATGGCCATGAACCATCCGAGAACACAAAGGCTGAAACCACTCCTGGATAAAGTCCCGCCGGGCTTTATGGTTGATACGCCGTGGCTGAAGGGGCAGGGCATCGACCCCAAGTCCATCCACGACTATGTGTCGCGTGGATGGCTGGAGAGGCTGATCCGAGGGGTCTACCGTCGACCTGTGCCTGAAGGCGTGCATTGGGCTTCTCAGGTCTCCTGGGAGATCACGCTGCTCTCGCTACAACGGATCATGAAGCGGGACGTGCATTTGGGCGGCGAAAGCGCACTTGATCTGGCAGGCTATACACACTACCTCAGCCTCGGTGGTACGCCGCGCGTTCATTTCCATGGCGCTGTGCCCACATGGTTGAAACGTCTGCCGACGCAGACGAGGATAGTCGTCCACCGGCGCTCGCTGTTTGGTGATGATCCCACCGGCATCAGCGATGCCAACCGCGATGTTCAAGAAACACCTCAGGCGGTGAACGTATGGCGCTGGCCCGTAATGGCCTCGTCGCCGGAACGGGCCATCCTTGAGGCGCTCGACGAGCTTCCGAACCACGCGAGCTTCGACAACCTCGATAAGATCTTTGAGGGGCTGACGACATTGCGGCCGAAGCACGTCATGGAATTGCTCGCGCTATGCAAGAGCGTCAAGGTGCGTCGGCTGTTTTTCGTCTTCGCGGATAGGCACCAGCATCCATGGCGCAAGTATCTGGATACGTCAGAAATCGACTTCGGCTCAGGGCCGCGCGCGCTCGTGGAGCGGGGCAGATTCCATCCGATGTACCGAATCTCAGTGCCGGAAGACTTCATGCCTATGGTCGAAGAAAGGGCTGGCGTCGATGGATGAGCAGTATGTCGATCAGGTTCGGTTGCTGTTGAGCGTTCTGCCGGATATCGCCAGGGAGGACGCTTTTGCGTTAAAGGGTGGTACGGCAATCAATTTGTTCTATAGGGATATGCCGCGGCTCTCCGTCGATATCGACCTCACCTATCTGCCAGTGCATGACCGGGAGAGATCACTCAAAGATATCGACGAGACGCTCGATCGAATTACGGTGGCGATCACTGACCGCTACCCACGCGTTCAGGCACGTCGCATTGCCGGCGGCGGCAATAACGACACACGCATCATGGTCAGCAACGGTCGAGTACAGACAAAAATAGAGACTTCGCCGGTGACCCGCGGGGCGGTGCATCCGCCGACGATGATGACGGTGTCAGATACCGTTATCGAGCGATTAGGATTTGTTGAGATGAACGTTCTGGCGTTTGAAGATCTCTACGGTGGAAAGCTGCACGCGGCTCTTGATCGCCAGCATCCTCGCGATCTCTTCGATGTCATGCTCTTGTATCAAAACGAGGGTCTCACCGATGAGCTTTTCCGCGTATTCATGATCTACGTTGCAAGTTCTGGCCGACCAATGCATGAGTTGCTCGCGCCGAACCCCCGCATTGAGGATGAACAATACGAGGAAGAGTTCGTGGGAATGGCACGGCAAACGGTAGCCAAAGATGCGCTAGTTGAGGTCCAGGCGCGGCTGCACGCAGACATTAGAGAGCGGCTAACGGGAGATGTTGCAACGTTCCTGCTGTCGCTGCACGATGCTCAACCTGACTTCGATCTCATAGGATTACCAACAGCTTCGGAGCTTCCGGCTGTACGGTGGAAACTGCTCAACCTGGATAAGCTGAAAGAAAACAATCCCAGGAAACATGCCCTGCAACGCGTTGCGCTCGAAGCGCTGTTACATTGACGTAGATGCAAGGTAGCTATGCGAGGCGTCGAAAAGTCAACGGATACGCTATTTCATACGCTGCAATGCCGGCGGCCTTAGCGGCCGCGATAACCTTAGGAGGAATTCGCTCAGGGTCGTCGCCGAAATGGCGCTGGCGCATGTCGAGAAAGACAAGACCGTGGCGGCCTACGCGCGATCCGATCTGTTCGAGCGGCGCCGAAAGCTCATGGAAGCGTGGGCGAACTTCGTGGCCGATCGAGGCGCACAGGCAAGAGGGGTTCCTGGACGAGATTCAGCGCTGGCTTGAGGCGAGCCTTGCGGCCGACCCATCCGAAGCCGGTCGAACGATTGGGACTCGAGCAGAATGATCAAGGGAATGCAGCCGGCCGCTACCGGGTTGACGCAAAGAGTGGTTTGGCGCTTGGAAGGAATTGGGTTCCCCCGTTTTAAGTGATTGTTATCCATCACGTTTTACGCCATAATCGTTTGATCCAAAGGGATTTATCTCCGCATCGGGGTCTTGTGCCGTTTTCGCTGTCTCCCGCAATCGCACACACGGCGTGTGGCAAAACGTGGGGCAAACCATGCCCAGACTGACGGCACTGAAGGTCAAGAGCATCCGCAAGTCGGGCCTGCACGGCGACGGCGCAACGCTGTTCCTGCGCGTGGCGCGCGGCGGCAGCAAGCAGTGGATGCAACGCCTCACCGTCCACGGCAGGCGCTACGACATTGGCTTGGGCAGCGTGCAGCTGTTGAGCCTCGCCGAGCCGCGCGAAGCAGCCTTTGAGAACCGCAAGCTGGCGCGCGCCGGCGGCGGTCCCCTGGCGTTGCGGCAAGCCCAGGCCGTGCCCACCTTCGCCGAACTCCTGGAGGCGACGATCGCGGTTCACCGCTACGGCTGGAAACAAGGCAGCAAAACCGAGTCGCACTGGCGGGCCAGCATGCGCGACTACGCGTTGCCCAGGCTTGCGCGCTTACCGGTCAATGCCATCGCCAGCGCCGACGTCATGGCCGTGCTGACCCCGATCTGGTTGTCCAAGCCGGAAACGGCCAAGCGGGTGAGGCGGCGCATCAGCGCGGTGATGATTCTGACGAGAATCGTTCGAATTTCCCGGATCTCGGCTCGCGAAAACTTTCGTCTGCCCTTCACCGCGGTTTCGCATTCTTCGTCACCACGAATCCCGACACGCCCTTACCCCTTGCTCGTCGGATCGTGTATCCGTAATTTCCAAGCCGAAACGACCGGTCGTTCACAAAACCCGACAAGGCGTCCTCTATCTTCAATGCGGTCGGATCCGGCTTTGGCTTGGCGGCTGCCGATGCCTGTTGCGTCAGCCATTTGCTGAAGACTTCTTCACCGAGTTCGTTTCCAACAGATTTTCGCAGTGCATTGAGTTTACGTACCTGGCCCTTCGTAAGCTTTGTTTCGTTGATTGCCATGTTTTCATCATCCTTGTACCGGCTTCCCAGCCCATTTTCGGGGCAGATAATACCTGCTTGGCTACCCCACGTCAGACCGACTTACATCACGACGCTTCACCGGTCTTATTGGCGCCCGCCCGATCGGCAAAACGTGTGCCAAAGGATGGTTGTTTGCTTTGTAAACTCTTTCTTGCAGCCGCGGCTTGGCACAAAAGGCGCTCAGCGCCACCTCGTCCGACTTACACAAACGAGCCTCCAGCATTCCCGGAGCGATTCTTATGTGCACCAATCCCCCGCGATTGAGTCATGCTCGAGTCACCATTATGCTTGCCCTCGCCCGGTACCCATCGGTCGCGGGCGCTGCAGCCCAATCCGGAACTCGCATGGAGACACGTATGCGTAGGCCCAATAGCGTCGATACGCTGACCACAAATCGTCCCGAGAAATTGCAATGACATTTTCGTTTTCCATTCCCAGGATCGGCGGCTTTAGGAAGATTTCCCTCGACCCGGGGTCCTCAGCCTACTTTTGCGGAGCGAACGGTAGCGGCAAAACCCGGCTAGCGGTCTACATGGAAGACAGTCTTGGCCTTAAGGCACACCGAATATCAGCGCACCGAGCCCAGCAGCTGAATCCGGAAGTCGCCAAAATCTCCGAGCGATCCGCATTGGCAGGATTGAAGATCGGGGTTCCTAACCCCAGCCTTTCAAACCCCAAAGGTCACAGAAGCGGCAATAGATGGCGCCAAAAGCCGGCAAATTCGCTACTGAACGACTTCGACTTCTTGGTTCAGGCTCTTTATGCGGAACAAGCGAACACGGCGCTTAAGAGCCATACCCGTGCGCGGGCACAGGACTTCGGTCCCGTGAACCCGACCAAGTTCGAGAAATTGTGCGCGATTTGGGAACGCTTGCTGCCAAAACGAAAACTCTTGGTAAGTGGCGATGACATCAGAGTGAGCATCCCGGATATCGATGCGACCTTCACCGCTTCGGAAATGAGCGACGGGGAACGCGCCATCTTCTACCTGGTAGGCCAGGTTCTGATGGCAGACAACGACTCGGTACTCATAATCGACGAACCGGAACTTCACATCCATCGTTCAATCATGGCGCGACTCTGGGATGAATTGGAAGCCGCACGACTGGACTGCGCATTCGTGTTCATTACGCACGACTTGGAGTTCTCAGCGTCTCGAGTGGGGCAGAAGTTTGTCATTCTCGAATATGGCCCGGCACAGACATGGAAAATTGAACCGGCGACAGACCTAACTGGATTTGGCAAAGAACTTGAGACCCTTATTCTGGGAAGCCGTCACCGAGTACTATTTGTCGAGGGCACGCAGTCCAGCCTCGACCAAGCAATTTACAGATGGTGTTTTCCCGGCTGGCTGGTTATCCCTCGGGGTTCATGCGAGGACGTAATCCATTCCGTCGCCACCATGCGCAAAAACGCTGCGCTTACTCGATTGGCGTGCTCGGGAATCGTCGATGCGGATGATCGCACTCCGGAAGAAATAGAGCGGCTCCATCGTCTGGGGATTGCCGTTCTCCCCGTTGCAGAAATTGAGAATATCGTTCTTCTCCCGGCGGTCAGCCGAGCGATCGCTAAACATGAAGGATATGCTGACGAGGAACTCGAACAGCGACTGCAAGCCTTGCAGAACGCCGTTTTCGAACATGTGAGAAACACAGCAGGGATCCAGTCCGCAGTGATTCGATATTGTAAGCGCCGCGTTCATCGGTTGTTGAGAGGCATAACCCTGACTGAATGTAGCCGTGTCGAGGACGTAACCTCCAACTATCAGGATCAGATTGCTTCAGTTGATGTCGCTAAAATCGCGGAGGAGGCACACAACCAGTTAGCGCGAGCAATCGAAGACGAAAACATCACCGACCTCTTGTCCCACTACGACAACAAGGGACTCTTCGCGCTCGCCGCCCGCCACTTGCGGAGCAACAAGGCCGATGACTTCAGGAATTGGTTGGTCAGGGCGCTCGCAAGCGACTCCGCCTCTGACGTCGGCGCGGCGATTCGTTCCTGTCTTCCGGAAGTCCCACCGCCGTAACCTGTCCGCCCAACATAACTGCACTCCGGAAAAACCTTGATAGTCCCCTTCTTCACCGAGCTATCTTATGCTGTAACAACACGCTACGGTTTTAGCCCGACTTCCGCAACTCGACCGAGTTTTGATCGAATTTCATCGTGATTTGGGTGCCGAAGCTGACGTAACGCCCTGTTTTCATTGAATCGAGCCGCACGATCTGGGCTGTAGTGCCGACCTAACCCCTTGATTTGTTTGGTGGTTGGGGCATGCTATGGGTCCATGTTCGTACGGGCCAAGAGACGCTTCAAGGACGGCAAGGAACACCGCTACTGGAGCGTGGTGGAGAACGTTCGCAACCGCGACGGGCGGGTCGTTCAGCGTCAGGTGCTGTACCTGGGCGAGATCAACGATCGTCAGCGCGCGGCGTGGTGCCGTTCGATCGAGGTGTTGCAGGGAGATTCCGGGTCCGGATCGATGGCGCTGTTCGCCGAAGACGGCGAGGCGCCGGAGCTGGCCTGCGAGGTGGTGCGGATCCAGGTCAAGGCGCTGAGTTTACACCGACCGCGGCAGTGGGGCGCGTGCTGGCTGGCGCTGACGTTGTGGGATCGGCTGGAGCTGGATCGATTTTGGCGTACCCGGCTGCCGTCGAGCCGTCAGGGCACACGCTGGCTGGACGTGTTGAAGACGTTGGTGTGTTATCAGCTGATCGATCCGGGCAGCGAATGGCGGTTGCATCGGCATTGGTACGGTCACAGCGCGATGCGCGACTTGCTGGGCAGTCCGATGGCGGTCATCGCCAACGATACGCTGTACCGCTGTCTGGACAAGCTGGCGGCGCACAAGCGGGCGTTTTTCTCGTTTTTGCGGGCGCGTTGGGAGACGTTGTTCGACGCGCGCTTCGACGTCCTGCTGTACGACCTGACCTCCACCTATTTTGAGAGCGATCCAACGTTTTCGGACAAGCGCCGGTTCGGATACAGCCGCGACAAGCGCTCGGACTGCGTGCAGGTGGTGATCGCCCTGATCGTGACCCCGCAGGGGTTTCCGCTGGCCTACGAGGTGATGCCGGGCAACACGTCCGACAAGACCACGTTGGCGGACTTTCTGGAAAAGATCGAGGCGCAGTACGGGCGATCGGACCGGGTCTGGATCATGGACCGTGGCATTCCCACCGAAGAGACTCTGGAGGCGATGCGCACGGGGCCGGCGCCGGTGCATTACCTGGTGGGCACGCCCAAGGGCCGATTGACGAAACTGGAGAAGGCGTTCGTGGGCAAGCCTTGGCGGCAGGTTCGCGAGTCGGTGGAGGTGAAGCTGTTGAGCGAGGACGGGGAACTGTACGTCCTGGCCCAGAGCCGGGCGCGGGTGTTGAAGGAGCGCGGCATGCGCCGGCGCCGATTGAAGAAGCTGTGGCGGCGGTTGCACGAGTTGCGCGACCAATCGCTGAAGCGCGACGAGTTGCTGCTGAAGCTGGGCGCGGCGAAGAAGGAGGCCGGCCGCGCTTGGCACTTGGTCGAGATCGGTCTGCCCAAGGCTCGCGAAGCGGTCACCGCCGAGACGTTCACGTTCTCATTGCGGCGCCAGCGGCTGCGCCAAGCCCGGCGCCGCGAGGGCCGGTATCTGCTGCGTTCCAACCTCACCGGCGAGGACCCGGCGACATTGTGGCGCTACTACATGCAGCTCTGCGAGATCGAGCAGGCGTTCAAGGAACTGAAGCACGATCTGGCCATCCGGCCGATCTTCCATCAGCGCGAGGATCGGATCGAGGCGCACATCTTCGTCGCCTTCATCGCGTACTGTCTGCACGTGACGTTGAAAAACCTGGCCCGACCGCGGGCGCCGGGGCTGACGCCCCGGGCGATCCTGGAGAAGTTCGCCACCATGCAGATGGTCGATGTGCATCTGCCGACCACCGACGGACGGTACCTGATCCTGCCCCGACATACTCAACCGCAACGGGAACACCAACTCCTGCTGGATCAACTCAAACTGCGTTTGCCGGAACAACCGACACCCAGAATCCTCGCCTGAATCGACGGCCACACCGCTTGCCAGTCGGTGCCTTGTAGTGCCGACCTACGGCTCTGGACAACAATAAATCAATGACTTGCGCCCGTTTTGGCGCTGAGTTGCGGAAGTCGGGTTAGCGCCAGACGATTCGCCGCGGGGATACCTCTTTACAGATTTCAACAGATCGCGCCCGAACTGGGCCACGGCAGGCGGTTTGAGCAGCAAAACGATCTCAGCATCATCGGCAGGTCAGCACCGCGTCGCTGCGCTCCGACCGGGTGGTCTCTTACCCCTTGTCAATTTCAAGTTGAAATTGACAAGCACCGCCCGCGGTTCCCCTCACGGCGTGGGGCGTGGCGAAATACCCCACAGCGCAAGTGCCTCAATATTCAATGCCGATTGACAGCAAGCGCAATGACGTGCTACCTGCAGCATTGCATTGAAGTCGAGGCGGTCGTGCGCCTTGCGGAGTCGGCTCGTGGATGATGACTGCTCGGCATCCATTCCGCTACCTCCCGACGCACTCCCAGAACACTGACCTGATGCTGCCCAAAATATAAGGACCGTCCAAATGTGTGATCTTGAAGAAAAGATAATCCGGCTCTTATCGTCACCACACTACCAAAGGCTGTCTACATTCAGCCCTCCGTTCGACCCATTGAACGTACTAGGTATCCCACATCGAGAACTTAGTTTTTCAAGTGTGCTCAAGTGGCTTTTGACTGAGCCAGAAAACAAAAACTTTAGGCATAAGTTTCTACTTTGGATCAAGAAGAATCTGAAATTGGATGGTGATTTCCCTATTGACCAGAAAATTGGCGTCAAGCGCGAATACGGTGACAGCGAGGCTGGACGACTTGATGTATTCGTCCAGCTAGAGTCACCGGAAACTGTGTTGGGGATTGAAATCAAGGTTAAAGCTGATGAGGGACACCAACAGATTTTCCGATACCAACAATTTCTTGACAGACAGTACCCAAACAGTAGAAATAAGGCCGTGGTCTACATCACACCGCTTGGTAGACCGCCTACTACAGCACGTGACTTGCCCGAAGTGCCAGTATTGAATATGTCTTGGAAGTGGATAGCCGACAAGCTAGATCAATGTAAGGGTCATGGAGAGATGCACAACTTTCGCGTTCAGTTTGCCCAACACATTCGACGGAGTGTACTAATGCAAAAGGATGAAAGACAAATTGTTGTTGACCTTCTCAGAGAAGGAGATAACGCCAGAACGATTCGCAGGATTATTGACCATATGCCCGACCTTGGGGAAAAAAATATCGTGATCGGTATATGCGTATTGTCGCTAAGGTGCTTGAAATGGATACGACCGATCTGGAATTGAGCGCATATCCTGATCCGGAGAAGAATAGGGGGAATGGCACCAGGGAATTGAAGGTGCGTATCAAGAAATGGAACGATGCGGGGTTACCCTTCACACTGATGCTCTACAACTACGAGAAGCTTGCAGTAAGAGTATTGATGTGGTCAGAAAATCTTGAGCGCCACAAGCACTCATTAATAAAATTTCTTGACATGAGCGAAGGATACATCGGAAATTTTCCAAGAATTTCCGGGTGGAACGTCTGGCGCTCGGTAATCGCGTCTGATGGGACACAATGGGTACCTCATGAATCAAAAATTGACTACGAATTTTTTCACAAAGAATTTTGGAATGACGTTGAAAGGAAACTGGGGCGACAAATGAGAGAGCTGTTGCCGGTAATTCAGCGACATATTGCTATGCGGCAAGAATAGAACCTCGGCTCGAGCACGGTCTTCGGACGGCAGCAAGTTGTCGGTTTAGCCACGCAAGCTAACCCTGCAATCGCCTGATCCTTCCCCCCAGCCCCGCCAGCTTCTCCTCAATCCGTTCGTAGCCGCGGTCGATATGGTAGATGCGGTCGATCACGGTGCGGCCGGATGGCGCCAGGCCCGAGGCCCTTAGGCGCTAACCTAGCCCGTCCTGGTGGGGTGGTTTCTGTCCGTTAACGGTTAAGCGAACGGGCCCCCCTCCCGCGCATTTTGCAGCCATCTGAGGCCCCTCAAATCTGTTGGAGATTTTTCGGGTTTTGGGACTCTGTGCTCGGAACTGTTTTGACTTTCAGAGACGCTGGGGCGACCATTCGGCCCGCACGGAATCACGACTACATTTGGAGGCACAAAATGGACGAATATGTGCAAATGCGGACAGGGCCTATTAGAGCACGGCAGATTGATACGCTGATTGGATTGGCTAAGGGGATAGTCGCTGATGGTATCGTTACGCAAGGGGAAGCGGAATTCCTGCGTAACTGGCTTCTCATGAATGAGGCTACCGTAACTACTAACGTAGCGTTCGAGCGAATCGCCAACAAATTAAATCAAGTCCTAGAGGATCGGCACCTAGACAAAAAGGAAGCGGAAGAACTCTTACAGGAACTTAACCGATTCGCTGGTGAGATACCCGAGGAAGGCGAGCTATTGAAGTCCGCAGAATTTCCTCTAGATGACCCGCCCCCCAAAGTCGTATTCGATCATCGCCGGTTTGTTCTAACTGGTAAGTTCGCATTTGGGACTCGTAAAGCCTGCCAGCAAGCAACAAAGGATCGAGGCGGGAAAGTCCAAGCCAACGTGACTCAAGTAACTGATTATCTTGTTCTAGGGCACTATGTAACGCCATCTTGGAAACACGAATCTTTCGGACTAAAGATAGCAAAGGCCATGGATTATCGAGACGCGTACGGTCTACCGTTGGCTATCATTTCCGAGGAGCATTGGGCAATGGCAGGAAAAATAGCGTAATTGATGAATGAGAATAGTCCACTAATCAAAAGGAAAAGGGAGTTCCTCTGCCGCAATAAGCCGTATCACTTCCTTATAGTCATGCACCTCTATAATTGGTATTACTATCGTCAAGTAAACTTCCCAGTGGCGTGCTGTCGATAAGTTTGAGGGAGCCAGCTCCATTTGCCTAAATTTATTCAAGGTGCGCCGAGCTCTCTCCCGGTCTAAGCTTGAACTAAACGCCCATTCACTTATTTGGCTATCCCAACGCGACACGGATACAATTTGTAGTAGATATTTCATAAGATCTAAAATCTTTTCGTTATTGTCTCTTTCGTTTCGCCATTCCTCGCTTGCTCGCAAGCGTCGTTTACCTAACCAGCCAGTAATAACACCGTAAATTAGCCAATACGCACCACCCGCGACAAAACCCAGACCAATGATCGGAATAAACTTGGCCCAGACAGTTCCTATAGCCTGCACTAGGTCAAAGACATCAAAGGCCATAGCTAGGCCGCTAAATACGCTACCTATTGATATCGAATCCTTTAGCCCTTTTGTCATTAGCTTGCCCGCGCCTTGTCCGGGCGCGATTCTACCCCACAAAAAATAGCCCCGCGAACGGGGCCTGAGAGGCGCTTAGAGGCCGCGAGGGCCTCTAGCAGTCCGTGGCGGAAATGGCTTTTGGTCCGATTTTGGCTGTTCCGGGATCCATGCGTTGGATCACGGTGCGTAGCGGCGAAATTTGGTTGGCGGGCCGCGTAGGGCCGAAAATCGACGACACGAGGCGTACAAGGCGCCCCAGGCCGAGAAACATAGACAGATATACAGCGGTTGCGGCCTGCCCGACAGTGGCCATTGACGCCGCGGCCAGCCCTTGCAGGCTCCGAGGCGTACCGATCCCATGACGGTGGCGCATGAGCAGTCCCAGATTTGAGGCCGCCGCGTGAACCAGCATTCGTTTGAGGATGTTCTGTTGCCCGCGCACAGACACGCGACGCAGCCCGCCGGTTTCCAGCAGGTGCGCAAACCCCCGTTCCAGCTTCTCCCCGCGCTGGCGCAGCAGGCGCTTGCCGCGCTCACCGCGAACCCGACGGCGGTTGGCGTAGGTCGGTTGCTGAGCCGCCCGGTCGCGCTTCCAGTTACGCCGCCCGCGGTTGGGCTCGCTGACGTAACTGCGCAACCCGCGCTGCTTCAGCCCCTTCATCGTCGCGTTGCTGTGATACCCCTTGTCCGCCACCGCTTCGCGGGGCTGAACGTCCAGAGCCCGCAACTGCCGCTCGGCCTCCTCCAGCGTGTTCGGCATCGAGGCGCAATCGCCTCCGTCCATGCTCTGCACCGTCACCGCCACGATCGCCCCGGAGTCCATGTCCGCGGCCTGCTCCAGCTTGTGCGCCAGGTGCGTGCGACCGTCCTTCATCTTCGTGATCCGCGCCTGCGGGTCGTGCGGATGCACCCAGTCCTCGTTGGAACCCTTCTTCGGGCGCTTGCGGTCCAGCTTCGCCAGATCCTGCCGCGTCGGCGTCTCGGTCCCCGAGGCCCGCGCCAACTCCTCAAGCCATTCCTCGTAGCCGGTGGCGTCGTCGCGGCGCACGATCGAGCGCAGCGCCGCGTTGGCTTCAAGCGTCGTGGCATCCACGCCCAGCGTCTTGCCGCTCAGCAACCCCGAACAGTGCAACCGTTCAAGCACCCAGGCGAATATCGCCTCGTGCGCCTCCAGGCTCAGCCGCCGGCGCGTTCTGGAAACACTGGAATGATCCGGCGGGTTCTTCGACAGCCCGTACCCGAGAAACTCCCGCAGCGAGATCGAGTCCGCGCACCGCCACGCAATGCCGCGCTCCGAACCGATGCCCTCCATATACCCGACCAGCAGCATGCGGAAATACACCCCGGGCGGAATGCTCGGACGGCCCCGGGTCGGAGCATAAAATGCCCGGCACGTCTCCTCGGCGTAGGCGTCGAATCCTTCCGCATGAAGCAACCGTTCCAAAGCCCGGTAAAACGGGTGACTCAACCGGCGAATGTCGCTCGTGGCCACGAACAACTCCTCTTGCCGTCCTTCAGGTCGCTTTCCCAGGGCCATCGATGTCCTCGTCTGGTGCCACTTGCCTGGGTGCGCATTTTATCAACCCCGCAGTTCGCCAGGCGGACTTTTGCCACGGGCTGCTAGGTGTTCAGCGAAGCGCGTATTCTAAGTGGCTAGGAATCGTGTCGGCAATCAGGCTGAAGGGACCTTGAGCGCTTCGCTCCGTTTCGGTCTACGGCCCTCTAGACTGAGTGCCAAGGGTGAGAGGATAGCTTCAAACCGCGATATTGACCGGGACACGTACGTTGGTCGTCAAGCTGTCCGGCGATACGCTTTTTGGAATGTGGGCGAGTGTCAGGAAGGCAAGCCCGAGGCATGACTGGAACGGCAGAGGTAGTGCTGTTATGTGCGAGGATAGAGCGCTAGAAGAAGATGGTCTCGAAATGGAGGCATTCGTCAGGCTTGTGAAAGCTGGCGAACGCAAGGCGAGAAAGGGGTTCAGAGTTTCGCATTGGGATGCGCCGAACGAATTCCAGGGGGCGCAGGAATTGGCGATCGCGGATGAACTGGCAAAGTCGTTAGCGGAGCAAGGCAGGGCGGAGGTTCATGAGATTGTGTCAAATGCTGACCCGAATGAGCTGCCGGATTGTCACGCCAGGTTGGATGGAGAACTAATTGGAATTGAGATCACTGAACTGATTGAGCCCCGTCAGCAATGGTTGGATTGGCCTGTTGAGAGATTCAAAGAAAGATTGGCGGTGATCATTGCGGAAAAAGATCAGAAAGCCGGGACGCCAGAGCGAGCGGCCGCGTTGAGTCGCCTACACCAACTATGGCTGGTGATCGCCACGGACGAGCCGCTCTTGGTTCCCAAGCTCATTGGGGAGCATCTCGCGACGATTCGCCTAACGAAACCTACGCGATTCGACGCAGTGTTTATGCTCGGACCATATGAGCCCATGAATAGTGCCGTGATGGAGGGAAGGGAGCATGAAGCGGATGGCGAGGGTGCTCAATACTTTGCATTCGAGGTCCAATGGGTTGCGGAGTAGGTGACCTATGGAGCGTTCGTGTCGATCTGATTGCGAAGCGAAGCAATCGGGGTTAAACGTTGACCGAGGCTAATCTGAAGAGCAACTGTGGTTTCACATATAAAACTGGTTGCCTCGTCAACGTTTCTCTTGGCTTTCCCGCTGTTCCTGTGGCAAAGATTTTATAGCTCCACGGATTGGGCTATTTTGTTGCTCTTACCACTTGTGTGGATGCTGTTTTTTGGTACTAGAAAACCCTTTTTAGCTACACTTCAAGCAAGGTCGCTCTTGGAGTCGCGACCAAGCTCCCCAGCGTCGGTGTTAAGCACGGGAAAAGTCAAGGCGACGGCATTCTCCCTACTTTTTGTTGTTGTCACGGTCCCAATACTCGCTCTGCAGACATTGGGTGCGGGACCATGGATTCTCCTAACTATGCTGGCATTGTGTGTCACGTCAAGTGCATTGGTGACTTGGGCGCCATCGTGGCTGACACAATACTGGAATGAGCCATTCGCTACGTCACGTGGGATCGTCTTAGGTTCAGGGCTATCTGCTGTCATATTTTTCCCATTTTTGATGGTTCTCGATTCGACTCTTCCCTCGAATGAATGCCGTTCTCCGGATCTTTGGGTTTGGGAGTGGTTACGATTTCTCAACCCTTTACGATCAGTTCCCGAAGAAGGATGGGTAACCAGTATCCTGGAGCCATTGCTCTTGATCGAATGCACAAAACGAAAGCTGATCGAGTTGGTTGGTGAACGAGCTGTGCTAGTACAGGTCTTATATAGCCTTTCCTTTGCCACGGTGACATTCATCGTTGCACAGGCTGCCGCAGCTACTACCAGTTTTGATCAAGAAATGACAAGGAAAAGGAAGGTTAGTCGAAACTGGTGACCATGCGAGTTCGAAGCACCAAGATGGTGCCGCAAAGGCGCGAATGTGACAGCAAGATTATCTGACCTGGTACGGCAAAAACGGTCAAAAATACAAGTTTGCTAAGTGCCGTTTTCGTTCCTGTCCTGCCGCCAGCAGCGGCAAGACGCATCAGTTTCCATTGGCGATCGGCCAAAATGGAGCTGTGAGGCGGTTTGTCACGGGCAACAACGTGAATTCCGTGTGCGTTTATTGTGTTGTAGTTTTGCCAGTTGGCTCTGGAAGCGCGGCATGATCTTCGAGTTTTTTGAGCGTTGCGGTGGTATCGACAGTCCTTTATCGAGCACGTTCATCGTGTCGACGATCTAGGCGTCCGGGTTGTCGCGATGCAATCTATCGGAGTGTGGGGACGGAATCAAAGGGAGCGGGGGAGCGCACTACACTCGGGGGAGCACTTAACATTGGCGCGACAGCACGGTGAGTGGGGGCTCGACGAGTTGTCGTATGTGGTTCGGATAGTGACTTGGCAGGATTGCCAATCAGATCAATATGGTATCCAAAGTGATAACGTATTTTGTATAATCTTTATAAATCAATAGCTTGTATTTGCTAATGGCGCTCCCTAGGGACGGTGCGTATCAGCGATCTGCAACGGTTTCCGGTCAGCAAACACAACATCGAGCGCGACGCCCAACCGGAACCATCGCGATATCGCGTCCAACTCGCGGATTCGATCCGGGATACAAAGATCCGCAACGCACCGAGTAATCGACTCTGGCTGTCCCGTTTTGTCTCCCGCGGTGTCTGACTGTCCGTGTGAAATAACGTGGGAAAAACTATCAGTTGTTTATAAATACTTTTTAATAAACAATCAGTTACATAAAGAGAGTGGCGGAGAGGGTGGGATTCGAACCCACGAGACGGTATAACCGCCTACTTGAACTCCAATCAAGCGCCTTCGTCCACTCGGCCACCTCTCCGCATGAGTAATCCGGGGCAAGAATGCATCGCCCCGCCGAGGCGTGCCAATTATAATCTCTTGATCGAAGGGGCGCCCCCCGCAATAGTCGTGCTTTGCAATTCTGTTTCGGGCTGCGCGTGTTCCTGGGTTTGCGATTGGAGGCTGCTCGTCACTCATGAGCTATACGGTTCTTGCACGAAAATGGCGGCCTCGACGCTTTGCGGAGATGGTTGGTCAGCAACACGTGGTCAAGGCGTTGGTGAATTCGCTCGCTGCGGAGCGCCTCCACCACGCTTACCTGTTCGCGGGCACCCGCGGTGTCGGCAAGACCACGCTGGCTCGAATTCTCGCCAAGGCCCTGAATTGCGCTGAAGGCATCGTCGCCGAGCCCTGTGGAACCTGCGATGCGTGTACAGCGATCGACGACGGCCGCTTCGTGGATCTCATCGAAGTGGATGCGGCGTCGCGTACTCGGGTGGACGATACCCGGGAGTTAATGGAGAACACGCAGTACACGCCGGCACAGGGGCGATTCAAGGTCTACCTCATTGATGAGGTACACATGCTGTCTAATCACTCCTTCAACGCGCTGCTCAAGACGCTGGAGGAACCGCCCCCGCATATCAAGTTCCTGTTGGCGACCACGGACCCCCAGAAATTGCCGGTGACTGTGCTGTCTCGCTGCCTTCAGTTCAACCTCAAGCGGCTGACCGTGGCGGAGATTTACCAGCAACTGGAAAAAATCCACGGGGAAGAGGAATTCGAGGCGGAGGCTGACGGCCTGAAGGCGCTGGCCAGGGCGGCGGACGGCAGCATGCGGGATGGTCTGAGCCTTCTGGATCAGGCCATCGCATTCAGCGCCGGAGACGTGACCGCGGATGCGGTCAGCGCCATGCTCGGCAGCATCGACCGGCAGCACGTGATCCGGTTCGTGCAGGCCCTCGCCGACCTGGATGGGTCTGCCTTGATGAACGAGGTCGCCAACCTGGATGAGCAGGCGCCGGACTATGGCGCCGTGCTGGACGAACTGATGGGTGTCCTGCAGCGAATCGCCGTCTTGCAACTGGTCGGTACTGAAAGCGACGAGGAAGCCCGGGAACTGCCGGAACTCGCGTTGAAATTGACGGCGGAAGACGTGCAGCTCTACTACCAGATCGCGCTGCAGGGACGCCGGGACCTGGGCGTTGCCCGCGACTATCGCTCCGCATTTGAAATGACCTTGCTGCGGATGCTGGCGTTTCGGCCGAGCACGGAGCAGGAGCCGCAAGCGGAGCGAAAGCCTCGAACTGGTACGGCCCGCCTGGGCGCTAACAAGAAAGCGCCTGCAATGACCGGTGCTAGTGGGCAGCCACGACGATCTCCAGCCGCGCCGACGGCAAAAGCCGAATTGAACGTACCCGGCTCCGAAACCTGGCATGAATTCATCGGCGAGGGCGGGATCACCGGGGCGCCCCGGCAGTTGGCCGAACACTGCGCGGTCAAGCACAGTTCGGATGATGCGCTAAAACTGGTGCTCGCATCCGATAATTCGCATCTGAACACCGAACGGGTCAGGAGCCGATTGCTGGACCTGCTGCGGGAGAAGTTTTCGGGGCAGGTGAAGGTGACGATAGAGGTCGGCGAGCCTCCGAGCCCGACGCCTGCCCGGATAAGGGCTGAGGGCGAATCCGAGCGCATGCAAAAAGCGCGCGCGTCAATCGAGAGCGATCCCGTGGTGCAGCAGATTCAGACTCAATTCGACGCGGTGCTTGAAGTCGACAGCATTCGTCCGCTGGAAAGCAAACAAACTTGACGCCGGTCCGATCCCTGGAGGCGGCGCTGGCAGCACGGAACAAATGAACTATCTCGGCTGGAGAACGGGAAGATGAAGGACATGATGGATCTGGTAAGGCAGGCAAACCAGATGCGCGGCGAAATGCGCAAGGCCCAGAAACAACTCGCGTCCCTGGAAGTACAGGGAGAGGCGGGCGGAGGCATGGTCAAGATTGTCATGACCTGCAATCACCGCGTACGCCGCCTGGAAATCGAGGACAGCTTGCTCAGCGACAGGAAGTCGATGCTGGAGGACCTGATCAAGGCGGCCTTCAACGACGCGATCAAGAAAGTCGAGCGCACCGTGAAGGAAGAGTTCTCGAACGTCACCGGCGGAATGTTGCCCCCCGGAATGAAGCTCCCGTTCTGATGCCCCAAGCCTATTCTCCGCTGCTGGCGCAACTCATCGACGCTCTCAAGTGCCTGCCCGGTGTGGGCGCCAAGAGCGCCCAGCGGATGGCGTTTTATCTCCTGGACAGGGACAGGACCGGCGCCGTCAATCTTGCACGCTCCCTGGAGGATGCGGCAAGACGCATCCAGCATTGCCGGCGTTGCAGGATGTTCACGGAACAGGACGAATGCTCCTTCTGTACCAGCGCCCGTCGGGACGGCACGCAACTATGCGTGGTGGAAACGCCTGCCGACGTCATGGCCATCGAACAATCCGCCGCCTATTCCGGCCGTTACTTCGTGTTGATGGGGCACCTGTCGCCGCTGGACGGGATCGGGCCCACCGAACTCGGGCTCGATCTCCTGGAAGAACGTCTCACCGAGGATGGTGTGTCCGAAGTGATCCTGGCGACCAGCGTGACCGTGGAAGGGGACGCGACCGCACACCTGGTGGCGACAATGGCGGGCAAACACGGAATTGGAGCCAGCCGGATCGCTTACGGCGTGCCGGTGGGCGGCGAACTGGAGTTTATCGACAGCGGCACATTGTCACGAGCGCTGTCCGGGCGACGGCGGATCGCGTTGGATGAGAGGACGTGAAATGGACGGATACCGGCACTCAATCAACTGCGAAGGCGCCACGTGAGTAGCAATCCCGATTGCCTGTTCTGCAAGATCGTGGCCGGCGAGATCCCCAGTGATCGTCTCTACGAGGACGATGACATTCTGGTCTTTCTCGACATCAATCCCCAGGCGCCGTTCCATGCACTCTTCATACCCAAGACTCATCTCGCGACGCTGAATGATTTCGGCCCGGAACATGCAGAGATGGCCGGCCGGTTTTTCCTGGTGGCCAAATCGCTGGCCGAGAAACACGATTTGCCGGGCTATCGGGTGGTCGTCAACACTAACCCTGAAGGCGGGCAGATCATCTACCACGTTCACATGCACATGCTTGCCGGGCGGCAAATGAGGGCAGGGCTGGGCTGACCGGGGCAGCGAACCAACCCGCATCCGTTGCCGATCTTCCGCTACGACGTTGGTTCCGCTTACGGCCGTGGATTCGCACAGTGCGGTGTCGAGGTGCCGCTTCAATACTCGCGTGCTGAAGCTGTCAACTCGTAGAGCTTTTCATAATTCTCGTAGCGGCCTCGGTCGATCGCGCCGTCTTTCAGTGCGGACTTGACGGCGCAGGCGGGTTCGGCGCGGTGCGTGCAGTCGTCGAATCGGCAGCCATCGCGGCGAGCGGCGAATTCACGGAACCCGAGCTGTACGTCTCCGGGGCGTTCAACATAGGGAGAGTAGTTGCGCACACCCGGCGAGTCGATGATTTCACCGCTGGCCGGATGCCGGTGCAGCACCGAGGTTGTGGTGGTGTGGCGTCCCTGGAGGAGCTTTCCGGATAGTTGGCCGACCCGTTGTACGTTTTCCCCCAGGAGTTCATTGAAGAGCGAGGACTTGCCGACACCCGACTGCCCGATCAAGGCACTTCGCTCCGCGCCAAGCACCTGCTCCAACACGTCGAGCCCGGTCTTGTCCCGGGCACTGGCCAGCATGACCCTGTACCGGACTTTTCGATAGACATCCAGCGCTTCCGGCGCGTTCTCGGCCAGGTCCATCTTGTTGAAGACGATGGCCGCCTTGAGTCCCGCGAGTTCAGCCGCACAGAGGTACCGATCCAGCAGAAACCAGTCGGGAGGCGGGTGCGGCGCCAGGACAATGATGAGCTGGGAGAGGTTGGCGGCTATGACCTCGGGACGACCGCGGGAATCGAGTCGTCGAAGCGTGGAATTCCGCGATTGCACAGCTTGCATTATGCAGATTCCATCGGGCTCACGCCGCCACACCACATTGTCGCCGACGACCGGGCGCAAGCGGCGTCCGTGCATCCGGCAGTCGTGCACTTCGCCGGTTTGGTCTTCTATCAGCGCATGGCTTCTGAAGCGAGCGACAACGAGCCCGGTTTCACTCATCGATACTTGGACCGACGGACCGGCCTGAACGATCCTGCGCCGCGGAGCGTTGCTCCGCAGCCATCCGGGTCGCGCCTGCTACAATGCCGAAGTACCGGCGGGAGCCGGATCGAAGGACTGGGGGAGCGGCGCATTGAAGTCCAGAGACCACCTGATTTGGATCGATCTTGAAATGTCGGGGTTGGACCCCGACCGGGACGTCATCATCGAGATCGCCACTGTGGTGACCGACCGGCATCTGCTGGTCCTGGAGGAGGGTCCGGACGCAGCAATCCATCAGGATGACTCGGTGCTGGATGCCATGGACGAGTGGAATACGAACCAACACAACAGTTCCGGGCTCGTCGAGCGTGTCAGAGCCAGCAAGATCGATGAGGCCGAGGCCGAGCAGCAGTCCCTGGCGTTTCTGCGCCAATACCTGGATCCGGGTATTTCTCCCATGTGCGGCAACGGAATTTGCCAGGACCGGCGTTTCCTGATCCGTCACATGCCCGAGTTGGCCGCGTTCTTTCACTATCGCAATCTCGATGTCTCCAGTCTGAAGATCCTCGCGCGGCTATGGGCACCAGCGCATTTCGATCCGTTTGAGAAACCCTCGACGCACCTTGCCATGGCGGACGTCCACGACTCGATTCGGGAATTGAAGTATTACCGCGACCATATGATCAACTTCTAGCAGCCCGGGACTTTTGCCACGGGCTGCTAGTCGCCTCGGCGTGCATGCTCGGCCAGGTAGAGCCAGGTATCGAGTACCGAATCGGGGTTCAGGGACAGGCTGTCGATGCCCCGGTCCAGCAACCACAGCGCGAGGTCCGGGTGATCCGACGGCCCCTGGCCGCATATGCCCACGTACTTGCCTTGCGCGCGACAGGCGCTGATAGCCATGTCCAACAGGCGCTTTACGGCCTCGTCCCGCTCATCGAACAGCGCGGCGATCTTTCCTGAGTCCCGGTCGAGACCCAACGTGAGTTGGGTCATGTCGTTGGAACCGATCGACATGCCGTCGAAGTATTCCAGAAAGCGCTCCGCGAGCAGTGCATTGCTTGGCAATTCGCACATCATGATCAGCTTCAGTCCATCTTCACCGCGAGCCAGCCCGTTTTCGGCGAGCAGTTCGACGACCTGACGCGCTTCGGCGAGCGTCCGAACGAAGGGCACCATGACCTGGACGTTTCTTAGCCCCATCTGGTTGCGCACGCGGCGGAGTGCGCGGCATTCGAGTTCAAAACAAGGTTTGAATTCCTCATCGATATACCTCGACGCGCCTCGGAACCCCAGCATGGGATTTTCCTCCCGCGGTTCATACCGATCCCCGCCAATCATGTTGGCGTATTCGTTGGATTTGAAATCCGACAGCCGAACGATGACGGGTTCCGGTGCAAAGGCGGCGGCGATGGAGCCGATCCCTTCGCTGAGTTTCTCCACATAGAATGAAACCGGATCGCCGTACCCGGCCATGTATTCCTCGATGAGTTCCTGTACGCCGGCGTCCTGTTGATCGAATTCGATCAGCGCTTTCGGATGTACGCCGATCATGCGATTGATAATGAATTCCAGCCGGGCAAGGCCAACGCCGTGATTCGGAATCGAAGCGAACATGAAGGCCCGGTCTGGATTGCCGACGTTCATGGCGATTTTCACCGGTATTTCAGGCAGCTTCGCGAGCCGGATTTCATGTTCCTCATAGCGCAGTATGCCCCTGTACACGAAGCCTTCATCGCCCTCCGCACAGGAGACGGTCACTTCGGTTCCATCGGGGATATTCCTGGTGGCGTGACCGCAGCCCACCACGGCGGGGATACCCAGTTCGCGGGCGATGATGGCGGCGTGGCAGGTCCGGCCACCGCGGTTGGTGACGATCGCTGCAGCCCGTTTCATCACCGGTTCCCAGTCCGGGTCGGTCATATCCGTCACCAACACGTCGCCGGGCTGAATCAGGTTCATTTCCGCTATGCTGGAAACCACCCGGGCAGTTCCGGCGCCGACCCGTTGGCCGATGCTGCGCCCGGTGCTCAACACCTCGGAGTGTTCCTTGAGCGAGAACCGCACCGTGGTCTCGCCCGATCGGCTCTTGACGGTCTCCGGTCGTGCCTGCAGGATGAAAAGTTCGCCTGTCTTGCCGTCCTTGCCCCATTCGATATCCATGGGCTGGCCATAGTGATTTTCGATGGCGACGGCCTGTCGGGCCAGCGCGTGAATTTCTTCATCGTCGAGCGAAAACCTGCTGCGGTCCTCGTCTGGCACGGGCACCGTCACCACGCGTTCCTCGCCCCGGTCGGCGTAAATCATCTTGACGGCCTTGCTGCCCAGGTTGCGCCGCACGATGGCGTGGTGGCCGCTGGCCAGGCTTGGTTTGAATACATGGAACTCGTCCGGATTCACGGCACCCTGGACGACCGTTTCCCCCAGACCATAGCTTGAGGTAATTAACACCAGGTCCCGGAATCCGGATTCGGTGTCCAGCGTGAACATGACTCCGGACGATGCCAGATCGGCTCTTACCATGCGCTGTACGCCGACCGACAAGGACACCTGGCGGTGATCGAACCGGCGATGTACCCGGTAGGCGATGGCGCGGTCGTTGAAAAGCGAAGCGTAAATCAAGTGGATGGCGGCGATGACGTTGTCCAATCCCGTGACGTTGAGCAACGTGTCCTGCTGACCGGCGAACGATGCCTCGGGAAGGTCTTCAGCCGTGGCCGAGGAGCGCACGGCGACGCTGATGTCCTCGCCGTTGGTCATCTGGTTCCAGGCGGTGCCGACCGCCTCCCTCAGTCCCGACGGTAACGACGTCCCGAGGATCATTTGCCTGATGTGCGCACCGGTACGGGTCAGTGCGGCGGTATCGTCCACATCCAGGTCGTCCAGGAAACCGTGAATCGACGAGCCAAGGCCATCCTGGGCAAGGAATACGGAGAATGCCTGGGCCGTGGTCGCGAACCCGTCCGGAACCCGGATACCGAGCTTGTCGAGATGACCGATCATCTCGCCCAGCGACGCGTTCTTGCCACCTACGCGATCGACGTCATCGCGGCCACTGGCCGCCAGGCTGACGACATATTCTTCCACGCTATACTCCCGTGCCACCTGAAGGTAGTGGACAACCATGGCAGAGCGAACCGTTTACTTTGTGTCGGATCAGACCGGTGTGACCGCCGAGACGCTTGGTCACAGTCTGCTCACACAGTTCGATGGGGTCGAGTTCCGAACCGTGACTGTGCCATTTGTCGATGATGTTGACAAGGCAACGCGGGTAACGCAACGCATCGATCGAAACGCGGACCGAACCGGCACCAGGCCCATCGTGTTCACGAGTTTCGTTCAGGAAGAGTTGAGGGTGCCGCTGCTCGCGTGCGCGGGCGTGGTCCTGGATCTGTTTGCCGCCTTTATCGGGCCACTGGAAGAAGAACTCGGAATGAGTTCGTCCCATACGCTTGGCCGGGCGCATGGAATGACCGACGTGACCCGGTATGACACGCGGATCAATGCGATGAATTTTTCGATGGACGCCGATGACGGTCACGGTACGCGGCACTATGACCGGGCCGACGTCATCCTGACAGGGGTATCGAGATCCGGAAAGACGCCGACGTGCCTTTACCTTGCGCTCCAGTACGGTATCTTCGCAGCGAATTACCCGTTGGCGGAGGAAGACCTGGAGTCGGGGGAGTTGCCCGGGGTGCTGCGCGAATTTCGGGGAAAGCTGTACGGGCTGACCATCGAGACGTCGCGGCTGCGCCAGATCAGGCTGGAGCGCCGCCCGGAAGGGCGCTACGCATCCGCGCAGCAGGTCAGCTTCGAACTGCGCAGCGCCGAACGCCTGTTCAAAAGGCTTGGCATCCCGTTCATCGATACCACGCACTGCTCGATCGAGGAAATCGCCAGCACGATTCTCAGCGAAACCGGTATCGAACGTCGCGCAAATCCCTGAAACAGACCTTTGTTCCTCCATCGGGGTTGTGGCATGCTCACAAGGCGATGAACGGCCACAGTCCAAGTAACCAGTTGATGATCGCGGACAGCATGATCGTACCCGAGTGCGTCTACCGTCCCGGCAGCTTTACCGGGTTGATGACCCTGTACGAGAGCAACTACATCAAGCTGTCCCAGCTCATCGCCGAGTTCGACTCATTCCCCGAGGCTCACGCCGGGTTGGCGGTTTCCTCGTCGGACGAGGACTGCGATCTCTATCTGGCGGTGAAGCGGCGGCGCCCCTACACGACCTCGCTGAAGCTGACCTATCTGTTCGCACCGGAGACGAGTCAGAGTCAGTCGATACCGGATCCCGATCTATGGGTCCACATCTATCACGATGCCCGACTGGTGGAGGCGAGACGGCCCCGCGTTCAGCTCACATCGAAAATGTTCGGCGCGACGACGCCGGCCTGGTCCAGGGAACTTGACTGGCGCTGGCGCGACAACATGATGCTGAACAAGTGGTTGGACTACCTGATATTGCGGGGACATCAGTTCACGGCACTACAGTCCTGACGGCTCTTTGTCCGCGGGTACGGCAATCCTGACGAGGCGGGGCCTCGAAGACCCTGGCTAGTTCGCGCGCACCGTCTCCGCGCCGGTGAAACTGGTCCGTGGCGCGGACTCTTCCAGTGCCGCCATGTCGGCGACAATACGGGTGGCCTGGTCCAGCAGGATGTCCGGGAGTTCGTCTTCGGCAAGTTCCTCGAGATCCGCTATCGGTTCCAATCCACGACCGGCCCGGCGCTCGTTTTCCCGTAGCAGTCGTTCCTGGTTCCGATCCTCGAGTTCGGCCTTTCGCTGTTCCTGGTTCAGCGAAACGATCTTTCGGTCGCTCAACGATCTCTGGGCTTCAATACTGCTTACCATGTAGTTGAAGTCCGGATCGCCCAGGGCACGTTCGCTCTGCCTCGTCCGGAGTACTTCGATGGGAGCATATCCTTCAACATGTGTCGAGAACGGTGTCCTTTGAATCCGATCCCAGGGCAGGGCGGTATCTCGCGTACTCTCGCCGACGTTCTCTGCATTCCATGGGGATGGCAGTTCAATATCCGGAATCACGCCCCGATGCTGGGTGCTTTCGCCCGTGACCCGGTAATACTTGCCAATGGTCAACGTCAACTGGCCGTAGTCTTGCGATCCGCGAATGAACCGGTCCAGGTCGAACAGATTCTGGACGGTCCCCTTGCCGAATGTCTCCTGGCCGATGACCAGTCCGCGCTGATAATCCTGAATGGCCGCCGCAAAGATCTCCGACGCACTGGCGCTATGCCGGTCGACCAGCACTGCCAGAGGTCCGTCGTAGATTGCGCCGGGAATCGGGTCGTTCAGGATTTCCACGTTTCCCTGGGTTTCCCGAAGCTGAACCAGCGGACCGCGCTCGATGAACAGGCCGCTCAGCTCCGCGGCTTCGCTCAGGTGCCCGCCGCCATTTTGCCTGAGATCGATAATCAGGCCATCGATATTCTCGGCCATGAGGTCTTCCACCAGTCGTTCCACATCGCGGGTAGTGCTGGTGTAGTTCTCGTCGCCCCGGTTTCGGGCTGCTGAATCGAGGTAGAAGCTGGGCACGTCGATGACCCCGATTTTCCTGGTTGATGTTTCCTCGGGTACTTCGATTATGCTGCTCTTGGCGGCGCCTTCGTCCATCTTTACCTTGTCGCGGATAATGTCCACGACGACTTCGGGTGAGCCCGGTACCGCGTCTGCGGGGAGAATCTGCAAGCGGACAACCGTCCCGCCCGGGCCGCGAATGAGTTGCACCACGTCGTCCAGCCGCCAACCGATGACGCCGACCATCTCGCCTGTGGAGCCCTGCCCAACACCGGTGATTCGATCGTCGGGTTGCAGCCGTCCGTCGATCTCGGCAGGTCCGCCCGCGATCAGGTTCTTCACATTGACGTAGTCGAAGTCGTCGAGCTCAAGCGTCGCGCCGATGCCGTCGTAGAGCAGGCTCATGTGGATGCGCTGTTCCTCGGTATTGCGCGGCGTGAGGTAGCTGGAATGGGGATCGATGGTATGGGTCATCGCATTGAGAAAGCCCTCGAACACATCGTCCGCGTTCATCTGCGCCGTCCGTCTCAGGCGTCGCTCGTAGCTATTGCGCAGTTCCTCGGCGGCTTCGTCCCAGGTGAGCTCGCGCCCCAGCATGAGTGCCAGGCCGTCATGCTTGACCTGCTTTCGCCAGATGTCCCGCAGCTCCGCCTCGGTCTGCGCCCACCCCAGGTCTGTACGGTCGAAGCGATACCATTCATCGAGCGTGAAATCAGGTTCTCCCTCCAGGAGTTCGACCGCGTACGTGAGACGCTCCTGGTTTCGATTCCGCCAAAGATTAAAAATCTCGAAGATAGGCTGGAGTTCACCGCTTCGGACGCGGTCGTCCAGTTCGTAACGATAGGTTCCCAGACTCGTGTAATCGCTGTGCAGGAAGTACAGGCGGTTACCGTCCAGAATATCCAGGTAGCGGTCAAAAATCGCGGAGGAGAGAGAATTGTCGATGCGTGGGCGGGAGTAGTGGACGTCTTCGACAAACCGGCTGACCCGCTGACTGATGGCCTTGTGGTGCTCGCTCATGGTCAATTCGGCCAGGGGCTCTTCCGCTCCCGGAGAGCTCGTACTTGCGAGCACAAGCCAAAATGCGCTGAGTGGCCAGGTCCGTGTTATTGCTCTCACACTTTCTCCTTTGCCAGATGCGTCCGGGCGCGAGCCGGTACGCGGATGCCTATCCTAACGAATCTGCCGCAGTCTTACGATAGTTGGTCCGCTGGGCGCTTTCGCCTCCACAAGCGGCGCGAGAGTCGCAGGAGCAGGACGATACCGTACGGACTCAATACCAGCATCAGCGCCAGGGGACTTCCCCGGACCGCTTCCACCCAAATATTCGCTGCCAGGGCCAGGACTCCGCCGTCGGCCGGATACTCACCTACCACGGTTTGTCCCACGACATACACGGCGCCGGGCAATACCAAAAAGCCCAGGCTCACCAACGACGCGGCCAATACCAGTTCTCGCTTGACGGCAGGCTGCATCGTCCATTCACCTCTTACAGCGGATTGTTGCACGTCATTCCAAATCGGGCCCGGGAAGGTTACTGTTCGGTGACGTGAGGAATTGCCTCAGTTGGTCGGTCATCCCGCGGCAGGCGGCCGCGCGGGGCCGAGCAATGAGCGGAATGGGTATGATGATGGCCGGCAGCGTTGAGCGACCCTTGAAGTCGGCGTAAATCGTTCCGGCGGAACTCAGTTCCTGAATATCCCAAACCGTGGCATCGTAACGCGCGTCGTCTTCCCACCACGCCAACCCCATGCAACCTGCGCCGCCCACTCCGGCCGCGCATGTGATACCGCCGCCGCTGGCGACGCGATCGGTGGAACCATCGAGCCAAACGAGGAACCGTACTCCCGTTCCTTCTACGCGCTCAAAAACATCGGGCTTTTCCAGCAACAGCGACAGTTCGTCCGTGCTGAGCGGCGCCCGGGACGGTTCAAACCACGGGTAGAGCTGGTCTTCGAAGGAGACGGTATCGTGTACGGCCAGCCCGTCGCTTCCTTGTGCGAGGGCACCGCTTACGCAGTCGACAAAGGCGGCTTCGGTTTCATGCGTGGAATGGTGCTTGCGGGCCAGAATAACGACTTGTTCGCCATCACCAATTACCACTGCCGTGCGCTTGTACGGCTCCATGCGAGAGGTGACGCTGCAGCCGGCAAGAATGCTCACCGCAATCGCCGCAACAACGACATGTGCGCGAAAACTAGTTGTTCCGGCCAGCCTCTGAAGACATTGCCGACTCATTTTGCTTCTCCTCTAGCCAGTATTCGACTGCGGGCTGCGCCGAAAATTCCGTGGAGATTACGGCTCCGACCTCGCGCATCGCGACAACCGCGGCGCGATTCAGGGCAACTCCCCGACTACCGTGTTCCGCCTTGCCGTAACCGGTCACAGGCCACTCGGCTATCAACTGGCCGTCGGTTTCGTAAAGGCGCATCTGATATTGCATCCAGACTTCAACGAACTGGTCCGCGCGTTGGATCGGCACGTCGAACTCGAATCTTTCCAGTTCCGGTTTGATCACTGCATCGAGCCGTCCCTGATCGGTTGCTTCCAGAGGCAGCGCAGGGACCGATTCGGTGGACGCGAACATCGAGCTGAACAGTTGGTTCAGCATCGAGACGTTCGCTTCGCCAAGCTGGATGGAATAGCTGGCCTGCTGGGGGATTTTTTCCTCGTGTGCGTACGTGGAAAGGGCCTCGTCGAAGAGGATTCCGATTCGGACGGGAATAGAATCCACCAGCGGCTCCGGAAAGGTCGCATTGACCACCAACGAGGTTGAACAACCGGATACCGCGGCGCACGCGAATGCCGCCAGAAAGCGTCTCGACAGACGGAGATGATTCCCGCTCTCCATTGATTCATTGTAAGGCTTGTATAAGCCAAACACTAACGACAATCGTCAGGATACGCGCAACCTGAACATATATTTAGATTGAAATGACCAAAAAGTAATTCCCATCGAATCGATTTCTGGCGAATTTGACAAGGGTGCGTGTATCATAAACCGCCCGAAGTCTGGGGTCAGCGAAACGCCCATCCGCGTCCAGGCGCAAACGAAAAGGGGCGGGTTCCACAACACTGTTGAGTGGTACGGAGGCATCATGATCAAAATGCGTAATCGAACGGTTTTTCTACTCCCGGCGCTACTGCCAGTACTGGCGCAAGGACAAACTGGTTTGCCGGAAGGAGACGGCATGGAGTTGATTCAGGGAGCCTGCGTGGCCTGCCACGACGTGAACCTGATCACCAATTCCACGGGGTATACGCACCAGCGTTGGGAGTACCTCGTCAAAACCATGATCAATTTGCCGGACCCTTTGTCCGCTGACATCACCCAGTACCTGGCGTCGAATTTTCCCGAGACCTTCGATCGGGCTCCGACATTGGTCGAAGGCGATCTCGAGTTGACGTTCCACGAGTGGCTGGCCCCAACTCTCGGGCAACGTCCCAGGGATCCCCTGCAAACGCCTGACGGCATGATCTGGTGGGCCGGCATGTACGGTAGTCTGGTCGGCCGGCTCGATCCTCGCACCGGTGAGATGACGGAGTTCATGCTCGCCCCGACCGCCAGGCCCCACAGCATTATCAACGACGTATCCGGCAACATCTGGTATACCGGAAACGGCAACGCCACGATTGGAAAGCTGGACCCCAATACCGGTGAAATCACTGAGTACCCGATGCCGGACCCCGCTGCGCGCGATCCCCACTCGCCGGTTTTTACTCGCAGCGGAGACCTTTGGTTTACCCTCCAGAACAGCAACATGATCGGCCGCCTGGTCGTGGACACCGGTGACATTCGCCTTGCTACGATGCCTACGGAGCGCGCCAGGCCCTACGGAATCGAGGAGGACTCCCGCGGCATGCTCTGGATTGCCAACCGGGGCGCCAACAAGATCACCAGCATTGATCCCGATTCGTGGGAGTTCCAGGAATATGAGACACCCAGTCCTCCGCCGGGCGTGTCTCCAGGCGCCTACATTCGACGCCTGGCCATTACCAGCGACGACATGATCTGGTACGGGGATTCAGGCCGCGGTTACGTAGGCCGTCTCGACCCCAGTACCGGTGAGATCAAGGAGTGGCCATCGCCCAGTGGCCCGCGGTCCCACCCGTATGCCTTCGAAGTCGTTAATGACAAGATCTGGTATAACGAGTCATTCCAACGCCCGGACGCACTCGTGCGCTTCGATCCGGAGACCGAACAGTTCCAGAGTTGGGCTATTCCGTCCGGTATCGGGATTATTCGAAACATGCGGGCGACGCCGGACGGCAATCTCGTGATTCACCAGAGCAGCACGAACACCGTGGGGCTGGTGGTCATTCCGAAGTCTGAGAGCTAGCGCCAGCCGGACTCCCACTCCGCGACCATATCGGCGACGAGTTCCGCGTGCTGGGCCGCCAGGTCCAGCCGCTCGCCCGGTCAAATCCCCGGGCGGCCGGCGTATAACCCTCGATGGGGCCGATGTCCCACTTGCCTGCCGTGTACGTTGCATACCCCGCATCCGGGAGTAACCGGACATCAACATTCCTGATAGATTGACGTTATCGGGTGTTGCAGCAAAGCTATAAATGTCGCAAGAAATCAAGCGGAATCAGGGTTAGACTACATCTGACAATGCAATGTGATGGGGTTCGAAGAATGATCGCCAGAATTCTGACGATACCGGTTCTGCTCTTGTTGTCCTCACAGCTTCTTGCGCACCATTCCCGAGCTGAATACGACCAGGATACCTGGGTGGAGTTCGAAGCCACGGTCACGCAGGTACAGTGGAGGAATCCGCATCTGCGGTTTACCGTCGAGCGTGAAGTCGACGGGGAGATCCAAGTCTGGGATCTCGAGGGTCAGGACGCCAACAACGTGACTCGCCGCGGTGTCCCGAGAAACGCGATCCAACCGGGCATGGTGGTCAGGCTTGCGGGCTGGCCGTCCTCGCGGCAGGAGCAGCACCTGGCCGTCAACAACTTCCTTCTGCCCGACGGTCTGGAAGTGATCGTTCGGCAAAACGTCCAGCCGCGCTGGTCGGAGCGATACGTCGGCGGTGGGCAGTGGGTCGTCGGCGAGTCCCTGGAGGCGTCCGATGGCTCGGCGGGCATCAATCAGGTCTGGTCGAGAAGGTTCAGAGGCGCACGGGGAGACCTGTCGGCGCTGGAGGATCCGCCCCTTACGGATGCAGGCCGGATCGGCAGGGACAGCTACGACCCTAATGTTGACGATCCGTCGCTGGAACAGTGTGTTGCTCGCGGCATGCCCGATGCCATGTCGGCGGCGGGCTCGCTGCATCCGTTCGAGTTTGTTCAGGACGGAGAAGATATCCTGATGCGGCTGGAGGCGTTTGACAATGTTCGACGTATTCATATGGACTCTGCCGCCAGCGCGCAGGAACAGCCGTTCACTCCCCTGGGCTATTCCACGGGCCGCTGGGAGGGCGACACCCTGATCGTGACCACGACACGGATCGACTGGCCGACTTCGCGTTATTTCTCACCGCGCATACCGCAAAGCCGCGAAGTGGAACTCGTAGAACGATTCACGCTGTTGGAAGATGGAACCCAGTTGGCCTACGACGTGGCGATCACCGACCCGGTGAACCTCACGGAGCCCGTTTCAGTTGAGCGTTACGTTGTCTGGGGCACGCGGCCGGGGATCGAGGTATTTCCTTACGAATGCGCTCGGCGTTGAATGGCCGCTAACGCTTGTCGACCACAATACGCCCGCCTTGAATGACGACGCGCGCATTGTCGAGCGCGGATATGTCCGCAAGCGGATCCCCGTCGATGAGCACGATATCGGCGATCTTGCCCGATTCTATGGTACCGATCTGATCATCTAAACCCAGAAAAATCGACGCGTTACGCGTTAAAGTTTTAATGACTTCGTAATTGGGCAGGACTCGATTCAGCGCGCGCGCTTCCGCCATGAATTTCGCTGTAGCCTGGCTGCCGCTGCTGCTCATGGCGTCGGTTCCGAAAACCAGCGTCACGCCGCCGTTCCAGAGATGCTCGATATCGCGCATGCGCCGTTGGAAGTTGGCCTGGGCATTTTCGGGCCACTCTCGCCCGGTGGCTTCGCGCCATTCCCTGGACGACCCGGAAGTCGTCGTCACGACGGGAATCTGCAGTTCTCGCAGAATACGCGTGCCATCGCTGTTCTCGGGTGTGTGCAGTGCGACGGGGTGGAAAAAGCCGCGAACACCAAGATCGACCAGTCTCAGCGCAGGCTCATCTACCGTCGATACGTGTGCGTGTACGACCAGGCCGTGCTGGCTCGCCTCGTCGGTGATGGCGGCAATCACGTCGTCATCGAGGCGGATATCGGGCACGCGAATGTCGTCGTAAATGATCTTCAGGGCATCTACGTCCGCGGCAGCGAGTTCTTTCACCTTGGCTCGCGCCAGTTCGGGAGTGGTCAATTGCGCTGTTCGCTTCATTTCGCAAAGCCGCTCGCCGTCACAGGTTTGCGTCGTCCAATCACCGGGAGCGGTGAGCACCGGACCGACCGTAAGCAACCGCGGCCCCCGGATTTCGCCATCGGCGAGCATGCGTCGGACTTCGATGATTTCGGGGAAGTGATCGCCGGCCGCCATGATGGTCGTCATGCCCCAGGCGAGGACGCCTTCGAGAACATCCACAACGGTGTCTTCGATGTACCGGTCGATCGCCTCGTCGGTCGCATCGGTTGTGGTTAACACATGCCAATGTGTGTCGATCATGCCCGGCATCAGCGTCATTCCGCCCGCGTCGAGTACTGTGGCGCCCGAATCGTTCACTGCGTCAGGGCCAACTGACACGATGCGGCCGTCGACAACCGAAACGCTACCCTGCTCGATGGTTTCTCCGGTCCCGTCGATGATCCGGGCGTTGGTGATGAAGAGGTCTTGAGCGGTGCCCAGGTTCCATGCGGTGAGTACAACCGCCAGACAAACCATGCGTTTCATTGTCATTCCATCTCTCTCTTGCAGGTGCAGAATTTCCCCGGTCGGCTGAGTCTTCCGCATTGGATTCGGCTCAACGCCGCAGCGACTCGTTTGTGCTCCGCCCATCTGCCCATAGTACTCTTGTATAGCTCATCCACGTGGGAGCAATGCCTGAGCTAAAAGTCTGAATGCATAACGTCTGGTTATAATGCGTTTTTGTTATGAGCCGTTTGTCGGCGGGGACAAAGCTCCCGAGGTTGGTTCAAATCGCTGGTCAGTTGCACGTGCAGCGGCCATAGTTCAGGAGAAGGGCCGGTGATTCAGTCGCGCAAGATTCGGTATTTTCTGGCAGCCGCGGAACACCTTCACTTCAGCGCGGCCGCCGCAGAACTGCATATCAGTCAGCCCGCGCTCTCACGAAGCGTGCGACAGCTTGAGGAGCGCCTTGGCGTAACGCTGTTTGAGCGCGCGGCAAAGGGTGTGGTTCTGACCCGCTATGGGGAGCTGTTGGCAAGGCGGGCTCGGCTCATGGAACTCGAAGCCGAACATACCATCGCGGAGATCGAGGCGATCAAGACGGGTTCGGGAGGCACGCTGCACGTGGGCGCCGGACCGGTGTGGTTGAGAATTTTCCTGCCCCCTGCCATCCGGGAGTTGCAGCGCCACTACCCGGAACTGCAGATCGACCTCATGACCGGCGTAATTGAAACGCATCTGTCAGCGTTGATGAACGGCCGGATCGATTTGCTGTGCGGCGATCTGGATTTCCCCAACCATCCGGAGCTTCGACGGATCCACCTGATCGATCTTCAGTTCGTCGTCATCGCGGGCGCCCACCACCCGCTGGCGGGGAAAGCTGCGGTGCGGGCCGAAGAGTTGACTCGATTTCCGTGGATCGTCTTGCGTGGCGACTATCTTGGACGGAACCGTTTCGGGGCTTTCTTCTCGGCACAAAACCTCGATCCGCCGAAGCCAAGTATTGTGATCAGTCCCGGTGTGGAAAACTTTGGCTTTCTGGCGGAAGGCGACTACCTGGCGTTCATACCCACCCAGGCGCTGAGTGTCGCACGCCGCTACAATTGTGTACGCGTGGATGTGGAAAGAGCCTTCTGGAGGGCGCGCCATGGAGTGGTGTACCGTCGGGCAAAGACACCAGAGGCGTCGGTCAACGCACTGGTTTCGATCCTCCAGCATCAATTCCAGGGCCGTACCGACATTCCGCTTCGGACAGTGTCTTCAGCTGATCAGATATTGGAGGAACGTCAAGCATGAGAGCAGGGTTATCAGTGGTGTGCTTGTTGCTTTTGCCGGCAGTGGGTTCCGGGCACCATTCGCGGGCCGAGTTTGCCGAATTGGTCGAGGAGATCGCCGGGGAAATCGTCAGTGCGAGGTGGATCAACCCGCATCCGGAAATCACCTTGAGAGCCGATTTGGCAGATGGCGGCGAGGAACAGTTGCAGATTCAGGTGTATGGCGCGGCCAATAACCTGAGACAGGCAGGCGTTACCGATGAACTGTTCGAAATCGGCGATCGGATAACCATAGTTGGCCGTCGATCTACTCGCCGTCCCGGAATTGTGCTGGGTACGCACATGTTTCTCGCCGACGGCAGGCAGGCCATCCTGTCGCGCGCGCTGGAACCCTACCGCCCGGGAGAAGTCGTTGGAGGACTGGAAGCATTCCTGGAGAATTCTTCAAGGCTTGCCGATGGAGCGGCCGAGAACCGAGGGTTCTTCAGGGTCTGGAGCATCGTCCCCGGTAGCGGTGGGGAAGGGGTGACGAACCATCGCCCGCTGACCGAGGCGGCAAGGGCCGCGATGGAGGTTTTCGATCAGGGGAATAGCTGGCTCGGCCGCGGCGAGGCACCCGGAATGCCGGCGTTCATGCACAGCCGGAATCACTTCGAGTTCATCGATCAGGGCGACAGCATCCGGTACGAGCAGCCCGTCTTTGGCGTCGTGCGCACCATTCACATGGACTCGGCGGACATTGACGACGATCAGCCGCATTCCCATCTCGGCTATTCGGTAGGCCGGATAGAGGGCAATGCGCTGCTGGTGGAAACAAGCCGGCTCAACTGGCCCTATCTGAACCGGTCGGGCATACCGCTGAGCGGAGACGTGCGTATCCTGGAACGATTCACGTTGAGCGAAGATCAGGCCCGGCTGGACTACCACATGACCGTCATCGACCCGGTGAATTTCACCGAACCGGCGACCTATTCACGCCATTGGGTTGCGCTGGAGAATCCTCCGCCGGAGGAGCGGTTTACGCCGGAATAGCGGGTCGCCCGCCGCGGTCAGGACTCCGGGTCGACCCGCTGCGCCTCCACGGTCAACTGCAGGTTGACGTACATGAAAAAGCCGTTTTCCTTGCCGTAGCTCACATCGAAATCATCGCGATTGAATGTGGCTGTGGCGTCGGCGCCGCATGTCTCCACTCCCGAATTATGATGAGGCTGGCACTGAAACCGCTCGATCTGAAGCCGTAACGGCCTTGTGATGCCGTGCAGCGTCAGTTCACCCTCCACGGCGGCCGGCACGCCCGTACGCCCGAACTCGGAGAAGGTGCCCGTATAGGTCGCCGTAGGGAATTGCGCCACGTCCAGGATGTCCTCTGCCTTGGCGTGGTCGGTCATGGCGTCCAGGCCGAAGTTGATCGTGTCCATGTCCATGGTCATCTCCACCGTTCCGATCCGGGCTTCACGGTCGAGAACGATCGTGCCGCTGGAGCGCTCGATTTTCCCTCGCCAGACCGAGAGCCCGCCTTGGTGGTCGGCTTCGAACGCCGGGAACGTGTGTCGGGGGTCGACCTGGTAGATCACGGGTTCGGCGGCGGCCGGCACTGCAGCCAGCGCGCACGCGATTCCCAAAATTTGAAGTGCTCGTGTCGCGTTCATCTTCGACGTCTCTCCTTAACGAATGAAACTGTTTCCCCGTATCGGTTTCGGGCGTTGGTGTTGGTCAATTCGCTATCCCGGCCTCTATTCCGAAACCAGGTTGAACCTCTGTACTCTGCGGCCTATGTTGGTCTCCGCCACATAAATGTTGCCCTGTGAATCCGTGGCAATCGTATGTCCGTGAGTGAAGTTTCCGGGCATGTGACCCGGGCGGCCGAACGTGGACAGGGTTTCGCCGCTTGCGTGATCCATGACATGCAACTCTTCCTTGCCGCCGTTCATCACGTACAGGTATTGCTGCTCTTCATCGGGCGAAAACGCCACCCACCAGGCAGTCCCCCGCGAGTTGTATTCCTCGACTGTTACCCAGATGTCTCGCACATGATTGCCCATCTGGTCGAACACCTGCACGCGATTGCCCTGCCGGTCGCAGACATAGATGAGGCCCTCGTTGCTCATGGCGATGCAGTGAACCACGGCGGTAAAGGTGCTCGGCGTGCCATCCTGCATCTCTTCTTCGGTGGCCTGGCGGCCCCACTGGCGAACGTAGTTGCCCTCGGCGTCAAAGACGACCACACGCTTGTTGCCGTAGCCGTCGGAAATGAAGACATTGCCCGTTTCCGGATCGACCACGGCGCCGGAGGGCCGATGCAACAGTTCGCGGCTTGAATTCTTCAGGTCAGTCTCACGCGTGCCGTCTTCGGTGTCGAAGAGTCCCTTCGTGCCGATTTGCATCAGCAACTCGCCGTCGTGACTGTACTTCTGGACGATCGCGTCCTGGTTTCCGCCGATCCACACGTTGTCCTCGGTGTCGAAGCTGCATCCATGGACAGCCTGCGGTACCAGGTCGGGGTCCCCCCAGGAATTGACGACGTTGCCCTCCATGTCGAACATGACAAGGGTGGGTACGGGTACGTTGGTCTCCATCTCCTCTTCGGTGATGTTGCGGCGGTCCACGATCACGATATGATCGTGGGAGTCGACGCAGACACCGCCGACCTGACCGTTGATCCAGCCTTCCGGCAGCGGTTGCGGCCAGGTGGGATCGACCTGGAATGTTTGATCAGCGTGGGTCGCGAGGGCCCAGGAGCCAAGTAACAATATGGAAATTGTTGGGGTACGCATCGTTGTATCTTCCTTCAGGCCATTTCAACCTGTTGTCTGAGCAAGTGCCGTTCGCCAACGCATTGGCTAACTTGGTATTGTACAAAAGAAATTTGCAAATCAGTCCGCAAATCGGCGGTCATAACCAACAGTTAGGGTGATAGCCTCGAAATGAATAGTCAAATTGTACTTTCCACGGCGAACAGGATGATTTTCAAGTTGGGTCTCCTTGGAGTGGCACAGCTCGTCGCGCTGGCAGCCACCGCTCAGACGGCCGTGGTGACGGGGAAGGGCGGCCAGGACCCCTTCGGACCCTACGAGCCCGTACCTGGCTGGCCGAAGGACTTTTCGACGCTACCCGGATACGAGAACTGGACCTGGGGGGCGGCGCAGAGCATTTTCGCCGAAAGCGCGGATCGAATCTTTGTGCTTCAGCGCGGCGTCCTGAAGAAGATCGACCGGCCGGAAAACCGTCTGATCGACGAGCAGGACACGCTCCTGCGCTTTCCCGTAGGGCGGCAATACCCCTGGCGCGACGGAACGATGCCGTGGCGAGACGGAACAGTGGCGAGCCCCGATCACAACAACGAGGACGGCTGGACGACCTGGGAAGGGGCTGGCTATCGCCGGGGAGTCGACGCCCTCTGGGAGCATTGCCTGGTCGTCGTCGACCGTGAGGGCAACATTGTCGAGACCTGGAGCCAGTGGGATTCGATGTTCGTGAAGCCGCATGCCGTGCATGTGAATCCCTACGATCCGGAAAAGCACATCTGGGTCGTCGACGACTTCGCCCACGCGATCTTCAAATTCAGCAACGACGGCAAGGAACTGGTGCAGACCCTGGGCACCTACGGTGAACCCGGGAACGACGAGCATCACTTCGGGCGTCCCACATTCATGGCTTTTCTGCCCGATGCCATTTTCGTTGCGGATGGCTACGTGAATTCCCGCGTCGTCAAGTTCGACAACGAGGGAAACTACCTGGCCGAATGGGGTCAGGAAGGCATCCTGCCCACCGAGATGCGGCCGGGATACTTCAACAGCCTGCATGGCATAGACGTTGACCCTGTGTCAAGACGGGTCTACATAAACGACCGGCAGAATAACCGCATGCAGGTGTTCGACGAGAATGGCAATTTTCTCGATCAGTGGAGCTTCGGCGATCCTCCGACGGATGCTCAATACCTCATCGTGGCCAACGGCGCCGTCTGGGTGGTGGATGCCGGTACGACCAAGCTCATCAAGTACGATCTGGACGGCATGTTTCAGTATTCCTGGGGCACTTGGGGCACATTCCCCGGAGGCATGTGGGGCGTGCACGGGATGAGCGCCGACGAGGAGGGCAACTTCTACATTGCCGAAGTGAACAATGGACGCGTGCAGAAGTTCCGGCCCCGGCCGGGCGTGGATCAGGACCTGCTGATCGGACGAGTCGTGGCGGAGTAGACTGGCATACAACAGCGAAATGAGGGAAGAACGATGAGAATGAAAATTTGGGGCATTCTGGTTGGCGTGCTGTTCGGGATGTTCGCCGGCGTCGCCGGGTTTACCTACGAGGCGTCACGGGGACCGACGGAATTGATCCATTGGGATCCGCAGAAGGCTTTTCCAGGGTATTTCTTCGTCAGGACGCGAGTATCCGAGGTTAGCGGGACCTATCTGGTCGACTTGGCGGGGCAGGTGGTGAACTACTGGCCGGGCTTCACCGATGCGTACCTGCTCGAGGATGGCACGATGTTCGGCGCCAGGGGCCCGTCGACGTTTTCCCAGGTGGATTGGGACGGAAATGTCCTGTGGGAGCACTCCGAAACCCGCGACACCTATCATCCGCACCATGATTTCCTGCGGATATACAACTCGGAACTCGGGGACTACACCGTTCTGTACATCGCCAACGTCGATCTGACCCACGACGAGGTCATAGCGCTCGGGGCCGACCCCGACGCCGTGGATCGTTACGAGCGCACCCAAATGGATGCCATTGTCGAAGTGGATCGCAACGGGGACGTGGTTTGGGAATATCGATTTGCCGATCACCTGGTGCAGGACCGTGATCCCAAGGGCGCGAACTACGTTGGAGACGGACTGGGGCTTGGCGACTATCCGGGCCGTCTGGATGTCAATTTCGGCGTGTTCTCGCGAGACTACCTGCACCTCAACGGTATCGATTACAACCCCGCGAACGGGCATCTGGCCATCAGCTCCAACCGTACGCACGAAATCTACATCGTCGACCACGACGGCACTTTTGTGCCGGGCGACCCCGAGGAAAGTCTGCGCCTCGCCGCCAGCGAGGCAGGCGACTTTCTGTATCGGTTCGGTAATCCGGCCATCTACGGTCAGGGCGAGCACCCGCACTACGCGAAGAAGAACTGGTCGCTGGAGGAATTCTCCGGACACAAACAGATGGGCGGCAACCACGATATCCAGTGGATCAAGGACGGTCTTCCAGGTGCCGGAGACCTGCTGCTCTTCAACAACGGGTTGACAGTGCCGCGCGCAGGCGGTGATTCCGACCCACAGTCGGAGCTCCTGCAGATCAATCCATACCTGGATGCCGACGGCGTGGAGCAGGATCGCTACGTGAACCCGCCAAAAGCCGGCTACACGGCAGCGATGCCGGGCAGCGAGGAATCACAGGGTCTGGTCACCCGGCTGTTCTCCAGCCAGATCGTATGGATGTATCACACGACCGACGGCTTCAACAGCCATCATGGTTCGTCTGTTCAGCGGCTCCCCAACGGCAATACCATGGCCCAACTCTCGCGGGTCGGCCGGCTGCTCGAGATTGCGCCGGACGGCGAAGTGGTCTGGGAGTATGTCAACCCGATCACCAACGCCGGTATCGTGAAGACGTTGATCACGTCTGAACACGAAAATACCTTCGGCGGCTGGTCGCCGCTTCGCTATCCCGTGGATTACCCCGGGCTTTCCGGCAAGGAACTCTCGCCGAAGGGTCCCATCAGCGCTTTTCACGCTGGGGGAATGCCCGGCGCAGGGGGCGAGCCGGTGCTGGCGGAGGAAGAAGAAGACTACTGATGCGGATTCCTGCGACCTCCTTCGTGGCCGCAACAACCGTCGCGCAATAGGGAGAGTGTCGATGTTTACGACGTGGATTGGGACCCTTCGCTTCACCAGGACTTCGCTGTTCCTGTGTTGTTTCGTTTCGTTCGGCGCCGGGGCCCATCATTCCCGGGCGACCTTCTTCGACATGAGCCGGACTGTTGAGGTGGAGGGCGAGATCACGCGCGTGCAGTGGCGCCATCCGCACGTGCGTTACTGGGTACAGGCCGACCCGGCGTATGGCGGCGCGGAGTGGGAACTGGAGACCACGCCGCCCAGCCTCCTGGAACGACAGGGAATCGATCCGAATATTCTGGCTGCGGGGACCCGCGTCCGGGTGGCAGGGCCGCCTTCAAAGTTTGCGGCCAATACCATGGAGGTGAGCCATGTTCTGCTTCCCGATGGACGCGAGGTCCTGCTGCATCGGGACCGTCCGCCGCGGTGGACTGACAACGCGGTGCACCGGGACCAGCAGCAGCCATTCGATGAGGAGGTTGTGCGCGCCGCCGTGGCTGCGGCCAACGGCGTTTTTCGAGTCTGGAACCGGCAGCGAATCCCCAATGACGATCGAGCGCCGTTCTGGCTCATCGAGTACCCGCTGACGGAGTCGGCCGCAGCCGTGGCAGCGGATTGGGACCCGGTGACAGGTATCGAAATCGGCTGCAAGGGCAAGGACATGCCCTGGATCATGGCCAGCAACTGGCCGTTCGAGTTTGTCGACGAGGGTGACTCCATTCGGTTGCTTGCGGAGGAATTCGATCGTGTGCGCGTCATTCACCTGGACGGTCCAGCCGCTGGGATCACCCCCTCACCGATGGGGTATTCGATTGGCCATTGGGACGAGGGCGATCTGATCGTCACCACAACGCACATCAATTCGCGTCAACTCGGCCGGGAAGGCATTCCGTTGGGCGAAGACGTGGAGATACACGAGCGTTTCGTTCTGAGCGCCGACCAGCGGCGGCTGGATTACGAGATGACAGTGGTCGATCCCACGACCTTTACCGAACCCGTGACAATGACCAACTATTGGTTATGGCAGCCGGGCGAAGCCGTGAAGCCGTACAATTGTATTGAAACGCCGGGTTCCTGGACGACCCTGGACCGGAGTGAATTACGACCGGCTCAGCGGCCGCAGTAGAGGTGAGCAAGTCGTCGGCGCCTTCGAAGTCGATGCGAAAGATGTAGTCCGTTATCCACCGGTGCAGTATTCGGGCTCGCCGGTTCTCTGTCGCCGGTCGATTCGTTGGTGATTCGATTCAACCGTACATGGAACTGACGCAATTCCACCGATCGACTAAACCGCCAGAACCGCCCGCATTGCTCAAGAACGCTCAATTGACTCATATTGCATGAGTCAATTAGACTTCTCGGCTATGAATAAACGACTTCAGGTTCTCCTGGATGAGGCGGAGTACCGCGAGATTCGCAGTAGCGCCAAGCGTCAGCGGATGACGGTTGCCGAGTGGGTTCGCCAAGCGTTGCGCAGAGCGCGCAACGACTACCCCGGAACCGTCGAAGCCAAGCTGCGGGCTTTGGCCGACGCCTCTCGACACGAGTTTCCAACGGCCGATATCGACGACATGCTGCACGAGATCGAAGCCGGTCAAAACGTGTCGTGATCTTTATCGATTCCAACATACCGATGTATCTGGTTGGCGCACAGCATCGGAATAAAGACCGGGCTCTGGCGATCGTAACTCGACTGGTGAGAGACGGAGAGCGGCTCGTAACGGACGTCGAGGTTTACCAGGAGATCCTGCATCGATACACAGCGATTCGGCGGCTGGATGCTATCGACGCCGCTTTCGAGAGCCTCGACGCAATTACCGACGACGTCCTGGCATTCGGAATGCCGGAGATCCGCGCCGCCCGGTCGCTCATCGGGTCCGTCGACGGTCTCTCGGCACGGGATGCGTTGCATGTAGCCGTGATGCGCAATGCGGGCGCCGGCCGCATCCTGAGCTTCGACGCCGGTTACGACGCCTGCCCCGAAGTCGAACGCCTGAGCTGATCGGCGCGGGCGTGCGGCGCAGTTAATCCCGTGACGGATTTCAATTAGAATGATGCGTCTTGGGGGATAACATGGAGCAGCATGCAGTGACCGGGGCCAGAGCAGGTCGTGTCTGCCGCAGTCGGAGGTTGATTACCTTCGTTGCCGCCATGTTCGCCATGCTTCCAGCGAGTGCGGTTCCGTCGTTCGAAGGGATCTGGAGCGCTGACCGCGAGGCGAGCGCGATCTGGCCGGAAAATCCCAGGTTTACGCCCCGGGGCCGGGAGACGCTCGACAACCACGATCCCAGCACCGACGACCCCGCGCTCTACTGCGCCGTTTACATGCCCAGGGTCATGGTGGCCTGGGGCCGCAAGCCCATTGAAATTTTCCAGTCGGACGATCGGCTGTGGGTCCTCCACGAGCGGATGCACCAGGTGCGTCGAATCTACCTGGACGGTCGGGCGCCGCCGGAGGACGAGGGGCCGACCTGGATGGGGCACTCGACTGGAGTCTGGAACGGCGACACCTTGGTGGTCGAGACCGTAAGCTTGCGCAAGAGCATCTACAACTGGTCCGGGCTGCCGCTCAGCGGTGAGCACCGCATCATCGAGCACATCACACGGCTGGACGAGGAAACGCTGGAGGTCCTTGTCACCGTGATCGACCCGGTGAACTACGAGGAGCCCTGGACCACGAAAAATATCTGGCGCCTCACGCCCGATGTCCACTTCTACGAGTACGAGTGTCAGTAGTGGTCGCTTCTTCCTGCAGACGTGTACCGGTGACCTTGTCGATCATGGTTCTGACCGGGTTCCTGGCCTTCGCGAGTTCGGGATACGGGCACCATAGTTTCTCGGCTCACTACGATACAGACGTGGAGGTGACGCTGAAGGGTGTCGTGACGGACTATCAGTTTATCAATCCCCACGTTCTCGTCTTCCTTGACGTGCCCAATGCGGCAGGAGACATCGAACATTGGATCGCGGAAACCAACAGTCCCAGCCTCTTTCGGCGCCGCGGTGGGGCGTTCAAGCGAGACTCGCTGAAACCGGGCGATGTCATCACGCTGGCAGGGCACCCGTCGCGGGTCAACGAAAATGATCTGCATATCAGCCTTATCGTGTTCCCCGACGGTTCGGAATTCCGGCGCAATGTACGGAGTCAGGGGCAATGAATGGGAATACCCTGTTTGTTGGAATTGTTCGGTCCGGCGTGTGGCTTGCGTGCGCTACGATCATTGTCTGGACACCGGTATCCGTGGCGGATGTTCCGGACCTCGAAGGCATTTGGCTTTGGTCGCCGGAGGCCGGGGCGAGCGAGAGCTGGCTGGCCGACCCACCCTTCAATGCCCAGGGGCGGGCAGCGTTCGAAGCCGTCGATCCGACCGAGGATGTGGGTCTGCGTTGCCTGTTCGGAATGCCGAGGATCATCGGCATCCGCGGTCCCTACCCGATGGAGTTCATCCAGCGGGACGGCCGGGTGGTCATACTCTACGAGCAGGGCCACCAGGTGCGGCGGGTATTCCTGGATGGGCGCGAGCCGGCGGAGGGTCACACTCTGCTGGGGCATTCCAGCGGCAACTACGAGGAAGACACCCTGGTAGTGGAGACGACGCTAATAAGGGAACAGCCCAATCCCGGGCCACCGCTGCAGGTCCTGCAGAGCGACGAACTCCAGATGATCGAGCGCTACCGTACGATCGACGATGGGCGGACGCTGGAGGCGACGATCACCATTGACGATCCGAAGTACTACACAGAGCCCTGGACTATCCGCAAGGTTTGGTCACGCTCCGACGACGAAGTGTTCTACGAGTACGTTTGCAGCGATCCGCGCTACCATCCCACGCCCGGAAACTGATCTGCCGGATATTCGGGTCAGGGCCTGTTAACGCTATCCGAGATGGCCCTGGCTCTCTTCTTGATTCTGGAGAAAGGGCACGGGCGCGTAAGGGTTGCGCATCGTGATTTCGCGCCCGTCCGGAAGGATCAGCCGGTTGGCCCTCATCTCGAACTCGGTATGACGGGAAGGGTGGCCGACGACCTCCACATGGTCCCCCGGCTGCAGTGAATCGCTCGACATCCGGCCGTTGGCCAGGAGGCCGGATGTGCCGCCCATTTCCACTGTCCATTGCTCGATCTCTCCGTCGATCTGGACGTCAATGTGAATGGTCACGTGGGGATTGATGAATCTGAATTCCGTGACCGATCCCGAGATGGCTCTCTCTTGGTCGGGGAAAAAGTGATTCGTGAAGCCGTGGTGGGCCAGGCTGACTCCGGCCAGCATGGTGGAGGCTACAGCACCGAGCCAGCAAAAGGACCTGGCAGCATAGTCTATTGAGCCCATTGCCCCTTCTTCAATTGGTGGAAGGTTTTCATTCGACCGTGTAGGAGTAGGCAACTTCGCCGTGCCGACGGCCGTCTACCTCGTCATGGGGCAAATACGTACGGATATAGTTTATTTCAAGTCGCTCCGGAGACACCGCGACATTCAGGTAACCCGAATTGTCCAGAATATCTCCGGACAGATAGGCGTCCTTGTTTCGTCCGGTATAGGTGTCATCCGCGGGAACGGGTACCGATTGGTAGACGATTCCGTCCAGCTCCTGACGTACGAAAAGATGGTCGTGCCCCTGGAAGAAAATCGTTACGCCATGTTTCACCATGAGTTGGTGCAAGGGCAGTTCCCAACCCGGACGCCGTTCATCGAATTCCCAGGTTCCGTCCGCGCCGTAGCCGCCCCACTCGAAGTCGTTCGCAAGCTCGATACCGCCCCGCCCGCCGCCAAGCACGTGATGGGCGAAGACGAACTTGTACCTGGCGTCGCTCTCCTCCAGTGTCTTTCTGAACCACTGGTATTGCAGATCGCCGATTGTCGGATCCCACCGGTCTTCTGCGCCGATGGCCACCTTGTTCCATTCGGCCTGGGTTTCGCTGGAGGGGGGTGTCGACCAGACACCCAAACCCATTCCGCCCCCGGAGTTGCCCACCTGAACCGGCGAATGCCAATAGGGATCGATCGTGACGAACAATGCATCGCCCCACGTGAAGGCGTAATAGTCTCTCAGCAACCCGATACCGGGTACAGGCTCGGTATCGCCGGTGTAAAAGTGATCGGGCGCCGGCAAGGGGAAGAATCGCGTACGGGCCCGCCCTGCAAAGATTGCGACGTCGTGAAGAGGCGTACCGAGGAAGGCCCTACGCGCCTCCTCGTGATTGCCATTGACGAGAAACAGCGCCGTCGAGTGTGCCATGTTTCCCAGAAAACGACGCTGGTTCAGATAGACTCCATCGACGATGCCTTGGTTGAGTCGATCCCTGTCGCCGTGGAAGAAGTCCGCCATCTCCAGCGAGATATTGAAATCATCGCCGAGCGTGAAGTACAGATCCGGCTGATCGCTCGCCACCTGCTCCATTGTTCTGACATAGAGGTCGGGATGAAACATGCGTCCTCCCATGCCGGTGCTGATGATCGCATCGGGGTGGGAGTCGCCCTGCACACCAAAACTGAATGTGCTGTCTCTTGATCGTTGAGTATGGAAGGAATGTTCTTCACCCGGCCGGTAGTCTGGCTCGTCGGGGTTTCGATAGCTCAGTCGGTAGTAATATCTTGTATTCGATTGCAGACGTTCGACTGTAATTTCGGCAATGTTTTCTACGGAGGATTCTACGACCGTCGTCCGGGCCAAATAACTGCCGGACGCGTTCCCGTATTGGGCAAAAACCCGCGTACCCTCGTCGGCCAGCACATAAAGGGCCACGGAATCCGCCGTGGGTCGACCGAGAATGATGTTTTCGGAGGCAACGGTCTGTGCATCGAGGGGTCGAACAATCCAGAGGCTCGCGGTCACCACGGCAATGACCAGTCCAGACCATGGTGTCTTGCTGCTCATTGATCCATTGTATGTATTTTGCAACGGGCGAGTTCCATCAATAGAGTTTGCCTGACGGCCTATGATACCCTTGCCAAGCATGCGCTGCAGCGCTGTCGCGCAGCGCAAATCGAGCGTAGCGCCAAGCTTGCCAGCGCGGCTCACCAGTCGGCACCAGCAAAGGGGTTCAAAGATGAATAACAAGGGTTTACGGGCGACGCAGCTGACGGCTTTATTGGGTCTTGCCGCCGCACTCGCGGCTCCAGCGCCGGGCCAGGACCTGGGCGCTGCGTTGGAGGAGATCGTGGTGACTGCACGGAAGCGTGAAGAGAACCTTCAGGATGTTCCTGTCTCCATTTCCGTCCTCACGGGCGATCTCATTCAGGAAGCCGGCATCCTCAATCAGTATGACCTGTACGAACTCACTCCAGGCATCAGCTACGACCAGGCCCATGATCGGCAGGGTGTGAGAGCTTCCGTTCGGGGCGTGCAATCGAATGCACAGAACCCCATTCGGGCGAAGGTCACTTCCTTCATTGACGGCATCCCGGTTCTCGGTCAAACGGGCTCCCTGCAGTTTTCGGGTGTCGATCGCATCGAGGTCATGCGCGGGCCGCAGAGCGCCGCGTTCGGCCGCGCAACGTTTTCCGGGGCCATCAATTACATCACCAACGATCCCAGCGAGGAATTCGAGAGCAGGGTACTTCTGGCAACGTCAGATCTGGACAGAAACATTTTTGGCCTGTCCTTCAGCGGCCCCATCACGGAGACTCTCGGCTTTACCCTTGACGTGAGCGTCGATGAGTTTCAGGGGGCCGATGAGTGGTATACCACGGACGGCATCACCGTGGGCGGACAATCGACCAACTACGCCACCGGCAAGTTGGTGTGGGCGCCCAACGACAGGTTCGACATGGAACTTCGGCTGATGACGCTGGATACAGACGACGACCCTCCGCTTCAATGGGACATCACTGAGACCGCGCTGAACGCGTGCACGAACACCACTCTGCCCAACGGGGAAACCTATCTCATGGGTGCCTGGAACTGCGACCCATCCCCGCCGGCAGGAGGCATTCCGCAGAATCTGCGCCCGGAGGAAACGCTCACGCCGGGCACGCCCAACTATTACCTGGCGCAGTCGTACAGCGTGCTGGATCCCGGCAGCTACGTGAGCCGTAATCGTTTCCAGGGGGAATTCAACTATTCGCTGGACAACGACAGCCTGGTCCAGGTGCTGGTGTCTTACTCCGAGGATGAGTTGCGGCGTTGGTTCGACGCGGATCAGAGCGCCAGGGTGCCGACATTCCCGATGGGAATGCTCATGGGCGTCAACTCCATGGCCAACCCGAACAACATCGAAGAGACCTACGCCGAGGTACGCTGGGTATCGCCCGGCGACCAGCCGGTCCGCTGGGTCGTCGGCGCGTCCATGTTCGACTACAAGTTCCTCACCAATATCTATACCCAGCTCGCGGGCGTCGTGCTGAGTCTTGAGGACGAAGCCAACAGGGGCAATCCGTTCCTGCCGATCGCGATCAACTCCGACGATGCAAACAACGTCGGTATCTACGGTAACGTGACCTGGGATGCCACGGATCGCACCACGCTTTCCGCGGAGTTGCGGTTTCAGAAGGACGATGTGACCAATGTCAGTAACGTCACCGGACTGAGCTTCAACAATACGACCTCGTCGGTGCAGCCCCGTCTGGCGATCAATCATGCGCTCAATGACACCTGGTCCGCTTACGGTCAGTTATCGAGCGGTACCAACCCCGCCGGCGTCAGTATCGATTTTCTGAGGGATGCGATCACGCAATCCCTGACCGCTGCCCGCGCGGGCGGTTTCATCACCTTCGACGAGCATTCGTTCCTCGAGTTCGACGAGGAGGAGCTCACCAATATCGAAGTGGGCGTCAAAGGCACTCTGTTGGAGAACCGGCTGCAGCTTGCGGCGGCCATCTACGTCATGGATTGGGAGAAGATGATCCAGCCGGTTGGCTTCAACTGGGACGACCCCTCGTGGAACACTGGTGACTTCGATCCGGAAGGCAGAGTGTTCACCATGGCGGACACGATGGCCATGGGTTTTCTCAACGTCGGTAACGGCGATCTGTCGGGTGTCGAAGTGGAGGCAAACTTCCGCGCCAACGAGAACTGGAGCTTCAGGGGCGCCGCCGCCATCGCGAATGCGGAGTTCGCGGCAGCCTGCCTCGACGACCCGGTGAACGATTTCGGGTACGAGCCCACACTCACCACCGCTCAGGGCGCGCCCTACGATTGTTACGAGGTGGCGGGCAACGACCTCCCCCAGCAGCCGGATACGACGTTGTCGCTCGCGGGAACCTACACGGCAGCGCTGGGCGTCGGGGGTTGGGACTGGTCGGCGCGGCTTGGCATTCGCTACGCGGACAAGGAGTTCCAGGATGTGCTCAACATTTCCTATCTGCCCGCGTACGCGATTGTCAACGGCTCGGTGAACTTCCGAAATGACAACTGGAATTTGACATTTTTCGGTAACAACTTGACCGACGACGATACACCCAGGGACATAGCTTTCAGGACCAACAATAACCTGACTCCACCCAGGGATGGGTTTAACGTCCGGCCGCGTCTGCCGAGGGAGATCGGCGCTCGACTAAGCTACCAGTTCTAGCACGCCGTGCAATAGTTTCGGCCCACCATGGCGAGTATGATCCAGATGCGGCGGGCTGAATCGTCAGCGACCAGTCGCTCTTCTCGACAGCAGGACAGTTGCGATGAAAAACGGATGTAGACAACTTGTAACGATTCTGTCTGTCCTGATGGGGTTGCCGGCGTCCGCGCATCACGGGCAGGCCGCTTACGGCAACGAGACGGTCACTCTGAACGCGACCGTGACGGAGTTTCGATTCGTCAATCCCCATGCCCAGGTGTCATTTGATGTGGTGACCGAGTCTGGCGAGACTCAGCACTGGATGGGAGCCTTGACGGCGCCGAACAAACTGGCCAGGGCCGGTTGGACCAAGTCCACGCTGGAGCCGGGGGACGAGATCGAGATCACCGGGCGGCGCGGCAGGAACGGTGCGCACGCGATGCACATCGGGCAGATCGTCATGGCGGCGGACGGTCACATTCTGCAATTGAGAGAGCAGCTTGACGGGAGAACCTTACCGTAGATTCAGCGTTTGCCGACGATGAGTTCATCCATGTGCTGATGCAGCCCGCCGGCCCGACCCTCAGAGCTCAATTGGCAAAACGGACGATCAAATGCGCCTCGTTCGAGGTCCCGTTTCCCCACTCCATGCCGAGTTCCGGATGCAGCGGCTCGGGATTTCTGACAACGATCTCGTGCCATCCGGGTTCGTGAAGCAGACTCGAATCGATGGTAACTCGAAATTCGGAGCCGCTCACCGTTTCGTGAGGCACGGGAACCCCCTTGAAAAATACCCGGGACCGACGCACGAAATTGAAACCCGTGAGCGTCAAGGTTGTCGTCGGACTGCCGGCCTCAACGGACAGGGGCGCGATGGTTTCGATCGCCGGCTGAGGCGATTCGACAGGATTGGGTAGCGGCTGCCCCGGACCAACGGGAGGTCTGCCGTTGAATCGGCCGCCGCGCCCCTCAAAGGCGAAGGGCCTGAACGCCTTGACCCACATTAGCCGCGAAACCGGCGGGTTAAGTTCGGACTCCACGCGAAAAACCGGGTTGTAGCCGGCGGTATACCCGAGTTCAACGCGGCGACCATTGAATACCACGCTGTCGAGCGAGCGCAGATTCTCGATGTTCTGCAGCGGATCCTCGTTCACGATAATGATGTCCGCGACCTTGCCGGCTTCGATCGTGCCAAGCTCATCCCCCTTGTCGAGCAGCTCCGCCGACCACTTCGTGGCCCCCTGGATGATCTGCATCGGCGTCACGCCCGCTTCGACGAAAATCATCATTTCGTGGAACAGGTTTATGCCCGGCACCTTTACGGGGTTGCTATCGGAGCCCGGGATCAGGGGCCCGCCCGCGTCGACAAACATCTTGTGGAACCGCAGTGAGTTCATGAACCCGCGCATTCTGCGCTCCGCCACAGGACCCGTCGGGCGAGGCGCTCGGAATTGTTGCAGCGCAGCCTCCATTCGCACCGCGGGGTAGTAGGCCATCAGGTTCGGGTCGGCAGTGTCAAAGAAATTGCGGACATCTTCCCCAAATCGCTCCCAGTCCGCGGGATATCGCGTCCACGAGTTCCTGTACGTCGGATCGAGCGCCACGCCGCTTTCTACGAGTATCTCGATCAGTTCTTCAGCCTGTTGCCAGTCGATATCGGCGAAAAGATCGGCTTCGTTGCGGTTGTCACCCGGGCCGGGGGGAACGCTTGTGACCAATCTGCCGATGCCCGCGGAATGCGGCAGCATGTTGGAACCCTGCTCGGCCGCTTCGCGCGGCCCGAAAATCGGGCCGTAGGCACGCGTGGACACGGGCATGCCCGCCTGCCGGGCCTCGTCGAAGCCCGCAAGGTAGTACTCCAGCGGTAGCGTGCCGTCCTGGAACATGATGATGTCGGCCCCGCCGGCGGTGAAGGCTCGCACCAGCTCCCGCGTTTCTTCGGCCGAACCCGGTGTGCGGCCAGGGGTCAGCACAGTTTCCAGTCCGGTGTCGCCAGCGGGCCTGGTGGTGAATCGCGAGATCCCGGTAAACGCTCGCGGCCCGCGGATCCTGCCCAGGAGCACCCCGTCGCGGTACGCCGCACCGATCTCTCCCGCGATGCCGACATCGATCGTCGAGGTGATTCCATGGTTGAGCATGATCTCTCCGTAGAACCACTGGTAGCTCACCATGGCATCCCACAAGCCCGGCAAAATGAACTTGCCGTCCGCGTCGATGATCTCCGCGTTCGGTGGATAATTGGCCTCCCCCCCCTCGCCAACGCTGGTGATTCGATCGCCCTCGACGACGATCGCCGCGTTGGGCAGCGGGGGCCCCCCGTTACCGTCGATTAACGTACCGCCTTCGATGACTAGCGCGGTTGACGCGATTTGCGCTGACAAACAGGCGGGCGTAATCACTGCGGCGACCGCGAGTGATGCAAGGACGTATCGGCGTGTAACAGTATTCATGAGTCCCCCTTTCAAAACGGATAATCTGGACCACGACTCGCTAATACGATACATGATTAGCCCAGCGCCGATCCCTATTGGCGGTTACGATAGCAGCTTGAGCAACTCCAAATTGGTTGACACGAAATTCGGGACCTTAACGGAGACGATGTGATGCGCAAACACATGATCATGGGAATGCTATGGGTGCTCAGCGCCTCGTTGAACGGTCACCGGGCAGTGCAAGCCCAGTCAATCCCATCGGTTACCGCCGGGCTCCAGCCGGTGCAGGTCAGCTACCTCAAGGCATCCAACGGGGAGGCATACGATCATTTCGGCTGCGGCGGCGCCAATACGGGTCACACCGGAAACTCGGTGGCGATCAGCCGGGATGGAAACACGATGGCCGTTGGCGCGCCTTACGAGAGCAGCGGTGCAAGGGGTATCGACGGCGAGCAGGACGATAACTCCAGCTTTGCTTCCGGTGCCGTGTATGTCTTTGTCCGCCAGGGCGAAAACTGGATCCAGCAGGCGTACGTGAAGGCATCCAACACGGGGACATCCGACCACTTCGGATCCTCCGTCGTGTTGAGCGGTGACGGCAATACACTGGCGGTGGCGGCCCATTTCGAATCCAGTGCGGCGATCGGAATCAACGGCGACGAGGACGACGAATCCATCCCGCAGGCGGGAGCCGTCTACGTATTTACCCGCGCCGGCACGACCTGGTCCCAGCAGGCCTACATCAAGGCGTCAAACACGGGCAGGGCGGGTGTCGCGGATGAGTTTGGGGACGGTGACCAGTTCGGGTATTCGCTTGCGCTGAGCGCCGACGGGGACAGGTTGGCCGTGGGGGCGACTACCGAAGACAGCAACTCCAGAAGCATCAACGGCAATCAGCAGGACGATTCGCTGAGCGATTCAGGCGCGGTCTACATCTATGCGCGGGTGGGCGAGACATGGTCTCAGCAGGCCTATGTCAAGGCTTCGAACTCCGAGCAAGGCGACCTGTTTGGCTTTGCCGTTGCCCTTGGCGCCGACGGCACGACGCTCGTGGCGAGCAGCTACGACGAGGATGGCGGAACCCGGATCATAAACGGGCCCGATGACAACTTGCGCGGCGCATCGGGCGCGTTGTTCGTCTTTGAGTTCGACGGCGACACGTGGCGCGAGACAGCCTACCTCAAGGGGTCGCGAACCGAGCGGACGGACCAGTTGGGGTACTCGGTGGCCATCAGCGACGATGGCGGCACCATCGCCGCTGGCGCCGGCGACGAGGATTGTCTTCTGCCCGGCGTCAATCCGCCCGGATGCGACAACGACTCGCCCGAAGACATCGGCGCCAATATCTGGGTTGGCGCCGCATATGTCTTCGTTCGCCAGGGAAATACATGGACCGAACAGGCGTTCGTGAAAGCCTCCAATCCGAGACCCTACAATTCCTACGGGGTCCGGCTTGCGTTGAGCGGCGACGGCGATTCGCTCGCGGTGACCGCGTACCTGGAAGATGAAGCGACCACGGGCGTCCACGGATCGGACCCGGCGCCGTTTCTGATCGTCCCGAATCTGGATGCCTGGAGAGAGGGCGGCAATCAGGCCGATGAGTCGGGAGCCGTCTACCTTTACACACGTTCCGATGGCGACTGGACTCAGCAAGCTTATGTGAAGGCCTCCAACGCACAGAGCGGCGATGAGTTCGGAAGCGCCGTCGCCTTGAGCGGCGACGGGAGAATCATGGCCGTGGCGGCGCACGGCGAAGACAGTTCGGCAAGAGGACTCAACGGCGACCCGACCGATGATTCGGCCAGCGATTCCGGAGCGGTTTACATGTTTGCCTACTGACGCCGATGACCTCCGGAAGGAAACTGTTCATCGGCTTGTTCCTGGTTGGAATCTCGGTCGTTGTAGCGGTTGGGGTCCAGCGTCAAAGGAAGCTTCAACGGGGCGCGGAGCTCGCTGCGCTCTACTGCTCGGCGTGCCATATCGAGCCCGCGCCGGAGATTCTTCCCAAGCGAAGTTGGGTCGCGACGCTCGGCTACATGGGTTATTGGCTTGGGATCGAGGACACCGACTACCTGGACGAAGAACCGGAGCTGGTTCAGTCCAACGTCCGGAGTCGGCTCGAATTCCTCGAGCGCGACGGTGTCTTGCCGGCCGCGCCGGCTCTGGACGACGACGATTGGGAAACGCTGCGGCGCTACTACATCGATACCGCGCCTGCGGCCTCCCTTCCGCAGGTCGGCAAGCCGGAACTGGAGTGGGATCTCCCCAGATTTCGCGGTACCAGATCCAACTATCAACCGCCGCTGCCGATAACGACACTGGTACGTATCAGGGAGGATACGAGCGAGGTCTACATTGGCGACTCCGGAGAGCAGGCCCTGACGATTCTCGATAGAAACGGCCGCATAAAGGTGGCTCCGAGGCGATTTCGCCGGAGTATTTCGCCTGTGGACATCGAATTCGTCGGCGATACCGCATATGTTGCCTCAATCGGCGATCTGCTGGCAGAGGAGCCATCGGAAGCGGGACCCGCCCACATCGCCGCCGTCGAGTTGGTCAATCAGAGTACGGCGGACGCCAGTCTTACCGTCGTGTTGGACGATCTCTACCGTCTGGCTGATATGGAGGCTGTGGATTTGAATGGCGATGGAATCCTGGATTTCATCGTGGCCGGATTCGGCTCGACGACGGGCAACGTCTCCTGGTTTGGGTCACGGGAGGACGGGGGCTACGAGGAGCACCTTCTGCTGGGTCTTCCGGGCGCCGTCAAGGTTGAAGCGCACGACTTCAACGCCGACGGTTTGCTGGACATCATGGTACTGGTAGCGGATGCGCGAGAAGGGCTCCATCTCTTTGTCAACCAGGGTGGGAATCGGTTCGTCGATCAGCTGGTCTTCGAAACGGATTCTGCTTACGGCCATACTTACTTCGAGTTGCAGGATTTCAATGCCGACGGGTTGATGGATGTTCTCGCCGTCAATGGAGATAACGTTGATTCGGACCCCTATAACACGCTGAAGAACTACCATGGCCTGAGAATCTATCTCAACCGCGGCGGCGCCCGTTTCGAGCAGGCGTACTTCTACCCGATGTACGGGGCTTTCATCGCCAAGGCGGCGGACTTCGACAACGATGGCGACCTGGATATAGCGGCGACCGCGTTCTACCCGGACTTTTCATCCCCACGCAGAGAGTCGTTCACCTACCTGGAAAATCAGGGAGGGGCGGTTCGGACAGAGGACCGGGCGTTTGAGTTCAGGGCATTCACGGATGAGGAAACGATGCAGGGCCGCTGGATGACCATGGATGCCGGCGACGTTGACGGGGACGGAGACGTGGATGTGGTGCTTGGCGGAGCATACCTGCGCGTGGGCATGTTCGCCTATCCGGAACTCTATGATGAACTGGCGCAAACGGGGCCGGCCGTGCTGGTGTTGAAGAACACCCTGAATTAGCCCCTTCGGCTCTGTTACATTAGGGCCACATTAAATATCAGTCACGCGTGCCGGTTTGAATTGACAATTCGCGGCGGTAGGCGTAGAAAACAGCGGTAGGCGTGGAAAACAACTAGAGTTCACCTACGACAGTGACTCATGGGGGTGCCATTGTGAGACTTGAACTGGGCGAGCGGCCTTGACTGGCAGTGTATGCGGCGAGTCGAGACGATCAGGCAGGCAGTCCGTCGCTGGAAAGCTCAGTCCAATTCCACCGTGCATCCACAGCGTCTTCTCGATGGGGCGTTTCCAACTGTCGCTCGTTTACAACAGTCTGCGGGCCCGGAGGTCCGTTAGTCTCCGATTTATTCAGGGGAAAATCATGAAACTCAAGCACTACGCAATTGGAGCCATGGCCGTGTCGGTTTCGGCCTTCACATTTATTTCCGGGCCGGTGGCTGCTCAGGGGCAGTCGGCTTCGGCGGCGGCGATGCTCGAGGAGGTCATCGTCACGGCACGCCGCCGTGAAGAAAGCCTCCAGGAACTGCCCCTGTCGGTTCAGGCCATTACGGCCGATGCGATGACGGCTCAGGGTATCTACAACCTTGAGCAGATCACGGAGTTCGTGCCCAACGTGGTTTTGACCGAGGACCAACGCAAGAACGACACGCGCTTCTATATCCGCGGCATCGGCGGCGGATTCTCGAACCCGGCGCAGGTCTTCGGCGTGGGCGCGTACATCGACGGCCACTACCTCTCGGGTAGTCTCGGGGCCTTCATGAGCACTGTGGACATCGAGCGGGTCGAGGTCCTCCGCGGCCCGCAGGGCACGCTGTTCGGCAAGAACACCACGGGTGGCGCGGTCAGCCTCATCAGCGCCAAGCCGGGGCCGGAATTCGACTCCTATGTCACCTTGCGCGCGGCCGATTTTGGCGAGACTGCAGTGCGGGCGATGGTCAATACACCGATTACCGAGAACCTCTTTTTCCGGGGCAACATCGCATCCGAGGTACAGGATGGTTACTACTTCAACCGGCGTACCAACAAACCCACCAGCGGCACGGACCAGCAGAGCCTGGGTCTGGCATTGCGCTGGGAACCGGGGCAAAACTGGACGATCGACACGCGGCTTTCCGTCGCGCGGGACCGCGACGACAACCAGGGCGGCCAATGCCTGCCGCGTCCACGCCAGGACATGTACGATCGGTTGATCGGCGCCGCCCAAGGTGGGACGCCTGAGAATCCGATGCCGTTTGCGGGTCGCGACCTGGTTCTGGGTACGGCCGACGACGTGATTTATACGGGTCCGGGTCCGTTCAACGATGGGTTTGGCTCGGGTCCCTGGGGCGGCAATAACGACAACCGCGCCTATCGGATCGAGAACTTCGGTCCCGGCGGATCGAATCTGCGCATTGATGCGCTGTATCCGGGCGCCAACGCGGCATTCCTGAACTCGTGCGCGGAGAATATCGCTTCCGGGAGCGTCTATCAGACCTACCAGGACGCCGATACCTACTCCGATGTGGACAACGATATGTTTACCGTGAATGCAAGGTGGGACTCCGACGGCGAGCTCGGGCCGTTCGCGGCCGCGTCCGTGCAGGCCCAGTTCGGCTCACGGTATGCCTCGTATGGCTACTACCAGGACCGTGATTTCGGGCCGGGGATCATCGACCACATCGGCAACAATCCGCGGGGCAGCCGCGGCGTCAATCGTTCCACGGACGAGTTCGAAGTGATCTTCAACGGCGACATCGGCGACCGGCTGACGCTGACGACTGGGCTCTATTGGTTCGACGACCAGGCCCAGGCCGGTAACGCAACCTGCCTCAGCGACTGGATCGCGGCGTGGGATCCTGACGGGGGCTCGATCGACCCCGACACGGGCTTGCCTGCGGGCACCATCAATGGCATGCACGATGACGACATAATCTGCACGCCCGAGGGCGGCACATTCTTCCACCGACTGCCGGACAGCGTCGGCGACCGCCGTTCCTCGACGAACGCCGGGCGGACGTTGGGTGAGTCCACTGCGGTCTACGGCCACGTGGTTTACACCCTGGCCGAGAACTGGGACCTGGCGGTTGGCGCCCGGTGGATGCAGGATGACCGCGGGCAGGCGCACATCGAGTACGCAACCCAGCGGGGCACTTGCAATCACAACCCCGACTCCGTAACCGGCGAAGCAAATCCGGGCGAACCGTCGCCGCTGACGTTCTGCAACGCCGTGTACCTCATGAACCGTTCGAGCGTTCTCGAAAGAGGCGTCCACGCGGACGTGAGCGCGAGCTTCTCCGAGATGACGCCGACATTCAGCCTCTCCCGGCATCTGAATCCGGGAGGCATTCTCGACAGCGGCATGCTCTACGGGACCATTTCGGAGGGCTATTTGACCGGGGCTTTCAATGACGAGCTGAATCCGAACGCTCCGGATTTCACCTCTCCGGAAGTGCGCCAAAGGATCATCGATATCATTCCCTACGGCCCGGAGTTCGTGACCAACTACGAGATCGGGTTCAAGGGAACGTTGTTCGACAGTCGGCTGCAAGTGGCTGCCGCCATCTTTACCATGGACTACACGGACAAGCAGGAGGCGATCAACGTCGACAACACCGATGGCCGTTTCGGCGACGTTGAGGGACTCGAATACACGCAGAACGCCGCGGATGTCGCCATCAGCGGCATCGAGTTCGAGATGCGGGCGAGCCCGTGGGACGGCGGCTTCGTCTCCCTGGACGTGGGCCTTCTGAACTCCGAGTACAGCAACTTTTTGGTCACGGACCTGGACAATCCCACCGGCCCCCGGGTGGACGTGTCGGACTCCTCCATCGCCAATCGGACGCCCGAGTGGACCGTCACGGCCTCCGTCGAGCATGCCTTCCTGATGGGCAATGGCGCGACCTTGACGCCGCAGCTCGGTGTGTACACGCAGGAAGGGTTCGAGTGGCGCAGTGGTCTGGACGTCGGCCAGCGATCAACCAATTGCCACCAGGAAAGCTATGCCAAGTTCCGGTTGCGCGCCACGTATGAGCCCGAGAGCGCGAATTGGCAGGCGTCCTTGTTCGGCTACAACATCACGGACGAGCGAATCCTCTACCGCTGCGGAAACGGCCGCTCGGGTTCGTACAAGACCTTGTACCAGGCGCCGGCCCAGTGGGGCGCCGAGTTCACCATGCGCTTCGGGGGGTGAGCGCGATGTCGGTTTCGCCATGACGCCCTGAGTTACGGCGATTAGCAATTCTGCGGACGCCGCCTCTTCGGAGGCGGCGTTTTCTCATGCGGAGTACGCGACGGCCACTACGGCAAGTGGCGTCTCCACGTTCTCCTCACCTGTGTCCGTGTTCTTATCGGCCAAACAGGTAGACGGCCCCGGCCTCGAGCATCGAATTATCGTTCTGATCCCCACCCACTCCAGTGGCGGCACTGTCTTCGAAGTACGCGCCCACCGCCACTAGCAAGCCGTCGGCGCTGATGCTGACCGAACTGCCGAACTCATCGAAAATTTCCGTATTCGAGCCCTTGATGTAGGCATCTTGCGCCCATGTGTCGCCGCTTCTGGTGAACAGGTAAACCGCGCCGGCCTCCAGCGCCGAGTCGTCGTCCTGGAACCCGTTGATCCCCTGGGAGCCGCTGTCCTCCAGTTGGGCCCCCACCACGAGTACGTTGCCGTCGCCGCTGACCGCAAGCCGCGAGCCGAACACGTCGCCTGATCCGGTATTGGATGCCTTGATGTAGGCCTGCTGGGACCATGTGCCGTCTTCTTCGACAAACACATATACCGCGCCCGTCGTCGGGCGTATGTCATCCTGGTAATCGGGGCCGGGGATGTTGTTGATACCGGTGGAGAGCCCGTCCTCGTCCTGGGCAGTTGCGATCACCGTCTTGCCGTCGTCACTGATCACCGCCGCGACCCCGAGGGAATCCCCCCGCTCGGCGTTGGACGCTTTCAGGTAGCCCGTCTGGTGCCAGGTGTCGCCGTCGAAATCGAAGACGTATACAGCGCCCGTCCCCCGGACCAGCCCGTCCTGAAACTCGTTGGTCGAGGCCGGCGAACCGTCCTCATCGTATCCGCCGATGGCGACTCTGCGGCCGTCGGCCGAGAGCGCCGCCGAGTAACCGAACAACGCGTCCACCTCCGGGTTTGACGGCTTGATATAGGCCGTCTGGCTCCACGTCGTTCCCTCGCGCCTGAATACATACGCAGCCCCGGCGGAACGCTTGGAGTTGTCGGACTGGTCGCTGTTCACGCCCGGTGTGCCGCTGTCTTCGGCGGTTGCGGTGACCACCAGGACATTCCCGTCGTCGCTCAGCGCGATCGCCGCGCCGAACTGGTCGCCGTCGTCGAACATCTCGCCGTAGGAATCCGCGTAGCTGTATTCGCCTGACGCGATGGGACCGAAATTTTCCCCAGCCAGGTCCGGCTGCTCGTCCGGATCCAGGCGCTGGCCGATATGGCCGGTATTCGATGCCTTGATATAGGACTGCTGAGTCCATGTCGTGCCGCTGCGCGTAAAGACATAGACTGCGCCGGCCTGCGGAATCGAGTCGTCAGCCTGGTCTGCATCGACCCCGGTATCGCCGCCGGCCTCGAAGTGTGCCGATACGGCCAGGGTGTTGCCATCGGCGCTCAGCGCCGTGGCGAATCCGAAATTATCCGTGACCCCCGGATTGGAGGCCTTGATATAGGCCTGCTGAACCCAGGTGTCTCCCTGGGGAACGAAAACGTAGACGGCGCCCGCGCCATAGACGGCGTCGTCCGCCTGGTCGGCATCGATGCCCGCGGCGCCGCTGCTCTCGAACGGAGCGCCCACGGCCAGGGTCATGCCATCGGCGCTCAGCGAAACCGCGTCGTCGCCGATCGCCGAGCTGCCGGCTCCGAAATTGTCGCCGAATCCGGCATTCGACGCCTTGACATAGGCGACCTGGGTGATCTGCGTGCCTGGTTCGGTACTTGGAGCGGTGTTTGGTTCGGGTCCCGCACCGGCCGAGTCGTTCATCGCCGGCGCCGCGGTCTCATCCGTGGGCCCGGTACAGGCCGCGGTAAGAGCAAACCCCAACGCCAACAGCAGAGAGAGCGTTTTCTTAGTCATGTCAGTTCGGTGGTTCCTCACGAAAGATCTCCTCGCCGGTTTCCGTCATGATGACCTTGGCGCCGTTCGCCCCGCGTGATAGACGAATGCCCGGAGCCCCGTTTCTCAGAGGAAGCCCGATAATCGTCACCTTGTCGCCGGGCTTGACGATATCCTTGTGCCATCCCTGCTCGGCCATCAGCGGCGGATTGTTGAATTCGGCCATCCACCGCACCGGGTTGCCTTCGTCATCTTCTACCTCCACGGCGAGCAGCGCGTGAGGGTTGATGAACATCAGGCTGACGACAGTTCCGGAGATTTCATGAAGCTCCGCCTCGTAGCGGCCCGCCGTTCCATGGTGCGCAAATGCGCCAGTCGGACCGACTGCCACGACCATCGCACAAATTTCAACACATTGATTTCGTAAAAGCGTATTCATGTCGTGTAGTTTCTCTCCCTTGTTGGCGGCATGCCGTCCTACAGCGGCAGAATCCGGACGTTTCGGAACTTGAGAATACCGCCGGAGTCGTCGCTGTATTGCAGCAGGATATAGCCGTCGCGACGATGCGCACACGGTTGCTCGCACATGTAGTCGGCGTTTTCGATTTCCGCGGTGAGGATGCCGTTCAATGTGACCGTAATGTGCTCGCCCTCGGCTCTGATCTCGTACGAATTCCACTGTCCAAGCGAAGTGACGTGTTCGGCCGGAGACCGGTGACGGACGATGCCGCCGGTTCGGTAGATCTGGTTCGGACGATAGTCGTGAATCTGGATTTCATAGCAGATTCTTCCGCTGTGCTCGTCCGGAGACGGACAACGAATGTACACGCCGCTGTTGACGCTGCTCGACACCCAGAAATCCAGCGTCAGCACGAAATCCGCGTAGGGTTCCTTGACGACCAGGTAGCCGTTTCCCTCGGTTACCTCGACCACCTCGCCGACCGTGTGCCAGTTGGCGTCGCCGGTGAGTATGAAGCCATCCAGGTTGCTGCCGTCGAAGACGGTGATCGCCCCCTCCGCATCCTGAGCCCCGGCGTCAGGGGAGATCGCGGTCATCAGGAGAACCAGCGCGGACAGGCTCGCTGCAACGTGTTGTTTCATCGTTATTCTTCTCAAGTTCATCAAGGCCTCACATCCGGCGCGTTCTCATCAGGTAGCCATGCGCCGAGCTCGCTCTTGACCGCCTTCATCTCGGGATCGCCTGCCAGGTTCGTGAATTCGTGCGGATCGGTCGCAAAGTCATACAGCTCTTCGGACCCGTCCGACCAGCTAATGTAGTGGTAGCGGTCGCCCGTAATGGAGTGGTTGCGATAGCCGTTGGTCGTGACCACTGGCCGGTCCCACTCTGAGTCGGGGTCCTCCAGTAGCGGCATGAGGCTCGTGCCCTCGACGTGTGCGGGCATCGGCAGACCCGCGAGCTCCGTCAGCGTGGGATAGAGATCGAGCAGCGAGACCGGTGCATCCGTTCTGGTGCCAGGCTGGGTCACGCCCGGTGCCACGATGAACAGCGCCACCCGGGTCGACTCGCGCCACAGCGTTTTCTTCGCGTAGGACGACTTCTCGCCAACGTGGAACCCATGATCCCCGAAAACGACGACGATCGTGTTGTCGGCTCGCCCGCTTCGGTCGAGCCCGTCGAGCACCCGGCCCAGCATGGCGTCCACAAAGGTAATGCTGGCAAGATTTCCCTGCACGGCTGCGTGCCACTGATCGTTTGCAAGTACCCACTCATGCAGGTACTGGTTGGTTTGACCATTGACCGAAGAGCCTTCGATCACGAAGTTTCCTCGCAACGCGGCGTCCGGGACATCATCAAAGTCGTTTTCCACGATCGGCGGGAGTTTGACGGCATCGATGGGATGCATGTCGAAGTACTTGTACGGCACGTACCAGGGTTGATGCGGACGGCGAAAACCGACCGAATTGAACTGCGGTCCGTCGCTCGCCGTGTTCAGGTGCCTAGCCATCCAGTCGGCCAGTTGACCGTCCGCGGTCGCCGCATCTTCGGCCACGATCGGGCCCCAATCGAAGGTTGTGCCGCCGAAGTCGTTGCCGTTGGCTGGCAAACGTCCCGACGGCGTGGCCTCGCTCGGCCGCTCGTGATCGAAAGACGGATAGTATGAATTCCAGGCTGTCCGGTCGTTGTTGTTGCTGTGGAAGATCTTGCCGGAGCCGACCGTTTCATAGCCCGAGTCCATGAAATAGCCGGGCAGCGTCCGCACGCTGGTGGCGCGCTCGTTTTCCTGCCAGGTGTTCTGATTGAAGTACACGCCCGTCGTGGATGGCCGCAGCCCGGTCAGCATGGACGTGCGCGACGCGTTGCAGACGACCGCGGGCGAGTGAGCATTGCTGAACAGGAGGCCGCGCTCGGCGAGTCTTTCCATATTGGGTGTGATGGCCTGGGGGTGCCCGTCCAGCGGACTGATCCAGTCGTTCATGTCGTCAATGGCGATGAAGAGGATGTCGGGGCGATCCGCAGCCTGCGCAAAGAGCAGCCCGGGAAGCGTGCTCAAAACAGCCGCGAGAAACAGCGCTTGAATACTGGTGCCGGCAATTCTTGTCGTCATTTTCTTCAACTCCAGTTGAACCCCACGAGCGATTCTACATCGGAACGTACAAACCGACGCTGAGTTGACCTGCTTACCGCATAGTAAGCCCTTATGCATTTCACAAAAAAATGCATCCAGCGGCCGGGGGATAGGGGTAGAACTATAAGTGGAGTGTCAGGGGCGACAGTCAGTGCCCGTTCGTTCCCCGTTGACCCACGCAGCAAGCATCTGCCATTCGGGATCCTCGCGGGAAAGCCATCTACGGACCCCGTTATGCACGTAGTCGCCCCCGCCATCGGGGTGCAGAGCGTGCATCAACAGGCGGCTCTCGGTGGGGCGTCCCGGCTCGATCAAGCGTTGGACGGCGTTCCAGGACTCCTCGGGATCCGTCTGGGTGAATTCCAGGCTGTGGCAATTGGCGCACGAAAGGCCGCCTGGTGTGACCTGAAAAAAGACCGGTTGCACGCACGCCCGGAAGAATTCGTAGTCGATCTCCGGCGCCTGTTCCATCGATGCAGCGGATGCCGACCCGGTTTGAACCCACGCGGCCAGCGTTTGCCACTCCGGATCTTCCTGCGAATCCCAGACCTTGCCGCCCGTATGAAACGCACTGCCGCCCCTCTGGGCGCTCAGCGGTGTCTGCAACAGCCGGCTGTTCTGGGGGTCACCGGGTGTTACAAGGCGCGAGACCACCTCGAAGTTTCTGCGTGACTGGGTCTCGGTCCAAAAAACGCCGCCATCTTCGTCCGTCTCGAGAGATTCGAGCATCAGCGGCGTGTTGGCCTGCCAGGTATGGCACATGACACACGCCGGGTCTCCCGGATCGGGCGGCAGGAAATCGCCCCGGGATTGAATGAATATCGGTTCGACGTTTGTACGATAGAACTCGAAGTCGAGCCCGGTCTGTGCCTCCGCGTGCCCACCGAACATGACAATCGAGAGTACCGTCAAACGGACCGGAGCCGCGCGACGTTCACGCGGCCGGGCCCGAGTCAGAGCGGTCATCGGGCCGTTCCGATCGGAATGGTATGAGTGGAGTTTCGTTTTGGTCCAAAACCTACCGGTATTCGAGCCACTATTTCATGAGTATTGGTGTTCAGGGCGACGGTCTCCATCGAGCCGACCATGCTGACATACAGGGTCTGGCTGTCGGGCGTCGCAGTGAGCCATTGCGGCGAGGGGCCGACGTCTATTCCGCCGAGGAACTCGAGTCCCGGCAGCGACCATGCGTAGACGCGACTGTCGAGCCGGCTTGCATACCAGAGCGCGGATTGATCGGGAAGCACCAGGAGTCCATGACCCGTTCCTTCCTGAATCCCGTCGAAGTTCTGTTGCGATACGGGCAGCGGGGGAGGGTTTATGAAGTCAACGGCCTCGCGTTTGTCCCAGTCCACTACGAAGAACCCGTTCAGTCGCGTGGCCTGAGCGAACACGCGATTCGGCGAGCCGTCGGGATGGGACTCGATGGCCATCGGGCGTACCCGGTGGCCATCCAGAGAGATGCCCCATGCGACTTCGTCGGTATTTGGGTCAATGACCTGGATCGTGTGTTCGTCCCGCGTGGCCGGCGTCGCGCCGAGCCCTGCGATCACATACTGGTCGTCTTTCGTCACGTAGACGTTGTGCACGCCGTGGAGCACCGGGATGGTCTTGACCACCTTGTGGGAGTCCAGGTCGATGACCTGCACGAAGGCCGAGTCGCGAATGCCTACGTAGAGTTTGCCGAACGCCTTGTTGATCACGAGTTTGTTCGGTCGGTCCATGAGCGGAATCTGCTCAACGACTTCCCGTGTCTGGATGTCGACCACGTCGACGACATCGATATGTTCGTTCGCGAAGTAAAAGTAGGTCCCATCGGGGTGGTTGACGACCGCATGCGCTTTTGGCACGCCCTCGATCGTGTCGACGACCTCGTTCGTGACCGGGTCGATGATGTGCGCGTTGCTCCCGGCGTAATTGGTTTGGATGATTACGGTCTCGGTTTGGGCGATCAGGGAAGAGGCTCCAAACAGGGACGCTCCCAGGCACGCTATGACGCATCGACGTTTCACATGGACGTTATTCATTGGATGATCTCCTGGCGGCGATACGCTACCTGTTCTTGTTGATGATCGGTAACGGAACGAAACCCGTGAACGTGAACTTCTGTACTCGTCGGTTTTCGGGATTCACGGGGGTGACTTCCGCTGTGTAGAGGTTTCCTTCCGAATCGACGGACAAGTGATGGAGTGTACCGAACTGTCCCGGGCCCGAGCCCCACGATCCAAAGGCATCGAGGAACGCCAGCGTCCTGCGGTCGAAGACCATGATCTGTGCCTGGCTTCGATTGGCCACGTACAGGTAGCTCTGTTCCGGGTCCGGCGAGAACGCCAGACCGGCAGCGGTTTGCCCATTGCCGCAATCCGGCGCGCGGCATTCACGTCCGATGAATACCTGATCGACGAATTGACCGGCGATCGTGAATATCTGGACGCGTCGGCCGCCGCGGTCGGCGACGTACACGAGACCGTCGGTCGAGACCTTTACGGCATGCACCGGTGGCGTAAATTGCGGGGCGCCATCCGGGCCTGGCGGGTGTGGCAGCGGCGCGGCGTCTCCCCCCTCGCCGGGAGCGGCGGGAGAGTCGTCCGCCGGGACGTTGCCGAACGCGCCCCACATGCGCTTGAACGCGCCGGTGTCGGCGTCGAACACAATGATGCGCTTGTTTCCGTATCCGTCCGCCACGAACAGTTCGTTGGTCTGCGCGTGGACGAACATGTCCGCCGGCCGCCAGAGGTTCTCCGTGTCCGCGTTTGTCTTTATCGGACCCCCCTTGCCGATCTGCATGACGAATTCACCCGCCCGCGTGAATTTCAGGATCTGGTCATCATTGCCATTGCCCCCGATCCAGACAAAGCCTTGTGGATCGACATGGATTCCGTGCTCCGTCTGCGGCCAGTCATAAGCCTCTCCGGGGCCGCCCCAAGCCTGTATGAAGTCGCCTTCGGCATCGAATTCCAGCACCGGCGGCGCGGCCCTCGGCTTCTCCTGGTCGCTCAGGGTGTTCGGCCGCTGCAGTACCCACAGATGATCCTGCTCATCGATCCAGGTGCTTGCCACGATGGCCATGACCCACTGGCTGGGGAGTTTCGGCCACGATCCTTCCGCGCGGAACTGCGGTACCTGCTCCACGGTGAGCACGACATTTGCGCCGGCGCCGTCAGCCTGAACCGACGACGTTTCTACCGGCACGCCCTGGCTCCACGCCATCGTGCCGACACTCCCCGCCAACAGGATCGCAATCCTCTGAAACGCTTTTCGTACGACCATGTCCTTCGAGGTCCGGAGATTTGACACTTTCTCCTCCACGTCAGACCTATTGTGAGATTGTTATCTTACGTCGATCCGGATGCCTTCGGCTCGACCCCCTGACACCATACTATTCTGTTCGCGCGATTCTTGCAGTCTTCATCATTTGTGAAGTCGACTGGATTCTCGTCGACGTTCCCGGAGAGCCGTCACATAGTCGCGGAAATAAAGAAAACTCTGTTGCGTGGTCGGTTCCAGGTGTCCCGGCACTACAATGTCGACGTCGTCCAGCTTGGATAACACGCCAAGCGTATCGATCAAGTTTTCGACATGCGCGTCACGAAAATCCGGCATCACGAGTGCTTTCTCTCCCCACGCCAGATCAGGCGCGATCAGAATGCGTTCCTCCGGGATGTGAATCTGAATGAGGTTGTTGCTGTGCGTATGACCGAAATAGTAGAGATATAGTGTCTTTCCGCCAAGATGAATCTCCATCTCTTGCTCGAATACGACGTCTGGCACCGAGGTATTCCGACCTTCTCTGACAATATGTTTGCGCGCGTTCGCATGCGATACGGTGATGGCGGTGTCATCGAAGATCTGCAGCCCGCAAATGTGGTCCTCGTGATCATGGCTGAGAATGACGTACTTGACCGGTACGTCGTAACGCCGGTCCAATTCGGACTTGAGCCACACCGGGTTTCCCTGGCCGCGGCAGGTGGCGTCAATAACGATGAGTCCTTCATCCGTTACGACGACAGAGGTATTCGCGGCTCCGGGCCGATGCACCACACGAAACACACTGTCCGTGAGCTGTACCAGCCGGGGGCTCCCATCGTCCGGGACCTGTGCTGCTGCGGGTTGACCTATCGTCGCAGTCAGGAACACTAATCCGATACCAAGAATTATTTGTCTTATCTGGTTCTCCTGACTATCGCCGTCCTTTCAAAGAAGTAACAGAACCGACATATTAATGGGTGATCGGCGGCTGCCAACGGTTCTGAGTAGGCATATCGAGCCGATCACGTTTGCCTGGTTCGCCGCGGAGTATTCAAACCCTTCCCAATTTGAATTGCTACTCGTGTGCGATAGAGTGTCGGCCTGACCATTGACGGAGGTAGACCATGGCCAAGCCCGACGCGCCGCAGGGACAGCAGACGCCTGACGTGCGGGACGTCTCGGAGAAGGCGTTTTCCTCCGAAAAACGCGAGGACATCTGGGCTCTCATCATCGCCATGGGCATTCTTCTCCTGAGCGTGGCATTTCCCGCGCAGATCCATCACTTCTTCAGCTCGATGCTGTATCTGTTTTAACGACATCCGCGCTGCCTGGCTCCACCAAATCAGCGATCGCCAACGTGAGGCTATAGTGAAGAGACTCAAATATCTTTTCGTTCCTGACTGGGGCAGGTTTGTTCCAGGGTTCCTGTTTTGCGTTGCGTTTGCCTTCCTTGGCAGGAACCTGGATCGGTTCATTCGCAGCTATCACGAGGCCGGCGAAGCCTGGGCCACCTTTCTTTGGGAAAGCGCGCAATTGAACTACGTGGTGATCCTGCTACTGGGCGGAATCCTGATACGTAATACTCTGCCGATACCAAGGGTATTGCTTCCCGGTATCAGCGCTGCCCGCCCGATCATCAAGCCCGGCATCATCATACTGGGCGTTCACTACATCTGGTCCGACGTCGTCAGGGTAGGGGGCGTGGGCCTCGCCCTGACGGTGGTATTCATCTTCGGCACCGCCATTGTCGTCATGTGGTGGTGCAAGCGATGGGGCGTCTCCGACGGGCTCGGGGGCATCATGGGCGCCGGTACCGGCGTGTGCGGCGTCTCCGCAATCATTGCCACCTCGCCCGTGGTGAAAGCGAATCCACTTGAAATGGCCTATGCCATCGGAACGGTTCTGCTGTTTGGAACGCTCATGCTGTTCACGATGCCCTACATCGGCAACGGCATCGGTTTGTCGGAGTCGCAGTTCGGCGCCTGGTCCGCGGTTGCGATCCTGAATACGGCGCAACTGGTGGCGGCGGCGGAGTGGTACGGGCCCGAGTCCCTGAATACCGCGGTGCTCATCAACGTGGCCCGAATCATGTTTCTGCCCCTGGTGGTGTTGTTCGCCCTGTGGTTCTACATCCTGCGCACCGGTAAGCAGGAACCGGGTCATGAGATCGGCAAGTGGCAACTGGTGAGGGACAAGTTCCCGATCTTTATCCTTGGATTCTTCCTGCTGGTACTCCTGAACAGCCTGAATCTCCCGTCCCTTGGGGGCCCGGGAATCGTCGGCTCACCGTTCTGGGCCATGAACGCGGTATATACGTGGTGTTTCGCCATCGGGTTTGCCGGCATCGGTCTTTCCATCTCCATAAACGACATGAAAAAGGCCGGTGGTACGGCGTTCACGATCGGCATGTCCGCATCCCTGGTCAAGATGATATTGGGCCTCGGTGCGGTGCTGCTCATCGGCAGCCAGTTGTTGCGGGTGACCGGAGGTTGATGGGTCATCGCCATGAAGATCCTTGTCTGTATCGATGGCGAGCCGCATACAAGGCGTGCCATCGAACACGCGATTTCCCTGGGCCTTTCCCGGCCGGCTGAAGTGACTGCCCTGCATGTCGTCGACCCCTGGCTGAAACGTTTCTACGACGAAATCCATGCCCAGGGGCGTAAACAGTACCTGGAATATGTGGACGCTTGCTTGCAGGAACGCGCGGAGCGGGTGGACATGGATTTTGGCGAAAGGTGCCAGGCGGAAGGATTGAAGGCCGGTTTCAGGGTCAGGTACGGAGAACCGATGACGGAAATCCTGGCAGAAGTGCGTCAATCCGCCCCGGACCTGCTCATTACCGGGAGCAAGCCGTTGAACGCATGGGGCAGGTTCCGGTCCCGGAACCTGCCGCTGCGCCTGAGCAAAAAGGTAGGCGGGCAGACCTCCATGATTTCGATTGATGCCGCCGGGCCTCAACCTCCATGATTTCAATAGAGGCTACCGAGACTTCAATAGAGGCCACCGGGCCCCAAAATGCGGATTGGCCGCTTGATCAATCCACCGCGAAACAATTGAATTTACTTCAAGATTTCGCAAGCCAGCCTAGCATGAGTTTATCTATCTGAAAAATAGAAACTTTTCCTATCCAAGAACTCGAGAAGACGGTGGCCTTTTCCTCGAATCAACACCCTGTCAACACCGCATGGCTCGCGCTGCCATGGCCATTGATGACGGCATCGTCGCGTATAGAGTGCCGCCCAAATGCGGACCGTCTCAGGCGCGCGTCCAGTCCTCAGTACGCACCGCAGCAACAATGGTATACACGCCCCGAACCGCAGCCGCACCGTGCCTCCCGCACCGTCTTCCCGCACATTGCGCTCGCCAGGCCAGGCACGAGCCATTCGCTTCATACGGCAAACGTCGGGCCATGAAGTCGAGACGTTCGCAGCGACCGTCGAGGCCGGGCTGCGCCTGTGAGTTCCGGGATGCCTCGTCGAGATCTTGTCCAGGGACAAACCTACTGGCCGGGAGCGTCCACAGGAAGATCAGTGGTGATGATGGCAAAGACACCCTCCGAGTCCCGCGCCGGTACCGCGCGCGTGATCATCCAGATCTCACCGCCGCCCGCATCGAAGTAGGGGGGCGTCCAGGCACCTGCCTCGGCAGCCAAGGCATCGTGATCCACTCCTGCTCCTGGATGTTGTAATCGGGCTGGGCAAGATCGAGCGTGCGGAAGCCCTCGGCAGACCGATGGACGTAGGGGCTCCCGGTGACGTTTCCGGTCTCGTCCAGCAGCGCGGCGGCAGCCCTGTAGAACGCGGGGTTCGCTTCCAGGTAGACTCGCAAACGCTCCGTATACGCTGCCGCGTCACCCGGCCGGTCCACCGCCAACTCTGCCGCCAAGGATTCGAGGGCGACAACCACCTCGTTCTGCACATCCTGTTGAACAGGCTCCGCGGGACGGAAGGCATGAATGGTTACGAGGGCAAACAGGAAAAGACCCAGGGAGATCGTGGAACGCATCGTCTTCCTTCCAACAAAATTCAATCTGCGTATCATGCCCGACGCTTGTTTGTATCTCACATGCCGTTACAGACTAGCCGACTCAGACGGCGACTATGCCCGAGCCGCATTGCGGTTGCGCGAACACCGCCTGCGCGGTAGATGACCCGCCGGGTGGAAACGGCATGTGTCCCTCCGCTGATCCATCATGTCGCGCTCCTGCGATCCGCGGCGCTGGAAAATGGACATTTGTCTTGATCACCCCCTGGAGGTCGATGTTGCAAGTATGGATCAGGAAGCGGATCATCGAACTGCTATCATCGGTCTCACCGTCGATCATCACGACGACCTTCGGCTTCCGAGATGCGCCGCCGTTCTTCGGTAGCGCCGCGGAAATTGCGTCGCCCGCCGGGATGTTCTCGCGGTAGCCTCGCGCAACCGACCAATTCATGCACGTGTCCGTCCGGGGTACAGGTTTCCAGTCGCGCTTCCTCCCTCTTCGCCAATAACACAATAAGGACAATAACTTAAATGACTCGGACCACAATTCGTACCCCAGAAGTGAAAGGCTTGATGGCGACGTTTCTTGACGGCCCGGTTCGCAGCACACAGCCTCTGTAAAACGTTGAAAATGGTGCCGAGGCGATGCAATTAGGCACCGGTAAGCTAAACGCAGCGTCGGTACCGTTGGTGACGAGGCGGAGCAATCCACCAACGCTTTGTTCTTCGTCCCCGGCGACGTCGACGGACTATGAGGCACGCCGCTGGCAAGCCGCGCCCTGCTGACCCGACGGCTTGCACCCCCGTTCTAGTCTCTCGAACTAGACTACGATAACGTGTTCTTGATGCCTGAGTGCGTGCATGCGTAGCATTCCGCAAGCGTTCGGGATCAAGGTAGAGGTATTACGCAGGAGCGCGCTCCGGGACCCAAAATGGTGACGTAAAGCATGACGGCGAGCCAAGTATCTGAGACGGATGACAAAGGATGATTAAACCCCCAACGGCAGACGTGCTCAACAGAGTTTTGTGGTTGGGCGCGTCAGGTCCTTTAGGAGGACTCCCATTAGGAAGCGGCGTAATTGTGGACGTTGGTGGGGTTGAGTATTTGATGACGGCCCACCACGTTGCGAAAGAGTGCAACTTCAAGCCGTTGGTACGATACAACAAGCAGTGGAACGAGCACGATTGGGAACTGATCGTAAAGGACGAACCCAACGACCTAGTGGTATTGAAACCTAAGGGTGTGGTACTCGACGAACGGAGGATACCTGTCCTTTATGGAGAGGTTCAGGGCCTAGTGTACGGACAAGTGGGTTACGCATTGGGTTATCCGGGACTATCTGATGACGACACCAAGCACGTTACGGAAGCGAATGGTCGACCCATACCCATACCGGCTCTAGTGATCTCAACTTTCTTCGCTGGAAGTAGCCAAATCAACAGCGCCGGTTATATCAACGCAGGTTTCTCAGGAGGGGCTGTTGTATTCCCGGTCGAGGACAAATGGACGATAGCCGGGATGGTAATCAACTACCCCACGATACTAAGACCAGTCCTCAAGATGAAGGGCGAAAATGAGTACGAAGAACACGCCGATCTGTACTACGAGGACCACACGGGCTTCGTTGGATACCAGCGATGGTCGCTAATAGAGCATGCTATAGATATCGCCAACAGAAGGTAGCATCCGGCTGGCGATACCGTCGCGGCTGATCGCGTCCCAATGGAATGGATCCTCGCAATCGTCTTGGCTGCGCTAGCGGCGCTGGCCCGCACTTGGCTGAAGGGTTTTCTCAATCCCTTCATTCCGTCTCCAGCACGAGCACGGCTTTTCCTCAAGAACATCAATACCCCGAATCCCAAACCTTTCGGTGACCGCTTCCACCTGGTCCTTTGCTGGTTGGCAAGAGACGCGACTCCATCGGGGCTTGGCCAGAGACAAGTCCAGAATGCATCGTTGGACTCAACAATTGGGCGCGGGCAAAACAGCTCGACGCCGTCGTGTGGACAGCACTGGAATCCAACTTTAAGGAGGAAGGGCTGTCCCTAGAGGATCAGGTGATTGGACATCTTCAATCGCTTGTCGCATCGAAGCGCGACGAAGCAGAGCGGTATATCCGGCATGCGCCAAGACAAATCGATACGGAACTGCGTCGACGGATCGAAGCGAAGCTGCAATGGGTTGCAGTTAACGTAGACCAAAGCTAACCGAACCGCCTGCGGCAATATTCCAGCAGAAGCAACGGGGCACTTCCAACTTGCGCGGAGGACACGCTCCCGCACACCGCTCGCTCATCGGGATTCCTCCTGGGAGCCTACGTCAAATCTCGGGTAGGTAAGGCGGTCTCGGTCGCCCAGAAATTCGCGGTCTCCCTCTCCGTCACTACTTTTTAATAAGTAATTGTTTTTTAAGTTACTTCTTACTGTAGAACTATAAATTTCCCACTCCATTTCTCACGGACAACTAGACACTGCACGAAACAAAACCGGACAGCTAGAAATGATCGTGCCGCTTCGCTAACTCCCGCCTGCACCGCCGATTCGATAGATTCGACACGGCGCGAGGGCAGCACGGCGGCGGTGCACAAACCGCTACCCAGAATTGCCTCCTCCAGCACATTGCTCATATCGCCATACCGCGCGTCGCGCTCGCAAACTGGATGAAACGCTGACGCGTTTCCGGCTCAGCCTCGCCCTCTTTCGCCGCTCGAAATATCAGTCTCGCTAGCCGCCAAACGCCTCACACCACAGATCTGGCTCCAAATGCAGACAGACTACGATCTGTGGCAGGCACGAAGCCACATCGACTGTCAATCGGGGGGGGGGGGGGGGGGGGGGGGGGGAATGTTTCAGCGCGCTGGCGCCGTTCGGGAGCGCTTTTGCCGCCTGCTCGACGGGGTGTCCGCAGCTACTGCGTTGGCGGTCGCGGCCGAGTAATCCGCCCGGCGGCTCGCGCACCGCCGTACACAGCAGACAGCACGAAATGTGCGGATCTCCTTGAGCGTTGCTGCCCTGTAGACGTGATTAATCGCTATGAATTCTGAGAAGCCAACTTTCGAAGCTCGCAGCCTTTCCTTGGTCGTTTGCCAGGTGGTCAAACCATTGCTCATTCTGGCATTCGACTCGCATCGAGCTATTGAACGATTCGAAAAACGCACAATCGGTCGGCTCGCCTGGCCGTGAGAACTGCATCGCGACGTCAATTCCACACGCTCACAGGTCAACCACACGGCCGGCAAACTCGCCGTCGTAGTTATAACAGCGGATCCGTTTAAGCGCCCTCGCACCGTGTGCGACCAAGGGCTCCGGCATCAACTTCGGATGGCTTGAATGATTCCAGAGGAGCCTCATACTAACGCCCAATTGCGTTCTATCCTGTGGGCGGTTACTGCCAAATGGGGAAAATCTAATGAACTTTTTGACATCTGCACCCGGAAACTCCCGTATTCATCAAATTCTTGAAATGCGAAAGCGCGCCCACTTCGACTATCGAGAAGCGGAGATCGGTATACGATTGAAGCAAATCAAGCGTGCTTACCGTGGCGTCACCCCCAACCAGACGGAAATTTTGCGCTATTTTCCCGTCGCGCTGATCGCTTCCGTTGAATCGTTTGTTCGTATGGCTACCAAGGAACTAATTGATCACGGCGAGCCATACCTTGGCAATGCCGAGTCGCTCATTCGAAATGAAAAATTTGACTACGACGCCTTGAAATACATGCATGGTCAGCTCGTCACAATCGGCGACCTCGTTTCACAACAACTTAGACTGAGTGACCTTTCCAAAGTTTTGACAACCATGAAGAAACTTATGGATTGCGACATAAAGGAAAAGCTTTCGGGTGTCATCGAGAGATGGGATGTCGAAGTAGAAGGGAACCCACGCGTGCCCATTATCGCCGACATCGATACCACCTTCAGACATGTCAGTGAAACTTTTCGACTGCGTCATATTTTCTGCCACGAAATTGCTAGCCGGATCTCCGTAACCAAAGAAGAAATCGATAAATGTGTTCAACACACTGTCTTGTTCTTAGACGCTTTCAACTGCCTCATCCAGCAAACTCTTTATCCAAATTCGCCACTCACCCAAGCCGACATAAATGTCGCTGCTGCCAATGACTATCTGCACGAGAAAGCCATACTTGATAACCAACTTCTCGAAATAAATCAGGAGCTGTCCAATAAACAAAGAGCCCTACTTGAAATAGCTAATGCGGCGTGGGAAACATTCGTTGAGGTAAGTGTTGAAATTGAGGGCCTGCAGTACGAGGGCGGCACAATCCGTCCTACGATCGAAAACAGCGCAGCCGCGCAGTTCACTCGAGAGAGACAGCAACACCTCAAGGACCTAGTCACGCTCGTTAAAGCAAATTGATCCCGGCCCTCTCTGCCAACATCACTGAGACACCAGCGACCTTTGGAATTACTGTAGGGCGGTGGAGGTGAAGTGACCGCTCTGTATGGTTGCCTATGACCAGTTGGGGAAACGAATTTCGTCTCTCGATTGCGGCACAATGACTAAGACCCGAGTGGATGATTGAACGCTTTGCAGAAGATCAAAGTCCGCTTCCAAACCATGCTCCTCGGGCGAAATAGCTTCAGCGACAGAAAAACCCTCGGAAAGACTCCAATCAAGATTGCTTGGCATCGGGCCGTCGCGAAAGGTCACAACATGCGTGGGGCAACTTCCTAAAAGCTCATCACCTCTATCGTACAGCCCACTAGCGTTCTGGTCGCGGTATGCAATCAAGAATGCAACTCCCAGCTTCAAGAGTTCCTCTCGACCTGGCGTGGTGGATTCTACTGCCGAAACAAACATGAGAGCAGCTTCGGGTGGTTCAGCCGTAGTAATCGTGACGGAAAACTCAATACTCGACAACACTCCGTTCGTCCAATAGTAGAATCGGTCATCCTCGATCCCCCATAGGAGGCCGATGGATACCTCCGACTCGTCAATATTCGGGTCCCGGATGTCTAACGCTCCCAATACCGACAGGCGAACCTCTCCGTCTGGGGCGGTGGGGACGGTGGGGGGCAGATCCGTTTCGCTTATTAGGCCCAAAAACGCGATGATCACGCCTACTACTGCTGCAATCGCAATCACACGATCGCGATTGTGCGTATGCTCGAGCCAAACCCAACATTTCCTAATGAATTCAATCATTGTTCCCGCTTATAGCACAATGATTATTCTAGGGTAAAACAGCCACTCTTGGGCACTAATCTAGATCAGCAAGATCACTGACAATTGGTAAGCTGGCGTACCCCCATCATGCATCGAATTTGCGGCGAGCGCTTACTCCCTCTCCGCCACTAACTTTTTGTAATCTATTGCTATATAAAGACAAAAGAGCAGATATTCAATTTAAGTTGTACTTTTGGTTGTACCTTTTTGCAGGCGATTGTCAAAGACATTGAGGCGCTTCAACGGCATCTCATGACGGGCAATGTGCGCACCCGTTCGCATTCACGTCCTCCAGATTACCCGTTTTTCCACTCCACCATTGCTAGATCATCAACCTATGAAACTGTTCAAATCAATCTTCTCATGCCCACTGTTCCACAATTGCCTGCCAAGCGGACCGAATCCGCTCAATTGGTGACACTTGCCAATTATTGTTTCGTGACCGGTGCAGCGCGCGCTGCGAAGGCCGCTGTTGCCGCCAGCACCCACTGCGCTTGGCCGCGTGAATACTCCACCACGCCGCCTTCAACATGACCGTGATGCGCCTGATGCGCGTAATGCCGTACCGCGCTCCATACCGCGCCTTCCCGTTCTGATTCGGACATTCCCTTTCGATTACTTGCAAGTCGATCCAGGCACTTCGCCGCCCATGTTTGTGTCCCGTATTTCTTTCGGCCCAAGTCCTCCACGGCTGCGCGGCACCCGGCGATGCACCCCTGATAGTCTCCGTGTCGAAACCGCTCTTCGGCCCGCCGTAATTCCGCCCAGAATTCATTTAGGCCATCAGATTGACTGTGGAACGGCAACGCCACCTCGATCAACATCACGTCGCGTGCCCCTGCTTGACGCAGGAGTTTTATCCAGTTCGATCAGGGCTCTCGGTGATGAATTGTGTCCGTGACGTTGTAAGTGTCCTCACCCTCATCAAGGCGTCCTACCAACACCAACTCGAAGTCCAGATCCCCCGTTCCGCGCAATGCCTCCAGCGCAGCGATCTGGCCTGGGCGCATTGAGAGGACAGCCCCCACGCTTGAAGACGTCGAAAACTTGCATTGCCGCAACTCAAATACGCCGTCAGGCCTTGCAAAACCGCAACGGATACTTCGCCCGCCCGCTGATCCGACTTTGATTTCTGCCCCTGCGATGGACACGCCGCAGCCCGATGTATTACCTCCATTCACGCTCACCTTCAGTGCGAACACGAGTTCGTATCCGCACAGGACCGGCTGTAAGTTCAGATTCGCGAACGCTACGTCCGCACTTACTCGCCCGCTTATCGCCATCACCATTTTCCGCCCCACTATTCGCTGTACACGCTAGTCTGACCTGCGCCGTCCGAAACAATGCATCTTGCGGCCGCCGTCGCACCCTTCAAACGTTGATCCGAGTCCGTGTCGCTACGTACCTCGCCGTTTCGCCCCCGCGTGCCAGACACACTGAATCGAATCTCGTCTCTGTCAGGTTCTATCGCCACCTTGCCGTTCTGCGAAGCTGCCGTCGACGACCACTCCTCCTGCCTTTTAGTCGTCCTAATGTGAGGGCAAGTCCACTTCAGTTCTCGCGATCCTCCAAAATCTCCCAATCTTCGGGTGGACCCTCTCGAACCAACTTGAATAGCGATTTCCTCGCAAGACTAAACCCCGCTGCGAATGCCGTTTCTTTTCTGAACGGCAATGCCTCGCCCGACCCACTGTGAACAATTTCGGAACGAACTTTATAAAACCTCCGGATGGTCTCTCTGATCTGTTCCCGATCCAACGCGTCGGTTCCAAGCAAGTTCGCAACCCTTTTTTGCAACTTGTACAACTTACCCCGTCTTGGTAGTTTGTACATGCCTTCGAGGGTAACCGCCACATCCAGAACCTTGTCTTGCATCGCAAACCGTCCCGTCCGTGAAAGTGCACCAGCCAGTCGCGCAACAGAGCGCGCCATCCTCTTGTAACGCGCGCCTTGCCGACTCTCAAAAGCCTCTAACGCCTCATCGACGCTCGCCCTACTGATAATTGGCATCTCCCTGAAGCCATCAAGTCCCCCCGCCGACCAGGTACCGAGCATCCCCAAATTGATTCTCGACTGGCCCAGGAGTCGGGCAGCCGACAGGTCGATGCAATTCGACATGCTTGCGAGCGGCACGACCGGCACCTCGTGACTCATGGCGATTAGATCCAGCAGTGTACGAGCATCAACGAAAAACCGTTCCCCCGGGTGTCTCGACGGTTCGTTCATGCTGCCCGCCCGCCGGAATCTCGGTCGCCAACGGAACGGCCGAACCACTGCCCCCAACGAACGCCAGTTGTGAATACCTGCCCCGGATGGCGCGAGTTCGTCCACCAGTTCCCGCTCGACGAACCGCCGGAATTCCCGGAACGGAAGGATTGACATCCCGGCTTCGACATCAATTCGTTCCGGCACGGTCAGCCCGAAGAACAAGAGTGCGTCGCAGCCCGCATCGAGATTTCCCAACGCATCGGCCGGCTTCTCCCAATCCGGGAGAAGTAAACCGTTTAGTTCGCCCGCCGCCAGCCGGAATCGATCGCCCGATACTTCCGCAGCCCGGGCCATCAGTCCCGCTATCAGATCTCCGGCGGAAATCCGCGTTCCGGAATCTAGCATTTGCAGCCAGAAGTTGTTCTCGCCGACGGTCCGGCCGGCTACCGCAACCCTCTCGAGCTCGGGGTGGGAAAGCAAGATATGGCGCGTGGGATCCAGCACGCTACGCAGACGCGCATACTCGGCTTCCTGGTCGAATCTCTCACTGTATCGCGCACTGGAATAAACCATGCGTAAATCATCCAGCGGAAAAGGTGTCTCGTCTTGCCCGTTTACGATTACCAACTTTCGCGTTTTCTGCTGCTGGTACGACTGCAGATAAGGCCCCTGCGCTTCCTCCAAGTCAACAAGTGCCGCTGCCAAGCGGTCGATCCAGGTCCCAAAATCGAACACCTTGGCGGTCATATGCTCGTCCTGTCCGTTTTTTTGCATACGCCGTCCGTCGTTCGCCCTGTGACTTCCAAACTGCAAGTAGTCTGGTCAAAGCCCCAAGCACACCTGCACCCATGCCGTGATCGCCAACATTGTGCAGGGCGAGGACGGCAAATGGCGCACGATGGCCGATGGCGGTATTTTCCGGGGCAAGATGGCCATCGGAGCGATCTACCGGGCCGAACTGGCCCGGGGGCTTGAGGGGATTGGATACGGGATCGAGAAAACCCACGCGGCCGGGCGGTTCGAGATTTCCGGCGTGTCCCGCGAGGTCATCGAAGCCTTTTCCACGAGAAGGGCCGAGATCGAGGCGGCGATGAAGGCGCGTGGATTGGGTTCTCCGCTCGAGAATACCCGCATGGCGCAGCGTGTGGCGCTGTACAGCTCAAGTGCAACTCGTCCATCAGCCGCATCAGCCGAACGTTCGCCTGGGACTCGCCCACCGGGCGGTAATACCAGCTCGAGCGGCTGATCTGCACCAGCGCGCATTGGCGCACCAGGCTCAGCCGAGGATGGTTCTCGTCGATCATCCGCCGCCTCCGATCCACGCTCAGCGATCGAAGGCTTTGGCCAAAAAATCCCGCTCCACCACCAGTTCGCCGATCTTCGCCTGAAGCCGTGTGATCTGCTCCTCATGCCCCCGATCGGCATGCCTTGCACCACGACTGAACGTCGTCTTCAGCCCCTCCTGGGCCGTGCGCTTCCAGTTGCCGATCATGATCGGGTGCACCTGGTACCGGGCCGCCAGTTCGGCGATCGTGCCGTCGCCGCGGATCGCCGCCAGGGCCACCCTGGCTTTGAATTCAGGTGAAAAATTGCTTCGCTTTGCCATCGTCGTAAGGTCCTCTCATCAGCGCAAATACCACCTTACAACCCTGTCCGAATTTTGGGGACCACTTCTTCATTCGCAGCCGATCATGGCGACAAGAGTTTCGATGCGGCCGAATTAAGCCGTTCTTGCACGAGCTTTCGACACTGGATGTTGTTTCGTTCGGCGTAGGACACTCCCAGAATCTCCGAAAATTTGGGAAGTGGGCGAAGCATTCGAAATCGGTCAGCGCGACCCGACCGCATCTTTTACCAAGGTAAACCATCCGACGATTGGGCGGGTTTGCTCGCCGAATGCCTCTTCTATAGATTCAATGTATCAGGCCTTTGCCGCAGTCGGACTCACTGCATCGATGCCCGACGGTGACGTGGATTTTGCCGGTGATTGCAGCGCCGTGGTGGATCGGACCGCGCGGTCGTGATCGCAGAATTCGGCGAGCCGCGTCCGTCTATCTGACTACATTGCTCTTCGTGCAGAAGACCCATACGCTGTTGACGATCGACCAACACGGCTTTAATGAGGCCGTAACGACCTTGTAATGTGAACTGCGGTACAAGGGAGTGGATCGTTGTTCTCGACGGGAAAATGGCTGCAAGGAATCCCGCTCTTGACGGCGACGGGCGAGTCGAGCACGTATCCAACCGGCGAATTGCACGCGCGATCCACCTCAGGAAATCCGGAAATCCTTCCATGACTACGTCGCCATATTTGAACAAACCATCGATCCAGGAGAATAACAGAGGAGCTTTATATGCCTACTGCGTTGACGGTTAACGATCGGCCGGTGTCAACTGCCGCGCCACCGCAGACGCCGCTGCTGTGGGTATTGCGTGAAGAACTAGGCCTTACGGGGACCAAGTTCGGTTGCGGGGCGGGGCTGTGCGGTGCGTGCATGGTGCACATTGACGGTCAACGCACGTATTCCTGTCAAACGCCTGTGTCCGCGGTCGAAGGACGCAGCGTCACAACGATTGAAGGGCTTTCCGAGCAATCGGACCATGCCTTGCAGAGGGCATGGCTCGCGGAATCGGTTCCCCAATGCGGCTACTGTCAATCCGGCCAGATCATGAGTGCGGCGGATCTGCTCGCTCGAAATCCGGATCCGACGCGTGAGGAGATTGTCCAGCACATGAACGCCAATCTGTGCCGTTGCGGGACCTACCCGAGAATTGTCCGCGCCGTCCAGCGCGCGGCCAGGGAGGAATGATGAACGGATCCGGAACAAGGTCGGGCGATTCCCTGCTCACGCGGCGCGAGGTTATGGTGGGCGCGGCGGGACTGACGTTTTCGATTATTGGCTGTCAGCGCCAGACGGTCGTCCGGCAGCCGGTTGACGCCGATGCGGCGGGTGCGGCGGCGACACGGTTTTCTCCCTGGGTCAGCATCAACGGTGAGGGTACCGTGACGATCGCCTCGCCGGCCGTCGAAATGGGCCAGGGCTCCCTGACATCGCTGCCATTGATCCTCGCCGAGGAACTGGACGCCGACTGGGACCGGGTCGAGATCGTGCGGGCGCCGCCCATCGATGCCGTGTACGGTAATCCGGAGTTCGACGGCCAGATGTACACCGCGGGCAGTGCCGCCGTCGCCGGGTATTACGATTCGTTACGACTGTTCGGCGCCCAGGTGCGGCGCGTGCTGCTGGAAAACGCCGCACGGCACTGGAGCGTGCCTGTCGAGGAGCTCTCGACCGAACCGAATACCGTCGTTCACGCTTCCACCGGCCGGCGCATCGACTACGGCGCCATCGCGGCGTTCGCCGAGATTCCCCGGGTTGCGCCCGAAATCGGGGAAGCGGACCTGAAGGACCCCTCGGAATTCCGGCTGATCGGAAACGACGTGATGCGCGTGGAACTCCCGGGCAAAGTCGACGGCACTGCGCAATACAGCATCGACGTACGCCCGCCCGGGCTCGTCTATGGCGCGGTATTGCAAACGCCCGTTCCAGGTGGGACACCGGAAACCATCGTGTCTTCAGGGGCGATGGAGATCGATGGCGTGCTGGCGGTCGAGGCGCTGCCCCACGGTGTCGGCGTGCTGGCCGAGACGCCGTGGGCGGCCTTCCAGGGAAAGGCGGCGTTGAACGTGGAATGGTCGAATCGGGACCCTGCGCAATCCTTCAACAGCGAGCGGGCGATGGAGGACTTCGTCGCGGCCGTTCGCGGCCCTACCCCGGGTGCTGCGCCGTGGGACAGCGAGGGCGATGTCGAGGGCGCGCTTCAGAACGCCGCCAGGGTGTACGAGAGGGAGTACAGGAGCGACTTCGCCTACCATGCGCAGATGGAGCCGCTCAATGCCGTCGCCGCCGTGTCGGGCGACGGCGAATCCTGCGAGATCTGGGTGGGCACTCAGAGTCAGACCATGGCCGTGGCCGCGACCGCGCAGGCGCTGGGCATCGCGCCCGATCGGGTCACGCTGCACGACATGCTGCTCGGCGGCGGTTTCGGAAGGCGAGGGGCGACCGACCAGGCCTTTCTGCTGGATGCGGTATTGCTGTCGGAGAGAATTCGCCGCCCCGTGAAGGTCACGTGGACCCGGGAAGACGACGTCCGGGCCGGCCGTTTCCATCCCATGAGCGCTAGTTTCGTCCGCGCGGGCCTGGACGCCGGTGGGCGGATCACCGCAATCCATCACCGAAGGGCATCGGACCTGGTCGAGAAGGAGCAGGATCCGGTGGGTTTCGCAGAAGGGGACGGCCACGACGTGATCAGCATGGAGGGAAGCGAGATCGAGACTTACTCCATTCCCAACCGGCTGGCCGAGCACGTGCCCCAGACCAGTGGCATGCGGACGCTCCCGCTGCGCGGCATCGGTTTCGTGCACAACAAGTTCGTCACCGAGTCGCTGATCGATGAAATCGCGGTCGACGCGGGCCGGGATCCCGTGGAATTCCGGCTCGATCTGCTGCGCGATCAGCCGAGAGCCAGGAAGGTGATCGAGACCGTCGCCGATCGCTCGGGCTGGGGGACGCCCCCCGGGGGACATGGGCTGGGGATCGCGTATCTCGATTACGAGGACACGCAGATCGCCGGCGTCGTTGACGTTTCGGTGGCCGGCCAGACCGGCGCGATCACGGTGCACAATGTCTGGCTGGCGATCGACTGCGGCGTCGCAGTGCAACCCGACAACATCATCGCCCAACAGATGGGATGCGCCGTGTACGGATTGGGTCTGGCGCTGAGCGAGTCGATCTCGATGGACGAAGGCGTTGTCGAACAGTCCAACTTTCACGACTACCTGATTCCCAGAATGTGGGATATCCCGAACATCGAGATTGAGCTCGTTCGCACGCCGAATCCGCCCACCGGAGCCGGACAAATGGCCACGCCCATAATGGCGCCGGCCATTTCCAATGCGGTAGCGGCGGCCACTTCGGTTCGGCTGCGTCATATGCCAATGACGAGTTCTCGTGTGCTGCTGGCAATCCGCGCCAGCTAAGACAAGAGGCTGTCTCCGTACCCCGTAGGTAGTGTCGAGCGGTTTTGTTCGGGGTGGGCGCGACGTCTTTGGTTTGTCGCATGGATAATCTTGACCTCGACATTCGCTGCCAGAATCAAGCGATTCCAGTCAACGAGTTGGAAAAATGGGGTGCAACCCTACGCATCCCCGGTCGCCTGCGTTACAGCAAGCCTCTCCGCACGCAAGCGCGGACTTCTCGGGCAACTGACCTGAGCATTTCGGGGCGTTTGAAGAGTCTACGACGATCCGACGTTTGCTACGCTCGTAGGGACGCTGAAAGGCGACCTATTCGGCTGCAGCGCACAGGCATGGGGGATCATCCGCATGCATTTCGAAAAAGGGAACCTCTTCGGTGCGAACGAGGACCCTTTTTTCGTGCGTTCTTGCCCGTTGGAGGCCGGTCTGCTCAGAAGCGTGTCACAAACTCCAGGCCCCATCGGGCGGGTGGCTCATATCGAACGACGTAGGTTCCGGAGGGATCTTCGGTCTTGCAGTCTGCAAGATACCGCTCATCGGTGATATTGCGACCGTACAGCGCCGCTTCCCATCGATCGCCCGGCGACAGATACGTGATTCTTGTCCGGAGCTTCGAATAGGAATCCTGACTGCAGAACGATGGAGGAGCACCCCGACTGATTCCGTCGAGGAATTCGTAGTTGTCCTGTGCGTAAACGCCGAATTGAGGCGTCAGCAGTGCGCCGTTCCCCAGTACGAACGTGTGCCCCAGCGAAACGTTCACCGTCCACTCGGGCGACCGGTGAGCAATACCCAAGTCGCTCAAATCGAGCGGCGGGGCCGTGGCCGGATCGTCCGCTTCCACATCAGGCACCAGATATTCGTTGTATTCGTTCTTGAGATAACTCGCGTCTACGGTCAGAAAACCGCCCTCCCACGGGCTTGATCGCAGTTCCATTTCCAGACCTCGAACATCCACCGAACTGGCGTTCGTGATCAGGTCGATCTCGCCTTCGACTGCATTCGGATCGGAATTGGCGATTTCCAGTTCCTCCTGTTTGCCCGAATAGTCCATGAAAAAGGCCGACGCCGCGATACGGACGCGACCATCGGCGATCGTTCCTTTGAAGCCGACCTCGTAGTTATTCACCGATTCCGGACCGAACACCACGAGAGGCTCCAGGAACGGGTCGCCGTCGGCCCGAAATTCATCGTTGAACCCTCCGGTCAGGTACCCTTCGGAGTACAGGAAATAGACCATGCTGTTTCCATCGGCTAGGTCGTGATTGAGACTGACCATTGGCGTGAATTCTTCGAACGTACCGGAGTTGGAGTTGAAGTTTCCCTCTTCGAACACGCTTTCTTCATTGATTATCGGGGTCCCCATGCAGCCGTGCCGCGGATTGACGATGGCGCAGGCAAATGGAACCTCCAGAATCCTGAATTCGCGATCGTCCTGCGTCCGTCGCGCCCCAAAGTCGACGGTCCAGTTGCTTGCCAGAACATAAGTCAGATGCCCGAAGAGTGCGGTCGAGGTGTCGGTTCCGGTGCTTGACCTTATCCGGGCCGGCCTGCCCGTGGACGACCTTTTCTCGAAAGCGGTCGACCATTCGCCCTGGTCGCACCGGACATCCGGGTTGGCCGACCGATTGGAAAGAAACTCGTTCTGGAACAGGTCCCAGCAGCGCCCGGTGCCCTGTCCGTGGCGATTCCAGAAATAGTAGGCGCCCAGCAGAAACGTCAATTGGTCATTCGCGGTCGCGTCGAAAAGCAATTCCAAGCTGCGATTCGTGTCCCGGATGCTGGTGGGTCCGACTGTATGCTGATTCTTTATGTCGAACGGCGAATTATCAAGGTCCACCGAGTAGTTGTAGTCGCTTTCGCGCCAGGATGCGTTGATCTTCATTTCCGCGCCTTCGAGTGCGCCCAACGTTTCCCCGGCGTCCCAGGCCACGGCCAGAAACGCCGCCTGGTCATCCGCATCGGTGAATTCTTCCCGCTCGTCCGACGTCACGAAATCACCCATATTGGTGTCGGTGATGCACTCTTTCCAAAAATCAATAGTGGCGCCCGGATACAACAGTTCCTCGGGGCCGCCGACGACCGCCACGATGCCCGGCGCAAGTTCGAGCGGTTCGGGGTCTGGACCCCCGAAATTGTCCGGGCCCACACCGTCGTCGTCCGAGTACACCGGCCCGTCCCAGATCTGCGGAGGATGCAGCGCCAAAACCGCCGGGTCGTCGGCCGCCAGATAGGGCTCCCCATCCTCCATGCCGGCGGGGAACTTGTTGGCGAGCGCATCGACCAGGGTCTGCGCGGGCCTGACGCGGCAGGACGATGGATTCTGCCCGTCCCGTCGCTGTCCGCCGCTCACCGTGAAGTCGACCGTCAGGTTGTCGTTCGGGGCGTAACGTAATGCACCGCGAAACGATTGCGTGTCGGTCCAGTCCACCTGTCGGTTCAGGAACCGGTTGTGAACCCAGCCGTCCGATTGCTCGGAGGCGAACGTGAATCGGCCATACAGGTTGTCCGCTAGAGGCACATTGACCATGCCGCGTAATTCGCGGGCTCCGTAGTCGCCTGCCCGCAGCGAGACTTCGGCCTCGAACTCTTCGCGAGGTTTTGTCGTGATGATGTTGACCGCGCCGCCCGTGACGTTCTTGCCGAAAAGCGTGCCCTGCGGACCTCGCAAGACTTCGATTCGCTCGATGTCGATCGTGTTCATGTCCGTGTTGAATTGGCTGGCCAGGTAGTGGCCATCGATGTACATGCCTGCGCCGGCCACCGTCGTGGAGCCCTGAGGACCGCCGCTGCCGATGCCCCGGACGAAGATTTCATGCCGCCCCCGCTGATCCGACTCCGAGAGGCTCAGATTCGCCGCGAAGTCGGAAATGTCCAGGGTGTTGTAGACCCCCTGAGCCCGCAAGGCTTCTCCTGATAATGCCACGACGGACATCGGCAGGTCCTCGAGATTTTCCTCGCGTCGGCGTGCCGTGACGACAACCTCCTCAAGCAGCGATTCCGCAGCGGTTTGCGCCGCTGCGCGGTCCGGCCCGGACAACAGTGCCGCAGGCGCAAGAACCGTCAACGTCAAGAGATAGATTCGAACATTCATGATGCTTCCTCCCCGCATCCCCATACTTCCCAAAATGACAAATGTCAGTCCAGTGGCAATCGCGTGCCGCGCGCACTGCGGAGTCCGCCCACTGGCTCCCAACCCGATTCACGTACCAGTCCGCCGACCCATTGAAAATGCCGCTCTGACTGGCCGATCGATGTCGCACCGATGTGTGGCTCCTGTTAAACATGCGGTCGTTGCTGACCCCCGGGCGTGTGACCTGTGCTTCGTCCCATGAAATAATTCATGGTCGGCAAACGCGTTAGTCCTTGTGGCTCAAGTAAATGCCCCCCCAAGGACAATGTCTGGGGCGCGTCCATTGGCGAATCGGATCATGCGTGGGCCACAGCCTTTCCGGGCCTCGTCACCGTGGTGGCACAAGACGCCCTCGGACCTGGACCGTGCCCCACCTCTATCGAATTTGCGTGACGCCGGAGATTCGCACAGATGGGTTGTCACGGATTCGCTTCGCCTTCGTCTTCGACGTATACGAAACCGTCAGCCGGACGCTCGATCCTGCGAACGTAAAGATTCTCGGACTGGCGTCTTGACGGCATACCGGCCACGATCAATTCATCGCCGGGCTGAAGCGTGGACCGGGAAAACCCATCTTCAATCAGCTCCCAACGATCATCCAACAGAAGTCGCCATTCCCTCGTCGTACCGTCGCTTTCATCCACGTCGGCGATCACGTACGCGTGCGGATTGATGAAGCGGAATTCCTTGACGACGGCCTCAATGGTGATGTACTCCTCTGCGCTAAAATCCGAAACGATCGCGTGATGCGCCATCGCGGGTCCGGAAAGCGATCCGAGGCCCACGAAAAAGCTGGCTGTTCTGAAGCGGTTCGTTATCACCGGACGTTCTCCACCTGCAATGTGTCGAAAGTATCCCGCACCGCGCATTACCGGAGACTTGCGGGAACCTTACGAAATCCTTACGGCGGCATTAAAAGCTACTGCCAACCCCTGCAGGCCGGCACACTGCTCGGATGCGTGCCAGACTCCCCTGTTTATCGAGCGGACAGATCGTAATGTTTCGGTAATGGGCCGGTAATGTTGAACTTGGCCCGCGCGACTAGAATATTGCCTCGTGCCCTCCAGCAGTCGTGGCGCGCAACAGGATGGTGACGATGAGATTTTTGACCCACTGGAGCTTGTTAGCGCTCTGGAGCTTCGGATGCGTTCAGAGCGTCGGCGCTCAGGATCTTGCGGTGCGCAACGCGCGAGTGATTGTCGGGACAGGCGAAGTCATTGAGCGCGGCACGATCCTGATTCGCAGAGGAAGGATAGCCTCGGTCTTTGCCGCCGCGGCGGACAGCTCGGAAGTACCCGTCCTGGACGCTGGCGGGCTGACCGCGATACCCGGGTTGATCGACGCCAACCGCCAGATGATTCAGGGCGAGCCGGCGGAATGGATGGCGCAGGCGTCGGACCGGATGCGGGCGTATATTGAAGCGGGATTCACGACGGTGTTGTCGGCAGGCGATCCCCTTGAGCATGTGCTGGAACTGCGGGACCTGTTGGATGCCCGCGAGATCGCGGGACCGCGCCTGCTTGTGTCGGGCGCTGTACGCCTCCTGACCGATGCTGGAAGCGCCGCGACCGATCAGGGTATTCGCGAGCGCGTGCGGGCATTGTCTTTGGAGGGCGCCGATGCGATAGCAGCGGCCATCGTAGCCACCGGCGCCGGCATCGAAATCAATGCGCTGTCCGTGGCGAGAAACGAGGCGGACCGGCAGGGGCTCTTGACGATCACCCACGTAGGGAGCGTGCAGGACGCGTTCGCCGCGATTGAAGGCGGTAGCGGCTACCTGACACGAACCCCATGGGCTGGCGAACTGGACGAAGCGATGGCCATGGCGCTGGTTGAAGAAGGCCGAAGCAACGCCGAGTACGGTCTGGTCATGACATCGGCGTTGGGAGCATCGACATTTGACCGTGGAGATTCATTCGGGCCAGCAAACGCACGGCGTCTCGTGGACGCGGGGGTCATCTATGGATTCGGCACACACACCGCGTTGCACCCGACCGACGCGCTGCGTCACGAATTGGCGTTGCTGCAGCAGGTCTTCTCCAACGCGGAAATTCTGGACATGCTAACCAGATCGGGCGCGTTTGCCGTGCGCCGGGACGATGCCCTGGGCACACTGGAGCCAGGCAAGATCGCGGATATTGTCCTGCTGGACGGCAATCCCCTGGCCGATCACCAAGCGCTCTCGAACGTGAAAGTTGTCGTCAAGACGGGGCGAATACTTCGTAAGCGGTGCCCCTACACCATCTGGCTTTCAGCGTGAGATTGGCGTAAAGACCCAGGGCAGCAGCTGATCGATCTCGGAGGCCGGATGGCCATTGGCGATGGCTTCGAGCGTCGCCTTGAGATAGGCATGCGGGTTGACCCCGTTCATTTTCGCCGTTTCGATCAGACTAGCGATGCGGGCCCAGGCCGCCGCACCCTCATCGTGGCCGGCGAACAACGCGTTCTTGCGGTTCAGCGCCAGCGGGCGGATCGTGTTCTCGACCACGTTGGAATCCATCTCCACGCGGCCGTCGGTGAGGAACACCTGAAGTCCTTCCCAGTGATTGCCGATGTAGGCCAGCTTCTCGCCCAGGCGCGACTTCGCCGAGACGCGGGCGCGTTGCCGCTTCAGCCACGCCCCGAACTCCTTGACCCGCGGCGCGGTGCGCGCCTTGCGAACGGCCAGGCGCACCTCGGCGGGTTCGCCCCGGATCTGCTTCTCGATGGCGTACATCGCCGCGATGCGGCGCAAGCCCTCCGCGGCGACCTCCGAGCGGTGGCTGTCGTGGATCTCGCACAGCTTGCGCCTGGCGTGCACCCAACAGTTCGCCCGGGTCACCCCCTTGCCGGGCGCGGCCACCGCGTTGTAGCCGGCGTAGCCGTCCACCTGCAGGATGCCGGTAAAACCCTCAAGGAAACGCGTGGCATGAACCCCGCCGCGACCGGGCGCATAGAAGAACACCACGCCGGGCGGGTCCGGACCGGCCCAGGGGCGCTCGTCGCGGGCCAGCGCCCACAGATACCCCGTCTTGGTCTTGCCCCGCCCCGGGTCCAGCACCGGCGCGCGCGTCTCATCCATGAACAACTGCCCCGACTGCTTCAGATGCCAGGCCAGCCGATCCACCACCGGAGTCAGATGAAACGACGCCTTGCCCACCCAGCCGGCGAGCGTGGAGCGGTGCAACTCCACGCCCGAGCGGGCGTAGATCTGCGATTGGCGATACAAAGGTAAGTGATCGCCGTACTTGGCGATCAGCACCTGCGCCAGCGCCCCCTCGGTCGGCAAGCCGCCGGTGATGAGGTGCGCCGGCGCCGGCGCCTGGATCACGCCGGCCTCGCAGGTGCGGCAGGCGTACTTCGGGCGCACCGTGACGATGACCCGAAGCTGCGCCGGCACGATGTCCAGCCGCTCGGTGCGGTCCTCGCCGATGCGGATCATGTCCCCGCACCCGCAGGGACACTGCGTGCTGTCGGGCTCGATGACCTGTTCGATGCGTTCCAGGCCCCTGGGCAGATGCCCGAGGTTGCGTCGAGGTGCCCGGCGCTTGGCGGAGGACGGGGTTGTTGAGGTGCCCGGCGCAGCCGCGGCTTCCTCGGCCTCGGCCACCGCGCCTTCCAGATCCTCGAACGCCAGTTGGCGATCGTCCAGCGGGCGCTTCTCGGACTTCTTGTCGTAGATCGCCCGGCGCAGTTCGTCGATGAGGTGTTCCAGGCGGCGGTTGGTATCGGTGAGCAAATCCACCCTCGCGCGAAGCTCGTCGTTGGCCGTTTGCTGCGCCTGAAAGGCGGTTTTCTGGCGTTGGAACAGCGCCCGGTGGGCGGGCGGCAACGCGGTGAGATCGACCGGTTCTGGACGGCTCTGCATGAGTGAATACTACCATATAATCAGGAAGTTATAAACGAAAACCGGCCCGAAAAACGAGCCGGTCATCAGGGTTGAACAACCCCTTGGGCAGTCACGCCGCCACGCGCGGGCGGCGCACGCGCGGGCTCCACGTCCGGCGCCAGTCCAGACCCTCGAACAGCGCCTCGAACTGCGCCCGGGTGAGCCTCATCACCCCGTTGTGGACCGTCGGCCACGCGAACCGGCCCTGCTCCAACCGCTTATACGCCAGCACCAGACCGGTGCCGTCCCACCAGAGCACTTTGATCCTGTCGGCTCGCTTGGCTCGGAAGACATAGGCGACCCCCGAATATGGGTCCAGGCCCAGCTCGTTGTGCACCGCCGCGGCCAATCCGTCATGGCCCTTGCGAAAGTCCACCGGCTGCGTCGCCACCACGATCCGAGTGCCACCCAACGACACCATCACGACGTGCCCGCCAGCGCCACGGCGATCGCCGCGATCCCGGCCGTGTCGGTGACCCCGTCCAGGCGAACCGTCACGCCGCGTCCTTCAATCACCACCGAAGCGCGTTCTTCCACCTCAACGTCGGCAAAAGCCCCAGCCGGTTCCGCCTGCACCGATGACGGCGCCACCAGCTTGCCCCGGCGCAGAAGACTGCGCCAGGCCGATAACCGGTTGCGCGCGATCCCGTAGCGCCGGGCCACGGCCGTCACCGACTCCTGGGTAGAAAAACTCTCCCGCGCGATCCGGATCTTCTTCTCCGCGCTCCAGCTTCGCCGCTTCTTTCGCTTCCTCCCAACCGCCGCCGCTCCGTTGGCCGCAGCCGAACCGCCAACGTCCTTGCCCTTGGCATCCAGATCATCGTTCCGCATCGGACTCCTCCCTATTTAAGAGGAGTCATCCAATCTCAATGACTCACCGAAAGGAAGGTGGGGTCAGCACAGCGCTTACAATACTTCTGGATGAGCGGTAGGACCGACGAACGGCATCCCGGAATGACGAATGATGAGAGGTGCGATATCCCCTTTCGAGGCGCGGGTAGAGGAACAAAAGAGAGCCGCCCGCGGAGGTGATGTAGCGCGTCGTGTACATGATCCTTAAACGTTCGCGCAATCGAAGAGTAATGTGTATGAGAATGAGACTGAGCGTGCAAGCTGGTGTGCGTTGGAATCGAGCGTTGGTGGTGGGCTGCATGGCCTGTGTGTGCTGGGGCCACGCGATCGCGCAGGTCGACAGTGCTTCGGGGCGGGCCGTTGATGAGCTTACCAGGGAGTATACGCGGCGCGTACTCGATGCGGCTGCGGTTCCATACGTCGGCGTTACTCACGACGGGCACCCGATGGCGGGACTGTATTCCATCACGGGCGAAGGGGAGTCGAATTCAGCCCTGGTCCGGGCGGCGAGGGAGTTTCTGGCCGCCCTCACGTCGGAGCAGCGCTCGCGCGTAATGTCATCCGTCGACGATGCGGAATGGCGCAGGTGGAGCAACATGAGGCCCTACCTGCGGGACGGAATCGGCTTTGACGAGATGACCGAAGGACAACGGGGGCTGGCGCTCCGTCTGATGCGCGCCGCACTGAGCGAGAAAGGGTTCAGGACGTCGCGCGACATCATGCGGCTCAATGAGACTCTGGCCGAACTCAGCGGAGATCACGAATTGGTCGACGAATGGTTCTACTGGATCACGGTCATGGGGGACCCGTCAGATACCGAGCCCTGGGGTTGGCAGATTGACGGGCACCATCTCGTGATCAACTATTTCGTGCTGGGCAACCAGGTCGTGATGTCGCCGGTGTTCATGGGATCGGAGCCTGCGATCGCCGTAGCCGGCATTTACGAGGGTACCGCCGTGCTGGTGGGCGAGCGGGACATGGCGTATGCGCTGTACTCGAGTTTGAGCGAGAGGCAGCGGGCGCTCGCGTTCGTGCCCCTGGAAGATCTCCCCCCTCCCCCCGGGATAAATTTCAGCCGCACCTCGATCGAAGTGTTGGGCGACAACGCGGTGGTTCCGTACCGCGGCATACGTTGGGAGGACCTCGACGGCCACCAGCGCGAAATGCTTGTCCGCATCATTGAGGCCTTCATTGCGAACAACCGGGAAGGCCACGCCAGAGCGAGGATGCGCGAGATCCTCGGGCACATGGAGGAAACCTACTTCGCTTGGAATTCCTGGGATGAGTCGCTGGGCCCGGACGATCTGTTCTTTTTTCGGATTCAGAGCCCGGTGGTGATCATAGAGTTCGATCACCAGGGCACGATCGGCATCCCCGGACAGCCGGCCGATGTGCCGATTCGTCAGCACGTGCATACCATCGTTCGCACGCCCAACGGAAACGACTACGGCAAGGCGCTGCTGCGCCAGCACTACGAACTGCATCCGCACTGAGGCTCAAGGAGACCATGACATGACCAACGATTCGATATGGAGGGCACTTCTGGTCGCCCTGACACTCACGACGGCGCCGCTGTTGGCTCAGGAGCCGGAACCGGTCGTCAAAGACTATCTCATCGATGAGTATGGAGAGCGCCGGGCGTTTTCCCGCGCGGTGGCGACCACGGGCGGCACCACCGTTTGGGTGGCCGGTCACACGACACTCGCCGACGCGGACGGCAACGACATTTCGGGCGATTTCGAAGCCCAGACCCATGAGTTGTTCCGCCTGATAGCGCAGCGGCTCGAGCGCTACGGCGGTTCGCTGTCCGATATCGTGACCATGACCGTCTGGATCAAGGACGTTCGCGACGGCGACCGATTCGTCGAGATTCGCGGTGAGTACTTCGACGAAGGCCGCTACCCTTCCAGTGCGCTTCTGACTATCGTGGATTTCGCGCGCTCGGGCACCATGATCGAGATCAAGCCCACGGCGGTGATCGGGCGGGAGGTCGACGCGCTGCCATGACTGGAACGCCAATCCGTCCCTGCGGACCGGTCCGACGGCGGGAGGTGCTCGCCGGCACGGCGGCCGTGGCCCTGTCCGGCGCCTTCGCGTGTGCACGATTGCAGGGACAGGCCAGCGTGGAGAATACCGGGCCGCCCGTATGGCTCGATATGGATCAGGCGCGGCTGGACGATGCATACAACAATCGGGTGTACGCCCCAAACATGGACCGCATCCTGGAACAGAGTGCCTTCAGAAACGAGGCCGCGAAAATCCGCTTGGAACCACCGAAGATATTCTCTTACGGACCCGGTCCGATGGAGACGCTGGAGGTCTATCACGCAGGCCAGGAAGATGCCCCGGTCCACATCTACATCTACGGTGGGACGTGGCGTTTCGGTTCCGCGGGCGAGTATGCGTATCTCGCCCAGCCGTTCGTCAATAACGGTGCGACGATGGTCGTTGTCAATTTCTCCTCCGTCGCAGAGGCGCCGGACGGTCTGTCCACGCTGGTCACGCAGGTCCGCGACGCCGTGGCATGGTCCTACCGAAACGCGGGAAGGCTGGGAGTCAACCCGGATCGTCTCTATCTGTCGGGACACTCCTCCGGCGGGCATCTTGCGGCCATGGCGCTTACAACGGACTGGGAGGGCGAGTATGGATTGCCGACCGATCTTGTAAAGGGCGGGTTGTGCGCGAGCGGGATGTACGACCTGGAGCCTGTCCGCCGGTCATGGCGAAACTCCTATCTGCGGCTGACGGATTTGCAGGTGCAAGCACTTAGCCCCCAGCGCCATGTCGATCGACTGAACTCGCCGGTCATCGTTGCGTATGGGAGTTATGAAACGCCCGAGTTTCAGCGCCAGGGCCGGGACTTTGCCGCCGCCGTCCAAGCCGCAGGCCGGCCCGTCGAACTCCTGGTGGGTATCGGGTACAACCACTTCGAGATTCGGGAAACGCTCGGTAACGAGTTCGGACTTCTCGGCCGAGCCGCACTGCAGCAAATGGATATGGCGCCCGGGCATTGAGGCGATGGCGATGTTCTTCGCGCCAAAAAATCGTAGCACTACATTCCGCATCGCTCTGGGTTTCATGGCGGTGTTCTGCGTCAGCTTTCTCATTCTTGGGATCTTCATCTTTCTGTGGTCGACCTCCTACCTGACGGCCAAACGCCAGGCGTTGTTCGAGTCGAACGGTACTGAGGTTGCCGACGTGTTCCGACTTGGCGGCGAGGAGGCACTGGCGGCAGAGATCGAGCAACGCACCGCACATCCTGAAAGCGAATATATCTTTCTTCTGCTCGATCGGCGGTGCAATCTGATTGCCGGGCGGCCCGACAGGCAACCGCCGCCAGACCTGCTGGGACAGCGTTGCGGGGAACTGCTCAATAACGGGAACTGGTTTGACTTCGAACTGGCCCCGGAATCCGCTGGTTTTGCCAGCAACCTTGTGCTGGCCCGACTCGTCTCTCTATCCGACGAGTACGGTTTTCTTTACGGCGGCGTCATGCAGGACTTGGATGTTCTTGAAGAAACGCTGCTGACCGCCCTGTTGTCGGGATTCGTCCTGGTGCTTGTGCTCGGATTCGGGGGTAGCGTGCTGATGTCCAGAGCCATCTCGACTCGTCTGGAAAAACTGAATCGGACGAGCCGGCAAATCCGGCGCGGCAATCTCTCGCGCCGTATGCCCGTGAACACCGAACAGGACGAGTTCGACCGTCTGGCGCTCAATCTGAACGAGATGCTGGACCAGATCGAGTCGCTGATGGAAGGGGTCAAGGAGGTCTCCAATTCCATCGCGCACGATCTCAGGACGCCGCTCACGCGATTGAATCACGACCTGGAGGCGCTTCGCGCGTCGCTACCGCCGGACGCGCAACTCCAAGAATATGTTGATAGTGCCATCGCGGAGGCCGAACGGATGTTGGGCACGTTCAACGCACTGTTGAGAATCGCTCAAATCGAGGCGGGGGGGCGCCGGAGGGATTTTGAAGAGATCAACCTCGATCATTTGATCACCGATGTCGTGGAATTCTACTGGCCGTTCGCCGCCGAAAAAGGGGTCACCCTTCTCAGCAGGATCGATGCGGCGAGAACCGCGCAGGGCGACCGGAACCTGATCTCCCAAGCCATGTCGAACCTGGTCGACAACGCCATCAAGTATACGCCGCCGGGCGGAACGGTGGCGGTTTCACTGCGCAGTCCTACTGACGGACACGGGCTGCATGTTTCCGATACCGGTCCCGGTATACCCGAGTCCGAGCACGGCAATGTCTTCAAACGATTCTACAGACTCGAGGCTGATCGAAACCTGGAAGGCAGCGGGTTGGGATTGAGCCTGGTCGCCGCAGTCGCCAAATTGCATGGCGCGTCGATTGAACTGAGCAGCGCTGACCCCGGACTGAAAGTAAGTTTGTGGCTTCCTGCCTAGCATTGGGTTGGCCGGTTTGCGCGCTGCGTCGGGGGCGCGTCATAGCAATTGCTTCGGCCGGATTGGGTGCAGCCGAATCGAAACCCCTTTATTCGAGGCAAGGAACCCTATGATGAGGTACATGTTCCACCCATTGGCGGTGGTTATTGGCATGAGCATTTCCCTGAAGGCTTGGTCCGCCTGCCCACAGCCCGGCGAATCGAATGTCCAGTTGCAAATACTGGGGTCAGGCGGTCCTGACACCGTCGGTCGGGCTTCAGCGTCATACCTGCTGTGGATCGATGGAGAAAGTCGCATCATGGTTGATTCAGGCGGGGCGGCGAAGCATCGGTTTCAGCAGGCCGATGCGCGCCTCGACCACCTGGAACTGGTGGCCCTGAGCCATCTGCACCCGGATCATTCGGTCGATCTTCCCGCGCTCTTGTGGCCCGAGGGGGGGAGTTTTGCAGTCTCCGGACCTTCGGCCGCAAACGATTTTCCATCCATTGAGAGCTTTCTCGATCGATTGTTCGGTGCGGGCGGCGCTTATCGCGTGTTGGCGCAAGAGATTGATCTGCATCCCATCACGGTAATCGTGACTGAGGACGATCCGGTGGAGGTTTGGCGAAAGGGCGAAGTGCTCGTGCGGGGCGTCGGTGTTCCGCACGGCGACGTACCCACCGTCGCGTACCGTATCGACGTGGGCGATTACAGCATGGCGTTTGCCAGCGATCAGAACGGTACCGATCGCTCGTTCATCGATTTCGTTGATGCCGTTGACCTGTTGATCATCCATCTTGGCGGCACCGAAGACGCGACCGGGGAGATCGCCCACCTGCACGCCAAACCCAGCGTTTGGGGTAGTCTGGCTGCCGCCGCCGGCGTCGGTCACGTGGTGGTCAGCCATATCGGGACATCATCGGCGCAGGAATTGAACGCCAGCCTGGCCATTTTGCGCGACAATTTTGGTGGAAGGCTCACTATCGGTGAGGATTTGATGTGCATCGACGTAGATTAGAGAGCCGCGTTCGCAATGAGTCTGTAAAGTTTCGACGATGCAAGCGCTAACCAGCAGCGCAAACGCCGGCATCATTCCGGCCGGACTGGGGAGTGGCGGAAAATTTACTTGCTTTGCGAGAATCAAATGGATGCGAAAATGACCGTCGAGTTCGCATCGAGCCCGTAGCCATGAGAATACTGCTGCTGGAAGACGATGTCCGTGTCGCCAACCACGTCGCGAAGGGACTGGACGAGGCTGGCCATGTTGCTGACCAAATCGTCAATGGGCATGACGGCCAGGAGGCCGCAATGACCGAAGCATATGACGTGATCGTGGTCGATCGGATGCTGCCGGGGATCGATGGGCTTGCAGTCGTGCGATCCATCCGTGACGCCGGCAACCGCGTACCGGTCATCTTCCTGAGTGCGCTGAGTGACGTGGAGGAGCGGGTGAAATGCCTGCGTGCCGGAGGCGATGACTATCTGGGGAAACCGTTCTCGTTCACCGAGTTGCTCGCTCGTATTGAGGCGCTGGCGAGGCGTGCGACGGACCAGGAGGAACCCTCGGCCTTGCAAGTCGACGGGCTGCGCATGGATCTGCTTGGACGGGTCGTGTCCCGGGACGGAGTGATCATCGAGCTGATGCCGCGCGAGTTCCGTCTGCTGGAATACCTGATGCGGCATACCGGTCAGGTCGTGACGCGAACGATGTTGCTCGAAGGAGTCTGGGACTATCATTTCGACCCGCGAACCAACGTGATCGACGTGCACATCAGCCGACTGCGAAAGAAGATAGACAAGGGGCATGATACACCGCTGATCCACACGGTTCGTGGCGCCGGGTACGTACTTCGCGCCGGGAAGACGTAGCACCAGGCAAGTCGGGGCGCGATTACACCCCATTCATCCGGTCAGTGCACGTTCTGCGCATAATGCTGGCGCAGCAACTCCATGCCGTAGTCATTGCCGTTCGCTGTGCGAATGATCGTGTGGATGTGCTGGCGTATGGGGATGTCATCCGGCTCACCCGGAATATCGATAGTGCCCTGGTGATCGAATTCGATGATCAGCACCGGGCTTTGAATCCTGAAGAAAAACAGGTCTTCAGAACCCCGCGAGGCATCCCACTGATTCCAGGCAAAGTGGGTATCGTCCAGATGTGCTTCGATCTCCTGCATCCTGACTTGTGCATAGCTTGTGCGGTTATGGGAAATGAACGCTTCAATGATTCCCAGCAGGATCGTTCTTTGTTCTGTGGAAAGCGAGTCCGCGCGAATGCCCCGGTAGGAGATCACCACGTTGTCGGATCCCATCTCGGTCGACGTGCGACTGAAATTGAGCCCGCGCGGCTCGGGAAGTTCATCGCCGGGCACCAGCGCAATGGCCCTCTGTTGCGGCGTCAGGCTCGCGTAGAGCGCGTAGGCCTTTTCCCGCTCGGACACCAATGCCGTCGTGCCCCGGTACGCACCCTGGTCTGCAAAGACCGGTTCCGAACCCATGAAAACCGGCGACATCACCACCTGGTTGCCGAGCACGAAATAATTGATGACCAAGTGATGTCCGTCGATCTGCCAGCCCCACGGCTTCGTGTCCGAAGGTTCGCCCATGATGGTCAACCAGTAAAACCACTCCGAGAGCAGGTGACGATTGCCGCTCAGTTCGGCCAGCGACTCGTTGAGGCGCATGATGTCACGAGACGTCTTGAATCCCTTCGCGCTCAATGCAGCGCGCATCAGGTCGAACGCAAGGTCCCGCTGCCCCTCGGTCAGTTCGTCAAACCCGATTCCGTTCCGGATGAAGGGCCTTGTGTTGCCCCAAAGCCTCCATTCGGCGCTGTCAACGGGAAACATGACCTTGTCGCGCTGCTCTCGGGTAAGGGAATTCAGAAAACCGGTTGCGGCCCGCACCAACGCCGTATTGGATTCTCCTCCGGGGCTGCTGAGGGAATAAAGACCCTGAAGCGCAGTTCCGTCGGCGGTGACCCCAATGAACGGTTCGTTCGCCGCGTCCACAATCGGCTGGCTGTGCGGCTCACTTCCCCTGAACGCGGACACGAAGTCCTGACCCTGCACAACGTCTACCAAGCAGGCCAAAACCACAAGACCGCAAGAGATTCTCACCTTCACATTGCTCTCCTTGGATGTGCGTTGCACCGTAATCCGCCAGCCGGTTACTGTGCAGGCGCCAGCGTGCCGTTTCGTCAATCGGAGGCGGCTTCCGTTTCCCCTTCGTCTTCGATATAGCTGAATCCATCGGCCGGGCGTTCGATACTTCGCACGTATAGGTGTTCGGACTGGCGCCTGGAAGGCATGCCCGTGACTACAAGCTCATCACCGGGCTGAAGGGTCGCCCGGGAAAAACCGTCTTCGACCAGTTCCCAGCGATCATCCAGAAGAAGCCGCCATTCCAGTATTCGACCGTCCTTGTCAGCGACGTCCGCAATGACGTACGGGTGAGGGTTGACGAACCTGAATTCCTTAACGATGGCTTCTATCGTAATGTAGAAATCAGGGTTGAAATCGGACCCGATTGCGTGGTGGGCTCCCGCGTGTCCCATGTAGGATGCCAAAACAATTGCCAGGGAAATTTCGCGAACAGGCTTCAGGTTCACCGCAACTCCTCCCAATCTTCACCAATACCAGGATGTCACTTGTACCGTAATCGACATTACGTAATCGTTACGGACTCATTAAATCGCGTCCGCATACAGAGGCGCAACTGTGGTCTGACCAGGCACGGAGTGACGGTCGACATCGGCGCAGGGGGTGCGTGACCGAGATCCTCTCCTGACGCACGCGCGTGTTCGCGTCCACGCGCGCGTGAATTTGAATGCGTTCGGTTCCGGTTTGTTGACGTATCGCCAGACGGAAGAATTGCGTCCGGAATGTTTCTCACGTTTATCGAGTTAAATCAACGAGATACGTGACCAATCTTGCGCATGCTAACGTGTCGGACTTGACCGACGTCAAACCCAACCTCGCAGCCAACAACTTGCAGCAGACGAGGTGCTCGAATACGAGAGTTTGCGAGCAGGACCGTTGCCGATGCGGCATCGGCACGGGCTTGGATCGTTAGCCTGCGTCCATCAACTCGTCAATACGGTCCGCGATCCGCTGTGCGGGCTCGCGAAGTTGCTCGACCGTCCAATCGGCGGCATAACCCTCCGTGACGTCATCGGAGCGGGCGTGGTTCACAAGCCGCTTGGTCAGCGAACGCGGCAGCAGCAACTCCCGCTCAGCCACCGATATGAAACTGTTGCGCAGGCCGTGGAACCAGAACTTCGTGCCTCCCGCCCGACTGATCCCGGCATGGAAGCGTTGCACGTCCAGCACATGGCCGGACTTGCTCGCCCGGGAGGGAAACACCCATCCGGCAGGAGTGTTTTCCGCGTTCTCGCAATCGGCGCACCGGCGCTCGAAGATCGCGGCCAGCTGCTGCGTGATCGGCAACTCCAGCACTTCTCCGGTCTTGGTCTCGTCCACCCGCAGAATGCAGCGCTTCAGATCCACCCGCTCCCACCGGAGCGACGTGATCTCCCCCAAGCGCATCCCGGTGTAGACCCCGACCCAAAGGACGTCCCGCGCAGCCGCGGGCATCCTCACCGCCTCGATACCCGTGCGCCAGCCCGGCAACACTTCGCCGGGTGCGGAGATCCGTCGCCTTCACTTGCGGTGGAATTTTCCACCCCCGGCCAGCCACAGCTCCACCGGGTTTTTCAACCCGTCGTGGTCCACGCACGGACGTCGGTAGATCGAACGCAGCATTGAAATCGTTTGATTGGCCGTGGACCAGCCGCGCTTTTCGGTAAGGTAATTGAAACGGGTCTCCACGTCCTTGCGCGTAATGCCATCCAGGGGTCGCTTCACCCAGTCGGACAGATAAGCTCTCAGGTTCTGCCGATAAATCTTCACGGTCACGGGCGCCCGGCTCGGATTGGCCTCCAGGTACTCCTCGAACGCTGCCTGCAGAGTCGGCAAACCCCGCGCCCTTGCCCGCTCGGCGGCCGGATCCCCGCCCGCGGCGACGCGCCCGAGCAGTTCCTGGGCTTGCCTGCGGGCCTGATCCGGCGTGATGCGCCCGAAGCGTCCAATCACGACACGCTTGTTGGCCGCGTGACGCCCGCCCCCATTGGCCCGGTAGTTGACCAGGAATGACTTGGTGCCCGATGGTTGGATGCGAACGCCGAATCCCGTGACTTTGTTGTCCCAGGCGATCCACGGTTTGGCGGTCGGTTCAAGACCCTCCACCGTCCGTTTCGTCAGCATCAAGCGGACCTTCGCGGTGCGTTTCTCTTTGCGCGTTTCCATGCGCAAAAGGATAGTGAATTGCCGAGTAATGTCAACTGTAGAATCAACACGAGAAATACAATTGGTGTCGGCATGGGCGCAGCCGCGTCGATGAACGAGGCCTGGCTAAAAATATAACCGACTGATATCTAAGTATTTATGTCGGTTAGAGCGTATTCTGGTCGGTCAGGGCGTAGAGTTGACGGCAAAACAATAGAACAACCCCGCGCCGTTCCAGCTCGCAAAGTCCTCCTGGCTGCAACCCGTTGTGGCGTGGGAGGAGTTCCATGACTGGTTGCCGTGACCGATGCGGTCGGAATGCCCGACTTGAGCCGCACCTTCATCGTTACTGGTCCAGTTGTTGCAAGTACGGTCCTCACTGCCGGTAAAGGCCCGGCCATCCGGTTGGGTACCCGTCAACATATCGTGCAGATTGGGCATCGGGTCGCCCACGCCATTTATTTCATCGCCTTTTTCCGTGAGTGCAAATGCCTTGAACATGTTCGCGCCGCGTTGGGCTTCGACCAGGGTGTCACCGTGAATCTCGGACGTCTTTATCGGCCGGCGGAGTGTGCCCCTGGCGTGGTACCAGGGACCATCGCCGATTCGATCGCGGGCGTTGATGGCCGGCTGACCCGGTCGGGCCTGCGTACTGAGATAGGCTCGCCACGTACGATGCCCCGCACCGGCGTTCGAAGCCAACCTTTGGCAGTGCGCGTCTGCTCCTTCCAGGCCACCGAGGTTGCCGCCATTCCCGATCGGCTCGCTCGTCACGAAAAACGACATGAGTTCGGAAGGGATAAAAATTCGCGGCGCATGAATGCCCACACCCTGAGCCAATACCGTATATGAGCCAAATAGAGGGATGAGCAGGACGATTGGAAATACTATCCTTTTCATGGGCTTTCTCCGGTCACGGCGAAGCAGTAAAACTGACCGATACCGTGTGTTCTCGGCAAGGCCGGCTGGCTGCAACCGCGAGTACCGTGTGATGAATTCCAGGAACCGTTGCCGCCACCTTCCCGGTCGGGAAACCCGATCTGCACGTTCGGCCTGCCGGGGCCACCATAAAGCCCGGGCGCTTCCTGCTCGGCGTCAGGGTCTGCGTTGCTCGTCCAGTTATCGCAGGTGTAATCGATATCCGGGGGGAATGCCCGGCCATCCGGCTGAGAGCCTGTCAGCACTTCGTGACGATTGGAATAGGGTGTCGTCTTGACGTATTCCCAATCGTTGTCCCTGGGATCCAGAAAGTCATACAGACCCGGTACGATCGCCCCCTTCTCGGTGAGCCCCGTCTGTTTATGCAGGTTGTTGCCCATTCGGGCAAGCTCCAGCGTGTCTCCATGCAGATGGGCAACACTGCTGGCGATCATGACGCCGTTGAAGTTGTGCCAGGGCCCTTCGCCGATACGATCACGGGCATTGATGGCCGGCTTGCCGGGCCGGGCCTGCGTACTGAGGTAGGCGCGCCAGGTAAAGTCGCCCGCACCAACGGCCGTAGCCAGCGTTTGGCAGTGTGCGTCGGCTCCTTCCAATCCGCCCAGGTTACCGCCATCTCCAACCGGCTCACTGGTTACGAAAAAGGTCATTGGATGCCCACCCGGCATACCGTGCTGCGCTGCCGCCATGGGAGAGGCCAAAGCAGAAAAAATCAGGCTCGATACAAGCATTCGATGCGTTGACATATTTCCCTCCATTTCAGGCAGGTCAGAACGAAAAGTCGAGCCTTACTCCGATCTCCCGGGGGATCCGTGGATCGAAATCGAAGTTCCGATTATTGCGGTGGGTAATACTTCGGTCGTTTCGCAGGCCCCTGACTCGCCTCGGTTGATCCTCGTTGGTCAGGTTGTTGCCGAACAGCACGATCCGCCAGTTGTCATTGGAGAGGCTCAAGGTGCCGTTCATCGTCGTGACCGCCGGCAACTCCATCAGGTTGAGCATTTCCATGAACTCCGAGCCCTGATAGCGAAGCCCGAGGCGCCCCAGCCACTGCCAGCCGGTACCGCCCAGCGGTGCCCGATAGCTCGCCGACAGGGCGGCCTGTTCCTCGACTGCCGCCTCGATCCGGTTCCCGGAAACGTCGTAACAGTCGAACAGGACGCCGTCGTCCTCAATGGTCAGCGTGGGTGTGTAGCGGAAGTCGTCGATGGGCTCCTGGTCACAGTTCTCGGCGTAGGTGTTGTCCATCAGCGACAGCATGCCCCTGAAACTCAAGTTGTCGCCGGCATGCCACGTGGCCTCGACCTCGATGCCGCTCAAATCTCCGTCACCCCGGTTCAGGGCGACCATCCCGCTTCTTACGTCGTTGTCGTCATAGATCACGCCGTTGGGGTCGAAGGAGCCGTCATTCCAGCAATCGGATATTCGCATACCACCCGGGTCGAAACAGGTCCCCGTGACGGGGTCGGGATCCGATCCCAGCCAATCGAATTCTCCGCCGAGAATCATTTGCTCCCAGTCCATGGTGTAGACGGCGGCTGCGAGTTGCAATCGGCCATCGAACGCTGAGCCCTTGATCCCGAACTCGAGGTTCGTGAGTATTTCTTCCTCGGAATCACGAAACGTGGTTTCGTCATAGGTGATGAGACCCCCCGCCCGCGCCGCTGCAAGCGACGCGATGATGACCGGATCCGCAAATGCCGGCGTACTGCGGGCGGGGTTCGACCCCTGGGAAAGCTGGCCATAAACCGACCACTCGTCGTTGACCGCGTGATTGATTGCAAGGCGCGGTTGAAACGACTCCGTCACCAGCCGGACCGTATTGCCCGAGCTTTCCTCGATGGTAAGGACATCGTCCTCCTGCAAACGTCCCTCGAACGAGACCGTCGTTCGGTCCGAGAGATCGTAGGTCAGGTTGCCATAGATGCCGGCAGCCGTAGTGTCCTGGAACTGCCGTCGGTTGGGTCTGAACGGCGCGCCCCCATTGATTGAATCCGCAAGACCCAATTCGGGATACAGGATGGCCGTCATCTGCCGCCAGCTACGGTTCTTGCGAAAAAAGTCGAATACGGAGGCGCCCACCAGCCAGCGTAGCGGCTGGTCTCACGGCGAGATCCAGCGAACGTCGACATAGGTCTCTTCCTGGATTCGGTCAGAGCCGCCGCTCTGGGTATTCATGCCGATCGTGTTGTTCCTGGTATTGACGGTGATCGGCGTCGCGTCGGTCCCATCCGAATCGCCCCAGCGCGTTCCCTCCTCTTCGTTATAGGAGGTAATCACCTGAAGCAGGCTCCCGTCCTCCATCGGGAAGTTGAACTCCGCCTGAAGCCGTGTCCGCTCGAACTCGCTCCTCGGGTCCAGCACGCTGTTCGCCAGGGCGATATCGTATTCCAGCGTCCCCGGAGCGAACCCGCCCAACAGCGCGAGATTGCCGTTGCGGCGAGCGGGTCCTGTCGGCAGCTCGCAATTGAACACACCCGTGATGTAGGGGCGGCCATTGGCAAGCGTGGTATTCGCGCAGGCATCCCGTGACGCCTCGCTCAAGTATTCCTCCCTGTCGGGTCCGTCGTCCGAGTCCAGGAACGAGGCCCTGACTTCCATGTCGAACCGGTCGCTGGGCGTCCACTTCAGCTTGCCGGAGTAGTAACCGGTCGCCGTGGTGCCCACTCGGGTCCCGTCGGTGGCAATCCACTCGTCCGGACCCAGGAACTCGTCCTGGTAGAGGTCGAGCGTATATCCCAGCGTATCGGTGAGCGGGCCGTCCAGGGAAATGCCGAGCATGTTGCGGCTCAGATCCGAAGTCGCGGCCTTGATCGTGCTCGTTTGCTCGTCGCCCGGGTCCCGGGTGATGTATTGGAATGCGCCGGCGAAGTTCGCTCGGCCGAAGGCAGCGCTCTGCGGTCCGCGCAACACCTCGATGCGCTCCAGGTTGGTAAACTGCAGCGAACCCGAGTTGCCCAACAGCGGCGCACCGTCGATGAAGGTGCCGATTTTCGTCACCAGGATGTTCTGCTGTGTCGTCGACACTCCGCGAATGGCGGGGCGGCTGCCCAGACGGTCACCCGACTGTTTGTATTCGACGCCGGGCGTCTCCGCGTACAGGTCGAAATGATCCAGGACATTCTGCTCGATGAGAAAGTTCTCATTCAGCACGCTGATAGCCACGGGAACGTCCTGCAGGCTTTCCTCGCGCCGGCGGGCGGTGACGAGGATTTCCTCCAGTACGTCGTCTGCACCCGCCTGGGCCTGCGCCGGCGGGCTGGGAGCCGCGACAAGCGCCAGCGCCGCAGCAGAGGCAAATGTGGTCCGATGGAAGAAAGCTCTGAATAGGGAGCAGCGAACTAGAGTAGACATATTGGAATCCCCCGAATTTGTTTGTTATCTGCGAAACGACGTCCGTGGCAAACTCCGCAGTAAAAAAACAACAGTTATGCAATGCCTCCCAGCAGATCTAGCATAGCCAATTCGCGGGGTGTTACGCAAAATGCCATGCGCAACGAGTTGGTTGTCATAGATACTGGTTATGCCTTGTCGCGCGTAGGTGCGTTTCGCCGATAAACGAAGCCAGGTCGTGTTGGAATCGCAGTCCCAGGGCACCAGGGCAGCATTCCGTAGCCCGGGTTGACCATCGGTGATACCTTTGGAGCAGGGAATGGAATCGGAGATAGCACCATGAGATTTTGGGCCGGTCCGACCGTATTGGGCCTGTTCGCCGGGCTGCAGGCGTGTTCGCCGGAAGTTCCGGTCGCAACGGATGGAACATCGAACGGCGCGGGTGTTCTCGCGGGGAGTACGCAGTCAGAGCAGATCGGAACTACGCCCAACATTCTGTACATCGTCGCAGACGATCTCGGTTACACCGATATCGGTCCCTTCGGCAGCGAGATCCCGACCCCCAATCTCGATGAACTCGCGTTCGCGGGCGTGCGGCTGACCAACTTTCATACCGACAGTGGATGTCAGCAGACTCGAGTCATGCTCATGGCCAGCCAGGGTTCGGCGGCAGCGCTCGAATTGATCGGCAATCCCATGTCCGGTCGGCGGGGCAACCTGTTGCGCCGCGACTGGGCGGTCCTGCCGGAGCTGTTGCAGGACGCGGGTTACACGACTTTCATGACGGGCAAGTGGGATATTGGAGCGGGCGAGGGCTACACGCCGGCAACCCGGGGATTCGACCGCTCCTTTGTTCTGGTGGATGCGTCTGCAAGCCACTTTGCGGAGCTGTTTTGGGAGGACCCGATGCCGTACGAGGACGATGGTGTCCCGCTGCGCATCGATCAACTGTCCGAGGATTTCTATGCCACCGAGTATTACACCGACAAGATGCTCGAGTTCCTGAAGTCCCATGACGGCGAGACGCCCTGGTTTGCCTATGTGCCCTATACGACGCCCCACTGGCCGTTGCAGTTGCCGGATGACTGGCTGGACCGCCACGCGGGACGCTACGACGAGGGCTACGAGGTGCTGCGCGCGGAGCGCTACGCCCGAGCCCGGGAGCTTGGTGTCATACCGGAAGGCGGCAACCTCGATGCTTTCGCGCCGACAGCGCCGCCTTGGTCCGATCTTGACCCGGAAATGCAGCGCCGCCAGGCGCGTGCCTACGAGATATATGCGGGCATGGTGGAGTACCTCGACATGAGCGTGGGCAGGCTCATCAACTACCTTCGCGAGAGCGGCCAACTGGAGAATACGGTCGTCATGTTTTCCTCGGATCACGGCGCCTCATCCGGAGATGCCGGTCTGATCGAAAGCGTGGCTCCGAGGGGAGTTCCCAACCGGGATAACAGCCTTGAGAACTTCGGGCGTCCCGGCTCCTTTATTGGTGCCGGGCCGGGCTTTGCTGAAGCGGGTTCGGCGCCGTTCCGGGGCCACAAGGGAACGCGCCGAGAGGGCGGGTTGCGGGCAGCTGCCTTCATCCATTACCCGGCGGCCATTCCGGCGGGTGGGGTCAACGGAGCCTTCATGACCATCATGGACGTGCTGCCGACGTTTCTCGATATTGCCGGTACCGAGCACCCGGGCGCGTCGATATACAAGGAGCGTGAAATCAAGGGGATCGTAGGACGGTCGTTCTGGCCCCACTTGACGGGGCAGTCCGCGACGGTTCATTTGCCGGGCGACACGGCGGGATGGGAAGCGGACGGTTCCGGTGCACTGATTCGAGGCGACTACAAGCTCTTCAGCGATGTCGACGGAAATGGCGTGGTTACGCCATGGGAGCTGTATAAAATCGCCGAAGATCCCGGCGAAAGCCGCGATCTGGCCGCCGATCATCCGGAATTGGTGGCCGAGCTTGCGGCGGAATGGGAGACGAACTGGAATCGGCCTCCTGAGTAGGGGAGACCCTTGAGAACCTTCACTTCCGCCCTCGCAGCGCTGGCCGTGCAGGCCATGTTGCCCGTGAGCGCCCATCATGGGCCGCCGAGCAACGAAGCGCTGTATTTCGCGGACGAATTGATCGAGATCGAGGGGCAGTTGACCGAGGTTCTGTGGCGTAACCCTCACGTTCGCGCGCGTGTTGCAGTAACCGATGAGAATGGCAGCCAGGTCACCTGGGACCTGCATCTGGGTCCGAGCCCCGGGGCGTTGGAGAGCAGGGGATACTCGGCCGAGGATTTTTTGGGGGAGATAAGAGCGGCGGGATACGTATCCAGGCGCAGCCCCGATTCACTCGGGGTGGTCAACTTGTTGCTGCCCAACGGCCAGGAATGGGCATTGGGTAACCAGGCCATGCGTTGGTCCGGCACCGGATTGGCCGAGCCGGCACCGATAGACGAAACCAGGGTCACGCGGGCGGAGCAGGCTGTCCAGGGCATCTTCCGCGTGTGGGGCCGGCGCTCGGGATTGGGCGCACACTACCGAGCCTCCGTGGAATCGCAAGCATTGACCGACGCCGGCCGCGCGTTGGCGGAAGCCTACGATCCTCTCGTCCACAATCTCCAACTCGACTGCCTACAGGGCATGCCGGACGCCATGTTCGATCCGGTACCGTTGGAAATCATCGATCGGGGGGCGTACATCGTCATCCACGTCCAGCAGATGGACGCCGAACGGGTCGTGCACATGGGCATGGAAGAGCCGCCGGCCGAGCCGCCATTCTCGTCCCTTGGATATTCCACGGGACATTGGGACGGGGAAGAACTCGTGGTGACCACTTCACATATTGATTGGCCCTACTATGCAGAGATAGGCACGCCTCAGTCGACGCGGGCGCGCTATGTTGAGCGATTTTCGATTGCGGATGGTGGAGAAACGCTGAACTATTCGATCACGATCACCGATCCTGCCGTATTTGCGGAGTCGTTCACCATCAATGCGACCCGGGACTGGGCGCCCGGTTTGGAAATTGAGCCCTACAACTGCGCTTACGAGTGGGAAGAGCCCGCAGACTGAATCGTGCCGCAATCAACTCGTGGTTGGAAGACTGAGTAAATCAACCCCCCGGCCGGCACGCTGTGCACCGGCCGGGGTTGTTAGCGCGAGCGCCCGAGGTCCCGCCTCAGAACGAATAGTTGAGTCGCAGTCCGAGTTCCCGGGGCAGTCGCGGCCTGTAGCGGCAGTTGGCTTGCGACGCACCGCGGCCCGGAAGGCTGCGGTCTCTCCAGCCGCACTGCACGTCCAGGACCGAATCGTCGTCGGTCAGGTTGGCGCCGTACAAAATGACGTCCCAGTTGTCGTTTGCGAAGGACAACTGGCCGTTGACCAGCGTTTGAGGCGCCAGCTCCATGAGGTTGATGATGTCGCGGTATTGCGGCCCCTGATAGCGCAGGCCCAGGCGTCCCGTCCACTCCCAGCCGCTGCCGATCATGCCGGTATAGGATCCGGACAGCGTACCGGAAACCTCGGATACCTCCTCGATATGCTTTCCGGAGACATCGACACAGTCGGCGATGACGCCGTGCTCCTCCACCGTGTAGTCCGGCTCAAGACCAAAATCGCCGACCGACTCCGGATCGCAGTTTTCCGCGAATACGTTGTTCTGCAATGCCAGGCTGCTGCGGAAGGACCAGTTGTCGGTAGCCCGCCACGTCGCCTCGAACTCCAGGCCCTTGAGGTCGCCGTCGCCGCGGTTGGTCTGGGTGCCCGGGTCGAAGTCGTCATCCTCGCCGAAGCTCACGCCGTTGTACGAGAAACCGTCGGGCGCGTTGGGGTCGAGATAGGCGTCGAGCCAGCCGGGATCATAGAGGTTCAGATCGAGCCCGAGACCCAGGATCATGTCCTGCCAGTCCATGGCGTAGGCGGTCGCGGCAAGTTGCAGCCGCCCGTCGAGGGCGTTGCCCTTGATGCCGACTTCAAAGTTGGTCAGTTTCTCCTCGGTCGAGGAGACGAAATCGTCCGCGTTAAAGGAGATGATGCCCGCGGCCTGCGCCGCATAGAAGGCAGCCTTGACGCCGGGGTCCGCAAGTTCCGGGGTACTGGTGGCCGGGTTGGTTCCGCTTGAATACTGGGCATAGACCGACCATTCGTCGTTGAGCGCGTGATTGAGGGCAAGACGCGGCTGGAACGAATCCGTCACCTGCGCGATCACCGTGCCGCCCACCACCTCGATGGTGGTTCTGTCATCGCGTTGCATGCGTCCTTCGAAAGAGAGCGTCGTGGTATCCGAGAAGTCGTAGGTAATATTGCCGTAAGCGCCCGTGGCGGTGGTCTCGTTGAACTGGCGGCGGTCCGGTTCGAACGGCTCGCAGTCGTTGATCTTGCATTCCAGGTCCAGTTCCGGATATTCGATGGCGGCAATTTGGAGGAAAGTGTCGTCCTTGTGGGTGAATTCGAAGACCGAGACGCCGGCCAGCCAGCGCAACGGCGCGTCGCCCGGCGAAACCCAGCGGATGTCGAAGTAAGTCTCGTCCCGATTCCTGGGGCTGCCCATATTATTGGAGGTCGCCCGGCTGACGGCGCCCCGCTGGATTCGCGGCGGTGTGTCGGTCATGTCGCCGTCGTGCCAGCGCAAGGCTTCTTCCTCGTGGTAGGAGGCGATCAACTGAACAAAGCTGCCGTCGTCCATGGAAAAGTTGAATTCCCCTTGAATCCGCGAACGATCGGCTCGGACCGTGGGATCGATCACGCTGACCGACTGGGCGATGTAGAAGTCTTGCGTTCCCGGCTCGAAATAAGTCGTCAGGTCGTGGTTGCGGCGCGGCTGCAAACCGTCGATCTGGCAATTGAACTCGCCTGCGACGTAGGGAACGCGATTGGCAAGGACGTGATTGAGGCAGGCCTCGCGAGCATCCGCCGGCAGGAGCAGTTCGTTGGACGGTCCATCGTTGTGCGACAACTGCGAAACGTTAATTTCCATGTCGAAGCGGTCGTTCGGGGTGTACTTGAGTTTCGCCGCGATGTAGTCCGTAGCCGTACTGCCCGTCTGTACGCCATCGTTTGCGATCCACTCCTCAGGACCATCGAATTCCTCCGAAACGACGTCGAGGGTATAGCCTAGCGTGTCCGAAATAGGGCCATCGAGGGCGAGACCCAGAATGGTGCGGTTCTGGTTCGAGAAGGTGGTCTTGATCGTTGAGTTCTGTTCCTCGCCGGGATCGCGGGTGACGAAGTTGATCGCCCCGGAGAACGTCGCGCGGCCGAAGGCCGAGCTTTGCGGACCGCGCAACACTTCGATTCGTTCGAGGTCGCCGAACCGATAGGGTGACGCGTTGCCGAGGATGGGTGCACCGTCGATGAAGACGCTCATCTTCTGGTTGAGGGCATTCTGGGCCGTCTGCTGCACGCCGCGAATCGTTGGGCTGGTACCCAGCCGGTCCCGGCGTTCCTCATACTCGACGCCCGGCGTCTCCGCATAGAGATCGAAGTGATCCAGGACGGTTGCTCCCTGGATGAAATCGTCGGTCAGCACCGAAATAGCAACCGGGACGTCCTGGAGACTCTCTTCTCGTCGCCGGGCGGTGACCAGGACTTCTTCCAGCAAGGCGTCCGCGCCCGCTTCCTGCGCTTGCGTGGTCGGCACAGCAAGCAGTGCCAGGGTTGCAGCAGTTCCAAAGGCTGCCAACCCGATCGCTTCGATTCGCCGTAATTTTTCGTTTAAACGCATGACTTCACCCTCGTCCATCTCGCAAATGTCTGACGCTCAATGTCTAATTCTGCCTGTATCGAAGAAAACACAATCAACCGAAGAGCATAGCTTGAACGTGTAGTGAGGAAAACAAGAATGCATGTCCAGAAATGTCGGTCGTAATGCATTTTGGTTATGACGCCGGTCTTTTTGTCGTCATGGCGCACCTGGGGGGGGTAGAACGCCTCATTTGTAGCTACGGTACAACGCACATTTCGCGTCATGGCAAACCCGAACAAAGAAAAACCCCGCCCGGCACGATGCGCCGGACGGGGTCGTTTCGTAGAGGACCGGGGCCTGGCTCAGAACGAATAGTTAAGCCGAAGTCCGAACTCCCGCGGGATACGCGGACGATACCGCCAGCTCCATTGTCGCCCGACCCTGTTATCCCTGTAGTCATCGAGATCCAGCGGCGTGTCCTCGTTGGTGAGGTTGTTGCCGAACAGGATGACATCCAGGTTGTTGTTACTGAGGGTGATCTGACCCGTAACAGTCGTTGAGGCGGGAAGCTCGAGCCAGTTCATGACGTCATAGAACTTCGGACCCTGGTGGCGAACGCCAAGACGTCCGGTCCACTGCCAGGCGCCGCCGAGCGACCCGGCGTAGGCTGCCGAAAACGTGCCGGAGGTCTCCGCATTTCGTTCGATTTCATTGCCGGCCACTTCGTAGCAGTCGGCCCCCCTGACGGTGTCTGTCGGCTCGAATCCGAAGGTCTCGACCGGCTGGACGTCGCAGTTCTGAGCGTATTTGTTGTCCTGCAACGCCAGCGAGCCCCGCAGGGACCAATTGTCGGTTGCCCGCCAGTTCGCCTCGACCTCGACGCCCTTCAGGTCGCCTTCACCCTGGTTGATCCGTACGCCGGTGGCGTGGGCGTCTTCGTCGGAATAGATCACGCCATTGGAGTGGGCGCCGTCGTTCCAGCAGTTGGAGATGCCCGCGCAACTCCCGTCGACCGGGGGGTTACCCAACCAGTCGAATGTGTGGCTCAATAACATGTCTGTCCAGTCAATGACATACACGGAGGCCGCAAGCTGCAGCCGGCCGTCGAGCGTGTTGCCCTTGATCCCGAACTCGACGTTGGTCAGTGTCTCTTCATCCGACGAAGCAAAGGTAGCGGCGGTGTAAGTGATAACACCCGCGTCGAAAGCCGCCTGAGTGCTCGCCTGTATCACTGGATTGATCAGCTCCGGCGTGGTCGTGGCAGGGCTCGTTCCCTGGGCTAGCTGGCCGTAAAGGGACCAGTCATCGTTGAGGGCGTGAGTGATGGCCAGGCGCGGTTGAAAGGAGTCCGTGACCTGGGTGATCGAACGGCCGCTGACCGTGTCCAGCGTGAATTGTTCATCTCGCTGAAAGCGTCCCTCGAAGGAGAGCGTCGTCCGGTCGCTGAGATCGTAGGTGACGTTACCGTAGACACCCGTCGCCATGGTTGTGAGATTCTGCCGCCGATCCGGCGGGAAATCCATGCAGTCGTTGATAAGACACTGCAGACCCAGGTCCGGGAACTCGACTCCGGCAAACTGGTTGATGGCCGCGTCATTGAAGGCAAACTCGAAGCTGGATACGCCCACCAACCATCGAAGCGAGGAGTCCGCGGGAGAGAGCCAGCGAACGTCTACGTATTCTTCCCTGTCGGTCTTGCGGCGGTTGCCCATGTTTCCCGTGAGCATGGAGCTGAACGTGCCCCTGCTGGTGATCGTGGGGGCATCGCTCATATCCGAGTCGATCCAGCGTCTCGTGTTGTCGAAGGCGGATGCCACGATTGCTTGAAGCAGGCCGCCATTATCGAAGCTGAAATTGAATTCGCCGGCAATTCTCTGCCGATCCTGGGTTGCGCCCGGGCGCAGCACGCTCTCCGACCACGCCAGATTGTAGGCGTCGGTGCCCTCTTCATACTCCCCGCGCAGATCGTGATTCCGCGGGTTGAGTCCCTCGTACTGCTCGCATTTCCACTCTCCACGCACATAACCTCGCCCGTTGGGAAGTTCGGTGTTGTTGCAAGTGTCGATAGTGTCCGAAGCGATCAGGAATTCACTGCCGGGACCGTCGTCCCCCAACGTGCGGGCAGCCGTTATTTCCATGTCGAAAAAGTCATTGGGCGTGAATTTCAGCTTGCCGGAAAAGTATTCGGTCAGCGTGCTTCCCGACCGGTAGCCGTCGGTGGTGATCCACTCGTCCGGCGCACCCCAGTCCTCCTGAACGACGTCGAGCGTGAATCCCAACGAATCGGTGATCGGACCCTCCAGCGCCACGCCGAGGATGGTGCGATTCTGGTTCGAGGCCGTGGCCTTCACTGATCCGCTGAATTGATCGCCGGGATCCCGAGTCACGTAGTTGACGGCGCCCGCGAATGTCGCACGTCCGAACGCGGCACTCTGGGGGCCGCGCAGAACTTCGATCCGCTCAAGATCGATGAACTGCATCGACGCATTGGTACCGAAGATCGGCGCCCCGTTGATGAAGATGGATACCTTCTGATTGGCCGGGCCCTGGGAACCGGGGTTGATTCCGCGGATGGTCGTCCTGGACCCCAGCCGTTCCCGGGTTTGTTCGAAGTCGACACCGGGCGTCTCGGCGTAGAGATCGAAGGTATCCATGATATTCGCCTCCTGGACGAAATCCATGGTCATTACGGTGATGGCGACGGGAACATCCTGCAGGCTCTCTTCGCGCCGGCGGGCCGTGACCAGGATCTCCTCGAGGAGATTATCTTCAGCCAATTGAGCTCGCGCAGGTGCGGTTGGCGCAAGCGCCAGCCCCATTGCCGCAATACCGAAGGCGCTGAGATAAACCACCGAGCGCCGTGCGAAATAAATTCCAGACATGATGCCGTCCCCTGTATTCTCGATCGCTTGCAAACTGAAAACATCGGTTGCCCGTGTCAGAGGCGCGACAACCGCGACGGCGGATCATAGCGTGTTCACGCTAGTTAGAAAAGCCAATGACTTCACTTGTGGCGGCTGCGCAACCCGAGCTCATTATCTGGGTTTTTCCAGTCATGCAAATTTCTTATGAAGTAACACGCGGCGCAGACACTCTGGTATCGTCGGCAAGGATGGCTCTGCGCGTCTCGCCGTGGAGCGTCCGCAACTGAACCGGGGAATTCATCGCGGAATGGGAAGCAACCGATGTTGGCATTATCGTCTAAACTGGCTCAATCATGAAACCCGGAATATTTCAGATCTTCGGGCTGGCCCTGTTGCTGGCAATCTCGATCGATTCGGGAATGGCCCAGGTCGATATCGCCAACATGTGGCGTCCGCTGCCCCACAATCAGGACGGTAGCGGGATGATCGGCGATGCCGCCGGCGTGCCGATTAGCGAAGATGGGCATTGGCGGGCGGAGAGCTGGTCGCCCGAGCAGTTCGACATGGCTGAGTGGGTCTGTCGACCCCACGCCTGGGACTACTCGCTCGAGGGACCGCTGGCCCAGGTGCGTTTCGCGGCGCAATACGACCAGGCCACCCAGGGAGTCGAGGCTTACCTGGGCCACATCTATATGCAGTGGCAGCAGCAGACCATCTGGATGGATGGTCGCGAGCATCCGCCTGAGAACGCGCCGCACACCTGGAGCGGTTTTACGACGGGCGAGTGGCAGGGGGACGTCCTGGTGACGACCACAACGCATGTCAAGGCAGACTACATCCGGCGCTGGGGTCTGGTGCGTAGCGACCGGACCGCGGTGAGGACGCACTGGCGGCGTATTGGGGAGGACTACCTCCAGGCGACGGTGATCATGTACGACCCCGTCTACCTCACGGAGCCCTACAGCCGCAGCTCCTTGATCTGGATCAAGGATCCCGGGCTCGCGATGGACCCGTATCCCTGCGAAGAGGCAACCGAAACCGCCGTGCCAAAGGGTTCCGTTGCGCATTTTCTACCCGGTGAGAGCTACATGCCGGCATACGATCCCGAGCGATCGGATCCTTTTGGGACGCCCTATGAAGCGAGAATGGGGGGGGCTGAAAGCATGTATCCGGACTACATCGAGCAGATGGAGACGATGGAGGTATCGGACGCGGCTCCCGATCCGGCCGACGTACGCGGGACACCTTGAGATGACTTCGACGAGCAGCAGATTGTTCTCTCCCGGCCTCTGGCTCGCAGGCGTGCTCATGACCGGCGCGCAAGCGCAGACGTGGTCGCCGCCGCTGCGCGGCGCGGCGGAAGGGGAAGTCCAGATCCTCCACGTGAAGGGCAGCGTCTACATGCTGGCAGGATCCGGTGGCAACATCGCCGTGCAGGTAGGCGAGCAGGGGACTCTGCTGGTGGATACCGGCAGCGCCGCCATGACCGACGCGGTGCTCGCTGCGATCGAGACCATCACGCCCGAGCCCGTGCGCTACATCGTCAATACGAGCTACGCCGTGGACTACACTGGCGGCAACGCGGCGATTGCGGCCGCGGGACGAAAAACGCTTCCGTTCCGTGGTGCGGGCAGTTCCAGCGTGCAGGGGCAGTTCGGCGCGGACAAGGCGTCCGTCGTCTCTTACTACACCGTCTTTCACCGGATGGCGGCACCGCCCGGCGACTGGGAGCCGAGAGAGGAAGGTGCTTGGCCGGACAATACGTTCTCGATTCCACTGAAGCGGCTCTATTTCAACGATGAGCCGGTGATGATCATGCACCAACCATCCACCACCGATGGCAACAGCCTGGTCCTGTTTCGCAAGTCCGATGTGGTGGCGGCGGGCGCCCTTCTGAATCTTGAAACCTTCCCCGTCATCGAAGTCGACGCCGGGGGGAGCGTCCAGGCGGTCGTCGAAGGCCTGAACGGGCTGATCGACCTGGCCGTCCCCAGCGGGCGGTCGGAAGGCGGGACGCTGGTCATCCCGGGTCACGGCCGGATCGCGGACTTTGCGGAAATCGCTCAGCAACGCGACATGATGACCGCCATTCGCGACCGGGTTCAGAACATGACCGACAAGGGAATGACACTGACCGAGGTTATCGAGGCCGGACCCACCCGCGGGTACGATGCGCGTTACGGACGCGACACCGGTCCGTGGACGACCGAAATGTTTGTCGAGGCCGTGTACAGGAGCCTGACCAAGTAGTCGCTCCAAGGAGACTTTCGATGAAGAGATTCTTCCCATTGAGGCTGGCGTTGTTTGTCGGGGGCGCCCTTTTTCTGGCCGTTGCCGGGCGTGTCGTCGCGCATCATTCGTTTGCGGCGACCTATCAGGCGGATGGCCGGATCGAGATCGAAGGCACCGTCAAGGAACTCGTCTGGCGAAACCCGCATTCTTTTCTAAGGATCGATGTCACGGACGACGATGGGAATATCCAGACGTGGTCACTGGAATGGACGTCCGCGAATCGGCTCTCGGGCAGCAACCTGACCCGCACGACGCTCCGTCCGCTGGACGTTGTCGTCGCGACCGGAAGTCCGGCTCGAAATCCGGAATCGCCCCGCCTCCTGCTGCGGCAGTTGAGGCGACCCAGTGACGGTTGGGAGTGGATCGGTGATATCGACTGACAGGTGTACTTCCTGTCGTCTCGTTGTCGTCCTGGCGGCGATGCTCGGACTTGGCGGGGCGCCCGCCCTGGCACAGGACGGCGTCCGACCCACCGGCAGGGCAGCGATGCCCCCGGACCAGGATCCGACGGGTTATTGGGTCTCGGTGGTCACTCAACACTGGCACTATCGAATGCGGATGCCGCCGAGGGGCGACTTCGCCAAGATTCCCATGAGCGCGGAGGGCCGGCGGATTTTCGACGCCTGGGACCCGCTCGCCGATCAGGCCAACGGCGAGGAGTGCCGGGCCTATGGCGCGGGCAATATCATGCGCATTCCGGGACGCCTGCACATCCACTGGGCGGGCGACAATACGCTGCAGATCGATACGGACTCCGGGACGCAGACCCGTCTCCTGCAGTTTGCTCCCGACATGCCCGCGGAACAGGTCGCGCCGTCCTGGCAGGGACGATCCTTCGCAGGCTGGGTCGGGCGCGAGGGCGCGCCGGAGGGTGACCGGTACGCGGATCAGAACGATCCCAACGCGCCCCGCTACCTGGCCGTGTCGACGACACGGCTTCGCCCCGGCTACCTGCTGAAGAACGGCGTGGCGTACAGCGAAAGCAGCAGGCTTGAAGAATACTTCTACACATTTATGGAACCCAACGGCGACACCTGGCTGGTGGTGACGACGATCATCACGGACCCCGAGTATCTGTCCCGGCCCCACGTCACCAGCAATCAGTTCAAGAAGCTCCCGAACGACTCGGGCTGGGATCCGACTCCCTGTCGGATAGATCACCCGCGTTAGCCACGCGGACCCGGGCGAGACGCCAGATGGGCAAGGAGACCAAAATATGATTCGTCCAAGCATTCTTGCAGTGACTTTTTTCTTTGCGGGTGCTGCCTCGGCGCATCACGCGTTCAGCGCCTTCTACGACACTGACAATGTCGGGGAAATTGAGGGCGAAGTCATCGAGACTTTCTGGATCAACCCGCACGCGGGCTTCAGGATCCGGACGGACGACGGGGAAGTCTGGAACATCGAGACTGCGCCGGTGAATCGCCTGCAACGCCTCGGGCTCGCCGAGTCGGTCAGCGTGGGCGACCGTGTCGGATTTGTCGGTGCGTTTTCGCGCCTCGGAAGAAACGAGGTGCTCGCAACCAACATGATCATGCCCGGTGGCGAAGAAGTTCTTCTTGATCCGGGTTTTGCACGGCGACTGGGTTTGGGGGACAGGGTTTCCGGAGCCGGTGGGTCCGGAGCCGGTGGGTCCGGGGCTGTCTCGGACATCGGCAGCGATGAACCCAACGGCATCTACCGCGTCTGGACCCGGGCGCGCAGTCCGGAAGACCGCGACCCCGAGCGTACGCTGACCGAGGCGTCACTGGCCGCCGTGGAAGCGTGGGATCCGGTAACCGACGACCCCGCGTTGCGCTGCGAAGCGCCCGGTATGCCGGTGGCCATGGATACGCCGTTTCCCTTTGCGCTCGAGGAAGGTGACGGGCAGATCCTGATGCGTATCGAGCAGTGGGATGGGCTGCGAACGATCCACATGGGACCCGGGGCAGCGGAGGAAGACCCGGAAGATTCGCTCATGGGACATTCGGTGGGACGCTGGGAAGGGCAGACTCTGGTGGTCGAAACGACGGACATAAGCTGGCCGTACGTCGACGAGTTCGGTACCCCGAAGAGCGACGAGTACACGCTGGTTGAGCGTTTAACCTTCAGCGAGGACAACACTGCGATGACATGGGAGGCCACCGCGACGGATCCGGCAACCTACGTCGGACCGGCCTTTCTGGGCAGCATCAGTTACGCCTGGGTGCCGGGAGAAGAGATCAAGCCCTACAACTGCACCATCGCCGGGGAAGCGCTCTAGGCCGGGGAAGCGCTCCAGGCGCGACTCGGATTCACAGGGAAGAAATCGATGGTTGACCAGGATACGTCGCTGGAGGAAATCCTTGGCACGCGGCAGCCCGGAATCAGACTGTACGGAATCTTCATGAAGCCCACCGGCAGGATGCTGGAGATGCGCGGCACGCCGGAACTGGATGAAATGCGCCGGCAGGCGTTCGTCTACCTCTGGCAGTTGGAGGAACGGAACAAGCTGCTGCTGGCAGGCCCGTTCGAGGAGGGAACATCCCGACAGGAAGGCATGATGCTGCTGAATGTGGACAGCATCGAAGAGGCGCAGGCCATCGCCGCCGCCGAACCCATGCACAAGGCCGGCTGGCGCACCAACACCGTCAGGTCTTTCGCGCTCAACGAGGGCTTGCTGGTCGACTCCGTGCGGTCGTTGACCGGGTCGTCGGATTCGTAAGCCATGGCGACCTCGATCAAGACCATCCGCGCCGCGGCCGGCGCCGACACCGAGGCATTCCGGCTGCGGCGCTTCATCGCCGATCTCGAGCAGGCGGGCGAACTGGAAACCTGTTCCGAGGCGCTCCAGCCGGCGGCCATCTCCGAACGCATGGAGGGCAACCGCAATGCGGTCTGGTTCACCCATGTCGGTGCCGAGAAGGCCGAAGTCATCGGCAACGTCATGGGGTCAAGATCCCGCATCGCCGTCGCTTTCGGCGTCGGTTTGGGAGAGTTGCTGGACGAGATCCGGTCGCGATTAAAGGCGCCCCAGGCGCTCGTTGAGGTTGCCGCCGCGGATGCTCCGGTGCAGGAAGACGTTCTGACCGGGGAGGCGGCCGATCTGACGAAACTGCCGGTGCCTTTTCAGCACGGTCTCGACGGAGCGCCCTACCTGTCGTCGCCGATCGATGTAGTCATGGATCCCGCCACCGGGCTGTACAACGTCGGTTGCCGGCGGCTGATGCTGCGCGGCCGGCGCAGTTGCGGCGTCGACCTGAATGCGCCCAGCGATCTCAAGGCGATTTACGAGGACGCCGTGCAGGCCGGCCGGCCGTTACCGGTGAGCTTTGTTCTGGGCGCTCATCCCATCGATCACTTCACCGGTGCGATGCGCGCGCCAGGCGACGAACTGGAACTGATGGCGAAGCTGCGCGGCGTTCCCATGCCGGTCGTGAAGTGCGTCACCAACGACCTGCTCGTGCCCGCTGATGCGGAATGCATTCTGGAGGGCTTCCTGAGTCCGGAGGGGCACGTGGAAGATGAGGGCCCGTACGGGGAGTTCCTCGGTTACTACGGCGGCGTCAAGCGCAACCCGGTCTTTCACCTCACGGCGATCACGCGGCGCAAGGATGCCCTGTTCCAGACGACATCCATCGCCGGCCGGCACATGAGCTGCACGGATACGGCTCAACTGGTGGCATTGAAGGCTGAGCTGGGCCTGTGGGGCGCGTTGGCCACGGCCGTTCGAGATCCGGTCGCCGTATACGCGACCACATCCAGCGGCGGATGCTTCCATGCGCGCGTCGCCCTCAAACAGCGTTCGCCCGGGGATGCACGCAATGCCATTGCCGCCGTACTGGGCAGTTTCATGAACGTGAAGCATGTCTTCGTCGTCGACGAAGACATCGATATTTTCGATGACGGACAGATGGACTGGGCCCTGGCGTCCCGCTTCCAGGCGGACCGCGATCTGGTGGTGCTCGAGGGCATGCGTCTGCCCCCCGTCGATCCGTCCATGGGGAACTCCAGGGTCAGCGCAAAGGCCGGTTTCGACCTGACGATTCCCTTTGCCGAGCGCGGCGACAGCGAATGGGCGGTGCCGGAGCCCCCTGATTTGACTCCCTCCGAAGTACGCTTCGAGTCGGTTGAGGCTGCGCTGCGCGATGGGCCCAGGCAATTCGAGGAATTGATGCAGTGTCTGGGATCCGCGGACGGGCGGGAAATCGTTATTGAACTTGAATCGTTGCGCGAGAGCGGACGCCTTTCCCGCCGTCGCCCGGACGGCCGGTATTCTCTAAATCAACTTTATAGTTAATCCGTCTAATTAGCTGATAAATAGAAACTTATGCGCGACGATTCAAGCTCGCGGATGATCGGTCGACGGCTTCCACGACGGGAAGACGGTCGTCTGCTGACCGGCCAGGGGCGTTTCAGCGACGATGTCAACGTGGCAGGGCAATGCTATGCGCAGTTTGTCCGCTCGCCCTACGCCCATGCCGCGATAAACGGGGTCGACACCACCGATGCGTTGCTGTTGCCCGGCGTTGTCGCGATCCTCACCGGAGAGGACTGGAACGCGGACGGCCACGGAAATATCTTTCACATCGCCGATCCGGCGGACGGCTGCGACCCCAAGACCAAGACATTCGCCGACCGCGGCGGGTTCGTATTCGACGATGGCCAGCCCGTGATTGCTACGGACAAGGTGCGTCACGTGGGCGAACCGGTGGCGATCGTCGTGGCGGAGTCGGCGGATGCCGCCAAGGATGCCGTTGAACTGGTCATGGTCGACTACGACGAACTGCCGGCGGCATCGACCATCGACTCGGCACTGTCCGGGGATGCATGGCGCATTTGGGACGGTGCGCCCGGCAACCTGTGCCTTGACACACTTATGTGGGACGAAGAATCCCAGGTCGAGTCTGCGTTTGGGAACGCGGCGCACGTGATCGAGCGGTCGTTCACGAACAACCGGATCGCTGGCTGCCAGATGGAACCCAGGAGCGGCGTGGGCGACTACGATTCGGGGACTGGACGTTACTTCCTCTACGCCGGGAGCCAGGGATCCATTCGGCTCAAGAACGGTCTGATGAGGGTGTTTGGCGTATCGGCCGACAAGGTCAGGGTCGTTTCCGAAGATGTTGGCGGCGGGTTCGGTCCGCGCAACTTCCTCTACCCGGACTTCGTCCTGCTGACCTGGGCCGCCCGCCGCACGGGACGCCCGGTCAAATGGACCTCGACTCGCGGTGAGGCCTTCCTGAGCGATACCCAGGGCCGCGACAATATCCTCAAGCTCGCCCTCGCGTTCGACGACCGGCACCGCCTGGCCGGGGTAAAGATGGATTTTCTGGCCAATATCGGCGCCGCGCCGGTTTCCTACGCACCGGTTCAGAACGTCGCGCGGCTGTGTACCACCGTGTACCACGCACCGGTGGCCCGTGCCCGGGTTCGCGGGGTGCTGACCAACACGGTCCCGACCGGACCCTATCGCGGAGCGGGCCGGCCCGAGATGATCTACGCATTCGAACGTCTGCTGGATACCTATGCTCGGGAACAGGGGATCGATCGAATCGAACTACGGCGGCGTAACCTGATTCCGGCAGACGCATTGCCCTACAACGGCAGGACCGGGCTCAGCATCGACTCCGGCGAATTCGAGAAGAACATGGACATGGTCATGGAACTGGCGGACTGGAAGGGGTTCGATCGACGCCGCGAGCGGTCGGAGTCCTCGGGACGACTGCGTGGCATCGGGATTGCCAATTTCATGGAGATACCGGTCGGCTTCCCGCACGAAACCGCGGACCTGGCGGTAACCGGCGACGGTCGAGTGGAACTGACCGTCGGGACCCAGTCGATGGGCATGGGCCACGAGACGGTGTTCGCGCAGGTTCTGGCGGACCGGTTGGGTGTGCCGCTGGACTGTGTCGATCTCCTGACCGGGGACACCGACCTGACCGGACTGGGCGGTGGGGCCCACTCGGACCGCTCCATGCGGCTGGTGGGGACGCTCATGGTCGAAGCCGCTGCGTCGCTCATAGCCAGGGCCAGGGGGCTCGCCTCCCGGGTTCTTGGGGTCTCGGAAGAGGAAGTATCTTTCGTGGACGGCAACTTTGTCGGGGGGCAATCAGGGAGCGTGAGCCTGTTCGAACTCGCGGCGCTGCTGGAGTCCGGAGACGTTTCCGGTCATGGGTCCGCAAAGCTGACCGTCAGGGAGGTCATTCACGATCGCTTGCCCGCGTTCCCGAACGGCTGCGCCTGTTCGGAAGTGGAGGTGGACCCTGAAACCGGCGAGGTCGAGTTGGTGCGCCACTCGCTCATCCACGACGCGGGCCTGGAAATCAACCCGATGATCGTGGAAGGGCAGGGCCACGGCGGTATCGCACAGGGCATCGGCCAGGCGATTTGCGAGGACTTCATCTACGAAGAGTCCGGCGCGCAGATTCTCTCGGGAAGCTTCATGGACTACTGCCTGCCCCGGGCAGACGATCTGCCCAATTTCGATCTCGGTTCCAACCCCACCGCGGCCGCGAGCAACCCGCTCGGCGTGAAGGGCGGAGGGGAGGGCGGCACCACACCGGCGCTGGGCGCCTTCTTCAATGCGCTGCATGACGCGCTCGAACCGCTGGGCATTCGGGAGATCCCCATGCCCGCCACGTCTAATCGGGTGTGGGAATTGATCGCCCGGTCGCGTGTGGGCAACGCGTGACTGGCGCCGGACGCATCGCCGGTCTCCGTTCGACGCGCGTTGTCGCTCCAAGCGCGTCGCCGGCCGCGCAGATATTCTCACTGCAACGCCTCTCGCAGCGCCTGCGCGATTTGTCTTTGCTCCTCAATTGGAATCACGTCGTAGTTCCGTTGCAGGTAGAGTTTCTCCCTTTCACTGTGCTCGTATTTCGGAACGACGTGAACATGAAAGTGCGGTTCGTGCTGAGAGGCTTTTAGTCCATTGTTCTGGTAGATGTTGGCGCCGACAGCACCGAAGGCTCGCTCGGCGGCCAGCGCCATGCGCTTCGCCAATCGGTGGACCGCATCGACCTCGTGTTCTTCGATATCCAGAATGGTCTCGCGATGACATTTCGGAATGATCAACATCGCTCCCTGCTCGTATTGCCTTTCATCAATTTCGGCTGCAGCGTACTCGTTGTCCGAGACAAAGGCGCACTCTCTATCTCCGGATAGATCCAGGCAGAAACTACAGGATTTGTAAGGAGCAACAGGAAACGGCATCGTTCATCCTTTGTTTTAATCGCGAATCAGGAAAATGGGCACATTGGTGATGGATATCGCACGGAAGGTTCTGAAAGTATTGACTGTGATGACGGCGGGATTGGTCGCCCTCTTATTTCCCGTGATGCTGTTTGCCTTTCAGGGGCTCGGCGAAATTGATCTTGAGGCGGTGGTGTTTCTGGTGAGCTTGTACCTGATTCATCCGGTGTCACTTGTGCTGATTTTCATGGCGTCATTCGGCAAGATTGCTGAGGGACGGCCGGCACACCTGGCGACTGGTTTCATTGCCCTCAATGCCGTGTGTCAGCTTGCCGTGGCCGCCATCATCCAGGCGGACGTCATCAGGGGCGACTCGATAATTCCGATCCTGATTGCCGTTCCCTCGTTTCTCTACTTGCTCAACTACTGCATTGACGCGTTGTCGAAGCCCGGACAAGCAGGGGAAACCAACTAATCCCGCCTTTGATTACGGCGTGCTCACCGCCTTTACGTGCGGTAACACGATCAACAGCATCAACAACAACCAATCACTTGCTGCCTGGATTAACCGATCGGCGCACGGGAGGACGACCGGAAATTCGACCTCGCCATCGCCGACTTGGAGCGCGTCGATGAAGAGGCGCAAAATCCGCCAACAAGTCAGGATCCCGGAAGAGAGTCGGGAAACAAGGTCCGTTGACCGCGTTTTGCAACTTCTGATTGGGAATGATTGGAATAGGTGTTCCAATCGGGCGCGTAGTCGTCGGCTTGGTTCCCCCACACACACCAACCATCGCGCTTCCCTCGGGCGAACAGCTCGATATACGGGCCGGGGCTGCAGGCTTCGATCAGCGCGTACTGCTCATCCGGCTTCCGGCTGTGCTCCCGTTTGCGCGAGACGATGATGTTTTCCTGTCGACGGCCCTGCGCGAGCGTGCGCGCATTGCGTCCTCGAATGCCGAAGAGAATGACTTCCGTCACGTTGCGGAAGTAGAAACCCACGCCGCGTCGATCCGGTCCACCGTCCTTGCGAACCTTGTACCACACGAGGTTGGTCTTGTATTCGAATCCCCACTGCCGCATGACCTCCAGCCCATACGGCAGTAGCGCGTTGGGAATCCACAGGTACAGGTGGGCGGTATCCGCGACAATGCCGGGCACGGGCAATTCGCCGATTTCGTCAAACGACATTGTTGTGTAGCGGGACAACCGCTTGTGTTCGGGGGCCATCTTGCCGGTTTTGTTGGCGAACCGCCATGGCGGATCCGCCAAGACTGTCGCGAATTTTCGATTACCGACCCTCTCCAGGAGATCCTCAGCGGCGTTCATTCATCGTCCTCCACGTAGAGCCTCTTCGAAATCCCAAAAACCAGCAGCGGGCATCCGCCGCCGCCGCCACCCTCAATCGGAAAGTCTTCATGCAGTACTGCACAGGCGTGCTTCCATTCGTGTACTTCGTAGTTATCACGAATGAATCTTGGTAGCAGACCGATGCTCATCGGGGTCGCCTCGCCATTCAACTGGCATTTGCCTGAGACGCGGGTCTCGGCAACACGATCAACAGCATCAACAACAGCCCAAGCACCTGCGGCACCGCGTATATCCAGTAGACCCCGCTGGTCGTCCAACCCGCGGCAAACAACAGACCCGCGAATGCGGGGCTCAACGTGGAACCGATCCGGCCGATGCCGATGGCCCAGCCCACGCCGGTGGTGCGGACATGGGCCGGGTAGATGCACGCGGCGGTGGCGAAGAGTCCCGCGATGCAGCCGTAGACGAAGAAACCGATCGCCGTGGCCAGCACGATGATCAGGTTGAGCTGGGTTCCCGCGAATGACAGCAGGATAATGGCCACCATACAGCTGAAGAAATACCACTTGATCATCCTCAGCAGGCCCAGTTGCGTGGAGAAATAGCCCAGCAGCATCATGCCCACTGCTCCGCCAAGGCCGAAGAAGATGTTGACGGAGATGCCCTCCGAGAGCGCCAGTCCCGCTTCGGTGATGATGGTGGGCAGCCAGTTCTGAAAGAAGAACAGGGTTCCGAACGCACAGAAGAAGCCGCCCCACAGCGCGAATGTCGATCTTCGGGTCCCGGATGCAAAAACCTCGGCGAACCGGATTTTCTCTTCGGCCTGTGGCCGTTCGGGAAGTGCAGTGAGCGCGGGCCGGCCAATCCGGGTCAGGATCCGATTGGCGCGTTCCAGGGCGTTTTCCGGCTGTTTTGTGAGTAGGAAGTCCACCGATTCCGGGAGGCCCACGTAGACGATCGGAATCATGATCGCCGATGCCGTGCCGGCAACCACGAAGATGGATCGCCAGCCGTACGTGCCGACGATGCCGAAGGCAACCAGCCCCGCGATGATGGCCCCGGCCGTGAAGCCAAAGTGCATGAAGCTGAGTGCGAAGTTGCGCCGCTCTTCCGACGAATATTCGGCGACCAGGGTATTGAGGCTTGCGAGGATCGCCCCGATGCCCAGTCCGGTGATGAATCGGGCGGCAATCACGAGGTTGAGCGACGGCGCCACGGCCGTGAGGAACAGACCGACGGTGATCAGCACAAGAAACGCCAGCACGGTATTGCGCCGACCGTAGACATCCGCGAGGGGCGCCAGCAGGAAGGAGGCAACGGTCATGCCGGCAACACCGGAGCTGAAAAGCAGTCCGAGTTGCTCCGGCGATACGCCCCACTCGCTGCGTATGACCGGAGCGGCGACGGCGATGACAAACAGGTCGAATCCATCCAGCGTATTCAGTATCCAGCAGATGATGACGACGCGGATCTGCAGCGGCGCCATTTTCTGTTGACCCAGGGCGTAGCTGACGCCGGCACTCGTAGAACTCATTCGATAGGCTCCGTATTCAATGGACTCCGTGGACGCAATAGTCTCAACGTATTCGACAGGTTTCGCCTAGAGCGAGAAAACCCGTTCCGCGTTTTCCTGGTAGATCATGCGGCGGTCCGCGGCGGATATGGGCGCATTGTCCAGCCAGCGGGTTCCCTGTTCGCTGGAGGCAAACGGCGAATCCACGGCAAACATGATGCGCTCCGCGCCCAGGACGTCGAGGCACAGGGTGAGCGTCGGGTCCCAGAACATGGCGCTGGTTGTGATGTGGATATTGTCCCTGAAGTACTCGCTGGGTCTGCGTTGCAGTTCCGGCATGCCGGTGCGTGCCGAGACCTCGTCCAGTCGGCTCAGCCAGAAGGGGATGCCTTCGCCCATATGGCCCAGCACGATCTGCAGCCTCGGGAATTGGTCGAATACACCGCCCATGATCAGGCGCATCACGTGCAGCGATGCTTCCGCGGCGAACCCCCACAAGGCCCTGTCCAACAGGTAGTCGGTGTACGCGTCGTACATCTGCGCGGGCGGCGTCCTGGGGTGCAGGTAGACCGGCGTGTCCAGGGCCTGTGCGGCTTCCAGGATCGGCCAGAACTTCGGATCGTCCAGGTGTTCGCCATTGGTGTGCGAATTGATCAGGAGTCCGTTCAGGCCGAGGCTGGAAACCGCCCGCTCCAATTCCTGGGCGCCGGCCTGGGGATCCTGCGGGGCCACGAGGGCCAGACCCGCGAAACGGTCGGGATGACGGCCGATCGCCTCCGCCAGGCGGTCGTTGACAAGCCGCGCCAGTTCGTTGCCCTGTGCGGGATCGAACGGCTGTACGCCGGGCGACCAGTGCGAGAGAACCTGGACATCCACGCCCGCGGCATCCATCGCCGCGATCCGGGCCTCGCCGAGATCGGTCAGTGTGCGAATCGTGTCGGTGACCACATAGGGGGGTGCGGTGAGGCCGGGTTCCCGATCGGGTTCGTTCTCCACCAGGACGCGCAAGGCATCCAGCACCTCCGGGACGGCAAAGGTCTCTTCGACAGCGATTCGCCTGACCGCGGCCGATTCCGCCTCCTGTGCCCGAGCGGTACTGGCAACGGCATAGGCTGATGAAGCCGCCATCGCCTCCTTTAGAAAAGTTCTTCTGTCCATGCAAATGGCTCCGGTCGATCCGCGGTTGTGTACCAACGGAATGCAATTGTTATGAGCTTGCCAAAAAAATCTATAAGGAACGCGCCGGGAACACAGTCCGGGCGCGCTACTGACCATATACAATAGCGGACAATGAGTTCAACTGACCAGAATCCCGGCCGCAATTGGCGAGTGTCTCGCGTCGCATCGACACCGGCGAGGCGCCCGGCCGGCGTCCTGTTCCCGCTGCTCATGGTCACGGCAATGTTGAGTTCGCATGCGGCTGTCGCCCACCATTCCTTCGCGCAGCGGGTGGCTGGTGAGCTGCAATCCATTGAAATTCATGAAGGTACGATCGAGCTGTACAAAATGCTCAATCCTCACAGTGCGCTGATCGTGCGAGTGGACGGTGAAGACACTTCGGGTGAGGACGCGGCCGGCGAAGACTGGCTGATCGAACTCAGCTCGGCTTCGACCCTCGGGCGCGAGGGGTGGACGGACGATTTTCTCAGCGCCGGCGACCGGGTGAGCATCGCGATTCTCGCATCCCGTACGCCGAACCGCGGCCGCCTCCGGGCGCTGCTGGTGCACGCAAACGATGCCGCAGGGGCGTCCCGGTTGATCGTGGCGTACGGGATTCGCGGGGATACCCCGATCATGCGGCGGCTCCGTGACCGGCTGCCCACGTGTGCTGGCATCGAGGCCCGGCTGGAGCGGGGCGAATGCTTCATGGCGGAGCCTGCCGCACTGCGTGCGCTGGAAGAAGAATTCCCGGGCAAGATGGGATACATCCTGCCATGAGACTGGCACGTGGCTTCCTGTCGGCCGGTGCCGTGGGGCGTTGTTCAGTCCGCTGCCTGTGGTGGCTGATGGTGCTGATTGGTTGTACCTGCGGTGCTGCGGCCAGCGCCCAGGCTCCGGACTTCTTCGGTCGATACGTCGGCGAGCTGGCCATCGCCGAGCCCGCGGAATATGTGCTTACCCAGCAGGGCCAGTTTGCCTTCGACAACTACGACCCGGACTACGGCGACCCTCGCCAGTGGGACGATTGCGAACCCGAAGGGGTTCCCGCGATCCTGCTCACGCTTGGCGTGGCTACCGTGGATTTCGTGCGGGTGGACGGCACCGTAGAGATGCGCTTCGAGCGCGACGATGCCGTTCGCGTCATCCATATGAACGCCGCCGAACCGCCGCCGGATCAGCCTCATACAGTGCTCGGTTACTCCCGCGGACATTGGGACGGCGATGTCTTCGTCATCGAGACCTCGCACCTGACGGCGGGCGTCGTCATTGCGCAAACGAGCTATCCCATGAGCGAGGATGCGTTCGTGGTGGAGCGCTACTGGCGTGAACCCGGTGAGAACGACCTGCAGATGGACGTAACGGTAGAGGACCCGGTGAACTACGGGCAACCCGTTACGATCGGCCGGGAGTGGGTCTGGTCGCCCGATGCGCCGAAGCTTCCCTGGAATTGCGTGAGCCTCGGGCCCCGACACACGGACGATCTGGACATCGATGAGCTCAGACGCAGGCTGGAAGAGCTGTAGGCAACGCCGATAGCGGCAGGCAAGTATCACCAACCGGCCACCGCGGCTCCGGTCGCGCGTGCAGGGAATAGTTTATGGACGTATCGGGCGAGTATCGATTGTCGCTGAGCAGGCAGGCTGTCTGGAACGCGCTGCTGGACCCGGCGGTTCTGCAGCAATGCATTCCCGGCTGCGAGGCGTTCGAGAAACTGGGGGACGACCGGTACCGGGCAACCGTGAAAACCGCGATCGGGCCCGTGAAGGCAAAGTTCATCAGCGAGCTCGGTATCGTCAACGCTCAGCCGCCCGAGAGCTATCGCCTCGAGGGGGAGGGCAAGGCCGGCGCCGTCGGATTCGGCCGGGGCGCGGCAGACGTCACGCTGACAGAGGAGGGCGGTGAAACGGTCCTGAGCTACTCGGCTGACTTCCAGGTCGGCGGGCGTCTGGCGCAGATCGGATCACGACTTGTAGTGGGTGCGACCCGCAAGATCGCCGATGAATTCTTTGGCCGCCTGGCCGGTGTCATCGACGAACATGCGGAAAGAGTTGAGCCGCCGAAGGGCGGCTGTTGTTAGGCACATTCTTTCACTGAACCACCGAGCCTTTTGGTCGGTTTATCTTCCTGGTGAAACGTCTGACGTGGTGGATTAATCCGGCACGGCCAAGTCGGCGTTGACGTAGCGTTATCCACGGGCTGTCCACGGGCGCGGGCCCTTGGTCAGCCCTGTCGCCGGTGGGCAGGCGGTGGATAACGCGGTGCTGGCGCGACCGACGTGGGGGCGGGGCACTGGGTTAACCTGAGCGCTTCCTGGATGGAAAGGGAGGGTGGCCCGCGCGGGACGACGATTCCCGCCGGGCCGTGGCCGGTGCAGCTTCGGTATCCAACGGGGCTTACCGGCGAGCAATACGTTAAACGCCGTGCATGGCGCGATGCAACCCTTGAGCGGTGTCCGAACCATCCGCGGGGCGGTTGTTCCTTCGCCCGCCACGGGACCTACCCGCGCAAGCGCCCGCGCGGGACGCGCGTTGCCCGCTGGTACTGTCCTGAGAGTCACATGACGTTCAGCCGGTTGCCGGATTGCCTGGCGGCGAGGCTGGGGGGCACGCTGCAGGCGGTCGAAGAGGCGGTGGTTGAGGCGGAGGCCGCGCCCAGTCTCGCCAAGGCGGCCGACGCGCTGCGGCGCGACGCGGTGCATCTGCCCGGGGCGATGCGCTGGCTGGGCCGCCGGGTGCGGGCGGTGCATCGGAACCTGGCGGCGGTTCGGGGGCTGTGGCCGGAGCGGTTCCTGAAGTGTCCCCCGGAAGTTGGGGCGTTCCGGGAGCGGCTCAAGACCGAGGCGGTGCTGGTGGGGCTGCGCGGGCGGTGCGAGGGGCGCCTGGCGCGGCTGGCGCCGCCGTTGGGCTTTTGTCCTGACGTGCCGGCGCCGGGGACCGCTCTGGCGGTCGTCCAACACGGGACGGGGCCTGATCCACCGGCTTGCAGGCGCTAACGTGGCCACCGTGAACCGCGCAAGACCCCGGGGAGGCCGCCGAGACCATGACCGAGCACGACGAGAAGCTGCGAGAGGCCGTGGCGCTGTTCCGCTACGGGCTGATCGCGGACTTGGCGCACCTGCCCCGCGGCGCCCGCGGCATCGGTGAGAAGCTGAAAGAAAAGGCCGCCGGGACCTACGCGATCCCCGGCACGCACCGCACCCGGGTGGCCGCGGAGACGATACGCAAGTGGCTGGTGACGTACCGCTACGGTGGCTTCGAGGCGCTGTACCCGAAACGTCGCTCGGACCTGGGCCGGCCCCGGCGCATGCCCGCGGAGGTCGCCGAGGCGCTGGTGGCGATCAAGACCCGGCGCCCCGGCTACTCCGTGCGCGCGGTCATCGCCCACGCCGCCGAGCACGGGCTGGTGAGCGAGGCGGCGATGCCCTCGGCGTCCACCGTGCAGCGGTTGCTGCGCCGCGAGGGGCTGACGGGCCGGGCCGCCGCGCAGGGACCCGCCACGGACCGGCGCCGCTTCAACTATCGCCGGGCGGGCCAACTCTGGATGAGCGATGTAATGCACGGGCCGAAGGTCCCTGACGGTCGCCGCCGGCGCAAGACCTTCCTCATCGCCTTCATCGACGACGCCACCCGCGTCATTCCCCACGCCGCGTTCGCCTTCGCCGAGAACACCGCCGCGTTCCTGCCGGTGTTCAAGCACGCGCTGCTGCGCCGCGGACTCACCGAGCGCCTCTACGTGGACAACGGGGCGAATTACCGCTCCCGCCACCTCGCGCTGGTGTGCGCGAAGCTCGGCATTGCGCTCATCCACGCCCGCCCGTATCAACCGGCCGGCAAGGGCAAGATCGAACGCTGGTTCCGCACCCTGCGCGCCGGCTGGCTGCGCCATCTGGATGTGGGCTCGATCGACGGGATCGAGGCGTTGAACCGTGCGCTGGCCGGCTGGGTGGAGGGCGAATACCATCAGTCCCCGCACCGCGGACTGGACGGTCAGACCCCGCTGGACCGCTGGGCCGGGACCGCCGCCGAGGTGCGCTACCCGGACGCCGCCGGGCTGGATCTGGACGAGCTGTTCCTGTTCGAGACCAAACGCCGCGTGCTCAAGGACCGCACCCTGAGTCTGCACGGGCGCCTCTACGAGGCCGACGCGATCCTCATCGGGCAAACCGTCACCGTGCGATACGATCCGGCCGCCCCGCCCACCCGGGCGCTGCAACTGGTGCACGAGGGACGTCCCGCGGGCCTGGCCACGCCGCTGGACGCCTACGCCAACACCGCCGTGAAACGCGAGCGCCGCTGCGGGCGCATCGAGCCCGGGGAGCCGCAACCGCCGCGCTCGCCGCTGAGCATCCGCCGACTGAAGGAGGAAGACTGATGTACCTGCGCCACTTCGCCCTGACCCGCCTGCCGTTCGAAACCCCCGCGCACACCGACGAGCTGTTCCGCTGCGGCTCCCATCGCGAGGCCGAGGCGCGGCTCAAGCACCTCATCGATCTGCGCGGTATCGGGCTGCTGACCGGGGAGTCCGGCAGCGGCAAGACCAGCGTGTGCCGCCACGTCACCGGTGCGTTGCACCCGGGGCTGTTCCGGGTGTGCTACGTGGCGCTGTCCACCGGCAACGTGATGGACATGTACAAGAGCATCGGCTGGGAACTGGGCCTGCCTACCGAGCACGCCCGCGCCGCGGCCTACCGCGCCATCCAGACCGAGATCACCCGCCTGGTCGGGGAGGCCAAGCAACAACCGGTGCTCGTCATCGACGAGGCTCACCACCTCAGAGCCGACGTGATCGAGGACCTCAGGCTGCTGACCAACTTCGACATGGACTCCGCCCCCAGGCTGTGCCTGGTGCTCATCGGACTGACCGAACTGCGCCGGCGCCTGAGCATGGCCGTGCACGAATCGATGCAACAGCGACTCATCGTTCAACACCACCTGCGCGGGCTGGAGCGCGAGGAACTGGACCCCTACCTCGCCCACCGGCTGCGCCTGGCCGGGTGCGAAATGCCCCTGTTCGATCCCCCCGCCATCGAGGCGCTGTACCAGGCCGCCCGCGGACTGCCGCGGCTCATCAACCGCATCGCCCACTACGCGCTCTCGGCCGCGGCGGTCGAGCAAGCGCGTACCGTGGACGCCGAACACCTGGCCCGCGCCGTCGAGGATCTGCGGCCATGATCGATCCCGATCCCCGGCCCGAGCAGATCAGCGACGAGGCCGCCGCGCACATGGCCGAGTGCCTGCAACGCATCGCCTATGACTTCGAAGGCCGCTACTACGGCCAGATCAGGCGCCACGCAGAATCCATCCGGCCGCCCCCGTGCCCCGCCGAGTCCTGCCACGAACGCCAGCTGCACCTGTTCGGCGAACCCCGCCCGTTCTGAATCCGCGCCCAAACGGACCCGCCAACGCCGGCCGATCCTTCGGATCGGACCGGGTCGTGCCCCTCCATCGCCCAACCGCCGTCGCGGCGACCGGCCTGCGATGGTCGGCAAAAGCAAAACAATGTGACCAATTCGGCCTCAACCGTGACCGGATAATCCGACAAATCCGTGTCGGTCTAGTCTGACCAACAACAGGCGGCATACGCAAGGAACTCGTCTGGGTGGCGGTGACGGTAACCGTGGTCGCCGCGCTCATCTGGTGGCTGACCACTCGATAATCGCGTTCAGATCTATTCTGAAAACGCGGGCTAACCGTCCGGCGCCTACTGAGGAGTTTCGGGCTGGGAGGGCGACTCCCGACGGCCGCTGAGAAATGCCACGTCCTCACGGATGATTGTGACGTGAGTCTCCAAGCGAGCCATGCGTTCCCGTAGATCTGCAACGTCTTCACGCAGGCCGCCTACCTCAAAGTCAATTCTCTCGCGCAGGCCGTCGATTTCTGCGTGCATTTCTCCCCGTAGGTCACCGATTTCCCCTCGTACATCCGCTATATCGGCTCGAAGCAAGGAAAATGCGCTGACCTGACCGACCAACAGCGTTGCACCAACAGCCAGAATGCCCAGCAGTTCTTTGCTGAGGGCGGACGGTCCTTCAGCTTGCCGCCCGATGCTGTGTTTGGCTCCTGGCACTACATCGCCCATTCTGCGTTGATTTCGATCAGGTTTGTAGACTACAGCCCATAGTCTATGCCTGCCACCGCCGCAACGCTTGAACTTGCGTACTTTTGGGGCTGGACATTTGCCCCGCCACGCTTAAGCGAACCGGTTTCCAATACGCGCAGTCAGTCGCTATTGCGCGGCCGCCAGCCTCTCCTGCGTATCGACAATCACCTCGTCCAGCCAGTTATGAAAGTCGTCCGGCGCAACCCAGGGGTGGGGGTCGCCAGGCTGCCGGTTGGCGAGACGTTCGGCTCGTTCGAACAGGTTGTCTGCGTTGGAGGCATGGATGTCGTAGTGATTGATGATCTGCACTTCGATACCCGGGATTTGCTTGATTCGCTCCAGGTCTGCCAGAAACTCGGCGATGACCTCCGGGTCATCGGAGCGCAGCGCCGATCCGCCATGGAAATAGGCTTCGTGGCGCATGCCGTTGTCGAAAACCGGCATGCGTATTGACGTGGTACCGGGCGTATGGCCCGGTGTGATCTCGAATTGCAGCGTCGTGTCGCCCAGGGTCAGGGAGTCGCCTTCCTCAATGACAAAATGGCGGCGCGGCGACTGCTCGCCCTGATCGGCTTCGATCATTCTCCAGTCTTCCTCCGCGGCGCCGAACTGCGCGTCGGGGATGTGCTCGTCCTGAAGCGTACGCGCCCCCATGTAGTGGTCCCAGTGGCCCTGAAGGATCAGCACGTACTTCACGTCCGCGATATCCAGTCCCATGGTTTGCATGTTTTCGATCAGGTAGGGCGTGTAGGGCCCCCCATATAGCGTATCGATCAGAATGAGTCCGTCGCTGGTGGTGATGACGTAGCTGGCCACCTCGCCCGTACCGGCAAAGTAGAGGTTGTCGAACACCTGGAAGGGTTCCCTCGCCATCTCGCTCATGGCCGGCGGCGTGCGCTGCGCCTGGCCGATACCCGACCAGCACACGAGAATCAATGTCAGGGTTGAAATCAAGGTTCTCATGACAGACTCCCCAAAAAAGGTATTGGCCGATTCTACCGCGTTGCGGAGCGCCGCATGCGTTACGGTCACGTTAGGCAGGCAAGTGCTGCCCACAGGGCTATAGCAGTTTTCGCCCCGGCGCCCGGCGCGCTGACGCCTATGGAAAAGGGGTTTTCCATGCAAGTCCCCTGTGCTCAAGCAACGGCTGAGACGCTTTTACGGACGGTACTCGGCATTGCACTCAAATGGGCGTACCTCGGCGTCCGGACGCCACGTCCAGTACTTTTCGAGTGTTACCGGTTCGGTGAAGGTGGCAGGGTCGGTCACCGTAAGGGAGTACCTAAGACGCGTGCCGTTCGCACTCGGCGTGAAGCGCTCCAGCAGTTCGGCCGCCGGGCTTTGGGGGATGCCGGACTGGTCGAAATACGGCCAGCCCAGGCGATTCGTTCGCACGACCAGCGTGCCGCCTTCCCAGGTTCCCCGGGAGTAACCCTGCGGTGTCGGAGGCGATTCGTCCGCGGCGGACTGCTCACCCTGCATGTGGATCGTCCGTACAACATCGTACAGCTCGATGCGCAGCACGATCCGCTCGCCTTCGTCGATGAATTCCATGGGATAGGGCTGGCCCATGATTCGCGGCATGCCGACGGGTTCGCAGGTCAGATACGGATTGTTCGCCGCCGGGTCCCAGGTGGCTCGTGCTGCTATTGCGGCTTCCGTCAACGGGTACTCGGGAGCGGCGCCGGCCACATCCAGGAACAACGGAAAGCTGGCCGGATTGGCCATGTTGGAACTCCACACGCGGAAGATATCGTTGCGGATGCCAAGGGATGAAGGGGTACTCTCGCCATCGGCGGCCATGGCTCCGGCCGCCCCCATGGGATCGTCGGACCAGCGTGCGGCCATGCCCGGCCACAGGATCAACTCGACTCCATCCGGGAGCAGCATGTTCAGCGCAAAGACGCGGTTTTCCCGTTGCCGACCGGGCCAGCCGGCGATCTGCACCCGGTCGCCGGCATTCACGAGGCCTTCGGTCAGGCCCATCCGCCGCAGGATGCTGACGGAATTGCTCTCCACGTTCCAGGATTCTCCGTCCGCCGCCTGAACCGTGAAGTACACGTGGGGGTTTCGCCAGACGGCTTCGGTGACCTCGCCGGACAATTCGATCACTGCATCCACGTCAAAGTAGACACCCGCCGAATGATGGCCGAGTGTTCCGGATGGACACAGCGCGACGGCCAGGCAACCAAGTATTCGCGTCATCAATCAGCCAGGGTAAGACATGGGCGAGCGCACGTGGCGCACGGGCCAATAATGGCAGAGATTCCACTTGGTTGTCAGCCACACATGGCCGCAGTACAGGCCGCATGCAGTCCAGCGGAAGTGTCAACGGATGCGTTGCGGATGCTCCGCGGCCGGTAACCCCGACGGCGTCAGGCCGACTTCAATACCAGGTCCGGCCCGCCCTTGGGCTGTTCGACCGGCACCTCCCAGTCGCCCGGCATACGGCTGAAATCGAAGAACGGCTCGGTGTCGCCCTCGTCGATGGCGTTCTGAACCTGGCGGTAGAACTCGCCGCCGGCGCGATTCGAGAACGTGATCTCCACGCGCCGGGCTTCGCTCGCATTCCTCGGCCGCTCGCAATACTCCGGAAACGTGGCTTCCCCGGCGTGTCCCGAGGCGTAGCCCTTGGCGAACATCTGCTTGAGGATCCCGAATCCGTCGTCCTGCACCAGGACGCCGCCACGGGGATGCCCGCCCTTTGACTTCATGTGGTCGATAAATGCATCCAGGTCGTGGCAGTCGTAGGCGACATGCTGGCAGGCATGGTCGCCGTGTCTCTCGACGAAGGACGTCACCTGGGACTTCTCCGCCCGATCGATGCCTTCAATCAGTGCAATACCGAAGTCGCCGTAATCAATGCACCAGATCTTCATGCTGCTGTTGGGATCGCCCGGCCGGGCATCGTCGATTCGTTTGATCAACTTGCCGCCTTCGACTTCGATGTGGAACCAGGCCCAGCGCTCGATTGCGCCGGATTCCACCGCGTAGGTGACGTGGTCTATCTTTTTCAGATGGGACATTGCGAGGTCTCCTGTCCGACTCGTTTGCTGCTTCCTACAGAATAATGAAACAGACTCGCAGGGTGGTCGCGTAATTGAGCGTATTAGGCAGTTTATACGCAGTAAATTCGTTATAATATTCAAAATTATGCAGGAAATGGACTCCATGGATAAGATAGACGCCCGCATCCTCTCCGAGCTCCAGTCGGATGGCCGTCTGAGGTGGTCGAGACTCTCCGAACGCGTGCACCTGTCCGCGAGCGCCTGCCAGCGCCGGGTCGAGTCGCTTCTGGAGCGCGGGGTAATACGGAATTTCACGCTGAACCTCAACGAGACCGCGCTCGGGCATCACGTGACGGCTTTCGTGGCCGTGAGTGTCGACCGCCAGAACACCGCCTCCGCGGAGGAATTCAGGCGATGGGTGCGAGGGCAGCCCCGTGTGCAGGCGTGTCACATGCTGACCGGCAGCATTGACTTCATGCTCCAGGTGGTTGCCGCGGATCTTGAATCCCTCGGAAAATTCCTGGAAGGCGAATTGCTGAAACTGCCGGCGGTCAAGGACGCCTCCACGTCCATCGTTCTCAACGAAGTCAAGCCGAAACGAACCATGGTGACCGACGGCTGGTAGAATCCGCGAAATCCGGCCGCTGGTAATGTCGGCGGGCGAAACAGGAGGATGATGGGAACGGCGGGCCTTTGAGGCGTTCTTCAGCAAGACGATGAGTGGCGAGACCGCAAAAACCATATCCATCATGGATACGACGCTCCGGGACGGCGAGCAGACGCCCGGAATCGCCTATACGCCGTCGGAGAAGCTCCACGTGGCCCGCATGTTGCTCGGCGATGTCGGGGTGGATCGTATCGAGATCGTGTCCGCCCGCGCCTCGTCGGGCGAGCTGGAAGGGGCGCAGCGGGTGACAAACTGGGCCAGCGAGGCGGGCCTCATCGACCGCGTGGAAATGCTCGGATTCTGCGACGGGGATCGCTCCGTGGACTGGATCCGCAACGCCGGCGGAGCGGTAATCAACCTTCTGACCAAGGGCTCGGAGCGACACTGCCGCGAGCAGTTGGGGATGACGCCCGGCGAACACGTCGAGCGGATCGTCGATACGGTGAACTACGCCCGGGAGCAGGGCGTTCGCGTAAACGTCTACCTGGAGGACTGGTCCAACGGCATTCGAGACGGGTTCGACTACGTCAAGCGCCTGGTCGATGCGCTGCAGGGGTTGGGCGTGGAACGGGTTCTGTTGGCCGATACCCTCGGCGTGCTTGCGCCCGACGATGTGCGCCACTACGTGAGCCTCATGGCCGTCACCTGGCCCGAAAACGTGTTCGACTTCCACGGCCACAACGACTACGGCCTCGCCACCGCCAATGCCATCGCCGCGATCCAGTCGGGGGCGGTGGGGGTGCATACCAGCGTCAACGGACTGGGCGAGCGGGCCGGCAATACTTCGCTGGCGGAGATCGTCACGGCCATCGCCGACCACACGTCGTTCCGGACCAACGTCAACGAATCCCGGCTTGCCGCGGTTTCCGAGTTGGTGGAAACCTTCAGCGGCAAGAACATTTCGGCGAATACCCCGATTCTCGGCGCCGATGTCTTTACCCAGACGGCGGGAATCCACGCCGACGGTGACGCCAAGGGCGACCTCTACGCCACGCGCCTGGCGCCGCAGCGGTTCGGCCGCGAGCGCCGTTACGCGCTCGGCAAACTCTCCGGCAAGGCTTCGCTGGACCATAACCTGGCCCAACTCGGCATCAAGCTTTCCGACACCAACCGCAGAAAGGTTCTCGACCGAATCATCGAACTCGGCGACAAGAAGCACACGGTGGTGCCGGAAGATCTGCTGATGATCATCGCCGATGTGCTCAAGACGCCGGCGGAACATCTTGTAAGGATCAACCGCTACAAGATCGATGTCGCATCCGACAGGCCGCCCAGGGCTTCGGTCAGCGTCTCGTTCAAGGGGCGCACCAGCGAGGCTTCAGATACGGGAGACGGTGGCTACGACGCCTTCATGAAGGCGCTGGCACAGGCCGTTTCGCACCACGGCATCGACATGCCGCGGCTGGCCGATTACCGGGTACGAATTCCGCCCGGGGGACGTACCGAGGCCCTGGTGGAGACCCTGATCGAATGGAGCGACCAGGCGAACGGCCGGCGGTTTTCCACCGTGGGTGTGGATCCCGACCAGACGGCAGCCGCCGTTATCGCCACCGAAAAGATGTTGAACATCGTTGCCCACGAACGCGCCAGAGCGGGATAAGTGGGCGCCATCGCTGCTGTTGGTGGTGGACCGGCCCTCTGCAAGCGCTGCAACCGCATGACAGCGTTCACTCTGATGGGTTTGAGACGCGTGCGCTGATGCGGTTTGGCAGCGTATTGGTGGCCTTGGCGTTGGCGTTGGCGTTGGCATTGGCACTGGCGCCGGGAGCGGGGGCGCAGGCGCAGTCGCTCGACTTCGCGGGCACGCTCGGTCTTCAGACCCGATGGTATCCCGAGTCGCCGGCATTCGCCGGACAGCGCTCGCACGCCAGCGGCTTTGTTGCCGAACCGAATCTCTATACCGAAAGCGCCGGGGGCGCGAGCTTTACGCTCACGCCGTTCGCACGTTACGACAGCGCCGACTCACGGCGAACCCACGCCGATCTGCGCGAGGCCTACCTGCTGGTGTACGGGGACTGGGGTGCGAACTTCTGGGAACTTCGACTGGGGGTGGGCCGGGTGTTCTGGGGCGTTGCCGAGTTGCACAATCTCGTGGACATCGTCAATCAATTTGACCTGATCGAGCACCCCAGGGAGGAAGCCAAGCTGGGGCAGCCCATGGCGTACCTGACGCTCGGCGGCGATTGGGGCGTGGCGGAAGTTGGTGGCGCTGCCCTATCACCGCGAGCGCACCTTTGCGGGGCCCTCCGGCCGCCTTCGCCCGGGCCGGTTGATCCTGGATGATGCCCTGTATGAGAGCGGAGATGAAGATCGTCATCTGGACGTCGCGGCCCGCTACAGCAACAGCGTGGGGCTCGTGGATTTCGGCCTGAGTACTTTCGCCGGTACGAACCGTGAGCCCTTTTTCGTTCCGGCGATCCAACCCGGCTTGATTCCGGACGCCAATACCGCGCTGATTCCCTACTACGAACAAATCCGGCAATTTGGCCTTGACGCCCAGCTTACGGCCGGGTCATGGTTGTTCAAGCTGGAAGCGATTCACCGCAGTGGGGCACGCAACCTTCTTGGCGAAGAAGAGGATTACCGTGCGGCCATCCTCGGCGGGGAGCGCACCGTTTACGCTGTCTTCGGTTCCGTGGCCGACCTGACACTGCTTGCCGAATGGCACGACGACGGCCGCGGCCGCTGGGCGACCAACGTATGGGCCAATGACGTCTTTGTGGCCGGGCACCTGGCATTGAACGACATGCAGGGCACAGAGATCGCGGCGGGTCTTCTGGGGGACCTGAGCCGCAACTACCGAGCGCTGAGCGTGGAGATGAGGCGGCGCTTGTCGAACCGTTGGTCGATGCGCCTGGAGCTGATCGCCAACGTAGACGTCGACCCGGAAGATCTCACCTACGATGCCAGGCGCGACAGTTTCGTGGCCTTCGACTTCAACTACAACTTCTAGCGCCTGTTGCCGCAATTTCGGATGGCGTAAACGGGTCCAAATCCGTTCGCCAGGGTTCCAGGCCGATCCGATCGGCGTAGTCGGCCCAATGCGCGACCAACTCCGACTTGATGTCCGGGTGCAGGTCGGAAACGTCCTGGCGCTCGCCTGGATCGTCCTGGAGGTTAAACAGGTCCCATTCCAACGGCGGGTCCTCCTGATCATTTCCACCGGTCGCCCGAGTGACGATTTTCCATGGCCAGAGAACGAGCGCGGCCCGGCGATCGTTGGTCGTGATCCAGGGCGTGGCCGTTGGTTCGGGCGGCTCGCCGCCGCGAATCAGATCCCAGAACGATCGACCGCGTACGGGCAAGACCTGGCGTCCCTGGAACTCTTCGGTCGGAGCCGGCGCCTCGGCAATGTGGAGGAAGGTCGGGATCAGGTCCATCACCGTCAGATACGTGCGCTCGTGTCCGCCCTTGTTGGCTAGATCAGGGTGCCGCACGAAGGTCGCGACCTGTGTGCCTCCGGTGTACATCGATCCCTTGAGTTCCCTGAAGGGCGCCGTGGCAGCTTCACCCCAGCCGCGCTCATAGGCTGTAAACGACCATTGCCGGCCCATGTTGGCCAGCGAAAGGTCGTTGTCCGTGCGGGGCATCTCGGGCGGATAGAACGTATCATCGCCTCCGGACGCGCCGTTGTCCGATGAGAAGATGATGACCGTGTCGTCGAGTTGTCCGGATTCCTCCAGGAACACGACAAGCCGGCCGATGTTCCAATCGACGTTCTCGACCATGGCCGAATAGATTTCCATGGCCCGTGAAAGCTTGGACCGGTGTTCCTCGCTGAGGTCGTTCCACGCAGGCGCTTGCCCCCGGTATCCATCCAGCGTCAATCCATCCGGAAGCACGCCGAGCTCCGTCGCACGAGCGACGCGCGCCTCCCGCACCGCATCGTAGCCGTCGTCGTAGCGGCCTGCGTACCGGTCGATCCAGTCCTCGGGCGCCTGCAGCGGCCAGTGGGGAGCCGTGAGTGCGAGATAACCGAACCAGGGCACTCCGTCATTCAGGTTGGTGGAAATCTGTTCGATCAGTTTGTCGGTAAAGAGGTCCGATGAGAACCACTCCTCGGGCAGAGGGAAACTCACGCCGTTTTCCAGGTAGGCGCCTCCTGGCGCGAATTCGGAGACCGGAGGGTAATTGCTGTGCCCCAGGTGATTGTCGGCCGGGGGACCGAGCGCGAACGACAATTCGAAGCCTCGAGCGCGGGCACTTTGTTCCAGCGTAATTCCCAGGTTCCACTTGCCGGACATATACGTGTGGTACCCGGCCGCGCCGAGCCACTCCGGCATGGTCGCCACATCCGGTCGCAGGGTTTCATTGTGGAATATGACACCGGCTTCGCGCGTCGTCATCCCGGACATCAGGCTGGCGCGGGTCGCGGCGCAGTAGGGCGCAGCATGAAAGTTCGTCAGCCGCACGCCCTCGAACGCCAGTGCGTCCAGATTGGGCGTGGAAATCTCACCGCCGAACGAGCCCACGTCGGTATAGCCAAGGTCGTCGGTGAGGATGAACAGGATGTTCGGCCGTCCGTCCTCGACTGCCACGGTGCTGGGGGCGTCGGGGGAATCGGGTGGTGGCTCACCCTGGCACGCCACCAGCATCGCCGTCACAACCATCGTACCGGTGAACGGAAGGGAATTGGGTCTCACGGGCGCGCCTCTGCGTTCTTGCCAGCGCGTGAGTTTAACCGAACGGGGAAATTTTGCGCCTTGTCGCCGAATTACCGGTGTCCGTCCATTTCAATTTCGATTCGTGTATGATTTTCACATTTGTTTAATGACTTAAACATTGCGTATTCTCATTATGAAAATCATACAACTAACCATGGATACAGAGTTGGTGGCGCGGGTGGACGACTGCGCTCGGCGCCTTGGCGCCACGCGCTCCGGGTTCACACGGGAAGCGTTGCGGGCCGCATTGCGGCGCTACGAAGAAAAAGAGCTTGAGGAGCGTCACAGGGCCGGATACCGTGAAACACCGTCCCGTCCGCGCGAATTTGAAATTCCGGAAGATGATTGGGCCTGGGGCGATGAAGCATGGAGTGGCGAATAGTGCGCCGCGGCGAAATCCGCTGGTACCGATTTGCCCAACCGGATAAGCGCAGACCCGTCCTGATTCTGACGCGGGATTCGATCATCTCCAGCCTTGGCGAGGTAACCGTTGCGCCGTTGACCACCACGATTCGGAATATTCCCAGCGAAGTAGTGCTTTCCAGGGATGACGGACCGCCTCGGGATTGTGCGGTGAACTGCGACCACTTGCAGACGGTGCCACGGAGTCGGCTCGGAGGGCCGGTTGGTAGTCTTTCCACGCTGAAAATGGAACAGGTGGCAAGAGCCGTTCGTTTCGCACTTGCGCTCGGATGAGCGCAGACTACCGCACGCATAACCCGGTCGGCCCGCCAATTCCGACTTCGGGCGCAAGGAATTGGGGTCGCGCGAGGTTCGCCTCAAACAACTAGCCAATGGACAGCTAGTCGGCCAACACGTTGGCGCCGCCGTCAATACCGCCCAGACAGCGCTCGGTGCAGCAGGAAGTGCAGTAGCAGTCGCGGTAGGTCCAGGTGTTGGCGCCTTGATGGATGTGTTCTGACGCGCTGTAGATTCCCCAATTGAATGCTTTGAGCCTCTGCGCGTGTTGCGGTTCGAGCCTGTTCTGGCTTTCAAAGGCCAGGGGATATGTCAGCATCCTGGCCGCGAGTTCATCCGGGAAGGTGCCAATCAAGCAGAACTTTGGCCTAATATGCGAGTCCAACGGCAATATTCCGCCCCAAGAGAGATTCCTCTCCGTTCAATACATGCGGCACTCAAGTAACCATGGCGATGGCCAAATAGCTGATGACAGCATTTTGGCGATCGCGGTCAATATGATCGCCGCGCCGCGCGAAGCTCTGCAGGCACTGAGGCTCAAAACGGCGGCACTGGCGCCGCTAAGTGTGATCGTCATTGCCAATGCCGCCATCATACTTGCGTATTACAGCCAGGTTGATTTGACCTGGCTCGTCGAAACGGACATGCAAAACTCCTCCCAGGAACTGACTCAGGAGCAGCGCGAAGCAGCCGCCGACTTCATGGGGGACACTTCCCCAATGTTGTTGGGGTCGATCGGCGCCCTGGCGGCGACGGTCGTGCTTGCACTGTTGTTCGTCCTGAACGCCGCCTGGCTATCCGGTATATCGCTGCTGAGCAACGATGGCATCGGGTTCAGGTATTGGTTTTCGATGATCTGCTGGTGCGCATTACCGCTCGTATTCGGATACGCGGCGTCGCTTGTGAACCTGTTTGTCAGCGACGCAACCTTTCTCCCCGCCGACCGCATCAATCCATTGTCATTCAGCAGTCTTCTCAACATCGAAAGCGCCAATGGGCGCATGCTGCGGCAATCCATGCAGTCGTTGGACATTACGGCCATCTGGTCCATGGCACTGGTGGTGTTTGGGTATCACACATGGACGCAACGGAGCTTGCTTAAGTCGGCGTTGATCGTTTTCTCGCCCGCGGTACTGATCGTCGGCACTATCCTGTATGTCACGAGCGGCTAGCGGCCAGGCCACGTCATGCAGAAAAAACTACTTGTCATCTTTGCAATTGCCCTGGCTGTCGTGGCCGTGCCGGTGCTGCGCAACGTGGCAGGCGGCGGCAATTCGGTCGAAGTCCAGATCGAGGCATTGGCGCCGCGCAGCATCCAGGCGTCGGTGCTGGCGTCCGGGCACCTCGTCCACGAGGAAGAGGTCAAGCTGAGCACCGAAGTCATCGGCAGGGTCACCGGGATCTATGTCGAGGAAGGGGACCGCGTGACGAACGGGCAGCTCCTGCTGCAGATCGACGATGATATCTACCGCGCCGCGGTCGATCAGAACGAAGCCACCGTGCGCATGCAGGAAATTGCCATTCAACGCCAACAGATGTGGGCTGAAAATCTCAAGACGAAGTGGGATCGACAACAGGAGTTACACGAGCGCAATCTCATCGACGACGATAGTTTCGAGGTCGCGACGAACGAATGGGGCGTTGCGGAAATCGACTTGCGTTCGAGCCGCGAGTCGCTATCCCAGGCCATTGCGCAGCTTGAACAGGCCGAAGACCGCTTGAGCAAGACGCGCGTCGTCTCGCCGATCGATGGCACGGTAACCTCACTCGACATCAAGGTCGGCGAAACGGCAATTTCCAGTACGACGAATATTCCCGGCTCGGGTCTCATGACAATCGCGAATCCCGCGAGTATTCATACGGAAGTCAACGTTGATGAAGCCGACATCGCAAATGTCGCGGTCGGTCAAAATGCGCAAGTCTTTGCGATTGCGTACCCCGATCAGCCGATCGAGGGTGTTATCGATTCTATTGCCGTGTCAGCCAAGGTCGCCGAAGGCGCTCAGGGCTTGAGCTTCGCGGTCAAGATTCGCCTGGAGAAGACCAATGGCATCGTGCTGCGGCCCGGCATGAGCTGCCGCGCGGAAATTTTCACGGAGATCGCAGAAGGGTTACTCGCTGTTCCCATCCAGGCGATTCTTGTCGACGAAGACCGCAACGCGAACCGAACCACGTATCGCGTGTTCGTGCACGAGGACCGAAAAGCGCGCCAGGTGGAGGTTCGAGTCGGTCTGTCGGACGATGCCTGGCAGGCGGTCACCGGCGGATTGAACGAAGGTGACGAGGTCATTATCGGGCCCGACCGCGTATTGCGAAATCTCGGTAGCGGCGACAACGTCACGGTCCTGTCATCGGATTAGGCCGCCATGGCCCTTATCGAACTCACGTCCATCAGTCGGCACTACGTGATGGGGCAGCACGTTATCAAGGCTATCGATAACGTCGACCTCGGCATAGAGTCAAATGAATACGTCGTTTTTATCGGCTCGTCCGGTTCCGGAAAATCGACACTCATGAATATCGTCGGCTGTCTGGATACACCCACGCACGGACGCTACGTACTGAACGGCCGCAATGTCAACGGTCTCGACCAGGGCGCGCTTGCGGACATACGCAATCAGGAGATCGGCTTCATATTTCAAAGTTTCAATCTGCTGCCCCGCGCGACGGCGCTGAAAAACGTGATGCAGCCGCTGATCTATGCCGGCATCGGATTCGCCGACCGCCGCGCCGAGGCCGAACACGTGTTGGAGCGCGTGGGCCTCGCCGACCGAAGCGAGCATTTGCCGAATCAATTGTCGGGAGGGCAGTGCCAGCGCGTTGCCATTGCCCGCGCATTGGTCACCCACCCGTCGATCCTGCTTGCGGACGAGCCGACGGGGAATCTGGATTCGCAAACGACCATGGAGATCATGGCCCTGTTCGACGAACTGCACGACGAAGGGCATACGATTGTCGTTGTCACGCACGAGCCCGATATCGCCGCACACAGCGAGCGCGTGGTGCGGCTCCGGGACGGTCGGATTTCGGAAGACCACGCACATGACGCCGATCGACAATCCGGATAGCTGCCACCGGCAACGTCGCCCGGCAGGCACGAGATTTCCGTTGTGGTTCGCCGCAACCGAAAGCGTGCGGGCCGCGCTCGGTTCGATCCGTGCACATGGCTTTCGCAGTTTCCTGACGACATTGGGCATCGTGATCGGTGTTGCGTCAGTCATCGGGATGGTTTCGATCATCCAGGGACTGAGCTTCGCGATCGGTGCGCAACTGCAAGGCCTCGGAAGCAACGGCGTCACGGTGCAGTCGTACACACCGATGATCCAGCGCCTGCAGGGCCGTCGCGCTCGGCTCACCCAGGAGGACCTGGACCTCATCAGCTACCGCGTCGACGGCATCGAATCGATCACGCCGATCATGTATTTGCAGGCTGGCCTGAGTCAGGTTCGCTACGGCTCACAGACCGCCGTTGCGCAGGTTCTCGGGACAACCTATTCCTTTCAGGAGGTCGGCCAGTACTTTTCGCAGTATGGCCGGTTCTTGTCCGACAGCGACAACAGAACGCGTCGGCGCGTCGCGGTAGTCGCCGAACAGACCCGGGAGGACCTGGGCTTACCCGAAAACCCCGTCGGTGAGTTCATTCAAGTCAACGGGGAGTGGCTCAAGATCATCGGACTACCGGAACCCAAGGGCGAGATCCTCGGGCAAGCGCTCGACGACCGCGTGCTGATCCCATACAGCACGATGGCCAGCATGCTGGGAAACCAAAGATCCCCGGATATTCAGATCCAGTTGACGATTGCCGACTTGAATGAGATGGACGCGATCATCGGGTTGATTGCGCGACTGCTCAGAAATGCGCACAACCTGGAGCCGGCAGATCCCAACGACTTCCGAATTCAGACCGCCGAGCAGCTTCGAGAGACGTTCGATACGATCATTAACAACATAACGATCGCAATGGCCGGAATCGTCGGTATCTCCTTGCTCGTCGGCGGCATCGGCATCATGAATATCATGCTGGTGTCGGTGACCGAGCGGACCCGCGAGATAGGTATCTGCAAGGCGATCGGTGCCAAACGGCACCACATCTTGCTGCAGTTTCTGCTCGAGGCGCTGGTTCTGTGCCTGCTCGGCGGCTTGGCCGGGCTAGCTATCGGCTACGGGATCGGAGCGGTCGCGGCATCGCTCATTCCAGGTTTTCCACCGGCACACACGCCCGCATGGGCGATCGCGCTGGCGCTTGGCTTCTCCGCCGCCGTCGGTGTCGTATTCGGAATTCTGCCGGCCGCGAAAGCGGCGAACCTGGACCCGATCAGTTCTCTGCGTTATGAATAGGCTGGCTCCCCGGGCCGGCATTTCATCCAACGGAACAGGTTTTGCGCACCCGCCAGCTCACCATCCCATAGCGCTTCCAGATATCGGCGGGTGGCCTGCTGCCCGTGCGCACGCCCACTCAATCGGACTGCGGTACCAGCTCGACTTCGTACAGCCTGGGCCAGTTCTTGCCAGTGAGGAATAACCTCTCAGACGTCGGGTCGAATGCGATACCGTTCAACATGTCCTCATAACTGCGCTGAGACCGCGGATAGAGCAGGCGAAGCTTAAAACCCACGGTGTGTGGCATTGAGCGTCGGGACGCGGACGCCCTGGCACGCCAGCGCATATACTGTTCGCCCCGTTGCGTTTCATGGCCTCATGTCATTCTCAATCGTCCCCATCGGCACCGCCGCTTCGCTCGTTCTGGCGTTCATCGTGGTGCTTCTTCTCGCAATCGGCGCGGTGACGATTGCTGTCACACGCAAACGGCTCGAAATTACATCGCCGGCCGCCTGGTCCGCGATTATCCTTGGTGGCGCTTTGCCGTTTGTTCTGGCGTTCGGCTGCGGATATTTCCTTTTCGGCGGACACCTCTCCAACGCCACGCTCGCAGAAGGCGTACTTCAGATCAACATACCGATCTATGGCCGGAGCATTCCGCTCGATCGCATCGATCTTGCAAGCCCCCTCGTCATCGACATGACCGCAAGCCAGGAGGTGCGGCTCACACTCCGCACCAATGGGTTCGGCGTGCCAGGTTACGTGCTGGGCTGGTTTCGGGTCGGCAGGGAAGGCCGGGCGCTGGTCGCGCTCACCGACCGCTCGTCCGTCGCCTGGGTGCGCCTCACCGACGGGACGAGTTTGCTCTTCAGCCTCCGCGACCCGGATGCCTTTCTCGATGCCTTGCAGGCGGCGGGCGACGGGCCTGATGAGGCCCAACAGTCTCCCTACGGCTTTCCCTAGGTCGCCGCAGTCCCGACGGCGTGGCTCAGAACCGCCCGGGGGCGTTGGCTCACCACCCGTAGCGCACCGACAGCCCGACGCTGTGGTGGTTGATCTGCGCGCGCGTTGCCGCCAGATCGAGTGGTAGTGTGCGGCTGCCGTCCCGCCACTCAACCCGCCCGGCGCCTTCTGCCGTGACCACATCGCCCTGGTCCGCGTATCGCCACGTCACATCCAGAACTGTTCGTTCCGACAGTGCCCGGGAGAACCCCGCCGTCACCGTCCACGCCCACTCCGTGCTCGCGGCGCCCGGCACAATCGTGTCGGTTCTGGGGAACCTCATCCGCGTCTCGCCCAGTCGGTGCCGCGCCCGCCCGATGCCCACGCCCGCGAACGGGTGGAACCCGGCGATTCCGCGCTCTCCGGGCGTGGGCAAATCGAATTCCGCCTCGATCAGTCCCGACAGCGAGGATCCCTCCACCGTGACCGATTGCTCCCGCGTTGGCTCCAGGAAATTCGCCTCGCCCCCGAACAACACTACCGGTCGGTACGTCGCCCGAATCTGCAGCCTGACGGCCGGTCTGACGGCGTAGCCTACGCCGAATTCAATTGCGCCGGAGGACGCGAAATCACCGGCCGAGCGCAGGGGGTTTCCGTCCCCGCCGGTCCCGCAACCGTACAACGCCGCGGGCATCTCCCGCGCGCAGTCCGTGTCCGTAAAGTGCGCCGACGCGTCAAGGGCGATACCGACCCCGGTCCGCAGGTACCCCTCCGCCGACGCCGTGCTGCCCGTCAGCGCTGCCGCAGCGTACAGCCACGCTGCGGCGCGCGTCGTCGCGACCGGGTGCCGCGCTTGCCGCCGGGGGGGCGGCGCCTCGTGGGTGTGCAACTCCACGCACGCATCGGAACGCAGCCGCTCCGGTGGCACGGTCTCGGGGTCGTCCCAAGAGAGCGTGAGGACGCGGCCGGTGCGTGCGCCGATGCTGTCCGCCCATCGGAACAGCTGCTCGAAACAGGGGCCTACCTTCGTGTATGGACCGACGTGGCGGACGCGCACCACGTGGATTGGCTTGAAGGTCTTGATCTGAACGTCGATGACAGCGTCTCCGTGCCGCATGCCGGCTCGTGCAGGCCGGGATACGGGAGAGGCATCGTACCGCAATCGTTTGGTCTCGGCCGCCCTCGTCGGCTATACGCAACGGTACTGGATCGAACATCAAATCCGGCCGGGGCCAGACTCGACCTCTGACGAGATAATCAAGGGGAGCCAAAAAAGTGTGCCCCCGTATACTTCGTTGAGCTCGGCATTGCGCGTTCTCCATGTCAATTGCAGCGGGCCTCGAGCGCTCACCAAGACTACGCCGCCGTGGACACCCCTCGGATTCTGTCCCCTGTGCGGACGGCGTTTACAAAGCGCAATTTACTGCCCCTTTCTGTCCGCGGCGACCGCGAAGAGTAGATGCGGGCGCGAACGTCAACCTGAAATGTTCACGTAACGTATTGGTTGTTATTAATAAAATGTTGTTCGCGCGAAGTGGCGCGTGGGAAGGGGTGGCTCCCCGGGCCGGACTCGAACCAGCGACCAATCGGTTAACAGCCGACCGCTCTACCAACTGAGCTACCGGGGAACATTGATCAACGGGGGCGCATTCTGAAAGAACCCCCTCTCGAAGTCAAGGATAAGAATATAATCACTCGTAAAATCAGATAAATAAAACTATAAGTTAATCTATATTGTGAATATAATTATCCTGTCAACTGCGAAATGCAATTCTGCCATGCTGGCGCCGGACGGTATTCGCAAATTCCCGTCTGCGCAATCCCCGGACTCCTATAATGATCCCGCGCAAGACCGTGGATCCCAATGCCGTGTGTATCTCCCGCCGTCCGCCGCCTTTCCATTCAATCTCATAGCCCGTTATCTTTAGGCGTTTACTTCAGGCACCAAACACATATGCAGGCCAAACCCTTTGAGCTTGTCGCGGACTTTCAACCCGCGGGCGACCAGCCCGAAGCCATCGCCTCGCTGGTGGAAGGCTTCAAAGCCGGGCTGCACCGGCAGACGCTCCTGGGGGTTACCGGCTCGGGCAAGACGTTCACGATGGCCAACGTGATCGCCACACTACAACGGCCGACGTTGATTCTTGCCCACAACAAGACGCTCGCGGCGCAGCTTTACGGCGAAATGCGAGAATTCTTCCCGCACAATGCCGTGGAATATTTCGTTTCCTACTACGACTACTACCAGCCCGAAGCCTATCTGCCATCCAGCGATACGTACATCGAAAAGGATGCATCCATCAACAAGCACATCGAACAGATGCGACTCTCCGCCACCAAGGGGCTCCTGGAGAGGCGAGACACGGTCATCGTGGCGACGGTGTCGGCGATCTACGGGTTAGGGGACCCGGAGGCCTACCACGGCATGGTGCTGCACCTGGTTCGAGGGGAGCGTATCGACCAACGGAAGATCCTGCGCCGTCTTGCCGAGTTGCAATACACCCGCAACCCGATGGAACTGAGCCAGGGCACATACCGTGTTCGAGGCGACGTGATCGACATATTTCCTGCCGAATCCGAGCGCGAAGCGATACGGGTGCAATTGTTCGACGACGAGATTGAGGGAATCATGTTCTTCGATCCGCTGACCGGTGCCATCGACCGCCCGGTACCCCGTGCGACCATCTATCCGAAGTCTCACTACGTCACGCCCCGGGAGACTTTGCTGGCGGCAGTGGACATGATTCGGGACGATCTGGATGTGCGCCTTGCGGAACTGCGCGCGGCCGATCGCCTGGTGGAGGTACAGCGACTCGAGCAGCGAACGCGCTTCGACCTGGAAATGATCATGGAAGTTGGCTACTGCACCGGCATAGAAAACTATTCGCGTTACCTGTCGGGTCGTGAACCCGGGGAGCCGCCGCCGACGCTGTTCGACTATCTTCCCCCGGATGCCATGCTGTTCGTGGACGAGAGCCACGCGACGATACCGCAACTCGGCGGCATGTATCGCGGAGATCGGTCCCGCAAGGAGACGTTGGTGCAGTACGGCTTCCGTCTGCCCTCCGCGCTGGATAACCGGCCACTGCGCTTTGACGAATACGAGCGCCTGGCGCCGCAGACCATCTTTGTCTCGGCAACCCCCGGCCCCTATGAGCTGGAACGCTCCGACCAGGCGGTCGAGCAGGTGGTGCGCCCGACCGGGCTCGTGGACCCGCAAGTCGAAGTTCGCCCGGCGGGCATTCAGGTCGATGATGTGCTCTCGGAGATCTCGGTACGAGCCGGGCTCAAGGAGCGCGTGTTAATCACCACCCTGACCAAGCGCATGGCTGAGGATCTGACGGACTACCTCCAGGAGCACGGAACGCGCGTTCGATACCTGCATTCGGACATCGAAACGGTAGAACGGACCGAGATCATCCGCGATCTGCGCCTGGGCGAATTCGATGTTCTGGTCGGGATCAACTTGCTGCGCGAAGGGCTTGATTTGCCAGAGGTTTCCCTGGTGGCCATATTCGACGCCGACAAGGAAGGATTCCTGCGCTCGGAGAGATCGTTGATACAGACCGTGGGCCGGGCGGCCCGGAACATACGGGGGATGGCAATCCTGTACGCCGATCGGGTCACAGGATCGATGGAACGCGCAATGGCGGAGATGGCGCGCCGCCGGACGAAGCAACTGGCCTACAACGAAATTCATCAAATCCAGCCGAAGTCCATCATCAAGCCGGTCGCGGACATCATGGAAGGGGCGCGATCGACAGGCCGGGGACGCCGGCGCCGTCGGCAATCGGAGGTCGCTCGGTACACGAATATGAGCCCGCAGGAAGTGGTTCGGCGAATCGATGCGCTGGAAAGGCGCATGTACCAGCACGCGCGGGACCTCGAGTTCGAGGAAGCTGCAACAATCCGCGACGAAATCAGCGAGGCGCGGCAAGCAGGCCTGATTCGCACCAAGCGTCAGGATCCTGCTGTCCGGTCGGAAAATCCAATCCCATGACCAGACCAACCACGGCGGTTACAATCGCCGTGGCCATACTTGAGTACTGTGACCGGAAATGGTTATTGTTCGCACCACAGGCGCGTAGCTCAGCGGTAGAGCACCACCTTGACATGGTGGGGGTCGGTGGTTCGATCCCACTCGCGCCTACCAGTTGACGGGATCGGGGGCCGGTGCCTCCGATCCCACACTGGGCGTCAGTTCGATCCGCTGACCATGGGAACCGGGCTGAGGTGAGATTCTTGCCGAGAACGGCAGATTCTTGCTCTTGTGCAGGTCGGGCCTGAGACTTACAATCTCGTGCCGCCCGTGGTGGTAGAATGAATCAAGTACGGGTGCTGAATATCAGACGGCCGTCGGCGATTCCAGGCGAGAGGCAGCGAATGTCCTCGACCGGCGCCACGGCCGCTATTTATTACGGGTTTAGGTAACAGGGAGCACAAACTATCGTTCTCACGAAGCGTATTCGACGCAACGACGAGATCACCGTCCTTCAAGTACGGGTTATCGCAACGGACGGCGAACAGGTTGGGATCCTGCCCATAGATGACGCGCTGGAACTGGCGCAGAACGAGAGTCTGGATCTGGTGGAGGTGGCGCCGAACTCGGATCCTCCGGTTTGCCGAATCATGGATTACGGCAAGTTCGTATTCGAGCAGCGAAAGAAGGCTCAGTCGGGGCGGCGCAAGCAGAAACAGATTCACGTCAAGGAAGTCAAGTTTCGACCGGGTACCGAGGAAGGGGACTACCAGGTCAAACTGAGAAACCTGATTCGATTTCTCACCTCCGGCGACAAGACGAAGGTGACCCTGCGCTTCAGGGGACGGGAGATGGCGCACCAGGAACTGGGTGTACAGTTACTTGAGCGCGTCCAGAACGACCTGCGGGAATACGGTGTTGTTGAACAGTTTCCGCAACTTGAACACCGGCAGATGGTCATGATCATCGCGCCAAGGAAACATTGACGGTGATGATCGGGCTCCACCAGGAGAGAGCAATGCCGAAGCTGAAGACAAATCGCGGAGCCGCCAAGCGGTTCAGCCGTACGGGGAAGGGAGGCTACAAACGTGGCCAGTCCTACCTCAATCACATGCTGACCAAGAAGAGTTCGAAGCGTAAGCGTCAACTCGGCAAGACGCTGCAGGTCGCCGACGCGGATGCCAAGGCGGTCCGCAAGTTGTTGCCCTATAGCTGAGGTGATTCATGGCTAGAGTCAAACGCGGTGTCGTCGCCAAGGCGCGCCACAAGAAAGTCCTGCGCCAGGCGAAGGGCTATTACGGTGCGCGCAGCCGCACGTTCAAGGTCGCCAAGCAGGCGGTCATCAAGGCCGGACAGTACGCGTATCGCGACCGCCGGCAACGCAAGCGCCAGTTCAGGGCGCTGTGGATCACCCGTATCAATGCAGCCGCGCGGCTTCACGGCCTGTCTTACAGCCGTCTCGTCAACGGCCTCAAGCGCGCCGATGTCGAGGTCGACCGCAAGGTTCTGGCCGATATCGCAGTCCATGATCCGGAGGCATTTGGCGCCATTGCGCAAGCCGCCAGGGACGCGCTGGCGTCCTGACCGACGCGGACCACCTCCCGGCATCACCCGTGGCCAGCCCGGCCCGATTGCTTGAACAGGCGCAGGCGGCCGTAGATGCGGCGGATGACCTGGCCGGGTTGGATGCGGTACGCGTCAGGTATCTCGGCCGCAAGGGCCTGATTACCGCAGAGCTCAAGGGGCTCGGCAAACTGCCCGTCGACGAACGTGCCTCGGCCGGCCGGGAGATCAATCGCGTCAAGCAGACCGTCGCCGATCGGATCGCTGAGCGCCGGGACCGACTCGAAGCGGCGAAGGTCGAGGCGGAACTCGCCAACCGGATCGACGTCACCTTGCCGGGCCGCGGTCAGTCCGTGGGTGGTTTGCACCCGGTGACCCGAACGTTGCGGCGAATCGTGGATATTTTTGCCGCGGCCGGATTCGGGGTTCGCAGCGGACCGGAAGTCGAGGACGACTATCACAACTTCACTGCGCTGAACATTCCCGAGAATCACCCGGCGCGGGCGCTCCACGACACGTTCTACCTGGATACCGGCCACGTCCTGCGTACCCATACGTCACCCGTACAGATTCGTGCGATGCGCTCCGAGGGCGCACCGATCAGGATCATCGCTCCGGGCAGGGTCTACCGGCGCGACTACGATCAAACACATTCGCCCATGTTCACCCAGGTGGAAGGGCTTGCGGTCGACACGGATATCAGTTTCGCCAATTTGAAGTCGGTCCTGTACGAGTTCGTCTCGAGTTTCTTCGAGCGCGACGTCGAGTTGCGATTTCGTCCATCCTATTTTCCGTTCACCGAGCCGTCCGCAGAGGTGGATATCCGCTCGGAATCGGGGAAATGGCTGGAAATCCTCGGCTGCGGCATGGTGCACCCGAACGTACTTCGGCACGTGAATGTCGATCCCGAGAAATTCTCCGGCTACGCGTTCGGCATGGGAGTGGAGCGTCTTGCCATGCTTCGCTACGGAGTCGGCGACCTGAGGCGCTTCTTCGAGAGTGACCTGCGCTTCATCGAGCAGTTCCGCTGAGGGTTGAGTCATGCGCATCGATATCGAGTGGCTCGGCGAAATGCTCCAGCGGGAACTGGACCCGGAGCAGCTTGCAGAGCAGTTGACCCTCGGCGGCCTGGAAGTCGAATCCGTGCGGCTGTCCGGAACTGACGCGGGCGATGGCGCGACGGTGGATGGCGACGTTCTCGACTTTGAACTGACGCCAAACAGAGGCGATTGTTTCAGCGTCCTGGGGATCGCCCGGGAGGTGTCCGCGCTCGGCGGAACGCGCCTGGAACCACCGGCCTTTGCGCAGGTGTCCGCGGCCGTGGAGGACACCTTTCCGGTGACACTGGATTCGCCGCCGGCCTGCCCGCGCTTCGCCGGCCGCGTGATTCGCAACATCGAGCCGGGAAACCGCTCTCCCGAATGGCTCAGGTTGCGCCTGGAGCGAGCGGGTCTGCGCGCGTTGCACCCGGTCGTGGACGTCACAAACTATGTGATGCTGGAACTGGGTCAGCCGCTTCATGGCTATGATCTGCAAGCGCTCAGCGGTGGCATTTCCGTCCGATTTGCCGAAGACGGCGAACCACTGACGCTGCTGGATGGCAATCGCATCACCCTGCAACCCGATGTATTGGTCATCGCGGACGATTCGGGCGCGATCGGGCTCGCGGGCATCATGGGCGGGCAGGGTACTGCGGTGTCGGATACCACCCGGGACGTCTTTCTGGAATCGGCGTACTTTTCGCCGGGGTCGATAGCGGGGCGCCCGCGGCGGTTTGGATTGCATACGGACGCGTCCTTGCGATTCGAGCGTGGCGTGGATCCTGTTCAACAGCGCCGTGCGATCGAACGGGCGACGGCTTTGCTGCTGGACACTGCGGGCGGTGAGCCGGGTCCGATCGTCGAGGAAGTGGCCGCGAACGAATTGCCGAGCAGAAACCCCGTTTTCCTGCGGCTGGAGCGGCTGAACTCGATTCTCGGGACGCGGCTGGAGCCTGCCGATGTACAAACGCAGCTTGACCTGCTCCACATTGCCGCCACGCAAGAGAACGGCGGTTGGACCGCCGTGCCTCCGGAATTTCGCTTTGATCTGGAGATCGAGGAAGACCTGGTAGAAGAGATCGGTCGCATGACCGGCTATGACAATATCCCCGTGGTCGCTGAACGCAGTCCGCGGCACGTCGGGAGCGTAACCGAAGCGGTGGTATCCGAGGAACGCATCGCCGACACGCTCTGTTCGCGCGGATACTCCGAAGTTGTGACCTACGGCTTCGTCGACGAAGAGTTGGCGGACGCGGTCAATCCCGGCGCAAACCATGTGCGCCTGACAAACCCGTTGTCGCAGGAGATGGGGGTCATGCGCCAGTCTCTCTGGCCGGGGCTCCTGGTTGCCGCGCAGCACAACAGAAGCCGACAACAGGCGCGGGTACGCCTGTTCGAGATCGGCACCCAGTTCGCCCCTGGCGACGACGGCGTTCGCGAGAGCCGGGTCCTGGCCGGCCTCGCGATCGGCGCACACCGGCCAGAGCATTGGGAGGGCGGCGGTCGTGAAGTGGACTTTTTCGACGTCAAGTCCGACATGGAGGCGATATTGGCGTTGGCAGGCCGAGTCGCAGACGTGGCGTTTTGCCGGGCTGAACACCCGGCGCTCGCCGCTGGCCAGAGTGCGCGGCTGACGCTGGGAGACGAAGGCGTCGGCTGGCTCGGCGTCCTGCATCCTCGCCTGCAGGGCAGGATGGCCTGGAAAAGGCCCGCGATCCTGTTTGCGATGCGACTGGATCAAACCTCCCGAGCCGGAATTCCCAGGTACAGGGAGTATTCGAAGTTTCCCTCCCTGCGACGGGACATTGCGGTCGTGGTCGACGGCGACGTTTCGGCCGACCGGTTGCTGGAGTGCGTTCGCCAGGCGACGGGAGACGTGCTGAGCAGTGTGGGAATTTTCGACGTCTACCGCGGCAAGGGAATAGATTCAGGACGAAAAAGTGTCGCTTTTGGCTTGATTTTACAGGACAGATCACGCACGCTTACTGACGCGGAAGCAGACTGGATCGTGTCATCCACCACGCGGAAACTGGAGCACGAACTCAAGGCGACCATCAGGGAATAGGCTGTCATCCATGGCGTCATTGACCAAGGCGAAAATGGCTGAATCGTTGTTCAACGAACTTGGCCTGAACAAGCGGGAAGCGCGCGAGTTGGTGGATACGTTCTTCGAGGACCTGAGAGTGTCCCTTTCGAGCGGCGAGCAAGTCAAACTGTCCGGATTCGGCAATTTCGACCTGCGGGACAAGAATCAGAGACCCGGACGCAATCCGAAGACCGGTGAGGAAATTCCCATCACTGCGCGGCGGGTGGTTACCTTCCACCCCGGCCAGAAGCTGAAGGCGCGAGTCGAAGTCTATGCTGGAACCAGGGGATAACGCGGAACTTCCGCCGATTCCGGGTAAGCGCTACTTCACCATCGGCGAAGTAAGTGAGTTATGTGCGGTCAAGCCCCACGTACTGCGCTACTGGGAGCAGGAATTCCCGCAGCTCAAACCGGTGAAGCGCCGCGGCAATCGCCGCTACTACCAGCGGCAGGATGTCCTCATCATCCGTCAGATTCGCAGTCTCCTGTATTCCGAGGGCTTCACGATCGGTGGAGCGCGACAGAAGCTGGCCGGAGACGAAGCGCGCACCGACGTCAGCCAGAGCCAGCAAATCATCCGCCAGGTGCGTTCCGAACTCGAGGACGTACTGCGATTGTTGCGGCGATAGCCCGTATTACACGCTCAGGACTACCCCACAGCACGGGCATTTCGCTACACTTACGCCTAGCCTGCACGGCACACCCATGAACGCTTCGCGCGAGACGCGGGGCGGCCCGGTGAGTTGAGCTGGCACGGGTCGGGGTGTGGCGCAGCCTGGTAGCGCACTTGCATGGGGCGCAAGAGGTCGCTGGTTCAAATCCAGTCGCCCCGACCACTTTTATCCCCAACGACACTGGCAGGGAAGCGGGTATGGCAGCAAAGACGCCGCGCGAACGCGGCGAAGTCGATCCCAGACGGCATTCCCGCGTGGTCGTTGACGGCCTGGAGCAGGCTCCGAGCCGGGCCATGCTGCGCGCAGTCGGCTTCAAGGAGGAAGACTTCTCCAAACCACAGGTCGGTATTGCCTCCACCTGGAGCATGGTGACGCCCTGCAACATGCATATCGACGGGTTGGCGAAACTGGCCGGTGCGTCCGCCGACGAGGCCGGCGGCAAGAGCGTCATTTTCAATACGATTACAGTGTCAGACGGCATTTCCATGGGCACCCAGGGGATGCGTTATTCGCTGGTTTCTCGAGAGGTCATCGCCGATTCCATCGAGGCCGTGGCGGCCGCCGAGGGGTTCGACGGACTGGTCGCCATCGGCGGGTGCGACAAGAACATGCCGGGGTGCGTCATGGCGCTGGCGCGGCTGAACCGGCCCTCGGTATTCGTCTACGGCGGCACGATCCAGCCGGGCCCGAAACACCGCGACTTGGTCTCCGTCTTCGAGGCGGTGGGCGGTGTGGCCGCCGGAAGGATCAGCGCGGCGGAACTTTTCGAAGTGGAGTCCACGGCCATCCCCGGCCCCGGTTCCTGCGCCGGAATGTACACCGCCAACACCATGGCCTCGGCGATCGAAGCCCTGGGCATGAGCCTTGCGAACAGCTCCGCTCAGGAAGCTGTCTCCGAGGCCAAGCAGGTTGACTGTCAACGGGCGGGGCGGGCCGTGATGCGGCTCCTTGAGCGTGGCATCACGCCGGCGGACATTCTCAGCAAGGAGGCGTTCGAGAACGCCATCGCCACGGTGATCGCCCTGGGCGGATCGACCAACGCGGTATTGCATCTGCTGGCCGTCGCCCACGACGCGCAAGTGGATCTGACGCTTGCGGATTTCTCCCGTCTCGGTGAGCGCGTGCCGGTATTGGCGAACCTCCGTCCCAGCGGGCGTTACATGATGTCCGAACTGATACGGATCGGCGGCATACAACCGCTGATGAAAACGCTGCTGGACGCCGGATTGCTGCACGGTGACTGCCTGACCGTGACCGGCCGCACGCTGGCGGAGAACCTCGCGGACGTCGATCCCTACCCGGATGGGCAGATTATCGTTCGGCCGATGTCGGACCCTATCAAGGTGGACAGTCACCTGGCGATCCTTTACGGGAACCTGGCGCCCGACGGCGCGGTCGCCAAGATTTCCGGCAAGGAAGGCACCGAATTCAGCGGTCCCGCGCGAGTGTTCGAGTCGGAGGAGGACGCATTGCGCTCGATCCTGGATGGTGTGGTTCAGGCAGGCGACGTGGTGGTGATCCGTAATGAAGGTCCCAAGGGTGGCCCCGGCATGCGCGAAATGCTGAGCCCCACCGGCGCCATCATCGGCAAGGGACTGGGCGACAAGGTGGCCTTGATCACCGACGGCCGATTTTCGGGCGGAAGCCACGGCTTCGTGGTCGGGCACGTGGCGCCGGAAGCCGCGGTGGGCGGGCCGCTGGCGGTGGTGCGGGACGGTGACCGCATCTCGATAAACGCCGAGACGAAAAGGATCGATATCGAGACTTCGGAGGGAGAACTCGAGGAGCGTCTGCGAGCCTGGACCCCGCGTCAGCCGAACGCCACCCGCGGGTTATTGGCCAAGTACGCAAAATTGGTCAGTTCGGCGTCGCTGGGAGCAGTTACAGACCCGAATTAGGCCGATATGCACGACTCGGCACCAAAGCGTACGCCGCAGTTCATCGTACATTCTCCCCCGATTCAGCAAGACTGGAAACACGGTGTCAGACGGGAAATAATGCAGAGCACAAGCATTTGACTCTGGCGAATGCGAATAGTGGTGGATTGAAGGGGATGTTTACCAGGCGGTCGTTGATCGGTGGTAGCGTTGCGGGCGGGCTGATCTGGCCCTGGCTGCGGACCCTTGCGGCAACCCCGGGCGCCGGGGTCACCGACAGCGAAATTATCCTGGGCATGTCCGCAGCGTTTTCCTGATCCTCCAGGGGACTCGGTATCGAGTTGTACCGGGGCGCCTGGGCGTATTTCGAACATGTCAATCGCGCTGGCGGTATTTCGGGCCGGCGGATCGCTCTCAAGCTATACGACGACGGTTATCAGCCGGACGCATCGGTCAACAACACCATGAAGCTGATGTTGGAAGACCAGGTGTTTCTCCTGTTCGGCTACGTGGGTACGCCCACCGTGACACGAGTCTTGCCGATCCTGAAGAAGTTCCAGGACGAGAACGTCTATCTTTTTTTCCCGTTCACCGGCGCGCAACCCCAGCGGGAACCGCCCTACGGTGAATTCGCGTTCAATCTGCGCGCATCCTACGCCCAGGAAACCGCTGGGCTGGTGGAGAATTTCGTGCAGGTCGGGCGTCGGCGAATCGCCGTCTTCTACCAGGCGGACGCCTACGGTCGCAGCGGCTGGGCCGGTGTCAGGGCAGCACTTGCACGGCACGGGGAACGAATCGCAGGAGAAGCCACCTATCGCCGCGGCACGCAGTTCACCGGCACGATGCGCGGGCAGGTGGAGATACTTCAGGCCGCCGAACCGGATGCGGTGATTTGTATCGGCGCCTATGCAGCCTGCGCCGCCTTCGCCCGGGATGCCGTCGATCTCGGGTTGCGTGTGCCGATCGCGAACCTGTCCTTTGTCGGCAGCGAAAACATGCTCGGGCTGTTGAGCGAGGGCCGCTATCGCGAAGACGCCGAACGCTACACGAGCCTGCTGGTCAATTCGCAGGTCGTTCCCAGTTATCACGACACCTCGATACCCGCCGTGCAGGAATACCGGGAATTCCGGAGGTGATTCTCAACTCGGACCCGAGCGACACTTCCACCGTGGAACGGCAACTGCCGGGGATGGGGGATTTCGTGGAAGTCAGCCGCCCGATCCTCGCCGGGGTGGCCGGAGCCGTTCACGTGGGCATGGATACCGGAATCATTGCACTTCAAGTTCAACGGGCCATTGGCCGGCAGGTCTACCTCATCTCCATTGTCTTCGTCCTGGGTGTCGTGGCCGCGATCTGGCTGGTCAACCTGGCGGCAAGACCCATCGGCCAGGTGCTGACCTACGCGGTAGCACTGGCACGGGGGGAGGAGGGAGAAGCCGAGTCTGTGGAAAGTGTACTCGGTCGCAAGGACGAGGCTGGCCATCTTCTCCCTCGGCGTAGCGGCCGCCTGGGCAGGGACCGCGCTGCCCAGACTTGGCCCGAGAAAGCTGGCGTTGACCGGGAGCATATTGTTCTGCAGTGGGTACGTGATCGCCAGTCTGGCACTGTCGATGGATCACATGTTGCTCTTCTACCTGGGTTACGGGGTCATCGGCGGCGCGGGGATCGGTCTGGGGTATGTCACGCCCGTGGCGACGGTGGCCAAATGGTTCCCGGACCGCAAGGGGCTCGCCACGGGAACGGTGGTGATGGGTTTCGGAATTGGGGCGCTGTTGCTGAGCAAGTTGCTCGCGCCCGTCCTGGTGGTCTACAGCGGCCGCCGCAGCGTCCAGGGCATTCGAGGCAGACGATGCCGGTGTGAAGGTGCGGGAATACCTCATGTCGCAGCAGTTTTCCTGCATGTGGGTGGTCTTTTTCTGCAACATCGCGGCGGGCATTTCGGTCATCAGCTTTCAGTCGGCACTACTGCAGGATGTCTGGGGACTGGCGGTACCGACATTGGAACCCGAGACACTGGCGGCCTATGGCGCCACCCTGATCGCCGCCAGCTCGGTCTGTAACGGCGTGGGACGCCTGTTCTGGGGGCTGCTGTCGGACCGAATTGGCCGGGTGCGGGTGTTGCGCATCCTGCTGGGCAGCCAACTGATCGTCTTCGGCAGCAGACGGATGTCGACGATATACGGGGCGATTCTCACCGCGTGGGCCGCGGCCGGGATCATCGGACCGCTTTACGTCGGCTATCTCAAGGACCAGTATCCCGACCGGGCGGTCACTTACTGCTTCCTGATCGGGGTTCTTATGCTCGGCGTAGGCTATGTATCCACCTACCTGTTGAACGATGACCGCATACTGCTGCGGCGTCCGACTGTGGAGGGTACGCTCAGGTATTTCAACATCCCCGTCCCGCGGACTTGAAGCAGCCAACGCTTCATTCCGATTCCGCAGGCCTGAAGAAACCTGGTCTTCCTTGACCTGACCACTCGATGCCTATATGTTGCGCGCCATGGAATTGATCGGTAAGGGCATGACGACCGGCATGATGGCGAGCGGCAAACGCGCCGTCAGCGGGTTGGCTGTACCGATGGTCTAGTAACACACAGACGATTGTCACCAGGTAAACCCGCTGAGGACTGTCCCGGCGGGTTTTTTTGTGGAGCGACTCCATGAACGACTACACCAGCAGGCGGACGGATTTCGAATCCGTGGAATCCCCCTTTCCCGACTCGCCGTTCGTGGTGATGAAGTTCGGGGGGCGTAGCGTCTCCACGGCAGAAAACTGGAGCCGAATCGCCGAGTTGCTCCGGTCGAGGCTCGATTCCGGTTTGAGGCCTGTGGTCGTGCATTCGGCGTTGGCCGGCGTCTCCGACGCGTTGGAAGCGCTGATCGAAGCTGCGGTCGACAGCGATCCGACGCCGATTCTCGACGATATACGTGCGACCCACGATCAGCTCGCGGTCAAGCTCGGAGTGGACTCTTCGATCCTGGACGATCATTTCCGCACGCTGGCTCAGCTAATCGACGGCGTACGCCTTCTGCGGGAGGTAAGCCCGGGGGTACATGCCCGGGTCATGGCAACGGGCGAGTTGGCCGCGACGACACTCGGTGCGCACTACCTGCAGGCCGGGACTTTGCCGGCGCACTGGTGGGATGCCCGAGAGCTGCTCGAGACAACCGAGCCTCGAAATCTTTCCGAACGGGCGCAATTCCTGTCAGCGTCTTGTGCTCACGACACCGATAAGAAACTGCAGCAAGTGCTTGAAGATGTAGACGGATTCATCGTCACACAGGGGTTCATCGGGCGCAATTCGCGAGGGGATACGGTGCTGTTCGGGCGCGGCGGTTCGGACACTTCAGGCGCCTATCTCGCAGCAAGGTTGCAGGCCCGTCGGCTCGAAATCTGGAGCGACGTGCCGGGTTTCTTCAGCGCGGACCCCAAGGCGGTCCCATCGGCGCGGCTGCTTCGGGAACTCACCTACAGCGAAGCTCAGGAAATCGCCTCGGCGGGCGGTGGTCTGCTTCATCCCAGGACCATTTCTCCCGTGCGCCGATGCGGCATTCCGCTGTTTCTCAAGATAACCAGCCACCCCCAATGGGAAGGTACTGTCGTATCGAACTCGCCGGGCGATGACACGCCTCAAATCAAGGCGATATCCAGACGTCAGGGAATCACACTCATCTCGATGGAGTCCATGGAGATGTGGCACCAGGTTGGGTTCCTTGCGCATGCCTTTGATTGTTTTCGAAAACACCGTCTTTCGGTGGACCTGATTTCCACGTCCGAAAGCAACGTCACGGTTTCCATAGACCCCGTTGCCAACTTTGCCGACCCTGCGGCGGTGGATGCCCTGGTCAAGGACCTTGGCGGCTTCTGCAGGGTCAGCGTGATTCGCGACTGTGCGGCGATCACGTTGGTGGGAAGACGCATCCGGACCATCCTGCATGAGCTCAGCCCGGTCATGGAGGCATTTGAAGAGCAAAAGGTGCACCTGCTGACACAGGCGGCCAACGACCTGAACCTCACGTTCGTCGTGGATGGCAATCATGCCTTTCGGCTGCTGAAGCGCCTTCATTCCCTGCTGGTATCCAGGTTTCGGGAGGGCCGCGTATTTGGCCCGACGTGGGAGCAGCTCCAGGCGCTGGAACCGGTGGCCGACAGAACAAGGACTCCGTGGTGGGAACTGCAACGGGAGCGGCTCATCTCGACAGCCCGGGAGCGAGGGTCCGCCTACGTATACCACCTGGACAGCGTTGCGGAGGCAATGTCCGCACTCACGTCGTTGAACTCGGTGGACGCGGTGTTCTACTCGGTGAAGGCCAATTCCCATCCGGAAATCCTGCGCGCCGTCGACGGACACGGTGGAAACTTCGAGTGTGTCTCGCCCGGTGAAATCCGCCGCGTGAACGATACGCTGCCCGGAATCGATCCCCGACGGATCCTGTTTACGCCCAACTTCGCGCCCAGGGACGAATACGCATGGGCTCTCGAACAAGGTGTGTGGGTCACCCTGGACAATCTTCACCCGATCCGGCATTGGCCGGAGGTGTTTCGCGGACGGGACGTCTTTGTTCGCGTCGACCCCGGGGTAGGGCGGGGACACCATGAACACGTTCGCACGGCGGGGGCACATTCGAAATTCGGAGTCCCGCTATTCGAAATGCAGGAGTTTGCAACGCTGATCGAATCTGCCGGCGCTCGCGTCGTGGGCCTCCACGCCCATACCGGCAGCGGAATTTTCAATCCCTACAACTGGGAACAGGCCGGAGCCTGCCTGGCAGGCCTTCTGGAACTCTTCCCACTGGTCCGCTACGCTGACCTGGGCGGTGGCCTGGGAATTCCCGAAAAGCCCGGAGAATCGCCGTTGGACATGGCTGAACTTGACGCTGCCATCGGCCGTGTCAAGGAATTGGCGCCGCAACTGGAACTGTGGCTGGAACCCGGGCGATTCATCGTCGCCGGGGCGGGGGCGCTGGTCACTTGCGTTACCCAGACCAAGGGAAAGGGCGATATTCGCTACGTGGGTGTGGGCACAGGAATGAACACCTTGCTGCGCCCCGCACTGTACGGCGCCTATCACGAAATCGTGAACCTGTCGCGACTGCATGATCCGGCAGGTGAAATCGTCAACATCGTTGGGCCCGTTTGCGAAACCGGCGACCGGCTGGGGTCCGACCGGCTCCTGCCGCAGACTCGGGAGGGGGACGTACTGCTGATCGCCAACGCCGGGGCGTACGGATACGTAATGAGCTCCCGCTACAATTTGAGGGAACCCGCTGTCGAAGTATTGATTTGAGGGAATCCCTGAGGAAGCCGGCGTATTGACTGGAACGCCTCGGTTACCTACCTTGACCAGGGCGGCCTGTTACACGCTCCTGGACAGGCAAGCTGCGTTCAGGGAGGCGCCGGGGATCACCCTGCCGCCAGGGACAGGGAAAACTGACCCATCAGGCCGCACAAGACGATGACGCTGAGGGCGAAAATGGCGCCGCGGTGCAAGACCCGGTTGTAGGTCACGTGAACGACGCTGTGCACGATACGCAGTGTAAAATAGGTCCATGCGAGCCACACGGTCAGAACGGTCACTATTTCGGTGACGTACAACATGGCGCAGCAGAAGTAAAACAACACCGGCGATTCAAACAGGTTGACGTAGTTTCGATTCGTCGCCGATACGAGAGCAGGTATGTTGTGCGGCTCGCCTACGCTGTACTGCTCGATTCGTTCGGTTATCCTTGTGCCGGTGTTCAGCGAGGGTTCCAATCTCCGGTACGAAACGAGCGCAAGGATGGCGATGCTCCACCATGCCAGCGCGATGGCGGGAAAGAGTATGGCAGTTGTGTTCAACTTGTGGTTCCTTGTGGATTGTGATCGCGAATTCCGGTTCCTGGCGAAGCGAAGACAGGATTGAACTTGTCTCTTCCGTTGATTCGTCCCGCTTGATTTTATTGTCTTTTTCGGAGAGTTCCAGCCAGGGGGTATGTTCAAGGTGAGCAGGAAATTGATTCGGATTATCGCACCGCAGTATTGCCTGATCTTGTGGGCGTTGCTTGCGGCACCCCTTTACGGACAGGAATTGCCTGATCCGGAACGTTTCGAGGACGCCGTCCGTCGTTTTGAAGCGATGGACAGGGAAATTCCACCGCCGGACGGTGCGATCGTGTTGACCGGGAGTTCCAGTATCGCGCGCTGGAACGATCGGGCCGCGGCGGCGCTTGCTCCGCTCACCGTGATCCCGCGAGGCTTCGGCGGCAGCGTGATGAACGATGTGCTGCACTACCTTGATCGGGTCGCGATTGCCTACCGGCCGCGTGCGATCCTGATATACGAGGGTGACAACGACACCGGTAGCGGCAATCCGATCCCTACGGAAACGATTCTGGATCAGTTGCGGCAGATCATCGGTCGCGTCCATGCGGACCTGCCGGAAACCCGGATTTACGTTCTATCCGTCAAGCCAAGCATCTTGCGCTGGAATGTCTGGCCGGTGGCGCAAGAGGTCAACGCGGGTTACCGCGCAATTGCCGACGATGACCCGCTCGTTTACTACGTCGACGTGGCAACTCCGCTGTTGAATGCCGATGGGACCCTCAGGCCGGAGCTCTATGTGGATGACGGACTTCACCTGAACGATCCGGGCAATTCGGTCTGGGGCGCATCCATAAAGGACGCCTTGATGCCGGTGGAAGCCGGATTCGAATGAGGCGATTCGCGTATCCGGCCCTGGTCGGAACTCAGGAAACCGCACCTTGGACTGCAGCAGGTACTAACAGCTCCGGTCGCTAACAGCTCCGATCGCTAACGGCTCCGGTCACGACACCGGCCGGTGACGCCCCTCCAGTTCCGAAACCACGGATTCCAGAGACAATCCGCGCATTCTGAGCAACACTAGCAGGTGGTAGAGCAGGTCGGCCGACTCCTCGGTCAGCCGCGCCGGAGACTCGGCCACGGCCGCCAGGGCGACCTCGGCCGCTTCTTCAGCAAGTTTCTTGGCAGCCCGTAGCTCGCCGCCCTCCGCCAGGCGCGCGGTATAGCTTTCCGGCCGGGGGTCGTCCAGCCGGTCCTGAATTATTCCTTCGAGCGTGTTCAGGAAATCGTTTCCAGCCACGGGTCACTCCTCCTCCGGCGGCCGCATGGGAATCGCGGCGTCGATCAGGTACTTCTTCAGCGCGGGTATGGGAATCGCGGCCGTATGGAAGACGCTGGCGGCCAGTGCTCCATCGACATCCGCACGTTCGAAAACTTCCTTGAAGTGTTCCATGGCGCCCGCGCCGCCCGAGGCGATCAGGGGGACCTGGCACACTGCGCGCACCCGCGCCAACTGCTCGATGTCGTAGCCTTCGCGAACGCCGTCCCGATTCATGCAATTCAGGACGATTTCGCCGGCGCCGCGGGCCTGCGCCTCGGTGATCCAGTCCAGCGTACGGCGACCGCTGGTCCGGCTGCGATTCGGGTCGCCGGTGTACTGGTAGACCAGATAATCGAGTTCCTCCGGATGCCGATCGTTCGTCTTTCCGTCGGACGGTCCCCGCGCCAGGCTGTCGACGCCGACCACCACGCATTGGGAGCCAAACCGTCGAGCGAGGATCTCGATCAGGTCGGGATTTTCCAACGCCGGTGAATTGATGGATATCTTGTCCGCACCCAGGTTGAGGACAGTCTCCGCGTCGGTCAGGGTTCGAATTCCCCCGGCGACGCAGAAGGGGATGTCGAGTACCTCCGCGACCCTGTTGACCCAGTTGCGGTCAACCGTCCGGCCATCGGGGCTGGCGGTGATGTCATAGAACACAAGCTCGTCCGCCCCTTCGTCACGGTACCGGCGGGCCAGCTCGATGATATCGCCCATCACCCGATGGTTACGAAACTGCACACCCTTTACGACAACGCCGTCTCTGACGTCCAGACAGGGAATTATCCGTTTTGCAAGAACGACCGTATCTCCTCTTCGGTGATCCTTCCTTCCAGCAGCGCCTTGCCGGAAATGGCGTAGGTTACGCCCGTTGCCGCCAGGTCGCTCAGGTCGGGGCCGTCACGCACGCCGCCGGAAGCCTGGAACCCGATATCGGGGAAACGCTGTCTGCAGGTCGTATACAGCCTGAGATTGGGCCCCTGCAACGCGCCGTCCCGTGCAACGTCCGTGCACAATACGTGACGCAAATCCTCAGACGAGTAGGCCGCCAGCGCGTCCCAGAGCGTCTCGTCGGAGTCCCGGGTCCAGCCATGGGTCGCGATGCGGGGCACGTCGTCTTCATCCATGCGCACGTCCAGCGCCAGCGTCACCCGGCCCGCACCCAACTCCTGCAGCCAGCTTGTCACCAGATCGCGCGCCTCGACGGCCAGACTTCCGATCACGGCCCGGTCGACCACCTCCAGGACGCGATCCAGGTCCTCCCGCGAGCGAATGCCGCCGCCCAGTTGAATCTTCAGATTCGCGGCGCGCGCCATGTTCCGTACGAGTTCCAGGTTCGCCGGGGTTCCCCGGGCCGCGCCGTCCAGGTCGACCACGTGCAGCCATGCCGCGCCCAGGTCCGCATAGCGCTGCGCCAGTTCCACAGGATCCACCGAATAGCGCGTTTCCTGTCCAAAGTCGCCCTGCAGCAGCCTGACGCAGCGTCCACCACGGATATCGATCGCGGGCAGTAATTCCATTATTTTCTAGATTCTGAGGAAATTGGAGAGTATCGCTGCGCCGAACCGTGCGGATCGCTCAGGATGAAACTGGGTTGCGAAGAAGTTGTCCTGCTGGACCATCGCGGAGAAGAGCCCGCCGTAGTCGGCCACCCCGCAGGTATGAGGACCCTCGGGAAGCGCGTAGCTGTGGATGAAATAGGCGTAGTCTCCGTCGTCCACGCCGTCCAGCAAGGGCGTATCGGCGACTTTCCTGACCTCGTTCCAGCCCATCTGTGGAACAGGCAGGCGGGGGCTCTGGGAAAACCGCCGGGCCTGCCCGGAGATGATACCCAGGCATTCGGCGCCGTCTTCGTCCGACCCGGCATACAGGAGCTGCAAGCCAAGGCAAATTCCAAGCACCGGTTGTTGCAGGCCGCGAATGACGTCCGTGAGACCGGCGGCGCGCAGTCGATCCATGGCGTTCCGGGCCGCGCCGACTCCGGGAAGGATCACGTGGCTTGCGGCCGCGATGAGTTGGGGATCCTCGCTGACCGGTGCGTCGCAGCCCAGACGACGCAGAGCGAACTGCAGCGAAGCCAGATTGGCCCCGCCGCTGGCAATGATGACGGGCGTCGGTTTCACAATATCCCCTTGGTCGTCGGCAGGGTCTCGCCTTCACGGCGACAGGCTTGCCTGAGACCGCGTGCAACGCCCTTGAAACTGGCCTCCACCATGTGGTGTGCGTTCTCGCCGTTCACGTCGATGTGAATTGCGGCGCCGAGTTTCTCCGCCAGAGAGCGGAAGAAGTGGGGGACCAGTTCGGTGGGCAACCCGCCAACCGATTCACGGGGGAATGTGCCGCGAAAAACCGCGTATGGGCGCCCCCCCAGGTCGATTGCAATACGTGCCTGGGCCTCGTCCATGGGCAATACGAATCCGTAACGGTGTATGCCGAGCTTGCTCCCGAGGGCTTGCCTCAGCGCTTCTCCGAGCGTCAGCGCTACGTCCTCTACAGTGTGGTGTTCGTCCACTTCCAGGTCACCGTCGCAGCGTACCTGGAGCGCGAAGCCGCCGTGCTTGCCCAGTTGCTCCAGCATGTGATCGAAAAAACCGATGCCGGTGTGGACATCCGCGTCGGCCTCCTTGTCCAGATCTACGCGTACCTTTATCGACGTTTCCCTTGTTCGTCTCACGACGCAAGCGCGGCGGGGATCGTCCAGAAGCCGGTGGACAATCTCGCACCAACTCTCATCGGCCGAGCCGCTCGCAGCAACCTTGAATCCACGCAGTCCCAGATTGGCAGCCAGTTCCAGGTCGGTATCCCGATCCCCGATCACCGCCGAGCGTGATCGGTCCAGATCATTGGTGGCGAGAAATTCCGCAAGCAGGCCTGCCCTGGGTTTGCGGCAACTACAGCCATCGTCGGCAAAATGTGCACAGTAGAATTCTTCTGAGAAGTGTATTCCCTGTGATAAGAAAAGGTTACGTATGTAATCTTGTGTCGACTCGAAGTCCTGCAGAGGAAAACTGGGTGTACCCATCCCATCCTGGTTGCTGACGATCACGAATTCGAAGCCGGCCGCCCTGGCACGCAACAACGCCGGGATCACGTTGGGCATCAGCCGAACCTTGGGAATGGCGTCGACCTGCTTGTCGTCCGGCTCGACGACCAGCGTGCCGTCCCGGTCAAGAAACAAGACCTTACGCATTGTTCTTCACCTCACTACCGATTTGTGCGTCAGTCGTTGCGACGGCTGCCAGCAGCAGGTCGTTCTGATCCGGGCGGCCCACGGTGATTCTTACGCAATTCTGCATTCCGGTGTGACCGCCAAAGGTCCGGACCAGGATGCCCGCCCGCCGTGCGGATTCGGCGAACCGGTGCGCGTCGTGCGTCTCGACGAGAATGAAATTTCCGTCGCTTGGCCAGACCCGGGTGATTTCCGGTACCGCAGCGAGTGCCTCGGCCAACCGCGCCCGTTCACTGCGCAGGACAGCGATTCGTTCGTTGGACACATCCAGGGAATCGGCCGACAGCGCTTCGAGAACCAGGTCGATGGAAGGCGTGGGAAAGGTGTAGGGCGGTAGTACGTTGCCCAGGAATTCGATCAGCCGGGGCGCCGCGATGAGCGCTCCGCAGCGAACCCCGGCGAGGGAGACGAACTTCGACAGCGTGCGCAGTCGTACCACGTCATGGCGTTGCCGCAACTCCTCGAAATCCGTACCAAAGGAGAATTCCATGTACGCTTCGTCGAGCACCACCAGGGCGCGTCCGTGGGCGGCACGACAGATCGACTCCACGTCCGCCGGGTCCATGGACAGGCCGGTGGGATTATTGGGTGAGCAGATGAAGACCAGTTTGGTGCGGTCATTCAGCGCGGCGATGACATTGTCGGTATCCAGTGAAAAATCCTTCGAGGGCTCTTCGGCGCGGAGCAGCGGCACCTCGATCAGGTCTGCGCCCTGGATGCCGGCATATAGCCGGTACATGTCAAAAGTGGGCGGGCAGATGATTACCGCGTCCCGGCGGGCCGCGCAGAAGGCCCGTATCAGCACATCGATGGCTTCGCTGCTGCCGCGGGTCACCAGCAGTTCCTCCGGAGCGACGCCGTAGTTCTGCGCAAGTCGGATCTGCAAGGCATCGGGGCGTGGCGGCGGGTAGCGATTGAGCCCCCGTGCCGTGGCATCCCCCGGGGCTCGGTAGGGCGACTCGTTGGCGTTCAGGCGAACACTGCCGGGCTCGTAACGACCAGGCGTATAGGGAATCAACGACTTCAGCTCGGGTCGGGCCAGATCCAGGACATCCTTGAATGCCGCGGCCGTCATGCCAGTGCGTCCAGCCGTTTTCGGACCGCTTGCCCGTGGGCATCCAGGCCCTCCAGCGCGGCGAGTTGTTCGGCGATGGGGCCTATGGCTCGCAGTCCGTCCTCCGTCAGAGTCTGGACGGTCATCGTGCGCAGGAAGTCGGTAACCCCGAGACCCGAATAGGCGCGTGCGAAGCCGTAGGTGGGCAACACGTGGTTCGTTCCGCTGCAATAGTCGCCGACCGTTTCCGGCGCCCATGGCCCGAGAAATACCGAGCCTGCGGCTACTATCTGGTCGAGAATCTCGCGGGGCTGCTCGATCTGCATGATCAGATGTTCCGGTGCATAGCGGTTCGAGATTTCAACTGCCGTCGGGAGGTCGCGAACCAGGATGACTCGCGAGTGCGCCAACGACTCGCAAACGATTTCGTGCCGACTGAGGCTCTGCGTTTGCGATTCGATCTCCGACAACACTCGGTTGAGTAGCCCTTCGCTGGGCGTCAGCAGAATGACCTGGGAATCGATGCCGTGTTCCGCCTGGGACAGCAGGTCCGCCGCAACGAACGAGGGGTTTGCCTTGTCGTCCGCGATGACCAGTACTTCCGAGGGGCCTGCGGGCAAGTCCCTGGCTGCCCCCCGGGGATCGGCGGCTACCTGTTCCTTGGCCTCGGTCACCCATGGATTGCCCGGGCCGAAAAGCTTGTCGACCCTGGGAACGGACTCCGTTCCGTAGGCCATGGCTCCAATTGCTTGCGCGCCGCCCGCCCGAACCACGATGGATATGCCGCATATACCGGCAGCGTAGAGCACCGCCGGGTCAACCCGGCCGTCGGCCCGGGGCGGACTGCACAGGACACGGGTCGGGCAACCTGCCAGATTCGCAGGTACTCCGAGCATCAGGGCGGTGGAGGGTAGGGGGGCACTGCCGGCAGGAACGTACAGGCCGACGCTTGCGATTGGGCGGACGAGTCTTTCGCATACCACGCCGGGGGTGGTCTCGACCGACAATGGCTGGGGAAGCTGGGCGCGGTGAAAGCGCGAAATATTCTCCGCGGCCATTCGAATGGCCGATCGTTCGGCCGGTTGCAGCGCGGTCTTCGCCTCGTCGAATTCACGCGACGACACCAGCAGGCCCGTTATCTCGACACGGTCGAGTTCCCTTGCAAGCTCGACGAGAGCCGAATCTCCCTCGCTGCGAACCCGCGCCAGGATGCCCGCAACCTCACGCCGCAGACGATCGTCCGCAGCGAGCGCCGGCCGTTGCAGCAGCCTGTCCTGCTCCGACGGGGAGAGTTCTTGCCAGATGTATCGTTGCATGGTCGTTCAGGCGAGCATCTTTTCCACCGGAATGACAAGGATGGCGCTGGCGCCGGCCTCCTTGAGGTCCTCCAGCGTCTCCCAAAAAATATTTTCGCGGCAGACTGCGTGGACCGCTACCTTGTCGTCGCGACCCTCCAGGGGAATGATGGTGGGCGCCTCGCTGCCAGGCAGCAATTTTCGAACCTCACCCAATGCACGCCGCGGTGCGTGGAGCATGATGTACTTGCTCTCGCGTACCTGGAGTACACCTTCAACACGCTGCAGAAGCCGTTGAATCCATTCATCTTTCTCCGGACATACGTCGATCGGCGTCTGCACAATCTCGGCGCGGCTCTCAAGAATGGTGTCGGCTTCGTAGAGGCTGTGAGCCTTGAGCGTGGCGCCGGAGGATACCAGGTCGCAAATCAGGTCGGCCTTGCCCAGTCGGGGGGCGAGTTCCACCGCACCCGAAAACTTCACCACAGTCCCTGAAATTCCATGCCGCTTGAGGTACGCGTCGACGATGCCCGGGTAACTCGTTGCGATCCGCTTGTTCGCCAGTGAACCGGGCCCGTCGTAGGCTTCACCGACGGGAACGCCGAAGGACAGCCTGCAATGACCGAAGTCGAGCTGCCTGACTCGATTAAACAGTTTGCTGACGCCCCGGCTCTGCAACTCCAGGCGGGCCTCTTCGAGCACGTTCATGCCGACGATGCCCAGGTCGCAGACATCCTCCTGCACGAGGCCTGGTATGTCGTCATCTCGTACCAGGAGTACATCGACCGGCATGTTTTCGCCGTAGCAGATCAACTGGTCCCGGCCCCTGGAGTAACTCAATCCGCAACGCGTCAGCAAGTCCAGGGAGTGGTCGGTCAGCCGGCCTGATTTCTGTACGGCAATCTTGATTCGGGGTTGTTCCATTACGTGATTTTCCGCCTTGCGTGGCAACGTGAGCCTGAGACGCCGATTCCGCAAAGTGGAATCAAGGGCTCCTGTACCTTGTATGTCAGAGTGGGCGCAATCTCTTCAATGCGATTTGATACCCGTCATTCCCGGCCGTCAGAAAGCGGGCCACGCGACCGATCGTGGTAACCGATACGCCGGTCAGGTCATGGATCTTGCGATAGGGCAGGCCTTCCGCCAGGTAGGCCACGACTGCCCAGCGATCCACCAATGCTTCAAGTTCCGCCGGTGTGCAGAGGTCGGAGAAGAACTTCTCGCATTCCTGCTCGGAGCGAAGCGCCAGGATCGCCCGATACAAGCCGGCCCGGGCTCGGGCTGCCTGACTCGCATTCATCTTTCGACGCGCCTTCATGTTGTAGCAAGCAATTAATGTATTAACAAGTTGTTACATTAGTACAAGTTTCCGCACGTGTCCAATGAATTTTTCGTGACGCCTGCAGGTGCCGTGGTGGGGGGTTACACCGGGTCGACGCCGGCGCGCAGGCAGAGATACTCCCAGACCCTGTCCATGGCCAGCGGCGAAAATTGTGCGCCGGTGGATAAGGCGATTTCTTCGTCGGACAATGCGCGCGGTTCTCCCAGGCTCCGCGCCTGCAGCAGAATCCGGGCGTTGATCTGCAGGTAGATGGCGGTCATGACCGCTTGCTGCACAGTCTCTCCGGCCACGACGGCACCATGTCCCCGCATCAGCAGGCAGCGGTTCGAGCCAAGCGTTTGAGCCAGGTCGCGGCCCATCTCCATGGTGCGCACCAGCATGTCGGTGGCACCGAAATTCTCGGCTATATCCCAGACCGGCACTTCGGAACCGATAATCGAAGCCGTGTGCGCGACTGGGCGCAAGGGTACCGACGTGATGCTGAACGGCAGGACATCGTAGGCGTGGTGATGGACCACCGAGTTGATCTCCGGCCGCGCTTCGTAAACGGCACCATGAATCATGCGTTCGCCATAGGGCCGTCGCCCCCGTGCATCAAGCGGATCCCCTGTTTGCCGGTCGAACTCCATGAGATCGGCGAATTCCACGAGCGCCGGGCTGCGCGACCTTGACATCACATAACGATCGGGAAATTCCGGGTGGCGGACGCTCACATGACCGAAGCCGTCCACTACGTTTTCGTTCGCCAGGATCCGATTGGCTGCGACCACCCGGCGAAATTCCACCAGATCTTCAAGGGCCGTTGCTTCGGGCGACTGCGGACGGGCGGATACCCACGGACCCCCCAAACCGATTGCGGCTCCCGCCTTGAGGATGTGTCGTCTTGATACATTTTCTTGAGCTGACATGTTGCGTTCGTTCTCGGAGGCGCCGAAGAAAAGACTATACAATCGGATATCGATCACAGTGAGAAGTTGTTCAAAGTCATGGACCGATGGAGATGCGTAACCCTTGCGTTGCACGACTACCTGACCTGGCAATATCGGCTCGATGTTCGAATCGAGCCGTTCGAATGCGTCGTGCTGGAGTAAAAATCGCGGGCTGCTAGAGTGTCAGTCGGTCGATGACGGCATCGCCGAAGGCTTCCGTGCCGACGATCCGAATTTCTCCAGCGCCATGCAACAGGTCGGCTGTGCGAAACCCGGACTTGAACGTTTCACTGACGGCGGATTCCACCGCGGCTGCAGCTTCCTCCTGGCCCAGGGAATGGCGTAGCAGCATGGCGGCGCTGAGGATGGCGCCACAGGGATTTGCGATTCCCCGTCCTGCGATGTCCGGTGCCGAGCCGTGAATGGGCTCGTACAGGCTAGGCCCCCCGTCGCTGAGCGAAGCCGACGGCAGCAACCCCAGCGAACCCGCCAGCATGGAAGCCTCGTCGCTGAGAATGTCGCCGAACATGTTGTCCGTAAGGATAACGTCGAAGGTCGCCGGACGGCTGATGAGGTACATGGCGGCCGCATCGACGTAGATATGCTCCAGTTCAATTTCCGGGAACTCGCTGGCAAAGACACCGCTGACGGTCTCCCGCCACAGTCGTGACGTATCCAGGACGTTGGCCTTGTCCACGGAACTGACCTTGCCGCGGCGCATCCTGGCGAGTTGGCCGGCCAGGCGGGCGATGCGCCGGATCTCGGGCACCGAATACTCGCAGGTGTCGAACGCATCCGTGGCCGTGCGGCCCCGAGCGCCGAAGTAGATGCCGCCGGTGAGTTCACGCACGACGAGGACGTCCACGCCCTCAAGCCGTTCCGGGCGTAGCGGCGATGCGTCCGCAAGCGCCGCATCCAGGGTCACGGGACGCAAGTTGGCGTACAGACCCAGGGCTTTGCGCAACCCGAGGAGTCCCTGTTCGGGGCGAAGCGCGACTTCGACGTTCGACCACCGGTCACCTCCCACGGCGCCTAGGAATATGGCGTCTGCGTCTCGGCAATTCTGAAGCGTTTCATCCGGCAACGGTGTTCCGACGCGATCGAGGGCTACGCCGCCAATCAGCTTTTCCCGGACCTCGATGCCCAGATCGAGTTGCCGGGAGACGGTGGCCAGTACGCGAGTGGCCTGTGCGGTGACCTCCGGGCCGATTCCGTCGCCCGGAAGCGCGACGACCGAGATCATCAGACGCTGACGCGGTTTTCGAACCGCCAGATGTCCTCGGCGTGATTCAGCAGGAAGCCGAGTTGGTCTACGCCGTTCAGGAGGCAGTAACGGGAAAAGCTCTCCAACGGAAATTCGGTGACACGCCCATCGGGAAGCGAAAGCGAGCGGGATTCCACGTCCAGAACCAGTTCGACGCCTGGATTATCCAGCAGCCAGCGATGAATGTTTTCTTCCGCAATCACCGGAAGGAAGCCGTTCTTGAGGGAATTGTTGCTGAATATGTCGGCGATCTCGGTACTGATTACGGCGCGAAAACCGAAGTCGAGGAGGGCCCACGGGGCGTGTTCCCTGGAGGATCCGCACCCGAAGTTTCGTCCGGCGACCAGAATGTGCGCGCCCCGGGCCTCGGGTTGATTCAAGAGGAAACTCGCGTTCTTCGTCCCGTCACTGTTGTAGCGCCAGTCGGTAAAGAGATGTTCGCCAAGCCCTTCGCGAACCGTTGTCCGCAGGAAACGGGCAGGAATGATCTGATCGGTGTCGATATCGTCCAGCGGCAGAACGACTGTGCGGGACCGGATTTCGGTGATCGGCTTCATCGTCTTACCCCATCAGTGGCCGCGGATCGCTGACCGTTCCGCTTATGGCGGAAGCAACTGCGGTAAGCGGGCTGGCCAGCACGGTTCGAGCGCCCTTGCCCTGGCGGCCTTCAAAGTTGCGATTGCTGGTACTTACGGCGAGTTTGCCGGCCGGCACGTAATCGCCATTCATGGCCAGGCACATGGAGCAGCCTGGTTCGCGCCACTGGGCTCCAGCCGCCTTGAATATCTCGGGAAGACCCTCGGCCTCCGCCTCTCGCTTGACCCTGGCCGAACCCGGCACAACCAGCATCCGGACACCGTCGGCCACGCGCCTTCCAGCCATCATCCGGGCAGCGGCCTGCAAGTCGCTCAACCGGGAATTGGTGCAGCTGCCGATGAAAACCACGTCCACCGGTGTGCCCGCCAAGGGACGACCGGGCTCGAGCCCCATGTAATCCAATGCCTTGGCGAACCCAGGGTCGGAGCCGGTGGGGAAGGGAATAAAATCATCCACCGGAATCACCATGCCCGGATTCGTGCCGAACGTGACCATGGGTTTGAGCGCCGAGACATCGATTGACACCTCCTTGTCGAATCGAGCGTCCTCATCACTGGGCAGCGTTCTCCACTTGCTCAGCGCATCGTCCCATGCCGCTCCCTGCGGTGCCAGCGGCCGGCCCGCCAGATACTCGAAGGTCGCGTCGTCCGGCGCAAACATACCGGTTCTGGCGCCGCCCTCGATCGCCATATTGCAAATGGTCATGCGTTCCTCGATGGACAGCGAGGCAACCGCGGAACCACGGTACTCGATCGCATGGCCGGTGCCGCCGTTCACGCCGATCTTGCCGATAATTGCAAGGATAATGTCCTTGGCCGTCACGCCCGACGCCAGCCAGCCCTGCAAGTTGACGGCAAAGGTCCTGGGTTTGCGCTGCAGGAGGCATTGAGTCGCAAGCACGTGGGCCACCTCGGTGGTGCCGATACCGAACGCCAGCGCGCCGAGCGCGCCGTGTGTGCTGGTATGGGAGTCTCCGCAGACGATGGTCTTGCCGGGTTGGGTGGCGCCCAGTTCCGGACCGATGACGTGCACGATGCCGCGTTCGTCGCTGTCCATGCCTCGCAACTCGAGACCGAAGTCCTCGCAGTTGCGTTCCATTTGGAGGATCTGTTCGTACGCGGCCGGTTCGCTGACGATCTTGAGTTCCTGCAGCGAACCCACGGGAATCGTTGGCGTGGAGTGATCCATGGTGGCGAGCGTTCGGTCCGGTCGGCGCACTTTCAAGCCGGCATCCCGGAGTACGCTGAACGCCTGTGGGCTGGTGACCTCGTGGAGCAGGTGCAGGTCGATATACAGGATTGCCGGCGTTTCCGCCGATTCCGGCACCACGATATGCTGGTCCCAGACCTTTTCGAACAATGACTTGGAGGACATATTTCCCTCGTTAAACGGCGATCTGCGGGCGGTCGATCCGTTGAGTGTCTTCGATCTCGATCGGCTCCAGCCAGCCCCACTCATCCGGCGTGGAACCATCGAACAATCCGAAGAAACGTTGCTGGAGCCTGGCGGTAATCGGGCCCTTTCGGCCGTTGCCAACGGTTATTCGGTCCACCGACCGGACCGGGGTTACTTCAGCTGCCGTACCGGTGAGGAACAATTCATCGGCGATGTACAGCATCTCTCTGGGAATATTCTCCTCGATGACGCTCATACCGATGGAGTGGGCCAACTGAATGACGAGGTCGCGGGTCAAGCCACCGAGGATTGAAGCCGAAAGGGGCGGTGTGTACAGACTGCCCTTGCGCACAAGAAAGATATTTTCCCCGGCACCCTCGCTGACAAAGCCCTCGCTGTTCAGAGCGATACCCTCGGCGAACCCGAGACGTCGTGCCTCGAGTGTGACGAGAATGCTTGACAGGTAGTTGCCCCCGGCCTTGGCCATGGTCGGAATGGTATTCGGGCTTGCCCGTTGCCAGGAAGAAATACAGACGTCAACGCCGCTGTTTATCCCGTCCTCGCCAAGGTATGTACCCCATTCCCATGCTGCGATGATGCAGTTTGCAGGCGCATCCGGATCGCCGGCGACCCCCATTTCACCGTAACCGCGGAACGCCAGCGGGCGTACGTAGGCACCGTTGTGGAGCCCGTTGCGGATCACGACGTCCTTGCACGCCGCCACCAGTTCGTCGAGTTCGTAGGGAATTTCGAGATAGTAGATCTTCGCCGAGTCGTACATTCGGCTGATGTGGTCGGTGAGCCTGAGCCCTACCGGCCCCGTGGGTCCCCGATAGACCCTGATGCCTTCAAAGACCGACGAGCCGTAGTGCAACGCGTGGGTCAGCACGTGAACCGTGGCGTCCTCCCAGCGCACCATTCTGCCATCCTGCCAGATGTACTTGCTCGGTTGCAGTGGCATGGCGTGACTTCCTCGCTGGATCAGGGCTGGCCAAAACCGATCGCGGTCCGGGGTCTTTGGTCGCCGGTATCCCGGCGCCGGATAATGCGGTTGATCACCTCCAGGTAGGCGATCGCTGCAGACTCCACTATATCCGTACTGACGGCGTGACCGCGAAAACTCTGCCGATTATATTCCACGGTCACCGTGACCTCACCCTGAGCATCGTCGCCGGTGGTGACGCCTCGCACTTCAAAGTTCTTCAACTCCAACTCCACCCCCGTCACCGCTTCAAGGGCTCTGAATGCGGCCGCAACGGGTCCGTCGCCATCTGCTGCCTGGCGAATCCGACGCCCGTCCTGGTGGGAAAGACTCAGCGCGGCGGCAGCCACCGTACCGGTACCGGCCGTAATATGAAGTTCATCGATCACCCACGGCCCCGCCTTGCCCACGTCGACATTCATGATGATCGCTTCGATATCCCGGTCGAACATGTGCTTCTTGCGGTCCGCCAGCCGCTTGAATTTTTCGAAACAGCTATTCAATTCAATGTCGTCCAGGTGGAAGCCCAATTGCTCCGTCCGGTCGCGGAACGCGTGGCGGCCGCTGTGCTTGCCCAGCACCAGGTTCGAACGGGGCAGTCCCACCGATTCCGGGCGCATGATTTCGTACGTGGCCCGGTGTCGCAGCATGCCGTGTTGATGGATGCCGGCTTCGTGGGCGAAGGCATTCTCGCCGACGATGGCCTTGTTGCGCGGCGTGTGCATGCCCGTGACACTGGCGACAATTCGGCTCGTTGGGTAGAGCCGGCTCGTGTCAACGCCTGTGGTCACCCCGAAATAGTTCTCGCGGGTCTTGATCGCCATCACGATTTCTTCCAGCGAACAGTTGCCCGCTCGTTCGCCGATACCATTGATGGTGCACTCCACCTGACGTGCGCCGGCGCGTACGGCAGCCAGACTGTTGGCGACCGCCATGCCCAGGTCGTCGTGACAATGCGCGCTCAGGCGGACATTCTCGATCCCGCGGACGTTGGCGATCAGGTATTCAAAGACTTCTGCGAATTCGCCGGGCACTGCATAGCCCACGGTGTCGGGAATGTTCACCGTTGTGGCGCCGGCTTCGATCACGGCTTCGACCACCTCCGCCAGGTATTCCAGTTCCGTGCGCGAGGCGTCCTCGGGAGAAAACTCGACGTTTTCGCAATAGCTCCTGGCATCCGCCACCGATTCCACGGCGCTCTTCAGGATTTCCGCCTTGGCCATTTGCAACTTGTGCTCGCGGTGAATCCGGCTGGTGGCCACGAAAACGTGAATTCGCGAACTGGCCGCGTCCTTGACCGCATCCCACACCCGTTTGATATCCGTTGTGTTGCAGCGCGCCAATCCGCAGATGGTCGGACCCTCGATAGTTCTGGCAATGGCCTGCACGGCTTTGAAGTCCCCCGGTGAAGCAGCGGGAAAGCCGGCTTCGATCACGTCGACCCGCAGGTCACGGAGCGCGGAGGCGACGCGTAGCTTTTCATTGAGAGTCATGCTGCAGCCTGGGGCCTGCTCGCCGTCCCTCAATGTGGTATCGAATATAACGACTCGATTGTCATTCACTGCGTTCACCTGCATCCTCCCTCTGTGAGGTTCACAGACTCTCCATTGCTCCGCTCTCGCGGTACCATGACCGCCTGCGGCGCCCGACTTCCGCCCGGGAGCCGCCCCGGCCTTACTCCTTCAACCAGGCCATGCGTCCCCGCAACTGGGCGCCGACCGTTTCTATCCGGCTGTTCAGATCTTCCTGTAGCAACCGGGTGTATTCCGGCAGCCCGGACTCGTATTCGGATACCCAGTTGCGGGCGAATGTCCCGTCCTGAATCTCCTTCAGGACCTCGCGCATATTTTCATGGGTGTGGTCATCCACAACCTTCGGACCGCTCGTCAGGTCGCCGTACTTCGCCGTCTCGCTGACGAACTCGTGCATCTTCGCCAGACCTCCCTCATGGAGCAGGTCAACGATCAGCTTGACCTCGTGCATGCATTCGAAATAGGCGACTTCGGGTTGGTAGCCTGCGTCGACGAGCGTCTCGAATCCGCGCACGATGAGTTCGGACAGACCGCCGCACAGTACGGCCTGCTCACCGAAAAGGTCGGTCTCCGTTTCCTCGGCAAAAGTGGTCGTCAGTACGCCTCCCCTGGTTCCGCCGAGGCCGTTGGCGTAGGCCAGTGCACGCGTCTGAGCCTGCCCGGTCACATCCTGGTGCACCGCCATCAGGCAGGGCACGCCGCGGCCGGCTTCGTACTGCCGCCTGACCAGGTCGCCAGGTCCCTTCGGTGCGATCAGGACCACGTCCAGATCATCGCGAGGCGTGATTCGAGCGTAATGTATGTTGAATCCGTGGGCGAACAGAATCGTCGCATTCGCGCGGATCATCGGCAGGATTCGTGCGTAGATTTCCGCCTGAACCATGTCGGGCGTGAGAAAGGCGATCAAACCGGCCCCTTCGGCAGCCTGCTCGAAGGTCTGGACCGCAAATCCGTCGTTCTCGGCCCTGGCCCACGTGGAGCCGTCCGGACGCAGACCCACCGCCACGTCATAGCCCGAGTCCCGCAGGTTCAGGGCATGGGCGCGTCCCTGGCTGCCATAGCCCAGGATCGCGATCCGTTCACCGCCAAGCGCCTCCGGATGGGCGTCCGATTCTTCAAACAATTCCATTGCAGCGACCTCTCAGTTTTCCCAACCATCCGGGGAACAAAAAAAACCCCGCAACCTTTCGGGTGCGGGGCTTGTATCGGTTTTCGTCGTTACGCCAAATGCCCGCACCCGCAGCGGCAAAGCAGCACGGGGAGGAGCAGGGCCTGGCGAGTTACGTTCATCTCAGTCAGGTACAAAATCCGGGTTCATGTTCAAGAGTGCGCATGATCCGGCATAGCCATCGGATTGTCAACGTAGCGCGATGCCTGGAGCAGCATTCCGAATCCATCATTCCGTGTAGCAGCGTCCCTGACGGCCATGGTCAGGGGCATCGACCCGATCAGACCTGAATTCCAATTAACATTTGTGGCAAAAGTCGGCAGTTTTACGCTATCCTTCCGCTCCGGGCACGAATCGGCAGAGCTTTTTTTGCATGTACCGTCGGCACGCCGAACGGCAACAAGCCTGGATTGACAGCAACAGAATTTAAATGTTGGATCGGAAGGTTCTTAAAGGAATCCCAGGGATTTGAGGAGTGGGCATGATTGGGAAACGTAGCGCGGCGTTGCTGTTCGGCACGCTTGGCGTGATTCTCGCGGCGGAATTGGCCGTGGGTCAGGGAGTGGATCGGCTAATCGAGGCCGAGGGCGTCCGGATTCAGCAGGCACAGGCGTCACAGGACCAGGTTGATGACGTCGTGGCTGAGACCCGGACGTTGGCCGAAGAATATCGGGCAGTACTGAAGGAAGTGGATGGCCTCCAAGTCTATAACACCTTGCTTGATCGACAGATCGAGGACCAGGAGACCGAGCTTTCCAACCTCAGGACTTCCATCGACCAGGTGCAGTTCATCGAACGACAGATATTGCCTCTGTTGACGCGAATGGTTGATGGGCTGGAGCGGTTTGTCGAGTTGGATGTTCCGTTTCTTATCGAGGAGCGCACGGCACGGGTGGAGAACAACAATGCTCTGCTTGAACGAGCCGACGTCACCGCTGCTGAGAAATTCCGTGTCGTCATGGAAGCCTGGCAGATCGAGAATGACTACGCGCGGACGATCTCCACCTACACGGATGAACTGGAGATAGACGGCGTCAACAGGGAAGTCGACGTATTGCAGGTCGGGCGGGTCGCGCTTCTGTACCAGACGCCGGACGGTGCCCAGTCCGGTTCCTGGGACCAACGGACGCGCCAATGGGTCCCGGTTGGCAATGAATACCGCAATTCGATCCGCCAGGGAATCAGTCTGGCGCTTAACCAATTGGCACCTACATTGTTGCTCCTGCCCATGGCTCCGCCGGAGGAAGGCTAATGAAAACCCACAGAATATTGCTTCCAGCGGCGGTGCTGGCAGTCGCATTCGCAGCGCCTGTTCAGGCCCAGGATGCCGAAGTTCTAAGTCTGGACGAACTGCTACAGATAGTTCGCGATGCCGGAGGTCGAGACGTTGAGGAAGAGGCGGCGCGGCTTCGGGAATTCGAGCAGAATCAGGCGAATCAGCAGCAGCTTCTGAATGACGCGCAGGCCCAGAAGGCCGCCGAAGAGGCTCGCAGTGGGCGGCTGGAGACGACCTTCGAAGAAAACGAGCTGTTGATTGCCGATGTAACCGAACAGCTCAACGTGCGTTTGGGTTCACTGCGTGAATTGTTCGGCGTGCTCCAGCAGGTGGCGGGTGACGCCCGGGGCCTGTTCGAGGCGTCGCTTACCAACATCGAGTATCCAGAGCGGTCCCAGTTTCTCACCGATCTGGCGGCGAAAATGGGCTCCAGCAGTCAGCTCGCGTCCATTGAGGAAATCGAACGGTTATGGTTCGAGCTTCAGCGCGAAGCGACGGAACTGGGCAAGATCAAGCGCCTCTCGAATTTTGAGGTGATCGCGCCCAACGGCGATATTCTCAGCGAGGACATCGTGCGCATCGGCGGATTCAATATCGTCGCGGACGGGCGTTACCTGGCTCGCAACCCCGAGACCAATTCAGTGGGGGAACTGCAACGCCAGCCGGAGCAAGGACGGTTCACCGGTAGCACTTCGGCGATGCTGGACGCGGGGCCAGGGGACGATTTTGTCCGGTTTGGCCTCGACCCGACTTCCGGACAGATTCTCGGTTTGCTGGTGAGGGAGCCGAGCTTCCAGGAACGGATTCAGCAGGGCGGCATCGTGGGATACATCATTATCACGCTTGGCATATTCGGCGTGTTGCTGTCGCTCGAGCGCCTCATCAGCCTGGGTATCGCGGGCAGAAAGGTGAAAGCCCAACTCAAGAGCGAGACGGCGAGCGAGAAGAATGCGCTCGGCCGCGTGCTGCGGGCTTACGAGAGCAACAAGGAAGTGGATACGGAGACGCTGGAACTGAAGCTCGGTGAAGCGATTCTCAAGGAAGTTCCACCACTGCAGCGGGGAATCCTTATCATCAAGGTGATTTCGGTCGTTGCGCCGCTGCTGGGTCTTCTGGGCACCGTGACCGGAATGATCAACACCTTCCAGGCGATCACCCTGTTCGGTACCGGCGACCCGACACGAATGGCCGGCGGCATTTCCCAGGCGCTCGTGACCACGCAGTTGGGGCTCTACGTAGCCGTCCCGACGGTGTTGTTGCATACCGTCGTCAGCGGCCGCAGCCGCGGGATCATCCAGATCCTGCAGGAACAAAGTGCGGGGATCGTCGCGGAGCAGTCGGAAAGGGCGCACTAGGCATGAGTTCGAGACGAACGATGCGTCGCGGCGGCCGGTCAAGGTTCGGCGATGGTGCAAAGGTTCGCAGGAACGGGAGCAAGCGATGCAGTCGCTGATTGACGCCTATATAGCCATTCGGGACTTCCTGGAATTGGGTGGCCCTGTGTTGCGAATGATAGGCGTAGTGATCCTCGTCATGTGGATACTCATTCTTGAGCGGCTCATTTACTTTCGGACCGGTCTGAAGGCAGTCACCAGGGAAGCCTTCGAGGCCTGGGAGAGCCGAGGCGAACGCAAGTCCTGGCACGCCCACCAGATCAGGACTGCCATGATTTCCAAGGTATCCGAGGCCGCCAATAGCGGTCTTCCCATGATCCAGACGCTCGTCGCCCTGTGTCCGCTGATGGGCTTGCTGGGGACCGTGACGGGAATGATCGCGGTATTCGAGGTCATGGCGATTTCAGGGACAGGCAACCCGCGCTCCATGGCGTCGGGCGTCTCCATGGCAACCATCCCGACGATGGCCGGGATGGTCGGCGCGCTTTCAGGCGTATTTCTGGTCACCGTGCTCGCACGTACCGCGAAGCGGAGCGTCCTGAAACTTGAAGACGGTATGACCATGGATCACTAGGCGGGTAGGGTTGCATATACCTAGAAACGTGAGGTATAGTCACGGACATGCGCGAATGAGGAGGCACAGTGAAGAGACGCATTGCGAACATCAGGGTTGAGAACGAAGAAAATGAAATCAATCTCACGCCCATGCTGGACGTTGTGTTCATCATGCTGATCTTCTTCATCGTCACCGCCAGCTTTCTGCGGGAGGCCGGCCTGGACACCAACCGGCCGGATCAGGACCAGCCCCAGGTGACGCAGGACGAGGAAGGCGCCATTCTGGTCATCATCGACGAAACCGATGACATCTGGATCGATAACCGAATCGTCGATCCCCGGGCTGTTCGCCCCAACATCCAGCGGCTCCACGCCGAAAACCCTGACAGGCCCGTCGTCGTCCAGGTCAGTAACTCATCCCGCGCCGAGTCACTTGTGACAGTGATGGATGCTTCCCGTCAGGCCGACGTGTACGATATATCCATTGCCGCGGCGCCATGAGCGCGGGAAGAAGTCGAACAGTTCTGAAGGAGCAATAAGCAATGCGTGATTCCATTGCCGAGTCAATGGCCGAGGAAGAAGCTGAAATCAATCTCACGCCCATGCTGGACGTGGTTTTCATCATGCTGATCTTCTTCATCGTGACTGCGGTGTTCGTCAAGGAACCGGGAATTCAGGTGGATCGGCCTCAAGCCGTCACCGCCTTGATACCGGAGGGCGGTTCGATCTTTATCGCGATCAGCCCCAACAACGAATATTGGATCGATCAACGCAACGTGGACCTGGCTGGATTGAAGCCGATCGTCGAACGCATGCATAGGGAAACTCCGGAAGGAGGAGTGGTTATCCAGGCGGATAACCAGGCTCAAAACGAATTCGTTCTCGCGGCGATGGATCTCGCCAAGGAAGTGGGCATCGACGACGTAACGCTGGCTGCGGTGGTACCGTAGCGAGTCGTCGAGGCTTCGCCAATGACGAAGGATCCACTGCGCCGATGAGTTGAAGGGCGCTTGGACTTGGATTTAATACTGTGGAGGAGATGTCATGATTGCCCGATTCACTACCGCCGTGGCCGTCGGCGGAGCCGTCACGTTCGGCCTCTTGTTCATGATGCAGTTGTTGATTGCCACCGGTGAGGAAGCTGTCACCGATACCGATCGTATCAGGCTCGATGAATTCGTTCGCGTAGAGCGCAACGAAGTCATAGAGACCAAGAAGCAAAAGCCCGAGAAGCCGCCTGAGCCGGAAGTTCCGCCGGAGATGCCTGAACCGCAGAATTCCAACCAGTTCGACAATTCGATGTCCGTATCCATTTCGGCCCCGAGCACACAGGTCAACCTGAACGTGACCGGCGTCGCTTTCGGAGTCAGCGACGGCGAATACCTGCCCATCGTCAAGGTTGCGCCGGTGTACCCCTCAAGGGCGCTTTCCAGAGGCCTCGAAGGCTACGTTATCGTGGAATTCACGGTGACTCAGGCCGGGGCCGTCAAGGACGTAACTGTCGTGGAGTCCACCAGCAGCCTGTTTGAGCGGGCGGCGGTAGAGGCGGCTTTCAAGTTCAAGTACAAGCCGCGTGTTATCGACGGTGTTGCAGTCGAAGTTCCCGGAGTCCGGAACAAGATCACCTTCGAGATCACCCAGTAGCGGAGGAGCCATCTCATGCGTGGTACTCGAGCATTACTCCCTGTATTGGCCGCTGCGTTCGTCGCGGTGCTCGCGGCTCCCGCCGCCTTCTCCCAGGGAATGGGAGGCATGCAAGGCGGCGAAGGCAGCGCCGCAGCAGAGGCTGAGACCCGCAGGACGCCGGCCATGAGGGAGCGGGTCTATACGCGGCTCGCCGAGGCGCAGGAATGCGCCGAGGTGGACGACGTCGAATGCGCCCAGCAGAGGTTGGCGCAAGTGCGCGATATGGATGACCTGAACAGTTATGAAATGGCGCAGATGTGGAACTTCTACGCCTTCATCTACTTTGGTCAGGACAACTACAGGGAAGCCATTCGCGCCTACGAGATGGTCCTGCAGCAGCCCGATCTGCCGCTGGGCATGGAAACCACCACCATGTACACGCTGTGCCAGCTCTACTTCCAGCAGGAGCGCTACGACGACTCGTTGGCCATGCTGGATCGCTGGTTCGGTGTCTCGGAGGACCCGGGTGCGGATCCCTATGTACTGAGGGCACAGCTCTTCTATTCCCTGCAGCGGTTCCGGGAGGGTATCGAACCGGTCAGGACAGCCATTCAGATCAATCAGGGTCTGGGACGCGAACCGCAGGAAAACTGGTATCGGTTGCTGAACGTCTTCTACTACGAGTTGGAGGACTACGAAAACGTTATTGACGTGCTTCGGACAATGATCGAGTTGTGGCCAAAGCGGGAATATTTCGTTCAGCTTTCGGCCATGTACGGGCAGGAAGGCGACGACGGCGCCCAGTTGGGCCTTTACCAGGTTGCGCATGAAGCCGGGTGGCTGACCCGCAGCAACGAACTCATTCAGATGGCGCAATTGCTTCTCCAGGCCGACGTTCCCGTCCAGGCGGCAATGATCATGCAAGATAGGCTCGAAGACGGCACCATCGAATCGAACGAGCGAAACTGGCGGTTGTTGGCCCAGTCATGGCAGCTCGCGCAAGATGACGTCAGAGCGGTTCCGGCACTGACGCGTGCAGCCGGGTTGGCCGAGGACGGAACCATCGATATCAACCTGGCACAGTCCTACCAGAATCTCTACGAGTGGGAGGCTTGCGTTGAATCGGCCCGGGAAGGCATTCGAAAGGGCGACCTGCGCCGCGAGGATCAGGCCTACATGATCCTCGGCGCCTGTCTGTTCGAGCAGAAGGAATACACTGCGGCTCGAAACGCGTTTGAAGAGGCTGCCGACGACGAACGCAGCCGCACCAATGCCAGAAGCTGGATACAGTACGTCGATTCGGAAGAAACCAGGGATCGGGAACTCGCGGCGGCCCTGGCCCGTTAGTCCGTCCTCCAGCGAATCCACGAATTGCCGCCCGCGACTTCCGCGGGCGGTTTAACATTGAACAGGAGTTTCCAGATCATGGCTATCAGCGTAGGCGATTCGGTACCCGAGGGCACACTCACCCGGATGGGTGACGCGGGACCCGAGCCCGTCACCACGGACGTCCTCTTCAAGGGCAAGAAGGTCGTATTTTTTGCCGTCCCGGGTGCATTCACGCCTACCTGTGCGATCAAGCACCTGCCCGGTTATCAGCACGACGCGGACACCATCCGGACCAGGGGCGTAGATACCATCGCGTGCATGGCAGTCAATGACGTGTTCGTAATGGACGCGTGGGCCCGGTCGGCCAACACCGGAGACGACGTGCTCATGCTTGCCGATGGCAATGCGGACTATGCGGCCGCCCTGGGACTGTCCTGGGATCTGTCGGGGCTTGGTCTGGGCATCCGAAGTCAGCGTTTCTCCATGATTGTGGACGATGGCGTGATCACCCACCTGAACCTGGAACCGCCGGGCGAGTTCGGCATCAGCGGCTCGGAACAAATCCTCGAGCAGCTCGGCTGAATTCGGGCCTCCTGCCCGGAACGAGGCGCGTCCATGGCGTCGCCGCCAATATCACCGACCGCCGCCACCCTCTACCCCCGGTAGATGATTTTGCCGCTACGCTCGGAGCCTGGGGAATTTCCAAAGCCAGCAACGTGGTCGTTTACGACGATTTGTCCGGGGCAATCGCAGCGCGGCTTTGGTGGATGCTGCGGTGGGTAGGGCACGGTGCCGTTTATGTCCTTGACGGCGGTCTGGGTGGGTGGGGGGCTACCGGTCTGCCACTGGACCAGGAGATTCCCCGCGTCCGCGCGGAACGATATGTCGTGGAGCAGGCGCGTAGCGACTGGGTTGTCTCAGCGGATCAGGTTCCGTCGGAGTTGGCGTATGGCGCGAAGCTTGTCGACGCACGAGCTCCGGAGCGGTATCAGGGGGTCACCGAGCCCATCGATCCCGTCGCCGGTCACGTCCCGGGCGCCGTTACCGCGGCCGGTCTGGGAGACGGTCGTGTCTACGTTGGTTCCTGGAGCGAGTGGATTCGAGATCCCCAGCGGCCGATCGCCACCGGAGCAGTGTCCTGACGCGACAGTCGAAGACCGCAGCGGCCGGGTTTTGCTGAATTTTCAGCGCGTTTCGGTTGGCGTTTGACGCTCAATGTGTTAAAGCACTTCCGTAGTTCGCCGTCGGGGTCACGTTGTGCCGCATTTCTCCAAAATAGAGCCCAGCCGAGCGCTCAAGTCCGTTCGTTATGAAATCCGCGGCCGCCTGGCAAGGCGAGCCCTGGAGTTGGAACGCCAGGGTTACGAAATCCTTTCCCTGAACATCGGCAATCCTGGCATCTACGGATTTCGCACGCCGGAGACCATGCGCCTGGCCATGATCGAAAACCTGGGTTCCAGCGAGGCCTACTGCGGGCAGAAGGGTATCTTTCCGGCCCGTGAGGCCGTGGTCATGCGCCAGCAAAGCCGCGGTGTCATGGACACGACAGCCGAAGAGGTGTTTATCGGCAACGGTGTCAGCGAACTCATCGATCTGACGCTACGGGCATTGCTCAATCCCGGGGACGAAGTGTTGATTCCCAGCCCGGACTACCCGCTGTGGACCGCCGCGACCGTACTCAATGGCGGTAAGGCAGTCTATTACCCCTGTCCCGAGCAAAACGGATACATGCCCGATGTCGGCGCGGTGAAGAAGTTGATTACCAGGAAAACCCGAGCCATCGTCATAATCAATCCCAACAATCCTACCGGTGCCGTCTACAGCCGCGAATGTCTGAGCCGTTTGGCCGAGATCGCCGAAAAGCATGATCTGTTGATTCTGGCTGACGAAATCTATGATCAAATGATATTTGGAGATACGGAATTCGTGCCCATGGCGACGTTGTGTTCCAGTTCGCTGTGTGCGACGTTCAGCGGGCTCTCCAAGGTTTACCGGGCCTGCGGTTACCGGGTGGGATGGGTGGCCTTCAGCGGCGCGCTGGACCGCTCGGGCGAATTGCTGGAAGCGATGGATCTGCTGGCAGCATTGCGACTGTGCAGCAACGTACCCGGGCAATGGGCGGTCCAGACCGCCCTGGGCGGCTACCAGAGCATTCGCAAGCTGTGCTCCAGCGGGGGACGGTTGTACCAGTCCCGTCAAACCGTCGTTTCGGCGGTAGATGAAAGCAAATACCTGACCCTGGTGCCCCCCGACGGTGCAATGTATGCCTTCATCGGCGTCGATACCCGGCAGTTTCCCGGGTTCGACGACGAATCGTTCTGCATGGAGTTGCTGGAGCAGCAACATGTATTGGTCGCACCTGGCTCCAGCTTCAATGTGGGCTATCGGAGCCACTTCAGAATTACCACGCTCGCGGATGAAGATACGATCGCCGAGGTTTTTCGGCGAGTGCATGATATCTTGCAACAGATGGCCAGCCGGCCACCCATGCTGAAGTCGGCACCATAAGAATCGTTCAGTATTCAACCCTGATGTCCGATCCCTCGACAGACCTGTTGGTCCAGGGGACGACGGTGGTGACCCCCGGCAGCGTCGGCGCGCGGCAGATCGAAGGCCACGTGGCACGACGGTATCTGGAGGAAGGTCGCACGGCGTGGCTGGCACCGACGGTTCAGACGTATCCGCACTGGGCTGCCGACATGTGGAGCAGGTACCTGGACGACGGACATCGTCAGCTACTGACCGACGGGCAAGTGAACGCGCTGTGGCGCCGGGTGGTCGAAGAATCGCCTGCGGGTCGCCATGGATTGCTGGAGTATCGGCATGCTTCGGTCTGGGCTCGACAAGCGTCCCAGCGCAGGCGCGAGTGGAACCTCGGCCTCGATGAATTGCGCCGCTTCAGGGACGATCCGGATTGTCGCGCGTTAATCCATTGGGAGCAGGCGTACCGAAAGGCGCTGGACGAGTCGGAGTGGATGGATTCGTCGGACGTCGAGGATGCATTGAGCGTGCATGCCGAGACTCTGCCCAGTTGTTCGGACGAGCTCGTCGTGTGGTCGGACGCGGCGATGTCGCCGGCACATGCGCGCCTTTTGCAACGGCTGCGGTCTGCCGGGCAACATCATTCCGTATGGACGCAGCCAAAGACCAACCGACGCTGCCGGCGCGTGCAACTTGCGGAGTCCGTGGTTGAAGTGAGAACTGCGGCTGCATGGGCCGCTGACAAACTCGCCCGGCAACCCCGGCAGCGTATAGCGATCGTTGTTCCGGAGCTTGAGAGCCGTCGGGATGAAGTGCTCGGGATATTGGAAGACGAATTGAGTCCTGAGTCTTGCAGGCTGGGGATTGCAGAAAATCGAAGTGAGATCGTCTTCCTGCGGGGTGGGCCCTGTGCGTTGGAGAATCCGGTGATCGGTGCGGCGTTGACCGCTCTTGAACTCTTTACCCGTTCGGGCGATTTCCAGGTGCTGAGTCGCTGGCTAAGAAGTCCGTTTTTCGTCCCGTCAGGCGGTGAGGCGGAAGCTCGCGGCATGCTGGAAACGCGACTCAGATCACGCATTTCGTCCCAATTGATCTTTCGCGAAGCCTTTTATGAGGGTGGACTGGAGGCGAAAATTCGCGCGGAGTTGCCGGCACTTGGCGAGGTTCTCGGCGAAGCCGCGGCATTGATGCGGTCCCAGCCCCGACAAGCGACACCTTCGCACTGGGCCGCGGTGTGGCGACAGCTGCTGAGCGTGCTGGATTGGCACGGCAGCGCGGCCCGGGCCTCGACAACGGAAGACTGGGAATCGGCCCTCAACGCACTGGCGCTCCTGACCCCCATCCTGGGGCTGATTTCCGCGAGCGACACATTGCTGGAACTCCAGGACATTCTCGGGCGGTCTCGGCGCCACGGAACTCTTCCGGTTTACGGCGTCTTCGTGATCTCCGATCCAGCAGACGTGATCCCGGGTTACGATGCGCTATGGGCTTGCGGGCTTACCGACACCCAGTGGCCGCGTGCACCGCAACCCACCCCGCTGCTGCCGTTCGCCTTGCAGAACGAACATGGCATGCCTTCGGCTCATCCGGCCGCTGCCCTGGAGCAGTCCCGGCTAACCATTCGACGCCTGGTCGACGGCATTGGTGACGTGGTCCTGAGTTCACCAGGAGTGGTTCATGATCACCTGGCACAGCCGAGCCCGCTGATACGCTCGTATCCCGCCGCAAGCGAAGCGGAGCTGACCGGGGGAGGGCGGCGCCCGGCGGGTCTCGGCCTGGTCGATAGAAGCCGAATGGAAACCCTTTCCGACCCGGTTCCGCCGGTTACAAGCCGAAAAATCAGGGGAGGCGTTCGCACATTGTCGATGCATTCAATCTGTCCGCTGCGCGCATTCATCGAAAGCCGGTTACGGGCCGTTCCCCTGGAGGTCGTTCGACCGGGTCTCAGTGCTGCCCAGCGTGGTGTAGCGGCGCATGCGGCGGCGCAACGATTGCTGCGTGAACTACCGGAGATGCAGGAAATCGCGTCCTGGAGCGCTGCTGAGCGCGCGCAACGGATTGACCGCAGCAGCCGTCAAGCGTTGAGCAGGTTGTTCCGTACCGCCCAAGGACGACTGCGGCCGTTGTTCCGACTGGAACTTGGCCGCTTGCGATCAATTCTGACTGGGTTATTGGAGATGGACCTGGCCAGGACGGCGTTTCGGTTGGTGGCCGTGGAGCAGCCGATGGAAGTAACGCTTGGCGGCATGGAGTTGAGCTGCCGAATCGACCGGATCGATCAACTGGAACGCGGTGGTGCACTCGCAGTCATCGACTACAAGACCGGATCGAGGCATACCCCCGGCGATTGGCTCAAGGCACGGCCGCGGGATTTGCAATTGCCCCTTTACGCAAGCTTTCTCGAGGGCGAAGTCGAGGCGGTGGCCATCGCCGTCCTCCAGGTACGGAATCCCGGGTACAAGGGCTTTTGGACAAAGCCCGAACAGTTCCCGGGTCGGTCGGCTCGTCTGCCATCCGGCCTGACCCTGGCCAGTCAACGAACGCGTTGGCGCGCGCGGTTGGAAGAGCTTGCAACGGAGTTCGCCTCCGGCGATGGGCGAATCTTCATGCGTGATTTCAAGGCCGCAGGCGGCGCGTTCGTAGCCTTGACCCGCGTGCATGAACACAGGGCACTTGCGCGATTGACACACCCATGAGTGACGAGTTTCAGCGTCAACGCGCGCTCGACACCAGCCAATCGTTTATCGTTCAGGCGCCAGCGGGATCGGGCAAGACGGAACTGCTCATCCAGCGTTACCTGGCGCTGTTGGCAGGTGTCGATCTGCCGGAACAGATCGTGGCGATTACCTTTACCCGCAAGGCGGCCGCGCAGATGCGCAACCGGGTCCTGGCGGCGTTGGCGGGCGCCAACCGGGAAGATCGACCGCAACAGCCCCACCGCATACGGACGTATGAACTGGCGCGGCAAGCGCTGGCGCGGGACCGGCAGTGTAGCTGGTCCCTCATCGAACAGCCCGCGCGATTGAAGATCGATACGCTCGATGCGTTGAATGTCTGGCTGGCCCACAGGTTGCCGGCCGCCGCGGGCGGTATAGCCGCGGCCCGCATCGTGGAAAACGCACGTGAGCACTATGAGCATGCTGCGCGTCGACTCTTGCAGGGCCTGGGAGATGCGTCGCCCGCCGCAGGCGCCTTGCAGAGGACCCTGGAGTACTCCGACAGCAGTGCCGAACGGATGATTGCAGGCTTTGCCGACCTGCTATCCACCCGGGATCAATGGCTGGATCACCTGATGGCGGGCGATGAACGGGAATTTCGCGCCAATATGGAGCAAGCCTTGCGCCATGCCATGAACGAGGATATTGGCGAGGCTGCGGACTTGCTTTCCGACGCGAACCTGGAGCAACTGGTTCCGTTGCTCCGCCACGCAGCGGCACACGCGCGCAACAGCGCTGAGATCTTTCTACCCTGGCGAGATCTCGCGACGATGCCGGCGCCGGCGCATGCCCATATCAAGGCCTGGAAGGCATTGCCCGAATTGTTGCTGACCCGGCAGGGGATGTGGCGAAAACAGCTCAGCGCCGTCGGATTTTCGCGCCAGTTCACCGAACTGGGTGGACGCCTTGAGGAACTGATCGCGCAACTGGCTGAATCCGAGGATCTGCGCCTTGCGCTGGTCGGATTGAGAAGCCTCCCCGAGACGCTTCCGGGACCGGTGTGGTGGGAAGCCATGTCGGCACTACGATTGTCTCTTCGGTACTTGGTGGCCGAATTGCGCCTGGCGTTTGCCGAACGCAATACGGCAGATTTTGTGGAACTCGCGCTAGCGGCCCACCGTGCTCTCGGTAGCGCAGAACAACCGTCGGATCTTCTGCTCGCGCTGGATCGACGGATCCAGCACATTCTCGTGGATGAGTTTCAGGACACGTCCCGCTCGCAGGTCAGGCTCCTTGAATTGCTCACGGCCGGTTGGGAGCGAGGCGACGGTAGATCGTTGTTCCTCGTGGGCGATCCGATGCAATCCATCTACAGGTTTCGTAATGCCGATATATCGTTGTTCCTGAGGACAAAACACCTGGGTATTGGTGACCTCCGCTGCGAAACGCTGGATCTGGCGCAAAATTTTCGCAGCACTCCTGCCTTGATCGATTGGATCAACGGCACTTTTTCGCGCGTGTTTCCACCCGCAGACGACGTTCAGACCGGTGCCGCCAGGTTCTGTCCATGTGTAGCGGCGAGGGCGCCGTCAGTTGACCAGAAAGTACAGGTCCACGCCCTGCGAGGGACCGATCCCGAAGCCGAAACAAGGCTCGTCGCGCAGGTAGTGGCGGCCGAAAGAGCGCAGTCGGCGTCTCGCTCCGTAGCCATACTCGTACAGAGCCGAAGTCATCTCATCGGTCTGCAAGCACATCTTCGTTCGTTGGGTCTGGACGCGCACGCGGTGCAGATCGAGGCGCCGAATCAGCACCAGATTACGCACGATCTAATCGGCCTGACCCGTGCCTTGACTCATTTCGGCGATCGGATCGCCTGGCTGGGGGTGTTACGGGCACCCTGGTGCGGGCTGAATTGGCGGGACTTGCACGCGCTGTGCCGGGACGACGCGGACAGCGCGGTGTGGACACTGATGAATGATGCGCGGCGGGTGGCCACGCTCAGCGACGACGGTCGCGACCGATTGGAGCGCACGCGTGACGTCTTGCAACTGGCATTTCATACGCGTTCCGAACAGTCCCTCAGCCGGTGGGTGCAACGCACGTGGCGGACTTTGGACGGCCCCCGGTGTGTGATGGAGCCACAGGACATCGAACACGCGGAGCAGTTCTTCGGGATCCTGCCGGGCGCCGTCGCTCGGGGCGATCTTGACGATCCTGCGAGACTGGAGGAACTTTTCGATGACCCGGCGGCGAGCAAGGACCGTCCCCGGGAGTGCGGAGTCGAAATTATGTCCATCCACCGGGCCAAGGGCCTGGAGTTCGACACGGTGGTACTTCTGGGTCTGGGCCGGGAGCCGCCGCCGCACGGCAGCAGGGCGCTTTATTGGCACGAGCGACTGCACGACGACGGTGGGGCGTCCGCCCTTCTGGCTCCATCGCCGGCGGACTCCGGGGAGCTGGACGCCGTCACTCGATGGCTGCGAGGCATCGAGCAACGCAAGGACCATGCCGAGCGTGCCCGTCTTCTCTACGTGGCGGCAACGCGGGCCAAAGAACGCCTGCATCTGGTCGGACAACTCGCTGAAGGCAAATCCAGGCCACCAGCCAGGAGTCTGCTGGCTTGCCTTTGGCCGCAAGTATCCGCCGCGTTTGAAGCGGCGGAACCTGCCGGCGCCACGGTCCACACCGAAGTCGACGCGATCGAACCGAAGCTCAGGCGACTGATCAATCCCGTCCACGGAGTGAGCGAGTTGCCGCCGGACCCGATTAAAACGGTGCATCGTCCCCATTTTGAATGGGCGGGTCAGACCGCACTGCAAGTCGGCGTGGTGGTGCACCGTTGGTTGCAAACCATCGCTCGAGAGGGCGTGGAGCATTGGAACGGCGAACGCATTCGCGCTGCGGCAGGCCGGTATCAGGCTGAATTGCGATTACTCGGGGTCGAGATCGACGAACTCGCCGGGGCATCGGAGCGGGTGGTGCGAGCGCTCCAGGCGGTGCTCGACGATGCCACTGGACAGTGGTTGCTTGCCAGGCACGGTGAAGCCGGATCGGAGTTACCGATCATGCGCGTGAGAGATGAACGGGTAGAGAGCGTGCGGCTGGATCGCACGTTCGTTGACGATGCGGGCACCCGGTGGATCATCGATTTCAAGACCAGTTCCCACGAAGGAGGCTCCACGGAAGCGTTTCTGGATACGGAGGTGCAGCGATACCGCGAGCAATTGGAGCGCTATGCAGCGGTCATGTCGGCTGTCGACAAACGCCCGATCAGGGTGGGGCTCTACTTCCCCTTGCTCCAGGCATTCAGACACTGGCAACCCGAGCTTTCGGTCAGGCCGCCAACGCCGGAGTGAATGGATCGGTGCAGATCCAGCATTACGCTGGGTCCAAGGACGGGGTCCTTCATGCCTATCGCCATCGGACTCCGCCCCTGCCAGTCATTCTCCCACCAGGTGCGCGCTTCCTGTGACGATTGAAGGAATAAAAGGCATGGATCTCGCAAGGCAGGACACTAAATCCCGGCAAGCATGTGTCCACCGTCCACAGGAAGCGCGACACCGTTGATGAATGAACCGGCTTCGCTTGCGAGCAGCATGAAAGGCGCTTCGATTTCGCGCATTTCCCCAACTCGCTGCGCGGGCGTCTCGCTTATGTATTCCCGGCCGCTGCTGGATTCGAGGTACCAACTGTTGATCTCGGTCAGGAAATAGCCCGGGCACAATGCATTCACTCGAATGCCTTTCCGGCACCATTCGAGCGCGAGTGTGCGCGTCAATTGAATCAAGGCCGCTTTCGACGTTGCGTAGGTGGTGAGCCCTCGAGCCACTCGTAGTCCCAGTACCGAGGCGGTATTGACGATGCTGCCGCCAACACCGGCGTCGATCATCCGGCGACCCGATTCCCTTGCCACCAGCCATGCACCCTTGAGATTGGTGTCGAGGACGAAATCCCAGCGTTCTTCATCGATATCGACTGCCAATCGCTGATCGACCACACCGGCGTTGTTTGAAACGATTTCGACCGTGCCAAACGTTTCTTCGGCACGGTCGAATGCGGCCCGAACACTGTCAGCGTCGCAGACATCCATGGCAACGGCAAGCGCTTCCCCGCCATCCAATTCAATTTCTCTTGCAAGTGCTTCTAGGCGATCGACCCGGCGGGCGGCCGCGACAACTCTCGCACCGTGTTCGGCCAGCAGCTTCGCGAAATGGGATCCCAGCCCACTCGACGCGCCGCTTACCAGCGCCGTGCGCCCGGAGCAGTCAAATCTCTTGTCCATGGCTCTCACTCATTGATCCAATATGTTTACGCCGTGTCGTGCCAGCTTTGGCGACAGCGCGCCGATGACCTGGAATTTGCCGCATGCAATCGTGTATGCGGCCGGGTCCCAACCGGCTCTGACGATCGAGCACTCGGTGTTCGGCGCGTCGTATCAGGGTCGGTATGCTCCCGGCGCCCACGAGCTTTGGTGGTCGATCAGGACCAGGCCGACGGTGTTCGTGCTGCTCTGGTGGATCACCAGGTTGCCGTCATGCGTCGCCCGCATGTTGCGGATGATGCCGATCCCGGAGGGGATGGGCCAGCTCTGGAACTGCTCGGTATCAGGGTCGAACCGCAGCAGCACGTCGGGTCTCATTTCGGATTCGTTCAGCCAGACGACATCGTCGACAACCCTGATGGCGTAGGGGTGGGAGCGGTGTCCGTTCGGAGTCAGCCACTCCGTGATCTCGCCTGTCTCCGGGTCGAGGCGACCCAGGTAGCCTCGTCCGGAATCCACGTACCAGATCATGTCATTGCTGTCGATCGACAGACGCCGAATATAGTAGTTTCCATAGTGTGACTCGGGGTCGGGATTCGGGGTCTCGAACTCCCTGATCTCCCAGGAATCAGGATTGACGCGGGCGATTTTCGGCGCACCGCGGTAGGCGATCCAGATCATGCCGCTGGAGTCTTCGTCGATACCGTAGGGACGGGCGCCTTCCGTGGGCGTTGCTGTCAGCCGGATATCGCCGGTATCGGGCACCAGACGGCCGATCATGTTGCTGTTCTGGAGCGTGAACCAGAGGTCTCCGCTGCGCGTGATAATTGGGGTGTGGGGATCGCGGGCCTCCGGATCGGGCATCGGGTAGACCGTGATCCCGCCGGTATCCGGATCGAGCATTCCCACGGTGCCATTGCCGTTACCCGTGTACCAGATGTTGCCTTCCGCATCATCGACGATGCTGTGCGGCGTGGCCTGCGGATCGAGTTTCCACTCCGTCATCTCGCCCGTCCGGGGATCAAGCCGGCCGATCAGGCTCCCGTACATCCCTGCCCACCAGATCATACCGTCCGGCGTCATGAGCGGGTCCCGGGGCCGCTGCCCGAGCGTTGGGACGCTCCACTCGAGGAACGTGACCTTGTTGTCTCCCGGTTGCAGAATCGGTCGGCGATCGTATCGCTCCGGAAAAGTCGCGGCGAGATACTGTGTCACGTCCGAGACCAGGGGCTCCGGCAGATCGATCATCGTGCCGACAAGATGTCGCCACCGATCATGCGTGTAGCCAGTGGAGCTGAAGATGATATCGGTCTCGTGGCATGCCACACAGGCTGCCTCGACCAGCTCCTTTCCCGAATCCTCGGGCAGAGCGCTCAATGGTTGCTGCGCGTAAGCAGGCAGACCGACCGGCATCACAAGGGCAACAAGAAGACAACGTGGCGACAACCTGATCATGAACCCCTCCATGGCTCAAGAAGGATAACGAGCCACTGCGTTTTTACTGGTAGTCAATGGTAACTCCCATCGAGGTTCCACCACTAGCGATCGAAGCGGATTGGCAAAGGCGGAAGAATCTTGGTAGAAACTCACATCCGGATCCATCAATTGGAGAGACATGTGCTGGACAGACGTGAATTCTATATCGACGGTCGATGGGTCTCGCCCCGACAGGCCAATGATTTCGATGTGATCGACCCTTCCACCGAAGACGTCGTCGGCGTGATTTCCTTGGGAGACCAGGCGGACACCGATGCGGCCGTGGAGGCTGCGAATTCCGCCTTCGAGGGCTGGTCTGCATCGTCAAGGGATGAACGTGTCGCTTTGCTCGGCCGCATCCTCGATGTCTACAAGGAAAGGTCCGATGACCTCGCGCGGGCCATCAGCCTGGAAATGGGCGCACCGATCGATATGGCCAGGATGCAGCAAGTGGGTGCGGGCCTGTGGCACATCGAAGGCTTCATTCGCACATTGAAGGGTTTTGAATTTGAGCGAATGCTGGGCCCGCACGCGCCCAACGATCGGATCTTTTATGAACCGGTGGGTGTCTGCGGCCTGATTACGCCGTGGAACTGGCCGATGAACCAGATCGCACTCAAAGTGATCCCGGCGCTCGCGGCGGGCTGCACGATGGTGCTCAAGCCGTCGGAAATCGCGCCGCTGTCGGCCATGGTATTCGCTGAAGTCATGCAAGCTGCCGGGACGCCGCCCGGAGTCTTCAACATGCTCAACGGGGATGGGCCCGGTGTCGGCACCCAGCTCAGCGGGCATCCGGGCCTCGACATGATTTCATTTACCGGTTCAACGCGCGCCGGGGAGGAAATATCAAAAAATGCCGCTGCCACGCACAAGCGCGTCCATTTGGAACTCGGTGGGAAGGGCGCGAACATCATCTTCAGCGATGCGAACGAGAAAGCAGCGAAACGCGGCGTTTTGCACTGCTTCAACAACACGGGTCAGTCTTGCAATGCACCGACGCGAATGCTGGTCCAACGCGAGGTCTACGATGAGTGTGTCGCGGCGGCGGCCGCGGTCGCGGACACCTATGAGGTAGGCCCGGCTTGCAAGGAAGGTCGGCACGCCGGTCCGGTCGTGAGCCGGGCGCAATTCGAAAAGATTCAAGGCTATATTCAAGCGGGGATCGACGAGGGAGCGCGCTTGGTTGCCGGCGGATTGGGATTGCCGGAAGGCATGGACTCCGGCTATTTCGTCCGGCCGACGGTATTCGCCGATGTGTCCAACGACATGACAATTGCGCAAGAGGAAATATTCGGACCGGTATTGTCGATTATCCCCTTTGACACGGAAGGGGACGCCATTCGCATCGCCAACCATACGCCCTACGGACTGACCAACTATGTGCAGACTGAAGACGGCGCCAAACGCAATCGCGTGGCGCGCCGGCTGCGTTCGGGAATGGTAGAGATGAATGGCCAGATTCGGGGTGCCGGAAGCCCGTTTGGAGGTATGAAAGCATCGGGCAACGGCCGCGAAGGGGGCATCTGGGGTCTGGAGGAGTTTCTCGAAGTCAAGGCCGTCAGCGGCTGGGCGGAAACAGGCTGATATCATCGCCAGTCCGGCGATGACAACTGGAGACCCCGAGACATGGCCGTTCGCACCCTTGACCACTGTTCCATCCGAACACTGGACCTGCCGGCGAGCCGGGACTTCTACGTCGACGTGCTGGGAATGGATGAAGGATATCGACCGGACTTGCCGTTTCCGGGGGTCTGGCTCTATCTGGAGGATCACACGGTGATCCATCTGGTGGGCGTCGACCCCGACGATTTCAGCGGTTTGGTGGGGTATCTGGGCGGGGACGTTGACCCGGATGCCTTGCAGGGCAGCGGATCGCTGGATCACATTGCGTTCTGTGCGACGGATGCATCAGCCATGATCGAACGCCTGAAGAGAAACCACGTGCCCTATCGTGAACGGCAGGTTCCGAACATGGACCTGAGTCAGATATTCGTGGAGGACCCGAACGGGATCACCATCGAACTCAATTACTTCGAATCAGAACAATAGACTCGAAGGGCCTCACCAGCTTTCGTCACGCGCTTCCACTCCCCACGTCAAAGCGTCCCGGCAAAGCTGAAAGCACGCATACCGGCATCGTTCGGCTCACCCGTCAGCAGTTCAATACCGCGCCTCAGCGCCGCGTCCGCCTCGGGGCGGGGCTGGACAAGCCCCCGGATTTCGTAGTTGCCGGCGACCGTGAGATCTGCCGATCCTTGCACCTGCAGTGGGCCGCCCTGATCTTCGAAAGTGCCCTGCAGGCTGTCCGTCCCGGATAACGTGACATTGTAGTTGCCAAGGAGGATGGGTCCGCCCCCCACCAGGGACGGAACCGTGAGTTGGCCCAGACGCAATTGTCCGCTGGCGGCGGTGGGCCGACCGTCCTGCAGGACCAGTTCAGCCAGTTGCAAACTCACCTGACCGCGAATTCCGGCGATCGGCAAAGTCGACGCGAGAGCCGACAGGCTGCAACTCGCCGTGGCATCGGTAATCGTGACTCCATTCGCGCCGATGCGGACCTCGGCTTGCAGAAAGCCGTCACCCAGGCTGGTTTCGATATGCCCTCCCGGACGCGCCGTCAGTATCGACAGGGGGCGCACATCCCAACGGATATTGTGGAATCCCAACGGTCCCGCCGACCCCAGGGCGGCGCGGCCGGACCAGAGAGTACCCTGAACGCCGGACAATCGAACTTCGTCCGGCGCGAACCAGCGATAGGCGGCGTCTGCAGGAAAACGAGCGATGACGAAAGCGAGATACGCGCCCAAGCCGAGGGCGACCCACAGGACCCGCATTTCAAGACCTCCGCAATACCAGGGAGGCGTTCACGAGTCCTGGCTGTTGCGTACCGTCCAGATTCGCGGATATCACGATGATTCCGTGGCCCTGCCGCAGCGCCCCGAGCCAACTGACCAGTTGGGCAAAGGGCACTCGTTGAAAGGTCACACGAATGCCGTCCTCCCCATCCGGCTGATTGCGCGACAGGGTCCCGCCCAGTCCATGGGCACGGTGGGTCTGGTCGACCACCAACACCAGAGATTCCGCGGACGCCGACGGCGGGACGGGCGGGGTGCCCAGCGCCTGCAACCGGCGGGCATCCGCCAGCATGCCGTGTTTCTGCGCAAGGGTGATGTCCAGTTCAATATTGGCCTCGCGTAACGGCGTCCATGCGAAGCTCCAGGCGACAATAAGAACAGCGATCGCGCCGCCGGCAAGCACGACGAGGCGCTCCCGGGGTTCCAGCATTTCGAACCAGGACTTCATTGCGGATTCACCGCGACCTGCAGCCGGCCCAGGATGCCATCCTGGGTCGGGTTCGCTGATTGAATCGAGGCCTGAAACGTCCCGCTGCTGCTGATTTCGCGGGCAAATTCGTCCAATGACGAAACGTTGCCGGCAACGATTCGCAGGTCCATGATCCCGGTTCGGAAACTCAGTGCTTCAAGGCGAGTGTCTTCGTTCCAGGCTTGCGCCATCACTTCCAGCGCCACCAGAAAGCCTGCTCCGGTTCCGTCGATCGTGGCAGCCTGGCGCCGCTGAAGTGCCGCTTCGCAAGTTGCCAGGTCGGTCGCCTGTGCATTGAGCCTGCATGCTGTCTCAAGCATCGCGGTGACGTTTTGTTCGTCACGGGTAAGCGCCAGGTAGCGTGCGCCTTCCCCGGCGACTGCCAGCGCAAGCACACCGAGCAACAACGCCGCGGCGAAGCGCCAGGGTCGGAACCACGATTGCCAGTCATGCGTCTGACCATAGGCTCCCTGGAGCAGATTGCATCCGGGGCGGGTGATCAGGGTTGTCCCCAGCCAGGGCAGGAGGCCCTCGCGCAATAGTTGCACGTCCAGGCTGATGCCCTGCTCGCGCAGCCCGGCAATGTCGCTTTCGCACCGAGCGTATCCTTCAGCATCGGCGAACAGCATGAGGTGGGGCAATTCGGAGGGTTGGCCTGCGCCGACAAGCGCCACTTGCAGGATTTCCCCCAGCGCCAATCCCTGCAGCGCAAAGGGTGCCTGCTCGGGTGCCCGGCCATAGGTACAGTCGCCTTCAACGACCAGTGCCATGCATCCCGGAACGGCCGGGACGCCGTCGGACTCGCAGTAGACTCGCTCAGGGTTCAATCCTGCCTGGTCGAAATCCTCCAGCCAGCTTTCCATTTGCCGCCGGGTAACCATGGTGACCGGAGTCGCACCGGAGGCATCTCCCGGACCGGCCGAAAAATGCAGACGATCTACATCCTCGGCGACAACGTCTTCCAGCGAATAGGGCAGCATCTGCCGTAGTCGCGCCGCGCTCCTGACAGGCAGTGACGCCCGGTTGCAGATTGCATCCAATCCCGACACCAGCACCAGGACGCGGCGATTTTCGGCTGCCCGAGCGGCTTCCTCCAGTGATCCATGCGCTACCGGCGACAAGCGTTGTCCGGCCGAATCCAGCACGACCCAGGAAACGTTTCCGGGGTTGGTCGGTAACCGGACCACCAAGTGTTCGAGCACGGCTATTGAACTCCAAGACTTCGAAAGACAGCGCCTGCGAGGCCGCTCTGGTGCCGTTCCAAGACAGAGTATAGGGTGAACTGGTGAGTGCCAAGTACCACCGTGGCGGTCAACTGAAAGTAACGGCTGGTGCCGTTGATGCGTCCACGAACATCCGGCTCGAGCAGGTCTGCAAACGTTGTCTCCAAATCCACGAACTCGGCGGTGCCGCGTTGCTCCACCAGTGAGGCGGCCTGGGCCAGGTCGATGTCATCGGACAGCGAGGCGAGGACCGGCGCGGACGCGGTGTTGACGTTCAGGGTCGTACCGGACGGCAGTGCGGTGACATAGGGGTACAACGCGCGATAGCCTTCGGCTTCAATCCCCGTCATCGCAGTCAGTTCGCTGGTACTTGTGATCGGCCAGTTCGGGGTACGGTAAGGCGGGATCGAGGCGGCGTAAGCATCGTCCTCGGCGCCATTGGGAAAGTTGGGTTCGGAGTCTGCGTCCAGCCAGTCGACGACGACTCCGGCGATGCCCGGGTCCAGCTCAAGCGATACCAGTAAACGCTGAAACTGCGCTTGCGAAATCGGATCCACCTCACCCTGAGGGGTCACCAGGTTGTTGAGGTTGAACCGGCCGTGAAGGTCTTCGAGACGACCGCTGATGACGCCGCCGTCCACGGGCAGCGGGGGCAATTCCAGCGCCCAGATTTCCCCGAGGTGATCGCTTTGCGGGGAATCGACCATATCCTGTCGGAGGATATCCCCGGCCCACGCCTCCGCACCCTGCAGGTAGGCAAGGCCCTGGTCCGCCGCCAATCCAGCCGAGGCTCGCCGCTGATCCAGGCTTGCGCTCCACATCATGTTGACGGCGATCAGGGTGCCCAGGGTCACGACCAGCATGGCCGTCAGGACCGCGACGCCCCGCTGCATGTCATGAGCATGCCTCATCCGCCGACCTCCACGGTCCGCCACAGTCGGCCAAAGTCTTCCAGATCGAGGCTGAACTCGACCAATCGAGGCGAGGTGACAAGAGAATCCGGGGCAGGCAAGTCCAGTGGCGGCCATGCCAGGTGCCATTGACCGTTGCGGTCCAGCAAGCGGATCTGTACGTCGTCGACGCCCGTGAGCAGTTCGGTGCGAACCGGGGGCGTCGTCAAGGTGCGATCAACAGCCGGCCAATGAAAGCGAACCAGCGTGTTGGCGCTGTCCTCCCAGTCATACGCCACTCTCAAGACGTGGCCACGCGGTAGCCCGGCGGGATTGGCCCATCCGCCGCGGCTGAGTTCAACGGCGAACTGTTCGTTGGCCCCAACCAGGAAACTGGGCTTCCACGTTTCGCCGGATTCGTCCCGCGCAGCACGGGGGTGTACCTGCGCCAGGTCCTGGGTGATCACGTGCATCGCGAACTGTATGTCTTGCCATCGCTGGGCACGCTCCTCGGCGATGGCCTGCTGCTGGAGTACCGTGGACAATCCCGCCAGCGCGATGACGCCGACCACCGCGAGGATGGCCATCGCTATCAACAGCTCCACCAGCGTAAAGCCGCGAGCGGGCGGCCGCTCGGGATCGACCATTCGGAAGCGGTTCACTGCACACTTCATTGGCCCGTTCCAAACGCGCCGGGCCGCCAGATCGGCGGCGGAATTCCCGGCGGGGGAGGGGGTTCAATGAGGCCGGATACGGTGTGGAGCACCTGCTCCGGTTGATCCGCCAGTGACACGGATACGTCGACACGACGAAGGTTTTCCACCGGTGTCTCCGATACCTGCGTGCGCCAGATCCAGGTTCGCCGGGCATAGTCCACCTCATCCCGGGTTTGACCAAGAGGCGGCCACTGCGGCGCTACGCTGAGCTCCGCGATACGGTTGGAAGCGATCCAGCTTGCGAGTACCTTGTTCTCGATGATCGTGGCGCCGACGGCGTAGCGGCTGAGTTGGGTATGCACCGCCATCATGCCCAGTGCGACGATGGCCAGCGCGACCATGACTTCAAGCAAGGTAAAGCCGCGGACTGCCGGCGCCCGGTTACGACCCGTCGAATCCACTTCGAGTGACCTCCAGTGAGCCGTCCAGCGTTCCCTCAAGGATAAAGCGGCCGCTTGTCGGGTCACGGAATAGTTCGGCCTCGAAGGGCGTCATCTCGCCGCTCGCGAGCAGCACGACCTGGGGTTGGGGTTGTTCCCCGATCTCGGGTTCGTAATCCGATTCGAGCGGAACCTCGCGATCCTCCAGGATCAACGTCAACGCCAGCGGTTCCACGAGTTGATGTTCTCTCAGAAGCTCGTCATCCGCCGGATCAAGCCACGTCAGCGTCTGGTAGTCGTAGACAAGGAATCGGTAGCCGCTGCGGGTGAACAGCACGCCATAGTTCCGGGTTTCCAGGACCGCTTCATCCATCAGTGTATCCAGGAGGCTCCTCAGCCGAAACGTCTCTCGCTCAAGTTCGCGGTCGTCTCCGACAACATTCAATGACAGTACTGCGATCCCGGCAAACAGGCCGATGATGACCACCACCACCAGCAGTTCGATCAGCGAGAAGCCATCAGCACGAATTCTTGCCCTCATGGGCGAACCGTTGTCCGGCGTAATTGTGCAGGTGATCGCGGCCAATGCTTTCGAGTCAGGCCGCCGGGGACGCTCGGCAGTCCAGCAAGGCGTCAATTCAGGTCCCAATTCCCAATATCCGCGTCGATATTCTCGCCTCCCGCCACGCCGTCGGCGCCGTGGGTGAACAGATCGAACTCGCTACGCTGACCGGGATAGGCGAACTGATAGGGTTGGTTCCAGGGATCCGTGGGAAGGCTTCGGAGGTACGCTTTCCAGTTGGGAGCGGCCGCTTCGCCGGGATTGTTGACCAGGGCTGCCAGCCCCTGATCGGTGGTTGGGTACCTGAAGTTGTCAAGTCTGTAGAGATTGAGCGCCGTCTCTATGCTGCGGATATCCGCTCTTGCCCGGTTCACCGCGGCACGGTCGATGTTGCCGATCAGACTGGGCGCCACCAGCGCCGCAAGGAGTCCGATGATCACCACGACCACCATGATCTCGATAAGCGTGAAGCCGCGCTGGTTGCGGGTTGCCGTCGAGCTGTCCGGCCTGCATCTGTCGCGTTCCGATAGACGGCCGCATGAACCGTTGAGCGTGATTGACGGGTGATACATGCCGATCTCTCGTCGTTCCTGTTACTACGACGACGATAACACAATACGTACCCGCCTCATCGTCCTTCACGGCCGCGGTAAAAGGGCCACATTATCCGGAATCGGGCGGCCGCGCTGCTTGCCTCGGCGTATAATCGCGCCGGCAACAATGACAGGAAATTCGTTCCATGGAACTAGCACAACTCGGGCGCTGGCCAGGTATCGAAGGCCGCGTGGCACTGGTTACCGGGGCTTCTCGTGGCATAGGGCGCGCCACGGCGCACGCGATGGCGTTACAGGGCGCCATCGTAGTGGGTACCGCGACCACGGAATCGGGCGCCGCCGCGATTTCCGGGCGATTGCAGGCGGTCTCGGCGGACGCACGCGGCCTGGTGCTGGATGTCTCGGATCCCGCGTCGGTCAAGGCGCTCTTCGATACGCTTTCGAAATTCCAGTCGCCTCCCATGATCCTGGTCAACAACGCCGGCATCACTCGCGACAATCTGTTCGCGCGCATGAAACCCGACGAGTGGGATCGGGTTCTGGCGACGAACCTCTCCTCACTCTACTGGGTCTGCAAGTCGGCCATTCGCGGCATGATGAGGGCGCGCTGGGGACGCATCATCAATATTGCATCGGTGGTGGGCCTCACGGGCAACCCCGGGCAGGTCAACTACGCTGCGGCAAAGTCCGGAATGATTGGTTTCGGCAAGTCACTGGCCAGGGAAGTCGCCTCCAGGAACATTACGGTCAACACGATCGCTCCGGGATTCATCGAGACCGACATGACCCGGGAAATGAACGAGTCGCAGCAGGCCGCACTCCTGGAACAGATTCCGTCGCGCCGTTTGGGGGCCCCGGAAGATGTAGCTGCAGCAGTGGTCTACCTGGCATCTGACGCGGCGCGGTACATCACGGGCGAAACCCTGAACGTCAATGGCGGACTCCTCATGAGTTAGCGCCGAATGGAGATGATTCGCCGATGCAAGAGGGGCATGGGATTTTGTGGAGACATTGTGGATTGCCCCCGTTGTTCTCAGTACAATACGCGCCACGCAAGCGCGGCCATGGGCCTGTTGGCCGGTCATTTAGTTAAGGGGTACCCCACGCATGAGTAGTGTCGAAGACCAAGTCAGAGCGATTATCGCTGAACAGCTCGGTGTCAAGGCGGACGAAATCAATAACGATGCGTCGTTTGTCGACGATCTCGGAGCCGACTCCCTGGATACCGTCGAGCTGGTCATGGCCCTTGAGGAAGAATTCGAAACCGAGATTCCCGATGAAGAGGCCGAGAAGATCACCACGGTCCAGCATGCCATCGACTACGTCAACGCACACAAGGGCGATTCCTAGTCTGCCGCACATCTTGCGAATCGAACACGTTAGCCCTAAGGTCCAGCCAGGATCGCCCTGATGACGAGGCGGCGCGTTGTCGTTACGGGGCTAGGTCTGATCGCTCCCACGGGAAACAATGTCGCACAGGGCTGGGCTAACGTCCGTGACGGTGTCAGCGGCATCGGCCCGGTGGACTCATTCGATACCACCGGATTCAGCACAAACTTTGCCGGAGTCATAAAGGACTTCCATGTGGCCGACTACATGTCGGTCAAGGACAGCCGCAGGGCGGATCGGTTCATGCACTACGGCGTTGCTGCCTGTACCGAAGCCTTCGAGGACGCAGGATTGGAAGTCACCGAATCGAAGGCTCATCGATTCGGCGTCATCATGGGTTCCGGTATCGGTGGCCTCGATACCATCGAAACGAACTACGAAAAATACAAGCGGGGAGGGGCCCGGAGAATCTCGCCTTTCTTCGTTCCCGGAAGTATCGTCAACATGATCTCCGGGCACGTTTCGATCAAGTACGGCCTCACCGGCCTGAATCTGGCCCTCGTGACGGCGTGCGCCACGTCTGCGCACTGCATCGGACTGGCCGGGCGACTGATCAGCATCGGCGAAGCGGATGTCATTCTCGCCGGTGGCGCGGAGTACGCCACCACACCCCTGGGTATCGGCGGATTTGCCGCGGCGCGGGCGTTGTCGACCCGCAATGACGATCCGGCCGGCGCCAGCCGCCCCTGGGACAGGGACCGGGATGGGTTCGTTCTCAGTGACGGCGCCGGTAGCCTGGTGCTGGAGGACTATGAGCACGCTCGCCGTCGCGGCGCGAATATCTACGCCGAATTGATCGGTTCAGCCATGAACGGCGACGCTTACCACATCACCGCACCGACCGAAGACGGCTCCGGCGCGGATCGCTGCATGCGACTGGCGCTCGAGGACGCGCAGGTGAATCCCGAAGACGTCGATTACGTCAACGCGCACGGCACGTCGACGCCCCTGGGCGACGTCGCTGAAACGCTGGCGCTCAAACGGTCGTTCGGCGAGCACGCAAAGTCGCTGATCATCAGTTCGACGAAGTCCACCACGGGCCATACGCTGGGCGCCGCGGGCGCTCTTGAAGCCCTGTTTGCGGTGATGGCCATCAAGGATGGGGTCGTGCCGCCGACCATCAACCTCGAGAATCAGGATCCCGAATGCGATCTCTACTACACGCCGAATGTGGCCCTCGAACACGACGTGAAGATTGCGGTATCCAACTCCTTCGGCTTCGGCGGCACCAACGGTACCCTGGTCTTCAAGAAGCTCGACTGACCCGCCCGGACAAGTCCTGTTCCTCTGCCCGACGCCCCGCCGTGGATAGCTGGGCGGCTCCACCGAATTTGTGCCGTGGTCCTGTTACCATGAGCGTCCCGGGTCATCAAACCCAAGGCGGAATGACGGTGCGATATGCGGGTTAGGACTCTGCGCTGGTTCATGTTCGCGGCGCTGTGCGGCAGCATCGTCGTCGCGGCATGCGCGATCCTGGCGTTGGGCTGGCGGTCTCTGAATGCGCCCATGAATCTCGCCGCCGACGGCGACTGGCTAAACGTGGAGCCTGGAACCTCGCTGACGCGAATCAGCGAGGAACTCTCCCGGCGCGGCCTATTGGATACGGCCTGGGCGCTCAACACCTATGCGCGTTTTTCTGGCGACGCGAAGCGGATTCACGCCGGGGAATACCTGATCGGCAACGGGTCCAGTCCCACTCAGATGCTGGAACAACTGGTGAGCGGCCGGGTGTACCTGTACGACCTGACGATCATCGAGGGATGGACGTACTCCGACATCGAGTCGGAACTGCGGAACCACGCTGCAGTGGACGCTGACGGATTGAACGCAGCAACGGTGATGGCTGAACTGGGCAAGCCGGAGCTCCATCCGGAGGGACAGTTCTATCCCGACACCTACCTGTTTCCCGGAGGCACGCCGGCCGTGGAAATTCTCGGGCGAGCCCATCAAGCGATGCAGGACCGGCTGCAGGAGGCCTGGGGACAGTACCGGGCCACCACGGTCCTGGAGTCGGCGTACGAAGCGTTGATCCTGGCGTCGATTATCGAGAAGGAGACGGCGCTAAGCGAGGAACGCCGCCGTATCTCGGGCGTATTTCACCGACGATTGGAACGGGGGATGCGCCTGCAGGCCGATCCGACGGTCATTTATGGGCTGGGAGAGGGCTTTGACGGAGATCTGCGCCGGGCGGATCTCTCCCGCGACACGCCCTACAATACGTACACGAGGTTCGGATTGCCGCCTACGCCCATCGCGCTACCCAGTCAACAGTCCCTGTCAGCAGCGGTAGACCCGGCATCCGGCTCGGAGCTGTATTTTGTTGCAACGGGGCTGGGGGATGGAAGTCATTACTTCTCCGCCACGTTCGATGAACACAGGGAAGCCGTCGCGCGATACCAGTCACGTACGCCATTCGTGGAGAATGCCGAACGGTGAGGGGTGCATTCATCACCCTTGAAGGGACCGAGGGCGTCGGCAAGACCACTTGCCTCGACTTCGTCCAGGATTTCCTCGCCTCGACGGGTATCCAGACCCTGATGACCAGGGAGCCCGGCGGAACCGTTTTGGGGGAAAAAATCAGGGATTGGGTCCTGTTGGGGGATCACGGCGATCTGTCGGCGGAAACCGAGACGCTCTTGATGTTTGCCGCCAGGTCTTTCCATCTCGATGAAGTGATTCGACCGGCGCTCGCCGCCGGGCGTTGGGTGATCTGCGATCGCTTCAGCGATGCAACGGTGGCGTATCAGGGCGGCGGACGGCGTGCCGACTCGGCCTGGATCAATTCCTTGCGTGCTGCCGTGCACGCGGATCTGGAACCGGATCTGACCCTGCTGCTGGACGCGCCGGTGGGTGTGGGCCTGGCCAGAATCCGCATGCGCGCGCCGGACCACTTCGAGCGAGAGGACCCCGGTTTCTTCGCGCGAGTGCGCGCGGCCTATCTTGAACTGGCGAGTGATGAGCCGAACCGCATCAAGGTGATCGATGCGGAACCTCCATTGGCCGAAGTCAAAGCCCAGATCGCCAGTCACATGACCGCGTTCCTGAGCGAGTTTTCCGCCTAGCCCAATGCCTGTTTCCGCGTACCAAACCCTCAGCAACGGAATCTGCCCGTGGTTGCAAGCGCCATTGCAACAATTTGAGGCAGCGCACCAGGACGGTCGCCTGGGTCACGGTTGGCTGCTGGCCGGGCCGCAGGGGGTCGGCAAGATCAACCTTGCGTTGGCCGTTGCGCGCCGACTGCTGGAGGGTACGGGCGGCACTGTGCGGCTACTGGAAGCTGTAGAAGCCGCGACGGCCATGTTTGAGCGCCACGAGCCTGCGGATCGCCATCCCGACCTGCATTGGATTTTTCCCGAACTGAAACGTCACACCGTGACGGTCGAGCAAATCCGCGGGGCCACCCGAGCCCTGTCGCTCACCAGCCTGACGGCTCAGGCCAAGGTATTGGTTGTGGAGCCGGCAGATGCCATGACCCTGGCTGCGGCCAATGCGTTACTCAAGACCCTGGAAGAACCCAGCGCCGATACGTACTTGCTGTTGATATCGCACCAGCCCGGGAAATTACCGGCGACGATCCGCAGCCGCTGTCAGTCGCTTCCGGTGCGTTGCCCGCCCTTTGCCGAATCGATCGCATGGCTGAGAGGCACGGGGAAGGAGAAGGAGACGGTGGACTGGATGGCCCTGCTGACTGCTGCTCAGGGGCGTCCGTTTCAGGCCATCAGCCTTAAGGGAAGTAAATTCGTCAATTCGTACAAAGAATTAGAGAATAAACTTTATGATATTTCGATCAATCGGATTGATCCCCAGACGATTGCAGATGAATGGCTGGCTGGTGATATCGAAGCCAACTTGAGCTGGCTCTCTGCACGGTTGCAGTCAGCTATTCGAGCGCGCCTGACGGCCGAAGGCGCCGTTGGCGAGGATCCGCCCGGAAGCGAACTGACGGAAGCCTGGAAACCGTTGCAGACTCGATTTCTGTTTCAACAGCTACAAAAAGTGGAGTTGCTGTTGGGACAGCTTGGCGGTGGAATAAACGTGGAGCTGGCTGTCAGAGCCTTGCTGCCTGGATTTCGGCCAAAGAGAGAGCGGCGATGAATTCACGAGGACCGTTGGAACTCACGATTGAGAGCAAGAGTGGGCTTTGCCGGTCGTACATGCCCTTTGTCCGCAACGGCGGGGTATTCGTCCCCACCAACCGTCGTTACGAACTTGGCCACGACGTGACCGTGACACTCAGTCTGTTCGATGCAAGCGAACCGGCTGCTGTCAAAGGTACGGTCGTCTGGGTTACGCCCAACCGCGCGCAAGACAAGCGGGCAGCCGGAGTGGGCGTGCAGTTCAACGCTCAGGAAGGACTTCGAGCGCATCTGGAAGGACTCCTGGCCGGCATTTCAGGCGGGGACGAACCCACCCATACGCTGTAGTGTCCTGCTACAGCTCCTTCCAGCCAGGGTGGGGTGCGAATCTCGGCCCGAATGAAGCTGCAAGCGATTCCATGCGCTGGATGACTTCCTGGATACCACGCTGACGCGCATACTGAATCGGACCGCCCCTGAACGGCGCAAACCCCGTTCCGAATATGACGCCGGCATCCACCAGGTCCGCGTCTTCCACGACCCCTTCTGTCTTGCACGCCAGCGCCGAGTTGACCAGTGGCAGGATCAGGCGGTCCTGCAGATCCTCGTCAGGCGTCACGAAATGCCTTGACTTGATCGGCCGGTTTTTCCGAAACCGGTAGAAGCCGACCCCGGTCTTGGCGCCCAATTCGCCTGCCTCGACCTTGGTGCGAAGCAGCGACACGACCTCGTCCGTGGAACCGCCGAGGCTCTCGGCCGCATGCAAAGCGATATCCAGTCCCACGCGGTCGGCCAGTTCGACGGGGCCCATGGGCATGCCGAACGCTTCGGCGGCCCTGTCAATGGTCTCCGGTGCATGCCCGCCCCGGTATGCGAAAAATGCCTCGGTCAGGTAAGGTGCCAGAACGCGGTTGACGAGAAAACCCGGCACACTGGTACAGGGCAGCGGTAGCTTTCCCAACTGATTGACGAATGACATCGCACGGGTCACGCAAGCTTCATCCGTGGAGTCGCCACGGACGACTTCCACGAGGGGAAGTTTGGCTACCGGGTTAAAAAAGTGCAGCCCCAGGAACCGGCCGCGTCGTTTGACGCATTCGGAAAGGCGTTCAAGGTCGATGCTTGACGTGTTCGTAGCCAGCATGGCATCGGGGCGCATCTGCTGTTCCAATTCATTGAACAAGGCTTGTTTGGCATCCAGCCGTTCGACGATTGCTTCGATGACCAGGTCGGCGTCGGCGATACCGGCGGCACTCGCGACAAGCCGTGCACGGGCTTCTTCGGCCGCTCCGGGCGCCCTGAGGCGCCGCCGGAAAAGCGCCTCGGCACGTTCCAGCGCAGGTTCAACGAGATCCCTGGAGCGATCATGGATCGTCACTGTGAAACCGCGCAGCGCGCACCAGGCGGCGATGTCACCTCCCATCACGCCGGCACCCGCCACATGGACGTGCCTTATGTCGGTCGACTTGGGTGCCAGGCCTCGCAGACGCTCACGGAGGAAGAATACGCGCACCAGGTTTTTCGACGAGGGTGTCTCCAGCAGTCGGCCGATGGAGCGTGCCTCCGCCTCGTATGCCGATGGCCCGCGAGCGCCGTGACGCACCCAGAGATCCACGATCGCGAACGGTGCCGGGTAGTGTTCGGGCCGCACGCGCCGCCTGACCTGCGCCCGCAGTTGCCTTCCCAGCCACGGTCTCACGACCCGTAAACCTGCGATCCGCCGATAAAGCGATGCGCGCTGCGTTGGCGGTCGGGAAAGGACGAGTTCCCTCGCAGTCTGCTCGAGATTGGCTTCGGGCACGATTCGGTCGAGCAGGCCCGTACGCCGGGCTTCAACCGGTGAGAGGGACCTGCCCGTCAACATCAGATTCAGAGCCGTCAGAGCGCCACACAGGCGCACGCTACGGACCGTTCCGCCCAAGCCGGGATGGATGCCCAACCGCACCTCCGGAAGCCCCAGATTGCGCTCATGGCCCTCTACGGCAACTCGGTAGTCGCAGGCCAGCGCAAGCTCCATGCCACCGCCCAGCGCAAAGCCGCGGATGGCAGCAACGGTAGGGCAGGGCAGGTTCTCCAACTGGTTCAGGAGCCGCTGTCCGCGCCGCACCAACTCCCCGGCCTGGCCGGAATCGGCGAGAGCACGAAACTCCGAAATATCCGCTCCGGCGATGAATCCGGAACTCTTGGCTGACTTGAGCACCACACCCGCGGGAGGGTTCGCAGCGATCTCATCGATCAGGTCAGCCAGCTCCCGAAGGACGCCCTGCGAGAGCACGTTGGTCTTGCTGTCCGCCTTGTCAAGAATCAGCCAGCGAATTCCGTTGGCATCGTCCTCAGTTCGCCAGTGTCGGGACATGGGTCAGCGATTCGTGCCGCTCACGATCACGACTATCGCAACGAACTCGGCGCACGCCCGAATACGCGCCGAAAAGCGCGTCTGAAACCTGCAGCGGTCTCGTATCCGGCGTGTGCTGCGACGGTATGTATCGGAGTCGTTGTGCGGCGCAACTCGCGGCGGGCCTTCAGCATCCGCCAGTAGCGGATATAGCGCAGTGGAGGCTCCCCGACTCGGAGGTGGAACCGCTCTGCGAAGGCCGATCTCGACAGGCCCACCGACTTCGCCAGTTCCGGTACGTGCCAGGGGTGGTCAAGTCGACCGTGTATCTGCCCCAGCGCCTCGTGAACGACCGGATCCGCGAATGCCGCCAGGAAAACCGGTCTCGGACCGTCCAACTGACTTCGCCGCAGCATTTCCACGAGCATGATGTCTGCAAGCCGCTGGGCGACAAAATCGAACCCGAGTCGGGCATTGATCAACTCGCCCTCCAGCAGCCACGCCGCTCGGCCCAGTTCGCTCTCGTCGGTGAGATGCCGGGAGCGCAACATCAGCCGCCGCGGCAGGTGGCGCACCAGCGGATGGGGCAAGTCCCGGTCCAGAGCATAGACGCAGCGCAGCACGCGGGCAGGGGAGGACGACTTGTCAGTGCGGGGCTGAATCTCGTGTGGGCTGTCGCCCGTGAGAAGTACGCAGTCCAGGGAGTGAAGTTCGAACTCGGCGTCCTCGTCCACAAATCGTAGCGTGCATTTCCCGGAACCGATGAAATAGGCTTGTAACGATGCAGCTCGACCCGCGTGAGCGGTGCTCGGGGAAATCGGCTGGACGCCGGTACACTTCAGATCGAGTACTTCCAGTACTTCGCTCAGAATATCCATACCCGTTCACGGTATACGCAAACCCGGCAAATTTCATCAGGTCATGAACTGATTATGGACTGGATGGCCTAACCTGCTTAGACTGTTCCGCAGGAGTTGAAGCGCCATGATCCGCCATTTTCAGGTCGCCACATTCGCATTGATTACCGGGTGTGCGACGAACCCGAGTCAGGTCGTGTCCCCCCGGTGCGATCTTCAGGACGACTGTTTCGATCGCGACCGGGTGCGTTCTTACCAGTTTCTGGACCGGGATACCCTTGTTCTGGAGGTCGGTCCCAACCGATGTCCTTTCCTGGTGGAGGTCGATGGACTCAATTGCGACGCGGTATTTGGGGGCCAGATCACATTCTACGACAATGATCGCCGCATCTGCGCATACGACAATGCGCTCGTGGCCACGGATATTTTCCTCCGGCGCGATCCGCTGGACGTCTGTCGGATTCGCGACGTACGCGCGGTTTCCGAGGACGAGCTCCTCGAACGTCTCGCCTCGCTGGGCAGTATACCGCCGCTCCCTCCGGTGGGATCCGGGCAAATACAGTTAGAGGAGGGTTCCGGCGTCACGGAACCGGAAGACGGTGACGCGGGCTCGGTTGAATCCGGCGAAACGCCGGATGATCAAGCCAGGGTGGAAAATCCCGGGGAGCTACAGGAACCCGGGGAGCTACAGGAATAATTCCGCGAACGCTCGCACGTGACGGAACGGAAACGCGATCCTGAACGATACGGCCGCTACGGCGCGCAGGTCGGGCGTCCAAGTTCCTCCAGGCCCTGGTTGTATTGGACCAGCGCCGGAGTCATTGAGGAAACCAGGTCGTAGATTCGGCGATCGTCGGCAGGGTGGGTGGAGGCAAATTCGGCCGGTTCGTCGCCTTCACGGTTCTCGGCCATGTTCTTCCAGAGCTGAATGCTGGTGCGCGGGTCGTATCCGGCCTTGGCCATGTATTCCAGGCCCTTGACGTCCGCCTCGGACTCCTGGTTGCGGCTGAACGGCAACAGCAATCCGAATGCCGCCAGAGTTCGCCCCGCTTCACGCCCGACGCTGCTCCCGTAGCCCCCGTAATTCCCATAATAGGGGTCGTAGATTCCCCGGCCGATCTGCTCGCCGACCGCGCTGGCGAGAATCTCCAGAACGTCGCCGCCACGCTCCCGCCTGGCCCGCGCCATCACGTGATTCTCGGTCACATGAGCGATTTCATGGCCTATGACGGCCGCGAGGGAATCCACCGTATCGGCTACCTTGAAGATTCCCGTGAAGACACCGATCTGTCCGCCGACCATGGCGAATGCGTTGATGGCTTCATCGTCGAATACCACCACTTCCCAGTTCATTTCGGAATAGGGTTCTTCCAGGATTTCGATGATGCTCCACGCGACGCACTCGACGAACGGTTGTATCCGTGGATCGGCGGGCTTGGGGATGTCCCGCTTCATGGTGAGCCATTGAACCCGTGTCTCGCGCTCAATTTCCTTCGCGCTGACGAACTGCGCCTGGGCCGTGCCGGTCGCGAGCATGGACAAACACGCTGCTGCGACGGTGACTGTGAGCTTTCGGGAAAATTGCCGGTGCATAGCCTGTCCCCAATATCCAACGAATATCAACCGTTAGATGCCTCAGGAACTCCGAGGTTCATCTTCATTGGCAAGATAGCATATGTTGACGGGAAAATCGCTCGCGGGGCGGGGGCACCGAGGATTCAGGCGGAAGCGTCAGTCGGCCATCGGCAGGAATCGGGGTATCGCCGGAGTTGGGTGCCGTATTACTCGGAGAGTCCGCCAACCGGTCAGCGGGGTGGCGGGTAACAGAAACGGCCGCTTGGTGCAGATATTATGGCGCATAATATATATTATGTTAAAACATAGACACACACACAAACCGGCACTACCCGGTTTTGGTTGAGGAGAAACGGCTGTTCTCCAGAACAATTGAACACTGCGGACCCTTTCCGGGTCCGCAGTATGCTCAATCGCAACCGACGCTTATTCTTCGGTCAGTTTCTCGTAGGTAACGAGCGCCAGTATGGTCACGCTCGCCGCAGCCAATGCCGCCCCGGCGCTGCTCAAAATGCTTGTGAGGTACTCCCCGATTGCGGGAATCGCAGCAAGCGCGTCGGCGCCACCGGCACCCAAGAACACCGCAAGCACAACCACGGAAACTCGATTGTCACTTGCCACATAGTATCCAAGTACAAGTCCGGCCAGCGCAAGCCATAGCCCTCCCATTGGAATTGCCGCGATAAGCGCTACTGCGAGTACCACGACGACATTAACGATTCGAACGATTTTGGCTGGGCTCATGTTGCTCCTCCCAATATTGTTATAGACATCTTGGGATCCCCGTTTCGTTTTTGTTTGGTATTTGGAACCAGAACCCCGTGCCCCTATCCTAGCACGATTGAGAGACCAGGCAGCACATTCCGTTCGTGTAAGCGTCTTACCATGATTTTCGACATACGTTTCGATAACGTGTCGCTGGCGTACGGCGATCAGGTGATCCTCAGGCAGGCAAATCTCCGCCTCGACCCGGGCGAGCGGGTGTGCCTGATCGGAAGAAACGGGTCCGGCAAGTCATCCAGCCTCAAACTCCTGACCGGAGAAATCGAGCCGGACGAAGGTCGGGTTGAGAAACCCTCGGGACTGCGGCTGGCAATGTTGAACCAGGCTCTCGACGAACCGACCGAACGACGCGTCCGTGACGTTGTGGCCGACGGGATGCACGCCCAGCGCGCCCGAATCGAAGCCTTTCGTGTCCTCTCCGCCGATCTCGCGCCGGGCAAGGCCCAAATGCGCGAGCTTGAAGCCCTGCAAGCGGCCATCGAGGCCGGCGGCGGGTGGTCGATTGACGTTCAGGTAGACGCCATCATCTCCCAGCTAGAGCTACCGTCCAGCGAGCGCATGAGCGAGCTGTCGGGCGGCTGGCGGCGCCGTGTGGCTCTTGCACAGGCACTGGTCGGGCAGCCGGAACTGTTGTTGCTGGACGAACCGACCAATCACCTGGATATCAGCACGATCGAGTGGTTGGAAGGGGAAGTTCGCCGGTATGACGGTACGGTGCTGTTCGTATCCCACGACCGGGGTTTCGTGGATCGCCTGGCAACGCGCATCGTCTCCATCGACCGGGGTGTCTTGCGGTCCTGGCCGGGCGGCTACAGGTTGTACTTGCGCCAGAAGCGCAAGGCGGACGCTGAAGAGGACCGCACCAATGCCCTCTTCGACAAGGTGCTGGCCGAGGAAGAGGCCTGGAGACGCCAGGGCATCAAAGCCCGGGAGAGCCGCAACGAGGGACGCGTGCGAGCGCTCGAAGCCATGCGGGAGGAGCGCAGCCAGCGCATCAAGCGGCCTCCGCAGGCGCGGATTCACATCAACGAGTCCGAACAGTTGTCCGGAAAGAAAGTCATCGAAGTGCGCAACGTAACGCATGGTTACGGCGACCGGACGCTGTTTCGGAATTTCTCGCTGCGCATCATGCGCGGAGACCGGATCGGCATCATCGGCAACAACGGCGTCGGCAAGAGCACGCTGCTGCGAATTCTTCTGGGCGAAGTGAAGCCGAACTCGGGGTCGGTAAAGCGTGGCACGCATCTTCAGATGGCCTACTTCGACCAGCTCCGGCGCGAACTGGATACCACAAGGACGGTCGCGGAAATCGTCGGCGAGGGCCGCGACTACCTCGATATCCAGGGCCGCAAGAAGCACGTCGTCGGCTATCTGACCGACTTCCTGTTTTCGGCCAAACGCGCCATGACGCCTGTATCGGCGCTGTCCGGCGGTGAGCGCAATCGGGTCATTCTTGCAAAGCTCCTTGTCCAGCCCGCGAACCTGCTGATCTTCGACGAGCCGACCAATGATCTGGACGTGGAGACCCTGGAAGCGTTGGAGTCGCGATTGCTGGCCTACTCTTCAACATTGATCGTTGTCAGCCACGACCGCTATTTTCTCGATCGGGTAGTCACCAGCACCCTGGTCTTTGAAGGTGACGGCGTCGTCAACCGTTACGCGGGCGGCTACAGCGACTGGGAACGGCTTCGACGACAACTGGCGGTCGGCGACGCGCCGGGTCTCTCCAGAAAAGCAGGCAAACGGGCATCGGAACGCGCCCCCTCCTCCGCCAGGAAGCTCTCCTACAAGCTGCAGCGCGAGCTAGCCGGGCTTCCACGGCAGATTCATACGCTGGAAGAACGTGTCCAAACCATGGAAACACGGGTCAATACCTCGGAGTTCTATCGCCAGCCGCACGAAACGATGCAGGCGGCGCTCCTTGAGCTGGAGCAATTGCGTTCGCGGCTGGAGGCGGCCGTGGACCGCTGGGCCGAGCTCGAAACGCATTCCCGGGAGATAAGCTAACCCAAAAGCAGCGCCAGCCTGCGTCATGCATAACGCGGCCCGAGCAAGCGAACTGGCCGGTGTGGACTTGGGGCAGCCGATACAGCAGAATTCCCCCGTCCGCAGGCTCCGATCGCAGCGCTTCGGGGATGCCATCGGGCCGAAACAGGTAACCGTTCCCGCTACCGAACAGGGAAGAACAATGACCGAACCCGCACAGCAAAACCACCTGATACCCCAGACCACCTGGCAGAAGCTCTACCTGGGATGGTTCCTGATCTGTTTCCTTATGGTCTGGTTCGGCACCTGGGCCGTGAATGAGCCGGTGGCCGTTCTCGGGATGCCCATCGTGTTTGTCTGGTGCAGCGGTTGGGGGCTTGTATGGCTCCTTGGCTGCCTCTATTGCGGCCTCAAGGTTGAGGCCGAACGCGAATCGTTTCGGGGAGAATAGCGGTGGAATCCTGGCACTACACAATCATCATCGTCGCTCTCTATGCGATGCTCATTCTCTGGGTGGGCACCGGCCGCTGGACAAAGGGCGGCCGGGTGGCCATGGACGATTACTTCAAGGTCGCGCCCGGATTCGGATTCGTGGTGCTCTACCTCGGTATCGCCGGTGGGTTTCACACGGCCTTCGCGATTCCCGGTTCCATGGGGTTCTACCATGCGCACGGTGTCGCCTTCGCAGCCAATGTGCTGTGGACTGTATTCACGCCCCTGGGGGTGATCTACTTCATCGGCGCGCGCATTACCTGCCTGGGCAGAAAGTTCAACTACATCACGCCTGCGGACCTGCTGGTGGATTTCTTCGGAGACGGCAAGTTCCGCGCGTTCATCGCCATCTACATCCTGTCGTGCTGCATACCGCTGATGACAGCCAACGTCACCGGACCCGCCGTGCTGCTCTCCGAAGGAACCCAGGGGAACATCCCCTACGTCGGTGCGCTGCTGATCATGGGCGTCATGGTGATGATCTATGTCACCTCGAGCGGCATTCGCGGTGTCACCTGGACAACGGTTGCCCAGGCGGTGTGGATGTTCGTGGCGGTGTGGGCAGCGGCAGTCTGGTGCCTGAAACTGATCGACGGCAATCTCATGACGCTCTTCAACCGGATTCTGGAAACCGAACCGTCGATGCTGACGCTGCCGGGCCCCAATGGCCTTGCGACGCCGCAATGGTGGGTCACCTTCCCCGTCTTCGGGCTTGCGCTGTACTGGGCGATTCTGCCCCGAGGTTTCATGTTCTTCTACTCCGCACGGGACGTGAAGACCACCAGGCGCATCGGACTGACCGTGGGCCTGTACCTGATGACGTTGTATCTGCCGGCAATGGTGATCGGCTTCACCGCCTTCTATTTCCTGCCCGAAGCGGATTCCGACGGCTCCTTCCCGCTACTGTTGGCAACCTATGCCCCGGCCTGGTTTGCAGGGCTGATCGTGGCGGGCGGTCTGGCGGCGGGCATGTCATCCCTGGATGCCGATACCAATGCCAATTCCGCCATGCTGACCAAGGATGTCTACGCGAGTTTCATCAGGAAGAATGCGTCGGATAGGCACTACATCGCCGTCGCGCGTTTGTTCGTCATTGGCCTGGTGGCGTTAACGGTGGCCGCAGCGGCGTATCGCTGGGGTCTGGTCGTTCTCATGATAGGCGTCACCGCCTCCATGATCACCCAGCTCCTGCCGGCGGTATTGGCGGTAACCGTTCCCATGGGGATCCGCTTTACCAAGGCGGGCGTCACCGCGGGCATCCTCTCCGGACTTGTCGTGGCATTGCTGGTGCTTTTCTTCGGCGCCGGTGTGCTGCCCGCCGGTTGGCGGTTCGATCCGTCCTTCTGGGGGTTGGTCGTCAATGTCCCGGTGACCTTGATCGTGAGCCGCTTCACCACCCCGCCGGACCCGGAGGCTGTGGCACGGATTCGTGCCGCCCTGGACGAGGAATTTCGGCGAACGCCAAGGACCGGAGTAAAGGTTCAAGCAACCTGAATCTTTGTTTAACAAATAGTTCGATCGCCCGAGTGCGCGATCGAAGCGGTATAATTATCGATTGTGCCAGCCATTCTCGAGGGTAATTGAAATGAGCGAACATCCGTGGAAGACCGACGACTGGTTCAGTAGTGCCTGGAACTACAATGACCAGGTCACCAAGGACCTGAACTTCCCCGAATCCATAAAGATCCACGACGTATCGCTTCGCGACGGCGAACAACAGACCGCCATCGCCTACACCTTCGATGACAAGCTGCGCATCGCCGAGGCGCTTGCCGAAGCCGGCATCCACCGCATCGAGGCGGGTCTGCCCGCCGTTTCCAAGGACGATTTCCGCGCCATCGAGGCCATCGTCAAGCGTGACCTGGGGCCGGACATCTATTCTTTCTGCCGCTGCATGAAGGCCGATATCGACGCTTCCGTCGACTGCGGCGTCAAGGGCCTGATCATGGAGGTTCCGGCCAGCCCGCACCTGATCGAATACGGTTACAAGTGGCCGTTGCAAAAGGCCATCGACCTCTCGGTCGAAGCCACGGCCTACGCCCACGAGCAAGGTCTGGAGGTGGTGTTCTTCCCGATCGATTTTTCCCGGTCGGAAATCGACTGGGTTCTCAATCTCATCAATACGGTGGCCACCGAAGGGCACATGGACGCGCTGGTTCTGGTGGACACGTTCGGCGTGGTCTCGCCCCACGCGATGAAGTTCTTCGTCCGCGCCGTCAGGAACCGCTTCCCGGACACGCGCCTGGAAACGCACTTCCACCAGGACTTCAGCCTCGGCGTGGCGAATACGCTGCTGGCGCTGGCCGAAGGCGCCGAAGTGGTGCATTCAACGGTGCTCGGCATCGGTGAGCGCGCCGGCAACGCGCCCACCGAAGACGTCGTCATGGCCCTGCTGACCATGTACGGCATCGACATCGGCATCCGCACCGAGAAGTTCTATTCCCTGTCCAAGCTGGTCCAGGAACTCTCCAACCTGGACGTGCCCAGCAACCGCTCCATCGTCGGAGACCGCCTGTTCCAGGTGGAATCCGGCATCATCGCCAACTGGTTCGCCAACTGCGGCATCGAGCACCAGACGGAACTGTTCCCCTTCAGACCCGAAGTCGTCGGCCAGCCGGCGGCGGAAGTGGTTCTCGGCAAGGGCAGCGGTATCGACTCGGTGAACATCTGGCTGAGCCGCATCGGTGCGCAGGCGACCGACGAGGAAGTCGCCGAGATCCTTGCGCAAGTCAAGGCTCAGGGCCTGCAGACGAAGAGGCTGCTCACCGAGGAACAGTTCCGGGATATCGTCGCCCGCACGGTTTCCAGGGCAGCGTAACGTCACATGCGACCGTTGGACTACATCGTTCCGGAGTCCGCCGAGGCGGCCGTCGCCATATTGGCGGAACGAGGCGAACACGCCTGCCCTCTCGGGGGCGGTACTGATCTTGTCGTCGATCTGAAACACGCGCCCGGCAATATAAGCGTGTTGGTTGACGTATCGGGGCTTGCGGAATTCCGCGGTATCGAGGAGACCGACGAGGGACTTCGAATCGGCAGCATGGCGACCTACGGCGAAATCATGGAGCATCCGGTTTGTCTCGAGAAGACACCGGAGGTGGTGGCGGCATCCCATACGGTTGGCGCAGTCCAGACCCGTAATCTGGGTACCATCGGCGGCAACCTCGTGACTTGCGTGCCATCGGCGGACAGTGCGCCGGCACTGATGGTGCTGGATGCAGAGGTCACGCTGGTGGGCACCAACGGATGGCGGCGCATGCCCATCGAAGACTTTTTCGTCGGACCACGAAAGACGATCCTTGAACCATACGAACTGCTGGCCGCGATCTGGATTCCCAGACATGCGCTCGGCAAACCGTCGAGCTTTAGCAAGTTCGGGCTGCGCAAGGGTCAGGCGCTGGCATTGGTGAATGCGGCTGCCGCACTTGAACTGGACAACGGCCGAATCGTGGAACCGCGTATCGCCCTTGGCGCGGTCGCACCGACCCCGATTCGCGCCGAAAAGGCCGAAGCGTTCCTGAATGGTCAGCCAGCGGATGCGGCGCTGCTGGACGAGGCGGCGAAAATCGCGGTCACGGAATCCAAACCCATTGACGATTTTCGGGCTTCAAAGAACTATCGACGGCAGTTGATACGAACCCTGACTCGGCGGGTCCTCGAGCGTTCAGTGGAAATCGCTCGGGAACGCCAGAATCAAGGCAAGCTACAGTAGCGGAGAACAGGACTCATGTTGGTTGAACTTACTGTCAACGGCGAAGCCAGGTCGGTCAACGTACCGCCCGAGACTACGCTGCTCAAAATGCTGCGTGAACAAATCGGACTTACAGGCGCCAAGCTGGGCTGCGATGTGGGCGACTGCGGCACCTGTACGGTGATCGTCGACGGCGTGTCGGTCAATTCCTGCCTGATGCTGGCCGGCCGGGCCAGTGGATGTGACGTCACCACCATCGAAGGATTGGCAACCGCGGACGAACTGCATCCGCTGCAGCAGAAGTTCGAGGAACATGGCGCGCTGCAATGCGGGTTCTGCGGCCCGGGCATGCTGATTTCGGCCAAGAATCTGCTCGACAACAACCTGAATCCCACGGTATTCGAGGTCCGGGATGCCCTTGCCGGCAACCTCTGCCGCTGTACCGGGTACACCAAGATAATCGAAGCTGTCATCGATGCGGGCGAAATGATGAGTCAGGAACAAGCCGACATCTGAACGCTGCGCACTACCAGGAGATAACCCATGGCGACACGAATCAAGGATATTCAAACCAACGTTGAAGACCTGGTAACGGCCCGTGAAGCCCGGGCGCCGTCGAGGCAGCCGCTGGCGGTACCCGTCGAAAGTCCGGTCACCTTCCCGCTGGATCTTCCCGAGAATGAAGCGCGGCTGCGAACGCCGGCTGTGGGCCAGAGGGCAACCCGCCCCGACGGCCGTCTCCATGGTCTTGGTCAGACCCAGTACATCGACGACATGACGTTCCCGCACATGCTGCACGCGAAAATTCTGCGCAGCGAGTATGCCCATGCCCGTATCGTGAGCGTCGACACCAGCGAAGCGGAGAAAATGCCGGGCGTCATCGCGACGCTTACCGGCGCCGAAGTGCCGGAGAATTCATTCGGCCCCACCTTTCAGGATCAGCCGATACTCGCCTACCCCATCGCGCGGCATCGCGGTGACGGCGTGGCCGCTGTTGCGGCGACCACGGAACAGCTCGCCCTGGACGCGCTCGAGAAAATCAAGGTGGAGTATGAGCCGCTGCCAGCCGTCTACGATCCCCTGGAGGCGCTGAAGGACGATGCGCCCAAGGTGCACGGCGGCAATACCAACATCTATACCAGCAAGATCATCAAGAAGGGTGACGTGGAACAGGGTCTGGCGGCGTCCGATCACGTCTTCCACCGCCAGTTTCGTACCCAGATGGTGGAGCATGTGCCGCTGGAACCTCATGCGTCCATCGCCTCCTGGGACGGCAACGGCCGTGTCACCATCTGGACCAGTCTGGGGCGGATATCCCTGGGCCGGGAAGACCTTTCGCGCACCCTGCGGTTGCCTCAGAGCAAGATCCGCCTGATCGGCACCGTGGTCGGCGGCAATTTCGGGGGCAAGAACGAGATCACCAACGAACCGATTCTCGCCCTGCTGTCGAAGAAATCCCGCAGGCCCGTCAAGTCCGTGTACAGCCGCGGCGACGAGTTTGTATCATCCACGATCCGGCACCCCTTCGTCATGGACTACACGACCGGGGTCGACAACGAGGGCCGGATCCTGGCACGCAAGATCCGCCTGGTGCTCGACGGCGGCGCCTACTGCTCGTGGACGGGCACCACCATCGGCAAGGGCTCGATCCTGGCGCCGGGGCCGTACAACATCGAAAACGTTCACGTCGAGGCTTACGCGGTCTATACGAACAAGACGACCACGGGCGCCATGCGCGGATTCGGCGCCCCCCAGGTCTGTTTCGCCTACGAGTCGCAGATGGACGACATCGCCCAGGCGCTGGGCATCGATCCTCTGGAGATCAGATTGCGCAACGGGTTTGCCGAGAACTCCCTGAGCCCCACCGGACAAAGCCTCCAGAGCGTGGCGCTGAAGGAATCCCTGACCCAGGCGGCAGATCGCTTCGGCTGGAAGGAGTGGCAAGCATGAAGAAGCGCGGACGCGGCATGGCCTGCATGTGGTACCCGATCGGCTTTACGGTCGCGGCCAACCCCAGTGCGGCGACCGTGAAGGTCAATACCGACGGTACGGCAACCTTGCTCACCGGCACGGTGGAAACCGGTCAGGGCGCCCTCACTGTGCTCGGCCAGATCGCGGCTGAAACCCTGGGCCTGGCCACCGACGATGTCCACGTGGTTTCAGGCGACACCGATGTCACCCCAATGGATACGGGCGCTATCGCCAGCCGTACCACGTACGTGACCGGTAATGCCATCGTGCGGGCTGCCGAGAAGGCACGCGATATCCTGTTCGAAGCCGCGGCGCCGCTGCTGAACGTCAAGCCGGAGCAACTGGAAGTCAGGGACCGGCACATCCAGGTTCTGGGTTTCCCCTCCCGCTCCATCCCCATCGACAAAGTCGTCCTCCACAGCGAGACGGTGATGGGCAATCCGGCCATCGGAAGCGCTTCCTACAACCCGCCAACCGTTGAAATGGACCCGGAAACCGGCCAGGGCAAGCCGTTCAATACCTATGTCTACGCGACACAGATCGCCGACGTGGAAGTCGATGACGAAACCGGTGAAGTGGAAATCTTGAAGATCGTCGCTGTCCACGATTGCGGAACGCCCATCAACCCCATGTTGGTCGAGGGCCAGATCCAGGGCGGCATTTCCATGGGCGTAGGGTTCGCATTGCAGGAAGAAATCCTGTTCGAGGAAGGCCGTCAGATCAATCCGAACCTGACCAACTACATCATGCCCACCAGCCTGGACATGCCTGAAATCGAGGTCGGTCTGGTCGACAACTACGATCCCACCGGCCCGTTCGGCGCCAAGGGTGCCGGGGAGCCCACGGCGGTACCCACCGCGGCGTGCATCATGAATGCTATCTACGACGCCGTTGGGGTCAGGATCACCGCCCTGCCCGCCACGGCAGAACGCGTGCTGACTGCGATCAATGAGAAACGCGACGCCGAACAGGCGGAAGCGGCGTAGAAGCGTTACTTGTTACTGGCTATTTATCAACTTGTTATATAACAATAATTAAGTTGTTTATAGGTCATGCCTCAAGGTTCGGGATTCGATATTCCAGAGACCATGAAGGCGTGGGTCCTGGGTGATCCGGACGAACTCAAGCCAGTAGAGAAATCGGTGCCGTCGCCCGGAACGGCGGAGGTGCTGATCAGGATCGACGCCGTGGCGATCTGCGCCACCGATCTCGAAATCATCAGCCATGGAGCGCCGGCGCTGATCGACGGCGGTCCCCCGTTCAACAAGAATTTCACGCCGGGCCACGAGTTCATGGGCACGATCATGAAACTCGGACCGACGGTGGACGAATACGCCGTGGGCGACCGGGTCGCGGTGGAAATCCACGCAGGTTGCGGCCGCTGCCGACGTTGCCGCATGGGCATGTATACGTCGTGCCTCAACTACGGCGCCAATTTCGGCGATTTTTCGAAGGGACATCGTGCGAACGGCTACACGACCGATGGCGCGTTCACGCAGTACGCCGTCAACCACGTCAATACGCTGGTTCGCGTGCCCGACGCCATGAGCGACGAAGTCGCTACATTGATCGTAACCGCCGGTACGGCGACCTACGGACTGGACGTCCTCGGTGGACTGGTGGCCGGCGACAGCCTGGTGGTCACCGGAGCCGGACCCATCGGGCTGCTCGGTGTCGCCGTCGGCAAGGCCCTGGGCGCCGAACCCGTCATCCTCACCGATATCGTCGACGAGCGCCTGCAAATCGGGGTGCGCCTCGGCGCCGATCATGTGATCAATGCCGCGCGGGAACCAGCCGTGGAAGCCGTGCGGCGCGCCAACGGCGGCCGCGGTGTGGATTTCGCCCTGGAATGCTCCGGAGTGCCCAGCGCGCTGGATGAGGTCATCGCCATGGTCAATCGGGGCGCTCGAATCTGCCTGGCCGCGTTCTCCCATCGGCCGGTGACCGTGGACATCAGCCAGATCGTCATGAACAACATTTACGTTTTCGGTATTCGCGGCGAAGGTCAAAGTGCCGTTCGGCGCGCCGCCGCGCTCATGGCGCAGCAGAAATTCGATGCATCGCCCGTGCACACGCACACGTTTCCGTTGAGCGAGCTGCCGGAGGCCCTCAGGCACGCCCGCGAGAAACTCGACGGCGCCATCAAGGTGGTCGTCAAGAATCAGGAATGGTGAAACGAGCCGGTTTCACCGCCCCCAACGCACCAGGAGGACAGCACCCATGCCCGCATATTGGCTCGCACGCTCAAAAGTCAATGATCCAGTCGAATACAAGCGATATACGGATCTGGTCCCGGACATTCTCGACAAGTTCGGCGGGAAGGTGTTGGCCCGAGGCGGTCGTCATGAGCACCTGGATAACGGTGGGTTCTACCAGCGGCACGTGGTCGTCGAATTCCCGACGTTCGACGATGCCGTGGCTTGCTACCACTCGCCGGAATACCAAGAGGCCCGAAAATTCCGTCTGAACGGGGTCGGTGATAACGAATTGGTGATCGTCGAGGGAGGCGATGCCACGCCGAAGTAGGGATCGCTACTGAGCTACCTGGTCCATCACCAGATCAACGGTCCCTCTGCCCTCTTCCGGCGAGTACAGGATTTCCCCGTAGACGTCCCCGGGTTGTTCGGTGGGCTGCCCCGAAGCCGATATTCGCGCGACGATGGTCAGCGCGTCGAAATCCGCGAGTGAGCGCCCGGGCAACATGCTGTTGGCATCGCTCAACGAGAATTCTCCCGGTACGGCAGACGCGGTCTCGCGAATTACCGCTACCGGTGGGCCGCCTTCCGGTGCTCTCGCGAAAATGAACAGGGCAGCCCCGGGGCTGGTGATCGCGCTGGCCGCGCCGAGTCCTTCCCCGAGCCGAATACTCAACCTTATCTCCGACCCGGCGGGCGGTTCCGTCTGCGCAAGCTGCAACGGTTCCTGATCCGGTTCCGATATCCCGCCCAGGGCACTGAGATGCTGTTGAAGTGCGTCGCGCAGCGCCTGCGGCGGATCAAGCTGCAGCAGCCGACTCCACCGCCGCCGCGCATCGTCCGGTCGCTCCGTCGCTGCCGCCACCAGGCCGCCGTACCACAGCGCCGTAGGGTTGTCTGGCTCGACTTCCAACGCCTCCTCAAAAATTTGACCAGCGCCTCCCAGCAGCGCCCGCGGGTCGGTCCGGGTCTCTGCTTCAGCGAACGCGAGCTTCATCTCGGTCGTGGGTGCCGGGTCACGAGCCAGCCCCTCGCCGAACGCTCGCCGGGCATCGGCAAAACGGCTCAACGACATGTAGCTTTGCCCGAGCAGGTACCAGCCGGCGGGATCGCCCGGCTGCTCCTGCAAACGGGCGTCGAGTCCGGCCACCAACTCCGCCATGGGGGGTAGCGAGCCGCCCGCGCCCGGAGCAGACTGACCATTCCAGGTACCGATGCCCAGGTAGAGGCCCACTGCCGACGGTACCAGTAGCGCTGCGGCCACGGAGCCCAGCCGCGACCACCCGCCCATAAGCTGCCGCTGCCGCCACAGGGGCACGACAATGAACCCCAACGCAGCTACGGACAGGAATGCGGCGCCGATCCAGAACTGGGCCATCACGGTGACTCCTGCTCATCCAGCGGTTGCGCCATTCGCGCGCGCAGGATACGTGCAAAGACCACCATCCCGATGATCACGAAAAACGCCGGGCCGATCCACAACGCCCAGGTCGAGGGCTGGAAGCGCGGTCGGTAGAGCACGAAATCGCCGTAGCGGGCGACGAGAAACTCGTTTACATCGCTGCGGGAGGCGCCCTCCTCCATCAGTTCGCGGATTTCCCGGCGCAGGTCCGAGGCCAGTGGCGCGTTGGAATCCGCGATGGTCTGGTTCTGGCAGACCAGGCAGCGAACTTCCTTGATCAGCGCCTGGTATTGCGCTTCAAGTTGCGGATCCTCAAACGGCGGTTCGGGATCGATGGCCCACGCTGAGCCCAGCATCAGCACCCAGGCAGAAACAAGTGCAATCCTGCGGATCATTCCCCTGTCTCCAGCGGACACGGCAGGCTGCCGCACTGCTCGGCGATCCTGGGCAGGAAATCCCGGGCCCATATCTCCTCGTCGAGGGGTGCGATGTGCTTGTAGAGCACGGTCCCGTCCCGACCCAGCAGGAAGGTTTCCGGGGCGCCATAAACGCCCCAGTCAATGGCCACCTCACCCATGTTATCGAAGGCGGAGGCGACGTATGGATCACCCAGGTCGGTGAGCCAGTTGAGCGCCGTCTGCCGGTCATCTTTCCAGTTCAGACCGTAAATCGGCACGGCGGCGGATTGGGCGAGATCCACGAGAAAACCATGTTCCTGGCGGCACCCGACGCACCAGGTCGCCCACACGTTCAAGAGCGCGACCTGCCCGACAAGGTCCTGGCTGCCCAGCGTTACCGCCGGGTCCTTGAGACGCGGCAATTCGAATTCAGGCGCGGGTTTCCCCAGCAGCGGCGATGGCACGTAACCGGGATTCAGGCTCAATCCGCGGAAGAAGAACGCAGCCAGCACCGCGAAGATCGACAAGGGTACGAGGTAGCGCCACATCATGCTGCCTCCACCGCGCGCGGCGACCGCTCGGGTGCCGCCTGCCGCTGCCGCTCAGCGCGGTAGCGGGGGTCCGTGATGGCCACAAGACCGCCCAGTGCCATGATCAACGCGCCCATCCAGATGAAACGGATCAGCGGCCGGTACTGAATGCGCAGGCTCCAGGCGCCCTCGCCCAGCGGGTCGCCCAGCGCGACCAACAGATCGCGCCGCCAACCGGCATCGATCGCGGTTTCGGTCATCGGGCTCTGTTGCACGCGATAGACTCTCTTCTGCGGCCGCAGGATCGTGACCAGTGCGCCGTCCCGGCGGACTTCGAATTCACCCTCCACGGCCTCAAAGTTCGGTCCCTGAACGTCGCGGATATCCCTGAAGATGAACTCGTATCCACCGACTTCACGCCGGTCGCCCGGCATCGCGGCCTCATCGGTCTCAATGCTGAAGCTGGACGTTACGGTCACCCCGAGGATGAAGACGCCGACTCCCAGGTGAGCGAGGATCATGCCCCACTGACCTCGCGAGAGCGGGCGCGCTCCCGCGTTGCGCCGGAGCGCCCGTCGCACGGGATCGTAAAGGGAAGCGGCCACGAGCCAACAACCCAGAATCACTCCGATGATCGTCATCAGGCCGGCGCCGTCAAACAGCACCCAGGGAAGGATCAGGCCAAGAACCAGCGCAACGGCAGCCGGTAACCGAAGCCGCCTGGCCAGCAGCCGCGGAGACATCTGCTGCCAGATGCTGTGCATGCCGGCCCCGACAAATACCGCCAGCGGCAGCATGGGAATCAGGAACGCGATGTTGAAGTAAGGCGGACCTACCGAGGGCTTACCCATCCCCAGCGCGTCCGAAAACAGCGGATACAGCGTGCCCAGCAGCACCACCGCCGTCGCGGCCATCAACAGGATATTGTTGACGAGCAGAAACGACTCACGCGAGATCAGTCGGAAGCCGCCTTCGTCCTGCATGTGCCGGGCACGAACGGCGTAGAGCAGCAAGGATCCGCCGGTGATCACGCTCAATAGCAGCAAAATGAACAGGCCGCGCGCCGGATCGGACGCAAACGCGTGCACAGAAACCAGAATGCCCGAGCGAACCAGAAACGTTCCCAGCAGGCTCAGCGAAAATGCGGCGATTGCCAGCAGCAGCGTCCAGCTCTTGAAGATGCCGCGGCGCTCGGTGACCGCAAGCGAGTGAATCAGTGCCGTGCCGGCAAGCCAGGGCATGAACGAGGCGTTCTCCACCGGATCCCAGAACCACCAACCGCCCCAGCCCAATTCGTAGTAGGCCCACCAACTGCCCAGTGCAATACCCACGGTCAGGAACATCCACGCGGCCACCGTCCATGGGCGAGTCCACCGGGCCCAGGCCGCGTTCAGTCTGCCCGTCAACAGCGCCGCGACGGAAAAGGCAAACGGGACCGATAGTCCGACGTATCCCATGTACAGGATGGGCGGATGCACGACCAGGCCCGGATCCTGCAGCAAGGGGTTCAGGTCGTTGCCGTCCACTGGCGGCGGAAACAGCCGGTCGAACGGATTCGACGTGAGCAACGTGAACAGCAGCATCCCCACGCTGACGATGCCGAGCACGCTCAGTACGCGCGCGGCGAATGCTTCGGGCAGACCGCGGCTGGCCGCGGCGACACCCAGCGTCCATCCCGACAGGATCAGGATCCAGAGCAACAGAGACCCCTCGTGTGAGCCCCACACCGCGGCAATCTTGTAGGGCGTCGGCAACGCCGAGTTGGAGTTCAGCGCCACATAGCGCACGCTGAAGTCGTCCATGTAGAAGGCGTGGGCCAGAACCACAAAGGCGGCGGCGACGAATACGAATTGGCCCACGGCCATCGGCCGGGCCAGAGCCATCCATTCGGGGCGCTGCCGGGCCGCACCCAGCAAGGGCACGGATGCCTGGATCAGCGCCAGACCCAACGCGAGAATCAGCGCGAAGTGGCCGAATTCGGGGATCACGGGGCCTCGCCCTGCTCCGCCTGGGCCAGTGCCTCGGCGATTTCAGGCGGCATGTAGTTCTCGTCGTGCTTGGCCAGGATTTCCTCGGCGACGAACAGACCGTTCGCATCGGGTCGGCCCCGTGCCACGACCCCCTGGTCTTCACCGAAAAGATCCGGCAGCACGCCCGTATAGGTCACGGGCAGCGAGTGAGCGTAGTCGGTCACGACAAAATTCACCGTGAGACTGCCGAGGTCACGCTGAATGCTGTCCGGCAGCACCATGCCCCCCAGGTGGTAGGCGCGATTGTCCGGCGCTTCTCCAGCGGCAACCTGGCTCGGCGTAAAGAAATAGAGCAGGTTTTCCTGAAAAGCGCGCAACGCCAGCCCCGCCGAAAGAATCACTCCGGCGGCCACCAGCGCAACGAGCACCATTCTCTGTCGGCGTGGAGTCATCGAATCTGCCTCACCGTGGGCTCTGGACGGGTCTCCATCTCTTCGCCTCTTTCCTGCAACCGGGACAACGCAACGACATGTTGACGATACGCAGCCCAAGCGTTGTAGACCAATACCACGAGTGTAACGCCGTAAGCTGACCAGACATAGGGGGCATAGCCGCCCATGTCGAGAAACTCGCTCATATCGACGCCTCCGAGGCGAGATTCCGTACCCAGCGGGTTCTTCCCTCCCGGCGAAGAATCTCGCCCTGGAGGCGCTTGCAGAGCAGCCAGGCGAAGAATACGGTGAAACCGGCGATCATGATCAGCAGCGGGATCAGCATGTCCATCGTGATCGACGGTCCGTCCGGGCGAATGAGCGTCGGGCCCTGATGCAGGGTGGTCCACCACTCCACCGAATAATGCACGATGGGCACGTTGACCACGCCCACCACGGCGAGCAGCGCGCTGACCCGATCGGCCTTGTCGCGCTCGTCGAAGGACATCCGCAGAACCATGTAGCCCAGGTACAGGAACAGCAGCAGGAGTTGGAACATCAGCCTTGCATCCCCCCACTCCCAATAGGTGCCCCACATGGGTTTGCCCCAGATGCTGCCGGTGATCAGGGACAGTGCCGTAAACCACGCGCCCAGGGGCGCCACGCAAACCGCAACGCCGTGCGCCAGCTTCATGCGCCAGACGTAGCCGATCGCCGCAGCGCCGGCCATGACCACGTAGGCCATCAGGCTCACGTAGGCGCTGGGCACGTGCACGTAGATGATCCGGAAACCGTCGCCCTGGAGGTAATCGGGCGGAGACAAGACGAGGCCGCCGTAAGTACCGGCAATCAGGAGAATGCAGGCGATAGCCGCCAGCCAGGGCGACAGGCGTCCGGCCAATCGGTACACATAGGGAGGCGATGCGAGCTGGTGGAACCCTCGCCAGAGGCGGCCACGAATCGTGAGCGTGCTCATTCCAGCGCCGTCCGTACCGCTGCCGCGGCGACGATCGGTCCGAGCGAGACGGCCAGCACCGCCAACGCCGCGAGCAGGTAGAGCGGCCCTGCGACGGATTCGCCCTGTGCAGCCAATTCCGTCGCGCGGGATCCGAAGATCAACACCGGGCCCGTGAGGGGAAGAATCAACAGGCCGATGATGGTGCCGCCCGCGCGTAATGACACGGTAAGTGCGGCACCGATCGCAGCCAGAACGCTGAGTGTCGGAGTCGCCAGGGCAAGGGCTGCAATCAGGCTCGGCAAGGCATCGGTCGGGAGATAGAACGACAGCGCCACCAGTGGCGCCAATACCAGCAGCGGAACGCCGCTGACCGTCCAATGAGCAACAATTTTCGCCAACACGATCAGTCCCAGGGGCGCGGGGCTCAAGATCAATTGTTCCATACTGCCGTCCTCCGCGTCGGCGCGGAACAAACCGTCCAGGGCGAGGAGCGAGGACAACAAGGCCGACATCCACAACACCGCGCTCCCGATCTGCCTTAGCTGGGCCTCGTCCGGGGAGGAAGCCAGGGGGAACAGGGACGCGATGATAACGAAGAAAATCAACGGCGTCGCCAATTCGCTCCAGCGGCGAAAGGCCAAACGCAGGTCGCGCTGCAGGATGCGGAGCATTACATCGAGCATCAGAGCGCCACTTCGATGGATGCCGCGGTCGCCAACCGCTTCGGCCGGTGCGTGCTGACGACGGCCATACCGCCCTCTGCAGCGTGCCCTCTGAGCCACTCGACCACCATTTCGGTTCCCTTGGTGTCCAGGTTCGTCAACGGCTCGTCCAGGAGCCAGAGCCTGGCGGGCTTGAGACGCAGGCAGGCCAATGCGACCCGGCGTCTTTGTCCGGCGGAGAGGCGCCGGACTTCCCGATGGCGGCAGGATTCGAGGCGCAGTTCAGAGGTCAGGGGCTCAATGAGGCCCCTTCCCTTCCAGAACGAGCGGCAGAACTCCAGGTTCTCGTCTACCGTGAGCTCCCTTTTCAGGCCGTCCAGATGGCCCAGCCAGGCGATCTCTCCGCGCACCTCGGGAGGCAGGCGGTGCACAGCCGATCCGCGCCAGTCGACGCCACCGGAGGCCGGCACGGCGAGTCCGGCCAGAACGCGCAACAGGCTGGTCTTGCCGGAACCGTTGGCACCGGTGACCAGAGCCGTCTGTCCCGGGGATAATTCGAAGCTGAGATCGCGGATCAGGCCGATGTCGCCGCGCCTGACCTCCAGGGATGTCACCGTGAGCACGGGGCACGCACCAATTTGGCCTCCATGGATAGCAGGGGCCATTGTCACTGATGGACGAACGATTGCAAGCGACGGTCCTGCAATGCAAAGGGCGCCGGACGCAGCCGCGACACGACGTACCTGATTTCCATGGATGCAATCTCCTGCGGGCGAATAGAGTTCAAGATCGGGCCATTCGAAATTCCGGGGTGCGCCAATCATCGGAATGAGCGAAAGTGCTATCGGAGATAACCGGCGAACCTTGCATGCAAGGTAAAATCCGCAGGTTGTGAAACCTTGAACGATTGATTGAGAATATTTGAACGATTCATGACGGATTTATTGCAAAACGAGCCCCCAAGGCAGGGGGTGCTGCGCTGGTTCAGCGCATTCGGCTACTCCGTGGCGGGGCTCAGGGCGTGCTGGCGCCAGGAGGCGGCTTTCCGTCAGGAGGCCGCGTTCGCCGTGTTCATGATTCCCGGATCGTTCTGGCTGGGTACGAACGCCGTGGAACGAGCCCTGCTGGTCGGCTCGGTACTGCTGGTACTGATTGTCGAACTCGTCAACAGCGCCATCGAAGCGGTTGTGGACCGCGTGAGCACGGACCCGCACAGCCTGTCAGGGTACGCCAAGGATCTCGGGTCTGCGTCCGTGCTGCTGAGCTTGGTGATCGTCTGGCTGACCTGGGGCCTGATCGCCTGGGATCGGTTTTCCTAGTGCTCTATCCCAGTATGGGAGTTAACAGACGCTCTGCGAGCGCAACGACGCCGATGCTGGCGGAGGCCAGAATTCCCCCGACCAACCCGCCGGCGAGAACATCCGTGGGATAGTGAAGCCCGAGAACGACTCGCGACAGCGCCACCAGGACTCCAAACGCCGCCAGCGGCAACAGCCACAGCGGAACGTGGTAGGCAGCGAGCATGGTGAACGCAACTGCGTGCATGGTATGGCCCGACGGGAAACTGTATCGATCCAGCGGCGCCCCGGCAAGATCGATGGAATCGTGGGTGATATACGGGCGCTCACGAGTCGCCCTGCTCTTCAACGCCTTGTAGACGGCAACGCCTACCAGCGCAACGATGCCCATGTGCACCGAAGCCCAGACACCCGACCACCCATGGACAACCGGGAAGCACACCAGCAAGGCGTACCAGCACATGCCATCGCTTATCCGGCCGACGAATCTGAACAAATCGCCCAGCAAACGATGCCGCCGAAAGCCGTTCAGCGCCAGGCAGAGCTTCACTTCCGCCTGATCGAATCGCGCCAGGGCGGGCCGCATGCGTTCTACCATGACGATACCTTCAGGAATGGTCGTACCAAGTACATGCCCTCCCCTGAGTCAGCCCGACGTCGCGGCGGCTCGCCCGTTCGCAGGACAACCGATCGGGTTCACTCCAGAATCTCCCCGAGCGGAAGCGACTCCCCGTTGGCGGTAACAAGTTCCCTGATCCGGATGGAGTGGCCACCGTTTCTGGCAAGTTGGCCGCTGATCCGAATCCGGTCGCCCGGCTGCAGTGTGCGTTGTGTCCAGCCGCCCCTGGCCAGCTTGTTCGGAGCGGTGAGCTCAGCCTGCCAATGTTCGATCTCCCCGGCCTCGTTGGTGATATCGAAGTAGAGCTGAACATGGGGATTGACAAACCGGAACTCGGTCATGACCGCCTCGACGGTCACTCTCTCGGTCGTATAGGCTGCGAACCCATGATGCGCGACGGCCGTGGTAGCAACGGCGACCAACGCCAGTGTTGCGCTTGCGGAAACAGCGGTGAGTTTTGTTCGCATCGGTGCAGGCTCCTGACTAAAGCATGATCAAGTCTCACTCCGAGGGCGGCTGTCTGTCAATCGTCCGCCCTCGGTGATAATTTTGAACGGCATTTTTTTCCCTATACAATGTTGTCGCGAAGCGCCCGGGTGGCGGAATTGGTAGACGCAAGGGACTTGGCGAGTTGAGCACTCAGGCCGGAAACGCCTGTTTGAATGGAGTCAAATTCGGGGAAACCTCAGCGCGTTGAGGCGGTGGCAATCCCGAGCTAAGCCCTGATTCGCACCCGAATTCAGGGAAAGTGTAGAGACTTGACGGCTCCTGCCTAACCCGTACTCGCGTACGGTACGGCAAAGAGAAAGTCCAGACCACAAATGCGCCGCGAAGCGGTGCAGCAGCGAAAGTTGTAGCGGGTAAGAAAATCCCTCGGAGGTAACTCCATGCCGGTTCGAGTCCGGCCCCGGGCATTAAAATGCACAAGAAAGCCTGAAGCTGCCATGAAACGCGCGGGAAAGCATCGCAAGAGCGGCTATGCTTGTGGCCCACAAGCACTTTGGACGGAAGCCAATGAGAAGCAAGAGCCAAATTCTGCTGGCCGCCATGTTGACAGCGGTCCTGATGGGCAGTTCCGTCGCGCAGGAGGCGGGTACGGCGATGGACGCCGGGTCGTTGCTCCCGACCTCCGTAATCGACCGCCTCGCCGAGCGGTCCGCACCGCGGGTCGCAGATGGTGTCATGGCGCCTGGCTTCATAGTCGATCCTTCCTGGCCCAAGCCGTTACCAAATGACTGGCGTATCGGGCACTTCGGCGCCTATGGACAAAACCCCGTTGACGACCCGGAAGGTACGGATATCGACCCGTACGACGCGGGTCCGTGGGCTGCCGACTATTCGGACGGCAACATTTACACAGGTGAGGTGGACACAGGGCAAAGGATTCAACGGTTCGTTCGATATGGCAATGCCGGGTGCGGCGGAAGCGGCACCGCGGACATAGGTCTGTACAGCCTGAACCGGTAGAACCACGCACACGTGCGGTAATCGCCAGCGAGTCGTTCCCGGATCATCAACGGGGTCCAGGTTTTCTAGCACTACCGGACCAAATTCACTGTTAGGCGCCGGCTCGGTAATTCTGAAACCCTACTCGCGGCGCGGAAACCAATGCGACTCGGAACATCCCAACGGTGCGCCAATGGCCGATTGGCATACCGTCCTGGCACTGATTTTCCTTAAAACGGCATGGCTATGGCACAAAGCAATGGTATCGTCCCAACCGCACTATCCGTACGGACCTGCCAGGCGGTTGGCCCTCCTGATGGTCACTCGAAGAGGACGGACGGCATCAGGGCAATAATGACGCGCCCTTCCGGCGTCAGTCACCGTGCACCGGTCGAATTGCGCTGCGGCAAGATAAGGACGACCCAGTGGACGAAGCAGTTTTCGGCAATCCGGCGGATTGGAAGCACCGACTGTGAGGTTTTCACGCGCGCATCCCGGGGGATTCTGGAACACAACGGGGCTCGGCGCGCTCGTTCTGGCGGTGTTCGCTCTGATCCAGGTCCTGGTCTTTTTCGTTTTCGCCGAAGCCATCCTGGGCGAGCAACCCGGCGTCACAGTGGAAGAACTCGCCACCAATGGCCACCTGATGGCTGTTGCAACCTGTGCCACCGGCGTTGTTTGCACCTTGTTGATCCTCCTCCTGACAGGAATTCGACGAGGTATCGGCGTGCGGGATTACCTGGGTTTGCGACTTCTCCCATTGCGGTCGGTACTGGCCTGGCTCGGCATCGGAATTGCAGTAGCAATAGCAACCGACGGGATCATGCTGCTAGTCGGGCGCGAAATCGTTCCGGAATTCATGACCAATATCTACCGAACCGCCACCAACCTGCCGCTTTTCTGGATTGCCCTGGTCATTGCGGCCCCCTTGTTCGAGGAGTTTCTGTTTCGCGGTTTCCTGTTCAGCGGCTGGTTGAATACAAGGCTGAGGGCAACGGGCACTATCCTGCTGACCTCAGCATTATGGACTCTTATCCACGTTCAATATGACGTCGTTCAACTGTTGGTCGTATTCGTCTACGGCATCGTGCTGGGTCTTGCGCGGTACCGAACCGGGTCGTTGATCGCACCGCTAGTCATTCATGGAGCCATAAATATGATCGCGCTCGTGCAGGTCACGCTACTCGTCTGGTCTGCAAGTTGAAGCGCGCCGTCTACCCTGCGCAATTTCCAAGATCACAGGCAACAAACCATCAAGGGCAGCATTTAAGTTACGGTTGCGGAATTCGCACCGGACCGACACCGCAATCTCTGCGTGGGTATACGAGGCCTGTTCGAAGACAAACGGGCGGAGTGATCCCTGCGGTCGTGGATCTGATTCTTCTGGGTGATATTTGGGACAAACGACACCCTTTCTCGGTACCCTGCAAATTCCACGTGATCTACCAGGAGCCGACCGAAAAGCCGAAGTGTGTAAAATTCTAGTATTCTGACGCGAAGGGAGGTGTCAATGCGCACAAGCGCCGTCGTCGCCAGCGTGAGCTGCGGAATTCTGATGTCGTCTCAACTCGTCTTCGCGCAGGGGGCGTCGGAGGTGGAGACCATCCTGTACCAGGCAGCGGACACCCTCGGGATGCTCCGCACACCGAGCGAAGTGGATAGACTACTGACGATGATCTATTCAGGCACTGGCACCACGGTGCTTGGCGGTGAGCCCTGCACCATGGAGAGCTACCGGGCCAGTGTGCGTTATCCCATCCCCAACGCGCACCACACGTTTCCGGTCCCCGCCATGCGTGTCGATTTCGCCTGCCTGGAAGATGACGGCGAGTTGAACCGGCAAATTCAGGTCGTGGCGGGCGAACTTGCCTGGAACGAGACCGAGCCGGGCATCGGCGCAACCCCGGCACCCGAAACCGTGGACGAACGACTGCTGCAATTGTGGCTGTTGCCGCACAGCCTGGTGAAGGCGGCCATGGCAGCGGGCCCACGGACCGTGGCCTCGACCGAAGGTGGAAACCCGGTGCTGACGTTTCCCCTCCCCGCTCCGTTGGACGACACGACTGTCGAAATCACGCTGGATACAAGTGTGTTCCTCCATCACACCATGCCCAACGGTTCGCAGCGCGAGTTCAGCCACCGGATCACCCGGGTCGAAACCGGGTTCGACGGCGATGCCATCGTGGTGAACTACGCCGATTACAGGGACTGGAACGAAGACGATTACAAGGCCGACGTGCTGCTGCCGGGCCGAATCGTGCAGACCCGCGACGGGACGATGAGCCTCGACCTGACACTCGACTGGAGCAATACATACAACCCCTATGTGGTCATGCCGGTGCCGGATGGTATCTCCGTCGAAGCGGCCGGTGCCACGGATTAGGTAACAGAGGGCGCATGCTATGATTTTCCGAGCCTGTGGCTTGTTGTCCGGACCCGAAAGGAGTACCGCCATGCGTCCAAGCGCGTTCATCCTGTGTGCAGTAGCTGTCCTGCTCGCTCTGACCTGGACCAGCGGCCCGGCAACGGCGCATCACGCCGTCCAGGCCCAGTTCGATCAGAACAAGCTCGCCACCCTCACCGGCGTCATGACGCGGGTGATGTGGATCAACCCGCACGTTCGCTGGTTCATGGATGTTGAGGATGAGAACGGCAACGTCACGTCCTGGAATATTTCCGGGGCGGGGCCCGGCTCGTTTCGGCGTGTCGGGATCAGCGGTCGCGATGTGTTCACAACCGGCGAGACCTACACGGCAACCATTGCCACGTCTCGTGACGGCTCGAACTTCGGATATATCGTCTCGTTCGTCCTGCCCGACGGCCGGGAGATCGATCTCTGGCATCAATACCAGGCAGAACCCCGCTAGCGCGCGCCGGACGCTACTGCCACGGCGTGACGAATCGGAAAACCGAGCCCACGCAATCGACGATACAAGGAGAATCGGCCAATGAAGGTGCCTGTGCTTCGATACAGCCTGGTGGTGACGGGTGTTCTTTGCGGCGGGACAGTCCTGACGGTCCCATCCATGGGACAGGATCAGCCTGGACAGGGAAACCCCGCCTCCGGACCCACGCCTGGAACGGCCGACGGAAAGCCCGATTTAAGCGGTCGGTGGGGCGGTTTCGGCGGCGGAGGCGCCGGCGTGCAGGCCATCGAACCGGACGGGACCGAATTCGACTTCAATACGTTTGCCGAATATCAGGCGGCGGTGACGGCCGGCGAGGTCAGCCGCTCGGCGAGAATCATCGGGCGCCTGCCCAATTATCGTCACGGAAACAACGTCTACGCCGAGCGTGACGACGGAATGCGGCGGCGATACTTTGCGAATCCGCCGCTCTACAAGCCCGAGTACTGGGATCGCGTCGAATTCCTGGATGTGAACGGGAACCTGGAGGACATGACGTTCATCTGCATGCCCGAAGGGGTTCCCCGCATGGGTCCGCCGATGCGAATTCTTCAGACGGAGAACGACGTTGTGCTGCTTTATCAGCACAGGAACACGTGGCGTGTCGTCCCGACCGATGGACGGCCCCATGATCCCGTGAATTCCGTCGATCAGACGTTCCTGGGCGATTCGGTCGGCCGCTGGGAAGGAGACGCGCTCGTCATCGATGCGGTCGGCTTCAACGACCTCACCTGGCTTGGTTGGCCCGGGTGGTTCCACACCAACGAGATGCGCGTTGAAGAGCGCTTCACCCGGGAAGGGAACACGCTACGTTACGCGGTTACCGTGCATGATCCGGCGATTCTGATACAGCCGTGGGAGATGGATCCGATTTTCCTGGAGTTCAACCCGAGCACGGCGACATACCTGGAGGACCCGCCGTGCCTCGACTTCGATGCGGCACATATGGTGACGCGGGAGCGGGGCTAACCGCGTACGGTGCAGTCGTATGGCTGGCGATCGATATGAATGCTTCAATCGGTAGCAGGCTCCGGACTCTCGTGGCAGACGATTTCCGCGCCGTTCAGGGTGTGCTCGGTGGCGGAATTCGCAGCAAGGTCGCCTGCTCGAAAGCGTACGCCAGCGCGATCAACCGGGGCTCGCTGCAAGCGAGTCCGGCGAAAGACACTCCAAATGGCGCGGGCTGTGGTTCGAAGTTCTCGGGAAATGCCGGTCCAGCCTCGTTTGGGACGAAACCCATGGGCACGATGACCGTGGGATAGCCCGGCCTTGCGGAAACATTCGCGCCCCGGTTCATCGGAAACAGCAGCGCATCCAGGTCGTTCTCGACGATCGCAGCGTCGATCCCGTGCGTACTCGTCAACTCGATATCCTTCGCGCGATCTGCCTCGTAGCGCGCCCTGTCTGCGTCCAGATCCACCTCATCGGAGATATCCAGCAGTGCTTGCTCGTACTTCAGCGTGCCCAGAAGCGCGTTCTCCCTGTTCCACTCTCGAAGTTCCGTCAGCGAACGCATCGGCGCGCTGCTCCCGAGAGAATCCAGCCACGCGTTGAAGTCGCGTTTCATCCCGTACTTGAAGACGATGGAGCAGTGTGAATCATTTCCTCGCGTCGCGCTTTCCGCCGCGCAGATCCCCCAGCTAAAGATATTCCGGTCAGGATCGGGGTCGACAACGGTCGGCAGGTTGGCCGGATCGACGACGATCGCGCCCTGAGCCTCCAGGATCGCGACGGCCTCTTCGAACCGCTCGGTCTGCGCGGGATTCAGCCCGCCTCGCGGGTTGCTCAGCCCCGGGGCCGTAACGGGATCGACGAATCCGGCACGTGGGACGCCGATCCGCGCCCCCTGCAGGCCATCTGCGTCGAGAAACGCTGTGTAGTCACCGTTCGGCGGTGCTTCGCAGCGCCCGGTCGCGGGGTCAGCGGGATCGGCCTCACGGCTTTCCAGGACCCCCAGCAGAATGGCAGCATCCGTCACGGTTCGCGCCATGGGTCCCGCAGTGTCCTGGTCGGCCGTGATCGGAATGATGCCGTGGCGGCTGACACGACCGACGGTGGGTTTGATGCCGACCAGCATATTCCGATTCGACGGCCACAGAATCGAACCGGACGTCTCGGTGCCCACATTGGCTACCCACAGGTTCGCGCTGGTGCCGATTCCCGAGCTCGAGCCCCCTGGTGACAACACCGGCATGCCGTCGCCAATTCCGGGTCGAGGATCGCGGCGCGGGTCGTACGGGTTGAAGGCGTACCCGCCGAGCGAACTGTAGTTGTCGGGCATGTCGTAAGGTGCGCCGGCCACCCAGTTCGCCAGTTCGGTCATCACCGTCTTGGCAATGATGACGGCGCCCGCGTCGCGCAGATGTGCCGTCACGGTTGCATCGTAGGGCGGGACCAGCCCTTCGAACGCCAACGTGCCGCCCGTCGTGGGCATGTCCGTGGTCTGAATATTGTCCTTCAACGCAATCGGGATTCCGTGCAGCGGCCCGCGAACCCCCGACTCGGCGCGCTCCCGATCGAGCCGTTCCGCTTCGGCAAGTGCGTTCGGGTTCACGGTGATCGTTGCATTCAACAGGTTTTCGTATACGGCAATTCGCGTCAGATACTGCTGCACGAGGTCGCGCGATGTCAGGCGACCTTCGCTCATCGCCGCCTGCATCTCGGGAATCGTCGCTTCCATGACGTCGTATGGTTCCGCAACGGTCCGCGTATCCCGCTCGATCTCGATCTCACAACCGGCCACCATGGCCAGGACGGATATGATCGTGTAGCAGACGGGCGTTTTATGGATCATCGGTACGCGCCTCCGACGGCGGCAACCCGGGCAACCAGCCTACACCACTCTCTTACTCGGCGGGAGCCAATTTGGTTCCTGGAGTCTGCCGGGGATACCGAATAAACCGACGCTTGAGCCGTCACAGTTCTTGCAGCCAGGTCACTTTTCGTTGGACCATAAGAAGTTCACTTTTGCGAAGAACGAGAGGTAGTCATGAACGACGTTTTCAATAGCCGTTTTGCGGGCCCCAAATCTCCAACCAACATGCAGCTCGGATATTTCACGCTGCGTATCATGCTGGGAGTGAATCTTTTCTTTCACGGCTTCATGCGGGTCCTCACCGGCGTCAGCGCGTGGGCGGATCCCATGGCGGCCACGTTTGCGGACACCTATCTCCCGATGTCGCTCGTAATCCCCTTCCTGTATTCGATTCCGTACATCGAGATCTTGCTCGGCACGGTTACATTGCTCGGTCTCTTTACGCGGTGGGCACTGCTTGGAGGTGTCATTTTCTATGTCGTTCTAATGTACGGCCAAGCTTCACGCCAGAGCTGGAGCGGCGTTCACACCATCATGCACTACGGCATCTACTACTGGATCCTGCTCGTGCTGCAAAACCAGAACTGGCTTGCACTGGATAACCGCAGAGCAAGGGCGTGAGGGCTGAATCGACGTCGCGATATCCGGGAAACCAGGCGACTAAATTTCGTTCGGGCGGGCGGCCGAATCAGGGCACGTTGGAAGCGGGGTTGCCGCCGCCCGGCCGGCGAACGGGATCGATGTCAATGCCGTGCAGGAACTCCATCATGAATTCCGGATCCTGGCGTTGCTCGTCGGTCAGCGCATTCCTGCTGAGGTAGCCGCGCTCGTAACCGGCCGGCTCGTAGATCATGAGGGCGCGGACGGGTTCGTCGCCAAGCACGCGGGTTAGGTGTACGGTCCCGGGCGGAACATAGACCAGGTCCCCGGGCCCCAGGGTGTCGGTCTCATCTCCCACTGTCCACTCCATGCTCCCGGAAACCACGAAGAAGACTTCGCTGTGAAAGTGGTGGGTGTGTCCGGGTGCGCTGTTCATCCCGGGGCCAAAGGTTTCGTCGATGATGCTGAACCGCCCCTCGGATTCTTCCGCCGTGAGCAGGAATTTCGTACGCGAATTGCCGCTAGAATGAATCTCCGTCGAACCGGCCTTATGAAAATAGGGACTCTCGCTGCCGCCACCGTTCTGTGCGGAGGCTGTGTTCATGCCGAATAGCACGGCCGCGATTCCCGCCAGCGCCAACGCAGTTTTCTTGAAGAATATGGCCATGTTCATTGTTTTCCTTCTCACAGAGGTCGATCCGTCCCCCATATTCGTCCACAGTACCTTCGAGTTTCAACCCGCGCCAGGACGGCCGCGGGACGCAGGCGTATTTCCACATGCGCAACGCTGGCTCTCCTTGTGAAATCGCAACCGTTGGAGCGCCAATCCCTGCTAGCATACGGGCCGGATCGGAAGACAGGCACTCGGTAGACAGGCAGAAGATGGTGGCCATCCGGTCTTGCAGTTCCCTGGTGGTGTTTGCGGCAGGCCGCAGATTCGGTGTCCGATAACGTGGAAATCCTTGAAGGCCCAGTACGCCGTCCCGCCGGACTCAGGTTGCCGCCGCGCAAGCGCATGAGCACGCGGGCTCCGCTGGAATCCGCTCCCCTCCCGGCCGAACTGGTCCTGCCGCTGGAAGGAGGCCTTTCGGCGCGGGACATGCGTCCGGCGGTCAAGAGCGGGCAGCGCGTACTGCGCGGTCAGCCGCTGGTGCGGGGTGGCGGGCCGCTGAGCACGTGGACCCATGCAAGCACCTCCGGTACGGTGCGCTCGCTGGAATCGCATCCGGTGGGCCACGCGCGCCGTCGCGAAGCCTTGTGCGCCGTGCTTGAGGTTGACGGTGAAGATGAAGCGTGGCCGGAATTCGAGCCACCCGATCCGACGCAGTGGGACACCCCGGAAGAGCTGGCCACGGCCGTGTCGCGGGCGGGCCTGGCCGGGCTCGGCGGCGCGGTGTTCCCGACGGGAATCAAGCTCGCTGCGACCCGGCGAAAGCCGATGCACACGGTTGTGCTCAACGGAGCCGAGTGCGAACCCTATATCAGTTGCGATGACATATTGATGAGGACCTCGCCGCGCGAAGTCCTCGCCGGCGCACTCGCGCTGGTGGCGCTGACCGGTGCCGCACGGGGGTGCGTGGTTGTCGAACGGGACAAGGTCGAAGCCCGTGAGGCGCTGAGTCGGGAACTGGTTTTGCTAAACGCCGGGAAACACCTGACCCTGGTCACCGTGCCGACCATCTATCCCGCCGGGGGTGAACGTCAGCTCATTCAGGCGCTGACCGGACACGAAGTGCCGTCCCTCGCCCACCCTACCGACATCGGTTACCTGTGTCAGAACGTCGGCACCGCGGCAGCGCTCTACCGTTTTCTGCAATCCGGGGAAGCGCTGACCAGACGCATCACGACGGTCACAGGACGCGGCATCGCGCGCCCGCGCAATCTCGAAGTACGCCTCGGAACCCGAATCGCAGACGTCGTTGCCGCCTGCGGGGGCTACAAACCGCCGATCTCACGCCTGATCATGGGCGGCAGCATGATGGGCATTTCACTCGAGAGCGACTCCGTGCCTGTCATGCGCGCTACCAACTGTATCCTCGTGCCCACCGAACGGGAGTTGGGCCGCGGTGCCGGTGAACTGCCGTGCATTCGTTGCGGCGATTGCGTCACCGCCTGCCCCGCCCACCTCATGCCACAGGAGCTGTACCGCGCAGTCAAAGGCGAGCGGTTCGAGACTCTCGATGACCTCGGTCTGTTCGATTGCATCGAATGCGGATGCTGCGATGTGGTTTGTCCCAGCCACATCCCGCTCACGGAAGGCTTCCGCGCCGGCAAGCAGGGGTTTGTGCAGACCATGGATCACGGTGCCCGCGTGCGCTGGATCGATGCACGCGAGCAACTCCGGCGTCAGCGGGTCGAGCAATGGGAGAACGAGCACGACCCTGGTCTGGACAACGAGCCGTCGCTGGTTCGACGCGCTGAAGCCGTGGCGGAAGTCATCGAACGGGTGAACAGGCTACCGGTGTCGAGCGAGGCCTGATGATTGACGACGCCGGAACTGGTGGCGGAGGCATTGGTCACTGCAATCGGCACAAAACATACAATAGACAATAAAGAGAGAAAGACTATGCAGAACATCCGTGACATTCTCCGCAAGAAAGGCACCGACATCTGGTCCGTTGCACCGGAAGATACCGTGCTTGAGGCCATACGCCGCCTGGACGAACACGGGGTGGGCGCTTTGCTCGTCATGGTCGACGACCAACTCGTCGGCCTGATTTCCGAACGGGACTACACGCGCAAGGTCATCCTCAAGGGACTCCGCTCGCAGGACACGTCCGTCGGGACGGTCATGAGCACGCCGGTGCTCACGATCTCCCCCGACGCCACTGTTCAACAGGGCTTGTCGTTGATGACCGATAAGCGCATTCGCCACCTGCCGGTGACCGTCGGTTCCGCCGTGGTCGGCGTCGTAGCCATCGGAGACCTGGTCAACGCCATGATGGAAGACCAGGAGGCGCTGATCGAGCAGCTCGAGCGCTTCATCATGGGTTGAGCGTCGTTCGGCTCCCGTTACTCCCTGTCTTCGATCTGATCGAGCTTCTCGGAGTACTTCTCGTACAACGTCGTGTGCCGGCTCGACAGGTCGATTTCCCTGCCCTGCACGAAGGCCCGCTCAACCTGTGTCCGGATATCCAGCGGATCGCCGTCGGTGACGATGAACGTCGCATCCTTGCCCGCTTCCAGCGATCCGAGCCGATCATCGACGCCTAGGATCTGCGCCGGGTAGAGGGTCACGGCCTTCAGCGCCTCGCCGGCGTCAAGCCCGTGCGCGACGGCCATCGCGGCCTCATACGGTAGATTGCGTACGTGTCCGGCATCGAAAGTGCCGCCGGAAGTCGCGATGCTGAACGTGACGCCGGCTTCGGCGAGCTTCGCCGGGTTTGCGAAAGGCGCGTTGTAGTCTTCCCACCGCCGCAGCGGAAGTCGAAGCACGTTACTCACAATCACCGGTATATCGCGTTCGGCCAGTTGGTCGGCCACGCGCCAGGCATCGGCGCCGCCCACGAGTACCAGCTTCAGGCCGTATTGCTCCGCCAGATGCATCGCGTGTCGAATCTGCGCGAGGTCCTGAACGTGCGCGAACACGGGCAGCGAGCCGTCGAACAGCGGAATCATCGCCTCCCAGCGCAAATCGATTTCGACCGGCTCGCCCGACTCACGAGCCGTGCGGTACGCGGCCGCAGCCTTCAGGCTTGCTTCGAGCTCGCCGATACGCTCCTCGCGGGCCTCCGTGAGTTGCTCCTCGCGTTCCGGGTCCACGTCGCCGGGAATACTGATCACGGGCCATGCGACGTGCATGCCCACCGGCGCCTTCACCGTCATGTCCTCCCAGGTCCAGCCATCGAGCTGGATCACCGCGGAGGTACCCCGGATCAACCCGCCGCTCGGTACCGACAACGCTGCCAGCACGCCGTTCGCGCGAGCCACGGGAAGGAGTTCGCTGTCCGGATTGACGGCGACCTCCGTGCGGGCGTTGGGATTGACCAGCCCCGGCTCCGCCACGTCGCTGGTCGCACGGACCGCGCTGATCTCCACCAGGCCAAGCGCCGTGTGCGCGGCGATCAGGCCCGGGTACACATGCCTGCCACCGAGATCGATGACGCGCGCGTTCGGGGCCTCAATACTGCCGCCGGAAATGGTCTCGATGCGCCCCTCGCTGAACAGCATCCGGCCATCGGCGATCGTCTCGCCGCTGACGGTGTGAATCACCGCGTTGATGACGAGAATCGGCTCGCTCTGCGGCGGAGGTGGAATATTCGGATTCGCGGCTGCCGTGCTCGAGACGGCCAGCAAGGTCATGGTCAGTAATCTCATGGGTGCGCCTCCTCCAGACATCCGTAGAGTTCGAGGCATGTGGAGTAAAGATCCGTCGGCGGGCCGCCACGTCCCCGGCCGCCTCCATCCGATCCCCCTCCACCGTTCGCTTGCATCGCGAGCGCCTTCTGAATCAGGCGCGAGCGCTCGGCGGCGATCTGTTGTCTCATCCCGGCGTCGAGTGCGATATCGAAGTACTTGCGGCCCTCGATCCAGGTCTGCTCCGCGCGGCTGAAGCTCGAAAGCGGGTGACCGCTCCAGATCACGAAATCGGCATCCTTGTCCGGTTCGAGCGAACCGACCCGATCGTCGATGCGTAGCTGCATCGCCGGATTGATCGTGACGAACGCCAGTGCTTCCGCCTCGCTCACCCCGCCGTACTTCACGGCCTTTGCGGCTTCGGTATTCAGCCTGCGCGCCAACTCGTTGCTGTCGGAGTTGAACGAGGTCACGACACCGGCACGGTGCATCAGTGCGCCGTTGTAGGGAATGGCGTCATAGACCTCGAACTTGTAGGCCCACCAGTCGCTGAACGTCGAGCCGCCCGCACCGAGTTCGGCGATCGCCTCGGCGACCTTGTAGCCTTCAAGCACGTGCTGGAAAGCGGCGACGTCGAGGTCGAAATCCTGGGCGAGCCGTACAAAGGCCAGGATCTCGTCCTGGCGGTAGGAGTGCACGTGCACCAGCCGTTCCCCATTCAGAATCTCCAGCGCCGCGTCGAGCCGGAGATTGCGCCGTACCGGCGGCCCACGCCGGCCGGCCTGATCCATCTCGCGCCCGTAACTGGCGGCAGCCAGGAACGTGTCGCGGATAATCTGATCGACACCCATCCGGGTCTGCGGATAGCGATCCCTGTACTGGTCGCCCCAGTTGGATTGCTTCACGTTCTCGCCAAGCGCGAACTTGACTCCCGGGGGCGCGCCATCGAAACGCAAACCATCGGCATTCTCGCCCCACCGCAACTTGACGACCTGTGCCTGCCCGCCCATCGGGTTGGCGGAACCGTGCAACAGCATTGCCGTCGTCAACCCGCCGGCGAGTTCGCGATAGATGGCGATGTCGGCGGGATTCAGGACATCGGCGATACGTACTTCCAATGTCACCGCACTGCCCGCCTCGTTCACGCTGCGGCTGACCGCCGAATGGGAATGGGCATCGATGAGCCCGGCCGTCACGTGTTTTCCGGTGGCGTCCAGGACGACCGCATCCCGCGGCGCCTCAAGATTCTGGCCCACGGCCTCGATACGGTTCCCGCGGATGAGCAGATCGCCGTCGTCGATCCGCCCCTGTGGCCCGCCGGTCCAGATGGTCGCCCCGGTTATGAGGAGTGAGTCGACTTGTGGCGGGATCTCGGTCACTCCGTAGGCACCGGCCGGGTACTGGTTCCACGCCAGCAGCGGGATGTCGGGCTCTTCCGGCTGGTCGGGCTCTTCCTCCCCGTCCTCTGCGTCGTCCCCGTTCGCCTCATCCGGTTCCTCGGGCAGGTCTCCGATTCTCACCGCACTCCAGCCGAACGTGTCTCCAGACGGCAGTTCAGCGATCCCCGCCACCGTGCCCTCGTTGTGATAGGCCGAAATCCGCGCGAACGCCTCGCTTCCGCCAAACACTTCAGCGGAAGGCAAGAGGATCAGCTCGTCGCCTTCCGCGCGCCCCTGGTACTCTTCCTCGTCCACGGTGAGCGTCAACCGTCCGGAGTCGCCCGACAACTCCCAGTCGCCGGTGCCGCCCGGCCACGTGGCGCGCCACACGCCCTCGGGATCGAATCGTCCAAACGCCTCAAGTTCATACGGCATGCCGTCGACCACAACCAGCTCGATCTCGGCCTCGGAATCCGCAGCGAAGAGACTGCCGTCGGCGATCACCAGGTTTGCAATCTTTCCGGTTTCGATCGTGCCGAGCCTCTCCCCGGCGCCCACGAGTTCCGCGGGTACCGTGGTGAGCGCGGCCAGTGCGGTGTCTTCATCGAGCCCGCGCTCTACTGCGGATCGCAGATTGGCCCAGAACTCGTTTCCGGAATTTTCGAGCCCGTCGTTGGTGAAGGCGAAGGACACACCCGCCTCCGCCAGAAACGCGGCGTTCGATGGGGCAAGCTCCCAGTGCTGGAGCTGCTCCAGCGACACACCCAGCGCACGGTCCGGCGTGTCGACTTGCGGCGCGTCGGGGAAGTCCAGCGGGATGATGATCCCGACTCCCGAGGTAGCGAGCAGTTCGCGCATCCGGTACTCGTAGCCGTTGCCCACGAGCACGACATCCAGGTCGAACTCATCCTGAATGTTGAGCACGCGCTGATAGTCGAGTTCGTCATCGGCGTGATAGAACAGCGGCTGCTCCGCGTTGATGACCGGCAGCATCGCTTCCAGCGAGAGATTGGCAGCGGGACGCTCCGTGGCCGGCTCGTCCGCGTAGTAGGCCAGCGCGGCTTCGTACCACTGCGCGTCGTAAAGTGCCTGGCGAAGGAGTGCGATCACGCCCATTAGCGACGAGGGATAGTCCGATTCAACGGACGGACCGTCCCCGCGCGCCCCGCCGGTCTGGTAACCCGCATGCTGTGCCACGCGGGGCGCGACGATCACTTGCCTGGGCTCCGTGGAATCACCGAGGCTCACCAGCGCGCTCTGACCCCGAAGTACGCCGCGGCGCGGCACGGAGAGCACCGTGGTGAATCCCAGCTCCCGCAATTCCTCCGTTGTGCCGTTCCCCAATACGAGTGCCGCAGCGACGTCATTCTCCGGTCGCACGTGTGCGTTCCAATAGCGAGCGCCGTCACCGTTCGCTTGCCCGGGTGCCGAGGCCTGGGCCGTCCCGCCCCGCCCGCCCGAAGGCGGCGCCATGCCTTCCGGAAGCCCGACTTCCGTCAAGGGATCGATGAATCCCGCGTACAGGGTTCGTCCTTCCAATGCCCAAACGCGGGCGTCCGCGGGAATCGCCGGCGCCGCGCCCACCGCCTCGATGATTCCGTCGCGGATGATCACGGTACCGCCTTCAAGCGTTGTCCCGGGCGCAACGACGACGTTTGCGCCCGTGAAGGCGTGCACTCTGGGTGTGTTCTCGTGCAACCCGAACGCCGGCGTGGTTCGCTGCTGCGCTGCGATTGTACCCGTCAGGACGAGGCAAGCAAGGCCCACGATGGCCTTGCCTTGATGCTTGTTATTCATTGTCTGGAGCCCTATGGTCGCGGGTGAGTCCGGCGGTTATCGTATTGTCTGCGGTACCGCGGTCTCGCGTCGTCGAAAATGGAATTCGAAGTGCTCTCCGGCGAGGTCCCTCGCATTCGTGCGGAGCAGGTAAAGCCCTTCTACGACATGCGCGTAACGCACGAGTCCGAGATCGACGGCTTCATAGCCCAGCGCCTCGGCGAGGCCGATGACGATCTTGCCGGACAGATCGCCGAGGCCAAGCGCCACTTCTTCGGCAACACTCCAGGGTACGTTTAGCATGACGATGTCGGCCTGCGCGGCTGCGTCGGCAGGCAACGCGGCGGATGCACCGTCGCCCGTTGCCTGGACCATCTCCAGAACGTCGATGCGTTCAGGTGTTCGCGAACCATAGACGACCTGGTGCCCAAGCTCGGCGAGTCGCGGCCCGAATGCTCTCGACACCTCTCCGGTGCCAATCAACGCAATCGTTTCGGCCTGACCGAAAATCGGCTGTACGGACCAGATCAGAAGCGCAATCAGGGTGAAGCAGCGATGGGCAGGCATAGAAACAACCTTGGCGATTCCCGCAAGCGGAGACCCTCAGCTTAGAGCAAGACCTTCAGCGGCGGCAATATCGCCAGCGAAGAGTTTGGCCCCGAGGCGTTTCTCCGACGTTGCCAGTGTTGTAGGGCGGGTCGATGGCGATGCACTTCACCTTGCCGTGGTAGGTGGGCATCAGCGCCTTGAGCGCGGCCAGATTGTCGCCGTGGACGATCAGGTTGTCATGCAGGCTCGCGGTCTTGGACAGGCCCTTGGACTTCACGGGCACGAGTTCGTGGTAGGGCACCGCCAAGTGGTGGTTCTCTACGAAGACCTTGCCTTTGAAATTGAGCGTGGGCACGTCCGGCTCGCCACTGGGAGGTGACGCCATTAGACAAGCCGGCCAAGCGTGGCGTCAAGGTACGAAGCCAGCCGATCTTGCATGGATTGGGGGAGAAATCGCCGAGACGGCGGCGGTCCCTTTGTCGGGGAAGAAGCTTGTTGTAAGTTGCTGCGCTATGAGTAGCGCCCCGATAACCCGCGCACATCACATTGATCTGCGGTTGTTCTCATGCCATATGCCAGGAAAATATCAGGCTGCTATAACTTTCGCTCGATTGCCGAGCCTACCATCCCCTTACCTGCCAGCCCTTGGTTCGCCCGATGGCGGAGCCCACCAGCCCCTTGGACGGATCGCCGTATCCGCCGGGAGGAGGGAAAGGTTGGTGCGGGACCAGTCCCGCTATCGACGCCCCATCAGGATTATTGACGTACTGCCACAAATCGCCGGGCAGCCATCCGTCGATCAACTGGCTATCGATTTGCGTGACTACAAACCAGGCTCCGTTCAAATGATGGCGGAGGATGGCGCCCAGTTCTCGAGTATCAAGATTGGAAACGAGGATCGCCGAGTGCGGAAACGGCGCAATCCAGTTTTGAATGGCGTTAGTGGCGTTGAGTATGGCGTGTACTCCCACCTGCGAACAGGCTGCGCTGTATGTAAAGAGATAGGGTTTCATGAGGCACGGTTCCAGTCCTGCCGGCGGGCGGGCGCTACGACAAGGCGGTGGGGGTCCGGTCAGGCCGCCTTGGCGGTAATAGCGTCGCGGAGTCCTTCAAGCAGCCCTTCGAGCCGGGCCACACGCTCGCTGAGCGCCGCGATGTCGCGATTCACCTGTTCGCCGAGCGCGGCGATGTCGTGATTGACCTGTTCGCGGAGCGCATTGAGTTCCCCGCGCAGTCTCGCGATCGATTGCGCGATGGACCGCTGGCCGTTCAGGATCAGGCCCGCCAGCGCAATGGCGACGGCAATAATGGTGTAGATTTCCGGGGTCATGGCCGTGGTTCGATCGACTGCTCTTGCCGGCTGACGCCTCGCGAATGACAATGCCTCGATACTACCATGCGGCCGCCGGGACGCATTGGGCGAATCTGACTGGTTCGGCCAGATTCGGCGGCGGGCAAGCAAGGTGGCCACGCCGCGGGTCCATCCGCTGTTCCGATCGGTACCGGGCGGTGTCGCGAATTGGGAACACCTGTAGCGCACCTGCCGACCGATTGGGGATCGGGGTCCCGGACGAGGATCCTTCCCTTGGACCAGCGCCGCACTGGCTCGGCACAACCCAATGATGGAGGCTAGGCCCGGAATTGAACCGGGGTCCGCGGCTTTGCAGGCCGCTGCATAACCACTCTGCCACCTAGCCCAGGTGCTGTGAGCGCAAGGATAGCCTGTCACGAGTTCCGGTAAAAGCTCGGGCAGGCTATCTGTGATGCTATTGGACGCGAGGACGTCCCTGATACCGGCTCACGACGTAAAGTATCCCGTGAGCTGATAGCCGATAAGCATGAACCCAGCCACCATCAGCAGGACGTTGGCGGCATAGGCGTGGCGCAGAAAGCTGTCCGTCGCGCGCCAGGCGTTGAAGGCGATCAGCATCACGCTCAAGGCCACCAATTGGCCGAGTTCAACCCCAACGTTGAAGGACAGCATGTTGGTTATAAGCCCATCCGGGGAGATAGCCAGATCCTGGAGTTTCGTCGAGAGTCCGAACCCGTGAAAGAATCCGAAGATGAGCACGGCGGCTTTCATGTTGGGCTGAAAGCCGAAATGACGGAATCCATCGAGGTTCTCGAATGCCTTGTAGACCACGGAAAAGCCGATTACAGCGTCGATGAGAAACGGATTGGCGTGAACGCCTCCGAGCACGCCCAGCAGCAGGGTCGCGCTGTGCCCCACCGCGAACAGCGTTACGTAGGTAACCACGTCGCGCAATCGGTACAGGAAGAAGATAACGCCGGCCAGAAACGCCAGGTGATCGTACCCGGTTACCATGTGCTTGGCTCCCAGGTAGATGTAGGCGCCGATCTGCGGACCGACGTTGGTCAACAGGAACGTCTGGTCCTCGCCGGTTATGCCGTGCGCAAAGAGAGTGGAAGCTGCCGTACTACCCAGCAGCAATGCGATCAGGAAGCGTCTCATTTTCATGGCGTGGGATTGTACTTTATCGCGTACCATATTGACCGGCACCTCGACTAACCGAGACAATCGAGCCAATGAAAGACTCAACTCTATGCTCCATCTGCCTGGCTGTCGTGCTCAGCGGCGCGCCTGCACCAGCCTCTTCGCAGACCATACTCAGAGCCTCTCACCAATGGCCGGGAGGCACCGGCGATGTCCGGGACGAGATGGTGCAGACCATCGCCCGGGAGGTCGAGGCGGCCGATGTGGACTTGTCCATTCGGGTCTATCCGGGGCAGTCTCTGTTCAAGGCGGGCGATCAGTGGTCCGTGCTCGTGCGGGGGCGGTTGGACATTGCCGCCCTGCCCCTGGACTACGCCAGCGGCCGCCACCCGCAGTTCAGCGCGACGCTCATGCCGGGCCTGGTCAAGAATCACGATCACGCTGCGCGCCTCAACGATTCGGCATTCATGGACGACATCAAGGCCATCATCGAAGGCGCCGGCGCCATGGTCCTGGCGGACTCATGGCTGGCCGGCGGCTTTGTTTCGAGCGAGCGCTGCATCCTCTGGCCGGACGATATCCAGGGTCAGGTGATTCGCGCGGCGGGACCCGCGTTCGAGCGAATGATGGTCCGGGCCGGCGCGTCCATCACGTCGATGCCCAGCTCGGAGATCTATACGGCCATGCAAACCGGCGTGCTGGATGCCGCCAGCACCAGTTCCGCCAGTTTCGTGACCTTCAGAATCCACGAGCACACGACCTGCCTGACCGCGCCCGGTGAATTCGGCCTTTGGTTCATGTACGAGCCGGTTCTTGTCAGCACGCGCACCTGGGATGGTCTCAACAGCGAACAACAGGCTGCGCTGCTCGCGGCCGGACAAGCCGCCGAAGACTATTTCTTCGAGCAGGCGCAGCGCCTGGATCAAGAGCTTGAACGAGTCTTCTCCGAGGCGGGTGTGGAGATTGTCCATATGACCCGGGAGCAGGTCGAGGCGTGGCGGGCGATCGCCGAGGAGACGTCCTACGCCGTATTTGCCGAAGAAGTCGAAGGCGGAGCCGAACTCATCGGCAAAGCGCTGGCCGTGGAGTGAGGCGCGCGCGGCGGCATCGACGAGCGATCCGATCGTGTCATCGACACGCGTAACTCCTGTCGATCGACTCGTTGACTCGTTCGTTCGCGCGGTGACCGCGCTTTCGAAGGCCTGCGGCGCGGTCGCCGCGGTTTGCCTTGCGGCTGGCTGCGTCGTCGTCTGCCACATGGTCCTGGTTCGCTACGTTTTCGCGCAGCCGACCATCTGGCAGACGGAATTCGTCACCTTTGCCGTAGTTGCCTCAACCCTGTTGGGCAGTCCCTACGTTCTCCTGACCCGCGGCCACGTCACCGTGGATCTGCTGCCGCACTACTTGTCCACTCGCCCCCGCCGGTATCTGGCATTGGCTGCCTCGGTCCTTGCCTGGGCGGCGTGCGCGGTGCTTGCATGGACCGGCTGGCAATATTTTCACGAGGCGTGGGAATTCGGCTGGACTACCGAGTCGGTCTGGGGGCCGCCGCTGTGGATACCGTTGCTGACCCTGCCGGTGGGTCTCGGCATTCTCACGCTGCAGTACACGGCGGACGTTCTGTGCCTCGTCACCGGGCGGCCCCGGCCGCGCGGCCAGGATGACAACGGGGAACCAGTCGCGTGAGCCCGCTGGCGATTGGAATTCTGATCGGCATTGTCTCGATCGTGGTTCTGGCCAGCGGTATACCAGTGGCTTTCGGGCTCGTTGTTGTCGCCCTGGTCTTCCTGGCGATGTTCGACGGCGTCGGTAGCCTCGTTATTACGGGCGAGCTGTTCTTTTCGGGGCTCGCAGATTTCACGCTGGTGTCGATTCCCATGTTCATAGCCATGGGTGCGGCGGTGGCGGCTTCGCCTGCCGGCGGCGATCTCTACGGCGCTCTGGATCGTTGGCTGTATCGAATCCCCGGCGGGCTCGCGATTTCCAATCTCGGCGCCTGCGCCCTGTTTGCCGCGCTCAGCGGTTCATCCCCCGCCACCTGCGCCGCGATCGGCAAGATGGGCATCCCGGAGATGCGCAAACGCGGTTATCCCGACGGCCTGGCTGCCGGCTCCATCGCCGCGGGGGGCACGCTGGGCATCCTCATCCCGCCAAGCGTGACCATGATCGTCTACGGCATCTCGACTGGCACATCCATTGGCCGCCTGTTTATCGCCGGCATATTGCCGGGACTCATGCTCACGGGCCTGTTCAGCGCCTGGTCGATGGTGCATGCGTGGCGGGACGGGTTCGGCCGTGCCCGGGAGAAACGGCAGTTCAACCTCATGGAGAACCTGCGGCATGGAGCCCGCGTCCTGCCGTTCCTGCTCATCGTGGTGGGCATACTCTACGTGTTGTACGGCGGTGTCGCGACGCCATCGGAGGCCGCCGGCGTGGGCGCGATGCTCTGCCTGGTCATGGTTGCGGTGGTTTACAGAATCTGGAATCCCGCAAAGTTGTGGCGAATTATCAGCAGCAGCACACGCGAGAGCGTCATGATCATGATGATCATCGCGGCGGCGGCGCTCTTCAGCTACATGCTGTCGAGCCTGTTCGTGACCCAGTCCATCGCCCAGTGGATCGCCGCGATGGAGGTCAATCGCTGGGTGTTGCTCGCCATGATCAACGTCTTCCTGCTGGTCGCAGGGTTCTTCCTGCCGCCCGTGGCGGTTATCCTGATGACCGCTCCAATCCTGATGCCCATTGTCCTGCAGGCCGGTTTCGACCCCTACTGGTTTGCGGTGGTGCTGACCATCAACATGGAGATCGGACTGATCACACCTCCCGTGGGGCTCAATCTCTATGTCATCGACAGCATTGCGCCGGATGTGGGGCTACCGAACATTCTGCGCGGCGCCCTGCCCTACGTCCTGTTGATGGTGCTGGGCATCGTCCTGCTATGCGTCTTTCCCGGCATCGCCACCTGGCTGCCGGAGGCCCTGCTCGGCTAGGTCTCGTCCTCGACGGAGTTAACCAGCGTGCCGATTCCCGGAACGGCCACCTCCACGACATCTCCCGGCTTGAGGTACTTCGGCGGGTCGAACCGCGCCCCGGCGCCGGTGGGCGTTCCGGTGGCAATCACGTCTCCGGGCTGCAGGCGCATGAAGGTCGAGAGGTATGAGACGAGATAGTCGAACGGAAACAGCAGGTTGGCCGTGGAGTCATCCTGCCTCACCTCGCCATTCACCCGCGTCGTCAGGTGAAAGGACTCCTTGCCGGTCAGTTCGTTGGTGGTGACCATCCAGGGCCCCAGGCTTCCGGAGCGCTCGAAGTTCTTCCCCTGGGTGACATTGAAGCGGGCGTGCCGAAGCCAATCCCTCACCGAGCCTTCGTTCATCAGCGTGAGGCCGGCGATGTGATCCCACACTCGGTCCCGAGGGATACGGCGACCCGATTTGCCGACGATCAGCACGATTTCCCCTTCGTAGTCCAACTGTTCCGACTCGGGAGGCCGGAGGATCGGTTCCCTGTGGCCCACCAGGGACTCGCGGGTTCGAAGAAAGACGCTGGGGTATTTCGCCTGGTTCTTGCTGTCCCGATATTCCGCGTTGCGATCTCCGTAGTTGACGCCGATGCAGATGATCTTCTGGGGATCGGGAACGGTGGGCAGGTAGCTAAGGTCTTCCAGCGGCAGATCTATATCGGACCGGGCAACGATCGCCTCAAGCTCGGCTACGTCGGCCGTCCCGGCGCCGTTTTCCAACCAACCGCGGAGCGTTTGGCCGCCGTCGCCCAGACGCCTTCCCAGGTCCACCACGCCATCGCCCTTGACCGCACCGAAGCTGGCTCCGGCGGCGGTTTGGAAACTCAGTAGCCGCATCAGGCCGCGCTCGCGGGCAACAGCCCGGCCCGTTTCAGCACGCCGTCAAGGCGCCGCTCAAGCTCCGCGGTCGCCGGCATCATGGGCGGGCGGTGTTCGTTCTTGGTCAACAGGCCCATGCGCCGCATCATGTACTTGATCGGGATCGGATTGGTGTCGTAGAAAACGGCCTGGTTGAGCTCAAAGAGTTCATGGTGCAGTTCCCGGCCCCGTACCAGGTCACCATCCCAGACCGCCTGACAGATATCCGCGAGCGGGCGGGGCTTCAGGTTGCCTACGGCGTTCATGAGTCCACAGGCGCCAATGGCCATCTCGGGGAAACTCAACTCTTCCAGTCCGACGAAGATCTTGAAGTCGGCGCCGAAGGCATTGAGACATTCCGATACGAACCCGAGGTCGTTCACGGCGTGCTTCATGCCCACAAAGTGCTCGAATTGGTCCTTGAGAGCGCTTAGCGTGTCCAGGGTGACGCTGACGGCGGCTCGACCGGGTATGTGGTAGATCATCCACGGGGTGTCGTGACCGGTGGCCAGTTGCCGATAGTATTCCACCAGTCCCCTTTGCGGCGGTCGTATGTAGTAGGGAGTCACCACCAACAGCGCGTCGACGCCGGCATCCACGGCGTGTTCGGTGAGTTGCCGCGTTTCCGCCAGCGACTGCGATCCGGTCGCGGCGACCACGGGGATGCGCCCGTTCACGGTCTCCATCGCCAGGGACACGAGGCGGTTTCTCTCCCCGACGCTCAGGCACGAAGGCTCGGCGCTGGTCCCGTTGACCAGAACGCCGTGGGAGCCGTTGTCCACCTGGAATTCCACCAGTCGCCGATACGCGCCATAGTCAACCGAACCGTTGGCGAACGGCGTTATCACGGGCGGTATCGAGCCCTCCAATTTGTCAACAGAACGGTGATGAGTCACGGTATTGATGCTGGGGATTAGTGGCCATCGGCCAGGCGGGTGGGACAAGCTCTGTAGCGATTATCTATATAATGCACGCGTTTTCCAGCCGAGCAAATACCACCGCCCGAATGCCGCATCTGATCGTCGAATATTCCGCCAACCTCGAAGACCGGATCGACCTGGATGGATTGCTGGACCGTCTGCACACCGCGGCGGCAGGCTACGACGTATTCCCGCTGGGAGGATTGCGTGTCCGCGCAGAGCGGCGTGAGCACTATCGTGTCGCCGACGGTCATCCGGACAACGGATTCGTCCATGTCACCGCGATCATCGGGCACGGACGCCCCCTCGAAGTGCGCAAGGAGGTCGGCCAGGGACTGTTCGAGGTGATCTGCGATCAACTGAGTGCCCCCTTCAAGGATTCGCCGCTGGCGATTTCCTTCAATATTCAGGAGTTTCATCCGGAACTCAATTACAAGCGCAACAACCTGCACGAGCACGTTCGTGCGCGCAAAGCGGATTCCAACCGATGAGCGACAAATTGACGGAAAACCTGGCGAAAGCAGACGCCTTCCTGAACAGGTTCAAGAGCGGCACGCTGAGCCACTGGATCGATGGCGGAGCGGAGGACTCGTCCGGTGAGACCTTCGACAACCATACGCCCGTGGACAACAGCTATCTCGGCGCGGTGGCTTCCGGAGACGCGCACGACATCGCCCGTGCGGCGCAGGCCGCAACCAGGGCATTCGCTGACTGGCGGGCGATGGCGGGTGGCAAACGCCGCGCGCTGCTCCATGACATCGCCGATGCCATCGAGGCCAAGGCCGAACAAATCGCGATGGTGGAATCCATGGATACCGGCCAGCCGATCCGTTTCATGGCTGCGGCCGCCAAAAGGGGTGCGGAGAATTTCCGATTTTTCGCGGACCGTGCGCCTGGCGCGCGGGATGGGTTGGCCCTGCCGGCGGCGCAACACATGAACTATACGGTGCGCCAGCCCATCGGTCCGGTGGGTGCCATCACGCCCTGGAACACGCCCTTCATGCTGTCGACCTGGAAGATCGCACCGGCGCTGGCGGCAGGCTGCACGGTGGTGCACAAGCCCGCCGAATGGAGCCCTCTGTCGGCCGCGCTGCTGGCCGAGACGTGCAGCGAAGCCGGCTTGCCCGCGGGTGTCCTCAACACTGTCCAGGGCATTGGCGAGCGGGCCGGCGTCGCCCTGACCGAACACGAGGCCATCAAGGCCGTGGCGTTCATCGGTGAATCGCGCACCGGCAGCCTGATCATGGCTCAGGGGGCGAGAACCCTGAAGCGGCTGCATTTCGAACTCGGCGGCAAGAATCCCGTGGTGGTTTTCGACGATGCGGACCTGGAGCGCGCGCTGGATGCCGCCGTATTCATGATCTACAGCCTCAACGGTGAGCGATGTACCTCCTCCAGCCGTTTGTTGGTCCAGGACAGCGTCTACGACGATTTCGTCGGGCAGGTCGCGGAACGAATCCGCCAGATCAAGGTCGGCCACCCCCTGGATCCGACGACCGAGATCGGCCCGCTGATCCACCCGCGGCATGTGGAGAAAGTCAGGAGCTACGTGGAGATCGCCGGACGCGAGGGCGCCCAGGTCGCCACCGGCACGTCCCCCGGACCTTCCGATGGCAATTTTGTGCCGCCGACGCTCTTTTCCTCGGCCCGTAACGACATGCGAATCGCCCAGGAAGAGATCTTCGGACCAGTCCTGACGGCAATTCCCTTCAGCGACGAAGCCGAGGCGCTACGTCTGGCGAATGACGTCCGCTACGGTCTGGCGGGCTATGTATGGACCGGCGACGCCGGACGCGCCCACCGGTTCGCCGAAGGCCTTGATGCCGCCATGGTGTGGGTCAACTCCGAAAACAACCGCCACCTGCCCTCGCCCTTCGGTGGCATGAAGTACAGCGGTATAGGGCGCGACGGCGGCGACTACAGCTTCGACTTCTACATGGAAACCAAGAACATCTGCATCGCCCACGATACCCATCGAGTGCCATTCCTGGGCCGATAAGCGGGTTGCACGATGAGCCTCTACTACGTCCAGAAACTGCTCTACCAACTGAATCGGGATCCCCATACGCAGCAGCGCTACCGGGAGGATTTCGAAGGATTGCTCTCGGAGTATGACCTCGACGACGAAGAGCGCGATGCGATCAGGGACGGCGATATCGGGCTGCTCTACGTCATGGGCGTCAATGGGCAGATCCTGATGCACTATTCGGCCCTCATCGGGCAGGAATGGCACGAGTACATTCAGTCCATGAAGGACGGCGTGAAGCTGCATGGTCCGGTTCGGGGCGGTCTCTATACGCTGCTCGAGGAGCGCGATCAATGAGCCTGGTCTTTGCTGGCGTTTGCAGTCACGCGCCGGGCATTACCGGCCGCGCAAAACTGGCGGACCCGAAGCTGCGGGACGAGTTGTACGCCAACTACGACAGGATGCGCGAACGCATCGAAGCCACAGAGCCGGATGCGCTCATCATCGTTGCCGCGGAACACTTCGCCAACTTCTTCATGAACAACATGCCCGCCTATTGCATGGGCATGGCGGAACAGTACGAAGGTCCCATCGAGGACGAGGACTGGCTGGCCATCAGGCGAAGCAAGATTCCCGGCAACCCGGACTTGTCCCGCCGCCTGATCCGTTCGGTCATGGAAGACACGGATCTGGCATACGCGGAGGAATGGAAGTTCGATCACGGCATCATGGTGCCGCTGAATTTCCTGACACCGCGCTATGATCTGCCGGTGATACCGGTGAATATCAATTGCCAGGGACCTCCGCTGACCCCCCTGCACCGTGCCTGGCGATTCGGCCGCGCGCTGCGCCGCGCCTGCGACGAGCAGTCGGAGCGGATCGCATTGGTGGGTACCGGGGGCATTTCCCACTGGCCGGCCACGCCCGACTCCGGGGTCATCAACGAAGTCTGGGACCACGAATTTCTCGACCGTTTCATCAACAACCGCAAGGATGAACTGCTGAGCTACACGGATGAGGAAACCCTCAGGGATGCCGGCCAGGGGGGCTTCGAGATCCGCACTTTCATTACCGTTGCCGGCGCCGCTGAGGGTTCAACCGGCGAACTGCTTTTCTATGCGCCGATCCCGATTTTTGCGGTCGGATGCACCGTGGCCGTAATGAACCTGTAATCGCCAGGCTCCTGGCAATCCGTGGCGAAACTCACGCGGCGCACCGACACCGGCGAGGCGCCCGCCGGGCAAGGGCTGTCCCCACCGGTGCCAACACGTCCTACTCCACGTTGTTGAGGATCGACAGCGCGGTACCCGAGAAAATCGACGCCTTGTCCGAGTCGCTGGCCTCCAGGTCCTGGATCGAACTCACGGCCCGATCGATCGATCCGAGATAGTGCGGATAGTCGCTGCCCATGACCATATGATCGGCGCCCACCATGCCGCGCAGCATTTTCAACGTATGCTGACTGAAAGTGACGGTGTCGTAATAGAGTCGCTTCAGATAAACGCTGGGTAGTTCGTCGATGTTTTCCCGGCACTCCGGAAAATCTCGGTAGCCGTTATCCAACCGCTCCATCAGCCACGGAATGGTGCCGCCGGCGTGGCCGATGACCCAGCGAATATCCGGTAGCTCCCGGAGCATGCCCGAATAGCACATCTTCGCCACGGCCAGCGTTGTGTCTGCAGGAAACCCGACTATGGGCCCGAGACAGTACTCGGCAAAGGGCTCCGGGTCAGCCGGCAGGATCGGGTGAATGAAGATACATACCCCGCGACGATTCGCCTCCTCGAAGAACGGTCGAAATCGCTCGTCCGTCAACGGGGCGCCCGACAAATTGCTTTGCAGGATGACGCCGTTGAGCTTCAGGACGTCCAGGGCGCGCTCCAGTTCCCCGAGCGCGGCGTCGGGGTTGTCCATCGGTATCGAGGCGAACCCCTTGAAACGCGCGGGATAGGCGGCAATCAGTTCCGCGTACGCATCGTTCAATCGGGCCGCTACGGCCGGCTGGTGCGCCGCATCGGTGAAGTAGACATTGGGCGTCGACACCGATACCACCTGCACATCGACACCGACGCGATCCATGTCCTCGATGCGCAATTTGGGTTCGGTCATCGGCGGGGTAATACTGAAGAACCGCGTCCCTCGATATTTCATGAGGGTATTGCCCGCTATACCGGTAGCAAACGAGAACTCGGTTGCCAACTCCCGGATGGTATCGAAGTAGTGGGCCGGGTAGTAGTGAGTGTGCAGATCGACTTTCATGTCGCAATTCGCCGGTCATGGGATTGTGGCGCGCCATCCTGCCTATGACAGTGTGTGCCGTCAATTCGCTTGCTGCAGTTGGATGCGGGCTTCGCGGCAGCCTTCCGGTGTATGGAAATCGGCACGTTGACTGTAGTATGGTTCCCGCCGTCTTGCGGCGCACCTTTGACGAACCTATGCGCAAAGCACTTCGAGTCGCCACAGTATCCACCTGCGCCCTGTTGCTGTTCCTGGCGATTTCGACGCCTGCAATGGCTCAGCAATCGGAGCCCGACGCCGCGGAGTTCGAGGGCGCGGTTCGGGCGGCGGAAACCATGCCGCGCATCAAGAGCCTCCTGATCAGCCGAGACGGCGAGCTGATTGTCGACCGCTATTTCAACGGTACCTCGGCCCGCGACATCGCCAACGTCAAGTCCGTCTCCAAGAGCGTGGTTTCCGCGTTGGTGGGCATTGCCATCGATCAGGGTTACATCAAGAACGTGGGTCAGCCCATTGGCGAGTATTTCGCCGCTGAACTGTCGACGGATGAAGACAAGCCCAAGGCCGGTATTACCGTCGAAAACCTGCTGACCATGCAATCCGGACTGGAAACCACCAGCAACCGCAACTACGGTGCCTGGGTAGTGAGTTCCAACTGGGTCGACTTCGCGCTTCGACAGCCTTTGGAGTTGCCGCCGGGCCTGGTCATGGAATACAGCACCGGAAACACGCACCTCCTCTCGGCCATTCTCACCCGGGCGACCGGCATGAGTACGCTGGAATTTGCCCGCAAGGAACTGGCCGAACCCCTGGGATTCAGACTCGCAGCATGGCCAAGGGATCCGCAAGGAATTTTCTTTGGTGGCAACGACATGGAGATGACTCCTCGACAAATGCTTGAGTTCGGGAGCTGTATCTGAACGGTGGCAGGGCGAACGGCAAACAGATCATTTCGACGGATTGGGTCGCCAGATCGCTGCGCCGCCGCGCCACTTCCACCCGGGAAAACGACCGTTCCTATGGCTACGGTTGGTGGATTCGCCAGATGGCAGGTCACGAGACGCCCTATGCCTGGGGCTACGGCGGGCAGTTCATCGTTCTGGTGCCTGAATACGATCTGGTCGTGGTCACCACCTCCTCCAGCTACCCGGGGCCGGACCGACGCGCGCATACCCAGCGCATGTATGACCTTGTCGAGTACGCGGTGATTGCTCCGGTATCCGCAAGAACCGTCGGCACCGTGCCGTCGCCATCCGAAATGCCGTCCGGAGGCGAGTAGCGGATCCAATGGAACCGAGCAAGCAGATGCCGGCAGGCCTGGCGGTGTCATTCGCATTTGTTCTTGGTCTCGCACCACTGCACGCAAGCGCGGAACTCGACGAATCGGGCTGCGTGCTTGAGGTGCCGGGCGTGTCAAAGCGCTTTGCCCAGTGTGCGACCGTTAGCGTCCCGCTTGATCCTGCGGCACCGGACGGTCCCACGTTCGATCTGTTCGTTGCCCGAATTCCGGCGCAGGTAGCAGACCCTCAACCCGACCCATTGCTCCTGATCGCCGGCGGCCCCGGGCAGAGCACCGTGGACTTCTATATGCGGATGCGGGGCGCATTCGGGCCTGCGCGGCGTGATCGCGACATCATTCTCGTCGATCAACGCGGAACCGGCCGCTCGGCGACGGGTTTTGAATGCGCATTGCCTGACGACGTCGATTTTCAGATAGCCGACGAGAGTGTTCTTGGCGGCCTTGTAGACGACTGCCTGGCAAGCATCGAGCGTGATCCGCGGTTCTTTACCACGTCCGTAGCCGTGCGGGACCTCGATGCCGTGAGACGCGAGCTCGGTGTCGATCAGTGGAACCTGTACGGCGTGTCCTACGGCAGCCGCGTCGCCCAGCACTACCTGCGGCGTTATCCCGAGCATGTCCGCGCCGTCGTGCTCGACGGCGTGGTTCCCCCGACTCTGGCGCTGGGGCCCGACATGGCGCCGGCCGCGCAGGACGCGCTCGACGGGATATTCGAGCGTTGTGCTCAAGATGCCGGGTGCGCAGCTCGCTTTGGCAATCTGGGATCGGTGTTTGACGAGGTGATGTCCCAAATTCAGGAATCCCCCGTTTCCCTTGCAACGAGCGATACGACGACGGGGGAGATCGAAGAGACGATAGTCACCGAGGAATACCTGATGGGTGTCACCCGGCTCTTCAGCTATTCGGACTCGTCCGCAGCGCTCCTTCCACTGATCATTGACGAGGCCGCCAACGGGCGCTTCGAATTGCTGCTGGCGCAGGCCGAACTGATCTCGGACGACCTAGAACGGGCGCTGAGCTTCCCCATGCATAACTCGGTCATCTGCAGCGAGGATTACCCCTTCGAAACGGTGGAGACTTCGGTCGGGTATGCAGAGACCTATCTGGGTGCGTCAATCGTCGATGCCATGAACACCATTTGCGCGCAGTGGCCGCAAGGCGTAGTCGACCCGGATTTCAAGGAACCGCTGGTAAGCGCAGATCCCGTGCTGCTGCTGTCGGGTTCCAACGATCCCGCAACACCCTCCCGGTACGCAGAGGACGCGATCGCCGGGGGCCTCAGTGGCGGCCTCCACCTTGTGCTCACCGGACAGGGCCACGGTATGGCGCCAATCGGGTGCGTTCCGGATCTGATGCAGGAATTCATCGACGCGGCAGCGACCGAAGAGCTCGACTTCGCCTGCCTTGATCGGGTGATACCAGCGCCCTTCTTCCTCAGCGCGGCCGGCCCTGGGCCCTGATTACCCGTTTCGTCGATAATTTCGAGACTGCCGTGATCGAAGTAGATTCGCTCAGCAAGCAATTCGGTGAGATCTCGGCACTGTCCGATGTCAGTTTCCGAGCCCGGGACGGGCTCATCACCGGTCTGCTGGGACCAAACGGTGCGGGAAAGTCCACCTGTCTGCGAGTGCTCTCGAGTGTGCTGCAGCCCAGTTCCGGCACGGCGCGCCTCGGTGGGATCGATGTTTCGGAGGATCCGTTGGCGGTCCGCCGGATTATCGGCACCCTGCCTCATGGCGCGGGCCTCTACCCGCATCTCACGGCAGTGGAAAACATTCGCTACTTCGGCCAGCTCTGCGGCGTGGATTCCGCGACACTCTCAAGGCGGATCGACCACCTCGTCCAGCGACTCGATCTCGGCGATGTCGCCAATCGCAAGGCCAGTGGCTTCTCGCAGGGCGAACGGACCAAGGTGGCGCTCGCCCGGGCGCTTGTCCATGAACCTCCCCATCTGTTGCTCGACGAACCGACCAACGGACTCGACGTAATGGCGGTTCGCCAGCTTCGCAAGTGGTTGCGTGAACTCGCCCGGGATGGTCATTGCATTCTGATTTCCAGTCACGTCATGCAGGAGATCTCCGCACTTGCCGACGACCTGGTGATCATCGCCCACGGCAAGATCGCCGCAAATGGAACCCCTTCGGAGCTGGCTGCCCGGTACGGAAACCGGGATCTCGAAGAAATTTTCGTCTCGGCGATAGGCGGCGACCCATCATGATGTCGGCGATTCTCACGGTCTGTCGAAAGGAAATCCTCGATAACTCGCGGGACAGGCGCACCCTGTTGACGGCAATTCTCCTGGGTCCGCTCATGGGGCCGATCCTTTTCGTCGCCATCATCAACTTCACGATCTCCCAGGCCACGTCATCGGCAGAACAGCCGATCGACGTGCCGATCATCGGCGCCGAACACGCCGACAATCTCGTCGCGTTCCTTGCCAGTCGAGACATTGTTGCTGCCGAAGGGCATGATCTGGCGAGCATTGACGACGCGGTGGATGCGGTTCGTAGCGGGGATCGGGAAGTCGTCGTCTTCGTCGACGATTCGTTCGGTGACGACCTGGCGAGCGAGGCCGGCGCTCATGTCAGTCTGGTATATGACGAGTCGGACACCACGTCCGGCCAGCGCGTCGGGCGGGTTCGGGGGTCGATCAACGCCTACTCACAGCAGATCGGCGCCTTGCGACTGCTGGCTCGGGGGCTCGATCCGTCCGTCGTTCGGCCGCTGATCATCGACAACTTTGATGTATCCACCGCGGAAGAACGCTCCTCCCTGCTCCTCGGCATGCTGACCTATTTCTTGCTGTTCGCGACTCTGATGGGCGGGCTTTATCTGGCAACCGACACCACCGCCGGAGAGCGCGAGCGCAAGTCGCTCGAACCGCTTCTGGCAACGCCGGTTCCGCGCTCGAGCCTGCTGTTGGGAAAAATGGGGGCAACGGTCGCGTTCATGCTCCTGTCGCTCGCCCTGACACTGGCATGCTTTGCCGTCTCGGTACGCTACATGCCCTTCGAGGAATTGGGCATGAGCACGTCCTTCGGCCTGGGAACGGCGTTGATCGCCTTCCTGGTACTCATTCCCTTCGCACCGCTCGGCGCGGCGTTGATGACAGTCGTGGCATCCTTTACGAAGAGCTACAAGGAAGCCCAGAGCTACCTGGGATTCGTTATCCTCATTCCGACCATGCCGTTGATCCTGGCATCGATACTGAACGTCCGGCCCACCCTGGCACTCATGGCGGTCCCGAGCCTCAGCCAGCACCTGCTCATCACCAACCTGATCCGGGCGGAACCCATCGACGCATCCATGCTGGCGCTATCCGTGGTCTCGACACTGCTGCTGGGGGCGGTGCTGGCGTACGTGGCAATTCGCCTGTACGAACGGGAACGCATCCTGGGCTGAGCGGCGTTCAAGCGCGGCGTCCGGTTCCAAGGAGCGGTCTCCGAAAGCGTTATCGGGCCCCTACTCGGCAGCTTCCGCGGAATCCTCCACTGCGGTTTCTTCCACAGGGTCGTCCACGGCGACAATTTGCTCAACTTCCAGTACCAGTCCGTTTACGGCGGTGACGCGAATCGGCGTACCGATAGGAAACGCTATACCGATCCGAGAGTTCGCGCGCCAGTGCTCGCCCTCAATGCGCACCCGCAACAATTCGCCGGTGTTGTTCTCCACGATTCCGCGCTTGCCCAGCATCGGGGCATCGGCCGCGGGAGAATCGCCCAGGTATTTCTTGAGTACGCCGCCGGAATCTTCGATGATCAACTCGCGTCCTACGAACGCCAGGATGGCTATCACCACCAGTGTAAGCAGCAGGCCGCTAAGTAGTTCCACAGCCCTTCAATGCCCCCATGCCCGCCGCGAAACCTCCGGGTCGCAGTCGATGCCGATCACCTCCAGTTCCGGCATGTAGACCCACTCACCGGTTCCGGTGAAGGGTTCGGCCAGGTATTCGGGATCCTCGACCCGGAAATCGATCAGGAGGCGTGTGCGGTCCTCGCTCAGACGGAATCGCTCGATGACGCGGCGCTGAGTTCCGGCGGGCGATCCATCGATCATGGACGAGCGATGCGCTTCAAGCAGGGTCGTCTCGACAATCAGCTCGTCGTTTTCCCAACGTCCCACCGAGTGACCCTGATTGGTCAGTTCCCCATTTTCAGGATGTACACGCCCGTCGGTATAGATGGTTCGCACAGTGTTGTAGAGTTCGCCGGTGATGGTGACGCGGTCCTCAAGAATCTCGATCTCGTTGAGATAGGGAACGGCCAGAAACCCCGGCGACGGGTACGCGATGCAGAGCCCCGCCGGGCTTTCGGTTGCGATATCGTAGGACGCCTGCAGTTCGGCGCCCCTCGCGTTCAACCCCCGGACGGTATCCCGCAATCCCCAGATGTGGGCATTCGTGGAAAGCGGCGTCGCCCACACGCCGGCGATGCTGTCGGCCCTGAAGCCGCCGCCCAGGTCGCTGGTGCTGCCGGCAAATGAGGACCGGGCCGACCAGATCGAACCGTCTTCCTTGGTCAGCGAGCGCAGGCGGGCATGAGCACGGCGCGTGTCATGGACGGGATTGATGCGCGCCACCACGGGATCACCCGGCTGCAGCGTATCGGAAGTCCAGCCGCTGCGTGTCAGGATGGGAGTGGCGTCGGTTTCGATTTCCCACTCCACGCGTTCGCCGGATTCGCTGGTGGCTTCGACGTAGATATAGACGTGCGGGTTGCCCCAGCGAAATCGACTGATGGTGCCCTCAATGGCAAGCAGTACGTCCGTATTGAAGACCGAGCCGCTGTGGTGTGCTGCGACGGGCCCGATCATCGCCAGGATGGCGATGAATACTGTCAGCGTGAAACGACTTGTGGTCATAGAAAGATGGAGCGGGTGAACGGGTTTGAACCGTCGACCTGCACGTTGGCAACGTGCCGCTCTACCAACTGAGCTACACCCGCGCTAAGACGAACTCCTATTGTAAAACAGTCTGCCCGGATATTGCACCAAGTCCCATGGTGTGTCTGCGCAGTCTGGCGTATCTTCATAGTCGCCTGGCAGTCCGGCTCGAACCGTTTCCACTTCGACTTCGAGGCTAATCTCGATTGACTGATTGCGTGGCATTTGCCGACTAGTCGTTGCCGGTGATCGTCGGCCAGGATGCCTTCATGTATTCCACCATTGACCAGAGGGTCAACGCAGCCGCGAGCGCCAGCAGTATCTGGCCGATGAGGTAGACCGGGATCCCGAAGGACGGCGCCTGATACAGCATGAAGCCGATCCCGAACATCTGCAGGGTGGTTTTCCACTTGGCGAAATAGGTGACCTTGACGGTCGCGCTCGAACCGAGTTGCGACATCCACTCGCGCAAGGCCGAGACGGCAATCTCCCGGCCGATAATGATGGCTGCGAACAGCGCCAGGTAGAACTTCGGGTCGCTTTGCAGCAGGACAATCAAGGATGTGGAGACGAGGAGCTTGTCCGCGATGGGATCGAGAAATTCACCAAACCTTGAGGTTTGCCCCAGCCTTCGGGCAAGAAAACCGTCGAACCAATCCGTCACCGCCGCCAGGCCGAACAGCAGTCCCGCGGCCTGCCCGGCCCATTCCGCCGGGAGGTAAAAGATCAACACCACCAGGGGGATGGCGACGATTCGAAACGACGTAAGCAGATTCGGTATGGTCAGGGGCATGGCCGAGTGCAGATTACCTGCCGGACTCGCCTTCATGCCACCCGCGCGACCTGGATTGACGAGATCTCCGGTTCACTCGGAGTGTACATGCTCGTATATCAGCTTGGCCAGACGACGGGAGATGCCCTTGACCCGCGCAAGGTCGTCAACTCCGGCGCGGGTTACCGCCTGCAGGCCGCCGAACTGGCGCAGCAATTCCCGCCGCCGTTTGGGACCCACACCGGGTATGCCTTCGAGCGGCGAAGCCGTGCGCTGTTTGCGCCGCCGCGCCCGGTGACCGGCAATCGCGAATCGGTGCGCCTCATCCCGCAATTGCTGGACAAGGTACAGTGCCGGTGAGGTGCGCGGCAGTTTGAGCGGTGTTCGTAGGTCCTCGACGTACAGCCGTTCCCGACCGGGCTGCCGACCCGGACCCTTGGCTACGGCCACAAGCCGCATTCCGCCCGATCGAAGCTCATCGACTGCCGCGGCGGCAGCGCTGAGTTGACCTCGGCCTCCATCAATGAAAAGAACGTCCGGCACGTTGGCCTCAACCCTGGTCAACCTCGCGCACCATCTCTGCAGGGCCTGAGTCATGGCCGCATAGTCGTCGCCGCCGGTGATTCCGGAGATATTGAACCGTCGGTACTCGGACTTCAGCGGCCCCTCGGCACCAAAGACAACGCACGAAGCGACTGCCGACTCGCCGCTCGTATGGCTCACGTCGAAACAGGCCAGGCGCTGGGGAATCTCTCGCAACTGCAGGCAATTGACCAGCGCCTTGAACTGTCGCGTGATCACGGCCCCGGACTTTTTTCTCATCGCTGCCGAGTGAGCCGCATTGGTCAGGACCATTTCCACCCACGCCGCGCGGTCGCCGCGGACCCGATGCTTGATCTGTACCCGGCGCCCCGCGCGGCCGGAGAACAATTCCGCCAGCGCATCGGCGTCGCTCACCGAATGACTCGTCACGATTTCGTGGGGCGGTTCCCGTCGGGCGTAGTACTGGAGCAGGAATGCCCGCATGATCTCCTCGGGGGACGTGTCGGCCATCGCTCTCGGGTAATGGCTGCGTGATCCCAACAGCCTGCCGCCGCGGAAGGACATGACAGCCACGCAATTCACGCCGCTATCGCTTACCAACCCGACAGCATCGAGGTCGCCGCGAGACCGGGTGACGAGTTGCTGGGCTTCCACCGACTTGAGTTTGGCGATCTGGTCGCGGTACTGAGCCGCGCGCTCGAAATTCAATTGCTTCGAAGCGCCTTCCATTCGTTTCACGAGGACTTCGTTGATCGCGTCGCTGCGCCCTTGCAGGAACATCATGGCGTGCTGGATATCGCGCTGGTAATCATCGGCGCTGACCAGTCCCACGCACGGAGCGGTACATCGCTGGATCTGGTATTGCAGGCAAGGACGCTGACGGTGGGAAAAATAGCTGTCTTCGCATTGACGGACCTGGAACAGTTTTTGTAGCTGGCCGAGGGTTACCCGCACCGAACCGGCGCTGGGATACGGTCCGAACAGGCGCCCCGTCGCCTTGCGGGAACCGCGATAAAACGAGACCTGCGGAAATTCCTGGTCGGTGCGCACGCGGATGTAGGGATAACTCTTGTCATCCCGGAGAACGACATTGAATCGAGGCTTGTAACGCTTGATGAGGTTGTATTCCAGCATCAGCGCGTCCGCCTCGGTAGCGGTCACGGTGACGCGGACGTCAGCCACCTTGGCCACCATGGCCATGGTCTTGGCATCAAGGGGTCTGCCGCCGAAGTAGCTTGCAACACGCCGGCGCAGGTTTTTGGCCTTGCCTACGTAGATGATCCGGCCCTGGCGATCGAGCATCTGGTAGGCGCCCGGGCGCTGGGTAAGGCTGCCGACAAAGATCTTGGGATCGAACACTGCCATCCCATCTTCCGACGCGGTCAATGATTATTCAATTGTCCGGCAATTCGCAGGGCGACTTCCATGGCTTGTTCGTAGTTCAGCCGTGGATCGACCTGGGACTTGTATGCCCTGGCGAGATCGGCTTCCTTGAGCCCACGGGCGCCGCCCACGCATTCGGTCACGTTCTCGCCGGTGAGTTCCAGGTGCACGCCGCCCAGTACGGTGCCCGCCTCGCGGTGGATACGAAACGCGGCCTTCAATTCCGCGACAATGTTGTCGAATCGGCGGGTCTTGATGCCCTCCCGGGTAGATTCGGTATTGCCGTGCATGGGATCGCAAATCCAAAGCACATCCGTACCCGTGGCTTGTACCGCTTCGATCATTCTGGGCAGGTGTTCTTCAATCTTCTTCGCACCGAATCGAGTAATGAGCGAGAGACGGCCCGGTTCGTTGTCGGGATTCAAGGCCCCGATCAGCGCTTTCAGCAGATCGTTCCCCACGCCCACGCCGATCTTTACGCCAATCGGATTTTTGATGCCCCTGAAGTACTCCACATGGGCGCTATCCGGGTCTGCCGTACGCATACCGATCCAGGGAAAGTGAGTCGTCAGGTTGTACCATCCCTGCCGGTGGCGCAGAAAACGCGTTTGCGCCTGCTCATACGGCAGGTGCAGCCCTTCGTGGCAGGTGTAGAACTCGACCCGCTGGGTGTTGATCGATTCGCCCACTACCAACTCGTAGAACTCCACGGAATCCGACACGGACTTCACAAGCCGGTGGTACTCGGCCGCCATGGCCGATTCGCCGACGAAGTCCAGGTCCCAGTTTTCCGGATGATGCAGGTCGGCAAAGCCGCCATCGATAAGCGAGCGGACAAAATTCAGGGTGAGCGCGGCTCGCTCGTACCCCCGCAACATGAGAGTCGGGTCCGGTTCGCGGTCCTCGGCGATAAAGGCGCTGCGGTTGACCAGATCGCCCCGGAAACTAGGCAACGATCGGCCGTCCCGTACCTCCTCGTTGGCGCTGCGCGGCTTGGCATACTGTCCCGCCATCCGTCCCACCCGGATCACGGGTTTCTTGAGCCCCGCCGTAAGCACCAGCGACATCTGCAGCAGGATCTTGAGCTTCTGGACGATAATTTCCGACTGGCATTCCTCAAAGCTCTCGGCGCAGTCCCCGCCCTGCAACAGAAAGGCCTTGCCCTGCTGGGCCCGTGCCAGCTTGGCCTTGAGTTCCTCGATCTCCCAGCTGGTGACCAGCGGCGGCAGCTTTGACAACTCCGCGACCGCGGCCTGCAGGCGCGCCGGATCCTTGTACAGCGGCTGCTGGCTGACCTGGCGGTTCTGCCAACTCGTGGGACTCCAGTCCATTATTGGTTTGGTAGCGGCCATAGGGGCGCGACTATACACCGCGGAAGCACATGCAGAAAACTACAGGCGCGTTAAACCTGCAGGAAACTTGCCGCGCCTGGATCGGCATTTCGGCCCGGACAATGCTGTTATCATGTCTCCATGACCGGCTCCAGCCCGTATCCCGCACGCCCGCACCCCTTGCTTCGGCGCGGATTGGCGCTGCTTTGCCTCCTGACGGGGTTCGGGGTCTGGCTGCACGCACAAGAGGCCGAACCGGAGGCCGAAGCTGCCCCAACGGAGTCGGTCCCGGCGGAAGATCCCGGTGCGGCTGCGGACGGCGACGAGGGCGCTTCAGACGAGGGCACTTCAGACGAGTCCGGGAATGACGGGGTGGACGGCATTGATTCGGACGAGGATGAGGACGAATCGTCCGGCGCAGGGTCTTCCACCGGCGGCGGAACCGTGACGCTGCTGCAAATCCAGGGTGCGATCGGGCCCGCCACCGCCGACTTCATAACGCGCGGTATCGAGATGGCCGAGGAATCCAATGCAACCCTCTTTGTGTTGGAGATGGATACCCCCGGTGGACTGGATACATCCATGCGCGAGATCATCCAGGGCATTCTCGCGTCGTCGGTGCCGGTAGCCACCTATGTGTCGCCCCAGGGCGCGCGCGCGGCAAGCGCCGGTACCTATATCCTTTACGCAAGCCACATCGCTGCCATGGCGCCTGCGACCAATCTCGGTGCTGCTACCCCGGTTGCCATCGGTGGGCCCGCACCGGCCTCACCAACCGATACGGCGGACGAAGAGGAGGACGAGGCCGACGATGACACGGATGCGTCCGATGAGGATAGCGGTGTCGGAGATGACTCCGACGCCGATGACTCCGCGGCAGACGATGCCGATGACTCCGCCGCGGACGATGCCGAGGCGGATGATTCCGAGACCGATGAAACCGAAGACACCGGCACGGAACCCTCGGACCTGATCCCGGCACCGTCGACCGCCACCGAACGCAAGGCGATCAACGACGCCGTCGCCTATATCCGCAGTCTGGCGGAACTGCGGGACCGCAACGCCGACTGGGGCGAAGCCGCCGTTCGTGCGGCGGAAAGCCTGAGCTCGCGCGATGCGCTGGCAATGAACGTGATCGACCTGATCGCCGATGACCTGTCGGACCTGCTCCAGCAACTGGACGGCTGGGAAGTGGAAATCGATGGGCGAACCATCGAACTCGACACCACCGGTCTCGTCTACGAACGAATCGAGCCTGACTGGCGCACCCGGCTGCTGCAAGTCATCAGCAACCCCACGGTCGCGTACATGCTCATGCTGCTCGGCATCTACGGGCTCATCTTCGAGGGTTACAATCCCGGGGCCATCGTTCCGGGCGTCGTCGGCGCGATTTCGCTGCTGCTGGCGCTGTTCGCCTTTCAGGTGCTACCGATCAACTATGCGGGGCTGGCGCTTATCGCCCTCGGGGTCATCCTCATGGTTTCGGAATTCCTTGTGCCAAGTTTCGGCGCCCTGGGCATGGGCGGGATTGCCGCGTTCATTTTCGGTTCGGTAATCCTGATCGACTCCGATATCCCCGGCCTCAGCATCTCCCTGCCGCTGATCATCTCCATCGCCGCAAGCGGCGCGCTGGTCCTGCTGGGCATCGTGTGGCTCGCGGTGAGATCCCGGGACAGGCCGGTGGTCAGCGGCCGGGAGGAAATGGTCGGGGCCCATGCAGAAGCGTTCCACGATTTCGACACCCGCGGCCAGGTGTGGGTGCACGGCGAACGCTGGACCGCGAGAACTTCCACGCCGGTAACCGCCGGTCAGTCGCTCGATGTCGTCAGGGTCGAAGGACTCACGCTTCACGTAAAACCCAGGGATTCAATCTAACCTATTGAGGACGAACCATGTTTTTCCAACTCTCCACCTACCTCATTGCCGCAGCCGCACTGTTCGTCTTCAGCGCGATCAAGGTTCTGCGCGAGTACGAGCGCGGCGTCATCTTCCTGCTTGGCCGTTTCTGGAAGGTCAAGGGGCCCGGCCTGATCATCGTCATCCCGGGCATTCAGAAGATGATTCGCGTCGACTTGCGGACCATCGTCATGGATGTCCCCACCCAGGATGTGATCTCCAGGGACAATGTCTCGGTGAAAGTCAGCGCGGTGATCTATTTTCGCGTGCTGGACCCGGAAAGGGCCATTATTCAAGTGGAAAACCGGGTCGAGGCCACCAGTCAACTGGCCCAGACAACGCTGCGCTCGGTACTGGGCCGTCACGAACTGGACGACATGCTTGCCGAGCGCGACAAGCTCAACGCCGATATTCAGGAAATACTCGACCAGAACACCGAGGCATGGGGCATCAAGGTGGCCAACGTCGAAATCAAGCACGTTGATCTCGACGAGAGCATGATTCGGGCGATCGCGGCGCAGGCCGAAGCGGAACGGGCGCGGCGCGCCAAGATCATCCATGCAGAGGGCGAATTCCAGGCTTCGCAAAAGCTCGCTCAAGCGGCCAAGGTGCTCGCTGGCGAGTCCCAGGCCTTGCAACTGCGTTACCTGCAGACACTCACCGAGATTTCCAGCGAGCGGAACACCACTACCATCGTGTTCCCGCTGCCGATGGATATACTGAAACCGATCTTGGACAAGATGAACAAGCCCGACTGAGCGTCGCATTCATCACCGAAGTTGGTTACCGCGGGCCGGCCGCGGTAAAGGCGTGGCAGTCGCGATACGGGAACGTCAGGCAGAGCGCTTCGCCGGCTGACGTCCTTGCATGTATTCGGCCAGTTCCCCCTGCCTGGTGTGCAGGGTGTGCAACCAACGCTGGCCGCCGGACGTAAATCCGGCCCAAAAGCCGATCTCGACGATCTCGGGCTCCGAGAACTCCTCGTGCAGTTGCCGCCAAAGCGCATCGTCAGCTTGTTGGGGATCCCAAAGGATGGCTTCGGTGTAGCGCAGCGCGACTTTCTCGCGACGGCTGAAGCGGTCGGACTCCTCGAATCCAAGTAGCTCGCTTAGCCGGTTGTTCTTCTCTTCCTTCGCCCCACGGGCGGCGCCCTGGTTGCTTCAGTAGTCGCAGTTCAGGCTGTAGGCGATATAGGTGCGGACCAGTTCCTTGAGTTCGTGCTCCACAAAGCCCACTTCGGCCTGCTTGTCGAACAACAGTTTCCGCGACAAGGTGAAGGCGCGCATGACGTCCGGCTGGTGTGCGCGAATGGATTGGTTTTCCGGACCCGGGCGACCTCGCTCGATGGCTTCCTCAAGCCACTTCCTTGCCTCCGGATCGGCGATTTCATCAGGCGCCAGGTAACTGATGCGTGCCATAGGCCTTCACCCTTGTTGAGTCGGTCCCCAGTGTATGTCGCCCGCCTTGAAAATCAAACGGTTTGCTCCGCTTGTTTCGCTTCCTGCCAAAGAAGCTCCAAGGCTTCGATGTCATATCCTGTCCAGTCGCCCTGCTGCGACCGGACCAGTTCCTCCAGGCGGCGGAAGCGCGTTTCAAACTTGCTGTTGGCTTCCCGAAGGCAACGTTCCGGATCGAGTTTCAGGTGCCGGCACAGGTTGATCAGGGTAAACAGAGTATCGCCCATTTCATCGGCCATGCCATCGCGGTTGCCTTCGCCAATCGCCTCGTCCAATTCGGCCAATTCCTCGTCCAGCTTCCGCCTCGCACCTGCGATGTCGGGCCAGTCGAAGCCCACGCGGGCGGCTCGGCCGGAAAGTTTCGATCCACGTACAAGGGCCGGCAATGCAACGGGAACGCCGTCCAGCGTCCTGGCGCCGGAGCCGCCGCGCTCATCGGCCTTGAGGGCTTCCCACGCCCGGGTCTGCGCTTCCGCCGTGTCCACGGTGACCTGGCCAAAGACGTGGGGATGACGGCGGATCATCTTGTCACAGATGGCCGTCACGACATCGTCGAAGTCGAATGCTCCGGCCTCCTCCGCCATTCGGGCATGGTAGACCACCTGCAGCAGCAGGTCGCCCAACTCGTCCCGAAGGTCGTCCATATCCTCCCGCGTAATCGCGTCGACAACTTCGTAGGCTTCCTCCAGGGTATGGTCGCGAACGTCTGTTCGAGGTCCCAGACGCACCCTTCACTCGGATCCCGAAGCCGAGCCATGATTTCCAGTAATTTGGAAATATGTTCTTTATCTTGTTCTTTTATCACAGGAAATAAGCGAAAGGAACTGTACGAGTATCGATGCGGTCGCCCCCCAGATCCGGTGTCCGTCGTAGTCGATTTCATATACCCGGATTCGGGTCCCCATGCGTTCGCGAAATGTCGAGCGAATGTTTCTCTCGTCCAGCAAGTACTTGAGCGGCACCTCGAATGCCTCGGTAACCTCGCGGCCATCCGCCACCGGCCGGTATTCCGGGGCCACGAACGCCACCACAGGCGTGACGAGAAATCCGGTGACGGTGAGCAGGTCCTCCAGTCGCCCCGCGATGGAAACCAGGCGGCGCTCCATACCCACCTCTTCCCCGGCTTCGCGGATGGCGGCCGCCTCCGGTCCGTCGTCTCCGGCTTCGATGCGCCCGCCGGGAAAGCTCACTTGGCCGGGATGATCCCTGAGGTCCGGCGAGCGCTCGGTGAACAGCAGGGTGAGGCCGGCGGGCCTTTCGATGAGTCCCAGCAGGACAGCCGCCGGACTGCGCCGTCTTTCGAGCAACTCAAGCAGCGGCGGCGAGATCGGACCCTCCAGGTCCCGCCGCATACGGGCCAGCGGGTCGCCTGACTGCGGCGCACTCGCCACCCGCGACTGAATGTGGGCGCGCATCGCTGCGAGTGCTTCGGCGCTCATGACTGAGGATCGCGAACTAACCCTTGATCCCTCCGCGAGTCAATTCGGATGCGTTCAGCAAGGATTCCAGCGCCTCCCGGCTCAAATCCGTTTCCTCGGCGGCCACGTCGATGATCGGCCGGCATTCCCGATAGGCGCGCTTGGCGATGGCGGCGGCCTTGTCGTAGCCGATCACCGGGTTGAGCGCGGTGACCAGGATGGGATTTCGCTGCAGGGCTTCCCGGATATGCGCATCGTTCACCGAAAATCCCGCGATCGCCGCATCCGCCATAAGTCTCGCCGAATTGGCAAGCAGTTCAATGCTTTGCAAGAGATTGTGCGCGATGATTGGCAGCATCACATTGAGTTGAAAGTTACCGGACTGCCCCGCCACCGTGATAGCGGTGTCATTACCGATCACCTGTGCCGCGACCATGGCCGCGGCCTCCGGTATGACCGGATTCACCTTGCCGGGCATGATGCTGCTGCCGGGCTGCAGTGCGGGCAGCTTGATTTCACCCAGGCCCGCCAGCGGACCGCTGTTCATCCACCGCAGGTCATTGGCAATCTTCAGCAGGCTCACAGCCGTGGTTCTCAACTGGCCCGACAGTTCCACCGCGGTATCCTGGCAACTCAGCGCCTCGAAATAGCTGTCGGCGGGCCTGAAGGCGATGTCGGTCCGTTCAGACAGATAGGCAGCAACCCTTACCCCAAACTCCGGGTGCGCGTTGATCCCGGTACCGACGGCCGTGCCGCCCTGTGCAAGTCCGCTGAGTCTCGAGAGAACGCCGGCGACTCGCTGATAATCGGCCCTGATCTGCGCCGCCCATCCCGTCAATTCCTGATCGAGTCGCAGCGGCATCGCATCCATGAGGTGGGTACGCCCGGTCTTGACGATCCCCGACAACTCTTCCGCCTTGCGTTCGATGGCGCCCGCCAGGTGTTTCAGCGCGGGCAGCAGCGATTCGGTGAGGCCAATCGCCGCGCTCACATGGATGGCCGACGGAATTACGTCGTTGCTGCTCTGCCCCATGTTGACGTGATCGTTGGCGTGGACGGTCTGCGCCCGCTTCAGGCTTGCGAGGTTGGCGATCACCTCGTTGGCGTTCATGTTGGAACTCGTACCCGACCCGGTCTGGAACACGTCTACCGGAAAATGCTCGTCATGCAGGCCTTCCGCCACCTCCAGCGCGGCCGATTTGACCGCATCGGTCATGTCCGCAGACAACTGCCCCAGGTCGTGATTCGCCGACGCGGCGGCCCACTTGATCAATCCCAACGCGCGAATGAACTGCCGCGGCATGCGCAGCCCGCTGACCGGGAAATTGTTCACGGCACGCTGGGTCTGGGCGCCCCAGAGAGCGTCGGACGGCACTTCGAGCGCGCCCATGCTGTCGTGTTCGATTCGAAAGTCGGTTGTCATCGCATCTCCCTCTACACCCACGCCTCGGGTCGGAGACAGCCGTCCTGGTCGGCGATCCCGGATGAACGGTGTATGATGCTCACTCTGCTGCCGCTTGTATAGGGATGCCGAGCACACCGGTGGACCCTGCCGATCTCTTCGCACTGTCACCGCTGGATGGGCGCTATGCGTCCAAGACGGCGCCACTACGCCCGTACCTCTCCGAGTTCGCACTCATCCGCTACCGTACATTGGTGGAAATCCAGTGGTTGCGGCACCTGGCGGCGGAACCCGCCATCGACGGCCTTGCGCCCCTCGGTGCCGCTGTAAATGCTTCTCTGGAGCAGATACTGGAGAACTTCGACCGGGACGACGCCCAACGGGTGAAGTCGATCGAAGCCGAAATCAACCACGACGTCAAAGCCGTGGAGTACTTTCTCCGGGAAAAGTTGGCGGAGATTCCCGGTGATGCGACGGGGCTGAGCGCATACCTGCACTTCGCCTGCACCTCCGAAGATATCAACAACCTCGCCTACGGCCTCATGCTCCGCGACGCTCGAGAATCGGTGCTGCTGCCTCGGCTCGTCACACTGATCGACAGCCTGCGAACCATGGCGCACCGGTTCGCGGACGTGCCCATGCTGGCGCGCACCCACGGTCAACCCGCGTCGCCCTCCACCATGGGCAAGGAAATGGCCAATTTTGTGCATCGCCTGTCGTTCCAGGCGTCGGAGTTCTCGGCAGCACGGATCTGCGGCAAGTTCAATGGCGCCGTGGGCAACTACAATGCCCACCTGGCCGCGTATCCGGAGGCGACGTGGCCGCGCATCAGCGCGCAATTCGTCGAATCCCTGGGTCTGGAGGTCAGTGCCTACACGACGCAGATAGAACCCCACGACTGGATTGCCGGTTACTGTCATGCGCTGCTGCGCGCCAATACCGTAATTCTGGACTTGTGCCGCGATCTTTGGGGATACATCAGCCTGGGATATTTTCGATCCCGTGCGGCGCCTGGCGAGGTGGGATCATCGACCATGCCGCACAAGGTAAACCCCATCGAATTTGAGAATGCGGAAGGCAATCTCGGCGTCGCCAACGCACTCCTGGGATTCCTGGCGGAAAAACTGCCCCAATCCCGATGGCAGCGGGACCTGACCGATTCGACCACGCTACGGAACCTGTCAGTGCCCCTGGGGCACAGTCTGCTCGCAGTCGAATCGTGCCTGCGCGGTCTCGACAAACTCGAAGTCAACCAGGAGCGATTGCAGGAAGATCTGTCGGCCAATCCCGAAGTGCTCGCGGAAGCCGTGCAAACAGTCATGCGTCGCTACGGCATTGCCGATGCCTACGAGCAACTCAAGGCGCTCACCCGTGGGCAGTCCATCGAGCGCGAGACCCTGGACAAATTTATTGCGGGGCTGGACATCCCCGAAGAAGCACGGGCCCGGCTTGCCGCGCTATCGCCAGCCGACTACGTTGGCCTGGCCGAGCAACTGGCCAGAGAAATCTGACCCGAAAGGACAATAATTTTGCGGCCCTGTGGCAGGCGTATCAGAGCAGCAGAGAGGGTCGATGACGGCGAAACTCGGCGCGCATTTGATCTTGCGAGCGATCGTTGCCAGCCAACGGCGTTCGATTGTCCCTGCGAATCTCCCCGGCGTGGCAAGAAACGCCGACGGAAATCGTCCACGCACTGCCTCACCTTAACGATCGTTCGGTGAGGACTCACATAGTAAGCCGGTGCTGCGTCAATGCGCCGAAACATCACGCTCACCGCTGGCCGTACTTCAGGCGTGTGAGTCGTGGTGTCTATGAGGTTCTGAAAGAATTCCGCGAATTGGAACCGAACGTCGGTAAGAATTCCGAAGTCCCCCTGCCGCAGGTCGCCGAGTCCCGGGCCGCCTACGAACCGCACCCTGCAACCGCCCGGCCGGTCATACACGCCGTTGTCGTCGAGAGCGAAGGGCATTACGTCGCCGACTGCCTCGAAGTCGCGGTAGCGACCCAGGGCGCGTCGCTGGAGGAGTTGCTGGTCAACATTCGCGAAGCCGTGGAGCTCTATATGAGCGACGAAGATCCCGTCGTGCTGGGGCTGACACCCGAACCCCGGCTGCTCATCAGCTACGAGACTTCGGCGCGCTCTCGCTGATGCCGCGTCTGAAACGGCTGGCGGCTCGCGAAATCATTCGCTTGCTCGGCAGATTCGAGTTCGAAGTGATCTCGATTCGAGGCAGTCACGCCAAGCTTGTACGAATCGGACCCTCGGGCCGGAGAGAAATTCAGATCGTTCCCATGCACCGGCAGTTGACCGCCGGTACCGTGCATCCAATCTACAGGCAAGCGAGCCGTTTTGTCCCGGACGATGAGCTTCGGCACGGCTTCTTCTCCGACTGATCGCGCCACCTGCCGGGGCGAATCTGCCGAGCCCGCTTGATGCTAGAATCCGCGCGCGACCCTGAGTGGAAATTCAATGCATCTTGAGACTTATCTGGCATTCAACGGCGACTGCCGGAAGGCCTTCGAGTTCTATCGCGAAGTATTCGGCGGCGAGTTCAACGTCCTATCGACCTTTGCCGAGGGTTCTTCGGACATGGACGTTCCCGAAGCGGACTTGGACCTCATTCTGCATATGTCGCTGCCGATCGGGTCGAGCGTACTGATGGGCAGTGATACAACCGGCGCCTTCGGCCCGCCGCCGGAAGTGGGTGGAAACTTCTCGCTTTCGGTAACGACGGCCAGCTTCGCCCCGGTTCGAGATCCTTCATGTCCATGATCGCCCCCATTCTCGGTTTCCTGAGGTGCCGAACGCCGGATCGCTGGGTTTCCCGCGCCGTTGCCGAAATTCCGACCCTCTTGCTGGATCATGCCTCCCTGGAACTCAAGGCGGCCCAGCAGGCGCAGAGCTTGATCCGGAGGTATGCCGGGCGGTCCGGGTCGAAGGGACTACGGCTACTGAACAAGCTGTCTCGACTGGCCAGAGAGGAGTTGCGGCACTTCGAACAGGTCCTGGCACTGATGGAAAAGCGCGGCGTCGAGTTTCAACCGATTTCGGCCTCCCGGTACGCCGCAACGCTGCACAGCCACATCCGAGGCCCCGAGCCCGAAAAACTGGTGGACACGCTGATCGTCGGCGCGATCATCGAAGCTCGCTCATGTGAGCGTTTTGATCGCCTGGTCGAAGCGCTGCGACCTGTCGATCCCGAACTCGCCGACTTCTACCGGTCTCTGGTGAAGTCCGAAGCCAGGCATTTTACCGACTACCTGGCGCTCGCCGAGGACGAGGCCGGGGAATCCGTGGCCGAGCGGGTCGATGAGCTTCTGGAATGGGAGCGGGCGCTTATTCTTGGGCCCGATTCCCAGCTGCGTTTCCACAGCGGCGTCCCATCTTGACCGGGCCTGCCAGTCTGCGGCTGCGGCTGCGGCTGCGGCTGCGGATAGGGTACGCTGCCGAACTGATAACATCGAAATGCGTGCGGGGACACAAATGAAATTCAGTCTACGTTTGCTTTTCGCGGTGACCGCCGCGGCCACGGCCGGGTGGGCGTCATCGAGCGCGATGGCCCATCATTCCCGAGCCGAGTTCTCCGATGAGATGAGCGAGATGGAAGGCGAGCTTCTTCGCGTCTACTGGCGCAATCCTCATGCGGGTCTCGATGTTCAAATCGTCAACGCCGAGGGTCAGCAGGAAATCTGGCGCGTCGAGACCTTTGGCAGCCCGAATCTGTTCAGCCGAATGGGCGTTGAGGAACGGTACTTCAAGGTGGGTGAACGCATCACGCTGGCCGGCCAGGTCTCGACCCGGCGACCAAACTACATACTTGGATACAACGTCCTGTTTGAGAGCGGGATGGAGGCCGTTCTGAATGCGACGATTCCGCCGCGCTGGTCCGACCATCATGTAGGAGGGGTCGATCAGTCCGACGTCGACCTCAGCGCCAAGGTGGATGCCGCCAGCGAGAATCGTGGGATATACCGTGTCTGGAGCATTGCCGGACGTGCGGTCGGCACCCGACGACACTTCCCGTATACGGAAACGGCCCGAGCGGCAATGGCACAGTGGGATCCGGTAACGGCGCCCGTTGCGCAGTGCGAAACACCGGGAATGCCCGTTCCTATGTACCAACCCCTGTCGTTCGTATTCACCGAAAACGGGGATACGGCCGTGCTGCAGACCGAATACTTCGGCGTCACGCGTACGATTCACCTGGCAGGGGCGGAAGATCCCGAGACGATACCGCCGAGTCCTCTCGGCTATTCAGTCGGTCATTGGGAGGGCAATACGCTGGTTGTCGAGACGACTCGAATCAATTATCCGTACTTCAGTTCCGGCGGTGCGCCCCAGAGCGAAGACGTGCATGTGCTGGAGCGGTTCACATTGAGTGAGGATCAGTCCGAACTGACGTTTCAGATGACCATCACGGACCCTTTGACGTTTACCGAACCAGCAACCGCGGAGAGGCTCTACGTGGCACTTGGCGCTGAGTTCATCGTATTGGATTGCACAATATTCTAGGACTTTTGCCACGGGCTGCTAGCGCTGTACGCACGCTTGAGTTCCTTGCCCATTTGCGGATGACCGCCGTTTGCCGCCAGCAGATTGGTAAACGTATCCCAACCTCCAGCCAGCCCTTCGCTCGATGGCTCCAGGAACGACGGATCGCAAATCAGTTCCCGATTGGCAAGGATGCCGCCGGGCTTGAGATGCAGCAGCAGGTAGGCCGCATTGGTCTGCGCGCTTCGATGTACCAATCCGCAAATGATCCGAAAACACGTAAAATCCACCCATGAACTCCGATGGACTGGTCATCGTTGCCGTGTCGGGCGGTGTGGACTCCGCGGTAAGCGCGATGCTGCTGCGCGACGCGGGCTATCGCGTCGAGTGCCTGCACATGAGCAACTGGGAGGATGACGGCTATTGCGAGGCCGCACAGGACTTCCAGGATGCGCGCCGCGTCTGCAGGCACCTGGACCTGCCATTGCATCGGGTCAATTTCTCCAGTCAGTACAAGGAACGCGTGTTCGCCGATTTCCTGGATGAATTGCGCCGGGGCCGCACGCCGAATCCCGATGTACTGTGCAATCGGGAGATCAAGTTCGGCACGCTGTGGAGATACGCCAGGCGTCTTGGCGGGGAGTGGCTTGCGACCGGACACTATGCGCGGCTGGAGCGCGGGGGACACGGGCAAGTCGAATTGCACAAGGGCAGGGATTCGTCCAAGGACCAGAGCTATTTCCTGCATGCGCTTGAGGAATACGACTTCCGGCAGGTGCAGTTTCCGCTGGGCGAAAAACTCAAGGGCGAAGTGCGGGAACTCGCCAGAGACGCCGGTTTGCCGGTCGCGGAGAAAAAGGACAGCACAGGCATTTGTTTTGTCGGAGAGCGGCCGTTTTCCCGGTTCATCGGCGAGTACCTGCCTACCAATCCCGGTGCAATCAAGAATCCGGAGGGGCGAACGCTCGGCATCCACCAGGGACTGGCTTTCTACACCCTGGGCCAGCGTCGCGGTCTTGGAATCGGCGGGCAATCGGACTGCCCCGAAGGCGCCTGGTACGTGGCGCGCAAGAACCTGGACGACAATGAACTCATCGTGGTCCAGGGGACAAGGCATCCGGCGCTGTACCAGGATCAACTCACCAGCGCGCCGACGCACTGGATCAATGAACCGCCCTCGGAATGGTCCGGCGGCCTGCCCTTCGCGTGCCGTGCGAAAACCCGATATCGCCAGCCCGATCAAGCCTGTACCGTGACGCGCCGCCGTCACGGCGGCGTCAGACTGCAATTCGAGCGCCCGCAGCGTGCCGTCACGCCCGGACAGTACGTCGTGCTCTATCGAGACTCCTGCTGCCTTGGCGGAGCGAGGATTGAAAACGCGCAAATGCGCCCGGGCGTCCACTGAAGCGACGCACCAGCAGCCCGTGGCCTTGCTATAATCCGCGCCCCCGACCCGGACAGATTGCCGCAAAGACCTCGCCAAGCTGACCCAACACTTAAGGAAGCCCGCAAATGACAGATTCCTTTGGCGCCCGTCAACGATTGACGGTGGACAATAATTCGTACGATATTTTTCGCCTCGATGCCGTTGGCGACGAGCGCGTTCACCAGCTTCCCTATACCCTCAAGATTTTGCTGGAAAACCTGCTCCGCCACGAGGACGGTTCCACCGTTCCGGCAAGCGATATCCAGGCACTGGCGGCCTGGGACCCGCAAGCCGTACCCGAAACGGAAATTGCGTTCACTCCGGCGCGGGTGATTCTTCAGGATTTTACCGGTGTGCCCGCTGTGGTGGATCTGGCGGCCATGCGCGATGCGGTGGTCAAACTCGGTGGCCGGGCGTCTGCCATCAATCCCCTTTCCCCGGCCGAGTTGGTCATCGATCACTCCGTGCAGGTGGATCACTTCGGCACGTCGGGCTCGCTGGGCCGCAATAACGCCATCGAGTTTGAGCGCAACAAGGAACGCTACTCGTTCCTGCGCTGGGGACAACAGGCGTTCAGCGATTTCAAGGTAGTGCCCCCGAACACGGGCATCGTTCACCAGGTCAACCTGGAATATCTCAGCCGGGTGATCTTCGACAGTGAGCGCGGCGGCCGGCGCATCGCCTACCCGGATACCCTGGTGGGTACCGACTCCCATACCACGATGATCAACGGACTGGGCATTCTGGGATGGGGTGTAGGCGGCATAGAAGCTGAAGCGGCCATGTTGGGACAACCCATTACCATGCTCATTCCCCAGGTGATCGGCTTCGAGTTGCGGGGTGAGTTGGCGCCGGGTGCAACTGGAACGGACCTGGTTCTGACCGTCACCGAGATGCTGCGGGGAAAGGGCGTCGTAGGGAAGTTCGTGGAGTTCTTTGGGGACGGCCTGGATCACTTGCCGTTGGCCGACCGAGCCACCCTGGGTAACATGTCGCCGGAGTTCGGCAGTACTTGCGCTGTGTTCCCCATCGACGAGGAAACGCTGCGCTACCTGAGACTGTCGGGGCGTTCCGACGAACGGGTGCGTCTCGTGGAGGCCTACGCCAAGGAGCAAGGGCTTTGGCGGGGACGGACCCACGGCCGCTACAGCGACACGATGGTCCTGGATCTGGAATCGGTGGAGCCGTGCCTGGCCGGGCCGAAGCGGCCTCAGGACCGGATTCCGTTGCGCAGCGCCGCGGCGAAGATCACCGAATTGACGAGCGCGGCCAGCAGGGAGCGCGGCGCCGCACTGCCCGCCAGTGCCACGGTGACACGGGATGGAGAAGCGCATGCGCTCACCGACGGTGCCGTATTGATCGCCGCCATTACGAGCTGCACGAACACTTCGAATCCCGTGGTCATGGTTGGCGCCGGCCTGTTGGCGAGAAATGCCGCAGCCAGGGGTCTCCAGTCCAAACCCTGGGTCAAGACCTCGCTCGCACCGGGTTCCAGGGTGGTCACGGAGTACCTGACGAAGACCGGTTTGCTGAAAGACCTGGAGCATCTGGGATTCAACGTCGTCGGCTACGGTTGTACGACCTGTATCGGCAATTCCGGCCCCTTGCCGGAAGACATCGCTGAAGCCGTTCAGTCAAGCGGCCTGATCGGATGCTCGGTGCTTTCGGGGAACCGAAACTTTGAGGGTCGTATCCATCAGCTGGTGCGCATGAACTTCCTGGCTTCCCCTCCCCTGGTGGTCGCCTACGCTCTGGCGGGCACCATGAAGGCCGACCTCCACCGCGAACCTCTGGGAGAGGATGCTGACGGCAACCCCGTTTATCTCCGGGACATCTGGCCCAGTTCGCGGGAAATTCACGATCTGATCTCCGAGAATATCGATTCGGCGATGTTTGCCGCCAGCTATGCCGGGGTATTCGAGGGTGACGAGAACTGGAACGGGCTGGATGTAGCGACCGGCGAGACCTATGCGTGGGATGAGGCTTCGACCTACGTCAAGAATCCGCCCTATTTCGAGAACATGGCCGTGCAGCCGGACAGCATTGACGACATTCGCGGGGCTCGCGTACTGGCACTGCTCGGCGATTCGGTGACCACCGATCACATTTCCCCGGCCGGCGCCATTGCGACGGACAGCCCCGCGGGACGGTACTTGCGCCGCCTGGGGGTGGAGCGGAAGGACTTCAATTCCTATGGTTCCCGGCGCGGTAACCACGAGGTGATGATGCGTGGCACGTTCGCGAACATCCGCCTCAGGAACCAGCTTGCGCCCGGAACCGAGGGCGGATGGACGACCCACATCCCCAGCGGCGAACAAATCAGCATTTTCGACGCTGCGATGCGTTACGAGGAGTCCAATACGCCCCTGGTGGTCATCGGCGGCACGGAATACGGTTCCGGTTCGTCACGGGACTGGGCTGCCAAGGGGACCAAGCTGTTGGGCGTCGAGGCAGTCATCGTCCAGAGTTACGAGAGAATCCATCGGTCGAACCTGATCGGCATGGGCGTGCTGCCACTGCAGTTCCTGGCAGGCGATAGCGCTGCCGCCCTGGGTCTTGATGGAAGTGAAGTCATCGATATCGAAGGCATCGGTCAGGGCCGCCCGGAGCGTGTCAGGGTCCGAGCCGCCAGGAGCGACGGTACGGTGATCGAATTCGAGGCCCTGGTGCGTATCGACACGCCCAAGGAGTGGGACTACTACCACAACGGCGGAATACTGCACTACGTGCTGCGTCAACTGGCCGACGCCGACCGCGCGGCCTGAAGGCCTATTCGTCCTCCGACGACTGGTCCGATGAGACTGAGCCATCAGGCCAATCGCTGAACGGAAATGGCTGGTTGTCGCTGGCGAAGGTGAGGTAGGCCACCACTTCGTAAGAGTAGGCTGCCAGGCTGCCCCCGAAGGCTGCCAGACGTGCGTCCGGCTTGCCGCTGAACAGGAGGAAAAGCACCTGCAGCCCCATCACCGCGAATACGACCAATCTGGAAATGAACCACAGCGCGATGAACAGGACCATGAACAGCAACCGCAACCATGCGGACCGCGATTTCAGATGCTCGCCGATTCCGTTTCGCTGTGCCTGCGACTCTTCATTGGATTCAGCCTCCACGTGGTCCTGCGGAGGTTCGTCCGCTGGCACATGGTCCAACGGTGGTTGGTCCGAAGATGACTGGTCGGGGGAGACCGGTTCTTGCGGTTCTTCATCGGGTGGCGGTTTGGCATCACTCACGGCGTCGTTCCTTCCTGCCCCGAATCTTGCACATGGCCGACACGCTCAGGCTGTCCGGCGCAGGCCATTTGCGAACTCGGGACGACTGCAAATAATCATGGCAAATCATACCCTGTTCGTACCATGAAGGCTCGGTACAAATGACTGATCTGGTTGATATCGGGGCCAATCTGACCCATGAGAGTTTCGACCGGGATCGAGATGAGGTCCTCCGGCAGGCGCGTGATGCCGGCGTGCGCCGGTTGATCGTTACGGGTACGTCGGTAACGGAAAGCGTTCGTGCCCTGGAACTTGCCGAGGCCTGCTCCGGACAACTGTTTTCGACAGCCGGGGTTCACCCGCACAACGCTGCCGGATTTGACGAGCATGGCCGCGACGCCCTGAGCGGGTTGCTGGCACAGAAGCAGGTGGTCGCCGTCGGCGAGTGCGGGCTGGATTATTATCGCGACTTTTCTCCGCGCGATGCCCAGCGGCAAGCGTTTCGCGAGCAACTTGAACTTGCAGTTGATGCACAGTTGCCGGTTTTCCTGCACCAACGCGACGCCCACGAAGAACTGGTGGAATTGCTGCGTCCGGTTCGTGACCGCCTCTGCGGAGGAGTCGCTCATTGCTTTACGGGTACGCCGCAAATGGCGCGCGACTACCTGGATATGGACCTGTACATAGGCATTACCGGCTGGCTCTGCGACGAGCGACGGGGCGCCGATCTCCGGGATGCCGTACGCCATCTGCCCCTGGACCGGGTCATGATAGAAACCGATGCACCCTATCTGTTGCCCCGGGATCTGCCCGAAAAGCCCCGTGGACGGCGCAACGAGCCCCGCTTCCTGCCCCACGTGCTGCATCGGCTGGCCGCCGCAATGGGCCGGTCGGTAGACGAAGTTGCAGACGCCACGCGACGGAATGCGGAACGCCTGTTCTCATTACCTTCAGATTAGATCACAAAAGCATTCTATCTATCTGAATACTATTGCCATTCATCAAGTTTTTTCGAGAATACCGCCAGGTCGGGATCAATGGACTCCCATCGACTCGGCAACTCCAGCAGCGCTGCCAGCGCCGGGGGCACGGGCACCGACGCACCCGCCGCCGGCTCCACGATATTGTCAAACTTGGCCGGATGAGCCGTTGCGACGACGATCCAGGAGGCATCGGAACAACGCGTCTGGGGGAGCAGGTCGTAGACATTGAATCCCGTGGCCGTATGCGGGCACCAGACCCGCCCGAGGCGCTCGTAGTCAACGGCAATCTGCTGTCGAATGGCAGCGTCGCTGACCGGACAGGCTTCTACGGAACTGCGCAGTTCAGCGAAATCGGGCAGGAGATGCCGAAGCCGCTCCATGTTGCTGGGATTGCCGACATCCATCGCCGACGCCAACGTCTGGATACTGGGGCGAGGCTGCCAGTCACCGGTCGCCAGGAACTCGGGCACCACACGATTGGCGTTCGTGGCCAGAATGATATCTCCGATGGGCATGCCCATCGCACGGGCCCAGATGCACGCCAGTGCGTTGCCCAGGTTACCCGTGGGCACGATGAAATTGGCTGGCCTTTGCTCCGACCGCCAATGCCGGAGACTGGCCGCCGCATGATAGACCACCTGGGGCAGAAGACGACCCAGGTTGATGCTGTTGGCGGCACTCAGCCGATGCCGCTCATTCAACGATCGGTTGGTGAACGCACTCTTGACCAGGCTCTGGCAGTCGTCGAAGGTACCGTTGACTTCAAATGAACGTACGTTGTCCGACCAACAGGTGAGTTGGTGCTTCTGCCGGGGCGAGACCTGACCTTCGGGAAACAGCACGCCCACACGCATGCCCCGGCGGCGGTGAAACGCGGCGGCAACGGCACTCCCTGTATCTCCGGAGGTGGCGACCAGAATTGTCAGCGGCCGGCTGTCCACCGGTGCCAGCGCTGGCAGCGCCTGTTCCATGACGGCGGCAAGGAAGCGGGCGCCGACGTCCTTGAAAGCCGCCGTGGGTCCGTGGAATACCTCCAGAACCCAAAGCGGGCCCCGGCCCTTGTCTACCGGCACCAGCGGGACCGGAAAATCAAAGGCTTGCGCACACAACGAGCGCAATCCGTCAGCCAGGGGCGAGCCGGCGGCAAAGGGCGCCAGCAACTGCGCACCGATTTCCTCAAGACTCTCGCCCTGCAAATCCTCAGGATCGAATCGAGGCAATTCTTCGGGCACATAGAGGCAGCCGTCGGGCGCCAGACCCTGACTCACGGCCCCGACAAAGTCTGTCTCGTGGGCGCCCTGGGTACTGAAGAATCGCATCGGATCAGGCGTGATTGGTGCCGAGCATGCTGCAGAGCCGGAGAATGTCGGCGAAAATCCCCGCCGCGGTGACGTCCGGACCGGCACCCGGCCCGCGAACGATCAGGGGGTTGTCGCGGTATCTGCGGGTCACGAACTGCACCACGTTGTCGGTCAGGCTGATGCCGGCGAAAGGATGATCCCGCGGAAAGTTCCGCAGCGCGACCTGTGCCTGCCCGGTCGAGAGATTCACCTCGGCCACGTACCGAATCACGCGGTTGTCCCGTTCGGCGGCGTGAAACCGCTCCGCCATCGTCGCGTCGAAATCCGCAAGCCGATCCAGGAACTCATCCACGGACGATACCACCGTAGTGGACAATTCCGCCGGGACCAGGCTCTGTACTTCGATGTCCGCAAGTTCCAGTTCCATGCCGGCCTCGCGGGCCAGAATGACGGCCTTGCGCGCAACATCGGTGCCGGACAAGTCATCTCGTGGATCCGGCTCCGTATAGCCCTGGGCGCGCGCATCGCGCACGATCTCGGAGAACCCCCGGGTTGCGTCGAATACATTGCACAGGTAGGCCAACGTTCCGGAAAAGATTCCGCTGATGCTCTCTATGTCGTCGCCGGTCTCCACCAGGTCCCGCAACGTTCGTATCACGGGCAATCCGGCGCCCACGGTGGCTTCGTACAGGAAATGAGTGCCGGCGCCGCGGCAGATCGCCTTGAGCCGGCGGTAATAGTCCATCGAGTCGCTGTGCGCGCGCTTGTTGGGGGTGATGATATGGATGCCCCGCTGCAACCAGTCCGCGTACTGAGCGGCAATTCCCGGGTCGGCCGTGCAGTCGACCAGTACGGTGTGGGGCAGATGATCCGCCTGGACGTGGTCAACGAATCGCGCCAGGTCCATGTCGGATCCATGCTCCAGGGCTGATCGCCAGTCATTCAGGTTCACGCGCCGGTCGTCCAGCGCCATACGCCGGCTGCCACCCAAACCGCGGACGCGCAGATCGAGATTGAAGTCCTCCCGAAGCCGAGCGACCTCCCCTGCCATCTGGTCCAGCAGCACCTTGCCTACGGAGCCCGGCCCGATCAGGCCGATGGATACCGTCTTGGCGGACAAGTAGAAACTGGCATGCACCGTGCGCAACGCGCGCGTCATGTCGGCGGAGGAGATCACAGCGGAAATGTTGCGCTCCGATGCGCCCTGGGCGATGGCACGCACGTTGATCCCCGCCTTGCCCAGGGTCCCGAAAAAACGGCCCGCGACACCAGGAGATCCCGCCATGCCGTCACCGACCACCGCCAGGACCCCGCAACCCCGGGTGATCCCGACCTTCTGGACCTGCGCCTGGGCCAGTTCCACGGCGAACGCTTCTTCCACCACGGATTTCACCAATTCGGCGGATTTTTCAGGAACCGCAAAACAGATCGAATGCTCCGAACTGCCCTGGGAAATAAGCGTCACCGAGATCCCTGCGTCACGCAACGCGCCAAACAGGCGATCGGCGGTACCGGGCACGCCGATCATGCCGGCGCCCTCCAGGTTGACCAGGGCAACTCCGTCGATGCCGCTGATACCCTTGACCACCGTTTCCGGCCCGCCCGGAGCCGTGATGATCCGGCTCCCCGGATGCTCCGGATTGAACGTGCTGCGAATGCGAATCGGTATCTCGTGGGAAACCGCCGGTGCCATGGTTTGGGGATGAATCACGCGCGCCCCGAAATACGCCAGCTCCATCGCTTCGTTATAGGAAATCTCGTCGATGACGGTGGCTTCGGGCACACGCCTCGGGTCACCGCTCATCACACCGTCCACGTCCGTCCAGATGTGAACGGTGTCGGCTTTCAGCAAGGCCGCAAGAATCGACGCCGAATAGTCGCTGCCATTGCGGCCCAGGGTGGTCTGCAAGCCATCCGGGTTTCTGGCGATATATCCGGTCATGACGAGCAGGCCGCTGAAATCGCGTGGTAGCACTGTAGCCAGATTCTCGCGGGTCTTGCCCCACACCACCACAGGCCCCATTTCACCCGCTTCCACCACGAGGACATCCCGCGCATCGATGAAGAGCACGTTCTCCCGGCTATTGCCGCGAACGGCCAGTAACGACGACAAGAGCCTTGCCGACCACAGTTCTCCAAAGCCCGACACCATGTCCTGGCTGCGCCGCGAAGTGGCCTTGACCAGGGCCAGCGCCTCGAGAATCCGTCTGATGTCGTTGAGGTCGTTCTCGAATTGCTCCACGAACGCCGCGGCGGCATCCTCGCCGAGCAATGCCGCTGCCAGCTCTCCATGGCGTCGGCGCAAACCGTCCATTACGCCGCCGACCGGCTGCTGGCGCGAAGCCCGCTCTATGAGGTCGAATAACATGTCGGTGACGCCGCCTACTGCGGAGACCACCACACCGAGGTTCCCCTGCGGCTGATCGCGCACGATACCGGTCACCCGCCGAAAGCAGTCGGCATCGGCCAGACTGCTGCCGCCGAATTTATGGACGGTCCAGTTCACGTTGTTTCTTCTGCTACGCGCTGCGGGCGGCAGCGAGTTCGTTCCTCATCCGTCCGATGATGGCGGCATAATCGTCGGTGCCGAATATCGCGGATCCGGCCACGAACGTGTCGGCGCCGGCTTCGGCAATCCGCCGAATGTTTCCCGCCTTGACTCCGCCGTCCACCTCCAGGCGAATGGACTGGCCCGACGACTCGATCAGTCGTCGGGTTTTTTCCACCTTGTCCATGGTGCTCTCGATGAACTTCTGTCCACCGAATCCCGGGTTGACGGACATCAACAGGACCATGTCGACCTTGTCCATGACAAAGTCGAGCCAACTCAACGGCGTCGCGGGGTTGAATACCAATCCGGCCCGGCACCCGGAACCACGGATGAGTTGCAAGGTTCGATCCGGGTGCTCACTGGCCTCGGGATGGAAGCTGATGTAGTCGGCTCCAGCCGCGGCAAAATCCTCGACAATCCGGTCCACCGGGCTGACCATCAGGTGCACATCGATGGGCGCCATGATCCCGTGGTCACGAAGCGCCTGGCAAATCATCGGACCGATGGTGAGATTGGGCACGTAATGATTGTCCATCACATCGAAGTGAATCAGGTCGGCCCCTGCGGCGAGTACGGCTTCGACTTCCTCGCCCAGGCGGGCGAAGTCGGCAGAGAGTATCGATGGCGCGATCCAGTAGTCGTTCATTGGCACGGTTCAATCCGAACAGGAATTTGGGCGGCTATTCTGCCCGTACTCAAGCGGTTGTGCCAGAAGGGAGCTTGCAATTTGGCAAATCTCCGGGCTATCGAAATGCTGTGAAAGGCAGAATCCGCTAACCGGCTTCCTGCGCCGATTCGGGGTAGTCGCGCTTGAGTCGGAAGCTCAGCAGAATCAGCAGCGCGATCAATACACCGACGGTAACCAGCGCTGTTCGATAACCTGCGGCGGCCCCTTCTACCGACGCAGCGAAGCCGCCCAGTGCTGCCGCTCCCGCAATTCGTCCGATGCTCAGGCAAAGCGTCAGCAGCCCCTGGCCCGCGCCCCGCTGAGCCCGGGGAGTTTCACGAATCACCACATACCGCAGCGGCGCGCCAAGCAGGGCGGAAAGCCCGAGGCCGACGAGTGAGCCGCCAAGATAGAACGTCTCGATCGTCAACGCCGGTAACCCGAATATCAGCAGACCGCACACGACCAGAAACAGGCCCGCCTGGATGACCTGCCGGGCGCCCCGATGGGACAGCAGAAAGCCCGCAATCGGTGCGCCGATCATCATCGACAGGACCAGCGGCACGAGCATGAAGCTCGCGGTGAAGTCCTCGACCCCCAGAGCGGTCACCGCCAGTGCCGGCAGGAATACCATGCCAGCCTCTGCCAGACCCGTGCCCGCTGCTATGCACCCCACCAGTCGGAGTTCCCTGGAACGCAGCAGGTTGGGATGCAGGACAGGATCCTCGGCGCGCGTTTCCACATTCCAGAACAGAACCGCCGTAACGCAGGCAAGGACTATCAAGGGCAGTACGCGTGGAGACACAAGGCTGCCCGCAAGCGCGGACGTATCCAGTTCACTCACTGTCCACGCCACACAAGCCAGGGCGATGCACAGCAACCCCGCCCCCAGCGCATCGAATGGACGTCGTTCCGGGTCCCGATCACTTGGCAGAACCATCGCCGCCTGCCAGAACACGACGCCGGCCACCGGGAGGTTAACCAGAAACAACCAGCGCCAGTTGAACTGCAGCAGCACACCGCCAAGCAGAGGGCCCAGCAGGAAGGCCAATCCGAATACGGCCCCGATCAGCCCCAGGGCAGGTCCGCGGCGTGCGGGAAGAAACGTATCGCCGATGACTGCGCTGGCGACGGGTAACAACCCACCAGCCCCGAATGCCTGTATCGCCCTGCCTGCCAACAGCACGGGGAAGCTCGGTGCGACAGCAACCAATATGGAACCCAGGGCGAACAACGCGATGTCCGCCAGGTAGACGGTCCGCCGACCGTAGCGGTCCGACATCTTCGCCATCAGCGGAGCGCCCAGGAGGCTGAACAGGATGTACAGGTTGAAAACCCAGGAAAGCGCGCGGCTGTCCAGGGCGAACTCGTCCTGGAGCGCCGGCAAGGCCGGTCCCACGATGGCGATGTCCAGGGCCCCCATGAACACCCCGGCAAACAGCACACCCAGAATTCGCCATGAGCGGCTGTCTTCCAACAGAATCGGTGCCTTCATGCTTCCCGGAGTCTAGCAGTCCGAACCGCACACACGTGATTCGTGAACATTATTTCAGTGCACCTGCACAGTGCTTGTTGCACTATCATCCTTCGGGTAATCCGTCGACATGCTTGAAGCTTCACCGTTACCAGGACGTCCGCAATCCATGCGCCATTTGCTCCGCATCGCCGCCCTCGCTCTGATCGCCGCGGTTTCGTACAGCGGTGCATACAGCCAGGAACAGGCTGGCGCCTCGATGAAGTCAATGGATATCCCCCGTCTGGTCGGCGAGGCGCCGGTCATCGATGGCCGTCTGGATGAAGCCGTCTGGGAACGCGCTTCGGTTGTGGATGATCTGCACCAGGTAGAGCCCCTGGAGTACGACCCCCCCTCGGAGCCGACGCGCATCCTGGTCTTCTATGGCGGGGACGCGCTCTATGTCGCCGCGCGCATGACCCAGACCCGACAAGTAGTGGCCACAACTCTTCGACAGGGCGAGGAATTTTGGGATGACGACATTTTCGCGTTGATCGTCGATACGTTCAATGACAAGCGAAACGGCTACATGTTCCAGGTCAATCCCAACGGCGTCCGCATGGAAGGCATTTACGAGAACACGACCTCGACCAACTGGAACTGGAACGGGATCTGGCGCGCCGCCTCTACGCAGGACGAGCGCGGCTGGACCGCGGAAATGGCCATCCCCTTCAAGACGCTTTCCTTCAACCCGGAAAACGACACCTGGGGGATCAACTTCACACGCGACATCAGCCGGGGGGACGAGACCGTCGGCTGGGTGTCGCGAAATCGGAGCACAAACCCCAGTGTTGCCGGCGTCGCCGTGGGCTTCGGGGACCTGCGGCTCGGGCGTGGGTTGGACGTTGTCCCGTCGATCGCGCTCGACGCGCACAGGACATTTCATCCAACAGCAACGGAAACCGGGGCGGAACCGTCGCTGGACGTCTATTACAAGGTCACGCCGTCATTGAGCGCCTCATTGACCTTGAACACCGATTTTTCAGCCACGGAAGTGGACGACCGGCAGGTCGAATTCACGCGGTTCAGCCTGTTTTTCCCGGAGAAAAGGGATTTCTTCCTGCGTGACTCGGATATCTTTCAGTTTGGACAGATCGGGTCGCTGGGCACCTTTGGCGTAGGGAGCGTGTTCACCTTTTCTCGCCCGGATCTCGAAAACGGGCAGCCGTACTTCTCGCGCCGGATAGGTTTGAGCCGCGATGGCCGCCCTGTGGACCTGAGCCACGGCGGCAAGCTGGCCGGACGAATCGGTCCGTGGAACGTCGGCGCCCTGGCCATTCGACAGGATCGGATCGGGGACGTGGACGCCACCGATGTATTCGTCGGCCGGGCGGCGGTCAACGTGCTGGAGGAATCGACGCTGGGAATCATCGTCACCGACGGTGATCCCCGGTCAAATCGGGACAACACGTTGGCCGGCGCCGATTTCCGCTATTCGAATACCCGGCTTCCCGGAGGCCTGGCGGTCGAGGCGAGTGTCTGGTATCAGCAATCGCGCACTGAAGGTATTTTCACGAATGACAGTGCCTACGGATTTCGGGTACAGGCCCCCAACAGGGCCGGGTTGCAGGCCAGCTTCGGCAGCAAGACGATCGGGGAAAACTTCTATCCCGCGCTCGGCTTCGTCAATCGAGCGGGGGTCAGGAACCACACGTCTCACTTCGGCTACACACACCGGTTCCGGGATGCACCGATACGCACGGCCTACTGGGGAATCGACGCGGAGCGAATCGAACTGATCGACGGCGGGCTTCAGACGCAGGTGCTCACCCTGCGAGCGGTTGAATTCGATACCGACGGGCAGCACCGCGGAAATGCCTACCTGCACGCCACCAGAGAAGTACTGGCGCGGCCCTTCGTGGTCTGGCAGCGGGGCGGCGACCGGGTCGTGATCCCGGAAGGGGACTACTCATTCGAGGGAATGGAGTTTCAATATTCAACATCGTCGTCGCGACGCGTCTGGGCCCGATTGAACTACAGCCCGGGCGACTTCTACGACGGCAAGAGAAACCGGATGTCGGCCGGGATCGGATGGCGTCCGTCAAGGCACTTCGTGACGAATCTGAGCTACCAGTACAACGACGTCACGCTACCCTACGGTGAATTCACGGCTCGGCTCGTGCAGTTCAGGGCCGACGTGGTGTTTTCGTCCACGCTGTCTCTGGTAACCCTTCTGCAATACGACGACATCAGCGAATCGATGGGCGTCAATGCTCGCCTGCACTGGATTCCCCAGGCCGGACGCGAGGGGTTTCTGGTCCTGAAAAATAACCTCCAGGACTTTGACCGGGACAATCGCTTCGACTCCACGGGCGCCGACCTCGCGCTGAAGTTCTACTACACGTTTCGGTTCTAGCAGTTTTCGCCTCGGCGACCGGCGCGCTGACGCCTAATGAAAAGGGTTTTCCATGGAAGTCCGAGGCGAAAGTCCTGCGTCGCACCGAGACAAGTGCTCGCCCCTTTGGCGCACGTGGCCGGAGATGCGAGCTAGCAGTCAACGCCTCCCCAGATCGCCTCGGCCGTCGCAACAACCAGTTCCAGCTTGCGTTTTTGGTCATCCTCCGTGAGCTTGTTGCCCTCTTCGGTGGAGGCGAACCCGCACTGGGGAGCGATCCCGAGCTGGTCGATGTCGGCGTACCTGGACGCCTCGTCGAAGCGGCGCCTGAGGTCGTCAAGGGATTCAAGCTCCGGGCTCTTGGTGGTAATGAAGCCGGGCAATACCCGCTTGTTCCCCCTGGGCAACAGCCGTAACGGTTCCAGGTCGCCGGCCCGCTCGCTGTCGTACTCCATGAAATAGATGTCGATGCCGGTTTCGTTGAAAACGGCGTCGGCGGCAAGGTCATAGGCGCCCTCGGCGCTCCACGCGGAGACAAAGTTGCCGCGGCAGAGATGCATCGCGATGACCATGTCGGCAGGCCGGTCAGCGATGGCGTCACGCATGACCTTCGCATATCGGTGGATAAGCCAATCCGGATCGAACCCTTCCGCCCGCTTCTGCTCGCGTTGCCTGGGATCGCACAGATAGGCGAAAAAGATGTCGTCCATCTGCAGGTACCGGCAGCCGGCCCGGTAGAAGGCGTCAACCGCTTTTGCGTACGTTCGGGTGAGGTCGCCGAAAAACAATTCGACATCGGCGTACTCGGCAGGTGCGATATCCTCCGGCGCGACCCGAAAATGACAGGCACTTGGCCCGGGGATAGAAATCTTTGGCTGCACCCTCGATATTGTCGCCAGGTAACCGAAGTGCTCCAGCATTGGATGATTATCCGGAAAGTCCAGGCGTCCGGTAACCGTTGGATAGATCGGCGGCAGACGAATGCCGTGAAATTGAATACCCTCGCCCCGCTCGACCAATGTCATTCCGATCAAGCCACCCATGAAGTCGTAGTGCCAGAACCGCCGCCGGAACTCGCCGTCGGTCACGGCCTTGAGTCCCAGATTTTCCTGCATTCGCACCGCTGTCTCGATGGCTTCATTCTCAACGGCCGCGAGTTCAGGGTGGGTCGTAAATCCATCCGGACCTATGCGGTCGGCGAAGTACTCCCGACGGACATCGTGAACGGCGTGTGGCCGCAGCAAACTGCCCACATGGTCGGCGCGAAAAGGTGCCGTTGAATTCATTCCTGTAGTCTCCATTTCCGGTTTGCGAGAGTGCTATTGAACCACTGCTTGTTGTATATTGGGAGCGTCACCTTTATCCGCACGCCGCGAGGCTTTCAAAGATGGCAAAGATCGGACGCAATCAACTCTGCCCTTGCGGAAGCGGCCTGAAGTACAAGAAATGTTGCGCGACGAAGGAGGCCAGGACCCCGATCGCGTTGCGTATCGTGGTGGCCGTGGTGGCCGTTTTCCTGATTAGCGGTCTCGTGGTATTTCTCACCAACATCGACGACTACGATCCCAACGCCAGCTCCACTGCGGGCCGCGTCTGGTCGGAAGAACACGGCCACTGGCACTAGCCGCACAACTGACGCTTCGGCCCAGCTAGATTCGCCGTAGAGTGGAAACGGGCGGTTCCCGGACGACAGAACGCGCCGCAAGCGTACCGCTTACTCCCACGACCAGCGCGCCGGCCACCATACCGTAAACCACCAGCATCGGCCCAGGCAGGTATTCCAGCTCAAAGAGTTCGCTGGCGACAAAATAACCGATGAGACCGGCTCCGGCGGCCGCCAACGTGCCTGCCAGCACACCAATCGCGGTGAACTCCGCCGCGATGCCCTGCAGCACGACGCCCCTGCCCGCGCCGAGCGTGCGCAAAACGGCGCTCTCGTACATCCGTTCATCCCGGGTTGCCTGGATGGCCGCGAGTAGCACAACGATGCCGGCGGCAAAGGTAAACAGGAAGACGTATTGCACGGCGGATGCGGCGCGGTCCATGGCGCGCCTGACCTGGTCCAGAACCGCGTCGATGTCGATAACCGATACGCCGGGCAGCGTAGTCACCAGGTCAAGCATGGCGGTGCGCTTTTCCCTGTCCAGGTAGAAGCTGGTGATGTATGTGTGTGCAAACCCGTCCAGCACGCCTGGATTCACGACCATGAAGAAGTTCGGTTGGAAGGAATCCCAGTTGATGTTCCGGGTGCTGGTTATTCGCACGGTGGCGCTCTGCCCGGCAATGGCAAAGGTGAGTTCGTCGCCGAGCGCCAGGCCATAGTCCTGCAGCTCTTCTGCCTCGATGGATATCTGCGGTTCCGGATCGTTTTCCTGCCACCATTCCCCGGCCGCGATTTCATTTTGGGGACTGAGCGTCCCGGCCCAGGAAACATTGAGATCATCCCTCAGTTCGCGCTCCGTACGTCGGTCGCGAAACTCGTACTCATTGAGTGGAACGCCATTGACATGACTGATACGCGCGCGGACCAGTGGCGCGAATTGCGGTGCTTCCACCCCATGGTCAGCCAAGACGTCTACAACCTGGCTGCGTTCATCGGGCTGGATATTGATCAGGAAGTGATTTGCGGCGGTTAGCGGCAATGTCGACTGCCATTGGGACATGAGTTCCGTGCGCACAAGGGTCAACAGCAGCAGGACCATGAGGCCGATACCGAATGCCACCACCTGCACGCTGCTTTCCCGGCCGCGCCGCGCGACATTGGCGATGCCGTATCGCCACGCGATACCTACTCTGCCTCGCACGCGCTGCAAACCGAGAACCATGACGTGTCCGGACATGTAAAGCGCCGCAAACGTCCCCACGGCACCGACCAACAGATAGACGATGAGTTCCAGATCCCGGAACAGCCAGTACAACATGGCCGTGACAGCCGCCGCGGCTGTTCCGTAAACGGCCGCATACCCCAGGGGAGGCGGTTCCAGATCGTGCCGCAGTACACGAGCGGGCGGCACCTTGCGCAAGTGAAGCAACGGCGGCAACGCGAATCCCAGCGAGATTGTCAGAGCCGTCACCGGACCGATCAGGAACCCGTCAAGTCCCGGTCCCGGCAACTGGGCCTCTACAAGATCATCCAGCAGCAGCACCAGTCCGTGCTGCGCGACGAAACCGAGCAGCGTGCCCACGACCCCGGCAACCAGGGCAAGCGCCAGCAATTGCGTCAGCGTAAGGAGCAGCACATCGCGGTGCTGCGCGCCCACGCACTTCATCAATGCGACACCGTCGAGATGGCGGGCCAGGAAACGCCGGCTCGCCATCGCCACGGCCACACCCCCGAGCAGCACGCTCACCAGGGCGGACAGCATCAGGAAACGCTCGGCGCGTTCGATGGATGAACGAACCTCGGGCCGCGCATCGCGGATGTCGTCCAGTTCCTCTTCGGGGCCCATCATGCCCACCAGGCGTTCCCGAAAACTCTGTACTTGCCGCTCGTTCCCGGCAAACAACCACTCGTACTCGACAACGCTGCCCGGCTGTATCAGCCCCGATGCCTCCACGTCCGCGACGTTGAGCAGCACCGTAGGCGCAAGTTCCATGAAGCGCCAGCCTTCATCGGGGCGAAACTCGAGCGTCTGCGCGACCCGGGCGTCGAGTTCACCGATCCTGAGAGTATCGCCGACATTGAGCCCCAGTCGCGCCAGCAGCGCGGGCTCCGCCCAGGCCTCGCCCCGTCCGGGCACTCCGGATGCGGCTCGAGGTTCCCCGGCCAGTTCGTCAGCGATTCGAGCCTCGCCACGCAGCGGATAGCCGGCGGACACCCAACGAATGTCCGATAGCGAGCTGAGGCCGTTGGCGATCAGGACACTGCGAAATTGAACAACCTGAGCCGTCGCCAGCCCTTCCTCTATTGCAACTTCGGGATAGTCAGCGGGTAACGGATAGCTGGATTCCACACGCAGGTCGGCGGCCAGCACTTCACCGGCCTGCTGGCGTACCGCCTGCGCTACCCTGTCGGTGAAGAATCCCACCGCGGCCATGGCCGCGACGGCCACGACCAGCGCCGTCAACAGCACCGGCGTCTCGCCCCCACGCCAGTCGCGGACCAGCAGCCGCGCAGCCAGACTCAGTTTCATGCGCTCAACCCGGCGAGATGCCAATCAGCCTGTTGGTATCCGATGGACGAACACCGCTCCGGAGTCCCGTACCGAGTTGTCCGATTGATCGCCATCGATGCCGGCAGCCCCTCCGTCTTCGACGCGAACCCCGACCGCCACGGTTTCGCCGGTGTCGTCCAGCGCCACATTGGCACCGTACTCGTCGTAGATTTCCGCGGCGGGCGCTTTCAGGTACGCCGACTGATGCCACTCGCCGTCGGTGCGGCGGAACAGGTAAACCGCCCCGGCCTCGTCGGCCAGGTCGTCCTGGGGACCGTTCACGCCGCTGGCGCTGCCGTCCTCCAACGGCGCGCCCACTGCCAGAACGCTGCCATCGCGATTGAGGAACAGGCGCGTACCGATTTGATCGAAGGGGCTGGTGTTGGATGACTTGATATAGGCGGTCTGCGCCCAGCTCGAGTCGTCCCGGGCAAAGACATACACCGCGCCAGAGTCCTCGGCCGAATCGTCGGCCTGGTTCCCGCCCACACCGGTGTCGTTGCTGTCTTCATCGAACGCCGCCACGCCGAGAGTATTGCCGTCGCCGCTCAATGCGACCATGGAGAAGGCATCGTTGCCTGCGGCATTGGATGCCTTCAGGTACGACTGCTGTTGCCACTGCGCGCCTTCACGGGTGAACACGTACACCGCACCGGACCCTCTGGAATCATTGTCGTCCGGTCCGTTGACGCCGCTGGAGGAGCCGTCTTCGTCCAGCGCACTGACGGCCAGCGTATTGCCGTCATCGCTGAGCGCAAGGGAGATACCGAACAGGTCGGTCGCCTCGGTATTGGACGCCTTCAGATAGGTCTGCTGAGACCAGTTTCCGTCTTCCCGGACAAACACGTATACGGCGCCGGCGCCTCGTGCTGAATTGTCGCTGGTGTAGCCGTTGACGCCGACGCTGGAGCTATCTTCGCCCGTCGCACCCACCGCCAGCGTATTGCCATCCGCGCTGAGGCTCAAAACGTAACCGAAATTGTCGCCGTCTTCGGGTTCGCCGGTATTGTAAGCCTTTACGTAGGCTTCCTGCCGCCAACCCTCGTCGCCGCGGCGAAAAATGTACACCGCGCCCGAATTTTCCATGGAATTGCCATCCTGATCGCCGTTGACGCCGGTAGCCGCGCTGTCCTCCAGGTTGGCCGACACGGCCAGGGTGGCGCCGTCGTCGCTCAGTGCAACCGCGAAGCCGAACTGGTCGCCTGGCCCCGCATTGGATGCCTTGAGGTAGGCATCCTGCTCCCAGGAGCTGTTTTCCGAGCGCCGAAAAACATAGGCGGCTCCCGCATTGCGCGCCGAATTGTCCTGTTGATCGCCGTCGATGCCTGTTGCGGCGCTGTCTTCCAGCCGCGCGCCCACGGCCAACGTCACACCGTCACCACTGAGCGCCACCGATACACCCAGCAGAACGCCGCTCCCGCCGAACTGGTCATCCACGCCCGGATTGGACGCCTTGATATAGGCCGCGGCCGACTGCGCCGTCACGTCCCCCGCGCATGCGACTGCCATGACCAGGCCCAGCCACGCCAACCGGCTACCGGCTCCGCGGCAATCAGCTCCCCACATAGATTTCATTGCCTTCGGCGTCCAGCAGACGGGACTTTTCGGACAGTGTCATGTAGGGCCCTCCGTTCCTGAGCGCGCGACCGGTCATGGTGATCACGTCGCCCTCCTGAAAGGTGTTCCTGTCCCAGCCCCACCTGTTCTCGAGGCTGTTCGGCGGTCCCAATTCTCCGTGCCACTCCACGGTGTCTCCGTTTTCGTCGACCACTGCGATGGACAACAGCGAGTGGGGGTTTATGAATTGAAACTCCACCACCGTTCCCGTCACTGTCTTGACGGTCTCTGTGTAGCGGCCCGCGTCGCCGTGGTGTGCCAGGCCGGGCACCAGTATGAGACAAAGACCGGCAAACGCCATCGACATGCTTGGCAGTTTTGATTGCATTGGCGGACGCTCCCCTTCGATAGTCCAAAACGGTCATTGGGTCCGGAGAATTGCCGAGCCCGCGTCAGGCAGTTTTGACGATAACATAGCCCGTCCAAACGCGAAATGTTTGCAATGTGACTTCGTGTTAACGTGCAGGTGGTGATTCGGAGCGCCGCTTGGAATAACGTTGGCAACAACGCAGATCACGGTTTTATGGAGGGATCAATGCGCCGATCGAACATCATTTGGATGGTAAGCGTCTTGATGACGTGTGCGTCGTTTTCTGTTCACGCCGATGTGGAGTGGGCATACCAGGTGCTGGAAGAGTCCCTGCTTCCGCAGCGCGATCTGGAGATCGACCTGCAAGCGCCAAGATCGGTGCCGGGCAGTTCGCTGCAACGAAGCCAGGAACAGATCGACGACCACTGGAACCCGCCTGACTGGTTTCCGGACGACCATTATGCGCCGGTTCCGGAGGTCGTGGCTCGCGGCGGTGGCGACTTGGTGCGCGCCTGTGCCGCATGCCACGGATACACGGGCGCAGGACATCCCGAGTCCTCCCACCTGGCCGGCCTGACGGCAGCCTACATCGAAGCGCAGATGGCCGATTTCAAGAGCGGAGCCAGGCAGGAGCGGTACTGGATGAACGGCTTCGACGCCTCCGAGGAACAGACGCGCATTGCCGCGGAGTGGTTTGCCGGGCTCGAAGTCATCGACTGGATCGACGAGGTGATCGAGGCGGATATCGTGCCGAGAACATACATCGGCGACGGGCGCATGCGCCACTTTCATCCCGACGGCGGCACCGAACCCATCGACAACCGCATCATCGAAGTTCCCCAGGACAGGGAGTTGGCCACCGCCCGACACCCCAACTCCGGCTTTACTGTCTACGCGCCGGAGGGCAGCCTGGCCCGCGGCGAAGAATTGGTGACCACGGGCGCCGGCGGACGGACGATTCAATGCTTCATCTGTCACGGACCGGATTTGAATGGACTCGGCGACATACCCCGGCTCGCGGGAGTCTCGCCCCTGTACACGGTCCGTCAGCTAAACGACTTCAAGACCGGTGACAGAGCCGGCAGCCTGGCGCCGCTGATGACGGCTACGGTCATGAACCTGACCGACGAGGATATGGTGGCGATCGCCGCTTACCTGGCTTCGCTGGCTCCATAGTCGTCCGTCGCCGGCCTCAGTAGCCCAGTAATTGTCCGATGAACCGGCCGGGCAGGAGCGCGAATGCGCCTGCGACCAGCAGACCCGACATGGTTCCGATCATGTCGGTTCCAATGTCCGGTGGTCGACCCCTGTGTCCAGGGGATACGGATTGTAGCCAATCCTATCGGGAGTAGCGGGACTGGGTCATCTGCGCGAGGATCGCCACTGCGATCTCCGCCGGGGACCGACCGCCCAGGGGCAAACCTATGGGCCCGCAAATCCGCGACAGCGTCTCTTCGTCAAAGCCCAGCTTCGCAAGGCGCTGCAATCGCCTGGCGTGGTTTTTCCGGCTGCCCAGAGCGCCGATGTAGAAGGCATCGGACTCAAGCGCACACTTCAAGGCCGGTTCGTCGATCTTGGCGTCGTGACTCAGGGTGACCACGGCCGTACGCGCATCCACAACCAGCGACGGCATTGCCTCCTGCGGCCAGTCGTGGTTGGTTTCCACGTCCGGGAACCGCTGTTGCGATGCGAATGCCTCCCTGGGATCCAACAGCAACACGCGATACCCGGCCAGTCGGGCCATTGGAATCAGTTTCTGCGCAATGTGCACGGCACCGACGACGATCAAACGTGGCGGAGGGGCGATGGTTTGTATCAGATAGCGGCCCTGCTCCACCTCGACCGCGCGCGCATCGTCTCTGGAGAGGGCGTCGCGGCAGTACTGCAGCAATTCATTCGGCAAGGCTGGCTCCGACCGGTCTTCGGCGGTCCCAAAGGTCCTTACACGGGAGTGGTCGACCAGAAACTGATGACCCTCTCCGAGCGGACGCACAAGCACCGCCGCGCGCGCCTGGGAAAGGGATTCGCTCAAGGCCCGAAGCAGCGGGCCGTTCACTCGACGCGCACCACCAGGACGTCGATCCGGCCGCCGCAGGCCAAACCGACTTCCCATGCCTCGTCGTCGGTCACACCGAAACTCAACAACTGCCGGGCGCCGGTTTCAATGACCTGTTTTGCGGCACGGATCACCGCACCTTCCACGCATCCGCCGGATACGGAGCCCTCGAAGGCCCCATCGGCATCGATGACCAGATGGCTGCCAACCGGGCGCGGCGAGGATCCCCACGTACTGACCACAGTGGCCAGCGCCACGTCCCTGCCCTCCTCCAGCCACTTGAGCGCGGTTCTCAGGATGTCCTCGGGGCGGGCAAACAATTCCCCTGTTTCGGCGACCGCCACCATCTACTTCCTCCGCGCACCGCGACGACCGTTTCCGCGGGAACTCTCCAGCGCCTCGCGCGCAACGGACTTCGACCAGCGCACGAAATGCCAAAGCTGGTCGATCAGCCTTGGCGAATTTGCCTGCTCGAAACTCCGGTCCCGAATCAGCTCCAGGGCTTTACGGCACCTCAGCAGTTCGCCTTCCAGCCGCGTGACTTCCCCTTCCAGGTCCCGTGAGGAATCGTCGCCGCCTTCAGCAGCCGTCACATCGGTTCGCGGCGCCGACACCAGGTCGTCATTCATGCTCTGATCCAGATGCCCGTGAGGGCGATATACCTGGCCATTCTATTACAAGGTTCCGATGCTTTGGACAGCACTCGTCGCTTACGAATCCGTTCGGTAGCGTTGCCCGCAGTGATTGCGCTGCCGGTAGGCACTTACGGCTGCACGCCCGGAGTCGGGCACGGCGAGCAGATGGACGGCCGCTGAGGGAAATCAGTCCGTCAATCAGTCCGTCAGCGGCGAAACAGCCACAGGAGCAACGACAGCAGCGCGCTCAACAGGATCATCGTGGTAATCGGCACGTAGAGCTTGAACGTGGGCCGGTCGATAATGATATCCCCCGGCAGCCTGCCCAGGGGGAGCTTGCCGAGCCAGGGCCACGCCAGGCCGATGACGAGCAAGGCAAGTCCGACAAGGATCAGGGTTCGCTGCATGCCTTAACGGCGTTCCAATCGGAACTCCATAGCCTCCATTTGGAATCCACTGTCCCGCCTAAATGCTCGAAAGCACCGGCGCCCAGGATCGATTCGGCGCCGGCAGCGAGCCAGCCGGTGTACGCCTATTCCTCCGGAGGGATCTGCGCTTCCACGGTGATCAATAGCTTGACCTCCGGGAAAAACCCGTTCTCCAAATCGTAGTCCACGCCAAAGTCTGCACGATTGATGGTCGTTGACGCATCGGCACCGCAAACTTCTCGCTGATGCCTGAAGTGGGGCTGGCACCGGAAGCGATTGACTTCAAGATTGACCGGCTGGCTGACGCCGTGCATCGTCAACGTGCCTTCAACGCCGGTCGGTGCGTCATCCTCGAAATTCACGAGGGTGCCCGTATACGTTGCCGTGGGAAACTGCTCCACGTGCAAGATGTCCACGAGCGTTCTTTCGTTCATTCCATCGTGGCCGAAGTCGATAGACGCCATATCCATGACGGCCTCGATCGAACCGGTCCCGGCTTCACGGTCAAGTACCACGGTGCCCGAAGTCTGATTGATCTTGCCCCTCCAGATGGAGAGACCGCCCCAGTGATCCGCCTCGAACGCCGGGAAGGTGTGACTGGGATCGATATTGTAGGTGACAGGCTCGGCCATGACGGTGCCGCCAACGGTGGTCCCAACAAGACTCAAAAACACGATGAATGGATGTCTGATGGTCATAAACCTGGTACTCCCTGCTTGCATTCCGAACGATCGATCCCCGGAGCGATAGTTCACGGGCCGCGCCCGCGACAAGGCAAGAGTTTAACCGCTTGCCCGCCCATGTCTCCAGTGGGCTTACCCGGCAGCCCATATGAAAGCCCCGCGCTAGTGCGGCAGGACGTCCACGACGTAGGCGCTCACATCGTGTATTTCTTCAGCGGTGAACGCGGCGCCGAACGGGGGCATGATATCCAGGCCTCCGCTTACCTGCTGAATCACGGCCGCCAGGTCGGTGGACGCTGCCAGCGGTAAACCCCCACCGTGCCCGCCTTCTCCCTGTGCGCCGTGGCAGAACGCGCACGCGCCGTCGTACAGCAGCCGTCCATTATCCAGGTCGGCCACCCGGTTGACGGTCGCCACTGCCTGCACCGGAGCCGTTTCCAAGGACGCTTCATCGAGTGTCCCGTCGAGGGAAAACAGCCACACGCTGTCACCTCTCGGCGACCCCGCGAACAGGTTCCCTGCTGAATAGGCCACGATGTGCTGGCGGCCGTTGTATTCGAAGGCGCTGACCGGCGAGTTCATCCCGGCACCGGTCTGGAACTCCCAGAGCAAGTTGCCGTTGCTCGAATCCAGCGCTGTCAACCGGCCGTCGTTGCGTCCCACGAAGATCAGCCCGCCCGCTGTCGACAGCATGCCGCTATAGCACCGGTCGATGAGCCGCTGCTGCCAGACGATCCTGTTGGTGCGCATGTCCATGGCCGCGAGAATTCCCGAGACGTATCCCGGGATGGCGTGAAAGACGCCGCCAAGGAAGCGCTCACCCTGAACAGGCGGCAGTTCCTCGTCCATCTCGCCGCCCCTGAAGAACGACATCCGGTCGGTGGCACAAACGTAGAGATGGCCCGTCTGCGGGTCGTAGGCGCTGCCCGGCCAGTTGGCGCCGCCGTTATGACTGGGCTTGATCACCGCACCATCGGTCCAGAACGGGGTGAAGATTCGCCCCTGGTTGATCAGCGGCGGATACCCCTCCGGAACGATGTCCACGTGTTGCGGTACGAAGGCATCGCCGATGGGATAGGGCTGGGTGGCCGCCGTTGCCTGGCGCGGTTCCTGGGGTACGGGCCGGTCTTCAATGCCGATCAGGGGTTCGCCCGTGACGCGGTCCAGAATATAAACCCAGCCGGTCTTGCTCGGTTCCGCCAGGGCGCGTCTTATTTCACCGTCGAGTTCGATATCGAAGAGCACTACGGGGCTGGGTGCATCGTAGTCCCAGATATCGTGGCGAACCTGCTGAAAGTGCCACCGGTACTCACCGGTCTGCACGTCCACTGCAACGATCGAAGTGGAAAACAGGTTGTCGCCGGGGCGGATGCTGCCGTTGAAGTCGGGTCCGGGATTGCCGGTGGAAAAGTAGAGCAGCCCCAACGTGGGATCGAGCGCGGGCGTCTGCCATACGGTCGCGCCGCCGTAGAGATAGACGTCATTGTCCTGGGGCCAGGTGTCGTGGCCGAATTCGCCCGGACCCGGCACGGTATGGAAGGTCCACGCCGGCGTCCCGTCCTCGGCATGATAAGCCTTCACCCGACCGCGCACGCCGTATTCGGCGCCGGCGAACCCGGTGATCACCAGCCCGTCGTGATACAGGGGCGCGCTGGTAATGCTGAAGCCCTCCTCCCAACGCTCGGCCTGGGTCGACCAGATCACGTCTCCGGTCTGCTGGTCGATGGCAACGAGTTTGCCGTCGAGCTGACCGACAAAAACCATGCCTTCGCCCAGCCCAACGCCCCGGCTGGTCCAGCCACAGCAGATGATGTCGATGGCCGGATCGAGGTTGGCCTCGTAGGACCACAGGAGTTCGCCGCTCTCCACGCTGACGGCGAAGACATCATCGGCGCCGGTGACGATGTACACCACGCCATCGTAAACGAGGGGTTGTGCTTCGCCCGAGTACTTGTTGTCGAGTCCCGAGCCGTTCAGGTGCGTCCGCCAGACCCCCCGAAGTTGCGAGACGTTGCTTCGCTCTACCTCATTCAGGGGCGAGTAGCGCTGGTTGTAGACGTTGCCGCCGTTGGTGATCCAGTCCTCCCTGGGCAGGGAGGCCAGCCGTTCGCCGGAAAAGGCCGGCGCCGGTTGGATGCGAGGTACACCGGTGGACTGCTGTGCAGCGGCCGTCCCGCTCAGCAGCAGCGCAAGGGTAAACGCCAGCCTGTTGAAATTTCTGTGTTGCCGCAATTCCAGGTTACGTCTTGTTGGCACGAATGGTTCCTCCGCAATGCTGCGCTTGCCGCAGCGGGCGTATCATAGTCGTTTTCGCTGGCGCACTCAGGCAGCGCCGACTTGAGTAGCCCGAATGTTGCGCGAATAATGGTGCACAACGAGCAACAATCCCCTTAGGAGAAGATGATGCGCAAGCGACTTGTCGGGGCGATCGTGTCGTCCACGGTAGTTGCCGCCGCCGGCTTCAATGCCGCGAGCGTGGCCCAGGAGGAGGATCACCTTCTCAACTACGTTGTCGCCAGCGACCGTCTGCACACGTCCGGGCAGCCCGACAGCGAGCAACTTGCTGCCCTGCCGGATCAGGGGTTCGATCTGGTGATCAATCTCGCGCCTCCCACAAGCCCGAACTCGATCTTGGACGAAGGAGGGCTCGTCACACAGGGCGGAGCGTCCTATGTGAATATTCCGGTGGACTGGCGCGCACCCACCTACGAAGACTTCGCGTTCTTCAGCGGCATTCTGAACCAGTCAGCGCACGAACAGATTCTGGTCCATTGCATGCTGAACTACCGGGCGTCCATGTTTACGTTCCTGTACCGCACCGTTCATCAGGGCGTTGCGCCGGAAGATGCCTACGATGCCGTGGCCGCCGTATGGGAGCCGGGGGATCAGTGGGTCGAGTTCGGGCAGATGGTTCTGAGCCGCCACGACATCGACTATCAGCTTCCGTAACCGCTGGGCACGATTGAAGCAGACCGGAATCACCCGACGAAGACGTTAACGAGCCGCCTCTTCGGCTGGTCGTTGGTGGGGGCACTAGGACTCGAACCTAGGACCAGCGGCTTAAAAGGCCGATGCTCTACCACCTGAGCTATACCCCCGGACACACGATTGGGACTGCGGCGCCCCACCCACTGCCGTGGCGAACGGATGATACCGAAAGGCAGCGCGAGCACAACCCGAAATTGGCTACACACGTAGTCATGCCTGGTAGCAGGTCGGATCCGCGATGCCCGTCTGGCTGAATCCTTGCGCCCGAAACCGGCAGGCATCGCAACGCCCGCAGGCCCGCCCCTCCGAATCAGCCCGATAACAGGATACCGTTTGAGAGTAATCGACACCGAGTTCGGTTCCGCGGATGATGATCTCGGCCTTTGTCATGTTCACCAGCGGCGCGCGAATCTCGACCGGCGCACCTTCCACGGCCTGCCTGGTGGCCAGGTTGGCCATTTCCTGAAACGCTGCCACAAATTCTGGTCGACAGTCCGGATAGCCGGAGTAATCCAGAGCGTTGACGCCGATGAAGATGGCGCGCGCATCCAGCACCTCCGCCCACGCCAGCGCCAGCGCCAGAAAGACCGTGTTGCGGGCCGGCACGTAGGTGACCGGGATGCCCTCCCCGCCTTGATCCGGTACCGGAATGGAAGGATCCGTCAAGGCTGAGCCTCCCAGGCTGCCAATGGGGATTGTCAGGATTCTGTGTTGTACGTCGAAACAAGCGGCCACGCGCCGCGCAGCGGCAAGCTCGGCGCCGTGTGTCTGGCCGTAGTCGAAGCTCAGCGCATGGCAATGGAAACCTTGCTGCCGGGCAATGGCGAGCAGCGTCGCGGAGTCCAACCCTCCTGAAAGCAATACCACGGCCGGCGTGCCCACCGCCGCTGCCTCAGGCCCAGACGAGTCGTCAGAACGCACCATGACTTAGCGGCCGGGTACATCGCCCCACAGGACTTTGTGGAGCTGAACCTGCATTCGCACCGGTAACCGGTCCGCCAGAATCCAATTCGCCAATTCGCCCGGCGAGAGATCGTCATGACTGGGCGACAAAAAGACCTGGCAATCAACCTTGATCCGCTCTTCCAGGGCGCGCCTGGCCCAGTCGTAGTCCGTGCGGTCGCAAATCACGAGCTTTACCGAATCCTTCGTATCCAGGAGCGCCAGATCTTGCCAGCGGTTGCGTTGGACCTCTCCGGAGCCCGGCGTCTTGATGTCAACGACGCGGTGTACCCTCGAGTCGACCGTGCTGATATCCATCGCGCCGCTGGTCTCCAGGGCGACCTGGTAGCCCTGGTCGCAGAGCCGGGTCAGAAGGTCAAGGCAGCGGCGCTGGGCCAGGGGCTCGCCGCCCGTGACGCATACGTAGCGCGTGGAATAGCTTGCAACCTCGGCAACGATAGCGTCGATGCTGCGCCATTCGCCGCCCGTAAAGGCGTACGCTGTATCGCAATAATTGCACCGCAACGGACACCCGGTCAGGCGTACGAATACGGTCGGCCAGCCGCTGAACTGGGCTTCCCCCTGAATCGAGAAAAAGATTTCGGTAAGGCGAAGCCGCTCTTCAGCCCGTGTCAGGCCGTTGGACTCCGCGTCCACATTCAACCCTGCTCCTGCAAGATGCGCTCCAGGCGCTGGGTCGCCAACCGTGCCGCCGTGGTCGAGGGGAATTCCCGAACGACCCGCTGCAGGACTTCCCGCGCGGCGTCCCACTGTTGTAGTTCGTAGTTGCAGAAACCGATCTTCAGCAGCGCGTCGGGAAGTTTGGCGGAGCCGGGATAATCATCCACTACCTTTTGAAAGGCCGGCAGCGCCGCCATGTACTGTCTTTGCACGTAATATGTTTCAGAGAGCCAGTATTGCGCGTTGTCCGCCAACGGGCTGGACGGGAACACCGCCAGGAATTGCTCCAGCGCGCTTGCAGCTTCCTCGTAGTTGCCTTCTCGCAGCAGGCTGAAAGAACCATCGTAGTTTTCCCGGTCACTTCCCGGAAGCAATACCGGAGGGGGCGGTGCCTCTTCCTCGGTCAGCAACTCCTGCATGGCGATCTGCAGTTGTGCCACGGTCAATTCCAACTCCAGCAGGCGCCCATCGATATCCACGTACAGGTCGCGCTGGCGTTCCGCGGCGTTATCGGTCTGAAATGCCAGCGTCTCGGTCTCGCCGCGCACGGTCTGGATCTCGGACTGGAGTTGGTCTATGCGCGTCGCCATCTCGATCAGGCTCTGGTTGTCGATGACCCGCTCGACTCGAATCAGGCGGGCTTCCAGATCGGTCAGTTTCAGGAAGACCGGATCTTCTTCCGGTGGCGTCGTCGTCGCGCATCCCGCCAACATCACGGTCAGCAACGGAATCCGTACGGCTTTCACAGCATCGCGCATGACAGTCACCCCGATTTATGTTGCAGGCGTTTAACGATACACCAGCTCGACGCGACGGTTCAGACTATAGGAATTATCGTCGCTACCAAACGCTGCCGGACGCTCCTCGCCGTAACTGACGGTGCCGAGTTGATCCGTGGAGGCGCCCTGGAGCATGAGCACTCGCCGAACGGCTTGAGCTCGCTGTTCACCCAGCCCGATATTGTATTCCCGGCTGCCGCGCTCATCCGCGTGTCCCTCGAGACGAACCTGCTGGCCCCCGTTCTCGGCAAGATGCGCGCCGTGGGCTCTCAGCATATCGTTGAAATCCGACCGTATCTCGCTGCGGTCGAAGTCGAAGTAGATCACCAGGCGGGACAGCGGTCCGTCGCCCTGACCCGGTACCTGCCGCGTCACGTCGAGGTTCCCGTCCGCGCCAATGCCGGTAGTGGTTGCGCCGTCCGCGCCGCTTGCGCCATTCGCGGCCGCGGAGTCCGAAGCATCCCCGCTACCTGCTGTGGGTATTGTCGAACTACCGCCACCGCACGCAGACAGTCCCATGCCGAGTACGAGCAATATTGTCAGTGACCGGATCATTTGGTGATTCCTTTGTTTAATATGAATATAAAAATCAGACAGATACAACTATTTATTCGAAGTACCCCTAAATTCTGGGGAAAGGCGACCAAACCGGTTCGCGAACCTGTCCCGCCACCGAAGCAATCTGTTGGCGAATTCGACCATCCGTACTCACCGACGCCAGCACGCCCCGGCCACCCTCCTGGGTAGCGTAGATGATCAACGCACCATTGGGAGCAAAGCTCGGGGACTCGTCCAAGCTGCCATTACTCAACACCTGCGTCAACCCGGTGCCCGGGTCAACCAGGGCGATTCGGTAGTTGCCCCGGTCTTCGTGCACCACGGCGAGGCGATCGCCATCGGGCGAAATCCTGGGACGCGCGTTGTAGCTGCCCTCGTAGGTGATTCGCTCCACGCGCCCTCCTGGCCGGGCCTCTACCTGGTATATCTGCGGACCGCCGGCGCGGTCTGACGTGAAGTAGATCGACTCACCGTCGGGAGCCCACACCGCCTCGGTATCGATGGCGGAATGCCGGGTCAATCGGTCAAGTACCTGGGTAGCCAGATTCAGCATGTAGATGTCGAGGTTGCCCTGATCCCGTGACAGGGTCAGTGCCAACATCCGTCCATCGGGCGAAAAGACAGGTGCACCGTTGATGCCTGCCCGTGACGAGATACGGTCTCTGATCCCGGTGCGAAGCTCCTGAACGTAGATCGCCGACTGTGAGCCTTCGAACGATACATACGCCAGCTTGCGCCCGTCCGGCGACCAGGCCGGCGACATGAGCGGCTCGGACTGCTGCGTGATCACCTGCGGGTTGGCGCCGTCGGCATCCGAAACGATAAGCTGGAATCGCCGCTCACGGCCCATCCGCTGCTCGTTGACATAGGCGATCTGCGTGCCGAAAACGCCACGAATGCCGGTCAATTCCTCGAAGATCATGTCAGCCACTCGGTGACTGGCCACCCGCAGATCGCTCGCGCTGCTGCCCGTGGTCAGGCGGTAGCCGATGATCTGCTCCCCCCGCAGGACGTTGAATAGCTGGAAAACGATTGTGTGGCTGCCGTCCGGATTCGCCAATAATTGACCAACCACCAGGTAATCGACGTCAACGATCAACCAATCCTGGAAACGAACCTCGGCCGGCTGGGTCGGCCGCGACACCATGTCCTCGACCCCCATGGGCGCGAATCGTCCGCTGTTTCCAAGGTCGGATGAGACCAGTGCAGCCACGTCGAATGGAGCCTCCACGTCACGCTCCTCCCAGCCGAACGGCACGATTGCCACCGGTACAGGTCGTTCCACGCCTCTGGTGACCTCTATGACGATCTGGGCATCGGCGCTAACCGTTCCCAGCAGCGCCAGCGCGCAAGCTGATGCTGCCCATTTCAACTGTCTGCCCATAGTCTTCCTACACATTCGTCAAACACCCTGCCTACGCCTCGGGCCTGAATATGACTTCCAGATTGCGGTCGAACAGCGAGGGGATAGACGGCCTGGGCAACGGTGAGGAACGCAACACCGCAGCCTCGATGGACCTTTCGACAGCCTCGTCGCCATTGCACTCGCCGATGCGAACATCCACCACATCGCCACTGGGAATCTGGGTTACGTGAACTGTACACTGAATTCCCGCCTGCTGAGCGCTTGCAGGCGGTATCCAGTTCTGCTGTATCCGATTCTCGATCAGGCGAATATATTGATCCAACGCCTCGGCTTCCTCGCGCCTGCGTGCTTCATCTTCCGCCGCCAACTCGCGCGCCAACTGCGCCTCCCGCTCGGCCTGCTGACGAGCCTCCTCGGCAGCCCGGCGCTGACGCTCCCGTTCTTCCCGCCGGCGCTGCTCTTCTTCCGCAAGCCGCTGCTCCTCGGCTTCGCGCGCAGCTTCCTCCTCCGCTTCTCGCTGGCGCTCCAGTTCCGTCAGCCGAAGCTGTTCCTGGCGTTCCGCCTCCTCGCGCTGCACCCGAACCTGTTCCAGCCGCTGCTGTTCTTCTTCAAGCTGCCGACGCGCCTCCTCGGCCTGTTGTTCGGCTCGCTGCTGCTCCTCAAGCGCCAGTCGCTGCTGTTCTTCCCGGCGCCGCTGCTCCTCCTGATCCAGCGCATCGAGACGCGCCATCTCCTGGCGAATGAGCGTCTCGTCCACGACGGTCGCTTCGATCGCCACATCGTCCACGGGTGCCAGCGCCCTTTGTCGCGACGGCAGGACCAGGCCAGTCGTCAACACCACGATCAGAATCCCGTGCAGCAGCGTGGACAGCAAGACCCCCACCATATGCTCCCGCAAGAATTCCATTCGGTACCATCCCGCCCGTTCAGGGCTGACCGCCCTCCCGCTCCATCGGATCGGTGAGGAATCCGACCTTCACGGCCCCGGCTTGTTGCAATATGACCATCCCCGCTACGACGCGTCCGTATGCCACGGCCTCGTCCGCCTTGACCAGCACAGGCGTCTGGGGATTCCGTCGCAGCACCGCCGCGGTGCGCGTCAAGACAGTTTGCTCGTCCACGGGCGTCTCTTCATCGCCGCCAATGTTCAGGAACAATTCGCCGTCCCGGTTGATGCTGAGCACCAGCGGCTCATTATCGCGCAATAGTTCGGGGTCCAGCGGTTCGGCCGCCGCCTGGGGCAAGTCGACCTGGATACCCTGGGTCAACAGCGGCGCCGTGATCATGAAGATGATCAGCAAGACCAGCATGACGTCGATGTAGGGCACCACATTGATCTCGCCCATCAAGCGTTTCGTTCGGCTGCGTCTCATGGCGTCCCCCGGGCGAGATGCAAGGCGTGGCGCTGCAGTATCGCCGAAAATTCCTCGGCAAAGGTATCGTAGCGAACCTCCAGCCGCCCGACGATATCGGCGTAGCGGTTAAAGGCGATCACGGCGGGAATGGCAGCAAACAAACCCATGGCCGTCGCAACCAGCGCCTCGGCGATGCCCGGCGCCACCAGCGCAAGCGTAGCTGCCTGCACATTCCCGAGGGCCTGAAACGAAGACATTATGCCCCAGACCGTTCCGAACAGACCGACGTAGGGGCTGGTCGAACCCACCGTGGCGAGAAAGGCCAGGTTCTGTTCCAGGCGTTCCACTTCCCGCACCTGGGAAACCCGCATGAAACGCCTCGAGCCCTCGACGATCTGATCGGCGTTGATCGCGCGGTCTTCCCGGAGCCGACCGAATTCCCGGTAGCCCGACTCGAAAATGCCCGCCATCCCCACCTGGGATTCCTCGAACTCCGTGAGTTCCTGGTAAATCTCCGAGACGTCGCCCCCGGACCAGAAGGCTTCCTCGAACTCGTCGGCCGCCCCGGTCGCCCGCTTCAGCAACCGGCTTTTCTCGATGATGATGGCCCATGAGGCAACCGAAACAATCAACAGCAAGAGCAAGACGGCCTGGACCACCAGGCTGGCTTCCAGAATCAGGCTGATCAGCGATAGATCGTTATTCATCCCTCGACCCCGCCTCCGTTAAGGTCAAAAAACAGTTTCGCGGGCAAGCGCCGCGGCTTGCCGGTGCGCGCATCCACGCAGGCTACTTCAGCCTGCGCCTGGCAGAGGAGTTCACCACCGCCCGGCACGCGGCGGACGGCCTGTCTGAAAACAAAGCGTACCGCGCTCAACTCCGTCACCTCGGCGGTCACCTCCAGCATGTCGTCCAGCCTTGCGGGCACCCTGAAACGTGCCTCGATGCGGGAGAGTACCAGCAGGATGTTCGCCGTTTCCCGCAATTCGTTGTGATCGATACCGTTCGATCGCAACCACTCGGTCCGCGCCCGCTCGAAAAAACGCAGGTAACTTGCGTTATAGACCACTCCCTGTGCATCGGTATCCTCCAAATAGACACGAACCGGCAATACCTGGATCTTCATGGTTCAGCCTGCCGTTCAATCGAACAGGCCGGGCGACGCCGGCGGTGCTTCGCGTGCCTGCGGAACCTTGAGCCCATAGTGTTGGTAGGCGTTGCGGGTGGCCATGCGTCCGCGGGCGGTGCGCTGCAGGAATCCCTCCTGGATCAGATAGGGCTCGACCACATCTTCCAGCGTGCCGCGTTCCTCGCCCACGGCGGCCGCAAGACTCTCGATTCCAACCGGCCCGCCGTCGAACTTCTCGATTACCGTCAGCAACAGCTTGCGGTCCATGCTGTCGAACCCGTGCGGATCGACTTCCAGCAGGTTCATTGCCGCCTGCGCGACGTCCTGGTCCACCCTGCCGTCGCATTCGACTTCGGCGTAGTCCCGGACCCGGCGCAAGAGGCGGTTGGCGATGCGCGGCGTGCCCCGGGAACGCCCCGCAATCTCCCTGGCGCCGCTATCGTCAACGGGCAACTCGAAAATACCTGCGGTGCGTTTCACGATTCGCGTCAATTCATCGTTTCCGTAGAATTCCAGCCGCTGCACGATCCCGAACCGGTCGCGCAGCGGCGATGTCAGCAGGCCGGCCCGGGTGGTGGCGCCGACCAGGGTGAACGGCGGCAACTCCAGCTTGATCGAACGGGCCCCCGGTCCCTCGCCGATCATGATATCCAGGCGATAATCCTCCAGTGCCGGATAGAGAACCTCTTCCACCACCGGGCTGAGACGGTGGATCTCGTCCACAAACAGGACATCCCTGGCTTCCAGGTTGGTGAGAATCGCCGCCAGGTCTCCCGGACGCTCCAGCACCGGACCCGATGTGGTGCGCAGGTTCACGTTCAGTTCGTTGGCGACGATGTACGCCAGCGTGGTCTTGCCAAGACCGGGCGGGCCGAAGATGAGCGTGTGGTCCATGCCTCGCCGCGATTGCGAGCGGCGGTCATGAAAATCCGCATCTGCCGCTTGACCGAGGGTTGGCCGATGTACTCGTCGAGCGTGCGGGGCCGCACCGCGCGGTCGAAGACCACGTCCTCGTGGTCGCCTGAGCCGTCGAGCAATCCGGCTTCCTCGTGCATGGCGATCAACTGGAATGAACGCGCTTGAGCGCTTCGCGGATCAACTGTTCGGAACTCATGCCGGCCGTGTCCAAATCCTTTAACATCCTGTTGACTTCAGCCGCCCGGTATCCCAATGCCAGCAACGCGCCGCGGGCCTCGCCACCCGCCCGCGTGGCGCCCCGCACGGTGTCCGGAGCGTCGGTTCCGGGCGGTTCGAGCCGATCCGCCATTTCCAATATCAGCCGTTCCGCGGTCTTGCGGCCGATGCCCGGGATTCGCGTGAGCGTGACCAGGTCGCGCTCGAACACGCTACGCCGGAAGCCCTCCGCGCTGATGCCCGACAGGATGCCCAGCGCGATCCGCGCGCCGACGCCGGTTACCTTGAGAAGGTTGCGGAACAGCGACCTTTCGGCCTCCGTAGCAAAGCCGTAAAGCAATTGTGCGTCGTCCCGCACCAGGAAATGGGTCAGCAACGTGAGCGCCTCACCGGTTTCAGGCAAGCGGTAAAACGTTGACATGGGCGCCTCGAGTTCGTAGCCGACGCCGGCCACTTCCAGGGTCAACCCGGGCGGTTGCTTTGCAACCAGGGTACCTTTCAGGTATCCGATCATGATCGTGCCGCCTTCAGTTCGGCAACCGCGGGCGACCCGCGCACGTAGGCGTGGCACAGCGCCAGGGCCAGTGCGTCCGCCGCATCCGACTCCGGCGTCTCGCGCAGGCCCAGCAGGACTCTCACCATGAGTTGCACCTGGGCCTTGTCGGCGTTGCCGCGGCCGACTACCGCTTTCTTGACGTATCGGGCCGCATACTCGGACACCGGCAAACCGGCTTCAAAGGTGCCGCACAGGGCGGCCGCCCTCGCCTGCCCGAGCTTCAGGGCGCTGTCCGCGTTGCGGTGTACGAACACGCGTTCTATGGAAACTTCATCCGGGTCATATTGGCGTATCAGCTCTTCGATGCGCGCGAAGATTCGCTTCAGGCGCTCATTGTGCTCACCCGTGGTCGCGATGGTGCCCGAGGCAATCCATGCAGTCTTTTTGCCGGAATCGCGGGTCTCGATAATGCCGTAGCCCGTTCGCCGTGAACCGGGATCTATCCCGAGAATTCGAACGGCTTCGCTCATCCGGCGGCCTCGAGCAACTCGGTGGGTATGTCGCCGTTGGAATACACCTGCTGCACATCGTCCAGCTCGTCCAGTGCATTCAGGAGCTTGAGCAGGCTCTCGGCCTGCTGCGCCTGCACGGGCGCCTGGACGCTGGCATGCAGGGTGACCTCGGCGTGCCCGGGCGCCAGGCCCTGCGCCGTCATCGCGGCCTTGACCGAATCGAACTCCGACGGTTCACAAAGCACGTCGGCGGATCCGTCGTCATGGGCAACCACATCTTCCGCACCGGCTTCAATGGCTGCCTCCATGAGTTCGTCAGGGTCCGAGCCGGGGAGATAACTGAGCAAACCGGTCTGCTCAAACAGGTAGGTCACCGAACCGTCCGCGCCCAGATTGCCGCCGAACTTCGAGAATGCGTGACGCACCTCGGCGACCGTGCGGTTCCGGTTGTCGGTCAGGCAATCGACCATGACCGCGACGCCGCCGGGTCCGTAACCCTCGTAGCGGACTTCTTCATAGGTCTGCCCCTCCGCATCGCCCGTGCCTCGTTTTACGGCCCGGTCGATATTATCCTTGGGCATGCTCTGGGCTCTGGCCTTGTCAATGGCCACACGCAAGCGGGGATTGGCGGATGGATCGCCACCGCCCTCACGTGCAGCGACGGTGATCTCGCGAATGAGTTTGGTGAACAGCTTGCCCCGCTTGGCATCCTGGGCGCCTTTCCGAAACCGGATATTGGCCCATTTACTGTGGCCAGCCATTCACAATGCTCCTGGCCCGTATCTGAACTGGCTGCATCGGGACAGCCGACAGCGCCCGCCCCAAGGGGCTGTCAGTCTGAAAACTCAATCCGTAACTCCACCGGCAGCAAGCCGCAAGTCCTCTGCCGACCCCTATGATAGCGGGAAAACCCGTTGTTGTGTGCGCCTGACGAGAATCTCTCCCGGTTGGGGCTGCGGGCGTGTGCGCTTACAGCTTTGGTTTGACAACCTAGACCGGTTTCTTTATCGAAATCACTGGTTGATAGCGTGGATCGCCCGGTTGTCGGCGGCCAGTGACGCCTCGTGGATGGCCTCGGTGAGCGTCGGATGGGCGTGGATCGTGCGCTGCAGGTCCTCACCCGAAGCGCAGAATTCCATCGCCAGTACCGCTTCGGCGATGAGTTCGCCGGCGACGGGCCCGACGATGTGAACGCCGAGCAATTCGTCGTCTTCTTTCGCGCAGAGCAACTTGACCAGGCCTGCCGTCTGTTCCATGCCCTTGGCACGCCCATTGGCCGCGAACGGAAACGAACCGACCTTGTAGCCGATGCCGTTCGACCGGAGCTGGGCCTCGGTCTGTCCCACCCACGCGATTTCCGGTGCGGTATAGATCACCGATGGGATGGCATCGTAGTTGACTTCGGCGATCTTGCCGGCAATTAGATCGGCCACCATGATGCCCTCTTCGGAACCCTTGTGAGCCAGCATGGGGCCGCGCACGACGTCGCCCACGGCCCAGACGCCGGGCTCCGTGGTCCGGCACTGCTCGTCCACCTTGACGAAACCCCTCTCGTCCAGTTCCACGCCGGAGCCGTCGCCCAGCAGGCCTGCAGTGAATGGCCGCCGCCCGACGCAGACGATGAGTTTGTCCACTTCGAGCCGTTGATCCTCACCGCCGTGCCGGAACTGCACTTCTACCGCGCCGTCGGTCACCGCGGCACTTTGCACACTGGCCCCGAGCCGGATGTCGAGACCCTGACGCCGAAAGTGCCGGAGCGCGTCCTTGGCTATCTGTTCGTCAGCCATGTAGAGGAACTCTTCCAGCGCCTCCAGGATCACGACCCTGGCCCCCAGCCGCTGCCATACGCTGCCCAACTCAAGCCCGACGACACCCGCGCCCACCACGCCCAGACGCTCCGGCACCGATTCGAATTCGAGGGCTCCCCACGAATCGACAATGTGTTCGCCCTCAAACGGCGCCACGGATAGTTCCACGGGCGTCGAGCCGGTGGCGATAACGACGTGCCCCGCTGACAATTCGGAGACGTTGCCGTCGGGATCGGTGACTTCCACACGACCGCCCCCGAGCAGCCGCCCATGCCCGCGAACCCCTGTAACCCCGTTGGACTTGAACAACGCCTCGATTCCCCGGGTGAGCTGTCTGACAATTCGAGCCTTGCGCGTCTGCATGATACCGATATCGACGCTCAGTTCACCCACGGAGATGCCATGGGACTTGAACTCCGAGGCGGCGCGATGGTACAGCTCGGAAGACTCCAACAGCGCCTTCGACGGGATACAGCCGGCGTTCAGGCACGTGCCTCCGAATGCGCGGCTGCCATCGAGGTTGCGCCACTCGTCCACGCAGACGACTTGCAGCTCGTTCTGCGCCGCGCGAATGGCCGCGGGATAACCCGCCGGTCCGCCGCCGATCACGGCGACATCGTAGCTCTGTTCGGTCATGGGTATTACACCTGCAAGAGAAGCCGCGCAGGATCCTCCAAAAGGTCCTTGATGGCAACCAGAAACTGCACCGCTTCCCTGCCATCCACGATGCGGTGATCGTAAGTCAGCGCCAGGTACATCATCGGACGGATCTCGATCTCTCCGCCCACAACCACCGGACGCTGCTCGATCGAATGTATCCCGAGGATGCCGCTCTGGGGCGGATTGATGATGGGTGTGGACATCATCGAGCCGAAGATGCCGCCGTTGGTCAGGGTAAAGGTACCCCCGGTCAGATCGTCCATGCCGAGACCGCCGCTGCGCGCACGGGTGCCGAAATCCACAATGGATGTTTCTATGTCCGCATAGCTCATCTGTTCGGCATTGCGGAGGATGGGCACCACCAGCCCCCGCTCGGTGGACACCGCCACGCCGATGTCGAAGTACTCGTGGTAGATGATGTCGCTCCCGTCCACCGATGCGTTCAAAACGGGGAAACGCCGCAGCGCCTCGATGCACGCCTTGATGAAGAACGACATGAAACCCAGCTTTACCTCGTGCTCGCGCTGAAACAAATCGCCGTAGCGGGTCCGCGCGGCCAGGACGGTGCTCATGTCGACTTCGTTGAAGGTCGTGAGCATCGCCGCGGTATGCTGTGCTTCTACCAGCCTTTCGGCGATTTTTGCGCGCAGTCTGGTCATGCGGACGCGCTGTTCACCACGGTGGCCGGTGGGGGCGACTGGTGCGCTCTGAATGCTCTGCGTGCTGGGTATGCTCTCAGTTCTGGGTGTGCTCTCGGTGCTCCGTGTGCTCTCAGTGCTCGGTGTGCGCGGCGCGGTCCGTGCTACTGGCGCCCCTTGCGCCTGCGCCAGAGCGTCATTTTTCTGCCTGCCAGTGGTGGCGGAACCCCGGGCGATGTAGTCGAGCACATCGGATTTCGTGATTCTCCCGCCGCGGCCCGTGCCCCTGACCGCGTTGGAGTCAACCTGGTGTTCGCGCATCAACCGCCGAACTGCGGGGCCGGCCCGTTCCAGTGCTTCGTTATCGGCTGCCGTCGGGGTTGAATCCCGTACCGTGGCGACTTCTGGAACGGCTGTCGCCTCAACTTCCGGGGCCGCTGGGTCAAACGCTGCCACCTCGCCTTCCTGCTCCGCGGAAGCCCTGGATACTTCCCCTGGCTCCAACAGCGCCAACACCTCACCTGCCGTCACCGTAGCGCCGTCGGCCACACGGACTTCCCGCAGAATCCCGTCGCTCGGCGAAGGCACTTCCAGCACAACCTTGTCCGTTTCCAGTTCAACCAGCTTTTCATCCCTGCGCACCGAGTCGCCAGGCGAGTGGTGCCAGTTCACCAACGTGGCGTCGCTCACCGACTCCGGCAGTTGCGGAACCCTGATTTCGATCGTCACGTCCCTACCTTCTCCACTACTTTCTTAGATTCAATCGATAACGCATTGGACAATAGCGTTTTTTGCTTTAGAGCATGAAGTCCGAAAATTCCCGATGCAGGCGCCGCAGCATCAGGTCGACCAGCGTACGACAGGTAGTGCTCTTCCGTCAGCGGGGCCTGCAGGCGATGACGAATCTGGTACCAGGCACCCTGGTTCTGGGGCTCCTCCTGGCACCACACGATGTCCGAAACGTGCGCGTACCGCTCGATGGTTGCGGCGTACTCCTGGACGGGGAACGGATAGAGTTCTTCCAGCCGAATGATGGCCATGTCTTCGATGCCATGCTCGCTGCGCAGTTCCGCCAGATCGTAGAACACCCTGCCGCTGCAAAATATCAGCCGCCGAACGTCCTCCGGCGGTACGGTTTCGTCGCCAATCAGGGGGTTGAAGCTGCCTTCGGTTATTTCGGTCAACGATGACACCGAGGACCGATGGCGCAGCAGGCTCTTGGGTGTCATCACGATCAGCGGTTTGCGGGTCGGCCGCAGCGCCTGCCGGCACAGCATGTGAAACATCTGAGCGGGCGTCGACGGTACGCATACCTGCATATTGTGTTCCGCGCACAATTGCAGAAAACGCTCCAGGCGCGCGGACGAATGTTCCGGACCCTGGCCTTCGTAACCGTGCGGGAGGAACAGCGTCAGCCCGGACAGTCGCCCCCACTTGGATTCGCCGGAACTGATGAACTGGTCGATCACCACCTGGGCACCGTTGGCGAAGTCGCCGAATTGCGCCTCCCAGATCACCAGGCAATCGGGCGATGCGGTGCTGTAGCCGTATTCGAAGCCCAGCACAGCTTCTTCCGAGAGCAACGAGTCGCCCACCGTGAAGTCACCGGTGCGGTGCGTGACGTGTTCAAGCGGCACGAACACGTCCCCGTCCGCCTGGTTGACGAAGGATGCATGTCGGTGAAAGAACGTCCCTCGCCGGCTGTCCTGTCCGATGAGCCGAACATTCAAGCCGGCGTCGACGATGCTCCCGTACGCCAGGCTCTCGGCGAATCCCCAATCCAGATTCAAATCCCCCGCCGCCATCCTGACCCGATCCGAAACGATACGCTGGACTCGAGGATGAAGCTTCCATCCCTTGGGCACCGTATTGATCAATGCGCCCAGGCGCCGCAATTCGCTCAACGAGATGCGCGTATCCACGGCGGCGCCCAGGGTGCCCCGAAAGCGTCCCCAGTCAATGGTGAATTCGTTGCCGATCATGCCCAGGCAGTCTTCATTCGGGCTGCGTCCTGCGTCCAGGCACGCCTGGTAGTCGTCCTCCATCGACCGAGGTTCCGACTCACTCAAGTCGCCTCGCGTCAGCAGCTTGTTTCCATAGAGCGACCGTGTGGTGGGGTGCTTCCTGATCTTGTTGTACATCACCGGCTGGGTGACGGCGGGTTCGTCGGCCTCGTTGTGCCCAAGGCGCCGATAGCAGACCAGATCGATCACCACGTCCTTGTGAAAGGCCTGACGGTAACGCAGCGCCAGCCGGATTGCGGCGACGGCGGCTTCCGGATCGTCTCCATTGACGTGGAAGACCGGCGCTTCGACCATTTTTGCCACGTCGGAGCAATAGGGCGTCGAGCGGGCATCGTGCAGGTCGTTGATGGTAAAGCCGATCTGGTTATTGACGACGATATGGATGGTTCCGCCGGTGTGGAAGTGCCTCGTCTGCGACATCTGAAAGGTTTCCGCCACGACACCCTGACCGGCGAAGGCGGCATCGCCGTGAATCAGTACCGGGAGAACCTGGTTACCCTGAATATCGCCGCGCCGATCCTGGCGCGCCCGAACGGATCCCTCCACGACGGAATCGACGATTTCCAGGTGGGACGGATTGAAGGCGAGCACCACGTGGACGTTGTTGCCGAGTGTGCGCACATCGGCGGAAAAACCCATGTGGTATTTTACGTCACCGGAGCCTCGGATATTGCTGAGATCGCGGTCGACGGCAAACTCCGAGAACAGTTCCTGGGGCGCCTTGCCGAGAACATTGACCAGGACATTGAGCCGTCCTCGGTGCGGCATCCCGATCACGACCTCCTGGACCCCCCTTTCCCCGGCCGTTCGGATCAGGTCGTCAAGGATTGGAATCAGCGTTTCACCGCCTTCCAGCGAGAACCGCTTCTGCCCCACAAACTTGGTGTTGAGGTAGCGTTCGAGTCCTGCCGCGCGGTTCAGGCTGGCGTACACCCGACGACGTTCATCGCGGCTCAGGCCGCTGCCGGCCCGGTCCTCTTCAAATCGCTGGCGCAGCCAGAGTCTTTCCCGGGCTCGGGAAATGTGGGCGAATTCCATGGCAATCCGGCCGCAATAGACCCGCTTCAGCACGCCCAGGATATCCCGGAGCTTCATGCGCTCGTTGCCGGTCCCGGCGAGCCCGCCGGTAAAGTATTCGGCGTCCAGATCAGTTTCTTCGATGCCGAGAAAATCCAGTTTCAGGACAGCGGGCGTGGACCGCTGCCACAGTCCCAGGGGATCCAGATCCGCGATCTGGTGTCCCCGCAGACTGTAGACCTGTATGAGCCGTGACACCGCGGCCTGCTTTTCGCTGGCCTGCTCGGTGGGCGGACTCCCCTCCCAGCCGATCCCGGCAGCGACGGCGAGCGACTGCTGTGGCCTCTCGCGCACAGCGCGGATGATCGGGCGGTGTGGCACATCGCGCTGCGTGTCGCCGAACCCGTTGAAATAACGCCGCCATTCCGCCGAAACGCTGCCCGGGTCATGCAGAAAGGATTCGTAAAGCGCTTCTACGTAGGGCGCATTGGACCCGTGGATGGGCGATGATTCGTATTGTCGTTCAAGAACGGCGCTCATGTTGATCGCTTTTCAGGGTGGCTGGCGTAGTGTAGCTAAAACGCCGTCCTAAAATGCGGTCTATTGTGTCGCTGCGGGCTGGTTCTCGGCCGTTTCGCGCAGCAGGTAGGCCAGCAGGTCGGTACGATCGGAAAGGGAGTAAATGCCGGCGAAGACCATCAGGTTGCCGGGCACGAAATCGTCGGGCCTGGCAAGCCACTCATCCAGTTCCGCCGGAGTCCAGACGATTCCCGCCTCCTGTAGCGCATCGGAATATTGGAAATCGGGGGCACTCGCGGCCGGCCGGCCGAATATCCCGTAAAGGTTGGGACCAATCATGTGCGCCTCCCCCGGGCCCATCGTGTGGCACACGATGCAGGCGTAACTCAACAGTTCGCCACGCTCAAAGTCCGCATCGGCAAACCGCGCCTCAGTCAGGTAGCTGGCCCCGATCGAACTCGATGCGTTGGTCTCCGAGCCCTCCCCGGGGAGTAAGTCGGGTTCACCGAGTGCGGAGCCACGTGTACTGCCCGCGCCCTCCCCTGGCGCATCGCAGGCGGCGATCATAAACACCATGACGAGCGCCGACAGAAGTTCAGCGTGTGGTCTCGCACCTCGCCCAAGGGACCATTTCCGGACGTGGCTTGCCATGTATCCCGGCGTCATGGGGCGCAAAGCATAGTCCAAGCGACCCGCTCAGAAGGTCCAGCCGAGATTGATATGGATGCCGAAGTCGGGCGCTGACTTGACGATCAGATCCTCGCTGAATGCAAACGTCAGGGTTCGACCGGAATCCGATTTCCACCAGCCCCCAACGCTGGCCTGGACAGCGCTTGACCCCAGCTCGTCCAGTGCACTGGAAAAGTAGTTTGAATGGGCATCGAGCTGCGCCTTGAACCCGACCCGCCTCAGCGGCTGCCAACCGGCACCGAACACGCCGAATGCGACCCAATTCCGGCTGCGCAGGGAAAACACGTCCGATTCGCCGAGCCGTACCGCGCCAACCCCCCAGTAGATGCCCGCCGGTGCGCCGCCGATCATTCGGGGTTGGCGGCTGAGAATGCTGAAAGCCAGGTCCGTTGCGCCGCTCCCCGTCAGTGTGCCGCGGTCTCCGGTAGGTGCCTTCAAGGTCGCCTTGAGCGTGGTGCCTCCTTCAGCTCCGAATGTTCGCGACAGACCGAACTGCACATCGCCAATGCCATGACTGGCCTCATCGAACAAGTAGCGGCGCTGTCCGCCCGTCTTGTACAGATATAGCAGTTCGTCTTCGCCCCGACGGTTGCGGTTCCCATCCGGCAGGTTGGTCAACCCGTGCCAGGCGTCGACAGCGTCATCCAGGAATCCGCCCGAGTGTCGATACCACGGTACGTCTACGCTCACAGTCCAAAGTTCGCCGATACGGCGCCGATAGAGCAGGTTCAGTCGCCAGGTCTCCCCGTCGATGAGCAGTTCCTCGTGACCATTCCCCGCAAGCACGTAGTGGTTTCCAACCGCTGTGGTAACTCCAAACTCGTTGTGTGCGTCACTAATGCGCCCATCCCAAGTCGGCACCGCGAAAACCGCCACCTGAGGGCTCAAATTGGGGATGTCGAAGGGCGAGACTTCTTCAGCGCCCGTCACGCTGCCATGAGGCAACCATCCCAGGCCGCCGATTGCCGCCACCGCAGCCGCCGCAACATTCATCCGCATCGGTTTCAGGCCCCGGTGTGCCGTTGTTTGGCCGGCATCAACGAGTGCAACGTACCATCCGGGCCAATATACAGCGTGGTCGCCGAGGTCAGCCCGGCCAGGGCGAGCCAACCGATGACCGCGGCGAAGGCGTTTCCTATCGCAACACCCTCGAACGAAACCGCCAATATGCCCAGCACAACCGCATTAATTGCGAGCGACAGGCCCGCGACTGTCCCCAACCGCAGCGGCAACAGGTAGAAGACAATCACCGTACGCGCCAGGCCGTTGCTCAGCCCCACGGCCAGCGCGCCGATCAACCAGGCGCCTCCTCCCTGGATGCTGATGCCCGGTACGGAGATGACGACCAACCACAGCGAAAAAACGCTGCACATGGCTCTGATGACGTATCCCTTCATGCCCTCTCTTGCTCGTGACCGTTGGTTCAAATGGTACCGTACGGCACATGCAAACTTTATGAACGAATGAAGGCCGCTTCAACAAGAATGATCCGCAGCGACGCAGTCTTTTCCGACTGCGGACGCTACCGCTATTCGCTCGTAAGGATATGGGACCTTGAGAGGCCGATCCTGCCCTGGGTGCTATTGAACGGTTCCTCCGCAGGTTCGGTGCGCAATGATCCTACGGTGACCCGAGTAATCGGCTTCACCCGGCGGTGGGAGTTTGGCGGACTCCGGCTCGTCAACGCGTACGCCGGCGTTGCCACGAAACCCCGCGACCTGTTCGCGATGGACGATAGCGTCGGCCCCCGAAATCGACACTACGTCCGGAAGGCGATTTGCGACGCCCATCGGCACGCCCGAAGCCTGACGGACGCACCGGAGTTGACGGTCATCGTGGCCTGGGGAAACCACGGCGCACGCGGCGATCACGACCGGCGGGTGCTGGACTGGATATTGCGAACCGGCGCGCCGGTAAGGCTCCAGTGCCTCGGCTTGACCAGGCTGGGATGCCCCCTGCATCCGCTTTATCGCGCTGCAGAAACCCCGCGCGTCGACTACGTCGGCAGACAACTATCTCCGAAGAGTTGAAGGCACTGGATCTTTCGCACTGGTAATGTCTCACGGAGCCTGTAACATTGCGCTTTCTCGCTCGTGAGTGACATGCATTTCAAGACACTTACAGACTTGAGTTTCCGGCTCGCACCCGACGCGGCGCGCTGCCGGCGGTGGCTGCGCCCCGCGCTGCTCGCGCTGGTGTGCGTGGCCCTGTCGGCCTGCGAATCGGAAGGCGGCCGGGTACGCCCGCCCAGCACCGAGGTCAACGTCATTCATGTCGCCGGAAGCTTCGGCAGCCTTGAGTTCCGGCGGGTTGAGCGACTGGAGGGCACGCTCAACTATCGCTCTTCGTCAGTATTCACCTGGGATAGCGGCCCCTATACGTTCAATATCGACAGCACGCTCCCCGGTCTCGATACGCCGATACGACTGTACTCGTTTGACGCGGACCTGACGGCGGGCAACAACTACAGCATCGTGCTCACCGAAGCCTTTGGCTGGCTCCACGAGTTGATCATCGAGGCACCCGAGAGCGAGCTTTCCGAGACCGAGGCGGAAATCATCATCGTCAATACGGCGGGTGGTCTTCAGGGTGCCGTGGACGTCTATATCGAGCCACCAGGCACGGTATTGGCGGCCGCAACGCCCAGAGGCGCCGTGGATTTTCTCGAATCGCTTCCGGTAGCGTCCATCGCACCCGGCGAGTACGAGTTAAGCGTCACCCAGGTCGGAAACCCCACCAGCGTGGTCATGGCTTCCGATGCATTTGAAATTGCGGCAAACGTACGCACGACGATTTCCATCATCAACGGGTTGACTGCGGCGTCACCAGTGGCCGCGCTGGCGAGCGGTGCCGGTATCGGTACCCCCCTCTCGGACAGGGAATTGCGCGCCGGACTGCGCGTACTCAACGCCATGACCAGCGGCGACCCGATTGACGTCACGGTCGACAACAGTTTTTCGCCGCCGCTGATTCCAGGCGCGATGTTCGCTGAGCCCACCGACTACGCTCTGGTGGTCCCCGGGAACCACACGCTGCAAGTCACGCCGGCCGGCAACTCGGGCGTTATTGAAGTAGAAAATTCTTTCCTTGCTTTTCCGGGGCAACGCGGAACCTGGTTCGTTCGTGGCGACCCCGGTGCCTTGACGGCGACATATTCACCGGATAGTCAGCGGCTTATTCGCGACATCGCAGAGGTCGCGATCTACTATGGCGGGACAACGGTCAGCGGCGTTGACGTCTTCATCGCCGCGCCGGATACGGACCTGAACACGGTAGCGCCCACTGCTTCGCTGACCGAAACCTCGGCGGTCACCCGTCTGCTCATGGGTTTGGGTGGCTATACGATCACGGTGCGCGAATCCGGGAGCGAAAATGTTCTGGCCGGCCCAATGGCTGCCGGCATTGGTTTCGCGGGCAATTACGGGATTCTGGTCACCAACGGCGCGTCGGGTTCAGGTGTCGATATCACCCTGTTCGACGAGTTCAGCAACTAGCGGCCCCCTGCCAATACCCCGCTGCATACGACCGTCGGTGCGCGCGTGACTTTAGCCGCGGTCTGTCAGGCTTACTCGGGCGGTCCCACGGCCGCGCGCCGGTTCAGCGCTTGTGGCCGCTCCACTTCGTCTACGACGGCCACGGCGAAATCCGCCATCGTGATGGTCCTGTCCCCCGCGGCGTCGTAAAGCACATCCTCGCCTCCCAGCCGGTAGGCGCCAGTACGCTCGCCGGGGGTTCCGGGGTTCATCGCACCTGGTGGCGGCGTGAGTACCGCCCACTGCACACCATCGGCCGCACCATAAGTCTCGATGGCGCGCCAATGACCGAAGGCGTTGTCATGCCGTGGCGTGCCAGGCTCGATCTCCGGGTTGTCGAAGCCGTACGTGCCGTTGACCCTTAGCGTCGTGCCGCCGCCCACCTGGATAACCCGGGGCGTTTCCTCACCAAGCACCTCGGCAGCCTCGACAAATGTCTCGGCAGCAAGGCTGGTGATGGCTTCTTCGGGCGTGTTGCCCGGACCAATTCCACTTACCGTGATGACAATGGCGTCAACGCCGGCGATGATCTCCAGCATCGACTCCAGGCTGGTCACGTCGCCCTGAACGGCGCTGAAGTTCGGCGCCTCGAACTCCAGCGAACCCGGATTGCGCGAAACACCGATCACGTCGTGCCCGCGCTGCAGGGCCTCGTCGACGATGACTCCGCCCACACGTCCGCTTGCGCCGTAGACGACGATCGTTTCGGCGCCGGCCACGGTGGCGGTCAAGCCGACAACGGCGCAGAGTATCTTCGTCCAGCCGACGATTCTGGCGTGTGCTGCATTCATTGTTTTCTCCCTGATCTTGTCGCGATAGCTCAATTGAGCAATAGATTATGCCAGCGAATGACAACGTCCGGAGCCACTCGAGCGCGTATGAACATTTCGACCGAACGGTGCTGATCTCCGCTTTCGCGGCACATTATTTGAAATCACGCGGTCTGACCCAAAACCAGCTTCCAACGACGACAGCGCAAAACAGCGTATAGCAAGCCGCAAAGACCCACGGTGGCGCCTGGTAGTACAAGATCGCCTCCAACCAATGCGCGACGAACGAACCGGGATATACCGTATCGCCGGCGCGGGAGCGGAGCATCATCTCGAATGTTGTGAGTGGGCAGATCACGCCCAACCAGGACTGCATGACTACCACAAGAATGGCCAGCAGATGTGCCGCCCGAAACCAGGGATTCCGGACCCACGACCATCGAAGCGCCTTGCCGGCGAAGACAAGCACCAGTCCCAACAGGACGAAAGCGACGAAAAGCGCGTGCAGCAGCAAGACTGCATCGGCAGCCAATCGAAATAGCAACGATGACGGCGCCACCGGCTTCGCTATAAAGCGGCTCCACGAAGCCACTTACCTCTGTTGGCCATGACGCGTACTATAGCCGTCGCGAGAAACGGCAGTGAAGCGAGGAGCCCACCTCTGACGATCGACCTGAGAAGCGATACGGTCACGCAGCCGACCGATGCCATGCGGGCAGCCATGGCCGGCGCCGATGTCGGAGACGATGTCTACAGAGAGGACCCAACGGTCAATCGGCTGGAGGAAATCGCGGCCGAAGTCCTGGGATCGGAGAGCGCGATCTTCTGTACCAGCGGTACCCAGAGCAACCTGCTGGCGCTGCTCGGGCACTGCGCGCGAGGCGACGAGTACATCGTCGGTCAGCGCGCCCATAGCTATAAGTACGAGGGCGGCGGTGCAGCATCGTTGGGGTCCATCCACCCCCACCCGCTGGAATTTGAGCCGGACGGTACTCTGGATCTCGAAGAAGTCGCCGCTGCGGTAAAGCCCGACGACGTGCACTTTGCTCGAACGAAACTGGTCTGCCTTGAAAACACGCAGGATGGCCACGTACTGCCACTCGACTACCTGCAGGCAGCTCGCCGGCTCACGGACGATCACGAACTCCGAATGCATCTGGACGGGGCGCGCATTTTCAATGCGGCGGTCAAGCTCGAGGTTCCGGTACGCGATATCTGCAAGCACTTTGATTCGACCGCGTTTTGCCTGTCCAAAGGCCTCGGCGCGCCCGTGGGTTCGCTGCTCTGCGGTAGCGACGACCTGATACGCGAAGCGCGGCGGTGGCGAAAGACGCTGGGCGGCGGCATGCGCCAGGCCGGCGTAATCGCGGCCGCCGGACTCTACGCTCTGGAGAATAACGTCGACAGGCTGGTGGAGGATCACCAAAACGCGACGGAGTTGGCCCGGCGCCTGAGCGAAATCGACGAAATCACCGTCGGCCACGACGATACTCAGACCAATATGGTCTTCGTCGACCTGGGCGAGATCAACTCAGGTGGGCTGACACAATTTCTACGGGACCAGGGAATACTGATTCACGGAGGCGGCAGGATTCGCCTCGTGACTCACCTGGACATCAGCGCGAGCGATATTGATCGGGTCGTGGCGGCCCTGAAGGCCTACATAAGCCGCTGAGTCGGGCTGTCGGTACGCAAGATTTGTTTTCCCATGCCCCGTCGCCGGCGGGTCGGCCATGTTTGGCGATATGGCTTTCATTTGCGAGATAGGCGAAGAAAACCAGTTGACCTTGAGTCACAATCACGCACACAATCGCGTATACACATGATGACCGGAGTTTTGACATGGACTTTGTCAGCGTTCGCGATTTGCGTACCCGATCCGCTGCCGTGTGGGATGCCTTGAGCGAGGAAAAGGACCTGGTAGTGACTTCGAACGGCAAGCCGATCGCAGTTCTCTCGGCGACAACTTCGTCTACGCTCGAGGCGTCGTTGGCCGCTCTCCGGCAAGCCCGAGCGCAGTTGGCGGTTGCGGCGATGCAGCAGCGCGCTCAGGAGACTGGCACCGACCGACTGACCCTTGACGACATCAATGCCGAGATCGAAGCCGCGCGGCGCCAGCGGCGAAAATGAGGGTTGTGATCGACACCAATGTACTCGTCTCCGGCCTGCTCTCACCATTCGGTCCACCGGGTGTCATCGTCGGCCTGATAGCCGCGGGCAGGCTAAGTCTCTGCTACGACTCCAGAATTCTCGCGGAATACAACGAAGTCTTGGGCCGTCCGTCATTCCCGTTTGCCGAAAAAGATGTCGCAGTGCTAATGGCGCAGATCCGCACCGGCGGAGAACTGGCTACTGCCAACCCATTGTCAGTCCGGCTTCCCGACCCGGACGACGAGCCGTTCCTGGAAGTTGCCGCATCGGCGATGGTTGAATTTCTCGTGACCGGCAACTTGAAGCACTTCCCCCGCGAACGTCGCCAAGGCGTTCGTGTAGTTTCGCCGCGAGAACTTTTGGAGTCCGGCCTGCGTGCGACCTGAAGGCAATCCGCGCCCCGAAGAGGATTCGAACCTCTGACCTTCCGCTTAGGAGGCGGACGCTCTATCCGGCTGAGCTATCGGGGCGATTGCGAAATGCCGCGAGATGATAACAGGCGACTCAAAATCCTTCCGTGGAAGTGAACAGCCCGACGCGGAGATTGGTGGCCCTGTAGATCGTTCGACCGTCCACCGTCATGGTTCCATCGCCCAGACCCATGACGAGCTTGCGCTTGATGAGCCGTTTGATTTCTATGTGGTAGCGGACCAATGTGTTGACCGGCAGGACCTGACCCTGGAATTTGACCTCTCCAACGCCCAATGCCCGACCCCGCCCCGGCGCCCCCGTCCATGCCAACCAGAACCCGACCAGTTGCCACATGGCATCCAGTCCCAGGCAACCGGGCATCACCGGATCGCCCGTGAAATGGCAGTCGAAGAACCAAAGACTCGGGACCACATCCAGTTCGGCGACGATCTCGCCCTTGCTGAACTTGCCGCCGGTATCGTCGATGTGGGTGATGCGATCGAACATCAGCATGTTGGGCAGTGGCAGCCGGGCATTTCCGATACCGAAAATGCCTTCACTCCCTGAAAACAGGAGTTCCTCCCGGGAATAGCTCGACTGCTGAGGCCAGCGACCGGCCGCCTTCGCTCCGCTCACTCTTTCGACACCGCCTGTTTCAAACAACGGGGCGAGCATACGCGTAACGCGTCGAAATTACACGAAGCCACGGCAACGATCATTGGCACGTATCGCCAGCACGAGTCGGGCCACCAGAAATCGGTCACCTCTCGGTTGGCCGCCGCGCGTGTCTATCCCACGGTCATCCGCAATACGGGTGTGGGTTGGGCGATCGGCGCGGGCCGTACGGGGGCCATCATCGGCCCAAACTGTTACAATTCGCGGTCGTTTTTAGAGGTCCCTCCATGAGCGAGAACGCCGACCCGCATCATCCGACCCTGCCTGCCGTCGCGATGGGACTTGCGAGCGTCGCGGAGCCCGTCATCGGACACATTGTCTCCAACGACACCTGCATGAAGGGCAAGTCGGCCAGTTTTGTCAGGCATACGGCCATCGACATCAGCGGTACGCCGCTGGAAGGACAATGCCTGGTAGGCCAGGCATTCGGTGTTCTTGCCCCCGGTATCGACGAAAGAGGCAAGCCGCACAAGGTACGCCTGTATTCCATCGCCTGCCCGGACAGCGGCGAGGACGGCGCCGGCCGCGTCATCTCGACCACCACCAAGCGGATGATCGACGAACGGTGGCCCCAGAAGAAGGACGACGATCCTGACGACCACAGCCTGTTCCTGGGCGTTTGCAGCAACTACATGTGCGACCTTCGACCGGGCGATCCGATCAAGGTCACCGGGCCCAACGGCAAGCGCTTCCTTCTGCCCGAATCCCGTGAGAACCACGACTACGTTCTTGTGGCCACGGGTACGGGCATCGCGCCCTTTCGGGGGATGGCCATGGAGCTTCTGCAACGCAACCCCGTCTCAAGCCAGATTCACCTGGTGATGGGTACGCCGTACACGACCGATCTCATCTACGACGACCTCTTCACAGAGCTCGCTGTGGAGCATCCGAATTTCCACTACCACACGGCGATCAGCCGGGAAACGCGCCCGGACGGCCGCCGGGGACAATATGTGCACCACTTTATCGACGAGCAGATGGACCTCTTCGGCCCGGTGCTCGCCAACCCGCGAACCCTGCTCTACATCTGCGGGCTGGCGGGCATGCAAAGCGGCCTGTTCCAGGTCATGGCCCGGCACGGCGTGAGCGACGGGTACTTTTCGCTCAAGAAGCAACTGGTAGGCGTGGATCCGACCGACTGGCAGTTGAGTCAGGTTCGCCGCGGCGTACGCGCGACGCCTCGATGCATGGTCGAGGTGTATTAGGGCCCGTTAAGGCGATCCGAAATAGCGTCAACGAGCTCCAGGTCAACCGCCGCCGAGTTCAGCGACTGAAAACGGCTCTGTCAGGAGGCGCTCGAAAAGCTGCCACATCCCGTCCGGATTACCGCCGGATTCCCGCTCGACGTAAGCGCCAACCAGGTCCTGGCCCAGGCTGTAGTTGATCACGTATGTCCGGTACGTATCGGTAAAGTCCAGGGCCTGTTCAGCCTCTTCGGCCGAGATGAGCTGGATGCGTTGCAGCCAATCAACCGTTTCCGCTCGCGTTTTAAGGCCATCCAGGTAGTCCCGTGCCGCATCGATACGCGCATACCCGAGTTCCTCGCGCAATCGCAGATACCGGTAGTAGCGCTGGGCCTGACCTGCATCCAGGCCGGCCAGCGGGAAGAGCACTTCCACTTCGTAATCGATGCGCTGCTGCCCGGGAAACGCCAGCTCGATCCCATAGTTGGCGCTGCCTTCGCTGAGCAGTGCCGTCGGGCTGTACAACGGGTAGACCGAAAATTCGATCCAGCCCCTGCCCTGGTAGAGTTCCCGTTCCACCAATGAACCGAACGTGTGGTGTCCCGGATACCCTTCGTGGCAGCCCAGGTCGACCGCTCGATCAATGTGCCTGGGCAGATCCGTATTGATCTGGATCAGGCTGAAGGCATTGCCCTGAAACCAGTTGTAGCCGCTCCAGGGCTGGTCGGTGACGTATTCCAGGGTGAAATCTTCGTCGGGCGGCAAGTCGATGTATTCGGCGGTCCGCCGTCGGCACTCAGCGATCGCGGCATTGAAGACCTCGTTCAGCCGATCGGGCGGAATGACGAACTGCTGGCGGTAGGTGATCGCGCGATCACTCAAATCGCCTTCACCGGGGAGAATCGAATCGAGTTCTTCCAATATCGATTCGTAGTGAGCGTCATCGTGATCCGGCGCAACGACCCCGAAAACCAGACGTGTTTCCTCGTCGAACGGCATGTCCGCGCCGGAGATGACGCCGATGCGCGCCGAAAGCGAGATCAGCAGGTTCTCCAATGCCGTGGCCCGGAGTGCCGCGAGGCGATCTTGCGAAGGCTCGAGATCGCGCAGTTCACCAAGCAGACCCTCGGCGCCCGTGAGAACGTCATCCAGCGTGGGATATCGCCCGGGTGCTGCTTCGGCCAATTCCGGGGAGCCGATATAGGCATCGACATATCCCGGATCGTGCTCGTTCATGGCCAGAACCAGGTGCACGTAGTCCTCGGCAATGCGGTCCAGGGTACCTGCCGCGAGCGGTCCGCCTGCCTGCTCGTCATCTGCCGAAGCCTGAGCCGTGGCCGCCACGTCCTGCGTCGGACGCGGCGGTTCTTGCGGGCCGCACCCCGTTAGCACCGCAAGGATGCCGAATCCAACAAGTACCGTCGACAAAGAGCGTTTTCCTGCCATCCGCCATCCCCTTGCCAACTTGATCATCGGCGTACGCTCGGCCGTCGGCTTTCGATTCCCAGCAGCCGAGCCGCGTTGCCGCCGACGATGGCTTCCTTGTCGGCATCGGTAAGCGCAGCCGCACCATTGACGAAGCCCACCGGATCGTACATTCCCATGTCGAACGGGTAGTCCGTCCCGAGAACGATATGATCGCTGCCGTACAGGCCGGTCAGGTACTCCAACTGGTGCTCTGTGAACACCACCGTGTCGAAATACAGCCGTCGCAGGTAGTGGCCAGGCGACTCGTCGATACAACGCCGGCAGTCCTCCCGTGCAGCGTGAGCGTGGTCGATGCGGCCCGAGTACGCCGGCAGGAAACCGCCGCCGTGGGCGACGCAGATCTTGAGCTTGGGAAATCTGTCCAGCACGCCGTCGAAGATCAGATGACTCACGGCCACGGTGGAATCCAGCGGGTTGCCGATGACATTGATGAAATAGTGATCCGACAGCCGTGCCCCGTCGGAAAAACCGTTCGGATGCAGGAAGATCAGGGCGTCGAGCTCTTCGGCTTTCGCGAATACGCCCCGAAAGCGTTCGTGCGAAAGCTCCTCGCCGTTCACATTTGTGCACAGCTCGATTCCCTTGAAACCAAGCTCCCCAACCACGCGTTCCAGTTCCGCTACGGCCATCTGGGGATCCTGCATGGGCAGTCCGCCCAGGCCAACGAATCGCTCCGGATGAGCCGCTGCCACCGCGGCGATTTCGTCGTTTATGAGGCGCGCCGCGGTGCGGCCCAGCTCGGGCGGAAGCCCGTAGTAGTACTGCAGCGGCACCGGAGAAACCGCTTGCATATCGATGCCCATTCGATCCATGTCCGCAAGCCGCCGGTCGATATCGACAAGTTGCTCGTGAATGGATACGGATTGCCGGGCGTTGACCTCGCGTGTGGCCTGGTTGGAGAAGCGGTGCAACCCGTCTGTCTCAATGTCGAACACTTCGGCAACGGCATCGGCGGCCGCGGGGACAAACATGTGGCAATGCAAGTCCACGGTCAGAGTACGGGAACGGGAACGCGCGAGTGCCCCGCCCTGCGCGGGTGCCACGCCTTGCACGGTTTCGGCCGCCACCGATCCTGGGCTACAGGAAATAAACATCGGTTGACTCAAATCTTGCGCCGGGAACCGGCCAACCCTAGCGGGACTTCAGGTGCTGGTCGAAGAAGGCGATTGCGTCAGACACGATTGCCTGCTGCAATGGATCGGGATCGTAGACACCCGCGGCATTGCGCTGAATGAAAACGAATCCGTGACGGTCGTGATCATAGGATCGCCACTGAGCGGTTTTCCCCGCTTCACTCATCAGTTCGTAGGCAAGTCTGAATGTCGACTGGTTGTGGTCCCGGTCCCTGCCGGCCACGAAGATCGGCATGTCAATGGCTCGAATGCGCGCCATGGCGCGCGCCATGTCAATCCGGCCGCGAGCCGCTTCAACTGCCGCCGCCTGCATCTCGGGCGTATTTGTTTCCATGGTTTCGGGTTGCGGAGGCTCGGGTGGAGCATTGGGGTCCGACGGCAGGCGCGCCAGGTAGTCCCCGGCGGCCGGTTCGGCGGCTACGCCGGCGCGCAGCCCGCCGTATTCTGAGGCCACCTTCAGCAGCATCTCGCCGCCGTGGCTCACCCCGAGCCAGCCAACCTGATCCCCATCCACATCCGGCAGTTCCCGGATGTATTCCACAATCTCGATGGCATCCTCGTATTCCAGCGGTCCCCGGTTCCACCGGTCCCGGCCCTGAAACTCCCTTACCGTGAGTTCCGTCGTGAAAGGGGTATCGACCTCGGCCCGGTATCGCATCCACGCGACCGCATACCCGGCATCGAGAAACGCCTCGAGCGTGCCGCTGCCGTACTGGGTCCACTCGCGAATCCAGCGCAGCCCAAAGCCTCCGTTCATGTGTGCGAAGACGATCGTCGGGAAGGGACCCTCCCCGGCAGGCTTCCTGAGCCCGATGGGCGCGTAGACGCCGTCCAGCAGCTCGACGAACCGCAATTCCACGGGGATTTCCGAGCCCATGACCGGCTCGGTCAAGATGATTTCCTCGCCGGCTACAGCCTCGGGTACGTATAGCCAGGCAGGATCTATACTGTGATTCTCCTGCGCTCCGGCACCCGCCGTGAAGATTGCCGCCAGAGCGACAAGAAATATGCTTCGCATCCGTTCAACCTCGCCGATTATTCTTCGTTATCACGTGGACGGGCGGCGCCCGCGACGCGTAGATGATACCAGCGACCGGTACAGAACACCTCTCATCGAAAGCATGGTCCATATGGAAACGGCGCCCCCGAAGAGGCGCCGTTCGATAGTCAACTCGACGAAGGAGCCTGGGCCCGTCCGCCTCGTCCGGACGTTCAACCACCGAAGCGGTACATGAACTCCGCACCCAACGTCTGCGGACGACCGTAACGGTAGTCGTGAACGCCGGAACGCCGTTGGCGGTTACATCGCTCGTAATAGCGCGTGTCGGTGATATTTTGACCGAACACCGAAGCCTGCCAGGCGGCGTCCGCCGGTTCGTAGGTCATCCGCGCACTGAACTTGGCGTAGGGCTCCTGGTAGCAATACGAATTGCCCGAAGCCTGGTCCCACCCATCGAACCCTCTGAAAAAGTCGTACTCGGACTGCCAGTACATGCGCAACTGCGGAGTCAGCGTCGCGCCGTTACCGAGAGCGAACTGGTGCTCGACAGTCGTGTTGATCGTCCACTCCGGCGAGAGGTCCGAAATCGTCACGTCCGAAAGATCCTGCAGTACCCCCGGATTGTCCGGGTTGAAGGACGCGAACTCGCCGTATTCGTTCGTCAGGCGACCGAGATCCAGGGACCAGAAACCGTTATCCCATGGTATGGCTCGCAACTCCAGCTCGATCCCGCTGATCGTGACCGTCGCGGCGTTCGTCCTAATGGAGACATTCGGGTCGCCGCCGTAGCGGCCGTCGCTGTTGTCGATCGAAATCCCCTCCTGCTTGTCCTGGTAATCCATCAGGAAAATATCCCCGGCAATCGAGAGCCTGCCGTCCGCGAGTGTGCCCTTGAAGCCGACTTCGTAGTTGAAGACATGCTCCGGTTCGTAGCTCAACAACGGTGCCAGCTCCGGAACGAGGGTCACATTGAGTTCGTCGTTGAAGCTGCCCGACAGGAACCCCTCCGCGTATCGGAAGTAGACAATGCTGTCGTTTTCCAGCGTCCGCGTGAAGCTGACCATCGGCGTCACCTCGGAGAATTCCCGTGACGTGTTGTTGTAGAAGCCGTCATTTAGCAGCGTGTCGTAGTTGATCGTGTACGTCGGTACACACTGCTGGTTCTCTGCGGGATCCCCCGGAAAGCGATGCGTGCAGAGGTGGCCCGGCACGTCGACCTCGGCCTGGTTGAAGCTGCGCGTATCCGTGGTCGTGCGCGCACCGATGTCCATTTGCCAGCGGTCGGTCAAGTCGTACGTGGCGTGCACGAAAAGGGCTTGCGACTCGGTTCCGACAACACCGCTCATGCCGGCCACGCCCGGTCCCCCGGCGACCTGACGATCGGCCAGGCGGTCGAACTGCGTGCCGCCGTCGGCAAAGCACTCGATGCCGCCCGACTGGTTCAATGCGCTGTCTTGATCGGAGATCTCGTCGATGTTGGCATTGGCCTTTCGCAGACAATCGCCGGCGCCCACCAACCATTCATCGTCGAACAAGTGCAAGCCGGCCACGACTGCGAGCCGGTCGCTCACGTCCGCCGTGAACAGTAGCTCGATCTGGTTGTTGGCTTGCTGTTGACCGAATCCGTCGCGCGGGGGCGTGCCGATCGCATCGACCTTGATCGCCGAAAAATCGCGATCCTGGAGATAGTCGTAATCGACTTCGTGCCGGCTGACGTTCAACTTGACGTTCAGGTTTTCCAGCCCGCCGACGGCACCGGCCGAATCCCACTGGATCGATGCGCCGTAGGTCGTGTTGTCCAGATTGACAAACGTGTCCTTCTCGTACGACGTGACGAAATCGCCCATCTCGATGTCCGCCTGGCATGAGTTCCAGTAGTCGATCGTCGCGCCGGGATACAGGCGCTCGAGATGACCACCGACGTTGGCACGGGTATCGCCTTCGCCGAAACTTCCGCCCCACTGACCGATACCACCTTCGGAATTGTGGCCGACACCCGCGTAGACGGGACCGTCCCACCGATAGCCCTCATGAACGTACTCATTCACGTTACCGTACCCGTCGTCGACCATCATGACCATGGGCTCGCCGCCGTGCCACAGCCGGTCAACCTGCACCTGGGTCGGACGCGCCTCGCACTGACTCGACGCGTTGTCGTCGCGCTGCGTGTTGACGCGCGAATGCAGATCGATCATCCAGTTATCGTTCGGCGTAATGCGCAACGCACCGGCAAACGCCGTGATATCGGTCGCGCCGACATTACGGCCCTGCGAGCGGTTCCAGTAGTATCCGTCCGATGTCTCTTTCGATGCGCTGAACCGGGCCGCTACCGTATCGTTGATCGGCACGTTGACCATGCCCCGAACGTCAGTCTGGCCGAAGTCCGCGGCACGCACCAGTGCGCTGGCCTCAAATTCCGGACCCGGCTTCGCCGTGATGATGTTGATCGCACCGCCCGTCGTGTTCTTGCCGAACAGCGTACCCTGCGGACCACGCAGAACCTCGATACGCTCAACGTCAAGCGTGCTCATCATCTGGCCCAGCGTATTCGGCATGTAGTGGCCGTCGATGTACAGGCCCGCGCCGACTGGCACCAAATTGTTCGTCGAGCCACTGCCGATACCGCGAATGTAGAGTGCCTGAATGCCGCGCCGGTCCTGCGTCGCCAGGACCAGATTCGGAATGTGCTCCGTGATGTCCTCGAGGGCGATGATTCCCTGCGCCTGCATGGTATCGGCCGTGATGGCAGCGACCGAGAGCGGCAGATCCTGCAAACTCTCTTCGCGTCGGCGAGCGGTAACCACCACTTCCTCCAACATGGCCTGGGCTGACGCGGTTTGCGCCGCCACGTGCTCCGAGATCGAGAAGAGCATTCCGGCCGACAAGGCCGCAACGCCGGTCACGTAATAATGTCGTTTCATAAGTAGTTTTCCCCGAATTGAATAGACTCAGGCATGCTAGAAGCACACCCGATGATCTTGTGTGTTGCGCAAATACAACACTCCAAACCAACTAGACCGACAGCTTTTTATAGCAATTGATCGCGAATGTCAATTACAGAATAGTAACCAAGGCCACCCGGGGACTCGTTAATGCGATTCGCTAGGCCGGGATCGGAACCCGAGGCCCGGACAGCGACTACGCACCCGCCTGCGGCCCCGGGGAGTCTCCCCTGAACGCACGGTCGGCCTTCGCGGCGAAAAAGAAATCGCTCTCGGTGAGACCCTGGATCTTGTGAGTCCATATCTCCACCACACAGCGCGCCCAGGCAACATGCAGGTCCGGGTGGTGATTCTCGGCCTCGGCGATCTCCGTCACCCGGTTGGCAAAATCCATGGCCTCGACAAAGTTGCCGAAGCCGAATTGCCTTTCGAGGTGACCTGCTTCGTTCAACCACCAACCCGGGTCCAGTTCGGCCAGCAGTTTCCGGGCGCGGTCAAGCTCCATCGGCGGCACGCCGCCGCGGCAGGGAATACAATTCTTGTCGGCAAGGTCCATATCAAGTCCGCTTCTGTTGATCAATCGTCCAACCCGGTCACCACTCGTTCGCGATGACCACCATGGGCGGGGCATCAGGCTAGTCCCATCGATCATACGTTGCAACCGGTACAGCAGCGTGATGCGACTATGGCAAGATCATGCGGTTATACGGCACAGTTGCGCCTGGGTGAAGCGGCCATATCACGGGGATCTCGTTGAGCCGAGCTGACAGAGACAAGTGGAATGACCGCTATCGCAGCGGCGCTTACGAGACACGCCGTCATCCGAGCGCGCTCCTGGCAGACTGGATCGACCGGATTGACGTCGGTGGAATGACACCCCGGGCCGTCGATATCGCTTGCGGCGCGGGTCGCAATGCGCTCTTTCTGGCCCGGCGCGGCTGGCAGGTGAATGCCGTCGACATTTCCCCGGTCGTGCTTGAGCGGTTGCGGGCAACAGCCGACGCGGAAGATCTGTCGATTGCCTGTTCGGAACTGGACCTGGAACCGGCAGCGGCTGCCCTGGACGGGTTCCGCGGTCAGCCGTACGACCTGGCCGTCTTGATGCGCTACGCCGATACGGCGCTGGTGAAAGAGCTGCCTCGAGCCATTGCGCCCGGGGGTTACCTGATCGCCGAGATGCACCTGGTGACCGACAGGATGGTCGCCGGCCCGAGAAGCCATCGATTTCGGGTGGCGGCGGGGGCGCTTCAAAAGGCTGGAGCTGCGTTCGACCAACTTTTCTACTACGAGGGTCTCTTATCTGATCCGGACGGCAGGACCGTAGCCCTGGCACAGCTTGTGGCACGGCGATCGGGATCGTAAACGGTATGAGTCCTGCTCCCGGATCGAGTGGATGCCGGCGGCGGAGCGATTCGGCGCATGCGTTACGGCACATAGCGCCGCTGCCAGCGTGCTCCAAGCCCGGTCAGGATGTCATACCCGATCGTACCGGCGGTGCGGGCGAGGTCGTCCAGGAGCACCTTGCGACCGAGCAATTCCACGGTATCGCCCGGCTGCACCTCCGCCGGCGCGAGCCCGCTCACGTCGAGTGTGATCAAATCCATGGAAACACGCCCCACGACCCGGACGGTGGTTTCTGCAACGAACGCAATACCGCGGTTGCCGAGCGCACGGGGATAGCCGTCCGCATAGCCGGCGCCCACGGTTGCGAGCCGCGCACCCGGCCGCACGGTATGGGTTGCGCCGTAACCCACGGTCTGCTGTCTCGCCACGGACCTGGTCTGCAGGACAGTACCCTCCAGGGTGACCACCGGTTCCATCGGGCTTTCGCCGTTCGCGAACGGACTGCCGCCGTACAGGGCGATGCCCGGCCGCACGAGATCACCCTGAAAGTCAGGTCCGAGCAATATTCCCGCCGACCCTCCGATCGAGGTCCTGACCTCGGGCAAGAGTGTCAGCAAATGTGCGAAGTCCCGCACCTGGCGCGCGTTCAATGGATGGGAGGGCACGTCTGCGCACGCCAGGTGCGTGAGCGCGTACTGCAGTTCCATCCCCCGAAGCAAACCGGTTCTACTGGCTTGGTTAACCTCCTCTTCAGACAACCCGAGCCGTGACATGCCCGTATCCAGATGGATCGCTGCAGGTTTGTCGGCCCCCACCCTTCGCCAGCACCGAATCTGTTCAATGGAGTTCAGGATGGGAATCAGTCCGGCGCCAATGATGCCGGCGGCGCTACCCTCAAACACGCCCTCAAATACAAATATTCGCGCCTCCGGCAGCAGGGCGCGAAGCTGGATTCCCTCTTGCACCGTGGCTACGAAGAAATGCCGGCATCCCTCGTGCCACAAGCGACCTGCGACGGGCCCGACACCCAAACCATACGCGTCGGCCTTGACCACGGCACCGCATACCGCCCGCGCCGCCGCTTCGCGCAGGACGCAGTAGTTTCTCGCCAGCGCGTCCAGATCGACTGTCAGTGCGCCTGGCGACTGCGTTTTGGTGTCGGCGGCCACAAGATTTAGGCTACCATACGCCCACCCAACCCACGGCCAATCCAGGTCGGAATTTCAGGCTATGTCGGAACGATTTACTGCACTGCGCATACACCGAAACGGCGGGGCCGTGCGGAGCGAATTGGAACAAATCTCGGTCGACGAACTTTCGCCCGGTAACGTGCTGATCCGGGTGGAATACAGCAGCATCAACTACAAGGACGCCCTTGCCGCCACGGGCACCGCGCCCATCATGCGACGATATCCCCTGGTGGGCGGTATCGATCTCGCCGGCGAGGTGCTGGAATGCACCGAAGGGGACTGCCGCCCGGGCGACAAGGTCGTCGTGCTTGGCGGCGGCCTCGGAGAGAACCGTGACGGCGGATACGCCCGATTTGCCCGTGTCGACGGCGATCGCGTGGTGCGCCTGCCTGAAGGTATCGACACCCGCCGCGCAATGGCGATCGGCACGGCGGGCTTTACCGCAGCATTCGCTGTACATCGTCTTGAACGGAATGATCAACGGCCCGATCTCGGTCCCATGGTCGTGACTGGAGCCACGGGCGGCGTGGGCACCATCGCCATCGACCTGCTTGCGGGCCGCGGCTACGAGGTAACCGCGATAACCGGCAAGTCCGGCGAGAGCACGTTCCTGCAACGATTGGGCGCGGGAGAAATCCTCGATCGCCGTGCTATAGAACCGGTAACCAGGCCACTCGGACGTGGACTGTGGGGCGGTGCCGTGGACAATCTGGGCGGCGAAATGCTCGCATGGCTGACCCGCACCGTGCGTCCCTGGGGCAACATCGCCAGCATTGGCCTGGCCGCCGGTGCCGGGTTTTCCACCACGGTCATGCCGTTCATTCTGCGAAATGTCAGCCTGATCGGCGTCAACATGGAGGTCCCCCGGCCACTGCGGCAACGCATCTGGGAGCGTCTGGATACGGACCTGCGACCACAGCACCTGGAACTCATCACGTCCCGCGAAGTAACGCTCGAGGAACTGCCGAACTGTTTCGAAGGGTTCATGGCCGGCACGATCACCGGGCGTACTGTGGTCAGGATTGACTGACAGAATCCACCCGCAAATTGCAATGGCTGGTCAGGTTGCCGGCCGGTTCCGCCTCCGGCAAGATGGCGACTTGCCGGCATCTTGAGCGAAAGCGTTTGCTCACAACGCCAACGAGGTTCGAAGGAAATGACACAATACATTAAGTACGCATTGTTACTATTTGTTTTCACTTTGTCTGCGCCGGTATTTTCCCAAGTCAGCGTGGAGCAGGCGCTGGCTGCCGAGGGTCGTTCTGACGAAGACAGGGCGAGGGATGCCGGACGCATGCCGGCTCAGGTGCTGGAATTCTTCGGCATCGGCGCAGGCTCCCGCGTAGCCGACCTGCTCTCAGGAGGCGGTTACTACACGCGAATCCTGGTGCCGGTGGTCGGTCCTGAAGGCGCCGTATACACCGGCAACAACCCGTTCTTCGATCGCTTTGGCGCCGAGGCCCTGACGGCGCTGCTGAGCGAACCCGGATACGAGAACGTGATGCGGATCGACGCCCCGGTAGACGAAATGGCGCTGCCGGACGACGCTTCGCTGGACGCGGTCATGATCGTGCTCGCCTATCACGATCTGTGGCTGACCGATGAAGACCGGGGCGAGTTGAACCGGCGCGTCATGGCCGCGCTCAAACCGGGCGGCGTCTACGGAATCACCGACCACCATGCAGCCGTTGGTGCGGGCACGAGCGTGATCGAATCGCTGCACAGGATCGAGGAAAGCGTCATCGTCGATGAAATAACCGGCGCCGGCTTCGAATTGGCCGCCGGCGGCGATTTCCTGTCCAACCCCGAAGACGATCGCTCGCTACGGGTCTTCGACCCCAACATACGCGGCAACACGGACAGGTTTGTCCTGAGATTCGAGAAACCGTAAGCGCAACCTCGACGCAGACGCCTCACTGGTAAGCGCCTGCCCGTGCCGATGAACGCTTGCCTGCGCCGGTGAGCGCGTGCCTGCGCCGATGAACGCCTGCGTGCGTCCCTGCTGCGATCTACCTCAGTCTTCGGCCGGACGACGGAAGTGGTAGTCGTAGGGCGTGCCTGCCGAACGGGCATTGATCCAGATCGACAGCATGCCCTCGAGTACGTGGGAAGCGCTCAGGGGTCCCACGTCCATGGGCTCGAGCCCCATACCCGCCACAAGCTCGGCAATACGAGCCTTGGCCTCGGCGTCGTCACCCGCAATCGGGATGCTCACCGGGCCGCCCGGATCGATCATCGTCTGGAAATTCAGTGTATTGAATGCCTTGACAACGACAGCGCCGGGTGCCGCGCCCTGGATCAACTCCGCATTGGAAGTCTCCATGGTGTAGTGGGCGTAACCGTCATCACCTCGCTCGATCCGGTTCGTGGGGTCAAGAATGATCTTGCCGGAGAGGTCCCCCAGGCTACCCGCCACCTCCTCGGCGACACCGCCCGGCACGGCCAGAACCACAATATCGGCACCGACGACTGACTCAGTCTGCTCGGCCGCGGACGCATTGCCCCCGGTACGCTCGACCAGGGCCACAACTTCCTCGCGAGCGGGATCGCGCGAGCCGTATACGATATCGTGCCCTTGCGCCGCAAATTCCGGCCCCAGGGCACCGGCCACGTTGCCGGTTCCGATGATTGCGATCGTGTCGGCCATCGAGGGCGCCTGTAACACCCAACCCGTCAGGAAAACCGATAAACAAGCAACCAATCGTCTAGAGATCGCAGTCATGTTGAATTCTCCACACCGCCCGCGGTGAAAGCCGTTACCAAACTCTTGCCCATAGTACCCCACCTTTACCGTGGGGGCGGCAGGGGTCATCGGGGCCTGCGAGATGTCCCCCGGCGACTCCAGTGCGCCGACACCCGACGTGGCCGTCAACGAGGCGGTAACCCCCAACGTCTGGGTCAGCATCGGCGCCGATGACGTGATCACCATCCAGTTTGGCGCCACCGAAATGGGCCAGGGCTCCACGACATCGGTCCCCCTGGTTCTGGCAGAGGAAATGGATGCGGATTGGGAGCGCGTGCGAGTGGAAACGGTCAGTCGCCACGACCCGGCCTACGGCAATCCCCTGGCGTTCGGCTACTACGGCTTCCCCATCATGTACACCGCCGGCAGCGCTAAGCCATGTCCAGGCTGAATCGCTGGTCAATCCTGTAGCTCGCCGACCTCCAGACCCCAGATTGGCCGGTAATCGAGGGGCGCCCTGTAGACCAGCGTGGCATCGAGATTGATGCGGTCAAACCCTGTGACCTCGTAGAGTGCCTCAAAGGCCGGCGCAGCATCGCTGTCCGGCGCCGAGTCCAGCACGTCTTCCAGCTCGGCGATGTCCTCCAGCGATGTGATCGCCTGTGCGGCGTGCATCAGGCCGGAATCGCGCGTTCCGGCGACGATCAGGAATTGATTGCCGTCGGGTCCGGGAAACGTCGATACCAGGCCATAGTCCTCGTAGCCGCTTTCGCCCGGAATGCCGGCGCCGCTGGTAAAGGACTCACCGGTGCGCATATTCTGCAGTTCGGCGAAACTGGCCCCGACTCGCAATCCCGAGGAGGCAAAGACGAAATCCATCAGCGTTCCCAAGGCGCTGATATACCCCACGTAGAGAATGTGTTGGGACCTGATATCCGCCACCCTCATCTCGGTCATGGTCGTGATCCGCACATCCTTGTCCCCTGCGTAGACGACGCGGAGCAGTTCGCTGAGAGCCGAAGCGCTGCCCTGTGGCAGGTAGGTCAGGTCCAGATCCATGTAGTTCGCCAGCAAGTCAGGATCACTGACAAACAGGTTGCCGAGATCGTCGCCGGAGTTGACATCGAATTCGCGCAACAGTCGACGGACCGTCCCGAATTCGTCCAGTTCGGCGAAGATGAAATAGTCGCCAACGACGACGAGCAGGGGAACATCGTCACCGAGCAGACTGGACCACAGCGGCGAACCGGCAACTTCCCGTGGTTCGCCGGGTGAACTGCTGTCCGGCCTGAGGATGACGAGGGTGAGTAGGTTGATCAGCACCAGGGCCGCGACCGCGGCGGCCCAGAGCCGCCCGGAACCACGCCTGACCGTATCATCGGCGGTCTCCTCGACCGGCGAGATTGCCAGGCGATACTCTCCTCGCGGTATGCTGAGCCGCCGTCCACTGACGGGAGGTGATTCTTCGTAGTACCGCTGGAGCTTCTGCCGAAGATTATGGATATATACGCGTACCAGGGCGTCCTGGTTCGGGTCGAAGTCACTGGCTCGGCGGAATACCTCGGTGGCAATCTCCAGCTCCTTGGGACGGCGCCCCTCGCCCGAACACTGCGCCAGGAATTTCAACAGCCGAACATAGGAGCGGGAGCGTCCCAGCGCACCGCTTGCGGCGATCTTTCCCGTTTCCTCGGATATGAATTCAGGGTCCGACATCTCGTTTCCATGGCGAGCCGACACCAAGGGCCGGAACTTGTCCACAATAGCGGAATTTTAACCGTTAATAAACTAACCCTAACTTACTGTTTTGATTATCGAAACTCCATCGAAACGAAATGTCGGTCGGAGCGATGCCGGACTTGGTGGCATAGTCATGGCGCCAATCGACATGCGGGCCTGTCCGATTGCTGGTACATTGCGGCGAAAACAACGGACGTATCGGTCAGGCTCCGCCGCGGCTTCCATTGCGTATGTTAAGACTGCTTTTGCTGATACATCGGTATCTCGGCATGATCCTGGGAATCGTGATCTTGCTGTGGTGCCTGTCGGGATTCGTGATGATGTACGTCCGCTATCCCGAGCTGAGCAATACTGAGCAGCTTGCGGGCCTTGAACCCCTTCAACTTACCGACTGTTGCCGCGTCCCGGCCGACTTCAGCAACATCCCGGTTGACCGCTTTCGCGTGGAAATGCTCGGCGGACGTCCGGCGTTGCGGATGTTTGGCGGCCAATTCCAGTACGTGATCGACCTGCAATCGGGAGAGTACCTGCCCGGCTTTTCCGACACGAGTGCGCTGGTGATCTCCACCATTGCCGCCGAACAATTCGGCCTGGACGGCCAGCCTGCGCTGATGGGCGAGGTGGAGCAGGATCAGTGGACGGTATACCCGTCGTTCGCCCCGCACCGTCCCCTGTACCGCTTTTCGCTTGGCGATGCCCCGGGCACCGAATTGTATGTATCCAGTGCCACGGGGGAAGTCGTGCAGATGACGACTTCCGGGGAGCGTTTCTGGAACTGGATCGGCGCGGTTGTTCACTGGTTGTATCCGACGATGCTTCGCCAACACGCGTATATCTGGTTACAGACGGTCATCTGGCTCACGATCGTGAGTGTCTTTCTCACGGTCATCGGCCTCTACATCGGGTTACGCCAGTACACGGGTCGGCGCAAGGGGCGCGGGTCTCCCTACCGCGGCTGGACGCTCTGGCACCACTACGCCGGACTCGTGTTCGGCCTGTTCACTCTGACCTGGCTCGTCAGCGGCCTTTTTTCGGTTACCCCCTGGGGGGCGCTGGAGGGCCGCAGCTTCGCTGAAGAGCGCGCCCGGCTTGCAGGGGCAGGGCTGGACTTCGACTCGACCGCGCGATACGTCCGGACTCTTTCCGCCGCCACGCTTCCCGACTCGGCAGTAAGAATCGAAGGATCGGTCGCTGGCGGCGAGTTTCAGATCATCATCGCAAACGATCAAGGATTGCGAACGAGGCTCAGTCCCGGGACGCTGGAAGCGCTGCCGCTTCCCGATACCTTTTTCGGCGCTGCGGGCGGCGTCATGAGGCCGGGAGTCTCCGTGTTGGAAGCAACGTGGATCAATGAGGGAGATGCCTACTATTTCAACCATCATGAGTCGAGAGACTTCCCCGTCTTCCGGATTCGGTACGAGGACAGCGAGAGGCTCTATCTCGATCAGGTCAGCGGGGAACTCAGTTTCGCGGCGGACCGGGAGCGGCAGTGGTTCCGCTGGGTATTCAACGCGCTGCACCGAGGCGATTTTTCGGCGCTGATTCGCAGCCGGCCGATCTGGGATCTCATGATGTGGCCGTTGATGCTGGGTGTGACCGTCGGGGCTCTGACGGGTACCTGGATTGGATTCCGGCGCCTGGTCAGATCCGTATCAAAGCCTTTCAGACACACACTGGAATCGCAGCCGGCGCCACCGACGGTTCGAGCGCGACCCTCAGGGTAACGGCTGACTCGACGACCGGGTGCTCAGAGTTCGTCCGACCAGTCTTTTTCTTCGAGCAGCGACCTGACCCGCTGCAGGAACGCCGCGGAGTAGGCGCCGTCGATCGCTCGATGGTCAAACGACTGTGCGAGTATGCCGACCGGACGGATGGCGATCGCATCGCCAGACGGCCACTCCACCACCACCGGCCGTTTGTTGATGGCGTCTACCGACAAGATGGCCACCTGGGGCTGGTTGATGATCGCCCCGGTCAACAACGTGCCATAGGAACCGTTGTTGGACAGGGTGTAGGTTCCGCCGGCGTACTCCTCCGGTTCCAGTTCACCCTTGCGCGCACGATCACCGATGTCGTGGATCGCCCGCGCCAGGCCCGCCACCGTCAGCGCGTCAGCGTTGCGGATCACCGGAGCGACCAGACCTTCGAAGTTCAGGTTGACCGCGATGCAAAGGTGGACCGCCGGGTGGAGCACCAGTGCATCGCCATCCACGCTGGAATTGACTCGCGGAAAGTCGCGCAAGGCCAGGCATGTCGCACGCGCGATGAACGGCAAGCATGTCAGCGAGAACCCTTGTTTGGCACGCCAATCATTGCGGTTCGGCAAGCGGACCCGGTCGACGCCGGAGAAGTCCACTTCCACCGCCTGCATGACGTGGGCACTGATTGCCTTGGACCGCACCATGTGCTCGGCAGTGACCCGGCGAATCCGGTCGAAGGGAACTCGCGTGGCTTCACCAGGAGCCTCAGAGCGTGGCTGAGCAGGCGGTTTCGCGGGAGCCGGCCTGGTGGTTGAGGGCACAGCCGTAGAAGACTTTGACCCGGCCGCAGCGCGCTGGTCCACAAACGCCAGGACATCGTTGCGCGTGATCCGTCCGTCTTTTCCGGAACCGGAAATCTCGTGTGCGTCGACCTCATGCTCGGCGAGCAAGCGGCGCACGACCGGTGACAGGCGCAGCCGTCCACCCTTGCCACCGCGGCTCCGCGTCTTTGCAGCCTTCCGGCCAGAGCGCTTGCCGGAGGCCGGCTTGCCGGGGGAATCGGGCTTCGCCTCCGCGGCCCCCTCCCCTGCGGGCGTTTCCGTAGCAGCCGGGGTCTCTGCCGACCCTTCCACTTCGATGACCGCAAGCACGGTACCCACGTCCACCGTCTCGCCTTCGGGCACGAGAACCGAGGCGATCACGCCGGCCACCGGCGCCGGGACTTCCGTCGCCGCCTTGTCGGTCTCCACGTCCAGGAGAATCTCGTTCTCCTCGACCGTGTCGCCCTGCTTCTTGTGCCATGCGGCCACCGTACCTTCGGCAACGGTCTCTCCAAGCTGCGGCATCAAGACATTCATGCCCGTTCAGTCCACCAGGCGTATGACGTTGTCGACAATGCGCTCGGCGCTCGGCATGACGGCATCCTCCAGCGCATCCGCCGAAGGCAGGGGTATGTGCGGCGTCGTGACCCTCACGATCGGTCCTTCCAGATCCCAGAACAGTTCCTCTGCGACGATCGAGGCAAGTTCCGCACCCCAACCGCAGAGCCGCGGATTCTCCTCCACGGTGACCAGCCGGCCCGTACGGGAAACCGAGTCGAACAGGGTATTCGTGTCCAGCGGTACCAGACTTCTGACATCAAGCACCTCGGCCGATACCCCGTGCTCGGCGGCAAGCGTTTCCGCGGCCTTGAGCGCACGTGGCACCATGGCCGCCAGCGCGGCGATGGTGACGTCGTCACCGGCGCGAACGACCTTCGCCACGCCCAACGGCTCCACATGCTCGCCTTCCGGCACTTCGCCCTTCATGGCATAGAGCGACTTCTGCTCAAAGAACATCACCGGATCCGGGTCGCGCACGGATGCAGCCAACAGACCCTTGATATCCGCCGGCGTGGACGGAGCAACTACCTTGAGGCCCGGTATCGCCATGGCCCAGTTCTCGACGCTCTGGGAGTGCTGGGCCCCGAACCGACTGCCGCCGCCGTTAGCGCTGCGCAATACCAGCGGAAACGAGCACTGGCCATCGGTCATGTAACGCGTCTTGGCAATCTGGTTCGCCACGAGATCCCAGCAGACGGCGAAGAAATCGGAGAACATGATCTCGGCGATGGGCCGAAGCCCGGTCATGGAGGCGCCCATGGCCGCGCCAATGATGGCCTGCTCCGAAATCGGCGTGTCCTTGACCCGGTCCGGGCCAAATTCCTCAAGCAGTCCGACCGTTGTCTTGAACACACCGCCGGCAGCGGCGACATCTTCGCCGAGAAACACGACATTCTCGTCGCGGCGCATTTCCTGGGCGATACCGTCGCGTACTGCCTCGCGGTAGGTTAGTTGCGCCATGAAGCGCTCCCATCGGCCCATACATCGATGTGGGCGATATCCACCGGTGGCGGCGGGCTGTTGCGAGCTTCTTCCGTTGCCTGGTCAATGGCGGCATCGGTTTCGGACTCGATCGCTTCCAGGTCCTTCTCCGGAATTTCCAGTCCAAGCAACCGCTTCCGGTACATGGGAATGGGGTCCCTGGCCAGCCATGCCTGCAGTTCCTCGTCCGGCCGGTACTTGCCGGGATCTGCGCGGGAGTGTCCTCCATGGCGGTAGGTCAGCGCTTCAATCAGGCTCGGACCGTCGCCCCGTCGCGCCCTGGCCAGTGCCGAACAAGCGGTCTGGTAAACCACATCGACATCGTTGCCGTCGATAATGATGGATTCCAGCCCGTAGGCTGCGGCACGGTCCGCCGCCGGATTCTTTACCGCAGTGACTTCCTCGATGGGCGTGTATTCCATATAGAGGTTGTTCTCGCAGACGAATACCACAGGCAGCTTCCAGATCACTGCAAAGTTCAACGCTTCGTGAAAGGCGCCGATGTTCGTGGTCCCGTCGCCGAAGAAACACACTGACACCTGTCCGGTGCCCCTGTACTGAGCCGACCAGGCGGCGCCCGCGGCGACGGGCAGATGCGCGCCGATGATCGCGTAGGAGCCCATGGCACCGTGCTCCACGCTGGTCAGGTGCATGGACCCGCCCTTGCCGCGTAACAGGCCGCACTCGCGGGCCATGAGTTCACCCAGTATGGACGTCATGGAAACGCCTCGTACATAGGTATGGTTATGGCCACGATAGGTGCAGAACGAATAGTCGTCCTTTTGCATCGCCGTTCCGAATCCAGCGGCCACGGCTTCCTGACCCAGGGCCAGGTGACTGGTCCCCTTGACCAGGTTCTGCATGAAAAGATCGTAGGCGCGCTGCTCCAGCACGCGGCATTCGTACATGACCCGATAAAGTTTCAGTCGAGTAGCGCGATCGATGCTCGGCGCTTGCGCAATGGCGGTTTTCTTGGCTGCCGCAGTGTTACCCATTGTTCCCTGCCTGAAATACAAAAATCGCCCCCGCCAGGATGGCGAGGGCGAAATAATAGCTTAGCAGCTAGCGATGGATACTAGAAGCTGTACCTCAACGTCGCACCGAATTCCCGCGGATCCCTCGGCAGAATATTGAAATTCCTTCTGCGTGGGCTTTGGTTGTTGTCGTTGCCCGAATCCACGATTCGGGGCGTGTCGTTATCCGTCAGGTTGCGGCTCCAGAGACGCAGACCCCAGTTCTCGTTGCTGAAGTTCACGCTGACGTTCAGCGTCTGAGTCTCCGGCAGCGCCATCCAGTTGATGTCATCCAGCCACTGTTCCCCGACGCTACGCCAATCCAGCCTGCCGATCCAGTCCCAGCCGCTGTTGCCTACCACGCCGCGGTAAGTTGCGGCTACGTTGTATTTCACGTCCGGCTGACGGGAAAACTCGTTGCCGATCACGCTGACACAATCGAACAACACACCGCTTCCGTCTCCTACCCTGTGTTCCGGCGTCAAGCCGATATCCAGCACCGCGTTGGGGTCGCAAAAAGTCTCGTACTCGGTCTGCTGCAAGGTGAAGCTGCCGCGAATGTCCCAGTTATCGTCGACAAACCAGGCGACTTCACTTTCCACGCCCTGTACGTTCGCGGAGCCCAGATCCAACTGCGCCCGCAGCCTGTAGTCGCCGGTCATCAGCCCCGGCAGAAGGTCCTCGCCGATCGTATCCACACGCCAGTTCAAGGTATAAGCCTGGTTGTAATGCTCCCAATCCATGGCATAGATGGCGGCGGAAAGCTGCACGCGATTGTCCGCCAGTCCCGCCTTGAAGCCAGCCTCAAGATTGATGATTTCCTCCTGATCGTAAAACAGCACGTCGTCCAGAGACCAATTGATATACCCAATCTCAACCGCATGAGCGTGCGCTTGCACGACTTTAGGACTGCGCGCAGCCGGAATAACGCCGGCGGGATTGATGCCCTTGGCTACCTGGGCGTATAACGTCACACCGTTATCCATGGCGTGGTTGACTGCCAGTCGCGGCACGAAGGACTCGCTCGTGTTGGTGAATGCGTCCCCCGTAACCTGATTGACATTGGTCATGTCCTCGCTTTGGTAGCGACCCTCCAGGGAAAGTGTCGTTCGCTCCGTGAGGTCGTAGGAAACATTGCCGAATACTGCCGTATTTTGGGACTGCTCCGAAATGATCACTCTCGGCTCGATACCGAGCTCTTCCCGCAGACCGTCGAGGATGCCGCCGTACTGGCTCCAGACCAGGGTAAGGAACTCGTAGTCGTAGACGGACGCGCCCGCGGTCCAGCGCAGCCTCTCCTCGCCGGGGGAGAGCCAACGCACCTCAACCATCTTCTCTTCGATGTCAGTAGGATCGGCCATGTGGCTCACCGTACCGCCCATGACCATGCCGTTGGGGAGAATTACCAAGTCCGCATCGCTGCGGTCACCGTCAGCCCAGCGAATATAGGACTCCTCGGAGGCGAAACTCAGGAACTGGAGATCGCCATTGTCGAAGCTCACATTGAACTCGCCCTGGAGACGGTCACGTTCATTGATCACGGTCGGATCGAATCGATACGAGGACGCCAGCGCCTCAACGGGCGTTCCACGGTATCGATCCCCAACTGTGTCGGAGTTTGTGGGGATACCGCCGACGGGAGCGGACGTGTCGCAGTTGAACGTACCCTGAATCCAGCGTGTACCCATCGGACTGGTGAAATTCGTGCATCGATCCTGTTCATCCCCGCTGATGTAATAACGCAGGGTCATGTCGTCGTCCGTGCGCATGGTCAGGGCACGGATCTCACCGTTGAAGCGATCGTTGGGCGCAAAGGTGAGCTTGCCGCTGACATAGTCTGTCTGAGTGCCGCCGATCTGAAAGCCCTCCGTGGAAACCCACTCGTCCGGCCCGTCGTACTCGTCCACGTTGACATCCAGGGTGTAGCCGAAGGTGTCGTTGATGGGCCCACCCAGTTCAAGCTGGATGGCATTGCGTCCCAGGTTGGACGAACTGAAACTCAGGTCACCCACGAATTCCTCGCCCGGGTCCCGCGTAACGTAGTTGATGGCGCCAGCGAAGGTGGAGCGGCCGAAGGCAGCGCTCTGGGGTCCACGGAACACCTCAACGCGCTCCACGCCGGTGAACTGCATCGTACCCTGGGCACCCACCAGCGGAAGGCCGTCGATGAAGGACATGACTTTCTGCCGGGTGGTAGCAGTCGCTGTGGACTGAATTCCCCGCACGGCCGGCGTAGCGTTATTGCGGTCGCCGTTGGTGTCGAAATCCACACCGGGTGTCAGCTCGAAGAAATCCCGCGGCTCGATAATCCCGGCTTCGTCGATCAGAGAACTCGAGATCACCGAAATGGAAACCGGAATCTCCTGCAGATTCTCTTCGCGCTTTCTGGCAGTGACCACGATTTCTTCCAACGCGGTTACGCCCTGGGAATAGGCAGGTGGCCCCACGACGGCTACGGCAACGGCGGCGAGAGCAAGTGTTGATTTGCGCATAGACAACCCCTTGGAGTCGATTGAATCGTGTTACTTCAAGTCTCTGATGCCCACTCGCCGTGCTTTTGACGCTACCAGCGTAATGTGCATGAACCCCGATAGTATGGCACGAGATTCAGTTTTGTCGAGCATCGTCTTATTCGTTGCTAGTAAACAACGCGTACGCATACCGACGCTACGCGCGCGACGAGGCATCGGACAGGCTCACCCGCTCGATATGCTTGGCCGGAAGGGGCTCTGTCACTCTGGAAACGAATACGGTCACAAGCGTGGCGACAAGCCCGGCCAATGTCGCTGCGGAATAGGGGCTGGTCGCATAGAAATCAAACCAGCGCCCGAACGATTCCAGAACCGTGCCCGACGGCCAACGGCCAGAAAGGGCCTCGCTGTGGATCACCACGAACAGCGTGGCGCCGGTCCAGAACCCCCATAGCGCTCCAGCCCGGGTAACACCGTTCCAGATCGAACCCAGGACCAGCGGACCCGCCAGGGACGCCGTAAACCCGCCGATCCCCACCCATACCAGCAAGACGACGTTCATATCCATTACCGCCCAGGCCAGCGCGGCGGACCCCACCAACACGAACACCGTGACGATGCGGCTGATCGTCAATACGTCGCGGTCCAACTCCACGGGCTTCCGATGGGCAAACCACCGGGGGGCAATACTGCGCCGGAAGATGTCGTTCGCGAAGACCTGGGAGGTGGAGATGACCAGGCCGTCGGCCGTGGACATGACCGCGGCCAGGATGCCGACTCCCAACAAGGCGGCCAACCATGTGGGAAAGATTTCCAGAAACAGCGCCGGCAACGCCGTGTTGGCGCCGCCATCCCCACCGGCGAGAAGGCCGTCCCCAAGCGCGCCCCGTGCCAGTGCGCCACCCAGTGTGATGGCCGGCAGGATCATGCCGAAAGTGAATGCCATCGCCAGGAATCGGGTACGCGCCCGCTCGCCCTTGAGCGCCCATAGCTTGTTGCCGATGTGCGGCAGAAGCCCGAGCGGAATGTGGGCCACGACCAGGCTGACGAACGACCAGACCGATGCGGTGATGGCGGCGCCGGGATGAAACGGTTCAAGAAGCCGGGGTTCCTGCAAGCGCAGGTTTTCCAGGAGCATCGCGAAGCCGCCATTTCCCGCGCCCATCATGAACAGCACAAGGATCACGGCCGCCAATACCACCATTAGCAAACCTTGCGCACCGTCTGTCAGAATGTCCGCGTGAGCGCCGCCAAGCGTCACGTACCCCAGAAGAACAGCGGTAGTGATGGCCAATGCCCAGCCCTTGGACAGCCCCAGCATCATTTCGAACATCACCAGTCCGGCGACCAACTGCCCCGCCAGGTAGAACAGGAGGATCAAGGAAAACACGGCGGCGGAAATACGCAACGCCTCGGACTGGTACCGCTCGCCCAGGTATTCGGGGATCGAACGCACGCCGGTAAGATTGCCGTAACGACCGACGGTGCGCTGGCAGATCAGGATTCCAAGGTAAACGCCCACCGGGTAGAGAAAGGCGATCCAGAGCGTGGACATGCCGTACGTATAGGTGAGCCCCGGCAGACCGAGAAACGTGGCGCCGCTGGCCGCGGTGGACGCAAACGCCAGCGCGAGCACGGCCGGTCCGTAGCCCGCGCGCGCCACGGCGTAATCGTCCGCGCCGCTCACCTTCCGGCTGCCCAGCACGCCGAATCCCACCATTACAAGGATGTAACCGAACAGGAAAAGCCAGGACCAACTGTGCAGAGTCATCGAGTTATCCGGGTCACTTCGCGCCGCGCGTATGCGGGCCACGGGCGTACCTGTGTGTCGATAAAAGTTGAAAACTAACCATTTTAACGAAATAATCCGCGCGCACTAGACGACACCGCGACATCTCGGGAGAACATGATGATCAATGCTGCCATCGTCGGTATGGGTTGGTGGGGACAGACTCTGGTCGAGTCCGTCTCCGGCAACAGCAACAAGATCCGGTTTGTCACCGGTGTTGCCCGACGCTCCACGGAGCAGCTCGAAGCGTTTACCCGCGAGCACGGACTGGCGTTCGAACATGATTACGCGGAGGTACTCGACGACCCGAAAATCGACGCCATTGTATTGGCCACTCCCCACTCGACACACGCTGATCAGGTAGTGGCAGCCGCCGAAGCCGGCAAGCATGTCTTCTGCGAGAAGCCGTTCGCGTTGCGCAAGGCCTCCGCCGAGCGGGCCGTGGCGGCAACCGAAAAGGCCGGCGTGACCCTCGGTCTCGGATATAACCGGCGCCTGCATCCGGAAATGACCAAACTGCGAGAGCGCATTCGATCCGGTGAACTCGGCACGGTCCTGCACTGCGAAGCCAACATGACGTTTCCCAACGCCCTGTACCTGTCGCCGGACGCCTGGCGGGCAAGCGCGCACGAGACGCCTTGCGGAGGTTTGACGCCCATGGGCGTGCACGCCGTCGATGGCATGATCGACCTCTGCGGGGAGATTGACGAGGTCTACTGCCAGAGTTTTCGACGCGCGGTCGCTGTGGACGCCGATGACACCACCTCGATGCTGTTCCGCATGAAGGCGGGAATGTCCGGGTACCTGGGCACAATGACCGCGACCGGCGGCGGCTTCAGCTTCCAGGTGTTCGGGTCCAAGGGTTTTGTAAGGCTGGAAGGCATGACGCACATCGCCGGTGCGTCGTCGGATGAACGGCGCAAGCGCTGCTTCGGTAACTGCTACTTCAAGCCCGTCAAGGGCCCCCTGGAGTCCTGGCAGGCTGACAAGGTCGACATTGTCAATGCCTCGCTGGAATGTTTTGCAGACGCTGTGGACGGCACGCAGCCGTTCATGATATCCACCCGGGAGATGATTCACGGCGCCGCGGTGACCGAAACAATAGTAAGGTCAGCGCAGTCCCATCAAGTCGAAAAGGTCGTCTGAGTGACGGCCCTCGCAAACGACCGAACTAGACAACAAATACTCAATTTACGAGGAGATTCGCGGTGAGAGAAGGCACAGTTGGAATGATGCAGGTGGACTATGAGCAGCGGATGGACATGGACCGCATGCGAGAACACCGCGTGTCGCGCATCAAGAAGTACATGGACGAATTCGACGTGGAGTGCCTGCTGCTGTTCGACACCAGCAACAAGCGCTACGCCACCTCCACCGCCGTGGCCTCGCCCGAAGTGGACAACATGGGACGCTACGCCATCGTGCCCCGCGACGGCTATCCGCACATCTTTGGCTTCGGTTCGGAAGTAGCAGCGGAAAAGCTCTACTGTCCGTGGGTCGCCGAAACCACGTTCCCGGCCCACGGCACCATGCACGGCGCCCTGCCCATGGCCTGGAAGTGCTACGAAGGCTTTCTCAAGGACCTGGACATGGTTCTGGACAACCACGGCATGGACAAGAAGAAGGTCCGAATCGGCGTGGACATCGTCGAGTCCCAGATCATCCTGGCGCTGCTGGAGAACGGCTACAACATCACCGACGGCCAGGGCGTCATGCAGTATGCGCGCGCCATCAAGAACGAAGACGAGATCATGTGCCTGAAACACGGTGCGGCGATCGTCGATGGCGCATTCCACAGGATCGCGCAGACGATTGCGCCCGGGGTCAAGGAGAACGATCTGCAGGCGGTGGCGGCCTACGAGATGCACCGCCTGGGCGCCCAATGGGTCCACAACGTGCAGGTCACGACCGGCAATCGAACCCATCCCCATCCCCATCTGAGTTCGGATCGCCTGATTCAGCCCGGGGACATGATCTTCATGGACATCGTCTGCATGTTCAACGGCTATCACACCTGCGTCTACCGCTGTTTCTGCTGCGGCAAGCCGAATCAGAAGCAACTGGACATCCACAAGCGCTGCCTGGAGTACCAGCTTGCGGGCATCGAGGCGGTGAAGCCCGGCGTCACCAGCGCGGACGTTGCCGCCGTCTGGCCCGATCACAAGGCCATGGGCGCCCGCAGTGAGCACGAAGTCTTCGGCCTGCAGTACGGACACGGGCTCGGCGTAGGTCTGTGGGAGTTCCCGATCATCTCCCGCGCCTACAGTTTCGATCATCCGGTGGAGATCCGGCCCGGAATGGTTTTCGCGCTGGAAACCTACGCGGGCATCGGCTACGACGGCGTGCGGCTGGAAGACGAGGTCGTGGTCACGGAAACCGGCATCGAAGTCATCACCAAGTTCCCGACCGATGTACTCTTCGGTTGCGGAATGAACTACTAGCCGAGTCCCATGAGCAAGCTGAAGATCGCGCTGATCCCCGGAGACGGGATCGGCAATGAAGTCATGCCCGAGGGCGTGCGGGTCCTGGAAGCCGCGGCGGCCGGGCACGGCATCGAGTTTCAGTGGCAGGAATTTGACTGGTCCTGCGAGCGCTACCTGAAGACCGGTGCGATGATGCCCGCGGACGGCATCGAAACGCTCCGTGCCTTCGACGCCATTTATCTCGGCGCGGTCGGTTTCCCCACCGTCGCAGACCACGTCTCGCTCTGGGGTCTGCTGATCCCGATCAGGCGCGAATTCGATCAGTACATCAACCTGCGCCCGGTGAGGCTCTTCGACGGTGTCCCCTGTCCGCTGGCGGGCAAGAAGGCCGGCGACATCGATTTCTACGTGGTGCGGGAGAACGTCGAGGGCGAATACTCGGCCATCGGCGGGGTTCAGTATCAGGGAACCGAAAACGAGATCGTCATCCAGCAGAGCGTGTTTACCCGACACGGCGTCGACCGGGTCGTCAAGTACGCCTATGAACTGGCCAGTTCACGTTCTGCGAAGCACTTGACCTCGGCGACAAAGTCCAACGGAATCATTCATTCGATGCCGTACTGGGATGCGCGGGTCAAGGCGATGGGCGAGAACTACCCGGATGTGGAGGTGGATCAGTTCCACATCGACATTCTCACCGCCAACTTCGTGCGCATGCCGGAACACTTCGATGTCGTGGTCGGAAGCAACCTGTTCGGTGACATCCTTTCCGATCTCGGTCCCGCCTGCACGGGTACCATCGCCATCGCCCCGTCGGCGAACATGAACCCGGAGAAGGCGCACCCGTCCATGTTCGAACCGGTTCACGGCTCGGCGCCGGACATCGTCGGCCGGGGCATCGCCAACCCGATCGGCACTATCTGGGCCGGTGCGATGATGCTTCAGCACCTGGGTCATCAGGCCGTTCACGATGCGATACTTGGGGCCATTGAAACCGTACTTCGCGAGGGCAAGCGCCTGACCCCGGACATGGGCGGCAAAGCCACCACGAAGCAATTGGGCAAGGCCATCGCAGGGGCGATCTAGGCGGCGCGGCGCGGAGGCCGCGAACAGAGGTCCGGGCGGCGTGTCAGGTTTCGATTCCGAATAGCCAGGATGCAGATGCAACGCCGGCAACTCTGGCTGGTTCTCCTGGTGGAGACCGTATTCCTGGTCATCCTGGCGGTGTGGATACTGATACGCCTGGACCGAATCTTCGAGCCGGTCAGCGTGCTCGTGGCGCTCGCCATCATCGTCATCGGCGATGTGATCGCGGTACTCCTGATGCAGGGATTCGCACCCACGCGGATCATCTTTTCGGCGGGCGAGAACGAGTCGAAGGGACAAGCCCTGAAGGGCTTCGGCTCAAGCGACCGTGGACGCGTCGTCGTGGGAGGCGAAAAATGGTCGGCACGCCGCCATGGATCGCGACCCATCAACCCGGGCGACCCCGTCCGGGTCGTCTCGCGCAAGGGGTTGATCCTGATCGTGGAACAGATCCCGTCCAGTGGCCCAGGTGAGTAACGGCTCGACATGCAGACGCATCGAATCCCTGCCCCGACCGCATCTGCTATTCTGCAACCGGATTTTACCGACGATGACCCGAGAGGCTTGAACGGAGATTCGTGCAGATGACCAGCGGCACCGTCTTCGATCTGGCGACCGTCGATCCGCCCGGTGGCAGTTCCAATGCTCCCGGGACGCGCGAATACCCGCCCTACAACGAAGAATGGGAGGCGAAGTACGCAGCCAACCGCGAGCGGGTTCGGCGCGGCGAGTTTCCCGACCCGATCTCGACTTGCGGCACCCCGGCGGGGTACTCGCGGCTGATGAACATGCCCGCCGGAATCGAGTTCGTCGTCACGCCGGAGCAGGTCTGGATCATCACCGAAGACGGGCCCAACATCATGCGCATCTACACCGACGGTCGAAGCCACCCGGCACGCGCATGATCGAATTTGCCTGCGCGGAGAACAATCGAAACCCGGTGGATGCTGCGGGGAGAACGCTGACCCTCGACCAGGATGGCAATATTCTGGACGATCTTTGAACATGTTCGAGTACACACAAGGCAATCCGGAGCGAGCGAAATGAATGCACGAATGGCGATGCCGATCATGATTGGATGCATCATCGCGGGATACCCGCCCGCGAGTTCCGCCCATCACGCCGCAACCATGTTCGATCGTGACCGGGCGATCGAATTGTCCGGCGACCAGGTCACGATCCACGCAGCTCCCACGCGCAATGGAGCGCCGGCCGCACTGTTCATCGGCGCCAGGCTGGCCGACGGATCGACGCTTGGCCGTTTCGAGGAATCTGCCGCAAACTAGCCTCAGCGCTGCCGCCGCAGTGATACCGGGCTCAAGGGCGGACGAACTCGGCGATCAATCCGTCACCAGGTAGCCCAGGGCGGATTCCAGATCGCAGCTATAGGGCAACCGGGTAATGTGAGGCGAATGCTGCCATTCGTAGGTATGCGATACCGCCACGGTCATATACTCCGGATCTTCCAGCGTAAAGTCGATCACGATTTGAGTCCCGTCTTCGCTCAGTCTGAATCGTTCCACCAAGTGTTTCTGGCTCCCGGTTGGGCCTATGCCGTTAATTCCGGGATGATGCTTGAAGTGACGGGTATCGATCACCAGCGTGTCGCCCTCCCAGCGGCCAATGGAATGGCCGGTCCAGGACTGCTCCTCCTCCGGGATCGAATCCGGGTGATCGCGTCCGTCCAGGTAGATCCGTCGAGGCTCGGCATCATCCTCGCCGTGAATCAGGATGAGATCGTCGGAGGCGAATTCGATTTCGTAGACATGGGCGCGGCCCAGGCGCATGGGAATCGGCATATCGATACACTGTGAATTCGGGGGCAAACCGGTCTGCTGCGCCAGCACGGACCGAGCGTTCTCGTTGGCGAGCGATCTCAGTTTTGCGCCGAACTCCGCGAAGGTCTGGATCGGCAACCAGACCCCTTCAAGACTTTCTGCAGCGACTTCAACGTACCGGCCCCGCTCATCTTCTGCATTGGGTATCGCCAGAACCGTGCCGTCTGCTTTCTCGACGCTCAACAGCCGGGCGTAGCGGCGCGCCGGGTCCCTCGCCGGTTGCACATGCACCGTGACGACATCGCCGGGTTGAAACGAATGGGAATTATAAAGGAAAGTTGACAGAAGGCAACCGAATAATATATAATGGTTATAGAAGTCGAGTCAACCCCCACGGAAACGAGTTATGCTCAAAAAAGCCCCCGGAAAGTCCCACCGTAAAGGCGTCACACTCATTGAGTTGATGGGCATGTTCCCCAACGAAGAAACGGCTACTAAGTGGTTTGAGTCGGTCTTGTGGGCGGAAGGTCGTTGCTGCGGGCATTGCGGCAGCATTAAAACCCGTAAAGCCAGTCACAAGACCATGCCCTATTGGTGCTCTGATTGCCGGTCGTATTTCAGCGTCAAAACCGGAACCGCCATTGCCCGGTCTAAAGTCACCATGCGTAATTGGGCCGTCGCCATCTATCTGTGCCTGACCAGCCTCAAGAGCGTTTCCAGCATGAAACTGCACCGTGATCTTGGTGTCTCTCAGCCTACCGCTTGGTTCATGCTGCATCGCATCCGAGAGGCTTGGGCAATTGATTGCACTGGCGGATTTGCCGGTCCCGTGGAGGCCGACGAAACTTACATGGGCGGCAAACGCAAAAACATGAGCAATGCCAAGCGCAAGGAGCTAGCCGGTACGGGCCGGGGAGCCGTGGGTAAAACTCCTGTGGCGGGCATCAAGGACCGGGACAGTAATGAAGTGCGGGCCAAAGTGGTTGACCGTACTGACGCCAAGACGCTACAGGGCTTCATCCAAGAGCACACTTCCCCGGATGCGACGGTCTACACAGATGAATCCAAGTCATACTCAAATCTCCCGTTCACTCACGAGAGCGTCAAGCACAGCGTCTCAGAGTATGTGCGGGACCAAGCCCACACCAACGGAATGGAGTCTTTTTGGGCTACTCTAAAACGCGCTCAAGAAGGAACGTTTCACAAGATCAGCCCGAAGCACCTAAATCGCTATGTTCAAGAATTCGCGGCAAAGCACAATATGCGCGATTCAGGAACGCTTGCGCAGATGCGGGGAACCGTCGCGGGGCTTGTTGGCAGGAACCTTCTTCACCGGAACCTCATTGCCGACAACGGGCGATCCAGCGGAGCGCGGTCCTAGAGGCCGTAAAAGGGCGCGAGCCAACGTCTCGGGGGTTGCCCCTGCTAGGTCGCGGGAAGGGTCTAACATCGCCCTCATGGCTTTTCCTGACCCGCATGCAAGCGGACCAAGTACGATACATCGCCCCGAAGAATCTCAACATTGGATTCTACCGAATCCAAGCGAGTCTCAACTACTGCAACACGTTCTCGCAAGTCAGTCACGTTCGTATCTAGGTTAGAAATGTCGTCCCCTATCCCGGCAAGGGTATTGGCTCCCCATAGGACTGCCAGAGTCATAGCGGCCCACAGCACTCTATCCACAGTAAGCCATTCCCACCTCATTTCTCGACTCCAGTACGATCAGGATTGGGTGTAGGCGTGATTACAGGGGCAGGGGGAGCCCCCATTAGGTAAGTCCGAATCTCCCGTATGTCGGCACGAATCTCTGTGTGGGCCGCATTCATGTCGGCACGAATTTGAGCGTGGGCCGCAGCCGCACCCTCACTAATTTGAGCATGGTCCGCATTCATATCGCCCCTAAGCTCAGTTCGAATTCTGGCATGCTCAGAGGACTGCATAGAGAATAGAGCGATCATTAAGCCCGCCAAAGCTATGCCCGTTCCGATAGAAGCCCAAAACTCTCGACTCATCTCTCTTCCTTTGCGTAGTCCTTCTACGCATGCCATACATGATACACCATTCGCAGACTTGATCGGTTAGCCGGAACGCACTAGAGTGGGGGGTAGTGAGTGCGGCCTGCTAACCGTTTGGGATTAAACCACCCCATCTAGTGTCCTCCCGGATGAACCGGGGCAGGCCGCAAACTCATCTTACCATCCCCCCAGCGCAATCTCATTCTTCTGCCAAGGGCAAATTTTCAAGAGCCTGCATAAGAGAAGTTGCTTGCGGCTGCTCCAATCCTAGAAACGTATTGCAGGCGCGAGCAAATACGTCGCCCTCTACCGGCTGGTCGTAAGTAGTCCATAACCCTGCCGCTATTAACTGGTCGTGCAAGAGATTGTAAAGAAACTCAAATCGCTGTTTTGTGGTAGAGAGCGCGCTGTAATCCACTGAGCGCTCCCCGGAAAGCAACAAGCTCCGTGAGTACGCTAACTCCATGTCTTGACAACTCGCACGACATAAATCTATTTCTCGCATTATTCTCTGATTGTGAAGGCAAGTCTCTGTATAGATTAAACTTTCAATACTGGCTAGAAGGTCAGGCTTATCGGCTCGTGGAATATACGCCGACGATGTCCCACGAATCGTTATCGCAATATCTATGCCCCTATCAGTATTAGCCTCCCCTGCAATATCCCGCTCTCTATAGGCATTCAGACACTGCGAGTAGCACATGCCCACTTCGACAATACTCTCCTGATCTAACGGCATCTGGGCGTTAGCCAGTACAGAAACCCACAACAACAATACTGGTACAATCCTCATATGTCCTCTCCACGATAGTCAATGTCGCAAAGAGGATTGCTATATGGCGGGCTTCCTCGTAGAGTCTGCCCGCCGCGCGGTAGTCCTACCTCAATGCGCGGATAGAACCCCCGTCGAACTTGTACTTTGGCGGGGGTTCGCCTATTTCCGGCACATAGGGTGCCGGGCCTTGTGATTACTCAACGGAAATTGAAGTACCCCGCCTATTCGCCTAGGTTCGGGGAGCTACCCCGCGCCGGACTAGAGACTGTTCTATTCGGCGGGCAACCCGGCGTCGGGCTTCCGTCGAGTAATCACGCATTCAGTATACATCGCTCGCCATTGAATAACGATAAACGAGCAAATAGGGTATAATGGTGAGTTGCCCCCGTAGCTCAGAGGAAAGAGCGTTCGGCTGCTAACTGAAAGGTCGCCAGTTCGAATCTGGCCGGGGGCGCACACCTTTTCGATGGGGGGGCTAGGTTAACTGGGAAACCACTTGGCTACGATCCGAGAATTAGGGGTTCGAGTCTCCTGCCCTCCACATCGAATTATCTACCCTACTGCAATCAATTGCAACCTCCTTATTGTCCTACTCATCCTGCTATTCTCCACAGCTTCTCATTTCATTGTAGAATTCAGCGTCCCCGGCATGGTAAAGCGTTTGTTTTAAGGACAGACCCCACTCACTGAAGGCAATGGGTTCAAATCCCATCGGGGACGCTGAATATTCAAATCGCAGTTTTGGCACTCACGTATATCGCCCAACTCTTGTGTACAATACTGCGTGCGGCGCTGAGCATCTATGCCCTTGTAGCTCAATTTGGACAGAGCCCGCTTTTACGAAGCCGGAGGTTGCCAGTTCGAATCTGGCCAAGGACACCCGCTCAGCGCCGCACTTCACCTTTCTTCCTTCCTTACTTCGTGGGCCGAACTTCGGCACTCACGTATATAATTTCCTTTATTTTGTTACAGTCCTGTTGGGGGCGGTGCTTCTGTGCTGCCTTGTAGCTCAGAGGATAGAGCAATGGCGTCGCAGTCATAGGTCACGGGTTCAAATCCCGTCTTGGCAACCATAGGCACTTGCCCCCAACTTCTTCTAATTGTCTATTTTGTTATAGTCCTGTTGGGCGCGGCGCTAACGCGCTGCCATGTAGCTCAGTAGGTAGAGCAGGACCCTGATAAAGTTCGTGTCGCCGGTTCAATTCCGGCTGTGGCAACCATTAGTCCGCGCCCAACATTTCCTAGTCTGTCAACCTTCCTTTATAATTCCCAAACGAATCGTCTCGCCAGCCGTTGCGGTACAGATCGTTGCGGGTCTCGCCTTCGATCCTCCAGTTCGCAGCCTGACCGTCTTCTTGCGGTACGTCGACGAACAGAAACGTGTGCGGATTGCGAAACTGGAATTCCGTCACCGTCCCGCGGACAAAGGCTTCCGACTGCCGATCGATGGCCGCGAAACTGTGATGCGCTGCCAGCGGCGGCGCCACCAGAATGGACAATGGAAGCACGATGCGGATCATCTTGAGCATGGTCTTTTCCTCTCGAGTTCAGGCAAACGAGATGCCGTGATTCCTGAATGGTTTGGAACAATACAATCCAGAGTGGACAATGACAAATTCACATCGAAAATAGCAGGTATACACATTTGACTTGAAACTTGTCGATGTGCCCGCTGACTGTGAATTTGTCGTGTCCGGAATCGTTTTCAGTGTATATTTCGCTCGCGCTCGGAGAGTCTATGATGAGGATACGACCATTTCTTGCCGCATGCCTTGCCTCGCTGCGGCGGCCATCGACAAGGTGGGAAGCAGCGCGTTCGTGAGACAGCGATTCACCGTGGGTTATTAGTCGAGAGCAAAGGTAGCCTTATGGAAAGAAACACAATCTGGACCAATCCCGACATCGGCGTACTGGTGTTGCGACTCACGCTCGCATTCACGCTATTCCTGAACGGCTGGGGCAAGGTTCTGCACGGCATCGAATTTCAAATGGGCATGCTGGCGGCCAACGGCATCCCGGGATTCTTCATGTACTTCGTCTATGTGTCCGAAGTGCTGGCGCCGGTATTGCTCGCACTGGGCCTGTTCACTCGACTGTCCGCACTTTCCGTGGTCGGCACGATGGTAACGGTCATGTATGTTCTGCCGGTCCCCTTCTTCGGACTGAACCAGTTCGGCGGCTGGAGCATGGAACTGCAACTGCTGTACCTCGCGATCGGGGTGGCGCTGTTCTTCACCGGCACCGGACGGTACAGGGTTTACGACACAGGCGGCAGGCACTGGCTGCTCGACTGAGCGTCCTTCAATCGGCGAAAAAAACGGCCGGGCAGCTTGATGCTGACCGGCCGTCGCTGTCATGCAAGCACGCCTATCACGGTTCGAGCGACTGCCTGTACTGAGACCCGTACTCCCTCAGGCGCCGGAAGAATCGGGCACCCTGGGTTTGCGGTGGCTCCGTGGCGAACAGGTTCTGAACGAAGAAATTCAGGCTGCCGCCGCTGCTGAAGCGGTAGATATAGTTCGCATTGATGATCAATTGGCCGGGTTCGTGAATGAAGAGCGACCGCTGTGCCTCGTTCAGATCCTCATATTCCGCGTTCAGGCCGTCGCGGTAGTTCGCATTGATTCGAAACGTATGGTCGCCTCTGAAGTTGATCGTCAACGGCAAGTTGCCCTGCCAGTGCGGCATGGACGTGACGCCGTTGAAACTGCCGCCCATACCGACCGTAGCGCTGATGTTTCGCCCGATGGCATCGCAGACAAGATCCGGGCACAGCATTTCCACACCAGCGCCCATCAGTGCATTGGGGAACTCGTACTTCAACGTAAAGGCCGCCTGGGGCGTGAACCTGATCGAGCCAACGGGCGTATCGAAATTCAACGCCGCGCGAATATCGAAAAATTCGGCTTCCAGGTAACCAAGATTACCGACCCGTCCGACGATGCGAGCTACATTGTCGATGGTGATCGGTATGCTCGGGTCCCGGGCAAAGGCACAGCCACCGGGCTCATCAATGGGTCTGTAGGTGATGTCCCCCTGGTACAGGATGGGTATGCCGGCGTCGTTGGTCGCCAGGCAAACACCTGTCATCACGGTGGGCGCCGTGGGGGTCACGATCCGATCCTGGAAGTCATACGTAACCCAGGTCGCGCCGATGCTGTGATTGTCCGTGATGTCATAGTCGAAACCGACGGAGAGGTTGTCCGCTGTCTGCGGTACAACGTCGGGGTTGGCGGCGATCTCGTAGAGGAAGGACAGGCCGCCACCCATACCGAACATCATGCCGGCCACATTCACGAACCGCATGCCCATGCCCTGGATGATCTGGCTGGCCTGGGAGTGAACGATGGACGGACCTCTGAACGACGTTCCATAGGAAGCACGCAGGGTCAAATCATCCGATGCAGTCCAGTTGACCGCAATTTTCGGCGTGGTCTCCGAGAGACCGTTCTGGTATTCCTCGTTGCGGACCGCCACCTGCACGTTGACGCTGTCAGTTACGGGCAACGCCGCCTCGGCAAAGATCGACTGCACCGTCTGCTTCCCGCTCCAGTCGTTAAACGTGCCGACCGACGCCAGCAGCCCCTGATTGGCGAGCACATCCGAGTCCCGCTCCATGGTTTCCTGGCGATAGGCGACGCCGGCGGCAATGCCGATGGGACCGCCGCTCAGTTCGCCGACTTCACCGGTGAGGAGAAAATCGCCGCTCGTGAACTGGTTCAGGAAGGTATCCACGCGATTCGGACTGAGCCACTCGGCCATGCCCCGATCATTGGCGAGGCCCAACGAAGCCGCGTCGGGCAAACCCGCGCTCATGAAGGGATTGTAAAAGTGGCAGGGACCCTGGCCCGGCGCCGCGCCGGGATTCGCAAGATCGGTGACGCCGCAGTCGGGTCCACCGTATCCGTTCAGCGCCAGGGGCAGGTTGGCTTTCACCATGTCCCGCAAGCCCTGGTACGCCTGGAAATACGCGGTCTGAATGTCAGCGCGCCACTCCCAGCTACCCGTCAACACACCGTTCAGGGTGATCGCTGCACGCAGGGTATCGGTTCGAGTAAAGGAATCGAATTTCTGCCCGAACGGCAGTGTCTCGGCTTCCATATAGACTGGTGCACTCATGCCACGGACAGTTGCAAACGATTGGTTCAGGCTCTTCGCCCGCATGTAACCGGGATTGTTGCTGGGAATCTGAAATTCAGGGCCCAGCAGGATTGGCGGTACCGCCCAGTTCCTCGAGAGATTGTCGCCCCACAAATCGATTTCGCCGATGCGTTCACGCCCGTAGTTCAGCTCAAGGCCGACCTGCAACGCGTCGCTGAAGTTGTGGGACACCGAGGCGTAGAGCGTGAGCAGCTTCTTGTCGTGCTGCAGCGAGTGGCCCGGATTGAAACTGGCCGGTTCCGCGCAAATCGTAGCGTTTTCGAGCGATGTCTGACGGTCCCAATCCCCGTCGTTATACGCCGGAATCCGTGCGACCAGCGGCGGTCCCAGCGCCGGGTTGCCGCAATCGGGGTCGACCCAGGTATTACCCATGCCGGGCGAGTCGAAAGCCCCGCCCCGTATGTCGTCGAGACCGGTCCCGGTTTCCGGCGTGACGTCCGGGTTCGGGTTGTCGACGAACTCAATCTCACCCAGCGTGATCTTGTCGGACTCGGAGAATTCCACGGCGAAAACGCCACTGGTCGTGTCGTCGCCGGCGCCCCACAGGGCGCCGAACGTGTAGTTCTTGGCGTCGGGGAGGGCTTCGTTGATTCGCGTATCGAGCGAGAAGTCGAAACCGCGGAAATCGTCCCGGGTGATGAAATTGACGACACCCGCCACGGGATCGGAGCCGAACAACGCGGAGCCGCCGTCCAGGAGGATCTCGGTACGGCCGATGGCGATCCGCGGCACCATGGCGTTGAGATCCGGCGAAGGCCAGCCCTGTCCGTCAATGACGGAGTTGATGGTACGCCTGCCGTTGACGACAGTGAGCGTGTTCTCGTCGCCGATACCGCGCAGGTTGATCTGGGCCGATCGGCCGCCGCCACGTAGTCTTGGCTGCCCGTTCGGGCCGGTCTGCGAACCGGTGTCGCTGCTATAGTTTTGCGGGACGCTGGTGAAAAAGTATTGCATCAGGTCGTGTGGCGCCTCCAGCCGGATGTCTTCGCCGTCAACGACGGATACCGGTGAAGGGGAATCGATTCCCGTGTACAGATAGGAACCGGTGACGACGATTTCCTCCAGCTCTTCGCCCTCCTGTCCGTAGGCGAGGCCCATCATCAGGACGGCGCCCAGAAGGCCCGCCATCATGCTGCCAGTGATTCTCTTTAGCTTGTTCATCCTCTTGATTCCCCTTCTTGGTTCCCCTGTTTCCTTAAGGCTCCTGTCTCGGCGGACTACTACGCAAGATCATTTCAAATTGTGTGCATTCGTATTGTATACGTTATGCGAGCCGCAACAACTCGATCAGGTTACCACCCAGAATCGCCACCTTTTCCTCGTCGCTCAGCGACGGTGAGTCGACGACGAGATCGATGGTATCCGGCCACTCGAACGGCATGTCGGACCCGTAGACCACCTGGCCCGCGCCGGCCACTTCCACCAGGTGCCGAAGCCCTTCCTCGTTGAAAACCATGGTGTCCACGAGAATCTGGGTTCTCAGGTACTCGCTTGGGTTCTTCGTGTTGACGCAATTGGCATTGTTTCTTGCGCAAGCAACCTCGGACCTTCCCAAGTAGGACGGCAGGTACCCACCGCCGTGGGCGGCCACCACCTTGAGATTCGGGAAACGGTCCAGAGCGCCGTCGAAAATCATCCTGGAAAGGAACAGCGTCGTTTCCAGCGGGTTGCCGATCACGTTGCCCAGACCGCCGGTACCGTCCAGGGCGCCCGGTTGAATGATGTTCCTGGACCCGTCGGGGTGCATGAAGACCGGCACGCCAAGCTCTTCGGCCTTGGCCCAGAACGGATCGTACTTTTCGGTCGACGGCGCTTCTCCGCGCGCGTGCCCGAGAATCGAAGCGCCGCGGTGCCCGAGTTCCGTTACGGCGTATTCCAGCTGCTCCGCGGCCATCTCCGGAAACTGCAACGCCGGCGAGGACAGCGGCACGAACCGGTCGGAATGCGTCGCGCACCACTCCGCCAGACCCTCATCATTGATCTTTACGATCGCCTCGGCCTGTTCCTCGGTTGCCTCGTACCACCAGAACCGGTTCACGCTCAGGGCCGCGATGTCGATGCCCCTTTCATCCAGCGCATCGATACGGTGCTGACCGAGCACGAGCATGTCCTGGAGCGGAGCGTTTGCAAGCGGCGTCCCCTCGATAATGGGTCCCACCTCCTGAAACAGGCAATGAGCGTGGATGTCGACCACGACGACCTCGTTGCTGCCCACCATCACTTGCTTGCCACGTGACTGGGCCATGGCCCGCATGGCCGGATTCATGACCAGGGCGCCGGCGGCAGCGCTTCCGGTAGCCGCCAGGAAAGCTCTTCGATTGATCATTGTCTTGCTCCCGCTTGTTATTGGTTAACGTCCTCGGCCAGCACATAGCATTCGTATTCGAGAATGCGGATGTCCCCTTCCTGGCGGCGATACAGGGGCATGCGCATCTGCCAGGGTTCCGTGAAGACATCGGGATCGGTAACGGTCACCTCGTACATCAGGTGGTTCGGACCAACCGGTGTGTACCGTTCGACCGCATGCATCGATTCGCCATGGAAATTGCCGGAACGGTCGAACCATGTCTCATCGGTGAAATGGACCACGTCCACAACCAGCGTACCGCCCTCCCAGCGCCCCCTGGAGTCGCCCATGTACCACTGGATCGGCCCTTCCGGGTGCTCCCCGGTCATGAAGATGTTGCGGATCGAATGGACCCACTCGTAGATCATCACGATCTGGTCCGGCGACTGGATGATCTGGAATGGATACGGCATATACGTGATCCTGGGCACGCCCACCATCTTGCAGTTGGCCTCGGTATCCAGGCTGTGGCGGTTTTCGAAGTTCTGCTGCCGCTGTTCCAGCGCCCAGGGCTGATAGGGCAGACGATTATCCACGACGACCCCTTGCCCCGCGGGGACGCCGTACTCGGCCGAGTGATCCTGGATATTCCAGACTGCCGTGTTGACGGCCTGCCAGATGCCTTGCAAGTTCGGCTGTCCATCGGCGGTACGTGGCACCTCGAATTCCTGTCCCATCGCCGCGACAGGCAGTGCGGCGGCGATTGCCGCGAGCACCGCGCTTCGGCCAAACCGCTCGAATGCGCTCACCCCGATGCGAGCGTTGTTCATGGGTTTGGCCCGGTACCGGAAAATAACGAGCGCCCGTCCTCCAGCGTGACTTCGTCCCCTTCCATCTGCCGCGATCCGTCGCGCGCCGGCATCCCGTGTATCGTCACCTCCGTGCCCACTGGCAGATCGTCGCGCCGCCAGCCTCGCCGGTAGAGCGAATTGGCGCCGCCGAACTCCACGCGCCACATTTCCGGCCTGCCGGTTTCGCCCTCGACCTCGACATGCAGCCACGCGTGCGGATTGCGCCACTCCATATCGACGATGCGACCGGAAATGGTAATCTCGCGAGTCATGTCGAATTGCAGCGCAACGGAATGATGTCCGAACGCCGGGAATCCCAGCAGCAGGACGAAAAATCCGGCCGCGAGCGATTGCCTGATGCAGTTCATGGTTGCCATTGCAGTTCCCTTTCCTCCAATTCCCAGGCCGCTTTCAAACCCCGGGCCTCATCGCCGGTCATACCGGGGTAAATCTCGTAGCCGACATTGCGAAACGTCTGCGACGCGAGTTCGTTGTCCTCGTAGCAGGCTTCCTCCCAAATCTCGAACGACGGATTCCCAAGGCGCCTGAACGCGATCGCCATTGTAAATGCTCGGGTGTAGACGTTGGGGTCGTCCAGCGTCGCCTCCCAATGGAGGGTGTCGGCGTCGATGAGCGTAAACCGCTCGATCACATGGGCTTCGTCCGTGAAGAATCGGCCCCGTTGATCCAGCCACGCGCGGGCGTTCTGGTTACGGGTCTCGACCACTAACGTATTGCCCTCCCAACGACCGAAGGAGTCCCCGTTCCAGAGCAGTATGTCTTCACCGAGCGGCGGCCGTTCACGCAGTTCGATGACGCGAAAGGCGTGCGCCTCCTCTCCCTGGATGAGAAAGGTGTCCGCGGTCTGCATGAACTGGAGGATACCCGTCATATACATGGTCAACGGGATCCCGTCCATGCGGCAAATCGCATTGTGGTGCACGTAGGCGACGCGATTGTAGCGGCGCTGTGCCTCCGCCCAGGGCTGTATCGGTACGATGCCGCCTGGAGGGTCAACTATCACGCTTGGCGCCTCGCCGTCGTCCAATGTTTCCGGATGGGCGTGCACGCTTTCGTGCGCGCGGGCCCGACGGTTCCATATCCCCCTGAAGTCCGGATGCCCGTCCGGCGTTCGCGCTGGGTCGAATTGCGCTGCCGCCTCACTGGCGCAGGCGTGAAAAGCCGCGTGATTATCGTCGGGACAGACTGAATCCGCCCACTGCTGGGCCGATACCTGAACCGGTGCAATGACGAACGCCCATAGCGCGCTCGTTGCGAGAAGCAAGACTTGTCGGTTGCGCAGCGTGAACTCCTTTCGGGCGAGTACCGGACGCCCAATATCCACGGGTACCAGCGAGGTGTCAATACCGGTTTTTCTGCTACTATCGGGAAAAGATCCGATCGTGCGGGCGCCGATCGAATTGCTTTGAGCAGTTTTCTTGTTCGATCGGGGGCCTCGGCATGACGACAAGAACAAGTCGGTAGAAGAATAACAGGGAGGCAGCGTATGAAACTGCGACGCCGCGCCAGACGCACGCTCATCGGAATTTCGATCGCCCTGCCCATCATCGCCGTGACAGGGGTTTTCGTCATGTTGCTCTGGAATCTTCTGATTCCCGAACTGTTTGGCGGACCTGGACTCTCCTATCTTCAGGCCGTCGGCGTCTTGCTGCTGTCGCATCTTCTGTTCAAGGGATCACCGCTCTACGGCCTGCGCGTCTGGCGCCGGGCACATCGTCGACGCCGTTGGAGGCAACGCTTGGCCGCAATGACGCCGGAGGAGTTCGCAGCGTTTCGCGGCGAACTGGGACTTCAGGCGTCCGACGACCGGCAACCCTAGGCCGCTACGCCCAAAAAAGCCCGACACCTGAATGGTGCCGGGCTTGGTGGTGCCCTGCTGACCGGGAACTGACTCAGTCCCCGTCAACCTCGTTCAAACTATCGACGTATACAAGCCCGGCCCGCGCCAATGGTTCACGCATGCCGTACATGTCGAGTGACAACTTGCCGGCAGCCAACCGCTGGCGTTTTTCGACTTCATTTGCTTCCCGTGCCTGACTGGCTGCATGAACTTGTTCGGCATGCTCACGCGGAACCACCACTACGCCGTCATCGTCGGCCACGATCACGTCGCCCGGGTTCACTTGCGTTCCGCCGCACACGATCGGGACGTTGACGGCACCGGGAGTCGCCTTGACGGTTCCCTTGGCGGATACGGCACGACTCCAGACCGGAAACCGCATTTCGGCCAACGTCGCCACATCGCGGCAACCCGCATCGATCACCAACCCCTGAATTCCCTGTGCGCGGTAGCTCGTTGCCAGCAAGTCGCCGAACATACCATCGGTATTTACGGCGCTAAGGCCGACAACAACGATGTCGCCTTCTTGTGCCAGTTCGGGCGCTACGTGCAACATCCAGTTGTCCCCCGGGTGCGCCAGTACCGTCAGGGCGCTGCCGGCAACCCGTGCGCCCGGGTAGATCGGCCGCATATAGGGCTGCATGAGCCCGCTGCGCTCTTGTGCTTCATGCACCGTGGCGGTACCCAGTTCCGCCAAACCATCAACCACCCCGCGGTTTGCGCGGGAGATGTTTCGAACCGCAACGCTCTTCAATTCGTCACTCCCCGGAATTCCTCAAATGAAATCGGGCGCCAAGCTTAATTGAACCTGGGCGACCTGTCATCGGCAGTTCGGATGGACTATATCGGTCCCTCGTGAACGCGTAAGCTTCACACCCGCATGCAGCCTGTTGCTCCCGGGGATCGCTAGAGCACTAGAGGCCCTTGCAATTGGCCACGCGAGCCACGCTTGAGCACGGAGGAAAGTTTGAACTCGAACGCGCCGCTTCGACACTTGCGTGTCGTGGAAATGACCGAAGCCCTTGCGGGGCCCTACTGCAGCATGCTCCTGGGAGACATGGGTGCCGATGTCATCAAGATAGAACGACCGGGCCGCGGCGACCAGGCGCGCGGGTGGGGACCGCCCTTTGTGCAGGGCGAAAGTGCCTACTTCCTTTCCGTCAATCGAAACAAGCGCAGCCTGGAGCTGAACATCAAGGACCCGCAGGCACAGGAACTGCTGCTTCGCCTGCTGAAGACGGCGGACGTATTCATCACCAATGTGCCTCGAATGACGTCTCTGGAGCGCGCGGGAATCGATCCCGAATCGCTTCGCCGCCTGAATCCACGCCTTGTCTACGCCGCAATCAGCGGATACGGCCATACCGGGCCCAAGGCGGGACGCGGCGGCTACGACATCATCGCCCAGGGCGAAGCCGGTCTCATGGCCATCACGGGTGACACGGCATCCGCCCCGATACGGTTCCCCACGCCCATGGCGGACATCACGGCGGGCATTTACACCCTGATCGGGATTCTGACGGCGCTCTACGCCCGCGATGCGCGGGAGGTCGGCACCGGCCGTGGCCAATTCGTGGACGTATCGCTGGTGGATTCGCAAACCACCTGGCTCGCAAACCTCGCGGGCAGCTACTTCGCCACCGGCGAACGCCCGCAGCCCCTGGGGAATATCCACCCAACCGTGACCCCGTACCAGCCCCTGCGAGCGCGGGATAAGATGTTGATAGTCGCCGTTGGTACGGAGAAACTCTGGGCGCAATTCTGTGAAGCGGTGGGGCTGGACGGTACGATCATGAAAGACCCGAAATTCGCAACCAACGCCGACAGGAATCAGAACCGCGACGCCCTGATCCCCTTGGTCGAGTCGAGACTGGCATCCGCAGATGCCGCCGAATGGGTGGAACGACTTGTCGAACGCGGAATTCCGGCCGGCCCCATCAATCTGCCGGACGAGACGCTCAACGACGATCAGATCCGCGCCAGGGGCATGATCGTGGAACTGGAGCATCCGCTGTTGGGGGTGGTGAAGTCCATCGGAAACCCCATTCATATGTCCGACAGCGGTCCAGGCTACCGGCGTTATCCGCCGCGTTTGGGGGAACACAACGAAGATATTCGCGCTGAATTGGAAGCGATGGAGGAACCACAATGACCTCGACTAAGGATTCACGCCGCAGTTTTCTTCGATACCTGGCTGCAAGTCCTTTGCTGAGTGCGGCTCCGCGGGCGCTGGGTCAATTCGATTTCACCCTGACCGACACCCTGATTCGCTCACCGGACGAGGCTGTCAATGTATTCGATTTCGAAGCGGTGGCGCGCAACAACCTGACGCTCGCACACTACGTCTACATGGCATCGGGAGTCGATGATGGCTCCACCATTGCAGCGAACCGGGCTGGTTTCGAGAAAATCCAGTTGCGCGTTCGCCGCTTGGTGGACGTGCGCGAAATCGACACGGAAATCGAACTTTTCGGTACTCGTCACGCGTTCCCGATTGTCTTGGCCCCGTGCGGAACCCAGCAGGCATTTCACCCCGACGGCGAACTCGCCACGGCGCGGGCCTCCGACTCCCGCGACTGCCTGCAGATCATGTCAACGGTGAGCAGCTTTGGTGTCGAAGACGTCAACGCCAGTCGCGGCGCCCCGGTCTGGTTCCAGCTCTATCCGACCGAGAAGTGGGAAGTCACCGAGGGGTTGGTTCGCCGTGCCGAGGCCGCCGGTTGCCCTGCCATCGCCCTGACCGTCGACGTGCCTGTCAGCAACCGCGAAGCCAACGCAAGATTCAGACGCGATACCAATCCGGAGTGCCTGCCCTGCCATCAACCGGGGCTGGAGAACTCGACCCGCAAGCGCCCCATGTTCGACGGTCTGGACATCAGCGGACTGAGCAGCACCAGCAGAGCCGGAAACCTGACCTGGGACTTTGTCGACCGACTGCGCGACCTCACGACCGCCAGGCTCTTGCTCAAGGGCATCGTCACCCACGAGGACGCCGGCCTTGCGGTGGCGCACGGAGTGGACGGGCTCATCGTTTCCAACCATGGCGGCCGCGCCGAGAACAGCAGGCGTGGCACGATCGAATCCCTGCCGGAGGTGGTCGATGCCGTCGCCGGAAGGATACCCGTGCTGGTGGACGGCGGTTTTCGCCGGGGCGTCGACGTCTTCAAGGCGCTTGCGATCGGCGCCGATGCGGTCTGCATCGGCCGTCCCTACCTGTGGGGTCTGAGCGCCTTCGGTCAGGAAGGGGTGGAAACGGTTCTGGACCTGTTGCGGCGCGAATTGGTGGTCATGATGCAACAGGCTGGCGCGACCAGCCTCGATGCGATCAACCGCAACTACCTCGTCGCCTGAACCTGTTCACCGAGATAGTTCCCGAAGGCCTGGCCGACCTGGGCGTCCCGCAACCCGTATTCCACCAGCGCCTGCAGGTACCCGAGCTTGGTCCCGCAGTCGTAACGCACACCTTCAAACGCCAGTGCATGGACGGGTTCGTCCCTCATCAGGCTTGCGATTCCGTCGGTTAACTGGATTTCGTTACCGGCACCGCGTTGGGTCGTCTGCAGCTTGTCGAATATCCGCGGCGTAAGCAGGTAACGCCCCACCACGGCCAGGTTGGAAGGGGCATCCTCAGGCCTGGGTTTCTCGACGATACCAGTGATCTTGCGCGCGCCGGATGGCTGCTCTTCCACGGCGACGATGCCGTAGCTGGCCGTACGGTCATCAGGCACCGTCTGCACCCCGAGTACGCTGCCGCCGTGGCGTTCGTAGTGATTTCGCATTTGCTCCAGGCAAGGCGTAGCGCTATGGATGAGATCGTCGGGCAGGTGCACGTAGAACGGTTCATCGCCGACCGCCGGACGGGCGCAAAGCACCGCGTGGCCCAGCCCCAGCGGTACCCCCTGGCGCAGGAAAATGCAACTTGCCGAAGATGGAAGAATCTCACGGACCGAGGCAAGCAAATCCGCCTTCCCGGACTCCGCAAGCGCCCGCTCAAGCTCAGCGTCGACGTCGAAGTGGTCCTCGATCCCCTTCTTGCTGGCGGCCGTGACGAAGACCAGTTTTTCAGCGCCCGCGGCAACGGCTTCCTCCACCGCGTACTGGATCAGCGGTTTATCGACGATGGGGAACATTTCCTTGGGTGTCGCCTTGGTCGCCGGCAGAAACCGGCTGCCGCGGCCGGCGACGGGAAAGACCGCGGTGCGTACGTTGGAACTCAGCGGAATGCCCTCCCTGACAGGTCTGGGGGGCCATCATACCGGAGATTCGAAAAAAATCGCCCGGCCGCGGCTGGCAGGTCCGACCCGGCTTGCCGTACCGCCGACTCACGTGCCGGCGGCAAGACAACTGCTGTTGGGCGAACTGCCGGCCAGTCGACCGGGCGAGGGATGAAGGATCTACGCGCCCTCTTCCTCTTCCGGAGTCGAAACCAGGATATTGCCCTCGTTGACCTCCAGAACGTGGCTGCCGATCCCCCTGACCCGAGCGAGCGCCTCGGGCGACGGAAATTCGCCGTTGGCCTCGCGATCGGCCACGATGGCCGCGGCCAGCGCGGGTCCAACGCCGGTCAATTCCATCGCCAGCGTCTCCGCATCGGCAGTGTTGATGTTTACCGGCCCGGCCAGCACCAGAATGGGTGCCAGACCCACCAGCAGCACGCAAACGACCTTCCTTAAAATACCTCTCATCAATCTCTCCTTTGTCAATCGTCTCATGGGGACAAAGGAATCCTAGTCTTCAGGAAACTGGCCGGCAGCCTTCCAATCCGGCGAGAATGAAGACATTTGCGGGCTAGCCGACCATATCTGCGAATCGGAATGCCTGAACGGGGCGAATCGATTCCCAGGTCTTGCAGCTCGGGCAATGCCAGACCAACCGCTTCGTACTGTAGCCGCAACTGGTGCAGCGGTAGCGGGAACCGGCCAGGGCCAGATGTCGCAGTCCGCCGCAAATCCTGTGTATCGACGCCTGGCGTCTGTCAGGCGGCAACGCCTTCAGATGCTCGATATCAATCAACGGGGCGAGTGCGTCATTGTCCAGTAGAAATTCCTCGACGCACTCACGCAGCAGCGGGGACTGTTCCAGCTCGCTGGTAATCGCCGCATAGGCAATGTCTCGCTTGATCGATCCGTCCTTGCCGAGCAGCCCCCTCAGGTAACGCTCGATCTCCATATCGCGCCCGGTCTCCCGGCAAGCCGCCTCGAGCAGCGGCAGGATTTCCGACATCAAGCGACGATCCGCCGTCAGCAGTTTCTTGTAGAGAGTGACCGCCCGGGAATGGTCGCCCTCATCCCAGGCGATTGCGGCGTGGATCAAGCTACCCCGCAAGGTACCGGACCCGCTTCGCCGCGAGCTCCTGAGGTGCTGTCGCGCCGACTCCATGTCGCCGTCCAGTCGCGCACGTTCGGCCAGTTCGCAGTAATAATGGGCAACCTCCACCGACTTCTCACCCGTGCGCGAATCGAGCTTGCGGCGGGCTTCGATGGCCTTGTCCCAGTCCCGTTCCCGTTCGTAGATATCCACCAGGTTACGTAACGCCGGTACGGCCATCGTCGAACTTGACCGCAGTTCGGTAAACAGTTTTTCGGCCCTGTCGAACAGTCCCGCACCGAGATAGTCGCTGGCCAGGGAAAACAGCGCCTGATGGCGCTGGATCTCGCTGAGATTGGGCCGGGCCAACAGGTTCTGATGCACGCGGATCGCACGATCCACCTCGCCCCGACGGCGGAACAGGTGCCCGAGCGCGAAATGCGTCTCCAGCGTTTCGTCGTCCACCTTGGCCATGCGGACAAACAGTTCCAGTGCCTCGTCCGTCTGTCGATTGAGGACCAGATTCAAGCCGCGAAGATAGTCCGCGCTTATCGATGACTCCGGTCGCTCGTCTCGCCAGAAGTCCGGCAACCGCGCGAACAGCCAGCCGACCGCTGCAGCGACGACAAACAACCCGGCCAGCAGGAATGTCGATTCAGTCGGCATCTTGCAGCGGGAGACTGCGCAGGCTGCTGACCTCGGCCTCGGCCAGCCTGAGCTTTCGGCGCAACCGCCGCCGCTCGCCGGCCACCCGAACGACAGCCACTCCCGCCGAAAGCAGTCCGGCCAGCCAACCGACGGCAAACGCAACGGCGAACGCCAGAGGAACCGATACGTCCTCGAAGCGCGTAAAGGCGATATCCACGTCAAGGGTGCCTGGATTGTTCCAGGCAAATACCGCGGCGATCAGTACCACCAGAATTAACGCGAAAAACAACCCGATCTTGCGCACAGCCGCCAATCCCCCATGTCTAGCCCGAAATTTGCGTCAGCACACCGATTAATGGCGCCGGCCAGGCGGGTCTGGGCAGGGGTCAACTGCGCACAGGCAAGTGACGCCCTCCGTTGACACGCTCTCGCAAGTCCTTACCCGGTTTGAAATGGGGTACGTACTTGCCGGCAAGGGCAACCGGTTCGCCGGTCTTCGGGTTACGGCCCGTCCGTGGGGGACGGTAATGCAGCGAGAAACTGCCGAACCCCCGAATCTCGATACGCTGGCCGTCCGCCAGAGTTTCGCTCATCAACTCCAGAATGTGCTTGATCGCCAACTCCACGTCTTTCGCGGGCAGGTGTTTCTGCTTGCTGGCGACAGCTTCGATCAATTCAGACTTTGTCATGGCCACGCACCACTTTCGATGGGTATCAGTCATACCCAACATACTGTCAAATTTTCGGTTACTGATCCGAGGACAACTGCTCCTTGAGCAAGTCGCCCAATGTCGTACCGGCCGCAGGCTTGCCGGCTTCGGTCTTGTAATTCCAGATGGCCTGCGCTTCGTCGCTGGCCTCCTTTTCCTTGATGGAAAGCGTCACGCTACGGTGCCTTCGATCCACTCCGGTGAGCTTGGCCTCAATTTCCTCACCCGGCTTGAGCACCATTCTGGCGTCGTCGACGCGGTCCCGGGAAATCTCCGTTGCGCGAAGCCGGCCGATGACCCCGTCCGCCAGAGCAACGGTGGCGCCCCTGGCATCCACTTCCTGGATGACGCCCCGGACGATCGATCCAGCGGAATGCTCGGCAATAAACTGGGAGAGCGGATCCTTGTCCAACTGCTTCACGCCCAGCGAGATTCTCTCCCGCTCCGGATCGATCGCCAGTACCGTCGTCTCCAGATCCTCGCCCTTTCGATAGTTACGCACAGCCGCGTCACCCGGCAGGTCCCAGGACAGATCGGACAGATGCACCAGGCCGTCGATGCCTCCCGGCAAACCGATGAAGACACCGAAATCGGTGATCGACTTGATTTGTCCCTCAACCCGGTCGCCCTTGCGGAAGTTCTGTCCGAACTCCACCCATGGATTGGGCTTGCACTGTTTCAGGCCCAATGAAATGCGGCGTCGATCCTCATCGATATCGAGCACCATGACTTCAACTTCGTCCCCTATCTGGACGACCTTGTGGGGGCTGACGTTCTTGTTGGTCCAGTCCATCTCCGAGACATGCACAAGGCCTTCAACGCCCTCCTCGATCTCCACGAAACAGCCGTAGTCGGCAATATTGGTCACCCTGCCGAACAGCCTCGCGTGATGCGGATACCGACGCGAAAGGTCCGTCCACGGGTCCGCACCGAGTTGTTTGAGCCCGAGGGAGACCCGGCTGCGTTCCCGGTCGAACTTGAGCACCCTCACTTCCAGTTCGTCACCGACGTTGACCACTTCCGAAGGATGCTTCACACGCTTCCAGGCCATGTCGGTAATGTGCAGCAGGCCGTCGATGCCGCCCAGGTCCACGAAGGCGCCGTAATCCGTGAGGTTCTTGACCACTCCCTTGAGCTTGATGCCTTCCTGGAGATTCTTGAGCAATTCCTCGCGTTCCGCGCTGTATTCTTCCTCGACGACCGCGCGACGGGAGACGACCACGTTGTTGCGCTTCTGGTCCAGCTTGATGACCTTGAACTCGAGCGTGTTGCCCTCGAGGTAGGCCGGATCGCGCACCGGCCGTACGTCCACCAGTGAGCCGGGCAGAAAGGCCCTGACCAGCTCGAGATCCACGGTAAAGCCCCCGCGCACTCGTCCGCTGATGGTTCCCTTGACGATCTTGCCATCCGCGAAAGCCTCCTCCAGGCGACGCCAGGTGCGAGTGCGCTTGGCCTTTTCCCTGGACAGGCGGGTCTCTCCGAAGCCGTCCTCCACCGCGTCCAGCGCGACCTCGACTTCGTCGCCAACCTCGACCTCCAACTCGCCCTTGTCGTCGAGAAACTGATCGGCCGGAATAACGGCTTCGGATTTCAAACCGGCATTGACGATGACCACATCGGGGTTCACGACAACCACCGTTGCTTGCAGGATGGCACCCTGCGTCATCTGCCGATTGGCGAGACTCTCCTCAAGCAACTCGGCAAAGGATTCACTCATGTATGTTTTTCCGCTTGCGCGGACCTCCAGTTCAACGCCCGCCCTTCCTGGGCCGGCGGTCAGTTACACCACGCCGGCATCCTGCCGGCGCACTTGAATTCATTTAGAAAGCAACCCCAATTCCCGGAGCCAGTCGTGGATACGCGCATTCACTTCCTCCGGAGACAATCCGGTAGAGTCCAGAACGCGGGCGTCCACGGCAGGCTTGAGAGGCGCAACCGCGCGGTTGGCATCTCGCTCATCCCGCCGGGCAATGCCCTCCGAGAGGTTCGGCAGGCTAACATCAATACCCTTTTGGATCAACTGCTTATAACGTCTCCGGGCACGTACTTCAGGGCTCGCAGTGAGATAAACCTTCAATTCGGCCTCGGGAAAAACCACGGTGCCCATATCGCGTCCGTCGGCGATGAGTCCAGGCGGCTGCGCGAAGGCGCGCTGTCGCACCCACAGGGCCTTGCGAACCTCCGGGACCGCAGCAATGCGTGACGCCATGGCGCCGCACTTTTCCGTGCGCATTTGCGCGGTCACATCGCTGCCGTCCAGGCGTGTCGCCTCCGGATCGCCGGCGGAGGAGAACTCGACCTGCATTCGCGACACGGCCGCTGCCAGTGCCTCCGGCTGGTCCAATCCAAGTCCCTCACGGCTTGCCGTCAAGGCAGCCGATCGGTACAGCGCGCCGCTGTCCAGCAGGTGCCAGCCGAGTGTCATGGCAAGAGACCGGCCGATCGCGCTCTTCCCTGATCCCGTCGGACCGTCAATGGCGACGACCGGTACACCGTTGACCGTCATGAAAATTCCCCGGCGGTCGCGGTTTCGATGGCAAGGCCACAGCCGACCGCGATGCGCTCGAAATCCGGAAACGACGTGGAAACGTGGTCGGTGCCAATGACCTCGATGGGTTCCCGGGCCACGATGCCGGCGATCGCAAAGGCCATGGCAATGCGGTGATCGCCCTGGGCGTCCACGCGCCCACCGTGCAATTCGCCGCCGTCGATGACCAATCCGTCGGCGTGTTCCGCCACATCGGCGCCCAGTCGCCGAAGTCCGGCAGCCATGACACCGAGGCGGTCGCTTTCCTTGTAGCGCAGCTCTTCTGCGCCGCGAATCACCGTCCTGCCCCTGGCACACGCGGCCGCCACGAACAGTATGGGGAACTCGTCGATGGCCAGTGAAACCCATTCAGGGGGCACTTCGATTCCGCGAAGCTCACTCCTGGAGACACGCATATCGGCAACGGGTTCGCCCTCGATAACTCGACGGGCACGGGTTTCCACGCGGCCGCCCATGGCCTCGACGATGCTGAGAAGCCCGCTGCGCGTGGGGTTCACGCCGACGTTGCGGATCAGCAGACCCCCCGGTGCGGCGAGCAACCCGGCGACAAGGAAAAAGGCCGCCGAAGAGAAGTCCCCCGGAATCTGTGTGTTGATTGGAGCAAGACGGTCCGGCGCACTGATGGACACGACTTCGTTGAGCCTGGATTCGACGGTAACGCCCATGGACCGAAGCAACCGTTCCGTGTGGTCGCGGCTGCGGCCCGGCGACCGGACGACGGTCCGGCCACGGGCGCGAAGACCCGCCAGCAGCAAGGCCGACTTGAGCTGCGCACTGGCCACGGGCAACGTGTAGTCGATCGCAGTCAGGGGGTAGCGCCCGTCGATGCGGATAGGTGCCCTTCCCGACCGGGTTGCGACTTCGGCCCCCATGGCGCGAAGCGGCTTGGCGATGCGTTCCATGGGCCGCTGCCGTAACGACTCATCGCCCGTGAGTTCGCTGGCAAAGGGTTGGGAGGCCAACAGTCCGGCCAGCAAGCGCATACCGGTCCCGGAATTTCCCAGGTCCAACGGGGCTTCGGGTGCTTGCAGCCCATCCAGGCCGACGCCTTCCACCGTCAGATCCCCACCCACCGAGTTCACCTCCACACCCAGGGCGCGCAGTGCTGCAGCCGTGGCGAGACAGTCATCCCCGCGGAGGAATCCCTTGATGGTACTGGTACCCTCCGCCAGCGCACTCAGCAAGGCGGCACGGTGAGAGATCGACTTGTCACCCGGTACCTGCAGTTCGCCGCCCACCTCGCGCACAGGTTGCACGACGAATGCCTGCCGCGCCGCACTCAGCGAATTAGCCTGCATATTCGATCAACGAGTGTCGCGAAAGTGTCGGATCCCACGGGCTGCTAGAGCACGGCCCTGGGATAGGAGCCGAGCACGCGGAACAGGGATGCGTGAGACTCAACCTGTGCAAGTGCCTTGCGCACACCTTCGTCCTCGGCGTGGCCCTCGATATCCACGAAGAAGACGTAGTCCCACCTGCGGCGCCGGGACGGACGCGACTCGATGCGCGTCATGCTGATGCCTCCGCGGGCCAGGGGATCGAGCAGATTGTGGAGCACACCCGCCCCCTTGGTGCCGGAGGAGGAAATGAGCAACGAGGTCTTGTCCTCGCCGCTTGGCGGGAAGAGCTTGGGGCCGATTACCAGGAACCGTGTCGTATTGTCGGCGTGATCCTCGATATTGGGGATGACGATGTTCAGGCTGTAGACCTGCGCCGCCACGTCCCCGGCGATGGCGGCCGTGCCATCTTCGTCCCGGGCGCGCCGGGCGGCCGCCGCATTGCTCGAAAGCGGGATCGTCTCCACGTTCGGCAGCGATTGTGCGAGCCAGGCACGGCACTGGGCCAGGGACTGGGGGTGCGAACAGATGCGTTCGATCTTGCGAACGTCATCCATTCGCCCCATCAGATGCTGCTGAATTCGCAGTTCCACCTCGCCGCAAACCTTCAGCGGTGAACTCAGGAACATGTCCAGCGTATGGGTCACGGTACCCTCGGAGGAATTCTCGACCGGCACCACCCCGAAATCGGCGGCGCCTCCCTCGACCTCCCGGAACACTTCGTCGATCGTGGGCAACGACAGCGCCCTCACCGAGTGGCCGAACTGCTTGAGCACGGCCGACTGGGTGAAGGTGCCCTCCGGGCCGAGAAAGGCAACCTTCAGGGGCTCTTCCTGGGCAAGGCACGCGGACATGATCTCCCGGAACACGCGAACGACCTCCGCATCCGGCAGCGGACCGTCGTTTCGCCTGATCACCTCGCGCAGCACGCGGGCTTCCCGCTCCGGTCGATAGAACTCCGACGAACGCGAGAATCCTTTCGCCGCACCCACCTCGCGGGCCACGACCGCCCGCTCCGAGATCAGCGTCTGGATCTGGGCATCGATCTCGTCGATTCGCCTGCGCAGCTCCGACAGCGCAGCATCGCCGTCGGGAGCGGTCCGGTCATTCATGTCGCAATTCGGTCATTTGCCTGGAACGCAGAAGAGAGCACGCCCTGGGGGCACCGGCTAGTTCTCCACCAACAGCCGGGCGCAGAGTATGCCATCGATGGAAGCGATTCGCTCCATTGTCGCCTCGCTCACGGGTTCATCCACATCGATAAGGGTATAGGCCAGCTCACCGCGCGAGACGTTCAAGAGATCGGCAATATTGATGCTTGCTTCCGCCAGGGCAACGGATATCTGCCCCACCATGGCCGGCACATTCGCGTTGGCGATGGCCAGCCGGTGTGGCCGTCGCCTGCGCAGGAGTGCGTCCGGAAAATTGACGGACGCTCGAATTTCACCATGCTCGAGATATAGTTTGAGGTTCTCCGCCACCATGACGGCACAGTTGGCCTCCGCTTCCGTCGTGGATGCACCCAGGTGAGGCAGGCAGACGACCCGTGGTTGCCCCATGAGTTGCGCGGTCGGAAAGTCGGTGACATAGGCACCGATACGGTCCGCCCGAATCAGGTCCAGCACGGCAGTGTCATCCACCACCCCCTGGCGGGAAAAATTCAATACGATGGCCCCCGGCGGAAGCAGTTCCAGGCGCGCGCGATTCACCAATGCCCGGGTATCGCCATTCAGCGGTACGTGGGGGCTGACCACATCCGCGCGCTGGAAAATTTCGTCCAGTTGGTTGGCTTGCTGGACTCCGGATGAGAGTTGCCATGCCCGCCGAACCGTGACCTTGGGGTCGTAACCCACCACTTGCATTCCCAGAGCCAACGCGGCATTGGCGACTTCCACCCCGATGGCGCCGAGGCCGATAACACCCAGCGTTCGGCTCGGAAGCTCAAATCCCGTGAATTGCTTCTTTCCGGCTTCGACCGCCGCACCAATCTGCGCGTCATCACACTCAAGGCCACGCACATATTCCCTGGCGTTCGGCAAATTGCGCGCGACCATGAGCAGCGCGCCCAACACCAGTTCCTTGACTGCGTTGGCGTTGGCTCCCGGAGCGTTGAAGACCGGGATCCCGCGTCGACTCAAGGCCTCCACCGGGATGTTGTTGACTCCGGCGCCGGCACGGGCCACGGCGCTCAGGGACCCCGGCAAGACCAGGTCATGCAAATTTTGCGAGCGAAGCATGATCGCATCCGGATCGGATACGTCGGGACCTACTTCATAGCGCTCCTCTGGAAGCCGGCGCAGGCCTTCTTCGGCAAGCTTGTTGAAGGTCAGTACCTTGAATCTGTTCATTGATTCTTCCGTGTCACAGCGCCTGATGAAGCTAGCCGTGCCGTGCCTCGAATTCCGACATGAACGCGATCAACGCGTCCACGCCCGCCTCGGGCAGTGCATTGTAGATACTGGCCCGCATGCCGCCCACCAGCCGGTGCCCCTTGAGATTGGCCAGGCCCACCTCTGCCGATTCCCTGAGGAATACGGCGTCCAGATTCGAGTCCGCCAGCGTGAACGGAATGTTCATCCAGGACCGGCAGGCGGGGTCCACGGGATTATTGAAGAAGTCGCTTCCGTCGATCGCCGCGTAGAGCTTGCTCGCCTTGCGGTGGTTGCGCTCGGCCATGGCCTCGATACCGCCCTGTTCCCCGATCCATTCGAGAACCAGCCCGGCCACATACCAGGCAAACGTTGGTGGCGTGTTGGACATGGAATCCGTATCCGCCATGACCTGGTAGTTGACTACCGTGGGGGTCTCCGTCCGCGCTCGACCGAGCAGGTCCTCGCGTACGATCACGACGGTCACGCCCGGCGGCCCGACATTCTTCTGGGCGCCAGCGTAAATTACCCCGAAGCGGGCTACATCCACAGGACGAGACAGCAGCGTCGAGGACATGTCGGCGACGATCGGGGCGTCCGAGACCTCGGGGATCTCGTGAAATTCCACGCCGACCACGGTTTCGTTGGTTACCAGATGGAGGTACTCGGCATCGTCCGACAGGCGCCAGGTCGCAGGATCCGGAATGCCCGTGAAGTTGCCGTCGCGCCCGGTGGCGGCCTCATTGGCGCGCAGGAACCGCCGCGCCTCGCCAATCGCCTTGGCGCCCCAGTTCCCCGTGGTCACGTAGTCCGCGGTGTCTCCGGGGCCGGCAAGGTTGAGCGGTACCGCCGCAAACTGCATCGTGGCACCGCCCTGCAGAAACAGGACCCTGTAGTTGTCCGGAATTTCAAGCAACTCGCGCAACGCAGCGATGGACCGTTCCGCGAGATCGATGAAGTCCTTGCCGCGATGGCTGACTTCCATCACCGACATCCCCGTACCGCGCCAGTTGAGCAGCTCGTCCCTGGCGCGCTCAAGTACGCTTGTGGGCAGCGTAGCCGGGCCCGGGCTGAAGTTATAGATGCGTTCCATGACCTGCACTCGATCCGTGCGACCGCGCGTCACTCCTCAGGGAGTGACTCCTGCAGGCTTTCAACGCGCTCCATTCCGACCAGGCGGTCCCCTTCGTCCAGCCGGATAAGGCGCACGCCCTGCGTGTTTCGATGAAGGATGGAGATTTCCGAGATTGTCGTGCGCACCAGCGTGCCGCTGGAACTGATGAACATGATTTCGTCGTCGTCGCCCACCTGCAGCGCGCCTACCGCGGGCCCGTTGCGTTGCGTTGTCTGTATGGCGATGGTGCCCTGTCCGCCGCGCTTTTGAACTGTAAAAGCGTCGACGGCCGTGCGCTTCCCGTAACCGTTTTCCGTCGCCACGAGCACCAGTTCCTGGTCCGGAATGCACAATCCGATCACCGCGTCGTCGCCCTTGCCGAGCCTGATACCGCGAACGCCGGCTGCGGTGCGGCCCATGGGACGTACATCGGACTCCGGGAACCGAATGGCCTTGCCGGAGCGCGAGAACAGCATGATGTCCTTGTCTCCGTCGGTGATTCCCGCGCCGATCAGGTGATCGTTTTCCCGCAGCCCAACGGCAATGATTCCTGGGGCGAGCGGCCGCGAAAACGCGCTCAACGGTGTCTTCTTGACCCTGCCCCGGCTGGTGGCGAAGAACACGTAGCGATCGTCCTCGAACTCGCTGATGGGCAAGACGGCGTTGATTCGCTCGTTCTGTTCCAGCGGCAGCAGGTTGACCACAGGCCGGCCACGCGCGCCCGGCCCCGCCCGGGGAACCCGGTAGACCTTGATCCAATAGACCTTTCCGCGGCTCGAAAAGCACAGCAGTGTGTCGTGGGAATTCGCAACGAACAATTGGTCGACGAAATCCTCTTCCTTGACGCGCGTCGCCGCCCGGCCGCGGCCGCCCCGGCGCTGCGCCTGATATGTCGTCACGGGCTGCGCCTTGGCGTATCCGCCGTGAGAAAGCGTCACCACCACTTCCTCCCGCGGAATCAGATCCTCGATCGTTATGTCCGCATAATCCTCGACGATTTCTGTGCGGCGCTCGTCGGCATACCGTTCCCTGATCTCCTTCAACTCCTCGCGAATCACGGCGAGCAACCGGTCCGGATTGGCCAATATAGCAATTAATTCATTAATTTTATCTATTAACCCACTGTATTCATTTGTTATTTTATCTTGTTCCAACGCAGTCAAACGATGCAGGCGCAGTTCGAGGATGGCTTGAGCCTGGACCCGAGACAGACGGTATCCGGTATCTTCAAGCCCGGATTTTTCCGTCAGATCCTCCGGCCTGGTGGCGTCGGCGCCCGCTCGCTCAAGCAGTTCCACAACTTGGCCGGGCGGCCACACGCGCGCCATCAACCCGTCCCGCGCTGCGGCGGGCGACGGGGAATTCCTGATCAGCGCGATGACGTCGTCGATATTGGCCAGGGCAACCGCCTGCCCCTCCAGCACATGAGCCCGCTCCCTGGCCTTGCGTAGCTGATACAGCGTGCGCCGCGTGATGACCTCCCGGCGGTGCCGCAGAAATGCCTTGAGGAGGCTCTTGAGGTCCAACAGCTGCGGTCGGCCGTCCATGAGGGCGACCATATTGATGCCGAAGACGCTTTCCAGCTGCGTGTGCTTGAAAAGGTTGTTCAGCACCACGTCGGAAATCTCGCCCCGTCCCAGTTCGATTACCACGCGCATGCCGTCCTTGTCGGACTCATCGCGCAGCTCGGTGATGCCCTCCAGGCGTTTCTCGCGTACCAGTTCGGCAATCTTTTCGATCAGCCGCGCCTTGTTGACCTGGTACGGCAGCTCGGTGACGACGATCGCTTCCCGTCCCCTGGTTTCCAGCGGTTCGATATGGGTACGGGCGCGAATATAGACCTTGCCCCGGCCAGTCTTGTAGGCATTGAAGACGCCCTGTACGCCGTATACAAGGCCGGCAGTGGGAAAATCGGGTCCCGGAACAAGCTTGATCAGATCCGCAATCCCCAATTCGGGATCATCCAACAGCGCCAGACAGGCATCGGTGATCTCGCCGAGATTGTGGGGCGGGATATTGGTGGCCATGCCGACGGCGATGCCCGAAGAACCGTTTATCAACAACTGCGGAAGGCGCGTCGGCAGGACTGAGGGTTCGTGCTCGGTTTCGTCATAGTTGACGACAAAATCGACCGTTTCCTTGTCGATGTCGGCCAGCAACTCCTGGGCGATCCGGGCCATGCGAACTTCGGTGTAGCGCATCGCCGCGGCGGCATCGCCGTCGACCGAGCCGAAATTGCCCTGCCCGTCCACCAGGATGTAGCGCATGGAGAATTCCTGGGCCATTCGCACAATGGTGTCGTAGACCGCGCTGTCGCCGTGGGGATGGTATTTCCCGATGACATCGCCCACCACTCGCGCCGATTTCTTGTAGGGTCGGTTGTACTCGATGCCCAATTCGCGCATGGCGTAGAGCACGCGCCGGTGTACGGGCTTGAGGCCGTCGCGGGCGTCGGGCAGCGCCCGGCCCACGATTACGCTCATGGCGTAATCCAGGTAGGACCGCCGCATCTCGTCTTCGAGATTGACGGGAAGTATTTCTCGCGCGGCCTCCACCATAGAAATCACCACCGGCTCGCGATCATCGCGACGGGCTCAGTTTTCCCCGAACAAACCCCTGTTGATACAGGCAAAGCGAGTCACCGCAGAATCTTTCCGACCCTGCGGTTCAGGCTGCCGAAATGCACTTGAAGAAACCGTATTCCAAGCGTTCAGATTGACCGCGTAATTCTACCACAACAGGGGGCTTTCCCCGCGCTTGCCGGAGCCCGCTATACTGCGCGCCTGTACCCGATTCCGACCTGGTGCGCCGCCTGCCGTGAACCAACCCATCGATGCGCTGATCTGTCCTCGCTGGACCATCGCCGTGGAGCCCGAAGTCTCTGCTCGCGAGGCGCTTTGTCTGGCCATTCAGGGCGGAAAAATCCTCGAATTGCTGCCAAGGGAACTGGCCTTTCAAAGGTACGCTCCCGGACAGGTCCATGAGCGGCCCGACCACGTGCTCATGCCGGGGCTCGTGAACGCCCACACCCATGCGGCCATGGCGCTGATGCGCGGCTATGCGGACGACCTGCCCCTGCAGGCCTGGCTCAAGGAGAAGGTCTGGCCCACCGAATTGCGTTTCGCGGCGCCGGAGTACGTGGCGGATGGTGCCCGCTTGGCCGTCGCGGAGATGCTGCGAGGGGGCATCACCTGCTTTGCCGACATGTACTTCTACCCGCTGTCGACAGCCCAGGTAGCCGCGGAATCCGGGATCCGGCTGATGGCCGGCATGATCGCCCTGGAGTTTCCCACGCCCTGGGCCGAGGATGCGGGAGAATACATAAGCAAGGGGCTCGCCGTACACGACGCGCTTCGCTCCGAGCCGTTGGTGAGCACGATGTTCGCGCCCCACGCTCCCTACACCGTTTCCGACGACACCCTCAAACGCATTCGCCAACTCGCCGACCAGCTCGACGTCCCAGTACAGATGCATATCCACGAGACCTCCGGAGAGATTGACGACTCCATCTCGGAGACCGGTCACCGCCCTATTCGGCGTCTTCACGACCTGGGGCTGATCAATCCGGGTTTGATGGCCGTACACGCCACCCAACTGACCACCGATGAAATCGCGCTTCTGGCCCATAACGGCTGTAGCGTGATCCATTGCCCGCGATCCAACCTCAAGCTGGCCAGCGGCGCCTGTCCCGTGGCCGACTTGCTGGCAGCGGGCGTGAACGTGGCGCTCGGAACCGATGGGGCAGCCAGCAACAACCGGCTGGATCTGTGGGCGGAAATGGATACCGCTGCACTGCTCGGCAAGCTTGTCGCCGGCGCCGCCACTGCACTGCCCGCGCCCGAGTTGCTGAAGATGGCCACCATCAACGGCGCGCGGGCGCTTGGGCTGGAAGATACCATCGGCTCGATCGAGCCCGGCAAGAGCGCGGACGTGATCTGCGTGCGCCTGGACGCAACGGAAACGCGCCCGGTGCATGACCCGGTCTCCCAATTGGTGTATGCGGCCGGGCGCGAAAATGTCACCGATGTCTGGGTTGCCGGGAAACACCTGCTTGACGACGGCACACTGACACGGATGGAAACGGCTGCAATATGCGAAAAGGCCGATCAATGGGCGAGCAGGATGCACGCCTCATGAGCCGGTCGGCACCCAATGCGGATCCTCGGGAACTGGCCAAATTCGAGGCACTGGCCAGCCGTTGGTGGAACCCGGAGGGACCAATGAAAGCGCTGCACGAGATTAATCCACTGCGCCTTGACTACATCGACAAGCGCACCCCGCTGAATGGTGCTCGTGCCCTGGATGTGGGCTGCGGCGGGGGCCTGCTGAGCGAGGGGATGGCCGGTCGCGGTGCACAGGTCCTGGGAATCGACCTTGCTCAGGCGAGCCTTGATGTGGCCGCCAACCATGCCCGGGAGCACGATATTGACGTTGAATACCGGTGTCAAAGCGCCGAGCAACTGGCCGCAGAGCAACCCGGCGCCTTTGAAATCGTCACCTGCCTGGAAATGCTGGAGCACGTTCCGGACCCCGCCCAGGTGGTCGCAGCTTGTGCCCGCGCCGTGCAACCGGGCGGCACGGTGTTTTTTTCCACCATCAATCGCAACCTGAAGAGCTTTCTGCTGGCCATCGTCGGTGCCGAGCATGTGCTCGGGATGCTGCCGAAAGGAACCCACGAATACGAAAAGCTGATACGCCCGTCGGAGTTGACCGGCTGGTGCCGGGAGGCCGGACTGCAGGTACTGGATCTCACCGGACTGCATTTCAATCCACTGACCCGTAGCTTCTCCCTCGGGGGGAATGTGGACGTCAACTACTTTGTCGAGACTCAGCGCGGTACCCCGGAATGAGCATCGAAGCGATTCTCATGGACCTCGACGGCACGCTGGTCGATACGGCTCCCGATCTTGTCGACGTCCTCAACACGCTTCTGGTTGACCGCGACCTGCCACCGGTACCCTTTGCCATCGCCCGTAACGAGGTTTCCAATGGTGCCCTGGGGCTTCTCCGGTTGGGATTCCCGAAACTTCGAAGCGACAATGCGCTTGAGCCGTTACGCTTGGAATTTCTCGAAGTCTACACACGTAATGTTTGCGTTAATTCTCAGTTATTTAATGGGTTAGATATTATTCTTCTTGAATTACATAATAATTCGACCCCGTGGGGAATCGTTACGAACAAACCCCATTCCATGACAACTCCCTTGCTCGAGGCACTCGATCTGCCCCATCCGCCGAGTTGCGTGGTCAGTGGCGACCGACTGCCGCAACGCAAGCCTCACCCGGCGCCGCTGTGCCTGGGTGCGGAAGAGCTTGGCATCGATGCGGAACGCTGCGTCTACGTCGGCGACGCCCGCTGCGACATCGACGCCGGGCGGGCCGCCGGCATGGCAACCGTCGCCGCCGCCTATGGGTACATCCGCGCCGCCGACGATCCAGCGCAATGGGGCGCCTCCGCGGTCATTCGACGCCCTGGAGACCTGCTGGACGCGGTCAACAGCTTGGGTCCTGTTAACGGGCCCTGACATGAACAGCCCCCTGTCACTGCGCGCCTACAAGCCACGCGCCGACCTGTTGAAGGGTCGAGTGATTCTCGTCACAGGAGCCAATCGAGGGATCGGCCGGGCGGTGGCCCGCGATCTCACACGCCACGGAGCCACGGTCATTCTGCACGGCCGAGACGCCGATGCGCTGGATGCGCTGTATCTTGAATTGCGTACGCTGGGCCCCGAGCCCACCGTAGCGGCACTGGACCTTGAGCGCGCCCAGGGTGAGGCCTACCAGGAACTGACCGCCCAACTCGAATCCCGCTATGGCAAGCTCGACGGACTGCTTCACAATGCCGGCATTCTCGGCGACCGAAGTCCCGTCGAACACTACGATATCGGCCTGTGGCAGAAAGTGATGCACGTAAACTTCAATGCCGCCTTTATTCTCACGCGGTGCCTGCTGCCCCTCATGCGCCGCTCCGAAGACGCCTCCGTGATTTTCACGACCAGCGGTGTGGGCAACCAGGGGCGATCCTATTGGGGTGCCTATTGTTGCTCGAAATTCGCCACGGAAGGACTGGCGCAGACGCTGGCGGATGAACTCGAAAACACCAATATCAGGGTGAACTGCATCGATCCCGGCGCTGTACGCACGGCGATGCGGCAGGCGGCCTATCCCGCGGAGGATCCCCGGACACTGCCGACCCCGGAATCGCTGACCGACGCCTACCTGTATCTGCTTGGGCCCGACAGCCGCCGGGTGAACGGGAAGCGCATACGGGCGCAAACCTGATCGCCCGCAAACCGGCTATTTCAAGCCCAGAAGGCGCTTTCCAAAGCGCGTATTGTCGCAGCCTGTACCCGTATCCGGCGGCCGCTCAGCGTCTGCCGGTGGAATCCCGCACCCGGAGTTCGTAGTCCAACTGGAAATCGGCCTGCACCGCCTCGTCCGGGTCTGCATCGCCCTGCCGAATGTATCGCTCCAGGACCTCGACCGATGTTTCACCCATCACCCGCAACGGCTGGCGCACCGTGGTCAGTCTCGGCCATACCGAGCGTGCGATCGGGGCGTCGTCGAAGCCCGCCACGCTGAGATGCAGCGGTACCCGCAAACCCATTTCCCGGGCCGCGGAGAGGACGCCGGCCGCCATCTCGTCGTTGCTCGCGAAAATGGCCGTAGGGCGGTCGTTGATCTGCAGCAGTTCTCGCGCGCAACGGTATCCGGACTCCACGTCGAAGCTTCCCTGGCGCACGTTCGCATCCGGGAGATCCAGTCCGTGTTCGCGCAGGGCCTGCGCGAACCCCTCGAATCGCAGCGCACTGGCGGCGTAGTCTTCGTGGCCCTTGATGATCGCCAGTTTGCGGTGCCCCAGCGAAATCAGGTAACCGGCCATGTCATGGGCGCCTCCGAAGTTGTCTATGCCTACCCTGAGGCCGATTCCCCGGGCCGGCGCGCCCGCGATCCGGACACAGGGAACACCCTGCCGCCTGACGATATCCAGCAACCGCCCGTCGAAGCAGATGGGCGGCGGCAGAATCACGCCGTCGACGCGGGAACGATCTATCAGCCGTTCCAGGCCGTCATAGTCGATGGGCGATCCTGTCCCCTCGCCTTCGTAGTCGCCCACACCTTCGATGAGGAGGTGGTAACGGAGATCCCGGCAGGCGTTCATCACTCCAACCAGCAGTTCGCCGATCCAGGCGACGTTGGGGTTGTTGAATACCATCAGCAGTTGCCAGGTCCGTCCTCCCGACAGCCGCCTGGCATCGATATTCGGCCGATAGCCCACCTTGGCGATGGCCTTTTCGACCTTGTCGACGGTGGAACGCTTGACATAGCGCTTGCGGTTGACGACTCGGCTGACCGTCATCGGGGACACGCTCGCCTCCACCGCTACGTCCTTGATCGTTGCGGCCGCTCTGCGCGATCCACGCCGTCCGGTTGCGCTCATTGCCAGGTCCCATTCGAGGCGCCGCGGCCATGCCGACAAGCGGCGGCCGAAACACGATTGCCGCGCCTTGAGAAGTTAACGCTACCATACCGCATCCGCCCCGTAGAGCAAGAGTTGAATCGAAATCGTCCGCGTCTCTATAATGGAGTTTGTGTTAACGTTATCAGAGACTTTTCCCCAAGAGCCGAATAGATGCGCCGCCTTGCCGGCCTCCTCATTGCTTGCGGGCCATTTGCTGTCCGGCTTGTCGACCGCAGGGTTCCTGCTGGCGGGATCGCTACTCCTCTTATCGGCTTCGCCCGCCGCCGCACAGGAGGCAATCCACCTCCGGGCGGCCGATATCCACGACGCGGGTTACCCCACCGTCCGCGGCATGCAGGCGATGGCGGACCGGCTCGTCGAGGCGAGCGGCGGCCGCATCCGCCTGAAGATCTACCCGGGCGCCCAGTTGGGCGACGAACGGGACATGCTGGAGATCACGATTTTCGGCGGCATCGACGTCAGCCGCACGAGCATCGCGCCGCTCAATTCCATCGTGCCCGAAACCGGGGTATTCTCGTTGCCCTTCCTGTTCCGTTCCACCGAGCACATGCGCCGTGTGCTGGACGGTCCCATCGGCGAGGAGATCCTGGCGGGCCTGCAGCCTCACGGGCTGGTGGGCCTGGCGTACTACGATGCCGGCGCACGGAGCATGTACAACACGCGCCAACCCATCCACTCCCCTGCCGATATGGAGGGGATGAAGATTCGCGTCATGAACTCGGAAATCTTCGTGGACATGATCGCGGCACTGGGCAGCAATGCAACCCCGATGGGCTTCGGGCAGGTCTACGAATCGCTGGCGCTGGGTACCATCGACGGCGCCGAGAACAACTGGCCGTCGTTCGAGTCGTCCCGGCACCATGAGGTGGCGCAGTATTACAGCGTCACCCAGCATGTCATGGTGCCCGAGGTCGTCGTCATGTCGCGGTACCGGTGGGAGCAGCTTTCGCCCGCGGACCGGGCCCTGCTGCGCGAAGCCGCCAGGGACTCGGTCGCCGTCATGCGGCGACTCTGGGACGAACGGGTGACGGCGTCGCGCGACGCCATGGTTGCGGCCGGCGTCAACATCGTCGACGACATCGACAAGCAACCGTTCATCGACGCCATGGAACCGCTGTACGCCGAATACCTCAAGGACCCGGCGCAGCGCAGCCTGGTGGAGCGCATACGTGCCGTCAGGTAGCGGCGGGATCGACCGCGCGGCCGGGCGCCTCGCGAAGTTCGCGGCCACGCTGGCAGGGACGGGGCTGGTGCTCATGACTGCGGTGATCGCGTGGCAGGTGTTCGCGCGCTACGTGCTGAACGACAGCCCGCCGTGGTCAGAAGCCGCCGCGCTGGTGATCATGGCGTACTTCGTCCTGCTGGCTGCAGCCGTCGGCGTTCACGAGCGGTTTCACCTGGGCTTCAGGCTGTTCGTATCCATGCTGCCCCTTCGGCGGAAGCGCGCCGTTTTCGTGGTGGGCCAGTTGTTGATCATGGCGTTCGGCGGTGCGATGGCCTTCAACGGCATGGCGCTGGTGAACTACACGGCGTCGCATGTCATTCCGACGCTGGGCGTATCGCGCTCGGTAGCCTACTGGCCGTTCGTGATCTGCGGCGGACTCATCGTACTGTTCACGCTGGTCAACTGCGTCGCCATGGCGCGAGGCGACGGAGATCCGGACCCGTGGAGCTAGCGATCCTGTTCGGCTGCTTCGCGGTGCTGCTGGCACTGGGGGTGCCGGTGGCGTTTTGCCTCGGCCTTTCGGCGCTGGCGACCCTGCTCTATCTGGACATTCCGCTGGTGGTCGCCTTTCAGCGCATGGCCGCGGGCATCGACGTCTTTGCGCTGCTGGCGATCCCGTTCTTCATCTATGCCGGCGAACTGATGAACCAGTCCGGCATCGCCGTCAAGCTGGTGCGTCTCGCGGAATCGCTTCTCGGCCGGTTGAAGGGGGGCCTGGGGCATGTCAGCGTGCTTTCCTGCATGATGTTCGGCGCCGTGTCGGGCTCCGCGGTGGCGAGCGCTTCGGCCATGGGATCGGCCCTGACACCGATCATGCGGGACAACGGCTATGACGCCGACTTTGCCGTCAACGTCACCGTAACCGGATCGACCACCGGCTTGCTGATCCCGCCCTCCCACAACATGATCATCTATTCCATCGCCGCGGGCGGCGGCGTCTCGATCGTGTCGCTGTTCCTCGCGGGCATCGTCCCGGGACTCCTGTTGGGGCTCGCACTGATGGCCGTCACGTATGTCATCGCGGCCCGGCGCGGCTATCCTTCCGGCACCTTCCCAGGATGGCGTCCGCTGGGCGCCGCCTTCATGAGGGCCGTGCCGGGCCTTCTGTCGGCGGTCATCATCGTCGGCGGTATCCTGTCAGGCGTTTTCACGGCCACCGAATCTTCGGCCATCGCGGTCGTCTACACGATCATCATCGCGGCGCTGGTGTACCGCAGCCTGAGCTGGGCGGCGTTCGTCACGGCCACCCGCAATGCCGTGAAGACCACGGCCATCGTCATGCTGATCATTGCCGCCGCCTCGGCCTTCGGCTGGCTGATGGCGGTGGCAGAAGTCCCGCTGCGCATGTCCGACGCCCTGCTGAGCATCAGCGACAACCCGCTGGTGCTGATGCTGATCGTCAACCTGATGCTGCTGATGCTGGGCACGTTCATGGACATGTCCCCGCTGATCATCATCACCACGCCGATCTTTCTGCCGGTGGTCACCGAACTGGGCATGGACCCGGTGCAATTCGGCGTGGTACTGATCCTGAATCTCGGTATCGGCCTGGTGACGCCACCCGTGGGCTCGGTACTATTCGTCGGCTGTGCCGTCGGCGGCATCCCCATCGAACGGAGCGTGCGGTCGATCTGGCCGTTCTATGCCGCGATGATCGGGGTGCTGCTGCTGGTCACCGCCATTCCTTCGATCTCGCTCGGTCTGCCGGGCCTGTTTGACTGACCGGCCGGTAGCAGGGCCGAGCACAAATGTTGATGGTAGTTGCCTGGAGAATGTCATCATGAAATTTCTGTTTACCGCCGACCGCAACAGCTATCGTCGGATGACCACCGATGAATTGCGCGAGGGTCACCTGGTCGACCGACTGTTCGTGCCCGGAGAAGTAACCCTGTGCTATACGGATGTGGACCGGGCCATCGTGGGCTCGGCGGTACCCCTGAGCGAGCCGCTCTGCCTGCCCGTTCACCGCGAGCTTGCGTCCGATTATTTTGCCCAGCGCCGGGAACTGGGCGTCATCAATATCGGCGGCTCCGGCTCGGTTCGCGTGGACGGCGAGACCTTCGACGTCGATAACCGGGACAGCCTTTACGTCGGCCGTGGCTGCAGGGACATCGAATTTGCCAGCGACGCCGTGGCCAACCCCGCCCGATACTACATTCTGAGTTACCCGGCGCATGCCGGATATCCAGCCAAACGGGTCCGCCGTCAGGATGCGGTACGCATCGACCTGGGTTCGGCTGAGACCAGCAACAAGCGCAGCATCTACCAGTCGATCCGGCCCGGCATCGTGGACACCTGCCAGGTCGTCATGGGCTTCACACAACTGGCGCCCGGCAGCGTCTGGAACACCATGCCGCCGCATACCCATCGGCGGCGTTCGGAGATCTACATGTACTTCGACCTGGACGAGGACTGCAACGTCTTCCACTTCATGGGCGAACCGGACGAAACCCGCTCGCTGGTAGTGAGAAACGGCGAGGCGGTGGTTTCGCCGAGTTGGTCGATCCACAGCGGGGCGGGCACGCGAAACTACACCTTCGTCTGGGGCATGGGGGGCGAGAACCAGGAGTTCGACGATATGGATCACATTGCTCCGAATGAGCTCCGCTAGCCGAACGTCGCGATAATGCAGGGGCGTGTATGACGGAACATTTCATGTCGGCTCTGTTCAGCCTTGAAGACCGGGTTGCGGTGGTCACCGGCGCAAGCCGCGGTCTTGGCCGCGCGATGGCGCTTGGCCTGGCCGACGCCGGCGCCGATATAGTCGCCATTGCCACGACGCGAGAAAGCGCGGCCGGCACGGTGGCGGAGGTCGAAGCCTTGGGGCGCCGGGCGGTCGCCGTCGGGTGTCGCCAGCAAGATCCCGCGGAGGTGCGCCGCGCAACCAGTGAGAGTATCGAAGCCCATGGTCGGGTCGATATTCTGGTCAACAACGCCGGCATCATCCGGCGCGCGCCCGCGGAAGACTACAGCGACGAGGACTGGGCGGCCGTGGTGGACACCAATCTCAACGGGGTCTTCCAGTTCTGCCGCGGCATCGGCCGGCACATGCTGGAGCGGGGCCGAGGCAAGATCGTCAATGTCGCCTCGCTGCTCAGTTTCTCGGGGGGCATTCGCGTGCCGGCGTACTCCGCCAGCAAGGGAGGCGTCATGCAATTGACCAAGGCGCTGGCCAACGAGTGGGCCAACAAGGGCGTTCAGGTCAATGCGATCGCGCCGGGGTATTTCGTCACGGATAACACTGAAGCGCTACGCGCGGATGAGGCTCGTTACGAGGAAATACTGGCGCGCATTCCGGCCGGGCACTGGGGTGACCCCAGCGACCTGCAGGGTGCGGTGGTATTTCTCTCATCGGCCGCGTCGGACTACGTGACCGGGCACATCCTTGTGGTGGACGGCGGCTGGATGGCGCGCTGACAACACTTGGCGACTACATATTCGATTTGCGAGGTTTCACCATGACAACAAGAAATTCGAAGACTGGGCGGACTGTTTGGATGACCGCCGGGCTGACCGTACCGGTATTGCTGCTGACTGCGTTTGGCCTGGGACAGGCGGCAGACGAAGAGGAACCGGTGGCCGCCGGCTCGAAACCCGCCGATGCGGCGCCGATGGCCTACGGGCGTTTCGTTCCCGAACGGCAGGGCGACTTCGCATGGGAGAACGACAAGGTGGCGTTCAGGGTCTATGGACCGGCCTCCATGGGACAGGGTCCGGTGAGCGGGGTCGACGCCTGGTTCAAGAAAGTCGAGTATCCCATCGTCGACAAGTGGTATGCGGAGCACCTCGGGGGCAAGAGCTACCATGTGGACCACGGCGAGGGCTATGACGTCTATCACGTCGGCACGAGCCGGGGTGTCGGCGGTACCGCCATCTGGGTCGGCGGCGTCCCCTACCCTGCAGGGAAATTCACGGACTACGAAATACTGGAGAACGGTGGGGATGCGGTGGAATTCGATCTGCAATACGAGTGGGAAACACCCCTTGGCACGGTGGCCGAGAGCAAGACCATTTCCCTGTCGATGGGCGAACGGCTCTACCGCGTGGACTCCGTCTTCACCCTGAACGGCGAGCCCGCGTCCCTGCCCATCGCCATCGGGCTGACCACTCACGACGAAGCCGCCGAGGCGTTCGGCAACCAGGAGAGCGGCACGATCTCCACCTGGGAGATGGTCGACGGGCACGGCGTCGGTACCGGCGCGGTTCTTGAGCCGGCGCAACTCCGGGAAATTACTCATGTGCCCAGCGACGAACCCGACGCCAGCCACATCTGGATGGTGACCGCTTCCGATGAGAGCGGCGCACTGACGTACCGTGCGGGATTCGCCTGGCAGGCCGACGGTGAAATCGCTACCGCCGATCGGTGGAATGCCTATCTCGACGCCGCCGCGCCACCGGACGGTTAGGACACCGGGCGGCGGGTCAGCTACACGCAACCACCGGCGCGTTCAGGCCCTGCCCTTGCCCAAAAGACAGCGCTGTCATAAGCTACACGGATCATTGACGGCGATCCGGGATACACGGGAGCTTCGGGTACGAACGATGCGGCGCAGGCAATTTCTCAAGGCGGCGGCTCTCGGCGGTACGCTTGCGGCAGGCCGGACCGGGTTGGGAAACCAAGCCGAATCCGACGCGACAGCCGCCTCCGGCACAGCCCCGCCGCTACCGCCCATGCACATGAGCGTCGGCACCCAGCGACGCCCCACCGATCCGCAGATACTCGAATTCTGCAAGCGCCACGGCGTCGATCACGTCTGCGGCTACCCGCTGGACCCGGACCTGAACGACACTCGCCAGTACTGGACGCTGGACGAACTGGAACGCACCCGCGACCTGTGTGAGCAACATGGCATAGCGCTGGACATGGTCACCGTTCCGCTGCTTTGGAGCCGCTCGGTGGATATTGCCCGATTCAGCGCCATCATGCTGGCCGACGACCCCGAACGGGACCGCGACATCGAGCATATCCAGGACATGATCCGGCATTGCGCGCGGGCCGGCGTCCCGGCGTTCAAGTACAACCTGAACCTGCTCGGGGTGCTCAGGACGGAACCGACACCGGGCCGCGGCGGCAGCCGCTACCCAACCTGGAGGCTCGCCGAAGCCGGCGAACGCGACCAGACCCGGGCGGGAATCGTCAACGCGGACGAGTTCTGGGAGCGGATCGAGTACTTTCTGGACCGGATCATTCCGGTGTGCGACGAGTACGGCATCCGGGCCGCCTGTCATCCCCACGATCCCGGGGTTCCGCCGGAGGGCTTCCAGGGCGTGGCCCGGGTACTCGGCACGGTGGACGGCCTGAAGCGCTTCGTCGACCTGCACGACAGCGACCACCACGGCCTGAACTTCTGTGTCGGCACCGTATCGGAGATGCTCGAGGACCCCGCCAGTGAGGTCTACGACGTGGTGCGCCATTTCGGTGAGCGCGGTAAGCTGTTCAACATCCACATGCGCAACATCCGCGGCCGCCGGGACGACTTCCAGGAGGTTTACATTGACGAGGGCGATATCGACGTCTACCGGGTGCTGATGATGCTGCGCCAGACAGGCTATTCCCACATGGTGATGCCCGATCATGTCCCCAGCCATCCGGACGATCCAGGACGGCGACAGGGTTTCGCACACGCCTTCGGTTATCTGCAGGGCATCATGAACGCAGTCGGGCGAGCCTGACCGTGGCCGGCAAGCAGGCCACCATCTACGACATCGCCCGGGAGGCCCAGGTCTCGTTCAAGACGGTCTCGCGGGCCCTGAACGGCGAGGATAGCGTGCGCCCGGCGACGCGGCAGCGCGTATTCGATGCGGCGAAGAAACTCAATTACACGCCCAACCGGGCCGCGCGCCGCCTGGCGGGGAACCGCTCCTACACGGTAGCGCTGTTCTACGACGGCGACTTCAGTTCCTACATCGCCGGATTGCAGCTCGGCATGATCGAGGCCTGCATGCCGCTGCACTACGAACTCATCCTGCATCCCTGCGATATCGACATCGAATCCCCCACCGAGGACCTGACCAAGTTCGTCAGCCAGACGGACATCGACGGCGTGGTGGTCACGCCGCCGCTGTGCGACAACCAGGAGCTGATTTCGGCTCTGGAGCGGCTGAACATCAAGCACGTCATGATCTCCCCGCAGGATCACGATCGCGGGCTGCAGGTCTATTTCATGGAATACCAGGCGGCGTACGACCTGACCGCCTACCTGATCGGGCTCGGCCATCGCCGCATCGGCTTCATCAAGGGCGACCCGGCCCACAGTTCCAGCCGCTCGCGATACGAAGCCTACAAGGATGCGTTGCGCGACGCCGGGCTGCGGCTGGATACGGGCATCGTTGCCAGGGGCAACTTCAATTTCCAGTCCGGCCTGCAGGGCGCCAGGAAGATTCTCAATGCCGCGGAACCGCCCACCGCGATCTTTGCCAGCGACGACGATACGGCGGCGGGCGTCATGCACTGCGCCCACGATGCCGGCATCGAAATTCCGGCCGACCTCTCCGTGGCCGGCTTCGACGACGTGCCGATTTCGCGTTACATCTGGCCCACATTGACAACGGTGCGCCAACCCATCGAGCTGATGGGCGCCAAGGCGGCGCAGTTGCTGATCGAAGCCATTCGGGCCGACAAGGCCATCAAGATGGATTCGGTCGCAACGATTCTGCAGTACGAAATCATGGAGCGGGATTCGTGCGCGCCGCCCCGCTCCGCTCCGGCATGAAAATGGTTGCCGCCTCCGTGCTCCGCACCACCGCGCTCCTCGCCGCCGCAGCCCGCGTCGCAGGCTTCCTTGCCGGCGCGGCCGTACTGCCTCTCTTCCCGCATGCGGCCGGCGCCGCCGATCCGCCCAACATCGTCTTCATCCTGGTTGACGACCAGCGCTACGACGAACTCGGTTTCATCAACCCCATCCTCGATACGCCCAACCTGGACGCGCTGGCCGAACGCCGCGTGTTCTTCGAAAACGCCGTGGTCACCACGTCGCTGTGCTCGCCGAGCCGCGCCACCATCCTCACCGGCCAGTACATGCACAACCACGGCGTAGTCGACAACAACACCCCGCTCAGACCCGGCACCACGACCTTCCCGGAACTGCTGCAGGCCGCCGGGTACGAGACCGCGCTGGTAGGCAAGTGGCACATGGGCGGCCTCAGCGACGAACCCCGCCCCGGGTTCGACCACTGGGTCAGCTTCGCCGGACAGGGCACGTACCGGCCCGTGGACTCATTCGGCAATGTCGCCCTGTTCAACATCAACGGCGAACGGGTCCCGCAAACCGGCTACATCACCGACGAACTGACGGATTACGCCATCGCATGGCTGGAAACGGCACAGGACGCCGGGCCCTGGTTCCTGTATCTCTCCCACAAGGCCGTGCACTCCAACTTCACGCCGGCCGAACGTCATCGCGACCAGTATGCGGACGTGACGCTCACGCTGCCCGCCAGCGCCGACCTGGACATGGACAATCCGGGGCGTCCCCTGTGGGTGCGCAACCAGCGCAACAGCTTCCACGGCATCGAATTTCCCTACCACAACCCGGACACCGACCTGCTGGCGATCCAGCGGAACTACCACCGCACGATGTCGGCCGTGGACGACAGCGTCGGGCGTATCGTCGAGTGGCTGGACGGCAACGGGAAGGCGGACAACACGGTCGTCATCTATACCAGCGACAACGGTTTCTATTTCGGCGAGCACGGACTCATCGACAAGCGCAGCGCGTACGAGGAATCCATCCGGGTGCCGATGATCGTGAGCGCGCCCGGGTTATTCCCCCGCGGCACGACGGTAACGGCGCAGGTGGCGAACCTGGACATCGCCCCGACCATCCTGGATCTGGCCGGCGCGGACATTCCGGAGCCGTTCGAGGGCCGGAGCTTCAGGGGTCTGGCGGACGGTTCCACGGACCCGGTGGACTGGCGCGAGGCCATGCTCTATGAGTACTTCTGGGAGTTCAACTTCCCGCACACGCCCACCACTTTTGCCATCAGAACCAACGACTACAAGCTGATCCAGTACCACGGCATCTGGGATACGGACGAGTTGTACGACATGCGGGCGGACCCGAAGGAAATGAACAACCTGATCGAGGACCGCGACCATCTCGGCAAGGTCGTCGAACTGCGCCGGCAACTTCACGCCCTGCTGACCGACGACGAGGGCCGCAACGTGGTGCCCTACTCGTTCAAGTACAACCGGGGCGCGGTGTTCAGGAACGGCGAGGCCAGTCCCACCGCGGCGCATCCACCGAACTGGCTCAGGGAAGGCGGCGAGGCGGACCTGGTCGACTTCAAGATCACCGACGAGGAAAAACTCGAGAACACCGACGAAGCCGAACTCGCTCGCCTGCGGAGCCTTCGTTGACGGCGGCGGGGCGAGGCGCGATACGATGAATTTCTCGCGCTCAGGGGCCGGATGGGTGCCGCTGTTCCTTGCTCTGTCGGCCGCGTCGGCAACGCCGGCCCACGGCCAGACCGCAACGGCGTCGCTGACCTCCAATCTCACGCTGACAACCGACATCCTGGCGCAACGGATTTCCTTTGAATCTGCAGCCGAGCTCGAGGAAGTGACCGGTTCGGCAACGCTCACGGCGGATCGCTTCAAGGACGGACGCCAGGCACTGCTATGGCAGTGGTCCTCACCTGAGCCGCTGGTCTTTCGCGATCTTCCCGGGCTCGAAGACGCCACCGGTGAATACCCGGGCGGACAGCCCGAGCAGCTGGAGCCGTCGTACGTGCCTCGATCCAGACAGGGGGGACTCAAGCTCTGGGTCTACCGGGAGTCGCCGGATCGCGATGGACACCTTGAATTCCGTATCGGTGCCGACCCGAACGATGCGCGGGACCGCCCGGCGTACCGTTTCGAGATGTCGCAGAACTTCACGGGCTGGCGGGCGTTATGGGTACACTTCGAGGAGGACGCCCGGGTCGGCGAGTACGTGGGCACATTGCCGCTGCGGACGCTGCGCATCGAGCCCTCGCCAGACATGGCCGACGACCGCGTTTATCTCGACATGCTGCAGTTTGTTACCTACATGTCGAGGAAACGCCACTCCGACTGGCAGTTCGCGAACCGCAAGGACACCGCTCGCACCGACCCATACCGGGTGTTGCCGGCGTGGCAGGCGCTTGGCCGGTTCGCCGATGTGCCGCCCGATGGCAGCGGCCTGGAAGGCGACCACGAGGACTTCGCCGTCATCGAGCAGCGCTATGAGCGCCTGCTGCTGGGGTCCGGCGGGATGGATTCCGGGGCCGGCACCCCGGAAGACGCCTCGAGAGGCACACCGAGCGAGTCCTTCGAGCAATACCTGGATCAACGGGTCGCGGCCGCCAACCGGGAGTGGGATACGCTTGGCATCGAGGAATCGCCGCGCGGCGTCACGGGGATGCCACTGTTCGCCTCGCGGGAAGAACACCCGGGCGAACTCGGGCGCACGTACCAGCAGGCCGGTGAGCAGATCCTGGCCCCCCTGGCGCTGGACTACCGGCGCAAACCCGGCATCGCGAGCAAACGGCGGGTCATGACGCTGCTCGCGCATCTGGTTGACCAGGGTTGGGCCGCGGGCAGCGCCCTGGGGACGGCCGATCACCTCATCCGGGTCAATCCCTACGCCAACGCCGTATTCCTGCTGCGCGACGATCTACGGCAGGCCGGCCTGTTGCAGGACCATCAGCGGGCGGTCGCTTGGTATACGCGATTCGGCGCGCTCTCCGAACTCGACACCTCCGTCGGCGAGAACAGCGACCACATCCGCGGCGGCGCGGGTCCGAAGCTGATCAGCGTGCTGCTCATGGGGGATTCACCCGAGAAGGTCGCGCGAATGCTGGCTTTTCGCGACTACCTCATCCATGTCGGCAACCTCGCTCCCGGTTACGCGGATACGATCAAGCCCGACTACACCATCTTTCACCACGCCGCCGCCTACCAGAACGTCTACGGCGTCCAGGGCGTGACAACCCTGGCGATGCTCGACTGGCTGTTGCGCGGTACCCGGTTCGCGCTGCCCGAAGAGACTACAGGGCGATTGCGGGACACGCTGATGGCACAGTTCGACATCGCCGCGGATTTCGAACTGCATCCGGCGTTGAGCGGCCGATTCCCGTACACCAACAGCGGCATCGACCGGTTCATGCTGCCGGGATTCGCCTTTGCCGCGATGCAGGATCACCGGCTCGTCGAGCCACGGGTCGGGGCCGCGCTGGCCTGGGCCTACCGCCGCACAGATCTGACCGGTACCTTCGGCAGCCTCCTGCCGAGGCTCAACTACTATGGCAGCTTCGGGACGCTTCAGATCATGGCAGACGCGGTCCGGCAGGCCGAGGGGCTGGACTGGGAACCGCCGACCGGGCACTTCACGTTCCCTTACGGGGCCGCGGCCAACCACAAGCGTCCTGGGTGGGCCGCCACCGTGCGCGGCTGGAGCCGCTACGTCTGGGATTGGGAATCGGGGCACCAGGGCGAGAACCCTTACGGGCGGTACCTGGCCTTCGGCTCGCTGCTCCTTTTTACCCGAGGCGAACCCCTGAGCCTGGAGGCCAGCGGGATCGATCTGGACGGCGGCTTTCATTGGGCCTACGCGCCGGGGGCCACAACCAAGGCGCTGCCGATGGACCGCATCATCTATGAGATAGAGCCGAACTCCCTTTATCCGGAGGGCAAGCATCGCAACTTCAGCGGCAGTGCCTTTGCGGGAGGCGTCTCGCACCGGGGCCTGGACGGGTTCTACGCCATGAATCTCCAGGACACTGTCCCGTCCGACGGCGAACCTCTGTTCGACGAGAGCTTTCGGGCCAGGAAATCGTTCCTGTTCATGGACAACCAGGTCATCGCGCTGGGCTCGGGGATAGCCAACGAAGATTCCGCCTTCCCCACGATCACGACGCTCTTCCAGAGCACGACCGCAAACGGCAGGGCCCAGGTCGACGGGGCTACCATCGATTCCGCGCAAGTGCAGCGTTACGACGGCGGCGTGTTCACCGATCCACAAGGGAATCGCTACGTCGTCCCGCCCGGTCAGTCCGTGGTGCTGGAGCAGTCCGAACAGAGTTCCCTGGTGCCGCGGCGGATAGCGGCAAGCACCGGCGGCGGAAGCTCGCCTGGGCATCTCCCCGTTAGCGCGTCGCACGTCAAGGCGTGGCTGGATCACGGTCCCTCGCCGGATAACGGCTCCTACGAATACCAGATCCTGATCCAGGGCGAGCCCGTGACGGCGGGTACGCTTGCCGCCACCCGCAACTACCGCGTGCACAAAAGGGACGACGAAGCGCATGTGCTCGAGCACCTGGACAAGGACCTGACTGCCTATGCCCTATTCACTCCCCTGAGCGGTCTGCCGGGCGTTGTCGACGCGGTGGACACGCCGCTATTGCTGATCGCCGGGGAGAGCGATGACGAGCTACGCCTGAGCGTGGCGGACCCGGATCTGAGACTGGGCGTGTGGCCGCGGAACATGTCCCGCATGCCGGATGCGATCAGGAATCAACCGGCCGAGTCCCACGTCGCCGAGATTCGGCTGTCCGGTCGTTGGACGCTGAAGCAGCCTCATCGGGATGTCGTCGCCGTGGCAGCGCACCCGGGGCAAACGGCAGTCAGTATCAGGCTCGATCACGGGCTGACGCGGGAGCTGGTGTTTCAACCTGCCGACGGGGTCGGCGCCCCGAATTCATCGGTCGGACAGTGACACAGGCGGTCCTGCGTCCCGCGCAGCGGCACGCTAGCCGCTGGGTTGCAAGGTCATTTGCCGGCTCAGTCCATCGCTGCACGGGATCTCCAACACGGTCATGTCAGCCTCGACCTGTGCGCTGATATCCGGATCGGCCTCGGCAAGCTCCCAGCGGCCGCGCAATACCACTCTCAACAGATGCCGCCTGGCGACCTGTGTCGCGTAGTGACGGGACCCGTACGCCAGCCCCCTGTACAACTCCGCGTCATCGGATTGCCAGCCCAGATCGGGAACGCTCGCGGCAAGGTGCACATTCTCGCCCTGGTTCCGGGTGATGACCGCAGCCGGCAGATTCACGTTGCTTACCAACCGATCCGGCCCCGTTTCGGCGGTTTCGTAAAAGGCGTAGGTCGTGATTTGAAGTTCGGGGAAGTGGACCAGGTGCATCCGGTCGTCGTCGATCACACGGAAATACGCCGAAGGGTTTGCCGCCAGCGCCGCGATTTTCGCTCCGTCCGGGTCGGACGGGATCACCACGTACCGATAACTGTCACCGTCCGGCTTGATACCGTGGTCGAGGAACGCTTGCACGTATCGGCCGGCCATCGGCTCGTAACCGGGCGTCAGGCTGCGCTGGCGACGTCTCTCGAAGCGCAGGTCCGCTGTGCTGTCGTACAGAAAGTAGCTGTTGCCGACGCTGTCCATCAGCGCGGCCTGCGACCCTGCCGCGACCCGCACTTCCACGTTGTTGTCCCGGCCGCCGTATTCACCGTCGATTGAACCGTTCTGCGTGCCGTTGCGCACACGCGTCTGGAACAACGTGGTATGGGTCGCATCGCCTGGAGTGCCGCCGCGTATATGTGTCCCCATGGCCAGGACCATGTCACCGACGAAGAAGTAGCTCTTGCGCGCGCTCAGATCGGTCGGTGCGGTGAACGGAACGGCTTGAAGATCCTGAACGAAGAAACCGTGATCGCCGAGCGTCACGCCCCCGACGAAGGTCTTGCCGTTGTAGTTGCGCTGAGGGTCGCCCCACCCGATGCCGGCCCGACGGCGAGCCTCGACCACGCCCTGGTAGGAACGTTCTTCGATGACATGGTGGCTCGCTGTCGTTCCCGGAACGTGGTACCAGTCCCAGCCGTTCAAAAGGTCGTGCCCCGAGCCCGTTTCGCTCACCGGGTCCCCGGCGCTGAACACGTGCAGAAGGCCGTAGGACCAATTCTGCCCGAAACTGTTCTGACGTTTCTCCAACGGGCCCTCATAGTCCCACAAGTAACGGCTGAAACCCTTCGCCGTCACCAGCCAATCGTCGCGGCGGAAGAATGCAGCCGCGGCGTAGGGTTTGATTTCCACACCCGATGGCGCGTCGGCGGCGTCCTCTGCCGAAAGGACATCCTCGACAATGCGATAAATGCCTAGCCCCCGAATCGACACTCCGCGCCGGCCTTCGTGGTAATGCTCGGCACGGGTCCTGGAGAAAAAGTATTCCGGGTCGAAGAATTCGTTGAACAGTGCCCTCATTTCCTGGTCGTCGACCCCGTCCGGATGTGCCAGAAGCGCCATCGCCCGGGTCACCGCGGCCGCCGCACCGTCACCGTCGCCCTCGATCAAACGGCCCCTCAAGGCACTTGAAACTGTGTATTTCTGCACCATCGCGCGGAAACTTCGCAAGGCCAGCTTGACCGCCTCCACGTTCCGGGAATCATGGAAATCCGTCTCCGCGAGCAGGTACAACAGTCGTGCAAACGATTCGAACGTGAACGGAGCGTAAGCGCCGACGTAGGCCGCGCCGTGATGAAACCCGGTGCCGTCGGGCTTGATCGTGCCCTGCACGCCGGGCCGGACCTTGATGTTCGCTGAGATCACCCTTCGCAGCACTTCCTCCATGTCCCGGCGCTCCTGCGCATCCTCGATGAGCAGGAAATACGGAATGAAGTAATCGGCGAACAACCGCATGCCGTCTGCGTTCAGGTGGTAATGGCGTTGCTCCGGCAGCGGTTGGGGATAGGCGATGCCGGCCTCGTCGCGGGCGTGACCGAAGAATGCTCCATACAGGGTGCCGTTGTTGATGGTCAGGTTGCGCGAAACGCGCCGGTACCTGTCCAACAGGCCGAGTTCGGCCAGCGGTTCGCGCATCAGGAAGATGCTTTGGATGAAGCCGCCGAACCGCAGGCTGACGCCGGAAAAGTTGCCGCTCGAGCGAACCAGCCCCCTTCGCTCAGCCCAGCGGCTGGCGGTGCCGGCATGGTCCGGTGTCCAGGCCGACTCGGTGAGGCCGCGGCTGTAGCAATACTCGAGCACGAACGCGTAAAGCCGCGCCACGTCCCGGTTCCGGTAGTAGGGATTATCCCCTCGACCGGGACCCGGAGTCCGGTACGCGAAGGCCAAGAGCGGAACAGTGGACGAAAGGAGCTTCAGAAAGCGATCGTTCGCCTCATGCTCACCCACCGTCACCGCGGCACTTCCACCCTCCTCCGGGCGTTCCACGTTGTAGTACGCCGACACGCCGCGCAAGTCGTAGGGATAGGCCTCGGCCTCCTCGACGGCTTGCTCGAATTGGTTCAACAGGGTGTCGTCGAAAACTCTTGCGGCGGTCCTGCTCGCCCGGAAATCGCTTCTTTCGAAGAGCAGCAACCCTTCGAAACGGCTTGACAGCCGTTCGTCGGCAATTGCCGTCATGGACGCGAGGAAACAGGCGCCAAGGCATAGCCCGATTCCCAAGTGCTGTGTCTTCATTTCCCGTCAGGTTGTTCGATGTTGTGGCTCGGATCGGCAGCGTCACCGTTTCGGTCGCAACTATTGCGCCGGAGCTACCGAATTTGCAAGGCGATAGACCTCCGAGGCCGCCAGCAGGAAGGCACCGACGCCGTAAACGTCCGTGCTCTCCTTGTGGACGGTCTGCGGCGCGGACCCGGAAGGTTGGACGTAGGCAAGGCGGCCGTCGGCGTACAGGTTGGACACCAGGCCGGCCCAGGCGCGCTCCACGGCCGGAAGGTACTCGTCCCGGTCCAGCAGGCCTTCGTTGATCCCCCAGGCCAGTCCGTAGGCGAAGAACGCCGATCCGCTGGTCTCGGGCGTTGGCGAGATCGATGGGTTGAGCAGCGAGGACGTCCAGTGCCCGCCGGGCTGCTGCAGTTCGACGAGCCTTGCGGCCATGTCCCGGAACCGATCCACGTACTCTGGGCGGCTGTGGTGATCCCCTGGCAGCTTCGGAAGAATGCGTGCAAACGACGCGAACACCCAGCCGTTGCCGCGGCTCCAGAACACCTTGTAACCGGCTTCGTCTCGCATGGGAATGTAGCGGCGATCGCGATACAGCAGGCTCTCGCCCTCGTCCCAGAAAGTGTCGAACGACGCCCGGAACTCTCGGTCGGCGAACTCCAGGTAGCGTTCGTCCCCGGTGACGGCCGCCATGTGGACCCACACCGGCGCGCCCATGAAAAGCGCATCGATCCATGTCCAGCGCTCGCGGCAAGCGACGTTCATCAGTTCGCAATCCGCGCCGAAATCGCGGCTGACCGTCGGCCAGTTCGCATAAATGCGATCGAGCCGCTCGGTCAGCGGCCCGAGCATCCGGGGATCGCCGTGAAGGTCGAACAGCTCCAGCCAGGTCTGGCCGATGACGTAGTCGTCGGCGTCGAACTCGCGCGCCTCCACACCCCAGTCGAAGTTCCGCCCCTGTTCGCGGACGAAGTCCAAGTAGCGCGGGTTGGCCGATAACAGCCCCCACCGGGTCATGCCGATGGCCATGGCGCCCATGAGCCAGCCGCCGAAGCTGTAGCGGCGAAGCCCCTGGAAATTCACCAGTGTGCTGGCCGCGAAGGCGTCCATGTGCCTGATCTGCCAGTCGGCGGCCAGATTGCCCGCGGCCTTTACATGGTCCGGGCGCAGCGTGTCCGGAATCGCCGCCATGGGTGCGTCGACGTCGACCGCGTAGGGCATCACCCGCAGCGGTACGAACGCGACCGTATCGGACGTTTCCGAATCCGATATGCGCGCGCCCGATGTTTCCGCCCCGGGTGCTTCTGCATTTGGCGGTTGCGAGTCCGCGCCGTTTCCGGAGCAGGCGGTGCATAGGGCCGCGCACAGGGCCAGGAACGCGGCACGCACACTGGCCGTGAACCCGTTGCGGTACATGGCCGTGCGCCTGCGCCCGGGCAGATCCCTAGCGCGCCAGGTTGCCCCGGATCGAGAGCGAGATGCGACGACCGTAGTCAATGTATTGCCTGATCAGGCCCTCGTGATGCCGAATGTCCGCCTCGTCGGTGAGATTGGCGCCGGCCAACCGCAACCGCAGGCCGTTGGGCAGCCGGTAGTTGATGCTCGCCGAAAGGTATCGGCGCGGATAAAACAGTTGCTTCGGCTCGAGGCCGGTCGCCGGTGTCAGCAGGTATTCGCCGCGATGGGTATACGACACCCGCGCGTCGAACCGCCCGCCGTCATAGTACGCGATGACATTGTAGTTGTCTTCGGCCGCGGCCCGTAGCCGCTCCGGCGCGGAATTGTCGATGAACGTGTAGTTCAGGGCGAATCCCGTATTGCTCATCAGCCCGGGAAGGTGGGTGAGGGCGTGCTGCCAGCTCATTTCGAACCCCTGCAACTTGACGCCCGTGGAGTTGCTGTCCGTTGCCACGTTGAAGGGTTCCGAATTGGTCGCGCCGGTCTCGCTGCTGGTCACGTTGAAATTTTCGACGAACGTCTTCCTGCCGATGAGCGATTCCAGGTCCTTGGAGAACAACGCCGTGGAAAACAGGTTCTCGTCGCCGTAGTACCAGGACCATGCGAGGTTTAGATCGTTCGCCAGAAACGGGTCCAGGTTCGGATCGTTGTACGAGACTGAGTTTTCCTCGTCCTCGAGACCGCCGCGAAGCCCGCTGACGATGAGGTCCAGTTGCGCCGGCGCCGGGCGCGTCATGGTCTTGGCCGCGGAGAACCTCAGCACATGGTCGTCGGCCACGTTGAAGCGCACGTTCAGGCTGGGCAGCGTATTGGAGTACGTCCGGCTGCGGCTGACCGGCACACTCTCCGAGTTGGCCGTCAGCGCGCCGGTGGTGTCGTCGCGCGTTAACCCGGCGCTCAGGTCGATGGACGTCCCGTGGATCGTTTCGTCGGTTCGCGTATAGCGCACGCCGAAGTTGCCCGTCACCGTTTCGCTCTCGTTGCCGAAATCGATCATCACGTAGGCGGAGGTAAAGTCTTCGCGAACGTCCACGAATTCGCCGGGAATGTTGAAAACGGCGCCCGGGTCCGCGTCGATGATCGCCTGCACCCCACCCCCGGCGTCGATGATGGCCTGGGTGTCGGGCACCACCCACATGCCCACGTTGGGCCGGTCCGCGCTGTCCAGGTAACCGCCGCGGTCGGATCCTGTCAGGATCATGGGGAAGGTTTCGATGCCGATGGCGGCCAACTCCCTGGCGTTCGCCGCAAAGGCATCCCGGTTCGAGGCAAACAGGCTGTCCGAAACGGACACGCCGAAGCCAACCGCGTAAACCGCGCCGTCGTCGAAAAGGCGGTCGACGTCGATCTTCAGGTCGTTCTGGCTGCTTTCGCTGCGGATATTCGTGCCTGGACCCGAAGTGAACTGGTTGATGGCGTACGCGTCCGGGTCGAGAAACTCCTCGCCGAACACCGTGACCGCCGTCGGCACGTCCCGGCCTTCCATGTTGATCAGCGTTTCCACGCCGTTCAGCCTGGTGACCGCTCGGGCCCGGGTCTGGAAATGATTGGATGCCGAACGCGACAGGGAGAGATCCGCGGTCCATGGAGAATCCGGGCGAAAGCTCGCCTGGATCTGTCCGGAGAGCAGGTCCGCATCGCGATCCTGCAGTTCCTTCTCCGCCTGCAGCTGCGTATCGATGCTGTGGTATTGGGAAACGTATTCGACATCGTTGATGAAGATCGTTTGCTGACCTTCGGACCTCGTCTTCTTGTTCGCGAAGTTGTAGCGGACCGATTCCCGCGGCGAGATCGTATCCTGCTGGCTGTAGAGGACCTCGCTGAACAGCGTGAAATTGTCGGAAGGCTCCCATTCGAGATTGGCGAGCCAGGACTGCCGGTCACGCTGCTGTTCGAAATTCTCCGACAGCACGTTATCGCGAACGACAATGCCCCGGTCACTGAAATCCCCGTCGCCGTTGAGGTCCCGGTTCCTGGCTTCGTTGCGAGCCCTGCGGTAACGGCCGCCGCGGTCACGGTGCAGTCCCTGATCCTCGTCGACGAGATTGATGCCCAGCAGGATTCCCAGCGTGTCGTCGGCAAAGATATCCGCGTATATCGCGGTGACGTCGCTGCCGATCTCGCCGTTGTTGCCGTCCCAGTTGCCGTTGGCCGAGACGTTGATGCGCCGCTCGCCGATTTCCAACGCCCGCTGGGTGACAATGTCCACGGAACCGGCGATACCGCCTTCCTGAACATCCGCCTTGCCGGACTTGTGGACCGCCAGCCGGGATACGAACGCCGACGGCATGATGTAGGCCTGGAAATTGCGGTTGCTCAAGGAATCGCTGAATACCGTCGTGATGGGCCGTCCGTTGACCAGCGTCTGCGTATAGCGGCCCTGCAGCCCGCGAATGGTGATTTCCTCGGCCTGTCCGCGGTTTCGCTGGATCTGCACGCCCGGCACGCGCTGCAGGGAGTCGGCGATGTTCTGGTCCGGCATCTTGCCGATGTCCGAAGCCGAGATGGCATCGACGATGGTGTCGGAGGCACGTTTGAAGTCGACGGCCGCCTCGAGGTCCGCACGAGTGCCCACGACCACAACCTCTTCAAGCATGTCGTCCCCGGCCTCTTGCCCGCGGGCTTGATCAACCCCGCTTGAAGCGATGCCGGCAAGCGTGATGGTGAGATAGGTTGTTGCCGGTATACGCAATGCTCTACAGATCATGATCGTGCTCCCGCAGTTCTCCTCCCGCGCGTCGGAATCGCCACGCCACAGCACCCCTGCCGTTTCGTGAGATGGTGGCACGATAAGACAGCGCTGCCATAGTTTCCTACTATCTGCGAATAATCGGCTGGTAAGCGATCATTGCCATCAATCAACATCGGCTTGGACCGCGCGCATCATGAGAAATTCCGGAATGAGTCCACTGGCTGAAGTGAAGCCGCTGACCCGCCTACCGCTACTGCTCTACCTGTCGGCGGTTTTCGGATGCTCCACGGGAGACGAAAACGAGCCGGCCCTTGCCGAAAGCGCCGGACAGCCGCCAAACGAGTTCACGGTCTACTTTGGCGACCTCCACAACCACTCCGCCCTTACGTACGGACATGGTTCATTCGAGAACGCGCTCGAAAACGCCACCCAGTCGTTGGACTTCTTCACAGTCACCCCCCACGCAATGTGGCCGGATATCGATGAGTTGCAGGGGAACCCGGAATTGGAGTGGGTCATCGACTACCATCGGAACGCATTTCGCCGGTTGCGAGACCCTGAATACTGGGGCAACTACATCGAGAAACTGAAGCAACACAATATTCCAGGCGCCCGGATTACCTTCCCCTCCTTTGAAGTCCACAGCCTCAAGTACGGCGACCATGTCGTGGTTTCCAAATTGCAGGATCTCCAATTACCGCCGCCGGAGACCACGATCGTGGAACTGCGCGACCATATGCTGGACCCTGAGAACACGATCATCACACCCCACGGCATCGGCTATCAGTCAAACTATCGGGGCTACAACTGGGATTTCTTCAGGGAAGCCCCGCAAACGCCATTCGTAGAAATCTACTCTCGCCACGGCGGCTCCGAGGGGTCAGTGGGCCCGTTCGGCATGTACCACGACATGGGACCAAGGGCCTACGGTGGCTCTATGGAAGCTGGGCTCCGACGGGGCCACAAGTTCGGGATCATCGCTTCGTCCGATTCCCACGCCGGTCACCCGGGCGGCTTTGGCGACGGGCGCGTGGCCGTCCTGGCCCGTGCCCTGACCCGTGACGAAATCTGGGAGGCGATTCGATCACGCCGTGTCTACGCAACCACCGGCGCCAACATCCTTCTGGACCTTCGCGTGAACGGAGCACACATGGGCGAAGCCATCACGGACGTGGAGTCGGGCAAGCGCTCGATCCACGTTGCGGTCGAAGGCATGAATCAGATCGACTACGTCGAGCTCGTGAAGAATGGTGCAACGCTTCATCGGGAGCATGTCAGCTATACGCCCACGTACGACGACAGCGGCGGTCCGGTCCGCGCCAAGATCCGATTCGAATTCGGCTGGAACCAGGTCGCCAGCACCGCGCGAATAGACTGGCGGGGCACGATTTCGCTCACGGAAGGCCGGCTGTTGAAGGCAACGCCGCAATTTCGCGGTGCACCCTTTACGTCGCCGCAAAGAGACCTCGAAGGCAACGAAATACCCTGGGAATCCTGGGTAAGCCGTATTACCGATACAACGGACACCAGCGTTTCTTTCGACGCCAAGAGCGAGTCCAATCCGGCACCCATGCAGCCGGTCACCCAATCGATCGCTCTCGATGTGGAAATGCGGCCGAGCGAACGAATTGTCGCCAATGTCAATGGCCAGGAGTTTTCCTACACGCTCGCCGAACTACTTGAGGGCAGCCATTCTCGATTCATGCGCGGCTGGCTGACCGAGGCCGTGTCCTTCAACCGGGCCGTTCCGGAAAGCGGATTCCTGGTCGAATTCGATCTTGAGGACGAGGCGAGTAACGACGAGGACTACTACTTCCTCCGCGTCCGGCAGACCGACCATCAATGGGCATGGTCGAGCCCAATCTGGGTTATCGCGCGATAAATGCCGCGATGTGGACGCTGGGCATCGACATCGGCGGAACCGCGGTCAAGCTGGCCGTCGTCGATCAATTTGCCGAAACCTGTTACGAAAGCAGCAGCCCGACCCCCGCGGAAGAAGGGTTGGGATCATTCCTGGCGGATCTGCGCCAAAACATTGATCGCGCGTTGTTTGAAGCCGCGCGGCGAGGCGCCAACGTAGCGGCGATCGGGATCGGCGTACCCGGGTTGGTTCGGCGCAACCGCATCATTGGCGGCATAAACAACATACCGGCCCTGGCGGGTGTGTCCCTTGCCGACGAGCTTGCGGAGCTGAACCTGCCGATCGAGGTCGAGAACGACGTCTACCTCATGGGTATGGCGGAGTCGAGTTTTGGCACCGCGTTGGAGGCTGCCGACGTCATCTTCCTGACGGTCGGGACCGGCATTGGCGCCGCCCTCAAGCTGGACGGCCGGTTCTACCGCGGCGCCAATGGCCGAAGCAGTGAAATCGGGCACATGATCCTGTCGTATGGCGGCGCACAGTGTTCGTGCGGGAACCGGGGCTGCTTTGAAGTTCTGGCGTCCACGCCCGCGTTGATCAACCGATACATGGACCTGGCCTATCAAGGCTCGTCGGCTCCCGGCGTTCTACCGACGGGACCCGAGCTGGTGCGTCGTTATCTGGCCGGCGAACCACCGGCACGAGCGGCTTTTCACTTTCACTTCGAACATCTCGCCGCCGGCGTCGCGAGCTTGATCAATATCTTCGACCCTCAGCAGATCGTTATCGGAGGCGGCATCACCGAGTCCGGCGACTTCTACATACGGGAAGTTCGGCAGCGCGTAGCAAAGAACGTGATGGACGCTTCAACCGCGAAAACCACAATCGACAAGGCCGGTCTGGGGACCAGGGCGGGATGCATCGGCGCAGCGTGCCTGTTCGCCGATGCCGCTACGCCAGGACGTGTCGGAAGTGCTTCATCTTGACGATCATGAGCACCATTAGAAAACCCGCAGTGGTCCTGTTTATCCTGGTGATCTGGTTTGCGATCTCATTCGTGACCAACATCATCGGTCCGCTGATGCCTGTCATCATCGACGACTTTGGTCTGACCTTGACATTGGCTGCTCTGCTGCCGTTCTCATTCTTTCTCGCATACGGCATCGCCTCCATTCCGTCCGGCGTCATGATCGAATCCATCGGCATGAAGCGCTCCATGCTGATCGCCTTTGCCGTCGTCCTGTTCGGGTCGTCGGTATTCTCTCTGTTCCCGGCCTATGGCGTCGTCATCGTGTCATTGTTCGTCATCGGCATCGGCATGGCGATGCTGCAAGTCATCATCAATCCGCTCATGCGTACGGCCGGGGGTGAAGAGCATTTCGCATTCTTTTCCGTTCTCGGACAACTTGTGTTCGGATTCGCATCGTTCCTGAGTCCCTTCGCCTTTACCTATCTGGTGACTCGGTTGCCGGACCCTGGCGTATCCAACCTGTTGCTGGATGTGCTGCGTGGCCTCGCACCCCCCGACCTTGGTTGGGTCTCCCTATACTGGCTGTTCAGCGCGGCTTTCGCCTTGCTGCTGGCGGCCGTATGGCTGATGCCGCTCCCGGAGGTAAGGCTCAGGGACGACGAAAGAACCGGAACCTTCGGTGCCTACAGGGAACTTCTGAAGAAGCCGCACGCATGGATGTTCTTCTTCGGCATCGTGTGCTACGTCGGCACCGAACAGGGCATCGCAACGTGGATGTCGGAGTTCCTTCAGACGTACCACGGCGTCGATCCCCAGACCGTCGGTGCCGCACTTGTCGGCAGATTCTGGGGTCTTATGTCCATTGGTTGTATCGTCGGTTTGGGCCTTTTGAGGATCATGGATTCACGTGTGCTCCTTCGGCTGGCCTGCGCCACCGCAGCGACTTGCATAATTGCGGCGCTGTTTGGACCAGGGGCAATATCCATTGCTGTATTCCCGTGGATCGGTTTCTTTATTTCGGTCATGTTCTCGATCGTGTTCTCCCTTGCCCTGAATTCCGTGGATACACACCACGGTGCGTTTTCCGGCATTCTCTGCACGGGAATCTTCGGCGGCGCATTGGTACCTTTGCTCATCGGAATGACCGGTGATTGGGTGGGCCTGCGCCCGGCGATGCTGATCAACGTAGCGACCCTTGCTTATCTCTTCGTGATCGGTAGTCGGGCGCAGCCATTGATCAACAACAGCCGTATCTCGATCCGCGACTTCAGGCGCAAGCTCCTGGGTGACGCGTAATCCATTTATCCCCTTCGCGAACAGTACAATTCTGTCGGCGAACTGAATCATCATGCGCGTCCCGCAAGACCAAACACGAATGTTCATCGAAGCCGCCTCGGCCCCGTCTGCAGTGCGGCTCCTGTTGGACAGGAGCGCTGCACGCGTTCGAGAGCTCGCGGCCGAGGTGGCTCAATTCGACCCCGCGATGGTGGTGACCTGCGGCCGCGGCAGTTCGGATCATGCTGCCGCATATGGAAAGTACCTGTTCGAAACTTGTTTTGGATTGGTGACGTCGTCAGCGGCCCCTTCGGTTTCCTCCGTATATGGAAGGAAGCTGAACCTTCGCCGCGCCCTGTATGTCGGAATATCGCAGTCGGGAACCAGTCCTGACATCGTCAATCACGCTGCGATGGCGCGTGAACAGGCCGCCATGGTGATCGCCCTGGTGAATGACACGGAATCTCCCCTTGCAGAGGTCGCAAGCCATGTCATTCCGCTGGGCGCAGGCCCCGAAACCAGTGTGGCCGCTACCAAGTCGTATATCGTTTCCCTCGGTGCGCTGGCGCTGCTTGTAGGTCACATTGGCAGCGACCGTCGCGTGCTGGAGGCGTTGCACGCCGTGCCGGAGGTGATGTCAGCGGCGTGGCAATGCGATTGGAGCCCCCTGGTCGATGCCCTGGAGCCGGCCAACAACCTGTTTGTCGTCGGCCGTGGCGTGGGTTACGGGCTTGCGCTGGAAGCGGCTCTGAAGTTCAAGGAAACTGCGCGCCTGCACGCAGAGGCCTACAGCGCGGCCGAGGTTCGCCACGGGCCGCTGGCCATGGTCGGCAAAGGCTTTCCACTGCTGGTGTTCGTGCAGGACGACGGCAGCCGGGCAAGCGTCCTGCGACTGGCATCCGATGCGCGCGCGCTCGGGGCGCGGGTGTTCGTCGCCGACGCGGGACAATCGCCTCCGGCGGCTCTGCCTTGTCCGGAGCCCCCGCACGCGCTGTTGGCTCCGCTCGTACAGGCGCAAAGCTTCTACCGGGTCGTCAACAACCTGGCAATCGCTCGCGGGTACGACCCGGACGCGCCGCCAAACCTGTCCAAGGTAACCAGGACCGTCTGAAGGACCGATCCCATCACTCGAACGGCGCGGCCGATGCCTGTTCCCGGCGCCTTGCGAGTTCCGCTGCCAACTGCGTAGGGGCCATCCGATGCTCGGGATCAATCGCTACGTTGGTCAGCTCACCCGGATCGGTTCGGTAGTCATACAGTTCCATACCCATGATGCCGCCGGCCCATTCCGTGTAGCGATAGCGCGCGGTGCGGATGGTTTCGCCCATCACCGGCGGGTAGTGCCATTGCGGCCGATCCCATCCGGCCCTGCTCCACGCCACCGTATACGCGCTTCCGCGAACCGTGGCAGCGGGATCCTCCAGCACCGGGACGAGACTCGTTCCGGCGGCCTGCGCGGGCACATCCAGACCTGCAAGCTCCGCCAGCGTCGGGTAGAGATCGACCAGCTCCGCCAGCGAAGCCGTGCTCGCACCGCGCGCATAGTCCGCGCCGGACCCCTCGGGCACCGACACGATCAGCGGTACGCGCACGGAACCCTCGAACAGGTCGCCCTTCTGCCACAGCCCGTGGGCGCCGAGGTGATAGCCATGATCGGACAACAGCACCACGATCGTGCTGTCGCGAAGCCCCGCCGCATCCAGCGCACCCAGCAGTCGGCCGATCTGCGAATCCACGAAGGTTATGGAGGCGTAGTAGCCCTGAATCGCCGAGAACTTCTGTGCATCGGTCATCTGCAGTTGCCCCAGACGGTCCGCCAGGGCGGCGACGGGAATATCGGCCCGATCCGCGGTAGGGTCCGGCGGCGCCTCGATCTCCTCCGGCGGGTACATCTCGAAGTAGGAAACCGGGGCGATGTAGGGCGTGTGCGGACGATAGTAGCCCGCCGCCAGGAACAGCGGTTGGCCCGTTCGCCGCGGATGATGCGTCTCGATCAGGTCGATGGCGGCGTCCGTTACCCCTGCATCGGTATGCTGCGACCCGTCGCCGGGGACGCTCAGCCATGTCAGTGTCCCGCCGGTCCCTGTTCCGGGGGTAATGGTGTTGACTTCGGCATCGTAGTCCACGTCGATGCCGCGCGGATTGCGCCGCTCGTCCCAGGACTGCGGGTCGTCCTGCCCGTCGGTGCCGATGTGATTCGGCACGTTGTAGTGGAAAATCTTGCCCACCCGCGCCGTGAAGTATCCGTTCCGGGCGAAGTATTCCGGCAGCGTGACCACGTCCGGAATGAAATCGCGAAAGTGAGGGCCATTGGCGAGGACACCGGTCTGCTGCGGATACAGGCCGGTCAGGAAACTGGACCGGCTGGGCGAACAGACCGGGTACTGCGCATAGGCTGCGTCAAACCGCAGGCCCTCGGCCGCCAGGCGGTCGATGGACGGAGACCGGACCAGCGGATGGCCGTAAGTCCCCAGGTCGTTGTTGAGATCGTCCACGGTGATGAAGAGGATGTTCGGACGCTCCTGTGCCGTCGTCACGCCAGCCATCACCAGCAGGCGCACTGCGGCGCACGCCGAACCTGTTGCAAATCGAAACCCAACCAACACCGTGCTCTCGATCGTCCCCTGTCCGGTTACCTTCGCCCGGCGAAGTTCATTTTTCAACCTGGCCGCGGTCGGATTCGGATCGTAACCCCACAGCCCTGTACAAAGCATCAAGCTCGGATCCGGTCAATGGTCTTGTCATGCCGCGATGCATGTCGCCAAGCGCAACCGGGCCATAATCGGTGCGCAGCAACCGGTTCACCGGCACGTCCAGCGCCCCGAACAGGCGCCGAATCTCGCGGCTGCGGCCCTCGTGGAGCGAAACCCGGTACCAGACGTTGACGCCCGATCCGCCATGCACCGCTATGCTGTCGAATTTTGCGACTCCGTCCTCAAGATCAAGACCCTCCGCCAGTTGCTTCAACTGCCGGGCGGAAAGCCACCCGAGCACGCGCACGGCGTATTGCCTCGGAATCTCGTAGCTCGGGTGCATCAGTCGATGGGCGAGTTCGCCGTCGGTGGTGAGGAGCAACAGGCCCGCGGAATTGATGTCCAGTCGGCCCACGGAAATCCAGCGTCCGCGCCGTGGCGGCCTGACCTGCTCAAACACGGTCGGCCTCCCCTCGGGGTCCCGCCGAGTGGTCACTTCGCCGACCCGCTTGTAGTAGGCGATGCATTGAGGGGTTGCTTCGGTGGTGGGCAATCGCAGCAAGCGCCCGTCCAGATAGACGCGCTCGCCGCCTGCGAGCCGGTCACCGAGTTTTGCCGGGACGTCGCCGACGACCAGTCTCCCCTGCCTGATCCAGCGCTCCACTTCGCGGCGCGAAGCCACGCCGGCGTTCGCCAGGACTTTCTGGATGCGCTCAGCCACGAGCAGAGGTCGAACCCGGATCCTCCAGCGCCTCCTCGTGCAGCAGCTCGGTCTGCGGACTCGGCTCGGGAAGTTCCAGCGCCACGTTGAGATCGTCGAGATCCCTGATCTCCGACAGGGGCGGCAGATCGTCAAGCCGCTTCAGGCCGAAATAATCGAGAAACTCCCTGGTCGTGGCGTACAGGGCGGGCCTGCCGGGCACATCCCGACGCCCGACGACGCGAATCCAGCCGCGTTCCAGCAAGGTCCTTACCATGTTGGTGCTGACCGAAACACCACGAACTTCCTCGATCTCGCCCCGGGTCACCGGCTGTCGATAGGCGATCAGTGCCAGCGTCTCCAACAGCGCCCTGGAATACCGCGGCGCGCGTTGTTCCCAAATCGGCGCAAGCCGCCCCGTCATGGATTGGCGAATCTGGATACGGTAACCGCTGGCGACCTGCTTGAGTTCTATGCCGCGTCCCTGGTAGTCCTTGCCGAGTTCTTCGAGAGCTTCCCTGAGCATTTCCCGCTCGACTTCATCGGACCCCGCCGCAAACAGCTCGCTTAGTTGATCCAGGTTCAACGGGCGGCCGGCCCCCAGGAGGGCAGCCTCGACAACGTGCTTGATCTCTGCAATTTCCATTGCTGCGACTCAGGCGCTTTGTTCTTCCGGCCCGGCGCTATCCGGACCTGCGCCATCTGGATCGGCGCTATCCGAATCGGCGCTATCCGGACCGGGGTTCCCGGCAGAGGCGCGCAGGTAAATCGGTCCGTAGAGTTCGTTCTGGACGACATCCACCGTGGCATCCTTGATCAACTCCAGAAGGGCAAGGAATGTCACCGCCAGACCGGGTCGACCCTCCCTGGGGTCAAAGAGCTGGCTGAATTCGGTGAATCCGGTAGCTTCGAGCGAGTCCAGGATCTGTGACATGCGCTCCCTGACCGACAGGCGTTCGCGCTGGACATGATGGTGGGTGTAGAGATCCGCCCGCCGCACCGCATCGTGGAATGCCAGCAACACCTCTCTGAGGTCGACCTCGGGCGGTTTGGTGACCGACCGCTTCCCCTCCACCTCCGCAGTCGCCTGTGCGATGTCACGCTCCATGCGTTCCAGCGCGTCCATGTCTTCGGCGGCAGCCTTGAATCGCTCGTATTCCTGGAGTCGGCGAACGAGTTCCGCGCGGGGATCGTCCTCTTCCTCGCTGTCTCCCGGCGGTCTCGGCAGCAGCATTCTCGACTTGATCTCGGCCAGCGTCGCCGCCATGACCAGGTATTCTCCGGCCAATTCGAACTGCATGTCCTGCATGAGCTCGATGTAGCGCGTGTACTGGACGGTGACTTCGGCTATGGAAACGTCGAGGATATCCAGGTTCTGCCGCCTGATCAGATACAGCAGCAGATCCAGCGGGCCTTCGAAGGCTTCGAGAAAGACCTTGAGAGCGTGGGGCGGGATATAGAGATCCCGGGGCAACTCGGTAACCGGTTCGCCCTCAACCACCGCGAAGGGCATCTCACGTTGCCGGGGATCGCCGGCCTCGCCGGAGATGGGCGGAGCCGTGGGAACCAGCTTGAGCCTGGGTTTGGATGAACGCCGAGTCGCTGTCATTCAGGCAAGTCCGGCTACCGTGCGCAGGAAGAATCTCAACAGCGGCAGGTACACCGGGTCCAGCAGCGTCCACAGGACGCCCGTGAACAGCAACGCGATCGTGATCAGAAACCCAAACGGCTCCACGCGTTGCAGGACCCCTGCAAACCGCGGCGGCAGCAGACCCGCCAACACTCTCCCGCCGTCGAGCGGTGGAATCGGCAACATGTTGAAAACAGCCAGGAGCACGTTAATCATTACGCCGATCAGGCACATCCGCACAATCCAATCGCCCTCCAGGTCCAGACCCGGATCAAATGCGAGTCGCTGCGACAACAACAGGGCCCACCCAAGGGCCATAGCCAGATTGACCCCGGGGCCGGCGGCGGCCACCAGGATCATGTCGCGTCGCGGGTTGCGAAGATTGTGAAACGCCACCGGCACCGGCTTGGCCCAGCCGAACGCCCACATTCCGGAACTCATGACAATCATGACAACGGGCACAATAATCGTCCCGAGGGGATCCACGTGCTTGATCGGGTTGAGAGTCAGACGGCCGGCATACTTTGCCGTCGGATCGCCGAGATGCAGCGCCACCCAGCCGTGGGCAACTTCATGCACGGTGATGGCGAAAATCATCGGGATGGCGGCCGCCGCCACCAGGAACACGATGCTCATGATTTGCGCGTCCGGCATTGGCGTAGCATAGCCCGGTTAACGCCCCCTCCGCCAGCAGTCCGTCGGGATGACACGCCTGCCGAATGCAGCGCGGCCGATGCCACCGGCTGTTACCTTAGTCGGGCTTCTGGCACGGGCTATTACGTTAATCCGGCCACGCTTCCCTTGCCCTCGCGGAGGATACGCAGGTCGCCCTTGCTCAGGTCCAGCACGGTGGTCGGCTCGATACCGCACGAACCCCCGTCGACGATGAGATCCACCTGGTGCTCCAGACGGTCGCGAATTTCCTGCGCATAGGTCAGGGGAATCTCGTCCCCGGGCAACAGCAGGGTGGAACTCATGATGGGCTCGCCCAGGGCCTCCAGCATGCCCTGGGCGATGGGGTGATCCGGCACTCGTATGCCGATCGAGCGACGCTTCGGGTCCTGCAGTCGCCGCGGAACTTCTCCGGTTGCCCCCAGAACGAACGTATAGGGGCCCGGCGTCAGCGAACGAAGCAGTCGATAGGCCCAGTTGTCCAGGCGAGCGTAGGTGGAAATTTCAGACAGATCCCGGCACACCAGCGTGAAATGGTGCCCCTTGCCGGCGCCGCGAAGCCGGCGGATGCGTTCCGCCGCCCGCCGGTCCCCCAGGTGCGCGCCCAGCGCATAGCAGGAGTCGGTGGGGTAGACAATCAGGCCGCCGGACCGAATGATCCGCACCGTGCCTTCCAGCAGGCGACCCTGTGGATTGTCCGGGTGAATCCTGAAAAACTGGCTCATATGGGAATTCTACTTCCGACTTGCGTTAAGATGCAGCGCTCTGAAACGGCGGCACCGTCATGCAGGCTCTGATCGATTTTCTGCCCATCATTGTCTTCTTCGTGGTCTACCAGGCCGCAGACATCTATACCGCTACGGCGGCGCTCATCGTCGCCATGGCGTTGCAGATAGGCTACCAGTTCCTGCGCACCCGAAAGGTCAACAAGATGCTTCTCGCGTCCGGAATCCTCGTGTTTCTTTTCGGCGGCATCACCCTGATCTTCCGGAACCCTATCTTCATCCAGTGGAAGCCCACCATCGTCAATTGGCTGTTCGCAGCCGGATTTCTCGCCAGCCGCTATATCGGCGGCAAGACGTTGACCGAACGTGTCATGGGGCACGCCGTCGAACTGGATCAGCCCACCTGGCGGCAGCTCAACCTCATGTGGGTCAGCAATTTCAGCTTCCTCGGCGCAGCAAACCTCTACGTTGTCTACAACTATTCGGAAGCGGTCTGGGTCAATTTCAAACTGTTCGGCATGCTTGGGTTCACGCTGCTGATGGTGATCATCCAGGTCGCCTGGATTGCCGCCAAGACAGCAGACAGTCAACACCAGGAAGGTTGATCGTGCTCTACTGCATCCTGGCCCGGGACGTACCCGACAGCGAACCGTTAAGGGCAAGGGCGCGAATCGCGCATATGAACCGTTACCGGAAATTGGCCGAGGAAGGCCGGATCATCGTCGCCGGCCCCCTGCCCAATGTGGATGCGCCGGACCCGGGTCCGGCCGGTGTCGCCGGCAGCCTGACGATTGCCGAGTTCGAATCGCTGGAGGCCGCTCGCGAATGGGCCGAGGCGGACCCGTTTATCGAGTCCGGCGCCTACGCTTCGGTGGAGGTGCGTCCCTTCAAGCAGGTCTTGCCGTGAGCCGGGACAGGCTCCGCCTGATACGCTCCCGTCTGGAAACCGCATTTGAACCGGAGCACCTGGAATTGATAGACGAGAGCCATCGGCATCGGGGCCATGTCGGCGCCGCGGACGGCAAGGGCCACTTCAGAGTGCAAATCGTTTCGAAACGATTCCGGTACACTCGCCCACTTGAGCGGCAACGAATGATTTTCGAGGCGCTCGGAGACCTGATGCAGACAGACATCCACGCCCTGAGCATTTCCGCACAACCCCCGGCCGCTGGGGATACCGGCGGCAACCGACAACGAGATGATCATGAATAAACACTACGCAAGCGCGAGTTCACTTGTACTGATCCTGGTTCTTGGAGGCTGCACCGAGGAACCTGCCTCCGCCCCGGCGGAAGTCAACCCGTTTGGCGAGGCCACGGTAGCGACGATCAACGGCGCCCCTATCTACGCCTCGGTATTCGATGCCTATTCCATCGCGCGGCTGCAAAAATCCGTGCCGGATCTGTCGGACGACGAGCGCGACGTCTTGTTCGAAGAAATGATCCAGTTTCAGCTTTTGGCGGGGGCAGCCGTCGACGCTGGGCTGACTCTGGAACAGGACATTGCCATTGATCTGGAGTTGCAGCGGCTACAGACACTGAGCCGACTGATGGCGACCCGGCACCTGGACGAGAACCCGGTGACCTCGCTGGAACTTCAGGACGCGTATGAACAGAATATCGATCAGCTATCCGGGGTCCAGTACAAGGCGCGGCACATCCTTGTGGACGAGGAGTCCCAGGCGGTGGAGATTATCGGCGAACTCCAGGGCGGTGCCGATTTTGCACAACTGGCCATGGACCGCTCCACCGGACCCTCGGGACCCAACGGCGGCGACCTGGGCTGGTTTTCCTCCGACACCATGGTCGAACCCTTTGCCAACGCCGTGAGTTCCATGGAGGTGGGCACGTTTTCTCAGCAGCCGGTGCAGACACGCTTCGGCTGGCACGTGATTCTCCTGGAAGACATGGAGGACCGGCAGCCGCCGGGACTGGAGGCCGTGCGCAACGACATCTCATCGTTGGTGGAACAGCAGAAGGTCGAGGCGTACCTGAATTCGTTGCGGGAAGCGGCCGAGATCGTCACTGACGGCGACGCCGGCTAACGCCCGACTTCACTTCAGATGACAATGCCCAGCCCGGATTGCCCACCGGGCGGGACGGCGTTCTCTACGAGTGATCGGAAACGCCCAGCAGAGCTTCCAGAGCAGCTTCGTCCAGCACCGACACACCGAGTTTCTCTGCCCGAGCCACCTTGGTGCCCGGGCGGTCTCCGGCGATCACTGCATCCGTAGCCCTTGACACGCTGCCGGTGACCCTGGCGCCCAATCCTACGAGCCGATCCTTTGCCTGTTGGCGGGTCATGCGAGTGAGCGCCCCGGTCAGCACGTAGGTCTTACCGGCCAGTGGCATCCGGTCGGTGGGGCTTTCGCGGGGCGTCGGCCACTCGATGCCGCACGCAAGCAGCCTCTCGACAATACTGCGGTTGTGCTCTTCCTGGAAAAAGGCCCGAATCTGGGCGGCCACCACGGGCCCGACGTCATCCACTTCCTGCAGATGCTCTTCATCGGCGGCGATCAACTCATCCATGGGCCCGAAGTGGGCGCCAATCGCCGCGGCGGTTGCTTCCCCGACGCCCCGAATCCCGAGCGCGTAGAGAAAACGGCCGAAGGTGGTGGTCTTGCTCTTGTCGATGGCGGCGACCAGGTTTTCGGCAGACTTGGGTCCCATTCGTTCCAGCTCGGCCAACTGCTCTGCGCGTAGGTCAAAGAGGTCCGCCGGTGATTTCACCATTTCGGCCTCGATCAACTGTTCAACCCGTTGTACACCGAGCCCTTCGATGTCCATGGCCAGTCGCGAGGCAAAGTGACGGATCCCCTCGCGGAGTTGCGCCATGCAGACCAGTCCGCCGACGCACCGGGCGATGGCCTCGCCCTCGGGGCGCACGACTTCCGAGCCGCAATCCGGACACGATTCGGGTAGCGTTACGGGCTGCGCGCCATCCGGACGGCGTTCGAGAAGCACCTTGACCACCTCGGGAATAACGTCGCCGGCGCGCCTGACGATGACCGTATCCAGCACCCGCACGTCCTTGCGCGCCAACTCGTCCATGTTATGCAACGTGGCATTGCTCACCGTGACGCCGCCGACGAAAACAGGCTCCAGCCTGGCAAGCGGTGTGAGCGCCCCGGTCCGGCCCACCTGGAACTCAACGGCCTTGACCACCGTCAGTTCCTCCTGGGCGGGGAACTTGTGCGCGATGGCCCATCGCGGCGCCCGCGAAACCGCCCCCAGCAGCGCCTGGTCCTGCAGCGAGTTGACCTTGTAGACGACCCCGTCGATCTCGTATGGCAATTCGTTACGTTGTTCACCGGTCCGCTCGTAGTAGGTCAGGCATTCACCGATACCGGTCGCCACTTGCCACTGCGGACAGATCTTCAGCCCCAGCTCGCGAAGCCATTGCAGGGTTTCGCTATGCGTCGCAAGGGACGGACCGCCCTGTACCTCTCCAACACCGTAAAAGAAGACGTCCAGCGGCCGCCGGGCGGTGAGCTTCGGATCGAGCTGGCGGAGGCTGCCCGCCGCGGCATTGCGCGGATTGACAAGTGTCTTGCCGCCGGTCTCCAGCGCCTGGCGGTTGTACTCGTCGAAACCGGCCTTGGGCATGAAAACCTCGCCACGTACTTCCAGCGCCTCGGGCCACTGTTCACCTCGCAACCTGAGGGGAACTGCCGGGATGGTGCGCGCGTTGTGGGTAATGTCCTCGCCCGTGTGGCCGTCACCTCGTGTGGCCGCCAGGACCAGCCTTCCGTGCTCGTAGCGCAGGTTGACAGCCGCGCCGTCCAGCTTGGGTTCGGCGACATACTCGATGTCGTCGATCTCCGACCCGTCATTTTCGAGTCGCTCACGAACCCGGCGATCGAAATCGACCAACTCGCTTTCGTCGAAGGCATTGCCAAGGGAAAGCATCGGCGCACCGTGGCGGACATCGGCGAATTCTCCGGCCGGCACCGCCCCCACCCGCTGGGTGGGCGACTCCGCCGTTACGTACTGTGGGCAGGCGTCCTCAAGCTCCTGAAGGCGACGCATGAGCCGGTCGTATTCGGCGTCCGGGACCGTGGGGTCATCGAGTACGTAGTACGCATAGTCATGGGATGCAATGAGGTCCCGAAGTTGTGCGAGTTCTTGAGCGACTTCATGCGAACCGGCATCGCCCACGGTCAGATCCTGGATTGCCGACGTCGATATTCGATCAATTCCTCGCGCAGGTACCGTTCGCTCTGGATGGTCCACGAACTTCCCAATTCGTCGAGCAGTTCGGCATCCAGCGATTGGCACAGTTCGCGCGCAATGTCGATCATCTTGTCAAACCGCTCGACCGGGTTGCGATAACCGGGCAACACCAGGAAGAAGGTCACGCCGGGAAACGTGGAACCCGACAGGTCGAGCAGATTGAACGAACCGGGCTCCACCAGGTTGGCGACGCTGAAGCCGCTTTCCGGCACATTCCGAATTTCGCAGTAGTGGAATATATCGTATGGACCGTGCTGCAGACCTGCCTCTCGCAATGCCCGTACAGTGCGTTCCCCGTCGAGGTGCTCGCCTTCCCTGGGAACCAGGCGCAGGCTGATGACCCGCTCCGTTTCGGCCTCACCGTCCACGGCTCCGGAAGCATCCGGTGGCTCGCCGAGCCACTCGCCGGCGCCCCCCGGGAACGGGATGTCGTCTTCGGCGCCGCCGGCCGAGCCGCCTCCCCCCTCAGTCGTGGCGGTCAGCCCATCATCCAATCCGGTCGACTCTGTTACCGAAACGGATGCGTGGGGCTCTTCAGGCCAGAACTCCGGTTCCGGCCGGCGCGTTTCGGATGGCCTTGAGCGCGACTTGAGCAAGCCTCCGAGAAAAACGCCCAGAATGACCAGCAGGCCAAGAGCGAGCACTACCCAGCGCAATTCCAGTTCTGACCAGATCATTACACGGCAGCAAGTTGAACGGCCTCGTCGATGTCGACCGCAACCAACCGGGAAACCCCCGGCTCGCTCATGGTAACGCCTGTCAGTTGTTGCATGGATTCCATGGTTGTCTTGTTATGCGTAATCAGTACGAACTGCACGTGCTGAGACATCTCTTTGACGATTTCCGCGAAGCGCCCCACGTTGGCATCGTCAAGGGGCGCATCAACCTCATCCAACAGGCAGAACGGCGCCGGATTGAGTTCGAAGATCGAAAATACCAGCGCCACGGCCGTCAATGCCTTCTCACCGCCGGAGAGCAGGTGAATCGTGCTCACGCGTTTGCCGGGAGGACGCGCCATGATCGTGACGCCGGACGTGAGCAAATCATCGCCGTCCAGTTCCAGATACGCATGCCCTCCACCGTAGAGCCTGGGAAACAGGCGCGCCAGACCGGCGTTGGCGGCCTTGAATGTTGCGTCGAAACGTGTCCGGGTCTCTCGGTCGATCTTGCGGATGGCGTTCTCCAGCGTGGCCAGCGCCCTGCTGAGATCATCGAACTGGGCATCCAGGTACTGCTTGCGCTCCGTCTGGCGCTCGAGTTCGTCGATGGCCGCAAGGTTGACGGATCCGATCAGTCGAATTCGCCGCTCCAGTTTATCGAGCCTCGACTCCCATGATGGAACCGATGCATCGTCCGGCAACGACGCCAGGAGGTCATCGGTGTCGAACCCGGTCCTCGACAAATCGGTGTTGACCGATTCCATCCGTACCTCGACTTCGCGGACATCCAACCGCGACTCCTCCAGCACCTGGCGCGCCGCTTCGACGTCACGCTCCTGCTCGGCATGGCGAAACTTGGACTCTCGCAAGCGCGCTTCCGTCTCCTCCACGGCAGTACGAGCCGCATGCAGCCGTTCCTGTACCTTGAGTTTTTCTTTCAGTTGCTCTTCGAGAACCCGTCCCTCTTCGGCCGCGGGTTCGACGGCAGCCTGGACTTCGGCTTGCAGTTCGCCCCGGCGCCGGCGCAGGTGATCCTGTTGATCGCGTACCCGATCCAGCGCGCCCAGGGCCGACTCCCTGGCACTCTTCTCCGCCTCGATGCGCAGCGAAAGGCTCTGGACTTCAGTCCGGCCTTGCTCCTCACCGGCGCGCGCGTTTTCGAGTCGGCGCCGATGGTCGTCCCGGCGCGCTTCCAGCGTGGCCCGGGACTCCGCCAGTTCCTTGCGGCGAGTTCTCGCTCTGTCAAACTCCGCCCGGGATTGCGACTCGCGGTCCGCCAGTCTCCGGAGTTCCTCGTCAATTTCCCGGATACGACGCTGCGCCGCCTGATTTCTATGGATCAACTCGTCAAGTCGCGATCGGCCCGTCTCGAGTTCGCTCCTGGTATCGGTGTAGTGTTGCTGCTGCTCAGCCGCATTCGCCTGCGCCCTTGCCTGGCCGGCCTCGATCCGCTCCAGTTCCTGGTGTACCTTGCCGAGATCGCCCTGCAGTTCCTCAACCTGCCCGACACGCGAGGCGATACCCTTGCGCAGCCGCTTGATCTCCTCCCCACGGGCCAATATGCCCGCTTGCGGATCGGAGTCCCGCCTGATCCTTATCCACTGCGGTCCCATCCACAGACCGTCGCGCGTCACCACGGACTCATGCGCCTTCAGGCGCCGGCGAATCGCGAGGGCATCCGCCACAGTCTCGGCCGCATGGACGCCCTTGAGCAGCTTGTCCACACCGGGACCGTTGACGAAATGGCGCAACATTCGCCTGGAACCGCGCCCGGCCGGTTGCTCGGCGACACCGCCTGCCCAGAGCGTTACATCCCCGGTTGCCAGCTCCGCCAAACGCGGTGCCGCAGCATCGATGTCATCCACGCATATTGCCTGCAGATAGTCGCCGAGCACCGTCTCAACGGCTGTTTCCCATCCTGCCTCCGCCACCAGGCCATCGGCGTAGCGGGGATTGGAGAGCCAATCGCTCGAGTCGAGCCAAGTGCCGACATCGTGCGATGTCGGCTCCGCAGCAGCCTCCTGCAATGTCAGCAGAGAAGCCAACCGCCCCCGTTGCTCGTGCAGATGCCGCCGAGCCTTATCCAACTGCTGCGCGATGCCCGACTCGGACTCCCGTAGCGCCTGAAGCTGATTCCACGTGGTCTCAAGCCCCGCGGAAGCGACTTCGGACACGCGCTTGAGCGATTGTTCATCTTCGGCCAGTTCTTCAAGCCGCTCCCGCAACCGGTCAGCGTCCCGGCCGGATCGCTCCACTTCAAGTTTGCTGCGTTCCTCCCGCAGGCGCTGCCGGTGGTCACCGAGATGCCCCAGGCGCTCCTCCTCGACCCGTTCCGTGCGCTCGGCTTCGGCAAGCGACTCGATGATGCATCCCCACTGTTCCTGGGATGCCTCCCACGCCTGCTCGGCCTGCCGAAGATCTTCCAGGACGCCCTGATGTGCGCTGCGGGCACGCTCCAGGTCCGGCGCGAGTTCACCCAGCAGTCGATCGACCTGCTGAATCGCTGCCCTGTCGCTATCCGACAAGGACCGGCTTTGCGCCAACTGCCTGGCGATATCCTCCAGATCCAGCTTCTGGCGCTGTCGGAGTTTCCTGCGATGCTCAATGGATTGTTCGAGCCGGCTGATCTCCGAATCCACTCCCAGCGCCCTGCTCCGCACTTCACCGTGCTGCCTGTTGCGCTCGTCCAGATCCTGCCTCAACTCCTCGATCAGCGCCTCCGTGGACCGCTGTTGAGCCAGCGTCGCGTCGAGGTCTGTCTGCTTCTCGTCCTTGTGGGCGCGCCGGAATTCATGGTCGTCCTGCAGCGCCGACAACCGCAGCGCCAGCAACTCGGCCTCCATCCGCCGCTGATCGGCCTTCAGTAACTTGTACCGCTCGGCCGCCCGCGCCTGGCGTTGCAGGGTACCGATTTGCTTGCCGACCTCTTCAAGCAGGTCGCTGAGCCGATCCAGGTTCTCCCGGGTGCGCCGAATACGGTGTTCGGTCTCGCGGCGGCGTTCCTTGTACTTGGAGATTCCTGCCGCTTCCTCCAGAAAGGCACGTAATTCCTCGGGCCTGGCTTCCACCAACCGCGAAATCATTCCCTGCTCAATGATGGAATACCCGTGGGACCCCAATCCGGTACCCAGGAGCATGTGGGTTATATCCTTGCGCCGGCAGCGGCTGTTGTTCAGGAAGTACTTCGATGTGCCGTCGCGGGAAACCACGCGCCGCACGGCAACCTCCGCATAACCCGCGTAGGGCCCGCCCAGAGTTCCGTCGGCGTTGTTGAACATGAGTTCCACACTCGCTCGACCCACTGGCTTGCGTACGCTGGAACCGTTGAATATCACATCGGCCATGGAGTCGCCGCGAAGCGTCTTTGCGGAACTTTCGCCAAGAACCCAGCGAACGGCGTCGATGATGTTGGACTTGCCGCACCCGTTCGGGCCGACAATCGCCATGAGATTTCCGGGGAACGCGATCGTTGTGGAATCCACAAAAGACTTGAAGCCCGAAAGCTTGATCTTACTCAGGCGCATATAGACTTGTGACAGTTGAGCAAAACCAGGCCGCGATTACTGCTACAACGTGGCTAGTGTAATCGAAAAATGAGACCGAAACGATGATTTTGGCAGCTGCGGCCGGTGATAGCGGCAGCCGATTCATGCGCGCTGTCGGCAAATTTCGCGATAATGGTGGGGCTTGCCAGCCAACCGAACCATGCCGCCACCCCGTCGCCGACCGCAAAATTCAACTGCCCCAAACACTTCCGCTCAGGCAACATCGCGGTATAATCGCGCGTTTCTCAACAACTGGTAAGTATCGAGCCATGGCTGAACCAAGGGCCGCCAAGAGAGCGTCAGCGCACCGCAAGACTACGTCGCGCGCTGCGAGCGCCAGAGCCAACATCTTTTCCGGGCCGGTCCGCGGATTCGAACCCTATCAGCCGAAGCGCGGCGAACCCTACATGAGCGAAGGTCAGGTCGAGCATTTTCAAGAGTTGCTCAACGCCTGGAAGCGGGAACTCATGGAAGAGGTGGACCGTACCATGTTGCACATGAAGGACGACGCGGCGAATTTCCCCGATCCAAGCGATCGCGCCACCCAGGAATCCGATTTCGGGCTGGAACTGAGAACCCGGGATCGCGAGCGCAAGTTACTGAGAAAGATCGACTCCGCGCTGCTGCGCGTCGGAGATGGCTCCTACGGCTACTGCGAGGAGACGGGGGACGAAATCGGATTGCGGCGCCTGGAAGCGCGACCCGTGGCGACACTTTGTCTGGAAGCCCAGGAACGACGGGAATTGGCGGAACGGCAATTCCGGGACCGAGAGGATCGCTACCGCTAGTCGAACCACGTCCAGGACGCAGCACCGTCCTTCTCCCGGCAGACAAATACCCGCCTTATGGACGCGGCAGCGCGTCGATTGGAAATTTTCGCCCCGATTGGCGATGCAGATCGAAAAAATCTGCCAAAGCCGGCCACAACCGCCAAATAGGTGGTGACATTTCAATTTACGATGTCTATAATGCGCGCCGGCAGTGCGTTACTCCCCCAGCGCGTTGCTGCCGGTCGAGCTTCGACCGGTCACTTTAAAGCCCCCATTCTGCGGGGGCTTTTCTTATCCGGTGCAGTGAGGACGGCTATCTGCTGCGGTGAGACCGCGCGATCATGCCGCCTCCAGATCCCTCATGCTCAATCGTATCCGCCCCTGGCGGTCGACCTCCAGCACCTTCACCTTGATGACATCGCCTTCGGAAAGCTTGTCGCTGACCTTTTCCACCCGCTCATTGGAAATTTGCGAAATGTGAACCAGGCCATCCTTGCCGGGGAGGATGGAGACGAATGCACCGAAGTCCATCAGCCGGACAACCTTGCCCTCATAGATCCGACCGACCTCCACGTCGGCCGTGATCAGCTCGATCCGGGCCTGGGCATCGCGGCCCGAACTGCCGTCCACCGACGCGATGCGGACCGTGCCGTCATTCTCCACGTCGATCGTCGCGCCGGTTTCTTCAGTCATGGCGCGGATGACGGCGCCGCCCTTGCCGATGACGTCGCGAATCTTCTCCGGGTCGATCTTGATGGTGATGATGCTCGGCGCCCAGTCCGACATCTGCTCCCGCGACGCCGTGATAACGGCGTTCATCCTTCCGAGGATGAACAGTCGCGCGTCGCGTGCCTGGTCCAGGGCATCGGCCATGATTTCGCCGGTGATGCCATCGATCTTGATGTCCATCTGCAGCGCGGTGATGCCCGTGGCCGTGCCGGCAACCTTGAAGTCCATGTCGCCCAGGTGGTCCTCGTCTCCGAGGATGTCCGTGAGAACGACATAGTCGTCGCCTTCCTTGACCAATCCCATGGCGACACCCGCAACCGGGGCTGCAATGGGCACGCCCGCATCCATCAGCGACAGGCTCGTACCGCAGACGCTGGCCATGGAACTGGAACCGTTGGACTCGGTGATTTCCGAGACAACCCGGATCACGTAGGGGAAGTCGTCCGGTTTCGGAAGAACGGCCTCCATCCCCCGCCGTGCCAACCGACCGTGACCGATCTCGCGGCGCTTCGGGCCGGTCATGAAGGCGGTCTCTCCCACGCAGTAGGGCGGGAAATTGTAGTGGAGCATGAATTGATCCTTGCGCTCGCCCTCCAGCGCGTCGATGATCTGCGCGTCTCGTCCCGTTCCCAGCGTCGTGACCACCAGCGCCTGGGTCTCGCCCCGGGTAAACAGTGCTGACCCGTGAGTCCTCGGCAGCAGGCCGACCTTTACGTCGACGGGCCGGACCCTTCGGGAATCCCGCCCGTCGATCCGCGCCCCGCCGGAGAGTACACGCCCGCGGACCACGTTCTTTTCAAGGCGGCCAAACTCGGCTTCGATCTGAGCGGAACTCCAGTTCGAGGCATCGTCGCCAGCCAATGCGTCAATCAGATCCCGTTTGATGTCCGCGAGCCGCGCACGGCGTGCCTGCTTCTCCACAATCCCGTAAGCATCGCGCATCAGATCGCCCGCCGCGCTTTCAACCGAGCTCTGGAGAAGCTCATCGGTTTCGGGCGCCTTCCAATCGAACGGAGTAGCGGCCACTTCGGCTGCCAGTTCATCGATCGCCTGAATGGCCGTCTGCATCTGTTCGTGCCCGTAGAGCACGGCGCCCAGCATGACCTCCTCGGAAAGCATGTTGGCTTCCGATTCCACCATCAGGACCGCGTTTCTTGTGCCGGCTACCACCAGGTCAAGGTCCGACTCGGCCAGCGCGGACATGCTCGGATTGGCGAGGTAGGCGCCGTTGCGGTAACCCACGCGCATGGCGGCGATGGGCCCCTGAAAGGGCATTCCTGAAATCGACAATGCGGCCGAGGCGCCGATCAGCGACGGGATATCCGCATTGATTTCCGGATCCAACGACAGCACGGTCGCAATCACCTGGACTTCGTTGCGGTACGCCTTGGGAAACAACGGCCGGATCGGGCGGTCGATCAGCCGCGAGGTCAGCGTTTCCTTCTCGCTGGGCCTGCCCTCGCGCTTGAAGAATCCACCGGGGATTCGCCCCGCGGCAAACGTCTTTTCCTGGTAATTTACCGTGAGCGGGAAGAAATTCCGTTCACCGCTGGAGCCTTTCCGGCCCACCGCAGCAACCAATGTCACCGTGTCGCCCATGGTTACCAGGACGGCGCCGTCCGCCTGACGCGCCATTACACCTGTTTCGATGGTGACCGTATGGTCACCGTATTCAAACGATTTGCTTAGTTTCACTCTTCCATTCCCTGCACGCGTAATCGCTGCCCGCCCGGCGGACAGAATCGATGTGCGCAATAACGAATCAGAGCCGTCGATACGGCTCTGAAAAAATAAGGATTCAACGTCTCAGACCAAGGCGGCGTATCAGGTCCTGGTAGCTCGCCTGATCGTTCTTCTTCAAATAATCCAATAACTTGCGGCGCCGGTTGACCATTCTGAGCAACCCTCGGCGCGAGTGGTGATCCTTCTTGTGGCTGACAAAATGGCCAGTCAACTGCTTGATTCTCGCCGACAACAACGCCACCTGGATCTCCGCTGAACCGGTATCGCTCTCGCCACGCTGGTAATCAGCAATGATCCCGGATTTATCTGCCGCACTTAGCCCCATCAATTTCACTCCGCCCCGGTAGCCGCGATTGGTGTGGTAATCGGACCGGCCTTGTTCTGCCTGCCGGAAAAACCGCGTATTCTACTCGTACCTTCCCGTTCGTTCCACGCTTTTTCATTATTCCGTCAATCGGCGTTGCCGGATACCGCGAATACGCGCCGCGGCGCCAGGTGCCCCGGCGCCGTAACCTCGCCGACACCCAGAAATTCTCCGTCCGGAGAGTAGATCCGGACCTGGCCTCGCGGCCAATCCGACGCTGCAGGCACTGCGCGGCCGTTGACAAAAGGGCCACGGAGCGACGCAGGCACCACGACACGCTGCCACGATGTCAGTGCCCGATCCGCCGGCAACAGGCATTGGTCCAGCGCTTCCATCCCCTCCCGGGCGCGATCCTCAAGCGTCGGCAAGTTCACCATTTGCGCCTCGCTGAACGGCCCGACGGATGTGCGGCGCAGCGCCTGCACGTGCCCGAGCGTTCCGAGCGCCACGGCAATGTCCTCGACCAGGGTCCGCACATAGGCGCCCTTTGAACAGGTGACGTCGAACTCCAGTTCCGGCGGTTGAAGGCGTCGCACCAGCAACTCGTAGACCCGGATGGTGCGCGGCTTGCGCGGGACTTCAATGCCCTGACGGGCCAGCTTGTAGAGACGCTGGCCCTTGTACTTCAGGGCCGAATACATCGGTGGCGTCTGTTCAATCTCACCAATGAATCCGGCAAGAACGCCTTCCACTGCTACGCTCGACAGCTCTACCGCGGGACAGTGCTCAACAACCGCACCGTGAGCGTCACCGGTATCCGTGGACTTGCCCAGGTACGCCGTTACGCGATAACTCTTGCGAGCATCGAGGAGATAGGAGCAGACCTTCGTCGCCGTGCCCAGGCACACCGGCAACATGCCCGTCGCCAACGGGTCCAGGCTCCCGGTATGCCCCGCCTTCGCCGCGTTGTAGAGGCGCTTCACACGCTGTAGCGCCTGGTTGGAGGTGGAGTCGGCGGGCTTGTCGAGCAGCACGATGCCGTTTACGACGCGACGGGATGGACGATTCAATCGGGCGACTCCGCTGAAGACACCGGCGAATCACCCTCAGTGGTTCCATCTCCCGTTGAATCTTCCGTGGCGGCGTCGATCAGGCGCGTCAATTCGAATCCCCGCCTGGAGCCTTCATCAAGGAAAAATCTCAATTCCGGCGTATGCCTGAGGCGCAGCATCCGTGCGACTCGAGATCGGATAAAACCGCTGGCCCGCTCAAGGGATGCGAACACGGGTTCCGGGTCCGCATCCGGGTCCAATGTACTGAAAAAGACACGGGCCACCCGGATGTCGCCCGACACTCGCACTTCGGTGACGCTGACACCCTGCAGGCGCGGATCCTTGACGTCGCCGCGGAGCAAGTCATTGAGTGCCCGCTGCAACTGCGATGCAACGCGTAGTTTTCTAGCCGGCACAGGCCCTCAAACCTTGCGCTCGACTTCCGTCCGCTCGAAGCACTCGATCTGATCGCCGTTCTTGACGTCGTTGTAATTCCTGACGCCGATACCGCACTCGGTTCCCGCCCGAACCTCGTTCACGTCATCCTTGAAGCGACGCAGCGATTCGAGTTCTCCTTCGTAAATCACCACGTTGTCCCGCAACACCCGGATCGAGTTGTTCCGGCGCACGCAACCATCCACAACGAGGCATCCCGCCACGTTGCCGAACCGCGGGGAGCGGAATATGTCCCGGACCTCGGCGAGACCGACGATCTGCTCCTTGATCTCCGGCGCCAGCAACCCGCTGACGGCCGCCTTAACGTCGTCAATGGCTTCATAGATGATGCTGTAGTAGCGGACATCCACGCCTGTTTCCTTGAGAGCCTCCCGCGCTGCAGCGTCCGCACGGACGTTGAAGGCGATCACGATGGCCTTGGAAGCCGCCGCCAACTGAATATCCGACTCGGTAATGGCGCCAACGCCGCTGGACGTGATGCGGACCTTGACCTCGGAGGTGGAAATCTGCTCCATGGCCTCCCGAATCGCCTCGGCGCTGCCATGCACGTCGGCCTTGATCAACAATTGCACAGACTCCATCGCGCCTTCGGCCATCTGGCTGAAAACGTCATCCAGCTTGACCGCCTGCTGTTGCGCCAGCTTGACGTCGCGTTGCTTGGTTTGCCGCAGTTCGGCAACTTCCCGTGCCTTGCGCTCATCGGACACAACCAGCATGTCGTCGCCGGCCAGCGGTGTGCCGGAAAGCCCGACCACGACCGCGGGCGAAGACGGCCCGGCATCCTTGATCGGGGCGCCGGACTCATTGAACATCGCGCGAACCCGACCATATTCCTGACCCGCCAGGACCATGTCGCCGAGCTTCAGGCGGCCCTGGCTGACCAACACCGTGGCGACTGCCCCACGACCCCGCTCCAGGCTGGATTCGAGCACTGCGCCGGAGGCTGGTCCGCTGTCGGGCGCCCGGAAGTCGAGTACCTCGGCCTGCAGCAGGATCGAATCGAGCAGATCCTCGATCCCGGCACCGGTCACGGCGGAAATATCCACGAAAAGGTTGTCTCCGCCCCAGGCTTCCGGAATCACTTCGAGTTTGGAAAGTTCCTGACGAACCCGGTCCGGATCGGCATCTTCCCGATCGATCTTGTTGACGGCGACCACGAGCGGCACTTCGGCTGCCCGGGCGTGCTTGACCGCTTCTTCCGTCTGCGGCATGACTCCGTCGTCTGCGGCAACGACCAGCACGACGATATCGGTGACCTGGGCGCCGCGGGCGCGCATCGCGGTAAACGCCGCGTGTCCGGGAGTATCCAGAAACGTCACCCGGCCTTTCTTTGTAGGGACCGAATAGGCACCGATGTGCTGCGTGATGCCTCCGGCTTCGCCCGCCGCCACACGTGTTCGGCGGATGTGGTCCAGCAGCGAAGTCTTGCCGTGATCCACGTGGCCCATCACGGTAACCACCGGCGGACGTGAATTGAGCGCCGCCTCGCCACTCGCCTCCACGAGCGACTGCAGAAGCTGATCCTCGAGCGCGGTTTCCCTGATCGGATTGGCGGTGTGGCCCATTTCCTCCACCACCAGCACAGCCGTGTCCTGGTCGATGACCTGGTTGATCGTAACCATCATGCCCACGTTCATGAGCGATTTAATGACCTCGCTGGACTTGATGGCCATCCGTTGCGCCAGGTCGCCCACCGTTATCGTCTCTCCGATCGCCACCTCGCGGACCACCGGCGCGGTGGGCTTTTCGAACGCGTGCTGACTCTCCACGCTGAGATGCACTGGTCGGCGCCGAGGCCGTTTCCTGCGCCGTCGGGCGCTGGCGCCCGGCGCGACGTGCAGCGTGCTGTCTTTCGGTGGTTTCGCCGCCTGCCGCGCGCGCTCCATTTCCATCCTTGCCTGCGCGGCTCGTTCCTGCTGTGCGCGCTCCTTGCTTCGCCGCTCTTCCTCCGCCTGCCGGCGAGCCTCCTCATCCTTGCGCCGCTTGCTTTCGGTTTCGGCCTGGCGCCGCGCCTCAAGCTCCCGTTTCTCCTGTTCGGCCCTGAGCTGAGCCTCTTCAGCGGCTTTCCTCGCCTCCTCGGCAGCCTTGCGCTCGCGTTCCTCGCGCTCCGCCCTTTCCGCCTGTTCCACCTGTTCCGTATCGGCACGCTGCCGATCCGTCTCCGCGAAGCGCTTGGCGTCCAGTTCTTCCTGCTGTTTGCGGGCCTGTTCCTGGAGTACGTCGCGCTTGATGTAGGTGCGTTTGCGGCGCACCTCCACGCTCACGGTCCGTGAACGGCCCTGACCGCTGGGGAGTCTGATTTCGCTCTGTGACTTGCGTTTCAGAGTGATCTTGCGGGGCGTGGAGGCGCTCGCATCCTTTCGCCCGTGGGCACGGCGCAGGTGGGTAAGCAGCTCGAGTTTGGCATCGTCGCTGATGGTGTCCTCAGCCCCGGTGACATCGATGCCGGCCTCGCCCAATTGGGACAACAGCCGTTCCACGGGTACCCGCAGGACCTGGGCAAATTGTGTAACCGTTACGTCCGCCATTCGGTGCTCCTGGGTCCCCGCTACTCTTCGTCTTCGAACCAGTGGGCGCGCGCTGCCATGATAAGGGACGCGGCTCGTTCAGGTTCCAGGGATTCAATGTCCTCGATATCGTCCACGGCCTGCTCAGCCAGATCTTCCCGGGTGACGATTCCCCGGCTGGCCAACTGGAATGCGAGTTCGCGGTCCATGCCGTCAAGACTCAGCAAGTCTTCCGCGGGCTCGGACTGATCCAGGACTTCCTCGGTAACAATGGCCTGGGTGATGAGCACGTCCCTGGCCCTGGCCCTGAGTTCGGTGACGATTTCCTCGTTGAATTCTTCAATGGCAATCAGCTCATTGGCCGGTACGTAGGCGACTTCTTCCAGTGACGAGAAGCCTTCCTGCACCAGGATGGAAGCCACGATTTCATCCACATCCAGGTCCGTCATGAACTTGGCCAGCAGTTCCCGGGCCTCCTGCTCGCTCTTCTCCTCGGCGTCGGTTTCGGTCATGACGTTGAGTTCCCAGCCGGTCAGCTCGCTGGCCAGGCGAATGTTCTGACCGCCGCGGCCGATGGCCTGGGAGAGTTTTTCCTCGTCGACGGCGATATCCATGCTGTGGACTTCCTCGTCCATGACGATACTGACCACATCGGCCGGCGACATGGCGTTGATGACGAACTGAGCCGGATTTTCGTCGTAGAGGATGATGTCCACGCGCTCGCCCGCCAGTTCATTGGAAACGGCCTGGACACGCGATCCGCGCATCCCGACGCAGGCGCCCACGGGATCGATTCGCGCGTCGTTGCTTCTGACCGCGATCTTCGCCCGCAAGCCGGGGTCCCTTGCCGCACCGATGATGTCGATCAGCCCCTGACCAACTTCGGGCACCTCCAGCTTGAAAAGCTCGACGAGAAACTCCGACGAAGTGCGGGTCATGAACAGTTGCGGGCCTCGCGGCTCGGAACGGACTTCACGCAGCATTCCCTTGACGCGGTCCTGGGGTTTGATGGGTTCCCGTGGCATCAGGTCCTCCCGGGCCAGGAATCCTTCCGCATTGCCGCCGAGATCCACGTAGGCGCCGTTGCGGTCCACGCGCTTGACGATCCCGCCGACCAATTCGCCTGCCCGGTCCTCGTAGTCTTCGATGACTTGCTTGCGCTCGGCCTCGCGAACCTTCTGCACGATGACCTGCTTGGCGGTCTGGGCGGCGATCCGCCCGAATTCCACAGATTCCAGAGGAACTTCCACGTACTCCCCGGGCTGTGCGGCGGCATCGACATCGACGGCGTCCTCAAGCCTCAGTTCCCTGATCGGTTCCTCCAGCTCGTCGGAATCGTCGGCAAATACCATCCAGCGCCTGAAGGTCTCGTATTCGCCGCTCCTTCGATCGATGGAAACGCGGACCTCGATATCCTCGCCGTGTTTCTTGCGGGACGCCGAGGCCAGCGCGGCTTCGATGGCTTCGAAGATGATCTCCTTGTCCATGCCTTTCTCGTTGGAAACGGCGTCGGCTACCATCAGGATCTCTTTGCTCATCGCTCGACTTACTCCACGAACAGCGTCACAGTTCCGAAACCAGTTTCGCCGAGGCGATATCCGCCGGCTGCAACCGCCAGATCTCTCCGTCGACATCCATAACGATCGACTCATCGCGAATGCCCAACAGGCGTCCGCTCAGCATGCGCCGGCTTTCCCTCGGCTCTCTCAAGCGGACCTTTGCCTGGCAATCCCGGAAGCGCCGAAAGTGTTCCAGTGTGCGCAACGGCCGATCAAGTCCCGGCGACGACACCTCAAGCACATAACCGCCGGGCAGCGGGTCTTCCACATCGAGAAAGGCGCTGAGCTGCCTGCTTACAAGTTCGCAGTCTGCAAGATTGACGCCGTTCTCCTTGTCGATGAAGATTCGCAGGAGGCCGCTCCGGCCAACGCGCACGTCCAGGTCCACCAATTCGTAACCGAGCGCCTCAACCGGCCGCTCCAGCAGTTCAATAAGTCGCTGTTTACGAATCTCGTGATCCATATTTCCCTGGCAGGCACAAAAAATGGGCCCAAGGCCCATTGTTCTTCTATCGCCCTCCTCAATGCGCCGTTTTTTGACGACGCCAAACAAAAGGCCCCGAACGGGGCCTTCCTAGCAAAGGCTTTACCTCAAAAAACTATACCAACTAGCTGAATTACAAGGCAAACAACCAGCGATAATCCGATTGACATCCCGCCAAAATCGGGCGCTATTGTACCGTAATTTTCGCGCCGGGGATAGGATTAGAGTTGTCCAACGAGACATGAGCTTGAACGGGAAGCGGTAATCCAACGAGACATGAGCCTGTAGGTCGGCGTCTGGGATCATCGGAGGATGATCGTGACGTTACAGACCGAGCGGGTGCGGACGCTGGAGCAGGTGCGCGCCTTTGTGGAGGGCAGCGAACCGGTGGACTTTGTCGGCGCCGGGCGCGAAGGGATTTACGCGTTGGTCCGGCGCACGCTGGTGCGGTTGGACTATCACCGCCTGGGCAAGCCGGACAAGGGGCTGGTGAGGCGGTATTTGGCGAAGGTGACGGGTTTGTCGCGGGCGCAGTTGACGCGTCTGATCGGGCGGCACCGTCGGACGGGCCGGATCGAGAACCGCCGCGGCGGGCCGCCGGCGAAGCCGTTCGAGCGCCGTTACACGCGCCTGGACATCCGGCTGCTGGCGCGGTTGGACACGGAGTTGGGGCAGATGTCGGGGCCGGCCACGCGCGCGGTGCTGCGTCGTCAATGGGAGGTGTTCGGCGACGCCCGGTTCGAGCGCCTGTCGGGGCTGTCCAACGGGCATCTGTACAACCTGCGCAAGTCCCGGACCTACCGCAACGTGCGCCGGGTCGTGGACCGCACGCGACCCACATCGGTGGCCATCGGGGTGCGTCGGCGGCCCGATCCGGGGGGCGCGCCGGGGCACTTGCGCGTGGACACGGTCCACCAGGGCGACCTGGACGGGGTCAAGGGGGTATACCACATCAACGCGGTGGACGAGGTCACGCAGTGGCAGCAGATCGGCACGGTGGAGGCGATCTCCGAAGCCTTCCCGATCCCGGTACTTCAGGCGCTGCTGGGGTCCTTTCCCTTCAGGATCAACGGTTTCCATGCCGACAACGGCTCCGAGTACATCAACCACCGGGTCGCGGCGCTGTTGACGAAGCTGCATGTGGGGACGTTCACCAAGTCCCGCGCCCGGCACAGCAACGACAACGCCCTGGTCGAGGGCAAGAACGGCTCCGTGGTGCGCAAGTGGCTCGGCCACGGGCACATCCCGGCGCGCTTCGCCGCCGACGTCCACGCCTTCAACCGGGACTGGCTCTCGCCGTTTCTGAACTTCCACCGCCCGTGCCTGTTCCCCACCGACACCGTCGACGCCAAGGGCCGGGTGCGCAAGCGCTACCGCGACGCCGACACGATGACCCCGTACGAGAAGTTCAAGTCCCTGCCCGGCGCCGAACGGTATCTGGTGGAGGGTCTGAGCTTCGAGACGCTCGACGCCCAGGCCCACGCCGTCAGCGACTTCCAGGCCGCCGAGGCGTTGAACCGGGCCCGCCGGGCGCTGTTCCGGCGCATCGGACAAGAGGGATCGGTCGCCGCCTGAGCCTCGCCCGACGCCCAAGCCCCGTCCCGTGCAGTTGTGGACGAGTCCTTCGGACCGGCCCGCGCCCTGCGGGCCGTGGGGACAGCCCGTGGACAACGCCAAAGCGTTGCCCACCGCCTGACCCCACTCGCGGGCCTCTCGCCCACGAACTCCACAGGACCCGCCAGAAGATTTTCAATCGAAGAAAAAAACGATGGCCCAGGACCTTGAACCCACACCGCCTGTGCCTCAGGATGACGGTCCATTCAATAACAATCCCAACTCCGCCTACAGCCCAGTCAACCTATCGCTTCAGGCTCATTTCGGTATTGGAAAACGCTGGATTGGTTGCGGCGTGGCCGGGAGACCGAGCCGCGGGTGAAGCGCGCGCGTGCCGATTTTCCTCAGGTCGTAGTTCGCCCGAGTACCGATTTGCGCGAGGCTTGCCGGCTCAGGCGTTTATCGCCGCGAGCACCCGCTGCGGTGTCAACGGTATGTGACGCACACGCACGCCGGTTGCCGCAAACACGGCATTGGCCAGCGCCGCCGCCGTCGACGACAGGCCGACCTCTCCGATCCCGGTGGGCGGATTATTCGTGGAGATCGCCCGAACTTCGATATTCGGCATCTCGTGCATTCGCATGACGGGATGGTCGTAGTAGTTGTTCTGCTGGACCTGCCCGCCGGCAATATCGATCTGCTCGCGCAACGCACTGCTGATCCCGAAGACGACGTTGCCTTCTAGCTGCGCTACCGAGTTTCCGGGCTGCAGCAGGTAACCGGCATCCGCGACCAGCCAGAAGTTGTGAACGTCGATGACGCCGCTGGACTCATCCACGGAAATTTCGGCGATCCCTCCCGCAAACGTGGAGCCATAACCTGCAAGCGCCAGGCCCAGCGCCGTGCCTTCCCTTGGCCGCGACCAGTCCGCCATCTCGGCAACGGTTTCGAGCACGGTCAGCGCCCGCGGATTGTTGTGGCAAAGCTGCCTGCGAAATTCGAGCGGATCGATATTGCGCGCCGCCGCCAATTCGTCGACGAAAGATTCGGCGGCAAACTTGGTGTAGCTGGTCGCCACGCCGCGCCAGGCACACACCCGTGAACGGCGTTCGGTAATGATGTGCTCGGCCGTGAAATTCGGAATGTCGTATCGTGAACTCTCCGAGCCCAGCATGGCGATGACGTCCCGGCCTCCCGATACCTCCCAACGCGGCGGGTTCATGTACTCGAGTACTCTCGGAGCGGCGACGCGATGGTGCCAGCCCACCAGGTTGCCGTCCGCATCGAAACCCGCACGCAGGCACTGTGCCGCGGCATTCCTGAAGGTACCGTCCTTGACGTCGTCCTCCCGCGTCCAGATGACCTTGACCGGCCTGCCGACCGCCCTGGACACGAGCAACGCATCCTCGACGTAGCGCTGCTTGCGCAACGTGCGCCGGCCGAATCCGCCGCCGATGAACATCGGGTGAAGCGTGATCCTGTCCGGCGTGGTCTCGAGAAATTCGGCGGCGCCGAGAATGGACAGGCTCTGGGTCTGCGTGCTCACCCAGATCTCCGCCGCCTTGCCGTCCTCGGTCACGTGGGCGGTGGCGTTCATGGGCTCCATCTGAGCGTGATAGGCGGGGTCGCTTCTATAGGTCGCCTCGATGATCTCGGCCGCGCCATCCATGGCCGCGTCCAGATCGCCCGCGGCGCGCCAGGCCGTGCCCGTCTGCGCAAGATCCTCCGCCTGCTCCACGTAGGCGTCCATGTCCGATTCGGAGTTGGCTTCGCGGAAACGCGAGGACTCGCTCCAGGTAACGACCAGCGCCTCCTTGCCCCACTTGCTGGCCTCATACGTGTCGGCGACCACGGCGACGCCCCATGGCAGGGGCACGATATCGGTAACACCTTCCACAGCCCGCGCCGCACTGTCGTCGATCTCCATGGGCTGCTCGTCTTCGACAGGCGACCTCAGCACCGACGCGTACACCATCCCCGGCACCTGCACGTCGATTCCGAATTCGGCGCTGCCGTCGGACTTGGCCAGCATGTCGCGCCTCGGCATGTCGAGGCCGAGATAGCGGTGTCCCCCGAAGGGTTTGAGCTCCTCGTCGCTCACTTCGGGGAGCGTTTCCGGGAGCTCCATGAAAGCCACGATCTCACCGTAACTCAGGCGGCGCCCCGACGCAGGATGAACCACCACGCTGGGTTCGGTGACAAGCTCAACCACCGGCACCTCCCAATGCGCTGCAGCGGACTGCACCAGCAGCTTGCGCGCCTGGGCGCCGGCTCGGCGCAACGGTTCGAAGTAGGCCTGGACCGTCAGGCTCCCCGCCGTGTAGAGCATGTTCTGGAAAAATGGGTTGCCGTAGGCTTCGTCGTGAAAGGACACCGTTTCGACCTTTACCTTGTCCCAGTCGGCGTCCAGTTCATCGGCGAGAATCAGCGGCAACGCTGTCGAGGAGCCCTGCCCCATCTCGGTGGCCGGATACTGCACGGTAACCGTATCGTCAGCACCCAGAGTGACCCAGATATTGGGCGTGATCTCCGCCGTTGCCGATGCCGGCGGCTGCTGTTCCGTCGTGCAGGCGCCGATCAGGCCGGACGAGCCAATCGCCAGGGTCAGCCCCCCGACGCCGTGGAGAAATTCGCGGCGATTGGGAGTGAATATGCCTGTCGCGCCCCGATTCTCCACCTCAGGCCTCAACCGCAGCGCGCTCAATGGCTCTGATGATGCGACTGTAGGTCCCACAGCGGCAAAGAATGGTGCTCATGTGGGTCACGATCTCGTCGCGGGTCGGGCTGGGGTTCGTCGCCAGAAGATCGGCCGCCCGCATGATCTGGCCGGGCTGGCAATAGCCGCATTGAGGCACCTCCTCCTCGACCCAGGCCCGCTGCAGCGGGTGATCGGAATCCGGTGACAGCCCCTCGATGGTGGTGATCTCGCGGCCCTCGACAGCCGACACGGGCGTCAGGCAGGAGTAGGTCGAAGCGCCATCGATGTGTACGGTACAGGCACCGCACTGACCGACCCCGCAGCCGAACTTTGTTCCGGTGTATTTAAGGTGTTCCCTGATCACCCAGAGCAAGGGTGTCCGCGGGTCGGCGTCGACTTCGACGGCCCCTCCGTTGATTGAAAAACTGGCCATGGCGATTTCCTCGGTAGCGGTGGCAAGATGCGGAGCATGCAACCCTAGGGTAAACCAGCTACGGAGGGGAATTCCAGCGCGCCGGGAGCGGTGCGGAAGCTATCTGCTCGTCAGCCTGCAACGATAGTGATGCCAGACCAGCCGAGCTGCAACCGCGCGCCACGGACTCCAACGGTCGCCGGTTTGAACCAACGCAGCCGAATCGGTCCCGGGAAAGATATCCTCGATGCCCCGTTGCAGGGCGAGGTCCCCGGGGGCCCATACGTCGATGCGCTTGAGGGACGACATGAGGTAGATCGCCGCGCTCCAGGGCCCGATGCCCGGTTGCACGCATAGTGCCGCTATGGCGTCCTCGTCGCTCATCCGCGCAAGGCCGGCGATGGACAGGCGACGCTCCACCACCGCCCGTGACAGCTCGTGACAGTAGCGGGCCTTCTGCCTGCTCAAACCCAATGCCCGAAGGCCATCGGGCCCGGCTCCGCAGACCCGCCGCGCGGACATCCCTCCCAACGAAGCGCTGACCCGACGAAACAGGGTTCGTGCCGCGGCGACGGATATCTGCTGTTCGAGAATGATGCGAAACAATGACTCTATCCCGGTGCTGCGACACCAGAATCCAGGCATGCCCCAGCGGTTCAGGATTTCGTCGAGTTCGGGAAACTGCCCCGCCAACTGCGTCGCATAGCGAGGAAAGCTGCGCGAGTTGAGGGTGCCGCAGGGCTGCGAATTCACCTGGATCGATTTCGATTCAACCGTTCCGCCAGACGGCGTACGGTTGCGATCACCGTCGATGCGCCCAGTCAGGACGCCGTCTGGGTTTGGAGATACGCCTGCTCCGAGATGGCTTGCCACGGTTGCGATATGGCCATGAACTCCCGACAAGAGTCCCAGACTCTTGCAAATACCGGATCATCGACGGCAAGTTCCTCGATCACTTCGCGACTCAATTCCTTGAGCCCGACGAGGACATCGTCGGGAAACTTGCGAAGCTCCACATTCTCATCCGCCTGCAACTGTGCAAGCGACGTGGCGTTACGCGCCATGAACTCCGAGATCATATCCAGGGTCGTGGCCTGACACGCCACACGGACGATGGCCTGCAGGTCCTCGGGCAGGGAATTCCACGCATCGCGGTTGATGATGCATTCCAGCGTGGGGCCGGGCTCCTGCCAGCCGGGGTAGTAGTAGTAGCGAGCCGCCTGGTGCAGGCCGATCGCCACGTCGTTGTAGGGGCTCACCCACTCCGTCGCGTCGATGCTGCCGGTCTGCAGCGCAGTGAATATTTCCGACAGCGGCAGATTCACCGGTGTGCCACCCGCACGCCGCAGGACCTCGCCGCCGATGCCGGGAATACGCATCTTGAGCCCATTGAGATCCGCCAAGCCATCGATGGGTCGATTGAACCACCCGCCCATCTGAACACCCGTGTTGCCGGCGGGAAACGGCATCAGGTTGAACGGTTCATAGACTTCACGCCAGAGATCCAGACCACCGCCGTAATACAGCCAGGCATTCTGTTCGTGGGCATTCAAGCCGAACGGAACCGTCGCGAAGAATTGCGCAGCCTCCGATTTGCCGCGCCAGTAGTAAGCCGCGCCATGACCCATTTCGGCCGATCCCTGGGATACGGCGTCGAAAACCTCGAATGCGGGAACAAGCTCGCCTGCGGCATAGATGGTGATCTCAATACGGCCGGCACTCATTTCCCGAATATAGCGAGCGAGCGTATTGACGCCTGTACCGAGACCCGGAAAGTTGGGCAGCCAGGTCGTGACCAGCTTCCAGGAAAACCTTTCCGCCGAGGCCGAAACACCCTGTTGCTGGGTCTGCGGGGTACAGGCTGCGAGCGCAGCGCCCCCTCCGAGCCCGCCGATAAACTCACGTCGTTTCATTGCCTCGCTCTCCTCTGCGGCCGTACCCCCTCGACCGGAGTGTGCCGCCGGAATTACTAAAGTTGACTTGCCCCCGCGTGCCGAAAATCAATCGCCGTGGACAATGCCCGTGGCGATGCCGAGTTCTTCGGTCACGCCGTGGAAGTCTACTACAGGCTGCCCACCTACGCCCGCGCGGTAGGCCGAAGCCGCGGCAATCCAGGTCTGCAGTTCCATGAAGCCGATGCCGCCCTCCTCTACCACCCGTTGCCGATCCCAGTCGTCGATCGCGTCCAGGTTGTTGGCCTTCAGAATATCGAGGAAGCGCTTGTCGATTTCCGGCTTGAGCGTCAGTGTCTTGGTTCCGGCTTGAGCGCCAGTTCCCAGTGCGAGTAGATCGGCAGGCGGCTGGCCAAGGCGAGCACAACGGCAATGAAGCCTGCCGCGAGCCCCACCGAGACGCCGATGTCCACCCAGCTGCTGAACGGCGTGTCGTCCGGCGAAAATACCGGGACCACGGTCAGATACTTGTATAGCCAGATGCCCAGGTTGATCCCGATCGCAAGGATCCCCATGGCCCACATGGAGCGCTTGACGAAGGCGAAGATGAACGACACGAACGGGATGAAGAAGCAGCAGAACATCATGGTCCAGAAATACGGCGCGTAATGCCCGTACATCTGCCGCCACAACACGTCGGTTTCGTGGGACAGGTTGCCGAACCACGTCACGAAGAACTGCGCCCAGAAGAAATACAGCCACATGAGGGTAAAACCGGTGACGACCATGCCGAGGCTCTTGATCTGATCGGTCCCGAAGGGCGAGTCGGCCGACTTCGGCCCACCGAGCAGAGCCGGAAAGACGATCAGCGCGGCAGTTCCGGCAAAGATGTTGCCGAACCAGAAGAGAATCGGGAATACGGTGCTGTGCCAGTGGGCTATCAGCATCATGCCGAAGTCCCACGCAAAGAACGTGTTGCAGATCACGTAACCCAGAAGAATCCAGGGCGACAGCATATAGAGTTCGGACTCGACCTTGCGGTGATCGGCGCTGCCGGCTTCGGCCCCGGCCAGGTCCGGCCGCAGCCCCTTGAGCGCGTAGTAGACAGACAGCCCATAGAACAGCCCGAGACCGAACAGGTTCCTGATCAGCAGGAAGTTTCCGTTGAGCCAGGGACTCAGGTGCTCTTCCGGCGAAGGATTCAGCCAGTAGAACAACTCGTCGCGCCCATAGGCGTAAATCAGCAGGAATCCCACGACCGCGAACGGCAAAAACGCCAGGGTGCTCAATTCGGCGAGCCGGTAGAAGGGCTTCGACCACTGGGCCTTGACCAGGCGGGTCATGGCGCAGAAGACGACGCCTGTCTGGCTGATGCCCATCAGGAACAGGAATGACGCCGTCAGCAGGCCGATATCGGGTTGTGAGCCATTGCTCGCTCCCAGAACGAGACTCGCGATGCCGACCACGAAGAGGGCTGCGAACACCCAGAACGCCCAACGGGGAGCAAGCGTGGTGCGGAATGTGGAAGCCATTTGTATCGAGTCCCCGTTTTATTCCGAGCCAAACGCCGAGCGCATGTAATTGACAACGTGCCAGCGCTCTTCAATGCTGAGGGCGTCGCGGTAGTAGGGCATCGTCACTCGCCCGCGGGTAATGGTGAAGAACAACTGCCCGTCGGCCTGGTCCTGGGTGTAGGCGTCGTTCATGTCTACCGGCGACGTTGCAAGCAGCAAACCCACCGGTCCCGTGCCGGTCCCGTCCGCGCCGTGGCAAACCAGACAGTTGATCTGGAAGAGATACTGGCCGAGCGCCACGGATTCGGGCGTCGCAGGAACAGGGTTTTCCAACAATACGGCAGCGTCCTTGGCTTCAAACATGCCCGCTTCAGTGGCGGGTGCCGGCAGGGTTTCGCCGCCTGCCACAGGCACGCCGCTGGATTCCATCGGCGCCTCGGACTCCTGCGGCTTGGCCGTCGGCTGATCGACCATGTCCTTGTCCCACGGAAACGCCCAGGAGACCGCTGTCAGGCCCAGCAGAACCGGGGCAACGACCGCAAAGCTCAATCGTTTCATGAGTGTCACGCCGTCACCTCCCGCACTTCCTCGGCACCGGCGCCACGCAGGATCGCCTCCGCCCGCTCGAACACGCCCTGATCCTCGCAGGGCACGGCCACGGCGAACTTGTCCACGGCGGCCTCCGGCACGTAGATCCGTTCACGAAAAGCGGGGAACCGGGCACTGATGAGAAAGCCGATGACCGTGGCCAGGATGCCGCAGAGGATCGTCATCTCGTAGGTGATGATCAGGAACGGCGGCCAGGTGATGATCGGCCGGCCGCCGGTGGGATGCAGGTAGAGCACCGCGGTGCCCGCCGCGAGCGCGAAGCCCCCGAGGCAGCCGAAAATCGCACCGAAGAACGTAAAGCGCTTGATCACCGATTTCTTCTCGCCCAGCACCTCCTCGGCCGTCTCCAGCGGAATCGGCGAGATCACCGAAGGCTGACCGAACCCGCTGCCCTTCAACTCGCCCGCGGCGGCGAGCGCTTCCGACGGTGTCCCGAACAGTCCTAGTGCGTGGGTTGCCATTCGGGCTCTCCGGAAGTGGTGGTGGGTTCGGGTTCGGGAAGCGTCTCCTTGACCTCGTAAATGGACACGCTGGGGAATATCTTCACGAAGATGAGGAACAGCGTGATGAACATCGCCACCGAACCGACGAGAATCGAAATTTCGACCAGGCTCGGTACGTAGAGCCCCCAGGCATCCGGCAGGTACTGCCGCGACAGCGACGTCCCGACGATCAGGAAGCGTTCCGTGTACATGCCGATGTTGATCAGGATGGACAGGATCAGCATCGGGACAAAGGACGTTCTGAACCGCGTGGAGATCAGCAGCAGCGGGGCCACGGCGCAGAACAGGATCATCTCCCAGTACAGCGGCGCGTAGTACCCGAACAGTCGATACCGTAGCGCCTCGCCCTCGGTTGACGTGCCGCCGTACCAGCCGGTAAACAACTCCACCATGTTGATATAGGTCCAGATCAGCGACAGAACCAGGAGCAGTTTCCCGAGGTTATCGAAATGTACTTTAGTAATATACTGCTCAAAGTTCATGTACTTTCTTAAAAAGAACATCACTGTCACGATCCCGGCTGTGCCCGAATAGATGGCGCCGACGACGAAGTACGGCGCAAAGATGGTCTGGTGTAGCGCCGGCACGATGGAGAGCGCGAAGTCCCAGGACACGATGCTGTGCACCGAGACCGCCAGCGGGATGATCAATACCGCCAGGAACGTGTAGGCCCAGCGCAGCCGGTGCCATTCCAGGTCCGTGCCGCGCCAACCCAGCGACAGCAGGACGTACATGTGATGGCGCCAGCCCGTGGTCTGGTCCCTGACCGCGGCGAAATCCGGAATCGAGCCCATGTAGATGAAGATCGAACTGCCCGTCAGGTAGGTGGTGATCGCCATCACGTCGAACATCAGCGGCGAGCGGAAGTTCGGCCACATTTCCATCTGGTTGGGATACGGCAGGGCCCAGTGGATGAACCAGGGCCTGCCCACATGCACCAGCACCATCATCGCCGCCACCATCAGCGAGAACAGCGTCATGGCCTCGGCGCTGCGGTACATGGCCTTGCGCCATTCGCTGTTGGTGATGTGCAGCACGCACGAGAGCAACGTGCCCGAGTGACTCAGGCCGATCCAGAAGATGAAGCTGGCCAGGTAGGTGCCCCACACGGAGGGATGATTGACCCCGGCCGCGCCGATTCCGTAGTAGAGCTGATAGAACCAGGGGAAGAAGAAGCAGACCAGCATGACGGTGACCGAGCACGCCAGGGTGATGTAGTACTTCGAGCCGGTTTCCACCAGCGAACGCACCACGTCCCGGTTGACATCGGCGTAGGTCAGCGCTTGTGGCCTTGCGTCAGACGGCATCGGTTTCGACCTTCTTGAGGTAGACGACGGAAGGCGCGGTATTCAGTTCTTCCAGTACGTGGTACGCCCGCTCGTCGTTCATGGTCTGGGCGACCTGGCTGTCGGGATCCTTCCGATCTCCGAATACCAGTGCCTCGGTCGGGCAGGTCTGCACGCAGGCCGGCTGTACCTCGCCATCGCGCACGCGCCTGCGGCCATCGTCCTTGGCGGCATCCTTGGCCTGGCGGATACGCTGGATGCAGAAGGTGCACTTCTCCATCACGCCCTTTTCCCGCACCGATACGTCGGGATTCAACTGCTGTTCCAGCGGCGCGTCCCAATGATGGTTGTTGTAGTTGAAGTAACGAACTTCGTAGGGGCAGTAGACGGCGCATGAGCGGGTGCCGATGCAGCGGTTGTAGACCTGTGCGTTCAGGCCATCCTGGTTGTGGTAGGTCGCACTCACAGGGCAGACCGTCTCGCAAGGCGCCGCGTCGCAGTGCTGGCACAACATCGGAATGAAGCGCAATTTCACATCGGGAAATTCGCCTTCCCAGTACTTCTCGATACGGATCCACTGCATTTCCCGGCCGCGGGAGAGCGCATCCTCGCCCACGATGGGAATATTGTTCTCGGCCTGGCAGGCGGTGACGCAGGCGCCGCAACCGGTACAGCGGTCCAGGTCCACCGTCATGGTCCAGTGGTAGTCGAACTCGCCGTAATAGCCGGGTTCCCGGTACTCCCGCCAACTGGCCAAAAAGTCGTCGATGAAGGTCATGCCGGTTCCACCGTGATTGGAATACTGCGCAGGTTCGTGCTTGCGTGCTCTTCTTCGCCCGAGGCCGTGGTCTGGATGATCCCGCGCCCGAGATCCCGCGACAGGCCGCTGGTGCGCACGAGGTTGGCGCGCCGGCCGGTGGGATTGAGCCTGACGCGGGTCGCGTTCCAGGCCAGGCTGCCCGTCTCGGGCTCCATCTGCGGGGACAGGATCTCGATGGGGTTGGCGCCGCGGCCGCTGGCGTAGCGGCCATACTGGCTATGCCCCTGGCCGACCGGCATCGCCACCACGTTCGGCATGATCGCGGGAAACGTCAGCACCGGCACCGAAACGGTGCCGTCCGGCGACTCGACCTCGACCAGGTCGCCGTCCCGCAAACCCAGTTCCTGCGCGGTGGCCGGATTGATTTCAAGCCAGGAGCCGTAGACGACGCTGGTCAGGGGGTCGGGCAGTTCCTGCATCCACGGCAGGTTGGCCCCGCTGCCGTCATGCATGGTCAGGGAAAGATAGGGGTGCAGGATGAAGGGATAGGCGTCGCTCGATCCGGAGAACTCGGGCGCGTCCACGCCGATGCTGTCGATCACGCTCGCGTCCACCGTCACGACCGCAGGCTCTGCGCGGGTATTCTCGCCCCACACGCCGGCCCGCAGGACCGAATTCCAGAATTCGTCGAAGGCGTCCGGCATCCAACCGGCCGGATCCGCTTCCGTGGCCACCGCGCCCTCTGCCGGAGCAAGTTCAGTGGCCGCGACTTCCACGATCTCGGCTGCAACCGTTTCCTGCGCGTCCTCCGCCGCCGATTCAGCCGCGCCGTCGCGGTCGAAAATGGCCCGCCACCGATCCCGCAGATACTCTTCCGTCGAGGCCGCGGTCAGCCCACCTTCCGGATTCACCGCAGCGGCAACCGCCAGCAGCGTATCGCCGGTGTCGCGGGTATCGTAGAGCGGCGAAACCACGGGCTGGGATATGGCCCCGGCCCGGAAACCGACGCCCGGCTCGGGGAAGTCGTCGCCCCAGCTCTCGAGATACGTGTGGCTCGGGAGGATCAGATCGGCCATGGCCGTGGTTTCGTCCATGAAACTGGACAGGCTGACGATGAGTGGGATTGCGGCCAGCGCTTCCCTGATGCCCGCGGCCTCGGGCATCGTGAACACCGGGTTGGCCTGGTTGACGATCAGTACCTGGATCCGACCTTCCCGGGCGTCCTCGGCCAACGCGAGCATCGACCGGTAGCTCGCATGCCGCGCGGCCGCGCCCTGCCCTGCCACGGGTTCCGGATTGAAGATCAATCCGCCCTCGATCCCGAGATTTCCTGCCAGATAGTTGAGCGCGGTAATGGCTGTCAGCGCGTCGACACCGTTGCTGTGTCGGCCGGCGCCGTCGCCGCCGATTGCCAGGCTTGGCCCGGATTCGGCGAACGTGTCGGCCAGGCGCGTGATGGTCTCCGCAGAAACGCCGGTCTGTTCTGCGACGGCATCGGCGGAATAAGGCGCCAGCGCCGCCGCCCAGGCGTCCGCGTCGTCGCCCTGGTAGGCGCCCTGACCGACGATTCGGTTGGCCATTGCCAACGCGAGGATGCCTTCAGTGCCAGGACTGGCGGCAATCCACTCGTCCGCCGCCGCGCCGCTCAGCGTCATCCTCGGTTCGATCTGGACGAACCGACCCCTGAGGTCCTCACGGCCCTGGCGGCTCCGGCCGAATCCCAGGCCATGGTGCACCGGCGACAGCCAGCTTCCCAGGTAGTCGGCGCCGAAGGATACGAGGTAGTTGGTGTTACCGAGATCGAAATAGGGAAGCTGCGAGGCCCCGAACAGACGGTTCATGGCCGCCAGCAACGGATGCGGATGGTCGTAGTCGTAGTAGACCAACCGCTCGGAACCGATTTCCGCCACGAACTGCTCGAACAGCCCATGCATGTGGCCGCGCTGGCCTTCGCTGAGAAGGCATACGGCGCCACCCTGCCCGCTGGAACTCAGCTCGCCAAGCCGTCCGGAAAGTTGTGCCAGGCCTTCGGTCCAGGTCAGCGGCAGCCAGTCGCCGGACTCGCGCTCACCGGTCTGCCGCAGTGGCGTGGTGACGCGATCGGGGTTGTAGAGCACCTGCAACCCGGCCTGACCCCTGGCGCACAACCGCCCCTGGCTGACCGGGTGACTCGGGTTGCCCTCGATCTTCTTGGCGCGGCCCTCGCGGGTCCGCACGGTAATTCCACATCCCGCCGAGCACATGGAGCAGACCGTGTTGTACCAGGTCGCGATTCCCGGACTGAAGTCTTCGGGCGGGATTGGATAGGGAACCAGGTTCTCTACCGGGTGCTTGATCGCTTCCCGCAGCATGAAGCCTGCGCCGGTACCCACGCCGCCGGCGCCTACCAGTTTCAGGAAGTCTCTACGGTCAATGCTGGCCATCTGGATACCCTTGTCCCCGATTCACTTGTGGCAGGTCAGGCAGTCAAGCCCGAACTCGACCTGGTGATCCTTGTGACACGTCAGGCACAAACCCATCTCTGTCGGCGCCTGCCGGGAAACCACGTCCATGGTTTCCACCGGGCCGTGACACGTCTGGCACTCCACCCCCGCGGCCACATGGCGCTTGTGCGGGAAGTAGACGAAATCCGGCAGGTCGTGGACCCTCACCCACGGGATTGGCTCCTGGTTCTCCCAGTACTCCATCACCAGCCTGATCTGGGGGCGATCCGGCACCACCAGTTGGTGGCAGCCGACGCACTTGCTCACCGGCGGCACGCCTGCGGAGGCCGACCTTCGCGCGTTCGTATGGCAGTAGAGGCACTCGATCTGGTACAGACCGGCATGGATCTGGTGGCTGAAATTGATCGGCTGCACCGGCGCCGTGCCCGGCACGAATGTCCTGTTGAGCCAATAGCCGAACAGCAGGCCGACGAAAGCGACCCCGACGATCATCGCCGTCGGCCGCAGTACTTTCAGTGTGGGTACGAGCGAAACGCCCATCTAACCGTTTCCCTGTTGTTCGGCCATGCCAACCAGATCCACCAGTTTCCGGTGGCGCCCGTTGGCGGCGCCATTGCTCACCAGGCCGACAGTACCGCCGAAGCGCTCGCCGAACTCGTGGATCAGCTTTGCCAGATCGCGATTTTGGGTAGCCCGCTGGTAGGTTTCGGCCATCTGGTGAAATGCCTGATAGAAAAAGAGGTTCATGTCGTCAACGGTGGTGTCCTTGGCCCAGAGATCGATTGCGGCCATGGTCCGGTGCTCGGAATCCCAAAGCGACAACATCATCGATTGGCACACCGTCGGACCATCCGACTGTGCCTCCGACGCCTCCCAGGCGATCGCCGTGGGGACATTGTCCCTGTCGAGATCGACGGTCAGCTTGATTTCCGCGGTTCTTGACATCAACCCATGCTCTTGTTTCGATGGAGCCCCGCCCTTAAAGGACGCACCCAAAAATGCTCGACGTTCTCATCATCGCCGTGATGATCGGCATCCTGGTCAGTCTCGGCGGTGGACTGTTCTTCCTGGTGCGCGACCGCGGCACGACACAGCGCACCGTGCAGTCGCTCAGCATTCGCGTTGCGCTGGCCATTGCCCTGCTCGTGCTGCTGGCATACGGATTCGTCACTCGATTCATCGTTCCACCCGCCTAGAACCAGTAGACGAACGTAAACAGGAACAGCCAGACCACGTCGACGAAGTGCCAGTACCAACTGGCCGCTTCGAACGCAAAGTGGTTTTCGGGTGTGAAATGCCCTCGGAAAATTCGCAGCAGCATGACTGCCAGCATCGTCGCGCCCAGCGTTACGTGGGCGCCGTGGAATCCGGTCAGCATGAAGAAGGTGGAGCCGTAAATTCCCGCTGACAGGTTCAGACCAAGCTCGGAATAGGCGTGCACGTACTCCACGCCCTGCAGAATCAGGAAGACGAATCCCAGCCCGACGGTCAGCGCCAGCCAGGCCTGCAACGCGCCGCGCTGATTCTTCTTCAGCGCCCAGTGGGCGAACGTCACGGTGACACTGCTGGTGACGAGGATGACGGTATTGATAAAGGGCAGTCCCCAGGCCGCCATCGCCTCGGTGGCGGTACCGCCGGGCGTCATGAAGAGCGGCCAGGTTTCGGCGAAATCGGGCCATAGGAAGAGGTGCGTCTCGAGATTGGCGCCGGCGCCCGCGAGCCACGGCACCGAGATGAGGCGGGCATAGAAAAGCGCCCCGAAGAACGCCGCGAAGAACATCACTTCCGAGATGATGAACCACACCATGGCCTGTCGATAGGACTGGTCCAGCAGTCCGCTGACCATTCCCTGAAGCGATTCCTTGATCACCGTCCCGAACCAGCCGATCATCATGAAGGCGATGGAGGCGAGTCCGATAAAGAATATGATCTGGCCGTAGGAACCCGTGGCCGTCAGTACCTTGTCGGTGCTTTGCTGTATGAAGGTCGCCGCACCGAAGGCCGTCAGGAACAGTGCGATCGAGCCGATGATGGGCCACACGCTGCTGTGAGGAACGAAATAGCGCGGAGTGCCGTTCGTGCCGTTCGTGTCGTGCGAGTCGTGCGAGTCGCTCATGGGACGGAGTGCTCCGAGTGGTCCATCGACATCGTCTCAGTGGTCTCGCCGGCGCGGTCGGACGCCTGTTTCGTTCCGGAGGAAACCGGGTACATCGTGTATGAAAGCGTGAGTGTGCCGATATCCGAGGGCAGGTCCTCGCCAACGTAGAAATACACCGGCATGTCGATCTCCTCGGCCGCCTCCAGGTGCTGCTGGGTAAAGCAGAAGCATTCGACCTTGTGAAGGTAGCGGGCCGCGTAACCCGGGGTGACGCTCGGCACCGCCTGGCCGGTAAATGTCCGGTTGGCGAAATTGCGAGCGTAGTACGTGGTCTCCGTGACTTCTCCGAGCCGCACACGCAGGCGGCTTTCGGTCGGCCTGAACTCCCACGGCATCCCCCGGCTTACATTGGCAAGGAACTGAATCGTCACCTCGCGTTCAAGCGTTTCGGACGCTGAATGCGACGCGCTTGCCGCTACCGGCACACTCGTAGCCGCCTGACCCGAAGTCTTGCCGTTGAGACCCGTAATCTCACAAAAGATCGTGTAGAGCGGAACCAGCGCAAAGGCGAACCCGAACATGCCCACCGCAACCACGGCGAGCAGCGCGGTGTGCTTGCGCAGCCGTGCCTGGCGATCTGGCTGTCGGTTTGCCTGCCGCTCGGTCACGGCACCACCCCCACGTTCTGTTCAACGATGCAAGCTGTCCTGTCGCCGATCCCCATGCGCTAGTCCACCTGAGGAGGCTTGTGGAACGAATGCAAGGGCGCAGGCGACGGCAGCGTCCACTCGAGCCCTTCGGCGCCGTCCCACACCTGGCCGGTGGCCTTGCCGGCGCCGCCCCGGACCGCGTCCACGACGATATAGAGGAACAGGAACTGGGTCAGTCCGAGGATCCCGGCGCCAAGGCTGGAAACCAGGTTCAGGTCGGCGTACGGCAGCGCGTAGTCCGCGATCCGTCTCGGCATGCCGCCGAGTCCCGCGAAGTGCATCGGGAAGAACGTCAGGTTCAGGCCGAAGACCGCGGACCAGAAGTGGATTTTCCCCAGCCGCTCGCTGTACATGTTGCCGGTCCACTTGGGCAGCCAGTAGTAAACCGCCGCCATCGTCGCGAAGATCGCACCGGGATACAGCACATAGTGCAGATGCGCCACCACGAAGAAGGTGTCGTGGTACTGGAAGTCGGCCGGCACGATGGCCAACATCAGCCCCGAAAACCCGCCGATGGTAAACATCACCACGAAGCCGATGGCGAACAGCATGGGCGTTTCGAAGGTCATCGAGCCTCGCCACATGGTGGCCACCCAGTTGAAGACCTTCACCCCCGTGGGCACGGCGATCAGCATCGTCATGTACATGAAGAACAGCTCAGCCACCAGGGGCATGCCCGTGGTGAACATGTGGTGCCCCCAGACGACGAACGACAGGATAGCGATGGACGCGGTGGCATAGACCATGGAGTGATAGCCGAACAGTTTCTTGCGCGCGAAGGTCGGGATGATCTGCGAGGCGATCCCGAACCCCGGCAGGATCATGATGTAGACCTCGGGGTGCCCGAAGAACCAGAACACGTGCTGGAACATCACCGGGTCGCCGCCGCCCGCCGCGGAGAAGAAGCTGGTGCCGAAGTGCCGGTCGGTGAGCATCATGGTGACCGCGCCCGCCAGCACCGGCATCACCATGATCAGCAGGAACGCGGTGATCAGCCAGGTCCACACGAACAGCGGCATCTTCATCAGCGTCATGCCGGGCGCACGCAGGTTGAAGATGGTCACGATGATGTTGATGGCGCCGAGAATCGACGAGATACCCATCAGGTGCACGCCGAAGATGAGGTAGTCGGTGCTTGGGGGACCGTAGGTTGTGGACAGCGGCGCGTACAGCGTCCAGCCGAAGTTGGGCGCCCCGCCCTGCATGAACAGCGAGGACAGCAGCATGAAGAAGGCGAAGGGCAGGATCCAGAAGCTGAAGTTGTTGAGCCGCGGCAGAGCCATATCCGGGGCGCCGATCATCAGCGGGATCATCCAGTTCGCGAGCCCCACGAAAGCCGGCATCACCGCGCCGAATACCATGACCAGGCCGTGCAGGGTCACCATCTGATTGTAGAAATCGGCGCCGACGAACTGCAGCCCCGGCTGCGCCAGCTCCAGGCGAAACACCATGGCCATGGCGCCGCCGATGATGAACAGCGTGAAACTCAGGCACAGGTAGAGCGTGCCGATTTCCTTGTGGTTCGTCGTGAGAATCCAACGCAGGATCCAGGCGATCAGCGGGTGTCTTGCCGGGGGTATGGTGTCTGCGTGGGCAATCATGGCCGGCAACCTAGCGGGAATTGTAGATGGTGAGCGGCTGGACGAGGTCGCCCATGTCGTTACCGAAGGCGTTGCGCTCGTAGGTAATGACCGCGGCGATATCCAGGTCCGACAATTGCGGCGCCCAGGACTGCATTTCGGTGTCGACCACGCCGTTCAGGACCCTTTCGATATGGACATCCACGGGTCCGGTCGAGATCAGGCTGCCGGCCTGAGCGGGATACTTGATGCCCTGTCCGGAACCGTCAGGCTGATGGCAGGTGGCGCAGTGCTGCAGATAGACCGCTTCGCCCATGGGCATCAGTTCTTCCATGGACCAATCGCGGCTGCGGGCGGCCACGGCGGCGTCCCCTGCCAACTCCATGGCGATTCGCTGATCCTCGATCCAGGCGTTGAACTCCTCCGCCGGCACCACCTCCACCACCACGGGCATGTAGGCGTGGTTCATACCGCAAAGTTCGGTGCACTGGCCTCGATAGATGCCCGTCACGTCGACCCGCGTCCAGGCTTCATTGATGAATCCCGGGATTGCGTCCTGCTTCACGGCGAAATCCGGCACCCACCAGGAGTGGATGACGTCGTCGGAACTGGTCAGAAAGCGAACCTTTAGCCCCGACGGTATGACCAGTGCGTTGTCCACCTCGAGAAGATAATTCTCGCCCTTCTCCTCAAGGCCGCTGATCTGCTCCGTGGGCGTGGCAAGATTGCTGTAGAAGCCGATCCCGGCATCGACGTACTGGTAGTGCCACTTCCACTGGGACGCGGTGATCAGGATCGTCACGTCCGCGTCGCTGTTGTCCTCGATGTCACGCAGCGTCAGCGTTGCAGGCACCGCCATGCCGATGAGGATGAGCGTGGGGATCAGCGTCCAGATCACTTCCACCTTGGTGCTCTCGTGGAAGTTGGCCGGCACCGGGTGCCTGGACCGCCGGTGCGCGAAGATCGTGTAGAACATCGCCCCGAAGACGAGTATTCCGACGACGAGGCAGACGAACAGACTGATGTGGTGCAACGTCTGGATGCGCTGGCTCATGTCGGTGACGCCTTCGCGCATGTCCCAGCCTTGAGCCAGGAGGCGGGATGGAAGGATAAACAGAAGGCAGCAGAGCAAGCCCTGGGAGAAAATGGGTCGGAGTCGGGTCAGGACTCCAATGCCATCGAGAGCGTGGGCAATGGAGCTGCGCACCTTCACGGACACATGCCCATATGCATGGCCGCACGGACTCGAAACAAAACGCTTGCGAAGATCACAGGGTAGGGACTTATCCTGGTCGTTTCTCTGGTGTGCAATGACTCTCGCGCGCCGTAGCATAGGGCAAGACGCCTTCAAGTTCAAAGTAAATTGCGCGGCGGATGCTAGCGGCTCAACTGGGCCACGGTTCGGAGCTGTCGGGTACCATCCCAATCGCGGTAGCGAATGGCCTCCGAATGCTCGACGTGACCGTTCCAGTCGCCGTGTTCGGCCAGCAGGAAGGCGTCGCCATCGACCTTGGCCTGGTAAGGAACACCTTCCCAACCGACAAAGTCGATGCTGGCGCTGGTGTGGCGGTGCCAACTCCTGGCATCCTCCGGAATCTGCACGAATTCGCCGTCGATGATCCAGGTCGTCCAGCGCACGTTGTTCCAGGCGCGGAACTCCGCCGTGCCTTGTGCCCAGGCTTCGTTGACTGGACCGGTATTTATGTCCGTCTTCAGTTCGAACGCCAGTCTCGCCGCGCCAACGGTCGCCAACATGGCCAACATGGCCAACAACACTCCCACCACAGCCTTTCGCATCGCTTGCTCCATTGCAGATTCCGGCGCGCGTATTCCACCAGAATGTTGGCTCGGCGTCCATATCTGAAGCGCGGATTGGACGCTCGGCGCGCTGCAACAGTCATTCGCCCACGCGAAAGTTCGCAAAACGCCTTCAGTTCCGCCTTGCGCGCCACCAAAGGACGGCACCGATTGCCCCGAGCACAACGGCGAACGAGTACCACTGAATCGCATAACCGATATGCCTTTCCGGCCGCATCGCCCGTGGCTGCCAGGCGCGGATAAACCCGTCGGCGGCGTCGGGCGAGAGCAATAGTTGATAGGGCGCGAGCGGGCGTTCCAGGCGCGCTTCCAGGTCCGCGAAGGTGGGAAACAAGAGAACCTGAGGCCAGCCGCTTGCTTCGGCTTCCGGGTCGTCAAAGGTCAGCCCGGGGCGCGGCAGCGCATCGATCCTCGCCCGAATCACGCGGGCCGATTCACCGATTTCCACCTCAGGCAGCCGGCGGCGCTCGGGATCCGCCGGGACCCAACCGCGGTTCACCAGCACCCACGGCTCGTCTTCCGCCAACCTGAAGGGCGTAAGCACGTGATAACCGGCGCGCCCCTGGTGAGTCATGCTATCGAGCAGGACCTGCCGTGAAGACAGGTACCGTCCGCGCAGTTCGAGCCAGCGGTAGCGGAGCTGCTCGAAATCCTCCGCCTCGACAGGAGCCTCCAGTGCCGGACGCTCGCCCGCCCGCGAGAACGCTTCGAAGCTCGCCGCTCGCTGATCGGCCCGCCACAGTTGCCACGTGCCCAGCGACAGGAAAAGCGCCAGCGCAAGCGTGAACGCAACGAGGAGAAACCCGTTTACCCGCATATGGAATCCCCCCAGAAGGCATTTTCGACGCCAAGTCGATATATTAGGCGGAATGAAGAGCATGAAATACAAGTACGCCTTGAGCGCCCTCGGATTGGTCATTCTCCAGGCATGCAAGCCGGCGGATCAGGGATCGAGTCAGGAGGCGCCGGGCAGCGCGGGGGAGCCCTCGGCCTGAACTACGCCACCATTGCGGAGTTGCTGCAGGACGCGGGTTACGCGACCTACGCTACCGGGAAATGGGACCTGGGAGACATCGAGGGCTATACGCCCGACGCCCGCGGATTCGATCGTTCCTTTGTACAGACCGGTGGATCCGCCAACTACTTCCCGGAGCTTTTTCTTGGCCGCGCCCTGGGTTACGAAGAGGACGGCACAGAGCTGACGCCTCAGGATCTCCCCGAGGATTTCTATGCAACGCGCGCCTATACCGACAAGATGCTGGAGTACTTGCGTTCGACCGAAGAGGGCACACCCTGGTTCGCGTATATGCCCTATACCGCGCCACACTGGCCGTTGCAGCTACCGGAGGACTGGCTCGACCGCTACGCCGGCCGCTACGACGACGGTTACGACGCGCTGCGCGAACGGCGCTTCGAGCGGGCCCGCGAAGCCGGCGTACTGCCTGCCTCGGCGAGCCTCATGGATTTCGAGCGTGTAGCCGAGCCCTGGTCCGATCTGAACCCGGAGGAACAACGCCGCTACTCGCGAGCCCAGGAGATCTATGCCGGCATGGTGGAGTATCTCGACATGAGCGTCGGCCGTATCCTCGACTACCTGGCAGACAGCGGACAACTCGAGCGCACCGTGATCCTGTTCACGGCCGATCACGGTGCCTCTTCCGGCGAGCAGGGCGTGCACACGGGCCGGGGTCCGACCGGCAGCGGACCCTCGCCGACGGAGGACGTGGACAACAGGATAGAGAACTTCGGCCGCGCGGGATCGTTTGTCGACCACGGCTGGGGGTTCGGCCAGGCCGCGACCGCCCCCTTCAAGTACCTGAAGTCTTCAGTCTCCGAAGGCGGCCTTCGCGCGGCCGCGTTCGTCAACTACCCGTCCGCGATCCGCGCCGGCTGGGTCGGCACAAGAGCCGGCGGCACACTCATCCGCGGCAATCGCAAGATCGTCAATGAACCGCCGCCCGGCGGCACGGAATCGACTCCGTGGAGACTCTACGACCTGGCGGAGGATCCCGGTGAGACACGCGATCTTGCGGCCGAATCCCCGGAGCTCGTTGCCGAACTCGTCCGCGAATGGGAGGCCAACTGGCGCTGACTGACGGCTTGGGGCCTTGTCAATTGCCGACGGCTCCCGGCAGCCTGATGACTGCCAGCACGATGAATCCCAGGTAGACCACAAGAACCAGCAGCCCAAGACCCCATCCCCAAACGCGCACGCGTGACCGGCGCCGTGTGTTTTGCTCGCTCATCTGCCGCCCCATTTCGACCGCACCGACTGGCCGAATTGCCCGGCCGCTCGAACTGGCCCGCAAATATACATTCTTCGGGCGATTAAGTTATATTCGGTATCCGGGGTCAGGAGCGACGGTATGTATTGGAAGGGGATGTTTTCAAGGCTGGGACTGTTGGCCACGGCCAGCCTGTTCGTGGCCGCGGGCTGCCAGCAGGCGACGGAAGAAACACCCGCGGCAGTGACCGAAACCATGCAGAATTTCGGCGACTACACCCTTCATTTCAACGCGCTGACCACCGAACAACTGACTGCCGAAGTCGCCCAGCGCCACGGTATCGTGCGCAGCGGCAACAGGGCCATGCTCAACGTCAGTATCCTCCGGAATCGGGAAGGGGCCATTGGCGTCCCGGTTCGGGGCATCGTGGAAGTGTCCGCGGCCAATCTGACCGGGCAACTCAAGCCGGTGTCTCTGCGTGAGATTACCGAAGCGGAAGCGATCTACTACATCGGAGAAAGCAGCGTCGCGGATGGCGAAACGCTGGTCTATTCCATCGATGCGACGCCAGTCGAGGAAACCACCCCGATGTCCGTCCGTTACATGAAGCAGTTCTTTGTCAACTGACATGATTTCGCGAAATGAACCCCGATTCTGGCCGTTAGCCGTACTTGCCGGCCTGGCGCTCGGAGGGTCGGCGACGGCCGCGCCGATCACCACCACGTACTCCACCGTCGATCTGATCGCCGAGCACGCCACGCTGCCCGCGGACGGCGGCACGGTGACCGTGGGGCTGTATCTCGAGCCAAACCCGGACTGGCACGCCTATTGGCGCAACCCCGGCGATGCCGGCCTCGAGCCGCGAATGCGCTGGAACCTCCAGGAAGGATTCGAGGCCGCTCCATTCGACTTTCCGGTCCCGCACATTCTGCCCTTCATCGATCTCATCACCTACGCTTACGAAGAGCCCATATTGCTGCTGAGCGATATCTCCGTTCCGGCGGGCCTGTCATCCGGAGACTCGGTGCAGTTGCAGGGTCGGGCGAGTTGGGTGGTCTGCGACGATGAACTCTGCGTGCCGGAAAACACCACCCTGTTCCTGACGCTGCCGGTTGGCGACGGCGGTACGGACCCGGCGCAGGCGGAGCGTTTTACATCCGCTCGAGCCAAGCTGCCGGAACCCGTCGACTGGCCGGCGCAGTTCGAGCGCCTGGACGGTACGGTACGGGTCGCCATCGAGACGCCCGAGGCGGCCACCGACGCCACGGACCCGTATCTCTTCATCTCCGAGCGCAACCTGGTGGAGTACGGCCAGCAGTCGATTTCATTCACGCCGAGAGGCGCGGTCGTTTCCATGGACTCCGCCCGCCGGATGACCGAATCAACCGAATTCGCGGCACTGATGACGTTCATCGACAACGACGGAATCACACAGGCGGTCTCGTTCAACGTGCAGGAAGGTTCCGGCGTGGCCGCATCGGTTCTGGGCGGCGCCGGCGGCGCGCCGATGCCCGCGGCACAGAGCTACACCGGCCTGTCGTTCGGGCTGGCACTGATCTTCGCCTTTTTGGGCGGAGTGGTCCTCAACCTGATGCCCTGCGTCTTTCCCATCCTCAGCATGAAGGCGTTGAGCCTGGTGAAGTTGTCGCATACCGACCAACGGGTCGCGGCGCAGAGCGGCCTGCTCTATACGGCCGGGATCCTGGTTGCCTTTGCCCTCATAGGCGGTGCGCTGATCGCGCTGCGCGAAGCCGGACAGGCGGTCGGCTGGGGCTTCCAACTGCAATCGCCGGTGGTCAATCTCACCCTCGGGTTGCTGATGCTGGGGATTGCTCTGAACCTGTTCGGCGTATTCGAGGTCGGCACGCGCATCATGGGCGTCGGCCAGACGCTCACGGCAGGCGGCGAACGCCGCGCGGCGTTCTTTACCGGCCTGCTGGCAGTGGTCGTCGCCACACCGTGCACGGCGCCGTTCATGGCCGGTGCGCTGGGCTACGCTCTGGTACAACCCGCGGTGGTGGCACTGAGCATATTCCTGGCGCTGGGATTGGGCCTGGCATTCCCCTACCTCCTGCTGAGCCATGTGCCCGCAGCCGGGCGGGTCCTGCCCAGGCCCGGGCCATGGATGGCGACCTTCAAGAATGCCCTGGCGTTCCCGATGCTGGCAACAGCCGTGTGGCTCTTCTGGGTGATCGGCAAGCAACTCGGCGTCGACTCCATGACCGTCAGCCTGGTGGCGGCTCTGTGCTTCGCGTTCTCAGTGTGGGCCTATGGACATGTGGCGCATGCCCGCCGACGTTACGCCTGGAGCGCCGCGGCTGTGCTGGGTCTGGTCGGCACCGTATTGATCGGCTTGAGAATCGAGGACTACCGGGCGGCGCCGGTCTCATTGTCCGGAACCGATGCAGGCAACCTGGGCCAACTCGAACTCGAGCACTTCACGCCCGAGCGTGTTGCCGGCTACATCGACGCCGGCGAGCCTGTCTTCCTCTACTTCACCGCCGACTGGTGCGTCAGTTGCAAGGTCAACGAAAGAGTCGCGCTGGCCACCGATGCGGTGGGAACTGCCTTCAACGAGCGTGGCATCAAGGTCGTTGAAGGCGACTGGACCAGCGAGGATCCATTGATCACCGAATGGCTCGGCCGCTACGGACGCGTCGGCGTGCCGCTGTATCTCTATTTCCCCGAGGGATCGTCGCTGGACAACCCCACCATCCTGCCGCAGATACTGCTGCCGGAGATCGTGATCGACGCGATTGCGGCAGCGGATGCGGATGCGGATGCCGGCACGGTGGCGTAGCTCGCAAAGGCGTAACGGCATCAAGCGCGGCAATCGCCGCGCAAGTCGTGACAAATCCGCCGATGTGGTGGTAGCGGGGGTAGGATTCGAACCTACGACCTTCGGGTTATGAGCCCGACGAGCTGCCTGACTGCTCCACCCCGCAACAGGGGCCGGGAATCATACTAGCGGCGATGGTTTGGCGCAACAGCCTGTTGCACTTGTCTCATCATCGCCCGGCTTGCACAATTCCATTTGAATTGCAGGGAAATGGGCCTGAGACACCGCGTTCTGCATGCTACGCTTATCGTGGGTTCAAGCTGAGTACATCTTGATCGAGCGCGCGCAGGAACTGCTCCGCAACGTCTTCGGATTCGACAACTTCCGCGGACGCCAGGTGGAGGTCGTGACCGCGGCGCTCGCCGGCCGGGACGCGCTGGTGCTCATGCCCACCGGCGGCGGCAAGTCGCTCTGCTACCAGTTGCCGGCCATGATCCGCCCCGGCGTCGGCCTGGTGGTTTCGCCGCTCATCGCCCTGATGCAGGACCAGGTGTCGGCCCTCAAACAATTCGGCGTGCGTGCCGAGTTCCTGAACTCCTCACTTTCCTGGCCCGAGCAGTGCGAGATACTCGATGCCGTCTCCGCGCAGGCGCTGGACCTGCTCTATCTTGCCCCGGAGCGGTTGCTGCAGGAGGAGACGCTCGAGCGCCTGGGCCACATAGACCTCGCCATTATCGCCATCGACGAAGCCCACTGCGTCTCGCAATGGGGGCATGACTTCCGGCAGGACTACCTGGGGCTGAATGTCCTGGCCAAGCGATTCCCCGGTGTGCCGAGAATGGCACTGACCGCCACGGCCGACAAGCTAACGCGCCGGGAAATCCTGTCACGACTCGAACTCAACGGCGCGGAGCGGTTCATCAGCGGCTTCGACCGGCCCAACATCCGCTATACCGTTCAGGCAAAGGCCGACGCCAACACCCAGCTCCTCACCTTTCTGCGAGAACGGCAAGGCCAGACCGGCATCGTCTACGCCATGACGCGCAAGAAAGTCGAGTCATTGGCCGAGTTGCTGGCGGGCCGTGGCTTCACCGCTCTTCCCTACCACGCGGGCTTGTCGTCCAGGACTCGCAACGCACACCAGGCCCGGTTTCAGTACAAGGACGGCGTGGTCATCGTGGCGACCATCGCCTTCGGCATGGGCATCGACAAACCCGATGTCCGCTTCGTGGCCCATGTGGACCTGCCCAAGAGCATGGAGGCCTACTACCAGGAGACGGGTCGCGCGGGCCGCGACGGCGAGCCCGCCGAAGCGTGGATGGTCTACGGGCTGCAGGATGTGGTCCGGATGCGCAAGATGGTAGACCAGTCCGAGGCGGACGAGGAACACAAGCGCATCGAGCGGATGAAGCTGGACGCGCTGCTGGGCTGGTGTGAAGTCACCGCCTGCCGCCGCCGCGCCTTGCTGGAATACTTCGGAGACAGCCTCGTCGAAGACTGCGGCAACTGCGACATCTGCCTGACACCCCCCAAGACCTGGGACGGTACGGTGGAAGCTCAAAAGCTGCTGTCCTGCGTCTACCGCACCGGCCAGCGCTTCGGCGGAGCCCACGTGATCGACGTGCTGCGAGGCAAGGACACGGACAAGGCCCTACGCAACCGCCACGAACACCTCAGTACGTTCGGCATCGGCGAGGACCGCTCGGCGGTCCAGTGGCGGTCCATCGTGCGGCAATTGATGGTGCAGGGGTACCTGCGCTCCGATGCGGAACGCTATGGCGCCCTGCGCCTCACGCCGAAGTCCCGGCCACTGCTCAAGGGCGAAGAGCAGGTTCGGCTGCGCGAAGATACCTCATCGAAGCGCGCGATCAGGAAGACCGCTCGCGCACCCTCATACCAGGTCACGCCGGAGGATGAGCCGCTGTGGGAATCCCTGCGCGAACTGCGTACTCGACTCTCCCGTGAAGCGGGCGTGCCGCCGTACGTCATCTTTCACGACGCGACGCTCATGGAGATGGTTCGTTTGCGGCCGTCGTCACCGACGGAACTCCTGGCTCTGCAAGGCGTTGGCGAGAAGAAACTGGAACGCCACGGGGAAGCATTCCTGGAGGTACTGCGTAAACAGCCTTGATTAGTCATTATGATCAAGCCATAGTAGTCACGATGACGACAGTATCGATTTCCGACCTGAAGGCCAACCTATCGCGGTACATCCGCGAAGTCCGCCGTGGCGGCGAGGTCCAGGTTCTGGACAGGGGCACGCCGGTTGCACGACTGACTCCACCGGTAGCAAGCGGAGACGGCTTGCGAGAATCGCTGATCAAGACCGGCCTGCTGCGTCCAGGCAAGGGACGAGCGGACGCGATTCTGAATGAGTCCCCGCTTGAGTTGCCAACCAGCCTGTCGGCGGCGCTCATGGAAGAGCGAACCGACCGACTGTGAAATATTGGGATGCGTCAGCGCTCGTCCCGCTGCTCGTCGTCGAACCGGGCAGTACAGCGGTCCGAAGCCTGCTTGCCGAGGACCGACACATCGTAACCTGGGCATGGACGCGTACCGAGATTGTCAGCGCGATCGAACGGCGCGCCCGCGAGGGATCGCTTTCCCGACCGCAACGCCGCGAACTCCTGGACCGACTCGCCGCCTTTGCGGACAGTTGGGATGAAGTCACTGAAATACTGGCAGTTCGATCACGGGCGAATGCTTTGCTTGCACGACACCCGCTAAGAGCAGCGGACGCGGGTCAACTTGGCGCGGCCCTGCTGGTCCAGGAACAGTTGGTAGCGCCGCTTTCGTTTGTTTGCCTGGACAGCCGGCTGGCGTACGCGGCCGAACTGGAAAGTCTCCGGATAGTTCCGGCGCCAGGAACGGAAACTCGCTAATCGCTTCGCAGCAGGCCCGCATCGACACCGTCCGGTCCGGCATGCGGGATTAGTCGGACATGAAGCCGGGTGAGTAGTTAACGATGGGACCTCCGAGTGATAGAGTTTGCAAATCCGGTACACGCGTAGTATCTCCATGATCAAAATCGGCAGGACAACAGCAGCATTGGCCGCGTCTCTCGTTTCTGCAATCGGTGGAGCGTCGTCGGTGTCGGCACAGGTCCAACCGCCGCATGTCCCGGGCTTGCGGGGCGAGCCGTTCAGCTCGCTGCATCCGCCGCCCAATGTCCGTAGTCATGGCGAGGGCCCAAGTGGGACGGGGTGTACCGGGAATACATTCCCGAGGGACGGCGCATCTGGAACTACGTTCGTGCCAATCAGGTCCCCACTATCCTGTCGCTACTGACGCCGGAGTACCGGGAACGCCTGGTGCAACAGCTCTATCACGAAGGCGTCAACGCGGCCCATCAGTGGAACGCCTCGTATTGCCGGCCCGAGGGGTTCATGCGTCAATGGGCCACCGGGCCCACCCCGAACCACATGGTGGTGACGCCGGATGTCGTGCTGTTGCTCGGATTTTCCAGCGACAATGTCAGCCGTACCGTGCGCATCGGCCGGGAATTCCCGCTGGGAACGGATGTACCCCAGTGGTACGGCGACACGATCGGGTTCTGGGACGGCGACGCCCTGATCGCCTGGACGGCGAACGTTCAGGCCTGGTCACAGCACACGAATTGGGAATTCAGTTACGAGCTTGAAGCGAGTAACGGCAGCGCCGGCACGGTGCACGGCAGCGGCGGCAAGGAGCACGGCAGCCGCCGCCTGGATCCTTTCGGCGGCGCTGCTGGCCGGTGCGGTACAAGCCCATCATTCCTATTCCATGTATGACGGCAGCGTGTACAAGGTCATTACCGGCGTGATGGTTCGCGTCGTCCCGAACGCGGCCCATTTCGAAATGCACATCGTTCCACTGAACGAAGCGCGCAATGCGCTGGTGCGGGACGAAGCCGGTGAGCCGCAGGTCTGGGTGGTGCAGATGGAAAGAGCCCGGGAAGCTGCCGAGCAGGGGATCAACAGGGAGAGTTTCCCTCAGGGGACTGTCCTCAGCATCGGACTGCACCCACGCCGTGACGGTCTTCCGGCCTGAGACCGAGGCGAGGCGGGCCTGTATCGATGCCCCGTGGACGGTGTTCCCGAGCCGGGAATGGACTGCGACTCGGTGCAAGGCAGCACGTCATTCGGCCCGGGCGAAATACCGGAAGACACCTCGAGCAGTTAGAAGCTCTTCTTCGAGTTATTCGCCGGGGAGGCCGTCGAGCCCGATTCTCGCCACGCTCCTGCAGGTTCCTAACGAGAGCTTGCAAGTTCCTGCAACACCACAAGGCACTTGGGTACTTCCTTACCCCAACACCCTTCCACACAAATCCAGCAACACCCCCGGAAATACTCCCAAAGCCAACATCAACAACGCATTCGCACTGACAACGATCCGTAAGCCCATGGAAGCCTCTAACGTTTCCGCATGCCCAGCCTCGGCCTCCGCGAAGTACATGAACCAGATCACCCGCAGGTAGTAGAACGCGCCGATAACCGCGAAAAACACGCCCAAAACCGCCAACCAGACGAGCCCGGCATCGAGCACGCTCTCCAGCACCACCAGCTTCGCGTAGAAACCGACGAACAAGGGGATACCGGCCATGCTGAACATGACCATGAGCATCATCAACGCGAACCACGGCTCCCGCGCGTTGAGGCCCTTGAAGTCGGCAATTTCTTCCGCTTCAAAGCCCTCGCGGCTGAGAAGGATGATCATGCCGAAAGCGGCTGCCGCCATGAACGCATAGGCGATGGTATAGAACATGGCTGCGCTGACGCCCTGGGGCGTTCCGGCGACAAAGCCCATCAGGATGAAGCCAACATGCGAGATGGTCGAATAGGCCAGCATCCGCTTGAGGTTGGTCTGGGCGATAGCGGCCACGTTGCCTACCGCCAGCGACAGCACGGAGAGCACGATGACCATGTCCTGCCAACTGCCGTGCAGGCCGCCGAGGCCTTCCACCATGACTCGCCAGGCGAGTGCGAATGACGCGAGCTTGGGGGCCGTGCTGATAAAGAGCGTCACCGGCGTGCGCGCGCCCTGGTAGACGTCGGGCAGCCACATGTGAAACGGCACCGCACCGAACTTGAACGCGACACCGACGATCACGAAGGCCAGGCCCAGGAGCGCTGCCACCTGCGGACTCTCTCCGCCCGAGAAAAACGCCCCCAACTCACCGATATCCACGGTCCCGGTGACACCGTAAAGCATCGAGATCCCGTAGAGCAGCGTGCCGGACGCGATGGCACCGAGCACGAAATACTTCATGGCTGACTCGGCCGCGACGCTCGACTCGCGATCGAACGCGACCAGCGCATAGAGCGACAGCGACAGCAGTTCCAGCCCGAGATAGAGGATCAGCAGGCTGTTGGCGGAGATCATGACCATGATCCCCAGCAGCGCGAACAGGCCGAGGATGAAATATTCGCCCTTGAGAAGGCCTTCGCGCTCCAGGTAGTCGCGCGAATAGAGAAATACGATGGCGACGATGGCGTAGGCGAACAACTTCAGCGCATTGCCCGCCGGATCGGAGACGAAGCTGTCATAGAGCAGTGTGGTCCGGTCCCCTGCTCCGAAGAACGCCGAGCACAGCGCGGTGCCGAGCAGTGTCAGCATTGTCAGGTAGAACGTGGCCCTGCGCTGCGTCGGCGGCAGGAATACGTCCACCACCAGGATCACGCTGATCGCGCAGACCAGGAAGATCTCCGGCGCTGCTCGGATCCACTCACCCATGGGAAGCCACCGCGTCAGCTATTTCAGATCCTGTTTCCGGCATCTCGCGTACCAATCCTGACCATTGCAAACCCTGTTTCAGGCATCGACTGCCTTCACGCCACGCATTTGAAGTCATGCCGTTCATAGTTTCGTCTGCTGTACGTGCTCGAGCAGGTTGGCCAGCGTCACTTCCATCACTTCCATCAGCGGCGCAGGCCACACACCGAGCAACAACACGCCAAGCGCCAACACCGCCAGGTAGAAAAACTCCCTCGAATCGACGTCCTGGAGCGTCGCGACGCCGTCGTTCCCGACCTCGCCGAAGACGACCCGCTTCACCAGCCACAGCGTATAGGCCGCCCCGAACACCAGTGTGGTTGCCGCGAGGAAGGCCAGCCAGAAGCTCGCCTGGAAGCTGCCGAGAATCACCAGGAATTCGCCCACGAAGCCCGAGGTCCCGGGCAGGCCGGCATTGGCCAACGCGAAGAAAACCATCAGCGCGGCGAATTTGGGCATGGTGTTGACCACGCCGCCGTAGTCGGCGATCCGCCGGCTGTGCAGCCGGTCGTACATGACGCCGACGCAGAGGAAGAGCGCTCCGGAGATCAGGCCGTGGGAGATCATCTGCACCATGCCGCCCTGCAGCGCCAGCATCGCGCCATCGCCGCCAATTGCGCCCTCCCCGCCTGCGCCCACTGCGCCACCCACACCGCCCGCGGCATCCACCGCCATGTGGAAGATGACGAAGAACCCAAGCGTCACGAAGCCCATGTGCGCGATGGAGGAATAGGCAATGAGCTTCTTCATGTCCTCCTGGGCCAGGGCCACGAAGGCGATGTAGATGATGGCGATCAGCGACAGAACAATCATCATGCCGGCCAGTGCCGCGCTCGCGTCGGGCGTGATCGGGAGGCTGAAGCGGACGAAGCCGTAGCCGCCCATCTTCAGCAGCACCGCCGCCAGGATCACCGAACCGCCGGTGGGCGCCTCCACGTGGGCATCCGGCAGCCAGGTGTGCACCGGCCACATGGGCACCTTGACTGCAAAGGCGAGCAGGAACGCCACGAAGATCCACTGCTGCTCCGGCAGCGTCAGCGGGAGGTCATGGAACGCCAGAATCGCGTAGCTGCCGGTCTGCAAATACAGGTAGATCAGCGCCACCAGCATGAAAACCGAGCCCAGGAACGTGAACAGGAAGAACTTCACCGTGGCGTAGATGCGCCGTTCGCCGCCCCAGATGCCGATGATGAGGAACATCGGCACCAGCATGGCTTCCCAGAATACATAGAAGAGCAGCCCGTCCAGCGCCGCGAAGACACCGATCATCAGGCCTTCCAGGAACAGGAACGAGGCGAAGTACTGGGCCGGACGCAGTTGGATCACCCGCCACCCGGCAATGACCACCAGCGGCGTCAGAAGAGTGGTGAGCAGCACCAGCGGCAGCGAGATGCCGTCCAGGCCCAGGTGGTAGTAGACATTGAATCGCTCGATCCACGAAGCCCGTTCGACGAACTGCATCTCGGCCGTGGTCACGTCGAAGCTGAAATAAAGCGGCAGGCTCAGGATGAAGACGGCGGTGGAAGCTGCCAGCGACACCAGCTTGCCGCGGTACGCGCCGTCCCCGCTGGAACCCAGAACGAGCACGGCGATGCCCGCCACGATGGGCAGCCACACCAGCACGCTCAGTATCGGGAAACCACTCACCGTCTACTTACCTGCCACCTATTCGCCGAACGTCAGCCAGACCACGAACACCGTCAGACCGATGATCATGGCGAAGGCGTAGTGATAGAGATAACCGGTCTGCAAGGTCCTCACGACGCCTGCCAGGTAGCGCACGCCCCGGGCGCTGCCGTTGATGAGGACACCGTCGATGACGCCTGCGTCAGCGACGCGCCACAGCGACCCCGCGAGTGCGCGCGTGGCCGCGGCCACCACGTTCTCGTTGAACCAGTCGAAGTAGTACTTGTTGTCCAGAATCCGGTGCACCACGGCCAGCCTTGTGCGCAGCACACCCGGCAAGTCGGGCCGGCGGATGTACAGGAACCACGCGACCAGCGCTCCGGCCGCAGCCAGATAGAGCGCCACGGAATGGGTCGCCGCATGGACAATGAACGCGGCGGCGCCGTGGAATTCCTCGCCCACCAGGCCCACCACGTCCTGCTGCGCGAGCACGAAGATCGAATCGTCGAAGAACTCGCCGAAGAGTAGGGGCCCGATGGCGATCCACCCGATGATGACCGACGGCACGGCCAGCGCGATGAGCGGCGCCGTCACGACTCTGGGCGATTCCTTCAAGTGCTCCCTGGCGTGGGGGTCGATCCTCTCTTCGCCGTGGAAGACGACGAACAGCAATCTGAAGCTGTAGAGCGCGGTGACGAACACCCCCAGCAGCACGCACCAGTAGGCGTAGCTTGCTCCGGGAATGGTCGAGAGGTGAACCGCCTCGATCAGTGCGTCCTTGGAGAAGAACCCGGAGAAGCCCGGGAAGCCGATCAGCGCCAGCGTGCCGATCAGCGACGTCCAGTAGGTAATCGGCATGTACTTGCGCAGCCCGCCCATCTTGCGGATGTCCTGCTCGTGGTGCAGCGCGATGATCACCGAGCCCGCGGCCAGGAACAGCAGCGCCTTGAAGAACGCGTGCGTCATCAGGTGGAAGATGCCCGCGGCGTAGGCCGAGGCGCCGAGCGCCACGGTCATGTAGCCGAGCTGGGACAGCGTCGAGTAGGCCACGATGCGCTTGATGTCCTGCTGAACGACGCCCAGGAGTCCCGTGAAGAACGCGGTGGTGGCGCCGATCACCAGCATCACGCTGAGCGCGGTCTGCGAGTACTCGAACAGCGGCGACATCCGCGCCACCATGAAGATGCCCGCGGTGACCATGGTCGCGGCGTGGATCAGCGCGGAGATGGGTGTTGGACCTTCCATGGAGTCCGGTAGCCAGACGTGCAGCGGCATCTGCGCCGACTTGCCCATGGCCCCGACGAAAAGCGCGATGCAGGCCACCGTGATGACCGACCACTCCATCCCGGAGAACAGCGAGATGCGCTCGTCCGCGAGCCCCTCGGCGGCACCGAAGACCGTCTGGTAATCCAGCGAGCCGGTAAACGCCAGCAGCGTCGCGATCCCCAGCAGGAAGCCGAAATCCCCTATGCGGTTGACCAGGAACGCCTTCATGTTGGCGAAGATCGCGGTCTCGCGCTTGAACCAGAAACCGATGAGCAGGTACGAGACCACGCCCACGGCCTCCCAGCCGAAGAACAACTGCAGGAAGTTGTTCGACATCACCAGCGTCAGCATGGCGAAGGTGAACAGCGAAATGTAGCTGAAGAAGCGCTGGTAGCCGTCGTCGTCGGCCATGTAGCCGATGGTGTAGACGTGCACTGCAAGCGATACGAAGCTCACCACGGTGATCATCAGCGCCGTCAGGTGATCGATGAGAAAGCCGATCTCGAGACTCAGCCCGCCCACCTGGCCCCACTGGTACACGGCGCCGCTGTAGACCCCGGCCCCGCCCATGACGTCCTCGAGAACCACCAGTGACAACAGAAACGAGATGCTGACGCCGACGATCGTGATCCAGTGGGCCCCGGTCCGTCCGACGCGACTACCGAAAAGCCCCACCACGACCGCGGCGGCCAGTGGCGCAAGAATGATGGTGAGATAGACGCCTTCCACGGTCAGCCCTTGAGCGTATCCAGCTCTTCCACGTTGATGCTCTGCCGCGTCCGGAACAGCACCACGAGGATCGCAAGCCCGATCGCCGCTTCAGCCGCGGCCACGGTAAGGATGAAGAAGACGAACACCTGGCCCATCTCGTCGCCGAGCATCCGCGAGAAGGCGATGAAGTTGAAGTTGACGGCGAGCAGCATCAGTTCGATGCACATCAGCAGCAGGATGACGTTCTTGCGGTTGATGAAAATCCCCGCCACCGCCATGCTGAACAGCACTGCGGCCAGGATCAGGTAGTGGGAGATGGTGACGGTCATTCGCGCATCACTCCGCGGAACCCGATTCGCCGGATTTCGACGCATCTGAACTCGACCCAGCGGAACTCGACCCAGCGGAACTCGATCCGCCCCTACTCGACCTGGCCTGGGGCTCGACCTTCACCAACCGGACCCGATCCTCACGCCGCACCGCTACCTGCTGGGCGATGTTCTGGACCTTGAGGCCCGGCCGCCGGCGCATGGTCAGCGTGATGGCCGCGACGATGGCCAGCAACAGGATCACCGCAGCCAGCTCGAACGCATAGACATGCTCGGTGTAGAGCACGCTGCCCAGCGCCTTGGTATTGCTGTAACCCGGCGGATAAGGCTCCGGGGTGGCTACCGCGAGCACGTCCTGGCTCCTGAACCAGATCACGTGGCCGATCTCGAGCACCACGACAAACGCCACCGCCGCGCCGATGGGCAGATAGCGGGTGAATCCGGTGCGCAACTCCTCGACGTTGATGTCGAGCATCATCACCACGAACAGGAACAGCACCATGACCGCGCCGACGTACACCAGCACCAGGACCACGGCCAGGAATTCTGCTTCCAGCAGCAGCCACAGCATGGCGCTCTGCACGAAGGCGAGCACCAGGAACAGCGCCGCATGCACGGGGTTGCGGCTGGTGATCACACCCAGCGCGGCGAGCACCAGGATCAGCGAGAAAGCGTAGAACAGGAGCGAGGTAATCAACGTAATGATATCTTTATTAGACTGTTATCAAATAATTATGGCTATACAAGCCTTCTTTGATTTCATTCTGCTCTTGTCACGTTTCAGTTAGCGATATTTCGATACCAAACCACGTACGCGATACCGGTCTATCGATACGGCGCATCCGCGGCCTTGTCGGCCGCGATCATGGCCTCGTACCGGTCGCCCACGGCCATCAGTTTGTCCTTGGTCATGATGTTCTCGCCGCGGGCTTCCATGTGGTATTCGTGGATTCGCGTCTCGACGACGGCGTCTACCGGGCAGGCCTCTTCGCAGAAGCCGCAGTAGATGCACTTGAACAGATCGATGTCATAGCGTGTGGTGCGGCGCGTGCCATCCTCGGCCACCTCGGATTCGATGGTGATGGCGAGCGCCGGGCAGACCGCCTCGCAGAGCTTGCAGGCGATGCAGCGCTCCTCGCCGCTCGGGTAACGACGCAGGGCGTGCAGCCCCCTGAATCGCGGCGACTGGGGCGTCTTCTCCTCCGGATAATTGAGGGTAACTTTCTTGACGAAGAGGTTCTTGAGCGTGAGCCGCAGCCCCTTGCCCAGCTCCGTCATCAGGAACGTCTTGATCAGATTTCGAATCACGCGTACCTACCTTGAACCGTATCTTCCGCCGCGGCCCATCCGCTCATGCCGCGAGAGACCACCGTTTGCCTTTTCATACCGACCAGGGTCCCACCTGTGCCACCACCATGACCCCCTCCACGGCGATCCAGACGATGGTGACGGGAATGAAGACCTTCCACCCGAGCCGCATGATCTGGTCGTACCGATAACGGGGAAACGTCGCCCGGAACCACAGGAAACAGAAGCCGAAGAACGCCATTTTCATCGCCAGCCAGGCGAAGTGCGGTTGCGCGAGAAACGTGCCTGCCAGCCCCGGCACCCCGGCGAAGGGCGACAGCCATCCGCCCATGAAGAGTACCGAGGTCAGCGCGGTGATCAGGATCATGTTGGCGTATTCGGCCAGGAAGAACAGCCCGAAGGCGATCCCTCCGTATTCCACGTGGAAACCCGCCACGATCTCCGATTCACCCTCGGCCACGTCGAAGGGCGCGCGGTTGGTCTCGGCCACTCCGGAGATGAAATAAACCACGAACAGCGGCAACAGCGGCCACACGAACCAGCTACCGACACTCGTTCCGGCTTGCGCCTCGACGATCTGACCCATGTTCAGGCTGCCGCCGGCCATGAGCACGCCCACCAGGGCGAAACCCATGGCGATCTCGTAGGCGACGATCTGCGCCGCCGAGCGCATCGCGCCCAGGAAGGCGTACTTGGAGTTCGATGCCCAGCCCGCAAGGATCACGCCGTAGACGCCGAGCGACGTTACCGCCAGCACATAGAGCAGCCCGGCATCGATGTCCGCAATCACGAAGGACGGGTCGAAGGGGATCACTGCCCAGGCGGCGAGCGCGGTCAAAAGCGAGAGCACCGGCGCCATCAAGAACAGCAACCGGTTGGAATTGGCGGGAACGATGACTTCCTTGAGGAGCATCTTGATGACGTCGGCGAACGGCTGCAGCAAGCCCTGCCAGCCGACCCGCTGCGGGCCGATCCGATTCTGCATGAAGCCGATGATCTTGCGCTCGGCATAAGTGAAGTAAGCGACAGCGAGTATCAGCGGCAACAGCACTGCGGCGATCTTGATGGCAGTCAACGCCACGTACACCATCCACGCCGGAAGGCCGAAGAAGTTCAGCAGGCTTTCCAGCAGCGTGAAGAGTTCAGCCATCGGCGTGCGATCTCACTCGGCGTCGGCCGGCGCAGTATCCAGCGCCGCCGCTGTCTGCTGCAGCGCCTGTCCCCGGCGAACGATCCCGTCCACTGCGTAGATGGGTACATCGAGTGCGGCTTCGTCGCAGTCCGCCGGTTCGCAGGCGGGCACGAAGTGACCCCGGTAGTTCGTGTCGGGCTCGCACTCGCCCAACGCCCCGGCAAGCTCGTCGCGTACAGCCGCCGCTGAACGGTACTCACATGCGGGCAACTCAAGGTGGTTTCCGAGCACGCGCAGTACACGCCAACCTTCGCGGGACTCGCCAACCGGGTCGGCGGCGGCCTCGACGCTCTGCCAGCTACCCTCCACGTTGATGTAGGTTCCCGCGGTTTCGGCGAAAGTGGCAACGGGCAGCAGGATATCGGCAACGCCCTCCAGGGCATCGGTCACGTGGGAGGTAAAACAGATCACCTTTTCGGCGATCCCGAGGGCATCCTGGGCGAGCAACGCGTCGGACAGATCGTGCGCGGGCTCAAGCCCGAACAGCACGTAGGCCCGGCGCGGCGCGGCCAACATCCCCCCGGCAGTGAGTCCGGGGCTTTCCACCGGTTGCCCGCCGGGACCGCGGTGGGGCAGAACGCCGGCCAGGGCCGCCCCCGAGGCATTGGCGCCTTCGGGCAGATGCCCCAGGGTTGCGCCGGTGACCCGGCACAGCGCCGCCGCGATAGCGCGAATATCGGCGAAGCGCGGATGCCTCATGGCGATCTGCCCGAGCAGCAAGAGGGCTCGCGGCTTGTTGAGGAGTACTTGCGCTGCGGCGCGTTCGGCCTCACCGGGCTGCAAGACGCCGAGCAGCGCCTCCCATTCGCTATCCGGAGTCCGGCCGCTCAACTCGTGCGCGGCGGCCAGCACGTTGGCCATGGACCCCGCCAGGGTCGAAAGCGGCGTCTCGACGCAAACATCGTAGCGGAAGTGGTACTCGTACTCGGCGGGATTGACGAAGCCGACCGCGGCGCCCCCGAGAGCGGCGCTTCGAATCCGGTGCGCCAGGATGGGTACTTCCCGGCGCAGGTTCGATCCCACCACGAGCACACCGTCCAGGTCGTCCAGTGCGGCAATCGAGGTACCCAGCGCGGGCCACGGCGGGTCGGCATCCTGATCGCGGAAATCCCGGGTCCGCAACCGGTAGTCGATGTTGTTGCTGCCCAGGTGCCGGGCAATGCGGTTAAGGAGGTACATCTCCTCCACGGTGGCGTTGGGCGACACCAGGAATCCAAGTCCGTCACCACCCTGCCGCGCCGCATCGCGGAGCGTTTCGGCCATCGCTTCCAACGCCAGCGACCAGCCGACGTCCGACCATCCCTGGAGCGTCTTGATTCTCGGCAGGTTCAGCCGATCCTGCGTGTACACGCCCTCGTAGCTGAACCGGTCGCGGTCGGAAATCCAGGTTTCGTTGATGGCGTCGTTGTCCCGGGGCACGACGCGCTTGAGCTTGCCGCGCAGAACGTGCCCGAAGAGGTTGGAACCGGCGCAGTCGTGGGGCGAGACCATGGGCCGCGCCACCATCTCCCAGGCACGGGCGCTGTAGCGGTAGGGCTTGTTGTTGAGCGCCCCCACCGGGCACAGATCGATGATGTTGCCGGAAAGTTCGTGATCGACGCTGCGCTCCACGTAAGTCCCGATCTCCATGTGCTCGCTGCGGCCAACGGCACCGAGTTCCTGGATACCGGCGATCTCCTCGCCGAACCGCACGCAGCGGGTGCAGTGAATGCAGCGGGTCATGTCGGTGGACACGAGCGGGCCCAGGTTCTTGTCCTTGACGACGCGTTTCTTCTCCGTGTAGCGAGAAACGCCCCGGCCGTAGCCCATGGCCAGATCCTGCAGTTCGCACTCGCCGCCCTGGTCGCAGATCGGGCAGTCCAGAGGATGGTTGATGAGCAGAAACTCCATCGTGGCTTTTTGCGCCGCGATGGCCGCAGGCGAGCGGGTGAATACCTTCATGCCGTCCATCACCGGCGTGGCACAGGCCGGCAGGGGCTTGGGCGCCCGTTCCACCTCCACCAGGCACATGCGGCAGTTGGCCGCCACGCTGAGCTTGCGGTGGTAGCAGAACCGCGGCACGTAGGCGTCCTCGCGGTCGGTGACCTCGATGAGCATCTGTCCCGCCCGGGCCTCGACCGGGACGCCGTTGACTTCGATGGTGACGGTCTTGTCGCTCATGGCCTGCCTCGCATCCTCAGGCAGCGGTATCCAGTTGCTCGACGATGCTGCGCCCGCCGTGCTCGATCATGTACTCGAATTCGTGCCGGAAGTGCCGCATGAAACTCTGTACGGGCCAGGCCGCGGCGTCGCCCAGGGCGCAAATCGTATGCCCTTCGATCTTGTTGGCCACGTCCACCAGCATGTCGAGATCCGCCTGGCGGCCCTTGCCCTCGGTGATACGCGTCAGGACGCGGTAAAGCCAGCCCGTGCCCTCCCGGCAGGGCGTGCACTGGCCGCAGGACTCGGCGAAATAGAACCTGGAAATGCGCCGCAGCATGCTCACCATGCAGGTGGTTTCGTCCATGATGACCGCCGCACCGGTGCCCAGCCCCGAACCCGCCTTCTGGATCGTATCGAAGTCCATGGTGAGATCCATGATGATCTCCGCGGGCAGCACCGGCACCGAGGAACCGCCCGGAATCACTGCCTTCAGGCGGCGCCCGCGCCGCACGCCCCCCGCGACTGCAAGCAGTTCGCGGAACGGGGTACCCAGCGGCAGTTCGTAGTTGCCCGGCTTCTCCACATGCCCCGAGACCGAAAAGATCGCTGTACCGCCGGAGCGCACCACACCGAAATCCGCGAACCACCGCGCACCGTTGCGGAGAATCGAGGGCACCGACGCCACGGTCTGGGTGTTGTTGATGGTGGTGGGCGCTCCGTAGAGCCCGTAGTTGGCCGGGAACGGCGGTTTGAAGCGCGGCTTGCCCGGCTTGCCTTCCAGCGACTCCAGCAGTGCGGTTTCTTCGCCGCAAATGTACGCACCCGCACCGACAAAGGTGTGGAGATCGAAGTCGATGCCGGAGTTGTAAAGGTTGTGGCCGAGAAAACCGGCTTCGCTGGCCTCGCGCACAGCGGCATCGAATCGCTCCACGGGCTCACCCTGGAACTCGCCGCGAATGTAGTTGTAGCCCACCGTGGCGCCCATGGCGTAGCCACCGATGGCCATGCCCTCGATGACCGAATGGGGGTTGTAACGGAGGATTTCCCGATCGTGACAGGTGCCGGGCTCGCTTTCGTCGGAATTGCAGACGAAGTACTTCTGGACGTCCTTGTCGCGAGGCATGAAGCTCCACTTCAGTCCCGTGGGGAACCCGGCGCCGCCCCGGCCACGCAGTTCCGAGGCCTTGACTTCGTCAATGATGGCCTCCCGCGTCCAGCGGCCTTCGAGCACCTGCTGCCAGGCCCGGTATCCGCCCTGCGCCTGGTAGTTCTCCAGTGTCCACGGCTCGGCGGCCGCATCCATGGACGGCAGGCAGATTCGGTGGTCTTCGTTTCCGGCCACGTTACCCCAACTCCTCCAGGATCCGACCCACCCTCTCGGGCGTCAGGTTCTCGTGATAGGTGTGATCCACCATCATCATCGGCGCACCGCAGCAAGCCGCCAGGCACTCTTCCTCGAGCTTGAGATAGATCTTGCCGTCGGGTGTGCTTTCGCCCAGCTTGATGCCCAGCCTGTCCTGGAGATACGCGACGATTTCGTCCGAGCCCCGCAACATGCACGAGATGTTCGTACACACCGAGACGCAATGCCGGCCCACGGGCTCGGTCTCGAACATCGAGTAGAAGGTGGCGACCTCGTATACCTGGATGGGCGGCATGTCCAGGTATTCGGCCACCGCATCCATCTGTTCCCGGGTCAGGTAGCCGCGGTTCTCGTGTTGGGCGGCCATCAGCGCGCCAAGCACCGCGGAGCGCTGGCGCCCCTCGGGGAATCGCGCCACCCAGCCGTCGATCTCGGCACGAACGTGCTCGGACAGCACCCGCTCGCTCAATCGCGCCTCCCCGGCCAATGGCGCCTGCGCACTCATCGGTCGATCTCCCCGAAAACGATATCCTGGGTGCCAATGACGGCCACCACGTCCGCCAGCATGTGCCCGGTGACCATTTCGTTCATGGCCGCAAGGTGGGGGAAACCGGCCGCCCGCACCTTGACACGGTAGGGCTTGTTGGCGCCGTCGGAGACGATATAGACGCCGAATTCGCCCTTGGGATGTTCTATTGCGGCGTAGGCTTCGCCCTCGGGCACGCAATAGCCCTCGGTGAACAGTTTGAAATGGTGGATGAGGGACTCCATGTCGTCCTTCATCTCGATCCGCGCCGGCGGGATGATCTTGTGGTCTTCCAGGACAACCGGCCCCGGGTTGTCGCGAAGCCAGTCGACGCACTGCTTGACGATGCGGGTGGACTGGCGCATTTCCTCGATCCGCACCAGGTAGCGGTCGTAGCAGTCGCCGTTGACGCCCACGGGGATGTCGAAATCCATTCGATCGTAGGTTTCGTACGGCTGCATCTTGCGCAGGTCCCAGACCACGCCGGAACCGCGCAGCATGGGACCGGAGAACCCCAGTTGCCTGGCCCGTTCGGGGGAGACCATGCCGATGTTCACCGTACGCTGCTTCCAGATCCGGTTGTCGGTGAGCAGCGTCTCGTATTCGTCGATCCGGCCCGGGAAGCGCTCCGCGAAGGCGTAGATGAAGTCCAGCAGCGAACCGCTGCGGTCATCGTTCATGCGCTCGAGTTCCTTCGCGCTGCGGTTATCGGCCGGCGCGTATTGAGGCATCTCCTCGGGAAGATCCCTGAATACGCCGCCGGGACGATAGTAGGTGGCATGCATCCGCGTGCCGGAGACCGCCTCGTAGCAGTCCATGAGGTCCTCGCGCTCGCGAAAGCAGTACAGGAACATGGTCATCGCGCCGATGTCGAGTCCATGGGCGCCAAGCCACATCAGGTGGTTGAGAATCCGGGTGATTTCGTCGAACAGCACGCGGATGTACTGGGCCCGGATCGGGGGCTCGATGCCCAGCAGCTTTTCGATGGCAAGCACGTAGCCGTGCTCGTTGCACATCATGGAGACGTAGTCCAGCCGATCCATGTAGCCGATGGACTGGTTGAAGGGCTTGGACTCGGCCAGTTTTTCGGTGGCGCGGTGGAGCAGGCCCACGTGCGGGTCGGCACGCTGGATGACCTCGCCGTCCATCTCCAGCACCAGCCGCAGCACGCCGTGAGCCGCCGGGTGCTGCGGGCCGAAGTTCATGGTGAAATTCTGGATCTCGGGCATGGGCTAGTCCTTGCTCAGATCCGGCTGGTAGCGGTTGTCGTCGCGGATGGCCTTCGGCACCAGCGTGCGCGGCTCGATGCTTACCGGCTGGTAGATCACCCTGCCCTTCTTCGGATCGTAGCGCACCTCGGACTTGCCGATAAGCGGGAAATCCTTGCGGAACGGGTGGCCGATGAAACCGTAGTCGGTGAGGAGGCGCCGCAGGTCGGGATGCCCGACGAAGAGGATCCCGAACAGGTCGAAGGCTTCGCGCTCGTACCAGTCGGCGGATGCCCACACGCCGGTGACCGAGTCCACGATGGGTCGCTCATCGTCCTCGCAGGCCACCTTCAGCCGCAGTCGGCTGTTGTTGGCGATCGACAGCAGGTGGTAGACCACCGCGAAACGCGACGGGGGTCGATAGTCGGTCTCGGCAAGCGCTTCGCCGGCTTCCGGACCGCTCGCCGACGGGTCGCCGCCCCCGGGATCGCTGCGGCCGAGCACGCCGCGGCTGAATCCCGTGGCAGTTGCCGATGCCGTGTCCCACTCGGCGCGCCCATAACTCAGGTAGTCCAGGCCGCAGAGATCCATGAGCATCTCGAACTGCAGACCCTCGGTGTCCCGAAGGATTCGGCAGCACTCCAACAGGTCGGACGGCGCGACGGCGTAACCCAGTTCCCCTGCGGTGTTGTCCAGCCGCTGAACCCGCTCGCCCAGATGCGCTTCAACGGCCGCGGCGATGGCCGAATATTTGTCGTCGAGTGTCATCGCGTCGCGTGAATCCTGCCGTGGTCGTTCAAGGCGAGTCGATCGTGGAACGGTCAGCGGGCAATGGTGTTGGTCCGCCGTATCTTCTGCTGCAATTGCAAGATGCCGTACACCAGGGCTTCCGCCGTGGGCGGGCAGCCGGGTACGTAGATATCCACCGGAACGATCCGGTCACAGCCCCGGACCACCGAGTACGAATAATGGTAGTAGCCGCCGCCGTTGGCGCACGAGCCCATGGAGATCACCCAGCGCGGCTCGGGCATCTGGTCGTAGACCTTGCGCAGCGCGCCGGCCATCTTGTTGACCAGCGTCCCCGCGACGATCATCACGTCGGATTGCCTGGGGCTGGGCCTGAAAATCACGCCGAAGCGGTCGAGATCGTAGCGGGAGGCGCCGGCGTGCATCATCTCCACCGCGCAGCACGCCAAACCGAACGTCATCGGCCAGAGGGAACCGGTTCGCGCCCAGTTCATCAGGTTGTCGACCCCTGTGACCACGAACCCCTTGTCCATGACCTCGGGAAGGTCGAAGGGCATTTCCCGGCTCAATCCCATTCCAATGCCCCCTTGCGCCATTCGTAAATGAAGCCCACCACCAGGAGGGCAAGAAAGATTCCCATGGACACCATTCCGAACAGCCCCACGGCATCGAGGGAAACCGCCCACGGGAACAGAAAGGCGATCTCGAGGTCGAAAATGATGAACAGGATCGCAACCAGATAATAACGCACGTCGAAACGCATGCGCGTGTCCTCGAAAGGCTCGAAACCGCATTCGTAAGGCGATCGCTTTTCCGGGTCCTTCTGCCCCCGGCCCAGCGCCATGCCGAGCAACAGCAGAATCACGCCCAGAGCACCGGCAATAATCAGGAAAATCAGGATCGGAGCGTATTCAGCGAGCATGGCCTGGGGAATCTGATTCCGACGGCGCGGATTGTACCAGCCAGGGGCCGTGTTGTGGCTGCGCGTGTCGCAAAGTAATGTTGGGCAAACGCTGTCAACGAACAATACTTGTCGTTTCATCGAGTAATGCGCATGATGTCCATTCATGCGGAACCGGCTCCTTTGCTTGGCGTTATTCGTGACCTGCTCGGCGTCAGCGGAGCCAGTGATTCGGGTCAAGGACGGCGACACGATCACCGTGCAGTCGGGCGGCCAGGAAGTGGACATCCGCCTCGCGGACATCGACGCACCGGAGTCTGATCAGCCCCGCGGTCAGGAAGCGCGCCAGACCCTGCAAATGCTGCTCGAAGGACAAGAGGCCGAACTCGGTCTCGTCGGGGGAGATGCCTACCGGCGTATCGTTGCGCGCGTGTCCGTCGACGGAGTCGATGTCAACGCCGAGATGGTGCGCCGCGGCCTGGTCTGGGTGCTCCGGGACTATGACCCCGCGCCCAATCTGATCTCTTTCGAAGACGATGCGAGGGAGGCGAGACGGGGCCTGTGGGCGGACGCCGACGCCGTGCCCCCCTGGGTTTGGCGAAGGACCGCATCCGAACGGGCTGCCGCAGCCCGGTCCGCGCCCTTGATCATCCCGACCGTCGAATGTGGCACGAAGCGATATTGCAGGGAAATGGAAAGTTGCGCGGAGGCGCTCGGGTACCTGCGACAGTGTGAAGTAGACACCATGGACGGCGACGGCGACGGCATGCCCTGCGAACAGATCTGCCGAGGCGTTTATCGGCCTTGATCATTTGACGACGGCTTCGGATCCTGCTGATTCGGTCTACGAATACGCTCGACCAACTGCTCAAATCTTTGGCGCCAAATAAAACAAGCGTTGTTCACGGAACTGGAGCACGATTGGACGCAGCAGCGGCAAAAACACTCGGTGCTGCGCCGGAGAGGAAAGTGTTTTCGATGAGGCACCAGCCATGAAGGCCCTCACCAAGGCGCAACCTGAACCAGGGCTCTGGCTGGAAGACGTCGCGGAACCAAAGCTCGGCATCAATGACGTTCTCGTGCGCATCAACCGGACCGGAATCTGCGGGACGGACCTGAGTATCTTCAATTGGGACGCCTGGGCTCAGGAGACGATCCCGGTGCCCATGGTGGTGGGTCATGAATTCGTCGGCGAGGTGGTCGAAACGGGCTCCAACGTAAGCGATTTCAAACCGGGCGAGATCGTCAGCGGTGAAGGCCATGTCGTCTGCGGCACCTGCCGGAACTGCCTCGCCGGGCGCCGGCACCTGTGCGCAGATACCAGGGGGATTGGCGTCAACCGCCCGGGCGCGTTCGCCGAATACCTGGCACTGCCCATGACCAATATCTGGCATCACGCGCCGGGCGTCGATCTCGATGTGGCTTCGATCTTCGATCCGTTCGGCAACGCCGTGCATACGGCGCTGTCCTTCCCCGTCCTGGGCGAAGATGTGCTGATCACCGGAGCCGGGCCCATCGGCGCGATGGCGGTCGCGGTTGCCAGACACGCCGGTGCCCGGTACGTGGTGGCGACGGACGTCAATCCCTACCGAATGGAACTCGCCAGGCAGATGGGCGCCACCCTGGTACTCGACGCGCGCACGGAACGGGTTGCGGATGCCCAGAAGAAGCTCGGCATGGCCGAGGGCTTCGACGTGGGCCTTGAGATGTCCGGCAACAACCGCGCCTTCCAGGAGATGTTGGACAACATGTGCCACGGCGGCAAGGTGGCCATGTTGGGGATTCCCAAGGAAAAAATGGCCATGGACTGGAACACGGTCGTCTTCAACATGCTGACGGTCAAGGGGATCTACGGACGCGAGATGTACGAGACCTGGTACAAGATGACGGTAATGCTGCAGAGCGGTCTCGACATCAAGCCGGTCATCACCCATCGGTTCCACTTTTCGGAATTCCGCAAGGCCTTCGAAATCATGCAATCGGGCGATTGCGGCAAAATCATCCTGAGCTGGGATAGCTGACGTGGACGACGCCGTTCGACAGCAACTCAGCACGACGCTCGCAGCGATTCGCGACCAGGGTCTTCACAAGGACGAACGCGTCCTGACCACGCCGCAGCGAGCCCACATTGGGGTGGCAAGCGGCGGACAGGTCATCAACATGTGCGCCAACAATTACCTGGGGCTGGCGGAACATCCGGCGGTCATTCAGGCAGCACACGAGGGCCTGGACCGGTGGGGATACGGTCTCTCGTCGGTGCGGTTCATCTGCGGTACCCAGGCGATCCACAAGGAGCTTGAAGCGCGTTTGTCAGAGTTCCTGGGAATGGACGACACCATTCTCTATACCTCGTGTTTCGATGCCAACACGGGTCTGTTCGAAACCTTGCTCGGGCCGGAAGATGCCATCATTTCCGATGAACTGAACCACGCCAGCATCATCGACGGCATCCGGCTCTGCAAGGCGCAGCGTCATCGTTACAGGAACAATGACATGGCGGAGCTTGAGGCCAGGCTCCAGGATGCTTCCTCTGCGCGAACCCGGATGATCGCGACCGACGGGATTTTCTCCATGGATGGCGCCGTTGCCAATCTTCCCGGGATCTGCGATTTGGCCGACAAGTACGGCGCGCTGATCATGGTGGACGACTCCCATGGCGTGGGAGTGATGGGGAAGACAGGACGTGGGACACCCGAGTATCACCGGGCCGTCGAGCGAATCGACATCGTTACCGGTACGTTGGGCAAGGCCCTGGGCGGCGCCAGCGGCGGCTATACCAGCGCGCGGCGGGAGATCGTGGACCTTCTCCGGCAGCGATCCCGGCCATACCTGTTCTCCAATTCATTGGCACCGGCGATCGTGGCGGCATCGATCACGGCCATCGAACTACTGGCGGCGAACACCGAGCTTCGCGACCGTCTGCAAGCCAATACCCGGTTTTTCCGCGCGCGGATCGCCGAGGCCGGGTTCCATATCCTGCCCGGAGAACACCCCATCGTACCGATCATGCTCGGCGATGCCGCGCTGGCAAACCGGTTTGCCAACCGAATGCTTGAAAAAGGCGTCTATGTAGTCGGGTTTTCCTACCCGGTCGTGCCAAGGGGAAAGGCACGTATTCGCACGCAGATTTCCGCGGCACATTCAATGCAGGATCTGGAAACCGCTGTGACAAGGTTCGCCGAAACCAGGGCGGAGTTGGGCGCATGACGCAGTCGGGGGCGAAAACTGCTAGAGATCGCTGGCGGCTTCCTGCCGGTCCCGCTGACGCCGATACTCGGCAAGATGCTGATCGATGAACCGCGCCCGTTCTCCGACCCTACCGTCACCGCCGCCGATATCGGTGCCATCGGCCAGACGCACCGACTCCCAACCGAGCATGTTGGCTCCCGAACGCGCCGGATTGCCGACAATCGTGACTTCATCGCCGGGCTTTAGCTGATTCTCCGTCCAGCCGGAGCGCCGCAGGGCAACGGAGGCGTCTCCTTCTGCCATCCACGTTTCGGACTGCCCATCCTCCATGGGGACCTCCAAGTAGACCCGAACGTGTGGATTGACGAATCGAAACTCCTGCACCACACCGGAAATTTCAATCATCTCATCCTGGCTGTAGTGAGCCGCGAAGTTGTGGTGGCCCCAGCCGGCGGGCGCCGTCAAAAGCGCCGCAGCCGCCACCGTAAAGCCTGTTCGAACCATAGTTCTCCCCTAAGTGCTCTATCCAACTGATAATGGCGTATCAGTTGGGTAGAGCACTAGAATTGCCCAGAGATCACTTCGCAGGGCGCGCGGTCCAGTTCCACGTCGGGCGTCAGCACCCTGGGACGCCTGATCGTCAGCGGGGCGTTCAGCATCACAGGATCGTGCATCGTAAAGGTCATGTCGAGAGTCCGGCCGTCCGGCCCAAGCGTATAACGCTCCACGCCGCGGGCCTGATCGCTGTTGTGAATCGCCAGCCCGTCATCCATCAGGTTGGCGGTCACGCCCACGGTTTCGATGACCAGCGTCTCCCCCTCCCACCAGCCAATCGCGTGGCCGACAGACGTGTTTGGCATGCCCTCCGGATGCCCGCGCCCGTCCATGTACACCGTTCGGTCCACGGACAGATCCTCGCCCTTGACCTCGATGCGGTCGTCATGCATTTCGAACTCGATGGGGTCGGAGTGAAGAATGGTGCGAAATGCGCCGAATCGCTCACACTGGATTGCGGGATCGTCGGCAAGATCGTAATTGGCTGCAGTTTCGCGGCCGAGGTCGCTCAGCCGGTCATGGACGACCTGCTGCGTATGTTCCTCAATCGCCCGAATAAGATCCTGGCCAGACATGTGGTCGTTCGCCGGATCGTCGAGCAACTCCTGCAAGTAGTCGTAGGTCTCCGCGGCGCATCGGCAGGAGAGCAGGCCTATCAGATCCCACGCCGGATTTTGCAGGGTATCGAGGCTGTTGGGGCTCCAGACCCCGGTCAGGTCCACCGGCGGCCCCTCCTGAGCATGCGCCGAGGCGCTGGCGAAAAGCAGCGTCAAGGCAATGGCCGATCTCATGATCCCCCCCGGTTAGCAGCGCAATATTTGTCGATGTTATCCCAGCGCCGCGACTTGGCACAAAAAAAACGCCGGCGGCGAACGCTACAAGCTGTCAAGTGTCCAATCTTCAGCGTTGATTGAAATGCGAGCCCGGCTCCCCGCAGGCACAAGGAAGGCAACCCGAGGGGCCGCCTCGCCAGGAAGGAAGAGGGCCATGTTCGACAAGCGCAGCGATATTATCCGTTTTCTGACGGTCGCCGATACGGGCGGGATCGGTATGGCGGCCGATCGTCTTGAGATGACGCAGCCCGCGCTCACACGCATCATCGCAAGACTCGAACGCGAGTTCGACGGCAGACTTTTCGAGCGCCTGCCGAAGGGTGTGCGCCTCACCTCGCTTGGCACGACAGCCGCCGAAGTTGGCCGCCGAATTCTCACCGAAATCGAAGCCGCCGAAGAACAGCTCGACGCTACGCAATCGGGGCGCACGGGCATCTTCCGCATCACGGCCGGCCCGGTTTGGAGCAGCGCTGTGCTACCGGAGGTCATCGCCCGGTTTCACGAGTCCTTTCCGCGCATTCAACTCAAGATCGAAACCGCCAGTCGCGCGGAGGGCCTGCGAAGGCTGTCCAGGGGTGACAGCGACCTGCATTGCGGCGGCATCGACGATGGCGAACGGTTACCCGACTACCTCCGGCGTGAGCACTGCCTTGACCTGACAGCGGGCATCGTCGCCCACCGGGATCACCCGCTGCTATCCCGCAGCGTCACCTTTGACGATCTTGCCCGATTCCCCTGGATAGACTTCGACGCGCCCATCATGTCCCAGCTGGACCCCGTCCGGTGCTCGCTGGGGAGCATTTTCGAAAAACTCCACGAACAAACCAGCGCCCGCGTCCGGACCATCGTTCGGACCGGCAGTGCCAGCCTGTTCCTCATGTCGCACGGCCCGTATCTTTCCTGGCTTTCGCTGCCATTTCTCGACCGGCTCAACGGACTGGCGTTGCGCCCGCTGCCGGTATCGTTCGGGAAATTCCACTACCGCTCGGGGTTCGTGGTGCGCCGTTCCGCCGAGGATCTGCCGCCCTTCCGCAGTTTCGAAGCGATCCTTCGCCGCGCTATTCTTGATCGGCGCGGGTGAAAAAGCGCGTTCTTCGCGCAATATAGAATCGACCAGGACCTCTGGCAGCCATGTCTGCCCTGATATCCAGGAGCCGGAAATTCCTCGGACCCGCTGGCCCCACATAGTGGGCGAGTCCAACTGGATGGCACCACCAGGCTGAGACGGCTCGAGTACAATTTTCGGAACTCCCAGTAAGGGGGGTTTGTCGACTCCGAGGGTCTATAGGGTGGAAACCGAGTAAAAAGAAGGTTATGGGTAAGGTCGTATCCCTGGGTCAGAAAACGCCGCTAGCCAAGTGGGTGACTCGGCTCGTGCAGAAGAATGACAGCGCCCTGCGTGCCTTTTTGTACCGGCTGTTGCGCTCAGAGGCGGATGCGGAAGATGTGGCGCAGGAAAGCTACCTGAAGCTTTTTCGTCTCACGAGACCCGATGAGGTCCGCTATCCGCGAGCCCTGCTGTTCAGGACCGCGACAAATCTGGCGATCAAGCGGCTTGCCGGCGGGGAACGAGACAAACTCGTGGTTATGGATCCGCTGGACCTCGACGCACTGGGGAGTCAGCAATGGTCGGCCGAGACGGCGGCCATGTACGGGGAAGCGGTATATCAGCTGAATCTGACCATAAAGTCGCTCACGCCCAGAACAAGGCAAGTCCTGATACTGCATAAGTATTTGGGTATGACGAACCAGGAGATTGCGGACGAACTCGGGATTACCCACAGCACAGTGGAACAGCATGTGACGCGTGCGCTGGCGCAATGTCGTCAGAGGATGCCCAAGCCAGACTTTCTTGTAGAGCCGAAGCGATGAAGAAGCGAGGTGGGGAAGGTTTGACACGGTTACGTCGCGAAAACGCTGCGTACTGGTTAGTCCGGCTGCAGGCGGAAGATCTCGATGAACATGAGTACGAGAAGTTCAAGACATGGCTTACGTCCAACGAGAAAAACACAACGGAATTTGCCGCCGTCACCCATTTGTGGAACAGCATGGACGACATCGAGTCGGCGGATCGGATCGAGCACCTGGCGTTTGCGACGAACGAACGTAAGTGGGAGCAACCGAGCTCGAGACGCCGAATCGGGACACGCATGGTTGCCGGGCTGGCTCTCCTGTGCCTCCTTCCGATCGGCTTCACATTGCTGAGCCGGGATAGTTCCCAGCCGCTGACCTACTCCACTGCCACGGGCGAGAACAGAACCGTTCTTCTGGAAGACGGAAGCGTCATTCATCTGAACACCCGTACCACGCTCCGGTGGCAATTCGACGAAGGCATACGGCGTGTAGACCTCATGGAGGGTGAGGCATTGTTCGATGTGTCTCCGGAGGCGGATCGACCGTTTGTCGTTCACGCAGGGGCCGGGATGGTTCGTGTCCTGGGCACGCGCTTCAATGTCCACCGCAAGAACGGTTCGGACGTCGTCGTGACGGTACTGGAAGGTCGCGTCGAAGTCGCCGATGTGGACGTGCATATAAGCGAGCCGAACTGGCAAAGAAGCCTGACTGCCAATCAGACAGTCCTGTATCGAGATGCAGGACTGGCCTCCGAGGTGACAGAGACAGTAGCGGCCGAAACAATTGGCTGGCGCGACGGCGTCATGATTATCGAGGATCGGACCCTGGTGGAAATCGTCGCGGAGCTGAATCGGTATTCCGAACGGCGGATTGTGATCCTCGATCCGTCGCTGAGCGACGTGCGCGCGGGAGGCGTAGTCAGCGTCAGAGACATCCGCGCGGCGCTCGAGTTCTTCGAGAATAGCGGGGTATTCAGGCTGATCGAGACGTCGGACAGTTTTCTGTTGACGACGACTTTGCCAACTGACGGGGGTGACGGAGAGGCGTGAGCGAGAAGTTTCGCCTTCTCGTGAGCGGGAAATCTCGCCTTCCATAGAGACTTGAACGCAAGCAGAACAATGGAGCGCGCAAAATTTGCCATGGCCAGGTTTGCGCAAGTGACCTGGTTCGCGCTGATACTCGGCTTCTACGGGGCGGTGGCGTTCGGCCAGGATCCGAGCCGCTCTCTCACGATCGATGTTCCACAACAGCCGCTGGCTGCCGCGTTGAACTCGCTCGCAGAGCAAAGCGAGATCGAGATTCTCTATCTCTCGAAACACGTCCAATCGCTCGAATCCAACGGGATTCAGGGCGAATACGATATCGAGCAGGCGCTCGATCTGCTGCTCGCGGACACAACGCTGACCTATTCCATGGATGGAAATCGGCGAATCTCAGTACAGGCGGCATTGGAGCACGCCAATTCAGATATCGGGGAGTTCGACATGAGTACTACCAGTTCCAATCGGGTGGTTTTGGCTGCCGTTGCGTCCACGCTTGCCGGTGGCGCAGTCGTCGGCGACGCAATTGCACAGGAAGAGGGCGTGCTAGTGGCTCAAGCCGATACAGCCCCGACGAGCACAACGAGTTCCGCTCAGTCATTCACGTTGGAAGAAGTCGTCGTGACGGCCCGCAGGCGTGAAGAGAGCCTCCAGGACGTCCCGGTAGCGATTACCGTCCTGAACAGTGACTTTATCGCTCAAGCGGGGATCCTCGACCAGTTCGACCTGTTCGATGAGACACCCGGCATGTTCTACAACCAGGCCCGAGATCGCAATGGCGCCCGACCGGCGATACGCGGCGTGTCCGTCCGACAGAGCCAAAGCCTCCGCCTTCAAAAGGTCACCGCATTTCTCGATGGTGCGCCGTTGTATGGAAACACGGGGTCGCTGGCCTTTGCCGACATCGAGCGCATTGAGGTGATGCGCGGGCCGCAGAGCAGCGCTTTTGGGCGAAGCACGTTCGCGGGCGCCATCAACTACGTATCCAGGGACCCCGGCGACGAGTTCAGCTCCGAGTTCAAGTTCGCGACTTCGGATCTGCATAGAAATGTGGCGGGTGTTTCTCTCAACGGTCCGATTACCGAGACTCTCGGCTTTACCGTCGACGCCTATTTCGATGAATTCGAGGGACCGGACGAACGGGTGTCCACGGAAGGGATCCGGCTGGGTAGCACGTCCTCGGACTACGTCACCGGCAAGCTGGTGTGGGCGCCCAACGACAGGTTCGAAGCAAAAGTTCGTTTGGTGAGTCTGAAGACCGATGACGGTCCACCCATGGAAGCATTCCTTTCCGAGGAGGCACGGGACGCCTGCATCGCTGCCAGTAACAACTCGACACTGCCCAATGGCGACCTTGTTTTTGCCGGCGAGTGGAACTGCGATGTCCGTTCGGCGACGCCCCCTGGAGGCGTGCCGCAGAATCTTCATCCGGAAGAATCGTTTGAGCCGGGAACGCCCAATTACTACCTGGTCCAGAGTTACAGCGTGCTCGAACCGGGCGCTTTCCTCGAGCGCAGCCGGATTCAGGCGGAGTTCAATTACTCTACGGACGACGGCAGCATGCTGCAGGTCCTGACCTCGTATTCGGAGGACGACAGCCGGCGGTGGTTCGATGGGGACAGAAGCGGCGCGGTACCCGTTATCAGGATGGGGAGGGTCTTCGGCGTGAACTCGATGGCCGACCCGAGGCAGGTCGAGGAAACCTACCTCGACGCTCGCTGGCTGTCACCGGATGACAGGTCGGTCCGCTGGATGGTCGGCGCTTCCCTGTACGAATTTACCCATAGCGTGGATGTCCACACTCAGCTCGCCGGCATCGTATTGGGTCTCGAGGACGAGGCCAATGGCGGTCGACCCTTCATCGCCCGTAACAGGACGAATGACGACGCCACCAACATTGGCATCTACGGCAACCTCACCTGGGATGTCACCGACACCACCACGCTCTCCTTCGAGGGACGATGGCAGGATGACGATGTCACGAGCCTGAGCGTCCTCGACGGGCGTACGTTCAACACCGTCACGGAATCGTTTCAACCGCGCCTTGCGTTCAATCGCAGTCTGAACGACGACTGGTCTCTTTACGGCCAGTATGCGAGGGGCACCAACCCGGCCGGCGTCAATCTGGCCTTTCGGGTTCCGATTCTGGCTGAGTCGCTCGCCGCCGCCCGAGCCGCTGGTTACATCACGTACGATGAGAACACGTTTGTGGCATTCACCGAAGAGCAGCTCACCAATTATGAACTCGGGATCAAGGGTAGTACGCTGGACAATCGATTGCAGCTTTCGGGCGCTTTGTACCTGATGGAATACGAAGACGCCATTACACGCACCGTTTTCAACTGGAATGGTGCCTGGAACGATGGCTCCTTCGATCCGCAGGGCAGGAGATTTGGTGCCCGGGATATCAGGACGTCTGCGACCTATATCAACACCGGCGACCAGGAGCTGAAGGGCATCGAGCTCGAGGCGAACTATCAGGCCAACGATAATTTGAGCTTCAGGGGTATGCTGTGGCTGTCGGATAACAAGTACACGGACAGCTGCGATCAGGGCCCGGTCAACGACGGGTTCCCGGCCGACTTCACCATAGCGGATGATGGCGTGCCGTTCGATTGTGCATTGATAAACGGGAACACGGTCTTGCGCCAACCCGAGCAGACTGCCAGCCTGTCGACCATCTATCGCGCAGCGCTGGGCGGTGGCGCCTGGGCATGGATGGGGCGTTTCGGAATTCGGTATCAGGGCTCTACATTCAGGGACGAGAGCAACATCATGCAGCTGCCGGCCACCGAAGACCTCAATGCCTCGCTTACGTTCTTCAACGAGAATTGGGAGCTGATCCTGTTCGGCAATAACCTGACCGACGAAAATACGCCCCAGGACATTTGGGTCGACGAGGATGCCAATATTTCTCCGCTAGAGGATGTACAGAACTACGTGCTCAATCTGCGACTTCCTCGGGAGATCGGATTCAGACTCAATTATCAGTTTTAGCGCCACGGTAAGATGAAAAGCTTCTTTTGCTGTTTGTTGCTGGCAGCCGTGCTCGCCGCCACGGCCTACGGGCACCATTCGAGAAACTGGCATTTTGACACCGATGTCGAGATCACCATCGACGGAATCGTCAAGGAGTATCAGTTCGTCAATCCTCACTCGCGCCTGTTCGTGGACGTCACCGATGACGATGGCAATACCGTGACCTGGAATTGCGATCTCATCAATGCCGCGGCTGCAACTCGATACGGTTGGACGAAAGAGCTGTTTCAGCCGGGACAGCACATCGTCATCACGGCCAATCCCCCAAGACGGAACGAGAACGAATGTTTCTACCTCTCCGGACTTTTTCAGGACGGTAGGCGCATAGCGCGAGTCGAGCGTTTCCTGGAACAAGCCCCCGACGATCGCCAGACTCCGGAGGAACAGGCGAGCACGGCCACCGGCGGCCCTTCCGGTCTCAGTCGCAACTGGGGAGCGGTCATAAGGGAGAACGCCGGTGGCGGCGGCGGTCCGCCGGATCCGGGCGAGCCCAATCGCCGCGCAGCGATACTTTCCGACGCAGGGCGCCTCGCACTCGACGCTTACGATCCAGTCACGGATGACCCAAGTTTGCAGTGCAAGCCCATCAGCATCGCGCGTTTGTGGGGCCACGGTAGTCCCATGCAGATTCGAGAGGAAGAAGATGTCGTGCTGATTCATCACGAGTTCATGGACACGCGGCGAACCGTGCATCTGGACCGGAGTGAGCACCCCCAGGACCTCGCCCACAGTGCGCTGGGACACTCCATCGGCCGGTATGAAGGAAGCACGCTCGTGATCGATACCGTTGGCTATGAGGCGGGCGTGCTCTACCAGTTTCCCGGGCTGCCCCACAGCAACCAATTGCATACGGTGGAGCGTCTGACTCCGAGCGACGACGGTCAGGTCATCGAGGTGTCCTGGGTAGCCGACGACCCGGAATACCTCACCGATGTGGTGTCGGGAAATCTTCGCCGGGGCATGACAACCGATCCTCTCGAAGAATATAACTGTGTTCACCCGGACAGCCCCAGCGAAGGCTGAACGAGGATGATAGCTCCGGTTCCCGTGGGTCCAAGGTCCGGGGTTCTGGATCCGGGGTTCGGGTTCGGGATGACGACCGGCGCGTGAAAGACGCCGAGTGGAGGGGACGATGAAGAAAATCTTGTCGGGTTTTGCGGCAGCGTTTTTGGCGGTCGCCTGGCCATTGCAGGCTCATCACTCGTATGCGGCGTTCTTTCACACGGATGAGCGGATCCGGATAGAGGGCGTGGTCGTGGAGTTTCTGGCCCAGAACCCCCATGGCTATATCGTTCTCAATGTCGTCAATGAGGACGGCGAGTCGCAGCAGTGGCGAGCCGAGATGCCCGGCTGGGTGGGTCTGCGCCGCGGCCGCGGATGGCTGGCCGATGATCTCCAGCCGGGTGATCGCATTGCGATTGTCGGCGCGCCTGCGCGCTTCAATGACGCAACGCTCATCCGGGCTGACGACGTCGTGATGCCGGACGGCTGGACACGGCATCTGTTCAACGACCCGGCGACGGGCAAGATTCGCTCGCCGACGCCTCCCGCGGGGCTGGTTGCCGAGTCCGGCGATACGCCCGGGACCCCGACAACCATCGAGCTGGCGCTCAAGACGGACGGGGAATGGCCGGGACTGGATATCGTCTGGCAACCAAACACCGGATCGTCCCAGGATCCGCTGGACATCCCGGCCCCGGGGATAAACTTCAGAGAAGCGCCCTTGACGGAAGCGGGGCGTGCGGCGTGGGAGAGTCGTCAGCCCCTGGACGACCCGGGGCTACGCTGTGAGAAACCCACCCTGACGGTCTCGATGAACAGCCCCACGCCGATACGGATTACCCGGGACGGCGATCACCTGACGGTGCGCACGGAACACTGGGACGCGGTGCGGACGATCTACATGGATGGGCGCGAGCCCCCGCCCGGAACGCCGCACACGATCAACGGATTTTCGGTGGCCGGATTCGTCGGCGACGAGCTGACTATCCAGACGAGCCACATCACCGCCGGATACGCGCTGAGAGTGGGTGCCCCGCCTCACAGCGATGCGCTTCGTGTCACGGAACGCTACCGAATGGTGGAAGAGGGGCCACGCCTCGAGGTGCTTTTCACGGTGGAGGATCCGGTGACCTTTATGGAGCCGGTAAGCTGGCAGCGATACTTCCGGCCCGCAGCCATGCAGAGGATGCAGACATACGATTGCCAACCTTCACCGGGGCCGCAGAACTGAACCGAGTTGAGAAAATACATGACTGAAATAAAAGGTTGGTTGGCCCCGATGCCATGGCTGATCCTGACTGGGATGGTTTCCGCGGCCTCTCACGCGTTCCCCACGATCTACCCGACGGGCACGACGATCTACGACCCGGACCGGGCATGGAACGGGTACACGGGCTATCGGACCCCCGACGACAAGGGGGTCGTGCTGATCGACATGAACGGCAACATCGTCAGGCGATGGACCGACGTCGTGGGCCTGGCCAGGCTCCTGCCGGGGGGGCACATCATGGGGGTGGCGCCTGAGGATTCTCCCGACGGCAACGACGGAGCCGAGCTCGTTCAGAAGGACTGGGACGGTAATGTCATCTGGAGCTTTAACAGAACCGAGCAGATGGAGACCGAAAACGGGGGCACCGTCTGGTCCGCACGGCTACATCATGACTGGCAGCGCGAGGGTCTGCCTGCAGGCTACTACGCCCCCGAAAGCAGCCCCGCTCTCATGGGTGGCAGGACACTCATTCTGGCGCACAAGAATGTATCGGTGCCGAAGATCAATAGCAGGCTTCTCAGAGACGACCGCATACTCGAGGTGTCCTGGGACGGCGAGGTACTCTGGGACTGGCTCGCCAGCGATCATGTGGACGAGATGGGTCTCTCCGAGGCGGCTCGCGACGCGATTCGCGCCCAGAGCGGGGCTCCCACCCAAAGCTTCGACTGGCTGCACATCAACGCCGCTACATACCTGGGGCCCAACCGGTGGTACGACGAGGGCGATGAGCGCTTTCACCCGGACAACGTGATCTTCTCCGCTCGCCATGCAAATATCGTCGGCATCATCGCCCGCAGCGGCGAGATCGTCTGGCGGATGGGCCCCGATTTTCGGGAGACCGAGGCGCTGTTGGCGATCGGCCAGATCATCGGGCAGCACCATCCGCACATCATCCCGAAGGGACTTCCCGGAGCGGGCAATGTAATGGTATTCGACAACGGCGGCGCGGCCGGCTACGGCGAACCGACTCCGGTTGCCCCTGACGGTCGAAGCATTGTCGGGAGGCGCAGCTCAAGGGTGATCGAGATCAACCCGGTAACGATGGAGACCGTCTGGGAGTATTCGATCTCCGGTCACGGCAGCTTCCGGTTTTTCAGTTGGAACGTGAGCGCGGCGCAACGCCTGCCCAACGGCAATACCCTGATCACCGAAGGCGCGACCGGGCGTGCCTTCGAGGTCGCGGCTGACCACGAGATCGTCTGGGAGTACGTCAACCCCTTCTACTACGAATCCGATGAGACCCGACAAAACATCTATCGTGCCTTCCGCGTGCCATACGATTGGGTCCCGCAACTGGATCGACCGGAGGAACGGGCCGTGGTGCCACCGCATCCAAGCGAGTTTCGCATCGAACCGAATTAGGGCCTATACCGTGAGTGCGCGCTATTCCAGAACGAGGAGAGAAGAAATGGTCAGTCGATTTCTTTGTGGCAGTTTCTTGCTCCTCTTCTCGATCGTGGATGCCTCGGCGCATCACGCCAGAGCGACGTTCTACGATTCGAGCCGGGTAGTCGAAACGCAGGGCGTGATCACCCGCGTGATCTGGCGAAACCCCCACACTCGTTTCTGGCTCGAAGATGACCAGGGTAAGGAATGGGCGCTTGAGACCACACCGCCCGCGATGCTGTCCCGCCGAGGAGTTGGCCCCGAGTTATTGACGGTGGGGACACGAGTACGGGTGGCGGGCCCGCCCGCGCGTTTTGTCGCCAACGCGATGGAAGTCAGCAATGTGCTCCTTCCCGATGGCAAGGAAGTGCGCATTCAACCCGGGGCAGAACCCCACTGGTCGGAGGGGGCGCCGGCCTTGGCGGCACCGGCGTTTGACGAGGTTGACGTTAGAGCGGCTGAAGCGGTAGCAACAGGAATCTTCCGAGTCTGGAGCCGCGATGTCGGTATCAGGCTGGTCCTTGCGAATGGCTATCCATTGACCGAATCCGCCCAGGCGGCGAGAGACGCGTACGACCCCGTCGCCGACAACCCGATCCCGGGCTGCACCCCAAAGGGCATGCCGATGATCATGACGAACCCCTATCCCTTCGAGTTCGTCGACCATGGTGATGAGATTCATCTGCGCATCGAGGAATACGATCTCGTGCGCATCATTCACATGGAGCCGGACGCCAACGAGCCACCGCCGTCACCGCTGGGTTATTCGGCAGGTCACTGGGAGGATGGCAACCTCGTCGTGACCACCACCCATATCGACTTCATGCACTTTGGTTCCGGAATTCCCTTGAGCGCCGACGTGGAACTCCTGGAGCGCTTCACACTGAGTGCCGACGAGAGGCGGCTCGACTACGCCCTGACCGTCACCGATCCAGAAACATTCACCGAGCCTCTGACCGGCCGCAGGAATTGGGTCTGGGTCCCCGGAGAAGCTGTCGAGCCCTGGGCTTGTTTCGTTGAGCCGGAATAAGCGCGCCGGAATCGAGCAATTGCGACAAATTGAGCCATTCGGCCTCGGCACGAATTCGCGCCGCGAGAGTCGATCGCGCGACCCGTAACGTGAACCTCCATGGCGTGTTATCCAAGCGCCAGGGAGACCGCCGAGTCATCGTAATGGGGGTACCGGGGCTCCCAGACCCGCTTGGCAATGGTGTCCTCAAGCATGTAGCCGGGCGCCCGGCCAACCCCGGACTCCACCGCGCGACGTCCCACCGCAACGGCGACGGCAAACGACACGGCACGGAGCCGACCGATCGCCGGAAACAGCTGTCCCGCCGCCCGTTCCTCGGCCGTCACTTGCTCGGCAAGTGCGCGAGACGCCGCATCGATCATCTCGTCGGTGACCATCCTCGCCCTGACGGCACTCGCACCCAGGCCGAGACCCGGGAAAATGAAGACATTGTTACCCTGCCCTATCTTGTGGCGCCGGCCTCGACACTCGACATCCGGAAACGGGCTACCCGTGGCGACCAGACAACGGCCATCGGTCCATTCGAAGAGGTCTTCGGGCCTCGCCTCGGACTTCTCCGTGGGGTTCGAGCAAGGGAAAATGATGGGGCGTCGTGTGTGACGCGCCATCTCGCGGACAGTCTCCTCGGTGAAGGCGCCGCCGTGACCCGATGCACCGATCAGGATTGTGGGCTTGAAGGCCGCGACCACATGCGCGAGATTTCGCCGAGTAGGTGCTTCGAGGCCGTGATGGCGCGCCAGTTTCACCGGCCAGGCGACTTCCCGTTTGTAGGCGTCGGTTTCCTCGCTCTCGACGATGAGCCCGTTGCGATCGAGCACCGCCACGCGCGTCCGCTGATCGCGCTCGGCAACACCCCGCGCCGTCCATTGCGCGCGAATCTGCCGCACGATGCCCAACCCGCCGGCGCCGGCGCCCAATACGACGATGCGTTGTGCCTCGATGTCCCCGCCGATGCTCGATAGCGCCGTCTCGATCCCGGCCAGCACGACCGCACCCGTCCCCTGGATATCGTCATTGAATGACGGAACCCGGGTCCGATAGGCGTCAAGAATCCTCAGGGCATTGTCTTTTCTGAAATCCTCCCATTGAACGAGCGCGAGCGGATGAACCCTTCGGACCGCCTCCACAAACTCCTCTATGAGCGCGTAGTAGCGATCCCCACGCAGCCTGGGATGGGGCCAGCCCAGATACTGCTCATCGCCCAACAAGGCTTCGTTATCGGTACCGAAATCGAGACTCACCGGCAGGGTCTCGCTCGGGTGAATGCCCGCGCCGGCGATGTAGAGATCGAGCTTGCCGTTGGATATGGCCATGCCGCCGGCACCCTGATCGCCGATGCCGAGCACCGCCTCATTGTCCGTCACGACCATCAGCCTCACTTCCCGTTCGGTCACGCAACTGCGCAGCACCCTCTCGATGCGGCCCTGCATGTTCGGGGTGATCCAGAGGCCGCGCCCCTGCTGAAAGACGTGGCTGTAGGCCTGGGTCACTCGACCGACCGTCGGCGTATAGACGATGGGCATGAGCTCTTCGATATGCTCGATCAACACCCGATAGAAGAGCGTTTCATCGCGCTCGCGAAGTGCGGCCAGGGCGATGTACTTGTCGAGGGCATTGGGATAGCGGCGGATCTGGGAGTAGACCCGGGCCGCCAGCTGCTCCAGGGTCTTGCTCTGAAACGGCAGCAACCCCTCCAGCGCCAGCGCCTTGCGCTCCTGGGGAGAGAACCCCGTGCCCTTGTTGAGTGTGGGCTCCCGAAGCAGGGCCCGGCCGCGGAGCGGGTTACGTCGACGGGTGTGCATATACGTCTGGTGAGAGACCTGTCTCCAACGCTCTATCGTGGCACTATACGCCTTCGAACGAAGTTTGCAAGGCAAAACGAACCGAAAAACTCTTTTATTTCAATGGGTTTGAATCGATTCCTGGAATTGAACGGACTTAATCGCCCGGCACCGGTGAGCGCAACAGCGCCGCCAGGGCCTCGTCGGCGGAATCGTGAATATCCAGGATCCGATCGAACCCCACCACCGTGAACGTCCTGGCAACCTCGTCGCCAAGCCCGCAGAGGGCGAACCGACCATTGTGCTCCGCGATGCGCCTGGCGAGCAGTAGAACTTCCCGCAAACCGGCGGAGTTGATGTACGTCACGTGCGTAAAGTCGAACAGCACGCGCCCACCCCATCGATCGCCGATCTCCGTCTCTATCCACGCCGCCAACACGTCGGTGCGGGGAAGAAGCACCCGTCCGAGCATCGACACGATCATCACGCCGCCGCGCATCCGACTCGTCACCTTCATGGCACTACCACCTACCCAGACCGTCCCGCCTACCCGCGCACCGAGAACTGAACCTGCAGGGGATGTTGGATAATGCCACACTCGGTGGACCGGTGGGTCTCCGCTCATCCGGGATGGGGACCGTGGACGGTCTCGGTGGCGCAGCCCCGAAATGCCAGCCAGCGACGTCACCAGCTCCACCAACTCGACTTGTCGGGAGAGACCGTGTTTGGCAAAGATGTGGCGTTCGTCCGGACGAACGCATGCTACTCCGCGACGAGCTGCCTCAGTGCCCTATCGATAACCTGAGGTTCGCCGGCATGGGCCCTCAGACCGGTATAGATGGCACCGTCGCCATCCGCCACGACGCTTTCGCTGTAGACGTCAGGAATAAACCCGATGACGGAACCGTCCGCGGCATTACCCAGGAAAATGCCCGAGTCCATACCCGGGTTGGCTTCTCCATTTTGCGAGGCGACGTACAGGGTGTCATCCGGACCGATCGAGATCCCGCTGGGGCGGCCGAACCGGGTCAGTTCGTCCAACAGACGTCCCTCCTGGTCGAAAATCTGTATCCGAATATTCTCGCGATCGGCAACGAACAGCCTTCCCTGGGAGTCCATCGCCAGCGCGTGCGGTAGATTGAATTCCCCCGGCCCGGAGCCGGCCTGGCCCCACTGCATGATGAACTCACCGTCCGGTGAGTACTTCACGATGCGGTTGTTGATGTGGCCGTCGGCGACAAAGACGTTGCCGTTCTCTGCAACCAGAACGTCCGCGACTCCATTGAAGGTATAAGGACCATCGCCGGCAACGCCCGCCGTACCGATCGTCATCAGGATTTCGCCCTCGGGGCTGAGCTTGATGACTTGCTGGCCGCGACCGCCATCGTCACGCCCATCCGTAAGCCAGATGTTGCCTCCGCTGTCGATGTCCAGGCCGTGAGGCCATACCAGCATGCCTTCTCCCAGGCTCATCAAATGCTTCCCAGAGGCATCGAACTTGAGCAGCGGCGGTTCGCTGCGCCCGACACAGCTATTGGAGGAACAACGATGAAAGGCGTACAGGTTGCCGTCGGCATCCGTCTCCAGTGCAATCAACTGCCCCCATTCGAGATCTTTCGGGACCTGCGCCCAGTCCGGGTTGTGCCGGTACGAAGCATCTTGTGAGTGTGCCTGTACCCCCAACAGAGCGGTCATCGTCAACGCTGCGGCCGCAATCCAATACTGCATCGAGCTTGTCTGTGACATCTGAAAATCCTCGCGGTAACTATCGTTGGTCAGGTGGGGACCGTCCTGGAGCATCGAGCGTGTCATGGCAGGCCCAGGAACCGGGCTGGGTTGCGCCTGCGCCGACAGGATCGGCATGAGCAACAACACCGGGATTAGTCGTCTGATTGTGAGCATCTCGTAGTATTAACGCACGATCCCGCTGGCCGCTTCAAGACAGACAAACGACGGAAACAAGAGACGAGTATCTCACGGTCCGGGACGATCATGGCCCAAGTGCCGAAGAATGGGTCGATTGGACCGTGTGCAGATGGCGCGACCAGGGCATTACGGTGAAAGCAATGCGGGGAATCTGTTCACTTCTGCCGAATTACGCCCCTGTCCCCCTTTACCTCCTACTTCCCTAACCATGAATCCAAGCGGGGCTACATGTCCCACTTGCCTACGGAATTGTCAAGACTAAGTGCCCGAAAACCCCTTGATTTCAAAGGGTTTTGGACGACTTTCAGGAATTGCGCGGAACGACGCGGATCAAATCGTGGTGCCGATGGACAGTACCAAGTGACGCACATAAGTTATTGTTTATTATAAAAGTTATTAAATTGTGAAACCTTTTTTCCCCAAAATGTACCTCACCGGTGAAATATTCGGTCGATTAGTTACGTGAGCAATTCTTGGATCTCCCGGCGATGATGTACGAGGCTGAGGCCGATGTGCTGGCGTTCATGATGTTTCCCAAGACCCGTCGGACGAAGACTCGCAGCGCCAACCCGCTGGAGCGGCTCAATGGGGAGATCAACCGTCGCACCAAGGTCACAGGCATATTTCTTAACGAGGCGGCTATCGTCAGGCAGGTCGGCACGCTGCTGCTTGAGCAAAACGACGAGTGGCTGATGAATTGCTGACACATGCAACTGGAGGGCGTGAGATTGCTGGTGCAGAACACGCCGGAGCGACTTTCGGCACTGGCGCAGTAAGTATGACGGCCAGCCTCGGACAGCGTTGTCTACCGCCTGGCCACCGGTCCACGGGCTGGCCGAGGTCCCGCGCCCATGGACAGTTTTTAGTCATCGGAGCCTGTATACACGCTAGAATTTGGATTGCATGGGAGATGTCCAGATACGGAAACTCCGACACTCTGATCGAACCAAGACTAACCGTTCGTACACCACTCCCGGGAACGCCGCCCCTACCGGGATACTTGAGACCATGCTCTTGCAGAACTTTGAGTGAAAATGCGATATTTTTTGTTATTTTAAGTTTTCTTGGTATGCTAGTCGTTCAGAATCGGAGAGATTTGCATGTTGCTACGCTTCGGCGTGTCCAATCATCTTTCGATCTGCGAATCGCAGGAGTTGTCCTTTTCTGCTTCCTCGTTGAAGGATCGGGACGAGGGACTGATCGACTGCGCTGATTCGCCGAACGGATCGATCTTGCCAGCGATTGTTATTTATGGCGCTAATGCGTCGGGCAAGAGCAATCTTGTCAGCGCCGTCGAGACAATGCGAGGCATGGTATTGAGATCTCAAACAATGTGGGATCCAGACGGTGGCGTGCCGCGCCATCCCTTTCGACTGGACGCCGCTAGCTTACAAGCTCCGTCGAAATTCGATATCGACTTCGTTATTGACGGCGTGCGATATCACTACGGCTTCGAAGCGTCCAACTCGGCGTTCGTATCCGAATGGTTGTACGTTTATCCCAAGTCTCACCGACGAACGCTGTTCGAGCGGGAGGGTAATGAATTTCACTTTGGGCGTGGACTAAAGGGGCCGAACAAGGTCATTGCGGGCTTGACCAGGTCCAACAGTTTGTATTTGTCAGCGGCCGCCCAAAACGATCACGAACAGCTTTCGAGTGTATTCGCATACTTCCGGTCGATCCGCACCTCACACGAAATCTCCATCCCGGGTTCACAGGTCTCTCGGCGCCTATCCGAGAAAGAGCCGACTAACCGAGTAATTGAATTTCTCGGAAACATCGGTACCGGGGTCATTGACTATCGGCGAAAAGAATCCGAACTTCCGGAAACAGTTCAATTGCTTCGGCGGGATTTCATGGCAGCGTTAAGAAAGCACATAGATCTGCCAGAACGCGAACAGGTTGAAGAAACGAAGGCGGTCAACATTGAACTTGCCCACCGCAGTAGAGACGGCAAGCCGGTCTATTTTGACTTGGACCGCGAAAGTGCAGGTACGCGACGGCTGTTAATTGCGCTAGGTTTTGCATTTCATGCGCTCGACGAGGGGACGCCGCTCATCATTGACGAACTCGACGCTAGCCTACACACACACGCCAGCGAGGCGGTGCTGAAATTATTCTGTTCTCCCAAGACCAATGCCAAAGGCGCCCAACTGGTCGCAACCACACACGACACTAACCTAATGGCTTCAGCAGTGCTGCGGAGAGATCAACTCTGGTTCAGCCAAAAGGATGCTGACGGCGCAACGCAACTCTATCCCCTATCCGACATTCGAACCCGAAAGGGCGACAATATCGAAAAAGGATACCTGCAAGGCCGATACGGCGCAGTACCCTTCAACGATCCAATCTCGACCCTTGGCACGCGGCGCTAAAATCAAACGCCGAAAAGTCCCTGAGCTACGGCGTCGCCGCGCTCGGCGCGAACCGAAGCGGCGCTTTATACTCTTTTGCGAGGGTAGCAAGACGGAGCCAGCCTATTTTTGTGCTATCAAACGGGCCTGTTCAAGTACTCTAATCGGAGTGGAGCCGGTTCCTGGAGTAGGCGTCCCCTACACGATCGCGACGGTAGCGGTCCAATATGCGCGGTCCGAGGGGCTTGCCAAGAAAAGCCGCCGCAAAAGGGACTCGTTCGAGGAACGTGGAGAGTTGCAACTACGCAATCGGACGCAGGAGCGTAATCCGCATGGTAATCCCTCTACAACCGTTGGCCGATTGACACGAGCCATTCGGGAAGCTGATCAACTCGCGCAGCGGAATCGCCAGGACTCGTTGCGAATCGCGTCGATACTTGAATTGACCGACTAAACAGTCGGGTTGTTATAGTCTGAACGTCGTCAGAACAATTCGGACAGAAAGAGGCCGAACAGGCACGCGCTTCCGGCCAATCCACCGGATCAATCCCCAGGTTGAAACGCGTGGTCGGATTGATCGAAACCCTGAGCTTCGGCAAGATGTCTTGCCTGTTGCGCGTCAGCAGCAAACCAGCACCGCCTTTGTGCCCGCGTTGTAGTAGTCCATTGCCAAACGCTGAAGCTCCGCCCTCTTGGCCGGTGCGAGGTCCAACAAACGCTTGCCCAGCACCTTGAGGACGCGCGCAGTACTGGCGTCGGGAACCCTTTTTTTAATGACGCACGGAATCCAGGATCTCCAGCAGCGGCATCGTTGAATCGGTAATCGGCGCGCGCCTCGGTACCAGCTTGATTCGTATCGTCCCGAAATCCTTGGTCTGGGCCGCGCGGTTCGCGGCGACTGTGATCGTCTTCGGGACCTGTGTCGAGAGCCCAAGGCGGCTATAGAGCGCGGGGCCCGTGATGTATCCGCATCGTCGGCCGTTACGGTACAACATGTCACGCACTGATCTCGGAATCGAATGACATCCTCAGCCGAACACCACTTCCACGAGCCCCCCGCTGACCGGGAAGTGCACCCAACAACCGGCACAGTCTAGACCGCCCCCCTGGAGGGCGCCCGCGTACGCGGCGAGTTGACCGGAGTATTCCAACGCTTCGGCGGCCCATTCCGAACGCGGGCGCGGTGAGGATTTGTGGTCGATCACGATCCATCCTTGCTCGGTCTCCAGCAGAAGGTCGATCCAGCCGCGGAGCACCTGGCCGTTGTCCCGGACGAACTCGACGGGATGCTCGGCCAGCATGCGGCGCGGAGCGAATCTGGCGTTGACCGCCTCCATGAGGCGTCGCGCACAGTCGACGGCATCCCGAGGGGACAATGCCCCCTCGCCCGCTCCATTGCGTATGAGCTCCGCAGCGCAATCGACCGCATCGCCGCGGTGCGGATTTACGAGTTCTGCCGCAATCGCCGCGTGCAGCGCCGTGCCGATCTTCCCCATGTCATCGGAATGAACCGCGATTCGCGGTCCGATCTCGACCATCGTACCTACGGCGGCGCCCTCGACGGGGCCGGCCTGTGAGGGGCTCAACCGCTCCCGGAGTCGAAGCTCGCTCGGCGAACGTTCGGGAAACCAGGCCGGCGCAAATGCAGCCGACGCCGGCGTCGAAGATTCAGCGGCCGCCAGGTCCACCACCGCCGACGGGATGGCCTCGCCGTCGGGAAGCGGGTGTTCATCGCCGGTTGGAAGAAGATGCCTGGAGTTGAAGTTCCCGATCCATGCACCGCTGCTCGGCCCCGACGGCGGTAATGCGATGATGAGGGTGTCACGGGCTCGAGTCATGCCCACGTACGCCAGGCGGCGTCCTTCCGCCTCCGCCGCGGCAGCGGCCTTCGCGCCCTCCTTCGACGACATGATGCTGTCGAGAACGGGGACATCCCTTGTGTTCCTGCCGAAAACGTTCGGGTAGAAGCGGATGACCCGCCCCTCAAGCGGATTGTCCAGGTCGAGTCCGTCGGACGCCGACTCGACGCGAACGTCCCAGATGCGGGGCCGCCACGTGTAGTTGAAGTCTGTCGTCACCACCACCGGCCACTCCAGGCCTTTCGCGCGGTGGTAGGTCAGCACATGGACAGCGTCACCACCGGTGACCACCGGCTGCAGGTCCAGATCCGGGGACGTCGGATTCTCGAGCCAGAACACGAAGCCGGTCAGTGTTGCCGCCTCGTGCTGCGATGCACAGTGGTTCTCGTACTCGACCGAAAGGTGGAGAAATGCATCCAGATTGCGCTGGCGCTGAGCGGCGGTGATGGCGTCCGGCCCCCAGGCGGTCACGATCGGACGGACACCGACATAGTTGAGCACTCGCGCCACGATCTCCACCGGCGACTGCGTCATGGACTGGCCGCGCAGATGCGCGATGCGGGACACGATCGGATCGTCGATCTCTGCCCAGTCCCGGTCCTGTTCCCCGGATGCCAGCCAGCGCAGCCGATCCGCAAGCCAGATTTCCGGCTCTTCACAGGCGCCCAAGGCCCGGATTTCGGCCGTGGCGAGGGTGTCGGAGGGATCGTTCAGCCGGCGCAGACACGCCCTCGCAAGGCACACTTCCGGCGTTTCCAGTAGCCCGGCCAGGGTCATCTTCATGGGCACCCGCCGTTCGCGCAGTGCTTTGGCGATGGATTGCACGTGACCGTTGGTCGCGGCGAGCACCGCGATATCGCCGAACTCTACCGGCCGCGTTTCTTTCGTGTCCGGGTCGCTCACTCGATGCCCGGACCTTACGAACTCCGAGATAGCAAGCGCCAACGCGTCTGCCTGGGGCGCAAAACCCCTCGCTCTTGGCAACGTCCAACGTACCACCGCCGGCGACTCGTGAATTTCCGGACGCTGGGGCGACAGCTCGACCAACTCGCGTTCCATCCCATCGCGCTGGAAGGCTTCACTGAATACCGCGTTCAGGTAACGCAAGAGCGAAGGACGCGACCGCCACGACCGATCGAGCACATCGAGCCTGCTGCCGCGATCAACGAGCGCATCGAGCGTGCTTCCCACAAGCTCCGGATCGCTTCCCCGGAAACCGAATATGGCCTGTTTGACGTCTCCGACGAAGACCACCTCGCCGGCGAACCGGGCGAACTTCATGAACAACGCCAGTTGCATCGGGTTCGTGTCCTGGAATTCATCGACCAGCAACAGATCGACCTCCTCGCCAAGCCGCTCGGCAACGGCGGGTTCGTCCAGGGCGCGCAGCGCAATCTGTTCCATGTCGGGGTAGTCGACGAGGCCGCGCGCGGTCTTCAGTTTCTGGAACCGGTCAAGGGTTTCCCCCGCGATAGCAAATACGCCCTCGACATACCCGCGTATGTCGGCATGAAAGTCCGCGTGACGGTCATAGCAGGCGGCCGCGGCCCGCACCGGGATGGCGGCATCCAAGCTCCGTTTGGTCGGAACCGACTTGCTGAGCGAGATCCACAGCGTCCATTGGCAGTCGTCGCGGCGAAGTGCCGCCGCGGCGCTGCGCAACTTGCCGACGTACCCGCGGGTACCCTTGGTGGTGTCGGATTCGAGATCGATACTGGCAATGGCACCTTCAATGGCCGCAAGCAACGCCTCCACCGTTTCGGCGCCGCAAGTGGCTTCCGGGAAGTAGTCGAGAAACCGCTCAGCGCTCTCGCGACCCATCCCCGGCAGTTCGGCCGGGTCGATATCGTTGCTTCTCGCCTCCTGGGCGATCCTGCGCACATGGTCCTGCCAGCCCGTGCCGAGGCGGTCGTCCACGAGCGCCAGGCGCTGCGCGCGGAAATTCATCTCTCGAACCCGATCGGCGTTCAGCACCTCGTCCAGCGCCTGGTTGAACAAACGCGCACCGTCCTCGGCGCCTGCGACGTTGACCTCCGGCGAGAGCCCGAGTTCGAACGCAAACCGACCGAGCAGGCGAGCACAGACGCTGTGTACGGTGCCGATGAGGGACTGCGCCATCTGAGCCGACAACAAGGGCCGTCCGCTGCGGATCAATCGCGTCCGCACGCGATCCTGAAGCTCCGTGGCCGCCTTTACCGTAAACGTGGTGCCGATCACAGCCGCAGGCGTCACCCTGCCCTCGCGAAGTGCCTGTTCAAGCACCGTGGTCAGGCGGTACGTCTTGCCGCTCCCGGCTCCTGCGCTGATGAAGCGCACGTGCGGCAGATCACGCTGACTACCGCTCATTGGGAGCCCTCCCACCCGGTGAGGCCCAGGTAATCGTCGTAAGGATCGCCTCCTGAAACCGGACTGAGACCTCCATCAGGTGGACTCGACTGTTCGTCCGGTTCGGTAAGGTCCGTCACAACCTCGATTCGCCCCTCTTCCAGTTGCTGCCAGCGCCAGTCGCACGTGACCTGGAGGCGATCCCAAAGGTCCGCCGTTCCACTGCCGTCGCTGGATGGGTGCACGATGGCATCGGGAAATCTCGTCCGGTCGGCCGCGAGCACGTTTCCGGTCGCGAGTATGAAGAACGCGCCTGCGGGCCATGCGTTGCTCTCGTCCTGGCTCTTCTGCAGATAGGCGTAGGTGGCAAGCTGCAGGGCGCGGTTCTCCGCCAGCAAGCTGCCGCGATAGGATTCGCCTGCCCACTTGATGTCGAGAACGGCACGCTGACCATTGCCGCGGGTCAACATCAGGTCGATGGTGCCGGTCAGGCGGCGCCCCTCGAACGGGACCACTCCCGAAGCCTCGGCCGTTGCCTCCACCACCCCGGCCGATCGAAGGTGTGCGAGGAGTCGGACCAGCGCCCGCTCCAGCGTGGCGGCGACTCGCTGGCGATCCACTCCGCGCCCGTGCCCCAGCAGCACCGCACCCTCGCGTTCGACAAGGCCGGGCAGCTCGGAGCGTACCCAGGCGAGCACGGCCTCGTCCGGCATGTTGCGCCAATCGTCCCGCGTGGAAAAGAATTCCTCGAACAGGCGGTGACCGAGGTTTCCCAACAGGCGGGTACCGTCCATCACCGCGGCGGCACGCCCGGCACGGAGCCGCGCGGCGTACTGCAACACCCACTCGTGCGGGTAGTCGCAAAGCTTCGAGAGACTGGAATAGGATTCGACCTCGCGCGGCGCGACGGGGTATTCCGCCGGCAGCGACCACCATCTGCGGGGCGCGCGCAAGTACCTGAGCGGAAGCTCGCGCGTGAGAATTCCGAGCGGTTGGAGGGTTGCGCCTCCCCGGAGCAACACCGGCTCGATTTCCACCGTCGCCAGCCCGTCGAACAGGCTCTCGATGCGTGTCCAAAGCGGATGCGTTCCGCGTTGGTCATGGTGCACGACCAGGACCAGTTGCTCGCCGGCATTGCACAGGGGCCTCAACCATTCCCGACTGCGCCGGCGAACAATGTCGTCGGCCTCCGCCAGACGCACTCCGGATGCACGCAGGGCGTCGAGCTCGCGCCGCGACCAGGGATAGGAGATGGCGGTCGATTCGCGTGCGAGGTTCCACCAGACCACGGTCGGCCACGAACCCGTCACCGCTGCCGGTGCGGTTGTCGCCCGCGCATGACCGGCCTCCTCGTAGGTTGAAGGGTCCGGCGCATCGGTCGTCACCTCGTCGATCCGCCGCTGAAGCTCAAGCCGTGCGATGCGCCGGGCACCGGAGTGTCGAAGCTCTGCAAGTTCCGTCAGCAGCGCTTCCGCCTGAGCATGGGCCGCCGCGAACATGGCAGCCTCGGACTCGCTCTCCACCGTGTGGGACTGCGTGCTCGCCCAGGCCGAGACACGTCCTGTACGCTCAAGGAGCGTCTCAAGGGGTGCTCCGACTTCCGGGTCGTATCGCTCTGCCTCCAGCCAGAATGCGATGTCGGATCCAAGCCGCTCGACCTCCGACTCCCCGGCTTCATAACGTTCGCGCAACGTTTGAGTGATCCTGTCAATGGAATCAATCCATGCCGGCCCGCCAATACCGGGAGACGCGGCCACGGCGTCGGCCAGTCGCCACCGTATCCACCTCGGGAGAGGACCGCTGGGATGAAGCAGGAACTGCAGCATCCGGTGCGGGTCTACCGGCTTCCACACCAACGCCAGAGCGAGCTTCAATACTTGCGTGGCCGACCGAAAACGCGTGTAGTGTCGGAAACCGCACCGCGGCAATCCCGCGCGTTCAAGCGCGTTATCCAGCACGATTCCATCTATCTCGGCGACCAGGAGTGTCCTGCCAATCCCCCCGGTTTCCAGAAGGAATTCAGCAATCGCGTCCGCAGAGAGGTCCTTCGAGGCGGACTTCACCACAACGAGCGACCCGTCACCCCGAAGGGACTCGCGTTCCGCGGCGCTGTCGTCGTCACGATCGATCATCGACAGCAGCCGCCTCTGCACGCGCGCGAGATCAGAACCGTCCGGGCCCGCAGCCGCGAGTTCCAGCCCGGGCGCGGGAATCCACGGCAAGGCGCGGACCACCCGCTGCCAGACAGGCGGGAGGTCCTGAATGGGTGTGTGAAGTTCGACCTGCTCGATCTGGGTCCGGCGATCGGCGAGCGTTTCCGCCGCCCTCTGAAGGCGCTCCCCGGGGGTGGGCGGCACCCGGTGTTTGGCGATGGCTTCCACGGCAGCCATGTCGGCGAGCCGTGCAGGGACATCATCCGGGAACGTGCCATCCCAACCGGCCTCGTACCACTGTGCCCGCCAATCCAGGAGTGTGCGTGCGACATTGATCGGGTCGATTTCCAGTGATCGGTGGAAGAAGCTGTTCGGCGTTGACGCTTCCCGCAGGCACTGGAGGTAGCTGAAGGGCGCTTCGCTCGGGTGCGTGTTGGGGGTCGGAAGCCCGAGTTGCGTTTCCAGCACCTGGAGCAAGCCTCTGGGGCCGAGGGTAATCTCGCCTGCGGCGTTCCTTGGCGCGGCTGGGTTCAATCCGTCGAGGTAAAGTCCGAAGACAATTCGCATGTTTGTTTCTCAGTAACGGGGCGATCCGTAGCGCTGACGAATCGGTGAGTGAGCATCGAATCGTAGCGCCACGGGCGAGAGTATCTTCGGACACGGGGCCTGTAGACAACCTCGATTCGCCGGAAGTCACCCGGTGTCGAGTCCTTCGCTGTAACGTCAGTGCGTGAGGTCGGTCCACTTCTTACCCGGGACAGCCCGCAAACCGGCGCGACTGTGTAGACTCGGGCCTGGGAAAGCAACAATCACGACAATGGGGAGCGAGTCATGTGCGACGATCGAACATTCAGGGAATCCAGCGAGTATCTGGACAGCCGAAGCGAGTTGACCCGACGCGAGTTCGGCGCACTTTCGGCGGGAGCCGGGCTCGCGATGCTCTTGCCGCGGGCGGCGGATGCCCAGGTTGTCACCGAGCAGGACGTCGAAGTCACTACCCCCGATGGAGTCGCGGACTGCTTTTTCGTGCATCCTGCTTCCGGAACCCATCCCGGAGTCGTGATCTGGCCCGACATTCTGGGCCTGCGTCCGGCCTTCCGGCAGATGGGCCGGCGACTCGCCGAGTCGGGGTACTCTGTGCTCGTAGTCAATCCCTTCTACCGCTCGGCGCGCGCCCCGGTCGCACCCGAAGGCGCGAGCTTCCAGGACGAGTCCGTCAGGAACACGGTCATTCCGCTCGCACGCGCGCTCAACGCCGAGACCCACGTAACCGATGCGCGGACCTTTGTCGATTTCCTCGACGCCCAGGCGGCCGTCGATCCGGATCGCAAGATGGGCACCACCGGATACTGCATGGGCGGTCCGATCACGATGCGCACCGCGTGGGCGCGCGCGGACCGCGTCGGCGCCGGTGCATCGTTCCACGGCGGCGGGCTCGTGACCGACCAGCCGAACAGCCCCCACCTGCTCGTCCCGGAGATGGACGCACACTACCTGTTCGCCATCGCCGATAACGACGACATGGAGGATCCCGAGGCGAAGAACGTGCTGCGCGAGAGCTTCGAGGCCGCCGGACTTGCCGCGGAGATCGAGGTCTATGAGGGCGCGCTGCACGGATGGTGTCCGCCGGATTCGGCGGTCTATAACGAGGCGCAGGCCGAACGGGCGTGGAGCCGGCTTCTCGTGCTGTTCGAGACCGCGCTCGCCTAGGAGAGTTCGCGGCGGGGTTCGCCGCGAATACTCCTAGCCCGACTTCCGCAACTCGACCGAGTTTTGATCGAATTTCATCGTGATTTGGGTGCCGAAGCTGACGTAACGCCCTGTTTTCATTGAATCGAGCCGCACGATCTGGGCTGTAGTGCCGACCTAACCCCTTGATTTGTTTGGTGGTTGGGGCATGCTATGGGTCCATGTTCGTACGGGCCAAGAGACGCTTCAAGGACGGCAAGGAACACCGCTACTGGAGCGTGGTGGAGAACGTTCGCAACCGCGACGGGCGGGTCGTTCAGCGTCAGGTGCTGTACCTGGGCGAGATCAACGATCGTCAGCGCGCGGCGTGGTGCCGTTCGATCGAGGTGTTGCAGGGAGATTCCGGGTCCGGATCGATGGCGCTGTTCGCCGAAGACGGCGAGGCGCCGGAGCTGGCCTGCGAGGTGGTGCGGATCCAGGTCAAGGCGCTGAGTTTACACCGACCGCGGCAGTGGGGCGCGTGCTGGCTGGCGCTGACGTTGTGGGATCGGCTGGAGCTGGATCGATTTTGGCGTACCCGGCTGCCGTCGAGCCGTCAGGGCACACGCTGGCTGGACGTGTTGAAGACGTTGGTGTGTTATCAGCTGATCGATCCGGGCAGCGAATGGCGGTTGCATCGGCATTGGTACGGTCACAGCGCGATGCGCGACTTGCTGGGCAGTCCGATGGCGGTCATCGCCAACGATACGCTGTACCGCTGTCTGGACAAGCTGGCGGCGCACAAGCGGGCGTTTTTCTCGTTTTTGCGGGCGCGTTGGGAGACGTTGTTCGACGCGCGCTTCGACGTCCTGCTGTACGACCTGACCTCCACCTATTTTGAGAGCGATCCAACGTTTTCGGACAAGCGCCGGTTCGGATACAGCCGCGACAAGCGCTCGGACTGCGTGCAGGTGGTGATCGCCCTGATCGTGACCCCGCAGGGGTTTCCGCTGGCCTACGAGGTGATGCCGGGCAACACGTCCGACAAGACCACGTTGGCGGACTTTCTGGAAAAGATCGAGGCGCAGTACGGGCGATCGGACCGGGTCTGGATCATGGACCGTGGCATTCCCACCGAAGAGACTCTGGAGGCGATGCGCACGGGGCCGGCGCCGGTGCATTACCTGGTGGGCACGCCCAAGGGCCGATTGACGAAACTGGAGAAGGCGTTCGTGGGCAAGCCTTGGCGGCAGGTTCGCGAGTCGGTGGAGGTGAAGCTGTTGAGCGAGGACGGGGAACTGTACGTCCTGGCCCAGAGCCGGGCGCGGGTGTTGAAGGAGCGCGGCATGCGCCGGCGCCGATTGAAGAAGCTGTGGCGGCGGTTGCACGAGTTGCGCGACCAATCGCTGAAGCGCGACGAGTTGCTGCTGAAGCTGGGCGCGGCGAAGAAGGAGGCCGGCCGCGCTTGGCACTTGGTCGAGATCGGTCTGCCCAAGGCTCGCGAAGCGGTCACCGCCGAGACGTTCACGTTCTCATTGCGGCGCCAGCGGCTGCGCCAAGCCCGGCGCCGCGAGGGCCGGTATCTGCTGCGTTCCAACCTCACCGGCGAGGACCCGGCGACATTGTGGCGCTACTACATGCAGCTCTGCGAGATCGAGCAGGCGTTCAAGGAACTGAAGCACGATCTGGCCATCCGGCCGATCTTCCATCAGCGCGAGGATCGGATCGAGGCGCACATCTTCGTCGCCTTCATCGCGTACTGTCTGCACGTGACGTTGAAAAACCTGGCCCGACCGCGGGCGCCGGGGCTGACGCCCCGGGCGATCCTGGAGAAGTTCGCCACCATGCAGATGGTCGATGTGCATCTGCCGACCACCGACGGACGGTACCTGATCCTGCCCCGACATACTCAACCGCAACGGGAACACCAACTCCTGCTGGATCAACTCAAACTGCGTTTGCCGGAACAACCGACACCCAGAATCCTCGCCTGAATCGACGGCCACACCGCTTGCCAGTCGGTGCCTTGTAGTGCCGACCTACGGCTCTGGACAACAATAAATCAATGACTTGCGCCCGTTTTGGCGCTGAGTTGCGGAAGTCGGGCTAGGGCTCGAGCGAATATCCTTGCGGCAATGCGAACGCATAGACCGCATTGTGTTCCAGCACGATCTCGATACCGCTGATGCTCGCCGGCGTTCCGGTGCCCGATGTGCCGTTGCCGGTCAGGACGGCGACATACTGCCGGCCGTCGACCGCATAGGTAATCGTGCTTGTCTGGATGGTCCCGCCGAGCACGGCTTCCCAGAGCACCTCGCCGTCGTCGGCGTCGAACGCCCGGAAGCGCCGCGCCATGTCGCCCCAGAAAAGCAGATCGCCAGCCGTCACGAGCGCCGAGCCGTTGCCGGGTGCGGGCTGTGAGTGGATACGCTCCATCCTGCCGGTCGCAAGATCGATCTTGGCCATCGACGAATAGTCCTCCATGTCGGTGCCGGGGCGCAGCATCCCGACTCTCGGCCCGAAACCGGACGTCACCGAGGCGTTCGACGTCATGTCGAGGCAGGCGTCGTGGTACGGGACGTAGAGCGCGTTGCGGGTCGGATCGTACGCCGTCGACCAGTAGCTGCGGGTATTGTGGTAGCACACGAGCTGCCGCTGACCGTCCTCGGTGAACATGCGCTCGGTGTTGAGCACCGTGCGGCCCGTCTCGACATTGATGTCCGCAATGTGGAACTCCGGGACGTCGTAGGGGAAGGGCGTCGCCCAGAGAAACTGTCCCGTCGCGGGGTCGAGCATCCAGATGCCGCCGCCCTCCCCGACCATGACAACGGCTTCGCGTATTTCGCCGCGCTCGATCGCGGGATTGATCCACTTGACGGCTTCCGGATCCGGCTCGAAGACCGTCGAGACGATCGTCCGCTCGTGCAGGTGGTCGAGATCCCAGTCGTCACCGGGATTGTGCTGGTAATACCACACGAGTTCGCCGGTCTCGACATCGAGCGCGACGGTCGAGTTGCTGTAGAGATCCGCCGGCGCCGTCGTCGGTATCGCATCCGCGCTGCCGTGCCTGGTGAGCCGGGTATAGGGCGTCGGGTTGGCCGTGCCCCAGTAGGTGATCTTGCTCACTGGATCGTAGGAGCCCGGCAGGCCCCAGGAGCTTGCGACGCGCTCATCCACGGGCACGTTACCCCAAGTGTCGCCGTCGAGCGTCCCGGGTTCCGCAGTCAGATAGAACTTCCAGATCTCTTCGCCCGTGAGCGCGTCGTGCGCTGAAATGAAGCAGCCCGCACGCTGCAGGCAGGCGCGGTTCGTGATCACCTTGCCGTCCGCCACGAGCACGCCGCCGGTGTGGCGCGTGTTCGTCGTCACGTCGAAGACTTCCGTTTGCCAGCGAACTTCACCCGTAGCCGCATCGAGCGCGACGATAAGCCCGTCGGGCGCCGGGTAGAAGATCAAATCTCCGTAGATCCCGATGTTCTTCTGGCGCTGCAACTCGGGTGGTCCGACGTACCCGATCGCACTGTTGGGTATTTCGTGCGAGTACGACCAGATCCGGTCGCCATTGGTGGCATCGATCGCGATCACGCCGGCGCCCGGTTCGATCAGGAACATGACGCCGTCGTAGATGATCGGCGTCGATTCCTGCACACCGCCCGGGAGTCCCCGCACCCACGCGAGCGCGAGTTCGGAGACGTTGCCGCGGTCGATCTGGTCGAGCGGACTGAACCGCTGCTGATCGAAAGTGCGGTTGATCATGAGCCAGTCCCCGGGATCCGGATTCAGCAGCATCTCGTCCGTGACGGGATCGAAGTCGTCGATCTGGCCGAACGCAGGTGCCGAGCCCGCTACGAGGGCGACGATGGCCAGCCTTACGATCGCGTGCATGATTTCCCCCTGGCTTCCTGTTCTTGTACCGCCGATTCTACTGGATGGCCTCGCGCCAATGCGCTATCCCCTGCGGATCCTGTAAGAAATTTCATGTGCTGAGCCGTCCTCTATCGTTCAAACCGTCAGCACAAATCGGTCGCCGAACTACTCCGGTACGAATCGTCAATCCATCGAGGCTCGTCGCGCGCTCCGTGATCTCGGGTCCTGCAATGCGCGGCTCGCCCGAGATAGCGTAAAACTCCGCGCCCAGCGGGATGCCGCGTTCTTTCTCGATCGACTCGAGCAGCGCATAAGGGCGGCCGTCCAGGGCAGGATGCGCCGAGAAGGTGACGCCCTCCCCCGGCACCAACGAGTCGCGAGTCCAGCCGTTGCGAGCAAGGGTCAACGTCGAACTCGTCTGTAACGACCATCGAACCGTCCGGCCTTGTTCGTCGAGCGAATCCACCACGATATAAACATGCGGGCTACGCCAGTTGTATTCGACGACCGTACCGTCAAGGGTGACGAGCGACTGCATGTCGAGACCCGCATCGCTATGGTGGGCCGCGACGGGGGCGGCGGTCGCGACGGCGACCGCTAACGTCAGCAAATTTCTCAAGCTATTCCTCCACCAATTCCGGATGATCGACGCTCAAGAGAGGGCCGTATCCGGCGAATCTCGGACTGTAGCATTCGATAGTGTACCTGTGGGCTCCCGGTGGCTCGCCGTTGCCGCAAGTCGAGCGATATCGAGGGTAAAATCTCGGTCTGAACTCCATGAAGTGAACCATGATGAGATTAGTCACTCCATTTCTCTGGTTCGACGGCAACGCAGAAGAAGCCGTCAATTTCTATTGCTCGGTTTTCCCCGACTCGGAAATCACCCGTGTCAGCTACAAACCCGATGAACCCAAGGCCGGATCCGTGTTGACCCTTGAATTCAAGCTGCGGGGGGAGGAATTCATCGCTCTGAACGGGGGACCGCAATTTCAGTTCTCCGAGGCACTTTCCCTGATGGTGGCCTGCGAAACCCAGGAGGAGATCGACTACTACTGGGACAAGCTGGTGGAAGACGGTACACCGATGGCCTGCGGTTGGCTGAAGGACCGCTACGGTCTCGCATGGCAGATCACGCCGACCGAATTCCTCGACATGATCGACAGCGAAGACATGGAACACAATTCCCGGATCATGGCGGCGATGAACACCATGATCAAGTTCGACCTGGAGGCGTTGCGAGCCGCCAATCGAGGGGAGTGACTATCCGGCATGGGTCCGGAACGGACCTGCAAGCCGGCGGAGATCAAGGCGCTGAAAGTAGATGGCGAATGCAGCGAGGATGCGCCGCCGTTCATCCGGAAGATTCTCAAACGCGGGGTTGAGGCAGACCCGATCCATGGGTTGTTCGAGACAGCTATCGGCGGCGAACCGGCCGTCGTGGAATCCGAACCGGACAGCGGGTTGCGCGACACCGAGCAGATCCCGCTCGCCACATTGAATGGCGCAGATATTCTCGCAAGTTGGAATTTCAAGCATATGGTAAATTGGCGCCGAATCCGGTCCTACAACGAGGTGAATATCGAGAGGGGCATGATTCAATCGATATTCGAACTCCGCAGGACGTCGCCGTTGACAGCCAATGGGCCCGAAAAATCGTTCGACTGTGTCGCGTTCATGAGGGAGGCGCGGTCCCGGCTCAGCCAAAAGATGAATTCCATGAGCGGCGAAGAGTTTCGCCATTGGCTGCGCCATGGCGAGTATTCCGTCCCACAACTCGCGAAACTTGCGGCACAGGCGCGCCCGGCGGAAAAGAGGCCGGAATAGCCATTGCGAGCTTCTTCGCAACCGTGGGTTGCGGCCGCCTCCGGCTCGACGACATGGACACAGGCCGCTGATGTACGCACGCTGGAGACGATTTTCCATGAGTAATCTACCACCGCCCATGGAAGGTTTTGATTGCGTTCAATTCATTCGCGATGAAGTGATCGAAGCGGAGGTGAACGCATGACGGACTGGACGAACTGCTCGGCGGTGGAACGCAACTCCCGCAAGATCAGCGGTGTGTGGGCCTTCGCCGGAACGAGGATTCCGCTGTACGCGCTGTACGAAAACCTCGCCGCCGGTGCCACGATAACGGAGTTTGTCGAATGGTTTCCGGATGTGAGCGAGCGACAGGTTCGCGCCGTGCTCGAACACGAGGCGGCACAGTTGAGAATACACTTGGCGCGTTGATCGCATGGCATGAACCCGTCGCGCTCCACAAAGGGCTATGCCGCCCTCGTACGCGCACTGTGCCACCCGGACGGTGAATAGGAATGGGTCGAGTACAAGCGGAACCGCGTAGACCCCGCAGAAATCGGTCAGTACATTTCCGCGCTCGCGAACGCCGCGGCACTGAACGAGCAGCCTTTCGGTTACCTTCTGTGGGGCGTCGAGGACGGCACCGGGAGGCTCGTCGGAACCACCTTTGACCCGCACACTTCGAAGAAAGGCAACGAGCCTCTGCAAAACTGGCTCCTGCGATTGCTGGAACCCCGGGTCAATTTCAGCTTTCACGTGGTCGACATGGATGGCATGCGGATAGTTCTTGCGGAAATCGATCCGGCCCGGAACATCCCGGTGCGATTCAAGGGTATGGATTACAATCGACACATTGCTTCCGAGCAACGAGGTGATCGGGAACGCGATTCGGGGGGTCGTGACCATGTTCCCCGGGATCGAAGTCCGCGAACTGGTTGCGAACATGTTGGTCCACCAGGATCTTGCAGTCACTGGCGCCGGGCCGATGGTTGAAATCTTCGCCGACCGGATCGAAATTTCCAATCCCGGCGAGTCGCTGGTCGCGACCGATCGGTTGATCGATGCGCCGCCCCGCACACGGAACGAAGCCATGGCGGCCATCATGCGCCGTGTCGGCATCTGCGAGGAGCGCGGCAGCGGCATCGACAAGGTGATGCTGGCGATCAAGCTGGCCCAACTCCCGGCGCCGCTCTTCGAGACACCGCCGGGAGCAACGCGCGTTGTCGTGTTCGCACGCCGGAACCTCAGGAGCATGTCCAAAGCCGACAGGGTGCGGGCCGTCTACCAACACGCGTGCCTACGTTAAGTCATGGGCGAGAAAACCGGCAACGCGACCTTGCGCGAGCGCTTCGGCATCGCTGACCGGAACGCCGCCGTTACTTCCCGCCTGCTTGGTGAAGCACTAAAGGCTGGAATGATCGTCATTGAGGACACGGAGACCGGCACCAAGCATCGAAGTTACCTGCCGTTCTGGGCCGCTCCGCCCGCCAACCAAAGCGGATAATTGCTTGACGGTTGTTTGATGGGTAAATTGCAGTCGGCGCTCCCGCAAGCGGCATGGCTTCATAACACACTGAAAAGATGGAACTTTCGTGAATCCACTTTGTTTGACTGTTGTTTGATGGAAACCCGCGTTCAAACGCTCAGCGCCTCTTCATAAGCGTGCGCCGTTTCCGCGTCGAAACAAGCGAATGTCGCTTCGCGCACGGAAGACGCGGGTGCCGCCCGGACCTCCGCGACCGCAATTTGTGCCGCAGCCCGCTTGGGAAACCGGTACACACCCGTGCTGATGGCCGGAAAGGCGAGTCGCTCCACTCCATTCTCAGCCGCCACGCTCATGCAGTTTCGGTAACAGGCCCGGAGCAGGCTCGCTTCACCTTGCCCGCCACCGTGCCAGACCGGTCCCACCGTGTGGATGATGTGTCTGGCCGGGAGAAGGTAGCCACCGGTGATCACGGCTTCACCGGTGGGACAACCTCCAATGGTGCGGCATTCGGCCAGCAACTCCGACCCGGCGGCTCTATGGATGGCGCCGTCCACGCCTCCGCCGCCAAGCAGCGCCTCGTTTGCCGCGTTCACAATGGCATCGACCCACAACGTGGTGATGTCGCCGGTTCTTACCCGAATCTCCATGTCGGACGCGATTATACTTGCCCATCCTCGACCTATTACGGAAGCTGGCACCAGACGCCGCAACCGATCGGGCAATTGAAGGAGCCGCTCGAACTGCCGTGACCACCGACACATCCGGACGCGACCTCGAACGCCTGATCTGCACCGCGCTCGCGGGTCATCCCTGCGCGCCGCGAGTGATGACCTCGCTCATGAAAGACGATACGCAGCTATTCAACCTGTTCATGGATGACGCGGGATTCAAGCGCTGGTTGACGGAGACGATGTTTCAACTGACCTAATTCGACGCCGACTCGGCGAAAAGCAGCGCGATCGCATGAAGAGGAAACGATGAAGGAAGTACTGACAGGCTGGGAGACAACACGGCTTTCGAAGCATTTCATCCTGCTGGATTTCCTGGCCGACCACGCGGTCTATCGGGGCAGCAAGCCGCTCGCGTTCGAAAAGATCTGGAAGGACGACGAGCGTAATGCCCTGGCCAGGGGCCTTTGCAACGATCTGCTGGAGCCCCTGATGAGGGATGAGCACGTTGGCCCGATTTCCGTTGCGGATGCGTTTTGGCCATCGGTATTCAAATCGGGGCACCACCAGATCAAGGCTTCCTGCCCGAACAAGCACCGCTGGGCCGGAGGCGAGGCAACCGTGGACATTGCGCTCTACCGACTGGTGGATGATGGAAAGAGAGGGCGTGACCTGAAAAAGGCAGTGAAGAGCATCAAAGCTATCGATGACTGTCTCGGCCGGGTCATCAGCTATCCCGAAACGGAATTCGTGTGTGTCACCTTCAAACCCGAAGGCGCCCAAAAAAATCGAAAAAATAGTAACCACGGCACGCAGAAGAAGCAGAATCTACGGGCCCACCATGTGCGGGTCGGGCGCTATTTCAACTTGCTCGATTTCTGCCGCAATGGCCGAGCGGTCGAAGAAGGCATCGATCTGGTACCCAAGAACGCCGAAAGCGGCGGTCGCGCCTATTGCCCGATTCCAGAGGAAACTACCGCCCGCTCCTTCGCCGCTGCGCTGGACCCGCTGGTGGAAGACTTCGGTCGGATATCGGTCGTACGCGGGATGGAGACAGCCGGGTTTGCCGCTGACGAAAATGCGGAATTGCATCGCTGGGACCGGGACGGCCCCTGGCGGCTGGTATTCGTGTTGCCACAAGGAGTAGACCCGCAGAAAGCCCGCGCGCTTCTGTCAAGCTGTCCGCATGTCCGCGATGTCGAAGCATCCCGCCACGCCTCGGAGTCTTTTTCCCTGACGCTGGTAATAGACCAAAAGGATTATGACGAACACGACGGTCTGCGGCCTGTTTAGGCAAGCCGGATAGATACTGCTACACCACCTGGCGGGTAAGGTTTCGACTTGAACTTCGATATCGAAGGGCCATTCGACATCGGGGCCATCGCAAGAATCGCTCGTCGACGACCACGTCCTCCGTGATGGGCACTCCGGCGCGGTTGAAGTAGGGGTTGTTGATGCCGTTGGTTTGTACGACCGTGACGAATTCTGCCGCGACTGATTGCTGGCATCGGCCGACCAACTACACCTCGTTGCCTCCTGGTCCTCGACCATCACGTGAGCGGAACCTTTTTCACATGCGCTTCAATGGCCTTGATGACTTCGGCGCCGAGAGGCAAATTCGCCTTTTCCGAATTCCAGTTCTGATGGAAGAGTTCCACGGTTTCCTTCGCCGTCTCCAGTACCAACCCCCTGGGGAACGTGGCGCGGTCAGCCAGATGCGCCAACTCATCGTAGGAAAACTGGTCAAAGCGCTTGGTGCGACTGAAATTGAGCGCGGCGTTCCCGTCCTCGATGTACGCGACCGTCGCCACGAAATCGTAGGCGGGCGCAAGTAGCGCGTTTCGCCTGTCCAGATATCGCATGGACCAGTTCTTCAAGTGCATGTCTGCATTGCCGATGAGCGCATTGAAGGTCAATCGCCGGATATATTCGGCAATATCCTGGTCGCTTCCTTCGGCTGCAATGACCTGGCCGATATTGACGTAGCTGGCCTTCACGTACTTGTTTCGGGGGTAAACGCGAAAGATCTGAGCGAAATCCTCAATATGAACCGGGCTGCCGTTGTCCAACCGGTCAAACCTTTCGATCACGAGTGCCTGACCTCCAAGCGTCGCAACCTCCGGCGGCAGATTCCGGATCGACGACACGTCAACCAGATCGACCGCCGGAACGTCCATACCGATGTGGCGGGCAAGCGTCATCATCGAGAACTCGTTCTCCGGAACGCCTTCGAATTCCCGGGAGGGCAGTTTGACAATCCGGGATCCGCCCATGCCGCGTGCCGGAATGGTCAACCCTCCCCTGCCCTCAATGATCGCGGAGAATTTGAGCTGAACCCCCGCAAGCGAAAACCGCAAGACCTTCGCGCTGCGATCATCGCCAAATTCGTTATCGGCTTCGTCCTCTGCCACAGGCGGCAGTTCGTCGTCGCCCAACGGCCTGACCGTGATCGCACCGGGCAGGTCCGATCCGAGCGCCCATAGAAGAAAAAACTCACGCTCCGGGTTTACGCCTGCACGGTCGGCCAGATAGTCCCGCATGCGCCCCTCCGGCAGGAGATTGGAGAAAAACGGCATGACCCTCGGCCCGTAGGGTCGAAACTCCGTCATGAGCTGGCCGAAAGAATCCTTGAATCCAAGGCTCAGAACAGGCCGTTCTTCATTTGCAATGTAGTCCTCGCCAAAGGCAAACAGCGACCTGTCGCCCGGCACCCGGGTCAGTGTTCCGATGGGCTCGCCGTAAAGCAGAACTTCGAGAACAGACACATCAGCCATGGTCATCCTCTTCCAGGCTGTAGGCCGGACGAACCGTGACCGAAGAGCGCATCCGCGTAATCGACCTTACGGCAGGTAAGTGCTTTCGCGGGATAAGTGCCACTTCCAGATCAAGTGCGCGGGCAATTTCGACGAGACTGGAATGGCGCAGGTCGACGCCACCGCGTTCGATCTTGGAAATATGACTCTGCGGCACGCCGGCGCGCTCGCTCAGTGCACGTTGGCTCAGTCCCTTCGCCACCCGGGCCGTCTTTAGTTCCCTGGCCATATTTTCGGTCGAATACACCATTGGTAGCTCCAAGATGATCTAGGTTATTAGATAATTGTAGTTAATCTATATGCATTAATATATCGATGGTGTAGGCGAAAATCAAATTTGTGATATATCTATGCAGATCATACAGTTACTATTATCTATAATGATAGATACCATCTACTGCGGTCTGCCCGACGATGCGCCGGTGGTCCGACGGTTAAACTTGAACCGAATTGCTTTTCGGAGCGGTACCAATGACACGGACAAAACGCGCGATTCGGTTGACCGTGTTGTTTGGCGGTCTCTTGCAGTGGAACTCCTGGGCGCAAGCCGAGCTTTACACGCTCCCGCTGTTCGTGGCTTCGCCGTCGACCAACGCGGCCACCGGCGTCGTACGAATTCTCAACGCCACGGATGAGTTCGGATCGGTGGAGATTTACGCCGTCGATAACGCTGGCTCGCGTTCCGGGCCGGCGACTTTCACCCTCGGCGCCTCTGCTGCGGCAGAGTTCAGTGCCTCCGACCTGACATCCGGTAACGCCGCGAAGGGACTGACACGGGGTTGGGACAACCTGTCGGGGCATGTGCGCCTTGAGATCGACACGGACCTGCAGATAGTACCGGCGGCCTACGTGCGCGCCGCCGACGGCACGCTGAGCACAATGCACGACACGGTGCGGGCTGTTGCAGCATCCGGTGGGGGTCACGAGTACCTGGTGCCGATCTTCAATCCCTCCACCGAGACCACCCAGGCGAGCAGTCTGCGGCTGATCAACCCGGGCGATGCGGCGGCGATTGTGACGATCGAGGGCCGCGACGATCACGGTACCGCGGCCACCGGGGGTACGGTTCAGCTAACCCTGGCAGCCGGGGCGGCGCAGACACTGACCGCACAGCAGCTTGAGGCCGGGGATACGAGCCTGGTGAACCTGACCGGCCAGTTGGGCGCAGGCGTCGGCAAGTGGCGGTTGAGCGTGTCGTCCGATCAGCCGATCCAGGTGGTCAATGTCGTGTCGTCCACGTCGGGTCCCATGAACAACCTGTCCACCACGGCCGCGGCCGGATTGGCGCCGCAGGATCACGACGCGTTCAACGAGCGTTTTGTCGACCGCGGGATCGAGTACCAGACGGACAGCGGCGACTTCGCCTTCGCGGCCGAGGCTGGTGACACGTTTACCGAGACGGGGGAAGTCGACGGCGTGGCCGTGTCCTACGCGGGCAGCTACGCGTATGAGGCGATCGGGGCGGACGCGGGCCGGGTGACGGTGTCGTACGACGACGGGGATGAGTGCGAGGCCAACCTGTACTTTGCTTCTCGCACCGGCGGTTGGTTTGCGTCGCTGTGCACCGGAGTGGGCGACCCCAACGGGTACTGGGTGGCCGGCAACTGGTCCATTGTGGATGAAGAGGATGACGGGAACGGCGACGGAACATCCGAACCGGGCTCGCTCGGCGCCTGCCAGGTCGGCATGTTCCTGGGGATCGGGCAGAGCTGCACCTATCCCGGAACCACGGATGCATTCTCAGTCAACGTGCGCGGCCGGGGTTCATTCCTGGACCGTCTGTTCGGCATCCGTATCCGGATCAACAACGAGACGATAAGCGGGCGCGTGTACGACTTTGAGGCTTCACACCAGGGCGATGGCGTCTGGCGGATCGACCGGATCGCCGGCAACACCGAACCGACCACTGGCGGTACCGGGGATGCCCGGACAATCACCGTCGATTTCCATCGCGGCACACAGGGGTTCGTCGCCGGCTTCGCCGACATTCCTGCCACCGGCACCGAAACCTACGAGTTGATGTCCGGCTTCGAGCCGCTCCCGTCCCCGCTTGCGCCGGAAATGGCCCTGTTCATCTCCGGAGCCAACCGCAGCGACGATCTCTTCATGTTCTTCAGGGGGCAAATCGGCGGTCTTGTGCCCGGCGTGCGCTACAACGCCACGGTGAGCGTGGAAATCGCCACCGACACGCCGTCCGGGTGTTTCGGTATCGGCGGTGCGCCGGGCGAGAGCGTCTACATCAAGGCCGGCGTGTCCGAAGTGGAACCGCTCCCGGTCCTTGAGGGTTCCTATCTGCGGATGAACATCGACATCGGAAATCAGTCCACCGGCGGCGAACAGGCCGCGGTGCTCGGCGACGTCGCCAACTCCCGAGCCTGCGAGCAGTCACCTCAATGGGAACTCAAGTCCTTCCCGGCTCAATCGGTACCCGCACCCGTCACGGCATCTCCGGATGGCCGCGTCTGGTTGTTGTTCGGCACCGACTCGGGATTCGAGGGCCGGACGCAAGTCTATTTCACGCAAGTCACCGCCACCTTCACGCCAGTGTGAACAACCGTGGAGACTGCATCGATGTCAGCAACGGCGCCGGAGAAACCGCGCAGTGGACCGTGGAGTGGGGCAACCCGAGGTGGATCCCGGAAGCGGGCTACGACGAGAGTGTGCTCAGACCCGGCGACCTGGTGATCGTCACGGGTCAGCGCGGACTCGTCAGAGTCGGGGCGGCAGTGGGACCTCGCTCAGGGTATCGAGCACGCCATTGATGCACTGGGCACGGGCCCCCGCCTTGAGCTGCTCCGTCAAGTCGTTGGCTCTGTCTTCGCCGAACACGGCAAGCTGAACGGCGAGAACGATCGCCTGAAGATAAGCCCGCTCCAGGAACCTCGTTTCGTAGGAGTAGAGGCTCGTGTCTACAAGACTCCGGCCCTTCTCGGCGTAGGCGTCCAGATCTGCCAATCCCGTTTCGATGTCGGGAGCGGCTGCCCGCGCCCACTGAAAGAGCAGGTCCCACTTTTGGATCACCGCGTCGCAGTAGTCGTCCGCCGTTGCTGCGTCGGCGGGCTGCGGCTGCTGCGCAGGTACAGACAGCGTCCACAGAAGACTCACCAGCAGGATCCCGTGCCTCATAACTACCCCTTATGTTGGTAGATGACGAGTTTACCTCTACGGGCACTGCCTTGTCGGAACCCTCCAGCCTCACCACCCCGTCGCTTCCTATGGCATTCGAACGAATGATCGAGTTTTCGGGTGGGGTGTACACTCTCATCCACGAAGAGGTTCGACAGAGATCCGCCAACGGGGCGGCCGACGCGGCTGAAGCCGCGGGAAACTGATTTTTTTACTTTGCCTTCAACAGGAGTGATGTTCCGGTGAATATCAAGCTGACGGTTCTTTCTTTTTGTTCTCTGGTAGTCGCAGGCTCTGCATCTGCACATCACTCTTTTGCTCCCTACGACATCCGGAACCCCGTTGACATAACGGGCGTCACTGTCGACTTCGAGTACAGGCGCCCTCACCCCATGCTTACCTTTTTGGATGAGGACAACGTGGAGTGGGAAATCGAGGTACCCATACGGTTCTGGGAGCGGGCCGAGATCGCGCAAGACGCAATCAAACCGGGCGACGAACTCATTGTCCGCGGGTTCCCCGCCCGCACAGGGGTTGCAAAGATGGCCTTGGCCGGTTTTGAAAAGGAAGGGACGTTTTACAGCGTCCACGAACAGGTAGGTCAAAGAACCGCCAACGAGGCCGCCGATGCCATCGAGAGCGGTGAATCGCTCGAATCCGTGCTGGAACGATACGCCGAGGAAGACTAAGGAACACTCATTCTGCAGCTTCGCCTTCGGACACGCTGCGACCCGCAATGGTCTCGTTCTATCGCGTCGTTACGGGGGGCTCTGCTCGCTGCACTCGCCGCCCGCGCACCGGTTGTAGGCCTCGCACGTGTACTCGAACCGCCGAAACTTAATGCTCAACATTCCGCGGAACCAAGCGCACCTCCCATCCAATCCGGGACCACGCGATAAGACAAGCAAGACAGGCTCTTGCAAATCCCCGAACGAATCGACTGTCAAATGTGCCGTTACGCGCTACAATGGCCATAATGAGATTCGCGCACAAGGGACTGAAGGCATTCTACGAACGAGATGTGACGCGCGGACTGCCCCAAAATCTCGTGCCGCGCATCCGTCGCATACTCGCCGATCTCGACGTTGCGGAGCGGCCTGCCGACCTCGACCTGCCGGGATACCGGCTGCATCTACTCCGGGGCGCCAGGGCCGGTCAGTGGAGCGTTCGCGTGAGTGGCAACTAGGCGGGTCGTCTTCCGGTTCGAAGGCGGCAATGCCATCGAGGTTGATCTCGTCGACTACCATTAGAGGAGACTTGCAATGAGCGCCATGAAGAATCCCCCCCATCCCGGCGAGACCGTGCGCATCGAATGCATCGAGGCCTCCGGACTGACCGTGACCGAAGCGGCGCGGCATCTTCGTTGCTCGCGGCCCACCTTGTCCCGCGTCCTGAACGGTCGCGCGGCCATCTCGCCCGAGATGGCTCTCGCGTTTGAGGGGCAGGGATGGAGCACTGCGGACTTCTGGATACGCCGCCAGGCCGCCTACGACTTGGCACAGGCACGCCGCCGGGCCGATGCCGCCTAGCTAGTTCTTGTCCGTAAACGGCGGGGTTCGAAGCGGGGGTTGAGTTGGAAGCGACCTTGCACTTTGTCACAAATCCGGTTGGTTGGCAAAAAAGCGGATTCGCCACGGGCTCGCGCCCGTCGAGCGTCACCGGGGCCGTGCGTTTGGCCGCGCAAAGCGTCGATTTTCAGGCATCGGGCACGGGCGCTCGCCGGTCTTTGAACCGGTACACGGCGATGGCTGGCGGAAGGCGTCAGGCCGGCCGCGGGGGCGGTCGCACGAGGCGCATCAGGTTGTGGGCGAACACGGCCGAGTGCACGTAGGCCTGGAATCGCGGCCAGCCGCGCCAGCGGCACAGGCCGAGACCGAAGCAGCGTTTCAGGTAGGAGATACCCGCTTCGATACCGGCGCGGAAGCGCTTGAGTTGCCGGTACACCCACGGCGAGGGGGACATGTCGGTCTCTTTCATGCCGCGTTTCTTGTGGAACATCGCATGCGTCACGCCAAGCGCCTTGGCCTGCTTGAGGTTCTCGCGCGACGCGTAGCCGCCGTCGAAGGCCGCGTGCGTCGGCGCCGTGCCGTAGTGTTCGATATGCCGCTCAAGCATCGGCAGGCAGCGCGCGCTGTCGGCCGGATTGCCCTTCTCCACCACCGTGTCGAGCACCAGTCCGCTGCGCCCGGTGGCGAAGTTGACCTTGTGACCGAAGTGCGTGCCGCGACCGCCCTTGAGGATAATGTCGGTGTGCGGCTCGAACAGGCTCAGTACCTTTTCCGCCGCCGGTACCGTCTCGCCGTCGAACACGCGGCGTTGCGTCTGATCCACGACACGGAGCAGCAACTCTCTGGTTTCGCTGACGTTTTGTGTCCATGACACGGCCCACGGCGGCGCCGCGGACGCCACCGCCGGCAACGCCCCCTCGGCGTAGCCCAGCGTGCGCTGCGCCAACCGCAACAGCTTGCGGTAGGTCTTCGAGCGCCGCGCGCCGCGTCGCGACCCGATCTCCAACGTGCGCCGCTTGGCCGCCCGACGGTGATCGTGAAACACCACGACTTGCGGCCCCAAGCGCTTGCGCGCCGTGCCGAGCAACCGGCTCAGCACGCGTATCCCGTCGTACAGCAGGCGGCTGTCGGCGGGTTCCAGGATATGCGTATGGGTCACCGTGCTGTCGATACGTAGCCGGTTTCCGGTTTCGATCCCCGCCGCGCTCGCCACGCCAAGCAAGTGCCGATTGATGCGCTCCCAAGTCGTCGCGCTCACCGCCCCCAGCGCCGCCTGCAGCGCTGACTTCTTCGGCAGCCGCGCCGTGTCCACGCGCGCGAAACGCTGTGCCGAACGCGAGTCCCGCAACGCAAACTCCAGCCCCCGGCAGGTCTCCTGGCGCAGATGCTTGAGTACCGCGCAACGCAGAATCGTCTCGCAGGTCAGCCCGTGGCGACCGCGCGCCGCCCCCGTATCGGCGCCCAGATCGGCGGCGATCTCGTCGAGCAACTCCGGGTGCTCGTCCAACCAGACCGACGCCCGTTCCAAGCCGTCCGCGAGCGGATGGTCAATGGCGGGCGGATCGAATAAACTTGTTTGTGCGGTGCGTTTCTCGCGCATGGCGCCTCCGGCGTTCTCGGTTTTTCGCGTTTTGCCTCGAATCCAAGACAAGAATAGCCGAAACGCCGGTTTTCAACTACCTCAAAACGCCTGTTTGTCCAGCTAAATCAATCCATTAGGAATTTACGGACAAGAACTAGCTAAATAGGAACGCCGCAGATCGAATCGTGGTGCCGATGGCCGGACTCGAACCGGCACGGCTTGCGCCACTGCCCCCTCAAGACAGCGTGTCTACCAGTTCCACCACATCGGCATGGGTTTGACGTAGTTCAATCCGCGCGTGTCTGACAGTGGAAGCCTACGGTTGGGCCGGTTCATCGGCCGGAGGTTCCTCGACGACGGGCAATGACGGCAGCTCCGGCAATTCGGAGGGAACGGCGAAGGACTCGGGCTCGAATGCCCCCGGTTCCGGAACGGATCCCAACACCGATTCTTCTTCGAGCAGGCTCGTGGGTGCCGTGGTCTGCCCCGCCAGATACGCCAAAGACAGACTGGTCATGAAAAACATGGTCGCCAGCACGCCCGTTGCCCTGGAGAAAAAGTTTGAGCTGCCGCGTGCGCCAAACACGGTACCCGAGGCCCCGGACCCGAAGCCGGTGCCGGCCTCCGCGCCCTTGCCGCGCTGCACCAGCACCAGGACGATGATCATCAGCGCCACGAGCAAGTGAATGTAGAGCACTATGGAATTAATCGTCATCCGCCGATCTCCGCCCGCCTACGCCGCTGCTGCTTCGAAAATTGCCAAAAAGTCGCGCGCATCCAGGGACGCGCCGCCCACCAAACCACCGTCGATGTCATCCATGGCGAGCAGTTCCCGGGCATTCGAGCCCTTGACGCTGCCGCCGTAGAGGATCCTCAAGTCCGCGGCGATTATATCATCCTGCCCGGCGATCGAGCTCCGAATAAAGCTGTGCACGTCCTGCGCCTGTTGCGGTGTGGCCGTGTGACCGGTGCCTATGGCCCAGACGGGTTCGTAAGCCACGACCGCATCGGCAAACGCCTCAACGCCTGCGGTCGACAGGACACCTTCCATCTGCCGCCCGACGACCTCCTCGGTCCTCCCCGCTTCGCGGTCCGCCAGCAGTTCGCCCACACAGAGAATCGGGGTCAATCCCTGTGCCTGCGCCGCCCCGAACTTGGCCGCCACCGTTTCGTCGTCCTCGCCGAACAGCGCGCGCCGCTCGGAATGGCCAACGATGACGTACTCGCAACCCAGGTCCTTCAACATCCTTCCGGACACCTCCCCCGTGTAGGCGCCGACTTCGGCGTATCGGGCAAGATTCTGGGCGCCCAGACCGATGGGAGTGCCGGCGAGCCAGCCGCCGACCGCCTGCAGATAGACCGGAGGAGGACACAGCAGCATGCTCGCGTCGGTGGTCTCGGCAAGCCCTTCGCGCAACGCCGTCACCAGCGCCTCACAGGACGCAAGCGACCCGTGCATCTTCCAGTTTCCCGCGATGAGCGGAGTTCTCATGGCCATATCTGTCGTCGCCGAAAAGTTGAACGCCCGATGGCGGGCGCAGAGCTTACGAACCTACGCCCATGGAACCAACACGGCTTCGTACGGACTCCGCCAGCCGCTGAGCGACGGTGGCGACGATTTCTTCGTCCTCGCCCTCCACCATCACGCGAATCACGGGCTCCGTGCCGGAGGCTCGAAGGACCACGCGACCGCGTTGCCCCAGCATCGATTCGGCTTCGCCAACCGCGTCCTGAATGGCCGGTTCCTTGTCGACATCGACGCTGTTGGCGGCCTCCACGTTGACGATCCGCTGGGGGTAGACCGGCATATCCCGTACAAGGTCCTTGAGACTTTCTCCGGTTCGCTGCATCACCGCCAGGACCTGCAGGGCCGTGACCAGGCCGTCGCCGGTGGTCGCCTTGTCCAGGCACAGCACATGCCCGGAGGTCTCGCCGCCCAGTATGCCGCCGCTGGCCTTGAGCATCTCCAAAACGTGGCGGTCACCGACCCTTGCACGGCGGAATTCCACTCCAAGCTCGACCAGCGCGATCTCAAGGCCAAGGTTGCTCATGACGGTACCCACCACGGGCCCCCGAAGCGCGCCCTGTTCAAGCCGGTCGCGGGCGAGGATGTAGAGCAGGCGGTCGCCATCGATCAATTCGCCGCTCTCGTCCACCATCACCACCCGGTCGCCGTCGCCGTCCAGCGCCAACCCGGCGTGGGCGCGCACACCCGTCACCGTCAACTGGAGCAGGTCCGGCCGTGTGGCGCCGCAACCATCGTTGATGTTGCGGCCGTTGGGCGAACACCCGACGGGCACGACATCCGCTCCCAGGTCCTCCATCACCCGCGGCGCGACCTTGTACGCGGCGCCGTGGGAGGCGTCCACGACCAGCTTGAGACCGTCGAAGTTCATGCCGTCGGGAATCGTTCGCTTGCAGTACTCCTGGTAGTCCATCCGCGTATAGGCGATATGCTCGGCCTGACCCAACGCCCTGGACGAACGTGTCACGGCAGGCGAGTCCAACTGCTCCTCGATAGCCTCCTCGATCTCGTCGGAGAGCTTGGCGCCGTCACGGTCGAAGATCTTGATGCCGTTATCGTAGTAGGGATTGTGGGAGGCGCTGATGACGATGCCAAAGTCGGCGCCCAGCTTCCTGGTCAGAAAGGCGATTGCCGGCGTCGGCAGCGGACCCGTGAGCAGTACGTCGACCCCGGAAGCCACGAATCCCGCCTCCATGGCCGACTCGAACATGTAGCCCGAGACCCGCGTATCTTTGCCGATGAGTACCGAACCGCCGTCGGGGGCGAGCACTCGGGCGGTTGCACTGGCCAGCCGAAGGGCAAACTCCACCGTCATCGGCGGCCGGCCGACTTCTCCGCGAATGCCGTCGGTTCCGAAATAGCGCTTGGCCCGCATGCTTCAGCAACCTCTGTCGCGGGAATCTGGCATCAATCTCAATGGTGGAACGAGGGTCGCGCGGGCGCCCTGATGTGTGCCTGGTGACGCCTAGTGCTGGCCCGCAGGTCCGCCCAACGGAGGCGTGCCCTTCTCCTCGGCCGGCTTGGGCTTGGCCGAAATGTCCTCACCGGGTTCGGTGTCGTCCCAATCTTTCGGTGGGCTGGGCTCGCGGTTCTCCATGACTTCCTTGATCTGGTTCTCGTCGACGGTTTCGTATTTCATCAGCGCATCGGCCAACAGGTGCAGCTTGCCCATCTCGCGTTCGAGGATGCTCTTCGCATCGACGTAACACACGTCCACGAGATTGCGCACCTCTTCATCGATGGCGTGCGCGGTCACGTCGGATACCTGCTTGTGGCGAGTGACGCTTCGACCGAGAAAGATCTCGCCGTCATCCTCGCTGTAGGTCAGTGGGCCGAGCCGGTCCGACAGACCCCACTTGGTCACCATGTTGCGCGCAATCGCGGTGGCACGCTCGATGTCGTTCGACGCACCGGTGGTGACGTAGTCCGACCCGTAGATGAGTTCCTCGGCGATGCGGCCGCCGAAAAGGCTTTTCATCTGACTGAGAAGGCGCTGCTTGGAATAGCTGTAGCGGTCCTCTTCCGGCAGGAACATGGTCAGGCCAAGCGCCCTGCCCCGCGGAATGATCGTCACCTTGTAGACCGGATCGTGCTCCGGGACATGCAGGCCGACGACGGCATGCCCGGCCTCGTGGTACGCCGTGAGCCGCTTGTCGTCCTCGCTCATGACCATGGAGCGGCGCTCGGTCCCCATCATGATCTTGTCCTTGGCCTTGTCGAACTCGTCCATGCCGACGGTCCGCCGGTTTGCCCGGGCTGCCAGCAGGGCCGCCTCGTTCACGAGATTGGCAAGGTCTGCACCGGAAAACCCGGGCGTTCCGCGGGCAATCACCGACGGCCGCACGCTCTTGCCGATCGGTACCTTGCGCATGTGAACCTTGAGAATCTGCTCGCGGCCGCGTACGTCGGGCAGCGGCACCACCACCTGGCGGTCAAACCGCCCGGGCCGCAGCAGCGCCGGGTCGAGCACATCGGGTCGGTTGGTGGCGGCGATGACGATCACGCCCTCGTTACCCTCGAAGCCGTCCATTTCCACCAGAAGCTGGTTCAGGGTCTGCTCGCGCTCGTCGTGCCCGCCGCCCAAACCGGCGCCGCGATGGCGCCCGACGGCGTCGATCTCATCGATGAAGACGATGCACGGGGCCTGCTTCGTGGCCTGCTCGAACATGTCGCGGACGCGTGACGCGCCGACACCCACGAACATTTCAACGAAGTCGGACCCGGAGATGGTAAAGAACGGCACCTTGGCCTCGCCGGCGATGGCACGGGCCAGCAGCGTCTTGCCGGTTCCCGGGGAGCCCACCATGAGCACGCCCTTGGGAATCTTGCCGCCGAGGCGCTGGAACTTGGCGGGGTCCTTGAGGAATTCGACGATCTCGACGACTTCTTCCTTGGCTTCCTCAATGCCCGCCACATCCGCAAAGGTGACGGTGACCTGATCTTCGCCCAGGAGCCGGGCACGGCTCTTGCCGAACGACATCGCTCCGCGGCCGCCGCCGGCCCCCTGCATCTGGCGCATGAAATAGATCCACACGCCGATCAGCAGCAGGATCGGGAACGAGGATACGAACAACTGGAGCAGGAACGACTGCTGTTCCGGCGGCTGCCTCTCGATGCTTACGCCGTTCTCCTGCAGCGTGGTGATCAGCAGAGTATTGTCGGTCTCCGGGTTGTAGGTCAGGAAATCGTCGCCGTTGCGATCGAATTCGATGGACTCGTCCGCAAATGTCACCGAGGCAACCGAGCCGTCCTTGACCTGGGCGATGAACTCGGAATAGGGAACGGTCTCGACGCTCTGGCTCGCCGGTCCGAAACTGCGAACCACCGACGCCAGCACAACGGCGATGACGATCCAGAGAATCGCGTTCTTTACCAAGTCGTTCAAACCCTTATCCCCTTCGGTATCCCCACCGAATACCGTAGCGGCCGCCTAGAGCGGACCCTACTACATCCCATGGTTTCTCGCCAGCAAGTACATCTCGCGGCTCTCAGGCCTCGAGGCCTTCGGCTTCATGGTTCGCACGCGCCCGAAGCGCTTCCTGGCAAGACGTACAAACGCCTCGAAACCTTCGCCCTGGAAGAGTTTGACCAGGAAACTCCCCTTGCGTTCGAGCACTTCACAAGCAAACTCCAGGGCCTCTTCGGCCAGGTCCATGGCCCTGGGCTGGTCTACCGTGGGATACCCAGTGATATTGGGGGCCATGTCCGACATTACAAGGCCGGCTCGGTGCCCATCCAATGCGGCGATGACCTGCTCCCGGATATCCGCCTCGGTGAAATCTCCCTGTATGAAATGAACACCCTGGATCGGGTCCATCGGCTGCAGGTCCACTGCCACCAGACGCCCCGTCGTGCCGATTTTCGCCGCCGCGTACTGGCTCCAACTCCCTGGGCAGGCGCCCAGGTCCACACAGACCAACCCCTTTCTGAATAATCGCTCCCGGGCATCGATATGCTCAAGCTTGTACACCGCCCGGCTTCGCCACCCTTCCCGAGCAGCGCGAGACACGAACGCGTCGCTGCGCTGTTGGCGGCGCCAGTGGCCGGAGGCTTTGGATCGACGGCTCAATATGGATTCCCGTGGCCGGTCGCTCAACTTGACTGAAAGATCACCGTGATGCATGCGGCGTTTCTGAGCAAATGCCCCTGAAACACCGGTTAAACGTACTCCACGCCGACAATTTCGTAGGTCTGACGGCCCTTGGGTGCGGCGACGTCGACGGTATCGCCCTCCCACTTGCCGATCAGCGCGCGCGCCAGCGGCGAACCTATGGATACCAGGCCCTGCTTGATGTCGGCCTCGTCCTCGCCGACGATCCGGTACTGCTTCTCGGAATCGTCGTCGACACTCACGAGATGCACGGTCGCCCCGAATACCACCTTGCCGCCGGCATTGACCTGCTTCACGTCGATTATCTGCGCCAGCGAGAGCTTGGCCTCGATGTCCCTGATGCGCGCTTCCGCCAGCCCCTGCTGCTCCTTGGCGGCGTGGTACTCGGCGTTCTCACGCAGGTCGCCGTGTTCCCGGGCGGTGCCGATGGCCGCACTGATCAGCGGCCGCTCTGCCTTCAGGCGCCGCAGTTCCTCGCGCAGCATGCGCGCACCGCGGACCGTCAGAGGGACCTTGGTCATCATGCGATCTCCCGGTGCAAGTCTCGAAGTCGGTTCACCACCACGTTGTCCATGTAGTCCAACGCCTCGCAGGTGGCCGTAGCCGCGGCAAGCGTCGTGTAGTAGGTCACCTTCCGGTGCACCGCCGCAACCCGGATGGAGTGCGACTCCTTGATCGCCTGCTTGCCCTCGGTGGTATTGACGATCAGGCTGATCTCGTCGTTCTTGATCATGTCGACGATGTGCGGGCGGCCTTCCCTGACCTTGTTGACACGCCGGCAGCGGACCCCGCCGTCGACCAGCGCCCGGGCCGTACCGCCCGTAGCCACGATTTCGAACCCCCGGTCAGTCAGAATATGACCGAGTTCGACGGCCGCCGGTTTGTCCGGATCGCGGACGCTGATCAGGGCGGTCCCACGGCGGGGCAACTCGACCCCTGAGGCAGCCTGGGCCTTGGCATAGGCCTCCCCGAAACTGCGTCCGGTTCCCATCACCTCACCGGTGGACTTCATTTCCGGACCGAGAATGGGGTCCGCCTCGGGGAACTTGATGAACGGAAAGACCGATTCCTTGACCGAGTAGTACGGCGGCCGCACGTCAAATTTGACGCCCTGCTCCCGAAACGTGATCCCTGCCATGGCCTTGGCGGCGATCTTCGCAAACGGCTGACCCGTGGCCTTGGAGACAAACGGGATGGTTCGCGATGCCCGCGGATTGACCTCGAGTACGTAGATCATGCCGTTCTGGATTGCGAACTGGGTGTTCATGATGCCGATCACGCCCAGGGCCCGGGCCATGGCGGCAACCTGTTCCTCGAGGGCCTGCTCCTGCTCGGCGCTCAGCGTAAAGGGCGGCAGGCAGCAACCTGAATCTCCGGAGTGGACCCCCGCCTGCTCCACGTGTTCCATGATGCCGCCGACGATGACCTGCTCACCGTCGCATACCGCATCCACGTCCACCTCCACGGCCAGGTCCAGGAATCGGTCCAGCAGGACCGGACTCTCGTTGGATACGCTGACCGCTTCTCCCATGTACTGCCTGAGGTCGTCCTCCTCGTAGACGATCTCCATCGCTCTGCCGCCAAGCACGTAGGACGGCCGTACCACCAGCGGATACCCAACCTCCTCCGCCATCTCCACGGCCTCCTCGGTGGTCCGCGCCGTGCGGTTCGCCGGCTGCTTCAGGCCAAGGCGCGCGATGAGTTGCTGGAAGCGCTCCCTATCCTCGGCCAGGTCGATGGAATCGGGACTCGTTCCGATGATCGGCACGCCCTCCGCTTCCAGGGGCCGCGCCAGCTTGAGCGGCGTCTGGCCACCGTACTGAACGATCACGCCCAGCGGCCGTTCCTTGTCCACAATGGCCAACACGTCTTCCAGGGTGAGCGGTTCGAAATACAGCCGGTCGGACGTGTCGAAATCCGTGGACACGGTTTCCGGGTTGCAATTCACCATGATGGTCTCGAAACCGGCCTCCTTGAGCGCAAAGGAGGCGTGGACGCAGCAATAGTCGAATTCGATCCCCTGCCCGATCCGGTTCGGCCCCCCGCCCAGAATCATGATCTTTTGCGCCGTGGTGGGATCCGCCTCGCATTCGCTCTCGTACGTGGAGTAGAGATAAGCCGTATGGCTGGCAAATTCCGCCGCACAGGTGTCGACACGCTTAAAGACGGGCTTTAAGTTATATCCGTAACGCTTTGTTCTTACTTCGTTCTCTGTCCAGCCGATCAAATCGCCGATTCGCCGATCGGAAAAGCCCTTGCGCTTGAGTTGCCACATGCGCTCGGCCGTGAGTCCGATCGCGCCGCCGTCCTCCAGACGCTTCTCTTCATCCACCAGGTCGCGAATCTGGGCCAGGAACCACAGGTCGATTCCCGTGAGTTCGGCAACTTCGTCCAGATCGAGACCGTGGCGGAAGCCATCGGCCACATACCAGATGCGCTGTCCGCCCGCCATGCGCAATTCCCTGCGCAGCAACTCCCGTTGCGCTTGGGTGCGCACTTCCCCGCACACCGGATTCAGGCCGTCGGTTCCGGTCTCAAGGCCCCGCAACGCCTTCTGCAACGACTCCTGGAAGGTCCGGCCGATGGCCATGACCTCGCCCACGGACTTCATCTGCGTGGTCAGCCGGTCGTTGGCCTTGGGGAATTTCTCGAACGTAAACCGCGGCACCTTGGTGACCACGTAATCGATGCTCGGCTCAAACGACGCCGGGGTCGCACCACCGGTGATCTCGTTGCGCAATTCATCCAAGGTGTAGCCGACCGCCAGCTTCGCGGCCACCTTGGCGATGGGGAAGCCGGTCGCCTTGGAGGCCAGCGCCGAGGAACGCGAAACCCGGGGATTCATTTCGATGATGATCAGGCGACCGTCGTGCGGATTCACGGCAAACTGAACATTCGAACCGCCCGTATCCACGCCGATCTTGCGCAACACCGCGATGGAGGCGTTGCGCATCAACTGGTACTCCTTGTCGGTGAGCGTCTGCGCGGGCGCCACGGTGATGGAATCACCGGTGTGGATCCCCATGGGATCGAGGTTTTCGATGGAACAGACGATGATGCAGTTGTCGTTGCGGTCCCGGACCACCTCCATCTCGAACTCTTTCCACCCCAGCACCGACTCTTCCAGCAAAACTTCGGTGGTCGGCGACTGGTCCAGGCCGCGGGAGACGATCTCCTCGAATTCCTCGCGGTTGTAGGCGATTCCGCCGCCGCTGCCGCCCAGCGTGAACGACGGCCGCACGATGGTCGGGAAACCCACTACCGCCTGGATTTCCCAAGCCTGATCCAGGTTCCTGGCCACGTCGGCCGTGGGCACTTCCAGCCCGATTTCGCGCATGGCGTCGCGAAAGCGCTCCCGGTCTTCCGCCATGTCGATGGCATCGCGGGAGGCGCCGATCAGTTCCACGCCGTATTTCTCCAGCACACCGTGGCGAACCAGGTCGAGGGCGCAGTTCAACCCCGTCTGACCGCCCATGGTGGGCAGCAGCGCGTCGGGTCGTTCCCGCTCGATGATGCGCTCCAGCGTGCGCCAGTGAATCGGCTCGATGTACACCGCATCCGCACTGGAGGGGTCGGTCATGATCGTGGCCGGATTGGAGTTGGCCAGGACGACCCGGTAGCCCTCTTCCTGCAGCGCCTTGCAGGCCTGGGTTCCGGAATAGTCGAATTCACAGGCCTGGCCGATAACGATGGGCCCCGCACCGATGATCAATACGCTGTCGATGTCGTTTCGGCGCGGCATCTATTTCGCCCTTCGTTCGCGCATGGAGCGGATGAAGCGAGCGAACAGGGGATCCACATCGTGAGGCCCCGGGCTGGCTTCGGGGTGGCCCTGGAACGAGAAAGCCGGCCGATCGACGCGCTCGATGCCCTGCAGCGAACCATCGAAAAGAGACCGGTGGGTGGCGCGCACATTCGCCGGCAGCGTGTCCTCCGCCACCGCAAAACCGTGGTTCTGGCTCGTGATCATGACCCGCCCGCTGTCCAGGTCCACCACCGGGTGGTTGGCGCCGTGGTGCCCGAATTTCATCTTCACCGTCCGGGCACCGCTGGCCAGGCCCATGAGCTGGTGCCCCAGGCAGATCCCGAATGTCGGCAGGCCCGCATCCACCAGCGTGCGGATCGCCTCGATCGCATACTCGCAGGGCTCCGGATCCCCCGGACCGTTGGAAAGAAAGACGCCGTCCGGACTCAGCGCCAGGACGTCCTGCGCGGTTGTCTCGGCCGGCAGCACGGTCACCCGGCAACCCGAGTCGGCCAGCCGCCGCAGGATATTGCGCTTGACCCCGTAGTCATAGGCCGCCACATGCCAGGGCTCGGCGCTGCCGGCTTGCCGAGGCTGTTCCGGCCACAGGCTGCCCTCGTCCCACTGGTACGGCACGTCAGTGGTGACATGCCTTGCCAGGTCCATCCCCTTCAGCCCGGGAAACTGCCGGGCCGCGCGGACTGCCTTTTGCGGATCCACGTCGGGCCCGGCAAGGATGCAACCGCTCTGGGCGCCCTTGTCGCGGATGATTCGGGTGAGTTGACGTGTGTCGATATCGGCTATCGCGACCGTTTCACCGCGGCAAAGGTAATCCTCCAGGCTGCTCTCGGAGCGCCAGTTGCTCACCGCCATGGAAAGATCGCGAACGATCAGGCCGGCGGCGTAGATTTGCGGCGACTCGAAGTCCGTGGCGTTGGTGCCGGTGTTGCCGATGTGGGGATAGGTCAGGGTGACCAGTTGGCGAAAATAGGATGGGTCGTTGAGAATTTCCTGGTAGCCGGTCATGGCGGTGTTGAAAACAACCTCGCCGACCGTTTGTCCGGAAACGCCAACAGAGCGGCCCTTGAAGACCGTACCATCCTCCAGCGCGAGTACCGCTGCCTCTGTCACCCCTGACTCCCGGGCCTTCCGTATCTGCCCTGCATAATCGAAGCGGGACAGCCGCATGGCGTACGGCTCATCCCGCCAAGTCCCAGATCACGCCTATTTTAAGCCGAGAACGTCCTCCAACGAATAGAGTCCCGGGGGCTGTCCGACCACCCAAGCGGCAGCGCGCAGTGCGCCGCGTGCAAAGACAGCCCGATCCGCGGCCCGGTGCACCAGTTCGACACGTTCCTCGGCACCGGCGAAGAGGACACTGTGATCACCCACGATCCGGCCTGCACGAATCACCGAAAAACCGATGGCGCCCCTGTCCCTGGGTCCGGTCTGACCGTGGCGTGCGTATACGGCGACCGCTTCGAGCGGACGGCCCCGTGCCGCGGCAACGCGCTCGCCGAGTTCCAGCGCCGTGCCCGAGGGCGCATCGACCTTCCGGGCATGGTGCGCATCCAGTATCTCGATATCGTAGTCGTCATCGAGCGCTGCCGCCGCGCGTGTGACCAGATCCTTGAATACGGCCATCCCCATACTCATGTTGCGCGCATGAACAATGGGGATGCGTTCGGCGCCGGCTCGCAGCGCCGCAGTCTGATCGGGGCCCAGGCCCGTCGTTCCGATGACCATGGCCACACCTTGTGCTGCCGCAGCGGCGACGTTGGCTTCGGTGGCCGACGGGAGGGTGAAGTCGACGGCCACCTGCGCGTTCCGCAAACCAGCGTTGGGATCGTCCGTCAATGCGACTCCGTTCGCAGGCAGACCGCTGAGCTCGCCCGCAACCCGTCCAAGAGCCGGGTCCGAAGCCTCGGTGACGGCGCCCGAGAGACGCATGCCTTCCATGCCCGCCAGACAACGGATCACCGCCCGGCCCATACGGCCAGAGGCACCCACCACCGCGATATCCAGCACAGGCTACGCGCTCAACCGGTCGAAAAACTTCCTGACTTTGTCGAGCCAGGAGAGCGCCCTCGGGCTGTGGTGAGAACCGCTGGATTGCAACGAATCGTCAAACCGTCGCAGCAGGTCCTTTTGGTCGTCTTTCAGATTCACCGGGGTCTCCACCTGGACCTTGCAGAACAGATCGCCGACACCCGTGCCGCGTACCGAACGCACGCCCTTGCCGCGCAATCTGAATAATCTTCCGGATTGGGTCTCCGGCGGAATCCTGAGCACAACCTGGCCGCCGAGCGTGGGCACTTCCACCGAACTTCCCAGAACCGCGTCGGCGAAACTGATCGGCACGTCGCAGCTCAGATTCTGGCCCTCCCTGGCAAAGATCGGATGGGTGTCGATAGCGATGTCCACGTAAAGATCGCCCGACGGGCCGCCATTGCGTCCGGCTTCGCCTTCTCCGGCCAGCCGAATCCGGTCACCCGTATCGACGCCGGCCGGCACCCGGACGGCCAGAGTCTTGACCTTTCGAACCCGGCCTCGCCCGGTACACTCGGTGCACGGCGACGCGATGATCGTACCTTGCCCCCGGCAGGTGGAACAAGTTTGCTGAATCGAGAAAAATCCTTGCTGAATGCGAACCTGTCCGCTGCCGCTGCACCGATTGCAGGAGGAGCGCTGCGTGCCCGGCTCGGACCCTGCGCCTCGGCAGCGGCCGCATTCCACCCGGGTGGGCACGTCGATATTGACGGAATCGCCGGCCACAGCCTGCTCCAGCGACAAGGCCAACTCGTAACGCAGGTCGGCGCCGCGAAATACCTGGGTTCGCCCGCGACGGCCCGCATTTCCGAAGATGTCTCCGAAGACGTCACCGAAAATGTCGCTGACCGACTCCGCGCCCGCACCGAAGCCGCCCCCTGCCTGGCCAGCCTCCACGCCCGCGTGGCCGAACTGATCGTAAGCCGCTCGCTTGTCCGAATTGGACAGGATCTCGTAGGCTTCCTTGGCCTCCTTGAAGCTGGCTTCGGCTTGCTTGTCGTCGGGGTTGCGATCCGGATGATATTTCATGGCCAAACGCCGGTAAGCCTTCTTCAACTCGGCTTCCCCGGCATTCCTGCCGCAACCCAAGACGTCGTAGTAGTCCCGCTTGGCCATGCCCCGTCCCTAGCAGCTCGTGGCAAGAGCGCGGCTGCATTCGAACGGCGATGCCGGGCACTTGCCTCGCGCCGCTATCGCTGGAGGGTTATGCACGCCGCTTGTCTTCGCCGTCGCCCTTGACCTCCTCGAAATCCGCGTCCACGACGTTGTCGTCCTCGCCACCACCGGCCTGTGACGTCGATTCTTCAGCAGCCTGCGCCTGCTCCGCGTACATCTTCTGGGCAATCGGCGCCGTGGCTTCACTGAGGGCGTTGATCTTGGTTTCGATGATGCCCTTGCTGTCACCGGACACCGCCTCCTTGAGTTCGGACATCGCCGCCTCGACGCGGCCGCGCTCGTCCGTCTCCACTTTCTCGCCCAGTTCGCTGAGCATTTTCTCGGTCGCGTGCATCAGCGCATCGCCCTGATTGCGCACTTCAACCAGTTCGCGGAACTCGCGATCTTCTGCCTCATGGGCCTCGGCATCCGCGACCATACGCTCGATCTCGTCGTCGTTGAGACCGGACGACGCCTTGATGACGATTTTCTGTTCCCTCCCCGTCGCCTTGTCCTTGGCCGAGACGTTCAGGATACCGTTCGCATCGATATCGAAGGTCACTTCGACCTGAGGCATCCCCCGTGGCGCAGGCGGAATTTCCGTGAGATCGAACCGGCCCAGGGACTTGTTGTCCTGCGCCCGTTGCCGCTCTCCCTGAAGCACATGGATCGTCACCGCGGTCTGATGATCCTCCGCGGTCGAGAACACCTGCGTCGCCTTGGTGGGGATGGTGGTGTTCTTGTCGATCAGGCGCGTCATCACGCGGCCCAGGGTTTCGATACCCAGTGACAGCGGCGTCACGTCGAGCAACAGCACGTCCTTCACCTCGCCCGACAGCACACCGGCCTGGATGGCAGCACCGACGGCGACCGCTTCGTCGGGATTGACGTCCCTGCGGGGTTCCTTGCCGAAGAAGTTCTTGACCTCTTCCTGGACCTTCGGCATGCGAATCTGGCCGCCCACCAGGATCACGTCATCCACATCGGATACCTTGAGCCCGGCGTCCTTCAGCGCCGTGCGGCAGGGATCCAGCGTGAGGCTGACCAGGTCCTCGACCATGGATTCGAGTTTTGCCCGGGTGAGATTGATATTCAGATGCTTCGGCCCGGTGGAATCCGCCGTGATGTAGGGCAGGTTGACCTCGGTCTGATGCCTCGTGGACAGCTCGATCTTTGCCTTCTCGGACGCCTCCCTGAGCCGCTGCATGGCCAGCGGATCCTTGTGGATCCTGATGCCGCTTTCCTTTTCGAACTCTGACGCCAGGTAGTCGATGACGCGCTTGTCGAAGTCCTCGCCGCCGAGAAAGGTGTTGCCGTTGGTCGCCAGCACTTCGAATTGATGTTCGCCATCGATTTCGGCGATCTCGATGATCGAGATGTCGAAGGTGCCGCCGCCCAGGTCGTAAACCGCCACCTTGCGGTCGCCGCGGCGCTTGTCCAGCCCGTACGCCAGCGCGGCCGCCGTGGGCTCGTTGATGATTCTCCTGACCTCCAGCCCGGCGATGCGACCGGCGTCCTTGGTCGCCTGCCGCTGGGAATCGTTGAAATACGCCGGCACCGTGATGACGGCTTCGGTCACCGTCTCGCCCAGGTAGTCTTCCGCCGTCTGCTTCATCTTCGTCAGCACGCGCGCGGCCACCTCCGGAGGCGCCATGCGCTTGTCGCCGGCCTGGACCCAGGCGTCGCCGTTGTCCGCCTTGACGATCTTGTAGGGGACCATTTCGACGTCCTTCTGGACCACGTTGTCGCTGTAACGGCGTCCGATCAGCCGCTTGATGGCGAACAGCGTGTTGGTGGGGTTGGTGACCGCCTGCCGCTTGGCCGTCTGGCCTACCAGAACCTCGCCTTCCTTTGTAAACGCCACCACCGACGGCGTGGTGCGATCCCCCTCGCTGTTCTCGATGACCCTGGCGCTGTCGCCGTCCATGACGGCAACACAGGAATTTGTGGTTCCCAAGTCAATTCCGATCACTCGTCCCATGATTTTCGATCTCCACACAGGGTCAGTTAACCCTGCCCTTCTACTTGGGGCAGCATTCGCACAATTCAAGACATAACAGCGGGTTATTAGCCGTTTACCGCAGGCTCCTTCGCGACCACCACGCGGGCCGCGCGCAGCAACCTGTCGTGGATGGAATAGCCCTTCTGAAATACCTCGAGCACCGTGCCGGGTTCAGCATCGTCCGAGGGCGCCACGGCCATCGCCTCGTGCATGGCCGGATCGAAGGGTTCGCCGTGGGGGTCCAGTTCCTTGATACCCACTTGTTCCAACGCCGCGTTTAGCAGGCGCATGGTTGCCCGCTTGCCGTCCAGCAGTGACTCCGCACTGGCCTGCTCGCCGGAGGCGAGACCCGCCTCCAGGCTGTCGAGAACCGGCAGAAGCGCCTGAGCCAGCCGCTCGAGGCCGTAACGCCGCGCGTTCGCCACGTCACGCGCCGCGCGCTTGCGCACATTATCGAGTTCCGCCACCGCACGCAGGTACCGCTCGTGGTTAGCCGATGCCAGCTCCCGCATAGCCTCCAGCTCGGCAAGCCCGGCGTCTTCGGACTCCGCGCCATCCTCTGCCGGCTGATCCACGGTTTCGCGCCCCTCCTCCGATTCCGCGGTATCGGCGTCTGCCGTCAACCTGTCATCACCATCCTGGACAATCAAAACCAATCCCTCCCATCGGGTACTACCAAGGCCGCCAATCGCACTCGGCTGAGGCCGCCAGCGTGCGCGCGGCCAATGCTAGAGAGATATGGGCGCTAGTTTTTGGAGTTCAAGGCGCTGCCGAGCAGCTTTGCGGTGACATCGACTATGGGAATCACACGCTCGTAGGCCATGCGGGTGGGCCCGATGACTCCCAGAACACCCATGGTGTGATCCTCCGCGGCGTAAGGCGCGGCCACCACGCTGTATTCGTCCAGAAGCTGGTATCCGGATTCCTTGCCGATGAAGATCTGCACGCCGTGCGCGTTCAGGGTCTGGTCGAGAAGATGCAGGATGTCGTGTTGTCGGGCGAACGCCTCGAACAGCCGTTTCAACCTGGAAATGCCGCCCGTACCGTCGAGGCCCATGAGGTTGGTCTCGCCGGCGACGACGAACTCACCTTCGGACTCGGTGGCTGCAAACGCCTGCTGGGCCATCTCGATCGCATCCAGCATCACCGTGTTCATGCTTTCCCGGGTATCGCGTAGCTGCTTGATCAGTCGACTGCGGGCATCGTCGAGATCGCTCCCGCCGAACTGATCGGTCAGGTAGTTTCCGGCCTTTCTGAGCTCATCTTCGCCGAAATTTCGGTTAACGTGCAGAACCTTGTTTTGAACGTCGCGATCATTGAGAACCAGTATCGCCAGAATGCGCTTGTCGGAGAGCGGCAGGAATTCGATCTGCCGCAGCGCTGTCTGGGCACGCCTGGGTATCGTCACCACCCCTGCCAGCCGTGTCATCGCCGAGAGCAGGTTGGATGCCGACAGAACCAGCGCCTGTGGATCGGAATCCCGCAGCGCGTCCTCGAACAACTGCACGTCGGTTTCCCCGGGTGGGCGCAACTGCACCAACGTATCCACGAAGAACCGGTAGCCCTTGATGGTGGGCACACGGCCGGCGGAGGTGTGCGGGGCGGTGATGAAACCCATGTCCTCCAGGTCGGCCATGATGTTGCGGATGGTTGCCGGGCTGACATCGAGGCCCGATTCGCGTGACAACGTACGGGAGCCGACGGGGTGGCCCTGCCGGATGTATCGGTTGACCAGGACCCGCAGCAGATGCTGGGCCCTCTCATCGGGAACTTCCGCAAGCCGCCTCGCCCGCATAGCACAAACCCTCGCATAACTTGCTGGACGCCGTCGGAAACAACCTACCAATCACGTCCGTAGACTGTCAAGAATTCTTGTGCGCGTTTTCGGGACGTTTTACTCCGAGCACCGCAATGACGACTCAAGTACAATTCCGGGCGGTCCTATCCCACACCCAATGACTACCGCATTCAACAAGATCGGGCTCTTCTGGGGCCGCAAGAACAAGCGGGGCTCCGCCGCGCTGGCAATTGATATCGCGTCCCAGCTTGGCGATCACGAGCTGGATGTCTTTATCCCGGATCGAAGCAAGTTGCCGGAGGCCTTGGACGCCTGCCACAAGGTGCCCGCGAAACAATTGGCCGCACGCGTGGACCTCATCATCGCCATCGGGGGGGATGGCACGATGCTCGATGCATCCCGCGGAGCGGCCCTGCACGGCGTACCCCTGCTGGGAGTCAACCGGGGACGGCTGGGCTTTCTGAACGACATCTCCCCCGATAATCTGACGACGGCCATCGAAACCCTGTTGCAAGGAGACTACGTGACCGAGAGCCGCCTGATGCTGGAAGCCAGAATATTCGGTGGAAAGGCGGACCGGGGCCCCCTCCTCGCCCTGAACGACGTGGTCCTGAAGACCGTCGATACGGGCCATATGGAGGATTTCAGGACCGCCGTTGACGGGGACTACGTCAACACCCACGGCGGCGACGGCCTGATCGTGGCGACCGCGACCGGATCGACTGCTTACGCGCTGTCTTGCGGCGGACCCATCATTCAGCCCAACGTGGACGCCCTGGTCATCGTGCCCGTCGCACCGCATACGCTTTCCGACCGGCCGCTGGTGGTGAGATCGTCGAGCACCATCAGGGTGACCGTGGACCTTCGCCCCGGCAGCAATGGCGCTCAGGTCACCTGCGACGGGGACATCCTGGGAACCGTGGGCAACGACGAAGTTGTCGAGATCCGGGCGGCCTCGGAAACGGTTCAACTGCTCCACCCGCGGGGGCAGAACTTCTACCAGCAACTGCGCTCCAAGCTGAACTGGGGACATACGAACCGGCCACCCCGGCGCCGTTCCGGCAGTGAATAGCAGTCCGCGGAAAAGCCCGTCAGAGCGACGCGCGGCCGTCATCTGAATTACAGATGCTCAGCCTGATCACAGTCAGGAATTACGCCGTCATCGACGAAGTCGAAGTGGAGTTTCAGCCCGGCATGAGCGTGCTCACCGGTGAAACCGGCGCGGGCAAGTCCATCCTCGTCGATGCCCTCGGTCTGGCGCTGGGCGATCGTGCCGACGCCGGCGCCGTACGCACAGGATGCCGCGAAGCCCGGATCAGCGTGCTGTTCGAATGCCCGCAGGGCCACCCGGCTCTGGCGTGGCTCGCCGAGCGTGGACTGGACCAGGACAGGACCTGTGTGTTGCGGCGAATTGTCAGCGCCCGGGGACGGTCTCGCGCGTTCATCAACAATCAGCCGGCGACGCTTCAGGATCTGCGATCCGTTGGATCCAGGCTGGTAAACATCCACGGGCAAGGCGCTCACCAGGCACTGATGCATGCACAGACGCAGCGCGGCATCGTCGATCACCACGGAAATCATCTGGAACCGGCATCGCAGGTCGCCGCGGCATTTGGCGCCTGGAGGTCCTGTCAGGAAGAGTACGAGGCGCAGCGGCAGCGCGGTGCGGATCGGGCATCGGAACTCGAACTGCTGCGATTCCAGGTCCGCGAACTCGAGAACCTGGACTACCAGGAGGGTGAACTTGACACCCTCCAGGAAGAACGCAGTCGGCTCGCGAACGTGGATCGCTTGTCCAACAGCGTGGAAAGCACCCTGAGCGGTCTCTACGAACGCGACCACGGCTCGGCACAGGAACTCATTGCCCAGGCACAACGGGAACTTGCGGATGCCAGGCTCATGGATCCCTCCCTGGGAGACGCCGCGGACTTGCTCGCAGAGGCCGAGATTCAGGTGCAGGAGGCTGTGCGCGGGCTGATCAGCTATCGGGTTCGGCTTGAACCCGATCCCGGGCGCCTGGATTGGGTGGAATCGCGTCTGGCAACGATTCGCAGCCTCGCCTTGCGCCACAACGTCGAGGAAACCGAGCTCGGAGCCGTGCTCGCAAGGCTTCGCGCGCGAATTGCCGCGCATGGAAACGCCGCGGAAACCCTGGAAGCCGCGCGGCAGCGAGTCCGACAAGGGCAGGACGCCTACTTCAGGGCGGCAGAGGAACTCAGCGCCGCACGCCAGCAGAGCGCTGCGTCCCTCAGCGAGTCGGTGGGAGCGCAGATGGCCGTCCTCGGACTTCCCAAAGGACGGTTTCGCGCAGACATTCGCAGGAAACCGCAAGACAGGGCTGACGCCACCGGCCTTGACCGGATCGAGTTTCAAGTTTCGCTGAACCCGGGACAGGAATTCGGGCCGTTGTCCCGGGTGGCCTCCGGGGGCGAATTGTCTCGCATCAGCCTGGCTCTGGAAGTGGTGGCGGCCGGCGCGACGTCCATCCCGACGCTGGTTTTCGATGAAGTGGATGCCGGGATCGGAGGCGGCGTGGCGGAAATCGTCGGCCGGCGGCTTGCCGAGATCGCCACACACCGTCAGGTCCTGTGCGTCACCCACCTGGCACAGGTCGCAAGCCAGGGCGGGCATCACTACCGTGTGCTCAAGCAGTCCGGCGAGCAATCCACCCGTACCGGCGTTCGCTCCCTGCGCGGCGAGGAACGGGTTGAGGAATTGGCGCGTATGCTGGGCGGGGTGGAAATCACGGCACGAACGCGAGCCCACGCCGAAGAGATGATCGAGCGCGCCGGTGACCGACGCTGATCGGTCGCCTTGGACCTGGCGATGAGTCAGGACGTTTTCGGCCGAACGTAGAGCACCATGGTGTGGTCTTCGATCGTATAGCCGTGGCGGTCCGCAATCTCCTGCTGGAGTTGTTCGATGCGATCATCGACGAATTCGACGACCGTGCCGGTCTCCAGGCAAACCATGTGGTCGTGGTGGCTACGGTCGGCGAGTTCGAATACCGACATGCCGCCTTCGAAGTTGTGCCGATCGACCAACCCCGCGCCTTCAAACTGCGCCAGCACGCGGTAGACCGTGGCAAGACCGAATTCGTGGCCATTGTCGAGCAGCGCACGGTAGATGCCCTCAGCGCTGAGGTGACGCTCATCGCTGTTCTCCAGCACCTCGATAATCTTGAGGCGCGGAGACGTTACCTTGAGCCCTGCGTTGCGAAGGTCTTGCCCTTGCACGTTCTACGACCCTCTCCAGTAAGGTATGATTCGCGCCTCCCCCTTTGGGGAAACAACCGTTACGGACAATTGATTCGGCGCCGTCATGAACTGCGGCGCCGATGCGCCGAGATACTTGCCGTGGAAACGATTATAGCCCACCGCAGAGTCGAATATGCCGCTTGATCGGCCGCTATGCAGGCTGGCCATGGCGTCGGGACTGGCCGTCGCGATGCTTGCGCTTGCTGCTTGCGTGTATCGTATCGACATCCAGCAGGGCAACCTGCTTGACGAGGACGTCATCGATCAGGTCGAGCTGGGAATGACCCGCAGCCAGGTTCAGTTCCTGCTGGGCACACCCATGATTTCCGACAGTTTTCACCAGGACCGCTGGGACTACACGTATTACTTTCGGCGGGGGCGTTCCCGCCAGATCGACCAACGGTGGTTCATTGTCTTCTTCGAGGACGAAGAGGTGGTGCGGATCGACCGGGATCCAACCGTATTTCCGATGCCGCGCTAGTGCTCTATCCAACTGACAATTTCGTATCAGTTGGATAGAGCATTAGTCCTGCTGGCCCATGTGCCGGCCTGCGGCCACGGCACGGCGCCGCATTTCCCTGGGATCGAGAACCAGCGGCCTGCATATTTCCACCCGATCGCCGTCCTTGAGTCTTTGGTGGTTTTCAATCTCGTTACCGAACAGCCCCAGCACCAACGGTCGGGTGCCGATCTCCGGATGAGAATCCATGAGCCCGGAGCCTTCGGCCGCATCAAGGGCGGTCATTCCTTTCGCAAACGGGATGCTCACTATCCACTGCTTGTGGGGTAATGCGTAGACAACCTCAATCATCGACATTGCCGTAGATGTCGTCCGCGCGACTCACGAAGGCGGCCACCTGCGTATGCACCATTTCTTCAAATATCGAGGCAAAAAGCATTTCCAGCGGCGTTGTCGACACTTCAAAGGCCAGTTTCAGTTCGAGCGTGCAACCGCCGTTGGCCGCCGCTGCAAAGCGCCAACTCCCGCTGAAGTCGTTGAACGGGCCGGCGACCAGTTCCATGGTGATTTCGTCGGGCCGGGTCAGCCTGTTCCTGGTGGTAAAACTCCTCTGGGCGCCGCCAATTCCCACTTCCAGGGTGGCGACGACTTCGGTATCGCTCAACTTCTTGACGGAACTGCCTCGACACCAGTGCAAAAACTCCGGGTAGGCGCCTACATCGCAGACCAGATCGAACATCTGCTCCGGCGTATAGGAGGCCTGGTGCTGCCTGCGAACGCTTCTCAACCGGTCAGTCCCAGCCATGCGAGTACGCCAATGGCGTTCAGAAAGATCAGGATGACCGCGAGCGGGGCAATATACCGCGCAGCAAAGCGCCAGAGACGGTACGCGGTCGGATTCGAGAGTCGCAGTTCTGCGGCCGTGGAACGACGGCTCATGATCCAGCCTGCAAATATGGCGATGGCAAAGCCGCCCGCCGGCAACATGATGTTGCTTGTCAGAAAGTCCGCGCTGTCGAAGTATGTCCCCCACCCCAGATTCACGTCGGCCAGCACGTTGAACGAAAATACGCTGAGCAGGCCGAGCGCCCATATGGCGGCCCCGACTCCGATCGCGGCGGCTTGACGCGATATGCCGCGGGTCTCGGTGATCCACGCCACCACGGGCTCGATCAGCGAAATGGCCGATGTCCAGGCAGCGAATGTCAGCAACAGGAAGAAAATCGTGCCGACAACCGTTCCACCCGGGATGTTGCCGAATGCCAGCGGCAGCGTGACGAAGATCAGGCCCGGCCCCTCTGCCGGGTCCAACCCGTTGGCGAACACGATGGGGAATATGACCAGTCCGGTGATCAGGGCGATGCCGGTGTCCATGCAGACCACGATGATCGACGTCGTTGCGATGGAGACGTTGTCGGGCACGTATGCGCCATAGGCCATGACCGCACCCATACCGATGCTCAACGTGAAGAAAGCGTGGCCCAGCGCTGACAGAACGCCCGTTGGGGTGAGATCCCCGAACCGCGGAGCGAACATGAAGAGCAGTCCCTCGACGAAATTTCCTTCGACGATGCTGTAGCCGAGCAGCAACAGCAGCAGCCCCAGCAGCACCGGCATCAGGGTTCGCACGGCACGCTCAAGCCCTTCCACGACACCACGAACCACCACGAACACGGTCATTCCCATGAACAAGGTATGCCAGAACACCGACGTTACCCAGTTTCCGGTCAACCCACCGAAGATATCGGCTATCTGATCCGGGCTTGCACCTCCAAACGCGCCGGAGCCACCCTTGAAGATGTACGCGACCGCCCAGCCGGCAACGACACTGTAGTAGGAGAGAATAAGGAAACTCCCGCCGACGCCGAGCAGACCCACGAGATACCATTTCCTGTTGCCGCTCTCCTCCTCGCCCAGGAGTCCCATTGTCGCGACGGGATTGCGCCTGCCGCGCCTGCCAATGAGGATTTCCGACATCATGATGGGCAGGCCCACGGCAAAGACGCACACCAGGTAGACAAGAACAAACGCCCCGCCACCGTTCACGCCAGCGATGTAAGGAAACTTCCAAACGTTGCCCAGTCCGACGGCAGCGCCGGACAGAGCCAGGATAAAGGCGAGCCGGGACGTCCAGCTTCCTTGCGGCGAGCGGCGCCGGGCCTCGGATGTAACCACTAGTAACTCCCTCGCAGGCGTGTTATTTCCCGCGGATTCTAGGATCATTGTGCAGTGATGGCAAAATCAGTGAAACAATTGCGCCCCAGTATTGCCAGTAACAAAAAGGCCAAGTTCAACTATTTTATTGAAGAGCGGTTCGAAGCCGGCCTTGCCCTGCAGGGATGGGAGGTGAAAAGCCTCCGCGCCGGCAAGGCCCAACTATCGGAAGCGTATGTGACCCTGCGGGGCGGGGAAGCCTGGCTGTTCGGCGCCCATGTCACGCCGCTGAGTTCAGCCTCCAGTCACGTCGACGCGGACCCTGCGCGCACCCGCAAGCTGCTGATGCACCGCCGGGAGATCGACCGGCTCACCGGTCTCGTGGAGCGGCGAGGGTTTACCCTGGTACCGCTTGAGCTTTACTGGAAGCGCGGACGGGCGAAACTGGCCGTCGGGCTTGCGCGGGGAAAACGCAAACACGACAAGCGCGCGGCGGAGAAGGATCGCGACTGGGCCCGGGACAAGGCGCGGATTTTGAAGCACAAGTCGCCAGCGTAGCGTGGTGGCGAGGCCTGATCGCCCCGGTCTTTCGCGACAAGCACCAATCCCGAATATCATTTGGCCATGAGCCAACGGGGCGTGCTCAGCCCCGGCGTGTGCGACGCTGGTAGCCGATACACAAGATATGCAGTTACACTACGCGTTGTGGGGGCGATTGGCTTCGACGTGGGCCGTGAAACCCTGTGTGCATGCCGAGGAGCAGAACACCTCGTAAATCCAGCTGCAAACCATATAGTTGCCAACAACGACAACTACGCACTAGCTGCCTAAAAACCAGCTTTTTGCCTTCTGCCCGGTTCGTGCTTGTGCGTCTGGATCCAGGAGTCATCATTTGCAAGCTCGCCGGAGGGTTCGTTCGGGACTCGAAGGTCAAAACTGCACCGAACTGGCTTTGGGTTTTCCTCGTTCGCCAGGTGGCCCAAAGTAAGAACAATGGCGAAATAAGCATGTAGAGCATTGGGCGGATCGCTTGCGGACGCGGGTTCGATTCCCGCCGCCTCCACCACTTATATTGAATAAGTATTTGATTTTAAAACTATTTCATAAAGTAAGGCTCTTTTGTTACCCCCGTTGTTACATCGGACTTCCAGAGACAACTGGTGACATCAGAAGATTAAATAACGGATTTCGCCAGACCCGTGACGGCCTAGTTGGGAAATGTCGAGGTCGCCTATTGCGGCAACGGCAGCCCCAGCCACAACGACAAGAGATCGCTCACCTTGTGCTCGAACTTTGACAGCAGTTTCGCTTTCTCTTCCTTCGCAAGTTCCGCGAGCGGTTGGCCCCGCAGCGCATCCGCGAACAGATCCACGAAGTCGAACACACCATAGTCCGGTACTTCCGGCCTGTGCCCCATCGACCCGTTCCTGTCGTACGTCGGATTGCGTATTCCCCGCGAAATGTACCAGTGATTCTCGCTGAAACGTACCACTGATTCTCCCTGAAAGTTACCACCGATTCTCGCTGAAACGTACCACCTGTTTCGGCTGAAAGTTACCGCCCGTTTCGGGTGAGAGTGACCCCCCCTGGAGCGCTGCGGCGGCGCGGATGTCGGGCTGAGTAAGCTGCCTGTTTTCCAACACGGGAGGCAGGCAGATGCCGAGGTCCAGAATAGCCATGCGTCGAGTCAGAGAAATATTGCGGTTGAAGTGGGAATTGGGTCTGAGCGTGCGTCAGATCGCGCACAGCAGCGGTCTGAGCCACCCGACGGTGTTGAGGTATATCGAGCGGGCGCGTGCCTGCGGGCTGTCGTGGCCGTTGCCGGCGGAGCTGGACGACGCGGAGTTGGAGCGGCGGTTGTTTCCGCCGCCGCCGCCGCCGAGCGAGGCGCGTGCGCAGCCCGATTGGGTGGTCGTGCACCGGGAGATGAAGCGCAAGGACATGACGCTGCTGTTGCTGTGGGACGAGTACAAGTCGGCGCATCCGAACGGTTATCAATACACGACGTTTTGCCGTCACTACAGGGCCTGGCGGAACCGCCTCGATGTGGTGATGCGCCAGGACCACCGGGCCGGGGAGAAGCTGTTCGTCGATTACGCCGGGCAGACGGCCTCGGTGATCGACCGGCGCAGCGGCGAGGTTCGTCCCGCGCAGGTGTTCGTCGCGGTGATGGGCGCGTCCAATTACACGTATGCCGAGGCGACCTGGTCGCAGGCGATGGAGGACTGGATCGGCTCGCATGTGCGCACGTTCGAGTACTTCGGCGCCGTGCCGGAGATCGTCGTGCCGGACAACCTGAAGTCCGGCGTGAACAAGGCGCACCGCTACGAACCGCGACTGAACCGCACGTATCGGGAGTTGGGCGAGCACTACGGGGTGGCGATTTTGCCCGCACGGCCGGCGAAACCGAGGGATAAGGCGAAAGCCGAGACGGGCGTGCAGGTCGTGGAGCGGTGGATCCTGGCGCGGCTGCGCCACCGCCGGGTGTTCTCCCTGACCGAACTCAACGAGGCCATTGGCGAGTGGCTCGAGCCGCTCAACGCGCGGCCCTTCAAGAAGTTGCCCGGTTGCCGACGCGAGCTGTTCGAGTCGCTGGACCGTCCGGCGATGCGGCCGTTGCCGCCGCGGCCCTACGAGTACGCCGAATGGAAAACGGTGCGCGTGCACATGGACTATCACGTGGAGATCGACCGGCACTACTACTCGGTTCCTTACCAGTTGGTGAAACAACAGCTTGAGGCGCGAGTGACCGTCAACACCGTGGAACTGCTGCACAAGGGCCGGCGGGTGGCCAGTCATGCTCGCAGCCGCCGACGCGGCAGCCACACCACGGTGGCCGAGCACATGCCCGAGGGTCATCGCGCCCAGGCCGAGTGGACGCCGCAGCGGCTCGTGCGCTGGGCGGGCAAGGCCGGTCCCTCCACCGCGGCGCTGGTCGAGCACATCATGGCCGCGCGCATGCATCCGGAACAGGGCTTTCGCAGTTGCCTGGGCCTCATGCGGCTGGGCAAACGCTTCGGCGAGAAGCGCCTGGAGGCCGCCTGCCGGCGTGCGCTGGCGCTCGGCGCCCACGCCTACAAGAACGTCGAGGCGATCCTGAAGAACGATCTGGATCGCAAACCCCTGCCACCGCGCACCCCGGAACCGCCCGAGATCGATCACGACAACCTGCGCGGACCGGACTACTACCAATAACCCAGGAGGACCTGCACCATGTTGTATCACCCCACCGTTGAAAAACTCGCCGAGCTGCGCCTCGCTGGCATGCGACAAGCGCTGTTGGACCAGCAGGCCATGAGCGACATCGAGGCGTTGAGCTTCGAGGAACGACTCGGGCTGTTGCTCGATCATGAGGCCACTGTCCGCGCCGAACGACGGCTGAAGTACCGGCTGCGCAATGCGCGGCTGCGCCAGTCCGCCGTCGTCGAGGATCTGGACTATCGGCACCCACGCGGACTGGACAAGGCCCTGATGAATCGACTCATCACCGGGCAATGGATCAAGAAACGACTCAACTTGCTGATCACCGGGCCCACAGGTACCGGCAAATCCTGGATCGCGTGCGCGTTGGCCAACAAGGCCTGCCGCGACGGCTTCACCGTACAGTACCATCGCCTCTCGCGGTTGTTCGATGAACTCGGCTACGCCCACGGCGACGGCCGCTATCCGAAGGTCATGAGGAAACTCGCCCGAACCGACGTCATCATCCTGGACGACTGGGGACTGTCCAAGCTCACCGCCCCCCAGCGCCGCGATCTGCTGGAGATCCTCGAGGACCGTCATGAACAACGCTCCACCCTGGTCACCAGTCAGTTACCCGTGGAGCACTGGCACAAAATGATCGGCGAACCGACCCATGCCGATGCGATCCTTGACCGCCTGGTGCACAATGCCTATCGCATCGCGCTGAAGGGAGAATCCATGCGTAAAATCAAAGCCAAAGGAGGTGGATCGCTCACAGCTCAGCCATAACGTCCGCCCCCCGCGTCGCTTCGCTCCGAGGGATCGCTCGTCGGCCACCGCTCACGCGGTAACTTGGCCGTGGATCGGGTGGTACTTTTGAACGGGAATGACTGGTAACTTTGACAGGGATTGGCTGGTAACTTTCAAGGGAATACGCATCGGATAGCGCTCGTCCCGAAAAAACAGGCCAATTTGATCGAACGTCTTGCTCAAGCGCGTTGGTCCGGAACACCTCGCGCCTACACCAAAGCCACTGAATGCGAACCGGATTCCAGTAAAATAAGCGCCCCACGACTACTCGCGAATGGAACAAACCCGTGTCCGTTAGGCGTCCGGTACTAGATCGTCTGAAGAACCTCGCTTGCCCCCCCGTCAAACCTCATGGCACGCTTGCCATGGCCGAATTCATGCTCAACGCTCTTGACCGCGCCGCAAACGGAGAAAGGATCACCTGCACGATCAATCGGCACTGCCGCACGCGGATTTTCGACTTCCCCCGAGCCCACATGACGGAGCCAGTGCCAAACGTCACCGTCTACGAATCCAACTCACTTCACGCGAGCCTGGTCTGCGACTTGGACGCCTTCTTCGGGCAATCGTCCAGTCCGCACTTCGCGATAAGCCCACCGCTACGCCACGAAATCGCCGAGAAGCGCAAGAAATTGGGTGCCCAAAGAACGGGCATCTATGCATATCTCGTAGTCGAAGAACTCAACATGCTTTCCCCGTTGGTGCTTGATCGAGGGTGCTCCGCGCTCGACGAGGTCGGCAACATTGACAGCCGGCGCACCCCTCTTCTAAACGGAGGCCGCGAAAACGAGAGATTCATAATCGCTTACGAGACCAGCGACGGCCCGTGGCCAGACATTCCCCGCAATGAGCAGAATGTCAATATGATCCTCGCCACGATGCGCGCATGCCAAGACTACGACCAAGAGATTCGCAAACATGTAGATCAGATGTGCCTTGTAACGGATGACGGCCGATTTGTATGCCCCATGTCTGCGGGATTCGCCTCTGCCCGCGCCGATAGTGTTAAGAGCCTGGACGCCGCTGCATTCCGCGACACGGCCGCCCGAATCCACGCAGCCGCATCTCTGATGGATGCCGACCTCGGATCCGAGCACATTGAATTACTTGTCAATGCCCTCTACTGGGACGATTACAAGGATGATGAGTTTCGGCGACTGCACTATTTGAGCTTATGGGAGTCATTCTGCGAGTCCAGAAGGAGACTGGGTTATACGGCACCCAGAGGCAAACCCATAAACGACCAAACCATTCTCGCAGGCTCCCTCAGCATCTCAGAACTTACCAGGTACCGCCACGACATCGCTCATTGCTGGACCGGCTCCATCGATGGCAATTACTTAGCTGGAATCTACCGGACGATCAACGAACTGATTCGGAAAAAATACTTCCCGTGATGCCCCTTCGTGACACCCTGCATAGGCCAAATTAGCGCTGGCGATGCACCTCGGGCGAGCGGTCAATGAGCCATCGGGCCAGACAACGTGTAGCCCGCGCGTAAGTACCCGAACCGTACCGGGCTCACCACCCAATGGCGACCCGCCTTGACACCCTCTTGATCAACACCAACACTTGGCCACCACGATTCCGATTACGTGGCAAGGAACGCACGCGATCGAACACCTGCTACGGGTCAGAATTTGCACAAGGATTAGAAGCGAAGTCAGCCGGTGTCATCAGCAGCAGATTCGGTATTCGATTCCGTAACAACCGGGATCTTCGAGCTTTCGAGGAATCTGGACCTTGACGAAAACATGACTGCGGCGGGCATGTATTGGCGAATCGCTACCAAGATGACCGGAAGATTTGAAGCTGGGGCTCAACGATGTGCTATGCGACTGAAGAGCCACAGGAGAACGGTGGCAAGACGACCTTGCCCGCCTCAAGGGTCTAAAGGCCGGACGGAGTAGGTCGGGGACGGGTCACATGCAGTTCGTACGGGGAGGTCCGGACGTTCCAGAGCGCTTGTTGCAGGCGCACGAGGATGGACGCGTCGTTTTCTTCTGTGGCGCGGGCATCTCTTATCCCGCCCGGTTGCCGGGCTTCTCCGGTCTTGTGAAGGACGTCTATACTCGGCTGAATATCACCCCCGACCCGGTGCAGGCGGCGGCCATCAAGGCCAAGCGGTACGACACCGCCATGGGTCTGCTTGAATCGAACATCGTGGGTGGACGCCAAGCTGTACGCAAGAAGATTGCGGAAATTCTCGATCCGGACGTTTCGTCCGCCAACGCAACCGCTTCACACAACGCATTGCTTACGTTGGGAGAATGCCGGAAGCGCCGAACGCGGCTGGTCACTACAAACTTTGATCGACTGTTCGAACATGCGCTGGCGAACGGCCGACCGTGCGTCAAGCGCTTTGAAGCCCCGTTGCTTCCTGTGCCCAAGAATCGCTGGGATGGACTGGTGTACCTCCACGGACTGCTGCCGGAAGATCCCACTGGCAGCAACCTGAACAATCTTGTCGTCTCGAGCGGCGACTTCGGCTTAGCCTACCTCACAGAGCGCTGGGCAGCGCGCTTTGTGAGTGAGCTACTGCGGAATTTCGTCGTGTGCTTCGTCGGCTACAGCATCGACGATGTAAGCGGTGCCCCTACACCATCTGGCTTTCAGCGTGAGATTGGCGTAAAGACCCAGGGCAGCAGCTGATCGATCTCGGAGGCCGGATGGCCATTGGCGATGGCTTCGAGCGTCGCCTTGAGATAGGCATGCGGGTTGACCCCGTTCATTTTCGCCGTTTCGATCAGACTAGCGATGCGGGCCCAGGCCGCCGCACCCTCATCGTGGCCGGCGAACAACGCGTTCTTGCGGTTCAGCGCCAGCGGGCGGATCGTGTTCTCGACCACGTTGGAATCCATCTCCACGCGGCCGTCGGTGAGGAACACCTGAAGTCCTTCCCAGTGATTGCCGATGTAGGCCAGCTTCTCGCCCAGGCGCGACTTCGCCGAGACGCGGGCGCGTTGCCGCTTCAGCCACGCCCCGAACTCCTTGACCCGCGGCGCGGTGCGCGCCTTGCGAACGGCCAGGCGCACCTCGGCGGGTTCGCCCCGGATCTGCTTCTCGATGGCGTACATCGCCGCGATGCGGCGCAAGCCCTCCGCGGCGACCTCCGAGCGGTGGCTGTCGTGGATCTCGCACAGCTTGCGCCTGGCGTGCACCCAACAGTTCGCCCGGGTCACCCCCTTGCCGGGCGCGGCCACCGCGTTGTAGCCGGCGTAGCCGTCCACCTGCAGGATGCCGGTAAAACCCTCAAGGAAACGCGTGGCATGAACCCCGCCGCGACCGGGCGCATAGAAGAACACCACGCCGGGCGGGTCCGGACCGGCCCAGGGGCGCTCGTCGCGGGCCAGCGCCCACAGATACCCCGTCTTGGTCTTGCCCCGCCCCGGGTCCAGCACCGGCGCGCGCGTCTCATCCATGAACAACTGCCCCGACTGCTTCAGATGCCAGGCCAGCCGATCCACCACCGGAGTCAGATGAAACGACGCCTTGCCCACCCAGCCGGCGAGCGTGGAGCGGTGCAACTCCACGCCCGAGCGGGCGTAGATCTGCGATTGGCGATACAAAGGTAAGTGATCGCCGTACTTGGCGATCAGCACCTGCGCCAGCGCCCCCTCGGTCGGCAAGCCGCCGGTGATGAGGTGCGCCGGCGCCGGCGCCTGGATCACGCCGGCCTCGCAGGTGCGGCAGGCGTACTTCGGGCGCACCGTGACGATGACCCGAAGCTGCGCCGGCACGATGTCCAGCCGCTCGGTGCGGTCCTCGCCGATGCGGATCATGTCCCCGCACCCGCAGGGACACTGCGTGCTGTCGGGCTCGATGACCTGTTCGATGCGTTCCAGGCCCCTGGGCAGATGCCCGAGGTTGCGTCGAGGTGCCCGGCGCTTGGCGGAGGACGGGGTTGTTGAGGTGCCCGGCGCAGCCGCGGCTTCCTCGGCCTCGGCCACCGCGCCTTCCAGATCCTCGAACGCCAGTTGGCGATCGTCCAGCGGGCGCTTCTCGGACTTCTTGTCGTAGATCGCCCGGCGCAGTTCGTCGATGAGGTGTTCCAGGCGGCGGTTGGTATCGGTGAGCAAATCCACCCTCGCGCGAAGCTCGTCGTTGGCCGTTTGCTGCGCCTGAAAGGCGGTTTTCTGGCGTTGGAACAGCGCCCGGTGGGCGGGCGGCAACGCGGTGAGATCGACCGGTTCTGGACGGCTCTGCATGAGTGAATACTACCATATAATCAGGAAGTTATAAACGAAAACCGGCCCGAAAAACGAGCCGGTCATCAGGGTTGAACAACCCCTTGGGCAGTCACGCCGCCACGCGCGGGCGGCGCACGCGCGGGCTCCACGTCCGGCGCCAGTCCAGACCCTCGAACAGCGCCTCGAACTGCGCCCGGGTGAGCCTCATCACCCCGTTGTGGACCGTCGGCCACGCGAACCGGCCCTGCTCCAACCGCTTATACGCCAGCACCAGACCGGTGCCGTCCCACCAGAGCACTTTGATCCTGTCGGCTCGCTTGGCTCGGAAGACATAGGCGACCCCCGAATATGGGTCCAGGCCCAGCTCGTTGTGCACCGCCGCGGCCAATCCGTCATGGCCCTTGCGAAAGTCCACCGGCTGCGTCGCCACCACGATCCGAGTGCCACCCAACGACACCATCACGACGTGCCCGCCAGCGCCACGGCGATCGCCGCGATCCCGGCCGTGTCGGTGACCCCGTCCAGGCGAACCGTCACGCCGCGTCCTTCAATCACCACCGAAGCGCGTTCTTCCACCTCAACGTCGGCAAAAGCCCCAGCCGGTTCCGCCTGCACCGATGACGGCGCCACCAGCTTGCCCCGGCGCAGAAGACTGCGCCAGGCCGATAACCGGTTGCGCGCGATCCCGTAGCGCCGGGCCACGGCCGTCACCGACTCCTGGGTAGAAAAACTCTCCCGCGCGATCCGGATCTTCTTCTCCGCGCTCCAGCTTCGCCGCTTCTTTCGCTTCCTCCCAACCGCCGCCGCTCCGTTGGCCGCAGCCGAACCGCCAACGTCCTTGCCCTTGGCATCCAGATCATCGTTCCGCATCGGACTCCTCCCTATTTAAGAGGAGTCATCCAATCTCAATGACTCACCGAAAGGAAGGTGGGGTCAGCACAGCGCTTACTCGACGATCCGGTGCTGCGATACATGATGGATGCTCTGGCGGCCGATCAGCTGCTCGGCGAATCGCCACCCGAAATGTTCGCCTTCGGAAGCTACCGCAAGGGCGGGAAAGGCTCTCAATCCAATGAATGGCGCGCCAAGAACGTCACGCCCATCCTGTACCGGGAATACCGGCTTCACACTTATTTACACAGGACCCTTCGCGTCTGGGCACAAATGTACCGGGACGGTGTACGCGGAAAGGAACACATTGTGACCGAATACGCGATGGCGCTCCCGGACACTGCGGCAAGCGACGATGATTTTGTGAGCCGAATGCTGTGGGCCTTGAGCGATCCAACGGGTCTTCCCGCAAGGCGGTTTGCCGACTTTGAGCCGGTGCCCTCGCTCGATTGGCTCGAACCACTAACTGACAACCGATTCGGTCAAGCGGACCTGAGTCGTTTTGATGTTCCGCCCAAAGAAAAGGTGGACGGGCGACTTCGGTTCAACCTGCTGCGCAGACCCGCACCCTACGATCTGGCTCCTCAGATGGCGCTCGCCGATAGCGTCGCCCCTCGCAGCCGTTGCGACAAGGTCATGTGGGAGCTGAGCCGCTGGTTGGTCAGGCACCTGAACAATCCCGACTTGGTTCTCTGGGTGATCAAACAAGGCGGGATACTGCACTACCAAATGGCGGAGAGGATTGCGCGGCGTCTAATCGAGATTTTCGATCTGGAAGTCGCTGGAAACGACACAGACCTAGAGCGCATCCGCGCCAGTGCGCACGACGCGATCCCGGACGCTCGAATGCGAACCCTCTGGGGCCTGCTCCTAGCCCAGCGGGTCGGACTGGCCGGCCAGGAGCTCGATCTCGACGGATGGCGTAGGCGATTTGTTCGGCACGGTCCGACAACCGCCTTGCGGCTCGAGTTGATCGAAATGCTCGCGCCCCGCGTGATCCTCACAGAGCCCTTCGCGTGGCCGTTCGAGGACGACGACAACCATGAGGATGACGATGAGGTTGAACCGGGACCCCTGCGTGAGCTCTTTGATTGCGACATCGAACTTGCCGCGAGCAACGTCCATGAAACCCTAGGTGGACTAAGGGGCAACGAGCGCTGGAGCGGCGCTCTGCCGTCGCTTCTTGCCGACATCACCGCGCTGCTTCGCGATGCGCTCGATCTCATGCGGGACCTCGGGGCTGCCGACGACCAATCTGATTTTTCTTACGTGGATCAACCGTCGATCAGCGAGCACGCTCAGAACTCGGCCCTGCGCGACTGGACGGCACTAATCGAACTGAACCGCGACGCCTGGCGGGCCATGGCGGCCGAATCGCCCGACCGTGCGCGACTCACAGCGCAGACATGGTCACAGCTCCCCTATCCGGTGTTTCGTCGCCTAGCGTTCTTTGCAGCCGCGCAGGGTGATGTTATCCCCACCGGCAAGGGACTCGACTGGCTGCTGGCGGATGACGGTTGGTGGCTGTGGTCGATCGAGACCCAGCGCGAGACTATGCGGCTTCTGGTGGCGTTGGCACCGAGAATCAATGAACAGGAGCTGCCCAGACTCGAGCACGCCATACTGAACGGACCGCCACGCAATATGTTCAAACCCGACCTGGACGAGCAACGCTGGACGGAAATAAAGGATGAGGATATCTGGTTGCGGCTGGCCAAGATCAGCCAAGCTGGGGCACAACTGAATGATGCCGCGCGTGAGCGACTCAATGGGCTTTCCGCCCAGCACCCGGACTGGCAGCTTGCCAATGACGAGCGCGACGAATTTCCCAGTTGGACGGGCGATGGCAGCGAATTGCTTGCCCACGTCACGACGCCGCGCCAGCGGGACGAACTCGTCGAATGGCTCCGCGAGCATCCGCAGCCCGACCAATGGCGGCCTGACGACTGGCGTCAGCGCTGCCGCGAGGACTTCGATGATGCCGCGATCGCGCTGACCGAATTAGCGCAGGAAGGAACATGGCCGACAGGCCGGTGGCGTGAAGCACTTCAGGTGTGGTCGGAGGGCGAGCAGAGCGAACACGCCTGGCGTGAGGTGGGTCCGGTTCTGCGCGGCGTGCCGGCAGCGGAGCTTCAGCAGTTTGCCCACGCGGTCGGCTGGTGGCTACAGAATCTGGCGAGGGTGTTTGAAGAACAGGTAGCGACGTTTCTCTCGTTGTGCGATGCGGTGCTGGCACTCGACTACCAGCACGAAGAGCCGGAGGACGACATCGTCGGGCGTGCGATCAACCATCCCGTGGGCCATGTGACGGAGGCGCTGCTGCGCTGGTGGTACCGTGCCGAACTCAAGGATGACCAAGGCCTGGCCGAGGAGCCGCGGCGCAGGTTCATCCGGCTCTGCGACACGGAAACACCAATATTTCGTCATGGCCGTGTATTGCTCGCGACTCACCTCATCTCGTTGTTCCGGGTCGACCGCGAGTGGACAACCCAGCATTTGATTCCGCTCTTCACTTGGCAAGACGCTGACGCGGAGGCCCGCTCGGCGTGGGTAGGGTTCTTGCAGTCGGCGAGGCTGTATCCGCCCTTGATGGAGGTGCTCAAGCCAGCTTTCTTGGATACGGCCAACCACTACGACCGGCTTGGCCGACACGCCAGACAGTACGCTTGGCTCCTGACCTTCGCCGGCCTCGATTCAGCGGATGTCTTCCGCAGCCGCGAGCTCGGGCTCGCCATGCGGGCGCTTCCTCGGAACGCATTGAAGCATGCGGCCAACGCTGTCTCCCGGGCCGTCGACGGCGCTGGAGATCAGCGCGCCGAGTACTGGAGGAACCGAGCGGCTCCGTACCTAGACGCCATCTGGCCGAAGACCCCCCAGATGAGATCCGAAGGCGTCTCGGAGAACTTTGCGCGCGCCTGCATCGCAGCGGGCGACGCATTTGCTGAGGCGGTAGGGCAGGTTCACGCCTGGTTGCAACCGCTGCCCTTCCCTGACCGAATCGCCCATGCTCTTCGTAGAGCCGAAATCGACTCGCGGTTCCCGGAGCGGGCACTCGAGCTTTTACATCGGATTGTTGCCGATGACGCCCGAGCGTTTTTCATGCATCTACCAAGATCTCTGAGCGTCATACGCACCGTTGAGCCACAACTTGAACACGGGCATCGATTTCAACGACTGGTCGCCATTTTGCGAGCCAACGGAGTCGAGCTGGATTGACTCATGGTCGAATTCAACGAGGCACGATACCCTCGTGGTCAAAGGGCTCCCTCTCCGCCACTGATTATGTATAACACATTGTTTCGTATATATTTTCTATAGATTACTTTTTATTTTCCCACTTAAATTCACACGGTCCGCCAGAGTCCATCCGAGACCAAGCGCCACGGTGAGATACAATCACCCGACTCGCCGATTCAGGCATCGGTAGTCGTTCCGTCAGTTTCACTGGATTGGTGACCGGGACAACCGCAGCACTCGCTTGCTGGATGAGAGCATTCTATCCTCCCTCGATAACGGCCGAGTTGGCTAGAGTTCAGCGGCACGATGATCATGTCACTATCTGGCAGGAAAATCGTTACCGAACACCGTATCCGCAGCGTCCGGTAGTCCCTGCACGCTCCGGTTGATTGGGCAGTTTTTTTATGGCCGAACCATTTTCAATAGCGCCGCTGGCATCGGAGTTTGAAGGATGAACAGGATTGTTAGGCACGCAAGTGACCGCAGAAACTCGATTCTCAAGAGCCTTGAGACGGGTCCCGACGGGCGTTTCACTCGGCATGGCGCTAAGGTCATAGCGGAGGCATGGTGTGCAACGCCTGCTGTCTGTACTGTTTCCCACTATTGCCGAACCTCGGTCTACGCGTTTCCCGGCTGCCACTTGACTTCCAGCGCCACAGACGTACTCGAAGTCATCTACGAAACACGTTCCTTCAGGGCTGTCGTCATTTCGGATTTGCCTGCCTACTTCAAGCGGGGTCGTACGAAATTTCCGCACTATGGGATGGACGTCTCGCTCCGCGACGGGATTGACCGAGCGTACGAAAAGAAACGGGGCCGTCGCCCGCAATCCAGCCGTGCGTTTTTTCTTCTGATCGAAGAGTATGAAAAGGTCCCATTCACAACACTTGAGAACGGCGAGTGCTTTGAAATAGACCAGTGTCTTGACGGAAAGCAATTGATCGAGGGAGGTGTCGAGGGAGAACGGGCCTTGGCAGCGGTTCGGAATTCAGACGGGGCGTGGCCGGATTTTTCGCCCTCCATGCATGGCGTCAATGCCATGCTGACCGCCGTCAAGGCAGAACAGAAAGTCACTCACCATATTGACCAACTCTATACCTGCTCCTGCTTTGCCACCGACGATGGGAGAGCCGTGTATCCGCTGTCACCCAGGATGAGCATCGCCTATGGCGGAGCGCGTATATCGTCACCCGTCGATGTCGCGGCGTTGAGCCGTATAATCGCAAACGTCCGCTCGATCCATGACGGACTGAGGCGAGACGCCCAAGTCGATCCGCAAATATCGGAGCTTATTGACGCTGTACTGTTGGAAAAGAAGCCCGATGAAAGATACTTCAGACTATGGTACCTACGGCTGTGGCAGGCTATTGCCGACGCCAAGAGGCTTTTGGGCGTACCTGACCTAGAACGGGAAACCGCAATCATTGCGGGAGATTTCGCTCCTGCCGAACTCAAGGACTACCGCCACAAGATAGCTCATTGGTGGACGGGCAAAGTGGACTTCACCTATGTGACCGGCATGCAGCAGACCGTTCTGGAATTGTTGCGCAATAAGTACCGCGGGACCGGTTCACCGTAAAGGGCTCTTTCCAAGAATGTTGACACGCGCTTTGAATCTTTCCTTCGGACATACTCGCGTATGCTGAACCCTCTCTGAAACTTACTCTTGTTGAATCGTACCGGCTTCTCCGCCAGCTCCGTCAAAGCGGATACGACCGGGAATTCGTGGCCAGGAGCCTCCTTGCAAGTTTCCCCAGTAGCGGGCAGATCCCTTGACACCCGTTGAGAGATTTCGGCGGTCCGATCCGGTCGCAACACGGCTGAATTGCTTTTGCCGGTCGAAGACACTGCGTCTGAGCGGGCTCGAATCGGTCAGGGCCGCCGGAATACCCACAGCACCGTTGCGACGATGCGTCTGTCCTTGGCGAGGCAGGTGACGGGCGCATAGTTCGGGTTCGCGGTGGTGAGCCGCAACCGCGCGGGGTCGGATCCATGCACGGTCTCAACGCGTCTGATTGCCAAGCTGCTGCCGTCGAATAATCGACTGGTACGGTAGTTTATTCCGGCACAGTCGGCGGGGTGGTGACGAGGTCCTGAGCAATGTTGCGTCGGTTCTTGAGGGCCTTGCGTCTTGCATCGGCCAGCTTCAGCATGGGATAGGCGCCAAGGCCGATGTTGGTCACCCGTCCCGCAACCCGAATGCGCTGTACCCAGGATTTCGATACCGTAGACTTGTCAGCTAGTCCTGGAATGCTCGCGAGAAAGGCGGCCATCGTCGCGGAGAATTCGGAACAGGAGGCTGCGTAGTGGACGATCCCGCCTTAGGGCAAAGCCTACACTTATCTCTCGGTCTTAAAGACCGGGACCAGCTCTGGCCGTCCAATGACTGAACGCCTCAAGTGTATGTTCGATAGCAACATATTCGATGAGTTCATTGACCGCCCCGAATACGTCGAGTTAATTGCCGGAAGCGTTGACGTGGTCGCCACTCACGTCCAGCGTGACCAGATCAACGATACCCCGTGCGCAGAGAAAAGGATGAAACTTTGCCGGATATTCCACGATCTTGTTCCGGACGAGCCACATGTACGTGGAAAAGGCTTGGTTTCAACGGAGTCGGCCGTCTGGAACATTTCAAAATGGAATAGTGCAAAGTGGTCCAGCGACGACGATCTGCTTGAGCAACTTCGAGGCTCCGTAAAACCTGATGCAGGAAGGTCGTACGTGAGAAAAACGACAGATGCGCTGATCGCTGAGACCGCAATCAAGAACAGCTTTACGCTGGTCACTAAGGACAATCGACTGAGGAAAAAGGTGACGAAGGTGGGCGGAAAGAGTATTACCTGGGAGCAGTTGCGGGAGCATTGTAGGAGCACCATGCCATGACTTGGATCGGTTAGGCTATAGCCGTTATTTCGCTCTTGTTTGTTAATCGGCGTGGAACATAGACCCTCGCTAATCTTTCAAGATCAATAGGTTAACGCGCCGATCGGTGTCCAATCCGCTTGCCGATTAACACCTTCACCTTTCTAGCTCGCAACCGAACTCGTCACCGCCCAAAACTATCTCAAAGGGGGCAATGACCCGGTTTCCGATAGCCGTCCTTTTTTGGGTTCCATGGCATCATTAAAATGCTTCTCGAAGTAGAGTAGTTCGTCCGCTCTCGTGCACAGATCTACAGCGACAATCAAGATGAGAACCCAGCGACAATCAGGATGAGAATGCCGCCGCCTCTCGCCTTGGGAGGGAGGGCATAGCCCGATCGAGCAAGGCGAGAGGCGGCGAGGCCGAGAGCCGCGCTTCGTGATCGCGACAGGATTGGCTAAGTTGTTCCGTTATCTCAGGGACGGACATCGATGCCAGGCAGTCATATTACCGATCGTCAAGTGAGGCTTTACATGCAATTTAAACAACAGACTGCGCTGCAGGCGGCCGCCGCGAAGGCCGGCTTCAGCACCGCCACGGCCTACCGGATCGAGGAGGATCCGCGGCTTCCCTCCACCAAGAAGAAGACTCGGGGCCGACGCCGGGCCGATCCGCTGGCGGGGATCTTCGACGAGGAACTCGTTCCAATGCTGGAGCAGACGCCGGGCATTCGCACGGTGGCGCTGTTCCAGGAACTGATGCGCCGCCATCCCGAACTCGGCCCCGGCGTTCGCCGGACGCTGGAGCGGCGGGTGCGGGAATGGCGCGCGGTCCACGGTCCGGAGCAGGAGATCGTGTTCCGCCAGACCCATCCGCCGGGTCAGCTCGGGCTCTCGGACTTTACCGATGCCGGCGCCCTGGGGGTGAGGATCGCCGGGGCGCGGCTCAAACACCTCCTGTACCACTTCCGCCTGGCCTACTCCGGGTTCTCTCACGCGCACGTGGTACTGGGCGGGGAGAGCTTCACCGCCTTGGCCGAGGGGCTGCAAAACGCCCTGTGGAGCCTCGGCGGGGCACCGCAGGAACACCGCAGCGACAGCCTCTCGGCGGCGTACCGCAACCTCAAGCGCAACCAGCGCGAGGACGCCACGGCACGCTACGCGGCGCTGTGCGCGCACTACGGCATGGCGCCGAGCCGCAACAACCGCGGGGAATCGCACGAGAACGGCGCCGTGGAAGGCCCGCACGGGCATCTCAAGCGTGCCCTGGCCGACGCGCTGCTGCTGCGCGGCTCCAGCGACTTCGACTGCCTGGGCGAGTACCGCGCCTTCGTCGACGAAGTGGTCGGGCGGCGCAACGCCCACCACCGTGCCCGCATCGATGTGGAGCGCGCCGTGCTCAAGCCCTTGCCGCGCCAGCGCACCGAGGACTTCGACACGGTCCATGTGCGAGTGACCTCCTCCGGCGGCTTCATCCTGCGGCGGGTGTTTTACTCCGTGCCCTCGCGTCTGGTGGGCCATCAGTTGACGGTGCGCGTGTACGACGAGCGCCTGGAACTGTTCCTCGGCACCACGTATCTGATGCAACTGCCGCGCGGGCGCGTTCAGGCGAACGGGTGCAACGGCCATGTCATCGATTACCGCCACGTCATCCACTCGCTGCGACGCAAGCCCATGGCGCTGCGCAACCTCGTCTACCGCGACAGCCTGTTCCCGCGCCAGGCATACCGGCGCGCGTTTGACGCGCTCGTGGAAGCCAGGGGCGAACGCGCCGCCTGCCGCGATACCGTCGCCTTGCTCTCGCTGGCGCACGAACGCACCTGCGAAGCCGAGCTCGCCCAGGCCATCGAAGCCTGCCTGGAGGCCGGCGCGTTGCCCGACCCCATCGCCCTAGCCGCCCGGTTCGCCCCCGCGCCGCGCACGGTGCCGGAAATCCGGGTCGAGTTGGGCTCGCTCGCCGATTACGATGTCCTGCTCACGGCGCCGACGTCCGCCGCCGCCACGGCCCGCGCAGGAGACGGCTCATGAGTGCCGTGGATACCGCACAGCTCGACCTGATGTTCACCGAACTGCGCCTGCCGACCTTCAAGGCCGCCTGGGCGCAACTGGCCCAACGCGCCGATGCCGAAGGCTGGCCCGCGGCCCGCCTGCTCGGCGCCCTGGCCGAACAGGAGATCGCCGACCGGGCCCGGCGGCGCTTCGAACGCCATCTCGCCGAGGCCAAACTGCCGCCCGGCAAAACACTCGCCAACTTCGACTTCAACGTCGTGCCCATGGTCTCCAAGGCCCATGTCAACGCCCTGGTCGCAGGCGACGGCTGGCTGGACCAGGGCGCCAACTTGATCCTGGTCGGCCCGCCCGGGGCCGGGAAAAGTCACTTGGGGGCAGCGATCGGCCTGGCGCTCATCGAAAACGGCTTCCGTGTCCTGTATGCGCGCACCACCGATCTGGTGCAGAAACTCCAGGTCGCGCGCCGCGAACTGGTGCTCGAGGCCGCCATCCGCAAACTGCACAAGTACCACCTGCTCATCCTCGACGACATCGCCTACGTGCGTAAGGATCAGGCCGAAACCAGCGTCCTGTTCGAACTGATCAGTTCCCGGTACGAGGACCGCTCCCTGCTCGTCACCGCCAACCAGCCGTTCGGCGACTGGGGCTCGATCTTCCCCGAACAGGCCATGACGCTGGCGGCCATCGACCGGCTCGTGCATCGGGCGACCATCTTCGAACTCAATGTCGAAAGCTATCGCCGCCGCACCGCGGTGGAAACCAAACGCGGCCGCGGGCGTATCGCCTCCCGGGCCACGCCAGCCAACACCAAGGTCAAGCTCCCGGGCGGCGCCTCATCGAAGAACAAGCAGGTCCAGGAAAACAACCCGTGACACAACTCCCGATCATGATCCGGCGGCGGCGTTATGAACGCCCCTTGCCTCGTCCGCCTCCGACAAGGCATCATCAACCGTCGCGACACCTTCTCAGCTTGATTGTCGCGCTCTTCTCACCCTGCTTGTCGCGCTACACACAGACCCAAATCGTTCGGTATGGGTACATCCTGCTGTCCGCTCCCTGTCGGCGCCGGTCGGAATTGAGCTTCGCCGCGAACAGTGTGAATGAACACCGACTTCACCACACCGAGTAGCAGCACCTGATTTGTAGAAATCAATCTGTGCTCCGTCGACAATCTCGTACCCGATGGGCTGAACAAGTAGATGGGCGAACCACTTGAACCGGGATAGACCGAGCAGTCAATAAGGAATTCGTTTCTTCCGTTCCAATTGACCGACACCGGCGACGCCGTTATACCTCTTCGTGCGATCGGCAAATTGTTCTTTTGGTCCCACAACCCGTTGGGATAGCCCACCATTAGAATCTCTTCGACTGCGTTCAAATTTGCTGCTGCATCTGCATTCACGAACTGGGTTACTTGCGTCGCCTTGTATACCGGCGTGAAACCATTCTCAAGCATCTGCCTGAACTCGTTGGAAATGGGAAGAACCGCCAGATCGACAAGGTCATCGGGGTGTTTGTACCAACGCTCTTCGAAATTCTCTTTAAACCGAATTGTGCTGGGTACGATCGGAGCATCGACGGCGTCAACTTGCCTGGATCGGAAAACAAGTTCACACGAATCTGACTCTGCAATTACATGCCTGTTCGTAACAACGCACTGAATTGCTTCGTCTCCCCTCTCACAAAACTTCTGCATAAAGCCCGTTCCTACACTCTGCGAACCGTCTATTCTGCGCACGGCAATTCTGACAGTGTTCTGCATGTGCTGATTGGCCAGCGAATAGTCTTCATCAACCGGTGCCTTCGAAACCTGTCTTGTCTTACCTTTCACTTCAGCAAGACCACGTCCCATGGACCCTTTCCAGTTCCCCGATCCAGAACGCTTCCCGATCATTCGTGTCGTATCCCAATGAACGCGCCAGTTCAAAGAACCCCAACCCGGGCATATAGTCACCGAACTTGTGAACGACCAGGACTGTCAGCATCCCGCGTCCCGCCTTGTCCTCTTCCTCGGAGATCTCGCCCAACATGTGGGCCAACTGGGGGCCGTGCGGTTCCAGCTCGCAGGCTTCAATCTCGTCAATTAGGTCCGAGTAGGTAATCACATCGCAGCGGGCCGCCACCGCGATCATCGCCTGGCGCGCCTCAGCTTTCGCCGCGTCCCAAACATCCTGGGAGAAGCCATGGTCGAACGACGCCCGTTTCATTCTAATCCCATTGAGTGAAGCCGCCCCACTAGGCCACAGTCTGCACCATTTGATTGCCCGGAAACAGGACTCCCGCGGCGAGCCGCGGGCACCCCGCCACACACTCCGACCGAGAGCCCAACTCGCCGCCCGCTTCTGCTTCAGCTCTCGGGACTTGCCCTCAACTGCAGGATTTCAGCACCACGCATAGGGTAAATCCACAGTCCTCGGCCATTTGCCGTGAACGCCCCCGCCATTCGCGGCAACCACCTCTCGTCGGCTCGGCGCTAGCTTTGCTAGGAACGGCCCAAACTCAGGACTGCTACAACATCGCCACTTGGAATCTCTCGAGCGCTTCGCGTTCGAAGGATCGCCCCCCGGCTTTCCGGAGAACAGAAACGGCGGCCCCATCACCTATCCCAGCCGCACGTCCGCAAAGGTCGACACCATCGCGCGCGCCATCCGAGACATCTTGCACCCCAAGATTCCGCTTCAGAGCAACGTACAGCCACCACTTGGCGGTGTCCGCATACGTGGTCGTTATGCCCGGCAATGACTGAGTCCCGCAACGTCAAGCGCTCAATCAGGGAACCGAGGTGCGCGCACAACGCTTACGAAACGCTCGTTTGATTCCCGGCGCGTCTCGCCAATTGCGTTTCGTGAATCTTGTCCCGCCGAGCAAAGACTGGCAGCATTCACGCCCGAACATGAACGCTCGCCTGCAGTCGGCGAGGCGGTCGAAACCCGGTCCGGATATCCCCGAGAAGGTCGAACATTCATGCAAGGCACCTCGCTGCGCACGCTGAAGGGTTTTCTGCGCACAGCCCGACCGGAAGTGGCGCCGCAAGGGAATCGCCGCATCGAGCGGGCGCTCGCGCAGCTTGCTTCGGAGAGGTAATGGGACTGGCAGACTGGTTCGGTGGACTCGGTTCGAACATCCAGATCGACGACGTTGGAACCATTTCCCGGCGCTACAGGGACATCACACGCCGTCTGAACACCGACTTCTGGAACACCACGTCGGACACCTCGCACAGCCTCTACGTGGGATCTTACGGACGCAATACCGCCATTAAGGGCTTTAGCGACCTCGACATGATCTTTGAACTGCCTCCAGCGCTCTATTCCCGATACAACAGTCACATCGGGAACGGTCAATCCGCCTTGCTTCAGGCCGTTCGCAACTCCATAGGCAAAACCTATACCGGCACACGCATCGGCGCCGATGGACAGGTGGTCGCGGTCAGCTTCCTGGATGGGATCACGTTCGAGGTCGTGCCTGTCTTCAACAACACGGCAGACACCTATACATTCGCCGATTCCAACGGCGGCGGCTCCTGGAAAACGACCAATCCACGGGCCGAGATCAGCGCGATTCGAACCAAGAATACCGCTTGCAACGGCAATCTTGTCGCTCTTTGCCGAATGATGCGGACCTGGAAGAAAACATGGGTCGTGCCGATCAGCGGATTGCTCGTCGACACCCTCGCGTACCAGTTCATGGCAAGTTGGACGTACAGGGCCAAGTCCCGATTCTATTACGACTGGATGTGTCGCGACTTTTTCGCTTTCATGAAGGATCAGCCCAGAAATCAAGCCTACTGGAAGGCCCCGGGGAGCGGCCAGTACGTCTACGGCAAGGGTTTGTTCCAGTGGAAGGCGACGAGATGCTACAACATCGCGGTTGAAGCCATAGGCCATGAATCGGCCGAGCCCAAACGGGAATGGTCGGCCAAACGAAAGTGGAGAGAAATCTTTGGAAACTCGTTCCCGAACTAACGCCACCTCCGATTCACAAGCCATTCTGGAAGATCAGTTGCGCGAGTGCTATGGACGCGTCGTGTACTCTCACAAGACCCATGAGAAGTGCGCCGATATCCTCCTGTCGCGGCTCGCTTCGATCAAATTCTGGCAAATCCTTCTTTCGGCCGTGACGACGGGCGGCTGTATTGCCGTCGTGTTCGGCGCCGGTACCGTCGGAGCCTGGGTCGGTGTCCTCGTGTCGACATCGCTTCTCGCGCTGAACACGTACACCAAGGACTATGACCTGGGTGAGCTGTCCCAGAAGCACAGACAGGCAGGCGCGGACCTGTGGATCATCCGCGAGAAGTACCTGTCGCTCATCACCGACCTCAAAATGGGCACGCAACCGCTCGACAACATACGGGACGCCCGGGACAAGGTCCTGATCGAATTGCATTCGACATATTCGGGCGCCCCGAGTACCACGTACCAGGCGTACAGGAAAGCTCAGAAGGCGCTCAGGCATCTCGAGGACATGACGTTCTCAGATGAGGAAATCGACGCCTTTCTGCCGAACCAGCTCAACAAGAACCCACCACGCTAGAACGCCCCGACATACCCGTCGGCTCCGTCTGCGTGAGGATTGGAGCGCGCGCGCGACGACTGGCGCACCCGAACGGGCCCGATCGAGCCCAAACGCGCTTTGCACGCGAGCCGCGCGGCCCACATCCGACGCAGCCGCATGAGTGCCACGGTGGTCTTTCCGCTGCCCGCCGCTCCCGGATCAGCCTGAACCCCAGCGCCGCTAACGCTTCGGATCCTGCGCCCGCACGTAGCTTTCCAGCACCCGGTTAATGCGCGTCTGGTAGCCCTTTCCCGACGCCTTGAAATGGGCGAGCACCGAACGCTTCACCCGCAGGGTGATCTGCTCGGTACGATCCGGTTCCACGAGCCTCGCCCGCTGCCAGAACGTCTCGTCCAGCTCGGCAATATCGCTGAAATCGATATCCTCGTCCTTCGTGGCCGCGATTTCGTCGGGTGTAAGCGCCCTATCGTATTCGTTCATAATAAGCCTGCCTTTCCTTACGCGACGCCGGACGGGCCGAAATCTGCCGAACGCGGCCGTCCCTTTCCGTGTGAGCGACCACGAGCACCCCCGCGTTTCCAACTCTCCCGATACTGACGTGGCGCACCTCGCCATAATGCACCCGATCATCGACCCGAGAAAGAACGGGTCCGCCGAATACCCGACGCGCCGTATCGAAACTCACGCCGTGCTTGCGGATATTGGCCCGGTTCTTGGACTCGTCCCATTCAAACAACATTGCCTATTGTAACCATATTTTGTAGTTACAATAAGGTGCGTTTGGCAACCATCCAGTGATCAGGCTCTTGTCCATAGCGACCGATCGGAACCGATGCGCGCGAATACCGCCTGCGCGGGCGGACAAGCACGCAAACCGCGATTTTCCGTCTTTCGTCCGCGGACAATCCCTCCACCAGGAACCGATCGAGCTCCCCAGCATTGGCCGGAATCCCGCCCATCCCGGGCGTTGGCCGACAATGTTCGGTATCCCCGAACCAAAAGACCACGTAGATCCCGTGACCGTTCGCTCCCGGATCCCGGGCGTATTTGGCAATCAATTGATTCCGGATGGCGCTCCACAGATCCGTATGGCAACTCCTCTTAATCTCGATTGGGACATTGAAGCCACTGCATGCGACACGGATGTCCGCCCGTTTATCGTCAGCGTAAGTGCCCTCGGGCTGAAGGTCGATACCCTGCCTCTCCAAGCCGGATCGCAACTCGTCGATCAATGCGTTGCGTCCCGCGTTCTCCGGTTTCGGGCTCACAGGACGGTCGAATGAATCGACGTTCCAGAATTTGCTCCACGCATTGGTGTTCCCGTCGCGGATCCATTGTGCGGTTCGTCTCAGTTGATCCATTGTCACCGCTGCCAGGTCGGCGGCGTTTGCCGGCCTCGCGTTGTTTAACACGTCCACCACCCGCCCGACATCCGCGTATTCAAAGCTCGCGTCGCGCCGAATCGCCTTCTGACGGCTCGCCGCGTCGACAATTTGCGTACGCCAGGTGGCAAGCTCTTTGTGTACGGACAGTCTTTCGAGTTCTTCCGATGCGCTGCCGGTCGCGTCGGTTGCCAGTAGATTAATCAGTCCGTGGACTCGGTCCGTCGCTTCCATGCCCGGAGTTACGATGGTTCCCGTCTCGGAATCGTTATTCAGAGAATACGGGTGATGCAGGACGCCAATCGTTCGAATCAATAACGCCAGCGCCCCAGCGTCCAGTTGCTCAATCAACACGCGCGGCGTTTCGCTTCTGCTCGCCAAAAAATCACTCAGTCGCTGGACACGCCGCTCCTGCCCGGCCACGTACGATTCAACCCGCGCAACAAACCGCACCGGGCGAACGATCAAGCCCGCACCGAGCCAGTACACGCGCTGCGCCATATTCATGCTTCGGGCGCCCAGCTTATCCGCCGCACTGGTTTCGGCGGTGACCGATGCGGTGCTCGAGGACGTCACCGCGTGGCAGAACCGCCCGCTGGAGCCGGTCTACGCGATCGTGTACTTCGACGCGCTGCGGGTGAAGATCCGCGACGAGGGCCTGGTGCGCAACAAGGCGGTGTACCTGGCCATGGGGATCACCTGTAACGGCGACGAGGAGGTGCTGGGGCTGTGGATCGAGCAGACCGAGGGGGCGAAGTTCTGGCTACGGGTGATGAACGAGCTCAAGGTCCGCGCCACACAGGACCTGCTGATCGCGGTGGTGGATGGGCTGAAGGGCTTTCCCGAGGCCATCACGAAGTTGAGTTGCCCCAGCTTCCATCATTGCACCGACAGCAGGTGTGCGGGGAGTCTGGGGTAGCTCACGCATGTTCCTCACCATCCATCGCAACGTCGAAAACTGGTATAACAGCAGTATCGTAGGCACTCTAGAGCCGTAATCTCGCCGGCTCGAGTTCAGCAAGGAGGTCGTGATGATCAAGAGCGGAGCGTTATCCGTCGTCGCGGGCCTGTTTGGCATCCTGGTATATTTCACTGGGTCCGCCGGAGAGGCGCAGGTCGTGGAGGGTCAGGCTGTCGATGCGAATGGCGCACCTCAGTACATCGTCGATCCGTTCTGGCCCAAGCCGCTGCCGAACCGCTGGAGCATGCAGCAGGTCGTGGGTACCTGGGTAGACGATATGGATCATGTCTGGTTCTTGAACCGCGGCAGAGCTGCGCTGCCGATTGAGCTGGCGGCGGAACCCGGGCCGGGAGCGGCACTCTGTTGCGTGCGCGGGCCGGAGGTGATCGAGCTCGATCAGGCGGGCAATGTCGTGAATGCCTGGGGCGGTCCCGGATACCATCCGCTGTGGCCGACATACCTCCAGACTGTGATTGCGGACAGCCAGGGGTTTGTCTGGATTGGCGGCGAGGCGGCGCAGGACAGCATCCTGAAGTTCACGCGCGACGGCGAGTTCGTCTGGGATTTTGACCATCGGCCGCCGAGGCTCGGCACCGATGCCGACAACCGGACCTCGCAGACGCCTGAGAACAACCAGGACGTTGACACGATTGTGAACGTGGGGCGCTTTCAGCTCGACGAGGTTGCCAACGAGATCTACATCATCGATCAGAAGCGCGTCACGGTCTTCGACGCCTCGACCGGCGAGTTCAAACGTGGCTGGGGCGGGCACGGGATGCCGCTGAGCGAGATCCCGAACGAGCCGATTGCGGGTTACACCTGGGATGGCGGTCCGCCGCCCGACGAGAGAAATTTTGCGCCGACGCTACATTTTATCGAGATCTCGAGAGACCGGCGCGTCTACATCGGAGAGCGTGGCCAGAACCGGATTCAGGTGTTCACTACCGACGGAGACTGGCTGCAAAACATCTATGTCTCGCCGAACACGCCTGCGCAACGAGGCCGATGTGGTGGTCTGCGCGAAAATCCCGCCTCTCCCATGCCTGTCGGAACCTTTTACTCCTCGATTTGCGGCACGATGTACAAGATGATTATTTCCAAGGATCCGGAGCAGAAGTATCTGTTCGTCGCCGACGCGCATAACGACGTCATCTGGACGGTCGACCGGCTAAGCGGGGAGACACTCGGGTATTTCGGTGGTAACGGCCGACTCGCCGGTCAGTTGCACTTTCCCAACGCGATCGGCATCGATACGTACGGCAATATCTTCGTCGGCGAAGTCGACACCGCCAAACGGATTCAGAAGTTTGCCCCGGTCATGACGGGCGGTCGCTAGCACGGGTTAGGAGCTACCTGGCTGCGGGGGTCTATGATGCGTTTCGTCCCGGTATTGTTCGTGATTATGAGCGGTTTGTGTGCCACATCGTCGTCGGCGCAGGAGTGGCGCGCCTATATCAGCCTGGAGGACGGTTTCCGCGTTCGCGTTCCCGGCGAGTTTGCGGTCACGGAGACGACCTGGGACTCCGAGTACGGCGCCGTGATGCCTGCGCGGATTTATCTCTACGAGGACGGCTCGAGCAGCTACAAGCTTACGGTGGTCGACTACACCGACGCGTACCGCATCCACGCCGCACGAGAGGACCGCACCGAGGCCGACACGCTCCGTATCTATTGGGAGGTCGACGTCCACGCTTCGGTTGTCTACGCTGCCAGCATGATTCGGCAGCGTCCGGGCAGGATCGTATTCAACGCTTATCACTACATCGGTCGCGTTCCGGGTGAACAAATCCAGATGATCTACCCTGATGAGTCTCGTCTGTATGCCGCGATCTACCTGCATGCCGGCAAGCTGTACGTCCTCGAGGCCACGGTTCCGCCAAATGCGCCGCCACCTGTCGTCTATCAGCAATCGCTCGGATGGGTAGACGAGAACGGCAATGAGATCCGCTATCAGAACATCGGCGACGCCCCAACAGTCGTCAACAAGCCGGATGGGCGCTAGCGAGGACTGTCGATGCAGGCTGGCGTCGGATACGCCAAGGATCGATTGAATGGTTGGGAGAATGCGATGAAGCTTGAGAACTTCGCTGTCGCTACTGCGATGGTACTGACGCTGATGCCGCCCGTCTGGGCACATCATTCCAGCGGCGGCTACAGAATGACCGAGTACACACACCTGCAAGGCCGGGTCACCGAGGTCCACTGGGTCAATCCGCACGTCTGGCTTTACATGGAAGTGACCGACGAGAACGGTGAGCCGGCGGTCTGGGTGCTGGAAGCGACAGGAATCGGCAACCTGCGAAACAACGGAGTTACGGAGGACCTGGTTGCGCCAGGAACCAACATCTCGGTTCGTTGCCACCGGCTCAGGGACGGTGCCAACGGTTGTCTGCTCGGGTTCCTGACCCCCGAAGGCGGCGAAGAGCTGGAGTGGGGCTAACAGTGCATCCGGTTGACTCTGATCTCGACAGGGGCATTCATCGAGAGGAAAATTAGATCAGAAGAACGAGAAACTTGGGGGGAGTGTCATGCGGCTCGGGGAAACCTCCGTTTGGCATCTGATTATCATCCTGTTGATGGTCGGGACACCTGTCGCGATTTTTTGCCCAGGAGGAGCAGCATAGATTGCGATGGATCAGCACACTGCGCACATTAACGATGTCGTGTACAAGTACTCGGGTCGATATTCCGAGTCGTAGACTAGGCGTGCCCCGGCAGCCCAACCTCCCCCGAAATATAACCGTAAAATGCTTTCTATCCGGGGAATGGGCCGGAAGCGCATGCCTGGAACATCCGATGATCCTGCACGAATCGCCGGCATTCACCTCGAGTTGATTCAGGCCACGGAAACAAATCGAGGCATTCCTGCGATCTACATCGAGAACGATTACTGGATGTTGTACTGAAATCCTATCGCCGACGTGGTGCCAAACTCATCGTACTGCAGCATCCGAACACCGGATCTGCCCGCGTGATAGTACTCGGGTTCATCGCCCAGGTTTGCGATCTCCGCATAAATCTGCCAGTTGTCCGAGATCCCGTATTTCGCTGTCAGATCCCATCGCAAATTGTCGGCGGTGTATCGGTCCAGCCCAGGTTCGACGAGTTCGTCTATATAGCTGTCTCGATACTTCATCGCCAATCTGACATCCAGCCCATGTTTGTCGTAACCCAGTGTGAAACTGCCAATGTTGCCGGCCTGCTTCGGCAGGTTGATGTCACGATCGCCCGTGTTGCCCTCGCTGTCGACGTACGTGTAATTCAGACCCACCAGGAATGCATCGAACGGGGCGCCGAGAAATCCAAAGTGCTGTTGATAGGTAAACTCAAACCCCAATACTGTTGCTTCTTCGCCATTCAGCGCGATGATCGCTTCGTCGAATGTTCGATTCAGGAATTCATAGTCATCGAGCGTTTGCACAAAGATGAAGTCGTCAATCCGCTTATGAAAAACGCCTCCGGACACGACACTCAACTCGGTCGGATAGAAGGCGATCGAGGCGTCGATACTCCATGCGCGATAAGGATCGAGAGCCGGGTTGCCGAGTTCCCCTTCCCCGTCTTCAATAGCCACCCGAAACGCGACGTCCTCAACCCGAGGCCGAACAACCGAACGGTAAATGGATGCCCTGCCAACGACATTTTCGGAAAAATCGAAACGAATGTTCGCGCTTGGCAGCAGATCGCCGTAAGACCGACTCGATTGAACCGTATTGACGATCAGAGTGTCTTCCGGCGGATTACCCGGTCCATTCTGATCTTCTTCAATCAACTCCACCTCGTTGCCACGGCTGTCGAGTTCCGTCTGTTCGTATCGAAGACCTGCAACGATCGTCGCCCTGCCGGTTTCCCATGTTCCCATCATGTACGCGGCAAATACATTTTCGTCGATCGTGAAGTCCGAGACAACCGAGTCCAGTTGCGTATCAAGGGGCTCGAATTCGATGCCGACCCTATCCGCGAAAATTTTGCGTTCAATGAGATTATCCGGCACCGGTCCGACCTGATTGGGAAATCCGTACTGAGCACCGCCGCCGGGCAACAGGGCATCCGACAGGAACCATTGGTCGTCACCGGACCAGAACACGGCTTCTTCGTCGCTGGATTTCTCACGCCATCGGGCTTTGGCGCCAAATTTGATGCTGCCGAACCCGGCGTCCCTGGTGGCATCCAGCCGCAAGGAAAACTGCGTGTCCTCATTTTTTTCGTCAAAATGCTCCAGTTCATCCAGTTCGTACAAGGAAGGGTCGTGGAGCGCCGAAAAGAAATTCGATCTGACCAACGGAATCCGTGGGTTGCTGCGATCAATGGTAAGCACAGGCTGACCGTCGGCAATTGGCCCGTCACCGCTTTCAAACTCGGCCACCCAAGTACCACTGAGTTGGTCGGGTGTTTGCTCTCTCGCGAAGGAGTAGCCCAAATTCGTTTCCACCAGCCAGGATTCCAACTGCGTTTCGGAACCGAGTGAAATGGACAGATTCTCTGCGATTTGACCCTGAAAACTGCGGCCCTTCGTGTCGCGTTCGATCTCGACTTCGGTGTAGTCCGCGCTGGTCGCAGTGATCGTGTCCTCATCCAGTCCGTCGAGGCCGAATGACACCCTGTTTCGCAACTCGGTATCGGTGAATCGGCTATACAGCGTGTACAGGTGGAGCGTCGTATCGTCCGATACATCAAGGTCGAAATTGAGGGCGCCGCCAAGGCGCTCGCGTTCGACGGTATAGAGTCGCGGCTGGAATTCTTCCATAAAATCGTTGCCGTTATCGGAGACCTCCCAATCGTCAGCTTCGTTGTTGTCCCCTTGAATGGCCCGATCATGCCAACTCAGTGCGCCTGCAATTCCCAGTCGACGGTCACCATCCATTTCGTATATGTTGCTGCCGGCAAATGACAACTTCGGGCCCCATTCCTCGCGGAGTCCGTTAACGCTGCTTTCGGCCCTCGCTTTCGCATAGAGGCCTTTTCGGCTGAACGCGCTCAACGTCTTTACGTTGATCGAACCGCCAATGGCATCTGCGTCCATGTCCGGGGTCAAGGTCTTGTGGACTTCGAGACCGTCCAGCAGATCGGTAGGGATCACATCGAGCTGTAACGCCCTCCTTGGTTCAGCGGCTGTCGCTCGGACCCCGTTGATAGAGGTCGAATTCAGGTCCGGATCCATGCCGCGAATGACCACATAACGCCCCTCGCCCTGATCGGTTTCCACGCTGACACCCGTGAGACGACGCAGCGATTCAGCGACGTTCTGGTCGGGAAACTGGCCCATGGCATCCGTATCGAGCACGGAAACCAGGTTATTTGCGGAGCGTTCCTGGTTGAGCGCACTCGCAAACGCTGCCGCCTGCCCAACGACGATGATTTCTTCAAGTGCGGCAACAGACGTGGCGCCGATGATGACGTCTCCGAGATCGACGCCCTCTTCAGATACCTGAATCGCAATGCTCGTATCTTCGGTGCCGACATAAGACACGATAAGCGTGTAACTGCCCGCGGGGACGTTTCCCAATCGGAAGCGGCCTCGCTCGTCCGACGTTGTCGAGCCGGAAAGACCTTCTATTCTTACAATCGCACCGGGGAACGCGATGGTTCTGGCCGGGTCCGTGATTTCACCGGTGACATTCTGGGCGAGCGCTGTATGTGATAGTGCAAGCAGCCCGGTTCCGACAAACAAGACTGACACTAATCGCTGGATCATTTACGTACTCCCCCTATGGCGTCCCTGTGGCGCCACACCCCAAAATACGTGGAGTCGACGGATGTCTTCCACATTGAATTTGCCTGCTGCCAGCTCAGCAACACGCTTGCAAACGAGTTTAGAACAAAATATTGCAATAGTAAAGATTTTGAAAAATCTATTCTAATTCAACGACACCAGCCGATCGACTACCGACGCGTGCGACATTCCGGTACGGTGTGGAAAAAACGCGGTGAGGGAGCGAAAAAGACAATGATAGGGGTCGCAGTAATCGGTGCGGGGCGTATTGGACGAATCCACGCTCGAAACGTCAGCGACAACGATAACGCACGAATAATTTATGTCTGCGACGTCGTTGCGGACGCAGCCGCCGAGCTTGCCAATCGCTGCGGTGGCAAAACCGCGTCGGTTGATCGGATTCTGGTAGATGACAACGTCGGCGCAGTCATCATCGCGAGTTCAACGGATACGCACGCCGAGCTGATCGAACAAGCAGCGGCTGCCGGTAAGGCGATATTCTGCGAGAAACCACTCGACCTGGATGTGCAAAGGGCTCGACTAAGCGTAGAAATCGCAAAAGAATCAAATGTTCTTCTGTGCTTGGGGTTCAATCGACGTCACGATCCGGATTTCGAGAAACTCAAGTCGGAGGCCAACTCCGGCTCGATTGGGACGATCGAAGTCGTCAGTATCGTCAGTCGAGATCCATCACCGCCTCCGCCGGAATACGTTCAGCGATCCGGAGGCCTGTTTCGCGACATGATGATCCATGATCTTGACATGGGTCGTTGGTTGCTCGGTGAAGAGCCCAGCCAGGTGTTCGCGACCGGGAGTGCCCTGGCGGACCCCAAAATCGGGAAATTGGGTGACATCAATACCGCTGTCGCCGTCTTGCGCACGGCGTCCGGTCGTCTTTGTCAAATCACAAACTCACGTCGATGCTGTTACGGCTACGATCAGCGCATCGAGGTGTTTGGCTCGGAGGGCATGGTTCGCGCCGGCAATCAAAAGAACACCCAGGTTGAAAAAGCAACGGCCGAGGGTTTCACCACCGAGCCGGCACTGCCCTTTTTCCTGGAACGCTACGCCAAAGCGTATCGAATTCAGCTTGATCGATTTATCGACGCAGTCGGCGGACACCGTGTCGATCTGCCGCTCGGTGTTGATGGACTGCGCGCACTGGAACTCGCAGAGGCTGCGCAGGAATCGCTCGAGACCGGTCGAGCGGTCGAGATCAGCTATACATATTAAGGCCTGTTAACAGGCCCTCGAATTAATGGTTCGTGGCTACCGTGAAAAATCTGAACTTCGGCCTCATCGGCACCGGCTTCATGGGCAAAGCACATGCCATCGCGCTACGGGCTGTGGGCACGGTGTTTCACGGCGTCGCACATCCGGGGCTTAGCTGTCTTGTGGATACCGATCTGTCGACAGCTCAGCAGTTTGCGGATGCCTGGGGGTTTGAAAGTGCCAGCGATGATTGGCGACGGATCTGCGGCAGCGAAACGATCGACGTCGTCGACATCTGCACACCCAATCACCTGCACATGGACATGGCGCTCGCGGCAATCGAGGCTGGTAAGCACGTCTATTGTGAAAAGCCGCTGGCGCTCACCGCAACGCAAGGAAGACGAATTCGGCGCGCCGCCGAATCCGCGGGCGTTGCGACTGCCATCGGGTTCAACTACATCTGCAACCCGCTGATCGTGGCAGCGCGCCAGATGATCCTGTGCGGTGAGATTGGCGAGATCCATGAGTTCCGAGGCAGTTATCGCGAAGACTATTTCGCGGACCCATCCACGCCTTATGGCTGGCGTTGCGCCAGGGATCGGGCCGGCGCCGGCGCGCTTGCCGATCTCGGTAGTCACCTGATCTGCATGGCAGAGTTCTTGCTTGGGCCGATCGATTCCGTATTTGGTTCTCTAACCACCGTCCATAAACTGCGTCCCGATCCTGTATCAGGTGAGATGAGGACAGTTGAAAACGACGATATCGCGCAGGCACTGGTGGTGTTCGAAAGAGGTTGCCCCGGCACGATGGACATCAGCCGCATCGCCACCGGCAAAAAGTGCGGGCTCACACTCGAAGTTTGCGGGAGCAAGGGCAGTGTTGCCTTCGACCAGGAACGCATGAATGAACTACAGATCTACCATACGGACAGCCGGTCGGGTCAATGTGGCTACCGCCGTGTATTGGCAGGACCGCAGCATCCCGACTATTCGGCGTTTTGCCCAGCCCCCGGCCACGGTCTCGGCATCAACGATTTGAAGATTATTGAAGTCCGCAATTTATTGCGTTGTATCGAGACCCGTGAAGCAATGTATTCCAACTTTGATACAGGCTGCCGGGTACAGGAGATTTCCGATGCGATCGAAATTTCTCACAAGCAGAAACAGTGGATTGGCGTGAGCAGCAGCGCATTGGAGGGGCAATAGCCAGACGTCTGTCAGAAGGAGTCTGAACGCCTGTAACTGCAATACCCCACACTGACAACACCTTCACCGGGACGGGTCAGGCTCCGCTCTCGGTTCGTAGCCGTTGTGGATCGACAAACCCAGTGCTTCAGCGATCCGCTCCCACGGAACCAATTTGAAGTTTTGCCGCGCTTTCGGCGTGATGTTTCGTCCATCCTGCACGACCAACACACCATTCGGCAGCGTGCTGCCCAAGTTCGCGCTGGTGACGTCCAACCCATCGGTTTCCGATACACCGTCGATACCCGTGGCTTCGTCAGCCACGATGTGAAAGTGCCCCAGAAACCTGTTGTCACCTTGCCGTTCGTACACAGCGTAGTTGTCCGCCCCTTGATTGGACGCAATCAAGTACCCTTGCCCATTATCGGCGTAATAAAGCGCAAGACCTTCAACATCCGCCGTCAGGTTTCCGTTGTCAATGCTATCGACAAGCGTGCGTTCCGAACCGGTACCGGGTTCGGCTGCATACTTCCATATTCCGGTATTCTCTTCTCCGACATACAGATCGCCGGTTTCATCGTCAGCCACGCACCCCTCGGTTTGCGATCCGACACCGAACTCTCGAACCAGCTCGACGCCTATCTTGTCGCCGCCCGCATCGAGTAACCGCCACTGTCGTACCAGTCCATCCGTATCATTGATAAAGACGTAGAAATCGCCCGTTTCCTGACTCCGATACATACACTGTCCGTAAGGATCCGTCATGCCCGTGGGAATCACACCGTCGGCGACGTCAACCAATGTTCGAGTCGCTCGATCCACCTTCCAGATGCCGATACTGTCTGTGGACCGGTTGCTCGCCGTAACGACATCCACCGGTTCGCCGCCAAGCGGGAAACCGTACCGGATATCGGCATTGTTGATTCGACCGGCCTCCAGGGACTGAAGCAAGTTGCCATCCAGGTCGTAAACGTTGATACCACGCTGTTTCTGGGTGCCGATCACCACGCTCAGCGCAGGGTCCGTGGGATGGACCCACAGCGCCGGATCGTCGGCCGCATCGCCAAAGCTGGCCACCGGCACCGTTTCCAAGCTCGGCGTCACGGTCGTCGCGCCACCGTCCAACGGCGCAGTTGGATCGTGGGACGCGCGTGCGTCCAAACCGAGAGCCTCCGAGACACGTTGCCATGGCACGAGCTTGTAATTGGCGGGTGCGTCTTCATTGTCGTCGTCTGCGAGCACAAGTAGCCCCTGTCCCAGGGACGCCGATAGCGCCAGGCTGGTCGCGGTCAGTCCTTCCGTCTCTTCGGCGCCATCCACCGATTCGTCGCCGACCACGTCAATGGTGCCGCGGTGTGCTCGACTCTCCAGGTCGTACAGCTGCAAACGGCTCTCATCGGCATCGGAGACGATGAGATAGCCGCTCTGGGCCTGCTCGTACAGCGCAACGCCCTTCACGTCGCCGCCAAAGCGGCCGTGGGGTGTTGACAGGTCGACGAATTCCACGTCCGATTCCGATTCGGGTTCGGCGTTGAGTCGGGCAACGCCAACCGATTCCTGCGAATAGAAGATTGCGGCCCCTCGATCGTGCGCAACACAATGAGCCGCACCGGGCCCAACCGGAACGCTGCGTACAAGACGCCCCTGAACTGTGCCGTCTTGGGGGTAGAGTTCCCACTGCTGAAACATGCCGTCGCCCGCCGCAAACGCGTAGAACTTGCCGGAAATCGGGCTTTGATAAAGGCACAACCCTTCGATTTCGGCCTCCGTGGCCATCGGTGAAGAGACTTCGCGAAGGCTGGTGCGCGTATCGTCCAGAACGTAGGCCACCAACGCTGTAGCTTCGGCGTCATAGCCGACAATCAGATCGACGGAGGCACCCCCGAGCGGAAAGTTGTAGCGAACGTCGACCAGCGTCGTGGGACGATTGCTTCCGATGCCGCGCCTGGCGCCATCGAGCGTATAGATATCCAATCCCCCGAGGTCTGCGCTACCCAGGATCAGACTGTCCTCGGGACGTTCGCTATTGATTAGCAGCGCCGGATCGTTGGCTGCGCCCGACGCGGCGCCCGCGGTTTCGCCTGTCGCTGCAACCGCGTGCACCGCCAGCTCGTCGCCGGACGACAGTGTGTCCGGCTGCTGGTGTGTCTCGCACGCGCCAAACGCGATCGCAAGAAAAATGGTTAGCCTTTTCATACAAGAGTGCCTGATCTTTCAATTCTGAGCCCGATAACCGTTATGGGCAACGTACGCAATTTCGCGCAAACTCGGGATAAATATTCTATTTCTGTCTATACTTGGAATTTTATTCTACCATTTTGCCGGGACCTCTGGCACCTGACCCATACGGGATGAATTTCGATGACACCAAAATCCGTTGCCCATCTGGCCGTTCTCCCGCTGCTGATTCTTTATGCTCACCAGCCCGATGAACCGCAATCGCAAACCGGCTCAGAACTGAACGCGGGAATCCTGATCTTTGGAGACACGGGCTACCACCCGCAATACCCGGAAGACAGTGATTACGAGGACCGCTTCACCGAAGAACAATACCTCGCCTCCGAATGGGAAGTCTGGCTTGAGGACAAACGACCTCCTGACGAGTATCGACCTCGACCGTCGGAGGTCTCACCGGTAACGGGGGGTGTGATTCCCGCAACGGGCATGTATGCAGTATCGGCCGCGATGACGGAGTATTGCCGTTCCGGGCAACGCTGCGATTTTGGTGTGCTTCTCGGAGACAACATCTACCCGTCCGGCGCCACGCTCGGTGCTGACGGCGTTGACGATGCCAGGCGCTTCAAGGACATGTTGCAGGACCCGTTGGGCAACCTGGTGGAATCGCCCGCTCTTTACCGCACCTACGTGACGTTGGGCAACCATGATTGGGAGACGTCGCGAGCCGGCGGTTTTGCGCAGATCCGCTATCTGGAAACCACGCCCGGTTTCTACATCGACGGTCCCTTCTATGCGGCCACGCCACCCGCCGGAAATGACGAAATCGAACTGTTTGTCATCGATACGAGCATGATCCTCGCCACCACCGATGTTCGCGAAGCCACCCTCAACGACGACGGTTCCGAGGGATCCCCTGGGAACATCGAAGAACCCGGCTATTTCGTCGACCCGATGACGGCGGCCGAGCGCAACCAGGTTCAATGGCTGGAAACGGAACTCGCGCGTTCCACGGCGCGCTGGAAACTGGTGCTCGGGCACCATCCCCTGTGGTCTTCAGCGGGCAGCAAGTACGAGGAGGCGCGGACGCTGCGACGACTGCTGATGCCCGCACTGTGTCGCTACGCCGATGCGTACCTGGCGGGTCATGAGCACACATTGGAAATTCATACCGACAACTGCGAAACGGTCCTGGAAGACCCGGCAGAGCAACCGCTGGTTCAGATAATTTCAGGCGCCGGAGCAAAACAACGGCCGCTGCATTCGAGTTTCATGGGGCACCAGGATGAACAGTACCCGCAACACCAAACCCTGTTTGCCGAAGGCTTGTTGTGGGGATTCAGCCATATGCAATTGGACGGTGACTCGGCCACGGTCATCATGCTGTCGGTGCACAATGACGACCAATCCACTACCACGCCGGTATTTGAGTACAGTTTCGATCGCCGGTCTCATCGAGCCGGTCAGAACAATTGATTGCGGTCATTTCATTTATTGCGTGCACGGCGGCGGTTGGCGCGATTGCGTGGTGGACCACCCGCAACGATCGCATGGAATCGTCCGAGGCCTACTTTCTGGCGGGAAGGGGTCTGACTGCATGGGTAATCGCCGGTTCCCTCATTCTGACCAATCTGTCCACCGAACACCTGATCGGACTGAACGGGGATGCATTCAACCACACGATAGCCGTCATGGCGTGGGAAACCACCGCCGCGCTGGCGATGATTCTGGGCGCGCTCTATTTTGTCCCCAAGTACCTCCGTGCAGGCCTGACCACCATCCCTGATTTTCTTGCGACGCGTTTCGACAACTCAACGCGTATCATCGCCACGGTTCTGTTCCTTTTCTCGTACGCCATTGCCATCTTGCCGGTCGTACTCCTGTTCGGAGCGACCGGACTGGAAGCTCTCTTCGATGTGTCGAACACACTCGGCGTTTCGAATTCGGAGGCCACCTGGCTCATGGTCATCGGGATTGGCGCGCTGGGATCGACCTACGCCATCCTGGGCGGCCTCAAGGCGGTAGCGGTATCCGATACGATCAATGGGGTGGGATTCCTCATAGCCAGCTTGCTCATTCCGATTCTGGCGCTTGCATTGATCGGCGATGGTAACGTGCTGCTCGGCCTCGACACCGTGTACACAGCGGAGCACGCAAAGTTCGACATCACCGGGGACGAGCCCGGTTCTTTCCTGCCCTTCGGTGTGTTATTTACCGGATTGATCGTCAACCAGATATTTTTCTGGTGCACGAATCAATCCATCATGCAGCGCGCGCTGGGTGCAAAGAACCTGAAAGAAGCACAAAAGGGCATCCTGATTGCCGCAGTTTTCAAGTTGATTGCGCCGCTCGCGATTGTGCTTCCAGGCGTCATTGCGTATCACCTGTTCAAGGACTCGATCGGCCCGGATCAATATCTGCAAGCGTACCCGACTCTTGTGCGAACGGTGTTGCCTGCACCGCTGACCGGTTTTTTTGCCGCCGTAATGGTCGGTGCCGTTCTGAGTACGTTCAACAGCGTCTTGAACAGCGCCGCGACCCTGTTCAATCAGGGCGTGTACTTGCCCCTGTTCAAGGCCCATGCCAGCGGACGACAACAGGTAGCGGTGGGGCGCATATGCTCCACAGTGCTTGCCGTTGCTGCGATTCTTATTGCTCCCTTCATCGATACCAGCGGCAGCCTCTTTATCTATCTGCAACAGATCAACGCGACTTTCTTCGGTCCGATGCTCGCGGTGATCCTGGCGGGACTATTGACATCCAAAGCCTCCGCGGCGGCAGCCAAGACCGGCCTGATCGCCGGCCCCGTGTTGTTTTACATCATTAATTTCGTCTTCAACGATGAAGTACAGTCCATCGCGGCCAGGTTTTTCGGCAGCGATGGCGATATCCATTTTCTTCATTTCCTCGCGTTGGTGTTCGTGATCACAGCGGCCGTGATGGCCGTCGTCAGCAGACTTTGGCCTGACCCTGCAAAAGACTGGACGATGCCGGCCGCACCGGTGGACCTGGCGCCGTGGAAACTTGCGCCTGCCATGAGCGTATTCATCGTGGTGATGACTTTCGGCGTGTACATCGCGCTGGCACAGTAAACCGGCCCTTCGATGAGATTGCCGCTTTAGGGCCTGTTAACACTATCCGGGATAGTGTTAACAGGCCCTAATCGCCTCTGAGCATTGCAGAGGTATTCGGGAGGCGGAATCTTTGCATTTCCCGCTACGGATTCGTAGCCGCTATCAGCAATTTGGACACCGTTATTACGCGTGATTTTCCATCATTCCCAACCGAACGCCTCTAGCATGATGTCGAACACGACGTTTTGTTCGATGACTCCCCCGACCTGATCCGCTCCTACCCCGATACCGTACAGCGCGACGTCTTCTCCTCCGTGGGTTTCCCCGTGATCCAACGACCCGTCGATCCTTGCCCGCTCCACCGAAATCAACGACTGGTACACCGCGCCGAGACCTGTTTCCGGGGAAGGTCGGGGACGCGGACCAACCGCTCCCGGCCCGTTGGCATAAGCCAGCGACGTGTACGGCGTACCGTTGGCATCGACGGATGGCGTGCTCCTGGGTTCACCGTTCACGTCATTCTCGATGATCAACCCCAGGATCGGGTTGCCTCGGACCGGATACCCGCTCAAGGTAAATACGTGCGAGTGATCGGCCGTCACCAGGATAAGCGTGTCGTTCAGATCGACCCTTTCGAGCGCTGCTTCAATTGCACGCGCAAAGGCCTGTGTCTCCGAAAGCGCGTAGCCCGGTTTTCCCTCATGGTGGCCATGATCGATACGTCCGCCTTCGACCATCAGGAAGAAACCATCTTCATTCTGCGTCAACAGGTCGATAGCCGTGACCGTCATTTGCGCGAGTGTCGGCTCCGTCGTTTCCGGCGTGCGTTCCGCCACATACGTCATGTGGGATCGAGCGAAGACCCCCAGGACCTGCTGTCCCGGCACGACGCGCGCCAACTCGTCTGCCGTAGCAACGTACGTGCGGCCCGGCACGTCGCCCAACCACGATTGAATCAGATCTTCGCCGGCGGTTTGCCGGTATCCGCCAAGGTCGGATCCCTGAAACTCCGCCCGACCGCCACCCAGGACTACATCGAGTCCGCCGCCGACATCGAAGTTCGCCAATTGATGCGCCATATCCCGGCAACCCTGTTCCCAATCCGCCGAAAGCATGTATCGATCGCTTTCCCAATCCCGCTCGGGCGAATGCGCATACACGGTTGCGGGCGTGGCGTGTGTGAGCCGCGTTGTCGTGACCACTCCCACCGCCTTTCCTCGTTCCTTGGCCAGCACACTGAGGGGCGTCAACGGACCAGCGAGCGCTTCCTCACAGTTGCGGCGGCGCGACTCCGGGCCGATATTGATGACCCCCGCCCGCGTCTTGCGGCCCGTCATGAGCGCCGTAGCCGTGCCGGCGGAGTCGGGTACCTGTTGGTTGGTGTTGTAGGTCTTGACCAGGGCGACGTGAGGGAATGTCTCAAAAACCAACTCGTGTTCTTCCCCGAGCATGCTTTGCGACTGACCGTCGAAAATTCGGGCAGCCGTCACGGTCGAGATGCCCATGCCGTCACCAACAAAGAGAATCACGTTCCTGGCGGGGACAGCCGGGACCCGATGTCGGTCGGCAGCACCGTCGGCGAGAAATTCACATCCCCCCAGTGTCACCGCCAGCGCAAAACCGCCAATCAAACCGAAAGCCCTGTCAATCGTATACATTGTTACCACCTCACCATAGGGAGTTCTGTGGAAGACGACTCGAATCGCGCATTCATTGTCTTGTCCTCATAACGTTGGACCAAATGAAACATCGATGTCGGACTTCAGCTATCGATGCCCAATTGCTCGCAGAGCATTTCCAGATGCTCAGCACCCATCGTCGCAAACCGCCTTGAAGGTGCGGTGAGCGGATCCTGTTCGGCTTCCACGACCAGCCAGCCCTCGTACCGAACCGACTTCAGGGACTGGAGAATCTCTCCAAAATCGATGCTTCCATCCGTGTCACCAGGTACGGTGAATACACCGTTCAATACGGCGTCGAGAAAGCTCAGATCTCGATTCGTCGCGTCCCGGAGTACGTTCGCGCGGACGTTCTTGCAATGGACATGGTTGACGCGCTGCCCGTGCGCTCGCAGCAGTGCCAGCGGATCGCCGCCAGCGTAGGCGAGGTGACCGGTATCGAGCAACAGGCCCACGCTGTCCCCCGTGCTGTACATCAGCCTGTCGATTTCTTCCGAACTCTGCACGATGGTACCCATGTGATGGTGATACGCGATCTGCATACCCTGATCGAGACAGCAATCAGCCAGTTCCGTCAGCTTCTTGCCATACTCCGCCCATTCACTGTCCTTCAATGCGGGCTTCAGCGACAGCGGCACGTTCCGTGAACCATGAATGCAGTCGGTCGTATCGCAAAAGACAATGACTTCCGACCCCAGGGCTATGAGGAGGTCCAGGTGATCCTGAAGCGCCTCGACTTCATCCGCGACCGATCTGCGCAGCAGATTGCTGCTGTGCCAGCCCGACACCAATTGCAGTCCGAATTCATCGAGGATCGGGCCCAGAACAGCGGCCAGTCGCGGAAACTTGTTGCCCAGCTCGATGCCGGCATAGCCGGCGTCGCGGCTGTCGCCGAGACAGGTTTCCAACGGTGTATCTGCTCCCAGGGACGGAAGATCGTCATTGGTCCAGAGCAATGGATTGACGCCAATGCAGACCGTCATGATCGAATTCCCGTGCTAATACGGTTGCCTGGATTTCGCGGCAACGTATTCTTCACGCGCGGTCCTGACATCGGCGCGTTCCGACACCTCGGGAACCGCGACATCCCACCAGAAACCGCCGCCGGAGGATTCGTCCGGATCGGTGCGCAGGCTGATCAAACAGGATCGGTCGGCCGCCTTGGCGCGGCCGACGGCCAATTCGAGTTCGGCGAGGCTCTCAACGTGCTCCGAGGCTGCGCCCATTGCCGAAGCGTGTTTGGCAAAGTCGAGTAACGGCGCGCGGCCTTCGCTGGCGACACAGTTGTCAAACAGGTTGTTGAAGGACTCACCGCCTGTCGATTGTTGCAGACGGTTGATGCAGCCAAAGCCTCCATTGTCCAGGACCACCACAATGATCTTGTGGCCCAGCATTACGCTGGTCGCCAGTTCCGAGTTGAGCATCATGTAGGAGCCGTCGCCGACGACGACAATGACGTCGCGGTCCGGACAGGCCATTTTGACGCCCATGCCGCCCGCAATCTCGTAGCCCATGCAGGAATAGCCGTATTCGAGGTGGTAACCGCCGGCCCGGTCGGTGCGCCAGAGCTTGTGCAGCTCCCCGGGAAGTCCGCCCGCTGCGCACACGACGATGTCGCCGGGGTCCGAGGCCCGTTTGACGGCACCAAGCACCTGGGCGTCCGAGGGTAATCCCGACGGGGTTAATATCTTCGCTGCCGAGGTGATGCGCTCGTAATAGTCGTTCCACGCGGCAATCGCCTTCTGTCCCGTTTGCTGCCACGTCGCGTCGGACTGCCATCCCGCAAGCCCCGCATGCAATGCCTGCAAACCGAGCCTGGCGTCGGTAACCAGGAGCTGAGCCTCGTGCTTGCAGGCGTCGGGCCGCGCCACATTGAGCTGGATCAGGCGCGTTTTGTCGGGGTCGATCAGAGTCCGCGATGCCGTCGTGAAGTCCTGCAGTCGCGTTCCGACCGCGAGGATCACGTCAGCCCCCTGTGCCAGTTGGTTCGCCGCGTCGGAGCCGGTCACACCGATCGCCCCGACGTAGTTCGGATGGTCCCATCTCAGCGCGCCCTTGCCGGCCTGCGTTTCAGCGACTGGAATTCCGTGCGCTTCAATAAACTCGCGCAGCGCTGCCGTAGCGCCGGAATAGTGCACGCCGCCGCCGGCGATCAGTAAAGGGCGTTCAGAATCACGCAGAGCCTTGACCGCGTCATCGAGTTCACGGGCATCGGCGCCCCTGCGCGGCAGGCGGTGAACCCGCTCCGCGAACAGGGACTCGGGGTAATCATGCGCTTCGGTTTGTACGTCCTGGCACAGCGACAAGGTCGCGGGGCCGCACTCCGCCGGGTCCGTGAGTGTCGAAATCGCTGCTGGCAGACTGTTGATGATCTGCTCGGGTCGCGTGATTCGATCGAAATACCGGCTGACCGGACGAAAACAGTCGTTGACGGAGATCGTCGGGTCGCCCGGGTATTCGAGCTGCTGCAACACCGGATCCGGTGTACGGTTCGCAAAGACTTCACCTGGCAGGAATAGCACGGGCAGGCGATTGACATGCGCCAATGCGGCAGCGGTAAGCATGTTGGTCGCGCCGGGGCCGATCGACGTCGTGCACGCCATCATCCTGCGCCGCCGGGTCGCCTTGGCGAAAGCGATAGCCGCGTGCGCCATCCCCTGTTCGTTATGGGCGCGAAACGTCGGCAATTCAGCTCGACTGGCGAATAGTGCTTCTCCCAGTCCGGCAACATTGCCATGGCCAAAAATGGCAAACGCGCCGTGAAACAGGGGCTGGATGTCGCCATCGATGTCCACCCGCTGCGCGGAGAGGAATTTGACGACGGCCTGAGCCATGGTCAGTCGAGTCGTTCTCATTGCCCTGTCTCTAACCAGCCTTTCGATTACGCCAGTGGTCGATCAGCTCGATGTAATTTCGCGAAACGGTACTGACAAATGCCTCGTCATCGATTTCCCCGGCCAGCCACTTCCTGCCAGGACTGGCGAAAATTGTTCGGCCTACTGTAAATCCTTTGCAAACGTCGATTCCAGCGCTGGCGTCGAACCCGGCCTTGAGTTTCGCCATGGGCGCATCCAGACCGAGTATGACGACGCCGCGACAATGCGGAGCGCGCTTTGCAATGATTTCGTCTATCTCTTGCCACGCCGTATGACTCATCGGAGGCAACTTCCACCATTCGGGCCGAATGCCCAGATTGTAGATGCGCTCAAGTGTTGACCCGATCCTGCCATCATCTGCGACCGCCCCTCCGGGCGGAATAATTTCGAGCAACAGCTCGTGACCTGACGTGCAACACGCGTCGTACAGCTCCCGCACTTGGCGCTCCTGTTGCAGGCGCAAGTCCAGATCGTCGTTGGGACTGTAGTACACCAGGCACTTGACTACGTGTTCCAGCGGCCAGGAGCGCAGCCGATCGCCTATTGAACGGCCGCCTTCGAGCTCCAACGGTCGCGAGCCGGATTGTTCCACAGGGCGGGCAATCCACCAGCCGCGACCGGTTACGTCATTCAGGGCGTCCTGGCCGAACGTATCGTCGATGATCACACCGATCGTGCCATCTGCTCCGACAGCCTCCGCACTGCGTTCGACGGCCCTGACGATGAGGCGTTTCAGGGTTGCGATGCGTTGCAGATCGGCCCCTGCCTCCTGCGCCATATCCACCAGTTGCCGACGATGATCGAATGCCAGCGCATGGATTTCGGGCCAGGACGCGGGGCGTCGCGTGGTAACCCGGTGCAGGTAATTTAACTCATCATCGAGGTCGGGCCGGGGAATCTGCCCGGCGTGACCGAGATAATAGTCCAGTTCCTCGGCAGTCGGAATGGCGGGCGAACAGCCGTGCCTCGAGACAACCAGTGCACCGCAGGCGTTGGCGTAGGCCGCGCACGATTCATGATTTTCGTTGCGCAGCCAGCCGCGCAAGAACCCCGACATGAACGCGTCGCCCGCCCCCAGCACGTTCAGGACCTCCACGTCCGGGCCTGCAAAGACGGAAATCTCCTCGGCATTCAGTGGAACGTCCCCGTCCAGTACTGCGCAGCCTCGCTCCCCGAGTTTCAACACCAGGGTGGCGTCGGAGAGCGAGCGAATACGACGGAGTGCGGCAATCGTGTCGGTGCTGCCGCCGGCGATGTGCATCTCTTCTTCGGTGCCTACAATCAGGTCGCAATCGGGCCAGATCGTCTGCAGATGGGCAGACACTGTATCGGAATCGATGTATCGCGTTTCGCCGTCACCAAGGCTTGTCAGACCCCACAGCACCGGACGATAGTCGATGTCGACGATCACCTTGACCCCGGCGGCCTTGGCATACTCGATGGCTTTCACGCAGGCTGCATAGGTCCTGGGCGTCGAGAAGTGTGTCCCGGTAATGAGCAGCGATTGGCTGGAGGCTATGAATTCGGCGGAAAAGTCGGACGCTTCGATCGCCGTGTCAGCGCAGTCGTTACGAAAAAAGATCAGTGGAAAGGTGTCCCTGTCCTTGATGCCCAGGACCACCAGCCCGGTGAACCGGTCGGGGTCCGTCACGACATGGCTGACATCGACTCCACCGCGTGCAAGTTCTTCGCGAACGAAGCGGCCCATCTGTTCATCGCCGACTCGCGTCAGCATGGCCGATTTCAACCCGAGACGCGAGCACCCGAACGCAATATTGCAGGAGGAACCTCCGAGGTACTTGGCGAAACTCGACACGTCTTCCAGCCGACTGCCGATTTGGTTTCCGTAAAAGTCGACCATGGCTCGGCCAAGGCAGATGACGTCAAGGGGACCTTCGGCAATGTCTGTGGTTCCGGATGTCATAATCGGGCTGACTCCTGCTACAGTCACCGGTGTCGTGGTTGTTGTGACTGCAAATAGGGCACCTTGCCGGAGATTGGTTTATTCCGTAGCAGTGCCGCGACTGTGTAGAATAGACATTCTATACTGTAACCGTATAGATTAAAAAATTCCTTCGACCAAAGGTCAGGACAGATGTCGAAATTGCTGTCGCAGTCTACAGCGCCGGATGAAAGAGGCCGGATTCAATGCATCGATCCCGTATCGGCGGGATGGGAATTCGTGGGATTCGAAGTATTCAAGCTCAAGAGGGGCGCGAGCCTGGAAGACAGGACCGACGGCACGGAGGTCTGCCTGGTACTGCTCTCGGGCAAGGCTGACATAGCTACGCCAAACGAAACCTGGCGCAATCTGGGTGGGCGATCATCGGTATTCGTCAAACAAGCGCCCTATGCCGTGTATCTACCACCCAGCGAAAGTTTTGTCGTCGATGCCCACACCGACATCGAGCTTGCGGTTTGCCGGGCGCCGGCCAGGGGCAAGTATCCGGCCCGGTTGATCAAGCCGCAAGACTGCGAGTACGAGACCCGAGGGCAAGGTACCAATCGCCGCTATGTTTGCAACGTCCTTTTTGGCAATGCGAGCGCCGAGCGCCTGTTGGTCTGCGAGGTCCTGACGCCGGGCGGCAACTGGTCGAGCTACCCTCCGCACAAGCACGATGACGATCGCGGGTCAGAGGAAACGCGTCTCGAAGAGACCTACTATCACCGCATCGATCCACCCCAGGGATTCGCTGTTCAACGCGTTTATACCGACGACCGCAGCCTGGATGAAACCATGACGGTGACGGACAACGACGTCGTGATCGTGCCCAAAGGCTACCACCCGGTGGGTGCACCGCACGGCTATGATCTCTATTACCTGAATGTCATGGCAGGTCCGCAACGAAAGTGGATTTTCCACAATGACCCGGATCATGAATGGATCGTAGCGTCATGATACGGCGAACAGCAGGAATTGGAACCGGTCTCGAAATCCCGCATGGGTGATCCGAGACGGCTTCTAGTTTTTCTTGCTGGCCCGGAATGCAAGCGATATCGCCAGCGTCTGAGCGATACACATGGAAGCGGTGAGTGAGCGAAACGACAAGACCTCCGCATCGAGCACCTCCAAATATACTCGTGCGGACGGCATGATCGGACTCAAGCGACTGTCGCTGATGGCAATGACCGGCACCCCTTGCCGGGAAGCGTTCGATACGATGTCGGCGGTTTCATGCGCGTAGTGCGAATAGGAAATGGCGATCAGGGCGTCACCGTCGCTCATACACCGCGCTTGTTCGTTCAGCATGCCGCCGACCCCGTCCAGCAAAACCGTTCTGCACTCCGCGTGACTCAGCGAGTAGGCAATGTATGCAGCGACCGGAAATGAACGCCGATATCCAACCACGTAGATCGTCCCTGCCGCTTCAAGAAGATCCACAGCGACGGCGAGCCTTGCGTGAATATTGCTTTCGCTCAGTTGCGTCAGCGAGATGGTGTTGGTAGCGCATAACCGATTCAGCAGTGAGTGCTCAAGACCCAGTTCGTCCTTGATTTCAGCGTCTTGCGCCGCACGCACACGTTCCTTGTAGCTTGCGGACCGTTCGGCAATACGCGTCTGGAAGGCCCTTTGCATCTGGGAGAAACCGGTATAGTCAAATGACTTGGCGAAGCGAATCAGCGCCGACGGCTGCACCTCCGCCCGTTTCGCAATCACAGCAATGGTCTCGATGGCCATGTCGGTCGGATGGTCCAGCGCATAGTTGGCGATCTGGCGCAAACGATTGCTCAGCGATCCGTGACGCTCGGTGATCGCTGTGCGAAGCGCTTCGTAATCCGTCGGGGCCGATTCGTCCATGAGCGTTCCATATCTTTCAATTATGAAACACATATTCTATCATCGAATTTCCAATCGGTGGCGGAGCGCAATGTGAGGTTCGTGATCGGGATTTTTTCCTGGTGTGCCTTGTGCGCTGGCGCGTACGCGGAAACGACATACCTGTTTCGTTATGCGCATTCGCAACCCGGGCAACATCCGCGCAGCGTGTCGATGGAGTTCTTCGAGCGGGAACTCGAACAAAGGAGCGGTGGGCGCATTGAGGTGGACGCGTATTTCTCGGGCGTACTGGGCACGGAGCGCGAGCTGATGGACATGGTCACCACGGGTGCATTGCAAGGTACGCGTGGAGCCTTTTTCACCGACGCCAACCCACGCTACACAATTTTCATGATGCCGTTCCTGGTACAGAACTGGGAGCAGGCGCGGCGACTCATGTACAGCGATTTAGCCGGAGAGATCAACGCCGGGGCGGCAGCCAACGGATTTCACATCCCGGCCTGCGGTATTTCCCAGGGATTTCGGGCACACACGAACAACGTGCGCCCGATCGCATCGCCGGACGACCTCAGGGGTTTGAAGATGCGCGTACCGCCACAGGAAGTTTTCCTGCTGACGGCACAGGCTTTTGGCGCAAACCCGCAGGACATTCCATTCAGCGAGGCCTATCAGGCGATCCGGACCGGTGTGGTCGACGGTCAAGACAATGCGCCGTCGAATATCTGGGACTCCAAGGTACACGAAGTGCAGAAATACCTGACCATTACCAACTATGCCACCGGACCGGACCCGATGATTGTCAACCTGGCCTGGTATGAAAAGCTGCCGCCCGATCTCAAGGAAGTTTTCGACCAGGTGTCAGTGGAAACGATCAATTTCAGCGACGACATGAACGAGCAAAGCGAGCAGGATTACATTGCAAGGCTTTCGCAAGTGCTGGAGACGACAATCGTCGATGCGCAGGGCCTGGAACAATTCGCCGAATTGGCCACGCCGGTTTATCAGCATTTCATCGACAAGGGCGTGTTTTCCTGGGATGACATAGATCGCGCGAGACGGATTGCCAGAAGCGACGATCGAGAACCGGCCCGGGATTGACTCGACAGAAGAGACAGAAGTGGCAGACCTGTTTGCGAAGCTTGACCGAGTATTCATCAAGACGGCCGAAGTCGCTATCGTCGCAGCGCTGGCTATCATTTTTGCGATGGTCGTCTTGCTCGTCGTGTTGCGCTATGCATTCAGCTCGACCATCGTTGGCGGCAACGAGTTCATTGTCTTGCTGTTTATCTATACGACGTCGATCGGCGCGGCCGTTGCGATATCGAGGAAGGAGCACATTGCGATCAACTTTCTGGTCGACCGACTTGCGGACAGGTCGCGGAAGATTATCGAGATCGTCGGTTTCGCACTGATCGCACTGATCAATGCGGTGATGGTCTGGTATAGCCTGACGATCTGGATTCCCCTGACCGGTCATTTCATCTTGCCGGCCCTGCAGCTTCCCCAAGGGTATGCGCAGGCCGCCGTTCCCATCGGTTGCGGGCTCGTTACGCTAAGCAGCCTTTCACATATCGGTCTGCTGCTCGCCGGCAAAGAGCCATTCGGCTCTCTCGGAGCGGCCGAACAATAATTCCGGCGATTCCGCCCGAGGGGCCCGAAGTGCTTGTCCTGATACTCAGTTTGTTTGTGTTGCTGGCAATGGGAATTCCCATCGCCTATGCACTGGGTCTGTCGGCCTTCGCCTATTTTGTCGTCGTACAGCCGGATCTGATGCAAATCCTGCCGCAGCGGCTGTTTTCGGGAATGAACAATTACGCGCTGATTGCGCTGCCGCTATTCATCCTGATGGGGCTGGTCATGAACGAAAGCGGGATTACCGGTCGGCTCATCCGCTTCTGCAGCTTGTTCGTCGGAAAACTGCGCGGAGGGACCGGTCTCGTCAATGTTTTCGCAAGCATGATCTTCGGCGGCATTTCCGGGTCCTCTGCGTCGGACACGGCATCGATCGGTTCAGTCCTGATTCCGGCAATGAAATCGAAAGGCTATCCGGGGCGCTTTGCGGCAGGCATTACCGTGGCATCGTCGACGATGGGCATGATCATTCCGCCGAGCGTGCCGATTGTCCTTTATGCGATCGTCGCGCAGGAATCCGTCGGCAGGTTATTTCTCGGCGGCGTTATCCCCGGGCTCTTGATCGGTTTCCTGCAGTTATTCATTTGCCTCTACATTTCCGCGAGGAACAATTATCCGAAAGAGGATATCGACACCAGCGTCGGCAATGTCATTCGCGAGATCAGAGGCTCGTTCCTGGTCCTTCTGATGCCCGTTCTCGTCGTTGGCGCCGTGGTATTCGGAATCGCGACAGCAACCGAGTCTGCCGGACTGGGCGTGCTTTATGCACTGCTACTCGGTTTTTTTTCGATCGGAGCACTTACATTCAAAGGCCTTTTGAGCTGCTTCAGAACCGCTGTCATCACCAGCGCAAAAATCATGTTGATCATCGCGATGTCGACGATGTACATATGGATCCTGGCGCTCGAGCGTGTTCCGCAAGCCATTGCGGCCTGGGTCACAAGCATGAATCTCGGACCGGTCTCCGTGATGTTGCTGGTCAATGTCATCATCCTCGCGATCGGCACGTTCATCGACGTCAGCCCGGCCATCATGCTCATGACGCCGGTGCTGTTGCCGGCCGCCGTGGAGGCTGGCGTATCGCCCATCACGTTCGGCGTGGTCCTGGTTTCCGCGTTGGCAGTGGGTGCCTGCACGCCACCTGTGGGTAATTGCCTGAACGTATGCGCCTCGGTTTCCGGACTGCGCATCGGCACGATATTCCGCGGTGCCCTGCCCTTCCTGCTGGCCAATTTCGTCGTGCTCTTGCTCATCACGATATTTCCGCAACTGGTGCTCTGGATTCCCTCGGTGCTCATGCCCTGATATCAAATGCACGAACCTGTCCGAATGAAGAGTGCGCATCTCTGGCAACCGTCGCTGCAGCAGATTGCCGTGGCCCTGCAGAAAGGGCTGTCGGAGAACTACGAGCAAGTTTCGGTCTCGGTCGAGGAATGTCCGGACCTTCGTGACTGGGGCTGCACGACTGAGGGCCTGTCCGGAAACGCGTGCATTCTCGATGCCGGTGGCGAACCGTATGCGCACAACAAACAGTATCGGGACCACCAGTTCGATATCTCGAAATGGCAACCGCCTGCGGCCTGCCGGATGCTGGAATTTTCGGTGCCGGCATGGCTTGCCCGGCGGTGCTGGACGGCCATTGCGGGGAGATGATTGCAAGCGTAGGTTTGCCGGGAGACGTCCGCTCCAAAGTTGCCAGGGTCGGCCGCAACAAGGAATGTATCGTCGAGGACTACGGTGCGATGATTCATTCCGGGCTTTCGAACCTGTACCTGTGCGATGGACGACCCGGCCAGGCGGTCAAGCTCGAAGTATCGATCAGGTCAGGAGATGAAGCCTCCCTGACTCAAGCCATCCGCAAGAGCATGATCGACAACCTGGCCGCAAGTGATGCACGGCAGATCGCGCTCGGCGGTGTATTCAAGATCACCGGAGGCAGGGTCCGTTCACACGTCATGCCCGACTACAACTGCATTGGCTTCGAATACTTCGACGAAGAAAGGAACGAAGCATTCAGAGACTTTCTCCAATTCTATGAAATGGGCCCGAACCTGCTTTGCTTCTCGGTATTGTGGACGGGCGACCCGACGGGATTCGGCCTGCACCTGCGATCCTCCGGTGAACATACCCATTTCTATGCTATCGACGGTAAGCAAGAGGCGGGCCATTACCACGGTGACGTTACGCCGGAGGAGATCGCGTACTCGGGCTATTTCCACCCGACAACAATGGTTTTTCGCATCAACGATTTGGAGGGTTAACTATTGAACGCCTATTCCAACCCCAAAGTGGCGGTTGTCGGAGCGGGTGCGATGGGCTCACTCTTCGGTGGCCTCCTGGCCGAAGGTGGACTCGACGTTACGCTCGTCGATATCTGGCAGAAGCATGTCGACGCGGTCAACGCGAACGGCCTGAAGATGGTCGGTCACGGCGGCGAGCGACTGATTCCCGTCGAGGCAACATCGCACCCGTCAACCATTGACTCGGTTGACGCTGTGTTTTTCCAGTGCAAGGCGATTTACAACGCAGATGCGGCGACGAGCGTGAAGCACCTGTTCGACAATGAACACACGGTTGCAATCAGCTTTCAAAACGGCCTCGGCAACGAAGAAGAGATTGAGAGAATTCTCGGCGACGGCAAGGTGCTCGGCGGCTTGACCGCACAGGGAGCGAATATCGAAGAACCCGGCGTCGTCCGCAACCACGCTGAACTCCCCAGCACGCTCGGTGAGATGCAGGGCGGTATGTCGGACCGCGCTATCGCGCTTGCAAGAGCGTTTACCGAACACGGGTTGCCAACCGAGGCCAGCGAGAACATCCGCTATGACATCTGGAAAAAACTGATGGCCAACATCGGTGTTTCGGGCACTTCAGCCGCACCCAACCTGACGCTGGGCGGGATCGTCCGGGTGCCTGAGTTGAAAGCGATTGCATATCGCGCCATCGACGAGGCGCTCGCCGTCGCAAAGGCGGAGAACATCGATCTCGATCCGGGCGCAGCCCGGGAAGTATTCCACCAGATTACTTCGGGCACGCCAGGAAACAAATCGAGCCTTTGCGTGGACATCGTCAATGAGCGCCCGTCGGAAGTCGACTACATCTATGGATCCGTCATGGAACTCGGTCAGAAACATGGCATCGACACACCCGTCTTGCAGACAATTCTTGCCGTGATCAAGGGGCTGCAAAGTCACTATGGGTCATAAGGGGAGGAAACGGGTAATGAAAGCCCCCGTCCATTCGGGGGTATTTGTGGGGGCATTTTGATGGACGCCCCCTATAGCGAACTGATTTTATTGGGATTTAAAAAGACGGCGGGTCTGGCCTGTCTGCTGGACTGCTTCGCCCGCTTCGCCCTTGAGGGGCGTGGAACACCGGTACCGGACTCGCAACCCCAGGCAAGGCCGGCGAGAATGACGATACGCTAGTGCACGATACGCCGGAACTCGATTCTCCGGTGCACTACTGGAAAAACTCCTCCAGCGCGATGTCCAGGTGATGGCCGCGCAGATCCTTCGCCACGATGTTGCCGCTGCCGGACTCGACCAGGTAGTTCTTCGGCACGCCGGTCACGCCATAGGCAAGCGCCGCCTCGTGTTCCATCCCCATCCCGGTGTCGAACCAGGGCAGGTCCTCTTCCTCGGAGGCGATCTCCCAGTCGAGGCGGTCGTCGTCGACGGTGAACGAAAAGATTTCGAAGCCCTGGTCGCCAAACTTGGCGTAGGCCTCCTTCATGTGGGGAATCTCGGCCCGGCAGGGACCGCACCAGGAGGCCCAGAACTCCACCAGCACCAGTTCGCTCCCCGCCCGCACGTCGGCGAGCCGGACCGAATCGCCGTCAAGGGTGTCCGCGACGAAGTCCTGGATGTCCGCGCCGACCGCGAAACGCCGCCGCTCCTCGACCCGTTTCGCCTCGGCCACCTCGGCCCGCGCGAGCCGATCGAGAACCCAGGGATCGTCCGGGGTCATTTCGGCGAGCCCCCGCCAGGCGTCGAGCATCCACGGACCGCCCAGCCAGGCGGTTTCGATGGTGAGACGGCGTACCAACGGATCCGGATGGGTGGTCGAGACCCGGGCACGGCCTTCGATCTCAAGTTCCATCATGCCGTTGAAGGTTGCCGAAGAGAGGTCGACGCGGGCGCGGCGCTCGTCTTCGGTCTCTCCGTCCACCGAGGGAATCAGCCGCAGGTATTCCGCTTCGGCCGCGACGTACTCATCCGTGCGCCGCCAGGCGTTGTAGACGGCATCGTTGTACGGTCCGCCCTCGATGTAGAAGCGTCCGGGCCGGGTCATGTGCAATCGCAGGTTGCCCTGTTCGAGGATGAACTCGTTGCCCTTCATCGGCGCATAACGCTGTCCTTCGTGCCCCATCGCGTCCAGAACGTAAAAGTACACATCGCGCGGCGCATCCACCGCCGCCTCCACACGAAACGTGCCGTCGGCTCCGAGGGGCGCCCTGGCGATCACGTTGAGCGACGATTCCCTCGAACTCGTCGAGCCTGCGCCCGTGGCGGAGGTTGCGGCGGCGGTCGATGCGGAGGTCGCGGCTGCTGTCGACGTGGAGGCCGACACTGCGGTCGAAGCCGCCGCCATCGTCACGGCGGCGCCTCCGCTTTCCGGTTCGGGTTTGGGGCTCCAGACCACGAAGTTGCCGCTGGCGTAGAACGCCGACAGATCGCCTTCCAGGACGAACGTCGCCTCTTGGGCGGAGACAGTCGCCGTGAAGGCCGAAAGAACAACGATCAGCCAGTGTGTCAAGCAATGTTTCATATCAATCTTCCACGTTTTCGAGCCAGGTACTCATCAAGGCACCGGCCTGGGGCGTCAGAGTGCATTTCCCCGACCGAGCTTGTACCCGGAATAACAGCGACAGCCGGGCGTTCTCGGCCCAGGCGGGCATGCCGCCGTCGACGAAGCTGTCTGCTCAGCGCCAAGTCGGTCAGCATGGGCGGATCGTAGATGCTCGTCAAGGTTTAAAGATGTGTTCCGAATCATTGTCATATCGCTGGGGGTACTAGTGGGGGTATTTTGACTGGCACCCCTTTTAACCAACTGGTTTTATTGAGCCTGAAAGAGACGCCGCCTCCACCATTTACCCTTCCTTCGTGCCCGCCTACGATCCCGGGGCCGAAGTGCAGCAGATCCGCATCTGTTCCATACCAGCGCATCGAACCGCAGGCGGCAGACCGGTTCCGCTACCGATCGATCTTGCCCTGGGTCATCGGGTGATTGCGGTACGTAACCACCCTTTTTTGTCCAACTAGTGCTGACGCCGAACAGCACTTGTACATGGTCAAATTGTCGGCTGAGATCGGTTAACCTGCCAATGCCACGTCGTCATGTGCGAATCAGAAAATCCCGGCCTCAAGCCCGGCCGCCAGCGTCATGCCCAGTTCTCGGCATTGCCCGAGCCAGATCTCCTGGAAGTTGCCGACCATCAGCAACGGGTCAGCCACCTGTTTCAACTTGAGGCCGGTGACGATGCGCGTGACGGCATTGACTGTGCCGGTGCCGTCATTGCCGGCCTTGACGACCAGCGCTTGTACCGGGCAAACATCGACCGACTCGATTGCCGGGTCCGATGCGCCGTCGATAAGGGCATCAACGATCTGACGCCACAATGATCAGCGGGCTCGCCACAGCGGATTGCCAACTTCGTTCTAGCCCTGCTCCCACGAATACCCGCTTCCGGGAGACGGCTGGCAGTCGTAAGGATTCAGATACTGGAGATCGGCCGGCCGATTGAACCGTTGCCAGGTCACCGGCGCCGTGAACGTCATCGGATCCACGACCATGTAAGTCACTTCGAGACGCCCGTCTTCGGCCACACGATAGCGTTCCGTCACTTCAAGCCCAGCGCTGTGCGGCGGCCCGCGGCCGGGCAGTTGCCAGCCGGCGGTGATGTGGGTGGTGTCTATCACCAAATCGTCGCCCTCAAAGCGACCGACGGAATAGCCGTTGATCGTATGAGGGGTTCCTGCCGGAGGCTCGCGATCGTCCAGGTAGATCGTGCGAACCGTATCCCAACGCTCAGCCGCGATGTCGCGCGGATCGTCGGTCGTGCCGTTGTTCGGTCCCCAGACGACATCCAGCCCGGCCCAGTCGCCATCCGTTCGGGGCGATGGATAGAATGCCGGCGGAGCGGCAGGAGGACCCGCCGTGATCCCCGAGGGCGGCGTCGGGTCTCGACGCCTGCCGGTTACGGGGTCGTTGAAGAGATGCCGCGTCCAGCCATCGGGCATGACGATATCATCGGCGCGAATGAGTGTCCCATCGCCCATGCTCGCCGGCGCCTTCGAGCCGGATACGCTGATCCACTTCGAAAAACGCCGCATACGAATGATGCGCCTGAGCCGAACCCACCGTCAGCAAGGCCGCCAGGCAGATAGACAACGAGTCGCTACGCCAGGTCATGTGTTGTTACCTCCTCAGTCGTAGCTCGCGCTTGGGCAGATGCCGAATGTGCGATTACTCTCGCGGGCTTACGCTATACGAATACGCCACCTCACCCTGGCGGCGGCCGTCCACCTCGTCCTGGGGCAACCAGGACCGAATGTAGTCCACCTGAAGCCGTTCCGGCGACACAGTGACGCTCAGATAGCCCGAGTTGTCCAGGACATCGCCCGACAGGTAAGCATCCCTGTTACGTGCAGTATAGGTGTCGTCAGCGGGATTCGGGACGGATTGGTACACGATGCCGTCGAGTTCCTGGCGGGCAAATATGTGGTCGTGGGCCTGAAAGAAGATCGTCACGCCATGCTCGACCATGAGTTCATGTACGGGCAACTCCCATCCCGGTCGGCGCGCGTCGAACTCCCAGGTGCCGTCGGCGCCATGCCCGCCCCACTCGTAGTCTCGGGCACGCTCGATTCCGCCGCGGCCGACACCGAGAACGTGGTGCGCGAAAACGAATTTGTACTTCGCGTCACTCTCCGCCAGCGTCGTTCTCAACCACTGATACTGTGCGTCGCCCATCGTCGATTCCCAGCGATTCTCCGCACGGCGCGTCAGCCGTTCCCATTCCCCGTCGAGCGAGACTCCCATGCCACCGGAGTTGCCGACCGGCACCGGCGAGTGCCAGTAAGGATCGATCATCGCAAAGAGCGCGTCGCCCCATTCGAACGCGAAATAATCCCTGAGCAGACCGATGCCCGGCACCGGCTCCGGATTTCCCGAATAAAAGCCATCCGGAGCAGGTAACGGGAAGAAACGGGTCCTCGCGGTGCCGGCGAAGATCGACACATCGTGCAGCGGCGTACCGAGAAAATGCCGCCGCGCCTCTTCGTGGTTGCCGTTGACCATGAACAGCGCGGTCGAATGCGCCATCGTACTCAGAAACCGGCGTTGATTCAGGTAGACGTCGTCGACGACCCGCTGGTTCAGTGCCGCCCGGTCGCCTCGATAAAAATCGGCCATGGGATTCGAAATGCTGAAGTCATCGCCCAGCATGAAGTAAAGATCGGGCCTGGCATTCGCGACCTGACGAAGCGTCCTCAGATAAAGGTCCGGGTGATACATGATGTTGCGGCGTTCCGGATGCGAGTCGCCCTGCACGCCGAAAGTGAACGTGCTGCTGGCAGACCGTTGCGTGTGGAAGCTGTGCTCATCGCCACTGCGCGCATCCGCGTCACCGGTGCCCTGATAGGTCAGGCGATAAAAATACCGCGTATCGGCGCTCAGTCCCTCCAGATCAATCGCGGCGATATTGTCGGCCGATGCCTCGACAGCGTCCGTCCGCTCGGAATAAGCGCCGGGACCGGTGCCGAATTCGGCAAGTACGCGCGTCCCCTCGACGGCGAGCGCGTGGATGGCGACGGAATCGTCCGTCGGTCTCCCGAGAATGATGTTTTCGATGTCAGCCGTCTGCGCACCGGGCACCACGGCGTAGCCCAGGGTCGCCAGCACGGCGATTCCGAACGCGACGTGCAACGAAGCGCAGTTGAGTCGGCCAGGTCGCATCTTCGCTCTCCCCTTTAAAGTGGACTATTGGAACAGACGTTCTTCGAGTATGCCCTTGTCGACGAGATCCCGGCAGTGGCAGCAGTATTCATGCTGCCGCCGTCGGCGGTATGGGCGCATCACTCGGTCTCGGCTGACGAAGAAGCTCGCGCTGCCCAGGCCGCGTGGGACCCGCTTACGGGCACTCCCATCATTCTGGCTATGGGTGCCCGGAGTACAGGTAGAAACCTACGATTGCACGCCTTGACCGGCAGGCATGACGGTGACGTGCAGATATCCCGAGCTGTCCAGAATATCGCCGGAGAGATAGGCGTTCTTGTTGCGACCTTCATAAATGTCGTCCGCCGGATTCGGCACCGACTGATAGACGACGCCGTCGAGTTCCTGGCGCGCAAAGATATGGTCGTGGGCCTGGAAGAGGATCGTGACGCCGTTCTCCACCATGAGTTGATGGATCGGAAGATCCCAATCCGGCCGCTGCTCGTCGAATTCCCAGACGCCTTCATCCGTGTAACCGCCCCACTCGTATCTCGTCGCGCCTCTTCGTGATTGCCGTTCACAGGAAAAAGCGCCGTGGAGTTCGCCATCAGGCCCAGGAAGCGGCGCTGGTTGATATAGATATCGTCGACGAAACGCTGCGTCAGAGTGCTGCGGTCTCCCTGGAAATAGTTCGGCAACTGGTTCGAGATGCTGAAATCGTCGCCGAGCATGAAGTAGAGGTCGGGCTGTGCGCCCGCGACCAGTTGCATCGTCCGCGCGTAGAGATCGGGATGGTACATTCTGGTGCGGCGTTCGGGATGGGAGTCGCCTTGCACGCCGAAGCTGAACGGCGTGCTTCTCGACCCCTGGGTCCTGAACGAGTATTCCTCACCGTTGCGGCTCCCGTTTGCATCCGTATAGATCACGCGATAGCGGTAGACGCTGCCCGGGTCGAGTCCGTCGACTGTGATAACGGCTGTACCGTCGGCCGAAGCCGCAATCGGCTCCGTTCGCTCCGAAAACCGACCCGGAGAGTCGCCGTATTCGACGGAGACCTGGGTACCTTGCTCCGCGAGGACGTGTACGACGATGGAATCGTCTGTCGGCCGACCGAGTATGATGTTCTCGCCGTCGCCGGTCTGCGCACCAGGCCGATCGGCCGATACGACCACAACTCACAACAAAATGACTGCGAAACAGAGCGATCGGGAGTCGACCATATGAATCCCCTGGATCTGCGCCGTTCTTGCGTACGGCTATCTTCGTTAAACCGCTCAACGGGCATGAGGCAACTATGCAGCGAGCGGAATTTATTATAGCCTAGTGCGCAATCCTAACTGATTGAAAATATGCATAATTGTTCTGCACCAAACCATAACCACCGGTTAAGGGAAGACGTCATGAAGCAGCACCCGATTCCAGGATTCCTGTTGGTCGGCCTGCTGCTGTCGGGCATCGGCCATGCCGTCGATCGGCCGTACGAGAGCGAGCGCGTCGGGAGTGATCTGACACCAAAGGGAACGATTGCCGGGTACGTATGCCAATGAGGAGAACAACGTGACCTATGTTGACGGATTGTTGACTGCGGTGCCGACCGCCAACAAGGAGATCTACCGCGAGATGGCGGAGCAGTGTGCCAGGGTATTCAAGAAACATGGCGCGCTGTCCTACGTGGAGTGCTGGGGCGACAACGTGCCCGAAGGCAAGGTCAACTCGATGCACACCGCGGTATTGCGCGAACCCGACGAAACGGTCGTCTTCTCCTGGGTCACCTGGCCGTCGAAGGAGGTCCGCGACGACGGCATGCCGAAAGTCTTCAGCGACCCGGAAATGCCGACCCACATGGACCCGATGCCATTCGACGCCAAGCGGATGATATTCGGCGGCTTCCAGGTGCTCGTTGAAGCCTGACAGGCGCACCGGCAAGAAATTCACTGCAAGAATCAACAATCGAGAAGGCGACCATGAGTACGACGAGAAGAACATTCATCAAGGAGGCCGCAATGCTGTCGTCGGCATCGGTTCTGGCCGGCAAGAGCATTATCCGGGGCGCCAAGGCGCAGACACCCGACTACCGGCGCATTGCCGTGGAAGAAATCTACTGTCCGCCGGAGGTGATGGAGGCGTCCATCAGAGTCATTAACGCCAACCCGGAACTGGAGCCGCACTTTCAGGGGAATTTCAGTCCGGACAACGCCCGTTTCGTCAACGGCCGGATCATCGAGCGGCTTCAGGAAATCGGGGAGGAACGCCTTCGGGCGATGGACGAAGGCCGTATCGACAAGGTGCTTCTCAGCAACTGGTCGCCGGGGGTGCAGCTCTTCGAGACCGAGGAGGCGAAGGAACTGGCGGTGGTTTCCAACGACCGGATGGCCGAGGCCGCCCGCGCCAACCCGGACCGATACGCGGGCATGGTGACGATTGCGCCCCAGGACCCCGAAGCGGCTGGATTGGAAATCGAGCGCGGCATCTCGCTTGGACTCACCGGCGTCCTGATCAACTCGCACACCCACAACGAGTACTTGGACGACCCGAAATTCTGGCCGATCTTCGAGGTCTGCGAGGCCCGCTCCATGCCCATCTACCTGCATCCGCGAGTACCGGCGCCCCAGATGTATCCGGCATTCTCCGAATACAGCATGCACGGAGCCATGTGGGGGTTCGCCATCGAAGCCTCGACCCACGCGCTGCGATTGATCGGCGCCGGCGTATTCGATCAGTTCCCGAACCTTACACTCGTGCTCGGCCACATGGGTGAAGGCCTGCCGTTCTGGCTTTATCGGCTCGACACCACGTCCGCCGGGTTCGTAGGCCGAACGATAAGCAGACCTCCCAGCGAGTACGTGCGCGACAACATGCTGATCACGACCAGCGGCATGGGATGGGATCCTGCGCTCCTGCTGAGTCATTCCGTGCTGGGGGCCGAAAACATCATGTTCGCCGTCGACTATCCGTTCGGAAACTATGCTCGGGATACGGCCTGGTTTGATGCCATCGACCTGCCGGAAGCCGACAAGCGACTGATCTACAGCGGCAACGCGGAGCGCATCTACACCCTGAGCCAGCCCGGATAATACTCACCGATCATCGGCAGATGATATTCGGCTGCCAGACGGCCGCGAGCTGGTCGCGCTTTACTACGCGCCAACAGACAATCCGGAGTTGGAGTGCCGCACGGGTGTGGGAGCGAGTATGCCGACTCCGTCGCCACTGGAAATTATCGACGAAGGCGACCGAATTACAGTTCACCAAGCCGAGTACGAGGTCTTGATCAAGCTTTAAGCCTCAACCCTACTGCGAATTTCCTGGTGCCGGCGTGGGTGGAACAATTGAAGCCAAATAGGCAACGATATTGGTCATGTCTTCAACATTCAGGTTTTCGATGGTCGGTTGCATAAGTTGTGCAGCAACACCATTCCTGGTCCCCTGTTTAAAGTCGTATAACTGCCGCATCAGATAGCTGGGCGAGCGGCCAGCGAGACCGGGAATCACAGCGAGACCCATGAGGTCCTGTCCGTGACAGATAGCACACTGAATTGTCTTTCCGGCACCGCCAGTCGTCACGAGTTCCTCTCCCTTGGCAAGGCTCCCCACAGGCACATATACATTAAAGCCCATGCGCGGATTACGAAGATAATCCGCCTGATAGGTATCCATGGGGGTCTCAACAATACGCCCTGCAAGAGGCTCTGTCGGCTCCGTCCCCACCGTGAAAAACATATTATTGTCTGGATTCAGATACATCTCCGGAATCAGATCTGCCTCCATTACAAAATACCGGCGCGTCGTCCAGGGAACTGCGGCCCAAAACTCTGCAGACTCCTGAATCTCTTCCTCAGTCATCGCTCGAGCCATCCGGATCATGTTTGGAGTGTTTGGCTTTCTCGGATCTGCGCTGTAACGCAAACCATCTCGCATATCATGCAATTGCTGAACCAGGTACGCAGCTGGCTTTCCCGCAGCGGGTGCGTTTGAGGGACGTCCTTTCCCATTGGGCAGATGGCAAGAACCACAGGCCCAATCAGGTGCCCCCCCTCTGAGGCTTTCAGGTCCGTACTTGATAATGTCTGCCATAGGGGGATAGTCGCCTGGGAACCAGTCGATTACATCTTGAGCATGACGAATCTCTTGGCGAGAGAAAGTGACGCTGCTTCCCTCTAACCCAAGCGGTCTACTTAACTCTTCTGCATCCTCTCCAGGTTGGAGTGCCCTATTCCCCGGTGTCGGAATTGGTGGCCGATCACCTGGCTCAGGCTGAGTGTCATAGCCATACGCCCACTCAGGTATAGGCGCCCACAACGATAGGGACTCGTCTGTCTGAGACTGAACTACCGGTACCCCAGTGGCAATCAAGCAACTGCAAATGAGCGCTACTCTAATTTTCTCGTTCAATTTTTTGTCTCTCAAAACTACTGATCTTCTACAAACTGACAGCCTACTCCATCGCCGCAAGCCTCGCGCTGGCGCACTCCAGCATGATTGACAGATAACGGCCGAATCGCTCCGGGCCGAGGAGCAACGGGTGCGGTCCAGCCGGGTACTGTTCGCGAAGCTGTTCCTTCAGCTCCAGCGTGTTCATCGATTGCGTCCAACACGGTCCCCCGGTCTCGAGACAGCGTTCCATCTGTTCCTCATCCAAATCCGCGACCCCCGGGTGCCCGCCCAGCGCGGTCTCCGCCTCCAGCGGCCGAGCAAAGTCGTCGAAAACATGCCTGAACGTGTCGATGGATTCCTGAGTGGGCATTTGCGTTCCACTAAAGATCAGCGCCGTATGCGTGCGGCCAAGGTGCTTGACTGGCACGAGCATGGCCAGCGTGCCTGGCGTATGTCCCGGTGCGAGCGCCAACGTCACCGTAGTGTCTCCCAGGGTCAGCTCCTGGCCATCGGTCACGATCATGTCCCGCTCCGGCCTCGGCCGATCCGGCGTCTCACCGGCGAGCGCGAGCTCCCAATCAAGCTCACTAAGCAGGATTCTTGCACCGTACGTTTCCTGGAGGTAAGACGCCCCCCCAACGTGGTCATTGTGACCATGTCCGACGACGATGTACTTGATCTGAGTGGGGTCCAGGCCCAGTTTTTCGAGGCCCGGTACCAGCACATCGCGTGCGTCGTCGGGACTATGGAGCGTATCGATCAATATGAGGCCTTCGCTCGTGTCGATGGCCCAGGCGCCCACACCACTGAAACCAAGGTAATAGAGGTTCTCGAAAAGCCGGGTCGGCTCCACGACATAGGGCTCGACCGGCGGCAGCCCGGCCGCCTGCCTCACCAGTCCTGCTCGCCTCGGACCCGCAGCGGAGCAATGTGCTTCCGCTTCACGGATCAGATCGGATCCAGCGAGTGCCATCGCTGCCGCGATATGCTCCTGAGCCTCCTCCGATGCCGCTAGAGCCTCGGGGGTCGGAACCTGGGCCCTGAGTCCTGGCTGAGAGGTGACGACTATGGCAAAAGCGAGCGCAGTTGCGGCTGTTAAATGTCTGAACATCGAGCTTCCTCCGTCAGGCTTGATCTTATGATTCTCAATTTTTTCTTCTAATTCAACTAGATTCGCCCTAGCGAATGGCTACTTTCGGCCAATAGCGGACATTCGTGGGCAATTTCATATCGATTTTAGGCACGATTTTGACGCTTGGGTCATGGCGGTCTTGTCGCCCTGGAAGAGATCGTGCATCTGATTCGAGATACTGAAGTCGTCCCCGAGCGTGAAATACGGATCGGGCTGCGCGGCGGCTACATTCTCCATCGTACGGGTATACGGACCCGTGTGGAACATTCGCCCCGGTCCGTGGCTATTCGACCACAACTCGTTCTACTCCTTCGAACGCATCGGTCGGCCCGATGGACATACTCGATCCAGTCCTGAGCGAGGGAGGGGGCGGCGAGACAGGAGAGAGCCGCTGTCAAGGCAAGCTGACGGGTTTGTTCGTGAAAAAACTTCTTATGCACTCAGCAATTCCCGCTAACGCGTTTTGCACGCTCGCGGTGTCGATTCGATCGCGCCGTGCGGGCGTGAGCCGATCGGTGGGGGAAGCCATCCTCTCCGGCTCGGTTGCCGACGTGTCGTTTGGCTATCGTGGTGTCCCTGAAGAACCGTTTCTCGCACACCCGGGCGCGGCGTGGAGTCAGGAGGTGTCATACAGCACCAGTTCACTTCGGTGCCCGAACGCCAGCGCCCGATACAACGTTTCCCAGTCCGGGATGAACAGTTGCAGGAACAGCGCCCGCAGTTGTTCCCAGAAGTAGCGGGGACGCCCGGCCTTCGCCTGTGCGGCCTGGAACAGCCGGCAGCAACGCTGCTGGATTTGGTCGATGAGAAACGCCAGCATCATCAGGTACGCGAACACCGTCGCCAGATGCTTCTCGCCGTGACCGAAGTTGTGCTCGAAGCGATAGCCTTGGTTCTTCAGGGTATTGAACGTCTCGTTCTCGATCCGCCACCGGGCCCGCCCGGCGCGCATCAAGTCCATGACGTTGGAATTGTCGATCGGCAGGTCCGTGACCCACGAGAAGTGGCGTTGCTTGCCGTTGGGCTTGAACTCCCAATATTCCAGGAAGTTCACCTCCAACTCGAAGTTCGCGTCGTTCAGCGGCGCACCGTTGAGGTAACGGAACCGATGCCGCACGCCGTCGGTGTCGACGATCTCCACGACCTTCGTCGCCGGCGTCGCCTCCACCCATTGGAACAGATGTGCGTGATCCCCCGGCTTGGCGCCCAGGATGAATCGCATGTCCAACTGCTTCAGCAACTCGATGTGCGGGCCGTTGGACGCCAGCCCATCCTCCACCACCGCCAGCTTCAAATGCGGATGCTCCCGGCGCACGTCCTTGAGCAAGCGTTTCACCGCGTTGCGCTCGCAGTCGTTCTTCCTCGCCCCGTCGCCCTTCACAATCGGCTCCGGCGCCAGCGGAAACACCTCGCGCTGCCGCGGATGCACCAGCACCGCGCCCAGCTGTTGTTAGGCACATTCTTTCACTGAACCACCGAGCCTTTTGGTCGGTTTATCTTCCTGGTGAAACGTCTGACGTGGTGGATTAATCCGGCACGGCCAAGTCGGCGTTGACGTAGCGTTATCCACGGGCTGTCCACGGGCGCGGGCCCTTGGTCAGCCCTGTCGCCGGTGGGCAGGCGGTGGATAACGCGGTGCTGGCGCGACCGACGTGGGGGCGGGGCACTGGGTTAACCTGAGCGCTTCCTGGATGGAAAGGGAGGGTGGCCCGCGCGGGACGACGATTCCCGCCGGGCCGTGGCCGGTGCAGCTTCGGTATCCAACGGGGCTTACCGGCGAGCAATACGTTAAACGCCGTGCATGGCGCGATGCAACCCTTGAGCGGTGTCCGAACCATCCGCGGGGCGGTTGTTCCTTCGCCCGCCACGGGACCTACCCGCGCAAGCGCCCGCGCGGGACGCGCGTTGCCCGCTGGTACTGTCCTGAGAGTCACATGACGTTCAGCCGGTTGCCGGATTGCCTGGCGGCGAGGCTGGGGGGCACGCTGCAGGCGGTCGAAGAGGCGGTGGTTGAGGCGGAGGCCGCGCCCAGTCTCGCCAAGGCGGCCGACGCGCTGCGGCGCGACGCGGTGCATCTGCCCGGGGCGATGCGCTGGCTGGGCCGCCGGGTGCGGGCGGTGCATCGGAACCTGGCGGCGGTTCGGGGGCTGTGGCCGGAGCGGTTCCTGAAGTGTCCCCCGGAAGTTGGGGCGTTCCGGGAGCGGCTCAAGACCGAGGCGGTGCTGGTGGGGCTGCGCGGGCGGTGCGAGGGGCGCCTGGCGCGGCTGGCGCCGCCGTTGGGCTTTTGTCCTGACGTGCCGGCGCCGGGGACCGCTCTGGCGGTCGTCCAACACGGGACGGGGCCTGATCCACCGGCTTGCAGGCGCTAACGTGGCCACCGTGAACCGCGCAAGACCCCGGGGAGGCCGCCGAGACCATGACCGAGCACGACGAGAAGCTGCGAGAGGCCGTGGCGCTGTTCCGCTACGGGCTGATCGCGGACTTGGCGCACCTGCCCCGCGGCGCCCGCGGCATCGGTGAGAAGCTGAAAGAAAAGGCCGCCGGGACCTACGCGATCCCCGGCACGCACCGCACCCGGGTGGCCGCGGAGACGATACGCAAGTGGCTGGTGACGTACCGCTACGGTGGCTTCGAGGCGCTGTACCCGAAACGTCGCTCGGACCTGGGCCGGCCCCGGCGCATGCCCGCGGAGGTCGCCGAGGCGCTGGTGGCGATCAAGACCCGGCGCCCCGGCTACTCCGTGCGCGCGGTCATCGCCCACGCCGCCGAGCACGGGCTGGTGAGCGAGGCGGCGATGCCCTCGGCGTCCACCGTGCAGCGGTTGCTGCGCCGCGAGGGGCTGACGGGCCGGGCCGCCGCGCAGGGACCCGCCACGGACCGGCGCCGCTTCAACTATCGCCGGGCGGGCCAACTCTGGATGAGCGATGTAATGCACGGGCCGAAGGTCCCTGACGGTCGCCGCCGGCGCAAGACCTTCCTCATCGCCTTCATCGACGACGCCACCCGCGTCATTCCCCACGCCGCGTTCGCCTTCGCCGAGAACACCGCCGCGTTCCTGCCGGTGTTCAAGCACGCGCTGCTGCGCCGCGGACTCACCGAGCGCCTCTACGTGGACAACGGGGCGAATTACCGCTCCCGCCACCTCGCGCTGGTGTGCGCGAAGCTCGGCATTGCGCTCATCCACGCCCGCCCGTATCAACCGGCCGGCAAGGGCAAGATCGAACGCTGGTTCCGCACCCTGCGCGCCGGCTGGCTGCGCCATCTGGATGTGGGCTCGATCGACGGGATCGAGGCGTTGAACCGTGCGCTGGCCGGCTGGGTGGAGGGCGAATACCATCAGTCCCCGCACCGCGGACTGGACGGTCAGACCCCGCTGGACCGCTGGGCCGGGACCGCCGCCGAGGTGCGCTACCCGGACGCCGCCGGGCTGGATCTGGACGAGCTGTTCCTGTTCGAGACCAAACGCCGCGTGCTCAAGGACCGCACCCTGAGTCTGCACGGGCGCCTCTACGAGGCCGACGCGATCCTCATCGGGCAAACCGTCACCGTGCGATACGATCCGGCCGCCCCGCCCACCCGGGCGCTGCAACTGGTGCACGAGGGACGTCCCGCGGGCCTGGCCACGCCGCTGGACGCCTACGCCAACACCGCCGTGAAACGCGAGCGCCGCTGCGGGCGCATCGAGCCCGGGGAGCCGCAACCGCCGCGCTCGCCGCTGAGCATCCGCCGACTGAAGGAGGAAGACTGATGTACCTGCGCCACTTCGCCCTGACCCGCCTGCCGTTCGAAACCCCCGCGCACACCGACGAGCTGTTCCGCTGCGGCTCCCATCGCGAGGCCGAGGCGCGGCTCAAGCACCTCATCGATCTGCGCGGTATCGGGCTGCTGACCGGGGAGTCCGGCAGCGGCAAGACCAGCGTGTGCCGCCACGTCACCGGTGCGTTGCACCCGGGGCTGTTCCGGGTGTGCTACGTGGCGCTGTCCACCGGCAACGTGATGGACATGTACAAGAGCATCGGCTGGGAACTGGGCCTGCCTACCGAGCACGCCCGCGCCGCGGCCTACCGCGCCATCCAGACCGAGATCACCCGCCTGGTCGGGGAGGCCAAGCAACAACCGGTGCTCGTCATCGACGAGGCTCACCACCTCAGAGCCGACGTGATCGAGGACCTCAGGCTGCTGACCAACTTCGACATGGACTCCGCCCCCAGGCTGTGCCTGGTGCTCATCGGACTGACCGAACTGCGCCGGCGCCTGAGCATGGCCGTGCACGAATCGATGCAACAGCGACTCATCGTTCAACACCACCTGCGCGGGCTGGAGCGCGAGGAACTGGACCCCTACCTCGCCCACCGGCTGCGCCTGGCCGGGTGCGAAATGCCCCTGTTCGATCCCCCCGCCATCGAGGCGCTGTACCAGGCCGCCCGCGGACTGCCGCGGCTCATCAACCGCATCGCCCACTACGCGCTCTCGGCCGCGGCGGTCGAGCAAGCGCGTACCGTGGACGCCGAACACCTGGCCCGCGCCGTCGAGGATCTGCGGCCATGATCGATCCCGATCCCCGGCCCGAGCAGATCAGCGACGAGGCCGCCGCGCACATGGCCGAGTGCCTGCAACGCATCGCCTATGACTTCGAAGGCCGCTACTACGGCCAGATCAGGCGCCACGCAGAATCCATCCGGCCGCCCCCGTGCCCCGCCGAGTCCTGCCACGAACGCCAGCTGCACCTGTTCGGCGAACCCCGCCCGTTCTGAATCCGCGCCCAAACGGACCCGCCAACGCCGGCCGATCCTTCGGATCGGACCGGGTCGTGCCCCTCCATCACCCAACCGCCGTCGCGGCGACCGGCCTGCGATGGTCGGCAAAAGCAAAACAATGTGACCAATCCGGCCTCAACCGTGACCGGATAATCCGACAAATCCGTGTCGGTCTAGTCTGACCAACAACACCAGCAACTGATGGTAATACGTGATCCGACCGTCGCGGTGGCGCTTGCGGCAGCAATGATCGCAATGCACCTTCGAGGAGGAGAAATACCCCGTGCCGTCCACGCTCAGCAGGTAGTGTCCGCCCAGGCAGGTGAAACCCTCCAGACCTCCGCCCCGCTGCAACGCCGCCAACACGCGCTTGAACGCCCGCCTCAAGCCGTGCGGGTCCACCTCGTCCAATCGCTCCCGCAGCGTCGTGTCCGACGGCGCCCGGCCCACTGCGTACAGACTCTTCAGGTTCGAGCGAATCAACGCCTTGCCCCGGGCGTCGCGCTCGAACTGCAACAGCGAGGCGTACTTCAACCCGAAGATTGCCAGCCCCGACATCAAACAGTCCGTCAGGTTCAAGCCCCGTCCGGCCACGGTGTCCTCGATGCGGTTAAAGCTGGCGCGCACCTCCCGGAGCAAGCCCGGGGCGCTCAAGGTCTTGCGAAGGCGAGGGCGGGGCGCTTGGGCTGAAATGGACAACTTGGACATGGTTCATGATCCGATGGTTGAAAATACCGTGCCATGATACTGATTCAAAACAAAAAGTTTACGAAAAACGTTTCTGAAAGCCTTCTGAAACCCGCTTCATCGCTCGCTTTTCAAAGGAAGCGGGAATTGCTGTTATGCACTAGGCGCCATTGACACGGCTCAGCGCATGTGCTAGGAATCGTTTCGAAACTTGGCGCTTGCGGAATTTCTACAACAGCGCCGCGCGTGTTGCGGCTTTCCGGTCTGACGCGCAGTCAGGACTGTAGGGGGCGACTGATCCAGGGAAGGGGGTATCGATGGAGGGGCTATCGATCACTTGAGATCAGTGACCCCGGGGAGTCATTCCTATTCCCCCGGGGAGTTTTCTATTCCAAGGAGTAACAATGAAAATCAGTAAATTTATCTTGGGAAGTACGGGAGCAATTAGCGTTGCGCTACTGCTTTCGTCGGGGCAGGTTGCGGCCCAGGGGCAGTCTGCCTCTGCGGCGGCCATGCTCGAGGAGATCGTCGTGACGGCTCGCCGGCGTGAGGAAAGTCTTACGGACCTGCCGCTATCAGTGGCGGCTATTACGGCCGACGCCATGCAGGCGCAGGGCGTCTACGACATCATGGATATCACGGACTTCGTGCCGAATGTGAACTTCACGCACACGAACCGACGCGCGGTCACGGCGCTTTATATACGGGGCATCGGCAACAATTCGCCTGTTCCGTTACGTTCGACGGGCGCCGGCGTCTATATCGACGGCCACTACCTGCCCAACACGGTCGGGCAGATGCTGAATACCGTCGACGTAGAGCGCATTGAAGTCATGCGAGGTCCGCAGGGGACGCTGTTCGGCAAGAACACGACCGGTGGCGCGATTAACGTCATCAGCGCGAAACCTGGTGGGGAATTCGAGTCGTCGCTTCTCCTGCGTGCCGGCGACCACGGTCAGCAGGATATTCGCGGCATGCTCAACCTGCCGATCAACGACACCGTCGCTGCGCGTTTCAGCGTTGCCAAGGAGACGTCGGACGGCTGGCATACCAATCGATTTTTCGGAGAGACCTACGGCGCGACTGACCTGGATGCATTCAGCGCTGCGTTCCGCATCACGCCGGACGACAACTGGATGATCGATTTAGGGTTTCGCGGCAACTACCAGGACGACGATAACGCGCCCGGCCGTTGCAACGTGTACCCGAATCAGGCGGTCGTAGATAACCTCGCAAACCGCCATCCCGGCGGAGGCATGAATCTCCCAGCTAATGACCCAGCGGTTGTCGCTCTTCATCCACCTCAGATCTATACGGGTCCCACCTATGCGAACGGTAGAGGTCAGTGGGGCGGTAGTACAAACTTTGGGATGGGCGTGCGGGCCAACATCGGTGGCCACATCGAGCGGCTTTATCCCGGCGCGATACTCGACATGTGGGCAGAGTGTGATGCTGACGCCGCCGCCGGCGATTTCGTGTTCTCGTCCGAGAAGCGCACCTTCCTGAAGCTGGACAATGAAAACATTAATGTGACGGTCCAATGGGATTCAGCCGGCGAGATCGGTGCGTTCGACAACCTGAACTTCAAGACCATCGCATCGACTCATCAGACGGACTACGCCTACTTCCAGGACCGCGACTTTTCGCCGTTTCCGCTCAACGCGCTCGGCACGCCGCCGGTTCCCGGCGGTGCGCGCGATCGCCAAACGGATAGTCTCGAGCTGCTGCTTACAGCCGATGTCAGCGATCGGGTCAGCTTCATCCTCGGCACGCATTACTACGACGATTTCGTCCTCAACGGGGTAAATTGCCTGGACGTGGCTAGAGCTAACTTTGCGCAACTGTCCGACCCGAACAGCGGGTTCAGCATTGAATGCATGCCGGACGGCGGGACTGGGTTCGACTGGCTGCCATATCCGCGCGCGGTACCGGGCGGACCGGAATCGAGCGGCCGGGCCGGCAACGTTTCAGCCGAGTCTGCGGCTGTGTTCGGTCACGCGACCTTCCAGCTCAACGATAACTGGACACTCGACGCCGGCATCCGCTACACGAGTGAGGACCGCGGCTTCAATCAAACCGAATTTGCCGCTGCTGCCGGAACCTGTAAGTATGGCGATCCGGGTGACCCACCGCCGAGCGCGATCTGTGAGCCGGACTACGTACTGACCTATGAATCGATGTTCCTGGACGGGTTCTACAACGACCAGCAGGCGAACTTCACCGCGTCCACGCCGATGCTCAGCCTGACGCGAAACTTCGACGAGAGCATGATCTACTTCACGTATGCCGAGGGTTTCCTGTCGGGCGCGTTCAATGACGAACTCAATGTCAATCTCGTGCCCGAGCTCGCGCCGCTTCTGACCTACGGCCCGGAGTACGTGGCCAACTACGAGGCCGGCTTCAAGGGAACGTTCGCCGACGGTAGAGTGAGGCTTGCCGGTGCGATCTTCTTCATGGACTACACGGACAAGCACGAGGGAATCGGTCTCGACAACTCCGAGGGGCAGTTCGGTAACGAGAGCAATCTCCAGATCATCACCAACGCGGCGAGCGTGGATATCTCGGGCATCGAGCTCGAAGTGCGCGCGGCGCCCTGGGACGGCGGTTTCGTTTCGTTGGACTTCGGCTACCTCGATAGCGAATACGGCGAGTTCACCTCGTTCGATCCGGACAATCCGAATGCCGTCGGCGGTATCGTCGATCTTTCCAGTCTGTCGATTGCCGACTTCTCGCCGGACTATACGATCAACGCGTCGATAGAGCATCAGTTCCAGCTCGGCAACGGCGCGACTCTGACGCCGCTGCTGGGCGTGTACTCGCAGGACGACTATGACTTCAGAGGCAATCTGGATACATCGGTGAACGAGCGATCGTTTTGCTTCCAGCCGGCCTATGCGAAGTTGCGCGCTCGCGTGACCTACGTGTCAGCGGAGAGCAACTGGCAGGCCTCACTCTTCGGTAACAACATTAGCGATAAGCGTTACTTTGAGTGGTGCGGCAACGGGCGAGGGGGAGTGATGACGAGTCGCTTCGGACGCCCGGACACCTGGGGCCTAGAGTTCCGGTACGACTGGGGCAACTAAGTACGAGCCCACTACGCTATCGTCAAGCGTATGAAACAAGACGGCACCTCTTCGGAGGTGCCGTTTTTATGCTCTGGATCTCCGCTTCGGCTGCGAATCTAAATCTAGGGCAGGGCGAAGACGACGAGTTTCTGCGCCTCGTCGGGGCTGGGATCGTCGAGCGCCGAAGCTGCGGCCGCGACCACAGCGACGTACTGCCTGCCGTCGCTGCCCAGGTAGGTGATCGGTACCGCGAAGGCACTCATTTCGAGACGGGTGACCCAAAGCTCCTCGCCTGTCCGGGAATCGAAGGCTCGAAATCGCCGGTCGTTGGTGGCGCCGATGAATACCAGGCCGCCCGCCGTCACTATCGGCCCCCCCATACCGAGCCGCCCGGTATTCTGCCTGTCCGCGGGTAGATCCTCCGTGATTCCCAGCGGCACTTTCCAGGCGATCTCGCCGGTCGCCGCATTGACGGCCACGAGGCTGCCCCAGGGAGGTTTGTTGCAGGGCCAGGCCCCCTCTCCACCGCTAAGCGTACTACCTCCCGATTCGGGGTCGGTCTCGTTCCACCAGAATCTCGACAGCGGTCCATGGATGCTGTTTCGCCGGTAGTAACCCGGGTAGCCGGGTTCTTCTTCCATCCAGCCGAAGCTGCCCTCGTCCATCGTATTGACGAAAAAATACCCGAGCACAGGGTCGGCCGCCGTGCCGCCCCAGTTGGCGCCGCCGATGGAACCCGGAAAGACGATGGTAGACGAGATCTCGCTGGCCTCGGAGCGGTATCCATAAGGCGTGAACGGTCCGTCATTGTTGAAACCGCCGCTCTCGTCGTAGATTCGGCGGCAGAATCGGGCGTGCTCCGCCGTCGTGTCCTCGGCCGTGACGATGTCCGCGGGTGAAAAATCGACCTTCGCAATCGGGGCCGGTCGCACCGGTATCGGCTGCGTGGGAGCGCTTTGCTCGCCGGGCGTGTCGCTCGCCGGCACCGGTTTTTCATCGATCCCGAACACCGCTTCGCCCGTCTCGCGATTCAGGATGTATAGATAGCCGGTCTTGCCGGCGAGAGCGAGGATGGGCACGAGCTCGCCATCGATCTCGACATCCAGCAAGCCGGGAGGTGCCGGTAGATCGAAGTCCCAGATGTCATGGTGAACCGTCTGGTAGTGCCAGCGCCGTTCACCGGTGCGCACATCCAATGCGACAATCGAATCGCTGAAAAGATTGTCGCCAGGGCGATCCCCGCCATAGTAATCGTTGGGGCCGGCGCTCTCGAACGCGCCGAACACCAGACCCCGCTCCTCATCTACCGTCAGGGAGAACGCCCAGTGAAACAGATTGGGCTGGGTCAGCCAGGCGCTCGTCTCCCAGGTGTCGTGGCCAACTTCTCCCAGGCCGGGCGTCGAGTGGTAGACCCAGGCTTGGGATCCGCTTCGAAGGTCGAAGGCGCGGACGCTGCCGGGCGGTGAGTTGGACCCTACGAGGACCAGGTTCTCGAATACGGTCGGCGCTCCGAGATAAGCGACCGGCATCGTGCGGGTGACGCTGTTCGCCTCCTCGGGAACAATTGCGATGAGCTGCCGATCGGCGGTAATCACTACCATGGCGGAGTTCTCGTCATCGCCCGGCCAGTAGGCCAGGCCTCGCCGCGAAGGAGCTCCCTGACGCAGATTGAATCGCCAGATCTCCTCGCCCGTATCCGCTTCAAGGGCCGCGACGTAATCCGCACCCGCCAGATACATGATCCCGCCGATGACCAGCGGCGTAAATTGAGAACCGCCTCCCAGATCACCCGTCGTGACGTTGCGCCCCAACTCGTAGGTCCACGCCTCCGTCAACCTGCCGACATTCTCAGTATCTATCTGCGTCAACGGAGAGAAACGGGTTCCGGCAAGATCGCGGTTGTAGGTCGGCCAGTCGGCGGCCTCGGTTCGGGTCCCGGTCGTCTGGGCATGCAACGACACTGGTATTGCGACGGCCAGCAGCAACACGATCCAGTCAAGCGGTAAAAATCGAGCGTGCAGTCCGACTCGCCTTCGGCCTGTGAATACTTCGACCTGCTGCTGTTCCAGTTCCATCTTCGTGAGCACGCGGCCGGAACTATCTCTTATTCAAATGTCCCATTGTGTCCAACTAGTGCTGACGCCGAACAGTCCTGGCTGCGAGGCGACAACTATTGTGAGAGCGACGGCCGTTGCCGCCAATACGTTCCTCAACATCGAGCTTCCTCCTCCGGGCTCGGTACCAACGCCAAGCCCCGCAACCCATATCAAAGGCTTCTTATAGACCTTCTGGCCGCATTGAATGTTAACCCACGGCTGCCTGCAGCCAAAAGCTGCCGCGCCTCGGCAGCGGCGCGATTCAGTCTGCCGACTTGCCGCTGCCGATTCTCGGGAGCGGTATCAATGCGGGTGTCGAGTCCTGGTAGTCACTGTAGCCGGGATACCTTGCTGCCGAAATCGATTCGGTGAGCCTCAGCGACGGTATGAACAACGCCGTGAGCAGAATGAACCCCAGACCCGTCCAATGTATCCACTGGCCGGAAGCGGCGACCGCGAACAGGTAGAAGGTCCACCACATACCCAACTCGCAGAAATAGTTCGGGTGCCGGCTGTAGCGGAACAGGCCGGTCGTGATGAACGGCTCAACGATCTCCTCACCCGCGCCCATGCGCCGTTTCTTGTCCTGCTGGAACCGCCACATCTGTTCGTCAGCCAGTGTTTCGAAGGCAAGAAACGCCAGGAACAGGCCGGCGGCGGCCGCGTCGAGCCAGTTCAACGGCGCCTCGCGCCACACCCACGCCTGGTGAATGGGCGAGGTAAACAGCCAGATCAGCAGCATTTGGGCCGGCGCGATAAAGACGATGTTGAGCAACTGGAACCCCACTGGCCCCATTTGCTTGCGAACAGCATCCCAGCGGTAGTCCTCGCCGCCCTTTTGAAATCCGCCCTTGCGGATGAAGTTGAACGTCAGCCGCGCCGACCAGAGGACCACAAGCGCCGTCATGAGGTTCACTCGCGTGGAGTCGAAATTGACGGCGTAGCCCACCATGAGACAGTAAATCGCCGGACAGATCGACCATGCGCGGTCCACCCAGGAGACTTCCCGCGTGATGACCGACAGCAACCATACGGCAGCCGCGAGAACGATACACAGATCGAGCGCCGACCCGAACGGCGTGCCGGTGAGCGGGTGGTTGAAGATATTCATGGCCGCCAAATGCAGCGGTACCACTGCCGCTTGCTGCTAAAACCGGAACGTGCGGCTGTATTTCACCGAGAATTCGGACAGTCTTGAATGCATCCCGGAGAATGCTGCCAGGGCATCGAATTGATGGTTCAATACGACATAGAGATCTTCCCCGGCGCGGGGATTCCAGCGCAGGCGACTGTTGACGCCTACACTTTCGGAAAGATTGTCGTACTGGACCAGGTTGACCCAGGACCACTTGACATTGAACGCAAGATTGGTGCGAACCTGGATCAGACGAGTCCGGAAATGGTTTTGCGGCAACTCAATATCGTTGTATTCATACCCGACGCGGGCATACCAGCGACTGCTGGGGCGCCAGTCGATCCGGCCCGAGACCGAAACCTGCTCACCGCCATAGTACCCGTTTTTTCCAAAGGCAATCGACGGTGCCAGCACGCGTTCCTGCGCCCATTGCATTTCGAATTCATACCCGTTTTCTTCGTACTCTCCGGCGTGAATTACGGTGGTATCGGCCACGGTAAAGGGCTCTGTCAGTGCTTCACGGGATGCCATCACCGACAGGCTGTAGTTGTCGCCACGATGATTCTCGATACGAATCGGCCGGAACCAAATGCTGGCGTTCTCGAAGTTTCCGGTCGAGTACGTGTCGTAGTGTTCAAGGGAGGCAAACGACTGGATACTTCGAATCCAGGGATGTGCCTGCGGGCGGTACCGATAGGAGGTCCAAAGCCGCCCGCGCTCGTAGTCCCGACGATTCACGAAACCCAACGCCGGGTTGAAGTTGGGCTGCATGACCTCGTACTCGACTCTGCCGGTGAGCCCCTCGCTGGAGCTCACCCCCAATTGCATACCCCAGGACGACTGGTCGAGGTCCGTGTCAACATTTGCACTGTCCGTGCGCTGGAACCAGACTGCGCCATCCGTGGTTCGTCCCGGCAGCAGCCGCCTGTTGCGGTAACGGAAGTCGGCCCCGGCAAGGGAATTGTCGATATTGGATCGAGGATTGCCACTGGTCACGATCATCCCGACGCTGGACTCCTCCAGAACATTGGCCGACAACCGCCCGACGAAAAGATCGCTCTCGTCCACGTACCCGTTTCGTCCGTCGTAACCATCCTGGTCGACGCCAAGTACGCCCACGTTGAAGCGACCTATTCGGCCGGTCATCTTTGCGCCGCTGCTGATATCGACGGCTTGTCCCGCATCGCCAAGTCCAATTCGGCGCGAGAAAAACGGTATGCCGTTCGATCTTCGGCCGTTTCCGCCGCTGGCGGAACCGAAAGAGAATATATCCACGTCCTGGAGGAAAAAATCGCGTTTTTCAGGGAAGAAAGTCGGGAACCTCGTGAGGTTGACCTGCCTGTCATCCACTTCGGTGGCGGAAAAATCGGTGTTGAACGTCAGGACACCGGTCAACGACGGCGTGAAGTTGTAGAAGACGTCCATCGACGGGTCCGTCCAGGTCGCCTGGTCCGCGGTCGCGAAGTTGCGGTTACTGGCCAGACTGACCGAGGGAATGACGTCAAGCCCCTTGCCCTGCCGGATACCGGAGAATCCCGAAAGAACGCCGGCCGACGAGGGGCTGATGTTACGGTCATAGGATGTCCAGGCCATTCTCTCCTGCTTGCGGGGAATCGTCCGGGCGACGGTAAATCCCCAATTCGGGTTGTTCGGATCGAAATTCAGCGTCTTGAAGGGAATCGCGATTTCTGCCGTCCAGCCTTCCTCGTCGACGACCGCTTCGGCGTGCCAGATTCCGTCCCAGTCCTCATTCACGTTCGTCCCGCGCTCGAACACGCCGTCGCGGCGCACGCCGTTCGGATTAAGCTGGAACCTGTACCCTGTGCGCATGCTGTTGAACGGATCGAGTACCACCTGAATGCGATCGTCCACGCCTACGGACTGTCCCTGGACCATCTGCCGAGCAGCAATCAATGACGGCTCGCTGTCCAGCAGCCGCGCCCCTATGTAAAGGTAGTCGTCGTCGTAGAGAACGTAGAAGATCGACGACTCACTGGGCTCCCCGTGGTCGAGCGGCTCATACTGATGAAGGTCCGTGATGACGGTGGCCGCGGCCCAGACCGAATCGTCCAGCACGCCGTCCAACCGAGGTGGCGTCGAAGCACGAACGATTTCCGTGACCTTCCGGGCAGCCCCTTCCTGGGCCGCGCTCAACGCCGGGGACAGCGCCAATCCAACCGCAAGCGCCAGTCCGATCCTGGTTTCGAAATTCATGGGCACTGAACGAAGTCTCCACGCGCCACGAGCGCGATCACTCAACCCCTGCCGAATGCCGGCCGCAGCCGACCCGGTCCATCGCAAACTCCTTGCCTGCCGTCGAACAGGACGGCTCGACGCGAACGACAAAAAAATACAACAATGCGGGGAAAACTACTCTAAAGAATAGTTAATACAGCCCTCGTTCCTGTTGACGAACGATGGAAAACGGCCGAAACGGTTTTCCTGGCTCGGGAATGCCACGGACTGCTAGACTTTCAACCCCATCAACGGTGCTTGCCCGTCGATGCCGCGGTACTGAAGGGCGGGTTCCTCACCGGACGACCATCGCGGGACGGCGAACCGAACCCTGCGCCAAACACCCGGACCCTCCGCTCCCGGATGCGATGTCGCCTCCTCCACCGTGACGAATTCCGCACTCGCCTCATCGGCTGTGAACCGCATGACGATATAGCCCACACCATCGGTATCGGCGTATCGAAGGTGGGGATTTACGTCGTCAGCGGCCGCTTGCATTGCGCGCTCCTCGTCGCCCAGTTCCCCAAGCGTTGCCGCAGAATCGGCACCGAATAGCAACCAGGCATTGAGCGCGGGCATCATGACCCGCTCGTAGCCGAAACGGGTGCCGTCGAAGTGCACCAGAGCGTTGAGTTCCGGATCGTTTCGGGTGCCGTTGTCCTGATTCTTGACGCGCGGACCCGAGGTGATGGAGGAACCGGCGAACTCCGGAAGTACCGCACGAGGTGCATCCGAATCGAAGTCATCGTGAATCACGCCGGCGAAGTGTGCATGCCGGTCGCCGGTCAGGGACACCACATTGGCAATGCCCTCGTCGGCGATGAACCGCATCAATTCCCGGCGCTCGACCGGGTAGCCATCCCAGGCGTCCGTCCACCACAGGTCATTCCGGCTACCGTGCTCGCGAAACCGCATGTCGAACCCGAACCGCAACAGCGGCACGTCGGTGCAAAACACCTTCCAGTGCGCCGGACTTTCGAGTAGCGAGGCCTTCAACCACTGCTTCTGCCCGGCACCCAGCAATGAACCGGCGGGACTGTCCCTGCGGCTGTTGGGGATGTCCACCCCGCCCAGGCTGATCGTCTCCGGGGGAGCGCCGCCATTGGCCGTGCGGCCGGCATTCTGCACCTCCACTAGCTCGGCAGGCACCGGCGCCAGGGTGAGAAATTCCGATCCCGGAATTGCCGCATCGACGCCGCGGGGTCCCCGGTAGCTCCGCCCGTCGATCAACAGCAACTCCGCTGTCCGCCCCCAGCGAAGACTCCGGTAGATCGACAGCGTGTCGATCGCGGCCAGGTTGTTGGGTTCGCGGCTCAGGTAATTGTCATCGAAGTCGCCCAATTCCGCGTCGGCCACATCGGCACGAACGAAATCACGCGCGGGGTTATCTGCCGCCGCGTTGTGCGCAAGCGCGGCGGGGATGAATTCGAACCAGGCCTGATTGCTGGCCACTTTTCGCCGCTGGGCCGGTCCGGCCGGATGAAAGCTCTGCCATGCGTCGTTATGGAACTCGTGGTCGTCCCAGATACTGACGAAGGGAAAGGCGGCTCGGGCGTCCTGAAGGTCCGGGTCCTGAAGATAGACCTTGTAGAGTTCCCGGTAGTCATCCAGCGTTTCAGCGACCAACTGGGTTCCCACGGGCCCGGCGGGTCCCTTGGAAGGCAAGGCATGTACCTTGCGCAATGACCCGTCCCGGTTGCGCAACTCGACTTCCTCGAGATTGAGGTCCACGAGCACCCTGCGATTGCCCGCTTCGTAGATGAAGTCGCCGACGTGAAGGACGAGGTCTATCCTGCGGTCCTCGGGCGCCTGCTCGTCGTCCAGCAACAGGCGCCGATACGCGCTGAACAAGCCCTCTTCGTAGTGCTGACACGAACACACGGCGGCCGTGAGGGTGCGTTCCGAATCCTCCGCCGGTGCCGTACGTGTCCGCCCTGCCCGGCTCGCGCTGCCGTCGGGCGCCAGGAAACGATAGTGGTACCGACTGTCGGGTTCGAGTCCCGCCGCAAGGCACCGCACCGTGTAATCCAGGCCACGGTCGGCGATCACCGCCTGTTCGAGAATCACGTCGGAAAACTCGGGATCCCGGGCCAACTGAACGCTCAGTTCCACAGAATCCGCATCGCCCTCGACGGACTCCACCCGGGTCCACAGAACCACGGCGTCGGGCTGCGGATCCGCCGAAGCCACGCCCTGGGGAAATTCGAAACGCCCGGGAGTCGACCGGGGTCTTGCGCAACCTGCAAGCCCGGTCAGCGAAGCCATTGCCACGAAACATCCGGCAGAGCGGCCAAAAGCCGCCATGAACTCACGGCGCGAATACAATCCGGACGATGACATGGCGAAAGTTTGCCATAGCGGCAACAAACTTTCAGAATGCAGGGGTCTGCCCCGTAACCGAACACGGCAGGCGGCATACACTCGCTACCAGGGGTAGATCGATGAAGGACCAAACCAGAACTCCGGCCCGTCCCCTCCGCACATCGGGGATTGCATCGGCCCGTCCCCTCCGCGCATCGCCGATTGCAGCGGGACTTTCGCCACGGGCTGCCAGACCACGTAAAGCAAGGGCGGCGGACGGCGGACGGCTATTGCCGAGCGTGATCGCCGTTTGCCTACTTGCGGCGCTATCGACTCTGCACGCCCAGGATGCAGGCGCGCAGAACGCTGAGCCGGAACGTGAAATCACCAACGTGACGGGCGATCTGTACCGGTTCCGGCAGATTCGCCACATCGGCATGTTCCTGGTAACGCCGGAGGGCATCATCGTCGTGGATCCGACCAACTCGGAACTCGCCGGTTGGCTAAAGGGCCAATTGGACGAGCGCTTCGGGCTGCCGGTCAGGTACGTGATCTACAGCCACAGCCACAACGATCACGCCAGCGGCGGCGAGGTCTTCGCGGATACCGCGACCTTCATCGGCCACGAGAACATGAGAGCGAATCTCCAGCGACCCCCGGAAGACGCACCGCTGCTGCCCCGAGAGCAACTCTGGGACACCAACGGTGACGGCCTCATCCAGGAAGACGAAACCGAAGGCACGATGTACGGCAACAATTTCGCGCGTCGGGATACCGACGGCAACGGCGGACTCAACCGCGCAGAGATCTGGGCCGTACGTCTCGGCGGCGAGCAGGTACCCCCGGACATCTACTACTCCGAAAAAGCTTCGGTGCAGTTGGGCGGCAAGACCGTTGAACTCCACTACACCGGCCTCAACCACAGCGACGACATGACCGTGGTGCTGTTCCCCGAAGAACGCACCATCTACACGGTCGACTTCCTGACCCCGAACCGCCCACCCCGCACGGAACTGGACGGCGGCTTTCTGCCCGAATGGGTGGATTCCCTGCGACGCGTCGAGGAACTCGACTTCGACATCATCTCACCGGGACACGAATCCCCCGGCACAAAGGCGCACGTCACCGAACAACGCGAATACCTCGAGGAACTGGTAGCCGCCGTCGCAGCCGGAATCGCCGAGGGCAGAACCAAGGAAGAACTGGTAGAAACGATCCTGATGGAGGACTACGACCACCTGATCGAATACGACTACTCCCGCGCCCTGAACGTCGCCGGAACCTACGAAATCCTCATCTCGAGTCAGTAACCGAACGAAGCAGCGCCGAGCCCCGATCCGAGCCCGCCAGGGATGGCGAGCGAGGTTGAGCGCGCAATTGCAACTACTTGGAGTCCCACATTTTCAGCCAACAATTATTCGACAGTTTATCCATTAGTTACGCTGTATTTCTAGATACTATCTGATATTCAGATTTTAGTGAGTAAGCAAATTGAAAGCGGATTGAATCCAATTGCAGCGCGCCCGGGCGCCTTCATATCGGCCACAATTTCGGGAATTTCGAGTTTTCAGTGAGATTTTCAATTTTCCAATTTTCTCCTTCCCACCACTTGCGGCAAAGAATCGGGCGTGCAGAGCACCGCAATCCGGCTACCGGTACCCCCACCCAACTGGGCGGGCAGACACCTCGAAACACTGTTGACAGTGTAGTTCAAAACGGACATGATCCTGACGCCTGCAACCGTGCCCGCTCCCGCTCATACGCGCGGGAATGCTCCGGGTCCCGCCGCGGCTGGCGATTGGCGCCACATTGCCGACAAGGGGCATATGCGCCACTCGTGAATCCACGGCTTGGCCCGAAGACCTGGCGCTACGACAGTTCGTGAATCAGCCAATGTTTCTCCTGTATGACAATCGCTTGTCCGGCTACGGCGACAAGTCAAGGTTGCTGTTGGTTCACCTGAGCCGAAACCACGAGCGCGGGCTGTCGTTCGCACTATAGGCGGTGACGACGTAGAATTGTGCGATCGTGAGAGTCGTTCAGGCGCAGGCGCACGGCGTTGGATGCAATAGCGGCACCGAATTCGGCAGGCTCGCCGAACGGCGAGACAGGGGTTGGTCCTGTTGCCGGTCGTTTTGGGGCGTCGCCGGTCCAGCGGTTCCTGCCGGGTCTGGAGCCTGAGCGTGCAGGCAGCCCCAAGGCCCCGGAAACCGTGCCGCCGAGGGGAAACCTCGCATGGCGGATCGCCGCCGGACAGGTTGGTTCCGGCCGGGTCTTCGCGCAGCGGATCGGCTGGTATCTGTTGGGCGTGCTTTGGGGCTGCATGATCCTGTACTTGATCCACACGGTCAGGGCGCTGACCGGGTGACGGCGCGACCGACCGGGTGGCGGCAGGCGGGCGCGGATTTCCCAGGACGAGGGAACGACGTGTGTGCCGGCAAACGCCGAAGTCCGGTGGACCGAATTGGGCGCGCTTTTCGAACACCCCATGATCCAACGAGGCAAGACGGTGGCAACGGACACGGAATTCGATAGGGTCGCCGCATGACCGACCGGGATCCTTTGCCCCGAATCCGACGGGAAGCCGATATGCCCGAGCGCAGCGGTGGCGCACCGTCGCCAGTGCGCCGGGCGGTTGATTTGCACGTTCGGTATTGGGGATTGCTGCGCACGCCGGAGTTCGAACGATGGAAACGTCGTCACGCGGCAGGCTGGGGTTTGGATTTACGACTGTTTACCGATTCGGCCATGCTCGACATCATGCTGTTGAACATCGCGCGAACATACAAGCGTCCGGACTGGCGCTATGTCCATGTGGCACGGAACAGCCATGCGGGCTCGCGCGGGCGCACGACGGACACGGGCACGAACAGACCAACCGGGCGTGGCGATTCGAACGCGCCCGTCAGGGTGTTCGACCGGGGTGACGCTTTCGTGGGCGAGCTGGTGCGACGACGCATCGCCGGCGACCCGGCCCGGCCGCGCACGGTGAGGCTCTCGGAATACGGCAGACTGGATGAGATTCGCCGGGCCCTCGTGCAGCGTCACAAGGACCTTGGCGCCGTGACGGATTCTCAGATTGCCGACGCCATGATCGCGGTCTTTCATGGGGTGGAAGCCGGCAGGTGCCAATTGTCCGGTGCGCGCAGGGACATGCCGCAACGCGCCACGGCAGAGCTAAAGACCGGCCATCCGCAGCGCAAGCCCCGGTCGGGCGAATAAGGCCAAGTTGCGCCCTTGGCGTGTTCACGGTGAGCCGCAGCCGGCCGTTGGACGGGCACGCCAGGACGGACTCACGGGCTTGATTTCCCCCACGCTGCTTCCTTCTCCCCGGCGTCGCGCCTTGCAGTTGCCGGCCGATACGGCTCGGCATCCCGATCGACCCATGGATCGGCCACCCGGTCGAGAACGGCGAGTTCGTCCTGGAAGTGCGGATTCACTGTGTGCACGACCGGGACCGAGTCTCATATTCTGCCGCCGGCACCCACCGCGCCGACGCCGATGCAGAGCGTGCAGGGACCACGGCAGCGAACGTGTTCGGCATGCCGTCCAAGTCGAATTCGATCTTGACGGATGCGAAGACGGCTTCTGAGTTGCCACCTGCCTGACCGAAGCCGATGCGGCCGCTGAACCGGGCATCGCCCCGGATCGAAAAAAAGGTTTCGATGCGGCGCAGCCGATCCTCGATCAAGGTCAGGCCAACGGACTGCGCGCCCACACTCAACCCTGTTCTCCAGGGATGCGCTCAAGACGCCGGGTCGCCAACCGCGCCGCCGTGGTCGCGGGAAATTCCCGAACCACTCTCTGCAGCGATTCCCGGGCAGCGTCCCGCGGCTGCAGTTCATGGTTGCAAAAAAACCGATCGTGAGCAGCGCGTCCGGAAGTTTGCCGGACGCGGGGTATTCTTCCACGAGCAACTGCAACGCCCGCAACGCCACCGTGTATTGCCGCTGCCCGTGGCGCGTTTCGGCGAGCCAATAGGCATTGTCCGCCAGCGGACTCGACGGAAACACGTCAAGGAACTGCTCGAAAGCGCTTGCGGATTCCCCGTAGTTGCCGTCGCGCAGCAGGTTGAAGGCGGCCTGATAATGGTCCTGGTCACTGCCCGGAAGCAACACGGGCGGCGGCGGCGCCTCTTCCTCCGCCACCCTCTCGTCGATGGATATCTCCAGCCGCGCCCGGACCGATTCCAGCGCCTGCAGGCACCCATCGATATCCAGGTAGAGGTCAAGCTGGCGTTCCCCGGAGCCGTCAGTCCGAAAGGTGAGCGCCTCCGTGTCACCCCGCAATACCTGGATTTCGGATTGCGGTTGCTCGGCACGCGCCGCCAGTGCCATCGGGCTCCGATTGTCTACGATGCGCTGGAGGGTTCGCTCTGCGCAATTGATTTTCTCGCGCCACGACCGGCCGTAGCCGATGCGGCGGGCGTTGGCTTGCACGCGAATTTCGCCGCCGTGCTCAGTCGCCGATACCGCGCCTGAACGCCAGCATGAGCGAGAAGATGCGCGCGCCGCCGAAGGTGTTGATATTGGAAAAGTCCGGGTCCGACTCATGCATCGGATGAGTCTCGTAGGAACCGGCGCTCGCAAAGTCTCCGGTTGCCGACCAGGTGAGCCTCAATCCCAGGGTCGCCTTGCGGCTCAACGCGTAGTCGGCCCCTGCGTGCAGGCGCCAGAGGAAAGCCGTGTCGTCCAAATCGGCGTCCTGAACGCTGTTGTACAAGGCGAGCGCCGGGTCGTAGACCTCCGCCGCAGCCGCGGTACCGCGGTAGTCCGTTGCGAACCGAACGCCCGCCACTTCCACGGACGCCTGCCCCAGCCCGGCGCCGATGTACGGTGAGATGCTGCCCCATGCACCCGGGAAGCCGTAGAAGGCATCCAGGGTAATGGAACGCACGCGCCGGCGGTCGATGGAGCCGCGTCCGTTGGAGGCGACCGTGCCGCCGGGCCGTGCCCGGATGGCCGCGCCGTCGAAATACTCGATACCGGTGAACCTCTGGCGGGTGTCGTTCTCTTGTTGCGCGAACGCCAGCTCTATCCGGGTCCGCCCGAAGAAGCGGCCGAGGGACAGTTCGTACGCGGCGCCGCTTTCCGGTTCGACATCGTAGCGCCAGCGGTATCCGGGCACGGTGGGCGCCGGGACTCGATCGAAGCAGGCGGCGTCCGGGTAGCAGAACGTGTCCCGGTTCCAGCCTTCCTGTTCCACGTCCGGGCCCCCTGCCGTGCCCAGGCCCGCAGCCAGGTACCATCCCGAGCGGATCGGCCCTGCATCCCCCGCGGCGTCCGCCGCGCCGGCCTCGGACCCCGCCGCCACAAGGGCGCCGACGACCCCGATCATCGACATCCTATGCATGGAAATCCTTTCGCAAGCATCGCCTGTCCACCGTGGGAAGCTGGCATCCTACCAATGCGCCGCAGTCCGTGTCTTGGCTTCAGGGACGATCTGCGCGCCCGTCACGCAACGGCGTAACGCAGGCTCAACACGATGACCAACCGATCGGTGTCCTGCGTTTCGGACCAGGTGGACACGGGCTCGCTGGCGTCCAACCGCAGGTTGGGCGCGTGACTTCGGAGCAGTCCGTCTCCATAGGCCCCGGACTCCAACGTGCCGAAACGCTTCCACTGGATCTTGAATCCAACCGACACCGAATCCGGCATCTCGCGCTCGACGCACGCCATGAGAACGTATCCGGCGCTCGTGTCCCGCAACGCCGAGCGGCCCGTACTCACCGTCCCTGCAAGATTGCGGAAAATCTCCCGCGCGGCAAAAAGTCCGTTCCATCAAGCCGGCAGCATCCTTCGCCGACACCGTGCCTCCGGGATTGCTCCGAGGCTGGATCAATCGAATGGACATTTCAATTCCGGAGAATCGGAGAGCTTCGGCGCGTGCTGCGCCGCCTATGCGCTTCTCACCGCAATGCCCGTGTTGTTGGGCAGATTATTCCACTGACCCACCGCGCCTTTTGGTCGGATTATCTTCTTGGTGAAACAACTGACGTGGTGGAGTAATCCGGCACGGTCAAGTCGGCGTTGACGCAGCGTTATCCATGGGCTGTCCACGGGCGCGGGCCCTGGGTCAGCCATGTCGCCGGTGGGCAGGCGGTGGATAACGCGGTGCTGGCGCGACGGACGTGGGGGCGGGGCACTGGGTTAACCTGAGCGCTTCCCGGATGAAAAGGGAGGGTGGCCCGCGCGGGACGGCGTTCCCGCCGGGCCGTGGCCGGTGCAGCTTCGGTATCAATCGGGGCTAACCGGCGAGCAATACGTTAAACGCCGTGCATGGCGCGATGCAACCCTCAAGCGGTGTCCGAATCATCCGCGCGGCGGTTGTTCCTTCGCCCGCCACGGGACCTACCCGCGCAAGCGCCCGCGCGGGGCGCGCGTTGCCCGCTGGTACTGTCCCGAGAGTCACATGACGTTCAGCCTGTTGCCGGACTGCCTGGCGGCGAGGCTGGGGGGCACGCTGCAGGCGATCGAAGAGGCGGTGGCGGCGGCGGAGGCCGCGCCCAGTCTCACCAAGGCGGCCGACGCGCTGCGGCGCGACGCGGTGCATCTGCCCGGGGCGATGCGCTGGCTGGTCCGCCGGGTGCGGGCGGTGCATGGGAACCTGACGGCGGTTCGGGGGCTGTGCCCGGAGCGGTTCCTCGAATGCGCCGCGGAGGTGGGGGCGTTCCGGGAGCGGCTGAAGACCGAGGCGGTGCTGGTGGGGCTGCGCGGGCAGTGCGAGGGGCAACTGGCGCAGCTGGCGCCGCCGTTGGGTTTTTGCCCTGACGCGCCGGCGGCGGCAACCGCCTTACCGATGGTTCAACACGAAGCGGGGCCTGATCCACCGGCTTCGGAGCGCTAACGTGGCCAGCGTGAACCGCGCAAGACCCCGGGGAGGCCACCGAGACCATGACCGAACACGATGAGAAGCTGCGAGAAGCCGTGGCGCTGTTCCGCTACGGGCTGATCGCGGATCCGGTGCACCTGCCGCGCGGCACCCGCGGCATGGGCGGGAAGCTTAAGGAAAAGGCCGCGGCGAGCTACACGATCCCCGGCACGCACCGCACCCGGGTGGCCGCGGAGACGATACGCCACTGGCTGACGATGTACCGCTACGGCGGGTTCGAGGCACTGTACCCCAAGCTGCGCTCGGACCTGGGCCAGCCCCGGCGCATGCCCGCGGAAGTCGCCGAGGCGCTGGTGGCGATCAAGACCCGGCACCGCGGCTACTCCGTGCGCGCGGTGATCGCCCACGCCGCCGAGCACGGGCTGGTGAGCGAGGCGGCGATGCCCTCGCCGTCGACCGTGCAGCGGTTGCTGCGCCGCGAGCGGCTGAGCGGGCGCATCGGGGCCGAGGCGCCGGTGACGGACCGGCGCCGCTTTAATTATTTACGGGCGGGGCAGCTCTGGATGAGCGACGTGATGCACGGGCCGAAGGTCCCTGACGGTCGGCGCCGGCGCAAGACCTATCTCATCGCCTTCATCGACGACGCCACCCGCGTCATTCCCCACGCCGCGTTCGCGTTCGCCGAAAACACCGCCGCGTTCCTGCCGGTGTTCAAGCACGCGCTGCTGAGGCGCGGGTTGCCCGAGCGCCTTTTTGTCGACAACGGGGCGAATTACCGCTCCCGTCAGCTCGCGCTGGTGTGCGCCAAGCTCGGCATTGCGCTCATCCATGCCCGCCCGTATCAGCCGGCCGCGAAGGGCAAGATCGAACGCTGGTTCCGCACCCTGCGGGCCGGCTGGCTGCGCCACCTGGAGCTGGAGGCGATCGACGGGATCGAGGCGCTGAACCGCGCCCTGGCCGGCTGGGTGGAGGGCGAATACCACCAGTCCCCGCACCGCGGGCTGGACGGGCAGACCCCGCTGGACCGCTGGGCCGGGACCGGCGCCGAGGTGCGTTACCCGGACGCCGCCGGGCTGGATCTGGAGGAGCTGTTCCTGTTCGAGACCAAACGCCGCGTCATGAAGGACCGCACCCTGAGTCTGCACGGACAGCTTTACGAGGCCGACGCCACCCTCATCGGGTGCACCGTCACCGTGCGATACGATCCCGCCGCCCCGCCGAGCCGGGCGCTGCAAGTGGTGCACGAGGGCCGCCCCGCGGGCCTGGCCACGCCCCTGGACGCCTACGCCAACACCGCCGTGAAACGCGGGTGCATCGAGCGCGGGGACCCCGAACCGCCGCGCTCGCGGCTGAGCATCCGCCGACTGAAGGAGGAAGAGTAATGTACCTGCGCCACTTCGCGCTCACCCGCCTGCCGTTCGAAACCCCCGCGCACACCGACGAGCTGTTCCGCTGCGACTCCCACCGCGAGGCCGAGGCGCGGCTCAAGCACCTCATCGATCTGCGCGGCATCGGGCTGCTGACCGGGGAGTCCGGCAGCGGCAAGACCAGCGTGTGCCGCCACGTCACCGGCGCGCTGCACCCGGGGCTGTTCCGGGTCTGCTACGTGGCGCTGTCCACCGGCAACGTGATGGACATGTACAAGAGCATCGGCTGGGAACTGGGCCTGCCCACCGAACACGCCCGCGCCTCAGCGTATCGCGCCATCCAGGCCGAGATCACCCGCCTGGTCGGGGAGGCCAAGCAACAGCCGGTGCTCGTCGTCGACGAGGCTCAGCACCTCAGAAGCGACGTGATCGAGGACCTCAGGCTGCTGACCAACTTCGACATGGACACCGCCCCCAGGCTGTGCCTGGTGCTCATCGGGCTGACCGGACTGCGCCAGCGCCTGAGCATGGCCGTGCACGAATCGATGCAACAGCGACTCATCGTGCAACACCACCTGCGCGGGCTCACGCGCGAGGAACTGGACCCCTACCTCGCCCATCGCCTGCGCCTGGCCGGCTGTGAACTGCCCCTGTTCGATCCCCCCGCCATCGAGGCGCTGTACCAGAGCGCCCGCGGGCTGCCGCGGCTCATCAACCGCATCGCCCACTACGCGCTCTCGGCCGCGGCGGTGGAGGAGGCTCGCACCGTGGACGCCGAGCACCTGGCCCGCGCCGTGGAGGATGTGCGCCCATGATCGACCCCGATCCCTGGCCCGAGCGGATCAGCGACGAGGCCGCCGCGAACATGGCCGAGTGCCTTCAGCGCATCGCCTATGACTTCGAAGGCCGCTACTACGGCCAGATCAGGCGCCACACGGAATCCATGCGCCCGCCCCCGTGCCCCGCCGAGTCCTGCCACGAACGCCAGCTGCACCTGTTCGGCGAACCGCGACCGTTCTGAAGCCTCGCCCAAACGGACCCGCCACCGCCCGGCCGATCCTCCGGATCGAACCGGGCCGGACCTGCTCAAACTCCCAACCTCCGTCGCGTCGGCCAGCCTGCGACAGTCGGCAAAAACAAAATAATGTGACCAACCCAGTCTCAACCGTGACCGGATAATCCGACAAATCCTTGTCGGTTTAATCTGCCCAACAACAGCCCGTCACCCTACAAGTATCGGTAGAGTGTGTGCGATACTGCCCCGGCGCATTGAGCATTGAGGTCTTCCGGAGGGAAACATGAAAAACGTATTAAACTTGCTTCTGGCAAGCATTCTATACATCGGCTTGCTGGGGCCTGCTCTGGCACAGGGGGTGTTGTTGGGCACATCGTCCGTTGCCTTCGAGTGGAGGGAAAACACACCATATAATGGGAATCCTCCCCCCGACGGGGTTATCGGGACAATTACCGACCCGGTAGGTGGGTCCTACGAGGCGCGGTGGTGCGCCTCACCCACGTCGTGCGATAACAGTTGGAACACTCGCTGGCGCGACGTGTTTGCGCTTGAAGGATTCGGCTCCTGGGTGAGGACGTACAGAACGTTCGATTACGAATCCGGGCCGCGCAGTTACACGCGCTACATCGTCTGGCGTGTGTGTACTGATCCGACCTGGGGTTCCCGTGGCTACGAGAGGGGGTGCGGGCAGGGGGTGCCCGGCGGCTGGGAAAAGCGGCACGTCACCACGGTGACTATCCGCATCACCAACGACCCGTCAGACGACCCGTCTGACGGGTCGTCAGACGGGTCGTCTGACGGGTCGTCTGACGACCCGCCGCCGCCTGTACCGCTACCTCCTCCGGTGTCCAGCCACCACGGTTGCTACCTTCAAGAAGCCGAGGGCGGAACGAATTCCATTTTTGTATCCCACGGCCACGATGATTTGATCGGGGCGCACTCAGACACGCACGGCGTGGTGTACCGGACAGGACACCGCCAATGCCATCACCACGACGCCTCAGCGCCTTATGTGCCTGTCTCGACAACTCCAGAGTCTGAGCCAGAAGACCCGCCGCCGGGCAATCCTCCGGTCAATCCTCCGGTCAATCCTCCGGTCAATCCGCCTACGGGTAATCCAGTCCGGCCGAGCCTTCCACCGGTCTCCCGCTCACGGGCGGCTGTGCAAATTTCCGTCACGGGGCACCGCGCCCGGGGAATCGATGCGGTTTTTTGCGCCGATAGCGACGGGCCCGCACGGCACGTCTTGCGCACGCGAGATGAATTCCGGATGTGCGCCTATGCCCGCGACCCGAACTGGCGCACTGTCCGGGGGCAATACGATTGCGAGGCGGCACCGCCAACCATCGATGCCGCCGACGCGAGTTTGGACATTCCGGACGGCTCGATGTCAATGGTCTGCGTAGCGCCGCGTCGTACTCCCGGTGATCCGGGAGATTGGCAGACAATGGCCTCGATCCCCGTCAACGCGAGCGGGACGGGGGGATCGACCATCTTCGGTCAAACTGCCGCCGGCGAGCCCGTGGAACCCTTTGCCGGGTACGAACTGAAGGATTACGGGTACGACGGACACTTCTGCTGGCCGCTGGCCGATACGCCGTACGCCGAGGCCGAGTCGATGGCCGACGCCATGGGTGAGACAGAGACGCCCGTCTACACGTTCGAGTTGACCAGCGACCAACGGTGGGACATGTGCCTCTGGCCCGCCGAGGAAGGATGGGAGACCGAGTGGAACTACCGGAATTGCGACTTCAACCGGGCGTATCGCGACAGCTCGTGGAACACGGTGATCCACGAGGACGACGGCGCCGAGTACATCTTCTCCGACGCCTACACCGGGTCCAAAGACGAAATGATCGTCTACGCGGGCCGGATCGCGGACAAGATGGTGTGCGTCGATTCCAGTACGTACCGTGACCTGGCGCAGGCCGATCTGCTGCTGTTCGCTGGCGACACTCGGCTGGTAGAGGGCGAGCCTGTCGCTGAGGAATGATCGTGTATCGATTATTTTCAGCCTGACTTATCGCAGCCTCGCTGCTGTCTCGCGCAAGTGCAGAGCAATGGTGCGGCTTGACGGCCGCGCCGGAGAATCGGTGTGCGCCGTACAGCGCCGCGCAGTATCGGTATCCGGCGCCCGCGGACATGGCGATTGCCGAGCGGGCCGGATGGACGGCGGATACGAGGCGCACGATCGAGGGCGAACGCAATCCCGAGTACGGCAAGCCGGACCAATCGTTTCCTTCGCCCTGCACCGCCGGCATCGCCTGGCGGTATGTCCAGGACATGGACATGGACATGGACATGGACATGGAGCACATTGTCGCTCGCTCCGAGGCTCACGACAGCGCCTTATGCGCCGCGCCCGATCGGTGGACACCGTTTGCGCCGGACCCGCCGAATCTCACGGTGGCGGGCGAGCACGTCAATCGAGCGCTAAAGAGGGACCGGGATCCGGCCGAGTGGCTCCCGCACGTCAATCGCGTCCGGTATGCGCGGCGCCGGATCGAGATCAAGCGAAACTACGGCCTCGGCATCGGCGCGGATGGGCGCTCGGCGCTCGAGCGAATCACGCCGCAGTGGCGACAGTACGCGGGCAATGGCGAAGCTCAATTTCAATTTGACAACCGAGCACGCGGTGCAAGTCCTCGTCGGGCTCCCGGTGGCAACCGGTCACCGGTTGCACCGCCGTTGCCAAGCAATGGGCACTTGAGCGCATCGACCTGAAGCGGCCATGGCGCCTGCACCGGCCGCTTGGCGTCCCGCTCCTCGACCTGAATGTCGAGGTATTCCCGAAAGTCGATCTGCGTGACCTGGGGAGGGGCGTTGCGAATCGCCCGCTCCGCAATCGGCTCCCGCCGGCATGTCGCCACGATCCATCGCAGACCGAAGACCGGCTGCCGGGAGCCGCCCCGGAACTGGTCGATCCCCCCCTTTCCAAGAACATGACGGTCGTCGTGGCACTTGCACTGGATGGCGGCCCATTCGCCCGAAATCCGCCGCGCAACCATATCGATGCCGATATCGCGCCCGTCGAGTCCGATCAACGCCTCGCGCTCAGGCCAGTCCCCCCCGCGCCAGATTCCATCGATCTCGAATTCCGGCTCCTGAACCCCGGGCCTTTACACCAGCTTCAAGCTGAAATCCAGGTGACGTAGACGCCCCGCTTACATTGGTTCGGCTTCCTGTCCAACGCCTCGATCGCTTCGCACGGTAGCGCTTCGAGAGCGAACCGATAAAGAGCCGAATCGAACGTCGAGAAAAAATCATGAGAAACGCTCTTGCTCTCTCGTTCCCTTCTGTGGTTTCAGAGATTTGCCAACTCTTCCAACTGTACGCCGCGCGGGATAGCAAACATACTCGCGTTTGGAGGCTTCCTGTCTGGCACGAATATCGTGGAAAATCCTTCCCACGTCGTAGTTGAAGCGGGCCGCGTACTCGTCCCGAAAAGTGTGGACTTCTGTAATGATCGGGTCAGGCTGTGTCGTCTGCATGGTTGGGCTCCATCGGTTCATTAGGCGTACAAATTATTGGCGGCTCGTAGCCTGCTTGCCGGCATACCCGTTCGATCCGGGAACGCATTGCGGCATTGGCGATATGCCTGAAGTTCCAAGTTACCGGATAATCGACGCCGTTGGTGCCGGCGATGGCAATGTGCGCAGCATCCGCAGCGGCTTCGTGCGGGACCGCACCGAATTCGAGAAGAAGTCGGGTGAGTGCCTCCGAACGCTCGTTGACATTGAGAAGGGTGACGGGTTCCAGCATCTTCAGGCGGACACGGGCGGCGTCCGCGTCACCCGCTCCCGACTCTGTGACAACAAGCTCCGATGCAACCAGGTCGAACCTGCCGGAGGCCGTGCTCCACCATTCGCGTGTCACTTCTCGATAGGCCGCCACGACGACGTCCCGTGATTGGCGCGCGGCAAGATAGCGGATGACCGATGTTTCGATGTATGCGGTGGGACGCATCGCGTTGCCTTCATGTGCCGACAGGGCCGGCTTGCCCGCAGCCGGACCTTGTGAGCAGGCGAATCGACGCGATCCGCCGTGCGGTATCGGTAAAGTGCTGGACTTCTTCGGGCAACAAAGGACGACCGAGAATTGCGCGCTCCCGGTAGGACAGCCATTTCTTGAGCACCTGATAGGCGCCGAGCCGGTAGGCCCAAACGGCCGCCGGAATGTTGCGCCAGAAGGCTTCGCCGTTGAGGTAGGCGTCGAAGGTGCTGTCACCCAGCGCTGGGAGCGCATCGCTCATTGCCACCCGTTCCTCCGGTAAGAATTCGCGCTCGACGGCGCAGCCCTTGCCCGGCATGACCGCATCGCCCTGGCCGAAGTGCCCCCAGCCGGAAGTGACGGCCAAGTCCGAGTCCGTCATGTTCCGCCCGCTGATTGTGGCAGGCACGGCGATCGCGCCGATTTGCGGGCTCAACGGCGCCTGTGTTGTACCGGGAACGGAAGCATCCTGATCAAGCAACGAGGTGAGCTCGCGTCCGCGCTCCGCCGACCGTGCGAGTTCCTCCGCCGCGCCGTCGGCTTCCCCATCCGGCCACCCCGGCAGTGGTATGCGTGGCCACTCCATTCGCAGCGCACCCGCGTTATTCTCCCGGTAGAACGGGTCGTGCAAGACGGCGAGAATATGATGAAACAGTTCTTCGACACCCGATCCAAGGCGATCAAGATAGTGCTGGACAGTCTGCTCCCCCACATATTTTGCTTGTCTCAAGTTCGCCTTCAATTGTCCATCTTCGCGAAGCCAGGCAGGGAAGAAACTGGAGAGCCCATTACCGAACTTGTCGGCCAAATGACGAACCAACGTTCCCCGTGAGAAATCTTCCTTTGCCTCCCGCTCGCGTGCTTCAATCCACAGATTCCCCTCGAACACATGCGGCCGGTAATCGGCGCGTTTCTCGTCGAGCAGCTTCGTGTCCTTCTCCCAATAGAGCCACCGCGTATCAAATGGCCGGTAGGCGAAGCGGATGAATCCGCCTTCGTCCGGTCCGCCCCGTTGCAACAGCGCATCCCGCACCGCGCGAGCGTCGTAGCGCGCCGTTGACCTCATCGCCGCCGGATAGCGTCGGGCGATCTCCGCATGGCTCATGCCAGCGTCGAAGTAATCCCCCACGCGCGTACGGAGCCGCTCCAGGTCGGTATCGACAACGAACCCGTCTCGACTGGTCTTGACGCCGGGAAACGATACCGGGAACAGGTCGGGGAGTGTCGGCCAATCGAACCAACCCGCGCTTACTGCAGTTCGCATGAACGGCAACCCGAGCGGCAAGACCGGCTCAATTCTCTCGTATAGCGCGTCCGGCGTTTCTTCCGCCGACTCTATGAGTTCTTCACGCTTGGATTGGCCCCATAGATGGCGGAATGCCACCTGATCGGCCGGTTCGTGGACCGCCTTGCGTACCAGCGTCGCTATTGCGGTGCCGACCTGAATGCCGACTGGTTCGCCCTTCGTCGAAAAGATACTTGGGTCGGGCGACCCATCGGGCGCAACCTTGCCGGTCTTGTACTTGTCGCCATTCAGGCAGTCGATGCGCACGGTGTCGAACGCTTCCAGATAACGCTCTCGCATGCCGGTGAAGGACAACCCGTCCAACCACGAGTAGTTGGAGATGAAGCAGACGACGCCCTGGCCCGTTTTTTCGGCGATCCGCCGCTCCGCCATGCGGAAAAAGCGGACATAGAGATCGTTAAGCCCCTGACCCTCGGGCCGGCGTACCCGCTTCGTGGAACGATAAGCGTCTGACAGTTCCCGTTCCTCCTCCACGGCCATGCCCGCGAATCCGTTGTAGGGTGGATTGCCGAGGATGACGAGGATCGGCGTGTTCTGCTTCACGCGCTCGGCCCGCTCTCGTTCCTCTTCCAGTTCCGGAAAGGGCAGCGGCTTCGTGGTGCGAGGTTCCCACCCTGTGAGCGCGTTGGTCAGGAAAATGCCCGCACGTTCGCTTCCGTCTTCCGCAAGCGGAGCGTCCAGTTCCTGCATCGTGATGCCGACCTGCAAATGCGCGACCACGAATGGCGCGGGCATGATCTCGAAGCCGAACACCCGCTTCGTTGCGGCCTGCTTCACCCGAATGCCGGCCAGCGCACCCAGGCCCTGCCCGTCGAGATTGGCCGCGATCCGGCGAAGCACTTCGGCCAGATAGGCCCCGGTTCCGCAGCACGGATCGAGAACATAGACATTTTCCGCCGCCAGCCCGTCGGCGATGCCGAGATCGTCCTTCAGCGCCCTGTCAACGCGGGCGACCATGTATCGCACCACGTCCGACGGCGTGTACCAGACCCCCAACTGCTTGCGTAGCGCGGGGTCGAACGCTTCCAGGAACGGCTCGTAGAAATAAGGGACCGCCTCGCCCTCGTTGAAGCGCGCAAAGAAAGCGTCGCGGTCCACCCGGTCCAGCGCAGCGGCGGTCCAGTCCAGCACCTCGACAAGACCGAGAGGCAGCAGACGGCGAGGCTGCGACAGCTGTGAAAACAACGCCGCGAGCACTGGCGCCCGAAGGTGCCAAACCGCCGTCCTCCAGTCAAAGCGCCGCTCTTTCGGCGAAGATTGTCGCGCCCATAGCACCCAGGCGGAAAAGACACCGTAGAACAGCGTTTGAACCAGCGTCGAGCGGAAGAAGCGTGCGCCCTTCTTGCCCTCGAAGCGCACGCCGAGCGCTTCTTCGAGTGCAGAGCGCACCGTCGCGAGCGCCGGTGTGTCGCCCGACGCCTCGACCCGAGCCAGCCCGTCGCGCGCATACGACGCCAGCAGCCGCGCCAGATCCTTCGGTTCGGCAAGCGCAGCCCGATGCGAGAGTGCGCGGGCAAGATATTCGCCGAAACGCGCCGCAGTCACCTGGGCAAAGGCGCGCGGCTTCTCGATGCTGCGCCAGAATTCATCTTCGCTCGCCGCCAGCCGGAAAGTCTCGAGCATCGCCGGGCTCCCTTCCGCATCCTCGCCCACCAGTACGAAATCGCGCGTGTTTGTCACCAGCACCAGCCGGTAGCGACCCCAATAGCGGGTGACCTGATCGCCTTCGGCGGTAACCCAAGCACTGTCGCCGGCGTGTTTCATTTCGACCACGCCGCGCTCCGGCGCCTGACCCTCGCGCGGGCGGCCCCTCTGCACTTGCTGTGCTGCATACAGTCCGAAGTCGGGATGCCCCGCGCCTCGATCCGCCAAGTTGTTCACCGGGTACACCCTTGGCTTGAGCGAACCTCCAACGGCACGCAGCAGTGCGTCGAGCGCCGGGTAGTAGGAAAGCTCCCCCGTGCCTCCACCGGAGGCGTGCACCCGCCGGAGGTCCTCGAAATACGCCTCAATCGCCGGCGTCAGGTTTTTGCTCGCTGCAGCCATGCCGCCTGTTATCTCCGACGACGGCGCGACGTGCAACCGTCCACGGCAACGTGCCGTCGTTCCTTGTGCGGCTTGGTTGCCCCCCTCCGGCAGGCCGCTGCCGCCGACGGGGTCCGGTGTATCCCGGCTCCGATCGCCGGCGCTTACCGCATCGGATGAATCCGGGCATGCCGCACGGCTCAGTCTACACTTTATCCATCAACGCCACGTTCGGTGCGATGCCATTCGCGCCTGCACGGGAAGTCGTCCGGCCCTTCGCCACTCCATCAATGGGGTCGCGCCGTCCCGGGGTCCGGCCACGGCGCCGTCCAGTCGCCGGTGTCCGGTGTCCGCGAACCGCCGCGCCACATGCCCAGAATGACCACCGCGACGGAGATCAGCTCCGGGGCCAGATCGAGCGCCGCCTCATCCAGCCCGTCGGACAGCTCCCCGATGTCGGCCGCGACCCCGTACAACGACAGCATCGTGCTCACTGCCGCCGCCGCATCCCCGTCGCCCAGCGCCACCGCCGCCCACGCCTCGGGCCGAAACCGCAGCGCGCGCTCGAACCCCAGCACCCACCGTTCCCAATAAACCTCCCCGGTGTCCGGATCGATCCCGAACGATGGCTCGTACGCCGCCGGGTCCTCCTCCAGCACCCGGCCCACCTGCCCGACCCGCTCGGTCAGCACCGCATGCGTTTCCGCCCGCGCGGCGGCGTTGCCGGCAACGATGCGGTCCAGTTCCGGTTCGGCCTCCCAAACCGCCTCCAGCCATTCCTCCGCGGGCACCGCCTCGGGGCACAGCGCCACGCCGGCCACGAACCCGTCGAAGCCGGGGAAGCACACCTGCTCCCCGGCATCGAGGACCAATTCCGGCGCCTCGTCCGTCAGCGCTTCCTCGATCCTCTCTTCCAGCCGCTCCATCTGTGTCGCCAATTCGTCAAGCCGGTCGATCTGGCGCTCCACGGCCGCCGGGTCGCGAACGAACTGCGCCTGGCGCCGCTCAAGCTCCCGCAGCAGCCGCTCGATGCGTCTGTCCCGCTCGCTCATCGGCCGCTGCGGGTCGTGCAGCCGCACACGCCGGCGTTGAAAGTGCGGTCGTGCGCCCGACCGGCCAGCGCCCGCTCGATCCTCCCTTCCACCGGATCGGCCGTGGATTCAGATACCCCGGCCTGCCGGGCCACCCTTCCGGCGAAGACCTCCTCGCCCGGCTTGTCGCCGAGCGATCGACGCACCGCAGTCCGCTTTCTCAGGTGTCGCCCGGTGAGCGTGTCTTCGTCGATTGCCACTACGTTTTTCCTTCCCCTCATGGCCGTGCGCGGCCAATCATACCCGATGGCAGTTGCCCGCCCGCGCCGGCCTCGTGTCGTTACTGCGCATCCCGGGCCGGACCACGGCAAAAGGCGGAGTCTGGCCGCGACCGGGACGGCGGCCGGTGTCCGGGGAAGGGACCGGCCCGGCATCCCAACCGCGGCGCGAGAGAGGCGACATCGATGAGAAAACACACGGACCGGCGCGCCCCATCGTCAACCTTTCTCGTGCATTTCTTCGGGCGCGGTCTGGTGGACGAGGGGCGCACCTACGCGGTGGAGCGGTTTCGGTCCATGAGCAATGGAGATGTCCGCCGCGGGCCCGCGGGCCCGTGTGCGGGCAACAACAACCGCGGCCGGACCCGGCCCGAGGTGGCCACCTTCGATGAGGTCCGGGAGATGCGTCCGGCTCACAACGAGATCATTGTCTGCACCGCGCTGGGCAGCCGCTCCGGCCAACAACTGTGGGGAGTCTCCGCGTGCGGGTTTTTCGGCAATCGCAGACAACGCCGCTGAGCAGCGCCGGCGGAACGTTCCGCCGGCCGGCCGGTGCCGTTTGTCCTGTTCCCCGGGGGAATTGCACATGTCACGAACCGATGTCGAACGCCGTCGCCGGCAGGACCGTGACCGGCGCCGTCGGCGCGTGCAGGCACGCCTCGCAGCGGGCCTTTGCTCCCGCTGCGGTCATCGCCCTCCTGTGGAGGGCGGGCGTACCTGCGAGACCTGCCGTCGCAAGCGCCGGGCGGTCGATGGCAAGCGCGCCACCGGGATCCGCCGCGTCAGGGATCCCGAGGCCCGCAAGGCCGAATACGCCCGTGCCCGGAAACGGGGCGCCGAACGGGTGGCCGCCGGACGGTGCTCGAAGTGCGGTGCCGCCCCGCCAGAGCCGGATCGCACCCTCTGCCGGGATTGCGGCGATCGGCGCCGAGCCGCGGAACGGGCCCGATACCGGGAAGCCAAGATCGCCGGCCTCAAGTACGGCGGCAAGCGCGTCAGCGCCCGACGCGCCCAGGCGCGCCGCAGAAGCCGCCGACGCCGGCAATCCCGCCGGGATGCGTGCCTCTGCATTCGCTGCGGCCGCCACCCTCCCGTGCACGGCGGGGCCAGCTGCGAGGCATGCCTGATCGCGCGCCGGGCGGCCGAGAAGGCGACCTACGATGCCCGGCGTTCAGCCGGACTTTGTGTGAGATGCGCAATCGCCACGTTTCAAGGCGAGGCGCTTTGCGGGCCGTGCGCGGTCCTTGACGCCCGGCGGCAACCGGGCAGGAACGCCGCCGCGCGCCGGCGCTACGACGAGAGAACGACCAGGCAGATATGTACGCACTGTGGACGAGCCCCCAGCTTCGGGGCGTCCCGCTGTGAGGCCTGCGCCCGCAAGGCGTACGCACGCTCCGAGCATGTCCGGGTGCTGCCCGTGTACGCAGCTGAGTTCACCGTCGTGCACATCGCCACCGGGCATCGTCTCGGCGTGTTCGAGCACTGGGAGGACGTGGTGCTGTGCCTGTCGTTCGCGCGACTGTCCTTCGATGAGGTGGAGGTGATTCACGAGCACGCCCCGATGCGGGCGGTGTTGACGGGGTTTTCCTGATCCTGCCGAGGCCGTCGGCGGCCCGGGAGGGCGGGGCCGGTCGGGTGCGAGCGCCCCGGGGACATAGAGAGAGTGTCCGTTCCCGGGGTTTTGTCAATCCTGACGAGGAATCATCATGTACCACCCCGCCCGTACCGTCCCAACCCCCGCTCCACTGGACTTCAACGCCCCCGTGCGCACCGAATCGGTCGCCGACGCGCTGGTGTCCGAACCCGCTCTATCCGAGGGATCGGCCCCCGACGCCGAATCGCTGCTCGAAGAGCTTGGGCTGCCCGCCCGGACCGTGACGGAAATCCTGGCCTCATCGCCCGCCCGGGCGTTCTGAGAGTTCGGGCAAGCCCGAATGGAGTGAATCGGGGAGGGCTCGGGAGAGCCATTCCCGGTTCATTCAACCGTTGTCATCAATCTGAGGTAATTGCTATGTTTGGTTTGAACCGCGCAGAAGTGATCGGGCGCCTGGGCGCCGACGTCACAATCAACCACCTGGTCAGTGGAGGCCGTGTGGCGAATTTGTCCATTGCGACCGACGAGTCGTATATCGACAGAAATTCCGGCTCGAAGGAGGAGCGCACGGAATGGCACAGGGTGGTCTCGTTCCAGCCCGGGCTGATCGACATGCTCGAGAAGCACGCCACGAAGGGCCGGCTGGTCTACGTGTCCGGCAAGCTGCAGACGCGGCGCTGGCGCAAGGACGGGGAGGAGTCCGACCGGTTCTCCACCGAGATTCTGCTCGCCCCGGGCGGGCGGGTGCAGTTCCTCGAGCGCCCGAACGGCGCCAACGGCTCCGCCGGGACCGACGCGCCGGACGCCACGGCCGAGGCCACACAAGCGCCCGCCACCCAGGACGAGAGTTCCTCGGAGGTGATCCCATTCTGAACTGATCGTCCGCGTCCCGCAGGCCGGCTTCCGCCCCGTTTCGGGCGGGAGTCGGCCTGTCTTCGTGCACCGACCAGGCGCCGCATCGCCTGACGGCATCCTGCCGTCACCCGTCGGCCCGATCCCCGGGCCGTTCGTCTCCGCCTCACGCCCCGGAGCGGTCGAGTCCGACCGGCACCGGGGCGACTCCTCAGGCGGAGAGCCGATCCCGTGTTCCATTCACCTTTCCCTTCCGTTCGCGCCGCTTCGGCGCCAGTCCCGCCCGTGCTGCTCCCATGAACGCGGCCGACACCGCCGCAGCGCTTGCTGCGCAAGCAGAACAGGTCTGCCGGCGCTATCTGCCCCATGGCCGAAGGCAGGGCCGATACTGGTGCGCCGGCGATGTTCATGGCGCAACCGGCCGGTCCCTGTTCGTGCGACTGGCCCCGCCGGGCATGCCCGGCAAGTGGGCCGACCCGGCCGAGGGTATCGGTGGGGACCTGCTGGATCTCATCCGCATCGCCACCGGCGCGCGCTCGTTGCGCGAGGCGCTGGCCGAAGCGCACCGGTTCCTCGCCCAGCCCCTCCCGCCCGCCAAGCCTCACAGCGAACCCTATGACCGCGTCGCCGCGGCACGGACGCTCTGGGACCGCTGCCGGCCCATCAGCGGTTCCCACGCGGAGGCGTATCTCAAAGCGCGCGGTATCGATCGGTGCCGGTTCCCGGCCCTGAGATTCCACCACGCCCTGCCGTTCCGCCACGACGCCGGGCGCTGGTCCCGGTTCCCGGCCATGATCGCGGCCGTGACCGGCGACGACGGAGACTTGACGGGGGTGCATCGCACCTGGCTCGACGCCGTGCATCCCAGACAAGCCCCGGTCAGCCGACCGCGCAAGGCGCTCGGCAAGATCCACGGCTGCGCCGTGAGGTTCGGCGATCCGGCCGCCGCCGCCACCCTTCTGGTGGGCGAGGGCATCGAGACGGTGCTCTCCCTGGTCACTGTCCTGCCCCATGCAATGGTGCCCCATGCAGTGGTGCCCCGCGCCGTTGCGCTCCACGCAGTGGCGGCCGCCGCGCTCTCGGCGGGCAGCCTCGGCGCGTTCGTGCCGCCGAAGCACGTGACGCGGTTGATCATTGCCCAGGACCGCGACGGGCCCGGCGAGCGCGCTTCTCGCCGATTGCAGCTGCGCTGCACACGGCTCGGTATCGCATCGAGCGTGCTGCTTCCCGCAGGGAACGATTTCAACGACGACATCGTGGCGCTGGGTCCCGAACATTTGGCCACGCGCCTCGCACCGTTGGGATTGGCTCGTGAAGCATGAATTCGCAATCCACTCGCTGCACGCTCGCGAATGAATTGAAGGAAAGGGGAGGAGATGCCTCCCCTGTCACCCCTCCCTGAGTCGGTGTCCGCCTGATTCGCCGTCCGGCCCCTTCCGGGCACGCGAGCAAGCCGCGACGCCCGATGGAACCTGCGCAAGCGCAGAACCCATCCGGCACGGGGCTTGCAGTTTCGCGCGCCCTCCCAGGGACCTCCCGGCGCGGCGGACGGATCTCTCTCCGATCGGATGTCCACGCTACCAGGCGGTCAACCCGGCAAGAGCCGGGTCCTGCGCTGCGCTGCGGCCCTTCGGGTGACTGCGCCTGATTTCATGAACATACCGATCTGCGAGAGATCGGCGACTGCACTTCATCCAACACAGGAGTTCACTGACATGAATGCACAAGTACACCACCTGAACCTCTCCCCCACCGCGGTCATCTGCGAGAACCTCGAACGCTTCGGCGGCGGACCCGCCAGGGGCGAGCCCGACACCCGGGCCGTCTGGGATCACGACGAGGCCCTGGCGGGCCTGGAGACGATCCTCGACACGCTTGTCGAGGATGTCGCCCCCGACGGCACCCAGTTCGCCGACGAACGGGAATCGCTGCTGTGGGGCTTCGTCAACACCCTGCACATGCAGACCGTGAGGCTGGACCGAACAGTCGACAAGCTCTCACCGAAGTTGAAGGACCTGCAGTCCGCGCAGGACGGCTCCGAAGTCCAGGCCTGGGAACTGGAACGGGTGACCGAGCGTGCGCAGCACCTCGGCGACCGGCGCGACGCCTTCGAGCAGCTTCGGGACGCGGCGGCCGAGCGTTACCGCTCGGACACCGGGAACACCTGGCGTCCGAGACACGGCTCCCACACGAGCCGCACGTCGCAACTGACTTCCGCGGCGATCGATGCCCGGGACTTCCTCCGCGCCCGGGAGAACGAGAAGACCAGGGCGCACCTGCCACAGGGCACGTTGGTGGCCGTCACCGGCTCAAAGCCCGTCGAGGACGCCAACCGGATCTTCGGCGCGCTGGACAACGTGCGCACCAAGTACCCGGACATGGTGCTCGTGCACGGCGGCGGACCGGGTGCGGAGAAGATCGCCTCCCGCTGGGCGGAATCCAGAGGCGTGCACCAGGTCGTGTGCAAGCCCGACTGGAACGCCCACGGCAAGGCCGCACCGTTCCGCCGAAACGACGAACTGCTGAGACTACTGCCGAAAGGACTCATCAGCTTCCCCGGTTCCGGAATCAGCGAGAACCTCGTCGACAAGGCCCAGCAGCTCGGGATACCGGTGTTCCGCGCCGCCTGAACCACGACCTCCACCGCGCGGGCCGTGTCGCCACTGCGGCGATGCGGCTCGCGTTTTTTTGGTCGACCTCCCTGGCGCCGCCCGATCAACTCGGGTGACGCGTAGCCGGAGAAAAATGAATCGCGTGGCGATCGAGAGAGCAGCCGTCGCGCGTCACCTGCAACCGAGGAACAAGGCCATGGACCGAATCACGTTCAAGCGAGTGACCCCCGAGCAATCCAACATCTACAACGACGACGGCGAATTCCTCGGTGAAGTGTTCCGCCAGCCCGATGTGCTCAACCCCGGCGGCCACTACTATGTCGTGATCCTGGACGAGGACCCGCGCGGTTTCACTCGTGTCCATGATCGTTCCCGTATCCCAGAGGTGGTGTCGCAGCGCGTGGCCTCTCACCCGTACTGGCCGTGACCGCGCCGGGCTTCGCCCGCGCGCGTTGCTGTCTCTCGCCGGCGTTCGCATTCGCGAACGCCACCTCGCTCACCGCCGCGCCGCGTCCCGTCCGCTCAGTCGCCGTGGCGGCTCCCCTTCGGTTCCGGTCCCGGAACCTCATTTCCCATCGTTGGTACCCTGGGTCAGGTCCATTGGACAGCCTACGCTGGCTCGACTCTCACACCCGACGCACCCTTGGTGCAAATAGCGCGGTATTCCAACCCGCCGCTGAACTGCAGTTTTCGTCTGTTTTTCAATGCCTTGCATGGCTCCGAAAATCTCCGGGCCCGTGCCCGCGCAGCCTGAATCTCTTGTACAAACGACCGCCATTGTTCCCTATGGAACCATGCGGTCGGCAGGTAACACACACAGGAGATCCACATGCGCACCTACTACACCCTCAACGAACGGACCGTCCATCGACCCTTCAAGAAACACCGGCGCGGAAGGCGCAGCCTCTTCGTTTTCGACCGCGACCTGCGCGCATTCGGCCTCAAAATCACCCCCACCGGCAAGCGCACTTTCTTCGTCCGCATCATCAACAAGATGGGACGATTCGACATCGAACTCGGCACGGTCGGCAACATCGCCGCCACCGAGGCCCGTACCCGGGCTCTCGACGAACTCAGGCAGGCGCGGCACGAAACCGACGCCGGACCGTTGATGCGCGACTATGCCGAGGAGTTCCTGAAACGCACCGAACGACGCTGGAAGCCCGCCACGCGCGAAACCAACTGCGACGCGATCAACAACCGCATCCTGCCGTACTTCGGGGAGATGCGCGTGCCGGACATCGAACCCACCGACGTGCACCGCTGGTTCGATTCCATGAGCCACAAACCGGCCACCGCCAACCGGACGCTGCCGGTGCTGTCCGTCATGATGACCCAGGCGGAGCTCTGGGACATTCGTCCGGCCGGCTCCAATCCCTGCCGCAACATGCGCCGTTTCCGGATGAAACCCCGCGAGCGGTTCCTGTCGGTGGAAGAACTGGAGCGTCTCGGGGGGGTGCTTGACCGGACCGATGACACCCAGGCCGCCGCCGCGGTCCGGCTGCTGCTGTTCACCGGGGCGCGATCCTCGGAGATTACTGGAATTCGATGGAAATGGATCCGGGGCACCCGCGCGGTGCTGCCGGATTCCAAGACCGGGCCCAAGTCGATCCAGCTTCCGCCGCCCGCCCGGGCGGTTCTTGGAAATCTGCCGCGCGACGGCGAGTTTGTCTTTCCCCATCCCGGCGGGAGCGGACCCGTGCGGGATCTCGGACGCCGCTGGTCGAAACTGCGAGCACTTGCCGGATTGGACGACGTTCGTCTCCACGATCTGCGCCACACCTACGCAAGTCACGCGGTCATGAGCGGGCTGGACCTCTACACCGTGGGACGGCTGCTGGGTCACGCGGATATCGCCTCCACGGAGCGCTACGCGCACCTGGCTGACGAACACGTCGTGAAAGCGGCCGGGCGCATCGACCGGATTGTCGGCGACGCCATGAACTGCAAGACGGAGACGAACAATGCGGACTAAAGCAAGGAAAAACCGGCTGACCCGTCGTGCCATCCTGGCGGCACGGCCCAGAGAAAAAGAATACGTGGTGTGGGACGGAACTCTCGCGCACTTCGGGCTGCGGGTGCAGCCCACCGGCTCGCGGTCCTTCGTCGTACAGGTCCGCGTGCACGGGCGGATGCGCAAGTTCACGCTGGGGCGGTTCCCGGACATGGGCGTTACCCAGGCGAAGGAGGAAGCCGCCGCGCTGCTCGCGCGCATCTGGTCCGGCGAGGCCATCGTGCCCACGCGCAAGGTCAGGCCGCCGTTGTTCAGGGACTTCGCGGCGTACTACCGTCAGCGGAAAAAGCACGTCTTCAAGCCCTCCACGCTCAAGGCCCACGATATCTACATGAAGAATCGAATCCTGCCCGCGTTCGGGCGCATGCGCTTGGACACCATCGACCATGTTCGGGTATCCAGGTGGTTCGATTCCGCCAGTGCCGAAAAACCCGGCGCGGCCAACCGCTCGTTCGAGATCCTGCGCGCGATGCTGAGGACCGCGCGGGAATGGGGCGACCTGGGCAGCGACGTGCCCGACGCGTGCGCCAATATCGCGATGAACCCGAAACGCCCCGTGGCGCGCCATCTGGACAAGGAGGAACTCGCCCGGCTCGGACAGGTGCTCGACACCCGCCGCGCGCAGCGCCCCTGGCCCGTGGCGGCGCTGCGGCTGCTCATGCTGACCGGGGCGCGCGTGTCGGAGATCCTGAACTTGCGCTGGGAGGAAATCGGCGAGTTGACCGACGAAGGCACGAGCGCGCGGCTCTCGGACTCCAAGACGGGGCCCCGCACGCTGTGGCTCGGGCCGCAGGCGCGTCAGATCATCGCCTCGCTGCCCAGGAGGGAAAATGACCCGCGCGTGTTCCCCAACAGGCTCACCTCTGCACGGCTCTACACGTTCTGGACGGGCGTTCGCGGGCAGGCCGCGCTGCCGGGCGTGCGAATCCACGACCTGCGCCACTCCTTTGCCTCCCATGGCGTCATGAACAGCGTCGGGCTCCCGACGGTCGGCCGCCTTTTGGGGCACCGCCACCGCGATACGACCGCCATGTACGCGCACCTCGACGACGGTGCCTTGCAGAATGCCGCCGACCAAGCCGCCGGCCTCATTGCGCAAGCCATGCGGTTTACGGAAACAGCGGTTCCCTTGAGCGTCGACGCAGACCCCAACCGCGATCCGCAAAGCCCAAATCGCGCCACCGATGCATCGTCATTACCTGCGTCGCTCCAACTTCGCGAATCCCTCGGCTTTAGGATTTGAATCGAATGACTTTGCGGCAAGTTTCGGGCGAGCCTGCACATGGCACTACGAACGAGTCGCCCTTAGTCGAACACACTGGCATCCGCAACCGTACGGACACCCTCGCGGTTCAGCACCCTTTGGAGGCCCCCGATCAAACTCCAAGTGCCGCAATCAGCCGGGACACACGATTACTCGGTCGCGCTGCACCCGTGGTTCATCCACGCGGTCACCGTCCTGTTCAGCGGTCGAGCAAGTGCGATACTATCCAAACTCGTGTCACATAGGGTGCCGGGCCGCATCGAACATAAAATGGGAAAATTGGGGTGCCTTCGAGCGCTGCTGACAGTGCGCACATCCGAAGCGTTCCGCAACAACAATTTGCTCGCCACACAGAAGCGATTCAGCCTAAGCGGCTACTGCTCAATTTGGATTGTTTTGCTGACAATGCTGGGTGAAGTCATTCGGCGCGCTTGTGCTCTGGGTCCGGCGTGAATAGTTTCGCCAGTGCCGGAAGGAGCGAGAGTCTATGGTGGTAGGCACGTTTCCATTTGGGCAGCCCGTGCGGCGGGTGATGCAGGCGGATCGCGCGCCCAAACGCGTGTTTGTGCTGGGGGTCTATGCGAGCGCTGTGCACGCGCGCTGGTGCGACATGCAGGGCAAGCAGCTCGTCAAGGCTCTGGGCGTGGCGTCGGAACCGTACATTTTCTGGCGCGGCGAGGGGGTGGAGGACATCCTCGCGGCAATCGACGTTCCGCGAGAGGCAGGACGCCTGGAACCGGCGGGCCGGAACCTCAATGGCCCATCCGGCCGGTCTATTGACGAGGATTTTCTTCAGCCGCTCGGGCTGACGCGCGCGGACGCGTGGCTATGCGATCTTGTACCGTACAGTTGCATGAATCGCGGTCAGGCGGATGCCATTCGCAGGGCCTACGCACCGCTCGTCGAGCGGCTTGCGCTGCCGCTCGAGAACTGGCCCCGTTCCCCGGACAAATACACCGATGCGGCCAGGCGGGAGGAAATAGCCGCGGAGTTGCTGGAATCGGCCGCAGAGGTTCTGATCACGCTGGGCGATCAGCCGCTCAGGTGGTTCGCTACCGCGTTCGGCGGCAAGCCTTCGCTACGTACGTACGGGCATGACGCAAACACGTACGGCCGGTTGCACGAATTGCAGATTCATGGCCGCTCGCTGTGGCTGCTGCCGCTGGTGCATCCCAGGCAAGCCGCGGGCCTGGGGTTGTACAGTGCGTCCTGGAAAGCCCTTCACTCCACATGGGCGAGGAGAATTGCTTTGCAGCTGCGCTCCCGGCTTTAGCCTCTCAATTCATCGATGCAGTCAAGAACAGGGGCAATCGACTCGCGTCAATGACGGCACGCGTACCCCCACCTGACAGTTGCCGCTCCCGTTCGTGGGGCTTAACGCGGCTTTCTTCGTGGTTTCCAACCCGAAACCAAACTGGCTGGTTTTAGTGAACGCTCGGAATGCCCGGCCAGTCTTCGAATACGTCTTGTCGTTCATTGATCCTTTTCAGCGCGAACTGAGACAGATCCTCGTGCAGTCGCTTCAGTGCATCCAGACGCTTGCGTCCGACAAAATTGAAGATTCCTCGCGCTCTTCCGCCCTTCGGGGGCTTCATCCAATACTTGCGGTTCTTGTCGCAGAGGTGTGTATCAAGATAGCGGAGCAATTCCTCAGTGTCCGTCCAACCGTGCTGAGTGACAATTCTAGCGATCTGCTCGCAATCTCCCCGTGCAAGTTTCGCGAGCATCCTGAACGCAACGCTGGGCTCGTGTTGAGGCTCGGGCTGACCGCCACGTGCCCTTACCAGCACCTTGAACAGGAGTTCAAAGGCATACCCGGCGCAGACCGCTGCCACATTCAGTTCGTTTCCCCACGGATAGGCGGGTATCGCGCGAACAAAGTCATCGGGAGTCGGTGTGCTCCGCGAGTAGAGTAAAACGGCCGTGTCCATCCAAACTTGGGCATCACCCCAGTCCAGTTTAAGCATGGGATTGCACCCTCTTCCACAACGAGCGCGTTTGTTCAATTGACGTGCCACGACGGACGTTCGCAAGCGTGCGAACAGATGGAATGAATCGAGTGGAAGGGAAGTCCAAAGCTCTATTTCGATGATGAATCAAACCACTATCCATCGCAGCAGTCTCCCGTATAGTCGACGCCTCAAGAACCGCGCCAAGACCTAATCGACTATCGACTCAGACAAGTCCTCGGCCTGTACTGCTTTCCGGCGCGGTGCGGACTGCCAACCCACCGCAACTCGCGCGATAAGCCGCAGTCCATCCAGTAAGTCGTGGCTGGTCGATCTGTCGTGCGACGGCCGGCGCCGGGTCCACACCGATTCGGAACAAGTTACCATGCGCCGTTAGTTTACGCAGCAATCCTCGGAAACTTGCATTCAAACAACTGCCATGCGCCAAAACGAGACCCAAATCACGGACGGTTACGATGCCATCACACGGCTGGCTTTCTCCATCTATAGCAACCCGCGCACCTACGCCCTTTTGCTCGGCTCAGGACTCTCGCGTGCCGCGGGTATTCCTACCGGTTGGGAGATCACGCTCGACCTGATCCGCCAGGTAGCGCTTTCCCAAGGTGAACAAGACCAATCGGATTGGGCCGCATGGTACAGAGACAAGTTCGGGACGGAACCAGACTATTCCGATCTGATTGCGCAACTCGGCCCGTCTCCGCACGAACGCCGAGCAATTCTGGACGCATATATCGAGCCGACCGAAGAAGAACTGCGGCAAGGTCGCAAAGTGCCGACAAGAGCACACACATGCAATTGCCGATTTCGTACACAGCGAGTTTATCCGCGTGATACTCACTACCAACTTCGACCGCTTGCTGGAGAATGCGCTTCGTGCGGCCGGTACGGAACCCACGGTCCTTGACTCGGTGGATGCAATCCGAGGGGCCGATCCTCTTGTCCACACCAAGTGCTATTTGGTAAAGCTTCACGGCGACTACAAGGACGCCCGGATCCTCAACACCAATGCTGAGCTTGCCCAACATCCACCCGAGCTCGCTGAGCTTCTAGACCGCATCTTTGACGAGCATGGTCTCGTGGTATGCGGATGGTCGGGCGAATGGGATGAAGCCCTCCGTGCTGCCATTACGCGCAATCCGTCGCGCCGATATTCATCCTTTTGGGCGGTGCGAGGCACGATTGGGAATCGGTCGCAAAGGCTGATCGCTCATCGGAAAGGCCATGTCATACCGATAATCGATGCAGACGACTTCTTCTGCAAGCTCGGCGATCAGGTACAAACGTTGGCGCGAACCCATCGTCGGGACCCCGCCAACGTTCAAGTGCTCGTCAGCAGCACCAAACGATTCGCCGCAAAACCCGAGCACCGGATCGAACTCAATGATCTGGTCGGATCGGAGACTCAGCGGCTCCTTCGCAGAATGCACAATTCAACTCCTCAGGTCGACAGGAACGCCCAAGGTGTGAAGCTGCTCGTCGACTTTCACGAGTCGTCCGCCGAGCCCTTGGGCCGAATGTTCGGGGTTCTCGGACGTTGGGGTGACGGCACCGAGCACGACGTCGTGGTCAATGCCATTATCGCTTCGTGGGTCGCGCTAGAAAAGACGGGGTCCCGAATTTCTCCATTGCGCCAGTATCCGGCGATCTTACTGCTTTGGGCGTACGGAACCGGGCTTGTCATGGCAGAGCGCTGGCGGTGCTTGCACGGGTTGCTTTCCCACCTCATTCCCAGCGAACATGACCATCCCAAACGTCTCGTCTACATTACTTCTCATTGGTTTGTGGAGGGACACCGCAGTAACATCTGGCGCCAACTGCCGGGCCTGAAAGATCGCTATACACCGGATTTCGACCACCTCTTGGAGGTCTTGAATGATTGGCGGGACAGCTATGCAGCCGTTCACGCCGACTTCGAGGGTGTCCACGACATTTGGGAAGTTCTGTTCGCGCTGGCCTATTGCGAAACGGCCGATAGTGACCCAACTCGCGACGGATTGCCGTTCTGGGCACCCCTGGGTCGCATTGGATGGCGACATCGATCGCGCGAGCGCATCCTCCAGCGGATCAGGAACACTGACCTTCGCCGCGAACTCATCAGTGCGGGCTTTGCCGAAGGAAACGAGGACCGCTTGACTGCTACCGTAGACGACTACGCTCGATTCTTGTCCGAGATGCATTGGCGATAGCCCTCAAATCCGACACATTCGCAGTGTGCTGTGAAACCATGTACTGTCGGCGCTGCGCACGGAATGGACGGAGCGGGAGATCCGCGAACAGGCCGCCGCTCGGAACTACCGGCTGAATGCCGCCCTCGGCCATGGCAAATCTTGAGGTAAACACCTTGTCGGCGGTATCTTTGCTCGCGCACACGTGCGGGGCGGTGGGACCGGACTTGAATCCGTGCCGGGGCGTGGCGCGGTACCCGAACGCGAGCCCGGAGCGTTTTCTCTCGGAAACGGAGTTCCGACCGTCGGGCCCCGTTCTTTGCAAGTGCGAGGCCTAGGCCACGGTATCGGCGTAGGCGGTCGCCGCTATCCGGTTGCTGATGTATACAGTCTGTCGAAAAAGCATTCAGTCATTACGTTACCGCAAATTGGACGTAGAGTGCTCGGCGATCAAGCGACCGGGAAGCCAAACCATCGATACTTCAATGGGTTAGCTGAGCGGAGGCGTTCGTAGCGCAGAGGATTGATACAATCGGCCGAAGAATACGGCAACGCATCACTGACCAGTCTCGGTTGGAAATTAAAATTGACAAGGCGAAGGCATTTCTTAACAATAATTCAGTCTTTTGTTTACAATAGGCCATCCAAGCAAAGGAAAATGTAAGCAATGGTGGGGGTTCATGCCCAAGGAGCGCGGGTCAGGCAGTTTATTTTCGAGCAAGTCGAAAAGTCGTCGACAGGAGTCGCGCAAGCTACCGGCGAACGGTTTGGGATTTCCAGACAGGCCGTGAACCGGTATCTTCGGCAGCTTTGCGAAGAGGGCATTCTTCAACGGTTTGGGCATACGAGGGCGACCCAGTATAGGCTGGTCCCATTATCAAAATGGGATGGAACTTATTTGATCGCCTCTAGACCGGCGGAGGATGTAGTTTGGGTAGACGATGTGCAAAGCCACGTTGGAGAGTTGCCAAACAACGTACTGAACATTTGGGACTATGGTTTCACCGAGATGTTCAACAACGCGATCGATCATTCCGAAGGTTCCAGAATTCTCGTCAGTGTTGTCGGAACTGCCGTTAGTACAGAGATGATGGTAAGCGATGATGGACTCGGGATTTTCAAGAAGATACAAAAGGAATTGGGGTTGTTGGACGAGCGGCACTCAGTCTTTGAACTCTCAAAGGGCAAGCTTACGACGGACCCGAAAAATCACACTGGCGAGGGGATTTTTTTTACATCGCGAATGTTCGATTATTTTGAGATTTTGTCGGGTGAAGTCTATTTTTCCCACGAATTCGGAAAGGCAGAAGACTGGATTCTGGAGAGAAACGGAGGGTCGCATGGGACCTCGGTGTTCATGAAGCTGAAGAATAGGACGTCGAGGACCATGCAGGAAGTGTTCGACGAGTATGCGTCCGGTGATGACTTCGGATTTTCGAAAACGGTGGTACCGGTACGTTTGGCACGGTATGGACAGGATCAATTGATTTCGCGATCGCAGGCGAAGAGATTGTTGGCGCGGGTCGAACTGTTCAAGACTGTGCTTTTCGACTTCAAGGAAGTGGAGACGATTGGACCCGCTTTTGCAGATGAGATTTTTCGTGTGTTTGCTCTTCGGCACCCGGAAATCGAATTGGCCCCCGTCAACGCCAATTCTGATATCAGAAAAATGATCCGCAGAGCAATGGAGAATAAGGCAGTATTTTCAGGACTCCTTGGTACCTCATTTAGCGCGAATGTCTCGGATACGGAAGGTTTGGACTGCTGAACGAGATAGGGACAATAGCACGGGAACGCTCCATTCTTGACCGACAACAAGGCCGAGTAGCCGGTGCCTACACTGGACTCTCTATGGAATCGAATCTGGTTGGCTAACCGACAACTCCCTCCGGCTGCAGTTGAGACCAAACACTATTTCAGGGGATACTGCGCGGACCAGAAAGGTTGCGTACCAATTCAAAGCCACCCACTCAATGAACGGATCACTTCCAAATCGACTATTCAAATTCCTACCGTCCAAGTATGTAGAGCCGATAACTCATCGCGGTTGCTTATTGTTTCGAAATTTCACATATTTTCGACAGATTGAGGATAAGGCAAGAGGCGATTACCTGGAAGCTCATCACCGAGATAATCCAGATCATCACGTACAAATTACAAATATGAACACGGGGAATACGATCTCAGGAGACTATTCTTTTCTAAACTCGACGAACTCAGATGAGGCTTTCATGTTTTGTCTCTCTAACCGCTATGAAGAGAGCCTGTTTGAAGAGTTTGAATCCGATGCCTGCATAGAGATTACAGACGTACCTCAGTTCATACAACGTACTCGCATTGCCTTGGCAAGACTCGCGTCAAAGCACCCAAAGGGCCTGATATCCCGCCCAGTGACTTACTATAAGCCAAATGTACCTTGTGATGCGAACATCAAGGATGCCACTGCACTACCTTTTCTAAAGGATGAAATCTACTCGCACCAGTCGGAATACAGGTTAGTGTTTGGGACGCGAAAAGCATTTCGATTGGAACAGAGATTGGTTTTAAACACGGATTACGACTTTCGCGCATCGGCATTGCAAGGTACTCCGAAGGAAAAACAGATTAGGGTTGGCTCCATTGCGGACATTACAGTCGTTCATAAGATACCCTAGTGTTGTTCACGGTTGCGCATGTGTTCACAGCCAATTGACTCGAATAGGCGAGATCTGATCTGGGGCACAGAACAGCCGACGGCCACTTGCTTTACGCGTCGGTCGGCACTGAAATAGACGGAGCCGTTAGTTTCGAAGGACACAGTTTCCAACTCGAAACCCTCTATTTTGCCGCAATCTGCTCAATAGATACAGAATTCTCACGCACTACCAGCAATTCCCGCTAACGCGGTTGGGATGTCAAATTTGCCGGGACTGAGATTGTCTGAGGGGGTGAGGCCAACGACGGGGGAAGCGGTTCCCGCCGGCTCGGCGCCGGATGGTCTGTTTGGCTACCTGTTCCCCTGAAGCACCGGCTCGTCGCACGGTCGGCCGCGGCGGTCGCCTCATGAGGTGTCGTGCGCCACGAGTTCGCTGGCGCGGTAGCCGAACGCGATGGCCTTGTAGAGCGTCTCCCAGTCGGGGACGATGTGACCCAGGAACAGGCTCCGGAGCTTGTCCCAGAAGTACAGGGCGCGTCCGGCCTTGGCTTTGGCCGCCTGAAACAGTCGGCAGCAGCGCTGCTGGATTTGATCGATCAAAAAGGCCAGCATCATCAGGTGCGCGAACACCGTCGCCAGATGCTTTTCGCCGTGACCGAAGTTGTGCTCGAAGCCGTAGCCTTGGTTCTTCAGGGTATTGAACGTCTCGTTCTCGATCCGCCAGCGCGCCCGCCCGGCGCGCATCAAGTCCATGACGTTGGATTCGTCGATCGGCAGGTCCGTGACCCACGAGAAATGCTGTTCCTTGCCGTTGGGGCACCGCTCCCAGTGCTCCAGGAAGTTCACCTCCAACTCGAAATTCGCGTCGTTCAGCGGCGCACCGTTGAGATAACGGAACCGGTGCACCGTGCCGTCGGCGTCGACCGTCTCCAACGTGCGTGTCTGCGGCGTCGCCTCCACCCACTGGAACAGGTGCGCGTGGTCGCCCGGCTTGGCACCCAGCACGAAACGCATGTCCAAGGCCTTGAGCAGTTCGATGTGCGGGCCGTTGGAGGCCAGCGCATCCTCCACCACCATCAGCTTCAGATGCGGATGCTCGCGGCGCACATCCTTCAACAGCCGCTTCGCCGCGTTGCGCTCACAGTCGTTCTTCTTCGCCCCGTCGCCCTTGACGATCGGCTCCGGCGCCAATGGAAACACCTCCCGGTGCTGCGGATGCACCAGCACCGCGCCCAACAACTGATGGTAGTACGTGGTGCGCCCGTCCCGATGATGCTTCTCGCAGCAATGCTCGCAATGCACGCTCGGGGAGGAAAAATACCCCGTGCCGTCCACCGACAGCAGGTAATGGCCCAAATGCATGAAACCCTCCAGGCCCTTGCCCCGCTGCAACACCGCGAACAGGCGCTTGAACGCGCGACGCAACGTCCGGGGATCCACCTCATCCAGCCGTTCCCGCAACGCCGTGTCCGACGGCGCCCGCCCGATTCCGTACAAATTCTTCAGGTTCGACCGGATCAACTCGTTCTGCCGAGCGTCGCGGTCGAACCGTAACAGCGAGACGTACTTCAATCCGAACACCGCCAGCCCCGACATCAGACAGTCCGTCAGGTTCAGTCCCCGGCTGGCGATGGTATCCTCGATGCGGTCGAAACCGGCGCGTACTTCCCGGAGCAGCCCCGGGACGCTGAGTGTCTTGCGGGTGAGGCGGTTGGACATGTTCAATCACCTATTGCTTCAAAAGGTGCTGACATGATACTGATTCTAAGATGAAAAGTTTACGAGAACCTTTTTTCCAGACCCCCTGAAAACCGCTTATTCACTCAACTCCGTGGATTAGCGGGAATTGCTGACGCACTACCAGCAATTCCCGCTAACGCGGTTGGGATGTCAAATTTGCCGGGACTGAGATTGTCTGAGGGGGTGAGGCCAACGACGGGGGAAGCGGTTCCCGCCGGCTCGGCGCCGGATGGTCTGTTTGGCTACCTGTTCCCCTGAAGCACCGGCTCGTCGCACGGTCGGCCGCGGCGGTCGCCTCATGAGGTGTCGTGCGCCACGAGTTCGCTGGCGCGGTAGCCGAACGCGATGGCCTTGTAGAGCGTCTCCCAGTCGGGGACGATGTGACCCAGGAACAGGCTCCGGAGCTTGTCCCAGAAGTACAGGGCGCGTCCGGCCTTGGCTTTGGCCGCCTGAAACAGTCGGCAGCAGCGCTGCTGGATTTGATCGATCAAAAAGGCCAGCATCATCAGGTGCGCGAACACCGTCGCCAGATGCTTTTCGCCGTGACCGAAGTTGTGCTCGAAGCCGTAGCCTTGGTTCTTCAGGGTATTGAACGTCTCGTTCTCGATCCGCCAGCGCGCCCGCCCGGCGCGCATCAAGTCCATGACGTTGGATTCGTCGATCGGCAGGTCCGTGACCCACGAGAAATGCTGTTCCTTGCCGTTGGGGCACCGCTCCCAGTGCTCCAGGAAGTTCACCTCCAACTCGAAATTCGCGTCGTTCAGCGGCGCACCGTTGAGATAACGGAACCGGTGCACCGTGCCGTCGGCGTCGACCGTCTCCAACGTGCGTGTCTGCGGCGTCGCCTCCACCCACTGGAACAGGTGCGCGTGGTCGCCCGGCTTGGCACCCAGCACGAAACGCATGTCCAAGGCCTTGAGCAGTTCGATGTGCGGGCCGTTGGAGGCCAGCGCATCCTCCACCACCATCAGCTTCAGATGCGGATGCTCGCGGCGCACATCCTTCAACAGCCGCTTCGCCGCGTTGCGCTCACAGTCGTTCTTCTTCGCCCCGTCGCCCTTGACGATCGGCTCCGGCGCCAATGGAAACACCTCCCGGTGCTGCGGATGCACCAGCACCGCGCCCAACAACTGATGGTAGTACGTGGTGCGCCCGTCCCGATGATGCTTCTCGCAGCAATGCTCGCAATGCACGCTCGGGGAGGAAAAATACCCCGTGCCGTCCACCGACAGCAGGTAATGGCCCAAATGCATGAAACCCTCCAGGCCCTTGCCCCGCTGCAACACCGCGAACAGGCGCTTGAACGCGCGACGCAACGTCCGGGGATCCACCTCATCCAGCCGTTCCCGCAACGCCGTGTCCGACGGCGCCCGCCCGATTCCGTACAAATTCTTCAGGTTCGACCGGATCAACTCGTTCTGCCGAGCGTCGCGGTCGAACCGTAACAGCGAGACGTACTTCAATCCGAACACCGCCAGCCCCGACATCAGACAGTCCGTCAGGTTCAGTCCCCGGCTGGCGATGGTATCCTCGATGCGGTCGAAACCGGCGCGTACTTCCCGGAGCAGCCCCGGGACGCTGAGTGTCTTGCGGGTGAGGCGGTTGGACATGTTCAATCACCTATTGCTTCAAAAGGTGCTGACATGATACTGATTCTAAGATGAAAAGTTTACGAGAACCTTTTTTCCAGACCCCCTGAAAACCGCTTATTCACTCAACTCCGTGGATTAGCGGGAATTGCTGACGCACTACGGACAGCATCAAATTGTCGCCAAAACCGCGATCGGCCAAGCAGACGGAAACTTAACTGCATCGGGATAGTGCAGTCGACGGAAACTTTACTCTTGTTATCGACGCCTCGAACAATCTCCCCGTTCGATCAAACTCTACAAATAGTCTTGTCACAGGTTCCACAATGCAACCTGTCGGTGGAGGAACTGAAGCGTCTCGGGCGCGTTCTGGACCGGACCGACGACACCCAGGCCGCCGACGCGGTCCGGCTGCTGCTGTTCACCGGGGCACGCTCCTCAGAGATAACGGGGCTCCGATGGGAATGGATCCGGGGCACCCGCGCGGTGCTGCCGGATTCCAAGACCGGGCCCAAGACGATCCAGCTTCCGCCGCCCGCCCGGGCGGTCATTGGAAGTCTGCCGCGAGGCGGCGAGTTTGTCTTTCCCCACCCCGGCGGGAGCGGGCCCTTGCGGGATCTCGGACGCCGCTGGTCGAAACTGCGCGCCTTTGCCAAATTGGATGACGTTCGTCTCCATGACCTGAGACATACGGCCGCCAGCCAAGCCGTTATGGCTGGCGAGAACCTGCCGCTGGTCGGCAAACTGCTCGGGCACCGGCGGCACCGGACCACTGCGGGATATGCGCACCTTGACGACAAGCACTTGATCGAGGTGGCCGATCATATTGGTACGATAATCGCGAAAGCGATGGCTAACGTGTCAATCGGCATTGAATATTGTCCCAGGGGAAAAAATGAATCTGACTGAAAAAGAAAACGAGCTGTTTGAACGGTGGGAATCGCGGTGCCAAGAGCACGGCGAGGATCTGTTCGTAAAGGACGGTGCTGTGGACCCCGATGGGTTCGAGAAGGCTACCTTGCAACTCGTTTTTGTATTGAAAGAAGCGTACACCGACGAATCCTTTGACCTGAGGGATCACCTGCGCACACCGAACCTCTATCCAACTATGGTGCGGTGGATTGAGGGCATCCTGGCGCTTCCAAGACTCAAGCCATGGTCCGAACTCGACGGATGGCTGAACGAAGTGCGTCGCGACCGGGCAGTGCGTCAGATAGTTTTCATGAATGTGAAAAAAAATGGCGGAGGCCCAAGCGCGAACTGGAAGGAGATTCGGAGTGCGATGAAACGTGATCGCCATTTCATTCGGGAGCAACTGGCCATGTACAAGCCCGATGTCGTAATTCTCTGCGGTTCGGACATTGGAAACGGGCTTAAAGACTTGTATTCGATATCGGACGACAGCTGGGCACGAACCGACCGGGGTATTCGGTACTGTACTGTGAGCGGCGTATTGCACGTTCTGTACCGTCACCCCGCGGCCCGCGACCCAGCCCATATGAAGCATTATGGACTGATTGATGCACTGCACGAACTCAATATATGGGAACGGCGACGCTGATTGAATTTGCCGTGGCCGTCAATCGGCGTTGAAAACTGGCCCACCCAAAAGGGGTTCAGGTGACGGTGTGAAGACTTCGTGAGCCGGATTGATCCACGCCTTGTGCACGGATCACCGTATCATTGACACTGAAGCGGTGCGGATTGAAACGGGGTGGGAATGTCCGGCCTGCGGCCGTTCTGATGAGATGGTTCGGTCCCGGTGCGCCAGAGCAATCTCGTGGCTCACCTGCATCCGCATCCCGTGCTCGGCGATGCTCCAACCGATATGCCTCTTCGATCAGGTCATTGACGTGCTTCATGGCCATCCCATTACAACCGTCCCGGCACGATGTCCTTGGCCACCTTCTTCGGCAAGTGTAGATCGCGGGACTTGGCGTGAGCCTCACTGAGCCGCTGCAGCACCATCGTGATGTCGTCGCCGTCCACCTCCAGCGCGTGCAGGGCTTCCGCCACATCCTCTGTCAGCGACTCAAGAGCGATGTCCCACAACCGCGCCTTGTGCTTGTCGCTACGCCCGAACATGAGGTACTTGACCACGTCGTTCTTGGATATCGACACACCGACAAACATTTTCTGAATCTCCTCACGCGCTTCATCAACGCGCCCGTTTTGCGCGTCGTTCAGACTGATCGAGAATGTTGGCATAGCTGGACCTACTATAGTGAGACACTCACCATAAATAACAGGAATTAACTGTTCCTGTCAATACCGCGGGCGAATCAGTCTCTGGAGGACATGCCAACCTACGCGCAACAACAGGATCATGGCTGGTCAGTCGCAAACCGTGTTGAAGGAAGGCGATGGCTCGGATCGTGACCCGCTTTCAATCACGGAGCATGGCTGGAGGAAAAGACTCGGATCTTCAACAGTTTGTCATTTTGAACTGCGAGATCCTACTTCTCGAATAAAGTCATCAAGATTCCGTAGCCAATCGCGCTGATCCTGTGTGTAGCTATCCTGAATCGATTCTGGCACAACGAGTTGAAGATTGGCCCTTTCCATCTGACTCGTCTGCCTTGCGGATATTCCGGGCTCAAGCGTCAGAAGGTGCTTTCTAGGTATTTTCACCGCCTCTGTCAGCACCTGTCGCCAACGGTCCTTGCAAGTAGACTTGACTCCCAGCATTGTCAGGCATGGTGATCCTGTTTCGGGAGCGGACTGATAGGCTTCCGCGCTGGGAAACAGAAAATCCGGCCTGTGATTGTTCTCCGTGACCGCTCCACGGACGTAGGAAAGCTCGTAGGCATGAAACACAGCTTCAAGATGATTCTCCAGCGAATACCCCATACGAGCTTTTCTCCTGTTCTGGACACTCAGCGAGAACTTGATGAAATCATCCACGCCGCTTCCATTGTCGACATCGAATCCTTGCCCCAGTCGCGCAGCAACGATTCGGCGCTCCAAACGCCGAAACAGGGCTTCCTCGTGACTCAGCCATGCCAAGAGTGCTGCATCAGGGTCGTCCTCCGCACGGACTTCGGGAAGGGTGAGGCGCGCTCGCTGTGAAAAATCCGCAGTTTTCGGAAACGAAGTACCGTACTGCTCGACAATACTGTCCAGCTTGTCCGTGTCCGGATCCTCGAACTCGATCCCGATCTCGTCAAGTATGAAGCGTGCCGCAAAGTCGAGTTCCGGTTCCTCGTCCGCGAACTCCCTCGATACAAATCTTCGTCCTCGCGGACGAAGATTGAACAACCAGGACAGTTGGCGCTCGCTGGTCGAGTTTTTCGGAGCAACAATGAAATAGAGCACCCTTGAATGGTCCATCGCCAAGAACAAGGTGTCACCCTCTCTCATGGCGTCTGTCACTGCGTTTGAACGGTAGTAAAGACGCCACTCCGGCGACCGATGAAGCTTGTGCGCACGCGTATCGTAGTGTGTGGCCCTGTCCTCGGTACTGATGCCGTCCTGGTCCTGACCCAACCAGACATAAACCACTGAGAAGCGTTCATGTGGTTTTTCTCCAAGAAACTGATCCCTCATTTCGCGTGTCGTACCAACCTCGTGCTGGTGGGAACTCTTTCGATCCGCATCCACGGCGCTCAAGCGCTTTACGCCTACGCCGGCAAAGTAGTCACGCAATTGTCCGAGTCTCATTACCGCTCAGCCTCAGTTCGTTTTGATCGGATTCCAGCCACGCCGCGCATTCCTCTGCGATCTCGTCGACGCTCACGCTTGTGCGTCCCTTGAGAGCGCACTCCCAGACAGTTGCCACGCGCCATCCAGCAGAAAAGAGAGCCAGCCGCTGCCTGCGATCACGATCGATGTTTGAGTTGATCTTTCGCTGCCAGAATTCGCTCCGTGTCTTGGGCCACTTGAATAAGTGACACCCGTGACCATGCCAGAAACAGCCATTTACAAAGATCACGGCCCTGAACTTCGGAAAAACCAGATCGGGTTTTCCGGGCAACTCCTTGCAGTGGAGGCGAAACCGAAATCCGCGGCCATGCAACGCTGAACGCATTGCCAATTCCGGCTTCGTATTCTTGCCCCTTATGCCGGCCATCATCCGACTGCGGACGTCCGGTGTCACGCTGTCAGCAGCCATCGATCAATGTGTCATGCAGTGTTCACGGAATCAGAAACTCGGCCTGCTGCGCCGACGGCATTTCACGCCCTTCCAATGCGAGATATTCTGCGATTTGGGGCTTCAGGAGCTGGGCTACCGCCCGAACAACGGGAACGACCACAGCATTGCCAAACTGCCGGTAGGCCTGAGTGTCAGACACTGGAATCCTGAACTCAGCCTCGCCAGGTTTATCGAATCCCATTAGACGCGCACATTCCCTGGGAGTGAGACGGCGAGGACGCCTACCATCTTGTCGGATTAGTATCTCCGATCCGTCCTTGTAATAGCGGGCAGAAAGCGTCCGTGCGACGTCACCCACGCCGAACAGCGAATAACCAAACCCGTTGCCTGCTCTTCGGTGCTTCTCCTTGTAGTCCTGAAGATACTGCCACATGTGTTCCGTCAGCGTGTATTTCCCGTCAACTTCCCGATCAAGGATCGCGCCAAGTTTCGGGCCAGGTCCCTCCGGAACGGGCAGGTCGTCGAAATCGAACTTTGTTTCTTGCCTGAATCCCACAATGAAAATTCGCTCGCGCTTTTGCGGGACCCAAGGCGACGAATCCACGGTTCGCGTGTGTACGGTGTAGCCAAGCTCGTTCTCAAGGACATTCAAGATTGTCGCGAACGTCCTGCCGCCATCATGTCGCTGAAGATACTTCACGTTTTCCAGCAATACGACCGGTGGGCGACGGTGAGCAATGATCTTGGCCAGATCGTAAAACAGCGTCCCTTGTGTATCACAAAGGAATCCGTGCGGACGCCCCAGCGCATTTTTTTTGGATACGCCCGCAATCGAAAACGGCTGGCAGGGAAATCCGGCCAACAACACATCGTGTGCCGGCACAGATTCAGGATCCGCCGAGTATGGCCGAATGTCGCCAACAAATTCGTGATCGCTGTCTGCGGGTTCCGGAAAATTTGCAGTATAGGTTTCCCTACAAAACCGGTCCCACTCCGACGTGAACACACAACGCCCGCCAATTTCCTCAAACGGACGTCGCAGTCCCCCGATTCCGGCGAACAGATCAATAAATCGAAATCCTTCAGACCTGTCCATCCGGCACCGTTCATTGGCAACCTCGCGAAGTTTCTCGAGTTTCAGCTGGTCGATGCGCTTCGCCTGGCCTTTCATGTGACGCCGGACCGTCCTTTCATGGACCCCCAACAGCCCCGCAGCCTCAGTGATACCCAGTCCGGCCCGTGTCATCAGGCTCGAAAATTCCGTGTTAGAATGAGTCTCCATTCTTGAAGATCTGTGTCGAATTATGACAACTTGTCACAAATAGACCCAGAATGCAAATTTATCCTGTCTAATTCGATTTCTCGAGTCTCCACGGCTTGTGCGCCCGTCTCGTCGCCGCGCGGCCCTGCCGAAGTCATTGCGGAGCTATCGGTATTCCGAGCAACCGCTTGCTCTAGCGCGCCAAATGCATCGCGTCCACCCACAGTCGCCCGGCCGCGTAGCTGGTCCTGAATCAACACACAGGCAGCGTGAGCTGTGCCGCCCGTGCCGTCTATCTCGTCGCCAAGTGCCAGCATCTTGTCTTCAAACCGCCCGTCTTCTACCATCGTGCGCCACTTCCCGCCCTCGACTACGACATCGCGGTAACCAATGCAGCATGCTGAGAGGTAGCACAGATGGACGCAGAGACCTCAGACCTATCGAGCAGTCAATATGCCTTACGACTCTCGGAGATGCATGGTTGCATCACGACGCATACTTGATTTTTCTCGCCGTGCAGAAAGAATTTTCAGCCTGATCGACCATGCCAGAATCCGCGCACCAGCCCAACGGGCAACACGGTAATCACTGGGAAATCGTAAATGGACATTTGATAGTCCGCGAGGCTGACGGAAAAGTATTGGTTCCCAGTGCGGACAGCGTCTATCGTGCAGGTGTCGAAGGCCTGATGGTGCCCGGACTCCCGCCAATTGACAGCGATTCGTCGGTCAACACCCTCACTTTTTCACGCTACCCACTACGCCCGGCAATAGTTATTGAAGCCGTACCAAGGGACTATTCATTGCCACTGCGCGTAGCCGTGTTCGCGATCAACCAAGAAATCAGGATTCCCATTCCGGCGCTGTTTGACGAAACGCCCGATCACATCGTTGACAAACAGAACTGGTACCCATTGGTTCCCGGCAGCCTGGACGAAGTTCGCCAGACCCTGAAGGAAGCGGATATAGACTGTCTTGGTCCAATTACGCTACGCCAGTACCTGAGGCTTACCAACCTGTCCAGGGACGACACCGTGGTTCTTGATCAGTCGGGGAACGCAGCAAGTGCATCCCAACAAAAGGCAACGCCAGACCTGAACGTCGCACCTTCTTTTGTCGGCACCCTTTTTCCGTACCAGAAGGACGGTCTTCGGTGGCTCACCACTATCACTTCGCAGGAGATTGGCGGCATCCTTGCTGACGAAATGGGACTTGGCAAGACCGTTCAGGTCATCGCGCTGTTCGCCAGAGAGTCACTTGAAGGTCGAGTTCCTTTTGTTGTTGTTGCTCCTGGAACACTGCTGGAAAACTGGCGACGGGAGATAGCACGATTCGTCCCGGCCCTCCGCACGCTGATGCATCGAGGGCACCAGCGCACCGGGTTTCCAGATGAGTTGTCCAGCAGCGATGTTGTCCTGACTTCATATGACACCTTGATCAGGGATTTGCCCCTGTTCAAGAGAATTGATTGGAACGTGGTGGTTCTCGATGAGGCCCAAGCCATCAAGAATCCCGGAACCCGTCGCGCATCTGCCGTAAAGCAGCTATCCAGACGCGCATCAATTGCTGTCACCGGCACTCCGGTAGAAAACCGCTTAAGGGATCTTTGGTCGATTACCGATTTCGTATTGCCCGGTTTTCTTGGTACTCAAACAGCTTTTGAATCGGAGTTCCAGGACGAGACAAGCGACGCGGCAGCACTGGAACCGCTCGTGTCACCCATTCTCCTGCGTAGACATGTGGCAGACGTTGCGAATGACCTGCCACGACGTATACAAATACCCCAGGCACTCGAATTCGATGATGTTCAGGCCAACGCTTATGACGCTATCCGGCAGGCGATCATGGATGAATATGAAGGCAGAGCCACACTGGTTGCACTGATTCGACTCAGAATGTTTTGCGCACATCCGCTCCTCACCGGAAGCAATACCAGTGATCCCGCCATAGATTGCGCCAAATACAGGCGTCTTGTTGAAATTCTTGAAGAAATCTTCTCCAACGCGGAGAAGGCGGTTCTATTTTCGTCCTTCAATGCAATGTCCGATATCGTGGTCACCGACATTTCACACCGCTTTGGCGTCTATGTATCCAACATCGACGGAAGGACTCCAATGGGCGACCGCCAGCCGATCATAGATGCGTTCAGCAGAGTTGCTGGCGGCGCGCTGCTGGTGCTGAATCCGCGCGCCGCCGGTACCGGACTCAACATCACCTCGGCAAATCACGTCATCCACTATAACCTTGAATGGAATCCCGCCGTCGAAGACCAAGCTTCGGCACGCGTATATCGCCGTGGTCAAACACGGCCAGTAACGGTGCACCGACTCTTCTATATCAATACGGTAGAAGAAATTATCAATGAGCGCCTGACGCGGAAAAGAGATCTGGCCAAGACCGCTGTAGTCGGCCAGGACGGTACAGATGACGGAGTTGAGGACATAATGCGTGCGCTAATGAAATCACCAGTTCGGAGCCGACCCCATGCCGAATGACGCACCTCCACTGGCAATCACCAAGGAACTGAGTCCAAACGATACAGGACACACTGGTGGGCATCAGGCCGGCATCCTTATACCAAAGAACAGCCGCATACTTTCTTTCTTCCCCAAACTGGGAACTGAATCGAAAAACCCTCGACACTACCTCGTGTTTTACGACGTAGACGAGCAGCGATGGGAATTCGCGTTCATCTATTACAACAACAAATTTTTTGACGGGACGAGAAACGAGTTCCGCCTGACGAGAATGACGGCATTCATTCGCCAGCACGGGCTTCAGCCGGGAGATTGTGTAACGCTCCGGCGCGACCCGGATACCGGACGACGCTATATTGATTGTGAGAGATCCAGTGCACCAACCCTCACCGCTTCAGGCCACCTCAAGCTTGGAAGCTCATGGAAAGAAATCAAGATATAGGAGGATTGCGATGAGTGACACGCATGTACTGCTCCCTGATCCGGCACGCATGATTGAGGGTTTGCGCGACACTGGCTACGAGTTCGTTACGGCAGTTGCGGACATAATTGACAACTCAATTGCGGCCGAAGCCACTCTTGTGGATGTCCGGATCAACATGGACTACCGTGGAAACGTTCGCGTGTGTATTGCCGACAATGGCATCGGTATGGACCGTGATGATCTTCTCAATGCGATGAAGTATGGTTCTCAGCGACGCGATAATCCCGCAAGTCTGGGCAAATTTGGACTTGGCCTGAAGACTGCCTCGACAGCTTTCTGTCGCCGGCTCTCCGTTCTGACGCGCCCGGATGGTACTTCACCTGCCCTTCAGGCGACGTGGGACCTGGATTTCGTAGTAGCAGCAAGCGAGTGGAAATTGCAGCTTCCCGACCCTGATACTGACTGTCTGCACATTCTTGACGAAGTGGCTGTCGATCACTCGGGGACAGTCGTGATATGGGACAAGATCGATCGTATATTTTCACGCGAATACAGGGACCCGGCCGGCACACACGCTCGCAATGCTCTTCGCCGCCACAAGAATAAGCTGTTTGAGCACATAGGCATGGTCTACCAGCGCTTTCTCGATTCCACAGACGGTCGTGCACGCAATATCGAAATCAGGCTCGACGGCGATGCCGTTGAACCATGGAACCCATATTGCGAGGGCCTTTCCACTCTCGTGGCGGAACAAGTCCAGACCGTTGAATTGGAGAATGGCAACGAGGCCAGCTTTCATGTTCGAGCGTTCGTCTTGCCCCGACGCGAAGAATTTCCTGACGACCACGCTGCCACCCGCGCCCGTATAACAAATGATCGCCAAGGGATATATATCTATAGGGAACAGCGGCTTATTCATGACGCAGATTGGCTCAACATGTTCCAGAAAGAGCCTCACGTCTCCCTTCTTCGGGTGGAATTCTCGTTCCTCCACGACTTGGATGAAGCGTTTCATGTCGATATCAAAAAATCACGGATCCGGTTGAACGCGGAGCTTTGGAATTGGCTCCGCGACGAGTTCCTACCATCCCCTCGAAGGGCGGCACAGCAACGTTACAGAAAGGGACGAAAGAAAAACATTCAGGAAAAGGCCAAGGGCGCGCACGTGAGTTCCAATCGAAACATCGCTGCAAAGGAATCGGAACTTCACACAGCCAACGTCAATGTCCTCAATCCCGTTTCAGGAGACGTTGAGGTAACCAACCCACAAGGCACTATCCGTCTGAAACTGAAGGTTTCCAGCGCTCTGATTCCCGGTCAATGTTTCGTTGAACCCGTTGACAGTATTGATGACGGCATGTTGTGGGAACCATGCATAATCGATGGTCACAAAGCGGTGCGTATCAACAGCGGACATGACTACTATCACAAGGTCTACGTGCCCAACCTGGCATCTGGTGTAACCGTGCAGGGTATGGACTCACTATTGTGGGCTCTGTGCTCGGCCGAATTGGGAACCATCAACGAAGCCACCGCGCGATATTTTTCTGAATTGCGATTTGAGGTGTCGCGCCTGCTTCGTCGTCTTGTTGACGATTTGCCTGATCCTGAATTGGAAGCCGATGATGAGGCTGCCTGATCCGAACGATCTCGCCACGCTTCTCTCGCTCAGATTCGGTGTTGCCCTTCGTGGGCAGCGCGGCGAGGGCTCCGATGGCGTCTATCTCGATTTCAGCCCGAAAGACCTTCACGACAACGAAGGCTTCTCCGTGCGTACCACCATTGGCTGGAGAACCATTCACTCCAGTCTAAGAATTGGCAGGTTTGGCGCCGATGTAGTTCGCGAAATGGCTAAATCCACCAAGTCTCAGCGATCGGTATTTGCTTTCATGGCCCGCTCGCTTGCTGATGCGGGAGCAAACGTAGATCTCCGAATTAATCGCGCGCGTGCAGACCCGCTCTTGCCTGATACATGGAAGACGAACTGGACACACCTCGAATTGAGTGTCCAACGAACTCCAGTGATGATAGCGCATGAAGATGAGTCCGATGTACAGGAAGCGATTCTCTTTTGGGCCGGTGGCGTCCTTGGTATGGTCGTCGCTCTTCTCCCGGTAGAAGAAATCGAGCCCTTGGATGCTGGACCTACCGAACGGTTGCCTGAAGGCGCAGTTCAAAGGGTGGAAGTCAACCGATATGAACGCAGCCGGCTTAACCGAGCACTTTGCATATCTTTTCAAGGTACTCGGTGCAAGGTCTGCGGTCTTTTGCTCGAGGAACAATATGGCGAGATTGGCCGCGATTTCATACATGTTCACCATATTGTGCCGGTTTCCAAACTTGGCTCCGGCTATTTGGTTGACCCTACGAAAGACCTTGTTCCAGTCTGTCCCAATTGCCACGCAATGTTGCACCGACGAGACCCGCCGTATGCTATTGATGAACTCCGGGCGCTAATTTCCCAGCCATAGTGATGGCGAACAATCGGATCTGGCCATACTTCGCCCTGCCAAAACTCTTGACCGGTGCGCCGGTCCCGTGCCGTCTGGTCCGCGCAGTTCGCAACTGCCGTCGAAAGGCTTGGGCCGGACATGACAGCGACGTGGCCGTTGGTAGGTACTACCGTAGCCGTGTTCTCGGCGGCGCTCACGACGAGAATCTCCAGATGAGCAGTTCGGTAGACTAGCTCCGCGTGGATGAACATAGTCCTTCCCCCCATATTATCCGCGTCAACCTGGTGGGCAAAGACAGGTGCTGCGCAATGAAACTATTCAACGTGATGATGAATAGTGAGACCGTCCTTGGCTCTGGGACAGTTAAGGCCGCAAAGAACGATCCTGAAACGGCAGAGCCGGAGGTCGCCAGGATCGGCACGCTGCGGAATATGCGCAACGCGGACGGACCTCACCATAAACCACCCGGTCAGCGGAGCAAGAATCGCCCACCAGTCCGCTGCCACCAGCCCACGCTTAGTGCACCGCAACACATGCCAGAGCTAGGACGACACGCCCGTGGGCGACGAACCGGAGGTCGTGCGTTATCGAGTCGCAGCAGAAAGGCGCCATGAAAGACCCTTACGAAGAACGCATAGAAAGGCTAGAGACTTGGCAAAAGTGCGAATCGTTCGCCAAGAACGCGGAAGATCGGGGCCGACCAGACTTGGCGATTTTAGCCAAACGCAGAGCCGTGGAGCTGCGTGTATCACTACACGCGGCTCCTACTCTTGCAGAAAAAGAATCATTGCGAGCTGTATACGCTTACGAAGAAACTCTTGCGAGAAAACATGGCAAACGAATTCGTGCTTCCAGGACATGGCAAATGATTAAGCGGCACGGAATTATTCACGCAGTTGAGCGCGCGGTCAACCGCACAGAAGAGACACAAGGTTACAAGGCGTTGACGGATATGGGAATGCTCGACTACGCCTTTGAAAGTGTTGTTCTAAGACATCCAGAGTTGTTTCGAGTTGAAACCGTCAAGCGAGCGATAACGCGTGTCGAAAACTGGGACGCGGAGAAGGACAAATCGACATAAGTGAGACGCAAGTTCCAATTGGTGAAGGGGATACTTCGTGTGCGTCTGCATCTCGACGACGCGCTTTCGATCTGCGACAAGCTCAACCGGCGTCTCGACCTGGACCGCGATGCTTGGACGGCCATGGCCGCCCGGTCCATGCAGGACGAAACGCGCGAACCCAGCGACCCCGCCGAGCACTGGCATACCGCCCGGCTGGTGCTCGACGGTGGCATGTCCGGCACTGCCTTCCCCGTCGATGTCGAGCAGGCTTCCAAAGAGGATGTTGATGCCGCACTGCGAAAATTGAGCCGTGTGACCCGATTTAAGCTCTGGAGACCAAAGCCGCACATTTCCCGTTCACCTGGGCCGAATCCGCCCAAGCAAACCTACTACGGCCTGCCCAGTTCAAAGACGACAACAGACCGTGTGCTAACGCGAAGGCAGAGATTGTTCCTGTTGCTACTCTAGAGGCTCCCAACAGTTATCGCCTGTCACCAATTCCAACAGGCCGCATTCTAGAATCCTTGTAGATTCGTCAGGCGCCACCATGATCGCGTAGTCCATGCCGTCAGTGCAGCGCGCGGTAATATGCACATTGCGTTCGTCGTCCACGGCACGAAGGATCGAGCTGGATACAGAACGGCAACTGTGACCAGCCGACCGGACTGCTTCTGCCGAAAAGGAGTTTCTTTCTGCGTCCGTTAAAGCCGTGAGAACCGCTTCTATACGAGAGCCCTGAGCATGAGTTGCCGTCAGACCAAACAACCCAACAGCGAGTACAACTGACTTCATTTTGCGTGTCCCTTGACAAATAACGACAAGCGGCTCTCCATGCTCCTCCTTTCCCTTGGTCATTTCAATCGCTCTTGCAATGCGCGGACTCGACCCACCGCGTCCACGTTCCTAGATTCTCCCGTCGGTTGGAGCAATCGCCATAGATCACTGTGGGCAAGCCCCCAATATGCTAGCGCTGGAACGACAATGCCAGAGGCCTCTTCGTTGCCTCCCGAAACCAGCCCCAGCCTTTTGGCAACGTCGAAGCTGTTCTCTTCACTTGTTGCCACGAGGCAAACATGACCGGGAACGAGCGGGTAATTCTCGGAGTAATTCTGCTCGACGAGTGTGCGGTCAAAGGGACCATCCTCATGATCCATTTTGGCCATAACGAAAAAGCGGTTCATATTCGCTTCCCGAAAGGTTTCAATCCCTCTCCATATTTCCTGCACGTGATCAAAATATCCAGCGCGTTTTCGGATATCCTGCGCCGTCGCCGACTTTCGAACCGATAGTTGCCCACTCGCCGTCCGCCCTGAACCGGAATTCGTCGGCTAACAACACCGCGACGTCATTTGTTCTTGCCCCAACTTGCCCTTGCATCTGCTGTCGCGTTCCGTCCATCACAATCGGTACCCGTGAGTCCCCGAACGGCACCGCGCCGTTTCCAGCCGATTTCGCCCTCCATCCGCCCGAACACCGCCGAAAGCGGAGATTGGCCGTGGCCGGGACGGCGGCCGGTGTCCGGGGAGGCGGGCCGGCCCGACTTCCCATCCGTGGCACGAAGGAGGCGGCATCGATGAGCAAACGCACCGACCGGCGCGGCCAATCGGCGACCTTTTTGATTCACCATTTTGGCAGCGGACTTGTGGACGAGGGCCGCACCTACGCGGTCGAAAGGTTCACTGCCCTAAGTAATGGCGACATTCGCCGTCGTCCCGCTGAATCTGCGCAATCCGGCAACGCGCGCGGCCGGCCCAAGCCCGAGGTCGCCTCGTTCGAGGCCGTCCGCGACCTTCGCCCGGCGTACAACGAGATTATTGTCTGTACGGCCCTTGGTACGAGCTCCGGGGTACAGCTTTACGGCGGCGCCGCGTGTGGCTTGTTCTGCGAGCGCCGCCAACGCCGCTGAACGGCGCCGTATGAACGTTCAGCCGGCCGGCTGACGCAGACCCCACAGCTTCCAAGGAGAACGTCCAGGTGCCCCTGACCGATCCCGCATTGCGCCGCCGCCGCGAGCGCGAGCGCGCCCGCAGCCGAACCGCCAAACGCATCGTGCTCGGATTGTGTCCACGCTGCGGCAACGGCCCGCCCGCACCCGGCCGGGCGGTCTGCGAAACGTGCGTCGGCAAGAGACGTGCCGCCGACCGCGCCCGCGCCGCGAAGCGTCGCGAAGCCGGCATCAGGCGCATCAGGAATCCCGAGGCCCGCAAGGCCGAGTACCGGCGAGCCCGCGACCGGGCCGACCAACGTTTCGCGCGGGGTCTCTGTGCCGGGTGCGGCCGCAATCCTCACGAGCCCGACCGGAGGCTGTGCGGCCACTGCGCCCAGCGCCGCCGGGCCGCCGAACGGGCCCGGTACAGAAAAGCCAAGCTTGCCGGTCGCAAGTATGGCGGCAAGAGCGTCAGCGCGCGACGCTCGCAAGGGCGGCGGCGCAGCCGCCAACGCCGGCGAATTCGCCGGGATGCGTCCCTTTGCATCCGCTGCGGCCGGCAGTCTTCCGTGGACGGGGGGGCAAGCTGCGAGGAGTGCCTGGTAGCACGCCGGGCAGCCGAGAAGGCGGCTTACAAAGCGCGGCGCACAGCCGGTCTCTGTGTGAGATGCGGGATCGCCACGTTCCAGGGCGAGGCGCTGTGTGGACCGTGCGCGGTCGTCGACGCCCGGCGCCAGCCCGGCCGGAACGCCGCCGCGCGCCGGCGGTACGACAAGAGAAAAACCCGCCAGATCTGCACACACTGCGGCAAGGCCCCCACCTTCGGAGCGTCGCGCTGCCAGCACTGTGCTTTCAAGGCGTACGCGCAATCCGAGCATGTCCGGGGGCTGCCCGTGTACGGGGACGAGTTCACCGTCGTACACGTCGCCACGCGGGAGGAACTCGGCGTCTTCGAGCACTGGGAGGACGTGGTGCTGTGCCTGTCCTTCGCGCGGCTGTCGTTCGATGAGGTGGAGGTGCTTCACGAGCACGCCCCCATGCGGCCGGTACTGACGGGGTTTTCCTGATCCTGCCGTGGTCCTCGGCGACCCGGACGGGCGGAGCGGTTTCGGGGCCGAGCGCCCCGGGGCGGAAAGAGAGTGTCCGTCCCCGGGGAAGTGTCAACCCTGCCGAGGAACATCACATGTACCACCCTGCCCGTACCGGCGCCGACCCCGTGCCGCTGGACTTCAATGCCCCCGTGCGCACCGAATCGGTCGCCGACGCCCTGGTTTCCGAACCTGCCCCGTCCGAGGAATCGCGCGCCACTGCACCCGAATCGCTGCTCGTACAGATCGGTCTCTCCGGTCACCTGGCCCGGGCCGTGGTCGCGGAGCGCTCCGGCCCGGGCGGCTGGGAGTGAACGAGGCTTGAAGGGAGGTGAACCGGGTCCGGATCGAGAGAGAAGATTCCCGGTTCGTTCAACCGTTGTCATCAACCTGAGGAAATTAGCTATGTTTGGATTGAACCGCGCAGAAGTCATCGGCCGCCTCGGCGCCGACGTTGTCATCAACCACCTGGTATCGGGGGGCCGCGTCGCGAACATGAGTATTGCGACCGACGAAAGTTATCTGGACCGCGCCGGCGGCGGCGAGCGGATCGAGAAGACCGAGTGGCACCGGGTCGTCACGTTCCAGCCCGGACTCGTGGATACGCGATTCACTACTTCGAAGATCCGCGCGGACCCGCACATGTGTCCGACCGCTCGCGCATCCGCCAAGTGGCCGAAGAACGCCTGGCGACCCATCCACTGCTCTGAAGAGCACGCCGCCTTCGGCGCCAGCCAATCGGTTCCATCCGTTCTCGCTGAACGACAACATCGGCAGTTTCGCGATGACGCTTACTGCCGATGATCGCCCAGCGTCGATGTCGCCGACTCGTTCCAGGAGCCTCGGCGCTACGCTTCACGGACTGCGCCATCGCGTTGCCGAGATCGCCGCGGTGCACGGCTTCGCCACCGAGTTGCTTCCGCCGCCGGCGACGACTCGAGCTGGCGCTGCGCGCCGCGCTCATTGCCTTCGCACACCGCCTCGCCGGCCTTCGCCTTCGCGAACGATCACCGTCTGCCTTTCTGTCGCCCGACCCGTCCGCCTCACGACACCTCCCAACCTCGCACTTTCAATCGCGCCCCGCGATTCCCATGCACTCCGTCACGCTCGCTGTCGGTCCGCCACCTCGGTGCGGACAGGTAACATGTGATTTCCACCCGAATGCGCAGCGGTAACATGTGACAGCCAACCCGAAGCGAATCGAAAACAAGTGTCCGCTTCGCCGTCCTCCCGAAAAAATCTCGGTGCGGAATGTGTGAAGTTCTGCGCCCCCGGCTTGCGCCAGGCGCGCAATTCTGTTACCTAGAATGCGGTACAAGGAATTCGGGACGCGCGCCTGGCCGCGGAACGGGTACCTCGCTCAATCGCCGCCACGGCTCGCAATCGCCGTAACGGCGCGGGCTCTGGCCCAAGTCGGTGTGTTTGGATATTTGGCCTGTCTCACTGCCCGAGGCAGGCTTGGCTCTCACACCCGACGCAGCGGGCTGCCCCGACCGTCGCCAACTACCTCCCACTGCGCTCGACCTCCTCTCGGCCTGCAGTCGGCTACGCCCCAATACTAGAGAATCGCCCTGCGGCCGTGCCGGGAAAAGTTCAGTCAATTCAACGGCGCCGTTCAGTCAAAATGACTGAATGGACAAGCGATTGATATCTCGGACAAAAACGACATGACTCCGATCGATCGCCAGCGCACGTATGCTCCCCGATCTGCCCGTTCCCTCAAATTGACTGAACGCCAGCTTCCACCAACCTACAGCAGCACCAAATTTGGTGCCCTCCATAATCGACTCCATGGCAAGGCCTTCCTTTCCCGAGACCGGCACTTCCGAATCAAATCATTGACCGATCCTGTGCACGTTCCGGCACAATTGACCGGGAAATCTTTCCGGATACAGAGAAAACCACATGGCCAACACACTGTCGAAGACCGTTCGAGTGACCGAAGAACAATGGAATCGCGTCCAAAATGCCGCCAGAAAACGGAACCAATCGCCCAATCATGTGCTGGTACAGTTGGCTATGGACGCCCTCGATCGTCGCGAATGGCCGCGAACCGAGCTTGAAATCCAACTGTTGCGGTCCACGTTGTTCACCGCCCAGGCCACCGCGCGGAACATGATCGCGAACGGGCGAGGCGAGGAGATTCAGGAAATTCGGCGGGAAATTTCCAGAATCGCGCCGGAGTTGCCAGTTGAAACCACCTTTAGGTCGCGATAAACACACCGCGGACAGCGGACAAAAACAATCACGAAGGCCCTCCTACCTCTGTCGGCCACCGCATTCATGAACGATTCCCCTTACCAGGATGCCGACATGCTTGACCGAATTTCCACCGAGACCATCGTTCTCAATCTCGTATGTAGTTACCTCATGATGCTGGCGTTTCTCATCGACCAAATCCAGCAGCGCTGCTGCCGGCTGTTCCTGGCCGCACAAGCGAAGGGCGGCCGTCCCCGATATTTCTGGGGACAACTGCCGGCGCTGTTCCTGCAATGGTTCCTGCGGACTGCGACACGCTATACCGGGCGCTCGCCTTCGGGCACCGGGAGCAAGTCCCGACCCCCTGGACACCGGCTGAACGCGCGCCGCGGCCGGGTGTGCGAGAAGCGGTTCTTAAGGGACGCCAAGACAGCCAAGGACACATCCGGCGCCCAGCCCGAGAGAACGGCTTCCCCCACCCATCGCCTCAACCCCCCACCGCGGGATCGGATCGATGCAGTGGGAGGGCAAAACCCTCTCTGCCAACATCGTTGAGACATCGACTACCCTTGGAATTAGTGTAGGGCGGTGGAGGTGAACGACGATGAAAGGCAGTAACGATTCGATGATGTTGAGGGGTGCTGACGCGCCGGCCCTGGGGGTCGAGGAGCGTAGCGACGAGGCCCCCAGGGCCGGCGGCGCCGCAGCGCCCCGGGCGCCCGATCCGGAGGTTGTGGCCAAGCCGACCCGGCGGCGGTTCAGCGCCGAATACCGGTTGCGGATCCTCGAGGAAGCCGACCGTTGCACCCAGCCCGGCGAGATCGGCCGTCTGCTGCGTCGCGAGGGCTTGTACAGCTCGCATTTGTCCGTCTGGCGCAAGGCGCGCCGCAACGGTTCGCTCAAGGCCCTGACACCGAAAAAACGTGGCGCCAAGCCGGCCGAGCCCAATCCTCTAAGTGGCAAGGTCCGCCAGCTCGAAGCGAAGGTGGTGCGCCTGGAGAAGGAACTGGCCACCGCGCACACGATTCTGGACGTGCAGGGAAAAATTGCCGGGCTGCTGGGATTGAACCTCAACGACGGGAAGAACTGCTGATGGCCGCCACGTCGCTCGCACCGCAGGTCGGTGTCGCCCCGGCGTGCCGGGCACTGGGCGTATCCAGGGCCACCTTCTACCGTCGCCAAAGGCCCGCTCCCGGGCCCCGGCAGCCCCGCAAAACGCCCGCCCGGGCACTGGATCGCACCGAGCGCGAGCGCGTCCTGGACGTGCTCGCCTCCCCGCGCTTCCTCGACCGCTCCCCGGGCGAGGTCGTCGCCACACTGCTCGACGAAGGCCGGTACCTGTGCTCGGAACGCACCATGTACCGTTTCCTGGGCGCCGAACAGCCGGTCCGGGAACGGCGCAATCAGCTCAGCCATCCGCACTACGCCAAACCCGAACTCCTCGCCACGGCGCCCAACCAGGTCTGGTCGTGGGACATCACCCGGCTGCTCGGACCGAAGCGGTGGACCTACTTCTACCTCTACGTCCTGCTCGACATCTTCAGCCGCTATGTCGTCGGCTGGATGGTCGCCGAACGGGAGAATGCCGCGCTCGCCGCCCGGCTCATCGAGCAAAGCTGCCTCAAGCAGGCCATCCAGCCCCAGGTGCTGACCCTGCATTCGGACCGCGGCTCGCCCATGACCGCCAAATGCACCGCGCAACTGCTCGCCGACCTCGGCGTCACCCGCTCACTCGGCCGGCCCCAAGTCAGCGATGACAACCCGTTCTCCGAAGCCCAGTTCAAGACGCTGAAATACCACCCCGGCTTTCCGGGGCGCTTCAATGATATCCACGCCGCGGTCGCGTTCTGCCGGACCTTCTTCCCGTGGTACAACCGCGAGCATCGACATGCCGGGATCGCCATGCTCACCCCCAGCGACGTCCATCACGGCCGCGCCCAGCGTGTCCTCGAACAACGCCAACGCACCCTGCAAGACGCCTGGGCACACAACCCGGAACGCTTCGTTCATGGCCCTCCGAAACCCCAGGCTCTTCCGAAAGCCGTCTGGATCAATCCGCCGACCGAGGCAAAAACCTCGCCGGATGCTCACTAAATCATGAACAACGGTGTCTCAATGTCGTTGACAGGTTCCGAAATGCGTTAGCGGAAATTGCTGTTGGTTTGTCGACCCACTTGGCTTTAACGAAGCCGATCGCCAGCTCATGACTCGCGTGGACTTGCTAATTGTGTACAATGTTTTGCAATCCGCCAGACACTAGCGAGCCAAACCAAAAACTCAAGAGGATTAGAAAAAATGAATATTCAAGACATCGATGCATTAGACAACGCTTCTTTGGACAAACTCTCTGAACTGATGTGGAAACGATCTCGCCAAAGGCTCAGGAAGATCATTTGGAGATCTCTCCTTGCCATTGGTGGCTTCGCTACCGCATTGTCTTCCATTATCACCATTGTCCTAAACATAAACGATATCGACATTTCCCAGCTAAAGGCGGCCCTTCAAGCATCTGAAAGACCGGCTGCCGTAGAACAGGCGTCACAATCCACTCTACAACTAAACGAACAGCAAAACATTTCTCTTCAAGAAGGAGAGAGTGCATATATTCGACCGCAGATTACTACTGATGGAATCTACACAATACGAGCTGATTCGACCAGCATAGACCCCGTCATTTCTCTGTACCGAGCGAATTCCGACAGGTTGTATCCGGAACTCGTCACGACCGATGATGACGGCGGTGACGGGACGAATTCGCAATTGAACGCTAGGCTCATTCCTGGGCAAATCTATGAACTTAAAGTAAGTGACTTTTATGGCGATCGCGGATCTGTTGAGATATTCATGACCAACGCAGAATAGGCTCTTTGTACAATAAACCCAGTCTAGTCCAATACGGACACGAGTCTGGGAGTCGCTTGTGTGCCGACTCGATGTAGCGAGATCGTAATGGGCGAGGCCTAACCCGGATATTACAGTGCGCTGTGGAAAGGCGCACTCCAACATTCGGGCTAATCCTTAGAAGACCACGACAGGCAATGACCCTGAAAATTACTCTTCACCGCCCAGCGATTGCGGCCGCGCCACGAAAGTTGGCACGACTGTACATCGTCAGAACCTTTCAGACAGAAAGGGCCTGGATTTAAGAGAGTACCCGTCTCATCTGCTTTCCTTCAAGCCACCTTGTGCTGACGCCGAACACTCGTCTTGCTGACCCACCGCGCTGCCCATGGCACACGTTACAACAATGACCATCGCCAATGACGTCCTTTTTCTTCCCATCGCCCCGCTCCTTACCATATCGTCTGTACCAATTGTTCCAGTTCCAGCGATTCATCCTCGATGCAACGCGACCGTCCCTGGTTCGCTGCATACACCAGATCTGCGCATGACACCGAACACTCGAAAAGACCTCACGAGCGTCATGGAGCGTTGCTTCAGCATTAACACCGTCGGCCGGGAATCGTCGGTGCGGCCACGTAGTCCGCACTCCCCAAAGCGTCCAATGCCGACCGATCTGCCATGATCGGCCACCGTCAACGGACATGTTGACTCTAGGCACCAGATGGGAAAGCATGTCCTGATACTCGCCCCTCTATCATACGGTGATGATGACTTTCATTCTTTTTGATGGCGCCTAGTCTACGTGAGCAAAAAACTGAAGGCGATGAGTCGGGCCGTGGTGGCCCCCACGCAGGCTTCGGGCCCAGAAATCGTGGCACTCAAAGCGACGCTTCAGCGCCAAGACTCAACCGCGACTAGGTATAGAGAGAAAAAGTGAACAGCATGTGGCGATTCGGATATCTGGCCGTGCTCGCGTTCACTGCCCAAGGTGCGCTGGGCAATGATAGGCTTCGCGTTGAGCTGCTGACGTTCGATGCGCTCACGTAGCCATCTAGCGCGCCATGATGGACGATCGAAACGTGCGCCTCATGGCGGATTAGGCACTTTTCCAGTTGCATGGCCGCAGCCCGCTACTGGACCAACATCTTCATGTTTGGTTGGAAGCCAACAAGGCTTGTAGCCGCTCTCAGTATCGGAAGGGTAAGCGCGCATCCGTTAGGGTGGGTGTCTCCGCAACCATCGAACATGCGCCTAACTTCCCCGCTGCAAGAGTGATACATCCAAGACGTCCCATAGATCGCCCTGGATGATGAGTACTCGTATGTGCTACCCATCCCATCCACGTTCTCGCTGAACATGCGCCATTCGCAGATCGTGCCGCCAGCCTGGGCCTTGACAGGCTGGCGGCTCCCGGCAAACCATCCGAAGATAACGAGCAGCACGGCCAAAAAGCTATACGTGAGTCGTGTGTTCATGATTTCCTCCGAGTCAAGGCCGCGGCGCCCGGCTACCACACCGGTCTCCTCCTGTCCGCGCTCGAGCTAAATGCGAAATGACTCCGCGCGGATTTCAAAAGCGGCGAAGTCTGTAGCGCGACAATCAAGTTGAGGAGGTGTCCCGACGGCTGATGATGCCTTGTCGGGAGTGCACGAGGCAAGCGGCGTTCATAACGCCGCCGACGGCTCATGATTTGGCGTTGTGACACTGGTTGTCCTCCCACACCTGCTGGTTCTTCGATGAGGCGCTGCCCGACAGCTTGACCTTGGTGTTCGCTGCTGTCACCCGCGAGGCCATGCGGGACACCCTGCAGGGTTCGATTGTTACACTGATTTTGGCGAACATTTGCCTGCATTACGTCCTCCACCTCAGGTTCCAGAGGAAGTGGCGCTTCCGCACAGCCTGTGCCGACACGATCATCGTGCGGTACGCCGATGATTTCGTGATCGGGTTCCGGTACAAGTGGGATGCAGAATGGTTCCTGCACGATCTGAAGAAGAAGCTGGCCTCGTTTTCACTCGAGCTACACCTCGACAAGACCCGCCTCATAGAGTTCGGCAAGTTCGCCATGGCGGACCGCAAGCACGGGACCGCGGTTGCCGAGAACGAGGACCCCGCGCCCAGGAGGGAAGATACCCGGTCCGGGCGATAGTATGGCCCATCGGAGCCCGGTTGAACGGGGATGTGAAATGGTTGCGTCGATCGGCGCGGTCGCCTCCCCGTCTCAGGGTGTCTCCTGCCACAAACGCGACCGGTACCACGCCAACGACCAAGCGACGAACAGTGGGGCCAGCCGCCGGCCTGGCGGGGGTGCGGCCAATCTGGGGCTCCTCTCGGGCCCGATCGATCCGGACGCGCTCAAGGAAGTGCTCGAAGGCCGTGAACCGCACGGAGCAAGCCAGCGGTCGCGGCGCAAGCAGAAAGAGACGGCGCAATGCTGCACCGTCCCGGCACGAATCTGACCTTATCGGCCCCGAAGCCGGTGTCCGTTGCCGCACTGATCGGGGGTGACCGGCGGATTCTCGCCGCCCGCGACAGGGCGGTTGAACGCAGGATGGCCTGGGTGGAAAAGGACGTCGTGCAGACGCGGCTCACGAATCCGAACACCGGCCGCAAGGTCCGTTCCGGTGGGCAAAGGACGGTGGCCGCGACGTGCGCCAGAGCTCAAGCTGGGAAAAGAGAGGTTTGCATCCGCGAAGAACGCCCGGCAAGGTCGGCCGAAGACGACCAGTCGCAGCATGGTCGACAGAGAAGGTTCGCTGCCGCGAACGTCACACACTCAGTACTTCGTCCCGCAGCGAAAACTACCATCCTGCCTGATTGACGAAATCACTATGCCGAAATTCGCATTGAAATCGTACCGACAGGCAGCGAACTCCACATCGAAATCATCCGTAACAGGGACAAACTTGTCATCCGCAATCGCCCACGCTGCATGGCCCCCGAACATCGCGGAAACATGGGTATCAGTCCACCACGGATAATACTCCCGCATAATGCGGGAGCCCTCCTCGGGAGAAGAACCGCCGCACTCACTTCGCCTGCACCACAGAATCTCTACGCTATACCCACAACTACTTCTGAACCACCAATTGCGGCGACCTTTCTCCGCTGTAATACAGTGATTCGCGTCCTCGATATTCACATCTGACGCATCGCGCGCCGCTCCGGAAAGCTCAGACCCATCAACAGTTTGCGGCCTGTCCGCGGGAGCAGGCCCATCCAACGGACACCTCACACTACCGTCCGAAAAATAGTCCTCGCCCTTCAGACCGCCAACGCCAGCGTCATACCGACACACGACAAACGCTAACTCGAGATCCTGCGTGAGCGGGATCGGTAGCCCCCTCGTCTCACCACGCTCCATCACGGACGACCCGTGGTAATAGTTCATGAACGTGCTTTCCTGCAAGCGGCACCGAAGGTGGTCGCTCAGCAGATCACGTGCGCACCAGCTCACCTGCACGGCAAACGAACAGGTGTTGACCAGGTACCAATCCGGCATACCCGGCATCTCCGACGCTTCAATACACGCGTTCTGGTCCACGCCATCCTGACCGTGAGCGGAGAACGAAAAAAACACCAACACCGCACTCAGAACAGCTAACTTCAACACTTCGACACCTCGGACGACGAACAAGATCAGGCTTCCGCCTGGTACCACGTTAGCGCGCGAACGAAGACGGCTCACGCCGCGACACCCTGCAGGAGTTTAACACGCACGCGGTCATCGGCTCATGCGGCAAGGCGAGGACGCCAAATGCAGCGCTGTAGCGAACGTTGGATTCTACGCCTCGAAGTTGCTGATCGGCACGATCCACCGCGAAGACTTGGCGCGGTACCTTGAAGCGTTCGGCTGCCGATCGAAAAGGGTCCATGGCGACGGGCGGTTCGAGATTGCGGGTGTCCTCCCAAAGGCGATCGATGCGTTCTCGACGCGCCGCGCTGCCATCAGGGCGGCGATGAACAAGCGCGGCCTGCGCGATCCGGAGCAGAATACGAGGCTGGCCGAGCGCGCAGCGCTGATGACTGGCCGCGGAACGCGGCTCAGTGCATCGCCACTTATGGTGAGTGCAAGCGTCCCGCCCGCTCGAACCGCTGGTTGGCGCGCCGGGACGCCTGACCTTGACATTTGGGCCACTGGCTACGAACGGGCGTCGCACTGGCGGATGAATCATGACAGTCCACACGACAAGGCTCCCAATTGACACGGGTAACAGCCAGCTGATCGACGGGCAGTACATTAGCTGAACTACACTGTTTGAGATCTTCCTTTGGATAGTCCCCCTGATCGCGTGGATATGCGTGTGCTGTACGATACCCAACAGGCCAGCCCCACCGTACACTAATTCGTAACGCAAACCATAGGAGAAAAATAACAATGAACAGAATCCTGTTGATCTTAGGCAGCATCGCGATTGGCGCTGTCGTTGAGGCGCAAGAAGTCAATGTCAGAGTTGTGGATATCGCGGTCACGAGCGCCGTTGAGTCACGGAACCCGACTAACAGATTAGCGGAGCAAACCGGATGCCAGAGAGAGCAACCAGACGAAGACGACATTCCTCTACTGCCGCCGCTCAATCGCCTATACGTCTGGACGAAGGTGAGCTCGACATCCGATGTCGTGATGCGTCACGCCTACTACAAAGATGGCATTCGAGTACGCACCCAGGAAACCTACACACCTTTGATCGACCGAGCGATTCGAACCGTGCGCGATATTCGCGTGACCCTCGGATCCGAAAGAATTGCCCGCATTGAATTGCAAATTAGGCCATCATCAGGTTGGCGTACCTGGAGCTCCAAGACAATAGATTACGCGGTCCATGATGGTGTTTGGCGAACCGAAGTTCATCTGGCGGGAAACAGTAGTGGAGAATCGTTGTGTACAATCTACTTTAGGATCAGCCGATGAGCTCCCGACCGGCACCATTTCGAGCCCGTAAGAAAATTGGTGTTTGCGCGCCGTACCATAGAACTATTGGATTGGAAAGGTATGGCAAAGAAACACGCCCATTTACAATTCGGTTTTTACCTCACGCATCGCCGGGGGAGATCAAAATTCTGCCGGTCGCTTGGTTCACTGGCTTTCGAGAGAAAATACGGTTGGTCTCGCTCGGTCCACCGCCGACAAACTTGACCTGCAGCACCGGACACACCGGACACTCGCGTTGACTCCCGGCCTCCAGTTCGGCTATCCTTATTTGCAATTGGTCCCCGCCGGACTCGCCGCAAGGCCCCGGCGGGGTTATTCTTTCTGCCATGCCCGCTGAACCTGACACCAAGCGAGCCGTCTCATTTTTCGACGGCCAAAACCTGTACCGCCACGCAAAGCATGCGTTCGGCCACCATCATCCGAACTACGACCCTCGCCTGCTTGCCAACGCCGTCTGTGCAGAACACGGCTGGATCAATCGCCGCGTCCGGTTTTATACCGGCGTCCCGAGCCCGCACGCCGCGCCCATGTGGCACGGGTACTGGACACGGCGCCTCACAGCGATGAGGCGGGCCGGCATCGCCGTCACGTCCCGGCCGATTCGCTATCGTGTTGAGACTATCCGCCTTCCAGACGGCTCCGTTCACGAACTGCCCGTTCAACGCGAGAAGGGCATTGACCTGCGTTTGGGCCTCGACGTGGTGCGAATGGCACGCAATGCAGAATTGGATGTCGCGATCATTTTCAGCCAGGATCAGGATCTCGCCGAGGTGGCCCGCAAAGTACGTGACATCGCGAATAGCACCAACCGTTGGCTGAAGATCGTGTCCGCATTTCCGCACGGTCCCTACGCCACAGCCTCGAAAGGAATAGACCGAACCGACTGGTTTCGAATGACCCAGAAGTTCTACGATTCTTGTCTGGACCCCAGAGACTACCGGCCCCCTCGATGAGCGTGGAACTGGGACCATACAAGCACCGGCGTTCGTCAAGCGTTTGGTAAAGCTACTTTCCGACGCATGCCTCTGCGTCGCTTCGAGCGTACGCGATGAAACGGTTTTAACCACCTCCACCCCACGTGGACGGGCCACCCGCCTGCCCACACAAGTCCTTTGCTCCAATCCATCCCTGCACGCCCCTTACAACTCCAGCCCCGGTGCCTCGCGGGCCTTCTCGTGCTCGATTACCGGCGCTGGACTCTCCCGCTCGACCCGATCAGGGGCTCTCGCGTCTTCGATTTTGTGCGCCTTCTCCGGCGAGGCTGATGGCGCACGGACGAGGTCGACTGCTTCGAGCGCCGCGATACGCTCGCCGGTCGCCGCCTCCAACCGCTCCCTGAGCGTGTCCCGGTCGTCGGTCACCAGTTCCGCGCGTTCGCGGGCTCGGCTGATTTCCACGTAGAGTGTCTTCTGCGTGGTGAGATGCGGGTGGTTCGCTTCCATTGCCGCGATCACGGTATCCACGGTGCGGCCCTGGAACGCGTGCACCGTGGATGCCCAGGCGCGGTCGATGTGGCGTAACTGGGAGTCTCCTTTTTCCAGTTCCAGAACGCGTCCGTCTTCGAGCGTGAACGTTACGGTTCCGTTCTTCACTCCGGTCACGTCCGCCGTCTGGCTGTTGACGAGCCCGAGCGATTTGTCGTTTCTCGTCCAGCGGATACGGTCGCCCTGGCGAAGCTCCATGGTTTCGCTCCGGTACACTTCGGCCCCGCCGGTTCTCGCGGCGAGCTTGTTCGGCGCCCATGTCACCGGGTTTCCGTCCTTGCCGGTGAGATTGACCGTGTCTGTTTTGCGGTCGACGCCTGCCACACGCAGTTCGTCGCCTTTTTCAACCCCGAGCCGCTTGTAGGGACGGTGGAACGCGACCACGTCTCCTTCGGCGTAGTTGGCGGCGAGCGTCTTTTCGGCGTGGGTGTAACCCCGGGAGACGAGTCTTTCGGCGTTCAGCGCCGGTCCCGCGACCTGCCCGTCCCGGATCAGGCAGTTGCGCACGATCTCGTTGATCTGCACCCGGAGCGCGTGGCTCGGGGCCATGAGGCCGGTGTTTTTCCTTTGTTCGGGCGAGAGTTTGAGCCAGCGCGCGGCGGCGGCGCCGGGCAGGTTGTCCGGCTTGACGGCCACGACGTTCGGTCCGAGTTTCTGGAACGCTTTTTTGATATCGCCCGCGAGGCTTGCCTCGACGGCCGCCTTCAGGTCCGCGTCCTTCTGGCGCATGATCTGGTCCATCGTCGCGGTCTTCATGCCGGCGTTCTGCAGTTGCACGAACGGCTTGCCGGCATCGACCGCGTCCAGTTGCTTGCCGTCACCGACGAGGACGACCCGCGGGAGACGCAGTTCTCGTGCGATACGCAGCAGGTTTCTTGTCTGAACGGTGGAGGCGAGCGAGCCTTCGTCCACCACCAGCACCGTTTTGGCGAACGCCGCGCGCATGTTTTTCCGGCCCTTGCGGGTGAGGCGGCCTTCGGCGACGCCGGCGTTGCCGACCAGGAACCGTTGCAGGGTTTCCGTTTCGATCTTCGCCTCGGCGGCCAGGGTCTGGGCCGCGGACGCGGACGGGGCGAGACCCTTGAGTTCGTAGCCGCGTTTCTCCAGCAGTGCCCGGGCGCGATTGAGCATGGTGGTCTTTCCGGTGCCGGCATAGCCCTGCACGCCGACCACGCGGTCTCTTTCCGAGAGGATCAGCTTCACCGCCGCCTTCTGCCCGTCGGTCAGGGGGCCGTTGCGCAGCAGCTTGTCCACTTTTCGCGCCCGCATCGGGGCCTTGCCCCGTGTCCGGCCTTCATGCATGAGGCCGATGGTTTCCCTCTCGTCGGCCACTGCCTTGTCGGTGGTCAGTGAGTCGCCCGGGACGGGAAGGTTCGACCGGTGCAGGGTGCCGTTGGTTTCCAGCCGGTTCACCGCCTTGACGGCGTCTTCGATGGGCACCGCGCCGGGCGCCCAGATCAGCGCCGCGGTCAACAGGTCCGTTCTCGAAAAGACCGCCTCGCGCTCGGACAGGTGAGACACGGCCCAGGCGACCGCCCGCTCGGCGGTGTCGCCCGTTTCGCGGGCACCGCTGTCTGCGTCCTGCTCGATGTCCGGCAGGCGCGCCTGCTGTGCATTGGCCGTGACGGGGACGTGTTCCATGGCGTTCCCGGCGAGCTTTTCCGCGTCGAACCCCATCGCCCTGGACTGCTCATTCCAGTGTTCTTGCAGCGTCGCGCGGTCCACGTCCCGCTTGTGGGCGCGGGTCATCAGCGCCGCGCGCTCGGCGAGCTTCGGGTTTTGCTCCGAATCGCCCAGGCCGCGCTCGTTCATGGCCGCCTGGATGGCGGCGCGGCGGGTGGAGAACGCCTCGATTACCTTCCGGCGCACGCCCGCGATCTCGAACCGCCCGTCGGCGTGGCTTTTCTCGATCCCGTAGCCGAGCGTCTCCAGGCGCCGCGCCAGGTCTCCGCGGTAGATTGCGCCGATGAGCATCTTGGAGGCGTAGAGTTTTTCGTTCGCCATGGTCCGCCATTTGCCGTCCTTGCCCTGGAGCATGTTGGCGATAACCGCGTGGGTGTGAAGCTGCGGATCGAGGTTGCGGGAGGTGTCGTGCCGGTATGTTGTATTGTATATATTATTGCGTTATTTCAGTGACATAAAGTATATACATACAAATCCGTAATCATTCTGAAAGCGGATTCATTCCAATCCAGGCGTACTCCTACGCAACTCCGTCGTCTTCTGTCGGCACAAGGCCCACGGTCAGCCGCGTGCCGGTGGCTTCGGCGTAACGGCGAAGGGTCGCGAACGACGGCGACACCCGCCCGCCCTCCAGCCGCGCGACCGCGGACTGGGTCGTGCCCAGACGCTTGGCAAGTTCCGCCTGCGTCAGCTTCGCCGCCGCGCGGGCGCGCACCAGCGCCTCGATGAGCGCATACTCCCCGTCCACGCGCGCGTATTCCTCCCGGAACTCCGGATCCTCCATGAAGCGCGCCTTCAAGTCCTTCAGCTTCGTCATGTCATCACTTGTCTCATCCGTTCCCGGGCGGTCGCGAGCGCGCGGCGTGGCGTCTTGCGCGACTTCTTCGCGAACACGTGCAACACCACCACCCGCCGGCCCGCCGCCGTCACGTAGATCCCCCGCGCAGTCCCGCCTTCCGCCCGCACCCGAAGCTCCCAGAGCTTCCCCTCCAGATGCCTGACGTGCGGCGCGCGCAGCGCCTCCAGTCCGACATTCTCCACCGTCTCGAGCAGCCGAAGCAGCCGGGCCTGCAACGCCACCGGCATGGCGGCCATTTCGGCGTCGACGGCCGACACGGTTTCGACCGTCCAATCCATCTCCGGAATATAGCCTAACCGCTATATTCCCTCAAGCACCCGGCCGTCTTGCGAGGCCGATCCACCGACCTGCGGACAGGGGGACTTCGATCGCACCGCGAAACCGGGCGCGGGCGCCGTTCGGCGAGTGTCGGCAACGGTTCGGGACGCCGAAACTCAACGGGTTGGCCGCCACGTCGCTCGCACCGCAGGTCGGTGTCGCCCCGGCGTGCCGGGCACTGGGCGTATCCAGGGCCACCTTCTACCGTCGCCAAAGGCCCGCTCCCGGGCCCCGGCAGCCCCGCACGACGCCCGCCCGGGCACTGGATCGCACCGAGCGCGAGCGCGTCCTGGACGTGCTCGCCTCCCCGCGCTTCCTCGACCGCTCCCCGGGCGAGGTCGTCGCCACACTGCTCGACGAAGGCCGGTACCTGTGCTCGGAACGCACCATGTACCGCTTCCTGGCCGCCGAACAGCCGGTCCGAGAACGGCGCAATCAGCTCAGCCATCCGCACTACGCCAAACCCGAACTCCTCGCCACGGCGCCCAACTAGGTCTGGTCGTGGGACATCACTCGGCTGCTCGGACCGAAGCGGTGGACCTACTTTTACCTCTACGTCCTGCTCGACATCTTCAGCCGCTATGTCGTCGGCTGGATGGTCGCCGAACGGGAGAATGCCGCGCTCGCCGCCCGGCTCATCGAGCAAAGCTGCCTCAAGCAGGCCATCCAGCCCCAAGTGCTGACCCTGCATTCGGACCGCGGCTCGCCCATGACCGCCAAATGCACCGCGCAACTGCTCGCCGACCTCGGCGTCACCCGCTCACTCAGCCGGCCCCAAGTCAGCGATGACAACCCGTTCTCCGAAGCTCAGTTCAAGACGCTGAAATACCACCCCGGCTTTCCGGGGCGCTTCGATGATATCCACGCCGCGGTCGCGTTCTGCCGGACCTTCTTCCCGTGGTACAACCACGAGCATCGACATGCCGGGATCGCCATGCTCACCCCAAGCGACGTCCATCACGGCCGCGCCCAGCGTGTCCTCGAACAACGCCAACGCACCCTGCAAGACGCCTGGGCACACAACCCGGAACGCTTCGTTCATGGCCCTCCGAAACCCCAGGCTCTTCCGAAAGCCGTCTGGATCAATCCGCCGACCGAGGCAAAAACCTCGCCGGATGCTCACTAAATCATGAACAACGGTGTCTCAATGTCGTTGACAGGTTCCGATACGATCTTCGTATACACTCGAAAAAACGGTGAAATTAGTTCGTTGATTTCAGCATGTTATGGCGCGATTCTCTGGAGAACAAGCCGTGTTACGCTCGCAATACACGAGCATTTTCGTGCCGTTTCCGCCCTGTTGGTGTATTTTCGGAAACAAGCATTCCGACGGCGCGCTTCGGCCCTCATAAGCCTCTTGGGAGATCCGGGCCCGGACCGCGCGCCGGCGAGGGCCGATCGTCGCGTATACTCGTGTATTCGCTTCGACTACTGTTGATTTCATGCTCGGTAAAGCCGTAACTGCGAGGCTTTCGGACGAGGACGAGATAATGTTCGCTTGGCTGCTCAAGCACAAAGTGCGGCAGACCGCGCGGCTCGGGCTGCCGCCGCCGAGTCTATCCCAGGTTATGCGGGCGCAGACGCGAGAGGCGTACTTGAATTTCACCCAGGACAGGCACTGGCAGCAGCGGCTCGTCAAAGCGTCCGTCGACGCTCAGCTGGCATGTGGCCGATTCCCCAACGGCACCATCTAGAGTCAATCAAACAACGCGAGCATCAATCCATCAGGTATCGGTGGCACGCTCAACTGAGCCGCCGTTATATCGGGCGGCGGGGCGGCAATTCGACGGATTGAACCTTCGGCGGTGCTCTTGGTTTGTCCGCTGCGGGGTTGCATATGGGGGCTTGCTTGTTTCCGATCAAGTCCGACGCGCAAGCGCGCATACTCCAATTCGGCTCGCGATTCGCTCGCGGCGTCCAAACCATGCTCACTGTGTACGCTTCTATCGGCTTGTCGGGGTTGTCGGTGCGGCAGTCTACTTCAATCAATCTGTAGATCAGGCGATCCGGTCCGACGTCGTGCAACGTAATCCATTGCATGCGCAGAAAGTTTTCAAGGTATCGGGGCAATTCGTCGTAGTCTCCGATAGTCGCGGAATCCAATTCCCGCACGTCTAGTACGGCCTGACAAATTTCTTCGGCTAGCATATGGGGCGATCCGTACACTGTGGGCACCGGGTTCTCGGCTTCCTCTCGTTGGCGCGTAGTAGAGTCGAGCATAAATTGCGCGAATTCGTCCGGCGTGTATTCGGGGCCGGTGTCCTGTCCTAGCAACGGAGACGCGGCCAGTGCAACGGCCACGATGGCGGTTTTCGAGATTCGGTTTTCTGTATGCATGGTTATTTCCTTATCAGGTTGCCGTACATATATCGCATTGCGGCGCGGATCGTATCTTGCTCTGTGGCCTTTAAAAACTGTTTTTCAGTTCCGCTGATCTATCCATCGGTGGCTCTCCTTTCCAAGTCGACCTGTAAGTACTCCTGTAGCCTGCCGAGAATTTTCTGGTCCGTTTCTTCCAGCGTGATGGTGATTTCCTTTGGGTCCATGGGGGGCTCCTATAGCGCGAGGCGTTTTGGGGTGCAAGGATACCCGGCTCGGCTCGCGTCCGCGAGGGTCGGTGTCGGCGGTGTTTCAACTGTTTCATCGGGCACGGGCGCTTCATTTGCCATCGACGCTGCGGTCATTGACAAGAAAAGCGCTAGAACGGCGCAGCAGGCCTGTGGCGAGGCGACACGTGGACGGGTTGTGCGCGCGGAGCTTGGGGACCAGTCGGGCAGCTTTCTGGAGTCGCTTGAGACTGCCGAGCTGGAATACGCTGAATTGAATTCGAAGGTCGAGCCCCCGACGGAAGGACAAGTTGCCAACGTAATCTTATCTGAGTATTTTGTTGAACTGACTATGGATGTCGACATCAAGGCAGTTTCCATTATTGACCAAATCGAAGGCGGTAGGGCGTGACGGTGCCGAACTGGTTGGCTCGAGCATCGTCCGAAACGATGAAAAAATACCCGTTTCCGCTAAAAGACATTTTGCGTGACTCACTCTACTATCCCGCCTGTGGTTTTCACCATGCGCCCGTGACGTACCTTTCGGGTTGCTTGTTCAGCTTCGTATACGTCGACAACGGGGAGATAGGCAACATCAGTCGTGAAGCGCTTGAGCGCTGTTTGCAAACTCGCCCGTTCAAGGGCTATGTGCAAATTGGCAACCGTTCGGTGCACCAAGGGGAGCTATGGTCTCGGTGGGCGCGCGCGAACCCGATTGCCCAGCAGTTTCGCGAACAACTGGGCGTTAGGCCTCCGCCTCTGGTACGCAATAATTGGTTCTGCGAATGGTTGGTGTTTCAGCGTCAATCGCAATTCGGAGATGGTCACGGAGCGCCGCGGTTCAGCTTGCTCTATATTTGCGCGGAAGGCGCGCAGGCGTTTCAAAGACTTTACACCGCCCATTCCTTAACTCCCAAGGCAGTTGCTGTAATTCAAACAGGTTGGCCAGAATTATTTGAAAGACCGAGCGGGATATTCGCGCAATGCGTTCTCGGCAATCCTGCTGGCCGCCCGGAAATGATGCTATTCGAGGATTTGGGAGAACACGACCGGGATCGTTCTTGGTTGTGGCCTGGCTACAGGCTACCGTGCGTACACGAATGGAACTGCATTCAGCGCAAGACTTGTGTGCGTCCACACGATCATTGTCGTGACTATTGTGGGGATCAAGACTCGTATCTCAATTACATCGAAGGGAATAGAACGCGCATACGAATTTGCTTCAGAAAATCCGATAGCATTTCTGAAACGTCAAACTAAACTCCAGTTCATACAATGGTCTTTCGCAACTTTGAGCCGGGGGGATGCTGGTGAGACAGAATCACCTCGTCGATTCGGCCAAGCCACTATTCCGGGTGTTCTACGGCCGCGTATTGGTGTCTTGGCGTATGGTTGAGGCGGAGTTCGGCGGCGGTTGGAGCAATCATCGCTTTGCACGACTCTCGCGATGTTCGTTATAAGTCTCGTCGTGCCGTTTCAGGCTGTTGACGGTACTATACCGACTAAGCGTGAGTCACGCAGCGAACCGGTCAAGCGTCGATTGTGAACAGGGAGGCAAACGGGCCATGAGCGCAGTAGCGCAGGGCGCAGCGCTGTCTCCCTCATCGGCGCGGGCGATAGTCGAACGCGGGTCGTTGGGTGCGCGGACGATGGCTTCGTCTGTTAAGACAGCGGACCGACTGTCATTCGCGAGGTCACTTGTCTATCACACGGTGAGTGCGTACTGGACACAGACGCAGTCCGCAACCGGTATTGACTGCACACTTCGGAAACTGGTGCCCGAAATCGAGTTAGCCTCCGTGCCAATGGAAGCCGCCGATCTGGCTCGCACAATCGGCCGGGCGGCGGCCACCCTTGACGTACTGGACGCCGGGTACATGATCGGTGCCATCTACACAACGATGATGCCGGCTGAGGTTCGGGCTCGACTCGGCGCGCACTATACGCCGCCGGCGCTGTGCCGGCGGCTGCTGGACATGGCCACGGAGGCCGGGGTGGACTGGCGCACGGCCCGTGTGCTCGACCCCGCTTGCGGCGGTGGCGCGTTCTTGGCGCCTTTGGCGCGGCGCATGGCGGCCAGCATGGATGGCGCGGGTCCAGGGACGGTGCTCGGCAGCGTTCAGCGGCGCCTGCGCGGATACGAACTCGATCCGTTTGCCGCCTGGATGTCTCAGGTTTTTCTGGACGTGACCATGGCTGAGGTCAGTGGAGAAGCTGGAAGGCGGCTCAAGCCGCTCGTTCAGGTTTGCGACACGCTGCAAAGGGCAACCGAGACAGAAGAATTCGATCTGGTTGTCGGCAACCCTCCATACGGTCGTGTGAAGTTGTCGGCGGATCTTCGGCTGAAATTCAGCCGCAGCCTGTTCGGTCACGCCAATCTCTATGGCGTGTTCACCGACGTGGCGCTGCGGTTTGCGAATCCGCGCGGCGTGATTGCGTACGTCACGCCGACGAGCTTTCTCTCCGGGGAGTACTTCAAAGCGTTACGGGGTCTGCTGGCCCGTGAAGCGCCGCCGGTCAGCATCGATTTCGTGGAGAAGCGCAAGGGCGTTTTCGCGGACGTGCTACAGGAGACGTTGCTGGCAACGTATCGACGCGGTCGAAAAGCCGCCTCCGGGAAAGTTCATTTCATCAGGCGGAGTCCGAACGGTTCGATTGAGATCACTGGAGGCGGGTTATTCAGTTTGCCCGAATGTCGAGAGCAGCCGTGGCTGATCCCACGCACGGAGAAACAGCTCGGGATGGTCGAGTTGGTGTCGCGGATGCCGCACCGGCTGTCGGACTACGGCTACTCGGTAAGCACCGGTCCGTTGGTCTGGAACCGCCATAAGCCGAGTCTCTGTGAACAACCGGGCATCGGACGCTTTCCGTTGGTCTGGGCAGAGTCGGTGCGTTCGGACGGTGTGTTCGAATTCCGTGCGCGCAAGCGGAATCACAAGCCATACTTTGAACCAGAAGAGAAAGAAAATTGGGTTGTCACGGATCGCCCCTGCGTGCTGCTTCAGAGAACGACGGCCAAGGAACAGAGTCGACGGTTGATCGCTGCGGAACTCCCGCGCTCGTTCATCGAAGAGCATGGTGGCGTCGTCGTCGAAAACCATCTGAATATGATCCGATCGCGCGATGGCTCGCCGAAAGTGTCTCCGACCGTATTGGCCGCGCTGTTGAACAGCGTCATAGTTGACCAGGTCTTCCGTTGCATTAACGGCAGCGTCGCGGTGTCCGCATATGAACTGCAGGCGTTACCGCTACCGTCGCCGCAAGTCGTCGGTGAAGTCGAGCGACTTGTTCAGCGCGGGGCGCGACGCGCCACGGTGGAACGAGCCGTGGAGCGCCTGTATGGCGATGAGACCGCATGATGCCTTTACCGCCGGTATTGGCAGTCAGTGATATCCATGATCGGCTGCAGGTCATCTTTCCGGAAGGAACGCCCAATCGAAACTATCTGATCCGCGAGATGGCGGCAAAGACCGTGTTCGTCATGCTGTACATCGGCGCCATACAGGACGCAGAACGCTGGCTGCGACCGGATCAGGTCACGCGAATGACGAATGAGCAAGCTGCGTTAACAGACGAAGAGGATCGGCACGGTTGGCGGCGCGAGTCGATGCGCCCGACCGGAGGCACAAACGTTGATCGCTGGTACGCGGCCAATACCCGCGAGCCAATCCGGGATGAGAGCCTGCGCGACGGATTGGTGCGCATGGGCGCCGTGCGGGAACGGGAAGGCTTGGCCACGACGTCTCCACAGCCACGGTACGCTCTGGTCGCCGAGTTCGCCGCGCTGTTCGATTCAGTTCTGTCGGGAAAACAGTTGGAACGGGCCATCGCCGAATGGCGGGAAGCGAATCTAAGCCGTGGCGCCCTGGCACGGATCGCGATCATCCGCCGGGGCGCCGTGGCCCCAGAGGGACGAGTATTGGTAACGTTTCCCAATGGAGAGACACGGCACATGGAGCCTGGACCGAGTTCCATCATTTCTAGAGCGGTCGTGGAGGAGTTCACGCATCGATTCATGGAGGACCCCGGCGTCCTGTGGTTGAGCGAAAGTCGCAATCAGGTCGTTGCCCGGGACGACGAGCTTGCACAGGCGATTGGTCTGGAAATTGAGCCTGGTCGGAATCTGCCCGACCTGATTCTGGTGGATCTAGGGCCAGCGCAGCCGCTGTTGGTGTTTGTCGAAGTAGTGGCAACCGCAGGCCCAATTAGCGAACCACGAAAGGCTGCGTTGTTGGAAGTTGCAACGAATGCCGGTTACTTGAACGAGCAGGTGGCGTTCGTCACCGCATACGAGGACCGCAACCATCCGGCCTTCAAGCGTTCAGTAAGTGAACTGGCGTGGCAGTCATTCGCGTGGTTCATGTCCGAACCGGATCACATTCTTGTGCTGCATCGAGGAGGTGATACGGAGGAAGTAAAGCTTTCCGACTTGATGGGTCGACTAGGAGCAATCTAGGAGCACTTGCGAGGGATTCGCAGTTCGTCAGAAAAATGCGAGTTTCATTGCAAATTAGTTGGGTTCATGTGGCAAACCGCCGATCTTTAGCCACACGCATTTCAATTGACTCGTGAGCCCATCAACAGAAATCGGTTCTGTGAACAAACTAGAGGCCGCTCGAAGGCAATTGCTGGAGGCGATTCGCATGTTCTTTTGTCAGAGGGACGAACTGGCGATAAACACGGTAGCATCCGCAGCCTATCGAATTATTCGAGATCTCAAATCTCACCGTGGCGATGATGAGTTGGGTGATCAGTTTAGAAACGCGCTTTTCTTCATCATACAAGATGACCTTAGCGGTACGCTTCCCAGGGTCTTCTCCGAGAACAACGAATTTATGACTGAGATTCGTAAACTCGCCAGCCGATACCGCATCTCAGATTCCTCAAAACTTGAGGATATCACCGTTTCGGTATCCGTAGAACTTGCAAGAGAATGGTAGAAAAAACAAAGCATACCCCCAAACTTCCTAAAGCACGCGGATCGTGACGCGGAGGCGAATCTTTCATTGGATTCCATAGACAACTTGGCATTGCTAATGACAGCATATACTGCGTACCGCGATCTTGTTGGAAGCAGTGTGGAGGATGAACCAGAAGGCATAGTTCTCTCCACGTACTTCAGCGTTGCCAATGAATGGACGGACCATGCGAATGGCAGGTACCTACATCATGCAAGGCGATTGGAAAGCCTTGGTGTTCACGAACGTTTTGCATACTGCCGAGATTGGTTGAACAACTTGAATCAAGGCTCGCGAGAAACAGCGCCCAGATCTTGAGCAACGGTCGTGTTCTGTCTTGTTATTCCTTATCGGAGTTCAGGAAAGAATGCGTTCCAATTAGCTCGTCGATCCGGTCCGCCACCCGCTGCGTCGGTTCCCTCAACTGCTCCACCGTCCAGTCCGCGGCGTATCCTTCGGTGACATCGGTCCCGCGCGAATGATTCACCAGCCGCTTGGTCAGTGAGCGCGGCAACAGCAGTTCCCGCTCGGCCACCGTGATGAAACTGTTCCTCAACCCGTGGAACCAGAACTTCGTGCCGGCGACCCGTCCGACCGGCGCATAGAACTTGAACACCTCCTCCAAGTGCCCCGAGGCGCTCTTGGGTGAAGGGAACACCCAGCCGGTGAGGGGCTCACCGGATTCCGCGGTCCCGGCCTCGGCGCACCGTCGCTCGAACACCGCCCCCAACTGACGGGTGATGGGCAGCTCCAGCACTTCCCCTGTCTTGGTCTCCTCCACCCGGAGTATCCGTCTTTCCAGATCGATCCTCTCCCATCTCAGCGACTTGACCTCGCCCAGGCGCATCCCGGTGTAGAGTCCGACCCTGAATACGTCCCTGACCGCTTCGGGCATATCGACCGACTCGATACCGCCACACCATCTCGGCAACACTTCAGAGGGGGATGAAATCCGCCTTCGCCTGTGCGGGTGGTACTTGCCGCCCGCCGCAAGCCACAGGTCCACGGGGTTTCTCAATCCGTCGTGATCCACGCACGGGCGCCGGTACAGCGAGCGCAGCATCTTCATCGTCTGGTTCGCACCGGCCCACCCGTGTTGCTCGGTGATGCGGTGGAACCGCTTCTCAACATCCCGCCGCGAAATCGCGTTCAACGGCCGGTTCGCCCAGTCCGAGAGATTCAGCCTCAGGTTCCTGCGGTACACCTTGTCCGTGTTTTCGGCCCGGTTGGGATTGACCGAGATGAACTCCTCGAAGGCTTCGGCGAGCGTCGGCAGCCCCCGGGCCTCGGCCCGCTCCGCGGCGGGGTCCTCTCCCGCCGCCACCCGGCCCAGCAACGCCTGGGCTCGCCTGCGGGCCTCCGCGGCGGTCATTCGCCCGAATCGCCCGATGACCAACCGACGGTTGGGAGAGTACCGTCCGCCCCCGTTCTCCCGGTAATTGATCAGGAAGGACTTGGTGCCGGAGGGTTGGACTCTCACCCCGAACCCCGTGAGCCTGTCGTCCCAGGCGATCCAGGGTCCTGCGGACGGCGCAAGGGACTGGACGGAGCGTTTGGTGAGGGTCAACCTGACTCTAGCGGTGCGTTTGGTGGAATTGGTCCGAGTAGGCGGGGGCATTGCTGCGCCCCGCCCCTCACAGACCCGAGCGAGCGGAATTCCCGCACTCGGTTCCTCACTTGACAGATTCGCTGCAAGGACCGGGCCATCGACGCACGATCCGTACTGAAGGCAAGGGGTATCGCTTGAGCAGTGCATTCATCCGGTCCCAGTTCATACGCCGAAGGCGGTTGCGGCGAGCAAGCCACTTCCGCCAAATTCGAATGACCTGGTAGCGGAACCACTCCAATCGTTTGCCGTTCCCCGACAGACCGTAGTATGCGCAGTGTCCCCGGATCATCAGGGCGAGGTGGTCGCGTTGCGCCTCGATCGGCAGGTGCCGGTGCCTCTTGCACCAGTCATGCACCGATTTCAGCGCGCGGGCGAACCGTCCCTTGGCCGTGATCTGGCAAACCACGTCCTTGCCTCGTCTCGACCGTCCCCAGACGTGGGTGAAGCCGAGAAAGTCGAACGTCGTGGCCGTCGCCATCCAATGCCGCCCGTAGGGGCGCGTCCGGCGAAAGTCCACGTAGCGCGTCTTGGTCTCATGGAGCTTGAGCCCGTAGCGACCCAGACGTTTCCCCAGCACGTCAAGCACGCGCTTGCCGCTGAGGCGGTCTTCAAAGGAAAGTACAAAATCATCGGCGAATCGCACTAGCTGACACTCCCCGTGGAGGCGCGGTTTCACCACTTGCTCGAACCACAAGTCCAGCACATGGTGCAGGAATACGTTCGATATCAGCGGCGAAATTACACCACCCTGAGGAGTTCCGGCGACCGGCCTGTGCACGGTGCCCGCTTCGAGCACCCCCGCGTTCAGCCACTTATCGATCATGCGTCTGACGACGCCATCCTTGATCCGCAAGTCGAGGAATGACCGCAGGTGGGAGAACGGGATCGTATCGAAGTATTTCGAGACATCCGCGTCAATCACCCACCGCTGGCGGTGCTCAATGATGCCCTTGCGCAAGTCGTCAAGGGCGTCGTGGGCCGAGCGTCCGCGCCGGAACCCGTACGAGCACGGCAGAAAGTCCGTCTCGTAGATCGGCTCCAGCAACATCAGCACGGCCCGCTGCGCCACCTTGTCTTCAAAGGTCGGAATGCCCAAGGGACGTTTCGTGCCGTCCGCCTTCGGGATGTAGTGCCGCCGCACCGGCGGTGCGACATAGCGGCCCGACTCGATCCGGTTCAGGAGGTCTTCAAGATTGGCCTCCAAATCCTTCTCATAGTCCGCGCCCGTCACCCCGTCGATGCCCGGTGCACCGTCCTTTCGCGTCCGCCGATACGCCTCCAGCATCCATTCCCTGTCGATCAGGTGATGCAGCGACGTGAACACCCGCTCCGGGTGCTTCCTCGCCTGTTCGGCTATCCACTGCTGTTTCGTGCACGTGGTTGTGGAACTCAGCGTTTCCTCCAGCGTGTCCCATCAGTGGGTCTGTACAAATGACGCCCCGCTTCCCTCCAGCGGGTCCCGATGGCCACGGTTCCCCGCCTTCACAGGTACTATCAAGGCGCCAAGACTTCCTGCTCCGCATGGCCTTCGGCTTATTGATTCGCCATCCGGTTCCGCGGGGTGCCTGCCCTGTTCGTGTCCGCCCAAGGCGCTCCCGCCACCCTGCAGGCTCGGCGACGGGCCAGGGCCTACATTGTTCACGCTGGCCTCCCCGTTCCAGCGGTCTCGCCCACGGGCAAGAGCAGGATCTCCCAGGTTCCCTGACGATCCATCCCGTGACTCTGCGCCGGTCCACGACCCCAGACGACCCTTCGCGCCTCGCCTATAGCGGCGCTTCCAGTGCTGCCCCCGGCCAGTTAACACCGAAGGCGTCATCGATTCCGATTTCGAGGCTTCCTCCGCCGCTTCATCACCTGCTGTCTACGCTTCACGACGGGCGTTGCCGCGCGCCACGCAAGACTCGCTTCCGGCTGGCGGTCTGCGCCTTTGCCGGGCGGGAGTCAAACCCGCTGGATCGCTACGAGAGGTTTCAGTATCAATTCATAGCATTCTCCTCTCCAGGGCTTACCCTGGCGCAATAACTGTTCGTTCAGCGGGTGACGGTGACGAAGCAGACGATGCAATCCTGCGTTTTACCGGGCCGTGCCCGCCATCGATTCCTGTCTTCATCGCTACATCACCTCTTGACCGAACAAAAACTGGAATTGCGCGTTTTCATGGGGAAAAGGATACTGGAACGGAGAGTATTGTCAACGCAATAATCAACACGAGAAAACGTAGTGACGCGTAGTAACGAGTGGTTGGCGCTGCAAGAGTTCTACACATTTCCCCCACAAACGCAGGCACAATGCGGGTTTCAGCGTAGTAACGCGTAACTACGCGTAGGACTGGTGATCATTCGCAGACATAACCGTCAATCGCGTCGCCGAATCAATCTACCTACAGCCATACAGACCAGAAAAGACCCTGTTATTCCATAAGCTATAGAAGTCAGTCCACAATCATAGGCTGCCGACCTTTTCTCCGTGTCAACACCCTGACAACACCGCGTCCCGAGCGCCGACAAGGCCGTTGATCGGGCCGTTTTCGTGTGCCATTTTCGGGCCATGGCCCCCCCCGGAACACCCCCTTCACCGGCCCCATTCGATGTCCGCGAGCACCGCGCCCATGCCGCTATCCCCGCGATTCTGTTCAAGGGCCGATTGTACTGCCGCCCGCTATTGGCTTCGTCCGCCCCAGGCGCGAAGAAGGCAAATGACCGGGACGCCGGTCGCGGCCTACGGGGCGGTCAATCCCCAATGCAACACCCAGCCGGGGGTATTCCGGAGGCGCCGACGCCTGCAGCTCGCCTCGTAGGATTCCAGAAATTCGTCCAGCACCGGCTCAAATTCCCGCGCGACGGCATCTTTGCGAACCGCTCCTTTCCCAAGGACTTGCGAGATCGCCATTGTCCAATGTCCGAGATGGTGTTTTTGATCATCCCGGCCCGGTACTTCGGTGTCTTCGGCACCGCATCGTTGAGCAGCGATGCGAAACTCTCCGAGTGGAACGTTTCGCCCGGCCCGGAAGGCAGCAGGTTCGCCAGCCGCTCCATCGTCCCATGGCCAATGTCGTCGGTCTGTCTGTTGAACCTTTCCCGCAGCTTGATTTCCAGCCGCGACGGCCCGGCCGCGGCGAGATCGGTGACCGCCCGCACAACGAAGGCGGCCGTCAGATAGATCAGGACGAGCATCAGCACGCGCTTTAACGCGTCTTCGCCGATGCTGAAGCCAATCCCGAAAACCGACACGGAGTCCGTCGACAACGGCACGATCGCCACCAGAAACCCGATCAGCGACATGACTTGCAGCAATCGTCTCGCGCCGATGGTTCCCTGCGAGAGCTTTTCCACCGCCGCGGCCGCGCCCTCTGCGTGCCGGTTCATTGTCCCCTCTTCGGGCCAAGCCAACACACCGCACCACGCCTCAGTGCGCGATGCGGCGGCCATGGTACGGGCGCACCGACGCGCATCCCCACAAGCCGTCCCGCGCCGTCGTTCCGCCAACCGTTCCCCGTCCGAGCCGTTCTGCCGCACCCGCGCCCCGGGACTCCTTGATCTCGTTCAGGTCCTGCACCATTCCGACGATCAGTTCCGGCGCCATCGTGTCCAGTAGGTCCAGGCCTTCCTCGGACAGCCGGCTCGCGCCGTTCGCCGCCGCGTACAGCGTCTGCATCACCTGCAGCGCCTCAAGCACATTTAGGTCGTTGCTCGCCTCGATCCGCGCCCAGGCGCCGGGGCGCAACCGCATGGCGCGAAAAAATCCGCCGATCCACGGTTTCCAGATCACCGCGTGCGTGCACCCGTCGACTTCCAGCACCGGACCGTAGAACCCGGGTTCGTCCGCGAGCGTCCGGATGACCCCGTTGCAGTGCCTGATCACCGCCGACTCGAACACCCGCGCCGCGTCGTTGTCTTCGAACCCGGTGCCCTCGCCCAGAACATGCGCCATCCATTCCGAGAGCGGCACCCTCTCCGGTTGCAGCGCCAGCCCCGCCACGAACCCGTCCATCTCCACGACCGACATCGCGCCGCCTTCGACGGACAGTATCCCCAGCATGCCCGCCAGCCAGTCGAGTTCCTCGTTCACGTCATGGGCGGCTTCCTCGAGCACCGTGCACTGGGCGTCGCCCCGCCGAATACCGCTCATGGCTTCGGGTTCTTCGTCGCCACGAAACCGGTCGCGCCCTTGCCTCGGGCTCGGCGGATCGTATAGCCGTAGACGCCCAGATTGAACTTCCGATCCCCGGCGATTCCGGCCACCGCTTCCTCGATCTTTACCGCCACCGGGTCCGCTTTCGCCGCCGAGGCGGTAGCCTGTTGCGCGAGCCACTTGCCGAAAACTTCCTCGCCCAGTTCCTCGCCGACCGATCGGCGCAGTGCGGTCAGTTTTCTCGCCTGTCCCTTGGTGAGCATTTTTTCGTCAATGGCCATCTGTCTTTCTCCCTTTGCCGGCCTCCCGTCGGCCGTTCGCCCGCGATCATACCCGCTCTCGCCTTGTCACGGCCGCATTCCGTGTGCCGTTTTCCCTTCTCCCTGCCCTGACGCCGACGAAAGGCCGGGTCTGGCCGCGACCGGGACGGAGGTCGGAGTCCGGAGAGGGGTGCCGGCCCCACAACCCATCCGCGGCACGAGGGAGGCGGCAACGATGAGCAGACACACGGACAGGCGCGGCCCTGCGTCGACGTTCCTGATCCACTTTTTCGGACGCGGCCTGGTGGACGAGGGGCGGTGCTACGCAGTGGAAAGATTTACCGGCCTCAGCAACGGAGACATTCGCCGCCGGGTCGTCGAGACTACCGGGGCGAAGAAGGCTCGCGGGCGGGCGAAACCCGAGGTGGCCACGTTCGACGAGGTCCGGGACATGCGCCCGGCCTACAACGAGATCGTTGTGTGTACGGCCCTCGGAACGCGCTCCGGCGTGCAAAAGTGGGGCTGGTCCGTCTGCGGTCTGGGTGCCGAGCGCCGCCAACGCCGCTGAGCGGCGCCGTGCGAACGTTCCGCCGGCCCGCCGGCCGGCACCGTGTTGCCACCTTCCGGGGAGAATGATTCCGTGCCGTACCGCGATATCGAAACCGCGCGCGCTCGCGGACGTGAGCGCTATCGCCGCCGCATCGCCGAGCGTGCCGCCCTGGGTCTGTGCCCGCGCTGCGGCGCGCGTCCCGTGGCCCCCGGCAGGGCCACCTGCGACCCGTGCGCCGAGAAGAGACGCGCAGCCGACCGGGCACGCGCCGGGAAACGCCGTCAGGCCGGCATCAAGCGCGTCCGCAACCCCGAGGCCCGCAAGGCAGAGTACCGGCGCGCCCGGCAACGCGCCGAGGATCGCCTGGCGCGGGGAATCTGCTCGAAGTGCGGCCGCCGCCCGAACGAGCCGGACCGGCGCCTGTGCGCCACCTGCGGTGAGCGAAGGCGACAGCGCGAACGCGAACGATACGCGCAAGCCCGGGCTGCGGGCCTCGCCTACGGTGGCAAGAACCAGACGGCAAAACGGGCCCAGGCCCGCAGGCGCACCCGCGACCGCCAGCGCGCGCGCCGGAAATCCTCGCTCTGCATCCGTTGCGGGAGACGACCGCCTGTCAAGGCCGGATCGAGCTGCACGACATGCCTGGAGAACCGCCGGGCGTCGGACCGGCAGACGTACGCCGAGCGCCGGGCCGCGGGACTTTGTACGCGCTGCGGCAAGCGCACGTTCGAGGGCGCGCCGGTCTGCGGCCCGTGCACCGTGCTCGAGGACCGTTATCGGGACACGAAGAACGACGCCAGCCGGCGGCGCTATGATGACCGGCGTACCGCGTGGGTCTGTACCCGGTGCGGCAGCCGGCCGTCCTACGGAGCCTCGCGTTGCGAGGATTGCGCGAAACGCGACTTGGAGCGCTCCGGGCAGGTGAAGGTCCTGCCGGTGTATCCGCCGAGCTTCACCGTCGTGGAGCGCGACACGGGAATCGGGCACGGGACCTGGGATTCGTGGGAGGAGGTGGCCATCGCGCTGTCCTTCGCGCGGCTCTCGCTGGAGGACGTGGACGTGCACATCGACCACGCCCCGATGCACGCCATCTACAACATGTTCGGCTGACACCTATATATAAGGCGCGCCAGCCGGCCCGCCTTCCGATTCGTCAGCCGTCCGCCCCTTTCCCTTTCCGCGGTTTCCGTAGCGGCACGCACAGGTCCGTGACCAGGTGCTCCGCCGCCGTCTCCCACGGCGTGTTGCGGTACAGCTCCATGCACGGGCGCTGCGCCACCACCTCGCCGGTGCCCGTCAGCCACTCGTCGAACAGCCGCCGGTACGCCTGCCCGATCCCCTCGTGCGGCCCCAGCAGCCGGTACACCGCGTGGCGCCCGCCGTCCACCGCATCGAGTTCGATCCCCGGCGGCGGCCGTTCATGGGTGAACAACTCCACCGCCAACTTCCAGTACCAACGCCGCGGCGAGGTGCCCGGGCGCTGGAACGACAGCGTCAACAACCGCCCGGTCGGCACTTCGATCAGGGCCGCCCACTTCAACACCCGCTCGAAACCCGGCCGCACTTCGGGCAGGGGACCCGCCTCGCGGATGCACGCCACCCGAATCGCCGCCAGGTTCCTGATCTGAACGTCGATGGCTTCACTCCCGTGCGGTCCGCGGACCTGGCATCTTAGCGCACGTACCGGTGGCCGGTACCGGGCCGTTCGCGCGCAAGTGTTGGGGCCGGGCCCGGAGAGGGCAAGCCCCCCGGGACATAGAGAGAGGCTCCGGGGATTTTCATACCGACTGCGGAGGCCGCCATGTATTCAGCTTCGTTCGATACACCCCAAAACACCCCCCTCGACTTCAACACGCCGCCCCGGACCGATTCGGTCGCCGATGCGCTGGTGTCCGAACCCGCCTTGCCCGAGGGTTCGCGCGCCCCGGCCCCCGAATCGCTGCTCGCCGATATCGGCCTGCCTCCCCACCGCGTGCGCGAGGTCCTGGCCGAGTCGCGCGCTTCGAGCTTCTGAGAGTCAGGGCGAAGCCCTGAGAGGGTGAATCGGAGGTGGGATCGAGAGTGACCGTCCCCGGTTCGTTCAACCGTTGTCATCAATCGAAACCGAAGGAGAATCGAAATGTTTGGTTTGAATCGCGCGGAAGTGATCGGGCGCCTGGGCGCCGACGTCACTGTCAATCATCTGGTATCGGGGGGCCGCGTCGCGAACATGAGCATCGCGACGGACGAGAGCTACCTGGATCGCAACGGCGGCGGCGAGCGGGTCGAGAAGACCGAGTGGCACCGGGTCGTTACCTTCCAGCCCGGACTCGTGGATATGCTCGAGAAGCACGCCACGAAGGGCCGGCTGGTCTACGTGTCCGGCAAGCTGCAGACGCGGCGCTGGCGCAAGGACGGGGAGGAGTCCGACCGGTTCTCGACCGAGATCCTGCTGGCTCCGGGTGGCCGGGTCCAGTTCCTCGAGCGGCCCAACGGCGCCAACGCCTCCGGTGAGCCCGAGGCCGGGCAGGCGTCCGCCGAGGCGGCCCCCGCCGCCTCCACCGCGGACACGGAAGTGCCCTTCTAGCACGGATCGTCCGCGCCCCGCAGGCCGGCTTCCGCCCGATCACGGGCGGGGGTCGGCCTGTTCTCATGCACCGGCCAGGCGCCGCATCGCCTGACGGCATCCTGCCGTCACCCGGCGGCCCGATCCCCGGGCCGTTCATCTCCGCCTCACGCCCCGGAGCGGTCGAGTCCGACCGGGACCGGGGCGACTCCTCAGGCGGAGAGCCGATTCCCATGACACTTCCTTCCCCGTCCGTTCGCGCCGCCTTCGCGCCGTTCCCTGCCGAGGCACTTCGATGAACGCGGCCGACACCGCCGCGGCGCTGGCCGCGCACGCGGAAGATTGCTGCCGGCGCTATCTTGCCCACGGGCGGCGCGTCGGCCGCTACTGGTGCGCCGGGGATGTGCGCGGCGCGCCGGGCCGCTCGCTGTTTGTGCGGCTTGAGCCGCCGGGCCCGGTCGGGAAATGGTCGGATCCCGCCGAACAGTTGCACGGCGATCTGCTGGACCTCATCCGTCTGGCCACCGGCGCGCGCTCGCTGCGCGAGGCGCTGGCCGAGGCGCACCGGTTCCTGGCCCAGCCACTTCCGCCGGCATCGCCGCGTCCCGACACCTACGACCGCACCGAAGCGGCCCGCAACCTGTGGAACCGCTGCCAGCCCATAGCCGACACACACGGCGAACTTTATCTCAAGGCCCGCGGCATCCACCGCTGCCGTTTCCCCGCCCTGCGGTTCCATCACGCCCTCCCATATCGCTCGGACTCCGGCGGCTGGCGCCGCTATCCTGCCATGGTCGCCGCCGTTGCCGGCGAAGGCGGAGAGATCCAAGGAGTTCATCGGACCTGGCTCGATTCTCGCCAACCGGCGAAGGCACCCGTCTCCAACCCCAGAAAATCGCTCGGCCGAATCCACGGCTTTGCCGTGCGCTTCGGCGAACCCACCAATGCCTCCACCCTGCTCGTGGGCGAGGGGATCGAGACGGTGCTCTCGCTCGTCACCGTGCTGCCCGACGGCGCCTTGCGAACCGCGGTCCCGTCCGGGACGTTCGCCGCCGCAGCTCTGTCCGCCGGGGGGCTCGGCACGTTCGTGCCGCCGCTGATGGTCTCTCGCCTCATCATCGCCCAGGACCGCGACGAGGAAGGCGAACGCGCCGCGCGTCGCCTGCAACTTCGATGCACGCGTCTGGGCATCGGCTGTGCCGTGCTCGTTCCCAAGGGTGGGGATTTCAACAACGACCTCGTGGAGCTCGGTTCCCGACGCCTCGCACGTCGACTGGCGCCGCTGGTCGATCAACCTCGCGTGCACAGTCGGTGCGGCTTCGCCGCAGGTGAACAAGGAACGAAGAACGAGTCGCGAGACTGAAAACTTTTTATTCCGTCATGACACGTTCAGCGTGACACACGTGCTCAGGCGTCAACCCCTGCAAAGCAGGGGTCCTCCACTGCGTTCCGGTCCGCTTCACGGATGACTGCCCTGCGCGCGCGCATCCCACTAAACATGTCACGACGGAATACCCCGCCGTGCTCGTCCTATAGATAAAGAAGGAAACCATCATGCTCACTCACGCTCAACACGCATCCCCCACCGCGGTCATCTGCGAGAACCTCGAATACTTCGGAGGAGGACCCAACCGGGGCGAACCCGATCCCCGGGCCGTCTGGGACGAGTCCGAAGCCCTCCAGGGACTGGAGACGATCCTCGACGCCTTCGTCGACGAGATCGCACCGGACGGCACACAACTCGCCGACGAACGCGAGTCGCTGCTCTGGGGCTTCGTCAATACCCTGCACATGCAGACCGTGAGACTGGACCGGGCCGTCGACAAGCTCTCCCCGAAACTGAAGGACCTCCAGAACGCCCAGGACGGCTCCGAAGTCCAGGCCTGGGAACTGGAACGGGTGATCGACCGCGCGCAGCATCTCGGCGATCGGCGAGATGCGTTCGAGCGACTCCGAGACGCCGCCGCCGAACGGTACCGCGCCGACACCGGCAACACCTGGCGTCCCCGTCACGGGTCGCACACGAGCCGCACCTCGAAGCTGACCTCCGCGGCCATCGACGCCCGGGACTTCCTCCGCGCCCGAGACTCCGAGAAGACCAAGGCGCACCTCCCGCAGGGAACCCTGGTCGCGGTCACCGGCTCCAAGCCCGTCGAGGACGCCGACCGGATCTTCTGCGCACTCGACAACGTCCGCAACAAGTACAACGACATGGTCCTCGTCCACGGCGGCGGACCCGGCGCCGAGAAAATCGCGGCGCGTTGGGCCGAGTCCCGAAACGTGCACCAGGTCGTGTGCCGACCGGACTGGAACGCCCACGGCAAGGCCGCGCCGTTCCGACGCAACGACCAACTCCTGAGCCTGCTCCCCAAGGGCGTCATCTCCTTCCCCGGCTCCGGCATCTCCGAGAACCTCGTCGACAAAGCCCAGCAACTGGGCATACCGGTTCAGCGAATCCAACTCGCCGCCTGACGCCGCCGACGATTGCGGGCCGCATCGACATCGCTCGGTGCGGCCCGCGCTTCCTGTGCCGTCCTGCCGGGCGCCGTGCATTAACCCGGTTGGAGTCAAGCTGCAAGCGAGTGAGCCGCGCGGCGATCGAGAGAGAGTCGCCGGCGCGCCAACCGTCCACCGGCTCACAACCGAACACCAGGAGCAACACCATGTCCCGCGTCACCTTCAAGCGCATCGCCTCCGACCAGGCCAACATCTACGACGAAAACGGCGACTGCGTCGGAGAAGTGTTTCGCCATCCCGACATTCTCAATCCCGGCAAGCCGATCTTCACGATTCATTATTTCGAGGACCCGCGTGGTCCGGAACATGTCGCCGACCGCTCGCGCATCAGAGAGCGGGCAGAACAACGCCTGGCCACACATCCGCTATTCTGACGACCGCGCGATCTTCGCCGCCGCCGATCACTCGGCATCCATGTCGCTGACTCGCTCCACGATCTTCAGCGCGCCGCTTCGCGGACTGCGCTGCCGCGCTGCCGGGACCGCCGCGGTGGCATGGCTTCGCCACCGCGTTGCGTCCGCCAACGGCGATGACTCGAGCCGGCGCTGCGCGCCCCGCTCCTCGCCCTCGGCACCGGCCGGGCTTCATGTTCCGGCTCGGCACCGCGTTGCCCGCCGGCTTCGCCGTCGCGCATCCGCTCGCCTCCCCGGCATTCGCTGTCGCGAGCGCCTCCCATGTTCTTCCGCACCGGGCATCCCCCGCTCAATCGCCGCTGCGGCTCCCCTTCGGTTCCGTTTCCGGAACCGTTTCTCCCAACGTTCGGTACCCTGGATTGGGTCTTCTCTACGCCCTTCGGCGGCTCGGCTCTCACACCCCACGCAGCAGGCTGCCCAAGACGACACCACCTACCTTCCACTACGCTCCAGCTACCTTTGACCTACCCTCGAGTACGCCCGAGTACGACACCAACCGTCACGAGTATGTTGGACCGAGTGTATATGGTTTTCATATACGTTATATACCGTTGATTTTCAAGGAAAAACTGGTTTTCGTGTTCCATAGAGAACACGTCTCGATGGTTGATCGTATATCATAACCATATACGTATAATGCTCCTGTAAGCGCGTTGCAATCGCGTTGGAGCCCCCCGGTGCCGGCGGCCACTGTCGCCGGCTAACGGCAACACAACTGTTACCTGGAGCATGAAACATGGCAGCGAACCAACCACCCGGCACCCGAACCCGCCCGCCTTCCATCAACAAAAATGCGGCGGATCCGCGCACGCCCAGGGCCATCCGCTTCTCCGAATCGGAGTGGGACCGCATCAGGATCGCTGCCGCGAAACGGGGGATTTCGTTCGGCAGCTTCGTCCGGGAGGCCGCGTTGAGCCGCGCCGCCGAAGATTTCGGAGACAATTCGACAGCCCTCCCGCCCGGAATCGTCGAGCTGATCAAGCACACGTACCGCTATGCGTTCATCTTTTCGACTCTGAAACGCAACGAATTCGTCAAGGACGGGCGCCGGCAGGAAGTGGATGAGGTGGTCAAACTCGCACGCCAAGCACAGGCCGACGTTCTTTCCGGCATTTCGGATTCAGCAACCATGGCCAATTTCTTAGAAAATAATAAATGAACTGAGCCGAAAAAAAGTCTCAAGTGTGCTTGCCAAATTGTTTGCCGGGAGGTTACTTGCGGACGTTGACGCCAAGGCCAATCTCCAAAACAGGACCACTGAACAACATGATTTTGTTCCCCCTTATCCAGCACTTCGCATCTGTTTCTTTGCATAACTGATAGTTATCTCCCACACGGGTAGCATTCAAGTATGGCTCGATCAAACTATTACGCTCATAGCCACCCTTCGGTAGAGCCGGAAAACTGGCACGCGTTATGTGAACATCTTGAGAACACCGGTGCCCGTGCGGCTGATTTCCTTGACGCCGTGGGATGTGGCGACATGGGCAGGGCCGCGGGTGTCCTGCACGATCTCGGAAAATACACCAACGAATTTCAGGATCGCCTCGCGGGGAAACGCGCTCGCGTCGATCACTCCACGGCTGGGGCTCATCTCGCGATTGACCGGTACGGTCGTGTGCTGGGGAAAATCCTCGCCTTCTGCGTTGCCGGCCATCACGCGGGGCTTGCGAACGGCGTGAATGGCCAGCGCATCAGTGCCCTGGCGGACCGGCTCAACGGATCATTTCCACAACTTGCCCCCATTTGGCAAAGTGAAATCAGCCTGCCCAATCCCAAGCCTCCACCGATCAGACCGCGCGATCCCGAATCGGTTGGATTCAGCACCGCGTTCTTGATCCGCATGGTGTTCTCGGCGCTCGTCGATGCCGACTACCTGGATACGGAAACTTGGTTTGCGGGCCTGGACGAACGGTCGTCGGCACGCGGCCATCATCCGCGACTCAGTGACCTTTCGCACCGTCTTGATGTGCATCTGGCTCAACTCATTGCGCAAGCAACGCCGAGTCGCGTCAACCGACTTCGTCGAGAGGTCTTGAGTCACGCAAGAAAAATGGCGGCTGAACCCCCGGGGCTATTCACAATGACAGTGCCGACTGGCGGCGGGAAGACGCTCACCTCGCTTGCGTTCGCTCTCGAACACGCCGTGCGGCATGGGCTGGACCGCGTCATCTACGTCATCCCATTTACAAGTATCGTCGAACAAACTGCTTCCGTTTTTCGCGAAGCAATGCGTGTCAGCGAACAGGACGAACTCGATTATATCGTTGAACACCACAGCGCGTTCGACGAAGACCGGATTGGTGAGCGCGAGGCGCGGGAGAAGTTGCGCTTGGCAATGGAAAATTGGGACGCTCCGATTGTCGTTACCACAGCCGTACAGTTCTTCGAATCCCTGTTCGCCAACCGCCCGTCGCAGTGCCGGAAACTGCACAATATCGCCAACAGTGTCGTCATTCTTGATGAGGCTCAGACCCTGCCGTTAAAACTCTTGAGGCCATGCGTAAGCGCTTTGGACGAATTGGCTCGCAATTGGCGTTCGAGCATTGTTCTTTGCACGGCCACACAACCTGCCCTGAACACGCAGCATGGCTTTCCGGGCGGACTTGAAGGCGTTCGCGAGATTGCGCCCAATCCTAAGCGCCTCTACCAAACCCTCAAGCGCACCCGAATACTTCACCAGGGAATTCTGGCTGATACCCAGCTTAAGGAGTGCTTACTTCGAGCTCAGCAAGCGCTGTGTATCGTCAACACGCGCCGCCATGCGCGGGAGCTATTCGAAACCATCCACGATGCTCCGGGTTCGCTTCACCTTTCCACCGCCATGTGCGCCCGGCATCGGCGCGAAGTGCTCCACACGGTCCGCGCACGTCTAAAAGAAAGCCGGCCCGTCCGCTTGGTCGCGACGTCGCTGATCGAAGCCGGTGTCGATGTCGATTTCCCTGTCCTCTATCGCGCCGAGGCCGGTCTGGAGTCCATCATCCAAGCCGCTGGACGCTGCAATCGCGAAGGACGATCCAAACTCAGCGAGGTGTTTGTATTCGAACCAACTCCGGCACCGGGGCGCAAGCCGCGACCGGAAGTAGCCCAATTCGCTTCGGCGGCCCGCTCCGTCATGCGACGGTACGATGATCCCCAATCCTTGGAGGCCATCACCGAGTATTTCCGGGAAGTCTATTGGATCAAGGGTCCCGAACTCGACGCCCACAGAATCCTTCAGCAGCTACATGAAAGACGTAAGAGTCTGGATTTCCCGTTCGAAACGATCGCGCGCCAGTTCCGCCTGATCGAGACCGATATGGTTCCATTGATTGTTCCTTACACCGGCACGAACGACGATGACCGCACCGTTCGCCGTCTGCTCGACGAGTTGCAGTGGGTTCAGCGTCCTGGCCGAATCGCCCGACTTCTTCAGCCCTATTTGGTGCCGGTGCCGCGCCGAGTCCGAGAGATCCTGTGTTCCGCCGGTGCCGTCAACATCATCCGCGAAGATGACTTCGCTGAACAATTCGTTGAGTTGACTAATCCGGACCTGTACCGACCGGATATTGGTCTAGCGTGGGAAAATCCGGCGTATCGTGATGCTGAATCGCTCGTGTTTTGACCTTCGGATGCTCTCCTGCCAGTATGCGCGCTCCAAACCAATTCGCTCGTTGAAACGATCTCGTTACGCAGACTCGGCCCTGGACTCCCCAGTGACAGCAAGAACCCCTCATGCGGAGTCATTCCGCAAGAAACCGATGGTGCATTGAGTGACATACGGGATCAAACTCCACGTGTGGGGGGACTACGCGTGTTTCACACGGCCGGAAATGAAGGTGGAGCGCGTCTCCTACGATGTCATGACCCCATCCGCGGCACGGGGCATTATTGAGGCCATTCATTGGAAACCCGCTATCCGGTGGGTGGTTGACCGTATCCACGTTCTGAAACCGATTCGGTTCGACACACTGCGCCGCAACGAGCTCGGGCACAAAATACCACCGGCCAAGATTCGTGCCGCGATGAAAAAAGGCTCGACGGACCAGCTTCACACCAACATTGAAGAAGACCGTCAGCAACGAGCCACGATGCTGTTGCGCGATGTTGCCTACCTGATCGAGGCCCATTTCGTCCTAACGGATGCCGCTCAGCCCGATGACACCGAGGCAAAGCACCTTGCCATGTTCACCCGCCGGGCCGCCAAGGGCCAGTGCTTCCATCGTCCGTATTTAGGAACCCGCGAATTTTCGGCAGATTTCGCGCTGGTGACAGAGTCCGTACCGGATTCTACGCTGCTCGACGACCAGCAAAATCGCGATCTCGGGTGGATGCTGCACGACATCGACTTTGGCGATGATCGAACGCCGTACTTCTTCCGAGCCGAACTGAATGATGGTGTCATTCACGTCCCCCCACTAAATGCTGTAGGGGTGACGGCGTGACTATTCTGCAGGCACTCGAACGCCATCATCAGCGCCTTGTTTCCAATCGTGAGGCGCCATCGTACGGGTTTTCTCGTCAACCCATTTCCTACGCCATCGTTATATCGATGCAGGGTTCTGCCGTGGATATCGTTCCATTGCTCGATACATCCGGCAAGAAACCAAGACCCACCCTGCACCAGGTTCCCCAGCCCGCAACCCGTACATCAGGAATCCTCCCGAACTTTCTCTGGGACAACACGTCCTACGTGCTCGGCATGACTCGCAGCCCAGCCACCAAGCAGGCGGTTACCACCGAGACCAAACACACGGCTTTCAAAAAATACAATATGGAGTTACTCGCAGAGTCTGAGGACGAAGCACTACTGGCACTCTATCTATTCCTTGGCCAGTGGCAAATTTCAAGCTACGGCAGCCTTTCTGGCGCAGAAGACATGCTCGGTGCAAACCTCGTTTTCCGACTTGACGGGGAACGATCTTTCATCCACGAGCGCGCAGCGGCTGAGAAAATTTGGACCAACCACCTGGTCCAGCAGCAAGGGGCTGAGGGTTTGTGCCTGGTTTCCGGCTCACGAGGACCACTCGCGCGCCTTCATCCCGCAGTCAAGGGTGTCCGGGGAGCAAAAACCACGGGCGCACGCGTCGTCTCTTTCAATCTCGGCGCGTTCGAATCGTTCGGTAAGCGACAAGGCGCCAACGCGCCCATATCGGAACAGGCCGCATTCGCCTATACGACGTCTTTGAACACGTTGCTGGCCCATGACAGTCGGCGGCGTGTCCAAATTGGCGATGCAACGACCGTTTTTTGGGCCGAAGCAAGAGGCGGCGAAAACACTGCCGCCGCCGCAGAAACCCTGTACGCCATGCTGGCCGACCCGACCGCCAGCGCAGACGAAGAAGAGGCCAAGATAGCGGACAAGCTTGAAGCCATCAGCAACGGTCGACCGCTAACCGATGCCGTTGCCGGCGTCCAGGAAGACACCCAGTTCCACGTGCTCGGTCTTTCGCCCAGTGCAGCCCGGCTTTCCATCCGGTATTGGCACACGGACAGTATCGGCGCGATCGCCCGACGGGTGGTGGACCACTGGCGCGACTTGCGAATCGAACCGCTGCCATGGAAAACGCCCCCTGCCGCTTGGCGCCTGCTTCTAGAGACAGCCGTTCAACGAAAGTTTGACAATATTCCCCCCGTACTCGGTGGTACCTTGATGCGAGCGATCCTAACCGGTAGCCCCTATCCTCGTTCGCTTCTAGCCGCCGTCGTGACGCGCATTCGCCAGGACCACGACATCAATGGAATGCGTGCCGCAATCTGCAAAGCCTGTATCGCCCGTGCCTACCGCCTGGGTCTTGAAGAGGAGGACGCTTCCGTGAGCTTGAACCCCAACGAAACCAACGTCGCGTATCGTCTCGGACGGCTCTTTGCCGTTTACGAAAGCGTTCAAAGCGCGGCTCTTGGCACGGTGAGCGCAACCATCAAGGACCGGTATTTTGGAGCCGCTTCCGCGACGCCTGCGACGATTTTTCCGCTGCTTGAACGTACGTCCGTCCACCACCTAGCCTCCCTCCGGAAAAGCGAGAAATCACGTTTGGCGCACTGGTTTGAACGAGAGATCGACGACATTCTCGCCGGGGTAGGCACGGCCCTTCCACGCAGCTTGCGACTAGAGGATCAAGGCCGCTTCGCCATCGGCTACCACCATCAGAGAGCAACCAAACGCCGCGTGTCTGCAGAAAAGCAGACCGATGCCAACACGGTTACTGACGAAAGGGACTGAACCATGACTGCAATTAGCAACCGGTACGATTTTGTGTATCTTTTTGACGTCGCCAACGGCAATCCAAATGGCGACCCGGACGCGGGCAACCTACCTCGCCTCGACCCGGAAACCAATCAGGGCCTCGTCACCGACGTTTGCCTGAAACGCAAGGTGCGCAATTTCGTTTCCATGGTGAACGGCGATACCCCGGGCTATGAAATTTTTGTCCGGGAACGCGCCATTCTGGAACTCCAGCAAAAACGCGCCTGGGATGCGGTAGTTCCCAACGCGTCCGAGAGGGAGCGGGCCAAGCTTCCAAAGGACGAACGCAAGGCGCGGGAGCTTACACGTTGGATGTGCGCCAATTTCTTCGATGTTCGTGCATTTGGCGCCGTGATGTCTACCAAGGGCGCCAATTGCGGACAGGTGCGCGGACCCGTGCAGTTTGCCTTCGCGCGCTCGGTTGAGCCCGTCTTGCCGCTCGAAGTATCGATTACTCGAATGGCCGCAACCACCCAAGCCGACGCGGAATCGAAGGGCGATATCCGTACCATGGGCCGCAAGCACATCATCCCCTACGGTCTGTACCGTGCGCATGGTTTTGTTTCGGCTTGCCTGGCCGGAGACGAAACAAAGGGAACGGGCTTCTCGGAAGCGGACCTCGATTTGCTGTGGTCAGCGCTGGAGTCGATGTTCGATCACGACCGTTCGGCCGCTCGCGGCGAGATGAGCGCGCGCCGACTCATCCTCTTCAAGCACGACAGTAAGCTCGGTAACGCAGCTGCCCACCGGTTATTCCAACGGGTCTCGATCAATCGCATCCACGATGATGAGGAATACAAACTCGGCGAGCGCCGCGCCCACAATCTGCCGCCCGCTCGCGCTTACACAGACTATCAAGTCCACCTTGACGCCAGCAGTCTACCGAGTGGAATCAACATCATCGATCGAATCTGATGCCCACTATGGGCTGGTGTTTGCGCCACAATGAGCGAAGACGACTTCATCCCAATCTCTGCGCTTCAGCACATGCTTTACTGTCCCCGGCAGTGTGCACTGATCCATATCGAACGGCATTGGGCTGAGAACCGGTTTACCGCTGAAGGGCGCGTGCTTCACACTCGGGTTGACGCTGGAGCAAGCGAATCCCGTCCCGGAGTGCGAGTCGAAAGAAGTGTTCCTGTACGATCACTGCGACTCGGGTTGTCGGGCATCATTGATGTCGTTGAAATTCACCACGGTCGTATCCCCTATCCGATCGAGTACAAGCGTGGCCGCCCAAAAGCCCACCGAGCGGACGAGGTGCAGGTTTGTGCCCAAGCTCTCTGCCTGGAGGAAATGCTGGAAACGCCCGTCCCGGAAGGAGCTTTGTTCTATGGCCGAACCCGCCGCCGAAAAACCATCGCCTTCGATTCGGAATTGCGGACGATAACAGAGCGCGTGGCGAGCGATACCTACCGAATGCTAAAGGCCGGCCAAACACCTCTACCTCAGTACGAGGCTCGAAAGTGCAACGCGTGTTCGCTAAAAACCGCTTGTCAACCACACGGACCCCAAGGGCCAAGCGCCGTTCGCCGCTGGTTAAGGGCAGCGGTCGACGCCTGATCCGCAGCACATGCGTCATCACCTAAACACACTCTATGTGACATCGGAAAACGCTTGGCTGCGTAAAGATGGCGAGAATGCAGTCGTCAAGATCGACGGCGCCGAGCGCGGCCGCGTGCCGACACACCTGCTCGGTGGTATCGTCTGTTTTGGCGCGGTTGGAATCACGCCTCAACTGTTGGGTCACTGCGCCGAACGTGGTGTTTGCGTCTCCTTTCTTAGCCGCAATGGTCGTTTCCTCGCACGCGTCGAAGGTCCAGCCTCAGGTAACGTGCTGCTACGACGAACCCAATATCGCAGTTCCGATAACGTCGAGACGAGCACAACGCTGGCGCGGGATATCGTATTGGGAAAGCTGCTCAATCAGCGTACGGTATTGCGCCGTGCCTTACGTGACCATCAGAAGAACATGGCTCCCGAGTCGTATAATCGGCTGAAGGACTGCGAGCGCCGCTTAAGTAATGCCGCAAGGCGGGCAACCCGAGAGCAAGCAAAAGATGTCTTAAGAGGGATCGAGGGGGAGGCCGCCCGCATTTACTTCTCAGCGTTCGGCGATTTGGTTCGAAGCACCAATCCTGCCTTCAAGTTTGAGGCGCGATCTCGCCGTCCTCCGCTCAACCCAGTGAATACACTGTTGTCATTTCTATATACGCTGCTCGTTCACGATTGCCGCTCGGCCCTGGAGACGGTCGGGCTCGATCCTGCGGTGGGTTTCCTCCATGCAGACCGTCCGGGTCGCCCGAGCCTCGCGCTGGATCTCATGGAGGAATTGCGTCCCGTTATTGCCGACCGCGTCTGCTTGTCGCTAATAAATCGCAACCAGCTCTCCGCCGACGATTTCAAAAAAGCCGTCAGCGGGGCCGTATCCTTGCGAGAGAATGCACGCAAGACTGTCCTGGTCACGTATCAAGAGCGAAAGAAACGCGAACTCAAGCACCCCTTTCTTGGCGATCAAACCACCCTCGGGCTCGTCCCGTTCGTGCAAGCGAGGTTGCTCGCCCGAAGACTGCGCGACGAATTGGACGGTTACCCCCCATTTGTCTGGAAATAGCACTGCCATGCTCATGTTAGTCACCTACGACGTGGCCACGAGCGATACGGCCGGGCGCCGGCGACTTCGTCGCGTGGCTCGACTTTGTCAAGACTACGGCCAACGCGTGCAGTACTCCGTGTTCGAATGCCAAGTCGACCCAGCACAATGGGCGACGTTGCGCGCTCAACTCATCGATCGGATCGACAAGAACTCGGACAGTCTTCGCTTTTACAGGTTGGGCGCAAATTGGCGACCTCGCATTGAACACATCGGAGCCAAAGCCTCTTACGATCCGGCTGGACCGTTGGTGTTTTAAGTAAGCGCGAAACACAAGCGGCCACGTTTCTGCTAAGGCGTTCGCGTCAGCAGCAAGTCTATGAATTAGCTTGAGAATAACTTTAAGTTCTTCACCATTTGCAAGTGTGCGCCGTAGTTCATCGTCCAGTTCGCGCAAATCGTTAGATTTCTAGTTCTTTAACAATGTGATATGAGTACACGGTCGCCCCCCTCGCGGGGGCGCGGATTGAAACCGCACCACTCACGCTAGATGAATTCGATGATACCGGGTCGCCCCCCTCGCGGGGGCGCGGATTGAAACAGGCGCCTCGGGTGGAGCCCCCGGGGCGGGCGCCCGTCGCCCCCCTCGCGGGGGCGCGGATTGAAACGTTGTTGAGGTCGCTGAAGTAATGGTGGCCGAAGGTCGCCCCCCTCGCGGGGGCGCGGATTGAAACGGCGGCTCCTGTTGCGCTGTCCATGTCCAGTATTGGTCGCCCCCCTCGCGGGGGCGCGGATTGAAACAGTACCTTGACGGCCAGTAGCGGGTCGATTTTCGCGTCGCCCCCCTCGCGGGGGCGCGGATTGAAACATCATCACCGCGGTATAGAGTTGTCCTTCCTGCTCGTCGCCCCCCTCGCGGGGGCGCGGATTGAAACGTCATGGGCTCGATCGAATCCGCCCAGGCCCTGGTCGCCCCCCTCGCGGGGGCGCGGATTGAAACGGAAGATGTTTCGGGAATTCATGAGGTGCTCCTGTCGCCCCCCTCGCGGGGGCGCGGATTGAAACTCCACCAGGTCGTAGACCGCGCCGACATCCTCCAGGTCGCCCCCCTCGCGGGGGCGCGGATTGAAACAGGAGGGGTCGGCCTTTTGCGCTCATGTGCTGGTCGCCCCCCTCGCGGGGGCGCGGATTGAAACGGCTCCTCCGGAGGGACGATCCCCGAGGCGATCGTCGCCCCCCTCGCGGGGGCGCGGATTGAAACAGCTGCGTGCGGGTGAGCACGCCGCCGATGCGGCGCAGTCGCCCCCCTCGCGGGGGCGCGGATTGAAACGATTCCGACGCCAGCTTGCCGTACGCGTATTCCGTCGCCCCCCTCGCGGGGGCGCGGATTGAAACATCTGCTATTGCGTCGGCTCGCCTGGCGTATCGGGTCGCCCCCCTCGCGGGGGCGCGGATTGAAACATCACGGCCGTCAGCGGCACGCCCTCCACCAGCCCGTCGCCCCCCTCGCGGGGGCGCGGATTGAAACTGCTTCTCGGTCGCGAACTCGCCGGGCGATTCGGCGGTCGCCCCCCTCGCGGGGGCGCGGATTGAAACGATGAGCGGCCTCCATCGGTGTTGTCGCGCCGCTCGTCGCCCCCCTCGCGGGGGCGCGGATTGAAACGTGCTGCAGGCGCGGGCGCATCAGTACCGATCCCGTCGCCCCCCTCGCGGGGGCGCGGATTGAAACCAAAGACTGGCGTTCATGGCTTCTCCCACCGCAAGTCGCCCCCCTCGCGGGGGCGCGGATTGAAACTCAGCGCGGCGCGCGCGTCGTCATCGGCCTGGGCGGGTCGCCCCCCTCGCGGGGGCGCGGATTGAAACCAGTGCTCGTTGACCCGCAGGCCCTTGCCGCGCAGGTCGCCCCCCTCGCGGGGGCGCGGATTGAAACGACAGCGCATCGAGCGTGGCGGCCTTGATACGCCGTCGCCCCCCTCGCGGGGGCGCGGATTGAAACATCTCTGGTGGAGCATAGTGGCTCATGTGCCACGTCGCCCCCCTCGCGGGGGCGCGGATTGAAACCATATCGCCCATGCGCACGAGTTGCCTGATCGTGGTCGCCCCCCTCGCGGGGGCGCGGATTGAAACCATTTTGCGATCGGCGAGGTGGCGCCGCTTAGCAGGTCGCCCCCCTCGCGGGGGCGCGGATTGAAACGGGAACAGCGCCACCAGCCGCCCGCCCAGCACGGTCGCCCCCCTCGCGGGGGCGCGGATTGAAACATGAGCGTCCTCCATCGGTGTTGTCGCGCCGCTCGTCGCCCCCCTCGCGGGGGCGCGGATTGAAACTTGAGCCGCCCCGGGTTGTCCAGCCGGCGCACGCGTCGCCCCCCTCGCGGGGGCGCGGATTGAAACGCGTCTGAACCTCGTCGCGGTCCGCGCGCGCCTGGAGGTCGCCCCCCTCGCGGGGGCGCGGATTGAAACGGGTACCTGATCCGGAACGCGGTCAGCTAGGCGCGGTCGCCCCCCTCGCGGGGGCGCGGATTGAAACACGACCACATTGAGGATGTCCGTGTACCGGAGCTGGTCGCCCCCCTCGCGGGGGCGCGGATTGAAACATCTTGCGTAGGCGATCGGTATTCGGGGTTGGTGTCGCCCCCCTCGCGGGGGCGCGGATTGAAACGGCAGCCTCCATCTGGGGGGGGCGCCATCCCGAGTCGCCCCCCTCGCGGGGGCGCGGATTGAAACCAGTGCTCGTTGACCCGCAGGCCCTTGCCGCGCGTCGCCCCCCTCGCGGGGGCGCGGATTGAAACAGCGCATCGCGGACCGCGCGATCGGATACCTGTGGTCGCCCCCCTCGCGGGGGCGCGGATTGAAACTGCTTCTCGGTCGCGAACTCGCCGGGCGATTCGGGTCGCCCCCCTCGCGGGGGCGCGGATTGAAACTCCCTGATGTTCACCAACACCATGGCGCACCTGGTCGCCCCCCTCGCGGGGGCGCGGATTGAAACAGCTTCTCGGTCGCGAACTCGCCGGGCGATTCGGGTCGCCCCCCTCGCGGGGGCGCGGATTGAAACAGGCGCCTCGGGTGGAGCCCCCGGGGCGGGCGCGTCGCCCCCCTCGCGGGGGCGCGGATTGAAACCGTCCCACAGCCCCGTGTACACCCTCGTGTCCGGGTCGCCCCCCTCGCGGGGGCGCGGATTGAAACCAAAATTCCATCAGTCGACGAACCAGGTCAACCGTCGCCCCCCTCGCGGGGGCGCGGATTGAAACTCTGCCAGGTCGTAGATCGCGCCGACATCCTCCGTCGCCCCCCTCGCGGGGGCGCGGATTGAAACACCCGCTCCGGCGCCAGGTCCTCGCCGCTACCGCGGGTCGCCCCCCTCGCGGGGGCGCGGATTGAAACTACCCCGCAGGAACGCGTCATGAGCCTGCACCACGTCGCCCCCCTCGCGGGGGCGCGGATTGAAACAGGATGCCGGCGCGCTGTTCCGTGGACGCGCCCGTCGCCCCCCTCGCGGGGGCGCGGATTGAAACGCCTCCAGCACGTCGCCGACGCGGCGCAGCCCCTGTCGCCCCCCTCGCGGGGGCGCGGATTGAAACAACTTATATGGAAGGTTGCAAACATGGGAATTCGGGTCGCCCCCCTCGCGGGGGCGCGGATTGAAACGGCAAGCCCCCCCTCGTAGCGGTATGCGATCGTGTCGCCCCCCTCGCGGGGGCGCGGATTGAAACAGCTCGTTGGTCTTCGCGTGCAGCTGATCGGTGGTCGCCCCCCTCGCGGGGGCGCGGATTGAAACATGAACATCAGCGTGAAATCGCCCAGGAGACGTTGTCGCCCCCCTCGCGGGGGCGCGGATTGAAACGTCCGCCGGTGGCGGGATATTCTTGTCGCGAGCCAGGTCGCCCCCCTCGCGGGGGCGCGGATTGAAACTCCTTGTCTACGCATGTCCGCTGATAACCGGCTGGTCGCCCCCCTCGCGGGGGCGCGGATTGAAACTTGTGCGCGCTTTTTCCCTCGCGCCAGCGCAGGGTCGCCCCCCTCGCGGGGGCGCGGATTGAAACTCCATGCGCTTGAGCGCCCGGTCGGTACGACCCCGCGTCGCCCCCCTCGCGGGGGCGCGGATTGAAACGACAACCCGCGACCGGGAACGCCCACCCGCGGCGAAAGTCGCCCCCCTCGCGGGGGCGCGGATTGAAACCGCTTGTTTGCCTACGCCGTTATCACAGTAAAGACGTCGCCCCCCTCGCGGGGGCGCGGATTGAAACAATACCCTCTCCCGCTTGTTTGACGCCGTAGCCTGGTCGCCCCCCTCGCGGGGGCGCGGATTGAAACAGCATCTTTTCGATAGTGAAGCATCGGCCTACATGTCGCCCCCCTCGCGGGGGCGCGGATTGAAACAGCATCTTTTCGATAGTGAAGCATCGGCCTACATGTCGCCCCCCTCGCGGGGGCGCGGATTGAAACAGGTCTATCAACTGGCTTTGATATCCACGCTGTAGTCGCCCCCCTCGCGGGGGCGCAGATTGAAACATTACAAGATTGTGAAGAACATGCAAGATCCTGGTCGCCCCCCTCGCGGGGGCGCAGATTGAAACATTACAAGATTGTGAAGAACATGCAAGATCCTGGTCGCCCCCCTCGCGGGGGCGCGGATTGAAACATTTTGTCTCCCATTTAACCATTTTGTTACAAGCGTCGCCCCCCTCGCGGGGGCGCGGATTGAAACTCGATCGCGTCACCATTTGTTGACGCTTGCATGGTCGCCCCCCTCGCGGGGGCGTGGATTGAAACGTCCCCGTACCGGCTCATGCCACTGCGCTGCTCGTCGCCCCCCTCGCGGGGGCGTGGATTGAAACCAGTTTCCATTGTCCGATGTTCGGTCCGATCATTGTCGCCCCCCTCGCGGGGGCGTGGATTGAAACCGCCGCTGGTACTGGTGCACGGCCGTTCGGTGGAGTTCCCCCCCTCAAGGGGACGTGGATTGCAACAACTACGCTTCCATCACCGGCGTCTGGGACAATGGTCGCCCTCCTCGGGGAGGGCGTGGACTTCACCTACAGGCCGACACTGCAATATCACCGTTGTCATCGTCCTATTGTGCGTGCACACCACCAAATCAGTTGTTACTTTGTTCTAGCCCTTCAGAATTCGATATTCCTTTTCGGCTAGATCGCGCACAACTTGTGCCGCTCGGCGGCCATCCAGGGGACTATTGATCGGCAGCGCCAAACCCTCAAACTAACCGTCCAAAGCTTCCTCCGCCGTTGCGGCACGCACAACCCATCACAACTCCAGGTCCAATCCGATGTGTTTTTCGCGAGCCGGAGGAGCCAGTTCCCGCTTGTGTTTGATTGATTTGTCCCACCCTGCAGCACCCTCCCGGAACTTCCCAGCCTCGCGACTCGCATTCGTGGCGTCTCGTTCCGTAGCTTTCGCCGGTGCCCCTCGCGCCGTATCGCCGATCCCTTCCAGAGCCGAAATCCGTTCCCCGGTGGCAACTTCCAATTGCTCGCGCAGCCCCTCGGCGTTGTCCGTCACGAGTTCCGCCTTGTCTCTCGCCCGGCTGATCTCCACGTAGAAGCTCTTCTGCGTCGTCAGATGCGGGTGGCTCGCCTCCATCGCCGCGATCACGTTGTCCACGGTACGGCCCTGGAACGCGTGCACCGTGGACGCCCAGGCGTGATCGAGATGCCGCAAGGCCGAATCGTTCCGGTCCAATTCCATCGTTCTTCCGTCCTCGAGCCGGAACGACACGCGGCCGTGTTCGACCGAAAGCACATCCGCGGTGCGGCTGTTCACGAGCCCGAGCCCCGCGTCGTTGCGGGTCCAGCGCATACGATCGCCCGCCCGCACTTTGATTTCCTCCGACCGATAGACCTCGCTGCCTCCGCGATTCCCCGCCACCCGGCTCGGATCCCAGACACGGCGTTCGCCGTCCGGGGCCTCAAGCAGCACCGTCCGGGTATCGTGATCGACACCCACCACACGCCGCTCGTCCCCCTTCGCCACACCCAGCCGCTTGTACGGACGGTGGAACGCGACCACGTTGCCCTCCGAGTAGTTGGCGGCCAACCCCTTCTCGGCGCGGGTGTAACCATGGGACACCAGCCGTTCGCCACGGTAGGCGGGGCCATAAATTCGCCCTTCGCGCGCCAGCCGTTCCCGAATGTGGTGATTGATCTGTTGGCGCAGGCCGTGGCTCGGGGCCATGACCCCGGTGCGTTCCCGCTCATCCTGCGAGAGTTTCAGCCAGCGCGCCGCCACGGCGCCGGCGATGTTGTCGGGCTTGACCTCGGCCACGTTGGCCCCCAGCTTCCCGAACGCTTTTTCGATTTCGCCTGCCAGACTCGCCTCCACGGCCGCTTTCAGGTCCGGATTTCTCTGGCGCAGGATCTGGTCCATCGTGGCGGTTCGCATGCCCGCGCGCTGAAGTTCCGAAAAAGCCTTGCCCGCATCGACCGCATCCAATTGCTTTTCGTCCCCCACCAGAACCAACCGCGGGATTCGCAGAACGGTTGCGATCCGCAACAGGTCCCGGGTCTGGACCGTGGACGCAAGCGAGCCTTCATCCACCACCAGCACGGTCTTTCGGAACGCCCCGCGCAGCGCTTTCGCGCCCTTGCGGGTGAGACGCCCTTCGGCCACGCCCGAATGACGGGCCAGGAACCGCTGCAGCGTTTCGCTCTCGATGCCGGCTTCCCCAGCGAGCGTTTTAACGGCCGAGGCCGACGGCGCAAGCCCGACCATCCGAAAGCCGTTCTTCTCCGCCAGCGCCCGGGCTCTTCGCAGCATGAACGTTTTTCCCGTACCGGCGTAACCCTGGACGCCGACCACGCGATCCTTCGACGAAAGGATCAGCCTGACCGCCTCCTTCTGGCCCGCGGTGAGCGGGCCCCGGTGCAGGCGCGCCTGCACGATCCAGCTCCGCATGATCCGTTGCCCGCGATGCTCCCCGCCTCTCATGAGTTCGATGCTTTCGCGTTCGTCCGCGAGCGTTCGGTCCGTCGTCATGCCGTCACCGCCCTTGAGCGCCGGTGCACGATGCAATCGTCCGCGGCCTTCCAGCGCCCCGATGGCGCGCTCGGCCGCATCGACCGCCACTTCCCCCGGGCGCCACGCCAGTGCTGCGGTCAGCAGATCCGTCCTCGAAAACACGGCCTGTCGTTCCGCCAGGTGAGATGCGGCCCAGTCCACCGCCTCGGCCGCCGGTTCATTGAACGGCAATTCCCCCTGCATGGCGCCTCGATCTTTATCTGCAGCGACGCGTCCGGCAGGTGCCGGCGCGCCATTGACCTCGATGACCGGCTCCCTGTCCCGGTTCGCCTGTGGACCCTCGGCGATCTTTTCCCGGCTCTGCTCGATGACCTTGTCGGGCTCAAAGCCCATCTCCGTGGCTTGCGCCTTCCAATTCGAGACAAGCGCCGCCTTGTCCATATCTCTCTTGTGGGCCCGGGTCATGAGGGCCGCGCGTTCGGCGAGCCGCTGGTTGTCCGCCGGTTTTCCAAGCCCCCGTTCGGCCATCGCCGCCTCGATCTCGGCCCGGCGCGTGGAAAACGCTTCGATCACTTTTCTCGAAACACCCGCGATCTCGAACCGCCCGTCGGCGTGGCTCTTCTCGATGCCGTACCCGAGCTTCGTCAATCCCTGAGCGAGTTCGCTGCGGTAGATCATGCCGATGAGCTTCTGGCGCCGGTAGAGGGATTCGTTGGCCATGGTTCGCCACTTACCGTCCTCGCCTTGCACCATGTTGGCCAACACCGCGTGGCTGTGCAGTTGTGGATCGAGGTTGCGGGACGTGTCATGCCTAAAGGTCGCCACCACGATTTTCTGGTCCCCGGCGCGAACCATCTGCCCCGTTTGCGGGTCGCTGAGGCGGGTTTCGACGGCGTGGCGCTCGAGCCAGGCCAGGGTTCTCTTAACGGCCCGGTCGTGCGCGCCGACCACCCGGGCGTCACCCCCGACCAATCCAACGAGCGACACCGACTTCGGGGCCGAAAAAGTCACGTCCCGCCCCGGCCGGTGGTGGATACTTCCGTCCCTGTCGATCCGCCCCAGCCGCGGACCGCCCAGCACTTTTCCTTCCAATACCTCCTTGAACGCGTCCGGATCCACGGCGCCGGACAATCCCAGCGCCTCCGCACCCCGGCCCCGCCAGGCGCTCGCCTCCCGGTGCAACGGATCGTCCTTCGCGTAATACCCGTCGCGCTCGTAGTACGACACGCCCTGGGACGGGGAGGCCACCGGTCCGATGGAAGCGACCATCAGCACCAACCGGGCGAGAGGTCCCCGTCCGCCTCGTCCGTTTCGTCACCGGTTTCGCCCGCATCCTCGGGCCCGTAACCATCGCGCTCATCCAGTGCTTCCGGCACGTGGGTCGCCTCGGCCTCGTTCCCGGCGACCGTGGCCTCCTGCGTCACCTTTTGCTCGACTGGGGTTTGCCGCTCCGTTTCAGTCGGCGTCGCCCGCTCACGCCCTGCGGGTGCAGCCCTTGCGGGCGCAACCCCTGCGGGCGCGGCCTCTGCTGGCGCAGCCTGTGTAAACGCACCGCGGGTAGCGCCCCGTGTCGGCCTGCCGTGCGCAGCGCCCAGCCTGCAGCGTGCAGCGTGCAGCGCCCGCTCGATGATTCCCAGATGTTCGATCGGTTCGAACCGTTTCGCGGCCGTGGAGCGTCTTGCGACGTTCAGTTGAATCCGCGCCGCCGGAAACGGCCCGCGGAATCTGAGTAATCCACTGTCGTCGGGCAGGCGCAGGATTTCGGACGCCACCGTCCGGATACGTTCCCCGGACCCATTTCCGCCGTCGGCAGCCACACCGTAGGCAAGGGTGCTGCCAGTCGGTTTCGGCTCGAACCCGGCGCACAAGCGTTGTGCGCACCACTCGGCCGTGCCCTGGTCCGAAGATCCCAGGACGACCGACGTGCCGCACGATGCGGCCAATCTTTCCGCGCCCGTGTCGCCGTAGATCGTACGCAAGGCTTTAAACGACCGCACCCCGAGCACAACGCACCCCCCCGACTCGCCGCTGTCGGCCAGTGCGGCTTCCAGGCTCGGTATCCGGTTCAGCCACGGCAGTTCATTCAGGATCGCCCAGGCCCGCCGCTTCGAGTCCGCGGGACGCGCGAGCAACCCATTGACGGCGGTCTCGACCCACAGCGACATCAATCCCCGAAGCCACTTGTGGTGATGCGGCTCGCACGTGATGAACACGAATCCTCCCCCGGCGTCCCCTCCCATCCAGTCCCGGATCGAGAACGGGGGTCCGTCCGCCCGCACGTATCTCAGGATCGCGAGGCGGTCGACGAGCAGGTCCCGCGCCTCGGTCGGCGGTTCGACTCCATATACATAAGGAAGCGACCGCGAAACTGCATCCGTATACCCCTTCAGAACGCTCGGCCGGTGCGGGCCCATCAGATGCTCGGCCAGTATCCGGTTGTTCCGGCAATCGCGCCTGGACAGCGCCTCTGCGGCATGGCGGAATAGCTGCCGTGCGGCGACGACCCGGAACGGGTCCTGCCCGTCATCTATTTCCGGTATCGCCGCGGCGGCCATGCGGTCGAAGTCGGCCGGGCACTGCGCTTCGGCAACCACCGACCACCGCCGCGAACGGGCATCCAGGGGATTGAGCATCACGTCCCGCCCCGGATCGAAGAACCGCCGCAGGTATGTGCCCCCCGGATCGTAAATCGCGGCGCTTTCCCCCCGTTCCCGGACCTGTTCCAGGAGCCCGGCGACCACCGCCGTTCTGCCCGCACACGGGGCACCGCACACCAGCGTGTGGCGGGTTTCCGCCCCATCGGCGTACGGGATGCCCCCGATCCGGTAGTCCGGGTGGCGGGCGTTGCTGAAGATGAATTGGCTAACTCGTGCCTGCACCGGCTGAACGCACGCGATCAGTTCCCGCCCCGTGAGCGTGTCTCCGCGGCGAACCTTCCGCGCCAATGCCGCTCGGCGGTCCCGCTGGGCAAATCCTCCAAACACGGCCACCGCGGTGACGACGCCCAGCGCCACGCCCGGCCAGACGCTTGAGGCCATGACCTCCCGGACCCGGTACCGGGCCTCCGAGGCATCGCTCCACAGGATGATGTCCGCGATGCTCGCCTCGCGCACCGTGCCGTCCGGTTCCCGCATCGCCCGGGTCTCGGTCACGCTGAAACCCAGCTTCAGCTTCCATCTGGCCACGGTGGCGATACGCGCCAGGTAGCGCTCGTACGCCGTGGTTGCCCACCACACGTGGACCGTCGGCACGGTCACCGCCGACAGGGTTGCCAGCAGCACGGCCACGCACACCCGCCGGCGCCAGACCCGAAACGCGCGAACCGTTTCCCGCCTGCCGCGCGAGCCGTCACGGCGCCTCCTCATCGCGCCTCCGCGTGCCCGCCCTGCGTCCGTTGAATCCAACCGGGATTCCGCCACGCCGCCAGGCGTCGGAGGGCGGCTCGCGCCGGGGCGCGAAGCGTCCGGTCCGGGGGAGTCCCGCGGCCGCGGAACCATCCACCCCAATTCACCCCGCACGGGAGGTATCCGTCATGACTTCGAGCGACAACACACGCCGCGTGCATTCGACCGATACCGGCGAACCGCCTGCCCATTCGCCAGTCCGTCGCACCCGCGTGACCCGCGACGCCGCGGTGGTCCTCGGCGGACTCGCCATTGCACTGGCGCTCACCCCCGTGCTGTGCGTCATACCCGCGGGCGCCGGCCTCATCGGACCGCTCTGGCTCCTCGCCATCCTCTGGACGGTTTTCGCAAGCCTGGCTCAGGCGGTGTGGCAGGGTGTCTCGCGCGGCGACTGGTCGGCCTTTTCGGCCTGCGATTGCAGCCCCGACGACGATGATTTTGATTTTTTTACCCGAACCGGCCGGTACTCGTATGTTCGGCATCAGGCCGACGACGCGCTCATGCGCGACGGGGACCGGTTTCTCAAGAACCACGATCAAGATCATTCCCTCCTGTAGCGGCTACCGCGCCCGCCTCCGATCGAACCGTTAGTTCACACCAACATAGCCGAAAACCGGCGCGCTGAAAACAGGCGAAAGTCCAGACAAAAATAATGAATACAAAAGGTTACGCTCGACTACGCCCCACTACGCTCCAGTACGCCCCAGTACGATCAAATTCAACAGTTCCTGTTCGATGAGCCCGGCGCCCCTGTGCTGCGGTTCGCGCATTTGCGCAAAATCATCGCCTTGACACACGCCCGTCATGGATCGCGGCACTGCGCCAATTCAGGAAATGAAACGCGGGTTTCGGCCCTCACGCAGGGCCACCGGGGATCCGATCCGCGTGTGTCAGCGTGAGGCGTGGCGGGAATCGATCCGGCTACCGGTGGCGCCGGCCGGACGCTGCCGATGCGCGGCGACGTTTCGGGAACATCGCAACCGGATCACACCGCCCCCGACGCGAGGCAAACGACCGGGAGCCGCCAGTCGCGGGGAAACGTTTGCGGTTCAATCATCGCGTTTCTTCCTCGATGCGCCTCCGTCGTCGGAGGTGGATCTGCGCGTGCACCCCTCAAGCCACCGGTTCAGCTTCGATGCCGTGTACCGGACGCAGCGCCCGATCTTGAGAAATTCAGGCCCCTCGCCGCTGATCCGGTAACGCTCCAGCGTCCTTGGGCTCACGCCGAGCCGCTTCGCCGCCTGCTCGGTCGTCAACAGCGTGGGTTGCTCGTTCATCGGTGTCCTTCCTTTTGGACCCGGAGAAGGGTCTCGTCGAACGAGGCCTCAAACAGCCGTTCATGCTCCGGGCCGAAAAAGGGGATTCGCCTCGTCATGACGCCGAACATAGGCACATCGAAAAGACGAGGCAATACCTATCGATAGCGAATCTCCTACAGTTCGAGACACCCGTGCGCAGCGCTGCGCAATGCTGCGCAACGCTGCACCCAGCCACGAATCTGCGTGCAGCAAGATCAAGCACCAAACCCGTGATTGTGCGCTCGATCGCGCAATCCGGACGGACACGGAACCTTTATCCTTGAATCGCCCCGTCACAGAGGCATTGTTCCGGCAGAATGTCCTCGGCGATGCTGTCGGCGACCCGCGCCGCCGCCTCGTGCATGGAGTCGCGCGCCAGATGCGCATAGCGCGCCGTGGTTTCGACGTGGGCGTGGCCCAGCAGCTTCCCGATCGCGGGCAGGCTCTCCCCGAGCGCCAGCGCACGCGAGGCGAACGAATGCCGGCAGTCGTGGAGCCGGACATCCCCAAGTTCCGCCCGCTCGCGCACGTGGCACCACTGACGGTCGATATAGCAAAGGCGCTCGCCCTTCTTCCGGCCCTGGATTACCCAGGGGTTGCCCTCGGCGCGCGGAAGGCCCGCGAGCACCCGCGCAGCTTCCGGCGACAGCGGCACCGTGCGCGCACCCGTCTTGGTATCGGCGAGGTTCAACTCCATGGCTTCCAGGCTCACGTCCTTCCAGCGCAGCGTCAGGATCTCGTTCTTCCGGCATCCGGTCAGCATCAGCAGCCGGATCGCCGCGGCGGCATGCGCCGAGATGGCGCCGCCCGACTCCGCCCGGTCGAGCGCATGCCCGAGCCGGCGAAACTCGGCGCCAGTGAGGAATCGCTCGCGCGGCTGCTCCCGGTACTTCGTCTGGCCCCGGCACGGGTTGCTCCCCTCCGGCAGGAGCCCCCAGGACTCGGCCATGTTGAACATCCGAGAGAGCAGGTCCAGCGTCCGGTTCGCCATCACCGGCGTCGCCCGCATCGCGTAGTGCAGGTCGCGCACGTCCTCCCGCCGAACGCGACTCAGCGGACGCTTGCCCAGCGCCGGCACGATGTGCTTTTTCGTTCTCCGCCGATACGCCGTCACGGTGTTCGGCTTGCAATGCTCCTGCGCGTACTCCCTGAGATACCGCTCGGCAAGCTCCGCGACCGTCGGTTCGTCCCCTCGCTTCGCCGCCAGCGGCTCCGGGAGCGGGTCCTCGCCCGCCTTGATCCGGGCGATGATCAGCGCCGCGCGCCGCCGCGCCTCCTCGGGCGTGATCACCCCGTGTCGGCCCACCGTCAGCCGTTTCGCCGAACCGCGCGCGCGGGTCTGCACGACGTAGTGTTTCGCGCCGGTGGGGTACACCCTGACACCGAAGCCCGGCTGCTCCGAGTCCCAGAACACCGTGTCCTTCTCCACTTTCAGCGCCTCGACCGTGCGCCTCGATATCGACCGCCTCCCGAGCTTCGCCATTGCGTTCTCCGTTTCTCCCTCAGGCGGCGTCCGCGTCCGGCCCGAGGATGTCGGCGCCGATGCTGCCGCCGACCTTCGCCGCCGAGACCTTTTCGGTGTCGCGCGCCAGATGCGCGTACCTCGCGGTGGTCGCAACCTGCCCGTGACCCATCAGCTTGCCGATCATGCTCAGGCTCTCCCCGAGCGCCAGCGCTCGGCTCGCCCAGGAATGCCGCAGGTCGTGGATGCGCATGTCCTCAAGCCCGGCCTTCGCGCGAAGGCGCTTCCACACCGCGTCCACGTTGACCAGATGCGTGCCGGCCTTCCTCCCCGCGATCACCCAGGGGCTGTCCCCGTCGCGGGGAATCCCCTCCAGCACCGCCTCGACCGCCGAACTCAACGGAATGCTGCGCGGCCCGGTCTTGGTATCGCGGAGCCTGATCTCGCGCGTCGAACGGTCCACGTCGTCCCACCGCAGTTGCACGATCTCGTTCTTCCGGCATCCGGTCAGCATCAGCAGCCGAAGCGCCGCGATCGCCGACGGCCTGACCGAGCCAACCGCTTCCGCCTCCGTCAGCACCCGGCCAAGTTCCCGGTATTCTTCCGGCGTGAGAAACCGCTCGCGCCTGACTTCCCTGTACCGGCGTACCGCCCGGCACGGGTTGCGCCCTGGCGGAGCCAGTTCCCACGCCTCCGCCATCGAGAACATCCTCGACAGGATCTTGACCGCCGCGTTCGCCGCCTGCGGCGTCTTTCGCAGCCGGTAGTGAAACTCCGCGACCCGCGACCGGTCCACCTCGCTTATCGGCAGCTCGCCGAGTTCGGGCAGGATGTGCGCCTCGATCGTGTAGCGGTAGCTCGCCTGCGTCGCCGCCCGGCAATTGACCGCCACATGGCCCTGCATGTAGCGCTCCGCCAGACCCGCCACCGTGAGTTCGGGCTCCACCGGCGCCGGAAACGGATCCAGCCCCCGCTTGATGCGGTCGATGACCCTTGCGGCCCGCTTGCGGGCCTGTTCGGGGGCCAATTTGCCGAAGCGCCCGAGCGTGGCGCGCTTCGGCCCGTTCGGGCCGCGCGTCTGAACGACGAAGACCTTGCGCCCGCTGGCATAGACCCGGAGACCGAAGCCCTTCAGATCCCGATCCCAGAACACCGCATCACCACCGTCGGCAGCGAGGGCGTCGACGGTTCGTTTGGTCAGCTTCAGGGCCTTCTCTGGCATCATGGGCGTCCGGGAGACGTAAGCGTTCGGTCACGCGGCGATGAGTATGGAGGATTCAACGATTGAGCGTTCGCTTCCAGTCCTTGCGGAGGGGTCGCAACCAGATGTCCTTTTTCGGCTGGGCTCGTTTCGTATGCCTGTCATAGCGTCCTCTTCCTTGGGTGGTTCCGACATGTGTCCAGCCGGAGGCGTTGTAGACGGCGCCGGTGTAGCGCGGGGTCTCGACGAAGGTCTCGATGAGTACGGGGATGGTGTTGTAGCGCTCGGTCCAGTCCCGTGGCAAGCGGCGGCGCACGAGGGCGAGGATGTGCGAGCCGAGGTTGGGGATTTTGATCCACGGCAGGATGAGGAACCGCGGGTTGTCGACCACCAGCGGCAGGTTCTTCTCGCGCTTCTCGGGCGTCCATCCGATGAACTTGTCGCGCGGGGCGAGCTTCCACGCGGCGGTGGAGAAGCCGAGCATGGCGACGGGCCAGCCGTCGCGGTCGCGGACGGCGTAGCGCATTTGCGCGCCCACCAGGGTCTTGTAGCCGAGGTAGTGGTAGCGGGCGACGAACTCGTTCCAGAGCTTCCCTTCCCGGGTGTTGCGCACGACGGTGCGGAAGTCGAGCGGGCGAACCCCCTCCAGCGTCGTCGGCGCCGGGAACAGCGGCGGCTCGGTCTGGGGTCCGAAGACGATGGGCTTGGGCCGGCCCTGTTTTCCTCTTGGCGGCGGCAGCGCGATCGCGCCGTCGCGGTGCATGGCGAGCATGGTCACCTTGGCCATCATGTCCTTGAGGCCGCCGTCGGGCTTGAACCAGCCGATGCGCCGGCAGAACTCTCTCGCCAGGGCGGCGCGGGTCGGCTGCGGCTCGGCGGCGATCAGGGCGCGCAGCAGCGCCATCTCCTCAGCCGTGAAGTCGCGCCCGTAGTAGCGGCACTCGATGGCGCCGGTCATCCCGGCGCCGTGAACTCGCGCTTGCGCTCCTCGCTCATCGACCAGGGCAGCCAGGGTGACAGGTCGTCCGGCGGCCTGCCGCCATTCTCCGCGCAAGCTGCCAGCCACGCCTCCAGCCAGCACTGGACGTCGATGCCGTTCAAGGCGAGGGTGCCGACGACCGAGTACATCATCGCGGTGAAGTCGGCGCCGAGCCTGCTGTCCGAACCGAAGCTCAATCGACGCCCGATAACGGCCCCTCGGAACGCGCGCTCCGCGGCATTGTTGTCCATGGGCACCTGGGGATTGTCGACGAAGACGCTCAGTCCCTCGCGGTGCTTGAGCAGCGAGCGTAGCGCCTTGCCCTGGCGCGCCTTGACCGGCAAGTCGGCCAACTCCGCTTCGGCCCGCGCGAACAGACCGTCGACGGCCTTCTTCAGTGCCCCCTGCGCGGCGTCGAACGCCGGCGTCTGGTGGTCGAGAGCGGGGTCGTAATGCTCCAGCCGCTCCTTGTTCAGCCGGCAGGTCGACGCGAACCGCTCGACCCATCCCTCGCACCACTGCGTCAGCTTTTGCTGTCCGGCCGCACACTCGATGAAGTCGCGCCGCTGGTGCACCCAACACCAGCACAGGATCACCTTGCCGTCGAGCCCGCGCGCCATCTTGATGTAGGCGCTGTAGCGGTCGCAGACCAGGAACACGATGCCCTTGACCGAACCGAACAGCCTCATCGCGGCCTCGGCGCTGCGCGAGGGGTCCGCCACGAAGTAGACCGCATCGGCGCTGACCGAGATCCACAGCCACGCACGCCGCGAGCGGCCAGTCTCGCTCAGCGACTGGATGCGCCAGCCGGTCTCGTCGGCGTGGCGCACCGCCATCTCGTTCTGGTGGGTGAGGATCGCCGCGGCGAGCGGCGCGAACAGCACCGGGCAGCGACGCACGCTGTCGGCTATGGTTCCTGGCGCGATCGCCAGCCCCTGATCCGTCATCCACGCCGCGGTCCGCCGCAGGGGGCGGTGGCAGGCAAATCGCTCGTACAGGATGCGCGCCCAGACGCTGGTCCCGTAGGGCGTCCTGGGGAACAAGCGGGCCGGCGGAGGCGCGATCGCTTGCAGTGGCGAGGACAGGCAGTCGCAACCCCGACGGTAGCGCGGGCGCACGATCCTGCGGACATGGGCCTTGACCGCGATCTCGATGACGGACGAGGAACGCTCGCCGTCGGCGACATAGGGCTTGCCGCAACAGGAACACACGCGCGCGTCCTCTGGCGGCTCCTGCCGTTCCTCCTTCTCCTCCAGCGTTGGCCGCTGGGTGCGCCCGTGGCCGGCCGCACCGCGCTGCTGGCCGCGCTTGCGCTCCGACCGCGGCGTTTCCTGCTTCTCGCTCCTGCCCCCGAATACCGCCTTCGACAACACGGCCCGGCTCGAGCGCAGCTGGGCAATCCGGGCTTGCAGCCTCGCTCTGTGGGCGCGCAGCGCCTTGATCTTCTTGCCCTGTGCAGCGTTCGCCTTGCGCTGTCGGGCGATCTCCTTGTGCAGCGACTCGATGGTCCTGTTCCGATCGCGCACTGTCCTGAAGACCGCGGACAGCAGGGGACGTTCGGCAAGCTCGGCCTCCAGCTTCTCGTTCTTGATGGCCGACGTTCTCACGGCCACCTGCAGACGGATGATGCGGCTCTGCTGCGCCTTGATGAGGTCCATCTGGTCGTGGTATCCCGCCAGCTCCCCGCGCTGCAGCTTGGTTTCGAAGGTCAGTCGGCGCACTGTCGCCTTGAGGTCCTGCAACCGTTCCTGCTCGCGGCGCAGCCGGCGGTTCTCCCGGTTCAGCCGACGGGTCTCGCGGTTCAGGGAACCGACTTCCCCGCGCAGTCCCTTGATCGTGTCCTTCTGCTTGCGCGCGCGGTCCAGCGCCTTGCGCAACTGGACGCTCGCCCGGGGCCGAGACGGCTGTGCGCGCCGTTTCCACCTGCGAAGCGCCGCAACCTTCCTGCGCAATGCCGTGAGTTCGTCCTTCTGCTCCTGCGGCTGCTCCAGGGCCTTGCGCAGCCGGGCATTCTCGCGGGTCAGAGAATCGATTTCCCGGCGCAGCGCCACCGCCGTCCCCTTGCCGGGCTGCAAAGTCTGCAAGGCTTCGCGCAACTGGAAAACTTCCTTGCGCAGCGACATGATCGTGCTGCTCTTGCGCGAGTCGACACCGGCCTGCGAAAGCAGCTTCTCCAGCCGCGCCACCTCCGTCTGGAAGAACAGCGCATCCTTCGCCGTACGGCGGACTTCCTTCACCTCCTCGACGGCAGCCGTGAGCTTCTCCCGGCTCTTGTCGAGCTGCGTCTTCAGCAAGCCCGCGCGGGAACGGGCATCTATCTCCGCCCGGCGCAGCTCCTCCGCGCGCGTATCCGCCGCGTCCGCCCGTGCCCGTTCCGTCTCCGCGCGGGCCTGTGCCTGTTCGTACAGAGACCGCCAATCGCGCGGCTCCGATGCCGGCGCCGGCGTCGGCGGCGACCAGAACTCGCCGTCCGCCTCGGCCAGCGTCAAACTCGTCCCGAAGTCCTCGTCGCGCATCGCCATGTGCGCGACCATAGCAAATCGTCGGAGGCGTTACCAGTGTCTTGTAAAGGGTGTCCAAAATGATGTCAGCCCTCTCCATCGCCGCGTGACCGAACGCTTACCCTTGAAAAAAATCCTGTCGTTTGGGCTGCGGGTTACCGGTAAGCACTCCGCAAGCGACTGGAGTCGTATTTGACGGCTATTGGAGCGTATTCGGGCGTAGAATGCAAGTGGTCGACTCACAGAGTGTGCGCTGAAAACAACATAAAATCATGTACTTGTCGTACTCGGCGGTACCTCGGGCGTACTCGGAAGGGTTGGCATGGTTATTACGCCGTAATTAGCGGGCAACGGCTGTCCGCACACGCGCTCGCGGCAACAATTCAGACAAGCACCAAGCTAAGCTGCGGAAAGATGATCAACAGGATCAACACAACAAGCATGATCACCGCAAACGGAAACGCCCCCGCAAAAATATCGAACAACGAGATCCGATCATCATCCGCCAGCGTCGCCTTGATCACGTAACAGGCGATCCCCAGTGGCGGCGTCAGCAACCCGATCTCCGCCCCCACGATGGTCACGATCCCGAACCAGACCAGGCTCACCCCATAGGGCTCTATGATCGGCAGAAACAGCGGCACCATGATGAGAATGATCGACGTCGTATCCAGAATCGTCCCCATCAGGATCAGAATCACCACATAGATGGCCAGGATGCCGTAAAGGCCGATCTCCGCCTGGGTGATCCACTCGCCGAGATCGTTCGGAAGCCCGGACAGCGCGAGCATTCTGCTGTACATGGTGGCGGCGACAATGAGCATCAGAATCGATGCGGTGATGTGCCCGGTCTCCACCAGCACCCGCCATAGCGTCGTGCGGTTCAGCTTGCGCTTGACCAGAGCGATGATCAGCGCGCCGGCTGCGCCCACGGCACCGGCTTCCGTGGGAGTGAACAGGCCGCCATATATCCCGCCGAGCACGAGCAGCACCAGGACCACGATGGGTGCGGTCTTGGAGGTGGCTTCCCTGGCCGACATTCCGGCGCCGGCGGCCGCCTTTCCCCCGGCATCCTGACCGCCGACATAGGCGGGAATGAAGTGTGCCATGGCAACGATCGCGACCGTATAGGCCAGGGAGAGCACTATTCCGGGGACGATCCCGGCGGTAAAGAGGTCCGCTACCGACTGCTCGGTAATCAGCGCGTAGATGATCAGCATGACGCTGGGTGGAATCAGCATCCCCAGCACCGAACTGCCGGCGACCACGCCCACCGCGAACCGGGGTTTGTAGCCGAAACGCAGCATTTCCGGTACCGATACCCGCGTGAACACGGCGGCCGAGGCGATGCTCACGCCGGTAATCGCCGCGAAGGCGGCGTTGGCCGCCACTGTGGCCACGCCCAATCCGCCCTTGACGCCGCGCAGGGCGGCGTTGGCAACCTGGTAGATGTCGCGTCCGAGTTCAGCCTGGCTGACCAGCAACCCCATGAGCACGAACAGCGGGATGACCCCGAATATGTAGTCCTCCAGGCTGTTGGAGGCTGCCAGGGTGAGCAGGTAGATGGGCGCCTCCAGACTGCCGCGCAACAGCCACACGCTGATGAAGGACACCAGGCCCAGGGCCACGGGCACGTAGAGCCCGGCGTAAATCAGGATCAGGATCGCCAGGACCGAAAACAGGCCGATTTCAAAGCCGCTCATGCAGCCGGCCTGCGCAGCTCTTGGACCGTCTGGAGATTGCGCCACGCCAGGAGCGCGAACTGCGTTGCCACGACGATGCAGCCGATGACCAGGATCAGGCGAATCGGCCACACCGGCACCACGAAGAGCCCTTCGTTGCCTGCGAAATAGCCTCGTTCATAGGCCTCGATCAGCCGGGGAATCGCGCCGAACAGGATGAAGATGAAGAACACCGTGCCCGCGAGGTCGAAGACCGCGCCCATGGAATGCCCCAGAACCGGCCGGCGCTTCACTATCTGCTGAAACAGACCGTCCGAGCGCGTGAGCCGGCCGGCACGGACCGCATCGCTGATTTGCAGAAAGACAATTCCGACGATCGACAACTCGACGATTTCGGCAACGCCCTGAATGGGCGCGTTGAACAGGTAGCGGGAAAGGACATCCACGTTGATGATCAGCATCAGGACGAAGATCCATCCCGTGCCGATGCTGTTGAGCCCGGCCACGAGGCTGGAAAACGCCCGAATCACTGGATTGCCCGGACTCTGCCCGGCGCCGGCATCCGAAATCACAGTTCCCGATCCCAGTGCCTGACGATGGGCTGGTTATTGGCGCGCATGATGTCCATGTAGTCGCGCAGAATCTGTTTGCCGGGGAGTCCTCGCTCTTCCAGGTCCTCGGCCCATTCCTGCGCCATGTTGGGGAGGCTCTCCGCCCAGACGCGGCGCTGCTCGTCCGTCAGCGGCTGGATCGTTCCCCCCTGCTCCACGAACTCGTGGCGGCTGGACTGCGCGCGCCGGTCTGTCTCCAGCGCCAGCTCATCGCGATAGTCGATGGCCGTCTCCATCAGCACGCCGCGCACTTCCTCGGGCATCCTCTCCCAGGAGAGCCGGTTCATGGTGATGACCTTGGAGGTGACCGCACCGAGACGCACGTCAATCATGTAGGGCGCCACTTCATAGAGCTTGTAGGCCACGGCGGCTTCCGCCCAGGCCACGGTCCCGTCGGTCAGACCGGTGGAGATATTGTTGTAGAAGTCCCCCAGGTTGCTGCTCACCGCCGCTGACCCGAGCCCTTGCACGTAGCGCAGGTTCAAGCCGACGCCGCAGATTTTTTTGCCTCTGAAGTCCTCCAGCGTTTCGATGGGTTCGTTCATCAGTACCTGATAGGTATCGATTGCTCCCGCTGCAGTGAGAAAAACCTGGTTGAAGTCATCCCACTGCTGCTGCAACTCCGGGTACTTCTCAACCAGTTCGTCCACCGTACGGGCCACCAGGCCGATGTCTGCTGTCACCAGCGGCGTCACGTAACTGATGTTGAAGAACGGGATCTTGTCCGGATGAAACGGCGAAGTGATGATGCCGATATCGGCCAGCCCGTACTGCAGAGCCTCCAGCACACCGCCGGTCTTGGCAACAGTGCCGCCGAAAGCCCTGTTCCAGTCGATCTCGTAGTTGCCGGTTTCCGCCAGCCGGCGGTCAACTTCCGGCATGTAATAGTCAAGGAACACCCGCACCCACAATGCGGTTGGCGCGTAGGCGTCGATGACCGTCAGCGGAACAATCTCCTGTGCTCGCACCGGTTTTACAGCGCCCAGCAGCGCGGCGCAGGTTACGGCCACAAACATCAGACGAGCGCGGCGAAGCGACTGCAGGGGGCGAATTGGACTCATCGATCTTCTCTGTTTCGTGTGGGCGGGACGTACACGCCAGTGTACAGCCCACCAGGCCTTACGCGAGTTTCGGCGGGTTTAATTCCATCGTATACTCGCACCTGAGACTACTTGGCGAATACTAACGATTATTCCACCAGCACGGAAATAATTTCGAAATCACCGCCAACCGACCCATACCGAGATAAATCAATGGCAGGTGCAACAGCAACCGAAGGTCGCGAAACTCTTGCATCCATCGCCTACCAGCGGCTGCTGGACGATATCGTCGGCGGTCAGTTGCAGCCGGGCAGCAAACTGCGACTCCATTCGCTCACCGAACGCTACAAGGTCGGCAACAGTCCGCTACGCGAAGCCCTGAACCGACTTTCCGCCAACGGCATGGTGCAGCGCGAGGAAAACCGGGGGTTTCGGGTCTCTCCCGCATCGAGTGAAGAACTGTCCGAGCTCATTCGAACGCGCTGCTGGCTGGAAGAAATAGCGCTGCGCGAATCCATTCGCAGAGGCGATGTGGTCTGGGAAGAGGGCGTGCTGCTGGCCTTCCACCGATTGTCCAGGAAGAATCGGTTGTTCGACGAGCAATACATCCAGTTCGACGGGACCTGGGAGGATCTTCACCGCGCATTCCACCTGTCCCTTTTGTCGGCTTGCAATTCGAAAATTCTTCTGGGCTTTTGCGAGCAACTTCATGAACAGACGCTGCGCTACCGCAATCTCAGTTCGATGAAGGCGTATCGGGAGCGCCATGAACTGGACGAGCATCGCGCGATCCGCGACGCGGCGATGGACCGCGATGCCGACCAGGCCGTGGAACTGCTGCGGGCTCACTACAGAATCACAGGCGAGATCGTCCTCGCCAGCGGCAACCTGTCCTGAACGCAGTCCGCCCTCCCCCACCTCGCACTTGACGCGCACAACCGTCGGAGACAATCAATGAAAGTCGGCTTTATCGGCCTGGGGCGCATGGGCCATGGCATGGCGTCCCGAATCCTTCAGAACGGCCACGATCTGGTGATCTACGACCTGGTTCCGGCGCTGCTTGAGGACCTGGGCGCGGCAGGTGCGACCGTCGCCGGCAGCCTGGCGGAAGTGACCTCCGGCCGGGATGTGGTCATATCCATGCTGCCCCACGACGAAGCGCTGGAAGCGTTGGTCTTTTCTCCCGGAGGGTTGCTGGAATGCCTGCCAAAGGACGCCATTCACCTAGTCAGCGGCACCCACGGCGTACAGATCATCCGGCGACTCACCGCCGCGCACGCCGAGGCAGGCCAGACCCTTGTGGCCGGCCATGTTCTTGGACGGCCCGATCTTGCCGCCGAGGGCATGCTGACCCTGGTTCCCGGCGGACCTGCGGAGGCGTTGCAGCGCCTGCAGCCCATTTTCGACGTGCTCGGCAAGAAAACCTTCATAACCGGCGACGAACCCCAGTCCTCCACGGCCGTCAAGATCGCCAACAACTTCGTGCTCGGCAGCGTGATCGAAATCATCGGCGAAAGCATGTCGCTGGTACGCAAGTACGGTGTGGAGCCGGCACTGTTCCAACAGGTCATGACCGAAGGGCTGTTCGGCTCGCCCGCATTCCGCGTCTACGGGCAGATCATCGTCGAGGAGGCCTACGACAAGGTCGGCGCATCCGTGCAGATCGGCCTCAAGGATGCCAACCTGGCGCTTGCGGCCGGCGAACTGGTCGATGTTCCCCTGCCCAGCGCGAACGTCTGGCGGGACCGGCTCCTGGGAGCCAAGGCGCATGGTGACGGAGATCTGGACTGGGCGGTGATGGCGCGGGAACAGGCCCGGGCCAGCGGCATCGAATAGGGCCGGAACCAACCTCATGCCGGAACTGCTGACCGACCCCACGTTCCTCGTCATTGCGATCGTTGCGGTCCTCGTAACCGGAGTCTCCAAAGGAGGCTTCGGCGGTGTGGCCTTGCTGGCCGTGCCCCTGATGTCGCTGGTCATTTCGCCCATCCAGGCAGCGGGCATAATGCTGCCCATCATGATCCCCATGGATTTTCTCAGCATCTGGGTGTACCGCAAGCGCTGGGACGGCAAGAACCTGGCGCTACTGATCCCCGCAGCCACCGTGGGCATCACCATCGGCGGTCTGACCGCGGGCTATGTCAATGACCAAATCGTCCGCCTGTTGGTGGGAGTCATCGCCGTGGTTTTCACGCTTCACAGGGCCGGAGGGCTGTACCTGAGACGTGTAGCGGGCGGCTCCGAACAGCCGCGCAAGCCTCCGAACAGGGTCTGGGGTGCGTTTTGGGGCACCTGCGCAGGATTCACGAGCTTTCTGGCTCACGCAGGCTCGCCGCCTTACCAGGTCTATGTCATTCCCCAGGGCCTGAGCAAGGAAATCTACGCCGGAACCAGCGTGATGTTTTTCGCCGCGGCCAACGCCATCAAGCTCATTCCCTACGGCATGCTCGGCCAACTCTCGGTTACAAACCTTTCCGTCTCTGCGGCACTGTTGCCGCTCGTGCCGGTGGGCGTGTTCCTGGGGGTGTGGATCAACCGCCGCCTGCCGGAGAAGACGTTCTTTGCGATCATACTGGCGTCCATCTTTCTTGTCGGCCTGAAGCTGATATGGGATGGTGTATCCACCCTGATCGGGGCGTGACACGGTTACATCCAACAAGGGAATCATCATGAAGAAACCAATGAGGGCCTGGTTGCCGGTGCTGCCTTGGATGCTGGCTGCCTGCACTCAGCCGGCACCGCCCCCCGAGCCCGACGCTGCACCTGCGTCACAGCCGAACTTTCTGCTGATCGTCGCCGATGACCTCGGCTATACGGACATCGGTGCGTACGGCGGTGAAATACGAACCCCGGTCCTGGATGAACTTGCGTCACGGTCGGTGACGTTCACGAATTTCCACGTCCTTCCCATGTGTGCCCCTACCCGCGCGATGATGCTCTCGGGAACCGACCACCATGTCGCGGGGCTCGGCACCATGTTCGGACCCAATATGCTCATGGGCGCGGAAGGCCGCGTCGGCTACGAAACCTATCTTCACGAGCGGGTCGCTTCGCTCCCGGAACGCCTTGCCGAGGTCGGTTACCACTCCTACATGGCCGGCAAGTGGCACCTGGGGCCCCAGCCCGGGCAATGGCCGGTCGACCGCGGGTTCGATCGCTCGTTCGTGCTGCTGCCGGGGTCTGGCAATCACATGGTCATATCTGAACGTCAGTACGTGGAAAACAACGAATGGGTCGAACCCGCGCAGGATGGATTTTTCTCCACGCGCGCGTACACCGACAAGCTCATCAGCTACATCGACGAGCACCGCGGCGACGGGCAACCGTTCTTCGTCTACGCCGCCTACACTGCGCCTCATTGGCCGCTGCAGGCTCCACCCGACTTCATCGACCGGTACGCCGGCGCCTATGACGAGGGATACGACGAGTTACGGGTCGCGCGAATGGAGCGGGCCGAAGCACTCGGCGTCATCCCCGAAACGGACGCGGACTATTTCCAGCCCCTCGGCCCGTCCTGGGACGAACTCAACTCCGAGACTCAGGCGCATTACGCCCGGCGAATGGAGATCTACGCCGCCATGGTGGAAAACCTGGACTACCACGTGGGCCGGCTGATCGATCACCTGGAAAACATCGGCGAATTGAACGACACCGTCGTCCTTTTCATGTCCGATAACGGCGCCGCCACCGAGCAGATGGAATACAACCCCACATTTGCCGCACGAATCGAGCGGGAAAACAGCGACAATTCGCTGGAGAACCTGGGGGCCGCAAACTCCCTTATCAGTTACGGCGCGAGCTGGGCCCAGGCAGCCACGGCACCCTTCAGCCGCTTCAAGGGGTACGTGACCGAAGGTGGAACCCGGGTGCCCGCGTTCATTCTCCTCGGTGACGGCACGAATCCCACGGGACTGGACGGCCAATACCTCAGCGCCATCGATGTCGCTCCGACCCTGCTGGAGCTTGCAGGCGCGGCCGTCGACAGTACGTCGGTCCAGGGCCGCGAGGTGGCTGCCGTCACCGGCCGGTCATTTGCGCGCATCCTCGGCACCGATGCGTCTCCGGTCTATCCGGAAGATCACGTTTTCGCGCTTGAAATGCACGGCAGCCGCTCGGTGCGCCAGGGTCGCTACAAACTGGTATGGGAGCAGCCCGCCGTTAACACCTGGTGGCCGTTCGAGGTTCCGGAGCACTGGTATAGCTGGCAGCTTTTCGATCTTCAGGCCGACCCCGGGGAAAGAAACGATATCAGCGCGGATCATCCGGAAGTAATGCGCCAGTTGCTCGACGCGTGGGACGACTATGCCGAAACCAACCAGGTCGTTCGCGAGGTGCGGATCAACCAATTTGAACGATGGCAGGTACTTCCCGAAAACTATCCAAACCGGTGACTGCGTTCAGGCGTCGTCGGAGCACGGCAGTCAGCCTGGTCGCTTCGCTATGCCTCCTGGTACTGGCGATCCCATCGTGGGGTGAAACGTACCGCCTGACCGCGGGAGGTCCCCAGTCCGCCAGCCTGCCGTGGATCGGCATCATCGGAACGCTGGTAGTTCCGGAATCCAATGCTCGCCTGGAGGCCATGGGCAGCGAGCACCAAATCGCCTGGCGGGAGGCCTATGGCGGCTCCCTCTACAAGTGGCAGAACTCGCTGGAAGCCATCGAGATCGGCCTCACGGACATCGGCTGGGTGGGCGCGTTGTGGGAAACGTCGAAGATGCCGCTGCAGAACGTGACCTACTACACGCCGTTCGTCACGGACGATCTGCGCCTTTTGCTGGACCTCTTCAACGATCTTCACGAGACGCTTCCTGCACTGGAGGAAGCGTGGGAGGAACAGAACCAGATCCTGCTCGGCGCCAGCGGCGTTGACACCTACCACCTCATGACGACGTTTCCCGTCGCGCGGGTCGAAGATCTGCAGGGCCGCAAGATTCTCGCCCCGGGACCGTCGGCGACCTGGCTCGAAGGCACCGGCGCCGTGCCCGTCAACGGCGGACTCTCGACCTACTACACCCAGCTCAGTACCGGCGTTGCCGACGGCGTGCTGACCATACTCAGCGGCGCCTACCCGTACCGGATCCACGAGGTGGCGCCCTACATCACGCTGGTGGGGATCGGCGCCCAATTCAACGGGGGCGTGGCCATGAACAGGGATACCTGGGATCGTCTGCCGGCCGACGTGCAGGCCGTCATGTCGGAGCTTGGCCGTGACTACAGCCGCACGCTGGCCGACGTCGTGAACCAGCGCTACGAGGAAGCGCTTTCGGCAGTTCAACGAGAAGGTGCGCAGGTAACGACGCTGCCTGAAACGGAGAAGCGCAAGTGGATCGACGGGCTCCCCGACATTGCGGGGCAGTGGGTGCGGTCCGCCGAAGCCCGGGGCCATCCCGCGGGCGAGACCCTTCGCGCCTACCTGGCTGCCCTGCGCGCCCGCGGTGAAGAGCCGCTGCGCAACTGGGACGAAGCGCGCTGAACAAGATTTCCCTGATCTTCGGCAGGCTCATCCAATTGATGAACGGCGCCGGCGTGGTCTGGGTGTTCGCCCTGACATTCCTCATCTGCGCCGACATCGCCGGACGCACGCTGTTCAACCGCCCGCTGCAGGCGGTGCCTGAGATCGTCGCCCTGTCCCTGATCGCCTGCGTCTTCCTGCAACTTGCATTTGCCGTTGACGGTGGCCGCTTGACGCGGGCCGATATTTTGTTGAGCCAGATTCGGCGGCGCAGCGCCGGGACAGCCGGCGGGCTCGAACGATTCTTCGCCATCGCCGGAGCGCTGGTGCTGGTGGCGATGACCGCGGGCGCCTGGCCCGACTTCGTACGGGCGTTTCGCACCAGCGAATTCGTCGGCGTGGAAGGGATTTACACGCTTCCGATCGCGCCGATCAAGTTCATCGTGGTGCTGGGGGCCGTGACCGCGGCGTTGAGCTTCCTGTCCGTCCTGGGCCGGCGACGCGACGGGCAATCCCGCGCCACCGGCACCTGGCTGGCCGCCGGACTGGCCGTTGCCGCCACGGCCGTTGTCGTGGCTGCGGCCTGGAACCTCGGACTCAGCGACCGCGCCATCGGCGCACTCGCCATCGCCGCGGTATTGACCTTTGTTGCACTGGGAATGCCGATCGCCATCGCCCTGCTCGCAGTCGGATTTGCGGGACTCGGCCTGCTCAAGCGCGACTTCGGCATCGCCACGGATACACTGTCGCTGGCCGCGCAGGGCACCGTCTCCGAGTATGTCTTCGCCACCGTGCCTCTGTTCGTGCTCATGGGGCTTTTCGTGAGCGTGTCGGGGATCGGCCGGGACAGCTTCAGGGCGGCGCAACAGGTGTTTGGACGGGTCCGTGGTGGACTGGGCGTCGCGACCGTCGCCGCCAATTCGGTGTTTGCCGCAATCACCGGGATTTCCATCGCCTCGGCCGCCATTTTCTCGAAGATCGCCGTCCCGGAAATGGTCGAGCGCGGTTATACGGCGAAGTTTGCCGTTGGACTGACTGCCGGCTCGTCCGTTCTCGGCATGCTGATTCCGCCGAGCCTGTTGTTGATCATCTACGGGGTGATCGCCGAGGTATCCATCGGCGGCCTGTTCCTCGCCGCCATCGTGCCCGGGATGATCCTGGCAGCCGCGTTTGCCATCGCCGTGCTTGCCATGGCGCGCTTCTGGCCGGGCTTCGTCGGACACATCCAGCCCGGAGAGGCGAGGGGGACACAGGCGGGTCGGTGGGACTCTCTGTTCGCGGTATTCCCCGTCGCGGCGCTCATCCTGCTGGTCCTGGGAGGCATCTACGGCGGCATTTTCACGCCCACTGAAGCCGGCGCCGCGGGGGCGTTCGCGGCTCTGTGCATCGCACTGCTGCGGCGGCGCCTGACATGGCCCGGACTGTGGGACGTCATGCGCGAAACGGGCCAGGTCACAGTCACCATCCTGTTCCTGATCATCAGCGCCAGTACCTTCAGCCGCATGCTGGCGCTGACGGGACTACCGAGCGACATGGCCGGCTTCCTTGCCGGATTGGGACTGGGACTGGCGGGATTCCTTAGCGGGTACCTGGTGCTGTTGATCGTGCTCGGCACCGTGCTCGATTCCACGTCCATCCTGTTGATCCTGCTGCCCCTGGCGCTACCGGTGGTAACCGAACTGGGCGGCAACCTGATCTGGTTCGGCGTGGTCACTGTCATCGGCGTGGAGATCGGCCTGATGACCCCGCCGCTCGGACTGAGCGTCTACGTGATCAAGTCCAGCCTGAACGATCCCGACATCAGCCTGGGCGCGATATTCGCGGGATCGTTTCCCTTCGTTCTCATCACGTTCGCGGTAACGGTGTTGCTGATGGCCTTTCCGGGGTTGAGTTTGCTGTTTCTCTAGCCCGGGACGCGATCGGAGCCAGGACGGCAAGGCTGTATTTGGCGTACGCCACACCCATTCGGGCCCAAGACACCAAGTGGTTCGCCTATCCGGTCAGGGACCAACAGAAGTGCCGTCTTCAAGCGTCAATGAATCCCAGCCGATGGTGTTGGAACCATCCCGGGAAGGGTTCCCCTCGACGATCAATTTCGTTCCCGGCTGAATGGTTTCCTCCGACCAGTCGCGACGGATCAGGACGTTGCGCCCAGCGCCCTCCGCCATCCATTCCTCGACTTCACCGGCTTCGTTGGTGACTTCAAGATAGATGCGGGTGTGGGGATTCTGAAACCAGAACTCGGTAACGACGCCCTCGATGGTGATGGTCTCGCTGGTTACAAAGTTGGCCGCAAACGAGTGGTGAGCGAGAGCCTGTCCAACCAGCAACACCGGTGCGGCTGCCAGGAGGAAAGCCAATCCGCTTCGCATTCTGTGTGTCCTTTCAATCATCGGTTTGAACGCTCCGGCGTGCAGTTATATCCGCTGACGGGATACAGGGACGGCATGTAGTAATTCGTGCCCGAGAAAGGCTCGGTGAAGTATTCCGGATCCTCCGCGGTCCATTCCAGCGTGATCGCCATCGCTTCGGGGTCCACGGTCAGTCGTTCGGTCACATGCAGGGAAGCGCTGTGAAGAATTCCAGGATGCGGTGTCAGCACACCCGGGGCGAACCCCACCGTATCGATCACCAGCGAGGAGCCTTCGTACCAGCCGATTGAGTGCCCGTAGGGTTGCGGTGTCAGCGACGGTTCATGTTCCCGCGCCAGCCAGATGGTGCGCTCGGTATCCATGTACTCGTGCCGGATCACCACGCGATCGTCGAATTGTTCGATATCCGTCGGTGTGCCGGGCTCGCTCCAGGCTCGGGTGATACTCGAGGCGCTGCATTCGAAGGATGGATCGTCGAACCGCTCGTCATAGCCCTCGGCGGCCGTCAGACCCGCAGGCGTGAGCCGGTCGGCGCCGGGCCGCGCCGAACCGGGGCCTGGGCCCCGCTGCCCGCGGCTTCTGTCACGCATCCATGGACCTGCCAGATTGGGAATTCCGCCCGCGAGAAATGCTGTCCGGGGCGCATCGCCCGAAGCGTCTTCAGGCGGCGGTACGACCGCGCCGGAGCGCGCGATTGTGGTCCCGTCGGTCAATTCCGCAGAGTTGAAAGAGCAGCCCAGGGGGTCCCGGCGCGCAGCGATGCCGCTGACGGTCACGGTCTGGCCCACGGTGAAACGATCTTCGGTCCATCCCTGGCGCCTCAGCGTATTGGCGGTCTGCATTTCGCAAGCCCAGACCACCGACTCGCCGCTCTCGTTCTCCGCGCGGATGTGCAGAAACGCATGCGGGTTGACGAATTCGAATTCCTCCACCACCCCCTCAATGGTGATCGGCCTTTCCCGATCGTAGTGAGGCGCGTTGGAGTGGTGGGCACTCGCCGTGGACCACCCGAACCAAAGCGCCGCCCAAATTGGCGTTGCGATCATTTTTCTCAAGGTGTGCACACTCCTCTGTAAGCCGGCGCGCCAGATGCCACTGGTTCGAACTTGCGAGCCGATTTTGCCACTAGAGCCTCTCCCGAAGAATACAGTCAAACGTCAACAGTTCCTGGTCGTAGGGATTCCAGGTCTTCTGTAATCGCCAGGGCTCGCTCAGCATGACCGGATCGGTCAACTCCATATCCATCACGAGTTGCCCGCGATCGGTCAGCGAATAGATTTCCACAAGGCTTGCGGCGTCGCTGGTCCAGAAGAATCCCCGGCTCATGTTGAGGCCGGGCGTGACACCGGTGGTGTTCACGACCAGTTTTTCGTGATCCAGTTCACCCATGGAATAGCCCATGGGGCCGGGTTCGAATCCCTCGGGCGGCGGCGTATCCAGGTGCACCAACCGCTCAACCTCCCACTCTTCGTAGCGAATGCTCACGCTGTCGCCACGATGCTCGATCTGTACGGGATAGGGGCTCAACACCTGCCGAACAAGACCGGGCTGTTCGCAGCGAACCGCCGGATCGTCCGCCGGATCGAAGACGGCCATCATCGCCTGAGCGTGATCGTTCAGCGGGGGGGGAGGACCGGAGATGCCCATTCCGCCACCCCCCATTCCCATTCCCGGTACGGAAGACTCGCCGGGCAGCAGCGGCACCGGCGCACCCTGCCACCAGATGCCGGTCAGATCCACGGTCGCATCCTGGGCACTGACTGGAGCGCAAACCAGAAGAGTCGCGACGACACCGGCGACCCATGCAGGCGCTCGGGGAAGATGGTTCATGGTTGTCTCCCGTGGATTCAAAATCAGTCTACATCAGTTTTCCGGAGCGTCCGGCAAACTGGCCGTAGAGCAGCCACAGGCCCACCGCGGCGAGCCCCATCAGGTCCGTCGTCAAGCCCTGGTCGAGCAGCCCCACGCCGGCCAGAGTGATCCATAGCCGCTCCACCAGCGAAAGGTTCCCCCGCAAATAACCCACGATGGCTGCGGCCAGCAAGAACACGCCTGGCACGCCGGTAACGGCAGTTGATCCGATTTCCAGGACCGAACCGTCGGCGAGCAGCGCCGGCCCGAAGAAAAACGCGAACGGCAGCAGGTAGCAGACCAGGCCGTAGCGGAAGGCCGTCCAGCCCACGCGGTTGACATCCGCGTCGGCGACGCCGGCAGCCACATAGGACGCCAGCGCCACGGGCGGGGTGATGGTCGAGACGCAGCCGAAGAAAAACACGAACATGTGCGCCGTGAGCAACGGTACGCCCATTTCGGCCAGCGCCGGAGCCACCACAGTGGCCAGAATCAGGTAGGCCGCCGTGGTGGGCAAGCCCATGCCGAGGATGATGGCCGCGACCATGGTGAGCAACAGGCCGATTACGGGAACGCCGCCGGACATCGAAATGATGAAGATGGAAAGCTTCGATCCCAGGCCAGTGACCGACAGGATGCCCGAGATGATGCCCGCCGCCGCACACGCCGCGGAAATCGGTACGGCGCTCCTCACCCCGGCGATGATGGCCCGGCCGATCTTCCTGAAGAGTTCCGCCGAGAGCGTTCTCGTCCATACGAGGTGAAGCCCGAGGAGCAGCGCAATGGCGTAGAACGAAGCTTTCACAGGCGAATAACCGGCGATCATCATCCCCACCAGGGCGATGAAGGGCACCACGAACGGCACGCCGCCAATGAGCGTTTTCGACATGGGCTCACCGTCGGGAGGTTCCGTGCTTGACTTGATGCCGCTCTTCAACGCCTGAAGATGAACGACCACCAATATCGAAACGAAGAACAGCAACGCGGGCATGAGTCCGGCTTTCATGATGTTCACATAGGGCGTGCCGACAATTTCCGCCATGATGAAGGCGGCCGCGCCCATGACCGGCGGCATGATTTGCCCCCCTGTCGACACCACCGCCTCGATGGCGCCCGCCTGGTGGGGCCGGTAGCCCTCGCGCTTCATCACCGGAATGGTGAACGATCCGGTGACGGCGACGTTGCCTGCCGCCGAACCCGAAATCATTCCCAGCAGGGTGCTGAAAATGACGGCGGTCTTGGCCGACGCGGCCGTCATGCCGCTCGTCAATACGTTGGAAAATCTGAAAAAGAAACCGCCGGCGCCGAATTCCGAGAGAAAGGCGCCAAATATCGTGAACAGGATGATGTAGGTGGACGCCACCCCGATCGGAATTCCGTAGATGCCCTGGCCGGAGAGCGACAGGAACGAAATCACGCTTTCGATACGCACCCCGCGGCCGTACAGGACGCCGGGCAGATAGGGCGAGACCACCGGGTAGGCCAGAAACACTGCCGTGATCACGGCGAGAAAATTGCCGGTTGCCCGCCGCGCCGCCTCCACCACCAGCAGGATGATCAGGACAGCCACCACGATGTCCGTCGTCGTCGTGGCGCCGCCGCTGAACGCGATGTCCTTCCAGCGAGCCAGCAAATAGATCCCGGTGCCCATAGCCGCGCAGAAAAGCACCCCTATAACCCACGGTCCACTTCGCTGGCGGCCGGACTTCGCAGAGTCTCCGGCCAGCAGAAAAATCAGGCCAAGCATCACCGTCAGGTGGACGGCGCGAACCACCATCGTGGAAAGCACCAACAGCCCGGATACATTGGCCAGATGGAATAACCCGAGCGCCAGGGCAAGCGCGCCGATCACCCGCTTGCGCAGCGCGTTCAGGGATTGAACTCGTGTCATCAGCGTGCTGAGACTTGCAGATTCTCAAACACGACCGAAACCGGCCTACTGCTCTGCGAAGTATCGGGCTGCACCGGGATGCAGCGGCAGGGGCAGATCAGTCGATCGCGCCGCATCGATCTGTCCGGCAATCGCGTTGGACTCAATCAGCTCGGCGAGATTTCCGTAGATCGACTCGACAACCTTGTAAACCGCCTCTTCGGATTCGCTGCCTCGCACGATCAGGACGTTGGCGATTGCCAGCACAGTTGAACCTGATTCGGTGTCGTAGACGCTGGATGGTATTTCCACCGGATAGTAGTAGGGATTCTCAGCCACGAACTGCTCGATGACGGGCCCTTCCACTGGGATGAAGGCCAGTTCCCGGGTGGCGCGTGTCTGCATCACGGCCGCTGTGGGAAATCCCGCGAGCGCGAAGGCGGCATCCACGTTGCCGTCACCCAACTGGGTGAATCCATCGGAGTACGACAGAAAGCTCGGCACCACGTCGTCGAGCGTCATCCCGTGGGACTGCAGCAACTGGCTCGTGAGGGTTACGGTGGGGCCGCCGGCCGGCCCGATCGCGAGCCGCTTGCCGCGTAAATCGGCGAACGCGGGAACGTTGCCTCCGGCCCGGGCAATCAGGTGAAGTACGCTGGGGTGCAGCGCACCCGCCGCAAGAATGTCCAGGGGCGCCTCAAACGGCCCTTCTCCCCGGTAGGCGAAGTACGCCAGATCGGCGTTGGTCAGGGCCATCTCCAGTTCTCCGGCGCCCACCAAGCGGGGATTCTCCAAAGCGCCCCGGGTGACGATCGGAACCATCGAGATGCCGTCCGCATACCGGGTCACGAGGCTCGCGAGCCCTTGCCCGAGAGGGTAGTACGCTCCTCCCAGCGCGGCGGTTCCCAGTCGGAATTCTTCCCGATCCGCAGGCGGTGCGCAGGCTGCGACAGCCGCCGCCGCAGCCAGAACGATGAGCCGATCCATTCTCACGATACTTGGGGCCTCCCACGAAAACGCGATGCTAGCACGCATAATGGGCCAAACTGTCATCTGGCAGCCCGTGGCCGATTGACACCCAAGTTGCCGCTGGCTGATCATGCGGCAAGACTAGACAAGATCAGGGCGCGCAGGCCGTCGCCGAGATCAGCTTCCATGAGCAGAAAACGACGTAGACGGAACAAGGCTGGACCCGGCACCCCTGCCGTCACGCCCGGCCCCTCGCCATCGGCCGTCCCCTCGCCATCGGCCGCCGGCACGCTGCTCGGCGTCAGCGCCTGTTTCGTGCTCTCGGGCTTTGCCGCCCTGCTCTACCAGACCGCATGGATGCGCCAGTTCTCGGTAGTATTCGGTACCTCCGAGCTTGCTGTTGCGACCGTACTGTCGGCCTACATGGCGGGACTGGCGTTGGGCGCAGGCATCGCCGGCCGCTACGTGAACCGAATCACGCGCCCCGTTCTGGTCTACGGAATACTGGAAGCCGGAGTCGCGCTATCCGCGCTGGGCGTACCGCTGTTGCTGGCGTTGGCCAATCTTCTCTATGGCGGAATCCTGGGCGGACAACCGGAGCCCGCGGACGCCAGCGGCCTTGGCCAATCCATGTTCTACCTGGTCGTGGCGTTCATCGTGCTGGCGATCCCCACCGGCTGCATGGGGGCCACGCTGCCCATGCTGACCCGGTACGTGGTTCGTTCCGAGGATCAGATCGGGCCCCGGGTAGGATTGCTCTACGCGCTGAACACCGTGGGAGCGGTCGGCGGCACGGTGACCGCGGGATTCCTCCTGCTGCCGGCGATAGGCCTGTCGGGCACCGTGTGGGTGGGGGTATTCGTCAACGCCCTGGTGTTCTTCATCGCCGCGTGGATCGCACGGAGCCTGGCGCCGTTGCAGTCTGTCGAGGGCGCTTCCCGTTCCGCTGCCTCCGAGCCGGGAACTGCAGCGCCGCCGTCTCCGGATGCCAGGGGACCGGTTTCGGCAGCGCCGCCCGCCCCGGTTGCCACGGGTCCGATCCACGGCCTTGTCGGTTCGTTCTGGATACTCCCGCTGATGCTGATCTCGGGGGCCAATACCTTCACTTACGAAGTCCTCTGGACTCGCCTCCTCGGCCACATTCTGGGCGGCAGCATCGCAGCGTTCTCCACCATGCTTGCCGCCTTTCTGAGCGGCATCGCGATCGGCAGCGCGCTGGCCGCCCGGTACGCCAGGAACGCCAACACGGCACTTACCGGATTCGTCGTTATCCAGTTCGGTATCGCGCTGACGTCTATCGCCATTTATGAATTCATGCACCTGCTCATTCCCGAGACAGCGGGCCTGCGGGGCAACGCCCCGCTGGCGATGGTCGTGCTGCTGCCGGCGACATTGTTCATTGGCGCGACATTCCCGTTCGCGGTGCGAATCCTCGCGACCGGTCAAGCCGATGCGGCACCCGCGTCCGCCCGGGTATATGCGTGGAATACGTTCGGCGCCATCGTCGGCGCGGCCGTCGCCGGATTCGTCCTCATCCCCTTGCTCAAATACGAAGGCGCGATCCAGATGGCGGTGACCGTCAACGCCGCCCTCGCGGTAGCTGCCAGCCTACTCGTACTCCAGCGCCGCTATCGGACCGCAGCGGCTGCCGGCGTAGGCCTGATTGCCGTTGCCCTGCTCTATCGACCGGAACTCCCGGAAGAAATACTGCGCACTTCGCCCATGACCGACTACGCCCAGGGGGAGATCCGTTACTACGAGGTGGGCCGCTCCGCGACCGTTCTCGTGCTTGAAGAAGACGGCTTTCTGAACTTGAGAACCAACGGTCTTCCGGAGGCATCCACCAACCTGCGCGGGGCGCCGCCCTACCAGCACAACCAGCACCTGCTCTCCACGGTCCCGGTGCTGGCACGGCCCGACACCCGGAACATGCTCATCATCGGGTTCGGGGGCGGTGTGGCCGTCGAGGGCGTGCCGCCGTCGGTCGAAGCCGTGGACGTGGTGGAACTGGAACCGAAAGTCATCGACGCGAACCGGATCCTGAGTGAGGAACGACAGATCGACCCCCTGCAGGATCGTCGCGTACGCGTGTTCATCAACGATGCCCGCAGCGCCATGAGGCTGACTTCAAAGCGCTACGACGCCATCGTTTCTCAGCCGTCGCACCCGTGGACCGCCGGCGCATCGCACCTTTACACGCACGAATTCATGCAACTGGCGAAGGACCGCCTGAATCCCGGCGGCGTCTTTCTCCAGTGGATGAACTCCCAATTTGTCACCGAATCCCTGCTCAGGAGCCTTTGCGCCACGATTCTGGATGTTTATGAATATGTGCGCGTCTACCAATGGTCCACCGAAGTCCTGTTCTTCCTGGGATCGGATGAGCCGCTGGACATCGAGCTCAATCTGAGCACCACGGGCCGCCCCCTGATCGATGACCCGATTCACTACCTGGAAAAAGGGGTCGGCTCAGTCGAGGACGTGCTCACGGCCCTGATGATGGACGAGGCAAACATCCAGCGGTTTGCGGCCGGTGCCACGCTCCTGACCGACGATTTCAACCGCATGGCGACCGAGTCGGCTGTCGCGATGGAGCGGGAGGAGACGCTGTCCTTCGGCGAGTTGATCGAACTCTCGCTGCCCTACGATCCAAGACTGCAGGCCGGCAGTTGGGTGCATCGAAATTTCCCCGTGAATCTCAACTTCGGGTATATCTCGGAGCGGCTGGAACGCGGTGGATACAAACGCCACGCCGTGGAGTTGGCGGAAACGCTGGAAGAACTGAACTCTCCGGAATCCCTGTTGCTCATCGGCATGGGTCTCAATCGACAGGGAGAGGAACTTGAGTCCCAGCGCGTACTGTTGTCCGCGCTCCTGGCGGACCCACAGGACAACCAGGCACGGTTCGCGTTGCTCAGGCCCTGGCTCAACAGGCTCGAACAGCCGGATACCCCCGGCTATGTCACCGATATCGCAAGCCGCCTATCGGGATCCCAGGCGGCAGTAGTAGAAGGCTGGCGCGCCGCAGCCCAACAGAACTGGCAAAGGCTGGTGGAACTCGACCCCGAGATGGCCGGCACGCTACCGACCGACCAGTGGTACCTTGAGTCCGTCAAGCTGCGCGCGGATTGGCGTATCAAGGTAACCACCCCGGAATACCAGCCCCAACTCGCGCGAGAAGCCAAACGACTCATCGACAATGCCATCGCAATATTCCAGGATCCGGACTTCTACAGCATGCGGGTAGCGGCCGCGTTCGTGGCCGACGATGCCATCGACGTGATCGAGACCAGCCGACGACTGCTGTACGTATTCGACAACGAAGTGAACAACGCCGAGGAAGGTCGTCTCGACGTGACGCCCGCGGCCATCGAGCAGAAGCTACGCCAGATCGAGACGGTACGCGTGGTGGTGGATCAGGTACGCCGCGATCACGACATCCCGAGCTACAAGACCGAGCAGCTGGATAGGGAACTCGGCAACATCATCCGCCGGCTGGAGCAACTGAGGGAATCCAGGTTTCCCGGATAGTTCCGGCTTTCTGACTCGCCGCCCGTAACGACTATGGCTGGTCGGCTTGCGCCAGACGCCAACCACCTGAATTGCCTTGCCCGGTGCCGCCGGGCTGAAGCCGGTCAGGGGCGCATGCCGGCGGGCCCGCCCGCCCCCGGGGCCGCACGGCAGGGATGCTCTCCGCGCTCGGTGTCGCAGACGTACACGCGGTTCATGTAGTTCGTCCACTGGTTCCACGCACGATTGGGAGGGTTCTCCTTCCAAATCATGGTCAGGATATGCAGATGGTCGTTGCCGAGCACGGTCTTGTTGAGGGACGACAGCGTGTCTCCGCTGGCAAGTTCGCACACTTGCCGCCAGAGAACCATGGAGTAGCCGTTTTCCGGCTCGTCAGACAGCTTTTCCGAGGAAAACGACGCACAGGATTTCGGATCGTTCTCTACTCGCAGCCCGTAGACTCGTTCTGCCACTGCGATACCAGCCGTAGTGCGGTACGTTTCCTGGCGCAGTGACTGTTGCCAATCGGTTGGTTCCTGGCCACTGGGGAAGACATACTTTTCTTCCTTCTCTTCGGTCTCTCGTGCGTAGGGCGTCCAGCCGTTGGGCAAGGGCACCACCATGGTCTCACCTTCGGGGGCACGGAGCACGATCTGGCCGCCCATGCCCTGCGGTGCACCTCTCCCGCCCATGCCCCCGCCCATTTGCGCGGCGACTGGAGCGCAAATCACGGCACAGAAGAAACCGACTACCGTCAAATTCTTTCGCTTCATGCTACAACCCGCATCGTCGTTCTGGATCCGCAACGATTTCGCTATGATACGCGGCCAGCGGGCAGGTTGACCATTTGCCGGCAAGTTCCACAGGCGCATTTTCGAATTTTTTGGCAGGGTAGAGGTTTACCATGAACGTAAGACGAGTTGTCACAGGTCACGACGAGAACGGCAAGGCCATTGTGGTCTCCGACGGGGATATCACCAATATTGTCCGGCCGGCCCACCGTCCGGGCGTTGCCATTCACAACGTCTGGCGTCTGGACAGCTCCCCGGCAAGGGTCTTCGGGCCGCAGGACACTACGACAGGCACCATAGGATTGCTGCCGCCGGCTAACGGTTCGGTCTTCCGGGTCATAGAGTTCCCGCCCGAGAAGGGTTGGATAGACGACGTGGACGCGGACGCAGCGAAGGCCGCCTGGGACTCCATCGGCGCGGGGCATGTCGGCGATCGAAGCGGAGCGGCGCCGCACCCCCTGATGCACCGGACCGAAACGGTGGATTTCGCGCTTTGTCTGGAGGGCGAAATCCACCTGGTACTCGACGACTCGGAGGTCCTGATCAAGGCTGGCGACACGGTCATTCAGAGGGGCACCAACCACGCCTGGAGCAACCGTTCCGAAGCCGTGTGCAGGATGATTTTCGTACTCGTCGACGGGACCTTCGACGACGAAACCGACGAAAGTTAGTCTGGGGCAGTATCGACTCCTGCCACGGGCTGCTCCCCCTCGCTGCCGTGTAACGCGTCGATTTGCGCCCGCAGCGCCTCGAGCTGTGCCTGCTCCTCCTGCGAGAGTTCGCCGGCCATCAGGTCATTGTGCTCGTAGGGATCCTCCTGCAGATCGAAGAAGTGCTCGACGCCCTCATCCACCAGCAATTTGTAGCGATCGTTTCGCATGGTGTACGCGCCGTTCCTGACGCCAAGTTCGGTGGAAAACGCGTCAGCGTAGACCCACTCGCGAATCGCCTCGCGGTCGGGGTCCGAGAGGTACGGCACCAGGCTCACCGAGTCCACGGTAACTGCGTCGGGTACCGCCGCGGCGATGTCGATCCCCGCCAGTTCCAGTATCGTGGCGAACAGGTCCGTTGAGTTCACCAGCGCATTCGCCGCGGCACCGTTCGCCACGCCCGGACCGGCAACAATGAAGGGTACGTGGATGCCGCCATTGTAGAGCGAGCCCTTCGCAAATCCGGATCGAAACGGTGCCCGGACCGCGTTGCTACCGGTACCGTTATCGCCGATAAACAGGACATACGTGTTGTCCATTACCGCTGTGCCGATGTGATCGAACAGCCGGCCGATCTCCGTGTCCATGGCTTCGATCATGGCGTCAAAGTAGCGTGGATCGCCCTGCTCGGCATCCGCCTCGTCGAAGTCCGAGAAATCGGATTGCAGCAGATCCCTGGGCGGCTTGTGAATCGGCGTGTGAGGCGTATTGAACGCCAGCCACAGCAACCAGGGCGTGTCGCGTTCGGACGCATCGCCCAGCCACTCGATGGCGTCATTGACCTTGTCGCTGACGGCGTACCCCGTCCGGGTCGAGAATTCACCGTTCTCAAGGTGTACCCAGGCGAAATAGCTCTCGACGCAGCATCGCACCAGCCCGGAAAAGTGGTCGAACCCCACCAGGTTGGGGTGCTCCTGCCAACCGTTACGCACGTCCGCGAGATGCCACTTGCCGATCGCGGCCTTTTCATAGCCCAGGTCCGGGCGAGTGCCGAATGCCTGAGTCAGCGTGAATTCGTCCAGGGCGATCCCCCACCGGCCACCGTCGTCGGCAGCACCGGCACCCATTCCCATTCCCATTCCCATGCCCATGCCCATGCCTGCGCCCATGCCGAACTCAACGACGCCGGCCGGCACCGGCGGCGGCTCCGGCATCGCCCCTCTTGTGACGTTGTCACCGGTGGGGCCGCCAACGCCGGTACGAAAGCCGTACCGGCCCGTCAGAATCGTCGCCCGGGTCGGCGAGCACATCGCCTGTGACCACATGTTGGTGAAACGAACGCCACGCTCGGCCAGCGCGTCCAGGGTGGCCGTCCTCGGCGTCTGCGTTCCGACCCCGAAACTCGCCAGGGATTCCACGCCCATGTCATCGCCCAGGATGACCAGGATGTTGGGATGCGATCCGTCGGGCCCCTGCGCATTTGCTGCAAATGCCGCAACGAACAGGCAAATTGTTGCCATTGCGCTCATGCTTCGCCTGTCAGGCCATTGCCGGTCTCTTCGCATAATGTCTGCCCCCACAAAAATTGGGATTTACGCAATCAGTTGGATAGTTTCACCGACATCAGGTGTCGATGGCGATGACGAATACGCGCTGGAGCCGATTACCTATATATCGAACTAGCGGTGTCCCGCAAGACGCACTCGAAACGCTCGCCAGCCTCGATACCCGGCAGCATCTCATCGCCTGGCTTATAGACCCAGGTGTGATCCCAGATTGCCGGTTCCACCAGATTCTCCGGATCCGTGATGACGATTTCATACTGCAGACGGGTCTCATCCTCGCTCATTGTGTACCGCTCGACCATCGAGACGTTCTCACTCATCGGCGTGCCGTCAGCGTCGAGGAACGGCCAGGCAATCCGTGTCGTGTCGACGACGAGCGTATCCCCCTCCCAGCGCCCGACCGAATACCCGAGATGACCTGGCGCCTGGGACTGGCTGCGCGCCTCTTCACTCATGTGAAACACGCGCTGCTGACCCCATTCCTCGATCCGTTGGATGATCCGATCGCCCTGGTCGACAAGCTCTATGGGATAGGGATTCAGGATGGCGTTCGGCATACCCGGCGACACGCACTGGAGACTGGGGTCGTCGGTCCTTGGGTCATAAGCGTCTACTGCTGCCTGAGCTGCAGGTGTAAGCACTAACGGACTGCGGAGCTGGTATCTATCGAGAAAACTCCAAACCTTGAATAGTCCGCTGCCGGTCGCATCGGCCGCGCCGGCCAGCACCGTCTCGTCTCCCGATAACGAAGTCTCTCGTAGCGGCACCTCCTCGCCGCCAGGCAAGATCAGATGAGAAGGAGTACCGAATATCATGCGTACGCCTCGTCGGGAAGCTCTTCCACCTGCCCTGACGCGATCGCCAATTTTCACGGACTCCCTGGTAAATCCCCTTCGTACCAGTTCGCTCGTCGTATTGCCTTCCGTTACCCATTCTTCGACCACACCTTCAGCATTCACCACTTCGATCGTGAAACCAGTATGGGGATTTCTCCAGAAAATTTCGGTGACGGTACCCTCGATCTCCACTCTCCTGTTTTGATCGTAGAACGCCGTAACGGAATGGTGTCCCAGCGCCGGCCAGGAGAGTATTAAAAGCGCTAAAGAAACGGCAATTGATCTCATAGTCGTCCCAAGGGGTTGTCGAACAAAGTCAATATACCTGATCGAGGACAGTTCTTGATCAAAGAGCGACGGGCGCGTTTCCATGGATGCCTGTTGGTCTAGTGCTCTATCAAACTGATAATAATGAACGAGGTGCCGATTCAGGCAGTTTGCGGGGGTTATCGCCAGCGCGCTCATACTTCGCCAGTCAGGCCTTTGCCGACCTCTTCGCATTGTGTCTGCCCCTGCAACAATTGGGATTGACGCAACCAGTCGGATAGTATCACCGACAGGCGATTTGGCACCGTTTGCGTTGAGGGAAGCACCCAAGAATCCTGAATCGCAACCCCGCCTACCGGCACTTCACGCTGATCATGGGAATAAATTCAGGTAATACAATGAATAAGGCAGTACTTTTCAATTCATTTATCAGCACGTTGCTGTTGTCGAGCGGACTCTTCGCCGAGACACCCGCCGAGGTCACACTGATGGACAAACTGGACGAACCGCGAGGATTTTGCTTCGACACCCGCGGTTTCCAGGCCAATGCGCGACCCGAGGACGGCCTGCAGACTCACAGTTGCTACAGCTACCAGGGCCAACTCGGGGTGGATCAGGCGTTCGACGCAGACGGCATCCCCGACGCGGTCTTTCGCCTGATCGAATTCGATCTGTGCATGACGGCGACGGGCCTGTCCACCGGCAGCGAGTTTGCGTTGGAGCCCTGCGACGGCAGTGACGGCCAGCGGTTCGAACACCGCGCCAATGGCAAGATCATGTCGCTGGCGGCGCCTGGAAACTGCGTGACCGCGGGCGAGGGTCCCAGCCGACACGGCGGCGGCGGCAATCCGGTTCACCTGATCCGCGACCTGACGCTGGAAGTCTGCGACGGCAGCCGCGACGACCGCCAGCAATGGCGGCTCCGAGAAACGGTCGATTAGCCCCGGTTGGAAACTACAGGTAGGCGATCAGCCGCCCACAGACGACGGCAAGCGTCCAGAACACGATCGAACTGATCGCGAGCCATGTTCCCATCTGCGATACCGTTCCTGACTCCTGCCAGGCAGCGGCTTCCTGCCGAAGCACTCGCTGGGTCACGTGCAGGTTGGCGATGCCGAGGATGACGAAGGTAATCTTGAACAGGAACGGCGGGTTGGTCACGTAGAACGTCGCCTGTGCCATGAACAGCGATAACCCCGAAAATACGTTGACGGCGATTCCGATCCAGCCGAAGGCCAACAGCGGACCGAGGCCGGTATACGGGATCGGCTTGAAGAATCCGAGCATTCGCAGGTTGGTCGCGAACATGATGCCGACGATCGCTGCAAGCCCGATCGCGTGCATGGACAGCATCAGCGGCCAACCCAGCAACCCGGCGACGATCCACTCGGAATAGGCCGTGCCCTCCATCCAGCTTAGAAAGCCCATAACTTCTCCAGGTTAACCGCTGTCGTTGGCGTCAGCGTCTCTGTCGATGACATACGCGAGAACTATGACGACCGCGAGCATTGAGACGACGACAGTAAGAGCAAACAGGAAACCGCCCATGGCCTAGCCTCCATCACCGTAGTAGGGCAACAGCCGGCCGAATACCAGCACGCAAGCCCATGAAACCATTGTCAATGCCGCCATCACCTTGGCCCGCGGCGGCGCATCCTGATCCGACTTCACATCCCAGATGTCGTCGAAGATCGTAAAGTAGACGATGGCAAGACCGCCGACCAACAGCCACATGATCTTCGGGGGAAACCCGTCCATGGCAACGTAACGGCCCGAATCGGCGATGAAGAAGAACATCCCGGTGACGATATTGACCAGCAGGGCCAACGCACCGAGCGGCAGCAGTCTATGCACCGCGGAGTACGGCACGTTCCTGGCGACGCCGAGCACGCGAAGTCCCACCAGCAACACCACGCCAAACAGCACTGCCATGCCGACGAAGTGCACCGCTTCCATGGAGGGCCAGGCCCAGATAATGCTCTGTATGGCTGCTTCGATCCCGGCTGTCAGCCCTGTGGCTTCGGCCATGACCCCTTCGCGAAGTTCCGGCCGCAGTACGGTGCCGCCCAGGCTGCCGGCTTCAACGACGGTCAGGAGCGCGACAAAGCCCAGCGCCAGCACGGTGTACAGTCCCGCGCTGGATGCACGGCCAAATCTTCGTTCCCGCCACAGTACGAGCCAGGAAGCGGTTCCCGTGAGCCCGAGAAACACGAATGCCAGCAGCGCTGCGTCGCGATGGGCATCCAGAATCTGAGTCGACATGTCCGCTCGACCCTGATAGGCCCAGCCGGCCGCTGCACCGGTGATATAAGTGGGAATCGCCAGCAGGCCAAGAACCACGAACAGGATCAGGCTGACCCTGCGCATATCGTCGTTCTTCATGTAAGCCGAGGCGATCAGCAACCCCAGAACGAATATGCTCCCGATCAGCGGGAAGTGATTCAGCACGATGTGCAGGTGCGGGCCGGTACTCGGGAATACGTCCATGGGGATTTTATCTCTTAATGAACGGTGTAGAACGGCGAAGGACTCTACAGCACGGTTCGGGTCAATGCAATGTATCATCTGGCCTGGTTTGGCGCGCAGAGTCTAAACAATGGTTAAGGTTTTGGTTTCGGGATTTGGCGTAATCGGGCAGCGGCTCGCCGACGGCGTGGCGCTGCAGCAGGACATGGAATTGGTGGGTGTCGTGGATGCGGCGCCGACGCTAACTGTGCAGGCACTGCGCGACAGGGGCATGCCGTACAAGCTGTTCGCGGCCTATGACGACGCCTGCGCGCCACTGGAGGCCGCCGGGGTCCCGGTTGCCGGCACCATGGACGAGATCCTGCCCGAAGTGGACGTTGTCCTCGACGCGGCGCCGGGCGGAATCGGCGCGAAGAACAAGGAACTCTATATCAAGCACGGCAACAAGGCCGTCTTTCAGGGCGGCGAGAAAGACGAGGTCGCCGACGTCTTCTTCCATGGATACGCCAATTACGAGAAGGGCCTGAACGCCCAATTCCTGAAGCTGACGTCGTGCAACACTACAGGGCTTATCCGGACCGTCGACTGTCTTGACCGCGGTCCCGGCGTGGAACGCGTGGCCGTAACCATCGTCCGTCGCGTGGCCGACCCCGGCGACTACCACCGGGGCATCGTCAACGCCCTGCAGGTGGACAAGGCGCCCAATCACCAGGCGGTGGATCTGATGACCATAATGCCCCACGTGGATGCCACCGGGCTGCTGGTGCACACGCCCGTCACCCACGGCCATTTCATCTCCGTCCTCGCCACGCCCAGGGACGATCTTTCCGTGGACGAGGCCAGGGAGTTATTCGCGGCACACGATCGAATCCGCGTGATCTCGATGGACCAGGGTTTTCTGGGCAACGCGTCGATCTTCAAGTACGCCCGCGACATGGGGTTTCCCCGGGGAGACATCTACGAGGTGCCGGTTTGGGAAGATACGCTGGTGAAGTCCGGACGTGACATCATGTTCGGCATCCACATCCCGCAGGAGTCGGTGACGATCCCCGAATCCATCGACGGTGTGCGCGCGGCCATGGCCATGCAGACGGACCGGTTGAAGGCAGTCGGCGAGACCAACCGTTACCTCGGCCTGCCCTACTGGAAGTAATCCACGCCCAAACCAGCCCGAGAGGCTCGCGGATGAGTCGATCGCATGGATCGAGGTTGCGCGCGGTGAAAGCGCCGCGTTGCCTGGAACGTACCGGGAGATACCCGTGGCGAGCATGACCCGCCTCGACACCTTCGACTACGGCGGCAAGACCGTCCTGCTGAGGGTGGATATCAATTCACCCATTGACGTGCAGACCAAGTGCATCGTCAACGAAAACCGCATTCGCAAGAGCCTGCCCACCATCCGGCACCTGCTCGACGGCGGCGCTCGGCTCGCCCTGATCGCCCACCAGGGCGACACCCTGGACTACCAGAACCTGATACCGTTGACGGAACATGCAGACAAACTGTCGAAATACCTCGACCGGCCGGTCACCTATATCGACGACGTCGCCGGACCTGCGGCCCAGCAAGCGGTAAAGGCCCTGCAGCCCGGAGAGGCGGTCCTTCTCGGCAACCTGCGCTATCTCAGCGAGGAAATCTCGACCTTCGAGAACGCCGTCAAGCTGCAGCCGGAAGAAATGCTCGACACGTACCTGGTGCGCGGCCTGGCACCGCTGATCGACTACTACGTGAACGACGCCTTTGCCGCCGCCCACCGTAGCGCGCCGTCCATGGTGGCCTTTCAGGAACTCAAGCCCACCGCTGCCGGGATTCTGCTGGCCGACGAGGTCGCTGCGCTGGACCGGGTCATGCACGCTCCCGAGCATCCCTGTGTGTTCGTTTTGGGTGGAGCAAAAATCTCCGACGCATTCGGGATGATGGAACCGGTCCTGGCGTCGGGCACCGCGGATCGAATCCTGGCCTGCGGCATCACAGGGGAGATCATGCTGTTGGCCAGCGGTATTCGCCTGGGCCGCAAACAGGAGGAATTTCTCCAGAACCGGGGGCTGGACGTATTCGTTCCCCAGGCCGAAGACTACCTGCGGGAATTCCCCGAAAGATTCGCCATTCCCGTGGATCTGGCCTACGCCGAAAACGGAGCGCGCCGTGAGATCGCCGTCGAGGATCTGCCCGCTGAGCATCTGTTCATGGACATCGGGGCACGGACAATCGCGGCGTACGAAGCCGAACTCCTTGCGGCGAGAACCATCTTCGTCAACGGCCCGCCCGGAGTCTACGAACAAGCGGAATTCGCCGCGGGAACTCGCGCCATATGGAAAGCCGTGGCGGCCTCATCGGGCTATTCGGTCATCGGCGGTGGCGACACAGTCACGGCGGCGGCAAGCTTTGTCGATACAGCGAACATCGACTACGTCTGCACGGCCGGCGGAGCCATGGTGCGGTATCTCTCGGGTATCCGGCTGCCCCTTGTCGCGGCCATGGAAAAGGCTCACGCCCGGGACAGTTCGACTTAGCCTCCCGCGGCAGGAACCCCGCGTTGCCAGCCTTCAGTTCGCATCATTCCAGTTTATAACCAACCCCATAGACGGTCCGAATGACTTCCTCACTTGGAACATATTCTCGAACTTTTCGACGCAAGTTATTGATATGAGTATCCATTGTCCGGTCAACGACAGCGCGGCTATCCTTGTAAACCTGATCCATCAACTGGTTGCGGGAATACACGCGACCCGGATGTCCGTGTAGTACGCCGAGCAGGCGAAACTCCACGGGTGTGAGGTCCAGAACACGTCCATTGACATGCGCCTGATGTTGTTCCCGATCGATCGCGATTCCCAGGTACTCCCCGCCCGGGAAATCCTGCGAAGCCATGCGCCGCATGATGGCATTTACCCGTGCAACCACCTCGCGCGGACTGAACGGCTTGCAGATATAGTCGTCGGCGCCCAGTTCGAGCCCCAGCAAACGGTCGATTTCTTCCACCCGCGCCGTCACCATCACGATGGGGACATCCGAAAACCCGCGAATCTCACGGCAGATCGACATGCCGTCCCTGCCGGGCAACATGACGTCCAACAGGATCAGCCGGGGATCATGATCGCGCACCCATGGAACGACTTCCTCGCCGTTGCCGATATGGTGCGTCGGATAGCTCGCCTGGAGCAGATAGTCGACGAGAAGTTGCGCGATCTTCGGTTCATCCTCGACCACCAGAACCGGAGAGCCATCGGTAGCTGTGGCCCCCTGGGCGGTCATCCTCGCGCCTGGCCCGCCGCGGGCAACTGGACGGTCAATTTCAGACCTCCGAGTGTCGACGGCGATGCGCTGATGCTCCCGCCCAGCGCATGGGCGATCCGCTTGCAGATTGCCAGTCCCAACCCCGCCCCGCCCGTCTGGCGGCCTCTGGAAGTCTCCACGCGATAGAGCCGTTCGAACAATCGGGGCAACGAGTCCGCTGGTACGGTCGGTGCGGAATCCTCGATACTGACCGCGATGTTCTTGCCCCGCTGTGCACAGGCAACGCGCACTCTCCCACCCCTGTCCGTGTACCGAACGGTATTCTCGAGCACGTTGGTGAAGAGCTGCCCGAGCCGGTTGACGTCAATCAACGCTTCCAACGGTCCCCGGGGGAAACGGGTTTCCAGTTCGAGTCCCGCGTCGCGGATCCGCGGCTCGAACATTTCCACCGTACTTTCAAGTACCTGACCGACGTCGGCGACCACCCTGCGATAGCGAAGCGCCCCTACGTCGGCGACCGAGAGCTGGTACATGTCGTTGACGAGCTTGGTCAGCCGTTCCACCTCGCCACTGAGGGACTTGCGGGTCGCCTCGTCGAATGCCCGTACACCGTCTTCCACCGCCTGCAGCTCTCCCCGCAACACGGACAGGGGCGTGCGCAATTCATGGGAGATATCGGCGATCCATCGACGCTGCGCCTGCTGGTTTCGCTCCAATGTTTCCGCCAGGACATTGAAGTTAGTCGCCAAACCGCCGAGTTCATCGGACGATCGCGCCTCCAGCCGTTTCTCGAAACGACCTTCTGCGAGCTCTTGCGTGCCGCGGGTCAGTTCGGCAATGGGTGAAATGATCTGACGCGAGAACACAATGGCGAGTACGCCCGCCAACAGGAGTGCGAATACCGCCGTACCGTAGATCCAGCGCACCTGCTGCTGCGAAAACTGCTGATCCAGGTCCCGGGCCAGTGTTTCCAGGGGATTGAGATGCAGACTACCAACCACCTCGCCTCTGAAGACGATAGGTTCGGTCCGCTGCGGCGTATCCCCCGGAGGCGGGCCGAACAGTCGGTTTCCCGCGTCATCAAGCACCGCGATTCGCGGCGAAATGGCCAGCGGATCCCTGGAAACGGCGGCTCCATCGTGCGATAGCCCGATTCCTTGCGGGATGCTGCCGCTACCGGCCGTACCGGGTGGAGCCATCAGTTCCAGCCAACGATCCCTGTCGTTCTCCAGGGATTTCCAGTTGCCCTCATCCCCGTAGGCCCCGGCGACCGTCAAGGCGATTTGGCGCAGCGCTTCGGCCTCGTTCTCGTTAACATAGTTCAGGAACCCGCGCTCGAAGCTCCAGCGGGTGATCCCGGTGGTCAATGCAAGAACCACCAGTGCGGCGAGCAGAAAACCCAGGAATATTTTCTGTCCGATACCGATACGCATGGCACTGTCCGTTTCCCTTCGACTGATTCCTCGCGATCCGCCAAACCGAAGGCAGTTCGACCGATCCTGACTGCAACATAGTATAGATAAAATCGAAATTCGCTTGTCGGGTCACAAATTCGGGTTGTCTCCATATTCTCTTCACATTTTTTGGTTATGTTGTGCATGTGGTGATACGCGTGCCTGTTGTGCCATTCCGACAGGCATGCCCGGGGTTGGTGATGACAGGGGAAATGCAGTGATCCGATTCAACCGATTATTCATGCTGGGGATTGTTTTGAGTCTGGCCGTGGGAGCACCGGTTTCCGCCCAGCAAGATGATGGCTTCCTGCTCGAGGAAATCATCGTCACCGCTCGTAAGCGTGAGGAGAGTCTGCAGGAAGTCCCGGTGTCCATCTCCGTATTGAGTGACGGCCTGATCGAAGAAACGGGCATTCTGACTCAGGAGGAACTGTTTCAGTTGGTGCCGGGCATTTACTACGACCAGGGTCCTGACCGCAACGCGGCATTTCCAAGCGTGCGCGGAGTCCAATCCAACGAAATCGCCACCAATCGAACCAAGGTAACGGCCTTTGTTGACGGCATGCCGATCCTGGGTTCCCAGGGTTCGCTCGGCTTCGGCAACCTGGCCCAGGTGGAAGTCTATCGCGGTCCCCAAAGCGCTGCCTTTGGCCGTTCAACGTTTGGTGGTGCGATCAACTACGTGACTCGTGATCCGGGCGATACCTTCGAAGGTAACCTCCGCGCAGATGTGAATGGCTACGGACGCCGGCTCGTGCGTGGCGGGGTCTCTGGGCCAATAAGCGAAAATGTCGGCTTTATGCTGAATGCCGAATACGAAGACAGCACGGCTCCGGACGAATACCTCGCCAGTGACGGGACCCAGTACGGCGAGCGCAATACGGAATCCATTGCGGGCAAGCTGGTCTTCAATCCTTCGGACAACCTGGAAATCGAGCTGACATACAGCAGTATCGTCACCTTCGATACGCCGGGGGTGTACTACTACATCAGCGAGGAGGCTCGGGATGCTTGCTTCGCCCAAAACGGTATCGTGGCCATCACCGGCATGGGGGGTAGAAGTCTCTACGCCGACGGAACCCTCGACTGTCCCGATTGGAGCCAGGGTGCCCCTCTGTTCGCGCAGAACGATCGATCCGTGGTTTTGGCGCAAGCCTTTGATAACCCGGCTTATGCCGAGCAGTTCCCTCATTATCAGGGTCTGACACAACAGCAGCAGGATGACCTGCTTTTCCTGGCACAGTCCCAGTCAGTTTTTGGCGATTACTTTTCGGCCCACGATGAGCGGGACCGTTTCTCCGTTCAAGCCGATTACCTGACGGACGGCGGCCATGCATTTCAGTTCACGGCTTTCACCAGTGAGGAGAACTACATCCGAGGTGCAGACGGCAGCCGCGATCCGGACACCCCGATAAACATTATTCCTGCCATGGCTCCTATGGGACCGCCTATGGGACCGCCCATGGGACCGCCCATGGGACCGCCCATGGGACCGCCCATGGGCCCGCTACCCCCGTGGGAAGTGGTGGGCATGGGGCCGGCGGCCACCATAGGCTCTATCATGTCGGATCCAACCGATATCAGCGAGACCTATGCAGAGGTTCGCTGGGTTTCTCCGGACGAAAACCGTCTTCGTTATGTCGTTGGCGCTTCCTACTACAACTACGATTTTCTGACGACCCTTTACTTTGGTGGTTATGATGCGATTGTCCGCGGTCCGGAAGCGATTCAGCGCTATCTGGAGCTGACTGGCGATGACCCGTCGGTTCCCGATCAACTTCTGGGTGAGTCGGCTTCAAACACCGGAATTTTCTTCAACGCCACCTATGACGTTACGGACAGATTGGCCGTCACCGCAGAGGGCCGTTATCAGAATGATGAAGTGTCGGGTACGGATACCATTTCCGGAATGTCAGACTCGGTCTTGACCAAGGCGTTCGTTCCGCGATTGTCCTTCAACTACAACTTGAGCGATGCCACATCGTTCTACGGTCAATTCGCCAGGGGCAATAACCCTGCGGGCGTGAACGTGGGTTTCTTCAACCCGGCAATCCGTGCCACCCTGGATCGAGCAAATGAGTTGTATGAAACGTCAAATGGTGAACAAGGAGTACCGTACTCCGTAGAGACTGTCGTGAATTTCGATGAAGAGCAGCTGACCAATCTGGAATTCGGAATCAAGGGCAGCGCTCTCGATGGTCGCCTTCAGTACGCTACGGCGATCTACTTCATGGAGTGGGAAGGCAATGTCCAGCCCATCAACCTCTATTGGGGAGATCCGAATCTTCCCGGGCGACAACGAGATCCCAACGAAAGGCCGGGTAGGAGGGGTCGTTACCGAGCCCCTCCCCCCGCAGACCCGAGCGTGCGCGATTGACGCACTCGGTTCCTCACCTGACAGGTTCGCTCAAGGAGTTTCGTCCTTGATCCGCAGGTTGAGGAAGACCGCTCCCTCGCCTGTTCGGCTATCCACTGCTGTTTCGTGTACGTGTTTGTGGAACTCAGCGTTTCCTCCAGCGTTTCCCATCAGTGGCTCTGTACAAGTGACGCCCCGCTTCCCTCCAGCGGGTCCCGAGGGCCACGGTTCCCCGCCTTCACAGGTACTATCAAGGCGCTACGACTTCCTGCCCTCGCATGTCCTTCGGCTTATTGTTTTCGCCAGCCGGTTCCACGGGTGCCTGTCGGAATTCGTGTCCGCATCGGGCGGTCCCGCCGCCGTGCAGGCCCGGCGACGGGCCGGGGTCTGGATTTATGCTGGCAATCCCCTTCCAGCGTCGTTGCCCGTGGGCGTGAGCAGGACCTCCCAGGTTCCCAGGCGATCCATTCCGTGACTCTGCGCCGGTCCACGACCCCGGACGACCCGTTGCGCCTCACCAATAGCGGCGCTTCCGGTGCTGCCCCCACACGATTAACAATGAAGGCGTCATCGATTCCGATTTCGAGGCTTCCTCCGCCGCTTCATCACCTGCTGTCTACGCTTCACGACGGGCGTTGCCGCGCGCCACGCAAGACTCGCTTCCGGCTGGCGGGCTGCGCCTTTGCCGGGCGGGAGTCGAACCCGCTGGATCGCTACGAGAGGTTTCAGTTTCAATTCATAGCATTCTCCTCTCCAGGGCTTTCCCTGGCGCAATAACCGTACGTTCCTGAACAACGGCGACCTGGAGATGAAGGGCGCGGAGTTTGAAGGCAATTTCTTTGTCACGGATAACTTCAGCGTACGTGCAACCCTGGGCCTTCTCGACACCCACTACACCAATTTCTGTGACGTCACGATAGCGGCTATGGGTGGACTAGGTGAATATGCTGTCAGGACGGGTCGACCAGTGGTCCAGGAAACCGGTGGGAGATGGGCCGCATGCTACCGTGTGGATGGGCAGGAGCAAAGAGAACAACCTGCAGTAACCACTTCATTGAGCCCAAGCTATCGTGGCATTCTGGGCAATAGCGGACTGCGCTGGAATGCGCGTGCGGACGTGCGTTCCGAAACGGACCAGTGGTTGGATTCCGCAAACATCGCAAAGTCTCCGGCGCTCACTACCGTGAATGTTTCTGCCGGTCTGAATGGCGAAAATTGGAGTGCAACCCTATACGTCAACAATCTGACCGACAACGATACGCCGCGAAGGATTTTTGCAGGTGAAGACGTAACCATTAACCCCATGAGTCCGGGAAGTCTGCTCATAGAGGCTGCTGGTACAGACGCCACAAGAAACTACCGGGTTACTCCACGTCCACCACGTACCGTCGGCGTTCGCCTGAATTACGACTTCTAGATTCCAAATCCGATTTGCTACAGCAATACCCCTCATTGCCCCGTTACGCCGCGAGTTCCGCGGGAGGTTGGTCCGAGGGGGAGCTTCAGCTTCCGAGAGGCAGGGAATGAATTACGGAAAAGCAATCTGCGGCCTGATTGCAGCGGCGATTTTGGCGGAGTGGGCCGAGGCGCACCACTCCGCCGCCGGGGCTGGACCGCACAGACCATCCAGCCGGGCCAGTACCTGCGGGTGACCGGCCGGGAAGCCCGCAACGGCGTGCCCATGGTGCTGCTGGGGAGCCTTGCCGAGTTGGATCCGGGCGACGGTTCCCTGGTCCGAAACGTGGAAGGCGAGAGCGACTACGACGAACCGGTTGGTGCCGCACCGCTGGCGCTGACTCTCAGCGACGGGAGCCCGAACTTCACCGGCGCCTGGACCACAACGGTGGAGACCTACCGGCGCATGGACGATCCCGACGTCGGTGCAGCGCTGGCGATGGAAATGGTCATCACCGACCCCGCCTACCTGACGGGCCCGTGGACGCTCCGCTGGCGCAAGTTCTACACGCCGGGCTACGAATTCATCCGTGTGGACTGCCGCGTGCCGCCGGTTTACCGACCGCCAGAGTAATCCGGCTACGCGCTTCGCAAGTTTGATCCGCCTGCGCGCTCCGAAAGCTCGCGCTATTCCGTCACGGCGTTGACCCGAACGGGCGTCCAGGCCATGCCGTCCGGCGAATCGTCGCCCGTTAGCAGCACTTCACGGTTGCCGAGGCCATCGAGGTCGAACATCTGCACGGTTCCCTCACCGGGGTCGCTGGCGAAGGCGATGCCATCGTGGATGAGCACGCCGAAGTTGCCTACCTGAGGCTCACCGTCTCGTAGCGGCACTTCGGTGAGCGGTGCCCTTGACTCGACATCCCACAGCCGCAGGAACTGCGCTACAGGCCCGCCGCCTCCGCCGCCGTTGGGCGAAATGGCGTAATCGTCCGGCCCCAATTCGATGCGCCCGACAAAAGGCCTGGATTCAAGCGTTGCGACGATCTCGAGCGATTCGGCATCAATTACGGACATGGATGTTTCCTGGCGATTCGCGACCCATATCTCATCGCCATCGGCCGATACGGCCAGCCCTTCCGCGCCCGCTCCCGTCTGGATGACCACCGGAGCGCGGTCCTCCTCCAGGAAGATGACCGAGAGCGTCCCGGTACCCAGCCGGCTGGTGACATAGGCCCGCGATCCGTCCGGGCTCAGCCGCACCATGTGCCCTTCCCGCCCCCCGGTAGCGTAAGTCCTGACCACGGCCTCAGCCTCAAGATCGACCAGCGCCAACTGGTCCGAGTCCTGCATGGTCGCGACCGCACGGCGCCCGTCGGGAAGAAACAGCGCCGTATGGGGACGGGAGTTTGGGCCGAGATCGATGCGCGCCACGGTGCTGGCCGTGGCCACGTCGATCAGAATGATGTGGCGGCCGGGCTGGTCATTCGGTCCGTATTCCGACGTCAGTGCCATCCGCCCATCGGGCGATACCGCCACCTCGTGGGGGATGATCGGCCCGACCGGGACCCTGGCGACCTCCGTGCGGGTCGCGAGATCGATGAAGGAAATGCTGCCGCCGGACCGGTTGGTTACCAGCAGCGTGCCGTCCAGCGCCGGACCACCGTCAGAACAACCGAACGACCAAAGGGCAGCCGACAATATGAACACGGATCGCCATGCGCAGCGCATGCCAGGCATTTCCTTCTCCCATCATGAATTCGTCACGCAATCAAAGCACGGGACTAACCCGACTTCCGCAACTCGACCGAGTTTTGATCGAATTTCATCGTGATTTGGGTGCCGAAGCTGACGTAACGCCCTGTTTTCATTGAATCGAGCCGCACGATCTGGGCTGTAGTGCCGACCTAACCCCTTGATTTGTTTGGTGGTTGGGGCATGCTATGGGTCCATGTTCGTACGGGCCAAGAGACGCTTCAAGGACGGCAAGGAACACCGCTACTGGAGCGTGGTGGAGAACGTTCGCAACCGCGACGGGCGGGTCGTTCAGCGTCAGGTGCTGTACCTGGGCGAGATCAACGATCGTCAGCGCGCGGCGTGGTGCCGTTCGATCGAGGTGTTGCAGGGAGATTCCGGGTCCGGATCGATGGCGCTGTTCGCCGAAGACGGCGAGGCGCCGGAGCTGGCCTGCGAGGTGGTGCGGATCCAGGTCAAGGCGCTGAGTTTACACCGACCGCGGCAGTGGGGCGCGTGCTGGCTGGCGCTGACGTTGTGGGATCGGCTGGAGCTGGATCGATTTTGGCGTACCCGGCTGCCGTCGAGCCGTCAGGGCACACGCTGGCTGGACGTGTTGAAGACGTTGGTGTGTTATCAGCTGATCGATCCGGGCAGCGAATGGCGGTTGCATCGGCATTGGTACGGTCACAGCGCGATGCGCGACTTGCTGGGCAGTCCGATGGCGGTCATCGCCAACGATACGCTGTACCGCTGTCTGGACAAGCTGGCGGCGCACAAGCGGGCGTTTTTCTCGTTTTTGCGGGCGCGTTGGGAGACGTTGTTCGACGCGCGCTTCGACGTCCTGCTGTACGACCTGACCTCCACCTATTTTGAGAGCGATCCAACGTTTTCGGACAAGCGCCGGTTCGGATACAGCCGCGACAAGCGCTCGGACTGCGTGCAGGTGGTGATCGCCCTGATCGTGACCCCGCAGGGGTTTCCGCTGGCCTACGAGGTGATGCCGGGCAACACGTCCGACAAGACCACGTTGGCGGACTTTCTGGAAAAGATCGAGGCGCAGTACGGGCGATCGGACCGGGTCTGGATCATGGACCGTGGCATTCCCACCGAAGAGACTCTGGAGGCGATGCGCACGGGGCCGGCGCCGGTGCATTACCTGGTGGGCACGCCCAAGGGCCGATTGACGAAACTGGAGAAGGCGTTCGTGGGCAAGCCTTGGCGGCAGGTTCGCGAGTCGGTGGAGGTGAAGCTGTTGAGCGAGGACGGGGAACTGTACGTCCTGGCCCAGAGCCGGGCGCGGGTGTTGAAGGAGCGCGGCATGCGCCGGCGCCGATTGAAGAAGCTGTGGCGGCGGTTGCACGAGTTGCGCGACCAATCGCTGAAGCGCGACGAGTTGCTGCTGAAGCTGGGCGCGGCGAAGAAGGAGGCCGGCCGCGCTTGGCACTTGGTCGAGATCGGTCTGCCCAAGGCTCGCGAAGCGGTCACCGCCGAGACGTTCACGTTCTCATTGCGGCGCCAGCGGCTGCGCCAAGCCCGGCGCCGCGAGGGCCGGTATCTGCTGCGTTCCAACCTCACCGGCGAGGACCCGGCGACATTGTGGCGCTACTACATGCAGCTCTGCGAGATCGAGCAGGCGTTCAAGGAACTGAAGCACGATCTGGCCATCCGGCCGATCTTCCATCAGCGCGAGGATCGGATCGAGGCGCACATCTTCGTCGCCTTCATCGCGTACTGTCTGCACGTGACGTTGAAAAACCTGGCCCGACCGCGGGCGCCGGGGCTGACGCCCCGGGCGATCCTGGAGAAGTTCGCCACCATGCAGATGCTCGATGTGCATCTGCCGACCACCGACGGACGGTACCTGATCCTGCCCCGACATACTCAACCGCAACGGGAACACCAACTCCTGCTGGATCAACTCAAACTGCGTTTGCCGGAACAACCGACACCCAGAATCCTCGCCTGAATCGACGGCCACACCGCTTGCCAGTCGGTGCCTTGTAGTGCCGACCTACGGCTCTGGACAACAATAAATCAATGACTTGCGCCCGTTTTGGCGCTGAGTTGCGGAAGTCGGGCTAATTCCCGGCGCAAGGATGCGGAAGATTGTTTCTTCGCCAGTGCGATGAATTTGGTAAGGTCCTGCTGCAATCTTTATAAAGGAAATACTGACTTGCGAGCGGTGAACGCCGATAGAACCAAAACCATGGCTGGGTCCGGGTATCGTGCCTGGAGGGCCCTGGCGCTGGCGCTGCTTGTCCCGCCAGCGGTAGCCCAGGTCGGATCCGAGCCCGGCGACTGGCCCAGTTACAACCGCGATCTTGCCGGAACGCGATACTCGCCGCTGACCGAGATCACCACCGGTAACGTCAGCGAACTCCGCGAAGTCTGGTCCTACGCACTCGGGCGTAACGTCACCACAGGCGATCTGGGTGGCGGCTCCCAATTCGTGCCCCTGGTAATCGACGGCACCATGTACCTGGCAGGCGCCGATGAGGTGGTAGCGCTCGAGGCGGACACCGGCGAGGAGCTTTGGCGTTACGACATGCGCGTACCGCCTTCGCGACGCGGACTCGCCTATCGGCCCGGCGACGATACGCTTCCGCCGATGTTGTTCATCACGGTGGGAGCGCAACTTCTGGCCATTTTTCCGGAAGCACTGGATACCACTTCCCGCACCATGCCGGTGGCTTATCTTGGGGCACCCGTGATTTTTGAGGACCTGCTGCTGGTCGGCTCCAATACGCGCCCCGGCAGTGTCCGCGCCTTCGACGTGCGGACAGGATCGCAAGTCTGGGCCTTTCATTCGACGCCAGGACCCGGCGAGTTTGGACACGACTCCTGGGAAAGCGACGCCTGGCGAGATCAGCCCAACCTGTTCCACTGGGCATTTTCCCTGACTGTGGACGAAGAGCGCGAACTGGTGTTCGCCGCCTTCGAAAGCGCCGGCCCGTCGGACTACTACGGCGGCGACCGCCCCGGGGACAATCTCTTCAGCGATTCCATCGTTGCACTGGACATTCGCACGGGGGAGCGCCGCTGGCACTACCAGACCATTCACCACGACATCTGGGATTTCGATCTGCCCGCGGCGCCGGGCCTGCTGGACGTGGAGATTGACGGCGAGACGGTGCCGATCCTGGCTCTGGCCGGGAAGACCGGCTACATGTACATCCTCAACCGGGAAACCGGCGAGCCCGTGTTCGGCATCGAAGAGCGGCCGGTGCCCGGCAGCAACACGCCGAACGAACGGAGTTCGCCCACCCAACCCATTCCGGTCAAACCGCCCCCCATCGCCAAGGTGGCGTTTTCTCCCGATGATATCGTCGGCCCGGAAGACACCACCGAGGCGCACGCGCAATTTTGCCGGCGAGTAGTCGAGCAGAGCGGGGGTTTCGTCAACGATGGACCCTTTACACCCTATGGATTCAGGCCGCCGGGAAGCGAAGCACCCTCGACCATCGTATTCCCCGGTTCCATCGGCGGCGCCAACTGGGGCGGCACCGCGGCCGATCCGACGCTGGGCTACATCTTCGTCAACACGATGAACGAGGGAAGCTTCGGCTGGATCGAGGAAGATTCCGACTACCCCGGTAACTACTGGCGCAACAGCATCCACGGCCCGCTGTCGAGGTTCTGGTGGCACGAAGCGCCACCGGAATCCGGAGGCAGCGCATTGAGCGGCGGCGAGTCCGCCTGGCCCTGCAACAAGCCGCCCTGGGGCAACCTGGTCGCGGTGAACGCCGCCACGGGGGATATCGCCTGGAGTGTTCCGTTGGGAATCACCGAAGAACTGCCGGAAGACAGGCAACGGACCGGGCGTCTTGGCATGGGCGGACCCATGGTGACGGCAGGCGGGCTCGTTTTCATCGGTGCCACCAACGACCGGCGGTTCCGCGCGTTCGACTCGCGCACCGGGGACGAACTCTGGGTGACCCGGCTGGAGATGAGCGCCTACTCCATCCCCATCACCTACCTGGGCCGTGACGGCAGGCAGTACGTCGCGATCGTCGCTGCGGCAGCATCCGCCCTGGACGATCCCAGCCCCGAAGAAGCCCAGAAACTTGTCGTGTTCACCCTGCCCTGACGCCTTCGCCGCGCTGACGCGTGCCGGCGAAATTCCTGTCAGCCGGCGTCCTGCGGCGGGCTGCAGGACCGCCCGGCGTGAAATCAGTTCAACGTGTTCTTCAGGATCAAGACCGACTCCCCGGACTCGGCCAGTTCGTCGTATAGCTCCCGGTTACCGAACAAGCCGATCTCAAGATAGCTGCCACCCAGGACCACATCCACGTCCGAGTCGCCGTCGACGTCGCCGATATCCATGGTCATCCAGCGGCCGTTGTTCAATTCGTCGCTGCTGAAGGGCAGAAATTCCAGCCCCCCCTGGTTTTCCAGGTAGGCGAAGGATTCCCGGCGTGGATCCGTGAAATCGGGATAGAACGAAATCGCGGCGATATCCAGATCGCCGTCGGCGTCGAAGTCGGCGGCCCTGGCGATGAAAGCGCCGTACATGGGGTAGAACCAGGCTTCCTCGAACTGCAGGTCACCCCGATTGAGATAGATACGCACCCCGTGGTAGTTCTTCAGCGTGTTGTAGGGATCCGAGTCCACGTTGTCGCCGTTGACCACAAGCGCGTCCATCAGCCCGTCACCGTTGAAGTCATGCAGTTCCAGGAAGGTGTGTCCGTAGGCGGCGTGGGTCTCGAAGATGGTCTGCAGATCAAACTCGCCGTCACCCCGGTTGACCAGGATGTGCAGCCCTTCCCTGGCGTCGGAGACCAGTACCATGATATCCAGCAGCCCATCACCGTTAAAATCGTGGGTTCTCGCCTTGACCGCGCCTGGCAACGGCAGCAGCACGTGTTCCATGTAGTCGCCGTCTTCGAGGGCTTCGTACCATGACACGCTGCCGGTGATGGATCCGAACCCGCAGACCACGAAGTCCAACCGCCCGTCGTCGTTGAGATCGGCCATTTCAATGTCGGCCATGCGGAAAAGATTCTCTAGAACGACCCCCGAGGTGGCATCGGCGATGCTTCCGTCCACCAGCGACAGCGCACTGATGTGCGACAGGCAGGCGCTTGCTTCCCGTTGCGCCAGGAGGTCGCCGATGGAGCCGAGATAGGCGGTATCGCCGACGAATTGAATATCCACGGGGGAGATCGCCGGACGAAACTGGCGGGACGTGCGCACCTGGCCATTGCCGTCGATCACCGTCAGTGATTGAGCAAGGCTGTCGCCAATATAGACCTCCTGAAACGGCTCACGCACATGAACGAGCGTAGTGATGGCCAGAGGCTGCCGATAGTTGGTCCTGATAGCGTCGAAACGTTGCAAGTCCCGATTCAATGCGGGTTTGCCCGACTGGGGTATCGGATCCGAAGGCGCCCGGCGCATGTAGTATCGCCGCAATAGCGCCCAGTCCTCGTCGCTGAGCAAAGGCGCAGCGGGAAAAACCTCATCGCGTTCCAGAACCTCCAGCCGACTGCTTACATTGATACGGACAAATTCCGGCGCATCATCCAGATAGTCGATATTTTCGATACCCAGCCAGTAACCCATGTAGCCGAGGGCTGCGGCCCAACTGCGCTTCGGAAGGATGTCAGGCGACGGCTCCGCATGGCAGCTCGAGCAGTACAACTCCGACAATTCCGCACCGCGCCGGAGGGCGCGGCGGTCCTGGATTTGCCATACGAGCAGTGCAGTGACTGCGATCAGGCCCAGGGCGAAATATACTATCTTTTTCGGCATCGGCCGGCACGCACGCTACATCCGATGGCAAGCTTGGATGTTCAGCCTGGATGGCAAGCCTAGATGCCCAGAGCGTGGAGGCCTTCGGTGTACTTTTCACCCACTTCGACAGGTACCTGCAGGTAGTTGCGGCGCGTCGGCAACGGGCAGGTCGCAAACTCGTTGAAAACGCAGGGCGGATTATAGGCCTTGTTGAAATCCAGAATCGTGGTCCCGTCCGGTCCCGGCAACTCCGCATCCAGGTACCGACCTGCCGGATAGGTGGCCTCGCCGGTAGTAAGGTCCGCGAAAATAATGAAAAAGCCGTCGTCTGCACCGTAGGCTTCGAGCGACAGTGGTTCACCGTCTATTTCGAACTCCAGCGTACCGGGCGCAACCGGGTCCCAGCCGAGGCCTTCCACCACCGTCATCACCTGAAGCTGTCGGGGCTCATCGTACGGAAGAAACCTGGCCTCCACACGCCACTTGAGGTCCGCGGAATAGGACTCGATTCCGGGAAACTGATCCAGAAAGGGATGATCGTAGTTACGCAGGCGAACGCCCATGCGCTCCATGCGGCGAACCGCATACCAGCCTAGCGATCGGTGCGTAAGCAGGGTTGGTTCGCCGGCTTCATCGTGGATCAGTTCAAGCTCCGTTACCGGCTCTCCCTGGTTCAAGATATCCGCACCCGGTTCGGCCTGAAACGTGACATCCTCTTCCTCGAGCAAGAACACACCCAGCCGTGCAGCGGCGAGGTCCTCGTTCAGCACGATATCGTTGTCAGGAGCAGACCCGATCGTGTTTTCGCCCGGTTCAAGCCAGAACAGGCCGGCGAGATTGAGCCACCCGTCGGGACCCTTCAGTCGCGCCTCCCGCTCCATGTGCCACTGGTCCATGGCCTGCTGGTATTCGGCCGCCTCCTGCGCGCCAGCCATTTCCCCCGCGAAGCAGGTGATCAGGAGCCCCGACGCAGTGAAAATAAAGGCGTTGCTCGTGGTTCGATTCATGGGTCACCAAATGCACACGGCGCCTCAATGAGGCGCCGTGCTTTTTCACTCAACTCCGCAACGCGCCGCCTCTGTGAACGGCACGGCCGGATCCGTTGATCGAAGGCCTATCCACCCCAATCCGCGGTGAACTCCAGCCCCCAATAGGCCGGGCGCTCATAACGATAGCGGTACACGCCGCGGCTGTCGCTGCAGAACTCGTATATCCGCTCGTCAGTGATGTTGTTGCCAATGAGCGAAGCGCGCCAGTTGCCGGCCGCCGGCAGGTACGTCACGCGGGCGCTGACCTTCGAGTAAGACGCCTGGTTGCACACCGTCGCCGGCGCCCCGTCGACATCCGCGCCCCAGTCGTAAGCACCCGAGGAGTAGACGTTGACGCGCGGCGTAATCGATGCGCCATTGGCCAGGTTGAAGGCGTGCTCAATGCTGACGTTCATGGTCCAATCCGGCGTAAGATCGGAAATCACGTCGCCGGACTGGTCGATGGTCTGACTCGGATTCGACGGATCGGGATACTCGAAGCTGGCGTACGAATTGCTTAGCGTGCCCAAATCCAGCGAGACAAACCCGTTGGCCCAGGGCGAAGCCCGAAGCTCCAGTTCGAGGCCGCTGATGTCGACCGACGACACGTTGGTAAGGATGCCCAATGACTCGTCAATACCGAGGATCGCGTCGTCGTTGGGAACGGAGATGTTTTCCTGCTTGTCGGTGTAGTCCATCATGAAGACATCGGCCATGATCTGCACGCGACCATCGGCCAGCGTGCCCTTGAAGCCGATTTCGAAGTTGGCCACGCTCTCGGGCCCGTAGGAAAGGAACTTGGCGATTCCCGGCAGATTGGAGTTGATCTCCGTATTGAAGCCTCCCGTCAGGAACCCTTCGGAATAAAGGGCATAGATCATGCCGCTGTCCAGCGAGCCAGTCGGCGCCAGTTGGCGGGTGATGCTGAGCATGGGCGTGACTGCGGTGAAGGTGTCTGCCGACGAGTTGTAGAACCCTTCACGGACGGTGGAATCGAAGGACACGCCCCAGTCGAACTCGCACATCATCGAGCCGTTGGCGGCGATGGGCCCGCCCAGCCTTCGGTTCTCCACATCGGCGTCGTTGGCTTCCTCGATGCCGCAGCCCTGAATTCCGGCTTCCATGTTCCAGAACTGACGATCGTCCGAGGTCGAACGGGCGCCGACATCCAGCGTCCAGTTGTCGTTCAACGCCCAGGATACGTGACCGAACACGCCCATGGACTCGTTTTCGATCCGGGACGTGTTGATGAACGGCAGGAATTGGCCGGGGAGAAGGTCGAAATACAAACCGGAGATGACATCCGAGCAGTCCACCACGTCGCTGCCGTCACCTACCGCCGGAATCAGGCCCCCGTCCGGGCCGACAGGAGTCTCCGGATGAAGATCCGCGAAACCGCTGGCTTCCAACCGATTCCGGCAGGCGCCGTCGCCATTGCGTGCCAGTTCGTGGAAGTAGTTCACGCCGAATGTGAAATCGAGGCGGTCATTGGCGGAGCCTTCCACCAGAAACTCCCAACCCCTTGTATCGTTGTCCTGACCGACGTCACCGCCGGCGCTCGTGGCCCACACCGGCATGCCGATATTGTCGATGTCATAGAGGGAGCCGTCGCGATCCTGCTGGTAGTCGTAGTCGGTGTTTCGGAACGACGCGTTGAACGTGACGTTCAGGTCATCCGCTATGCCCGTCTCGCCGCCGGAAGCCCACTGTACCGTGAAGAAACCCGAATCCACACCCAGGTCCGCGAAATGGTACTTGTCGGACGAGGTAACGAAATTGCCCGCCGCCGCATCCGCTGCGCAGGCATCCCTGTGCCCCTGGGTGTACAACCAGCCGCCTGACCACAGGTCGGGAGTAGGCGTAGCCGGGTCTTGCCAGTCAGCTGCCAAGTCACCGTTCCACAACGGGCTGTAGGTGCGGTCCAGATGCGACGGCCGGGACCGACCATTGCCGTCACCGGGTGCCCCGCGAGCGCCCCAGGCCCCTGCGCTGCCGTCAAACGGATTGCACTGAATGGGTTTGTTGTCGTCGTTGCGATCCTGCTTGTTGAACGACAGATCGATGGTCAGGTTGTCGGTGGGCGCGAAGCGGAGCGCTGCGTTGAAGGCCGTGAGGTCCGTGGCACCCTGATCGATGCCCAGGTTGTGATTGTAGTAGTAGCCGTCCATGGTCTCCTTGGCGACGCCGAGCCGGGCGTAGACGCTGTCGCTCAACGGCACGTTGACCATGCCGCGCACATCCTGCTGGCCGTGGTCCGCCGCCCGCAGCGTGAGGCTGGAAGCGAACTCCGGCCCGGGCTTGGCGGTGACGATGTTGACCAGGCCACCGGTGACGTTCTTGCCGAACAGCGTCCCCTGGGGACCGCGAAGGACTTCGACCCGCTCGATGTCCATGGTGGTCATGTAGCCGCCGAGAGAGTTCGGGATGTAGTGGCCGTCGATGTACATGCCGCTCCCGAACGGAAACACCGGATCCGGATGCCCGCCGCCGATGCCGCGAATCACGATTCGGGTGTTATTGGCGCGGTCGGATTGTGTCAGGGTGACGTTGGGAATGAAGTCGCCGACATCCTCAATGCTATAGATGCCCGCCGCCTCCATCGCATCGGCATTGATCGCCGCGACGGAAAGTGGCAGATCCTGCAGGTTCTCCTCGCGCCGCCTGGCGGTTACGACGACTTCTTCCAGCATGGCCTGGGCCGACGCGCTTTGCGCCACGGCCTGTTGCGCCGGTGCCGTCAGAAACGCCCCTCCCGCAATTCCGATGACAGACCAGATAGTTTTGTTCAGTTTCATCCAATTGTGCTCCAGATGGTTCCAGACTGGCGATCAGCCCCGTTTCTGTTGGGATTTTCCAACGCGTAGTTTTCCAACGTGTAGGGTTATACATTCGGCAGATTCAATAGTCAACGTGGGCCTGCCCATAGTGACGACTGTGTGAACAGAACTTGATCCGCGACATTTTGACTTGCTGTGATTCTGCTTATGACGACACTTAGATCAATCGATTTTTGCGGCTCATTGTCTGTCTCTTCGACAATAATTGCGATCCCTGCACATAATCGATCACATTAGTATGGCGTAACCATCTGAATTTACGTTCTTTATCGAAAATACCGCGGCGAAAAAAATATCGCACCGTTCATTGTCATCGGATCGTTCGGCGAGCAGTCTTTACTGGTGCATGTGTAGCGCATGCGCAACAGTAGCAACTTTACCATGGGAGCTATCATGAACGGAATCGATAGAATGCGCACCGCCATCGCCATGGCCATGGCCACCCTCACAGGCATCTTCTTTCCTGTCTCCATGCTGGCCCAGGAAGAACAAGGTCAGGAGTTGGAAGAGATCGTTGTCACCGGTTCCTATCTGTATACGGGACTGGACTCACCCTCGCCCGTGTCGGTGATATCCGGCGAGGATCTGGTGAGCTTCACGCCGCCGGATCTCAGCACCTTCTTCTTCGACAATGTTCCGCAGAATTTTTCCAGTGCGAATATCAACCAGACGGAGAACGACGGCCAGGGCCGAGCGCGCTCCATCCGCAATGCCTCGATCAACCTGCGCGGACTCGGTGACGAGAATTCCCTCGTCGTGCTCAACGGCCGCCGAACGATCAACTATCCCGTTGCCGACGGCACCGGCTGGTACCGCACCGATATCAATTCCATCGTCCCGCGCATCGCCGTGCAGCGCACGGAATTGCTGCTCGACGGCGGCTCGGCCACCTTCGGGTCGGACCCGGTGGCCGGCGTGGCAAATTTCATCACTCGGAACAATTTCCGCGGCTTCGATTTCTCCATGGACAACCGGATGCTGGAGGAAGCTCCGAACTCCAAGAACGCCACCGTCGCGGCACTGTGGGGCGCGGGCGACGACAATACCAGCGTTGTCTTCGCGGTCGAGTTCCACCAGGAAGACCTGATCGAACTCATCGACATCGATCCGACGTTTTCGGAGATTCCCGATGTGACACCCGAAACCGGCGTCGGACTCGAACCGCAGCCTCACCTGGTTTACCGGGGAGCAATGGGCCGCACCACCTACGTCGACCCGGACTGCGGCAACCCGGCATTCGGGACGCCGATTCGCGCCCACTGGCTGGCCGTCAATTCGCCCGACGGCAACGAGCGCGAAGTCGACAATTGGGCTGATGCAACCCTCTGCGCGCGGCCCGACAACTTCAGTAATGCCGGGACGCTCATCAATAACAACGTCAGGCAACTCATCGCCTTCGTCCGCGCCGAGCACAGTTTCGGCGATTCGCTGCGCGTCAACGCCGAAGCCAACTTCAGCCGCCAGCGTTTCGACGATATCGATCAGTGGGGCGATAACGGCTCGAACAACTGGAGCCCGCAGCCGGTGACCTTCGGTCCGGCGTATTCGATTCCCAGGGACAATCCCGGACTGGCCCGGGCACTTGAACTGCAGTCGATGTTCGGCCCCCCCATGTCCGGGGACCTCTACCAGGTCGGCGAAACCCTCCCCTTCCAGCACGAGATGCCGGCGTTCAACAAGAATGACCTCTATCGCGCAGCGTTCGGGATCGAAGGCGATATCAACCCCAACTGGACCTGGCTGGTGGACACCTCGGCGGCCTACAGCGAGGTAGCCAACGGCGTCAGGGATATCCTCACACGACGCTACCCCCAGGCGATATCAGGCCTTGGCGGGCCCGATTGCGACTCCGATACGGGGGTTCCGGGACAGGGCAACTGCTCCTACTACAACCCGTTCATGAGTTCGGCCCTGCCCGACGCCGAAGCCCTGGGCCTCGCCAACGACCCAAGGATGCTCGAGTGGCTCATCCCACTGCGCGTGGACGACTTCCTGGGTACGTTTTTCCACATCGATGCCCGCATAGTCGGCCAGTTCGGCGAACTGCCGGGCGGTCCGATCGGCGTGGCGGCCGGGGTCTCATACCGCGAGGAATACGTCGAACGGGACGCCGACACACAGGCCAACGCCGGCGATTTCGCGACCCTGGGCGTCTTCAACGACTTCTCGGGCAAGCAGCAGGTGGATTCCGCGTACTTCGAGTTCGGACTGCCGGTGCGCGACGACCTCAACGTGCAAGTTGCGGGGCGTAGCGATAGTTACCAGGGTGGCTTCAATCAGTTCTCCCCGAAAATCGCCGCGCTGTGGAACCCCACGGATCGGCTGACCGTACGCGGGTCCTGGGGCACATCGTTCAAGGGCCCGTCGATCAGCCAGGCCAGCGCCGCCACGATCTTCAGCGGCATGGGCCCGCCGAGGCTCAATGTCGGCGGCACCACCTACGGCCGTACTGGCGGCGCGCCGACATTTACCTACGAAACCACGCCCAATCCGGACCTGCTGCCGCAGACCTCGGACAACCTGTCGTTCGGCGCCGACTACCAGATCAACGAGCGGATCAGCGTCGGCGGCGGCTTCGTTCAGATCGAGTTTGTGGACCTGATTACTGCCCAGACGGCAAACAACGTCCTCTCCAACTGCGTTGTCAAGGACGCCAACGGCATTCCGCTCACGCAGAGCGGAGCGCCGAGAAGCAGCCTGATGTATCCACTCAACCCGGACGGCACCTGCGTGAAGGAAGTGGTCGAAATGGATCCGGACATACTCTTCGACGTCAACGGCGACGGCATCCTCGACACGATCACCGATAACATCGCGACCCTGGCCAACAAGCCAACGAATATCGGTTTCTTGAACACGCGATTCCTGGACCTGCGGGCCAGCATGCGATTCGATTCGCCCATCGGGCCATTGACCTTCACGCCCCTGGTCACTCTCACGCTGCAGTATGACTTCCCGGTCGGCGGCGCGGCCGGCCGCGACGGGCTCTGTCCTCCGCCCGATGGGGTCTGCAGTGCGATCGGACGCAACCTGGGCATGGGCTTCAACGGCGTCACCAACATGCCCCATTGGCAGGGCAGTTTCCCGATATCGGCCGACATCGGCAACCACCGGGTGCGGGTCACACCGCGATATCGGGATTCCATGAACACAGCCTACGATGACCTTTCCGACGATCAGCGCGTAACCTTCAATCACAACGAGGGCCAGTGGCTCCTGAACGTGAACTGGAGCTATCAGTTCAGCCAGGGCTCCAACGTTGCGTTCACGGTCAGTAACCTGTTCGCCACGGACCCACCGCAGCAAGCGGGTGCCCGTTTCGACCGGCGGCGCAGGGAACTCGGCCTGCAATTCAGGCATTCATTCGAAAATCAGTAGTTTGCACTCCGGCTTGGCATTAGGCGGCCCGCCCCCGGCGGGCCGCATTTTTTCTGGAATCGCGAAGCCCAGGCAAACGGCGCCTCAGACGCTCGGTTCCTGAGCTTACAGGGCTAAATCGCCTCGTAGACGATGCGCCCGTCCACCATGGTCAGGACCGAGTTCAGATCACGGATCTCGTCGGCAGGGATGGTCATGTAGTCTCGATCCAGAACCACCAGGTCAGCCAGCTTGCCGACCTCCAGGGTCCCCAGCAGATCTTCCTTGTGCATGAGCCAGGCATTGGAGCGCGTATGCGCGATCAGCGCTTCCTCGCGGGTCAGCGTGCCGTGCCGGAAGTACGGCTGCCCCGCGGTGTCCTTGCCGGAGACCACCCAGTAGAGCGTAAAGAACGGCGAGTCGTGCGCCACCACCTGGGCGTCGGAGCCAAGCCCGAAGGGGATACCGCTGTCCTGATACCAGCGGATCGGCGGTGCGTCCTGCTTCGCGAGCAGCGCGGCGCGGAACGCATTGGCATTGCGCGTCTCGGGCGAACTCTTGGCGGCCGAACTGTGCACTCCGACGGCCATCCCGAGCGCCTTGGCCCGCTCGATGGTCTCCTGCGAAAGCCCCTGGGCGTGCTCGAACCGCCACCGTAGATGGGTGATGGGCCAGGTTTCGTTGACCTGCTCGAATATCTCCAGCATCTGGTTGGCGGTGATATCCCGATTCAGGTGCTCGGCCACCTGCCAGCCGTGCTCCGCGGCCGCGGTCACAACCGCCCGAAACTGCTCCATCATGTCGTCGGGATAGGGCCGCTCTCCCATGCCGTAGTTGTCCGACACCGGCAGGTACATGTGCTCCCCGAAGTGGAGCATCTGGTACATCTCCGGGCCCGAAAACGGCTTGTGGATTCCCAGGCCCTCGACGACGCCCGGCACCTCCTCCGGCGTCCACGCGCTGACATTTCTGCCAAAGTGCGGAGGATAGTAGATACGCATGTCCAGCTCGCCGGTATCCACCAGGTGCTCGCGTATGTATTCCAGGCCCTCCTCCGGAAATTCCGGTCCGTTGTAGGTCATCGAGGTGGTAACGCCCAGTTTGAGGTAGTCGGCGATCTCGGCCTTGAGTCCAGCCGCCGCCGTTTCGCCGGTAACCTCCGGAAACAGCGGCCGCAACTGCCACTTCAGAAAGATGCTGCCGGTGAATTTCCCGGTGACGTTGCCGTCGGCGTCGCGCCAGATCCGCCCGCCCGTTTCCGACCCGGGATCCGGCATGTCGTTGGTAATGCCGCCCAACTCCATGGCCTTGGTATTGAGCACGGCGCTACCCCAGCTGATCTGGGTATACACCGGGTTGCCGGGCGCTATGGCGTCCAGTTCCTCGCGCGTGAACTCGCGTTGATCGTCGGTGAATTGCACCGGATTCCAACCGCCAAGGGCGAAGACGATGTGCTCGGGACCGTCTCCGGGACCCAGTTCCTCAGCTTTCGCGGCGATCCGCTCCAATGCCTCTGCACGTGTTCGCACCCGGCCCAGGCGCACACCATTGGGCCAGGTCGGCGCGTTGAAAATCAGGTGGTTGTGGTTGTCGATCAGTCCGGGGATGGCCGTGCGCCCCTCCAGGTCAACGACCCGCGTGCCCTCTCCCGCGAGCGCTTCGATTTCCCCGTTGGCGCCTGCCGCCGAAATTCGGTTGCCGGTGACTGCCAATGCCTGCACGACGGAGAAGCTCTCATCGACAGTCAGGATCTTGCCGTTAACGAAAACCGTATCGGGGCTCTCCTGACCCATGACCGCCATGGCCGACAGCACGCACGCAATTACGATGGCCAGCTGCCCGAAACCGCTACGCATTGTTTCCATGACGGTATTCTCCCAAATCGCGAGCCATTCGCCGGCACATCTTAACCCGTACTTCCCCGTCGTTGCGGGTGGCCAGACCCGTCGAGGGTATCGCGGTGCCTGTTGGTGCGGCACCCGTTGGTGCGGTGCACGTGAGCATTGTTACCATAACGCTGTGAACCAACCGCGTTCAGCCCGTCTGTCTCACCAAACAGCCAAGGTGGCCTTGGCAGCCTTGATCCTGGCTGCCTGCGCAGCCGAGCCCGATACGCTCGAGTTGCGCGGGCTCGCCATGGGAACAGCCTACACGGTCAGAGTCGTACGTCCTTCCGACGGATTGAGTCCCACACTGGATCGCCTGGGGGAGGATATCGCCGCGCGACTCGATGAAATCGAAGACCGGTTCTCAACCTATCGACAGAATTCGGAAGTCAGCCGATTCAATGCGTATCGGGGTCTGGAATGGTTCTCCGTCTCACCGGATTTCCTTGACGTTCTCAAGCAGGGAATCGCCGTGAGTGAACTCTCCGGCGGCGCGTTCGACATCACCGTGGGTCCGCTGGTGGAGTTGTGGGGATTCGGCGCCGGCGGCGAGGTGGGGCGGATACCGCAACGCGAAGCATTGGATGGCCTGCTGGCAGCAACCGGGTCCGCGCACTTGCAGTGGCGCGAATCGCCTCCGGCGCTACGGCGCACACGGCCCGGCGTGCAACTCGACTTCTCCGCCATCGCCAAGGGGCATGCCGTCGACGAGATCTGGACGCTGCTGTTTGATGCCGGGGTATCCGCGTACCTCGTCGAAATCGGCGGCGAAGTCCGCACGCGGGGCCGCCGTGCCGATGGCCGGGACTGGTCCATCGGGATCGAGAATCCGGATGGGACGGGCGTAACCGGCGCCGTGCCCCTGCGGGACGCCGCGATCGCCACGTCAGGCGACTACCGCAACTACTTCGAGCACGAAGGCGTTCGATACTCCCATGTGCTGGACCCTCGCACCGGATGGCCCGTTTCCCACGAGCTGGCCGAGGTCAGCGTCATCGGCTCCACGGCTGCCGCCGCCGACGCGTTGGCCACGGCGCTGCTGGTATTGGGGCCGGCGGCGGGCGTGGAACTGGCGGAGCGCCAGAACATCGCTGCGCGCATGGTCCTGAGAACAGCGGACGGCTTGAAAGTCTTACAAACCGCGGCATACGAAGCCAGTATTGGAAGGTAGCGCCGGCAGAATGCGCGGCGAACGCAGTCGCAAATACTGCTAGTCCGGCGCAGGCAGATCGAGCCTTGTTTCGATTCGTGCCACGCGCTCGCCCATATCCGAAAGGATGACACGAATTTCATTGACATCGCCGCGAATTTCTATCATTTCAGCGCGCAACGCCGCCTGATCCTCTCTCATGTCATCACGCAATCCACTGATCTCGGTGCGCAACGCACTTTGGCCTTCGATCATCTCGGCGCGCAACGCATTTTGGCCTTCGATCATCTCGGCGCGCAGCGAACTTTGGCCTTCGATCATCTTGGTGCGCAACCCGTTGATCTCGCCACGCAACGAATTGTGTTCGGTCACCATGAGGCCACCAAGGGTGAGGACCACGCCGACAGCGGAAAAGATACTGACGGCAGTTTGGTTCATGGTCGCGCCGGGTGGCGCCCCCGACTCTTTTTTGTCGGCCGAAGTCATGCTGAGTATCATAGCCACTAGTTCTGTCCCGCGTAACTCCCCAAATCCTGGCTTAACAGGCAAAAAAGGAACTTTCCACGCAATTCATGGGAATTATCACGCCGAAAAACAAGGCCGTCACCGAGTACCGGGGGCTTCACCTGTACCACTTCAGCCAGTCCAATTGCTCGATGCGAGTACGCATGACGATCGAGGAAAAGGGCCTGCAGTGGACCAGCCACCACCTGAACCTTCACAAGGCCGAGAACATCACGCCCGGGTACTTCGGCATTCACCCCAAGGGACTGGTACCGACACTGATTCATGATGGCGTCGTGATTATCGAGTCCACCGACATCATCGACTACCTGGACGAGACCTTCCCGGATCCGTCGCTGCGCCCGCTGGGTGCGACGGGGCCGGCCGAAGCCATGGCGCGCTGGATGCGCACCGCCGCCGAGAACCACATTCACGTAAAAACCTACATGTTTGCCCACCGACTCGGCGAGCGCATGGCCAAGACCGACGCCGAACTCTCCTTCTATCGGGAACTGCAGGACAACGAGGAACTGCTCCAGTTTCACGAGGAGAACTCCTCGCCGGAAGGACTCTCCCGCGCACGGGTGTCGCGGTCCACCGGAGTGCTGGCCGACTGCTTCGCCGGCATCGACCGGGCGCTGGAGCATCACGCGTGGATCGCCGGCGACGCCTTCACGCTTGCCGATATCACCTGGATCCCGTTGCACGTGACTCTCGAAAAAGCCGGCTTCGAGTTCGAGCCCTACAAGAACGTGGCTCGCTGGAAAGACGCCGTGTGCGCCCGCCCCAGCTTCAGGCGCGCCGTACTCGACTGGGTTGGCGGAGCGTAACCGGCTGTTTGGTGCGCAAGACCGCCGCGAGCGCTGCGTGCAGGAACCGACATACGGCGGCGCGGCGGCGAAGCCGCCCTGCGTGATTACTGGCGCAAGCCCGCGTCGGATCGCCCTCCGTCGTCGGCGCCACGCTGGGAATCACGCAAAACCATGCCGTCGGGAAACTCGACCTTGTTGAAGCGTCCAACAGGTGCGCCCGTTTTGGCAGCCCAGACGTACAGCGTGACGATGTCGCCAGGCAGAAGCGCCGTTCTGGTCCAGCCGACGAGCTGAGCGGACACCGTACTGCCCATTTCCATCGTCCAATGCTGGACGTTACCCTGTTCGTCCGTGTAGTCCGCCTTGATGAGCGGATGAGGATTGATCCAAAGGAATTCCGTCACCACGGCGCCCTCCATCACGACCGGCGCGCTCATGTCGAACGCCGAGGCACTGTGATGCGCTAACGACGGACTGCCCATCGCGGCAAGTCCGGCGATCAGAGTCACCATTGTCATGAGTCTAATTTTCATCGTCCACCTCCAGAAATAATTTTCGCTGACCATCCCGATTCAGGCTCAAGGTGCCGCGCCGGTACCGGCGGGATCGGCCATCTCTTCCAAATACCGCTGCACCGTCGACGGTACGCAGGAAAAATCATAGAACGTCTGCCGCGGCGACCACCGGAAATAAACTTCTCCCATCTCGACCGGTCTGGTGTAGAGCTTCGGGTCGACCATCGTCGTCGTCACCGTCAGATCGTTCATGCTGGACCGGTGAAAGCGCTCCGTCACGACCGCATCGACGCTGTGGGGATAACCGGTCTCGGTAGCCCAGGTATCCTCCGCAGCCATCCCGGTCGTCTCCACGACGAAGGTGTAGTCGTCCTCCCAGTAACCCACCGAGTAGCCGCTGTACGTCGGATCATGGACGTCGGCCCCCCTGCCACTGAACGTGCCAGGCAGGTCCCGCCCGTCCATCCAGATCTCACGCCAGATATTCATGAACTTGAGCAAGACGAAGGTCCGCTCCGGCAGCGTCGCGATCGTCACCGAACGAATCTGGTCGTTCATGTTCCGAGGAAAACCAAACGGATCGCAGTATCGGTAATGGGGATCGTTCGTGTCGGCAACCGAGACGCCCTCGCCTTCCACTATTCTCCGGTCGAACAGCTGCTGGCCCAACGGCGTCAGCGGTGGCGGACTCTCGGGACGGACGAGCCTCGGAACACCTCCGCCAGATGACTCTCCCAGCCATGTGCCGGTCAGATCGTGCACCGGCGCGGGCCCACCGGGCCCCTCGTTGGCCCTCGCCTCCTCCGGATAGTACTTCCACGGCGATAGCGGCGCATCGCCTTGCGCGGCAGCCAGCGCCGGCAGCAACAGCACGCCCGCCAAGGCTGCGATGATGTCCGTGCACGTTCTTCTCATTATCTGCTCCCTGTCTGTTCCTTGCGCTCAATCCTGCAGAGCTTGTTCCCCTGAACCAGCGGTCCCCCCCGCCCCGACGGCAGCTCGCTATGGGATCACGGTCTCGATACCCGACGGGTTGGCGAGCGAGTCACGGTACTGGATCCCCTCTGACGGAATACAGAACGTCTCCTGAAACTCCTGGCCCTGCACCCAGTAGAAGTTTGCCTGCATAAAGGTCCATGGCCTCGTGTGGAACTCCGGATCGTCGATCGTGACCGTTAGCTGCATGTTGTACTCGTCGAGACGCGTGTATCGCTCCTGGATGCGTGCCGAGGAGCTGCGCGGATGACCGACTTCATCCAGCCAGGGTCGTTCATCCACGCCTGTCGTATCGATGACCAGCGTATGGTCGTCTTCCCAGTGGGCAACCGAATAGCCGTAATATCTGGACTCGGGCGCGCCCCTCACATCCACGGCTTCCGGAAGCGCCCGTCCGTCCATCCATATCTCACGCCAGATTCGCTGCTGTTCGTACGCGATCAGGATGCGGTCCGGCGCGGACCCGAAGATAAAGCGCCCGCGGCTGCTGACGGCATGGGCCAGCAGATTGCGAGGAAACCCGAGGGGATCGCAGGTAATGAACGGATCGTTCGCGACGCCGAGGCCCTCGCTGCTGGCAGCGGCCCGATAGGAGTGCCGCGTCTCGAACAGGGCCTGGCCGGCCGGCGTCATTGGCGGCACCTCGCCCAACTCCCTGTCGTTGGGTCCAACCCACACGCCCGTGAGATCCCGAACGGGCGCAGGTCCGGGCGGATTCGGCATCCTGGGCACGCCCTCGCGAATGTAATTTGCGGGGTCGATGTCCCGAGCAGCGTGGATGTCCTGAGTGCGACCCGCCACAGTGGCGAGGCACGCCAACACGGCAATCGAGACGATGATGGAAGGTATTCTCATATCGTGCTAATCCCTGAAGCCATGGGGATCGTACCGAGTCTTTCCACCCTCATCTCCGCCTAGCTGCGTGTCATGCAGCTCGGTGCCGTCGGCAAACATGATCTTGTTCAGCCGACCGGCAGGGTTGCCGTTCCTGGCGAGGTACGCCCGAATGGTGATGACGTCGCCGGGCACGAGTGTGGTCTTGGCCCAGCCAATCAGACGGAGCGCCTGGGGAGCCGCGGTCTCGACGACCATATGGACGACGTTGCCCTCCGCGTCCGTTGCGTCGAAAAAGATCAGCGAGTGCGGATTTGCCCACGCGAATTTCGTGATCGTGGCCTGAGTGAACTCCGTGATCTCGTCGGCATACGCCGCATTGCTATGATGCGCCAATGACGGCGCGCTCACCGTCGTCAGCAACCCGAGGCTCAACACGCCTGTCACGAGCAGATAGCCTTTCATGTCATGTCTCCGTTCGTCACCGAAATTCTCCGTATTCCTACTTGGTGGGGCGCTGTGGGCCCTGCGACAGCGTTCCCACCTTGAAGATCGTACCGGCGCCCACGATGTAGAGGGTCTTTCGATCCGGCCCGCCAAAGGCGACATTTTGCGGTTTCCGGATTCTGTCGTTTTCGGCGCCCCACTGGACGGGCATGACGCCGAGCAGGTCCCCAGCCGGACTGAAGACTTCCACTCCGACGTTGGTTGCCGCGTACACGCGTCCCTCGCTATCGACCGCCATGCCGTCCGCGCCGTTGTCCTCGTCCCACGACGGGTCGGCGTGTCCGGGAATCCGGACGCTCTCGTACCTGGCAAAGTTGCGGCGGTTGGATATCGTCCCATCCGGCGCCACGTCGAAGGACAACATATACACGCCGTCCTTGTTGTGGACGTAGAGGGTGCCCTCATCGGGACTCAAGACGACGCCGTTCGGTCTGGGGACTTCATCGATGATCCTGGTGACGCTTCCGCCCGGAGGCAGATAGTAAATCCCCTGGGTATCGGTGAAGTAGGCGCCTCCGCGCTTGTCGAGCGCCATGTCATTCAGCGAAGCGAAGGGCTGGCCCTGGTGGTTGTCCGCGAGCGTTGTCACCTGCTCGGGGGGATACAGCACACCGACCTTTTCATTTCCTCGCGCGCGTTGCACCGAGATGAGACGCCCCTGAAGGTCCCATCCCATGGCGTTGGTCTGGTTAGAATCATCGATGAACGTCGAGACGTTATCGGATGAGTCAACCTTGAGGATGCTGTTCGAACTGCTCACCAGCATGCTTCCGTCCTGCATCGCTACAGGGCCTTCGGTCCGTCCGAGCCCGGTCGCGACGAGTTCGATTCTCGTCCCGGCAGCGACGACGCCCGGGATGGGCGTGGCAGCAATACTGGCCGGCGGCGACGCGCCTTCCCGACCGCCACCGCCCTGCGCAAGCGCGGCAGTGCCGGTCAGCACGCCCACTGCCAGGAGGCACGTCAGCCTCAGCGATGCGCCACTATGGAATGTCATATTCTCCTCCTCGCGCCTTGTCGGCCGGGCGCCTCTCCGGTCGCGGTGCGACGCCGGACTTTCGCCACTAACTGCCGGGAAACGCGCCGTCTGCACGTACGAAACAGATTCTAACGTAGCAGGCATTCGTCACTGCTGCGGCAGACGCTCCAGCACACCGTAGTACACGCTGGCGCGAATAATGTGGCCATCCATGGCTTGCAGGACGGCGTCGCGTGGGGCATCCGGGGGTAGCGACAACATCTCGTCGAGCGCGTACAGCTTGAACTGGTAATGAATCGGTCCTGCGCCCGGCGGGGCGCACGGCGGGTCATACCCCAAAAATCCGTCGTCGCTTTCCATGTGGCGACTGCCGTCCGGCTGTTCCACACCGAGGGGTTGGCCTTCCGCGAGGTGCCTGGCGCTGGCCGGGATGTTCCAGCGACCCCAGAAGAACGCAACGGTGTGACTCCTGCGGCGGTGGTTTTCGGGACCGGTCAGCATCAGCACGAAGCTCTCGGTCCCTTCGGGCACGTATTCCCATTGCAGCGGCGGCGATATCGCCGTGCCGCCGTCGGCGTAACAGGTGAACGGCAAGGGAATCGTACCGGCGTCACTGAAGCTGGGGGTCGTCAACCGGAGCCGTGGATCCTGAACCCTGGCTGCTCCTGCCGTCTGCCCCTCCGACTGTTCCGGGACGGCCGCAAGCGCGCCGCCAAATGCGAGAACAAAGACAAGCCATCGTGCATTCATGCGTGCATTCATGCGCACATCCCCCCTTAGACCGGGGCGAACGTGATGCCGAGATACGCCATCGCTCCTCCCATTTGCTCCCACCGTTCGGGTCCGCCGGCCATTTGTGAGATGCCACGCAGAAAGAGCGAGGTGAATCCCAGTCCGACACGCAGAATCAGGTGGCCGGTTTCCGCGTATCTTTCAAAGAATGTCAGCATCTCTAATCAATGTTGTATCGGAACTTCACACCGTACGTCGCGAAGTTGTTCCGGGACAGGTGCTGGGAGACGATGCCATCGTCCCGCACATCGTCATGCGGATGATAGGTGACCTTGGGTTCCAACAGATTGCGTCCGTAAACTGCGATCTCCCACGGACCGTCCTGCGGGCCGATGCCGACCGTCAGATTCACATCCTCGTGCTCATCCATGCTGATCACCGGGTCGAAGCCGCTCGTATCGGTGAGGAAGCCATCCGACAGGTAACCTTTCGCATTCAGTGTCAACAGATAGGCGTTGAAGACTGGCGTATCCCAATCGACGCCGAACACGACTTTATAGTCCGGCGTCTTCGGCGATGGCGTACCCGAGCGGTCGATCGTGCCTTCGAGATCCGGATTGCCGAGAGCGATGGCCTCCTCCTCAGTCCGGCACGGGCCGGACGCAGCGTCCCTGAGCTCAGGCCGATTGCAGCCTGAGTCCGGGAAGAAGGTGAACTCGCCGTTCATGAGCGCGGCGGCTACGCTGAGCGTCAAGTTGTCGGACACAGCGGTGGTCAGACCCAACTCCAGGCCGCTGACCTGCTGCTCACCGGCGTTGATTGCGATGAACGGGTTTTCCAGTAGCCCCGTCGCACTCTGCACCTGGAAGTCCTGGAACGTCGTCTGGAACAGGGTCGCGTCGTAACGCGCGCGCCCGCCCCAGAGGTTGCCCTTGGAGCCGAATTCGATCGTGTCGCCGGACTCGGATTCGAATCGCAACTCGTCGACGTCGGCCGGCAGCGACTGAACCCCGGTATCGAAACCACCGGCCTTGAACGACTCGGCATAACGAAAGAACAACGAATGGTCGTCGTGCGGACGGTAGCGAAACGTTAGCTGAGGCATGAATTCGTTTTGGGAAAAGTCGCCGCCGTTCTCGGGCGTAAACGGCCCGTCATGGCGCCCGAGCAGGCTCTCGTTATCCACGGGGATCATCAAGCCGATGGCCCGGGCCCGGTTGCCGATCCAGGACGACGGCGCATATCGATCCCCGCGGTAGGGGATGGTCCAGAGGTTGCTGGCATCGGCGCCGGGCAGCAGGAACTCGGCCTGAGCGGCCGTGACCCGGATGGCGTCGCCGTGCAGCGGGCACGTCGCCGGATTGTTGTCGCCGGTGCCGGGAACGCGGTTCACCGTATTGGCTCGCGGATCGCAGGGATTGACGTCGTAGATCCACGTGGAGGAGACCTGAGAGATGGCGCCGGTCTTGTCGAGATCCGTCCAGCGCCCCCCGATATCGAATGAGGCCCTGTCGTCCATGAAGTTGAACGTCAAGGTTGCAAAGGCCGACTTCCACTCCTGCTGCTCGTTGGCATGGTTATAACGCAGCCCGCGGGAGACGCTCGCTCTAGGGTTGTTCGCCTCGATATCGAGGTCCGTGTCCTGCCAGAACAGGCCTGTCATCCACTCGATGGGCCCGGGCCCCGACGTGAAACGCAGCTCCGAGCTGAACTGGGTGAAATCCTCCCACCGTTCTCGCGTCGACAGCAAGAAAGGAACAGAGCTACCCGTGACATTGACGCGGTCCATCGCGCTGAAGCCTGTCAGCCAATTGACCTGGATATCGTTCTCCATCCGGTAGTCGAGCTCGAAGTAGCCGTTCGGCGATGCGAGCGTCTCCTGGAGATCGTCGATACGACCGGATTGAGTGGTTCTTGAGAACCATTCCTGGGCGGCGTCGCGAATGTCGAGGATCCCGAAGTTGTGCTCCCCGTCGCGAACGTTGGTGGGTGGCGCAACCACGAGGCCGCCGCTCTGGGCACCCTTGTTGCCGATGTCGTCACCGCAGTTCGTCGGCAATCCGAAGCCGTTGGGAAACCCTCCGTCCGCCCAGCCGACGCCCTCGGGTGGCCCCGCCCATATCGCAGGACTGGCTTGGCCCTGCCAGCCGGGTGCCGTCTGGGTGGCGTCCTCGCCTCCGCGCCCGCGCCTGAAGATCAACGGTCCGCCCGTGAGGCATAGCGCGGCCATGCTGGAATCTCGCGTGATCTTCGAGTATTCGAGTTTACCCGTGAGCGTGAGCCGATCGCTCGGCGTGAACTCCAGAATGACGCGCCCGCCGATATTCTCGTACGCGCCGGCGCTGCCCCCGCTGACGACATCTTCAATAAAGCCGGTGCCGTCTTCATACGAACCCGCCACGCGTATACCAAGCCGGTCCGTCAGCGGACCGCCGATCGCACCTCTCATTATGGTCGTCTCGAAACTGCCGACCTCGGCATCTAGATAGCCCTCCCATTCCGGCGTCGGTCCGGCACTGATGATGTTGAAGGCGCCGGCCGTCGCGTTTTGTCCGAAGAAAACGGGCTGGGGGCCCTTGAGCACCTCGAGCCGCGCCACGTCCAAAAACGCGAGCTTGACCTGCGCGGGACGCCCGAAATGGATGCCGTCGACGAAGATCGGCACCGCCTGTTCCAGCGTGAGGTTTCTGCCGAACGTGCCGAATCCGCGGATGGATTGGTCCTGTTCGGTCGGGTGCTCATCGGAGATGTAGACGGATGGCGAAAATGTCCCAAGCTCGTTGAGGTCCCTGTAGCCTTGTCTCTGGATCTCCGCTGCGACGAACGCTTCGATGGATACCGGAACCTCCTGAAGCGACTGCTCCCGGCGTTGGGCGGTCACGATGACCTCTTCGAGTACTTGTGCGATGGCCGCCTGGCTTCCGGCCAGCAGGGTTGTTCCCGCGAGAACAGTGAGTCCAAGCTTGCTCGTTGTTAGCATGTCATAGCCTCCAGGCCGTTCAATAGTGAAGTAATTCCAGCACCAGGAAGGAAGTGGAACGCAATGGGCCAAAGCAATGTTGCCGGTGCTTGCTTTTCTTGAGTGGTCGCAACGGCTCATTGACGCGGCTTGTCGCCGCGCGCCTCCAGTCGCAACCAATTCCCCCCTACTCCCCAAATTGCACAATATCTTGTTTGAACCGGTTATCAGGGCAAGCAATCTACCCGGAAAGTTGCGCTTGCACAACTGCGCGGCTGGAGAGATGCGATGAATAAATGTTCATCCACCTACGAGCCCATCCTCCACGCCAATTGAGCTTCGTAGCAGCTCAGAAGAATCTGGTTGTAGCGCGAGACCGCCTCCGTGCCGACAAGGGGATGAGGCTCGTCCGCGAGCCTGTTCCCCACGTCGGCGCCGGATGAGTGATCTGGATTCGCCATTCTCCAGTACTGCATTTTTTCGGTCATGTTGGCGTGCCGCAACGTGGGGGACAGGATCGCATCGACACCGGCCTCCGTTCCAAGCTCGATGAAGCGCTCAAGTGACTCGATGTGCGTTCTCATCATCGTCTGGCCATCCGGGTAGTACTGCACGCCATTGCGCCCGATGCTCGGATCGGTCCCACCCCAAATACTGGCGACGTGCCGCTCGTCGTCCGACGCCACGCTCTTGCGGTTGGTGAGCGGCTCGATAATCAACGACACCGTCCCCGGCGTGTGACCGGGCGTGATGTACAGCGTCACGGTCACCTCGCCGAGCGTGATGACCTGACCATCGGTGATGATCATGTCCTGCCGCGGCTTGAACTCCGCCGGCGAGTTGTCCTGTGCCACGACCTCCCAGTCGGCGGCAGACATGGCCACTCGCGCGTCGGGATACGCATCCTGCAGGGCCCTGGCTCCCCAGTACCGATCATCATGGGCATGCGTAACGATGATGTACCTGATGTCGTTGGGATCGAGCCCGAAATTCAGCAACCCGAGCACCAGTTCCTCACTGGAGTAGTGGAAGCTGGCGTCAACGATGATGATGCCCTCCGACGAGCTGACGGCCCATACTCCGGCCGTCCTGGTCCCGATGAAGACGAGATTGTCGAAGATCTCGACCGGCCACGTGAACCACTCCTCGCGCGGTACGATGGCCGAGCGATCGTTCATCCGCATCTGGTCCGGCAGGCTCGGTTCGGCACAGACCTGATCGAAAAGGGCGTCGAACGTCTCGTAGGGCCTGTCCGGATTGGCGACCGACGGCACTACAGCGGCCCGAGCGGCATCCAGATGCGCGTTCACCGCGGCGGACTGCGCGTTCACGTCCGCGATCAGCGAGCCTGCCACAAGCACAGCACCACAGAATCGCACCAGGTGCCACGTCATCAGCGTCTCTCCTTGTTATTGGCGTATTACTGCCGCCCGTCGGGGTACTTGTCTCCGGGATAAGCGTATTGCTGTTCGCGCCTCGCGGATTCGCCATCGCAATTCCGCCACCCCTGGCGAGGGCCGTCGAGCCCCACCTTGGCGAACACGAACGCGTAGGTAAACGGTCTCGTCAAGAAGGTCGGGTCTTCCAGAGTGATGATCAACCTCAGATTATCGTCATCGATCAGCCGATAGCGCTCCGTGATCTTCTTCCGCACGGAAGACGCCATGCGGAGGTGGTCGTCCATGCCGTCGGGATCGAACGTGAAATGGCTGGTCTCGATCACCAGGTCGTCGCCGTCGAAGCGCCCACGCGAGAGTCCGTGCTGAAACAGTTCTCCCGGCAACGGCTGAGGGCCGGCTCCGTTCATCCAGACGTTGCGCGTAACATGCCACGGATTGCTCGGATGCTCCATGACGAGCCGACCCGGATATCCCGCGATGAAAATAGTCTCCCCCAGCACGGCCGGAAATGTGATCTGCGCACAGTCGGCCTGGGTAGGCGACTGGAGCTGATCCCTGTAAAGCAACCACGCTTCCGCTCGTGAGTTCAGAGGAAGCCGACCGGCCGGTATCGTACAGTTCACCAGCTTCTCGCCCCAATCTCCCAATTGTCCACCGCAGTTGCCCCTGTCCTGACCGTCAGGACTGGAGACTTGCGGATCCCACTGGCCCAGAAGCGGAAAGACCTTTGTGGCCTCCTCGTCGGTCTGAGCCGACAGGCCCGCCGACAGGCTGGCCATCGCGAGCGCCAGCAGGGTGGCAAACATCGCGCGTGGAGTACCTTCCATCATGTTCTCCCCTTGTCGGAATCGCCGCAGTGGCGCGCTACTCGATCTCGGGGCCACCGGGGCAGCCGCCAAGGCACACAATCCTGCCGTCCTCCGCGAACGTGACCACGCCCGCAGCCATGGCCGTTCCGCCCTCTCTCCGGGTCGGATTGCCTTCGACCTTCACCTGCTTGCCGATGAAGTCCTCGGGTATCCATCCTTCTTCCCTTGCGGCGGCCGGCCCTGTTCTGGCCGTGATACGCCAGGTTACCGCTTCCCCCTCGGCATCCGGCACGTCGATCAGCATTTCAGAATGCGGATTGACCAGCCTGAAGGACGTCACCACGCCCTCGATCGCAATGGTGCGGGACATATCGAAGAAGGTATTGAACGCGTGGTGAGCCGCGGCCGGAAGGGCCAGAACGGACGACATGACAGCCAAGGCCGCCAGATAACGCAGCTTCATGATCCTTGTACTCCTTATCGCGCTTGAGCTTCGCAGTATTTTACCCGTCCCTGGAAACTCTTGAGACAGCACCTGCGCCATGAACCCCGCGAGCATTGATCTTCTTGCGTGTGCTTCCAGCGATCATCAAAACTATACGATCCTCGTACCGCGTTGTCTACGAAGTACTATCAGGACATTTGGTCCCTCATTCCCGAATCCCACATCGTTCCTGTACCGGGCTCCTCCGGCAATTCTACGAGCAGTCAACCATGAGGATTAGTGAACTAAAATCAATTCACTGCACGCTCGGAAGCGATCGGTTTCGATGCTAAGGTGCGGGCGCTCTTGCAAGTCGTTTGGCGAAGGGGGATGCTTCCAGCATGGCGATGCGCTGTCTCCTCGTGGTCCTGTTTCTTCTCCTGCTCTCTCAACGAGCCGCGCCCGCTGGCGATCCCGAGAGGGGAAGAGTTCTTTGGCTGGAGACCGTGCACGTCGAGTGCCGGGACTGTCACGGCGTCAACGGTGAAGGCGGCTTCGGGCCCGACCTGGCAGGTCGCAACCTGACCCCCGCACAGTTCATACACGCTGTTCGGATACCGTGGGGAATCATGCCAGCCTTTGCCGAGTCGGAGATCAGTGACGAGGAATTGACCGATCTGGTCGCGTTCTTCGACAGTCTGCCCGGCGTCGACGAGCCGGCACCCTGGAGACGCCAGGTGCCGGCGGGTGCCCCCCGCGGGCTGGCGGTCGCGACGACCTCCGGGTGTGTACAGTGCCACCATCCGCAGTTCAACACCGGGCGCGGCGTGATGGGCGCGATCGATGCGAATTACGTGTGGTTCAAGGGGATGGTCTACGCGCATTCTGCCGTCTATCCGGTGACCCGTGCCCAACTTGGCGAGCCGCCTTTCGAGCGCCTGGGGATGGGCAATTTCTCCCCCTCCCGCCTGCCGGAATCGATGTTGCAGGACATGTGGACGTATATCGTCGGCCTGGGATTTCGCGCCCGGATGCATGGGGAGCTGAGCGCTGGAGTACCGTCGACCGATGGCGTGGTCTACACGTTGGATGTGGCAAACACGGGCGTCGAGGACATTGGCCTGACAGCCGAGGATGTGACCGTGACGCTCGTCGTGCCAGCCGGGGCGACCGTCGTGGCGGCGAGCGGCGCGGGGTATCAAGGTGTCGGCCGCGATGAGCAGGCCAACGCCGAGGTGGCCGTCTGGGGAGTCGCCCGCATGGCGCCCGGAGATCGTCGGACGTACACGCTTGCGCTGTCACAGGCTGCAACTGCCGAGAACAACCTGCGAGGCGCCATACGCTGGACGAAGCCGACGGTAAGCACCGGTCCGAGCGATACACAGATCATTTTCCCCGCACCGCTTGGAGTACAGTCTCAATAACAGGGGCGTCAGGATCCCGGACGCCGCGAACCTGCCAAGACGGTGATATGCTCCCAGCAACGAAGTTTCGTCGAAAAAAGACAGGATTACGACAATGAAGGCTCGACTGTCGATTATGGTTATCGTCGCGGCCGTGATCGACATGGGTTTGTTCGGGATCGCAGCCGCCGCACCTTCCATCGACGGAATCTGGGAGCCTGCGCGGGGCCCGGGACTGGGGCATCCGCAGCCGGAGGATGTCAGACTGACGCCCGAGGGACGGACGGAATTCGAGAGCTTCTCCGAGGAACGGGACCCGACCCTGAAATGCATCATGCCGGGCGTACCCCTCGGCATTCACGACCCCTATCCGCTGGAGATCATTCAGCAGGACCACCAGATCGTGTTCCTGCACGAGCACTTCCACATGGTTCGGCGCATCTTCATGGACGGCAGGGAGCCGCCGGAGAACTGGTGGCCATCGCTTGTCGGTTTCTCGGTGGGCCGTTGGGAAGAGAACTCGCTCGTGGTAACAACGACTCACATGTCCCCGGATAACCTCATGTGGCACAACGGAATGCCCTTCTCCGGCGACCCGGAGACCTACGTCATCGAGCGCTATGACTTCGACGGCGATGAATTCTCTCTCACTGCCGAAGTGTTCGATCCCAGGTACTACGAGGAGCCGTATGTCATACGCAGCGCCCGGACCCGCGAGACGGACGGAGTGATCCTGGAGTATGAGTGCTATCCTGAATACAGCGGATTTTGATGGAGCGGAAGAGGAACTGGCGATGAAACACCCGGGAATCGTTGCACTGATTGTCATCCTCGGTTTGCTGGGCGCTCGCGCAGCGGTCTCCCATCACAGCCGGGACGCGTACTTCGATATGGATCGGGTGATCGAGATCGGCGACGTTACGGCCGTGTCTTTCAAGGTTGTGAATCCGCATTCTCAGCTCTTATTTCTCGCTACGGACGATCAAGGCGACGAGGTGGAGTGGACAGCCGGCATACTCAGCGCGAATCACCTGCGCCGAGCCGGGATCACGTCCGATCTGATCCGCCCCGGAGACAACTTGACGGTCACCGGTTCTCCAAGTCTTCGCGAGCCGAACGTCATGTGGCTGTACACGGTAGTGCTGCCCAACGGCGATGTCGCCGATCTTTTTGGCGCCATTCGAACCCGGGTCGGCGTAATCACCCCCGCAGGCAATTGAAACAGCCTCGGCTCCCAACTTCCACACGATCAATTCGGGGACGGGCGTGAGGAGGCTGTCCGGTTTCCTGGCCCTCGGTCTGATATTGACCGTCGCGGCCGGACATCACTCCAACGTCGAGCACGATACCAGTGTCGTCCTGGAACTCGAAGGGCAGGTCGCCACCGTCGTCTGGAGGAACCCCCACGTTCGCATGACGCTCAGTGTTCCGGCTGGGGATGGCACGGAGCAGACCTGGGATCTTGAAGCGCAGGACGTCAATTCACTGGGTCGGCGCGGGCTTGGCCCGGAGATGATCCCACTGGGCGGCACGGTCCGGGTTGCCGGGCACCCGTCGCGATCCGGAAACAGCCTTTATGTCACCAACGTACTCCTGCCGGACGGAACCGAGATCCGGACCCGCGGCAATGCGCAACCGCGTTGGTCCACCCAACATATCGGCTTTGATAACGACCCGCTCTATACGGAACCATCGCTGGACGCTGCCGACGATTCGCAAGGCATATTCCGGGTCTGGCTGCGGCGTCAGGGCAGCAGGTTTCCTGCGGATCTCCCTCTGACGCCCGAAGCGCGGGCCGTACAAGCGGCCTGGAATGAAGCAGACGATCTGACCATGCAGTGCATTGCCGGTGGAATGCCGGGGGCGATGACCCGCGTCTCCGCCCCTCATCCGATCGACTTTGTCCAGCGCGATGGCGATATCGTCCTTCGCATCGAGGTGTTCGATGTCGTGCGAACGGTGCACATGAACCCGGATGCGGATGCCTCCGCCCAGCCGCCGTCCCCCCTGGGGTATTCGGTGGGACGCTGGGACGGGAACACGTTGATCGTTCGAACAACGCGGGTGAACTGGCCTTACTTCGACAGCATCGGCATCGTCCCCCAAAGCGAGGCCGTCGAGATCGCGGAGCGGTTCACGCTCAGCGACGACGAGACTCGGCTCACCTACGACATCGAGGTCTCCGATCCGGAAACATTCACCGAACCGGTCACCGCGCGCTGGGAGTTCAACTGGCGGCCCGATATGGTCGTAGAGCCCTACGGATGCACTCTGGACGGCTGATTCAGGTTTTCATCAAGGGGACAGTTCCCCCTCGCTACCAGACGCTCGGCCAGGGCCTGCCCACCAGAAACCCCGGGTTGGCGCCGGGTCGAGGCCGGAACTTCTGGATCCGGCCGTTGTTCACCGAGGCCGTGTAGAAGTTGCCCTCGTTGTCCGTCGACATGCCGTGCACGCCCCACATGCCGCCGGGATACTCGCCCCAGCTGCCCCAGGAGTAGATGAAGTGCCCGTCGAGGTCGTAGCCCAGGATCTTGTGGGTGCCCTGATCGGCCGCCCATAGCTTCTGGTCGCTGGTCACGATAAAGCTGTGAATGTCCATGGGCTGCCCGCGAGGCCCGGTGAAGAAGTCCCACTCGTCCAGGTAATTGCCGTCTTCGTCGAAGACCTGAACACGGCCGTTGTTGCGATCGTTGACGAAGACCCGCCGAGTGGTGGGATCGACCGCAATGCCGTGTGCGCTGCTGAAGTGGCCCGGCCGCGTCTCGTCGGGCGGAACACCTTGCTCGCCCCACTGCGCCAGAATATTGCCGTCCATATCGTACTTGATGACGCGCGTGTTGTCATAACCGTCGGCGAGATACATCGTGTTCTCGTCCATGAAAGCGAGAAACGTCGGGCGGCGGAAATGATTGTCGTCGTTGCCCGGCTCGCCCGGCGTGCCCAGCGTCAGCACCAACTCTGAGCCGTCGTTGGTGAACTTGGTAACGAAATGGCCGTCGGCGTCCACGATCCACACGTGTTTCTCGGGATCGTATGGGCTGATCTCCACGTCATGGGGCCGATACCAGAGATGATCCCACTGGGTCCATTCCTCGACGATATTGCCTTCGCGATCGATGACCAGGACGCAGTGTTCCCAGCGCCAGTCGATGCCCGGCCTGCCGTTACCCGGCTCCTCCAGTCGGTCGCCATTGGGGATGCCGCTGCCTGCCTGCCGCATGGGCAGCCGGAAGTTGGGGTAGTGGAAGCCCGGTCCGAGTTCCGGCAGCCAAACCGATTCCCGCGGCCGCTCCATGATCGGCAGTTCGCCTTTCTGCACGAGAAACACCCGGTCCGGGCTCTCGGCGAAGACGTCCATGGTGACCGACCAGGTCCAGCCCTCGTGTCCGGGCAGGCTTTCCTCCATCGGCTTCGGCCAATTCGGCACGACCTCGTACGGCCCGAAGATGTCCTGTCCGCCCCTCTGTCCCGGGACGGCTGCAAATCCTTCACCCGGCAGCGTTTGCTCCTGGGTATGTCCGGTTGGGCTGACCGCCAGAGAGATCAAAAGGAGACCCCCACAGGCTGCCGTCATCGTCGCTACGCGCTTGTTCATTCTGTTTTCCTCAGTGTCGATGGTCCGTTGGAAGGCCGGTCAGGGCAGAATTGAGAGATTACATATTGGCCCCGCGAACGACATTCGACAAACCATATCGAAAAACGCACTCGTAAAGTACCCTCGGGGGAGGTTGCCCTGGGAGGTCTGCGCGGCGCCCTTGCGATCGAGTGGCCGGCACCCACGGCAAGCGGCCGATAGCGACTTCTCCCCGGGCCTTTTAACGCACGAAACCGCTTGCAGCTTGCGGGTCGCAGTTGTGGCGTACCATCTCCTCGTGGGGCACGTACATCAATTCCCGTTGATGCGTCATTGGCTCTGAAATGTACTCCGGATCTTCAAGCATGAACTCGGCCAGCATTCGCGTACCGTTCTCGATCAGCCGGTATCGCTCGACGACATGCTTTTGCGCCCCCGAGGGAACGCCGATCTGGTATGGGGAGCGATGATCGGTGAAGTTGGTGGTATCGATCACGAGCGTATCGCCCTCCCACCGGCCCACGGAATACCCCGTGGCGAACCGTTGATCCGCGTCAGGATGCGCCCGGCCATCCATATGGATCGTTCGCTCTTCGTCGAAAAACTCGGATCGGATTACGATGGTGTCCTCGTCTTCGTTGATTTGAAATTCGAGCTTGAACAGGCCGGTCGAGACCAGCGCGGCCGGCGTGGGCCGTCCGATGCAGGTGGATTCGGGGTTCTCGGCAGACAGGGGGTCGTACCGCGCCTGCGCCGCTGCACCTTGCGGAGTCAACTTCAGGTGAGCGTGAAAAAACCCGTCGAAACCGCCCGGATAGGAACTTAGGCTCGCGCGGTCCGCTCGCCATTTCCCCGCCAGAGTTGTCGTGCCGGCCGTGACCGGCGCTTCGGGCGCACTGGCCACCGTCATCAGGCGCAGCCCGCCCTCCATATCGATGGAATTCAACTTGCCATACGCCCGCCCATCCACGGCCGGGTGCGCCCGGAACGCAACCCGATCACCGGGCCTGAGCGTATCCCGCGTCCAGCCCCGGCGTGCCAGGTTGTTGGCTCCGGACGTTTCCAACGACCACTCCACCGGTTCGCCGCTTGCATCGGTCGTCTCCACGAGAACGTACACGTGCGGGTTCCGGAACCTGAGTTCCGTGACGGTTCCTTCCAGTGCCACGGTCGAGTTCATGTCCATGCCGGCGTCGCTGTGATGACTCCAGGCCGGCGCTGCCGTCAGGCCGGCTGCCCCAAGAAAAACGAGGTATCTGAACATCGCGTCCCCACGGACTCCAGGTGCTGGCCCCTGATCTTACCCTAGTTCTGTTTGACTTGACCTGGCATACGAGTACAGTCATCTGCAGTTCCGGAAGAGCGAACAGTCCCATGCGCAGATCAGGAAGCAAGTCGGCAATGCGGATTGGCGTTCCGGGTTTTTTGAGCATTGCTCTGCTGCAAGGCTGGAGTCCTGCCGTCGTCGCGCAGCAACCCGAACTCGAGGGCATCTGGGGACCCGACCCCGAGTTGAACCGACGGTATTCCGAGGCACAGTACACAGCGGAAGGCCAGCGCCGGTTCAATGCCTACGACGTGACCACCGACGACCCGGGCTACTGGTGCGTTCCGTCGGGTCTGGGCCGGGCCTGGGACGAGCCCGACACCACGGTAAAGATCGCGCAGTACGACGACTGGGTGGTGATCAGCTACGAGATGTTCGACCTGGTTCGGACCGTCGAGTTGAATCGGAGCGGACATCCGCTGCAGCCCGAGCCCAGCACGGTCAATATCGAGGGCGTTCCGATGCCGACCATGGGTCATTCCATCGGCTGGTACGAGGACGAGACCCTGGTGATCGAAACCGTGGCCTATGCCCCGGGGTACGTCACGACGCTGAATCGCTACATCCCTCAATCGGAAGCATTGCGCAGCATCGAACGCATCCGGCGGAACGAGGAGGACCGTCTGGTGGTGGATACCACCTATGTGGATCCCATCACCCTGGCCGCCCCGCTCACATCGACGAATCGTTATCTGCGCTCCGATTTCCCATTCACCGTATACGGCTGCATACCGGATCATCCGGACCTTGAGGAAGGATAGAGCTCGTGTCCATGCCCAGAGCACTATTGATTGCGTCGCTTTGTTTGGCTCCGTCGATGCTGCGTGCGCACCACTCGAACGCGCTGAACTTTACCGATGACGTCATGTCGGTCGAAGGAACCATCCGCTCTCTACGTTGGGTCAATCCGCACGCAACGTTCGTGCTCGAAGTCGCCAACGACGATGGAGCCACGGAGGAATGGCGCGTGGAGATGCTGGCCAAGATCGCGCTGGAGCGTCTGGAGTTCGACTTCGATGCGCTGCAGGAGGGGGCGAGGATCCGACTCACGGGCCGAGTCGGCTATCGGGAAAACACCCTGAACTTCAGCGAGGCGGTACTCGCGGATGGCCGAATCGTGAGGCAGCGGAGACCACGCGAAATATTCGCCCGGTAGCCGCCGATGTTTCCGCGGAAACATCAACAAGCAAGAAAGGGCCACGACCGGCTTTTGCGTAGTAGAACCAGGTTAAGCCAAACAGGCAGCTAACCGTTCAGCAGCTCCAATGCCTCTGCGGAGACCGGGCTCGGTCTCCTCGCGGGACCAATGAAGTACGCCATCGAGGCGGCCAGGATCCGGTCGCGCCACGGGGAGGGTGCCATCTCCCGATGGTTCTCCAGGGCGGCTTCGGTGAACTTGTAGTCGTGGGACTGCCGGCCGTTGCGTGCGAGTTGCCGGCGCGCCGTGTCGATGAGCGCTTCTGCGGAGCCGCCTTTTTCCAGGTAGTGCAACGCTTTGCGGGCGCCGGCGGTGCGATCCTGCGGCAGCTCGGAGAACGCATCGCCCAACACTTCCGCCCTTGCGCCGGGCGCGGCAAGAGGCTCCAGTTCGTCGACCCTCAGATCGGGCCGCGCGTTGCGGACGCGGCGGCGGAATTCCGGCATGAACGCCGCCGACTGCAAGAGCGCCAGCAATTGCGTCTCCTCGGATCGTGCGTGCCGGAAGACATAGTGGAGTGCGTTGGCGGATGTCTGAGCGTGCACCGGGACAACGCTCGGCAGTCTCAGCAACAGCTCCGCGGCGGTGGCGAAGATGCCCTCCCAGATCGAGTCCGTCGACACACCGTGCTTCAGGAGGTCGATTACCGCACGGCCCGCGTCGAGCTCCGAAACCTCGCGGAGTGTAGCGACGAGTTCATTGCGTGCGTCGTCGTCCCGCCGGCCGTGTCTCCAGGTCTCCGGGATTTCCCCGAGCATCGTCTGGTACTCCCGCCAGGTCCGATCGGCGGGCAGGTCGCGCTGGGCAGGATTCGGGTCGTCGCCGTGATTCTGGAGCGCTGCGGCGAGGGAGCGAAGCACGGGCGGCGTGTATTCGGGCCCGATGATCGGCAGGAGGCGGTGCACGTTCTGCACGGCGATGGCCTTGTGGCCGATCTCGCGCAGGTCCCGTGCGCTGTATCTGAAGAGGAGTTCCGAGAGCTCGTCCGGCGGCGCGAGTCGGGCGAAGTCCAGGATCGCGGAGTCGACGGCCTCGCGGTCCCAGCGATCAAGGGCGTCGATCAGGTTCTTTCGGGCCGCCTCGGCTGTTCCGGCCATGGGTTCCGGCGGCGGACCCATCGTCCAGCCGCTCTCGCGGCGCTCCTCGGCCTGAGTGCGTTTGAAATTGTCGAGCGACCAGAATACCGGCAGCCACCGCTCCTCGTCCGGCAGGTTGAGCGCCGTCAGGTGCACCGACTGCAGCGCGAGCACCGTGTGGTACTTGAAGCCGACGTCGGGGAAGGGTTGGACGTTGCGGGAAGTTGCGACGGCCAGGGCAACCAGTGTTCTGCGATGATCCAGGCCGTCTCGGATGAGGGCCGCAAGCTCCGCGGCGACGTGCTCGTGGGGCGTTTCATCCAGGAGGCGGTGCAGGGCGCGAACCTCGGGGAGAGTCTGTGCCAGACTCAGTCGTGCGCTCAAACCCAGCGCGGCTACACTACCGGTGGAGCGAATAAAGGTTCGACGATCCACGGCACCCACTATACGCCTGATATTCCGGCGTGTCCCGCTCCCGCCTTGTCAGCCGCGGCCACGCGAAGGGCGCGCTCACAAGCGCCCATCTGCCTTGTTGTCGTCTCTTGACGTATGCCCAATATGTCGGCGAGCCGACGCCGCGCATCTGGACGCTTGTGGGCGCGCCGATGCGAAATTATCAGTTGGATAGAGCACTAGTACTCCAGCGTGCAGTCGTAGAGGTTAACCTCCTCGCCGCGTCGCCAGATGAAGTAGGCATCCCAGACGAACGGTCGCACCAGGATTTCGGGATCGGATACCGTCATCAGGTAGTTCAGTCGGTTGCCGTCCTCGACGACGGTGAAACGCTCGTCAACGACCACGTCCGTCGTCATCGGTGCGCCCTGCCGATCGAAGTACTCCCAATTGATCCGGGTCGTTCTGACCGCCAGCGTGTCGTCTTCCCAGCTTCCAACGGAGTAGCCCATGAGCGACAGCGGCATGTCGGCCGGGTCGCCCGCATCCTCCATGTGGATCGTGCGAAGCGCATCGAACTCCTCGAATCCGAGTTCGATGTAGCCGTCCCGCTGAATGAACTCCATCGGGTAGGGATTGCCCATGATTCCGGGCATCCCCGGCGGGACGCATTGCATCAGGGGGTTGTCTTCGATGTCGTCCCAACCGGCCTTGGCCGCGGCTGCGTACTCGGTCAGCTCGTAGTCCGAACGGCCGGTGAAATACCAGGCGCCCGTTCCCTGGCTCCACACGCGAAAGATGCCCTCCCCCGTCGCGGCCGCGGCTTTCGCCGGGTCGACCAGGTTTCGTTCACCGCCCACGGCCGAGTCCGCCCAGCGAGGTTCCCTGGCGCCGCCCACCAGAAGCTCAACGCCGTCGGGGAGCAAGACGTGGTTGACCTGCATGTGCGCGGGCCGCACCACCGAAGGCCAACCCGCAATGCGCACCTGATCCCCGACACTCACTTGCGCGCCAAGCAGCCCGCGGCGGCGCTGCGCGCTCACCGCGCTGCCTTCGAGTTCCCAGACGACCAGTTCTCCGCTTTCGTCCGGCGTTTCCACCCAAAGAAGGATGTGCGGGTTGGTCCACGAGACCTGAACGACCTCACCCTCGAACTCGGTGATGACGTTTCGATCGTATTCGGACATGGAATGGTGGGCGTGTGCTGACGGTGCAGGGGCAGTCAGCACAAGGGCGGTTGCTGCGATCGAGAGAATGGAGCGTGTCGAAGTCGCGTTCATGGCGTTCATCCTGTCTTTGTTCTTCATTAATCCTGTCTTAGTGCTTCATTGCACTTGTATCCGGTTCACGGTTTCATCTCGACGGCTTCGGAGAAGAATTCCGTAATCTTTCCCTTCGGGGTCAGATCCTTGCCTTCGAGCCCTGCGAAATCGGGAGAATAGCGTTGGCACTTGAAGATCGAGTTGAATTCCTCGCCTGCCTTGTCCGTCATCATCCGGTAGATCCCGCGATCGTTCTGCAGCCTGTCGCCGACGGGATTGATGTACTCCCAGACGATGTCGCCCTCCGGGGTGACCTCGAAGAGATGGCCGTGGGCCCCCGGACAGACGAGCGTGTTGCCATTGGGCAGCCGCTGGACACCCGAAATGTACGGGCTGTAGAACGAGTTGGGCGAGGTGCCGTTGAAACTCCACACGATCTGCTTCGAAACGTTCTGGGTCCGTGAACTCATGCCGCCGCCCACTGTCGCAGGCTCATAGCCGGCGATGGTGTGGGGGATGTAGAGCCCGTTCTCCATGGGACCGTCGTAGGGGTCGATCTCGATCACCGAGGAGAACGTCGGGCCCGGCTGCCGGGCACCGTTGTTGAAGATCAGAATGTGGCCCGCACCGGGAACGGACTGTTCCAGTGAGTTGAATTCCCGATCGCTGATCCATTGAACATCGTGCGAGAAAAACACCTGCTGATGTCCGTTGCTCGTTGACGTTCCCTCATTGGTCATCGAGGGGCACTCGCCGGAGTCGGACACACAGGGGTTGCCCCACCGGTAGATGAAGTCGCCGGCATCGCCGGCCGCCAGCTCCGTGCTGCGTTCCGGGTCCCCGGGAACGAACGTCGCGCCGTGATCGACAACATAGAATTCGCTCATGCGCGAGTTGTTGATCGCTACATGATCCAGAACCGGGTTGTAGTCGAACGCGTTCATGTGAATCCAGTTACCGCTCACGCCCGACCCGAAGTTGAGGTCGAGCTTCCCTGGATGCTCGCTGACCACACCATAGCCGGGTAGTTCGGGATCGATGTCCTGCACCACGTGATCGCTGATGTTCCACTCCCAGATGATGTTCCCCTCCATGTCGACCTCGACCAGGCCGTCGGGGCGCGAGGCGTAGTTTTCCCTGAGGGCGGGGTCGGCGCCGAGCGCGACGATCTCCTCGTGGGAGGCGACCCGGGTGGCGGAATACATGAGCGTGCGCTGCTCAAGCTTCGGGTTCCAGATGAACCGAAAGTCATGGTGCCCGGAGAGGTCCTCACGGTCGTGTTCGTGCTCCCAGATGATCTCGCCGTCCCAGTCGACGAGCTGGTAGGTCCCGGGCGCCGAGCCGATTCCGGAAGTTTTGCTGCGGGCCAGCGTCCCATCCTCCAGAAGACGGGCATTCTCACGGATCTCCGGATCGCGCCAACTCGGGGGGATGGGCCAAGCGTTGATCACCTCCCCGTTCATGTCGATGAGGTAGGTGTGTCGACCCCGCATCGGGGTAAACATCGTGTAGCCCGCGTAGGCTCGCGCGGGGTCGTGGTAGATGAGTTCGGTGGGACCGTGGAAGGCTTCGTAGGCCGCGGAAGTGCCGGCCATGAGGCCCAGCAATGCGCCAGCAGACCACACGATCATTCTGGAAGCAGCGCTCATGATTCGTCCCCAAGAGATGTTTTTCTCCGACCGATTCTACGCTTATCAGCGCGTTCGCGGCCATCGCGACGATGGTGAGCGCTCCTTTTCGATTCGCCTTGGCGCGCACAACTCCGCCAAACGCCGTGCCATTTCACGGCTTGTTGTCTGATGGCCTACAAGAGTACTCTTTGCATATCCGACGATGACAAACAACAAACAAGCGCCGAGCGCTGGTCCGCGCTGGAGATCGATCGATTGCCTACTTCCCATCGGGCCCGCTGGGCGGACATCGACGGTAGTCCCGCGTCCGCATGGGTAATCCAATCCACCGACACCATGGAGAAATGAAAATGAAAGCTGGAATGAAAAAAATGTTGGTGGGGATCGTTTCCGGGTGGGTCGTCCTCACGATCGGTCTGGCGTCAGCCTACGAGGCCTCCCGCGGACCCACGGAACTGGTCTACTGGGATCCGCACAAAGCCTACTCGGGCTACACGATGGTCAAGCCTCAGCGGGTTCAGGGCGTCTACCTGATCGATATGGCCGGGCAGGTCGCGCACTACTGGCCGGATTTCGGTGACGCCTACCTGCAGGAAGACGGCACGGTGTTCGGTTCGGTTGGCAACAGGACGTTCGCGATCCAGGACTGGGAAGGCGAGACCCTCTGGGAGTATCCGGAGCAGCGGGAGGGCTACAACCCGCACCATGACTTCCTGCGGATGTACAACGCCGAGCTCGACGATTACACGATCCTCTATATCGCCAATGCACCCCTGACACACGACGAAGTGATCGCGCTGGGCGGCGATCCGGATGCGGCGGAAAGCTACGCCGACTCGGAGATGGACGTCCTCGTGGAGGTCGACCGCAACGGCACGGTGGTCTGGGAATGGCGGTTCCGGGATCACCTGGTCCAGGACATCGATCCATCGAAGCCCGGCCATGTCGGTGAGGGACGCACGATCGCGGACTATCCGCAACGTCTCGATATCAACTGGGGTGTGTTCTCGCCCGATTACCTGCACTGCAACGGAATCGACTACAACCCGGAGACGGGGCACATCGCCATCAGTTCCAACAGGACGCACGAGATCTACATCATCGATCACGATGGCACGTTCGTGGCCGGCGATCCCCAGGAGAGTCACCGGCTGGCGGCCAGCGAGGCCGGTGACTTCCTGTATCGGTTCGGAAATCCCGCGACGTACGGCCAGGGCGAGTATCCGCATTGGGCAAAAAAGAACTGGTCGCTGCAGGAATTTTCGGGTCACAAGCAGATCGGCGGCAACCACGATATTCAATGGATCGAGGACGGGCTGGCCGGGGCCGGGAACCTGCTGCTCTTCAATAACGGCTTGAATGTACCGCGCGGTCAGGGGGACTCCGATCCGCAGTCCGAATTCATGGAGCTCAACCCGTATCTCGATGCCAACGGAGTGGACACCGGGCACTACGTGAATCCGCCGGAAGCCGGGTACACGGACGTCATGCCGGGCACGAAGGACTCGCAGGGACCCAGGGCGACCCGCTTGTTCTCAAAACAGATCGTGTCCATGTATCACACGACCGACGGCTTCAACAGTCACCACGGCTCGGCGGTCCAGCGCCTGCCCAACGGCAACACGTTGGCGCAACTGGCCAGGGTGGGGCGAATGGTGGAGGTCACACCGGAAGGCGAGGTCGTCTGGGAGTACGTCAATCCGGTGACCTGGAGCGGCCAGATCGTGACAACGCTGATCACATCGGATCCGGATCACCAGAACACCTACAATGGCTGGTCACCGCTTCGCTGGGCACCGGACTTTCCGGGGCTGGCCGGCAAGGACCTGTCGCCGAAGGGACCGATCACGGTGTTTCACGGCGCCGGGAACTCCGCTGCCGGAGGGGAGGCAGACCTCGCATCCGAGGAGGATTACTGAGGATGCTTCCCGGACCGCCGTTGGATCGACCTGGCGCGCGCCAATTGGCAAACCGGAACTAATGCCAGGAACCACTCCTGAAGGAAATGCCATGAAATACACAATGACGTTCGCTGCGGGCCTCGTGTTCGCATTCCCGGCGGTCGCCCATCACAGTGACGCCGGGCTTGACATGGATTCGGTCGTGGCCTTCGAGGGTACGGTCACGGAGTTCTACTGGCGGAATCCGCACGTCTACTTCACCGTCGAGACGACGGACGAACGCGGTGAGGCGGTCGAGTGGACGCTGCAGATGGGCTCGGCTCTCGTCCAGGCACGCCGCCGGGGTTGGGCGCGCGACTCGCTGTCGAGCGGCGACCGGGTGACGGTTCGTGCGCATGCCTCACTGGACGGGCGGCCGTACGGCCTCCTGGAGTCGGTCGAGAAGGCGGGTGGAATTGTCTTGACCATGGCCGCCAACCCGCCTGAAGTTACCGTCGGCGCTTCCACCCTGGCGGGCATCTGGTTGGCGGACGGTTCGGAACTCGGAAGCTATCCGGGTGGTTTTGACGGTTTTTTCCGGGCTAACCTGGTACTGACCGAAAAGGGCAAAGCCGCTGAGGCCCAGTACGACCCGCTCTCTGCCGAGAACCCGGAAGCGACATGCGTCGGACGACCGACGCCGGGCATGATCGTCTCGTCCAGTCTTTACCCGATCGAGATTCAGATCGACGAAGACGGGGGTACAGTCGGGATTCGCACCGAGTACTGGGACGAACGGCGCACCGTGTATATGGACGGCCGGCCCCATCCGCCCAGCGATGAACGTTTTGATTCGGGCCATTCAACCGGTCGCTGGGACGGGGATACGCTGGTGGTGGATACCACGAATTTTGCGGACCATCGCTCGCCGTATCAGATCGGGGTTCCGTCGGGGTCTCAAAAGCGCGTGGTGGAGAGGTACCGCCTGATTGAGGGCGGGACCCGGATTTCGGTGGAGTTCATGGTGGAAGACCCGGAATACCTGGCCCAGCCCATGACCCATTCCTGGGGATTGATCTATTCGCCGCATCTGGAGCTGACCACGTTCGACTGCGATCCGGAAGCAACGAGCCGGTTTCTGCCGGAGTAGTCCGAGACATCACGCCGAAATGATCATGTGATATGCGCTCGACGCACGCGAACGGGTCAAGAATCGGGATTGGAGGAGACCGTAATGAATCGACGTAACTTTCTGAAAACGGCTGGAAAGCTGACGGCCGGATCGATGCTCATGGGCGCAGGCTTTGAGGCGTTCACTCAAACGCGCAAGGAAGTCCGGGTTGGCGGACGTCGCGTGACGGTCGTCGACATCCACAATCACTGCGATTTTCTCGAGGTGGCGCCACTGATCGAAGGCACGAGCATGGCCGATGCCAACCTCAATCGCCTCCTCGGTCCCGAGCGGCTTGCGGCGATGGATGCGCACGGCATCGATGTCGCGGCGCTCAGCGTCAACCGGTATTGGTGGTACGCGGCCGATTCCGGCCTCGCTCGCCAGATCGTCAGCATTCACGACGAACAACTCGCCGAGTGGTGCGCAACCCACCCGGATCGTTTCGTCGCGCTGTGCTCGCCCGCGCTGCAGTTTCCCGACATGGCGGCCGAGCAACTGGACTACGCGGTCAATGAACTGGGGCATCGCGGCGCGTCCGTACAGGGCCACGCCAGGGGCGAAGCGATTTCCACGGAGAAATACGATCCGTTCTGGGCGAAGGCGGAGGAACTCGAAGTGCCCGTCTTCATGCACCCGGATGGTTCCGATAACATCATTCAACCGGGATCCCTCTCGGGGCCGGGCGGGCTCGGGAACATCATCGGCAACCCCCTCGAGACCACGCTCTTTCTCTCCCGGATGATTTTCGACGGGACCCTGGACCGCTTCCCCGGCCTCAAGGTGGTCGCCTCCCACGGCGGCGGCTATCTGCCCTCCTATCTCGGCCGTTCCGAGGTGGCCTGCGCCAGGAACAACGCCAACTGCGTCAACACCAAGAACCCGAGCGAATACATGAGGACCCAGATCCTCGCCGACACGATGGTGTTCGATCAGGAAGGGCTGCGGCATCTGGTCGCCGTAATGGGCGCCAGCCAGGTGGTGTACGGAACGGACATACCCCATGGCTGGCCGGATACGCTCGATCTTGTCGTCGATTCGCCCACGCTGAGCGACGCGGAGAAGGAGGCGATACTGGGCGGCAACCTGGTCGCGCTACTCGGCCTGACGGTCTCGTGAGGCCGGCAATCGCCGCTCTGCCCGCCCTGGCCTTTCTGGCCGGCGCGCTCGAGAAGTGTTTCCGGCAGGTGCTGGCGACTTGACGCTCAATCTCATGGGTTCACATAGGCGGTCTTGGTCGTGGTGTAGAACTGGACGGCCGCCTGCCCCTGCTCGCGAGATCCGAAACTCGAGTGACCGCGCCCGCCGAAGGGCACGTGGTAGTCGACGCCGGCGGTCGGCAGGTTGATCATCACCATGCCCGCGTCGGAGTGACGTTTGAAGTGGCTGGCGTGCTTCAGCGAGGTTGTGCAGATTCCAGCCGAAAGGCCGAACTCCGTGTCGTTGGCGACATGCAGCGCTTCTTCGTAGTCGAGCACTCGGATCACCGCTGCGATGGGGCCGAAAATCTCCTCCCGGTTTATGCGCATCGCATTGTCTGTCTCGGCGAACAGCGTCGGCCCCAGGTAGTAGCCGTCCGTATCCCGCTCGAGCCGAGCGCCTCCGGTGACCACCTCTGCTCCCTCCTTGCGCCCGACATCGATATAGGCCAGATCCTGTTCAAGCTGGCTGTCATCCACGACCGGACCCATTTGTGTCTCGGGCTTGAGCGCGTGATCTACCGTCAGCGCCTTCATTCTCTCGACCAACCGATTCACGAAACGGTCGCAAATACCGTCCGTGACGATCAGACGCGAGGAAGCCGTGCAGCGCTGACCGGTCGAGTAGAACGCGCCGTTGAGGGCACACTCCACCGCGGTGTCGAGGTCGGCGTCGTCCAAGACCACCAATGGATTCTTTCCGCCCATCTCCAGTTGCACCCGTGCTTGTCTTTCGGCGGTCTTGACGAGAATGCCACGTCCAGTGGAAACGGAGCCCGTAAACGACACGGCGTCTACCGCCGGCGACTCGACGATGGTCGCCCCAACCTCTTGGCCAGAGCCCATTACGAGGTTGAATACGCCGTCCGGCAAGCCGGAGTCCGCGATGATCTGGGTGAGGGCCTGAGCGCTCGCTGGAACCAACCCGGCAGGTTTGAAGACCACCGTATTGCCGAAGGCGAGCGCGGGCGCGATCTTCCACGCCGGGATCGCGATGGGAAAGTTCCAGGGCGTGATGATTCCGATGACACCGATCGGTTCGGCTGTGACTTCAACGCCGACGCCCGGACGAACGGAGTCGATACTCGCCCCAGCGATCCGTACGGCTTCGCCCGCAAAGAACTTGAATATCTGTCCCGCGCGTACGACTTCGCCGATGCCTTCCGCCAGGATCTTGCCTTCTTCACGGGACAGGAGCGTCCCGAGCTCGTTTTTGCGGGATAGAATCTGCTCGCCGATGAGATCGAGCGCTTCGGCTCGCTGCTGGATGCCGCCCTTACCCCACGTTACGGCCGCTTCGCGGGCGGCTGCGATCGCCTCGTTCGTCTGGTCTCGATCAGCCGACGCGAAATCGCCGATACAATCACTCGTATCCGACGGATTGAGATCCGCGACGACAGCACTCCCCTCGACCCAGCTTCCGCCAACCAGATTCTTATTCACTTTCGATATTCTTATTCACTTTGGATCATCCTTCCGAAGATTTTCCCGGTTCCGAACCAGGTCTCGCTGACGCCGATTCGCGAATCTCGCTGAGAGACCGTCCGGGTGTGAGTGCCTCCGGATCCACACGCAGCTCGAGTATCGCCGGTTTGCCACTGGCGCAGGCACGCTCGAACGCGCCGGGAAACTCTTCCGTTCGCTCGACCGTCTCGCCGTAGCCCCCGAAGGCGCGTGCATAGGCTTCGAAGTCCGGATTCACCAGCTCAGTGTTGCTGACCCGGCCGGGGTAGTGTCGTTCCTGATGCATACGGATAGTCCCAAGCATACTGTTGGTGACGACGAGACACACGATGTTCGCGCCGTACTGGACCGCAGTAGCGAACTCCTGCCCGTTCATCAGAAAACATCCGTCGCCCGCGAACGCGACGACGGTCCGTTCGGGATAGCGAAGCTTTGCCGCGACGGCAGCCGGTACCCCGTATCCCATCGAGCCGGCGGCCGGCGCGAGTTGTGTTCCGAGTTGGCGGTAACGGTAGAAGCGATGGATCCAGACGGTATAGTTGCCGGCCCCGTTTGTGACGATGGCGTCGCTGGGCAATGACTCGCGCAAGTGCGCCATGATCTCGGCCAACTGGACCAGCCCCGGGCTTTTCGTCGGTGCGCTGTGGGCCCGGTATTGTGCGTTCGCCGACTCGGTCCAATCCGACCACCGGCTGCCGTCGGCGGGGGCTGATCGCTTGAGCGCCGCGGCCATGGAGCGTGGATCTGCATTGATCGGAAGCTGCGCCTGGTAGACCCGCCCGAGCTCCTCCGCGTCGGCGTGGATGTGGATCAGCTTCTGCCTGGGGCGCGGCACATCCAGCAAGGTGTAACCACTCGTCGGCACTTCACCGAGTCGGGCACCGAGAACGAGGAGGAGATCGGCATCGCGCACTCGTTGTGCGAGCCTGGGATTGATGCCCAGCCCGAGATCGCCGGCGTAAAGCGGGTGCGTGTTATCGAAGTAATCCTGCCGACGGAACGAGGCCGCCACCGGAAGTCCGGATCGCTCTGCGAACGATCGCACGCCCATGGCGACCTCCGGATTCCATGCGGAACCGCCCACGATCGCCAGTGGACGCTCGGCGGCACTCAGCATCGCGCTCAGGGCCCGCATCTCCTGTGCGCCAGGCGCCGCTCGAGCTGTTCGGCAGGGCTGTCCATCCTCGACGGCGACGGTCTCGGCCAGCATGTCTTCGGGAAGCGCCAGCACGACGGGACCGGGCCGCCCGGAGGTGGCAACGTCGAACGCTCGAGCGACGATCTCCGGAATGCTGGCGGCGTCATCGATCTGGATCGCCCACTTGGTTATCGGGCCGAACATGCGCGGCAGGTCGATCTCCTGAAACGCCTCGCGCCCGATCATGGTTCGACTGACCTGGCCCACGAGCAGAATCAGCGGGGTCGAGTCCTGCTGCGCGATATGAATGCCGGGGCTGGCGTTTGTCGCCCCCGGCCCTCGGGTCACGATGCAGATCCCCGGGCGGTGACTCAGCTTGCCGTCTGCTTCGGCCATCATCGCCGCACCCCCTTCCTGGCGGCAGGCGAAGAAGCGGAGTTCTTCCCGGTGATCGAGGAGCGCGTCCAGCACTGGCAGATAGCTCTCGCCAGGAACGCCGAAGACACGTTCGGTACCGTGTACGAGCAACTGATCCACCAGGATCTGCCCGCCTGTTCTCACCGTGCGAGCCACTCAGATAAACCTCTCTCCCCGGCAACCGGCCGCCGACGGTTCGGCGTCGCGCCACGCGAACGTTAGCAGATTTTCCTATTGACCCGGGGCGGAGCAGTTGAAGGGCTTGACCTCCTCGCCGGGCACCCACGAGAAATGCAGGTTTTGTCGAGCGACCGGTTCGGTGAATGTCTCGAGATCGACCACCGACGCCGACCAATCCAGGCGCGTCTCATCCCCACTCAGCGTGAAACGCTCCACGACTCTCATGGCGGCGCTCTGTGGCGTGCCTCTGTCATCGTAGGCGCCGCTCTCGAAATTCTTGCTCTGAACGATCAATGTGCGCCCTTCCCAGCGCCCCACGGAGTAGCCCATGCGCGTGGGTGGCGGATCGGCACCGTCGATGGATCGGTCCATGTGGATCGTCCGAACCCCGTCCCACTGCTCCAGGCGCAAGGTTATCTCATCGCCGCCGTCGACGAGCTCCATCGGATAGGGGCTCGACATGTTCTCCAGCATGCCCGGCGGGTCGCAGCGCCAGGCGCGATCTTCGGGCTGGACCCAGGCGTCCTTCACCGTCCTGGCGGCTGCAGTCAGGGGCAGGTCTTCAGTGCCACCGCTCCGGCTCGAAACTACCCAGACACGGAAAACACCCTCGGCGTGGCGAGTCGCGAGCCGAACTTCCTGATCGTCTATGGTCGTATTGTCCTGCGCATTCTCGTCGACCAAGCCGAATTCCTTGGCCGGACCGAGTGTCATGACCATTCCCCGGCCGTCCGCCAGAGTCATGTACACGGGTAACACGCGGCGTTCGTCCCGCCGCGACAAGAATCCCAGGACCGACACCTCACCGTCGGTATTCAGCATGTCCTCGGTTACACCGAGACGCTCGAGTCGGTTGATGGATGAGCCTTCCACCAGCCATTCTTCTTGCGCGTCATTCTTGGCGGCCGTGCTGATGGAGAAGCGAATATGGGGGTTCCGCCAGAACACCGACGTCACTATGCCCCGTACCTCGACCAACTCGCTCTCGTCGAACTCAAAGCGTGCGTGATGGCCGAATGCCACGAGCGGGAGACAGCACATCAGGATTCCCCAGCCGTCAAGGACCCTCGGACTCCGCATCGTTCTCATCTCCTCTCCAAATTGCTGATATATTCGCAGGCCAAAATCACACGAGCCCAAGTCTCCATTTGCTCCCAGTGCTCTCCAACCTGCGCCGCCCGCACAATGTTCTAGCCACGGCGTTAACCTTCGCGGCGGCCAACGGCGCCGCACAAACCAATACTATCGAAGAAGTCGTGGTCACGGCGGCCACCGGCAGTCGTATCGTCCGCCAGGGGGACTCACCCTCCCCGCTTTCGAGCTACGACGGCCAGACGTTACTTGACTCCGGGCTGAAGGATATCCGCGACCTTGTCGGCGTTCTCTCCATCAACGCCGGAGCGGAAAACAACTCCGACAACCTGACCCAGAACTATACCGTCGGCACCGCCAACATCAATTTGCGCGGGCTCGGCGTCGCGTCCACGCTGGTCTTGTTGAACGGCCGGCGGCAGGTCCTGTCCGCCGCGCAGACCGACGACGGTTCGAGTTTCGTGGACCTCGCCGGCCTGGTCCCCATGCTGGCGGTCGAGCGGGTGGAAATTCTCAAGGACGGCGCCGCCGCCATTTACGGTTCGGAAGCCGTCGCCGGAGTCGCCAACTTCATCACCCGACGGGGTTTCCGGGGCATCGAGCTACAGGCCGAGTACCGCGGCCGGGTCGGCGACGGTTCGCAGGACGACCTCACGCTGGACGGCGTGGTCGGCGGCGAGTTTGGCAGCAACGGAGAGTTTCTGGTCGCGGCAAGCTACCTTGACCGCAGCAGCCTCGTGCTGATCGAAGTGGACTGGCTGCGTCCGGCCACCAGCGGTTTCGGCAATCCCGGCAGCTTCAACGTACCCTCGCTGGGCCAGACCTTCGCCGACCCCGACTGCGAGCAATATGAAGGACTGTTGCAGGCGTTACCCGGCGACAGCACAATCTGCCGCTTCGATTACGGTCCGCAGCTCACCGCGGTCCCCAACGAACAACGTCTGCATACCTGGGGCCGGGTGGACTGGGACTCCGGCGATACCGGAAACTTCTGGGCTGAGCTTGGTTACGCAAGCAATGACATCAATCGCGATGTCTCACCCAGCTTTCCGGTGTTGAACACGCCGATAATCCCCGCATACCACCCGGGAAATCCGTTCGGCGAAGATGTCTATTTCCAGGGCCGGCCCTACGGCTACGGGCAGCCGACCGAAGTGAATTTCTACGAGCACGACACGGCCCGGCTGGCGGCCGGTTTCGAAGGCCGGTTCACAAACACGTCTTCCTGGAACGTTTCGCTGGTGCGCGGGCAGAACGATGCGCTTCAGAATCCGCGCGATGTGATCGCCGCAAACTTTCAGGCGGCCCTTCAGGGTTTCGGCGGCGGCGACTGCAACGCGAACCCGCTGGACGCGGGGCCGGAACAGGCGGGCGCGGGCGGTTGCCTGTTTTTCAACCCCTTCAGTTCCAACTTTGCCGCGCGCCCGGGCGAGACGCTGCACAACTCACCGGCACTGCGCCCATTCATCATCGGCGATTACTTCGGCGACGGGCGATCGCAACTGACGACGCTCGAAGCGAATGTCACGGGCTTTCTGCCCTGGCGCGATGCAGGCTACGCCGCAGGCGTCCAGTACCGCGATCAGTCGGTGGACTTCTTCTACGATGACATCACGCGCCAGGACGGTTTTGCGTTTCTGATCGGCAACCCCGACTTCGACGCCAGGGACCAGGTCCGCGCGGCCTACGGTGAGGTCTGGCTGCCGATCTCGGAAAGCGTCGAAATCACCGGCGCGTTGCGTTACGAGGACTACGGCGAGGGGGTCGGCGATACGCTCGATCCAAAAGTCACGCTGCTCTACCGCGCCACCGACGGCGTCTCGATTCGCGGTTCCTACAGTACGTCGTTTCGCGCACCGTCGCCCTTCCAGACCCGCGGGGTGCAGACCAATTTCACCAACATCGTCGATCACGACGGCTCCAGAACGTTTGCCGGACGACGCACCCTGGGCGATCCGAACCTGAGACCTGAGACGTCCAGCGCATTCAACGCCGGGGTCTCCTGGCAAAACACCGGGAACTGGGCATTCAATGCCGATTACTGGCGTTATTCGTTCGAGGACGTCCTGCGCAAGGAGAACGCCCAGGCCATCGCCAACGCCGACCCCTTCGACCCGCGCATCGAACGCACGTCCGCTGGCACGATTGCCATCGTCAACGTCGCCTTCATCAATGCCGACCGAATCGAAACCTCCGGTATCGACGTGTCTGCGAACGCGACCCTGGACACCCTCGGCGGATCGATCGATGCCTGGGCGGAGGCGACGTGGCTGCTCGAGTACGACGTGACCAACGCGGACGTGGCCGTCGACGCGCTCGGCAAACTCAACCGTGCCAACCTCGGTGCCCCGAATCAGCGATTCAGGGTAGCCGCAGGCGCCAGTTGGTCCAGAAACGCTGTACAGATCACCGGCCTGCTAAGGCACGTGGGCGGGTACGAGGACGACGCCGGCGGGTCCATCGACAACTTCACCACCCTGGACGTGAACGCCCGCTGGTCACTCGGAGAGCGTCCGGGCGAGGGTCTCGACGCTTCCGTCACGCTGGGCGCTGCCAACCTGCTGGACGAAGACCCGCCCTTCGTGAACATCGCGGGCAGCTACGATCCCCGTTCCTCCGACCCGCGCGGGCGGCGTCTGTTCGTGTCGTTCGGGCTCAGGCGGTAGACGAGCAGGAAAGCCTGGCGGTATTGGATAAGGCCTGCTCAGCCAAACAGCAGGGACGGATGAAAGAGCAGGCCCATGAGCCGCCCGAAGAAAGCCCAGAGCACGATCGCCACGACCGCGGCGTAACCGAGGGTGACCCGCCAGGGGTATCGACAGCACCGGATTCAGCTTCGCGCCCTCCCCTGCCTCCGACACGTCGCCCCGGGGCCTGCGGCCGCGAATCGCGTAGACGATGGTGGCCGCGACGAGAATCTCGATTACTACCACGATCGGTCGGTTATACAACCACTCGTAGTCGCCGTAGATCTGGGTGGTGAGTTGAAAGTTGTTCTCCATCAGCCCGCCGAGCACGAGTGCGATCACGCCTCGGATATCGCCGCGGCCTGGCCCTGCTTTGCCAGCGGGTAGCCGTCGAGGATCGTGGCTTGCGATGCCACCGTGCCGGGAATCCCCAGCATGATCGAGGCGATGCTGTCGCTGGTCGAAGTCACCGCGTACATGCCCAAGAGCAGCGCAAACGCCGGCACCGGGTCCATTCCGAAGGTAAACGGCAGCATCAGCGCAAGGACGAGCCCGGCCAACATCCCGTCGATCATTTCGAACCGGTCTCCGCGGACGAACTCACCACGGGCTGCCAGGACACGCCGTCACTCACTACCACGACAGAAATCAGTTACCGGCTGTCGCGAAGCTCGCGGATCCGGGTCTTCAGGACCTGGTATTCGGCCTGGTGTTGCTCGGTCAGCCCATCCTGCAGCAGGTCCACGTTTTCGTAGGGGTCTTCCCGCAAGTCGTAAAACTCCTCCGCCCCCTCGAAACGCAACAACTTGTACCGGTGGTTGCGCATGGCATAGTCGGCGGTTTCCACGCCGCCGAATCCGCCGAAGAACTCATCCACGTACAGCCATTCCCGCTGTGACGCAGCGGCCGGGTTCGACAACGCGTCAAGGAAACTGACGGAGTCGTGCGTGACGTGCTCCGGGACGGCCTCGGCCGGATCGACCCCGGCCATTTCCATGATGGTCGCAAAAAGATCCGTCGAGTTGACCAGTGATTCGGAAACACCGCCCCGCACCACGCCGGGTCCGGTCACGATCAACGGCACGTTGACGCCACCCTCGTAGATGGTGCCCTTGGCGCGGTCGGGCCGAAACGGCGGGGTGATGACCGGGCCCCAGGTCCCGTTGTCGCCCATGAAGATGACATAGGTGTTGTCCCGGACCTCGGGGCTGAGCCCCGCCAGCAACCGGCCGATTTCGGTATCCATGGCCTCTACCATGGCGACGAATGCCGCGCGCCAGCTCTCGGCGGGCATGGCGCCGGGATCCACTTCGGAGTGGTCCGATTGCCAGTGTTCCGCCGGCGGCATGTGCATCGGCGTGTGCGCCAGATTGAAAGCGAACCATAAGAACCAGGGGTCGTCCCCCTGCCGCTCCAACCAGGCCAGCGCGTCGTCCACCTTGTCCGCCGGCGTGTAGCCCAGCTTGCCTGAAGCCTCGCCGTCCACGACCTTTCTCCAGGCGAAATAGGACTCTGGGCCGCCGCCCATCAGGCCCGAGAAATGGTCGAACCCGGCCAGGTTCGGGTGGTCGGTCCAGCCATTGTCCGCACCGGCCAGATGCCATTTGCCGATCGCCGCGGTGGAGTAGCCTGGATCGGCGCCGGACTTGAGCGCGTTGGGCAAGGTGAACTCCTCCGGCAGCAGGAACGGGCGCGGCAGTGCACGGTCCGCAGCCAGGGCCGGATTCGGTTCGTTTGTGGATTCAGCGTGCGCCCCGGCAGGAATCTCGGGCGGTGGCGGCATCGGGCCGCCGCCGACGGGTCGGCCGATGCCGGTTCGAAAACCGTAGCGGCCGGTGATGACCGTGGCCCGGGTGGGCGAACAGACCGGCTGCGCCCAGAAATTGGTGAACTGCACACCTTCGCGGGCCAACTCGTCGAGTGCCACCGTAACCGGTGTGTGTTCCGAAACGCCATAAGACGCGAGGGCATCCACGCCCATATCGTCGCCGATGATGAGCAGGATATTCGGTGCGGCGACGGCGCCGCCGGACACCATCGGCAGCATTAGGGCGGCAGCCGCCTTCCAGTTGTTTTTCTTCATGGCCATATTGAACGAAACTCGACTGCCTCAGGATTCAGGGAAGTAGTACCACCTCGGATCGATCGTGAGATCGTAGTTTCGGGTGCCGACCCAGGATTCCTTTGCCGGATCGTAATCCGGATTCGCCACGGGCATGTCGGCTTGCACCGACTCGAGATAACCGTCCAGAAGCGCTTCGAGCTCGGCGGCTTTCTCCGGCATCGCCGACGCGATATTGTGCCGCTCGCCAATGTCCTCCGCGATGTCGAAAAGGACCGTCTGGTTCGTCTCGAGGTACTTGATCAGCTTGTAGTCCCCCACGCGAATCGCCGACTGGGGAGTGCCCGCCTGGTAGTGCGGGAAGTGAAACACCATCCCCGGAAACGGTCTTTCCACCTCACCGATTCCGCCACTATCGAGAACGGAAGCGATGCTGCCACCCTCGATCCCCTCCGGAAGATCGGCCGGGTCAATCTCGGCCCATGCCGCATAGGTCGTAAACAGATCCCATCCGACGATGGGTACGTGGGACCAGGAGTTCGCCTCTATACCCGGCCCGCGAATGATGAAGGGCACCCTGATGCCGCCTTCGGAGACGTTGCCCTTGGCGCCGAGTAGCGGCGCGGGCGTGTTCGGATCGTTGGTTCTGACGTTGTCGTCGCCGGGACGGTGACCGTTGTCTCCCATGTAGATCAGATAGGTGTTGTCGCTCAGACCCAGCCTCTCCAGGCCGTCCATGAGCACGCCCACGCCCATATCCAGGTCCTCGGTGACGGCGGCGAGTTCGATGTCGGAGTGTATTTTGCCCGCCGGACGCGCTTCGGCTGCCGCCTTGGTCTTCGGCGCAGCGTTGAACTGGCGGTGGAGCGGATAGTAGGAAATATGAGCGAAGAAGGGTTGTCCGGCGTCATCCGCACGGCTCATGAAATCCAGGGCGCGCTCCGACATCCCGACGACGTCCAACGGGTTCTCCGGGTCGTTCAACGGGTCCGCGTTCGCATTGCCGGTGTTGCCGTCGCTCTCGTCATAGCCGTGTCGCTGCGGCCCGCCGCCCTCCAGGTGCCACTTGCCGTAGTGCGCGGTCGTGTAGCCCGCCGCCTGGAGCACTTCGCCGATGGTCACGACCTCGTCCCGAATCGACTTGTGATGCTGCACGGGGATCATCCGGTAGTTGCTTTCCGCCGTCGCGATCGGGTGCGCTTTCGTCCAATGGTTCCTGGCTGGCGTCATGCCGCTCTGCAGGCTCATGCGGGTGGGCGAACACGCGGTCGCGGGCGCGTACGCCGCAGAAAAACGCATCCCCTGGCCGGCCAACTCCTCCAGCCGAGGCGTCCGGTAGAAGTCGCTCCTGGAATTGGGCATATCCGGGTGCATCTGCACCGAAAGCCCGTACCACGACTGATCGTCCGACTGCATGAAAACGATATTCGGCCGATCCGCGCCGAAACCGGGTGCAGATATCAGCAATCCAGTGACCAATACCCACGATATGGCCGAATTCAACGACACTTGCTTCATGTCCGGAACCTCTTTCGCATTTGTCCTTCGCTCACGCCCTCGCAAACCGCCCTTGCAAACCGCCTTCGCAAACCGACTTCGATCTTCGCCCGTGACGTATCCGGAGGCAACACTCAGCGGCCGGCGAGGGTTAACGGACTCCCGCGGGCCGGATGCACGCCATTGTGGAACCCGCCCTGGTCTCTCACCACCCTGCCCTCGCCGTTCTCGTCATATGTAACCCAGACCAGGCCGTGGGGCTCGCCGCGATGAGGCATATTGATGACTGTCAATTGCTCGCGCGTCTGGGCATCGAAGACGTAGATGCTGCCCTCGCCGTTGCTGGTCGCCCACATCTCCTTGCCGTCCGGCGACAGCAGTACGTGGTCTGCCTTGTATCCGGAAAAGACCGTATCGAGGATGCGTCCGCTGGCGGTCTCGACGACCGTGATGGTACGCCCGAACTGGCCGCTGGTCTCGCCCTTGTTGGAAATCCAGACCTGGGTTTCGTCGGCGTTCAACGTGCCACCGTACGGACCGACCCCTGTCGGGGTCGACCACTCGATGGCCCCCGTGGCCAGATTGACCTTGGTGACGTTGTTCGAGACCGCCGCCGGCACGTACATGTATTCGCTCCGGGAATCGATGATTATCCAGTCGCCCCGATACCCCGCGTACGGATACTCCGCCACGACTTCCCAATTGCCCGGGTCCACCTTGGCCACCCAGTAGGGTCTGAGGGCGGTCACACTACCTGCGGCAAAGCCGCGTGCATTGGCACCCGCCGGCTGCATCAGCACGTAGATGAACTCGTCGTCAGTAAACGACGTATAGTTGCGCCCGCCCAGATCCTCGCCCCGAATCCCGCCGACAATCTCGTCCGTCTCGGGATCGAAGAGAAACACGTCGAGCGCGTCGGGGTCGCTGGTGAACATGTCGAGCAGCAGGTACCGGTCCTGGAAAATCTGCCCATGATGCAACCGCCCGCCGATATTCAGATGTTTGACGGGTTGCAGCGTCAAGGCGTCTACCTTTAGCAACGTCGACGCGGTCCTGGCCGAGCCCGGTCCGCCGCCCAGGCCAAGCCCACCGCCGATGATATAAACGTGACGTGCATCCGGCGACAGCACTGTCGTGTGCACGCCTCCTCGCAATCGCTGGGGCATCTGCCCGAAAGTGATGACCTCCCGGGCCAGTGCATCGCCGACGACAACCTGCGACGTGTTGGTGGGCGTCTCACCGTGGTCGACCATGCGCACCGTCGTGCCGGTATTCTGGTAGAAATAGACCCGCCCCGGTTCGGGATGGAATACGGGCTCGCCCGGCTCGAACGTTTCCAGTACCTCAACTTCGTAGTCCCGACCGAGGCTGCCGGTCTTCGCGCGCCTGGGCCATTCTGCCAGTACCGAGTCGAACGACTGGATCTGCATGACCAGCTTGTCCCGTTCCGTGAGAAGGAACTCGGTCTCCGGCGCACGAGCCGCAGCCATCTCGGCCAACTGCGAGCGCCAGTTCGTCAGATCGTCGGCGCTGACGGACTTGCCGTTGGAATCGTGAAGATAGGTCGCCAATGCCAGCAGGTCCTCCGCCTGCGGATTCAGTTCCGTCACGATGACCGCCATCTGTGGGTTGGAGTCGAGTTGCACCTGGATGTCCATCGGCGTCGGGCCATGCTGCAGCGACGGGCCGATCAGGCCCTGAGCGTCCTCGCCGTGACAGATCCAGCAGGACACCCGCTCGAAGAAGAGCGCCTCTCCCCTGCTTGAGAGTTCGGCAAATTCGTCCTGGGCGTGAACGCTCGAAGGCCCGCTTATCGCTACGATCAGCAGACAGGCCAATGCCGACGGTCGGTAACCTTGCAAATGTCTTCCCCGCATCGAGACACCTCTGCGAGTTTCGCTTGGTACACAATACAACAGCGAGAGTTCGGGGAGTAGAATCGTTGCAACGCAACCGATAGTCCCGGGAGACACGCGAATACGCGCAAGAACCGACCGGGCCGGCAACCAGCGGTAAGCAATGAGGCACCGATGTCGACACATTCACACGACCAAATTCGGAATGATTGCGCGACGAGGCCGGGAGGCGAGAGTCTTCTCCTGCCCGGAATCCACAAGCGATTGCTGACCGTGCTGGCAGTATCCTCGTTCGCAGCATTCCTGCCGGTATCGCTGGGCGCAATGGACGGGCCGCAGGCATACGAGATTTATTGCGTCGCCTGCCACGATGCCGGAATCCCGCCGGAGCGCGACGTGATGAGCCTGATGACGCCTGAACAGATCTTTACGTCGATGGACTCGGGCACGATGACCCGGCAGGCGACCCAGATGAGCCGCACCGAACGATTGGCGCTTGCAGAATACCTGGCCGGCAAACCGTTTTCCGGTGAGCTCGACGCACCCATACCCGCATCCGCGTACTGCGGCGCCCCCGGGGCTGCGACCGGCCAACCGTTTCAGGCATCCATCGACGGGCCGAGCTGGATCGGCTGGGGTGGAGGCCGGGACCCTGGCGCCAACCTGCGTTTTCACCGTGCCAGAGGTGCTCAGTTGCCGCCGGAAGACATACCGCGGTTGCAACTGAAATGGGCATTCGGATTCCCCGGTGACAGCTCAGCCAGCGCCCAGCCGGCGGCCGTGGGCGGCCGCGTCTACGTCGGTAGCTGGGGCGGCGGCGTCTATTCCCTGGATGTCGAGACGGGCTGCATTCATTGGATGTACCAGGCCGAATCGGGGGTCAGAACGGCCGTCAATTTCGCCGAAACCGCTGACGGATCGGTCATGGCCATATTCGGCGATCTGCAGACCCACGCCTATGGGGTGAATGCCGCGACCGGGGAGCTCCGGTGGAAGGTGCGGCTCGATACCTATCCCCTGAGCCGGATTACCGGCGCGCTCGCGGTGCATGACGGGCACGTATTCGTGCCGCTTGCCTCTCGCGAGGAGTCCCAGCCCGCCAAACCCGACTACGAATGCTGCCGTGCCCGCGGGGGAATCGTCGCGCTGGACGCGGCCAGTGGGGACGAAATCTGGCGGACGTACATGACGGACGAACCGCAACCCATTGGCAGAAACGAGGTCGGGACCCAACAGTGGGGGCCTTCCGGTGTCGGCATCTGGTCGGCGCCGACGCTCGATCCCGAGCTCGGTGCCATCTATGTGGCGACCGGCAACTCTTATTCGCTGCCGGTCGCGGAAACGTCGGACGCCGTGGTCGCGCTTGACATGCAGACGGGAGAGATCCGCTGGATCCGGCAGGTCACCGGCGGCGACGTCTGGAACGGGAGCTGCCAGCCAGGGGCGAGCAGTCACGCCAACTGCCCCGAGGACAATGGGCCCGACTTCGACTTCGGCTCCTCACCCAACCTGGTGGATCTAGGAGATGGGCAACGCCTGCTGACGGTGGGCCAGAAGTCGGGCATCGTCTACGGGATCGATCCGGACAACGAAGGCGCGATCGTCTGGCAGACTCGCATCGGCAAGGGCGGCATCGATGGAGGGATCGCGTGGGGCACGGCTGCGGACGACGACCATGTCTACGCCGCCATCGACGATACGACCCGCGGCGACCCGACCACCGGCGGCGGGCTGTTCGCGCTCGATCTCGGAACGGGCGAGGTGGTCTGGAGCACGCCGGCCCCCTCGTGCGGTGACCGATCGCCCTGCAGCAAGGCCCAGGCGGCGGCAGTCAGCGTCATCCCCGGCGCGGTGTTCTCGGGCTCCGTGGACGGACACATGCGCGCCTACTCGACCGAAACGGGACAGATCGTCTGGGAATACGACACGGCCCGGGAATTCGAGACCGTGAACGGCGTGCGGGCCAACGGCGGCTCCATCAGCAACGGCGGCCCGGCCATTGTCACCGGCATGCTGTTCACCAACTCCGGCTATTCGCACCATGCCGGGGTCATGCCCGGCAACGTATTTCTCGCGTTCGGTATCGAATAACCCGGTTTCACCGCAGGTAGCGCCCGGCGGACGCCGAACTCGCCCTTAACCCGTCGATCTGCTCGCTGAGCAGCCGGAATTGCGCCTGCTGCTCCGGGGACAACTGCCCTTCAAGCAAATTCTGCTGCTCGTAAGGGTCCTCAGCGAGGTCGTAGAACTCTTCGACCCCCTGATGGCGCAACAGCTTGAAATGATCGTTTCGCATGGTGTAGTCGGCGTCCGCAACGCCCGCGAAGCTACCGGAGAATACGTCCGCATAGACCCAGTCTCGCCGGGAGGGCGCACCTGGCTCGGCGAGGTACGGGAAAAAACTCACCGAATCCCGACCGATGTCCTGTGGAACCGCTTCGGCGGCGTCCACTTCGGCCATATCGAGAATCGTCGCGAAGAGATCCACCGAATTGATCAACGGTTCCGAAACGCTCTCCTCATCGACACCGGGTCCCGATACGATCAGGGGCACATTGACCCCGCCCTGGTAAACCGTCCCCTTGGCGCGCCCTGCCTTAAATGGCGCCGCCACCGAACCGCTTGTAGTGCCGTTGTCGCCGATGAAAATCACGTAGGTATTCTCGCGTACCTCGGGCGTCATGGAATCCAGTACCCGACCGATGGACGTATCCATCGCCTCGACCATCGCGTGGAAATACCGAATGGGATTTTCGCTGGTGTTCGCCGTCGGGCTCAGGTCGGAGTAGTCGGATTGCAGGAGTTCGCGCGGCGGCAGGTGCAGCGGCGTGTGGGGCAGGATGAAACTCAGCCACATGAACCAGGGCTCATTGCCCTGCTCCCGAATCCACTCGATGGCCGTGTCCGCACGATCGACGGCCCCGTAATCCGTCGTCCTGACGACCTCGCCGTTCAGGTTCTTTCGCCAGGTAAAGAACGGGTCTTCACCGTGCATGATCACGGAATAGAAATCGATGCCGGCCCGCCTCGGGTGTTCCAGCCAACCGTTATCGGCGTCGGCCATGTGCCATTTGCCGATCGCCGCCGTGCGATAGGCACCGCCGGTGCCCGCATCCAGCGCCTGGGGAAGCATGAATTCATCCGTGCGTAGTCCGCGGCTGATCGGGTTCTCGACGCGGCGCCCCATTCCCGTCGTCTCATAGGGCGCACCGGCCGGCTTGGCCAGCGGCGGCGGCAAGGAACCCGATCCGCCGCCGTCGGCGTGCGGTGCCACCGGACGGCCGACCCCGGTCCGAAACCCGTAGCGCCCGGTCATGATCGTTGCGCGAGTGGGCGAGCAAACGGGCTGCGACCAGAAGTTCGTGAAAACCACGCCCTCCTGTGCGAGTTCTTCCAGCGCCGCGGTCGTGGGCGCCGTCTCGGCAAGCCCATAAACCGACAGCGCCTCGACGCCCATGTCGTCGGCAAGAATCAGCAGTACGTTCGGAGCTGCTTCTACAATGCGGCCAAATGCCGCAAGCACGAAGACAATTGTCAATCCGGCAAATTTACTCATCGGCCCCCCTTACGGCCCAACAACCGATAGGCCTGATAATCGATTCTATCGCGATATTTCATCGTATCAGTCGAGCGTGTCTTGTGATGACACGTGCGCATGATCGATTCACCTCGCACCACGCAAAGTGCTAACCTCCTGCTGAGGTCGACACATATGCACATGGAAACCAGAATACTCTCCGGACCGATCATTTTTTCCTTGCTTGCGCACACCGCCGGCGCCCAGGCGCCTGCGGATGTCCCCGACCTGAGCAGCATGTGGAGCGACCCGCCCGCCCGGGCCGAGGACGCATTCTGCCACACAGGCTGTACGGTCGCGGCGCGGGACTATCTCACCCAACTGCTCGACGACCCGGACAACTTCGATCGCTCGTACGCGGAGCTTCGGCAGGAGGCGCAGCGGTTCAACTCGGGCGAACTGATACCCGAACACCTGACTCCCGAGGCGCTCGAGAACTACCCCTTTAATCCGGCCGCCGATCCGTCCCTGACCCAATGCGAGCCGTGGGGGTTCACGCGCCAGATCCTGTCCCCCCATGCAATGGAACTGGAGCAGTTCGAAGACCGTGTCACGCTCTATTATTCGGAGTGGACCGCGCGAAGAACGATCTATCTGGACGGTCGAAGCCTGCCGGAAGACCCCGAATCGACCCTGCTGGGCTACTCGGTCGGGCACTACGAAGACAATGCATTGATCGTGGAAACGATCGGGGTCACCGCGAACCATTCAAACGCGAGATTCGCCCACAGCGATCAACTGACGGCAATCGAGCGCTACACGAGATCGGCGGACGGCAACCGGCTTGAGTTGGAGGTGGCGTTTCGGGATCCGGTGAATCTGAGCAAGCCACTGGTGATGGCCCGCGCATGGGCATGGGCACCTACCGAAGAGATCTACCCCTATGAATCCTGCGTAATTCCGGAAGCGTGATGACCGGAAGACTGGCCAACATGCAATCCGCCGCGCTCGCTGTCGCGCTGCTGACGATGGCCCCGCTTGTTGCACAGGCCCATCATTCCTACCGGGTCGTCTACGATTTCAGCACCACTGAAACCCTCGTTGGCGAAGTTGTCAGGCTTGAACTGGTGAATCCGCACGCTCGATTATTTGTCAACGTGACCAATGAAAATGGCGACGTCGAGGAGTGGATGATCGAGGGACCGGGCAAACTTTCTCTGGCGCGCCGCGGTTGGACCGATGACATGTTTGCCGACGGAGAATCGATAACCGCCGTTGGCAATCCCGCATCCGCGGGCCAGAATGCGATCTGGCTGGAGAGACTCGTCAGGTCGGACGGCACCGAGATCATCGATCCATTGATTGCCGACGCGCTGGCGATCGAAGAAGAGCGCCGCGAGCGTATTCGCCGGGCGAACCAGTAGCCGATTCCTTGAACGCCGCCGGACGTCCCGGCAGAGGATTTTTCGGACGCCGCCGGACGCCCTGCTGCCGTATGCCCTTGGGGCTGCGCGGCTTACATCTGGCGTGCCGCGATAAGGTGCCGCGATAAGGATGACGCCATCCGCCGGTGGCCCTACAATAGGAGAATCGCCAGGCGCGCCGGAGCCTCGGAGTCGGCTTTCGAAGCGCCGCAGACACAGGAGTCCTGACAGACATGAGAACCAAATTTCTGTTCCTCTTGACGACCGCGTTCCTGCTCAGCGCTTCCGCACTGGCCCATCACGGCAGGGCAGTTTACTCCACGGACGTGATCATGCTCGAGGCCACCGTGACGGAATTTCGCTTCGTGAATCCGCACGTGCAGGTCTATTTCGACATCACCACCGAGTCGGGTGAGATCGAGCACTGGCAGGGTGAACTCACGGCGCCGAACAAGCTGGCCAGAGGCGGCTGGACAAAGAGCACGCTGCAGCCGGGCGACCAGATCCGCATCACGGGCCGTGCGGCCAGAAACGATGGCCATTCCGTAGCGATCAACGAGATCATCATGCCCGACGGCGAAGCGATCCCGTTGTGGGAAGTGCTGGACTAGACGGCACGATCCCTCTATCGATGACGATTCAGACAGGAGGTGACGGCATGGGCCGCGCAAGCATTGCAATCCTCGCTCTTACCATGACACTCGGGTTCTCCGGGACCGCGCTGGCGCAATTCGGGACGGGCAGTCCGACGGATCCGCAACCGCTGGTCGAGGGACCGGCTCCGGCGCGGGATCTCACCGGGGTCTGGACCCGAATCCGCCCGGAGGGGGCGTTCCGAAGCGGCTCGACGTGGACACCGGAACCGCCCAGGCTGACGGCGTGGGGAGAGGAACGTTTCGCCACCGCGAGGGACTCCAACGCCGGCGGTTTCTCCCTCGCGGAGACCAACGATCCGGTATTGACCCGGTGCTACCCGCCCGGTGTCCCGCGAGTCTACTTCCACCCCTACCCGTTCGAGATCGTCTACACGGATACGCAGATGATCATGCTCTATGAGTACGATCACACGATTCGCCGCATATTCACGGACGGTCGGGAGAGCCCCGAAGACCCGGTGTTGCTCTGGCTGGGCAATTCGGTCGGCCATTGGGAGGACGATACGACGTTCGTCGTCACCACGGTCGGCATCGACGAACGTACCTGGATGGACCGTTCCGGCTATCAGCACAGCGACCAGTTGAAGGTCACCGAGGTATTCCGCCGGGTCGATAACCTGAATCTGGAGATCGACATCACCATGGAAGACCCGGTCGCGTTGGCCGAACCGTGGGTAGCGGAGACCCTCTACTACCGCCTGGCACCCGCCCATTGGGAACTCAGCGAGATCAGTTGCTCCGGGGACTACCTGGACTTCGGCGAGTTCGAGAATTTTCTGGAGTAGGACGGGAACCAGCAATTTCCGAGATGAACCTGTCGCAGTGCCGATCAAGGCGCGAGCAGGAGTTCAATCCCGGCGGCGCATGCGTCGCTGGCAGAGAGTAGTGCCTATGCCCGCTCGCATATTCCAATCGCTCCCGGCCGTGACTGTTGCTATCGCCGCTGCCACGTCACCGTTGGGTACAGTCGCGCACCACGCCTCCGGCGCGGTCTACGATTCCTCGGCGACGATGCTCGTTGAAGGTGAATTTACCGGCCTTGAATTGGTCAATCCGCACACCTGGGTTCATATCAGCGTGGCGGCTGATAGCGGTCAGGCCGAAGATTGGACGGTTGAGGCTCCCGGCAAACTCTCGCTGGCTCGCCGCGGCTGGACGGACAACCTGTTTTCCCCGGGCGAGACGCTGACCGCCGTCGGCCATCCGGCCCGGTCGGGCGGCAACGCCATGTGGCTGGTACGAATCGTCAAGTCGGACGGAACCGAATACTGGGATCCCGCTGAGGAAGACGCCCTGGCCATTGAGGCCGAGCGGCGCGAGCGGGTCCGCAGGGCCAGGCAATAACCTGAGCGCCGCCTTCGGCGTGATCGGTAGCATTCGAGGGGCAATCCGGCGCAGTCATGTGGAGCCGGTCGACCTCCAGGCGTTAGAATCAGGCCAATGCACCTGATAATCCATGGCGCTCGAAGTCGGTTCCGGGAGACTGGAGGAAATGTATGAAGCTGTTTCTCGCGACGCTGTTGCTGTTCGCGGGCACGATGCCTGCCGCGGCCCAATGGATGGATCGTCCTTGGCCGGGCATCCCGCGCACGACTGACGGGAGGCCGGACCTCACCGCACCGGCGCCGCGTGGACCCGATGGCCAGCCGGATTTGACCGGCGTGTGGAACGGGGTACCTCCCCTGGTCCGTCTCGATTCCGCCACCTTGCAGCCGTGGGTCACCGACCTCGTCCGTCAACGTCAACAGGAGTTCTACAAGACGCGCCCCTTTTATCTGTGTCAGCCGAGCGGGCCCGAGAGCCAGCGGTTTGGCGGTTGGAAACGCTTCCTCCAGACGCCGACTGCCGTCGCGATACTGAACGACGACCTCACCTATCGCGTGATCCACATGGACGGCCGCGAGCTGGAAGCCAACCCTTTTCCAACCTGGGCGGGGTATTCGGTGGGGCGCTGGGAGGGCGACACGCTGGTCGTCGACAGTGCCGGATTCAACGACAAGACGTGGGTGAGTCGCTTCGGGGTCTCGCACACGGAGGCGCTGCGGATCACGGAGCGCTACCGGCGTTCCGACTTCGGCCACCTGCAGGTGGAGGTCACCTTCACCGATCCCGGTGCGTTCGTAGAGCCGTGGGGCTTTACGGTGGACATGGAGCTGGCGGCCGATACGGACATGCGCGAGGCGGTCTGCGAACGCAGCAGTAAAGACTGGGTGGGCAGCCTTTCGGACGCCGCCAATCCGGCAGTATCCGTGCCGCCCGAGGTACTGGCGCGGTACGTCGGCGTCTACACCGGAATATACGGCGGAAACGAGCGGACGTACGAGGTATCGCTCTCCGGCGGCCAATTGTTCGCCACCATCGTCGGCCCCTACAGCGGGGCGGGCCTCGGCGCCCCCGGCCTCGACGAGGGCGCGCCGCGGCCGCTAGTGCCGCGATCCGAGACGCTATTCGACGGTCTGGGACTCGGTTACCGGTTCATTGTCAACGACGAGGGCGTGGCAACAGACCTCATGTTGATTCACGTATCTGGCGACTATCAATACTCGCGGCAGCGGTGATCCCCTGCAGACGGTCCCGCCGCAGCGCCAAACGCCTCCATAAAGCCACGGCACCTCCGAAGAGGTGCCGTGTATTCAGACTCGCTTTGGATCCCGACGCCAGCGTAACCAACCAGTCACGCAGCGTGGGTTCCCAAGCACTTAGGTACCCCAGCGATAATTGAACTCCACCCCCCAGGCTGCCGGCGTCGCGAGCCGATATTGCATCAAGCCGCCGGAACTTCCGCTGCAGCCCTCGAAGATATCCTCATCGCTGATGTTGTTGCCGAAGACCGATACTTCATAGTTCGCTGCCGCGGGCTCATATGTCAGGCGTGCCCTGAGCTTGCTGTAGGCCGGCTGGAAGCAGACCGAAGGCGCATCGGTAATCAGGTCGGCATCCCAGTCGTAGTCCGATTGCCAGTATGCGCCGAACATCGGTATGACGGTTGCGCCATTGGCCAGGTTGAACTGGTGCTCGACCCGCCAGTTCAACGTCCACTCCGGACTGTAATCCTCGATTACCGCTTCCGACAAATCAATGAGTTGCAACGTATCCGAATCCAGCGAATTGTAAACACTGTACTCGTTGAACAGATACCCCAGATCCGCCGAGATGAAGCCGCCGTCCCACGGGTTGGACCGCAGCTCGAACTCGATTCCATAGATCTCGACTTCGGAAACATTGGTCACGACGCCGAACGCAGGATCACCGCTGAAACGACCGTCGGAGTTGTCGATCGTGATCGAATCCTGCTTGTCCGTATAGTCCATGAAGAACACCGCCGAGGCGATCTGCACGCGGTTGTCCGCGAACGACCCCTTGAAGCCGGCCTCATAGTTGGCGACGTGCTCGGGCTGAAACGTCAGGAACTGACTCAGGAGCAGGGGATCGCTCTTGGTGTTGATCTCCGAGTTGAAGCCGCCGGTAAGGAAGCCCTCCGCATACTGGAAGTAGAGCATGCCGCTGTCCAGCGTGTCGCCGCCTTCGAAGGCCCGGCTGAAGCTGATCATCGGCGTGGTCTCGCTGAACGTGGCCGAGCCCTCGTTGTAGAAGCCGAGTTGATTCACGCTGCGGTCGTTCATGATCGCATCGAAGTTGTTGGTCCCGTTCGGGCCGCCATTGTTGGACGTATTGGAGAGCGCGAATTCGATGTTGTGGAAATCACGGTCTTCGGTGGTGTGTCGGACACCCAGTTCCAAGGTCCAACTGTCGGTGAGGGCGTAATTCAGGTGGCCGAATATCCCGATTGAAGTGTTGTACACGCTGGCATTCTGCGTGGCCATTTTCGTGCCCCCGCCCAGGGCTATACCGGTGATGGCTTCCCTGTCGGGCAACTGATCGAAGACGAGCCCGTTGTAGGGTTCACAGGGGATATCCACGTCGGGGTTGGCCGGGTCGAAGTTGCTCTTGAACGTGTCGTAACAGCCTCTGCCGCCGGACGAACTCACCTCGTCGAAGTAATTGACGCCCGTGACGATGTCCAGGCGCTCATTCACGCCCAGCTCTGCCAGGAACTCGTAACTTGTCGTCTCGCTCCAAAAGGCATCGTCGCCGAAGGTGCCGATCCCACGCATGTCGAACGGCGTGTAGTCGCGCTCCTGATAGTAGTGATAGCGGATCTCCCGGGTTGAGGCGATCTGCTTGATGGCGAGATTGTCCAATACGCCGATCTCACCCCCGGAATCCCATCTGGCGCCGAAGAAAACGCCGTCCTGATCGACATTCGAGAAGGTGTGCGTGCCGGAGGCATTCACGCGCGGCCCCATGGTGTTGCTGAGCGCACACTCGGCGGTGGCCTCGATCAGACCCGGCGTGGCGACGGGCGGCCCGGTCCCGATGGGGTCACCCCCCACGTAGAAGTGAGTGTCACGCCCTCGCGACCAGTTGCCGCTGCCCGGGAAACACGCCCGGCCGAGATTCCCGTCTCGCTGCGTGGAGTTCATGATGGTGGCATCGAGGGTCCAGTGATCGCCCGGGGTTAACCGCAAGGCGGCGGTCATGGCGGTCTGGTCCTTGAAGTCCACGGGTTCATTCAGGAAGCGGTTCCAGTAAGTTCCATCGCTCTCCGTCGAAGCCGCACTGACGCGTAACGATGCGGTGTCGCTGAGCGGCAGGTTCAGCATGCCTCTGGCATCGAGCTGGCCGAAATCGCCGGCACGTACCAGTGCGCTGGCCCCGAACTCCGGCTGGGGTTTGGTCGTGATGATGTTGACCGCACCGCCGGTGGTGTTCTTGCCGAACAGCGTCCCCTGGGGACCGCGCAGCACTTCCACCCGCTCGATGTCCAGCGTGCTGAAGTAAGCACCGGTCGAGTTGGGGATGTAGTGGCCGTCGATATACAAGCCGGTCCCGAACGGGAACGTCGGGTCCGGGTGACCGCCGCCGATTCCGCGGATGAAGATCCGGGTATTGTTGGCGCGATCCGACTCGGCGAAGGTCAAGTTCGGTACGAACTCACTCACCTGCTGGATGTTGTAGATGCCCTGGGCCTGCATGGTGTCAGCGGTAATGGCCGCAATTGACAGCGGCAGGTCCTGTAGACTCTCCTCGCGCCGGCGGGCCGTTACGACGATCTCCTCCAGCGCACCCGCGGCGGCACCCTGTTCCTGAGCGTCGACCTGGCCCGGCAAGAACAAGAGCGCGCCCGAAAGTGGAGCAAGCGCCCCGATGAGTACTCTGTTAAGTTTCATAGGATTCCTCTTTCTTCCAGTTTTGGGTGGCGCCAACGAAAACCCTCTACGGCCTCTGGTGCCGATTGAGCAGCAGACGCACACCTGCTAATGAGCCACAAAGAGATGCCATTGCGTGCGATGCGCAATTGGTATACATGACACGATATGTTTTCTGGTCGCCCATTCGCTCCCCAAAGCGACACAGCCGTTATTGTTGTTTTTTTAAGACACCAGCCACGGCTTTTACACAGTGTACAAAGCTACCCATAACACATGGCACCAGTAGTGTCAATCTGACTCATTTGTCTGCAGCAATTCCCGCTAACGCGGTTGGGATGTCAAATTTGCCGGGACTGAGATTGTCTGAGGGGGTGAGGCCAACGACGGGGGAAGCGGTTCCCGCCGGCTCGGCGCCGGATGGTCTGTTTGGCTACCTGTTCCCCTGAAGCACCGGCTCGTCGCACGGTCGGCCGCGGCGGTCGCCTCATGAGGTGTCGTGCGCCACGAGTTCGCTGGCGCGGTAGCCGAACGCGATGGCCTTGTAGAGCGTCTCCCAGTCGGGGACGATGTGACCCAGGAACAGGCTCCGGAGCTTGTCCCAGAAGTACAGGGCGCGTCCGGCCTTGGCTTTGGCCGCCTGAAACAGTCGGCAGCAGCGCTGCTGGATTTGATCGATCAAAAAGGCCAGCATCATCAGGTGCGCGAACACCGTCGCCAGATGCTTTTCGCCGTGACCGAAGTTGTGCTCGAAGCCGTAGCCTTGGTTCTTCAGGGTATTGAACGTCTCGTTCTCGATCCGCCAGCGCGCCCGCCCGGCGCGCATCAAGTCCATGACGTTGGATTCGTCGATCGGCAGGTCCGTGACCCACGAGAAATGCTGTTCCTTGCCGTTGGGGCACCGCTCCCAGTGCTCCAGGAAGTTCACCTCCAACTCGAAATTCGCGTCGTTCAGCGGCGCACCGTTGAGATAACGGAACCGGTGCACCGTGCCGTCGGCGTCGACCGTCTCCAACGTGCGTGTCTGCGGCGTCGCCTCCACCCACTGGAACAGGTGCGCGTGGTCGCCCGGCTTGGCACCCAGCACGAAACGCATGTCCAAGGCCTTGAGCAGTTCGATGTGCGGGCCGTTGGAGGCCAGCGCATCCTCCACCACCATCAGCTTCAGATGCGGATGCTCGCGGCGCACATCCTTCAACAGCCGCTTCGCCGCGTTGCGCTCACAGTCGTTCTTCTTCGCCCCGTCGCCCTTGACGATCGGCTCCGGCGCCAATGGAAACACCTCCCGGTGCTGCGGATGCACCAGCACCGCGCCCAACAACTGATGGTAGTACGTGGTGCGCCCGTCCCGATGATGCTTCTCGCAGCAATGCTCGCAATGCACGCTCGGGGAGGAAAAATACCCCGTGCCGTCCACCGACAGCAGGTAATGGCCCAAATGCATGAAACCCTCCAGGCCCTTGCCCCGCTGCAACACCGCGAACAGGCGCTTGAACGCGCGACGCAACGTCCGGGGATCCACCTCATCCAGCCGTTCCCGCAACGCCGTGTCCGACGGCGCCCGCCCGATTCCGTACAAATTCTTCAGGTTCGACCGGATCAACTCGTTCTGCCGAGCGTCGCGGTCGAACCGTAACAGCGAGACGTACTTCAATCCGAACACCGCCAGCCCCGACATCAGACAGTCCGTCAGGTTCAGTCCCCGGCTGGCGATGGTATCCTCGATGCGGTCGAAACCGGCGCGTACTTCCCGGAGCAGCCCCGGGACGCTGAGTGTCTTGCGGGTGAGGCGGTTGGACATGTTCAATCACCTATTGCTTCAAAAGGTGCTGACATGATACTGATTCTAAGATGAAAAGTTTACGAGAACCTTTTTTCCAGACCCCCTGAAAACCGCTTATTCACTCAACTCCGTGGATTAGCGGGAATTGCTGATTTGTCTGCAGCAATTCCCGCTAACGCGTTTTGCACGCTCGCGGTGTCGATTCGATCGCGCCGTGCGGGCGTGAGCCGATCGGTGGGGGAAGCCATCCTCTCCGGCTCGGTTGCCGACGTGTCGTTTGGCTATCGTGGTGTCCCTGAAGAACCGTTTCTCGCACACCCGGCCGCGGCGTGGAGTCAGGAGGTGTCATACAGCACCAGTTCACTTCGGTGCCCGAACGCCAGCGCCCGATACAACGTTTCCCAGTCCGGGATGAACAGTTGCAGGAACAGCGCCCGCAGTTGTTCCCAGAAGTAGCGGGGACGCCCGGCCTTCGCCTGTGCGGCCTGGAACAGCCGGCAGCAACGCTGCTGGATTTGGTCGATGAGAAACGCCAGCATCATCAGGTACGCGAACACCGTCGCCAGATGCTTCTCGCCGTGACCGAAGTTGTGCTCGAAGCGATAGCCTTGGTTCTTCAGGGTATTGAACGTCTCGTTCTCGATCCGCCACCGGGCCCGCCCGGCGCGCATCAAGTCCATGACGTTGGAATTGTCGATCGGCAGGTCCGTGACCCACGAGAAGTGGCGTTGCTTGCCGTTGGGCTTGAACTCCCAATATTCCAGGAAGTTCACCTCCAACTCGAAGTTCGCGTCGTTCAGCGGCGCACCGTTGAGGTAACGGAACCGATGCCGCACGCCGTCGGTGTCGACGATCTCCACGACCTTCGTCGCCGGCGTCGCCTCCACCCATTGGAACAGATGTGCGTGATCCCCCGGCTTGGCGCCCAGGATGAATCGCATGTCCAACTGCTTCAGCAACTCGATGTGCGGGCCGTTGGACGCCAGCCCATCCTCCACCACCGCCAGCTTCAAATGCGGATGCTCCCGGCGCACGTCCTTGAGCAAGCGTTTCACCGCGTTGCGCTCGCAGTCGTTCTTCCTCGCCCCGTCGCCCTTCACAATCGGCTCCGGCGCCAGCGGAAACACCTCGCGCTGCCGCGGATGCACCAGCACCGCGCCCAGCAACTGATGGTAATACGTGATCCGACCGTCGCGGTGGCGCTTGCGGCAGCAATGATCGCAATGCACCTTCGAGGAGGAGAAATACCCCGTGCCGTCCACGCTCAGCAGGTAGTGTCCGCCCAGGCAGGTGAAACCCTCCAGACCTCCGCCCCGCTGCAACGCCGCCAACACGCGCTTGAACGCCCGCCTCAAGCCGTGCGGGTCCACCTCGTCCAATCGCTCCCGCAGCGTCGTGTCCGACGGCGCCCGGCCCACTGCGTACAGACTCTTCAGGTTCGAGCGAATCAACGCCTTGCCCCGGGTGTTGTTAGGCACATTCTTTCACTGAACCACCGAGCCTTTTGGTCGGTTTATCTTCCTGGTGAAACGTCTGACGTGGTGGATTAATCCGGCACGGCCAAGTCGGCGTTGACGTAGCGTTATCCACGGGCTGTCCACGGGCGCGGGCCCTTGGTCAGCCCTGTCGCCGGTGGGCAGGCGGTGGATAACGCGGTGCTGGCGCGACCGACGTGGGGGCGGGGCACTGGGTTAACCTGAGCGCTTCCTGGATGGAAAGGGAGGGTGGCCCGCGCGGGACGACGATTCCCGCCGGGCCGTGGCCGGTGCAGCTTCGGTATCCAACGGGGCTTACCGGCGAGCAATACGTTAAACGCCGTGCATGGCGCGATGCAACCCTTGAGCGGTGTCCGAACCATCCGCGGGGCGGTTGTTCCTTCGCCCGCCACGGGACCTACCCGCGCAAGCGCCCGCGCGGGACGCGCGTTGCCCGCTGGTACTGTCCTGAGAGTCACATGACGTTCAGCCGGTTGCCGGATTGCCTGGCGGCGAGGCTGGGGGGCACGCTGCAGGCGGTCGAAGAGGCGGTGGTTGAGGCGGAGGCCGCGCCCAGTCTCGCCAAGGCGGCCGACGCGCTGCGGCGCGACGCGGTGCATCTGCCCGGGGCGATGCGCTGGCTGGGCCGCCGGGTGCGGGCGGTGCATCGGAACCTGGCGGCGGTTCGGGGGCTGTGGCCGGAGCGGTTCCTGAAGTGTCCCCCGGAAGTTGGGGCGTTCCGGGAGCGGCTCAAGACCGAGGCGGTGCTGGTGGGGCTGCGCGGGCGGTGCGAGGGGCGCCTGGCGCGGCTGGCGCCGCCGTTGGGCTTTTGTCCTGACGTGCCGGCGCCGGGGACCGCTCTGGCGGTCGTCCAACACGGGACGGGGCCTGATCCACCGGCTTGCAGGCGCTAACGTGGCCACCGTGAACCGCGCAAGACCCCGGGGAGGCCGCCGAGACCATGACCGAGCACGACGAGAAGCTGCGAGAGGCCGTGGCGCTGTTCCGCTACGGGCTGATCGCGGACTTGGCGCACCTGCCCCGCGGCGCCCGCGGCATCGGTGAGAAGCTGAAAGAAAAGGCCGCCGGGACCTACGCGATCCCCGGCACGCACCGCACCCGGGTGGCCGCGGAGACGATACGCAAGTGGCTGGTGACGTACCGCTACGGTGGCTTCGAGGCGCTGTACCCGAAACGTCGCTCGGACCTGGGCCGGCCCCGGCGCATGCCCGCGGAGGTCGCCGAGGCGCTGGTGGCGATCAAGACCCGGCGCCCCGGCTACTCCGTGCGCGCGGTCATCGCCCACGCCGCCGAGCACGGGCTGGTGAGCGAGGCGGCGATGCCCTCGGCGTCCACCGTGCAGCGGTTGCTGCGCCGCGAGGGGCTGACGGGCCGGGCCGCCGCGCAGGGACCCGCCACGGACCGGCGCCGCTTCAACTATCGCCGGGCGGGCCAACTCTGGATGAGCGATGTAATGCACGGGCCGAAGGTCCCTGACGGTCGCCGCCGGCGCAAGACCTTCCTCATCGCCTTCATCGACGACGCCACCCGCGTCATTCCCCACGCCGCGTTCGCCTTCGCCGAGAACACCGCCGCGTTCCTGCCGGTGTTCAAGCACGCGCTGCTGCGCCGCGGACTCACCGAGCGCCTCTACGTGGACAACGGGGCGAATTACCGCTCCCGCCACCTCGCGCTGGTGTGCGCGAAGCTCGGCATTGCGCTCATCCACGCCCGCCCGTATCAACCGGCCGGCAAGGGCAAGATCGAACGCTGGTTCCGCACCCTGCGCGCCGGCTGGCTGCGCCATCTGGATGTGGGCTCGATCGACGGGATCGAGGCGTTGAACCGTGCGCTGGCCGGCTGGGTGGAGGGCGAATACCATCAGTCCCCGCACCGCGGACTGGACGGTCAGACCCCGCTGGACCGCTGGGCCGGGACCGCCGCCGAGGTGCGCTACCCGGACGCCGCCGGGCTGGATCTGGACGAGCTGTTCCTGTTCGAGACCAAACGCCGCGTGCTCAAGGACCGCACCCTGAGTCTGCACGGGCGCCTCTACGAGGCCGACGCGATCCTCATCGGGCAAACCGTCACCGTGCGATACGATCCGGCCGCCCCGCCCACCCGGGCGCTGCAACTGGTGCACGAGGGACGTCCCGCGGGCCTGGCCACGCCGCTGGACGCCTACGCCAACACCGCCGTGAAACGCGAGCGCCGCTGCGGGCGCATCGAGCCCGGGGAGCCGCAACCGCCGCGCTCGCCGCTGAGCATCCGCCGACTGAAGGAGGAAGACTGATGTACCTGCGCCACTTCGCCCTGACCCGCCTGCCGTTCGAAACCCCCGCGCACACCGACGAGCTGTTCCGCTGCGGCTCCCATCGCGAGGCCGAGGCGCGGCTCAAGCACCTCATCGATCTGCGCGGTATCGGGCTGCTGACCGGGGAGTCCGGCAGCGGCAAGACCAGCGTGTGCCGCCACGTCACCGGTGCGTTGCACCCGGGGCTGTTCCGGGTGTGCTACGTGGCGCTGTCCACCGGCAACGTGATGGACATGTACAAGAGCATCGGCTGGGAACTGGGCCTGCCTACCGAGCACGCCCGCGCCGCGGCCTACCGCGCCATCCAGACCGAGATCACCCGCCTGGTCGGGGAGGCCAAGCAACAACCGGTGCTCGTCATCGACGAGGCTCACCACCTCAGAGCCGACGTGATCGAGGACCTCAGGCTGCTGACCAACTTCGACATGGACTCCGCCCCCAGGCTGTGCCTGGTGCTCATCGGACTGACCGAACTGCGCCGGCGCCTGAGCATGGCCGTGCACGAATCGATGCAACAGCGACTCATCGTTCAACACCACCTGCGCGGGCTGGAGCGCGAGGAACTGGACCCCTACCTCGCCCACCGGCTGCGCCTGGCCGGGTGCGAAATGCCCCTGTTCGATCCCCCCGCCATCGAGGCGCTGTACCAGGCCGCCCGCGGACTGCCGCGGCTCATCAACCGCATCGCCCACTACGCGCTCTCGGCCGCGGCGGTCGAGCAAGCGCGTACCGTGGACGCCGAACACCTGGCCCGCGCCGTCGAGGATCTGCGGCCATGATCGATCCCGATCCCCGGCCCGAGCAGATCAGCGACGAGGCCGCCGCGCACATGGCCGAGTGCCTGCAACGCATCGCCTATGACTTCGAAGGCCGCTACTACGGCCAGATCAGGCGCCACGCAGAATCCATCCGGCCGCCCCCGTGCCCCGCCGAGTCCTGCCACGAACGCCAGCTGCACCTGTTCGGCGAACCCCGCCCGTTCTGAATCCGCGCCCAAACGGACCCGCCAACGCCGGCCGATCCTTCGGATCGGACCGGGTCGTGCCCCTCCATCACCCAACCGCCGTCGCGGCGACCGGCCTGCGATGGTCGGCAAAAGCAAAACAATGTGACCAATCCGGCCTCAACCGTGACCGGATAATCCGACAAATCCGTGTCGGTCTAGTCTGACCAACAACACCCGGGCGTCGCGCTCGAACTGCAACAGCGAGGCGTACTTCAACCCGAAGATTGCCAGCCCCGACATCAAACAGTCCGTCAGGTTCAAGCCCCGTCCGGCCACGGTGTCCTCGATGCGGTTAAAGCTGGCGCGCACCTCCCGGAGCAAGCCCGGGGCGCTCAAGGTCTTGCGAAGGCGAGGGCGGGGCGCTTGGGCTGAAATGGACAACTTGGACATGGTTCATGACCCGATGGTTGAAAATACCGTGCCATGATACTGATTCAAAGAAAAAAGTTTACGAAAAACGTTTCTGAAAGCCTTCTGAAACCCGCTTCATCGCTCGCTTTTCAAAGGAAGCGGGAATTGCTGATCCTGCCAAAATACTCTGACTCTTAATTCTGACGCTTACGCTTTCACGGCGGTATCGGCTGCCGGATTCATGGCGCGTCTTGCGCGGGGTGCCCGGACACTCAGAGCCTCACCTCAAAGTGCGCCGTCGTCGATGCACGGATCTCGTCAAGCGTCGCCCCCGGCATGACTTCGACCAGGTTCAATTGGCCGTCGACAAAACGGAACTTGGCCAGCTCCGTGACGACCACGCTCACGGTACCGACGGCAGTCAACGGCAACGTGCACTCGGGAACGATCTTGGCGGCTCCGTCCCTGCTCGTATGCATCATCGATACGATCAATTTCCGTACCCCCGAGGCAAGGTCCATGGCCCCCCCTACGCCCAGCAACGGCTTGCCCGGAACGGCCCAATTGGCCAGGTTGGCGCTTTCGTCCACCTGCAGCCCGCCTATGATCGCCACATCCACGTGCCCGCCCCGGATCATGGCGAACGAACTTGCGCTGTCGAAATAGCTGCTGCCGGGCAAGGCGGTCACGGGGATCTTGCCGGCGTTGACCGGGTAGTCCATGGCTCCGCCGGATTCCGGTTCCGGCCCGACGCCGAGCATGCCATTCTCGGTATGCATGATGATGCCGTGCTCCGGCGTGATCAGGTTCGCCACCAACGTGGGAATCCCGATGCCGAGATTGACGACATCTCCCGGATTCAATTCCTCCAGAGCGCTGCGCGCCATTGTCATTCGCGCCGGGCTCACCTTCTTGAGACTCCCGGCGACCGACGCGGAACTGCCCAATTCCTCCAGCGTCGTGTGAGCCTCGACGAGGTAGTCGACAAAGCAGCCGGGCGTGTGAATCTTTCCGGGATCCAGTTCGCCGACGGGAACGACCGACTCCACCTCGGCGATCACCAGTGTCCCGGCGGTCGCCGCCGCCTGGTTGAAGTTGTTTTCTGTCCTGCGATACACGAGGTTGCCCGCGGTATCGGCCTGCCAAGCGCGTATCAACGCCACATCCGCTCTCAGGGCTGGCTGAAACACGTATTCGATCCCATCGATGATCCGAGTGTCTCGGCCTTCGGCCAGCGGCGTACCGGCAGATGTCGGAGTATAGAACCCGCCGATTCCGGCCCCTCCCGCACGTATGGCCTCGGCCATGCTGCCCTGGGGCAGCAATTCGATTTCGATCCTCCCGCTTTGATAGGCCTCAACGGCTTCGCGATTACTGGTGAAATATGAGCCGATTGCCTTTCTGATCTGCCCGTTACGCAGCATCTGGCCGCCCCCAAGACCGGGTTCGCCGATGTTGTTGGTAATCATCGTCAGATCCCTGACATCGGTCTCGGCGATCGCGTCAAGCAGGTGAACCGGCGTACCGGTCATGCCGAATCCGCCGACGACGAGTACGTCACCGGACTTGATCTTGCGCGCAGCCTCTTTGACGGAGATAAGCGGTACTGTCTTCATTTCGTCGTTGGGAGATCAGCCGACTCTGCGCCTCGCCATTCGCTGGTTCCAGGCAATGCTACACGTTTCTGAAGTGCCGCGGCCAGATGCCACCATCATGCCCGCCGACATCCGCCACCAGGGATTCTCCAAGAAACGCTCGATGCTGCTGGTCTGGGAAAACGGCAATCCTGAATTGCCGGCCATGTACGAGCGGGGCGAATTGCCGGTTAACCTGGCCGGCTAGTTCTGATACCAGGCAACGTCGTCAACCGGGAGCGCGTGGCGGTTCCACAATCGCCTCCGCCTCCACGGCCACGTTGCCGTCCGGACCTTCCGCCCAAAGCGCCACACGTCCGTCCTCGGGCCTGGCGAGCACCCGAAACGGCGCGCCGCAAAACAGCGGCGCACGCGCCCGGAACGTGAACCCCCTGGCCGGCGTCCCGTCCTGACGGAGGTTCTCCATGAGCAGAATGGCCAACAGCGGGCCGTGAACGAGCAGGCCCGGATAGCCCTCCATGTCCCTGACGTAGGATTCGTCGTAGTGAATACGGTGAGCGTTGAAGGTCAGCGCGGAGAACCGAAACAACATGACCGGATCGGGGTCGATGATACGGGCCTTCGTTCCCGCCGGAGCGGGCGCCCACTGTGGCTCGACGACTGGCGCGGCGGGAGGGGTCCCGTATCCCCGGTAGACGATATCCCGTTCCTCTTCCACGCAAAGCCGCCCGTGCTGCAGTACTTGATGGCGAACCCGCACGAAAACCAACGGTCCGCTGCGTCCTTGCTTCCGCTCCACCGATACGATCTCGCTGCTGCGGCGCGCCGGATGGCCGACCGACAGAGGCCAGTGAAAGCGGAATCGACCACCCGCAAACATTCGCCGGGGCAGTTGGACCGGGGGCAGGAATCCGCCTCGGCACGGATGCCCGTCCGCGCCAAGCTCTCTTCGGGGAGCACCGGGCAGGAAATATAGCCAGTGCCAGAGCGGCGGCAGGGATGAATCCATCGAAAACCCGGTATCGACATCGTCCAGCGTCGCCAGCAGCCGCATCGCCGGACCCGGCGTGATCAGGTCTTCGCGAACTTCCGTTTTCCCGACCCAGGACAACAGGTCGAATTCATTCGGTGACATCGCGCTTCAGCCTCCCGTCACAAGTGGTGTGTGCTAAACCGACGTGCAATCTCTCGATGCCACGCCGCGAGCCTGTAGCGCTCGAATCTCCGAATCGCCAAGCCCCAGGATCTCAGCCAGAACTTCCTCGGTATGCTCGCCCAGACGCGGTGCCGGGCGCACCGGCAACCGGTCAACCGCGCTGAACTCGATGGGCGACCCGGGCACACGATGCCGCCCAATGCCGGGTTGGTCAATTTCTTCGAACATCGGATTGGCCGTCGAGCAGCGCGGGTCGCTGGCGATGAGCTCGGCGAAGGTCCGATAGGGCCCCCAAAGCACATTGTGCCGGTCAAGCGCAGCTTCCACGTCGGTGAATCCGCGCGCAGCCGTCCATCGCTCCACCAGCGGAAACAGGGCGTCTCGTGCCAACCAACGGTCTTCCTCACGATGGCAATCGATTCCCCGGGTACTCTCCAGAGCGTCGATGTCAGCGCTCAACTCCATCGCTTCCACCAGCGAGTCCCATTGCCGGGGCGTAACCGCCAGGATCATGACGTTGCGTCCATCCGCCGTTCTGAAGTCCCGGCCGAAGGTGCCGTATACGGCGTTGCCATGCGCTGGGCGCTCAACTCGGTTGATCTCGGCCTCGGACAGGTAACCCAGGTGCCCCGTAATCCCCATGGCCACATCGGACAGTGCGATTCGCGCCAACTGGCCCGCGCCGGTCGCCCGACGATGACGCTCGGCGGCCAGAATGGCGGTGGCAGCCGCCAGGGCGCACAGGCTGTCCCAGGCCGGCAATACGTGATTGACCGGCTCGTCGGAGCCCACGGTCCCGGTGACGCCCGGAAAGCCCACCGCGGAATTGACCGTATAGTCCACCGCGATCGCACCATCGGGGCTTCCCGCAATCTGCAGCATGATCAGGTCCCGGCGTTTCTTCCTGAGAGACGCATACGACAACAGGCCCGTGGCTGAAAGGTTGGTGAGGAAAATGCCGGCATCAGCACCGGGCGCGGTGATCAACGCCGCAGCAAGCTCGCGGCCTGCAGGCGATCTCAGGTCAAGGGTGACGGAGCGTTTGCCCTTGTTCAATCCAGCCCAGTAGAGACTGGAACCGCCGGCCGTCACCGGCCAGCGTCGGTAATCGAGCCCGCCGCCGATGGGATCGATCCGAATCACCTCGGCACCCATCTGAGCGAGGGTCACGCCAGCCATGGGCGCGGCGATAAACGCCGCAATCTCGACCACACGCATACCGGCAAGTATTCCGCTCATCGGCGACGAGCCAACAGGCCGCGGGCGATCACGGTGGCCTGAATCTCGGCGGCGCCCTCGAACAGGTTGAGCACCCGGGCATCGCACAGTACGCGGCTCACCGGATATTCCAGGGCGTATCCATTGCCCCCGTGAACCTGCACGGCCGCGTCGGCATTGGACCAGGCAACCCGGCCCGCCAGGAGTTTGGCCATGCCCGCTTCCAGGTCGCAGCGGCGCCCGCCGTCCTTCTCCCGCGCCGCGAAATAGGTCAGTTCGCGCGCGGCGATGGTTTCAGCGGCCATCATCAGCAACTTGCCGTGGATGCGGGGAAATTCGAATATGGCGCGACCGAATTGCCGACGTTCGAGTGCATAGCCGATCGCCAGTTCAAGCGCATTCCGGGCCACGCCCACCGAGCGCGCGGCGGTCTGGATTCGTCCGCTCTCCATGGCTTGCGCCATCTGCTTGAAACCATTGCCGGGCGTACCTCCCAGGAGATTGGATTCGGGCACTTCAAACCCATCGAACGCGATCTCGTATTCACGCATGCCGCGATAGCCCAGCACATGAATCTCGGTTCCCGACATGCCGCGAGCGGGAAACGGTGCGACTCCATCTCCGCGCGGTTTTTCCGCCAGCAAGATCGAGAGCCCCCGATAACCCGGTTCGGCCGGATCCGTGCGGACCAGCAGGGTCATCACGTCACTCCGGGCGGCATGGGTCACCCAGCTCTTGGCCCCGTGCACCTGCCATGAACGCGATCCGTCGGGTTTGACCGTCAGTTCCGCGCGGGTCCTGACATGCGCCAGATCGGAACCGAAATCCGGTTCGCTGAAGGCGATGGTCGGCAGTATATCCCCGGTTGCGATACGGGGAAGGAAGCGCCGTTTCTGATCATCGGTACCGGCTGCTGCGATGAGTTCGGCCGCAATCTCCGAGCGTGTAGCCAATGAGCCGACGCCAATATACCCCCTCGACAGTTCCTCCGAGGCGATGCACATCGCCACCTTGCCGAGATTCGCCCCTCCCCACTCTTCGGAAAGCGCGATGCCGAAGACGCCCAGATCCCCGAGTTCCCGAACAGTTTCAATCGGAATAAGGGCGTTTTCATGGTGCCATTGTTGAGCTTGGGGCTCAATTTTTTCGTCGGTGAACCTGCGAAATTGTTCGCGCACCAGGTCGAGTGAATCGTCCCCCATGGGTGGCGGGGCCAACCGGGTCTCCGCCAGGCGCTGTGCCGCGCAGTGGTAAGCATCCGCATCGGCCGCAAGCCGCACCAGGGCGGTTACCCCTGGCGACGAGAACAGCTGCTGAGCCTCAGTCTCGATACCGAGATCCAGCGGCCGTGCAGTTTCCACCTGGCTCATGGGGATGCCGCCGCGCAACTGTTGAAGATATTCGCCGAACAGCAAGACAAGCATGGACCGGTCGGCTTGTCCCAGGCGACCCTCCCGGGATTGTCGGCACGCCCAGCCCAGCGTCTGCTTCAGCGCCTCCACATAGCAGGCAATCCAGGCAACACCATGCACCGCATGCTGGTGGCGCTCCAGCATTGCCGTGACGACCTCGCCGTCGGGCGCTACCAGTCCGGCAAGCGCGTCGATTGCGGAATCGAGATACCGAGACGCAGCATCGCACGCTGCCCCTGTAGCCCTGAGTTCCTCCATTGCGCCCCGCTCACTGTCCGTTCGACCCAGGCAGTATAATGGCCGCCGATTTCCCCCCGCCACCAGCGACCCCGAGGAATACCACTACAAACAAAGCTCTTCATTGACGGCAAATTTGTCGACGCCGCTGACGGCGCTCAAGCCCGAACTGACCCACGGCAATTACGTCGAACCCACGGTTGTCAAGGCCCAACCCGAGAACCGGGTCTGCCAGGAAGAGGTATTCGGTCCCTTTGTTTCCGTGAACACCTTCTCGTCCGACGAGGAAGTTATCGAACTGGCGAATTCCACGGAGTACGGCCTGGGCGGCGGATTGTGGAGCCGGGACCTTTCACGGGCCCACAAGATGGCCGGGTCATGTGCTCCCACCACAGCACGGTGTTCCGGTTCGAAGACGGTTTCTGCCTCGATGGACCGGTCAAGGGAGGCCACCTGGACGCCGTACCGGTTGAAGTCGTGGGCAATTCGGTCATCATAGGCGGTTCCCCGAGTACGGAATCATGAGTTCGAAAGCGCCGCAAATCCCCGTCGTACCGTTGCCGGACCGGCCCGACACCACGGTATCGGTCCGCGAAACCTTCGGTATCGACAGCGACCTGGAGGTCCCCGCCTTCAGCCGCCCGGACGAACACGTCCCGAATATTGATTCTGCCTATTGCTTTGACCGGGATACGACCCTGGCGCTGCTGGCCGGATACGTTCACAACCGGCGCGTGCTGGTTCAGGGGTATCACGGCACCGGAAAATCGACCCACGTGGAGCAGGTGGCAGCGCGGCTGAACTGGCCCTGCGTGCGCGTCAACCTGGACAGCCACGTAAGCCGCCTGGACCTGATCGGCAAGGACGCGATCGCCATCGTTGACGGCAAACAGGTGACGAAATTTCGCGAAGGCATCGTCCCCTGGGCGCTGCAGCGCCCGGTCGCCCTGATTTTCGACGAGTACGACGCCGGCCGCCCCGACGTCATGTTTGTTATCCATCGGGTCCTGGAAGTGGAAGGCAAGCTGACGTTGCTGGACCAGAGCCGCGTGATACACCCCCACCCTTACTTCCGCCTCTTCGCGACCGCCAATACGATCGGACTGGGCGACGCCACGGGCCTATACCAAGGCACGCAACCGATCAACCAGGGGCAATTGGACCGCTGGAATATTGTCGTGACGTTGAACTATCTGGACCCCGAGGCCGAGGCAGCGATCATCACGGCACGCGTGCCGTCCTACGCGATCCCCAGGCATCGGCAAACCGTAGGGCAAATGGTGGCGCTGGCGAACCTGACGCGTCAGGGATTCATCGCGGGCGACCTGTCCACCGTCATGTCGCCGCGAACCGTCATCAACTGGGCCGAGAACGCGGAGATCTTCGGGGATACCGAGCGCGCCTTCTGCCTGACCTTCCTGAACAAGTGCGACGAGGCCGAGCAACCCACGGTGGCCGAGTACTACCAGCGCTGCCTTGGAGTGGAACTCCCCCAGTCCGTCGCATTGCTCACCCCGGATGACTGAACCGCCCGTTGTGCTGAACAGCCTCGTCGAACAGGTGTCGACGGCCGCACTTCGAGCAATGGGCAGGAACCACGCCTTGCATGTCGTTCTGCGGGGCAAACGCATGCGCGTCAGCGGCACCACGGTCAGTCTGCCCGCACCTGGCGGCGAAGCCCCGGGGGAGCCTTTTCGACTGTTCCGCGGCCGTCTCGACGCGCTGGCGCTTCGATCGGGTCACAGCGACGCGCAACTTCACGAAGCCCGCGCACCCACGGGGAAAATGGCCGGCAAGCTCTTTTCCATGCTGGAACAGTGCCGCGTCGAGGCCGTGGGCACGCGGCACATGTCGGGGGTCACCGCGAATATCCGCGCGCTGCAGGACTGGCGGCTGCGCGATGCAGGCCTTCATCGTCTGCCGGAATCCCTGCGCGACAATCGTATCGAAGCGGTTGTACTTCTCGCCAGACATTGTCTCGGAGCGCCATTGCCCCGCACCGCCGCAGCGGTGCTGGAACGCGGTTATCCAGACTGGATGGATCGACGGATCATCGAGCAAATCGAGGCGCTCTCCCCGGCACAACACGATCAGGCGGCCTTCGCGGCACAAGCCTGCAGGCTCATCGACGTGCTGCAACTCTCGGCCGGCGAACCACAATTGAGGCACGAAGAGGCCAGCCGTCAGGAGCCGGCAACCGAAGACCGCCCCACCAAGCGTATCCGTGCTGACGACGTGCCGCAGTGGGATCCTACCCGCGGAGACCTCGTGCGGAAGAAAAGGAAGGTGATCGAGAAACCGTTGTCGAAAGTCGCCGGCCCGGACGATCCTGCGCCTTATCGAATCCATACCGCGGAATTCGATGAGGTCGTGGACGCGAGCGCATTGTGCGATCCGGGCCGACTCGCCGAACTCAGGCGGGAACTGGACTCGAACATCCCGGGCGAACTCTACGCCGTCACCCGTCAGGCACATCGCCTGCAACGATACCTGATGGCCCGGCAGACCAGGGAGTGGCAATTCGATCTTGAGGAAGGCCTGCTGGATACCAGCCGCCTGACCCGGGTGATCGTCAATCCGCTGGAGTCGCTCGCCTACAAACAAGAGACGGAAACACGGTTCATCGACACGGCAGTGACGCTGCTGATGGACAACTCCGGTTCCATGCGCGGCGAACCCATTACCATGGCAGCGGTGTGTGCGGAGATCCTTGGCAAGACCCTTGAACGTTGCGGAGTCACGTCGGAAATCCTTGGGTTCACCACCCGAAGCTGGCGTGGCGGCCGAGCCAGGAGCCGTTGGCTGGACGCCGGGCGGCCCCGGCATCCCGGTCGGCTCAACGAGCTCCGGCACATAATTTACAAGCGCGCCGAAATCCCGTGGCGCCGGGCTCGACAGAACCTCGGCGTGATGCTGGGCGAGGACCTGCTCAAGGAGAATATCGATGGCGAGGCCCTGCTATGGGCTCATCAACGGCTCCTGGCACGCCCCGAACCACGTCGCATACTCATGGTCATTTCGGACGGTGCACCGGTCGACGATTCCACTATGGCCGCCAACGATAACGAATATCTCGAGCGCCACCTGCACGCCGTGATCGACTGGATCGAGACTGTTTCTCCGGTGCAACTGCTGGCCATAGGAATTGGCCACGACGTCACCCGCTACTACAGCCGGGCCATCCAATTGCAGCGTCCGGAGGACCTGGGCGGCACGATGATCAGCCGGTTACTGGCGGTTCTGGAGGAAACCGAACGCGGCGCAACGTCAACAAGGCCATACCCGGCATCGCCGCCGCCGCGAGTATGGGCGCGAATACGCTGCTGAATCTATCGTCTGGGTGCACTCGATGAAGACATACGGATCGCCTTCGTCGAAGTCGCTCCAGTTCTTCGTCGAGTCGATGCCGACTTCCGGCGCCAAACAGCACGCGCATTGGCGAAATGCTGAACACGAAATCAAGCACGCCCATTTTCCCGCACGCTACTGACAGGGGTTCGCAACTCTGCGATCAGTCCGGCAGCGCGAAAACAAACAGGTCAGTACGAGAATATCAGGTAGGACAGGGCTCGGTACGCTTCGGATTGGCATTGCCGCCCAGCGGGTTCCAGGGCGGATAGAAATCGTACAGTTCATCCCCCAACAGGACGGTCTTCGCCTTCATCTCCAATCGGTTCATGTCCGGCACCCGGTGCCCCGTGGCGGTGATTACGTCACCCTCCTCCAGGGCTTCGTGAAAGCACGAATAGCGCACTCTGCCAAAGGCGGCAAGCCATACATCCCAGCTCTCACCGTCGACTTCCACCAGCAGGTGGGGATGAGGGAATCCGAAGTACATGTCCACCACCGTACCGGTGACGACATGCTCCTCCTCGGAATAGGACGCAAACCCGTGGTGGGCGACGGCGGATCCGACGAACAGTGTCGCAACCAACCCTGCCGCCGCTAACCTGAAAGAACTCAATCCTGTCGTCCGAAACATCTTTGCCGTCTCCTATTGTGTTGATTGACTCGCGTCCTGCGGTAACTGCTCACGAATGAATTCCAGCACGATGCTGCTCACGGACTCGTCCGCCGTGTTGAAGCTGGCCACCGCAGAAAAGCCGGCATGGTTGTTCAACTGTTCAAGTCGGGGACAATCCCCGTACTTCCCGCACATGGCTTCGTGCATCTGCATTGCGGATCCCTGCCTTTGCGGCGGATCAAGTTCTCCGCTCAACAGCAACACCGGCACTCTTGGCTCGTCCGGGTCATGGGTGCGCAACAGTTCGAAGGGAGAATGATGTTCCTGCTCATCGACGTAATACTCCCTCAAGACGTCTTCTGTTCCCGTCTCCAGCCACGGCGAAATCAACACCGCTCCGATCAGCGCCGTCCTTGAGCGTACCATCTGGGAGATTCGGTGGAACAGGTAGGAAGTCAGGTGGCGAGCGCCGCCGGAGACGGAAACCATGAACATCAATTCTGGATCGCCGCCATAGGACTCGGCATTCTCCGTTCTCAGCCAGCCCAGAATCTCGCGCATGTCCTCCGCCCCCTGGGGCCAGACGATATCGGGAACCAGTCGGTAGTTGGCGTTGACCGCGACGAATCCGTGGCGCGCGAAAAATGTCGCCACGTTGCCGAACAGGAACTCCTCGGCACCCGGTGCCGACTTGTCACCGTCATCCAGGTTGCCGCCGTGAACGAAGACGACCACCGGCAGCAATTCGACGCCGCGGTTCTCGGGCAGGTACAGATCCAGGGTCTGTACCGGAAAGATTCCATAACGAACATCGCGAATGATTTCCACGCCGTCGCGGTCGGATTGCTCGTGCAGTCCCCGGTAGAGGTCGTGGACCGCAGCGCTCATGTCCACCGCATCCGTCGCGGCAAGCTCCCTCAGGCTCGCGTGAATATCGCTGACTGTCTGGGCCGATGCCGGCAACGATACGGAAAACGCAGCAGCCGCCAACGACGCAGCACCGGACAACACCCTCGACAAACGAACATTGGCGCGCAATCAATTCTCCCAGAGTGCTTCGAGCAGGCCCTGCTGCTGCAGATCCCGATAGTAGCCGCGGGGATCGCACGCGGGGTCCAGGATGAATTGCAGATCATCGTTTCGCGCCGAACCGCGAACCCGCACCAGGGGTTCAGTGTAGTAAGGATCGTGGATGGTCATCTTCCGTTCCATGCTCAGCCGATCCTCGCTGATCGTATAGGTCTCCACAATCCGTGTACCCTCGCCCGACATGGGCAACCCGGAACCGTCCAGCCATCCGGGCGCAAGATGGGTGGTTTCGATCACGAAGACCTCGCCCTCCCAGCGACCGGTGGAGAACCCCATGGGGCTGGCCGATGACCCGAGCGGGGGCGCATCGCGTCCATCCATCCAGATTCTTCTGGGACGGTTCGACTGGGTAATCAGGTAGTAGTCGCCGACGTCGAGGATTTCCATGTTGGTGGGCGAACCGAAGTGCCTCGGCAACCCTCCCGCGCGACAACTCTTGCTCGGGTCGAGCCAGTTTTCGTTTGCCTCGTGGACAGCCCTGCCTTCGGGAGTAAAGGGTGTCGGCTTGGGCTCCAGGTCGTCGACAGTCAGCCTGAAGCGGTAGGTATTGTCCCAGAGTCCGGTAATGTCGACAGGATACGAATTGGCAACAACCCCATAGGATTTTTCGGGGTCCGCATTGACTTCGCTGGTGGTGTAAGCGTCGGAAACTTCGCCGCCCCGAGGATTGAAGCGCGTGCCATCGGCGAGCACCACGGAATCCATCGAAAGCTTCCTGACGCCGTTTCGACCGAGGGCGCCGGAAACTTCAATACGGTCGCCGACCTGAATCGTCTCGTCCGTCCAACCCATGCGCACCATCGTCCTGACGTTGTGGGTCTGCAACTCCCATTCTTCGCCGGCTCCGTCGTCCATCTCCGCGCGAATGAGATAACGTACATGGGGATTGATGAACCGAACATCGATAACTTCGCCGATCAGCGTACCGTGCCGATCGGTATCGTACTCGGCCGCGAATGCGTGATGGGCCTGGGCCGCACTACCCGCCAAACAGGCGGCGAGCCCCAGTGCCGCCGTCCACGCGCCGGCAAACCTGCCTCGGTCCGCCTCAGTCGGGCCAGCCGACGCACCACCCTTTGCAAAAGCGGTGGCAAGCGCCTGTCGAATCGAGGCGCAATACTTATTATGCATGCTTATGTATCGCGTCATACTCCAACCTCGAGGTTGCCCCTCGCCAAACTGCCCCTCGCCAAGTCGCTCTCTCGCTCAAGATGTACGCCCGATACAGGCTGCGCGACCTGATTGCGGCAAGCACTTTTTCCTGTATCACACTCAATTCGCAAGAATATCAGATCATCGCGACCAATCCAGAAAGCGTGGGAGCCCGCTGATCAAGCGATCCGGGCTTGCACCAGGGGACTCGCTCCCCGAGTCAGGACGGCACAAAAATGAAATTGTAGACGTAGTCTTTCCTGGCCGCCGGCAGCCGATGCCGGGAATCCGCGTCAAACGAATCCATGGCTGCAAGCGCACCCGCGTCGACAAAGTGCGCGGAGTAACCGAGCTCGACGACCTCGGCAATGGACCGTTCAATGGTTTGCCCGGTATGGCGTTCATCGAGTTCGATCTGCAGCACCGGCTTGAAGTTCGCGATGGTGGAACGGGCGCCGCGAAGAACCTTCGCTTCAGCTCCCTCGACATCGATCTTGATGAAACCCACATCCCCAAGGGCACAGGAATCGAGCGTACGCGTGGTTACGCGCACCGTACCGTGGGGGGTTCTGGCCTTGTTGGGATTCAGGGAACCACCCGAACCGGAAAACCTGCGGCCGCGCTGCGGCAGGTACAGGTCCGCCTCGCCATCCCGGTCGGACAGCGCGATCGGATGGGGTGTTACGTTGCCGGGTAGCGCACGTCTGAGCCAGAGAAATGACCTGGGATTGGGCTCAAATGCATGTACATGGGACGCGAGTCCCGACAGCACCCGTGCATACACGCCCTTGTTGGCACCGACATCCACGGCAATCCGGCCGGCGGGAACGATGTCAGCCAGGACACGAAGCTCCGCTTCCCCCCGCTTCATGTTCTTGTCGACCAGATAGCGGGAATACAGCGATGCCGGGATGAGCCGGAACTTGATCCACTCGCCGACCGAAAACGGCGGCGAGAAGGAAGATGTATCGGTCATGCCCCCGATGCCCGCGGCACTAGGGGCACGCTGAAGCGCAATTGTCAGGTGGTTCCAGCACCAGGAATGGTTACTGCACTAGCGCCCGTGGCAGTTCCCGCAGACCTGGCTCTGGGCGGTCAGGCTCTCGGCATTGTTCACCGCGTGGAACGGCACCTGAGCCGAGTGGCAGAGAACGCATTCGTAGTCCCGCTCCAGGGCGAGTTCATGAGAAATCCTGAAGTGCCAATAGCCCTCTCGCTCGACCTCCAGCAACGCTTTCAGCTCTTCGCCGGTCAGCGATGGCTCCCAGCCGTCGGCCTCGGGCAATGCCTGCGGCGGCGGCCGCGGCGCCACAGCTTCCCGCGACGTTCTCGCCGCCAGGTCCTGAACGATGGCGCGCCCGGCAACGCGTCCGGTGACTAGCGCGGGGCCGAGGAACATGCCGTCCATGCCGTGAGTGCCATTGATGCCGACACTTCCGGTGAGTTCTCCCACGGCGTATAGCCCCGGCACGACATCGCCGGCGGCATTCAGCGCCCTGGCATGTATGTCGACCGCGACCCCGCCCATGCTCTTGCGTGGCATCGGGAAGAACTGGACAGCGTAAAACGGCGGACTCATGATTTTCGGCGGGACGTCGGTTGCGTTGACAAATCGCCCGAAGTCTTCGTCCACACCGGCGTCGATCAACTCGTTGAAGCGCTCCACACTCGCCAGGAACGCGTCTATGGGCAGGCCCGCCATCGATGCAAGTTGTTCAAGCGACTGCGACTTGAGCGTGGCCTGGGGATGGTCGAGAACGGTATGGCCTTCCACGGGGTTTTTGATCCACTCCCGGCCGCGCATGGAGAACGCTTCCCTGGAGGATTCGTCGAAAACAGCCCAATAGGTCGTCGGATCCTGATCCAGCATGTCCGCCAGGATCGTCTTGTCGAAGCCGGCTTCGTTGGTGAACCGGTTGCCCTGGGCATTGACCCACACGGCCGCGCTGTTCCCGGCCGTGATGGCGAGCGTTTCGTCAGGATCGCGGGGATCCACCATGCCGTTTGTATAGATGTAGTGGCGGTTCATCCAGGCGAGGGCTGCACCGGCGTCTTCGGCCAGATCGTGGCCCGTCCCGGTTGCATGAATCGACGCCCCCAGCAGCAGCCGGTCGGGCTTCGGCAGATCGGTACGCCAATGCTCCAGCACCCGCTGGAGATTGCCCTCGAAACCGCCGGTGGCAAGTACGACGTGCGGCGCGTGCAAAGTGCGCTCCGCACCCGTACGCACATTCCGCGTCTCGACGCCGATGATCCGCTCATCATCGACAACAAGTGCTTCCACCCGTTCGTTCCACTCGAAGGCGACCGTCGGTAACGTGAGCGCCTCACGGTAGAGCGCAAGGACCGCGTCCAGCGCGCCCCTGGGCGAAAAATGGAACCGTGGCACGCTGTTCTCGTGACCCGCCTGAACGCGGACGAAGTGTGCGCCCATTTCGCCGAGCCAGTCGTAGATCATTTCCCGGGAGTTCTCCGCGTAGAAACGCGTCCACTCGGGGTCGCCGTCCTCGGTCCACTCCATCCAGTCGGCGTAGGCCGCCTCGGGTGAGTCCGTGTAGCCCTGTTCTCGCTGTATCGGCGTATCGACGATGGCGAAACCGCCCGCCATCACGGCATGCCCACCCATCACCGAGTTCATGTCGAGCAAGACCACGTGCACGCCCTCGCGCCCCATCTCAACCGCCGCCGAAAGACCCGACAGGCCTGCACCGACGACGATGGCCTCGGCGTACCGCGGTGTTGCCAGCGGCTCCGGAGGCGGTTGCGAACAACCGGATACTGCGACCGCGGCTACAGCGCACAAGGACCCTGTCGGCCAGCGCATGGTAGTCATCAAACCCTCTCGATATAGGAACTGTCGATCTGCGCGACCGACGTGACCCCGGCTTCCTGCATGACGCGGCGAAATTCCGTCCGCAACAGCGCGAGCACCTGCTCGACGCCCGCCTGCCCGAAGGCGCCCAGACCCCATACGTAGGGTCTGCCGATACAGACGGCATCGGCGCCCAGGGCCAGGGCCTTGAAGACGTCCGTTCCCCTGCGAAATCCACCGTCCACGAGGATCGGCATCCGTCCGCCCACCGCCTCGGCAATCTCCGGCAGGCTCTCGATGGTCGAGCGTCCGCTCGCCTCCGAACGGCCGCCATGGTTGGAAACGATGATCCCGTCGACGCCATGCTGCAGGCACATGGCCGCGTCCTCGGCAGTCACAATCCCCTTGAGCACCACTTGCATCGAGGTCGCCGACTTGAGGCGGTCGACGAATTCCCACGTGAGTCCGGTGGCCTGTGTACTCTCGACGCCTTCCAGGTCGACCCCGGTCCACACGCCCCTGTTCGCGAGTCGCTCCTGAGGCGTCGCGTCGGGAACATGGCAGGCTGTGCAATCGGTGGTGTCCGAACGTACGTAGCGCTCGAATGTCTCCATGTTGCGGGGCGCCGAGCGGTCCACGGTGACCGCCACCACGGGGCTCCCGGCCTGCTCGGCGCGCTTGACCAGGGCCTCCGCGACGTGCCAGTAGTTGCTCGGATAGAGTTGGAACCAGACTGGCTCGTCCCTGGCCGCGGTGACGTCCTCGATGCTGCGGCTGGTCATGGTCGAAAGGATCTGCGTATGCCCGCCGGCCCTGGCGGCTCGGGCCGAGGCAACCTCCCCGTCGGGGTCGTATTTCGCCTGCCCGCCCACGGGCGCCAGCGCGATCGGATTGCTCCACGGGATGCCGAAGACGCTGGTGGAGGTATCCGCGCCGCGAGCGTCAACCAATCGGCGCACCCGAATCCGAAAGCGGTCGAATCCCTCGCGATTTGCCCGCAAGGTTTCGTCACCGTCCGTGCCGGAGGCCGTGTACCCGTAATGCGCCGGCAACATGCGCGTCTTGGCTACCGGCTCGAAGTCGAAGACGTTGATCGCCTCCTCCGCCGACTCGATGAGTTCGCTCGGCAATTCATCCGCCAGGATCTTCCCGGCCAACAGCGGAAGCATCCCGCTACCGGCAACAACCGGCGTGCCCGCCAGGTATCGTAAAAACATTCGGCGCGCCGCCAGGCGCTCCTGGCTGGTGAAACCCCGTCTGGACATTGTTTTCTCTCCTGTGACAACCGCTCCCACCGAGCGATTTGTCACGCATCATTTTTTCCCGCAGCCTCAAGACCGATCTGGATTTCGCCCCATTGTACAGTCTGAGTTGCCAGCGGCGATGCGGCCGCTATGATGGCCGCCAGCGCTTGGCTGAAACTCCGGAGTGAACATGGGACTTCTGGTCGACGGGCAGTGGCAGGATCGCGGGTACGACACGCGAATCGACAAGGGACGATTCGTCCGCAAGGACGCGCAATTCAGGAACTGGGTCACTGCGGACGGTTCGTCCGGCCCCAGCGGTACGGCGGGCTTTGAAGCCGAACCAGGGCGTTATCACCTGTACGTGTCCTACGCCTGCCCGTGGGCTCACCGAACGCTCATTTTCCGCGCGATCAAGGGTCTCGACGACATGATTTCGCTGTCCGTCGTTCACTGGTTCATGGGTGAGTCGGGCTGGACCTTCAGGGACGCGGAAATCCCCGATACGGTGAACCATGCGCAGTTCATGCACCAGGTCTACACGGCAGCCAAACCCGATTTCACGGGGCGAGTCACCGTGCCGGTCCTGTGGGACAAGCGCCGGGACACGATCGTCTCCAACGAGTCGTCGGAGATCATTCGCATGTTCAACAGCGCGTTCGACGGCGTCGGCGCCACACCAGGGGACTACTATCCCAAGGCGCTGCGAGAGGATATCGACGCGATCAACGACCGGGTCTATCGCACCGTAAACAACGGCGTATACCGCGCCGGGTTTGCCACCACCCAGGAGGCCTACGAGGAGGCGGTCGCGCCGTTGTTCGAATCCCTCGACTGGCTGGAGGACCGTCTTTCACGGCATCGCTATCTAACGGGCAATGCGATCTGCGAGGCCGACTGGCGCCTGGTGACGACCCTGTTCCGCTTCGATCCGGTCTACGCAGGGCACTTCAAGTGCAACCTGAAGCGAATTGCGGACTACCCCAATCTATCCGCCTATACGCGGGATCTGTATCAACAGCCGGGCGTCGCCGAAACGGTGCGCCTCGATCACATCAAGGCGCACTATTACGGAAGCCATGAATCGATCAATCCCACGCGCATCGTGCCCCGGGGCCCCGCAATCGACTTCGGGGCGCCCCACGACCGGGATCGAATCAGGGCCAGTCAGCGCGATCCGAGTTAGCCTTGTCGGACCGGGGTGCTACTCGGCCGCGAAGCAGTAGAGTAGCCCGGCCCCTCCGGTGGCCTGGAGATCCTCCTGCGAGCAACTCCGTGAGGCATGGGCCGAATTCCAGGACGTGTTCCCGCCGCCGTTCCGGTCATGATGCCCCACCTGGGCGCTGCCTTCGCTGCTGCTGGTCCAGTTGTTGCAGGTGTGGTCCGCATCATCGGGGAAATAGGCTGTACCGTCGGCCATGGAACCGGTGAGGATATCGTGCATGTTGGGCTGGTCGCCGCGCGCGTTGACGCGGTCACCGTTCTCATCGAGCCCGGTGCTTGCGAAGACATTGGCGTTGACGTGCAACTGGTCCAGGTTCTCCGCGATCAGGTCGCCGTTGGCATTGTGCCAGGGGCCTTCGCCTATACGGCTGCGGGCATCGATGCCGCGGCCGCCTTCGGTCTCCGTCCCAAGGTAGGCATGCCAGGTCTTGTCTCCCGCGCCGGCGGCTTCCGCCAGCGCCTGACAGTGGGCATCGGCGCCTTCAATACCACCAAGGTCACCGCCGTTTCCCAGCCCCTCACTGGTAATGAAGAAGGTCATGTCCTGCGCCAACGCTCCCTGGGAACACGTAAGCGCCAGCAGTGTCGCCGCCAGAGCATAGATCGTTCGTCTCATGTGTATTTCTCCGTTGTCGTCAAACAGGCGGACTCGCAGTCTAGCCGATTTCCCGCCACACCAAACCTCTATTTCGTTTCATGCTCGCTCCCCGGTGCGCGGCAGATTCCAGACCACCCGCAATCCGGGTTGATTGTCCTCCAGATCCACACCCGAATCGTGAAGCTTCGCGACCGCTACCACCAGACTCAGTCCCAGCCCATTTCCCGCCAGGTCGCGATGCGCTTCCAGGCGATAAAAGCGCTCGAAAACACGGCTGCGCTCTTCAGCAGGTATCCCGGGGCCGGAATCGCTCACCACCAGCCGTGGACGCTTCGCCCGCCGGAGCAATTCCAGTCGAACATGGCCTCCCTCCGGCGTGTACTTGACAGCGTTGTCCACCAGATTGCATATCGCCTGGAAAATGAGATCGCGATCGCCTCGAGTCTTCACCTCCTCGGTCGCGTCCAGCCGAAGCTCGATGTTCCTGTCGCTCGCGACGGGTTCATACAGGTCGGCAATGTCGGCAACCAGCGCCCGCATGCCCACTTCCGCGAAATCCGTGCGCCGACTGCCGGCTTCTAGCTGGGCGATTCGCAGAAGCGCGTTGAACGTTCCAAGCATGCTGTCCGCTTCTGCGATGGACTGTTCAATGCCAGATTCCAATTCGTCCGGCGGAGTCTTGAGTAGTCGTTCCAACCGGGTGCGCAAGCGCGCCAGGGGCGTGCGCAGATCATGTGCGATGGCGTCCGAAACCGAGCGCACCCCCTCCATCAAGGATTGAATCTGGTCCAGCATGGCGTTCAGGTTGCCTGCCAGACGGTCGAACTCGTCACCGCCATGGTCCTGGGGCATGCGCCGCGAGAGGTCGCCGTGGCGAATGTCCTGACTGATCCGGTTGATCTGCTCAAGCCGTCCGGCGATGCTGCCGGCCATCAGGTAACTGCCGAGCACGGCGAGAACGGCCATGGCCGCCAATCCCCACGACATGGCGGACCGCACCACTTCGCGCGCCGAATCGATATTGCCGCCCATCCGGCCATACAGCAGTTGACGGTTGGGGGCGACCGGCACGATGCGCGCGTAAACGTCGTCGTCCCACTCGGGGATTTGTGCCCGGAAGCCGCGCTGAATATCCAGTTCGAACCGCACCCAACCGTTTGTTTCCGGAGCGTTGGTACAAAGCGCCAGAATCGATTCATCCTGATCCAGACGCTGGTATCCGCCTGACAGGGCTTGACAGGCATCGTCGAGGACGATGTAGATTCCAGAAGGGTCCAGGTCCGCCTGGGCGTTGATCTCGGTGAGGAAAGACTCTTCGCCGCGTTCCAGGTAATACTGCCGGGATTGATTCAGCTCCAGTTCGATCGAGCCGCGCAATTCCTGCTCCAGGAATACCATCGTCTGGCGGTAGATGAATCCGCCCAGGATCAGGAACGAAGCCGAGAACAGCACCATGAACAAGAGGCCCAGGTGAAACGTCGTGCTGCGCCAGACTTTATTGAGATGTTCCCAGTACATACCCGATACCGCGCACCGTGTGAATCAACGGCTTGTGAAAGTCCTTGTCGATCTTCTGACGGAGCCGGCTGATGTGCACGTCGATCACATTCGTCTGTGGATCGAAATGGTAGTTCCAGACGGACTCCAACAGCATTGCGCGAGTCACCACGTGGCCCGCGTTACGCATCAGGTACTCCAGAAGCTGGAATTCCCGTGGTTTGAGATCGATCTCGATGTCTTCCCGAAATACCTGTCTTCCCAGCAGGTCCATGTGCAGCCCACTCGCCCGCAGCGAAGTGGTGACCTCGCGAGACGCTGCTCGCCGTGCCAGTGCCTCTATCCGCGCGATCAGCTCGGAAAACGCGAACGGCTTGACAAGATAATCGTCTCCACCGGCCTTCAGGCCGTGAACGCGATCATCCACCTCACCCAGGGCACTCAGTATCAGCACCGGTGTCTGATTGCCGGCGGCGCGGATGGCCTGGACGGCGCTTAGCCCGTCCATTCCGGGCAACATTCGATCGACAACCAGCATATCCAGGGAATCGTCGGCCGCCGCACGCAACAGATCGCGGCCGTCGCTGACATGGTCGACATCATGGCCCGCCTCGGTGAGTCCGTGGACGATATGCTGCGCCATGGTCGAATCGTCTTCGACTATCAGGATATGCATTCACACTCTCCGGATATCATCGGCTCCCGGCCGGTCAGGCCAGCGATCCTCAACACTAGTGAAAACTCGGTGACCGCGCCAGCGAAACCCCACGACATTACAATAAGTTAAGCTTGCCGTGTACCGGCACGGTGTGCACGTGCCCCGAGTATTCCAGGCTGTATACTCTTGGTGGATTGAAATGGTCGGACAGCCCGGTTCGCGGCATCGACCACGCGTTGAGTAAACCTGAAGAAGGAGTGCGCCATGCCTGATCGCAGAGGCTTCCTGAAGACGGCGGGAGGAGCCGCCGGAGCATTGTTCCTGACGCCGCTTGGCAGAACATTTGCCCAAACCGCTCGACGAGAGGCATTTGTCGGCTCCCAGCGAGCCACCACGGTGGACATACATGCCCACTGCGTCTTCCCGGCGGTGGCTGACATTCTTCAGGATACGGAGTTGTCCGGTGTCGGGTTCGGCTCCTCGCAGGTCCTCGGTCCCGGCCGCCTGGAGGTCATGAACGAGCGTGGCATCGACTACCAGGCACTGAGCATCAACCGGTACTGGTGGTACCAGGCCGACCGCGAACTTGCCGCGGACATCGTCCGGCTTCACGACGAGGGTCTCGCGGCCTGGGTCGGCGAACATCCCGACCGGTTCGTTGCCTTGACGTCCCCTGCCCTGCAATTCCCCGATCTTGCCGCGGAGCAACTCGAATACGCCGTCAACGAACTCGGTCATCGCGGCGCCTCGGTAGGCGGATCGTGCAACGGCGAAAACCTCTCCGAGGCCAGGTTCGACCCGTTCTGGGCCAAGGCGGAGGAACTGGGGGCGCCGGTATTCATGCACCCCGGCGGCGCTTCAAACCTGATACGCGACGGCGCCTTCGATGGCCGTGGCGATCTCGGCAACATCATCGGCAACCCGCTTGAGACCACCCATTTCCTGGCGCGGTTGATGTTTGACGGCACATTGGACAAGTTTCCGGGGCTGAAGGTGGTCGGAGCTCACGGCGGCGGGTATCTGCCGTCCTACCTGATGCGGACCGAGGTGGCCTGCGAGGTACGCGGCAACGCGGACTGCGCGAACACGCGTCTGCCCAGCGAATACCTGCGGGACCAGATTCTGGTGGACAGCATGGTATTCTCCCACGAAGGCCTCCGGCACCTGGTCGCGGAAGTCGGCGCAAGCCAGGTCGTTTATGGCACCGACGTGCCGTTCAACTGGCCCGACACGCTGGACCTGATATTGGAGGCGTCCTATTTGAGTGACGAGGAGAAGATCGCCATAGTCGGGGGCAACCTGATGGGGTTGTTGCGCATCGATGGCTAGATTTTGAAGAAAAGGGGAGTATCACCATGGAGATGAAGAGCGAATCAATGCGATTCGGAATACTTGCCGGGGCAGCCGTCGCGTTTTGGGCCGTCGCAGCCCAGGGGCAGGAGGTGATGATCGACGCCGACGACATCGGCGGTGTCGTCTCCAGCGAGAACGGTCCCGAAGGCGGCGTCTGGGTGATAGCCGAAACGGATGACTTTCAGACGCGCTTCGCAAAAATTGTCGTCACCGATGACGACGGTCGCTACGTGGTGCCGGACCTGCCGGACGCCGACTACCAGGTCTGGGTACGCGGTTACGGACTGGCGGATTCCGAGAAGGTGTCCGCGCAGCCTGGAGACGCGTTGGACCTGAGCGCCAGGCCGGCCGCCGACGCTGCGGAGGCGGCCAAGGTATATCCCGCCATTGCCTGGTACGCCATGATGCACATTCCCGACGAGAGCGAGGTGGCGCAAGTGTCCGGCGGGTTGAACGAATACCTGGGCGTCATGAAGAACCAGTCCTGCGTGGGCTGCCATCAGTTGGGCCAGCTATCCACGAGAACGATTCCCGAGGAATTCCAGCACATCGAGTCCTCCGAGCAGCGCTGGATCCGCCGGGTACAGGCCGGCCAGGCCGCCCGGAACATGATCGAACCGCTGGCGTCACGACTCGCCGGTGTACCGTTCAAGTACCTGGCCGACTGGACCGATCGCGTTGCTGCCGGCGAAACGCCATCCTGGATTCCCGAACGGCCGCAGGGCATCGAGCGCAACGTCGTCGCCACCGTGCGGGACTGGGCTGACCCGAAGTCCTACCTGCACGACCTGTCGACGACCGATCGACGGGATCCGACGGTGAACGGCTACGGCAAGATCTTCGGCGCACCCGAACTGAGCACCGACAACTTCCCGATCCTCGATCCCATGACCAACACCGACACGACCTACCGGGCGCAGGTGCTGGACCCGGATACGCCAACCACCAACGACGCTCCCATCGGCCAGTCGTCGGCGTACTGGGGCGAGGAGCGGATCTGGGACAGCCAGGCCAACGCCCACAACCCCATGCTGGATCAAGACGGACGGGTCTGGTACACGGCCCGCGTTCGCGGTCCCACCAACCCCGACTTCTGCCGGGAAGGCTCGGATCATCCATCCGCGCAGCTTTTCCCCACCGCGCGAGCCAACCGACACCTGGCGCTCTACGATCAGGAGACCGGGGAATACACGCCCATCGATACCTGCTTCGGGACCCATCACCTGCAGTTCGCCTACGACGATAACAACACGTTGTGGACCAGCGGCGGAGGCGACGTGGTGGGCTGGCTGGACACCAACAAGTTCGACGAGACAGGCGACTACGTCGTCTCCCAGGGCTGGGCTCCGGCGATCCTGGATACCAACGGCAACGGCAGGCAGGATGCGTGGGTCGAACCGGGCGAACCCATGGACCCGGAACTGGACACGCGCGTGCCGGCCCGTTTCTATGCGGTGATGCCCAACCCGGCCGACGGTTCGGTGTGGGGCTCGTGGAGCTTTACCTTCCCCGGCGCGGTGGTTCGGCTGGACCCGGGCGACAATCCGCCGCAGACAGCCCTGGCGGAACGCTACAACGTCCCCCTGCCGGGATTCTCGTCACGCGGCGCGGACATCGACCGCAACGGCGTGATCTGGGTGTCGCTGGGCAGCGGCCACCTGGGCGAGTTCAACCGAAGCAATTGCGAGGGTCCCCTGAACGGCCCCACGGCCACCGGCAACCACTGCCCAGAAGGCTGGACTTTCCACCGCTTCCCCGGCCCGGGTTTCCCCGAGTTGCCGGAGTTCAGCGTCGAGTCCAGCTACTACACCTGGGTCGACCAGCACAATTCCTCGGGGCTTGGCGACAATACCCCCATCGCTACGGCGAACCTGTATGACGGTGTGCACGCGTTTGTCGATGACGAATTCGTCACCATGCGCATTCCCTATCCCATGGGCTTCTACAGCAAGGGATTCGAGGGTCGCATCGACGACCCCGATGCCGGTTGGAAGGGCCGCGGGTTGTGGGTTCCCAGCGGCGACCGCACGCCCTGGCTGATGGAAGGCGGCAAGGGAAGTCGGCCGCTGGTGGTTCACTTCCAGGTGCGGCCGGACCCGTTGGCGAAGTAACGCCTTACCGGCGTCAATATCGTTTCGGCGTCCCGGTACGGCTCGTGCCGGGATGCCGTTGGCACCTGCAGTGCCAATATGGTACTACTCTAGTACCATAGAGGGATGCCGCAAAAAGTACGCGAACTGATCCGCAATCTGAAGGCGGCCGGGTTTCAAAACCGTGGCGGAAAGGGAAGCCACCGAAACTTCAGCCACCCCAACGGTGTGCGTATCACAATTAGTGGATCCTTGGGTTCCGATGCCAAGCCCTATCAGGAAAAGGCGGTCAAAGCGGCAATTGCAAGGGTTTCGGAATGAGAAAAACGGACAGATATCTGAGGATCGTGGAGTGGTCGGAGGAAGACCGCTGCTTTGTTGGACGGTGCCCGGAACTCATGTTTGGCGGCGTGCACGGCCCGAATGAACAGCAAGTTTACGCCGAACTATGCGAGGTCATCGAAGAGTGGGTGGCAACCTCGAAAGCAAAGAACGAATCGCTGCCTCGAGGTATGGCGGGGAAGAGATATTCGGGAAAATTCAACCTCCGGTTGGGGCGACCGTTGCACGAGCGCCTGGCGTTGGAATCGGCGAAGCAGGGCAAGAGCCTCAATACCTACTGTGTTGAGGCGCTCGAAGACGCCATCAACGACAGATAACGATTTACTGCGGTGTCGTCGGCCCTGGAATTGTCATGAAGAGTCCGGTATCCGCGCTGCTTGCACTGTGGCTTGCATCAGGCGTCAACGCCGAACAGGCGACCGTGGCAGTGGCCGCCAACTTTGCCTGGCCCATGGGCGAACTCGAGGCTCTGTTCGAGGCAGACGGAATCCACGAACTGACTGTTGTCCACGGCTCCACCGGCCAGTTGTTTGCGCAGATCATCAATGGCGCACCGTATGATCTGTTCCTCGCCGCCGACGGGGAGCGCCCCCATCAACTCGCCGAGCGGGGCCTGGGCGGAATCCCATTCACCTACGCGCACGGGCGCCTGGCGCTGTGGACACGCCACGAGGAATTCTCCGGAAACCTGACCATCGACGCATTGGCGAGCGCCTCCTTCCGCCGCCTCGCCATTGCCAACCCGCGGCTCGCTCCCTATGGCGTTGCGGCCAGGGAAACGCTTGAAGCCATGGGCCTGTGGGAATCGATGCAACCGAGGATCGTGCTGGGTGAGAACATCGGGCAGGCTTTCGCCATGGTGGAGACCCGTAATGCCGAACTGGGCCTGGTCGCGCTATCCGCCGCCCTCGCCTACCCATCCGCGGCTGCCTACGTTCCCGTTCCGGTGCAATTCCACGGGCCGATCCGTCAGGACGCAATCCTGTTGACCCAGGGCGGGGGCAATCCTGCCGCGCAGGCGTTCATGACATTTCTGAGGTCATCGGAAGCCCGCGACATCGTCTCCCGATCAGGCTACGAACTGCCGTAGTCGACCGCGTTTACCCGCGGGCGTGACTACGGGACTGAATCGGTGTTAGCGTAGCCGGACTTGATCCTTCCATGCGTCAGAGGAGGCACCGGCAGGCCATGAATTTCTCCGTCGGAATAAGGCTGATGGGAACCGCGGTCGCCGTCGGCATCGCGGGCTGCGGCGTGGATGACCCCGGTGCACAAACCCAGGAAGCGGCTCCCGCGACGGACCGACGCCCGAACATCCTCCTGATTGTCGCCGACGACATGGGCTATACCGACCTGGGATCGTTCGGCGGCGAGATTCCAACACCTGCTCTCGATGAATTGGCCTACAGCGGCATCCGCCTTGCAAACTTCCACGCGGCGCCGGTCTGTGCCCCGGCGCGGGCCATGCTGCTGTCCGGCATGGATAACCACGAGGCCGGAATCGGGTCGATGACCCTGAAACGATTCCATGACGGGGGCGTGGAACCGGTGCGGAGCACGCCTGGCTACGCCCAGCCGGGCTATGAGGGCTACCTCAGCTATCGGGTCGCCGCCTTGCCGGAGGTACTGCGCGATGCCGGCTATCGCACCTACATGGCGGGGAAATGGGACCTTGGCCGGGCACTGGTCGAAGAGCACAATCCCGCCGGCCGCGGTTTCGAGGCTTCGTTCGCCCTGACCACCGGAAGCGCCCTGCACCTCAACACCGCCGACGGACGCGCCCATGGCGGGATCGGGAGGGCGGATCCCCTGGTCTATCGGGAGAACTGGGACGTGATCGAGTCACTGCCGGAGGAGTATTACTCCACCGCGATGTTCACGGACAAGATCATCGAATACATCGACGACAACCGGGACGACGACAGGCCGTTCCTTGCCTACCTGGCAATGACCGCACCGCATTGGCCGCTGCAGGTACCGGAAGACTGGCGCGACCGGTTCGCCGGCCAATACGAAGAGGGGTACGACGTCATTCGCGATCGCCGGATCGAGCGTGCCGGGGAGTTGGAAATCCTGCCTCCGCTGACCGACCTTCAGGGTTACAGGCGTAGATCGACGCCGTGGTCGGACCTCGATCAGGGGGAACGGGCGGATCTGTCGCGCCGTATGGAAGTCTACGCCGCCATGGTCTCGAATTTGGACTACCACGTCGGCCGCCTCATCGAATACCTGCGGGAAACCGGCGAATTCGATAACACGTTTGTCCTGTTCATGTCCGACAACGGCGCCTCCGGCAGCGCGCCCCCCCGATTCAGCGAAGGTTTCGACAACAGCCTGGACAACATCGGGGCATGGGATTCATTCGTCGAGTACGGTTCGGGTTGGGCGGAAGCCGCGACTGCACCCTACAGGGATGTGAAGGGTTCGATGGCCGAAGGCGGCGTGCTGGCGGCGGCCTTCGCCACCCATGGCTCCATTGCGAGTCCCGGTGGCATCGCTCGCGAATACCTGACCATGCAGGACGTCATGCCGACCCTGCTTGAACTGGCCGGGACCGAGGCGCCGGCCGGCGAATACGATCGCCGTCCGGTATTACCGATCCGCGGCAAGTCGTTCCTGGGGCACCTTCAAGGGAATGATGCAGCGGTACGCGGACCGGATGAGGTCATCGGCTGGGAGCTTCACGGTCAGCGCGCCCTGGTGCGCGGGGGGTGGAAGCTGCTTTGGGTGCCCCGCGAAGACGAAGAAACCCGTTGGGAACTTTTCGATTTGAGTGCGGACCCGTTCGAGCGGGAAGACCTGTCGTCGCAACACCCGGAACTGGCGCAGGAATTGGCCGCCGCGTGGAGACAGTACGCGGCGGATGTCGGAGTCGCCATCGTCGAGTGAGCCTGGTTGCGAGCAGCGATCGATAACTTGCTGCTGCTGGCAGAAATCGAAAACTTGCAACACGGGACCGACTTTCATTACTAGCCAGGATGCCAAGACTTGTTCCCGATCCGCGACGACAACCCCCAGATCCTGACGCCGTACACGACCTACGCGATCATCGGGCTTAATGCCCTGGCGTGGGTCTTCCTGCAGGGTTTGGGCTCGGATCCGGCGCTGGCAGGATCCATTTGCCGGCTTGGCCTGATCCCGGGAGAGCTTCTGCAGACGGTACCGGTGGGAACGCGGTTTCAGGTCGGGCCGAACAGCCTCTGCGTGCTTGGCGATGCCTCGGCATGGCATACGACGCTGACGTCGATGTTCCTCCATGGCGGCTGGTTACACCTCATCGGCAACATGTGGTTCATGTGGATCTTCGGCAACAACGTTGAGGACTCCATGGGGCACGGCCGGTTCGCGGTGTTCTACATCCTTTGCGGACTGGCGGCCGCGGCGGCTCAGATCGCATCGAATCCCGATTCAGCGGTGCCCATGGTGGGCGCCTCGGGAGCCATTGGCGGTGTGATGGGGGCCTACATCCTGCTGTATCCCCGGGTGCACGTTCACATGTTGATCTTCTTTGGTTTCTTCATCACGACGATCGCCGTACCGGCGGTCCTGATGCTCGGGTATTGGTTGCTCGTCCAGGTCCTGAGCGGTTTTGCCTCACTCGGCGCACAGGGCGGTGGGGTGGCGTTCTGGGCCCACATAGGCGGATTCGTCGCCGGAGCCGTGCTTATTTTCCTGTTCAAGGACCGCGAGCTGTTGCGCCGCCACCCCTACCATGGTTGGCACCAGCGGCGCTCGCCCACGCGCAATTGGCGGCGCGTCGACCGCTGGTAGCGGCCGGGATTGGATCCGGCGATCCTGTGGCGTTCAGTTCGTGGGCAAATTCGGCGAAGCCGGAAGCCGGGGCGAAAACTCCTAGGGCGCAATTGAGCCGATATGGCTCAGCTCACCCGCTTCCCCGACGCGAACCACCAGGATCTCCCCCTCCTCGGCCGGTGTTCGGAGCAGTTGCAGAATGTTCACCTGGTGAGTCACCAAAATCGTCGGTTGGCCGAGGTCCTGGTCGAGGATCCACGCTCGCAGATCCTCCGTCATTTCCGAGCCGCGGCCAGGATAGTTCAGGAGCGAGTTGAGAAACGGCAACTCCTCGACTTCACCCAACTCGAGCAGCCGAGCGGTGTCAAGGCAGCGGCACCACTGGCTCGAGGCGACATGTGCCCGGGCGATGCCGCCGACCCTGAGCCGTTCGCCAATGGCGACAGCCTGGGCCCGGCCACCGTCGGAAAGGTTGCGTTGGGTCGCGCAGTCTCCGATCCGGAAGTTGGGCGGATCGTCCGATCCCGGCGCGATGGCATGACGCATGATCGCCATGTGTCCACCGGAACGAAGCGCCGCAATCAGTTCGTGATCGTCGGCCGTGGCTGCGACGGGAATCGCGAGCGACACGAAGAGGATGGCGGATACGGCCAGGTTTCTGAAAATCTTGTCCATGTACGATGGATTCCCCGTGGCGGAACGCGCGCCTGCGGCCCTAAAGTCCGGCTAGTTCGAGCAGTTCACGATCATACTGCGTCTGCGCCTCGGCATAGATCGGCTGCACGGCGCTGACGAACGCGTCGACTTCCTCCGGGGTCAGTTCAAGAATCTCCCCGCCTGCTTCCCTGATCGCCGCTGCTGCGTCGGTCTCTTCGCCGTCCTTCAGGCTGCGCTGGAAGGCCACCGCGTCCGCGACCGCCTCACGCAATTCGGTCTGCAACTCCTCCGGCCAGGCGTCAAACGTCGGCCGATGCACGAAAATGGGCCGCGAAATGTAGAAGTGGTTGCTGGCGGTGTGGAACTGATGGAAGTTGTGGACGCCGTAGGTCACCGTGTTCGCGAAGGGATTCTCCTGGGCGTCGAGGGTGCCGCCAACGATTTGCTCGATGGCTTCGGACAAATCCATGATCTGCGGATCGGCGCCGAGCAGTTCGAAGGTACGGGCATGCACCTGGCTGGGCAGGACCCGCATCAACAGGCCTGACAGGTCCTCTGGCGATCGCACAGGCCGTACTCGATTGGAAATGTGTCGAAGGCCATTTTCGAAGTAACCGAGTATGCGGTAATCGGTCTGAGCCTCTATCGCCGCCGTCAGCACGCGCCCCAATTCCCCGTCCATGGCGGCACGGGCGCTTTGGTTATCCCTGAAAAGGAACGGCAGGTCGACCAGGCCCAGCTCGGAAACGCGGTCGGTCAGATAGCTGCTGGACTGGTATCCCAGGGTCAGGATGCCTTCCTCCACCAGCCAGAGGATATCCAGCCCTCGATATCCCAGGTCGAGAATGTTGTAGACGTAGCGGGCTTCCACCTCGTCCCCGAACCGGGCCTCCAGCCGATCGCCCATGCGTTTGAGCGCCAGGCTGAAGCTGGTCGTGGACGGTCCGTAGCCGGCCATGATGATACGAATGGGCCCGCCTGCCCGGCCGCTTCCCTGCGCCCGGGATGACGCCGGCAGCAAGCTACCGGCTGCGGCACTGGCGCCCAGGGCCGCAGATGTCTTGAGAAAGTGTCGTCTCGACATAATAGTCACCCTTCCGTGTCAGCTTGATCGTGAGCGCAACAACGTAATTCTAGCCGGAATGGCCTCCTGGGGCTTGCTACCATCCCGGCTGACTTGCTCCACGGACCGACCCCGCTTGCGAATGACCGGAGCCAGATGGGAGTTATCCTCTCAGTTCACAATTCGCCCTTGATAACCCACTGCTTGAACCTGGCATCGGTTGAAGCACAGGGAGCGAGTTCCAGAATGCGTGACATGAATCGCCCTGCCGCCTGGCTCTGAGCTCCGGCCGCGATGCACAGACTATGGTCGTTCTCTGGCATGAACTCCAGGGTTTCGGGATTGTAGGCGAACAATTGCTCAGCCGAAGCCGAGGAGCAATCCAGCAAATCAAAGGCGACTCCGGCAGCAGCGCTTTCGCGAAGCGTTGCGCACTTGCCGGGGAATTCCACTGAAGCGATCTGGCGTGTTTCCCTGTTGTAGGAAAATTGCACGTCGCCGCCCTGATGTTTGCAGGAATGTGTTTGCAGCTGCTCGGACCAACCTCGCCCCCGGGTATCGATGCACCAACCCAGGTTGTCTTGCTCGTCGATATTGTCTGCCAGGTATATGACGGGCTCAGGTGTTTGCAGTTCTGGTGGAGCCGCGTTGGCCGAAAGCGTGATCAGCGATGCCAGAAGCAAGAGCACGGAACAAGATGTCTTGATCGCTCCACCAATAGACCTGCAAAAACCAATCGATTTCTGCTTCATATGTTCCTCCTCCGACTACTTTCGGTCAGAAGCCGGCATGGACAATCCCTTTGAATTTCAATTATTGCGGTGCCCTGATCGGCAGGCTTCCGGGTGAGTTGGGTTCCCTGTATCGGTACAGATAGTCATACATGGTAGTGACGTTGCGCTCGATAACCTGCCCGAGGTTGGTGTAATCCTCAAAGTCGCTCATTGTCACGAGCCCGAGAATCTCCTCCAGCGAGCGTCCCGCTACCATATGGGCCAACACGCGTTCTCTCATGCTCGACAGGTAATCCCGGTATCGGCGGAAGTAGGATTGGTCCGCAACCGGCGAATTATGTCCCGGCATGACGATGTCCACGTCGTCCATACGAGCCAGTATCCCCAGCACCTCGATGGTGCTGTCCACATCCATGTCACGAAAATCCGGATTGGGTAGCTGGCCGTCCGGTCGCGACAGATCCGGAACGAACAGCACACCATCCTGAGGTATGTGGGTAACGATCAGGTTGTCGCTGTGGGTCGGGCCGAAGTAATGCAACACGACCTTCACGCCGCCCAGGTCGATATCCAGCGACTCCTCAAATGAGACGGTCGGGATCGGTGCAACGCGCCCTTCCCTGATCAGGTGCGGCCTGAGCTTCTTGTGACCGATCGATACGGCCGTGTCCGCGAACACGGTCGTACCGCAGATGTGGCTCTGGTGGTCATGGCTCAAGACAACGTAACGCACCGGAACGTCGTAGCGTTGTTCAAGTTCATCCTTGAACCATTGGCCACTGTCCGGCCCGCAAGGATTGCCTGGCCCGTCGATGACGATAATGCCTTCCGCCGTGGGAACGAACAATCCGCTGATCCCTCCCATGGCGCCGCCGCCCCAACGATACACGTGCTCCGATATCTGGTTGATGCTGCGCTCGGCGTTGTCCCAGCTCGTTTCATACTGGGAGTACGCTTGATGACTGAGTAGTAACAGACCTGCGAGAGTCAGTGGCTTGACGTTATTCATTGAGATAACCCCCTGGTTTTATCCGAGAAGTGCAACGATCAGGCGCAGTCGAGTGTTGTAGAAAACTTTGGTTGGTGTCAAGCCGCCGAGACCGGCGGCTGTCTTCCGGCGACGCCGAAATCAGGAATCCCTTATTTGCTCGGGGGACTAGGGGCGTGCGCCGTAGAAATAAGATCGACGCTTTCGGTTACCGCCATTGTCGTCTGTCCGGCATTGGCCCCGTGTGCCAGTTAACCGCCACAAGTTAATGCAGGACCGGTGCCGCCCTGAATCACGGGATGGTCGCCGCGCCGGAACAGCGCGAAAAAGTAGAAAAAAAGAAGCTTTTTGAAGTTCATGGAATTCCTTTCGGGATGTAATGTAAAGGTCCGCCGAACGGTGATCGGCAGAGATGCAAACCTTAGCTTGCAGCCCCTCAAGAACTAACCGTTTTCCATGGAGCGAGGGATAAGCCATGTACAAGAAGACGCGTTCAATATCCGCTGGGTTCTGGTTCGTCGTTATCGCAGGCTGCAATGGCGGCTCGGTCGATTCAATCGATGACAGCACCACCGAAACCGCCGCCACGGCTGCACCGGACCGAATCTTGAGCAACGGCAGGATTCTGACTGTCGACGAAGATTTCAATGTCGTAGAAGCCATCGCGCTCGATGGCGACAGGATTCTGGCGACCGGTACTGACGACGAAATGGTCGCGCTCGCCGATCCGGACACGGTGATCATGGATCTGGAGGGCCGCACCGTCATTCCGGGCCTGATCGACAATCACGTGCACTATATCCGCACTGTGCAGCGCTGGCATCAACAGGCGCGAATCGACGGCGTGGAATCGCGTGAGGAGGCGCTGGCAATCATCGCCCAACATGCCGCCGGTCTTCCAGCCGGCGAGTGGTTCATGGTCCAGGGTGGGTGGTCGGCGGATCAATTTGCCGATAGAAAGGGTGGCTTTACCCTTGAGGAACTCGATCGTGCGGCACCGGAAACCCCCTTCTATGCGCAAGTCAGTTATCGCGGCGCTTACGCCAACAGCCTTGCGCTGAACGCCGTGGAGGTTGAGACGGATGGCGGCGCCTGGCAGCAGGGCAGGCAAGCCTTTAATCGAATGTTCCGCGAAATGCCACCGCCCACCGAGGAGCAGCTCAAGCAGAACCTTTACAAGTTCTCGGCCGATCTGACCGCCGTGGGATTGACAACCGTCTACGATGTCGACCGCCCCTCCGCCGGCGACATCTCCCTGATCGCACGCGCCTCGGCGGAAAGGCAGCTACCGCTGCGCGTGTTTCATACGTTGAAGTACCGTGCCGAAACATCGGCCGAGGCGGATGAAGCCGTCGAACTGATTCGGGCGCACACACCCTTCTCCGTTGACGATCGGATCGGACTGCTCGGTCTGGGCGAACACGTTTATGGCCCGATGCACGACTCGTCCAACACGGTGGAATCGTACTCGGACGAGATCTGGAACGAGTACATGAAACTTGCCACCGTGGCCGCACAAGGCGGCTGGCACATTCACGAGCATGTGATGGCCGACCGGACGATCATCGATTTTCTGGATCGGCTGGAAGCACTCAACGAAACCGTGTCCATAACCGATCTTCGTTGGACACTTGCCCACGTGCTCACGGTTACGGAGGAAACCATTCAACGCGCCAGGGAACTCGGCTTGACGGCCGCCGTCCACGGCCAGGCAGCTCACCAGGCGCGCCCGATCGTGCCTCGCGGCGACGCAACGAGACCGCCGATTCCGCCGATGGAAGCTTTCGAAGACAGCGGCATGATCTGGGGCCTCGGTACGGACACGGGCGTCGTGTCGCATTACCAGCCGTTCGTGACACTGATGTGGGCTGCGACCGGCCTCGGTATCGACGGCACGGTGATTCACCCGGACCCGGTGGGCCGGGAAGCGGCGCTTGTCGCACATACACGCTCGAACGCGTACCTGTTGTTCAAGGAAGACGACCTGGGGACCCTGGAGGCCGGAAAACTGGCGGACCTCGTCGTGCTCGATCGCGACTATCTGACAGTGCCCGCACACGAAATCAAGAACATCGAGCCCGTATTGACGATGGTCGGTGGAGAGATCGTATACGGCGAACTATAGATCGAATTCAGGGTTGAGCGACACGCGGCCGCCGAACGATGGCGACCTGCGCGTCGCCCGCAAGTTCTACGGGTTGACCGAAATCTCGTGGCCCATTTTGGCTTCGCTGCCACCCGGCTCAGGTGCGGATGCTCTCTTGAGCGTTGCGTCGATCCGATCCCGTATGTATCGAAACGCTTGCTCGTCCAGCGCGGGATCTGCGAACACGTTCTCTTTCGACAGCATCAGGTTGTGATAACTGATGTCGGGAATCTGGCTACTCGTCGCTGCAGAAGCCTGTTGAAAGGCGTTAAGCGCGGATTTTTTATCTCCTCGCGCCAGCGCGAGGAGTATTGTGCTGCCAATCCCCGGCGAGTCACCTCTCGTGAGCGTCTCGACCTTGTGAATCAGGCGCTCGGCGTCTTCCGGACGTCCGAAGCGCGATAAACCGTATGCGATCAGCGTGGCCATGTGGACAGGAGGTTCATCGCCCAGCTGCTGTTCGGCAACATTCAACTCGTTAAGCGCTTCCTCCGCATCGCCGCGAATACCCTCCACGATCGCAAGGTAAATGCGCGAAAGCGCATGACCGGGATTCAGCTCAATGGACTTGTGAAAGGCGGCGACTGCCAAATCGTATTCCGCAGCGTACAGATGGGCCGAGCCTTCGCGGAAAAGCAGTCTCGATTGGGTTGGAGCAAGCGAGGTTGCACGCTTCGCAAGCGAAATCGCCAAGTCACGATCGCCGGTGTGCGAGCTGAATTGAGCGTAGGTGCGCAAGACGTCCAGATCGTCGGGATTCAAAACAAATGCACGTTCGAAGGCCTGCTCAGCTTCGGCCCAACGCCAGCGGTATTGATGCAACCTTCCGAGTGCCATGTAGGCCGAGGCGAGACCGGGGTCCAGTGCCAGGGCAGTCTCGGCACTCGTACGAGCCCGGAGATCAATTTCAGCAAGATCGTAACGATCCGCGGACCCGGCTGCGAAATTGTCTACCATCGAAACCACATAGACATCGGCCTTTCGGGCATGAGCCTCCGCAAAGGTCGGATCCAGCTCGATAGCCTGGTCCAGGTATTGATGTCTCACGGCGCCGGGCAATCCCGGGGTTACGGCCGTTGCGCCAGCCCGCAGATAGAGCGTGTAAGCCTCGGGTGATTCCGTTAGTCGTTCCGCGTGCTGTTGACGCGCCTGAACGTCAAGCTGCCCATCGAGGGCCGTGGCGACCCTGAGCGCAATATCCGTCTGGATTGCAAAGACATCCCCGAGATCACGTTCATAACCCGCGGACCATATCTGCGAGTCGGACTCGGAGTTGATAAGTTGCATATAGATTCGGACTCGATCATCGGCATAGCGAACACTGCCGACGAGAACGGCTCCGACATTCAACTCGGCGCCGATCTCTGACGCCGCTCGTATCTGACCTGCGTATGGCAGCACGGAGCTACGCGATGCGATTTGCAGATCCGTTGTCTTCGCGAGCTGATTCAGTATCTCGTCATGAAAGCCCGCGGCAAAGTAAGCGTCTTCGTCGCTTGAACCCAGGACATCAAAAGGAAGGACCGCCAGCGAACCGGCAAACGCAGCCGGCTGGAATTCCCCATCGAATGCGGTTGCGACGCCCAGCTTTGCACGCCACGATATTCCGCCAAGGACGGTCATCGCAGTTGCCTCGCGCGACTGCGCAGGCGTAACCGGCGCGACCAGCCGGTAACCACGCTTGGGAACCGTCTGAATGAACGATTCTCCATTACCGTGGTCCCTGAACGCCCGACGCAACTCGCTAATGATCTTGTAGATCTGGGCGTCGTATACGACTCGACCGCGCCAAACGGCATCAATGAGTTCGTCTCCGGACACGACCTCGCCGGCGCACGAGGCGAGGTGAACCAGCGTGTCCATGGCGCGAGGGGAAATTCTGGTTGAATTCCGGGCACATTCGATCAGGTTCAGGGACGGCCGGACCCTGCAGTCCCCTATCATCAGGTCCGCAGCCTTACTCCTGTAGTTTTTCCTGGTCCGAGTCCATCCAGAAGACATGAGCGGCTGCCTCGCAATGCATCCGCAGTCAATATCGATAACCTACCACAATGGCGCGACAACAACAGTCTTGGCGTGCGTTTATGGGTGTTAGTTCATGCCAGATTGCCTCGCCCACTCCAGGCAACAGCGCGATTCCCCCTGCGAGCACACAAAAAGGAAGATAAAAGGAAGGCTTCCATAGAGGTTTTTCCGCCTTCCTGGAGTTAATCTCATTCGTACAAGTGCGGCCTGTTGCGTTTTTGCAACGACCTGTCGGTTCTGGTGTCTGGAGGGGAAGGCTGAAATGACCATGAAACACCAAGTATCGACGTTCGTGGCAACGGCATTTGTATGAGCCGGCAGTACCGGGATTTCGCTGGCCCAAGACCAGGACCAAAACGAGCAGGGAGCCCAGTTGGAGGAAGTCGTCGTTACAGGCCGTAAACGTGAAGAATCATTGCAAGACGTTCCAGTGGCGGTAGCGGTGCTGGGTGAGAGCATGCTTGCCGAGCAAAATGTCATCAGACAGGGTGACCTGGCCGAATTGGTGCCGGGATATCACTACAACCAGGGTGTCGGCTTGAGTGAAGACCGTACCGCAGCCTTACCCAGTATTCGCGGTATTGGTTCAACAGAACTTGCCACGAACCGGGCCAAGGTTGCTTCCTTTGTAGACGGCATGCCTATTTTGGGTTCGATTGGTGCCATCAATATCGGTGGTGCGACGCGGGTAGAGGTATATAGTGGTCCTCAAAGCGCGGCCTTTGGTCGTTCTACCTTCGCCGGTGCGATCAATTACATTAACGCGGATCCAGGCGACGTGCTCGCAGGAGATGTCGGGGTTAATTGGAGCAACGATGGGACACGTATTGTTAGTGGTAGCCTGGGAGGTCCAATAACAGATACCTTGGGTTTTCTGATCGGCGCTAACATTGAAGACTCATCTTCTCCGGATACTGCCTTGTATTCCTATACTGACGGCGTAGAGGCACTCGCTGAAACAGGTGAGAATCTTTCCGCTCGTTTCGTCTTTGAGCCAAACGATAAGTTTCGAGCCAAGGTAACCTTTGCTCGTGACACTACGGACGACGGCCCTCGCGCGGATTTTTATGCGTCGGCGGAGTCCGCTTATGACTGTTACACCAGCAATCATCCAATTAATGAGCGCAGAAATCCTGGCCCACCGAATAACATTGCTTGGGATGGGGTGTTCGAGTGTGGACTTGAAGTGCATCCTGAAACTGTTCTGGAGCAGCTAAACGACATTCCGCGTTACCTTGAAAATAACCCGGATCAGTTTGCTGCTGTTGTTGCAAACCTGAAGGCTCAGGGCGCAATGGACGGGCACCTGGGTTTGACGGTAGAAGAACAGGCTCTCATTGTCTATGACGGCTACTCTGTTCGACATGGCGACGCAGGTTCTGAAAGCGAGCGAGATCGTGTTACAGCTCAGTTCGATTACCTGTTCGACAATGGAAGCGGTTTGCAGCTTTCCGTGATGAATAGCACCGAAGACCTCGGTCGCCGCTATACTCGAATTGCTGAACAAGAGCTGCAAACATTTCGGTGGAACGCTGCCGAAGGAATATATGACAATTACGCTCCCATGAATGGTAGGAGAGTCGCCTTTGCTGACCCCACAACCATCGACGAAAACTACATGGAGATTCGTTGGGCTTCCCCGGGAGAAGATCGACTGCGTTATGTCGTCGGTGCTTCCTACTATGACTATGAGTATATTCTCAATAGCTATAGGAATGCTGGATTCGCAACCATAGCATCCGGTACTGCCGATGAATTTGAAGCGCTAACCGGAATCCCGGTAGAGATCACTACGATTCAATCTGAAGTTACCACGAACACAGCGCTTTTCTTTAATGCATCCTATGATTTCAGCGACACCCTTACGGGTTCTGTAGAAGGGCGTTATGCTACTGATGATGTTGGTGCTGTATTGCCGCTGGTTGGCCTTGAAGATTCCGTGGTCACCAAGAGCTTTACTCCTCGTATTGCTCTGAACTGGACTCCGAATGAAAGGACAACTTATTACGTGCAATACTCTGTTGGTGTGAACGCAGCTGGAATTAACGCTGACATGCTGGACCCATTGGTTCAGGCAACGCTGAACAACGGTGTTCCTGTTGACCTGGATCCGACGGATGCTGATCCAACGACAACCAATATTACTAGTGTCAACTATGATTCTTCCAGGTATTTGTCCTTTGACGAAGAAGAGTTAACCAACTATGAGTTCGGCTTTAAGGGTGCTGCGTTAGATGGCAGATTGACTTATGCTGGTGCTGTTTATTTCATGGAGTGGAATAACGCGCTGCAGAATATTAACATTGATTGGGATTACCCCTATGCAGATGATGATTTGACGGGCACCCTGGTTCTGGAAGATGACGGCATCACTCCGGTTGTTCCCAACCTCTATTACGTACCGGAGACTGATTTTACTTCCGCTGGCGTATTTACCAATACAGGTAAGTCCGACACGATAGGTCTTGAGCTGCAGACGAGTTACCAGATAACCGACAACTGGAGTATTAGCGGTAACGTCAGCCTCATGAAAAGAGAGTTTACCGAGTACTGTTCTGAGGATGACTATCTCGGCTACGCCAATGAAAGGGGTGTGTATGCTGGTTTGGAACTTGGAAGCAGTGAAGCCGGCAACCCCTGTTGGGTGCTGAACGGCCTGGAGGTTGCCAACCAGCCACCACTACAATTTACAGTGATACCCAGATACCGCGCAGATTTTGGCAATGGTTTCCGATTCACCGCTTCTGCCCGTATACGGCACGTTGGTCAATACTACAGAGAGTTCACAAATACAACGGAAGCTGCGGCGGTGACTAGAGTAGGCCTGAACTTTAGTCTTGCGAGAGACGCCTGGTCAGCATTCTTATACATCGACAATCTGCTCGATGACCGTTCCATGATTCCCAGAGGCGCTACCAGTTTGAGGAGATTCAATCAGTTGAATGCACCGGCTACTATTCCTCAGGAATACCAGTTCGCCTTCCGGGGTGGTCCGTGGGCGTCCTTCAGGTTTAGTCCTAACGAAGGCCGTACCTTCGGTTTTCGTTTGAACTACGATTTTTAGATCGGTTTGTTTTACTCATCTTTAGTACCGACTGCGTATTCCATCAGCCTACTACCTGTTAGCGTCGGAACCGCCCAACGCTTCGGGCAACCGCTTCAATCGCCGCAGGAGGGAAATTGGGTTACAGTTGCGTCACTCTTTCGACAATTAGACAGGTATTTTTTGGGAAATTCATAGATGGATCGCCGAAAATTTCTGGCAGGCAGTTCGGCACTTGCCGCTGCCAGTGCCTTGCCCGTCCGAGCTATTGCGCAGGGCTCCATGTTGTCCCGCCAAATTCCGCGTACCGACGAATTCCTGCCGGTTATCGGTTTGGGCGCCCCCGACATCTTCATCGACATCCCACCCGAAGGCCGGGAACTTCCAACAGCCATCCTCCAAGCCATGATCGACCAGGGTGGCCGGCTTCTGGACACCCCGGCCTTTTTCCGCCCACACGTCCCCGTCGTGGGGGAACTCCTGACGGAGATGGGTCTGCAGGAGGAGTTGTTTCTCACCACGAAGATCACGGTGAATGGCAAACAGGCGGGGATAGACCACCTGGAAAGGGCAGTTGCAAATTTGAACAAGCGGCCCATGGATCTCCTGCTGATTCACAACATGCGGACCCTTGATGAGCACTGGCCGACGCTGAAGGACTGGAAGGAAGCGGGCAGGACCCGCTACATCGGCGTCAGCCTCACGAGGAATAGCGATTACGTGGAGATGGAGCGATTCATGAGATCCGAGCGGCCGAATTTCATCATGACCGGCTATTCCATACATCATCCGCTGGCCGGCGAAAGTACGCTGCCCCTTGCGGCAGATCTCGGGATCGCCGTTTTGATCGTCGAGGCGTTCAAGGCCACGGATGACGGAGGCATATTCCCCATCGTAGCCGGCAAGCCGCTACCACAATGGGCGGTCGAGCAAGATATCGAGTCCTGGGCGCAGTACTCGCTAAAGTGGATCCTGGCCAATCCGGCCGTAAACGGTATCGTTACCGAGACCCGGCAGGTACGTCATGTCATCGACAACATGCGCGCAGGCTACGGGCGGCTTCCCGATGAGGCGACCCGCGGGAGGATGAGCGAGCATCTCTTGTCGCTGTAGTTTCCAGATGCGTTAGCTTCTTGAGGGCTATTCGCCCTGCTCGCTGTCATAGTCTTCCTGCGTTCGCGTGTACCACTCCTGATAAGAAGCCAGGATGTTGCTGCACTGTTGTAGCGTCAGTGTCTTGATCTGATGTGGAGAGGTACCGCCCATCCCGAACGATGTTTCGTTCCCTGCCGTCAGACACATGCCTGGCGCGCTCTTCGGGCTGATACTCCCATTCGCAGCGACGTCGAATTGCTGCAGTTCGCTCCCATCACAGGCAGACAGCGCAACTCCCGCACCTGCTTCCGTACTTTCCATGGTTGCGCATACATCAAAGGCAACGACCTTGAACTCGCCGCCTACAACAAGTTCGGGATCAAACGCCTGATCCGAGCCCAGGTCACCGCGATAGCTGTAGCAGGTATGCGCTTGCAGCCCGGCAGACGGGTCGATGTTCCGGCCGCCGCCCATGATATCCAGACAATAGCGATTCAGGTTCCCGTCCAGACGATCCTTGAGCGTCACTTCAACATCTGCGGAAAACGCCATTACCGGTAGAAGAAGGCCAGCCCGAAAGACGAAGCGCAACAAGCTTGTGTAGTTCATTTGCCTTTCCTTGTTTGACCTTGTGTCTCGGCCATCTCACGCTGTTCGAGCCATCTCGTACCATAGTAACAGACCGCCTGAAATTCGATTTGGATGCGGCCACTGGCGCGCCGCGCTTGTCGCCCGATCATCAGTCAGAATCCGATGCAGTTCGTGGCCGGCGATGATGTCGAGGTGACAGAGCTCCGACGCCTCTGTTGGCAGACAGCCCCATCGATGATGTAATCCGTGTGATGTACCGCAAAATACTCATTGCCCTGTCCCTGTCCCTGACAGCGCTGGCGGCCCGCGCGCAGTCGGATTTCCAGGGCGAGCGCGAGTCGATGGTTGAACAGGTCATTCAACTTGCCGAATTGACCGGCGGGGAAACCGGGCGCCCGCGGTTCTCCGACCGGGTCATTGACGCGCTGCGCACGGTTCCCCGACACGAATTCGTACCCGAGGCGCTTCGTGGCGCCGCGGCCTACCGCAACAGTCCGTTGCCCATCGGCAACGGACAGACCATTTCGCAACCCTACATCGTCGCGCTGATGACGGAAATTGCGGAGGCCGGCCCGGATTCGGTGGTGCTCGAGATCGGCACCGGCTCGGGCTACCAGGCGGCCGTGCTGGCTGAATTCGTCGATCATGTGTACACCATCGAAATTATCGAGCCGCTGGGTCGTCGCGCCGCCGGCACACTTGAGCATCTCGGCTACAAGAACGTATCGGTCAGGATCGGTGACGGCTACCAGGGGTGGCCAGAATTTGCGCCGTTTGATGCCATCCTGGTCACCGCGGCGCCGGAGGAAGTCCCCGAACCGCTTATCCGGCAATTGAAACCCGGTGGGCGGTTGGTTGTTCCCGTGGGGCCCGAGCATGAAATCCAGTCGCTGCAGGTACTGGAAAAAACCGCATCCGGGGAGACCCTCGTTACCGACGTTCTACCGGTTCGCTTCGTGCCCTTGCTCGACGAGGACGATGTGACGCGCTAGCGGATGAGAATCAACTCCTCCCGCGACGGTGACAGCTATGCGACACCGAGCCTCAACGCTCTCCGAAATCCCTGGACAGGCTGGCGCTCAGCCCATCAGTTTGCCGGCTCCGGCAGCGCGCAGTTGAACGGCTTGATCTCGTGCCCCGGCACCCAGGTCCAGGCACCTTCCATCACCACCGGTTCGGTAAAGTTCACGGGATCGGTGATGCGAGCGATCCAGTCGAGCCGGACACCGTCCTCGCTCATCGTGAAGCGCTCCTCCATGACGGCGTCCTCGCTCTGCGGCGTGCCCAGATCGTCCACGTAGCGCCAATCCATGTCCGTGGTCTCCACGACCAGCGTGCGTCCTTCCCAACGTCCGACCGAACGTCCCATGCGCGGCTGTACCGGGTCGCCCTCGCCTTCCACGTAGATCGTACGCAGCCCGTCCCACTCTTCCAGCCGAAACTCGATGAAATTGCCGCGATCGACAAATTCGACGGGATACGGATTGTCCATCGCCGTCGGCACCCCCGGCGGAATGCACCGCAAGGCCGGGTCGTTCTCCGGATTCCAGGCGGCCAGCCCTGCGCGCCCTGCCGCGGTCAGTGGATATACGGTGTTGCCCGCACCGGTATTGGGTCGTTCGAGGGGCAGCCAGACGCGGAAAATGTCCGCGCGCAACGCAGCATCGGTGTTGCGAGCTTCACGAAACGCGCTCTCCGTCAAACCATAGCGTAGTTCGACGCCTACCTGAAGAGGCACCTCCTCGCCGTTCGGCAACACGATGGATCTCCCGAACATCGCTCTGAGCCCGTCGCGGCCCATGCGTCCGTAGACGCTCACCCGGTCGCCCACCGACACCATGTCGCGGCTGACCCCGATGCGCTCCACCGTGTTGACGGAACCGAACTCGACCTCCCACTCCTCGTCCTCGCCGCCATCGCCGGTGCGGTTGATAAGGAATCTCACATGAGGATTGCGCCAGAAGATATCGGTAATCTCGCCCTCGATTTCGCCGAAACCGTCCGGCGCGTACCGCCCCGTGGACGCGTGATGCGCTGTCGCAGGAGCGCATACGAGTCCAACTAATATAATCAAATAGCCACGAATCATATTTCAGTACCTATATAAGCAATAAGCATGCGTCAGAACCTGAACGTATGCCGGTATTGTACCGACAGGTTCGCGAACGATGAATGGAATTCGCTGTCCCGGTCGATGTCCTCCAGATTATGATTGAGCACGACGAACAGTTCCCGTCCCGCCTCGGGAATCCAGTGTACACGGCTATTGATGCCGGCGACCTCAGAGTCGTTGCTGTACTGCACCAGGTTCACCCACGAGAGCTTTGAGGAATAAACGAAATCGACCCCGAGTCGCACCAACCGGCGAACGAAGTCTCCGTGGAGAAGATCAATGTCATTGTGATTGTAGGCAACGAGCGCTCTGAACCGGGGGATGGGAATCCATTCCACCTGCACGTTTGCGATGTTGCGCTTGCCGTCATAGAACTCGCCCGCGCCGGCAGTGATGTTCGTCACCAGACGACGGTGGGGGCCCGTTGTCAGGGCCGCAACGTATAGGTCGAAGGCGTACTCGCCTACGGGAATGACGATTCCGCGAGATGCTTCGAACGGCTCGACAAGGCCCTCTTTATCGCGCTGGGCCAGGAGAGTCAGGGTGTCACCGGTCTGGTTCTCGAATTTCACCCGAAATTGCGTCGCTTCGCTCTGCACTCCACCCGTCAAACGCTCGATCCGCTGGATAGTCCCGCCTGTATAGACCGACCGTACATAGTTGCCGGTTGGGCGGTGGGTGTAGCCGAATTCACCCGACGTATCGCGGATATCACCTCGATTCAGATACCCAAGCGCAGGATTGAAGTTTCGCTGGACCTCCTTTATTCCCAATCCGCCTCTGAATCCGGCGCTGTTCGGCATCCAGAAACGAGCACCCCAGGCACCGTCGTCTCCATCCAGTCCGTCTGTCTCGCTTTTTTGATACCAAAGTTCGGACTCGATCGTTCTTCCGCTCGGCAGACGCGTATTTTGATACCGAAAATCGATCCCTGCGAGACTGTTGTCGGAATTCGACTGCGGATCGCCGTCGGTGACGATGAAGCCCACGGCGGATTCCTCAAGGACGTTGGCCGCCATCCTGCCGACGAAGAGATTGCCGGCCTCGACGCCTTCGAACTCATCTTGCTGGATCGCCAACGCCCCCAGGGTCCAGCGGCCCACCCGGCCGCTGAGTTTGCCGCCGGCCTGCAGATCCACGGGCTGGCCCCGGGCGCTCAGTCCGATGGTGCGCGAAAAGAACGGCCGGGCATTCTCGGCCAGCGGACGTTGGAAGGGCGAGCCCCGCTCCCGCTCGCTGATGCGGCCGAACTCGAAGATGTCCGCGTCCTGCAGGAAGAAATCGCGCTGTTCGGGGAAAAACAGACCGAAACGAGTCAGATTGACCTGCCGATCATCCACTTCGGTGGCAGAGAAATCGGTATTCAAGGTGAGTGACGCATTCAGCGCAGGGGTTACCTTGTAGAACAGGTCCAGCGACGGCTCAAACTCGGAGTTTTCGACACCGGATGCAAATCGGCGCCTGCTGTTGCCGGTAACCGATGGTATGACATCGAGACCAACTCCTTGATCGAGGCCTGAAAGCCCGGTGATTTCACCCGAAATACCCGGATTCTGCGTGCGGTTCCTGGACACCCAGCCCACCGACTCGTTGTTCCGGGCGATTCTTCGATTGAAGTTGATTCCCCAGGTGTCATTTTCCGGATTGAACGAGACCGTCTTGAAAGGTATTCGCGTCTCCGCAATCCATCCCTGCTCCTCGCGACTCGCGGCCGCTTGCCAGATACCGCTCCATTCCCACTGCACCTGATCGCCGCCCTTGAATAATCCCTCTTCCCAGACGCCGTTGGGATTCACCTGGAAGCGGTAACCGCTGCGCTTGTCATTAAACGGGTCCAGGACGATATTGAATTGATCGTCCCACCACGACTGACCACCCTGCCGCAGGACCTTGGCCACCACCCGGTCCGGTTGATCGTCGTACATGCGAGCCGCCAGATAGAGCGCATTGTCGTCATAGATCACGAGAAACTCGGTCTGCTGAGACGGTTCGGAGAACTCGATCGGCAGGATCTGATGAAGATCCGTGATGACGGTTGCCTCGCTCCAGGCTTCCTCGTCCAGGCGCCCGTCGATGCTGATTGAGCCGTCGGTGCGAGCAGCCTCCGCGGTCTTCATCTCGACCGTTGCCGTGGGCACTTGCGGGAGTGCCGGCGAAGAGCCCAGAACCAGCAGGGTCGTGCCAAGACAGAGCGGCGCCGCATCGTGGCGGCGGCCCCTGTCTACCGGTCGGTCAGCAGTGCGGGTCGTCATGGTTCTCGACCCGGACCGGGCCACTACTCGCGGTGCGCGCTCTGATAGTGACTTGGCAGCAGGTCATCTCCGAAATCGCCGCTCTTGCTCCGCCAGACAGTATGGACGTGGTTGGCGTCGTCCTGAACATTATCGTATTCGAAGACGAAATCGGCGCCCTGCAGCCGGTAGTAGTGCGGCTCTCGCCGCTTGACACTTCCCATCCAGGCGAAACTCAGGTCGTCCACGTCGATGGTCTTAAGGTACGCCTCCGAAATTTCGGGGCGATACGTCGTCACGACTTCGTCCAGAAGACGTTGCGCCATTTGGCGCTGGTCCGGGCGGAGCGCGGTTACGCCGATGCCTTCCGGCGCCAACATCCTTTTCCAGTTCTCCCAGTCATCGCGTGGGCGTCCGACGTTGCTGGCAAGAATATCCCTGGGCGCTTCCTCGGACAGGATCGCAACCTCGCGCTGGGATTCGTCCATGCTCAGAATCAGCGTCCGACCCAGATCCTCCACACCCGCGTGGGGTCTGAAGCCGGCAAGGGGCCCTGCCGGCACCTCCGCCGGGTCCGCTCCGAAAAACGTCGGCGTGACTCGAACGCTTCCGGGAGCGACGGACACGTTCAACGACACATGATGTCCCTCGAACCGCCATGACCAGGGCGCTCCCATCGACGGCGTTCCGAAGAACACCAGCCAATATTTCTCGGTTCCCCGGGGCAGCCCGATATCCTCCCAGAGACTGAGAATCTCCTCGGTCTGCATGACGTGGACGGTCTTCAGATACCCCAGAGAGCTCAAGGACGTCTGCAGGAAGTCGTGGACGAGCATCCGTTGGTCGGCGGTCATGTTTTCCAGGCTCAGCCCGACCCGGTAGCGGGGCCAATACACCCAATCCCGCTTCGCCTCGTCGTCTTGGGGAAGGTTCAGGAGCGCTTCCCGGGAGTATCCCATCATGCGCTCGACGCGATTGGTCGCCCCGTCCCGATCACCCCGCTGCACGACGCCATCAAGGGTACTTTCGAGAATTGCCTGGGCCGCGCTCACCATGTCTTCGGTGACCCGCAGGTCGATGGCGTCCAACGGACCGGAACCGGGAACGGCCTGCTGCGCCGAGGCCGTGGACATAACGAGCACCAACGCGCTCAACGATAGAATCATTTTCCTGGTCATGGCAAACCTCTCATCTCGTCCAATGCCGGCCTATTCGCCATTCGCCGCGTCCAGTGCGCCGATGGCATCGTAAGCGATTCTCCCGCCTATCATGGTGAGTACCGGCTCGATATCGAAAATCTCGTCCTCCGGGACGGTCAGGTAGTCCCGGTCCAACACCAACAGATCCGCAAATTTACCCGCTTCCAGCGTACCGAGATCATCTTCCTTGAACAGAAGATGGGCGTTGGCACGGGTGTGGGCGATGAGCGCCTCCTCACGACTCACGGTCTGGTCCAGAACCGTATTGCCGGAAACGTTCTTTCCGGTCACCGCCCAGCCCAGCGTGATGAACGGCTGGTAGTGCGCCGCGATGGTAGCGTCCGTTCCGAGTCCCCAGACGATTCCGCTGTCCTGGATATCGCGCAACGGCACCCTGGCCTCTGCAAGGGAGGCGACGCTGTGCACTGCGATCGTCAGGCCCAGCGCCCTGGCCCTGGTGATGCTCTCCGTTGACAATGAAAACACGTGAATCAACGTCCAGCGCAGCGGCGCCAGCGGAATCGATTCATTCAGCGCCTCGTACTCGTCGAGCAGGCTCTGCACCGTGATGTCCTGCATGGTGTGCTCGTGCACCTGGAATCCGCCCTCGGCTGCAGCCGTGGCGATCTTCATGAATTCGTCGATGATCTCGTCGGAATAGCGCTCCGTGGTACCGGGGTTGTCAAACATCGGCAGATAGATATGTTCTCCCAACCCGAGCAGCCCCAGGTAATCACCATTACCCGGGGTGCTGTTTCGCACCAGCGTGACCGCCGCATCGGCCCCCTGCGGGTCGTAAGCCTCGTACTTGAGGGTATGCCAGACTCGCAGCGGCAACGGGTCGCCCTCGGCGGACATTCGTTCCAGCAACGAGATATCCCCTTCCGGCGGCCGTCCCACGTCGTAGACGCTCGTCAGGCCGACGCGATTCAGTTCATGGATAAAGTCGAACAGGTTTTGTTCCAGTTGTTCCTGCGAGACGGCCGGCATCTGCTCGTTCAGCAGGCCATAGGGGGGCTGACCGGAAATCAGCGGCGGTCCGCGGTGGTAGGCGCCTTCGTCCGGGGACACACCTACCGCTTCCAGCGCCAGACTGTTGGCGTACACCGACTGGTAGGTGATCTGCAGAAACAGCGGGTTTTCGGGGGCCGCCGCGTCCAGTTCCTCCAATGTAAAACCGCTCGGTCCGCCGACGAACTGGTTTTCCCGCCAGCCGCCCTGCACCATCAGCCATTCGCCTGGCTCCATGGATGCCGCCTTTGCGGCGATGTTGGCCAGCGCTTCGTCCTTTGAATTCACACCGTCGATTCGCGCCTGGAGGTTCCAGCGCTGCACGGCGCGAATGAAGTGCATGTGATTGTCGATGAGGCCCGGGATGACGGTTCGGCCCTCAAGGTCGATCACCCGGGTGTCCGGCCCGACCTGATCCTCGATGTCATCGTTGCTGCCCACCTCGACAATCCGTTCGCCCTGTATCGCCAGTGCTTCGGCGACGGAAAACTGGTTGTCGACCGTCAGAATCCTGCCGTTGCGAAGCACCTGTTCGGCAAATGTCGGCTCCTCGGTCTGGCATGCGGTCAGAACAACCGCGATCACGGTCATGAGCACCCACGATCCATGCAAAAACAGACGCTTTATATTCATGTAATACTTTAGATATAATTTATATATATTTGTTTTATATATTATATCACTAAAGAAACGGCTATTCGAAATCCAATTCCGGAATCTCATCCAACGGCGGCGGTTCAGGGATGGAACGCACGTAGGCATAGATCAGCCTGAGTTGCTCGTCACTGAGCACATTGGGCGAATAGGCCGGCATGATGATGGTATGCCTCACCAGACGTGAAAATGCTTCAATGGGATAGAGCGTTGGCGCGATACGAACACCGGCCGCGCCTCCCTGCCCTTCGTAGCCGTGGCACTGCCAGCACTGGTGGCTTTCGTACAGCGCCCGGCCTTCCCTGACGGCCTCGTCCGAGTCCTGGGAGTACACGGCCACGGGACCAAGCGCCCACAGCAGCAAGACCAATGCGGCGCGATTACCGAACCGCGGAACCCGCGAAATCGTGTTCATCTCGGCTGGCAACGCACATCGACGAAGGCGGGCTCACCGCCATCGACCACTTCCACGGCGCGCGCCAGGGCCGGGGCAAGATCACCGGGATCGGTAATCGGGCCCTCCGCCCACACGCCCATGCCGCCGGCGATCCGGGCGAGGTCGATGTCCGGGTTGCGCAATTCGTTGCCCACCCATGAACTGCCATCGATTCCACGCTGACGCCGCGCGGCCATGCGCTGCAGGTGCATGAACTCCTGGTGATATCCCTGGTTGTTATGGGTCACCGTCAAGAGCGGTATTCCGTGATACGCAGCGGTCCAGAAGGCGCCCGGTGTGTACATCATGTCGCCGTCTCGCTGGACGTTGATCGCAATGCGGCCCTCGGCACGGTGAGCCAGCGCGGCGCCAACGGCCGCCGGTGCTCCATATCCCAGGCCGGCGCCGCCCGAGCGGCCGATAAATTGATAGTGCCGGTCGATCGGCCATAGCCGTCGAGCCCAGCGGCTTTGCATGCCATCATCGGACACCAGCGCCCAATCCCGATCCTTCACCACGTTCCACAACTCGGCGTAGAGGCGAGCCGTACTCACCGGACTCGCATTCCAGCCGTAGCGTGCCTCGTTCAGGGCCTGCTCGCGGGCGCGCGAGTGGGCGTCCCGCCAGCGGGTTTCCCGCTCCGCGTTGGATACGCGGCGCGACCGCAGCATGCCCGAAAGCACGGCATCGGTCAGTCCGGGCAATGTCGCCTGTGCATCCCCGGCGATGGAGAGGTCCGACGGATAAAAACGCTGGAAACTCTGGTAGTTGGACTTGGTGAACAGGTCGTTGGATCCGATACTGATCACGCGCGCGTCGGGTCGCGCCTTGCGCACGCTGTCCCGGTGCACGCGGTCACGCAGCGAATTGATCACGCCCCATGTATCGAAGAGCTCGAGCCCCAGCACCACATCGGCCTGGGCAACCGCCCCGGCGCCCTGCGACAGGTAGTGAGTATTCGGGAAGTTCATGCGTCCGAACTGGTTCACGACCGGCGCCTGCAACGCCTCGGCAAGAGCGATGAGGCGCTCCACACCGTCCTGATCGTGGGCCATCAGGTCGGCAACGATAACCGGCGACTCCGCTTCAAGCAGCCAGCGCGCCGCCTCCGCGACCGCAGCCTCGTCACCGCTCGGCGGTTGGTTGGGGTTGATGGAGATCGTGTCGAGTTGCTGATCGCCTACTTCAACCTCCTGCAGGTGGCCATCCAATACCACGGCCACCGGCCCCATGGGCGGCGTCATCGCGATCTTGAAGCCGCGCACCATGGACTCCGTGAAGTGCTGCAGGGAAAGCGGTATGTCATCCCACTTGATGTAGTCGCGCACCACCCGCACGCAATCCTGCGCGGAATGAGACCATTCCGCGCCTGGACGACGCTCCGCCGCGTCCAGGTGATTGCCCGCGAGCAGGATCATCGGCGCCCGGTCACACCAGGCGTTGTACACGGCCATGGAGGCGTGCTGCAGTCCCACGGTACCGTGGCAGAGCACGCCGATGGGTTTGCCGGTGACCTTGTAGTAGCCATGAGCCATGGCAACCGCCTGCTCTTCGTGCACGCAGGTCAGCAGTTCGGGAGCCTGGTTGCCGCCGTAGTTGACGATGGATTCGTGAATACCGCGGAAACTGGAGCCCGGGTTGGTGGTGATGTAGTCAAGACCCAGACGCTTGATGAGGTCCACCATGAAATCCGAGCCCGGATTCCTGACAAAATACTCACGGGCTTCATCGGCGCTGTAGCCGGCTGGCACTTCGGATTCCATCGCCTCCTGGGCGGCGGTTGGCGGCAGTGCCCCGGTCGACGACTCATTGTTGGCGACCTGCTGTGCGGTCGCCTTGTCGATCGCGCCGACCGATGCGGCAGCCAACCCGGCTACCGTGGCGGATGAAAGAAAATCCCTGCGATTGAGGCTCGCAGGTTCCCTGTGTTCGGGTTCAGGTTTCCGGTGTTCGGATTCAGGTTCCCTGTGTTCGGATTCCTTTGAACGGGACTTTTCGTCAGGCTTCATGGTACCTCCCCGACTTGGCGTACAGTGGCCACACCGCCGCATTGCATCGAATCCTCAAGCATAGACCGTGGCGGGCGCCAATACTACTACCGACCCGCTTGCTACAAGCCGTCGAGATGCCCGAGTTACCGGTTTTCCTGATCCAAACGTCGGACTCCATGCAGGTAACTCAAGTCCAGGTATCGATGTGGGTCCGTCAACGGGGTCGCAGCACCCCCGAAGCGGCTTCGAAGGTCGAGCACAGTCTCAATACCCTTGGAGTCGAGCTCAGCCTCCGCAGTGAGCCCGGTGGCCGGGTCCAGCAACTTGCTCATGACGGCATCGGCAACCGGCGGCTTGATAGCCGGCATTTCCCTCAACAGGAGTTCCTTCGCTGCAACGTAGTTGGATGGCTCCAGCGTCCAGCGGAGACCGGCGAGATAGCCGCGAATGAACCCATCCAGCGCCTCGCCGTGACCGGCGATCCACGCCGGGGTAGCCGCAAAAACACCGCCCTGGTAATGGGGCACGGTATCCAGGCTGCTCTGCAGCACGCGAAATCCGTTGGCCGCGGCAATGCTGGTGAACGGTTCGATGGTCAGCGTGCCCGCATGCTCTCCCGCACGAACGGACGCCCACCGGGCGGGTGTGGCGCCTACCGGCACAAGTTCGCAGTCCGCGGTGGACATTCCGGCCCGCTCAAGCATGTCGTAGAGCACGAAAGCGAATCCCGTATTCAACGCGTCGAGAGCCAGGGACCGCCCCCGCAAGTCGGTCCAGGTCCGGATACCGGGCTCAACGATCAGCGACAATTCGATCCGGGTGGCGCCCATGAAGGCAACAAGATCACACGACCCGAGGGACTCTACCGCGCCCTGCCCTTCCCGATACGCGACGACGTTGTCGAACGCCGTTCCGGCAACCTGGAAACGGCCGCTGAACAGATTCTCCATCTGGAAAGTGGAGCTGGGCGTGGTTTCCATGCGCACGTCCACCCCGTTTGCCCGAAAATCGCCGTGTTCGAGCGCCGCAAAAATCGGCAGGTTCGGGGCTCCCGGAAATGCAATCAAGTCGATCTGCTGGCTGGTGTTCATCATCGCCGTGCTCACTCTCCTGTCGCATCCGTGGAGCGCTGTGCCGCCCGGATCGCGTTCCAGACGCGCCAGGGTGTCGCCGGCATCTCGATATCCCGCACGCCATACTCCCGCAGCGCATCGACAATTGCGTTGATGACAGCGGCCGACGCGGGTGTCGTCGGGCCTTCTCCCCCGGACTTGATGCCCAGCGGATTGGTCGGTGACAGCACTTCATTGAGTTCGGTCCTGAGCGACGGAAGCTGGTCGGCGCGGCACAGGGTGTAGTCCATCAGGGAGCCGCAAATCGGCTGGCCGGAATCCGGATCGATGACGCACTGCTCCCACAGCGCCTGCCCGACGCCCTGGGCGATGCAGCCATGGGTCTGGCCGTCGACAATCAAGGGATTGATCGCCCGGCCCACGTCGTCCACGGCGACGTATCGTTCGATGCTGACCGCACCGGTCTCCGGATCGATCTCTACCTCGCACGCGGCGCAGCCATTGGGAAACACCGGCTCGTCCATTTCATGTTCCTTGACGACCGCCAGGTCACCTGTCGAGGCAAGGTCGAACCAGCCCACCGACTTCCCGAGGCCGGGAATCCGAAACACGCCATCGTCAAAGGTCACGTCGGACTCCGCCACGCCGAACCGCTGCGCGGCAACCTCGGTCGCTTTTTCGATGAGGTCCCGGGACGCCCCATAAATGATGGTGGCAGCCTGACGCATGGATCGCCCGGAGTGTGAGCCGCCGCCCGCCTTTACGATGTCGGTATCGCCAAGGACGATCCTGACCGCATCCGCGGGAACGGCCAGGAAGTCCGCGGTAACCTGCGCGAAGCTCGTCTCCTGACCCTGACCGGTGGGCTGAGTGCCGATGACCACTTCGACCACGCCGGAGGACTTGACCGTGAGTTCGGCGCGCTCGCCCGGCGCGCCGATGGAGGACTCCACGTAGTTGGCGAACCCCCGGCCCAGGCACTTGCCTCTTGCACGGGCCGCTGTCTCGCGCACGGGGAACCCCTCCCAGTCCACCAGGGCGAGCGCCGTGTCCATGTTGGTTTCGTATTCACCGCTGTCGTACCTGACTCCAAGGGGATTCGTGTATGGCATGGCATCCGCGGGGACAAGATTCCTGCGCCGCAATTCGATCGGATCAAAACCCAACTCCCGGGCAGCCGTGTCTATCAGGCGCTCGAGTGCGTGAGTGACCTCGGGCCGCCCGGAACTGCGGTAGGCCTGGGTCGGCGCCGTGTTGGAAAAGACGGCTCTCGCCCGGGCCGCCGCGGCGTCAAAGCGGTAGCCGCCGGTCACCAGCGCGATGCCCTTGCCCAACGGCGACAGCGATACGATCCAGGCTCCGACGTTGCTCAGGTTCGAGGCCCTGTAGCCCAGGAATCGTCCGTGGGCGTTCAGCGCCAGTTCGACCTCGGTAACCAGATCCCTGGCCTGGTAGTCGCTCAGGAAGGACTCGGATCGAGTGGCCGTGTACTTGACCGGGCGGCCAAGCCGCCTGGCGGCCCACAGTGCGAGACAATACTCCGTGTAGACACGGTTCTTGGTACCGAAGTTGCCGCCGACGTCAAAGCACAGGATCCGCAGGGCATCGGGATCCTCTCCCAACGCAGCAGCAATCTGGTGTTTGTGGCGCACCGCGCCGTTGCTGCCCGCGTAGAGCGTGTAGCGGCCGCTGTCGGGATCGAATGCAGCCAGTGCCGCACGGGGCTCCAGCGGCACGCCGGTAATCCGCCCGATCCGAAAGGTCATCTGCAAAACGTGATCCGCCGCTTCGAAGGCCGCTGCCGTGGCTTCAGGGTCACCGAAGGTCGTGTCACAACACACGTTGTCCGGCACTTCCTCCCAGATCGAAGGAGCATCCGGACCGGCGGCCGCCAAGCTGTCGGCCACCCAGGGCAAGGGCTCGTAGTCAACGTAAACAGCCTCCGAGGCATCAATCGCCTGTTCGCGGGTCTCCGCCACCACCATGGCGACAGGCTCGCCAACATGGCGCACCTTGTGCTCGGGGAGCACCGCGTGCGGTCCGGCAAATATCGGTCCGCCGCCCGGCGCCCTGAGTTTCAAGTCCGTACGCGTGGACGGCACCGGGCTGTGAGGGATGGCCCCCAATCCGCCGGCCGCGCAGTCTCTGCCCGTGAATACGGCCGCAACGCCAGGCATCGTTTGCGCCGCGCTGGTATCCACACCCAGGATTCGGGCGTGGGGATACAACGAGCGAACCATGGCCGCATGGAGTTGCCCGGGAAGATTGAAATCATCGCTGAAACGTCCCCGGCCGGTGAGGAGCCTGGCGTCCTCCCTGCGGGGCACGGATCGTCCGATGGAACGAAACCTTCGTTCGTCGAACCCGGGAGCCTGCGCCGCAGGCAATCGCGGCTGCGCATTTGCTCTCATCCCCGGCGCTCTCATCCCTGGCTTACAGGAGTTTCCGGATCGACTCCCGAACGTCTGCGGAGCCACGAATTCGCCCCGTTCTCGGTCCACCTTCCGGCGACCGCATTTTGTGCAAACGCCTCCCAGGCGTCGGTCCATTCGCCCATGGCGTAGCCGTGCCACGGATTTTGCGGTGACAATTCCGGCAGTTTGAGTTCCTCCCAGATCGCCCGGGCGTTTTCCATGTGCTCCCGAGCCGGAAGCGCCAACGGCGTCATCGGCCCCTTGCGGGTGGCGTCGACCAGGATGCCGGACTCCGACTCCGCGGACGCCCCCTTGGGGCCGTGGCCGCGACTGCGCCCGGAAACGATCCGGATATCGTCCGCGGGATTCATCCGGTACGCCAGCGACCAGAAAATGGCGTCGGTGTTCAGCGGATCGATGTCCTCACTCAGGGCGATGACGATCTTGCCGCACTGGGCCTGCAGGGTCGATGCGCCCTCGATTCCTCGCCAGACTTCCTCCCGCGCCGTTCCCGCGCTGAAACGCAGGAAAATCACCGGTCGCAGGTTGGTCAGGGGCTCGTGCATGGTGACGCTCAGGATCCCCCGGACCTTCAGTTCATCCCGCAGATGTGCCAGGAACAACGGCTCGTAGGCGACTTTCTTGAGCACGCTGGACTCGCTGGGCGTCACCTGACTGACGATGGAGGCAAACACCGGCGAGCGTTTCCGGGTGATCGCGGTGACCTGCATCGACATGTTGAAGTCTTCCAGTGCCACGTGGCCGTGACTTTCCCCGAAGGGACCTTCGGGCTCGAGTCTTTCGGTGTCGATCAGGCCTTCCACGACGATCTCCGCATCGGCCGGCACTTCCAGGTCTACCGACACAGCCCTCGCGATACGGATCGGCGCACCGACGATCCCCCCGGCAACGGCCATTTCATCCTGTCCCACGGGCAGCTTTTGCGGACCGCTGTAGGCAACCGCAGGAGGCGCGCCAACGGCAATGGCGCACGGCATGGGCTCGCCGCGCGCGCGATACTTTTGCCAGTGCAAGTAGCCGCCCGCTCCACCGATCCGCGTCGCCATGCGCACGCCGAGACGATCGTTCGCCTTCAACGCCGCCCGATACGTACCCATGTTGCGAACACCCGTGTCAGGGTCGCGGGTGATGACCAGCGTCGCCACGAGGTAGGGAGCCGCGTCGTAACCCGGAGTTGAAATCGGCACGGGGAGTGCGTCGAGCCCGCCGCCCGGCCGGGTCAAAGCTTCGCCTTGAATGACGACCTCCTGGCAGGTCGGCGAATCCACGCTCACCGGGGGGACCGGATTCTTCATGGCGTGCAGCCACCTGGCGCCGATCTCCTCCACTGCCACACCCATGCCCACGGCGTAGATTTGCGGCGTCGCCGCCAGGGCGCCCACGGCGACGGGCATCGGGTACGCCTGCCCCCCGGGGCCGGTGACGCGGGTAAAGAGAAATGCCGAGCGCTCCGACTCCCGGAGTCCACCCTGGAACTGCCACCGAACCAGCGGATGCAGTTCAGTGTTCTTGTCGATGGGCCGATCGATTCGACGCAGCAAACCGCGCGCCTCAAGGCGGGCCAGGTGATCCTGGAAGTCCGGATAGCCGGCGTCGTCCTGACTCATCGTATAACACCCATGGGTGGGCTATTATCCGCAAATGCCCGGTCAACCACTACCACCTCGGGCGTCGCGTGCGAGTTAGACGACCCCCGTTACCGTTCCCGCGTTGCGTATTGCTGATAGCAATGGCGCTGGCCGACATCGCATTTGCGCAGGGCGACGTCGAATTCTATACCGATCGCACTATCACCATTCTGGTCGGCTCCGGAGTCGGCGGCACGACCGATACGACCGCACGCCTCATCGCACGGCATCTGCGCACGCATCTGCCGGGGAACCCGGCGGTCATCGTGCAGAACATGCCCGGCGGCGGAAGCGTCACCATGGCGAACCACGTCTATCGCTCGGCGCCCCGGGACGGGACCGTGCTCGGCTACGCCCTCCCGGGCATCGTCACGGCGCAGTTGATGGAACCCGACCGGGCCCGATACGACGCCCGCCGCTTCAACTGGATCGGTTCGGCGCTGAAGTACACCGGGGTCGTCTCGGTTCTGGCAACGGCGCCGGCCACCACCATCGAGCAGGCGCAATATACCCGGCTCTTCATCGGCACCACCGGTCGGGGTTCGCCGGCGCACCAGTTTCCCGCCATGGCCCAGGCGATCCTCGGGCTGCAGTTCGACATGATCACCGGCTACGAGAGCAGCAACGACGTCGTGCTGGCCATGGAACGGGGTGAGGTACACGGGCAGTCAAGCAGCCTGAAGTATTGGGCCATCTCCAGACCGAATTGGCTCGAAGAAGGCCGACTCGTGCACTTGCTTTACGTCGGCCCGCGCAGTCCGCTGGCCGTGCCGGACGTACCCTATCTGCGCGATCTGGTGTCGACCGAGCATGAACGGACCTTGATTGACTTCATCGAGATCGGTTCGAACCTGGGCTGGCCGCTGTTCGCACCTCCGGAAGTGCCTGCGGCTCGGGTCGAGTTCTTGCGCGCCGCGTTTTCGCGTCTGATGACCGATACGGCGTTCGAAGAAGCCGTCGAAGATACGCTGAGAGCCCGGCTGAACCCCTCGGTGGGCGAAGAAATGACCGAATTCGTGGACCAGGCGCTGCGCACACCCCATGAAACCGTTTCCGAAGTGAAGGCGATTCTCGGCCTTGACGGGTAACCGAAGCACGTTCGAAATGGCTGTGGCGCTCGCTCTGTTCGCGGCGGCGCCATACCCGCAGGCGAGTGCGCAGTCGATCTATGCGCCGAACAAGATTGTCGAGGTGGTTGAGGCCGACGTTCCTCCCCGGATCGACGGCGTGCTCGACGAGGACATCTGGGCAAACGCGGCGGTGGTGACGGATCTCCACCAGATGGATCCGATCGAGTACTCGGAACCGTCCGAGAGGAGCGAGTTCTACCTCGTCTACGACAAGGACGCACTCTACGTCGGCGCGCGAGTCTTGGACAGTCAGCCCGATCGGATCGCGGCGAACATTCTTCGCCAGGGCGCCAACATCACCAATGACGATCTGCTCCTTGTCATACTCGATCCCTACAACAACGGCCGTGAGGGCTACCAGTTTCAGTTGAATCCCAACGGGGTTCGTTATGAAGGCCTGTTTCTGGGGGCGAGCCAGATGCAGTGGAACTGGGACGGCATCTGGCAGGCAGCGGCGACGCAGGATGGCGAGGGCTGGCTGGCCGAGATGGCGATTCCCTTCAAGACCCTGTCCTTCGACGCCGGGAACGACACATGGGGCATCAACTTCGGACGCAGAAGCCAGTCGAAGAATGAACGCATGGCCTGGGTTTCGCGCAATCGCACGCAGGCGCCGTCCATCTCGGGCCGCGCGATCGGCCTGCGGGGAATGGATCAGGGACGGGGACTGGATGTCGTCCCGTCGGTGAGCGCCACGGACAGGAAGGACTTCTTTCCCGCGAGCAGCAACTCGCGACTGGACCCCTCGCTTGACGTCTTCTACCGGCTCACACCCGGTCTCAACGGCTCCTTGACGATCAACACGGACTTTTCCGCCACCGAAGTGGATGACCGGCAGGTCAATCTCACGCGTTTCGGGTTGTTCTTTCCGGAGAAGCGCGACTTCTTTCTTCAGGACGCAAGCGCATTCGAATTCGGCGGAATCGGCAGCCAGACTTTCACTCAGTTGTCTCGCGTTCTGGATCAAAACGCACGTCCGTTCTTTTCTCGCAGAATCGGGTTGAGCCGATCCGGCCAACCCGTCGATCTCAACTACGGCGGCAAACTGAGCGGCCGGGTGGGACCATGGACGCTGGGCTCGCTGGCGATCCGTCAGGACGCCTTTGGTTCCGTCGAAGCGACGGACCTCTTTGTCGGACGAGCTGCGCTCAACGTGCTGGCGGAATCCTCGGTCGGCGTCATCACGACGTACGGGGACCCCCGCTCCAATCGGGACAACAGCCTGATGGGCGTCGATTTCCGGTACCTGAATACCCGCCTTCCGGGCAGTCTGATCTTGCAGGCGGAGGCCTGGTACCAGAAGACGGAAACCGAGGGTCTCCTCGGCGACGATGCCGCGTACGGACTGCGGGTTCGCCTGCCCGGACTGACGGGACTTCGCGCCGGCCTCGGTTTCAAGGAGGTCCAGGCCAACTTCAATCCGGCGTTGGGTTACCTCAATCGCGCGGGAATTCGCGACTTTTCCGCGGAGATTGGTTGGATTCACCGCAGACCCCAGGAGGCTCGCATCCGGACGATTAACAGCCTCATCGGGTACCAGCGCGTGAATCATATCGGGGGTGGCCTGCAGAGTGAGGTGCTCGATGCGCGTGTGATCGCTTTTTTCCAATACCGCGGGCGACAGCGTTCGTCTCCTCTTCCGGGATAACAGGGAAGTGCTGCGCAAGCCGTTTACTATCTGGAAGCCCGATTCCAGCTCGGGGGAAGAACCGATCGTCATATCCGCCGGCGAGTACTCGTATGCCGCGCCCGCCCTGTACCTCCAGAGCGAGTCCTCTCGAAAGCTATCCGGCCGAGCGACCTTCCGACGCGGCGGATTCTACGGCGGCGAACGGAACAACATCGAAACGCAGGCAACTTGGTTTCCGACCCATCACTTTCGGGGCTTCGTAGCCTACAACTACAACGATATCGAACTACCCGAGGGCGATTTTGCCCTCAGGCTGGCCCGTGTAGGCCTCGACATCATCTTCTCCAACACCCTCTCCTGGGCCAGCCTGATCCAATACGACAACAGCTCGGAGACGATCGGGATCAACAGCCGCCTGCACTGGATACCGCAGGCGGGACGTGAGGGGTTCATCGTCCTGAACCACAACCTCCTCGACCTGGAGCGCAACGACAGCTTTCATTCGAGCTTGACCGGGCTCAGCATGAAATTCAGCTACACATTTCGCTTTTAGCCCCAATATCGGAGCTGGTCCGCGTTTCTCACGAATCTGCTACCGCGACCGCCCATCGGCGCGCGGAGGCAGCAGCTCATTCCAGCCGGGTCAGCGTCGTGAGCGTCGTGACTCCAGCGGCGTTTGTCGAGGTGATTACCAGCGTGTCGCCGATTACCTCATACTCCCAGTCGGCCGTCACCCCCATCGCGCCCGGAATCCTGGCGACGACGATGTTTCGCGTGAGCCTTGAGTCCGAAACTTCATAAGTGCCGGCATTCGCAACGAACGTATTGAACGCCGCGACCAGATCTTCGCCCGAGGCCTGCCGCAACTGCTGCTGCACAACCATGAGGTCGGGTCTGGGTTCGGTGCCGGGGATGAACATGATGGCGTAGTAACGATCGGTGAACAGGTACAGACTCGGCTGCGGGTCGGACATCGTGATGGACTCATCGCCCACTATTTCGGTTCGTTCCTGTACCTCCCACACGCCCTTCAGCGAGCCCTGGGCCTGGACGGCGGTCACCAGACACAAGCCCGCGAGCGATATCGCCATGGTCCGAAGACAGGTCTTCATCAAACTCCTCCCGCTATCCCAACGCCTCGAATCCGAGCGCCTCCATTGAACAAATACCAACGCCTCCGGAGCATGGCACGCACGCGGCACATAAACGCCCTCACCACGAATTCCGGTGAGCGATGAACGCTTCTAAGGCAACGCGAATACATAGAGCGCATTACCCGTCGCGGGATGGTGAATGTCGGGCGCGATCAGGCCCGGCACCACGCGCGGACTGCCGCCGCCCAGCCCGGTTGGAACCGCGACGTACTGGCGGCCGTCGACGCGGTACGTGATCGGGAAACCCTGCACGGAGGTGCCGAGCCGCGTTTCCCAGACGACCTCACCGGTGTCGACGTCGATTGCCTTGAATCTGCGATCCAGATCGCCCACGAAAGCCAGCCCACCGCCGGTCGAAAGCACGCCCGTGAGAAACGGGGCACGTTGTTCGAGGGACCAGAGTTCCTCCATCGTGCCGACGTCGTAAGCCGCAAGCTTGCCGATGTTGCCGTCAGTACCCGGCATTTCGTACCAGCGCCGGTCCGCCGCCGTGCCGCCGGCCCCGGGCACGAACTCCACCACGCGGCCCCGGATCTCCATACAGCTCTGGCTCAAGGGAATGATGAGCCGTTGCGTCGGTTCGTGGTAGCTCATCGGTTGCCAGTTGTGACCGCCCTCCGTGCTGGGGCACGATGAGGCCCACTCACCGCGCGCATTGTCGATGATGTCCTGGCGGTAGTGCGGCCGGCCGGTTTCCGGATCGATGCGAGCGTAGACGTTCTGGAAAACCGTTTCGCGGTGGTCGGTGTAGCTACCCGACGCCCTGTGCAGCTTCCAGAGGATGCCGGGCTTGCCCACCGTGAACAGAGTGCGCTCGCCATCCACATCGACGAGAACGCGTTCGTAGACCTCATCGAGGTCCAGCGCCTCGCCGGGAGCATGTTGAAAATACCAGCGCAGGCTGCCGTCGTCCGGGCTCAATGCCAGCGTCGCGCTGGTGTAGAGCGCATCGTCGAGCGCGCTGTTGCCTCGGCTCACGGGCATCCACGGCTTGGCCTGCGCAACGCCCCAGTAAGTAAGATTGAGTTCAGGATCGTAGCTGCCGGTGATCCAGGTTTCCCCACCCGCGCGATAGAAATTAGGCAGATCGCCCCACGTGTCGCCGCCCGGTTCGATGTCCTGGGCAATGGTGTTGAAACGCCAGTGTTCGTTTCCGTTCACCGTGTCATAGGCGCTGATGAAGCACTTCTCTTCCCGAAAGCGCGCGCAGCCCGCCAGCCCTGTGAGCACCTTGCCGTTGATCACGATCGGGCCACTGGAGTTGACGTAATCGCCCTCGGACCGTTCACCCACCGTGGTATCCCAGGCGATTTCACCGGAGCGCGCATCGAGCGCCACGACGCGGGCGTCGCTGGTCGAGAAAAAGATATTGTCGTCGTAAATCGCAAGCCCGCGCATCGCCCCCGCGGCCACGTTGGGGCCGACGTAGTGCTCCCAAATCAATTCGCCGGTGGCGGCATCGAGCGCCTGGACGACGTTGCCGATGTTCACCAGGAACAGGATGCCGCCCTGGACGATGGGTGCGGGCTGACTCCTGCCGCCCCCCGTCATGGCCCACGCCCACTGCAGGCGCAACTCCCCGACGTTATCGCGGTCAATGTCGGTCAGCGGACTGTAGCTCCACGCCTCGTAGTTCCTTCTGACCATCGGCCAGTCGTCGGGGCTGGGATCGCGCAGCATGGCGTCCGTGACCGGCACGAACCCCTCCACCGTGCCCGCGACCGTCAATCCGCTCAGCCCGGACAACGTGCCGGGTTGCCCGGCGGGTACCGCCGCTGTCGCGGCCTGACGCACAACGTCCGGCATTACGCCATCGGCGATGCTGCCGATGACCGCTTGTGCCGCCGCCGTGAGCGTCTCGCCCCCGGGCTGCGCACCGTTGGCCTGCAGCAGGAAGGCAACGATGTCGGCGTAGGTCTGTTCGGCCAGGCTCCCGGGGATACCCGGTGTCGAGGGCATCGTGAGTTGCGTGTAGAGGATGAGTTGCTGCGTTGTGCGCTCGCCCCAGACGTTCATGAAGTCCGCTCCGGCCAGTGGCCGGGCCTCGTTGAGACCGCCCAGGTCCGGCAGGTGGCAACTGGCACAGTGAGTTCGATACGAGACAAGACCGGCCTCGGCCTGTTGCGTCGTAAAGGGTGAAGGCACCGCCGGCGTCTGGGCATTGACTGTACCGGTTGCGAGCATTCCGGCCAACCCGAACATGGCGCCGCCTGTCGCAAACAGGGCGTTGAATCGCCTCGCGAATGAAGCCTGATGCGCCACTACTGCAACAGCCAGCCCCAGAGGTTGCCTTCCGGTGCCGTTTCGCTGTGAATCTGTATGTAGAGTCGTCCCTGATTCAGGCTCTCCACCTGATCGCCGGTCAGCTCGACCTCTCCGGAGAAACTGCCATCGGTTGCCGATTCCACGCTAAGCTCGAAGATCGGGCCGCCGCGTATCCCCAATGCAGGCCCCACGTGGAGGCGCGCGGCCGTCGCGGGTCCCCGAAGCCCGGAAAACGATCCACTGACCAGCAGTCGGCGGCCATCGAGCAAGGCCGAGCCGGAGCCCGTCCCCGTCACGTTCGCTCGCGTAGCCACCTCTATCGGCATCATTGTCAGACGCGCACTGAACGTCTCGGTCAATTGGGCGGTCGCCAGGCTCGCCAGGCAGAAAAGCACGGTCAAAATGACAGACGTATGCGAGGTATGGGTCACAAGCGCTTTGCAATCAATTAAGAGGCCCTCTCACGGTCGCGTTCATCCTATCAGAAGCATCTGCCGATGTTGCGACCGGACCAACGGACGCCGTGGTGACAGGGTTCATGCCTCTACCGCCTGAGGGAGTACACTCTGCAATTCAGATACACCCTGGGGGACTGTAAGAAATGCGTAACCAGAAAGCTGAAACGTACTGGGGCGACCAATGGATTCTGCCCCGAAGGGAGGTGCTCAAACGCCTGGCTGCGGGCGCCGCACTGGGGACCCTTGGCGGGAAATGGCTGGGTGCCGCAGCACAGGAAACCGCGGGAGAAGAGGCGTTCTGGCGTCGGGTCAAGGAACAATTTCCATTTCGGCCCGGACTTGTCATGATGAATGCGGCGAACCTGTGTCCGAGCCACTACCCGGTGCTGGAAAGTCTGTTCGGGCTTACCCGCGATCTGGATGGGGACATCTCATTCCAGAACCGCGCCAAGTTCGCGGGGACCAAGGACGAGGCCCGATCCCGGCTCGCCGGCTACGTGGGCGCCGAACCGCAGGAAATCGCGATCACGCGTAATACCAGCGAGGGCAACAACATCATCGTCAACGGGCTCGATCTCGGCGCGGGAGACGAGGTCCTTGTCTGGGGAGAGAACCACCCGTCGAATCACCTGGCCTGGACGGTTCGGGCGCGGCGGCACGGGTTCAGCGTCAGGCAGGTCGAGACGCCCGCCGACGTTTCAGCCGAAGGGTTGAGAGACCATTTTCTGAGCCGGCTGACGCCGAGTACACGGGTCCTCGCTGTCAGCCACGTATCGAACATCTCAGGCATCGGTCTGCCCATGAAGGCACTCTGCCAGGAATGCCAGGACCGGAACATCCTGACGCTGGTCGATGGAGCCCAGTCGCTGGGTGCACTCAATCTGGATCTGCACGACATGGGTTGCGATTTTTTTACCGGCAGCCTGCACAAGTGGCCCATGGGGCCCAAGGAGACCGGGCTCCTCTACGTCCGCCGCGGTTCGGCGGTACGCGTGTGGCCATCCGTGGTCAGCGTGGGATACGAGACCGCCGAAAGCGAGGGTGCGCGCAAACTCGAGACCTTCGGTCAGCGGGACGATCCCGCCGTGGCCGCGATTACTCCGGCGGTGGAATTTCTCGATTCGATCGGCAAGGAGAAGGCCGAGACGCGGCTTCGTGCAATCGTCGCCCGACTTCGCCGCGGAATCGAGGCAATCCCCGGCGCGTCCATTCTCACGCCGTCGGATCCCGCCATCAGCGCGGGTATCCTGATTTTCAGCTTGCCGGGAATCGGCGGCACCGATGCCTTCGAAGCGCTCTATCGTGACCATAACGTCGGCAGCGCGCAGGCAGCGTTGGTCAACGGCGTGCGGTTGAGCCCCCACATCTACAACACGATGGCGGACGTGGATAGAGTGCTGGATGCGTTGCGGGAGATTGCCGCCTGAGCATCACGGTTCGAGAGACGCGATGTAAGCCGAGACGTTGAGCATGTCTTCGGCGGTCAGGTTTACAACCGTCGCGGTCATCAGGGGACTGGTTCGCGTCCCCTGCTTGATATCCCATAGCTGCCGCATGATGTAACTGGCCGTGCGGCCCGCGATGCCCGGCACGATGCCGAGACCGGTTTGTTCCGGACCGTGACATATGCTGCACTGGATCGTCTTTCCGCCGCCGGTGGTCACGAGTTCTTCGCCTTTCGCGAGGCTACCCACCGGCACGTAGGTTACGAACCCGCCGCGTGGGTCGCGCATGATCTCGGTTCGCTCCGGAAACTCCGGCACCTCTATGATGCGCTGGCCCAGCGGCATCGGTGGCGCGCCGGGAATCGGCAGCATCAGGCCATTCGTGCTGGTACGCACCTGAGGCACCTCTTCGGCCTCGACGACCCGTACCATCGGGCGGTATTGCATCGACGAAAAATACTCCGCGATCTGATTCCTTTCGTCGTCGGTAAGGCCCGCCGCGATCAACGCCATCTCGTTCGTATTGGCCTTGCGTGGGTCGGCGCTGCGGCGCGTACCGTTCGCAAACGACTCCAGTTCCTGGAGAATATACTGTGCGGGCAGCCCCGAGACGTGGCCGTTCTCCATTTTTCCCTGGCCGTTCGGATAGTGGCAGAGCGAACAGGCGCGCAGACCCTCGGACTCCTTGCCTCTGGCAACGACGTCCGGCATCGGCGGGTGATCGCCCGGGTACCAGTCAGCCGGACCGTAGTCGGCATCCGCCTCGTTGCGAGTGAAGGTCAGCGTGGTATCGGGCAGGCTTCTCTTTACGCCGTCTTCCGGCACGGGCTCACCCCTGTAGGCACACTCTATGGGTTTGGCCGTGGCAGGACAGGGCGGCGCCACGCGATCGGCCGGAGCGAGCGGGGTAAGGAGCCCGTACGCCCAGTCAGGCCAGTCCTCACTGAGTTGCACCGACTGTGCGCCAGCATCGCCTCCGGAGACGGCGATCCCCATCAGTCCTACAACCATCACACCGGCAAGTCGCTTCATGTTGGCTCCATGACGTCCAGTATTTCGAAGGAATAAACCACGCAAGAGAACGGGTGAGGATACCTACTGCGCTACCCGATCGCACTCGTACTCGTAGAAATGGGCATCCGGGTGCAGGCTGAAGACGTGCCGCGTCTCCCAGGGCTCCAGGTAGTTGACCGGGTCGTTGACGGTCATCCGAATCTCGAGTGTTGCTTCGTCCAGGCGAGTGAACCGTTCGATCAGCCGCGTTGATTCGCTCAGCGGCAACCCCTCCCAGAAGTAGCTCGCCGCACGCAGGTCTGTCGTTTCGACCACCAGCACGTCCCCCTCCAAGTGCCCGGTGGAATGGCCGAGCCACGTCGCACCCACGCCCTCGGGAGGCGGCCGCCCATCGAGGAATATGCGCCGCACCTGGTGATAGGCCTCGAAAAGGACCCACACCCGTTCCTCTGACTGGATGATTTCGATGCTCGTGGGGGCCCAGGCGAGCATGGCTCGGGGCATGTACACGATGCAGCGAAGATATGGATCGTCCGAGGTATCGAAATTGCTCTGGGCCTCACGACCGGCGGCACTGAACATCGGAGCTTCCGGCAGTACCTGGCTCTGCCAGCGCTCCGCTCTCCAGATTCCGCTGATATCGCCCTGTGCGTGGACTGCCGAGTTCGCGGTCATCACCGCGACCCACACGAACAAGCACATTGGGGCGAGCCGGTGCGAGCGCTTCACTGTGCGTTCTCGAGAAACGGAACCCGCAGCAGGTTACTGACGATCGTCAGCTCTTCTCCGTCCGGAAACCGTATCCGGTTGAGGCGCATCTCGTTCTTTCCATGGCGTGAGGGATAACCGACGATCCTCACGAAGTCTCCCGGATTGAGCGAGTCGCTCGATAGCCCTCCCTCCCGGTGAAAGGTGGTTATCGAGGCACTCTCGATCACCCACTTCTGGAGCCCTTCCTCGTCGTCCTCTACATCCAGGTGAATCAGGACATGGGGATTGATGAACTCGTACTCCGTGACGACGCCCTCGACGGACTGCTCCCGGCCAGGGTCGAAGTGACTGGCAAAGCCGTGGTGCGCATGCGCCGGCCGGAAAAAACCCAACAGGAGTGCCGCGCACATCAGACCGGCGCGAAAAGTGATTGTCGGAACACGTTGCACTGCGTTTCTCCCCGGTAGTGCCTTGTTTCGAACACTGGACCCTGCTCCCTTGGAAAATAGATCACGAGTCCGATCCAGGTCAAGAAACCGAAGGGCGCACCCGACCGGCTCGGAGAGCCCCGATTCGGTGTCCGATGCACGTCCGTGCGGGTACAATGATTGTCATGCCGCATCGAAGCAGGCGGTGATTCGCAAGCGATATGCGCTTGCGGAAGCGAATTTTTCCGGGGTCGAAGTGATGATGATTCGTGCAAGTATTCTCCTGAGCCTTTTCGGGTTCCCGTTCGCAAGCCTCGCGCACCACGCGGTCGCGGGAAACTACGACACCTCGACGGTGATCGAACTGGAAGGCGAAGTGACCGACGTGCTGTGGCGCAACCCGCACGTACAGGCAGCCATGAGTGTCGTCGACGAGAACGGCGACGAGCAAGTCTGGGAGATGGCCACTACCGCGCTGAGCAACATGCGGCGGTGGCAGATCGATCCCTCGTTTATCGAGGTGGGAGATACCATTCGCGTCGCCGGAAACCCGGGTCTTCGCGTTGAAAACCGCCTCTACTTTACGAACCTGCTCACCAGCAGCGGAGAGGAAGTGCTCCTGGGCGGCAACGTCGCGCCGCGCTGGACGGACCGCACCATCGAGATGTCGACGAGCAGGCGCCTTTCCGTGGGCGACACGTCGGCGCCGGAACTCGGTCTGTTCCGAATTTGGAGCACGCCCGACAACATCCCGATGCTATTGCCGAGAGACCTGGGCAGAACCGATTCCGGGCGCGCCAACCTGACCGAGGCCGCCCTGCAAGTCGTCGACGCCTTCGTCTGGGCGCGCGACAACCCGCTGCAGAACTGCGCGCCAAAGGGCATGCCGATGGTCATGGAGGCGCCCTACCCCTTCGAGATCGTGCGCGACGGCGAGAACATTCTCTGGCACAACGAGGAATTCGACACGATCCGAACGATTTACATGGCACCGGACGCTTCGGCCGAAGGGCAGCCGGATTCGCTACTGGGCTACTCCATCGGCCGCTGGACCGACGACCGCACGCTGACCGTCACGACGACCAACATGAACTGGGGGCACTTCGACGGTCAGGGCATTCCGATGAGCACGGCAGCGACGCTCGAGGAGCGTTTCACTGTCAGCGAACAGGGGGACCGACTGGACTACAGCATGACTTTTACCGATCCCGAGTACTTGCATGCATCATTGACGTTCACGAAGCACTGGGTCTGGTATCCGGATGCGGAGGTCGGGGATTATGACTGCACGACCTTGGCGGAAGACTAGCCCGACAGCCATGGGAATGGGCAACCAGGGGCGCCAACCATTGATGCAGCGAAAGACTTTATGCCTGACCGGTGTAACGCTGGCTGTGTTTTCGATGAGCGGCTGCGAGTCTCCGTCGTCCGAGGGACAGAACGGTGCCGACACGCGGCCAAACATACTGCTCATCATGGCCGACGATATGGGGTACACGGACATTGGCTCCTTCGGGTCCGAGATTCGCACGCCGAATCTCGATGCGCTGGCACTCGGTGGCGTTCGACTGACGAACTATCACGTCGGTCCCGCCTGTTCCCAGACCCGCACGATGTTGATGAGCGGCACGTACACCGAGGTCGGTGCGGTGCCGGTCGGCCCCCGCAACCGCCACCTGGCGGAGAACGTCGTTGCGCTGCCCCGGTTGATGAAGGACGCGGGCTATCACACCTACATGTCGGGGAAGTGGCACATCGGGACCGGCGCCGACGACAACCCGGCCACGCGAGGATTCGGCTCTTCCTTCGCATTGATGAGCGGCTCCGCCATTCATTTCGTCGATAACACCCCCGGGCGTTACCTGGAGAACGGTCGGGAAGTCGTCCTTCCGGATGATTTCTATTCGACTGACTACTACACCGACAAGATCATCGAATACCTGCGGGCCAACGAAGGTGACGGGGTGCCGTTTTTTGCCTGGTACACGCCAACCACGCCCCATTGGCCCATGCAGGCGCCGGACGATTACCTGCATCGGTACGACGGTGTTTACGATGGGGGATACGACGAACTCATTCGCAAACGCGTCCAGCGCGCCGACGAAATGGGCGTCCTGCCGGCGGGGGGTTCGCTCGATAACTACACGCGCACGGCCGAGTGGTCGGATTACACCGAGGCGGAACAACGGATCGAGTCCCGTAAAATGGAGATCTACGCGGGGATGGTCGAGAACTTCGACTACCACGTGGGTCGTGTCATCCGCTATCTCCGCGAGTCCGGGCAGTTTGAGAATACGATTATCGTCTTCTCATCCGACAATGGCGCCGACGTGTCGTTTCGGGTGGTCGATTCGGAGATAGACAACAGTTACGAGAATCTCGGCAAGCCAGGCTCGTACGTTTCGGTCGCCGGCTGGGGCGACGCGCAGAGCGCACCGTTCAGGTGGAACAAGGGTACTCAGGCCGAAGGTGGCGTTAGAGTCCCGGCCTTCGTCCATCACGCGTCACTCGCGAACAAGGGTGGCGTTAACGACGAATTTCTGACGGCCATGGACATCATGCCTACGTTTCTTGAACTGGCGGGCGCGGCGCATCCGGGCACTGAATACCGGGGCCGAGCGGTACTGCCCGCGCGCGGACGGTCCTTCGCAAGTCTCTTGCACGGGGATGAAACGGCCATTCACGACGATAGTAGCGACGGGCGCTGGTACAGCTCGGCCCTCTATCGTGGGGAGTGGAAGCTGGTCCGCGTCGCCAATCGCGGCTCGGGAGAGTGGGAACTCTTCAATCTGAACAACGACCCCAGTGAGACCACCGACTTATCCGGTCACTATCCCGACCTCTTGTCGGATCTTCTGTCGGAGTGGACCCGCATCGGCAAGGAATCGGGCGCCGATGTGGACTTTGGCGATGCTCTGACCGGCGACTGACCGCGCCTGCGATTCATTGGGACGCGCGGCAGGCGCCGGAGACCAAAGGCCAGATCCTGATAACACTATCCGGTATGGCTCTGCCTGGCCCACTCAATCCACGACGGCATTGCTCGTTGATCTTCTGGCTATTTCCAGGTCGCAGTCGAAGTCGTAAATTGCGGTTCCCTCGGGCCGCCGGGCCCAGATCATCGTTGTATTGAACGGTTCCGACAGATATTCGGGATCTTCGATAATCAGGCTCAATTCAAGGATGGCATTGTCGTTGAGCAATCGATAGGTTTCGATCAGGCGTTTATGCTGGCTCGAGGGGATATTCGTCCCCTTTCCCAACGAATCGAAATCCGTGGCGAGTCCTCCCGATGAAGGCGGAAACATCTCGGTGACGATGGTCAGCTCATCGCCAACCACGCTGGCGCTGGAAACACCGTATTGGTCGGTTTCATGCGCGAGTCTTGGCGAACCGTCAGTCACGAACTCCCTCAGGACAGCGTTGTACTCATAAAAAACTTCGACGCGATCATCGGAGACGGTAAACTCAATCGGATAGGGAACGGTAAACAGGGAAGGAATATCAAGCGAAACACAGTCCCCATATTGACTCTCGAGAGGATTGTAGGCGGCTCTGGCAGCGATGCCCTTTTCATTCAGGGGCAAGGGGCTTTCTCCCGATCGGTTCAACATCTCGCCTTCGCGGATCACCCTTTGCCAGATCCCCGCAAAATCCCGAAGACTCGTCGACTGCCCCACTCCCCTAATGAGTGCGGGCTCGCTATTCGGATTTCCGTCATCGCTCCGGTGACCGTGATCTCCTTGTCGTAGTCGTAGTGCGTGACAAAGGAATGGTGTGCAGAGACGCCAATGGCGTACAACAACAGACAAACTACGGATGCGAATGACGCAAGTGTTTTCATTCGGTTGCGCCCTCGTACTCCAGCACCTCCCGCTCAAAATCCTCGAAGTTGACGTTGTCCATGCAGACGAACTCCTCGATGTCCCAAGCAACGCGGCGATAGTGGCGTTGACCGGACCAGGGCTCGGTAAAGGCGACCGGATCCTCCACCGCGATGTCGATCCGCAACCTGTCTTCGTCGACCCGCCGGATGCGTTCGATCACGCGCATCGCTTCACTGTGCGGCACACCGCGGCGGTCCACCCAGGTCTTGTCATTGAAGTTCACTGTTTCCACCACGAGCGTGTCGCCTTCCCAGTGGCCCGTGGAGTCGCCCATATACATGGGTGCAAGGTCGGTGCGATGGTCGCGCCCGTCCGTATAAATTGCCCGAACAACGTGGTCGTATTCGAAAACCATCATCACCCGCCCGGGCGTCTGGACGATCTCCATGGGGAACGGATGCATGTAGATTCGCGGCGTTCCCGGCGGGAAACACGCATAAACGGGATCGTTGGTCCGAAGGACCGGAACGCTTCGAGGGCCGAAGGTCGGCCTTGAGGGATCGAACCGCTCCCGCGCCCACTCGGTCATCGGAGGCAGGTCGCCGGTAAGCGCCCAATTCTGAAATGGACGCGTGTCGGGTTCCGGGTCGTTGGTCCAGACGCCGGAAAGGTCATCGCCGTGTCCGGCGTCCTGGGACCAGGACGGAAACGAAATCACGGCAAAGACTGCGCTGATCAATATGCAATTACGCGTAGACATGTAAATTCGCTCCTGAATTTACTCATCATTCCATGGACGACTTCTCCAGGAACCGGTTCGTGTGGGGACGGATCCCCGATCAATCGCTACCAATCATCCTGACGCCGTCGGCGTTCAGCACTTCCCGCAAACGTAGTGACGGCGCACCGCTTCTCGCCGGATTGCCGATCAGCGTGATGTCGTCCCCGGGCTGAAAGATATCCTTGTGCCACCTGACAGTGCTGCGCTCACTGCGCGCGAGACGGTTCGGGCTCGTCAATTCGCCGGACCACTCAACGGTATTGCCTTCATCGTCCGTGACGTTCGCATAGATCAGGACATGGGGGTTGACGAACTCGAAGCGGCTCACCTTGCCGACAACTTCGACTGTTGCCGCGCCGTCGTAGGCGGCACCGCCGTGGTGTGCCACGGCTCCGGCCATTGCGACCAACAGTGAACTCAAGAGAAAAACTCCAGCGACTTTGGCGTTCATTGCGTTGACCTTCCGGGCGACTACCGTGCAGCGCAGATATTCCTTCAAGGACCTATTCTACCCCCAACGGCCCGCGGAACTTCCAGAAGCCCTTACAATCCCAAGTATCGAGCACGACGGATCGTTTCCCATCGTCGGCGTCAACACCTTCCTGCCCGAGTCCGGGCAGGAGGACGAATCCCGGGGCAGGGAACTGATTCGCTCCATGCCGTGGGCGGCGAATACCGCCGCAACATGTAGACGGCGCCGTCTCAAGAGCAGGTTGTTGCTACAGACTAGAAGTCGTACCGGATACTGACACCGTAGACTTGGGGATCACCGAGAAACGCGTTAAACGTCCCCTCCTGCAATGGAGCGTCGAAAATGGTGATCGCGTATTCTTCGTCGGTGATGTTCTGTCCCCAGACATCCACGGTCCACGGGTTCGTTCCGCTGGCAGAATTGAAGATCAACCGAGCGTTGACCACTGTGTAGGCCTCCTGGAACTTCTCCGCGTCCAGGTCGGCACCCGTATTGTGCCCCCCCGTGTAGCGCGCGTCGATGTGAAACACACCCGCCAGGGGACCCAGCGGAAAGCGCATGGTCACGCCGCCCACACCGGTCAACTCCGGCGCATGCGTCAATTGACGCCCGGCGCGGAAACCGTGTTCGGGACCGCTGCCGAAACGCACGTCCGCGTAGGTCACGCCACCGAAGATTTCAACGGCATTGTTCACCACGCCCCGTGCCTCGATCTCCACACCCTTCGACGTCACCTGCGGGACATTGAGCGCTTCGAACGCGAACCCCCTGAACGCCGTGAGTTGGTACCCCTCGAAATCCTCGAAAAACAGACTGACATCGAGAAGCGCACGCCAGTCATCTAGGCTGAACTTGCCGCCCAATTCGTATGTTTCGACGGTTTCCGGCAGGAAAATCCATTGATCGATGCTGGGCTGCATGGGTGCGCCCGCCAGCGACGTCAGAATCGGGCTCGACAGACCACTACGGTCCATATTGAATCCGCCTGCCTTGTAACCCCTTGAGTAGCCGCCATAGAGCAGATGTTCGCCGATGCTTCGGGACAGCCGCAACGTACCCGTCGCTTCGTCCTCGTCGAGATTGCCGACGTACGTGCCATCCCGGGTGGGATCGGCAAAGGGATTACAACCCAATGCCACGATGGCGCCCAGACCCGCGGCCAGGGCGGGATCGGTGAGCAGTGCCTGACCGCCCGCGGCCACCTGCGGGAGCCCCGGAAGCAGTTGGGCCGCCCCGGCATTAATACCGGCTACGGCCTGATCGAGCTGCTCCGCGCCCTGGACAAGCCCCGCCAATTGCTGGTTCAACCCCGGCGGCAGCATGCCGGCCAACTCCGGCGGTAGCGCTCCGGCCAACTGCCCGAGCTGGCCGGCGAACGCCTTCAGTTCCGATGTCGGCACTGTCAGCGCCTGCAATTCTGCCGAGTAGGCCTGCAGTCCCTGCGCATAGCCGCCAACGCCGGCGAAGTAGCCCTGGGTGGCTTGCAGCGAACCGAGGAACTTCTGGCTGAACGGCAGGCACGCCTGATCCGAGGAGCGAAGATTCGCGGTCATGGACTTGTCTTCAACCGTATAGCGCAAGCCCAGCGTCAACTCGAAGTCGTTCTGCAACTCCAGCGTGTTGTGCGTAAAGAGTGCCCAGGACTGGGATTCCTGGTCGTACGAGTCCCTGGCGCCGTGCCCATAGAGGCTGGCGCCGGCAATTTTTTCATATCCCGGCCAGGGATTGAACGGAAAGCCCGGAAAGGAGGGCAACATCGCCGACAGCGTCGGCGCCATCGGTATTGACGGTACCGCAGGCAGCGGGAACCCGGGCGGCAGAAGCGGTGCGAAAGGCGCCAGGCCGGCGGACAATTGAGACAGGCCGGCGGACAAGCCAGCCAGCCCGGCGGATAGTCCAGCCGCGCCGTGGGCGACCTGGGCCGCGCCGGCCTCCAATGCGTCGATTTGGGCCAACTGGCGGAAGCCATCGAATCCGGCGCCAATACCGGCCGCGGCCTGGGAGGCGATGCCGTTCGCGTAGAAGCTGTAGCCGTAGCCGAAATCAAGCGCGTCCCGATAAGGCAGGTGCTCGTCGGCATAGTAGGCGCCCACCAGCCAATCCAGCGGGCCGGACTGGCCGTTGAGACGAATCTCCTGGGACAGCGTTTCAAATCCCAGCTTGAATTCGCCGATAGGCCTTTCACCCATGTCCATCGCCGAAAAATCGATGTCCATTTCACGCGCCGTTTCCCAATCGCGCGTCGCCGTCACGCTTACCAGGCGGGCAAACGGCAGGTCCGCGTCGATCTCCAGCGACACTCCGCCCTCTTTGACGGCCTGATAGTAACCGGAAGTCTCCGTAACCGTGGCCCCTCGGGCATAGGGATCGAAGGCGATGCCGACGGTATTCGGATTCTGCGTCTGAAGTTGCGCGATCTGGCTGACTACGGGCGCCGTGGGTCCGGCGATCAGGCCAACCGCCGCACAACAGGTTTCGTCGCGGTCGCTGTAGTCGCCGATCAGCCTCAGGCGGACCGTATCCGAGGGTTCGAATACCAACTGTCCACGAACGAACGTGCGGTCGCGGTCGTTGAAGCTGCGGTCGTAATTGAGGTCCTCGAGAAAGCCATCGCGCTGGAAGAACACCGCGTCCAGCCGTGCCGAGGTATCCTGACCGAAGCCACCGCTGACACCCGCTTCGACACGGTTGGAGCCGTAGGAGCCGATACTGATATCGGCATAGCCCGACCCGTCCGGATCGGGCAGAGCGGTAATGATGCTGACGACGCCGGCCGAGCTGTTGCGCCCGAACAGCGTGCCCTGCGGGCCGCGGAGCACCTCGATGCGCTCGATCGCGCCCAGCTCGGTGAAGCCGACCGTGGCACGGTTGCGGTATACGCCGTCCACGTACATCCCGACGGAAGACTCCAGCCCGGGATTGTCGCTGTTGGTGCCCACACCGCGAATGCGCGCGGTGACCCCGACGGACTCCGCCTGCCCGGAGGCGACGTGAAAGCTCGGGGCGACACGCATCAATTCCATGATGTCGGTTATCCGGCTGAGTTCGATCCGTTCGGCATCATACGCCGACACGGCGAGCGGCACATCGGTGACGGACTCCTCTCGGCGAGTTGCCGTCACGATGATCTGTTCGATTACAAGTTCATCGCCGGAAGGGGCTTGACTTGCAGATTCCTGTGCGGTCGCTGCAACAGCGGCGAGACCGGAAAAAATAACCAGTGAACGCATCATGAAACCTAAACCTCCCTAGCAGGCATGATGTTTACATTCGGAAAGAATTCGTGGAGAAGGGACGCGATTCCAGCCGGTGTTGTAATTTTCTCACGCGCTGCGCGAACTCCCGTTGGCCGCTCGATAGGGCCTCACTCATTGGCAGGATACCACAGGGAAGAAGCGCGCCGGCGCGATCCTTCAATCAAAAAAACTTGGCGTTCCCATAAGCGAATCCAACCGGCGCTTGCGGGTTGAGAGAGCCGCCACAACAGCGCGGGGAACGCGCCAATCGTCAAGGCAGGGCGAGCGGTGTGGTGCGCGAAGACGAGTGCCGCGATCGACCCACCGAACATCAAAGGAGCGGCTAGTACTCCAGCGTGTCGTCTTCCCAGCTTCCGACGGAGTAGCCCATGAGTGACAGCGGCATGTCGGCCGGGTCGCCCGCATCCTCCATGTGGATCGTGCGAAGCGCATCGAACTCCCCGAACCTGAGTTCGATGTAGCCGTCCCGCTGTGTGAACTCCATCGGGTAGGGATTGCCCATGATTCCGGGCATCCCCGGCGGGACGCATTGCATCAGGGGGTTGTCCTCGATGTCGTCCCAACCGGCCTTGGCCGCGGCTGCGTACTCGGTCAGCTCGTAGTCCGAGCGGCCGGTGAAATACCAGGCGCCCGTTCCCTGGCTCCACACTCGAAAGATGCCCTCCCCCGTCGCGGCCGCGGCTTTCGCCGGGTCGACCAGGTTTCTTTGACCGCCCACGGCCGAGAATGTCGTGGTTGTATTCATGAGGTTAATCCTGACTTTGTCGATAGTTCAGACACATCCCGTTAACAGTTTCGTATCGACTGCTCCGGAAAAGAACTACGCAAGCTTTCCCCCGGGTGTTTTTCTGCGATCGATTCTACCGTCATATGCGCCGGCGATGGCAGCGACGAACCGGATTAGCGCTACGAGCGGGTTAAGATAGCGTCATGCGAGGACCCCGCTCACACTACCTGCCCCGAACACGCGCGGGATGGATCGCGACGGTACTTCTGCTCGTCTGCATGGCCCTGTCGCAGCCCCCTGTGGTTCATGGATTGGCCAACCGGATCGAGCCCTGGCTCTTTGGCATGCCCTTCCTGTTTACCTATCTCCTGGGCGTCTACGTCATCATGGTCGCAATCCTGATCTGGACGATGACCAAGAAGGTCTGATGGAACCCTGGGTCGTCGCCACCAGCCTGATTTTTGTCTATCTGCTGGCAACGATCGTCATTGGCGCGGTCGCCAACCGAAAACTCACGGTCAACCTGGAGGACTTTTTCCTCTACGGTCGCCAGGCGGGTGTCTTCGTCCTCTACCTGACGGTAGTGGCGACCTTCCACTCGGCGTTTGCCTTTCTCGGTTCGGGCGGCTTCTTCTATACCCACGGAATCGGATTCTGGGTGGCGGGCACGTGGACGATCCTCGTCGGGGTCATCACCTACACGCTGGGGACTCGGATCTGGGCATTGGGCAAGCGCTTCGGCTACATCACGCCGGCGGACATGCTGGCGGACTTCTACGAAAGCGAGGCGGTTCGGGTGTTGACCGCTGTGGTTTCGGTGGTTTTCACCATCCTGTATATCCAGGTTCAGGCTCAGGGGCTGGGCTACATCCTCTCGGTGGCGTCCGGGGGACGCGTGTCGTTCGAGCTCGGGACATTGGTTTTGCTGGTCGTTGCAGCCGCGTATCTCATTGCCGGGGGACTGCGGGCCGTTTACTGGACCGACGTAATCCAGGGCATATGGATGTACGTGGCCGTTTGGGTCGGCAGCCTGGTTCTGGTCTACAAGTTGTTCGGAGGTCCCGTTGAACTCTGGCAACGCCTTGCCACCGAGCGGCCGGACCTGCTGACGCTGCCGGGGCCGGAAGGACTCTTCACGCCGGGTGTATGGTTCGGCATGACGATTGCGCTTTCGTTCGGCATCGTCTTCCAGCCGCACCTGATGATTCGCTTCTACAGCGCTGCATCAGCCAGGACCCTCAAGTGGCTCGGCGCCACCACGCCCATTTACCTGATGACGCTGTACATTCCCGCGGCGATGGTTGGCCTGGGCGGCGCCTTGGTGCTGCCGGATATTGAGGTACCGGACCGGATCTTTCCGGAGCTTCTCTTCCAACACGCCCCCGCCTGGCTGACGGGCCTGATCCTGGCCGGCGCGACTGCGGCGGCGATGTCCACGCTGGATTCGATCCTGCATGCCAACATGACAGTCCTAACCCGCGACGTCTACCAGCGCTACGTGGCTCCTGACCGCAGCCAGAAGCACTACGTGATGTTCGGCCGCGCTGTCGTGCTCGTCCTGCTGGCTGTGGGCTATGTGCTCTCGGTCTCGACCTTCGAGTTCCTGGTGACGTTGATTACCTTGTCAGGTGCCGGTGTGCTGCAGCTCATGCCAGCGATCATGGGCGTCTGTTATCCCGGGCGCCGGGCCACCACGCGCGCCGGGGTCATTGCCGGAATCATCGCGGGCCTGCTCACGCTATACGTCACCCGGGTAATGATCTACCAGCCGCTGGGCGTTCACGAGGCGATCTGGTCGCTGGCGGTGAATTTCCTCGTGACAATCATCGTGTCGCGTTTTTCCACACCGCCGTCGGACCAGACCCGCGCCCGGATCCACGGAGAAATCGAACGGTTCGTATACGGAGAGTGACAATCGGACCGTGAACGACGAGTCTGGCGGATCGGGCGAGGGTTGGGGATCTGGATGACAGTCGGTGCTTCAATGAAGCGCACCGAATCGTCCTTCATCGTCATTTAGCGCTCAGCCGGGCCGGGATGGACTGGATGGCGCGAATCATGCCCGGACGCCCCCAGACGGGTTCGTCCACCAGCAGTTCGATGGAAGCGAGACGCTCAAGCAAGACTCGCAGCGCGATTTCGCCCTCCAGCATGGCCAGATGGCGTCCCTTGCAGATTCGTGTGCCGCCGCCGAAGCCCAGCGTACGTCGCTTCGGCCGCCGGATATCGAAGCGGTCCGGATCCTCGAAAACCCGAGGGTCCCGATTTGCCGCACCCCATGCCATCAGCACATTGGTGCCGCTGCCGATTCGAACCCCGTCGTAGTCGATATCCTCATGAGCCCCACGATGAAGGCCGATGAACGAGGGTTCAAGCCGCACCGCTTCACGCCAGGCATCATGAACCAGGCGCGGACTATCCCCGACCAGGGCCCACTGGTCGGGGTGGCTCAGGCAGGTATGGATGGCGTTTGCGGTCGCGCCGGCCACGGAGTCGATGCCGTCGAATGTGAGCGCAGCCGCCGTTATCGCGGCGTTTCTCGCCACTTCGCTCCAGTCGCTGTCGGCGAGGCCCGACTCGAAGAAGTGAAAGAAGGTCTCACCCGCCGAGTCCCCGGTTACTCGATGGTGCGCCTCCAGATAGTCCCGCATGGTCTGCGCAGCGCGGTTCGCGGCATCGACTTCATCGGGCGAGGTCTCAAACTTCAACATGGGAACGATGGCGGCCGAGCAGTCCCCGATGAGCTGTGCCGCCTCCGCCGGCAGACCCAGGAACCGGATCCAGAAGTCGCGGGCGATGACATGGGCATAGTCCCGCCGCAGGTCGACAACATCACCGCGGGCAAGCATGTCGTCCACGGCGCGCTCGGCGATGGCCGTGATCGTCTCAATCAACGAGTGGTTTCGCGCGGGACTCATGGGCCGATAGGTCGCAATGGCGACGGGCGTGTGGGCGGGCTCGTTCATGAAAAACGGGCTGTAGCTATCCACCTGTGCCAAGGCGCCCGCGGCCCCGGCGCCCGCGCGGCGGATCTGGCGGTGTTGCGCTCCCAGGGCAGGATGATTCATCAACTCCGTGAGCGTCCGATGCGCCGTGGCAATCAATCCGTCACCCGTCGGCGTGCGGAACAGGCCGGGCCCCGGATGTGCATGGGCGGCCCGGTAGGCGAACCCGGGATCCTTCGCGAATCGTTCCTCGCCCAGCTCCAAGAGCGTCGGCAAGTCCCGCACGGCAATTGCGTCCGCTTCAGCCGATCATCACCGTCCGGGGGAACTGCGCGTAATTCTCCCAGCGGGTGGGCTTCTCGGGGAGCTGATCCGCCGTGGCCTGAATCTGGCCGTTGACGTCGGTGACTCGCGAGACGATCGTATGCTCGCCCGGTTCGGCGCCCTGCCAATCGTATCGGAACAGCTTCCAGGAGTATCGGGTGGACTCGGGATCGATCGCCGCTGGTTGCCAGGGACCGTCATCGATGCGGATCTCCACGGCCCTTAGCGGTATCCCGTCATTGAGCACGAACCCCATGATCTCGTGCCCGTCTGCGTTGCGCGTGACGCGCACGATGGACGACTTGAGCCGCATCCGCGTGACCGAACGTTCCTCCCAGCGCTCCACGCCACCGATATCCCGGCGGCTCAGGGTGACGTAGTCACGCGCCATGAAGCGGCCCATGTACCGCCGGTCCTGCACGTGGATCTGGGTCAGCCATTTGACGTTGGAAATGCCGTACCAGCCGGGAACGATCAGCCGCACCGGCGCGCCGTGATAAAGGTTCAGCGGCTCGCCGTTCATTTCCCACGCCAGCATCACTTCCGGGAGCAGCGCATCGTCGCGGTGCATGCTGCGGCCGAAGTTCTGCTCGACTCTCTGTTCGCGGATGCTCTCCGTGCCGGCATCGGCCCCATAGAACACCACTTCAAGGCCCGGCTCCTGAATGCCCGCCTCCAGCAGCAACTCGCGCAGGCTGACGCCGGCCCAGCGCGCATTGCCGATCAGGCCTTGGAAAATCGCGGCCCGATTGCCCCCGCACTCGAAACCGGCATCGATTTCGACCTTCGACCGTGCCTTCATCTCCGCCAGAGTGAGTTCCATCGGACGATCCACCATGCCGGTGACGCGCAGCCGGTAGTCCTGCTCGGCAATCTCCGGCTGGTTGTAATGCTGAACGATGTAGAAATCGTCCACCGGCGTATGGAACGAGTCGATGTAGCGCGTGTCGAGGAAGTGGATCCCGCCCGGCACCACGGGAGGAGCGGCAAACGTCTCGGGTACGTCGGTGAATGGAACGATTTCCTCGCCCTGGGCCAGGGCGAGCCTTGACCAGAACGGCATGCCGGCCGTAGCCGCCAGTGCGATGCCTCCCTTGAGAACGTCCCGTCGACGCGCTTCTGCGTCTAGCCGGCTTTCTTCACCTTCGTGACCGTGCGCTTGAAATGTCCGTAACATGGTTGCTCCCCGGTTGTTGATCGACGTGAATTCTGTTTCCCGCCAACGTGGATTGTATACGGAGCACATAGGCGAAGCGGAGCCTGCCGCCGCGGCGGCCTGGACGACACGAGCGGGTGCCTGTTTTCGTGTTAATCTCGGAGGGTCGCGGGGGGCGAACATGGTTCCGCGCGCAGGTGTCGGACAAGAACGGGAGAACGACATGGCTTATACGTTGATTGGCAGGGATTTCGTGCCGCCGGATATACGCGGCAAAGTCACCGGACAGGCCAAGTACGCGGAGGATTTCCGTGCCGAGGGCATGCTCTTCTGCAAGCTCCTCACAAGCCCGATGCCCCACGCCCGCGTGCGCAATATCGATGCCTCCGCCGCCCTGGCCCTGGAAGGCGTCCACGCGGTACTGACCGCCGACGACATCCCGTCGGCGCAGGCGCCCCGCCCACCGGCCACGCCGATCCTGACCAACGAACCCTGTTACGTCGGCGAACCCATTCTCGCAGTGGCCGCGGTGGACGAAACCACCGCTCAGGATGCCATCGACCTGATCGAACTGGACCTCGAACCCCTTCCCTTTACCTTTGACCCGCTCGAGAGCCTCTACCCCGGCGGACCCGACGCCCGCAGCGACGGTAACGTGACGGGCCGGAGCATCGAGACCCAAACGGTCAAGTGGAGTGCAGCGGATTTTGCCGCCGTCGGGGAGGGCCAGCTTCCCATGGGCACGCCGATTACCGAATGGGCCTATGGCGACGTGGACGCCGGCTTCGAGGAAGCCGCCGTGGTGATCGACGAAAGCTTCGTTACCGCCGGCCTCTCCCATCACTGCATGGAACCGCGCAGTTGCATGGCCTACTGGGAAAACGGCAAATGCGTCCTGTACGGCTCCTCCCAGAGCCAGACGGCCCTGGTCCCCGGGCTCTGCCGACTGCTGGGCGTGGATCAGGAAGACCTGGTCTATGTGGCGGAGACCTGCGGCGGAGGCTTCGGCTCCAAGGGCGGGCCCTACCCGATCATGGCGGTGCCCGCGCTGCTGAGCCAGCAGACCGGCCGACCGGTGATGCTGCGGATCACCCGCGCCGAAGAATACGGACTCGGTACCGCCCGGGCCGGATTCCAGGGCCGGATTCGCATGGGGTTGCGGGAGGACGGCCGCATACTCGCGCTGGATCTCTCCATCGTCCATGAAAACGGGCCGCACACCGGCTGGAGCGACAACGACTCGGCCGCCGACTCGATCTCGATACTGTATCAGCCCATGGCCATGCACTACCGCGGCATACCGGTGGAGACCAATACGCCGCCGCGGGGACCCCAGCGCGGCCCCGGCCAGAACCAGATCGCCGAAGCGGTCGAACCGATCCTCGACAAGGCCGCACGGGAACTTGGCATCGACCAGTTGTCCATTCGCCGCATCAACTCGGCCGGCAATGACGCGAAGATCGGCGGACGCCAGGGTCCGGTGACCAGCGCCTACCAGGATGAAACGCTGGTCAAGGGGGCCGAACTTTTCAGCTGGGAGGAAAAACAGGCCCGTAGCGGGCAAGTCAACGGCTCGAAGGCGATCGGCATCGGGATCGGCCAGTGTTACCACTCGGCCGGCCGCAACAGTTACGACGGCTTGGTGCGGATCACGCCCGACGGCGTGCTGCACATCCATACCGGCTGCGGCAACCTCGGCACGTATTCGCACACCGCCACGTCCCGGGTTGCGGCCGAAGTGCTCAACCAGGACTGGGACAATTGCGTCATAGAACGGGGGGACAGCCGCCGGCACCTGCCCTGGGCGCCGACTCAGACGGGCAGCAATACCTCCTTCACCTGCACACGCACCAACTACGTGGCGGCCATGGACGCGCTGGCGAAACTCAAGGAAATCGCAGCCATGGACCTGGGCGGCGCTGCGGACGACTACGACATCGGCGACGAGACAGTCTTCGCCAGGGACGATCCGTCCAGGAACCTGACCTACGCCGCCGCCGCACAGCGAGCCATCGAACTCGGCGGCCGCTTCTCCGGCGAAGAAGCACCGCAAGACATCCACGACGTCACGCGAATGGCCGTGGCCGGCGTCGCGGGCACGGGCCTGGTCGGAGTCGCGAAGGACAATCTGCGCCACGAAGGCGTGGTGCCGGCCATCGCCAGCGGGTTCATCGAGATCGAACTGGACATGGAGACCGGCAGGTTCGAAGTCCTCGACTACGTGAGCATTGCCGACTGCGGCACGGTGCTCCATCCCCAGGGCCTGTCGAACCAGGTCAAGGGCGGCGCCGTCATGGGGCTGGGCATGGCGTGCACGGAGCGCCACGTCTACGATTCGCAAATCGGCCTGCCGGCCAACGTCGGCTTTCACCAGGTCAAGCCCATGTCGTACCTCGATGTCCCATCGACCATGCAATGGGGCGCCGTGAATATCGCCGACCCGCAAAACCCCGTGGGCGCCAAGGGCATCGGCGAACCGATCCAGGGTTGTGCCTCCGCCGCCGTGCTTTGCGCCATCGCCGATGCGCTGGGCGGGCACTTCTTCAACCGCGCTCCCGTCAGCCCCGACATGATCGTCAACGCCGCCGCCGGACAACCGCAGTCCCACGCGCCGTTGGCTGTGAATACGGTTTGAGCAGGCGCCTCGGCAGGATTTGATTGCACACATCATGACTGGATTCGTTCGCGCGTCGATCGCGGCATCGATTGCCTGTGCAGCGGGGATAGCCGCCGCGCACCACTCGCCCTTCATCTACTTTGACCCGGCCCGGACTGTCGAAGCCGAAGGCGTGGTCACCTCCGTCAATTGGCGAAACCCCCACGTATCGTTCGAACTGACCGCGGACGGCGTTTCCTGGGAGGTCGAGGCCAACTCGGTGAGTATCCTGCGGCGCATGGATCTCGATGCTGACGCGGTCCAGGTGGGCGCCGCCGTCACCGTGGCCGGTTGGCCCCCCAAGGACGGCGGGACGCGAATTTTCCTGACCAACATGCTGATCGAGGACGGCTCCGAGATCATCATGTGGCCGGGCACGCCGCCACGTTGGTCGCCGGAGGACACGGCGGGATCGTCCGACATCTGGCTGGCGTCGGCATCGGATTTCGAGGACGAGGATGCGCCCGAGGACATCTTACACGTCTGGAGCACCTCGCTGGCGGGTGGTCCGGATGCCATGATTTTCGAAGGCGCGACGTTCCCCCTGACTGAATCCGCGCAGCCGGCTCGAGCCGGCTACGACCTGTACAGCAATCCGATCATCGGCACCTGCACGGCCAAGGGCATGCCCACCATCATGGAGCAGCCCTATCCCATGGAATTCACTCAGGGCGATGGGGTTGTCTACCTGAAATTGGAGGAAGGCGACACCGTCCGGGAGATTCACATGGGAGCCGAGCTTTCCGCCCCGGAACCTTCCGGACTCGGTACTTCGGTGGGCCGCTGGGAAGGCGATACGCTGGTGGTGGAAACGACCGGTAGCACATGGCCCTACACCGACATGACCGGTGTCCCGAATGCCGCACAAAGCGTTTTCGTGGAGCGGTTCACACCAAGCGAAGACGGCAGGCGTCTTGACTACGAAATGACGGCGACCAATCCGGAGATATTCACCGAGCCCGTCACATTCAACAAGTACTGGTTGTGGATACCCGGAGCGACAGTGGAGCCGTACGAGTGCCTTGTTGAAGTGGATAACTAGTGTCGTGTCACGCTTCAAATGTCGGATAAAGCCGTTTCAGTTTCACGCGCGCGTCGTCGGTAGTGAACTGCCAATTGACTTTGGCCTGCAGCCGGTCGCGCGAAGCTTGCCAAGCCGCCACTTCGTCGCGCAGGACGTTGATGGAATCGATGCGTCGGTTGAGACATTGGCGGATCATGACGTTGAGTTCGACCTCGGCGACATTCAGCCAACTGCCGTGCTTGGGAGTATGGACGAACTCGAACCGGTCCCACAGCGCCTTGGCCTGCGCCGGCGGGAACGCTTCGTAGAGCGCGCCGGGGCGGTGAGTGCTCAGATTGTCCATGACCAAGGTGATTTTCCTGGCGTGGGTATAGTGCGCAGCGATATCGGCGAGAAAGTGCGCCCAGTCGATTTTGGTCTTGCGTTCGGTCACCTTGGTCAGGCGCTTGCCGGCCAACGGTTCGGTGGCCATGAAGACGTTGCACACCCCGCAGCGCCGGTACTCGTAATCGTAGCGCTCGGGCTGTCCGGGGCGCGCCGGGACCGGCACGCGCGTTTCGCCGATCAACTGACGCGGCGTCTCGTCCATGCACACCACCGGATACGCCGGGTCGTAAGACCGCCGATAGACCTCGAGCACCCGTTCCATCGCCGCCACGAAGTGCCCGTTGCGCTGCGGGGGAATCACCCACCCGACGCGCTTCCAAGGTTTGAGTTCGTTTTTTTTAGAACCCGCCGCACGGTTTCGTGCGACACACTGTCGATGTACCCGAGTTCCACCACCCGATCCGCCAATAGCCGTAGCGACCATTGCGCATGGCCCGCCGGCGGGTCGCCGCAACTCACCGCGATCAGGCGCGCCTCGAACGCCCCGTCGGCCTTGCGCCGATACGTCGGCCGCCGACCCTGCCGACCCCCCAGCGCCGCCTCCAACCCCACCTCGACGAAACGCTTCTTCACCCGGTCCACCCGGCGCAGGCTGATGCGCAAGACCTCCGCGAGCGCCGCCCCCGTCGAGCGCCGCTCGTTGAACGCCCCTTCGTCGCAGTTGAGCAAAACCAAGGCATTGATCACCTTCTGTGGGCGGTGCGCGCCCTTGCGCGTTATCCCCTCCAGCGCCTCCCGCTCCGACTGCTCCAACGTCACCGTATATCGCTTCATCGCCAAACCCTCGCCGTGTTCCCTCAACGGCGATGAATCTATCACGAATCATACGACATATCATGTATGACGTGACACTAGGGCCTGATAACGCTATCCGAGATAGCTCTGCCGAGTCCATTTTTCTGTCCGGCAAGGCGGAGCGAGCGCGGTGTGGTCACTCCACATAAGTGAGCGACAACGCCGCCGAGCGAAACAATGGGCTCGGCCCTTCGGGTTGATCCTGTCGCAGCGCCCTCCGGTAGTGAATTCGCACACCGCCTTGATCGCGCCCTTCGTCGAAGCGTAGACTGCCCGGACCATTCCCAGCGGACGCGACAACATGTTCAACACTCCCACCGCTCGCGGAGCACTCTTGACGCTGATCCTATCCCTGGCAGCCACTCCGGCACTCGCACAGAACTTCCTGACCGACATCCCGGCGGGCAGTCGAGGCATGATCAGCGGACCCGTGGTCGGCGAGCGCATTCCGGATTTCTCCGCCTACGACCAGAACGGCAATCTGGTGAGTCTGGGCGACGTGATGGGACCGAACGGCGCCATGGTGGTATTTCACCGCTCGGCCGACTGGTGACCCTTCTGCAAGACCCAACTCGTGCAGTTGGAAACATCATTGGACGATTACACCGCAGCGGGCCTCGGCGTGGTCGCAATCAGTTACGACTCTGTTGAGATACTCAAGAGCTTCTCCGATCGAATGGGCGGTTTCCGGTATTCCATGCTGGCCGATCCGGACTCCGAGATCATCGAGACGTACGGTATCCGCAATCCCAATCCGGAGCCCGGCGGCCGCACTGACGGCATGGCCTTTCCCGGCACCTACATCGTCGATACCGACGGCATCGTGCGCGAGAAGTGGTTCGAAGACAGCCACCGCATCCGCCCCACGGCCCAGACCATTCTGATGAAGACGTTCGGCGCCGATGGCGGCCGCCGGACCGAAGTGCAGATGCCGCAGTTCGACTTCGCTGCCTACGCCTCACAGGACGAGATTCGGCCGGGAAACACGGTCGTGGTGGTGGCGGACATCGTTCTTCCCGAACGCATGCATCTCTACGCACCCGGATCTGACTACATCGCCGCGGATCTCAACATCGTGGAGACCGAGTACGTGCTGCAAGGCGCCCTGGATCTCCCCGAACACGAAATCCTGTACCTGGAGCCCATCGACGAGAGCGTGCCGGTCTATTACGGAACCGCTCGGCTGACGCGTGAAGTGTCGCTGTCGCCGGCGTACCGGGAAGAATCCCTAGCCATGGACGTGGTGCTCAGTTACCAGACGTGCGACGACGAAATCTGCTACCCGCCGGACGATTTCCAATTCACGATGCACTTCGACGTACTGCCGAATGACCGTCAGCGGGCACCGGAGGGCATCCGCCACGAGGGTTGAAAGGCGCGGCGGCTGACGCCAGGCGGTGGTTCGATGGGGCGACATTAGTCTAACCGCATATGGCGACTTCATTTGAGCCGCGCCGGATTGGCCGCGCCCGCTTGCCCCAATTCGCATTGAGCTTGGGACCGTACGGGGCCACAATGCGAATATGCCTGTAATCGACGAGCGATTGATCCGGATCCTACGCCAGCACCCGAACATCCGGTTGGCGATCCTGTTTGGTTCCCGCGCGGGTGGAGATACCCGTTCGGATAGCGACATCGATCTCGCGCTGCTGGCGGACGAGCCGCTCTCCGGGACTACCGTTCTCGAACTCATGGAAGCGATCGGTTGCGAATTCGGTTGCCCGGTCGATATTGTCGACCTATACCACGTACCTCAACCCATCACCGGCCAAGTATTCAAGGGCATACGGCTGCTGGGCGATAACCGGACCTACGCAGAGCTGCTCACCAGGCACCTCATCGACAGCGCTGACTTCCTGCCGCTGCGGCAGAGAACTCTGGCGGAAAGGCAAGCCGCATGGACGAAGTGATCGTCCGGGAAAAGCTGGAATCGCTGCGGCGTTGCATCCTGCGCGTCCAGGACAAGACGCCACCATCTCCCGACGGTTTGGCGAACGACCTTGACGTCCAGGATATCGTCGTACTCAATTTGACCCGCGCCATTCAACTCTGCGTCGACATCGGCAACCACCTGATCAGTGGCATGGATGCAGCGGCCCCCGCGACGATGGCCGGCGTATTCGGGGCGCTTGGAGACCTTGGCGTCATCGAGCCAGAAACCTGCGAAGCGATGACCAAAGCCGTAGGTTTCAGAAATGTCGCGATCCACAACTATACGGCGATCAAATGGGGAATCGTTCATGCAATCTGCACCGGTTCTATCGATGATTTTCGTCGATTCGCAAAGGAAATAGTCGCCAACACGAGCATCCCGCGCACTTCGGTCTTCACGAAGAGTACATAGAAAATTTCTTGAGATTCCGCCTGTCCGAAATCGTGTCGGAAGAGCACCTCATGTTGATAGGACAAGAACGTAAAGGTCAGTGGGCGGCCTGAATCGCCGGGACCGAAAGGCCTAAAGCGCGGATGCGTTCTCGTCCCATTCCGACAGCCGAACTACGAAACCGGCTTCGCCTGCCCTGCTGATATATCGTTTGTCCGCGGTTATCAGCACGCCGCTCTCGACAATTGCGTGCGCGTGGTACGCAGCGTCGTAGAAGGTGACACCGAAGCGCCGCGTCAGCCCGAGTGCGTGTTCGAGCCACTTTGCCGATTGGGACGCGGTTGTCAAACCGAAGCGCAGCAGCATTTCGAGCAGTTGTCTTGCATCATCGGGGCGCTCTCGCGCCAGCAGATTGCCCACTTCGTAAATCCACAGCGCCGGCACGAGCGTTTGGAATTCGCCGGCGGCGATGGCGTCGCGCAACGCGAGTGCGCGTTCGAAGTCGGGCTCATCCGCAGGAGGCAGTACCCACTTTAAAATAACTGAAGCGTCCGGCACAACGAGCGGCACGGTCATCAATGCCCTCCGTCCCGGTCTCCCCTAACCCAGCGGACAATCTCGTCAGTGGTAACGGGATTCGATGCCATGTCGTCCCTCAACCTGTCCATCTCGGCAGCCGCATCCATCCGGCGCCTCTTGAGTGCCCACTCTCGCAACGCCTGGTTGATCGTACGGCTGCGCTGTCCGGGTGGGATGCACTGGAGGAGTCGCCATGTATCATCCTGTACGATGACGTTTATTCGATGGCTCATGATTGGCGGTCCTGTAGTGTGTAGTCGATTACACACCTTAAACGAGGATATTTCGGCATTCAAGCACTGGATCCCGATAATCATTACGTCTTGTTCAAACTGACGCGCGCAAGATTTCCGGCTTGTATGCGGCGCACCAAGAGCGGCGCGTCCTGATTCCATGCAGTCGGTACCGGTCATAAAGGACTTGGTCTTGCTCGGAGGAGGCCACAGCCACATCGCCGTTCTGAAGTCGTTCGGGATGCGGCCGATCCCGGGTGTCCGGCTTACCCTGATCAGCCGGGATATCGAGACCGCCTACTCCGGGATGCTGCCGGGACTGATTGCCGGCCACTATTCGTTTGACCAGGCTCATATCGACCTGGTACCGCTGACCAGGTTTGCCGGAGCGCGCTTCTTCCACGATGAAGTCAAGGGTATCGATCCGGTAGCGCAGACCTTATCCCTGGCGAACCGGCCGCCGGTCGGCTACGACGTTCTTTCCATCAATACCGGCTCGACGCCTTCGATCGACGATGTCAGCGGTGCCGGCGACCATGTTGTGCCGGTCAAACCCATCAATCGTTTCCTGGGGCATTGGGAGAGCCTGCGGGAACGCATTGGCGAGTACGGTGCCGGCACGAGGATCGGCGTGGTCGGCGGCGGCACCGGAGGGGTGGAACTTTGTCTCTCGGTTCATCACGCGCTGACCACGCAGCCAATTCCGCCCAGGAAACTTTCGCTTGAACTCCTTACCGCAGACGGTGAAATCCTTCAGGAGCATCCGGGAAGCGTGGTCAGGCGTTTCCGGCGGATTCTCGCGGAGCGCGGCATCGAGGTGCACACCGATACCAGGGTGGCACAGGTCATGCCGAACACGCTGATTGATGACGCTGGCCGCGAGTTTCGGTTCCACGAGATCCTCTGGGTCACCCAGGCCGGCGCCCCTCCATGGCTGGCAGGCTCGGAAATCGCGATCGACTCTCAGGGATTCATGGTTGTCAACGACCATTTGCAGTCACAATCCCACGCAAATGTCTTCGGTGCCGGCGACGTGGCGGCCATGGCCAACCATCCTCGCCCAAAGGCGGGCGTTTTTGCTGTTCGCCAGGGGCGGCCGCTCGCTCGAAACCTGCGCCGATACCTGCTGAAACGACCGCTGACCCGGTATCGGCCCCAGCGGCGGTTCCTGAAGCTGGTCAGTACAGGGAATCGCTACGCAGTGGCCTCGCGCGGCCCGTGGTCCGCCGAGGGTCGCTGGGTATGGCGGTGGAAGGACTGGATCGACTCACGTTTCATGGAGAAGTACCAGGTTCTCCCCGATATGCAGCCCAGGACCGCGAATGCCGAGATCCCGGCGCCGCTCCGGGATCCCGCCGTCGAGGATGCCGACGACGACATGCGTTGCGGAGGCTGCGGCGCCAAGGTCGGCGCAGACGTGCTCGCGGCCGCGTTGGCGGGCATCGTCACGCTGCCCAGGGAGGACGTGATCGTCGGCCTGGAGGCGCCGGACGACGCGGCCATGATCGCCGTTCCGTCCAACAGGCTCTCGGTGCTTTCGGTGGACGGGTTCCGACCGATGATCGATGATCCCTACCTGTTCGGGCGGATCACCGCCAATCACTGCCTGGGCGACGTCTATGCCATGGGGGCCGAGCCTCAAGCGGCCATGACCATGGCGACCATGCCGGTGTGGCCGGAGGACAAGCTGGTCGATGAACTCAGGCAGATGCTGCTCGGAGCCCTGTACGTCTTCGATCGGGAGGGCGTCGCGCTGGTGGGCGGGCATACCGGCGAGGGCGCCGAACTGACCCTGGGTTTCACGGTCACCGGCCTGATCGAACCGGATCAGGCGCTTCGCAAGGCCGCATTGCGCGCAGGAGACGTCCTGGTGCTGACCAAGGCGGTCGGTACCGGCACGCTGCTTGCAGCGGACATGCGCGCCAGGGCACGGGGCCGCTGGTTGGAAGCGGCGATTGCCTCCATGCTGCATTCGTGCCGGACCGCGGGCGACGTGTTCAGAACCTATGGCGCCCGCGCTTGCACCGATGTCACCGGCTTCGGACTGGCCGGCCATCTCCTGGAGATGCTCGGCGACACTCCCCTGGGCGCGCTGATCGATCTCGACGCATTGCCCGTGCTGCCCGGAGCGCTCGAAACCATCGAGACAGGCATTCTCTCAACGCTGCAGCCAAAGAACGAGCGCTTCGCGGCCCAGGTGGAGGCCACGACCAGGCAACGTGAGCAGGCCGAGTTTGCCCTGCTATTCGATCCACAGACCGCCGGCGGCCTGCTTGCGGGTGTGCCTCGAGACAACGTCCGGGCGTGCGTGGCGGAGTTGGTGGCGCAAGGCTACCCGGATACGGCCGTCGTTGGCGAGGTCGTCGATGCCGAGAGGTGGGACACGCGGATTCGTCTCAAACCCGCATAGCCGACAAACAGGCGTCACGTCGTGCTCGTGTCAGGCCGCTCGCGCCGTCTTTACGGTCTCCCAGGCCGCCTTGACCTGTTGAGTGCGTTCCGTTGCCGCACGCATCATTTCCTCCGGCAATCCCCTGGCGGCGAGTTTGTCCGGGTGATGGCGGCTCATGAGGCGCCGGTAGGCAAGCTTGACCTCGTTGTCCGGCGCATCGGGCGACACCCCGAGTGTCTCGTAGGCGTCATCCAGAGATGGCCCGTCCCTGCTCAAACGAACGCCGGAGTTCATCATTCGCTCGAGCTGGATGAAATCGGCTTCGGACAACCCCAGACGCATGGCGATGTGGCGCAGCAGTCGCCGTTCGTCAGGATGGATCTCGCCATCGGCCAAAGCCGCCTGAAACTGAAGCTCGAGGAACATCCGCCGGATGTTGGTCCCGCGCAGACACTCCGATCGTAGCTGTTCGAGCACGTCATCCAGCGGAAAACCGGGCGACTTGCCCTTGTTGAAGAGCGCCCGCGCGGCTTGCCGCTGCTGACGGTTGAGCCCCAATTGGTCCATCACCTGATTGGCGAGACGGACCTCTTCGGCAGAAACGCTGCCATCCGCCTTCGCCATGTGTCCCATGACGCCGAAAGTGGCTGCGAAGAAGGCGAGTTGCGCGCGCTCGCGCCCGTATCCGGGTGTCGGACCGGCTTCATGGCGACGCCTGGCGCCGCCGAGGGAACTCCCTATGCTTGCACCGATTAACGCACCGATCGGCCCACCGATCATGAAGCCGAATGCGCCGCCAGCGAGCGTGGTCCACCAGCTCATGAGTTCTCCATTTCCGCCTGGATGCGCAAGGTTAGACCAAGCGACGGGCGCTGACGAGTCCCGTCTTGAAGTTTCGCGGCGCCGCCCGACACGTTCAGGCGACGGCAACCTGCCGTACACGGGTTAACCGCTATAATCCATCCGTGACTACTTTCAGGCTAACCGCGGTATTCTTGCTGAGCACCTTGCATTGCTTGCCAGGCGCCGCACTCGCCCAGAACCAAAGGATCGGCGGCGTTTCCCAACCCTTTGGAGGCGATCTTGGCCAAGCCGAAAACTATCCGCATTATCGCATCGAAGTGCTTGCGTTTGCGTACAACAGCTTCGACCCGGACGAGGAATTATTTCCAGAGGAACCATTTCAGATACGGCTGGACACGCGCACGCCGGAGTTCTTGATTATGCCGGCGCCCACGGTTGTAATGTCGGAAGCAAGTCCGGAGACCGAGCTGGCTTCTGAAGGTACGCCGGCTGTTGACGACCAGGGGGATGCTGACGACTTTGAGGCTGTTGACGACCAGGGGGATGCTGACGACTTTGAGGATGTTGACGGCCTGGGGGATGCCGGCGGCCCGAATGATGAAACAGCGGCCGAACCCGATCCCCTTGGCCACCTTCTTGGCCCGGCGGACGATACATCGCTCGATTCCTTGCCTGAAGCTTCAATGGCCACCGAAGGCTCCGAGTTGCTGGCCAGCGGGCAGGACCGTATCCGCTCCGCGTACGTACAGCGGCTGATCGCATCGCTCCAGTTCCTGGAAGATCCGTCAAGGGTACCCATCATTTTCGACCCCGTTCCCGAAAACTCGCCCCTTTCCGGCCTGGATGGTCTCGATTCCAACCCGCTTGGGGGCGATGCAATCGATCCCGATGCGGTCTCCAGCGAGGAGCCCGGTATCTCGCTGGAGACACCGCGCCCCACGTTCAGGGTCCTGCGCGCGGATGAACTCGAGTTGCGTGGAGCACGGCAACGTCTGGCGAGAGACGGCGAATACACGCCGCTGGCCCACGGCGGATGGATTCTGCCGGCCTACCCTCCGGACCAGGCGGTTCCGATCGACATCTCGTTGCTTGGCACCGTGAATCCTGTCGGTACGGTGAAGTTGCATCTCAGCCGATTTCTACACGTCACGGTCGATCTCGTTTACCGTGCACCGCCCGTGCCGGAGTACTTGCAGGCGGCAACGGTCGATAGCGAGAGACTGAGTGAACTGGAACTGCCGCCACGCTATGCGCTTCGCATTCAGCGCCGGGTCCGAAGTGGCGAGGTGCATTACCTCGACCACCCTGCGATCGGGATACTGGTGGTGGTCAGGCCTCAGCCCGTGGAGCCAGGGAACGTCGACGACCCGTTGAGCCCGCCGAGGGGACCCGCAGCCTAGGAGGCTGCGCCGAAGGAATTTACGGCTGAAAATTCGCTATCGCGACTTCTTACGGCTCTTGGCAGTCCGTAGCAAGAGTCCCGCAGGCTGCTAGCCGATAGCCGGAATCAGCCGCTCAAGAACCGCCGTAAGCCGCTTCAACCCTTCGGAAGTATGCCGCTCGAGTTGCGCGTGGATCGACGCGTCGCCAGGGCCACGCCCCGCCGCGTGGTTGACGCCCAGCGCGCAGATGGCGTAGCGCATGTCCAGTTCGCGGGCCAGCGATGCTTCCGGCATGGCCGTCATGCCAACCATGGTGCAGCCATCGCGCTCCAGGCGATCGACCTCCGCTGCACTTTCCAGCCGCGGACCCTGGGTCACCCCGCAAACGCCCGAACGGATACTGCAACCGGCCCCCAACGCGGCAGCGGCGATCTGCCCGCGCAACTCGGCATCGAACGGCTCGGTAAAATCCACGTGCGCGATTTCATCCTGGGTGCCGTCGGAAAAGCTGTGCTCCCGCCCCCAGGTGTAGTCGATGAGTTGGTCGGGAACCGCCAGTTCTCCCGGCGGAAAATCCGCGGCAATGGTGCCGACGGTGTTCAGGGCGATACACCGCTGCACGCCATGCTGCTGCAGGAACCAGAGATTGGCCCGGTAGTTGACGAGATGCGGCGGAATCAGATGCCGTTCACCGTGGCGGGCAAGGCAGGCGATCCGGCGGTCTCCGAATTCAACCCGGAGGACAGGACTCGACGGCATCCCGTAAGGCGTCTTGCCGGGGCTTCTGGCCGTAATGTTCAACGGCAGTCCGTCATGGACGCTGCCAACAATGAATCCCAGGGTGCTGGACGGCATTTCCTACCCGCCTCCCTTCGCCGGAGCCTGTGTGTCGGCGGCGTAAATCCCGGCCAGGCCGCGCCAGTAACCCTTGTAGTCCATTCCACACCCGAACACGTATACATCCTCGACTTCCAATCCCGCGAAGTCGACATCCACACGGACGCGCGGCTGATCCAGGCGCTTGATGACGAGCACCGCGACATACACTTGCCCGGCCCCACCACGTCGGAGCCGCTCGCAGATTTTGCTCAGGGTATCGCCGTGGTCGACGATATCGTCAACCACGAGAACCGTGCGTCCCGACAGGTCCCTGTCGGGCCAGGCGCGCCAGCTCAACTCCCCTCCCACCAGGTCCCCGTCATACCGGGTCACATGGACGAAATCGAGTTCGTGGGGAAAGTCCCATCGTCGGCAGAGTTCCACCGCGGTGAACGCGCCGCCGTTCATGACCGCCAGCACCAGGGGGTTCTCCTGCGCCACCACATCGGCGGCGGCTACCGCCATCCGATCCAGGGCTGTGCGGACCTGGGCCGATGAGACCAGTTGGCGCGCCGTTTCGCGGATGCGGATCGCTTCGGTCAATTTGCTGTCGGGTGCGGCGATCATGTCCAAACGCGATTATAGACAGAACCGCTCCAAGGCCGGCGGACTTTCGCGAGATTCGCGGGCCCGGAACCGGGGCAGCGATTCGCTGCGCGCTTGCAAGCGAACCTGTCCTCGGTGCGATTGGACCGGAACGGCGCGCCGGGCCATGAACTTGCCGAAACGCCACTGTTTATCGCAAGATACTCCGACACACGTGAGGAAAGCGTAACGCCATGAAAAAACGAACTGACGTTGTTCTCTTCCTGTCGCTCGCCTTCTGCTCGGCGGCACTGATCTGGTCCAATGCGCGCGCCCAGGCGCACTTGGAATCGAGCGATTGGGCGGCCGAGAAACAGGCGATGATCGAGCTTGGGAAACGCCACGCTACGGCCTGGGACCTCTATCTGGCGTTCAAGGCCGACGCCGGTGATCGCGCCATGGCTCCGCCGGAAGAGGTTCCGGACTGGAGCGGAATCTGGGGGCGTCAGGGGAGGCCGACGTCATACGACACCGACCGGGAAGGCAACGCAATGACGGTGAAACTCAAGGGCGAATACCTGCAGATGATGCAGGAGCAGATCGATAACGCCGAGCAAGGGCGCATCTGGGATCCCACTCCGGTTGCGGCATGCCGCGAGGCTATCCCGGCATGTTGAAGAACGGGCGCCCCCACGAGTTCGCCGTCACGCCAAAGCAGACCTGGCATCTGGGACAGGCGAGAAACGAGGTGCGCCGGATTTACACCGACGGCCGCGGGCACACGCCGGCGGACTGGGCGTACGAGACCCCGCACGGGGATTCCGTCGGTTTCTGGGACGGCGATACGCTGGTGGCGCACACCATGTACACCAACGGCGGCTGGATCGGGCGCGTGATGCCCTACTTCAGCACGCAACTCGACGGTGTCGACGTGTGGCGAAGGATCGATCATGAGACGATCCAGGCCGACGTCTGGGTCTACGATCCCGAAGCACTCGAAGAGCCCTGGTTTACACGCCAGATCTACAAGCTGATGGAGCAGGAGGAAGGCTCACCCCTGCGGCTCGAGTACTGGTGGAACTGCCACAGCCAGAACAATCTCGTCGTGCCCACCGGGGATGGCGGCACGACCTTCCTGGATTTGGACTTTACCGATTTGGACGATCAACCGACTCAGGGGACTGCACAATGAAACTCATGAAACGACAACTTGCCGGATGCATGCCGGTAACAGCGGGCACATTCCTGGCAACGGCGGGCACATTCTTGGCAGCAGCCGGCACGCTGCTGGCCATCCCGGTCAGCGCGCATCACTCCGGTGAAATGTTCGAACGCGAAAAGACCGTCACCCTGACGGGCACGGTGAAGGAGTTCCAATACATCAATCCGCACTCGTGGCTGATCGTCGACATCGACAACGAAGACGGCACGACCACGACCTGGGGATTCGAGGCCGAAGGTCCACAGGACCTGATGGAGGGTGGCGTGCGCAAGAGCGATCTGCCGCCGGGCGCGAGAATCACCGTCACGGCCCGGCCCATGCGGGACGGCCGCCCGGCCGGCGCCTGGAGCGTGATCGTCAAGGACGACGGCACGCGGCTTAACTGGCGAACGCCGGGGCGGGAAGACTAGCAACCACCCCGGAAAGCGTTAACAGACCCCAAGGCCTGAACGCCGCCATCCCGGGCAGCGCCAAAAGACCTGGGCCTGACGCCACTATCCCGGATAGCGTGATCAGGCCCTGACCGGGCTTTCGCTCAGTTGAGGTGATACCCGAAACTCACCCCGATCATGCGCGGTGGCCCAACCTCCCAGCGGTGAGCGCCCACGCCGGCGCCGCCGCCGCCGATGGAGCCGTCCGGCAGTACGCGATGGCCTGACATGTCCGTGGCGCCTCTCACGACCTCGTCGTCCATGCAGTTCGTGCAGGATACGGTCAAGTGCCAGTTACCGTCCGGCGCCCAGTACTCGCCCCGTAGCGTGAGCAACGTATAGGCGGCGATGAGTGCCTGGTGGTTGGACGAGCTGCCGTTGTAGAACTCGTCCGTAAACGCGGCATTCCCGGACAACACCAACTCTCCGCCGTTCCCCAGGTTCGATGTATGGCGAAGTCCCAGCGTGGCGCTGATGTCCGGCATGCGTTCGCGGGGCGTATCGTTGAATACGCCACCGGTGAAGGACGGATTGATGCCGGAATACATGGAATCCAGCGTGCCGACCGATGAAGTGAGCCTCAGATTGTCCGTGACCGCATACATCAGATCGAACTCGATGCCGTTGATGTCGAGCTGACTGGCGTTGGCAGTGAAGGGCGGATTCTGGAAGAACCTGTCCTGGGAGCGGATGTGCCGGTCAGTGAACCGCATGTCGAAGATGGCCGCATTGAACCGCAGGCGCCGGTCGAGCCATTCCGAACGCAGCCCCAGCTCGTAACCTGCTACGTACTCGGGGTTATAAGGGATCAGGCCGAAACGGGCCTGTATTTCATCGCCGGTTCCCGGCACACCGTCGCGACCCTCCAGTACCGCGGCCGAACGGGTATCGTCATTGATGAAGTCGGCAAACCCGCCCGCCTTGTAGGCCGTGCTCCATGAGAGATAGGTGAATATGTCGTCGTTCCACTGATAGTCGATCACGAATCGGTAATCGTCCGACGTCCATGAGTTGGCGCGGAAAACCGTGACATCGTTCGTCGCCGGATCCGCGGATGTGACCAGCGGATTCGTGCCGAACTCCGCCGCCACCCGCGGATTGTTCAGAATCAACGCTCCGGCGCCCTTTTCGTCTTCCGTGGAACGATAGCCGAGGGTCACATTCATCCTCTCGGCGACATGGAATACGATTTGACCGAACAAGCCGGTCGCACCGCTGTCGATGACTTCCGTCACTTCAGAGTCATCCGGCCTGCACGAATCGAGGTCGATGTTCATGCCCATGGGGCTGCAGTCATAGTTCATTCCATGCCCGTAGGATGACGCCTCCTCATCGAACCAGTAATAGCCACCCGTCCAGCTGATCCGCTCGTGTTCGCCGGAAAAACGAAGCTCGATACTCTCGGAGTTCCAGGACTCATCGGTGATGTTCGAGAGAATCGGCAATGGGGTCATGTCACCGTCGTAGATGTCGTCCTGGGCGCCGTCGATGGTGCCGCCCACCGCCGTGAGCGTTATGCTGTCCGTCAATCCCCAGTTCAACTCGAACGTCGTGAATTCATTTGACGAGCTCCGCGAATCGAATTCCCCGCCCACGTAGTTGTAGAAGCCGGGCGCGGTGGCATATTCGTCACTGTAGAAGGTCGACGGGTCGTTGGGATCGAAGTCCGGAGTGACGCAGGGCCCGGTCAGCGTGCCCATGCCCCCGCTCCAGTAACACCCGAACGTCGGCTCTTCGTAGATCAACAGCGCCCTCTGTACTGTTCTGCCGTCCGGGTGCATGAAGGTGTCGCGGATTTCGGGACTACCCATGCCGTCGGCGAGGATGCTGGGATCGAACTCGTCCACTCCCACGTAAATGCCCGTGCGCCCATTGTCGTGACTGTCGTCCGCCGAATACGCAACGGTCAGGTCGAAATTATCCGAAGGCGCGAACCGGAATTGAGCGCGCCCGGCGGTCGTATTCATATTTCCCTTGGTCTGGCCGTTCTCCCCGAAGATATAGCCGTCCCGCGACAAGCTCGCACCGGTGAACCGGAAAGCCGCCGCGTCGCTCAGCGGCACATTGACATGCCCCTTGATATCAAGACGGTTGAATTCTCCGCCGGTCAGTTCCACGTCGGCGTTGAACTCCTGCTCGGGTTTCTGCGAGATATAGCGAATTGCACCGCCGGTATTGTTGCGGCCGAACAGCGTGCCCTGGGGCCCGCGCAGCACCTCGACCCGTTCCACGTCCATGATGCGCAATATGGCCCCCGCGTTACGGGGATAGTACATCTCGTCGATATAGAGCCCGACGCCGCGGTCGAAGAACGTGGTATTGCGAAATTGCCCGGCGCCGCGGATGGAAAAGGTGGCAACAGGATCGCCCGTGCCGAATGCCGTACCCACGCTCACGTTCGGAATGAAATTGGCGATGTCTTCAGCGTTCTGCAGACCGAGTCGATCGAGTTCCAGTTGACTGAACGCTGCGACGGAGATGGGTGTCTGCTGCAGATTGAGTTCGCGGCGTTCGGCGGTCACGATGACCTCTTCCAACGCCTGGCCGGAGGCCGATACAGGTAAGAGCTGTAAAGCGGGAAGAGTCGTCAGAAAGATTGCGAGAAAAGTGCGATGTCCGTAAAGCATCTAATAGTCTCCATATGGCGAGTAGGTCTAGAAGGTCTGGAGCGGAGTCAGATCAAATTGCGTCCTATTTCAAAATAGCCTATTCCGAATCGTCTCTCAAACCGACGCAGCCGGAATTGCGCTGACTGTACCCTGGAAACCACATCTAACCCGACTCGGTCGCGAGCGCGTCGAGCTGCGTGCGCGCGGCACGCCATTGCTTCGACGTGCGTAACGCCTTCCAGGCAGTTCGCGCACCCCCGCGCAGTCGCGCCAGGCGCGACTCGGATGCGGGGTTGCGGTAGTCCGCCAGTGCCTCGATAGCCCCCGGCACTTCCGCGGGCGAGTTGCACAGCAAGACCATGTCGCAGCCGGCTTCCAACGAGCGGAGAATTCGTTGCCGGCAGTCGCCCCCGATGTCCGCCCCGGACATGCTCATATCGTCCGAAAGCACGGCGCCGTCGAAACCGAGTCGATCGCGCAACTGCTCCCGCATCCAGAACGGAGACAGGCTGGCGGGCAACGGATCCACCGAGGGAAAGATGACGTGCCCGACCATGACGCTCTCAAGACCGGCGGCAATGAGTTGGCGGTAGGGGTCTAGATCGTCGACCAGTTGGTCCAGGTCCCGGTCATCGACCGCAAGCGCGGTATGGGAGTCGGCGCGCGCTCCCCCGTGAGTGGGAAAGTGCTTGGCGGTCACGGCCATGCCCGCAGCATTGGCGCCGGTAGAAAATTCGGCGCTCAGGGCGCTCACGACCACTGTGCCGGGATGCAACGCACGGTCGCCGATGACCTCGGCCAATCCCAAATCCAGATCCACCACCGGCGCGAAGCTCAGATCGATATCCAGCGCTCGCAGTTCCGAGGCCATGAGCCACCCGAAGGCGCGCGCGGCCGCCAGTGCCTCTTTCGGGCTACGATCATGGAGGCGCCCAAGCGCCCGCATCGCCGGCAACTCCGTAAACGGTCGGCGGAATCGTTGTACGCGGCCGCCCTCGTGATCCACGGCCACCAACAGCGGCGGGTGACGGGCGGCGTGAAGTTCGGCCACCAGTCGACCAAGCTGTGCGAGACCCCGGTAGTTGCGCGCAAAGAGGATCACGCCCCCTACCGCGGGTGCCTGCAACCACGAACGCTCTTTGGCGTCGAGTTCGGGCCCCTTGAGATCAATCATCAGAGGCCCGAGGGGTACGTTAGGGAGGCTTCCATCCATGGAATTCAGGGACTCTGGCCCCCTGCATAAGCTTCATGGTGTCGGGCACTCGACGGTTCAGGCACTAGCAGCCCTCAATGTCCACGACCGTACCGGGCGACACCATGCCGAACAACTCGATCACGTCGTCGTCGCTCATGCGAATGCAGCCGATGGAGGCCGGCGTACCGAGAGCATTTTCGTAGGGCGTTCCGTGAATGTAGATGTAGCGGCGCAGCGTGTCCACGTCCCCGTCGCAATTCTTCCCGGCTTCGGTCCCGGACAACCAGAGGATGCGGCTGAGCACCCAATCCCTGCCGGGATGTTGCGACGCCAACTCCTCGGAAAAGATCTCCCCCGTCTTTCGTCGGCCCCGAAATACGGTTCCGGCGGGTTCGCCCGCGCCGATCATGGAGTGCACCACATGCCGGCCGCGAGGGGTCCGATAGCTGTCGGCCTTCTCGCCAGCTCCATATTTTGACGTTGAGACGGAGTAGGACTTGAGCACGGTTCGGTCATCGATCAAGTCCAGTCGTTGGTCATCGAGACTGACGCGAATATGCCGCTCACTCATTCCGTCATCTCTCCGCCACAGCGCCGACATGATAGCAGCAACCTCCAACAGTAGTTGACCGTGCCACGCGACACCGTTTCCGCTGAGGAAACGTCAATTTGGGCCGCGGGATCGAGAAACGGTGGACGTTTCGGGCATCACGCCGCTGGAGGCTGCGTGATGATGTAGCCACGTATACTGCCCTGAACGGCACAAGCAATCCCGGTGCGCCTGCTTCACCTGCCCGCGAAAACGCTCACGGCCTCCACATGATGCGTATGCGGAAACATGTCCGCAATGCCCGCCGCGAGCAGCCGATATCCATGCTCATGCACCAACGTCCTCGCATCGCGGGCGAGCGTCGCCGGGTGGCATGAGATATACACGATGCGCCTCGGCGACATTTCAGCCATCTGCCGAACCACCGTCTCGGCACCGGAGCGCGGCGGGTCGAGCACTACCGCGTCCCAATCCTCGCGCAGGAAACTCCACCCGGGTTGATTCAGGTCGGCCGCTTCAAACTTCACGTTCGCCAAACCGTTGAACCGAGCATTGGCCGCCGCCCGAGCCACGAGTCCACCGTCGCCTTCAACGCCGAGCACCTCGCCAACCTGCCGGGCAAGAGGCAGGCTGAAATTGCCGAGTCCGCAGTAGAGGTCAAGGACGCGGTCGGCGGCACCCAACTCCAGCAGGCTTATAGTCTGTGCTACCAACCGCTCATTGACCGGAGCGTTGACCTGAAGGAAATCCGTGGGCGCGAAGTGCAGCGTGACTTCAAAATCCGTCAGACGATAGGAAAGCGGGCGCGTGCGGCCGGGGTCAAGGGGCCGGACCGTGCCCGGCCCGCCCGGCTGCAGGTAAACGTCCAGGTTCCACTGGTCGCCAAAATCGGCAAACAGCTTCAAGTCCGCTTCTTCCGGATCGTCCAACACGCGGAAGACAACGGCCTTGGCCTCTTCCCCCGCCGCCACCTCGACCTGAGGTAGCCGGCGCCACAGACTCGTCTGCCCGATCATCTCGCCGAGCGGCCCGGGGAGTTGATCGAATGGTTTCACCAGCACCATGCAGCTTCCCATGTCGGTGACGTATCGCGTGGCGCGCTCCTTGAATCCCACCAGCACACGCTGCTTGCCCTTGACATAGCGAACCCCCAGACGCGCTCGGCGCCGGTAGTTCCATTCAGGCCCCGTGATGGGTTCCAGCCAGATTTCAGGTTCCACACCGCCGATACGCGCCAGCGCTTCACGAACCATCGACTCCTTGAACGACACCTGCGCAGCGTAGTCCAGATGCTGCACGGCGCAGCCACCGCAGCGGCCGAAGAATTCGCAGGGCGGCTCTACGCGGGAAGCGGACGGTTCGACGATCTCTACCAGGTCTCCCAACCGGTACTGACGCCGGTGCTTGCGGGGCAAGACCCGAATCCGCTCACCCGGCAGGGCGCCGGGGACGAAAATTCGCCGCTCGCCAAGTTGGGCAATGCCGCATCCGTCGTGGCTGAGGTCGATGACCTCCACAACCTCGACGGCAGCATCAACCGTCATCATCGCCCGGCTGCCATGCCTCAAGGAATTGTTTCAGGTGCGGACTGGTGGATCGACGCAACTTGTGCTTCAGCCGTTCAAGCTCCCTCTGGTATCGGGTCTCGTCCAACACGCCCCGCGTCAACTGGAATCGCAGGTAGATCAGGTACGTATTCAGCACGTCGGTTTCGCAGTAGTTGCGAATCGCAGTCAACTCGCCGGCCAGGTATTTCTCCCAGACCTTGTCACCGCTCATGCCGAGCTTGCCGGGCAGGCCCAGCAGCGTTGCCGTGTTGTCCAGGGAAGCCCGGGCGCCGACATTGAAGCCTGACAGCACGTCCATGAGATCCAGGTGGCGCCAGTGGAATCGACTCAGGTAGTTGTTGTAGCGGAATTCCCGATCGCTGTCCCCGGTCTCCCAGTAGCGCTCGGCGTTGATGCCGTGCAGCAGCGCCCGGTAGTGCAGGACCGGCAGGTCGAACCCCTGACCGTTCCACGACACCAGATCCGGCGAATAGCGGGCCAGGCCGTCGAAGAACCGCTGCACGATCTCCTTTTCCGGGGCGCCCTCGTCGCCGAGGGTAAAAATGTGGAGATCGTCGCGGGTGCTCAGGACGGCCGAGATGGCGACCACCCGGTGCTGATAGACCGGCAGGAATTCCGTGCCGCGGGCCTGGCGCTGCTTGAAGAACATGATCTTGCCCACGTCTTCATCGCTCAGGTCATCGACGCCATAAAGGCGGCGGCCGAGATCCGTGTCCGGAATCGTTTCGATGTCGAAGACCAGGGTATTCAATGCGAATCCTTCGACTTCATCAGCACGGCCACGGCGACAACCAGGCCGGCCTCGTCCGTCAATGTGAGGTGGCCGTCGCCGATCCCCAGTCTCTCGCGCATGGCCTCGCCCCTGGGCGAGTAGATGATCTGCGGCTGCCCCCAATCGTTGGGAACGCTGCCCACGTCTCTCACCCACATGCCGTGAGCGAAGCCGGTGCCCATGGCCTTGACGATGGCTTCCTTGGCGGCGAAACGCATGGCGAGAAAGCGCACGGGGTTGGCCGTCCGTGCGAGATACTTCTGCTCAGCCTCCAGGAGCACCCGGTCCGGGAAGCGCGCGCCAAAACGATTCCAGATCTTTTCCACCCTGGACTGCTGAACGACATCCATGCCGATGCCGAAGATCACGGGGCGCGCGCGGCCAACATCAGGGCCTTCATGTCCGCCACGGCCTTGTCGATGCCGTCGAATACGGCCCGGGCAATGATCGCGTGACCGATATTGAGCTCAACGATGGTATCGATGGCGGCGACGGGCTGGACGTTGTGGTAGTGCAGGCCATGACCGGCGTGGATCGTGAGCCCGAGGCGATCGCCGTACTGGGCCGCCTCACTGATCCTGTCCAGCTCAATGGCTTGCTGGTTCCGATCCGATGCGTCGGCGTAGGTACCGGTATGCAGTTCCACCACCGGCGCCCCACAGGCAGCGCTCGCTTCCAGTTGCGCCGGATCCGGGTCGATGAAGAGCGAGGTGCGGATCCCCGCATCGTCCAGCCGCCGGCACGCCCGGGTCACGGCATTCACCTGGCCGGCGACGTCGAGACCGCCTTCCGTGGTGAGTTCCTCGCGTTTTTCCGGAACCAGGCAAACGTCTTCCGGAAGCACCCGCAACGCGATATCCAGCATCGCATCGGTGATGGCCATTTCCAGGTTGACCCGGGTCTGCACGGTACGCTGCATGATCTCCAGATCACGGTCCTGAATATGGCGGCGATCTTCCCGCAGGTGAATGGTGATGCTGTCGGCGCCGGCGCGCTCGGCGGCCAGCGCTGCGGCCACGGGATCCGGATACGTAGTCCCCCGCGCCTGGCGCAGCGTAGCGACGTGATCGACGTTGATACCCAGTGCCATGTGTCGAAGCATCAGTTCAGCTCCCGTGCGAAGACGTCTTCCAGGATTGTCCGGGTACGCAACGGCCGTTCACCCAGGTAGACATTCAACGACTGTGCCAGCAACCGCTTGGCCGCCCGCAGGCTCCGCACATCGTCCAGTCGCTCCTCGCGCAGCGATATCAACTCATGACCGCGGTAGGTTTCCCCAGCGGCCGCCGAATCGCCGCACAGGCTGAAGCCATGCTCGGGCTGGAACCGGTAATGGCCATCCGAGCGAATCGGTTGCCCGGTCGCCACGTCAAGTTCCAACTCGATGCCGTACCCCAGGGCCCGCAACAGGCGCAACTCGAAGAGTCTTACCGTGCGAGCGGTGGCGGATGCGGTCGCAAGACCCGCCAGGCAGCGACTATAGCAGGAATAGACGGCTTCATTGGGGACGCCCCTACCCATGAGTCGAAGCATCAATTCGTTCACATAGAAGCCCGCAAACAGGTTGTCGCCCGCCAGTTCAAATGCGGGCCCGGCCGGCTCCACACCGGTCAGGCGACCCAGGTCGGTTCGCCGGGTCCAGGACAGGTGCAAGGGCGAGAAGGGTTGCAGCACGGCCCGTCGACCGGACGAGCGTCGCCGCGAACCCTGTGCAACGAGACCGATGACGCCGTGGTGCTCGGTCAGGCACTCCAGGAGTTGGCTGGTATTGAGATAGGCACGGTGATGCAGCACGAAACCGCGCTCTAGCTGCACTCGCTCCCGCTCGCCCATTACGTATCGAATCCGAGGCTACGAAGCTCCCGCTCACTGTCGGCCCAATGCTCCCGGACCTTGACCCATAGTTCGAGATGAACGCGTCCGTCCAGGAGCTTCACCAGGTCACGCCGGGCCGCCTGGCCGGCGGTCTTCAGCACGCGGCCACCCTTGCCGATGACGATTGACTTGTGACTGCCGCGCTCGATCCAGATGATGGCGTGAACCAGCCACTGCTCGTCGCTTCGGCCAAGATGCTCGACCTCTACCGTCAGCCCATAGGGAACTTCCTGGTGCAGCGCCGAAAGGAGCTTCTCCCGTATGAACTCGGCGATCCTGAATCGTTCGCTACGATCCGTGACCACGTCTGCAGGAAACAGGGCAGGTCCTGGAGGCAACCGCTCGGAAATAACCTCGATCAATCGATCAAGGTTTGTGCCTTTAGTTGACGAAACCGGAATATATGAAGAAAACTTGAAGTCTTTAGACAAATCATTGAGCAAGGGAAGCAAGGCGCTGCGCGGCTTGATCTTGTCAATCTTGTTCAACACGAGCACCGTATCGTCCGCTCGCTCGTCCAAACGCTCGGCAAGCCGCCGATCCTCCACCGTAACCTGCTGGGCATCAACCATCATCAGGACGATATCGGCGTCTGCGATAGCCTGGTGAATCGTCCTCGCCATCACGCGCCGCAATGCGTGGCCCCTACGCCCGTGTGAAGCGCGCTGTAACCCCGGCGTGTCCACAAAGATGGTCTGTCGAGACGGCCGGTTGAGAACGCCGAGGATGCGATGACGCGTGGTATGCGGCTTGGCGCTGACTATACTCACGCGCTCGCCGATCAGGGCGTTCAATAGTGTCGACTTGCCTACGTTCGGCCGTCCCACGATGGCCGCGTAGCCGGTCCGAAAGTCGTCGACTTCCTGCTCAACTTTGCGTTGTTCCCGGGAGTCACTCATCGATCAGTGCCGCCAGCATTCGCCTGGCCGCCTCCTGCTCGGCGCTCCGGCGGCTCGATCCCTGCCCGCTGGCTTCGAGTTCACGCTGTTCCACCCGGCACACCACGACGAATCGCGGGTTCTGAGGTGAACTCGTTTCGGACTCAATGGAATAGAGGGGCAGTTCAAGTCCGCGGCTCTGGAGCCATTCCTGAAGCCTGGACTTGGGATCCTTGAGGCTCGAAGCTTCCGGAAGCGACTCCAGCCGATGGTTCAATAGCCGATGCACGCACCGCTCCGCCGCGCCCATACCGGCGTCGAGGTAGACAGCGCCCAGTAGCGCTTCCAACGTGTTGGCCAGCACGCCGGAACTTTCCACGCCCCTGGATCGAAGTTCCCCCGGCCCGACAATCAGATGCTCCGCCACACCCAACTCCCGGGCGATTTCACCCAGGGTTTCGCCCTTCACCAACACGGCGCGGAATCGGGTCAGATCGCCTTCCCGCGCATCGCGGTACCGGTCATAGAGACGAGCGGCGATAACGAAGTTCAAGACCGCGTCCCCCAGATATTCGAGCCGCTCGTTGTGGGTTCTGGAAGCGCTGCGGTGCGTCAGCGCGCGTTCAAGCAATTCCATGGATTCGAAGCCATGGCCAAGCCCCTCCTGGGCCCATCGCCAACGGGCTTTCGCTTCGCCAGTGGAAACGGGTTTTCGGGTGGCTGAATCCAAGGTCGCGTGACAACCTGGGGACCGGTTGCCAACGTCGCCGGCAAGTGTCCCGGGGCGGGCTACCTGATGCCCATTCCTATGCGGCCCCACCGCGGTCCCCCATCGCCCGGCCAGCGCCAATTCATCCAGATGCGTTCAGCCTTGCCTACCAGCCGGTACTCCGGGACGAAGCGGACTTCGTTGAAGCGGCTGTCCTGGCTGTTGTCGCGATGGTCACCCATTACAAAATAGTGCGCTTCCGGTACTTGGTAGGTCCCGCCCCTGCTGAGAATCCCTCGGGTGTGCAGCAAGTCGTGTTCGCGGTCGCCGAGTTGTTCGCGCCCCAACTGCAAGGTCCGGCTACCTTCGTACGGCCCTACCAACTCAAGCTCCACAGCCTCCCCGTTGATTGCCAATTGCTTGCTGCCCGCGTCGTAGGTGACCACATCGCCCGGCAGACCCACAACCCGCTTGATGTAGTTGATACGGGGATCGGATGGAAGCTTGAACACCATCACGTCGCCCCGCTCGGGTTCGCCGATCTCCAGGATCTTCGTATTCGCTACCGGCAGCCGCAACCCGTAGGCGAACTTGTTCACAAAGATGAAGTCGCCCTCCACCAGCGTCGGCATCATCGAGGCGGACGGGATCCGGAACGGTTCGAACAGGAACGATCGCAACACCAGCACCAACAACAGTATGGGGAAGAACGTACGGGCGTATTCGACGACGACCGGTTCGTGCGCAAGGGCCTCCTGCCCCGTCGGGCTTACGCGGCGTGGTTTCAGGATCGCGGCATCGAAGGCCCATATCAGCCCCGAAACCGCAGTCGCAATCACCAGAATAAGCGCAAAGTCCAAGGTTATCCCCTCATGGGAGCCGGGTCAGGGCGAGTATTGGGCATTTCATCGGGGTCTGCAATATGGAACAGGTTTGAACCGACGACTCCATTCGGCCCGGCAACCGGGTTCCATGGTCTTCATGAATCATTCACCTTGTCCAGTACCGGACGGACGCTCCAGCTTCCCTGCAAGCGCCGGCCGGCCAACAAGCCGGCGGCAAGGCCGGTGACTGCGCCCAAAAACGCGCCAAGGTCGCCCCCCAGGCTCACCGCACCGGCAACGGTACCGGCCAGCAGGCCCGCCCACGGTAACCCGTGTAACAACAGCGTGCCGCGGAACACCTGGCGATTCCGCAACGATACCGTCACCAGGTCGCCCGGTCGATGGCGTCCGGGATCGCGCACTCGAAGCGAGGACGGCGGCGCCCATCCCCACATGCACGTCCCCTCGCAACCGCTGCATCGCGGCGCGGGCAGGATCGCCAGGTCAACCCAGCGATCGCGCTCGACCCGCCGGACACGGGCGCGCACCGTCATGCATTCAGGCGCGGGCGAAGGCAGGGCATCCTGGCGCATGAATTGCAGAGGGATATCGCCGATAGACCAGAATAATCAGGGACTGGAGAAAGACGTCGCGATGGATTGCACCGTGACCGCAGGAACTTCGCCCACGGCGGTAATCTGACGACCGCTGAATTCAAACGAAAAGGCGTTGGTGCTGCCGATCCGCGACAATCCCTCAGTCACTTCGGGTTCGCTGTCCGGGCTCTCGACGAATACGGAAACGGTCGCAAGACCGTCCGAGTACACCAGGTGTTCCACCGGGTGCTCGGAACCGGCCATGCGCGTAAGCGTCGCCACTGAGAGCTGAAAACCATTCGGCAACTGGGTCGCCCGCCACTGTGGGGCCTCTTCCACCTCTGCGTTTTCCGGCGTTGTAATGAACTGGAACCCCTGCGAGTCGATGGTAGGCTCCAGGGCGGAAGGCGGAATATCCTGGCCGATCTCGATTTGGGTGAACACCATCTGTTCCACGGTGCGCCCTTGCTCGTCCCTGAGCTGGGACTTGAGCGGCATCGCAGTCTCGCTGTCGAGCCAGAGAAGGTACCCGTAGCGATACTCGTCCCTGGGATGGATGGCCACAACCTGCGCGTCCCGTTCCACCACCCGCTCGGTGCTCTGCAGCACGATCTCGTAGGAACGCTCCAGGTCCTCGGAGTAGCTGGGCAACGCCGAAACCAGCGGGCTGACTTCCCGGCGGTTATCGAACAACACAATCTGTTGGTCGGGAAGGATGCAGTAGATCTCGTCCTCGTTGCGGATGATTTCCCGACCGACACCATCCATCGATACGATGCGCTCACTGATCCGGCCGCCGTCGTTGCGGTGAACGATCTGCAGCGTCTCGACCTCATCGCCGAGCAGGTGCACGAACGTTCCCCGGTAGCTCAACTCCTCGACCGCGCTCGTCATGCGGTCAAGCCACTGCTGAGCGTCCTGAGCCGCCGCCTGGAGTGTGGCGCACCCCACGACCATACCGGCCAGAGACCTGAGTAACGACCGTTGAACCATTTAGGGATCCTGTACGGGCGGCGGTGCCACCAGCCCCGTGGTTCCCTCGTTGCTGATGACATTCGTGTGGATCGACGTGCGCCGGATACCCGGCGCGTATTGACCGTGCGTCATCAGGTAGTTCGTCAAGCGGATCGGTTGCGGTGACAGGGGATCGGTGACTTCCCGGGGCACGACGTAACTGGGTTGCTCGCCCTGCCCCAAACCCGTTTGCGTGCTTGCAATCTGCGGCACGGAATCGGTTGCGTCGATGGGGCTGTTCATGACATTGAGCAACACCAGCGCGGCAACCGCCACGCCGGCGGCGATCCCGAGTCCGATGGCGGGACGGAAGAACCGCCTCGTCTCGGGCGGAGTTTCGCCCACCGGCTCGACCGAATCGACACCGTCCAATGCTGCCCGCACCCTTCTGCGCAGGACATCGGGGTCAGGGTTGGGCAGTTCGCCCCGTAGTGCGGCTCCTATGATCGAATAGCGCAACGCCTTGTCGCGGGATTTGGCATCGCGCTTCAACCGCCGCACCAGGAACGTACACTCCTCCACGGACAATTCGTCGTCCGTAAACGCCGAAACCTGATCCTGAATCTGTTCGCTCATACTGCCCCCGAAAACTATGTTCAATCCTACTACAGCAGCGGACCGACGCGCTTGTCGATCGACTCCCGGGCTCTGAAAATACGCGAGCGCACGGTACCTACCGGACACTCCATGGTCTGGGCGATTTCCTCATAGCTCATGCCTTCGATTTCGCGCAGAATGATGGCGGTTCGAAGATCCTCCGGCAAGTCCGCTATCGCCTTGTTCACGGTCTGCCGAATCTCCTCCGAAAGGGTCAATCCCTCAGGGGTGTCAAGGTCCCTCAGCTTCGCGAAATTCTCGAACTGCTCCGGATTGTCCGTGTTCAGGTCGTATTGCAATGGTCTGCGCGCCGCCGCGACGAGATGATTCTTGGCGGTGTTGATCGTGATGCGGTAGAGCCAGGTGTAGAACGCGCTGTCGCCGCGGAAGGATGGTGCGGCGCGGTAAGCCTTGATGAAGGCCTCCTGCGCCACGTCCATCGCGTCTGCCGGTTCCCTAACGTATCTCATGATCAACTTGAGTATCCTGGCCTGATACTTGATCACCAACACGTCAAACGCCGAGCGATCGCCTTGCTGGACCCTTTTAATGAGTGCCAGATCAGCGGCTCGCTCGCTGATTGGACGATCCGTAACGGATGCGTGTCGTTGATTACCCATAGACTACCCGCGGCGCCGAAAGTTCGATTTCGTGCGGCATTCTCTGCCAATCCGGTGAATTTCAGCGCATTCTAACCCGGATATCGGATGCGCCGCATACGGCGGCACGCACTCTATCTGCCAGAAAACGCCAGCTTTGCAGCGGGAGCTGGTCACGGTAAAGGACCCATTCCAGCGTCCCCTGAGGGTCCTCAAGAACGAGTCTGATCCACCAACCGCCGCACCGGCTTTGCGCCGTGAGAACGAGTTCGTGCCGGTCCAGGCTCGGCACGGACCAGCGCCCGGGCCGAACCATTTCGAAGTCGGGAACGCGGGTAGTGGGCCGCCACCGGGCGTGGGCGAGGACGCCGGCCACGAGCAGGCACTTCCACCACGTATCCAGCGAAGAAACGGCGAGGGCGAGCACCACCAGGCCGTGGAGAAACCACCACCACGACCGAAGCAACCTTGAAGGTCGCGGGCTAAAGGCCGCGGATTCGTTCGAGGAGTCTGGCCATTCCCGGGTCGGCTGCTTCATACCACCCCATAAGGTAATCATGAAGATCGGGGTCGGGAAGCTCCAGAAGTTGGCTGAATCGCTGCTTATCCGCTGCCGACAGGGACTCGTAGCTCTCATCAAGGAAAACCTCCAGCAGGGTGTCGAGCTCACGGGTTCCGCGGCGGCAGCGCCACCGCAGTCGTGCGCGCTCGCTGCGTTCATCATCGCCCGTCGAAGAGGCCACGGGCTGCTAGTGGCGCCGTTCGGCAATCAGTTTCTTGATCTGCGCGATCGCCTTGCCCGGATTGAGATCCTTCGGGCAGGCCTCGGTGCAGTTGAGGATGGTATGGCAGCGGTACAGCCTGAACGGATCCTCCAGCGCGTCCAGACGCTCGCCGGTGTATTCGTCGCGGCTGTCCACGATCCAGCGGTAGGCCTGCAGCAGCGCCGCGGGACCCAGATACCGTTCGGGATTCCACCAATAACTCGGGCATGCCGTGGAACAGCAGGCGCAAAGTATGCACGCGGACGGGAGGTCTATCTTTTCCTGATCCTCCCTGGACTGAAGCCGCTCCCGGTCCGGCGGGGGCGGCGTTCGAGTCTCCAGCCACGGCTGGATGGAGGCGTACTGGGCGTAGAAATTGGTCAGGTCGGTGACCAGGTCCTTTACGACGGGCATATGAGGCAACGGATAGATTTTCAGGGTTCCCCGAAAGTCCTCCACCGCCTTGGTGCAGGCGAGCGTGTTGGTACCGCCGATATTCATCGAGCAGGACCCACAGATGCCCTCCCGGCACGAACGGCGGAAAGTGAGCGTCGGATCGATCTCGTCCTTGATCTTGATCAGGGCATCCAGAACCATGGGCCCGCAGGCATCCATGTCGATCTCATAAGTATCCAACTTCGGCGGTCCGCCGGCATCGGGATCGTACCGGTAGACCTTGAACGTGCGCGGGTTGCTCGCGCCGCTTGCGGGCGTGTGCGCCTTGCCGGGCTTGACCCGGGAATTCACTGGTAGCCTGAACTGTGCCATGGCGGGCTAACCCCTCGTTCGCGTCTCGTTCAATAGGTCCTGGCCTTGAGCGGAATGGTCTCAATGTCGTCCGTGAGCGTCTGCAACTGCACGGCGCGATATCCGAACCTTACGTCACCGCGTTCATCCACCCAGACCAGGGTGTGCTTCAACCAATTCTCGTCGTCACGGTCAGGATAGTCTTCCCGTGCCTGTGCACCGCGGCTCTCGGTCCTGTGCGCCGCGGACTCGATGGTCGCAACGGACTGCAGCAGCAGGTTCTCAAGTTCCAGCGTTTCGATCAGGTCCGTATTCCAGATCAGGGATCGGTCGGCCACGGAAACATCCTGGAACGAGGCGAAAACGGGTTTGAGCGCGTCGATGCCCTCCTGCAGGGTCTCGCCCGTGCGAAAGACCGCCGCGTGGTTTTGCATGACGCGTTGCATGCGCAGCCGAATCTTCGCGGTCGGGTGTTCGCCTTTGGCGTGGCGCAGCCGGTCAACCCGCTGAACGGCTTCTTCGCCGGCATCCATTCGCAGGGGCGCCACGCGGTCGTCGGGATCGATCAGTTCGCCGCAGCGTGCCGCGGCGGCGCGACCGAATACCACGAGGTCGATCAGTGAATTGGACCCGAGCCGATTGGCGCCGTGAACGGATACGCAGGCCGCCTCCCCCACCGACATGAGTCCGGGCACCACGACTTCGTTGCCGGCCTCATCGGTCGTCAGGGCTTCGCCGTGATAGTTGGTGGGAATGCCGCCCATGTTGTAGTGCACGGTGGGCAGCACGGGAATGGGCTCCTTTGTGACGTCCACCTTGGAAAAGATCTTTGCGGTCTCGGCAATGCCCGGCAGCCGTTCCGCGATGATGGCCGGGTCCAGGTGGGCCAGGTGCAGGTGTACGTAGTCCTTTTCCGGTCCGAGGCCACGCCCTTCGCGGATCTCGATGGTAATCGAGCGACTCACCACGTCCCGTGACGCCAGGTCCCTGGCGTTGGGAGCGTAGCGCTCCATGAAGCGTTCCCCTTCCGAATTCGTCAGGTAGCCGCCTTCGCCCCGCACACCTTCGGAAATCAGCATGCCGGCGCCGTAGACGCCCGTCGGGTGGAACTGGACGAATTCCATGTCCTGCAGGGGCAGCCCGGCGCGCAGCACCATGGCGTTGCCGTCGCCGGTGCAGATGTGCGCCGACGTACAGGAAAAGTAGGCGCGTCCATAGCCGCCGGTCGCCAGGACAACCATTTGGCAGCGAAAACGGTGCAGGCGGCCTTCGTCAAGATCGATGGCGACGACGCCGCGGCAAACGCCGTCTTCCATGATCAGGTCCACGGCGAAGAATTCGATAAAGAACTCGGCGTCGTGCTTCAGGGATTGCTGGTAAAGGGCGTGCAGCATGGCATGCCCCGTTCGGTCGGCTGCCGCGCAGGTACGCTGCGCGATGCCTTCGCCATAGTGGGTCGTCATCCCGCCGAACGCACGCTGATAGATGCGTCCGTCTTCGGTGCGGGAAAAGGGCACGCCGTAGTGTTCCAGTTCGACGACCGACGCGGGCGCTTCCTTGCACATGTATTCGATGGCGTCCTGGTCACCCAGCCAGTCCGATCCCTTGACCGTGTCGTACATGTGCCAGCGCCAGTCGTCCGGCCCCATGTTGCCCAGCGCGGCGCTGATTCCTCCCTGCGCGGCGACGGTATGGCTGCGGGTGGGAAAGACCTTGCTAATGCAGGCAGTGGAAAGTCCCTGCTCGGCCAACCCCATGGTGGCGCGCAGCCCGGCGCCGCCCGCGCCGACGACGACCACGTCGCAGCTATGGTCGATGAATTCGTATTCACGGGTCATACCGGAGCCCCGAATGCAACCTTGAGAACGGCGAAGATGCCGGCGACTGCCACGGCGATATGCGCGAAGAACGCGGCGACCAGGGAGAACACCTTGATGGCGGGCGTATGCACGTAGTCCTCGATCACAATCTGCACGCCCAGGTGGGAGTGATAACTCAGGGCGAACAGCGCCAGTATCAACATCACGCTGTTGAAGGGCACCTGGATGAGAGCGACCACGGCTGCGTAGTTCAATTCCTCCGGTCCGGCCAGCGCCATGGCGAACCACAGGCCGAGCGGTATCAGCGCGACGGCGGTCAGGCGCTGCGCCCACCAGTGCTCCACGCCGGTCTTCGCGGATCCCAACCCCAGTACCCGATTGAGCGGGCTGATCAGCCTCATCCGCGCGACCCCTTCAGAAAATCACCAGCAGCGAATAGGTCGCCGTGACTACCACTGTGAACAGGACTACCGCCCACCCGCTCACACGATACTGCTCGGGCTCGAGGCCGATCAACATGTCCCAAAGCAGGTGCCGGATACCGTTGGCCAAATGGTAGAAAAAGCAGAAACACCAGCCCGTGTAGAAGATCTTCGCCCAGACGCTGCCGAGCAACGCCGAGGCCTCCGCGTACGCCGCCTGGCCGCTGGCCACGGCCATCAGCCAGTAGGCGAGCAACAACAGACCCGCGGACAGCACGAGGCCGGTACCGCGATGCAGGATCGACAGGGCGCTTGTGATTTCCAGCCGATGGACCTGCAAATGCGGCGACATCGGCCGTTCGGCGCTGTCCATTTACTCTCGTTCCTTGTAGCTGGCTGGTCTGCGCGTAGCGTGGCCAATTGGCCGACTAACGCGCGGTGCGTAGTCTGCCAGAAATGAACCTGGCCTGCATGTCTCGGCGATGTTCGTCGCGAGGGTGCCCGGACCGGGGCGGCTGACAATGTGGGAATCTCCGCAAAAAGACGTATTTTTCGTGATATCGTCCTGCACGCGCCGCGTTAAATGCGCCCGCCGCCTTGACCTTCCCGGATAAGCTGCTACAACGGCACGCCATGGCAACGATGTCCACAAACACCCAGGGCGCGCGCAACCGGCCCATCCTCTGCCCGCTCGCCGACATGGGCCTCATCGAAGTCACCGGCACAGATGCCGAAGCATTTCTCAATGCGCAGCTCAGCCGCAACGTAGAACCCGGCAGTCTTTCCCAGGCTCCATTGTCAGCCTGGCTCGATGCCAGGGGACGGGTGCTGGCCCTGTTCCAGGTGCTGCGGACCGGGGATCGCTACCTGCTTCTAACCAAGGGCGCCGACGCGGAAGCGCTGGTACGGCGCCTCGGGATGTTCGTGCTGCGTGCGGACGTCCGCGTGCATAACGTATCGCAGGAATGGCGCGCAGCCGCGGTGCTCGGCAGCATCGAGCCCTGGCTTGCGACCCGTTCGATCCGGTTGGGCGCGAAACCGGGTGACGCGGCGACCGATAACGGCGTCTTCGTCATTCGAATCGGTTTGCAACTAGTGTATCTGGTGGGAGATGCCGACACGTTCGCGGATTTTGAGAGCGACTTCCCGGCAGGTCACGCCGATTCCGCGGCTGTGGAGGAAATTCGCCTGGGACTGGTAGACATCGTTCCCGAAATCATGGGCCGCTACACGGCGCACATGCTCAATCTCGACCGCCTGGGCGCCGTGGCATTCGACAAGGGATGCTATCCCGGTCAGGAAATTGTCGCGCGCACTCAGAACCTGGGCAGCGTCAAGCGCCGGGTGTTCCGGTTCAGCGGTGTGCTGGCGCAAGTCCCTGCCGTGGGTACCTCCCTGCTTGACTCAGGCGGCAGCGCAGTGGGTGCTGTGGTCCGTGCCGCGAGCGCCCACGAAACAAGGGTCGAACTGTTGGCGGTCGTCCCCGTGGATGCGGTCTCCGGGGCCCTGCGCTGCACTACTGGATCCGGTGCGCCGCTGACCCGGGAAACGCTCCCGGAGAAATAGTCGCCCCTTGTCTTTGGATTAGCTCCCGCATCCGGCTATGATTTCGTGGACGATCACCTGGAGGCGCATATGAACAAACTTGGTTTTCTCGCCGCAACCCTGGCTCTGTCGATTCTGGAAGCCTCCGCCGCATTCGGCCAGCACGGCATGCCCGGCGGCACGCCCATGACCTTCTTCGTCACCAGCCGCCCCATCGGCGACGGCGGCAACCTCGGAGGTCTGGAGGGCGCGGACGCACACTGCCGGATGCTCGCCGAAGAAGTCGGCGCCGGCGACCGAATCTGGCGCGCCTACCTCAGCACCCAGGAGCGTCCGGGACAGCCGGCTGTCAACGCCCGAGACCGCATCGGCACCGGTCCCTGGTACAACTACGACGGCGTGATGATTGCCCGGGACGTGGCGCATCTGCACGGCGACACGCTGGAACTTGCCCGGCTCGGCAACAATCTCCACAAGCGCTCGGGTTTGACAGAAAAGGGCCAGATCGTGCCGGGCCTGAACGACTACCCGCATCCGCGCGACGGCGATTGGGAGTACGTCAAGACAACGCCCTATAGCAACCGGCACGAAGTGCTGACGGGCTCGCAGACCGACGGTACCGCCTACCCGCCGGAACTCGACTACACGTGCAATAACTGGACGAGCAACGAGGATCCGGACTTCGAAGCGACGGGAAGGAGGATGGGCGCTTTTGCAGACAAGCCCAACGTCCAGATCGGCTTCCCCGATCGCAACGGCGGCGGCGATGGCTCCTGGAACTCATCTCACGGCACGCGCGGCTGCAGTCAGACGGCACTGCCGATGACCCACGGCGTGGGCATGTTCTACTGTTTTGCCGTCAATACCACGCCGTAAACACAATCTCCGGGATTTCATCGATCGCCAATGCGGACTCGGGCGGTCCTTCGCCAAACGTGTGCATCTCCGCCGGGTCGCGGGTCGAGGACGACCCGACGGTCGATGGCGCTTGTCTGGCGCCGGTAAGCGGGAGTGACCGCGACGATTCTCAACCGAACAGGTTCTATCCACCATCGTCGAAGGGTCGCCAGGGGCGAATGATTCGCGCGATCTGAGGACCGGCGCGGACCATGATCGATTCGGGCACACAGCGCCGTTATTCCGCGTCCCGGGCCTCTTCCAGATACGCGCCGCACTCATACTCGAGAATCTGCATATTGTCTTCCTGGCGGCGGTACAAGGGCATGCTCATCGACCAGGCCCTGGAGAACACCTTTGGGTCCTCGATGGTCGCCTCGTACAACATGTGAGCGGGCCCAGTGAGCGTATAGCGCTCGACCACGTGCAGATCCTCGCTGTGAAAGTTTCCCGACCGGTCAAACCAGGTCTGATCCGTGAAGTGAATGACGTCCACGACCAATGTGTCGCCCTCCCAATGTGCGCGGGAGTCCCCCATCCACCACTGGATGGGCCCTGGCGGATGCTCGCTGTCGATGTATATGTTGCGGAACACGTGCGCGTACTCGTACAGGATCGTGACCTGATCCGCCGTTTGAACGATTTGAAACGGATAAGGCAGGTAAGTAACGAGGTACGCCCACCATGAAGCACTTCGCCTCAGGATCTTCAGTGAGCCGGTTCTCGTAGTTTTCCCGGCGCTGGCCCAGGGCATCCGGCAAGTAGGGCAGCTCGCCCCCCTCCACGACACCCTGCCCGGCCGGCACGCCGAGTTCGGCGGAATGATCCTGGATATCCCAGTTTGCCGCGTTGAGCGCCTGCCAGATGCCCCTCATATCCGGCCGGCCGTCGGCCATGCGCGGGATGTCCTGCGCCGAGGCGTACGAAGTGTAAAGCGGGATTGCGATCGCGAGAGCGAGGGCGAGCGCGGCGACGCGGCGCATCAGCGCTCACCCGGCGCATTGCCGCCAAAGAGTGTCGTACCGTCGGCGAGCCTGGTTTCTCCCCCGTAGAGTTCGAAGGAGCCGTCGCGTGCCGGTGACGGTGACTCGCCGTTCCATGTCGAATCCGACCGCGACGGGATGATGGGCGTGACTACCCGTCACCAACAGGACGGTCGCCGCAAACGGGAGAGTCGCTGCAGACAGGAGGGCGCCCACGGCGCTTACCCCGGCCATCGATCGCTTCCTTACCATCAATGGGCCGCCTCCCACTCAGCTTTCATGGCTCTCGCCTCCTCGCCGGTAATTCCGGGATAGACGCGGTAGCCGTTGGCTCGATACAGCCGCATCGCATCCGTGTTGGTCTCGAAACAGGCCTCTTCCCAGATCTCCGGGACATTTCGCCTGAACGCGAACGCAATGGTGAAGGGACTCGTGTAGACGTTCGGATCGTCGAACGTCGCCTGATAATGAATCGTGTCGTCGTCTATCAGGGTGAATCGCTCGACGATGCGGGCTTCATCCGTGATGAACCGGCCCCGCTGATCGAGCAGGTACTTCGCGTTCTGGTTCCGGTTTTCGATAACCAGCGTGTCGCCCTCCCAACGACCTCTGGGATCGCCGTTCCACATGGGAATGTCGCCGATGTGCGGCCGACCGTCCAGGGGAATGATCCGATAGGGGTGAGTCGTCAACTGCTCGCCGACCATGACGAGATGGGTCGCGTCCTGTATGAACTGAAAGCGGCTCGTCCTGTACATGGTGCCGGCAGGGCCGGCCAGAATGCAGGCCGCGTTGTGATGCAGGTACCGTTCGGCGTTGATCCGACTCTGTTCCACGGCCCAGGCCTGCATGGGAGCGATTCCGTCGGCTGGGTCGACGATGGCGCTGGGCGCTCCGAAATCGTCAGGCGTTTCGGGATGGGCTTGCAGGCTTTCGAACGCCCAGGCGCGGCGCAACCAATAACCGCTGAAGTCGGGACGCCCATCGGGCGTTCGAGGCGGTGTCGCGGTCCGGGCAGCTTCCAGGGCGCAGGCATGGAAGATGGCATGGGAATTGTCAGGGCACACCGATCCCTCCACCTCGCCCATACTGGTGCCGGTCTGGGCGGCAGCCGACTGAACGAGCGCCCATACAACGAGCGCCACCAACCCCGCTAGCGTCCGGGAGAGTGGATGTTGAGTGCTCAATGGGAGTCCCCCTCGATCGATCGAGCCCCGCCCAAACAGTGGGAACGAAAGCCCTTCTTGACGATTGACCCAACACACAAGACTGGCTCTGTCATCTACCGATTCCGGTGAAGGCAATCACAGGGCGACACCCTAGTGCGAGTTGAGGTGCAAGTAAAATGCGCACCGCGCAACGGCACGATGGACAGACAGACCCCTGGCCCGCTAATGTAACGACGCGTACATTCCAATGGGGGAAGGATGCCATGACTCCTGCTCAACCCGCCGTGCTCGAAAGGCCCGGCATGGACTTCCAGGACGAGCGCATCGCGCTTGCCTGTGCGTTTCGCTGGACGGCCCGCTTCGACATGCACGAATCGGTCGCCAACCATTTCAGCCTCGCCGTTGACGAAGCGGGAACGAAGTTCCTCATGAACCCGCGGGGGCGCCATTTCTCCCGTATCAAGGCAAGCGAACTCCTACTGCTCGATGCCGAAGACGAGGAGACGATGGCGCGGCCGGATGCTCCGGATCCCACGGCCTGGGCGCTGCATGGCAGCATCCACCGGCGAGTGCCGCATGCACGGTGCGTGCTTCATGTTCACGCGAAAAACGCGTCCGTGCTTGCCTGCCTCGCCGATCCGAGGCTTCCGCCCAGCGACATCAACGCGATGCGGTATTGGGGGCGGATGAGCATCGACGACGGCTTCGACGGCATGAGTCTCGACGATGAGGCCGAACGCATCGCAGGGGTGCTGGACGACAAGCCGATTCTCCTCATGCGCAACCACGGGGTGATGGTGATCGGCGAGACCGTCGCCCGGGCGTTCGACGATCTCTACTATTTCGAGCGCGCTTGCTCGACCTACATCGCGGCTCTGCAAACCGGCCGTGAGCTGCGCATCGTTTCCGACCGAGTGGCGGCGAAGACGGAACAACAATGGCGCGACTACCCGGACTCGGGCGAGGATCACTTCCGCGAGCTTCAGGAGATCCTCGACCGGGAAGACCCGTCCTATCGCCTCTGAGCGGCTACTCCTCGGCGGTTAGCCGCTCAAACCATTGCCACGCGAGAACGAGGACGCCGGCCGCTGCGAGCAACGATCCGATCAGCGCTCCGTCGTACGCCCGCTCCAACCCGCTCGCCATGACACCGGGTATCGTCAGCGCGGCGGCCGCCGGCACCACCAGGGCAGGATACGCGCGCAGGATCCAGACGTAGGCTCCCAACAGGAGAATCCCGCCGACCGTCCCTATCAACCACCACGACATGATGTCGTTCGGCTCCTGGCCGGGCGCCAAAAACACGCCGACAAGAAATACGCATATGGCGCCGGCAATGCGGCGGCGAGACCAATACGCCGTCAGGGCGTTGACGGACGTCACGACCAGCATGGCTCCAAGCGTAAGCGCGAGAAAGCCCTGTATGGGTGCGAGCGCAGCCCCGAGCCATGGAAGGGCGGCCGAGGCCCGCCCGAAATCCGACCACGGCGGCCCGGCGAACACCGAACCCATGCCAGTTAGCGTCACAGCGCCGAGAAAGCCGAGCCCGAGCGCGAGACCGGTCCACATCGTGGCGGCTTTGCCGGGGGCCCCTGGGCTGCGCACAAGACCGTAAACATGGCCAGCGACCAGTCCCAGCACCGCCGTGGCAATGACACTGCCGACAAGCAGTAACCCGATCTGCATGACTAGCTGAAGCGGCACCGGTTGGGCCGTCGACAGACCGTTAAACATGGAAGGCACGTTGTTCGCCGCACCTGTCACCGACAATGCCAACCACAGTCCGCCGATCGCCAGTGCCGCGCGTACGTTGAAGTGTCCGCGGGACCAGCGAACGACGCCCGCCGCAGCCCCTGCAAATAGCAACGCCCAAAGCACGATGCCCGACGCCGCCTGAGCAGTGGAAACAGAGCTGCGCCGCTGATTGTTTTCACGCTGCCACTGTTCGGGCACGAAAAGGAATCTTAGCGTGTCGACAACCTCGTCTCCGGCAATTTCAACTTGCACGCGGGCTTCACCCCCCGCGAGGTCTCCAACCGACTCATCCCTGAAGGTGAAGTGCCAATCGGTACGAGCGGGAAGGCGTTCGGAATTTGCCGACACTTCGATCAAGTCGGAAACGGAGCCCTGCCGCGCCAGCTCGTCGCGCGCGATCGATCGGGCAGCCGCCTCTTCCAGAGCCGCCCCGTCCGTGGCTTCGGCAAGGCGGTGCTGGAATCGCTCGACGTTACCGTTACCGTCGACCCACACGATGTACTCTTCCGCGCGCGCGGCCACATCGCCCTCGAACTGCGCGTAGCGCACTCGCCAGAAGAGGCTGGTCAGGTACGGGCGCAGAACAGCCCGAAACGCCTCCGGGCCGGCTTCGCTCCACACAAAGCGATGCTGCGGACCTGCGCCACCTGAAAAGACCGCCGTTTCCTGCCAATCGTCTGCATCCACGCCATTGGCGGCCAGGGCCTCCCGAGCGATCTCGTAGGCCTCGCCACGGCTGATACCAAGCGGCGGCGACTCGACGGGTTTCACGCTTGCATACGCCCAGAGCGCGAGACCAGCCAGGGCGATGGCCGCCGAGACGGGCACGCGCGGCAACGCAAGCCGCGGCACGGGCGCGGCCTGCGACGGCGTTGTCGGCTGTTCGGCCTCCGGAGGTTGCCACGCTCCGTTGTACAACTGTGCGGGCGCCTTGATCCATGCGCCGCACCGATAGCGCGCCGCAAGTACCACCCACACCGGCAAGAGGAAAATCATTACGAACAGGCCCTGATCGATCCACGCACCCGACGCCGTGGACAGGAACAGCGGCATGGAGAACAGCACCGCATCGAATGCGAAATGCATGACAATCGCCGGGAGCAGTCCGAAGCGCAGGTACAGCAGGCCGAAGGCGGCCGACGGCAGGATCAGCTCCACAAGCCGCGCGTACGCGGGTTGCGCGGGATAGTTGGCGTGTGCGGCGCCGAACACGAGAATCTGAAACACGAAGGCCGCGGCGATCCAGGCGCGGCGACGGCCGAAACGCTCGCCCAGGAGCGCCGCGCCGGCCAGAGGTACGGCCCGGAACAGGCATTCTTCCCAGAATCCGGCCTGGAGCGAGATCGCCAGAGGATTGAGCCACGGAAGCACGGTCGCCACGGAGTCCGGCTGGTAGAGCGCATCCGACGGCGACCACCAGCCGAGTTGCGAACTGGTGACCCAGTAAAATGCCACGAGAAAGGCAAGCATCACGCCCACGGCAAGATACCCCGCCACGGTCTGGCCCACGATTGGCCATGATCGGGCACCGTCGCGCGACCAGACTTGCCAGAATTGAGCGTGGTGGGGAAATGCGCGTCGGGACAGGCTTTCGGCGGCCATGAACGACAAGGTAAAGATGATCGTAAACAGGACCGTGGAACTGAGAATCGAGACCATCTGCTGGATCGCGAAGCTCGACTCCGATACCGCCGTGTCGTAGTCCATCCAGATCAGCGGCCAGCCGTTGAACGCGGCCAGTGCCTGAAGAACGGCGATGGACGCACCGCAGATCAGCGGCATGCGCCACAGCACCCAGCGCCGTCGCAGCAGCACGAACAGGCCCAGGACCGCGCCGAACCCGTAGACCAGCGCCACGGCCACTGTGGCGCCGTTGGAAATGCCGTTGTTGGCGGAGCGCATTTCTTCGTACCGGCGATCAAAACCCTCAGGAATCTGGAGCAGGTGCGTGAGTTCCGTCGGGCGGTCCCCGCTCACCACCAGGCGCAGGCGGAAGCGGCCTTCGCCAGCCTGACGGTCCCTGTATTCATATACAAACGTGTGATCGACGCGCCCGCTCGGCAGCTCTTCGCGCGAAGACTGGACAAGCTCGTAGTCGGAAAGATCGACATTCCAGGGCGTTCCCACGCCACCCTCGGCAATCGCCCGCGCTGCGTCGGCGTCCAGAGCCGCGCCGGCTGTGTCCTCCGATAGCTGCTCACGATAGCCGTAAGCGGTCCCGTCGGGACGAAACCGAACCAGGAGTTCCTGCGGGTCGCCCTCCCGGAAGTGGCGCACGACCCACTGATAGGGGTGAAAGGGTCCCTCGCGAATCAGATCGCCGTAGTCCTCCGGCCCGCCACCCTCAAGTTCGACGAAACTGCGTGAGCGATCATCGACCCGAAAGCTCGCCGCCTGGCGAAAGTCGGCTGGCCCCCACTCGAACCCATCCGCCAACCGCCGCGCCTCGGCAAGCGCGGAGTCGCGGTCCATGCGAAGCTCAAGTTCGACGATGGAGAACGCCCGATCGAAGTTGCTGTAGACAAATGCCGCGCAACCGAGAGAGATGACGGTCAGTGCAGCCCAGAAAACCGGGCGGGTGAAGGGGGAGGAAAAGGTGGTCAACTTGAGTGCTCCAAATCAGCGAGGTTCCAATACTTTCCCGGTCAGTTTGCCGCCGCCTGCGCCCGGGATGCAAAGGCACAATGTCCCATGTTCAGTCGATAATACAAGGAGTATGACTTCAGCAGCGACCCAGTTATCATGTCTCCGGACCTCCGGCCCGCCTGTCCGGGCGATGTGAATGGCTCTGGTGGAGCCACGAGCATCGGTGTCAATAATGAGCGAGGGAACAGGACATGAACAAGACGACTGAGCAGGCGTTGAGGCCCCCGATGAGCAAGCTGATCAGACGGCTATTGTGGGGCCCCGCAGCCGCCCTGATGGCGACCGGAATCGTGTTCGCCCAGGGAGCCGACGTTGGGGACCCGGGCATGCCGGAATCCGACGAAATTCCGTCCAGCCTGATGACATTCTTCGTCACCAGCGAACCCATCGGCGACGGCGGCAACCTGGGCGGGCTTGAGGGCGCGGACGCTCACTGCCAGGCGCTGGCGGCCGCAGTGGGTCAGGGGCAAAAGACCTGGCGCGCCTATCTCAGCACCCAGGAACGCCCCGGCCAGCCGGCGGTGAATGCCCGCGACCGCATCGGCGACGGTCCCTGGTTCCACTCCAAGGCGCGAATACTCGACTACCTGCAGCGGCGGCTCAATCGGCCCCTCATCAAGTCGCAGATCCACGGCGATACCCTGCTGGAGGCGCAGCAAGGCAGTAACATGACCAAGGAATTCGCGCTCACCGAGAAGGGCGAACTCGTCAACGGCATCGGCGATCCGCTGCCGACGCTGCACGCCATATTGACCGGTTCCCGGACCGACGGGCGCGCCTTCCCACCGGGCGAGGACCGAACCTGCAACAACTGGACCAGCAACGATGAGGGGAACGCCCAGTTCGGCCATTCCGACCGAATCGGCGGCGGCAACCAATCCTGGAATTCCGCCGGCACGACCACGGGCTGCAGCCAGAATGACCTGGTGAGCTGGGGCGGCGTGGGGTTGTTTTTTTGCTTCGCGGTGGACTAGTCGCGTAGCCCGAATACGAAAAGACCATTCCCGGCCGCAACGCCAACGTACTGCGTGCCGCCCACCGCATAGCTGATCGGGCCGTTGGCGATTTCCCCGCCCAGGTTGGTTCTCCAGAGCAGTTCACCCGTCACCGCGTCCAGGGCGTGAAAATAGCCCTCGCGACCGCCGGTGAAGAGAACATCCGTTGCCGTCGTCAGGACTCCGCTGGAAGTGACATCGGTCATTTCGAACTTCCAGCGTTGCTCGCCCGTGACAGGGTCGATGGCGATCACGGCACCCGTACCGACCGCCTCGGTCCAGTTGTTGATCCGGCTGCCACGCAGGCTCGGTACGTTGGGTCCACCGGGAACGGGTGAGTCCGCGATGCCGCCCAGGAATCTCAGTCCCTCCTGATACTCCTGCTCCTCCGGCCGAAACACGGAACCGTAACCCTCCCATGCCGGGACGTAGAAGAGTCCCGTGCGCGGACTGAAGGACGGCGAATACCAGTTGGTGGCACCCTGCACACCGGGATACGTCGTGGCTCCCGGAGGCTGCGGAGTCTCGATCGGCCGGCCGCTTTCGCTCAGCCCACTGGCCCAGTTGATTTCGGTGAACGGTTCTCCACGAATGAATTCACCTGTCGTCCTGTCGAGTACGTAGAAGAACCCGTTGCGGTTCGCCCAGAGCATCTGCCTGCCGCTGCTGAAAGCATCGAGGGCGAAGTCGGCGAGTACGGGTATCTGAACGGCGTCGTAGTCATAGTCGTCGTTCGGGGTGAACTGGAAGTACCATTCCAGTTCACCCGTATCCGGGTCCAGTGCCACCACGGCATCCGAGTACAGGTTGTCGCCGGGCCGTTGTGCCGGATTCCAGTCGGGCCCGGGATTGCCGATTCCCCAGTAGGTCTGGTCAAGTTCGGGATCGTACGAACCCGTAAGCCAGACCGAAGCCCCGCCGTGTTCCCAGGCGTCGGTGTCGCCTTCCCAGGTCTCGTGACCGGGCTCACCGGGCCCCGGAATGGTGTAGAACTTCCACGCTTCCTCGCCCGTTTCCGCGTCATAGGCCGAGATGAAGCCGCGGATACCGAATTCGCCGCCGGCAACTCCGACGATCACCTTGTCCTTCACGACCAGCGGCGCCAATGTCATCGCATAGCCGGCAGCAGGGTCGGCGACTTCGGTACGCCAGACGGGCTGACCGTTGACGGCATCGATGGCGATCAACTGTGCGTCGATGGTGGCCATGAAGAGCGTGTTCCCCAACATCGCAAGACCCCGGTTGACCCGGCCGCAGCAGGGCCTGGACGCCGCCGAGGGGTTATGCCGATAGTCCCAGAATGCACGCCCCATTGCCGCATCCAGGGCGACGACGGTGTTCGGCGCCTCGGTGAGGTACATGATTCCGTCCACGACCAGCGGCGTGCTTTCGAACTTCTCCAGTGACTGGGCCTGAAAAACCCATTTCAGTTCCAGTTCGCCCACGTTGGCGAGTGTGATTTGATCCAGCAGGCTGTATCGGGTGCTCGCGTAGGTGCCGGAGTAAGTCAACCAGTTGTGAGGCTCCTGGTCAGCGTTCAGCAGCCGTTCGAAGCTCACCTGCGCATTCAGTCCGAGAGGGGTCAGCAACAACAGGAGTGTGTAACGGGACATCAGTCAATCCCCTTCAATGAACGGAGGTAAGCCAGTACATCGGCCACTTCCTCCTCGGAGAAAACATCGGCGTAGGACGGCAGATCTCCCCCGGTTGTGAGAATCGTGTACTCGCGCAACTCGGCCTTGTTCAGCGACAACAGCCGTTCCTGCTCGTCAATGAGTTGCACGGTGTAGGTATCTTCGTTGAGGCGGCGACCGTTGACCACCGTGCCGTCCGCCAATACCGCCCGGACGTTTCGATTCATCGGCAACGTCGATCCATGCGGATCTTCCAGGGCGCGACTCAGGGTGGCCGCGCTTCTGATCGCGCCGATATTGCTCAGGTCCGGCGCGAACCGGGGTCCCTGACCGGCGACGCGGTGACAACTGCCGCAGTCGCCCTTGCCCTCGAACAGCGCCTGCCCCATGGCCGCATCGCCCAGTTCCACGCCGCCGATGTCCGCGTCCATGTTGCGAAGATAGGCGACCAGCGCGACCAGTTCGGCGGCCTCGTATGCCCCCGGAACCATGGCGGTGCCCGGAATACCTGCCAGCAGAATCCCCCGGAGATCCCGGTCCGAAACAGCGTTCCGAAATTCGCCGCTGCGCAGATTGACACCGGGAAACAGGTCGCCGTTCTCGCCATGGCACACCACGCAATACGTCGTGTACAAGGCTGAGCCGAAAGCAATGTCTGCCTGCTCGTATTGCCCGACATGGGCCTGAGCCATGAGTTGGCCGCTGGCGGCCAGACAAAGCAGTGCTACCAACGGCGGCGAACGGCGAACAGCCCGCAAGACCGCTGGCTCCCGACGCCGGTTCGCCAGACTCGGTCGTGCACGGCGCCTTGAACGCCACCCCGGAGAAGCGAATGGTTGCAGATTTGTCACCGCCCTCTCCCGTCGACAACCGGTTCAGTAGATCGCGGCGGGTGTGACCGTCGACCCCGTTGCTCCGCGAATCTTCAGCGGCTGCATCACGAACGCGAACTCGTATACCTCCCGCGCAGCCAGTTCATCCAGCTTCATTCTCTCCAGCAGGTGGATCCCGTTGACCACGAGCATGATCTGGTGGATCGGCAGGGAGATGTCGGAATCCGGGTTCGGCTGGATCTCCACCGGCTGATTGTCGGCGCCCACCAGCATCGGATCCTGGGTGACGAGCCATTCCGCGGCGGCTATGCCGATTCCCGGCGCTCGCCCCAGGAACCGTTGCACATCGCTGTCCCAGAGCTGCCCCCAGCCGGTATTGATGATCAGGGCATCGCCGGGCTCCAGGGACACGTTCGCGTCGGCCAGCGCCTGCTGCAAGTCCTCTGTCGTGATCTCGTAGTCCTCGGGAAGAATGTCGAGGCCCTTGAGCCTGGCGATGTCCAACAGCACGCCCCGGGTCATGAGCATGCCCACGTTCTGGATGCCGAGGTGCGTGAATCCCGATCGAGTCAGGGTCTCGCTGACGCGGAAACAGTTGTACAGCGTGTCGCCGATGGTCTGGTGACTGAAGCCGTCGAACTGCGTGCCGACCTGACCCAGTTCGGTGACCACGATTTCCTCGTTGGAGCCCCTTTGGTTGCTCTGGGGATTCATGCCCGTCGGTTTGAGATAGAGGTCGAAGTGGCGATTGCCGAGTGGGATGGATTCATGCAACTCGTGACCAAGCTCGACCACTTCGCCGCTGGTTATCAGGCGCGCCGCCCGCAGCACGGTGGAGGGGCTCATGTGGTTGGCCGAGCCGCGCTCGTCGCCCTCCCCCCACCTGGATGGGCAGCGATCTTCTTCGGCCGGTGGAAGCCACGTTTGCGCATTGGCTGCCGGCAGCGCGCAGGCAAGCATTGTTAGCGCGAGAACGATTCTTGGGTTCATTTTTCTTCTCCCGCGTTTGAGCGTTTCTAAAGTACTCAGTGCCGAGCTTAACCGAAAAATGACCCACGTCAGTACCCAATCCGAGAAGGCGGTAGCCTCAAGGCAATGCCGGGTATTCAATTCCCGGGAACTCCGGGATCCGTCGCCGTCTGGCCTTTCTGCAATGAAAATACTTGACGACCGGACCGTCGCCAGGGCGCGTGTACTTATAGATGATCGGGGTTCAGCTCTGAAGTAGACCTATCCCGATGAACCAGAACAGTCCGCCCACGGTCAGCCAGAACAGTACCGAAAGGACCACTCCGATGTACCCCAGGATGATGCCGGCGGTCGCCAGTCCGGCGCCCTGGAGGTTCGGTTGGCCGAGCATATACCAATCCAGTGGGCGTCGTCACCAGGTGTAAGGGCACCACAGGTGCCGACCTCGAACACGGTCGCGATGGTGCAGTAGATCCGAGATACTGAACCCCGACAGCCTCATTTCTCGGACCGGTCCCAAAGATTGGGTACGAACTCGTTCGAGTAGCCGGAGACAAAAAGGCTTGAATTGCCGTCCTGTTCGAACCGTGCCCGATCTACGGCTCCGATGTTGGCACCGTAAACGTGGATACTCACGGATGGGCCGTCGGGCCGCACATTTGCCACCCTGTGAATGTCGCCAATCGTCGGCGAGACGCGATCGATCTGTCCCGCCTTGCAGATGCGGCGACCGGCACTCACCAGCCGCCCGTCGTCCAACCGAAAGTCTTCGCAGGACTCGCTACCCCTCAGAACCCCGATCACGCCCCAGACCGTATGGTTATGGATCGGCGTGACGTGCCCCGGACCCCACACGAAACTCACCACCGAGAATCGTTCCAGCGGGTCGCAGTGCAAGAGGTACTGCTGGTAATGATCAGCATGTGGCTCTGCGAATTCCGGCGGCAGCCAGTCGTCGCGTGAGACCAGGTCCGCAAGCAGGTCGGACGTCACTTCGAGCAGGTGGCGCTCATCGTCCGGATGGCGTTCCACTTCGGTCGTGAGCGCACGAACAAAGCTTCTCAAGCGACTCGTCTCGGCCATCGGCAGTCTCCGGAGTTCGGGCAAAGCGTAGCTGCGTTAGCGTGCAACAGGGGCTGTGCGTTGTCCATGCCTCCCTCTTTGACATGCCTCTCTCGTCCATAGGCTCCCTCTTCCATATGCTCCCTCTTCGACTCCTGACACTTACGGTATGCTTGCTCAAACGCAAAGCAGCACGAGTCGTTCCTTCATGAGTACCGCAGTTTCTCCCGCAGTGATGCTGCCGATGAACCGGCGCCCCGTCAGTATCGGTGTGCTCCTGAGCATCGTCCTTGCCACCTATCTTGCCCAGAGCTACGGATGGCGTCAGGGCGCACTGTTCGTTGTCGGGCTCGGTGCCGGGGTCGTCCTCTACCACGCGGCGTTCGGCTTTACCTCAGCGTGGCGACAGGTCATGCAGACAGGCCGATCCGCCGGGCTGAGGGCGCAGTTGCTCATGCTTGCGGTCACGGCGCTGGTGTTCCTGCCGCTGATCGCCGACGGCCAACTTTGGGGAATGGAATTGCGCGGCAACATCCGTCCACTGAGCGTTTCAGTGGTCGCCGGCGCGTTCCTGTTCGGCATCGGGATGCAGGTGGGCGGGGGCTGTGCGTCCGGCACATTATTCACCGTTGGAGGCGGCAGCGTACGCATGGTTGCCACGCTGGCCGCCTTTATCGCCGGTTCCGCGCTGGGCGCTTTTCACCGACCCATCTGGGACAGTGCTGCGCCGAGCGCCGGTCCCATCTCGTTGCAGGCTCTGCTCGGTATGCCCGGAGCGCTGGCGGCGACGCTGATCACCCTCGCCTTGATGTGGGTCGTGTCGGTACGCATCGAGCGCCTCCGCCACGGCGATGTTGCGCCTGTGAGTGCCACTCCAACGCGGTCCGAGTGGTTGCAGGGACCGTGGCCGCTGGTCGCCGGTGCGCTGGGTCTGGCTGCGGTCAACGTCGCGACGCTGACACTTGCGGGGCGGCCGTGGGGTATCACGTCCGGATTTGCCCTGTGGGGATCGAAGACGCTGGCCGTTCTTGGGGTCGACGTCGCCTCCTGGCCCTACTGGCAGGGATCGGCAGCCGCCGCGCTCGAAGCGAGCATCTTCAGCGATATCACTTCGGTCATGAACATGGGAATCCTCCTTGGCTCGCTGACGGCAGCAGGACTGGCAGGGCGGTTCGCCCCTGTCTGGCGAATTCCCGCGCGTTCACTGGCTGCCGCGGTGATCGGGGGGCTGTTGCTGGGCTATGGAGCCCGTATCGCCTATGGCTGCAACATCGGAGCATTTTTCAGCGGTGTGGTCTCATCGAGTCTGCACGGCTGGGTATGGCTCGTCGCCGCCTTCGCAGGAAGCGCGCTGGGCATTCGGATGAGGCCATGGTTCGGGCTTGCCGGCTAGTACGCAAAATTCCGCCGCTCTACAGTCATTTTCAATTCGTGCCTTGCTAGAATCGAAACCCGGTATGCTTCATCCAGCGGCCCAGCGGTACAGAAAATGAGATTCGTCAACCCACGCATGACTCCACTGCCGTTTTCCCTGCTAGTCCCCTTGCTGGCCCTGTGGACCCCTGCAATGGGCCATCATTCGTTTTCAGTGCAGTACGACAGCACCAGGCCGGTAACGATCCAGGGATGGCTGACCAAGGTGGAGTGGACCAATCCGCACGTTTACTTCTACATGGACGTAGAGCGTGAGGACAATGATGTCGAGACCTGGGCATTCGAGATGGTCGCGCCCATCGTTCTCGAGCGCCGCGGCTGGACGCGGAATACGCTACAGATCGGCGAAGAAATCGAAGTCGACGGGTACCTTGCAAGGGACGGCAGCCGCCTGGCGAGCGCAGAGTCATTGCACATCATCCGTACCGGAGAGAGACACTCCGGGACAACTCGTCAAGAGCTCTCGGAATAGTCTCATCCTGAGGAGCCAATCGGGGAATTACCGATGACAAAGTTCGCCAAAGCCGCCCTGCCCTGCCTGGCAGCCCTCATGATCCCGATGACCGGACTCGCCCAGGACGGCTCCGTCGAAACAGCGCGCCCGGCGCCCCGACTACCGGACGGTACCGTGAATCTGGGTCCCGCCCCAGGTGAGACAGGCCACTGGGATACTGGCCGTGGCGGCGCGCTCATGGAAAACGAGGTGGAGCTGGAAAGCTGGTTCCTCGTTGATCCGTCGGACGTGGACCAGGTGGCGCCCTTCAAGCCGTGGGCGCGAGAGCTGTTCCTGGCGCGTCAGGCAAACCTGGGGCTCCACGATCCTCATCCCCGTTGCTCCGGCAACGGCGGGCCGCGCACCTTCGATACGCCCTACGGTATCGACTTCGTTCAGGACACCACTCGACAACGCATCCTGATTCTGGTCGGCTGGTCGCGGCGCTGGCGCGAGATCCACATGGACGGCCGGCCTCATCCGGATCTCGATACCTACACGCCGACCTTTTTCGGGCACTCCGTCGGACGCTGGGAGGACGACGCCCTCGTCATCGGCACGGTCGGCTTCAACGAGAGATTCTGGTTCACCAGAAGACCCATGGGCATGGTGCACACCGAATCGCTGCACCTGGTGGAACGTATCTCCCGGCCCGATTACAACACGCTGCGCTACGAAGTCACCGTGGACGATCCGGAGGCCTATACGCGGCCCTGGACGGCGAGTTGGGAAGTCCCGTGGACGGAGATCGAGATCGTCGAGTACCTGTGTAACGAAAACAATCGGGACCCGGCGCACTTCGTCGGGCCACAATAGGTTGGCGCCCACCGGACCGCCACGAATGTCAGCGGGTCCTGTTTCGACAATTTCGGGACTCCGCAAAGCCGGGAGTCAACATTCTTTTCGCTCAACAGCAGGCAATCATCATGATCAGACTAATCATCGCAAGTTCAACCGTAGTCATCCTGGCGTTCGCGCACCAGGGCCTCTCCCAGCAACCGCTCATGGAACCGGAGATGGCGCTCTACAATCTCGACGAGATGGAACCCCGCGGCCGGGAAGGATACCAGGCCCATCTGATCTCCGCCGCGACCATTCGGATGCTTCGAGCCGAAATCGCGGCCGGGACGTCCACGACTCACCACAACCACCCCGATGAGGAAATGGTCTACGTGGTAGACGGTCGAATCCGCGTGTTCAGCGGAGGCAACGAGGCGGAACTGGGGCCAGGGGAACTCGTGGTATTTCCAGCCTATGTCGACCATCACTATGAAGCGATCGTGGACTCGATGACCATCGAGGTATTCGGTCCGGGCCGCACCTTCGGTGCCCCGGCAGGCATGGGCGGCTGATCCAGACGCTTAAAGGTTCACGCGGCATGAAGAAACATTGTTTCGCCACAGCGGCGACCGCATTCAGAGCTGATGGTGGTACACGCCGGGGATTCGTCCTACCCGCTGGCTGACAAGATACGGGCCGTACCCGCCCACAGGCTCTTGACGGACTTCCAGGCTTCTAGGGATACGCCAGAATGAAGTTGTCGCGATTCGGCATTTGAACTGCGGGCAGTGCCTGTGAGTCCATCACCTCGTCCTCGGCGATGACTCCGTTGAGGAACAACAGGTAGGCCGTCAACGCGTAGACTTGGTCGTCGTTGAGCGTCCGGGGCTGAAGGTACGGCATGGCGCGGCGAATGTAGTCGAATATCGTCGGCGCGTAGGGCCAGAAGCTGCCTACGGTCTTGAGCGGCGCAGGTCCGCCGAGGCTGCCGTGACCGCCCACCAGCACGTCGTTCAACTGGCCGTTTCCCTCCGGTCCGTGGCAGGACAGGCACTGAATCGCGTAAACGGCCTCCCCTTCCGACGCCGTGCCGGACCCGGGAGGAAGTCCTCCGCCGTCCGGCCCGATGCTGATATCCCAGACAGCGATATCCTCTAGATCAGCCTCCACACCGAGGTTTGGACCTTCCTGGCCCGCCGCGGTCAGGGTGAGGCAAGCCCCGGCGAACAGTACCAGGGTCAGAGGCGATGATCTGCGCCGGACTAGGTTCAGGTTACGCATGGACGTTTGCCACCTGGCCGTCGCCGTCCACACCCCACGCCTGAATTCCGTTGTAGTGATAGGCGAAGTTCATGCCCTTGGCGGCGACGATCGCATCCCGGCTCGGCTGGACGGCGCCGGTATCGTCCACGGCCCGGCTCATGATCACGGCAGGACCGCCGTTCCAGCGCCACGCCATGCGGAAGCGGGTCACTGCCTTGTCCAAGACCGGCTCGGACAGCGCCGCTTCGGCCCAGCTTGCACCGCCATCCGCAGACACCTCGACCCGCGCGATGCGTCCCAGACCCGACCAGGCGATTCCAGAAATCTGGTAGAGCCCGGGACCCGCCAGCACCAGCCCGGGAGACGGCGACGTGATCACCGACTTCACTTCCATGGGAAAGGAAAACATCAGCGACCGACCGTCAGGCAGGAGGTCCGTGTACTTGGAGGTCTCGTCCTTGGTCATCGTGGGCGCGGCGGTCACCTTGATGCGGCGCAGCCACTTGACGCTCGTGTTGCCTTCGTAACCGGGGAGGAACAGCCGCACCGGGTAGCCGTTCTCCGGTCGCAGACGTTCGCCGTTCTGGTAGAGCGCCAGCAGCGCGTCATCCATCGCCTTGGCCAGGGGTACGCTGCGGCTCATCGCCGCCGCATCGGCGCCTTCAGCCAGTATCCAGTGCGCGGCAGGGTCGACGCCCGCCTCGTCGAGCAGGATGGACAACGGCACGCCGGTCCACTCGCTGCACGAGACCAGACCGTGGAGTTCCCCGCAGGTCCCGTTGACAGGTTCCGGCGTGAGCCCCGCCACCCGGCTGTTGCCGGAACATTCGATGAACTGGATTCGCGAGACCATCGGGTAACGCGACAACGCATCCAGATCGAAGAACAGCGCACGATCAACCAGTCCGTGAATTAGCAGGCGATGCGCGTCCGGATCGATATCCGGAACCCCGCTGTGGTGGCGCTCGAAGTGCAGCGAACTCGGCGTGATCGTCCCTTCGAGCACTTCCAGCGGCGTGCGTGAAGCACCGCTGCCGTCGGTTCCGGGTGCCGAGCCCGCTATCCGTTGGACATGATCCTCGAAACGAGCGCGGTCACCGTGGCCGGTCATCGGCGCACCGGGCACCCGCATCCACGGCGGCAACTCCTGTGCCCGCGCGGCGGTCAGCAAACCGAGGGATCCGGCGCCAAGAGTCGCGGCGCCTCTCGTCAGAAAGAGGCGCCGGTGCAGCAAGCCGTTATCTGCAACGAGTTCCAGACTGTCCGGTTTCCGTTCCGACACCGATTCCCTGTTGGCTATGAGGATCCCAAACGAACGCCTTGCTCAAGCCTGGCACGCCCTACCTACCAGTTGAAGATGGTCGTCGCCGGCAGCCCATGCGACAAACAAGATGGATCCACTTCGATCCAAAGTGCGACTATTCACTACACCTCCATAAGGGTTGGTGATTTTGGGCGCGCATAGTGTACGCTCTGCGCCAATCGGTTTGAACCCTGTTTCAGCCGTCAACAGCGCGACTGTTGTAAAGTCGCCATGCAAAACCAACCCGTACAGGAGAGAGATCAATGCCAGTGCTGTTCAACTTCGACGATGTGGATGCCGTTTCGATGGCGCCAGGGGTGGCCCGCCGCCCGCTGATCACGCCCGAGCGGGTCGGCAACGACTGCATCGTTCTCGATCACTGGACCATGGATGCCGGCACCGCAGTATCCGTCGATGTCGCAGCGACCGATCTCGCCTGGTTTCAACTGCTGGAGGGATCCGCCACGCTGGACGGCAGCGAGGGCCGGCACGAGCTCGACACCTCGCATGTGGTATTCCTTCCGCCGAAATTTTCCGGTTCACTGGTCACCGGACCGGGCGCCGTGGTGCTATTTGCCGGCGTACCCGACGCAAAACGCTTCGACGCAGGATTCGATCCATCGCGGCTGCAATTCCAATGCGTGGACTGGCGGGTCGAACCCATGCTCGACTCCGAACACGATGCGCGCAATCGCATCTACCTCGTCACACCCACCCTCTTCGGTACGAAGGCGGTAAAGGGCGAGATGATCATCTACCCGCCCGGCACCGCGGCATCCAATCATCACCACGAGGGCGCGGAGCACTTCCAGTACATCATCAGCGGCAAAGCCACCGCGCTGCTCAGCGAGCAACCCCATTCGATTCGGGCCGGCGATACCCTGTACAACTACGAATACGAACGGCACAACTTCATCAACGACGGCGACGAGGACCTGGTATTCGTCGAGTATTTCGTGCCTGCCGAGTGCCGCACGGTGTGGGTCAATCCCGAGCTGGTTTGCGCCTGGATACCCACCGGCAGGAACATCGACGGAGGCGTGCCTTCGAGAGACATCGAGGCTCACAGCTCCGCCGAAACCGTCAACCCAACGGGTGTCTGACCTGCCCGGTTCACCCACTTTCTGCTGCGGCTGCGTATCCGTTCAAGGTCGCGGAGCCCCTGGCCCGGCCACATGAGCGAGATCCGCGCCAGCAACCTGCGCATGATCGGGTTTTCCCTGCCCGCGCTGGGGCTGAACACCCTGGTCACCGCCGTGATCGTGTTCCTGCCGGCACTCTACGCCGAGCACCGGGGATTCGGCGCCGCGACCGTCGGACTTATCTTCTTTCTCGCCAAGATCATCGACATGATCGCCGCGCCCGCCTGGGGCGTGTTCATGGACAGCTACTCGACGCGCTGGGGGCGGCGGCGCCCGTGGCTGGCCCTGTCGGTACCCATCCTGGTGGTGGCTATCCTGATGGTCTACAACCCGCCGGAGTCGGTGAGCGCCCTGTATCTCTTTGGCTGGCTCGCGCTGCTCTACTTCGGCTGGGACGCCTGGACGATCAGCCACACGTCATGGGCCCTGGAACTGTCCCGGGACTACGACCGGCGCTCCCGGATCACGGGACTGCTGCAAGTGATGGTGATGATCGGCGGAATCATGATCAGCCTGGTGCCTGCGATCATGGAGCGAGTCGCGACTCCGACCTACCCGGAGCTGGTCTCGGCGATCGGCTGGTTCATGATCGTCGTACTGCCGCTGACCGCGTTCATATGCCTGTTCAGCGTGCCGGAGCGAGAGACACCCAATCGCCCGCATCTGGGGTTCAGACGCGGGGCCGCGATCCTGTTCGCAAACATGGCGCTGTTGCGTCTCCTCGTCGTCAATACGCTGCTCACGTTCGCCACCTATTTCGGTCAGGGACTGTTCGTATTCTTCGTCTCGTACACCCTGAACCTGGAGGATCGCATCGGCTTCATCTTCACGTTCCTGGTCATCGGGGGCCTCCTCGGCTTACCCGTTTGGCTGCGCCTTGCGCAATACTGGAACAAGCATCGGGCCATGCAGACGGCCGTCATCATAGGAACCCTGGCCCCGCTCCTGCTGCTGGTGCTGCCCGCCGGTCACCTGACCTGGACCGTGGCGGCATTCCTGGTGATCGGCTTGAATTCGTCGGCCAACGAGTTTCTCCCCCGCGCCATGATGGCCGACGTCTGCGATCGGGACCATGTACAGAGCGGTTCCGAACGCATGGGCCTTTACTACTCGCTGCTCCAGTTGTCGAGCAAGTTTGCCTCCGGGTCCGGTATCCTTATCGGGTTCTCGTTCCTCACCGTGTTCGGATTCGATCCGGAACTGGGTCTCAACAATTCGCTGGAAGCCTTGAATCGACTGCGCTACCTGGTCGTGGCACTCCCCGTTCTCGCCTACGTGCTTATCATCGGACTCCTGTGGCGGTACCCCATCAGCCGTGACAGTCAGCGGCAAATGCGCGAAATCATCGAGGAACGGGAAAACCTTTCGCGCAAAGAAGCGACGGGCGCGCTGTAGGCGCCGATATGGGAATCATCCGAGCCACCGACAGAGACGGTTCATTCCACCAGCTTGAGGGCCGCGAACGCGCCAGCCTGATGGAGATTCTGAAACACGCCGGTCTGTCCATGGAAGCGCTGTGCAGCGGTTGCTGTCAATGCTCCACGTGCCATGTCTACGTTGCCGAGGAATGGATCGATCGACTCACGCAGCCCGGCAAATTCGAATCCGCGACGTTGGAGTTCATGGGCGTGGAGGTCCGGGACAACTCAAGGCTTGCCTGCCAGATCGGGTGGAAGGAACATCTGGACGGTATCGAAGTCACCGTCGCCCCGGGGGACTGAACGGAACGCGGCGATAGAGATACCATGGAGCAACAGGCGAGATTTTGGGATTTTTCCGTACGCACTTACCGCAAGTCCGGCGTCGCCGAAGCGTGCCTGTCCCTGCAGGAACAGCACGGAGTTGATGTCAACGTCCTACTGTATTGCTGCTGGTACGGATGCACCCGCGGCACCCTCGATGAACCGGGGATGGAACGCATCCTGTCGTTTGCGGAACCGTGGGCCGACAACGTCGTTCGTCCGCTCCGTGCAGCGCGAACGTGGATGAAGACCACGGGCTGCACCGAAGCCTATATTGCAGGCAAGGACTGCATGGGATTGCGGGAGGACATCAAGCGAGCAGAGTTCAAGGCGGAGCATCTACAAGAGAACAGGATGCAGGAGTTGACCCGAGGCGACACCCGTCAGAATCCAGAAATAACATCACAAATACAATCTACATTATTGAATATAAATAGTTACCTTCAACACTTGGAAATCTATCTTGACGGTGAATCGAGTTCAAGACTGGTTCATATCGTCACCGCCGCCATCAGCGGCGCAAGTCTCGACACCGTCACCAACTCTTTGAGCATTGCGTTCCAGAAGAACTGAAATGAGCACCTTCGAATTCAGACGATTTCTTGACGACCTCGACAGCAAGGGAGAGTTTTTTTGGGGTTCCCTTGGAGGTGGACACCCTGGACGAGATGGGCAGGTTCATCGCCACCACCATGCGCCGCAATGCGATCTACCAGCACGCGCAGATCCGTATGCCTCTGAACGAGTGCAGCTTGAAGCTGAGCGTCTACGATGGTTATCCTGAGATTCCGCTGAACGTGCGCTCATTCATGGGGGTAGACTGCACCGTGCCCCTTGGACTCAAGGTCATGAACCGCGTCGTGCTCGATCCCAAGGTCGAGGCGCGGGCGACGCGCTATGGACGAAGTCAAAGGGCGGGGCGAACGGAGGCTGTCAACGGAGGCACGCGGTTTGGAGCAGGCGATTGGCCGTTTGTGAAACGGTATCAGCCAGTCGTCGTATGCTTGGCACGCGACGGGAGTCGGTCTCGCTCGTGCAGAACCAGTAATTTTTGCGGATTCCCTTTAGATTTGCGTACTTGCAAACTCATCAGGATCGTTGCACTGTAAAATTCTTGGGCGATTGGTGGCGGTTTGCGAAAAATCTGTTGGCTTCCTTTCCCAGTGACTGTGTCCATAATCCTTTCACTCAATGCCTTTTGTGTCCTGTTTTTGCCATTGCGGATTTGAATAGCGATGCGCTTTGATCGAGACCGGGCCGAACTGGTGCTGCAATTCGCTCTGTTGGTCATGGGCGAGAGAGACAGCCCAATTGATCGCCAACTCGGGCCAATTCACTTGCTTAAGTACGTGTACAAGACCACGCCCATGCTCTCGGCGAGCCCGAATGAACAGCTGGATTTCTCGGGCGCCAGCAACTCCGCCGCCCCAATCACTTCGGAGCGGCAGCAGCTAAGGGTAGACAAGTTATCCGCGAAGAAAAGGAAGCAATTTATACAACGGCTCGGCAAACTCCGGCAAACACGACGCAAGTGTTCAACCGAGCGCCATCATCTGGTTGATCCCGTCAAGAACCCCAGGCACGACGAAATCTACGAAGAGGGGGTAACCTGGTTAAATTGCATCGTCGCGCCTTCGCTGCCGGTGGGAGAATCTACCGTCGAATTTACGGAAGAGGTCTGGAAATCCTCAGCGCGAAAAGGCAACGATGTATCCTGACGACTGCGTACAGGCAGTCATTCAGCCATCGCAATGGTGGCAAGAGCAATCAAGACGGCAGGCGAGCCGGGTACAACCCTTTGTTTGTCGAAAGAATTCGTCACTGCGAGTATCCCCAGTTCGTTTGGGACAAGCTTCCAATCGGCGGACCGGACGAATCGATCCTACGGCTCGATCACATTCAGCCGATCGGTATGCATTACAACTCGTACGATTTATCCGGGTATGAGCTTGGCTCAGATGCGCTTGAAGTAATTGACGAATACATCCGCTGGCTTATCTGGGGTGGCGTAGAAGAAGACAGTTTGATAGCGCTATATCGCAGCGAGATTGAATCCACATTTGTGTAATCGCCGAAACGCAATTTCAACGCTATGCTAGCCGGCGCTTCTCCAGCCTGTACGAGCTCAAACCTTGATCTGATAGGCGCTCGAACCTGAGGATCAATATGCGGCCCTATGGTTGGTACGGTCGCCCGGCGGATTCCACGATGGCGTTCAGCGTGGGGATTTCCTCCAGCGGCGGCGCATTGTCCTTGAACGTACGGACATAGGCGTACAGATCCTTCGCTTCCTCGTCGCTAAGGCTGCTTTCCGGGAAGTTGGGCATTGTTTCCGACGACTGGCACCAGTCCTCGTCCTCGATCAGCGGCCAGAGCTCGGCACTGACGCTGGCTGTGGGGATCGGGCTGCCGTTCCAGCCGAAGCGGGCGGCCCGCGCCTGGTTGACCAGACAGGCACTTGCTCGAAAGACAGCGCTGTCATAAGCTATATGAACTATTGGCAGCGATCCTGAATACGACGGAATTTCGGCAGGGACCATGCGGCGCAGACAATTTCTCAAGGGAGCGGCAGCCGGCGGCGTAATCGCGGTCAGCCAACCCGGCCTGGGCAATGAAGCCGAAGACGCCGAACAGGGCACACACGATTCTCGCCCGCCCCTTCCGCCGATGCGCATGCACGTCGGGACCCAGCGACGTCCCACGGACCCCGAGACGCTTGAATTCTGCAAACGCCATGGAGTCGATCACATCTGCGGCTACCCGCTTGACCCCGACCTCAACGATACCCGCAAGTTCTGGACACTGGACGAACTCGAACGTACCCGCGACCTGTGTGCGCAGCACGGGATATCGCTGGACATGGTCACCGTCCCGCTTCTCTGGAGCCGTTCGGTGGATATCGCTCGATTCAGCGCGATCATGCTGGCCGACGATCCCGAGCGGCAGCGCGACATCGAACACATCCAGAACATGATCATGCATTGCGCGCGAGCCGGCATCGCCGCGTTCAAGTACAACCTGAACCTGCTCGGCGTGCTCAGGACGGAACCGACTCCGGGCCGCGGCGGCAGCCGCTATTCCACCTGGAAGCTGGCCGAAGCCGGCGAACGCGAACCGACCCGGGCGGGAATCGTCAACGCGGACGAGTTTTGGGAGCGAATCGACTACTTTCTGGACCGCATCATCCCGGTCTGCGACGAATATCGCGTCAGGGCTGCCTGTCATCCCCACGACCCCGGCGTCCCCCCGGAGGGCTTCCAGGGCGTTGCCCGCGTACTCGGCACGGTGGATGGCCTGAAGCGTTTTGCGTCACTGCACGAAAGCGACTATCACGGCCTGAACTTCTGCGTAGGCACCGTCGCAGAAATGCTCGAAGACCCGGGCAGAGACGTCTACGATGTCGTACGCTATTTCGGTGAACGCAACAAGCTGTTCAACATTCACATGCGAAATATACGCGGACACCGGGACGAGTTTCAGGAAGTCTATATCGATGAGGGCGATATCGACGTCTACCATGTGCTGATGACACTGCGGGAGACCGGTTATTCCCACATGGTAATGCCCGATCACGTACCCGGCCATCCGGACGATCCCCGGCGGCGCCAAGGGTTCGCGCACGCTTTCGGCTATATCCAGGGCGTCATGAACGCCGTCGGGCGGGCCTGATCGTGGCGGGCAAGCAGGTAACCATCTACGACGTCGCCAGGGAGGCCAAGGTCTCGTTCAAGACCGTATCCCGGGCAATGAACGGTGAGGACAGTGTGCGCCCAGTAACGCGGCAACGCGTGATCGAAGCAGCGAAGAAACTCAACTACACGCCTAATCTGGCTGCGCGCCGTTTGGCGGGAAATCGGTCCTACACGGTCGCGCTGTTGTACGACGGCGACTTCAGTTCGTATATCGCGGGATTGCAACTGGGCATGATCGATGCCTGCATGCCGCTGCACTACGAACTCATTCTTCATCCGTGCGATATCGACATTGAATCTCCCACCGAAGACCTGACCAGTTTCGTGAGTCAAACGGACATCGACGGCGTCGTCGTAACGCCGCCACTGTGCGATAACCTGGAATTGATCTCGGCGCTCGAGCGGCTAAACATCAAGCACGTCATGATCTCGCCGCAGGATCACGACCGCGGGCTGCAAGTCTATTTCATGGAGTATCAGGCGGCGTACGACCTGACCGCCTACCTGATCGGGCTCGGCCATCGTCGAATTGGCTTCATCAAGGGCGATCCGGCGCACAGTTCCAGCCGGTCGCGATACGAAGCTTACAAGGATGCCCTGCGCGACGCCGGGCTGCGGCTGGATACGAGCATCGTCGCGAAGGGATCCTTCAATTTCCAGTCCGGCGTCCAGGGCGCCAGGAAAATTCTCAATGCAGCGAAACCGCCGACAGCAATCTTTGCCAGCGACGACGATACGGCGGCCGGTGTAATGCACTTTGCCCACGATGCGGGAATCGTGATTCCGGCCGAACTCTCGGTGGCCGGCTTCGACGATGTGCCGATCTCACGCTACATCTGGCCGACGCTGACAACAGTGCGACAACCTATTCAACTGATGGGTGGCAAGGCCGCGCAACTGTTGATCGATGCCATTCGGGCCGACAAGGCCATCAAGATGGATTCGGTCGCAACGATTCTGGAGTACGAGATCATCGAGCGGGATTCGTGCGCGCCGCCCCGCTCCGCGTCGGCATGAATCCGATCCGGCGACAACTCGCTGCGGGGATCGGGTTCGGTAGGGCCCCTGCCGTTACGATCCTTGCCGCCGTGGCCTTCCTGACGCTATGTCCCCACGCGGCCAACGCCGCCGATCCGCCCAACATCATATTCATCCTGGTGGACGACCAACGCTACGACGAACTCGGATTCATCAACACCCTACTCGATACCCCGAACCTGGACGCCCTCGCGGAGCGCGGCGTCTTTTTCGAGAACGCCGTCGTAACGACGTCACTGTGCTCGCCGAGCCGTGCCACCATCCTGACCGGCCAGTACATGCACAACCACGGCGTCGTCGATAACAACACGCCCCTCAGACCCGGCACTACAACCTTCCCGGAACTGCTCCAGGCCGCCGGCTACCGGACCGCGCTGGTCGGCAAATGGCACATGGGCGGCCTAAGCGACGAACCCTGGCCCGGGTTCGACCATTGGATCAGCTTCGCCGGGCAGGGCACGTATGTGCCGACCGATCAATTCGGCAATGTCACCATGCTGAACATCAACGGCGAACGGATCCCGCAACGGGGCTATATCACCGACGAACTGACCGACTACGCCATCGAATGGCTTGAAGCCGCCCGGGACGACGCGCCCTGGTTCCTCTACCTGTCGCACAAGGCCGTGCACTCCAACTTCACGCCAGCGGAACGTCATCGCGACCAATATGCCGACATGAGGCTCGATCTGCCCGCCAGCGCCGAACTGGACAAGAACAACCCGGGCCGTCCGCTTTGGGTGCGCAACCAGCGCAACAGTTTTCATGGTATCGAATTTCCGTACCACGACCCCGACACCGACCTGCTTGCGATCCAGCGCAACTACCACCGCACGATGTCGGCGGTCGATGACAGCGTCGGACGCATACTGATGTGGCTCGACGAGAACGGCGAAGCGGACAACACCATCGTCATTTATACCAGCGATAACGGTTTCTACTTCGGCGAACACGGTCTCATCGACAAACGGAGCGCGTACGAGGAATCGATCCGGGTGCCGATGATCGTCACCGCATCGGGACGGTTCCCTGAGGGAAAAACGGTATCGGCGCAGGTGGCGAATCTCGATATCGCCCCGACGATCCTTGAACTGGCCGGCGCAAGCATCCCGGAGCAGTTCGAGGGCCGGAGCTTCAGGGGCCTGGCTGCGGGTTCCATGGACCCCGCAGACTGGCGCGAGGCCACGCTGTACGAGTATTTCTGGGAGTTCAACTTCCCGCACACGCCCACCACCTTCGCCATCAGGACCAACGACTTCAAGCTGATTCAATACCACGGCATCTGGGATACGGACGAGCTGTACGACATGCGGGCGGATTCGCAGGAGATGCACAACCTGATCGAGGATCGCAATCATCTGGGGACGGTAGTCGAGCTGCGCCGACAGCTTCACGAGTTGCTGACAAACGACGAAGGCCGCAATGTGGTCCCGTATTCGTTCAAGTACAACCAGGGCGCGGTTTTCAGGAACGGCGAGGCCAGCCCCACCGCCGCGCACCCGCCGAACTGGCTCAAGGAAGGCACCGCAGCGGATCTGCTGGACTTCAAGATCACCGACGAGGAAAAACTCCAGGTCACCGACGAAGCCGAACTCGCGCGCCTGAGAAGCCTTCGCTAGGTCTCGCGGACGAGGCGCGCTACCGTGAGTACCTGCACTTCGAATACCAACCGGACATGGTTGTTCATCGCGGTGTGGACCATTCTGTTCCTCGCGATGCTGTCCGCACCGTCCCGGCAGGCTCGGAGCCAGACCGCAACCGCATCGCTGACCTCCAATCTCACGCTAACGACCGACATCCTGGCCCAGCGGATTTCCTTTGAAACCATCGCCGACCTCCAGGGAGTCACCGGACCGGCGACGTTGTCGGCGGACCGCTTCAAGGACGGCGCTCAGTCGCTGATGTGGCGTTGGTCAACGCCTGAACCGCTGGTCTTTCACGATCTACCCGGGCTCGATGACGCAACCGGCGAGTATCCCGGCGGACAGCCCGAGCAGCTGGAGCCGTCCTACGTCCCGCCATCCAGACAGGGCGGGCTCAAGCTCTGGGTCTACCGGGAGTCCCCGAATCCCGAAGGGCATCTGGAATTCCGGATTGGCGCCGGCGCGAACGATGCGCGCGGCCGCCCTGCCTACCGGTTCGAAATGTCCCAGGACTTCACGGGTTGGCGGGCGTTATGGGTGCACTTCGAGGAGGACGCCCGGGTCGGAGAATTCACGGGCACGGCGCCCTTGCGGACGCTGCGAATCGAGCCCTCGCCCGACATGGCCGACGACCGCGTCTACCTGGACATGCTGCAGCTTGTCACCTACATGTCCAGGAAACGCCACTCCGACCGGCAGTTCGTGAACCGCAAGGATACGACTCGCACCGATCATTACCGGGTACTTCCGGCGTGGCAGTCGCTGGACCGGTTTGCCGATGTGCGTTTCGATGCCCGCAGCCTCGATACGGCCTATGACGATCTGGCCCGCATCGAAGCGCGCTATGAGCGCCTGCTGTTGGCCTCCGACGGGACGGATGCATCTGACTCCGGCGGGACGGATGCATCTGACTCCGGCGGGACGAACACCGTGGCCGGCACACCAGCCGAGTCCTTCTCGGGGTACTTCGATCGCCGGGTCGCAGCCGCCAACCAGGAGTGGGAAGCGCTGGGTATCGAGGAGTCGCCCAACGGCGTCATGGGGATGCCGCTGTTCGCCTCGCGGGACGAACACCCGGCCGTGCTCGGGCGCACGTACCAGCAGGCCGGCGAGCAGATTCTGGCCCCCCTGGCGCTGGACTTCCGGCGCAATCCCGGCGACGCAAGCAAACGGCGGGTCATGGCCCTGCTGGCGCATCTGGCGGACCAGGGCTGGGCCACGGGCAGCGCCCTCGGCACGGCCGATCACCTCATCCGGGTCAATCCCTACGCCAACGCCGTATTCCTGCTGCGCGACGAGCTACGGCAGGCCGGCCTGTTGCGGGATCACCAGCGGGCGGTCGTCTGGTACACGCGGTTCGGCGCGCTCACGGAACTCGACACCTCGGTCGGCGAGAACAGCGATCACATCCGCGGCGGCGCGGGCCCGAAGCTGATCAGCGTGCTGCTGATGGAGGATTCGCCCGAGAAGGTCGCGCGCAGCAGGCCTTCCGCGACTATGTCATCCATGTCGGCAACTTCGCTCCCGGTTATGCGGACACTATCAAGCCCGACTACACCATCTTTCATCACGCCGCCGCGTACCAGAACGTCTACGGCGTCCAGGGCGTGACGACCCTGGCGATGCTCGACTGGTTGCTGCGCGGTACCCGGTTCGCGCTGCCGGAGGAAACCACAGCGCGGTTGCGGGACACGCTGATGGCGCAGTTCGACATCGCCGCGGATTTCGAGTTGCACCCGGCGCTGAGCGGCCGGTTCCCGTACGCCAACAGCGGCATCGACCGATTCATGTTGCCGGGATTCGCCTTTGCCGCGATGCAAGACGACCGGCTCGTCGAATCACGGCTCGGAGCCGCGCTGGACTGGCAACCGCCGACCGGGCACTTCACGTTCCCTTACGGGGCCGCCGCCAATCACAAGCGTCCCGGATGGGCCGCGACCGTTCGCGGCTGGAGCCGCTACGTATGGGACTGGGAGTCGGGAAGCCAGGGCGAAAACCCCTATGGACGGTACCTTGCCTTCGGCTCACTGCTGCTCTTTACCCAGGGAGCGCCGCTGAGCCTGCAGGCCAGCGGGATCGATCTGGACGGCGGCTTTCATTGGGCCTACGCGCCGGGGGCCACGACCAAGGCCCTGCCGATGGACCACGTCATCTATGAAATCGAGCCGACCGCCCGCTATCCGGAGGGCAAGCATCGAACTTTCAGCGCGAACGCCTTTGCGGGCGGCGTTTCTCACCGCAGTCTCGACGGGTTCTACGCCATGAGTCTCCACGACACCGTTCCGTCCGACGGCCAGCCTCTGTTCGACGACAGCTTTCGGGCAAGGAAATCGTTCCTGTTCGTCGACAATCAGGTCATCGCGCTGGGCTCGGGGATCGCAAACGACGATTCCGCCTTCTCCACGATCACGACGCTCTTCCAGAGCACGATCGCGAACGGCACTGCCAGGGTCGACGGGGCCACCATCGACTCCGCGCACCTGCAGCGATACGACGGCGGCGAGTTCAGCGATCCACAAGGTAATTTCTACGTCGTCCCGCCCGGTCAGTCCGTGGTGCTGGAGCAGTCAGAACAGAGCTCCCTGGTGCCGCGGCGGATAGCGGGAAGCGCCGCCGACGGGAACTCGCCGGCGCATCTCCCCGTCAGCGCGCTGCACGTCAAGGCGTGGCTGGATCACGGTCCCGCGCCGGACAACGGCTCCTACGAATACCAGATCCTGATCCAGGGCGACCCCGAGACGGCGGATACGCTTGCCGCCACCCGCAACTACCGCGTTCACAGAAGGGACGACGAAGCTCATGTAGTCGAGCACCTGGACAAGGGCCTGACCGCCTATGCCGTGTTCACGCCCCAGGGCGGTCTGCCGGGCGCTGTCTACGCGGTGGATACACCGCTGCTGCTGATCGCCGGGGAGAGCGGTGACGAACTTCGCCTGAGTGTGGCGGACCCGGACCTGAGGCTGGGCGTGTGGCCGCGGAACATGTCCCGCATGCCGGATGCGATCAGAAATCAACCGGCCGTGTCCCACGTCGCCGAGATTCGGCTGTCCGGTCGTTGGACGCTGAAGCAGCCTCATCCGGATGTCGTCGCCGTGGCAGCGCACCCGGGGCAAACGGAAGTCAGTATCAGGCTCGATCACGGACTGACGCGCGAGCTTCTGTTTCAACCTGCCGATGGGATCGGCGCTACGAACGCATCGGCCAGTCAGTGAGACAGGAGGGCCTGCGTCCCGTGGGACGGCACGCTACCTGACGGGCTGCAATGACAGTTCCCGGCTCAGTCCGTCGCTGCACGGAATCTCCAGCATCGTCTCGTCAGCCTCGACCCGGGCCCTGATATCCGGATCGGCCTCGGCAAGCTCCCAGCGGCCGCGCAATACCACTCTCAGTAGATGTCGCCTCGCGGCCTGTGTCGCGTAGTGGCGAGACCCGTATGCCAACCCCCTGTGCAACTCCGCGTCATCGGATTGCCAACCCAGGTCGGGAACGCTCGCGGCAAGGTGCACTGTCTCGCCTTGGTTCCGGGTGATGACCGCAGCCGGCAGATTCACGCTTCTTACCAGTCGATCCGGCCCCGTTTCGACGGTTTCGTAAAAGGCGTAGGCCGTGATTTGAAACTCGGGGAAGTGAACCAGGTGCATCCGGTTGTCGTCGATCACACGGAAATACGCCGATGGGTTTGCCGCCAGCGCCTCGACTTTCGCCCCGTCCGGATCGGACGGGATCACCACATACCGATAGCTGTCACCATCCGGCTTGATACCGTGGTCGAGAAACGCTTGCACGTATCGGCCTGCAGTCGGCTCGTAACCGGGTGTCAAGCTGTGCTGCCGCTGTCTCGTAAAGCGCAGATCCGCGGTGCTGTCGAGAAGCAGGTAGCTGTTGCCGGCGCTGTCGGTCAGCCTGGCCTGCGATCCGGCCGCCACCCGAGTCTCGACGTTGCCGTCCCGATTGCCGTATTCACCGTCGATTGAACCGCGCAGCGTGCCGTTGCACACCCGTGTCTGGAATAACGTGGTATGGGTCGCATCGCTCGCCGTGCCGCCGCGTATGTGGGTCCCCAGGGCGAGCAATTTGTTACCGACGAAGAAGTAGCTCTTGCGCGCGCTCAGATCGGTCGGTGCAGTGAACGGGACGGCTTCCAGATCCTGAACGAAGAATCCGTGGTCGCCGAGCGTCACGCCGCCGACGAAGGTCTTGCTGTTGTAGTTGCGTTGCGGGTCGCCCCGACTGATGCCGACCCGACGACGGGCTTCAACCACGTCCTGGTAGGAGCGTTCCTCAATGGCATAGTGGCTCGCCGTCGTTCCCGGTACGTGGTACCAGTCCCAGCCGTTCCCAAGGTCGTGCCCCGAGTCCGTTTCGCTGACCGGGTCCCCGGCGCTGAACACCTGCAGAAGTCCGTAGGACCAGTTCTGCCCGAAACTGTTCTGGCGTTTTTCCAGCGGGCCCTCATAGTCCCACAAGTAGCGGCTGAATCCCTTCGCCGTTACCAGCCAGCCATCGCGTCGGAAGAAGGCAGCCGCGGCGTAGGGTTTGATTTCCACACCCGATGGCACGTCGGCGGCGTCCTCTGGCGAAAGGACATCGTCGACAATGCGATAGATGCCGAGCCCTCGAATCGGCACCCCGCGCCGCCCTTCGTGGTAGTGCTCCGCCCGGCTCCTGGAGAAAAAGTAGTCCGGATCGAAGAACTCGTTGAACCGTGCCCGCATCTCCTGGTCGTCGATCCCGTCCGGATGCGCCAGAAGCGCCATCGCCCGGGTCACCGCGGTCGCCGCATCGTCACCGTCGCCGTCTATCAGGCGGCCTCTCAAGGCACTTGAAACCGTATATTTCTGCACCGTCACGCGGAAACTCCGCAAAGCCAGCTTGACCGCATCCACGTTCCGGGAGTCATGGAAATCCGTCTCCGCGAGCAGGTACAACAGACTTGCAAACGATTCGAAGGTGAACGAAGCGTAGGCGCCGACGTAGGCCGTGCCGTGATGAAACCCGGTGCCGTCGGGCTTGATCGTGCCCTGCACACCCGGCCGGATCGCGATATTGGCTGCGATCACGTTTCCGAGCACTTCCTCCATGTCCCGGCGCTCCTGCGCATCCTCGACGAGCAGGAAATACGGAATGAAGTAATCGACGAACAACCGCATGCCGTCGGCGTTCAGATGAAAATGGCGTTGCTCCGGCAGCGGTTGCGGATAGTTGATGCCGGCCTCGTCGCGGGCATGACCGAAGAACGCCCCGTACATGGTGCCGTTGTTGATCGTCAGGTTGCGCGCAACGCGCCGGTACCTGTCCAGCAGGCCTAGTTCGGCCAGCGGTTCGCGCATCAGAAAGATGCTCTGAATGAAGCCGCCGAAGCGCAGGCTGACGCCGGAAAAGTCGCCGCTCGATCTTACCAGGCCGTTTCGTTCAGCCCGTCGGCTTGCCGTGCCGGCATGATCCGGCGTCCAGGCGGACTCGGTGAGGCCGCGGCTGTAGCAGTACTCGAGCACGAACGCGTACAGCCGCGCGACATCCTGGTTCCGGTAATAGGGGTTGTCCCCTCGACCGGGGCCCGGGGTCCGATATGCGTAGGCCAGCAGCGGAAGCGTGGAGGAAAAGAGCCTCAGGAAGCGATCGTTCGCCTCATGCTCACCGGCCGTTTCCGCGGCAGTTCCGCCCTCCTCCGGGCGTTCCACGTTGTAATACGCCGGTACGCCGCGAAAGTCGTAGGGATAGGCCTCGGCATCGTCGACAGCTTGCTCGAATTGATCTAACAGTGTGGCGCCGAATACCCTTGTGGCGGTCCTGCTCGCCCGGAAGTCGCTTCTTTCGAGGAGCAGCAACCCTTCGAAACGGCTTGACAGCCGTTCGTCGGCGATCGCCATCATGGACGCGAGGAGACAGGCGCCAAAGGTTAGCGCGATTCCCAAGTGGTGTCTGTTCATTTCCCGTCAGGCTGTTCGATGTTGTGGCTCGGATCGGCCGCGAAACCGTTTCGGTCGCAACTATCGCGCCGGGGCTACCGAATTTGCAAGGCGATAAACTTCCGAGGCGGCCAACAGGAAGGCGCCGACGCCGTAAACGTCCGTGCTCTCCCTGTGGACGACCTGCGGCGCCGAGCCGGAGGGCTGCACATAGGCAAGGCGGCCGTCTGCATAAAGGTTGGACACCAGGCTGGACCAGGCGCGCTCCACGGCCGGTAGATAAGTCTCGCGATCCAGCAGTCCCTCGTTGATGCCCCAGGCCAATCCGTACGTGAAAAACGCCGAGCCACTGTTTTCGGGCGTTGGCGAGATCGCTTCGTTGGTCAGCGACGAAGTCCAGTGTCCGTCGGCGCGCTGCAGTTCGACCAGTCTTGCAGCCATGGCCCGGTATCGGTCCAGATACTTCTGACGGTTGGGGTGCTCCGGCGGCAGCTTCGGAAGAATCCGCGCGAAAGCCGCGAATACCCAGCCGTTGCCCCGGCTCCAGAACACCTTTTGGCCGTCCTCGTCGCGCATCGACATATACCGGCGGTCGCGATAGAGCAGGCTCTCGTCCGTGTCCCAGAAAGTGTCGAAGGACGCCCAGAACTCGTGGTCACCAAAATCCAGGTAGCGCTCGTCACCGGTGACCTGAGCCATGAGAATCCACACCGGCGCGCCCATGAAGAGCGCATCGATCCAGGTCCAGCGCTCCCGGCAGGCGACGTTCATGAGTTCGCAGTCGGTGCCGAAATCGCGGTTCACCGTCGGCCAGTTCGCGTATACGTGGTTGAGCCGCTCGGTCAGCGGGCCCAGTACTTCAGGGTCGCCATCCAGCTCGAACAGCTCGAGCCAGGTCTGGCCGATCACGTAATCGTCGGCGTCGAATTCACGCGCTTCGACACCCCAGCCGAAGTTCCGTCCCTGTTCGCGGACGAAGTCCAGATAGCGCGGGTTATCCGCTATCAGCCCCCAGCGCGTCATTCCGACGGCCATCGTGCCCATGAGCCAGCCGCCGAAGCTGTAGCGGCGAAGCCCCTGGAAATTGACGAGCGTGCTGGCCGCAAACGCGTCCATGTGCCGGATCTGCCAGTCGGCAACCAGGTTGCCCGCGGCCCTGACGTGTTCCGGATGTAGCGTGCCGGGGATCGCCGCCATCGGCGCATCGACGGCGACGACATAGGGCATCACCCGGGGCGGCACGAACGTATCGGTCACCGGGCCGTCGCCGGGGTCACCACCGGACACATCGCCGAGACCATCGCCGGGACCCGTGCTGCAGGCGGCCGCGAACAGGGCCACGAGTGCGATGCGGTACATGGCCACCCCCCCCGGCCGAGCGCCTGGCCAAGCGCCTAGCGCGCCAGGTTGCCCCGGATCGAGAGCGAGATGCGACGACCGTAGTCAATATATTGCCTGATCAGGCCTTCGTGATGCCGAATGTCCGCCTCGTCGGTGAGATTGGCGCCGGCCAGCCGCAACCGCATACCGTTGGGCAGGCGGTAATTGATGCTCGCCGACAGGTATCGGCGCGGATAGAACAGTTGCTTCGGTTCGAGTCCGGTCGCCGGCGTCAGCAGGTATTCGCCGCGATAGGTATACGATACCCGCGCGTCGAATGGTCCGCCGTCATAGTACGCGATGACGTTGTAGTTGTCTTCGGCGGCGGCCCGAAGCCGCTCCGGCGCGGAATTATCGATGAACGTGTAGTTTAGCTTGAGGCCCGTATTGCCCATCAGCCCGGGGAGCTCCGTGAAGGCATGCTGCCAGCTCATTTCAAACCCCTGCAGCTTGACGCCCGTGGAATTGCTGTCCGTTTGCACGTTGAAAGGTTCGGACTGAGTCACGCCGGTCTGGCTGCTGGTCACGTTGAAGTTCTCGACGAAGGTCTTACTGCCGATAAGCGATTCCAGATCCTTGGAGAACAGGGCCGTGGAAAACAGGTTCTCGTCGGAGTAATACCAGGACCAGACGAGGTTCAGGTCGTTGGACAGAAACGGTTCCAGGTTCGGATCGTTGTACGAGACTGAGTTTTCCTCGTCCTCGAGACCGCCGCGAAGCCCGCTGACGATGAGGTCCAGTTGCGCCGGCGCCGGGCGCGTCATGGTCTTCGCCGCGGAGAACCTCAGCACATGGTCCTCGGCCACGTTGAAGCGCACGTTCAGGCTGGGCAGCGTATTGGAGTACGTCCGGCTGCGGCTGACCGGCACACTCTCCGAGTTGGCCGTCAGCGCGCCGGTGGTGTCGTCGCGTGTTAACCCGGCGCTCAGGTCGATGGACGTCCCGTAGATCGTTTCGTCGGTTCGCGTATAGCGCACGCCGAAGTTGCCCGTCACCGTTTCGCTCTCGTTGCCGAAATCGATCATCACGTAGGCGGAGCTAAAGTCTTCGCGAATGTCCACGAATTCGCCGGGAATGTTGAAAACGGCGCCCGGGTCCGCGTCGATGATCGCCTGCACCCCACCCCCGGCGTCGATGATGGCCTGGGTGTCGGGCACCACCCAGTTGCCCACGTTGGGCCGGTCCGAGCTGTCCAGGTAACCGCCGCGGTCGGATCCTGTCAGGATCATGGGGAAGGTTTCGATGCCGATGGCGGCCAGCTCCCTGGCGTTCGCCGCAAAGGCATCCCGGCTCGATGCAAACAGGCTGTCGGAGAGGGACACGCCGAATCCGACCGCGTGGACCATCCCGTCGTCGAACAGCCGGTCGATGTCGATCTTCAGATCGTTCTGGCTGTTTTCGCTACGGATGTTCGTGCCGGGGCCCGACGTGACCTGGTTGATGGCGTACGCCTCCGGGTCGAGATACTCCTCGCCGAACACCGTCACCGCGGTAGGCACGTCACGGCCTTCCATGTTGATCAGCGTTTCCACGCCGTTCAACCTTGAGACCGCCCGGGCCCGAGTCTGGAAGTGGTTGGACGCCGAACGCGACAGGGAGACATCGGCGCTCCAGGGCGAGTCCGGGCGAAAGCTCGCCAAGATCTGTCCGGAGAGCAGATCCGCATCGCGATCCTGCAGTTCCTTCTCCGCCTGCAGCTGTGTATCGATGCTGTGGTATTGGGATACGTATTCGACATCGTTGATGAAGACCGTTTGCTGACCTTCGGACCTCGTCCTCTTGTTCGCGAAGTTGTAGCGGACCGATTCCCGCGGCGAGATCGTATCCTGCTGGCTGTAGAGGACCTCGCTGAACAGTGTGAAATTGTCGGAAGGCTGCCATTCCAGGTTGGCGAGCCAGGACTGCCGATCACGCTGCTGTTCGAAATTCTCCGAGAGCACGTTGTCGCGTACGACGATGCCCCGATCGTCGAAATCCCCATCGCCGTTGAGGTCCCGGTTCCTGGCCTCGTTGCGAGCCCTGCGGTAGCGCCCCCCGCGGTCGCGGTGCAGGCCCTGGTCCTCGTCGACGAGATTGACACCCAGCAGGAAACCCAACGTGTCGTCGGCAAAAATATCCGCGTAGACCGCGGTGACGTCGCTGCCGATCTCGCCGTTGTTGCCGTCCCAGTTGCCGTTGGCCGATACGTTGAAGCGCCGCTCACCGATTTCAAGCGCCCGCTGGGTGACGATGTCCACGGAACCGGCGATGCCGCCTTCCTGGACATCCGCCTTGCCCGACTTGTGGACCGCCAGCCGGGACACGAATGCAGACGGCATGATGTAGGCCTGGAAATTGCGGTTGCTCAAGGAATCGCTGAAAACCGTCGTGATCGGCCGTCCGTTGACCAGCGTCTGGGTATAGCGCCCCTGCAGCCCGCGAATGGTGATTTCCTCGGCCTGTCCGCGGTTTCGCTGGATCTGCACGCCCGGCACGCGCTGCAGGGAATCGGCGATGTTCTGGTCCGGCATCTTGCCGATGTCGGAGGCCGAGATGGCATCGACGATCGTGTCGGAGGCACGCTTGAAGTCGACGGCTGCCTCGAGGTCCGCACGGGTGCCGACCACGACGACCTCCTCAAGGGTCGGCTCGCCGGCTTCCTGTGCGCGAACCCGATCGATATCGCTCGCGCCATACGCCATGACCGCGATCGCGAGGTAGGCGGCCACCGGCTTGTCTGGCACTCTATGGATCATGGGTCTCTCCCGCTCTATCCCTTCGGCCCATCGAAAATCGCTGTGCCGAGGTACGCTTGCATTGATAATGGATGTTGTCACGCTAAGACAGCGCTGTCAATAAATATGAATATATGCGGAATAATTATCCGGATTGATTCAACAAAACAGATAAATATCAATACATTTAGTGAAGCTCTGTTTGACAGCGCTGACATATTGACCTACCATTCGCCGAAAATCGCCTGCCTGCCGGTGGGAGATGCGAACCACGGCCCACGCGGTCGCGAATCATCATGAGGTATGCGGAAATGAACCAATCCGTCGATGTCGAGGCACGATTACGGCTCTTGCCGCTGCTATGCCTGGGAGCCGCCGCCGGTTGTGCTCCGGGCAATGACGATGCATCGGCGCCGGCCCAGGCTCAGGCCCAGGCCCAGGCCCAGGCCCAGGCCACGGTATCGCAAGAAAGTGAATATACGGTTTATTTCGGCGACCTGCATAACCACTCCAGCCTGACCTACGGGCACGGCTCGTTCGAGAATGCGCTCGAGAACGCCGCCCAGTCGCTGGACTTCTTCACGGTGACGCCGCACGCCATGTGGCCGGATATCGAAGAGCTGCAGGGTAACCCGGAGCTTGAATGGGTCATCGAGTACCACCGTACCGCGTTCCGGCGGCTGCGAGACCCCCAGTACTGGTCCAACTACATCGACAAGCTGAAGCAATACAATATCCCCGGCGTGCGGATTGCCTTCCCCTCCTTCGAGGTTCACAGCCTGAAGTACGGCGACCACGTAGTGGTTTCCAAACTGCAGGATCTTGAGTTGCCCGCCGCCGGCACGACGATCGTCGAACTGCGCGATCGGGTGCTGGATCCGCAGAACACCATCATCACGCCCCACGGTATCGGCTATCAGTCGAATTTCCGGGGCTATAACTGGGATTTCTTCAAAGAGGGCCCACAGACGCCGTTCGTGGAAATTTTTTCCCGGCACGGCGGTTCCGAAGGGTCGGTAGGACCGTTCGGGATGTACCACGACATGGGACCGCGCGCCTACGGCGGCTCGATGGAGGCAGGACTCAGGCGCGGCTACAAATTCGGCGTCATCGCGTCGTCCGATTCCCACGCCGGGCATCCGGGTGGTTTCGGCGATGGCCGCCTGGCCGTTCTCGCCAACGCGTTGACCCGTGACGAGATCTGGGAAGCGATTCGATCGCGGCGCGTCTATGCGACAACCGGCGCCAACATCCTGTTGGACCTCCGCGTTAACGGCGCCTACATGGGCGAAGCCATCGCCGACCAGGAGTCCGGTCGGCGCCTGATCCAGGTAGCCGTAGAGGGCATGAACCAGATCGACTACGTTGAACTGGTCAAGAACGGCGCCACGCTCCACACAGAACACGTCAGCTACACGCCGCGATACGACGACAGCGGCGAACCGATCCGCGCCAAGATCCGGTTCGAGTTCGGCTGGAACCAGGTGGCCAGCTCGGCCCGGATCGACTGGCAAGGCACGATCTCCCTGACCGAGGGTCGCCTGCTCAAGGCCACACCGCAATTTCGGGGGGCGCCGTTCACGTCGCCGCAGAGAGATCTCGAAGGCAACGAAATTCCCTGGGAGTCGTGGGTGAGCCGCATTACGGCAACGACCGACACCAGCGTCGCCTTCGATGCCAAGAGCGAATCGAACCCGGCGCCCATGCAGCCGGTAACCCAGTCGATCGCCCTTGACGTGGAAATGAGGCCGAGCGGGCGTATCGTCGCCGAGGTCAACGGCCAGGAGTTCTCCCATACGCTGGCCGAATTGATCGAGGGAAGCCGTTCCCGGTTCATGCGAGGCTGGCTGACCGAGGCCGTGTCGTTCAACCGCGCGGTCCCGGAGAGCGGTTTTGTGGTGGAATTCGACCTTGAGGACAACGCGAGCCGTGACGAGGACTACTATTTCCTGCGGGTGCGACAGACGGACCACCAATGGGCGTGGTCCAGTCCGATCTGGGTCAGCGCGCGATAGATACGGCCATGTGGACGCTGGGTATCGACGTTGGCGGAACCGCGGTCAAACTGGCGGTGGTCGATGAATACGCATCGGTCTGCTACGAAAACAGCGGTCCAACGCACATCGGTGAGGGATTGTCAGCGTTTCTGCAGGACCTGCGCGAACTCATCGAACAAGCCCTGACTGAAGCCGGGCGACGCGGCGCCGAAGTCGCGGGCATCGGTATCGGGGTCCCCGGCCTGGTTCAGCGCAATCGCATCGTCGGCGGCATCAACAATATCCCGGAATTGGCCGGAGTTTCGCTCGCCGATGAGCTGGCATCCGTGGACCTGCCTGTGGAGGTCGAGAACGACGCTTACCTGATGGGGATGGCGGAATCCCGCTTTGGCGCCGCAACGGACTGCGCCGATGTCGTGTTCCTCACGGTAGGCACGGGGATCGGAGCCGCCCTCAAGCTGAACGGTCGATTCTACAAGGGTGCGAACGGCCGTGCCAGCGAAATCGGACACATGATCCTTGCCTACGGGGGAGCACGCTGCTCATGCGGCAACCAGGGTTGCTTTGAAGCGCTGGCGTCGACCACCGCATTGATCGCCAGCTACATGAATCTATCCGGTGCATTCCCGTTGGCGCCCCGCAAACCGCCGACGGGACCGGAATTGGTGAGCCGTTACCTCAGCGGCGCACCGGCTGCCGCGAAAGCGCTGCAATTGCACTTCGAGTATCTCGCGACCGGTATCGCCAGCCTGATCAATATCTTCGACCCGCAGCAAGTCGTCATCGGCGGCGGCATCACGGAGTGCGGCGACTTCTACCTCCCGGAAATTCGCCGCCGCGCTGCCGAGCGCGTCATGAACGGTTCCATGAACCACACGTCGATCGACCTGGCGGGCCTGGGAAACCGGGCCGGGTGTATCGGCGCCGCCTGCCTGTTCTCCGGTATGGCCGCGGCGACGGGTCGCCCCGGCGGCGTGGCGGAGCGACGCCCATGAACTCGGTACGAAACCCCGCGGTGGTCCTCTTCATCCTCGTGATCTGGTTCGCGATCTCCTTCGTGACCAACATCATCGGCCCGCTGATGCCCGTCGTCATCGATGACTTCGGCTTGACGCTGACCATGGCCGCCCTGCTGCCGTTTTCCTTCTTCCTGGCATACGGTATCGCGTCCATCCCCTCCGGCGTGATGATCGAAACCATCGGCATGAAAAGGTCCATGCTGATCGCCTTCGCCGTCGTTCTGTGCGGAGCAATGGCATTCTCGCTGTTTCCGACTTACCGCGTGGTCATCGGTTCGTTGTTCGTCATCGGCATCGGTATGGCGATGCTGCAAGTCATCATCAATCCGCTCATGCGCACTTCGGGGGGAGAGGAACATTTCGCGTTCTTTTCGGTGCTCGGGCAACTCGTCTTCGGGTTTGCCTCGTTTGTCAGCCCCTTTGTATTTACCTATCTCGTGACGCGCCTCCCTGACCCGGGCCGGTCCAACCTGTTGCTGGATACGCTGCGGGCACTGGCGCCCGCCGACCTCAGCTGGGTTGCATTGTATTGGCTGTTCGGCGCGGCGTTCGCGGTCCTGCTGGCGGCGGTTTGGCTGATCCGGCTGCCGGAAGTGAAACTGGAACGGCATGAGCGCACCGCAAGTCTGGACGCGTATCGGGAACTTCTCGGCAACCCGCACGCGCGGATGTTCTTCTTCGGCATCGTCTGCTACGTCGGCACCGAGCAGGGCGTGGCCAACTGGATGTCCGAATTCCTGCAGACGTACCACGGCGTCGATCCACAAACCCTCGGCGCCGCATTGGTGGGCAGATTCTGGGGCCTGATGTCCATTGGCTGCGTGGTTGGCCTCGGCCTGCTGAAAATCATGGATTCGCGGATGCTGTTGCGATTGGCGTGCGCTGCAGCGGCCGTTTTCGTGCTCGCGGCGCTGTTCGGCCCGGCGACGGTTTCAGTCGCGGCCTTCCCATGGATCGGATTCTCCATTTCGGTGATGTTTTCCATCGTGTTTTCATTGGCCCTCAATTCCGTGGAAGTTCACCATGGCGCCTTTTCGGGCATTCTCTGCACGGGGATTTTCGGCGGCGCGCTGGTGCCGCTGATGATAGGCGTGGCCGGTGACGTCGTGGGTCTGCGCGCGGCGATGCTGATCAACGTGGCGACACTCGCGTATCTCTTCGTGATCGGGGTCCGGGCGCATCCGTTGATCGAGAACAGCCGCGTGTCGATCAGCCGACTGAAGCGCAGGCTTTCGGGGCAGGAGCCGCTCAAATAGCCCGGCAGCGAGCAGGAACAGGGCCTCGACAAGACTGCGCGAACATGGATGCACCACCGGCACCGACGCACATGTTCCTCGAAGCCGCCTCCGCACCGGATGCGGTGCGGCGACTGCTGGAGACGAACGCGGCCCGCGTGAAGGAATTGGCAGCCGAGATCGCTCGATTCGGTCCCTCGGTGGTGGTCACCTGCGGGCGCGGCAGCTCGGATCACGCCACCGTATACGCCAAGTACCTGTTCGAGACCCGGCTGGGCCTGGTGACCTCTTCGGCGGCGCCCTCGGTTGCTTCCCTGCAACGGGGAACGCTGGATCTGAGGCGGGCCCTCTATGTCGCGATATCCCAGTCCGGAGCCAGTCCGGACATCGTCCGGCATGCCGCCATGGCCCGTGATCAGGGCGCCCTGGTCGTCGCACTGGTAAACAAGCAGCATTCCCCGCTTGAGCGACTCGCCCATCATGTTGTGCCCCTGTGCGCGGGCCCGGAAACCAGTGTGCCCGCCACCAAGTCGTATATCGTTTCCCTCGCGGCGTTGGCGCTCCTGGTGGGCGAACTCGGCAGCGACCGTCGTCTGCTTGATGCACTGCGCGCCGCACCGGAATTTATGGCCGAAGCATGGGGATGCGACTGGAGCATGGCGCTGGACGACCTGATCGCCGCCAGCAGTGTCTATGTGGTCGGACGCGGGGTCGGCTATGCACTGGCCCTGGAGGCGGCGCTCAAGCTCAAGGAAACGTCACGACTGCACGCCGAAGCCTACAGTACGGCGGAAATCCGTCATGGGCCCATGGCTCTCGTTCGAAGCGGCTTTCCGCTACTGGCGTTTGCGCAGAACGACGGCACGCAGGACGGCGTGCTGCAACTGGCGGCGGACGCCGCCGCCCTTGGGGCGCAGGTGCATATCGCCGGCGCGCGCGGGTCGCGTGATTCGGGCAACTCGTACCCGTACTTCCTGCCGTGCCCGGCGCCCCCGCACGAGTTGCTGGCGCCGCTCGTGCAGTCGCAGAGCTTCTACCGGTTCGCCAACGCCCTGGCGCTCGCCCGCGGATTCGATCCGGACTCCCCGCCGCACCTGTCCAAGGTTACCGAGACGGTCTGACCGGCCGCGCCCGTCACTCGGACGGCGCCGCCGCGGCTTGTTCCCGGCGCCTTGCGAGTTCCCCTGCCAGCCTTGCGCGGGCCGTCTGATGCGCTGGCTCGATCGCCACGTTGGTCAGTTCGGCCGGGTCGGCCCGGTAGTCGTAGAGTTCCACGCCCATGATGCCGCCGGCCCATTCCGTGTAGCGATAGCGCTCGGTGCGGATGGATTCGCCCATCACCGGCGGGTAGTGCCATTGCGGGCGGTCCCATCCGGCCCTGCTCTGCGCCACCGTGTACGCGCTCTCGCGAACCGTGGCGGCGGGATCCTCCAGCACCGGGACGAGACTCGTTCCGGCGGCCTGCGCGGGCACATCCAACCCGGCCAGTTCCGCCAGCGTGGGGTAGAGATCGACCAGCTCCGCCAGCGAGGCCGTGCCCGCGCCGCGCGCATAGTTCGCGCCGGGCCGGTCGGGCACCGACACGATCAGCGGTACGCGCACGGATCCCTCGAACAGGTCGCCCTTCTGCCACAGTCCGTGGGCGCCGAGGTGATAGCCGTGATCGGACAACAGCACCACGATCGTGCTGTCGCGCAGCCCTGCCGCATCCAGCGCGCTCAACAGCCGGCCGATCTGAGTGTCCACGAAGGATATGGAGGCATGATAGCCCCGAATCGCCGCGATCTTCTGCGCGTCGGTCATCTGCAGTTGTCCCGGCCGGTCCGCCAGTGCGGCGACGGGAATATCGGCCCGGTCGGCGGTCGGATCCGGCGGCGCCTCGATCTCCTCCGGCGGGTACATTTCGAAGTACGAGGCCGGGGCGATGAATGGCGTGTGCGGGCGATAGTAGCCGACCGCCAGGAACAGGGATTGGCCCGTGCGCCGCGGATGATGCGTCTGGAGCAGGTCGATGGCGGCATCCGTGACCCGCGCGTCGGTATGCCGCGACCCGTCGCCGGGGACGCCAAGCCAGGTCAGGGTCGCGCCGGTTGCGGTTTCCGGGTTGATCGAGACGATATCGGATTCGTAGTCCACATCGATGCCCGCGGGATTGCGCCGCTCGTCCCAGGACTGCGGGTCGTCGAGCCCGTCGGTGCCGATGCCTGCGGGCACGTCGTAGTGGAAAATCTTGCCCACCCGCGCCGTGAAATACCCGTGCCGGGCGAAGAACTCCGGCAGCGTAACCACGTCCGGGACGAAATCGCGAAAGTGCGGGCCATTGCCGAGGACGCCGGTCTGCCGCGGATACAGGCCGGTCAGGAAACTGGACCGGCTGGGCGAGCAGACCGGGTACTGCGCATAGGCCGCGTCAAACCGCAGCCCTTCGACTGCCAACCGGTCGATGGACGGAGACCGGACGAGCGGATGCCCGTACGCTCCCAGGTCGTTGTTGAGATCGTCCACTGTGATAAAGAGAATGTTCGGGCGCTCCTGTGCCGTCGCCACGCTCGTCATCGCCAGCAGACACACGGCGAGGCATGCTGAACGCGCTGAACGTCGAAACCGATCCAACACCGTGCTCCCGATCGCTCCCTATCCCGCGGCAAGTCCGCGAGTCAGGGCGCCGCCAGGCAATTCGTGAATGACGCCGCCATGTCGCGCAGAAGCGCGAAGTACATATCGGGACCGCTGTCGAGCACCGCGCCCAACGGGTCGACGGTACCCAGCTTTTCCGATGTGCCTTCGATGATGACGTTGGCCAGGCGCGGGTCGAACTGGGGTTCGGCCAGTACGCAGATCACCCCGAGTTCGCTCACCCGCTCGCGCAACTCCATGATTCGACGGGCGCCGGGCGGTCGATCCGGGGAGACCGAAGCAGACCCGGCCGCGCTCAGACGGAAACGGTCCTCGAAGTAGTGGTAGGCGTCGTGAAAGACGATAAAAGGCCGGCCGCGCACGGCGGCGACATCTGCATCGATCTGACCAATCAATTCGTCCAGCCGCCCGGAGACTGTCTGGGCGTTCGACTCGTATGCGGGGGCGTTGGCGGGGTCGGTCGCCGAAAGGGTCGCTGCGATAGCGCGGACCATGGTCTTGGCGTTGACCGGATCCAACCAGATGTGCATGTCGAACGATTCGTCCTCGTGAGCCTCATGGTCGCCCTCGTCTTCGTGATCGTGGTCGTGATCCTCAAACGTCGCACCCTCACGAAGCGGCAGGCGCATCAGACCGTCGGAATCCGCGAGTTTGACCACGCGCGCGTCGCGGCCGAGGGTTTCGATGGAGCCGGCGATAGAGGTCTCCAGCGCATCGCCAACCATGAAAATGACCTCCGCGTCCTGGATGTTGCGCGCGTCGGACGGACGCAGGCTGAAAGTATGGGGGGATGTCGCTCCCTGGATGATGAGTTCAGGTTCGCCGGTACCGGACATGACGGCGGAAACCAGCGAATGCACAGGCTTGATGGAGGCCACGACGCGCACCTGGGCATTCGTGGAGTACGCAGCGGCAAACGCCGCGCCCAGGCACATGGCGGCCACGACCAGGCGCCGCAAGCCTGTCGGTGCCAACACCGGACGTACTCGCTCATCGGTTCCCGAAGTACCTGGAGGCGCCAAGCGGCTTCCGATCATGCTCATCTCAAGACTCCACCCCGAAAAATCCCCCGTCGACCTGGTCAGCCGAGCAGCGAAATATAGCACCCGCTGCATGTAAGTGCGCCGGGACTTCTCCCGCACTCTCGATGTCACCCTAGCATGGCCCGCGTCGTTGCGGGCGGACCCTGCACACCATAGACTAGCGTTTTTTCCGGCGGAGCACTCCACGCTGTCCGATCCACTCCTCATTGCCAGCGACATCGGCATCAAGCGCGGTCAGCGCTGGATCATCCGGCACGTCGACCTGACCGTCAGACGGGGCGAACTGGTCGGCGTGATCGGTGCAAACGGCGCCGGCAAGTCAACCTTCATCAAGGCAGCGCTCGGGCTTATCGAACTCACCGAGGGCAGCGTCGAGCGTGCGCCGTCGCTTGCGGTCGGATATGTTCCGCAGCGCCTCACCATCGGGCATACCCTGCCTCTGACACTGCGGCGCCTGATGACCCTGACGGGGAAATATGCGGCAGACGATGTCGACGCCGCCCTCGCTGCGGTCGGTCTCGAAAAGCTCGGGGACCCGCTCGTCATGACGTTGTCAGGCGGCGAGTTCCAACGGCTCTTGCTCGCGCGCGCGCTGATCCACCAGCCTGATCTGCTGGTGCTGGACGAACCCGCCCAGGGCGTGGACCTTGCCGGAGCGGAGCTGCTCGACGAACTCATCGACGCGATCCGGCGCGACTTCGACTGCGGCGTGCTGATGATTTCCCACGACATCAAGGAAGCCGTGGCCAGGGCCCACGATTTCGTCGTGCTTGTACCTCATGAGCACGACGAAGTCTACCTGGCCGGAGGCGCCACCCGCGCCGCGGACCGGCGCGGCAACGGCGAATCGGCGAGCTGAACCGTGTTCGACGATTTCCTCGTTCGCGCGCTGCTGGCCGGAATCGGCCTGGCGCTTGTCACCGGGCCCGCCGGCTGCTTCATCGTGTGGCGGCGGCTCGCCTATTTCGGCGAGACCATCGCCCATTCCGCACTGCTGGGGGTGGCGCTGGCGATCCTCATCGACTTCAATCTGACGATCGGCATTTTCGTCACCGCCTCGATGGTCGTGCTGATGATGTTCTATCTCGAAAGCCGCGACACGTTGCCCACCGACACCCTGCTCGGCCTGCTCGCCCATGGCGGCCTGGCCCTGGGACTCGTCATCCTCTCCTTCTTCCCGAACATGCGCGTGGACCTCCAGGCCCTGCTCTTCGGGGATATCCTCGCCGTCTCGCGCGCGGACCTGGCGGTCATCTGGATCGGCGGCGTGCTGGCGCTGGGCGTCCTGTGGCTGATCTGGCGTCCGCTGCTGGCGGCGACCGTCAGCGCCGACCTTGCCAAGGTCGCCGGCATGAACCCGGACCGGGCACGCCTGGTGTTCGGCATCTTTCTGGCGGGTGTCATCGCCGCCGCCATCAAGGTTGTCGGGGTACTGCTGATCGTGGCCCTGCTGGTTATCCCGGCGGCGACGGCGCGCCGCTTTGCATCAAGCCCCGAACGCATGGCTATCGGCGCGGCAACGGCCGGCAGCATTGCCGTGGCGGGCGGTTTGTACGCCTCTGCAAATCTCGACACGCCGTCGGGCCCCTCCATCGTGGTGGTCGCACTGGCGTTGTTCGTGGTAACGCGACTACGCTTTACCCGCTCGACTGCAAAAGATCGCTGACAGGCACGCAGAATTGGCACGGCAGCGCGCTAAACCAGCGCAGTGGCGTGCTCGTCCGTACAAACCTCCACTTCGATCTGGACCGTGACATGGCTGATGTCGAAGCGACTGGCCAGGCGTGATTGAATCGCCGCGATCGCCGAATCCGGATGGGCGTTCTCAAGGATGCGGGCATGCAGCGTCAGCAGCGAATGATCTTGGGACAGCGACCAGGCGTGCACATGGTGAACGTCCTCGACCGCGTCAACGGTTGAAACCAGGTCCCGGCCGATCTCCTGGACGTCCAGTTCCCCCGGGACGCCTTCCAGGAGCACGTGGGCGGCGTCCTTGAGCAGGAACCACGCGCTGCGCAGCACCAGCAAGCCCACGAAAACCGAGAGCAGCGGATCGATGGGCGTCCAGCCGCTGGTCATGATGACGATCGCCGCACTGACGGCCGCCGCCGAACCCAGCATGTCGCCGAGTACGTGCAGCAGGGCGCCGCGGACGTTGAGGTTTTGCCGGTCGGCGCCGTGAAGCACGGCGAACGCCGCGATGTTGACCACCAGACCGAGCACCGCCACCACCAGCATCGGGCCGGCAAGGATCGGGGCGGGATTCAGTATCCGGTCGACGGCCTCGAAAAAGATCCAGGCGACGACGATGACGAGGAAGACGCCGTTCGTATAGGCCACGAGGACGGGGAAGCGGTGGTAGCCGTACGTGCGCGCGTGGTCGGCCGGCCGTCGGCTCAGTTTGAAGGCGATCCAGGCGAACAGCAGCGACACCGTATCGACGAACATGTGCGCGGCGTCGGCCAGCAGTGCCAGGGATCCCGAGATGATTCCACCGATCACCTCGACCACCATGAAGCTGCCGATCAGGATCAGCGCCCAGAAGATTCTCCGGATGTTGTTGCTGTGCGCGTCGGCGTGGTGTGTGCCCGGCTTGCCCATTGCGCCAGTCTAATTGCGGATCAATTCGATGTCTGTACGGAACCGGTAAACGATTCGGGCTCCGGCAACCGGCCGGTATGGGCGTATTCCGGGAATTCGTACCGGTAATCCAGCACGATACCCTGCTCGCCGAGCCCGGCCGCCGCCCTCAAGTCCCGCATTTCCTGCATCAGGTCGGCGACGTTGTCACGGGCCACGCGACGTCGTACGTCCGCCGACAATCCGGCCAGCAGGCGGTCGAAGCGACTGAGCTCCTGGGCGATTCGGCTGGCGCCGCCCACGGAATCCGATCCGATCATGAACCGATCCGGGTAGGTTTCGATCAACTGGATCCAGCGGTCCAGATCCGGGTACACGTAGTCCTCCATCACGACCCAGGACAGGTCGATGTAGACCTGTTCGCCAAATTCCTTCAGGACTTCTTCAATCCAGAACGGCAGGTTCTCGATGGTGACCCGCCGGCTGATCCCCGCGTGACACCAGATGAACCGCGCCGTGTAGTCGACGCCCGCCTCTTCCCATCGGCACTGACGGAGCAGTTCGACGAACTCATCGAGGTACAGCGGAGGCTTGATTTCGCTCGGAGTGCGGGAAATGGGGGCGATGTTGTGGTGGATGCTCAGCGGCAGAAAATGCTGGCCCGCGAACCGGCAGACCCGCACCAGGGCCGGGTGATCGGCCCTTGGCCGCTCCCCCATGGACAGGTTCGTGAGATCGTCGTGCCGGGACATCACCTCGCCGATGCCCTCCCAGATGCCGGGAAACTCCTTGATCCGCTTCACGATGAGGTCGACGGCGCCGAGATCGGTGCCGTCAAAGCCGGTGATGAAGGGGTGGATCTTCTCCAGTTCCGCCAACCGCTCGGGATCGTCCGCGTACCTGGCCTGGTAGTCGACAATGGCCGAGGCCACGGTGATATCGGTATCGCGCGCACGCTTGACCCTCGAACTGCTGTCCAGGTAATAGCGCGGCCTGAGGAACGGTTCGTTCTCTGACCACTTTTTGAGGAATGGCATGCCCGAGACCATGATGTGATCGACGCGCGCAGCCTCCATTCCGCGGAGCACGGCCTCGATCCGCCGGCCCCGCTCCCCGAAGGGCAGCGTCGAATAGCGGCCGGTTTCGGTGATGCCCCATTCGTTTCCGGGAAACCTGCCGTCCGTGTTGAGGAACTCGCCGTTCTGCAGGAAATCCAGCAGATGGAAGTGACCATCGGACCTGTAATCTCCGGTGTTGCCAGGCGCCGCGGTGCCGGATTCCTGTGCCACCGCAACGGCTGTGCTCAGCACGAGCCCCAAAAGGCATTGCGATACTCTTGCCATGTGTCTCCTCCTCCAGGAACGCTCCCGAGCGAGCGTATCAGAAGTGGCTGCGGAACCCGGCCGAAATGTTGCGACCCGGCAGAGGCACGGTTTCCTTCACGAACGACGTGTGCTTGCGTGCGTCTTCGTCTGCCAGATTGGTCCCGATCAAAAACACTTCAAAGACCGACCCGCCCGCAGTTTCGACCGACCAGCTGAAATCGGCGCTGATCATCGTGTAACCGCCGGTTGGCTCTTCAAGGGCGGCTATCCTGTCCTGACCGTCGTAGCGGGTAATCTCGATCCCCGCAAAAAAACGCTCGTCGTGGTATTGGATTCGCGAACCAAGGCGTAACGGGGGAATTCTGGGCAGGTACTCGCCGTTGCTCAGCTCCCCGGTGACATAGTCGGCGAAGATTCGCAAGTCGACCTCAGCCTCACCGCTGTAGTAGATCGGCGCGAAATACTCCGCCTCCAGACCCGAGAACTCGGCGTCTTGCTGCGCATAGTTGTAGATTGGCAATTCCTCATCGCTATCATCTTCGCCAGTATCGCGGAGGAAGATGAAATCGTCGAAGTGCGTGATGAACGCAGTGATGCTCCAGGCAACCTCGCCCTCCTCGTTGCGTATTCCAAGGTCCAGGTGGCGGGAGGTTTCCGCACCGAGACTCGGGTTCCCGATTTCAATGGTGCGCGTCGCCAGGTGGGGGCCATTGGCGTAGAGCTCCTCGGCGACGGGTAGTCGCTCCGCAATCGCCGAATTGATCGCCAAAGAGTAACCGTCACCCAGATCGCGGATACCGGCGAGCGAGAAACTGGTGGCCGTATCGCTTACCGTGGGCAAATCCGTTGACGGATCCTGTTGCTGGTAGTCCAGTCGGGCACCCAGCGAAACTTGCCAGGTTTCCAGGTCGCGCTGCTCGATGATGAACGCACCATAGGAGGACGTGTCGACCGGTGGAATGAAGGCTTCGGCGCCGACCGCGGAGTATTGCCGGTCGCTGGCCTGAAACCCGACTGCTCCGTCCCAGGCGCCCAAGGGCGCGAGCATGAGCTCCAGGCGGGCCTCCCAGGCATCGTTCTCCATCCGCGTACCGATCGACTCGCCCTCGATCTCAACGTGCTCGTAGTCGTTGGCGCCAAATCTGAGGTTGATCGCTTCAACGGCTCCCGAAAGCCCGGTCCAGCCGCCCTTGAGATCGACACGCGCCTGTTTCATGTCGACGCGAACCGGTTGCTCTTCTCCCTCGTGTTCGTCTACCTGGTCCTCGTCGTGATCGTCCTGAAGCTCTTCATCGTGGTCGTCCTCGTGGTCGTCCTCGTGGTCGTCCTCGAGTTCCTCGACATCGTGTTGATGATGGCCCGGAATGCCGTACCTGGTATCGAAGCTGCTTACGGATACACCGAGGAATCCATTGTCACGCAGCCAGCTTCCGCCGAGCGAAAACGACTGACCGGTGAAGTCGCTGTTCTCCACAAAGCCGGGTAACTCGTCTTCATGTTCGTCCTCGTGTTCTTCATCGAGGCCCTCGACATGATCTTCTTCCTCGTCCTCGTGGTGCTCGTCCTCACCGGCTTCGATGGACGCGAACCCCGGGATCTCGTAGTTATCCCCTTGCCGACTGACCGCGTCGAAGTGCCAGGCGAAGCTTTCACCACCGCCGTCCAACGCGATGACACCGCTTTGGCCGTTGGCGACTGTGTCCCCCCGCAGTTGGACGACACCCTCGAATCCATCATCGGGCGAGTACTCGGGAATACGGGTGGTGACGGTATTGATCACCCCCCCTACGGCGCCACTGCCATAGATCAGGGTCGTCGGACCCCGGAAGATCTCGATCTGCCGGGCCACTTGAGGATCGATGCTGACAGCGTGGTCCACGCTGACGGTGGAAGCATCCATGGAGTCGATGCCGTCCTCCATGGTCTTCACCCTCGAACCCGCGAGTCCACGGATAATCGGCCGGGAAGACCCGGCGCTGAAATAGGAAGAACTCACCCCGAGCTGGCCGGCAAGGGTTTCACCCAGGGTCGAGCCGGCGATGCGCTCGAGTGTCTGTTCCTGTATTACGTTTACCGACTGCGCCAATTCGTTGGCGGAGCGGTCACGAAGCACGCCGGTGACGTGGACCTCTTCGATGACGTGGAAACCTTCCTCCTCGTGTTCGTGCTGAGCGAAGAGGACACACGGGCATATCAGCGCCGACAAGGTCACCGACATTGAAAACCGATTTGAACTATGCATTGACTGCTCCAGAACTCAAATGACGAATTACCCGCGGACTCAGCGGTCCGGGTCTCGCGGGCATGCAACGAGTCTCAGCAGACAGTCGGCGGTGCGCGTGCGAAGTGGTATCGTAGAGGAGCGTTGGTGTGTACGCGGTGGACAGCTCCGGGGATGCGGAGCGAGACGCTTACGAGAACGGGTGCCTTGGTGTCGCTTACGTTCGCGCTCGCAAGGCCCGCGCTGGCGACACAGAACTCGCAGACGCTGTCCGGCGCGTGACCGTCGGGTTCCAGATCATGATTGAGTACGACCACCTGGGCGGCGATCAGCGTTACCGCAACGAACGTCGCGATCAACGCTCTGGAGGCGATAGTTTTTTTGACGGTTTTCATGATCAAGCAAGAAAAATATACTCCAGGACGGCGGGGGTCACAACGTCAAGGGACAGCGAACGGCTCATCCATCCGGTTATCTGATCGGCATCGCCGCGTCCGGTTACCGCGACGGCATTCGCGAGACGGAAATGTGGCGAGTCTTGACCGAATGGCTGGCGACGTTTTTCGTCTAGCAGCCAGCCCGACGAGATAACGGACATCTCATGGTGGCGGATGCTACAGGACGTTCTCGTCCAGCCAGCCGTGGATGTACTCGGCGATCTCCTTGCTGTTGAGTTCCAGCATCATCATGTGGCCGTTGCCGGCCAGGCCGACATCTTCCATGCGCACGTATTCGGTCGCCACGCCGGCCTGGTTGAGCCAGTTGGCCATGCAGTGATCGAAGATGCGGTGGTAGCCGCCGTCCGCGTTCATGAACAGCACCGGGATTTCCGTCAGGTTGACCAACTGTCGCGCGGGCTCGACCTGCCGGTAGCACGGCACCAGGTCCGGGCCTTCGGGCTCGTCTTGTAGCTCGACCTGCAACTCCGACGGGTCGCTGACCGGAGGATCGTAGGTAATGGGGGTGTTGCCCAAGCCCCAGGCCAATCCGCCCGATTGCCGGTATTCGACATTGGTCGTATCCACGCCGCGGATCGGCGGGGCTGCCGGTTCCAGCGTCACGATGGCGTGCACGAGATCCGGGCGCTCGTCGGCGATGTTCCAGCCGAACCAGCCGCCCTGGGAGTGAGTCAGCAGGATCACCGGCGTGCCGATCATGTCCAGCAGCGCCACGTTGGCGTCGATGGTGAGCTGGGCCTGGCGGCCGCCGATGAACTCCACCTGGGTCTTGTTGAAGTAGTCGGCGACCGAATCGCCCATGAGGCCGGTTCCCGGCCACTGGGTGTGCTTGTCCGCCTGGGGGAAGTCCGCGGTGGCGGCCGAAGCCGTGAAGATCTGCTCCAACTGGGGCCCGTTGCGGATGTTGATGTTGCCGTCAACCTCCGGGACGTACTGCGACCGCCCGCGTGCCGGGAAGTCCTGCACGTAGACCACATAGCCCATGTCGATGAAGTCGTATGCCCAGCCGGGCCGGCCGTCCGGCGTCTGGAGGAAGTCCACGCCCGTCTGGCCCGCACCGTGGAGGAAGACGATGGGATAGTCCTGCTGGATCTCGTGGGGCACCATCACTTCCACGTACATGGCGCCGCCCATGGTGACGTCGTCGCCGTACTCCACGTACTCGCCGCCGGCGTACAACAATCCGTGGTAGGCCACGTTGTCCATGGACATCATCGGCACTTCCGCGGGCGGTTGCTGCGCCTGCAGCGTACCCGCCAACGCCACGATCACGGCGGCGGCAGTCATGCTCTGCACTCGATACTGGTTATTCATTCGTCGTCTCCCTGATTACCCCTACTCCCAGGCCGCGTAGACTGGCGCGCCCACCATCGTCTCGGGGCGCGCACCGGCCCTCGGGACGTACTTCTGGACACGGCCGTTGCCGACCTCGGCGATGTAGAAGTTGCCTTCCTGGTCGACGCTGAGGCCATGGACACCCCACTGCGCCCCGGGGAAGTCACCCATGACGCCCCAGGAATAGAGCAGGTTGCCCTCCAGGTCGTAGCCGAGAATCTTGGTGGTGGCCCGGTCCGCCGCCCACAGGATGTTGTCCGCGCCGATGTAGAACAGGTGGATGTCGGTGGGCTCGGGGCCGAAGCTCCACTCGTCCAGGTATTCACCGTTCTCGGTGAAAACCTGCACGCGATTGTTCGCACGATCGTTGACAAATACCCGCCGGGTCTGCACGTCGACCGCCACGCCGTGGACGTTGTTCATGTAGCCGGGTCGGGTCTCGTTGGGCGGGTCCCCCGCCTCGCCCCAGGTCATGAGGTAGTTGCCGTCGCTGTCGAACTTCACCACCCGCGTGTTCGCGTAGCCGTCGGCCACGAAAAACACATCGTCCAGGAAGGCCATGAACGTAGGCCGGAAGAAGTGCTCACCGTCGTCGCCGCGCTCGTTGGGAATGCCCAGGGTCTGGACGAGTTCCGAGCCGTCATTGGTGAACTTGAAGATCGCATGACGAAAATCGTCCACCACCCAGACGTGTTTCTCCGGATCGTAGGGATTGATGGTCACGTAGTGGGGCCGGCGGAACAGTGAATCCCACTGGGTCCACTCCTCGATAATCTCGCCATCGCCGTTGACCACCACCAGGCAGTGCTCCCAGCGGTGATCGACGCCATGCTCGCCTCGGTCGGTATCGTCGCCGTCAAGCGAGCCGGGCAGACTGGCCCGCGGACCCACCGATGCATTGCGCCACGGCACCTGGGCCACCGGGAAGGACAGCGCCGGTCCGGCCTCCGGGTAGACGGTCGCCTGGGGCCGCTCGATATTGGGTAGTTCGCCCCGGTGGAGGATGAAGATCCGGTCGGGGCTTTCGGCGAATACGCTCTGGCCGGCTCCGTAGGTCCAGCCTTCATGATCCGGCAACTCCGCCAGGTCCTGCGGCCAGTTCGGATCCACCTCGTAGGGCCCGAACGCGTCCTGCCCGCCCTTCTGCCCCGGGATGGCGGCAAACTGCTGGGCGACCACCTCCATCTCCTGGTCCGCGACCCCGTTGCCGTTCCCGGCCCCGTTCGCGTCACCGTCCCCGTTCGCGTCACTGTCCCCGTCCCCGGAGACCACATACAAGACGCCGGCACCGACAACGGCACCGGCAACGGCGGCAATTAAAAGATCACGACTAATCATTATTAAACTCCCTCAGAATTCTTTATTCGACGTTGTCCTGAATCCACTGGTGAATGTACGCGATGATGTCGTCGCTGTTGAGTTCCAGCATCATCATGTGACCGTTACCGCTGATACCGACATCTTCAAGGCGTACGAAATCGGTCTTTACGCCCGCCTGGTTCAGCCATTTGGGGATGCAGGCGTCGAAGACGCGGTGATACGTGCCGTCGGCCGAAATCGACAGCACCGGCACGTCGGCGAAGTTGACCAGTTGGCGCGCCGGCTCCTCCTGCAGGTAGCACGGCACCTCGCCGGGCTGATCCGCTTCCTCTCCGAGGTAGGTCACCAACTCGGACGGGTCGGTTACGGGCGGGTCGTAGGTCAGCGGATAGTTGACCGGGCCCCACGCGTTGGACATCCCTCCCGTGTAGGCGACCTCGGCAGTGCTGACGCGGCCGATCTGCGGGCCGCCGGGCTCAACCGTGATGAGGGCCTTGACCAGCCCCGGCGCGCCTTCGGTGACGCCAAAGCCCACGCCGCCGCCCTGGGAGTGGGTCAGGAGGATGACCGGACCGATCTGCTCGAGCAGTTCGATCGACGCGGCGCGCGCCAGCGTCGTGCTTTGGCCTGCGAACTGCACCTGGGTCTTGATGAAGTTGTCAAAGATCGGGTCGCCCGGCTTGCCCTCGCCCGGCCACTGGGTGTGGTTGTCGTTGAGCGGAAAATTGCCCATCTCTTCCACGTTGGTCCAGATGGTCTGCAGTTGGGCCGCGGTGCGAATGCCAAGATCTCCGTGGACTCCGCCCGGGACGTAGGCCGAACGCCCGCGTGCCGGGTAGTCCACCATGTAGAGCACGTAGCCCTGCTCCAGCAGGTAGTAGGCCCAGCCCGGACGCCCGTCCGGCGTCTGTTGCCAGTCCACCCCAGTCTGGCCGTTGCCGTGGAAGAACACGACCGGATAGGGTTGGGTGATCTCGGCAGGCTCCCAGACGTCGATGTACATCTGCCCGCCCATCACCGGCGGATCGCCGACGTAATCGCCGCCGACGTAGTAGGAACTCTTGCGCGCCAGGTGTTCGGTGGAGAACAGCGGGATCGTGTCCGGCGGCATGGCCACCGAGGTTTCCGACGCTCCGGTCGCCGCGGCGGGCTCAAGCGCAACGGCCTCGGTGGCCGCGTCGCCTTCCGGCGCCATGGCGTCACCGGCGCCGTCCGCGTCGGTTCCGGGCTGGCAGCCCGCCAACGCCAGGGCCATCGCAAGTCCCAGAACGCTCGTATAACGCGAATCCGACAGAATTGGGTTCATTGTTGTTTCCCCTGAAACTGGATCTGCTGATTGGTCATTCTGCACCCGAAGGGTGCGCCATTACTATGTCAAGTTGTTAATGTTTGCGTTGTCCGTCGTGCCGGTTAGAGCGGACCGACTGAATCGGTCAGAGCGGGCCACTTGAATCGGAGAAGAATCGGGGCGGTTTCGTGTCGTATGGCTCGTAGAATCCGTAGTGCATTCGCAGGGTCTTGACCTTGCCGAACCACGGGATGGTGACGATGTAGATGTCGTCGTAGTCGTCCGGGCCGAAGTCAGGGATGTTCTTGCTGCCGTGAAGCTCTTCGACCAGCGGCGCGAGGATGTCGCCCAGAGTGACGATCAGGACGATCTCGCCCTTGTGCTGGCGAAGCACCTGCGCCATGAACGGTACGACTTCGTAGGGATCCCGGATTGAGACGTCGAGATCGAGGCGTTTGGCGGCGGCGGCCGCGGTTTCCTGGGTCCGACGGTGGTCGCTGGCGTAGATGGCGTCGACGCCGGCGACGACGTCGATGTCCTCGATGACGTCGGCGAGCAGTTCGGCGCGCTGCAGGCCCACGCGACTGAGGGGCGGATCGTCGGTCACGACCGCTTCGGTATCGGTATGGCGAACGAAAATCAGCGTCGTGGTGGCCTGCTGTTCAAAGAACCAGGCGAGCCCGACGCAGATGACAACGAATGCGGCGACCGGGCCCAGCCTCGATCTGCGCCGCTGCACGCGTCGCACTGGCGCTCTGCGTTTTCTTCTGCGCCAAAACATATCCGGCTAGTCGCGGTCCCGGTCCCGGACCGAACGCTCCTCGACAACAGTGTATTCGACCTCGACGATGTCGCCCTTGGGTTTCCCTCCCCTTCGGCCTTGTCCCGGACCACGTCGTGGTCCTCGCCCTTGATGACTCGACCGGCCGGCCTGGTGCCGCAACCACCGGAGCCGAATGTACAACACCAGCCCCGCAATGACCGCGAAACCGACAATGAAGGCCAGCACGACCGCGCCCAGCAAAATGGCGCCCACCGCGACGACGGCGCCGACAACCAGACCGGCCAGTTGCAGTAGTGGGTTCCTGGATACCGTAAGTCGGTACATAGCCCGATCATTCTACCCTTACGGTGTTGGGCGCGCCTATGGCTGATGCGTGTTTCGGGTCAGGTCGCGCCTTGCGCCTTGCGTCAGTTCGATGTCCCCACGACAATGCCACCCAAGGAGAGGTGGCAGAGTGGTCGAATGCGGCGGTCTTGAAAACCGTTGTCCGTTTGCGCGGACCGGGGGTTCGAATCCCTCCCTCTCCGCCATCATACCAATATAACTAATTGTTTATAAAAAGGTTTTCTTATTAACATCTAAATTTTCCCACTTTTTTTCTCACGGACAATCAGACACCATTTGAGACAAAACGCAACAGCTATGTAGAATCACAGCGGTTCGGTAAGCCATGCGCTGAGGCTGTTCGCTTGTAAGCGTTCGGTCACGCGGCGATGAGTATGGAGGATTCAACGATTGAGCGTTCGCTTCCAGTCCTTGCGGAGGGGTCGCAACCAGATGTCCTTTTTCGGCTGGGCTCGTTTCGTATGCCTGTCATAGCGTCCTCTTCCTTGGGTGGTTCCGACATGTGTCCAGCCGGAGGCGTTGTAGACGGCGCCGGTGTAGCGCGGGGTCTCGACGAAGGTCTCGATGAGTACGGGGATGGTGTTGTAGCGCTCGGTCCAGTCCCGTGGCAAGCGGCGGCGCACGAGGGCGAGGATGTGCGAGCCGAGGTTGGGGATTTTGATCCACGGCAGGATGAGGAACCGCGGGTTGTCGACCACCAGCGGCAGGTTCTTCTCGCGCTTCTCGGGCGTCCATCCGATGAACTTGTCGCGCGGGGCGAGCTTCCACGCGGCGGTGGAGAAGCCGAGCATGGCGACGGGCCAGCCGTCGCGGTCGCGGACGGCGTAGCGCATTTGCGCGCCCACCAGGGTCTTGTAGCCGAGGTAGTGGTAGCGGGCGACGAACTCGTTCCAGAGCTTCCCTTCCCGGGTGTTGCGCACGACGGTGCGGAAGTCGAGCGGGCGAACCCCCTCCAGCGTCGTCGGCGCCGGGAACAGCGGCGGCTCGGTCTGGGGTCCGAAGACGATGGGCTTGGGCCGGCCCTGTTTTCCTCTTGGCGGCGGCAGCGCGATCGCGCCGTCGCGGTGCATGGCGAGCATGGTCACCTTGGCCATCATGTCCTTGAGGCCGCCGTCGGGCTTGAACCAGCCGATGCGCCGGCAGAACTCTCTCGCCAGGGCGGCGCGGGTCGGCTGCGGCTCGGCGGCGATCAGGGCGCGCAGCAGCGCCATCTCCTCAGCCGTGAAGTCGCGCCCGTAGTAGCGGCACTCGATGGCGCCGGTCATCCCGGCGCCGTGAACTCGCGCTTGCGCTCCTCGCTCATCGACCAGGGCAGCCAGGGTGACAGGTCGTCCGGCGGCCTGCCGCCATTCTCCGCGCAAGCTGCCAGCCACGCCTCCAGCCAGCACTGGACGTCGATGCCGTTCAAGGCGAGGGTGCCGACGACCGAGTACATCATCGCGGTGAAGTCGGCGCCGAGCCTGCTGTCCGAACCGAAGCTCAATCGACGCCCGATAACGGCCCCTCGGAACGCGCGCTCCGCGGCATTGTTGTCCATGGGCACCTGGGGATTGTCGACGAAGACGCTCAGTCCCTCGCGGTGCTTGAGCAGCGAGCGTAGCGCCTTGCCCTGGCGCGCCTTGACCGGCAAGTCGGCCAACTCCGCTTCGGCCCGCGCGAACAGACCGTCGACGGCCTTCTTCAGTGCCCCCTGCGCGGCGTCGAACGCCGGCGTCTGGTGGTCGAGAGCGGGGTCGTAATGCTCCAGCCGCTCCTTGTTCAGCCGGCAGGTCGACGCGAACCGCTCGACCCATCCCTCGCACCACTGCGTCAGCTTTTGCTGTCCGGCCGCACACTCGATGAAGTCGCGCCGCTGGTGCACCCAACACCAGCACAGGATCACCTTGCCGTCGAGCCCGCGCGCCATCTTGATGTAGGCGCTGTAGCGGTCGCAGACCAGGAACACGATGCCCTTGACCGAACCGAACAGCCTCATCGCGGCCTCGGCGCTGCGCGAGGGGTTCGCCACGAAGTAGACCGCATCGGCGCTGACCGAGATCCACAGCCACGCACGCCGCGAGCGGCCAGTCTCGCTCAGCGACTGGATGCGCCAGCCGGTCTCGTCGGCGTGGCGCACCGCCATCTCGTTCTGGTGGGTGAGGATCGCCGCGGCGAGCGGCGCGAACAGCACCGGGCAGCGACGCACGCTGTCGGCTATGGTTCCTGGCGCGATCGCCAGCCCCTGATCCGTCATCCACGCCGCGGTCCGCCGCAGGGGGCGGTGGCAGGCAAATCGCTCGTACAGGATGCGCGCCCAGACGCTGGTCCCGTAGGGCGTCCTGGGGAACAAGCGGGCCGGCGGAGGCGCGATCGCTTGCAGTGGCGAGGACAGGCAGTCGCAACCCCGACGGTAGCGCGGGCGCACGATCCTGCGGACATGGGCCTTGACCGCGATCTCGATGACGGACGAGGAACGCTCGCCGTCGGCGACATAGGGCTTGCCGCAACAGGAACACACGCGCGCGTCCTCTGGCGGCTCCTGCCGTTCCTCCTTCTCCTCCAGCGTTGGCCGCTGGGTGCGCCCGTGGCCGGCCGCACCGCGCTGCTGGCCGCGCTTGCGCTCCGACCGCGGCGTTTCCTGCTTCTCGCTCCTGCCCCCGAATACCGCCTTCGACAACACGGCCCGGCTCGAGCGCAGCTGGGCAATCCGGGCTTGCAGCCTCGCTCTGTGGGCGCGCAGCGCCTTGATCTTCTTGCCCTGTGCAGCGTTCGCCTTGCGCTGTCGGGCGATCTCCTTGTGCAGCGACTCGATGGTCCTGTTCCGATCGCGCACTGTCCTGAAGACCGCGGACAGCAGGGGACGTTCGGCAAGCTCGGCCTCCAGCTTCTCGTTCTTGATGGCCGACGTTCTCACGGCCACCTGCAGACGGATGATGCGGCTCTGCTGCGCCTTGATGAGGTCCATCTGGTCGTGGTATCCCGCCAGCTCCCCGCGCTGCAGCTTGGTTTCGAAGGTCAGTCGGCGCACTGTCGCCTTGAGGTCCTGCAACCGTTCCTGCTCGCGGCGCAGCCGGCGGTTCTCCCGGTTCAGCCGACGGGTCTCGCGGTTCAGGGAACCGACTTCCCCGCGCAGTCCCTTGATCGTGTCCTTCTGCTTGCGCGCGCGGTCCAGCGCCTTGCGCAACTGGACGCTCGCCCGGGGCCGAGACGGCTGTGCGCGCCGTTTCCACCTGCGAAGCGCCGCAACCTTCCTGCGCAATGCCGTGAGTTCGTCCTTCTGCTCCTGCGGCTGCTCCAGGGCCTTGCGCAGCCGGGCATTCTCGCGGGTCAGAGAATCGATTTCCCGGCGCAGCGCCACCGCCGTCCCCTTGCCGGGCTGCAAAGTCTGCAAGGCTTCGCGCAACTGGAAAACTTCCTTGCGCAGCGACATGATCGTGCTGCTCTTGCGCGAGTCGACACCGGCCTGCGAAAGCAGCTTCTCCAGCCGCGCCACCTCCGTCTGGAAGAACAGCGCATCCTTCGCCGTACGGCGGACTTCCTTCACCTCCTCGACGGCAGCCGTGAGCTTCTCCCGGCTCTTGTCGAGCTGCGTCTTCAGCAAGCCCGCGCGGGAACGGGCATCTATCTCCGCCCGGCGCAGCTCCTCCGCGCGCGTATCCGCCGCGTCCGCCCGTGCCCGTTCCGTCTCCGCGCGGGCCTGTGCCTGTTCGTACAGAGACCGCCAATCGCGCGGCTCCGATGCCGGCGCCGGCGTCGGCGGCGACCAGAACTCGCCGTCCGCCTCGGCCAGCGTCAAACTCGTCCCGAAGTCCTCGTCGCGCATCGCCATGTGCGCGACCATAGCAAATCGTCGGAGGCGTTACCAGTGTCTTGTAAAGGGTGTCCAAAATGATGTCAGCCCTCTCCATCGCCGCGTGACCGAACGCTTACGTTCGCTTCGCCGCCATGCATAGTCTCCACTCGCCGATCGCGCGACGCTGCAGCCGGGCCAGTCCCATGTTTGGCCACATAACCGTTCGTGATCGAAGTGGCTGATCAGTGACGCTCCCGCATTGCGGGCTTCGACCAATGCCGCACGCTGTTGGTCGGTCTCATCCGGCTTTATTGCCGTCACCCGTTTATAAAAGCTACGCGCTGAAACGCCGAGGCATTAGGAAACTTCGGCAACGGAATATCCGCGATCCACGATCTGTCGGATAGCTTTGTCCTTGAATTCAGGGCTGTATCTTTGGTTGCTCATGGCACTTCCTCCTATGCTCGGAACATAGCCCAGAAGTGTCTACCAGACCGGGGACACTCCAAACACAGCCCGGAAGTGTCCACCAAACCGGGGGCACTCCATGCCTTTCGATAGATCTATATCATGGCTTCTCTCGATTTCTTGACCGCCTACCCAACGCCATTCGGATGCAGCCGATTGGATCAAGGGAGCCTCGTCTCGGAGCGCAGCCTTCGCTAAAAGGCTCGTGCCGATTCTTCGATTTCATCGAGGTCTTCTAGCCTCAAGAGCGTCAGATCAGCTACGTTGTCCGTGTCAGCCCCGGGGTCTTCGAGCCAGCCTCAACTTGAGGCTCGGCAGTGTCCACAATCACAGCGGCGCTCCAACCGGCACTTACCCTATTCCCCGCTCGGCTACCCGTCACACATCAATTGCGAGGTTTAGACATTGTCACGAGCTGGTTAGATCCCAAGCCCGAAATCGCCCACGAAAATCCGGCTAGTCCAAGGTCGGCTCGGCGACACCGGCTGTCGTCCCCCCATCCCGTCCGGCCACACGGGATCTTGGAATCGTCCCGCTGCAGATCAACTGAACTACCTGACCGCGCTCGATCCCACGCGACACAACCGGACCAGAGGACATCCATGGTTGAACACATGAACAGGCGATTAGCACCTTCTCTCGTCGCACTGAAGAAACATTCAAAAACTCGCTAATGGTTTACCCAACGATCCGTCTCTTCCCGAACCAATGTCGCCACAGAAAAATCACTGCAACGATGAAAATCAGAACTGCGGCACCGACAAGATGTATTAGAGCGGCCAGCACCCCGATCAGCACGTTTGTCTTGAGAACGAGCCGGACGGCCAAGCCAAGATACAGGACAGCGGATACCGCCCACATCACGATGGCGTCCGTGCCGTAGGTCCCCAATTCGGGGTCAACCCAGAACATCGCGACCAGAAACAAAATCGCGGCCAAGAACGTTACACTGACCGTGCTCAAAGTGAACGGCCTATACTCGTAGTGTTCTTCAGAGTACCTGTTCAGTGCGTTCGCACCGCCTGCGACTCCAACGATAACGGCAACGATAACGACGATAGTCAGGGCTGTCATGATGACTTACTCCACGAATGCATTAGCCCGACTCTGTGGTCGGACCGCCCATCTAGTCCCTTTTCCAAAGGCCGAGCGATTCTATCTGCGGCTCGACGCATGGGTCAAACAGTCTCAAAGCGTGTACAGAATGTGGCAACTTTCAGCTAGAACAGGTGGCAACTTTCGCGTAGAACCGGTGGCAACTTTCCCTCAGAATACGCAGCGGTCCTCGATCCGGCCCGTCCGACGGTGCCGCCCGATCAGACGCGTCAACTGCGCCCGCGACAAACCCGTCACCTTCGCCAAATACCGCCTCACCAGCCCCTTTTCCGGCTTGCCCAGGCGGTGATAGTCCAACCGCACCAACGTGCGCCGAACCAACGCGTAAATCCCTTCGCGCCCGGCGCCGGCAAAGTCCACCGGTTCGCTGCCCTCCACAAAGGCGCGCACCTGCTCCAGCGTCCGCACCCGCTCGGTCTGTAACGTCACGATCATCCTCCGATGATCCCAGACGCCGACCTACAGGCTTGTCTCGTTGGACAACTCTCCGAGAATCGGCACGCCCGTAAATGTGATAAAATCGACTCCTTCGGCGCCGTCAAGCGGGCCAATACTCGATTCAGCCATCAACACCTTCGGCGAGACTGCGCTAAATTCTCAATGCGTGCCAGAGTTCGTCACGGGCATTTTGGAAAAATTCAAGATACTCGATGTGCAGCGTCTCGCCATTTACCTGGAGGGAAGCCAGATGCTTGACTTGTCGATACTCTTCGCCCCATTTTGCTGGCGGTGACTCCCAACCCTCAGGGAAGTGGAGTTCGAGCAGGTCGGGACATTGAAAGGTGAAGTACGCCGAGGGCAAGCGTAGGTGCGCGACGTTCCAGTCCGCGTCGTCGCGCTCGAAGTCGAAGCCGAACTCGACGTAGATGCTATTTGGCTCGTCGCCAAACTCGCCAAACCATGGAGACGAACAAGTGAGGTACAGTGAAGTTCTTCCGCCCCAACTCCAATTGCCGTCTATAGGCTGGGGCAGGTTGCAGCCTCCTTTGGTCTGTTCGAGAATCTGTACCAACCGGGCATACACAGACGTGTGATACGAGGTTGCTGCTGCCAGATCGTCGACGTTCAGAGTCATGGCCATGCTCCGTTCTTTCATAAATAGTAAGAGTTCACTGACAAAGGGGACGCTTGGGTTGTCCCCTTCATCGGGTAAATTTGATTTCCAATTTCGCAAGAAATCAGCCACCTGAAACCAATGGATTGGGCGGAATTGAACGTCCGGCTCGTCGAGACAGCGCAGGAATCGGCTTCGCTCATGGCGGGTTGCAAGTATCAGGGTTCGAGAATCGGCGTCGCCTTCAGACCGCAACTGTGCTTCATATCTGCGCAGTTGATACAGATCGACGTTCGCACCGATCTTGTTTTCCATCGCGACCAAATGGCGAGCGCCATTGTGCCTGTTGCGAGCATCGACCCAAATGTCGATCCTGCCATTTGGCATGGTCTTCTGCGTTCTTACAAAGACGTAGTCTACTTCCTGTTTGATGAGCCAATAGACGAATGCGCTCCGGAGTGTGGGACTCTTTTGAAGAACGCCGGCAAATGCTTCGGTGAAGAAGTCTTCCTTTGGATCACGATTTGGTCTGGGTCGGTATTTGAAGAGGCGACCAAAAATGCTGCTCACGATGCGCTTCCAAAAAATGGGGGATTATATACGTGAGTGCCGAATCACGATTCAGGTTTCTGGCCACTTAGAGCAACTTCCCGCTCCGCACCCATCATTTTTTTCGCAATTCTACTAAACGCCCTCTGTTCTTCTCTAAGTGATTCAAAGTCGGTGTTAAGAGCCTCGTGCTTGAGCGTGCGGCCCACCATGTCCTGCGCCATGATCTTCATTTGCTCCAACGTGTCCAGCGTTCTCACGTAATGGCGCTCGGCAAGCTCCCCCGAGTACCGATGTAAGTGCTTCGGTGAAAGCTTGTGGAAAGTGCACTTGAGCGCCCGCTTGTGCATGCTCTAGAACGACTCGATGCCATTGGTATGCACCTGATCGTTCACATACTCGCCAACTGAATGTGCTGTACCCTACCGTGACCCCACGGCATGTTGTTGTAAGCTCTGGCCCCGTCTGTGTAAACCGAACTATAGCGTTCTGCGTACCAGATCAAGAGTGCTAGTCAGTGTCACAAGCCTCAAAGACTTCTCCGACCACCGGGCCTGCCTGAGTAAGGTCGAATATCAGAGTAGAGATTCCGAAGGTCGTGGTGGTTCTGGCAACCAGTTGATCGTGGTTAGGTAATTTTCGGATAAACGCTTCGGGCCTCAAACTAAACGTGGCACTCAAGTCGGATGATGCTTGCCAAGTAGATGTAATCGGGTCCTCCTGATCCAGTCTTGTGATCACGTCTATACCGTAATCCGCAGATTCGGAATCGAACGCTTCTACTGGTGCCCAAATAATCAGTACTTCAAGATCGTTTTGTAAGCACCTAATAGCTAGGTCCCCGAAGTCAGACGACAACGATGCAGCTAAAGCCGCTACTACGTTTTGGCTGTCTGAAATAGGGTCTGTGTCTCGTTCAAATTCCCATTCCTGAGCGAAGGACTTAGAAGCAATAATGGAATATGCTGCGAAGATTGTCAGAAATGACTTCACGAATTTCATTTGCTCACCATTGCTTCGTACATTTTCCCGGCAAACGGCTGTCTCTCTCAGCGTCCAACCCGTCATTGCGCGACGCTGAGAAATGTTTGCGTCTCGTCTTGCCCTGCTTCCGCAACGTGGATACCCGTTTTTTCCAGTCCATACAGCCATTAGTGGTCGTGTTCGAGGCGCTCCGAGCCGCAGCTTACCACGCTCTTAGACTAGCCGACTTTCTCAGGACCGCTCATATGGGCTCAGAGCGTGTTTGTGGGCCAGTATTTCGACGCTGCAGGGCGGAGACAAGAGCGGTTTTTGGCCGATATCGGCGATGCCGGGAATGGCGGGGTATCCCGGCGTCGACCTTCGGACCCGCTTATCCGGCTCCGGACCCTCACATGTCCATGTCGAGGTCCATTTCCATCTCGACCGGCGCGTTCGCCCGGTCGTGGTCGGGAACGGGTGCGGGCGACTTCGGACCGAGGTCGGGCCCCGCCTTGTCCGGGGCTGCCTCGCGGACTGTCCCAGGTGAAGCCAGTTCCACCGTCTCCAGTTCCGCGCCCCACTCGGCGATCTGCCGATCCGGCTTGCGCTCGATTTCTGCGTCGCTGCCCGGCGAGGGTTCGATCTCCTCGCGAGCGTACCGCCCGGCGGCCTGAGCCACCTTTGCGATGTTCTCGGCATCGCCCGCGTCCCGGAGAATGGCTTTCACGGCGGCGGTGTCCGCTGGCGCGCTCCAGGTGATCGGAGAGTTTTCTGCCGTCATCGGTGATCAGCTCTGCCCGGTATCTCGCCCGGCTGATGGCCACGTACAGCGCCTTCTGGTTGACCAGCGCCCGGTTCCCCGACTCCATCGCCGCGATGATCGTGTCCACGGTGCGGCCCTGGAAGGAATGAATGGTCGTGGCCCAGGCATGGTCCAAGAACCGTAGGCTGGGGTGGCCCTCGCCGAGCGTGATGGTGCCGCTGTCCTCGAGTTCGAATCTCACGGCGTCCTCCTCGACGCCCGCGACGCGGGCCATCTGACCGTTGACCAGCCCTGCGTCCCGGTCGTTCCTCGTGAACCGCACCCGGTCCCCGGCACGCAGTTCCAGGCGACCGGAGCGGTACGCCTCGACACCGCCCTTTTTGCCGGCAATCTCCCGGAGAAGCGCAGCACCGAACACTGGCGGTTCAGCAGCGCCTCTCGGATCACTTCGGGGGACAGGTTCCGTTTTCTCGCCTGTTTGGCCCGGTAGGCAAAGTGGCGCACGCAGGCGATGCTCAAGTGCGCGCGGTTGCGCCTCGGGATCCAGTAATAGATGGGTCGGATCATGAAAGCACATGGTCCTCATTCATAAACCTCTCCAAGATCATGAACCTGACCTGACCTCTTGCTCTATTCGCACCAACAATAAAAGGAACTACCTTCTTATCTCATCCGACCTGATCGAGCAGAATCTTGGTCGTCACATACTGCCTGACCAACTGATCGACCAAGACATACTTTCCGTTCGCATGTAACTTTCCCTCGTACTTTGCCTAACCAATGTACAGCTTGCGCGGCGACTCCAGAACGATGTCAATCTCCGTGTTGCGCGGGTTTCTTGCCAGCATAGTCTGTTGATGTTGATTACCCGCCCTGTAGTTGTCCTTTCCCAAATTTCGAAATTCGCCGAAGGTCTTGATTCGCTCCCGCAAGTCATAGTTAGCGTTGTGGAACAGGCGCCGATAACTTTTCACTACGGACTCATCATCGCATTTGCGACCCTCTTCATCGCGATATTCCCGCACCCCCTTCCGGAAGAGTTCAATCCGAACCTCCCAAGGCTTTGTCTCGGCGGGCTCTCCCAACCTCTTGGCAAGCCGCAGTGCGCCATCACCGAACAGCGATGCCAGAGAGCGCGCCGTCTTCCAATTCTCGGTTTGATTTTCGATCCCCAGCACCATGATTTGAATTTCGTATCTCCGAATTCCTGCAGCTTATCCTATTTGTGAAACACCTTTTTCCTTCCGGCTTAACTGAAGGTGTCTACACGGTAATTGTTTTCGCCAGCGATTAATCGGACAAGCATGAAATGAACCGCACTGACCTCTCTCCGGAGCTACACAGCCCCAAACCAACCCCAATTATCTGCGGCTAATTTGAATCGGATGCGCCTGGTATTCGCACCAGCTGGATCGGCGGTTCTGCGCGGCTTGCGGACAGCGGCAACACCAAACAGACTGCTGTCGCTACGCTAAGGCCAGGACCGTCGGCCCTGCGGTAAAGAAACCCCGAATCCGAACGCCACCAGTCTAGCGCGTGTTGATGCCTCGCCATCGCCCTCATGCCACGATCCGCAATAGACGCAACGGAACATCGCACCAATGGTTCTACTGCGACGCTAGCTTCAGACGGGGTTGATTCCATTTGCCAACTAAATGGCCTCAACAAGTCCTATCCGGTTCATCCGGACTTCTTCAACACCTCGCGCATGAGATCCCTAGCCGGCCGAATGCGGTTGGTGAGAATGTCCAGCGCGAACCGTGGCGGCCCTGATCGCCGACACTCGGCGGCCAGCATTTCTTCTGCAAGGTCTTGGCTCTGCCTTGTCGACACGGACGCCAACAATCGAACCGTTGATGCGCGAATACTTGGCTCATCATTGTCCATGGCGAGCTGTCGAAGCGTCTCTTCAACCTCAGGATCTCGTTCCAACCGCGCCCGGAATGCGCCCAGCGCATCCTCGGGGAAATCCCATGGACTGGATGTGCGCCTCGTTACGAACCAGGCAAGCGAGGTGGCAACCTGTTCGCATGTTCCTTGCGAAGTCAGCACCCAAAGCTCCGCGCAGACGAGCAATCCGGGCCAGCGCCGATCCTCCAGGAGACTACGGTATTCGCGCACAACTACCTCCTGTTCCGGCCAGTTGGACGCCAATCCAACAAGTGCGCCTCCCTGCGCCCGCAGACTGTCGCTCGCCGCTACGATCGCGTTGACCGCATTGGAATCTTCAGAGAAATTTCTAGCCAGACATTTCGAAGCAACCACCGTAGACTGGGCAACATCCAAAGGGGACCATTTCTGTTCGTCAAATTCTGCGGTCAAGACCCGTTTGCAGCAATCCAGCAGCAGTGAACTACCGGGGACGAGCCGTGACAGCGCTACCAATGAAGATCCCTCCAGCAAGACGGACTCGCCCCCGCAGTATTCGAGAAATTTCGTCCTCAAGCTGGATGACTGGCTGAGATAGGGTGCGAACGACCGCCAGAAGCCGGTAGGCTTGTCGTTCCATCGGCTAAGGCGTCCAGCCGTAGATCCCCCCGTCGCCGTTTCCAATTCCTCCCATCGTCCCGCCGCCAGTTCAAGTACCGGCGAATAGTCCTTGAACTGATCCACTAGGCCAATTCTGAGGGGTTTGTCGTCCCCCCGTTCCTTTGAATCTGCGAAGACATCGGTACGCCCTAGGGCCAGCAGGCCACCGAAGGCCGCTACCTGCCGCTCGCTGAAGTCGGGTCCGACCGCGTGGAGCTGTCTGCGCAGCACTTCGGTTCTAGCCTTGGCCTCGTCTGGATTTGCGAGCACCGCATAGGAAAGCCCGATCGTCGCCTGGGTCATTGCATGGCTGTCTGTCTCTTGCTCACACTCGTGTAGAATCCGCTTTAGCGCCTCGTCATCGAAGTCTTGGCTTGCTCTCCTGGCGATGTAACGGCGAAACACGGTCGCCAGTGGAGCCGCACGCTTTAGTATCGCCGATGCGATTTCCATGTCCCTGCCGTAGACACTTGCGATCGTCGCTAGCGGTGGCGATGGCTCCATCAGTCGTTCCAACGCGAACTCCCTCACCCGGCGATCAGCGTGGAACCATGCGATCAGCCCGCCTTCGCCCCCGAACATGGCTGGAGACTTCCTGACATGACCGAGGACTGCGGACACAGCCTCCTCCTTGTCAATCTCATTCCCGAGGGCAGCGAATCCTCGTATCACGAAGTCCGTACGCGTGACCTTTGGAAGGTCGCAGATCTCCAATAACAGCCGGAAGCTCTCGTCGACAGATCCGACGATCGCCGGAACGTGATGGGCGATGTTCTGCCTTTCTTCCGGTGGGTTGCGCGGGAGCGGTTTCAGGGCAGCCGCAACCTCGGGATCGTCGATCCCCCAGCCATGTAGCAGGCTCCAGACAGACCAAAACCGAAAACGACCCGTTTCAGCCAACCCACTGATCATCGACTGCTTGGCCGCGTCGGTCCTGAGCATCGCCGCCAGTTGCGCGGCCTCGTAGTCGTGACTCGAAAATTTTTTCCCCTCGAACCAGATCTCGACCGCCGAACGCACGTTCGCATGTTCGGAAACGATTGGCTCCAGCAACGCGCCCCCTCGTCTCGTTCCCTTGAACGGGAAGTAGTCGCGCCTTTCTATTTCCTCCTGTACCCAGAGAGGCACGCGGGCATCTTCTCGATGAAGCCTCATCAGCATAGATCGGGCGACATCGTGGCCAATGTTGTATTTCCGCGGACTACGCCTGCCCACCCCTGCCCAACAAGCGTTCAGCAATTCGCCGTCGTCCGCCCAGTCCGTGACAAGCGCGTCCATAATCTCCGAGTGGATATCGCCGCTGAATCTACTCCAACCGGCGCCCAGGGCGTGCAGCAGCGCGTCCCTTCCCTCATCACCTCGCCGACCGCGCCGGTACAACGCCAACCCGGCCACCACTCGCAGTTGAATGCTCGGCGATTGCTCGGCCTCGTGCAGCCAACCGTCCAGGCCATCGGTGGACGGCCAGCCCCGACTCAGCGCATCGAGCGCCGCTGCGGTCACCCAAGGATTTTTCGACTCATGAACGAGGGTCTTCAGCCAATCCCCCACCTCGCGCCTGCCCTCGAACACCTTGGCGAGACTCGCTGCCGCAGCCAACTGGTTCCTATCCCCCAAGAGTGCAAGTTGTAGCGTCCGCGCAAGATCCTCTGTCGAGTCCCACCTGCCAAGCTGCGCGTACAGGTTCCGTTGCAACTCGGTACGGCCGGGCCACCACCTCGCAAGTCGAGCAACGATCGCCTCACCAATTGGACCACCGCGCGGACCATCCAACGCCAAGCCCAACAATTCCAGCCCTTCGGCGTCGTCCGTCCCCCGTTCAATCCGACTCAGGCTGTCGAGAGCCGTCCGCCGACCGACTTCCCCCGGGACAGACACCGTCGCGAATACACCCTCCGCCAGGACCAGCCGCAGTTCCGTTGAGTCCGGCGCATCCTCCTGTTCGTCCCGTATCGCTTCAAGTATTCGCTCCACGTCGGACCTACGCTTCAGCGATTGAAGCAGCGCAAGCATGGTTCCGCGCCAGCGCGGGTCGCCCGCGAAGCCAGACACAAACTCAATCTGGTCCTTCAGCTCCCAGGTGGCGAGTTCCAAACCCGCGAGGTGTTCACGAAACGCGGCATGGCAAAATCCTAGCTCCTTCGGCCCACGCTCGACCAGAAGGCCCGACGTGTCCGCGTCGATGTCCGTCAGTTCCCGTGCACCGAGTCGGGCCTTCTCCGTCGACCACCCCGGGCCGGTATCCGAATCTGCCAGGAATCCCTGGATGACCCGACGCGCATCGCCGCGAACAATTCCGGCGTCCGCGCCCCGTGTCTGGACCTCAAATGCCAGCTTGGCCAAAGCTTCGATGCGAATATCGTCCCTCGAGAATACGCGGGTCCGCGGTCTCATCTCAGCGGCAGCCGTCGCACGTCGATTGGGATGCACCTCCAGGAGGATTTCGATGAGTTTCTGAAACAACTGGAATCGCGTGTTCGGCAGATTGATCTGACGCGCTACTACCGAGAGCATCCCGTGGAGCAGCAACGGATTTCCTGCAAGAGACTGCAGGCGACCGCGATGCTCCAGTTGCTGGAAGAATTGTTCCACCCGAAGGGCAACGGGTGCTGCCACGCTAACGTCCTCGCTCAGCAGTTTGGTCGCTAGCTCGCGCTGTTGGCGCGGCAGCAACTCCACCAGTTGTGCAGTCTTCCAGTATCCGCTCACTGGGCCCAGACGGCGCAACCCGGCCGGGCGCGCCGTCGCGATGGTGAATACGTCGTGGGTGCGAACAAAAGTCTCGATCGTGACCAGGGTTGTCCGCGCGGCCTGCTCGTCGCTGTACTCGTCCAGGCCGTCTATTAGCAGCACCAGTCTTTCGTCGGACAGCGCTTCTATAAAGGAGTCCTTCAGTTCGCTATTGGGAACGAACGCTCCAAACGTCTCTCGGACCACCTCCACCAACGCCACTTCGCGTTCCGCCTTCGCCGCGAGACGGCTCCAAAGCGCAAAAGGAATGAGAAATGGTATGCATGCACCGAGCCGGTCATTGACGGCGGGGAACAGCTCGGTTGTGCGTACTAGGTCGAGCGCCAGGCACCGCAGAGCGGTACTCTTGCCCGATCCGGGCGCTCCCGAGAGCAGCAGGGCACGCTCGTCCCGCAGCAGCCAGTCGTCGAGCGCAACAGAAGGAGCCTCCGACGACTCGCTCGGCTCTCTGCGAATGTCGGCGGGACTTTCTAGATGGCTGTACTCGTCGAACTGCCAATCATGCCCATCTTTTTTAGCTGCCTCATCGGGCGAGTCATCCGGCTCCAGCGACGCCTCAAGGAACGCAATGGCCGGATCAACATTGGGGACGACGAAGCGCTTGCGGATGTCGCGCGAATCCCGCCGACCCGGGACAACGTTCAAGTCCGGATCTAGCTGATGTATCCGCGCATGGTAGATCTCCGCCAAACGTCTTCGCAGTGCAACCACGCGTTGCACCTCAAGCGGTCTCTTAAGGCTCTCCACGACATCTTTGCTCGCAAAGGCAACGAGCCAGTTTCGACCGAAGAAGTCGTCGACGATTTCCGGTTGGGACCTTAATCTCTCGCTGAGCTGGGTGCCGTCGACACCTTCGAACACGATGCCTTTGCCATCAAGCCGCGCAGCCTGTGACTCAATCGCATCCTGAACGCCGGTATCCGCAAGGCTTGCACGGAAACAAAGGACGAAGCGCTCGGCCGTAGCAACCCATTTGCCCTTCAGAAAGTCGTCGACAGCCTTTTCGATGTCTGCAGCGTCGATGTCCTTACGATTCCTTGCCTGCCAACAGACATGTCCTCCCCCGCTCAGACGGGCATAAACGTCGATACCGCTCTGAGCTTGTCCAGATCGCCCATAACGCGCGCAGTACACTACGTCGGAGTTCTCGCGCGCCAAGCGGTACACAAGCCTTTCGAAGTTCTGCCATGAGAGCTGTTCGAAAGGCAATTCCTGTATTCGGGTTTCTACCGGCGCAACATCTACGACCCGGTCGGGAAGCTCCCGGAGATAAGCCGGGATCGTCGTGGTGTCCGAATGCGCAAGTAATTCCTCCAACGCTCACCTACCTCCCAAACACCTGTCTGACACTTCCCGCACAGGACTCGGAAGCCCGTACTCGACAGCCGCACAGGTTCATACTTGCCTTCAAATGCACGTCACGCCGCCACGGCAACTCGCAGCAGCTTCGCTTCTCCATTTGGCTACTTGGTGAGTGTGCTTTCGTCGATAGCCATTACGTGTTTCCTTCCCTTCAAGGCTGCCTTGCGGCGGTGCGCCGCACATCATACGTGAACGCCGATTTCTTGGCGCCGCTGGCCTAGCATTGTTTCTCCGTATCCGCGACCTGACGCCAGCTAAAGGCGGAGCTTGGCCGTGACCGGGACGGCCGCCGGTGTCTCGGGAGGCGGATCGGCCATACGTCCCATCAGCAGCAGGAAGGAGGCGACATCGATGAGCACACGCACGGACAGGCGCACCCCGGCGACAACTTTCCTCGTCCACTTTTTCGGACGCGGCCTGGAGGACGAGGGGCGCCGCTACGCGGTCGAGAGGTTCGTTTCTCTGAGTAACGGGGACATTCGCCGCCGGCCCGCCGACGCGGCGCCGTCGAAGAAAGCGCGCGGCCGGCCGAAGCCCGAGGTTGCCACTTTTCACGAGGTCCGGGACATACGCCCGGCGTACAACGAGATCATCGTGTGCACGGCGCTGGGCAAGCGCTCCGGAATCCAATATTGGGGACCGTCCGTATTCGGCATTCTGGGCGACCGCCGCCGACGCCGTTGAGCGGCGCCGCTTGAACGTTCCGCCGGCCGGCCGACCGTCGTCGCCTTTCCGTCACCACAGGAGGACCTCACCGTGCCGTATGCGAATCCTGACTTGCGGCGCAAACGCGATCGCGACCGTGCCCGGCAACGGGCCGAAGATCGGCTGGCACGGGGGCTCTGCGCCAGGTGCGGTCGCGACCGACATGAGCCCGACCGCCGGCTCTGCGCTGCCTGCGGCGAACGACAACGCCGACGCGACCGCGAGCGCTACGCGCAAGCGCGTGCCGCGAATCGTCCATATGGCGGAAGGAACCCCGAAACGAAACGGGCGCAGGCTCGCCGGCGCACCCTTGACGGCCAGCGCGTACGTCGGCAGGCCGGCCGGTGCATCCGCTGCGGCGCCGGTTCGCCCGTGGAGGGCGGATCGAGCTGCGAGACCTGTCTGGCGGCGCGCCGGACCACCGACCGTGCGACCTACGCTGCACGCATTGCGGTGCCAACCCGACGTTTGGGGCGTCGCGGTGCGAACCCTGTGCACGGCAAGCCTACGCGCGATCGGAGCACGTGCGGGGCCTGCCGGTGTATTCGCCGAGCTTCACCGTCATCGAGCTAGTTCTTGTCCGTAAATTCCTAATGGATTGATTTAGCTGGACAAACAGGCGTTTTGAGGTAGTTGAAAACCGGCGTTTCGGCTATTCTTGTCTTGGATTCGAGGCAAAACGCGAAAAACCGAGAACGCCGGAGGCGCCATGCGCGAGAAACGCACCGCACAAACAAGTTTATTCGATCCGCCCGCCATTGACCATCCGCTCGCGGACGGCTTGGAACGGGCGTCGGTCTGGTTGGACGAGCACCCGGAGTTGCTCGACGAGATCGCCGCCGATCTGGGCGCCGATACGGGGGCGGCGCGCGGTCGCCACGGGCTGACCTGCGAGACGATTCTGCGTTGCGCGGTACTCAAGCATCTGCGCCAGGAGACCTGCCGGGGGCTGGAGTTTGCGTTGCGGGACTCGCGTTCGGCACAGCGTTTCGCGCGCGTGGACACGGCGCGGCTGCCGAAGAAGTCAGCGCTGCAGGCGGCGCTGGGGGCGGTGAGCGCGACGACTTGGGAGCGCATCAATCGGCACTTGCTTGGCGTGGCGAGCGCGGCGGGGATCGAAACCGGAAACCGGCTACGTATCGACAGCACGGTGACCCATACGCATATCCTGGAACCCGCCGACAGCCGCCTGCTGTACGACGGGATACGCGTGCTGAGCCGGTTGCTCGGCACGGCGCGCAAGCGCTTGGGGCCGCAAGTCGTGGTGTTTCACGATCACCGTCGGGCGGCCAAGCGGCGCACGTTGGAGATCGGGTCGCGACGCGGCGCGCGGCGCTCGAAGACCTACCGCAAGCTGTTGCGGTTGGCGCAGCGCACGCTGGGCTACGCCGAGGGGGCGTTGCCGGCGGTGGCGTCCGCGGCGCCGCCGTGGGCCGTGTCATGGACACAAAACGTCAGCGAAACCAGAGAGTTGCTGCTCCGTGTCGTGGATCAGACGCAACGCCGCGTGTTCGACGGCGAGACGGTACCGGCGGCGGAAAAGGTACTGAGCCTGTTCGAGCCGCACACCGACATTATCCTCAAGGGCGGTCGCGGCACGCACTTCGGTCACAAGGTCAACTTCGCCACCGGGCGCAGCGGACTGGTGCTCGACACGGTGGTGGAGAAGGGCAATCCGGCCGACAGCGCGCGCTGCCTGCCGATGCTTGAGCGGCATATCGAACACTACGGCACGGCGCCGACGCACGCGGCCTTCGACGGCGGCTACGCGTCGCGCGAGAACCTCAAGCAGGCCAAGGCGCTTGGCGTGACGCATGCGATGTTCCACAAGAAACGCGGCATGAAAGAGACCGACATGTCCCCCTCGCCGTGGGTGTACCGGCAACTCAAGCGCTTCCGCGCCGGTATCGAAGCGGGTATCTCCTACCTGAAACGCTGCTTCGGTCTCGGCCTGTGCCGCTGGCGCGGCTGGCCGCGATTCCAGGCCTACGTGCACTCGGCCGTGTTCGCCCACAACCTGATGCGCCTCGTGCGACCGCCCCCGCGGCCGGCCTGACGCCTTCCGCCAGCCATCGCCGTGTACCGGTTCAAAGACCGGCGAGCGCCCGTGCCCGATGCCTGAAAATCGACGCTTTGCGCGGCCAAACGCACGGCCCCGGTGACGCTCGACGGGCGCGAGCCCGTGGCGAATCCGCTTTTTTGCCAACCAACCGGATTTGTGACAAAGTGCAAGGTCGCTTCCAACTCAACCCCCGCTTCGAACCCCGCCGTTTACGGACAAGAACGAGCTAGACACCGGCGACCCGCTCGGCGTGTGGGAGCGGTGGGAAGACGTGGTCCTCTGCCTGTCGTTCGCGCGGCTGTCGTTCGAGGACGTGGAGATCCTTCACGAGCACGCGCCCATGCAACCGGAGCTGACCGGACTGACCTGAACCGGAGTGAGTGTTCGGCCCGGAACGGGCGAGCGCCCCGGGGTCCGGAGAGAGTTTCCGGCTCCGGGGATCCTTTCACCCGTCCGGGAGAGTTCCATGTTCCTACGTTCGTACCAACCGTCCAGCCGCGCCCCGCTCGACTTCAATACGCCGCCCGTGACCGAATCGGTCGCCGATGCGCTGGTCTCCGAACCCGCCTTGCCCGTGGGTTCGCCCGCGCCAGCGCCCGAGTCGCTTCTTTCGGAACTTGGCCTGCCTCCCCACCGGGTGCGCGAGGTCCTGGCCGAATCGCGTTCTTCGAGCTTCTGAGAGTGAGGGCAAGGCCCTCAAGGGGTGAGTCGGGAAGGGGCTCGGGTCGAGTCCGTTCCCGGTTCGTTCAACCGTTGTCATCAACCTGAGGTAATCATCATGTTTGGATTGAATCGCGCAGAAGTCATCGGCCGCCTCGGCGCCGACGTCACCGTCAATCATCTGGTATCGGGGGGCCGCGTCGCGAACATGAGCATCGCGACGGACGAGAGCTACCTGGATCGCAACGGCGGCGGCGAGCGGGTCGAGAAAACGGAGTGGCACCGGATCGTCACCTTCCAGCCCGGACTCGTGGATATGCTGGAGAAGCACGCCAGGAAGGGCCGGCTGGTCTACGTGTCCGGCAAGCTCCAGACGCGGCGCTGGCGCAAGGAGGGCGAGGAGTCCGACCGGTTCTCGACCGAGATCCTGCTCGCCCCGGGTGGCCGGATCCAGTTCCTGGAACGCCCGAACGGCGCCAACGGGTCCAACGGCTCAGGCGAGCCCGAAGCCCCGGCGGCGAACGAGCCCGCGCAAGCGCAGGGCGCCTCGCAGACAGATCTGGATTCCGATATCCCGTTTTGACGTCTGAGAGGCCCAATGTCGAAAGCGTAGACTTTTGACGGCCGCGCCCCCGAAGGCCGGCCCCCGCGATTACCGCGGGGGTTCGGCCTTTCTGCATGTAGCTGCCCACGCCGCATCGCCTGACGGCATCCTGCCGTCACTCGGCAGCCCGGTCCCCGGGTCGCCCATCTCCGCGCCACGCCCCCAGGCGGTCGAGTCCGACCGGCACCGGGGCAACTCCTCAGGCGGAGAGCCAGCCCATGTTCCGTTCAGCTTTCCCCCTTCGATGCGCCACTGTCGGGTGCGTTCTGCCGGACGCAAGCCCATGAACGCCGCCGACACCGCCGCGGCGCTGGCCGCGCACGCCGAGGAGGTGTGCCGCCGATTTCTGCCCCATGGAAAGAGACGGGGCCGCTACTGGTGCGCCGGGGACGTGCGCGGCGCGCCGGGCCGCTCGCTGTTCGTGCGCCTTGAACCGCCGGGCCCGGTCGGGAAATGGTCGGATCCCGCAGAGCAACTGCACGGCGACCTGCTCGATCTCATCCGGCTCGCCACCGGCGCCCGCTCGCTGCGCGAGGCACTCGCGGAGGCACGCCGGTTCCTGGCCCAGCCCCTCCCGCCGTCAACTTCCCGCCCCGACAGCTACGACCGCGCCGAAGCGGCCCGCAACCTGTGGAACCGCTGCCAGCCCATCGCCCACACCCACGCCGAGCTTTATCTGAAGGCGCGCGGCATCGATCGCTGCCGATTCCCGGCGCTTCGGTTTCACGGCTCGTTGCCGTACCGCTCCGACTCCGGCGGCTGGCGCCGCTATCCCGCGCTGGTCGCCGCGGTCGCCGGCGACGACGGAGAAGTTCAGGGTGTTCACCGGACCTGGCTCGATTCCCGGCGCGCAGCAAAGGCACCAGTCTCCAGCCCCAGAAAATCGCTCGGCCGCATCCACGGCTTCGCCGTTCGCTTCGGCGAACCGGCGGCAGCGTCGACTTTGCTGGTGGGCGAGGGCATCGAGACGGTGCTGTCTCTCGTCACTACCCTGCCCGACGGCGCCCTGCGAACGACGGTCCCGTCCGGGACGTTCGCCGCGGCAGCGCTGTCCGCCGGCGGCCTCGGCACGTTCGTGCCGCCGCTGACGACCGCGCGGCTGATCGTCGCCCAGGACCGGGACGAGGAAGGCGAACGCGCGGCGCGGCGGTTGCAACTGCGGTGCACGCGGCTCGGCATCGCCTCCGCGGTGCTGCTTCCCGCAGGGAACGATTTCAACGTCGACCTGGTGGCGTTCGGTCCCCAACGCCTCGCATGCCGTCTGGCTCCGCTGGTCGCACAACCTGCCGGGCAGAGTCGGTACGGCTTCGCCGCGGTCCGGCAATGAAGAACGAGTCGCGAGACTGAAAGTTTTTATTCCGTCATGACACGTTGAGCGTGACACACGTGCTCAAGCGTCAACCCCTGCAAAGCAGGGGTCCTTCATTTCATTGCGGCCCGCAGGGCGGGTGACTGCCCTGCGCGCGCGCATCCCACTAAACATGTCACGACGGAATACCCCGCCGTGCTCTCTCATATATATAAAGAAGGAGCTCACCATGCTTACTCACGCTCAACACGCCTCTCCCACCGCGGTCATCTGCGAGAACCTCGAATACTTCGGAGGAGGTCCCAACCGGGGCGAACCCGATCCCAGAGCCGTCTGGGACGAATCCGAAGCCCTCGCGGGACTGGAGACCGTGCTCGACGCCTTCGTCGAGGAGATCGCCCCGGACGGCACACAGCTCGCCGACGAACGGGAATCGCTGCTCTGGGGCTTCGTCAACACGCTGCACATGCAGACCGTGAGACTGGACCGGACAATCGACCGGTTCTCTCCGCAGCTGAGGGAATTGCAGTCCGCCCAGGACGGGACCGACATCAACGCCTGGGAACTGGAGAGAATCACCGAACGCGCACAGCACCTCGGCGACCGGCGCGACGCCTTCGAGCGCCTCCGGGACGCGGCCGCGCAACGCTACCTCGCCGACACCGGCAACACCTGGCGTCCCCGTCACGGGTCGCACACGAGCCGCACCTCGAAACTGACCTCCGCGGCGATCGACGCCCGGGACTTCCTCCGCGCACGCGAGACCGAGAAGACACAGGCGCACCTGCCCGAAGGCACCCTGGTCGCGGTCACCGGCTCCAAGCCCGTCGAGGACGCCGACCGGATCTTCTCCGCTCTGGACAACGTGCGCAACAAGTACAAGGACATGGTGCTCGTTCACGGCGGCGGACCGGGTGCCGAGAAGATCGCCTCCCGCTGGGCGGAATCCCGCGGCGTGCACCAGGTCGTGTGCCGCCCGGACTGGAACGCCCACGGCAAGGCCGCGCCGTTCCGGCGCAACGATCAACTGCTGAGCCTGCTCCCGAAGGGCGTCATCTCCTTCCCCGGCTCGGGCATCTCCGAGAACCTCGTCGACAAGGCTCAACAGCTCGGTATACCGGTACAGCGAATTCGTCTGGCCGCCTGACGCCGACGACTACAGCGGACCGCATCGCCACCGCGCGCGGTGCGGTCCGCGTTTCCTGTGCCGTCCCGACGGGCGCCGTGCGTTCGACCCGGGTGACGTCAAGCGCCAAGCGGGTGAGCCGCGCGGCGATCGAGAGAGAGACGTTGCGCCTTCACCGACAAACCGCGAGGACGAACCCATGACCCACATCGCGTTCAAACGCATCACGCCGGAACTTTCCCGCATCTACGACGACGACGGGTGTGTCGGCGAGGTCTTCCGTCAGCCCGACGTGCTTCACCCCGGTCGACATTACTACGTCATCTGGCTCGAAGACGATCCGCGTGGCCCCTATCGTGTCTTCGACCGCTCGCGCATCCGAGAGGAAGCTCGGCTCCGGGTGCTCACGCACCCTTACTATTGAACTGCACACCGGGCTTCGCTTTTGCCCTTCGACGTCGCTGCCGGCGTTCGCGTTCGCGAACGCCGCCTAGCTCCCGCCCGCGTCCCGGTGTCAGCCGTCGAATGCCTGGCCGCGTCATTCGGGCGCCGCGCCACAACACCGCTCGGATTCCCGGTGCCCGTCGCCTGCGGCGCCGCCGCTCACCCGATGCTGCACCCGGCCCTGCGGTTCCTTTTCTTCCGACAGCATGAAAATGTCCAGCAGGTTCCGGCGATGCTGTTGACCGTCACTACCATGTTGCCGGTTCCCGTTTTGTTTTTGGGCGTGTCGCTTCGCGACCGGGCTGCCCCTGCCGAGCCCGTTGCACGGTCTCGTCCCTTCGGGCGGGCATCCCTCACGCCTCCGCCCGCTTCGCGGGCTGCGCGTCCCTTGCCCGGCGGCTCGCTTCTCTCACCGCCGTTTGCCTGGCCACCGCCGCGGTGCGCCGCTCCGGCTACGCGGTTCATCCGCACTCGTCATCGCCTCGCGCGGGCTTCGCCTCGCCGGCGTTCGCGTTCGCGAACGCCATCTTGCTCCCGCCGCGCCGCGGTCCGTCCGCTCAATCGCCGCGGCGGCTGCCCCCCGGTTCCGTTCCCGGAACCGTTCTCCCCGACGTTCGGTACCTTGAATTGGGTCTTTTCTACGCCCTTCGGCGGCTTGGCTCTCACACCCGACGCATCGATGATGCCATTCCCGCCAGCGTCCGCCATCTCGCGGAAGGGACAAAAGTCGCGTGCTTTCAGCGACTTATGGTTCGAACGATCCTGACCGCCCGCACGGCCTCCTCTTAGAAACGCCGCCGCGGCTGCTTCCTGTACAACGCCCCAGCCGCGCGGCCCGACACAGGAGCCGCTACCATGGCCGACAAGCCCGATTCCACCTTCGCACGGCGCGTCCGCGCCGCGAAACCCCGCCCGAAGCGCTACAACATCCGTGACGATGTCATAACGGGACTGATGCTGCGCGTCTTTCCCAGCGGAACGCGCACTTACAGAATTGAGCGTACCGTGCACGGGCGCCGGCGTTACGCCACCATCGGCGACGCCGAAACGCTGACAGTCCCGCAAGCCCGACGCGAAGCCCGCAGGCTCATCGCCGGCTTTCTCGAACCGGCGAGGAACGACAACGGCCCCCGTGCGCCGGGCTGCCCAATGACGACCTTCGCCGAGGAGTTCCTCAACCGCCAGGCCCACCGCTGGAAACCCCGGACGCAGGAAACCAATGCCCACTTGGTGCACAAGTACATCCTGCCCACCTTCGGCAATCTGACCGTGGACGCCATCACAGCCGAACAGGTCGCGGATTGGTTCGCCTCGATGTCCGCCAGGCCCGGCGTCGCCAACCGCTCCATGCCGGTGCTGTCCACGATGATGAAGACGGCGGAGCTGTGGGGCTACCGCGCCCACAACTCCAATCCCTGTAGGAACACCCGCCGCTACAAGATGAAGCCGATGGAACGCTGTCTGACCACGGAGGAAATCGCCCGGCTCAACGCCGTCTTGACCCGTGACGAGTTCTGGTGCCCGAACATCGTTGCCATCATCCGCCTGCTGATGCTTACCGGATGCCGCGTAGGAGAAATCCTCTCCCTGCAATGGGACTGGATCAAGGGCAAGCGCATCTTTCTCCCGGACTCCAAATCCGGCCCGCGCACCGTGTGGCTGTCCAGCCCCGCCCGCGCGGTCATTGACGCCATCCCGCGATACAGTGGCGATTGCCCTTATCTGTTCCCCGCCCGCCCGCCGACGCGACCCATCGACAACATTGCCTTCCACTGGGACCGCATTCGCAAAGAGGCGGGGTTGCCCGGCGTGAGGCTTCATGACCTGCGTCACACCTGGGCTTCGGTCGCGGCCATGAACGGCGTGGACATGGTCACCATCGCCAAGCTGCTCGGCCATGCGCTGGTCGAGACGACGGCACGATACACGCATCTGTCCGACCAATCCGTCACCGACGCTGCCGACCGGGTTTCGGCACGCATCGGCGCGGCGCTTGCCGGAAGCGCAGGAAACCAGAAAGGAGGGACTGGCAATGCCCAGGGTTAATCTCACCGCGCGTCTAGCTCGCGAAACCAAGCCGCAGACCAGGGACACGATTCTGTTCGACAAGGCACTGCCCGGCTTCGGGCTGCGTATTCACCCGTCCGGCCGCAAGATCTGGATCCTCCAGACTCGCATCAAAGGCCGAAGTCGCCGTATTGTTATCGCCAGCTACCCAGAGATGCGCTTGGCCGAAGCCCGCCGCCGTGCCCGCCAACTGCTCTCCCGCATCCGTGCGGGACAGAACCCTGCCGAGGACATCCAGCGGGAAAAGCAAACGCCGACATTCCGGGCGTTCACCGAGGAATATCTCCGCCGCTGCGATCCGCAGTGGAAGCCCTCCGGGCGCAAGACGGTGCGTGTCTACCTCAAGGCCCGCATACTGCCCGCCTTCGGGAAAATGCCCTTGGACCGCATCGGTCCCGAGGATGTGGCCAAGTGGTTCGACGCGGCGAGCAAGGACAAGCCCGGTGCGGCCAACCGCGCGTTCGAGATCCTGCGCGCGATGCTGTCCCGGGCCGAGGAATGGGGAATGCGCGAACGCGGCACGAACCCGTGTATCGGAATCGCGAAGAATCCAGCGAAGAAGGTCGCCCGATTTCTCGACACCGACGAACTGGCGCGGCTCGGGCGGTCGCTCGACGATCACGAAGCCCGCTGGCCCGACGCCGTCGCCGCGATCCGTCTTCTGGCGCTCACCGGCTCCCGTCGAAGCGAAATGCTCAATCTACGTTGGCGCAACGTCGGCAAGGACGCACTCAATCTGGAGGACTCGAAGACCGGCCCGCGCTCGGTGCCACTCGGCAAGGCCGCGCAGGCAGTCATCGACGTGCTCCCGGGTCCCCGTGACCCGGACGAATTTCTGTTTCCCCGCTTCGCCGGGATCAAGGATTCGCACCGGTTCGTCACCTGTTGGCACGCTGTCCGCAGGCACGCCGCACTCGGCAAGCTGCGCCTGCACGACCTTCGGCATACGGCTGCCAGCCAGGCCGTCATGTCCGGCGAGAACCTGCCGCTGGTCGGCAAACTTCTCGGTCACCGACGGCACCGAACCACGGCTGGCTATGCACACCTTGCCGACCGTCATCTGCTCGCAGCAGCAGAGAATGTTGGAAACATCATTGCTGAGGCAATGTCGCCAAGCTAGTCTGGGCGTGTAGTGCGTCAGCTAAAACCAGCCGTATGCAACTGATGAGGCCTTCGCAAACCCCTAGCAGCACAGTGCGACGAGATCATCGCGGGACCCGTTTATGTTGACAGCCACCGACGAAGAGATCGAGGACGTCCGGGAGTACTTTGAATGGCAGGCGCCCGACCTCGAAGTGACCTTCATGCAGAAGGTCTACTCGGAGGCCGTCCTGAACACCCGCCATGACGTGTGGGACATCCACACCAACAAGGATCGCTGGTGGATCATTACGGGCGGCACAAACCTCTACTCTCAGGAGCAGTTCCCGAATATGGACCTTGCTCTGACCTTTCATATTGGCCTGATGCTCCGCATTCCGCGTACGGCAAAACGACAGCCAGACGGTCTGCGCATCCTCCCGTTCGGTCCCGTCCTCGAGAAGATCGAAGAAGCCGGCACCGCCGTGACACAGGCGCATAACCTCGCGGGCTATCAGGCCGTCGGCGTCCGCTGCCGCGAGGCGCTACTTGAGCTGATCGGCGTCGCGCAGGACGCGGCAACGTGGACCGACGCACCGCCGCAGCGCGCGAACTTCCGCGCGTGGACGGAGATCATCTGCAATGATCTTCTGCCGGGCGACACCAACAAGGAACGTCGTGGGGCTCTCAAGCGCGCGCTTGCGTCCGCATGGACGTTTTCCAACTGGCTGACGCACTCAAAGTCGGCGAGCTGGATTGATGCCGACATGGCGCACTCGTTGACCCAACACGCCAGCGGCATGGCGACCTTATTGATCGTTCGCGAGCTGCGAGGTGTGCCCATGGAATGCCCTAATTGCGGCTCGCCACATCTCGAACCCGAACAAGGCGAAAACACGGCGGCGCCCGGCGCACTGTGGGAACGACCGCGCTGCGTCGACTGCGGTTGGACTGGCAGGCCTGTTCCAATCCTCGACGTAGAAAATGGACAGTCGATCATCACACGCGAAGGCGAAAAAACCGACAAGCACGGCATAATGACTGTACCGCTGCGCACGATCCTTAAGCCGGGAGATCCCACGATCACTGCGCTGAAGAACACAGACACCGGGCCACCAGAGCCAGTCATCTATTTTGCCTATGGTTCCAACATGTCGACCGCCCGCCTGCGCAAACGTTTGCCGAGCTGCAAGGCAATCGGCATCGCTACCCTGCCGGGTCATTCGCTTCATTTCCATAAGCGCAGCGCGGACAAGTCCGGGAAGTGCAACGCATTTGCCAGTGGTGACGACGATAGCGTGATCGGAGTCTTGTTCAGCTTCGATCCTGCCGAGCGAGCCAAGCTAGATGACGCCGAAGGCGTCGGCAGCGGCTACGAGCCCGTGATGATCACGGTCATTAATGACAAAGCTGTAAGCGGTGCCCCTACACCATCTGGCTTTCAGCGTGAGATTGGCGTAAAGACCCAGGGCAGCAGCTGATCGATCTCGGAGGCCGGATGGCCATTGGCGATGGCTTCGAGCGTCGCCTTGAGATAGGCATGCGGGTTGACCCCGTTCATTTTCGCCGTTTCGATCAGACTAGCGATGCGGGCCCAGGCCGCCGCACCCTCATCGTGGCCGGCGAACAACGCGTTCTTGCGGTTCAGCGCCAGCGGGCGGATCGTGTTCTCGACCACGTTGGAATCCATCTCCACGCGGCCGTCGGTGAGGAACACCTGAAGTCCTTCCCAGTGATTGCCGATGTAGGCCAGCTTCTCGCCCAGGCGCGACTTCGCCGAGACGCGGGCGCGTTGCCGCTTCAGCCACGCCCCGAACTCCTTGACCCGCGGCGCGGTGCGCGCCTTGCGAACGGCCAGGCGCACCTCGGCGGGTTCGCCCCGGATCTGCTTCTCGATGGCGTACATCGCCGCGATGCGGCGCAAGCCCTCCGCGGCGACCTCCGAGCGGTGGCTGTCGTGGATCTCGCACAGCTTGCGCCTGGCGTGCACCCAACAGTTCGCCCGGGTCACCCCCTTGCCGGGCGCGGCCACCGCGTTGTAGCCGGCGTAGCCGTCCACCTGCAGGATGCCGGTAAAACCCTCAAGGAAACGCGTGGCATGAACCCCGCCGCGACCGGGCGCATAGAAGAACACCACGCCGGGCGGGTCCGGACCGGCCCAGGGGCGCTCGTCGCGGGCCAGCGCCCACAGATACCCCGTCTTGGTCTTGCCCCGCCCCGGGTCCAGCACCGGCGCGCGCGTCTCATCCATGAACAACTGCCCCGACTGCTTCAGATGCCAGGCCAGCCGATCCACCACCGGAGTCAGATGAAACGACGCCTTGCCCACCCAGCCGGCGAGCGTGGAGCGGTGCAACTCCACGCCCGAGCGGGCGTAGATCTGCGATTGGCGATACAAAGGTAAGTGATCGCCGTACTTGGCGATCAGCACCTGCGCCAGCGCCCCCTCGGTCGGCAAGCCGCCGGTGATGAGGTGCGCCGGCGCCGGCGCCTGGATCACGCCGGCCTCGCAGGTGCGGCAGGCGTACTTCGGGCGCACCGTGACGATGACCCGAAGCTGCGCCGGCACGATGTCCAGCCGCTCGGTGCGGTCCTCGCCGATGCGGATCATGTCCCCGCACCCGCAGGGACACTGCGTGCTGTCGGGCTCGATGACCTGTTCGATGCGTTCCAGGCCCCTGGGCAGATGCCCGAGGTTGCGTCGAGGTGCCCGGCGCTTGGCGGAGGACGGGGTTGTTGAGGTGCCCGGCGCAGCCGCGGCTTCCTCGGCCTCGGCCACCGCGCCTTCCAGATCCTCGAACGCCAGTTGGCGATCGTCCAGCGGGCGCTTCTCGGACTTCTTGTCGTAGATCGCCCGGCGCAGTTCGTCGATGAGGTGTTCCAGGCGGCGGTTGGTATCGGTGAGCAAATCCACCCTCGCGCGAAGCTCGTCGTTGGCCGTTTGCTGCGCCTGAAAGGCGGTTTTCTGGCGTTGGAACAGCGCCCGGTGGGCGGGCGGCAACGCGGTGAGATCGACCGGTTCTGGACGGCTCTGCATGAGTGAATACTACCATATAATCAGGAAGTTATAAACGAAAACCGGCCCGAAAAACGAGCCGGTCATCAGGGTTGAACAACCCCTTGGGCAGTCACGCCGCCACGCGCGGGCGGCGCACGCGCGGGCTCCACGTCCGGCGCCAGTCCAGACCCTCGAACAGCGCCTCGAACTGCGCCCGGGTGAGCCTCATCACCCCGTTGTGGACCGTCGGCCACGCGAACCGGCCCTGCTCCAACCGCTTATACGCCAGCACCAGACCGGTGCCGTCCCACCAGAGCACTTTGATCCTGTCGGCTCGCTTGGCTCGGAAGACATAGGCGACCCCCGAATATGGGTCCAGGCCCAGCTCGTTGTGCACCGCCGCGGCCAATCCGTCATGGCCCTTGCGAAAGTCCACCGGCTGCGTCGCCACCACGATCCGAGTGCCACCCAACGACACCATCACGACGTGCCCGCCAGCGCCACGGCGATCGCCGCGATCCCGGCCGTGTCGGTGACCCCGTCCAGGCGAACCGTCACGCCGCGTCCTTCAATCACCACCGAAGCGCGTTCTTCCACCTCAACGTCGGCAAAAGCCCCAGCCGGTTCCGCCTGCACCGATGACGGCGCCACCAGCTTGCCCCGGCGCAGAAGACTGCGCCAGGCCGATAACCGGTTGCGCGCGATCCCGTAGCGCCGGGCCACGGCCGTCACCGACTCCTGGGTAGAAAAACTCTCCCGCGCGATCCGGATCTTCTTCTCCGCGCTCCAGCTTCGCCGCTTCTTTCGCTTCCTCCCAACCGCCGCCGCTCCGTTGGCCGCAGCCGAACCGCCAACGTCCTTGCCCTTGGCATCCAGATCATCGTTCCGCATCGGACTCCTCCCTATTTAAGAGGAGTCATCCAATCTCAATGACTCACCGAAAGGAAGGTGGGGTCAGCACAGCGCTTACACAAAGCTCGCAGGCGGATGGTCCTTACCTATCTCGCTACCCCAGACCATATCGACAACAGTCTCAAACCCTATACCTGGTACAAGGACTTTGTCCTTGCAGGTGGTAGGGAACACGGCCTGCCGCCGGAGTATATTGCCGAGTACATCCAGTCCGTTGAGGCGATCGAATATCCCAACAAGACACGGGACAGGAAGCACCGGGCCACGCTCGGAAGTCCCGGGCGATAGCGTCGGTGCGAGTTGCCGATCCAGAATGCGGACCTCACGTGGCGCGTAGCGCACATCCTCCGAATCTGTCCGAACACCGCCGCCTACAGCGATCGGATTTCGCTTCGCATCCAACCGAATGACGCTTTCGGACATCTATCAGTGCCTGCCACTCTAATTCACTGTCAATCCCGTCATGTTTCTACCCGCCTGTCATGACCAAATCGTGGTCAGCGAACAAAGCTGGGAGATCCGTTCGTCTGTATCACGTAGTCAAAGGTCACCTCATCATGATCATCAGTTCTAGTATCGTCCTTGATGCCGAGCACCTTGATTGCTGCCCAATATCCGTTTTCATTTTGCAATACGGCCACCTGTCCAATTTTGGGCCGGCGGATCCTCGATGATCCATCATATTTGCGAGCGTCAACGATGTCTTCAATTTCGCTACAGTCCTTAACAATTGCGACAGTGCGAATACTACTTGGATCGTTAAGAAGATAGATATCCCAATCACTCGATTTGCTCAAATCAATTTCAAACATTTGTTTACCGCTGCCTATGCAATAATGGCCGTTGTTGTTCGAGTAATCAAACGTGACCCGCCCCTTATGCGATGGAGAAACATACTTTTCCGAGCTCGGCATGAACCTCTGATTCGAGAATTGCTTTATCGTTTCGAACGGATTGTCGCCTATTGGAGGAACCGGAAGGATGGGTTCATCCAATAGTGATCGAAGCAATTCTTCGTATTTTTCTTCATACCTTAGATCATCTAGAAAATCTACATAGACGCAACCTCGGAGAAAGGTCGGCACTAAATCCTTCCCTGTATTGTCACGAATCACCGGGATCACCCAATTCGCGTCAAGATCGGCCATTATTTCTGCCGTCATTATCTTTTTCTCATAACCTACGCCACCCTCCTTTAAATTAGCCTTTCGCACGTAACTCTCTGAGCAGATGCACAGCACGCGATTGGATTCAGATAATCCCCTCTCGATAAATGCCGCCACGTCTGTTCCAAGGTCGAGGTTCCACCGATCCAAAATCGTGTTCACTCCGTTGTAGCGCAACCTTGTAGCCAACTGCAACACCCATGCCTTGTGATCTTCACTATCGTGCGAGTAAGAGATGAATACTGATGGAGCCATTCTGCAATTCCTTCTCGTTCGGGTTGCATCTCAAGTGTGGCGCGGCTGCTCAACCGCCCGCTGATATCCGTGGGTGCATGCCCTGAGGTGGCAACCGCCACGAGTCTGACGACCGCGGGACACATATCCCAAGCGGAGGTCTTCTCGGTTCCGTTTAGAGTTAGCTTGCCATAGTCCACCTGATCAATTAAAGATCACGATGGCCGACGCCTTAGTCCGTCCGCCGAGGAATATCTCCGACGCTGCGATCCGCAGTGGAAGCCCCCCGGGCGCAAGACGGTCTCAAGGCCCGCCTCATCCCCGCATTCGGCAAGAAACCGCTGGACCGCATCGGCCCCGACGATGTGGCCGCGTGGTTCGATGCGACGAGCAAGGACAAGCCCGGCGCGGCCAACCGCGCGTTCGAAATCCTGCGCGCGATGATGTTTCGGGCCGAGGAATGGGGCATGCGCGAACGCGGCACAAACCCGTGTACCGGAATCGCGAAGAACCCAAGGAAGAAGGTCGCCCGGTTTCTCGACACAGACGAATTGGCGCGCCTCGGGCGCGCGCTTGACGCCCACGAAAACCACTGGTCCGAGTCCGTCGCGGCGATCCGTCTCTTGGCGCTCACCGGCTGTCGCCGCAGCGAAGTGCTCAATCTACGTAGGCGCAATATCGCCAAGGAAGCGCTCAATCTTGAGGACTCAAGGACCGGCACCCGCGCCGTGCCGCTTGGCCAGACCGCCCGGGCTGTCATCGACGCGTTGTCCGGTCCGCGTGAACGGGATGCTTTTCTTGCTAGCAACAGCGTGAAATTGCACTAAATTCGTCAGTTTGAAGTTATAGCTTTTTGTGAGGCGTTTTCGTGGCTGCAATCCGGAATCGTTATTGGCGTGTTGCAGCTAGCGCGCCTGGCTAGCAGTCTTGCGGCACGGCGCCTCCGATGAGTATCTCTGGCGGCGCACTTTGCGCGGGCCGGGCGAAACAAGCGCCCGCAGTTCAAGTACTTGCGTCGTCTTCGCTGAGTCATCAATGAGCCAACTGGGACCACCGATGTCGTCGCTGGCGGAACCGGGTCGGCGCGCTGATGTACAAGGGACCGAAGAAAACGAAGAAGCTTTTTGAGGAAGGCTTCCGAAGAAGACGCCGCCGAAGAAAACGACAATTTCAGACTGATGGAATTAGTGCACCTTCAGATTGTCGGTGACACTATTTCCCCGCTTCGCCCGCATCAAGGATCCGCACCGATTCGTCACCTGTTGGCACGTTGTCCGCAGGCACGCCGCACTCGGCAAGCTACGCCTGCACGACCTTCGGCATACGGCTGCCAGCCAGGCCGTCATGTCCGGTGAGAACCTGCCGCTCGTCGGTAAACTGCTTGGGCACCGGCGGCATCGAACCACCGCCAACCACGCACACATGGCCGACAAACATTTGATCGAGACGGCTGAAGAGATAGGCAGTATTATTGCGACTGCAATGAATCGTGGGCATGCGTGAAGGCTAATATTCGTCTTCATCTCAACTCGGAGTTGTCTACAACCGAGGTACCGTTATCCGAACTATAAACCGCCTGTCTGTGATAGCCCAGTAAACGTATACTAGTCCGAGGGTGCCAACCGTCCAACATCAGTAGGAGACCATTCTGTGCCGACAACATTCCTCCTCGTCAAGTTCTTCGATACTCCAGACCATGCAGATGCCTTTGAAAATGGGCTGGTCTACATGAACAGGCTTGGTTATTTCAAGACCATCGAAAATGAATACCAAGATTCAACCGGCCGCAAAGATAGGAATGAGGGCACTACAGGATGGCTCCAACCAGGCCAAGGAATTTTGGACATAAACGGCGTGCGAATTCAGGACGCACAAATTCAAATACAGAAACATTGGCTTGATGACCTGCATGTCTTTTGTATGCATGCAATGCATAGCGGAGATCTAGATCTGGACCGACTTGCCGCTACGAATGATGTCGAACGACTTCGACGGCAGTTAAGAGTTCCGCCTCAATGTGTTGCCCTTGGCAATAATGCGGTAGTCATAAAGGACGTGTCAGCATTTGTCCGCCGCGTAACGCGAGCGGCCTTGGCGAAGACGTTTCGGCTAAAGTGCGGTCTGGTAAAATATTATGATCCGGAGACTTTTCATGGCCTGTTCAACGATGAGGACTCTGTATTCTGGAAGCAGAACCATTACAAATTCCAGCGTGAATTTAGAGTTGCGATCAATACAGGTACAGGAGGCAACAATAGCGAAATTATGGATATCGGCGATATTGGCGACATAACTCTCCGACTCAAATCAACGGAGTTGAACGGTCCGAAGCTAATTGGAGGAGATTTACAGCTTTCAATCCGGTCCTCTGCTTGAGGATGCCGTACGCGAAGTTGCTGTTTGCAGAATCGGCGTCCGGAAAGCCGCCGCCCACCGTCCCTCCGCAAGACCGCCTCACGGTGACCGCTACGCACACTTGATTGAATTGAGCCGCAGTAGCTCCTCCAACGCCCCGTCTTCGGAAATTTCCGCATCCCATCCGTACGCCGCCGCAACGGCCGAATCTAGAGCCGCATGTGCATCGGCGAGCCATTGCGGGCGAGTATTGTAGAGATTGGTGAGAGTGCGGGATTTGAGTTCCTTTGCCGCCGCCTCGTCGCGGGCGACGGGGCGCTTCGGGTAACCGGGTGCCGGCTCATCCACCCACTTTACCCATTCAGGTGGATTGAGCCAGCGATCACGACGCTCGACCAACCGCCGCGCAGCCTCGCCGATGGACGTGGCGCGCGGGTCATCGGTGTAGTCTGCGGCGGGGATATCCGGCGTGAGGCCGTCCGGGAAGGGGAAGGTCCCGAAAGTGGTGGTCGGCGTGTAGCGCGGCCGGTCTTCCAGGCTGGTTCCGAGCCGCAGCGACCACGCCTCGTGAAACCGGCTGTGCAGGATGCCGAAGATCGTTTCGTCGTCTCGGGCGATGACGACGAGCTGTCCGTCGGGGCAGACGCGGGAATCGATCCACACGAAGAGGCGGTGTTTAGCTACCCGTGGGGTAGCTATGTAGCGAGCCAGGGTCGGGAGCCGGGCGAACAGCGTCTGCCCGGAACGGTCATGCCGCCACCAGTTTTGCCTCAGGTCGTCGCGGTTGTTCTTGTCCCGCGCAGGCTTCACGAGTTCGCGGATATGGGCGAAGGGCGCTTCGTATAGCGCGGCCTCGACTTCGCTCATCCCATGCCCGAAATCGACTATCCACTTGCCCGCCGGGCGGCTTGTAACATCCCTTCCATTCATCCAAGGCCTGAGCACATCGGCGTTGGGCTGACCGTTGGGATTAGCGGGAAGGCGTAGCCACTGCCGAGCTAGGTCGCCAGATATGTCGAAAGCGCCCTTCTTCATGCCACCAATAAAGGCTGCGCCGCGATTGTCGGGCAGTCTCACAGCAACGGTAAGGTCGGCCGTCGCTGCCGTCAAATCGGCGTTGATTCGACGAACATATTTGCCATTGAGGCACACAGGTAGCCCAACATCCTGCGCACCAAAACAGATCAGCGAAACCCGCACTGCTGCACCGTCGACGATCCAGGGTTCGTCCGCCCAAGCATCGTAGATCATCGACTCCCCAACAATTCGGTCGAGCACGACGCGGTTCTTTCCGCCTCGAATCGAATTTGTGGCAACCAAGCCAGCCCGTGAGACCCTACCAGAAGCCATCAACTTGCCTGCCTTTTGGAACCAATAGCACACAAGATCGGCGAACGCCGGGACGGCGCCCTTGTACAGGCCGCGAACGGCCTCAATATAGTCGTTGCCAAGCGTTTCACGTTGTGGTGAGTAGCCGAGAAAGGGCGGATTGCCGATAACGACATCGGCCTGCGGCCAGTCCGGCTCACTTCCGTCCGGCGCAAGGATCGCGTCTCGGCATTCGATGGTGTCGAGCGGGTCGAGGATCGGGTCGGTCGACGCGCCGAACCCGTTGCGTCGCATCCACTGGATTTCGCCGATCCACACCGACACGCGGGCGAGTTCCGCCGCGTATGCGTTGATCTCGATGCCCTTCACATTCGCGGGGCCGACCGCCGGGAACCCACGCTCAAGCCCGAGCGTCTCGGCTTCAAGCTGGACCCGGTGCTCGATGTCCTTTAGCGCGTGCAGCGCGAGATAGAGGAAGTTCCCCGAGCCGCAGGCCGGATCGAGTACAGTGAATCTCCGCAGCCGCTCCAGGAAGGTGCGCAGCGCACGATCCGCCTGCCGCCGCACCCGAGTCTGAGCCGCACGCGACCTCGCTGCGTCGGCGCGCTCCAACATGGCCACGATCTCGGTTTTCGCAGTCTGCCATTCCGCGAGCAGCGGACCCACGATCACCGGTTCGACGATCCGCAGGATCTTCTCGCGGTCGGTGTAGTGCGCCCCGAGCTGCGCCCGTTTGTCCGGATCGAGCCCGCGCTCGAACAGCGTGCCGAGGATCGACGGATCGATTTCCGACCAGTCGAGCGTAGCCGCCCGCAACGCCGTTTCGATCCCCTCCCGATCGAGCGGCAACGCCGTGTTGTCGTCGAACAGCCCGCCGTTGAACCAGTCCACCGCCTGAAAGTCGATGTCGCCACCGGTTGCCATCGCTCCGAACAGCCGCGAGGCGTAGTCCGCGAACTTTTCAGGATTGCGCCGAGCATGAGTCAGCATGCGGGTGAACATGTCATCGGGCAGCAACCCCACATCCTCTGCGAACATGCAGAACACCAGCCTATTGACGAAGTGTGCCACCGTGTGCGGCTCATGGCCCCGGTCGCGCAAACCTCGGGCAAGTTCAGCGAACGTCGCCGCCGCGCGCTCCGTGACCGTCTGCCGGGTCACTCCCGGCCTCAACCGCTCCGGGTCCGACATCGCCCACTTGAGCTTGTCACGGGTCGCGCCGTCGCCGAGATCGTCGAGCACGAACTCGTGAACTTCGCTAACGCAGTTCGTCCAGTTCGTGCGGATGCGGAAGCGCGCCATGTCCGACACGATTAGCAGCGGCGGGTTCTCCAGCGCAAGCGCGTACTGACGCAATTGATTGAACGCCGCGTCCAGATCGGCCCGCCGCCCCTTGTACTCCCACGCGAAACAGCCGCGCTTCCAAACGTCGGCCCAGCCATCGCCGCCCGTGTCCTTCCGAGCGCCGCGCTCGAAGCAGTACCACTCGCCCGCCGGGTCCGCTTCCGCGGGCGTCGCCTCGCCGAGCAGGCGGCAGAGGTCGATGAAGTGTTCCTGCGACGCCGAACGTTCCTTTAGCTCAGACCTTCGCCACTTGGCGATGAAAGCGCCTGGCGTTAACACACCCACCGCCAAGATCGGAGCACTTCCCGACGACACAGGTAGGCTGCGGGTACGGATTGCAATGCGTTGCGCCCCGCTGCGAAGCTCCAAATTTCAATTGCCACACAGCAGCTTGGTGCGCGGCGCAGGCTCGACTTTCGACGGCGAACAATCATAACTGGCGCGGGAATCCTAGCATGGTGGGGGCAATGCCTACGCTTTCTCCGAGTCTTCGCAGCCGAGGCGCATCGGACGCCCAGCCGCCCCGGTGCCCACCGCACTCACTTGTCCCACGAAGAGAGCGAGCTTGACTAAGGTCGGGACGGCATCAGCGTCCGGGGAGCAACCCGACCGGCTGTCCTTTAACTGTAGCGAAGGAGGACCAATGAGCAGGTTCACCGACAGTTCCGCCGAGGCGTCGACCGCCGCACTCTATGCTCGTTGCGGTGCTTGGCCGGCTGAGCCGGCACGCAGGCTGTGCGGGCTCAGCGCCAAAAAGAAACGTCACGCTGACCGAGCGCGTTCAACCCACCGCTGGGCTACGGGCGTTCTGCGGCGGTGCGCCGTGCCACCCGCACGCACGTCGTGATTTTCCTGCTGCTGAAGCGCTGGCCAGTTCCACCTGACTGTGGGTCAGCGAAGCCACATCGGGCTCCAGTCCACTCCCTTGTACATTAAAATCCTCACATCCTGCATGATTAAAGCCGTATTATGTGACCACCAACCGGAGCAGGACCATGGATTTCGATGGATATACTCAGGCTGTAATCCATCTTGCTTGGTTTCGCGATGATAACGTCCGGCATCTACTATTCGGTATGGTGGAGTTGCGACCGAGCGAGTTTCCAGACACTGTCGGATGCCCAACAAAGAGGGCTCGCGCAAAGAACAAGACCCGCAAGTATCTACAATATCAACGATTTGTCCTGCCCGTAGGAGACGCCATCGACTGGTATCGGAACGCTGTCGATGGTTGCATTGTACTTCCTCACGACTCGAAGCATCGGGAGTTCGGCAATGGCCCGAACCTGAAGGGTGGCCCGTTCTTGTCAGAACCTCCTTGGCCTCATTTCGAAACGTCGAACGTGCTACATTTCGTGCCTGACTGGATGCATGGTTCGCGCGCTCATTTCCTGTTTCCCGAGAAAGTCATTTCCCGACCGGTCAGAGAGACAATCGGTGCCAACAGAAACCAGGCTACGTTAGGCGAGTGGCTTAATTTCGATATCGTCGACACCTATCCGGATTACCAAGGGGCAATATGTATGGTTGCTCCGAATCCGTTGTTCCGATCTATCGAGAAGAGTCACGTTGAACCCTCAACTGCGAGCTCTGCCGAAACCGTGGTCTACAAGATCGTAAAACGCCATGGACAAAGCCTTAAGGAATTGAGATTGGAAGTCCATAGTGAACGCTTGCGTGGACGTATGGCTCCTCTCGTCCACGAGTTCAATAGCGACGCGATTGTATCATTTGACTTGCCTGCCGAACTACTCCGAGAGGGGCAATTCATCTCCCATACCAAGTACGGTTTGCTCAGTTGGCACGAACCTCTTCCCCTGTTGAAGCACATTCGACTAAATGTCGAAATGCGACGACGCACGAAGAGGATTCAAGTTCCGGACGCAGGACACACTCGGCCTGAATACGAGTACGAAGTGCATGAAGTTGAAGATGCGAATGGAATCCATGTCGGAGATCAGCTAGACGACACTGATGTTGTCTCTCGCCTTATTCACGCGGAACACCGACGCTCTCGCCAACACGCCGCCAAGAACTACGACCAACAGTGGTTTCATGGTGCACCAAGCGATGCAGCGGAATTTGTGCGAAAAAAAATCGGCGCCGCGCAGCATACAGTATTCATCGTCGACCCGTATTTTGCTGGCCGAGAACTCTTGGCGTTTGGTCACGCGATTCGCCGACCGAAAGTGCAATTGCGGGTTCTGACTTCTCGCTTGGCATTCACGCAGGCAAGCTCTCCCAGGGAACACTCTGATTCCGCATCCGAACTCATGTCGATTTTGAAGGACACTTTCGCGGACTATTTTACACCACCGGAGATTCGCGTCTTGCAGGGAAAAGTGCCCGCCGTGCACGACCGTTTTCTGATCGTAGACAAAACTGTTTGGATTTCCGGAAACTCCCTGAATACGATTGGGGAACGCGCCGGTATCATCGTACGATTACCGGACCCGGAACCGGTCATCAAACGCCTTGAAGCACTCTGGCGCTTGGCACCTGCGCTCTAAAAATGCGTATTCGACCGAACATCGGTGTGATCGCGCAACAGCGCAATGTATCACTTGTCAGCCTGCCCATCCGTACAATTTGCAAATGAGTGCGCTTCTTCGTCCCGCAGTGGTTGTTCGTGATGACATTCCTGCTCGACGCCTTCCCGAACCGTCGCTTGAGCCACAATTGCTCTGGCCCTCGATCAAATTCGAGCGACAAATCGAAAATCGCGACATGCCCAACTTTCCGCCCAAGGATTGCATATTTGCAAGAGCTCAGGCTCTGCAAGATGGTACCGTGCTAAAGCTGGTTGCATTCGAACTTGCGGTGATAGAGGCTGAAATTCATGTTCTTTTGCTTGATCCACATTTTGACGAACTTGGCGTCAGTGTTTTACAACCCGCACTCTCCACGAGTCAGGCCCGCGATGTTCGCCTGCTGACTAGCGGAGCCGGATTTGAGAGCGCGGAGAGAGAGCGCTTGAGAAAAGACCTCACACGACACCTCAACATGCACCGGAAATACGCAAATCAAGTGGAAGTTCGATGGTGTGCGTCCTTGGACAAACACCGGTTTCCCTTTCTGCATGATCGGTTTGCAATCATCGACGGAACCCTCTGGCATTTTGGTTCAACCGTCGGCGGAGGGCACCCGAGTTTGACTGCGGCGAGCGGACCGTGGGCCGCGTCCGAAACTCGCGCACAAGAATTTTTCGAAGAGTGCTGGAGATCTTGCAATGCGTGATCCACGCTTTGATCGAAGCAACGCGTACGTGACTGCGCGCCGCAACGATCTTGATTCTATCCGCAAGGATGCAGAGGAACTGCCCGATTTTGAATCAATCGTTTCCAGTTTGACAACATGGTGTAGAGATGTGCTATTCCACTGGCACCATTTGCAATTTCACAATGGTGATCATCGGCTTTCGGATCTCTTGACGCTTCCTTCAGACCTATCGCCAGTGCAGGCATTTCAAGATGTATCCGATGCAGGACGGCGACAATTGCTTGCCGAAGGGTTCTCTGCGCTGCTTGAAGGAAATGAACACGACCAGAGGAACATTGTTGCATGGCTACTTGGACTGGCCTTGGCCAAAGCCCTTGTTGACGAATTGGCAACGAAGAAATCGACGCCCAACAACCTTATCGCCGCACTCTGGGAATTGATCTGCTCCCAGCATCTGCTATATTCGGCCTTTATCATCTCTTTCCGGCAACGATTGCACAGCTGTCCCGCTGCCTTCCCTGCGATCCTCTCCAATTTAGACACTTGGATCAGCGAGACCAATCGCAATCCAGGAAGCATGACTTTTCAGATCGAACAGAATGCCTTGAACCAATTTGTGGATGAATGGCGTTCGCGTCCGTCGATGGACGGCCTGTGGAAGCACCAAGACGCTCAGTTTCATTTCCATTTCGCACCGCTGGACATGATCCCGGTTGTGTTGCCAATTGACCGGGTTACCATCTGTGACCGTCTAGAGCAATTTGATTTTCCACTGCCACTATTTCATGTTCTCCAGAGTCATACGATTCTGCATGATCGGGACGAGATATCGGCGCTGTTAAGATCTGCACCGATGAGCAGCGACGACGGTCAAACGTGGAACGGTAACGTGCTTGCTTTATTGTTGCTGCAAACTGCGGAGGCTCATTGCTATGCTCTTTGGGACACGATCCGTGCTACCCAACAGTCGGAAGATAACTATTCTGAGGCGAGGACAACCATCAAGGCGACGATTTCGTCGTGGTTTGAAGAACTTGGGCATATCGTCTTGGAACGACCGGATGGTCGCTTCCTCGGCCCACACTGGTTGTTCAGAAAAGTGGCCGACGAACGGAAGGACAGCGCTCGGCGTGGTCGCAACACAGACCACCCTCATGAGTACCTCTGGCAGAGTGATTTAATTGAATGGATATCACTTGGTCTTCACGGGGCCGGGCTTACCGGCAGCGATATCCATGCATTTGTCGACTTTCCCGTTGCTCCAAGCGCCGGCGACATCGCACCAGCCAATCCAGCATCTCAAGGCCATGACCAAGCACTTTCACGTCTTGGGGCGCTCTCCCTAGTGGCATTGTTCGATCACAGGATCGGCAATGGATCAGCGGAGGAGCGCCAAACGCTCATCGGTTGGCTTGATGCCTTGCTGGCAACTCGCGATCGGGCGTTCGAAATCGAAGCAGTTGGAACCGCGGTTTCGGGCAATCTGCTAGCGTCCAGTTGCGGCTACTTGCTAGCCAATGTGGATGACCCCGCGGAGAGATGGCGGAATTCCTGGTATATGTTGGTTGAGCAACGTCGGCGCACCCAGCATTGGCAGAAGACGAACGATAGCGATGCCCTTGCACCTTCCCTTTTCCTTCTTGCCGCCGGAACATCTTGCATCGACTGGCTTCTCTCGCCTTCGAATTGCCGAATCGATAAAGCGAAAGAATTATGGCGTGAGCTGTTCGATGGGGCTCGTGAGTGCTGGCTCACGATATCGTTGATGCACTTGGTCGAACGTATAGAGACACATATGACACGATTGTTTGCTCGGCACCCGATGGTATTTGGCGCCTCCGCCGAACAGCCAGTAACGCCAGAACTCACTCACGAGCATTCCGGCAACGATTATAGTGAACTCCTCGCTCGCGATCTCGATCTGCTCGGTGGCAATGATGTCATGGTCACAATTTGTTGCCTTAATGCTTACTATAATGGTGCGACTCCACTGATCATGGACCATGTCTTGAATCATGGTTCAGGACAAATCGGCGCAATGCTCCAACAGTTCGAGAAATGGCAGCTACACGTACGGCAAGTTCACAAGAGAACAGACATCCTTGAAGCCTTAGCGACATTGCAATCTGAAATAGAGCGACTCGGCAAGAATCGAGACCAACTCCAGTAAGTCTCCATAATTCTGGCGCACGTTCGCGTCGTTGCCGACAATTCGAGTCAGATCCGGCACCGGGGTCTGAATTGATTCACCCTCAAACAACTTCCGATCACGGCACCTAAGCGTAGTGAGGCGGTGCACGGAATTTTTGTCCGACGGGCATCGGTTGGGACCGACGAAAATCTCAGTCAGAACTTGAGAGCCAACACTTGGGAGACCGTCCTGCCAACTTTCGTGGCGCGGCCGCAATCGCTGGATACCGACCAGTAATGCTCGATGCATGGGCTAGTATTGGCCAATGTCCCCTTTCTTGTACGTTTCCATTCAAGGCGTAAACTGCGGTCGTACTGTGGAGCTGGACAGTTTCCACGCTCATGGCGAGTTGACGATTGACACGATATCTACGCATTTTGATCAATTGATTGCTCCGCTTGCGGTCAATGATCGGTGCGCATATTAGACGACGAAGAAGATGTGCTTCTCGACCACCGTGACCTCGTACGCTGCGAAGATTGTAGTAACCCAATTCCGAAACCTCGCCTCGCTGCAATGCCGGGCACTACGCTGTGCACGCCGTGTGCGACAAACAGGGAGGCGCCTACCCCTCCGCCTATTCAGCCGCCACTCGGAGCCCGTCCGCAGATCCCGCTCAAATTGCGAACGTGTACGCGATGCGGCGATTTGACTGCAGTGCGCATAAGACACGAAGACGGAGAATTCTTCCTTGGCTGTAGGTCCTTTCCAAGGTGTAGATGGACGAGCCCTTAACCACAGCAACGTAGTGGGTGCTAGCTTGAACCCCTCGTGCAGCCCAAGCAGCGGGCCGCCTCCGATATCGAAGTGGCGCTTCTAGCCCTCCGCCTCACTGACATGCAATCACGTCGCTTGTTTTCAGAATCAGTCGCGCTGCTTTGACCGCAGCGCAGAACCGGACCCCCGAAACGTTGGTGCTTGACCGGTTCATGGAATGCCCCCGATTGTGGTTAAGAGCCCGTAAGGTCTAAGCCAAACACCTCAATTCGGACATCATGTATTCTTTCGATTTCCAGATTTTGCGCTTTGTCCCTCAAGTACTCTAAGACTTGCCCAAACTGAATCCGCTGCTTAGTCTCCGGGTGAATCCAGTAACTTTTTCTTCCGTGATATGTAAGTAGTAAGCATCCTGCCTTGCAATTCGAGTGTCGCAAGTACTGTCCTACCAATTGCGCGCGAAGTGCTCGCTCAAAGTCGTTCACCGACCACCCATTATCGGCTATCTTCACCTCAATGACCGCCTTGTGGTGCCCCCCCTTTGCAAAGAGGCGGATATCCGTTTCCTTTCGGTCAACAACTTCCTCTTCCCGGGTAACGGCATAGGCTCCGTTTGCCCTGGATTGCAGTCGCAAGGCAAGCCATCGTTGCATTTCCGGTTCGTCATTTATTCTCTGGACGGTACGCCGATCCGAGAATTCGTGATGCTCCAAGTCGTGGGCAAGATCGCGGAGGCGATTCATCATGACATCGAACAAACCGTCCCTGTCTCGCGGTGGGACTTCATAGCGACTATCAAGCTCCAGTACGTTTTGGCAGCTAAATCTTGGAAGTTCCGCGTCGGCCGCAGCACGTCGCCGGGCCATGAGCCTCATACGATCCGCACTGTCTGCAAATTCCTGCGTATCCGCCAGCGCAGCAATAGTATTGAAGGCTACCGCACCCGGAGTCTCGATCAATGAAGCGAGCAGAAAATTTCTCGCGTTCTCCGCGTGATCGCGAGAGTTCGGAGAATATACTCCATCGTGAACCTGATCATCCTCCGAGCGGATGCACCGGTAAGCGCAGTTCACCAGTTCAGCGAGCACCTCGGCACGTTGATTGGAATCCCTGAACTGGAGTGCAACAGCCTCCCGGTCCCCGAAAATCGTAGCGAACCATTCAATGGCGCGCGCGCGAGTCTCTTTCTTGTCTGGACTTGACAGTGAACCGACCAACCACTGAGTCCCTGCCGCAGCGTCGAATCGAAACAACCCTTTCAACCACTGTAGCGCCAGCGCTCCTCCTGTGTCGACATCCAGGCGTCTGCGGCATTCACTTGCGACCAAATCCCTATCCTCCTTTTCTTCTGCCGCGCTCAGTATGCGTATGACTTGTTCTAAATGATGCACCCAGCGCGGACCTTCCTCATCCCAATCCACAGTCGGCCACGACTGGAGTAGCTCAATCAAGCGAGACATCAATAGTCTTTGTACTTTGATGTCAGCGTGCATAAGATTCTGAAGACTTTGCAAATGGTCAAATTTGCCTCCAACGGCGAGTTCAGCAGCGATTTCGCCACCAATGACGGCGCTTACTTCGATAGGATGCGATTCGGCCAAGTCCCCAATAAACGGTGAGAAGCCGTTTAGATCTATCGTTGCAAGAATTGTCGCTACCTCCGCGTCCCTCGGCGAAAGTGACTCGGTCCATCCCTCTTTGCGCGCCGCCGATGCGACTCCCATAAGCCCGTAAATCCATTCATAGGGTGGCGGCTCACCCTTCGACTCAGTTGATCGTGCCGACCAGAGCACAGGTTTGGTTGCACGCCATCGCCTCTGCAAGGCATTCTCCGTTCGATCGGCAATGTCGGCCCCGAAGACCAACGCGAGCGCCTCTTTGTCCCATGTGTCGAAAGAGTTTCGCTGATACTTGTAGGCCCTTAACCAAAAATACAGATTCCCGATTGTCTCTTTCAGGTTCTTCGAAGAAAACGCATCGTCCGGATTCTCAATTAACTCATCGCGCCAAGCAGTCCAATTTGCTATGCGTTCTGCCTCATCGTTTTCCCACTCGCGCCGACGTTCTTGCCTTCTCTTTTCAATTGCCTCCCATTCTTCATCCGGCCCTGGTGGCGCTGTCTGGCTCTCCAAGACTTGACCGAGACTCGTGTTTCCCTTCAGGATTTTGCGTATGTTGTCTAGCTCCGAGGTCTCTCCCCCTCTCTGACGCCACAGATCGATCAAAACGTATAATGCGACCGGCTGGCGTTCCGGTCGACTTTCATCCCCGAGCGCACTCTCAAGCCACTCTCGGTCGTTGTCGTTGAGCCGATTGATGAGGCCCCCCTGACAGGCATTATGGCGACGAAGCCAATCGTCTGCGCTAGGCTCGACAATATCAGTGAACGCAAGCTCTGCCCAAAATGCATTGCCACGTGGTGCCTCATCTACGCAAAATCGCGCTCGAAGCCTGCGGACTTGCTCATAGCTTCGATCACCACCGAATCGGGAAGCGACGACGGAAGCGCGGACCAGCTCACTCGTTATGCTGTTACATCTAGCCGATAGTTGCTTGTCGCACAAGATCGCGAGCGCCGGTACCAAGTGGCCAAACTGGCTACGCATATCGTAGTGGTTTCCCGAGCGATCGCGACCGCCCCAGATCAACTCCGCCAATTTGTCCCGCAGATCTCTCGATATCTCAGAGTGTGGGTCCATAGCTTCGACGATCTTTCTCGATGTCCATTCGAATCCGCCAACGGTCCTCTTCGGTTCGGGTATCTGCTCCATTAGCATGATCAGTTCGTCGACAGAGATAATTTCTGGAAACAGGTCCTCCGCTACACCGTGAACGATTCGATCAGGCCAACTTTTCCGGTCAGCCAACATTTCGTCGGCCAGCGTCCGCAGATCGCTATTGCGACCGCACGCTTTGAGCGCTCGGACCGCAACGATGCGTTCGTAGCTTGCAACCTCCGGGTTTCGGGCGACGGGTAGCACCAAATCGGCACAATTATCTACACGCCCCTGCCATATCATATCTATCAGAAGTGCCCGTACATCCTCGTTTCTTGGCCCTTCCCCCCAACACTCACGAATGACAGGGCCGAGATCAGGGTGCGATAGCCTCCGCACCTCATTGATCGGCACCTTCAGGCCACGCCAACCTCCATCGCCGTAATCGGATACAAACGCGCGAATGAGACGGACGCGCGACCCAAGTGGAAGTGAGCCCGGGTCCCCCAGCGATAGTAAAACTTCCGGCTCGCGCTCAATTAACCCTGCACGCACATCATCGTCCCAGAGTGCGAGCCATGCGGCGATTGCACGCATTGAGGGTATTACCACCTTTACGCCATAAATTTCGGAGAAAATCAGTCTTTGCAAGGCAGCTACCGACATGCCCTTCTTGCGCAGTTCTCTCAATCGTCGGGCCGCAAGAAACTCCTGCACCGAGCCATGATGGAACCGCACTCGCCCATATGTGGCTGGATCAAAAAGAGCGCGGCGTAGTAAGGCCTGTCGCTGTTCTTCTGTCCAGTCAGGGAGGACTTCCGCTGCATCCAGAATGCTATCTCCGCTTGGGTCACCCACTGACTGTTCGGGAGATCGGACCGTACGCGTGCGAGTTAGCGTTAGGGCCAGAGCAATACGCTCTAATCCTTCTCGAGCCTGCGTGTCGGGGAGAACGCCGCAATCCGGGCGATCGGGATCATCCTTCAGTTTCACGGCGACATTGGTTTCATGCTGCTCAGCCCGAGTTCCCAGCTGCCCAGATCGTCGCCAACTCGCAATTAGATCGTTGAGATCCAGGGGGCGGCGAGCGAATATCCAAGCGTTCTCCCGGGAAATTTCCTTAAGGAATGCGCCAGAATCTTTCACGCCAGACTTGGCGGCAAAACGCCTTATCTTGGTCATGTCCATGGGGACCAGAGCCACAGACTTGATCTCATTTTCGCCCGAACTCTGCTCCGATCGCGGGATATTCGATTTGCCTCCGGCTTCGGTATTCCTCAGAGCCTGAACAAACACGTCGTCCGGCAACTGGGGAGAGGAATCGCGACTCTTGACAGGTATCGGCAGCCTATTGCGCACCAAATTCAGATCCACGCTCGAACGCCAGTCGCTGGGTCGCGACGAAATAATGATCCGCGCCCGATGGATCTGGCCGTCGATGTCGTTGGACAGACGACGCAGCGCTCGGTCGAGCCTCCCCCTGTTGAGCTTTAGCTCGTCAACTGCGTCAAGAAAAAACCAAGCGGTCGCATCGCCATCCGATTTCCATTTTTTGAAACGCCCCTTCTCCTCGGGTGAGAGAAGATCAGCAACCGATTCGCTGTCGAGCGACTCCAATGGCAGAAAGAACGCAAATCTGTCCTCCCCGACCAAGCGATTGACCTGGTGGCGCATTTCGGCCGTCTTTCCCGACCCAGCCTCGGCCAGCAAGATAACCCGATCATGCGATAGCAATTCGGCCCAAGCGATGTACGGGCTACGCTCCGAACTCTCCCAGGCAATCACCAGTTGGGGATCTTCCAGTTCCTCTCTTGTGAGATCGCGAAATTGGCGATCGAGATCAATGAAGTCTGTCATGGTGGAATTTGAGACGCCGATCTACGAGGTTCCAGTCCATTTGCCAAAAGTTCCCTTGAACCGCTCCATGGAAGACACGATTTCTGGCACTTTGAAATCAGCATGCCACCATCACTCGCACACCACGCCATCATTGTCCCGATCATCCATGTAAGGATAGGCGATGTGCCCCCGGTGCACCGGGGCAATGCCGTGCGCGCGGGCTTCCGCGCAGGTGATGCGACCATTGCCGTTATCGTCGTACAAGACTAGCGCCAGCGGTCGTTGCGGCTGGGTATCGCAGTCCTGCACGATCATGTCCGTGGAGGCACACATCGAAAGGACGCGCTCGGTCGCATCGGCTTCGCGCCGGTCGATGGTCAAGTCGTACTTTCGGCGCACCTCCAGCGTGCGCGCCACGTACCAGCAGGCATTGAGGCTGGGCAGCCATTCCGCCACGTCGTTGTCGCTCTTCTGAAAACGATTCACCGATGGGCTGGCCAGCGTCAGGTTGAGAAGATCCCGCGCGAACGTCCGCTTCGTCGCGGCGCTCGCAGCGCACATGCCGCTGTCGTGCGCCTCCGACCGGGCGACGATGTGCTCTATATCGGTATCACCCGTCGAATCGAAGCACTGTCCTGTGTACGGACCGTAGATTTTGCCGATGCCCGCCACGATCCGGTCCTCGACCGACCGAGGGTAGGAATAATCGTCGCTGTCGTATTCTGAACAGCGATTCTCCGGCGCCACCCGAATGCCGCGATAGACTTCCTCGCCGGTTCCCATGTCTCCATCGTCTGTGGGCGTGTCCGTGCTTCCGGCGACGCGCTCAATTCGCCAGACACCGTCGCCCTGGTGAGAGGCGGCAAAATCGTACGCCCGCCCGTTGACGGACTGCACGTTGATCCGGATGGTGACATCGGCGAGCAGGGACAGGAACGACCCCCGACCTTGTTCATCCACGCTGAATGCCTCTTCAGTATCGGGGTAGGTACAACTGTCGCCACTTCCCATCGTCAGGCCCACGTAACAATCGCCTTCGGCGATGGCGTCGGACGGACCCACTGTGATGCTAAACGTGCGTGTATCGGCGTCTCCGTCGCTGTCCGTCACGGTATAGGTCATGGCGTAGCTACCCGCCACGGACGGCGTGCCGGTTAGCTGGAGAATCGTGCCGTCAAAGCTCAGCCCCGGTACGTCGGGTGAAAGGCTGTAAGTCAACTCGCCATCTCCCCCGCTGGCCGCCGGCAGCAGCAATGCATCAATGGCGGTGCCGACCGTGTAGTTCTGGTGTTCCGGCGCAGGCGCGCTACCAAATGTCGGCGACGTGTCCGCAGTCGGCGGTTCGGTGCTGCCGGCAACGCGTTCAATGCGCCATACGCCATCGCCCTGGTGCGAGGCGACGAGGTCGTACACGCGCCCATCGACGGTCTCGTTTTCCACCCTAATCCGGATCCCGGCGAGATAGGACAGGAACGCGCCCCGGCCACGTTCGTTCACGCTGAACGCGTCATCGGTACCTGGGTAGATGCAGCTCTCGCCGATACCCAGGACAAGATCCACATGGCATTCGCCATCCGCCACGGCATCCGCCACGGCATCCGACGAAACGACGGTGATTGTAAAGTTGTAGGAATCCGTGTCGCCATCGTCATCCGTCACCGTGTAAGTCATGATGAATCTGCGCGCTTCGGACGGTGTGCCGCTGAGTTGGCGTGTGGTGGCGTCAAAGTTCAGGCCCGGCACGTCAGGCGAAAGGCTGTACCTCAGGATCCCGTCACCGCCGGTTGCGGCTGGCAGAGTCAGCGTGTCAATGGCGGCGCCGGATCTGTAGTCATGGTCGCCCGGACGGTCCTGGTCGAGGACAGGCGAGGTATCCACACCATCGTCAATGAACCAGTCCCCGGCCAACCAGCGCCCTTCGGGATTGCCGCCATCGGTGCAGCGCGATGCGAACCAGCCGGAAAACCGCGAGGCAAAGTGATAGTTGGCTTGACACTCATCCCCATTGTCATAGATCAACCTCAGCCGCCCCGCGTCCGGCCCGAGTCCTCTGTAGCGATGACTGCCAGCCATGCTCACCATCACTCCATCGACCTGCCCGGTCTCGGAGTACCGATCCTCGGGCTGGAAGGCAAGATTCAAGCGACGGTTGTCGGTTTCGTACACCACGTCGAGCCCGTCGAAGCGCTCGGTGAACGCCGCGTGATCGACTGGCGCCGGTCCCCGCACGGCCGATGTTGAGAGATTGTTCCACTCGCCGGTTGGGTTGACCGATACATTCACCACCTGGATGGGCCGGTCGGCCGATACCCTCAGCCTCCAGCGGCCCACGCCCGCGCCCAACCGGCCCATGATGAACAGGTCGCCCGCTTCCAGTTGCTGCGCGCTCAAGGTCCGCGCTCCTCCGCCGGGCACCGTCAGTTGCACCTCACCTCCGGTGGCGGCGGCGCCGGTATCGTCGAGCGCGCCGATCGTGACCGCGGCAACTGCGTCGCCCGGGTTGATCAACCGCAGCCGGCTCGCCTGCGTGACGTTGCTTGAGGGATTGAAGATCGGTACCTCGTAGCGGTATCGGGCCCCGTCCACGGTTTCCCGCACGGCGTCGTGCATGACCGCCAATGTGCCGTCTGCGCTCTGCACAAACGCCAAGGGCTCTACGTGCAGGTCGGTGATAATTTCCAGACGCCGGTTGATCGTTGTATTGCCGAGGCTGCCCGACAGGCCCTTGATGGCATTCCCGTTCGCCAGGTCTGCGGCATCGAATTCCGCCGCCGCCTGCGCTGCCAGCGTGAACATCACGGGACCGGAGCGCATCCCGGCGTCGTCGATGGCGTACACGGACACGATGCCCGACGCATCGCTGCGGTTGAGAACCCGAAGCACCCCCTGGCTCGCATTGCCCGGCGTGGCCGATACGAACAGCGGAATCCGGTAGGGCTCGGCCTGCAATCCCGGGCCGCACAGCAACAGGCTCCCGAGCACGGCGACTCCCCGACGCGCCCGCCGACTGTGGCTAATGGGTGCGACTCCAGGCGCAGGCATCGTGCACAAAGCTACCCGCGAACCCGTTCGCGCGTTCCGTGATTTTCGACACGCCCGACGATACGGATTCTTACCGCAGCTTCATCCGTGGCGACCAGCTCCGCTTCGTATCGCGGTGGCTTCCTCTTCGCCCACGGCTGGTCGCCGCGCCGCACCATCCACCGGCCGATTTCCGCGGATCTCAGCTCCGGACAGTCCTCCCAGAATGTGGGTGTGATCCGGCAGCATACCGGCGCCTGGTGCCCCGCAAGTTCAACTTCCACATACCTCAACTTGCCCTGCAACGGCTCGAACACACGGCGTCTCGACTCCGCAACGACGCGAAATCCCGATGTGCCCCCTTGCCAGCCGGTCAATTCGATTCGGCCGCGCACGGGCAACGTCGTCATGGTTTCGGGTTCTTCGTCGCGACCAACCCCGACGCACCCTTTCCGCGGGCACGGCGAATCGTGTACCCGTACACGCCCAGGTTGAACGACCGGTCGCCGGTGAACCCGGCCAGCGCTTCCTCGATCCTGACCGCTACCGGATCCCGCTTCGGGGCTGAGGCCGCTGCCTGTTGCGCCAGCCATTTGCCAAAGACCTCTTCGCCGAGTGCGTCGCCGACCGACTTTCTCAATGCGTTCAGTTTTCTCAGTTGACCCTTGGTCAGCGTGTTTTCGTCGATTGCCATGAATTCCGTTCCTTCTCTCGCGGCTCCGATGAGGCCTTGACCCGCGCATCATACCGGCATTGACCTCGTTGCGGCCGCGCCGGCCCCGCGCTGCCATATCCCGTTCCCGCCCGAACGCCCGCCGGAGGCCGGGTCTGCATTCGACCGGGACGGCGGCCGGTGTCCGGACAGGGCGCCGGCCGTGCTTCGAATCACCGGCACGAGGGAGGTTCTGACGATGAGCGAATCCGTGGACAGACGCGCTCCGGCCACCACGTTCCTGACGCACTTTTTCGGCGGCGGCCTGATCGACAAGGGCGAGTGCTATGTCGTCGAGCGCTTCCGGGCCATGAGCAATGGAGAGATTCGCCGCTGGCCCGGCGAGGCGCCGGCGAAGAGCAACGGGCGCTCCCGGCCCAAGCCCGAAGTCGCCTCCGTCGACGCCGTCCAGGAACTGCGCCCGGCCTACAACGAGATCATCGTGTGTACCGGCCTTGGCACGCGCGCCGGCGTGCAATATTGGGGTTATAATGCTATCTGGGGTCATATGTTGCGGCGCTCTCGATTCCCTCGTTAGACGGTGGATGGACACCGGATCGCCGCAACATTATCTTCTGCGTTCACAAGGAATCGAGGAAGGCCATCAACCCCTTGTTCTCCTTCCACGGACGGCTCGGTCCCTGTTCAGCCACATCGCAGAGCGCCATCGCCTCGGCCTTCATCTTGAGGTTGATTTCGGCATAGACGTTGGTGGTATCGATCGACGCATGGCCGAGCCACGCGCGGACCGTGTTGATATCCACGCCGGCGAACACCAGGTGGCAGGCGGTCGTATGTCTCAGTAAATGGGGCGTTACCTTCCTTCCGGCCAATGCCGGCACAGCGGCTGCGCAACGTTGGACGACCCAGTAGACACCGAACCGGGTGAACGGCTGGCCACGCCTGTTGAGGAAGACGGCATCATCGGCCTGGCGCCCCTCTACATGCTCGGCCATCACGCGTTCGGTTTGCGGCTGCAGCGGGCACTGGCGGACCATTCCACCCTTTCCGTGCAGGGTGACGAGCGCGTGGCCGCCATTCCGGCGACCGACCCGCAGGTCGCGCACCCGCAGTTGCGTGGCTTCGGACACGCGGGCACCTGTCTTGTACAGGAACAGCAAAAGCACGTATTCACTTCGTCCGTGCCGCGTGGTGCGGTCGGGCACATCGAGCAGCGTGGCCATTTCGTCCTCGGTCAGCCAGCCGATCGGCCGTGGCGTTGCCTTTTTCGACGCAATGGCGCACATTTGGCCGCGCCACGCGACATGGGCCGGGTCGCGGCTGGCCACGAAACGGGCGAACGCGCGCACCGCCGTCAGGCGCACGTTGCGGGTCTGAGGCGAGCAGCCACGTTCATCCTCCAGATGAGCGAGGAACCGCCTAACCAGTTCACCCGTCAGATCCAGAACGCCCAGCCGATAATCGGCTTTGCCGAGTTGGGCACAGGCGAACGGGACGAGCAGCCTGAAGGTGTCCCGGTAGCTCTTGCGGGTGTTGCGCGACAGATTCCGCTCGGTCACGAGGTGTTCCAAAAAAAACCGTTGGAGCCAGGGGCCCAGCAGAGGTTGGCTGTCACTCATGGCCGATACCTCCTGCATGGCGCTCGAAGCGCAGCGCGGCCTCATGCAGCAGCTCCGGCGTCATCGACAAGTACACTTGCGTGTGGCGCAGTCTGGCGTGGCCGAGATAGGTCGAGAGCACCGGCAGGAGACGCTGCACGTCAGCCCCCTGGCGGTACCAGTCCGTGACTCGATGGACTGCGAAGCTGTGTCTCAACGCATGCATGCACGGCGCCTGCACGGAGGGGTCCGTAGGCTGGATCCTGGCCCGGCGCAGCAGCCTGAAGAAGGCGTGGTAGACCGTGTCCTTGTGCAGCGGCGATCCGTCTCGGTTTGCGAGGAAGCAGGATTGCCGGCCGTGCCGACAGGGCCGCTTTGCGCGCAGCGTCGCATAGCTTCGCAGCGCATCGGCCAACTGGGGTCCGACCGGCACCAGGCGGCTCTTGTAGAACTTCGTGTCGCGCACGGTCAGTACCGCGGCGGACAGATCCACGTCATCGACCGTCAGGGACCGGGCCTCGCCGCCTCGCAACCCTGCGCCGTAAAGAAGCAGGAGCAGCGTGCGGAAGGTCTGCGCATCCAACTGCCGCGCGAGCGCCCGGCTTGCGTCGATGCAGCCGAAGAGCCGGCGCAGTTCATCGCGCGAGTAGATGTACGGCAGCGCCGATCGGGGCGGCTTCGGCTCATTGTCCGGCAGCGGCGAAGAACTTGCGTAGCCCCGGCTGATCGCATAGCGGTAGAACCCCGCCAGCGCACCGTACTTGTTCTCCCGGTATCGGGTCAGCGGACCCTTGCCCGCCAGGAACGTGCAGACCTGTGAACGGGTGACGGCGTCGCAGTCGATTCCCTCGTCAAGGTACTTTAGGAACAGACTCAGCATGTGCGCGCTGGTGTTGAACTTCGCGCCGTGGGAGCGTTGCCAGGCAACGTATCGATCGATGGCTTTTCGTAATGTCATGACAGGCCCTCCAGATTGAAGTCGGCGACCTCGTGAAGGGCGTTCAGATCGAACCTGGCGTAGGTCTTGGTGGAACGCGGACTGCGGTGCCCGAGATAATCCCCGATCACTTTCATCGACGCGCCCCGGTCAAGCAGATGTTGGGCTGCGGCGTGACGCAGGGCATGCGTTCCCCGGCGTCCGGCTGTAATGCCCAGACCGTTCAGGCGATGTCGGACAATGTTTCCGAAAGCCGTTCTACCAAGTGGCTGGATCGGAGCGACGAGTCTAAGGAACACCGTACGGTCAGCAACACAGGGGCGGACCTCGAAGAGGTACCGAACAATGGCTTGTCCAACGGCTCGGGAGAGCGGATACAGATCCGTCCGACCCGTTTTGGGCCGGTGCACGCGCAATGTTTCGTTGTGCCAGTCCAGGTCCACCAGTTGCAGACGGCGAACCTCGCCGGCTCGCAGACCGTAGACGATGAACAGCATCAGGATGGCACGGTCGCGCTTATCGACCGGCCGGTCACGCTCGGTGGTGGCCAAGAGATTCCGGATGTCAGACTGACTCAGCGTGCTGCGCACGTTCTGTCCCGGATACAACCGTTCAGGGATGATCCCAGCGGCCGTCCCCGGGTTACACCAGCCGCGCTCCTCGGCAAAGCCGAAGAATACTCGAAGCCGCGCGGCGTGTGTCCTGATGGTGACCCGGCTGTAGTCTCGACGGGCTGCCTTTGCCGCGATGGACGCATCGATGTCGGCGATCGTGACCGAACCCAGCGGTTTGCCCTTGGCCTTCAGCCAGTCAAAGAACTCGTCAGCGGTTCGAAGCCGGTCCTGGATTGATACTTCGACGTAGCCGCGCTCATCGCGCATCCACCGCTCATACGTGGCGACCTCTGCACCATGCAGGTGGCGTGGCCGCGCGATAGGCTCATCCAGCCAGCCCAAAAAACGCAGCCATCGGACGACCCGACCGAGAGCGTACTTGACCGATCGGCGGGAGGACCGCAGCCTGCGGCCAACCCGATAAACTCGCGCGTGAGGCCAGTCCGCAGCCGTGGCTTCGATCCTGGAAACGCTGATCCTCTCGCCTTCCTTCAGATCCAGAATGCAAAGCAGGCGCACCTGGTCATTCGCGATTTGCCGCAACGTCAGTCTGGCGGTGCCCTGTGCGGCCAGGTGCCTGAGATATCGCCTCCGATGTTCGGCGAGTGGTGCGCTTCGGTACCGCTCGATTGTGAACGGTTTTGTAAAGAGTTTTTCAAACATGACGTGTCTCCGTGTTGTGGGAGCCACGATCATGTTCGTGGGGTGCAGTTCTGCAAATTATGTTGCGGCGATCCGGTGTCCATCCACCGTCTAACGAGGGAATCGAGAGCGCCGCAACATATGACCCCAGATAGCATTATAGCCCAAATGTTTCATGAAACATTTGGGCTATGCCGCTTGCGGCATGTTCGGCGACCGTACCAGGCGGCGCTGAACGGCGATTCCCCCATGAACGTTCTGCCGTCCGTCCGGCGGTGCTTGTCCACCTTGCGGGGAGCGCGCCATGCCTTATGCAGATCCCGAGCGGCGGCGCGAATTCGAGCGCCAGCGATCGCGCCGGAGGACCGCCGCGCGTTTGGCGCAACGTCTCTGTCCCCGCTGCGGCCGGCAGCCTCCCGCAACCGGGCGCGCGGTCTGCGATCCCTGTGCCGAGAAACGCCGCATTGCCGATCGGGCCCGCGCTGCCAAACGGCGGGCGGCCGGAAGCAAGCGGGTCCGGGATCCTGAAGCCCGCAATGCCGAGTACCGCCGTGCCCGGGAACGCGCCGACCGACGCGTCGCACGCGGGCTCTGTGGAAAGTGCGGCCGCCATCCTCACGGGCCGGACCGCCGCCTGTGCACCGACTGCGGCGAACGCCAGCGCCGCCGCGACCGGGAGCGCTACGCCAGGGCCCGCGATGCGGGGGAACTGTACGGGGGTAAGCCGGAGGCCGCCAAACGCCGGTACGCGCGTCAGCGCACCCGGCAACGCCAGCACGCGCGCCGGGCCGCAGGACGTTGCATCCGTTGCGGGCGCGGCCGGCCCGTCGACGGCGGATCGAGTTGCAAGCGCTGCCTGAAGGAACGCCGGAGCGCAGACCGCGCGACCTACGCCGCCCGGCGGGCAGCCGGTCTCTGTACCCGGTGCGGCACGCCGGCATTCGAGGGCGCGCCGGTCTGCGGCCCGTGCACCGTGATCGAGGCGCGGTACCAACCGAAGAAGAACGAGGCAAACCGCATTCGTTATGCCGAACGTAGGGCACGCTGGATCTGCACCCACTGCGGCAGGAACCCTTCGTTCGGGGCGTCGCGCTGCGACGACTGCGCCAGGCGCGCGTACGAGCGCTCCGAGCACGTGCGCGGCCTGCCGGTCTATCCGCCGAGCTTCACCGTCATCGAGCGCGCCACGGGGACGGACCACGGCTGCTTCGACAGTTGGGAGGACGTCGCCATCGCGTTGGCGTTCGCGCGCCTGTCGCTGGACGACGTTGACGTGCTCATCGACCAGTCGCCGATGCAGACGAGCTTTATTCTGTAGATTGCCGGTCCGCCGCCGGCCTGCGGCCCGTACCGACCGGTTTCTTCGCCCTGCTGGCGGATGCGCAGGCAAGCCGGTCCTCAATCCGGGTCCGGTTCCAGCAGCGGCACGCACAGATCGGTAATCAGGCGCGTGCCAACGACCTCCGAGGGGGTGTTGCGGTACAGCTCCATGCACGGGCCTTCCGCAACGTTCTCGCCGCGGCCGGGCAACCATTCCTCGAAAAGCCGCCGGTACGCGTCGCCGATTTTCTCGTGGGGTCCCACGTGCCGGTGCACGGCATGTCGTCCGGCGCCGAGCGTGTCGAACTCGATCCCCGGCGGTGGGCGTTCGTGGGTGAACAGCTCCACCCCCGCCTTCCAGCACCGGCGTTGCGCCGGCACCTCGTCGGTCCGCTGGAACGACAGCGTCAGCACCCGCCCGGTGGGCGCGTCCAGGGTTGCCGCCCATCTGAGCAGCCGTTGGAGACAGGGCGTCACGTCCGGCCACGCACCGACGTCGCGAATGCACGCCGCCCGTATCGGTTCGAATGTCGCGATCCGGACGTCGATGGCGATGCCACTCCCGTACTTCGGCAGAGCCGGGCATTTTACCGCAGCGGTGTCGCCGGTCACCGGCTCCCGATCGTCGGGGCGTCATCGCGCGGGGGAGTCGGGCCTGCGGAGGGCGAGTCCCCCGGGGGCAGGGAGAGAGGTTCCGGCTCCCGGGGTTTCCCTACCGACACAGGAGACCGTCATGTACACAGCTTCGTTCGATCCGCCGGATCGCGCCCCCCTCGACTTCAACACCGACCCCACCCCAAACGCCGTCGCCGATGCGCCGAAACGCAGCGACGCCGGGTTCGCCCACGTACCGGCCTCCGACGCCCAGGCGCTGCTCGAGCAGATCGGGGTGCCCGCCCACCGCGCGCGCCAGGTCCTGGCCGAGTCGCTCGCCTTGGACTTCTAGAGGTCGGGCGTTGCCCGGAGAGGGCGAACCGGGAGGGGCTCGGGAGAGACTGTACCCGGTTCGTTCAACCGTTGTCATTAACCGAGACTTGAGGAGAATCGTTATGTTTGGTCTCAATCGCGCAGAAGTCATCGGCCGCCTGGGTGCCGATGCCGTCATCAACCACCTCACCAGCGGCGGCCGCGTGGCGAACATGTCCATCGCCACCGACGAAGGCTACCTCGACCGCAACTCCGGCAACCGCGAGGAGCGAACCGAGTGGCACCGGGTGGTCAGTTTCCAGCCCGGCCTGATCGATATGCTGGAAAAACACGCCCGCAAGGGACGTCTCGTCTACGTGTCCGGCAAGCTGCAGACGCGGCGATGGAGGAAGGACGGTGAGGAGTCCGACCGGTTCTCCACCGAGATCCTGCTCGCCCCGGGCGGCCGGGTGCAGTTCCTCGACCGGCCCAATGGCGCCAACGGCTCCAACGGCGGCGGCGCGCCGCAGGCCGAGGCCCAGGCGGCAAGCGAGCCCGCGCAGGCGCAGGGCACCTCGCAGGACGACCTGGATTCGGAAATTCCGTTCTAGACGCCTCGACCGCGCCCCTGAAGGCCGGCCGTCGCCATCCCGGCGGCGGTCGGCCTTTTCCTATGCGGCCAACCGATGCCGCATCTCCTGCCGTCATCCTGCCTTCACCTCACGGCCCGGTCTCCAGGCCGTTCGTCTCCGCCTCACGCCCCCGGGCGGTCGAGTCCGACCGGAACCGGGGCGATCCCTTCAGCGGAGAGCCAACCCGATGATCCCGTCGCCTTTCCCATCCCTTCGCGCCGCTTCGGCGCGACCCTCTGCCGGATGCAATCCATGAACGCCGCCGACACCGCCGCGGCGCTGGCCGCGCACGCCGAGGATGTCTGCCGCAAGTACCTGCCCCACGGCCGGCGCCAGGGCCGGTACTGGTGCGCCGGCGACGTACGCCCTGCTGGTGGGCGAGGGCATCGAGGCGGTGCTGTCACTTGTCACCGTACTGCCGGACGGCGCCTTGCGAACAGCGGCTCCGTCGGGGACGTTCGCGGCCGCTGCGCTTTCGGCGGGGGGGCTCGGTACCTTCGTGCCGCCCCTGATGACCGCGCGGCTGATCGTCGCCCAGGACCGGGACGAGGAGGGCGAACGCGCCGCACGTCGCCTGCAACTGCGCTGCACGCGGCTTGGCATCGCCTCCACCGTCCTGCGGCCCGCGGGCAACGATTTCAACGACGACCTGGTGGAGCTCGGACCCCAACGCCTCGCACGACAACTGGCTCCGCTGCTCGACCAACCTCAGGGGCAAAGTCGGTGCGGCTTCGCCGCGGTTCGGCAAGGAACGAAGAACGAGTCGCGGGTTTGAAACTTTTTTCTTCCGTCATGACACGTTGAGCGTGACACACGTGCTCAGGCGTCAACCCTGCGGGGCAAGCCCCGCCGGGTCCTTCATTTCATTGCGGCCCGCAAGCGGGTGACTGCCCTGCGCGCGCGCATCCCACTAAACATGTCACGACGGAATACCCCGCCGTGCTCTCTCAATTAAGAAAAGACAGGAGCTCACCATGCTTACTCACGCTCAACACGCTTCTCCCACCGCGGTCATCTGCGAGAACCTCGAATACTTCGGCGGCGGACCCAACCGGGGCGAACCCGATCCACGCGCGGTCTGGGACGAAACCGAAGCCCTCCAGGGCCTCGAGACGATCCTCGACGCCTTCGTCGATGAGATCGCCCCCGACGGCACACAGCTCGCCGACGAACGCGAGTCGCTGCTCTGGGGCTTCGTCAACACGCTGCACATGCAGACCGTGAGACTCGATCGGACAGTCGACCGGCTGGCGCCGGAGCTGAAAAACCTGCAAGCCTCTCAGGATGGTTCCGAGATCAACGCCTGGGAACTGGAGAGAATCACCGAGCGCGCGCAACACCTCGGCGATCGGCGAGATGCGTTCGAGCGGTTGCGGGACGCGGCGGCCGAGCGGTACCGCTCCGACACCGGCAACACCTGGCGTCCCCGTCACGGGTCGCACACGAGCCGCACCTCGAAACTGACCTCCGCGGCGATCGACGCCCGGGACTTCCTCCGCGCACGCGAGACCGAGAAGACACAGGCGCACCTGCCCGAAGGCACGCTCGTCGCGGTCACCGGCTCCAAGCCCGTCGACGACGCCAACCGGATCTTCTCCGCTCTGGACAACGTGCGCAGCAAGTACAAGGACATGGTGCTCGTGCACGGCGGCGGACCGGGTGCCGAGAAGATCGCCTCCCGCTGGGCGGAATCGCGAGGCGTGCACCAGGTCGTCTGCCGCCCGGACTGGAACGCCCACGGCAAGGCCGCGCCGTTCCGGCGCAACGACCAACTCCTGAGCCTGCTCCCGAAGGGCGTCATCTCCTTCCCCGGCTCCGGCATCTCCGAGAACCTCGTCGACAAGGCGACCCAGCTCGGGATCCCCGTCAAGCGTTTCGCGGCCTGATCCGGCGCGTCGCTTCCACGGGCCGCACCGTCATCGCGCGGTGCGGCCCGGTTCCGTTCCGAACGACTCCGAAGGCGTTCGCGTTCGCGAACGCCGCCTTCCTCCCGCCGATCAGCTGCCGCACCGCTTCATTCCGGCACGGCGCCCAACCTCCGTCTGGCTTCCCGGCGCGCGTCGCCTTCGGCGCCGCCCGCCGCCGCGGCTACGCCGCTTTCCTTCACACACAATCGATCGCACAGTTTTTCCGTTCCGGCAGAATGACGATCTCCAGCACCTGCCGACGAAGCTGGTCTCCCTGGCTTCGGTGTCGCCGATGCCTGTCCCGATTCTGGAGGCGTCGCTTCGCGACCGGGCTACCCTGCCGAGCCCGCTGCGCGGTCTCGTCCCTTCGGGCGGGTATCCCTCGCCCCTCTGTTCGCTTCGCTCACTGCGCAGTCCCCTTGCCCGGCGGTTCGCTTCGCTCACCGCCGTTTGCCTGGTCGCCATCGGCGCGCGTTACTCCAACGCCGCGGTTCTTCCACCGTCGCAATCTCCTCGCGCTGGCACTACGCTCCATGCCCAACTCCGGCTTCGCCGCGCTGCCCGGTGGCTGCCCTCGTGCGCGACGGCTCGCCTCGCTCGCTTCCGCGCCGCCTCTACTATTCCGTTCGCTTCCTGGCGCTCAGCACGAATCGCACTTTCAATTGCTCCCGGTGCTTCCTATACTACGCCCCGGAAGCCGTGCGACGGTTCGGGAAACGCTCCCCCCGCTGCGCTGCGGACGCCTCCGCTCAGGCGCCGCTCGGCTAAACCATTGTAGTAACAATGGCTCAGCCGCCCGGTCGCTTGGACCTCGAGGAAGCGCATCATCGACGCCAGTGGGCGTGTCTATCTCACACCGGACGCACCGATGGTGCCCGGCGCTGCATGCGCGTGCCTGAAATACCCCTGGAGTGCGCATGAGACGCCACGAGACCCCACTCAGTCGCCGAATCGGCGTCACCGACCCGGCGAAACAACGCGGATCGAGTGAATGCTCCGGAGAATCGCAGCTATCGTGTTGAATCAACTCGCATTTTTAGGGCGCGATTCTCCGGAGAATTGCCGTGCTTGCTCTCCGCTATACGCGTTCATTCAAATTGACTGCACGCGGGTTCCCTGGAGAACTGCCGAATTCCATGGCGTCGCTCCCGCCTGTCGGTCCCAAGCCGGGGCGCGGCGGCGCTGACCGGGGAGCCGTCACGGCCGGGTCCAGGCGTCGTTGCTGGTAAGCTGGCAACGCTTCACTGATGAGTGTGGGGCTTTTTTGGCACAGGAGAATCAATTGAAGAAAATCGCTATCGCGATCGGGCTGTTCTATTGGCTACAGAGTCCTGCTCAGGAAGGAACAGACTTGGGCGTGCACGTCACAGAAGACGCGTTCTGTATTGAGAAGACTCAGCTTAACTGCGACGAGTTCCGCTTTAATGGCGATGAGATTCCAATGGGAGAATTGCCCTTCGACGGAAACGGGAACCGCCTGATCTACTTTCATTCTGCCCAAAGCGCACAGCCTGGCGCATCCTTCGTACACGTTTGGCAGACGGAAGATGACGCGCGGCGCGGGCAGCTGGCGAAGGTCTATGTGTCGGATTCGGCAAGAATATTGGGAGGAGAGGTTCTGACAACGTTGCAATCGTTCCTGGAACGCGTAGACATTGGGGGTGGATTTGCGGTCGTAATCAGGAACCCTGCGCCCTCGACTGCTCCGCACTATCGGGCCTATTCGGAGAGAGTCGTGCACGGACCGGGCGAATACACTGCTTACGTGGGCACGATTCGTGGCGAAATCATCATGGAAAGCCAGAGAAGTACGGTCACAATAGTTGAATAGGGTCGGGACACGACACCCCACCAAGGTCAGGTCGAAACGTCGCCTCGATGAGCGGAGCCAGCCGCTCGGCCCCCGCCGACGTCCCCATCCTCGATCGCGGCAAGCGTCGCGAATCGCACAAACTCCGTAGCAGTCAGCCCGCGGTTCCCCGCAAACGTCTCGATACGATTCCACTCGGGATCGAAAAAACGGATCGAACGCGCCCTGCGCTGCGTCGCCATGTCGGTCCCGGATACAGGGCTGAGGCGATCCGCGTTCATTTCATGTCTCCATCCGCAACGATAAACTGCACTGCATGCTAGATTTCATGCCGGAGGCTCAGCTGCATGGACGCTGAAACGCATGAATCGAGCAGAATCCTGAAGGCAAACCGGGTCCCATGGGTCGCCGTCAACCGCGATCCCGCCCCGATTTGCAACAGGAAATCGCTTGCCTTTCGCACGCACCTCTCATCGATACCATGAACACGGCCAGTTTTTTTTCCGACCTCCGAGACCGGTTCGACGACGTCCGGCACGAGAACCGCCTTGCCATCGGCCAACTCTTTGCCCATCTCTCACCGCGGTTGGCCACTGCGAGAGAGCTTGAACTCGAACTGGACCGGCAACTGGCGCGCCGGTTCAACGTGCTCGATTACCTGAAAACGGACGAATTGGGCCTGTCGCGCATCGTCGCCGACCTGCTCAACCCGCGTGCCACCCATGGTCAGGGCGTCTTCTTTCTGCGGAAATTGTTGCTCGCGTTGAAGGAATCCACGCAATTCGATCCAGATGTTGACCTCGATCGCGTCCGGGTCTCCGTCGCGCTCGAACAGGTGATCACGGCCGACCGGCGCATCGATATCCTCGTGGAGATTATCGACGGGCGCTCAAAGTACGCGCTGGCGATCGAAAACAAGCCCTATGCCGACGATAAGAAGCTCCAGGTCCGGGACTACCTGCGTTTTCTTCGCAAGCAGTACGGTCAGAATTTTCTCCTGATCTACCTCTCGCCCACCGGCGAAGGGCCTTCCGAGTGGAGCGTTCCCGCACAGCAACTGCGCGAAACCTGGCAGGGACGGTTCGCCATCCTGCCGTACGATCAAGGGGACGCGGCAACGGAATCGGATCGATTCGAAGCGTTCCGCCTGTCGTTTTCGCTCACGCACTGGCTTGAGTCCTGCCGCACGGCCTGTGAAGTCGACCGGCTGCGCTGGTTCCTGGGCGATACCCTGAAATTCTGTCAACGTACCTTTGGAGGCCGGATCATGACGAGCGATCGCGAATCGCGGGAAATACGGGACTATCTTTTCGAGAATCCGAATCAGTTCGACACGGCACTGGCGGTCGTCGAGTCCTGGCCGTCGATCAAGCACCAGGTGTGCAAGAAGTTTTTCGAGCGGCTTGTGTCCCGGATCAAGGCGGCCGCGGCGCTTAAGACGTACGCCGATGACCTGCATATCGAATCCGCGTACGGAGGCGACACCGCGAAGTCCAACTGCATCTGGCTCTATCGGGACCGCTGGGCACGGTATCCGGTCAAAGAATCCCCGACACCGCCTCAGACCAACAACCGCACCGCGATCTTGTTGCGCACCGACAGCAGGGAACTTCGCGACTGGATCATGGGCGTGCGCAGGCCTACGCCCGCGGGTGACATGACCGGTGACGAAAAGAAACGGCGACTACGCCTGGATGAACAATTGCTCAGCGCACTGGGCCCAAGCAGCAGTCGGAGTGACTGGTGGCCCTGGTGGACCTACGTGAATGAGGACAAGCGGCACTGGAACCCGCTTGTACCCGCCTTGCATCGCGAGTGCGAAGCAGAGCAGGACGGAGACCTGATCCGGTATTTCGTCGACATGTTTGTCGATGTCGCCATCAAGGCCATTCCGGTGATCGACGAAATTGAACGCTGACGGACGAGGCGCGCCCGTTTCGCCGCTGCCCAATGCGCGTTCCGGGACACCCGCCTCCATTCCTCGCGCGCCCGCCGGGCGACGCGTTGAGCAGCGTGAGACTGTTCGACATCCACTGCGGAAAGTGAATGGATTCGGGACGAACAGGTGTCTCTTTGGGCTGGATTTTGCAGGACCGATCGCGCACCCTTGCTGACACGGAGGCGGAGCGGATCGTGTCATCCACCACGCGGCAACTGGAACACGAACTCAGGGCGACCAACAGGGAGCAGGCTGTCATCCATGATGTCGTTGACCAAGGCGAAAATGGCTGAATCGTTGTTCAACGAACTCGGCCTGAACAAGCGGGAGGCGCGCGAGTTGGTTGATATTTTTTTGGAGGATCTGAGGGTGTTCCTGGCCAACGGAGAACAAGTCAAACTGTCCGGTTTCGGCAATTTCGACCTGCTCGACAAGAACCAGCGGCCCGGGCGCAACCCGAGCACCGGCGAGGAAATCCCCATTACGGCGCGGCGGGTGGTTGCCTTCCGTCCTGGCCAGAAGCTGAAGAAGCGAGTCGAGGTATATGCTGAAACCGGGGGATAACGCAGAACGTCCCCCGATTCCGGGTAAGGGCTACATCACGATCGGCGAGGTGAGCGAATCGTGCGCGGTCAAGCCGCACATACTTCGCTACCGGGAGCAGTAATTCCCTCAACTCAAGCCGGCGAAGCGCCGCACCGAGTCCCTGCCAGCTTTCCCGCGCTGGTCGCCGCGGTCATTCGGATTCCGGAACCAGCAGCTCGTCCTGCGCCTTGCGGGCCCAACCGATCACCCTTTCCAGCTGCTTGTCCTGCCCCGCCTCCTTCATCTGCACGCGCTTGCACGTGGCCAGCACGTACACATAACGGAACGTGGACTCGATGAGCGGGGCCAACCTGCCCGTCAAGGTGTCCTGCGGCGCCTCGATCGCCGCCAGCGCCGTGTACCGCACGAACGCCGCGGGCGAGAGCCCGCGCGCGCTCGCGTACACTCCGATCCGGTCCCATTCCGGCCCGGAAAACCGGATCGTGTGCGGCCCGCGCTTCACCGGTTGTTCGTGGCCGGCTTCGTTTTCGTTTCGGTCTGGGTTCATTTTCTGGCTCCTTTCGTTGCGGTTGAGTCCTCGGGGAAGAAGTTTTCGGTGCGGCTTCGTGTCTTTTGCGGAGAAATATGTGCCGGTTTTCGTCACGGTTCCGGCACCGTGCACGCATCGAAACGTGTCCCGTTACAGATCCATCTCCAGCTCGTACGCCTTTTCGCGGGCCGGCGGCTCGGGTTCCGCCGCCTTTTCCTGCACGGGCACCGGTTCGATCTCAGCCACGGGCGAGGGCTCCGCCACAGCCTCGCGTTCCGGTTCCGCGACCCCGGGCGGCTCTTTCGCGTCGCGCTCCGCCTCCAGTCCCGGCTTCTCTCCGATGCCTTCGAGCGCGGAAATTCTCTCCCCGGTCGCCGCTTCAAGCTGCTCCTTCAGCGCCGCCGCATCGTCGGTGACGAGTTCCGCCCGGTCGCGCGCCCGGGAAATTTCAACGTAAAAGGACTTCTGGGTGGTCAGGTTCGGGTGCCTCGCCTCCATCGCGGCGATCACGTTATCCACCGTGCGCCCCTGAAACGCATGCACCGTGGACGCCCAGGCGCGGTCGACATGTCGAAGCTGCGCATCGTTTCCGCCGAGTTCCTGGCTCCGCCCGTCCTCCAGACGGAACAGAACTTGCCCGTTCTTCACCCCGGTGACCTCGGCCAGGCCGCTGTTCACCAGCCCCAGACTCGCGTCGTTTCTCGTCCAGCGGATCCGGTCCCCGGCCCGAAGCTGGATGCTTTCGCATCGGTAAACCTCCGTTCCGCCCTGCCTGCCCCCGATCTGCGACGGTTTCCATTCGGCTACCGAGCCGTTCGGGCCTTCCAGATCCACGATCCGTTTGCGGTGATCGATGCGCAATACGCGCCGCTCCTCCCCCTTTTCGACCCCGAGCCGCTTGTACGCACGGTGAAACGCCACCACGTCCCCGGGCGAATAGTTCCCCGCCAGCGCTTTTTCGGCACGCGTGTAGCCCCTGGAGACCAGTCTCTCGGACTGCATCGCCTCTCCCCGGATGCCCCCCTCCCGAACCAGCCGCTCCCGGACGTGCTCGTTGATCTTCTCGCGCAGCGCGTGGCTGGGAGCCATCACGCCCGTGCATGATCTCTCGTCCGGCGACAGCCGGAGCCATCTCGCCGCCACGGCGCCGGCGATGTTGTCCGGGTTCACTTCGGCCACGTTGGAGCCGAGTTTCTGAAACGCTTTTCCGACCTCGCCCGCGAGCGTCGCCTCCACCGCGGCCTTCAGGTCCGGGTCCCTCTGCCGCATGATCTCGTCCATGGTGGCGGTCTTCATGCCCGCGGCCTGCAGTTGTTCGAATGGTTTTCCGGCATCCACGGCATCCAGTTGCTTTGAATCGCCCACCAGCACCACCTTCGGGATGCGCACCACGCTTGCGATCCGGAGCAGGTCTCTCGCCTGGACGGTGGAGGCGAGCGAGCTTTCGTCCACCACCAGCACCGTTTTCCGGAACGCCGCGCGCATCGTTTTCTGTCCTTTTTTCGTGAGCCGGCCTTCGGCGACGCCTGCATTCCTGGCCAGGAACCGCTGCAGCGTCTCGCTCTCCATCCCCGATTCGGCCGCCAGCGTCTGCACGGCGGACGCCGACGGGGCGAGCCCGACCATGCGCCAGCCCCTCTTCCCGGCCAGCGCCCGGGTGCGTTTCAGCATCGTGGTCTTGCCCGTGCCGGCGTAACCCTGCACACCGACGACCCGGTCCTTCTCCGAAAGCACCAGCTTCACCGCCTCTTTCTGCCCCTCGGTCAGCGGTCCCTTTCTCAAGTACCGGTCCACGACCCAGCCGCGCATCGTGCGCCCGCCCCGGTTCGCACCCGTCCTCATCAACGCGACCGTCTCGCGTTCCTGCGCCATGGTCCTGTCCGTGGTCACCCCGTCGCCCCCTTCAAGCGCCGGCGCCTCGTGCAGGCGGCCCGATTTTTTGAGGTCATTCACGGCCCCTTCGATGGCTTCGATCGAAGCCGAGCCGGGCTCGTAGGCCAGAGCCGCGGCCACCAGCTCGGTGCCCCTGAACACCGCATCGCGCTCCGAGAGATGCGCCAGCGCCCACTCCACCGCGGCCGCCCCCAGCAGGCTTGCATCCGGCAGGCTCGCATCCGGCGGGCTCGCGCCCGGCTCGACTGGGTCCGGCAGGACTGAGCCCCGTACCCGTTCTGCTTCATGCAAGGGCTCCGCTGCCTGCACGGCGTTTGCACCCGCCAACGGGTCTGCCCCGCGCAGCGGGTCGAACAGGTCCATCTGGCGTTCGGCCGGATGGGCTCCGGCCGCGGTGCCGGCTCGCAACTCCCGACCCTTCCCATTGCCCGCCAGGCTCTGTTCCTTCGTTTCGGCCACGAGCTTTTCTGCGTCGAAGCCCAGATCGGCGGCCTGCTTCTGCCAGGATTCGCGCAGCGCGCCCTTGTCCACGTCGCGCTTGTGAGCGCGCGTCATCAGCGCCGCGCGCCGGGCCAGGTGCTGGTTGTCGGCCGTCTCGCCCAGGCCGCGCTCCTGCATTGCCTTCTGGATCTCGGCTCGACGCGTGGAAAACGCCTCGATCACCTTTCTCGAGACGCCCGCGATCTCGAACCGCCCGTCGGCGTGGGTCTTCTCGATCCCGTAACCGAGTCCTTTCAGTTCCCGGGCCAGTTCGCTGCGGTACAGCGCGCCCAGCAGCATCTTGGAGCGGTACAGCCGTTCGTTTGCCATCGTCCGCCACTTGCCGTCGGCGCCGAGCAGCATGTTGGCGATCACCGAGTGCGTGTGCAGCATCGGGTCCAGGTTCCGGGAGGTGTCATGGGTGAACGTGGCGACCACGGTCTTCTGGTCGCCCGCCCGGACCATCCGCCCTCTGCGGGAGTCCCTCAGCCGGGTCTCGGCGGCGTTTTTCTCGAACCAGGCCAGGCTCTTTTTGACCGCCTTGTCGTGAGCGTCAACGATGCGGGCGTCGCCGCCCACGAGCGCGGTCAGCGACACGGATTTCGGTGCGGAGAAGGTGATGTCGCGGCCCGGGCGGTGTTCGAACGCGCCGCCCTTGCCCGTGCGCCCGAGGCGCCTGCCCGACCCGTCCGGGACCGTGCCTTCCAGCACCGCCTTGAAAGTCTCCGGATCGACCGGGCCTTCAAGCCCGAGCGCGGCCGCGCCCCGGCCCGCCCAGGCGCTCGCCTCGCGGTGCGCCGGATCGTCCTTCGCGTAGTACCCGTCGCGCTCGTAGTAGCTGGCGCCCTGGGAAGGGGATGCGACCGCGCCGATGGAGGCGACCATCAGATCCAGTTAAGGTCGCCGCCGTCTTGCGGCTCCGCCTTTCCGGCCTCCGCATCCGGAGCCGGCGCCTCGGACGATGCGCGCGGCCGGCCGCCGCCCCCGGCCTTCGCCTGCCCCGGTTGCGCTACCGCGCCCTCGGCCTTCGGCTTCGTGTTTGCGGATTCGGCCTTCGTGCCGGCAGAATCTGCCGCCGCGCCAGCGGTGTCTGCAGCCGGGAGCAACGGTGTGTTCGCTCGCGCCACCGACCGCTGCGCCGGTACCGCTCGCGGGTTTTCCGCCGCACCGGGCGCCTCTATCAGTCGCGCGGCCTGGCTCTCTGACACCACCCGCAGCGCGATCCTCGCGCCCCCGGCGCCATGCACGGGCAGCGCTTCGTCGGTGCCGGACCGATCCCACGTTTCGATGTACCCCGGCGGTCCCCGGCCCGGAGGCCGCACCGGCCATCCCGCCCGGCGGCTCCGCCAGCCATGAACAACTCTCCACAGCATGAAACACAACACAACGCAGAGCGCGCCGGCGAGCGCGCCATGCAATGCGCCGACGGCGGCCGTGTAAACAATGCGGTCGCGCGCTTCGATGGGTTCCCCGTACAGGACCAGCCCGCGGCGCGTGATGGAAAAGCTCGTGCCGTCCGGGGCGCGGTAGCGCGTCGGTTCGAATGAGTTGAAACCCACGCCGATCATCGCTTCGGCGACCGTGAGCTTGACCGCGGCGTACCAGTCATGCGCAGTGGTCGCGCGCACCAGCGCCGCGCACGGCCACAGCAGCGCCATCGCAACACCGCCCGCGGCCACGGACACCGCCCTCCGCCGCCACCGGTAAGGATCAGTCATGGCGCGGGACCGTCACGCCCTCAGCCTTCGCGGGCGCGAACACCCCCGGCCGGTGCGCACGCCCCGCGTCGAGCCGCCCGGGCATTGAGATCCTCGCACCGGTCACGTACCGGGCCGCCCAGGCTCAGGTGCGCCGCGGCGGTCCATACGTCGCCCGTGCCGGACGCAAGGATCCGCGGGCTCACTGACACACGACGCCTGATTTCACGCGCCTGCGCGCGGTTCACCTGCGCCGCCATCCAGCCCCGGACCCGATCCGCCGTCGCAACGGCTGCCGTGCGCCTGCACCTCAACCGGGGCGTTGCGCCGAACGCTCTTCGATCCACTCGTCGAGCTCGTCCGAGCGCCACGCCCGCGCGCGCTTGGACAAATGCACCGGGCGGGGAAAGCCCGCCGTGCGCATCAGCCGGTAGATATGCGCCCGCGAACAGCCGATTTTTCTTGTGACCCTTCGGATCGGGAGCAGCTGCAATCCGGTAGCAGCACTCATGTCATCGTCTCCTGCAATTACAGACGATCACCGATCCTATAGCGTGAGTCTCTACCGTAAAGGCAAAAAAGGGACCCCATTATTGCACCCGCTGGTGACGCCGCCAGATCTTGACCACGACGCTGTCATCCAGGCCCACCACGTCGGCCACCCGGCCGCAGGCCTCGCTGTCCGAGACCGCTTCGCCATCCTCGGCCCCGTCGCGATACCTCTCCAGGGCCATGCAAATCAGCTGGTCCCGGACGGCGTTCGTCGGCCTGCCGCGTAACCTCGGGCGCTTGATGTCTCCCGCGGCGACGCCGAGGCACCACTCCGCGATGTTCCGGGGAGGCGCCGGCGTTTCGCCACGCTCGTATGGCTGGCGTGATCGGCGCACATATTCCACCAGCAAGTCGTACCACCACGCCGACGTGTCCGACATCATGATCGCGAAGGGCAGCCAGAACTTCCGTTCGGCCGGCACCCCCGTCATGTTTTGCAACAAGGCCTCTCTGGTGATGTCTGGCGGATCCGCCGCAAGACTCGCCTCAAGCCAGCGCTGAATCTCGTCCACGAACCCGCCTTGCCTACGTGCCTCGACCGGCCAGGTAATCCGCCCACTCCGCCATGAGCTTTCGGCGACGCTCGAACAGATCCGATCGCGCATAGGCCGCCACGGTCTTGTCTTTCTCCACATGCGCCAGCGCCAGTTCGGCGACCACCTCGGGCACGCTTGTGCGTTCCGACGTCCAGTCCCGGAAGCTCGACCGGAAGCCGTGCGGCACGGCGCCGACCCGGTTCTCGCGAAGCAGCTTGGACATCGTGGAATCGGACATGACCCGGCCGCTCACGGACGGGAAGACCAGCCCGGATCCATTGGTGCATGCGCGCGCCTCGGCCAGCACTTGCACCGCGTGCGCCGACAACGGGACGCGGTGTTCCCGGCTGCTTTTCATGCGTTTTGCCGGAACGGTCCAGGTGGCCGACTCCAGGTCGATCTCCTTCCACGCCGCGCCTCGGACTTCTCCGGACCGGCAAGCCGTGAGGATCAGGAATTCCAGAGCGAGCCGCGTCGCAATGTGCGCGTCGGTTCCACGGATGGCTCGAATCGCCTTACCGACCTGCGTGTACGGCAGCGCCTTGTGATGTTTCTGCCTGATCGCGTTCTTCGGCAGCGCCGCACCGATGGCATCCACGGGATTGTCCTTGCGATGACCCTCCGCCACCGTCCACCGCATGACCGCGCCGACGCGCTGGCGCACGCGCCGCGCGGTTTCGCGCTTCGCGTTCCAGATCGGCGCCAGCACCGCGAGCACGTCGCCCGGCCCGATGGCGTCGACGCGCTTGCTTAAGAGCGCCCCGGCGTAATCGCGCAGACTGGCGCGCCACTGTGCTTCGGACTTCGAGCCGTTGCGCCAGACGCCCCGCTGCACTTCCAGTACCTTCTCCAGCGCCTCGGCGAACGTCGGCACCGCGGAACGCTTTGCCCGCGGATCGCCGCCCAGGCGGGCGATCTTGCGGTTCGCTTGCGCGGCGGCCCGCGCGTCAGTTATTGTCAGCCAGCGTGTGGAGCCCAGGCCGATATCCCGCCGCGTGCCGGCAATGGACACGCGCTGCACGTAGGACTTCGTCGGCCCGCGCTTGCCGTGCCCGACCAATAGGAACAGGCCCGCGTCGCCGTCGTAGTATCGACCTGGTTCGGTGACGTCACGAACGAATTTCGCGGTGAGTTTTTTCAAGGTGTCCGCCATTTATTTCCCGCGTTATTTCCCACGGACGATAAGATAACATGGGGTACTTCAGGAAACAATGCAAGACGACGATGCAAATTAACTAATTGATTTTATAGACTATAATTTACAGAATGACACAGCCTGAGATTTCAGGATGGCGGTCTCCCTCTCCGCCACCTAACGTTTATAAGCAGCAGCTTGCACAAGTCTTTGCGGATGCCGGCGGCCGGGCGCGGGGCCCGAGCCGGATGCTATCCCTTATCCGTGACGGCTCGGTGCCGGAGCACGAAATACAGCGCGGCCACCCCAAGCAACAGAACGCCGGCAATCACCGGGGCGCGCCAGTCCCCGGCCCCGACGCGGGTTGCGAACATCACGGCACAGACGACGGCGCCGAGCGCAGGCACCGCGATCGGCAGTTCGAAACCACCCGGGGGTTCGCCGGGCCGCATCTTCAGAACCACCAATGCGCTGTTCACCACCAGGAACACCAGCAGCAGCAGCAACACGGTCGCCGATGCCAGTTCGGAGATGTCGCCCGACAGGATCAGGATCACGATCAGCACGAAGATCAGCCCGATAGCGACATGCGGTGTGCGCCGCACCGGATGAACTCCCGAGAGTACGGGCGGCAGGTGCCCGTCGCGCGCCATGCCGTAGAGCAGACGCGACGTGGTGACGTAGTTGATCAGCCCGGTGTTGGCGACCGCGAACACGGTAATAACGATGAACACCCATGCCGGAAACCAGGGTGCGGCGCGCGCCACGACTTCGGCCAGCGGCGCGTTGGCCTCGGCCAACTCCTGCCACGGCACGACCGAGACGGCGCTGATCGCCACGCACATGTAAATGACGACGGTCAGGACGAGCGCCGTCAGCAGGCCGAGCGGCATGTTGCGGCGCGGGTTCTTCAACTCCTCGGCGACGTTGAGCGAGTCCTCGAAACCGATGAAGGCGTAGAAGGTGAGCACGATTCCCTGCGCCAGGAACACGAGCGGAAGCCCTGCTTCGGTTTCAGGGCGCACCGGAAACTCCATCAGGTTCGCCGAGCCCCAGAAACGCAGGCTGACCGCGATCACCAGCAGCAGACCTCCCGCTTCCACTAGTGTAAGGACGACATTGGCCCACATCGATTCGCGGATACCGCGATAGGCGATCGCACCCACGATGGCAACATAGATGAACGCCAACATCCCGGTAGGCAGGCCTTCGAGAGCGGCCAGGGCTTGCAAATTCTCGCCCACCACGCGGGCGCCGGCGGCAATCGAGGTGAAGCCCGAGCACGCCACGGTCAGGCCGACGATGTGGGTCAGCATACTGCGGCGATAGGCGCGCTGCGTGATATAGGCGGCGCCGCCCGCACGTGGATAGCGGGAACCAAGCGAAGCATACGATAATCCCGTCAGTCCCGCTGCGACCAGCGACAGCGCAAAGGCCAGCCAGATGGCCGACCCCATCTCGGCGGCGACTTGCCCGATCAGGCCGTAGATACCGGCGCCCAGCATGCCCCCGGCGCCGTAGAGCGTCATCTGCCACAGGCTGATGCTGCGCCGCAGCGTCGGTTCGCCGCCGACCGGTTCGAGTGGCTCGTCCGCCTGTTCCATGGTCTTTCTCCTCTTCTTCCGTGATTTCGCGATTCCACCACCGCGCCGCGCGATCACCCGTTACGCAGGCGCCCGCCTTTCGATTGGCGGGCCGCACGGAACACCCGCATTTCCGGGCTGCTCGGGAACGAACCCGGCGCGTTTGCATGCATCCAATGTTGTTTGGATGTCTGCATGACGCCTGCCGACCATTCCGGCAACGCTAGTGTACTAAATTCAGGTTGGCCTGATTTCCGACAGTTTGGTTATCGCCTCCCTTTCCGCCACTCAGTTTCGTTAGCGGCATCGTGCGCGAGCCACTCGACGTCAACCCCCCTGATTGGAGCAACGCCATGCACACCGTCCTCGTCAAGTACGTCCTGCCGGGGCCCGTCCCGCGCGACGCCAAAACTCATTCGCAAGTATTTCAGCTACGACGAGAGCGAGCATACCGGCCATTCCGTTTATCTTTGGGAAAGCGAAGCCGATGCCCGGGCGTTTTTCAACGACGAGTTCGTGGCCAGATTCAAGGCGAAGTTCGGCGCCGTTCCGGAGCTCTTCTACGTCGATACACTCATGGTGATCGACAACGACGCTGAGAAGACCACAACGAGCTGATGCGGGATTGCCGGGCGAAATCGTCGGCGCACCCTACGTGGGGTGCGCCTTGTTGATTCCCATGATCGTACGCTCGACCTGGTACGGCAGCTTGTTGGCATGCCGATACGGGCGGCGGGACCGATCGTTCAGTGCATCCAGCCCGCAGCTCTTGTAGCGGTTGAATATCTTGTAACCGGTGACCCGGGAAATGCCGAACTCCCGGCACAACGGCGCCATCTTCTCCCCTTCCAATAATCGGGCAATGAATCGAAGTCGCTAATCCATGCGCTTACACTCTTTCCACGGCATCGGGAATCTCTCCCAAATGCCCAATGTGTAAACCATGTCTCCAGAATACTGTGTAAGCTATGTCTCGCTAAGCACATTTATAACTTATTGAAAATAAAGATAATATGATGGCAGATTATCCACGTTACCACGTACGTTCCAACCTACTTTGAGACACGATCGGTGTTAATCGGCGTGCAATAGTGACCCACTAGCGGGGGGATCGGCGTCCAAAATTGACCCACCCCAAGTTGAGCGATTCAACTCGTCTCGTTGTATGGACCGACGGGGTGAGGGGAGATGCTGGTAGTGGAGACGATTGCACGGATACGTCGGGATCATCTGGACCGCGGCAAGTCGATCCGGCGGATCGCGCGGGAGTTGAAGTTGTCTCGGAACACGGTTCGCAAGGCGATCCGCGGGGATGTGGCGGCCTTCGGTTACGAGCGTTCGGTGCAGCCGTTGCCGAAGCTGGGTCCCTGGATCGGGGAGCTGGAGGGGTTGTTGGAGTCCAACCAGGGCAAGCGCCGGCGGGAGCGTTTGTCGTTGGTGCGGATGTTCGAGCAACTGCAGGCGCGGGGCTATGAGGGCGGCTACGACGCGGTGCGCCGATATGCCACTTCCTGGCGGCGGCGGCATTCCAAGTCGGGTTCGCAAGCCTATGTGCCGCTGATTTTCGATCCCGGCGAGGCCTACCAGTTCGACTGGAGCCACGAGTACGCGGTGGTGGCCGGCACCACGATGCGGGTCAAGGCGGCACACCTGCGGTTGTGCCACAGTCGGTTTTTCCTGGTTCAGATTTTCCCCCGTGAAGGCCAGGAGATGGTGTTCGAGGCGCACGAGCGCAGCTTCCGGTTCTTCGGCGGGGTGTGCCGGCGCGGCATCTACGACAACATGAAGACGGCGGTGCAGACGGTGTTCGTCGGCAAGGCGCGGACTTACAACCGGCGGTTCCTGGAGATGTGTTCGCACCATCTGGTCGAACCGGTGGCGTGCACGCCCGGCGCCGGTTGGGAGAAGGGTCAGGTGGAGAGCCAAGTGGGTCATGTTCGCGGTCGGCTGTTCGTGCCGCGCCCGCGCGGGCGCACCTACGCGGAGATCTAACGGGTGGCTCGAGGATCAATGCATCGCGGAGGCGAAGCGGCGCCGCCATCCCACGATCAAGGACAAGACGGTGTGGGAGGTGTTCCAGGCCGAGCGGGCGTACCTGATGGATTACCGCGGTCCGTTCGACGGGTTCCACGCGGTGGCCGCGGCGGTGTCGAAAACGTGCCTGGTGCGCTTCGATCGCAACCAGTACAGCGTGGAGTCTCGAGCCGTGGGCCGAACGGTGGATGTGTGCGCGTACGCCGACCGGATCGTGATCCGCCAGGACGGGGAGACGGTGGGGGAACATCCGCGCTGCTTTGAGCGGAACAAGGTGATCTACAACCCGTGGCATTACGTGCCGATTCTCAAGCGCAAGCCCGGTGCGCTGCGCAACGGGGCGCCGTTCAGGGACTGGGCACTGCCGAAGGCGCTGAGGCGTGTACGGGCTCGATTGGTCCGTCACGAGGACGGTGACCGCCAGGTGGTGAAGATCCTCGCCGCGGTGCTGGAGGACGGGCTGGAGGCGGTGGAGGCGGCCTGCGCCGAGGCGCTTGCCGAGGGCGAGGCCGCCGCGTAAATGACCTTCAGCGCCTTGGTCAGCGGTTTTCGCTCCTTCCAGGAGGCGAACTGCAGCGAATAGCGAATGAGGTGAACGATACAGGTCTGGACCACGCAGTCGGGAAACACCGTCGTGATGGCCTCGGGAAAGCCCTTCAGCCCATCCACCACCGCGACCAGCAGGTCCTGTGTGCCGCGGACCTTGAGCTCGTTCATCACCCGTAGCCAGAACTTCGCCCCCTCGGTCTGCTCGATCCACAGCCCCAGCACCTCCTTGTCGCCGTGACAGGTGATCCCGATGGCCAGGTACACCGCCTTGTTGCGCACCAGGCCCTCGTCGCGGATCTTCACCCGCAGCGCGTCGAAGTACACGATCGCGTAGACCGGCTCCAGAGGGCGGTTCTGCCACGCGGTGACGTCCTCGAGCACCGCATCGGTCGCCGCCGAGACCAGTGCGGCGGATACCCCGATGCCGATCCACGAGTTCCAAGCCGCTACGTTCTAAAGAGTTGACCCACGGTTTCTTTCCAGCGCTCGTTTTCGATGTCCCTTTGTGTCTTTACTGCAATCCATGCTTCACGAACACCCTTGAGGTTCTTTACCTTTAGGTACCCTGTAAGTGCGGGAAGGAAACGGCGCCAGCCATCCACGTCACTCTTGATAGGGCAAGGGACGTTCAGTTTTTCCAATTTGTAAATTAGCGCAATTACTTTGGCTTCCGTCGGGCGTTTCATTTTCGGTGCTTGGCCGGAGCCTGTATAAAGGTTGTCCCCTTCCAACATCGTGAGAATACTTTCCGCTTCTTCGGAAAGTTCATTTAGCTTTGCGCGTGGCGAAAGCCGTTTTAAGAGAGACCAGTTCAGGACTGCTAACGCTGCCAGACCACCAACGGCCAATCCGAAGAACACCCCGGGACTAGAAAGTGCTCCCAATACAGCTTGCCTATCTGCCGCCAGAAGCGCGCGGATGAACTCAAATGTAGCCCACGCTATCTCGGCAATGAGCACAACGCTGCCGATACTTTTGCTGCGCTGATCCATGGGGCGATAGTACTAAACCTCGGACCGTGAAGGGCAGATCCGTCTCGTTTTCCGACACTCGGTCCCGACCCATCGACAAGATCCAACCTCGAAAAATTATGTCTCTGATCCAAGCAATCGAAAACTTCGGTGCCGGGGTATGACGCCGCAGTACTCGAGATCGAACGGAGCGTCCATATGGACGACATGACCGTAGACCGCTTCAATTGGGAGTAGGTAGAAGGGGCGTTTCAGGTCTAAGGGCCGCTTCAAAGCATGCTGGCGGGCGCCAGATCCTATGCTATTCATGCTCATCGCGCGCACCGCATAGTCTCGTGATGCTCCATGAGCGGCGGGTCTAACCTTCAACTCCACGCGGACGTGTCTTGCGTCGCCGCGTACTCTTTCGGCAACCACCACTTTCCGGGCAATCTAAGCCCACTCAGTTTCGGTGTTGCCCGGCACTTCAGGCCTACGCCATAGAACAAACAGACGCTTGAGCCTATAGTCCAGCCAGCTTCCAGCCCTCGTCACTCTCACCGAATCATGCAGAACCCCGTCTACTACTACACGTCTCCCCGTCACGTCCTGACCAACCTTCGTGCCGGCCTCCTCAAAATCTCCAGTTTCTCCGGATGCAACGATCCCTTCGAACTCGCCTCGTTCAACATGAACAAAGGCGTTTCCTACGAGGATCGGCGACTTTTTCGGCAACGTATTCGAGCGTGGCAACGCAGACAAGACGACCACTACGGTTTAATCTGCTTCTCAACCACTTGGCGAAGTCCCCTAATGTGGGCGCACTACGCCCGGGACCACACCGGTCTCTGCCTGGAATTCACACCAGATCGACACAGCATCGCAAACTCCGGCCATGTGTTGCTGGACGTGAAATATACTCCGACCCGGCTACGCCGAGGTTCGGTACCTCCTGATCTCGACCGCGTCGAGAACGACCGCGAACTGCGAGACCTAACCGCCAGGACTTCTGGGCGAGCACCGTCGTCTTGACGCACTCAGCGCCTTCTGACACGCTGCATTCCCGACCGAGGCAGCGGGCGGCACGAACGTGAAATTTCGCATCCTCGGGCGGATTTCGCACGCGGAGACCATCGCGCAGGGCACGGGCATCCGCGAGCTTCCGAGGCTGAGGCGAATCTACGGTCCCGGCAACTGGCGCAAGCGAAAGGGGACCGCCCGCGTACAACTGGACAACGGCGATATTCGCCTCGCCGAGCTACACTGGTACGAAGCCCACGGCATCGGCCGCCGCGAGGTAAAACGCAAACGCTACCTGGACTGACCATGAGTACACGAACCGCCATCCCCCCCGAATACGTCGTCTGCGTCGAAAACGCCGACTACCCGGTTTCCCTGGAACTACACAAGATCTACCGCGCTCTGCCCGACGACGACGCGCTCGCCGCCGGCGATCTGCGAGTCGTCGACGAGAGCGGTGAGGATTACCTGTTTCGCGCCACCGCATTCGTCCCCATCAGCCTGCCCAAACGCGTTCGCTCTTCCCTCCGGCGATCCGCCTCGTAGCCTTCCGGCGATGTAAGCCGGTAGTCGTCCTTGTGATTCCTGAGGAATGAGACGATGGCATTGACCCGAGATTTCAAGGTGACCGTGAGGGAACGGCTCAAGCGCGACCCCTCCTTTCGCGAGGCGCTTCTCGAGGAGGCGGTCGATTGTCTTCTGTCCAGCGACGTGGAGACAGGCAAATCGCTGCTGCGCGACTACGTCAACGCGACCATCGGCTTCGGCGAGCTCGGCGGGCTGACGGACAATTCACCCAAGAGCCTGATGCGCATGCTCAGTCCGAACGGCAATCCCCAGGCGCGCAACCTGTTCGAGATCATCGGCTGCCTGCAGGAGCGAGAGGGTGTGCACCTCAAGGTTCAGGCGGTCCGGTGACAGGAAACATCGCGTGAACGGCGCGCAGTCAACAATACGAACGGGCTGCCTTGGAAACGCACCGAATGAACATCGCCCCCCATCGTCTCCAAAGTCTGGAGCTTATGTACCACCCTGTGCGATGACGGGGTGAGCTACGGCGAGCACCTCGAACAAGCAGCTCAATTTCGTGCAGCACATTCGCACGATGCTGAAGACCACCGGACGCGCCGCCGTGGTCGTTCCGGACAACGTGTTGTTCGAGGGCGGGGCGTCGCCCGGCTTCGACTTCGACACCCTGGAACCGCTGCCGGCGTCGCATGTCGGACGGGCGCTGGAGCGGCGCGAGGGCGACCTGATGTGGCGGCTGCGCGCCCGGGCGGCGCCGGACGACGGCTGGGTGTACGTGCTGGTACTGCTGGAGTTCCAGTCCGGCGTTGACAGGCGGATGGCGTTGCGGGTACTGACCTATACGGGGCTTGCCTGGGAGGGGTTGCTGCGCCTTGAAAATCGGTCCGGCGATAACGCGCAGCCGATGACGCCGCTCCCGCCGGTCATCCCATTCGCGGTCTACAATGGGGCCTCGCACTGGATGGCGCCGCTGGACGTTTCGGAGTTGGTCGCCCCGGCGTCGTCGCTGCTGGCGCGGCTGCAGCCGGCGAACCGGTACGTGCTGCTCGACATGCAACGGGCGAAGACCGACCACGTACCGAAGGACAACGCGGTCGGCTTGCAGGTGGCGCTGGAACAGGCCACGTTCGAGGAGTCGGTGGCGATTTTGCGCCGGGTGGGCGCGGCGCTGGCCGGCCCGGAGCATGCTGGGCTGCGGAAGGCGTTCGCCCAGTGGGTGCGGCGGTCGTGGGATGAAGACTACCGCGTGCTGACGGGCGAGGACGAGGCGTTGCGCCGCGAGTTGGCCAGAATGGCGACGGCAGGAGAGGTGGAAGCGATGGGATCGTTGGCTGTAGAGAGGTGGAAGGAGCGCGAGCGGCGGAAAGAGGCGCAGATCCTCGCGCGGGGAATGGCGCAGGGTCGCACGGAGGGCCTTGAATTCGATCGGCGCCTGCTGGGGAGTCAGGCGGCGCGCCGATTCGGCGCGGACACGGGCGAACGCCTGTCGGCGCTGCTGGCGGGCGTTTCGGAGCCTGAGCGCCTGGCGGCGGTGGGCGACGCGATCATCGATTGCGGCACAGGCTCGGAATTGCTCGCAGCAGCGCGGCGCATCATCGGCGCGGCGAATTGAACCCTGCGCTAGTCAAATATGCTGCAACCGCACGACGATCATCGTCGCTGCCCTGAGACGCCGTGGAATCGCGACGGCACCTAAATGAACCGTACAGTTCTGCGCATCGACACGATCGAACAGGCGATGCGGAACGCGGGCTTCACGGTTACCCATGTCTCCGGAAGGATGTGTAACCTATATCTTCAGTAGGTCAGTGCGTCCTGACCGGAGACTCCATAACTCACAATTCGTTCGCGCCCGCCATCGGCAAGATCGCAAAGGAAGTCAGGATCATCCGTGCATCAAGGTTCTCAGGCTACAGCAAGAGCGTGCGTTCGCCGCTGTCACTCGGCATCCCCGACCCCGGCGGTTCTATCGGCGACCTGGTCACGCTCCTCGGGGCGAGGACGCCGGCGGTTCAATCCGGGACGGTTCGTTCCGGCTGCCGCGGTCGTTGGGCTGATGGCCTGCAGCGTGCCTGAACCCGAACTCGTCCCGGGCGTCTCAAGGGAACTCGCCCGGCAGCGCGCCGCAACGGTTTCGGGGCTGCACTACGCGCTCGATCTGATCATTCCCGAGCACCCGGACGCCGACATCGACGGGCACGTCGTCATCGCGTTCGACCTGCTCGACACCACCACCGCGCTGGCGCTGGACTTCACCGGCGGCGCCGACCGGGTCCGCGGCGTCTCGAGCAACGGCGAACCTGCCGCCTGGCACGCCGAGCGCGAGCACATCGTCATCCCGGCAGCGACCCTGACGCGGGGGCGCAACGAAGTCGAGATCGAGTTCATCGCGGGGTCCGCTGCGCTGAACCGCAACCCGAGCTACCTCTACAGCCTGTTCGTCCCCGATCGGGCCCGCACGGCGTTTCCGCTCTTCGATCAGCCAGACCTCAAAGCCACCTTCGAACTGACGCTGACCCTGCCCTCCGGATGGCGCGCGCTGTCGAACGCATCCGTCGAGTCCGTTTCGCCGAACGGCTCGAGCACGACTCATCGTTTCAGAAGGTCCGCCCTGATCAGCCCCTATGTCTTCGCCTTTGTTGCGGGCGAATTCGAATCGGTCACTCGGGAGAGAAACGGCCGCACGATGACGATGCTGCACAGGGAAACGGACGCGGCGACGGTCGAACGCAATGTCGAAGCGATATTCGACCTGCACGCGGCGGCCATCGAATGGCTTGATGAATACACGGGCATCGACTACCCGTTCGAGAAACTCGACTTCGCGCTGATCCCGGCGTTTCAGTACAACGGCATGGAGCACGCCGGTGCGATCGTTTACCGCGCCCGCAGTCTGCTGCTCGACGAAGCGCCGTCGGACATGGACCTGCTCGGGCGCGCGAGCCTGATCGCCCACGAGACCGCACACATGTGGTTCGGCAATCTCGTGACGATGGAATGGTTCGACGACGTGTGGCTCAAGGAAGTGTTCGCGAACTTGATGGCCGCAAAGATCGTCAACCCGAGCTTTCCCGAGATCAACCACGAACTCAATTTTCTGGTTCGGCACGCGCCGGCGGCGTATTCGGTCGACCGCACGGCCGGTGCGAACCCGATCCGCCAGCCGCTGCCGAACCTCAACGAGGCCGGTCAGCTTTACGGACCGATCATCTACAACAAGGCGCCGATCATGATGCGCCAGCTCGAATCGCTCGTGGGCCAGGAGCGTATTCAGGCGGGGCTTCGCGAGTACCTGGATCGCTACGCGTTCGCGAATGCGTCGTGGTCGGACCTGATCGACATCCTCGACGCGACGAGCGACGACGATCTCGGCGCCTGGAGCGAAGTCTGGGTCAATACGCCCGGACGCCCCCTGCTGCAGCGACACAGCGAAGAGGCGTCAGGCGGCGATGCCGGCCATGTGCTGCTTCAGGACGACCCTGCCGGCAGCGGACGGGTCTGGCCGCAACGGTTCGAGATCGCGATCATGGCGGATGCGGCGGCGCGCCGAACAGCCGTTCTTTCCTCGTCACGCTCGACCCCGCTCGATGGGATTGCGGGCGAAAGCGGCGAGCGTTTCGTTTTCAATTCCGACGGACGCGGCTACGGGCTGTTTCCGGCTGACGCGGGCAATCTTCTCGCCTGGGACACGCTTGGCGAGGTCGAGAGAGCCGCCGAACTCATCAATCTGTACGAGAACATGCTCACCGGCGGAGAACCGGCGCCCAGCGATTATTTCACTGCGTTGCTCGGCATCGCCGAGCGTGAAACGAACCAGTTGCTGCTCGGACTCGAGCTCGATCAGCTCACGGCGATCTACTGGAAGCTGCTCCCGACCGACGCACGGCTGGACGCAGCCGGGGAGTTCGAAACCACGCTCTGGCAATCGATGCTCGAACAGACGGACGAGAGCTCGCGAAAGGTCCGCTTCGATGCGTTCGCCGACATTGCGGCCACCCCGGAAGCGTTGCGCAACCTGCACGACATCTGGTCGGGTAGCGTATCGATCGAGGGTCTGCCCCTTTCGGAAAACGACCTCATCGCGCTGGCGCAGTCGCTCGCCATACGCCTGCCGACAGACGCCGAGACGATTTTCGCCGCCCAACTCGCGCGTACGGAGAACCCGGACAATCGGCGCAAGCTCGAGTTCATAGCGCCCTCCCTGTCAGCCGATGTATCGGTCAGGGACGCGTTCTTTGCTTCGCTCGCACAAGTCCGCCAGCGCGAAGTCGAGCCGTGGGTACTCGATGCGGTCGAAAACCTCCACCATCCGCTCAGAATCGCGCAGTCGGAGAATTACGTGCTCCCGAGCCTGGAACTCCTCGATCAGATCCAGTCCACCGGCGACATTTTCTTCCCCTCGCGCTGGCTCGACGCGACCCTCGCCAACCATCGCTCCTCGAGCGCGGTCGCGACCGTCAACGATTTTCTCTCCGCGCGCCCCGAATACAATGCGCAACTCAGGGCCAAGATCCTGCAGGCGGCCGATCCCCTGTTTCGGGCGAACGCGCTGACCGCAACCGGCAGCGAGACCGTTCCGCGCCGCTAGGCACCCGACCGCGCCCGGATCAAACGGCCAAGGGCGAGGTCGAGGGTTGCGGTCGGCTTGGGCAGGAAGAAGCCGGCCGAGTTCCGACGCGAACCCCGCAGCCAGACGACAACGTTTCCAGGGTAACCTGGTGCAATGAAAGTATTTCTAAGCCACTCCCACACGGACGCGCCGTTGGCGACGCGTGTTTCCGAGGCACTCCAAAAGAAGGGCCTCGACGTATGGGATCCCGACGTCGACTTGCTTCCGGGCGACAATTGGCCCGCAAAGGTGGCTCGTGCACTTGAGGAGTCCCAAGCGATGGTCGTTCTATTGACGCCCGCCGCTGTCAACTCCTCGCATGTCAAGCGCGATATGCAGTACGCCCTCGGCGAGAAACGTTTCAGTAATCGGCTGATTCCCGTTGTTGTCGGCGATCGCGCGAGACTTTCCACTCACGATATTCCGTGGATTGTTCGTCGATTGCCTTGGGTCGAACTGGATGACCCGCGAAATGAGGACACCCAAATCGATCGCATAGCAAATGCGATTCGCGTTCCGGCCTGAACTCCCATCACGCCCCTGCAGGGTTCTTGTGCCGACCGAAGTCTTTCTCTCGCACTCGAGTAATGATCGAATCTTCGTCGAGCGACTCGCCGATGTCCTGCGCGCTCACGGCGTCCCGTACTGGTACAGCGAAACCAATATCGTGGGAGCACGTATGTGGCACGACGAAATCGGTGCGGCGCTCAACCGCGAAGCCAGCCCGGACCCGTGGACGAAGGAGGTCCGATACTACGACTACCGCCTCACCGAGCTACACTGGTACGAAGCCCACGGCATCGGCCGCCGCGAGGTGAAACGCAAACGCTACCTGGACTGACCATGAGTACACGAACCGCCATCCCCCCCGAGTACGTCGTCTGCGTCGAAAACGCCGACTACCCTGTTTCTCTGGAACTGCACAAGATCTACCGCGCTCTGCCCGACGAGGACGCGCACGCCGCCGGCGATCTGCGCGTCGTCGACGAGAGCGGCGAGGATTACCTGTTTCCCGCCACCGCATTCGTCCCCATCAGCCCGCCCGAACGCGTTCGCTCGTCCCTCCGGCGCTCCGCCGCCTCATAGCTTTCCGGCGATGTAAGCCGGTAGTCCTTCTTGTGATTCCTGAGGAATGAGACGAGGGCATTGACCCGAGATTTCAATGTGACCGTGAGGGAACGGCTCCAGCGCGACCCCTCCTTTCGCGAGGCGCTTCTCGAGGAGGCGGTCGATTGTCTTCTGGCCAGCGGCGTGGAGACAGGCAAATCGCTCCTGCGCGACTACGTCAACGCGACCATCGGCTTCGGCGAGCTCGACGAATTCCATCGCCCCGTCACCCAGCATTCCCCCATTGCGCATGGCTTCGTAGACGAGAAACACCAGTAGTTCTTATGCCCGAGACCCGGGCATGGCAGCTTCCCCGGCTGGACGCGGGCCGACATGCACTGAAACCCTGACACGGCCATCCAACGCGCCAAGCATCTTCATCAGCCTATCGAGCGTGAAACGTCCGAGATCGGCGTTGCGGATACGCGAGAAATCTGCGGCGGCAAATCCGGTTGTGCTTGCGGCCTTGCGAACCGTCAGCTCGCGTTCATCGAGCGCCGCGATGATCCGGGCGGCGAGGATCGCCTTGGCCTGTTTCAGGTCCGCCTGAGGATCGCCAAGATCGCGAAACACATTTCCGCTTCCCTCATCCCAGTCCTTGCCGTTCTCGTTCATCGCAGCACTTCCTTTCTCAACCGCCCGAGCCGGGCACGGACGAGATCGATCTCTCGTTTCGGCGTCCCGATGCCCGTCCTGGATTTCTTCTGAAACGCGTGAATCACCCACAATGTCCCCGATACCTCCGTGACGTATACGAGACGGTAAGCGTCCGTCCGGTAACGCACGGCGATCTGCATTACGCCTGGCCCAAGACCTCGGAGCGGCTTGGCGATGTCGGCCTTGCCGCCCTCCGCAGCGATTGTCAACGCGGTGTTGAAACGATCCCTGACGGTCTCGGGAAACCTCTCGATGGCTTTGCGGGCCGCTCTAAACCATCCGATTGGCCGCGTCTCGTCGTCGCTTCGGGATGCTGTCATCAATGACAACAACCGTCAATCATTACTCGCAAATGGAAGAGCGTCGAGGCTGTGAAGACAGCGTTGACTCGGATGCCAACGTCGGATGGGCTCATAACCGCCTCCATCGGTTTCGGTAGACGGTAGGCCATCTTATGTATGGGATTTACGAAGTCGAGGCAACAAACTCCTTACTTTTGCCAGAATAGACAGTGCCGCGAGCTGTTGTCGGGCAGGAATGCTTCCTGAAGCAGTGCGGCGCATCGTCGGCGCGGCAAATTGAACCCTACGTGCCGGCGAGAAGCTCTTGGCAGCATCGCCACTCAGGCCGCAACCACTCTCCGCGCATTGCGTACGTACAGCGCCCCAGCAGACTATAGGGAGGTCGAGTTCAAGGCCCTGACACTGGAACTGAGTGATTACAGTGTCCAGGTGGCAGCCACCCTCAGGGCTCTCCAGGCCATCGTTGAACCAACGGTCAATCCTGACCCTTCTTGTAGCCTGGAACCCCGGGTCGATTCCGTATGAATCAAGGTTTTTTGCTCGTGACGATGCCAAGAGTCCATATCGACGCTGCGTTTCTCCAGCGAAACGGCGCCGCACGTATTCTCGTGCGGCATCCAGATCCCGAGTGATGTAGATCGGATACCCTTCACGGCGAAGCTTCGCAGCGAGGGTCGCCGCAATCGTCGGATTGGCAGCGTCAAGAACCAGGCTGACCCATTGGTGGAGATGGCTGGCCGCATGGGCGCGTAGCGTCACGTCCAATCCGAGAGTTGGCTCTTCCTGGAATCCGACACCGACGTCCTCGAACAGCATTTTTTGCTTGGCCGTCGATGCAGCGGACCCGCCGCCGCTTTGCCGCTTCGGTGTCGCGCAAGTGAGGATTGGTCTGGGACAACGGCTTGCGTTTCATGGCTCCACAATATTCTCTCGTGGCCGATACCGGCGAGCGCTTCGACTACGTGCTGTCCAATCCGTCCCTTCGGGTCATTCAGCCGAACTGAATCGCCGCCTTCTGACGCTGGTGATTTTTTCGCGCTAGAATCTGGACGCAATTTAGAGAAAAACGAGCGAAGTGAACAATGGTGCTCGCCTCACCATGGAATGCTACAAGCAAGAGAATGATGTTTACTCGCCACCAAGTACTGCCGTCATGAGAATACTATCTATTTTCGCGGTGGGATGGCTGCTCGCCGGATGCGGTGGCAACCAGGCAGTCATTCCCCACTCCGTCGCACTGGTGGAGCAGACAGAGACTGTCCCTGAAGACGAACTTCTCGATGTGGGCGTTGTGGTATTCGATCCTGGTGTTCCGGATGGAGAGATTGAACCGGAGGTACTTGGGGAATTGCTTCGGGACGGTGCCTTTGTCCATATCAGGCGCACGGAGGCACACTACATGGCGGCGCACCTCAGGAATACCCTGCAGGACAGCGGTCAATGGGGTTCGGTCTGGATAATGCCCGGCGAATCCACCGTGGCGGATATCAACGTCTCGGCTGATATCCTTCACTCCGATGGCAGCCGGGTTCGCCTCAAGGTTCACGCCGTCGATTCCACTGGCAGGGATTGGATCGACAAAGACTATTCGATGGCGACCGCGGGCGATTCGTGCAGAACCGCCTGCCGGCTGAGGATGATCCGCAGTTCGAGCGAGCCCTATCGGTCCGGGACCGCGAACACCTGTTCGTGGAGACTCTCAACGAGCACTACGTGGACGTGTACGAAAAATCGAAGGACTCATACCACGGTTGGAGGGAGACAGCGCGGCAGGATGTCGTCGCGATGCGTGAACTGAGGAGGTCGAGCCGCTGGCGCACCGTCTTCGGCGTAGTCGGCATGATCGCGTCGGTGGCGCACGCGTTGGAGAACCACGACGACTATTCGGACGCCGTTGTGACCGACTCGCTTATGCAAGTGAGTATTGAATTGTTGGAAAGTGCGCAGGTGCGCCGGGAAGAAATGCGGATTCACGCCGAAGCGCTGGAAGAATTCTCCGAGAGCTTCGATGCAGAGGTCAAGCCGATCGTGATTGAAATTGACGGTATCCAGCGTCGTTTGACCGGTACCGCAACTGCACAGTACGAGGATTGGCGCGAGCTTCTGAGACAGATATTCACTGAAGAAACGGGCCTCTGAAACGTCAATATCTGTACTCAGGTGTCACCGCAATAGCCCGGATCGCTCACCCAACAATTGAGGAGAATGATGCGCGGGCCGGTGAGACTCAGTACGCAGTCAACACTTTGATGGGAAAAGGCTCGGGCGGCGCCGCCGGCATGAGCGGTCGAACCTGCCGCTCAAGGTCCAACAGCGCTTGGCGGCGGTTGTCCGGACTTGGGTGGGTGCTCAGGAATTGCAGTGGATTGGACCCACCCTCCTCCTCCATCTTCAGCCAGAGCGAGGCACCGGCGGCAGGATCGTAGCCCGCACACGCCGCCAGTTCGATTCCCATCCGGTCGGCCTCGGTTTCTCCGGCGCGGCTGTTGGGCAAGGTCACCGCGAGCATCGCTGCTACCTCCACCGCCAACCGCGTCTCCGGGTCGTCGTTGTTAGCCGCGACCGCCAGCAGCCCCACCTCTGTAACGAGCGCGGTGGACATCCGTTCGGCCGTGTGGTTGGCGATTGCATGGGACACTTCGTGCCCGAACACGTTGGCCAACTCATCGTCGGTCAATCCGAGTTTGTAAACGATGCCGCTGTGGAGGGCCATCCGGCCGCCCGCCATGCACCAGGCGTTGACAGTATCCGGGTCGTCGATCAGCGCAACACTCCAGTCCCAATCGGCCGTATGCGGATATTGGGTGACGGCCGCCGCGACTACGCGCCCGGCCGTCACCCTCACGCGCGCGGCGAGCCGGGGATCGTTCAGCAACTGCTGTTCGTCCCGCAGTTGCGACACCGTGTCCACATAGGCGGCTGCGGACGCCTCAATGGCCACTACCGGGGGAACCAGAAGGAGTTGCCTGCGCCCGGTCGGACTGGTGGCGCAGGCACTGATCAATAGCGCCAGCAGCGCAACCGACAGTCCGCGACGTACAGTGACGACGCTCATCTCTCCGACCGTCCCCTGGTAGCCGGTCTAGACTGCTGCCTGTTCTTCATGACCCCGAATTGAATCCCGATTCTCGTTACCCGATCCCGCTACAACGCTGGCGACACCCGATCGGCGAGACGGACTCTAGCATACGCGCCCACTGTGCCGAGCCGCATTTTGCTGGGTATCGCGATTCGCCGACCTCTCATCGCATCATTGCCTGCCGCGCGACGATTGACGCCAACCCACTACCGCACGTCCCGGAAAACTTCGCACCGACGCCGAACAGGCCAGTGGACAACGTGTTGTTCGAAGGCGGCGCGGGCGAAACCATCCGCAGGAAACTCCTGGAAAATACCGACCTGCACACGATACTGCGCCTGCCGACCGGCGTGTTCCATGCCTAGGGCGTCAAGGCCAACGTGATTTTCTTCGACAAGCGGGAACCGGATGAGTTCGCCGAGCAGATCATCGAGAACCTGGAAGCTGGTCTTGATAGCTTTCGCGAGGTGCTCTCAGCGCTGCGGTAGTCGTTGCAGTCCGTGAACTGCCTAATCGAGCACCGCTTCGGCGCGTAACTTCCTTGGCGATACTCTCCCCGGGTACCGCAAATCTCACGATTCCGCCCAAAAATGCCATGTCTCTGCGGAAGCCCCGATCCGTACAATCAGACATTCGACGATGTGCCGCAGGCACGTCGACCAATTCCCGTACGGACCCCATGCACGACGCGGCCTACAAACTGCAGTTCTCGCACCGGCGCATGGTCGCCGACCTGCTGCGCGGGTTCCTGCCGGGCGGCGTGTCGCCCGACTTCGACTTCGACACCCTGGAACCGCTGCCGGCGTCGCATGTCGGGCGGGGGCTGGAGCGGCGCGAGGGCGACCTGATGTGGCGGCTGCGCGCCCGGGCGGCGCCGGACGGGGGCTGGGTGTACGTGCTGGTGCTGCTGGAGTTCCAGTCCGGCGTGGACCGGCGCATGGCGTTGCGGGTGTTGACCTACACGGGGCTCGCCTGGGAGGGGTTGCTGCGGACGGGGAAGGGGTCCGGCGGCGACGCGCGGTCGATGACGCCGCTGCCGCCGGTGATTCCGTTCGTGGTCTACAATGGTGCCTCGCCCTGGACGGCGCCGCTGGACGTTTCAGACTTGGTCGCTCCGGCGGCTCAGGTCTTGGCGCGGCTGCAGCCGGCGAACCGGTACGTGCTGCTCGACGTGCACCGGGCGGATTTCGCCGGTGTGCCGGAGGACAACGCGGTCGGCTTGCAAATGGCCCTGGAACGAGCCATGCCGGAGGAAATGCCGGCGATTCTTCACCGGGTAGGCGCGGCGCTGGCGGGCCCCGAGCATGCGGGGCTGCGGAAGGCGTTCGCCGCGTGGCTGCGGCAGTCGTGGACGGAGGACTACCGCGTGCTGGCGGGCGGGGACGGGGCGTTGCGCGACGAGCTGGACCGAATGGTGGCGGCGGGAGAGGTGGAAGCGATGGGATCGTTGACGGTTGAGAAGTGGAAGGAGCGCGAGCGGCAGAAAGAGGCGCAGATTCTCGCGCGGGGCCGTGCGGAGGGCCTTGAACTCGTGCTGGAGCGTCAGGCGGCGCGCCGGTTCGGCACCGATGCGGGCGAACGCCTTTCGGTGTTGCTGGCGGGCGTTTCGGAGCCGGAGCGTTTGGCGGAGGTGGGCGATGCGATCATCGATTGCGGCACAGGCGCGGAATTGCTCGCGGCAGCGCGGCGCATCGTCGGCGCGGCAACGCTGCGGTAGTCGTTACAGTCCGTGAACTGCCTGATCGAACACCGCTTCGGCGCGCAAATTCAAGCCCAAGGCGCTGACGACTCGAAGAACGGTGTCCATTGTCGGATTGCGTTCTCCCGAATTCCGCGAGGACTTCCCGGGAGTAGGAGTAGCGTTTGATTCGTTCGTGCCGCTCTGCCATATTCGACCTGTAGACCCCGGACCCGCCTCTGCCGCTTCGTGTGGTATGCGCCCGGGGTTCAGTTTTTCCGGCGTCGCGATCGATTCCCTGACCGCGCCCAGCGTATCCACGCATCGCGCGTGAGACCCATCGAGCGGATTGAACAGCGCCACACCGGAATGACGTAGCGCCGTCCTCAGGAACCACGTGTAGTCGTTGGATTCCCCACCCGCAGACCGTCCGTTCGATGCTCGAGCAGCCCCGCTTGGGAATCGCCGAAAGCGATCGCCCTTTCGATACTACCCGCGGGCCTGACTGATAACGCGAGTCTCTTTCTCGATTGGCGGGTTATCCATCGCCGTATGCCATACACTGGATTGGAAGCGTTCAATCAGGGGGATTGGAATCATGAAGAAATTATTGTACCTGGCGTTAACCGCCTTCCTGGCAAGCCTGTTCAGCCTTTCGCCAGTCTACGCTCAGGACACGATGGCGGCACTGGAGGAGATCGTCGTCACGGCGAGAAAACGTGAGGAGAATCTCCAGGAGGTGCCGGTGTCCATTTCGGTCATTAGTGCCGACCTCATCCAGGAGGCCGGCCTCATCAACCCGCGGGACATTTTCGAAGCGGTGCCCGGACTCGACTATGACGAGTCCCATGATCGAGTTTCCTCCAATCCCTCGATCCGCGGTGTCCAGTCGAGTGCCGTGTCCGTGCTTCGTCAGAAAGTCACGTCGTTCATTGACGGTCTGCCGCTCATGGGCTCACAGGGTACGCTGCAGCTGACCGGTGTGGAGCGCGTCGAAGTCTTTAGAGGCCCGCAGAGCGCGGCATTCGGTCGCGCGACTTTCGGCGGCGCCATCAACTATGTGACCCGGGATCCGGGCGATGAGTTCGAGGGCGATATTCGCCTCGAGACCAGTGATCTGGGTCGTAACTCACTTGAGCTCCTGCTGGCCGGACCCATCACGGATACCGTCGGCTACACGTTGAATATCAACGTCGACGAGTACGACGCCCCAGACAACTGGGTATCGACCGAAGGCTTCGGTCTCCATGGATCCACAACCGAGTATCTCGACGGCAAGCTGAAGTTCACGCCTTCGGATAACTTCGACGCCGAGATCACGTTCTCTCATCTTGTGACCGACGACGAGAATCCGCTCGAAATCAATATCTCGCCGGAGGCCTATGCAGCTTGCACGAACTTCCCGAGCCCTAACCTGGTGGGTGTGAACTGGATCAAGGGCGCCTTCGATTGCGACGTATCGATCCCGGTGGGCGGCAATCCGACCAATATCGATACGGCCGCTGCCTACGCCGGCACGCCCGACGAGTTGCTGGCTCGTGCGTTTTCAGTCTCGGACCCCGGCGTCTACACCGAGCGAAATCGAATTCAGGGCGAGTTCAACTTCGCGCTGGAAAACGACACGACGATCCAGGTTCTCGGGTTCGTCCTCGAAGAGCAAAAGGAGTGGTGGAACGATACCGATCGCAGTGACGTGCCGGTGAACATCGCCAGGGGCATGCTGGCCATGGGGATGCAGCCGATCTCTCATATGGCGTCCCCGGCGGATACCGACGAGCAGATGGTCGAAGTGCGCTGGCTGTCGCCGGACACCGAGAGACTGCGCTGGATGGTCGGTGCTTCGAACTACGAGTACGATGTCTTGAACATCGTCTGGAGCCAGTACGACGCGATCGTCAACGGCTACGCTGACGAGCTTGTCGAGCAGTTCGGCTTTACGGTCGTCCCGAACGTTATTTTTTCGGAGGATTCGAAAAACGTTGGCCTGTTCGGCAGCATCAACTACGACATCAGCGACAGCACGACCTTTTCTTTCGAGGGTCGCTATCAGAACGAGAAACTGACCCACGTCAACCCCGTGACCAACGAGTCGTTTACGAACGACACGGATTCGTTCCTGCCGCGCATCGCGATCACGCACACGCTGCCGAACAACGTCACGCTCTACGCGCAGGCATCGAGGGGCAATAATCCCGCCGGCGTGATCCCGGCCGCGCGTAGTCCGCGTATAGTCGAGACTCACGCGCAGGCTACGGCACTGGAACTCATCAACTGGTCCCTCGACAGCGTGCTGTTTTACGAAGAAGAGGAAATCACGAATCTCGAGTTCGGCGTCAAGGCGACGCTTGCCGAGAACCGTGTGACGCTCGCCAGCACGATCTACACGATGGATTGGGAGAACTACAACCAGCCGTTCACGCTGAACTGGAACATCAACACGCTGTGGGCGCAGTCCGGGAATCCCGGGATGTCGCCGGGGTTGATAGCCGGCTTCGGTGGCGGCGACTACATGCTGCGCACCCAGTTGAACGCAGGCGACTCCAGTGTCGTCGGTTGGGAAAACGAATTGCGCTGGCTCGCCGGCGACAACTGGACGCTGGGCGGTACGTTGACCTATCAGGACACGCAGTACGAGGAGTTCTGTTCACCGTCGGCAGTCCTCGATATCGGGCTCACACCCACGAGTCTGGTCACCGACGGTTCGGGAGTCCCGTTCAACTGCGTCAACGTCGTCGGCAATTCGCTGCAACGCCAGCCCGACCTGACGTATACGCTCAACGCGACTTACCGGGCGGCGCTAGGCAACACAGGTTGGCAGTGGAGCGCGAGAGCTGACTGGCGCAGGATCGGCGAGCAGTACCTCGACGATTTGGAGTTCATGTCCATGCCGGTGATCGAAACACTCAACGGGAGTGTCAGCTTCCGCAACGACAACTGGAATGTCCGAATCTGGGGTCGTAATCTTACGGATAACGATACGCCACGCCGGATCAGCGAGGGTACTGACTGGAATACACCGTTGACCAGCAGCTTCTGGTTCATCCCGAGAGATCCGCGTGAGTTCGGGGTGCAGATGACCTACAGCTTCTAGAATGAATAGTCTCAAGAGGATTGCAGCGGTTGCGCTGGCGTCGGCTACGGCGGCCTGCTCGCCGCCTTCCTCCGAAACAACGCAGACAGAAGCCACCGTATCCCCCATCTCCGCAGACATCGCGGCGGTGGTTTCGACCGCTGTGCCCGGCATCACCATCACTGGCGGGGAACTCAGTGCCGGCAATGACCAGTACGAGGTCACCGGCACGTTGCCGAACGGTGACGAGATCGAGGTCGATATGGTGCAGTCGAACGGCGCGTGGACGGTGCTCGAGGTCCAGCGCGATATCGCGTGGTCGTCCGTGCCGGAGCCGGTCCGCGCCGCGGCTGCCGCCGTGCCGGATTCGTTCGAGCCGGTCCGCGTCATCGAAAGCACGCAGGCGGCGGACGGCTCGATCGTATATGAATTGTTCCGGGAAATGGAGGATGGAAGCCCCTCCCGGGGACCAGCCATGGAAGTGCGCTGGCATGGAGGGAGTGCGGAGGTGATGCTTTGAACGCCGACGCAACCACCAGCGATATTGACTCCGCACGGCAGTGCCGAGAGGACGGTCAAGGCGATCCGCCGGGCGACCCGGCGACAGTATGCCGCAGATGGAGAAGACCCGGTTCGTGCTGACGTGCCTACGCGGCGAGCGCGAACTCACGATTCGTTCGCCCTTGCATGCCCGGCGCCAATGTAGTTACATACGTACATATACTTTTGGGGCCTGCCATGGCCATCACGACCGTCACGAGCCGCGAACTCAACCGGGATGTCGGACGCGCGAAAAAGGCGGCGAAGTCCGGGCCGGTCTTCATCACCGATCGCGGCAAACCCGCGCATGTGCTGCTCAGCATCGAGGACTACCGGCGGCTCGCCGGAGAGCACCGCAGTCTGGCCGACGCACTGTCCATGCCGGGACTGTCCGGGATCGACTTCGCCCCGCCGCGCGTGAAAATCCAAACCCCGCCGCCCGATCTGTCCTGATGTTCCTGCTGGACACGAACGTGATCTCCGAGCTGCGCAAGCTCGGCGACGGCAAGGCCGACGGGCGTGTCGCCGCCTGGGTTTCGAGCCGGGACGCGGCCAGCTTTTACCTCTCCGCGCTGACGCTGATGGAACTGGAGATCGGCATCCTGCGCATCGAACGGCGCGACGCCGCCCAGGGGGAGCGGCTGCGCACCTGGATGGACCGGCATGTCCTGCCCGAATTCCTGGAGCGCACGCTGCCGGTCGATTCCGCCGTGGCCCTGAAATGCGCCCGCTTGCACGTGCCCGACCCGCGGGCCGAACGCGACGCCCTGATCGCCGCGACGGCCCTGGTGTACGGGATGACGGTGGTCACGGGGAACGTGACCGACTTCCAGGCCACGGGAGCGCAGATCGTCGATCCCTGGGCCGCAGAATGAACGACAGATGGCTCGGGTGTTCCGCGCCGCCGCTTACGACCGGAAAGAGCGACCAATCAACCGTGCATCGTCCGTGGGGTCGTAACATCCATGTAGGAATTCCTACGTGCGAGAGCTGGGCATGGCAACTTCCCCGGCTGCGCGCGGGCCGACATGGATCGAGACCCTGACACGGCCATCCAACGCGCCAAGCATCTTCATCAGCCTGTCCAGCGTGAATCGCCTGAGATCGGCGTTGCGGATTCGCGAGAAATCTGCGGCGGCAAAGCCGGTCGTGCTCGCGGCCTTGCGAACCGTCAGTCCGCGTTCATCGAGCACGGCGATGATCCGGGCGGCGAGGATCGCCTTGGCTTGTTTCAGATCCGCCTGAGGGTCATAAAAATCGCGAAACACGTTTCCGCTTCCCTCAACCCATTCCTTGCCGTTCTGGTTCATCGCAGTACTTCCTTTTTCAACCGCCCGAGCCGGGCACGGACGAGATCGATCTCTCGTTTCGGTGTCCTGATGCCCGCGATTTCGTTGCCCGTCTCGTCGACCTGGGGTACCAGGAAGGGAAAGAACGTATCCCCTTCGGGAGGCTCGTTTGTAATGATTCCTAGGGACTCGAACTCCGGTCCGTAGTTCAGCTGGTAGGCGCGACTGACGTCCACTGGACGCCGAACCCGCGGGATTGTCGGAAATTCGAGGGCCTCGAGCTCCACCAACGTACCGTTCGCGACCTGTGGGTAACGGCTCTCCGGCGGCAGCGTGCCGTCTCTCGTCCAGGGATCCAGCTTCAGCACTAGCGACCTCGGGAACCACGTGTAGTCATTGTGATTCCCTATCCGCAGACCGTCGGTTCGATTCGAGGGAATTGCGGCAGGAACATGTCGGGTACCCGAAAAGAAATTGATCGCCCGGATAGAAGTAGCTCGCATCCACGGCTCTCGACGGTTGCGCGAAGCGATGGTTGAAGCTGCCGCGCACGTTGGATCCAGTGTGTGGAATCAGGCCGTCGAAGACTTTCCTCTGTTGCTCGTCCGCATTTAAGCCATCGTGGACATAGGTGCGCGGATATCGCCCCGCCTGGGAATCACCGAAAGCAATCGCCCGTTCGAAACTGCCCGCCGGGATGCCCAATGCGCCGACGCCACTGTATTTGAGCTGTGAGACGGCATCCCGCATCGCGGCGAGGCTCAAGACGGCCGAACTGCCACGCGTCCCGAGGAATGAGCGTTCGCTCACCTGCCGGAGCATCCCTGACTGCCAGGGTGTTTCGGGGATCGTCGGGGTTCACAGCTGCATAAGGGATATGCCGCCGATCGCCCAGAGAACGATCGAAAACCGGCTGGCGTACCACGAAGTCGCTTCGTTCCAGCCCTTCGATGGGCTCACCGCCGTCCGTGGCGACCGGCAGGTAGGCCCGCATCAGACCCGCCTGCTCGGGCACGTCGAATTGCCACCCGACAAAGAGAAGCGTAAATCCCTGGTGCAGAAGAAAACCATCGCCAAAATCCGCCTCGGTGCGCGGATCGTTGGTCGCGGCGGCAACATTGAAGTACCGGAATACTTGCTTGCGGCCACGATTCATGACGTCGAGCAATACCGTGCCGTTGCCCGCCCCGATGTCCCCCAGCGCCTTGGCGATAAACGCAGCGTCGCCGTCGGCCAATAGAATTACGCCAGAATCAGCGCGCGTCCCAAGGGTTGACGACATCGATGTCCAGACCGGCGAAATCCCTGACGTTGCGGGTCGCTACCGTCAGTTCGTGGCTCTTGGCCGTGCCTGCGATCAGCGCATCGCCCAGTTCCAGTTTGCGCCCACGACCGCGTGCCTGTGCACGAAACCGGGCGGCCCATACGGCCGCCCCGGAATCGAGGTCCAGGATACGGTCGCCGTAATCGGCCAGCACGTTACGCAAGGCTTTTCGCAGAGCGTGGCGTTTTTGCCCTCGGGGCAGGCGCTGCACGCCATATTCAAGCTCATGGATCAAAATCGACGATAACCATAGCTCGTCACGCGCCGTCAGGAACGCGACGACGCGCTCGTGCGGTGTGGAGCGCATGGTTTCCGAGACCACGTTGGTGTCGAGGAGACAGCCGGTCATGCGCCGGCATCTTCGCTGAACGGAACAGCCCGCTTTGATGCCCGATCCGGGAGTTCCACGTCGGTCCCTCGCGGCATGTTCTCGACCAGCCATCGGCCCAGCGGCTTGCGGGCCGGGTTCTTGGCATCCCACACCGCGGCGGGCACGACGACAAACGGACGCCGGATGCCGATGCGTTGCGGCCCCTCTTGTTCGGCCAGACGCAGGATTTCGGACAGCTTTGCCTTGGCCTCTGACACGGTCCAGGCGCGACTCGACGGATCAGCTTTGGCGCTCATGGGTACTCCCGATGCTCAACTATGGTCCAATGTAGTCCATAAGCGGGATACGGACAAGGCTGACGTGGAATTGCCGATGTGTGTCTTGAGTCTGTTCGATTCTCGGGCAGCGCGGCAGGAACATGCTGGGTGCCCGCGAAGAATTAGATTCTCGATGTGTCGGCAGGTGGCACGTCGGTTTTTCCATCTACTGTGGTGTGAATCAATGCGGTCGGCAGGCGCCAGTCACGGGATCCGTCTGCATCACGTCGGAAAAAGGAATTTGATCGCCCGGATAGAAGTAGCTCGGATCCACGGCTTTCGACGGTTGCGCGAAGCGGTGATTGAAGCTGCCGCGCGCGTTGGATCCGGTGTGTGGAATCAGGCCGTCGAAGACTTTCCTCTGTTGCTCGTCCTCTGCCCTCCCGTATACCGCAGCACCCAGATCCCCTGGTTCTTGTGACTCACGAAGATATTGCCCCGGGTGTCCACGAGCACGTCCTCGGACTGCAGCGCGAGCGCTCCCCTCGGTAACGGGCCGCGGCGCTCCCTGGGATCCAGGGGCTCGCCCTCGGGAGGTTGCGGCAGGGGAAACTGGGACAGGAGCCGCGGTTGACTCATGTCGGAGATGTCCACGAGACCCGCAAAGTTCAACGCTTCCTGACATTCCTCCGCGATCGCCTCGCCGTTTACGATCGCCAGATTCCTCTCCAGGTAGGGCGTGGTGGTATGAACGCCGAGATGGGTCGGACCGAACAGCGGGGTGAAATCCAGCCGGCCGATCTCTTCGATGTTCGCGGGATCGGAGATATCCGCAATGATAAAGCCGGCGCCGCCAAAGGGCAGGAACGCCAGATCGCCCCGCACATCCGCCGGCCCGTGCAGGCGGGCTCTGTCGTAAGGACCGGGCTCTGATTGCAGCAGGCCGCCCGGCTGGTAGCGTCCCGCCTCGACGGGATTCGACGGATCGCCGATATCGACGATCATGTACATCTCGCCGCGATAGTCCGGATGATTGGCGGCAAGGTGCATGTAGCGCCCGCCAAAATAGCCGTTGCGATGGGTGCCGCCGCCGGTCGTGAAGCTGCCGATCTGTTTCGGGTTCAAAGGATCCTCGAGACTCCATATCAGCACGGCCTCGGGCGCATGGGGCGCGTCGGGATCGCCGCCCCAGTTGGCGGAAAGTGCATCCAGGGCCGTGATCATGAGCCCGTCTGCGATATCGACCTGCCAGGTCCCGGTGTTCTCCGGCCCCTCGATAAACTTCAAGACCTTCGGGTCTTCCGGATCGGTGACATCCAGAATACTCCAGCCCCGGTGAAACAGGTTGGATGCGTACATATACCAGGTGTCGCCATCCTGCAGCAGCGACATCTTGAAGGGCGAGGAGCCGGCCGCATCGACATAGCCGACCACCTCGACGTTTTCGGCCCGGTAGCCCTCGGGGATTGGATCGGCGAAACCGGCCATGGCCGTTGCCAGCGATAGAATGCCGGCAACGCCAGCTCGCAGAACTGAATTCAACATAGATCTCAATCGTACTCCTTTCGTTGGGAATTTGAGCACATCTGCGCCGTAGACGCTCTTGAGGATTCTTGACCGACGCTCGGCGGAAGGGATAGTACCCTTGGATGCGAAAGGTGCTTACGCCCATCGTAGCCGAGGGAACCTGCCATGAAGAGAGTCTTCCCAACATTCATGACACTGGCCGCCATCGTCGTACTGGTGTTCGGTTTCGCGGAGCTGAGTGAAGGGCAAAGGGACGGCAGAGACCGCGGCCGGAATCGCTTCGAAGGGCCCATCGATGACTTCCCGCTCACCGCCCTGCCCCGGGATTTCGCCGCGCCGCCGGACAATCCCCAGACCCCGCATAAAGTAGAGTTGGGGAGGCTGCTTTTTTGGGATCCGATCCTCTCCGGAAACCGGCAGGTTGCGTGCGCTACCTGTCATCATCCGGATTTCGCATATGCCGAGGATCTGGACCTCTCCATCGGCGTCGACGGAGCCGGCCTGGGCGGCGACCGCCGTTTCGTGTCTCCGGACCCGATTCCTTTCGTCAAGCGCAATAGCCAGACGATTCTGAACACGGCTTTCAACGGTATCGATCTGGATGGCGGGTACGATCCCGCCATGGCGCCCATGTTCTGGGACGTCCGTGCACTGGGACTCGAGGCGCAGGCGCTGGCGGCATTTCAACGCAGCCTGATCGCGAACAATTCACCCTACGATCGCTACATGCGGGGTGAAACCAACGCCATGACCCGTCTGCAGATTCGGGGCATGCAGCAATTCGAGCAGGTGGGTTGCATCAATTGCCACAACGGACCGATGTTTTCCGACTACGAGCTTCACGTGCTGGGCATTCGAGACAACAGGCTGCTTGCGGAATCGGATGTGGGCGCCATCGAGCAACCATACGCCTTTCGAACGCCTTCGCTGCGAAACCTGGCTTATACGGCGCCCTATATGCACAACGGCCTGTTCGCGACACTCGAAGACGTCGTCGAATTCTATGACGATGTCGGGGACCGCAATGAAAGGAACGTGAACCTGCAACGCAATCAGATGGATCCGCTCACCCGGACCCTGGACGATCCCGACAACCATGAGCGAGAGCTGATCGCTTTCCTCAACGCCCTGAACGACGACAATTTCGACCGGAAGATTCCGGATCGGGTCCCCAGCGGCCTCAATCCCGGGGGCGAAATTTGAGTGCGGCTGCAGTCCGGTTGACGGCACGCTCGTCAATGTGGATTCTGTTGCCGTGCCCAACGACGCCAATCCCGCGACCGCCCTTTCTTTTGACGCCCAACGGATCTCTCAGATCTACGGCGTGGTTGCGCCGCACCGGCTGACGGCCCCAGGCGTTCGGTTCATCCTGGACCGGGCGGGCATTGAACCGGCGAAACGGAGTTGGTCCGACGCGGCCATTAGCCGATGCAATACGGAAATTGTCAACGCGGGAGTCGGCGAGCGAGCGCACGGGGGCATTCGCGCCTCGCCGGCGTGGGCGTTGCCGCTGACACGTTTTGCGCATGCGCACGATCGTATCGAGTCGATCCTGTCCGCGTTCCGCTCCGTCGGCCATAGAGGCTTCCGGGTCGAGCCGCACGACCGCAAGATGCTGTTGCGCTGTGCGGTGGTCGCCGGCCGCACTTCCCGCCTCGATGACCTGATGAAAGGCGACGATCGCAGCATCGACGATTGGTACTTCCTCGCCGAACCACTGGCGGAAGATCTGCTGTCCTCCTTGCCGTCACCGCATCTGGATCGCGCGCTCACCGCTTGCTTCCACCATGTCATCGACACGGCCGCGCGGCCCGAGCCCCTGATCGACCTGTGCGAGCGTCTCGACGCTTCGCCCGAGACCCATGCGGGCCATGTCGCCTTCCTCCGTATATTGCAGGGAAACTTCCAGGAAGCCGTGGCCCTCTTCGACCGGTTGCCGCCGGATGCGCGCCAGACCAGGGCGGCGGTTACCGGCCTGGAGGCGACTCGGGCCCTCATCGCCACGCTGCGCGGCGACGATTTCGACGCGCGCGCACACATCGACGCCGCCATCGACGCGCAAAAGGCCGGAACCCGCAAGCACTATGTTTTTCCGGATTGGCCCGGGCTGCTACTTTCGCTGCTCTCCCTGGTACGGACCGGTTCGCCGTCGTCGCTGTCCAGGCTCGACTGGTTGCTCGAGTCCGCCAGGCGGCAGGTGATCGACTGGACTGCTCTGGCCTGGTTTGTGACGCGGGCCTACTCCTTGCGGGAGGGCCAATACTGCTACATTCAACGCGAGGGCGGGCCCCACTTGCAAACGCTGTTGGACGGGTTAATCGGCTGCTGGCAAGGAGATTTCGGAGACGACAAAGGCCGCGCGTGGCGCGAGCACATGATCGCCTTTCGTAACCGGGCGGTCGCCAACGGCTTCGCCTGGGTCGCGGCGGAATGCGACAAGACGCTTCAATTTTTTGCCGAGCATTACGACGACAAGGAAATTCTGGCCAAACTGCCGGACCCGCAACGGCTGCACGACCGATTCGGATCCACGACCCTGGCCGTTCTCGCTGCACCGGAACCCCACTGGGAACACTCTCTGAAGGCGCTGGAGCGTCTGGCCCATGACGCACGCAAGAAGCAGGGCCGCAAGCGCGCCGCCAGGGCCCCGGCGAAGAAACGGCTCGTCTGGGACCTCGATCTTGAATATCGTATCGAGCTTGCGCCGCGCGAACAGCGTCAATCCAGGACCGGCGCGTGGAGCAAGGGCCGCAAGGTCGCCCTCAAGCGGCTCGCCGCCGAAGCCGCAAAAATGGACTTCCTGCTCCCGCAGGACCGCGACGCGGCGGCGGCCATATCCGCAAGGCAGTCCTGGCGCCGGGTCGACTACGTTCTGGGCGCCAGGGGCCTGTGGGCGCTGGCCGGTCATCCGCATGTATTCAATCCCGCCGGCGAACCGGTCGACATCGTTCGGCGCAAGCCTGAGTTGAGCATCGGCGAAGGGGCCGGCGACCGGGCCTTGATTCAAATCCAGCCACATGGCATGGAAGCCGACGGCGACTTCTGCGTCTCCGAAGTCACGCCCCGGCGATGCGAGGTGACGCGCCTGACGGCCGATCACGAGCGCCTGTTCGAGATCATTCCGCCCGAGGGGCTGGAATTGCCCGCGGATGTGCTGCCCCGCGTTCTGGAAGCGGTGTCGGGGCTCACGTCACAGGTCCGGGTGCACAGCGCCGCCGGCAGTGCGGCCACGGCGATCGCGGTCGAGGCGGACGAGGATGCCTGGGTGCTGCTGGAGCGCCTGGACCGGGACGCGGGCCTGACGGCAGCACTGATGGTGGAACCGATTCCGGATTCCGGCATTCGCTTCGAGCCCGGCCAGGGCGGCGCGACCGTATTTGCCGATCGCGCCGGCCAGCAGGTGCAGGCGCAGCGCGACCTGGCGGCGGAACGCCGCGCCGCGGCCCGATTGATCGAGCACTGCGGGCACTTGTCGTCATGGCCGACGGAAAGCGAGCCGCTGACGCTCACGGAGCCCGAGCAGTGCCTTGAGTTCCTGGAGCAACTGACCGGCGCCAAGGCGCGCTGCAAATGGCCCAGGGGCGAACCGCTGCGCATCGTCGCCAACCGCTCGGCGTCGGCCCTGTCACTGACGGTGAAGACCGCCGAACAGTGGATGCAGGCATCCGGAAGTCTCGCCGTGGACGATCGGCGCGTACTCGACCTGAAGCAATTGCTTGCCTTGTTGGACGCTCACCCGGGCTCGCGCTTCCTCAAACTCGGCAACAGCGAGTTTCTGGCCCTGACAGGCGCCTTTCGGCGCCAACTGGATGACCTGGCGAGCCTGGCTTCGCCGGCGGCACGGGACGAGTTGCGGCTGCATCCGCTGTCGGCGCTGGCACTGGACGATCTGTTCGACAGCGCCGATCTCGAGGCCGACGACGGCTGGCGCGAATTCCGGGCTCGCCTGGATGCGGCGCAGACCTTCGAAGCCGACTTACCGAGTACCCTGAGGGCCGAACTGCGCCCGTATCAACTCGACGGATTTCGCTGGCTTGCGCGTCTGAGCCGCTGGGGCGCCGGCGCCTGCCTGGCCGACGACATGGGTCTTGGCAAGACCGTGCAAACCCTCGCCGTGCTTCTGGACCGGGCGCCGGCGGGACCGGCGCTGGTCGTGGCCCCCACTTCGGTGACTTCGAACTGGATCGACGAGGCGCGCCGGTTTGCGCCGACCCTGAACGTGAGACCCTATATGGGCCCCGCCGCGTCGCGCCGCGCGTTGCTCGAAAGCCCCTCACCCTTCGACCTCTACATCACCACCTACGGGGTGCTCCAGAACGACGCCGAGCAGCTCGCCGAGGTGCATTGGCACAGCGCCGTGCTGGACGAAGCCCAGGCCATCAAGAATCCATCCGCCAAGCGCGCCCGCGCTGCCAGGCGGCTCAATGCGGATTTCCGCCTGATCACCACCGGCACGCCCATCCAGAACAACCTGATGGACCTGTTTTCGCTCTTCAGCTTCGCCAACCCGGGGCTCCTGGGTTCTCAGGAGAACTTCCGCCGCAACTTCGGCATTCCCATCGAGCGCGATGGGGACCGCCACGCCCACGCCCGGCTCCGCCGCCTCATTGCGCCCTTCATGTTGCGGCGATTGAAAAGCGACGTCATCGACGATCTGCCGCAGCGCACGGAAATCACCCTGCATGTGACGATGTCCCCCAGGGAAGCCGCTCTGTACGAAGTCCTCCGCCAGCGCGCGGTCGAGGAACTTGAAGCGGCCCGTGCAAGCAACCCCGAGCTCGGCGGCGGCGCCCGGCGCGTTCAGATTCTCGCCCACCTGACCAGGCTCCGGCTGGCCTGCTGCCACCCCAGTCTCGTGCCCGACGCCCCCCAGCCCGGGTCCGGCAGTTCGAAGCTCGATACCTTTGCGACTATCCTCGACGAACTTCTGGAGAACCGGCACAAGGTGCTGGTGTTCTCCCAATTCGTCAGACACCTGAAGCTGATCGAGCAGTTCCTGAAAGAAGGCGGCATCGCTTATCAGTACCTCGACGGCGGTACGCCCGCACGAGCTCGTGCCGAGCGCATCGCGGCCTTCCAGGCCGGCCAGGGTGACGCCTTCCTGATTTCCCTCAAGGCCGGCGGCTTCGGCCTCAACCTGACCGCGGCCGACTATGTGATCCACATGGACCCGTGGTGGAATCCTGCCGTGGAGGACCAGGCATCGGATCGTGCCCACCGCATCGGCCAGATACGCCCGGTAACCATTTATCGGCTGGTCACCGAGGGCACGATCGAGGAGCAGATCGTGGATCTGCATCGCAACAAGCGCGATCTGGCCGATCGGTTGCTGGCAGGCTCCGACGTCGCCGGCCGGTTGAATGCGGACGAGTTGCTCGAACTGCTCCGCCAGCCCCTTGGGCCGCCAGGCTCCGCACCCGAGTCAATGGCGTAACGTCGGAATGTTTCCGGCTCGCGTGTCACTGGTAACGTTTTTGGCAGCAATCGCAATTGTGTTGTACGCCATAATGGCGCATAATTTTACGATTCGCGAAAGCAGGAGTCAGGATAATGGGCGATTCGGCGGGTTTGAAGCACGCGCGGATGCATTTGCGCCTTGACGCCAAGTCCAAGCGCAAGTTGGAGCGGGCCGCGGCGTATGCGGAAACGACGGTCAGCCGATTCGTGCTGGCAAACGCCGTGGCGGCGGCCGAACGCGTGATCGAGGCACGTGAAAGGATTGTTCTGCCGGCGACGGACTGGGACGCCTTCCACGAGGCGCTGCTCGACCCGCCCGCGCCGAATCCGGAGCTGAGACGGGCCGCCCGCCGCTATCGCGAGCGAGTCGGCCTATAGCGTCGATTCAAGATCCTTCGACTACCGATCACGCCCTTCGGCGCGAGCGACGGAAACACGCCTTGTAATCCGTGAATGAGCCTGCCCTCATCATCGAGCCGCTCGGTCCGCGGCACGACCGCGCATCTTTCTCGTGCGGGGAACCCGCCCTCGACAGCTACATCCGTCGCCAAGCCTCGCAGGACGCCCGGCGGCGCGTTGCGCAGGTCTTCGTCGCGGCAAGCGAAGCGAGTGAGGAAATCGCCGGATTCTACACACTGAGCGCGGCAAGCTTCGAGAAGGACGAACTTCCTGCGAACCTGGCGAAGCGGTTGCCGCATTATCCCGTTCCGGCGGTCGTGATTGGACGTTTGGCAGTCGACCTCAGGCACCGGGGCCGCAGGCTTGGCGAGTTCCTGTTGCTCGACGCCGTCCGCCGCGTTGCCCGGGCGAGTATCGCGATCGCGGTCTACGCCATCGTCGTCGATGCCAAGAACGACCGCGCCCGAGCCTTCTACGACCGCTATGGTTTCATACCCTTCCCGTCCGCGCCCCGCCGCCTGTTCCTGCCGATGCAAACACTTGAGAAGCTCGGTCTGTAGGGCTGCCATCTCGCCGAAAGCCTATCGGCGATTTTAATCGGCGCTGAGTTCGGCGCAGATCGTTGGCTTTCGTGCATTGGGTCGATACAAGGATGCCAAGAAACGCTACTCGAAAACAAATATGAGTTCCGCGGTTGACTCCGCCTGCATTTCACCGATCCTGAAATGATTGCTCGGATCGTTTCGGCGGTAGGCTTTCCACACTTGGTACGCTTCGTAGACCTCGTCGCCGGGCTGATCCATACAGATCGCGTGGCACTGATCGGCTTCGGACTCCGTCAGAACATCGATGCCATTGTGGTTCAGAAACGGCAACTCGGAATCGGCACGCTTATTCTCCACGAGGCCGAGCAACTTTACGCTACGGGTCGCATCCGGAGACCTGACAACCATGCCAAAAAGAGCATATGATCCTGAACTCGCAAGGATGGTTTTGGAGCAAGAACATGTCTAACGAACGAATCAAATCAGCCGTCCTGGGCGCCTTTGTTTTTCTCGTCGGCGCCGGCACGGTCGTCGGCAACATCATCACCGGCGAAGGCATTCCCAATCCGAATCCCGAACTCACCAACCAATGGGGCGAACTGCCCGATGGACGGACCTGGGGGCACACGGCCGGTATCGATATCGATCCCATCGATGGCCATGTCTGGGCCTATGAGCGCTGTGGAACCGCTGCTGGTATGGCTGCCGGCGGCCCTGTCAACTGCGATACGAATCCGGTCGATCCGATATTCAAGTTCGACCGCCACACAGGGGAAGTGCTGGCCAATTTCGGTGCGGGAATTTTCACAATACCCCACGGAATCCATGCGGACCATGACGGTAACGTGTGGGTCACCGATTTCGCCACGAACGCCGACGGCACCAAGGGCCAGCAAGTGCACAAGTTCAGTCCCGACGGCGAGCTGTTGATGAGCCTGGGCGTCGCGGGGCAGACGGGTAACGACGGCGCCCATTTCAATCAGCCGAACGACGTTGTCGTCGCTGCAGACGGCAGTATTTTCGTATCTGACGGCCACAACGGCCAGGGCATGACAACGGCTGACGCGGTCGAAGAAGGCAGGCAGTCCGGTCAGACAGGTCGCATCATGAAGTTCGCACCCGATGGCACCTTCATCACGCAGTGGGGGCAGCTAGGGACGGCTCATGGCGAATTTCGTACGCCCCACGCACTGGAGATCGATTCGCAGGATCGCCTTTGGGTAGCGGATCGCGGAAACCATCGCCTGGAGATTTTCGACCTGGAGGGCAACTACCTGGAATCTCGCTACAGCTACGGCCGCATCAGCGGGATCTTCATTACAGACGACGATAGGGTCTACGCGATCGATTCCGAGTCCCAGCCGTACAACCACATCAACTGGATTGCAGGCGTTCGCATCGGCCCTCTGGACGAAGATCGAATTGTTGGCTTTGTTCCGGGATATCCCACCGAGACTCGTGGCTATCAATCCACCGCCGGTGAGGGGGTAGCGGTGGATGCCGACGGCACCGTTTTCGTCGCGGAAGGGCCTGCCTCGATACCCATTGCCGGGGGTGCGTTTAGCAGGTATGGCGCGGACTAATTGGCTGCTCGATTGTTGCTCTGAGCTTGAGCGACCGACGCTCGCGCGGAGCGAGGAGATTCGCCATCGTTGAGGCGAAACGCTATCGGTTGCGGCTGTAGAGCCCGACGTCAGAACAAGGCGGCTTGAAGAAATCGCGATGAGCCGGATACTCTCCTGGATTCAGGCCCTTCCTGTCCGAAAGGTTCTAACGACGTACACGCGCAAGCCCAGGCATGACTGACTCCCTGTTCAAAAAATGGCGGGCGTATGAAAAGCTCGTCGAAAACGACTACATGGGCCATGCGCGATTCTTCCAGCGCGTGCTGCGGGAATGTCGTCGAGTATTGCGTCCCAACGGATTGGTGGTTGTGATCGACGTCTTTCGCCGGGAAGGAGAGTCTCGGGAAGCGTATCTTCATCGATGGGAGGGCAATGCCCGAGCGGCGTTCACCGATTTGGACGAGGAGGAAATGACCACTCTCATCGATCACGTATGGAGTTGCGATTTTCCGGAGGCTCCATCAACGTCGAAGTTTCGGACGGAGAATGGGCCGACGCCGCCGCCGTTACGGCCGACGAGATGGTGGCATGGCTCAACGGCAACTCGGTGTTCGCGGCCCGCGCCATCGCCTATATTGAAAACGGCCGCGTCGCCATCCGCAGTCGAAACCTGGGCCAACTCTATTCCATCAGCCTCGATCCAGGTCCGGTAACGGACGCCGTCGGTAGCCAAACATCCGTTCCAGGTCGGAACGGCCACGGAAGAACTGCCGCCGGCAGCCGACTGCGAGACCTGTCACGCCGACGAGACCACGAGCGGGACCTGGAAGACGGAGGCGTCCCGGCTCCCTTGCAGTGGTTGTCATGACGCACCGGAAGCCGTGGCGCACATGAAGCTGCAGACATTCGATCCGACACCCGCCAATCCGTGGAGCGGCGATGAAGAAGAATCCTGCAAAGTCTGCCACTGACAATGGCGATCCGCGTGGTCAGCGCGCCCGTGCGTTCGTCCGTGCGGCGCGTCGGCGGGCATGAGGGTCGAGGAGCCGCTTGCGAAGGCGGATCGACATCGGTGTCACTTCGAGCAGTTCGTCATCCGCGAGATAGGCCAGCGCAATCTCGAGGGACATCCGCCGCGGCGGGCTCAGGCGCACGGCATCGTCCTTGCCGGCGGCGCGGATATTGGTTAGCTGCTTGCTCTTCAGCGGGTTGACGTCGAGGTCTTGCGGGCGGGTGTGCTCGCCCATGATCATGCCGCCATAGACCGGCGTTCCCGGCTCTATGAACAGCGTCCCCCGCTCCTCCAGGTTCCACAGTGCGTATGCGACAGACCTGCCTTCGGTGGTTGAGATGAGCACACCGGTCTGCCGTCGCGGGAGCTTGCCCTTGAACGGCGCATAGCCATGAAATATCCGATGCATGACTGCCGTGCCTCGGGTTACCGTGAGCAGTTCGCCGTTGAAACCGATCAGTCCGCGCGACGGGCCGTGAAAGACCGCGCGGATGGTGTCCCGCCCCGAGGGCTGCAACTCGATCAGCTCCGCGCGTCGTCCGGCGAGCGCATTGACCACGTCGCCGACGAAGGCCTGGGCGACATCGACCTGGATTTCTTCGATGGGCTCGAGCAGCACGCCGCCTTGCGGGTCTTCGCGCATCAACACCCGCGGGCGGCCGACCGACAACTCGAAGCCCTCGCGGCGCATCGTCTCGATCAACACTGCGAGTTGAAGCTCGCCGCGGCCGGCGACCTCGTAGGCGCCCTCCTCCGCCATACCGCTCACCTCGATTGCGACATTGCCTTCGGCCTCGCGTGCAAGGCGCGCCCCGATCATGCGTGAGGTGATCTGCGTTCCCTCGCGCCCGGCGAGCGGCGAGTCGTTGACCGAAAACACCATCGCGATCGTCGGCGGATCGATCGGCTCGGCCGGGATCGGGCCGCAACTCTCGGAAGCGGCGACGGTGTCTGTGACCGAGGCGGTCTTGAGGCCGGCGAGCGTCACGATCTCGCCGGCCCCCGCACGCTCGATCGCGATTCGTGCAAGCCCATGCGCTCGTAGCAGCTTGGTGAGGCGGGAGACCTCGACCACGGTGCCATCCGTGCGGAGCACCGTCACGGTCTGGTTCGCCTCCACCTGACCGGAGAGCACACGGCCACTCACGAGCCGACCGAGAAAGTTGTCGGCCTCGAGCAGGCTGATCAACATGCGGAACGGCACATCCGGATCCGTCGCCGGCGCCGGGACGTGCGCGACAACGGCCTCGAAGAGCGGGGTCATGTCGGTTCCGGCGACAGCCGGGTCGAGCGAGGCCCAGCCGTCGCGCGCCGAGCAGTACACGACTGGAAAGTCGAGTTGCGTGTCCGTGGCTCCCAAGGCGTCGAACAGATCGAAGACCGCTTCGTGTACCGTCTCGGGCCGGGCATCGGCGCGATCCATCTTGCTGATCGCGACGATCGGCCGCAGGCCGAGGCGGAGCGCCTTGTCCACCACGAACTTGGTCTGGGGCATCGGGCCTTCGGCCGCGTCCACCAGCACGAGCGCACCGTCGACCATGCCGAGCACTCGTTCGACCTCACCGCCGAAGTCCACGTGGCCGGGGGTGTCGACGATGTCGATGCGCACGCCGTGCCATTGGATCGCGGTGCACTTGGCGAGGATCGTGATGCCACGCTCGCGCTCGAGCTCGCCACGATCCATGGCGCGGTCCTGCATCGGCTGGTTCGCTCGCACCGTGCCGCTCTGGCGCAGCAGACAGTCGACCAGCGTCGTCTTGCCGTGATCGACATGGGCGATGATTGCGATGCTGCGCAGGTCCATGGCGGCTATCGGATGCGAGGGTTCACGACGGATCGTCGTGGCAACCTATTCCTGGGCGATCTCCGTTTCTCAGCCTACTGCGCGTCGCTAGCTGCCGGCGGCGGCGGGACGATCGAGGCCAGGTAGGCCACGATATCCGTCATGTCGTCAACGGTCAGGTTGGCGATGACCGGCTTCATCAACTGCACTGACACGCCGTTGCGCGTGCCCCGCTTCATATCGTAAAGCTGGCGCATCATGTAGCTGGGGGATCGGCCGGCGATAGCGGGGATGTTCGCCAGGCCCATGAGATCCGGTCCATGGCATATGCCGCACTGTATGGTCTTGCCGGCGCCGGTCGTCACGAGTTCCTCACCTCTGGCGAGGCTGCCGAGCGGCACGTACACGACCCACCCCGAGCGCGGATTACGAAGGAAATTGGCCTGGTGTGCATCCTCGGGCGTCTCGACGATTCGCCCTGCGAGTGGCTCGGTTGGCTCCGTCCCGACAGTGACATACATGTTGCCCGGCTCGAGATGCATCTCCGGTATCAGGTCCGCCTCGATCACGCGCATCCAGGGCGTCCACGGCATCGCGGCAAAATACTCCGCCGCCTCCCGCATCTCCTCATCCGACATCGCTTTGGCCAGCGCATTCATCGTCGGTGAATTCGGCTTTCTCGGGTCGGCGCTGTATCGCAGGCCGTCACGCATATCCCGCAACTGCTGAATGGTGTAGGCGACCGGCTGCCCCGCGGGCGGCGCGTTCTCCGGCCGTCCCTTGCCATTGGGCAGGTGGCAGTGCCCGCAGCCCCAGCCGCGCTCGGCCTCGAGGCTCGCGGGACCGTGCTTCATGATGTCGGGCATCGGCGGATGGTCACCGGGAAACCAGTCGACAACGTTGTGACCGTCGCGGATCTCCATCCGCGAATACGTAGCGCTGCTCCCCTCGACTCGCCGTGGCCGGGTAATTTCCTCAGCGTCCTCCCCTGGGCGCACTTCCCTGACCGGCATGAGTTGCGGAACATGCCTGTCGCCTGGTTGAGGCTGTGTTTCCCACGCATACGCCCACAAGGGCTCCGGCTCCATCTGTCCCTGGGCCAGGACAAGGAGAGGCGCTCCCACGGCGAATCCCACGGTCAACCCCACGAACCAACGTCTCATCGGAGACCCTTGTGTGCTTGGCGAGACATAGCTTATACAGTATTTCGCAGACAAGATTTACACAATGGGCATTTGAGGGAGGTCCCGTTTCGGGTCTGTTGCCGGGAGAGGAACCTGGATTGACCTGACTCACATGAAAGGTACCTGCCAAACGAGGTGGATCTGTTGCGCGATCTGTCTGCGTTCATTGCGACCGGTCATGGAACGAAACGACGGGTCTTTGGAGACTGACAACAATGAATTCGATGTGCTACCTGATCGCCACTCGGACAGCCCTGGTGCTTGCCATGGCCGTATTGAGCGCCGGCTGCGCCACGATAATGAGAGGCCCCACCGAAATGCTGCAAGTCGAGACCCAGCCGAGCGGGGCCACCGTCACGGTGTCGAGCGGGACGGGGTCATGCGTTTCCCCGTGCCAACTGGAAGTCAGGCGGCGGGGCGCACTCACCGTGAGCGCGGAAATGGCCGGTTGCGGGCGGGAGGCAGTCAACGTCCGGTCCAGAATCGACAGATTCGGCGGCTGGGTGCTCGGTGCCTATGGCGGGGCGGCCCTTGGCGCTCTGGCCTACGAATTGGGCGACGACGTGGTAGGAACAATCGCGATTGCGGTGCCTGCACATGTGGTGTGCGTCGGGTTGGGCGTCGACCCCGAAAACTGCCGGCCGGATCCAGTGGAGGAAGACAGCGATGCGCTGTACGCCCTGTTGCCCGTCGTGCCCGCCGCCGTCGATCTGGGAACCGGTGCGGTCTTCGCGCGCACGCCGAATCCGGTCAGGATCGAACTGCAATGCCGCTGAGCACAGTGCGAACGGATCGCTTTCCCATCGGCTGCTCCCGGTTTCAGTCGGATCGACCCGCCGGCCTCCGCTTCCCGGTCGGAACAGAGGTAATCGTCAACGGTTTTCTCGCGCGAAGTGGGGAGCCGGTAGTCAACGGCCGCAGCGTTAGCGATGCCCGAGAACGAAAATTCCGATAGAATTTCCCGATCGTCATTCCAGAGGCGGCCACATGGCGCATAAACGATTGGCTTTACTCCTGTTGGTTCTCGGCGTCGTGCTCGGCGGTCGAGCGGCCTGGGCGCACCATTCGGCACTGGCCGAATTCGACCCGGGCATGCCGGTGAAGGTGACCGGCACGCTCAAAACGGTGGAGTGGCAGAACCCGCACGTCTGGTTCTTCGTCGACGTGACCGAGGATGACGGCACGGTGACTACATGGGGCTTCTCGACGTCACCTCCAGGATCGCTGATGCGCCGGGGCATCACGAAGGACGTCATGAGGATCGGTGCCGTGGTAAACGTCGAGGGCGCGCGCGCACGCGACGGCTCGAACAATTCCTCGACCCGGCGCTTGACGTTCGAAGACGGCACAGCCGTTCTGGCGCCGCCGGCAGAAGAATAGGCCGGAAGAAGAATAGGAGGACAGAAATGCGCATACGGTGGATCGGTTCCGTGTTACTGGCAGTCTTGCTGGGCGGGAGTCCCTCGCACGCACAGTCGCCGGAGGAAGTACCGCGCATGGCGGACGGCAAACCGGACTTTACCGGTATCTACACGCCACCGGCGACAGTCAACGGGTCGGGCCCACGTGGCGACTTGATCTTCAACGCTGAAAACATAGCTCCGCTGAAGCCGGGGGCGGAGAGCTTGTTCTACGTTCCGCGCACCGGCGACACGCGCATCGACGAGCCACGCGCAATGTGCCTGCCGGCAGGCTTCCCCTCGGGGATGCTGTATATCCTGCCGATCCAGTTCATCCATCACCCGAACTACCTGGTAATCATCCCGGAGCTACAGCGTGCGGCCCGCATCATTCCGACGGATGGGCGCCCGCACCGCGAAGGAATCGAGCCGACGTACTATGGAGATTCCGTGGGGAGGTGGGAAGATGACACGCTGGTCATCGACTCCGTCAACTTCAAACGCTGGATTCTCGATGATTACCACTACACGGATCCGACAAAGAGCCGCTGGCACAGCGACGCGCTAAGGACTACCGAGCGGCTGCGCCGCGTCGGTAACACACTCGAGTATCAAATCACGATCGACGATCCGCAGATCTTCGAACGGCCCTGGTCGCAGGACTTCGAGCTGACGCTGCGCCCTGACTGGGATCAGCTGGGCCTCCTCGAGTATGCGTGCGAAGCGGGCAATCGATGCGCCGGCGGTGACTGCAGCAACGACAGCCCACCGTAGGTTTCACCGTCGGCTGCCTCGATCGTGCTGTAGTTGCCACCCGGACGCCCGTCTATAAGCGGATAAAGGTTCAGGGTGATCACGTCGCCGGGCTGGAACGTCCTGTACCCGATGCCACGCCGAATCATGCTCGGGATGGGGCCCATCTCGACCCAGTAGTTCACAACCTCGCCGTTGTCCTCCTCGGACCATGGAGAGGTTTCCAAGGTTTCAATCTCGGCCCCGGCTGCCCCGCGCCAGCTCCACGACCCGTTCCGCGTCGCCCTACAGCAGCAGGCGGTCACGCACCAGCGCATCGGCGGCGTCGGAGACCGCCTGCACGTAGGCGGCGCCCCGCGTTGGCGGCAGCGACCGGTGGTCGTGCAGATGCAGGGGGTTGTATGACCCCGTGTACGTCACGCCGGGAATCTTCGGGAAGCGGACCGCCGCCGCGCTGACAAGTCCGCCGTTGTCGACGGTCGGGAACCGGCTCGGCGGCGGCTCGATGTCGTTGGCCGCCCAATCGTAAAGCGCCGCGCTCAGTGCGACGCGGATGTGGTTCAGCGAGAGCGGATTGTTCAGGTTCTGACAGATGCCGGCCCGCGGCGTCCGGACGCCGGACTAGCCGCTCATTAGTCTGCCGAGTCCTCCCAATCAACGACACAGTTATACGGTGGTATGTCTCTGCCAGGTGCCCAATATCGATCGTCTTCGACCGTGAACGGTCGAGTGAACATGACTGGGTCGAAAACAGTCAAAAAATAACGTAAATCGTTTCCATCATCGGATACGGAAATTCTTTCCAGCAGGGTTGCCTGGTCTGACTGCGGAAGACCGAATTCCGACCAATAGGGCCAGTCGAGATGCGTCGTGGTGACGACTAGAGTCTCGCCCGCCCAGCGGCCCGTCGAATAGCCGGTGCCCGACGGTTCCGGCTCAGGACTCGTCGCCGTATCCATATAAATGGTTCGTCGAGTGTTGTATTCCCATGACTCAAGAGTTATTCGGTCGCCCTCGTCGGCTATAAGAATCGGTACCGGATCGAACATCATGTCCGGCATCCCTTGCCGGCATTCTGCCAGTTCAACGTTATCCTCTACCGGGTCGTAGATCGCGTTGATTTCGCGCCCACGTTCGCTCAACCAATCCCTGGAATCAGCCAGGGCGTCCTGCTCAGGCCCCCTGCCCGGGGTCTTCATCCAGGTGCGAAAAATGCTATGCGCCGTACGTCTCTCCTCGGCCTCCAATGTGGAATCGACCGCGCTTTCCGGTGCGGCGAGTGTCTCATCCGACCAACGAAGTTCACGCCTGCCTTGCACATATTCCACGCCGCTTGGCAATAGTACATTTATCGTGCCCAAGGAATTCCCCCCCCGTCTGGAACGAAAACCAGCGACTCTGACTCGTCCGAGGAAATCTTCCTCGGCGAGACCTCTTCGTTCCAGGCCCGAAGGGCCGGGACCAAGTTCAACCTCCCAAACAATCTCTTCGCCGGCATCATCCGCTACTCTCAACCTGCCTCGAACATGCGGGTTATGCCAGAAGACTTCCGTCATCTCGCCTTCGAGTTCAATGAGATTGTCGGTGTAATACAGGACGCCGTTTGTGACTGCGCCGTGATGCGCCAGGAGCGCAGGAGAGACCAGTGCGCAAACCAGACAGAAAAGTTTGGGAATTATATACGAAAGTTACCAACCCCCTCATTGGGTGGGCCTCCTGACCCATCGGATATCTACGGGCCGCACCAACTCTTTTGCCGCATCTTCCAAATCCCCCAATGTGATTGGTCCCCCCTTCCTTAATCTAATATCAGCTTCCAACTCAGCCTTACTTGGTTGATATTTTGATTTGACCAGTTCCACAATAGGCCGATCTGAATTATCTTTGCCGCACATTACTCAATCTCCTTGTTTAATACCTTTACGGGCTTGGAGGCTTCTTTGAATGCCGACTCCATTTGACGCACTCGGTTAGCTATATCCAAGGCCCCATCTTCCATCCTGTGGGCGGGGGATGTCACTACAAGACGCTTCAAGCGTGCCATAGTAGCCATCCTAGAGTAAGGGAATCTCCATTGGTGGGAGTTTATTTGGGCGACGAACCAAATCAATTCACGAACGGACATACTGTATTTAGGCGTCAACACTCTCACTGCGCTCCCCCCATTACCTCGGGCCGCAAACGGCCACGGTTGCAATGATGCGTGCCCAAACGCTGTAACCGTGATCCCGCCAACGGGGAACACTTCCGATGCATCAGCATGTACCAGCCGTACAATACTGTTTATCGATTCCCCGCTGGAAATGTAGGGCAATGTGCCCTCCGAATAATGCTTCTCCCCTATGGATTTTCCAAGCGACACGTTAAAGAACTGGAATAGGGAGGCATTGACTCCGCACGGCAGATTCGGCGCACTCGTCCACGCAGCGCCGAAATCAGTCAAAACGGAATCCCCCAACCCCGGTATCCAAATAACGGAACGAACAACCGACTCCAATACAACCTTTTGCCGTCCACTCTCATCTTCTACAGGTATCGCCGGTTGGGGCAGCCATTCCTGTGGGCCAAGCTCCTGCCCCCCCATCAACTCTTCGCCCTCAACAATCGTAATTAAAGGACTATTTGCCTCTAGTCCCGCCCTGACAGTGTGTACAGCTTCAATTATCTGCGGCAACTGACTGCCAGACCTCGCAACTCTTTTGCCTTTGAGTTTTTCAAAACCATCATTCCAGACTCGGGCAAAGAGCACACGATCCGTGCTTTTTAGAGGGCGATGCGCCTGCACCATCAATATAGATGTAGGAGCGGCAGCAGGATAAAACAAATCGTCGGGGAGGCCCACTACGGCTAAAGGGGTGTGCCTGCCCACCAAGCCCTTACGCCACGCTTTATGCTCACTATCAACAAACACCCCGGCCTTTACGACAGCAGCAAGGATGCCCCCCGGTTCAAGAGCGTCCAACGCTGCATCTATAAAGTCCCTCTCGGGTTCCCCTTGCTGGGAAAAGGGGGGATTAAGGTACGCTCGTGTAAATTGTTCGTTAACACGTTTGCGATTGTCCGCATCAAAACAACTACTGCAACCTATATGGCTCTTACCGTCCCCCCTAAAAATCATATTCAACATTGCCAACGCCCAAACCGTGGGGTTTGTCTCGAACCCACACAAGGACCGCTTTATCTTGTTCATGCTTTTTGGGTTGTCCCCGGCTTGTTTCATCATCTTATCGAACGCGGAAACTAAAAATCCACCGGTCCCACACGCTATATCCACTACTCTATCGGAGGGGGACACCCCTGTAAGATCAATACAGAACTGAGTAATATGGCGGGGGGTAAACACTATACCAAGGGCTTTATTGTCATACCCGTACCTTAGAAACGCCTCATAAAATATGCCTAAAAAATCAGTACCCGTCTCCATGACTGCCCGAACATTCAAGCGCCGAAGCGTGTTTGCCGCCCGCTCAAATTGCGGGGCCATGCGACCAAAATCAGCCTCCGACAGGGTAAGGGACGATTTCAACAAATCCTTGGTGGGGCCTGCCAACTCCGGGTCCTCATCTATTGCGTGGGCAACTAACGTATTTATGGACTCAAGTACATTTTGAGGACAAGCGCTCACATTCCCGTGGGCCATTGCGAGTACCAAGGCACCTAATACTCTCGGTCGCAGGGGGGCCTCGACTTTACATGCCCGGAAAACTCGACTCATCTCAATAGCGGCCCCCACAAATTCTTCAGGACCCGGTATCTCTACTTGAGTATTTCCATCCCCCGATGCTAAAGCTCGGTGGGTTTCGGACACCGTAGGAATATTTGTTAATGCTGCCCCATAAGCCATCAGGGGTCTCCAACGCCTGCCAGACAAAAAATAGACCTCCACTCTGTGCCCCGTATCGTCTTGCCCAGCTACGCCCACCACAATCTTTACAGTGTACGCACCGTGCGCATTTATGGTATCGGCATAATTTATAGCCTGATCCACCGCAGTATCAAGTTTGCCAACTTCATTTTTTGCTTCTATGACAATAGAAGGGTTCCCTCGCAGACATAACATAAAATCCGGCTTAGACAACCCAAGACCTATATCGGGAAAGTACGCGCCAATTTCATTTTCCTCCAACAGGTCCCCACCTCGATCAACGTGGGAAGCGTTCCACCCCCTTTGCTTAATCTCACGTCTTATGAAGTACCGTGCCCGTGCTTCAGAACGTGTGCGGCCCATTAACTTCTTGCTCCGCTACTCAGCCCGTTATCGGCAACAAGGTCATTGTATCGCAGCCTTCTGCCATCCATCCCACTTACAACACTGCGCATTTGCTCCAATGTGTCGGATTCCCGTAAATTGTGCTTGGACGCAAATTCTTGAACGTAACGATCAAGATGCTTAGAAGAAAGTTTATGGAACGTGCCCTTGTGAGCACGCTTCAAACCGCTCCAGAAGCTCTCCATGCCATTAGTGTGAACATCCCCGCGCACATACTCTTGAGCACTGTGCTTCACGCTCTCATGGGTAAAAGGCAAGCTCTGGTAAGACGTGGATTCGTCGGTGTAAATGGTGGCATCTTCCTCGGCGTGAGCACCTACAAACCCCTGTAAAGTCTCCGCATCCGTTTTTGCAACTACTTGCGCCCGAACTTGATTACTGCCTCTGTCCTTGACGCCCGCTACCGCTGTTTTCCCAACGGACCCTCGGCCCGTATTCTCAAGCTCCTTCCTCTTTTTGTTGCTCATGTTTTTCCGAATCCCTCCAAAATGCGCCTCATCGGCTTCAATTGGACCCTTCCCAAACAGGCCCGTCTTGTCTACCTGGGCCTCCCGCAACCTGTGAGCAAGATGCCAAGCGGACTTCTGGGTGATCTTCAAGTCACGATGCAACTTCATTGAAGATACCGACTTGAGGCTAGTCATAAGCAGGTACAGCGCAAGAATCCATGTTCGATACGGCAGCTTGGTGGACTGCATGACCGTGCCTGTCTTGACGCTGAAGAATGTCTGCTTGCATTCTTTTTCCCTGCAACGGTAGGGCATTGTCTTGTGTTTGGAATTTGTCTGCACATTCAACGATCCGCAACCAGGGCAGCAAATATTCCCATTGGGCCACCTCTGCTCAATGAACCACGCTTCTGCGGCAGCATCGTTAGGGAAAAGGTCCAGCAGATCGATGATCGAAAGACCTTCTCTGTAATACTTGCCGGGGGCTCGTTGAGTCATTGCGTATCTCCTTGGTTATACTGCCTATTATAGCAAACTTACGCAGCTAACGGAACCCCTTTTGGTAACTTTCGTATATAATTCCCAAAAGTTTGTTAGCCATGTTCATCATCTATTCGTTCCTCAGAAGACTAGTCTTCCCAATCACCAGCACAATTGAACGGCGGAATCTCTATTCCCGGCGCCCACCGCCGCTGATGCTCCAGGGTAATGGGCGCCGTGAACATGATGGGGTCCGTAGCCGTTATCGAATAGCTCAACATCGTCTCGTCGTCCGAGAGTTCGAAACGCTCCAGATACTCGACCTGGTCCGACTGCGGCGTGCCGTACGGATCGAGGTAAGGCCAGTCGAAATGCGTCGTGGTGACAACGAGCGTGTTGCCTTCCCAATGTCCGACCGAGAAACCAAGCGGCGTAGCTTCCTGGGACTCTGGTGCCGCTTCTACGTTGAGATGGATCGTTCGGCGTATATCGTATTCCTCGAGAATGATGGTGATGCGATCTCCGTCGTCAATAACCTCCATCGGATTGGGATCGAACATGGTCGCCGCCACGCCCGATTGGCATGCGAGTTCCGGGTTGTCTCTGGGCGCGTCAAATTGGGCGGCGAGCTCGCGTCCGCGCTCTGTCAGCAGATGCGCGTAACTTGCGGCCTGCGGGCGAGGTCCGAGCCGCCTGCTCCACATCCGAAAGATGCCGTTCGCCGTTTCCCTCTCTGCTGCAGCTCTGGCAGGATCCGGTTCCTGCGGCACGATGCTAACGCCCGCGTTTGACCAAATCGGTTCTCTGTTGCCCGGGACGTACTCCTGGCCGCTGGGTAACAGCAAGTGCATCACACCGAGCGAATTCGGATTTCGTTTGGATCGATAGCCGGCGACTCTTACGTTGCCGAGTAAATCTTCTTCGGAGATTCCCATGCGCCCGAACTCAACCGGGCCGGGCTGAGTTTCAATTTCATACACGGTTTCCTCACCATTGTCGTCCACGACGCTCAGCCGGGCTCGAGCGTGCGGATTTCGCCATAAGACCTCGGTGATCTCGCCCTCGAACTCTAGAAGCTCGCTCGAATCGTAGAGCGCGTTGTTCGCTAGACTACCGTGGTGGGCGTGAACCAGCGATGAGAAAAAGAAGGGGAGCCATGGAAATGTCGCCCCCGTAAGTTTCAGTGAGCTCGGCATTACGCGTTCTCCATGTTGTCGGTCAAGAAGAGCGACGGCTGGGTTATGGTGCCGCAAGCGCGGCTAATCCTCGGCTTCCGAGGCAAAAGTTTTGCCGTCCAGACATTATCATGTACCGGCAAACAGCGCTAAGGCGCGATAGATTCAAGGAGTTGTCCGGATGAGACTGTATGCCGCTTTGTTCCTTGCGGCGTTACTGGGCGTATCCCGACGGGATAGTTGCCGAGAAGACAGCAAACGATCTCAGGCGGTTAAGAGAGCCTGGCGACGGCTCTCGATGATCCTCAGGCGGTGGTCAGAACGGCAGCAATAAGTCGTTGGTATGATGGCGCTTCCGTGCGTACAAGCCGATTCCGTTATACGGATTGGCGTGACGAATCCGGGACCGTGAATGCAAGAATGCTATTCGATCTGGGCGTCGATCCCGACGAGACCAGAAATGTCTCCGAGGAAAGCGGATACCAGGGCGTCGTCGCGGAACTTGGCGAGTTGATAGCGGAGGATCAGAGCGGCCATTCATGGTCACAAGTCGTGCGGAATTTCGTTGCAACCAGGGATGGAGCGCAGCGTCCGATCGAATGACTGGGCCGATAGCAGCCGTCCGCCTACTGCTTTTCTCGATCGCTCCGGTATGTCAGTTTCTATAACCGGTATGTCAGCTTCTACAAAACGAGACGAAAGGAAGTTCCAATGCAATCCAGGATGTTGTCCGCAGTCATTTCCATTGTGACATGTTGTAGCTTGACCCAACTCGCTCATGCGCAGGGGTTCGGTACGGGCGAAGGATTGCCAAGACACGAAATTACGAATGTAACGGGCGATCTTTATCGATTCAGGCAAGCTCGGCATTTCGGAATGTTTCTGGTAACAGCAGACGGGATCGTGGTGGTTGATCCGACGAACACGGAAGCTGCCACGTGGCTTGAAGAGCAGCTCGATGAGCGATTTGGACTCCCCGTCAAGTACGTGATTTATAGTCACAGTCACAACGATCACGCTAGTGGCGGTGAAGTTTTTGCACAGACAGCTACATTCATCGGCCACGAGAACATGCGCAAGAACCTGCAATCTCCAGCCGCCGACGCGCCCCTGCTGCCTCGGGAGCAATTGTGGGACACGAACGGCGATGGATTCATTCAAGCGCCCGAAGCTGAGGACACTGCCCTGGCGAACGCGTTTGTGGCGAGAGATTCCAATCGAGACGGTAACTTGACCCGCGTGGAAATCTGGGCGGGCCAATACGCCGGTGAGCAAGTACCTCCCGATGTCTACTACTCGGATCGTCTATCTATTTCATTGGGCGGCAAGACCGTGGAACTTCATTACACGGGGCCTAACCACACCGACGACATGACGGTTGTGTTTTTTCCTGAAGAGCGCACGATCTATACCGTCGATTTCCTGACGCCCAATCGACCACCGCGAACCTATTTGGGTGGCGGCTTTTTTCCAGAGTGGCTCGAGTCGCTACGACGCGTCGAACAACTCGATTTCGACATCATCTCTCCGGGTCACGAGTTACCGGGTACGAAGGAGCACGTAATCGAGCAGCGCCGATATATGGAAGAATTGATTGCTGCCGTATCGGATGGAATTGCGGAAGGAAAGACAATGGAGGAACTCGTCGAGACGGTCCTCATGAACGACTACGATCACCTGATCGAATACGACCTTTCACGTGCGGGCAACGTCATCGGCGTCTATGAGACGTTGGTATCCGATCAATGATCTCAGGCTGCCCAATACTGACCGCATGATCGAGACAACACGGTCGAGAAATCAATCTGGACGTCTGCTTTTGGCCGGAAGCGGCCGCCGCAAGTTTTTATCGGCGGGTTGACGGCTCCCGCTTGTCTACAATTCCATGCGGCAACTCAATGGTCATATTCTCGCGAAAAACTCGATAGAGTTTCCCGATCGTCATTCCGGAGGCGGCCACATGGCGCATAAACCATTGACTTTACTGCTGTTAGTTCTCGGCGTCGTGCTCGGTGGCCGGGCTGCTTGGGCGCACCATTCGGCACTGGCCGAATTCGACCCGGACATGCCGGTGAAGGTGACCGGCACGCTCAAAACGGTGGAGTGGCAGAACCCGCACGTCTGGTTCTTCGTCGACGTGACCGAGGATGACGGCACCGTGACGACATGGGGCTTCTCGACGTCACCTCCAGGATCGCTGATGCGCAGGGGCATCACGAAGGACGTCATGAGGATCGGTGCCGTGGTAAACGTCGAGGGCGCGCGCGCGCGAGACGGTTCGAACCACTCCTCGACCCGGCGCTTGACATTCGACGACGGCACAGCCGTTCTGGCGCCGCCGGAAGAAGAATAGGAGGGACAGAAATGCGCATTCGATGGATTGGTTCCGTGTTACTGGCAGTCTTGCTGGGCGGGAGTCCCTCGCACGCACAGTCGCCGGAGGAAGTACCGCGCATGGCGGACGGCAAGCCGGACTTTACCGGTATCTACACGCCACCGGCGACAGTCAACGGTTCGGGTCCACGTGGCGACTTGATCTTCAACGCTGACAACATGGCTCCGGTGAAGCCGGGGGCGGAGAGCTTGCTCTACGTTCCGCGCACCGGCGATACGCGCATCGACGAGCCACGCGCCATGTGCCTGCCGGCAGGCTTCCCCTCGGGGATGCTGTATATCCTGCCGATCCAGTTCATCCATCACCCGGACTACCTGGTAATTATCCCGGAGCTACAGCGTGCGGCCCGCATCATTCCGACGGATGGGCGTGCGCACCGCGAAGGAATCGAGCCGACGTACTACGGAGATTCCGTGGGGAGGTGGGAAGGTGAGACGCTGGTCATCGACTCCGTCAACTTCAAACGCTGGATCCTCGACGATTACCACTACACGGATCCGACAAGGAGCCGCTGGCACAGCGACGCGCTAACGACGACCGAGCGGCTGCGCCGCGTCGGTAACATACTCGAGTATCAAATCACGATCGACGATCCGAAGATCTTCGAACGGCCCTGGTCGCAGGACTTCGAGCTGACGCTGCGCCCTGACTGGGAGCAACTGGGCCTCCTGGAGTATGCGTGCGAAGCGGGCAATCGATGCGCCGGCGGAGACTGCAGCAACGACAGCCCGCCGTAACGCCGATTCTTGTCCTGCCGGATGACACGCGGGGGCATTCGTACGTCACATACGCTCATTCATGCGGGCGCATCGACCTGAGACAGATGCGTAGGCGATGTTCTCGACGATCTCGATCTCGCGAGCCTGGTAGACGGGCGAGATCCACGCAGGCGCGCTGGCCGGACGACCCCCGGGCTCGAGCGCGGTAGCTTCCATACAGCGATCGTATTCGGGCATCGTGACGCGGCCCATGAAGTCGTCGACCCACTGGAAAAGCGGGTCCCCGTTCATGCCGCGGTATCTGTCCGTTTTGCAGGAATGAACTCTGAACGCCTCATCGACTCGCGCATTGGCGCCGCCGCCATAGACGTCGATGCAATAACCACGAAACTCGTCATCGATCGCGACGGCATTCCTCAATAGCTGTCCCTGCGCGTTCGCCTGTGCCGCGATGAGGAGAGCCACGACGGGTAGACAGTTGCGTAAGTGTAGAAAGGGTGTCGTTGGTGTCATGCTCTGACCAGTCAGGTTTGGACTCATTGTCAAGATTCCCCTGCGTTACGCACTCGCCGCATAGCTATCGAGACAATCGGCGGCCGGAAGTCCGCCAGCCAAGGCGGCTGAATCATTTCTACGCCATCTTCGCCCTCGACGCGCTGCGGCAGGACGACACGTTGGAAAGGATGGCCGCGCGACGGTGATCATATAGACCGAATTCTTTGATGAGCGCACCTCAATGCAAATGGAGATATCTTCCCGTGCAAGAAAGTTCTCTAGATTTCCATGCAGGGTTATTTTCGTGAGGGCGTCTTCGATCACCGCCCGAAAATTTCGTGGCTGTTCCTTTCCGGCGACTGCGAGCGTAGAGTTTCTTGCCGGTTCGTCGTGCCGCCGATTCCGTCGCTTGGCGAATCGCCTGCGCTGGCGGCCCGCTCGTCTTCAAAACTTTCGTTCGCCGCAGCGCTCTTGACGTCCAAGCAAAGTCTTATTTAGCATTCTACTAGAATGCTTATTAAAGCGAATTAAGAAACGGATATTCTCATGACAGTTTTTGAGTTCGAACAGAGGGTTCTAGATCTTGAAGAGATTGTGATCCGCATTCGGGCACCGGGGTACCAGGAGGTGGACGACTACGAGTATCAACGCCAAGCAGCAGGAACAACGTCAGTAAGTGACTGGCTGCGTACGCGAATACCACCGAGAATCCGCGAAATCGGAACTTCCATAGTGGATGGCAACCTGCGGGAGCCACACGGACGGACGCTTCTTAGTACCCTGAGAGCGTCGTATGAAAGGTAGGAATAGCGCCATAATTGCTTGCGCTGTAACTCGCTGACAGTTCACGTGGTAGGTGTGAAGTCTTAACGTCCGCATGGACGTTGGCTTGGCTGGCGTCTTCAATAATTCGCTGGAGACTGTTCGGCGTCAGCACTAGATGGACTCGTCAGACGCATTGTCCTCTACCCATGGCCTGCACACCCATCCTGTCCTGCCTCGCGTTTCATCCTACCGAATCCCTGCAACCAGCGTATGTTGCACGGCATATTTTCCGCCTCACCCCGCCGTCGCGCCCGACGATCCGATCCCGGTTCGATGACGATCTGTGCTTCCTGCAACGTATAGAACACTTCCCCGTTGACTAGTTCTTCCCGCAGCTTGCCGTTAAAGCTCTCATTGTAGCCCTCGCCATACGGTTCTCTACTGCCGATAACGGCCGCATCTTCGGTATAATTCTGACCCAAGCTGCGCCCGGGCAGCCCAAAAAAAGTGGCACCTCCGGACGAGCCTTGGAAGCAACCGTTCGGGCCTGCACAAGCATTCGCGGCACCATCGACGGCGACGCCCTGTTCTTCTATATGATGACCGAAGTGTTGATGATGGAGATTCGGTTCGAATGGCCAAGTATCAGCCAACAGATTTCGCAATTAGTTTACGCGCGCACATGGAGAAATGGTGCGTTGACATATGCCCCCGCCCGCCAATGTTGGTGCACTGGACGGACGGAATTCATTCCGAGTATCGCGACCTCGCCGAACACGTGCGGAACGACGACAAGGTGAAGCTTCACGAGTCCGCTGCTCATCTACTCAGCTCTCAGGCCTTATCATTCAACCTGTTCCTACCGTTCAGAGAGGGCGCTCGAGAACGGTTGTCAGAATGCATGGCAGATCTGGTCGGCACGCGGCTGCGGGTAGAGGAGGTAAGATTCGAATGGGTGCCTCCCGGAAGGCTGCTTGGCGAACTCAATGGAGACCGGCCGGTCGGTGACGAGCCGGCTACCGCCGTTGATGTTGTTCTCTGGAGCCGGCTTGAGAACGGTCAGCGTGCCGCCGTTCTCATCGAAGTCAAGCTGACCGAGGGCGGCTTCACAACCTGCGGGGGTCGCCGGAGTCGCGCGAACCGACGAACGGATGTCTGTGAGTCCGCACGACTCTTTTTCGCCGATCCGAATGCCTGTTACCTCCGTCGTCCCAAAGGAAAGCGGCACGACCGACGTTACTGGCAGATCTTCGCCGCCAGTCACGGCAGTGTCCGCGATGCTTTCCCCGGCGCAGACATTGACGGGCAGTGCCCGTTTGCCGGGAACGCTCAGCAACCGATGCGTAATCTCGCCATCGCCCGGGCCCTGGAGCAGGAAGAAACGGTGGCGCAGGCCTGGTTTGCGCTCTGTGCGCACGACCACAACCCCGATGTGAACGGGCACTGGGAAGCGTGGCGGGCGCTGTTGCCCGATCCCGGAATGGCGCTGTCTCTGCCCGTTTCGGCGGTGATCCGCGCCGGAGAAGCGGAGGGTTATGGCGCTTGGGCGCGATGGATGCGGCAACGCTATCGACTCGAGGAAGCACGATGACCAAAATGTGTTCGGCATCTTACAAACGAGCGCCATCCCTGCATCTGCAGCAGCTTCTGGCGCCCGACGGTTTCCTGGCTCCGTTATTGCTGAGGAAAAAGGTCAAAGGTATCGACCTCGATGTACATCTGCGCTCCGGGGACGAAGTTCATCTCTATTGCGGCCTGACATGCCTCGTGAACAGCAAGCTGAGTAGAAGCGGGGACATTTGGATCGAATCGCACAAAACATACGCCAGTAAGCCCTATGCGAGCCTTCTGTTTCGACCGGGACGCACTAGGACAGTTAATCGAGGCGCTTACCTGCGCGATGTCTGGACTGCCGGCGAGTCCGGCTTTGCGCGGGCACTGGAGACCTTTCTCGGCCTTGTGGAAGTCGGTACGCGGCAACGAAAGGAAGGCGCCGTCCACGCTCGATGGTCCGCGATCGAGGAGCCGTGGATTGCGTTCGACAAGGAAGCAGCCCTTGCGTATCCGTCGAAGACTGAGCGCGGACACCAATTGTGCGAGGCGTTTCGCCCATCGGTCGATGAAGCACGCGCCGAGTTGACAGCACTCGCCCGGTCGCGGCGGTCCTTACCCGACAGGCGGGACCATTGGACGATGCCGCCGGAGCCGAAACAAAGACTCAAACTCGATCACCTTGCGGTCGATTCAGCGGGCAATCTGGTGCTCGTGGAAATCAAGGACGCATCCGGGTCATCGTCGCAAGTCTACTATGCTCCGTTCCAACTCCTGCAAAATGTCTGGGAGTGGCACCATGCTCTGAACGCGGTCCGAAACTCGCTGCAGGATCTGCTCGATGCGCGCGTGAAGTTAGGGTTGACGCCCAGAAGCGCATCGCCGCTCGCGGGTGGAATCCGGGCGGCGATCACCTTCGGCGACGATGACCGCAGTGAAGAAGTAAAATCCCGCTACGCAGAAGTTCTGAACATCGCCAACGCGCATCTGCCGGCCGGCATTCCGGCAATCGAAACATGGGCGCTGGTGCGAGGCCAACCGATCCGTCTGCAATGAATATGCCGCCGCCTCCACCGTACGACAACTCTAAGAGTTCTACGGAGGAAGTGATTTCTAACAGATTTCTACGCAGGGAAGTAGCGTGTCGGATGAAGCGCGAGAGATACTCGGAGGACCAGAGAGTGGCTAACCCTCAACCCCACGCACTAGCTCAGAACGAGTGGGGGTATTTTCTAGTTACGCCGTCGTAACCCATTTTAATTGCTGTGTTTACCGCAGACTCCCTCTCCGCCACTATATTTCTCTAAGATTTTACTTCAAATGAAGTTTTAGTACGATATCGAGAATGGTTGTGTCATAGGTTGACGCTTTTGGCAAGCGATTGCCGGACGCACTAAGAGACTGCCAGGTAACCGATGACGACAGCGACCGCCAACTTGGAAACTGCCCTCCACACGGCCATCACCGCCTGACTCACACAAAACACTGTCCAGAACATTTGGGGTTCAGTGGGCGATTTACCAACCGCTGCCCTCCATCCACGCTAGCGCAACGTGTTCGAACTCGGACTCGGTGAATCGTCCTGTGTTCATGCCGTGACCGCCTCGTCTCCCGTCGCCGCGGAATCCGCCGATCGCGTTACGAGTTGCACCATTGCAGAGTAGTGCGCGTCGTCCAGTGACTTCATCATTTCCAGCAGATCTCTGAGAACGGCCGGTGCCTCGGCGAGCGCCGTCAGGTCATGCTCCGGTTCTCCCACGGCAATACTGTGCGAGTGCGTGTGCAGGAACCGGAGAATCCGGAGCTTCTTCGCTTCGTCGAATGGGACCGCCTTCAGTTTTCTCCAGAGATCCCCTGACGTCTGCGGCAGACGAAACGCGAGAAAGGCTTCCAACATGCGCCTAGCTAGTTCTTGTCCGTAAATTCCTAATGGATTGATTTAGCTGGACAAACAGGCGTTTTGAGGTAGTTGAAAACCGGCGTTTCGGCTATTCTTGTCTTGGATTCGAGGCAAAACGCGAAAAACCGAGAACGCCGGAGGCGCCATGCGCGAGAAACGCACCGCACAAACAAGTTTATTCGATCCGCCCGCCATTGACCATCCGCTCGCGGACGGCTTGGAACGGGCGTCGGTCTGGTTGGACGAGCACCCGGAGTTGCTCGACGAGATCGCCGCCGATCTGGGCGCCGATACGGGGGCGGCGCGCGGTCGCCACGGGCTGACCTGCGAGACGATTCTGCGTTGCGCGGTACTCAAGCATCTGCGCCAGGAGACCTGCCGGGGGCTGGAGTTTGCGTTGCGGGACTCGCGTTCGGCACAGCGTTTCGCGCGCGTGGACACGGCGCGGCTGCCGAAGAAGTCAGCGCTGCAGGCGGCGCCGGGGGCGGTGAGCGCGACGACTTGGGAGCGCATCAATCGGCACTTGCTTGGCGTGGCGAGCGCGGCGGGGATCGAAACCGGAAACCGGCTACGTATCGACAGCACGGTGACCCATACGCATATCCTGGAACCCGCCGACAGCCGCCTGCTGTACGACGGGATACGCGTGCTGAGCCGGTTGCTCGGCACGGCGCGCAAGCGCTTGGGGCCGCAAGTCGTGGTGTTTCACGATCACCGTCGGGCGGCCAAGCGGCGCACGTTGGAGATCGGGTCGCGACGCGGCGCGCGGCGCTCGAAGACCTACCGCAAGCTGTTGCGGTTGGCGCAGCGCACGCTGGGCTACGCCGAGGGGGCGTTGCCGGCGGTGGCGTCCGCGGCGCCGCCGTGGGCCGTGTCATGGACACAAAACGTCAGCGAAACCAGAGAGTTGCTGCTCCGTGTCGTGGATCAGACGCAACGCCGCGTGTTCGACGGCGAGACGGTACCGGCGGCGGAAAAGGTACTGAGCCTGTTCGAGCCGCACACCGACATTATCCTCAAGGGCGGTCGCGGCACGCACTTCGGTCACAAGGTCAACTTCGCCACCGGGCGCAGCGGACTGGTGCTCGACACGGTGGTGGAGAAGGGCAATCCGGCCGACAGCGCGCGCTGCCTGCCGATGCTTGAGCGGCATATCGAACACTACGGCACGGCGCCGACGCACGCGGCCTTCGACGGCGGCTACGCGTCGCGCGAGAACCTCAAGCAGGCCAAGGCGCTTGGCGTGACGCATGCGATGTTCCACAAGAAACGCGGCATGAAAGAGACCGACATGTCCCCCTCGCCGTGGGTGTACCGGCAACTCAAGCGCTTCCGCGCCGGTATCGAAGCGGGTATCTCCTACCTGAAACGCTGCTTCGGTCTCGGCCTGTGCCGCTGGCGCGGCTGGCCGCGATTCCAGGCCTACGTGCACTCGGCCGTGTTCGCCCACAACCTGATGCGCCTCGTGCGACCGCCCCCGCGGCCGGCCTGACGCCTTCCGCCAGCCATCGCCGTGTACCGGTTCAAAGACCGGCGAGCGCCCGTGCCCGATGCCTGAAAATCGACGCTTTGCGCGGCCAAACGCACGGCCCCGGTGACGCTCGACGGGCGCGAGCCCGTGGCGAATCCGCTTTTTTGCCAACCAACCGGATTTGTGACAAAGTGCAAGGTCGCTTCCAACTCAACCCCCGCTTCGAACCCCGCCGTTTACGGACAAGAACTAGCTATGTTCGGGAGGGCGTAGTTCTGTTCGAGACGTTGCTCCGCAGACCCAGTTGACGCCCGTTGAACGCGGGCGAATAGGTATTGGTACTCCGACTCGAACTGCTCCAGAAGAGGATCGAGCCGTCGAATGACGCTGCTTCGTGTGTCACCCTCCAGCGAAGAGTCGAGCATGAAGAATCGAGCCGGACGTTGACTTACATCCTTCTTGTTCTGTCCCCTAAGATGATGAAACCAATTGCGGACCTGCCGAAAAAAGGAGAAGTTGTGGGTCAAGATGAACAGCTGGCCCGCGTCCTTTGTGCGTTCCCGAATAAAGCCGAAGGCGAGGAACAACGCGTTTGCATCGAGACTCGATACCGGGTCGTCGAGAACCACAACCCCATCCTCACGTTCAAATCGCCTGTCCTGCAGGGACTTGAGGAAATACAAAAGGGCGATCGCCGTTCGTTCTCCCTCACTCAAGGACTTTGCGGGCACGCCACCGCGTGTGATCGTGTAGCCAGTCTCCTTGATCTCCAGGCACAGTTCGTGATGGCCGAGATAACTACGCAAATCCCCGTTGAGTTCCTCGGCGGGTCGGCGATGCTCAACGATCTCCCCTTCCAGCTTGGCGATTTCGCCATCCAAGCGTTGGACCTCTTCCTCGTTCGATTGCACTATAGCTTTCGTGCGGTTCACGGCGCCATTGCGGCGCACGAATTTTCCCAGTTCCGCTGCGATCATATCGGCAGCTAGCCGTTGCCGGGCCTCTTGGACCCGGGTCTCGAAGTCATCGCAAGCCTGATTGTGCTTGCGAATGACCGCGTTCAGCCTCTCGGCCGCGCCCACATCCAGTCGCGGTGCTTCAAGCTCCGGCTTTACCGGCTCAAACACCTGATGCTTCTTGTCCTCCAAGGCTTGAACCGCAGCACCAAGAAAGCGCTGCGCCGACTCCTTCGTTTCCATCAACCCGATCTCCGCAGACTGAAACGCCGGGCCAAGGTCATCGTAAAGTTCCGCCTTGGTCGGCACTCGGAGTTCTGCTGACGCCCTAGACGCAGCATCTAGCACGTTGATCTCGTGGTCCAAGACTTGTATGAATCGACCATACTCGGTGCTGAAATGTGCCTCAAGGGCAGCCAAGCGTCCCTCTGGTAACGGCTGTTCGCAGAACTGGCACCGTTCGACATTTCGATCCCGGTGCAACGACAGACCTTTCCGGGTCCAGTCGGCGAGTTCATTATCGCTTTTCAAGACTTCAATCGCCGCCGATACAACCGTCGTCGTCAGGAGCTCCGACAACCGATCCGTAATCGCTTTGAAGTCCGGCAGTGCATAGTCGAGCTCCGTTACTTTCTGCCTCTGCGTCGCCTGACGTTGGGTAAGCAGGCGCCCGCGTTCCGCGTCGATCAGCCGGTGAGCGGCGCTGTCGCCGGCCTTGACCATCTTCTCTGCGTCGCCCCGGAAATTGGACTTGTTGTAGTTGTTATACGGGTTTTGGCCGCTCGACCGGAGCGTGTCCCTTATGACCCCGGCGCGGTCGATACAGAACTGGTCGAGCTGCTTAAGGGCCGTCTCTTCCTCAGAACGCGCGGAGTCCACATCCGATCGGGCGGTAGCGCAACGCTCCGTCAGTAGCCGAACTTTTTTCTGTTTCTCAACATTCTCCGCACCCAGCACGAGAATGGGCGACATTTCGCCGCGTCCCAAAGGAAACACGTTGTCCTGGATGAAGTCCCGGTTGAACACGCGGACCTGAAGGTTTGATTGCGGAAAGATCTCGCCTCGAACATCGCTACCGTTAATGCCGATTACAACCTCTCCCAATCCCGGCCGCTGGCCAAGTTCAAGGTCGCGAAATAGCCGGCTTATTGTCGTCTTTCCAGACCCGTTCCAGCCGTAGATCAGGTTATACGGTCCGAAATCCGTCAAGTCTGACGGCCACGTGAAGTTCCGGAAAACGCGGCAGCCACGCAGACGCGATATGCGAGTGATATGCTTCACACGCGCTTCCCGATGAACTTCTCGGCGGGCATCACACGCAATACTCCCCTTCCTAGGAGTGACCCCCATCTACTGGACACCTTGAGAGCGGGATTATGCCAGTATTGCTTGCTGCGTGAACGCTTGGACATCGGGACACTTCATTCGCGTCACTCCTCGATATCCGCAGATGCAAACGTCCTACCGTCACCAATCCTTTCCCCAAGCGCCGCTTCCAGCCGGTCAACCAATTCTTCACGCCCCCCATGATGGAGAATCGCCAGCTTCATCATCTGCCAGCGCACGGCTGGCAGCGTCTCCGCATGCGCTACTTCGAGCAGCGACCATTCTGGCGCGCCCCTTTGGAAGCACAGCCGAAATTGCACGTGTGCGTCTGGCATAGCGCCCACGATGCTGGCGATCATCTCCTCGCATGTTTGCTCAAGCGCATCGAGCGTGACCGGTTTCTTCATCATCCCGGCGAGACTGCGCGCGTACTCTTCCGTTTTGTCGCGGCGCGCCGGCGCGAGCAGCCGAGCAAAGTTTCTCAAGCGTTCTGCCACGCTACGGGTTGAGGGCGATTCTTAATCTGACTAACATCATCGAATCGGCCCGCACGAACGAAAGCGTGTCTGGCAAGTTCGCCACAATTGTTCTTCCAACAGGGTATTTTTGGGATGAGCAGCAACTCTAAACACTCGACTGGGCTTTGGAGCAATTCGAGATTTACCCGTTTGACGAACGCCCGTGCGCTTTCCGCTGCGGAATTGCAGAGAATTTATGCGGAATATGGACGAGACTCGTGGCCGAGCGGATGTGCGACTTCAATTAATCCGCTGTTGGTGACGCTCGGCCCGTCACCTGGCAACTCGCCGCAACCTGGAGATCAATGCCCCACTCCCGTACGGTCAATACCCATGCCGACCGCTGGACAGCCCCATTGCGGAGTTCAATACCAAGACGGGGCAGGCTACTGGGAGAAGGTGCGGTATCTGGCATACGAGATCGTAAAACCGGAAGGTGGCTCCGACGCTGACGCGCTATCGTTGTTTGGCAACCTGAATCTAGATTCAAATCGCGAAGGAAACGCTTCCGACGTTGTAGTAAGTGTCGACTTCGCGCGTTGGGTTCTCGAGACGGTGCGAGACTCCCTACGTCCGAGAATACTTGTGCTCATGGGGTTACTCGAAAAACTCAAGGAACGGCACCTACGTGTGCTGTTCGAAGAAACGTTTAGCGGTTTTTCGTTGAGGCGTCCGCATAGCGTAGTTCCCTTTCGCGCGTACCAAAAGAAATCTCTGAAGTTTCGCGAGTGGTCCGTAATCGGTCCGAAGGGCAACGAATTGTTGATCGTTATGTGGCCCCAGCACCCGAGTCGATCACCGTTTACCAATGTCGAATACTGGAGAGCATCGTGCGAGCAGTTCAAGGAGCGGTGTTCTTCCCTGATAGCGTGATCTTTCCTAACGACTAGGTGTGCCTATTGGTGGCGGCAGAATTTCTTTGTCAATCGTGAACGAACTAGGGATGAGGTTTTCGGCTACTCCCCACTCTGGAAAATGAGCAAGACATGAATTCAGTACCTTGCAGAATGTCACTGATCGAACACCCTGCCGAATCCAACACGACGCTGGATTTGTTGTCAGAGGCGGCCGATCTGTTGAGTGTTGGTCGAATAATCGACGCGCATGCACGAGTCTTAGAAGCTGACATAGGCTCGCTCCGTGAATGGTTTCACTACGAAGCGCAACCTACGACGCTGGCTCTTCGGCGACATGGAATTAGACGATCCGAACTACCCAAGCCTCACAAGCATCTGAAGACGAAGGGAGATGCGTCGGCCAAAACAAGATATTCAGTGTTCAAGCGCGATGGATGGCACTGTCGATTCTGTAGCATTCGGGTGATCGATCCACGCGTAAGGAAACGTCTTTCCGAGATGTTTGATGACTTCCGCTGGGGGCGGCGAAATCTGGAGAAGCACGCCTGTCTTGCAGTCCTGGCCTCCCACGATCATGTGATCCCACGCCGATGGGGAGGCTCAAACGAGGAAGACAACCTAGTTACCGCCTGTTGGCCTTGCCAGTTTTCCAGAAGTAGTTTTTTAATCGAGGATTGTGGGATATTCGATCCACGAACGTGTCCGCCCATCACCGATGGATGGGATGGTCTTGGCCGCATCTTGTGACTGAATGGCAAATGGCCACCATAAAGACATGACTGTCTTTCTTGGAATTTGATGGTTTCGAAATAATAGCCTGGCTCGTGGTAGGTGACCTCTCTACTGTCCGCTATCGTCTGAAGCCGCCGGCCCGACGATTTTTACCGCAATCGTTTTGGTCTTGCTGTCTGGGTCAACCCAGTATGGATTGTCTTCTTCTTTAAACGAGTACTCGGCGGCCGTCACTTTGTAAAGGTTGCAATAGGTCAGCTCGGCATCCGCGATATCAAACAGCGCAATGTTGTAGCCGTCGTCGCCGAATGCGCTCTTGTACGCGATTCCGTCAAATCCTTCGCTCTTGAATAGCTCCGCAATCACTTGGGTTGGGACATAATCCGTAGAATTATCGCGTGACGTCGTCGGCTCCGAGAATGCGCGATCGATCTGCGTCCAGACTGCTTGCTCTCTCTCAATCGCACTTGGCTCGCTAAAGAAAAAACTAATGCCGCTGTCTTGGTGCACTGAGAAATCCACTATGCGAAGGGCGCGTTTCGTCTTGAAATACGCACACGATAAAAGCGAACCTAATCCGGGTCGCACCTCCGACATGGCAGTATCACGCTGGGTAGAAAGGTATAGAACAAGTATACCTTTCGGGTTGACGCGCCCTTCCGTGACACGACTCGCTATTGGCTTCATGCGTTTCCGCGGATACGCGGCCGGAATTTCACCAACGTCCGGGTTTTCTTCGTCCAACAGACGCCATGCGTGACCAAGCTGCGCTCGCCAAAGACCGAAATCTGCAGGCATATCACGAATGCGTGACTCCGAAGTCCGTAACACCTCCCGTAGAAAATCCTCGTCTTCACGGGTTCTTATAAACCGCGTTCGTTGCCGGACGTGGTTAGAAAACTGCCTGTAGCTGTTCCAAGACTTGAATTCGCTCATGTCTGCGTCATTGTTCCAGGTCCAATCCGCACTACGTCTATGGGTCGCACACATACAAGATAACGTTGATCTCTCGATTGTCGATCACCTGCGAAGACGTCAACTCCCGCTCCAAATAGCGAGGATCTGGAATGTCCCTCGCCTCATCGACAATGACAAAGAAAATTGTCTCACTTGCCGCATGCTTTGCGTATGTCTGAATGTCAATGTAAATCTCCTCCACCTTTTTCTTCCAAACTCCCTTCTTCCCGATCCACTTGAGTTCAATTAGGAATGGAATGCTGCTGCTACACAAATCAGCGAATTTGTGCGTACCTGCTTTCGAGGGAATCGCTTCCTCCTTGGTGATGTCGAGAATTCTGGGGCGAAGCATCACATAGAGTAGGTCGCGCACATCGTCTTCGCGCCCAATTGTCCAGACGTTGAGGCCCTTCTCGCGATTATTGAACGATCGGATCGTCGCGGTGAGGGAGTGTATGGCCTGCTTGACCTCAAAGAGCGCCGATTCTCTGCCTTCGAGCTGAATGACAGTCTGCCTTTCTGTTCTCGTGCAGGTTAACGCCTCCAGGTGGGTGCCCAAAAAGGCCGCGAAACAGTGGCATGGAGGACTGATCTCGATCCCATCATTCCTCACCATCGAATAAGAATCAGCATCCTCAGCGATATCCTCGTCTATCCCAGATACCTCCCGAGCCCATGCGGTATCCGCCCTCAGAAATAACTCATACGCCCAGCTCCGGCGTACAAATTCACTACGTTCCTCGGGTGTCAAGATGATACTCACATGCCGAAAGTCACCAATTTCCTCGATCCAGTGGTCCGAATAGATGACGCATTCCCGTTCTAGCGTTCCGAGTTCTTGCCTTATATGCTCCGGAATGTGGCTGAACGTACGACCGAAGGCCACCATCATTGCCCGCTCTCCGACTTCCCAATCTTCTACGCCCTGCCCACCACTCGGATCGCACTTATCATTTTTCATCGATCATGGCTCGAATTAGCGACCCGGTTAGCCAAGCGCGCGGCAGGATACAGAGCATCATTCCTTGAAGACTTGCCAGGGCATACCCCCAACTCCGCCAGCACCGTCATCGCCGTGATCGTGTCCACGCCCCGCAGCGCCCTCAAACCCGCCGCCACCGGCGCCAGCGACCAACTCCCCAGCGCCTCGTGCATCTGCGCCTCCAACGCCGCCACCCGCGCGGTGGCCTGCTCCGCCGTGTCCACATACTCCTGAAACACCACCTGCTGCACCGGGCGCTCGAACCGCTGCTCTTCCAATGAACCGCGCCGATGCGCCAGCTCACCCCGGTAAACCGGCTCGTACCGGCCCGGCATCGCCACCGCTATCGTGTCCTTGTGAACGTCCAACCCTATGTACGCGCTATTCTCCCTCATGGCCTGCCCTCCTCAATGTGGCTCTGTGTCAAAGGTCCAACCCAAACATAACCAACGATGCTTGAGGTCAGGGCAGGTCAATCCATAATGTCTAGTAAATTGTCCTGAAGTCGTTTTGACGGCGTGTTATCGATTGATCTCGTCTATGAGAATGCCGCCGTCGAGCGCTCTGGCAACGGGTGCATCGAGTCTACCGCTCCCAGACCGGCGGCGTAGGTCAACAACTTGCCCAGGTGATCGTGGTCGGTGTCACGGAAGGGGTTTTCGACGACAACGCGCCTTTCCGTTGTATCTTCAACATAGACCGAGTCGGCTCTGTATTGTCCGACCACCGCCTCGGTTGCCTCAAGGCGCAGGTCCATCCCCAAGACCTCGCCGAGGAGATCAGGATTGTCAGTCAGCCACGGCGTAAAATCCTTGGCTTCATCCTTCCAGATATCCCGAACGCTCACGGGCGAAAGCACGCCTACCCTTTCCATTCGTCAATCCTCCTTTTGGCCCCACCGCATCCATACCCAGTCCGTCCCCGCGCGTTGTGAACCGAAGTGGACCCCAATGATCGAACAACTTCTCAGCGGATATATGGTGTAGCCGATCTCATAGTAATTGATGCTGCCGTTTGCGTAGCGAGCGGTTGTTGCCGCGGACGCCTCATGATGAACCTTTGCCCGAGGCGGTCGAGGGGTCAGGGCGGAGTTCGAACGACGAAGCGCCTTGGCGGCGTGATCGTCTCGGCCCGACGCACCCACCTGCGTAATGTCTCTGGCGTACATCCGAGTTCCTGCGCAATGGAGATGGTCGTCGACCACTGCGAGGAGCACTCCCCTTCATGCTCGAACACCACCCGCACCGCCTGTTCTTGTACTTCCGGGCAATACCTCGTTCTTCAGTTCACGACTCCATCTTTTCATGGAATAGTGAAGGCAAAGCCCGTCTTTCTCTATTCCCGTCGGGATTGCGCGACGCGTGGATCGTGGCCGCTCTCAAAAGACGGAGCTTTTGGGAAAGTCGCGGCGGTTCACTTTCCTTGCGACTCCTTACGGGACGGGCGCGGATTCCACTCACGCGAGTAACCTCGCTTCCTTGTTTGATAACCTGATCAACAGTAGTCTTTCCCGCGCCACGGGCGCTCCGGAATCTCGACCGGATTGCCTCGGTACACAGATGTGTCGTCAATGGTTACGATGGCGGCATGTGTTGGCGCAGGACTCACAAGAATTAGAAGGGCACGATGGCGCTAAAAAAATCTGAACTCTACGCATCTCTCTGGGCGAGTTGCGACGAACTGCGAGGCGGCATGGACGCCAGCCAGTACAAGGACTATGTCCTGGTTCTACTGTTCATCAAATACATCAGCGACAAGTATGCAAACCAGCCCTACGCGCCGATCACCATCCCGGCGGGTGCAAGCTTTGCCGACATGGTTGCTCTGAAGGGCACGAGTGACATCGGCGACCAGATCAACAAGAAGGTCATCTCTAAGCTAGCCAACGCCAACCAACTGTCCGACATGCCGGACTTCAACGACGCCACCAAGCTGGGTACCGGCAAGGCGATGGTGGACCGGCTGACCAACCTGATCGCCATCTTCGAAAACAAGGCGCTCGATTTCTCGAAGAACCGTGCCGACGGCGACGACATCCTCGGCGACGCCTACGAGTACCTGATGCGCCACTTCGCCACCGAGAGCGGCAAGAGCAAGGGCCAGTTTTACACGCCCGCCGAGGTCAGCCGCATCATCGCGCGGATCATCGGCATCCATGAGGCCAGGACCAGCGCTTCCACCGCCGTCTATGACCCCACCTGCGGGTCCGGCTCCCTGCTGCTCAAGGTCAGTGACGAGGCAGCCACCCCTGTCACACTCTACGGGCAGGAGAAGGATGCCGCCACCAGTGGCCTCGCCCGGATGAACATGATCCTGCACGACAATCCGACGGCGCTGATCGCGCAGGGCAATACGCTGACGGACCCCAAGTTCAAGGAGGGTGGAACCCTCAAGACCTTCGACTATGTCGTCGCCAATCCGCCTTTCTCGGACAAGCGGTGGAGCACGGGACTGGACCCCATGAACGATCCGTTCGGCCGCTTCGAATCCTTCGGCGTGCCGCCCGCGAGGCAGGGCGACTACGCCTACCTGCTGCATATCGTCCGGTCCCTCAAGAGCACCGGAAAAGGCGCCTGCATCCTGCCGCACGGCGTGCTGTTCCGAGGCAACGTCGAGGCGGATATTCGCCGTAATCTTGTGCGCAAGGGCTACATCAAGGGCATCATTGGTCTGCCCGCCAACCTCTTCTACGGCACGGGTATCCCCGCTTGCATCGTGGTCATCGACAAGGAGGATGCCCAGTCGCGCAAGGGCATCTTCATGATCGACGCCAATCGTGGCTTCATGAAGGATGGCCCCAAAAACCGGCTGCGCAGCATGGACATCCACAAAATCGTGGATGTCTTCAACAAGCGGCTCGATATCCCCAAAATATGCCGCATGGTGTCCTTCTCGGAGATCGAGCAGAATGAGTTCAACCTCAACCTGCCGCGCTACATCGACAGTCAAACGCCAGAGGAAAGGCAGGACATCGCGGGGCATTTGCAGGGAGGCATCCCCGCCTCCGATGTCGATTCGCTGGAGCGATATTGGGCCATCTTTCGGGAGCTACGGCACGGCCTCTTCAAGGAAAATCGCCCCGGCTATCTCGATCTCTCGGTGGATAAATCGACTATCAAGACCGCGATCCATGAACACCACGAGTTTGTCTCCTTCATCGCGGAAATGAACGCCCACTTTGCCGTGTGGCGGGACACCAACGCCGCAGCGCTCAAGAAACTGGAGGCAGACTGCCATCCCAGGAAGATCATCGCTCAGCTTTCCGAGGGCCTGCTCGCGCACTATGCCGACAAGCCGCTCATCGACCCCTACGATGTCTATCAACACCTGATGGATTTCTGGTCCGAGACCATGCAGGACGATTGCTACCTGATCGCCTCCGAGGGCTGGAAAGCGGAGACATGTCGTGTCATTGAGACCGACAAGAGGGGCAAGGAAAGGGACAAGGGCTGGACCTGTGACCTCATACCCAAGTCCCTCATCGTCGCCCGCTACTTCTCCGAGGAACAGGCCGCCATCGACCAACTTGTGATTGAGCTCGATAGCGTCACTGCCCGCCTCTCGGAGATGGCAGAAGAACACGGCGGCGAGGATGGGGCGTTCGCCGAACTCGACAAAGTGAACAAGACCAACGTCACCGTCCGATTGAGGGAGATAACGGGCGACAAGAACTTAGAGGACGAAGCCGCCGCACTGAATGACTGGTTGACACATTTCAAAGAGCATGCCAGCGTCAAGAAGCGCCTCAAGGAAGCCGAATCCGCGCTGGACGGCAAGGCCTACGCCCGGTATCCGAAGCTCACCGAATCCGAGATCAAGACGCTCGTGGTGGGCGATAAATGGCTCGCCGCTCTGGATGCTGCCGTCCACAGCGAGATGAATCGCGTGAGCCAGCAACTCACCCGGCGCGTTAGAGAGTTAGCCGAACGCTATGAGGTTCCACTGCCGTGGTTGCTCGAGCGCGCAGCCGAGATCGAAGCCAAGGTGAATCGCCACCTCAAAAAAATGGGGTTCGCGTGGACGTAAGGCCGGGCTACAAGCGGACCGAGGTAGGGGTGATCCCTCAGGATTGGGAGGCGTCTAAACTCGGCATGCACGCCACATTTAAGACCGGGCCGTTCGGTAGTGCATTGCACCAATCCGACTACGTTTATGACGGTATTCCCGTCATCAATCCAATGCAGATTGTAGATGGGAATATCCAGCCCACGCCAACCATGGCGATTACAGAACAGAAGGCACGGAAGCTGTCTGAATTCCGTCTCATGGCGGGTAACGTAGTCATCGGGAGACGCGGAGAAATGGGGCGCTGCGCAATGGTACGTACCGAACAGCAGGGGTGGTTGTGCGGAACCGGCTCCATGATGATTCGTGTCGGACGTTCGTTAGATGCTCGTTTCATCCAACGAGTGTTATCGAGTCAGCCAATCATTACCGAGATCGAGAAGGCGTCGGTTGGCTCCACGATGGTCAACCTTAATCAGGGCACGTTGGAAAATCTTCTCATCCCTTTCCCCCCCACCAAAGCCGAGCAAGAAGCAATCGCCGATGCGTTGACTGACGCGGATGCCCTCATCGAATCCCTGGAGCAACTTCTCACCAAGAAGCGTCAGATCAAAAAAGGCGCCATGCAGGAATTGCTCACCGGCAAGAAGCGCCTGCCGGGGTTTAGCGGTGCATGGTCAACAAGGCGGATCGACGAAATCTCGGACGTAGACCCGGAAAACCTGCCGAGCACGACAAAGCAGGACTTCAAATTCAACTATATTTCACTTGAGCAAGTCGATTCTGGTCGTCTGCTTAGTCACTCCGAAGTGGAGTTTGGCACAGCTCCCTCTAGAGCCCGACGAATGCTTCGACATGGCGACGTGCTTATGTCAACGGTTCGTCCAAACCTGAAGGCGCATCTGCTATATCTTGAACAAGTACCGAACGCGGTTTGCTCGACCGGTTTCGCCGTTCTTCGAACTAAGAGCAACGTTTCGGACCCGAGTTTCCTATTCGCGCAGTTATTTGGCTATGCTGTGAACGAGCAGATCGAAGAAAATCTTGCCGGTTCCAATTACCCAGCCATCAACAGTCGTGAAGTTAGGCGTCTTGAAATCGCTTGTCCTCCAAAGGTGGAAGAACAAACCGCCATCGCCACCATCTTCTCCGACATGGACGCTGAAATAACCGCACTGGAAGCCAAACTCTCCAAAGCCCGCCAACTCAAGCAGGGCATGATGCAGGAACTGCTCACCGGAAGAATTCGCCTGCTATGAAGGAATCCCAGCACACCGAATGGAAGCAGAACTGGCGCGACGAGTACCTGCGCTGGATTTGCGGCTTTGCCAATGCCGAGGGAGGCGTTCTGGTCATCGGGCGCAATGACGAGGGCGAGGCTGTCGGCGTGAAGGATGCCGAAAAACTACTGGAGGTGTTGCCCAACAAGATAAGGGACATCCTGGGTATCGTCGTCGCTGTAGATCTGGTGACGGAAGCGGGCAAGGAGTTGATTGAAATCCGTGTCGAACCCTATCCGAGCCCGATCAGTTACAAGGGCGAATACCACTTTCGCAGTGGCAGCACCAAACAGGAATTAAAGGGAGCGGCGCTCCAGCGTTTCCTCATGCGCAAGCAGGGGCGCCATTGGGATGATGCGCCTGTGCCTGGGTTCAATGCCGAGGATTGCAGCCGGGAAGCACTGCAATTGTTCAAGGCCAGGGCCAGGGAAAGCGGGCGCGTCGGTGAAGAGGCGCTGCAGGATGAAAATGACGCCTTGCTGGAAAACCTGCAACTCGGAGACGGGCAGTACTTCAAGCGAGGGGCCGCGGCATCGAGAAGATCAATCGCGAGTGCCGCGAGCATGGCATTGATCCACCTCTGTATGACAGCAGCATGTCCGGGCTGATGCTGACTTTCCAGGCGAACCCCGAACACTTGCTTGAAGGGCTCGGCGAGGCTGGGGTAAAACGCAGCTTGGAAGAAAAGGTCGGTAAAAAGGTCGGAGAAACGTCGGTAGAAACGTCGGTAGAAACGTCGGTAGAAACGCGGGTAGAAACGCCAGACAGGATCATCGAACTGCTCCGGGCACACCCACACCTGACCCTGGTTGAGGTAGCCGCCCGAATCGGCAAGTCAGTCTCGGCCGTTGAGCGGGCAACCGCCAAACTGACAAGCGAAGGACGGCTTCGCCGTGTCGGCCCTCGTAAAGGCGGCCACTGGGAAGTACTGAAATGACCAGCCCGGACCAATCCGAACGCGCCACGCAGAATTGGGATGGTCGACCAACCTGCTGGATCATCGCCGGCCCGAACGGAGCGGGCAAGACGACCTTTGCCCTGGAGTATCTGCCGCGAATCGCGGGCTGCAAGACTTTCGTTAATGCGGACCTGATCGCGACAGGTCTCGCGCCTCTGGCACCGGAGCGCAGGCGAGTGGCCGCCGGTCGTGTTTTTCTCCGCGAGATTGCCCGAAACATCGCCGCGAGACATGATTTCGGTTTCGAGACAACGCTCGCGGGACGTACCCATCGTCGGCCGATCATGCGTTTGAGGTCAGAGGGCTGGTGGGTGAAATTGATCTATCTGGCCTTGCCGACTGTTGAAGTGGCCAAGTATCGAGTAGCCGAGCGTGTGCGTGGCGGAGGTCACGATATCCCACTCGCGGATATCGAGCGACGGTTTTATCGCAGCATGGAGAACTTTCTCAATGACTATGCTTTTCTGGTGGACCGCGCAGTGTGTTATTTCAATAGCGGGACATCACCTCGAAAGGTGTTCACGCAGCACGGCGAGCATCGAGAGATGATGGAACCTACTATTCTACGAATGCTGGAGAAAAGTCTGGAAAACAGGAGGCAACATGGACTCCCTGGATAAGTTTGCAGATGATGGATTGGAAGCTTTGCAGCGGGCCGTAACCAAGGCGTTGGACCGAAAGCGTCGCCTGGGGCAATACGCTGTATTTTGGGAGGACGACCGCATAGTTTTCGTCGGTCCCGATGCGCCGCAGCCAGAGGAGCTTCCCGATTCAGGCAGCTACGCTTGGCGCGATTACTCCGACTATGACTGGCCCGAGGACGCCAACGCTGCCGAAAAGGAAACATGACATTCGGGCACTACCGAACACAGCCGCTGGAGCGTCCCGGATGACCGGCATGAGCGACGTCGGCCAACCCGAGCGCGCCACGCAGAATCGGGTCATCGCCCTCTTCTGCGACGAACTGGGCTACCGATATCTCGGCGACTGGGCCGACCGCAGCGGCAACAGCAACATTGAAGAAATCCTGCTTTTGGCATGGCTGACCAAGTGCGGTTACACGCCGGCGCAGATCGGGGCCGCTCTTCACAAACTGCGCACCGAAGCCGGAAACCACAGCCGCGGGCTCTACGGCAACAACCAGGCTGTCTACAACCTGCTGCGCTACGGCGTGCCCGTGAAGACCGAGCCGGGCACGCCGACGAAAACTATCCACCTCATCAACTGGCGCAAGCCCGAGCGGAACGATTTCGTCATTGCCGAGGAAGTAACGCTCAAGGGGAACCACGAGCGCCGTCCCGACATCGTGCTGTATGTCAACGGCATCGCCGTCGGCGTTCTGGAGTTGAAGAACAGCCGGGTGAGCATCGGCGACGGCATCCGTCAGAACCTCTCCAATCAGCAGCCCGAGTTCAACGCCTGGTTCTTCAGCACGGTGCAATTCATTTTTGCCGGCAACGACTCCGAGGGCCTGCGGTACGGCGCCATCGGCACGCAGGAAAAGTTCTTTCTCAAGTGGAAGGAGGACGAGGACGACAACAGCCGCCTCAAGCTCGACAAGTACCTGCTCAAGATGTGCCGCAAGAACCGGCTGATCGAGTTGATGCACGATTTCGTGCTCTTCGACGGCGGAGCGAAGAAGTTGCCGCGGGCGCACCAGTATTTCGGCATCAAGGCGGCGCAGGCGCACGTGCGCCAAAAGAAAGGCGGAATCATCTGGCATACGCAGGGCAGCGGCAAGAGCATCGTGATGGTGTTGCTTGCGAAGTGGATTCTGGAGAACAACCCGAACGCCCGAGTTGCCGTCATCACCGACCGCGACGAGTTGGACAAGCAGATCGAAGGCGTGTTCATGAGTGTGGATATCCCCATCGCCAGGAGCACCAGCGGCCGCAACCTGATGACCCAGCTCGGTCAGGCTACGCCGCGCCTGTTGTGCTCGCTCGTGCACAAGTTTGGCCGCAAGGACGTCAACGACTTCGACGCCTACATTAAGGCGCTGGAAGCCCAGCCCAGCCCGACCGTCGGCGAGGTGTTCGTATTCGTGGACGAGTGCCACCGTACGCAGAGCGGCAAGCTGCATCGCGTGATGAAGGCGATGATGCCGAATGCCGCATTTATCGGTTTCACCGGTACGCCGCTGCTCAAGAAGGACGCGCGGACCAGTCTGGAAGTATTCGGCAGTTACATTCACACATACAAGTTCAGCGAAGGCGTCGAGGACAAGGTCGTGCTCGACCTGGTCTATGAGGCGCGGGACATTGACCAGCGCCTTGGCTCCGAAGACAAGATCGACGCCTGGTTCGACGCCAAGACCAGGGGGCTGAACGACTGGCAGAAGGACGAGTTGAAGAATCAATGGGGCACGATGCAGAAAGTGCTCAGTTCCAGGTCGCGCATGGACCGGGTGGTGAACGACATCGTCTTCGACTTCAGCGTCAAACCGCGTCTTTCCAGCCAGCGCGGCAACGCCCTTCTCGTGGCCTCCAGCATCTACGAGGCCTGCAAGTACTTCTCGCTGTTCCAGGATACGCCGTTCAAGGGCCGGTGCGCCGTGGTGACGTCCTACAACCCGCAGGCCGGGGATGTGACGCTGGAGGAGATCGGCGCGAACACCGAAACCGACAAGCAGTTCATCTACAACACCTATTCCGAGTTGCTGGAGGACGTTGATGCAAAGCCCGGCATGACCAGGACCGAGGCCTACGAGGATTCGGCCAAGGCGCTGTTCACCGGGGAGCCGGCGAACATGAAGCTGCTCGTCGTGGTGGACAAGCTGCTCACCGGCTTCGACGCACCGCCCTGCACCTATCTCTACATCGACAAGTCCATGCAGGATCACGGCTTGTTTCAGGCCATCTGCCGGACCAATCGGCTCGATGGCGAGGACAAGGATTTCGGCTACATCGTCGACTACAAGGATCTGTTCAAGAAAGTGGAGAATGCGATCGCGGTATATGCCTCCGAGCTCGACCACAGCGCCGGTGGAGCCGAGCCGGAGATCCTGCTGCAGGACCGCCTGACCAAGGGCAAGGAACGCCTCGACAGGGCCATCGAGGCGCTTGCCTTGCTATGCGAGCCCGTCGAGCCGCCCAAGGGCGAGCTGGAGCACATGCACTATTTCTGCGGCAATACCGAGATCGCTTCCGAGCTGAAGGATCGGGAGCCGCAACGCAATGCGCTCTATCAGGCGACCGTGGCGCTGGTCCGCGCCTACGCAAACATCGCCGACGAATTGGATGCGGCCGGCTACAGCGCCGCCGAAATCGGCCGCATCAAGCAGCAGGTCGATCATTACCTGAAAGTTCGGGAAGTTATCCGCAAGGCCAGTGGCGAGACACTCGACCTCAAGGCCTACGAGGCCGATATGCGGCACCTCATCGACACTTACATCGAGGCGGACGAGCCACGGAAGATTTCACCCTTCGACAACATGGGGTTGCTGGAGCTGATCGTGAAGACCGGGATCGCCGATGCCATCAACACGCATCTCGGCGGCCTGAAGGGAAACAGGAACGCCATCGCGGAAGCGATAGAGAACAACATTCGCAGAACCATTCTGAAGGAGCATCTGACCGATCCGGCCTACTACGACAAGATGTCGACACTGCTCGACGAAATCATCGCGGACCGCAAAGCCAGGGCTATCGAGTACGAACAATACCTGCGGCGCATCGCGGAACTGGCGCAGAGAGTGGAAGCCGGCCTTACGGAGGACACACCCGAGCAGTTGAAGCGCAGTCCGGCGCTGCGGGCGCTATACAACAACTTGAAGAAGGCCGGCGAGAAGCCTGCATGGGCGGATCGCGTGGCCGAAGCATCAGACGAGTACGCAGTCTCCGGCGACCCGGTACTGGAAAAGGCGATGGAGATCGATGCCGCGGTGAAACGGGACCGGCCGGACGGATGGCGCGGAGTCCAGGCACGAGAGCAAGTCATCAAGGCTGCTCTGTATAAGTGTCTACAAGATGAGGCGGAAGTGGAGCGAATCTTCCTGATCATCAAGGCGCAGGACGAGTACTGATGGTGTCGCAGATCAAGCTCGGCGATATCGCGGTGGATGTGATACTGAAAGACATCAAGAACGTCTATCTCAGTGTTTACCCTCCTACTGGCCGGGTACGTATTACCGCCCCTGCGCATATGAACCTCGACACCGTCCGCGTGTTCGCTGTTTCCAAACTCGCCTGGATCCAGAAACAACAGACAAAGCATCGTGAACAGGAACGCGAACCTGTCCGGGAATATCTCGACCGGGAGAGTCACTATGTCTGGGGGAGGCGATATCTACTCCAAATTGAAGAGGTGGGTGGCGCGCCAGAGGTGGAGTTGAAAGCCAGGAAAATGATTCTGCGGACTCGACCTGGCGCTAGCGCTGAAGCCCGAGAAGCCATTGTTTCCAAGTGGTATCGTGAGCAACTGAAGGCGGCTGTCCCGGACCTGCTCACGAAGTGGGAGCCGATCATCGGCGTAAGCGTCGAGCGGTTTTATGTTCAGAAGATGAAAACAAAGTGGGGGAGCTGCAATTCCGTCAGACGCAGCATCCGCCTTAACACTGACTTAGCCAAAAAGCCGGCCTATTTTCTTGACTACGTCCTGGTCCACGAACTAACCCACCTGCTTGAAAAGACGCACAATCACCGCTTTACCGCACTAATGGATCAATTCATTCCACAGTGGCGAGATTATCGGGAGATGCTCAACACAAGCCCGCTCACGCACGAGGATTGGGGCTACGGCGGCGGGCCCATAATGGCGACTGATGAGTGATCATCGATGTTTCCGCGGAAGCACGACATGAAAATTCGACCGCGCAACACCCGGGTTCGGATTGCGTATTCACCCCTCGGGCCGTAAGTTCTGTATCGTGCAGGCGCGTATCGAAGGGCGAACCCGCCGCATGGTCATCGGCCAGCACGTCGACATGAAACTTTCCGAGGCCCGCCGCGGCGCCCGATTGATCCTCGCCCGTATCAAAGCCGGGGAGAACCCGGCAGAAGAAGCGCGCCAGGCGGCTCGAACGCCCAGCTTCAAGGCGATCGCGGAAGAGTACCTGCGCCGTTGCGACCCGAGCTGGAAGCCGTCGGGCCAAAACACGGTGCGAATCTACCTCACGGCCCGTGATCCTGCCAGCGTTCGGGCGCTTGAAACTTGACGAGATCGGCCCCGAGGATGTGGCTGCATGGTTGACGCCGCTAATCCGGACACGCCCGGGGCGGCCAACAGAGTGCTGGAGACACTGCGTGCGATGATGTTCCGCACCAAGGAATGGGGCTGGCGGAAGCTCGACACCAATCCGTGTCTTGGGATCCGCAAGAATCCACGACGCAAAATCGCACGGTCTGCGACGAGGCGCAGCTCGGACGGCTGCGGCTCCACGACCTGCGCCACACGCTCGCCAGTCAGGCCGTCATGTCCGGCGAGAACCTACCCCTGGTCGGCCAGTTGCTCGGGCACCGGCGGCATCGCACCACGGCCGGTTACGCCCATCTTGCCGACAGGCATCTTTTCGAGGCAGTCGAGCGGGTCGGGAAGGCCATTGCCGAGGCGTTGGGAAGCAGCGGGGACAGCCACTGAACTACGAATAGGCCGACTATGACGGCACGTCCAGTTAACGCCCAACAGCCGATAAAATCGTTGTCCCGAACATCTTGTGTCGTCCCCATTTCCTAACGAGAACCCTGTACGTCGTAAGCGTGGGTCCAGGGGTCGGTACTTGGGGCGAGTCAGCGCTGTGGTTGCGGATTCTCGCATTTGTGCTGCCGGCGGGTGGGCGAGCGGGAAGAAATGTCTCTTTTAATCATCGGCTTGAGATCACATTGAGCAAAACCGTTGACGGACACCATAATCGGGCAAAGTGATCGCTGCACCAAGAGCAAAGTCGAAGCCGATTGACATGCTTGCCCAGAACGCACGAAAATAGCCTTGCGACGCCTCGTGCTAACGGGCTTTCAGGACAGTCTATCGGGAAGACTTGAACCCGACGTACGGCCCGGTATTGCCGGTTTGCGTTGCGCGCGAAACGTGGACTGTTTTGTTCGGGTGGTGATTGTGTTCTCGACAATCTGAATGTGTCATTTTTTGCCCAGCACCATTTGGACGATTGCTAACCGAATGCATTTGGTTACGAATTAATCGAACTGTAGTGATTTACAGCAATGCTGCGTTCGGCGGCGTCGGCACCTCATTGATCTTTCGAATTTGACGTGACCAGGATCAACCACCTTCCCCTGCTGTTCCCCGGACTGCTATTCCTTCCCTGTGCCGTCGCAAATGAATATTTCGACGAAAATCCAGCCACCGGAGAGGCTGAAGCGGCGACCGAACAAGAGATAGAAGAGATGGTGGTCATCGGAAGGGTTGAGACCTCCCATGAACCAATAGGCGTTTACATGGACGCTGAAACCCTGGCAGGCGTTCCGGGAATTCATGACGATCCCCTGCATGCCATTGGCACGTTGCCGGGCGTTGCCGTCACAAATGATTTCGAGGGTGGGTTCGCGGTACGCGGCACGCGTCCTGTGGACAACACCTACCGCGTGGACTTTCTGGGAGTGGGCTATCTGTTCCACTTTGGAACCGGCAGCGTGGTGGACGGCGATGTCGTTGAGGGATTCCAATTTTTCCCCGCCGGATACGGCGCTCGATACCAGGGTGTGATCGGCGCGGCCGTCGATGTGCGGACCCGCGACCCAAGAAGCGATGGCCTCCACACCCTGCTGGACGCCAACTTTACCCACGGTGGAGTGCTGCTCGAAGGGCCACTGACAGCAAACCAGCGAGCGTACTTTTCGGCCAGGCGGAGCTACTACGATCTGTTGTTGGAACCGTTCCTCGACAGGATCAATGACCAGGAAGCTGATGATGTGGATGTTGTGCAGTTGCCCAAGTCCCGCGATTACCGTGGTCGGTACCAAATCGATGTCGGCGAGAACTATCGGCTCGACATTCTTGTAGACGGTGCTGGCGACGAAGCAGAGCTCCTGTATCACGATGAATCCACAGAAGTGTTGCAGGACCCCACGCTCAGCGGTGCCCACCGCTTCGCCCTTGCGTACCGGCGGGAGGGCATCGTCTTGTCCCGCGTGGGCAATGCCGATTCAGGGAGATTTGAAGCCGGATGGGGTCGTAACGAGACGGTATTCAATGCGCGTTTGGGGGGCGCCGGACATGCTGGAACGCTGATTACTGACAATTCGCTGCGAGTCGAAGCCAGTTCCCGCCACATGGGTGTACATGAATTGTCAATCGGCGCGACATTCTCGCACCTTAACGTCGGCTACGATGTGCTGTTGCGCGACACTGGCTGCACGGAATTTGAAGTCAATTGCCGGTTCAGCGATGCCGAGCACGTAACGGCAAAGGACGAAATAGGCCTGCAGCGTATGAACTTTTTCGTGGAGGATACCCTTCGGTTCGGTGAACAGTTGGATTTGACCGTCGGCAGCGGATACACGAGAGACAGCTACCTGCATGAAAGCGCAGTCGAACCGCGAGCCCGATTGACCTGGCGGTGGTTGCCCAATTCGTCGCTCATCGTGGCAACGGGACGCTATCATCAGATGCCGGCGTTTGAGTACATCGAAGCCAATCTGGGCAACCCCGCACTTCCCTACCTCACTGCGAACCATTATGCGGTCGCGCTGGACTATCGCTTCCGAAACGGTTGGCTCGCGCGCTGGGACATATACAGGAAGGATTCATGGAACTTGGTGACGGCCAACGACGCCACCCGTTACGACAGTCATGGCGAAGGGGTGGCCCGGGGGGTGGAGATGCTGATCCAAGGACATTTCGGCCCGCGATGGCTGGGTTGGGCCGCGGTTTCGTACTCCAACTCTGTACGCGAGGATAAAGATACCGGTCATCGATTCGACTTTGCCCACGACCAGCCGTTCATCGCTTCACTAGTACTAAAGCACCGCTTCAATGACCGCTGGGCCTTCAGCGCCCGAACCGCTTACCACAGCGGCGCTCCGTACACGCCGATCACAGGCGGCGAACCCGACCCAGACAACCCCGGGGGCTACTTGCCCATTTACTCGGAGGTAAACAGCGACCGGTTCCCGAGCTATTTCCGACTCGATCTCCGTGCTGATTGGCAACCGGAGCGCTGGCGGGGCGGCGTGCTGTACATCGAAGTTCAGAACGCCACCAACCATCAAAACGTGTCAGGGTATGAATACGAAGCCGACTACTCGTCGCGAGAGCCAATTTCCCAAGTGCCGGCCTTTATTTCTTTGGGGGTGAAGAAAGCTTGGTAGGCCCCGCTCTTTCTTTGGTGGTCACATAAGAGCAACGCAATTAATCAATCGTTATCCAGAAGTTGAGGATACCGGGTATCCCCGGTCAGACAATTCCGCCGTTCACACCAATCACTTGGCCGGTGATGTAACTCGCCTGATCGGACGCAAGGAAACCAACCAGGCCAGCGACTTCGTCGGGTGTACCGGCTCGCTTCCCCGGAACGAAACGCTCGATAAAGTCGCTGCGAAATGCGCCTTCGCTCATGGAACCGGCGATGATGCCCGGTGCCACAGCATTCGCCGTGATACCGCGCGAGGCAACTTCCTGCGCCAGCGACCTGATCGCGCCATGAAGTCCGGCCTTGGCGGCCGCATAGTTGGCCTGGCCGCGATTTCCGAGCTGGCCAGCGATCGACGACACAGCGATGACACGGCCCCAGCGTGTGCCGATCATCGGCAACAGCAATGGCCGACACACATTGTAGAATCCGTGTAGTGAGACATCGATGACCCGGTGCCATTGCTCCGGACTCATTCCGGCGAGCGGCGCGTCATCGTGAACGCCCGCATTACTGATGACGATCTGCACCGGGGCGTCTGCAACTAGAGCATTGAGTTCTCGCTCCGTCGCTTCCAGATCGGTCACGTCGAAGCATATTGACTGAGCGGAAGCGCCCCTGTCGACCAGCGTCTTGACCAGATCCTCGGCCCGCGCCGGGTTTGTGGCCGCATGGACGATGACATGATAACCGTCGGCCGCCAGGCGCCGGCAGATGGCGGCGCCGATGTCGCCGCTGCCGCCGGTGACGAGTGCGCGGATCATGCGCTCGTTGCCCCAAGAAAGGCCACGGTCAATCGCCCGGACACGAGCAGCCGGTTGTCTGCTTGCACCGAGAAACGGTAGGTCGCCGCGTTGCCGCTTTCTGCGACCACTGTAGCCGCGATACGGAGCGGCTGGACTATTTCGTCCAGCCAGTCAGCACGGAAATCAACTTCGCGCGCCGAGACCACGGCACAAACGCTGCCAGTCTTGCCGCGGAGCAGGCCGTGCAGGGCCATAGCCTGAGCGCCGTACTCGATCGCGTGCACAGCGGCCAATCCATCGACGGTACGTAACGGGTTTTCGTCGGCGCGATGTGAACTGCTGGTACAGGCAATGTGTGCGTCGTCATGGGCAACGACATGCTCGATCAGGCACATTCTCCCTGCGTGCGGTAGCAGATCCCGTATTTCGTCAGCTTGCAACATGACTCTCGATATCAATGACGGCGTTCATGTCTGACAGATACCGCAGTGTTACTTTTCCCGTGCGATCAGCGGCCAGTAGCGCCAGCAAGGGTAGCGCGCGTGCCGCCGGATTGCCGAGTCGCATGGCCTCCAGTGCCGGATCGCTCAGTACGGTGTCCGAATTCCCCTCGAGAAGCTGAATCGACATCGACCACGGAGCCGGCGAGTCGATCAGCAACATCCCAACGGCGAATGATGCGAGGAATGGCCGGAATGGCGCCAGCGCGGGCGGCGCAGTGCAATCGTAGGCGACAAGGAGAGTCGGTCCCGCTCCTGACAGGACGAGCCCGGCCGTACTCAACAGACCGGCGACGAAACTGGAATCGCGAGCCGAGACGCTGATCGAACTCGAACAGTCGCCACGTGCGATCGAGAAGTAGCCCGCCACCGAGTTGTGTACCGAGTTGTGAAAAAGCGTGGGCGATACTGGCTTGCCTGGCATTGCCAGCGCTCGCAGGATCTTGTCGACCAAGACCAGATCGCCGCAGGAACTGGCGAACACTGAGCGTACGGCAGGGAACTCCGAAGAACGTTCCGCCAGCGTTTCTTCGCAGCACTGCAGTACCATCCGGATCAATGGCGACACCCGCCGCCGCTCGTTCGCTGGCAGGCTCGTGGGCACAGCCTGCGGCACCTGTGCCTGCGCCGAAAAACTCTCAGCCCCGGTCAGCAAGGAAACCGCGTCGCGCCAACTGCCGATCCCCGGACCGATGATTCCCAGCCCCGCGATTCCAAGGCGGTTCACGCCGTTCTCCCGAAAATCAGTGACGTATTGGTGCCGCCAAAGCCGAACGAGTTTGTCATGACATTTTCGATCGGCAAACGTGCGGTTTCGAGCAGGATCGGCGAGCGGATTCGCTTGTCGACGTTGACGGTGTTCAAGCTACGGAACGCGACATTGTTCTCGATCGCGATATACGAGAAGAGCGCTTCGACGATACCGGCCGCACCCAGCGCATGCGCGGTAAAGCCCTTGGTCGACGAGCACAACACGTCGCCATCGAATACGTCGAGCAATGCGGCATCCTCGGCGAGATCGTTCACTTGTGTGGCTGTTCCGTGAAGATTGACGTAATCGATTTGCGATGGTTCCAGACCTGCGTCAGTTAGCGCCGCGCGCATCGCCGTCGCCGCAGCGGTGCCGTCTGGTCGCGGCGACGACATGTGCCAGGCATCGCTCGTTTCCCCGCAGCCCAACAGGCAAATGTCGGCATCCGACTGCTGCCACTCGAGCAGCGCAAAGCCCGCAGCTTCGCCGATATTCAGGCCGTTTCGATCGCGGTCGGCGGGTCGACAAGGCTTTGCGGATACCAGCTGAAGCGAATTGAAGCCGTACAGCGTCATCTGGCACAGGCTGTCGACGCCTCCGACGATCGCTGCGTCGCAGAACCCCGCGCTCATGAAGCGTTGCGCGACGGCGAAGACCTTGGCGCTGGACGAGCACGCCGTGGATACGACTTCAGCCACACCACGCAGTCCGAGCATCCGGCGAGTGAAATCGGCCACCGAGAACATTTGCTGCGTGGTCCTGTAGCGAAAGTCGTCCGGCAGCGTGTCACGTTCGGAATCGCGCGAGGCGTAAGCAATTTCCGCTTGCCCTATACCGGAGGTCGATGTGCCGAGAAATACACCGACGCGTCCTCGTCCATACCTGTCGATCGCTTCTCCCACGGCGTCCGCGAAACCATCTGTTTCGATTGCGAGTTGCGCCAGCCGGTTGTTGCGACAGTCATAGTCACGGAGGTTTTCTGATAACAAGACATCTTCCACCTCGGCAACCCGACCGATCCAGGTCTCAAATTCAATGCCGCAAGAGTCTGCGCGTTCGAGTCCGCCGCGCTCGTTCAGCAGTGCGTCGCGATGTGCCGCCATTCCCCTGCCAAGGCAGCTGCAAATCGTGTTGGCGCTAAGCTTGAGCTTTTGCATTGTCGTTCGATCGGTTCATGAATGCGGACAACAGGAACGCGCTCGCAGCACCGGTCGCCACGGTGACGCCGATCGAGCTCAGCACCGGTACTGTGGACAGAGATAGCACCAAGAATACCGCGGTAGTCGACAACGCACAGACGAACAACGAATGCCTCGTGGCTACGAAATCCGCCGCATCGGCGGGGAACCGCGAGAAAAATAACGCGTAGTCGAGGCCGATGCCGGCAACCAGCAGCAACGATACGAGGTGGAATACGTTTAGCGACTGCCCCAGCAACCCCGGCAAGGCGGCCGCCGTAAGTATGCTCCCCAGCACCGGAACCAATACCCTGAACCATCGATACCAGTCGCGTAGCACGACCGCGAGAATTCCAGCGATCAGGATCAACACCACCGCCGAGCGCAACAGAATGTCGTTTCGGTACTCGTTGACGAGGTCGCTGGTCGACGACTGAATATCGATGAACAGCACGCCCTCGGATGTCTGGTCCTCGAGCATCTGTTCGAACGCTTCCGGTCCCGTTAGCCCTGTCAACGTGACCACGCCGACGACGCCAGCATCCTCGCGCCTGACCAGGCTGTCCAACCGCGCGCCCAGTAGAGTGCCAGCGAATGCGGACTGGTCCAGCACTCCAAGTGCTCGCGTGGTTGCCACGTCGTCCGTGAACGCGCGGAACGCATCGGCGCGAAACGGCAAGCCCTGGCGTGCCATGTCGATCCTTGCGCGCAGTGTCTCGTGGTCGGGGAGTTCGTCGCGCCGGGTGCGTTGCAAAGCCGTACTCGGCAGAACCAGCGCCGCCATGTCGTAGCCGCGCAGCGATTCGTTGATGATCGCCTGGCGCAATGTCGGTCGCAGCGCCTCCTGTCGTTGCAGCACGGCATTCACTGTATCGCCTTGCACAAGCAGCACGTAACCCGGTTCACCCAGACCCATCGCCGTGCGCAGCGTGCGGTCCTGCGCGACCAGATCGGGCGGGACCGGACTCAATGCATCGATTCGGCTGGACAACAAGGCGGTCGGATCTCGCCATGCCAGAGCGAGGGCCGCAACGACTATAACCGCCGGTAGCCACCAGACCATCGCCAGCACACGAGCGAGCGAATTGGCGACGCCCTGCAGACGCGGTGTCCTTTGGACCCGTCCGGCGACCATCGGCGCGAGCAGATAGCGTGTCAACAGCGCGGCGCTGAGCAGGCCGCTGATGGAGAATACGGCGAGCTGCTGGATGCCGGGGAAGTCGGTGGTCAGCATTGCCGCGAATCCCAGCAAGGTTGTCAGGACTCCCAGGCGCAGCGTCGGCCACACTCTGGGTACGGACTGCAACAGCGCTTCGCCTGGGCGTGTGTGACTGACCAGGTGGACCGGATAGTCGAGCGACACGCCGATCAACGTCGCGCCGAACGCGAGACTGATGCCATGGATTGAGCCCCAAATAACCGACGTTACTGCGGTGGCGATCAGCACCGCGCCCACCAGTGGAACAGAAATCAACAAGACCCGCGAAGCGCTACCGAAGGCAAGCAGAAGTATCGCAATAAGAATTGCGGTGGAGCCCAGCGACAACGTCAACGCCTCGCGCTGAATGCGTTTCTTCGTCGCCACGGCAAAGGCTGGAGGCCCGCTGACGAGCAACTCGGCAGCGCCACCGTCGTTGGCCGCGGCGAACGCGGCTTCGATTGTCGTCGCTATCTGCTCCTGTGCCTCAAGATCTGTGCCGTCGGCCACCGATTCGGCGAGCAGAAACGTTTGTGATTCATCCGCGGAAATCCATGCGCCGTCTCGACGTCGCAGATTCACGGTAGCCGGTTGCATCGTGTCGATAACCCTCCGCAACGCGCCGGTAGGATCGGCTGCCACCAACTGTTTTTCGAACGGAGAAATTGGTGAGCGCAGCTTCTCCAGCCCGTCTTCGAAAGCGGTGCGCAATCCAGGCACGCTGAACTTCGATGCACTTCCATCCGGGTCAAGCAGGAACCGATAGCCAAACAGGATTTGTTGCGTTTCATCATCCAATGCGGTTTGGCCGGAGTAGACTGTCGCGAATTGTCCCGACGCTTGCAGGTGCTCCGCGAAACGCCGGCTGACGGTGGCGAGCCGGTCCGGCGTCTCCTCGCCGACAGCTAGAAGCCAGACCCGCGCTGCGGCCCCCGCCTCAAGTTCGCGCAGCAACGCCGCCTGCGAAACCGTCCGGGCTCGTGGCATGAATACCCCAAGGTCGGATTCGAGCCTCAGCCCGCTCAGCAACTGTGTCGCAACCGCGATAAAGACCGCGAGCCAGACCGCAATCAACCACCCACGCCGATTACGGGCTATCGACATCGCGGCTATTGTCTTGTTCGGCGGGCGAGAGGATCATCAAGGACCAATCGCCATTCGCCTCGCTAATGCGGATTCGGTCGATGCGAATTTCTTCTCCGGTGAATTCGATCGATTCAATAAAACCGGAGAGTCGGCGACTGCGCGGCCGCAGTCCAAGCGTCCACGTTGGACCGTCACCGGAAAAATCAACGTGATAGTGCGCTTCGAGCAGATCAACATCGCCGGACAGTGTCGCGCGAAACGATTCGATGAATGCTCGCAGCAGGGGGATTGAGTCCAGATCGATGCGCTCCTCCTGACCCTCCCTGGTAACGTGCAGTGTGTCGCCGACAATGGCGTAGGTCTCCACAACCGGTTCCCGGATCTCGCGAATTACGGTCGCCGGTGCGGCGAACGAAAGGAATCCGCTTTGTTCGACCGTCGAATCGAGGATGTCTATCGACTTGGTCTCGCGATAGGCAACACGGCTCGCGTCAATGGCGGCAAATGACTCCATTAGCGCACGCAGACCGGCGGCATCGTGCGCGGACGCAACGCTCCCGGCGAAGGACGCCAGCAATGAGCTAAGTACGAGAGCTCGTCTGCCAGAATTCATAGAAATTGAACCAGTTATAAGGCGCCCGACGAGCATGATGCATAAGGCGGGCCGCATATTTCTCCGTCAATTCCGCGGCGAGTGCCTCACGATTGCCGCGGTCGGTCTCAACAACATCCGTAAGCAGTTCGAAATAAATCCCATAGCGATTGCCGCCCTCGTACAGTCCAAAGAACAGGTAGACTGGAATCTGGAGCATGATCGCCAGCATCATCGGTCCAGTTGGAAATGCCGCCGGCCTGCCGAAGAATTCACACATGTGAGTTTTCTCGTTCGTCATGGCGCGGTCGCCCAGCAATCCGATCAGACAGCACTGCTCTACGGCTTCCTTTACCTGCAGCATCGAGTCGGGATGGCCGAGCGGTATGACAACATTGGCGATACTCGAGTCAAGAGAATGCTGGAAGTCAGTGATCGTCGGGTTCTGCTCTTCGCGCATCAGGACCCGCAGCTCAAACGCGTCGGAACGCGCACCGAGAGAACGTAACACTTCAAAACTCCCCAGATGAGAACCAAGTAGTATGCAACTGGATCCTGCGCCTACCCTGCCGAGGATCTGCTGCCCACCGTGCAGTGTAATGTCCAGGCATTCATACCGGCCGCTCGACAGATATACGCGATCGAGAATCGTGCAGGCGAATACTCGATGGTTCTCAAAAGTGTCACCGAACGTAGCGGGGCGCTCCAGCGCCAACGTCAGGAAATCTCGCGAGGCGCGCCGGGTGGATCTACCCGTCAGAAAGAAAAACAGCGTGATCGGATACAGCAGCGCCCAAGCGACCGGTCTTCCGATGTGAAGCGCGATCCACGTTATTGTGCGGAACCAGAACACAGTTCCACGCTCTCGCTGCGCCTGCCATTCCTGACTGATCGGCTAGTCCTCCGGGACAAGTATGAACGTCCCCTTGGCGATTATATCGGTAGCACGCCAACAACTGAATTGAATGAGGTGGTCCTGCGCTTCGATTTCAATTCTTGCATCCTGGTCCGGCCGCAAAGGCGAGAAAAATTTCGCGTGTTGCAGCGTTGCCACTCGACAGTCCGGATAGAGTTCTCCAATGGCATCGCGCAGCGCTCCCAGCAGCACCGATGCCGGCACGAGCGGTTCACCGGGAAAATGACCTGCCAGCGCCGGGTGTTCGGCCTCAAATCGCAGTCTTTTGGTCGCCTTTGTCAAGGGCGCCTCAGCCGGTTGAGCAGGGTGCGCGTGGCATCATGGGAGAGCTTGCCGGACGCATTGCGCGGCAGCTTCTCGACGTGGATTATCCGACGCGGCACGAAAGCCGAGTCGATTTGCCGGGCAAGTTCCATGCGAATCTGCTGCGACGACAATGTCGGCGCGACTACCAGCGCGACCAACCGGTCGACACTGTCACCCGGAGTTTCGCGACAAACCAGCACGCCGTCTTCGATTCCTTCGATCCGATTCAGGCGGTGACTCAAGTCAGCCATCGACGCTCGCTTTCCGGCAATCTTGATCATGTCGGTGGGTCGCCCCAGAAGATTGAAGCTGCGATTTTCGATGACCTCGATTTTGTCATTCAGACGAAAGCGCTCGCCCGTCGTCGAATGCCGGATGTACGCGTCCGCGTCCTTTTGCCCTATCGTAAGGCCATCAAGGCAACTCCAATGGTTATCGGTTGCGGTTCTTCGCGACGCGATTGCGCCGGTTTCCGTCGAACCGAAAATCTCGCTAACCCGGGTCCGCATCGTCGCTTCGCATTCTTCCGCCAGCCGAGCGTCCAGACTCGCGGTCGAGCAGATGACCCTACGGATTGATGACCACTCAACCTCGCTACGTCCACAGGCGCGAAGATGAATCGGCGTCGTGACCAACGTTGCGTCTCTTGCGAGTCCAAGTGCACGCGCGACGTCTGCAGGGTAGAGCGGTTGGCCGCGGAATACGCTCGCCCCGGTCTGAAGCGGCAGTATGATCGATGCCTCAAATCCGAACATGTGCTGTGCGGGTATCGTCGGTACGATGAAGTCTGAGGCGTCGAACGCGAACCGTTCGCGCCAACGTTGCGCGCCGATCACCATTTCCTCCCAGGTTTTCTCGTGTGCTTGCGGTTCGCCGGTGCTGCCGGATGTATGCAGGATGGCGGCCACATGGTTAGCGGGAATATCCGGAACAATTGCGCATCTGTCCTTGGTTGGCGGAGCGGAACCGACAAACACTGTCTCAACGGCCAAAGAGCGGGGCCTGTCCAGCATCGCAAAGCAATCCGGATAACGCTCGGCGAGTTCTGCCACTGCGACATCGGTGTCATTGACCGGTAGCAGCGTTGTCTGCCCCCGCATCAGAGCTGCGCAGAACGCGATCAGGAACTCGCAGCGCCCGTGCGTAAGCATGATCGCGTGCCGCCGTGCCGGCAGTTTGTCGGCCAGCGCGTGAACGCTAACCAGAAATTCGGATTGCGTTAACCCGCGCCCGAGGTCGAGTATCCACTTTCCGCGTTCGCGCGGCAGCAGAAGCGGCAGTTGCTCCATTCCCTACCTTTACCGAAAAAACCGCCGAACATCAATTCTGGCCAGCGACAGCATGAAGGCAACGAAACCATAGTCAACGTACTCTGCCAATACCCGCCGGCGAACCCCAAACTCGATGATAAAAAACAGTCCCACCAGAAAGTAGCTGGCGACGTTGACAAACCATGACCATATGGCAGTGCTCGCGAATATTGCCAGCAGGCCGGAAACGATGCCCATAGTCAGGAAGAAAATCGCCCATGCCAGCGTTACGCTACGTGTGTAGACAACCTCGGCGGCGGCAAGCCCCGGGCGCATGGCGGCGGCGACCCGAGCAATGATGGGCGTTTCTCCATGCCGTAGCGAACCGGCAAACAAGCCGAACATCGCCGCGTGAATCATCACCGGTAGGAGTTTGAGCGCCAGGAGCTCGCGCGAATCCAGAACGGAAATCAATCCCAGGGCCAGCACGAAACACAGCAGGTCAATCGAAGAGGCTTTTCGCTGCTCAAGAAGGCTGATAAGCAACGGCAGCATCAGTGTTGCCGACAAATAATAGACGGCGATTGACAGTTGATTAGCCGAAAGGCAGATGTGCAGCACCAGCGGGTAAGCGAGTAAGGCCGCACTAGTCAGCCGCGCCACAGGACTTAGCGTTGGCGGTTGACCAGAATGTATTCGCTGAGCGAACGCATGGAGGCGAAGACTTGCGCGACATCCGTATTCTCCGTCTTGATCTGCACCCCATACCGCCTTGAGATGGCCAGCGAAAGTTCCAGCGCGTCGATCGAATCAAGGCCCAGTCCCTCCCGGAACAAGGGTTGTTCAGGATCGATATCGTCCACAGCTACGCCCTCGAGATTCAGTGTCTCAACGATCATGCTGCCAACTTCTTGTTCGAATTCCGATATTGCCATTCTCAAGCCAACGCGATTCATGGACGCAAGGGGCGCGTATAGTACAATACTTGCACGATTGCACACAGCAAGCGTCCCTTGGACCTCGGACAGAAAAATCTGAAAAATATTCTGAAACCGAAGCACAGGACCGCACTTGACGCCGTCGCCGAGGCGCAACGAATTGCGTTCGCGCCGATCGTTTTCCAAGCCGTCCGGGCTTTAAGGAATCTCGGAGTTCTTTCGGCCTTGGACTCTGCTGGCGAGACCGGTAAGTCGATCGAGGCTATCGCCAATGAACTGGACCTTTCGCAATACGGTGTTCGAACGCTCATCGAGAGCGGTGTTAGTGTAGGCGTCGTCGAGTGCATCGACGACAATTGCTTTGCCCTTGGCAAGGTCGGCCACTTTCTGCTGCACGATCGTATGACCCGCGTCAACATGGATTTCAACCACTTCGTCTGTTATCTCGGCATGTACAGGCTCGACGAAGCCGTTGCCGAAGGGCGACCTGCCGGGTTGCGGGCAATCGACGCGAACCATTCGACTGTGTACGAAGCACTGCCTCACTTGCCGGACGATATCAAAGCCGGTTGGTACGCGTTCGATCATTTCTATTCCGATTCCGCATATCCGGCCGCGCTCGAAATTATCCTGGAGCGTCAACCGGAGACGCTTGTCGACATTGGCGCAAACCAGGGACGATTCTCGATCCTTGCAGCGCAGACCGACGATTCGCTGCAGCTGACGATGATCGATTTACCCGACCAACTGGCGGAAGCGGTGTCATTGGTAGGCCAGGCTGGGTTCGGGAGCCGGGTCGACGCGCTAGGAATGGACGTCCTGCAACCAGACGCTCAAGTACCGCGCGCGCAGTGCGCGTACTGGCTCAGTCAAGTCCTGTGCTGTTTCAGTGAGGCCGAAATCGAATCGCTGTTGAGGCGCTTGGTTGCGGCAATGGCCGTGGAGTCACGCCTTTATGTCCTCGATACATGCTGGGATCGGCAGCAGTTCGAGGCGGCCGCGTTTTCGCTGATCAATACGTCGCCGTACTTCACGTGTATCGCGAACGGGAATTCGAAGATGTATACAGCGAACGATCTTCTCGGCTTTATTGAGCGTGCGGGCTTACGGTGCGATCGGACGACGGACGGCCTCGGCACCTACCACACCCTGTTTGAGTGCAGCAAGGCGCCGGAATCTGCCGCATAGCTGCATCCGCTAGCGATTCGGAGCGCAGAGAGCCAAGAGCTGCGCCGTGATGTCCTCCCGGACGTTGTTCATCCACGAATTGGCATTGCGGTGAATATTAGCCGTGCCGTTGCGCCTTATTCTGTACTCAAGATTATCGCTATCCTTGTAGTTGATATCGAATGACTGGTCGTCATATGCAATATCAACAATCAGGGTATGTTTGGCACGGACGATTATCTGTGCAACAAGATTACCCTGTCCATCATTTTCGATGACCGACCAACCACGGCCAATTAATCCGGCCGTTATCCCCTGCAACACTTGCTCTTGGCTCAGTTCGCAGTCCCAGAGCGACGGTTCCGGGTCGTTGAGGTTTGCCGACCGCGCAGTCGAAGCACTCCCGAGCACCCCTACTATAGCCAGCGCCATAAAGCACGATTTCATGCTTCGTAGTCTCATCCTGTGTACCTGCATTCTCATTTCAGCGATAGAAAAGTCGCTGAAATTATCGACCAATTTTTCCAAAAATGCGAGCATTGCTCGTGAGTTCGTCAAATGTCCTACCCACCCAGTACCAGTGCAGGAAGCACGCCTCTACCAGGGACTGCGGAAATACGTCGCCGAACCGGTATTTTGGCTCGGCGCCGCAGTGGACAAGTGACATGCCCATGCCGGCCGAGAGCGACGCGACGCGTTCGAGATGGTAACGACTGGAGACGACTAACACTCGCCGATATGGCAATACTAAAGGTTTAATCTGCTTGAGATTCTCGACGGTATTGGACGACAGGTTCTCCCGATTCAGACGATCGGCTTTGAGGTCTCTTGACAGCAGGTAGCGATAACCAGCGTCTGCCTCGGTCAACTCGTCGCTCGATCGCCCTCCGGCGATATGTACGTCGATCGTTTGGTGATCGCGGCACAACTGCAGCACACGGTCGAGTCGCGCCCGGTAGGTTCTCGAAAGGTGCCCGTCGATCAATTGATGACCAAGGACGACAACGGCGTCGCAATCATTGACTTCTGTCGGCGCCGCTGCGGCGGTTCGGTGAACTCGATACAGAAACCAAAGGAATCCCACACCAAGTGTTAAGGATGCCGCCAGAAGTGAAAGCACCAGCGCCAGAAAAGCGTCTCCGTCGAAGCCCGGTGGCGCCCGGCGCCGGAGTTCCGGCCCGATAAATGATCGGTAAAGCCCGGGCAGAAACAAGCCCCGTCGAATTAACCGGCCGCCAACCATAAGCGTGATGCTGGTAATGTCTGCAACCGGCCGAAAGTGGCTGGGACGCAACGCTTCGGAATAAATTGCGGGTATTTCGACGGCGACACTCTGGACGCCACGATTGGCTGCCTCGATCAAGATTTCGCTCTCGAATACGAAACCATGACGGACCCCGGTGTCCAGGTTCAGTTCTCGCAACAGGGCGGCAGGGTAGAGGCGGAATCCGGATTGTGAATCCTGTAGAGGGTAGCCTGCGGCCCACGAAATCCAGAAATTCGCGACACGGTTAGCGCGCAAGCGCGCTTTTGGGGTTTCGTCTCCCTGGTGAAGCCGCGACCCGATGACAATCGAGCCAGGGTGTTTCTCGGCCGCCCGAACCAGAGTAGGGATGTCTTCTGGCCGGTGTTGTCCGTCGCCATCAAGTGTGATCACGGCATGGGCGCCGGCATCAATTGCGGCCCGCATCCCGTTCCACAGCGCCGCGGCCTTACGTAGATTCGTCTCGTGGCGAATCAGCCGAACGTTCAGGTCTGCGAAGCAGTCCGCGGTGCCGTCGGTCGAACCGTCATCAACGACGATGACATTTTCGCACTGGCGGAGAGCGCGTCTCGCGACGTCCCGGATCGTGGCGGCCTCGTTGTAGGCTGGAATAACGACAGCCAAGATTCGCGAATCGGTCGGCATTGAAAATCTTTACCTCTGGCACTTTCCGGCCGAGTCTACCGGAGCGTCACCTTTAATCAAATTTACGATGTGTGTAATGCTATGCGAGTATCCGTTGCAATTTCATGGGAGACATCCAATTGGCAGACACGGCACCGGAAACTTCAGATGTGTTGATAATTGGTGCGGGACCATCGGGGTCCATCGCTGGCGCGTTGCTATGCCGAAAAGGGCACAGCTGCATCATTTTGGAACGGGACATTTTCCCTCGCTTTTCTATCGGTGAAAGCCTGCTGCCGCAATGCATGGAGTTTCTTGACGAAGCGGACATGTTGGATTCCGTTCGCGAGATGCAGTTTCAGGCCAAGGAAGGAGCGCTATTCTCATGGGGCAGCCAACTTTCCTCGTTCGATTTCAGCGACCAGTTCTTGTCGGAGGTCTGGACCGGGACCTACGAGGTCGAGCGTGCAGTGTTTGACAGTACGCTTGCACGACGCGCCGAGGAACTGGGCGCCACCATTCTGTTCGGCCACGAGATCATTGACGCGGCACCCAAGGCCGAGGCATGCGAAGTGGTGGCGCTTGACGGCAACGGTGTGGAGCATCGCTACCGGGCGAGGTTTGTGCTGGACGCGAGCGGATTTGGACGGGTTCTTCCGCGTTTGCTGAAACTGGATTGCCCATCGAGTTTCCCAGCCAGGCGTTCGTTATTTACGCATGTGCAGGATCGTATTGAGCATGTCGAATTTGATCGTAACAAGATTCTGATCACTATCCACCCCGAGAATACGGACATTTGGTACTGGCTGATTCCGTTCAGTAACGGCCGGAGTTCAATCGGCGTGGTAGCTAGTGAAGACTGCCTGGACGGATTCGAAAGCAGTCGAACTGACACGCTCAAGGGCTTGGTCAAGGCGGACCCGCGCCTGAGCGCGATGTTGAAACATGCCGTTTTTGACAGTCCTGTAAGTGAAATCAGCGGTTATTCCGCAAACGTCAAGCGGCTATGGGGTGATGGGTTTGCGTTGCTGGGCAACGCCGGGGAATTTCTGGATCCCATTTTTTCGTCCGGCGTCACTATCGCCATGAAGTCAGCGAGCCTTGCTGCGACTGCGCTGGACCGGCAACTCCGAGGTGAACCAGTGGATTGGGACGACGAATTTGCCCGGCCGTTGAAACGCGGTGTGGATGTGTTTCGGGCCTTTGTGGAATCGTGGTATGACGGTGTTCTACATGACATTATTTTTGCCAAGCAGAAGGATGCGAAAATCAAGCGCATGATTTGTTCGATCTTGGCCGGTTATGTATGGGATAAACGAAACCCGTACGTCTCACAGACGCGCAAGAGATTGAGCGTGCTGGCGGAGTTGTGCAGGAATCCTTCGCGCTAGAATTTGTCGAGGGTAGGGGCGGGCCAGCGGGGATTCGACCGCGTAGGTTGATGCGATCAATTCAGCAAATATCTACATTGGGGTACCTGGCCAAAGGATCATTCTGCACGACCGGGAAATACCGTTACCACCCTGGAACGCAAATGGCATAGTCACATTATTGGGGAACACAGAAACGGGAGCCGACATAATGGCAATATTTGATAAAGCGCGCGGCCTGTTTGCCGTGGTGATCGCCTGTGCGATGTGGGTTGTGTCACCACGGTCGAAACACCCGAAACCTCGTTTAACCCAGCGCCAACGAGCAGCTTCTCGTCGTACAGCCAAATTAAACTTAATCTCGTACAGTTCGACCCTGGTTTGCCTAGTGGTTCTGCGAACCAGGCAGCACTCGAGAAGATTCAAGAGAACGTCGATGCGGAAATTGGGTTAACCCTTGAACAATGGAACTCCAATCCATCAACGACATCCAATGGACGACTGGTCATTGAGCCGGTCATTACAGAGATGAAGTTCGTTGGCGGTGCCACTCGCGTCCTTGCGGGAGCGTTCGCAGGAAGTTCAGCGGTGGTCATGAAGGTCAGAATTTATGACAGCGAGTGCGGCGACACGATTGCGTACCCCGAGTTTTATCAACGGGCAGCCGCTATGGGAGGAGCATACACAGTTGGGGTTACGGACAACCTTATGCTGGTGCGAATTGCCAATCTTCTTGTGGAATACTTGAAGAGCAACTACGAAAACGCTGTTGGGGGCCCTACCGGCGTATAGAAGACGATCCCGACGCTCCACATTGTTGACGACCGGGACCTGCGTGTCGACGTTAGCCCGGTGCGCGACTTGAAATCGATCACGAAGCGGCGCGATTCTTACTGGGCGCGCGACAGCAGGTCCGCCACGCGGCTCAATTCCTGAGATCCGGGTTCGCGCAGCAGGTCGGCAAGCTTTTGCAGTTCCTCTTGCGACTTGCCGGCGCGAAATTCCGCGAGGGCCTGAAGATCCTTTGCAGCTTCTGTCGCGCGAGGTTCGGTCAGCGAACGCCAGCGACTGCTCGACGCCCAAGTTGAAGGCGCGCCAACCGCAACCAAGGAGGCATTGCCGGTTGCAGCGTCCCTTGCTCGGAAATCCTTGAGTACCTCGTCGAACATCTCTATGCCGCAAAGTGTGTGCACGACGCCGCCTCTGGAAATCGTTGCAAAGAGAAGCTCGTACAGATCCGAGTCGCATTCGTCGTCATGAAAAACCACATCGAAGCCGGACGACAGCAGATCGAAGAGATCTCTGGTGTTCCGCTGAGGCACCAAGCGGTCAAATGGTGAATGATAGAGGTGAATCCGGCTGTCTTGGGCCACAATCGTCTCTGCCGGATTGATGATGTTGGTGAAGCTGTTGAGTTGAAGCATTGTCTTGAGCGTGTCGTATCGAGCGTCGCCGTCCAGCACCCCGGCAATGAAGTCGCCGGCAAGGATGTCGCCCTCGAACACTTCGCTACGCTCCAGACCGATGTCTGCGTACTCCAAAAGGGGCGGCAGTATCCGATCCGTCAGATAGTGCAGAATCGTTTCGGTGCCCACGTTGCGGCACCAGGGATTTCCGTCGCAGCTATCGTTCAGGTGTTGCAGCGAGCCGCGAAACGTCTGATACAGGTTGTGGGGCGCACCGCCACTGTAGAGTTCCCGCACACGAAGGCCGGTACCGCCAACCTGGTTGGCCAACCATACGCCGACCGCACTATGCCCGCCCTGCGAATAACCCACGATCGACACATCGGCGTCCTGTGTCGGGTCGTGAAACATCCGGTAGTCGTCGCTGGCCATGACGGCAGCCACCATGTCGAGGGTATTGTTGGCGACCCGGTTCGCCATCAAGTATGTCTCCGGCTGGTCGGTGCCGCTGGTGACATCACCTGCCGAACCGCCACGCCCCCAGTTGTCCGGAGCAATCACCAGATAGCCTCGACTGGCGATCAGATTTGCCAGCAATTGCCCGCTGCCAGTGGAACTGAGCGAGCCAGGCGTCGAGCCGGTCGCGTGGTTCAGGATCACGACTCGGTCCTTCCGCTCGAAGCTCCCAGCCGAGGCACTTGCGGAGGCGACATCCGGCATGGCGATGAGTCCCGTGAGGAGGGACGGTTCGCCCTCCGGGTTCCTCGATGGGTACGACACGCTGTGGGCGACCACGCCATAGGTCGCGCGGGCGGTCAACTCCGTCCACGACCGTTCGGCAATCTCGCCAATGATCCGCGCCACCACAACGGCAAGAACGTGCAACTCGATGTCGTCCAACAGCGAATCGGTGATGTAGCGGACGAACAATTCGTCGATTTCGCTCCGCGGCGTCACTACATGGTCGAGCACAGTTAGAGGTTCGCCTCCGCCTCGACGCGTGGAGAACTCGAGCGCGCCTTGATATCGGCGCCCGTCATCGGCCAAGGCGTCCACGGTGACACGGTATGACGAGACATCGGCGAACTCGCAAGCGAGTTTATGGTCAATGAGGTGGTTCGCATTCTCCGTGCTGAGATCGGTCAACGAACGACGCACGGCGGCGCCTGTTGTCCCGCAACCGCCGGAGTAGGTGAACTGCAAACCGGCGGCTCCGACATGAACGATGTTCACGCCGCTTGTAGTCGGGTCAACGGTAGCGCCTCGGGCAGGGATGGTATCCAGTAGCGTAATGGGTTCCGGCGGAGGCAACACAACGGTTGGGTTTCCGCCGTCACCGCGGCCACCCCCACACGAAACAGACAGAAGCACGAACCACGATAACAGCCCGACTTTGAACGGGACGCAGCGGCAAGACGGACGGAACCACCCGACTGTCATGGGCAAGATGCGCAACAAATTTTGGTTTCTCTTGGAATTTGGGTTCAGTTCTTGCCGAAAGTCTATCGCGTTCAATGACGGGCGACGTGTGAAGCGCGCGCTACGGTCCGCCGCATTTGCGGCGGCTTTACTCCGAGATACTCACCTAAGCTCGCAGCTCTGGTAACACGATCCGGATATTCTCCTCTGGAGAATAGCGTCGCCGTGTCGCTCAGCCGGTCGCCTTGACCGTTTTCTCAGAACGGCCGTTGGACGGGTTTTTCTTTGCTCTCATCGCTTACTCCTTTCAGATGACGATGAGCTCAATCTCTCTCTTATTTAACCACCCCCAAATTGTCCAACTTGTGCTGACGCCGAACAGGCGTGGCGTGAACGCGTGCTGCCGACGCCGTATTCCGGTCCCCTCGCCCAGACACGAAAGATGCCGTTTGCATTACGCTTCGCCACCTCGATAGTGGCCGTCGCCATCGGCAATGCTTCCAGGCTCAGTCGACGGTCCGAGAAAAGCAGCTCGCGCGTGTCGCCACGGCCCGCATCCTCGATGCGGTTCGGAAGCAGCAAATGCCGCAACGCCATGTGCCGCGGATTGCGCCGCGAGACCTCGCCGGCGAGTTCCTTCTAGCCAGCCGCGGTGCCGGCATCCATGAAAATCGTGTGTGTCAGTTCATGCTCTTCGATCCGCTGTGCGGGTACCCATACCCCCTGCTGTCCGTGCAGATCGACGGCGGCAGCGAGTTCACCGTCGCCGGCGCCAACCGAGCTCTCGCCAACCACCAGCACTTCCACAATCACGTCAGACCTCACCAGGCCCTCGACTGGAAAAATCGGAGACGGATTTTCGTCCTCAGCGCGTGGCCGCGTTCGTGCTCATCGTGGACCCGCGGCGAAAGGCTCGTGTCGATCCGGGACTCGTGGCGGCGGTGCTTGGCCTCACCCGCACGGGCGCGTATCAGTGACTAGAAGCCGGACCGTCCCCCGCCGGCTCAAAGTACTCTCGGGTAACCCTGAAAACCATCGGCGCCAGTAATAGCAAGCCGACGAGGTTGGGCACGGCCATCAGGCCATTGAGGGTGTCGGCCAGGTTCCACACCAGATCCACTCTGACGTTGGCGAAGGTCAACGCGGCCAGCACCCACAGCGCGCGGTAAACAATCACGCTTTTTTCGCTGAACAGGTACTGCCAGCAGCGCTCGCCGTAGTACGACCAGCCGAGAATGGTCGTGAAGGCAAAGACTGCAAGTGCGACGGTGACGATGAACTGCCCGCCCACGACAGTGCTCTGAAAGGCCGTCGACGTGAGCACGACGCCGGTCAGCGCGCCGCCGTCCGCACCCGTCATCGTCCACGCCCCGGAGGTCAGGATCACCAGCGACGTCACGGTACAGACGACAAGCGTGTCGATGAACGTCCCCAGCATAGCGACGATGCCCTGGCGCACGGGGCTGTCGGTCTGGGCCGCCGCGTGTGCGATGGCGGCGGAGCCCAGCCCGGACTCGTTGGAGAAAACGCCCCGGGCGACGCCGAAGCGAACGGCCGCGGCCACCGCGGCCCCGGCAAAGCCGCCGGTCGCGGCCGCGGGCGTGAACGCATGGGTGAAGATCAGGCCGATGGCCGCCGGCACTTCGGCAATGTTGATGACGACGATCAACACGGCGGCGCCCAGGTAGAGCACGATCATGGCCGGCACGAGCTTGCCCGCGACCTCGCCGATGCGCCGAATGCCGCCAATGACGACGACGCCCACCAGCGCCGCGACGATCACACCCGTCAACCAGGTCGGAACCCCAAAGCTGTCCACCAGCGCGGCCGCCATCGTGTTGACCTGCACCGCGTTGCCGATGCCGAACGCTGCCACCGCGCCGAAGATGGCGAACGCGAGCCCCAGCCACTTGCCGAGTGCCGGGGCGAAATCGCCGACGCCGTTGCGAAGGTAGTACATCGGGCCGCCGACGTACTTACCCGATTTGTCCACTTCTCGATACGTGACCGCGCACACCGCCTCGGCGTACTTGGTCGCCATGCCAAACAGCGCGATGAGCCACATGTAGAAGATCGCGCCGGGGCCGCCCAGCGCAATGGCGGTGGCGACGCCGGCGATATTCCCGGTACCCACCGTCGCCGACAAGGCCGTCATCAATGCATTGAAGGGTTTGACTTCGCCGGCGCCGCCGGGGTCGCTCTTGTCGAAGAGCAGCCGGAAACCGTAGCCGATCTTGCGCCACGGCATGAATGCGAGGCCAAGGGTCAGGAGCACTCCGGTGACGCCCAGCATGCCGAGCATGGGCGCACCCCAAACGAAACCGTTGATCGAATCTATGATTGAGTTCAGCCGGTCCATCGCATCTCACCCCGAATTTCAGCGCAAGCGCAGAATGCCGCAATCGGCCGACGGTTGACAGTCCTTGGAGGGCTTTGTCAAGTTAACTGCTCCAAGTCGGCGAAATCCATTGCCGTTATCGATCAAGCTGCCGCAACCTGAATCCAGGACGCAATGGCGCGTTGTCTCGGCTCCCGACAATGGACTCCCTTTCCACCAATATAATCACATGACATATTGATTAAGAATAGAACAAATGAAGTTCTATTCTTCCGGGGAGCATTAATCATGAAATCGTTGAATACGATGATCTTGTTGCTGGTTTGCGGCATAGGCCCGGCAAACGCACAGACACTACCGGCCGCGCCAAACTTTCTTTTTATCTTTATCGACGACCAGGCTTGGGACGCCACCTCGGTGCAAATGATCCCCGGTGAGAGCTTCAGCCACACAGCGAACTACAGGATGCCCAACCTGGAGCAGATCGCATCGGAAGGCATCATTTTCTCGCAAGATCCGAACGATCCGAAATTGACGTTCAGCATTACCCGGCGTGCCGAGGACTTCATGGATGAACAGGCAAGAGAAGGCCATCCGTTTTATCTCCAGCTTTCCTACTATGCGACGCACGACCCCAACCAGGCCCTGGCGTCCACGCTCGAGAAATACAGCGGCGATGGCGCGGTCAGGGCGGCAATGACCGAAGATCTCGATACCAACATTGGAGCACTGCTCGAAAGATGCTTGCTGAACTGATGGCGCACGTGCAGGCCGGCATAGATGCCCCCCGCTATGCCCGACTGGAAAGTGGACAACATGGTGCAGAAGATACTCGCCCGCCGGAGCGTCGTGGCATGGGCGGGCGGGAACTGACAGATCTCGGCATTATTCCGACGCGTGCAACGCTGCCATTCTCGATTTCAGATCCCGATAGTTGTCGGCCTCGGTCGCCGACAGGTTGCCAGTCAACAGATTGGCGTGCTCGTACGGGTCATTCTCGAGATCGTAGAACTCCTCTTCGCCGCCGATCGCCAGCAGCTTGTGGGTCTCGTTGCGTATTGCCTGCGTCGGCGGCAGGCCGTGCCCGAACGCGTCGGCGTAGACGAAATCTCTGGCCGGCACCGCGTCCGGATCGTGCAGCAGGCGCGCGAAACTGACTGAATCGAAACCGCGATCGTCCGGTAACGCAGCCTCGACATCGATACCGGCAAGCTCAAGGAACGTCGCATACAAGTCCACGGTATTGATCAGAGCATCACTGGCCTGGCCCCCGTCTATCCCCGGTCCGGTTACCATGAAGGGCACATTCATACCACCCTGATAGACGGTGCCTTTTCCTCGCTGCCTGTCGAACGGCGGCTGAATGACGCCGCCCGAAGTCCCGTTGTCACCGAGGAAAATGATGTAGGTGTTGTCTCGCTGCGCCGGGGTGAGCGTGCCCAAAAGACGGCCGATCTCCGTATCCATCGCTTCGAGCATCGCCTTGAAGTACGGATGCGGGTTGTCGTTCACGTCGTCGCTGTAGGGGTCCAGATTCTTCGCGTCGCTGTGCAACAACTCGAGCGGTGGCAAGTGATAGGGCGAATGCGGCAGATTGAACGAAAGATACGCAATCCACGGAACGGCGTCGTCTCTCTCCTTCAGCCAGGCGATCGTCTCGTTGACTTTGTCGGTAGGCGCATACACCGTCGACCCGGGGGTCGATCTGCCGTTGATCGATTTCGAGAACGCAAAGAAGCTCTCGAACCCGCCGACGCCACCGCCGGCGAAATGATCGAAGCCGGCGCTGTTAGGGTGGGCCGCATAGCCGTTGCCCGCATCGGCCAGATGCCACTTCCCGAAAGCCGCCGTCTCATACCCCAGCTCCGGATCGGTCTTGAGCGCCATCGGCAACGTGAATTCGTCCAGGGAAAGTCCCGGCGGTGATTCCGGCGGACTCGGCCGGTTGCGGACGCCTTCGGGATGCGCCCCCGGGGGCTTCTCCGGCACGACCTTCGGCGCGTCGGGCGGCGTTACGATCGGGCGTCCGATACCCGTCCGGAACCCGTAACGGCCGGTCAGGATCGTGGCCCGGGTCGGCGAGCACACCGGTTGCGACCACATATTGTCGAAGCGAATTCCGTGGTCGCAGAGATTGTCGAGCGTCGGGGTCACGGCCGTATCGTCGTTGAGACCGTAGCAAGACAGCGTCTCCACGCCCATGTCGTCACCCATGATGACGAGGAAATTCGGTGCGGAAAGCGCGGTCGACAGCGGCATCAATCCACTGACACAAAGATACGCGACGACACGGATGACCGGCTTCCATTTTGCGCTCGCCGGCGCAGCTTTCGTTGTCATTTGCTATTGCTCCAATCAGGCGGCCTCGGTAGCCTCCCGGTTTTACTTCGCAGGGATCGTGTAGCTGTCTACGACTTCGCCGCAATCGCGCTCACAGTCGTAAATATTCTTGATGTACTCGACGGTAACTTCATCGGGCGACACCGACACGTCAAGAAACCCGGAACTGCACTTGACGATTTCATTGCCAATTCCTTCTCGTGCTCTTTCTCTAGCGGCTCTACCTGGGAACAGCGTTAGCGGGCAGGCTCCTTGCTGACCGCGAAACGAGCATAGCATCCGACCCGAACGGTGAAGACGAATAGACGCCGATTGCATCTAGAGATAGGCGTTGTCCGAGCAGTCCATATCGAAAGGCTGAATCTCGATTCCCGGAATCGCCACCCACTCGCCCGTGAGCCGAGCGGGGGCGGTAAACGTCGCCGGATCCGTCACGACCTGCTCGTAGGACAGGCGAAGCTCGTCGTCGCTCAGCGTGAAACGCTCGTGCACGGTGACATCTTCGCTCTGCGGGACGCCCGTGGTGTTGTACCAGGGGAAGTTGATACGCGTCGTCGAGACGACGAGCGTGCGCTCGTCTTCCCAGCGCCCGACAGAGTAGCCGAGGCGGCTTGCCGGCTGCGCACCGGGATCGGCATCGCCCGACAGGTGAATCACGCGCACGTTGTCGTGTTCCTCGATCCTGAGAACGATGCGGTCGCCTTCGTCGACGAACTCGCGCGGATAGGGATTGCCCATCGTCGACGGCATCCCGCGGCGCTCGCACCGGACCACCCAGTTGTCGGCAACGTTCCAGGTCGCCAGTACCGCCTCGGCCTCGGGCGTGAGCGACAGGGACTCCCGGCCGCCGACTCCACGCACCGATCTCCAGACAGTGAACAATCCGCGCGGCTCCGCCGCCGCGGCCTCGGCCGCACCCCACTCGCCCGTGCCGATTACCGCCCGCGCGTTCGGCCAGTGCGGGTCGACTGCCGGCCCCAGCCCCCTGAGCAGAACCTCCGCCCGGTCCGGCAGGAGGGCGCTGTTGACGATGAAGTTCAGGGGACGCCGGGTCGAAGGCGATCCTGCGACGCGAATGACCTCCCCGACTTTCAACGTATCCGCGGTCACGCCGCGCCGAGTCAGGTGATTCGGGGAGGTGCCCGCCATCGTCCAGAGCTCACCCTCGCCTGCCTCGTTTTCGATCCGCATCGTCCAGCGGATGTGCGGGTTTCTCCAGACCACGCTGACGATCTCCCCTTGCATCTCGTCGATCACGCTCGTGTCCCACTCCGCCATGGAATGGTGCGACGCCGCCAGCCGCGGCAGCATGACGAAGGCGGCGACGAGACTCAGGTTGCAGATCTGCTTCATCATTGCGGTGCCTCCTCCCAGACTTCGCACTCGAACGGTTCGACGGAAGGACCGTGATGCGCCTCGCTGCGGCTGCTCGCGAGGCCCACGATAACGCTGATTGTCGAAATCGAAAGGACCACGTTCTTCAAACGCATGACTCGAACCGATTGTTGCTTCTATGGGCCAGCGGAATCCCAGAGCACGCATTCGTAGTCACCAATACCGTACATCCATGACGCACTCATTCTGGATAATACCAAGGGCCTCAGTAATGGTAGCGCGCGGCGAGAAAATATACGCGGGTATCGTCAACCTGATAAATGAGTCGGTGCTCCTGATCAATGCGCCTCGACCACTTTCCGCTGAGTTCACCGCGCAGCGGCTCAGGCTTTCCTTGTCCTGTGAATGGGTCTCGAAGCACGTCTTCCACCAGTCGGAGCGTTCGCAGTGCCCGCTCGCGGTTGGTTCGAGTCCAGTACTCCAGGTCTTCCAGAAAATTGGGGTCCATCACCGCTTGACGCGGCTGATTTCTCCTCACAGGGTCGCCAAATCCAAGCGAGAGCGGAGTTCATCGACATCAGCCGGTTCTCCTTGATTGTTGTCGAGTCGAAGGCTGGCTTCCAGCAGGCGTCGGGCATTCTTGGGTGAGCGCAACAGGTAGGCCGTCTCAAGCCAACCGGCAAGTTCGTCCGCAGCAATAAGGGCGACGGGCTCTTTGCCGCGACGGCGGATCAAAACCGGTTCCCGGGTATCCGTTACCTGGTCCATCAGCGACGCGAGCGACTGCCGCGCCTTTGAATAGCTGGTCTCGTGAATCATCGAAACGCCCTCGATATGTACAAGATTACTGTACATAGCTGGGAGCTTATAGGTCAATATGGGTTGTTGCGGATGCAGGCTTGGACGACACCTCGAAAATTACGGCACCGTGCGCCCTGCCTCGACGATCGGAATGTTTGCTGTTTCCTGGCAAATGTATCAGTCTCTCCCGCCATTGGTTCTCTTCTCCGTTCGCATTAAATTGAGCCGCCGGTTCTTCAGCCAGTGAGTCCAGCCCAAGTCAATCAATCATCTCGATATCGGAGATCTTGAGAAGAGTCTAAATCTGGTGGATTCGCGTAGATTTGCGCCCTTGAGGATGACTGATATGGCGACACTGACTATCCGGCTTCCCGATGCCCATCGGATCGACTGGCGGCGATGCCGCGCGTGGCCTGAAACTGCTCGAGGAACTGGACCACCGGCATGCCCAGGCTCCGAACCCATGAGGCGATGAGGGCTTGTCGGAGAATCGAGCCGAGTTACACGCCTTGATTCGGTTGGCTCCGGCTCCATCTGTCCCTGGGCCAGGACAAGAAGAGGCGCTCCCACGGCGAATCCCACGGTCAACCCCACGAATCAGCGTCTCATCGGAGACCCCCGTGTGCTTGGCGAGACATGGACATCGCGGCGCTTATGTCAGCTCGAACGGGCCTCGGGTCCGTGGGCGCATTCGGCATACCTGAAGCAATCGATGAGATGGTCGTTGACGAGTCCCGTAGCCTGCATGTGGGCATAGACGATCGTGGGACCCACGAACTTGAAGCCGCGCACCTTCAGGTCCCTGCTCAACAGATCGGACTCAGCGCTCGTCGCAGGCACCTCGCTTTGCGCTCGCCAGCGATTGACGATCGGTTCGCCCCCGACGAAACGCCATACGTAGTCAGTGAAGCTCCCGAATTCCTCCTGGATCGCGAGATAGTGGCGCGCTTTCGAGGATCAGAAACTCGAAGTGCCTGCGGTCATCGCGGACGGAGACGCCCCATTCGGTGTCGTGGTAGCTCAAGTACTGCTCGTCGACGCCCTCACTCCATGGACAGCGGGTCACGCCAACGGGCTGGCCGCTCGACACGGGTGAGTCCGCATCGCTCACCGATCTTCGTCGCGAGGACGTCGGTCCGCTCGCAAGTCCGCCGGGGCGTGCCCCGTCGCAGGAAGACAGTCGAAAGAACCCAATTCCACATCCGCCCTGGAAAAGGTCCGCGTGCCGCTCAGCGGCTGGGTGTAGTAGCGCGGGTCTTCCGCGGTCCATGTCAGTTCCAGGTCGCCGCTGTCCGGATCGACACGGAGTCTCTCGAACAGCTTCAGGTCCGCCGTATTCATCCCCGTGTAGGGACTCATGGCTGTCTCCTCCCCCTCCGAAAACTGTGCAGTCTCCAACAGCACGCCGGCAGAGAACAGCGCGGTCTCCATATCCAGTTCGGCGCCATCGAAACGCCCGACCGAGTGACCGATGTCGGTTCGGGCAGTGCCTTCGGGATGATTCGCCATGTCCAGGTGCACCACCCGCACGACATCCATGAACTCATGATGGATCCGCAAGGTCCCGTTATCACGACTGATTCGAAGCGGGGTACCGGGTTGCATCCAGGCACGAAGAGGACTGCCGGGCTCGCAACGCAGGACGGGGTTCTGAGTCCGGGAATCATACGCATCCAGTGCCGCCTGCCCTTCCGGCGTGACGAAGTCACCAACTCGCGGCGCGGTCCCCCGGCCTTTCGGGTACCAGGTCCCGAGTACGCCTGTGTCGGCTGTCACCACAGGGGAGGAATACAGACTGTTCCCCGAACGGTTCTTGAGCGTCAGCACGCTGCCGTCGGCAAGCTGGACAGAAGCAATGTAACAGCCCAGTGGGTCGCGCCTTGCCTGGAACGCATCGATCACAACCTTCTCGCCTGCGCTGAACGAGTCCGGTGAGATACCCTTGCGGCGCAGTTGCGTCTGCGCGTTCAGCTCACACCACCGGCTCGCGGTCGCCCCCGACTCGTTTGTTGTTTCGAGGTAGAGGTACGAGTGCGGATTGACGAATTCGAAGCTGGATACGACGGCTTCGAACGTAATGTATCGATCCGTATCGAAGTGCGCGGCAAAGCCGTGGTGGGCGCCAACCATCGGCGCAATCAAGACGGAAAGGATTCCAAGAACCAGCGCTGCTTGTTCGCTTCGAACCGCGTCACCTGTCATGTAAACAGTATAAGTGCACCGCCCCGGCATTCACCAACCCTGGCGTATCCCTGGCCAGGAGCCTGCGCCGCAGGAAATCGCGATAGCGAAAATTCGATGTCGCCCTGGCTGGCGCCCCGATTAACCGCGCCGCCGCACGCACACCCAATCGGACCGGCGAGAGTCCTCGCCGACGGTGACGAGCATCATGGCGGTCATCGGCTTGCGTTCTGTTGTCGGGCATTGTCGCTCAACAAGAGAAAACATACTCCGTTTTACGAACGGAAATATGGACTACACTCCGTATTTCGTATCGAACGCACGGAAAAGCGCTTCGTGCTCACCGGATCAAGCAGCCGGAAACTCAGACGCGGTGCATCCAATCTTCTCGCCGGCAGGGCATTCGTCTACAACCTTTATCCGCTCACAGTGCCGGAACTGGAAGACGCCTTCGACCTGGAAGACGCCCTGCGCTGGGGAACGCTGCCGGGGATCTACGCGCTGGAGGGAAACGAAGGGGACTTATATACATAGGTTGACAAAATGGCCGAAAGGACCACATTTGACCGTTCCGATGCCTGCGGGATGAACGTAGCATCGACCGCATGAGCGATGCCACCGAATTCCGATCCGCCACGTATCGGCTTCATCCCGGAACGCGGGCAAAGCATCGGGAACTTGTTAGGATCGCCGGTGCCTGCCGGTACGTCTGGAACCATTTCCTCGCCCGCAATCGACGGGACTACGCGACCTACAAGCTCCGCAAGGCCATGTTCGACGCGGGGCTTGTGTTTGACAAGCCGTCCCCGCTGTCGGTGAGTTTTCAGTCCATGGGCGTGCGGTTCACCGCGCTTCGGCGCGAGACGCCGTGGCTGCAACGGCTGCCGTACGCGCCCGTTCGGTACGCGCTCAAGTACCAGGCGGAGGCATGGAAACGCGCGTTCGCCGCCGGCGGTTTCCCCCGGTTCAAGGCGCGGCGCGGCGACGACAGCTTCACCCTTCCGCAGAATGTGCGCGTGCGCGACGACGTGTTGAGCGTGCCGAAGGTGGGGCGGGTCAGGCTGTCGCGCCGGGGCGGCAATCCCCATGCCGGGTGCCCGCCGGTCAAGGCGACGGTCAAGCGCGTGAACGGAAAGTGGTACTGCGTGGTGGTCTACAAGGTATCTGCGGTGGCCCGCCCGGACAACGGACTCGCCCTCGGCGTGGACATGAACTGCGGGCAGGTGGCGGCGTCCACCGGCGACCTGCTGCGAATGCCTGACATGGCGCGGCTGCAGGCGCGCAAGCGCCGCTATCAGCGCATGGTGGCGAGGCGCAGGAAAGGCTCCAACCGCCGCAATCGGGCCCGCCACCGCCTCGCCCGCACGCAACGGCGCATCGCCACGATACGCCATCGCTGGCACCACGAGACGAGCCGGATTTTCGCCGACACCGCCGGACTGCTCGCTATCGAGGACCTGAATACGAAGGCCATGACCCGATCCGCCAGGGGCTCGGCGGAGCATCCGGGCCGCAATGTCGGGCAGAAAGCGGGACTCAACCGGGAAATCCTGAACACCGGCTGGTCGCAACTGCGACGGATGCTTGAGTACAAGGCGGCGCACGTGGTGGTGGTTCCGCCCATGTACACCAGCCAGACGTGCAGGGGCTGCGGCAAGGCCGATCCGGCGAGCCGCAAGTCTCAATCCGAATTCGAGTGCGTCCATTGCGGACGCAAGGGCAACGCGGACGTGAATGCCGCGTTGAATATCATGGCGTCGGCGACAGGCGCGACTGGACGGCGAGGAGCGTTGGCGCTGGCCACTCCGAAGAACCGTCAACAGGTATACCCACGGAGGGCGGCATGAGCCGTCAACCTATGTATATAAGTCCCAAACGAAGACAAGCAGTCGTACCTCAGAGCGTATGCGCTGACCTATCTCAAAGAGGAGATCGTGGCCTCAAAGAGGAGATCGTGGCCGAGCAGATCGTCAGAAGGCTCGATCCATTCAGGCAATTTCTGGAAGTTGCCGCGCAATCAAACGGCACGATCATCAACTATGCCAATATCGCCAGAGACGTCGGAGCGGATCCCAAAACCGTCAATTCGTACTTCAGCATCCTTGAAGACACGCTGGTGGGTTTCCTCCTCCCCGCCTTCGAAACCTGACACGCTTCACTGGAGATTTCGCCAACCCGCTCGCGCTGTGCGTCAGCCGGGGCCCGACACGTCAAAAAATAGATGGCGTCCTCTGTGTGCATTGGCGCGAGGCCCTTGAGGAACTCGGATTGACCTTACGCAGACGAGGATCGCCCCGCAAAGCAGCCGCGACTACGGCTGGAAGAGATAGGAGAATTTGGCGAAGATCTGCTGGCCATCCCGTCGCAAATCGGTTGTCGTCACGAGTTCCGTACCGAACTCGGTATCGATCAGGTCGAAGTTGCTCGAGTTGCTGTTGTAGCCGACGTAAAGCGCCGACCACGGATTGAGCACGTAGCGCGCCAGCAAGTCCCAGTTCATGTTCTCGCCGAGGTCCAGCCGCGTCATGACACCCGGGACGGTCTGTTCGTGCTGCGCGATCAGGCGGACCGAGAATTCCTTCGAGAACTGGTAGTTGAACTTCAGACGGGTGATCTCGTTCTCGAAGATCGTTCCCGTGCCGCCCCGCGCATCCGTGAGTTCCCTGAACAGGTGGGTCGCATCGAGACGAAACCGGTCGATGGGACGCCAGAAGAGACCGATCTGGCCGCTGTCGACATCGGCGGGCTCCGGTTCGAAACCGAAGGGCGGGACGAGGTTGATCGTTCCGCCCGTGTCGAGCCTCAGGTTGAAACCGAGCTGGGCAAAGAATTCCGTCGTGAACCTGACGGACAAATTGTCGTACTCATAGTCCCGGTTCGAGACCAGGCCTGCGAAATCTTTTGGCCGCAGGCGCTCACGAGCTTCCTGGTAGGAAAGCCTGAGCTCGGTGGCACCGTCCCAGCGCCACACATGATCGTATTGCCAGTTCGAAAAGATACGTGTGCCGGACTGATCGTCGAGATGGCTGAAGTAGAAAACCGGACTCCAACTGTTCACGCGGCCGTTTTCCGGGTAATACGTGAGCATCACGCGGTTATGGTAACCGTTGGTATCGGCCACGTAGTTCCGGTTGAAAATCCCGAGGTCGGCCTGGAAGTCCTCGCTTGAGTTGATGATATGGGTGTGCACGGCGACGCGCCGACCGCTGCGATCGAAGCGTATGTTCTTCTGATCCCCGTCGAGCCGCTGCCCTCGTTCGGTCAGCTTCTCGGTGTCGGTCAGCTGCATCTGGGTCGTCCAGTTGTCGTTCAGCTTGAACCGTCCGTCGACGCTCATGACCGTATTGTAGGCGTCGCCGAACTGCCGGTCGGTGTAGAGCATGCCGACGCGCGACTGCTCGGAAATGTCCCTGAAGGCGCGAAAAATACTGATGTCCGCAGACTCCCCGAACAACGGATCCGCTGGATCGCGGACCTGCCCGGGCGCCTCGTCGTTCATGAGCATCGTGCCGATACCCCAGTCCCCCAACCTTCCGGTAAATCGGGCGCCCGCTTCGGGATCGACGATGCGGCGCGTGAACACGAGCTGCGTTTCCGTGCGGAAGTAGTCGGCGTTCTCGATGAAGAACGGCCGCAACTCCGGAAACCGCACCTCGAAGCGCTCGTTTACGGTGACCTGCGGCTCGTCGGTCTCGACCTGGCTGAAGTCCGGGTTGAGGGTAACGTCCAGCACGATGCGGTCCTGAAAGACGAATTTGGCATCCAGCCCGACATCGTCTTCGGAGTCGTTTCTGAACGCCGGACCGGCGCCCGCACCCGTGTCCAGCACATCGAAGTCCCGGGCAAAGACAAACGGAACGACCTGGATATTGCGCCCGGGCGAAACGTCCCGGATGCCGGCGAGGGGCGCGGCCTGATTGAGCCGTCCCTCGATGGCAATGGAGTACTCGGGCCAATAGGCCTCCTCGCTGCGGCGCGGGATCTTGCGCTCGAGCATGACGCGCCATACCTGCTCGACCCCTTCGGCAAACCGCAGCGTTCGCATGGGTATGGTCATCAGAACCATGTAGCCGGAGTCCGTGACTCGCCCGTCGGTGTACCAGACAGCTTGATAGGCGGCGTCGAAAGCGGGGGTCCGCGCGACCTCGTTCCAGCGCGCATCCCACTGCACCCCCAGCGGGGTGGAGCGAAACGCGTAGGCCGCACGCTGGTTGTTGAAGGTGTCGATCAACAGGCCGACGGTATCGTCGTTCTCGATGTTCTCCCGTGGCGAGAGATTGGCTCGGATCAGGCCCGGCTGGGAGTCGAAGGCGAGAAAGACTGCATACAGATTCCGGGCGTCGTAGCCCAGGTAGACATCCGTTCGTTCGGTGGCCGGATCGCCGTCATCGGGAAGTCGTTGCACGAAGTCCGAGACAAGCGTCATGCTCGCGCGCATCTCGGTGGAGGGTTCCATCCCTGCAAAGTCCGCGAGCGCCGGCGGGCGATCGATCGCCGGAATGCGCAGTCCGTTTATCGACTGGGCGGGAGCGCCGGCGCAAAACGCGAGACCGACGAGGAGGAGGCCAGCGCGCATATCGCCAATATGCGTCGCGAAGGCGCGTGCGAAATGCAACCTGGATCCTTGGCGCATAGGTCTTCGAGAACCCGTTGCGGGACTTGGTAGCGAAGTACTGCGGAAGCGGTGAAGGCCACTTGGCATGAATTGTGAGTCTCGTGCGAATGGATACCAGTCGGTATCTTAACCGGGAAATCCTGACGCGATCGGCAGCAGAGGGATATGCGGCTCAGGCTATGGTTAAATCGTCCGATGCAACTACAACGAATCATCCGAGTGGCAATCTCACTTGCCGCGATCATTCCGGTGCTGGCGGGCGCGGAAATCATTGCCGTCATCGGCACAGGCGATGTGGGCGGCACACTCGGCACCCGCTTCACCCAGGCCGGGCACAGCGTTTACTTCGGCTCGCGCACGCCGGAAGCGGACAGAGTGCAGGCGCTGCTAAGCGAAGCGGGCGAAAACGTGGCCGCGCTGACACCCCCGGAGGCCGCTGCCGCGGCGGATATGATCGTTCTGGCCGTACCCTTTGGCAGCGCTGTCGACGTATTGCAAAGCCTCGGCGATATAGCTGGGAAGGTGGTCATCGACGTCACCAATCCGCTGATCAGATCCGAGGGACGATTTGCGCGAGCTACCGATGCCTCGGTGGCGGCACTGTTGCAGGCAGCCGCGCCCGAGGCGCACGTGGTCAAGGCACTCAACGCGCTTGCGTACCGCACCATGGCCGAGCCGGAGCTTGCCGGCGGAACGGTCACCATTCCGATGGCGGGCAACGACGCAGCGGCCAAAGCCAGAGTTGCCGGCCTGATCGCAGACCTGGGCTTCGACTCCTGGGACCTGGGCCCCGTCGAGTACGCAGAGGTGCTTGAAGACATGCTGATGGTGCGGCTCTACGCGAGGCTGCAGGGCCGCGCGTTCAATTACTATTTCAGGCCCGCGCCGCATGAAAGCGATGCGGACTGACTCGTCGATCGTTGCGGATAGCCTTCATCGGGTTTCGGGTGTAACGGTAGAGCCCCCGCGTTACACGGCGCGTCCATAGGCGCGGATGCCTCCTCATAACACTGAAGCCATTTTCGATGCCTCGAATGACATGGCGATACGTGCGGAGTTCAGTATACGCTTTGCCTCGCTGCGGACCCTTTCGGGATCGTGCAGGGACTCCGTGAACACTTGACGACAAGGAAAGTCCACTTGCCATGGATGCAGTTCCCCTGGAGCGCTTCGCCCCCGAGTTCTCCATCCCCGACTACAGCCCTGTCGACGCCCTCTCCTTTTGTCTTGCGAGTCAACTCGCCTACTCAAAATTGCCCGACGGCACGATCGACGAAGCAACCATCAGGCAACAACTGCTCGAAGGCTGGGGGTTTTCCTCAGTCGAAGTCTTCGAGATCGTCCGAGGTCGCGACATCGACACCCAGGGTTACGTCGCTTTCAACGACACTCATGTTGTCGCTGCGTTTCGCGGTACAGATTCCCTCCCGGATTGGTTGACCAACTTGCAGGCGGTGAAGGACCCGGGTCCGTGGGAGAACACGGCAGTCCACGAAGGATTCCAGGACGCGTTTTTGGCTTCCGCGTTGCAGATCGGAGAAATCATCGGTCGGAACTTGCAAGCCGATCACCAGGTATGGCTGACCGGACACAGCCTGGGCGGGGCGCTCGCAGTACTGCTTGCAGCAACGCTTGTTGAGAGCGATTTGCCGGTGCACGGGATTTACACCTTCGGTGCTCCGCGGGTTGGCGACAGGAGATTCGCCCGCGCCCTCAATAACTCGCTTCAGGGGGTTGCAGCCAATTGGCGGGTAGTGAACAAGGACGATCTGGTTCCGCACGTGCCGTTGGAATCATTCTTCAGCCACTCCGGGAACAGGATGCTCCTCATGGGCGACGGAAGCGTGAGCCATTCGGGGCGAGCCTGGGGCGATTTCAAGGAAAGCATGTGGGGCTGGATCGGCAGGCAACTCGGACATCGCAAGTTGCGCATCGCCGCTCCGCACGTTCTCGACTCCGACATCGGGTACCTGCAGCGCCTCGCGGCGCAGCGTGACGCCGCGCTGGATCACCAGGGAGCCTCCCAGCCTGCGCAACCAGGCGGTTAAGGCCAGAGGAAAAAATCGCCAGGCAACTGAGCCGCACGAACATGACCTACACCCTCATATCCACTGCCGGCAAGGCGATCGATCTCGGTGCGGACTTTGCGGACACACTGAACGAGATCGCCGACGAGTCCGATCTGATCGACGTTTTGGCCGATGCGCTCGCTCAGGATCGGCCGGAATTGCCTCCCTTGTTACTGGCCCTGCTCCCCTACCCCGAGTTTCGCGCGCTCAGGACATTTCTCAAGCGCGCTGCGGAATCTCTGTCGCCCGGCGAGCATTTGCGGCAACTGGCCGGTCCCGTCGCGGAGATTCCTGCCAAGGGAATTCCCTGGAGCTGGAAGTCGACGCGCAAGGGAAAACTACCGGCTGTCGGGGCATTGACGCTTTCGCTCAAGCGTAGCGCACAGGCGAGCGTCAAGATCCGGCCGGGACCGGGTTACGAGTTCAAGGGTGCACTCGGCATTGCCGGTGACCTGAAGGCGCCGTTCTCGTTTGGTCGCGTCTCCATGTCGCGCCGACGTTCGCACCGAAACACCCTGCTCGTGAAATTCGCCCATCCCGAAGACACGCGTGTGCTCGAAGCGCTGAGGCTCGATCTGCCGGTCATTGCCAATCTTCATGATCCCATTGCACTGCTCGATGCGGCGAAGTTCAATTCGGCCAAGCTCACCGCAACCGGGAGCATCCGCCTCGGCGCTGGCGTGCAGGCGGGTCATTCGTGGGTGCATGCCCTGGATGCGGGTGGCGCGGCAGTGTCGAGCCGGTTGAAGGCCGCTGTCAGCTACAAGTTGAACTGGGTAAGGACCGGGAAATTCAGCATCAGTGTCGGTCGTCTCAAGGGCGGCCAATTGCGGGTGAGGTTATCCGAATCGCACGAGGCGAGTCGCTCGCGGTCGCTGTCGGTCGGCGCCGAGGTGAGGATCAGCGGACTCGGCGAAGCCCTGGCTCCGCTGATGAAAGAACTTGCGGAGGTGCCTGACCGCCTTGATGGCATCGTGAAGACGTACTCGAAGCCGAGTGCGCTGTTACGGGAGATGCTCGGGGAACGATTGGAGGGAACGGACGAGTCCGTGCGGGCTCTGGCGGAGGTGCTTGCCGGCGGTGGCGAAGCGGCGGCCGAACAGTTCTGCAACACCCTGATCGACGCAGTCGTGGAATCAGCGGACGCCAGGGTGACGAACTGGACCGATCTTCTGGACGGAAAGTTCGGTGGCGTCGTCGAGGGAGCGATGAACCGTCAGCCGGTAACGCTGGACCACCGCGGCGAATTGGCCACGGTCCTCAGGCAGAAGATGGGAGAAGCGATCGAGAGCCTTAACGAATTTCTGCTTGAGGAATTGCGAGCGGTGATGACACGTGACACCGACGCGGTCCGGCAGGCGCTGACCCGATTCGCTGACGACAACATGGAAGAATTTGACGATCTGGACGACGCCGCAAAGCGTTGCATGGCGCCGCTTAAGCGGCTTCTGGCCGACTATCGCGTGCTGGAAGAACGCATCTCGAATGCCGTGGAGGTCGCCGAACAAGAACGCCTCGCCATACGGTATGGGCATTCCGTTTCCGTTACCGACACCCAGGCCACGCTGCTGAGGTTCCGCCTTGATCCGCGCGACGCAAGCGCACGGGATCACTATCGGCAGATGCTTGGCGGGGACTTCGCCGACGCGATCACGGCGGGAATGGACCCTGAAAACACGGCAATCCTGCTGGAGGACGGCGTCTTCAAACGCGTGCTCGAGCGAGAAGCGACTTCCGGCCTGACGTTCAACCTGTTCGGGCTTGGGATCGCGTCGCGCCGCCACCTGTCAACGGAACTCAGGGTGGAGCACGGCGCGGGCGGACAGATCAACATCCTCGAGACCGAAGGGCAAGTCTCCGAAACGCATGCGGCGTTCGGCGAGGGTCAGTCCATGCACATCGGCAGCCTGGTCAATCTGTTGACTTCGCCGGACGCGCCCGACGCATTCACCGTGCAGCTCAGCTACACAGACGAGAACATGAAGCCGAAAGAATTGCGGCAGTACCTGACTAGCCTGGAGGACGCCGTGCTCATTGCCGGCGGCGCAACCCGACGCATGGCGGAGATGGACGCTACGCTCGGCGCCGTCAGGGGACGCAGGCGCCGGATGCGCATCGACACGACGCTGGCGCTGTCGCGAGCTGAGCTTCGCAACACGGCAAACGCCGACGAGGACGCAATTGTCCGTGTCGCCATAGAGGAGCAATTGAAATCGTACCGCCGCCTTGGTTGGGCCAGTCGCGCGCTTGGCCGACTGGAGCGTGCCACGGGCAAGAGCGCAGTAGACATTATTTTCGCCTGGCGCAATAACTCCAGGCGGCAAATTGGGCAACACCTCGGTGTCGACCACCGTTCGGCTTCGAGAACGGCAAAGCACATCCTGTATCTCGTCACAGCGATCACACGGCGCGCCACGAATTTGGCTTCTTTCATCGCCCGATGGCAGGTGCTGGATCGAATGGGCGACCCTGCCGCCGACGGCGTTCAACAATTTGATGACAACCAGTTCCGCGAGGTCCGAAAGTTGCACGACGCCGTTATCACGGACCTGAGGGCGTGGGCACACGCCCGCGGGGCATCGGTAGGGCGCGCCCGGGAAGACGTCTCCCCCGTCGCCGCCGCCTTTCTTGCCTCACTGAGGAGGCTAAGTTCAAAAACGGACGAACCGCTGGTCCCCGTAATCAGTTGGAGCGAGAAGGGAGAATCACGACGGGTGGCCGTGGTCTGAGACTGCTTTGCGCCGACGCCGACGCCGATGCGGTTGACGAGAGCATTTATTGCTTTCGAATACTCCTCGACGAGTTCGGCGCGCTTCGCGCGTAGCTCTACCTGCTTTTCGAAGAGTTGCTGGAAATAAGAGACAAATGCCAAACCGCTTGGCCGAGCGCTTCGATCAACACTTCTCGCTCTTGGTTCTTTTGCTCGATTCGATCCTGAAGACGGGTGTTCAAACGCACAACTTCCTCAATCTCACTTGCGACGTAACGGGCTGGCCGTTCAGTCCCTTCAATTGAGCCCCGTTCACTGCAAGTACGTCTCGAGTCACCGACACGTGTTGGTCGCACTACTACCCATCAGATACACTATTCGGTTAGGCGCCAACGAGAATCCGCCGCCATAAGACAAACTGACCACGATGATCGGGCCGTCCAATCGGATCGACACATGACTTATAGACGCAGAAAAGCACGTAAGCGCCCGATCCTTATGCAGGAAATTGCGGACATTGCCGGCGTTTCCAGGTCCACCGTTTCGAGAGCCTTGGCGGCAAGCCCCTTGATCTCCGAGAAGACTCGGGAATCCATTCGTGAAATCGCTCGCCAGCAAGGATATCGACTCAACAAGAGAGCTCGCACGTTCCGGTCCAGTTCCTCTTTGACCATCGCGGTGGTGGTGGAAGAGCCGCAGCGTAGGGAGTGGTCCTTTACGGATCCTTTTTTCTTGCAACTATTGGGCTGCATAGCCAACGAATTGGACAACCAGGGCCACGAACTGCTGCTTGCCAATACTCGAGTGGGGATCGATAAGTGGGTTGAACGCAATATCGTCCGGGGCCATTGCGATGGAGCACTGCTGATGTGCCAGAGTCATAGCCACGAGCAAATGAACGCCATTGCGAAGACATCGATCCCCTTCGTTGCGTGGGGCGGAAAGCTGCAACAGCAGAGCTACTGCACTGTTGGAAGCGACAATCACCTAGGTACCTATATGGCGACGCAACATCTGTTCGACCAGGATCGGACTAAAGTCTCCTTCGTCGGGAACCGGGGAATGCCTGAACTCGCCCTACGCTATCAGGGCTATAAGGAGGCCCATCTAAGGAATGATGCCGCGTTGGACCCAGGGTTGGTTGTGGACACGGGCGTTTCCAGCGCAGTTGCTGAAGCGACATTCGGCGAATTTCTCTCGGAGAACCCCGACGTAAACGCCGTTGTCACAACGTCCGATGTCGTCGCACTCGGGGTGATGCGCTCCATATTGAAGACCGGGCGGAGAATACCGGATGACATCGCAGTCGTTGGGTATGACGACATTGACGTGGCTCAGTCCGTGTCGCCATCCCTTTCGACCATCCGCCAGGACTGTTCTATCGGGGCGCGATTTTTGGTTAAGAAGCTTCTCTCTGTGATTGACGGCGTCCGCGTTCGATCCAAAATCATCGAACCGGAGTTGGTCGTGCGGGAATCCAGTGATCCGAGGGTCATGCATTCTTCACACTAATCTATGCCGTCGACCTCGCACAACGCATCGAAACTTTCGATTTCCACCCGATTATCATTTAACGAAAAAGCCAACCGAAATTTTTTCGCAGCCATATCGATACATAATTCTATCCAATGTTGTGCAAGTGTTCGTCGGAGCACGAGTTCCCGGTCGCTGCTGTCTTCAACGCTGAAATTACCCTCGAATGCAGGATGCGTGTTTCGAAATCGAATCATGCACATTAGCGAATTTACCACCGGCTTTGTAAGTTGTTGTCGAATATCCTCCAAGGTATACCGGCCACGATTGACCTCTCTGCCGCTACCGGTACGCCTAAAGGCCGGCGCATCATTCCGTCCTGCCATGAGGCCCACGTAATATACTTGAGGTATTCCTGGTCCGATAAACTGAATCAGTCTTGCGAGCAGGTAATCATGATCTATTCCGCCCAAAGCGTCGTAGTAGGTGCAATTGATCTGATAATAGTCGAGATTGTATCTTCCAACTCCCGTTGCTTCACGGCTAACTCCTCCACTATTTTCGTGTATTGTTTCGAGCATTATTTCCAATTCAATCGGTGACAAAAGCCCCGCTTTATTCCGATCATCGCCGCTTGCGTCTACATCAATAACGCCGATTCCGTCATGCGTATCCAGCACGCTGATGGAATTTCCGGGACAAATCGAAAACCAGTTCTTTATCGCTCTTGTATTCCCGGAAAAAAGAGTATGCAAGACCAACGGTGGTAGCGCGAAGTCGTAGACCCAGTCAATTCGTTTTGCCAGTTCGATTTGCATGCTGTAGTGCGAATGCACTTCCACCAGCACCTCCATCCCTTCCTTCCTTGCCTCTTCGGCAAGATTGCCAATAAGATCAAATGTTTCCGGAATCATGAAACAACTGGTGCCTCGCCGCTTCACGGCGTATCCAACCGCGTCCAGCCTTAATATCTTGATGCCATTGGCTGAGAGCCTACGCATTGCTTCCCTCAGATACCTTCGTCCCTTCCGGCTCTCAATATCGATATCCACCTGCTCTGGAGTAAAGGTTGTCCATAGCAGTTGCTTACTCTTGTCGCCCAATATCTTGAGCGAAAACGGAAGCTGCGGCCTGGGACGATAGATCGCGCTTAGTTCTGCACCTGAGCCCCCTCCAGGAAAAACACGGTCATATGAAAGAAAAAACTCTGCGAACCCCGACTTCTCACCCTTTGCCACGTAATCCTTGAATTCTCGCGACTTGGTTGAAATGTGGTTGACTATCAGGTCAGCCATGATGTCGGTATGAGCGGCAATACACTTGATGTCGTCCCAGTCCCCGAGCCTCCTGTCAACCTCGCAATGGTCAATTGGGTCGAAACCCGTGTCCGCTCCGTCAATTGGATGGTAGAAAGGCAGCAAATGGACACAGCCAAACAATCCTCCGAGAGGTCCGGTCAGCAACTTGTTCAAGCCCTTTAGATCACCGTTTCCCAAGCGATCGACATAGGTGATTAGCTGAACCTGATTCTTCACTGCAATTATTTGAAAGTGTTATGGAATTCTTCAATGCTATCGAATCTTGCAACCGGTTGCAAGATTGTGTATTGTTGCCACTTCTATTGGAGAAAGCTGGACCTTGAACGTAGTCCTCAGCCTCGATATCGGTACGACATCAATTGGATTGGTGGCTCTGAACACCGACTCCGGCGTGCCCTTGTTTTCTACGTCGATCGCCAATAGGGCAACCGTCTCGGCCACCGCAAACGGACTGCACGAACAGAACGCGGCAACGATATTGAATGCCACTCGACTGCTACTCACGCAAGCGCTTGACGATCTTCGAAAAATCAGGGTGGACGCCGGCGCCATCAGGGGTATTTCGGTCACCGGGCAGATGCATGGAATCGTTTTGGTTGATGGGAATAATCAACCGGGGAGCAATCTATATACCTGGCGCGACCAGCGCTCCCGGAAGTCCTCGTTAATTGAGAAACTTCACTCCAATGACGACATCGCACGTCGCTGCGGTTGCAGGCTTCAGCCGGGCTATGGCTTCGCAACGCTTCACCAGCTATTGGTGGATGACACGAACCTCCCGGCAGCGCTGTCCACCGGTAAGCTCCGAGTCTGCGGAATAACGGATCTCGTTGCCGCCAGTTTGTCTGGAGAGTTCGTCACGGATACCAGCGTTGCAGCCAGTTGGGGAGGGCTGGACATCCGAACGCACCAGTGGGACGACGAGGTCCTGGACGCACTCGGGATTCCGATTAGAGCGCTTCCAGAGATCTCAGCGCCCTCCCGACCCTATGCAACGATCTTGCCGGAGTTTGCCGAAGAGCATGGAATTGACGCAGACGCCCTAGTCTGCACGGGGATCGGTGACCATCAAGCGACTGTGCTGGCGTGTCGGCCCATACATGCAGGCACATGCGTCCTGAACTTCGGCACCGGTAGCCAGATCTCCATGGTTCAGCGAGATTCCAAGCCAAATGCGGGACTGGAGATCAGGCCGTTCTTGCCTGACTACTACCTTCTGACCGGGGCGGGACTTTGTGGCGGCTGGTCGTACGAATACCTCGCGAGATTCTTTCAATCGGTGGTCGGGGAGTTTGCCGGGATCCATATTTCCTTGAACCAGGTGTACAAAATCATGAATGTAGCGGGCGATTCACAATCGCTGGGCGCTAACGGCCTGGCCGTCGATCCCCTGTTTCTCGGAAGCCGGACGGACGACCTTACCAGCGGTTCAATACTTGGAATTGATTCGGAAAACCTGCGCCCGTCCAATCTCATACTCGCAACCGTCAATGGCATGGTGGATGAGCTGTTTGGCTACCTCCCAAGATGTGAGCCAAACACGAGCAAACTGTTTCTGATAGGCAACGCCGCCCGACAGATTCCACTGCTGCGTGAGGTTGTCCGAAATCGCTGGGGGACGTTCCCCAACACGATCGAGTGCAAGGAAGAAGCCGCTCTGGGCGCCGCGTATATGGCGGCGGTAAACCTGGGTCTGATGGACCGCTCCTGGTTGGTGGACGAGTAAGACCCGGTTGCCGAGTTGCAATCCACTTGCAGGTTGATCACCTTCGGCCAAGTATCGAGCCGCGACACAGCGTTGAGCCGCAACGAAGCAGTGGATTGCGGGCTACCACTGCGGGCTACCGGTAACTCAACCGCTTCGATCCGCCGTCGCTACCTTAGCGGCTTCGTTTCCCTCGCGCTTTCGCAGGTCAATGAATCCCACTGACGCCGCTGCCAAAACCAGCAGGACTCCGGCAAGGTGAATCGCATTGATCGAACTGCCACCCAGCCAGGCATCAAAGTAAAGCGGCACCGTCAGGGTTTGCAGAATCATCGGAACTACGATGAACATGTTGAATATGCCCATGTAAATGCCCGTCTTTTCCTTCGGCAGGAAACTGGCCAGCATGACATAGGTAATGCCCATCGTGCTCGCCCAGTACAGGCCGACTCCCAACATCGGGACAAAGAGCAACCTCTCGTCCCAGATGACCGGTACAAGGAAAATTCCGATGCCACCGCAAGCCATGCAGAAAGCATGGACCCGTTTCGGGCCGATTCTGTTGGCAACGGGCACCAACACGAACGCCGCAACGAATGCCACGAGAAAATAGAATGCCGCCATCCTGCCCCATAGCAACGATGCATCGACCAGGCTCTCTTCGAAGGTTTCAGCACCGGAAAATACGGACATAGCCAGGCAAAGCGGCATGTACTGCAGGTACACGAAATTCGCGTACCAACTCAGAAACATCATCGGCGCCATCTGCCGCATCGGCCGCGGCATGGCCGCGATGGCTTCCTTCAGATCGACGAATGCCGCCGCGAGTCCCCTGGGTGAACTCTCGATACTGGCGCGCTCCTCCACCGTCAGCGGGATCTCCCTGGTCGTTCTTACGGTCCACAGAATCGATCCGAACATCATGACGGCGCCAATGAAGAATGCCAGGAATGTCGTGACCGGAATACCATTCGCGCCGGCCGCCGATTTGCTGATGCCGAACATGATGAGCAATGTCGGCGTCAGGAAAGCCAGGAACGCGCCAAGCCCTGAAAAAGCGCTCTGCATCAGGTAACCGAGATTATGCTGCGCTTCGTCGAGCTTATCGCTCACGAATGCCCTATAGGGTTCCATCGTCGTGTTGGCGCCCACGTCCAGAATCCAGAGAACGCTTGCGGCCATCCACAACGCGACGCTGAACGGCATGATGAGAAGGCAGACGCTTGCCATGATGGCGCCGACAAGAAAATACGGGGTCCTGCGCCCCCAATGGCTGACGGTCTTGTCGCTCAGCGCGCCAACCACCGGTTGGACCACCAGCCCAGTGACCGGTCCCGCCAACCACAGCAAGGGAATCTGGCTCGGATCCGCACCCAGGAAGGAATAAATGGGCGTCATATTGGCCGATTGCAAACCGAACGCATATTGAAGCCCAAAAAAACCAACATTCATGTTGATGATTTGGGGAATGCTCAGTCTTGGTTTTGCATCAACCACACGATTGACTCGCAATCATACGTTCTCAGTACACCTGATACGAGTTTGTCATAGAACGCTCGGAGAAAAAAAGAAGTGCCGATGGAAATTTGGGGGTTCCAATCGACACTTCACAGGTCGTCTATTGACGTTTTCCCACACTAGAAGTCGTATCTCAGGCTAAGTACGCTTGACCTTCCGCTGATCACTCGGGCCCGAACGATATCGCCAACATTAGCCGTGCTGTCCTCGGCTTCAGTTATAACGAACTCATCAGTCAGGTTGTTGATGTTCAGAGAAATCGATAATGCATCATTGACTTGGTAAACGCCAAACACGTTTACCAACGTATAGGCTCCCTGCTCGAGTTCATTATTGTCCCCGATAAAGAAGCTCGTCGATCCCTGCAGCGTTGCACCAATCGCAAACGCATCGGTCGAGTATTGAGGCGTTAGCGTATAGATAACACCGGCCTGTCGACGGGGAGTATTACCCACGACCGATTGGTCATTTGCATCGGCGACTATTTCGGCGTCGGTCCAGGTCATGTTACCGCTCAGACTGAAGTTGCCGGCTCTGTAAGCGCCTTCCAGTTCAATACCGGTAGCCGTGTACTCGCGGACAAACACCGAACGACTTGTAAACTCCGCTTGCGTCTCCTCGGTGTCCGTAGTGAAAAAGGTGGCAAAAAGATCATAATTGTCCCAGATGGACTTGTACCCAACTTCGATTTGCGTCACTTCATCATCGGGATCATCCACAGGGGTACCGTCGGCCCGTAGCGCTCCTGAAATCTGCAGGAGCCGATCGGCTACGGCTCTATGCCCCAGGCTGAATCGTGCAAACACGCTCTGGTTGTCGGAGTAGGCCCAGCTTCCTCCAAGGGAATAGGACATGTAACTGTGGTCGTAGTCGACCCGCTGGCCCGGCCCGTTGGCGACAGCTAACCCACGCCACTCAAATGCCTCAATCTCGTTGTTTCGATTGAAGTCGAAACCGCCGGTGTTGCCGCAACAGACTGACACCAATTGGCCCACGGCGTCCACGGCGTCCTGACGGATACTGGCGTCAAGACTGAAGTTATCGAAATCGAATCCTATGTTGGCGTAGGGTGCCAGGATGTCATACTCCAGATCCCACGCCCAAGACAGCAGCCCTGGCCACCACACCCCGTTCTCGACTATGGCCCGGTCATCGTCCGTACCCGGCAGGCCGTCCGGTCCGGGCGATGTTGCATTCAACAGGGACGCATCAGCACCGCCAAGTTCCTTCAGCCAGAACTGCCACGCGCCCCAGTTGATCCTGATGTCCTGCCTGGATGAATATACACCGAGAGTCAGGGTAGCCTCATCGCTGAGTTCGTTCGTTAGTTGGAAGTCATTTACAGTGATGTCCTGGCTCTTGATATCCGCATCGAATACCAGCACGTTTGCGATCAAGCCCGAGTATGGCTGCCCTGCGTTGGATCCATTGGCGTACGTCACGGTTGTTGCGCATGACTCGGATGCCGGGATGAGGTTCCCCGCAGTATCAGGATCAGCCGGGTCTACCTTGGTACCGCTGCAAAGGCCATCGGCTCGGGTCTGCGCGTCAACCGCCGAGCCACCGTCGATGAACTCTGAAATCGTGCCTCCGCTAATCCCGGACGTCCTGAACTTGTTGCTTATGTTCCAGTTATTTCCGACGTCCACATCGAATTCAACGCCAAAGCTGCTGACGTTGGACTCGACGCCGTCGCTGAAACTGCGCTGCAAACGATTCCCGAATGCGTCGAACGTCGTAAACGTACTGTTTAACGAGGATTCGATTGTCTGTTTGGAGCCGTCAAACGCGGGAAGAGCGCTGAATTTTCCACCGCCGTCAAACCGCGCGGGTGCGGCGTGGTAAGTGATGACGTTGTCGTCCAGTCGCTTGGCGTAGAAACGCAGATAGCCGTTTTCGAACTCCCTGGTCGCGTTGAACTTGATCTGGTTCCCTGACTCCGCGTTAAAACCTGCATCGCGAATGCCCTCACCTTCACGCACGAACCCTCCGATATGGAAACGCCACTCGTCGGTGAGCGGTTGTCCATAGTCGAAATCCACGCGTTGATGCTGATAATCCACGCCGTAATTCACGCCGACGCTGCCACCCGCCTGCTCGCCGGTCTTGCTGATCAGGTGGATGATGCCTCCCGGTGAATTACTGGCAAAGGTCGATGCTGAGCCACCTCGGATAGACTCAATGCGGTCCAGACTAAAGTCTGCCCGGATGTATTGCTCGGCGTTGCCAAAATTCACGTCACCGAATTCCTGCACGGGTAAGCCGTCCTCATGTATTTGCATGAACTTTGAGCCACCCGTCGCCAATGGAATACCGCGAACGGTCAAATTGGCGTTTGCCTGACCGCCGGAACTTTCCGAGCGAATGCCCGGGATGCTGCGGAAAATTTCCGCTGTTGATCGAGGTGCAAGGCTGTACGTATCCCCCGCTTCGAAAGACGTTACGGAAACACTGCTATCCAGGATGGTCGTTGGCCTCGCCACACCCGTAACGATAATTTCCTCCAGTACCGTGCTTTCCCCTGCTTCCTGCGCATGAACACCAAAACTACATACCGCCATCAGCCACAACATGGGATTAAGGAAGTGCCGCTGCAGTTTTATTTTTTTGTTCAGGTATAAAGGCATCATCGCTATGTACTCCTCACCACAAAATTTTGCATCGAATGCAAGTCACTTCTCCCGAGGGCGGCGCCGCGAAAACAGAGTGGCCGAAAAACCTACCGCTTTTCGAGCAAACTATTGTTGTTGAGCTAGATTATCGGAAGATGCAACCGGTTGCGGTTCGCACGCATCATGGGAAAAGAGTGGGGTCTTGACAGCAGGTGCGCACCCAGAGCGAACGGCTATTCGCTGGTGACAGCTCAGGTTGGAATCACTCCGCGCACGGCTACCCTACCCTGCCAAAATAGACCACCTGTGCCAGATCTGGACAAGCGTGATGATTCCTGCAGGCAGGGGAATTGCTTCAACAGGATATGGATTCCCGAAGCCCAGCCAGGATTTGGCTAAGGGCCAATTGCGCCCTGACGGCCGCAAGATCCCGTCAGGTAACTACCCCGACGTAGGATGAGCCGTATGACCCTTCCGCCTTATGTCACCAAACGGATTGACGAAATGCCGGTCGGTCGCGACGTGTTCCGATTCCGGGTGCTTCTTGCGCATCATGGCCTTGATGGTCTCGCCCATGCCCTTGCGGGCGTAAATCAGGAACAGGTACTTGCCGGCCTCAATGTCGTCGTGAAACGGCTCCAACTTCTTGTTTTCGGTTGAAATACCAACCAGGCCGCCTACCCACGCTCCGAAAAAGACCGCAAGCGCCACGACGCCAACGTACGCAGCGACGGGCACATTCGGGCCGAAGGTTTGCAGCGACGCCAATACCACCGCACCGATAACACCGGCCATGAACCCGGCGAAGGCGCCGGTAAGTCCGGATCGAACGATATCCAGTGTTTCCAGGTAGTTGCTGGAATGGATGCGATGCTTTTGCAGCCCGGCTTCATCTTTACTGATGACATGGATGTACCAGTCATCAACGCCGACGGCATGCAGATCGTCCGAGATGGTATGGGCGCTGTTCAAGGCTGGCGTGAGATAGTATAGGCATTTCATACTCTTCACCCTCCAAGACTAGCCTGACCATACTAGCATAGGGCATTCTCCCGAAGCGGTCCCATCGCGACCCTGGAGCGCTGCCACGCCCTGGTACAAACGCCAACCGGAGACTGGAATACCGAATGCAACTCAGTATCTTCCAGGTCGACGCCTTCACCGCCCGCACCTTCGGCGGTGACCCGGCGGCGGTCGTGCCGCTGCCCGAATGGCTGCCGGATGAGACGATGCAGGCCATCGCGCTTGAGAACAACCTGTCCGAAACCGCCCTCGTCGTACCCAGTGACCGGTTCGTCCCATTGCATAAAGCCCGTTTAGAGCTCGCGCAGGAATTCGTCCAGAGCAACGACGCACTCGGGCTCCGTCAGCGTCGGAGCGTGACCCGTATTGCTAACGGTCACCAGGCGAGCCTGCACGCAGCGGACATCCGAGCAACCATGTCTGCCATAGCGCTTGAAGATCGCATAAACTGGAACCGAGGCAACAAATGAAAACGACAATTTTGTTCGGTGCATTGGCGGTCGCATTGCTGTTACCGGCGCCCGCGCTCAGCCAGACCCTGCGTACACCGTGGGGCGATCCGGATCTTGAGGGCATATGGAGCAACCCGTCCGTTACGCCCCTGGAACGGCCGGAGGCCTTCGGCACCAGGGAGTTTCTGACGGCCGAGGAAATTGCCGCGGCCGAGCAGGAGTTGATTGAGCGGGCCCGGCAACCCGGCCGAGACAGCCGCGCGGGCGCAGGGACCGAACAAGATGTCGCCCGCGCCTACAATGAACACTGGCGCGGCGACCCATCCCTGTCGAGGGGCGTGCGCACGTCCATGATCATTGACCCGCCGGACGGGAGAATGCCTCCCCTGACGGAAGAGGCTCAGACGAGAATCGCAGAGAAAGTCGAGTATCTGCAGGCCTTGCTGCAAGGCACATCCGGTGGGAGACCGGGGCCGATCTCACCACGAAGGTCGGAGCGTTCTCCGGACTACAACCTCGATCGGATCAATCGCGCCGACGGACCGGAGGATCGCAGCGGGACGGAACGCTGTCTGGGATTCAGTCTGCCCGTGTTGCTCGAATCCGGAACCCTCGGCGGTGTCGCGCGGGTCGTGCAGTCGCCGGGCGCCGTAAGTATCAACTACGATGTCAGCCAGGGTCAGGGGTTCAGCCGGATCATTCCCATCACCGATCGACCGCATCTGCCCCAGCACATTCGGCAGCGTCACGGAGATGCGCGGGGCCGCTGGGAGGGCGACACGCTGGTGGTCGACATCACCAATTTCACGGAGAAGACGAATTTCCACGGCTCCCGGGAGAACCTCCATCTCATCGAACGCTACAGGCGGCTCGATGCAACCACGCTGTCGTACGAGGTCACCATTGAGGATCCGACAACGTTCACCAGACCGTTTACAGTCGTTCAGGAACTGACGAAGAACAGCGATCGAGAGAATCAGGTCTATGAAGGAGGCTGCCACGAGGGCAACTACGGCATGCTCGGGATGCTCGTGAATACTCGCGCGGCAGAAAGGGCTTTTGCCGAGGGGCGGGGCTCGGATCCGGCTACCCAGGATAACGCCACCGGAGGGGGTGGGCCGTAGGCACGAGCGCGGGGGTGGGCCGCAGGCAGGAGCGCGGCGGCGCGCCCGGATCGGCGGCCGCAGCAGCAAGTTGGTGAGCGGCCCGAGTCTGGACTATCTCAAGGCTGCTCGACGGGCGCCCCGGTGTTGGGTGAACCCAGAAACAGCGTGCGCCCATCGGTGAACGTGATGTTCCTGCCGTTGGCCCGGCGCGAGCCATCCTTCGCCCTGTAGCCATCGACGATGATCTCGGTTCCTGCGGCGAGCGACTCTTTCGTGAACCCCCGCCGGAACAACACGTTCGGCGTGCCCGCTTCGATGGCCCACTTCTCCACGGCGCCATCGGGTTGTGTGACATCGACGTGAATCCACACGTGAGGATTCGTCCATTGCATCCTCGTCACCGTGCCTCTGAAGTTGACAGGTTGCCTGGCGTCGAATTCGGCCGCGAACGAATGGTGTGCCCATCCCGGCGTTGTGGCCAGAGTCAGGAGCGCAGCGACGCCGGCAACCGAAAGAATGTTTTTTGCTCGCACTGGATTCCCCCTCTCTTCGAATTTACTGTTCCTCGGGCGGATTGCCCGACCACTGCAGTTCGTATACGGCCTCACCCGGTGGGACCTTGCGCGTGATGTCGACGATCATGGTCTCCCCTTCCCAGCGTTGCACGAGCGGTTCCTTGCGCAAGTGTCCGTAGATCGTTTCCTCGACGTGCTCCATGCACCGGAACTCCAGGATCTGGGCGTCGGCTTCGAGGCGGCGGTAAAGCGGCAGATTGATCGTCCAGGGGCGAGTGAACACCTTGGGATCCTCGATAGTCGCTTCATAGCGAATCGCATCCCGGCTGATGGGTGTGTAGCGTTCCACGACGTGCAGCGCGTCGCTATGGAAGTTCCCGGACCGATCCAACCAGGTGTAAGGCGAGAAGTCCGTGACGTCGACGACCAGCGTATCGCCCTCCCAGCGGCCGACCGAGTACCCCATGAACGCCTCCCCGGGATACGGTTCGACTTCATCCAGATTGATCGTTCGCTGGGCATTGGCGAACTCGAACACCATCATGATCTTGTTGACGCCCTGAACGATCTGGAACGGGTACGGTAGATACATCGCGCGCGGCACGCCTGGCATATAGCAGGCCAGTTCCGGGTCGCGATCCAACCAGTTGGTGGCATTCTCCTGCTTTCGCAGGGCCGCCCAGGGTTGATAGGGAATCTCGCCGCCTTGCACAACCCCCAGTCCCGGAGGTACCCAGCCAGCGGTTCCCAGCGCCACGACCGGGGCCGCCAGCACGGGGATATCCGGGTACACACCGGCCTGAGCGACCATCGGGCGAGCTTCATGGGTCTGAAGGTCCCAATTTGCAGTGCTGTTCGTCTGCCAGATACCGCTGAAGTCGGGTCTGCCGTCTGCCGTTCGCATGAGTTGCGCGCCAGAGCCTTGGGAGTCCGGCGTCCGATCCTCGCCCAACCTCACACCGAAAAACACGCCGGCAACAACAACGGCGGTGACGACTACGATTGCGGTGTCTCTGAATCCGGTTCGCATCTCGGTTCTTCGCTTCGTATTCTTTCGGTGGGCCTGTTCCGATCGCCCGAGACGGGTCGATGCTCCACGATGACCGCTCCGTCCAAACAAGCTCAAACAACATTGCAGTGAGCGATGCCGATAATAGCGCACAATCTCCAACCGCTAAAATCGAGAGCCACATGATCGCACCCGCCCATCCGGCGAGATGTGGCATCCTTGCCCGGCACCAGCGTGGCCCATGAGGGCGTACAATCGGCGCATAACAACGATTCGAAGAGGCAGAATTAGCATGAAAGCCCGAGCCCGCTTTGCGCACCCCTATTCGACCCTGTTCGCCGCGCTGACCTTTTCCCTTCTGCCAGCCGTTACCGGGGCTCATCACTCCCGCGCCGAGTTTTCGGACGTTGTCATCGAGATCGAAGGCGAAATCGTCGAGGTGGGCTGGAGGAATCCGCACCCCGTGATCACGGTGAAGTCGGCGGATGACGCGGGGCTGGAAAAGCTCTGGATGATCGAGTCCTGGCAGTCTGCAAACTCGCTGGAACGCAAGGGCGTACCCGACGGAAACCTGTTTCGTGTCGGCGACCGTGTCACCGTGGCGGGACGGGAATCCATGCGCCGCCCGGGCCTGGTTCTGGGGACCAACGTACGACTTGGGGACGGGGGCGAAGTCGTTCTGCGCTCCCAGGGAGAACCCCATTTCGGCGGACCGGTCGTCGGCGGTATCGAGTGGTCAATCGACGGCAACGTCGTCGCGGCGGCGGAAGATCCACAGGGAATCTTTCGCATCTGGAGCTATGTGAGCCGCAACGTCGTGACCGAGGAACTCCCCCTGACCGAGGCCGCGGCTGAGCAGGCAGCGTCGTTCGACGAATTGAGGGATCATCCCCAGTGGAATTGTCAGCCAGAGGGAATGCCTCTGGTGATGGACTCGGCCTACCCCATCGAGTTCACCGATCACGGCGACACGATCAGCCTGCGACTCGAACGGACCGACACGATTCGCACGATTCACGTGGGAGCCGGCGCAAGCTCGGACAACATGGAGCCCGGCCGGATGGGATACTCCGTGGGTCATTGGGAGGAAAGCACCCTGGTGGTGACGACCGACAAGATCGGCTATGCCTACTTCGACGACGATGGCACGCCCCAGTCGGAATCCCTGGTCATCGTGGAGCGGTTCACGCTGGATGACGATCAGACTAACCTCCAGTTGACCGCAACCGCCACGGACCCCGCCACGTTCACCGGTCCGGTCACGACTCGGACCAATTGGCGGTGGGTGCCGGGCGAAGTCATCAAGCCCTGGAATTGTGCGGCATCCGAATGACCGGCGACTGATCGGCCTGCCAGAGTTCTGCACGTATTGCTGTCCTATCTTTGTTCAAGGCCGTTTGGCAGAATCTCGCTGATGACGAAGAAGCCAAACGTGAGGATCCTGGTGGCGGCGACGCTGTCGTACATCGTCGCCGGGGTCGCGTCGGCGCAGACCCTTCCCCGCGCCCAGGATGGACGGCCGGACCTGCAGGGCATCTGGATGGCGGTGAACCGCGCCGCATACAATCTCGAGGATCACCTGGCCCGCCACGATATGCCTGCCGGGCGCAGCGTCGTCGATGGGGGCGAGATTCCCTATCAATCCTGGGCGGCGGAGCAGAGGCAGGTCAACTTCGGGAATCGCGCAACCGCGGATCCACTCGCCAACTGCTTCCTGCCTGGCGTGCCCCGGGTCATGGCTCTGGAGTTCCCCTTCCAAATTTTTCAATCCGACGCGCACGTGGCGATCACCTTCGAATGGCAGCAGGTCTATCGGCTGATCTACATCGATAACGAGCCGCCTCTGTATGCCGGGGTGGAGGCCTGGATGGGCAACTCCAGGGGACGCTGGGAAGACGACGTGCTGGTCGTGGAGGTCACCGACCAGAATGATCGCACCTGGCTGGACGCCGCGGGGAACTTCCACAGCAACGCCATACACGTCACCGAGCGCTACCGCCTGCTCGATGCGGACACCATCGAGTACGAGGCCACCATCGAGGATCCGCAGGTGTTCTCGCGGCCATGGACCCTGCGACTGCTGCTGAAGCGGCAATCGCACATGAACCGGATTCTGGAGTACCAGTGCCAGGCGGAGAAGGAAGAAGCCAACGGAGAATTCGAGCGTGACGAGCGCACCTGGTACCCTGCGCCGATCCCGGCAGACAACGATCCATTCGATGCCGGCGCCGGCGCGAATCTTTCGCTGCCGACAGTGCCGCCGGACATTCCCCGGCGGGCTGACGGCAAACCTGACATCACCGGCTATTTCCTGGCCGACGCCGGCGGTGCCAACTACGGGCTCGAGCAGCACGAGCGCGACTTCCTGATGCCGGCCAGCCGCGGCCAGGTGATCGATCCCGCGGACGGCCGGCTACCCTATCAGTCCTGGGCCCGCGCAGAGCGAATCGACCGCGTGCTCCCTCATCGGGGCTACGACGATCCCACGGCGCACTGTTTCGTCGCAGGCGTGCCGCGGTCCCACTACGTGCCCGCGCCGTTCTATGTGCTCCAGCCCGAGGGCTACATTGTCGTGCTGCACGAACGCATGTCCTGGCGTCACATCTTCCTCGACGGCCGCGACTTTCTGCCAGACCGGATACGCCTGTGGCAGGGGCATTCCGTGGGGCGGTGGGACGGGGACACCCTGGTGGTGGAGTCCAGAAACTTCAACGGCAAGTCCTGGTTGAACGAGGCCGGCGATGTGGTGAGCCACGCCCAGACGGTGGTGGAAACGTTCACACCGGTCAGCCCCGACCAGGTGATGTACCGTGCCACGGTGGCGGACCCCATTGCCTACACGCGACCCTGGACCATCGAGATGCCCTTCGATCGCTCCGGCGATGAACTCCTGGAGGTCGCCTGTCTCGAAGACAATGGCGACCTGCAGCACTTGAAAGATGTCCGCGATGCATACCGCGCGGACCAGAGTCAGGGAGACCGACCATGACCCGATCACTGTGCACTGCATTAACCGTCAGTCTTGGCTTGACCCTGGGGATGAGCAGCACCCTGGCACACCACTCGTTCTCCGCCGAGTTCGATATCGACAGGCCTGTGCGGCTGGTAGGCAAAGTGACCGAAATGAAGTGGGCCAATCCCCACGCCTGGATCTATCTGGACGTGGAGGATGAGGCCGGCAACGTGATCAATTGGGCGTTGGAGACCCGTGCCGCGAATCGACTGATCCGCAGCGGTTGGCGTCCCGGGGATCTGGTCGTCGGCACCGTCCTTCGCGTAACGGGCTACCAGGCAAGAAACGGCACGCCCACGGCAAACATCAGCAATGCGACCCTCGCAGACGGACGCACGCTGTTCGAGGGCTCGCCGGAGCCGGAGGTGCCGTAATTCCGGCAGCCCATGCTCAGGAAACCGACCGCGGGGGACCGGACAATTGCCAAGTGAAGAAACCGAGGAACAGGACCATGACAAGCCGAAGAGAATTCCTGAGAGGTGTCGGAGGCGCAGCAGGGGGTGCGTTCCTGGCCGGGTACGGATTGGGAGCCGAAGCCCAGTCCGCACGTAGAGAGATCACCTTGAACGGCCGGCGCATCACGACCGTGGACATTCACGCGCACTGCATATTCCCGGAGGTCCGGGATGTCATTGCGGGGAGCCCGCTGGACGGCAGAGCGTTTCCCGAGTTCCAGATGCTGGGGCCGGATCGCCTGGAGCAGATGAACAGTCGCGGCATCGACTATCAGGCCCTGAGCATGACCATCCAGGGGCACTGGTGGTATGCGGCCGATCGTTCGCTTGCGGCTCGTATCGTGCGAGCGTCCGACGACGCACTCGCCGTGTGGGTGGAGCAGCATCCGGACCGGTTTGTGGCGTTGTCATCGGTCGCCCTGCCGTATCCCGACCTCGCGGCGGAGCAGCTCGAGTACGCCGTCACCGAACTCGGGGCTCGCGGTGCATCCATAGGCGGACAGGTCAACGGCGAATACCCCTCATCGGAGCGCTTCGATCCGTTTTGGGCCAAGGCCGTGGAACTCGACGTCCCCGTCTTCATGCATCCGGCGCTCGGTGCGCCCAACATCGTGGTAGAAAACGCGCTCGCAGGCCGCGGCGGCCTTGAGAACGTGGTTGGAGGCCCTTTGGAGTCGACACTGTTCCTTACCCATATGATGTTCGATGGCACGCTCGATCGATTCCCGACTCTCAAAATTGTCGGGGCGCACGGCGGCGGTTATCTCCCCTCCTATCTGGGGCGAACGGAAGTTGCCTGCGACCGCTTCGAGGACGCGAATTGCCTCAACACCAAGATGCCGAGCGAGTACCTGCGCGACCAGATTCTTGTCGACTCAATGATTTTCTCCGAAGAGGGACTGCGGCACCTGGTCGCGGAGATGGGAGCCAGTCAGGTGGTCTACGGGACGGACATGCCCTTCCCCTGGCCGGAGACACTGGGTCTGATTCTGGATTCTCCCTCGCTTGACGATGCCCAGAAAGAAGCTATCGCCGGGGGGAACCTGATCCGCCTGTTGCGAATCGACGTATGAGACGGCGGCGATCGGCTGATTGCCGGAGGCTACTGAGCTTCCACCGGCGTGATTTCGACGGTGGAGTCGTGCATCCAGCCGCTGTCCTCGTCGCCGATGGTGATGATCTGGCCATCGTTCATGAACGAGTGCCTTCCCTCGTACCACCGCATGACGATCCCGGTCTCTCTGAGCTCCGGTGAAAGCTGCACCTCAACCCATTCGCCGCGCCGGCCGATGACGGGCAGCACGGTGCCCTCCGGCACCAGTACCAGGGGTACGGCGCCCGAGCTCGGCCGCGCGTGCACGTTCGCATAGCTCGTCGGGACCCTGGCCTGTTCGGTAACTTCCGACTCCTGCCCAATAGCCCCGGTGCCGAGCGTCAGGAGCGCGGCTGCCGCGGCCAACGCGCCCACAGCCGAGCGCGCCGGTTTCACACGCCTGGCGATTCGATAGATTGCCTTCGTATTCATGAGGAACAGTGAATAACGGATGACGCGGTCTGTCAAGCCGCTCGGCGGCCCGTCAGCGGAGCGCTAATTGACAGTCGAACACGGAAGTAGCAATCTGGTTCCATCCGATAACCGGGTATAGCCACCAACCCCCTCGGGCGGGCGGTCCTGCCGGTCTGATCCCATCTCATGGAGCGGGACGATGCACGTATTACATTTGCAACCCATGGGCTTTGTGGCGGCGGGCTTGCTCGCCATCGGCGGCTGCAGCCCCCCGGAGTCAGGCTCGGAAACTTCGCAGACGGACTCGGGTGCGGTAGCGACGGACTCGGGTGCGACGGAGACGGAGTCGGATGCGGCGCAGGCCGTGCAGAGCGTGGACATGGGCGACTACGAGGTTGTCCTGGATTGGCCCAAGCCCCTGCCTGATGATGACCTGTCGCACGACGGATGGACCTGGGGATCCGGCGCCGGCGTCCTGGTGGAGAGCACGGACAAGGTCTGGGTCGCGCAACGCGGTGAAATCCAACTGCCGCCCGGCGCCGAACCGTGGATCTGCCCCTGCCTGCTGGAGCCGCGCCGGACCAACACCGGCAGAAGGGCTTACTCCGACAACGACTACCCCTATGAGATGCGGCGGCATCACCTGGTGTTCGCCGTGGACCGCGACGGCTACGCCATCGAGGAGTGGCTGCAGCACGACGAGTACCTGGCGCCGCCGCGGGGCTCGGGGCTCGGAGAGGTGGGTCGCGGCCCGCACAAGCTGTTGATGAACCCATACGACCCGGACAAGCACATCTGGATCGTGGACGACGACATGCACGAGATCAACGTTTTCACCAACGACGGCCAGTTGGTGAGAACCTTTGGCGAACGAGGCGTTCCCGGACGCGGCCCCAACTACTTCAACCGCCCGACCGACATCGCGTGGCTTCCCGACGGTACGTTTTTCGTCGCCGACGGTTACGCCGGCACGCGCGTGGCCAAGTTCGACCCCGACGGCAATTTCGTTCTGGATTGGGGACGCCCGCCCGCCGACCCGGCCAATCCCGGCCCGTACGAATTCTGGTCGGTGCACAGCATCGGCGTCAGCAACGACCGGCGTATCTTCGTCACCGACCGCGAGCACAGCCGGATGCAGGTCTTCGACGAAGACGGCAACTTCCTGGAAATGTGGCCCACGGGTCACAACTCGCAGGTCCTCGCCCACATCGTCACCGTGGATGATTTCGTGTGGGTGGCCGATTGGACGACCGGGCGACTCGTCAAGTACGACCTCGACGGTCGCTACATCCTGGACATCGGCGAACTCGGAGCGCTGCCCGGCCAGTTCGATGGCGCGCACCAGATCGATGTCGACCAGGAGGGGAACCTGTACATCACCGAGGTCGCAAACGACCGCTCGCAGAAGTTCCGTCCCAAGCCCGACGCGGACCCGGCCAGGCTGATCCGCCCCATGGTCGGGCGCGAGACACAGTAGCGGCGCCCGGCTGATCGATCGCCGGGATATCGGCCCGCCGTTCTCGCCCCTTGCTACTCCCCAGCCAGCGCCTGACCCTGCAACGACTCCGGCGGATACTCGGAGAGCTCAATCCTGACGCCCTGCGGATCGAAAATATCCGACAGCAGCGCATTCGTGCGCCCGGAGCGTATGTCGGTGGGGCTTACACCGCGGCCTTCGTACATTGCCTTGACCGCTTCCACGTCCGCCACTTGAACACCGAAGTGGCTGAGTCCCGCCGGTGTATTCTCGCTAGCCCTGCCGAGTTCGACGAACGTATTCTCGCTCACGCGCAGATAGGCAAGTCCGACCTCACCTTCGGCGTTGCTTAGGCTGAACGCCTCCTCGTAACCCATCGTCTCCGTGTAAAAGGCAAGGGACTCGTCCATATCGTTCACGGCGATGCCGACATGGTTGAGCATGATCACACCGGGGTTGTCGTTCTGACCCCCACTCTGGGCGATCGCCGCCTGGATCAATAGTCCAACCAGGATTCCGCTGACAAACAGGTAAGTGCCACGCATGGTTAATTCCTCCGAGTTGCGCAGTGATATCCGTAACTTCCCAAAAGGCTGGCCCGTTCAATCCTCACGATCGCGGTCCTCGGGCGCGGCACCGCGGCCCGGGGATCCCGCAAACAAGCGGCTCCCGTCGGGGAGCGTGACGTCGCGCCCGTTCGCGCGGTTCGAACCGTCCCGGGCCTGGTATCCCACGATCAACACTTCTGTGCCGGGCGCGATCGAGTCCCTGCTCCAGCCGCGCCGCACCAGCACGCCGGCAGGACCAGCCTCGATCATCCAGCTCTGCACGGTGCCGTCCTCCTGGGGGACATCGAGATGCATCCAGGAATGCGGACTGATCCATTCCATCCGGGTAATGGTCCCGCGGAGCTCGACAGGTTTCGTCGCATCGAACTCCGCCGAGAATGCATGGTGCGCCGCAGCCGGCGCGGCGGCCAGGAGCAGGCCGAGCGCAAGCCCTAGTACTGGCAGAGTCGTTCGCATCAGTTTCTCCTTATTGTTGTGCGGCCTGCTCGCGCTCGTCCGCGCGTGCGCCGCTCAGGATGTTCGTCATGCCGTAGTTGCCTTCATGGCACGCGTATTCGACGATCTCGTATTGATCGTCGTCCCTGCCGAACGTGAACATCGCCGTCCAGGGTGCCGACCAGATCGTGGGATCGTCGACCGTGAACTCGTACTCCAGCGCGTCCGGCCCTGTCCGCGTATAGCGTTCGATCAGCGTCATGTATCGGCCCGATCCGCGGTACGAGGACCTGCCGTTGAAGTTCGTGACCTCGACCACGAGCGTGTCGCCTTCCCACCTGCCGCGCGAATCGCCAAGCCATTGCGTCAGGTTCGGTCCGACATGCGACCGGCCATCGGTCGGAATGACACGGGTTTCGTGGATCATCTCCTTCTGGATCGCGACGAACCCGGGACTCTGTACGATCTGCAGTCCGTTGTTGTAGACGCCCGGAATCATCATCCCGGGCAACCCCCGTGTGATGCAACGTACCCATGAGCTCAGATCCTCGGGCCCGGCCGGCGGGCCGGTCTCGGCGCTCGCCGAAGAGGCGATCAGCGTCTCGCCCTCGGGCGTCATCGGCGGAAGCCGGCCGTCGGGCGGATCGATGACCATCGCGACCTGCGTGGAAGGGGCATCCTTCGCATAGCCAAGCGTCGTGTCGCGCCACTCGCGTTCGTAGCCCCAAATGCTGCGCAGCGTGCCCCGTTCGCGGCGCGCCGCGGCCTCCTCGGCCGTCAGCGACGCCATTTCCGCGGCGTCGAGCGGGCGCTCGAGCGGAATGCCGTGCGCGGCATCGCCGGTCCAGATGCCCTGGAAATCGGGGGCGCCCCACGGCGTTCGCGGCACCGGGTAGGGCTCGCGCACCTCGGGCGCCGCGGCCGCCAGGATCTGCTCCTCGACGACGCCGGCCCAGCCGGTCTCGACCACGGCGACCCGGACGTTGTCGGGACCCGCGAGGAACGCTCTTCTGGCGTTGCTGCGGCTGTTGTCGGGAACGGCCGGTGCCTCCTCGAATACGACACGCTGTTCGCGCATGTCGGCCGCGGCCGTGTCGAAGTCCGCGACCACGAAGCCGAGATGGTCGAGCGTGCGCCCCTCGGTCGGCGCGGGCTCGCCTTCCTCGTGTTGCGATACGAGCAACCAGACATTGTCGAACTGCAGGCCGGCAAGCTGTCCCTTGAGGAGCGCCGGCACGCCGCCGAGCGCGTCCTGATACCAGGCGAGTGTCGCCGCCGGGTCAGCCGAGCTCAGGTGAATATGGTGAAATCCGGGATGGTCGGGATCCTCGGCGAGTTCGATCCGCGTCCCCCATGGGTCGAATATGAATCCGAGCTTGAACAGGCCCGGGACATCGCGAAACGTCGAGCCGTCCTCGAACCTCTGCAGCCGGACCCCCGCGCCGCGGACACCGACGGCCTCGAGCTCGGCCATCTTGGCCTCGAGATCCGGAAACGAGAAACCGATGTGGTTCACGCCCGTGCCCGGAGTTCCGCCCAACGTCGATGCAACGCCGAACACGATTTCAACGCCGTGACAATCCGCCGCGTCGGCTTGCTCCACGCTCGGCTCGCACTCCATGTGCTCCGCGTACCACTTCACGGCCTCGATCGGGCTCGGCACCGCGAGCTGCACATAGTCGAGCCCGGCACCCGCCGCGATGCCGGGAGTCAACACCAGGAGCGCCGCGGCGCTTTTGCCACGGGCTGCCAGAGCGGCAACGTCAACATTCATTTTGAGATACCTCCTCATACGGGCTGGCTCACTGCGCCGGTTGCCTCCGCAGGTGGTCATACAGGATCCCCTCGGAAAACTCCACGCACTTGAACTCGAGCACTTGAGCGTGCTCATCGAGACGCCGGTAGAGCGGCATGCGCATCGTCCACGGGCGTGTAAAGACGTTCGGGTCTTCGATCGTCGCCTCGTACATCAGCGCGTCGGGACTGAGCGGACTGTAGCGCTCGGTCACGCGAAGCGCGTCGCTTGCGAAGTTGCCGGCGCGGTCGAACCAGGCCTGGCCGTTGAACCCGGCCACTTCGACCACGAGCGTATCGCCCTCCCACCGTCCGTGCGAACGGCCCATCCAGCTATCGATCGGCGCGGGCTCGGGATTCTCCTTGTCCATGTGGATGGTCCGGTTCGCGTCGGCGAATCCGTAGACGATCATGATCTTGCCGGTGCCCTGGATGATCTGAAACGGGTACGGCAGATAAGTCGCGCGCGGCACGCCCGGCATGTAGCACCTGACTTCGGGGTCGTCAGTGTAGCGGCTCTCGAAATTCCTCTGCTTTTGCTCGAGCGCCCACGGCTGGTACGGGATCTCGTTGCCGAGCACGATGCCCTGTCCCGGCGGCACGGCACCGATCGCACCAAGCTCGGTGGGCCCCGCACTGGCAGGATGATCCTGGATATCCCAATGTGCCGTGCCGATCGACTGCCACACCCCGTTGAGGTCGGGATGGCCGTCCCAGGCCCGTGGAAACTCGCGATCAGCCGGCTGCGCCGCGGCATGCCCAGCCGCGAACAGCGCGACCAGCAGCGCTGCGGTGACCGTCAGTGTCTTGACCGGTTTCAAGTGTTTAACGGAGCCTGTCATCGAGGATTCACTGCGCCTACTTGGTCGCGTATGTCTCGCTGTGCTGATTGCGGCCATTGGTGATCGTATAGCGACTGCCGTCCGGCGCGACTTCGGCCTTGATCCAATGCCCCTGGTCATTCTCTTCGGACAGATTCGCGATCATCGGCTCGCTCGTGTTGTGCGCGTCACCGGTATCCAGCGCGCGGTGCAGTTGCCAGATTCCGGCGATGCCCGGTATGGCCGCGACGGCGTCGTATCCCTCCGGGCTACCGCCCTTGCGCGCACCGGTACTGGATACCGCTGCCGTGGGCATGAGCGCCGACATGAGCTGCGGCGCGATACCGCTGCCGTGATGGGGGATCTGCATGAGATCGACGACACCGATGAGATTCTCCGGGCAAGCCAGCGCATGCTGCCCGCCGACCGTCAGATCGCCGAGATTCAGAAACTCGAAATCGCCGAGCTTGACGAGGTAGCCGACGCTGCGAGCATTCTCGCCGGTGTCGGCAGGCCCCGCATCCGCGTTTTGGCACAGTGCGTTCGGACCCTGCGGGACCAGCGGCCGCAACGGCACTTCGAGATTTGAGGCGACGAACGTGAAGTCGACACCGTCGAGCGGCAGGATGGCACCCGGCCTGACTGCTGTCGGCGCTCTCCGCGTAGCCTTCGCGGCGGCTGCGAGATAGGCCTCCCAGGCCGGCCGGCCGCGCTCCGTCGCCTGCTCGACGCTCTCGCCGTGATCGACGAACTCGCCGATCTGGACGAGATCCCCAAGCGCCTCGGCACCGCCAACGTGATCGCGATGAAAGTGGGAAGCGATGAAATAGTCGATACTATCGATGCCTGCATCGCGCATCGCCGCGACGATTCGTTTGGCATCTCTGTCGTCGGGGGTGTCCCAGCCGGCATCCATCAATACGGACTCGCGTTCCGGTGTCACCACGAGCGTGGCCGCGCCGCCTTCGACGTCGACCCAGTAGATATCCAGCGTGTCTTGCGCATGGATTACCGCACCGTAAAGACACAATGCGCTTCCCGCAATCATCCGCAGACGTTTCATTGCACTCTCCCAATTGTCGGAGGAACCGGGCTCTGTCAGCCCGTACCGGAGAGGCTCAGTATACCGCGCCTGAATTGACCAAAACCCTAGCAGCCCGTTCCCTGGGCTTCTTCAAGAGCAGGGCCGATAGTGCTGCGTTACACTCGACAGGGAACTGGATTCGATCCCGCCGCCGAAGGATTGCCTCGCGGCACAGGCGCCGTGCGAAGAGCGCCCTGGCGGCAGCCCCAGTATGAGAGGTAGTTGAAATGACTCGACTCACTGACCCGAAGCACGCGCCGCCTGACTCGCCGCCTGACTCGCCGCCTGACTCGAAACCGACGTCGATCGAGCGGCGTACATTCCTCAAGACCGGCACGCTTGCGGGTGCCGCGGCGTTGGCCGGCGCCACGGATGTGTCGCGGGCGCAGTCAGCGGATTTCGCCGCGTCGGACGAAGGCGCCACAACACCCCTCATGACGGCGCAGGCGGAGGCCGCACCGCCCGCCGACGTGCAGGTCATGGACGCCGGTGAGCGCGCCGGTTCAGACTACATGGTCGATGTCTTCAAGTCGCTCGATTTCGAGTACTTCTGCGCGAATCCGGGCTCGAGCTTTCGCGGCTTGCACGAGTCGGTGATCAACTACGGCGGCAACACGAGTCCCGAGCTCATCACCTGCCTGCACGAAGAGTCTTCGGTCGCCATGGCACACGGCTATTTCAAGGCCGAAGGCAAGCCGCTTGCCATCATGGCGCACGGGACCGTCGGCCTTCAGCACGCCGCGATGGCGATCTACAACGCCTGGTGCGACCGCGTGCCCGTGTACGTGATCCTCGGCAACCACGGCGATGCGGCGCTTAGGCGCGGTGCGGAGTGGTACCACGGCGTGCAGGATGCGGCGCACATGGTGCGCGACTTCACGAAGTGGGACGATACGCCGTGGTCGCTCACGCACTTCGCCGAATCGGCTGTCCGGGCTTACAAGATCGCGATGACGCCGCCGATGGCGCCCGTCGTGCTCACGCTCGACGGACACCTGCAGGAGGGGCCGATAGCGGAAAACGCCAGGTTGCCGATACCGAGGCTCACGGTACCTGCACCCCCGCAAGGCGAATCGGGCGCCGTCGAGGAAACCGCGCGCCTGCTCGTAGAGGCGGAATACCCCGTGCTCGTCGCAGACCGCCTGGCGCGCACACCGGCCGGCATGGGCTTGCTCGTCGAGCTTGCCGAGCTCCTGCAGGCGGCCGTCATCGACCAGGGCAGTCGCCTGAACTTCCCGTCGCGCCATCCGCTCAACCAGAGCCTGCGCGCCGGCGCCGCGATCCCCGAGGCCGACGTCATCGTCGGTTTCGAGCTCACGGACTTCTGGGGGACGGTCAATGCGTTGCGCGATCAATTGCACCGCTCCGTCAGGCGAGTCGCGAAACCGTCCGCGAAGCTGGTTTCCGTGACAACCGGAGATCTCTTCTTCGGCTCGAACTATCAGGACTTCCGCCGCATGCAGGAAGTGGATATCGCGATCGCCGCGGCCGGCAGCGCGCGTTCGCCGAGCGCGGCGCCAGGCTCACCGAGGCCCACCGGGTGGCCGCTGAAGACACGCGCGTCGCGGCCTCGTATGCCTGGAACGCGAGCCCCGTCAGCACGGCGCGGCTGTGCGCGGAGATCTGGGCGCAGATCCGGAATGAAGACTGGTCGCTCGTTTCCAGCTACTACAGCGACGGCGGCGGCTGGCCGCGAAAGCTCTGGGATTTCGATCGATACCACCAGTGGCTCGGCCACGCGGGCGGCGGCGGTATCGGCTACGGTGCACCGGCGGCGGTCGGGGCCGCGCTCGCGAACCGCAGGCACGGGCGATTCTCCGTGTCGATTCAGACCGACGGCGACATGATGTACGCACCGGGCGTGCTCTGGACGGCCGCTCATCACAGCATTCCGCTGCTGAGCGTCATGAACAACAATCGCGCCTACCACATGGAGGTCATGCACGTGCAACGCATCTGCAATGCACGCAACCGGGACATCGACCGCGCCCGGGTCGGCAGCGAGATCACCGATCCCGATATCGACTACGCGGGAATGGCGCGCTCGCTCGGCGTACACGCCGAAGGACCGATCGCCGATCCCGCCGATCTCGGCCCCGCGCTCGAGCGTGCGGTCGCCGTCGTCAAGCGCGGCGAGCCGGCGCTCGTCGATGTTGTGACGCAGGTGCGCTGACGATGACTCGCAATCGCAATCGCAACAGCGTCTCCGTCCTCCTCGCCGCGGCCGTCGTCGCTGCGGCCGTCGTCGCCTCGACCCCGCACGTGAACGCTCAGGAGCCATCCGACGGGTCTTCGCTGCTTGCGCGGTACGGTTGTGTGGTGTGCCACGGCGCCGATGGCCACGGCACGGCGGCAGGGCCGAGTATCGCGGCAAGCGATTTGTCCTTGCCCGATTTCATTGCATCGGTCAGGCAGCCGATGCGCACAATGCCGGCGTACGACGTGCAAGTCGTGCCTGACGAGGATCTGACGCGGTTGTTCGCCTACTTCGAGGCGCAGACCGCGGACGCGCCCGCGGAAGCGTCCGCGGCCGGGCGCGCGGATGTCGGGGCGGGACTGTATTACGACTACGGATGCTATTCCTGCCATGCCGACGAAGCCCAGGGCGGCATGCACGGGCCGAGACTCGGACCCGATCCGATCACCTACGCGCGATTCGCCTGGTACATGCGCCATCCGACGAGAACGATGCCGCCGTACTCGCCGGTCGTGGTGTCGGATCGGGACATGGCCGATATCTATGCTTTCGTCGAGGCGCAACCGGCGCCGCCGCCGTTGAGCAGCATCCCGCTGCTCGCGCCGTAGCGCAGGCTGAGCCGTTTCAGCCGGACTTTGTCATGCCTTCTCAGGAGACGGTTGAACAGGCCGATAGTCTGAGTACGATCGGTCGGAGACACTCTCGAATCAACGGAGTATTATCGACCCAAAACATCTTCCGTATTCCAAAGGGAGGGAGACCATGGGAGCGATCCTCAAACAAGTCGGCCTCGCCATCGGGCTGTTGCTTGTGGCGCTACCGGCTGCGACGCACCACAGCCGAGCGATCTACGATCGGGAGCGCATCGTCACGATAGAAGGTGTTGTAACGCAGTTCGAATGGGGCAACCCCCATGTCTATCTCTATGTGGAAACACTGACTGACACGGGCGACCCGGTCGTGTGGGAAGTCGAGCACGGTACGACGACATCGCTGAGGAGACACGGCTGGTCCGACAACACATTTGCTCCCGGCGACCGCGTTACTGTGCGAATTAACCCCGCGAGGGACTCCAGTAGAAACATGGCACTAATCGACTCGGTCCGGAAAGCCGGCGTCACGTTGTACGAGAGGGGAACCCCGGCAGTAAACTTTGACGGGACCGAGATATTGGCGGTCCAGACCGATAGCCTGACCGGAACGTGGGTGATTGAGCAGACGGCACTTGTTGGATTATTCAGCGAACCGTATTCCTGGCCGTTGACGGAAAGAGGTCGCGAAGCGATGGAGAGCTATGACGACTTGACCATGAATCCCCAAATTCAGTGCATGTCCCGTATTGCTCCATGGTTCATGATTTTTCCGAGTGTGCAGGAGATCGAGATTGGCGACACCTCGGTTTCGATTCGCAGTGAATACGATACCATCGAGCGAACCGTCCATATGGACACACGTTCACACGAAGGCGCTCCGGTCTCGTATCAGGGACACTCTGTCGGCTGGTGGGAGGGTGAGGTCCTCGTCATCGATACGACCCATTTTGCCGATCACCGCAATGGAAATGCGCGTGGTGTGCCGTCCGGTTCGCAAAAGCACCTTGTCGAACGCTTCGAACTGAATCCGGATCGGACGAGCTTGACCTACCGCTTCGAACTTGAGGATCCGGAGTACCTGGCGGCGACGGTCACGGGCGAGGTGCAATCGACGTATCGACCGGACCTCGTGTTCACGCCCATAACGTGCGATCTTGAGAACGCGCGCCGGTATGTGGAAGATTGATTGAAGTAACAATGAAAGCCCCCTCTAATCCCCTGGTCTTGCTCGCGGTACTGATGTCCACGCCGGTCTTGGCACATCACGGCTCGGTTGCGAACCCACTTCTGTATCTTTCGGACGAACTGGCTGAATTCGAGGGTGAGCTCACAGAGGTCTTCTGGCGCAACCCCCACACACGAGCGAGATTGAGCGTCACCGACGACAACGGAGGCGAGACGATCTGGGAACTGGAATTTGCCCCATGGCCTCGCCATTTCGAGTTGATGGGTCTGACTCCCGAGGACTTTCTGGGGCGCGTCAAGGTCGCCGGGTACGTATCGAGGCAACACCCCGACTCACTGGGCGTACTCAATTTCCTGCTGCCCGATGGGCGGGAGTACGTGCAGGGGCGAAGTGCAGGGCTGCGCTGGTCGAGCGAGCCCCTGGACACTACGCGGCGGGCACCGGATACAGCCAGGGCCCAGGCGGCCGAGGCAGCGGCCGACGGCATATTTCGCACGTGGAATGGGCGAATTGGCGCACCGGTACCCGTGGAGGCGGGTCTGATCTCTCAGACGCTCACGGAGCGGGGCCGTGAGTTGGCCACTGCCTATGAACCCTTGACGGATAACGGGCAACTGAGTTGTCGGCATGGGATGCCGGACACGATGTTCGATCCCCACGCGATGGAGATCTCCGACGAGGGCGAGACTATCCGCATTCATTCCGCCCAGTTCAACATCCGGCGGACCATTCACATGAACGGTGAGGCTACCGGGGAGGAACCCGAAGCCTCACCCGTTGGTTACTCCGTAGGACGATGGGAAGGTAATACGCTCGTCGTAACGACAACCCATGTGGACTGGCCATACTATTCGAACGACGGCACGCCGCAGTCGGATCAGGTTCAATACCTGGAGCGATTCTCCGTGTCGGAGGACGGGCAGACGTTGAACTATTCGATCACCATCGACGATCCGGAAATTTTCACCCGGCCATTCACGCTGGATAGATTCCGGGAGGCGGCTCCAGGCGTCGAAATTGAGCCGTTCGATTGTGTACTTCAGTGGCAGGACTCCGGAGGCTGATGGGCGACCTGCGATGATTGGTCCCATCCCGTTCCGGTGAGAATATCGGCATGAAACCAAAAAAAACAATTTTCGTAGTCGTAGCGGCACTCATCTCGCAGGCGCCGATTTCCGTAGTCAGAGGTCAGGCGAATCAGGCGCCGGTCGTCGTCGGCATGGCGACAGAAATCCCTGGGGTGGTCGAGGGCGGTTCGGAGATACAACGCATCCTGGAAGGGTATGACGGCCTGGATGATCCGATTGGCCTGATGGACGGAACGCTGGTGTTCGCGGAACCGGATGCGAGCAGGCTCCACCGCATGGTCACCGAGACCAACGAGGTGTCGGTGCTCGTCGCTGAGTCCAACGAGTCGCACGGCGTGACACAGGACGCCGAGGGCCGCTTGATCTCAGCCCAGGCCTGGGATGGATCCACCAGGATCGGGGTGATCTATCCGCCGGGCAGCGAAGCCGTGCTTGCGGATGGTTTCGACGGTATGCCGTTCAGTCGTCCGAACGATTTGATCGTCGCCGGAGACGGCGGCATCTACTTTACGGACCCGGGGCTCACGATGGGACAGTCCGAGGAGTTGGTGGAACGGTACGGCGGCAGGCCCCTCGCGCCACGTCTGCCGCCGGCCGTGTACTACATCCCGCCGGGGGGAGAGCCGGTGAGGATCGAAGAGAACATGATCCGGCCGAACGGCATTCAGCTAAGCCGGGATGAGCGTACGTTATACATCAGCGATTCCAACGGCGATCATGTCATCGCGTGGGATATCCAACCGAACGGTCTGGTGGAAAACCGACGCGACTTCGGCACCCTGCAGGGCCGAAGCAACCGGGACAATGGCTTGGGCGGAATCAGGACTTTCGCGGACGGGATGGCCGTCGACAGCGAAGATCGACTCTATGTGGCCACCGGGGGCGGTATCGAGGTCTTGAGTTCACGCGGGGAGCATCTCGGCATCATACCCGTGAGGTGCCCACCGAGAGACTGCCAGAACGTCGCTTTCGGCGGGCCTTCGAAACAGACGCTGTACATTGCCGGCGCGGGTTCTCTTTACGGAGTTGCATTGATTGCTCGGGGGCTCGCGGAACGCGCGAAGTAGCGCGCTCTACGGCCGTACAAATCGTAGAGAATTCCTGAGAGGTGTCGGAGGCGCAGCAGGCGGTGCGTATCGTTCGAGCGGCCGACGAGGCACTCGCCGTGTGGGTGGAGCAGCATCCGGACCGGTTTGTCGCGTTGTCATCGGTCGTTTTGCCGTATCCCGATCTCGCGGCGGTGTTCGCCGCCGCCGCCGGCATCGCCGGCGGGGCGGACCGGGCGCATCCTCAAGTACGACCGCGACGGCAACTTCATCAAGCAGTGGGGCGAGATTGGCTTCCGTCCCGGCCAGTTCCGCACGCCGCACGCCATGGAGTTCGACGCCCAAGGCCGCCTGTTCGTCGCGGACCGAGGCAACCACCGCATCCAGATCTTCGATCGGGAAGGCGAGTTGCTGGACACCTACCACCAGTTCAGCCGCATCAGCGGTCTGTTCATCACCGCCGACGGCAACGTCTTCGTTGCCGAAGGTCCCGCCTCGCGCGCCACCGCGGGCGGCGGCGTCACGAAGTACAGCAGGACCATGAACTGATCCGCGCGGCCGATTGAAGTGCGCAAATAGCCTATCCCCACAAGCTCGCGATCCTAAACAAGGAATTGCGCTCAGCTCCATCGGACCGGATTACCACCTTCAGGTCCTCCCGAGTCAAACGCTCGTCTATTCCCACTGCGCAAACGGCCAGTGCGTCAATATTGCCAGCCGACAGAGGAAGAGTCGGAGGTTGCACGCTAGACCTTTTCAAGTGCTTTGCCACTTGAAAATCTTTGCTGAGCAAAAAGTTGACCGCAACGAGATTTGGATGGTAGTTCTCTAATTCGTTCGAATTCTTCTTTGCTCTAGCCGCCTCCTTTAAGGCAAGTTCAAGATACACATCCGGACTGCCGGTTTGATTCAGGACAATGCCGGGCATGTATGCGCCGCAATCAGGCCCTTCGATATAAACGCATAACGAACTCTCCGGATGTCGATAAAGGGGTACGGGGTACTCCTTCTCGGCGTTCTCCTTGGCAATTTCGAGGAACCTGGGATCGAGGAAGCGGCTAAGTATCGTATCTAGAAACTGGCTCCGATCTGAGTTCTTTGGTAATGCAAACGGCATGCACAGATCGTAGGAGGTTTTCAAATCGAGATCGATTTTGACCAAGATCTCGTCATAGAATGGAGGACTATCGCAATGTTTCTTCAGCATCTCAGTTGGAAATGCGCGCCCAACGGCTGGATAGCGCTCACAGCGAGACCTGATGAGTTCCCAGTCGATTAGCCGGTGGACGAATTTGCGCTGAGCTGGTTCGCGTTGAGACATAGTAGTCGTTTGGATCACCGGTGGCTCGAATCGAGGGGTACGGTCACTGCTTGGGGAATCGGCGATCAAATCACCTGTGGAACCAAGGGTTGCGCTTCCCGGTCACGCTGCCCGAATGTCCGTTTGTGAAAAATCATCGCCCTTGAACAACAATGACTCGCCGGAAACATCGGCGAGCGCGTAGGCGAAGCAGTCGCCGAAATTCAGCGACGCAGGGTGGTTTCCCTTTCCGAAACGGCGCCAGGCGTGCCGGGCCGAGTCCACATGCTCGGTGGTGACAGGTACCAGTTCCATTCCGGCCCTGTTCAGAAAAATGTCGAGTTCCCGCCCAGCCGCGGCGCCACCACGGCTTTCCACGACGATGGAGGCTTCCAGCACGTTGGCCACGGACATGCGACTGCGAGACGCAGTCCGGATCGCTTCGGCGTAGCGTCTCGCGTCCGCTTCCTGGAGCAGGATAGCCAGCACTGCGGAAGTGTCCACGATCACTTGGGCAGCCCGCGTTCATTGTAAAGAAAATCTCCATGTTCGATAGCGGATGGCCCAGGACCGAGAAGATCAGCACAGCGGCGTCCGATCGCAAGCAACTCGTCAACACCCGCATTGACGTCATGCAGACGCCTTTCGCGACCCAGACGTTCACGCAGTGCGACTGTGATGGCACCTGTCATCGTCTCGCCGGTCAGGCCCGCCAACTCATTGGCTAGACGACAAGTTTCGTCGTTCTTGATGTTAAGGCCCATGGTGCTGTCCTTGGTAGAAAGTATGTATACCAATCTACCCTGGGTTGCGTATTCCACGCAAGAGTGCCACCTGTTGGAGCGGCGCCCACAGCCCGCGGACGCTCTCACCCGATGGTCTCAACGCAGCCAGTCGCGCCAAACCGATAGAACTTCTTATCCTTGGTCAGCGGACATCAAATAGTCCCAGTGCCTGCCCGCATCCCTGATGATGGCCGGCAGATCCCGGGCAAGGATATAACCGGACTCGACGAGCGCAAGCCCCGCGGACGCAACGAGTCCGAGATACTGCTCGCGGCTGCCGTATAGCTCCTCGATCGACGGCCGCTCATCCCCGGAGGCCTCGCGGTCGGCTTGGGTTCTCGCGAACGGGATATACGATCCGGGGGTCGAGATCGGGTTGAACGGGCTCCACCCGGTGTAGGTGGCCAGCGGCACGGCTTGCTCGGGCGATCTCAGCCCCGCGATCTCGTTGCCGCTCTCGTCGACCTGGGCCACGAGAAAAGGGAACACCGAATGCACGATCGGCGGCTCGTTACTGATGATTCCATCGGAAATGAATCGCGGGCCGTAGTCGAGACGATAGGAGCGGCTGACGACGCTCGGCAGGCGAACGCCGGGAATGACGGGGAAACGGATGTCCTCAAGTTCAGCGAGCGTACCCGCCTCCCGGGTCGGATAGCTACTCTCCGGCGGTGGTGTTCCTTCGGCAATCCAATCGTTCAATGCCAGCAACAGCGCGCGCAGGAACCAGCGATAGTTGTTCGGATTGCCGATACGCAATCCATCGAGGCGTGTGTCGGGAAATCGCGCCGGAACGTGCTGCGTGCCGGCAAACAAATAGATTCTGGACGTGTCCGCGGGAGGCAGATGCGTCTCACCGTCCGGCGTCGAATGGATGAGCGCGGTCGGCAGCCGCCAGTATTCCGTTGACGTGTTCGTATGGAAGACCTTCGGAATGGTCTCGGGCGTCAGCCGCGCCAGCAGACTGTCCTCGACACCCGTCACCGGATCGGCCTGCATGACATCCGAAAACGGGAACTGGTCGCCCGGGTAAAAGTAGCTTCTGTCGACGGCCCGCGACGGTTGCGCGAACCGGTGATTGAAGCTGCCCGTGGCATTCGATGCCAGGTGCGGAATCAGGCCATCGAACGCCATGCGCTGCTGCTCGTCGATGTTGAAACCGTCGTAGAGAAAGTGCCGCAGCAGCCGTCCCGCCTGCGAGTTACCGAAAGTAATCGCCCGCTGGATCGCCCCGGCCGGAAAATTCAGCGCCTCGACTGCATCGTATTTCAGGTGAGATACCGTGTCGCGTAGCGCCGCGAGCCCGAGGCCGGCGATGGGTGGATCGCTGGCGACAAACACGACTTCGTAGATTCTGTTCGGCTCAAACCCGGTCGATAGATAGACGCGCGTCGGGTCGGCAACCATGCGGCCGTCCTCGACGCGCCCGAACTGCCATTGCTCACGCGGTATCGGCTCGCGCTCGCCCGCGGCGGAGTCGCGGACGGTCAGCCGATTGCGCGGATCGTCCGAGTCGACAACAGCATAGGAGATGTGGCCCCGGTCGCCGAGAGAATAGTCGTAACTGCGTTCCGTGACGACGAAGTCGCTGCGCACCAAACCCTCGATCGTCTCGCCGTTGTCGGTTGCGACCGGCGGATAGACGCGCATGAAGTTCTCCCGCCGAGGCGCATCGAATTGCCAACCGACATAGAGAACCGAGAAACCTTCGTACATGAGGAAGCCGTCGCCGAGATCCGCCTCGGTGACCGGCGTCAGCGAGGCGGGCGCGAGATTGAAGTAGCCCAGGGCGCGCTTACCGCCCCGATTCATGACGTCGACGAAGACCGTCCCGTTACCCGCGCGCGCGTCCACGGGCTTCAGGAGATAGAAGTCCGAAGAGAACTCAACCAGGCCCGCTTCATTCGTCGGCGCGAAATCGATATCCCGGATGATGCGATTGGCCGGGTTCGCCGGGTCGACGGCAAAATGGATTCGACCGGCAAGGCGCTCGTAGGGACCCGCCAGCCCGTAGGATTTGCCCTCGGCTACCGCATCGCGCGTCTCGACCTCGATGCGAACGACTTCCGCTACGGCGGGTACCGCGAGTAAAAATACGACTATGGCCGAGGCAGCAGTGGATACGGCGCGGCTACGCCCAGTAGGCTCCCCAGAAACTGACTTCATCCCCTCTTCCTTTTCCACGAGCGTTATTTTTGGACGTAGATTCTATGCTGTCGTCAAACAAAGCCTGTGGGAGCGACGGCCTCTTTTTTGCTTTTTCGGTTCAGGGCGTGCCGATCGTCGGCCCCAGGATGTGCTCCACGTCCTGGTTGTTCTCGTTGCAAATGTATTCCATGAGTTCCCAGTCAGGCCGCAGACTTGCGGTAAATTTCACCGTAAACGGCTTTGCGTACGCGCCGGGGTCGATGATCGTCGTTTCGACCTCCATCGTGCCGAGATCGGGTCGCGTGTAGCGCTCGATCGTATGCAACTGCTCCGTGTGCGGATGGCCGGCAAAATCGAACCAGAAGCGATCATTGAATCCAACCGTATCGATGACCAGTGTGTCTCCGTCCCAGCGACCGATCGAATGCCCATACCAGGTCGGGTCCGGATCCTCGCCGTGGTCACGCCCGTCGACGAAAATTTGGCGGTAACTATGGATGTTGCCTTCGAAAAGTATGTACAGATGCGTTGTTTCGCCCTGTAGAGGTGACCGAACGAACCGCCATGGATAAGGCGCGACCCGCGGAACGCCGGTCGGGAGGCAATGCGCCTCCGGATCCTCGTTGGACATTCGGCTGTCCATGAGCGCCCGCGCATCGGGCAGCAGCACGATTTCTTCACCGGGCAGGAGTCCCAGCGAGATATTTCGGCCAGGACCGTCACTCAACCAAAGCCCGGAGAAATCCGGCTTGCCGTTCGCTAACCGCGGTGTTGTCGTATCGACGCCTTCGGCCACACCGCCAATGTCGCCGAGCGAACCGCCGGCACGGCTGGGCGCGATTGAGGCCGCGTCCTGCGCGCTGAGGATGCCGCTCCCCAGTAACGCCGCCAGTGGCGCAGCGGCGGCGACTGGTTTCGCCAGAATACTCATTGCTCTGCCGACGGCGGCTGGTTTCGCCAATATCCTCATTGCTCTACCGACGGCGCCCTGATTCGCCGACATCCTCATTGCTCTACCGACGGCGCCCTGATTCGCCGACATCCTCATTGCTCTACCGGCGGCGCGCCGGTATTCGGAGACAAGGAGAATACCCGGCTGCCGTCAGCCAGAATGACGGACATGGCATTGGCCATGTTGGATCCGTCCTTCGCCAGGGAGGCGTCCACGGTCACGACGTCACCGACCTGTAGCGAGTTCCGCGACCAACCGCGTCTCGTCAGGATGTTGGGGCTGGCCAACTCGAGATTCCAGTTGACGACATTGCCGTGGTCATCTTCGACGTCGATATAGAAACGCGTATGCGGATTCATCCACTCGACTTTCGTTACAACGCCTTTGAGCGTCGCCGGCCGATCCGCGTCGTACTGTGCCGCGAATGAATGATGCGCCTCTGCCATGCCTGCAAGGCACATCAATGACGCGTAAACGAAGACTGTGAACCTGGCTCTCATCTCGTGGCTCCGAAAATCGTCCAGCTAGTACAACGTGTCAGCGCGCTGCCCCACGAGCCGCGAAGGATCGACGCCGTCCCTGGGCACAAACCTCTGCAGCCGGCCGACGTGCACATCGGCGACGAAGAAGTTGTTCTCGTCGTCTACGCTGAATTGGTGCGGTCCCCACATGCCACCCGGCATCGCTCCAAACGTACCCCAGGAGTTCTGCAGCTGGCCGTCCAGGTTGTACTTCAGGATCTTGTTCGTCCGGCCGTCGGCAACCCAGAGATGTTGATCGGCCGAGACATAGATGTAGTAGGGATAGGTAATGTCGTTCCACTCGTCCAGGTAGTTGCCGTTCTCGTCGAAAATCTGGATGCGCGAGTTGGCACGGTCGGCGACGTAGACGCGATTCTGGCCATCAACCGCAATACCATGGACCGTATCGAACTGGCTCGGTCCCGTGCCCGGCTCGCCCCACGCGAGCACGTATTCGCCGTCCTTGTTGAACTTCACCACGCGCGTATTGCGATAGCCGTCGCTGACGAAAAAGTCGCCGTTCGGCAGAAACGCGATATCGGTAGGTCGGCCGAAGTGACTCTCGTCGCTCGCGGGCACGCGAAATTCGCCGAGCGACATCAGGAGCTCGCCGTCATTCGTGAACTTGTAAACCATGTGCGCGCCGTCATCGATGAGCCAAACATGGCGTTCGGCATCATTTGGGTCCATCACCACGCGATGGGGTCTTACAAACAGGTCGTTATGCTGTTCCCAGGAATCGATGAACTCGCCATCGCGATTGAAAATCATGAGGTTGTACTCCCAGCGCGGGTGTCGCGCGGGATCGCTCGCAGACAACGAGTAACCGGATGCATTGCGCTCAGGAACGATCGAGTTCGACGGTGGAATCGCCGGCAGACAACCGCGCTGGAACACGTAAACGCGATCGGCGCTTTCTGCCCAGACGCCACTCGTCGAACCGGACTGCCAGCCGTCTCCACAGACGTTCTGGGCCCAATCGACGTCAACGTCATACGGCCCCGTGATGTCGTCGCCGCCCTTTCGCTGCGCCACGGCGGTCATGGAAACCGCGCCAAGCGTCAGTACTGTCACTCGAATCATGTTCATTATTCTTCTCCCCTCTGGCGATCTCGCAGAAACCCAGATTCTACGCCGACTTCGGTCGAAATGCGTAGCAGCGGCCTAACCGCCTTTAGCCACCGAATAACTCGTACTCCGCCCTCCGCCGGGGTCTCTCCGGAGCGCGCCGCGTTCGACAAGGTTCATGATGTCGCGATAGGCGGTATCCTGCGAGCACTTGGCGAGCGTGGCCCACTTGGATGAGGTCAACTTGCCCTCAAATCCATCAAGCAGACGGTTCAGGACTTTGATTTGCCGTTCATTGAAGGGTTCCCTGGCAAAGCGCTCACAAAAGCGCGCTTTTTCGAGCACGGTCGACAGCGTGCCTTGCGCCCCTTCGATCGCACGCAGCAGACATTCGAGAAACCATGTCTGCCATCCGGTGATGTCGATGTCCGCCTTCTGGGTGCGTTCCAGCATAGTGTAATAGTTGTCGCGCTCGGCGCGGATCTGCCCGGACATGCTGTAGAAACGCTGGCCGGTTTGTTCCGAGCGGGCGAGCGCCCCATCGGCGATCGCTCGGGCGATACGGCCGTTACCGTCATCAAACGGATGAAGCGTCACAAACCACAGATGCGCGAGCCCGGCGACAAGTAGCGGATCGGTGTCTCCCGGCTGCTCAAGCCACGCCAGGAATTTCTCCATTTCTTCGGGCAGGCGCCTGGCAGGCGGCGCTTCATAGTGGACCGTCTCTTTCCCGATCGGACCCGAGACGACCTGCATCGGCCCGGCCGCGTCGGTACGCCAGTCCCCGACGATGATCGGAGTCATGCCGCTTCGGCCGGTCGGGAACAGCGCCGCGTGCCAGGCGAAAAGCCGCTCTGCAGTCAGCAGCTTGTCATAGTTGCCGGTCGCGTCCAGCATCATTTCGACGACGCCATCGACATTTCGGTCCGTCGGGGTGAGGCCGCCGATATCCATACCGAGCCGCCGAGCGATGGAGGAGCGGGCCTGCTCTCGGTCGAGTCTTTCACCCTCGATCTCACTGGACTTGACCACGTCCTCGGTCAGTGTTCGCAGATGGGCCTCATCGCGCAGTTCAAACCCCAGCCCCTCCATCTTGCCGAGGAGCCAGCCCTGTTGCCGACTGACATGGGCCAGGAGCCCCGCCAGGGCATGATCGTCCCAGCGCAGCACAGGCCATTGCTTATGTTCCCAGATGTAGCTCATCTAATGTCCGCATATTCTGCGGACATTATGGCCGATATTCTCCGCATGGGCGAATCGTCTCAGCCTCCCAGATCATCAAAATAGACCAGTGCCGGCATATTGCGGCGCTGATGAACGATACGCAGGATCACCGGCTCATCGTCTGCCGCGGCAATCCGGGCGAAAAATATAATGTGTCGCTTGTAATTCAGCGAGCGCAAACCCGGTGAAAAAAGACTTCCGTCGCGCCCACCTTCAGGATTGGTCGAAATTTCCTCGAAAGCCCGCACCAGACCCCGGTAGTACGCCAACCACCGATTGCGGCCCCAGGTCTCGACTGTGTAGCGGCGGATTTCGTCCAGGTCCCGTCGTGCCAGCCGGGACAACCTGATTGTCGTGTCGCGGAGACTATCCCGCGCCGGCATCTGGCTCGTATGCCCGGGGATCGAATTGCTCGAACTCGCCGGTCTCGGCCTCGCGCACAGCTTGTTCCAAACTCGCCTTCAGCACGTAGAATTGGCGAGCGCCGTCACGTTCCATGAGCATTCGGACGCCCGCCCGAACCACTTCGCTCAGGTTGGCGTAGGCACCGGACTGGATCTGGCCCTGAACGTAGGCTCGCATCTGCTCGGTCAGGTGCACGTTTGGCATCCGGGTACCTCGATATGTCAGATAATGTTGAATATTATCAGATACTGACATTCGCGACGGTATCGGTCAATCGGAGAAGCTCCGGATGGGCATCTCGCTTCATAATCCATCGCAGTTGGGGGCCAAGGCGCGGACCTGATGGAGTGGTACCATGAAGCTGCGCTTGGCGCTTTCGGCTTTGACTCACGAGTTTGAAACCACCTTCCGTGGCGCACGAGAAGCAACACCGCAAACCCTTTAGCTCTCCGGAGATTGAACTATGGCCAGCTTGAGCGAAAGTAACCGAAGAGAATTCCTGGCTCAGAGTGCCGCTCTCGCGGCCGCTGCCTCCCTGCCCGTCCGGTCGTTTGCGCAGGAAACGATGCGGACCCGCCGCATTCCTGGAACCGACGAGTACTTGCCCGTCATCGGATTGGGCGCACCTGACATTTTCATTGACCTCCCGCCGGAAGGTCAGGAACTGCCCATATCCGTTCTTGAGACTATGGTGGACCTGGGTGGCAGACTTCTTGACACCCCCTCGTTTTTCCGGCCGGACGTACCGATTCTTGGTGAAATCCTTACTGAAATGGGGCTAAGGGACGAGATGTTCCTGACAGGCAAGATCACGGTAAACGGGAAAGAGGCGGGACGGACCCGCTATATCGGCGTCAGCCTGACGAGAAACGACGATTACGTGGAAATGGACCGGTTCATGAGGACCGAACGCCCGGATTTCATCATGACAGGATATTCCATCCATAATCCGCAGGCCGCCGAGACCACGCTTCCGCTCGCCGCGGACCTGGGAATAGCCGTCCTTATTGTTGAAGCGTTCAAAACGATAGATGACGGCGGGATATTCAGTCTGGTCGCCGGCAAGCCGCTGCCGGAATGGGCGGCCGACTTCGATTGCGAGTCCTGGGCACAGTTCTCCCTGAAATTCATCCTGTCGCACCCGGCCGTGAACGGAATCGTCACGGAAACCCGCCAAGTCAGGCACGTCATCGACAATCTGCGTGCCGGCTACGGTCGGCTCCCCGACGAGGCTACTCGTCAGCGAATGAGCGAGCATCTCCTGTCCTTGTAGCATCAGTTGCGCTGCCACGGACCCATCGTCCGAGTCCATGAGGAATCCAGGACAATCGCTCGCCCAATCATGACCGGCTTCCTAATTTTCGCTGCGGGGCAGACCATCGATCTCGGCGCAGACGTTGCCGACCGATTGAATGAGATCGCGGAAGCGGACCTGATCGCCGAACTGATCGAGGTGCTTGCAAAGGATCGCCCGCGTTTATCGGCCGGGTTGCGGGCCGTGCTGCCTGACTTCGAATTTCAGGCGCTCAAGGAGTTCCTTGAGCACGCCGCGGGATCGATCTCTCCCAGCGAACTACTGCGGCAACTCGCCGGTCCAGTTGCGGATATCCCCGCCAAGGGAATTTCCTGGGTCTCCAAATCTACGCGGCAGGCAAAAGTGCCAGGCTCCGGGACCTTGACGCTAGCCCTGAAGGGCACGGGACAGGCGAGCGTCCGGATACTTTCGGGGCCGAACTATGAATTCAAAGGCGAGCTCGGTTTGGCGCAAGGTTGAAAGCGGGTCAATCGTGGATGCAGGCCCTTGACACAGCGGGCGGCGCCATCCCGGTCCGGCTGAAAGCGGATGCCACCTACTCGCTGAACTGGGTCAGGACCGGCGAGTTCAGGTTAACCATCGGCCGCGCTCGCGGTGGCCACGCGCGGGTGTGGCTGACAGAGTCACGGAAGAAGCGTAGTGCTCGATCGCTGTCGATCGGCGCGGAGGTCAGAATCAGGGGGTTGCGCCAGGCCATCGCTCCGTTGATGGAACAAGTTGCGGCGGTACCTGATCGCCTTGACGACATCGTGAAGACGTACTCCCAGCCAGGCGCCCTCTTGAGAGACAAACTCAGAAAGCGATTGAAGGCGTCGAACCCATCGGTGCGCGCCTTGGCGGACGTAATGGCCGGCGGCGGCGAGCGCGCCGCCAAACGGTTTGCCGACTCCCTGATCGACGCGATCGTGGAATCGGCGGGCGCCAGGACGGAAAACTGGACCGATCTTCTGGCTGGAACTACCGACCAGATCATCAGCGGCACGTTGGACGCCATGCCGATACCACCGGAGCAGTGCGACGAGGTCGCAGCGCTGGCCAGCAGATGTATCGGCGAGGCACTCGACGACCTGAACGCAGACCTGCTCAAGGAACTGAGAGCCGCGTTGCGCGACGAAGCGAAGCCGATCACAGAGGCGCTTGCCCGGTTTGCGGAACTCCCCGCAGGCGTGTCCGACGATTTGGACGCCGCTGCGGAACGCTGCATGGCGCCCCTCAAGTATCTCCTCGCCCGATATCGCGCGCTGGAAGCGCAAATCGCAGGCGCCGTGGAGGCCGCCGAGAAGGAACGCCTCGCCATACGGTACGGGCGCGCCGTTACCAGGAGCGGCGCCACCAAGACGCTACTGAGGTTGCGATTGAACCCCCGTGACGAGGGCGGCAAGGCGCTCTATCGCAAGATGCTGACCGGCGATTTCGCCGACGCGATGACGGCCGGGATGGACGAGGGAAATAACGCGATCACTCTGGAAAGCTGCGTCTTCAAACGTATGTTCGAACGCAAGGTCACGACCGGACTCACGTTCAATCTTTTCGGGCGTGAAATCGCTTCTAGCCGCGCCCTGTCAACGAACCTCAAGGCCGAGCACGGAGTCGCCGGACAGATCAACGTCTTCGAAGCTCAAGGCGAGGTCTCCGAAGAACACGTCGCCTTCGGCGAAGGTCAGTCGATGCGCGTCAGCAGCCTGATCAATTTCATAACGGCCCCGGATGCACCCGATGCCTTTGCCGTGCAGTTGAACTACACGGACAACAACATGAAGCCGAAGGATTTGCATGAATACCTCAAGAGTCTTGAGGACGCCGGGCTCATAGCTGACGGCGTAACCGAGCGCTTCACGGAGACCGACAGTGTTTTCGGCGCCCCCGACGGCGAACGGCGCAGCCTGACGATCGACACCGCGTTTGAACTGTCCCGGGACGAGTTTCTGAAAATCGCCGAGAAGGCCGTGGACGAGATTGTCCGCGTAGCCATTCTCGAGCAACTCAAGTCCTATCGCCGAATTCCCTGGGCCGAAAGAGCGCTCGTCCGGTTGGCCAACGCGACGGACCACGACGTCGCAGACCTGATATTCGCCTGGCGCGACTACTCCAGGCTACGAATCAAGAGAAACCTCGGCATCAGGGGCACCCGGATGTCGAAAACTCAACGCCATGTCCTCTATCTCGTTCGCGGAATTGGTGAGCGGGCCGACGAACTGGCCAGCTTTGTCGCGCACTGGCGCGAACTGGACCGCATGGGCGTGACCATCGACAACGACGCTGAGCGGCTGGATGCAGATCGGTTGAGCGAGATTCGCCAACTGCACGAGGACTCGATCGCGGATCTGAGCGCTTGGGTGGATGCCCGCAACTGGCTGGTCGGGCTTGCCAGGGAAGACGTCTCCCCCGTCGCAGCCGCCTTTCTGGCTTCGCTGCGCAAGTTGAGTCCAGGAGCCGAAGACCCGCTGATCCCGGTCATAACCTGGACCGAAAACGGAGATACAAGGCGTGTCGCGGTAGTCTGAACCGGCGTTGGGCGACGCTCGTCGCCGATTCGATGCCGATGGCCTATGCGCAGCGCAGCTCCGCGCCGTTGCTTGGTTCCGTATGCTCCACGTCGACAAGATGCCGCGTCCCCGCTGCCTTGTCATATACATTAAAGGCATTCAAGTAGCGTCCGTACAGATGCAGGCTCAGGGTCGACTTACGGTTTGCGGCTACACCGGTGACATGTATGTGATCGGGATCCGGCACAAACGTCGCGACTGCGCCCGGTGGCAGTAGCACGAGACCGCCCGGCAACAGTTGGATCCCATCGTCCGGATGTGTATCCGCAGCGTTGTCGACACGTACGAACGACTGTTCCTCCAGCATGCCTTCCACGATACCGACCACACCCCATGTGCCGTGGTCGTGGATGGGTGTCCATTGTCCGGGCGCCCAGACCATCGTGAACAGAGAAAGCGAGTCGTCCTCCCCGGCAAAGATCAGGTTCCGGGCGTAATGATCGGGACGACCCTGTCGGTGGCAAGGCTCCAGGAACTCCGGCGCCGCTTGAAGGAGCCTGCGCATTTGCGGCGCCAGCGTACGCACGATCTCGGCTGGGCCGGACGTGTGAGCGACAACATCCGAGCAGGCGGACTGAAAAGACTCAAGATATGTATGCACGATCGTTTCCCCCGGTGGTCGACACCAATTGGTGCGAGCGACTTAGGCGAACGCCTGGAAGAATCATATGCGAAAAATAACATATCCATATACACAAAGTCCATATACAAACGGGCATGCGATCTTCCAAAATTCACTCCGAGTCCCACTGCCGGACAGAGCCAATCACTCGCCCGTCCCTGATCCGTATTGGTGGTAAACTCGCCACCCTCGCGGATAACTCGCAATGATCCAGGGAGAATCCTCAATGACAAGAAATGCGTTGATGGTAGGCGTCGCCGCGCTGGCGATGAGCGTATCCGCGGTGGCCGCGGAAGGTGAGGACATCATGTCCAGGCTGGCCGCACTGGAAGGTGAATGGATGCTTCTGGACGAGCGAGGCGAAGAAACCGACGTTGTCGGCTCCAGCTTTCGGGTCACGTCCGCCGGTTCGACGCTGGTGGAGCGTATGTTCCCGGATCATCCCGACGGGTACGAAATGCTCAACGTCTACCACGTCGATGGCGACCGGATCTTGATGACGCACTATTGTTCTGCCGGCAACCAACCGCGCCTGCGTGCACTCTCGACGGACGACGAAAGCCGCCTGCAATGGCGAATGGAGAGCATCACGAATCTATCCGCCCCCGGTGCCGATCACATGCACCAGGCCGAGTACGTATTTCAAGGCGACGACCGCCTCACCACGCATTGGGAAAGCATGGTTGACGGCGAACTCAGCGATGAGCAATCAATCACGTTCGAACTGAAGCGCAGGCAGTAACTCCGGTCAGGAGCCCTACCCGCTCAGTCAACCTCATCAGCGGGAAAGTCAAAATGCAAGCAACCAGAGAGCCGCGCGCGTCGACCCGTTGCGGAAGCGCGCCGTCGATCGGCTTCGGACTCGCGCTATTGCCGTTGACGGTTCCGGCTCACCATTCCTTCGCACCCTTCGACCAGACTCGGCTCATCGATCTGTCCGGCGTGGTTGTGGACTTCATGCTGCGCAGCCCTCACTCGATACTCGTTATCGAGGCTGAGAATAACGACGGTTTCGCCGGACTCTGGGAGGTCGAAATGGGACCGAACCCCATCATGCGCCGACAGGGTTTCGACGCGGATACCTTTGAACCGGGCGACCGAATTGTCGTTCGGGGTGCACTGCGCCGCGACGGGGTCCCTGGCTTTCTGCTTGGGAGAGGCTATTTTACGGCAGACGGCGCTCAAATCGGCCGCAGCAATCCGTTGCCCGTCGGTGAGTACGAGGGGCCATCAGGGGTGGACGCTGCAGATCGATTTTCAGGAGTCTGGATTGTCCTGCGAGACCCGAACATAAACACGTTTGGGGATTCGCCGTTGCCTCGGACCGATCCCTGCGCAGGCCGCCGGGCTCGCATCGATATTCGGTCCCAACGGCAGAGGCGGATATGTGCCGTCGAGCACCAGGAAAAGTTTGACGGAGCGTTATTCACTGTCAGATGGTGGCAGGACTCCGGTGCTGGAGTACACGGTAGAGGATCCAGAGTATCTCACCGCACCCTATTCCGGCCGCGTGCTCCTGTCGCGCCTGCCTGACGATACGCCGATCCAGGAATTTCAGTGCGATGAGGAATCGGCCAGTCGGTCCATTCAAAACGTTGCGCCGCGGGATTAGGACTTCAAGGCGTGCGCAAGGAACCGGACCGCGAATTCGTGAACGAGCCGTGCAATCCCCAGATCAGCTCCTTGCACCTCACGGCGGAATAGGAGAGCCTGAATGCGCACGCAACTCAGACCATTTGGAGGCAACAAGATGAGGCTTTTGTATTCTGCCCTGATCATCACCGCGATTTTTTGCTCGTTCGCTCCGACTTCCGACGGCCTTGCCCAGGACGTTTCGGTCCCGGAGTATGCGGTCGATCCTTTCTGGCCCAAGGTGCCGCTGCCGAATGCCTGGCTCATCCAGGGCGTGCCCACCATGACGACCGATGACCGCGATCACATCTGGATCATCAGCCGCGGCAGGGACATGCGCCCGGACGAGTCCATGGCCGCATTCGACCCGCCCCGGGGCGACTGCTGCGTGCCTACCCCGGAGATTCTCGAGTTTGATCCGGAGGGAAACCTGATCAATGCCTGGGGCGGCCCGGGCCACCATCCGCTCTGGCCGGCCAGCCCCCAGACCGTCATCGTCGACAGCGAGTTCAACGTCTGGGTCTCGGGCCTCGGACACGGTGAAGGGCTCCTGAAGTTCACCCGCGAGGGCGAGTTTCTATGGGACTTCCCGCACCGTGGGCCCAGACCTGCGCCAGGAGAGGCGCCGCTACCGCGCAACTACCAGGACAATCAGGAGACGGAAATTCTCCGAAACGGCATCTTCAACCTCGCGCTCGACGAGGATGAACGGGAGATTTATATCCTCGAAAACGGCAAGCGCGTACTCGTCTACGACATGGACAACGGCGATTACAAGCGCGGCTGGGGTGGACGCGGCAAGCCCCTGAGCGAGATCGACAACGGACCGACCCCGCCGTACGAATGGGACGGCGGCCCGCCGCCCGATATGGACGGGTTCGTTCCGGCAGTCCATTGCGTCATGATCTCGGATGACGGCCTGGTCTACGTCTGCGAGCGCGGCATGAACCGAATTCAGGTGTTCACGAAGGCCGGCGAACACGTATTCGAGTTCATGGTGGCGCCGAATACGCCGGCCCGGGGCCCGATCTGCGGCGGGCCGGGCAGCAACGAGTGGCCCATGTGCGGTTCCACGTATAACCTGGCGTTCTCCCATGACGAGAACCAGCAGTACGTATTCGTCGCCGACGGCACGAATCACCGGGTCTGGATTCACGACCGGTTCACCGGGGAGTACGTGGGGCAGTTCGGCAGCCCCGGCCGCAACGCCGGGCAGTTCTACTGGATCGACGGCATCGCCAGCGATTCCCAGGGCAACATCTACACCGGCGAGGTCTTGACCGGGAAGCGCGTGCAGAAATTCGTTCTGCAATAGCGAGGACGTTTTCCGAGCCGGTTGCTCGGAAGGGCGACTCCGCGCTGGTCCGCGCTCACCCTACCCGCTCGATCAACGTCATCAGGTTTGCGACATACAGCTTGAGCTGCCTACGCCCCCTATCGGTCAGTTCGTACCAGGTCACCGGCCGCCGGTCGCGGTAGCTCTTCTCGATCGCCAGAAAACCGGCATCCTCCAGTTTGCGGAGATGGGTGCCAAGACTGCCGTCGTTCTCCTCCAACACCTGCTTGAGCCGGCTGAACGACATCGCGTCGTGATTTGAAAGCAGGACGCAGATGGCGAGCCGGACCCGGTGTTCGAGCAGTCCGCCGAGCGAACCCAGCTCGTCCAGGCCGCCTACGTCCGGGTCAGTTCGCTGCATCTTGCCCACGGGTTCCAAGGTACGCCTGCAATGAGAGCGCCAGGGCGACGAGCACACCCACAACCGTAAATCCATACTCCGGCACGAGGAGCGCGATCAGATAGCCGGCAAACAACGCTATACCGACCGGCATCAAGCGGCGTTCCAGATGCAACCCCGCCAGGCAATACGTCAACCCCAACAGCAGTATCCAGAGCGATGTGAATCCGGACCAGGTGAGCTGGCCCGCCCCAACCATGCCGTATCCGAGTAGACCCGTCCCTCCGAATGCAAGGAAGTGAAATGCCCAGCGCCTGCCCTCCTCGCGGTTGACCTGTCCGGCCCGGCGTTCAGCTCGGGCGGCAAGCCACCAAGACACTCCGCCGCCTACCGGCCCGGCAATTAACCAGTACAGGCCAATCAACCACGAACCTGGGCCAACGAAATCCACCAGAGGGAAACCACACAGGCAGATCACGGCCCACAGGAGGTAGATTGACGGTATGTGAATGGGCTCGGATCGATCGGCAGCCGCGCGAACGTAGGCGAGATCTTCCTTGGTTATCTGGGTGTCGGTCATTTTTTGCTCCATCTTCGGATCGATAGTTACTCTGAAGAGATGTGTACTCTGAATATTAGAGTACTAGCACAAATGGAGTCAACTACCCTATGCGTTTTCCGGGGACAATGGCGACTGTCTACCCGTTTCCGGGTCGCTATGGCCCCTCTTGCATCATCGGCAAGTCCGCCTGGCCTCTGCCCCGGCCTCAGCAGTGATTGGTAAATCGGCGCTGGTCCTTGTGCCGAAGCTGGTGCGTGTCGAATGCCAGTGGGCCGTTGGCGCCCATCGAATCCAGAAATTCCAGAGCCAGCTGAATCGACTCCAGGAGATGTTCCGCCATGCCACGCGTGAGATTGTTTTTCAGAACGATGCGGAACATGCAAGCGTCGGGCTCTGCATCCCGGAATAGGGGCAGCTTCTCATGCGACAAGGGATGGTCAAACTGCATTCGATAGCTGCCGACGTACCAGTGATGCTGAGACACCACGTGCTGCAAGTCGATGTCGTCGTAGCCCAATCCGCATTCCGGATTCAACATGGCCGTCACCACCGGCAGGCAGCCCTCGTCTCCCGCATCAAGCATCACGAACCGCGGCTTGCCCGCATGGCTCATCGCCCGGAGGCCATCGCGCAGGAATCGGGCTATCGCCATCATGTTTTCACACGTCTGGCGATAGCCGGACATGCCGTAGTGCAGCAGTTTGTAGTATTGAGCGTAAACACCTGCGGCAGGCCTCGAGAAGTTCAACGTATAGGACTCCGCCTTGCCTCCGAGATAGGTCACGGATATGGCAACGTGGTCGCTCAAGTCGTCGCGATGCCGCCAGACGATCCAGCCCGTCCCGCAGATTGACCCCCCATACTTGTGACCGCTTGCCGAAATGGACAAAACATTATCGACACGGAAATCCCAGGGCGGGAGGTCGTCCTGGAACGGCGCGATGAATCCGCCGGAAGCCGCGTCGACGTGGATGCCAACCTGGTAGCCTTGTTCGGCATTGACCCGATCGAGGACGTCGCTCACCGCCTGGACAGGATCGTAGTGGCCACCGTAGTGATTGCCCATGATGCAGACCACGCCCATGGTGTGCTCGTCGATCGCGTCGGCAATCTTCTCCGGGTCCAGGGTGAAGGTCTTGACCGAAGGTTGGATGAGTCTCGGTTCAATATCCATGTACTTGAACAACTTCTCCCACGCTGCCTGAAAACAGGTGGAGATGACGAGGTTCGGACGCTGATTCATGATCTCGTCCACGGTCGTTCCCCGGCGCTTCGCGTACCAGTTACGCCAGCGGAACTTCAAAGCCAGCCCGGCAAGCAGGCAGGCCTCGGTGGAGCCGACCGTACCGGCGCCGGGAAAGACGCCATAGTCATCGAAATCGGAATCCTCGGGACAATGCCAGAGGTTGGCGATCATGTTGACCGTGGTGTCGTGGAGTTTGTATGACTGCGGATAAACCGTCTGGTCGGCAAGGTTGACTCGCAGCCCCAACAGCGCGATGGCCTCTTCCTCTTGTTCCAGGGCAACGTTTACGTAGGAGGAGGTGTTTAGCCGGTGGTCAAAATCCAGCGCGTGGGCGTTTTCCACCATCAGCTTGACGGCTTCCCGGTCCAACCCGTTGTCCGGCATGTGCCGCAGGTTGAACCAGTCCTGTTTGACCAGGGGCGAATGGTAATATCCGCTGCTACCGCTACTTGCCTGTTCGAGCTGCACGCGAAGCTCTTCCACTTGTTGACGCAATTGAGCGATTTCATTCGCCATGGGCGCTTTCCTTGTTACTTTCCGCAAATGGTCTGCCAACTGCTCCAACGCACAGCATCGTCGGCCATTGCCATGGTCAATACGCCGTGGCTTATCTCGGAGGCGCGCCCGCGCTGGAAGAAATCTCGATGTGTATTCCACCGGGGCCCTCGAACCAAAGCAAATCCGAGCCGGGTGGGTTGGGCCTGATGAGGTACGGGGGATAGCCGGTCGCCTCAATGCGCTCGGCGAATGCTTGCAGATCCTCGGAAATCCTGAAGCCGAAATGATCCAGCGACCGCGTGCGGCTCGGCGCCATTTCCTCTTCCACTTCGGTAATGTGAACCCAGACATCACCGTAACGTACGGCGTGGTACCGGTCGCCACCACGTTCGGAATCGTATTCCCCGCCGAAGATCTCCAGGAACCAATCCCGCACGTCGTCCCGGTCGTTCACCATTACGTGCACGTGGCCAAGGCCGGAACCGTCGGGGTCCTCGAGCAATTCCATTCGCGTACCCCACGGATCCAGAATATAGGCGATCCTGGAAACCGTGATGCCCTCCTGCGGCTCGGTGTCGATGGTCGCGCCCATGCTCCTGGCCTGCTCCACTGCTGCTTCCAGGTCGTCCACGTAGACGGAGAAATGATCGATCGCGCTGCCGACGTTGGACGGCGCCGACGACCCGTCCGGCTCGTTGAACATGGTGCCGATGTTGCCGTTCGGCTGACGCGCGCCCCCCATACCACGCTCTCCTCCCACTCGGAGTTCGCCGCCGACGAGCGTGTGATACCAGTGCGCGGCCGCCCACGCGTCGGGCGCCCTCAGGTGCACATGGGTGAACGTGCTTTGTCCCAGGGCAAGGCCCGGAAGGCAGATCAGCCACAAGGCTGCGATTCTGAGGCATAGGGCGCGTAAGGAAGACTCGGATTGCGTCATGATAATTTCCCCGTGTCGATCAATGGGTGTGTTCCCCACTCCTGAGTGATTGCGTGAAAACATGGCAGCGACCTGCTAGTCGCCGGCGGGCCGGTGCGCGCGCAGGAACGAGCGAATATGCCGTAACGCCAGCGGAATCCGCTCCTCGGGCTGCTTCCAGGGGTAGAGGCTGAGTTGGGAGTTCGGCGCGAGAAATGCCGACTCCATGGCGACATCGTAGGGGTGCGCCGGCACGTCATCCGGCAGGATCAATACCGGCGTTTCGCAGTTGCGTACGAATTCCCGCGTCACCGTGAATACGAAGTCGCCACTGGTGCGAAACATGTTGGTCAGGAAGGCGTCGGCCATCTCGAGGGTGACATCCGGCCGGCCGGCGCTCAGGTCGACTGCCCACCCGTCGATGTAATTGTTGTAGAAATAGTCGGGATTCTCTCGATTGAAACCGACGGGCTGCGCGATTACGGCCGCGGGAATGCGCTCAGGCGCCCGTTCCAGGAGGTTCCAGATGAAGGGACCGCCAATGCAGAAGCCCATGACCATGAACTCGTCGATGCCCAAGTGATCCATGACGCCCAAATGATCGTCGGTGTAGGCATCCCACGGCCTGTCGATCTCCAGCGGACCGGTTGACTCGCCGCCGAAGGCATTGCGCAAATCCATCGTGATGCATCGGTACTCGCCCCGGAATTCCTCGATGGGATTGAATGGGCCCCTCCCTGAGAAGTTGGAGGCAATGGAGTTCAGACCGCCGCCGGGAATAAGCAGTAACGGAAAGCCGGAACCGCCGGTGTCAGAATAGCGAATGCGCACGTCGCCGTTCTCATGGAATGCCATGGGGGATTCCCCTTGCTCCACCTGTCCGAACGCGCGCGTCGCCGCGGCTGCCACTGCTGCTGCGGCACCCGTCGCGAGAATGGTGCGCCTGGTCGAGTCTACAGTTTGTCGTTGTTTTGACACGCGTTTCCCCTTGCTCCATCGCCGCCTAGAGCCTGCTACCCCAACCCAGTGGAGTCAAGTCAGATCGTTCATGGGGATGACGCACCTTACTGGCTCGCCGCACATGACAATTGGCTTCGATCTCCCTTGCGCGAATCGCTAGGCGGCCGCGGGCCGGTGCGCGCGCAAGAAGGTACGTATGTGACGTACAGCTAGCGGCATCCGCTCCTTCGGCTGCTTCCAGGGAAAGAGGCTCAATTCCGAATTCGGCGCGAGAAACGCCGACTCCATGGCGACGGCGTAAGGGTGTGCCGGGATGTCGTCCGGAAGGACAAGTATGGGCGTCCGGCAGTTGCGCACGAAATCGCGCGTCACCGTGAACACGAAGTCGGCGTCGGTGCGATACATCTTCGTCAGATAGGCGTCGACCTCTGCCATGGTGATGTCAGGCCGGCGCGCCCTCAAGTCTACGGCCCAGCCATTCATGTTGTTTTCGTAAAAGTAGTCGGGAATCTCAGGATCGAACCCGCTGGGTTGCGCGATCACGGCGGCGCGAACACGCTCGGGTGCCCGCTCCAGGAGGTTCCAGATGAAGGGGCCGCCGATGCAAAATCCCATCACCATGAACTCGTCTATACCCAGATGATCCATGAGGCCGAGTTGGTCATCGGTGTGCGCATCCCAGGGCCGGTCAATCTCCAGCGGACCGGAGGACTGGCCGGTTATGGCATTGCGCAAGTCCATCGTGATGCACCGATACTCGTCCTCGAATTCCTCGATCGCATTGAACGGCGCCCTCTCCGGGAAGTAGGAGATAACGGAGTTCAGACCGCCGCCCGGGATCAGTAACAGCGGGAATCCGGAGCCGGTGTCTTCGTACTGGATGCGAACGTTGCCGTATTCATAGACCGCCATGGAAGTTTCCTCTTTCTCAATCTGTCGTTGTCGCCAATTCAGATAGGCTCAAATGGCATCCGCAACCCGTTCGCCCAAAAAATCGCCAGGCAATTGAGTTCTTATCGCGCCGGTACGACAGGCGCGCTCGTGCCGTCGACGCAAACAGCCAGTTGCCACTCGATCCCTGTCTCGCGGCAAAACGTTTCGAGTTCCGATCTCGAAGGCAGCGACGGCTGCGCGCCCATCCGCGTCGCGGCAAACGCGCCTGCACTCGATGCCAGCAAGACAGCTTCGGATCGCCGCAGACCGACGCCCCATCCGAAGGCCAACGCCCCGCTGAACGCGTCGCCGGCCGCCGTTGTATCGGCCGCTGCAATCGGAGTGGCAGGCACCAATACAACTCCGGACTCGTCCGCCAGTAGCGCGCCGTCTGCGCCCATCGTAATGATCGCACACGACGGACCCATTCCAAGCAACGCATTGGCGGCTTCCCGGGCAGAGGATTCGTCTACAACGTGGACCCCGGCCAGGTGTTCCGCCTCCGATTCGTTCGGTTTGATGCACGAAACGTTTCGGAGAAGGCCCTCCGGCAGCGGCTCGTCGGGCGCCGGTGCCGGATCGAGAATGACCGGCACACCGGATTGAGCGGCTATTTCCGCGGCACGCGTGACGACGTTCAACGGCAATTCCAATTGCATGAGGAGAATATCCGCCTCGCGAATAAAGGCTGCCGAGCGTTCGATGTCTTCGACGCACATCGCATGATTGGCTCCGGACGCCACGGATATCGCGTTTTCTCCGGCCTCGTCGACCAGAATCAACGCGACACCGGTCGCGTTGTCCGGGTCGCGCACGATCAGGTCCGCGTTTATGCCGTCCGTCTGATAGCCGGCGATGGCCTGATCGCCGAATGCGTCCGCACCGACTCGGGATACGAATTGAACGTCTGCGCCGAGGCGGGCCGCGGCAACGGCCTGGTTGGCACCCTTCCCGCCCGCCGCGAGGAAGAATTCACCGCCGACGATGGTCTCCCCCGGCATAGGAAGACGGCTGGATTTCACGATCATGTCGGTATTGGAACTACCGACGACTACGATTTTGGGCTTTCTCACAAACTCTTTCGGTACCGGGGAACGTTTCAGCGGACGATGCAGGGAAGCGGCGACGGCGGAACCACGCGGATCATGTCCCCGCCGCGATGATGAGGACCAGGCCCAGGATGAAGCTGACGAACATCATGCCGATCAGTCGATCGGTTCCCGCGGGTGCATCCCTGAACTCCTTCCACACGAAGACGCCCCAGAACGCCGCGACCATCGTGGCGCCTTGCCCGAGCCCGTACGAAATCGCGGGCCCGGCAACGCCGAATGCGATGATGGAAAACAGCATGCCGACACACCAGATCATCCCGCCCGCGATGCCCCATACATGGTCCTTGCCGGTGCCCCGGAAATACTGTGCCGGAGCAATCGGATCGCCCTGTAACGGCTTGAGCATGATGATCGTGTTGACAACGAAATTGCTCAACAGGATTCCAAAGGCGAAGAAAACCATGGCGGTATACGGGCTCAGCATGCCTGCCTGCATGTCGACAAAGTCGGGCGACATGGCCGAAGCCACGAACCGATAGAAAAAGCCCATGAGAATGCCGCACAGAACGGCCAGACCGAGACCGAGGGTGCCGCGCGAACCGCCCTGCCCGGGCAGGCGCCTGTAGGCCATCGCATCCATGATGATCGCGGCCGCAACCAGGCCCACCCCGGCGAAGAGCATCAGCGGATCGCCCTGGGGTTGGGCTATATAGTTCACGATGACGCCGATCACCAGCGCCAGGCCGATTCCGACGGGAAATGCCACGGCCATCCCCGCGAGCGCAATGGCCGCGACGAGCAGGATATTGGCGACGTTGAACACGACTCCGCCGAGTACGGCAGAGCCCAAATGACTTGTTGACGCCTGAGCCAGATCCTCGAGGAACCCGCGGCCCTCGGAACCCACACTTCCCATCGTGAACGCGAAGAGCAGTGCAGCAAGCAGAACGCCGATCACGTAGTCCCAGTAGTACAACTCGAAGCGCCATGTCTTGCCTGCGAGCTTCTGAGTGTTGGCCCAGGATCCCCAGCAAAGCATGGTGATCAAGCAGAAGACGACAGCCACTGCGTAGTCTTGCAATACAAACATATCGGTTCCTTGAAGCCGTTCCGGCCCTTATTCCGAGTTCGCGCCCGCGGCTGAGCCGGCAACCGGTATGAACCAGAGATCGTTCACCAGATCGATGCCGCCACCCATCTCTTCCTGCACCACCCGATCAACAATATACACACCCTTCTCGGCCATGGCCTGGAACGTATCGATGCCGTCGTTGGGGAAGCCGCCGCGTGTTCTGTGAATATTAAAGCGATCGGAAAACGTTCTGCCGAACGACTGCTCGATACCGTCCCTGCCGATCATGAACCCCAGCAGCCCGCCCCAGGTCGCCGCCGGGTTGTCGGAGTCCCAACCCGCCAGGGCCGCGATCTTGACGGTTTCCTGGTAGCGAACGTAGACTTCATCCCGTGCCTGCTCCCAGGGCACGCCCGCCTCGTAGCGGCCGTTCACGAAATCGAACATCTTCGCCGTATAGGAGTCTTCCGGGAGTCTTTGCCGCGCCGTGTCCGCCATCCAGAGGATCTGGTCCCTTATCGGCAGTTCCTGATCAACCAACGAGGCCAGCGAATACATCTCGACATAGAACTCGGAGGCCCATGCCGAATTCTCGTAAGCGGTGGTGCGGATCGGCAACCGTGCCATTTCCAGGGCCACATCCGGACGTGCCGGCGCAAAAAAACCGAATATCTCGGTCGTAAGCTGCGCATCGATCATCTCGTAAAGGGGATTGTTGGCAGGATCGCTGGTTGCCGGTGGCGCAAGACCCTCGACGCGCATCAAATCGTGTGCAGCCTGGTTCGACACCCAAAGAAAATTCTGCTTGTTGCCGTTAGCAGTGGTAAACGGTGAATTCTCATCCGAATAAATGTGTGTCAGCCAACCATCCCGGATCTGTTCGCCGCTCAGGATGCTGGTTTGATGACTCAACAGCAGGTGTTGATAGATGTACTCAATATCCGTGTCGTCGTCGGCACCCCATATTTCGTCCTCGTCCACAAGCACCCAATCGATCGCTGTCGGGGACGTTGTGCCCCGGATATTGGGTTGATCGGGCTGGCCCCAGTCGTCGCGGGTATAGAATTCGCCGGTTGGTCCTTCCCCGCCGATCTTGTCCATTTCCGTTATCAGCCCGGTCCAGTTCGCAATGCACTGGCCCAGCCAGAAGCCATAGAGCTTGTCGATGTACGCTTGCCGGGAAATCACGAGGTCATCTGGCGACGGCGTATAGGGAAGGTACTCCATTGAGGGATTGACCAGGCTGGCGCCGTCATCGGCGGGCACGACGCCTGGGTTTTCGGCCTGCGGCTCGCTCTGATTGAATTGCCGATCGCAGCCAGACATGATCAGGGAGGCTGCCAGAGAAACGCCGACGACTGTGACGATTCCTTGCCTGATTCGCCCACCACGGCTGCAACTGGTTCGATGGTCGTTCATGGGATTTCCGCTTGAGCTCATCGTTGAATCCACGTCCAGTGTCTCCATCGGATCAGTCCGTCAGAAACGGCAGCCGGCAGTCATACTCGGTGAAGACGTAACCGGGGGCGTAGTACTTTTTCCAGCTTATCTCCCAGGGACCGGTCAGGTACTCGGGGTCGGTGACCACCAGCGTCATCTGCAGCGCCGATCCGAACTCGTCTTCCACGCGCCGGTACGTCTCTACGACCGTGTGCCCGTCGCCGACCGCATTGCCGGCGGTTGCCGTGAGGTCACCGAGTAGTTGGGCGGTCTCGACAACCAATGCGTCATCTTCGTAGCGGGCGGCGGAATGCCCGAGGCGGGTATTTTCGCCCGTCGCAGGCCCTCGCCCGTCCAGGTACAGCACCCGCTGGTCCGCACCCCACTCGTAGTCGATGACGACACGATCCTCGTGCTGCGTGACCTGCACGCCCTGGGGCGCTATTGCCAGACGAATCAGGCCACTGGGAGCGCATTCGGTAAACGTCGGGTCGGTGACCGGATCGAACGCAGCCTGGACGGACGCACCGTATTCGTTGAACGGCGGATTGCGATTTCCGGTAACCGCTTCGCGGGCACGACTACCCGGACGCCTGTCCCAGGTACCAGCAAAGTTGGGGCGTCCGTCGCTGAGCGTGAGAGCAGGTCCCGTCGGAATTGATGCAACCTCACCCGGGGTCGCGGTGAGCGTTCGCACGATCGACCCATCGGCCGGATCCAGTTCGACGATTCCGCCGCCGTCCCAGTGTTCGTTCTCCACCAGGATCATGGGTCTGCCGTCCCGACTCCGGTAGCCGGTGAGACGCACGTAAAGGCCCTCCCCGATCGAATCGGCGGACCAGCCCGTGCGCCGGAGCGAGACCGGCGCAGGCGCCGTCGCCTGCCACGAGACTTCGGCCCCATCGTCATTAGTGACGCTCAGAATGATGTTCACATGGGGATTCACGAAGTTGAACTCGCTGACGATCCCTTCGATCTGGATTTCTTCGTCCATGAACGTCGCACCCGCCGCATGGTGGGCCTGTACCGGAATGGCACAGGCCATTGCACCGCAGACAACGATCAGGAATTTATAGCTTGTCATCAGTCTCTCCCTGGCCAACGCACTATTCCAGAAATTCTACGGGACTAGAACCTCCCCTGCATCTCGACGCCCAGCACCCGCCCTTCCTTCAACGGCGAATAGGTCGAGTTCACCAGCCCACTGAGATCGAAGTCGCTCCGCCGCAGCACTTCATCCAGCAGATTTCGCCCGTAAAGCGTGAATGTCAGCGCATCCGACGGCGAGTAGGCGATACTTGCGTCGACGAGGTTGCCGCCGTCGAGCACGCCCAGATTGTCGTCGGTGATCTCGCTGTCATCGCGATGAGCGAAGCTCACGCGCGTAGTCAACGTTCCCCTGCCACCGATGGTTCGCGTGTACCTGCCTTCCAGCCCGTACGTCAATTTGGCGAGCCGGGGCAGCTTGAGACGATCATCGCCTGCCGTCGAGCCGTCGCCGTTCAAGTCGTGGCGAACCTCGTCATAGGCCCCGTCCGTATAACCCACGAACCCGCTGATCGTGGCCGAAGAACCGACAGCGGCCAGAACTTCGGCCTCCAGCCCCTGAATGGTCGCGTCGGCGGTGTTGGCGGTCACCTGGATGGCGCCGCCGGCGGCGTCGGCGAACGTGACCTGGCGCTGCATTCCATAGACCTGGCTGTGGAAGGCGGCCACATTCACCCGCATGCGTCCACCGGCCAGTTCGGACTTCAGTCCGATCTCGAGAGAATCCTGCTCTTCTTCGTCGAATGGCCCCGGCGCTGCGGTCGGCGAGGTGTTGCGCAGATTGTAGCCGCCGCTGCGAAACCCTTTCGTGAAGTGACCGTACACTTGGGCACGCGGGCTCAACCAGCGCTGCAGGCCGACCTTGGGCGTAACGTTTCGCCAGGAGTTTCCGTCCCTGAAGTTGAATACGCATTGGTGCGAGACGACCTCGCAGGCGCCATTGCCGGCGGTGGCAACGTCCACATCCTTCTCCTCCAGCGTGTACCGGGCACCCAGCGTCAGGATCCAGTCATCGCCAAGGGCGATGTCGTTGTTCATGAAGACTCCGCCGGTGAGGTGGTTCTGGTCGCCTCCGAATGGCGCGCCCTCGGTACCGCGCACCACGCGGCGCTCCCGGTATCGCATGTCCTGGGTGAAAAAATAGAGCCCGACGGTCGCCTGCCACCCATCCCGGAACCACCCGGAGTAGCGCAACTCGTTGCTGAACTGCTCCTGATCGGTGAACGAGGACAGGTGAAAGACCGGGTCGACGGTTGCGTCGATGTCGATCAGGGATTCATGCTGAACGGTGCGCCAGCCGAACACGTTGGTGACCGTACCCCGGCCGAACTCCACGCGCCGGTTGGCCTCGACGATGAAATGCTGCCAGTCGACGAGGGAGAACCCGGGCTCATCGATGGCGAAGTCGAAACCACCGAACCGCCGCCGGTTTTGCGTCGCGGCCGAACAGAAGCCCCTGCGGGCCGCGCAGGATCTCGACCGCCTCCAGATCCAGCATGTCCACGATGACACCGTAGTTGACGCCGAGATACATGCCGTCGACGAACACACCGACAGCGGGATCGATGGAAGGAATGGAGCCCGCGACGCCCAATCCGCGGATTGAGAAGTTCGCGATACCCTTGCCTGTCCCGATGCCGTCGAGGGCGACGTTCGGCAGCGCGTAGCTCAAATCCTCGACGTCGGTTACGTGCCGCGCCGCCAGTCCTTCACCGGTGAGCACACTGATGGCGGCGGGAACGAACTGGGCGACCTCCGCTTCGCCTTTCTTGGTGGCGGTGGTAACCACTTCTTCCAGGACGCGATCTGCCGATGGCGCCTGCGCGCCGCACGTCGAGAAGGCCAACAACAGGCCAGTCAGGAATCGTCTCACCACAGTCCTTTCTCTACGCCGCCGCGCGCCGTCCCCAATATCAGGCAGAGTCGTAGTACACCCGCACGACCACATAGCTGACATAGACGACCAGCAGGAAACTGCCGGTCTTTCGGCCAAGATGCGCCTTGCCGAGGATAAATATGGGGATGAGCAACGCCGCAAGCAACCAGGAAACAACCAGGTCGCTCACCCCTCCGCGGGGTATCGGTATCTGGCTGGTCAGGCCGCTGGCCGGCAAAACCATCAATGAGTTGAAGATGTTGGAGCCCACCACGTTCCCCACGGCAAGGTCGGATTCCCGTCGGACCGCGGCAATGATGGACGTGACCAGCTCGGGCATGCTCGTCCCTACGGCGACCATGAACAACCCCACGATCGTCGCCGAGATGCCGAGGCTCTCCGCCACCGAGATGCCGTTGCGGATCGTCATTTCACCGCCGACAAAGAGGAGCGCGATTCCCGCTGCTACCTGCAACCAACCGAACCGGCCTTCCGGCCTGGTTTCAATGAGCGGATTGGACTCGATGTGATCAATCAGCGGATCCGGGTGAGGGATTCGCGCCAGGTCCCGCGCCGAGTTGTAGATGAAGACGCAAAAGATCAGCAACAACACGATGGCGTCCGATCGCCCGATCACCGCCGGCCGGCCTTCGAGCACTCCGTCCAGCGCCATGACCATCATGACCGACGTGGCCAGCAGAAGCAGCGGCACTTCGCGCCGCACCAACTGGCCTTGTATGGTGATCGGGGCCATCAACGCCGCTGCGCCGAGAACCAGCGCGAGATTGCTGATGTTGGAGCCGACGACATTACCGAACGCCAGCTCAGTCGCGCCTCGCGCGGCGCCGATCACATTGACGACCAGTTCCGGCGAACTGGTGCCGAACGCGACGACGGTCAGCGCCACGATCATAGGCGGGACGCCGTATCTCGCAGCCACCTCGGAAGCGCCGCGAACCAGGAACGTACCCCCGCCGAGCAGCAAGGCAACGCCGAGAATGAGTCCCGCCAGTGAAATCACGGCGCCAAGGGTACATCATGGCGGAAGGGATGGTCCTGATTCAGGACAGGCGTGATTCCGGACAGCCGTGATTCCAGGCAGGGGCGATTCCGGGCAATCCACGATTCCAATACGGATGGAGATTGACGAGGCATGAAGGTAAGCAAGGTGGTTCTGGCTTATTCGGGCGGGCTGGATACTTCGGTCATCTGCCGCTGGCTCCAGGAAACCTGCGGCGCCGATGTGGTCACTTTCACAGCGGACATCGGCCAGGGTGACGAGGTCGAACCGGCTCGCGCCAAGGCCGAAGCGATGGGCCTCAGCGAAATTCATATCGAAGACCTCAAGGAGACATTTGTCCGGGACTACGTCTTTCCCATGTTCCGCGCCAACGCGCTCTACGAAGGCGAATACTTGCTTGGCACCAGCATTGCCCGCCCGCTCATCGCCCGGCGACTGGTGGAGATCGCCGCGGCCACCGGTGCTGACGCCATCGCTCACGGCGCCACCGGCAAGGGCAACGACCAGGTCCGCTTCGAGTTGGGAGCCTACGCGCTCAATCCGGACATCAAGGTGATCGCGCCCTGGCGGGAGTGGGATCTGAACTCCCGGGAGGCGCTGCTGGACTATTGCCGGCAATACAAAATTCCGGTCGACTTCGAGCGCCAGGACGAATCGCCCTACTCCATGGACGCCAACCTGCTGCACATCTCTTACGAGGGCGGCGGATTGGAAGACCCGTGGACCGGGCCGGACGAGGCCATGTGGCGCTGGACCGTGGCGCCGGAATCGGCGCCCGACGAACCGCAGGTGATCGAGGTCGAATTCCGCTCCGGCGATCCCGTAGCGCTGGACGGTGAACCCATGAGCCCGGCCGCGCTGCTCGCACGCCTGAACGTGTTGGGCGGCGACCACGGCGTCGGCCGGCAGGACATCGTCGAGAATCGCTACGTCGGCATGAAGTCCCGCGGCTGCTATGAGACGCCCGGAGGAACGATTCTGCTCAAGGCGCACCGCGCGATGGAGTCCCTCACGCTGGACCGGGAGGTGGCACACCTCAAGGACGAATTGATGCCGCGTTACGCCAGGCTCATCTACAACGGCTACTGGTGGTCGCCCGAGCGCAAGGCGTTGCAGGCGCTCATCGACGAAACCCAGAAACCGGTCAACGGCACCGTCAGGTTGAAACTCTTCAAGGGCACCGTGAGCGTGCTCGGCCGCCGCTCGCCGGACAGCCTGTACGACGAAGACGTGGCCACCTTCGAAGACGACCGTGGCGCCTATCGACAGGAAGATGCGGCGGGATTCATCCGCCTCAACGCGCTCCGCCTGCGAATGGGTGCGAAGAAGGGCCGTAAACAATAGGGGCAAGCGAACCTAGGCTGGCACGCGCAACCGCTCGGCTCAGTTCACGACTGCCTCACGCCACGGGCGCCAGCGTCGTGGCATAAGCCGGGTCCAGGTCGGCGATGCTGTCCATGCTCTGAGTTCGGCTATCCCACGCGTAAAAGGAGCATTCGACGCGGTCAAGGTAGAAGTCGCCGATCATGAAGCCATTCACACCGAGGGGACCCCACTCATCGGACATATCCAGGTGATTCGCCGTCAGAGTGACAGCCTGTAGAGCGGACTCTCCAGTCCCGGGTGTTCCCGGAAGAATCGTCACAACCGGGTTGGCCGACATATCGAAATCGCCTGTCCTCAGAATTCGTGCGTGCGCCGACTTGTGGATGTCGCCGCTGATGACCAGCGGTATGCGGTCCGGCATTCGGTGGATCGCTTCCACAACCCGGTCATGCTGGGAAAGCCACCCGCTGGGCCAGTAGGGTTTCGGTTCCGACACGACCGCCTGCCCGTCCCGGACCACATCCGGGTAGTACTCATACCAGTTGCCGCGCGTCCAGCCCGGCGGCTGCCCCGGGGCATTGACGACATGGGCGACTTCCCGGTCGGCCATGCGCGCCTTGAGCCACGACTCAACCGAATGATCGAAGTGAACGGCGCTTGGGCCAAGCGTCGACGCGGAGCGGCGATTGTCGTAGAGCAGCACTTCGAGCAGTTTTCCGTACCTCAAAGTCCCGTAGTTGGAAGCAATCTCAGGAAGCCCCTCATCCTCTCTCGAACCCGGCAACCCGCGAGGCCGGAAGGGGTCCGGCAGAAACTCGGGATAGGCCAGTTTCTGGACGCTGCGGGCCAACGCGAGCATCGCATGATCGGGGGGGAACGTGACCACCTCGTCGGTGGCATCGTCGTTGTCGAAGTAATCGTGATCGTCCTGCAGGAAGAACACGGGCGTGGAACGAAACGTCGTTCGATAGATCGGCGCGATCTGTTCCACGCCGGCCTTGAGGACAAAATCTTCGTTAGCAGTACCGAATATCGGCTGTGATCGGTCAAAGATACCTGCGTAGGCGATCCCCTCCTCGCTTTGGGCGTACGTGGCGGCAAAACGCGGCGAGTAGAGATCCCAGTACATTTGATCGCCGTTGGCGACGATGGCGTCGGGCCCAAGTGAAGCCAGTTTCTCGAACAGCGCGCGTCGGACCGCGATCGACCTGCGCCTGCCGTTGGTCATCGCGGTAATCTCGTGCCCGCCCGCACAATGGTAGAACCCGATCCTGACGTGTTCGATATCGCTGTCGGGGCTCGGGAACGTGGACAGCGCCCAGGGCTCCGCGAGAGCACGCCCCCGGCCCGTTCGCAGCTCCAGTTGATAGACCGTGGACGGGCGCAGGGATGCGACATCGAATGCCCAGAAACGCCCTCGCGTATCCGTTCTCTGACCGGCGATCCGCCGGCCGTCGACGCGCAGCTCCGGCGTATCCGGCAGCGGCTCGTGAAACGAGCACTTCAGCAAGGCGCGCTCGTGGTTCACGGTGGGCAGCACGTGGTACAGGTCACCGGCATCCCAATCGGCCTCCTGCGCGACCGCCGTGCCCCCGAGAAGGCCTGACAGGTCGAACGAACGACCCGCGAAGGCGCCGGCCGCCAGCATCGACTGCAGGGCGAGAATCTCCCGGCGTGTAAGCATAGGCTTCCCCTGATGTACCTACCCGCAGGCGATACGCGTCGCCCAGGGTCAGGTTGGGAATCTATCACGACGCAGCGCCATCCGTAACGTCGAGTCTGCGGCTACAATACGGCAGCGCAACGAACCGAGTGGAAATGCGAATGAAGCGACTGATCCTGGTGGCCGGATTGATGGCCGCTTGCACAGCGACCGCCCAGGATGCCTTTGAAGCGCCTGGATGGGCCTATCCCCTCATGGACGAAGGCCGGGGCCGGGGTCCGGATGACGGTACCCTGCTCAGCGTGCCCGGAAGCGATCTGCAGCGGACCCAGACCCAGATTGACGATCCGTTCAATCCTCCTGACTGGCACCCGGACGAGCACCCGCCCATGCCGCAGGTCGTCTCTCACGGTCGTCCGCCCAACGTTCGGGCGTGCGGACAATGCCACATGCTGCACGGCATGGGGCACCCCGAATCATCAATCATGGCCGGACTGCCGGTCAACTATGTGATCCGCCAGATGCAGGACTACAAGAGCGGCGACCGAACGAGCCTCTACCGGCGCCACAACAGCATGCTCCTGAGCGCGACCCATGCCACCGACGAAGAAGTCCGCGCCGCGGCCGAGTACTACGCGGGCATCGAGCCGGTGAAGTGGGTAACGGTCATCGAATCGGAGACCGTACCTGAAACCTATGTCGGGCCCGGGAATATGCGCCACCCCGAGCCAGAGGGCGGCACCGAGTCAATCGGCCAGCGGATCATCGAGGTTCCCGAGGACTCACACCTTGCCGAACGCCGGGATCCCCACAGCCCGTTCATCGCCTACGTGCCTCCGGGCAGCATCGAAGCGGGCCTCGAGCTGGCTACCACAGGCGCGGGCAGGACCATCCAGTGCTACATCTGCCATGGCGACGATTTGAAGGGTCTGGGGGACGTGCCCGGGATCGCCGGCATGTCGCCCATCTACGTGGCGCGTCAGCTATGGGACATCAAGTACGGCGCCCGGACCGGTACATCGGCTGCGCTGATGCTTGCGGTGGTTGCCAACCTGACCCATGACGACGTGATAGCGCTGTCGGCTTACGTGGCTTCACTGGACCCATAGCTCGAATTCGCGCTGCTCTCGCCTCCAAGGCGCCTACCAGCGCATGTTCCAGTGCAGCTGGATGGCGTGTTCAATACCGCCGCCGGCGTGCTTCCTCCGGTCAAGCTCAACGCCCGCCCCGGCATTCATGTTCGAGGGAAACCTCAATCCCGCCCGAATCGCAGTATCGCCGATACCTGATTCCGTATGTAGAAACGGGGTCCAGAGCCCCCTTCCCCCAGGACCGGTGAACCCGTAACCCAGCTCGGCCTCCATCCTCTGCGCCCGGTCCAGCGCAGCGCCGCGCGTGAGACCTGCGGGATTGGGCTCGCTCCAAAGTGAATTCACGCCGCTGCCCGTTGCGCCCCAGGAGGATCCGAGCCTGATGGACAAGCCACGGCCATCGTCGCCAGGCTGCCATGTCACGGACCCGCTGAATCCATTTTCCCTGAATTCATTTTCCTCGTGAGCCAGCAGCGTCCGGCCGTCGATCTGCATGGTCAGGCGGCCGCGTGAGTATGCAATCCCGCCTCCGATCTCGACACCCGCACCGGTCTCGGCGTCACCGCCGTCATACCGCAGACCTGCCTCGAGCGTCGGCGTCAACTCGCCGCCCGCCGGGAGGCGCACTGATCCCGATCCTGCCAGCATCAGCCGTATCCGGCTTGCGGTTCCACCGGCGCCCGCCAGCCCTGCTGTCGCCTCCGACTCGGTTCGAGTCGTGAGCGCATCGGACACGATCGCGAGTTCGAACCCGTCCGGGCGCCGCCTCACTACGCCGCGCCCGCCAATCGCCGCCATGGCCGTCCCGATATCCGTTTCGACGCCTGACCCAAAGCTCTCGGACGCCATTTTCAGCGTTCCCACGCCGTAACCTGCCGTGCCCCAGAGGCTCATCCGGCTATTGACCCGGTAACCCAGGTAGGGATGCAGGCTCGTCAGCGTGCTCGATACCGTCCCGCCCGGGGCGGTTTCATGAGCGTACGTGCCCTCACCCAGGCTGTGCGCCAGCGCGATACCCGCCATCCACGAACCCCTCGCGACGTCGGCGCCCAATGTCGCGGTGACGATCTCGCCGTTCAGCGCCAACTCGTCGTCCGTCCCGGATACCCGCGTCCGCGCACCTCGGCCCCAGGCCGCCCACCGATCGAGGCCGTTGGCGCTACCGGATCCATTTTCAAGCGTCGTCTGGAAAAGGAATGAACTTCCCATCAGCAAATCGCGCCAGTCCGGAACACCGGCATCGCCCGCAGGGCCACGCCCATTCGTCATTACCGGAAATCCCGTAGCCGACAAGCTTGCCTCACGCCTGTCGGTGTCACGCAAGCTGTGTGGGCGATCCAGCCTATGCCCGCCCAGTGTCACCTGCGTGGACTGCTGACGGCCCCGCAGTCGATCTTCGATGGCCTCGGCGGCGTGCACAGACGCCGTTCGCCCGAATCGCGCCAGCCAGGCCTTCGGCATGGGATCCGAATTGACGATCGTACCGACGGCCTGGTCATCGACCAGATAGGCGCCGGAGGGATCGAAGAGCTGGAGGGTGAATTTTTGCTCGCCCTCGTCATGGGCATCATCGAGAATTTCGATGGAGACGGTCTTTTCGGTCTCGTCCGATGCGAACGTCAGAATCCCGGAGGCGTTAACGAAGTCCTCGCCCGCAATCGCGGTACCGTCGGCGGTCGCATAGCTCACCGCCACGTTGCCCGGGTCCGACCGCGATAGCACCACGACAAAATCCATGGTTACGTCTTCGCCTTCACGACCTCGGGAGTCCGTCACCGATAGTGCCGCCGGCGATCGAGCCTGGCCGGCGGCGGCCACGGAAACTCTGACCTGCGGCGGCGTGTTCGCCATGCGAAACGCGTAGTTGTACGTGGGCACCTCATGGATCACGTTGCCGGTGGCGGGCGCCGCGTCCAGGGGCGCCGAGACCGTCACCTCCCGTGCTCGAAACCAATCGTCATCCGTAAAGTCGAGTAGCTGCGGCGAGACGCTGACCGAGTCGAAATCCGACGTTGCGTTTACCCGAGCGCCGTCGATGCTGGGCCGTGCCGTGAGGCGCAGCCGGTACGATGCGGAGCCGCCAGGTTCAACATTGAGCGAGGTTGCCGAGGCTTCCACGGCGTGCACATATCCGGGGTTGCCGGTGACAAAGAGGTCCCTCAAGGCCGGTAGCGACTCAAACTCGTCGAACGAGAACGACTCGATCAGGTTGCCCCGAAGCACCAGTTTTTCAAGCGAGTTCAGTCCGGCAAACGCGCCCGGCGCCACGCGCGCAATGCGGTTGTCGTGGAGTTTAAGGTCGCGAAGACTCGGCAGACCGCGAAACGCGCCCGTCTCCAGGGCCGCAATCCCGTTATCGAATGCCCAGATCTCCTGCAGCCCCGTCAAACCCTCAAACACGCCGGTGGGCAGCGTAGTCAGATTTGATTGACCCACAATGTAGAGGCTCGTGACATGAATCAACCCCGCAAAGTCGCCCCGCCGAAGTGTCGAGAGCTGACTTTCAGGTGCCAGCAGTTGCAGCGACGGCAGACGCGAAAGCCAAGCGGCGGTTACGCCACCGCAATCGCCCTCGTATCCGGGCGTCAGGGCTTTTCGAAGCAGGACCATGAGCCGTTCACGCACCGCAGGTGTGCGATCGCAAATCCCGCCGATGCTGCCCGGCGGCGTCGCCGACGGCATCGTGGCGCCGCGCACCGCCTCGCTGGGACCGAATTCGTTGACCGCCCGCACCTCGAATGTATACCTGGTTCCGTTGGTCAGGCCCGGCACCAGGAAGCTGGTGGCATTGCTGCCGCCATCCGGCGCGCTTTCGGGAATGTCAGACCAGTTCGGGCTCCAGCTCCCCCCGTCATCGTCACTGATGCGATATTGATGCGCCGTTACCGGACGCCCGCCGTTGTCCGTTGACAAATCCCAGAACAGCGCTACATCGCCGTTTCCGGGCGTGAATGACAGGTTGCGTGGCGAAGACGGCAACCGGTAAGGCATAGCTTCGCCGCGTACCGGCTTACCGGCGCCGACATCGTTAACCGCTCGCAACTCGAAGGTGTATTCGGCGCCGTTTATGAGTCCGTTCACCAGGTAGCTCGCAGCGTTCTCCCCTTCGTCCTGCGCGCTGTCCGGAATGTCCGTCCAGTCCGGGTTCCAGTTCAGCCCGGCGTCCATGCTCATGCGGTACTGGTGCCTCGTGGTGGGGTTTCCGCCGCCATTGGCGGGCGCCTGCCAGAACAACCTGACTGCGCGATCCCGGGGTTCGAATGAAAGGTACTGCGGCGCCGATGGAACTTCGTCATCGTCCTCGATCACTGCCGTCACCCGGCAACCGCTGGACGGGCACCGGCTTCCATCCGCCTGGAGCAGTACGATCCGCGGACTGAACGGCGGGGGCAAACCGGGCGAGCGCTCAAGTAGAAAGTCAAGGGCTTCATCGGGCTCCTGCACCGTGTCGTCATTGATCCTCAGGGGCACGAACCGGCGTGCTACCCAGGCGCCACTCCGTTTCCGGTAATCCGCCGGACGGATCCGCAAAAGCGCCGACAACGGTTCATAGTCCACGCCGCTTGTGGCCCCTTCGGGCAGTTGCCGCGTGGAAACAGACACGCTGAATGCACGATCAGGCGGTAACAGGCCTCCTTTCGCCGTGGCGACAACGCCAACAGCGGCACGGTTCGATCCCTCCAGAAAATTATGCGAGGGCTCCAACAGGCGCACGGTAATGGCCGGAGTCCCTACAATAGGCGTCGCCGACGCCGAACCGGGACGACCCACGGCGTAGCCGGGAATTGTCTCCTGACCGGGCGCAATCGTGACGTTTGCGGGTTCCTGGGCATGTGCCTGAGGGATCAGGAGGGTGATCATCAACAGCAGGGCGGTGGTAACCAGTGCCTGCAGGGATGCAGTTGCTGTCGTGGCATTTGCGATTCTGTCCGCTTTCATAGTGCATTCTCCTGGAAATGACTCTGCCCTTCGCGAACCGCATCGAGAGGTTGCCGCGTCATTCCAGGGCAGCGGATCGAACCCGCCTGGTTGTGACTGGATTTCCGGAGTGTGTCGGGTCCCGGTGCTTCCGGATCCGGTTCCACGACCTCCTCGTTTTCTGGCGTCCTCCTCGGTACGGCCCTGAGTGCCGTCACTCGCTAAATGTGTCTGTCAAACCTTTTGAATTGACCGGGATGCGAAAGTTCCGGCCGCGTTCGTCTCAACGGTCGATTCAAGGGGCAAATCGCCATACCGATTCTTTATCGGCTCGATAAGTTTTTTTATTGAATGCCTTGGGATGGTGCCCCGGACAAGGCGGAAACAAGGTCAAATTGGCGATGCTGGACGTCAGGACCTATTAACAAAATCCGTGTCAACAAGCCCTACGCAGGGCTGCGATCCCTATTGATCGCGAGCGAGTCCCGGCCTAACTTCCGTCAAGAGCAGCCAGTTGCTCCACCGCCAGTGCGTGCAGGATGCGGTCGTAGGCGTCCCTGGAAGGCACCTCGACCGCGCGGACCAGCAGCTTGCGCGCCTGCTCGCGGTTTCGATTCCGGTTCAACAACAGCAGACCCTTGGCGTACTCGAGGTAGACCGTTTTTTCGTCGGGCGCCAGTTCAAGAGCCTTTTCGTAGTGCTCCAGCGCATCGCGTCTGGATGCCCGGTAGGTCATGCCGGCCACGAGCCGCCCCATCTTGTTCACGATTTCCGCATGCCAGGATGCCAGGGTGAGGTGGGCTTCGGCCATTTCCGGGTCCAGTCGAAGCGCCTCTTCAGCCGCCTCGCGAGTTCGTCGCGCATACGCCCGGTTGAGTGCCTCCATTACGCCCACGGTCTGGGCTTCGCGACCAACGGCATGGGCTGACTGGAAGTAGCCTTCGGGGTTGTCCGGATCGAGGCGAATCGCCTCGTCCGCGGCCCGTATCGCGCGTGCGAACAACTCCGGCTGTTCGTCTTCGGCGGCCATGTAGTAGCCGTGTATGGCCAGCGAATTGGCCGCCAGCGCGTACCCTTCCGATGTTCCCAGTGCTTCACCAAGCTCCGCAGCCTCGACGAATCGGCCCTGCGTGTACGCCGCGCGCGCCGCCTCGATGGTCTGGCCGCCAGCCGGGTTTGCCAGCAGCATGGCTCCTGCAATGGAAAGGTATGCCGAAACAGTCGCGTTCTTCATGTCTTGACCCTGTGCACAAGGACGAGTTTTTCAAGGAGTTTCAGCGTATTGTGGTTCGCCGCAGCAGGGTTCCAATGTGAAAATCTTTGTCATCAGCCTACGTTCGGCCGAGGTCCGGCGCACCGAAGCGGCCGAACAGATGGCGAAGTGCGGCGTACCGTTTGAATTCTTCGACGCGTTGGAAGGGTCCGCGGGCCATTCCGCCTGGTTTACGGGCATCGATCACCGCCTCTTTCAGATCAACACGCGTCGCCACGATCCAACGCCGGGGGAAATCGGTTGTTATGCCAGCCACCTTTCCCTGTGGAAATGGGCGATCGATCACGATCAACCCGTCATCATTCTGGAAGACGATTTCCAACTGGAACCCGACTTTGCCAACATCATCAACGACCTGGAACCACTGGTGAACCAGTTCGGGTTTATTCGTCTGCAGTCCATGCACGGGCCGCGAACTCTTCTGAAGCGCCTTCGTCCCGCCGCCTACGAAGTGCTTCGTCGTAACGGGCTGTCCGTACACTACCTGAGCGACCCGCCTCTCTACACCCTGGCATACGCGATCGGTCCCGCGGCTGCCCGCACACTGACCCGGGCGAGTTCCACACTATTTGCACCCATCGACAAGTTCCTCCGACAGACCTGGATCCACGAAATACCCATATATGGACTGAGCCCCGCAGTGGTAACAATGTCGCCGCAAGCCATGCATCCGACCATCGGCGACCGAACCAACAAGAGCATCAATCCGTACGTCCTCCTCGGCCGCATGATCTACAAGGGTATCGGCGAATTCCGGCGATTTGGCTTCGACAGGAAACAGTTCGCGCTGATGTCCGGTTCCCACCACAGGAAAGAAAATATGTAGCGAAGTTTGCGGCTCTCCGGCAATTCGGGTGAACGCCGTCAATTCGGAAAATCGAAGTACGTATCAGGGAAGGGCTCATCTCCGAGAGTGAAGTGCCACCACTCCTGGGCGTAGTAGTCGAACCCATGTGTAATCATCACGTTATGCAATAGCGCACGATTGGCGCGCTGCTGCCCCGAGACGCCCGAGCTGTCCGGCCAGGAAATCGGACCGAAGAAGTCATAGCCCGAACCCATGTCGAGTTCATGGGCCGTTCCAGCCTCGTCGCGATAAACGATGGTGAGATCCACAGTACTACCGCGCGAATGGCCTGATCGCTCGGCGATATACCCCCCCTCGAACAGATCCTCCTTGGCGACGTTGGGATAGTAGTCCGGCTTGGTTCGCCGATCGCCGAGATCCCCGCCCCAGCGGACGAAGTGATCCACGGCGCGTTGAGGTCGATAGGCGTCGAAGACCTTTAGCCCGAGCCCGACCGACTGCAGCGTGGCCTGGGCCTCCGCCAGCGCGGCGGCGGCCGGTTCAGACAGGATCGCATGGTCGTGCAGGTAACCGTCGATCGGTTGTCCGACGAAGTTGTCTTCGGTGGTGTACTTCAGTTCGATGACGATATCGGGGATCGCCTCGTCAAGGTATACGAATCCATCCGGCAGAGCGTGTTTGTCGTCTGCAAAGGCAGCCGTCGCGCCGACCGTGGCGCAAAGGGCGGTTAGCAAGGCAATCGCTGAATTCGTCATCTTCTTCCTCGTCTCCGAATTCCCGACTATCGCCCGGAACCCTCAAGCGCGCCGCGCTGCCAGCACCTGTTCCCATTTCCAGGCGTGCGCAACGATGTCTTCCAGCCTTGCGTAGCGCGGTGTCCAGCCAAGTTCGGTCCTGGCCCGCGTTGAGTCGGCAACGAGACACGCCGGGTCCCCAGGCCGACGCTCGTCATGGACGATCGATATTTCGCGACCGGTGATGGCCACTGCCTTGTCGATCACTTCTCGCACGGAGAAACCATTTCCATTTCCCAGGTTAAAGGCCGCGCTCTCGGCGCCGTTCCACAGCAAACGCATCGCCGACAAGTGCGCGTCGCAAAGATCATTGACGTGAATATAGTCGCGAATGCAGGTGCCATCGGGCGTGTCGTAGTCCGTACCGAACACGGTGACGTTGTCGCACCGACCTGACGCGGCACGGAGAACCAGGGGGATCAAGTGCGACTCCGGTTCGTGGCATTCGCCAATTGTGCCGCCGGGGTCGGCGCCGGCCGCATTGAAATAGCGCAGGCACACTGACTTTAGACCGTAGGCTACATCGTAATCCCCCAGCATTTGTTCAACCATGAGCTTGGTTCGTCCGTACGGGTTTATCGGCTCCTTGACGTGTGTTTCGTTGATTCGCGGATGACGCGGTTGGCCGAAGATTGCCGCCGTAGACGAGAAGATGAAATGGTTGATGTCATGTGCCCGCATGGCGTCAAGCAGGGCCTGCGTGTTGAACACGTTATTGACATAGTATTTCGCGGGGTTTGTAACCGACTCGCCGACTACCATATGCGCGGCGAAATGCATGACGCCATCGAACTTGGCGTTGTCAAACAAGTGACTTAGCAGATCGCCGTCGCCGAGGTCACCCTTGACGAACTTCCCGTGCGTCACGGCGTCGCGCCGGCCTGACGACAAATTGTCCAGCGTGGTGACATCAATGCCGGCCTCAGCCAGGCGCTTGACCATGTGCGACCCAATGTAGCCTCCGCCTCCTACGACCAGTACATGCATTCGTTGCGCTTGCCTTACTGGGGTCACCCGGCCCCGGAAATTGCACCAATCGCTGATTTTAGCCCGAAGCCTTAAGGAAATGGCTGAACGATTCATTACACACCTGTTCGACAGGTCTATACTTCATGCCCGGGCTGCGTATCGGCCCGAAGTTGCGACAACACTATTCGCTGGCGAAATGGGTTACGTAGTGCCGTAAGTCCACGGATTCCGGACCGGAGAAAATATTGAAAACGCTTCTGCTTTTCGCGAGCGTCGTGGTGGGCATTGCCAGTTATCAGACCGCCGGCGCTCAGGGAACGGCAGGCTCCGGAGCGGATTTTTTCGGCATTTATATCCAGAAGGTCCTCCTGGGAAGGCGTCCGATGGAGCCCGATACCGAACCCGACGCGATTCCTTACACCGCGCAGGGGCAGCGTGCATTCGATGAGCATGACCCGGATCTCGACCCCAGAAAATTAGACGACTGCGCGACGGATCCCATTCCCAGAATCCTCTGGAACCCCGACCCTGTGGAGATCCGTGAGGAGGGCGGAAAGCTCGTGTTTGATTTTGAGCGGGGCGGCGTCGTCCGGGCCATCGTCATGGATGGGACGCCCCCGGCAGCGAACCAGCCGGACACTCATCTCGGTTATTCGGTGGGACGTTGGGAGGGAGACGTCCTGATCATCGAAACGACGCACATGTCAGGTGGCGTCCTGAGCGGCAATGGGCGGCCAATCAGTCCGGATGGCCGGGTCACGGAGCGTTATTGGCGCGAGCCTGGATCGAATGATCTGCGGATGGAGTTGGAGATCGACGATCCCGTGAACTACACCGAGCCCTTCAAGTTGGGCCGCGCGTTTGTCTGGGCGCCGCATGAGGAAATCCGCCCCTGGAATTGTGTCAGCCTGGGGCCGAAAGATACGCCACCCGACCTCGACGAATTGACACGAATGTTGGAGGAGCTCTGATCCGGAGTCCAAGCGATGTTGACACCCTTATCTGACTGTACTAGATTACTAGGACACTCAATCAAAGGATCGCCAACATGCTCGAAGTCAGGCAGGTCAATTTCGGTTACGGCACCGACCCGCTGTTTCTCGACACGGACCTGACACTCGCACCCGGCCACATCTACGGACTGCTGGGGCTCAACGGCGCCGGCAAGTCGACGTTGCTCAAGCTCATGACCGGGTTACTGTTCCCGAATTCAGGGCAAATCGATGCGTGCGGTTACGATCCCGCCCGGCGCGACCCCGGATTCCTGGCCAAGGTCTTCCTGCTGCCGGAGGAACTCAACGTCCCCGGTGTCACCGGCAAGGAATTCGTCGCCGTGCGCTCGCCGTTCTATCGGGATTTCGATCGGGCGCAAATGCAACGCTATCTCGAGGAGTTCGAGATACCCGAGAACAAGCTACTCACCGCGCTCTCCCACGGACAGCAAAAAAAGTTCCTGCTGTCGTTCGGCCTGGCATGCAATGCGTCTCTGGTGCTCCTGGATGAGCCGACCAACGGGCTGGATATCCCGTCCAAGGGGCTGTTCAGGCGCCTGGTGGCCGAAGCGCTGAGCGATGACCGGACCATCGTCGTCTCGACCCACCAGGTCAGGGACGTGGAGTCGCTGGTGGACCTGATCGTAATACTGCATGAGGGCAAGGTGCTGTTGAACCACACCGTGTCCGAACTCAGCGGCAACCTGCGATTTGCCGTCAGTGGCAACCGCCCCGAGGCAGGCGACGGCCTGATCTATTCCGAGCGCACCGTAGGCGGCTACGCCAGCGTCTGGAAGGACAGCGGCAGCGGGGAAGGAGGACTGGATCTGGAACTGCTTTTCAAGGCCGTCATCGCGAACCCCGGGACCTGCGCCGCACTGCTCACAAGGGAGAACCACAAATGAACGAGCACTTCTCGATCGAGCGCCTTTGGTGGCTGTTGCGCGCCGATTTCACCGCAGGCTATCGCTCCCTGCTGACCGTGTCCGCAACGCTGGCCGGGGTCATCCTGATCGCCTCCCTGATTTCATTCGAGCCCGGCGGCGCGGCTCAAGGCTTCTACGCGTCGTGGTACGGCGGGATGCTGTATGTCTGGGGCGTCATCGCCTCGAGCCGCGCCTTCAGAGAGCTTCACGACAAGACCAGAAATGAGGCGTACCTGCTGATACCCGCCTCGGCGATCGAGAAGACCGTGACTCGCCTGCTCACGGTGACGATCGGACTCGCCGTCTACCTGCTGATATTCACCACCGTGGTTTCATTCCTCGTCGAAAGCGTGTTCCGGTTGTTGCCGGGAACCGGTTACGGCCTGTTCAATCCGCTCGACGCCCAGTTGTGGCCGCTGATTACCGGCTATTTCTTCCTGCAGTCCTTCTTTTTTCTCGGCTCGGCCTGGTTCAGGAAACGGCATTTCATCAAGACCAGCCTGGTCATCACGCTGGTTGGAATCGGGTTTGCGCTGTTCGCGTTTCTCACGTTGCGACTTGTGTTTGCACCAGCAGACATGGCCGACCTGGAAGGCCTCGTTGCGCGGGCGGCGGGATCATACCAGGGCCTGCTCCAGTCGTTGGAGGCGCTTCGCACAATCTTTGCAATCGTGTTGCCCCTCGCGTGCTGGACGATTGCATGGCTGAGGGTCCGGGAGACGCAAGTCAGCGATGGAGTTTAGCGAGCCCAGAGGCATCTACCTGCAGATCGCGGACCGGATCCGCGACCGCATCCTGCAGGGCGAATGGAAGGCCGGGGAACGGATTCCATCCATTCGCGAACTGGCCATCGAGCTGGGCGTGAATCCGAATACGGTGACCAGGAGTTACCAGGCGCTACTGGATTGGGGCATCGTCGCCAATCAGCGAGGACGCGGTTATTTCGTCAGCGACCGGGCAGGCGAACGGGCGTTGAGAGCAATGAGAGAGGAATTCGTGCGCGACGAGCTTCCCAAGGTCGTTCGCGCCATGAAAACGCTGGGTATCGGTATCGATGAACTGGCCGAATACCTGGCTCAACAAGACGGAGATCAAGAAACATGAAACCAAGCACAATCGCACTATTGTCGGTAGGCGGAATCTTTGTGGGGGCCATTGTCGCGGCCGCGATGGTTGCGCGAGTTTCCCTGGGTTGGGTCGGCCAAGTGGTCGGACAGAACCGCATCGACCCAGGCGAGATGACGACGGTGAACCGTGATCTCAGCGGTTTCGACAGCATCGAAATCAACGGCACCTGGAACGTCGTCGTCAGCCAGGGAGACGAGTGGCAGGTGGAACTGTCCTATCCGGAGAATTACCTGGAAGAATTCGAAGTATCGGTGGACGGCGATCATCTAAGCCTGGACGGAGCTGAGTCACGATCCTTTTTCGGTCGGTCAAGCGCGCAATTCGCGGCAGATATCGTCATGCCGGCACTGGTGGAACTGGAAGTTGCCGGCAGCAGTCGCGTGACGCTTTCCGGCTTTGAAGGCGAACAACTCACGATCGATGCTGCCGGCGCGACCCAAATTACCGGGGAAGACGGCCGTTACGGCGAGCTTGAGTTGTCAGTGGCCGGAGCCAACGACATCCAGCTCGCCGGCTTTGTCTTCACCGATGCAGACGTGGATCTGGCCGGCGCTTCCAGCCTGACGCTGACGATGGACGGTGGAGAATTGACTGGCGGCCTTGCCGGCGCCGGGAAAGTCGAGTACTTCGGTACGGTCTCGCGGGAAGCTATCGATGTCGCCGGGTTCGGTTCGGTGGGGCCGGGAGAGCGTTAACCCCGGCATGCCGAAGCGTTCCGCCGTTCATGGGAAGACAATTTCAGAGCGACCGGCAAACCTTCACGATTCGCTCCGCTTCTTCGATCCCGTTGTAAACGTGAGGCGACAGCCGCACGCCCTGGCGGCGCCAGTCGCAGGCAATGCCTTCGTTGGCCAGGTGAGCGACGGCCGCTGCGTTGTCGCCGAAGTCGAGAACGAGCGTTCCGCCGCGTCGTCCGGGATCGGTGGGAGAAACGAGGGTCTGCCGCTCGATACCGGCGCTCATGAGATCAAGCAGGAGCTGGTTGTGCCGGCGGATCTCGTCGATCCCCATACCCAGTAGCAGTCGCACACCGGATTCCGCCACGACGTACGGCCAGACGCTCGGCGTACCGCCCCAGAAACGTTTCGCCCCGGGCGCGTAGCGAAACTCGCGAACGTCGAATTCGAACGGGTCCTCGTGGGAAAACCAACCGACATCGAGCGGCTCGCACTGCCCGCATATCTCGTCCGCGGCATAAAGAAATCCCGCCCCCGGGCCGCCGCAGAGCCACTTGACGCAGGAGCCGATGGCGAAATCGGCCGGCAGTTCGCTCAGGTCGATCGGAATCACGCCCGCCGACTGAGCCACGTCGAGCACACTGAATATCTCTCGCTCGCGGCAAAGTCGCGCGATCTGTTGCGCGGGCAGCCGCACCCCGGTGTTGGATTGCACATGGGTGATCAACGCTAGCTGCACATCACCGGCCAGAGCGTCGTCCCACACCGAGAGGTCCGTCAGGTCCGCACCGCCTGACAGATACTGAAGCTCGTACCCGACGCGTCGTGCCTGGGCCATGACGAACCCGAGCGACGGAAAGTCGTCTTCGGACAGCAGCAGCCTCGTGCGCCCCTTGCGTTCGGGGAGCGCGTAGAGAAGTTTCGCAAGCGCGCTGGAGACGTTTGTCTGCGGACAGACGCTGTGGACCGGCGCTCCGAGCAACTCTGCGATCGCCTCGATGAACGACTCGACGGCCTGGACCCATTGCGGCCACACTTCGCCTCGATTCCGCCACGGCTGCAGGCCCCTGGACTGGAGCGCTTGCGCCGCAGTCGCCGGCAGGCAACCGATGGAGTGGCTCAGGAAGTAGGCGCCGTCGGGAACGTGGAATGACCCGCGAACACTGTCGAAATTCACCGGCTCAACCGATGCTCTTACGACAGACGCCGTATTCGGCACCCCACGCGTTCGTCATCTTGTAGCGGATATTCCAGAGTTCCGGAAAGAAGCGGGTTCCCGCGCCCTTGCGCAGCAACTCCACCGACCGTCCCTTGAGCGAGCGTGCATCCATGCCGATGGATCGGTAGATCAATTGAACGTGATCCTGGCGGAATTTCTGGAACAGCTCGTCGAAATCGAGCAGCGCTTCGGCGACCACGTAGGCGTCGCAGTGCCGGTACTCGGAATCGTAGATTTTCTCGATCGTCAATCCGCCGCGCACGAGATAGTGCTCGACGAAGCTTTGCCACAGTTTCTTCGGCATCTGCAACAGGGTGCGGAATCCCGGCGATTCCTGACCGCTGCCGTTACCTAGTTGCAGGCGGATTTCCTGATACTCCTTGGGGGACATGGTCTCCAGCAGTCTCAGTTGCGCCGACATCAGGCGCAGCGTGATGCGGATGCGCCGAAACAACGTCACGACCCGGTTCGTGTTGCGCTCGCGAAGGTAGTCGTCGACATCCAGCAGCGTGTAGGCGATGAGCTTCATCCATAGCTCCTCGACCTGGTGCACGATCTGAAACTGCAACTCGTCCGCGTTGCACAGCTCGTCAAAATCTTTCTGGCAGGAAAGGAGGCGTTTGGTATCGAGGTAGATCTCGTAGTCGAGATCCCCTCCGCCATTCATGATCGAGTAGAAATGCGCTCGGTCCACGGGTCCGTGCTCCGCTGAGGTCTTGCTGTGCCTAGAATATAGCACTATCGACATGGAAGTAATGACTATTTTATGTTAGTTTAAGTACTATTATTAGTATAATATACTACTTTATCGTTCAGGATTAGCATAAATTGCCTGACTTGGACCATATCGACCGAAAGCTGCTACGCGAATTGCAAGCCGACGGCAGGGCGACAAACGTGGAACTCGCCGAACGCGTCAATCTCTCGCATACGCCGTGTCTCAGGCGGGTGCGCAAGCTTGAGGCAAGTGGTGTCATCAAGCGCTATACGGCCATCCTCGATCAGGAGGCGATCGGACTGGATATCGGTGCATTCGCTTTCGTGAAGCTGGACAGGAACACCGCCGCCAAAGGCGAGACCTTCGAGCGATCGGTGGCGGGTCTGTCCGAGGTGATGGAATGCTGCGTGGTCACCGGCGGCCACGACTACGTTTTGCGAATCGTGGCGCCCGACCTCGGCGCATACGAGCGGTTCGTGAAGGAAAAACTGGCGACGATCGAAGGTGTCGCCGACATCGAGACGATGATCATCCTCAAACAGACGATGTTCCGCTCGGTGCTTCCTCTCTAGCAGTATTCGCGGCGGGGTTCGCCGCGCTGACGCGTAGGGAACCAGCGCGCAGTCCACGCGGTTGTTCCATGGAAGCCGCCTACTCCCGGAATAATCGGCCTCTACTCCCGAATCATCACCGCCTGCGCCCGCAGTTCCGCCAGGATTGCGTCGACGTTGCTGCCGTTCCGTATCAGGTTTTCCTGCTCCATCGGGTCCGCCTGCAGGTCATACAGTTCCTCCGGGCGTGGCAGTTGTTGCATCAGCTTGTACTGGTCGTTTCGGATCGCCCATTCGTCCCGGTTGCTGTCCACGACCACCACTTCGGTGTAGGCGTAACTGCGTGGGTCCGGACCGGCGCTGGAGAGCAGGTCCGCGAAGCTCAGGCTGTCATTGAACTCCGTCGTACCTGCACCTGCGAGATTTGCGATCGTCGCGAACAGGTCCACGCTGGATACGAGCGCGTCCTCGCGTTCGCCCATGCGCGTGACGCCCCGGCCCGAGACGATCATCGGTACCGCCACACCCCCCTGGTAGACGGAGCCCTTGCCGCGCTGCCGCGGCGTACCCTGGTACACGCGCCGCGGAGTGCCGTTATCACCCATGTAAATGATCACCGTGTTCTCCCGTGTAGCGGCGGAGAGCGAGTCCAGAAGCCGGCCAATCTCATGGTCCATGGCTTCGATCGCGGCCAGGTAGTAGGGCAAGGGATCCCGATTGATAGCCTGCGGATCGGGGGACAGCGAGTCCCTGTCGTGCAGGTCGAGCGGCGGCAGGTGGAACGGCGTATGCGGCGCGTTGAACGCCAGCCAGGCGAACCATGGCTCCTCCTGACCGGCAATCCAGTCGATGGCGAGGTCGGCAAACCGGGTCGTGGTATAGACGTCGCTTGGCGATTCGCGGCCATTTTCGACCATTGTCCAATCAAAATAGTCCGCTACGCCCCCTCCATCGAACCCGGCGAAGTGATCGATTCCCATCAAATTGGGATTGTCGATACCGCCATTGTCGGGTCCCGACAAGTGCCACTTGCCGAACACTGCATGGGTATAGGCATTGGGCACGTTGGTATCGATGAAGGACTGCAGGGAGGTCTCATTCGACGAAATCGGGTCTTGCGGCGACAACACCCCCGTGCGGATGCCGTAGCGGCCAGTGAGAATGGTTGCCCGGGTCGGCGAACACAGCGGCGACGCCCAGGCGTTATCGAAAATCAGGCCGTTCGCCGCCAGTTCGTCCAGGGTGGGCGTCGTCGGCAAGTCGGTCCCCACCTGATAGCCGGACGAGGCATCCAGGCCCAGATCGTCGGAAATGATCAGCAGGATGTTTGGGCGTTCATTCAAGGTGGGGCCGGGCTGGGTTCCGCTTCCGGTTCCGGTTCCGGTTCCGGTTCCGCTGTCCCCGCCGTCAGTGCTGCCGTCGCCTCCTCCGGCACAGCCTGCAAGCGCCGCCGACGTAAGAATCCAGAACAGGCCAGTACGCATGTTGTCCACCTTCTTCCACTTGTTACCGGCCATGCAAAATGGCGCACCAATACTGGATACGGCCTGGCAGCTCGTGGCAAGAGTCTCCGGAATCGGCGGAACGCATATCTGGCGTCTTTCGAGAGTTTAGAGGATTCCGGCGGGCAAGTTTATCTGCCAGCATTTTCTGCCCCCCGAAAACACCCGTATCGCGGATTTCCTGGAGACAGCCGGAATTGCCGGAGCCCCTCGGCGCCTCTTGCACGAGCGGCGAGGACAATGCGTATACTTGTGGAGGCGCATAGACGTGAAGGCGCAGGTCGAACAACTCGCGAAAATGTCCGAGACCCTCGAAAGCTCCGGATTCAGCAGGCCGCAAGCGAACGCAGTGATCGAATCCGTGGCGTTGGCGATGGAGACCTTTGCGGTCACGCCCGAGATTCTGGATGACCGCATCGACGGGCTCAGGGAAGAAATGAATGCGCGATTCGCGGAGCAGGGCAAGGACATCAAGGACATCCGCGAGTCCGTGAACCGGCTTGAGCAGAACATGCTCGAATTTCAGCGAAACATGCTCGAATTTCAGGGCAGCATACTCAGTCATCAGCGAAGCACAATTCGCTACATGCTGGCGTTCCTGCTGCTCATGCTCGGCGCGGTCGTGGGCATGTTCGGAGCCATTTTCAGCCAACTATTCGTAGCGTAGAGAGCTGATCGGATCCAGATTCGCGGCTCTTACGGTAAATCGCGCGGCGGCTTCGGTGAAGTTCAGCGACCAGCCGAACTCGTGCGAAGCGTCAGAATCTGTTCGCTCAACGAATGGTATGCGGCTTGCTCTTCCGGGGAGAGCGCTCCGGCCAGGAGATTGACGTATTCGTAGGGGTCTTCCCGCAGATCGTAGAGTTCTTCCTCCCCCCGGAACCGCACCAGCTTGTAGCGCTGATTGCGCATCGCATAATCCCCGCTCTCCGCTCCCGCGAGACCATCATTGAAACGGTCGGCATAGAGCCAGTCCCGGCGGGACGGGGCATCGGGGTTCGATAACGCATAGAAGAGACTCACCGAATCGTGGGTCACCTCGTCCGGCACGGACTCCGCCGGATCGATCCCGGCCATTTCCATGATGGTGACGAACAGATCCGTCGAGTTCACCAACACCTCGGACACAGCCCCGCGGGCCACTCCCGGACCCGTGACAATGAACGGCACGTTGACGCCGCCTTCGTAGACCGAGTTCTTTGCCCGCCCCGGCCGAAACGGAGGCCTGACGTTGGCACTGGCGGTGCCGTTGTCCCCCATGAATATGACGTAGGTGTTTTCGCGAACCTCGGGGTTCAGCGACGACAGAATCCGGCCGATCTGCGTATCCATGGCCTCGATCATTGCCGCGAAGTAAGCGTCGGACATTTCTTCGGGTACAGATTCAGAATCCAGGTGCGAGTAATCCGACTGCCAGGTTTCTTCAGGCGGCAGGTGCATCGGCACATGCGGAAGATTGAAGGCGAACCACAGAAACCACGGATCCTCGCCCCGCCCCTCGATCCACCGGATAGCGTCGTCCGCCTTGTCGACGGGCGTATAACCGGTCGTTCCAGTGACTTCGCCGTCAACGACCTTGTTCCAGCTAAAAAATGACTCGGTTTCCCCCGTGATCAGCCCCGAAAAATGATCGAAACCCACGAGATTGGGATGGTCGAGCCACCCATTGGGGGCATCGGCCAGGTGCCACTTGCCGATGGCAGCGGTCGCGTACCCCGGATCGGGGCTGGCCTTGAATGCCATGGGCAGGCTGAACTCTTCGGGCAAGAGGTATATGGGCACCTCAGTCGCACCCCTGGCCGTTATCGGACGCTCGTAAGATGCCCACCCGGGCCTCGCAGGGGGTTCGGGCAAGGGCGGACCGTGCGAGGTGGGCCGGCCGATACCGGTTCGGAATCCGTAGCGGCCCGTGAGCATGGTTGCGCGAGTGGGCGAGCAGATCGGCTGCGACCAGAAATTCGTGAAACGCACGCCCTGGTTAGCCAGCTCATCCAGGGCGGCCGTGGTTGGCGTGTTCTCCCCCACTCCGTAAGAGGCCAGGGTCTCCACACCCATGTCGTCGCCAATGAGGAGCAGAATATTCGGCGCCGCGCTCAGCCCGCCGGACAGAATCAGGGCCGGGATCAAAACGATTACCGGCCGCCAAATTTTTTTCTTCATGGCCATGCAGCCTACTCCCAAGTGAGGACTACGGCTGCTTGTAAACGGCCCCGCCCTGCATGACGAAGGGCGTACCGCGCTCCTTCGCCAGTTCAATAACATCATCGGTCAGGTAACTCGCGTGTTCTATCGAGTCGGCACCGGCCGCGAGAAGTCCTGATTTGCGCAGCGAAAACAGCATTCGTCTCAACCTGAAGAGCGAGAGTCCGGGATCATTGTGGCCCGCCCGCTGGCGACGTGACAAGCGGGTGGACGCGGGGTGGACGCGGGGCTACCCCGTCGGGCACCCCCGCCGTGATGACATCGACGTGCCCTATACTCCATCCACTATGGCGTTCAGACCGTTAGCCGACCGAATGCGGCCGCGAAAACTGGCTGAGATGGTCGGTCAAACACACGTACTCGGAGAGCGCCAGCCGTTGCGGGCGCTGCTCGAAGGCCATGGTCTGCATTCATTGATCCTGTGGGGACCGCCGGGTACCGGCAAGACGACCCTGGCACGGCTGGTTGCGACCGCTTTTGACGCGCAGTTTATCGGGCTGTCCGCAGTCCTTGCAGGCGTCAAGGACGTCCGATCGGCCGTCGATCAGGCGCGGATGGTTCGCTCGAACAGCGGTCAGGCAACGGTGCTTTTCCTTGACGAAGTACACCGCTTCAACAAGGCCCAGCAGGATGCATTCCTGCCCTTCGTCGAGGACGGTACGCTGGTCTTCATCGGCGCCACCACCGAGAACCCGTCGTTCGCCCTGAACAATGCGTTGTTGTCGCGTGCCCGAACGTATGTGCTCAAACCGCTGGATGCCGGGGACATCGCGAATCTGCTGCGCCGCGCGCTTCAAGACGGCGAGCGTGGACTCGGCGAGGCGCGGCTTGAGGCGTCGCCGGAACTGATCCAGCGTCTCGCGGACTCTGCGGATGGCGACGCTCGCCGTGGATACAACCTGCTTGAGCTGGCCGCCGAACTGAGCGAGCAGATCAATGGCCGCGCCACCCTGACGCCCAAGGCAGTCGACTCCGTGCTCCAGGGAAGCTACCGACGTTTTGACAAGCAGGGCGATGTCTTCTACGACCAGATTTCGGCGTTGCACAAGTCCGTTCGCGGCTCAGATCCGGATGCGGCCCTGTACTGGTTGGTGCGGATGCTGGATGGCGGCTGCGATCCCCTGTACATCGCGCGCCGGCTGGTTCGCATGGCCACGGAGGATATCGGCAACGCCGATCCGCGGGCGCTGCGTCTGGCGCTGGATGCGTGGGAGTGCTACGAACGCCTGGGAAGCCCCGAGGGCGAACTGACGCTTGCGCAGGCGGTGATTTTCCTGGCCTGCGCGGCCAAGAGCAACGCCGTGACCAAGGCGATGGCGGCCGCTTCTCGGGACGTCAAACGCTACGGATCGCTGGATGTTCCGCCCCATCTGCGCAATGCGCCCACCAGGCTGATGAAGGAGCTCGGCCACGGCGAGGGGTACCGCTACGATCATGACGAGGACGGTGCCTTCGCGGCCGGGCAGACCTATTTTCCGGAGGGGATGCCGAAGCAGATTTACTACAACCCCGTCGATCGTGGTCTGGAGCAAAGGATCTCGGAGAAGCTCAGGCGGCTGCGCAGTCTGAACCGGAAAGCCCGCGATTCAACCGGCTAACTCGTCTGCAAGTCGGTAGCACTGCGCAGTTCCGGCCGGTTGACCAGAACGATGTCGATTTCCTCCGGCGCATCGGCGATGACTGCCATGGCAGGTACCTCGGTGACGGACGTCAAGCGCCGATTCGTGTCAGTCCGCCCATGTAGGGTTGCAGCGCTTCCGGAACGATTACAGACCCGTCGGCCTGCTGAAAATTTTCGATCACGGCAATGAGCGCTCGACCAGCCGCAATCCCGGAGCCGTTCAACGTATGCACGGGTTCGGGCTTGCCGGTATCCGGATTTCGCCAGCGCGCGTGCATGCGCCGGGCCTGGAAGTCCTCGCAGTTGCTGCAGGAAGAGATTTCCCGGTAGCGGTTCTGGCCTGGCAGCCAGACTTCGAGATCGTAGGTCTTTGCCGCACTGAACCCCGTATCCCCGGCGCACAGCGTCACTTTCCGATAAGGCAGTTCCAGGCGCTGCAGAATGACCTCCGCGTGCCCCGTCAACTCTTCCAGTGCCCGGCAGGAGTCACCTGGCGTCGTCACCTGCACCAGTTCCACCTTCTCGAACTGGTGCATGCGGATCATCCCGCGGGTGTCCTTGCCGTAGGAACCCGCTTCGGAGCGGAAACACGGCGTGTGCGCCGTCAAGCGCATGGGCAGTTGCCCGGGCGCCAGGATTTCGTCGCGCACCAGGTTGGTGAGGGGCACCTCAGCCGTGGGAATCAAACGCAGTCCGCGTTCACCCTGAACGGAAAAGAGATCGTCGCCGAACTTCGGCAATTGCCCCGTGCCGAACAGCGCGGCGTCGGTGACCAGGTACGGTACGTAGCATTCGGTGTAGCCGTGCTCGCCGATGTGAACGTCCAGCATGAACTGAACCAGCGCCCGGTGCATGCGGGCCAGGCCGCCTCGCAGGACGGAAAACCGGCTTCCCGACAGTTTGGCCGCCCCTTCGAAGTCCAGGAGTCCGAGTCCCTCCCCCAGCGCGACATGGTCTTTCGGTTTGAAGTCGAAGGTCGGCGGTTCACCCCACTTGAGCACCTCCTCGTTGGATGCCTCGTTTGCTCCATCCGGCACGGTATCGTGGAGCAGATTGGGTATCCCGGCGAGAAAGTCATGCAACTCCTCCTGCAGCGAACCGAGGTCCGCTTCCGCCGCCGCCAGCGCTTCGCCGAGTTCCTTCACCTTGAGTCTGAGCGGCTCGATGTCCTCGCCCGAGGCTTTCGCCCGGCCGATTCCCCTGGAGCGCTCGTTGCGTTCGTGACGCAGCGACTCCACCTTAACTTGCACTGCTTTGCGCACTAGTTCCAACCTTATGTAGTGGTCACGGTCGAGCACGAAACCGCGCCGGGCCAAATTAACGGCGACAGCTTCGAGATCGGAGCGCAATCCTCTGGGGTCTAGCATGCCTGCCTCAATTGGATCAGGTACGGGGGGCAACCCTCCATTAACTTACTGGTCATCGTCAACCCGCTGGTCCGCTTCAACCACATCGCCATCCCCCCCGGCGTCTCCGTCGTTACCCCTATTTTCCGCCAGTACCGGCTCGCCGATTACGTCCGTGCCCTCCGGTGGATTGAATTCGAAGAACTCATCTTCAATGTCCGGATTGGCCATCACATCATGAAATTCAATGGACGTGACCTGGCCCAGTGCATCGACCAGTATCAGCGCAGCGAGTTCACCGGCGTCAAACCCCACCTGAATCAGGCGAAAGTCCACGCCCCGCTCCCGCGGAGTCAGCCTGATCCAGTCGATCGGCCCATCGCGGAAACTCTCCGTGACCTCGAACCCGTCACGCACCTGCCCGTCACCACTGAGCAGCATCGCCGGCGAGGATGCGATCGCGCCGTCCAGCGGACTGACGGTGATCTGTGCCAGTTCCACGTCATAGATCCACAGGTTTGCGGCATCCGCCACGACCTGCTGCTCAAATGGCTCCGCATAACTCCACAGGAACCGGTTCGGCCGTTTCAGCGTGAATGTGCCGGAGGCCTCTTCGACCAGGTTCCCGTCGCCGTCCAGCAGTTCCTGGGTGAACTGCGCCCGAAATGTGCGAGTCTCGTCGAGGAATCGGTCCAGGTGCAGGGAGCCGCTTTCGCTCGCTTGGGTTGGCTGGGCAGCCGGCGCCTGGTCTTGTGCCGCGGCCGGCGCTGCATCCACCACTACCGCCAATACGACCAGCATCACCGACACCGCGAACAGCTTCGCCCGCTTCACAGCCCACTCACTACCGTGCGGATCAGTCGTCAATGGATGGCGGCGGCGGCGCCAGGACCTCGCGGGTCCCGTTCGATTGCAGGCTGCCCACGATACCCGCCTCCTCCATGGTCTCGACCATTCGTGCGGCGCGGTTGTAGCCGATCTTGAGCCGGCGCTGGACGCTGGAAATGGATGCCTTGCGAGACTCGGTGACGATCCGCACCGCCTCGTCGTAGAGGGGGTCCTCCTCTCCATCCAGCCCCCCGCGCTGCACGGGATCGATCCCCGGAATGGACTCCGGCGGTCCGCTCAGCACATCGTCGGCGAACGCGGGTGGACCCGTGGCGCGCAGGTTGCTGACCACCGCATGGACTTCGTGATCATCCACGAAGGCGCCGTGGACTCGCGTCGGCGTGGACGTGCCCGGCGGCAGGTACAGCATGTCGCCGTGCCCGAGCAGGTGTTCCGCACCGATCTGGTCGAGAATGGTGCGCGAATCCACCTTGGCGGACACCTGGAACGCGATGCGGCTGGGGATATTGGCCTTGATGAGGCCCGTGATCACATCCACCGACGGACGCTGGGTCGCGATGATCATGTGGATCCCCGACGCGCGGGCCTTCTGGGCGAGTCTGGCGATGAGTTCTTCCACCTTCTTGCCGACCAGCATCATCATGTCGGCGAGTTCGTCGATGACAACGACCACGTAGGGCAATGGCTCCAGATGTGGAATCTCCTCCTCCGACGTGCCGGCCTCGACGGTGGGATCCGGGATCGGACGGCCCTTCGAAATCGCGGCGCTCACCTGGCGGTTGAAACTCGAGAGGTGGCGTACCTTCAGTGTCGACATCAGCCGGTAGCGGCGCTCCATTTCCGCGACGCACCAGCGCAGCGCGTTGGCGGCCTCGCTCATGTCGGTCACCACCGGCGCGAGCAGGTGGGGAATGCCCTCGTATACCGAAAGCTCCAGCATCTTCGGATCGATCAGGATCAGCCGCACGTGCTCCGGCCGCGACTTGTAGAGCAGACTCAGCACCATGGCGTTCAGAGCCACCGACTTGCCCGATCCGGTGGTACCGGCGATCAGCAGATGAGGCATCTTGCCCAGATCGGTCACGACGGGCTGCCCGCCGATATCCTTGCCGAGCGCGAGCGCGAGCGGCGACTTGAGTTTCTCGTAGACCCGGGACTTGATGATTTCTCCCAGCGTGACCAGTTCGCGCACTTCGTTGGGAATTTCCAGGCCCACGAAGGGTTTGCCGGGAATCACCTCGACGACTCGTACGCTCACGGTGGACAGCGAACGCGCCAGATCCTTGGCGAGATTGCTGATCCGGCTGACCTTCACGCCGGGCGCCGGCTTGAGTTCGAAGCGCGTCACCACCGGCCCCGGGTGCACGGAGACGACTTCCACATCGATACCGAAATCGCCCAGCTTCAACTCCACCAGGCGCGACATGGCCTCCAGCGCTTCGTTGGAGTATCCCCCCTCTCGAGGTGGGGCATCGTCCAGGAGCGATAACGGCGGTGGTTCACCGGATGAAACCGACTCGAACAGCGGCACCTGCTTCTCGCGCTCCAGCCGCTCGCCGGTCTGCGGCGCTACGAACGTCGGTTCTATCCGCGGCTCAGCACGCTTTCGCTTGGCGCGGGTCTTTTTTTTCACTACGCGCCGGCGTTGCCGCTTGACGTGGCGGCCCTTGCTTCGCTCCCTCCGCTTCTTGAACAGGGCGCGGGTTCCGCTCGCGCCGTTCAGTACACCGGCGCCCATGGCGTCCATCACGGCAAGCCACGAAACGCCGGTGGCAAGCGAAACGGATACGAACCACAGCACCAGCAACAGCACTGTCGCGCCGAGATGACCCAGCAATTGCTCCACTCCGCCACCGACAAGCTGGCCCAGGATGCCGCCGGCGGTCGCGCGCAAATCCGACGCGAAAATATTCAGCGTCGCCAGCCCGCAACTGGTGGCCAATAGCAGGACGAACCCTCCCGCGCGCCACCATACGACCGGTCGAAGCGGACGCGCCTCGATCTTGCCGCGCTTCCTCGACCGGAATATCAACAGTCCCGCCAGCATGACCAGCAGGGGAAAGAGAAAGGCCGGTCCCCCGAACAGCAGATACGCCAGGTCGGCGAACCACGCCCCGGCCGGACCCATGCGGTTACTAACCGTCTGGGAGTCGCCGCCTACGCTGAACGAGGGATCGGCAGGGTCGTAGGTGGCCAGCGCCAGGAATAGAATGATGCCCAACCCGGCGAGAATCCATAGCGCGGATTCCCTGAGCCCGCGGATTCGCGGAGCCATCGCGGATGACGCGACACCACTGACTTTGGATCTGCTCAAGTTTTGTCCGAAACTAACGAAGCCCGACGCCGCATATCGGGTTGGTTCCACCAGGGGATTGCCCCGGGGAGACACTGCGGGTGAGTATACAGCCAACGCGGCCGACGAAACCACGATGACCGGGAAATGACGCTACGGGTCCAGCAACACGACAGCATCCTCGAGATCGACGCGACTGCATGGAACGTGCTTGCGGCGGACTCGCCGTTCCTGCGCCATGAGTTCCTGAGCGCCCTGGAAAACGCCGGTTGCGTGGGACCGGAAACCGCCTGGCAACCGGCGTACCTCATCGCCTCCGACGACGCCGGCCGCCTGGTGGGTGCCCTGCCCCTCTATATCAAGTACGACTCACGAGGAGAATTCGTGTTTGACTGGAGTTGGGCGGCCGCCTATGAGCAGGCGGGCCTGTCCTACTATCCAAAACTCGTCTCTGCGGTGCCCTTCACGCCGGCCACTGGCCGGCGCGTACTCGTCGATGGGGACTCGAAGTTCCAACCCATCGCAGCGGAACTCCTGATCGCGGCGCGGACCCTCGGCGCAGAAATCCACGCCTCGTCCATGCACGTACTGTTCCCGACGGACAGCGAAAGGCACTTTCTCCGGAACGACGGGCTCATGTCCCGCAAGAGTTGCCAGTTCCATTGGCACAACGACGAGTACGCGTCCTTCGAGGACTTCCTCGAGCGATTTACCTCGATGAAACGGAAAAAGGTGCGCCGCGAACGACGGCGCATCGCGGAGGCCAATATCACCTTCGAACACCTCCGGGGCGATGAACCTGGCGCCGAGGACTGGGACGCAGTCTACGAGTACTACTCACACACGTTTCTCCGGCGCGGCCGCGCACCGTATCTCAACCGCGAGTTCTTCGCCGAAATCGCGCGCACCATGCCGGAGAACCTGGTTGTCATACTCGCGCGGTTCGAGGGCCGGCCCATCGCCACGGCGATCTGTTTCCGCAGCGATGACACGCTCTACGGCCGCTATTGGGGAAGCCTGGCCGACTTCCACAGCCTGCACTTCGAGGCCTGCTACTACCAGGGCATCGACTACTGTATCCGCGAGGGATTGAGCCGCTTTGAACCGGGCACGCAGGGCGAGCACAAGCTGAGCCGCGGATTTACGCCCATGGCGACCTGGTCAAGCCACTGGATCGCCAACCCCGGATTCGCGCGGGCGATCGGGCGGTTTCTCGACCAGGAACGCGATCACGTCAACGCCTACATGCGTGAGTTGGCCGCTCATACCCCGTATCGAAAGGATCAGCCCGAACCGGGTCCCGCGCGAGCCGTCGCGGCGCTGCGCCAAGGCTCGCTGTGACCGGGATTTACTGGTTGCCGGTCATCGGGGACCCCGCGGCCTTTCCATCCGCCGAGGATGCCTTGCAAGAGCCCGACGGGCTGCTCGCGGCCGGCGGCGACCTGCGTCCGCAGCGGCTGTTGGCCGCCTACGTCAGGGGCATTTTCCCGTGGAACGACGAGGGCCAGCCCATCCTCTGGTGGTCGCCGGACCCGCGCGCGGTCTTGTGGCCGGACGACCTTCACATCGCGCGGCGCCTGGCCAGAAACCTGCGCCAAATGGACATCCGATTCAGCGCGGACAGCGCTTTCGATGCCGTGATCGAGGGCTGTGCGGCACCGCGCGCAGAGTCTTCGGGGACCTGGATCACGCGGGACATGATCGATGCGTACCGCCGCCTGCACGAGATGGGCTGGGCACATGCCTTCGAGGGCTGGCTCGGCGATGACCTGGTGGCGGGCCTCTACGGGGTCGCCATTGGACGGGTCTTCTTTGCCGAATCCATGTTCACCCGGATCGACAACGCCTCCAAGGCGGTGCTGGTGAACGCGGTCAGTTACTTGCAGGCACGGTCGTTTGAACTCATCGACTGCCAGGTCTGGTCGGATCACCTGCGCACCCTGGGCGCGAAGACGCTGCCGCGGCGCGAATTCCTCCGGCACTTGCGGCGACTGTGCACCCCACCGGGCGAGCCGGGCAACTGGCGGCGCGACCATGAACGTTACTCGCGCCAGGCAGCCTCACGCGCCCGGGCGTGAGCAACTACAGGAGGCGTCAAGCTGATGGACGTGCGCCTGGTGTCCCCGTGCGCCCGGGCGTGAATCCTTGCTGAAGAATGGTCAACTGCATTGCGAGGGTATTCCCGCTATGCAACAATCGTGCGCCGCGAAAGAAGCAGCCCTTGAAATATGCCGAAAGAGGAAGCCATACAAATGGAAGGCATGGTCATCGAGACCTTGCCCAACACCACGTTTCGCGTCGAATTGCAGAATGGACACATCGTTACCGCGCATATTTCGGGGAAGATGCGCAAGAACTACATCCGCATACTGAAGGGTGATGCTGTGACCATCGAACTCACACCCTACGATCTCAGCAAGGGCCGCATCGTCTACCGCGCCCGCTAGTCTGCGGGACGCCGCTCAAAAGGAAGCGGTAGCAGGGCTGCTGCCGGGGAGCGAATCATGCGGCCTCGCCGACGGACAGGCTGATCCGCTTGCCCAACCGGCGCAGGGCTCGGTCGATCGTTGCCGCCTTGGTGGCATGATCCGGATTCAACATGCGACGCACCTCGCTCTCGGCAACACCGAGATCGAGGGCGAGTCGGCGCCGCGACACCGCAGCCTCGCGGAATGCTTGGTAGAGGGCCGCCTTCAGGGCGATTGGTACCGGCGGAACGATCAGAGGCCGTTGCTCGCTCGCGCGTGACGGTTGCGGCAAGTCATTGCCCTCCCGGATCGTCGCCGCAATCAACTCCCGCAGCAGATCCCGTGCTTCAGATAACGCTTCGTCCAGATTGGCGCCATCTGTCGCGCCCCACCCAAAATCGGGAAACACAACCACATGGCGCCCATCCTCGTCGCGTTCGATCTCGGCGGGATAATTGTAGGTTTGCTGCATGACTTGCTCTCCGACCTCTGGAACATCTCCGGTACTCCGGCGCCCTAGAAGTCCTCCTTCCCGATGCCGAGGTCGCCGAGCATCTTGCCGAGCAACCCCTTGCCTATTTCCTTTTTTCGATCCTTCACGATCGTCTTGCGATCACCAACGTAGAGCGTTCCATGTGAACCGGGTCCTTCCGATGCCACGAAACGAACTTCCACGCCCCGGTTCCTCGCCCATTTGCGGACCCTCGCGATGAACTGCCGTCCGTTCATGCCTCTATCGTGGAACTCGGTACCGCCAACCGTAAACTATAGATGCGCACATTTTTGCGCGCAACTGATCGTTCCCCAGAAATGCATGAACAGTTTCGATCTGCAGAAAGTGGCGTTTCAATGTCTCAATGATTCCCAGACGCCAACTTTCGACCGCATTCGTCGGCTTTTCTGTGGCAGACTTGCGGAAATTCGTCCGATCATTGCGCTGAGGCCGTCGGTTTGTTTCGGGAGACACAAGAATGACCTCTGAATCGATACTTGGTAACGACAGAACCGGAGGCATCCTCGGCCGGATCGAGCGTAGCGGCAATCGGCTGCCCGATCCGGTGGTGATCTTCCTGTATTGCATATTGGCCGTCATCGCGATCAGCGTGATTGCCGCCGTCACCGGAACCTACGCATTACATCCCACGCAGGTCGACGCGGCTGGAAACGCCCTGGTCATCCAGGCCGAAAGCCTGCTGTCGGCAGACAACATACGGCGCCTGCTGGTGGAAATGCCCAGTACCTTTACCAGTTTTCACCCTCTGGGCTATGTCCTGGTCGTCATGCTGGGCGCCGGCGTCGCCGAGCGTTCGGGCCTGCTCGGCACGGCCATGAGCGCCGCAGTGAGCAACGTGCCGAAGCTGCTGCTGACACCGGCGGTTGCGCTGGTCGGCATGCTCGGAAATCTGGCGGCGGATGCGGCCTATGTGGTGCTGATCCCGCTCGCGGGCGTGATCTTCGCCGCCGCCGGCCGGCATCCCGTCGCCGGCATCGCTGCCGCGTTCGCCGGAGTCTCCGGCGGCTTTTCCGCCAATCTGCTGCCGGGCCAGTTGGACGCCCTGCTGTTCGGCATCACCGAAGCCGCGGCCGAGACCATTCTGCCGACCTGGGACGCCAACATCGCCGGCAATGCCTATTTCATCATCGCCATGACCTTCGTGTTCCTGCCGATCATCTGGTTCATCACCGACCGCGTCATCGAACCACGCATGGGTCCCTACGGCGGAGGCGGCCTGCAAAGCAGCGGCGCCGGCGACAGCGAAGAGCCCCTCACCAGTGCGAGCGACGTCGATGTATCCGACAACATCACCGAGGAAATTGATGATCCCGACACCGGCGTCGACGACGCCGAGCGCCGTGGGCTGAAGCGGGCCGGCTGGGCCATCCTTGGAATAGTTGCGGTATGGGTGTTCCTGTGCGTCGGCCCCGGCACTCCGTTGATCGACGAATCGGCTCCCATCGAGTCGCGTTTCAATCCCCTCTTCCAGTCCCTGGTGGCCGGATTCTGCGTGATCTTCCTGGCCGCGGGATGGGCCTACGGGGCCGCCGCGGGCACCGTCAAGAATCACCGCGACCTGATCGCCATGATGAAGGGCGCGATGGGCGACATGGCCTACTACCTCGTGCTGTCATTCGCCGCGGCGCACTTCGTGGCCATGTTCAACTGGTCCAACCTGGGCCTGATTTTCGCGATTCAGGGCGCCGCCGTGCTGGAAGCCTCGAATCTCCCCGACACGCTGCTGATGGGGTCCATCATTCTGTTCGGCGCCTTGCTGAATCTCTTCATCGGCTCGGCGAGCGCCAAGTGGGCGCTGCTGGCGCCGGTGCTGGTGCCCATGCTGATGCTCGTGGGCATCTCCCCCGAGATGACCACCGCAGCCTACCGCGTGGGCGACAGTGCCACCAACATCATCACGCCACTGATGCCGTACTTGCCGCTGGTGCTGGTGTTCGCCCAGCGCTGGCAGAAGGACTTCGGCCTCGGCAGCCTGGTGGCGACAATGCTGCCCTACTCCGTCTTCCTGCTGCTGTCGGGACTGGTATTGACTGTTTTGTGGGTGTTCTTGGGTCTGCCGCTTGGTCCGGCGGCGCCGGTTTCGTTCGCTATGCCGTGAGCAAGTAAGAGTCCGCCTCGGGCCTACAACGTGAGGGCAAGAGATTCGTCGAACGCAACGGGGCCGAAGTAGCTTTACAATGCAAAGTCCTTGACGATATAGAGAACTTGTCGTAGTCTGCGCGCATGTCGATTTCACCGCTCGCAAAGGATATTGACGCCACCACCACGCCGCTTCATTCGCGCGCGGAGCAGAACCTGCATTACATCCGCGAGACCATGCGAAGCGCCGGAACATTCACTTCGGTGCCGGGCAAGGGCGGCATCGCCATGGGGATTGTCGGCGGCATTGCCGCACTGGTTGCGCCGCGCATGGAAACGCCGGTTGGCATGCTCACCGTGTGGATCGCCTCGGCCCCGATTGCGGCGCTGTTGGGCGGCGCCTTCATGGTCGCGAAGGCGCGCCGTATGGAAACAGCCCTCGCAGGAATCGTCGCGCGGCGGTTCTTCACTGGGTTTGCGCCCCCGTTGGTGGTGGCGGCCGTGCTGACATGGTTGTTGCTGGCCCAGGGCGCGTCGGACATCGTGCCGTCGATGTGGTTGATGCTGTACGGGGCCGCGGCCATCAGCGGCGGGGCGTTTTCTGTGCGCCTGGTTACCGTGATGGGCATTTGTTTCGTGGCGCTGGGCGTCGTCGGCGCGCTTACGCCCGCCGCCTGGGCCAACGCCTGGCTGAGCGCGGGCTTCGGCGGCCTGCACATCGTTTTCGGTTCGATCATCGCCAGGTACCACGGTGGCTAAGCCGCAGAAGGCGCAAACAACGGCGACGCAGTCCGGCGACTCGGGCCGAGTTCGCCTGCAAGCGGTCCCGGGGTATATCGCCGATCCCGAGGCGGGAGGAATGGATCGCCTCATCTACGAACGCGTGCGCCTGGGAATCATGAGTTCGTTGTCGGTCAACCGTTGCTTGAGTTTTGCCGAACTGAAGGCGTTGTTGAAAACGAGCGACGGCAATCTAAGCACTCACGCTCGAAAACTCGAGGATGCCGGTTACGTGACGTGCCGCAAGCACTTTGCCGGACGCGTGCCGAAGACGGAATACCGCCTGTCGGCCAAGGGTGCGAAGGTATTCGAGAGATACCTCGATCACATGGAAGCGCTGATCCGCGCCACGCGGAAAGGTTGATTTTTTTGTCAAGGAACTTTGTAATGCAAAGTAGTTTGCAATGCCCTTTTCCCCAACACGTCGCGATCATCATGGACGGCAACGGCCGCTGGGCGACGTGCCGGGGACTCGAACGGAGCCTGGGCCACCGGACCGGCGCACGCGCGGTGAGGAAGGTCGTCGAAGCGGCGGTTGAGAGGGGCACCGCCGTGCTGACGCTCTACGCCTTTTCCGCCGACAACTGGCGCCGACCGCGACGCGAAGTCGCCGCGCTGATGCGCCTGTTCGAGCGTTACCTGATGACGGAAACCGCCAACTGCGTTGCCTTCGGTGTCCGGGTCAACGTGATAGGCCGGCGCGATAGGCTGAACCGCTCGCTGTTGGAGGCGATCGAGCATGTGGAGCGGTGTACGCAGGCGGGCCAGGGCACGCACCTTCGGTTGGCCGTCGATTATTCGGCGCGTGCGGCGATCCTGAGCACTGCGCGGCAGCTTGAGCGCGGGCACGCCGTCGAGGCGGCTGACTTTCTCGCGCGGATGAACCGCACCATCCACTCCCGTCCACCCGCCCCGCCCGTCGATCTGCTGATCCGCACAGGCGGCGAACGGCGGCTCAGCGATTTCCTGCTCTGGGAATGCGCCTATGCGGAACTATTCTTCAGCGACCGGCTGTGGCCGGATTTCGACACCGGTGACTTCGATGCGGCGCTGGCCGATTTCACCCGGCGGGATCGACGCTACGGACGCGTGCCTCCCTCCACGCACCAGCGGGTGGCCTCATGAGGCGGCCGACGACGCATGGCCAATCGCTGCCCCGGGATTTTGCCCGGCCACCCTATCTGGATCCCGACACGGCGCATGTGGTCTTTCGCCCGGCGCGAATGTCCGCCGAGGAGTTGGCCGCCGGTTACGCCTGGTGTTACGAACGGCTGTTTTCCCATGGATCCATCTGGCGTCCGCTGGTCGAACTCACCCGCCGGCGGCACCTGGGATTTCGCCTTCGGCTGTCGGCCACGGACAGCGGACGAGGCGGAACGGTGATCAGCGCCGGCGTCTGACCAGACTGCTCAGATTCGCCGGTTTCGAAAAGGGCTGCGTTCGTTGCGGCCTGGCCTTGCATTCCTGACAACGGCGTCTGGCCGGGGAGTGCCCTAACAGGACTCATTAAACGAACCGACGCTGCGGGAAAATTCAGGGTACCGATTCGGTCGAGTTGTCCGTTGGCGCCGGAAGTGCGTATTGAAGTTGCGTTTCCACAGTCGACAACCGCTCGCGCACATCGGCGAGGTCACTGCGAATTCCCCGCACATCCTGACGGACATCGCGGATATCCGCCCGGAGACCGCCAGCCTGCTGCAGCAATAGTGCCGCCAAGGCTATTCCGGTACCGATGACCGTCCAGGAATCCTTACTCATGCGTAGAAGCATAGCATCGAGGCGCCTGGCCGGATGCTGGAAAACTCCGCACAATGACCAGAAATTGAAATCCAAATCGTAGGTCAACCAGTCAACATCAGCCGTCAATGCCGGCTCAGACTTCGGGCACGTGCTCCAGTTCCCGCACCGTCGGTTCGGGGATCAGCACCAGGCTCTCGCCGTCACCGCCGACATCCACACGCACGTGGCCCCCGTCTCTCAGGCTGCCGAACAGCAACTCCTCGGCCAGGGGACGCTTGATGTGTTCCTGGATCACCCGTGCCATGGGCCGCGCGCCCATCTTCCGGTCGTAGCCCCTGCGCGCGATCCATGCCCGCGCGGCCGGCTCCAGTTCGATGGTGACCTCGCTCCTGTCCAATTGCGCTTCCAGTTCGACGATGAGCTTGTCCACGACCCGGGCGATGGAGTCTTCATCCAGCGCATCGAACTTGATGATGGCGTCAAGTCGGTTGCGGAATTCCGGTGAGAACATCCGCTTGATCACTTCCATCGCGTCGCTGGAATGGTCCTGCAGCGTGAAGCCGACGGAGGCGCGGCTCGCTTGCTGGGCACCGGCGTTGGTGGTCATCACGATGGTGACGTTGTGGAAGTCGGCCTTGCGGCCGTTGCTGTCGGTGAGAATGCCGTGGTCCATGACCTGCAGCAGCAGATTGAAAACCTCCGGGTGGGCTTTCTCAATCTCGTCCATCAACAGCACGCAGTGCGGGTTCCTCGTGATGGCTTCGGTCAACAGGCCACCCTGGTCAAAGCCGACGTAGCCCGGGGGCGCGCCGATCAACCGGGAAACCGTGTGCCGCTCCATGTATTCCGACATGTCGAAGCGCACCAGTTCCACACCCATGGTCAGCGCCAGTTGCCGGGTCACTTCGGTCTTGCCGACACCGGTCGGGCCGTAGAACAGGAACGATCCTACCGGCCGAAGCTCGTCGCCGAGACCGGATCGCGACATCTTGATGGCAGACGCCAGCGCGCCGATGGCGGGGTCCTGGCCGAAGATGACCAGCTTGAGATCACGCTCCAGGTGGCTGAGGACGTCGCGGTCGGAAGCCGACACGCTCTTCGGCGGAATCCGCGCCATCTTGGCCACGATGATCTGGACCCGCTCGACGCTGACGACTTTCTCCCGCTCGGCTTCCGGCATCAGCCGAATGCTGGCGCCGGCCTCGTCGATCACGTCGATCGCCTTGTCCGGAAGATGGCGGTCGTTGATATGCCGGCTCGCCAATTCTGCCGCGGCCTGCAACGCCTCATCGACGTAGCGCACGTCGTGATGCTCTTCGAACCGGCTTCGCAGGCCATGCAGAATCTCCACAGTCTCCTGAACCGTGGGTTCGACGATATCGATTTTCTGGAAGCGGCGCGCCAGGGCCCGGTCCTTCTCGAAGACGCCGCGGAATTCGGTGTAGGTGGTTGAACCGATGCAGCGCAGGTCGCCGTTGGCCAGCACCGGTTTGATCAGGTTGGAGGCGTCCATGACTCCACCCGACGCGGCCCCGGCGCCGATCACGGTATGGATCTCGTCGATGAACAGGATCGCTCCGGGTACCTTCTTGAGTTCGTTGACCACCCCTTTGAGGCGCTTCTCGAAATCGCCCCGGTACTTGGTGCCGGCGATGAGCGAACCCATGTCCAACGCGTAGATCGTGCTCTCGCTCAGCACTTCCGGCACGCTTTCCTCCACGATGAGCCGCGCCAGCCCCTCCGCCATGGCCGTCTTGCCGACGCCGGCCTCGCCAACGTACAACGGGTTGTTCTTGCGCCGTCGGCAGAGTATCTGGATCGTCCGCTCGATCTCCGCCTGCCGGCCGATCAATGGGTCGATCCCACCGTCCCGAGCCAACTGGTTGAGGTTTGTCGTGAACTGCTCGAGCGGACTCGCCTGCGCAGCGTTGTCCTGGCCGTCAACCCCGGCCCCCGCCTGGCTCTCCCTCGGCACCCCGTCCGGGATCCTGGGGACACCGTGGGCAATATGCCTGACGACGTCATACCGGGTGATATCCTGGGATTCCAGCAGGTAGACCGCCTGGGACTGCCGTTCCGCGAATACCGCCACTAGCACGTTCACCGGCGTCACTTCCTTCTTGCCGCCGGATTGCACATGGGAAACGGCACGATGCAGCGCCCGCTGAAAACCAAGTGTCGGCTGCGATTCGGTGGATTCGTCGTCGTCGCCGCGCAGCCTGGGCGTCGACTCATCGATGAAATCGGCCAGTTCGCGCCTGAGCAACTCGAGATTTACGCCGCATGCCCGCAGGATCCCGATGACTTCAGGCGAATCCAGCAAAGCCAGTAACAGATGTTCGACGGTGATGAACTCGTGCTGCTCGTCCCGAGCCCCTCGGTACGCCTCGCTCAGGCAGTATTCGAGTTCGCTGGATAGCATCAGTCTTCTTCCAGGGTGCAAAGTAACGGATGTTGGTTGCGCTGCGACAGTGCCGTCACCTGCGCCACCTTGGTTTCCGCAATCTCGTAAGTGTACACGCCGCAGACGCCCTTGCCCTGCGTATGCACCTGCAACATGATTCGGGTGGCGACTGTTCGCTCCAGCGAAAAGATCTTCTGCAGTATCTGGACGACGAATTCCATCGGCGTGTAATCGTCGTTGAGCAGGACGACACGGTACATCGGCGGCTTTTTCAGCTTCGGCTTGCTCTCCGCCGTGGCGACGCCGTGGTCGCCCTCGTCGTCGCGTCGTTCCGGTTTCTGGGACATGGTCATGGCGACAATATGCTACACGAACCGGCAGTCAATCGGACCTCCCATCACCGGGGCGACTTGTTCCCGCGTGCCGCCCCACCTACCATTGGGTATCAGCATTGAAAGCCCGGGACTGCGCGGCGTATCCATGGACTTCGCGACTCGACTTTTCCAATGGCGGCAGGTCGCCCCGGAGCAGTGGGCAAAGGCCGCCAACCGCTACCTGCCCCCGGCCGTCAGCGCGCTGCTGATACTGGCGCTCGCCTGGCAGGCGGCCAGGTTGACATGGGCGCTGATCCCCGGCGTACCGGCGGACGCCCCACTTCCGGTAGTGAGCCCCAGCGCCCCGGAATTGTCGACGACGACGGCGCAAGCCATCGACATCACCCGGATCATGGACAGCGATTTCTTCGGTGAGGTTACCAGCGAACCGGTGGCGGCGGCGGCTGCGGTCAGCGTGCTGGAGGCTCCCGAGACCACGCTCAACCTGCTGCTCAAGGCCACCGTTTCCGATACGGCCGAGAATCGCCGCGGCGCCGCAATCATTGCCAGCGGCCAGGTGGAGAAGACCTATACCGTCTCGGACATCATCGAAGGGGCCGGAGGAGCGCAACTGCATGCAATCTACAGCGATCGCGTGATCCTCAACCGCGCCGGACGGCTCGAAACCCTCAGCCTGCCCACCGAATACACCTCCGCCAACGCCGGCGCGGTCTATGCGGCACCGCCCATTCCGTTTCCCGACAACACGACCCTCAGGAGCGTAATCAGCGACAACGCGACGCGCATCAACGAGATTGTCCGGGTCGCTGCGCATATCGAACAGGGTAGAATGATTGGTTTCAGGCTCAATCCCGGAGAACAACCCGAACACTTTTCGGCGCTGGGGTTTCAGCCGGGTGATGTGGTGACGGAGATCAACGGTACAGCCATGTCCGACCCCAGCCGCGGACTGCAAGTGTTCGAGAGCCTCGGGGAAAGCACCATGGCCAACGTCACCGTGATCCGCGACGGCACGCCCGAGGTCCTGATGATCGATACGGCCCTATTGGGCGAACTGGACGCCGCTCGATAGCGGCGGCCAGATTAACCGGTTCGGGAGGCAAACATGCAACAGGTCATACGCACCAGGACTGCCGTCTTGCTGCCGATTCTCGCGTTGGCAACGCTCATGGCTGCCATCCAGATCGGCGCCCAGCAACCGGGCCCGCAGATCATGCCCAACTACAGGGAAGCGGATCTGCGGCAGGTGATCGAGGCCGTGGGCGAGGTCACGGGGAGGAATTTCCTGGTCGACCCCAGAGTCACCGGGCAGGTAACGTTTCTGTCCTATTCGCCGATGTCGCCCGAGGCATTTTACGAGGCCTTTCTCGCCACGTTACAGATTCACGGCTTCATTGCCGTGGAATCGGACAATGTCACCAGAATCGTCCCCGACGCCACGGCCCGAATCCATCCGGGACTCACCGCCGAGACGGCCGGCGATCGGGTCGTCACCCAGGTCGTGCAACTCACGAACGTCGGCGCAGCTCAACTCGTGCCCATACTTCGGCCCCTGATCCCGCAGTTCGGCCACCTGGCGGCCCACCCCGGATCCAACACGCTGATCATCGTCGACCGCGGTTCCAACGTCGATCGAATGCTGAGCATCATCGGCCGCATGGATCAGGATTCGGACGAAGAAATCGAGGTGATTCGCCTTGAGAACGCCTCGGCCGGCGAAGTGGTCGCCATGCTCGCCGCGCTGGATCAGGGCGCCGTGACCGAGGGCATTCCGGCCATGCAGATCGCCGCGGACGACCGCACCAACAGCATTCTGCTGTCCGGGCCCATCGACCGACGGCTACGCTACCGGGCTCTGATTGCGCACCTGGACACACCTTCGGGCGAAGCCGGGAACACCCAGGTGCGCTACCTGAACTATGCCAGTGCGGAGGATCTGGCCACTAACCTGCAGTCGCAATTCGGAGGGCTGGCAGCCGGCGAAGGCGGCGCGGCGGAAGGTGTCAACATCTGGGCCGATGCCGGCACCAATTCGCTGATCATCAACGCCCCGGCCCGCATCACGCAGGACATGAATTCGGTGATCGATCGACTGGACATTCGCCGGGCCCAGGTTCAGGTCGACGCCATCATTGTCGAGGTCTCCGAGAATCGGGCCAGTGGACTGGGCGTCACCTGGGCCGTGCAGGGCGCCCAGTCGGACAGCCCCATCGGCGGAACGAATTTCTCCGCCACGGCGCCGGGTATTCTTCAATTGGGGGGGGCGGCGGCAGGTGCTGCCGCCGGTGAAGCTGCGAATCAACTCGGAGCGCTCACCCAACTCCCGGACGGACTGCTCACCGCCGTGGGGCGCATCAGAGACTCAGGCACCAGTTGGGCCGCCCTGCTTACGGCACTGGCGGGCGATTCGGCGACGAACATCATTGCCACACCGACGATCGTCACGCTGGACAATGAGCAGGCCGAGATATCCGTGGGAAGCACGGTGCCATTCCTGTCCGGTCAATTCACGAATACGGGGGCGGCAACCGGCTCGGTCAACCCCTTCCAGACGATTAATCGATCCGATGTCGGCACTCGGCTCGCGATCACACCGCAAATCAACGAGGGCTCGGGCGTCAAGCTGCTGATCGAACAGGAAACGTCGAGCATCAGCGAAGACTCCCGCGCGGTGGACCTGGTCACGGACACCCGCCGCATCATGACGTCGGTGTTCGTCGACGACGGCAGCATTCTGGTTCTCGGCGGATTGATTGATGACCAATTGCGGGAGGTCGAGCAGCGGGTTCCCGTGCTGGGTCGAATTCCCGGCATCGGCGCTTTGTTCAGATCCCGGTCAACGGAACTGGAAAAGACCAACCTCATGGTCTTCATTCGGCCCACGATCCTGCGCGACAGCGTGGAGGCGGCCTTCCAGACCAACGCCAAGTACCGCTACATTCGCGATCTGCAGATCCAGCAGAGCGAGCAGAACGTTCCATTGATGAGCGACGCCGAGCGACCCATGCTTCCTGAACTCGAGGAAGCCCAGACCGAACCGCCGGAAGCCGCAGCCAGCGAAACCGAAGAACCGGATGGCGATGGAAGCGAGACCCTCGAACCCGATGCCGAACCAGGCGGCGCGGGCGCGGACACAGCGGAACAATCCGGCAACGCGTCGGAGTAGCGTAGTGGCCGAACCGGAGGCCGTCACGGACCATACCGCTCCCGAACCCGCGCCACGCGAGCGCATGCTGCCGTTCGCGTTCGCCAAGCGCCAGGGCGTGCTGCTGCAATTCGCCGGCGGCGAACAGCCCCACGTCATTTACCGTCCGGGGGTGACACCCCAATCCCTTGCCGAGGTGCGCCGGTTCGTCGGCGGACGGGTGGCGTTCTCCGGCGTGGACGCGGAAACCTTTGAAGCACAGCTTCAGGCCGCCTACGAAAGCGGCGCAGCAATGACCATGATGGAAGGCCTCGACGACGAGACCGACCTCATCCAGGTGGCCCAGCAGCTTCCCGAACCCTCCGACCTGCTGGAGAGCGACGACGAGGCGCCCATCATTCGGCTCATCAACGCTGTCCTCACCCAGGCGGTGAAGAAGAACGCCTCCGATATCCATATCGAGCCCTACGAGAACCGCCTCGCGATCCGGTTCCGGATCGACGGCGTGCTGCAGGAGGTCCTGCAGTCCCGCCGCGCCGTGGCGCCCCTGGTGATCTCGCGCGTCAAGGTCATGGCGAAACTGGACATCGCCGAGAAACGCCTGCCCCAGGACGGCCGTATCTCGCTGCGCATCGCGGGGCGCGCCGTCGACGTGCGCGTCTCCACCATCCCATCCGGTCACGGAGAGCGCGTGGTGCTGCGCCTGCTGGACAAACAGGCCGGGCGCCTGAATTTGGCTAGTCTGGGCATGTCCGAGCGCGACCAGCGGCGCATGGATGAACTGATCCATCGTCCCCACGGAATCCTCCTGGTCACCGGACCCACCGGGTCCGGCAAGACCACCACGCTCTACGCGGCGCTGGAACGGATCAACGACCTGACCCGCAACATCCTCACCGTGGAAGATCCCATCGAGTACTACATCGACGGAATCGGCCAGACCCAGGTCAATACCAAGGTCGACATGACGTTCGCCAGGGGGCTTCGGGCCATGCTTCGGCAGGACCCGGACGTGGTGATGGTGGGGGAAATCCGAGACCTAGAAACCGCCGAGATCGCCGTTCAGGCCAGCCTGACCGGTCACCTGGTGCTGTCGACGCTGCATACCAATACCGCCGTGGGCGCGGTGACCCGCCTGCGCGACATGGGCGTGGAGCCGTTCCTGCTCTCGTCCAGCATCATCGGTGTCCTGGCCCAGCGGCTGGTCCGGGTCCTGAATCCGGAGACTCGCATGGCGTTCACCGCAGGCGATTACGAATGCCAGTTGCTCGGCGCCGACCCGCGGAACCCGCCGACGCTCTACCGAGCCAACGAAAACGAGTTCGGGTACCAGGGGCGCACCGGCATATACGAACTCGTGGTCATCGACGATACGATGCGGACCATGATCCACGAGGGCGCCGGCGAACAGGCGCTGGAGAGCCATGCACGTATCAACGCGCCGAGCATTCGCGAGGACGGCATTCGCAAGGTGCTGGACGGTGACACCACGCTGGAGGAGGTCCTGAGGGTCACCAAGAGCGACTGACCTGGCTCCACAATGGAACAATCTGTCACGTTCAAGTCTGCCGGCGGGTTGAGGCTCTCCGGCGTCATCCATGTTCCCGACGACATGCAGCCAGGCGAGAAACGGCCGGGCCTTGTCGTGCTGCACGGGTTCGGCAGCAACCATAGCGCCGGCAATACCGCCGGACCGGCGCGGCTGTTCAGTGACTGGGGCTACGTGACGCTGCGTTTCAGCATGCGCGGCTGCGGCGACAGCGACGGTGAATTCGGGCGGGTGATCTGCCTCGAGCAGGCGGAGGATACCCGGCACGCGCTGAACTACTTCCTCGCAAGATCGGAGATCGATGCCGGCCGGGTCGGTTTGGTGGGCAGCAGCTTCGGGGCCGCCGTCGCGCTTTTTACCGCAGGCATCGACAAGCGACCCGCCGCGGTCGTTTCATCGGTCGGGTGGGGTCACGGAGAAACCAAATTTCGCGCCCAGCATGCGGCACCGGGAGCATGGGAGAGATTCACCGCGATGCTGGCGGCAGGCGCAAAGCACAGGGAACGTACCGGTGAATCCCTCATGGTGTCGCGTTATGACATCGTGCCGATTCCCGATCGCCTCCGGGGGCATCTGGCGACCAAATCCGTGATGCAGTTTCCCGTGGAAACCGCGCAGAGCATGTTCGATTTCAGGCCGGTGGAAGTCGTCGGCAACATCGCCCCGCGACCACTCTTGTTGATGCACGCGGCCAGCGACTCGGTATGCCCGGCGGAACAGTCCATCCAGCTTTACGCACACGCGGGACAACCGACGGAACTGCATCTGCTGACCGACGTCGATCACTTCCTCTTCGCAGAGGGCAATGAACGGGTGAGAACGCTCGTCAAGGGCTGGCTGGACCGATACCTGCCCGCAAGACCCTGACCCGGGTCGCGCGGACTTGCGTCGCAAGAGCGCCTGTGGGCTTGCCACGGGCTGTTACAGGCCGAGCAACTCCTTCGCTTCGGCGACGACGGACTCCGGCGTATCGAGCGCATCCTCGACGATCATCTGCAGTTCCGCGCCAGGCTTCGGTGTCACCGGAGCGCGCATCGAGTTCAGTATCGCTTCGGAGAACGCCTCGTCCTCGATCATCTCACCGAAGGCCGTACGCAGCGCGGCCAATCGGTCGGCCGGCAGTTCCGGAGGGGCGAACAGCGGCCACCCCATGTTCGGGCCGATCTCGAGGATCCCCGCAAGGGCCCTCTCCCGGTCCGTGGCAACCAGGTCGACCAGGTGGGGCGTGCCCGGCGCCCGGGCGTCCGGGGGACCGATGCGGACCAGGTGGTGAAGCCGCTCGTCCACGAGCCACTGGGGTCTTGCGAGCGACCAGTAATCCATGCCCGCCGCCTGGCCGTGGACCTCGCCGCGTTCCATCGCCAGGGAAATCTCGGCGCTGCCCTGGTAGCCGGTAATGATCCTGATTTCCAGACCAAGCAATTCCCTGGTCATCGCCGGAAGCTGATAGAGCAGCGACCCCCGTCCCGTGGCGCCAAGGATGATCTCCGCCTCCAGCGTCTCGTCGACAGTCGTTGCCGGAGAGCCCGCAAGCACCGTAATGACATTGGTCGAGGTGATCGCCGAACCGATCCAGGTCAGCTCCCGGCCATCGTACCTGGCCCGGTTGGGCTCCATGAGTTGCGCCACAATGACCGCGGGCAGGGAATAGCCCAGCACCGTTCCATCCCGGGCGGCGGATCGATAGATGTGATTGGCCATCGTCACGCTGCCCCCACCGGGCATGTTCTGCACGATGACCGACGGTCCGCCCGGAACGAGTTCCTCGAGAAAGTCGCCGATGATGCGGGCCGATGTATCCGTGATACCGCCCGGACCGGCTCCGACGAGGATCGTGATCTGCCGGTTGCCGTAAAAGTCAGCTACATCCTGTGCAACGACGGTGGCTGTACCCAGCAACAGGGCGGCCGTGAGAGCAGCCAGCGCGGTGCTTCTACCGGCCCGAATGCGGCTGTTGGTTTGGTGTTTCTTCTCGTTCACCCGGCGACCTTACCCGCGAGTCGGTCTGCTGGCAAGACGCTTTGTTCCTTGCCGCATCGTCCTGATTGGCTCAGTGGCGCTTGCGCTGCCTCGTCTGCCCGTTTCACGGATTCGAGTTCGACGCCACCGGCCAGTGCGTCGCCACACCCCATGCGCCAGCGCCCGGAACCGCCAAACTCAGGGTGTTCGAGACCCAGGAAGTGCTCGGCCTGGTTTTTGCCTGGTGGGGGATCAACGGCCGATCGGTTCAATGGAGTTTGCCCGAGGATCCTCCCACGGGAGACGATTGGAGCAGCATGGCATTTCACCGTTTCCAGTTTGCGGGCCATCCCCAGGAAACGACGGAGAACTCGGTGGACGTGGCCCACCTGCACTATGTGCACGGCTATGGAAACGTCAAGCCGGTAGGCACGGTATCGGTCCAGGGTGCCTATCTGAAGAGTTGCTTCGATTTCAAGCGTCCGCGTCGTATCGCCGGGGTTTTCAATGTCGAGTTCGATACCTCCGTGGTGACCCATGTGCATGGACTCGGCTACTCGTTCGTGGAGATCCACGAACACTCCATCGGCATGGAGGCGCGCCTGTGGGTGCTTGCAACGCCGGTCAACAGTGTCGAGATTGAGTTGGTACTCGTTTCACAGGTCAAGGACTACCCAAAACCCAAGCGGTTTGTGTTGGGCCTTGGATTCGTTCCGTTGCGGCTGCGAACACCGCTGATGAACCGGGCCATGATCAAGGCGCAGGAACGGGACGTCGCCCAGGACGTGGTCATCTGGGAACGAAAGCAGTATCCAGCCCGGCCGCGGCTGAGCCGCGCAAGACGGTGGATCTGAGCGTGGTGCGGCGCTACGCTGACACGTCTCCGCCCGGGCGTCATACGCTGATATAGTCGGGCATGGGGATTTTCAGGCCGAGCAGAATAAGAAAATGCGCATTGTTCCACTGACCTTGGCTGCACTCGCCTTGTCCGCGCCGTTACCGGGGTTCGCCCAGAGCTTCGGCTGGACGGACTACATGAGTCGTGAGGATTACTTCAGCGTCAGCTTTCCCGGCGAGCCCTCCGTGGAAGAGATCGCCTACCCCACGGAATATCGCATCACGCTACCCGCACGGGTCTATAGCCACGACGACGGGGCGTACCGCTACTCGGTGACCGTGGTGGATTACAGGAACGCCGTCGACATCCATCTCGCGCGCAACGACGCGTGTCGGGCGGCCGGAGGCGACGGCGATCAATGCCAGGACGACGGGCCGGAGGAAGTGCGCGGGGCCATCGTCTATGCGTCCTGGAACATCATGAATCGCGAAGGGGTCGAGGTAAACCACTACGCGCATTACAACTCGGACCTGGTGGAGGGCCACAACATCCGCCTGACCAACGCCGGCGGATCGCGGACCACGGCCGTTGTGCACATGCACGAGGACCGGCTCTATATCCTGGAGGCCACGGTGCCGCCGGGGTCCCCTGCGCCCGGCATGTTTCAGATCTCGCTGCGGTTTCTTGACAGCGACTACAATCGGGTCCGTTACTCATGGCAGGGCACACAGCTTTACAGCAACGGATACCCGCCACCGCCGCGCACGAGATAACCGATCGAGGTAGAGGCGATGATCCGAAACTGCAACCGCTCCGTGAATTCGCTTCTAGCCCTTTATGCCGTCGCGCTCGCCTTCCCCGCCTGGGCACATCACTCCCATAACGCGTACGAGGTCACGGTGTGGTCGGATCTGGAGGGTACGGTCAGGGACGTGTATCTGATGAATCCGCATATAGGACTACTCAGCGTCCTACACTCGGAATCGAAGTGTTACTCATTGTTTTTACTTGATTTATAGAACTTATCCCAACCGATCGACTTACTGCATCTTTTTCCGAGTAAGCATTCCGCAAGCGAATTGAATGCAACTTCAGCGTACTCGTGCTCCGATTTTTGCTGAGTTTATCCGAACCACCCTGAAATTACGGGTTTCCGTTCGGTTGTGCCGTGGACGTTACCGGTACAGTGTTCCTCCTGCGCACGATTCTACCGGTTGAGCCGGTGCTCCCAGTCTTTGTCTTGGCGGGCGCAGCCAGAGGTCCTTTTTCGACTTGTCGAATTGTTTGTAGCGGTCGTCGCGCCCGCGTCCCTGGGTGGTACCGACGCGGACCGCCAAGCCATCGGGGGTGATGTCTCCGAACCTCAGGCCACAGATTTCGGCGCGGCGCAATCCGGTGACGGCGACCGGGACGGCGGCCGGTGTCCGGGGAGAGGACCGGCCCGGCATCCCATCCGCGGCACCAGCGAGGCGATATCGATGAGCAGAATCACGGACAGGCGCGCGGGTCGCCAGCGGCCGATGTCCGCGGTGTGGCAGGAGAACACCCGCGGCCGGCCGGGGGGTCTGCCGATCCTGTGCCGAGAAAAGACGTGCCGCGGATCGGCTGCGCGCCGCCCGGCGCCGCGACGCCGGCATCAAGCGCGTCAGGGACACGCCGGCGACGGCGCCCGGCATTCGGGCGTCGGGCGCGGCGCCGCGTCCCCGTAGAGCGCGCCGCCGCTTGAGGCCAGCACGAACCGGCGCACGCCGAAGGCCCGGCACCGCTGAAGCACGTTCACCGTGCCGCACACGTTGACGGCCGCGCCCCGGGCGGGCGTTCGCACCGATTCGTCAACCGCGGTCCGTGCGGCGAGGTGGAACACCGCTTCGGGTTGCGCCGCCGCGAACACGCCGGAAAGATCGCCCGTGACAATGTCGCGCGCATACACGACGGCGCGGACATCCACGTCCTCGGCGCATCCCGTGGAGCCATCGTCGAGCACCGCCACCCGGTGCCCATCCGCCAGCAGCCGTGCGACCAGCGCCGAGCCGATGAAGCCCGCGCCTCCGGTGACCAGAACGTTCCCGGCGCGGGGCGCCGGATACCGGCCCGCCGCGCCGTCTGCGAGCGCCCCGTCGTCACCTCGGCTGTGCCCGCACGCTCGCCGGCCATGCACGCCGGCGTGGCGTTCACCACCGCAGCGCGCCGCGAAGCTGCACCGCGTGCTCCGGTGCGCCGCGACCGTTCTCACGGCGGCCGAACTCAAACCCCGCCTCCACGTTGGGGCCGGCGGTGAGCTTCACGCCCAGGCGCAGCGACCGACCGCCGGCATCGGCCGCCTGTGCGGCGATGAACGGCGCCCACAGCGCCACCTTGCGCCGACCGGCTATCCCGTATCCGAATTCCGCCTGGAAGCGTTGCGCGGCATCGAACGGGGCGGTTCGCGCCAACCCCGAGGCGTTCTGCCGGCTCCACAACGACTGCACGCCGCTTTGGGTCGATCCCCAGGCCGAGCCGAGCTTCATCGACAGCCCTCGCCCGTTCTTGCCCGGGGTGTAGGCGAGCGAACCGCTGAAGCCCCATTCCTCGTACTCGGTGTCTTCGTGCGCCACGAGCGCGCGCGCGTTGACGTCCACCGACAGATTCCCCGCCGCGTAGCCGAGCCCGCCGCCGACCTCGAGCCCCGCGCCGGTCTCCGCATCGCCTGCGTCGTAGCGCAGTCCCGCCTCCAGCGTCGGCTTCAGCACCCCGCCGCCGGCCAGCGGCATCGAACCGGAGCCCTCCAGCGTCAGCCGCACCCGGCCGGTCGCGCCTTGCGCGCCCGACAGCCCGAGCACGGCTTCTGAGTCCGTGCGCGTCAGCAGTGCATCGGAGCGCAGGGCCAGTTCGAACCGGCCCGCGTCGCCGGAGCGCACCGACAGGAGTCCACGACCGCCGAACGCGGCCATGCGATTCGACAGGTCCGTCTCGATCGCCGACGCCGCGCCTTGCGGGGTGAGCCGCAGTCGTCCTTCCCCGTAGCCGAACACGCCCCACAGGCTGGTCGTCTCGTTCAACTCGAAGTGCGCATAGGGATTCAGGCTCGTCAGGGTGCTTCCCACGGACCCGCCGACGGCACCGGAGCCCTGGTAGCCGCCCAAGCCCTCGCTGTAGGACAGGGTCGAGCCCACCAGCCAGCGCCCGTACCGCTTGTCCAGGCCCAGCATGGCCGTGGTCACCTCGCCATCGAGCGACAGGCCGCCGTCACTGCCTTTGAAGCGCGTGGTCGCCGTCTCGCCCCAGGCCGTCAAGGGGCTGGAAGATGGGTCCTCGGCTGCGCCGAAGGTGTGGAAGAAGGCACTGCCTATCAGCACATCACGGAGACTCGGCAGTGCAATGGAACCGCCCGTCAGCACATCGCGCAGACTCGGCAGCGCAAAGGAACTGCCCTGCAGCGCATCACGGAGATTGGACAAAGTATCGAAGCCATCTGAGCTGCGGGCATGACGAGCCGTCATGTCGCCCGGCAGCCCCAGGGGATCCAGTCCCGCGGGCGTTGACGCGGAGGCCGCACGTCCACCGTCCGGGTCCGCAAAACTCGTGTACAGGCGGTCCAGGCGCAACCCGCCCAAGGTGATGTGCTCCTCGCTCGGTCCGCGTTCCAGTCTGCGGGCCACGGCCTGCGCCACATGGTCCGAAGCCGCCCTGCCGAACCGTGCCAGCCAGGCACTGGGTATGGGATCGCTGTTGACGATGACGCCAAGCGCCTCGCCATCGTGGATTCTCGCGTTGGTCGCGTTCGTCAGAACCAGCGTCAGCGTTTCCTCGCCCTCGTCGTGGCTGTCGTCAAGCACTCTGACCTGTACGCCGGCCGCGGTTTGCCCCGCCTCGATGCTGAGCGTGCCCGACACCGCCTCGTAGTCCTCTCCGGCCGTGGCCGTGCCGTCGGCGGTCTCGTAGTCCACCGTCACGGTCCGCTCCGCCGCCCGGGCGAGCGTGACTTCGAACACCAGCACCGCACCGGGTCCTTCGCCGACTTCGGTGTCGGCCACGGACAGCGCCTGCTCGATACGATGCACGGTCACCGACGGCACTTCGGTGAGCGGGCGGTCATCGATCGTGCAGATGGCCCCGGGCTGGTCGCACGCAAGGGCCACCACCGGCGAAATCGTCACCGGCTCCTCCGAGTCGGGCACGACGCGTATCGCCCATTCGGTGGCGAGGTACTCCCCGCGTCGGTCCCGGGCCGGCCGGATGGCCTCGATGGCGCCGTTTGTCGCCGTGAAGGCCTGCTCGAGCAGGTTCCGTTCGCCGATGACCTCGATCAGGTCCACGGTCTCGCTGAACTGCAGGTGGATATCGAAGCTGGTCTCGCTGCCCTCGTGTGCGGCCGGGATCGTCGACCAGCCTGCCGTGAGGTCGGGCTGCTCGATCTGCCCGCCGACCACGGCAGCTTCGGGGTGCGCGAGGTCTACTGCGGGTCCGCTGAAGCTGTCGATCGCCCCGCCGTTGAGCGAGAGACTGTCGGCCAGCAGCGCGATGTTGCGAATCGGGCTCTCGTTGGCCGTCACCGGGTGCTCGAACACGAGCGTGTTCTCGTGGGCCACGTGCGAGAACGGCACGGTCACCTCTACCGCTGCCTCTCCGTCGGAGGGCTGTTCGGTCGCTTCCTCGCCGTTCGAGGACTGTCCCATCGTTTCCGCCTCGCCAAGGGTGAGGGTGACGCCTGGAATGCCATCGACCGTGTCTACACCGATCCGCTCGTCGAATTGAAGCGTCACGCGGATCGGTTCGCCGGCGGACCACTCGCCGTTGCGGTCGCCATCGGCTTCGATCCCCACGGCCACGACCTGCGACCGGCGCGCCGGCTCCGCGGTAGCCGTGTCGCAGTCCACCGCGTCGGACGTTTCGCGCCGGAACTCGCCTGAAGCCCGGTTGCCCACGGACGTCTCCCCATGGGTCACGACATCGGACGCAACGCTCACCGCCACGGGTTCGCCCCACACACTCGGGGTGATCCGCACCCGGTATCCGAGCTGCGTGTCGTACGGCCGATCGAGCAGTTCCGCCGTGGCGTTCACCAGCGTCAGGTCGCTGGCAGGATCGAAGTCGTTCACCGGCTCGTATCGCAGATACTCCGGCGACGCCGTGGTGAAGCCGACGCTAATGAAGAAGGATCCCGCCTCGTCCCCGGTGGTCGCCGGATCGTGGTAGTCACGGCAGATGAGATCCGGCACCGGGGTATCGCCCGACAAGCCGCTTGCACCGGCGATCACGACCGTGCGAAGCGGCTTCGACGAATCGACCAGCACCGCCTGGGCGTCGTTGGAGACCAGCCAGACACCGTCATGGTTGGCCCGCATCCTGAAGGCGTAGCGCTGGTTGTCACTGATCGATGTCAGCCGGACACCGATGCCATCCTCGCAATCGACCTCCGAAGAGCCGCTGCCGCTGGATTGCCAGGGCAGGACGCTCAAATCAACCGAACCCGACGAATGAACCGGCGTCCATGCCATGGCGACGTCGCCGAATTCGCTCGCATTCACCGCTGCCGGGATCCATGCCATGGCGACGTCGCTGAGCTCGCTCGCATCCACCCCTTCCGGGACCCAGCACAGGTCGATGGCCGGGACCGGGTCCGCAGTGGCCTCAAGCATCGTGTCCGCCGTGTCCTCCGACATCGACTCCATCGCCTCCTCAGGCATCGTGTCCGACGTGTCCTCGGGCGCAGTTTCCAACAAGTCGTCGGGCGACAGGGCAGTCGCGGTTAACCCCACTACCGTGGCCGTCGCGCTCGCCTGCAAGGTGACAGAAGGCAGTCCGGCGCCGTTCTCGCCCACCGCCGATACTCGATAGCGCCGCGTTTCGGCGAAGTTAAGCCCGACATCGTGCCGGTAGGCGGTCTCGATGGTTTCCGTGCTGTCGGTGCTCTCGATGCTCTCGGTATTGGCCTCGACTTCGGCCCAATTGGCGCCGCCGTCATAGGAGGCTTCGACGCGGTAGCCGAGCACCGTGTCCTCGACCGCAGACCAGGTCAGATCGACATGGGTCTCGGTGGCCGTGGCGCTCAGGTCGGTCGCTTGCGCGGGCAGCATGTCTTGCGAAGCCACGTCGTTGTCGGAGACGGTCACCGAGATTGCACCGTCGGCCAGTGACGCGTATTCGGCGCCCTGCGTGGCATGAGAAACGATCGAGGAGTCGTTGTAGGCGTCGTCGTCCTCGGTCGCAGAAACCGTCATCGTCTGCGCCGAGTCCCAATCGGACGGCGTGAACGTCAGGCTGGGCGGCGTGAAGGTCAGGTCGGGGCTGCCGCCCACCGTCGGCGTCACCGTCACGGTCTGAGTCGGCTCGGTGTCGAGCACCACGGTGTAGGTTGCGCTCGCACCCTCTGTGAGGGTCAGGTCGTTCGGCGAGACGGTCACGCCGCGCTCGTCGTTGTCGGCGATGACCAGCGTCGTGCCGATCACCTCGAAGCCGGCAACCTGGCTCGTTCCGGTAATCGACACTGCCTCGACGCGCTCGTCAATGAGATCGTCCATGGGCGTGAGCGTGAAGGTCTCGGTGCCGCTCGCCTGGCCGCCCGGGATCGTCAGGCTCAGGTCGTTCACCGCAACGTAGTCGGTGTCCTCGGTCGCCGCGTCGTCGGGAGCGCCCACGTTCACGGTGAAGGTCGTGGGTTCGTCTCTCGTCACCCCGTCGAGCGTGCCCGTCACTGTCACGCCGGTGCCACCGGCACCCTCGTCCACCGCCGCGGGGTTCACTGTCAGCGTCACCGCCGTCTCATCGTCCTCGACCGTTACCGGCATGTCGTGGGCCGTCACGCTGTTGGCGCCGTAGTCCGCGCCGGCGACCGCGTGCCCGATCGTCGCCGTGTCGTTGGCCGCATCGGCATCCTGAGCCGCCGTCACCGTCACCGTCTGCGCCGTGTCCCAATCGGACGGCGTGAACATCAGGCTCGACGGCGTGAAGGTCGCATCGGCGCTGCCGTTCACCGTGGGCGTCACCGTCACGGTGTCCGTCGGCTCGGTATCCAGCACCACGGTGTAGGTCGCGCTATCGCCCTCCGGGAGGGTCAGGTCGGTCGGCGAAACGGTCACACCCCGCTCGTCGTTGTCGTCGATGACCAGCGTCGTGCCGATCACCTCGAAACCCTCAACCTCGGTCGTGCCGGCGATCGACACCGCCTCGTCGGGCTCGGCGACGAGATCGTCCACGCTCGTCAGCATGAAGGTCGCCGTGGCGCTGGCCTCCCCGGATGGGATCGTCAGGCTCAGATTCTCCACGGCAACGTAGTCGGTGCCCGCGATCGCCGCATCGTCGGAGGCGCCCACGCTCACCGTCAGGGTCGTGGATTCGTTTCTCGTCGCGCCGTCGAACGTGCCCGTCACGGTCACAGTGGTGCCGCCACCGCCCTCGTCCACCGCCGCGGGGTTCACCGTCAGCGTCACCGTCGTCTCATCGTCCTCGACCATCACCGACACATCGGCCGCCGTCGCGCCGTTGGCACCGTAGTCGGCACCCGAGACCGCGTGCAAGATCGTCGCTGTGTCGTTCGCCGCATCGGCGTCATGGGCCGCCGAGACCGACACCGTCTGCCCCTGGTCCCAGTCGGAAGACGTGAAGGTCAGACTCGACGGCTCAAAGGCCACATCGAGGCTGCCGCTCAACGACGGCGTCACCGTCACAGTCTCCGTGGGCTCGGTATCCAGCACCACGGTGTAAGTCGCGCTACCGCCCTCGGAAAGACTCAGGTCGGTCGCCGAGACAGTCACGCCGCGCTCGTCGTTGTCGGCGATGGACAGCGTCGCGCCGCTCACCCCGAAGCCGGCGGCCTCGGTGGTGCCGGTGATCGACACCGCCTCGACGCGCTCGTCGATGCGATCCTCCAGGGGCGTGAACGTGAACGTCGCCGTGCCGCTGGCCTGCCCGGACGGGATCGTCAAACTCAGATCGTCCACGGCAACGTAGTCGGCGCCCGCGATCGCCGCGTCATCGGAGGCGCCCACGCTCACGGTGACGGTCGTCACCTCGTTTCTCGTTACGCCGTCGAACGTGCCCGTCACGGTCACGCCGATGCCACTGCCGTCCTCGTCCACCGCCGTGGGGTTCACCGTCAGCGTCACCGCCGTCTCATCGTCCTCGACCGTCACCGACACATCCGCCGCCGTCGCGCCGTTGGCACCGTAGTCGGCGCCGGCGACCGCGTGCCCGATCGTCGCCTTGTCGGTCCCCGCGTCGGCATCCTGGGCCGCGGTCACCGTCACCGTCTGCGCCCGGTCCCAATCGGCCGCGGTGAACGTCAGTGCCGTGTCCGCCGACTCGTCCGCGCTCACCGTTACGTGCGCACGACCCCTCACCGTCGGCGTCACCGTCACGGTGTCCGTCGGCTCGGTCTCCAGCACCACCGTGTAGGTCGCGCGCTCGCCCTCGACGAGGTTCAGGGCGGTCGGTGAGACGGTCACGCCGCGCTCGTCGTTGTCTTCGATGGACAGCGTCGTGCCGATCACCTCGAAGCCCTCGACCTCGGTGGTGCCGATGATCGACACCGCCTCGTCGGATTCGTCGATGAGATCCTCCATGGGACTGAACACGAAGCTCGCCGTGGCGCTCGCCTGCCCGGCCGGGATCGTCAGGCTCAGGTCGTCGACGGCAGCGTAGTCGGTGCCCACGACCGCCGCGTCGTCGGCAGCGCCCACGCTCAGCGCGACGCTCGTGGGCTCGTCTCTGGGCACGCCGTTGAGACGGCCCGTCACGACCACGCCGGTGAAGCTGGCGCCTTCCCCGATCGACGTGCGGTTCAGCGAGAGTTCCACACCGGTCGAGACCACATCATCGTCATCGATGGTGACCGTGACGGCGTCGGCCGTCACGCCGTTGGCTTCGTAGTCGGCGCCCGTGACCGCATGCACCAGCGTCACGGTGTCGTCCTCGACATCTTCGTCCTGGCGCGCCGTGACCGTCACCGACTGCGGCTCGTTCCAGTTGGAGGTCCTGAAGCTGAGGAATGACCGGCTGCGCCTCAGGTCCGTGCCCGTCGTGCCGGAAATCGTCACCCTGACTGAACCGGTCGGCCTGGAAGTCAGGACCACCGTGTAGGTCGCACTGTCGCCCTCGGATACGGTCAATGACGTGGGATTGACCAACACCCCGCGTTCGTCGTCGTCGCCGATCGTGATGCTGGTCCCGGTCACGGTGAGGTCCTCAACGGTGGTGGTTCCGGTCACGGTCACCGTCTCGTCGCCCTCGACGATGCCGTCATCGGTGGGCTTCAGCGTAAAGGTCACGGTCCCCGAGGTCTGTCCGGCGTCGATGCTCAGCTTCAGCTCGCCCACCGCGGCGTAGTCGGTGCCCGCCACGGCGGAGTCCCCACCGGCGCCGACCGTCAGGGTCACGGTGGTATCGGCGGTCCGCGGCGCCGCGTCCAGCGTGCCCGTCACCGTCAGGGTGGTCGCCCCGGCGCTTTCGTTTACCGTGGCCTGGTCGACCGTCAGCATCACCGCGGTCGAATCGGTGCGGTCATCGCCCGTGCCCGAGGCCTGCACCGTCACGGTGTAGGTCACGCTGGCCTCGTTGTAGTTGGCGGTAGACGCCGCCGTGGCGGTGACCACGCACTCGCCCGCGCCCACCAGGGTCAGCGCGCCGGTGGAGGAGTCGACCGAACACACCGTCGAGGGCGTGGCCGCGTACGACACGGTCGTCTGCACACCCGTGGGCGCCGTCACCGTGGGGGCCGCGGACCCGAAGGTCACGGAGGAAGCGCTGTACTGGAACCCGGTCAGCGTCTGGTCCCCCCTGGCCACCGCCGGAAACGCGATCGACACCGTGGCGGTGTTGCCGGCGGCGTCGCTCACCGTCACCGTGGCACTGGCGGCGTTCGTATTGGCCGCGTCAGGCCTGCCGCCGATCGCCCCGGTGCCCGTATCGAGGCTCAACCCCGAGGGCAGCCCGATAACCGCGTATGTATCGATTCCGACGCCGCCGGTGGGACTGATCGCACCGATCGCCACACCCACCGTCAGCGACGCAGGCGCGGTGTACGTCGGCGCCGTCGGCGCGGTCAGGTCCACCGTCAACGTGCGCTCCACATCGGCGGGGACAGTTAAGCCGCTCTTGGAGGCCGACACGGTCACATCGACGCTTGTGCCGGTGATGTAGGCCGCATTCGGGGGCACGGTCACCGACCAGGTCGCCGGGTCCGCATCGGTCGACGTTGCCATCAGGTTCGTGCTGCCCACCGTCACCGTGACGTCCACGCCACCTTCCGATCCGGTGTCGCCGGTAATAGTGAACCCGGACGCCTTCTCGGCGATGTTGATGGTGCCGTCGCCCGCGATGTCATCGACGTTCGCCCACCGTGATCGTGAAGGTGTCCTCGGCCGACTCGCTGTCGTCGCTCGCGGTCACTGTTACGCTCAGCGCGCCGGCATCGCCCGGCCCGGGCGTGCCCGAAAACGTCCGCGTGCCGGGCGTGAACGTCAGCCAGGAAGGCAGCGCGTTGCCGTTGTCCAGTGCGGCGGTGTACGTGAGCATGTCTCCATCGATGTCGCGGAACGTGTTCGCCGGGAACGGGTAGCTGAATGCCGTGCCCTCCGTCGCCGTCTGGTCCGGAATTTCGTTCCGCACCGTCGGCGCGTCGTTCACCGCCGTCACGTCGATCGTCATGGTGTACGCCGCGGCGCTGTCGTTGTCGCCGTCGCTCACCTTGAACCCAAAGGTCGCATACGGGTCGCCGCTGGCGTTCGCCGCCGGCGTGAACTCGAGCTTGTTCGCATCGATGTCGGCTTTCGCGATGACCTGGTTCAACGTGACGTCGGTACTGTCCAGCGTCAGCGAGCCCGCCGTCTCCAGCGTCGTCGCTTTTACGCCGGCCAGCGAGTCGCCGTTGTCGGTGTCGGAGAAGTTGAATTCGGTCGCGGCAAAGGTGTGGGTGATGTCCTCGTCGATCGTGACCGTGTTGTCGGCGGCCGTGGGGGCGGCGTTGCTCGGCGGCGCTACCGGCGTTACGCCGATCTGGTTCGAGGCGGCGCCTTCGCCCACTATGTTCGCCGCTCGCACCTCCAAAGTGTAGGCCGTGTCGTTGGTCAGGTTGATCACCGTGTGGCTGGTTCCCGCGCCGCCTGTGTCGGTCCAGTTGTCCGCCATTGTGCAGCTTGCGCCGGTACAGTAGCGGTATTCGTAGCGCGTGATCGCCGCGCCGCCGTCGTTCCCCGGCGCCATCCAGTTCAATGTCGCCTGCCCGTCCCCCGCCGTCGCTCTCAGACTCGTCGGCGCGCCCGGCGCCACCGCCGACGCCGATGCCACGTTGATGGTCATGGTGTAGGCGGAGGCGCTATCGGCTCTGCCGTCGTTAACCGTGAACGTGAAGCTGGCGAAAGCGGCGCCGCTTGCGTTCGCGGGCGGGGTGTAGACGAAAGCGCCGATGCTGGCCGCCGGAATGACCGTGTTTGAGGTGATCGCGCGCGACGACAGCAAGAGAAAACCCTTGCCGGAAGCCGGCAACGTGACGATCTTCACGCTCGACAGCGTGTCGCCCGGGTCGTCGTCGGCGAAGTTGAACTCCGACGCGGAGAACGTGTAGCCCAAGCCCCCCGCCGCCGTCACGCTGCCGTCGTCGGCCGTCGGCGCGCTGTTCGACGCGGCGCGCACCGTGATCGTGAAGGTGTCCTCGGCCGACTCGCTGTCGTCGCTCGCGGTCACCTTTACGCTCAGCGGCCCGGTGTCGCCCGGCCCGGGCGTGCCCGAAAACGTCCGCGTGCCGGCCGTGAACGTCAGCCAGGAAGGCAGCGTACCGCCGTCGTTCAGTGCGGCGGCGTAGGTGAGCGTGTCCCCGTCGACGTCGCTGAACGCGTCCGCCGGGACCTGGTAGCTGAACGCCGTGCCCGCCGTCGCCGGCCGGTCCGGAATCCCGTTCGCCACCGTCGGCGCGTCGTTCGCCGCGGTCACGTCGATCGTCATGGTGTAGGCCGCGGCGCTGTCGTTGTCGCCGTCGTTGACCCGGAACGTGAAACTGGCGATAGCGGAGCCGTTTGCGTTCGCGGGCGGGGCGTAGGCCAGCTTGTCCTGGTCGATCTGCGCCTTCGTCACCGTCTTCGGCACGTCGTTCGCGACGATCGCCGTGCCGTCCACCGCCAGCGTCCCCGACCCCGGCAGCGTCTCGATCTTCACGCTCGCAAGCGTGTCGCCGTTATCCGCGTCCGAGAAGTTGAACTCCGACGCGGCGAACGCGTGGGCCGTGTCCTCCGCCGTCGTCACCGTGTTGCCCGAGGCCGTCGGGGCGGCGTTCGGCGCGTCGTCCGGCGCCGTGCGAGGGTAGATGGCGAACAAGAACTGGACCTCCCCGCCTCTGCCGTCGCTCACGAACACATAAAAATCCCGTCTTTCGAGCGCTAAAAGCCCCCCAGGTAGCGTGCCCGAAAACGTCCGCGTGTCGGCGTCGAAACGGATCCAGTCGGGCAGCTCCGTGATCCCCTCGGAGCCCGTCCCCGTCGCGCGGTAGGTGAGCGGGTCCCCGTCGACGTCGCTGACCGTGTCCGCCGGCAACTGGTAGCTGAACGCCCCGGCCGCCGTCGCCGACGCGTAATAGGAATGGCGGCCACGGAATTCGTTATCGGAGTAGCGAATTTCAAACGTCGGCGCGTCGTTCACCTCCGTCACGTCGATGCGCATCGTGTAGTCCGACGCGCTGTCCGCCTTCCCGTCGTTGACCTTGAACTCGAACGAGGCGTAGCCCGTGCCGTTGGCGTTGGCCGGCGGGATGTAGGTCAGCTCGCCTGCATCCAGGTCCGCCTTGCTCACCGTCTTCGGCAGGTCGCCCGACACGACCGTCGTGCCGTCCACCGCCAGCGTCCCCAACCCCGGCAGCGTCTCGATCTTCACGCTCGCAAGCGTGTCGTTGTCCGTGTCGACGAAGTTGAACTCCGACGCGGCGAACGCGTGGGCCGTGTCCTCCTCCGTCGTCACGCGGCCGTTGCCGGCCGTCGGCGCCGCGTTCGGCACGGTCCCCACCGTGATCGCGAAGGTGTCGTGCGCCGAGCCGCCGCCGGCGTCGCTGGCCGTCACCTTCACGCTCAGCGCCCCGGTGTCGCCCGCCACGGGCGTGCCCGAAAACGTCCGCGTGCCGGCGGCGAAGCCGAGCCAGGAAGGCAGCGCGGCGCCGTCGTCCAGCGCCGCGGCGTAGGTGAGCGGGTCCCCGTCCGCGTCGGCGAACGCGGTCTCCGGGAACTGGAAGCTGAACGCCGTGCCCACCGTCGCCGAATTGTCCGGGATCGAACTCGCCACCGTCGGCGCGTCATTCACCGCCGTCACGTCGATACTCATCGTGTAGGCCGCCGCGCTGTCGGCCACTCCGTCGTTGACCTTGAACTCGAACGAGGCGTAGCCCGTGCCGTTGGCATCCGCCGGCGGGGTGTAGGTCAGCTTGCGCCGGTCGATCTGCGCCCTCGTCACCGTCTTCGGCCGCTCGCCCGACCCGATCGCCGTGCCGTCCACCGCCAGCGTCCCCAACCCCGGCAGCGTCACGATCTTGACGCTCTCAAGCTCATCGCCCTGGTCCGTGTCGGCGAAGCGGAACTCCGAGGCGGCGAACGCGTGGGCCGTGTCCTCGTTCGTGACCACCGTGGCCTTGCCGGCCGTCGGCGCCGTGGTGTCGTTGTCGTTGACCGTCACCGTCACCGCCTGCGCGGTCTTCCAGGTCGAAGTGGTGAAGGTCAGCGTCGCCGGCGCCACCGTCGCCGCGCCGATGTCGCCGCTGGCGACCGAGACGGTGACGGCGCCGCTGGGCCGCGCCGTCAGGCCCACTTTGTAGCGCGCGCTGCCGCTCTCGTCGAGCACGGGCGCCGGCGCGGAGAACCGCAGCCCGGGCACCGCGTCGATTCTCAGCTCGGCCGAATCGCCGCCGATGAGGGTGAACCCCGGTCCGGTCCACCGATAGGAGAAATCGCTGCCGAATGCTCTGACATCGGCCGTACTGAAAAGCCTCGAAAAGCTGCCGACCTTCAGCAGCAATTCCCGATCCGCGCCATTCGCCAGCCGCTTGTCCAGAACGAATTCGAATCTAGTGTGTGCGCTGTCGCCGGCGTCGATACTGGAGATGCTGGCGACCGTGTAGCTTGTCCCCTCGTAGCTGAAGCCGTCGTCCGTCAGAACTGCTGCGCTGTCGCATCGTTTGCTGTCTTGCATGCTTTGCCCGCGGCGGCAGCCCCCCTCGGTCGAGTCCAGATCCACGGCGTTCAGGGTCGCCCCCCAGATCTCGCTGCGGCTCGACACCGTCGCGATCGTGCTGGACCGACTCACCACGATATCGAACGTGTCCTCCGCCGACGAACCGCTGTCCGACGCCGTCAACTTCACGCTTACCGTCCCAGCGTCGCGCGCCCAGGGCGTGCCCCAAAACTGCAGCAGCAGCGGTTCGTGGTCGAACCCAAGCCAGGCGGGCAGCGCGTTGCCGTCGTCCTGCTCGGCGACGTAGGTCAGCGTGTCCCCGTCCACGTCGCTGAACGTGTTCGCCGGCAACCGGTAGCGGAACGCCGTGCCCGGCCTCGCCGCCTGGTCCGGAATCCCGTTCGCCACCGTCGGCGCGTCGTTCGCCGCGGTCACGTCGATCGTCATGGTGTAGGCCGCGGCGCTGTCGTTGTCCCCGTCGCTCACCCGGAACGTGAACGTCGCGTACGTCATGCCGTTGGCGTTGGCCGGCGGGGTGTAGGCCAGATTGTTCCGGTCGATCTCCGCCTTCGTCACCGTCTTGGGCAGGTCGTTCGCGACGATCGCCGTGCCGTCCACCGCCAGCGCGCCCGCCCCCGACCCCGGCAGCGTCTCGATCTTCACGCTCGCAAGCGCGTCGCCCGGGTCCGCGTCGGCGAAGTTGAACTCCGACGCGGAGAACGTGTGGGCCGTGTCCTCCTCCGTCGTCACACTGGCGTCCTCGGCCGTCGGCGCCCTGTTCGGCGTCACGTCGATGCTCATCGTGTAGGCCGACGCGCTGTCCGCCTCCCCGTCGTTGACCCTGAAACTGAACGAGGCGTAGCCCTCGCCGATGGCATCCGCCGGCGGGGCGTAGGTCAGCTTGTCTGCATCCAGGTCCGCCTTGCTCACCGTCTTCGGCACGTCGCCCGACACGACCGTCGTGCCGTCCACCGCCAACGTCCCCAACCCCGGCAGCGTCTCGATCTTCACGCTCGCAAGCGCGTCGCCCCTGTCCGTGTCGGCGAAGTTGAAGTCGCCCGCCGCGAACGCGTACGCGGTGTCCTTCACCGTCGTCACGCTGCCGTCGGCGGCCGTCGGCGCGTCGTTCACCGCACTCACGGCGATGCGCATCGTGTTGTGATTCCCGGTGTAGGCCGACGCGCTGTCCGCCTCCCCGTCGTTGACCCTGAACCAGAACCACGCGTAGCGCGTGCCGTTGGCATCCGCCGGCGGGGTGAAGATCAGCTTGCCCGCATCCAGGTCCGCCCTGCTCACCGTCTTCGGCAGGTCGTTCGCGACGATCGTCGTGCCGTCCACCGCCAGCGTCCCCACGGCGTTGCCCGACAGGTTGCCCGACAGCCTGTCGATCTTGATGCTCGCAAGCGCGTCGCCCGCGTCCGCGTCGGCGAAGTTGAACTCCGACGCGGAGAACGTGTGGGCCGTGTCCTCCTCCGTCGTCACGCTGGCGTCCTCGGCCGTCGGCGCGCTGTTCGACGCCTCGCCCACCGTGATCGTGAACGTGTCCTCGGCCGACTCGCTGGCGTCGCTCGCGGTCACCTTCACGCTCAGCGGCCCGGTGTCGCCCGACCCGGGCGTGCCCGAAAACGTTCGCGTCGCGACCGTGAACGTCAGCCAGGCAGGCAGCACGGCGCCGCCGTCCTGCGCCGCGGCGTAGTCGAGCGCGTCCCCGTCGACGTCGCTGAACGCGGTCTCCGGGAACTGGTAACTGAACGCCGTGCTCGCCGTCGCCGACCGGTCCGGGATCGGATTCGCCACCGTCGGCGCGTCGTTCACCGCACTCACGGCGATGCGCATCGTGTTGTGCAACCCGATGTTGACCGGCCCGCTGTCCGCCTTCCCGTCGTTGACCCTGAACCAGAACCACGCGTAGCGCGTGCCGTTGGCATCCGCCGGCGGGGTGAAGATCAGCTTGCCCGCATCCAGGTCCGCCCTGCTCACCGTCTTCGGCAGGTCGCCCGACACGATCGCCGCGCCGTCCACCGCCAGCGTCCCCACGGCGTTGCCCGACAGGTTGCCCGACAGCCTGTCGATCTTGATGCTCGCAAGCGCGTCGCTCGGGTTCGCGTCGGCGAAGTTGAACTCCGACGCGGAGAACGTGTGGGCCGTGTCCTCCTCCGTCGTCACGCTGCCGTCCTCGGCCGTCGGCGCGCTGTTCGGCGCCTCGCCCACCGTGATCGTGAACGTGTCCTCGGCCGACTCGCTGGCGTCGCTCGCGGTCACCTTCACGCTCAGCGCCCCGGTGTCGCCCGCCCCGGGCGTGCCCGAAAACGTCCGCGTCGCGGACGTGAACGTCAGCCAGGCAGGCAGCGCGGCGCCGCCGTCCTGCACGGCGGCGTAGTTGAGCATGTCCCCTTCGACGTCGCTGAACGCGGTCTCCGGGAACTGGTAACTGAACGCCGTGACCGGCGGCGCCCACTGGTCCGGGATCGGATTCGCCACCGTCGGCGCGTCGTTCACCGCCGTCACGTTGACGGTCATCGCGTAGTCCGACGCGCTGTCCGCACCCCCGTCGTTGACCCTGAACCTGAACGAGGCGTAGCCCATGCCGTTGGCGTTCGCCGGTGGGGCGTAGATCAGCTTGTCTGCGCCCAGTTCCGCCTTGCTCACCGTCTTCGGCAGGTCGCCCGACGCGACCGTCGTGCCGTCCACCGCCAGCGTCCCCGACCCCGGCAGCGTCTCGATCTTCACGCTCTCAAGCTCATCGCCCGCGTCCGTGTCGACGAAATTGAACTCGCCCGCGGCGAACGTGTGGGCCGTGTCCTCCTCCGTCGTCACGCTGCCGTCGGCGGCCGTCGGCACACTGTTGCCGGTGTCGGTGACCGTCGCCGTCACCGTGCCCGACTCGTTGACGAGGCCGCCGCCCGACGCGCCGTGCGTGATCGTCACCCGCTCGTGTGCCCCGTCCGCGTCGTCCACGCCCGTCACCGTCACCGTCTGCGCGGTGCTCCAGTCCGAGGCGGTGAAGCTCAGCGTCGCCGGCGCCACCGTCGCCGCGCCGGTGTCGCCGCTGGCGACCGCGACGGTGACGGTGCCGCTCGGCTCGTGCTGCAGACTCACGTCGTAGCTCGTCGTGCCGCCCTCGTCGAGCGCCACCGACGACGTGGAGAACACCAGCGCCGACGCCACCTCGATCCTCAGCGTGACCGAATCGCCGACCGTGAAGAACAATTCCGGATCGCCAAACTCATAGGAGTAATTGCCCCCGAAGTCACCGCCACTGGCCGTGCTGAAGAGCCTTGAAAAGCTGCCGAACTTCAGCAGCAACTTCCGGTCCGCGCCAGCCGCCAGTTGCTTGTCCAGATCGAAAAAAAACCGGCCGGTGCCATTGCCATGCGAGACCGAATCGATGAGGGCGACCGTATAGTTCGTCCCGTCGTAGGTGAAGCCGTCGTCGCTCAGAGTGCTTGCGGTGTCGCACCGGCGGTGCCGGTTCTGAGAGCCGGTGATTCCGCTTTCGCAGCCCACCCCGGTGTTGGTCCCCTGTGGGTTCAGGGTCGCCGACCAGATCTCCTGTGCGCGGGCCGGCCCGGCGCACGCCGCCAAGGCGCACGCCGCCAGGCCGAGCACCAGGAGCCCCCGCCTGACCGCCCCCCAATGGCATTCACTTTCAGGAAATATGTCTGCCGTTTTCCGGCTTCCGCGCAACGTGTTGAATCACTGGGTGAATAGGTCAGGTCCTGCGGTGGGAAAGAAAATGCTTATGTCGCTCGCGCCGTTGTGGCACGGTGTGCTCGAACCAGTCGGGCTGCAACGACGGCGATGGACCCACGCATCGAGACCCTGGAATCAACGACGTTCTTCGGCAAGCGGCTGACGCGCCGGCAGATCGCCGGCATCCAGGCGACGGTCGAGCGGTTTCCGGCCCTGAGCCGGCGTGAACTGGGCCACACGATCTGCGAGCATCTCGGCTGGTTCACGCCGAAGGGAGACGACCGGATTCAGCCCGGTCTTCGGCTGCTTGAGCAGCTTGAGGCGCTCGGCATCGTGTCGCTGCCGCCAACGCGCCAGGCGATGCAACGCGGCCCTCTCGGGAAGACGGTCTGGACGAGCCGCTCGGCGGCGGGTCCGGCGATCGAAGGTGGGCTGAAGCCATTGACGCCGCTGTCGCTTGAGGTGGTGACCGGCAAGGAGGCCATCGAGGAATGGAACGAGATCGTTGACCGGCATCATTACCTGGGCTACCGGCGCCCGTTCGGGCCCCACCTGCGCTATGTGATCCTCGATCGGCGGGGACGTCGACTCGGCTGTCTGCTGTTCGAGGCGTCGGCGTCGTCGGTACCGTGCCGCGATGAATGGATTGGATGGCAGGACCGGACCTGGAAGAAACATCTCAACCGGGTGGTGTGCAACAGTCGGTTTTTGATTTTTCCGTGGGTGAAGGTCAACTGTCTGGCCTCCAAGGCGCTGTCGATGGCGGTGCGGCGCCTGGCCGATGACTGGCAGGCGCATCACGGCGTGCGCCCGGTGCTGGTGGAGACCTTCGTCGATCGGGCGCGGTTCGAGGCGACCTGCTACCGTGCGGCCAACTGGCACGATATCGGCCTGACGCAGGGGCGCAAGGCGAGCGCCCAGGTCGAAGGCAAGACTCGCAAGAGCGTTTACGTGCGCCCGTTGGTGAGGCATTTCAAGGCGGTGCTGCTGAACGGTCCGCGGCCGGCTGTGCGCCGCCGCAAGGCGGCTGAGCCGCCGCGGTTGGCTCCCGACGGTTCTTTCGTGCAGGTGTGGGGCAACATTATCGACACGGCGGTCGCGGTCGCCCATGACCATGACCGTGTCTGGCAGCGGCGCCGGCGCGTGCTGAACACGTTGCTGATCATGTTGTTCATCTTCCGGCTGGTGTTCTCGAAGGACCGCCAGGGCTATGCGATCACGCTGGGCGAGCTTTGGGATCAGTGTCGGGTGATGGGAGTGGACTTGCCCCAGGCGGCGCCGGTCGCCGCTTCGGCGGTGTGCAAGGCCCGGGCCAAGCTGGACGAGGCGGTGTTCAAGACCCTTCATGCCCGGATCCTCGAACGGGCCGGCCTGCCCGGCGCAGGCAAGCTCTGGAAAGGGCACGCGATCTTCGCTGTCGACGGCTCGAAGATGAACCTGCCGAGGCCGCTGGCCGGCGAAGGCTACCGCATACCCGCACCCCAGGTGCATTACCCGCAAGGCCTGGTGAGCTGCCTGTACCAGCTGCGCTCGAAAATCCCGATCGATTTTGACCTCCATGTGCATGAGAACGAGCGCGAAGCGGCGCTCGCGCATTTGCACGCCTTGTCCGATAACGACGTCGTGGTCTATGACCGCGGCTACTACTCCTGGGAGCTGCTTAACGCCCATGTGGCGCGGGGCCTGGAGGCGGTGTTCAGGATCAGGAACAGGTCCGGCATCGCGTTCGACGCGTTCATCGCCAGCCGGCAGACGGAGGCCATCGTCGAGGTTGTTCCCGGCAAGACATGCCAGCGGAAAATGCGCCGCAAACACCCCGGCGCCGTGTTCCCACCGCACCGCTTGCGCCTGGTGAAATATACCGCCGGGGGCACCGCCTTCGTGCTCGGGACCACGCTGCTCGACCGCAAGACCTATCCCGTCGAAGACCTCGCCGAACTCTATCGGGGACGCTGGGGTATCGAGGAACTTTACAAAATCTCCAAAAACCTGATGACCGTCCAGAACTTCCATGGCCAAAGCGGGCGCGGGGTCAAGCAGGAACTGTTCGCCCACTTCATCCTGATCACCCTGACCCGGCTGTTCTGCAACCGCAGCGAAGACCAACTCAACGCCGGCCGGCGCGATGACGGAAAGCCGGCGATGCAAGCCAACTTCAGGAACAGCCTGATGGTGGTGGCGAGGAATATCGAGGGCCTGCTGCTTCAACAGGCGGCAACGCTCAGCGAAACCGTCACGCGTATTGTTGCGGGCATCGCCGCATGCCGGCAGCGGGTGCGTCCGAACAGGTCATACGACCGGCACTCCAGAAAGCCGAGAGGAAAATGGCAATCGTGTAAGCCCGCCAAAGCCACCAGCCACACGTAATCACCTGCGGATACCCGAATTTTCCGGAGTCCGGGGCCGGCTCGTTAAGTGAATGCCATTAGGCCGCCCCCGCGGATCGGGTCGCCGGCGCACCCCGATGGACACCGCCGTGGGGCGCGTGCGAGTCCAGACCCGGCGTACGTTGCGATAGGTGCGCGACTTGCGCAGGTTGTACAGGTGCCCGTTGGACAGCTCCGACAGACGCTCAAAGCGCGGGTCGCCGAACACCTGCCATTGGCGGCGCAGCACCTTGCGCGTGGCCGCACCGGACATCTGGCCCAGCTGCTCATCCACCTCGGCCAACAGCCGGACATCCAACCGCGTGTAGCGGCGCAGAAACGGCACCGCCGGTGCCCGACCGCGCCGATCCTCCACCCGTCCGGTCCGCCGATGCTGCCCGATCAGACGCGTCAACTGCGCCCTTGAGAGCCCCGTCACCTTCCCCAGATACCGCTTCACCAGCCCCTTATCACCCTTGCCCAGGCGGTGATACCTCAACCGCACCAGCGTGCGGCGAACCAGGTCGTAGACCCCCCATTGCGATCCACCCCGGCGAAGTCCACCGCCTCGCTGCCGCCGAGAAAGGCGCGAACCTGTTCCAGGGTCCGAACCCGCTCCGTCTGTAACCTCACGATCATCCTCCGATGATCCCAGACGCCGACCTACAGGCTCATGTCTCGTTGGATTTACGCCCCCCGTTCAGGCTCATGTCTCATTGGACAAGGCTTGGGCTCGCATCGCCTCGCCCATTAATGTTGAACGTCCCGTAATGTTGAACTGAGGTGTTCCGGCCCTGCGGTACGGGGCCGCAGGGCCGGCATCACGTAATATTACTGTGGGTTTCGAGCTTCCTGCAGGACTGCTATCACCCGGTCGGTTGCGTCCTCGAACATTCCTCTGGTGATCGACGGCGGAACGGTCTCGCCGAGGATCTCGAGTTTCCCGGCGGGGTCGCTGCGCAGGTAGATTTCCGTGCTCTGGATGCTGGTATGGCCCAGCCACAAGGAGACCTTCCGGATGTCGCCGGTGGCTTCCAGCGTATGCAAGGCGCAGCTGTGACGCAGAATGTGCGGGAAGATCCTTTTCTCACCGATCGCCGGAACCGTCTCGGCCGCGGTCGCGGCATGCACGGTATCGAGGTGCGGGTACCGGGAGCTGCGGCTGCTCGAAATCGAGGTTCTGAAAGCGATACGTGTGGGCACGCAACAGGAGCTCGACGCGGCAACGCTGTCACAAGTGGACGTAGACCAATTCCATGGCATCGAGATCGGTGAATTCCCGGCGCGTATCGCGGAGACCGCGATGTGGATGATGGACTACATCATGAACAATCGGTTGAGCCTGGAGTTCGGCCAGACCTATGCTCGGATTCCGCTTGAGAAATCGCCGCACATCGCAGTCGGCAACGCTCTTGAAATTGACTGGCAGACGTTTCTGCCAGCCGGAGCGTGTTCCCACATTTTCGGCAATCCACCCTTTGTAGGCCATCAATGGCGCACGAAGTCCCAACAGGAGGATATGGCGAGGATTTGGGGAAAGAAGGGGCAGGTTAACCGGCTGGACTATGTGACGTGCTGGTTCAACAGAGCCACGCTTTATGCAGCGGCCAACCGGTCGATGGAAATCGCCTTCGTTTCCACGAACTCGATCACGCAAGGCGAGCAATGCGGAATTCTGTGGCCTGCCGTATTCGCTCGCGATCTTTCGATCCGATTCGCGCACCGGACTTTCCAGTGGAACAGCGACGCTCGGGGAAAGGCAGCGGTTCACTGTGTGATCGTCGGTTTGACTTTCAACAAGGAGGGAAATCGTTGCATTTACGAGTATGACGATGTGCGTGCAGAACCTCACGCTTCTGCAGTTGAACGCATCAACGGCTACCTGATCGACGGTCCCCAATATTCCGTGCCTGCTCGTTCCACGCCGCCGGCGGGCCGATTGAAGATGCACAAGGGCAGCCAACCGTCGGACGGCTCCCGCATCAGAAAGCCGGAAGGTGGCTATATCAAGTTCAGCAATTTGATCCTGGACTCCCGCAATCGGGAGGAACTTCTGGCTGCCGACCCGACCTGCGAACAGTGGCTAAAGCCATACGTTGGCGGAGACGAATTGATTTCCGGTCAATGGCGATGGTGCCTCTGGCTGAAGGATGCAGACCCGTCCGAACTCAGGGCGTCAAGGCCCATTATCGAGCGGCTGGATCGCGTTCGAACCGGACGGCTTAAAAGTCCGACTGTCAGCGTTCGAGACTATGCCAAGTACCCAACGCTCTTCACGCAGGACCGGCAGCCCGACACAGATTATCTTGCCATCCCGGAGGTCTCATCGGAAACGCGGGAATATATCCCTTTAGATATATTCCCGCCGGCCGTGATCGCGTCCAATCAACTCCGGATTATAGCCACCGCGCCTCTTTACTACTTTGGCCTTCTTACGTCGGCGATGCACATGGCTTGGATGAGAACGGTCGCCGGACGTCTTAAGAGTGACTATCGCTATGCACCCGCTGTATACAATTCCTTTCCGTGGCCAGACATGACGGGTGCTCAGAAAAGCCGGATAGGAAAACTGTCACAAGCCGTTCTCGACGCCCGGGCTATGTTTCCAAACTCGTCGCTCGATGTGCTTTATGGTGTGGAAACCATGCCTCCCACTCTCCGCCGTGCCCATCAAGTGCTGGACCGCGCCGTGGACCGCCTCTACAGCCGGTCTGACTTCGCATCCGAACGCGAGCGTGTCGAGCACTTGTTCACGCTTTATGAGGAGATTCGGACGCCCCTGATGTCCAGCATTCAGAAGAAAAAGAGGCATCCAAAGAAGGTTACTTAGTGGAAACGCAAATCCCCGCATTGAAAAACGAAGAGAAAGTCATATTTTCTTTGTCAAATTCTTTTAAAACGCACAATATGCGTGTGCTTTTATGAATGGAGAGGTATTTGCGAACAAATTATCCTGCTTTAAGGGACTTGAAGGGGAGAATGAGGTTGGTCGTGCTGACAAGCACGAAGCAATAATTGGGTGGTTTCAGCCCGGTCGTGGCCGACTCAGAATAAATGCAATTGATGTGGCGGGCGATCTTACGGGACCGGTTGAAATACACCAACAATGGCTCGACCATCGCCAGCAATTCCCGCTAACGCGGTAGGGCTGGCTGTTGAGCCGGGGTTGGGGTGGTTTGAGGGTGTGACTCCATTGACGGGGGAAGCGGTTCCCGCCGGCTCGATGCCGGATGCGTTGCGTGGCTAGCTGTTTCCCTGAAGCACCGGCTCGTCGCACACTCAGCCGCGGCGGGCCCGTCACGAGGTGTCATACAGTTGCAGCGTACCGCGAAAACCGAAGGCGATGGCCCGGTACAGCGTCGCCCAATCCGGCAACTCGAAGTCGAAAAACAACGCCCGCAGCTTCTGCCACAAGTACCGGGCGCGTTCGGCCTTGGCCTTCGCGGCCTGAAACAGCGAGCAGCAACGCTGCTGCACTTGGTCGATGAGGAAGGCCAGCATCATCAGGTGGGCGCACACCGTCGCCAGTCGGTCCTTGCCGTGGCCGAAGTTGTGCTCGAAGCCGTAGCCTTGGTTCTTCAGGGTATTGAAGGTCTCGTTCTCGATGCGCCAGCGGGCGCGCCCGGCGCGCATCGACGTCATGGCGTTGGAGCCGGTAATCGGCAGGTCCGTGACCCACGAGAAATGCCGTGGCTTGCCGTTGGGCTTGAACTCCCAGTATTCCAGGAAGTTCACCTGCAACTGGAAGTGCGCGTCGTTCAGCGGCGCATCGTTCAGATACCGGAATCGGAGAAATGGACCCCGAAAATTGGACAGTGCGGTAAGTGAAATCTTGCACGGGTTTCAGGCTGCCAAATTGCGGTTAGCCTGGTCGAAGTACACCGCATCCGGGGTGCGTCGGTCCAGTGCGCTGTGACGGCGCCTGGTGTTGTAGAAGTCGAAGTAGCGGGCCAGACCGGTCCGAAGCTCGGTTGGCGTTTCGTAGGCACGCAGGTACACGTCCTCGTACTTGACGCTGCGCCACAGACGCTCGACGAGCACGTTGTCCACCCACCGGCCCTTGCCATCCATGCTGATCGCAATGGGGTGGTTCTCGATCAATTCCCACGGATTTCGCGCCATCCGCGGCCGCTTCGCAAAAACGCCGATCGCCGCCGCGGCGCCGGTTCCGGGGTATCGCAACCGAACGACACTGCCCCCAGCACGAAGCAAGGGACCCGGAGCAACCAGCCGAAGGCGAGCGCTCGCGGTTCATTCATCGCGTTTGCCCCTAGATGTGCGGCCGTCGTCGGAGGTTGATCTGCGCGTGCACCCCTCAAGCCACCGGTTCATTGCGCGTAGCGTCCCCCGGCCATTTCAGGCGCAGCGGCGGATCGTGGCGCAGCGCGCCGATGTTGAAGTACTCGACATCGAGCGCGCATCCGAACTCACCCGGAACCGAGGGGGCGGCACCCCGCAGCACGAACGGCGCCGTGTCGTTGGCGGACAGCCTGCCGAGTGCAATCACGTTCACAATCTCGCCATCGACGCGCCCTGTCAGGACGACGCTCGATACGCTTGCACGAGCCTTAACAATGCCCTCTATGCGAATATCGCCATACCAGAGGCGGACGCCTCTCTGCGGCAGCCCAAGCCGCCCAGCGCCAACGCGCCCGCCGGCCGTGTCCGCCTCCACCCCGGCGCCGACCCGCTCGATCCGCCACACGCTGCCGCCCCCCCTCGGTCGCGGCCAGGTCGTAGCGGCGCCCGTCGAATTCGCCGTCGATGTCCATCGAACCCCCGAACGCGCCGAACAGAAACGTGGCCGATCTGTTTGCGACGAGCTGGAGCGCGCGCAGTCAAGGCGAAACGATCCTCAAGATCAGGGACTCCACGTTTGGCATCGCCAGTTCCACATCGCCTCCTCGCAGCATCGCATCCCCCATTCGGAGCGCCGTCGATCCGTACAGGTCGTGTTCGCCGGTGTCCCGATCATACACCGCTATCCATACGTCATCGCCGGGAAATACTTCCTGGATGGCCCGGCCCCCGAAATCCAATAGGTAGCCCGGGGTCGTGATGGTATGCGTGTTGCCGGAGATGGCATCCCACAGGCGCCCTATCTCCCGCTCGGCTTGTTGCCGGTCGCCCGAGATTCGCGTGATCGCACCTTCCAGTTCCTGTAGCCGCTCGCGCTCCGCTGGCGTGAGCGGAGGGCCGGGCACGATCTCTCTCTCAGCCTTCTTCTCCTCAAGGAAACGCAGTTCGTTGCAAGCCTCGCATTCCACGCATACCGGTCGTTCGTCGTAGCGGGCGCACATGTTGCAGGAATCGCGCTTCGAAGAGTCGTCGCAGACATCTCCGAAATCGCGGGAGATCTCGTCCAGCCTTACAACCTGGGTCGGGGAGAGCGGCTCGCCCGGAGTCACCTCGCTTTCCCGTTGCTTGGCCCGAAGCGCCTGAAGTTCTTCTTCGTCAGCGCGCATCCGCTCGCCAAGTACTGCCTGACGTTCCTCCGCGAGACGAATCGATCGCAGCACATCCGGGTCGCGCCGCTGGATCTGGACAAATATGTCGGGCTCGGACCAAAAGTCGTCTCCCGCGTGGTTTTCCAGTACGACTCTACCGATGGCGGCAAAGTACCTTCTGGCCTGGCCTTCCTCGGCAGGGACCGGGGTTCCGGTTTCGTCCGCCGAGGCCTGGACCGCGCTCGGCCCCGCCGCGACTGGCACGCCGACGGGCGACGCGTCCCGCATCAACAAGTCATCGTCCGCGCAACCGGGCAGGCCGACGGCAAGAAGGATGGCTAACCGCCAGGCCGCGTAGCGTAACGATTTGAGCCCGTGTGGTCCCATGTGCCCGCGGCTGCGTCGATGCGGTCGATTCATCAGGTGCCGTCCCTTCAGTCCGAGGCGCCGGATACTTGCGCTCCTTTCCACCACGCGGTCATTCGTACGGCGGCGGTGGGGCGTGTTGTCAGTCTACGACAACGGTGTTCTCGCTGGAATAACTGCCCCGCCTACCGCCGATTGTCATATCCGCCACCAGTCGATATTCGCCTGAGGCAGTGGGGTTGTAACCGCACAGTGCACCTTGCCGCTCCGTGCCGGACACGTCCATCCAAGGCGAACCGGCACCGGCCCTGCGCTGCCACTTCGAGGTGTGTGCCGTGTAGGTCACGCCATTAAAGCTACTGCCGCTTAGAGAAATACATCTCCCGGCGCCAGCGGACAGGATAATTCCCCCAGCATTGTACTGAACTGCGCCCCCCTGTAACACGCGCAATCCCGCCAGTGGCTGGTAGGAGTCCGGCTGCGGGTCCGTCCCACCGCTAACGGTAACGCGTACCGCGCTGGAACAGTTGTTCGCGGTGTCGGACTCATCGGACACTGAATCGACGCAGGCGCCGTAGTAATAGGTGCCCGCGCTCGACGGCGCCGTCAGACGAACCGACTCCGCACTGGTGCCGGACGCCGCCAGGGGCCCCACCGCGTCTGTGTTGGCCGCCGTGTCCGATGTGGAAATCGTCGCGTTCGTGGAGCGGTAGTAGCGCAGCGTCGTCGACCCGGACTGCCCATCGCCCCGGTTGCGAACCGTCGCGCTGAGCGTGAACGATGCGCCGGCGCTTGGCGTTGCGTCGCTGGTCCGAGCGGATTCGACCACTAGGTCCGGCGCGCTAGAATTGCCGCCGCCTTCGTCGCCCCCATCAAGTGCCAGAATTCCCGAACATCCCGAGCGGTTGCATGCCTGAACGACGTAGTGGATATCGAACGGGATAATTGAAGTGGAAGTGGGCGGATTCCTGTCAACGTAGCTGGTATCCGTTACGCTTCTCGCCAGGTTCGTCCAGTTCGACCGATCGAAAAAGATTCCATCCTCGCATTCAAGAGGCCCAGCTCTTGTGTCACAACGCCAGACTTCGTAACGCGTCGCACCGGGGGAAGCATCCCAACTAACCCGAACACTTGACCCTTCCCGGGTTACGCTAATGTTCTGTGGGCCGCTCGGCGCGTCACCGCCGCCAGACGTGTCATCCGCGGCACTCACTCGCAGTTCGTACGGTCCCGTCCTCGAAGGTCGAAAACCCCGAACCTCAACGTAGTACGTACCCGCTTGAACCTGTCTCTCGATCCGGAAGTTGGTGGATGATCCGCCGTCGTCATTCATCGCCAACTGTGTCCGACTGTTGTCGAACAGCGTCCCGTAGGTGTCGGTGTTCCCCGTTGTCTCCACCGTCAGGGTGCGCGCCGCCGCAACGACCATGCGGAAGTAGTCCCGGTCGCCGTCTTCCTTGCCTTCCTCCAGTTCGCCCGGCGTGGTTGAGGGGATCGAAACGGTCGTCGCCGTGTCGAACGTGTCGCCATGGTCGTCGGCTTCCCCGGCACCGACCTCAATGGTTAAATGGAACGTGTACAGATCACCATCGACATCCGTCACCGTGTAGCTCATTGCGTACGAGCCTGCCGCGGTCGGCGTACCGGTGAGCCGGCGCGCGGCGGCGTCGAAACTCAGCCCCGGCACGTCGGGCGAGAGGCTGTAGGTCAGCGGGGCGTTGCCGCCCGTGGCCTCCGGCAGAGTCAGGGCGTCGATCGCCGTGCCCACAGTGTACATCCGGTCACCCGGCCGGCCCTCCGTGGGGAAGACCGGAAACCGGTCGATCTCGCCATCGCCCGAACCTGACGTACGCCCGGTCACGCTGCCCCGCGTGACCGTTCCGTCCACGATCTCGCAGCCGCCCGCCGACGCGCAGGTGTAGCGCGTGCCGTCGTTGAGTTCGATGTACCCGCCGTCATTAAGGTCGATCGTCGTGCTTCCACCGGAACCCCGAACGCTTCCACCGGACAGCCGCGCCGGAGAGAACTGTCCGGATGTGGGCACGCCGGGCAGCGCCTCATCCATGCCATACGTTGTCTCGACGGGATCTGCACTGCCGCCGTCATCCTCATCGTCCCCGACGAACCAGTTGCCGCCCGACCAAGATTCGTCCGGGTCGACGCCGCCGGCGCAGCGCGAAGCGAACCAGCCGCTCGCGCGGGACGAGAAATACAGATTCGTCCGGCATTGACTGCCATCGTCGTATTCGAGCGTCAAGCGGCCCGCGTCCGGCCCCAAGCCGACATAATCGTAGCCGCCCTCGGAAGTCGCGAACATCCCGTCAGTCTGCATGGTTTCGGAGAACCGGCCGTTTTCCATGAACACTAGAGCGAAGCGCCCGCCTTCCACTTCCAGAACCGCGCTTTCGCCGACGAAGCGATCGTTGAAGCCGGCCAGATCCGCCGGCGCTGCACCCCGCACGGCAGTCGTGGACAGGTTGTTCCAGTAGCCGGTCGAGGACACGACGATGTTGACCACCTGAAGGGGCCGGTCCGAGGACACGGTCAGGCGCCACCCGCCGGTGGCCGCCCCCAGTCGGCCCGTCATGGCCGCATCGCCGGCTTCCAGTTGCTGCGCCGTCAGGGTCCGCGCCCCGCCGGCCGGCAGCGTCAGCGTCACGTCGCCACCGCCGGCCACCGCGCCGCCGTCGTCGCGCCCGGCGATCGTCAACGCCGCCGAAGTGTCTCCCGGATTGATCAGTCGCAGCCGGCTCGCCTGGGTGACGTCGGTGGAAAGATTGAACACGGGAATCTCGTAGCGGTACTGTTCCCCTGCGTCCGAAGCTGGCCGCACCGTGTCGTGCATTGCGCTCAATGTACCGTCGGACGCCCGGACCAAGGCCAGGGGCACGACCGGCGCGTCCGAGTCGATCGACAGGCGCACGTCGCCGGAAAGACTCCCGAGCCCGCCGCCCAGTCCCTTGGCCGCATTGGCGGACTGAAGCTCCGTGGCGTCGAACTCCACCGCCGCCGTTGCGCCCAGCGCGATGGTCGCGGGACCGGAGCGCGTTCCGTCGTCGGCAATGGCGAAGACCTGCACCGTGGCGGCTTCCCCAGTGTTGTTGACGATCCGCAGCACACTCTGCGGATCGCCCGAGGCGCCCGGCGCCGGAAACAACGGAATGGTGTATTGCTCTGCGTCCGCAGCGGACCATCCCCAAACAAGGACCGCCAACGCGGCGGCGAAAGACTTTCGGACGTGCATGGTTGGATTCCTCGTGTTGCGCTGACAGTGCAGCGAGCGCAATGGGCATTTACGCTCGCCCGTAGCGGCCATTATTGTTTTGTTCTACTTCGGAAAAAATGGAGACTTGCCCGCCGCAGGGACAGGACGTTCCGGGGCGGGAGGATAAAGATCGGTTCGCGGGCGGGATCGTCCGCGGGCAGGTTCAGGCCGGAAGAATGGGCGGCGCGCTGTGATGGCGTCGGCTCGGCTCGGCTCGGCTCGGCTCGGCTCGGCTCGGCTCGGCTCGGCTCGGCTCGGCTCGGCTCGGCTCGGCTCGGCTCGGCTCGGCTCGGCAATTATACCGGCAGATTCAGGCGAGAATGGCAAGACACGCGGCGAAATATTCTCCGTAGGCTCGCGCTGACGAACCGCTGACGAACCGCTGAGGCCAGTTACTCGCAATATGTTCGCCTCCAAACCCATCGAACGTCACCTCTCTGCCCCGCCGAGTCGGGCCAGCAGCAACCGAACCAAGATCGCGATGTTTAGCGCCACCACCAAACCAAGCGCTCATTTGATCGCGCTCAGTTCAGCTTGAAGTGCGCCCAGTCTCACACGAGTTCGCTCAGTTCCGACCGCTGCGCGACCAGTTCATTCTGTATTTCCGCAAGCCCGCGACTCAGGCCGTACTACATCGTCCCTGGTCTGCCAATTCGCCCTGGCCCGAGCGGATCGCCGAGGCGGCGGCTTCGGCCTGCGCCTGGGCGAACCACGCAGCCTGCCACGCCTTCGCGGCGCTCAATGTGTCGAATGCGGCGACCATGAGCGGCAGTATAGCCTGAAAAGCATCGCACCGATGAAATCGGTCCTCGTTGCCGTGGCCCCGGGAAGCCCCGCAGCACTACGTCGGCAAAATGGACAATCGAAGTCTGCGCCGCCCGTGCCCTCTACCTGCAGTTCGCCCTTTATGATCCAGAGCGCCGCGACTTACCGCAGCAGATGATTGCCAACCTACCGGACATTTCGCTCAAACGCCGCTCTGGCTTTGCCCTGCAGGCAGCCCTCGTGAGTCTGTCTCCAGCGTTTCGGTTAAAGCGGCACTTAAGCTAACCCGACTTCCGCAACTCAGCGCCAAAACGGGCACAACTCATTGATTTATTGTTGTCCAGAGCCGTAGGTCGGCACTACAAGGCACCGACTGGCAGGCGGTGTGGCCGTCGATTCAGGCGAGGATTCTGGGTGTCGGTTGTTCCGGCAAACGCAGTTTGAGTTGATCCAGCAGGAGTTGGTGTTCCCGTTGCGGTTGAGTATGTCGGGGCAGGATCAGGTACCGTCCGTCGGTGGTCGGCAGATGCACATCGACCATCTGCATGGTGGCGAACTTCTCCAGGATCGCCCGGGGCGTCAGCCCCGGCGCCCGCGGTCGGGCCAGGTTTTTCAACGTCACGTGCAGACAGTACGCGATGAAGGCGACGAAGATGTGCGCCTCGATCCGATCCTCGCGCTGATGGAAGATCGGCCGGATGGCCAGATCGTGCTTCAGTTCCTTGAACGCCTGCTCGATCTCGCAGAGCTGCATGTAGTAGCGCCACAATGTCGCCGGGTCCTCGCCGGTGAGGTTGGAACGCAGCAGATACCGGCCCTCGCGGCGCCGGGCTTGGCGCAGCCGCTGGCGGCGCAATGAGAACGTGAACGTCTCGGCGGTGACCGCTTCGCGAGCCTTGGGCAGACCGATCTCGACCAAGTGCCAAGCGCGGCCGGCCTCCTTCTTCGCCGCGCCCAGCTTCAGCAGCAACTCGTCGCGCTTCAGCGATTGGTCGCGCAACTCCTGCAACCGCCGCCACAGCTTTTTCAATCGGCGCCGGCGCATGCCGCGCTCCTTCAACACCCGCGCCCGGCTCTGGGCCAGGACGTACAGTTCCCCGTCCTCGCTCAACAGCTTCACCTCCACCGACTCGCGAACCTGCCGCCAGGGCTTGCCCACGAACGCCTTCTCCAGTTTCGTCAATCGGCCCTTGGGCGTGCCCACCAGGTAATGCACCGGCGCCGGCCCCGTGCGCATCGCCTCCAGAGTCTCTTCGGTGGGAATGCCCCGGTCCATGATCCAGACCCGGTCCGATCGCCCGTATTGCGCTTCGATCTTCTTGAGAAAGTCCGCCAGCGTGGTCTTGTCGGACGTGTTGCCCGGCATCACCTCGTAGGCCAGCGGAAACCCTTGCGGGGTCACGATCAGGGCGATCACCACCTGCACACAGTCCGAGCGCTTGTCGCGGCTGTAACCGAACCGGCGCTTGTCCGAAAACGTCGGATCGCTCTCGAAATAGGTGGAGGTCAGGTCGTACAGCAGAACGTCGAAGTGCGCCTCGAACAACGTCTCCCAACGCGCCCGCAAAAACGAGAAAAACGCCCGCTTGTGCGCCGCCAGCTTGTCCAGACAGCGGTACAGCGTATCGTTGGCGATGACCGCCATCGGACTGCCCAGCAAGTCGCGCATCGCGCTGTGACCGTACCAATGCCGATGCAACCGCCATTCGCTGCCCGGATCGATCAGCTGATAACACACCAGCGTCTTCAACACGTCCAGCCAGCGTGTGCCCTGACGGCTCGGCGGCAGCCGGGTACGCCAAAATCGATCCAGCTCCAGCCGATCCCACAACGTCAGCGCCAGCCAGCACGCGCCCCACTGCCGCGGTCGGTGTAAACTCAGCGCCTTGACCTGGATCCGCACCACCTCGCAGGCCAGCTCCGGCGCCTCGCCGTCTTCGGCGAACAGCGCCATCGATCCCGACCCGGAATCTCCCTGCAACACCTCGATCGAACGGCACCACGCCGCGCGCTGACGATCGTTGATCTCGCCCAGGTACAGCACCTGACGCTGAACGACCCGCCCGTCGCGGTTGCGAACATTCTCCACCACGCTCCAGTAGCGGATATGGGAACCTTATGGTTATGGGAACCTGAGCCCCTACGGGCGTTGATTTTCGAGGGATTGAGCAAGGGTCAGGTTCCCATAATAATGTGCTTTTCTCCTGTCACTTTTGACCTTGGACAGGAGAATCAGCATGTCTTCCATGATCACAAACATACCGTCGCCCGAAGCGAGTGGTGAACGGGACCCGAGCATCGTCGAGAACTACAAGGCGCGTTTGCAGGCCTTGGGATATTCCCCGGGCCTGATTGGCAAGTGTATCCGAACGATCCTTCACCTCATCACATGGTTGTCAGCGAATGGGACAGGGATCGAGACGCTCGACATTCGCGTCCTGCATCGATTCCTGAACCATGGCTGTGCCTGTCCCGGTCCGCACGGTTACCGCAAGAACCTCGACCGCGCCCGATGGCATCTGCACCGGTTCCTCGGCTTCCTCATGGAAACGGGACGAGTGCGGATGCCTGCGGAGATCGAGAGCGGCGGCCGTGTGGTGGAGTCGTTCCTTCAAACGCTCGTGGCACAAGGATATGTGCCCGACTCGATTGCCGCCTACCGCAAGCGCTGTCGACACTTCATCGTCTGGCTCTACCTGGACGATGCCGCACTCGCCGAGATCGATGACGACGTATTGTCCCGTTTCCTTGCGCACGACTGCACTTGTGTGCATCCACAGTTCTTCATCAGGACCGGCAGATTCGCGGGTTGCAACAACAGCAGATCGAAAATCGGGTTGTTCATCGCTTACCTGATAGGCGCGGGCATCGCCCCGCCGCGACCGACGCCAGCGTGCAAGGAACCCGGACAATATCTGGCGCGTTTCCGAGTCTGGCTGCGGCGCTATCGCGGCATCGGGGAGGGAACAATACAGAGTTACGACAAGGCGATGCGGGTACTTCTTCCTCATCTTGGCGATGATCCCGATCGATACAGCGCGACACTGATCGGGAATACGGTGCGGTCCCGCCTTGAGGCGGCATCGCGTGATCTTGTCAGACGCGAGACCTCAGCGCTTCGGTTGTATCTGCGCTTCCTCGTGCTGGAAGGCCTTTGCCGGCCGGGGCTTGTCGGCGCCGTTCCGACGGTGCCCCTGCAAAGGTTCTCGACATTGCCCCGTCATTTGCCGCAGGAAGATATCGAACGCATCATCGCATCCTGCGACCGCGCGGCGCCCATGGGAATGCGGGATCGGGCCATCCTGCTGCTCCTCGCCCGGCTCGCCCTGCGGGCCGGCGATGTCGCCGGTCTTCGGTTGAACGATATCGACTGGGACAATGCGGTCGTTCGGGTCAGCGGCAAATCGCGACGTGCCGCGGTCTTGCCCCTGCCGCAGGATGTCGGCGACGCGGTCAAGGATTACATCCTCCATGCCCGGCCTGTCGTGGATGCCGAGAAGGTATTCCTGCGCATGGTGCCGCCGCTCCATCAGGCCCTGACCAGCGGGGGTGTGTCGGCGGTCGCGCAAGCTGCGATCAAGCGGTCCGGCGTCAAGGCGGAGGGGCTGCCGGCGGCGCATGTCTTCCGGCACTCCGCGGCGACGAATCTGCTGCGCGACAGCACGCCGCTGGAAGTCATCAGCACCCTGCTGCGTCATCAATCCACGCAGACAACGGCGATTTATGCACGGGTCGATGTCCGAATGCTCCGGGAAGTGGCCCAGCCCTGGCCGGTCGCCGGAGAAGAAAAATGACCCTGGCGGAGCATGTGGAGCACTACGTTACATTCCGCCGGGTCCTGGGCCATGCTTACGTGCAACAGGCGCGGTGCCTGCAGGATTACGCCACCTATGCCGAGGCCCGTGGTGACAGCTTCGTGCGCAGCAGCACGGTACTGGAATGGGCATCGACAACGCCGTCTCCCCGACAGGCGCAAGTCAAACTGCGCTACGTGTGCGATCTTGCCAGCGTCTTGCACGCCGACGACGAACGTCACGAGGTGCCTGACCGCGACGCCTTGGGCAAGACGAGATCACGGCGGCCATCGCCTCATCTGCTGTCATTGACCGAGATCAGGCAGATCATGGATGCGGCGCTGGAGCTGCCGCCGACCGGATCGATCACGCCCTTGACGTTCCATTACATATTGGGACTGATCGCCACGACCGGTTTGCGGCGCTCGGAAGCGACCGGGCTCTTGCTGACGGACCTGACGGCGGATGGCTTGCTGATCGGGAATGCGAAGTTCGGCAAGCGCCGCCTCGTCCCGCTGCATGGCAGCGTCCATCGGGCCATGGATGCGTATCTCCGGGAGAGGAAGCGCTACGGCGTGTCCGACGAGCACCTGTTCGTGCTCTCGACCGGCCGGCCCATGCACCCGGTTTATCTCTCGACCGTCTTCGTCAAGCTGGCACGGCGGGTCGGGCTTCGAGCCGGTCCAGGCGAGCCTGGGTCGCGCCTTCATGACCTTCGACACGCGTTCGCAGTTCGCGCGCTCGAAAGCACGCTCTCGGTCGGGCGGCAGGATATCGCCCGCCACATGCTGACGCTGTCGACCTATCTCGGCCATTCCAACACCGCCGACACCTACTGGTACCTGGAAGCCACGCCGGTGTTGCTGCGACAGGTGTCGCAGGCAACCGAGAGGCTGCATGAGAGGAGGAAGAACGATGGCTGAACTCGCTTCTCCCCTGGCGATGTTCCTGCGGGAGCATCTTCCACGCGACCGGGGCGCGAGCCGGCATACCGTTGAAAGTTATGCCCTGTGCTTCAAGTTGCTGGTCGTCTTCGCGGCGGACAAACACGGCATCCGGCCCTGCACGCTCGAGATCGGTCATCTCGACATAGCGACCCTTCTCCAGTTCCTCGAACATCTCGAACGGGATCGGGGAAACGGGGTGCGTACACGCAATGCCCGGCTCGCGGCCATCAAATCCTTCTTCCGGTTCCTTGAGTTCCGGCACCCGGGCTATCTTGACCTCGCCGCGCAGGTGCGTGAAATCCCGGCAAAGAAGGGCGAAGTGCCACTCATCGGCTATCTCGACCGGGCGGAAATGCAGGCTCTGCTCGACGCGCCGGACCCGGGCACGGTGGCTGGAATACGGGACCGCGCAATGCTGTGTCTCACCTACAACGCCGGCCTGCGGGTCTCGGAACTGGTCGGGCTTGCGCTCGATAATCTGAAGATGCCGGCCCTCGACGAGGTGCACATCATCGGCAAAGGCCGGCGGGAACGCGTCCTGCCGCTGTGGAAGGAAACTCGCGGTGCCCTGCGTGACTGGCTGGCCATCCGGCCGAAAAGTGCCGACCGGCATCTCTTCCTCAATGCCATGGGCACCGGCATGAGCCGGCGCGGCTTCGCGAAACGGCTTGTCCTGCATGCGCAAACCGCTGCGCACAGCGTGCCGTCGATCACCGCAAAGACCGTATCTCCCCACCTGTTGCGTCACGCTTGCGCAATCCACACTCTGGAGGCGACCGGTGACGTCAGGAAGGTCTCACTCTGGCTTGGACACTCAAGCCTTCAGACCACCGAGATGTATCTGCGGGCGGATCCGACCGACAAGCTGGATACGCTCGACAAATGGCGCCCTCCCAGCCTCCGGAAGGGCATGTTCAAGGGTGTGCAGGACGAGTTGCTCGCGATGCTCGCAGACACCTGAACCCGTCAATTTTATGGGAACCTGATCCTTGCCCAATCCCTTGAAAATCAACACCCGCAGGGGCTCAGGTTCCCATAACCATAAGGTTCCCATATTGAATAGGCTCTTATCGGTCGTGCGTGAGCACGGACGATAAGATCGTTGAGCTGAGCCGCGGGGTGATGCGGGCGTCGCGCTATGGGGAAAGTAAAGGCTTGATCGGAACCGATGGGGTCAGTTCTTTTCGACCGACGACCTGTTGCTGCCAAGTCGATCCGTTGAACCACGCTTCGGCATGCGGCTGCGCGAGTGTTCTGAGGCCTTCGTGACGGTGTCGGTCCGAGCCGGGCACAGACTTGGTCGCGGCGCCATGAGCGTCGATCGGTGAGGGACGTTGGTCGGTTCCAAACACATCGTCATGGCGGTCTCGTCGTTCGCATCGGCACAACGGCGTCGGCACCTGGATTGAGGATCGCGACGTGTCGCAGCTGGCCGCGTCCGCAGTACCGGCACACGCCGATGTCGATTCCGGTCACACGCAACATCAGCTCCTGCGCGGACTCTTCTTTCAGCGGTTCAGCTTCGGGCTGTCCAAGCAACTCACGGCATTGGGCGAGCTTCCGGGATCGGTTGCGATTGGCCAGCAACCCGTAATGGCGCAGTCGGGTGAAGCCTCGCGGCAGCACATGCAAGAGGAAGCGGCGAATGAACTCCTCGACCTCCAGCCGCATGACCTTTCGCCGGTTGCCGTCGGCGTAGTCGCGCCATCGGAACCGCACGTGTTCGCCGTCGAACTCCACCAGCCGGTGGTTGCCGATAGCGGTCTTGTGAGTGTAGCGGCCCAGGTAGGCCAGAACCTGACCCGCGTCGGCGAACGGCGGCTTGCTGTACACCACCCAGTCCTGGGATTGCAGCGATGCCCGGAGGCAATCGAACGCCCGATCCTCGTCGGGCTCGCCGGTACCCTGCAAGTGAACTTCACCCTTGCGGTGGGCGGTGGCCAAGGCGTCGAGGTACTTCCCGCGGAAGACCTTCGATAGCGCGGCGGTGGGGAACAGGAACCCGCGCCGCGGCGGCGTGACCCAGCGTTGTCCGTCCGGGCTCAGCCCCCCGTCGGTGACGATGCAGTGCACATGCACATGCTGTCCCAGGTTCTGCCCCCAGGTGTGCAATACCATGGTGATGCCCAGTTCCCCGCCCAACCATCGGGGGTTGCGTCCGAACTCCAGCAAGGTCCGCGAGGCGGCGTCGAACAGCAGCCGGTAGATCGTCCTGGGATGACGCCGGACGAGGGCGTTGAGTTGATGGGGCAAGGTGAAGACCACGTGCCAGTAGCCAATGTCGAGCAAGTCGGCGCACTGACGCTCGACCCATCGGGTCTGCGACAGGCTCTGGCACTTGGGGCAGTGACGATCCCTGCACGAGGCGTACTGGATGGTCACCGCCCCGCACTGCGCGCAATCGGCCTTGAACCCGCCGAGCGCGGCCGTTCGGCAGTTGACCAGGGCGTTGACAACCCGGCGGTGCCGGGACGGGACCGGATGCATTTGCAGATACGCCTCGGCCCTCGCCCCGAGGATGTCGGCGACCTCCAGCGCCGGCCGCGGGGCCGGCGCCGCGTGAGCGGCGTGCACCGCCGCTCAGGCCTTTGAGGTTCGCGGGAACTCCAGCAGGTCCAATGGGGAGGGGGTGGCCGATGTCTTATCCTGGGCCAGATGCAGATACCGCAGGGTGGAGCGGATCGAGCGATGCCCGAGGCGGCGCTGAATGACGGGCAACTCGACCCCGGCCTCCAGCAGCCCGGTGGCATAGCAGTGGCGCAGCGTATGGATGCCGCCGGACTTCTCGATGCCGGCCTTTTTCTTGGCCAGGTGGTACATGTGCGAGGGACCGTGGCGGCTCAACGGCCGGCCCGCGATCGGGCTCGGGAACAGCCATTGGGGCGGGCGTTTACGGCACCAGTAGCCGCGCAGTTGCTCCAGCAACCGGGGCGAGAGCGGCACGTAGCGGTCCTTGCTTCCCTTGCCCTGGTCGACCCGCAGGAGCATGCGCCCGGAATCGATATCGGACACGCGCAGGCGCGTCAGTTCGCTGGAGCGAAGCCCGGCGGCGTAGGCGGTCATCAGCAAGGCGCGCTGCTTGGGGTTGGTGGTGACAGTGAACAGCCGCAGCAGTTCGTCGTGATTGAGGATCTCCGGCAGGGTAGAAGGTGTCTTGGCGCCGGGCAGATAGGAAGTGCGGTTCGGGCAAACCGAGCGTGATCCGGTAGAAAAACCGGATCCCGTGGCGTGCGCAGTTGCAGCTCTTCCAGGTCAACCCCCGTTGTTCGTGAAGGTGGATGAGGTAGTCCTGGACTTCCTGGGCCGAAACCCTGTCCGGACTGCGCCGGTAATGACGCGCCAGTCCGGTGACGGAGTTGAGGTACGATTTCTTGGTGTTCTCGGCGAGTCCGCGAACGGTCATGTCGTTGAGCATGCGTTGACGAAGCGGTGTCATGGGGAGTCTCCCTTGGTGTTGGAATGGATACGACGATACCGGCGGTGCGCCCACCGGTGAGTGAGTCGACCATTCTTGCAGCCAGGGAGAGGATCGGAGCCCAATGTGGCTCCGCTAACCGTTGGGTAGGTAGAACTCCTCAATACTTCACAGGCAGGACAATCGCGATGTGCGCCCGGCGGGCACGACGCCCCGCCGCGGAACGCGGCTCAGTTCAACCGCTGTTATCGGAACGTTCCGATAATAGTGGCGAAATTACACCACCCTGAGGAGTTCCGGCGACCGGCCTGTGCACGGTGCCCGCTTCGAGCACCCCCGCGTTCAGCCATTTGTCAATCATGCGCCTGACGACGCCATCCTTGATCCGCAAGTCGAGGAATGACCGGAGGTGGGAGAACGGGATCGTATCGAAGTATTTCGAGACATCCGCGTCAATCACCCACCGCTGGCGTCGCGTTATGATGCCCTTGCGCAAGTCGTCAAGGGCGTCGTGGGCCGAGCGTCCGCGCCGGAACCCGTACGAGCACGGCAGAAAATCCGTCTCGTAGATCGGTTCCAGCAACATCAGCACGGCCCGCTGCGCCACCTTGTCTTCAAAGGTCGGAATGCCCAAGGGACGTTTCGTGCCGTCCGCCTTCGGGATGTAGTGCCGCCGCACCGGCGGGGCGACATAGCGGCCCGACTCGATCCGGTTCAGGAGGTCTTCAAGATTGGCCTCCAAATCCTTCTCATAGTCCGCGCCCGTCACCCCGTCGATGCCCGGTGCACCGTCCTTTCGCGTCCGCCGATACGCCTCCAGCATCCATTCCCTGTCGATCAGGTGATGCAGCGACGTGAACACCCGCTCCGGGTGCTTCCTCGCCTGTTCGGCTATCCACTGCTGTTTCGTGCACGTGGTTGTGGAACTCAGCGTTTCCTCCAGCGTGTCCCATCAGTGGGTCTGTACAAATGACGCCCCGCTTCCCTCCAGCGGGTCCCGATGGCCACGGTTCCCCGCCTTCACAGGTACTATCAAGGCGCCAAGACTTCCTGCTCCGCATGGCCTTCGGCTTATTGATTCGCCATCCGGTTCCGCGGGGTGCCTGCCCTGTTCGTGTCCGCCCAAGGCGCTCCCGCCACCCTGCAGGCTCGGCGACGGGCCAGGGCCTACATTGTTCACGCTGGCCTCCCCGTTCCAGCGGTCTCGCCCACGGGCAAGAGCAGGATCTCCCAGGTTCCCTGACGATCCATCCCGTGACTCTGCGCCGGTCCACGACCCCAGACGACCCTTCGCGCCTCGCCTATAGCGGCGCTTCCAGTGCTGCCCCCGGCCAGTTAACACCGAAGGCGTCATCGATTCCGATTTCGAGGCTTCCTCCGCCGCTTCATCACCTGCTGTCTACGCTTCACGACGGGCGTTGCCGCGCGCCACGCAAGACTCGCTTCCGGCTGGCGGTCTGCGCCTTTGCCGGGCGGGAGTCAAACCCGCTGGATCGCTACGAGAGGTTTCAGTATCAATTCATAGCATTCTCCTCTCCAGGGCTTACCCTGGCGCAATAACTGTTCGTTCAGCGGGTGACGGTGACGAAGCAGACGATGCAATCCTGCGTTTTACCGGGCCGTGCCCGCCATCGATTCCTGTCTTCATCGCTACATCACCTCTTGACCGAACAAAAACTGGAATTGCGCGTTTTCATGGGGAAAAGGATACTGGAACGGAGAGTATTGTCAACGCAATAATCAACACGAGAAAACGTAGTGACGCGTAGTAACGAGTGGTTGGCGCTGCAAGAGTTCTACACATTTCCCCCACAAACGCAGGCACAATGCGGGTTTCAGCGTAGTAACGCGTAACTACGCGTAGGACTGGTGATCATTCGCAGACATAACCGTCAATCGCGTCGCCGAATCAATCTACCTACAGCCATACAGACCAGAAAAGACCCTGTTATTCCATAAGCTATAGAAGTCAGTCCACAATCATAGGCTGCCGACCTTTTCTCCGTGTCAACACCCTGACAACACCGCGTCCCGAGCGCCGACAAGGCCGTTGATCGGGCCGTTTTCGTGTGCCATTTTCGGGCCATGGCCCCCCCCCGGAACACCCCCTTCACCGGCCCCATTCGATGTCCGCGAGCACCGCGCCCATGCCGCTATCCCCGCGATTCTGTTCAAGGGCCGATTGTACTGCCGCCCGCTATTGGCTTCGTCCGCCCCAGGCGCGAAGAAGGCAAATGACCGGGACGCCGGTCGCGGCCTACGGGGCGGTCAATCCCCAATGCAACACCCAGCCGGGGGTATTCCGGAGGCGCCGACGCCTGCAGCTCGCCTCGTAGGATTCCAGAAATTCGTCCAGCACCGGCTCAAATTCCCGCGCGACGGCATCTTTGCGAACCGCTCCTTTCCCAAGGACTTGCGAGATCGCCATTGTCCAATGTCCGAGATGGTGTTTTTGATCATCCCGGCCCGGTACTTCGGTGTCTTCGGCACCGCATCGTTGAGCAGCGATGCGAAACTCTCCGAGTGGAACGTTTCGCCCGGCCCGGAAGGCAGCAGGTTCGCCAGCCGCTCCATCGTCCCATGGCCAATGTCGTCGGTCTGTCTGTTGAACCTTTCCCGCAGCTTGATTTCCAGCCGCGACGGCCCGGCCGCGGCGAGATCGGTGACCACCCGCACAACGAAGGCGGCCGTCAGATAGATCAGGACGAGCATCAGCACGCGCTTTAACGCGTCTTCGCCGATGCTGAAGCCAATCCCGAAAACCGACACGGAGTCCGTCGACAACGGCACGATCGCCACCAGAAACCCGATCAGCGACATGACTTGCAGCAATCGTCTCGCGCCGATGGTTCCCTGCGAGAGCTTTTCCACCGCCGCGGCCGCGCCCTCTGCGTGCCGGTTCATTGTCCCCTCTTCGGGCCAAGCCAACACACCGCACCACGCCTCAGTGCGCGATGCGGCGGCCATGGTACGGGCGCACCGACGCGCATCCCCACAAGCCGTCCCGCGCCGTCGTTCCGCCAACCGTTCCCCGTCCGAGCCGTTCTGCCGCACCCGCGCCCCGGGACTCCTTGATCTCGTTCAGGTCCTGCACCATTCCGACGATCAGTTCCGGCGCCATCGTGTCCAGTAGGTCCAGGCCTTCCTCGGACAGCCGGCTCGCGCCGTTCGCCGCCGCGTACAGCGTCTGCATCACCTGCAGCGCCTCAAGCACATTTAGGTCGTTGCTCGCCTCGATTCGCGCCCAGGCGCCGGGGCGCAACCGCATGGCGCGAAAAAATCCACCGATCCGCGGTTTCCAGATCACCGCGTGCGTGCACCCGTCGACTTCCAGCACCGGACCGTAGAACCCGGGTTCGTCCGCGAGCGTCCGGATGACCCCGTTGCAGTGCCTGATCACCGCCGACTCGAACACCCGCGCCGCGTCGTTGTCTTCGAACCCGGTGCCCTCGCCCAGAACATGCGCCATCCATTCCGAGAGCGGCACCCTCTCCGGTTGCAGCGCCAGCCCCGCCACGAACCCGTCCATCTCCACGACCGACATCGCGCCGCCTTCGACGGACAGTATCCCCAGCATGCCCGCCAGCCAGTCGAGTTCCTCGTTCACGTCATGGGCGGCTTCCTCGAGCACCGTGCACTGGGCGTCGCCCCGCCGAATACCGCTCATGGCTTCGGGTTCTTCGTCGCCACGAAACCGGTCGCGCCCTTGCCTCGGGCTCGGCGGATCGTATAGCCGTAGACGCCCAGATTGAACTTCTGATCCCCGGCGATTCCGGCCACCGCTTCCTCGATCTTTACCGCCACCGGGTCCGCTTTCGCCGCCGAGGCGGTAGCCTGTTGCGCGAGCCACTTGCCGAAAACTTCCTCGCCCAGTTCCTCGCCGACCGATCGGCGCAGTGCGGTCAGTTTTCTCGCCTGTCCCTTGGTGAGCATTTTTTCGTCAATGGCCATCTGTCTTTCTCCCTTTGCCGGCCTCCCGTCGGCCGTTCGCCCGCGATCATACCCGCTCTCGCCTTGTCACGGCCGCATTCCGTGTGCCGTTTTCCCTTCTCCCTGCCCTGACGCCGACGAAAGGCCGGGTCTGGCCGCGACCGGGACGGAGGTCGGAGTCCGGAGAGGGGTGCCGGCCCCACAACCCATCCGCGGCACGAGGGAGGCGGCAACGATGAGCAGACACACGGACAGGCGCGGCCCTGCGTCGACGTTCCTGATCCACTTTTTCGGACGCGGCCTGGTGGACGAGGGGCGGTGCTACGCAGTGGAAAGATTTACCGGCCTCAGCAACGGAGACATTCGCCGCCGGGTCGTCGAGACTACCGGGGCGAAGAAGGCTCGCGGGCGGGCGAAACCCGAGGTGGCCACGTTCGACGAGGTCCGGGACATGCGCCCGGCCTACAACGAGATCGTTGTGTGTACGGCCCTCGGAACGCGCTCCGGCGTGCAAAAGTGGGGCTGGTCCGTCTGCGGTCTGGGTGCCGAGCGCCGCCAACGCCGCTGAGCGGCGCCGTGCGAACGTTCCGCCGGCCCGCCGGCCGGCACCGTGTTGCCACCTTCCGGGGAGAATGATTCCGTGCCGTACCGCGATATCGAAACCGCGCGCGCTCGCGGACGTGAGCGCTATCGCCGCCGCATCGCCGAGCGTGCCGCCCTGGTGTTGTTGGGCAGATTATTCCACTGACCCACCGCGCCTTTTGGTCGGATTATCTTCTTGGTGAAACAACTGACGTGGTGGAGTAATCCGGCACGGTCAAGTCGGCGTTGACGCAGCGTTATCCATGGGCTGTCCACGGGCGCGGGCCCTGGGTCAGCCATGTCGCCGGTGGGCAGGCGGTGGATAACGCGGTGCTGGCGCGACGGACGTGGGGGCGGGGCACTGGGTTAACCTGAGCGCTTCCCGGATGAAAAGGGAGGGTGGCCCGCGCGGGACGGCGTTCCCGCCGGGCCGTGGCCGGTGCAGCTTCGGTATCAATCGGGGCTAACCGGCGAGCAATACGTTAAACGCCGTGCATGGTGCGATGCAACCCTCAAGCGGTGTCCGAATCATCCGCGCGGCGGTTGTTCCTTCGCCCGCCACGGGACCTACCCGCGCAAGCGCCCGCGCGGGGCGCGCGTTGCCCGCTGGTACTGTCCCGAGAGTCACATGACGTTCAGCCTGTTGCCGGACTGCCTGGCGGCGAGGCTGGGGGGCACGCTGCAGGCGATCGAAGAGGCGGTGGCGGCGGCGGAGGCCGCGCCCAGTCTCACCAAGGCGGCCGACGCGCTGCGGCGCGACGCGGTGCATCTGCCCGGGGCGATGCGCTGGCTGGTCCGCCGGGTGCGGGCGGTGCATGGGAACCTGACGGCGGTTCGGGGGCTGTGCCCGGAGCGGTTCCTCGAATGCGCCGCGGAGGTGGGGGCGTTCCGGGAGCGGCTGAAGACCGAGGCGGTGCTGGTGGGGCTGCGCGGGCAGTGCGAGGGGCAACTGGCGCAGCTGGCGCCGCCGTTGGGTTTTTGCCCTGACGCGCCGGCGGCGGCAACCGCCTTACCGATGGTTCAACACGAAGCGGGGCCTGATCCACCGGCTTCGGAGCGCTAACGTGGCCAGCGTGAACCGCGCAAGACCCCGGGGAGGCCACCGAGACCATGACCGAACACGATGAGAAGCTGCGAGAAGCCGTGGCGCTGTTCCGCTACGGGCTGATCGCGGATCCGGTGCACCTGCCGCGCGGCACCCGCGGCATGGGCGGGAAGCTTAAGGAAAAGGCCGCGGCGAGCTACACGATCCCCGGCACGCACCGCACCCGGGTGGCCGCGGAGACGATACGCCACTGGCTGACGATGTACCGCTACGGCGGGTTCGAGGCACTGTACCCCAAGCTGCGCTCGGACCTGGGCCAGCCCCGGCGCATGCCCGCGGAAGTCGCCGAGGCGCTGGTGGCGATCAAGACCCGGCACCGCGGCTACTCCGTGCGCGCGGTGATCGCCCACGCCGCCGAGCACGGGCTGGTGAGCGAGGCGGCGATGCCCTCGCCGTCGACCGTGCAGCGGTTGCTGCGCCGCGAGCGGCTGAGCGGGCGCATCGGGGCCGAGGCGCCGGTGACGGACCGGCGCCGCTTTAATTATTTACGGGCGGGGCAGCTCTGGATGAGCGACGTGATGCACGGGCCGAAGGTCCCTGACGGTCGGCGCCGGCGCAAGACCTATCTCATCGCCTTCATCGACGACGCCACCCGCGTCATTCCCCACGCCGCGTTCGCGTTCGCCGAAAACACCGCCGCGTTCCTGCCGGTGTTCAAGCACGCGCTGCTGAGGCGCGGGTTGCCCGAGCGCCTTTTTGTCGACAACGGGGCGAATTACCGCTCCCGTCAGCTCGCGCTGGTGTGCGCCAAGCTCGGCATTGCGCTCATCCATGCCCGCCCGTATCAGCCGGCCGCGAAGGGCAAGATCGAACGCTGGTTCCGCACCCTGCGGGCCGGCTGGCTGCGCCACCTGGAGCTGGAGGCGATCGACGGGATCGAGGCGCTGAACCGCGCCCTGGCCGGCTGGGTGGAGGGCGAATACCACCAGTCCCCGCACCGCGGGCTGGACGGGCAGACCCCGCTGGACCGCTGGGCCGGGACCGGCGCCGAGGTGCGTTACCCGGACGCCGCCGGGCTGGATCTGGAGGAGCTGTTCCTGTTCGAGACCAAACGCCGCGTCATGAAGGACCGCACCCTGAGTCTGCACGGACAGCTTTACGAGGCCGACGCCACCCTCATCGGGTGCACCGTCACCGTGCGATACGATCCCGCCGCCCCGCCGAGCCGGGCGCTGCAAGTGGTGCACGAGGGCCGCCCCGCGGGCCTGGCCACGCCCCTGGACGCCTACGCCAACACCGCCGTGAAACGCGGGTGCATCGAGCGCGGGGACCCCGAACCGCCGCGCTCGCGGCTGAGCATCCGCCGACTGAAGGAGGAAGAGTAATGTACCTGCGCCACTTCGCGCTCACCCGCCTGCCGTTCGAAACCCCCGCGCACACCGACGAGCTGTTCCGCTGCGACTCCCACCGCGAGGCCGAGGCGCGGCTCAAGCACCTCATCGATCTGCGCGGCATCGGGCTGCTGACCGGAGAGCCCGGCAGCGGCAAGACCAGCGTGTGCCGCCACGTCACCGGCGCGCTGCACCCGGGGCTTTACCGGGTCTGCTACGTGGCGCTGTCCACCGGCAACGTGATGGACATGTACAAGAGCATCGGCTGGGAACTGGGCCTGCCCACCGAACACGCCCGCGCCTCAGCGTATCGCGCCATCCAGGCCGAGATCACCCGCCTGGTCGGGGAGGCCAAGCAACAGCCGGTGCTCGTCGTCGACGAGGCTCAGCACCTCAGAAGCGACGTGATCGAGGACCTCAGGCTGCTGACCAACTTCGACATGGACACCGCCCCCAGGCTGTGCCTGGTGCTCATCGGGCTGACCGGACTGCGCCAGCGCCTGAGCATGGCCGTGCACGAATCGATGCAACAGCGACTCATCGTGCAACACCACCTGCGCGGGCTCACGCGCGAGGAACTGGACCCCTACCTCGCCCATCGCCTGCGCCTGGCCGGCTGTGAACTGCCCCTGTTCGATCCCCCCGCCATCGAGGCGCTGTACCAGAGCGCCCGCGGGCTGCCGCGGCTCATCAACCGCATCGCCCACTACGCGCTCTCGGCCGCGGCGGTGGAGGAGGCTCGCACCGTGGACGCCGAGCACCTGGCCCGCGCCGTGGAGGATGTGCGCCCATGATCGACCCCGATCCCTGGCCCGAGCGGATCAGCGACGAGGCCGCCGCGAACATGGCCGAGTGCCTTCAGCGCATCGCCTATGACTTCGAAGGCCGCTACTACGGCCAGATCAGGCGCCACACGGAATCCATGCGCCCACCCCCGTGCCCCGCCGAGTCCTGCCACGAACGCCAGCTGCACCTGTTCGGCGAACCGCGACCGTTCTGAAGCCTCGCCCAAACGGACCCGCCACCGCCCGGCCGATCCTCCGGATCGAACCGGGCCGGACCTGCTCAAACTCCCAACCTCCGTCGCGTCGGCCAGCCTGCGACAGTCGGCAAAAACAAAATAATGTGACCAACCCAGTCTCAACCGTGACCGGATAATCCGACAAATCCTTGTCGGTTTAATCTGCCCAACAACACTGGGTCTGTGCCCGCGCTGCGGCGCGCGTCCCGTGGCCCCCGGCAGGGCCACCTGCGACCCGTGCGCTGAGAAGAGACGCGCAGCCGACCGGGCACGCGCCGGGAAACGCCGTCAGGCCGGCATCAAGCGCGTCCGCAACCCCGAGGCCCGCAAGGCAGAGTACCGGCGCGCCCGGCAACGCGCCGAGGATCGCCTGGCGCGGGGAATCTGCTCGAAGTGCGGCCGCCGCCCGAACGAGCCGGACCGGCGCCTGTGCGCCACCTGCGGTGAGCGAAGGCGACAGCGCGAACGCGAACGATACGCGCAAGCCCGGGCTGCGGGCCTCGCCTACGGTGGCAAGAACCAGACGGCAAAACGGGCCCAGGCCCGCAGGCGCACCCGCGACCGCCAGCGCGCGCGCCGGAAATCCTCGCTCTGCATCCGTTGCGGGAGACGACCGCCTGTCAAGGCCGGATCGAGCTGCACGACATGCCTGGAGAACCGCCGGGCGTCGGACCGGCAGACGTACGCCGAGCGCCGGGCCGCGGGACTTTGTACGCGCTGCGGCAAGCGCACGTTCGAGGGCGCGCCGGTCTGCGGCCCGTGCACCGTGCTCGAGGACCGTTATCGGGACACGAAGAACGACGCCAGCCGGCGGCGCTATGATGACCGGCGTACCGCGTGGGTCTGTACCCGGTGCGGCAGCCGGCCGTCCTACGGAGCCTCGCGTTGCGAGGATTGCGCGAAACGCGACTTGGAGCGCTCCGGGCAGGTGAAGGTCCTGCCGGTGTATCCGCCGAGCTTCACCGTCGTGGAGCGCGACACGGGAATCGGGCACGGGACCTGGGATTCGTGGGAGGAGGTGGCCATCGCGCTGTCCTTCGCGCGGCTCTCGCTGGAGGACGTGGACGTGCACATCGACCACGCCCCGATGCACGCCATCTACAACATGTTCGGCTGACACCTATATATAAGGCGCGCCAGCCGGCCCGCCTTCCGATTCGTCAGCCGTCCGCCCCTTTCCCTTTCCGCGGTTTCCGTAGCGGCACGCACAGGTCCGTGACCAGGTGCTCCGCCGCCGTCTCCCACGGCGTGTTGCGGTACAGCTCCATGCACGGGCGCTGCGCCACCACCTCGCCGGTGCCCGTCAGCCACTCGTCGAACAGCCGCCGGTACGCCTGCCCGATCCCCTCGTGCGGCCCCAGCAGCCGGTACACCGCGTGGCGCCCGCCGTCCACCGCATCGAGTTCGATCCCCGGCGGCGGCCGTTCATGGGTGAACAACTCCACCGCCAACTTCCAGTACCAACGCCGCGGCGAGGTGCCCGGGCGCTGGAACGACAGCGTCAACAACCGCCCGGTCGGCACTTCGATCAGGGCCGCCCACTTCAACACCCGCTCGAAACCCGGCCGCACTTCGGGCAGGGGACCCGCCTCGCGGATGCACGCCACCCGAATCGCCGCCAGGTTCCTGATCTGAACGTCGATGGCTTCACTCCCGTGCGGTCCGCGGACCTGGCATCTTAGCGCACGTACCGGTGGCCGGTACCGGGCCGTTCGCGCGCAAGTGTTGGGGCCGGGCCCGGAGAGGGCAAGCCCCCCGGGACATAGAGAGAGGCTCCGGGGATTTTCATACCGACTGCGGAGGCCGCCATGTATTCAGCTTCGTTCGATACACCCCAAAACACCCCCCTCGACTTCAACACGCCGCCCCGGACCGATTCGGTCGCCGATGCGCTGGTGTCCGAACCCGCCTTGCCCGAGGGTTCGCGCGCCCCGGCCCCCGAATCGCTGCTCGCCGATATCGGCCTGCCTCCCCACCGCGTGCGCGAGGTCCTGGCCGAGTCGCGCGCTTCGAGCTTCTGAGAGTCAGGGCGAAGCCCTGAGAGGGTGAATCGGAGGTGGGATCGAGAGTGACCGTCCCCGGTTCGTTCAACCGTTGTCATCAATCGAAACCGAAGGAGAATCGAAATGTTTGGTTTGAATCGCGCGGAAGTGATCGGGCGCCTGGGCGCCGACGTCACTGTCAATCATCTGGTATCGGGGGGCCGCGTCGCGAACATGAGCATCGCGACGGACGAGAGCTACCTGGATCGCAACGGCGGCGGCGAGCGGGTCGAGAAGACCGAGTGGCACCGGGTCGTTACCTTCCAGCCCGGACTCGTGGATATGCTCGAGAAGCACGCCACGAAGGGCCGGCTGGTCTACGTGTCCGGCAAGCTGCAGACGCGGCGCTGGCGCAAGGACGGGGAGGAGTCCGACCGGTTCTCGACCGAGATCCTGCTGGCTCCGGGTGGCCGGGTCCAGTTCCTCGAGCGGCCCAACGGCGCCAACGCCTCCGGTGAGCCCGAGGCCGGGCAGGCGTCCGCCGAGGCGGCCCCCGCCGCCTCCACCGCGGACACGGAAGTGCCCTTCTAGCACGGATCGTCCGCGCCCCGCAGGCCGGCTTCCGCCCGATCACGGGCGGGGGTCGGCCTGTTCTCATGCACCGGCCAGGCGCCGCATCGCCTGACGGCATCCTGCCGTCACCCGGCGGCCCGATCCCCGGGCCGTTCATCTCCGCCTCACGCCCCGGAGCGGTCGAGTCCGACCGGGACCGGGGCGACTCCTCAGGCGGAGAGCCGATTCCCATGACACTTCCTTCCCCGTCCGTTCGCGCCGCCTTCGCGCCGTTCCCTGCCGAGGCACTTCGATGAACGCGGCCGACACCGCCGCGGCGCTGGCCGCGCACGCGGAAGATTGCTGCCGGCGCTATCTTGCCCACGGGCGGCGCGTCGGCCGCTACTGGTGCGCCGGGGATGTGCGCGGCGCGCCGGGCCGCTCGCTGTTTGTGCGGCTTGAGCCCCCGGGCCCGGTCGGGAAATGGTCGGATCCCGCCGAACAGTTGCACGGCGATCTGCTGGACCTCATCCGTCTGGCCACCGGCGCGCGCTCGCTGCGCGAGGCGCTGGCCGAGGCGCACCGGTTCCTGGCCCAGCCACTTCCGCCGGCATCGCCGCGTCCCGACACCTACGACCGCACCGAAGCGGCCCGCAACCTGTGGAACCGCTGCCAGCCCATAGCCGACACACACGGCGAACTTTATCTCAAGGCCCGCGGCATCCACCGCTGCCGTTTCCCCGCCCTGCGGTTCCATCACGCCCTCCCATATCGCTCGGACTCCGGCGGCTGGCGCCGCTATCCGGCGATCGTCGCGGCTGTCGCCAGCGACGACGGGGAACTTGCCGGGGTTCACCGAACCTGGCTCGATGCTCGCCAACCGGCGAAGGCACCGATTTCTCGCCCCAGGAAAGCGCTCGGCCGAATCCACGGCTTTGCCGTGCGCTTCGGCGAACCCACCAATGCCTCCACCCTGCTCGTGGGCGAGGGGATCGAGACGGTGCTCTCGCTCGTCACCGTGCTGCCCGACGGCGCCTTGCGAACCGCGGTCCCGTCCGGGACGTTCGCCGCCGCAGCTCTGTCCGCCGGGGGGCTCGGCACGTTCGTGCCGCCGCTGATGGTCTCTCGCCTCATCATCGCCCAGGACCGCGACGAGGAAGGCGAACGCGCCGCGCGTCGCCTGCAACTTCGATGCACGCGTCTGGGCATCGGCTGTGCCGTGCTCGTTCCCAAGGGTGGGGATTTCAACAACGACCTCGTGGAACTCGGTTCCCGACGCCTCGCACGTCGACTGGCGCCGCTGGTCGATCAACCTCGCGTGCACAGTCGGTGCGGCTTCGCCGCAGGTGAACAAGGAACGAAGAACGAGTCGCGAGACTGAAAACTTTTTATTCCGTCATGACACGTTCAGCGTGACACACGTGCTCAGGCGTCAACCCCTGCAAAGCAGGGGTCCTCCACTGCGTTCCGGTCCGCTTCACGGATGACTGCCCTGCGCGCGCGCATCCCACTAAACATGTCACGACGGAATACCCCGCCGTGCTCGTCCTATAGATAAAGAAGGAAACCATCATGCTCACTCACGCTCAACACGCATCCCCCACCGCGGTCATCTGCGAGAACCTCGAATACTTCGGAGGAGGACCCAACCGGGGCGAACCCGATCCCCGGGCCGTCTGGGACGAGTCCGAAGCCCTCCAGGGACTGGAGACGATCCTCGACGCCTTCGTCGACGAGATCGCACCGGACGGCACACAACTCGCCGACGAACGCGAGTCGCTGCTCTGGGGCTTCGTCAATACCCTGCACATGCAGACCGTGAGACTGGACCGGGCCGTCGACAAGCTCTCCCCGAAACTGAAGGACCTCCAGAACGCCCAGGACGGCTCCGAAGTCCAGGCCTGGGAACTGGAACGGGTGATCGACCGCGCGCAGCATCTCGGCGATCGGCGAGATGCGTTCGAGCGACTCCGAGACGCCGCCGCCGAACGGTACCGCGCCGACACCGGCAACATGTGGCGCCCGAGGCACGGCTCGCACACCTCCCGCACAGCCAAGCTCACCTCCGCGGCCATCGACGCCCGGGACTTCCTCCGCGCCCGAGACTCCGAGAAGACCAAGACGCACCTCCCGCAGGGAACCCTGGTCGCGGTCACCGGCTCCAAGCCCGTCGAGGACGCCGACCGGATCTTCTGCGCACTCGACAACGTCCGCAACAAGTACAACGACATGGTCCTCGTCCACGGCGGCGGACCCGGCGCCGAGAAAATCGCGGCGCGTTGGGCCGAGTCCCGAAACGTGCACCAGGTCGTGTGCCGACCGGACTGGAACGCCCACGGCAAGGCCGCGCCGTTCCGACGCAACGACCAACTCCTGAGCCTGCTCCCCAAGGGCGTCATCTCCTTCCCCGGCTCCGGCATCTCCGAGAACCTCGTCGACAAAGCCCAGCAACTGGGCATACCGGTTCAGCGAATCCAACTCGCCGCCTGACACCGCCGACGATTGCGGGCCGCATCGACATCGCTCGGTGCGGCCCGCGCTTCCTGTGCCGTCCTGCCGGGCGCCGTGCATTAACCCGGTTGGAGTCAAGCTGCAAGCGAGTGAGCCGCGCGGCGATCGAGAGAGAGTCGCCGGCGCGCCAACCGTCCACCGACTCACAACCGAACACCAGGAGCAACACCATGTCCCGCGTCACCTTCAAGCGCATCGCCTCCGACCAGGCCAACATCTACGACGAAAACGGCGACTGCGTCGGAGAAGTGTTTCGCCATCCCGACATTCTCAATCCCGGCAAGCCGATCTTCACGATTCATTATTTCGAGGACCCGCGTGGTCCGGAACATGTCGCCGACCGCTCGCGCATCAGAGAGCGGGCAGAACAACGCCTGGCCACACATCCGCTATTCTGACGACCGCGCGATCTTCGCCGCCGCCGATCACTCGGCATCCATGTCGCTGACTCGCTCCACGATCTTCAGCGCGCCGCTTCGCGGACTGCGCTGCCGCGCTGCCGGGACCGCCGCGGTGGCATGGCTTCGCCACCGCGTTGCGTCCGCCAACGGCGATGACTCGAGCCGGCGCTGCGCGCCCCGCTCCTCGCCCTCGGCACCGGCCGGGCTTCATGTTCCGGCTCGGCACCGCGTTGCCCGCCGGCTTCGCCGTCGCGCATCCGCTCGCCTCCCCGGCATTCGCTGTCGCGAGCGCCTCCCATGTTCTTCCGCACCGGGCATCCCCCGCTCAATCGCCGCTGCGGCTCCCCTTCGGTTCCGTTTCCGGAACCGTTTCTCCCAACGTTCGGTACCCTGGATTGGGTCTTCTCTACGCCCTTCGGCGGCTCGGCTCTCACACCCGACGCACCTCAGGTGCAAAGAGCGCGGTATTCCAACCCGCCGCTGAACCGCGTTTTTCACCTGTTTTTCAATGCCTTGCATGGCTCCGGAAATCTCGGGGCCCGTGCCCGCGCAACCTGAATCTCTTGTTCAAACGGCCACTCCTGTTCCCTGGGGAATAGTGCGGCCAGCAGGTAACACACACAGGATATCCTTTTGCGCACCTACTACACCCTCAACGAACGGACCGTCCATCGACCCTTCAAGAAACACCGGCGCGGACGGCGCAGCCTCTTCGTTTTCGACCGCGACCTGCGCGCGTTCGGCCTCAAAATCACCCCCAGCGTCAAGCGAACGTTCTTCGTCCGCATCATCAACAAGCTGGGTCGATTCGACATCGAACTCGGCACGGTCGGCACCATCACCGCCGCCGAGGCCCGTGCCCGGGCGCTTGACGAACTCAGGCGGGCTCGGCACGAAACCGACGCCGGCCCGTTGATGCGAGATTACGCCGAGGAATTCCTGAAACGCACCGAGCGCCGCTGGAAGCCCGCCACGCGCGAAACCAACCGCGACGCGATCAACAACCGCATCCTGCCTTACTTCGGGGAGATGCACGTGCCGGACATCGACGCCACCGACGTACGCCGCTGGTTCGATTCCATGAGCCACAAACCGGCCACCGCCAACCGGACGCTGCCGGTGCTGTCCGTCATGATGACCCAGGCGGAGCTGTGGGACATTCGTCCGGCCGGCTCCAATCCCTGCCGCAACATGCGCCGTTTCAGGATGAAACCGCGCGAGCGGTTCCTGTCGCTGGAGGAACTGAAGCATCTCGGTGGGGTGCTGGACCGCGCCGATGACACCCAGGCCGTTGCCGCGGTCCGGCTGTTGTTGTTCACCGGCGCGCGCTCCTCGGAGATCACAGGACTTCGATGGAAATGGATTCGGGGCACCCGCGCAGTGCTGCCGGATTCCAAGACCGGACCCAAGACGATCCAGCTTCCGCCGCCCGCCCGGGCGGTCATTGGAAGTCTGCCACGGGACGGCGAGTTTGTCTTTCCCCACTCCGGCGGGACCGGACCCTTGCGGGATCTCGGACGCCGCTGGTCGAAACTGCGAGCACTGGCCGGATTGGACGACGTGCGTCTCCATGACCTGCGCCATTCCTACGCAAGTCACGCGGTCATGAGCGGGCTGGACCTCTACACCGTGGGCCGACTGCTCGGGCACGCCGACACGGCCTCCACCGAGCGCTACGCGCACCTGGCTGACGAACACGTCGTGAAAGCGGCCGGGCGCATCGACCGGATTGTCGGCGACGCCATGAAGGGCGAGACGGAGACGAACAATGCGGACTAAAGCAAGGAAAAACCGGCTGACCCGTCGCGCCGTCCTGGCAGCCCGGCCCAGGGAGAAGGAATACGTCGTATGGGACGGAACTCTCGCGCACTTCGGGTTGCGCGTGCAGCCCACCGGCTCGCGGTCCTTCGTCGTACAGGTCCGCGTGCACGGCCGGATGCGCAAGTTCACGCTGGGGCGGTTCCCGAACATGGGCGTTACCCACGCGAAGGAGGAAGCCGCCGCGCTGCTCGCGCGCATCTGGTCCGGCGAGGCCATTGTCCCCACGCGCAAGTTCAAGCCGCCGTTGTTCAGGGACTTCGCGGCGTACTACCGTCAGCGGAAAAAGCACGTCTTCAAGCCCTCCACGCTCAAGACCCACGACATCTACATGAGGAATCGAATCCTGCCCGCGTTCGGGCGCATGCGTTTGGACACCATCGACCACGTGCGGGCATCCAGATGGTTCGATGCCGCCAGCGCCGAAAAACCCGGTGCGGCCAACCGCTCGTTCGAGATCCTGCGCGCGATGCTGAGGACCGCGCGGGAATGGGGGGAACTGGGCAGAGAGGTTCCCGACGCGTGCGCCAATATCGCGATGAATCCGAAGCGCTCCGTGGCGCGCCATCTGAACAAGGTGGAGCTCGCCCGGCTCGGACAGGTGCTCGATGCCCGCCGCGCGCAGCGCCCCTGGCCCGTGGCGGCGCTGCGGCTGCTCATGCTCACAGGCGCCCGCGTGTCGGAGGTCCTGAACTTGCAATGGGAGGAAATCGGAGACTTCTCCGAGGAGGGCACGAGCGCGCGGCTCGCGGACTCCAAGACCGGTCCCCGCACGCTGTGGCTCGGACCCCAGGCGCGACAGATCATTGCCTCGCTGCCCAAGAGGGAAAATGACCCGCGCGTGTTCCCCGGCAGGCTCAACTCTGCACGGCTCTACACGTTCTGGACGGGTGTTCGCGACAAAGCCAAGCTGCCGGGCGTGCGCATCCACGACCTGCGCCACTCCTTTGCCTCCCAGGGCGTCATGAACAGCGTCGGGCTCTCGACGGTCGGCCGCCTTCTCGGGCACCGGCGACGCGATACGACCGCCATTTACGCGCACTTCGACGACGCTGCCATGCAGAATGCCGCCGACCAAGCCGCCGGCGTCATTGCGCAAGCCATGCGGTTTACGGAAACAGCGGTTCCCTTGAGCGTCGACTCAGACCCCAACCGCGATCGGCAAAGCCCAAATCGCGCCACCGATGCGTCGTCGTTACCTGCTTCGGTCGAACTTCGCGAACCCCTCGGCTTTAGGATTTGAATCGAGTGACTATCCGGCTGGCATCGGGCGGGCCTGCGCAAGGCGTTACAAAGCGGTTTGCCGTCGGATGCGCTCTTGCAGTCTACGGACACCACGACCCGCGACACATGCGTCGGGCACTGGAAGCGATGGAACGCAAAATGGGTGTGCTGCAGCACACTTTCAGGCGTTCTCCATGTGACTGAAAGCGCCTGATCCAAGGCGAAGTACCGCGTATTGCGCCAGGCCAACCGCACCGCGGTGAGCCGGATGTTCACTGTGTATCCTCTCCGTTGATGAACGCATTGAGGACAGGGGCGCGTCGATAGCCGTCTGACTGCCATCGTTACTTCGGTTCCGTCCGCACCACGAAACGAACCCGATAGCTTCTAATCCACAAGATTGTATGCCAAACTTGCTTGATAACCAATGGTTTGCCGTTCGGGAAACTGCCATGAAGCCACTACCCACGAAGTACAAAGACCGCATCTTCCGCTCTAGGACTGAGGCTAGATGGGCTGTCTTCTTCACTCGCATGGACTGGAACTGGAAGTACGAGGACCAAGGGTATGAGTTGGAGTCAGGCGGCTATTACCTACCGGATTTTGAGATCCGGCTGCCAAACCTAGACGAGTGGTACGTTGAAGTTAAACCAGACAACTTCGACAAGTTCGATCAAGACGAATATATAGTCAAACTGCAACGCTTCACATCGGAGGCCGGGAAGAATCTCTTGATTCTGGATGGCAATCCCTTGTGCAAACCTTTTGACATCGTTTGTCATGGATTTGAAGGACGATCCCTAGGAATGGCATTTCTGCAAGACTACGAACCATATGTTCGGTGGGTTGATGACTACTGGACAGGGTACATCCATCTTGACGAAAGAACGGGTAGACACTTCACAGAGCATGCCGATGACGAACGTATGCAGAGGAAATCGTTTGGGAGACAGTATGTTGAGTCATTAAAGGCCGCCAGAAATGAGAAGTTCGGCATCTGAATACCGCAAACCGACTAAGGAGTCGGTGCAGCGGACGCCGCTTCGCGGTGCCGCTGACTCTTGAACTTTGGCCGCTCACCCAACCTAGGAGGTATGCCATGGCAAAACGACGTAAGGCCTTCCCCCAAGGCACAGAACCCGGTTTCAACGTGTTCAGCGATGCAGATCCAGTGGAGCCACAAATCGCTGACATCTCCTCCATCATCCATCCTGCCGATGATGAGATTGAACTAACGGGCGAAGAAGTTGGCATCGCACGTACTGGCTATTCCCCCGACGGTAGCACCACAGGCAGTATTCCTGTACTTGTCACCGACCAGTACGGGACACCAATGCCCGGGCAACAAGTTCGATTCAATCTGAGCTATGTGAGGCCAGGCGGAAATTGGAGGAGCGCAAGCGGGATGAAGTCGCTATACAACCAAAACAACGGAAATGGCCTTAAGGCTGAGCGGCTAGTCAACCAAGGCGTCATAAGAGTTCTTGGGACCCTGAGTGCTTCGTCTGCAACTACGGGCAGCGATGGCGTTGCAACAGTAACGTACCGAACGAGCCACATTGCGTCCGACTTTTCACAGAATAATCGAGCAAGAGAGAAAATTGTCGCCACGCTTAGCAACGGGAAGCAGAGAACACTGAATCTAAACATCGGATGGAGAGGGCTTCAGCAGATTGATAACGACCCTGGTGGCCTTAGGATAATCGGCGCAAGAGGCACGCGAGTTCACCCAAAACTCCGCAAGTTTCTCAAGACGCTCGGGGATGCTGTGAAAGGCGCCAACTGGCCCCATCCTGTCACAGTAACAGCGGCGAGCCTTCGGTGGGGCGGCCAGTACCCGCCTCACTTTACTCACAAAAAAGGGTTGACACTTGACCTCCGCCCTATGTCCACAGACGGGGAGAGCACTTGGGCGAAGAAAGATGGTAGCTCAGCTAGCAACTACGACCTAAAGCGCACCGCCCGACTTATTCGCGTTTTGAAGGACTCAGGTGGTACCGTCTATTTCAATGGACAAGGTGCGGGAGGCCGACCCAAGAGTGGTCACCATAATCACATCCATGTGACATGGATTTCGCCCAATATCTCATTGGCAACCCGGCTTGGCAATATGGTCGCATAGCCGGGTGGAGACGAACGCGCGCGTATATCGATCTCGCGCGCGACTCGGTGCCGGAACCCGCCGAGCGCGCCGCCGTGAGCATCGCGGCCGAAATTTTATGTAGGTCGCTCCATCGACGAACGTATTATCGAAGCTCACATTGCACCAAGGATTCGCAACATGCCTCAAGTGCCTCCTGCAACCGAAAACGACGCGCAAGCCTTCTGTGACCAGTGCGAATGGGTCTACGAGTGCTGGCTAACCCATTCACATGTCTTTGAACGCCTGCCCGCACGCCTTCAGGACGAGCGGAACGTTCCAGTCGGGGAATTCGTGGAAACATCCGTTGGCCGGTGTTTAGGTCGCCTCAATGAAATCAGCCAGCAATACAGCATTCTTCAAGTCGCGAAGTTACATGACCCGGCCCATCAGGGCGCAAACGAAAACCTTTCCATCGACTTCTTCGTTAGACAGAATTTCTGGTCGAAGGAAGAAAAGTCAGCTATCGCAGGCATCGCCACTGAATTGGACGTCCTCTACAGGAAGATTCTCGACGCTCGCAACAAGATATTGGCGCACAACGATCGCTCCGCTTTCCTGAATGATATACCCCTTGGCAGTTTCCAAGAAGGTGAAGACGAAATCTACTTTGGCGCTTTGGGCCGACTGTGCTCGATAATCTGGAACAAGTTTCCCAATAGGAGCTGGCCGTACGGAAATCGAGTATTTGATTTTACCAAATCCGGTCTTGAAGGAGACCCGCTGTGTGCATCCACCGACTCCAAGGAGCTGGGCAACCTCATCGTGGCGGCATTTCCGAAGACGGCCGACGACACTAAGCCCACTTAGGGAAACTCAACAACCACAGCATCCCTCCTTCAACTCCGTACGACTATAATGATTCTGCACCCCCTCATCTCCGTGTTCCCGAACCGCTCATGGACGAGATACTCGTCTGCCTCGGCGCGGTCCTGGCGTAGTCGTCAACCTACGGGTCCGACCATGGTGTCGGCAATGCAGCTTGATCGAATACATACCTCGCTAATCCGGTGAGGCAAGCGGTCTCGTATAGTCCCAGCAATTCTCATTATGCCCGTCACCCCTGTCTGCGGGATGGTCCTGGCGGTCGATTTGGCCCGGATTGAACTGGAAAAGGAGACCATTATGTGCCTGAAAGTGAAGTCGGGCGCCAAAATGAGAATTGCTGGCGCGTGAGCTGTGCCCTTGACAAGCCCCGACACCTTGCCCAGATACCGCTTCACCAGACCCTTGTCGGACTTGCCAAGGCGGTGATACCTCGATTTCACCAGCGTGCGCCGGATCAGGTCGTAGACGCCCGCGCAGTCGCCCTCGACAAAATCCACCGCCTCGCTGCCCTCCAGAAAGGCACGAACCTGCTCCAGGCTCTGAACCCGCTGCGTCTGTAACGTCACGATCATCCTTCGATGATCCCAGACGCCGACCTACAGGCTTGTCTCATTGGCTCCGATATGCCGTTTCCCCCTCGACGCGCTACAATCCGGTCGACTGTCTTGGACGCAGAATTCCCGATGCCGTCAACGCCACCCGAAACTGCGCGCCGTTCGCTGCACGCCCTGCCGCCAGGCACCTTGCTGCACGACTACGTCATCGACTCGGAACTCGGCAGCGGCGGCTTCAGCGTCGTGTATCTGGCGCGGCACCGTCTCAATTCCAATTGGCTGTTCGCCATCAAGGAGTACTTGCCGCGTGAACTGGCAATGCGCGACAACGACGGCACCAACATCCATCCGGTCAACACGGAAGCCGGCGAGGGGTTCGAGGATGGTCTGAGGCGGTTCCGTGACGAGGCGGAGCAACTGCGGCGGTTCCGCAACGAGCGTTACGTCGTTTCATGCCTGAACTACTTCGAGGCTAACGGCACCTCGTATCTCGTGATGGACTACGATGATGGCTTGCCATTGTCGGAATTCCTGCGGCGGCGGGAGGCTGCGGGGCAGCCATTCACCGAAGCTGACCTGCGGGCCGTGGTCGATCCGCTGCTTGAAGGATTGGAGGTCGTACATCGGGCCGGCGTGCTTCACCGGGACATCAAGCCGGGAAACATTTTCGTGCGGCGTCCCGACGACATCACGGGGCGGCCCGCGCAGCCGGTGCTGATCGACTTCGGGGCGGCGAAACAGAACTACCTTTCGCTACACAGCCGCTCGCAGGCACCGTATACACCGGGATACGCTGCGTACGAGCAAGTGTCGTCAGAGGGGGAGATCGGCCCGTGGACCGACATCTACGCGATCGGCGCGCTGATGTGGAGGATGGTGGCGGGGGGGTGCCCGGGCGACAAAAGTTCGCTAGAGCCCGATGCTGCCGGCGAATTCGGCGATCATGGAGTTTGGAGTCCGACGCCGCAACCGGTCGAGAGGCGGGCCTACGTGCTTCACCAGGGGCGGGCCGATCCGATGGCATCGGCGGTGGAGATTGGATCGGGTCGATTTTCTCCCGTTTTGCTTGCCGCCATCGACCGCTGTCTGGCCTTGTATCCAGAGGAGCGTGTCCAAAGCTGCGTGGAATTGCGTTCTTTGTTCGATGGCAATGGCGCGGCCACGGGTGCGGCGACTTCTTTGGGGACAGCGACGCCCGCAGGGAAGGCGGACAGTCCGAAACCGAAAGCGATATTTTGGCCGACGGCTGGCCGCGCTGTGGCTGCGGGCGCCGGGCTCGCCGCAGTACTTTTGGTGTTGTATGCTGGTTTCTTTGTCGCGCGCGCGCCTGAAATTCCAATTTCGTTCCCGGACGCGCCGGACGACGCTCCGACAGGCATGCCGCCAAATTCGGTTGTGGATGAACCTGTGCCGCCCTCGGTCATTGGCGGCTCGGCGATATTGGTCGTGGATACGGACCCGCCCGGCGTTGCGGTGCTGGTCGGGGAAACGGTGGTCGGCGAAACGCCTCTGCGGCTCGGGGATCTGCGTTCCGGAAGCTATCCGGTGACATTGCGCCATCCCGTTTACGAACCGCTTCGGTTGGAAGACCAAGCGTTGGAGGATGACGTCGTCCTGCGCATCGAACGGACGCTGGTCCGGGGGGCTGGACGACTGACGGTGATCGCGCAACCGGCGGCCGCTTGGATCGAGCGCGGCGGGGAGCGCCTGGCGGAAGGCACGCCGGTGACTCTGGAGGATCTGCCCGCCGGGCTCGTGGAATTGTCGTTGGGTGCGGACGGGCATCAAACCATCCGCGTGCGGGCGGAAGTTCCGAGGGACGGCGTGGGATTGTTGGAGCCGACGCTTGAGCCGATCCCGTACGGGACGCTGACGATTGAATTTGAGCCGCCGGACGCGACCATCGCGCTGGAGGGCATTGAAACAGACTATGAGCCGGGCATGCGGTTGCCGGAGGGAGAGCACCGCGCGGCGGTAAGTCGACCGGGCTATCGGGCGGTCGAGCGCACGGTTACGGTGGAAGGCGACACGCGAGTTCGAATCCAATTGGCAGTTGATCCGCAGTCATTCACCGTGGAGACAACGCCGGCCAGTGCGACGATTCGTTTGCCGGGTGTCTCCGAGGCTTACGAGCCCGGGCTTTTGCTCGACCCCGGAGACTACCGCGTGGAGGTCAGCGCGGCGGGTTACGAACCGTGGGAGGGCGTTATAAGCCACGGCAGCGAACCGCAGCGCGTGGCGGTGACCCTACCTGTTTTGCCGTTGGGGGTTTCCTTTTCAGATGAACTCAGTTCGGGCGGCGAGGGTCCAGAGATGGTGGTGATCCCGGCGGGGCGATTTCGGATGGGTTGCGTGTCGGGTCGGGAGTGTACCGATTCCGAATTCCCCGTTCACGAGGTGGCGATCTCCCAAGCGTTCGCGGTTTCGAAGTACGAGGTGACCTTTGAAGACTGGGACGCGTGCTTGGCGGGCGGTGGCTGCGGCGGATACCGCGCTGGCGATGAAGTCTGGGGTCGTCTCGGCGCTAATCATCCGGCCAACGGCGTGAATTGGGACGATGCTCAAATGTACGTGGTGTGGCTGTCGGAGCAAGCGGGAGTGGAGTACCGCCTATTGAGCGAGGCAGAATGGGAGTACGTGGCGCGGGCGGGTTCGCAGACGGCGTTCAGTTGGGGCAACGACGTCGGGGCCAACCGGGCAAATTGCGGATTTTTTGAATCGTTCGGTTTCCGCACATGCGGCGATCAGTGGGAGATTGCAGCGCCCGTGGGATCGTTTCAGGCTAACGCGTTTGGTGTGCACGACCTGCACGGGAATTTAGTTGAGTGGGTAGAGGATTGCTGGAACGACAGTTACGCGGGCGCGCCGCCGGACGGCAGAGCTTGGCGGTACGGTGATTGCACCCTGCGCGTGTTGCGCGGCGGTTCCTATATTCATCATCCGGGGGTCCTGCGCTCGGCGAACCGCCTCAGAGCCTCTGCCGGGGTCCGGGCCATCGACTACGGGTTTCGAGTCGCCCGGACGCTCACGCCTTGATCCCAATCTGCTTCGCTCTTTGACTAGACGATGCGACACTCCGGCGCAGCCGAAGCACAGGGGACGAGACAGGACGCGGCCTTTCGCCGTAGGGAGACCATGGACTTGGAGACGCGGTCCTACGATCGAGATGCCTCCCGCCGGAACAATTTCTGCTCCCGGGAGGTGGCCTCGTCCCGGTTGAAGGCGGCCAGGTATCACGAATCGCTTTTGCAGAGACTGATGTAGTCGTGCGATTGCTCCAAGCCACCGCTGGCGACGTAGGAGTTCTCTCGGTCACTCATACGCAGTCGATAACTTAGTGCGGGCAGGTGGCCGACGATCCGCTTGGAATCAAGGCCATGATCGCGGTGACATTCCGTTGCCAGATGGAGCCTCGCTCGGCACAAAGGTCTTGGAAGCTGTGAAGAGACCGGACAGAATGTGTGCTTCAATTCGCAAGTTCGCACCATTACCAAATGATCAACGATAGGTGATTCGGATAGATGTCGAATAAATCCTCCTCAACACTGTTACTACCAGACAATCCGATCGCTTCCTCCGAGGACGATTCTCGAATGGGAGCCGATTGCCACCAATTTTGCTCGACGGATTCTAAACACCGATGCGACTCGGGGTCTCGTGGTCGGGCTGTTCGGGACTTGGGGATCGGGAAAAACATCGTTCATCAATTTGGCTCGTCCGGCGTTCCAAGAAGAAGAAATTTCAGTTTTCGATTTCAATCCATGGTTATTCAGCGGAGCCGATCAACTGTTGGATAGATTCTTTTCCGAACTTTCAGCGGAAATGAGGGAAACCTCCAATCTCGAAGAAATAGCAAATTATCTCAAGAGATACGGCTATGTCCTCTCCTCAGCGATACGCGCTATTTCAATGGCTGCGGGCCTTCCTGACGCTGGAAACAAATGCCTCGATCTAATCAAGTCGGCTTTCAAGCAGTCAGAAACGCCGGTCAGCGCTATTGCATCGCACAGGAAGCTGACCAAAGAGCTTGCGCGGCTCGAAAAGCCTATAGTCGTTGTGCTCGACGATGTTGACAGACTCTCCTGGAACGAGATTCGAGAACTATTCAAGCTGGTACGTGTCACAGCAAGTTTTCCTAACCTGATCTATATCGTTGCCTGTGACAGAGTTCGAGTCGAAGAAGCTCTCGAAGACAGCAATATCGGAGTTCGAGGCAACTACATGGAGAAGATATTTCAATGGTCCGTCGATATGCCCGTCGTCTCTCGTGAGCACATTCGGCAACAACTCGTTTCTGGGATTGAGAACGCCCTTGGAGATATCCCTCCTCCCTTTAATGAAAAGGACTGGCCCGATATCGAGGCCGAGATCATACGGCCACTTTTGAGGAATATGCGAGATGTCCGCCGGTACAGCATGGCAGTTCGAGGTACTGTGGAAGACCTTGGCACATCAATCGCCGTTGTCGATACCCTCGCGCTGGAAGCGATTCGCTTGTTCATGCCACTTTTTTTCAGGCAACTACCGGACTTGATTGGCCACCTGACGGTCGCTCCCATCTGGGAAGTTAACGCGGATCGCGCGACAGATATCATTTCGGAGCAGATGGGTGATACTCAGAAATCGACTGAACGGCGTCGAGCGCACTTGAACGATGTTCTCAGTAAGTTAGACGTGAAAGATCAGCCGGTCGCAAGGGCGCTGGTTCATCGTGTGTTTTCGGGCGGACGGGATCAGTTCGACGGCCAAGACCCGGAATGGAAAATTCAGCAACTCAAGAACAACCGGGTCGTGCACCGGATCATGTTTCGGGTTTATTTTTCGCGGGTGGGAGATGGAGATCTGGCGTGCTCCACTACCGCCAAGCGTGCGTTCGAGCGGATGCACGATCCGCAAGCTCTCGACAAACTTATGCAATTACAGGATTCCGACTCATGGCCAAATACGATTCTTCTTCTGTGGAGCATGTTCAAGAACGATTTTGAAAGAAGACATGTGGAACCAGCGTTGGTCACTTTCTGGAATTTGCTATCGGAAATGCCGGGAGGGAGTTCCAGATTCTCGGACGTACCGATGGAGTACATGCGTACAATTACAGACTCTTTTCTGAAAACGCTAATTGGAACGGAATGTGCGGCTCATTCGATAGACAGCGTAATTTGTCAACTCCAGTGCCTGACCTCGAAGGTAGCGTTCATTACGCAAATCAGGACATTTGAAAAAGGTAAATATTCGCTAATTTCCGATGAAGAAATCCAAGAATTCGAGTCGCAATTAAACAACCAGATTCTGTCGGTTGACGAGGACGAACTGTCTGTAGAGCGACACCCCGCAACGATACTATTATTTTCCACACAGTACGCTGATCTCCCTGAGGAATTCCAATTTGTTCATGATTCACCTAAACTGACTTACGCACTGCTAAGAGATTGCCGCACAGTAAGCAGTTCAGGCGAAATCGGAAGCCGCGCAATCGAGATGGAACAAGCGATTCACTGGGACAGTTTGATTGCAATTCATGGTAGTAGAGCAAGACTGAAATCAAGAATCAAGAAGCTTGATCAGAGTTTTTCCGCAATTGAATCGTGGATCGTTTCCGAATTGAAGGATACATCCTCAGATGCTCTGTACCTACTGCGGCTTGCGAAGGCGGCTGAAGATGACGAGTCGAGTCAGCCTTGATGTTGTGGAAATGCTCGACTGATAGTAGTCGAAATTAGGCCGAGGCGGGCATCACTTGAATCGCGAAACGCTTGTAGCGAAACTTTCGCGGTTCCGCGGCTTCTTCCCGGAAACACATCAGACTGTCCTCCGTCACCGCGCTGAAGGCACAGCGTGTGCTACAACCGCTGAACCCGGGCTCTGGTCACGGGAAAGCTGGCACCGCCCCCATGGCCTGTGCGGCCGAACACACCGGGCGTCCCCAATACGGCGGGGTGGGTGGAAGCGACTGTGGCGATCAGGACGCGCACGCGCTCGCCGTCCTCGAACAGGTCTTCGTCGTCCTGCACTATGGCGACCGTGCTGCCGCTGTCCAGTTCGACGGTGATCTGCAGGGCATCCGTGCCCGTGACGGCTTGTTCGGTTGCGGCGCCAGCAGCGGCGCCGACGTTGCGCGAGCCGCTGATCTCGGTACCGGCCGCATGGCCGATGGCGCTGCCGATGAGGATGCCAAGCAGGGACGCCTCGCCCTCGACCTTCACTTCCCGCACATCGACGACTTCGCCGTAGTCGACATTCCAGGCGGATTGCGCGCTGGACCTTGGGAAGATCTGGCCGCACATGCTGCGGTTGGCGCAACCGGTCAGCGTTGTGGCGGCCAGGGCCGCGCTGATCAGGGCGGCGATCGAGGCGTGGGCGATGCGCGGCTGGCGTGTGGGGATGAGGTGCATGGCATTGCGTAACTTCCAAGCCTTGCAACATCCCGTAGAACGCGGAGCTAAGGGCACGGCAAACTCATGGTCAAGCGCAATGCCCCTCGCTGGATCCGCATGCTGGAAAAACACGGCATCGACCCCGCCACCGGGTCAGCCGCACCGCCACGCGCGGCCTGACAACGACCGTGGCGCCGTGACCCAAACCCTCTCCGAGCCAAGGCCGTAATCGCGGGGCAGCCGAAAAACCGCAGAGGGTGCCGCCGCAGCGCCTGACATCATCAACGAACCTCGTTTACAACGCGGTGCGATGGCACCGCTCGGCCTGATGCCAACCATCCGTCGAATCAATTACACAGCAAATGTAGAGGCGACGCGCCTGTTCCATATCGAGTCCGGGTACGGCACGGACATAGGTGCTCAATCGTTCAGGCGAGAACGTCGATTCCAATTCCGAAAGCACCTCCTTGGAGTAGAAAAAGTGTTTGACGCCTTTCAGCTTTCTGCTGTTCTGCCATATTTGCCGTGTAAACCCCGGACCCGCCTCTGCCGCTTCGTGTGGCATGCGCCCGGGGTTCAGTTTTTCCGGGGCGGCGTTTCTGCGTTGCGACGCAACCCGTGACCGCGTCTGGAGACAGCCCGACGCTGGGCTTTGGCCGATTCCTCCGCACTTCGGAACTCCCGCTCAAGTTCTTTCAGCCTATTCACCACCCCTCCGAGGTTATATCTGTTCGAGAGTTTGTCGCCGTGCCCAGCGCGCCGCCCGATACGCTGACGGTGCGCGGCTATGCAATGTCGATGGTGTACACAAGTTCCGCCAACTTCAACGTCTGGCCGGAATCCACCGGCTGGGGACGGAATGGTTCAAGCGCCGCGCCATCGAGACGCGTGCCTGCGGTGGAGTTCAGATCCTCGACAGTGATTCTTTCATCGGTCAGATGTAGCCGAAGGTGCCGACGGGAAACGGTCGGATTGCTCAGTGTCACATGGCAGATGCTGGCGGCCCGTCCGATGACCAGTCCTTCCGCTGAATCGAGCAAGCTCCGGGGCAGGGGGATCGCGGCTGTTCCCTCGGCCGGCTGCAGCGTTCCCACGATGCCGAGCGGCGAAGCTGCGGCGGTCGGATTGAGGGAATCCGACGTTGCGGTCGCCGGACTCCGGGAATCCGGTATCGTTGGCCCCCGGTCGCGCGACGTTAGGATAGCCGGTTGCCAGCGCGCCGGAGACGACCTGCCCGGTCGATAGGCGTACACCACGATGGCGGCGCCCGCGAGCGCCAGGGAGACCACCATCAGCAGGACAAGAGTTTGTCCCGAGAGCGCCTGACGATTTCGGGAAAGATCCTGCGCCGGTTCGGGCTCCTCGGCCGACGCCTGCACCTCGACTGGCGGGGGTGCCGCCGTGGGATCCGGAGCGGACGCGGGCGGTTCAGGCTCCACCGTCGGATCAGGTGATTCGGGAGACTCAGGTTCTGCCGCAAAGTCCGTAGTTTCGGACGGCTCAGGTTCCATCGCCGGTTCAGGCCCCGTCGGCACCGGCGGTCGTTCCCAAGCACCCGGAATCCCGATGGCATCCATGGCGCTATGCACCGCGATCCATTCCGTCGAATGCTCGCCGTGAATGGCCTCCGCGGCGTGGGCGAAGGCATGGCGCGCGTCCTCGAAATCGGACGCCGGGCGCAGCAGCCACGCCGCCGCGGCCCCGAATATGCGCGCCGCCTTCGGGACGCCGATGCCCTCGACCTCCGGATCGTTTTTCAGCCGCGTGTGCCGCCCGCCCGCGGCAAGCAGGTAGAAGCCGTGATTCATGATGGACGAATTGACATGCACGCCGCCGTTGTCAATATCCGCCGACAGGTGTATGTAGTGGTCGTAATGGTCCGGCAGCGGCGTTCCGTCCGCCAGCCGCACGCTCGCCGGTGCCCGAAAGTCCCGGATTACCTCGGAGGGCGCGCGAATTTGCCAGCTTCTGGCGTCCATGGCGATTTCCGCCCCCAGGTCCTGCCTGGCGCCATCTTCCTGCCAACCCCCGAACGCGATGCCGAGCGCATCGGCGATGGATTCGTGCAGGGCGCCGGACTCGTACTGGTAGATCAGGCCGCTACCGTGCTCGATCAGGCCATGCGTGGCTTCGTGGCCGATCAGCTCCGGGAAGTCCAGCACGGCATCGGTGAGGATCATCGCGTCGGTTGGCATCCAGAAGGCCATGAATTCGTCGCCGGAACATTGCGGGATGCCGGGGGTCCGTTCGTCGAATCGCGCCCCGATATAGCCCACGAGGGGTTTGCCGCGGTCGTCGATACTGTCGATGTCCAGGACCAAACGAAGAAACCGGTAGTACGCGCCCAGGGTGTCGAACAGGCGTTCGGCGTTGCGGTGCCAGCCGCCGGCCGCCTCGGAGCGGACCAGCGGCGCTTCCACGAGCAGCGCCGGTACCCGTGCCATTGCCCTGCGCGCGTTCATCGGGCCGCGGATCCCGGCATCCCGGCACGCCTGGGAGAAGTCGTGGATGCGGCGGTCCAGAGCCTGGCGCACCAGCGGGAGCCGGAGGAGAACTTCGCCGCTGACGGCGTCGATGAAGACCTGCTCAAGCGCCGGCGGCGGGCTCGGCTCCTGGGACTCCTGCGGGTCCAGTTCCACGTCCTGACCCTGTTCGATGATCACCTGGCCGGACCACGCGAGGCGACCGCCGTTTTCTGCGGGAAATACCACCAGCGCACCGCCGTCCTGGGGCGCGATGTCCAGACTCGTCAGCATCTCGGCGAGCGCGACCGTGGAAACGTAGTCGTTGACCGGAACGGTCGAATCCAGCCGAATATCCGGGGCGGAATCGCCCGCGATCCTGACGATGCGGTCCCCAGATGTCGAGGCCACCACTTGAGCCGCGAACACCGGAATGCCACGATGTTCCTGGCGCATCCTGAGAACCGTTAACCCGCCCAGCTCGCTCGGCCCGCCCGCGTTCACCAGCGAGTCATCGCCGCCGAGTTGCCCGCGCTGGCGCAATTCCTCGGCAACAACTTCAGCAATCTCCTCGCCGGGTTCGATGGGAAGGTCCAATACGATATCGGAGGGCTGGAGCCGGATGGGTGAGATTTCGGGCTCGCCGCCATCGGGAACGCCCGGCACTTCTCCTTGCGTTGCCGTCACCGGCTCGCCCTCGCCCTGACCCGGATCGCCATCCGCCCCTCCCTCGCTCTGCCCGACCGCTACATTCGCTGCGTGGAGCGCCATGAGCAGCGCTGCAACGGCCACGGACACAGCGGGGTGTGCGGACCGCCTCCGGCGGTGGCGAACGCTGGATTCAGGGATTTCCGCCAGTATCGCGGTGGTGTTGTCGTGGTGCTTGAGCTGCTTGAGCTTGGTCTCGAAACGGCCCTTCAATTCGGCCTCCGGATCGTCCGAAGCGAACAACTCGACGATTTCATCGTGCCGGAAGATTTCCCAGAAGCCGTCGCTGCAGAGGACAAACCGCCTCCCCGCGGCGAGATCCCAGTGCTTTATTTCCGGCTCCGGAGCGGTGGGGCCGCCGACATGGGCGAACAGTTTGTTCTGGTCGGGGTGTCGGGCGATCTCATCGTCGGCAATGGTCCCGCGTAGCGCGTGCAGTTGGGCGACGGAATGATCCAGCGTGCGGTCCACGAACGAGCTTTCGGAGTACTGCATCACGCGGCTGTCGCCGGCATGGACGGAAATGGCTTGCCCATTCTGCAACAGTAGCGCGGCGATCGTGGAGTGGGGGTCCAGCGCATGCTCCCACCCCGCGCCGCGCACCGCGCTGTGGCACTCGCGTACGAGGAGTTTCAGGAACTCCTCCGGTGACTGCTCGGCGCTACGGCTACGCCAGCATCGCTCTGCTGTTGCTACTACTGTTTCAGCGGCCAACGAGCCGCCCGTATGCCCTCCGAGGCCGTCCGCGAGTACAAGCAGGCGCGGTCCGTCACCGGACGATTCCAGTATCGCGAACCGATCCTGATTCTCGCCGCGCTGCCCGACGTGGGAGAAGCAATGAGTGGTGATTTTCGCGCTGTCGATGCTCATCTCGACGGAAGGGTAACACCGAGGGTGCGCGTTTCCATGGTGGACGCCCCCAACTGCACGAGTCCGTTGTCCGCCCCGATCCGAAGAAATTGCGCAGCGTTCGACCGGACCTCGTCGTTTGCTTTTGCGTATCGCCGTTGGTACGTTGCCCCGGAGGTGCGCGGAGCGCGCATCATCAGCGAATCGCACGCAAGGAATCGGGAAATCGTTTGGCTTTTCGTACACTGACCATCGGCCGTCGCCGCGATGCGGACATCCGGCTCGCGGACAGGTCCGTCAGCCGCGTGCACGCCGAAGTGACGATGACGGGCGACGGCAGGTACTTCCTGATCGACTGCGATTCGCTCCGGGGCACCTGGACGAGAACAGGTAACGGCGAGTGGGTCCGGCACCGCCAGGGTTACGTGGAGCCTGCGTCGCGCGTGCGCTTAGGCCGCTTCGAGACACAATTCAAGGAACTTGCGCCCCTGACCGTCACACACCGTCGTCGCCTCGGCGCCGAGCGAATGGAACGCTGAATGGCCCGCTTCGATCTACATGCCCTGGAGGAAGAGGAGCGCTACTACCGCATCATTCTGGCGCTGGTGGCGCTGCTGCTCGGCGGCGTCGCGATCGGCGTCATGACGGCCGCGCTGCCGCCGCCGGGCGAATCGGCGGGGCCGGGCGCCGGTGCGTTCAACGCCTCGGGGCTGCTGCTGGGGCGCGGCACGAGCTTCCCCTATCCGTTCACCGTGCAGAATCTCATGTGGCTGATGTTCTTTTTCGGGCTGGGGGAGTTGTGGGTCCGGTTCTACCGCGCGAACCGGGAACAGGCCCAGTTGCGGGAAAACGCGCTGCCATCCAATGATCCCACCGTGCTGTTCGAGCGTGGAAAACCGGCGCTGGCGTCGATTTACCAGTGGGCGACCTCCGACACGAATGCACGCAGCTACATCCTCCAGCGGCTTGTGGTTAGGGTCGTGCAGCAGTACCAGATCAGCGGGTCCGTCGATCAGTCCAACCAGTTCCTGAGTTCCAGCCTCGACCTGATGCAGCATGAGCTGGAACTGAAGTACAACATGCTGCGTTACCTGGTCTGGCTGATCCCGACCCTCGGTTTCATCGGCACGGTGATCGGTATCGCGCTCGGGCTGGCGCAGGCCGCCCAAATGCCGGACGTGACCGCGGGCGCCGACATCCGGGCCTGGTTCGCCGGCATGACGGTGGAACTGGGGATCGCCTTCAACACCACCCTGATGGCGCTCGGGCTGTCGGCGGTGCTCGTGTTCCTGATGCACATCTGCCAGGGCCGGGAGGAAAGCACCTTGAACAGCGCCGGGCAATATTGCCTGGACCACCTTGTAAACAGGCTCATGCCGGGGTAACGGCCTCGTGTACGCTATGGCGTTGTCGCGACAACACATCTCGAAAACAGCGCAGAGTACAATTTATCGCTTGACGACAGGAGATCCGCGTGGCGAAGAAACTGGGATCCGATGGCCGGCCGATCGACGTTCCGACGAGGCCGACAACGAACGATGATCCGCCGAAGCCGAACAAGAACGATGATCGGCTGAAGGGCGCCGGCGCATCGCCTCGGAAGACTCGCGGGCGGATCGACCTGGGTGAGGAGCCCACGGTGGCCGTGCGCCCGCGCCGGCAGCGGGGAACGGGCGGCGGCGACTCCGGAGACACTACCCGTCCCGCCCTGAGTTTTCCGTCCGGCGAGGATTCGCAGCCGAAGGAACCCGGAAGCGCCGGGCCCGCGCAGCGGAGGCAATACCGGCCCGGCGACGAAGGGGATACCGTGGTGTGGCGCGGCGCCGGCCGTCCCCGCCGGGGAGACGAGGGTACGGCAGCCTCCCGGACCGCTCGGATACACCCTGTCACGGGCTGGCTGGTCGTGGTCGACGGTCCAGGGAAGGGCTCGTCAGCGCAACTCGGATTCGGCCACAACACCATCGGGCGGGGGCCTGCCATGCGCGTGCGCCTCGATTTTGGCGACCGCAGAATCTCTCGCGATACCCACGCGACCCTCACCTACGATCCGAAGGGCAACGCCTTCTACCTTCAGCAGGGCAAGAATCTCGCCTATATCGAAGGCGAGCCCGTGCTGAATTCGGTAAAGCTCGAAGCCGGCGCCCTGATCGGACTCGGGGACACGACGCTGCGCTTCGTGCCGTTCTGCGACGACGCGTTCGCCTGGGAGTGAGATGGCGTTTTCTTCTGAATCCGATTCGAGCGAAGTCCGTTGGCGGTTGACGTGACAGGCCGAATGACCATTGAAGCGGCCTCATTGAGGTCGGAGCCGACAGACCCTTTGGCGTCGGACGTCACAGAGCAACCAATGCTCGACCCTGCGGAGAGACCGGGGGCTGACGGGGCGGACCAATTGTCGTCCGGCAAGTCCTATGACATCGCCTGGGACCAGATTCAGGGGCGACGGAGGACGCAACAGGACTGTGCCGTGTGCGTTCCCATGGGCGTTGCGCGGCACCTGCTGGTGTTGGCGGACGGCATGGGCGGACACGCCGCCGGCGATGTCGCCAGTTCCGTGGCGGTGACCAGTTTTTGTGGCGCCTTCGAGGCGCCCGGCATGCCCGATGAACCGAGCGAACGCCTGATGGCTGCCCTTGAAGCCGCGAATTGCGCCATTCACGATAGGGCCGCGGCCGAGCCCGAGCTGACCGGGATGGGCACGACGCTGGTGGCCGCCGTGGTGGAAGGGCGTGAATTGCGTTGGGCGAGCGTCGGCGACAGCCCCCTGTGGCTGGTCCGCGACGGCGAAATCCGGCGCCTGAACGCCAACCACTCCGTGGCGGGAGAACTGGCCGAGCAGGTCGCGGCCGGCGTGATGACCGCCGCGGAAGCCGCCGAGGCGCCGGGGCGCGCCATGCTGTATTCCGCTCTTGTGGGGGGAGACATCGACCTGGTGGATATCCCCGAGACCCCGGAGCGGCTGGAACCCGGCGACGTCGTCATGATTGCGTCCGATGGCGTGGAAACCTGCGGCCCCGATGAACTGATCGGCATCGTCGGCAACGGGGACGATGCGGCCGCAGAGCTGGTGGACCGGGTCCTCGCCGCGGTCGAGGATCGTGAGATCGATTACCAGGACAACGCGACGCTGATCGTGTGCCGCCTGCCGTTGTCCGACAAACAGGTCGCTTCCGAATAATTTCCGAACGGGTGAGTGCCGAAATGAAAGCTGTTTCACCGTCTCCGATGTTGTCCTTTGGTGCCGTGGTGTGCGGCGGCGTCCTGGTGTGCAGCGTCTCCACCGCCGAGAGCGTATTTTCCGTAGTCGTGCAGGAACGGGGCGCGGATGCCGGGTCGGGACAGGCCGTGCTGATCGCCGAAGAATTGCTCCTGACGGACAGCGGTCTCGTCGGCTCGGGCGATCAGTACATCGTCGAAGACCCCGCGACAGGCGCGCGTCTGGTCGCCTCCCTGTTCGACAGAGACGAAGACACCGGTCTGGCGCTGCTGTCCGTCCCGAGCCTGGAAGGCGATCCCGTTTCGGTGGCGCTCGAACAGTCCGGCCCCGGACGCCAGGTGTACCTGCTCATCGCCGGGGGCGAGGCGCGCTCCGGCGCCATGCACTCCCATGTGGAGCGTGACGGGCAGCTGCTGTATCGATTCACCTCGGTCGTCGGAGAGGGCGAAACCGGGGCCCCTCTCATGAACAACTGCGATGAACTGCTGGCCGTGAGCCGGAGCGTCCAGCGGCCGAGGCGCGAAGACGGCCAGCTCACGCTGAGCGGTGACTTGGCCGCACTGAGTGAGTTCCTCGACGAGCGCAGCGTTTCATACACAGCTGCGGACGAAGCCTGTCCGTCCATCGAAGAGCGGCTCGCCGCAGCGGAACAGGAGCGGCTGCGGCTGGAGGAGGAACGGGCCGCGCTGGAGCAGGCGGCGAACGAAGCGGAAGAGCAGAATCAGGAACGCATCGCCGAGATCGAGGCCGAACAACAGGCGCTGGAAGAGCGCTTGCAGGCGCAGGCGGCGGAATTGGAGGAGCAGCAGGCACAACTGGCGGAAAAGGAAGAGACGCAACGGGCGCTCGAAGCCGAACGGGAGCAACTGGAAGCACAAGCCGAACAACTCGAAGCCGACCGCCAGCAACAGGAGGAAGCCGCGCGCGAGGCGGCCGAAGCGCTGGCGCGCCAGCAAGAAGAAGCGGCAGCCGCCCGCCGAACCGCTTGGTACTCGGTGGGCGGCGGCGTCCTCGCTCTGCTGTTGCTGGCCGCATTCGTCCGTTCGCGATTCCGGGCGCGTCAACGCCGCCTGGAGGAATCGCAAGAGGAACTGGCCTCCGCGAAAGAGACGCTGGCGCGCCATACGGCCACGTTCCCGGACTTCGTTCTCCATGGCCGCGCACCGAATGGCGAAGACGTGCGTGTCAAGGTAAATGGCGATGCGCTCGCGCGAGCCGAAGACGGCCACGTGATCGGCCGCTCCGCCACTGACGCGGATCACGTGGTCGGAGTCGAGAGTGTCTCCCGGCGCCACGCCCGCCTGCGAGTGGACGGCGTCTCCCTCACTGTCGAGGACCTCGGCAGTCTCAACGGTACCCGGCTCAACGGCGTCGAACTTGTGGAAGGCAGGACGACGACCGTCGGCACCGGTTCGACGCTCGCCCTGGGCGGAGTGACGCTGACGGTCCATTTCCTGGGAGCAGGGGATGGCCGCGCCGGTGGCTGAGACGGCGGTGACTGAAACTGCGACAGGGTCGGCCACCGTGGCGGCTGGAATTTCGACGGCTACGGCGACTCGTGAAACGTCGTAGCCGCGATCTCAGCATTTTCTCCATGTCCGCGCTGGACCTGTTCGCGTCCGGCATGGGCGCCTTCATCCTGCTGGCGATCATGGCCTTGCCGTTTTTCCCCAATACCGGCAGCGCTCCGGAACCCGTCCCGGAGCCGGAACCGGCCGTGGACTCCGGTGCGCTGGAGGATTCGCTTGAAATCGCCGAACGCGAGCGGGACGAGGCGCGCCGCCGGGCCGAACAGCTTGCCGAGGAACTGCGCCAAGCCGTCGAGGAGCTGCTCAGCGCGTCGCGGGAACGCGACCAGGCGCAGCAACAGACGGCGAGCCTTCGTAACCAAGTCGCGGAATTGGAAGTCCCGGACCTTGATCTCGTGATCTGTCTTGACGTCAGCGGCAGCATGTCGGAACAGGTCAGCGGTCTGAAGCAGCAAATCAGCGATCTGGGCAGGATTCTCAACGCGGTTGCTCCCACTGGAATCGGTGTCGTGGCGTTCGGCGACCGTTACTGGGAGCGCCCGCTGTTCGTCCGGAACGTCACGACCGACATGCCCGTGCTCGAGAACTTCATTAACGGGCTCGCACCGCAGATGGGGCTCGGCAGGGGCCGCAACGACGACTCGCCGGAAGCGCTCGCCATGGCGTTGGAACGGGCGGTCACCATGAACTGGCGACCTGAGAGCGAGAGCCGCTACATCGTGATCATGTCGGATTTCCCAGCCTACCCGGAGCGGGTCGAAGCGGCATTGCGCACGGCCCAGAACTTCTCCGCGTTGGAAGGGCACCATGTGTCCGCCGTCATGGTCAACGGTAGCTTTACCCGAAGGGCCGCAGAGCCGTTCATGCGACGCTTGGTCAACGCGGGCAACGGGGAGTTCGTGGACGGGGAGGAGTCGACTCTAATCGGCAGTATACTGCTGGCCGTGCTGTTGCCGTAGGAGCTTCGTCGCCAGCGGCGCGTGACGACGTTGGCGTTGAATTCCGTCCCTTCATATGAGTCAGAGATATTGATCCCGTGAGAGTGGAAGTGCATCGTCACAGCTTCCGAGACCCTCGAAGAATGGCGGCACTTTTCAGGTCCGGTCCGGGAGACGCATCAACGGGAGTTCTGAATCCGGGCCTTCAATTCACGGCTGAGGTGTTGCGCTTCGGCAAGTTGCGTCTCAGAGAGGTTCGCCGCAATCTCGTCCCGAAGGGTTTCGGCGTCTTCGAGCCCCCCCACCCTGGCCAAGTTTGCCCAAGCGTAGGCTTGAATGTTGTCCGCTTGAACGCCGTCGCCCTTCTCGTACATTTGGCTCAAAGCGTATTGAGCCTCGGCAAGTCCCCGCTCAGCCGCGCGGTTATACCATTGGGCAGCTTCTTGGGCGCCGATTTCCGGCACACCCTTGCCTGTGTCGTACATAAAGCCCAAATGGTATTGAGCCTCGACATATCCCTGTTCGGCGGCGCGCCGGAACCACTGGACGGCTTGAGCGCCATCTTCCGACACTCCCAGGCCGAGATCGTACATCAGGCCCAAATGGTATTGAGACTTGACATGACCCTGTTCCGCGGCGCGCCGGTACCATTGGACGGCCTGCGCGTAGTATTCCTGCAGGGCTTCTTCTCCATTTGAGTCCCTTCTCTTGAGCATGTGCTTTAGGATATTCTCGCTGCGTGAATGCATTCGACCTAACCGGTATTGAGCTTCGGCATCTCCGCACTCGGCGGCCTGGGTTAACGAGTCGGTCCCTACCTCAATATCTTTGGCAACGATATCGCCGTGGTCTGTGTTCAGTAAGCCCAACTCCCTTTGGGCTTTGACGTGACCCTGTTCGGCGGCCCTGCGATACCAAATCTCGGCTAAGACTTCACAATTTTGGATGGTCATTACCTCATCGAAAATGCCGTACCACTCGAAGCTCGAGAACGCGTTGAATTTCCGTTCATCCCGCATTTCCACGTCGAACATGCGGCCCATTTCGTATTGGCGCTCGGCGTCTCCCTGCTCGGCGGCCATGTAGTCCATGATTAGGTGAGCGTCGTCGTGCCCTTGTTCGGCGGCAAGGGTGAACCACTTGATCGCTTGGACTTCGTCTTTCGGTACGTCCACGCCTTCGTAGTGAATGCGACCCAAATTGAACTGAGCCTCGATATGTCCCTGTTCAGCGGCATGGGTAAACCACTGGACCGCTCGGGCGTTATCGTTCTCCACGCCAATGCCGCCGTGGTACATCTCACCCAACTCGTATTGAGCGTCAGCGTTTCCTTGCCCGGCTAGCTTGCTGAACTCGCGTAGCGCGAAATCATATTCGCTGCGCTCGTACGCTTTCTTCGCCACGTCGAAAGTCTCCGCAATCGCACACTCATTGTCGCCAGTGGACACCAGGTTGAGAAATACAGCGATGTCGTTGGGGCGATCGTCAACTTGCATTGCCAGCGCTGCGTGAATCGCGGTCAGCAAGCCGTCACTGTAGACGCCGTCGGCGGCTCCAGCCACGGGCGCCAGCCGGTCCTCCAACGCCCGCTCGGTCGCGTCTCGGGGCGTGACGCCTGTCACGCAGCGGTACAACACGGCGCCCAGGGCGTAGATGTCCGTCGCCGGCAGTTGTCTGCCCTTGGCAGAATACTGTTCCAGCGGCGCGTAGCCGGGCGTCACCACGGCGGTCAGGCTTCGGGACTTCGCGTTCACCGCCAGGCGGGCGGAACCGAAATCTATCAGCACCGGAACGCCGTCGGCGCGGACCACGATGTTGCTGGGCTTGATGTCCCGGTGCAGCAGGCCAGCGCCGTGGACCTCCTCCAGCCCGGTCGAAAGCGGCAGGACATGCTCGCGAATCTCCCGCTCGGTAAGGGTGGCCTTGCGCTTCAGCATCTCTGAGAGAGATTCGCCGTCGACGTACTCCATCACGATATAACCGGTACCGTGCGCCTCGAGAAACCGTTTGACGCCGACGATGTTGGGATGATCGAAGCGCGCCAGCGCCCGGGCCTCGTCGAGAAATCGGTCGAGTCCCCACCGGAAATCGGCCTCGTCCTCGGCCGTGGCCACGGTGACCCGGTCATTGGCGTCGCGGATCGCTAGACTTTTGGGCAAGTATTCCTTGATCGCCACGCGACGGTTGAGATGCTCGTCGACGGCCGAGTAGGTGATGCCGAATCCGCCCGAACCGAGACACCGTTCGATCCGGTACTCGCCGAGCCGATGGCCGGGCGGCAAGGCGATGAGGTTCTCGACATTGGGAGGCATGATCTTGTGCGACAGAAAGCCAAGCGGTGAACAAATATTGTTTCAGATGGTTTTGGGGTTGACTGACTTGGGTTACTGGACCTCAACCATCTCCTGTAACCGGGCCTCCAATATGGGAAGTCTTGCCTGGTTTCCCGGATCTCCGGGAAGATGGCCCGGCAAGGAATCGACAAAGGTTCGATTTGCCAGCAGGGCCGCAATTTCCCTCGCAAGGTGAGCGCGAGCATCAGCGTCCAGTTGTTGAACCTCTTCCGTAACATCCGGTCGCCCGTCTATTACGGCGATCAAGTCCTCCATGTCGTGGCTCAATGCGTAATCGCCATTTCCCCGCCATTCGAAGGCCGCAAGCTTCGTTATAAGGAAGTAGGGAGCAGAGATGAGCCGGATGGTGCGGCCCGACGGGAGATCGTGCGCCTGGGCGGCTGTGAATGCGTGTTCGTACCATTCGTTGCCGAAGCCCAGGATTTCAGGGTCGGTAGGCATGACATCCAATAGTACGCCATGACCGGCCCACCGGCAGATCGGAGCTTGTTCGGCGTGGTCCTCGTGGAATCCTCGATCCCGAAGGGGCCCTGAAATCCGATGGTACTCGGCCAGGGAGGCTACCTCTATAATTACGTCGACGTCTCTGGTCGCCCGGATTGGCGGAGCCGCCGGATCCGTTATCAGTAACCCGGCCGCGCACCCGCCCAGAAATACCATCTGGTCGGCGACGGGCCCAAGTCCGGCCACGGCTGCCTCCATGAGCGCGACATTGGGATTTTGGGCTCTAACCATACGCCTTCAATCGCTCCGTGAGTTCTCTGGTGGCCAGCGAGCGCTCACGGGACCGCCCGCCCCGAATTGCATCCACGAGCACCAGAAGTTCGTATAGCTGGTTGTCCTGCATCGCCGCTTCTGGAGCCGACCGGAAAATTGGCGAATAGGCTTCACCGCGAACCTTGCCTTCCGGATGAGGCCACACTGGGATAACGTCCTGGGAGTCAATCAGCTTTTCGGCCAGTGGCGGTGCGCCGTGACCGGTCGGTATCCCGCGCGTGAGTTGTCCCCGCTGAGGAATACAGAGATACTTCAAGCCATGAATCAGAAACTCCTCCAGGTTTCTTGTCTGGGGCGTTATTCGACCGTTGCGCCGGAGCGCCAGTCGTGCGGCCAGAGCGCGTTTTATGGCCGAGTGCACCTGGGAGGGGCTCATTCCGAGCTCGATGGCAAGTTCATTGTACGACCAGACCCGCGGACCCACCGCCACGAGCTTTAGCAACACCAAAACGTCTTGGGGAGCAAGGCTCATCACGTATTCTGCATTCTAGAATCCAGAATAAAGAATGCGCCCATATGCGTGCGAATGCAACCTGGGTGCGCGGGGTCCTTGCTCGACTAAGCCGCTGAATCGCCAAACGCTCGCTGCATTCAGAGTCGCTCAGCGTCCCTCTTCATGTTCACGCCGATTTTGGGGTCGGCAACCAGACAGCAAGTACGCGCTTCGGCAGTATACTGTTGGCGGAACTGGCTTCTCAGAAAAAAGGTCGGATTCAATCGAAACAGCCGATGCTGCCTACGCCCCCGGATACCCCTCGTCGTTCGTTGCACGCCCTGCCGCCAGGCACGGTCCTGCACGACTGCGTCATCGACTCGGAACTGGGCAGCGGCGGGTTCAGCATCGTCTACCTGGCGCGGCACCACCTTATCTCTGACTGGCTGTTCGCCATCAAGGAATACCTCCCCCGCGAATTGGCGGTGCGCGACAACGACAGTGACAGCGTGCATCCGATCGACACGCAGGCCAGTGACGCCTTCGAGGACGGTCTCAGGCGTTTTCGCGACGAGGCAGAGCAGCTTCGCAAATTCAGGAACGAGCCCTACATCGTCTCCTGCCTCAACTACTTCGAAGGAAACGGAACCGCGTATCTCGTCATGGATTACGACGACGGACTGCCGCTGTCGGAGTTTCTGCGGCAGCGCGAGACGGCGGGCCAACCGTTCACCGAAAGCGATCTGCGTGCCGTGGTGGAGCCGTTGCTTACAGGGTTGGAAGTCGTTCATCGGGCTGGAGTCCTCCATCGTGACATCAAGCCGGGGAACATTTTCGTACGTCGGCACGACGACATTACAGGGCGACCGGCGCATCCGGTGCTGATCGACTTCGGTGCGGCGAAGCAAAACTATCTGGCGCAGCACAGCCGCTCGCATGCGCCGTTTACGCCGGGATACGCGGCGTACGAGCAGGTGTCTTCCGAGGGGGAGATCGGCCCGTGGACCGATATGTACGCGGTGGGCGCGCTGATGTGGCGGATCGTGGCGGGCGGATGTCCAAGAGATGCTCGCTTGGACATGCCAGATGATTCGACAGGAAACCACGCGTGGAATCCCATGCCGGGGGCCGTCGAGAAGCGCAGCTACGCGCTGCATTCCGGCCGGGCGGACCCAATGGTTCCAGCGGTGGAACTCGGCGCGGACCGGTTTTCATCCAGCTTGCTTGCCGGCATCGATCGCTGCCTAGCCTTGTACCCACAGGATCGTATCCGGAGTTGCCAGGAACTACGTTCGGTGCTCAGTAGTGCACGCACGCCAACGGGTGTGACGACCCCAGTAGGGATTGTGGCCAGTCCGACATCAACCGCGCCAATCAGGGCTACCAAGCATCGGCGCAGTGTTGTTGCCGCAAGGGTTGGTACGGCACTCGCCAGCGCGGTGCTCCGAGGACGGTTGCCCAAGTACTGCGGTATCGCTATCGCAGCTACGGTCGCCGGTGCGGGAAAATTCATCGAGTGGATAACAAGAACGTCTACATGGGCAGTTGCTAGTGCGCTCGCCATATTGCTGATGATCGGCTACTACTCTGTAGTAAGAGAAATAACACGTCCGATGGTGTCGCCCCCTTCGGTCACTGGGGGTTCGGCGATACTTGTCGTGGAGACGGACCCGTCCAGCGTTGAGGTTCTAGTCGGGGATTCGGTGGTCGGAGAAACGCCTCTGCGGCGCACGGACATGCGTTCCGGAACGTTTCCGGTGATATTGCGTCACCCCGACTACGAGCCGATTAGGTTGCAAGACCAAACGTTAGAAGATGCTGTCGTGCTGCGTATCGAACGGACTCTAGTCCGAGGGACGGGACGACTAACGGTAAGCGGGCGGCCGTTGGCCACTTGGATAGAGCGTGATGGGGAGCGTCTAGCGAGTGACACACCCGTGACTCTGGAGGACTTGCCCGCCGGGGTCGTGGAATTGACGCTGGGCGCGGACGGGCACCAAACCATCCGCGTAAGGGCGGAAGTGCCGAGGGATGGCGTGGGTTTGCTGGAGCCGACGCTTGATCCGATCCCGTACGGGACGCTGACGCTGTATCTGGAACCGCCGGACGCGGTCGTCACGCTGGAGGACATTGGTACAGAATACGAGCCGGGCATGCGGTTACCGGAGGGAGAGTACCGCATGCTGTTTAGCCGGCCGGGCTTTCGAGCGGTTGATCGCACGTTAACCGTGTCGGGCGATTCGCAGTTTCGAATCCAGTTGGCAGTTGATCCGCAGCCATTCACGTTGGAAACAACGCCAGCCAATGCGACGATTCGGTTGCTGGACATCTCAGTGGCGTACGAGCCCGGGCTTCTGCTCGATCCCGAAGACTATCGCGTGGAGGTCAGCGCGGCTGGTCACGAATCATGGGAAGGCGTAATACGCCACGGCAGCGAACCGACGCGCGAGATGGTGACGCTGGCTTTATTGCCGCTGGGAATGTCCTTTACGGATGAATTGAGTTCTGGCGGCGAGGGTCCAGAGATGGTGGTGATCCCGGCGGGGCGATTTCGGATGGGTTGCGTGTCGGGCCGGGAGTGTACCGATTTCGAATTTCCGGTTCACGAAGTTGCGATTTCCCAACCGTTCGCGGTCTCAAAGTACGAGATTACATTCGAGGAATGGGATACTTGCGTAACGGGCGGTGGCTGCGGTGGATATATCCCTGACGACGGGGGTTGGGGCCGGGATCGACACCCGGTCATCAATGTGTCGTGGGATGACGCCCATGAATACGTGGCTTGGTTGTCGGGACAAACCGGCTCGGAGTATCGCTTGTTGAGCGAGGCGGAATGGGAGTACGTGGCGCGTGCGGGGTCGCAGACGGCGTACAATTGGGGCAATGATGTCGGAGTCAACCGGGCCAACTGCGGAGATTGGGAAACTTACGATCTTGGCACATGCGGCGACCGGTGGGAGAACTCAGCACCTGTGGGCTCGTTCGAGCCTAACGCATTTGGCGTGCACGACATGCACGGGAACGTGCGGGAGTGGGTGGAGGATTGCGTGAACCGAAGTTACGCGAGCGCGCCGTCGGACGGAATCGCCTGGCGGAGTGGTGATTGCACAAGTCACGTGTCCCGTGGCGGTGCTTGGCTAAACGCCCCGTTGGGCCTGCGCTCCGCGAGCCGCTTCGGGATCTTCACCGGCGGCATCCCCAGGAACTACAGCGGCGGGTTCCGCGTGGCCCGGACGCTCACGCCTTGACCCAAATCTACTTCGCTCTTTGACTGGACAGTGTCACACCCCGGCGCAATTGAACCCTGTATCTTGGATCGGGCGATCCAATGCCTCCTGCGGTGGACTTGGGCAACCAGCGTAGTTGTTGACCGATTCGCAGCCCTTCCATCGGCACGGTGACAGAAAAGAATCTGCTTCGGAGGTACTTATCCAGATACTCCCGAAATCGCAGTCCGGCAAGAATTACCACCTCGTCTGCGTTTGGGAGTATTTCATCCATTTGACTTTTGACCCTTGCGGCCCAGTGTCTCCGTTGAACAACGCCCATCGTGTTCAAGGTCACATCGTACGGGGCGATCTCCGTATCTGGATGCAGGAGGCCATGTTTAGCGGACAGGATGTACCAAGGCGCGGCTTCGTGTTCGACTCGCGCCCGCGCAAGATTGAACCACGGCGATCGGTAGATATCCTTCGCGGGCACGAAGTCGCGCCGCTTCCTGGCGACGCACGAAACCAGGAAAAGAAGATCAACCAAACCAATAGCACCTTCAGCGATATGCGCAGGATTTTCGACATTGTACCGCTAGTGAAAACGCCACGTACGCGGGCGCTGTCGCGAAGGCGGCGGATTGGGCACCGACCTTACAAACCCACCCGCCCTTGATAACCGCGCGACCCGGCTCCATACATAAACTTGACTCCATGAATAACGAAAGAAGGAGCAGGGTCTGTTGAAGGTGAGAATCTGCCAACCCCAATGTTGTGTGTGCGTATGAACAAGTGAGCGGCAGGAAAGAAGCCGTCCGCCGCGGCGCGAAATCCGTACGTCCCCAAGAATGCGACATTATCTCCTGCCCGCTTGAGCAAGTGGAAGTGCCCGACAACATCGACGAATTGTTGGCGCTGCCCCGCCCGACGAAATTACCGCTAGATTTATTGACCAGACGATGAAAAGGAGATTCAAGTGGCGTACTTGAAGTTCGAACGGGTTCAGCACAACGGGGAGACTCGTGTTATTCCCACTGGCCAAAACTTCGTGCCGGGGGGGCGTAATCTGATTTACGAGGCTTGGAACAGGCGGGTAAGACCTCTCGACGAGGGATGGCATGTATCGGCGAGAGAACTGATTACAATCGACGGTGACGATCCCACGCAGGTTCTGCTAGTGGTCGACTGGAACCCGACGTCCGAAACGTACATAGGCTTGGCGGAACTGCTCGATGTCTACGCTTATACATGGGCTTATGGCGGCGATGTGCCTTCGTGGACTCCCGTCATGTTACGCATGCGAAGTCTGCTCGACGAGGAAGTCGAGAATTCGGAACAGAGACGTGAACTACTGAACGCAGGGCTGCCTGAACCCGATCCAGACGAGCCGGATTTCCTCAGCTTTCTGTATTTGGCGGGCGAGAATCATGGCTGGCGGTGGGGAAGAGGTCGCGGAACGAATACGGCAGCGTTTCTGGACGGCGGTGCCCGGGAATACTTCCGGCGCTTCTTCTAGGCTGCGTATTTTCTTCGGCTGTTTGACGGCAAGGTGAAATCAGGATGAATAATACCAAGGGTGAACTTTCCGGCGAGGGCTTACTACGTTGCGTCCGTCGCGGTTACAAATTTGCAAAAGAGCAGACCGATCATATATTTGACGCCAACCAAACGTCCGCCGCGAAACGTCTATCCTCAAAATTCGTGTATGAAGTGGCAGCCGCAATACACCAAGAATTTTTTGCTGCCCATTGCCTCAATGTCATCAGTGTCGACAATAGTGGCGAGCGGGATTCTGGAGAATGGCTTGTGGACGCTTGCATCACGAAGAAAACGGACGGCTTCATCGACGAAATTGTCTTCGCAATGGAATCGGAGAGTAGCCAAGCGGGAGCCGCGTTCAATGAAGACTTCGCAAAGCTATTGCATCTCAACGCTGCCTTCAAACTATACCTGAGCGGCCTCAGTCACAAGACGGAGCTTGGTATGGAGATGCATATCCCCGAGAGGATAGAGGAATGCAAGAATATCCTTAGTCGAGTGCAACAGAACGGTCGATTATTCGTGGCATTTTGGCCGTCACCGGCGAAGCGTGGCAAATTAGAATCAGCTTGGCTGAATCTGCCGTCTTGGTTGGACCAAATTCGAATGTGGGAATTCGACGGAGGCGATCCGAGAGAAATTTCTCGCTAGCGTCATCGGTTGGCCGTACCCGTGTCGACATTCTCCGATTCTCGCTTCTCGAAAGGATTCGAACCCTTCCTCTGGACTCTTAGATTAAAATCGCTACCTTGAACATCAACGGGATCAACGCCAATCAAGGGGCTCTCCTCTTGAGGAGGAACCTGCTCGGCATCCTTCACCTTAACGTATGAGCTGTAGTATGACGTTGGAGTCTGATTCCGAAACGCGGACCCGTACACCGCACAAGCGCTTCGCCTCCTATTTGTGCCAGTGCTGTTCAATCTCACCTCACCTGACGGTTTCTGGTCTCCGTCTCGCACCTTGGCATGTGCCATACTGTGAGTCTCCGCCGATGTCCAATTCGCTACCAAATTGAACCGCGTCCTCGTTCTACTTTCCTCGACACCCTATTGTTCAATGAATACCTAGTGAGTGATCCATGACGGACAGTTCTGAAACCCCACTGCCTCCACCTGCCGTCCTCTACGTGTATAGGCAATTGTATCTGTCCAGATCGGAGTCTCTCTTGGGACAACGGCATACCGAGTGGATCCTTGGCGTTATCCGCATGGACGCCGACAAGCCAGGGACCCACCTATGGCACATTGAGAGAGTTGTCGACATACGCCTATCGAGAGACCTAGTCGATCAAGGTGGTGCTTTTCAACTTCCTCGAGCGCTATGGCAGCTAGCCCACGAATGCATCCACCTTCTGGAACCCACTCTCGGCGGAACCGCTCGCGTCTTCGAAGAAGGCATCGCTGCCGCCTTCCAAGAGAGCATGATTCCTTCAATCAGAAACGAATCCGGATCCAAGTACGAAGCAGCACGACAACTGGTCCAACGGAACTGGGATCCCCTGATAGGGATGGTGCGATCATTGCGGGAGCGAGGCGTCCTATTATCGACAATGACCTACGACGTGCTTCGACCCGTGTTGCCTCCAGAGATTCCGGACGAGGATCTAGCACAACTGACCAACCGATTCGACACATGGACTCCCAAGCTTTCGGTCGTACCAGTTTCCGCACCCACTCGTTAACGGCATCCTCACTCGCCGACGGCGGCGCGGCGCCTGCGACCGCGGCCCTTTGGAGACTTGCGCGACTTCGATGTAGCGCTCTGGCCGCTCCGTGCCGGTCCATCGTGCGACCAGTCACCTCGCGCCTGCTCTTCGCCGATGACCGCCAAGAGCCCGAAGGAAGCCGTCACCGCCTTCGCTGATCGTGCCCATATCGCACAATCCGTCGCGGCGCCCGGATCTTTTCCTCAACATCGGTGCATCCGTGACGACCAGTGCCGCCAACATTAGGTCCAGTTCCTGCGTCTTGAAATTGAATCGGTCGCCGCCTCAACCATGTGCTTTCTTGGCAGATTGATTGGTAGCGACCTAGACCATCCGCTGAGTTGGGTACTCAACTTTGGTAACCTCGCAAGAGTGCCGATTTTCAGAAGGTCATCGATCGTGCGGACAGGCTTTTCCGGTTGATGCCGAGCTTCGAATAATCAAAGATCATCGCAAGGGAATTGCCTGAGGGATAAATTATGAATGCCTTCGAGTGGCTTAGGGAATATGCGCCCGGTTTTCAAGATTTGTCTGATGAAGAGCGGCTGGCGATCACCGAGTTCTCGTTTCTGTGGAGCCTTTTTGAGGCCAGGTCACTCAACGAGCGTGGCAGCGCGAGCGCCATCCTCAAGTCCGCGAGTAGTTGGGCCGCGAGCGGCCAGTTGACCGAAGACAGGTTCAGTCGCGAACTCGCCTATTTTCGCGACCGGTACGTGGCGGACGGCAAATTCACTCGACACTTCGATCACCTTCATTTGCGTAAGCACGATGAGCCCGATCTGGTGAAGAGAGCTCTGAGTCGCGACGACGTCGAACCGAGGGACATTGCAGCGGCAGTTCTGATAATCGTCTACCGGTATCGGAACAATCTCTTTCACGGTGTGAAGTGGTCCTACGCACTGCAGGGACAATTCCATAATTTCGAACATGCCAACACCGCATTGATTCAAGCGATCGAACTCCACGATATGCTGACTCCGGGGGAACCAGCGTGATCTTTCCCCATCATAACTACGATAGCAGAACTCAACTCGATCCTTGGCGGGCCATTCTCGCATGTCTTTTCGAACTCGACAGCCATGAGATACCGGCAATCATCGACACAGCCGGCTTGGCAGTCGATTGGACGTTAACTGAACGCGAAGACTACTCGCACAACTACAGGAAGAGGGCTTACCGGCCCCGCGTCGTCACCGCCTACGACGCCCTGGACAAAGACGACAAGCTGCGCGTTGCTTTTATTGTGTCAGAGGAATTGGCGCATAGGGGTCTGGCCGACAAGCTCAACACCAATTTGGGCCGAGTCGGTTGGCGCATTGGCGTTGATTCCCTTTCACCCGCAACCGAATCCGTCCGTGAATTGTTCTTTCCTCGGGGCACACAGCATGATGCCTATGTCCGCATTAGAAGAATTCTTCACCGGGCGAAACACACGCTCTGTATCATGGACCCGTATCTCGACGGGACGGTCTTTAGCATTATCGGTGATACTGTGGCTCCGCTGAAAATCGAACTGATAACTGCCAAGCTGCCATCTGATTTCGCGCTCGAAATCCAGAAATTTGAGCAGCAGCACCCCTCCGCGCAGATTCAGGCTCGCCGGACGAGCGACTTCCATGACCGTTTCATTGTCATTGACAAGACTGAATGCTGGCATGTCGGTTGCTCAATCAAGGATGCTGGCAACAAGGCGTTCATGTTGAGCAAGATCGAGGACCCCAGAAACGCGGATGCTCTTCTATCCGCCTTATGCGACACTTGGACCACGGCAATCCCAGTTTGATCTGCTTCATTGGGGTGCACGCTCTCACGCATTCCTCCGAACATTCAGCGACCAGAAAATTGCCGAACTCCAATTCCGCTGGGACTCCCAAGTCCCCCATTCACAGTGAACCAAAGTGTTTCCGGGTAGGCCCTGCCCCACCTGCTACGCCGCGCGCGCCGCAAGACTCCCAGGATGCGGCGACTGAAGAGCGATCGCGACATCGCAGTCATGTATATTCGCGACCAGATCACCTTGGACCTCTCGGCTGAAACTGGTGGTACATTTCCGTGAAAATCTGCAACCTAGCTTACTGTTCACGCTGACTCGTGTAAGCAGGACCGCACCGTGAGGCAATTAACCATGACCGCTCTGGATTCCCTGCTCGAATCCTACCGCACTCAAGCCGCGACCCAGCGGGACAAGGGCACGGCATTCGAAAAGTTGATTGCCGCCTGGATCGTGGCCGATCCGGTGCAATCGAAGCGCATTGCGAAGGCGGAACTGTGGGGCGATTGGGCGCGCCGGCGCGGCGTTTCCCAAACGGACGTAGGCATTGACCTTGTGTGTACGCGCCACGACGGCGGGTTGGTGGCCGCTCAGTGCAAGCTGTTCGATCCGGACCGCCGCATCCTGAAGTCGGACATCGACAGCTTCATTTCTGCCTCGTCCAAGGACGAGTTTGCCGAGCGGGTAATCGTCGAAACGACTGAAGTCCCGTGGAGCGAGAACGCCAGTGCCATGGTGGCCGACCAGTCGATTACCACCACCTCAATCGGTCTTCAGGATTTGCGTGATAGCCGGGTCGATTGGTCCCGCTTCGCGGCGACCGGCGATGTCGTCCAAGCAGAGCCCAAAACGTTGCGGGACGATCAGACCGAGGCTCTGGAAGATACGGTGAGCGGACTGAAGGCTGCCGACCGCGGCAAGCTCATCATGGCGTGCGGCACCGGCAAGACCCTGACCAGTCTGCGCATCGCGGAGGAACTGGCCGGTGAAGGCGGATACGTCCTGTACCTGGTGCCCTCCCTGGCGCTGATGGCGCAGACGGTGCCCGAATGGTGCGCCGACACCCTCGTACCGATTACCGCCTTCGCGGTGTGCTCCGACACACAGGTCGGAAAGCGGCGGCGAAGCACCTTCGACGTGGCCGAGATCGAAGTCACCGATCTGGCCTTTCCGGCCACCACGAAAGCGGACAAGCTGGCGCCGGCCATTGCTGCCTCGGACGGCGGCTCCATGCGGGTGATTTTCGCAACCTACCAGTCCGTATCCGTGATCGAGCAGGCGCAATCCGAACACGGCCTGCCCGAGTTCGACCTGATCGTTTGCGACGAAGCGCACCGCACGACCGGCGTTACCTTCGCCGGCGAGGATCAGTCGAATTTCGTCAAGGTCCACAACAACGACAAGATACGCGGCCGCAAGCGCATCTACATGACGGCCACGCCCCGCATCTACGGAGAGAATGCCCGATCCAAGGCGCGCGAGGCCGACGCCATTCTGGCATCGATGGACGACCCAGAACTCTTTGGCGACGTGCTGTTCCATCATGGGTTCGCCCGAGCAGTCGAGAGCAAGATCCTCACCGACTATCGCGTGATCGTGTTGGCCATGGACGAGAGCGTGGTCAACGGCGCCGTGCAGAAGCGGCTGGCCGACGAGAACAGCGAGCTGACGCTCGACGACGCGACAAAGATTGCCGGTTGCTGGAAGGCGCTCTCGAAATTCAGGCTGAAGGGCCTCGCGGCCGATGACACCGACCCCATGCACCGAGCCCTGGCATTTTGCCGGAACATCAAGAGTTCCAAGATGGTCCGGGACGAGTTCGGCAAGGTCATTGTCGACTACCGTGAAAACGAACCCGACACCGCGCCGCCGGACGAGTTCGATTGCGAGATCAAGCATGTCGACGGAACCTACAAGGCGCGGGCGCGCAAGCAACGGCTGGATTGGCTGAAGGAGGACGCCGGCCCCGACGTGTGCCGCATCCTGAGCAACGCGCGCTGTCTCACCGAAGGCGTCGATGTTCCGGCCCTCGATGCCATCATGTTCCTGCACCCGCGCAACAGTCAGATTGACGTGGTGCAGGCGGTCGGGCGTGTGATGCGCAAGGCTCCGGACAAGCGGATGGGCTACGTTATCCTGCCGGTTGGTATTCCAGCGGGCGTGCCGGCCGATGTGGCGCTCAACGACAACAAGAAGTACCGCGTGGTCTGGCAGATCCTGAACGCTCTGCGCGCCCATGACGAACGCCTGGACGCCGTAATCAACCAGGGCGGTCTCGGGCAGGACGTGAGCGACCGCATCACGATCATCGATGACCGCGCGATAGCGGCCGACCCCGAATTGGAGGCGGTAACTGCCACCGTGGAGAATTTGCCGACCCGACGAAAACGACGAGGGCTGGGCGTCGGTAACGGTGGATCGGGCGGTCACGAGGGAGTCGGCGAGCCACCGCCGCCAGAGCCGCGCCAATTGGTCATCGACGAGTTCTCACGGGCCGTCATGGCGAAGATCGTCGAGAAGTGCGGCACGCGCGACTATTGGGAGGATTGGGCGAAGGACGTGGCCGAGATCGCCGAGCGCCACATCACCCGCATTCGAAGCCTAGTCGAGCAGGAGGGCAGCGACGCCCACGGGTTCTTTCAGGACTTCCTGAAGGAGGTCCGCGACGATCTCAACGAGGCCGTCAGTGCCGACGACGCCATCGAAATGCTGGCACAGCACTTGATTACGCGCCCGGTGTTCGAAGCGGTGTTCGAAGGCCACGAGTTCGTCGAACGCAATCCGGTTTCCCAAGCGATGACCGAAGTGCTTTCAGTGATCGACGAGGCGCAGCTCGGGCGCGAGGCCAAGAAGTTGGAAGGGTTCTATGCGTCTGTGCGTCGCCGCGCGGGCGGAATCACCGACCCGCAGGCCAGGCAGGCCCTGATCGTCGAGCTTTACGTCAAGTTCTTCCGCAACGCCTTTCCGTTGACCACGCAGAAGCTCGGTATCGTCTACACGCCGGTCGAGATCGTCGACTTCATCATCCACTCGGTCAACGACGTGCTTCAGGACGAGTTCGGGCAGACGCTCGGCTCCGAAGGCGTCCACATCTTGGACCCATTCGTCGGCACCGGAACCTTCATTACGCGCCTGCTGCAATCCGACCTGATCGCCCCGGACGAACTCGAACGCAAGTACCGCGAGGAAATTCACTGCAACGAGCTTGTGCTACTGGCGTATTACATCGCCGCCATCAACATCGAGACTGTATTTCACGCCATCGCTGATCGGGACGATTACCTGCCCTTCGAGGGCATCTGCCTCACCGATTCATTCGGGCTGCACGAAGGCGAGGACGAGTTGTCGTTCTACATGCAGGACAATACGACCCGGAGGGAGCGGCAAAAAGGAACTGACATTCGCGTGATCTTCGGGAACCCGCCGTATTCTGTGGGGCAGCGAAGCGCTAATGATAACGCTCAAAACGTCGCGTATGCCAGGTTGGACGAACGGGTGCGAGCCACCTACAGCAGGCGCGGGGCTAAAGGCACGAAGAGGACAGCCCTGTACGACAGTTACATCCGCGCGATCCGGTGGGGAAGTGATAGGCTGGGCGACGCCGGAGTGATGGCATACGTTTCTGGGAGTGCGTGGGTTGAGCGCGCCTTCGCTGATGGGATGCGCCGATGCTTAGGCGACGACTTCAACAGTATTCATGTCTTTCACCTGCGGGGCGACATCCGAAAAAACATCTTGTCGGGAGGTCGAGCCGGAGAAGGTGAGAACGTGTTTGGGCAGGGAAGCATGACGGGTATAGCGATCACCTTGTTCGTCAAAAACTCAACTGCGAAGAAACAGAGTCGTATCTTTCTCCATGACATCGGTGACAATCTACAGCGTCGACAAAAGCTCGATATCATCAGGCGTTTCGGAAGCACTCGGGGCATTGAAGAAGCGGGCCTATGGTCCGAGATCACACCCGACGTACACGGCGACTGGCTGGATCAACGCGATACGAGCTTCGACGCGCATCCGAAAATCGGCGACAAAAAAGGCCGGACAGTCGATGTAATTTTCCGCAACTATTCTAGGGGTGTCGCAACCAACCGGGACGTGTGGTGCGTCAATCCATCGCGAACGGACTTGCTCGCGAACCTTAAGAAGATGGTGAGCTTTTACAATTCCGAACGGGCACGGTGGACACAGGCGACCGGGAAGGGGCAAGCCTCCTCAGACGTAAAAGATTTCGTCAACTACGACCCAACACGAATTAGCTGGGGGGCCGACCTCCTCGGTGGTGTGACAAAAGGGCAGGCGATCGGCATTGATGGCGCAAATATTGTCACGTGTATGTATCGACCATTTACTAAACAAAGCCTTTATTTCAGCCCCAACCTGAACTGGAGCCTGTACCAGTTGCCGAAAATCTTTCCGCTTGCCGGTGTTCCAAACCGGGGAATCTCAGTGACCGGCAAGGGAGGCAGATCGGGGTTCTCTGCGCGCATGATGGATACGCCTCCAGAGTGTCAAACTATCGCAAACGGACAGTGCTTTCCATTGTGGCTATACTACGATGCCGTCCCTGACGCCGAGCCCGACATGCTTGCCGATCTCGACACAGGGACTGGTGTTCAGCGCCGCGACGCCATCACCGATTACGCCTTGGAACGGTTCACCTCGGCCTACCCAACCGAATCGATCTGCCGCGAGGACATATTCCACTACATCTACGGCCTGCTTCATTCAGAGGACTACCGGGAGCGGTTCCGGGCCAATCTCACCAAGGAACTGCCGCGCATCCCGTGTGTGGCGTCGGTCGAGGACTACCGCACGTTCCGCGATGCCGGTCAGCACTTAGGCGAACTCCACGTCGGTTACGAGTCGGTGGACCGTTACCCTGCCGATATCGACACTGGCGGGGCGTCGCTGGAAGGCATGGACCTTGAAACCGCGTACCGCGTGACCAAAATGAGGCACCCGGGCACGGGCCGTAACAAGGACATCACCACCGTCATCTACAACCGCCACATCACCGTTCGCGGCATTCCCAATGAAGCTTGGGACTACGTGGTCAGCGGCAAGCCTGCGCTGCAATGGGTGATGCTGCGCCAGTGCGTCAAGACTCACAAGGCCAGCGGCATCGTGAGCGACGCCAACCGCTACGCGATCGAGACAGTGGGCGACCCGCGCTACCCGCTCGATTTACTCCTACGCCTTATTACGGTGAGCCTCCAAACTATGATGATTGTCCGGGCGTTGCCGGAGATTTCTGCGGCTCCCGACGCTTGAAATCGCAGGATTCGGCGTGATCTTGAACCAGAGCGACCATTGTAATGCCGTACTACCGGCTTCTCAGAGAGACTACTGTGGAATTTGAAGCACGCTTGAGAATTAGTGTGATCGCTGACCCTTTGAACTCTGTACTGGGCGTACTAGAGCTGGGGTTGGTAGACCACAGGTACGAATTACTATTGCGCTATTGGGGCGCTGTGACGGAAAAACCGGATTTTCCATCGCTCATACCCTATTCAGCCGCAATGGGGACCACGTCTGCCAAGGAAACCTGAGATTGAAAATGCAAGTACCTCGCACTGACTTTGGCGGCGCGCGCGGGTCGAACACTGGGGACGAATTCCACGAATTGTGGGCGGTACGGCAGGCGCTACGAATGCTGGATGCCTCCAGCGGTCTAAAGGCGCTCAAGGTTGAAGGTGTTCCCGCCGACCATGATATTGGACGTGCCTGGGACGGCGTGGACTGTACTTTGTTGTTCGGCGCGACGAGCCTTAAGGAGGCCGACCGCGTGGAACTTCAGCAATTGAAGTATTCGGCAGCCAATCCAAACAAGCCATGGACGGTCGCGCGCATCAGTAGCGGAAAGGACGGAAAGCCCCAAACCTCGCTGATCCGCAATCTGGGAAAGGCGTTCAGAGCGATTTCCAAGCACCGCAAACACAAGGTGCTTGAAACCATCAAGATTTCACTCGTAACAAATCAGCCGGTCTCCGACGAAATATCGAAGACACTTGCGCAGGCCCGGACTGAAGTTCCTGCCACTTACACGAAACCCTGGAAGGCGGGAGGTTCGAAACTTCACCGTCTGGTGTATGCGAGTGGCCTGTCTGCCGATGAATTCGAACGATTCGCAACCGTGATGGATGTCTACGGAGAAAGCGGCTCTCGTTTTTCAATTGAAGAGAACACCCTCAGCGTAATCGCAGAATGGACAGATTTCCAAATCGACGATACCGCTCTAAAGCTACGTAAGTTTATACGGGATCGCACACTGGTCGAAGCTGCAAGTGAACTTGTAACCAGAGAGACGGTGTTGATTCAGTTTGGAGTCTCGGATGAGCGAGCGCTCTTTCCTTGTCCATCCAGGATAAGGAACATTCCCACTCCCGTACCAAGGAAATTAGCAAAGGCCGTGGCCGAGAAAATCTTGGGGGGCGTTCAGAAACTCTGTCTCCATGGCGCAGGAGGCGTCGGTAAGACTGTGATTCTGCAGGAAATTGGAACGATGCTTCCAATTGGATCTCAGATGATTACGTTCGACTGTTATGGTGCGGGGTCGTATCTGGACGCCAGCAAGCTTCGCCATCTACCACGGGACGCATTTCTACAGCTAACGAACGAACTCGCGGAACGGTTCAGGTTGCCCGCGCTGCTGGAACCGAACGCGCCACGCGATTTCGCGAGGGCATTTCGCCGAAGAGTCGAGTTAGCTGCGTCCGTGCTGAGACGAACTCATTCACAAGCGCTCTTGGTTATTGCTATTGACGCGGCAGACAACTCCATCACGGCAGCCCAAAACCAGGGCAACCGAGAGACGAGTTTCGTGACAGAACTCATGTCGTTTGCAGTTCTGCCCGCTAACGTGCGCGTGCTCATCACTGCGAGATCTGGACGGCTGCGTCAGCTCTGTCCGCCCGAAGAGTTTGATCAGATCGAGATTTCGCCATTCGTCCATGAGGAAACAGCGGGACACGTTGAGCGTTATTGGGATGCGCCACCGGGCTGGATCGAGGACTTCCATGAACTGTCGGGCGGAGTACCTCGAGTACAGGCATATGCGTTCGAGCGAGCGGGCGAAGCTTGTTCCAAAGCCTTGGAATGCCTAATGCCATCGGGCAAACGACTGGATCAAATATTTGACGAACAGTTTCAACTTGCTCGACGAAAGACGGGTGCGACGGAGCCAATCGAACGGATCTGCGCCGGGCTGGCTGTTCTTCCAAGACCGATCCCGATTTCAGAGCTTTGTTATGTGGCCGGGCTTTCGCAAGCGCAGGTCGTCGATATCTGTGCTGACCTTGCTCCGGGCGTGCGGCTCAATTCGGATTTAATAAGCTTTGCGGACAAGGATTTCGAATTCTACGTACGACAGAGAGGTGGCAATTACGAGCACGAAATCCGGCTGGCAGCAGCAGATCGGTTTCTCGCCAATGCCGGTAGCGATGAGTACGCCGCCATGAATGTTGCTCACGTTTTGCGCGCTGTTGGCGAGGGCAAGAAACTCCTTGACTTCGTGGAGCATGAACCAGAACCAACGTCGGAGGCAATTTCCGATCCTGTTCTGCGACAGGAAATTCGTAATCAAAGACTCTTGACAGCCATCAGCGTGTGTCGCGAAGCGGGAAACGTTTCAGGCGCAATACGATTTGTACTAATTGGCGCAGAAGCCGTTGGAGCCCATGAGACGACCCGCTCGATTTTGGCGGATTTCCCAAGACTAACCGCCAAGTTTGCAAGAGACACAGCTGGTCGACTCATTCTTGGAGATCGCGAACATCTTCCCAGACACGGTCCTCTCCTAATGCACCTGCTCGCTGAAGATGCGGCGAGAGGCGATACGGTCGGCGTTCGGGAGGGTTGGCGCAAGATTCGGGCATGGTTCGTGGCCAGGAAGCATGACCTTCGAAACCAAGTTCAGACAAAGGGTCGAAGTCGAGCCTGGACGTTTGCCGCCGAAGATGCAGCCTCAGCTTTGCTGGCAATAGCAATCGTGGAGGGCGCCGACGCAGCAGTCTCTCAGTTTTCTCGATTGCGACCCTTTCGTTTTGCCATAAGCACGGGCAAGGTACTTATTGAGCGATTGCTTTTGGAGGGCAGATTCGAACTGGCAGAGGAGATTGCAGCGAAATGCAGGTCGTGGCGCGCCGTTTTCCTTCTTGTTCCCTTGGCGCGCGTCGGACGAGAGATTGACCTGGACCGGGCAGCGCTTGGTATTGCGGTCTTGAAAAGAAAGTATGGATTGGACGCGGGTGCATTTGAGCATCGCGGCGATTACGGTGACATCGGGTCGTATGTTATTGACACGGTGTTAACCGCGGCAGAGATATTTGTCGGTCACGGCGTTCATCAAAAACTCTCCCTGAACATTCTGGCTCCGTTTCTGAGCCGTGATGTTAGGCGAATAGACAAGCGCCACGATCACGAAGTGCCTCTCTTAGATGCGATTCTTCGCTGCTATTGCCTTAGCGAGACAATTCGCGGAAATGCTGTTGGCGAATCCGAGGTGTTGGTTTCGCGTCCAACACCAAAGGTTGACTTGCCAAATGAGACTCGCGAGGGCGAACAGCGACACGACCGCAAATTGAAAGACGTAATCGTTCCCATATTGCCCGTCTACGCACAACGCGCAAAGGCAATTGTTGGGAAAAGTCTCGATGATCGCGTCAGCGTAGATCTAACCGTATTCGAAAAGGCACAGTGTGGTGACGGCTGGCGGCTGGACCGAAGCGTTTATTCATCGAGATATCGCGCCAGACTGGGCAAAGTTTTGCTTGATCTGATTGCCATCGGCGCAAGCCCTCACCAGCTCTGTGCGCTCACTATCGGCTATCAAAAGGAATTCTGGCCAATTGGTACATCCAATGCAGGTGAACTGAGTGGACGTCTCGCTTCGATACCAGAACTGCATGGTGATCTATTGGAGAAACTCACCAGCACCTCTGATGCGATGCGTCGCGAGCGAATCGGCGCTCGGGAGAAATCGCACGCGCTTGCAAATCTAGCAACAACATTGATTTCTATTAGCCCGGATGACGCGGAGGTTGTATTTCAACAAGCCGTTGAGACCGCTAGTGAGTTCGACGATGAAAGTGCGCATCAGATTCGCGTCATTAACAGTCTGGTAGGCAACGGACACGCAGCGTTCAAAGAGAACCGACGCGTGCACGCATCCGCAGCCGCAGAAATTGTCAATGATGCGGCCATTCGACTGAGGCATTCGGAGAATTTTCCGTGGGAAGAGGCGATGTCATCGATCACTCGGTTGGATGTTTCTACCGCCCTGGCGAGTGTCGCGCGATGGGATGATGGCACCGTGGAAAACCTCCGTTCGACCATGCCCTTCGTAATATTGGTTGGCTTGGAAACCAGTTACTTCAATAGCGCGCAGGCGTCGGCGCTCTTGACCCTACACGATCGCGTGCCTTTGCAATTATTGACGGCCATCATTGAATGCGCTGAGAAAGAGGGTGACTCGGCGGCATTTAAATTGGTGAACGAGTTCTCGTACGACAGCGTTGTTGGTCGGGTGCCGTTCTACAGCGAGCTGGAACCGCTTTTCTCCCGCCACTCCGATGACCGTTGGATCAAGGAGTTCAGCACGCAGGCAGCATTTCGTCGCACACTGCAAACGGAAGAGGCGACGCCGCTTGACGAGAAACAGCAAACCGAAAATCCGGGCTTGGTCATCCGTAATGCCTATGTCTGGGATCGGGAGACGCTTGTAGATGCAACCAAATTGCTCGAGGTAGCCACAGATGTTCTCGCTCAAATGAGGGAAGCAGGCGGATTTGCCTCGCTTGGTGGCGTGCTAGAGCATGCCCGTGATTCGGTTCCACCCGGATCGCGTACCAAGCATCTTGATGCGCTGGTTGACATACTCGACAAGACACAAGATGCGCAGCTAGTTGACGTAATCCTGGCTGGTGCACGCAATTGGTTCAGCCAGCTAGCCGTCAAGAGATGGTGTCGTGCCACATTACCTTCGGTGGTTGCTGGCCACCTACCCAATTTCGCAAGGTACTTGCCCTGGGAAGACGGAAGGGTGGGTCCGTCAATGGAACTCATCGCTGAGTCGGGGGGCGATTCCATCGCCGCTCTGTTGGAGGGACTACAACGACACGCCGATTCCATGAAAGTGGAGGCAATCTTAGCCGTTGCGGGGCTCATTGGATCCAATCTGGCGCCAAGAGAGGCAGCGGACTTATGTGCTTGGTACTTGACGCGTTTGCTTCAGCAGGTGGACGAAGCGGATAGGGAGTCGATCAGAGAAAGCGATATTCCAATTGCCGCGCCCCAAGCCGTCGGAAGATTCTTGTATGCCTACATGAGTGACGTAGACATAACGCGGAGATGGCGGGTTGCGCACGCATTAAGAAGATTGGCGAGGCTCGGAGAGGAATCGACGCTGAATGAGGTAGTAGCTCTATATGATTGTGTCGAGGAGCCCGCATTCAGAGCAGGAAATGAACCATTTTATTGGCTCGCGGCGCGTTTGTGGTTGATTATCTCTCTGGACCGGATTGCCGAAGAATCGCCCGAGGTGATTGCGTCACATGGCCGGACTCTATTCGAAATATGCAATTGCGATGATTTCCCACATTTGCTGATTCGAGACTACGCAGCGGACGCTTGTCGAAAACTCATCGAAATTGGCAGTTTGACGATTAGTGCCGAGGAATCCATCAATTTGGATAACGTCAATCGCGCTAAGTCGTCGGGGGAGACCAGACAAAACATCGGTAACGAGTCTTTCGAGGACTATCGGAGGGACAGGCGCGCACTTCGTTTCGATTTCGATTCCTTGGATACGCTTAGGTATTGGTACGAGGATTGGATGAATCTATTCGACAGCGTAACCGCAAACGGATTCATAGAAACGGCAGAGAAGTGGATCGTCGACAAATGGGGCGTTGTTGATCAGCCGACACGCGCTTCGGAACCGCGCAAGAATCGTTTCCCGGACCGCTCATTCTACCTTTGGAGCAACGGTCATGGTCGCCTGCCAACCCTTGAACGATACCAAAATCATTTGGAATGGCACGCTATGTGGTGCGCCGCAGGCGAACTCTCGAAAAAAAATCCCGTCCTGGCTTCCGCGTTCGGTGATGAGGACGTGCTGGCGTCACGGATATCTGAGCGAAAGTTGACGCATCCCCCACACTGGCTTAGCGATTTCGCCGGACCGACGCCGCTTCAAACACACCGATGGCGTCCGGCGGACGATGATATGGAAAATTGGCTCGATGGCATTGCCGATTCATCGTTTACACGCGAATTGCTCCCAGAAGATCGGCCAGGTTGGGTTGCGGTAAGCGCCCACATCACGGTCGAATCCTATGACCGAAAAGAAACAGTTCGAATTACTACAGGCCTTGTTACTCCTGCGTCTGGTCACGCCTTGGTCAGAGCGTTGCAAACAACGCTTAGTCAGTACCAGTTTTATATATGTCCGGAAGGGCATGAAAAGGAGATCGAAGAGCCGGATTTTGTGTTAAAGGGCTGGTTAACGCGCGATAGTAGCGATCTGAAATTTGACGCGAAGGATTCGTATTGCAATGGGGCTGGAACGCTACAGGGCCTGCCAGGAAACACCGTAACCCGGGTGTTGGGGTTGGTGAAACGCCGCTGTACTGGAAGCGTGATGTGGTCTCGTGAGGGAACTGACGCGCCAACATTCGTGTATGAAGCGTGGGGGAAGCACGAGCCAGAGGACACATATCTCAATTCTGGTGTCGCCATAAAAAACTCTGGGTGCCGTTTGCTCGTGAGATCAGATGATTTGGCAGAATTTCTTGACATTGTGAAAAAAGACTTGATTACGGAAATTGGAATTACGCGTAATGAAAAACGACGATCAGGTAAGCCCTATGGTACGGAAGGTTCACGCAGCGCTGACTTCGACCGTGTCGTCCTCCTCAGGCGATCCGGAACTGTCGAGGCTGCCGAGCGAAGTTTTGAAGCTTGGCGCACGGATAGTTCGCGAACTGAAAATTGAGAATGGAAACGATACGCTCGGGCGCTGGATGGCGCACTACATAGCAGAAACGATTCAGGAAGCGGAAAATGCTCAGGGGAACTCAAGAGACGCGGCTTTGGAGCGTGCGGTTGATCTGATTCTGAGAATCTGGACGCACAGACGTAGTCTTCCGAGAAGCACGTATCCTCTCAATGACTTTGAACGTGTATTGTCCATAGCCGCCCGATTGAGCCCTGATGCGTGGCCCTATATGAGGCTTGGCAATCACGGCACCGAACAATTTCTCGCTAGAATATTTTATGGACTTCAGCATGTCGTTGTCTGCGGCGTTGTGTTGATATCTGAAGTAGAGGTGGTCCCAAATGACCTGGACGACGTAATCCCCTTCCTAGAAGAAAATGAGCATCAGGTCATCGAGTCGATCCGAAGCTGGATTGAACATGCACACAGCGGGCGCCCGCAGCCTCCGCACGTTTCTTTCAGTGGCGAAAACACGTCAGAGGAAAACACTGAGCAATCGAAAGAGATACTTCCCAATAATTTGGATCCAAGATCGAGGTCAATTCAAGATCTGTCTGCAGAAATCGAAGAGTTAATCGAGAACCTAACCCAGCTCAAGAAAACGTTATCGTCTCAGGTGAGGGCGGTGGACAAAACCAACCAAACTGTAGAAGTTCCGACCTGAAATCTGACTGACCCGAGGCAAACCCCACCCGCGCGCGCAGCCTGCCCAAATCGTCCGTCAGCCTCGTTCACGGCACTCAATGTGTCGAAGGGTCCAGCGGTCATGCCCGAAGATAACCACGAATGCCGCCAGCGGTCGCTACGCTCCTGCTGCGCCGGACACGAAACGGGAAAACGAATTTGCCACCGCGTCAATGCAGCGCGCAGCAGCGCGCAGCAGCGCCCGTATGGCCGTGCCGAGCCGCAGGGGCACGGTTCCCCGGCGCTGGCGCGAATACCGTGCAGCTTCAGCTCCCCCGGCATCGTCCACGTGCCCGGTTCTTCCGCTCCATTCGTCTCCGTCCCGGTCTTCCACGCATTGAGCCAGATCACGAAATGCGGGATCAGGTTGTTCGCCAATTGATCGATGTCCTCCGCGATCGCCTCGGTCAGCCCAGGACATTCCTCTCCCTGCACCAGCCGGCATAACCCGTACAGCAGGTCCAGCGCCATGGAGGCGTCGGAGGATCCGTTCTTCAAGATCCGCTCCCAGGTCCTGGGTCTCAGCCGCATGCCCCGGTCGAACCCCTCCACCCAGCCGTCCCACCACACCTCCGTCCCGTCGGCGTCCATGTCGAACACCGCGGTGTACGTTTCCGGGGCTTCGGCCAGCACGCGGGCGACGCGGTTGTAGTGGCCCTGCAGCGCGCGCAGCGCCGCGTCGGCGTCGCCGGGATATTCGAATTGCGGGTCCGGTCCCCAGACCTCGGCGAGCCACTGCGACGGCGCCACGGTGTCCGGGCACACCGCCACCGCCGCCACAAAGCCGTCGAATTCACCGGGCGTCATGCCGCTGCCCATGTTCATGTCCACGAGCGCATCGAGCACCGCCGCCAGCCGCGCCAGTTCGTCCCAGGCGTGGATCGTCGCACCGTCATCCCCGGCCTCGTGCCCGGCGGGCCAGCTCATGGCTTCTTGATGTTCTTCACCGCCACGAACCCGGTCACGCCCTTGCCGCGCGCCCGTTTGACCGTGTACCCGTAGTTGCCCAGTCGGAAGTTGCGGTCCCCGGCGTACCCGGCCAGGGCCTGGACGATCTTCTCCGCCACCGGGTCGGGCCTGCGGGCGGCGGACGCCTTCTTCCGTTGCGCGAGCCACTTGGAAAAAACCTCCTCGCCGAGCTTGTCGCCGACGGACTTGCGAAGTGCGTTGAGTTTTCTCGCGTCGGACTTTGTCAGTCCGGATTCGTCGATGGCCATGGGTGTCGATCCTCCTCTTTGCGGCACCGGTTCCGCTGTGCGCCGACATGATACCCGGAATCATCGCCACCGAAGCCCTCGCGCCGGCCCGCCGCCGGTTTTCCAATGTCTGCCCGAACGCCGCCGAACGGCGAGCCGGGCCGTGTCCGGGACGGCGGCCGGTGCCCGGGAGAGGCGCGGGCCGCTCATTCCCATGACCATCACGCAGGAGACGCCGAGCATGAGTTCAACCACCCGACGCACCGGTCCGGCGACGACCTATCTCGTTCATTTTTTCGGGGGCGGGCTCCTCGACCGGGGGGAGTGCTACGCCGTCGAGCGGTTCAGGGCCCACGTCGACGGAAACATTCGACGCTGGCCGGCCGGCCCCTCGGCAAGAACCAACGGGCGCGAGCGCCCGGCGCCGGAGATCGCCTCGGAGGACGAGGTCCGGGAACTGCGCCCGGCCTACAACGAGATCATAGTCTGCACGGGGCTCGGAACCCGTTCGGGCGTGCAGTACTGGGGTTACTCGGCATGCAGCCTGTGGGGTGAGCGCCGGCAAAGGCGCTGAGCGGCGGTGGGCCGCCGAACGCCTCGCCGTCCGTCCGACGGTGTTTCCCAGCTTCCAAGGAGAGCGCCATGCCCTATGCCGATCTCGAGCGGCGCAGACAGTACGAGCGGCAACGCGCCCGACGCCGGACCGCCGAGCGGCTCGCGCGTGGGCGTTGTCCGCGTTGCGGGCGCAACACGCCGGAGCCCGGTCGCAGTCAGTGCGCATCGTGCAACCGCAAGAGACGTGCCGCGGAACGGGCCAGGGCCGCGAAACGCCGGGACGCCGGCGTCAAACGCGTGCGCGATCCCGAGGCCCGCAAGGCCGAGTACCGGCGCGCCCGCCAGCGTGCCGATGAACGGCTCGCGCGCGGGCTGTGCGCCCAATGCGGTCTCAACACCCACGAGCCGGGACGGCGGCTGTGCAGGGTCTGCGGCAAAAAACGCCGGGCCGCCGAGCGCGAGCGATACCGCCGCGCCAGGCAAGCCGGTCTCAAGTACGGTGGCAAACGAGTCAGCGCCCGACGCCGTCAGGGGCGCCGGCGCAGCCGCAATCGGCGACAGGCCCGCACGCTCGCCGGACTCTGTATCCGTTGCGGGCGCACTGTCGCCGTGGAGGGCGGTTCCAGTTGCGAGCCTTGTCTTGCAAAACGCCGGATGCTGGATCGCAAACAATACAAGTTTCGTCGCGAGGCCGGCTGCTGCGGGCGTTGCGGGGTGTCCACCTTCGAGGGCGCGCCGGTCTGCGGGCCCTGCGCGGTGATCGAAGCCCGGCACCATCCGAAGAAAAATGCCGCGGCGCGCCGGCGATACGCCGAGAGGCGCTCCAGGTGGATTTGTACTGCGTGCGGCCGCAAGCCTTCGTTCGGGGCTTCCCGGTGCGAGGACTGCTCGAAACGCGCGTACGAGCGCTCCGAGCACGCACGCGGCATCCCGGACTGGGAGCCCGCCTGCATCGTCATCGACAAGGCCAGCGGCGATCGGCTCGGCACCTGGGACCGGTGGGAGGACGCCGTGGCGAGCCTGAGCTTCGCGGGCCTGTCCCTCGATGACGTCGAACTCCTCTCCGAGACTTCGCCGTTGCACGCGATGACTGGCTGGGGTTGATTCGGCCCCAGACTGGGCGTCCGGGAAGCGTTGAGCGCGGCGGGGGCGAGCGCCCGCGGGCCGGGAGGGAGTCCGGATCCGCGGGTTTCTTCACCCCCGTACGGAGAACTCATATGAATCACCTTGCGCCCACCGTCGCGAACCCCGTGCCGCTCGACTTCAACCTGCCCCGCCGCACCGGTTCGGTGGCCGACGCCCTCGGTCCCGATCCCCGGCCTCACGACCGATCCTTGCCGACGCTCGACGCCGCGGCCCTGCTCGACCGGATCGGCCTGCCCGCCCACACCGTGAGGGACATCGTCTCGGAGCGGTCGGTCCAGGTGGTCTGAGAGTCAGGGCAAAGCCCTGAGAGAAGTGAATCGGGGAGGGCTCGGGAGAGCCGTTCCCGGTTTGTTCAACCATCGTCATAAACCGAAACGTTAAGGAGATCAATCATGTTTGGTTTGAATCGCGCAGAAGTCATCGGGCGCCTCGGCGCCGACGTCACTGTCAACCACCTCACCACCGGCGGCCGTGTCGCCAACATGTCCATCGCGACCGACGAGTCGTACGTCGACCGGGACGGCCAGAAGGTCGACAAGACCGAATGGCACCGCGTCGTGACGTTCCAGCCCGGACTCGTGGATATGCTTGAGAAGCACGCCAGGAAGGGCCGGCTGGTGTACGTGTCCGGGAAGCTGCAGACGCGGCGCTACCGCAAGGAGGGCGAGGAGTCCGACCGGTTCTCCACCGAGGTCCTGCTCGCTCCGGGCGGCCGGATCCAGTTCCTGGAGCGGCCCAACGGCGCCAACGGCGCTGGCGCGCCGGACGCCGAGGCCACAGCCGAGTCCGCGGAGGCGCCCGCCGCCCAGGCGGCCTCTTCAGATATCCCATTCTGACGGCTGACCGCCCCGCCCCCTTGGCCGGCTCCCGCCCGAACTCCGGGCGGGGGTCGGCCATTTGTCATGCTGCCCGCCCATCCCTTACATTGCCTCACCCAAGGAGCAAGCGATGAAGGTATCGAGCCGCATACGAAGGGACGTGACGGTCGTGTCGGTGCACGGGCGGGTGCTGCGCCACCGCGCCGACGCGTTCGCGGAGAGGATCGTCGCGGAAATGGGCGATCATCGGTCGGGGCCGGTGCTGCTGGACGCGCGTGCGATGACCTACGTCAATGCGGCGGGCATGCGGACCGTTCTGCGCCTGTTCAGGCGGGTCACGCGGCACGGGGGGCGCTTCGCCGTCTGCGGGCTGGCCGAGGGGATCGACCGGGCGTTCGAGGTTCTGGGGTTCGACCGGATCATGGACATACGCGATTCCCTGGACGAGGCGCTTGAAGTCCTTTCTCAGTCGCCTGATGCGACGGGCGGGGCATCGGGCGACGAGGCAGGCCGGTCCCGTCGCTGATCCGGTTTTGACGCTGCCCTGAGCGGGCCCTACACTGTCCGGCGCCCCCGCTGCGCGTCGTTCGGCGATGCGCGGGCGCCGCCTCCTGATGATTCCCTGGCATGGTTCAGTCGCGGGGCGGCGTCGGGGGGCCTCGTCTCAACGCCGACCCCCTGGCGCACGCACGCCGGCGCCCGGCCTTGCGCCGCGGCGAGGCCGAGTCCGGCCGGGACCGGGGCGACTCCTCAGGCGGAGAGCCAATCCCCATGATCCCTGCAGCGTTCCCGTCCGTTCGCGCCGCCTCGGCGCCGTTGCCCCCCGTCCCGCCCCGATGAATGCCGCCGACACCGCCGCCGCGCTCGCCGCGCGGGCGGAAGCCGTGTGTCGGCGTTATCTGCCCCAGGGCAGAAGGCAGGGACGATACTGGTGCGCCGGCGACGTGCGCGGCGCGACCGGCCGGTCGCTGTTCGTGCGCCTGTCCCCGCCGGGCACGCCGGGGCGCTGGCAGGACGCCAACACCGAGGAGCACGGGGATCTTCTGGACCTCATCCGCATCGCCACAGGCGCCCGCTCGCTGCGCGAGGCGCTGGCAGAAGCCCGCCGGTTCCTGGCCCAACCCCTCCCGACTGAACAACCTCGCGGCGAAGCCTATGACCGGGTCGGCGCGGCCCACAATCTCTGGGACCGCTGCCGGCCCATCGACAACACCCGCGGCGAAGATTATTTGCGGGCACGCCGCATCCATCGCTGCCGGTTCCCGACGCTGAGATTCCACGACGCCTTGCCCTACAGGCACGCCTCGGGACGCTGGTCCCGGTTCCCGGCCATGATCGCCGCGGTCACCGACGACGACGGCGCGTTGACCGGGGTGCACAGGACCTGGCTCGACGCTGTGCATCCAGGACAAGCCCCGGTGAGCCGCCCGCGCAAGGCGCTCGGCAGAATCCACGGCTGTGCGGTGCGGTTCGGCGAGGCGGACGCCGCCGCCACGCTGCTGGTGGGCGAGGGGATCGAAACCGTGTTGTCCGTGGTCACGGTCCTGCCCGATCCCCCTTTGCAGGGTGCAACCCCTTTGCAGGGAGCAATCCCTTTGCAGGGCGCAGTCCTTGCCGCCGCGGCGCTGTCCGCCGGCAGCCTCGGTGCGTTCGTGCCGCCGAAGCACATCGCCCGGCTCGTTATCGCGCAGGACCGCGACGAAGCCGGCGGGCGCGCCTCTCGCCGGTTGCAACTGCGTTGCACACGGCTCGGCATCGCCACGGCTGTCCTGCTTCCCGCAGGGAACGATTTCAACGACGATATCGTGGTGCACGGCCCCGAACACCTGGCCGCACGGCTCGCGCCGTTGGGGTTGGCTCGTGAATCATGAAGTCGGAATTCACTCGCTGCACGCTAGTGAATCGTCTGAAGGAGAAGGGGAGGAGCGCCTCCCCTGCGACCCCACCCTGAGTCGGTGTCCGCCTGATTCGCCGTGCGGCCCCTTCCGGGCACGCGAGCAAGCCGCGACGCCCGATGGAACCTGCGCAAGCGCAGAACCCATCCGGCACGCGCCCTGCATTTTCGCGCGCCCTCCCAGGGACCTCCCGGCGCGGCGGACGGATCTCTCTCCGATCGGATGTCCACGCTACCAGGCGGTCAACCCGGCAAGAGCCGGGTCCTGCGCTGCGCTTCGGTCCTTCGGATGACTGCGCCTGATTTCATGAACATACCGATCTGCGAGAGATCGGACACGGCACTTCATCCAACACAGGAGTTCAAGACATGAATGCACAGGTACACCAACTGAACCTCTCCCCCACCGCGGTCATCTGCGAGAATCTGGAGCGCTTCGGCGGCGGACCCGCCAGGGGCGAGCCCGACACAAGAGCGATCTGGGATCACGACGAGGCCCTGGCAGGCCTCGAGACGATCCTTGACACGATCGTGGACGACATCGCCCCCGACGGCACCCAGTTCGCCGACGAACGGGAATCGCTGCTGTGGGGCTTCGTCAACACCCTGCACATGCAGACCGTGCGGCTGGACCGCACCGTGGACAAGCTCTCGCCGAAGCTCAGGGAACTGCAGTCCGCTCAGGACGGCTCCGAAGTCCAGGCCTGGGAACTGGAACGGGTGATCGAGCGCGCGCAGCACCTCGGCGACAGGCGCGACGCCTTCGAGCAGCTTCGGGATGCGGCGGCCGAGCGCTACCGCTCCGACACCGGGAACACCTGGCGGCCGAGGCACGGCTCCCACACCAGCCGCACGGCGCAACTGACTTCGGCCGCGATCGACGCGCGGGACTTCCTCCGGGCGCGGGAGAACGAGAAAACCAAGGCGCACCTGCCGCAGGGCACGTTGGTGGCCGTCACAGGCTCCAAGCCCGTCGAGGACGCCAACCGGATCTTCGGCGCGCTGGACAACGTCCGCACCAAGTATCCTGACATGGTGCTCGTGCACGGCGGCGGACCGGGCGCTGAGAAGATTGCCTCTCGCTGGGCCGAGTCCAAGGGCGTGCACCAGGTCGTGTGCCGGCCCGACTGGAACGCCCACGGCAAGGCCGCGCCGTTCCGCCGCAACGACGAACTGCTCAGACTGCTGCCCAAGGGCCTCATCAGCTTCCCCGGCTCCGGAATATCTGAAAACCTCGTCGACAAGGCTCAGCAGTTGGGCATACCCGTTTTTCGCGCCGCCTGAACCACCACCTTCACCTCGCGAGCCGTGTCGCCGCTGCGGCGACGCGCGCCCGCTTTTTTTGGTCGAGTCCTCCGGCGCCGTGCACTCAACCCGGGTGAGGTCTGGCTGGCGGTGAGTGAACCGCGCGGCGATCGAGAGAGAGTCGCTGCTGCTTCACCGTCCACCGAGCTTCAACCCTAGGAGCAAGATCATGTCACGCGTGACCTTCAAGCGCATCGCCTCCGACCAGGCCAACATCTACGACGAAGACGGCGATCTCGTGGGCGAGGTGTTTCGACATCTCGACATTCTCAATGCCGGCCAGTTCTACTTCCTGGTCTGGCTACACGACGACCCCCGGAGCTATGTTCGCGTTCACGACCGCTCGCGCATTCGTGACGTGACCGAAGAAAGACTCGCTTCGCACCCTTTCCTATGAGCACGCCGCCTTCGGCACCCGCCAATCGGTTCCATCCGTTCTCGCTGAACGACAACATCGGCAGTTTCGCGATGACGCTTACTGCCGATGATCGCCCAGCGTCGATGTCGCCGACTCGATCCAGGAGCCTCGGCGTTAAACTTCGCGGACTGCTCCAACACGTTGCTTCCGTCACCGGCGACGGCTCGAGCGGGCGCTGCGCGCCGCGCTCATTGCCATCGCGCACCGCCTCGCTTCGCCGGCCTTCGCGAACGATCACCGTTTTCCTTTCTGTCGCCCGGCCGCGTCCGCCTCGCGACACCTCCCAACCTCGCGCTTTCAATCGCGCCCCACGATTCCCATGCACTCCGTCACGCTCGCTGTCGGTCCGCCACCTCGGTACGGACAGGTAACATGTGATTTCCACCCGAATGCGGATCGGTAACATGTGACCGTCAACTCGATGCCGACAGATTAGATGTCACCGCATCACTGTCCTCCCGAAAAAACCTCGGTGCGGAATGAGTGAAGTTCTGCGCCCCCGGCTTGCGCCAGGCGCGCAATTCTGTTACCTAGAATACGGTACAAGGAATTCGGGACGCGCGCCTGGCTGCGGAACGGGTACCTCGCTCAATCGCCGCCACGGCTCGCAATCGCCGTAACGGCGCGGCCCCTGGCCCAAGTCGGTGTGTTTGGATATTTGGCCTGTCTCACTGCCCGAGGCAGGCTTGGCTCTCACACCCGACGCAGCGCGCTGCCCGGACCGGCGCCAACTACCTCCCACTGCGCTCGACCTGCGTCCGAGCTGCATTCGGGGTACTCCCGACTACCAGAGAATCGCCCTGCGCCCGTGCCGGGAAAAGTTCAGTCAATTCGACGGCGCCGTTCAGTCAAAATGACTGAATGGACAACCTATTGATATCTCGGACAAAAACGACATGACTCCGATCGCTCGCCAGCGCGCGATCCTCCTCCATTTGCCCGTTCCTTCAAATTGACTGAACGCCAGCTTGCTTCGACCTACAGCAACGCCCAATTTGCTGCCCTCGATAATCGACTTCATGGCAAGGCCTTCCTTTCACAAGACCGGCACTTCCGAGTCAAATCATTGACCAATCCTGTACACGTTCCGGCACAATTGACCGCGAAATCTTTCTGGATACAGGGAAAAAGCACATGGCCAACACACTGTCGAAGACCGTTCGAGTGACCCAAGAACAATGGAATCGCGTCGAAACTACTGCGAGAAAACGGAACCAATCGCCCAATCATGTGCTGGTTCAGTTGGCGATGGAGGCCCTCGATCGTCGCGAATGGCCCCGCACCGAGCTTGAAATCCAACTGTTGCGGTCCACTTTGTTCACCGCCCAGGCCACCGCGCGGAACATGATCGCGACTGGGCGAGAGAAGGAAATTGACGAAATTCGGCGGGAAATTTCCAAAATCGCACCGGAACTGCCGCCCGCAGCTACTCAAGATAGGCAATAGCGTGTCTAGTCATCGGAGCGTGGCCAACCGATATTTTGGAATTGCCAGAACTTTGTGCGCCAGTTGATCCATTCGGTCTTGATACGTGGACATCAATTCGTCAGTAAGCATCACAGTTGAACAAGAATCTTGAGCATTAGAATGTCGCTTGCCACCACACTTTTTGCGGAGAGTAGCAATTTTGTTTCACTCGAAAGTTGCCTATATGGACGCCGCCCGGTTGCCAAGTCCGAATTGAACTTCTGAACTTCAGGCTGCAGTTCTTACTCCGCGATTCGGATTATTCCGAGTCGCGTGTTCGCTAGACGGTGGATCTCGAATGGAGAGACGCATCAAAGTCGGAATAATCACAGACTGTTGAGGAACGCAAGGATGTCGTCTTTCGGACGGCACCGAGGTGGCGGTACGCCCGAAGAACTTGTCTTGGCCATCGCTTGTTCCTTTAGTTGCAGATCGGCGTGCAGGTAGATTGAACTCGTTTCGATGGACTCGTGGCCGAGCCACAGACCGATGACTGCGCGGTCGACGCCCCCACGCAAGAACGTCGTTGCACACGTGTGGCGCAGGGTATGCGGCGTGGCCCGATTGTCCCTGAGTGAAGGGCAGGCGGCACGCGTGGCGGTGATGTGTTTTGCAACCATGTCGGCAAGTCCGTCGCGGCCGAGTTTAACCCTACACACGGGACACTGCGGCTAACAGAGCCGGCCTACTTGAGCCTAGACGAATTGCTAACGCAGCTTAACCAGTCTGTTCACATGCCGCCTCCTAACAACGACCGTGTGTCGCCAAAGGTCATTGCCGCTTTGAGAACCTGGCATTACCACCTCGGGAAGGAAGAAGGTGGTGTTCTCGCAGTCGAAGACTTGGACGATGGCGATGGCTGGGTACAGGTGTACGTGTACACACTTGCGTTATCTCACAGAGGCAGACATCCTACTTTCGCAATGTTAACGGGGGGTACGATCAACTAGACAGTTGCGTAAGGGCCGCCAAATCCTCCGGCCCTTACGCCTACCGGCGCGCTGTTCCTGCTCTGTTTTCGCGTAGAGAACAGATCCCCGGTTTGGGTTACACTACCTACCGCAATAGCAGAACCCTTATCGGCTTCAGGATTGTCAGGTAAGTTGAAGACTGAGGTGCATCGCCAGTCGTGAAGGGATTCGTATATGGCAAGGCGAACTCGAAAGACATCTTGTCGAAGCTGACCCTTCACTTGTTGGCGCTGAACGCGCGTGCCTGAGTTACAACAGATTCCCGTATTTTTTGCAACAATCGAGTTTACTCTGGGTGGCTATTTTTTGGTAGAATCAAGTACGTTCATCAGCAATTCCCGCTAACGCGTTTTGCACGCTCGCGGTGTCGATTCGATCGCGCCGTGCGGGCGTGAGCCGATCGGTGGGGGAAGCCATCCTCTCCGGCTCGGTTGCCGACGTGTCGTTTGGCTATCGTGGTGTCCCTGAAGAACCGTTTCTCGCACACCCGGCCGCGGCGTGGAGTCAGGAGGTGTCATACAGCACCAGTTCACTTCGGTGCCCGAACGCCAGCGCCCGATACAACGTTTCCCAGTCCGGGATGAACAGTTGCAGGAACAGCGCCCGCAGTTGTTCCCAGAAGTATCGGGGACGCCCGGCCTTCGCCTGTGCGGCCTGGAACAGCCGGCAGCAACGCTGCTGGATTTGGTCGATGAGAAACGCCAGCATCATCAGGTACGCGAACACCGTCGCCAGATGCTTCTCGCCGTGACCGAAGTTGTGCTCGAAGCGATAGCCTTGGTTCTTCAGGGTATTGAACGTCTCGTTCTCGATCCGCCACCGGGCCCGCCCGGCGCGCATCAAGTCCATGACGTTGGAATTGTCGATCGGCAGGTCCGTGACCCACGAGAAGTGGCGTTGCTTGCCGTTGGGCTTGAACTCCCAATATTCCAGGAAGTTCACCTCCAACTCGAAGTTCGCGTCGTTCAGCGGCGCACCGTTGAGGTAACGGAACCGATGCCGCACGCCGTCGGTGTCGACGATCTCCACGACCTTCGTCGCCGGCGTCGCCTCCACCCATTGGAACAGATGTGCGTGATCCCCCGGCTTGGCGCCCAGGATGAATCGCATGTCCAACTGCTTCAGCAACTCGATGTGCGGGCCGTTGGACGCCAGCCCATCCTCCACCACCGCCAGCTTCAAATGCGGATGCTCCCGGCGCACGTCCTTGAGCAAGCGTTTCGCCGCGTTGCGCTCGCAGTCGTTCTTCCTCGCCCCGTCGCCCTTCACAATCGGCTCCGGCGCCAGTGGAAACACCTCGCGCTGCCGCGGATGCACCAGCACCGCGCCCAGCAACTGATGGTAATACGTGATCCGACCGTCGCGGTGGCGCTTCCGGCAGCAATGATCGCAATGCACCTTCGAGGAGGAGAAATACCCCGTGCCGTCCACGCTCAGCAGGTAGTGTCCGCCCAGGCAGGTGAAACCCTCCAGACCTCCGCCCCGCTGCAACGCCGCCAACACGCGCTTGAACGCCCGCCTCAAGCCGTGCGGGTCCACCTCGTCCAATCGCTCCCGCAGCGTCGTGTCCGACGGCGCCCGGCCCACTGCGTACAGACTCTTCAGGTTCGAGCGAATCAACGCCTTGCCCCGGGCGTCGCGCTCGAACTGCAACAGCGAGGCGTACTTCAACCCGAAGATTGCCAGCCCCGACATCAAACAGTCCGTCAGGTTCAAGCCCCGTCCGGCCACGGTGTCCTCGATGCGGTTAAAGCTGGCGCGCACCTCCCGGAGCAAGCCCGGGGCGCTCAAGGTCTTGCGAAGGCGAAGGCGAGGGCGGGGCGCTTGGGCTGAAATGGACAACTTGGACATGGTTCATGACCCGATGGTTGAAAATACCGTGCCATGATACTGATTCAAAGCAAAAAGTTTACGAAAAACGTTTTTGAAAGCCTTCTGAAACCCGCTTCATCGCTCGCTTTTCAAAGGAAGCGGGAATTGCTGTACGTTCATGTCGCACAATGGAACCGACAAGATCTATATCAGATATGCACAGCAATCCTTGCAGCCTTGACGCTCTTGTTGTCAGTGCTTCGTGACGCTTAGGCCGTACGATAGGGAGAACATCATGAAAAGAATGTACGTAGTGGAGAAGATGGTGGGGCTGTGCATTTTTGCCTCGCTTGGTTGGAGCCCCGCAATTGCAGTAGACATTGAGGCCAATGGCAATGTTATTGGGACTATCAACGCTCTTGTTGTTGAAACCACGCCCGACGATCCATCGCGATTGGCCGCTCGAATTTCAGGCACTTTTCATTCGCTTCTTCAAGAGATCGACCGGACCATGGGGGAAAAAGGCAACTTCAACACATGTGGGAACCGTATCTATTGGAGCGGAAACACGTCCATTAGAGAGACAGCATCTTCGTTGCGGCTGTCGTCCAACGTAAGGTACGAAAACTGGCTCTGTATACGCGGCTTGTTCGGCTTTACCACCCGAATTTGGCGAACGACAAAGAGAGTCGACTGGAGAATTTTTATAGATCCGTCTCCGATAGATCAATTGCGAATGTCCGCCCAAGTTGAAGACGTTAGCGATCTACCTCCAGATATCGAGGAATTGCTTGGTCTGAGGATACGGGAAGATTTCCAGATCCCGTTGCCGACAAATTGTGGACGCTGTTCGTGTGCTGAGCTTGTTGACCATTTGGAGCCCGTTGCTGCGGCGACTCGTTTTTCGGGCCAGGAAGGGAACCTTCACATCGAAATGGAATTTTCAATGTCCAGCGATTTGATCTCAGTGTTGACCTGCCTGCGCTGAATTGAATTGGGTATCCGAGTTTCCCTAGCTTTACCCGATTTTTGCAAAAAATACGGGAATCTATTGTAACTCAGGCACGCTCGTACAGCGCCTGCTCGAGGGCGTCGAGTGCGAGATCGGCACGTAGCGAGTTCGAGACCCGCCAACCCACGATGCGCCGGACAAAGGCGTCGATGACGAAGGCGGCGTAAACGAACCCGGCCCAGGTCGCAATGTGGGTGATGTCGGCGAGCCACAGCGCGTTCGGCCGCGTCGCCTGGAACACGCGATTGACCGGGGCCGCCGGCGACGGCAGCGTCACCACCGGGGCCGTCGTCTTCACCCTGCGGCCCCGCACCACGGCACGCACCCCAAGCTCGCGCATCAACCGCGCCACGGTGCAGCGTGCGACCACGAAGCCCTCGCGGCGAAGCTCGCGCCAGACCTTGCGAACGCCGTACACCCGGAAGTTCTCTTCCCACACCGGAATGAAACTCTCATGGATTGTGGCGCTAACGCTCGTAGCAGCACCGGCTGTTTCTCAAGAATGTTCCCCGGAGTGGCGCCAGAACATCGCAGACGCGGCAGCCTTTCGTGTCAAGCAAACGAGCATCGTCGCATTCCTCGAAGCCAACGAAGCCGAAGTATCCACTTATCGGGCCATAGTCGACCGCACGCAGGAACTTGAGGTCGATTCCAGCCAGCAACATCAACTTGATGCGCTGACTAGCGTCATGCAGATCCACCTCGATGTCATGAGCGCCACACAAGGGGAAATCAGTGCAACGGAATTCGCCTCAGAGGAACTACCCGCATGGATAATCGCTCTTGGACTGGCACTCGAGTCCGACACTGCTGCCGCCAGACAATGCACGCCCGCGCATCGGGCGGCTGTTGCCAGGGCCGCATTCGACACAGCTGAGCAGGATATCGCCACGGAGTTTACAACGTTGAACCAAGCCCAAGTATCCCACTTTGGGGCGGTAATGGATTGGTTGCATCAGCTTAAAATCGAGACCGCTCGCCAGCGTCAACTGGACGCCGTGATTCTTGCCGTGCAGAGACTGCTAGATTCGCATCGCGCTGCTCAACGCCAGTTCAGCGCGATCCTTCAGGGGCCACAGTGACTCTCGTGCGAGCGATCCCGGTGGAACGCCCGCACCGGAGCACCTAACGACCTCTAATTCATCCGTCCTGTTTTCCTGTCGATTCAGCAAATCTTGTCTCCGGATAACCCGGGACGGGCCGATTGGGCGCTTTGAGATGGCTGAGCGCGCATGCGCACAACGGCATGCTGCATGATCTATTCGGTGAGTGCGATAGACTTTCGTCGGGTCGACAATTTCGCCGGCCACTTTCAACAAAACAAATGGGAGAGTCAAGTGGACCGATACAGCAAAGGAATTCTTGCAGTCATTGCGGTTGCGTTGTGGGTCATTGTTCTTCAGAACGCTGTTTCTTCGGCCTCAGCCCAATTGGGTGATAGCTGCGGAGACCGTTACAATCCATGTTACGTCCAGATTGAAGCTCCGTTTGGCGGAATCAGAGTGTACGTAACCAATTCTCCGTAACCATTTTGGCAGGCGAGCTTGAGCGATGGCTGGAACACATTCACGAAAAACCGCGTGGTCGCTTAAGCGAAGACAATCCCGCCGCAGCTTCCAGTCCCGCAGGCTGGGATCGACAACCTGGTCGGCATAGGACCACAAAATTTCCAGCAGGAGGGATGTTGGGACAACAGCACGATGAGTATGGGAAGCGTATCCTCCGAGAGAGCGCAAGCGAGACGTTCGACACGTATGGTACAAGCGTAGGAGTCGACTACGGCGCGGGTATGCCCGCCAGGATAAACGGAACGGTTTCGGGCCAAGTGGCCGTCGAAGTGGAGTCGCGCACCGCCAAACGGGTCCGCGGCGCGGTGTTGGACCTTCGGTGGAAGAAGTCCGACCGCTGTTGATAGGGATCCAAGCGATTCCGCGCGGAACCGTCCGCGCCAGCGTTGCAGCCACGTACCTGGAGCGACAAGTGCGTTAGTGTTTATCCCGTTGTCAGGGCGACTTCGCGGCAAATCGTCGATGTCATCCCTGCACGTCACGCTCTCCTCCAACGCGATCTCATCCGTCATCGCGTTGCCGCGCCCAAGGGGGGCGCACGCCCCCCTTGGAACCCCCAAAAGACGTAAGGAGGTAAACGTTCAAGGTGTGATCGTCCGGGCCACACGGAACCCGCCGCTGATGATCCGGTACCCGGTGGTGGTCCTGTTGCGGTTCGCGGAGCGCAGGCCCCAGGGGATGCCGTCCCAGGAACCGCCGCGCAACACGCGCACGCTGCAATCCCCGCTCCGCCACGCGCTGCCGTCGCTCGGTGCGCCAGCGTAACTCTCGTTCAAGCAATCTTCGACCCACTCGTACACGTTGCCGTGCATGTCGTGCACGCCAAACGCGTTGGCCGGAAATGAACCCGCCGGCGCTGTTTGATCATCGTCCCACTGGCTACCGCAACTATCGCAGTTCGCCCGGTTATTTCCAATGGCGTTGCCCCAACTGTACGCCGACGATGAACCCGCCCGCGCCACGTACTCCCATTCCGCCTCGCTCAACAACCGGTAACTCTGTCCCGTTTGCCGCGACAACCATGCCACGTATTCCTGCGCATCGTTCCACGACACGTTGATCACCGAACGACGGCCCCGGCCCCAACCTTCATCGTCCACCCGGTTCGGATACGTTAACCGGTCGTAGTCCTCGAACGTCACCTCGTACTTCGAGACCGCGAACGCCTGGGGGATCGTCACGTCGTGTACCGGCTGTTCATTATCGTCGCATTCCTGACCCGAAACGCAGCCCATCCGGAACCTTCCCGCCGGGATTACCACCATCTCCGGTCCTTCGCCGCCTGAACTCAATACATCCGAAAAAGTCTCCCCTGCTTGCCGCGCCGGCGCGGGCGGGGCTGTCTGCGTGCCGCCCGGTTGCGGCGCCGGCGACGACGGCCGGCTGCCTGAGGAAGACGCGGCGGCTTCGCCGCTCTGCGGTGCCGACGTCGGCGGGCGTGCCGCGGCCGACGCCCGGGTCATCGCTTCGATCACCGTCGAATCCACCCCCGCTCTGGAGAGAGCCGCCAACTCCGCCACCGTGGTATCGAATTCCGAACCCCTCGACTCGATCACGGCCAAAATTGCCGATGGCTCCAGGCCCGCTTCCGTCAGCGTGACAACGGCCGCGTTGCTGAGCACTTCCTCGTCTTGCTGACCCACCGCGCTGCCCATGGCACACGTTACAACAATGACCATCGCCAATGACGTCCATTTTCTTCCCATCGCCCCGCTCCTTACCATATCGTCTGTACCAATCGTTCCAGTTCCAGCGATTCATCCTCGATGCAACGCGACCGTCCCTGGTTCGCTGCATACACCGGATCTGCGCATGACCCCGAACACTCGAAAGGACCTCACGAGCGTCATCGATTGTTGCTTCAGCAGTAACACCGTCGGCCGGGAATCGTCGGTGCGGCCACGTAGTCCGTCCTCCCCAAACCGTCCAATGCCGACCGATCTGCCATGATCGGCCACCGTCAAGGGACGTGTTGACTCTAGGCACCAGATGGGAAAACATGTCCTGATACTCGCCCCTCTATCATACGGTGATGATGATTTTCATTCTTTTTAATGGCGCCTGGTCTACGTGAGCAAAAAACTGAAGGCGATGAGTCGGGCCGTGGTGGTCCCCACGCAAGCCTCGGGCCCAGAAATCGTGGCACTCAAAGCGACGCTTCAGCGCCAAGACTCAACCGCGGCTAGGTATAGAAAGGAAAAGTGAACAGCATGTGGCGATTCGGATATCTGGCCTTGCTAGTGTTCACTGCCCAAGGTGCGCTGGGCAATGATAGGCTTCGCACTGAGCTGCTGACGTTCGATGCGCTCACGTAGCCATCTAGCGCGCCTTGATGGACGATCGAAACGTGCGCCTCATGGCGGATTAGGCACTTTTCCAGTTGCATGGCCGCAGCCCGCTACCGGACCAACATCTTCATGTTGGGTTGGAACCCAACAAGGCTTGTAGCCGCTCTCAGTATCGGAAGGGTAAGCGCGCATCCGTTAGGGTGGGTGTCTCCGCAAGCATCGAACATGCGCCTGACTTCGCCGCTGCAAGAGTGATACATCCAGGACGTCCCATAGATCGCCCTGGATGATGAGTACTCGTATGTGCTACCCATCCCATCCACGTTCTCGCTGAACATGCGCCATTCGCAGATCGTGCCGCCAGCCTGCGCCTTGACAGGCTGGCGGCTCCCGGCAAACCATCCGAAAATAACGAGCAGCACCGCCAAAAAGCCATACGTGAATCGTGTGTGCATGATTTCCTCCGAGTCAAGGCCGCGGCGGCCGGCTACCACACCGGTCCCCTCCTGTCCGCGCTCGAGCTAAACGCGAAATGACTCCGCGCGGATTTCAAAAGCGGCGAAGTCTGTAGCGCGACAATCAAGTTGAGGAGGTGTCCCGACGGCTGATGATGCCTTGTCGGGAGTGGACGAGGCAAGCGGCGTTCATTACGCCGCGGACGGCTCATGATTGGGCGTTGCAACACTGGTTGTCCTCCCACACCTGCTGGTTCTTCGATGAGGCGCTGCCCGGGAGCTTGACCTTGGTGTTCGCTGCTGTCGCCCGCGAGGCCATGCGGAACACCCTGCAGGGTTCGATTGTTACACTGATTTTGGCGAACATTTGCCTGCATTACATCCTCCACCTCAGGTTCCAGAGGAAGTGGCGCTTCCGCACAGCCCGTGGCGACACGATCATCGTGCGGTACGCCGATGATTTCGTGATCGGGTTCCGGTACAAGTGGCATGCAGAATCGTTCCTGCACGATCTGAAGAAGAAGCTGGCCTCGTTTTCACTCGAGCTACACCTCGACAAGACCCGTCTCATAGAGTTCGGCAAGTTCACCATGGCGGACCGCAAGCACGGGGCCGCGGTTGCCGAGAACGAGGACCCCGCGCCCGGGAGGGAAGATACCGGGTCCGGGCAATAGTATCGCCCGTTGGGGCCCGGTTGAACGGGGATGTGAAATGGTTGCGTCGATCGGCGCGGTCGCCTCCCCGTCTCAGGGTGTCTCCTGCCACAAACGCGACCGGTACCACGCCAACGACCAAGCGGCGAACAGTGGGGCCAGCCGCCGGCCTGGCGGGGGTGCGGCCAATCTGGGGCTCCTCTCGGGCCCGGTCGATCCGGACGCGCTCAAGGAAATGCTCGAAGGCCGTGAACCGCACGGAGCAGGCCAGCGGTCGGGGCGCAAGCAGAAAGAGACGGCGCCATGCTGCACCGTCCCGGCACGAATCTGACCTTATCGGCCCCGAAGCCGGTGTCCGTTGCCGCACTGATCGGGGGTGACCGGCGGATTCTCGCCACCCGCGACAGGGCGGTTGAACGCAGGATGGCCTGGGTGGAAAAGGACGTCTTGCAGACACGGCTCACGAATCCGAACACCGGCCGCAGGGTCCGTTCCGGTGGGCAAAGGACGGTGGCCGCGACATGCGCCAGAGCTCAAGCTGGGAAAAGAGAGGTTTGCATCCGCGAAGAACGCCCGGCAAGGTCGACCGAAGACGACCAAGCGCAGCATGGTCGACAGAGAAGGTTCGCTGCCGCGAACGTCACACACTCAGTACTTCGTCCCGCAGCGAAAACTACCATCCTGCCTGATTGACGACATCACTATGCCGAAATTCGCATTGAAATCGTACCGACAGGCAGCGAACTCCACATCGAAATCATCCGTAACAGGGACAAACTTGTCATCCGCAATCGCCCACGCTGCATGGCCCCCGAACATCGCGGAAACATAGGTATCAGTCCACCACGGATAATACTCCCGCATAATGCGGGAGCCCTCCTCGGGAAAAGAACCGCCGCACTCACTTCGCCTGCACCACAGAATCTCTACGCTATACCCACAACTACTTCTGAACCACCAATTGCGGCGACCTTTCTCCGCTGTAATACAGTGATTCGCGTCCTCGATATTCACATCTGACGCATCGCGCGCCGCTCCGAAAAGCTCAGACCCATCAATAGTTTGCGGCCTGTCCGCGGGAGCAGGCCCATCCAACGGACACCTCACACTACCGTCCGAAAAGTAGTCCTCGCCCTTCAGACCGCCAACGCCAGCGTCATACCGACACACGACAAACGCTAAGCCGAGATCCTGCGTGAGCGGGATCGGTAGCCCCTTCGTCTCACCACGCTCCATCACGGACGACCCGTGGTAATAGTTCATGAACGTGCTTTCCTGCAAGCGGCACCGAAGGTGGTCGCTCAGCAGATCACGTGCGCACCAGCTCACCTGCACGGCAAACGAACAGGTGTTGACCAGGTACCAATCCGGCATACCCGGCATCTCCGACGCTTCAATACACGCGTTCTGGTCCACGCCATCCTGACCGTGAGCGGAGAACGAAAAAAGCACCAACACCGCACTCAGAACAGCTAACTTCAACACTTCGACACCTCGGACGACGTACAAGATCAGGCTTCCGCCTTGTACCACGTTAGCGCGCGAACGAAGACGGCTCACACCGCGACACCCTGCAGGAGTTTAACACGCACGCGGTCATCGCCTCATGCGGCAGGGCGAGGACGGCAAATCGAGCGCTGTGGCCAACGTTGGATTCTACGCCTCGAAGTTGCTGATCGGCACGATCCACCGCGAAGACCTGGCGCGGTACCTTGAAGCGTTCGGCTGCCGATCGAAAAGGTCCATGGCGACGGGCGGTTCGAGATTGCGGGTGTCCTCCCAAAGGCGATCGATGCGTTCTCGACGCGCCGCGCTACCATCAGGGCGGCGATGAACGAGCGCGGCCTGGGCGATCCGGAGCAGAATACGAGGCTGGCCGAGCGCGCAGCGCTGATGACTGGCCGCGGAACCCGGCTCAGTGCATCGCCGCTTATGGTGAGTGCAAGCGTCCCGCCCGCTCGAACCGCCGGTTGGCGCGCCGGGACGCCTGGCCGTGACATTTGGGCCACTGGCTACGAACGGGCGTCGCACTAGCGGATGAGTCATGACAGTCGACACGACAAGGCTCCCAATTGACACGCTGTAAACGCAAAGCAGAAATGTCCCCTTTGGCCGGCGTGTGCCATACACCTGTGGCGGTACCGCATCGGCCTTGGGCGCAGGGAGCGGAGCGACCGAAGCCCAAGGCCGATGCGCACGGGCTTCATCCCGCCGCGGCCCCGCCCGCGTCCGGCTTCCACGACCGCCGCCAAGGGTGGTCCGGGCCGGCTTGTAGGTCGGGCGCGATCGCTGTTCCGCCTTGATCCGGTCCACGCGCCGCACCACCGTTTTCTCGTCCTCCACCGTCGCCGCCTCGCCTTCCCCGAGCAACCGTGTCGGCAACGCCCGACCGTCGCGCAGCACCGTCACCGAACCGTCGAACGTCTGGCACACGGTGACCGCCGCGCCGCGCAGACGGTACTCCTTGCCGCGCCTCGTGACCCGGTACTCGCGGTTGCGGAACCGGATCGTCAGATCCTTCGTCAGCTTGCGCACATGGTGTCTGATGCCCAAATCTGGCATTGCCCTTCCACGTATAGCTGCTCGATTTATCTGTGTGAACAGCGCCAATGGCCCCGATTCGCGATTTGCCCTCAAGATCGATAGAAAGTAGCCCAGTCAGACCGTTCGCCGCCAGACGATTGGCATGGCTATTTGGGTCTCTCCAGGGCGCAACGGTCATCTATGTTATTCATTCGGGACAGGCGAGGATGGTATAGCATTGATCGATTTTGCGATGCAACTTGCCAAATCGCGTGTTCGACGTTGCGATTATGGGCCGCTCAACGGTGCTTGGACCAGCGTGTGCGGGTTCACTACATGTGGGACTGGTCGCTGCAGTCCATGGTGGATTGAACCGCCTATCGCCTGTCCTGGCCCGACCCCCGGACAACCACCTCGTAGCGGCCCGCAGCCTTGAGCGACGACAGCTCGACATAATACACGCCCGGTTGCGCCGCATATCGAATCTGCAACTGCCTCTCTTCAGAGTTCGGCTCAATCGGCTTCATTGTCCAGTCGTCGCACGCTTGGGTTAAGATGATTTCTTCAAGTATGCCGCCGTCTTCCATAGCAATTTCGGCGCCAACCGCGTTTAGAATGCGTGCTCGCGGCGGGAACGTGCCAACGACATCAACAATCAAGTCGGTACGCCGCGCGAGCTCAAGTCGATAGACATCCTGATCTTCCCGTGGATCGATCTCGCCCGTTATGTAACCGATCACTCCACGAGCGGTGGTATCCAGCTGCATATTCGTAGCGGTCGCCGGGAGACCGCCGTGATCGTCGGGCGCAACCTCCTGGACGCTAAGCCGATAAGGTCCGATGTAATCAGCCCGTTGGGGCGGTCCGCACAATCCCGCGGAGAACGCAGTCACTGACCGAAAAGAAACCACCGACGAGTAATATGTCCCGGGCGCAAGCTCGGCCCTCGTGCGCAGGTCCGTCCGAGCCGTGCCATAGCCTTCCTGGAGCCATACCGCCTCTGCGTCGAGGAGATTCAATTCGGCATTGTCGAATTCGCTCGCCACAGACACCGCGACGGTAACTGGACGCGGCAGGTCCAGACGGAAATAGTCGATGTCGTCCCGTCGCTCGACGACTCCGTTCACCGTCCCGCCCAGCAGGACAACGGTGGCCGTGTCCGGCCGATTTCCATGGTCGTCCGGTTCCGTCTCGCGCGCGACAATCTCGTATCGTCCAGTCTCCTCAGAAGCCAGTCCCACGTAATAGCTGCCCACATCCAGTTCGCCCTGCAGCTGAAATTCGGAACGCTCGGGTATCCATTCCATTGTGCTGAGCACGCCACCATCCGCGTCGGTCAACGCCCCGAATTGCGCATTACCCGCCGCAGTTACGACGACGGTGGCTCGCCGCTCCACTTCAAGACGGAAATAGTCCTCGTCATCGTACGGGTCGATTTCGCCTGCCACTGTGCCTCCGAGCACGATCGCTGTCGCCTCCGCCTCCGTGTTGCCGTGATCGTCCGGGGGCGTTTGGCGGACGAAGACCTGGTAATTATCCGATCCTCCCCGCCCCCCCCCAAACCCCAAAACGTAGGTAGTGACTGCCTGCTTCCAGTATTGCGTGCAGACCCTGACGGCTCTGTCCCTGACGGCTATATCCAATGTCATCGTTTTCGATATACATGCCGATCACGTCGGTGATAGTCTGGCCGTTCGCGTCGACAAGCGTAATATCGAACCACTCATCCGCGCTGGTGACCACAATCAAGTCCATTTGTTGCGGTAGGTCGATCCGGAAATAGTCCAGATCGCCCATTGAGTCGATATAACCCGTCGCAATCTCCTCCAATGCAAGAGGCGTGGCCGAGTCCGGCGAGTCACCGTGGTCGTCGAGACCCGCCGAGCGCTGTGCGACAGCCACGGCGCCAAACAACCCCACCACGACGTACGTCGACACTCGGCACAGGATATTTAAAGTGCCCATCGTCTGACTTCCTTCCCGCGATTCTTTATGCACTGTAGCATAATGAATCTGCACTCTGGATGACCAGCTGGCAGAGCTGTTTTGAGAACTGGCTGACAGCAACAACGACGGGCACGGTGACCAGGTGCGCGAGAATTCATCTGGGCGTTAGGAGAAACATCAAAATACGGCCGAAAGTCCTCCCGCCTGTGAACACCAGCCGCTGATCCCCTCATGGCAGATGACCACCGCGACGCACGCCACACGTTGTCACATTAATCGGAGAACAACACGCATTCTTGGACCGTCGCGCCAGTGACAGGGTCGGGCCCGATCATTCAATTAGAAACTGAATATGGGCCGACGGTTTCCGCAAGAAGTCTGTCGTGATTGGCGCCAGGCGAGGAGGTGAGTTCCTGGCTGGAGCAGCCCAGGCGCCATTGCGGCGTCGCACATCGCGAAACCGCTATCCAGAAGATGCATCGTATGGGCACGCATGCGCCATGTCACCTCTGTTTCGGGACGGCGAAGGCACATCGGCGGGATGCGCGATGCAGGTCCATCTCGAGAAGGCGGGGACATTCGCACGCGACGGGCGGCCACCTCGTGAAACCTTCGGAACGTTCACGGCGGCGACAGAACAAAGCAGAAGTCCTTGATCCACCCCGCGACTGTCCTGGCGATCTACTCGCTAGCCCGACCTATTCGCGAAGGTCAATTGTAGGGTTTCGACCGGCACGCGGCGAGTTGGTTTGCCGTGAAACGGCGATGCTTTTTGGGGCGGAAGTCCGGTTACCTGCCCCATTACTCCGAATTTTGAGCGGTCATGCTACCCATCACCAGATTCGAGACGAGCGCGACCGCAAAATGGCGTCTGTGCGCCGAACCGGACGGGATTAGCCTGAGCGCATTAGCAATCCGCAAGAGATCCCGCATCTGCACTGTCGACTCAAGCGAGCCTTCGTTCACCACCAGTACGGATTTCGCGATCGCCGCGCGCACAACCTTCGCACCTTTGGGCTCAGACATTCCTTGTCCCCGCCAGCGTTGCGCGCAAGGAACCACTGAAAAATCTCGTTTTCGTTGCAGGCTTCGACCGCCAGCGACTTCACTGCGGAAGCGCATGGCGCCAGTCCGATCAGCCGCTCCTGCACGTCGAGCGCCCTCGCCTGGACGCGATCGCCCAGTTGAAATTTCCGGTTGCGCGAAAACCGCTTCACCGCCACCACCAACCACAGGATGAAACGATAATGCGCCTCCAGCGCCGCGCCGGTCGTCCTGGCATGGTCCGGGCCGCTGCGCCGCGAGTCGTCCACGTCATCCTTGCGCGTCACGGGCTCCTCCAACGCGATTTCATCCGCCATCGCGTTGCCGCGTCCAAGGGGGGCGCACGCCCCCCCTTGGAACCCCCCAAAGACGTAAGGAGGTAAAGATTCAAGGCGTAATCGTCCGGGCCACACGGAACCCGACGTTGGTGAGCCGGTTCCCGGTGGTGGCCCTGAAGCGGGACGCGGAGCTCAGGTTCCTGGGGAGGCGGTCCCAGGCACCGCTACGCAACATGCGCTGGCTACAATCCCCGCTTAGCCACGCGCTTCCGTCGCTCGGTGCCCCGGCGTAACTCTCGTTCCAACAATCCTCCACCCACTCCGCTACGTTGCCGTGCATGTCGTACACATCAAACCCGTTGGCCGGAAAAGAACCCGCCGGCGCGGTGTTCTCCCACTGATCACCGCAGCGCTCTCGATCTTCCCAGTTGTAGCAGTTAGCCCGGTTATTTCCAATTGCGTTGCCCCAACTGTACATCGTCGAAGTCCCCGCACGCGCCACGTACTCCCATTCCGCCTCGCTCAACAACCGGTAACTCTGTCCCGTCTGCCGCGACAACCACGCCACGTATTCCTGCGCGTCATCCCACGACACGTTGATTACCGAGCGACGGCCCCGGCCCCAGCCTTCATCGTCCACCCTGTTCGGATACGTGAACCGGTCGTAGTCCTCGAACGTTACCTCGTACTTCGAAACCGCGAACGCCCGCGGTATCGTCACGTCGTGTACCGGCTGTTCACGATCGAAGCATTCCACACCCGAAACGCACCCCATTCGGAAACGCCCTGCCGGGATCACCACCATCTCCGGACCCTGACCGCCTGTGCTCAATACATCCGAGAAAGTCTCCCCTGCTTGCCGGGCCAGCGCGCGCGGTGCAGTCTGCGCGCTACCCGGTTGCGGCACCGGCGATGGCGCCGAGCTGCCTGAGGAATACGCTGCGGCTGCGCCGGACTGCGGTGCCGACAGCGGCGGGCGTGCCGCGGCCGACGCCCGGGTCATCGCTTCGATCACCGTCGAATCCACCCCCACCCTCGACAGCGCCGCCAACTGCGCCACCGTGGTATCGAATTCCGTACGCCTCGACTCGATCACCGTAACGATCGCCGACGCCGATACGCCTGCCTCCATCAGCGTGACAATGTCCGCGTTGGTCAGTATTTCCTCGCCTTCCTGCCCCAGCGCGCCAACCATGGCACACATCGCAACAACGACCATCGCCAATGACGCCCCTGTTCTTGTCATCGCCCCGCTCCCGTTCATAGTGTCTGTCCCGATTGTTCCAGCGATTCATCCCCGGTGCAACGCGAGCGTCTTCAGTCTGGAATGACCAAACCCCCCTGCACGACACCACCCAATACACCGACGACCCGGCTGTTCTTCCTGGCTAGCAGCCTTGCGCGGTGCCACTTCCAGTTGTTGCGATGGACCTGTCACCAGGCCGCGTGACAGGACGCCATGTGCGTCATTCATTCTCCGTTCGTCGCACCAGGTGCCGGTAAAACCGCGTGCGCCCAAGCGGAGAATCTTCTTCAATCCCATCCAGCGGCGCCATGCCATCCGCGTCAAGCAGGTTCGGATCTGCACCGTTTCTGAGCAACAGCAGGCCGATGTCCGACTGTTGGCGAGCAATTTCCCGATCGGATTGTGCATAAATTAACGGTGTGATTTCTTCCAGCAGGGTATCTTCAGGTGGCGGGTCCGAAATCACATTGTGTAACGGGGTTCGACCCAATCGATCGCGCGAGTTGACGTCTGCCCCGAATTCGATCATCGCCCGAACCACGGAAACCGACCTGAGTTGCCTGGCGGCTTCGTTCAACGGCGTGCTCCCATTTTGATCTCTGGCCTCGATGTCCAGCCCAAACGCCGTCAGTCGGACGACAAACGCCCGGGCCAACTCATTGTTGCATTCCCGAACGAGCGCAAACTCGTGCATTAGCGTAGCGGATGCTCCGTCTTTCACTGTAACGTCGCCGCCCGCTTTCACGAGTTCGTCCAGCACCTCAAGACCGTAGGAACTGCATCTGCCATAAGGTATGGCCGCCCGCATCGGTGAAGCCCTCCCAAGGCCTTCCTGGTTTGGATCGGCACCCATGTCCAACAGTGTGCGGATGACCTCGATTGGACGAAAGAGACTCATGGCCGCGTGCAAGTAGGTCTCCCGCCCGTAATTGAAGACCAATTCATCGACGCCGACCCCGGCCGCATCCATGAACTCCAGCAGCGACTCCACATCATCGACTTCAACACGGAAGGCATTGTCGATGTCGGTACCCTGCACATAGTAGGTGGTGTACGACGTGTCCCCATCGATCATATGCCAGAGCCCGTGCCGTTCTCCATCCACGTAAGGGCCCGACCACACGCTGTCGTGGGGAAATATGATCGTCCACTGGCCGACTCTCATACCGTTGACTTGAAACCCTTCCTCGACGACACCATTTTCGCGGTTAACAACCAACCACTTGAGCTGAGACGCGTCATCGGCCTGTTGGGCCTGCCCGCCAACGGCGAGAAACAGGGCAAGTGCTGCGAGAATCGTTTGGTTCATCGTTACTCTATTCCCATTGCCGATCATTGTTCATGAAATCGCCCAACCCATGATAATGGCAACCGGCCAGCACCGCATGCGCCGATATCATGAGGTCTGTGTCCGTTTGCTTCTCTTTTCCAGAGGGCATTTGATGCGACCGGGCCGGCGAGCGGCCATACGTATGGAACGCCGGGGTAAGGCCGGCTCGGGACCGAGCGGATACCGGTCGAGAAGCCGTTCGAGCGCGCCGACGACCGGAACGAACACGCGGGTCCGCCACGACACGATCTCCGTCACGCAGCCGAGGCGATTCAGAATCGGCCCGTCGGTGTCGAGCGGACCCTCTACCTCGATGCGCGCGGCGCCCATCGGGCGGCGGCGGACCAAGCGCCGGCCGTTGGCGAGACTGAACGGGGCGCCGGGTCAACGTCCCGTGGACTTCGGCGGTGCCGAGCACCGTCGCCGCGGGAATCGGCCCCGACCTGTGTAGTTCACGGCTCGATGCGATTGATCCCGCGTTGAACGGGACACCCTCCTGCACCGGGTAACCCCGGGTCGATGCAACCGCCGAACCCCTTCTGCCCAATCCAACCACCGCAACGGCTCGTCCCGCAAAACGGTGGACACCGGCAGCGAGCGGATCGTTCTGGACATCCCCCGAGACCGCCAGGGCCAATTCGATCCGGTGCTGATCGGCAAGTATCAGCGGCGCTTCCCCGGATTCGACGAGAAGATCGTCGCGATGTACGCGCGCGGGATGAGCACACGAGACATCCAGGCGCATATCGAGGAGTTGTACGGCATCGGGGTATCCGCCGCACTGGTCTCGGCGGTGACCGATGCGGTGCTCGAGGACGTCACCGCGTGACAGAACCGCCCTCTGGAGCCGGTCTACGCGATCGTGTACTTCGACGCGCTGCGGGTGAAGATCCGCGACGAGGGCCTGGTGCGCAACAAGGCGGTGTACCTGGCCATCGGGATGGAGATTATATATTTAACTAGACCGGCGCTGGCCGGCATCGTCCGGAGGGGGCTGCCATGTCTACGTATCGTTCGAACGTGATTCCGTTTCGTCGGTCTGGTTTACGTAATGGTCTACGGCATCCTGAAACAGCCGAGACAGTTGACGAGCCCCGGGCACCGTCAAGAGAAGACTATACGGAGCTGGTGCCACAGAGTCACGGATTACCACCTCGATTAAGGCGTGTGTACCGGCTACGTTTCGGGTCCCCAAGCCTAACAGAAAAGGAGCTTTCGGAGCTGTGCGTATCGGCACAGCCTCGTCGATCTCCTTCGAACCAATAAGGCTGATCCTCATGCCCCTTCTCATAAACGGCTTCGTATATGACTCACCCGAGCTTGAGAGTCCTCCTGATCCTGAATTCTCTCATTGCGCTACCTCTTCCCATTCATCGGACTCCGACGTTCCCTCCACGCAAAGCCTCGTTCTTCGGGTCTTTCCGCATCGACGGCAACTCTCTTCACTTCAACGGCGTCAGTTTCTTCTGTGATGATCCGCGGATCTACGATCATCGCCCGGATGACGTTATGCAGGCAGTCATTCATGATTGATGTCTCCTTTACGTGGTTGTAGATGGCCCGCCCCCATGGGCGTGAGAGCGGGCCGGATCTCCACCGGACTGAGCGCGCGTGACATGCCGGTGGCAGAACATGGGCAAGGTTAATCGGTTAGGCAAGCAAACGCGCCGTCCGATTGAAAGGAATCTCTATCAAAGCCATAAAAACCCTGCTCGATTTCCTCCCGACACGCCGCTAAAAGCATATTCTCATTCCCATCGAAACCCGTATATATATCGACAACCGCAGATGGATCAATGAGCGCGCTATACCGATAAAATGATGATCCGCCGCACTCACTTGCATCACACCAACGCACATCAACGCTGTAAGAACAGTCATTGACCAAGTGCCAACTCGCCTGGCTTCCCGGCCTGGCGATTCTTGCCGATACGCAGTGACTATCGTTCGGCACGTCCACACCTGAAACGGCGCTGGACGCGCCGACCAGGCTAGAAGCACCGAATGATCGCTGACCGATCAAGCACGTAAACGAGCCATCGGGCAACAAGCTATCAACGTCGAGTCCGTTGAAGCCAGTCGGGTCATAATCATTGCGACAGGCAGCAACGCCTAAAGCCAAGTCCTGGCTGAAAAGCACATCGGACGCAACGCGCCCCTCGGAATCAAGGATATCGAGCCGCGCATAGTATTCTTCGCCGCCGCACTCGAGTCCGTCACTGGAACCATCAAGGGAGCACCAGAGCACATCGACGGTGTAGAGGCAGGTGTTGACCAAATACCATTCGTCCCGTTCGGACGACTCATCCGGCTCCGCGAAATCAATACAGCCGTTGTCCTCGACAACCTCATGGCCGGAGACGTTCATCGAGAGTAACAGCAAGCTGGCGACGAAAATCATGCCTTTCATTCTGAATTCTCCGTAGACGGCCCATCAGCTTCGGTTTGTTCGCACTCCGCGCGGCACTGGTTCCACGTTTCCTGGCACACGACCAGACCCGCCCAATTACCTGTCGCAATGGCCGTCAATACGCAAAAAGCACGTTGCCGATTACATATTTTCTTACATCTTCTTAGCGTGAGATCGGAAACGATCTCGTCATCCGACCTGGTTATCGACACTGGGTCTTCCGGCCACAAGAAGCCGTGTATTTGGTCGAGTTGTTCGTCGGTCAATTCTTCGATCTTCGCTTGTGTTAGCGGCCGATTAATATCTAGTCCCATTTTTCGTCTCCTTTGTCTTCCGATAGTTTCCCCGCGTTCTCCTGGATCTGATGTGCGATCCGCTTCAAGCCAATCGCACACCAATCTCGACGGGATAATCCAGGGTGTGCTTAATCTTCAGCCAGTGTCCCGGCAGAACGACGGACGGCGCGTCCGGATCGGTGTCGCGCAAGTTCCTAAGAAACGAAGCCAACGGATAGGCTGATATACGTTTACTCGTTGGGAAAAGCTCGAGCTGAACCGTTAGAGGTTCTTGCAGCGTCATAAGATTTCTCCTTTGTACGCCTACATGGGCGCGCAATAAGGAGGTTTACGGCGAGGGAAATCTATAGATAATAGAAACCCTAGCGCATCGGTTCTTCCAATCCTTAGCGCAACCTTGAAACGCCAGAGTTGGTAGCTCTGGCGTTTCGCGTTTAGGGCAACAATTCTATCTGCCTGCCTCCAGGCGCGTCAATCGGAAGCGCGTCCGCTAACCCGCCAAAACCCCTGCGAAATAGTGCATGTCTCAATTGCGCTTGGGAGCCCGTCTACCGGGTCCCCCGCCGAACAGGTCGAAGGACGACCCGGGGCAGTAGCTCCCTCGGTCTCGGCTAATACGCGGGGTAATCACTCTACCGAGCGACAATTGCAACGGTCCGGCGCCATTCGTCCGACGAATACGCGCCGGGAAAAGACGAACCCCGGCCAGAATGGAGCTCGACCGGGGTTCTAGCCGCCCACAGGGGAAGTGATACAACCAGGCGCGGCGGCTCGAATTCTATTCGGCTGCCATTTCGTTCGCAATCCTCTCCGCGCCTTCAATCGTTGGAGGAGCGACGGATTAGATTACCGATACCGCTTGGACTGTACGTAGCATTGACCGCCGGCATCGTGCTGACTGCGTCCGCTATCCACCGGACCGACCCGTGCGTTCAGGCATACGCCGAATACGACCGGCTGTGGTCCGCGATGCCGGCCGACGAACAAACGTCCATCGACACCTGTAAGACCGGCAAGATCGACGCGTCGATGCACGTAATCACGGGCGGGCCGGACGACATCTCGGACCGCTATCTGGTCGACACGTACGCCCGACTCGACGCCGACATGCGAGACGCCGTCATCGCGATGCAGAACGCGTACGGCGACGACAAACCGTGGGAACCGAATGATCGGACCATAAGCGTCGCGAGACAAGACTGTATCGACGAGCCACTACACCGCCGGCCATCGCCATGAGGCCACGGAGGGCGTTCTTCACGGCTCCGCTGTTTCTGGCGGCGTCGCACGGCGCAGCCATGACGACCGTCGGCGCGCTCGTGACCGACGCGTACGACGGCGACACGCTGACGGTCGAAGCCACGATCTGGCCGGACCCGACCTGGACGGGAAGCGTCCGCGTGCTGGGCGTCGACACGCCCGAGATCCGCGGACAATGCGACCGGGAGAATCGATGGGCAATCGCATCACACGACTACGTCAGGAATATGCTCGTCGACCAAACCGTAATCCTCACGGAAATCGAGAGCGACAAGTACGGCGGCCGCGTGCTTTCAACCGTCTACCTGCAAGACGGACGTAAGCGGAGCGCCGACACCACCTAGCTTTTAGCTTGAGATTGGCGTATAGGCCCAGGGTAGCAGTTGATCGATCTTCGAGGCCGAGTGGCCATTGGCGATGGCTTCGAGCGTGGCCTTGAGGTAGGCGTGGGGGTTGACGCCATTCATCTTCGCCGTTTCAACCAATGAGGCTATGCGGGCCCAGGCCGCCGCACCCTCGTCATGGCCAGCGAACAGTGCGTTCTTGCGGTTCAGCGCCAGCGGCCGGATGGCATTTTCCACGATGTTGGTATCCATCTCCACGCGCCCGTCGGTGAGGAACACCTGCAGCCCGTCCCAATGATTGCCGATGTAGGCCAGCTTCTCGCCCAGTCGCGACTTGGGCGAGATCCGGGCGCGTTGCCGGCGCAGCCACACCCCGAAGTCCTCGACCAACGGCGCGGTCCGCGCCTGGCGTGCGGCCAGCCTGACCTCGGGCGGCTCGCCCCGGATCGCCTTCTCGATGGCGTACATGGCCGCGATCCGCCGCAACCCTTCGGCGGCGATCGTGGAGCGGTGGCTGTCGTGGACCTCGCACAGCTTGCGTCTGGCGTGGCTCCAACAGTAACAGCGGACCACCCCCTTGCCGGGCGCCGCCACCACGTTGTAGCCGGCATAGCCGTCGACGTGCAGCTTGCCTTCGAATCCCTCGAGAAAACGCTTGGCGTGGTGTCCGCCGCGCCCGGGCGCGTAGAAGAACACCACGCCCGGCGGATCCTGACCGGCCCAGGGCCGCTCATCGCGGGCCAGCGCCCACATATACCCCGTCTTGGTCTTGCCCCGGCCCGGGTCCAGCACGGGCGCCCGAGTCTCGTCCATGAACAAATGCCCGGACCGCTTCAGGTGCCAGGTGAGCCGATCCACCACCGGGATGAGGTGAAACGACGCCTTTCCCACCCAACCGGCGAGCGTGGAGCGGTCAAGGTCCACCCCCGAGCGGGCGTAAATCTGCGATTGGCGGTACAGCGGTAGATGGTCCCCATACTTGGCTATGAGCACCTGCGCCAGCGCCCCCTCGGTCGGCAATCCGCCCTTGATGAGGTGCGCCGGCGCCGCGGCCTGCAGGACCCCTTGCTCGCAGCTTCGGCAAGCGTACTTCGGGCGCACGGTGACGATGACCCGCAGCTGCGCCGGCACGATATCCAGCCGCTCGGTGCGGTCCTCGCCGATGCGGATCATCTCCCCGCACCCGCAGGGACACTGCGTGCTATCGGGCTCGATGACCTGCTCGATCCGCTCCAGGCCCTTCGGCAGACGACCGAGGTTGCGTCGCGGGGCACGGCGCCGGGTGGCGGTCGATGTCCCCGGAGCGGTCACCGCAGCCACCGCCTCCTCGACTTCGGCCACCGCGCCCTCCAGGTCCTCGAACGCCAACTGGCGATCGTTAAGCGGGCGCTTCTCCGAGCGCTTGTCGTAAATCACCCGGCGCAGCTCCTCGACCAGGTGTTCCAGGCGGCGGTTGGTGTCGGCGAGCAGTTCGACCTGAGCGCGAAGCTCTTCGTTGTCGGCTTGCTGGCGCTCGAACAGCGCCCGATGGGCTTCCGGCAACGCCTTGAGATCGACCGCTTCTGGATGAGCCTGCATGGCAGAATACTATCATAAAATCAGTTAGTTATAAACGAATATCGGCCCGGGAAACGGGCCGATATCAGGGCTTGTGCAGCGGCCTTGAGCGTCAAGCCGCGGTGCGTGGCCGGCGCACCCTCGGGGACCACGCCCGGCGCCAATCCAAACCCTCGAACAACGCCTCGAACTGCGCCCGGGTGAGCCGGATGACGCCGTTGCGAACCACCGGCCAGGCAAACCGGCCGCCCTCCAGACGCTTGTACGCCAGCACCAGACCCGTGCCGTCGAACCAGAGCACCTTGATCCTGTCGGCTCGCTTGGCTCGAAAGACATAGGCCACCCCCGAATACGGGTCAAGCCCCAGCTCGTTCTGCACCACCGCGGCCAGCCCGTCGTGGCCCTTGCGAAAATCCACAGCCCGCGTGGCCACCAAGATCCGCGTGCCGCTCAGCGAGATCATCGCGAACCACCCGCCAGCGCCGCGGCGATCGCCGCGATCCCCGCCGTGTCGGCGATGCCTTCCAGCCGCACCGTCACACGCCGGCCCTCGATCAGAACCGAAGAAGGCTCCTCCACCTCCACGGCGGCGAACGCCCCGGCCGGCTGCGCCTGCGCCGATGAGGGCGCCGCCAGCTTGCCCCGGCGCAGCTGCGTGCGCCACGACGACAATCGGTTGCGCGGGATGCCGTGTCGCTTGGCCACCGCCGTGATCGTCTCGCTGGTTGCGAAGCTCTCGCGCGCGATCCGAATCTTCTCTTCCACGCTCCAGGACCGCCGCGCCCTTCGCTTCCTTCGCTTGCGCCCAACCGCAGCCGCTCCGTTGGCCGCAGCCGCCCCGCCAGAGGCTTCACCCCTGGCATCCACATCATGATCCCTCATCGAACAACTCCTTATATAAAAGGAGTCATCCAATCTCAGTGGCTCCCTGAAAGGAAGGTGGGGTCCGCACAGCGCTTACAGACGGACAGTTACTTGCCGACTTGCTGATCATGGGAAACTACGGGCGAACGTACGACGGCGGTGAGCGCGGCGATTGGTTCGATCCGACTCTCGTATTGCCTTCGCACGTGCCGATCGGAGCCGACGATACGGACGACCAAGAATACGATCCGTACGCCGACCCCAACCACCCGCTCGCGCTCTACGACGACAACCGGAACGGTCGTATCTCATGCGCGGAAGCGAGAGCGCACGGAATCACACCCGTGTATTCCGACAGCCCGGCCTACCCATACATGAGCGACCCGGAAGGAGACATCGTCGTCTGCGAGTAGCGAGCGTTGTGGTAAGCTGAGTCCGCCCCAGATGGGCAGCGCCGGTAGCCGAGATGCCAAGGAGTGACCGATGAGCAAGGGGAAACCGAAGGGTTCCGCCGATATCTTCGCGAAAGCGATGCGCCGAGCACACGCAGACGTTACGCAAGCCTCCAATAACAAACCCGATCCGATGAGGCGCGACTTGTCCCAACCGGACAATAAGGTAGACGCTGAAGTTCGCAGATAACTCGCGTTCGCCCTGAATGAAGGCAAGCATTTTCCCGATGCGAATTGCTATCCTGTTTTGTCTCCTATTCGGGGCAACAACAGTCTCGCCTCAAGCTCCGGTCCCGTTGGATCGCTTTGAGCTTTTAAAGTCCAGACATGACCGACTGGAAATCGAGATTGTGCCCATCGTCGTTTTTGACGCAAGCGTGTATGACGAAACGGAAGCGAGTGGGGCCGAGAGAGCTTCCCGCACGTTGGCACCGAAGGTAGCGAAACTGTTCGCGACCGTGCATGAGGCCCTGCAAGTATTGGGGCTCGCCTACGATCAATACACCCTGCTTTACGGCGATCATTTTCACGTCTTGGTATGCGAAGAAGCGACACTCTATTCAGAACAGTCATGCACTCACGGCGACCTCGGCGAAATCACGGACATGAGGAACTTCGTGTTGGATTTGCATGACCGCGAGTCACCGCCAAGAGGTACGGTTCAGCTCAATGTCGTGATTCTTGAGGATGGGCTCGCGTGGAGCGGGCTGCTTGGGGTGGCCACATGGTGGTATTGGGGAGATCGGTCGCTAAGGCACTGGACCAGCACCGCATGTCGAGCATGGGCGCTGCTGTCGACACCTGTCATTGCCCATGAACTAGGGCATTGTTTTGGCCTTGATCACAATGAGGACGATACGGATATCGGGCTGGACCTTATGGTGAGCTATTACGCCCATTTCGATTGGGTAAAGGAAAGCAACAAGGACCTTGTTCTGCGTTACTTCCGGTATCCGGCCCCATACGATTCGCCGACCGGCGCGGTGCCGACGATGGAGCTGCACTACTGACCGGTGGCGCTCCGGCGCGCCCGCATCAGCGGGTGGTTTCGCTGGCTTGTACGGGTCGTCAAGGCGATTCGTGCCCTCGGAGAGCACCCAGGCGTACATGCAGACGTTGCGCGAGTACCTCCACGCGCACGGTCGCCCGATGGCGCTTTACACGGACAAGCACGGCATTTTCCGGGTCAATCAGGGCGAGCGCGACGGCGCTCTGACGCAGTTCACGCGGGCCTTGCGCACGCTGGATATCGAGCCGATCCTCGCCCACAGTCCCCAGGCCAAGGGGCGCGTGGAGCGGGCCAACGGCACGCTTCGCCCATACGAAACCTCTACCCGCATCCATCCCCGCACACGCCTTACAACTCCAGCCCCGGTGCCTCGCGAGACTTCTCGTGCTCGACTGTCGGCGCTGGACTCTCTCGCTCGACCCGATCGGGGGCTTTCGCGTCTTCGATTTTGTGCGCCTTCTCCGGCGAGGCTGATGGCGCACGGACGAGGTCGACTGCTTCGAGCGCCGCGATACGCTCGCCGGTCGCCGCCTCCAACCGCTCCCTGAGCGTGTCCCGGTCGTCGGTCACCAGTTCCGCGCGCTCACGGGCTCGGCTGATTTCCACGTAGAGTGTCTTCTGCGTGGTGAGATGCGGGTGGTTCGCTTCCATTGCCGCGATCACGGTATCGACCGTTCGGCCCTGGAACGCATGTACCGTCGATGCCCAGGCGCGGTCGATGTGGCGTAGCTGGGAGTCTCCTTTTTCCAGTTCCAGAACGCGTCCGTCTTCGAGACTGAATGTAACGGTTCCGTTTTCCACGCGGGTCACGTCCGCCGTCTGGCTGTTGACGAGCCCGAGCGATTTGTCGTTTCTCGTCCAGCGGATACGGTCGCCCTGGCGAAGCTCCATGGTTTCGCTCCGGTACACTTCGGCCCCGCCGGTTCTCGCGGCGAGCTTGTTCGGCGCCCATGTCACCGGGTTTCCGTCCTTGCCGGTGAGATTGACCGTGTCTGTTTTGCGGTCGACGCCTGCCACACGCAGTTCGTCGCCTTTTTCAACCCCGAGCCGCTTGTAGGGACGGTGGAACGCGACCACGTCTCCTTCGGCGTAGTTGGCGGCGAGCGTCTTTTCGGCGTGGGTGTAACCCCGGGAGACGAGTCTTTCGGCGTTCAGCGCCGGTCCCGCGACCTGCCCGTCCCGGATCAGGCAGTTGCGCACGATCTCGTTGATCTGCACCCGGAGCGCGTGGCTCGGGGCCATGAGGCCGGTGTTTTTCCTTTGTTCGGGCGAGAGTTTGAGCCAGCGCGCGGCGGCGGCGCCGGGGAGGTTGTCCGGCTTGACGGCCACGACGTTCGGTCCGAGTTTCGTGAACGCTTTCTTGATATCGCCCGCGAGGCTTGCCTCCACGGCCGCCTTCAGGTCCGCGTCCTTCTGGCGCATGATCTGGTCCATGGTCGCGGTCTTCATGCCGGCGTTCTGCAGTTGCACGAACGGCTTGCCGGCATCGACCGCGTCCAGTTGCTTGCCGTCGCCGACGAGGACGACCCGGGGCAGGCGCAGTTCCCGTGCGATACGAAGGAGGTTTCTGGTCTGGACGGTGGAGGCGAGCGAGCCTTCGTCCACCACGAGAACGGTTTTGGCGAACGCCGCGCGCATGTTTTTCCGGCCCTTGCGGGTCAGGCGGCCTTCGGCGACGCCGGCGTTGCGGACCAGGAACCGTTGCAGGGTTTCGGTTTCGATGTGGGCCTCGGCGGCCAGGGTCTGGGCCGCGGAAGCGGACGGGGCGAGACCCTTGAGCTCGTAGCCGCGTTTCTCCAGCAGCGCCCGGGCGCGGTTGAGCATGGTGGTCTTTCCGGTGCCGGCATAGCCCTGCACGCCCACCACGCGGTCTTTTTCGGACAGAATCAGCTTCACCGCCACCTTCTGCCCGTCGGTCAGGGGGCCGTTGCGCAGCAGCTTGTCCACGCGCCGCGCCCGCATCGGGGCCTTGCCCCGTGTCCGGCCTTCACGCATCAGGGCGATGGTTTCCCTCTCGTCGGCCACTGCCTTGTCCGTGGTCAGGGAGTCGCCCGGGACGGGGAGGTTCGACCGGTGCAGCGTGCCGTTGGTTTCCAGCCGGTTCACCGCCTTGACGGCGTCTTCGATGGGCACCGCGCCGGGCGCCCAGATCAGCGCCGCGGTCAACAGGTCCGTTCTCGAAAACACCGCCTCGCGCTCGGACAGGTGAGACACGGCCCAGGCGACCGCCCGCTCGGCCGTGTCGCCTGCTGCAAGCACGGGACTGCCTGCGTCTTGCTCGATTTCCGGCAAGGGCGCTTGGTGTTCGTTGGCCGTGACGGCGGCGCGTTCCACGGCGTTTCCGGCGAGCTTTTCCGCGTCGAACCCCATCGCCCTGGACTGCTCGTTCCAGTGTTCGCGCAGCGTCGCGCGGTCCACGTCGCGCTTGTGGGCGCGGGTCATCAGCGCCGCGCGCTCGGCGAGCTTCGGGTTTTGCTCCGCATCGCCCAGGCCGCGTTCGTTCATGGCCGCCTGGATGGCGGCTCGGCGGGTGGAGAACGCCTCGATTACCTTCCGGGGCACGCCCGCGATCTCGAACCGCCCGTCGGCGTGGGTTTTCTCGATCCCATAGCCCAGCGTTTCCAGGCGCCGCGCCAGGTCTCCGCGGTAGATGGCGCCGATGAGCATCTTGGAGGCGTAGAGTTTTTCGTTCGCCATGGTCCGCCATTTGCCGTCCTTGCCCTGGAGCATGTTGGCGATGACCGCGTGGGTGTGAAGCTGCGGATCGAGGTTACGGGAGGTGTCATGGCGGAATGTCGCGGCCACCGTTTTCTGCCCGCCGGCGCGGACCATGCGGCCGGTGTCCGGGTCCCTGAGCCGCGTCTGCACGACGTTCTTCTCCACCCAGGCGAGTGTGCGTTCGACCGCCTTGTCGTGGGCGGCGAGGATCCGCCGGTCGCCCCCGATGAGCGCGGCAATGGACACCGACTTCGGGGCCGACAGCGTCAGGTCCCGGCCGGGACGGTGGAGCACGCCGCCGTCCTTTTGCCGCTTGCCCAGCCGCCGGCCCTTGCCGTCCGGTACACGCCCCTCGAGAATCGCCCTGAACGCGTTGGGGTCGACGGGACCGGAGAGCCCGAGGCCGGCGGCGCCCCGGCCGGCCCAGCGGCTGTTTTCCCTGTGTCCGGCGTCTTCGCTGGCGTAATACCCGTCGCGTTCGTAGTACGAGACGCCCTGGGACGGGGAGGCGACCGCGCCGATCGACGCCACCATGTCAGATCGGCGTCCAGCCGGGTGTCGTGCCGTCGTTCGATTGCTCGGCCTCTTCATTCCCGGGCACGGGGTTCCCGGTTCCGCCAACCGCCGTTCCGGTGTCGACTTCCGGCAACGGCAGGGGTTCGGTCTCCCCTGTCTCCGGACCGCGGTTGTCGCTGTTGTCGCCGTTATCGGACGCGATAGAATTCTTATCTTCGGCACCGTTCCCGGTATCTTCGCTGTCGAACACCAGTTGCCCCTGCGAACCCGGCTTCCCGGCTGAATCCATCGTCCCGTTGGTCGTGACCATCGCCGGCGCCGGCTCGCCTTGCGTGTCCCTATCCACCTCCGGCGACTCCGCTGCCGATGCGTCCCGCGCGTTCGCGTTCGGCTCCGCCGGCCCGCGCGCCGGGGTGTCCGGGACGGGGCCGTGTACCTGGCCTCTCTGAACGAACCTGGGTGCGGTTTTTGGCCGCTTCACGTACTTGAGTTCGATCCGCGCGACCGGGAACGGGCCGGGGAGTTTGAGATACCCCGTGAGGTTCGGCAGCCGCGTGATCTCCGACGGCAGCGCGAGCGATTGCAGCTCCCGGCGCGGCGTGAGCGTCACCCCGTCGCGGTACGGGTCCGCGCCGTAGCTCACGCCTTCGGCCACTTCCTCGATCTCGCTCCTCCCGAGGCTGTCGGCCGACCACTGCGCGGTGTCCCGGTCGGGGGCGGCGAACACCACTCTCGTGCCGCAGAGCCCGGAGATGGTTTCGGCGCCGTTGCGGCCGTAAAGGTCGCGCAGGGCGGATGCGACCTGCACGCCCAGCACGAAACAGCCGCCGAACTGACGGCTCTCGGCCAGCCCCGGCTGCAGGCTCGGCACCTGGTGCAGCGTCGGCAGCTCGTCCAGGATCACCCAGATCCGGCGGCCGTCGTCGCGGTCCAGCGACAGCAGCGCGTTCACCGCAATCTCGAGCCAGGTGGAGATCAGGCCCCGCAGGCTCGCGTGCTGGTCGCCGCGGGACGTCAGGAACAGGAAACTGTTCGCCTTCTCGCCGGAAATCCAGTCCCGGATCGAGAACGGTTGTCCGCTGTCCGCCAGGACCTCCATCGCCCCCAGGTGCGCGGTGAGCATGGCCCGCACGCTGAGCGCCGTTTTCGGGTTCTCCGGGTCGACGATCGATTGCGCCACGGTCCCTTCCATGGCTTCGGCGAGCGCCTTGAGGTTCGTCTTGAGCAGGTGCTCGACCAGCACGCGGTTGTTGCGTTCGCCCTGTTCCCACAGCACGCCGGCGCCGTTGGCAAACAACTGCCGGGCGGCCGTGACCCAGAACGGATCGACCGTGTCCTTCTGTTGCGGAATGAGCGCCGCGGCCATGGTGTCGAAGTCCCGGGGCGAGCGGGCCTCGAAGAACGGCGACCAGCGCGGGGCCCGGGCATCCAGCGGATTGAGCAGGACATCGCGCTCCGCATCGAAAAACGCTTCGGTATAACTCCCCATCTTGTCGTAGATCACGCAGCGGTCGCCCCGCTCGCGGATCTGTTGCACGAGGTCCGATATCAGGACGGTCTTGCCGGAACCGGTCGTACCCGACACGATCGTGTGCTGGGTCTCGGTCCGCCCGGGGTAGGGGACCCCGGCGATGCGGTACGCGGGCGCTCTTCCCGACACACCTTCCCACACCCGGGCCCGCAGCGGGCGCACGCGCCGGGACAGCTCTTGTGCGCTCACCAGTTCCGCGCCGCGCAGGCGTTTTTTCTGTTTCAGGCGGTGGCCCTGGTAGCGGAACCAGCCGAGCATGAGGACGACCACGCCCACGCCGATCTTCCCGCCGAGCCACGCGCCGGAAATGACGGTGTCCAGAATCCGTACGCGCGCGGCCTCCCACGGGCCGTAGGCGGCGATATCGTCGATCCGCGCGACCATCGTCTCGCCGTTCTCCAGGCGTATTTCCTGTCCGGACTCCGGTTCGTAGCCCACGGCGAGCTTGATTTCGGCCAGCGTCAGCATGCCGGCGCCGTAACCGTCATGGGCGGGTGTCGTGCGCCAGAGCATCGCGACCGGCACGGTCACGACAAGGATCGCGACGATCATCACGCCCACGTACACGACCTGGGTCCACATCCGAAGCCCGTGAAAAACCGTTTGTCCGCCGCGGACGGTGTCGTCGCCCCACGCTCTCATGATCCTTTCCCGAAGCTTTCCATTGAATCTGTTTCGTACTGACCGGAACTTCGTCGCGCCGCCAGGCGCCGGAGGCGGGCGGTGTCCGGGGCGAGGCCCGTCGGGTCGGTGAAGTCCGTCCGGCCCGCCATCCGATCGACCGAATCCCCTTCACCCCGGAGACGTCCGCCATGACACCGACTCGACACCACAGCGTCCCCCCTGCCACGCCCGGCACTGGCGTGCCCAGCACCGGCCCGCACAACACTGCCGTACGCGTTACTGCTGTGCGCAGCACTGCTGCGCGCAGTACCGCCGCGTGGATCCTCGGTGCGCCCGCCCTGGCGCTCATGGCGACGGTCGTGCTGAGCATCGCGGGCGCCGGCGCCGACTGGATCGGCGCGGTCTGGCTCGCCGCCGTGCTCTGGACGATCGCGGCGACGTTCGTGCAGGCTTTGTGGCAGGGGTTGCGTCACGGGGACTGGTCGGCGTTCACGTATTGCGACCTGCCCCGCAACGACGAGGATCACGATTGGGCGACCCGCTCGGGCCAATACGCCTACCTTCGGATCCGGGCCGACGGCGAAGCGCTCACGCGCGATGGCGGCCGGTTTTCCACGGATCCCGATCACAGCGATTCCCGCGCCTGATCGTCGCGCCCCGCGGAACCCGGCTGCCCCGCCAGGGGCTGGTCCGGGGCGTCGTTGCGCGCGGTCCCGTAGAGGCGCCCGGCGAGCCACCCGCCGACCAACGGCACTTCCTCCAGCACCTGTTGGCCCATCGGCTGGCTTCGTTCGGCTTCAACGGCCTCGCGCCCGGCATCCACTGCCGCTTCCGCCGCGCGCGTGCGTTCCTCCCGCTCGCCGCTCCGCACGTCCATCGCCGCCTCCGTGTCTCCCCTCGACCGGGCGGCGGGTTCCTCCACGTCGCCGGGCACGCCGGCGTCCGTCGCGCGGTCCCGGGCGCCTTCCGACCAACCCGCGTAGGCGGCTCCGGTCGCCGGTATTTGTGTCGCCTGCAGATCCTCGCGCGCGTCCTCGAACGTGGCGCGGCTCGGCACGCTCGAGATACCCGCAGCCACCGGCGCGGGCAGGCGCTCGGACACGAACTCCGCGGCGTATTCGCGCAGCGTCTCGGCCTCCTCGGGCGTTTGCGGGGTCGCCAGCCGCATGGCGCCGCCCACCCCGATGCGCCGCCCGTCCGCACCCGGGCGCTCCGCGAGCCAGCCGAAGAACGGCTGCCCGAGTTCCCGGTCGATGGCCTGGGATTCGGCGCGCACCTGGGACGCCTGCGCGCTCCAGTTCTCCGATGTCTGAAAACTCGCCGAGGCCCGGTCCTCGAACCGTTCCATCCGGGTCAGGTTCGCCCCGAAGCTTTCGTCCAGGCTCGCCAGTTCGCTCTCGCCGGTCGCGGTGGAGTAGCGCCTGGAGGCGTCGGAGACCTGCGACCACAAATCCAGCACCTGGTGCTGTTCGGCGTAGTCCCGCATGCGGTTGAACGCCTCGCTCTCGATGGTCTGGCCCCGCCACGACGCGGCACCCCTCGCGCCGATGCGTACGACCTTGCCGAAACCGCCTCCGAGGCTGGCTTCGGCCGTCAGCGTCGCGGCCTGGTCCTTGGTGATCCCGCCCATTTCGGACAGGCGGTCCACATGACCCGACAGGTCCTGGACCTGGCGGGACTCGCTCTCGGTGACGCCCACTGCGTGGGCCGTACCCGTGCTCACGTCCCGGGCGTGACGTTCCACCATCGCCGTGGCGTCCGTGGCCGCCGCCGTGCGGGCCACGCCCGCTTCGGCCGAAAAACTCTCCCCGAGCGTCCGGGATTGCGCGGCGCGGTTCTCGTGGCTCGCGGCCAGCGACTCCGAGAGCCGGATGCCCGCCGCCGGCACGCGGCTGGTGGCGACCCCCGCATCGGCGATCGCCGTGCCGTCGGCGGCCACGGTGAACGCCGCGCCTTCGGGCGAGTAGCCGGTGTACCGGCCCGCGTCGACCTGCGCGGAGGTGCGGACCTGGCGGCCTTCGAGCGTCGCGAAGCGGTGCGAATCGACTTGCGTGGACGCGAGCGAGAGATTGCCCGTCGAGCCCTCTCTCGCCGCCGCGCTGGCGGCCTCCTGGCCGACGTGGAGCACCGAGGAGGCGAGCGACGTGGCGCGCCCGACCCCGTAGGCGAGCGCGGCGGCCAGAAACGGCACCGACATCGACAGGTACCCCGACATGACCGCCACGTCGGCGGCCACCGCGCGGATCCCGGCCTGGGCCACGAGCGAGATCCCGATGTCCCCGCCCGGCATCAGCGCGACAGCGCCCATGCTTTCGGCGGCTTCGCCCAGCGCGATGCGGTGCAGGATCGCGTACAGCGGCCCCCAGCTCTGCAACCAGACGAACCCGCCGAGATAAGCGCGGAAGAAGCTGCCCCCCGCTGGGGTGAGCATGAGCAGCACGGCCATGGGGAAGGCGCCGACGTAGAGGCACTCGAACACGATGCGAAGCAGCGGCACCCAGGTCTCGGCCTGGCGGCCGATGGCCCGGTACGCGGCCACGGTCTGGGCCTCGGCGCGGGCCTCGGTGTAGGCGCGAAGCGCGGCGGCGTTGCCCGTTTCCGTGGACCACTGCTCGCCGGCGTCGTGCACGGCGTTCAGCACCATCTGCTGGCGGATGATGTCCGCGGCGTTGCGCGAGGCGCCGATCAGGAAGTCGTGCGCCACCGGCAGCGCGGCGAGGAGTTCCGCGCGCGCCAGCGCCTCGGTGCCGGCGTCCGGAAAGAGCCTCAGACCGAAAATGCCCGTGGCGCGACCGATCTCCGCGGCCCACAGCGCGTCCAGGCGCGCGGCGGCGTCGGCACAGGTCACGATCGCCGTATCCACGGGCGTGGCCCCGGTGGCGCCCGCGGGCTGGCGGGTGGCGAACTCGACGAGCCTGGCGGGAGAAGCGCCCGCCGACGGCGAGCCGCCCGCCGTCACGAGCGCCCAGAGATCCGTGGTTTCCCGGAGATCGTCCGCGGAGATGTGTCCGAGAAGCAGCGCATAAAAGAGGCACTGGCGCGCATAGTTGCGGAGGTTGCGAGCGAACACCGCATCCGTGATCTCCATGCGGGTGACCGCATCGGCCAGCCGCGATCCGAAAATCATCCCGTGGCGCTGGTAGGTGAGGTCGTTCGGCAGCGTGAACGCCTGTTCGGTGAGCCGCGTGAGCCCGTCACCGACCTCGGAGGTGAGCGAGGCGAAGAGCGCGAGCCCGATCGGTACGTTCGCCACCACCGCGGGCGCGAGTGCCGGGTCCAGCCGGTCCACGACCCGCACCGTGGCCTTCGGTACGATTATCGCACCCCAGATGGCCGTGAACATCAGCACCCATTTGGCGTTGTCCTTCCAGGACCCGCCGAACGCGGTCCGGAAAAGGATCCAGACAAGGCCTGCGATGCCCGCGAGCTGGGCGAGCGTGATGTACGCCCCGCCGCCGGTGATGGCGGCGACGGCGTTCAGCAGGTCGACCAGGTAAACGCCGCCGCCGAGGGTGAAGAGTTCGTACATCCGCCGCCGCCTCTATCAGGGCGCTAGCGCGGCAGCCTGCACAGGATCAACGTGCGCCAGCACTGCCGTGCCCCAGCACTGCCGTGCGCCAGTACCGCCGTGCGCCGCACTGCCGTGCGCAGCACACCTAGCGCCCGCCCTGGCCGCGGGAGAACGCGAGCGCTGCACGCAGGTCCGCGGACAGGGCGCCGGCGAGCTCGGTCTCGATCAGGCGGAGTTTTTCCACCACCGCCAGCGCCGTGTTGAACCGTTGCAACCCTTCCTGGCGGTGCGTGCTCAACGCGATGCGGTTTTCCCGCAGCGATTCCCGCCAGCGTTCGAGCTGCGTCCCGTCGGCGCTGTCGAGCGTGCCGGCGCGGGCCTCGATCGTCCCGTGCAGGTCCGAGATCCACACCTGAAGGACATCGAGCGCCACGGCTTCGGCGAGCGCGTCCACCTCCTGGTCGATCACCGCTCCCCGGTAGGCCGCCGCGGCGTTGATGACCCGGTACACCGGCAGCGTGGTGAGATTGACGAGCCCCAGCGCGTCCGGCGGTGGCACGGTGTCGTTCCTCACGGCCGCGACAAGATCCCCGAGCAGCCCCGCGACGCGCGCCCTGAACCCCTGAGCCGCCGCAATGGTGACGCGCCCGAGCGTCGGATTGAGGCACGCCAGTGCCGTGTCGCAGGTGTACACCGGCAGATCCCCGCCGCCTTCCATGAGTATTTCGGTGACCTCGCGGTCGAGCGCCAGCGCCTCGAGCACCCGCACCGCCGGGGTATTCGTGGAACCGTCCGTGACGGGCGCGGTGACGATGACGGTCCCCGTGATCGACATCGCGAATTCCCCCAGCGCCCGGTCCGCGGAGAGAAACGTCGAACCCTGCACCGCTTCCCAGGCGTAGTTGACGTTCACCGGCGCCTGCTCGGCCAGCTCCCCGGTCGCCGAGGCGAGCGTCGAGTAGCGTTTTCCGCCCGCCCCGCAGCCGTGGCGTGCGGCCGCGTAGTCCGAAAAGATGCCCTGGGATGTCCCGATCGCCGCGCAGATCGCCGCGCTCGCCCGGTCGTTGGTCGACCAGGCCGCGCCCACGAGCGACTGCGCCATCTCGCAGGAGTTGATGCTCTGGTTGTTGACCCACTGGGCCAGTGCCCGCAGCTTGCTCATGGTCTCGGCGATGACCGGAGAAATCGTCTCCAGCGCAAGCTCGAACGCGAACCCCGTGGCGTTTTGGGCGATGCCCCGGGCGAAGGCCACGAGCTCGTCGGAGTCGATGAACGAGAACGCGCCCGCGAACGCGTCGATGCCGCCGCAGCCGGCGCGGAACGACGGCAGACTGACGGTGCCGATGCGCTGGGCTTGCACCGGCGCCCTCAAGTACAGGTTGCCCAGTGTCCAGTGCCCGGACGCCTGGCCCTCGAACGCGGTGGGGCCGGTGGTGTTGACCGCCGCGCCGTCCCAGAACCGCTGCATTTCCGACAGCACGTCCGCCTGCGCGGCCGTGGAGGCGGCGGCCAGGACGACGAGGGCTACACGCCGCGGAAGCGCGTGGGCACAACGCTCCCCCGGGTGCCCGCCCGTTCGCCGCCCATGGCCGCCGCCGGATACCTTAGCACGCCGCATTGCCTTCTCCGTTTTTCCATGTCCATTAAAAATCATTGCCAACCTCAAGCGCGGTGAGCGCAAAAATCCGTTCGGCGAGCTGGTCCTCGGCGACCACGCCGAACGCCACGGGAAGGACCTCTCCCGTCACCGTATCGAACAGCACCACCGCCGGCACCGGCGCGCCCTCCAGCCCGAGCTGCGCGGCCCGGCCGTTGTCCGGCACCGCTTCGGGCCACCCCTCGAGCGCGTCGCCCGTCATCGACACCGCGAGCACATCCAGGCCGTGGCGCAGCGCGAACGCACGCAACAGCGGCCCGAACACCCGGCAGCTCACGCAGCCGCTGTCGCCGAGATAGATCAGTCCGTAACGGTCCCCGAGGTTGGCCAGCGCTTCCTGCTGCGCCATCAGGCGCTCGTCGGACCAGAGTTGTTTTGCCAGCGCCCCGGCCGGGCGGGTGAGGGTGTAGTCGAGTTCGGGCGTCGACCACACCACCCGCCGGAACGCGTCCGAAAACACCGACGCGCGCTGCAGGGATTCCTGCTGCAGATAGAGGTAGGCAGCCACGTTTTCGGGCGTCGGTTCGAGGATCGCCGTCGCGCGGGATTCCTCGAGTTCCTGGCGCATCCGCGCGATCTCCTCGATCGCCGAAGGCGCTGCGCGCGGCAGCCCTGCCGGCGGCGGCGATTCGGCTTCGGTTCTGCCCCGCGCAGCGGGGTCGCAATAGAAGTGCCAGCCCAGCGACCGGTCCGATCCCGCTTCGCCGCACCACGGATGCCATTCCCGCCCTGCGGGCGGCCCTCCCGGCTGCAGCAGCAGCGCCAGGACGACAGCGCAGACGCCTGTATCGATGGTTGGGTTGCGAATCACCGGGCGGTCCTCAGTCGTTATCTTCGTAGTAGTCGTCGATCCGGTCGCGCATCGCCGTGTTGGTGGCGCCCGCGTTCGGCAGCACGATCCCCGGCGCCTCGCTTGTGTCGAGCAACGTGTCCGTGAATTCCGACAAGTCCACCCGGTCGAAGTCGATCCGCTGCATTTCCGCGACGGTGAACCCGCGGCAGTCGCTCCAGTCCATGCTCAGTTGCGGGCGCGCCTGTTCGTGGACGATCCGGCCGAGTTCGGACGTGAACACGCACCACGCCCGGTCGCGCCTGCGGCAGATCCCGAGAATTCGTTTCGCGCAGTACTCCCCGAGGTAGTGGGTCACGCCCGCCGCCCGCGCCTGCGCCAGCTCGACTTCCCCGGCCGTGCACCCGGCGAGCCCGATAGCGATCAGCACCCCGGAATCGTTGCAGCAGTTCTGCCCGCCGAGGAAGCGCACGGGACAGGCGCGATGCTCGCCGGAAAACAGGCTCATGTCGTCGCGGTCGAATTCGTCCCCGCCCATCTCCATGACCATGTTGAGCTGCGCGGCCGCGGGCACGAATCCCGTGTTGGCCGGTGTGTCCACGCTCTCGCACCCCGCGCCGACGCAGTACGTCACGCCGCCGCAGTCCCCGCCCGTCTCCGCGTCAGCGAGGCCGGCGCCGCACGCGCGCACCGTGCCCGACGCCAGGCCGTCGGCCCGCCACGTCGTCGCGTTCGGGCTGTTCTCCACCGTATCGGCGCGCTGGATGTCCGGGTCCGTGGCCGCCACGCTGACGACCGGACGCAACGCCTTGCCTTGCACCACCGTGCGGCCCACCGCGCCGCCGGCGTCGTTGGGATCGGCCAGCGCCTGTTGCGCGGCCGCCTCTATTCCCGTGGCGGTATGCGTCGCTTCCGCCAGGTTCGTGCCCTTGTAACCGGGCACTTTCGCCGGCTGGTCGGCGTCGCTCGCCACCGCCGCCGCGGCGGTCTGGCCCACAGCCCCGACGACTTTCGCCTCAGCTATCGCCGCGGCTATCGCCGCTTCCTTCTCGTCCTGCGCTACGGCTGCGCCGCCTGCCAGCACGCACATCGATAGAAGTGCCCATGACGCCTGGCCTCGCCGTCTTGTCCTCGATCGTTCGTTCACTGCATCTCTCCTCTCAAAATATCCAGGTGCCGCCTGGCCGTTTCCCGTCCCGACCCGCCTTCGGCCACAATCGCTTCAAGCGCCCCGTCCAGGCCGATGTTCCCTGTCACCAGATCGTGCGGCGGCGCCCGATCCGTCGAACAGCCCGGGCTGGTGCACGCCGGCACACCCCCCGGCACCACCGCCACGGCCGGAACCGAGCCGATCCGGAACAACCGGAACAGCCGCGGATCGATGGCCGCACCCGCGCCGTTCTCGGCACGCCGTGCCGCGATCCGGTTCACGGTCGCGGAAAACCCGCCGTCGGACACACCCCGCAGCACCATCGAGGCGCCGACCCTTGCGGCTTCCCGGCTCCATTGGCGCCAGCTCGGCTCAGGCACCGCCAGACTCATGAAGACCAGCACCTCGGCCGTGTTCGCCCCGTTGCCCGCAAAACCTTTCTCCACGGCCGGCGCCGGCGATTCGCCCGGAACGAGCCCACGGTTGCCCGCCATGTCGAGCGCCAGTGCCTCGTCGATGAGTGTCTGCGCCCAGTCCACGAGCGCCTCGTGTTCCGCCGCCAGCATGTCCTCGACGGTCTCGCCCAGCACCGCGTCAACCAACGCCTGCGCGTGTTCTTCAGCATCGCCGGCCACCTGATCCAGCCGGGGCGTTTGCGCCATTGCCGCAAGCGAACACGCGCCGATCGCCAGTGCCGGAATGTTCACGTTCAAACCCTTCATACCCTTCATCCCCATGATTCAGAGGAGACAACAGTTGCGTTTTCGCCACAGCAGGTACCCGAAATTTTCGCCCGAAACGGGCACCTCCCGGAGCGATTCCCATAGCACGCTCGAACGCCCCGTGGGGTTGCAGCCCAGCCGCGCGGTCGTGGCCGGTACCGGCTGACTCATCTGCCAGCGGTACTGGGATTTCTTGATGATCGGCATGGGATAGGGCGAGCACAGCGCCGCGGCACCGGAGGTTCCCAACGCAAGGCCCAGCCGATGCAGCCGGAACACCATCCGTTCGGCGGCCAGCAGCGAGGCCTGTGCGCCGCCGACGTGCGCGCTCACCGTGCCCGTCAACGGGTACATCCCGCCCTGGCACCCGGCACACCAGAACAGTTCGTCCCTGGGCAACCCCGCGGTAGCGGCCGCGCAGTCGGCCGCGCAGGCCGCCTGCGCGGGCAGCCCCGTGAACAGCACCGCTTCCGGGTTCAGCAGGAACGAGAGTTCCTCGTCGTTCCAGGTCGGATCCAGTTCCGAGACCCAGGCGATGTCCAGCCCGCCGGTTTCCATGCAGCCCAGATCGAGCAATGCGCCGATCCACGACAGCAGGGGGTAGTTGTAGTAATGGACGTGCCAGACGGAACTCGAGGACCCGTCGCCGCCGGACGATCCGGTTTTCCCGCGCCCGGCGGGCAGTCCCGGATCGATCGTGAGTCCGCCCAGGTTCGAAAAGCAGTACGGCGCGCGGGACACGTCGATCAGTCTCGCCGGTTCCCATAGCCCCACCGAAAGCCCGACTCTCGGGATGGGCGTGCCGCAATAGCACAGCGGAGAGGGCGGCGTTTCGCACGGCTGCCCCCCGCACGACTGCCCCCCGCAGGGGCAGGGCGATCAGGCGGCACGCTTTCGGCAGGTTTCGAAAAACATTCATCGATTCAGGTCCTCGTTGGCAAGGGGATCGCGAAAGGTGTTTTCACGAAGGGACAATTCTCGACCGTTCTCGTCCAGCGGGATTTCGGCGATGCGCAGCTTCAGTCCCTCCTGCCGGATCCGGGTCGGCGTGAATTTGAGCCCGAACCGCTCGGTGAGCGCACCGGACTGGTCGAAGTAGAACGCGCGCCCGTGCGAGCGCGCCAGATCGAACGGCCGCCCGGCCAGCAGCACGATCGTCGTCGGAGCAACCTGCGCCAGCGCCCATTCCACCTCCGCCGCCCGGGTGCCGTCGATGAACAGCAAGCGCTGCATGAGCGGACGGTGGGCGAGGGGCTCGATGCGCGTGCCCGCCGCGGCGATCGCCGTGCCGTCCGGCCCGACAATGTTCTCCTGCACCACGATCGCCGGATCGTACAGCCACGTCCGCGGCGCCAGGGCGGGCTGGATGCCCGGCACCGGTTCCGGCGCCTCCAGGCGTTCGCGGGCACGGGCTTTCGCTTCCTCGTCCAGACGCGCGCGTTCGCCCGAGCGTTCGAGTTCGGCGATTTCCAGCTCGATCCGATCCAGCAGGTCCGCCTCGGCGATCCGCCACGTCTCGCCCAGCACGCCCAGGTCCTTCGCCGCCACCGGCATCGCCGCGTCCAGCACGCCCGCGAGCCACACCGCCGCGAGCGCGTGCCGGCCGCACAGGTTCCCCAGCCGTTTCATGGATGGACTTCCGGCCCGGCAGCGCCAGGTTCCACCAGAGGCCCTTCAAGCCCCAGCCACGGCACATCGGGCAGTGCAAACGCACGCCCCACGATTTGCTCCCGCCCCACCAGTCCGATCTCCGCGTACCGGCTGTCGTGGCTGTCCGCATGATCGGCGTGCAGATAATAGCGATCCGGCGGGATGACACCGGCGTCCGCCGCGCTGAGCACGCGCCCGTCGAGCGCCCGATGTTTCGCATGACCGAGTCTTATGCCGTTCACCCAGACATCGCGGTATTGGTCCACCGCGACCCAGGAGCCCGGCAATCCCCGCACGGTCTTCAGATAGGGCGCGGACGCACCGATGGCCCCGGGCGGATCGAACACCACACGGTCGCCCAACCGCGGCGTGCCGATCGGCACCACGAAATACCCCCACGCATCGTCCGACCAACTGGCGTTGACGTGGATTCGCGAGGCGAGCAGCAGCCACACCGCCGCGAGCCCCGCGAACAGCACCACGACCCGGTTCCCACGTACGCTCGCGGTCGTCCTCACGGCTGGTCCTCCGCGGCTGCGCCGGGCGATCCGCTCGCCGCCACCGGCGCCAACTCCCATCCCGGCATCTCGGATCGCACCTCGCCCGTGTAGTCCGGCGCACCCGCCGCGACCACTTCGGCGGGCAGCAGCACCACGCCGTGGCGTTGCGCCACCCGCTGCAACGCCTCCTCGAGGTCCTCCGCCCAGGCCCGCGTGCTCGCCGCCACGTCCTCGTCCGGCGCCTCCATCCGCGACACCTGCCCGACGTATTCCGCCGCCAGCTCGTCGAGGCGCACGCGCCCGATGCGAGGGCTGCGATCCCCGATGTCGATGAGGCCGCCGGCCAGGAACGCCGACACCAGCACGATCGCGATCCACAGGCTGATACCGATGCTCTCGATATTACGTCGTCCACTCACGGCGAGTCTCCCGCCCCGGGACCCCGCACGGGCGCTCTCAGACAGGCACGGCTGTCGCGGTGCTTGAACCACACCACGCCGTCCTCGTCGTGGAACAGGTACATGTAGTTGCCGGCGTAGTGCGCGTCGGCGGGATCGTCTGACAGCACGCCGTTTCGGATCGCCGCCCGAAACACCGCGTCGCTGTCCTTCAACACGCGCATGCGCCCGTTCAAGCCCCTTGTGCGCGATCGTCCGACGCCGTTGTTCCGCTGCACACCGGTGTGCTGCCGCACGCCAGTGTCCCGCCGCACGCCAGTGTCCCGCCGCACGCCAGTGTCCTGCCGCACGCCAGTGTCCTGCCGCACGCCAGTGCGCCGCGCCCAGCCCCGACCGGTGCAACGCTGCCGTGGGCGGCCCTGCCAGGTGCAGCCTTTCATCGGACGTCCTCGCCCAGCCGTTGACCGGCTGTCGCCGCCACCGATTCGGGCGCAGCGGAAATTCGGTTCCCGAACAATGTCCCGTTGGCCGTCCCGCAGTTCACCATGAAATACGTCACCAACGACACGACCGTGAGGCAATAGATCGTCAGCATCATCATCCACGGTACGAAACCCCTGGTACTCATCCATCGCTCCCGTCAGTCGCGTCTCCGCCAGGTGCTTGCGCACGGCCAGACGCTCGCCCACTGCCAGGCGACTGCCCGCTGCCAGGCGACTGCCCGCTGCCAGGTGACTGCCCACTGCCAAGTGTTTGCAGTGTCTTGAACCGTTCCAGCCATCGGTCCGCCGCCCGGTCGGGGGCAAGCCGGCGAACCCGGTCCTTGAGCGGCGGGAACACCGGTCCCGCGCCCCAGGGTCCGATGTCCCGGTCCGGTATTCCCGCATCGGCGAGGTCCCGGTGCACCGCCGCCTCGGCCATGCGTTGCACGAACCGCAGCGCCTCCGCCCAATCCTCCGGCAACTCCGGCGCCAGCCCCGCGGCCTCCAGCACCGTCCGCTGCACCGCCGAGGCGTCGCGCCATTTCCTGTCCGGTTTTCCGGACGGCCCGGCCGCCGCCTGCCCGGGCAGCCATGCCCGCCATGCCTCGGCCAACAGCGCATGCAGACCCAATACCCGCCGGTCGTCCCCGTTCATGCCGTCCAGGCGATCGATGGCGAGGCTGACGGTCAGCGCGTGTTGCGCCAGCGAATGAAACCTGCGGCTTCTCCCGCCCCAGCAGCAGGTGTTGCCGAGCACGTGGGCCACGGCCTCGAAATCCACGCCCTCGACCGTGAGCCCCGCCGGGTCCTCCGGCCATCCGGGCATCCCGGCATGTTCTGAAGTGTTCATGTTCGTGTTTTCTCCCCGATGTCGGTCAGCGTCCGGTAGCGCGCAAGCCAATGCTGTGCGGCCCGTCCCGGCTCCAGCGGCTCGACCCGTTTTTCGATGGCCGGGAAGGCGGGCCGTTCGCCCAGCCCCGGTCCCTGCAAATCGCGGCGCACCGCCGCTTCGGCCATCCGGCGCACGAACCGCAGGATGTCCACCCACGACGCCGGCGCCTCCAGGGCCAGCCCGGCGCGCTGAAGCACCGCCTCGGCCACCGCCGTCCCAAGCCCCGCCAGGACGATCTCCACGAGCAGCGCGTACAGCGACAGGCGTCTGCGGTCGTCCGGATTCAGCCCTCCAAGGCATTTCAGGGACTCGTCGAACGCCGCCGCCGCCGGCGCCACGCGCCCGTCCCACCGGCTCGTGTGCGCCAGCACATCCGCCAGCGCCTCCAGATCCATCGTTCTCAGCGCCAAACGGTTCTTCGCCCCGCCCGCGCGCGTCCCCTTCCTGTCGCTCATTTCGGCCTCGCGGACCTCCGCGAGCCAGGCGTGCATCGCCACTTCTCGCCGCTGGGGAAGTCTCAGGGCGGCGAGCGTCTCCACCGCCTCGCTGACGACGAGCGCGTGCTGGGCGCGCGTGTAGGGCTGCCGGGTTCGCGCCCCTGGGTAGTCCGCACGCGCAAGCCCGTGCGCCAGCGCCTCGATGTCCACCTCCCCGGACGGGCCGAGTACGGACTCCTCGCCCCAGGACAACGCCTGAAGGATCGGCACTGCCGTACCGCCAGGTACTGCCGTGCGCATGGGCACACCGGTCACGCTGCCGCCTCCGTCTCGAGCGAGTCCTCGTCCTTACCCTGCGATCCGGTGCCGGCGGCTTTCCCGTCGAGCCGTTCGCCGACCACCCGGGTAATCGCTTCCTCGGTGGACAGTCCCTGCGCCTTGAGCCTTTCGACCGCCACGAACGCGGGGCCGCGCGAGGAGAACAACGCCACCGACCAGGCATCGAGCACGAGCCGCGCGACCCGCCAGCCGTCGGGGCCGTGAAGCACCAGTTCGGCGAAGCGCCCGTCGGCGGTCCTGAGGCTCTTCAACGCCCGTTCCATGCCCGGATCGCAGTGGATGCGTTTTTCGGCCTTGAGCAGTTCCACCGACTCGTCCTTCTGACTGAGAAAAATCACCCAGTCGGCGTTCTCCCAGGCGGCTCGGGCGGCGGGGTTGGCGTAGTAGTCGTTGACCGATTGGGTGCCGGTGACGAGCGCGCCGCGGTACTTGCGGGCCCGGCGGGCCGCGCCCTCGATGAACGCCCGGCTGTCGTCGCCGGAAAGCAGGTCCCACGCCTCGTCGATGACGATGGCTTTAGGGGTGGTGCGCGCGCCGTGGTACATGCGCTGCGTGGCCAGGAAAACCACCAGCATCAGCACCACGGCCTGCACGTCGTTGCGGCCCTTGAGTTCGGCGAGCTCGAACACCGTGAACGCCGCATCCAGCGCCGGCACTTCGTTCCCGGCGAAGAGCCTCCCGGAGGCCCCGCCGGGACGCCAGGGACCGAGCGCCAGCCCCATGTCCACCGCGCGGACATCGTCGTGGGCCTGCAGCCGGCTTCTTACGTGCCCGAGGTCCGCGCCGTTGCCCGCATCCTCCCAGGCATCGGCGATGGCCTCGTCGATCAACGCCGCCTCGATGTCGTCCAGCGCGCCGCGCCTGCGGCACATCCTCCGGACCACGCCCGCCAGCATCGAGAAACACTCTTCCCTGTAATCGTCGTCCGCTTTCACGGCCGCCGCGTCGATCATTGCGAAGGGGTTCAGGCATGCGGAGTCCTTCCCGAACGCGATGAACGCCCCGCCCAGGGCTTCGGCGGTGTGCTGAAACGAACGCCCGTCGTCGATGACCACGGCTTCGCCGCCCACGCTCACCAGCCCCGAGACCAGTTCCTGCATGAGCACCGACTTGCCCGACCCCGATTTGCCGGTGACGGCCACGTTGTAGTTGCCGGCGTCGTTGGCGAACGGCGACCAGCCGGCGGGCTGCCCGCGGCGCCCGAGCAGAAGAAGCACCGGCGGATTCTCCGGGTCCAGGCGCTGGCCCCGCCATTCCCCGTGCACGGGTGCCAGGTTGACCGCCGACGCGCTCAGAAGCGTTTTCATTCGGCCCATGCGGGACAGGTCCGTGTCGAGGCCGCCCGCCGAGAGCATCGGCAGACAGGACAACCACGACGGCAACTGCACATAGCGCTCGGCGGCCATCCGCCAGCCCTGGCCGTGGTAGATGGCGCGCACCGCCTGCTCAGCCTCGTCAATATTCCCGGACCGGGAATAGACCGCCGCGAGATACGACGCCTTCACCAGCCGCTCGCCGTCCTTCAGGCGTTCGGTGACGAACCGCCAGTCCCGGGCCTTTTCGGGCAGCCCGGGCAGGTAACGGGAAATGCCCGTGCCCGCCTGTTGCGTCGCGCGGGCGGATTTCAAAAACGCCTTTTCCCCGTCGGCGGCATCGCCCGTCATGACGGTCAGGCACGTGAGCACCGGGCATCCGGGCTGCAAGAAGTCCCGGTGGAAATCCCCGATCAGCGCATTGCCCCGCCATCCCGGCCACACTTCCGGAAACGAAAGTGCCGTCAGCACCCGCACCGCGACGTCCTCCCCGTCGGGATCGTGAAACACCAGCCCGTCGGGCGTCACCGTCAGCGCCCGTCCGGGCGAGGCGCATTGCATATGGATCGGATCCCGCGGCGACCAGCGCCTTGCAGGCCGCAGAAGGGCTGCGCCCGACAGGGCGGCGCCCGGCACGCCTGCGGCGGGCACGCGTGCCGTCGGCAGATCCGCGCCCGGTACGGGTTGCACGATGGCATCGCCCGCTTGCCCCACCTTCGGGGCGATCAACTCCGTCGCAAGCGACAGCAATTCGTCCGGCGCGAGTCGGCGCGCATGCGCCCCGGACGAGGCCAGCGTACCCTCGAGCGCGCGCCTGAAACTCCCCAGCGCCGTTTCCGACGCCGGTCCCGGGAGGCCCGCCAGGCACACCGTGACGAAGACGCGGTAATCCGCGCACGTGAACGGCGGACCCCCCGGATGCAGCGCCCGCCAGCCGGCGTGGCCGAACAGTCGTTCGCGCCGCTGCGCGATCGTTTCGTGAAGCCCGCCCGCCTGGCGGCGCGCAGCGCCCCAGGCCGAGAGCGGGGCGCCGAACCGCGAGCTCGCCCAGTGGATGACCTGGATCGTCGAGCGCTGGGGCGCGGCATCGGCCAGCACCCCCGCGAGCGCGCCGAGCGTTTCCGCGTCGATCCCGGCAAAGGGCGGGATTTCCAGCATAAGCCCGTGGCTTCGGGCATTGACGTACAGTTCCGACCCCTCGTCCCAGGCCCGCCAAGCCAGCAGCTCGTGCAACGGCTCCGGGCACGCCGGAGGCACCCACGGCGCCATCGAGTCCGGTCCCTCGAACAGATCCATGAGCCGTCCGATCACGGTTCCCGCCTCCAGCGCGCGGGCTCGAGCACCACCCGCACCCAGCTCGCCTCGTGGTAGGCGCCGTCGCCGTCCACGTAGGGCGCGATCCAGATCCGCCCGAGCACCTCCGGCGTTCTCGCGCCGTCGCGCCAGGACCCTGCGGGCTCACGATCGCCCTCGTCGGATTCCGTCCCGGCCCGGCTGTCGCGCCGGTCCGCCGGGTTCCGGTTCGTGTTGCGGGAATTCCGCCCGAGCCGGTCGCCCGGATGGCAGACCTCCCCGCAGGCCGATTCGGACTCTCGCGCCCTCGCCGCGGATCCGGTGACGGGTACCCGTGCCCCGGTTGCGTTTCGGTATCGGCGCGCCCGAATGGCGGAAGGGTCCGGTGCCGCGATGACGTCCGCGGGTGTGTCCATCGAAACGCGCCCTGGCGCCGCCGGATCGGCCTCGGCCACGCGGGCGCACACCGAGCCCTGCACCAGCGGGCATTGCCAGGTGTTGCCGACATTCGTCGCGGCGCACCCGCCGAGTGCGAACGCAACGACGATCCCCGCCAACGCCCGCAGCCGGGTTGTATCCAACATGCTCATCCCGGGTTCTCCCTCGATCGATCGATGCGTCCGTCAAGCCACGCGCCTTCCAGGAACACCACGGTGACGGGCGTGCCCGCGGCCAACTGGATGACCGGCTGGTATTGTTCGGCCCGGCGAATGAGGTAGTCGCTGATCTCTTCCCCCGCGGCGCCGACGCCGGAGCCCAGCCCCGCGCGCCCGATGTCGTCCAGATCGGTGTTGGCAAACGTCGCCGTGCCGCCGCCGGCGAGCACCGCCTGCGGCCGGAACGCCTGGCTCGCGCTCTCCCCGAATCCCGAAAAGAGCCCGGCCAGAAACGCACGCTGGACCAGCGCGCCTTCGCGGCTCACCACCGCCCCGCGCACGCCCGCCTGGCCGCCGCCTGCGACGAACCCGGACACGGTTGTCTCGATCACCGTGCCGGAGGCTTCCCCGGCGCACGCCATCGTCTGCAGCCGCACGTAGACTTTTTCGGAACTCAGGTCCCCGTAGGCGGCGCCCGTGACAGTGCAACCCTCGACATCCGTCGTCGTTGCCTCACCCGCGTCAGCGGCCCCGTAGGCGGGGCTGGTCAGTCTCAGCAGCACCGGCCGGGGATCGCCCTGGGACTGCACGCCGGCGGAGGCGTCCGCGCCCGCGATGACCACGGCCTCGGCGTAACTGCCGGCCGGCACGTAGCCCGCGGTGGGTCTGGGCACCGGGATCGATTCGAGCGATTCGGCATCCGGCCCCCGGCCCGCGCGTTCCTCCAGTTCGAACTCCCGCACGAGCGGTGCGCTCAACGGCCCCGCAGCGGCCGGTTCAGGCGCCGCGCCCGAGGTTGGCGCCGGCGCCGGGCGCAACACATCGGACGGGCCGAACGGCGCCGTCGCCGGCACCGTCAACGGCGTTCCGCCCGGTGCGGTCAATTCGTCGATCCGCGCCGCCTGCAGGTCGATGACCGAGCGGGCGTTTTCGGCCTCGTCCCGCAACTGCTGTTGCAGCCGTCGATTTTCGTCTTCCAGACGGAGGTTGCTGGACTCGATGTCCCGCAACCGCGCCTCGATGCCGCCGAGGCGGGTTTCGGACAGCCTCACCCAGCCCGCCTCGGCCTCGCCCGGCGCCGCCAGCTGCGCGTCGATGCCGCGAAGCACCGGCGCGTCGTTTCCGCCCCCGGCGCCCATCCACAGCACAACGAACAGGAGTACGGCCCCGGCGAGCCCGGAAAACAGCAGCCACTGCCCGCGCTGGACCCCTCGGTTCCGATCGTCCGAAGCGCTCATCGCGCGGACACCGCTGGGCGGATCGGCTCGACGAACACGGCGATCCGTTCGCCGTCGCCTTCGCGCCCGGGCGCCGACATCCACGCGGCCACGACGTTCGCTCCGGACAGCCTCGCGAGCTGCTCCGCATCCTCTACGCCGCCGGCAGGCGTTCTCAACACGTGCGCGATGAACCGCGGACCCTGCCAGAGCTCGACGAGCGAATCCTGTCCGGCGCCCATGACCGTCTCCGGCCCCTGGGCGATCGCGTAACCCGGCACCGGCTCCCCTCGCGCCACGGCCATGATCAAAGACACGAGTTCGCCCCGACGCTCGCCGTCCACCGGTTTCGAGCGAGCGACCGACACGGCCGCGATCGCGGCGTTTCGAATGAGGATCTGCGCCGAGTCCCGGGACACCGCCGACAGGCTCAGCCGGTACGTGAACCCCTGTTCCGTTCCCAGGTAAAGCGTCCCGGGTGCTGGCTCACGCGAATCGTTTGCCGCGCGCAAGCCGTTTGCCGCGCGCAGCGCCCCCCGGTCCGGATGGAGGTACAGGTCTCCGCGCACCGGATCGTGTTCCACGGTGAAGCCGCCGGGCGACTGGATGACGCGGGACACGCGGTCGCCGTCGAGCGCGATGCGGTTGACGTCCGTGTCGGAAATCTCCGCGACCAGTTCCGCGTGATCCGACGCCTCCAGGACCTGCAGCGCCCACGCCGGCGCGCCGGAACCCATATATATAAGGAATAGAACGCCCAGCACCGCAATTTTTCCGGTCCGGATCCTATCCACTGGAATTCCTCCCATCCCCATGTTCATTCTTCTGCCTCCCGGTCCTCGAATCGCAACAGCCCGATGCGCCCGCCCTGCATCGCGAATACCAGCCGGTAACGCTTGCGGGTGCGGGTGACTTCCTCGCGTCCCAGCCACGTGACCAGCTCCCCGCTGACCTCCGCGGCGAGTGCATCCGTGGCCACTTCGATACCGCTCGGGTAGAAAGCGCTCGAAAGATCCCGGCGCTTGAGCCGCGCGGCTTCGGTCTCCACCCAGGCGGCGATCTCGCCCCGGACCGATGCGTGCGCCATGCGGGATGCGGCCTCCCGGACCTCCACCGCGTTTTCCGGCGTCAACGTCAACAATGTCACCGCCACCGTTCGAGCGGTGTCTTCCAGGTACCGCCGCCCGGCCCACGTTTCTCCCACCGTCCATGCCGGACCCGACACCGCCGGCACCAGTACGGCCATCGACTCGCGCCGCGCCAGGCCATGGCTTAACACCGCGTTCACCCCCATCGAAAGCGCGAGCAGCACGGCGAGCACGATGCGCGTGTCGCGCACCTGTCTCCGTTCGCTCGCCAACATCTCGTGCCTCATGCGGTTCCCTCACTGCGCCAGCCGCGCTCGCGGCTCACCACGGTCCAGTTTTGCCCGGCGCAGCCGTTCTGCCCCGCGCAGCGGTTCTGCGGCGCGCAGCGCACGGATCACCCGGCGAAGCGTCGGCGATGGCTCGCAGGCGCGCCCTGGAGACGGAGCACCTCTCCCGGCAGAAACCAGTACACCGCGTGCATCACGATCCCGGCGCGCCCGCCGCGCTTGATCCGCCTGAGCACGAGCCAGCCGCCCACCCCGATCGCAAGGCCCGCGACGAACGCGTTGGCCGCCAACCCGAGCATCGCCGGACCCATCAGCACCGCCGCCTCGTCCATCGTCCAGAACAGCCACCGCTCCGGATCGTCCAGGCGAGAAGGGATCGCAAACCGTTCGGCTTCTTTCACGGATTTCCACTAGATGATCGCCGTGCCGACGATGCTGGTCACGACCCCGGCGCCCGCACCCGCGGCCACGCCGACGCCCACCGCGCCCATGATCTGGGTCGCGTTGAACCGCAGCACCGACCCGACCAGCGCCGCGCCCACCGCGAGCACGGCCGCCAGTTGCCCACCCGTGCCCCCGACCATGTCGGTCACGGTCGTGAGCGGTGCGGCGAACGTGGTGTCCGTGGTCGCCCAGGCATCGGTGACGCCGAAGAGCAACAGCACCGCGGGCAACGCCGGCGCGTACAGCGCTGCCGCGTGCAACGCCGTTACCGCCGGGCGCGCCGCACACCCCGTGCGGAGCCTGTTTATAAAATTGTCTCGTTGCTTCATCTCCCTAACTCCCTCACTCGCTTCCATCGTCAGACGTGGAGATCCGCCCGCAACCGTCCAGCCAATCCACCAGGTCCGATTTCAGGTACCGCACCCAGCGGCCGATCTTTAGAAATCGCGGACCCTTCCCGTTTATCCGGTAGCGTTCCAGCGTTCGCTCGCTCAGGCCCAGAAACGCCGCGGCCTCTTCGGTCTTCATCAGGTCCGGGTGCGCCTCCATCGACGCGCCGTTGCCCAATTCGCGTAACGGCGCGCCTGACGCACTGTTGGCCGCGCGCAAGGCGATGGCCTCGCCCACGGCCGCGACGATTTCCCGCCGTTGCGCCGGGCGCACGCGTGTGCGCATCCACTCGCGAACCCGGTCCACCGTCGTCAGGTACGGCGAGGCGCCCCGGCGCAGCCGCGCCACGAACGCCGGCTGTCCCACCGCCTGGTCACCGAGCGACCAGGGTTTCACGCCCGTCGACGCCATGAACGCTTCGATCTCCAATCCGAACAGCAGCGCGAACGGCGTCTCGCCCATGAACACCCGAATCCGGTCCGCCGTATGAAGTTTCACCCGACGGCCTTTCGCCAGGCGGAACTGGACAAACCCCGGATCGCCCAGCACCTTGCGACCGAAACGGCTCGCGCTCATGCCTTCGCGCTTGAGGTAGCCGTCGACATCCTCGCGCAGGGTCTCGTCGAACGAAGCCTCGAACAGCCGTTCAAGCTCGGGGTTGAAAAAGGGAACTCGCCGCGTCATGGCGCCGAACATAGGCACATCGAAACGCCGAGGCAATAGGATTCGCGACTCAGCGTCCTACATTTACCGCCCCCGCTACGCTCCGATACGCCACGCTACGCTCAGCTACGTAACTGCGTGCAGTAAAATCAGACATCTATGGGCCGGTTTGCGCTCGTTTGCGCAAATTCCGACAACCGAGAAATGCCGGAAACGAGCTTGTCCATGGTCTGTTTTTCAAAATATACTATCCCCCGTGGACGCATTGGCGACCTCCAAAGGCCCCTTGAAACCCGACCCTTTCCGAGCGCGGCTGCGGGATCTCTTGCACCGTAGCGACCTGACCATGAGACACGCCTCGCTCGCCATCGGCCGGAACCACTCTTTCCTGCAGCAGTACCTCACCCGCGAACACCCCCGCGTGCTGCGCCACCGCGATTCGGAGGCGCTCGCGAAGCTGCTGGGCTGCGAACCTCGGGAGTTGCGCCACGCCACGGTCCCTCCGCGCAAGCCGGCCACGCGCCAGCGCCGCCGCCCGCCCGCCGGCACCCCGGTCGCCGAAGTCCCGGAGATCGCAGCCGACGCCGTCGGGTGCCTGCTACACAATGAGAAGGTGCCGCGTGGAAGCGCGCGGTGGTTTTTGCCCGATGCGATGCTGCGCCAGGAGGGCCGCGCGAACACGGAGGATCTTCGAATCGTGAGCGTGCGAGGAAACGCCATGGAACCGCTCTTGAGCGAAGGCGACCGGCTGTTGATCGATACCGCCCGCAAAAACCCCACCACCGGTGAACTCTGCGTGTTTTTCGATGGCAGCGGCTTGGCGGTCAGGCGCGTGGAGGTCGTGCACGCAACCGAGCCCGCGCAGTTGCGGCTTGCGACGGCGAACCCGAACTATGCGCCCGTCACATGCCTCGCTGAGGAGGCGCGCATCGTCGCTACAGTGCAGTGGATGTTTCGGCGGCCTTGATTCAGCCCGGGCGAGCCAGTGTTTCCACTATCCCCTCCGGGGGCTGCATCTTGTTCTGATCCAATTCTGCTAACCCCGGACGGCTGACAAGACGTTGCACACACCATTGGCCCCACAGAACTCCGCTTTCATGGCCGCAGCCGCTCACGCGGCCGATAACTTTACCGCAGCCTCCGCCGACTCCACGTCGCGAACTGTCGCCTGCACCTTGATTAGTCTGCAGACTCCCAATTATTGCTAAGCTCTCGCCGACCGTCAGCGCCCGCAATGCAATCATGTACACCTAGAAAGTCGGCGCGCGCACAAATTCACAAACACCAACCACATGGCAGCCATCCGGGCATTCGTCGCCGCACTTGGTATAGACGCCCCTGAGTTCGCCCGTGGTGGTGTGGTACAGCCAATATGTGCCGTAGATCGTTCTGCCTAGCCATCCCACGTTGCCGCCGCCGGCCGCGCCGGCACCCGCGACGGTTTCACCGAATTTGCGCCATTCCCCAAGGCTGACGGTGCTCTGTGCTTCGACGGGGTGCTTTTTCCTGCCGTGTTGAGCGTTAAGTCCTCTCCCTGGTCACTATTGACTATAAGTCCCATTTTTTACCCATGTGAAAAGTGCTGAAGTGGTTCTTACCGTCCTTAGTTGTTAGTAATAGTCGATTATCCTTCTCGCGAACTTTTCAGAAAAGCGGTTGGATTTTATCCTCTTCTAAGCCTGCTTCTTGCAGCACTGCTTTTGCCTCCCTCGCCTTGTCGTGCACAGCGTAGGTAAAGGAAAGAAATACCCCACCCTCGGTTCTGGTTGGGAGGTCGTTCAGTATCCCGTCTCGCATAGGCTCCATATCCAACCATTGACCCGCAGGCAGCGTCGGGACAGTCCTCCAGTTTCCGCCAAACGATAAGTAGGCCTGATGTCCCAAATGCCAGCCCACCCCAACAAATATATTGACACTATCGTTTGTCAGTTCACCCACACCGAGGCTGACGCCTAATGAGCCCAATCTTGGTGTCCTCAACTTGTCTCCGTACCCATCGCTATGGAAATGAGCGAAGGGCACGAGCCGAACATCGGAGTCATCTTCAAGGGTGTGCGCCCTTACTACCCGTTTTCCTTCCTCCGTATCGATGATTCTGAATTCAGGAGTGACGACCGAGCTGATGGCGACACCAACCGAACCACCAAACTGCCACCCACCCAACTCGCCTTGTGAATGGGCCTGAGGGCCAATCGCCAGAAACCCGGCAACAATTACGATTTTCTTCATCTCACTCTCACTTTAATAGGTTACATCGAGCACGATTCCCGCACGAACGTACAGCCCCGAACTCCCGCTACGCCGTCGACGCCATTGCTGAAGTTCCGCTCTCTCCTCATCGCCCAGTACAATCTCCGTTGCGGGTCGTCCCATGGCAGGATCCTCCAATGACGGGATCGCCATTTGACAACGAACGTGCATGACATATCAACTAATTAGTCGGACAGAACACTCGTGCGTTCATACATTCGTACACCATGCAATGAGCGCCGGAAAGAGACGCTCCGAGTCCAAGCATAGCATTGTGAGGATGTCGGGTTGTCCGTGGCGCGGTGGCGCTGTGTGCGCTGGGGCCGCCCCGGCTTGCAGGGTGGTCGCGACGACGTCTGTCCGTAGGCCGGCGGGCGGGTGCTACTTTGACCCATGAACGTGAATCAAACATGGCGGCGCGCGTGGAGCCACACCACGCAATTGATTGAATGCTCACTTCGAGATACGATTGACGTCCGTCTAGGGGCGTGGTGGGGCGACTTCATCGGCTGTCACCGATTCCAGAGGTCGACGATATCTGGGCAGGTTGACACAATCAACATTAAGGAGAGCAACATGGCAGGTGGGGACCGTCACGAATTTGACATTGCTGAGATGAAGGTAGTGGTCGAAAGGGACTCTTCCGGGCATCACACGGTGCGTTCGCCCAACGTCAAGGCCACTGTCGGGGGAAGGGAAGTTAGTCCTACAGTCGGCGCAAAGGTTGAACTGAGGGATGATGGAACCAAAGAGGTTTCCGTAATGATCGGCGTTCGAATCGAACTACCGTAAGGCACCGACGACGACTATTGCCAGTCGTAAAGAGTGTATTCGGCACCATACAGATTGAATGTCCCTGACCCTTGCTGATAATTTGGGCGAATGACCAAAGTCCCAAGATGATCGTAATCGTGATATAGAGGGAAGCTAGGATCGTCGAGATCGTAAAGCTGAATCTTGACGCGGTAATCAAACATTAGGGAATTATATGCCTAAGTGCCGAAGGTCAATTGACCTTTCCCGGATCAAAGGACGGAGTTTGGCCAACGAGAGCAGATAACATCAACGGTGCAGAAGCACCGATGTTAAATGTCATAAAGCATTTAACTGTACGTCATTGGACAAGTGATATATCCAAGCTAACAGCGCACCGAAGAGCACCATTATAAAAGTCGTCACCCAATACGGCCACTTCGTAGCATAGCCAGGAATCTCTTTATGCAACTCCTCTCGTAGACGAAACCATTTGAGAGCTTCGGGAGCTAAGCCACCCGCGAAACCCAAACCCAAAACCTCCCCAACACCCATCGCTTCGAACCTATGAGTACGGATAGCCTGCGAATACCCGAAGATCAGCAATGAATTCCCGTATCTTCACTGGTCGCGTGCTACGTGGGTAAAGTATTTCTCGATTCTTAGGTAGGGTTTGTCTTACATCCGAAGCGTGTTTTTCGAGCAATTTCCTTACACGGGCATGACTCAGGCCATTCTCTTTCGATATCCCTCCAATGGTCCTAAAATCCCATTGTGGATTACAAAGAGCCACATAGACCTTTTCCCAATCGCCATGAGTATCTTTCAATTTCAATTCTTGTGCCTCTGATACGCTCATAACAGTGTACCTGTACCACTGTCCGCGACTAAAGCCCTTCAACCGCCTCAGATCTTCAATCCAGCTGCGCGAATGATCGCTAGAGCGTCCGGCCTACCGCTTGCATGCACCACAATTATCGCTGACCGATGTCCGGGCCCGCCCCATCCAGCACCGGTCTATTTGCAATATCCGCCCCGATGCTGACAGCGATCCGCGCCGCCGCCTCCTTCACCGAATCCTCCGCCAAATGCGCGTAGCGCGCCGTCGTCTGCACCTGCGTGTGCCCGAGTAGCTTGCCGATCATCGGCAGGCTTTCGCCAAGCGCCAGGGCTCTTGAGGCAAACGAGTGGCGCAGGTCGTGAAGCCGGACATCGTCCAAACCCGACCGCGCGCGCACCTTTCTCCACGGTCTGTCTACACCAATTAAATGTTCGCCACGAATTCTCCCGGGCATCACCCACGGATTGCCCGGCACGCGGGGGCGGCTCGACAGCACTCTCGCCGCCGCCGGAGATAGCGGCACCACCCGCGGACCCGTCTTGCTGTCCCGCAGCCGCAATTCATTCCGCTCCAGGTCCACTTCATCCCAGCGCAACCCAACGATTTCGTTGCGCCTACATCCGGTGAGCATTAACAGCCGGATCGCGGCTGCCGCGTGCGTCGATACATCGCCTTGCGTTTCCGCTTCGCTCAGGACCTGTCCCAACCGGCGAAATTCCGCTTCTGTCAGGAACCGCTCGCGCCTGCGCACCTTGAATTTGGCCACTTGCCGACAAGGATTCATTCCCTCCGGATACAGCCCCCACGTCTCGGCCAGATTGAACATCGCCGAGAGCGTATACACCACCCGGTTCGCCGTCGGCGCCACCCGGTGCAGACTGGCATGCAACGCCGAGATCCGGCCACGGCCCACCGAATGGATGGACATCTCGCCGAATTCAGGAAGGACGTACCGGTCGAGCACACGACGCACCCCATACGCCGTGCTCGCCTTGCAACGTACATCCACGTGTTCCCTCAGATACCGCTCGGCCAACTCCGCCACCGTTGGACCTTCGGGCGCTCCCTTTACTCCCTGCACAGCCTCCTCGCCGGACTTGATTCGCGCGATCATCAACGCCGCCCGCTGCCGGGCCTGTTCGGCCGTAATCACGCCGTGGCGCCCGACAGTCACGCGCCTCGACCGGCCTTGCGCCCGGGTCTGAACCACGTACACCTTGCTTCCCGAGGCATACACGCGTACCCCGAACCCCTGTAGCGCCCGGTCCCAAAACACCGTGTCTTTGTCCACCGACAGTCTTTCTACCGTCCGGCGGGAGATCGTCGTGCGCTTGAGTTTCGCCATCCTGTCCTATTCTCCGCTTCGTTGGCTGCCTGATCCGGATCGAGCCTCAGCCCTTACGCAGCGGCTGCCTCTTCCCGAACGACTTCGGGCAAAATGTCGGTCTCAATACTGCCGGCCACCCGCGCAGCCGACACCTTCTCCGTGTCCCTGGCCAGGTGGGCGTAACGCGCCGTCGTCTCCACCTTCCTGTGACCGAGCAACTTTCCGATCATCGACAGGCTCTCCCCCAGCGCCAGGGCACGCGACGCGTAGGAGTGGCGCAGATCGTGCAGCCGCACGTCCGACAGATCCGCCCGTATCCGCAGACCATGCCAGTGATTGGAAAGATCAGCGACATGAGAACCCGATTTTTTCCCGACGAACACCCATGGATTGCCCGGGATCCGTTCAATTCCGTCCACCAGCTCCAGCGCCGTCGGCGTCAATGGAACCATCCGAGCGCCGGTCTTGGTGTCCCTCAACCGCAGTTCACCCACGGTACGGTCCAAATCGTCCCAGCGTAGCGTCGCAATCTCGTTGCTCCGGCAACCCGTGAGCATCAGCAACCGAATCGCCGCCACCGCCGCCAGCCACGCCGAGCCCCGCGCCTGCGCCTCGTCCAACACCCGGCCTATCCGTTGATACTCCTCCCGGCTCAGAAACCGTTCCCGGTAACGCGACTTGTACTTGCGCACCGATCGACAGGGGTTGCTTCCCGTCGCGCGCAAGCCCCAGGCCTCCGCCACGGCGAACATCTTCGACAGAACCCATAACACCGAATTCGCCGTCGGCTGTATCTCGCGCAACGCGTGATGCAGCGCCGCAATGTGTTCGCGTTCCACCGAACCGACCGGCATCTCCCCGAGCGCCGGAAGGATATGGTTGTTCAACCGTTGCCGGTAAAGTCTCCTGGTCGACGCCTTGCATTCCACGGCCACGTGCGTGCACAGGAAGCGCTCCGCCAGATCGGCCACGGTCGGTTCCGGCGCCGATGCGGCTGTCTCCGGCATCGGCTCCTCGCCCGCTTTGATGCGGTCGATGATCGCCGCCGCCATGTTTCGGGCCTGCTCCGCGGAGATCTTTCCGTGCTGGCCGACCGTAACGCGCCGCGATCCCGCCGGACCCCGAGTTTGCACGACATAGGTCTTGCGCCCCGTGCCGTAAAGCCGCACACCGAACCCGGGAAGGTCCCTGTCCCAGTACACGCCCGGCTTGCCATGGGCCGATAGAGCATCCACCATGCGTTTGGTAATTTTTTGCGCCGATCCTTTGGACATCCGTTTTCGAGTAATCGTTCGCTCAGACGGTGATGATGATGAGGAAGTCGATCAAAAACTCGCGTCCAGACAGCCCGCGCCCGCCTTCGTCTATTGCCTTCATCCCCTCTGTCACCTCGTGACCGAACAAAAACGTTTTCGAGTAAGCGTTCGGTCACGCGGCGATGGAGAGGGCTGACATCATTTTGGACACCCTTTACAAGACACTGGTAACGCCTCCGACGATTTGCTATGGTCGCGCACATGGCGATGCGCGACGAGGACTTCGGGACGAGTTTGACGCTGGCCGAGGCGGACGGCGAGTTCTGGTCGCCGCCGACGCCGGCGCCGGCATCGGAGCCGCGCGATTGGCGGTCTCTGTACGAACAGGCACAGGCCCGCGCGGAGACGGAACGGGCACGGGCGGACGCGGCGGATACGCGCGCGGAGGAGCTGCGCCGGGCGGAGATAGATGCCCGTTCCCGCGCGGGCTTGCTGAAGACGCAGCTCGACAAGAGCCGGGAGAAGCTCACGGCTGCCGTCGAGGAGGTGAAGGAAGTCCGCCGTACGGCGAAGGATGCGCTGTTCTTCCAGACGGAGGTGGCGCGGCTGGAGAAGCTGCTTTCGCAGGCCGGTGTCGACTCGCGCAAGAGCAGCACGATCATGTCGCTGCGCAAGGAAGTTTTCCAGTTGCGCGAAGCCTTGCAGACTTTGCAGCCCGGCAAGGGGACGGCGGTGGCGCTGCGCCGGGAAATCGATTCTCTGACCCGCGAGAATGCCCGGCTGCGCAAGGCCCTGGAGCAGCCGCAGGAGCAGAAGGACGAACTCACGGCATTGCGCAGGAAGGTTGCGGCGCTTCGCAGGTGGAAACGGCGCGCACAGCCGTCTCGGCCCCGGGCGAGCGTCCAGTTGCGCAAGGCGCTGGACCGCGCGCGCAAGCAGAAGGACACGATCAAGGGACTGCGCGGGGAAGTCGGTTCCCTGAACCGCGAGACCCGTCGGCTGAACCGGGAGAACCGCCGGCTGCGCCGCGAGCAGGAACGGTTGCAGGACCTCAAGGCGACAGTGCGCCGACTGACCTTCGAAACCAAGCTGCAGCGCGGGGAGCTGGCGGGATACCACGACCAGATGGACCTCATCAAGGCGCAGCAGAGCCGCATCATCCGTCTGCAGGTGGCCGTGAGAACGTCGGCCATCAAGAACGAGAAGCTGGAGGCCGAGCTTGCCGAACGTCCCCTGCTGTCCGCGGTCTTCAGGACAGTGCGCGATCGGAACAGGACCATCGAGTCGCTGCACAAGGAGATCGCCCGACAGCGCAAGGCGAACGCTGCACAGGGCAAGAAGATCAAGGCGCTGCGCGCCCACAGAGCGAGGCTGCAAGCCCGGATTGCCCAGCTGCGCTCGAGCCGGGCCGTGTTGTCGAAGGCGGTATTCGGGGGCAGGAGCGAGAAGCAGGAAACGCCGCGGTCGGAGCGCAAGCGCGGCCAGCAGCGCGGTGCGGCCGGCCACGGGCGCACCCAGCGGCCAACGCTGGAGGAGAAGGAGGAACGGCAGGAGCCGCCAGAGGACGCGCGCGTGTGTTCCTGTTGCGGCAAGCCCTATGTCGCCGACGGCGAGCGTTCCTCGTCCGTCATCGAGATCGCGGTCAAGGCCCATGTCCGCAGGATCGTGCGCCCGCGCTACCGTCGGGGTTGCGACTGCCTGTCCTCGCCACTGCAAGCGATCGCGCCTCCGCCGGCCCGCTTGTTCCCCAGGACGCCCTACGGGACCAGCGTCTGGGCGCGCATCCTGTACGAGCGATTTGCCTGCCACCGCCCCCTGCGGCGGACCGCGGCGTGGATGACGGATCAGGGGCTGGCGATCGCGCCAGGAACCATAGCCGACAGCGTGCGTCGCTGCCCGGTGCTGTTCGCGCCGCTCGCCGCGGCGATCCTCACCCACCAGAACGAGATGGCGGTGCGCCACGCCGACGAGACCGGCTGGCGCATCCAGTCGCTGAGCGAGACTGGCCGCTCGCGGCGTGCGTGGCTGTGGATCTCGGTCAGCGCCGATGCGGTCTACTTCGTGGCGGACCCCTCGCGCAGCGCCGAGGCCGCGATGAGGCTGTTCGGTTCGGTCAAGGGCATCGTGTTCCTGGTCTGCGACCGCTACAGCGCCTACATCAAGATGGCGCGCGGGCTCGACGGCAAGGTGATCCTGTGCTGGTGTTGGGTGCACCAGCGGCGCGACTTCATCGAGTGTGCGGCCGGACAGCAAAAGCTGACGCAGTGGTGCGAGGGATGGGTCGAGCGGTTCGCGTCGACCTGCCGGCTGAACAAGGAGCGGCTGGAGCATTACGACCCCGCTCTCGACCACCAGACGCCGGCGTTCGACGCCGCGCAGGGGGCACTGAAGAAGGCCGTCGACGGTCTGTTCGCGCGGGCCGAAGCGGAGTTGGCCGACTTGCCGGTCAAGGCGCGCCAGGGCAAGGCGCTACGCTCGCTGCTCAAGCACCGCGAGGGACTGAGCGTCTTCGTCGACAATCCCCAGGTGCCCATGGACAACAATGCCGCGGAGCGCGCGTTCCGAGGGGCCGTTATCGGGCGTCGATTGAGCTTCGGTTCGGACAGCAGGCTCGGCGCCGACTTCACCGCGATGATGTACTCGGTCGTCGGCACCCTCGCCTTGAACGGCATCGACGTCCAGTGCTGGCTGGAGGCGTGGCTGGCAGCTTGCGCGGAGAATGGCGGCAGGCCGCCGGACGACCTGTCACCCTGGCTGCCCTGGTCGATGAGCGAGGAGCGCAAGCGCGAGTTCACGGCGCCGGGATGACCGGCGCCATCGAGTGCCGCTACTACGGGCGCGACTTCACGGCTGAGGAGATGGCGCTGCTGCGCGCCCTGATCGCCGCCGAGCCGCAGCCGACCCGCGCCGCCCTGGCGAGAGAGTTCTGCCGGCGCATCGGCTGGTTCAAGCCCGACGGCGGCCTCAAGGACATGATGGCCAAGGTGACCATGCTCGCCATGCACCGCGACGGCGCGATCGCGCTGCCGCCGCCAAGAGGAAAACAGGGCCGGCCCAAGCCCATCGTCTTCGGACCCCAGACCGAGCCGCCGCTGTTCCCGGCGCCGACGACGCTGGAGGGGGTTCGCCCGCTCGACTTCCGCACCGTCGTGCGCAACACCCGGGAAGGGAAGCTCTGGAACGAGTTCGTCGCCCGCTACCACTACCTCGGCTACAAGACCCTGGTGGGCGCGCAAATGCGCTACGCCGTCCGCGACCGCGACGGCTGGCCCGTCGCCATGCTCGGCTTCTCCACCGCCGCGTGGAAGCTCGCCCCGCGCGACAAGTTCATCGGATGGACGCCCGAGAAGCGCGAGAAGAACCTGCCGCTGGTGGTCGACAACCCGCGGTTCCTCATCCTGCCGTGGATCAAAATCCCCAACCTCGGCTCGCACATCCTCGCCCTCGTGCGCCGCCGCTTGCCACGGGACTGGACCGAGCGCTACAACACCATCCCCGTACTCATCGAGACCTTCGTCGAGACCCCGCGCTACACTGGCGCCGTCTACAACGCCTCCGGCTGGACACATGTCGGAACCACCCAAGGAAGAGGACGCTATGACAGGCATACGAAACGAGCCCAGCCGAAAAAGGACATCTGGTTGCGACCCCTCCGCAAGGACTGGAAGCGAACGCTCAATCGTTGAATCCTCCATACTCATCGTCACCCTTTGACCGAACGCTTTCGTTTTCGAGCCTCCCTCTGAGTGCCAAGCTGCCATCGATGAGTAAGCGTACCGCAAGCGAGTGAACTCAAACTCAAGTGTTATTAGAGCGTACTCGGGACGCAAGTGCAAGCGCGAGACGGTCTAGGGATGTAAATTAAATGAATAAAAAACAGCTAGTTATCGTATTCGAGTGTATGTCGAGCGTACTCGTGACGGCTTACTGTATTTCTTTACCATGATTAATCCGCACACGTGGATTTACCTCGACGTCACCGGCGAGAACGGCGAAACCGCGACCTGGTCCCTGGAAGCCGCGAGCCCCATTTCCATCATGGAAAACGGCGTCAAGCCGGAAGACGTCAGGCCGGGAGATCGGATCAAGGTCAGGATCCATCTGCTGCGGGACGGCACCAACGGGGGCCTCCTCGGATTCGTGACACCGCTGCACGGCGATCGGACGCGCGGACACGGCATCGAGCTGGAGTGGGATTAGCGCGTATCGGTGACCGGCGCGGGTCGGGCGGGTGGACTAGCGCCACGGGCTGCTACAGCAGGTTCGTCAACCCGCTCGAACGCAGCACAGGCAGCAGATCGCCGAGCCACGACGCAGGCCACGGCACCCTCAACAGCAGATGAAACAGGCCGTACGCGGCCGCCCAGGTCCCCAGGGCCACGGCTAGCGTCGGCACCCAGCGCTCTCGACCTTCAAGCCGAAGGTAACCGATGAGAAACACCAGCATCGCCGGCAGCAACCCAATGACCACGGCAGCGGCGAGAATGAAGAGGCACCAACCAAAGTAACGCAGCGCGCGCCGGCGAACCTCGCGCGGGTCCAACGCGCCGAAGTCCGATTTGGCGTCGAAAACGGGAGTGGCGGTCCCGGCACTTGCCGCCGAATCACCGGGCACCACGGCCTGAGGGTTCACAAGAACCGTCCAGGCGAGTTGCCAGCCCGCCAGCAACAGGCCTATCCAACCGACGACCTGGGGTACCAGCTTCGCACCGAAGTCCCAGTTCCAGGATCCGATGATCGATGCCACGAAAAACAGAATCACGGCGGCATTGAACCCCGCCGCGGTGTCGATGCTTTCAGGCCTGAAGCCAAGCATCAACCTGGACCGGGTCTGGTGTCTGCGTCGCAGCAAATCGCTCACTACCGGTTTGAGCAGGCTATAGGCCGTGATCAACAACACGACGACGACGATGGGCCGAGTCAGCCATTCGGCTCCATAGCGCTGGAAGGAAATGAACATGTAGCGTTCCAGCAGCCCGCCGAGAACCAGGCCCAACAGCAAGGGCGGGCGGGGCCAGTCGACTCGCTTCATCACCCAGCCGAGCACCCCGAAACCCAGCAAGGCGACGATGTCGCCCCACTGTCGTGTCGCCTGGAAGGCGCCGATGAAGGTGATCGAGAGAACCACCGGAGCGAGTATTCCGGGGCGAATCCGGGCAATGGAGGCGAACTGGCGGGCGAACACCAGGCAGACCGCGCAGCCCATCACATTGGCGATCGCCACGGTCCAGACCAGCGTGTAAGTCACGTCGAGCCTTGATGTCAGCATGTCGGGACCGGGCGCAAGCCCGTGGATCAGGAAGGCGCCCAGCAACAACGCCATCGCGGCCGTGGCCGGTACGCCGAACGCGATGGTCGACACCAGCGCCCCACCCTCCTTGGCGTTGTTGGAACACTCCGATGCGATCACGCCGCGAACGTCGCCCGTGCCGAAACTCTCCGCAGCGCCTTTTACAGTGCGCTTGGCGTGCCCGTACGAGATCCACGGAATGACCGGTGCGCCGATCCCCGGAACGGCTCCCAGCACACTGCCGATACCCGATCCGCGTAACACCAGAAAGAAATTGGCGAAGGTATCCCGGACGCCGGCCAACTGTCCCCAGCCCATGTCGAGTCCGCCGTCCTTGCTCAGACGTTTGCGTGCGATCGCCATATCGGCGATCTCGGGCAGCGCGAACAGCCCGAGCGCCAACGGCACCAGCGGGATGCCTTCGAGCAGGTAAAGGGAACCGAACGTCCAGCGCTCGATAGCGGTGTTGGGCTCCTCCCCCACCGTAGCAATCATCAGGCCGATACCGGCTGCGGCGAGCCCCTTGAGCGCATTCCCGCCGCTGAGTACGCCGATCAGCGACAGCCCGAAGATGCAGAAGGCGAGAAGTTCCGGGGAACCGATACTAAGGATAAAGGGCCGCAGCAGCGGGATGCTGAAGGCGAGAAACAGCGCGCCAAACAAGCCGCCGAGCAAGGAAGCGGAAAATGCTGCGCCGAATGCTCTCGCGGCCAGGCCCTGCTTCGCCATGGGGTGGCCGTCGAGAATCGTCGAGGCGGACCCGACCGTGCCGGGCACACCGAACAACACCGCCGGGATGGTATCGGATGTCGCCACCACCGCCTGCAGGCCCACCAGAAAGGCAAGTGCCGTGTAGGGGTCCATATCGAATGTGAAGGGCAACAACAAGGATAGCCCGACAATTCCGCTCAACCCTGGAATCACGCCCAGCGACAGGCCGATGGCCACGCCCAGCGCCACGAACCCAAGTCGCGCCGGGTCGAATACGATCAGTAGTGCGCTGAGTGCGGCTTCAAGCATGGCGAATGCAACGGGTGACGGGGTCTTTTATCATAGCCGCGTGCAAGTGAACACGCGTATTTCATCAAAACGGCCTTGTTTGCGCTCGAGTCCCGGGACGCTGCAATAACGATGGGAGCCTATCGCTACATCGCCGTGGACCTCCACGGCAAGGAACAGAAAGGCGTTCTGGAGGGCGACACACCGCGCCAGATCCGCCAGCACCTTCGCGAACGGTCATTGCTCCCCGTTCGGGTCACGGAGGTGGAAACCAGGTCCCCGATGCAGCGCAGGCGCTTCGCGCTCGTGCGGCGCGTATCCGCGCTGGACCTGGCGCTGTTGACCCGGCAGTTGGCAACGCTGGTCCGGGCCGGGCTGCCGCTGGAGGAAGCCCTGCTGGCGGTCAGCGAGCACTCGGAGCGGCCCACGATCAAGAGCATCCTTCTGGGCGTGCGTGCCAAGGTACTGGAGGGACATACCCTGGCATCGGGTCTTGAAGGCTTTCCCAACGCATTTCCCCACGTCTACCACGCAACGGTTGCCGCAGGCGAACAAGCCGGCAAGCTGGACTCCGTGCTGGAGCGGCTTGCCGACTACACCGAATCGCGCCACAGCCTCCGCCAGAAGGTGAGTCACGCGCTGATCTATCCGACGGTCCTGACGGGTCTGGCCCTTGCCATCGTCGTGCTCATGCTGGTCTACGTGGTGCCCAAGGTGGTGGGCGTCTTTGAGAACACCGGCCAGGCATTGCCAATCCTGACTCGCATGCTGATCGGACTCTCGACCTTCCTCCAGAATTGGTGGTGGCTGGTTCTCATCGGAATCGCCGTCGCTGCTGTCACGATCAACCGGCTTCTGATTCGCGAGGACAATCGCCGCCGTTACCACCGCTGGTTGTTGACGCTGCCGGTCTTCGGGCGCGTGAACCGCGGTATCAACACCGCGCGCTTCACGCGTACGCTGAGCATTCTGACCTCGAGCGGCGTACCCGTGCTGGAGGCGCTTCGAATCGGCGGATCGGTCGTGACCAACCTGCCCATGCGGGACGCGGTCGAGGAAGCGACGGTGCGGGTCAGGGAAGGCGGCGCCATCGGGCGCGCGCTTTCCCAGTCGAAACTGTTCCCGCCGATGAGCATCCACCTGATTTCCAGCGGCGAGGCGTCCGGGGAACTGGATGCCATGCTGGAACGCGCCGCCGGCCATCAGGAAAACGAGATGGACAGCCTGCTGGGGACGATGCTGAGCATCCTGGAGCCGGCTCTCATCATCTTCATGGGGCTGATCGTGCTCGGCATCGTACTGGCGATCCTGCTGCCTATTTTCCAAATGAATCAACTCATTACGTGATAATCGTGAGACGTCACCACGACATGGGCGGTCTGGACGCGGGTCCCATCGATCGAGAGGAAGTCGCTGACGAGCCCTGGCACAAGCGCGTCAAGGCGGTGGTCCAGTTACTCGTTCGCAACCCGGACTCGCCCATGAACGTGGATGAATTGCGACGCGGCATCGAAGACCTCCCGCCGACCGACTACAACCGCCTCGGCTACTTCGAACGCTGGACTCGATCCATGGCCGCGATACTCACCGAGAAAGGCGTGTTCAGCGAAGCGGAGCTTGAATCGATGATGGCCGAGATCGAGCAACGCTGGCAAAGGGACGGGCCGACGTGATCGGCCACCGGAATCGTGATCCGGCATTCAGCCCATCTGGTGAAGGTGACACGACAATTAGTCGATACCGGGAAGGTGACGCGATGATGAATCGGTACCGGAAAGGTGATCCGGTCATGGTACGAGCGCACTTCCCGCCCGGCCACGCCCGTGCGCCCTACTACACGCGAGGGCATTCCGGAGAAGTGGTGCGAATCACCGGACCGTTCCCAAATGCCGAAGAGCGAGCCTATGGCCGCGACGGCGTCCGGGAGCCGTTGTACCGCGTCCGCTTTCGCCAGCGTGAGCTCTGGCCGGACTACGCGGGCGGTGCAGACGACACCCTCGTGGTCGACATCTACGAACACTGGCTTGAGCCAGGGAGTCATTGATGAGCGGCCACCACCCCCACCCCGGGCAGGCCGACAGCGAAGACCAATCCTGGTCACACGAGCGATTGATGGCCGCCGCCGTCGAATCGTTGCTCGTTGAGAAGGGCATCGTCACGTCCGGCGACGTGGCCCGCGCGCTCGACTACTGGGCATCCAGAACGCCCGCGGACGGAGCCAGCCTCATCGCCCGCTGCTGGACCGACGAAACCTTCGCGTCCCTCGTCATGGAGAACGTCAACAAGGCCGCCGAGGAACTCGGCCTGGAGATCGGACCCACGCGGGTGGTCGCCGCCGCCAACGGCACAACGCTCCACAACATTCTGGTCTGTACGCTCTGCTCCTGCTACCCGATCGGGCTGCTCGGCGACTCCCCGGGCTGGTACAAGTCACGCGCCTATCGTTCGCGGGTCGTGCGCGAGCCGCGCGCCGTTCTCGCGGAATTCGGCGTCCGCATTCCCGACAGCGTCGAAGTGCGCGTTCACGACAGCACCGCGGACCTGCGCTACATCGTGGTCCCCACGCGTCCAGCCGGCACGGAACACCTGACGGAGAAGGAACTGGCCGGCCTGGTCACCCGGGATTGCATGATCGGCACCGCGGTGCCGCGCTACATGCCCGCGTAGTTGGGTCCCCCTCCCCCCTCGGGTGGCACCCAGTCGATATTCTGCGTGGGGTCCTTGATGTCGCAGGTCTTGCAGTGCACGCAGTTCTGGGCGTTGATCTGAAACCGCGGTCCGCCGGACTCCTCGACCACGATCTCGTACACCCCCGCCGGGCAATACCGCTGCGCGGGTTCGTCGAATTTCGGCAGGTTATGCTCGACGGGGACTCGCGAATCGTCCAGCTTCAGGTGGCACGGCTGATCTTCTTCATGATTCGTGTTGGAAATGAATACCGACGACAGCCTGTCGAAGGAGATCACCCCGTCGGGACTTGGGTACTCGATCCGCGAAACCTGGCCGGCCTCTCGAAGAGACGCGTGGTCGGGCTTGCGGTTGTGGAGCGTGAATGGCGTTCGACCCATCAGCACGTTGTGTTCCACAAAGGCCAACGCGGCGCCCACCATGGTGCCGAACCGGTGCAATCCGGGGCTGAAGTTTCGCGCCCGATGCAGTTCCTCCCACACCCAGGAGCCTTCGACCCGCTGCTGAAACGCCGTCAGATCGCGAGGCCTGGATTGCTCATCGATCTGCAGCGCCTCGAACACCGTTTCCGCCGCCAGCATCCCGGTCTTGATCGCAGTATGCGTGCCCTTGATTTTCGCGCCGTTCAGAAAGCCCGCTTCGCAGCCCACCAGCAGGCCGCCGGGAAAGCTCAGTCGTGGCAGCGACTGGAGACCGCCCTTGTTCACTGCCCGCGCCCCGTAGGAAACACGCTCGCCGCCCTCCAACACCGCGCTTATGCGGGGATGGTGCTTCCAGCGCTGGAACTCGGCGAAGGGATCCAGATGCGGGTTCTCGTAATTCAGGGCGATGACGAATCCGAGGAAGACCTGGTTGTCCTCGGCGTGATAGAGAAAGCCCCCGCCCTCGGTGCGATTGTCCAGTGGCCAGCCGAATGTATGCACAACCGTGCCGGGCGCGTGTTTTTCCGGATCGATGCTCCAGACTTCCTTGAAGCCGATCCCGTAGTGTTGAGGGTCGGCCCGCTCCCTTAGTCCAAAGCGGTGCTCGAGCACCTTGCCGAGACTGCCCCGACAGCCTTCGGCAAAGATAACGTACGGTGCCTTGAGCTCAAATCCAGCCTGGTAGCCGGGCTTTTCCGCGCCATCCGCGGCCACACCCATGTCGCCGGTCGCCACGCCAACCACCGAGCCCTGGTCGTCGTAGAGCACTTCGACCGCGGCGAAACCGGTGAACAGGTGGCAGCCCATGTTCTCCGCCTGCTCCCCCAGCCACCGGCAAAGCCGCCCAAGGCTGGCGATGTAGTTGCCCCGGTTGTGCATCACCCGCGGGATAAGCGGCCGCGGCACCGCCAGACCCCGGCGGGCGTTCGCCAGCCAGTAAAATGCGTCGCGCTCGACGGGCGTGCGCAACGGCGCCCCCTGCTCGCGCCAGTCGGGGAACAGTTCGTCCAGCGCCCGCGGCTCGATGACGGCGCCCGAGACAATGTGTCCGCCCACTTCCGCCGCCTTCTCCACGACGCAGATGTCGAGTTCCTTCCCCTGGCTTGCCGCGAGTTGCCCCAGGCGGCACGCAGCCGCGAGACCCGCCGGACCGGCACCGACGATGACTACGTCGAAATCAAGAGAGTCGCGTTCCATGAAGCTATTTTGCTATGAACCGGGCGAATACACGAACTTGATTGCATTGCAAGCATTGAGTACATTGAGTGCGGGACACAAGGAGGACAGTAAATGGCGAGCATCACTATCCGTAACCTCGACGACGAAGTGAAGACGCAGTTGCGGATTCGGGCCGCAAGAAAAGGGCGTTCCATGGAAGAGGAAGCGCGACGTATTCTGCGCGAGGCCGTCGGGCGCAAGCCACGTTCGAGGGACCTGGCGAGCCTCATGCGAGCTCACTTCGGGCCGTTGAATGGCGTTGACCTCGAGTTGCCGCCACGCGAACCGGCCCGTGAGCCGCCCACGTTCGATTGAAGCAATCGCGATGGTGCTGTTGGACACCAACGTCGTGTCTGAATTGATGCGCAGCATTCCTGATCGTGCAGTCGATTCATGGGCCGCAAAGCATGCCGTGGAAAATCTGTTCTTCTCTGCGGTCGGCGAAGCGGAGTTGCGCTATGGCGCCGCCATCATGCCGGAGGGACGACGGCGGGATAAGCTGGTTTCGGATATCGAGCGGATGATGCGCTCTGTGTTTGAAGACCGCATACTGCCGTTCGATAGCAGCGCGGCCCGAGCCTATGCTTGGATTGCCGCGAATCGCCGTCGGATCGGTCGGCCAATCTCCCAGGCCGACGGACAGATTGCAGCAATCGCGCAATCCCGCCGTTTGGCGGTGGCGACGCGCAACGTTCGCGATTTCGCCGATATGGAGATCGATGTGATCGACCCGTGGGGCGACGAATGAAGAGACCTCAACGACGCGGTGACAGAGACGAAGAAATCACAGGCCACGATCGAGTCGGCCTGACTTCCCTCTCCCGGAACAGCGCCAGCTGTTTGCGCAGAAACAGATTCTCAGCCGCCAACGCCTGGGCCGGCGAGGAGCGTCGCTCTACTCGGGCGGCGAGACGAGACCCCCGTGCAGCGACACGTATTTCTCGGTATCCAGGCCCAGTCGCATTACTCCCTGGGGATTCGTATCCGCGAATACCGCCATCCGCTCGTTCGGAAGATAGGCGATCACCATCGTCGCGACGTGCGTCATATACGGCAGCGGACGGACTTCGAGCGTCCGCGAACCGTCGCTGATCGTGTACACGCCGTTGGTCGCAACCGGCTCGACCGCGGATTCGCGGTAGCTGGGCGGGTTGAGCAAATACAGCCGATCCGGCTCCAGTGTCCGCGGCGCCGGCGAGAGTATCACGCGCTCGTAGAACTCGCGGTTGCGCTCGTGCGTGACGACCTTTGCGCCTTCGGCGACGAACGTGCGAAGCCCGCCGGAGTGGTCGAAGTGGTGATGTGAGTTGACGAGATAGCGAATCGGCTTGTCCGGAGCGAGCGTGTAAACCTCGTCGATGACCGCGAGCGCGCGTTTCTCGTTGAGCGGTGCCTCAACTACCGCAACGAAGTCATCAAACTCGACCAGGACGCTGCCGTGGCGAATGCCGCCGAGGTACCAGATGCCGTCGCCGATTTCCTCTGACTCCATTAACGACGGCGACTGCGTTGGAACCATCGCAGTAGCCGGAACCGGCAGAATGTTTACTGGCTCGTTGGCCGATACGGAACTGATCTCGATCTCCATCATGCTGTGCCCCGGATACAGCCTTGGATCGCCCACGAAGTGACGAATGACCGACGGAAAGCTGACCGTCCCGAACTGCTGGTAGGGACCAAAAGAATTCTCGTACAGCATATCGCCGAACATCGGGTTGGCTACATGCGTCTGCAAATTCTCGATTTCGTCCGACTCATTGATGGTCGCGGTAATGCGATACTTGCCTTGAGCAACAACCGATACGAATCTTCGTTGCTGACCGCGAGGGCCTGTCGTGACCATCGTCGGGTGGGCCCCCCGTGCCAGCGCAGCCTTCACGAATCCATGCGGGATCAGGAGCATGTCGAGTTTGCGTAACTCTGTGTGGGGTATGCCGTCCATCAAGCCTTCCCGCTGGTACGGCCCACCGGCGCCTTCCTGCAACCAGGTGTAGTCACCGTTGAGCACGATGTCCAGCACACCCTCACCTTCGGTCGGAACGCCCTGAGAACCGCCTAGCGGTGCATAGTTTCCGAACGTGCGGGTGAACTGTTCGCGAAGATAGCCGGCATCGAAGTCGACAGCTTTGCTGTAGCCGACCAGTGCGAAGCGGGTCCAGTCGACCTCGGGAGCGTAGCTTGCTCCCGGAAACGCGGCCCACCCGTCCGTGCCGGAAAAATGCAGCGTGTTGAGATCGTTCGCGCCGATATTCTCAGCCACGTCCTGCAGGATACGCTCGACATCCTGCGCCTGAGCGCCTGCAACCGCGACGAGGAGGGCGAACAGAGTGCCCGTGGTCATTAGCCTGTGTCTCATGTTCACCTCGACGTTCCCTCCAGCGTACTGATTTCTAAGACTCGTCGAGCGAGCGGCTCCCCCTTACCGCATGCCGGCAGACTGCTTAGGCGGTCCTGATCAATGCGGTCGCTCTAGCCGCCGAGCGCGGGAGAACCCACATGCCCAAACGAATTCCAAGACTCGATGCTGCCACATTCTGTGCCGGTATCGCAACGGCGACATCATCGAAGTTCTCTGGACAGTATCGCGACTGAAACAGCCGCCAGAATCAAGCGACTACTCGATGCTCCCGGTAAACGCGGCTGGCCGCGAGGCCGCGGACCGCTTCGATCCCGGCGCCGATCGGGTTGTCGATCTCGAATGCAAAGCCTACGGCGCGTCCGGCAAGCCTGCTTCCGATGTTCCGCCCCGGAAAGGTGAAATCAGCAATCGTGAGTGGCAACGGTGAGGTAAAATACGGCGGCTGTCCAAGTAGTGTGAACGCTGGAGAGCGAAGCGTCGATCAAAAGAGGGGTGACATGAGTAAAGACCAGATCGTCTCGATCGGCGCGGTCGCGTACCGGGGCGACAACACGGCGCGGGATCTGTGTGTCTCGGGCGAGACAAGAGATTCGCAAGCGTTGTGGCACCGAAAGAGTCCTGGAACCTTCTTTGAGGCGTGGTCAATCTTCATTTGCGTTTTAGTCGCGGCCCGCCGTATGGGGCTGGTCGCTTTGGCTCTTGCCTTCGCGACGGGTGGAACAGCCACGGCACAATGGGTTTCGGTTCCGGTACCGGGGACGCCCCGCACTTCGGACGGAGCTCCGGACCTGGAGGCGCCGACGCCGCGAACGGCGGACGGCAAGCCGGATCTCTCCGGCATGTGGCGAGCCGAGAGCTACCAGTGGGTGAACCATCTCTTGCCGCCGGGTGAAGTGGAGCCGTTTCAGCCCTGGGCGGCCGAGCTCGCAGAGCGTCGCCGGTCCACGCAGAGCCACGAGCTGCCAATGACATTCTGCATGCCGCACGGTGTGCCCGATGCCCAGCTCGTGCATGGACACCCGTTTAAGATTGTTCAGACTCCGAACCTGATGATCCACCTCTACGAGGAGTTCACGAAGTACCGTCAGATTCACACCGACGGGCGGGAGCTACCCGTCGATCCGAACCCTGCGTGGTACGGCTTCTCGGTTGGCCATTGGGAAGACGATACGTTTGTCGTCGAGTCGGCCGGCTTCAAATTAGGGAGCTGGCTCACGAATCAGGGTGCCCCGCACACGGAAGCGCTGCGCGTCACCGAGCGCTACCGTCGGGTGAACTTCGGCTATATGGAGATCGTCGTCACGATCGACGATCCCGAGGCGTACACGGAACCCTGGACCTCGGACACGATTCGCATGCATATCTTGCCCGACACGGAGTTGATCGAGCATCTGTGCGAGAACAACAGGGATCTGGAGCGCCTATTGGACATATACGGTGGCGGGCAACGACCCGGCACAGCGGAGAGAGAACGATAAAAGCTCGACTCACATTTATTATCGGCATCGCCATGGCTGCGGTGTCCGGCCAGATCATGGCGCACCATTCGTTTCGGGCCGCTTTCGACCCCGACAAGCCGGTGGGCGTGACAGGTACCGTTACTAGTATTGAGTGGCTGAATCCCCATACCTGGTTCTTCGTTGATGTGGAGGACCCGGATGGTACGGTGACGAACTGGGCGTTCGAACTCGCCAGTCCGAATCAACTCATGCGGCGCGGCTGGACGCGTCACTCGATGGCGGTTGGTGACGTCGTGGCTGTGGAAGGTCGGCAGGCGCGCGACGACAGCCCCACTGCGAACGCCCAGGTCGTCACGTTGACGAGCAGCGGCCAAAGGCTCTTCGAGGGTACAGCGCCGCCCGCGGAATAAAAAACGACGAACGAAAGAGGGTTTGAATATGGGCGCAAGAACGAAAGTATCGTGGGCGCCGGTACTGGTTGCCGTGCCGCTGATCGGAAACGCTCAGTTGGATATGGGCGTGGACTGGCCTGCAGCAAAGCAGGAAATGATCGAGCTTGGCCTGCGCCATGACTCCGCATGGGACCTTTACCAGTACTTCGAGCAAAATGCCGACGACAAGACACTGGACCCTGACGAGGTTCCGGACTGGAGCGGTTTATGGTCGCACCTGACACGCGGGTACGACAACGACAGAGTCGGAAACAACATTAACGCGAAGCTCAAGGGCGAGTACCTGCAGATGATGCAGGAACAGATCGACAATGCGGAGCAGGGGAGAATCTGGGATCCCCATTCCGGATGCGGTCAGCCCCGTGGCTATCCTGGCATGCTCAAGAATGGCCGTCCCCACGAGTTCGCCGTGACGCCCCATCAGACCTGGCACCTCGGGCAGGCGAGAAACGAAGTCCGAAGAATCTACACCGACGGTCGAGGACACGTCCCCGAGGACTGGGCCTACGACACCGAGCACGGGGACTCCATCGGCTTCTGGGACGGAGACAAGCTGGTCACGCATACCATGTACACGAATGGCGGTTGGATCGGTCGAGTCATGCCCTATTTGAGCAATCAGCTTCAGGGTACCGAGGTTTGGCAAAAGATCGATGAGGGCACCCTTCAGGCTGATGTCTGGATCTATGATCCCGAGGCGCTGGAAGAGCCCTGGTACACCCGGCAGGTTTACGGGCGAATGCACCAGGAACCGGGTCAGCCGCTTCGCCTGGAGTACTGGTGGAACTGCCACAGCCAGAACAATGTTGTCGTTCCAACCGAGGATGGCGGTACGACGTTTCTGGACCTTGATTTCACGAACATGGACGATGCCCCAGCTGAGGAGAATGCACCTTGAACAAAGCAATACTGACGGCCAAGACGACTGGGCCGCTATCAGTCGTAGCGGTAGCTTCGCTACTGATCGCATCGCCCGGTATGGGGCATCATTCAGGGGAGATGTTCGAGCCTGAGAAGACCGTCACCCTGAGCGGGACGGTGAAGGAATTTCGTTACATCAATCCGCACTCGTGGTTGATCGTCGATATCGAGAACGATGACGGCTCCATCACGACATGGGGTTTCGAGGCCGAAGGACCACAGGACCTGATGCATGGCGGCGTTCGCAAGAGCGACCTGCCACCGGGTGCCAAAGTGACCGTCACGGGGCGTCCCATGAGAGACGGGAGGCCGGCAGCGGTGTGGACCACGATCATCAAAGAAGACGGCACGCTCCTCAATTGGAGGACGCCGGGCCCGGACTAGTTACGATCTTGGCCGTGCCCGTGAACTCGATGGGCCGCATGAAACGACGACTTGATGATCCTTTTTGACGTAACGCTCGGGTACTCGGAACCGACACCCGTAAGGCTCCCGAAGGTTAATGCGGGAGTTTCACAAGTATTAAACTCGTATCGTAAGTAAACACAGGATTCGTGATGTCTCGTATCATGCAGACCCCCGAGCTCTTTTACGTTCACGACCCCATGTGCAGCTGGTGCTACGCATTCGCACCGGTGTGGGAGCGCGTGCACGGAGAGTTAGCGGACAGGGTCGCCATCGGGACTGTGCTTGGAGGACTCGCACCCGACAGCGATACACTCATGCCGGCTGATATGCGCGAACGGATCAGGGGTACCTGGCAGAGCATCGAGAGCGTCGTGCCCGGCACCCAGTTTAACTACGACTTCTGGGAGGACTGTGAGCCGAGGCGTTCTACCTACCCTTCGTGCCGGGCCGTCATCGCGGCTCGGGACCAGGGGATCGAGCACGAGTACGGCATGGTCACCGCAATTCAACGCGCCTACTATCGGGAAGCGAGGAATCCGTCGCTGACCGAAACACTGACGGAGTTGGCCGGTGAAATGGGACTGGATGAGTCACGGTTCGCGAGCACACTGGTGAGTCCCGAGTGTGAACACGTGTTGCAGGAGGAGATCGGGCGTGCAGTTTCGCTCGGTGTCCGCAGCTTCCCGAGTCTGGTTCTCGTACTCGGTAGCGCCGGGATGCACATCCCTCAGGATTACAGCGATGCCGAGCTCGTCGCAAAACGCATCGAAGAAGGGCTGCAAACGCTGAAGGAACGCGTGCGCGACGATAGTTCGAACGCCAACGCGCAGACTGTCACGCTGACTGTCACCGGCGAAAGCCTGTTTAATGGCACCGCGCCACCCTCTCGATAACACGTCAGTCTTTCGCTCCGCAGGATGACTGGCCGGCGCTAGAACCCGCCCTTTGACGGTCGAGCTCGTTGAGGAATGGGAAAACCGCTGGCAGTGATTCGTTAGAGCGCGAGAAGCTTGATACAGGCCGGTTTCAGAGCACTGGCCACAGCGCCCGTCGGTGTCAATCGGCCGCTGTCCGGATCTATTTCAAACGTATGCACCTCGTTCGACCCGAAGTTGCAGGCGAAGAGAAAGCGCCCCGAGGGGGTGAAGTTAATGTTCCGCGGACCGCGACCGAGAGTCGGGGCGATGTCGATCTGTGTCAAACGGCCGCTCGTTTCCTCGATGCTGAATACGGCAATACTGCTGTTGGCGCGAGTACAGGCGTATACGAATCTCCCATTCGGGTGAACGCGGATGTCCGAGCCGCCGCCGGATCCCTCGAATTCCGAGGGGACGGCCGACAGAGTCTGGATGATTTCGATCTCGCCGGTGTTCGGATCGAACTCCAGCGACGAAAGATTCGGCGCTTTCTCGTAGTTGATGAATACGTAAGGCAGGCTCGGATGAAAAGCCGAATGACGCGGTGAGGTGCCTGACTCGACGGCGAGGTATCGCTCGCTCGTGAAGGTTGCGGACTGCCGGTCGACGCCGAAGACATAGACTCTATCGGCGCCTTTGTCGCAGACGAGCGCGAAGCGCCCGCCTGGATCGAGATTGACGGAATGGGCATGCGGGCTGCGCTCCGAGGTCGGGTCGAGGCTACCCGTTCGCTCCAGTACCGCGACGTCGGAAGCGGCGCCTAATGCGCCCTCCGGACCCACCGGGAATATGGCGATGGTCGAGTCATCGTAGATTTTTACGACTTCCGGACTACCATCCTGATCAACAACCTGAACCGCGGCGTCGCTGGAAGCGTGGTTGCTCACCACAACGATAGTGCCGGCTGTGTCGATCGTGTTGTACGCGGGATAGGCACCCATTGATGATTGCGTATTCAGGTAGGTCAGAGAGCCGTCGTCGGGATCGATAGCAAAAGACATCACGCCGCCCGTGCCGGAGCCGTCCCCGTTGTCGTCATTAATGTCTTTTACTTCGTTGTTGGCGTAGAGGAAGCGTCCGTCTGGAGAGAGACAAAGGTAACCGGCATGCATGTTGTCGAACTCGGGGCCCGTTCGGCTTACTGCCGCCAGCGAACCATCCCGCGTATCGACGGAGAATACGCCGATACCGCCGCCTCCACCGGATCCGAACGGACCCTGAGTCCATGAGCCGACATAGGCGTACAACGACTGGGATGACTGCGCCCGGGCGACAACCGGCAAACCCGTCAGGGCGGCACCGGCACCCATCAGCGCCACAAAGTCTCTTCGTGACAGGTCGGAGTTGCTCACTATGTTGGATTCCTCGTTGCTTGGAGTCTGATATATGACCGGCAGTAACGATATTCGCCCCTTAACTGATTCGGCGACCGCAATTCCGATGCGTTGACGGTTCTCGACATTACTAGCAGACTAGCCGTTAGGGTTCTTGCATTACCTTTTATTGTGAATCCTCTTCCTAGGGGACGTCGTCCACGTCAGTGAAGTCGAAATCGAGATGCGTTGTGCCGCCCTCAGGGGTCTCAATGACAATATTGTTCGGATCGTCGCAGTTCCACCAGTATTCAAGCCGCAAAGGCGACCCTTCCTCCTGCCGCATCCTGCTGTATATCTGTAGGGTGTACCAAGGCTCCACCAAAGCCTCGGCGTCGTAGAGCCAAACGTGCGCCTTGATAGTCTCCGCATCGACCTTCTGCCAAATTTCAGTCGCCTCGAGTTGATCACTCAGGTACGGGTCTCTACGCCCAACCCAGCCGCCATCCGTGAACCTGGTGTGAGTTACGAGCTTGTCGCCGTTCCAGAATCCGATCGTGTCTCCATGCTCAGTGCTGTAAGCCCAATCTTCCGGCGTGTGCTGTCGTCCGTCTGTGTAAATGCGCCGAACTTCGTTGCGTGCCTGAGCCATTTGCCAGGTCTGATGGGGGGTTACTGCGAACTCGTGAGGGCGTTGGTTTTTCAACATCCCCGGATATCCACGGGGCATACCGCATCCACCGTGCGGATCCCACCTGACGCCACTCGCCGCCCTATCGGCCACCTCCTGCATCATCTCCGCGTACCTGCCCTTCAGTCGGGGAAGCTCGCCGTCGCGGTCGAGACGATACACCCCACCCCCGCCATGCATCCACAATCCACTCCAGTCGGGCACTTCGTCCGGCGCCAAAGTTCTGTCCCGCGACGCTGCCTCGAAGTCCCGATACATATCCCAGGCATTCTCGTACTGCATCCCGAAATCTTTCATCTCCTGCTTTGTCGATGCCCAGTCCACGTCCGAGAATATATCCTGCGCGCGTCCAGGCGAAACGCTGCAGACAGCAAGAACAAGAGTCAAGATTGGGAACAAGGTTTTTCTCGCTTGCATCGCCGCTTCCTGGCCCATCATTCGTGGTTTCTCCTAATTTCAATACCGATCGATCCTGTTGTTTTCTCCGCAGATGTATTCCAGTGGCTCCCAGCCGACTTGCAGAGCAAAGGGAACCGACGCGTGCCAGAGGTCCGTGTAGGCGCCAGGATCGTCGATGGTTACATCAATAGTCATGCGGCCAAATGCGGTTCGCGTGAATCTCTCGGTGACATGTAGCTCGGTCGTGGATGGCCGGCCCTCGGTGTCGAGCCAGATCCTGCCGTTGAAACCACGAGTCTCGACTACAAACGTGTCTCCCTCCCAGGCGCCCGTCGAGTAGCCTAGCCAATTCGGATAGGCATTCGGGCCCATCTCGCGGCCATCGGTGAAAATTTGCCGCCACAGCGTAAAGGCCTCATAGACGATGACGATCGAATTGGGCGTTTCGACGATTTTCCAGGGCCCCGGAACGAATGCCACCCGCGGCACGCCCTGTGGCAGGCAATTCGAGTCCGGGTCCCTGCCGAAGTGCGCACCGGTCACGCGCTCCTCGAATAACTCTCTCGCCCAGGGCTGAAAAGGCACATCGTCGGGATCCATGTCGAGGGCGAGATTGTGCAGGTGACTGGGCCGCACATCGATACCCCAGACGCCCTGCAGGTCTACTCTGCCGCTCGGCAGGCGCGGCGCCGGCGCGTCCAGGTCGATCTCGCCGTCCGCCGTTCGCGGTACTTCGGGCGCGGGTACGTCGATCCACTGGGCCGGCGCAGGCGTCGCCGCCAGCATGCTGAGCGCGGCGCTCGCCGCGAGCCACCGATGTATTCCCGTCGCTAGTTGCATAATCCCCTCGGTGCCAAAGCTGACTCCATTCACGCCTCGAAGCTAGTTCGACTGTTCGCGCCGTGTGAAAAGCTCTTCGCCGTCTCGCGACACGCTTTGCACTGAGGCGGTCGGTCCTCCGTTCCGCGCGCGCGACCCCACGACGGTGATGACGTCCCCCATCCGCAACGAGTTGTGGTTCCAGCCGTCGCGCATGAGATCGTTCGGGCTGCTCATCTCGAAACCCCAGTTCGCGACGTCACTTCCTGCTTCCTTTACGTCAACAAAGAACCAGATATGCGGGTTCATCCACTCGACCGACGTCACCGTGCCCGTCACCTCGATCGGATCGCTCCTGTCAAATATCGCCCTCGCCGAATGGTGCGCGTATACTGGAAATGCAATCGAGATGCATGCCGCCACTTGGGCGAGGGAACGCCAACCGTGAATCGAGACGCTCATTGAGAACACCCTAGTTACTTGGTCTTTCCATCGTAGCATATAACATTTTCACGGTTGAGTAGAGGGTCCATTCTGAATCGCGAGACGTTCTCGGCCTCTTCCGACAGACTAGCGCCATCTTGCCGTACTTGGCGAGTAATCTCGACTAACGAGCCAAAAAAAACCCATTGTTCGCGAAGATAAAAACTTGACTTGGGAGCGTAATGATCTATGAAATTCTCTACAGAAGTTAACTCAAGCAAGCAGCGATTATCTCAGATCGCGGACTTCATAAAAGATCACATTGGAAACGCAACGTGCCTCTGCGTTGTTCCGTTCGCTCTATCGCTTAGTTTTTGCTCGCTCGCAGTCGCACAACAGGTTCTTACTACGCAGCCAAACGTGGTGCTAATCATGGCTGACGACCTTGGATACAGTGATGTCGGAAGTTACGGCGCGACTGATGTACAGACTCCCAACATCGATAGTCTAGCCCGCGAAGGTGTTCGCCTAACGGACTTTTACTCCAACGGACCGACGTGTTCGCCGACTCGTGCGGCCCTAATATCAGGACGATATCAGCAGCGCTACGGATTGGAGATGCAGTTAATTAATCCTCACCGAGAACAGGGTGATGGCCTTCCGGTTACAGGATTTTCGCTGCCTCAGCTTCTTTCAGATCATGGCTACACTACCGGCCTGACAGGAAAGTGGCATTTGGGTTGGGAAGTGGATAATAGCCCTAATGCTCACGGGTTTGATTATTTCTTCGGTTTTAAGAACGGCTGGGTTGATTATTACCAGCATACTTCCGTTCGCGGCGAACCTGACTTGTTCGAGAACGATCGTAGGATAGAACTCGAAGGATATATGACCGACCTGATAACAGAGCGTTCGGTTCAATTTATTGAGCAAAACGCGGCGCGGCCATTTTTCATAGACATATCGTATAACGCTCCGCACTGGCCTTTTCAGCCTCCTGATCGAGAACCGTCCTCAGTTTATAGCGGTGGAAGAGGTGGACCATTCGACACGCATCCGGGTACGCGCTCAGACTACGTAGCCATGGTCGAGCGTATGGACCAAGGAATTGGCCAAGTACTCGCAACGCTTGACAGACTAGATCTAACGGATAAAACGATCGTGATCTTCACGAATGACAACGGAGGCGAATGGTTATCGAACGGAAGGCCCCTTTTCCACTATAAGAATACGGCCTGGGAGGGAGGTATTCGCGTTCCTGCGATTATACGCTGGCCGGGTCGAATACCAGCCGGCCGCGTGTCTAGTCAAGTGGGAATTACCATGGATCTCACAGCGACGATTCTTTCTTCGGCAGGAGCCCTGGTTTCGGAGGCCCGCCTGGACGGTATCGATTTGCTGCCGATCCTCGAAGGGCGCGCCGCGGAAGTGGAACGAAAGTTATTCTGGCGTGTGATCGACGATCGATCACAGCGAGCTGTGCGTTCCGGCAACATGAAACTTTTGCTCGATGGGGAACTGGTGTTACTCTTCGATTTGGAAACCGACATCAGCGAACGCGAGACTCTTATCTCGGATCGGCCAGACGTGGCGCGCGAGTTGAGGCGCTTGCTTGAGGAGTGGGAACAGGAAGTGGACACTGAAGCGGGTGTTGAATAAAGGAGACGTCTGAGGTCTTGGCAAGACCGGACTCGAAAGGGATACGCCCGAACGCGACGATAGATGGTTGTTAGTTCGTCGACGGAGCGGTCGAATCGCACCCCACGTGCAGCCCGGAAATCAAGTGCTGCGGTGCCTTGAATCGGAAATACTGCCCTAATACATTGTTTTAAATAAAGTTATTTTGGTTGTGCCAACTCACCTGCAACATTGTTTTGGCGGGAAGTAAGCACTGCGTATGTAATTGCAATCCAATTCCGGCGTACTCCAGAGAGTGTGTAACGCGTAAGCTCTTGGCCGGACCGAGACCGGTGACATAAGTCACTTGCGGTGGCGCGACTCGGCCGAAGTCGCCCTACTCCTCCAATCGTGGCTCAGCTAGACCGAAAGAATCGTGATTTTTCTCGTTTTGAGCGGTCCAAGTTCCGGGTTGCAGGTCACGAGCTCAGACTCTCACTTTTTGGTTGGGGTCGGTCTATGGGGCAGGTCATTTAGATTTCAAGGTGTAGCGGGGTAGTTCCAATGTACTGGTGTCTCTGAACGGACTGTTGTTCCGGAGTGCTTGATCTAGCTCTTCGTCATATTCCCAAGGAGACTCTAGGTAACACCACTCGACCGAAAACCAATCGTCTGTCTCTGGAAAGAACGAAATACCGATGCACTTCGGTAACTTCAAGTCGTACTTGCACGCGATGGTGTGATTCAACAGGCCGAGGTTTCTATGTTCGATCAGCTCTTTGGTGAGAGGTAAGAACATAAATCCACATTGTGTCCGTGGAGTGGCCATGCGGTAGGGACGGACCCAAGTACCTGATGCGCATTTTTCCATACTTAGCTGGAATCTTGTCTTGAATTGCTGCAACTCGTTTCGCTTCAGTTTGGCAAGTTCGGCAACGATAGCGTAATAGTCGGTCGGATTTCCGGTTGTGGTTACGCGTTCGGGGAAATGCTTGATTATTCCAGACAAATCCCACTCGTCGGCACGGTGTTCCAAGGCCTCTAAGGCCTGGATAAATGCCGAGTCGGGTCTCTGATCGGGGTCACCCGCTAGGTATTGGCCCATAAGAGCTGATTCTGGCAGCGTAGAAACAAGGTGACTCCATTTTTCTATCAATTCATGTCGAAAGTCCAGGTATTCCGAGAGCTCCGATAGTGTCAGAACGGTACGCACGATCCCGGCGTAGTCGATGGCAGCGATCAAGTGAATCACACCAGCGATACGGCTTCGATGGAATTTCTTGTTCCGGCAATGAAGGGGAAGGTCCTCGTGGCCCAGATAGCATATGATCTTGTGAATTTTCGAGATTGAACGAGGCTCTAGCTGAAATTGATGGCCTCGGTGGTTCTCTAGCGTAATGTTCTGGTGGAGATCCAGGTAGGTGATTGAGTCACGAATCTGCCGAGAAGCAAGGGAAACGACCTTTTTGTCGAACCACCTTTCTTCATCAGCGGGCGTTGTCAGGCCGTGAATACCTCGTTCCTTCAATTGGAACACGATGGCTAGGCGATCGAGCCAGATGATGCTGTCTGCGAGTTCGAGCTCTGTCGATGGGGTCGGGCGAAAGGTGTTTCGAGAATAAGTGAACTCCTTGAAAAAGAAATGCTCGTTGAGCTTCGCGATATCCTCTTCAAAGGCCATTTCGTACTGCCGGTAAAGCCAGAGGTTGACATCCCAAAATGCGCCGACGCTCCACGACGGCCGTCACAGTCTGGCCTAGATTCGCGGTGGGCCAAATAAATAGGGGATACTCATTCTAAAGGAATGCGACGGCATGAGCATGAAGAGCAAACGTTTGCGAGCCAGTACTCGGTCCGGCTAAAAGGCAGCTGGCACAGTCCATCCAAGGCCAACGTCCGCACGCCGGTGCGTGGTGCCGCGCCAAGCGCCGCCAGGGCACCGCGAGCAGCGCGAGCGTAAGCTGGGACATGAGAAGGTACGCGCCCAGGCGCGCGCCCACCGCCCCTGCCGCCGCGCCCACGAGCCCCCAGCGGCTGCCGGTCCACACCGCGAGCGCCAGAACCGCCGCATACACCGCCTGGCGCCATGCCAGCCGCCACACCGCCCCGAGCGCACGCGCGGGCGGGCGGCAATCTGTGGCGAGAGAAATACCGCGTCAACGGGAAAGAAAAGACGCCGAGCGGGCTTCGGGTCACTGGCTTCTACCGGACAACGAATCTGCACTTAGAAAGTAGGTCACGGACCGCGACTGGCAGTTGTTGTCCGCATTCTCTTCGCCAGGCGCCTCGACGATACACGCGCGGTAAGTGGTTGTTCCGAGTCGGGCGGCACCCACCCGGTGGCGTTCGAACGTCTCGCTCTCGCCTGACTCTATTGCAGGGATGTCCAGATACGACAGCGTGCCGCCTGAGAATCTGAGTTTTGAGGGTTGCGATGCGTTCGGGCCTCCATTAGTCACCGTAACGGTCATGCTTATCGAGGATGAGCCAAAAATGACAAAACCTGGAGAGTGCAGGGTCGCGCTCGATATCGTCAGATCATACGCCGGGAACGGTCCTCCACCGAAGACCGCGACAGCGCCGGAGCAATTGTTTCGAGTTTGAGATTCCTCCGACACGGAATCGACGCAGGCGCCATAGTAGTACGTCCCCGCGGTGGACGGCGCCGGCAGGGAGATCGTCTGCGAAGCGGTGCCATCGGCTGCCAGTGCGCCGACGCTCGACGTACCGACCTGCGTATCGCTGCTCGAGACGGACCTGTCGTCGGAGCGATAGTATCGCAGGGTCGTTGCAGTGGACGCGCCGGTGCCCCGGTTGCGGACCGTAGCGCTGAAGGTGAACGAGCCATCGCTGTCCGGGGTGGTGTCGCTGGCGGATTCCGATTCCACCACCAGATCGGGCGCGGGTTCCGTGACCGTCACGCGAACGCCCGAAGAACAGTTGTTCGCGGTATCGGATTCGCCGGCTACGGCATCGATACACGCGCCGTAGTAGTAGGTGGCTGCGGTCGACGGCGCCGTTAACCCGATCTCTTGCCTGATGCTGCCGGCCGCTGAAAGTGCTTCAACCGAGGCCGTGTGTACTTGCGTATCGCCGGTCGAAATCGTCCTGTCGTCCGACCGGAAAAAGAGCAGCGTCGTTGCGGTGGACGCACTGGTCCCGCGGTTCAGGACAGTGGTTCGGGCACGGAAGGCATCGCCTGTAGTCACATCGATGCCTGAGGAATAAAAGGAACTGCTCGGCGCGTCGTCGCTCACCGACATCGATCTCAGTACCAACTCGGGCGATTGCTGGATGGATTCGACGACGTAGACCCTGTCGCGGAACTCCGTGTTCAGGAACCGGTCGTTCGTCACATAGAACCTGCCGCCGGCGAACGCGATCCCGGACGCGGATGTGACGGCCGCGTCCAGATGAAAGTCGTGAGCGGCGTCGCGCTGCCCCGAGGCGCTATACGCATAGACCCAGTCAAGATCGCCGGAATCGGCGACATGGAACCGGTCGTTGGCGAATGCGATCCCGAGCGGGGAACCGTTGGCCGCGTCCAGATCGAAGTCCGATGCCGCATCGCGCTGCCCGGAGGATTGATACGCATAGACCTTGTCGTCGACTTCGTCCGTCACATAGAACGTGTCATTGGCGAACGTGATCCCATGGGGGTTGCCGTTGTCCGAATCCAGATCGAAGTCCGATCCCGCATCGCTCTGGCCCGAGGCGCTGTACGCGTAGACCTTGTCGTCGTTCCAGTCAAGCACAAAGAACTTGTCATTGGCGAACGCGATCCCGGTGGGACTGGTATTGCCCGAGCCCAGATCGAAGTCCGAAGCCGCATCCCGCTGCCCGGAGGTCCGGTACGCGTAGACCTTGTCGTCCCGGCCGTCGACCACGTACAGCCTGTCGCTGGCGAACGCGATGCCGTCGGGGTCGTCGTTGCCCGTACCCAATTCGAAACTCCCCGCCATCGTGTCCGGTTCCGGGACGGACCCCGACGCAGCCGGGATCGTTTCATCGTACAGGCCTGTCGCGGAATTGTAGACATACTCCCTGATATGGGTGGGACTGTTCTCGTCAAAGAAGCGAAGGTGAGTCATGCGTACGCCGGAAAATGCATTCCAGGTACTGCTGGTCTTGCGACACACGGTGACGGACTCGTAGTTCGACAGGCTTCCCAATGACTCTGTCTTGACATACACCGTGCCCGACCGGTCGGCTTCTGCATTGGCAAAGCTGCACCCCTTGTTGGTGCCCAGCAGCATGTAGGCCACCGTGCCGCGGCTTGAATCGCTGGTGTACTTTTCAGGTACTCCCCAGACGCTGCCGCTATCCGCCAGGGTGACGCTCGCATACCCCGTCGGCGTGGATGCCTCGAACTGCGCGCGAGAGATCGTCGGGGTCTCGGTTGAATCCGGGTTGACTTCGATGGTGAACCCGAGCGAGTCGGTGTCGCCGTCCTCATCCGATGCCGTGAAGGTCATGGCGTAGGTGCCCGCGGTGGACGGCGTGCCGGTGAGCCGGCGCGTGGCGACGTCGAAGGTCAACCCCGGCACCGAGGGCGTGAGGGTGTAGGTCAGTGTCCCATTGCCGCTGCTGGCCTCGGGCAGCGTCAACGTGTCGATCGCCGAGTCCACGGTGTAGGCCTGGTCACCCGGGCCGTCCGCGGTACGGAAACTCGGGAACCGGTCGACTTCTGCGTCGCCGGAATCGGCCGCACGCCCGGTGACGGTGCCGCCGGTGACGGTCCCGTTCGAAATCGTGCATCCGTCCGCCGATGTACAGGTGTATCGCGTGCCATCGCTCAGCTCGACGTACCCGCCGTCGTTCAGGGCGATGGTCGTGCCGTCGCCGGTGATCGTGATACTTCCACCCGACGTCACGGCCGGGACGAACGCACCGGAAGTGGGCACGCCCGGCAGCGTGTCGTTGACCCCGTACGCGGTCTCGGCGACCTCGTCGCCGCCATCCTCGTCAGCCTCGGCCGGTGTCAAGGCGCTTGCGCGCTCGAAGACATGAATCGCGTCGGAGTATTCCCCAGCCGATACGCTGGTCGTTCGATAGACCTGCGCGCCGTCCGGACCCTGTGCCATTTGTCGCCGGCGGTCGTACTGACTTTCGCCCAGATGATACGGGAGCCGGTTGCCGAACCGATCGTCTGCACCGGACACGGCGAAATCGGTCACCTCAAGCGCGTTCGTCGCTGGATTCCAGACGACGACGTAGTATCCGTGGGAACAGAACACGTCCACGGCGGGAAGATCCGCATGCGCCACGAGATGGTTGCATTGCGTGAACGCGCCCGGCCTGGGTTGCAGGTGATTCCACGCGATGATCGCCTCCAGGTCCTGCTCGAAGTACAGCCCGGTCAGGGTGTCCAGATGGTCCGGATTCGACGGGGCCGCCGAAACATCGAAGGCCGCAATCGCGGTATCGGACGCGGCCGAATAGTCCGCTTGCATTCCAGAGACGAACAGCGTGGAATCGTCCGCATCGAGCGACACGTTCTTGAAGGTGCGCATCTCGTGAAAAGGCCCATCCGGGCTGTTGTCCTGCAGAATTTCCCGCGCCAGCTCAAGCCTGCCGGACGACGTGTCTCTGGAAAACACGAACAGTCCCTGTTCCGCCGCCGCGTAGAGGTAAAGACCGTCGGACGACAACGTCATGTCGAGCACACCACGAATGTCCGGGACGATCAGAGCGTCATCGCCAGGCGTGCCCTGTGGCGATACTGTCTGCACCAGGGTGAATTGTGTGGGCGAATCGACACGGTATGCTCGCAAGTGCTCCGCCGAGCGGTTCACGGCGTAGAAGTGCTGCCCGTCGGGACTCCCTACGCCCTCGGCGGGAAGGGAAGAAAACAGCGTTTCCGTTCCGTGCAGCGTGATCTCGCTGTGCGAAAGCGATGACGATCCGTCCTCGGGCAGCGCGAAACTGTAGCTTTGCCCGTCTGTCAGGGCGAGAAGCCGATCATCGCGGTCGTTCCACCACAAATGTGCACCTTGCAACGAATAAGGAGTCGGCGTGTCCTGCTCCGGCCCGGCGGACGCACGGTAGGCAAGCGCGAGTTCTCCCGTGTCCGTGTCGCGCAAGAATCCAAATAGCCCCCGGTCCGAGGAGGTGAACAGATAATTCCCGTCATCGCTCATGGCAAGGTTGCGCGGCGAACGGAAGCCTTGTGACACGGCATTGTCAGCGAGTGACTCGATTGTAATGGCGCCCTTGTACGCAAGAAAGGCCGGCGCGTCGGCAGCCGCCCACCCTAGCGTCGCAGTCCGTTCCTTGCCGACCCCTGGCCGGCTCGACAGCCGAACCTCGTACCGGTGTCCGGCGGTTGCAAGCACGTGCACTTCGACACGCCCGTTGGCAAGAAACGTTTGCTCGCTGTCGGCGGTTGCCTGCGTAGCGGCACTGTCGGGGTAAACGGCGAGTATCGTCGAAAGCGGATGCTCTTCCACCCAGAATCGCTGCCAGCCGCTCGCAGGGGCACTCCAGTGCCACCAGACGGAGTCCGTTCCAACCGTATCCGCGGGTTCGTTGGCCGCGGTCGTCGCGTGGACCAGCATGGCTTCGGTCGACCCGCCAGAGCCGACAATCGGACTGGCCGCCGCCCGGTCGTCGTTGGCGGGTGTCGGCCCCCACGTGAACGCGTCAGGTCCGTCCATCGGATCGCCTATATATTCCGGGGCACGTCCAAAGGCGATCCAATAGCGAGTATCGCCGGTCGCGTCCAGCACGAACGCGGACCCACCCTGCAGCGAACCCACGAATTGCAGATTCTCGAGCGCATCGCCCGTTAAGAAGGTGAGCCTGAAGCCGGAACCTCCGTCCATTCTCCAGGTGTAACGCCCGTCCGCCGGAGCGGTCCATTGCCACCAACCCGTGCCGATGCCGGTGTCCATGGGCTCCCCGGGTTCCACCGAGAAAGCAAAGTTTCCATTGCCCCGTGAAAGAAGTTGACTTACGAGTCCGTCCGACCCGTCAATCTCGATCGCATTCTCAAACAGATCGTTATCCGCGACGTTCTCCGGTTGAGTTTCCAATTTGCTCCACGTGAGCGTGAATGGACTCCCGGACTGGTCGGCGGAACCGGCCGCCACGGCGATTCGATAGATCTCGCCTGCCTTGGCTCGAAAATCCACAGAATCGCGGTGTCCGGGGTCGGAAAGCAGTCTCAGTTCATCGACACGCGCACCCGCGAACACACTCACTGCCAGAGCGCTGCGATTCACGAAAAATTTCCACCATCCGTCTTCAGGCGCGGTCCACTCATACCAGACCGTTGCCGCCCTGCCGCCCTGGAACTCCGAACTCTCCAGCGTCGCCCCTTCGTTGGTGGACTCGATCGAGCCGCTTTCCCCTTCAATCGTCTCGGCATAGGCAAAATCGTCATTGGCCGGCCGCGAGTCGGCCGACTCCCACTTGAGGGTCAGCGGCGGCAGACGCGAATTGTTGGATGCGATTCGCAGCCTGTAATCGGTGCCCGCCTGCGCAGCAAAACTGATCTCGTTGCCGTGCTTATCGACCGCCATGTCAAGATCAACCAGACTTTCGCCGGTGAACAGTGCGAAGTCCGCGACCACCGGATCACCGGATTCCTGTCCCTGGAGCCTGAACCTGAACAGTCCCTTCGCCGGCGCCTCCCACGCGTACCACACGGTCCTGCTGTCGCCCTGGACAAGGGGTTCTCCCGGCTCGCGCGATGCGAGCGCGAGATCCAGCGTCGCCTCGCCCGCCGCGCCCTCAATGCGTTCGGTGGCCGAGAAACCGTCGTTCGCCGGGGCAACGAAGCCGCTGCCGGTGTCCGCCGCGTCCATGCCGATCGCGAGGCGTTGGCCCGCGGCCTCAGCGTTCCACGCGCTGGCGGTGACATGCAGCACGCTCTCCGGCGGAACGTCCTCGCGCAAGAACGAAAGCTGCACCCATGTCGGCGTGCCCGCGGCGACCTCTCCAACCGCGATGAGCTTGGGCGCGAACCGGTCGGTGGAATACGGCTCCGACCAGTTCAATCCATCTTCGCGATACACACGGCTGCGGTGGGGAAGATAGGCTCTTACGAGCCGGTAGCAATTCCCGTCCGTGCGGCAACCGATATGCAGGGTCGTTCCGGATGCCACGTACCGGTCCGCATCGACGGTGACGTCCACGGTGATGTACTCGCTGGTGGCGCTGGCGGAGGTGTCCTCGACTTCGATTTCGAGCTGCGGCGTGGGCTCGCCTCGCAGAATCTTCCAGGCCACCGCGGCCGTGCTCGATTCGCCGTAAACCTCGACCGGCACCACCTTGATCCTGTACGTGCCAGGAACCGGATCCTCGATCAGCAGCCACTCCACGTTGTCGACTTCGGAGCGGGAGTCGTGTTCGCCGCAGGCGTCCTCGGCGCAGTCGGCGCCCTGGTCGGCCCACAGATCCAGGTTGTTGAGCACCGACCGGGTCAGCGTGTCGGCGGGCTGCTCGTCCCAGGTAAGCACGACATCCAGTCGCCCGGCGCCCGCCGGCACCTCGATGTCGATGTATTCGTAGGTGTCGTTGTCGGGCTGCGAACTCGCGCTGCCGATGAGCCAGCCCTCGGGCTCGTCGTGCGAATACAGGCTCGTTTGCGCGGACACCAGCCCCAGCCCGTACCGATTGTTGAAGCCGCCGGGACCCCTGGTGTTGTCCTCCGGTAGCTGCGCGGCGCTCTCAAGGAAGGCCTGCGGCCGGATGGCGCTGGCCATGAGCCGCGCCCGCGTGAGCGCGGGACGATCCTGAAATTCAGGTTGCGCCTCCATCAGCAGCGCCGCCACGCCCGCGACCGACGGCGAAGCCATGCTGGTGCCGCTGAACGTCACGTGGCCGGACACCGAAGCGCCGCCACGCGCGGAAGTGAGGCTCACGCCCGTGCCCACGACGTTGGGCGCAAGCCTTCCGTCGGAGGTGGGTCCGTGGCTGCTGAACCGCGCAATAATGCCGGCATCGTCCACGGCACCGACGGCAAGCGAGTTTTTCGCCGTGCCGTAGTTCGAGAAGCCGTGCACCCCCGCGTTCGCCTGCGCCACCACGTAGAGTTGCGAATGCGCCCGGACCACCGAATCGAGCTTGCGTTCTCCCACGCCCCGGCCGGAGAACCCCAGTGATACGCCTGAAAGGCTCATGTTCACGATCAGGGGTTTGACCGCCTCGGTCACGGTGCCCCGCCACGCACAGCTCGTCGCACGCGACAGGTAGTCCATGCCGCGGCGTATATCGTCCCCGCTTCCGAACCCATGGGCCGACAGGACCTTGCCGAAACGCAGGTGACTCAAGCCGGGCGCGATTCCGGCCAGCAGGGGGTTGACGCGTCCGGCGCCTGCGATCGTGCCGAAAACATGCGTGCCGTGACCTTCAAGGTCGAGCCAGAGATCCCAGTTCTCGTCCGTGACGAAATTGGCACCGCAGATGCTTGAACGGCCGTGCGCGATGTCCATGTGGCTGGTGTTGAGCCCGGTGTCCAGTACCCCCACCGCGATTCCCGATCCGGTGAGGCCGGAGAATCGCTGCGTCGCAGCGTCGTAGTCCCGAAGTCCATCGACGCCCATGACCGGCACGGCCGAGGCGTGGTTGGCCGTCACCACCGGGACGGGTTCGACCGACATGACGAAATCGGCGGCCACGACCTGGGCGAGCGCCGCGGCCGGCAGGTTCGCCGTGTAGCTGCGCAGATCGTTGTCATAGGCGCCCACGACCACCCCAAGCCCGGCCAGCGCCCGGCGCCACTCGCCCGCGGGGTCTGCGGCCATGAGCGTGATGTAGACCGGCACCAGCTCGCCAGCGGCTCGCGACCGCATCGCCTGCACGAACGCCTCAACCGCCTTGATCCCGGGCGGCATGGCGCCAATGCCCAGTACGCCCGCAAGCCCGGCGATGGATTCGAGCCGGCCGCGCTCGGCCGGCACGCGAACGCGGACATACGGACCCGTACTGCCCTCGATCTGCGAGCCCAGCGCCGCGAGCGACCGATTGAGGATCTGCAGGTCCGTCCCAGGGAGAACGCGGAGCACGGCAAAGGTGAACGGGCGTGCGGCGCGGGCCGCCTGGTCGAGAATCGCATCGTGCGCCGAGGCGGATTCGAGCCAATCCGGATTGGAGGAAGGTTCGGAATCGACAACACCGGTCCGCGGGGCGCGTTGCATGGGGCCAAAGTACGTGCCGGGCGTATAGCCTTCCGGCAACGCATCGATCTCCACGCCGGGTTCCGGGGACACGGCCTGTGGTGGGAACACGGCCTGCGGCGGCGAATCGTCGACGGGAGCCGCCTCGTCGGACGGCACCTCGGCACCGGTACGGCTTTCCCTGAAGGTGCGCTGAAGCGTGCGCTCGACGACTGCCTGTTCGGCGTCAACCAGGGTAACCTGCCCGGTGGATTCGCCCGTCAGGTCAGAAAACCGCCACACGATCCCCGCGAGAACCAACAACGCCACAACAACCAACAGCACGATCGGTTTTTCATCGTGTATCGTCAACCTCTTGTTGTCCCCCCCGATAACCGGAATTACTGGAGCGGGGCGGAAGACCGGCTCTCCCGCCCTCGGCCATGATCTCCCGCCACCGTCAGCCGGCGCGCCGCGAGCCCGACTTTCGACCGGCACTGATTCGCAATAATCCAGGCAGCGCAGGGGAAATCTTTCCTTGCGGCTGTGGTGGCTGTCAACGGGCTGGCGGCGGTCTTTTCCGGCTCTTTACTGGTAATTTTCAAGCAGGCGCGGAGGGCAATCATTAAATAGAATCACTTATGGTTTCTAATTGATCAGTCACTAGTAATTCTGCTAGTGACGTAATAATCGCGAGTCTGTACTAATAACAACGTACGGAGACCCGGATCCCCGAGCTGCCGCGCAGCCGGGCGGGGGCGGTGAGCCAGCGCTGGAACCGGGTCCGAGGACGGGCGCCGAGCGAACTTCCGTGGCGTTCGTCCCCGAGCGTCGTCCGGAGAACGGGAGGAAATCGTCATGAGCCACCAGGACGCCTTTGAGCGCATCTTGGCGTCGTTGTACGACGCCATGCTCGATGAGACTCGCTGGCCGGCCACCTCGGCCCTGATCGACGAGGCCTGCGGCCTGACAGCACACCGAGGGCCACGTTGGCTGCGCCGGGGCGGTCGCGCAGCGAATAGTGCAGCGCCTCGATAGCCTCCTGGGCGACGGACCGGACCGGAAGATGGCCGAGCGCCGGCAGGATGTAAAGCCGCAGGTGCTGGCGGTATCCTCTGGCTGTCAGGGGCTTGCACCGGACGTCCACGTACACCCGAAGACATCGCTGGGCCAGGTCGGCCACCGTTGGATCGGGCATCGGTTCGGGCGGGGTCTCGATGGGTTCCCTGCCCGCCTTGATGCGTTCGATCGCAACAGCGGCACGCTTGCGTGCCTGCTCTGCGGAGAGTTCGCCGTGCCGGCCCAGGGTCACGCGCCTGGATCCGTGCGGGCCCCGGACCTGGACGACGTAGGTCGTGCGCCCGGAGCGGTACACGCGCACCCCGAACCCGGGCAGATCCCGGTCCCAGAAGGCACCCGCCTTGCGATCGGCGGACACCCGGTCCACCATCCGTTTCGTGATCTTGTGCGGCGGTCGTGTGGGCATTTACGAAGCGTTCGCGGAATTGACTATTTGGAAAAAAGTAAGCAAACCGTCTGGAAATGGCATCAAATTCAGCGGTTTCTCGAGCGTAGTGTGTTCGGCATTGCAATGACTGTGACCCAATGGTGTAATGGTTTTATGTTGCAAAATCAAGTGGTTATCATGCTCGGCGGCGTTCAGGGCGTATTCGTGGCGGCACGGGCGAAAGACTACCCCACGTCGAGCCCCGAAATAGCGATGCCTCAGAATCGAAAGGTATAGCTCGCTTTCGCCGTCAGATCAGCACCCAATGAACGGAAAGTTCCGTCTTCGTCCAGGTCCTGCAAACTATGATTGAGGACCAAATAAAAATCACGACCTGCCTGCGGTGCCCAGTGCAATCGACTGTTAATTCCGAGGATGTCGGAGCCATTGTCCCATTGAATCAAGTTCACCCACGATAAAGCGGACGAGAACACCACCTCGGTTGCTAGCTGTGTCAGCCGGGTTGTAAAAGCGCCTTCAGGGACCTCAATGTCGTTTACTTGGTACGCCAGGTTAAGAGAGAACCGGGCGGATGGCCGCCAGCTGATATTCGGTCGCGTTGACACGCGCTCACCGTCATAGAAGTCACCTCGCTCGTAAGATAGGTTGCCGGAGAACTTGCGGTGAGAGCCTCCGCCCAGATCGCCACGACAACTATTGAATTCATAAGACCCTGGCTCGATAACGACGTTACGATTGGAGGCTCGCGTTCGAAGTAGAGTGAACGGAATGACGATGCCCTCTTTCTGTTGCCGACAGCTCAAGATCAGGCGATCGCCCGTCTGATTCATAATGCCCACCTGGTACCGCAACGATTCGCTCTGAAGGCTCCCATCTGAGAGCCGCTCACTACGAGTGGTAACCGTTGTCGCGTTTATCCCTCGTATGAAACTATCCCGTGGCCGCAGCAAATAGCCTATTCCGCCTGACACCTCGCGGATTCCTGGACGATTGACGAATCCCAACGCGGGATTGAAGTTACTCTGTATCTCCGTGTAGCTCGCGTTCCCCGACAATCCGCTTCGAGCTCTCAAATTAAATCCAAGACCAAAGGCTGTATCGGCACCTTCAAGCCCCGGCGTATGACTTCTTTGGTACCACGCGTCTCCGTCCAGGGTGCGTCCGCCCGGGAGACGTGAATTGAGGTAACGAAAATCAAACCCGGCGAGAGAGTTGTCCCCATTTGACTGCGGGTCACCATCGGTCACGATAAAGCCGACTCTCGATTCCTCCAATACATTTCGAACGGCGCGCCCGACGAATAGATTGGTGGCGTCGACGTCCTCAAACTCATCCTGTTGGACGCTGAGAACGCCGAAATTCCAATCGCCGACTCGGCCCGTCAGCTTCGCTCCGACGTCCAGTTCTACCGGTTCTCTTGACGCACTCAAGCCGATGTTACGAGAAAAGAACGGCCGTCCATTCTGGGTGGCAATGCGAAGATTGTTACCCCCTCCAATGCCACCGAACTCAAATATATCTGCGTCTTGCAAAAAGAAATCGCGCTTCTCCGGAAAAAATAGGCTAAACCGCGTGAGATTGACCTGGCGGTCGTCGACTTCCGTTGCCGAGAAGTCTGTATTCAGCGTCAGAACCCCGGTCACCGCGGGAGTAAATTTGTAGAAGATGTCCAGAGAGGGTTCAGAGTTGTTGTCGGTTCGATTTGTTGCGAAATCCCTCGATGCTCCCGCGCTAACCGAAGGCACAATATCAAGTCCCCTGCCCTGCTCAAGTCCATAAAAGCCATTCGCGACGCCCGCGACACCAGGATTCTGGGCTTGCGTGCGAGACAACCAACCGATGGTTTCGTTGTTACGAGCCAACCTCCGCGTAAAGTTGATGCCCCACGCTTCCTTGGACGGATCGAAGGAGAGCGTTTTAAACGGGATCGCCATCTCTACTACCCAACCGTCCTCCACGACAGACGCGCCAGCCTCCCAGATGCCTTCCCAATTCGCTTGCGTTTGTGTTGTGTTCTCGTAGATGGCATCGGCGCGAACACCATTCGGGTTCACTTGAAACAAATACCCACTGCGTCGATCATGAAATGGGTCTAGAATTACACCGAAATAATCGTCAACCTGGATGTTGGATCCCTGTCTCAGAATCTGCGCCGTAACCTCTTCAGGTTGCTCATCCCAAAGCTTCGCCGCAATGTATAGATAGTCTTGATCGTAGAGTACGAACACCTGAGTTCGTTGCGATGGTGCTCGAAATTCAATCGGTCTAACCTCATAAAAGTCATCTACGACGTCAGCGATCCCCCATATCTCCTCGTCAAGCTGACCGTCGATCACAGGTCGCGTCTCCGTCCGTACCACTCGCAGAGACTTATCCTCTCCTCTGTCCTGTGTCTGCCCAGCCGCGGTCGATGAGACGATGACAAGCAAATGGATCCAGCCTGTCAAAGGTTGTCTCATAGAATGCTGCTCCACCGGTCGGGCCACGGCTCCCTGGTCGGATCGATTGACCTGCCGGCGTTCCGAGGGAATGGCGACGCCGATGCCGATCTCTTGCTCGGGATGCAGATCGAACCCCTGGCAGCTCCAGGTATGGCTTATCCAATGACATGCATATTGTTCCCAGTGAGCCTGGTAGAAGCAGATTCACTCCCACCCAAGCGCCTGCGCCGTAGGAAATCACGATAGTGAAAATAAAGTAGAATGAGTATCGACTTTCGCGAACCGCTCAATCTTGAGATGCGCTTCGCCGAATGACCTTCAAACAGATCAGGAGTCAGCTATGCACAGGAAAATCGCAGTCTTGGGAGCCGGCAGCCTTCTTCTTGCCGGCATTTCGGCACAGGTTGCGGCCCATCACGGCTGGGGCGGGCAGGAACGCGCCCAGACGGACATCAGCGGGACGGTCCATACCGCCGCACAGATCGGCCGCCCGCACGGGTCGATGCAGATCGAAGACGAAAACGGACAGATTTGGGATATCACGTTGGCATCGGGATCGAGGGCTCAGCGAGCCGGTCTGGTCAACGACGTCTTCCCGGTTGGCGCCGAAGTGACGGTCCGCGGAAATCGTAGCAGCGACCCGAATCGATACGAACTCAAAAGCGTCCGCGTAACCATGGACGGCAAGAATTTCGATCTCTATCCGGAACGTCTGTAGTCACTGATTAACTGACTCCCGCTTGGCCGAAATCCTGACATTGCTAGAGGGCAGCGCCCTCGGGCAGGTCATCGCGGGTTGGGCGTCTGGAGTTACGGGGTTTACAACCTCGGACATATCCTCGGAATCTCTCTACTCTTCGGCTCGATCGTCGTGCTCGACCCAACCGTCGGGGCGCATTACGACGCTTGTTCGAAACGAGTCGTTAACAGGGGTAGCCATGATTGAACTGACGGTGAACGGTGCGCAGCACCGCGTCGACGTACCGGAATATACGCCGCTGTACTTGCCCTTCAGCCCCGATCGCGTCAGGGCGGCGCTGGAGGCCGGCGTATGAACCGGCGGCAGTTTTTGAACGCGGCTGGAATGACGGCCGGAAGCCTGTTGCTGGCCCCGACCGGCGGACGCGCGCAGTCCCGCAAGGAAGTCTTCATTGGCGGGCGGCGCGTGCGGGTCGTCGACATCCATGCCCATTGTGATTTCCTCGCCGTCAGGCCCGTTATCGAGGGTACGAGCATGGCCGGCGCAAATCTCAATCGTCTCCTCGGCGCAGAGTATCTCGCCGAAATGGACGCGCGCGGCATCGATGTCGCGGCACTGAGCGTCAACCGCTTCTGGTGGTACGAGGCCGATCGCGCCCAGGCGCGTGAAATCGTCGCCATCCACGAGCGCGAACTCGCCGCGTGGTGCGAACGTTATCCGGATCGCCTCGTCGCGATGTCTTCACCGTCCCTGCAGTACCCCGACCTCGCCGTCGAGCAGGTGCGCTACGCGGTCAACATCGTTCAACCGGGAGTATTGGGCGGGCCCGGCGGTCTCAACAACGTGATCGGCAACCCGCTCGAGACCACGCTGTTCCTGTCGCGCATGATCATCGACGGCACGCTCGATCGCTTCCCCAATCTCAAGGTCTGCGCCGCGCATGGCGGCGGCTACCTACCCTCTTATATCGGCCGCACGGAAGTCGCGTGTGCGCGCAACAACGCCAACTGTGTGAACACCAAGAGTCCCAGCGAGTATCTGCGCACGCAGATCCTCGCCGATTCGATGGTGTTCAACGAGGAAGGCCTTCGTCATCTCGTCGCCGTCATGGGCGCCGGGCAGGTCGTCTACGGAACGGACATTCCGGCAGCTTGGCCGGACACACTCGACCTGATCGTCGAATCTCCGTCGCTCAGCGACGCCGAGAAAGAGGCGATTGTCGGCGGCAACCTCATCGAAATGCTCAAGCTCTAGCAACTCGTGGCGCAACTTTGGGAACTCGAATTTACTACTGGGGAGCGTCAATCATGAAATCTCTGAGCACTATGATCCTTGCGCTGATATGCGGCATGGGTCTGGCAAACGCACAGACGACGCCGGCCGAGCCGAACTTTCTTTTTATTTTCATCGACGACCAGGCGTGGGACGCCACCTCCGTCCGAATGCTGCCCGGTGAGAGCTTCAGCCACACGGCGAGCTACCGGATGCCCAACCTGGAGCAGATCGCGGAACAAGGCATCGTTTTCTCACAAGCCTACGCGACACATCCCAAGTGTGAAGGCTCGAGATCGGCCCTCCAGATGGGGCGCACGTCGACGAGCTTGAACGCGGTTGACAAGGATGCCGACAATTGGAACGCGCCTCCCGCGGACTCAATCGCCAACGCGCTCAAGCGCGCCGACCCCTCGTACCGCGCCGCGCACTTCGGCAAATGGCAGTGGCCGGCGCCGTACACGCCTGACGCGATGGGCTACGACGTAAGCGACGGCGTGACGATGAACGCCGACGGTACCTCGCAGAACCCGGACGACCCGAAACTGACGTTCAGCATTACCGACCGTGCCGAGGCGTTCATGGAAGAACAGGTAGCGGAAGGCCACCCGTTTTATCTTCAGCTGTCCTACTACGCGACGCATGGGCCGAACCAGGCCCTGGCTTCCACTGTCGAGAAATACAGCGGCGATGGCGCAGTCAGGGCGGCAATGACCGAAGATCTCGATACCAACATCGGTGTGCTGCTGGAGAAGCTGGACGAACTCGGTATCACCGAGAGCACCTATGTAATCTACATGTCGGATAACGGCATGAATTCAGGAATCCTGCGGGGTGGAAAAGCCCTTCTGGATGAAGGCGGCATCCGGGTTCCGCTCGTCATTAGCGGCCCCGGAATCGGCGGCGGTGTCTACAGCGATGTGCCCGTTGTCGGCTATGACATTTACCCGACCGTCGTCGACTTCGTCGACCCCGACTTCGTGTTGCCGGCGGGCGTTGAGGGCGGTAGCTGGAAGTCCGTATTGCTGAACGGCGGGAAAGGCCAGGTAGAGCGCCCGATCGACCGCATGGTCTGGCATCACGATGTTGAGATCGTTCATCCCCAGACCGCCATGCGTAAAGGCGACTACAAGCTCGTCTACTTTTGGGACACGAGAGAAAGTTTTCTTCACCACCTGCCCACTGATCTGTCCGAAAGCAGGAATCTTGTCGATCAGCACCCGGAAATAGCAGAAGAGATGCTTGCCGAACTCATGGCCCACGTGCGAGCCGGCATAGACGCCTCCCGCTACGCGCGACTGGAAAGCGGAATACATGGTGCGGAAGATCGCCGCCCGCCGGAGCGTCGCGGCATGGGCGCGGATTCGAACCGTTAGCATGGGGCCGCAATGAAGCCGGTCTACAAGAAGCTACGACTTGCCGCGGCGGGCGGTATGGGCGGTATGGGCGGCGGGTAACGAAAGACGCACGCGACTGTCTATGGAAGCGATCACCGCGGGGCGGTCGAATACCACGAGACTGGATTGCGAAAGGGAGCACACAGACAAATGAGAATCATGAGACATACGGCAGCGTTCGCTGCAGCGATCCTGACCACGTTTGCAGTGCCGTGCCTCGGCCAGCAGGATGCGCCGCAGCAGCCGATGAGCTTCTTCGTGACGAGCGTGGGCCTCGGTGACGGCGGCGACCTCGGCGGTCTTGCAGGTGCCGATTCCCATTGCCAGACGTTGGCTGCGTCGGTGGGCCGCGGCAACATTGCGTGGCGTGCTTACCTTAGCCAGGCACCCGCCACGGGCCTTCCGCTCGTAAACGCCCGGGACCGAATCGGCACAGGTCCCTGGTACAACGCCAGCGGTGTCGTCATCGCCTGGAATGTGGACGATCTTCACGAAGACCGTAACAATGTCCGCAAGCCCACTGCGGTCGACGAGAATGGCGCGGAGGTCAACGGCTCTGGCGACGAACCCAATCGACACGACATTCTCACGGGGTCCGACTCGAGCGGCCGCCTGGTTCCGGGCAATGGCGCGCTTACGACGTGCAACAACTGGACGAGTAACAGCGAAGGAAACGCCATTGTCGGTCACCACGACCGGCTTGGCGGCCCGAGCGCATCGTGGAACTCGGTGCACAGCAGCAGAGGCTGCAGCCAGGAGGACCTCGCCGCCAGCGGCGGGGCGGGTTTGTTTTATTGCTTTGCCGTCGAGTGACGAGCGATCCGGAGGGGAAGATGACTGGTTACAGATTTCTGGCGGCGTGTGTCGGCGTCCTTATCGGCGCCGCGCGGCCGGATGAGCGTATAGCCGTTGAACGCCTTCGCCCGATCCCAGTGGATGAGCTCCGTCGGCCCACGCGATGACTCGTAAGCCGTGAGTTCGCCTGCGGTAACAACGGTTACCAGTCACATGGCGACGGCGGCTGCCTTGGCGTCGTCATAACGCATCAATAATTCTCCTCTTCGGGCAAGTCCAACGAACTACCGCCGGCCGGCACGCCGTCGGCGGGCGCACTCGTGCCATGAAACTGCGTGATCGAGCCCTTCGGTGACAGATCCTTGCCGGCGAGACCCGGATGATCCACGGGATAACGCATAGGCGACCAGCCGCCCCAGTTGTTGTCGTGCTGGGAAGTAATCATAGTTTCCTTAATTCCCTCGGTGGTTACAGGGTTGACGTACTCCCAGACCACCTCGCCTTCGGGCGTAATCTCGAGCATGCGTCCGACGCGGGCTAGAATCACCATCGTATTGCCGCTCGGCAGCCGCTGGACGGCCGAGCCGTGGTGGCTGTTGAAGCCGTCGGTCGTGTGATACATGGAGACGATCTGCTGCGAGAAAAGACGCGTCGGTCGCGCCCCCTGGCCCTGTTTCGTCCCCGGCATGACGTCCGTGTAACCGGCATCGGGCGGATTCACATAGTGATCTCTTTCGATGCCGTTCGCGTCGAGGTAGGGGTTGAGTTCGAGAAACTCCGACTGCGGGTCAGAGTCGCCCTGGCCGCGCGGAACCGTCAAACCGTTGTTGAACAGGAGCAGGTTGCCGGCGCCAGGGAGGCCTTCCTTGATCCACTGAATGTCGTGGTTGCCGCCCGTCTGCTTGTGGCCCGAGAACTCCTGAAGCGACCAGTTCTTCTTCGCGTAGTGCGGATACTCGCCCTGGCCGTAATTCGCGGGATTGCCGAAACGGTACAGGAAGTCGCCGGCTTCGCTGGCGGCGAGCCGCAGGCTCTCGGCAGGATCCCCTTCCACGAACGTACCGTCATGATCGACAATATAGAACTCATGAGTCCGGTTGGAGCTGATGGCGAGGTGGCCGGACTCGGGGTTGTAGTCGATACCGTTCACGTGCAGATAATCGCGTGACGCCACGCCGAAGTTGATGTCGAGTCGTCCCGGGTAGTCGGCGAGGCTCTGCCCCCGGCCGACGTAATTGTTCGCTCGGGGCGAGCGGTCCTGCACTACGTGGTCCTTGAAATGGTATTCCCAGACGATATCGCCGTTGCGGTCAACCTCCACGATGGCGTCCATCTGGACACCCGCGTAGCGATCGACGGCGTCCGGATCGGCACCGAGCGCGATGACTTCCTCGTGAGTCAGGTCGACATTTGCCACGTAGAGGACAGTGAAGTCCTCGAGCTCGGCGTTGTAGATCCTCAGGAAATCATGGTGCGGGTGGTAGGTCTCGCGAGTCTCGGTATGTTCCCACAGAATCTTGCCGTCCCATTCGGTGTGGACGAATGTGTCGGTCCCCTTCGTGCCGGATATCGTACCGTCCTCGAGCAGGTAGGCGTCCCTGAATCCCGGCAGGAAGTTGACGACCTGCCCGGCCATATCGATCAGGTACACGCCTGTCGCGTGGGGTCCCCGCGTCCTGACGAGCGAATAACCGGATACCGCCTTGTGCGGATCCCAGTAAATGAGCTCCGTAGGCCCACGCGACGCCTCGTAGGCGGACACGCCGCCTGCGACGAATACGAGGAACGAGGTAAAGACTGTGATCGAGAGGTGCCTGATAGTCTTCGGCATCGCTTGCTACTCCTGTGGCGCTGTAGGAACTCACGACGCTCGAGCGGCAACAATTTCGGTAGCTGCCGAGCGCGTTCCTGGCGATTTTCTTCTTCGACGGACGAATCCCGATACTACTCGGGATCAGGCGCTGGCACGACCATTATAAGCAGAACGTACCTCCCGATGCGAAGCGGTTCTGCCGTAACTCGAATGGCACCCGCAACGGCTTCGGCGGCCTCGCTGATCAACGTCGCCACCATGGCTGGCCCGCCAACGAACGAGGAGAAGTTCATCGACATTCGCTGGTTGTCGCCCGCGGATCAGCCGGTTCGCTGGCTGGTGGGCGCGTCCATGTTCGAATATGAATCACTCAGTGCGCAATGGTTCTGCTATGCCGGCTACCTGCTGGGCCTCGAGGACCATTGCTGCCAGACCGGACCCGGCGACATCGTCCAGTGCAGCGTCTTTGCAACGAACCCGTAGCTCAACTTGTCATTGGTAGCGCTCACAACAGCATTCAGCCAGACGTAGGTTCAAAATAAAATAGTGCGGTCGTCCTGGCTATATTACAGAGAGGGCTCAGAGGCCATCAGGGCCGCGAGACGAGCCTTCAGGTCGTCGTAGTTCGCCTTCGCATCCGCGGACAGCTCCGTCGCCAGCAGATTCTCGTGCTCGTAGGGATCCGTGCGAAGATCGTAGAGTTCCTCTGTGTCGTCGATGACGACGAGCTTGTGCGACTCGTTTCTGATAGCCCGCATGTGCCTGGGACCGTTACCGAAGGCGTCGGCGTAGGCGAACTCCCTGCCTGAGTCGGCATCCGGATCATCGAGCAGCGGCGAAAAACTGACGGAATCGAAACCGCGATCGTCGGGCAGCACGTCGGCGGGGTCGATGCCCGCGAGGTCGAGAACCGACGCAAACAGGTCTACGGTGTTGACCAATGCCTCGCTCACACCGCCTCTTTCGACACCTGGGCCTGAAACCATCAGGGGTACGTTGAGCCCTCCCTGGTACACGGATCCTTTCGCCCGCCCCGGAGCGAACGGCGCCTGGACCACCTGGCTTGTCGTGCCGTTATCGCCGATGAAGATGACATAGGTGTTCTCGGCCTGCTCTTCCGATAAAGATTCGAGCAGCCGGCCTATCTCCGTGTCCATGCCTTCGAGCATTGCCTTGAAGTATGGATAGGGCTTGTCGAATACATCGTCGCTGTACGGGTCGAGCTCCCTCGCATCGCTGTTCAGCAAGTCGTGCGGCGGCAGATGGAACGGAGAATGCGGGTTGTGGAACCCGAGCCACATGAACCAGGGCCGCGATCCGTCCCTTTGGCCAAGCCAGTCGATGGCTTCATTGACTTTGTCGGTTGCCGGATAGACGGTCGTGCCGCCCGTCGGCTCGCCGTTGATCTGTTTCGAGTGTGTGAAATAACCCTGCAGCGGCCCGAAGGTCGTCCCGGCGAAGTGATCGAAACCGGCGCGATTCGCGTGCTCGAACGCGCCGTTGTTCATGTCCGCCATGTGCCATTTGCCGATCGCGGCGGTCTCGTAGCCGAGTTCCGGGACCGCTTTCAGGGCCAGCGCAAGCGTGATCTCATCGGGGCGGAGCCCTGGCGGTGCGTGCGAATGGACGGCAACATTCGTCTCGCGATGCGCGCCGAGCGGCCTGGCAGGAATCCGCCGCTCGTGGGCGACCTCTTTCGGAAACGGAATCGCCGCGCCAACACCGGTCCGGAAGCCGTAGCGGCCCGTCATGAGCGTCGCGCGCGTAGGAGAGCAACTCGGCTGCGACCAGACGTTGCTGAAATGCATGCCGTCGAGACACAAGTTGTCCAGCGTCGGCGTAACCGCCGTATCGCCGTTCAGGCCGTAGCAGGACATCGTCTCGACGCCCATGTCGTCACCGATGATGACGAGAAAGTTCGGCGCAGAGTACGCTGCAGACAGCGGCAAGCTTCCACCACATACCAGTAGTGAAATTATCGCGATCACAGGTATCGTCTTCACGCTCGTCCGCGCTGCTCTATCCGGTATCATCACTCGCCCCCTATTTGTCGAACCAGACGCTCTGCTGACTCTAACTCTAGTTCGCTGGAATTGTATAGGTGTCGGCCACGTAGCTACAGTCCGCGACGTCGCAATCCTCGACCGTCTTGACGTACTCGAAATACTCGGCGTAGATGTGCCCGCCGCGCGAACCGCCGAAAGGACTGTCGTACCCCCCGACGAGACTATGGAGAAACACGAACTTGAACGTAGCGTCGCTCGATTCGAGCGTTTCCTTGAGCCAATCGAACTGCTCACGGCCCAGCGTTCGGCATCGTGATTGCCGAGAACGAGAAACAACGGCACGGTGAAAGCGGACTGGCTGAGATGGCGTCTGAGCAACAGATAGTCACCAACCATATCTTCTTGCCTGATCGGCGCGCCCCGTTGCCTGTTCTGAATCTCGAAAAGGCCGTTTCCAAAGTTCTGGCTCGTCATGAACGTGTCGCCGAGATCGACGATAAAGTCCGGGTTATAGGCAACCATGTTGGCCATGGTGTTGGCCATCGTCAAATCGTCGGCCAACTCCCGACCACAGGTATCGCACCATTTCTGATGCCTGGTCATGGCGCCCATGTGGGAGTCGGCCTCAACGGCGAACGTGAATTCCGACCCCTTGGCCCGTGCGGTATGAAAATCGCCAGGCTCCGAATCCAGGAAGTCCCCCTCACCGCCTTGGCGAAATCGAAGCCGGTACGAGTACGCGGCGTCCGGTGAAAGTCGCTCTTCGAGTTCGGCATCTCCGGGTGCATCTGGACGGAGAGCCCGTACCAGGCCTGGTCGTCCGAAAGCATGAAGACGATATTGGGCCGCTCCTGCCCACTGGCGACCTGCGCCAGAGAACCCAGGACGAGCGCCGCAGAGAGCCCTCTCACAACGTGACTGGCCATGCCATTCCCCTTATTTATCCAGAAACCGGCTCGTGTTGCGGATGTCGCAATCGGTGGCGTACATCTGCATATGCGGCACGTAGTACAGGGTCTTTCTGTTCGAGAACGGCTGCGCGATGTATTCCGGGTCTTCCAACGTGAACTCCGCCTGCATCGAGCGGCCGTCATCGTTCAACCGATACCGTTCCGCTACGTGTTTCTGCGATCCGGCCGGGGCGCAACGCCGGGACGTCTGCTGGTCCATCTTCCGGCCAGGGAATCGGTACGGGCAGTACTCATTTCCGTTGCACCCGGTTCAACGGCAACCGGCGTGCCGTCCGCTCTTTCGATGGAAGAAATCTTGCCGTACGGCCTGCCGTTCGTCGCTGGATTCGCCCTGACAAGAACCTCGTCGCCCGGCACCAGAGAGTCGGCGCTCCAGCCTCGCCTCGCCAGACTGTTGACCCCGGCCATCTGGATATCCCAGACCACGGGTTCGCCGTTCTCAATGACCTCGACCGAAAAATAGACGTGCGGCTGGCGCCAGGCTGGAGTCGATTATCGATATACCGAATTCTCAGTGTCCCGAAGTTCGCACTCGAAACGTTCACCTTCTTCGAAACCCGGCAGTACCTCATCGCCGGGCTTGTAGACCCAGGTGTGATCCCAGATTGCCGGTTCCACCAGATACTCCGGATCCGTGATGATGATTTCGTACTGAAGCTCGGTTTCATCCTCGCTCATCGTGTAGCGCTCGAGCATCGAGACGTTCTCGCTCATAGGTCTGCCGTCCTGATCGAGGTACGGCCAGTCAAACTGTGTCGTTTCGACGACGAGCGCATTGCCCTCCCAGCGCCCGACCGAATACCCGAGATGACTCGGTGCCTGGGACTGGCCGCGCGCCTCTTCACTCATGTGAATCACGCGTTGCTGATCCCATTCCTCGATCCGCTGGACGATCCGATCACCCTCGTCGATAAGCTCTATGGGATAGGGATTCAGGATGGCGTTCGGCATACCCGGCGGTATGCACTTGAGACTCGGGTCGTCGATTCTCGCGTCATAAGCGTTCAGCGCTGCCTGAGCTGCAGGTGTAAGCACGAACGGGTTGCGGAGCTGGTATCGAGTTTCAAAACTCCATACCTTGAATAGTCCCGTGCCGGCAGCATCGGCCACGCTACCTGGCTCTCTTCCGCCTTCCAACGGCGAAGCCGGTCCCAGGCGCACCTCCTCGCCGCCAGGTAACAGGAGATGAGAAGGAGCACCGCCGAATATCATGCGTTCGCCTCGCCGCGAAGCTCTCCCGGTATACCTGACGCGATCGCCAACTTTCACCGCGTCCCTGGTGAACCCCCTTCGTACCAGTGCGCTGGTCGGACTACCTTCCGTTACCCATTCTTCGACCACACCTTCAGAATTCACCACTTCGATCGTGAAACCAGTATGGGGATTTCTCCAGAAAATTTCGGTGACGGTCCCCTCGATCTCCGTTGTCCTGTTTACATCGTAGAACGCCACAACGGAATGGTGTCCCAACGCCGGCCAAGAGACTATTGAAAATGCCAGAGTTACTGTAATTGATCTCATTATCTTTCCCAGGAGTGATCGGACCAGGTGAGTTGTTCCTGCGCGCTGTAGTCCCAATAGTTTATCTCTCTTTAGATGCTCGAGATTCGTAAGTCGTTTATTTCGCGTTATAGTCCCAAGCCGAGTGCAGTATCGGGAGCACTCTCCTCGGGGAGCCAGGCTGCAAGATCGTCCTTGACCGCCTGCATCCCGGGATCGCCCGCGAGGTTCGTGAACTCGTGGGGATCGGCTACGAAATCGTAGAGTTCCTCGGACCCGTCCGCCCAGCGGATGTAGCGATAGCGATCGCTGCCGATGGCGTGATTGCGATAACCGTTCGTCGTGAGCGTCGGGCGGTCCCAGCTCGCGTCGGGGTCTTCGAGTAACGGCACCAGGCTCGTTCCTTCGACGTGGTCGGGCATCGGTAATCCGGCGAGTTCCGTCAGCGTCGGGTAGATATCCAGCAAATTGACCGGCGCATCCGTTCGCGTACCGGGTTGCGTAACCCCGGGCGCGACGATGAACATCGCCACGCGCGTCGATTCACGCCACAGCGTCCTCTTGGCGTAGGACGATTTCTCACCGACGTGATAGCCGTGGTCGCCGAATACGACGATTATCGTGCTATCGGCGCGTCCGCTGGCATCGAGCCCGTCCAGCACCCGGCCGAGCATCGCATCGACAAAACTGATACTCGCCAGATTGCCCTGCACGGCTTCGGGCCACTGTCCTGTTTCGAGCACCCAGTCACTCAGCTGCTGATTCGTCGCACGCCCGATCGTGCAGCACGCCGTCACGAAGTTGCCCCGCAATGCCGCATCGGGAACATCGCCGAGATCGTTCTCCGCGATCGGCGGCAGCACGACGTTATCGAGCGGGTGCATGTCGAAGTATTTCTGCGGCACGAACCACGGCTGATGCGGGCGACGAAAACCCACGGCATCAAAACGCGGCCCGTCGCCGGGTTCGTTCAAGTGCCGAGCCATCCAGTCGGCGAGCTGGCCGTCCGAGGTCGCGGAATCTTCGGCGACTATCGGGCCCCAGTCGAACGTATTGGAAGGGTTGTCGTTGTTGAAAGGGTTGTTATTGGCGGGCACGCTTCCCATCGGCACGGTCTCGTGCGGCCGCGTATGATCGAACGAAGGATAGTAGCCATGCCAAGAGCTGCGATCGTTATGGCCGCTGTGGAAGATCTTGCCGGCTCCCATGACGCGATAACCCGAATCCATGAAATACCCGGGCAGCATCCTCACGCTGTTGGCGACATCGTTCGTCTCCCAGTCGTTCCCGTTTCCGTAGACGCCGGTGGTCGATGGGCGCAGCCCCGTAAGTAAGGCGGTACGCGAAGGGTTACAGAGAGCGGCGGGAGAATGTGCGTTGGTAAAGACGATACCGCGCTCGGCGAGCCGTTCCATGTTGGGTGTGATGGCCTGGGGATGCCCGTCCAGCGGACTGATCCAGTCGTTCATATCATCGATGGAGATGAAAAGAATATCGGGCGGTTCAGCAGTTTGTCCAAGCGCTGGCAGGGGAACGCCGCCCAGAACCAGCGCCAGCACACCCCACAGCGCGATTTCGGTGCCTCGAATCATGTTGAATTCTCCTCTGATTTGTCGCTGAAGCATTTCGCTCATCTCCAGTATCTCTGGCAGAGTGTATCGTTATCCCAACGCCCCACGGAATAGCCGAGTGGCGAAGCGGGTGTCTCTCCATCGGGCGGTAGCGCCGTCAGGTGGATCGTGCGAACCGTATCGTAGTGCTCCAAGCGCATCGGTATCGCGTCGCCGCGATCGACGAAGTCCCGCGGGTATGGGTTCGCGGTAACGATGTTCGGCGCTTCACTCGAACACCAAACCTGAATTATCCTAACGTCATAACCAATGATATCGCTATGGACGGTCAACAGAGAATTCTCTTGGGAGAGTGTTCCATGTCTTCAACGCGTCTCACCTATCGGACCTTGCTTCTTTTAGCTCGCGTTCGGCTTGACGGCGACGCTCGGACTTACCGTCGCGCCGACTGCAACGGCCCAGGCCCAATGATGAAACTTTCCAAAAGCCTTGCGGCTGGAACGTGTCTCGCGACGTTGGTGTTGGCTTCGTGCGGCGGAAGCGACCCAGCACTCGAAACTGCCCCAACCACCTCAGCCCGGACATTAACCGCCGAGCAGTATTACGACAAGGTCCACGGCGGCTGGCTTGCGAGCGCGGTCGGCGGGGCGTTCGGCATGCACTTCCAGCGGATGCACAAAAATGACATCAAACGTTTCTTGACCGATCTGGGGCAGTGGCCGCTGACCGACTACATCGAGACTCTGCCCCCTCGTGAAGTGCGCAGGCCGGCCCCCAATGAAGAGCCTGGACGCGCGGTGGCGTACACCGCCGACGAATGGGGTCCCCCTGGTTTCGGCCCCGACGACGACTCGCTCTTCCAGGTCGCCAACTTGCTCCTGCTGGAAGAACAAGGCATCGATATCAGCAGCCAGGACATCGCTGACAACTGGCTCGCCAGGTTTTCGGCATTCGAGGCGTCGAACACTGGCGGCGCCGTGCGCAACGCCGAAGAGCGCCTGAGGGAAGGCACAAGACCACCCGAGTCCGGCCGGCACGATAGGGGCGAGATGATGGGCGGTCAGATGAAAGGAGAATTCTGGGGCTATCTGCTGCCTGGAAACCCCGAAGCCGCCGCTGAATACGGGCGCATCGACGCCGAGGTGGCCTTCTTCGGCGACGGTATCCACGGCGAGATGTTCATGGCCGCGCTGACGGCCGAAGCATTCTTCGAATCCGACCCCGTCAAGCTGATAGAAGCCGGCCTTGCCGTGATCCCGGAAGACAGCGACTACGCCGAGTCCATGCGTGATGTGATGGCTTGGCACGCGCAGTGGCCGGATGACTGGGAAAAGACCCATGAGCAGATCGACATCAAGTGGGCGCCGGAGGCCGACAAGGGCCGCAGTGTCTTCCCCAACAACGCCGTCATCGCGCTGGCGTTGCTCTACGGCGACGGCGACTTCGACAAGGCCATTTCGATCGCCACCATGGCCGGTTGGGACACCGATACCAACACGGCCGACGTCGCCCCGGTGATGGGGATCATCCTTGGCGCAAGCGCAATTGATGAGAAGTGGACGGCACCGATCGCCAACATCATGCGCACCGACGTCAGGGGCGCCGAAGAGTTGCAGATCGACGAGCTCGCTCGCCGAACGGTCGAGATCGGGATGATGATGACGGCGGCAAAGTCAGCGGGCAGAGTGGAAATCACCGATTGAAAGGAGCATCGCCCAAATGAATCACCGGTTCACCTGCGTACTTATGGTTGCGCTCTCGTTCGCTCTCTTCGCCACGGAAAAAGCGACCGCCCAAGTCTCGAAGCCCAACATCGTCATTGTCATGACGGACGATCAGGGCTACCCGGAGTTATCCTCCCACGGCAATCCGATCCTCAGAACGCCGCACCTGGATCGACTGGCCGATGAGGGGTTGCGCTTCTCCGACTTCCATGTCTCGCCTATGTGCGCGCCGACCCGGGGGCAACTGCTCACCGGCCTGGACGCTGCCCGAAATGGGGTGATCAATGTCAGCAGTGGGCGGGCGTTGCTGCGGCCCGAGATCCCCACCATGGGAAGCCTGTTCGCAAACGCTGGCTGGGCCACAGGAATCTATGGAAAGTGGCATCTGGGCGCGAACTACCCCTTTCGGCCGGAGGATCGCGGCTTCGAGGACACCGTGTGGTTTCCGTCGTCCCACATCGGCTCCGTGACGGACTACTGGGGCAACGACTATTTCGATGACACCTACATCAGCAATGGTGTTCTCGAGCCCTTCGAAGGCTACACCACGGATGTCTTCTTCGACGAAGCCATGACGTTCATGAAGCGATCGGCAGATGCGGGACAGCCGTTCCTGGCCTACATCTCGACGGCCACTCCCCATGCGCCATTAGTCGCTAAAGATGAGGACGTGGCCGCGATTGCGGAAACGCTCGCTGAACCGGAATTCGCGGAGATCGGCGATGACCTGAAGGGCAATCTGAGCCGCTACCTCGGCATGATTCGCAACATCGACACGAACATGGGCAGACTCGTGACCTTCCTCGAGGAAGAAGGCCTCCGAAACGACACGATCCTGGTCTTTCTGACGGACAATGGCAGTATTTTCGGGCCGCGGTACTACAACGCCGGGATGCGCGGCATGAAGACCGAACTTTGGGAGGGTGGACATCGCGTGCCGCTGTTCATCAGTTGGCCGAACGGCGGATTCACCGAGCCCAGGGAGATCGGCGGTCTGACCCAGGTACAGGATATTCTTCCTACGCTTCTGGATCTTTCGGGGGTTTGGCCGAATAGAGCGTTCGACGGGATGAGTCTCGCGGCCGTTCTGCGGGGGGAGGCTGAGGTGCCCGAAGACCGGACGCTGATCATCAACTACAGCCGAATGCCGGGTTTCATGAACTATCCGACCCCGTACTCCCAGACGCTCATGCGGCGGGACGGAGCAGCGGTTCTGTGGAAGAGATGGCGTCTGCTGGAAGACCGGGAGCTCTATGATCTGGAGTCGGATCCGCTGCAGGAATCCAACGTGATCGATCAACACCCCGAGGTCCTCGAGGGAATGCGCGAGCACCTGTACCGTTGGTGGGACGATGTAGGGCCGAGCGCTAACGAGCCTCAGCGGGTGATTATCGGAAGTGACCACGAGAATCCATCGCGGCTGGCCGGGACCGAGTGGCTCGACGTGTTCGTGGACCAGCAGGTACAAATCGAGTTCGGCGTGGAGAAGACCGGCTACTGGCTGCTGGACGTCGCCGAGGCCGGCGAATATGAGTTCGAGCTACGGCGTTGGCCTCGTGAGCTCGACCGTCCCATTACGGACGGCAGCCCGGAAGGCCACGGCGCGCTTCCGATTCGCCAGGCGAGCCTTTTCATCAGTGACTACCATCATTTGCCGATCGGCGAGAAAACGCCATACAGTTTCGAGGGGCTGACGATCGATGTAGAACCGGGCGACACGGCGGCGGTCTTCACTCTTCCTCTCGAGAAGGGCCCGATCGCACTGCACACCTGGTTCCGAGGCGCCCCGGTAGGCGCAGGCCGCGACGCCGTATTGGGCTATGACACCGTGCTGAGCGCCTACTACGTGTACGTCACACGGCGGTGATCCGCGGCCCCCAGGTTCGAAGGCGTTGATGCGGACTGATATGAGATATCCTGGGATTGTAGCTGCGGCATTCTTTGCTACGGCTACTATCTCAGGAGTGGCGCAAGCAGCCCCGAATATCCTGTTGATCATCGGTGACGATATGGGTGTTGAGACCCTTGCGTCCTACGGACTCGGGGAGAATCCGCCGAAGACGGCCACCCTCGACGAGATGGCTCGGCAGGGCATGCGCTTCAAGAATTTTTGGGCGCAACCGGTATGCTCGCCAACGCGGGCTACGATTATAACCGGCCGCTACGGCTTTCGAACGGGGATCGGTTTTCCTGTCTCTTCAAACGGGGATTTGCCGGAAATCCCTGAAATCCCCGAATGGGCTTCGCCTGCTCCCGGTGCGCCGCGTGTAATGGCTGGCGGCATCGACTACTTCCGCCGCATACCAGGATTTGATTTGCCACGCCACGGTTTAATTCTGGAAGAATACACACTGCCGATGGCCTTTAATGCCAATCCAGACCTTGGTTATTCCACTGCGGCTATCGGCAAGTGGCATCTCGCTGATATCTCCAACGGTTGGATAGAGCATCCAAACCGCGTCGGTTTTGAGCACTATTCGGGGCTGATGAATGCTGGTCCTGCCCATTTTTTCTCGTGGAATAAAATTATTAATGGTGAGGTGACCGGCGAAATTGGTTATGCGCCGGTCGATAAGACCGACGATGCCATCGACTGGATAGCGAAGCAGGGCGATGAGCCTTGGTTTATGTGGTTTGCGTTCAACTTGCCGCATGTACCATTGCACCTGCCGCCTGAAGATAACTTGCAGTCTGATCACTCGAACCTGGATTCGAAGGAAATTGCCGAGTCCGATAGAGAAGGCTATTTCGATGCGATGATCGAAGCGATGGACACGCAGATCGGCAGGCTACTCGGATCGATGGACGCTCATGTTCGAGACAATACCTACGTGATTTTCCTCGGCGATAACGGAACCGCACGCGCTAATGTGCGTGCGCCATTCCGGATTGATCGGGCTAAAGGTACGATCTTTGAAGGTGGCGTCAACACGCCGCTGATCATTACCGGTCCGGGGATCGAGCCTGGCACAGTGACGGATGCGCTTGTTAATGCTTCGGACCTTTTTGTAACGATCATGGAGATGGCCGGGATCGACGCGCAAGCAACCGTACCCGAAGACGTTACCCATGACTCCATCAGTTTTATGCCGGTGCTCGCAGATGCAGACGCGCCGTCGCCGCGCGATTGGCTATATGCAGACCTGTTCTTTGGTGGTTTCGCTGGGGTTGAGACGGCGGACTATGCAATGCGCAACGAGCGTTACAAGCTACTGCGTTTTTGGGGCGAGGAAGAATTTTACGATCTTCAGAATGATCCTTATGAACACGAAAATCTCTTAAGCGGTGACCTGACGACCGCCGAACGTGTTCAGTACGAAACGCTACGGGAACAGATCACGGAGTTGCGTGCCAGCGAGTAGTCATAGGCATGCTCTCGCTGTGAGGTAGTCGCTTTTGCTTTCATGAAATACTGCTCCCACGACCAAAAGGGAACCAGCCGTCTTGGCCGTCGGTATTGTTTTGTTCACTGAGTATCTTCCTGTGCCGGACCATCGTCCAGGTCCGTGAAATCCAGGTCCAGAAACGTCGTGCCGCCATCCTCGGTTGGAACGACAACATTGTTCTGGCTGTGGCAGTTCCACCAGTACTCCAGGCGAAGCGGCTGACCCGGCTCCTGGTGCATTCGCCCGTAGACCTGCCGCGTGTACCAGGGTTCTTCGAGCGCCTCGGAATCATAGATCCACACATCGGCCTGGAGGGTGTCTTCATCGACCAGTTGCCAGACCTCCGTTCCCTGGAGTTGATTGCTCAGGTAGGGCATTACGCGACCGATCCAACCGCCGTTCGTGTACATCGTATGCGTCACCAGCCTGTCGCCATCCCAGAACCCGATGGAGTCGCCGTGTTCCGTATCGTAGGCCCAATCCTCGGGGACGTGTCCCCGACCGTCGGTATAGATTCTTCGGACCTCGTTTCTCGCCTGGCCGAGGTGCCAGGTCTGATGGGGCGTCACGGCAAACTCGTGCGGACGTCCATTCTTCAGCATGCCGGGATAGCCGCGGGCCTGACCGCAACCGGAATGGGGATCCCAGATTCTCCCCTCCTCCGCATTGTCGATCTGTTCCTGCATCATCTGCAGGTACTCGCCCTTGAGCTTTGCGTTAATGTTGTTTCCGACTCTGTCGTTGTCGTACCCGCGTGTCAGGTGCGACCATAAACCGCTCCAGTCCGGAACCTCGTCAGGGTCCAGTGTCTTATCGTCGGCATTTTGCTCGAAGTACCGGTAAAGGTCCCATGCGGAGTCATGACGCAGGCCAAGCTCGATCATTTCCTGTTTCACTGCAGGCCACTCCGCCCCCATATCCCACTGAGCGTTTCCGATCAGTGGCATGATCATCAGTGCCGTCGCCGACGCCCAAAGCGTCCTGGTATTCCTTCTCATTTTCGGGCTCTTCCCCATACGTCATTGTCCGTCTACGGCTAGTCCAACCGAACGAACTTGCGTACTCGTAACATTAAAAGTTGAGACTAAACCTTAGTCCAGCTTCTCTTGGGTAGGCAAGCGCAACATTCAGACCGGTATTGTTGGTAGGCCCTCTGTTGTCGGTGATTCGGCCGTGTCCTTCGGCCTCATCAAGCAGGACAGCGATCCGCGGGGACGGGCGATTCGCGTCATGCGCGGGTTCAATAGCGTCGGATTGACGAGCACGACATTCTCACGGGGTCGGACTCGACTGGTCGGCTGGTGCCAGGCAACAGTGCGTACACGACCTGCAGCAACTGGACGAGCAACAGCGGCGGCGGAACTTAACGGTACCTGTCGGCAATTGCCGCAAGCCCCTGGTCGAGCCGCGACCGGTCGAGCCACTGGCCACGCACCATCACGCCGAACGGTCGGCTCACGGCAGCAACATCCTCCAGGGGATCGCTCCCGACCAACACCAGGTCTGCCGCGAGCCCCACGCTGATGCGACCGAATTCATCCTCGGCCGAGAAGAACTGCGCCGGCGCAATCGTTCCGGTCCGCAGCGCCTCGTGCGGCGTCAGCCCCGCAGCCACGATCCCACGTAGCTCGTGATGAATCGAGAAGCCGGGTACGTTGAACACCTGGGGCGCATCGGAACCCAGCAGCAAACCCGCCCCCTCGTCGTGCAACGCCTTGATGAGCTGCTGCCTGATTTCGAGCAGGCGCATCCCCACGTTCTGTGAGCTCAATGTGCCGCGAGCGCGTTCGTTGCGCTCGACCCAATCCTGAATGATCTCCGGGGGCATGTAGATCATCTCGGGTCGCCGCGCAATCTCTGCCGGTGCCTCCGGCACCACTCGATGCTCGACCAGGCTCTGAGTAGGCACATTCCAAACGCCAGCGTCCCGGGTCTCCCGAGCGACCTGCGTGATTCGGTCCTCGTCGACGAGTTCGACAAGATTGACCTCAGAAAACCCGACTTGCGCAGTCGAATAGTCGGATTCGGGTGGGATCAGATACCGCACGTACCCGTCCAGGTGGTCGATGGTGGCCTGGCGCGCCTCAAGCGCGCGACCGACACCGTAGTGTATGGAAACGTGCCCGGCGAGATCGATGCCTGCTTCACGGCCCGCGTCGACCGCCGCGTCAAACTCGGCACGGGTCAGACCCGGGTGCACCTTCACGAAATCGTAGCCGGCTTCGGCTTGCTCCAGGACGATTCTCCTTGCGTTCTCCGGTCCGCCGACGCTGCCGCCTCGAAGCGATGGGCCGGAGGTATAGAGCCGCGGACCGAGAACCTCATGGTTCGCGATCTGCTCGCGAAGCTCGAGATGCGCCGGCTGTCCCAGCATTCCTCGAACCGTCGTGACGCCGTTGGCGACGTATAGAAACAGGACGTCCTCCAGGTATTGCCGATCGCCGATACCGGGAACGTGACCGTGCATTTCTGCCAGACCGGGCAGCAGGTAACGACCCTCGGCCTCGATCACGATCGCGGCTTGAGGAATCTCGACAGCATCGGAGGGCCCGATGGCGGCAATCCGATCCCCGGAGACCACGACGGTCTGGTCCCGTAGAACGCTACCGGTTTCCATGTCAACCACTTGAACGTCCTGGAAGACAGTCCTCTCGGGCTCCTGGGCGGCAGCCACCGTAGTGAACAGCAGAACCGAAACAAGGAAGTGGCGAGTCATGGGAGTTCTCCTACAACACTGGTGCACCGATGAGATCCTCGTATGCGGCGATTTGTAGCGGAGGATGGAACGTCGTCGCCGGCTTGCACCGCAGATCGGTATCATCCTCTACAGCGACAGTCAAGATGAGGAGGTGTCGCGACGTTTGATGATGCCTTGTCGGCGGTGGACGAGGCAAGGGGCGTTCGTAACGCCGTTGAAGGATTGCGATGGGGCGTGGTGTCACGGGCTGTTCTCGGGTTCCTGTGAGGTGGTCCCACTTTTTTTGGGCAGTCTGGGATATTATTGATTGGTACATCTATCTCCGAACAGGTGGTTACCATGGCTAATGTTTTGCGTAGTGGTTCTCCGTTGCCGTTCCTGGCGGCCCTCTTTCTCTTGCTGATTTCCACTTTTGCCTGGGCGCATCATGGCTGGACAGGCTATACCAGCGACATAGAAGCGACCCTGGTGGTTACCGAGCTCCATTTGGGTGCCGCGCATGATCAGTTGGTTGCAACTGACAGCGAAGGCCAGACCTGGGACCTGGTGCTGGCAACACCCAATCGGAACCGTCGCCTGGGGTTTGACGAAGACACACTATCGGTGGGTGACGAGATAGATGTGTTAGGCCGACTACACCCTGCCAGGCCGGAGATCAAAGTTCACTGCATCTATATGAACGGCGAAGCGGCCTATACCTATTACGACTTTGACGGCACGACCAGCCTCTCCAAGCATAGTGACAGAGATCAGTGCTAGCTCAATAGACTTGGCGGAACCGCAGCCTGGACAACGGCTGCGGTTCCGATTCGATTGACATCCGCGCAAACATCACAATCCGGAATGCGCGGAAAACTGCGAGCGGATCGGCTGAGGTCTTTAGTTCAGGGTCACGCTGAAGTCGCCCGTTACACCACCCTGCGACCAGTCGCCGGATATGCTCCGCTCGACGGGCGAGGTCACGTTTTCGATACGACCCTCGATCCTGTACTCAACCGTGTTTCCATTTTCGTCTACGCGGCTTCCTTCGAGCACGACCGTCCACGTGGAAGCTTCCAGCGTGGCACTGGTGATCGGAACCGGATTCGGGCCCGGGTTGATGATGCCGCCGATCGTGTCCCCGTCGTAATCCAGGAGAAGCAGCACGCGATTGCGCTCCTCTGCGTTCGTGCCCCAGTAGCCGCTCCAGGTTCCGACCAGCGGATGTCCGTGCTGGGCAAGGGCGAGTCCCTGCAAGCCGGCCAGCAGTGCGGTCACGGCGATGATTCCGGCGGGATTCGGCAAGGGATCTCTCCGCATCAGTTGGTTGAAAACACCTGACAGTCGTAGCGCTGCAGGTCCTCACCGAGGTCCAGCCAAAAACGTTCGTAGACGGCGGGCTCGGTAAAGTTCACGGGATCGGTCACGATCAGCCGAAAATTCAGACGGCTCCGGTCTTCGCCAAGCGTGAAGCGCTCTTCGTACGTCACCGCCTCACTCTGCGGCGTGCCGCTGTTGTCGAAGTAAGGCCAGTTCACCCGGCTCGTGGTGACAATGAGCGTGTCTTCCTCCCAGCGTCCCACCGAGTAGCCCAGCGGGCTCGGCGGCTGGCCTTGGGAGTCCGCCGCATCATCGATATGGATGATTCGCGTGAGGTCGTAGAGTTCGGATTTCAGCTCGATAGTCGCCCCCTGGTCCACGAACTCGAACGGATGCGGGTTGGTCATGATCCGGGGCATGCCTTCTGGCTCGCAGCGGGCCGCGAAGTTGTCTTCCGGATCCCAGGCCGCGCGGCCCACGATTGCCGCCTCGGAAAAAGGGAAGATTCGCGTGTCGCGCACCCCCGCTGCGGCGCTCCATACCCGGAAGATCGACTGGTTCTCGCCGGCGGCCGCTTCGCCGTCGGCGCCTGTGGCGGGACGACCGATCACGTTGGTCGACCACAGGGACCGGGCGCTCGGAGAAATCAGGATCTCCATCCCCTCGGGCGTCAGGAGATTGCTCATGTAGAGATGATGTGCGCGCCGATTCGAAAGGCTGCCGAAGACACGGATCGCGTCACCCTCCCTCACAGGATCGTGAGGAATGTTGCGGCGATCGAGACTGTTCAGATCGAATCCGTGAATGTCCCAGATCTCCTCCTCACCGTCTTCGTTCTCCCGTCTCAGGGTGACGCGAATGTGGGGATTCCTCCACATGACCCGCAGCACTTCGCCCTCGATCTCCCGCTCTGGCGTACCGTCGAACTCCGCGAGCGAATGGTGTGCCGAAGACGCGGTCGGCAGCGTCAGCAGGCCCAGGGTAACGGCGAGTGCTCTCATGACATCTCCTCTTGCGACACCCATTTTAACGATTCCCACGGCATCGGTGCCTTGCCATCCAATATCCCGGCGGCCATTATTTCCGGTGGTGGAATCAATGAAATGCGAAACTTGACGAGCAGCCGGACGACAGCCCACAGCCGCCGTCTATCCGGACCGGCCCATGGCCGCCTCGCCCGATGGGTGGCGACCCTTGCCGCGTGCTGGATTACCGTCCCGTGCGCCCAGCCGGCACCGGGCGATTCCGAGCTTGAAACCATTCAGATCCGTCCGAACGTCTACGTGATCTTCGGCGCAGGCGGCAACCATGCGCTCGCGAGCACGGGCATCCCCATCGCAGGCGCCCCCTTCGGTTCCGCCCCCACCGCAGGCGTGCTGGCGCACGAAAACGTGCTGCTGCGCATGGCCGATGAGGGCGTGCTGCCGTACGAGGATTGGCCGACAGAGACCTACACCTCCAAAGTGCGATCCATGTACATCAACGACGATGGGATTGTCGTGATGCGCCGGATCGGCGCGCATTCCGACGGCGACAGCATGGTGCATTTTCGCCGCGCCGACGTCATTGCCACCGGCGATATCCTGGACTTGCGGCACTTCCCGGCGATCGACCCGGCGAAGGGCGGGAGCATCCAGGGCGAACTGGCGGCTCTGAACCACCTGCTGGAGATCACGATTCCCGCGATGCCGTTGGTGCTGAAGCCGGGCCGCACGCTGCTCGTGCCCGGGCACGGGTACATTTCCGACTACGCTGAGCTCGTGGAATACCAGAACATGGTTACGATCATCCACGACAGGATCAAGGATCTCATTGACAAGGACATGAGCCTTGAAGATATCAAGGCCGCCGACCCGGCGCAGGGTTATCGTGGACGTTACGGATCCGACTCGGGTCCATGGACGACCGAGATGTTCGTCGAGGCCGTCTACCAAGGCTTGACGAACCCACCGACGGAGCAGTGAGCAGATTCCCTTGAGCAAATCCGCGAATAGCAGATCGCTGCGCCACTTTCTCATTCGGGCCGGCGCACAGCAAGTGTCGAGCGTGCTGCTCCTTGCATTGGCGCTCACCCTCACCACCAGTGCGTTCGCCCAATTCCAAGCGACCGGACCAGTCCCCGGGGGCCCGGCCCGCGAGATCGCCCCCATCGACCTGACGGGCCAGTGGGTCGCGGTCATTTCGGAGGACTGGCGCTGGCGTATGGTTGCCCCGGCCCGAGGCGACTTCCCGAGCATTCCCATGAATATCGAGTCCCAGCTTATTGCCGAGGCCTGGGACCCGGCGGCCGACGAGGCGGCCGGCGAGGCATGCAAGGCATACGGCGCACCGGGCCTCATGCGCGGACCCACGCGCCTGCGCATCTCCTGGCTCGATGACGACACGCTGCAGTTGGAATCCGACTACGGCATGCAGACGCGGCTGTTTCACTTCGACGGCGCGACCTCGGAAGGCGCGAACACTTGGCAGGGCGTATCGACGACGGAGTGGATCATGGCCGATCAACCCGGACACGGATCGATGAAATCCGTCACCACCCAGCTACGGCCCGGGTACCTGCGAAAGAACGGCGTGCCCTACAGCGACCGTACGGTATTCACCGAATACTGGGACGTTCACGTCCAGGACAACGGTGACCAGTACCTGGTCGTGACCAACAGGGTCGAGGACCCGGTCTACCTGCAATTGCCGTGGCTCACGGCCATTCACTTCAAGAAGGAAGACGATCCCGGCAAGTGGGACCCGACACCCTGCGATGCGAGGTTCTGAAGGATGACGAAGAGACTGCCGGCTATTGCATGCGCTCTGCTGACCACCGCTCCGGCCTGGTCCCAGGTCGAGCTTACGGGCACGTACGAGGACAGGCTATACGAGGACTACATCGAGCGCGGCCCCGGTTCGGACCTGGGCGATTACACGGGGATGCCGATGACCGACGAGGCCAGGGCCAAGGCGCTAAGCTACACATCGAACATGCCCATGACCATTGAGCGCCAATGCCTGTCGCAGGCGCCCTGGGTCGGACTTTATCGACCCCGACAATACCGGATCTGGAGCGTGAACGATGAGACTTACGGGGGAGTGATCGCCTGGGTGATTGGCGGCAACTACCTCAGGGACACGATCACCATCTGGATGGACGGGCGCGAGCACCCATCCGAGAACGCCTGGCATCCGTCCGGCGGATTCGCGACTGGCAAATGGGAAGGCAATACGCTGACAGTGCGCATGACCCACGTGAAAGCGGTCTGGATCAGGCGCGGCAACGGCATCCCCGGCAGCGATCAGACGACGTTCACAGTGCATATCACGCGCCACGACGACCTCCTGACGGTCACGACAATCCAGGAGGACCCGATCTATCTGTCCGAGCCTCACGTCGTGAGCCGGGTGTGGGAGTACGACCCGAATGCGCGGCAAGGCCCGGAGCGGGCGCAGTGCAGGACGGCGAACGAGATTCCGTACCTGGAGGACTCGGGGGTTGTGCCCCACTACCTGCCCGGAGAGAACCCGGAAGAGGACTTCATGGTCCGCACCTACAACATTCCCAGGGAGGCCGCGATGGGTTACGCACATACGCTGTATCCCGAGTATCGCAACACGATCCGGGACAGCTACGCGCCGCCGGCATCCTGCGGGCGCTATTGCTGCGGATGGATCGAACGGCAGGGCCTGCCGGGGGGCGCACCGAACCTGACCTGCAATGACGGGGGGTTTGCCGAACTCGGCCCTCGCGGGCGCCGGCTTGTCGGCGAGGATGAATCTCAATGAAGGTGTTGTTCCTGACAATGGCCGCGTGCTTGATTGGCGCAAAGGCCTGGGGCCATCACTCCTTCGCGGCGGTTTATCTGGAGGATCAGGAAGTCACGATCGAGGGTCGCCTGGTGCAGTTCCTCTGGCGCAATCCGCATACGCTGGTACACGTCATGGTCGAGCAGGACGATGGCACGAACGTACGCTACGTCGTCGAGTGGGGATCGGCCACCCAGCTTGGCGCGTCCGGTTTGACGCAAGCAACCCTGAGGCCCGGTGACTACGTAGTTGTCAACGGCAATCCAGGCCGCAACCCGGAGGACAACCGCGTGCGCCTGCTCAACTTCCTGAGGCCCTCCGATGGTTTGACCTGGGGTCTTCGGCCCGACGAGGTCTTCGACTAAGGCGCGATTCAGAACCTTGGCGCCGGAAGCACGATGCCATCCTGCCCGACGATCCCGGGAAGGGACGTGCCATAGACACGTTCGGCCTTGGGCGCGTGGCATTTGAGGGTAGAATCGGGACAAATGACCAATCGATCCATGGGTAAACTGACATGAGACTGATTCTCACCCTGACCACAGTTACGCTACTCCCCCTCGCCGGGCTTGCCCACCATGCGAGCGGCGCGTTTTACGAGGCGGACACGATAGTCGAAATCACGGGAACCGTGACGGAAGTCTTCTGGCGCAATCCCCACGTGGGGCTGACGCTCGAAGTGCAGAACGATGCCGGCGAGACGGAACTATGGGAGATTGAGGGCGGCGCCTGGAACACCGTACAGCGGCGCGGCGTCACGTCGGACACCGTGGTGATCGGCGAGGAGGTACGAGTCGCCGGCTCCCCTGCGACCCGCGGTCTGAAGGCCGTCTGGGCGACCCACATGCAGATACCGAGCGGCGAAGAGTTCGCCGTGTCGGACCGCCCCTATCCGCCCCGCTGGGCGGAAGCGTCGTCGGCGCCGCCGGAAATCTTCGCCGGCGCTGCGGCGGCGTCAGAAGCAGCGAGCGGACTGTTCCGAGTCTGGAGTTCCGTGCGTGGGTTTGGCGGTACGATCGATCCGCTCGCACTTACGGCCGAGGCACAGGCACTGAAGGACCAGTGGGATCAGGCTGTGGACGATCCGGGACTGCGCTGCGAGGCGCCGGGGATGCCCAACGCGATCCTCAATCCCTACCCCATTGAGTTCATCGACGAGGGTGACCGCATCCGCCTGCTGATCGAGGAGTGGGACGGCAATCGGGTGATTTACATGGATCCCGCAGCGACGCCGGCGGACCCACCCGTCCACCGTCTCGGCCACTCCGTCGGGCGCTGGGACGGAAACACGCTTGTTGTCGAAATCGACCACATTTCGTCACCTTACCTGGACGCCCAGGGGGCGCCCATAAGCGATGCCGTGACCATGGTCGAGCGATTCGCATTGAGCGACGACGAGGCGCGTCTCGATTACGAGGTCACGGTCACCGACCCCGTGTACCTGACCGAGCCCGCCGTGTGGCGGAGGGCCTACACTTGGATTCCGAGCGTAGAAGTCAAGCCCTTCGACTGCACGCTCCGGGAGACGGGCCGAAGTGTTTACGACAATTGATTCTTCGCACAGAACACCATGAAATATCCGGCGACCGGACTCGCAATGGCCGCACTTCCGGTATCGCTGCAGAGCAGCGCGCATCTACCGGTATGAACTGACAGCCCGACATTCATGGCATGTACCTGTCGAGTAGTCGAAGATGTCATGTAACCATTGCTCGGCTTCGTGCGTCCATCTCAGCCTCGCCATTTCCTGATCCGCCGTACTAACTCCTTGCCATCAATAATCCGATTCGCCCGGACATCCTTCATCCCTCTCGAAACCATCCGCTCAAAAGTTAGCGCTCTAATAATCTCCTCGTAAGAGGCATCGTCCGGCTGGGTCTCCACTACCTCGCGTACCAGTTCTTTTGCTGTAGACATACTCAGTTCCTCTCTTGGGTTTCCTGGACTCGTGCTTGTCGCATTCGCCTTATGATCTCTGCCGGCTGCGGCGGCATATGGCCGAAGCACCTGCGGGCAAGACAGCGAGTAACATACGCGAACTATCCTGGGACCAGGCAATCCCGGATTGCGGAGCTGCCTGAACCATGGAATTGAATCCGACTGACCAGGAGAGTCCAGATGCGACGCTTGATCCCCTTCGCCATGTTGCTGGCCGCGCCCGTCTCTTTCGCCCAGTTCGGCGACTCACCCAACGAACTGGAGCGAGCCGTATTGGAGGCCATGCAGAGCGAGATTCGAACAGCGGAAGAACATGCGCGCGATCGGAACCGTCAACCTGCAGAGGTACTCGATTTTTTCGAGCTCGAACTCGATATGACAGTGATTGAAATACGCCCGGCCGGTGGCTGGTACACGAAGATCCTCGGGCCCATTCTCAGGGAATCGGGCAAGCTCTACGTGACGCATCCCGCGCCGACTGTTTACAGCGATGCCTTCGCCGGTGTGACGGAACTGCCCGGCATGGAAGACGTCGAGGAGCTTGGTTGGGGGGCGATGGCTCCCCCGGACGGCACGCCGTGGATTGCATCGGGTCCCTGGGACGTCGAGCCTGCCGACATGGTGCTGACGTTTCGCAACTACCACAATTTCTCGCCCGACGCGCGTATGACCATAAACAAGTCATCGTTCGATGCGCTGAAATCGGGCGGACTCTATGGCATCGTCGACCACACGCGCCGGCATATGGAGCCCGACGACACCGAGAATCGTCGGCGCATGGACCCCGTGCTTGTTATCAAGGAAGTCCAGGAATCCGGTTTCGTTTTCGTCGACTACAGCACACTGTTGCGGCGACCCGATGACGAGTTGCGGTATGAGGTCGGCCGACCCTCCGTCACGGGGAACTCGGACCGTTTCGCGCTGCTTTTCATGAAGCCGGAGTAACTCACTTTCTGGCAGCCCCTAGCAAAAGTCCCGCGACCGGGTCGGCAGTTCTCCCAGCAGTCCGCTGTGGTCGCTGAGCCGCCTGGCGACGATGTGCACCACTGCGCCCTCCCTTTGCACCTCGCCATGGACACCCAGCAGCGTGGCGCCCAATAGAACCTGTCGCTGGCGTTCGGCTATCCGCTCCCACACCACCAGGTTCAGATAGCCCGTTTCGTCCTCGATGGTCACGAAGATCACACCGGAGGCGCTCGAAGGTCGCTGGCGCGTGATCACCAGGCCCGCGGCATGAACGACGGCGCCATTGGGGAACTGCAGCACTTCGCCGGCGGTTTGCAAACCCACCGAGGTCAACCGGTCCCGGAGCAGGGCCAGGGGGTGACAGCGGAGACTGAGACCCAGATGCTGGTAGTCGGCCAGGACTTCCTGGCCTTCCGTCGGCGCCTTCAACATGGGAATGCCCTCGGCGATGCGGGCCTGCCCGAGCAACGGAGTCGGTTTCTCCACGCCGGCAGCGTCCCAGTGGGCGCGGTGGCGGTTCCTTGCCAATGATTCCAACGCGCCGCTACCGGCCAAAGCGTCCAGGTCCCCACGGCCCAGCCGCGCCCGTTCCGCAAGTTCCGGCACTGACCCGAAGATTTCGCCGTGCCGGGCGTTCACCAGCCGCTCGGCGGCGCGCACCGCCAGACCCTTGACCCGGTTGAATCCCAATCGCAGCACCGGCCGGCCTGTGGCATCGCGCTCCAGCGTCGACTCCCAGTCGCTGTGATTGACGTCCACCGGCCGGACTTCCACCCCATGCTCCCTGGCACAGCGCACCAATTGGGCCGGGGCGTAAAAGCCCATGGGCTGGCTGTTGAGCAGCGCACAGAAGAAAGCCGCGGGCTCATGGCACTTGAGCCAGGCCGAAACATAGACCAGCAGCGCAAAGCTCGCGGCGTGGGACTCCGGGAACCCGTAGTCTCCGAAGCCCTTGATCTGATTGAAGATCCGCTCGGCGAATTCCGGCAAATAACCGCGCTCGGCCATGCCCGCCTTCAAACGGCTTTCAAAGCCTTCCAGTCCGCCCCGCCGCTTCCAGGCCGCCATGGCCCGGCGCAGCCGGTCCGCTTCGCCCGCCGTAAAGCCCGCCGCCACCATGGCGATCTGCATGACCTGTTCCTGGAAAATGGGGACCCCGAGCGTTCGCTCCAGCACCCGCGCGATTTCGGGACTGGGATAGGAGACGGGATCCTCGCCGTTGCGCCGCCTGAGATAGGGATGAACCATGTCGCCCTGGATGGGCCCCGGCCTGACGATGGCCACCTCGATGACCAGATCGTAATAGCACCTGGGCCTGAGGCGCGGCAGCATCGCCATCTGCGCCCGGGATTCGATCTGGAACACCCCCACCGTATCGGCTTCGCAGATCATGTCGTAGACCGCCGGATCCTCCGCCGGAAGGCTGGCCATGGTGTACTCGCGGCCGTAAAAACTGCGGATCAATTCGAAACTGCGGCGAATTGTGCTCAACATCCCCAGGCCGAGCACGTCCACCTTCAACAACCCCAGGTCCTCCAGATCGTCCTTGTCCCACTGGATGACCGTACGATCCTCCATGGCCGCATTTTCGATGGGCACCAGCCGGCTCAGCGGATCCTGGGAAATGACGAATCCCCCCACGTGTTGAGAAAGGTGCCGGGGGAATCCCGCCAGGTCCTTCACCAGGCCCGCAAGACGCCGGATGACGGGCGCCTGCGGATCGAATCCCGCCTCGCCGATCTGTTGCGCGGCGATCTGCTCGCCGTCCCACCACTGCACCGACTTGGCCAGAACGCTGACCTGCGCTTCTTCCATCCCCAGGGCCTTGCCCACGTCGCGGACCGCGCTGCGGGTTCGATAACTGATGACCGTGGCGGCCAGCGCGGCACGTTCGCGGGAATATTTGCGATAAATGTATTGAATGACTTCCTCGCGGCGCTGGTGCTCGAAATCCACGTCGATATCGGGCGGCTCATTCCTCTCCTTGGAAATGAACCGTTCCATGAGCATTTCCATGCGCGCGGGATCGACTTCGGTGATACCCAGGCAGAAACAAACGGCCGAATTGGCCGCCGAGCCGCGTCCCTGGCAGAGGATGCCCCGGCCGCGGGCGAACCGGACGATATCGTGAACGGTGAGGAAATAGGCCTCGTAGCGAAGCTCGCCGATGAGTTTCAATTCGTATTCGACGAGCGTTTGAACCTTGGCCGGTGCCCCGTCCGGCCAGCGCCAGCGCATGCCCTCTTCGGTGAGATCGCGCAGATGGCTGGCGGGCGTAGCCCCCTTCGGAACCAGCTCGCGGGGATACTCATAACGCAGTTCGTCCAGGGAGAAATCGATGCGCTCGGCGACCGCGAGCGTCTCCTTCAACAGGCGCCGGGGGTAGATCCTGGCCAGTTCCTCGATGGGCCTCAGGAAGCGCTCGCCGTTGGAATAAAGCCCGAAGCCCATCTTCTGCAACGGTTGCCTGCAACGAATGGCGGTGAGCGTATCCTGCAGCCTCCGGCGCTCTCGGCAGTGCATGTGGACGTTGCCGCTGGCGAGCATCGGCAGTCCGAGTTTTGCCGCCACGTGCCGCCACCGGGTTAATAATGTCCGGTCTTGCCCCGTCATCAGCAGTTCCGCGGCCAACCACAGACGGTGGGAGAAACGTTCCTTGAGCCAGGCGCCTTCCCGCCAGTCGGCCGTTGCTCCCGGCAACCACAGAACCAGGCATTCCGAAGACGCCAGATATCCCTCGAAATCGTCCCGGGTCAGGCGATAGGCACCCTTCCCGGCCGCCTGCCGTGCGTGGCTGATGAGCGCCGAAAGCGCTCCGTAGGCGGTGCGATTCGGCGCCAGCACGACGGTCTCGATGCCCTCTTGCAGTCGAAACTCGCTGCCGATGATGAGCTTCAGGGGCAGTTCCCGGGCCGCCATATGAGCCCGTACCACACCGGCCACGGAGCACTCGTCGGTCAGCGCAAGAGCCGCATAGCCCAGTTCGGCGGCCCGCCCCACCTGCTCCCGGGGATGAGACGCCCCGCGGAGAAAGGTGAAATTGCTCAGACAATGCAGTTCCGCATAGCCCGGGCCGGGCTCAGCCGAAGATTCCATGAAGGTACCAGTCACCGCGGTCGGAGCGGCGGTCCCGAAACACCCACAACCGCTTGCCCATGCTGCCGCGAGCCACGTAGTAGTCCCGGCTGGTATCCAGTCCCTCCCACCAGCCGGCTTCAACCCGCTCCGGGCCGGACTCCAGCCGCAAGTGCTTTCGCCCGCCATCGGCAACCGCGACCCTGACCGGCGCGGGCAGAAGCCACAGGGGCCGCTGCGGATGCCCGGAAGCATCCTTCGCAACCACGGGACCGGCCCGTGGATTTTTCACCTTGCTCCGGGCCGCCTCGGCCCCATGATCCTGCACCTGGCACCAGGCCGCCTCGGGCCGATGATCCTCGGTCAGCTCGAGGCCATGGATATCCTCCGCGCCGAGGCGCGTCCGCAAGCGTGCGATCAACTCACCCAGAGTGGTTTTCGGCGCAATCTCCGGGCAGGCCGGAAGCAACGTCGAATTCAACCCCGCCATGGGAGTGGTTTTTCCCGTCGTCAGGCTCAACGCGGTGACCGGTGCGGGTAGCGAGAGGGTTTCCAGCCGGCTCAGGAAAAGGTCGGTGATTTTCTGTGCTTCATAGGTCGGAACGACCTGGTTGATGCCCACCACCGTTGGCGGCTGGCGCAAATGATGGAATCCGTATCGGCAGCTTGCGATCTGCATCTGGTGCCTGTGGAGCGCTTCGGCGAGCCGGAGAATGAGTTTTTTCCCCGCGTCGGCGATGACCTGCGGCTCCGCCACCTCTTCCTGAAATTCCACCACGGAACTGAAACGCCGGTCCGGGCAGAATGCGGCCCTGAGATCCTGCTGCTGACCCAGGGATTGGTCGAGATCGTCCAGATAGCGCTGCCCTACCCGTCGAACCAGGCCATCACGGGGCAACCGCAGGCAATCGCCCACCGCCCCTATGCCCATCTTCTTCAACAGCCGTCGAGTGGCTTGCGGCCATCCCGTAACGCGCAGCGGCAACGCACCCAGACGGCCCACCAACTGTTTTGCCGTCAGCACATCCTCATGGCCGCCACGAGCGAGCCAAAGCGCAGCCAATGCCGTGGGCGCCGCGCAGAGATGAGCCGTCAGCCGGCGCCGGACCAGTTCCTTGTTGAACGCCGCCTTGATCGAATCGAGGCCTCCCCACAATTTGAGACTGCCGCCAACTTCCAGAACCAGGGCCTGGGGCGGCTCCAGGCTCACCAGCGGCGTGATTCTCCGCGCCCAGCACGCCAGGGAGACGAGTTCCCGATGCTCAGCCGCCGCGGGCGTCTCGGCAATCGTCCCGGAAGGTTGGTGAGACTGGCGGACCAATGCTTCCAGAGGAAACGCCGGCAGATGGACTGCAATCCATAATCGGTCTGGCCGCAGCCTTGGGGAAAGCGCAGGTCGCCGGGGTGGGGAAGTCTCCCCGAGATAAAGGGCTTTGAGCGGTTGGGCCATGGCTGGCTAGGGCCCGTTGACGCTATCTTCCGGATCATCCGGATGTGGACTGACCCGCCTGCCGGGCCCGGCATCGCTATGACACCGGTCCTCAAAGCGGATCGAAACCTCGCCGGGGCGTCCGCCGCGGCACTTGAGGATTTCGATTCGAGTCTGCTCGCCGATGGCCGTGAGACGCATTCTCAACACCGCGGGCGATCGCTGGCGTGAGGCATTGAGAGGCCGAAACAACACCGCCCAGCACCGCCCTGCTTCGGCGGCGAGTTGCAGTCGCCTGAGCGGGGCCTGATCCACGGAGCGCGTCCAGGCCAGAACGGCCGCACAGGAACCGAAGCGCAGAGCCTGTTCCACGGCCCAAAGGATGTCCTGATTTTTCCAGGTGTTTGTACGATCGCGCACGATGAGCACTCGATCCAGGTCGATGCCCTGGCTGTGCAAGGCCGGCGCATAGGGAATGAAGGGCGGTGCGATCCAGACGATGCAGCCTGTGCTGCCGCCCTGCCCTGGTGACGCGGGGCTATCGCCACGGGCTGCCAGGCGTGCCAGAGCGGGCATCAACAGGCTGAGTTCACCGATGCCGTAATGCTCTGTCAGGATCTCGGTCAGCCCTGTGGCCGGCCAGCCTCCGCCCGGCAAATGGCGGTCAAGAACATCGAAACCGGTCGAACGGGTGCTCCAGGAGGCGCGGTTCTCCCCTGCCCGCCAAACTCGGGGGTGGTCGATCAGTTGCTCGCCAGCCCGCATGTCTTGCTCATTCGCTGGTGACGGTACGTACGCGCCGTCACTACGCACCTCGGTGAAATACGCGGGCCTGCGACCACTGATACGCCATTATCGGTTGGATAGAGCACTGGACTGCAACCCCATCAAACGGTATTGCGCATGACCCCGACCACGACGCCTTCGATGGTCATGTCCTGGGTACTGAGATCGACCCGGATCGGATCGAAATCGGGGTTCTCCGGCATCAGCCACACCTGGTGCCCTTCCTGGCGATAGCGTTTAACGGTGACCTCGTCTTCCAGGCGGGCCACCACGATCTGCCCGTTCCTGATATCCACCGCCCGCCGCACCGCCACGAAATCGCCATCCAGAATGCCGGCATTCCGCATGCTCATACCGTGTATCCGGAGCAGGAAGTGAGGTTCCGACTTGAAAAAGGCCGGATCGATCCGATAGTGAGCCTCGATATGTTCTTCGGCCAGCATGGGCGCACCGGCCGCAACCCGCCCTACCATGGGCAACCCCATGTGCTCCGGCAGAGGGTCTCGGAGACGAATTCCGCGGGAAATGCCCGGCAACAATTCGATGACCCCCTTGCGCTCCAGGGCCCTGAGGTGTTCCTCGGCCGCATTCACCGAGCGGAAGCCCAACTCCCGGGCAATTTCCGCACGTGTGGGGGGCATATTCGATTTGGAGATAGCCCTTTGAATCAATGAGAGAATTTCTTTTTGTCGCGCAGTCAGTCCATGCATGATGATCACTGTACATAAATACAATAACTGGCATTGTATACAGTGGCTCGAAAAAATCAAACCCGCACGAATCAGCCCGGTGTCCCGTCCCGAACTTGCAGGACAAGGCACCATAATCCAATTGCAATCAAACGTGCTTTACGAAATAATGCGACGGTCTTTTCATCGTTCACTCAGGGGATAGTCTATGGGCAGAAAACTCCAGCTTGGCGCGCTTTTGGCCGTCATTGCATTTGCCGGCGGATGCGCACCGGCGTATCACGTAACCGAGCAACAGATTGCCGATCTACGCGCACTCGTGGCGAGCGCAGAAACCGCAGCTCAACAGGCCGCCAGTCAGTCGACTAGCGATAGCGGGGGCGAGCAGATGGCGTCACAAGCTCAGGCTGCGGCAAACGAAGCACTTGCGGCCGCCAACGCCGCTCAGGCTGCAGTCGATGCAACCAACGAGCGCCTGGACCGCATGTTCGAGGAAGCCCAGGCCAAGTAATCCTTTGGGCCGGCCAAAGGTATGGCCGGCCGCAACGCCTGTACGGGGCGTACTTACTCTGGAGTTCGGTCGGCGACGCTGACCAGCGAAACGAATTCCGGAACGCCCCGTGATTTCTCTACGGCGAGTTCCGCGAGTTCCCAATCGAAGCTTGCACCTTGCCCTTCTTCCGTCGCAGCGACGAATGCGCGAGTCAACTGCGTCATCGACCAGGCGCTATCCACCATCTCCTCATCCAGCGGCGGATGGGCTTCAAGATAGAAGCCGTTTTCGCTCCAGGCCAACTTGTAGGGTTGATTGACGATGTGCACAGGTGTGCCAATGGGCACGGTCCCGAACAACCCCTCGATATCTTCCGGGAACATGCGAATGCACCCGTGCGTCACCCGCATGCCGAGGCCGGACGGCTTGTTCGTGCCGTGGATCAGGTAGCCGGGGATGCTTAACCGCATGGCGTAGTCGCCCAGTGGATTGTCGGGCCCCGGAGGCACTACGCGGGGTAGCGGCCGGCCTTCCGCAGCATGCTCGGCACGAATGGACTCCGGCGGATACCAGGCTGGATTCTCGGCCTTGGCAACGATCTGAGCCCGCCCCAGGGGCGTTTGCCACTCCATCCGTCCGATGCTGACCGGATGGGTAATGACGCGGCCGGGATCATTCGCCGGGTAATAGTAAAGCCGCAATTCCGGCAGGTTGATTACCACGCCCTGGTGGGGGGCGCTGGGAAGCACGAACTGGGTCGGGAGGACGATCTCGGTGCCTTCACCGGGCAACCAGGGATCGACGTCGGGATTGGCCTGCTTGAGTTCTTCGAAGCCGAGGTTGTAACGCCTGGCCAGCTTGACGAAGGTATCCTCGTACTCGGCAGCGATGACCTGCGTCGCGCCGACGACATTGCTGCCGGGATCGACGGACAATTCCAGCGCGCCAACTCCGGCGAACGGAACCAATACCAGCAGCAGGCTAAGTGACTTCCTCATCTGGGACCTCATTATAACCGAATATGTGATTTGGTATGGCCTGAATGCAAGAACTCAATACCTGACGAGCGAGGCACCCCAGGTAAAACCGCCGCCGAAGGCTTCCATCAGCACCAGATCGCCCGGCTTGATTCGCCCGTCGCGAACCGCCGTATCGAGCGCCATCGGTATCGATGCCGCCGAGGTGTTGCCATGATCCTTGACCGTAAGTACCACTCGTTCCATCGGCAATCCCAGGCGCCTGGCCGTAGCCTGGATAATACGCAGGTTCGCCTGGTGAGGTACAAACCAGTCGATTTCGCCCTGCTCCAGGCCGTTGTCGGCGAGCACCCGGTCCACCATGCGCTCCAGCGTGCGCACGGCCACCTTGAAGACTTCATTGCCCTTCATGAGCAGGGTCGTCTCGCCTTCTTCCTTGACTCTCGAAACGCCGCTGTCGGCGTAAAGCAGGTTCCGGTAACGGCCGTCGGCGCCAAGATCGGTATAGAGAATGCCAGGCTCCTCGGAAGCTTCAAGCACCACCGCGCCGGCACCGTCGCCGAACAACACGCAAGTTTCACGGTCGGTCCAGTCGATAATCCGTGACATGACTTCCGCCCCACTCACCAGCGCGCGCGTTGCCTGGCCAGCGCGAATGAACTGATTCGCCACGGTCAGTGCGTAGACGAATCCGCTGCAGGCGGCTTCGATGCTGAACGCGGTACCGGACATCCCCATGCGCTCCTGGAGCAGGCAGGCGACGTTGGGGAAAACCAGATCAGGCGTACACGTTCCCACGACCACCAGGTCGATATCGGACGGTGCCAGCCCTGCGGCTTCCAGTGCCGACCGGCAAGCCTGCTCCGCCAAGTCGCTGGTGGCCTCATCTTTCGCGGCGATGTGTCTGCGCTCGATGCCGGTGCGCGTGCGAATCCACTCATCGGTAGTATCGATCATCTTTTCCAGATCGAAATTCGTCAGCACTTTTTCGGGCAGGTACGCCCCCGTACCGGCTATGCGCGAATACATTGCTCTTCCATGAGATTGGCGATCTGCACCGGAACTCCCTTGTGCGCCTCAACGATCGCGGTGCGCACCGCCGTTTCGAATGCGACTTCATCGGCGCCGCCGTGGCTCTTGATGACGATACCGTTCAACCCGACCAGACTCGCGCCGTTGTAACGCCTTGAATCCAGACGTTCGCGCACCGCGTTCAAAGCCGTGCCAGCGGCGGCGCGCTGAGCCTGGCGAATCGGGTTGCGCATGAATTCCTCGCGAAGAATCGTGGCGATGAAACCGGCTACGCCTTCCATCGTCTTGAGCGCGACATTGCCCACGAATCCATCGCTGACGACGACATCCGCCTTGCCGTTGAAAATGCCATCGCCCTCGATGTAGCCGACGTAATTGAGCGCGCTGCGACTCAACAACTCCGCAGCCTCGCGTACGACGTCATCGCCCTTGATATCCTCAAGTCCGATGTTGAGCAGCGCGACCCGTGCACGCGGAATGTCGAGCATGCCTTCCGCGACGACAGCGCCCATAATCGCGAACTGCAGCAGATGCTGAGCCGAACACCCGACATTGGCCCCCAGGTCGAGCATGAAGGTATAACCGCCGCCCATGCACGGTACCGCAGAAATGATGGCTGGCCTGTCCACGCCGGGCAGCGTTTTCAGAACATAGCGGGCGGTTGCCATGAGCGCACCGGTATTCCCCGAACTGACACAGGCGTGCGCCTCGCCGCTGCGCACGGCCTCGATGGCAAGGCGCATGGAAGAATTCCTTTTCCTGCGCAGTGCGTCCGCGGGCGCCTCGTCCATTCCGACAACTTCTTTCGCCTCAAGGAATCGGAGCCGGTCGCCGTACCGATCGCCGCCGGCGTTGCGCGCGCGCTTGAGCGTATCCGCTTGCCCAACCAGGAGAATATCGACCGAGTCGTCCGTTTCCAGCACCGCCAGCGCCGCCGGCAGGACGGCATCCGGACCGTTGTCGCCGCCCATCGCGTCAAGCGCAATCGTTACCCTTCCAGACATGGCATCCACCAGCAGCGTTGCAGAAACGGCAAGGGATCTACTTCGCGTCGACCAATCGGCGAACGCCGTGGAACAGCGATCGGTTCGGCGCGCACTTCAGACGACCGGTAAGTATCCGGGTTAGATACGAGCCCTTCGGCGACTGCGGAGCACGACGCTACTCCTCTTGCACCTCAGGCTCGGGCACGTCCACGCGTTTGTGGCCGCGATAGAATCCCTCCGCTGTCACATGGTGGCGCTGATGCAATTCACCCGAGCCGGGATCGATCGAAAGCGCGGCGCCCTTCAACGCGTCATGGGACCGTCGCATGTCCCGCCTGGATCGCGTCTTTCGTTTTTTCTGGACAGCCATTACTCAGTTCTCCTCAGTGCTTGGCGAGCGGGGTACTCTTGAATCCGCAACGCTCTCGTTTTCAGGCGCCTCAAGGCTCCGAGCCAGCGCTCCACACTGCTCGAGACGAGCGTGACGCGGGATCAGAGGCAGCGACATGATGAGTTCATCCTCCACGAATCCAGCCGGCTGGAACCGATCGCCGGAAAGTTCGACCGGCTCATGGTCTTGCGGAACACCCGCCGGTATCGAATCGCCTTCAACGATCACGAATGAAGCCCCGCGGAAAACTCGTTCTTCCATCGGTTCCAGACATCGCTGACACTGGAGATTGAAGTTCGCGTCGTATTCTAACCGAACTGTGGTATATCCTGCTGTCTGTTGGTCAAATCTGAATCCAACTCGTACACTTCCATGCTCCGAGTGCAGTAGCTCACAAAACCGTGTCAACCGCTCGAATTCGATTTCGCCGGCGATCAGAGCCTGGCGTCGGCCGAGTGATTCCAGGGCATTCAAGCTGTACCAAGCGTACAACGAGAGAGGCATAAGCGATCAATGATAGGTAGGGGATTTTCGACTGTCAAAGCCGGGCCATGCCCCGCCTGATCCTGGGGTCCAGTTCAGTGCACCGGCGCCACCTGCTCGGCCGCCTGCACGTTGAATTTGAAACGCTGTCACCGGACGTGGACGAGTCGGCTCGTCCCGGTGAATCCCCCCTCGAACTCGCCATCCGATTGGCGTCGGACAAAGTGGACCGGATTTGCCGATCCGCCGATGTCGGCGACGCTGTCGTCATTGGCTCGGACCAGACCGCTGCACTGAATGGGAAGCTGCTCAGAAAGCCCGGCGACCGCGACACGGCCATTCGCCAACTCCTGGACTGCCAGGGTCAAACAGTCTCCTTTCATACCGCCTGCGAGATTTTCGACGGACCAACGGGCCGCCGGTTTCAGGGCATCGACAACACGCAGGTGAATTTTCTGGATCTCGAACGGCCACGCATCGAACGCTATGTGGACCTCGAGCGCCCGTATGACTGTACCGGCGGCTTTCAGGCCGAGGGGCTCGGGATCACGCTATTCGAATCCATCGAATCGACGGATCCGACGGCACTGCTGGGCTTGCCCCTGGTGTGGCTGTGCGGGGTGCTCAGGGAAGTCGGCCTCGATCCTCTCGCGCCGGAACGGGCCAGGGCCTGACCCTGTCCGGGCAGGCGCCGACAAGCCCTACTCCACTGAGTCCAGGACAGCCGTCAACTCAGGCGGCAGCGGTAAACTGATAGCAAACGGCTCCTCGGTACCGGGCCAGACGAATTCCAGTGCGTGCGCGTGCAGAAACATCCGATTCAGGCCCTTGTCGGACAACATTGAATTGAACTGAGGATCCCCGTAACGCGGGTCTCCCGCCAACGGATGCCCGGCATGGGCCGCGTGAACCCGAATCTGATGGGTACGACCGGTGCCGGTCATCACGTCCATCAGCGTCGCCAGATCGCCGAAACGCGCCACTGCCCGAAACCGGCTGAGCGCGCGCTTGCCTGCCGGATCGACCTGTACCAGGCTCTCGCCGCCACGACGCCGCGTGCTAAGCGAGACATCAATCCTTGAACGGCCGTTTGGCCAGCGTCCTCGCACCAGGGCCAGGTACCGCTTGACCATGCCGCCGGTTCGCAACAACTCATGCAACTGCCGAAGTGCGGCATGGCGCTTCGCCACCAACAGGCACCCTGAAGTTCCCCGGTCCAACCGGTGCACCAGGTCCGCCGACCGCAGTTCGGGGGTGAGGCTGCGCAGAGCCTCGATGCACCCGAAGTCAACACCGGTCCCGGCATGCACGGGCATGCCCGCCGGCTTGTCCAGCACCAGGATCCTGCGATCCTCGTACAGAATCCTGTCAGCCAGCCAGCGAACGCGGTTTGCCGGCAACTGCGCGGGACCGGAACGACGCCCGTGCACCGGCGGGACTCGCACCCGATCGCCCTCCTTGAGACGATAGCCGGCACGCACCCGGCCGCTGTTCACCCGAACCTGCCCCGATCGAATCAGCCGGTAGACATGGCTGCGAGGCACGCCGGACAGCACGCCGAGCAGATAATTGTCCAGGCGTCGTCCCACGCAATCCGCATCGACGTCGCGGTAGTGGGCGGAGGGGCGAGTGGCAGTCTGGTTCATAAAAATGAGCTGTCCTGAGCTGTGATATAGTACGCGACGCGGCCCGGCGGCGCCGAAACGCCGAACTGGGATCGAAGCATAGGGGCGTGCGCGAAGGCGCGCCAATAGTTACGGATTTTTTCGGCGGGTCCCGCAAGGGGTTGGCCCGCGGTTGTATCCAGGCGATCACGTTCTGTTCAGGATTGGCGCTCAGGCGATCCATGCATGACGAAGAGAGCGTCGAATCGCTGAGCAATTTTGTGAAACAGTTTCCTGCCCGAATTTCTCGCCGGCAACCTGACACGTTTGTCGGTTCAATCGCCAATCGAGGTCCTGCGTCCCTGGATGGACCAGGGGCCGGCGCACCGAATGTGCCGCCCGGAACCCTCGAAATAGAGGCACCGCCGCGGCGATATCCAACTCACCTCGCCGGCAGCGCCGGCGCGGCCGTCGGGCTTGAACATCTCAATGCTCTTGCCTGGCAGACCGCGGTGCCGAACTCCGAAAGGCTCGCCACCAACGGATCGAGAAATCATGAAGCGAATGCTGGTAAATGCAACTCAGCAAGAAGAGTTGCGCGTGGCCATCGTGGATGGCCAGAAACTCTACGACCTTGACATCGAGGTACCAACCAGGGAACAACGCAAGTCGAATATCTACAAGGGGCGCATCACGCGCCTGGAGCCCAGCCTCGAGGCCGCCTTTGTAGACTACGGCGCTGCACGCCACGGCTTCCTTCCGCTCAAGGAAATCTCCAGGGAATACTTCGTCCGCGAACCGGCCGAGGGCGAGCGGGTCAACATCAAGGACGTCCTCAAGGAAAACCAGGACATCGTCGTCCAGGTTGAGAAGGAGGAGCGCGGCAACAAGGGCGCCGCCCTGACCACCTACGTCAGCCTTGCCGGTCGGTTCATCGTGCTTATGCCCAACAACCCCCGCGCCGGTGGCGTGTCCCGGCGCATCACGGGCGAAGGCCGGGATTCGGTCCGCAAGGCGCTGGAGGAATTGCAGCCCCCCGAGGAGATGGGTTGCATCGTCCGCACCGCGGGTGTCGGGCGAAGCATCGAGGAACTGAAATGGGACCTGGACTACCTGCTGAATGTCTGGGAGGCGATCAAGCAGGTCGTGGTGGGCAGGCCGTCGCCGTTCCTGATCTATCAGGAAGGCAACGCCATCTTGCGCGCCATTCGCGATCATTTCTCCAACGAGATCGGCGAAATTCTTGTAGACAGGGAGGATGTCTACGCGGAAGCTCGTGAATTCATGGAGCAGGTGATGCCGCACAACCTGCCCCGCCTCAAATTCTACGACGATGCCACCGTGCCGCTGTTTGCTCGCTTCCAGATCGAGAGCCAGATCGAGTCGGCGTTCTCGCATTTAGTCACGCTGCCGTCGGGCGGAAGCATCGTCATCGATCACACCGAGGCGCTGACCGCGATCGATATCAACTCGGCCCGCGCGACCAAGGGCGACGACATCGAGTCCACAGCGCTGAACACCAATCTCGAGGCCGCCGAAGAAATCGCGCGCCAGCTCCGGATACGGGATCTGGGCGGCCTGATCGTGATCGATTTCATCGACATGAGCGCCCACAAGCATCAGCGCGACGTGGAAGGCCGGCTGCGGGAGGTGGTCAAACCGGACCGGGCTCGCATCCAGATCGGCCGTATCTCACGATTTGGCCTGCTGGAGATGTCGCGGCAGAGACTGCGTCCGTCCCTGGAAGAGTCGACGCAGTCGGTGTGCGGCCGCTGCAATGGAATCGGGCATGTGCGCAGCGTGGAATCGCTTGCCCTGGCCGTGCTTCGCATTGTCGGTGAGGAAGCACGCAAGGAGCGCACTGCCCGGGTGGTTGCCCAGCTACCGGTTGACGTCAGCAACTACGTCCTGAACGAAAAGCGGGACTGGATCCAGACCATTCAGCAAAGCAACGACGTGGCCGTCGTGCTCGTCGGCAATCGGAACCTCGAGACTCCCAACTATTCCATCACGCGCTTGCGCGACGACGAAGTCGAACTGTCGGAGCACGCCGTGTCCAGCTACAAGCTCGTGGAGCCGAAGCAGGACGCGTCGGATTCGTACCGCAAACCACCGCAACATCCCCAACCCGAGCAAGCTGCCGTAGCGAACGTCGCTCATCGCAAACCCGCGCCCAAGCCCACCAAGAAGAAAGCCAGGAAACGCCGCCAGTCCGTCAGCCTGTGGCGCCGGCTGTTCGGTTGGGCGCTGCCCAAGCGAAAGCGTCGAAGCCCCGCTCCGAAACGGTCTCGCAAGGACGGTTCTCGCGGCGGCAAGCACCCGGACCGCCGCCCCCGGCGCCCGAAGCGATCCCGCGGTCCGGCCAAGGGCCGTAGCGGCGGCGCCCCGGATAGCAGCAAGAAGAAGGCCCAGGGCGACGGCGGCAATCCGGAAGAACGCCGCAGTCGGAGATCTCGCAGGAGGCGATCCTCGGGTGGTCGGAAACCCGCAGAACAAAGGACTGACAAACAACGCGGAGCGGAGCGCGGCGACAAACAGAAACCGGCGCCCGCAACGCCACCTGCCGCGCCCGATGCTTCCACCGCGCAACCGCCCGCCGCCGGCCAGGATTAGCCGGTCGGGATCGCAGAACGGACGGAGGTCAACTCGGCACTTGTGGCCGGACTACCGCGACAGCCAGACAATGAAACGTTCGTTCATTTCGTCGCCGTTGTCGCTCCACCAGACCCAATCATTTCGCAGGGCGAGTTGTGTGTGCTCCGGCGTATTGGGCATGTGCGGCAACATATCCACGCCGGTCTCAAGGTGCGTTGATATCAGGGCCTCGGCAGACCTGCGAACCGGGCTGTAGGCAATGTACTGACTGATCCGGGCCATGGATTCCGGTTGCGCGACAAATTGCACGAACTGTAGCGCCGCGGCCAGCCGGGGGGTGCCGGCCACGATGCCCATCGGACCCGAATCAAGGACCTGCCCGTCCCAGACGATCACGAACGGCTGATTCTCCAGCACCTGAGCATTGAAGATTCTTCCGTTGTACGCAGTTGACATGACCACTTCGCCGTCGGCGAGCATCTGCGGCGGCTGGGCTCCCGCCTCCCACCAGACGATCTGGTCCTTGATGGTTTCGAGCTTGCGGAATGCCCGGGCAAGGCCCTGCTCCGTGTCCAGGACAGCGTATACGTCTTCAATCGTCACACCGTCGGCCATGAGCGCGAATTCCAGGTTCACCAGCGGCGCATGCCGCGCCTGCCCGGAAATCGCTCCAGGTCAAAAAAATCGTCGATGGTTTCCGGCGTCTCGCCGGAAATGACTTCCGAGTTGTAAGCGTAAACCGTGGAGTAGAACAGCGTTCCGGCGCCGCACTCGCTGACCGTATCCGGATAGTAGTCCTCCTCTGGGCTGGACCCGTCCGCGCCGGGCGGCAGGTCCGCGAAATCGATGAGTTCGAACAGGCCCTCGTCGCAACCGCGTACGGCATCGGCCAACTCCAGGTCCACCACGTCCCAATACACAACCCCCGACTCCACCTGTGCGCGAATCTGTGCGAGGCCGCCGTTGTAGTCCTCAAGCTGGATTTCGATCCCGGTCTCTTCGGTAAACGGCTTGTGGTACGCCTCCTGACTGGCCCGGGCATAGGAGCCGCCCCAGGACACCACGGTGATGGACTGCGCCAGCAATGGCGCACTCAGGATACCGAGCGCCAGTACGATTGCCGGCCTGGCATATGGACACAGGATCGATTGCTTCATGACATTGTTCCTCGACCAGAACCTTTTGATGCGACCCGCGTGCAAGGAGCGCATCTACTTCTGAAGATGCGCGAGCAAGCCCAGCGATGCCTCCTCGACCAGGTCAAGTACGTACTCAAAACCCGTCGAGCCTCCGTAGTAGGGATCGGGCACGCTGCTTTGTTCGCCATCGGGCGCGAATTCCATGAACAATCTGATTCGAGATCGAAACTCGGGTGGGCAGATTTCCGCCAGAATCCGGTAATTGTCCTCGTCCATGGCCAGCACCAGGTCGAATCTGGAAAAGTCGTCCGTGGTCACCCTTCGCGCGCGCTGGCTCGTCAGGTCTATCCCCCGGCGGGCGGCGGCACGGCAGGCTCGATGGTCCGGCGGATCGCCGACATGGTAGGCGTGGGTGCCCGCCGAATCCACGTGCACGGCGAGTTCCGGCGCGCGCTTTCGCAGCGTCTCACTGAAAACGCCTTCCGCCGTGGGCGAGCGGCAGATGTTGCCCATGCAGACGAACAGGACTCGCGCACCCGCCTGCGCCTCGCCGACCGTTGCCGCCGCGCCGGCAGCTCCCACGGTGCCCGTTTCGGGGCGGTTGTCGATGGATTCCTTCACTGCAGTGTCCTGTCCCACGAGACCCAGCCAATTCAGCCCGGGCAGACCAAATGGCGCTCAAGTCTTGGTTACTTTGGCGATGGCGTCAAGCGTGGCTGCAAGCCATCCTTGCACGGCTTGGATAGAATACGCCGGATGCGCTCACGACTCGCCATCTGCTGCACGATGCTTTGCCTGTCCACCGGCGGACAGGCCGCCTTCGCCCACGGTGGCGTCGTCCTCGAGGAGGACCTTTGCATCATCAACGTCGGCTATTTCCAGGCGCATTTCAAGATCTATGTTCCCCTGCAGCGCGAACGCCAGGAATTCTGTGAAGACATTCCAATCACCGGTGAGAGCGTATTTGTCATGGAATACCTCCATGCGGGGTTGGGCGAAGCGTCAATCGACTTTCGCGTCATCAGAAATGTAACCGGACTCGGGCGATTTGCGTCATGGGACGATGTCGCCCGGATCGACGACCTCGACGAGGCGACCGTGTTCTACCACCCGCCCGCCGTCGTCCCGGGCGTCTACAGTGTGGTGCATCGCTTCGACGAGCCGGGGGAATTTATCGGTGTCGTCACTGCGATGCCGGCGGACGCGGGCGAGCCCTACACCGCCGTTTTCCCATTCCGGGTGGGCTTCACCGGGTTCGGGGCCTGGCCGCTCATCCTGATAGCGATCGCACTGCTGCAACTACATCTCTGGTACTCCAGCGGCCACCTGCAGCGCTGGCTCGGCCGCCTGAAGAACCGGCACTCCAGCGCCATTGCCACGTTGGCCTGCGCGCTATTGCTGGTCAGCGAGAGCCAGGGGAACCAGGCCGTGCTTGACTCCGACTCCAACGCCGACTCCTGGTTCAGTGCCCGTTCCGAACACTTCCGGGTGAGTGTCGATCCCGATCTTGAGCCGCTTGCCATCAACACGATCCACCGCTGGGTTGTGCAGGTGAAGACCCTCGACGGCGCACCGGTTCCGGCGGCGGAAATCGGCATCCGCGGCGGCATGCCGACTCACGATCACGGGCTGCCGACGCTTCCGGAGGCGACCCGGTACCTCGGGGACGGCCGTTACCTCATCGAGGGCATGCGCTTTCACATGGCCGGCAATTGGGAAGTTGTCCTCACCATCGATACGGGTACGCACCGCGACGAAGTCGTTATTCCCCTGGAGTTGTAGTGACAAGCAGTCCGTGGCAAAAGTCCCGATTCGCGATCATCGGGTTCGGTCTTGCCGCCGTGCTGGCCGGTGCCGCGTGGTTTTCGATGCGGCCCGCTGTACCGCCGAATTGGACGGACCATGAACTCGATCTCATGGCATCGCTGTGGATAGCCAACCTTCCGCCCGTGCCGGCCGATCCCTCCAACGCCGTTGCCGACGACCCCCGTGCGGCCCGGCTCGGCCATCGGCTGTTCTTCGATTCACGCCTCAGCGGCAACGGCCAGTTCGCCTGTTCAAGCTGCCATCAACCTGCCCTGGGTTTCACCGATGGCCGCCTCCGGGGTGAGGCGCTGGGCGAGTCACAGCGCAATACCCCGAGCATCGTCGGCACGGCCTACAGCCCCTGGCTCTACTGGGACGGACGCAAGGACAGCCAGTGGTCCCAAGCCCTTTCGCCGCTCGAAGACCCCAACGAACAGGGCGGCAACCGGGTCGGGATCGCCCGGCTCATGTACACGGATCGCGAATACCGCGAGACCTACACCGCGCTGTTCGGTCCCCTGCCCGACCTGTCGGATCGAAACCGGTTTCCGGGCGCGGCTGGGCCCATCGAAGGCACTCCCCTGGAAGCCGCCTGGAACGCGATGGAACCCGCGGACCGGGAATCGATCACACGGATATTCGCGAATGTCGGCAAGGCCATTGCCGCCTACGAGCGGCTGCTTGTGCCCGGGCCGTCGCGCTTCGACCATTACCTCGAAGCGCTCGCCAGCGAAGAAGAAGCGCAGGCCCGTGCCATCCTCAGTGCTGACGAGGCCACCGGGTTACGGCTGTTCATGGGCAAGGCGCGCTGCATCGAGTGTCACAACGGACCGCTGCTGACCAACAACGAATTTCACAACACCGGGATCATTTCCTCGCCTGGGCAGATTCCCGACCGCGGCCGGATCGACGGCATTCGCCTGGTGCGGGCCGATCCCTTCAATTGCCTGGGCGCATACAGCGACGATCCGCTGAAGGATTGCGCCGAGCTTCGTTTCGCGCGCACCGGGTCCGAGGTCGTCGGCGCATTACGAACGCCGTCGCTTCGCAACCTGACCGGCACCGAACCTTTCTCGCACCAGGGTCAGACACCGTCTCTGGAACAGATGATGCGGCACTACGATCGCGCTCCGCAGGCCATGATCGGTCACAATGAGGCGAAGCCGCTCAGCCTGAGGCAACGGGAGCGCACTCAACTGCAATCATTTCTCGCGACGCTGGATGCGCCACTTGCCACCGCTCCCCAGTGGTTGGAACCGCCCGCCGACATCATTGCGCTTGTCGAGAGCCCTGCGACGCCCTGAATCACTCGCCGACTGTCAGACCGAACGCGGCGCGATTGCCCGGCGCACTGCAATGAGGTCATCCTCTGTATCCACCCCTTTGGGAGGTATTTCGCGCGCCCGCGCGACATGAATCGAGATCCCCAGCCACAGCGCGCGAAGCTGTTCCAACCGCTCCTGCAACTCCAATCCGCAAGGCTCCGCCGCAGTGAATTCCTTCAGCGCCCGGACACGATAGGCATAGAGGCCCACATGGCGCATCGCATCCCCGGCTGCCCCCGTGCCGTCGCGCGGCCAGGGAATCCGTGCGCGACTGAAGTACAGGGCCCTGGAACGCCGATCCGTGACCACCTTGACCACGTTTGGATCGTCCCACTCGGTGCGGTCCACGATCGGCGTTGCGAGTGTCGCCATCCCCGCCTCCGGATCATCGTCCAGCAACCCCGCTACCTGCGATACCAGCACCGGGGGCAGCAACGGTTCATCCCCCTGGACGTTGACAACCACGCGATCGTCAGACCAATCCAGCCGCCTCGCCACTTCGGCGATTCGGTCGGTACCGCTGGCGTGCGCCGAGTCGGTCATTTCCGCCCGGGCGCCGAAGCGGGCGCACGCTTCTGCGATGCGAATATCATCCGTGGCCACGATGACCTCGGCGGCGCCGCTGGCCGCGGCAGCCTCGTAGACCCACCAAATCATCGGCCGGCCACCCATGTCGGCGAGCGGTTTGCCGGGAAGCCGCGCGGCACCGTAGCGCGCCGGAATCACTACGGCGAAATCCACAGGCGCTCCTCGATATGCCCCAGTACACGGGCCAATAGTCCGGCCGCCGCGGACGGCTCAAACGACAGCTCGATCGGAACACACCACACGTCGTCGTGGCCGATGCGCTCGCACTTGACCGCATCCTTTTCGGTCGCCAGCACGGGACTGGAGTCATCGAATTGCAGATCGGCGGCATCGATGGATGCATGATCCGGCAGTGGGTGGGCGATCACCTGCACGCCGGCCGCCTCCAACAAGCGAAAAAATCGTTCCGGATGGCCGATCGCCGCCACTGCGTGGACCGTCATGCCCCGAAACGACTCCAGAGGTTTGCGGGCCCGACCGGCGAGTTGGCAAACGTCCTGCGCCCGAATCGTTGCGCGAAAAACTTCCCCAGCACACCCATCCAGCCCCCAGTCGCCGCCGTTGACCACCACCGCACCCGCTCTCGCAAGCCGATCTCGCCGCTCCCTGAGGGGACCCGCCGGCAGGCACATTTCGTTGCCGAGACCTCGCTCGCCGTCTATCACCACGATTTCCATGATCCGTCCCAGCGCGTAGTGCTGCAACCCATCGTCGGCCAACAGGACGTCAACCTGCTCGCGGTCCAGAAGCGCCCGTGCGGCCTCGACGCGATCCGGGGCCACGCTGATCGGACAATTCGTGGCACGAGCCAACATTACCGGTTCGTCGCCGACCAGGGCCGGATCACTGTCGCCATCGACGGCTTGCGGCCATGTCCTGGCGCGGCCCCCGTAGCCGCGGCTGACGATACCGACCCTGAGCCCACGTTGAGCCAATTCTTCGGCCAACCAGATCACCAGAGGCGTCTTGCCGGTGCCACCGACCGTGAGATTGCCGACCACCACGACCGGGACCGGCAGAACCGTCACGGTCTTGATACCCCAACGGTACATCAGACGCCTGAGGTCGGTGATCCACCGGTAGCAGACACTGAGCGGAAACAGCAACCACCGGTAAGGATTGGGTTGATACCAGACCCGGTCCATGCAACGCGACAGTCTCATTCCGGCACGCACAGCTTCAGGAAGTCATTCAGGATCGTGCAGCCCGGTAGCAGCCATCCGGGTTCAATCCGCGAACTGCATTCGATGAAGGCTGCTGTAGGTTCCGCCCCTGCTCACGAGTTCCGCATGGGTGCCCTGCTCCACGACCGCGCCCTCATTGAGCACGACGATCGAGTCTGCGCTCTCCACCGTGGACAGCCTGTGGGCGATGACCAGCGTGGTGCAGCCGGTCATCAGTGATTCCAGTGCGCGCTGTACCTTTCTTTCCGACTCGGTATCCAGGGCCGAGGTGGCTTCGTCCAGGATCAGGACCGGTGCATTCTTGAGCACCGCCCGAGCGATGGCCACACGTTGGCGCTGCCCTCCGGAGAGGAGCATGCCGCGCTGCCCTACCGGAGTGTCCAATCCCTGGGGCAGTCCGGCGGCGAATTCGGTCACGAAGGCGGCCTCTGCAGCAGCCTCCACCGCCGCCCGCGGTGCATCCGCAAGCGCGCCGAAGGCGATATTGTTGGCGATGGTGTCGTCGAAGAGCAGCACGTCCTGGCTGACCAGGCTCAGTTGACGGCGCAAGTCCCTGAGCCGATATTCGCGTGTGTCCACTCCGTCCACCAGAACCTCGCCCGCCTCCACGTCGTAGAACCGGGGCAACAATCCCACCAGCGTGCTCTTGCCGCTGCCTGATCGCCCGACGAGTGCGACGGTATTTCCCGCCGGAACCCGAAAACCGATGTCGTGAAGCACGCGGCCCTTGGCTTCGTCGTATGTGAAGCAGACGCCGCAAAACTCCACTTCGCCTCGCGCGCGCTCCAGGCGGCGCGTCCCCGTATCCGGTTCACCCGGCTGATCCAGCGTTTCGAACAGGGTGATACCGGCTGCGATCCCGCGCTGCAACACGGCGTTGATGTTGACGAGTCGCTTCATGGGGGTGAGCATCATTCCCAACGCGACCAGGAAACCGATGAATGTGGCGGCATCCAGTTCCTGCAAGAGCGTCTCGGAAAACGCCAGCGCGATCATCGCGGAGACAGCGATCGTCAACGTGTATTGAGAAAGGGCATCGCCCGCTGCGCGGGTCGCGACCAGTTTCATGAACTGCTTGCGATTGCGCTCGTTAATCTCCGAAAAGCGCTGCTGCTGATGCCGTTGACCTTCAAAAACCTTGACGATTCGCGACCCGGACAGCGCTTCCTCGGTCACCCGCGTGGCGTCGCCCATGGAAGTCTGAATCCGCGTCCCGTAACGCCTGAACGCGCGGCTCATGACAGCGACCAGCCCGGCGACGATGGGCGCCGCCAGGGCCACCATGGCACTCAGCAGGGGACTGAACCAGATCATCGCGCCGATGAGCACGACCACGGTCAGCGAGTCGCGAATGGCAACCACCACAGCGTTGGAGATGGCCTCGGCAACCTGTTCGGTGTTGTAGGTCAGTTTTGAAACCAGCGCCCCGGAGGAGTGGTGCTCGAAGTACGAGAGGGGCAACTCCGTGTAGCGCTCGAAAATTTCCGCACGCAGATCCCTGACCACCGATCGCCCCAGCCAACCAAGCCCATAGACAGCGATGAAGTCCACCGTCGCTCGAACCACAAACGTGATGAACAACAGAAATGGGATAAGCAGCGAGCCGGTGCCGCGGCCATCGGACTCCAGGACTTCCACCACCTGGCTCATCAGGAACGGTACCACCGCGTTGGAACCGGCGGCGGCGATCATTGCCACCAGCGCGATCGGAAGCACCTTCCAGTGAGGCGCCACATAGCTCAACAGGCGCCGGTAGACCAGCATGACTTGGGGGCGGGAATGCGGCATCTGGCGCCCGATTATCAGCGACTTGCGGCCCCGCACTATAGCGCGCGCCCCGTACGCTCACAATGAAACGACCCGAAACGCGGCAAGCATTGACCGGCATCATTTGTCGATGCGGGCCAGCATCCCACGCCTTGCCGGACAGGCGTTGGCAGCCGCAAATGCAGGCAAATCGTCGGCGTTCCAATATCGACGCTGCTGGCGCAGTCGGACCCCACGCAAGCACCAACAATACCGCAGCCGAGAGCCCATTCGACATGCTCATCGACGAGTTCTGCGGGACAAGGGGCAATTTTCTGGTGTTATGCGACGGGGCGAAGCATGAGGATATCTATTTTATCTTCGCGCGATTCTGCTTCGGGGGGCAGCGCCACACGGAACTTGAGCGGGAGTACTTCAAGGGCTACCAGGCCGTGGACGAACGTCTCCCGCGAATCAGGAAGCTGCCTGACAGCGAGTTGGCGCCCGTGCACGCTCTCTTCAGCAAAGAGGAGATGAGCACGTCGGTGATCTACAACAAGCTGTTGCCGCGCATCGACATGCGGGACGGCCTCACCGTACGCCTCGACGGACCGCGCGGCTCGTGCTGCACGTCAGCCCCGTCAGCGAAGATGAGGCGGGTCAGCCCACGAGCAAGTTTGGCGCGCTCGTGCTGGTGGTCGATCCTGACGACCGAACAAACATCGATCTGGAGAGAGTGGGAGCAGTTCTTGGTTTGACACCTGCGCAGAGCCAGGTGGCCGTATCGCTGGCGCAGGGCAAGACCATCCGAGACATTGCCATGGAGACGGGGCGAAGCCAGACAACCATTCGGTGGCACATCCGGCACATTTTTGCCAAGCATGGCCTCTCACGGCAAGTGGAACTCGTTCAGTTGCTGACCTCACTGGCGAGCATTCCGAGTCTGCGCCAATAAGACCCTTTATGGCTGAGTTCGGTCCTGCGAGGTTGGGTCCTGTCGGATGAGACCCGGGCTTGAGAGCTTTTCGGGTATACAGTTGGCGTCAAAGAAGGGCGCGCAACTTCAGCAGAGCCTGAGGATGCCTCCGACAGACAAGTAGGCTGCGCCTGGCCCATCGATTTGAAGCCACGCATCGTACGTTCGCGCTGCCGTGTCGGCTCGTGTGCACGGGCGCCCGTTCTACTTCGACCAGACCGGCGCGCTCACCGAGCGGTTCGGGCTTCGGGCCACCCCGACGCGGGTCCGCCAGGAGGGGCTGAAGCTGCGGATCACCGAGGTTCCGCTGGACGAGAACGGCCGCGAGATCCCCCTGCGTGAAAACACCATTGGCGATTCCCTTTCCAACGAGGACCTGAATCCATGAACGTTTTCCGGAACCTTTTGAAAGCGTGTCGGCTGCTCGTTGTGGCGCTGCTGGGCGCGGCCCTGCTTCTGCCGGGCGCAGCCCTGGGCCAGACCTGCACCGGGCGATTCGTCAATCCGCTCACCGATGTGTGCTGGGAGTGCCTCTTTCCGATCTCAATCGGGGCCTTGGGCATCGGCGCGGCGGCCGGCGCGCCGGACACGCCGAACCCGCCTTCTCCGCTGTGCTACTGCGGCACCCCCATCCCGAGGCTCGGGCTCACGGTGGGGATGTGGGAGCCGGCGAGACTGATCGACGTGTCGCGTGTGCCGTACTGCTTCTCGAACCTGGGCGGGCTCACCGTCGATCCGGGCGTGGGTGCTGCGCGCGGCAGAACCGGGTCTTCAGGAGGCGATGGCGCGTCCAGCTCGACATGGCACGTCCACTACTACACCTACCCCCTGCTGTCCTGGATCGGCGCATTGCTCGATCTGGGCTGCATGGAAGCCGGTGGGCTGGACATCGCCTGGGTCTCGGAACTGGATCCCACCTGGAATGACGAAGAACTCTCGTTTCTCTTGCACCCCGAGGCAGTGCTGTTCACAGGGCTGCCCGCGCAAGCGGCCTGCGCGGCCGATTGCGCGGCGGCCTCCGCGGGACTGCCGCTCGATGGCCTGTTCTGGTGCGCCGGTTGCCAGGGCGGGATGTATCCCCTGACGGGGACTGTGAGCGCGCACGTGGGAGGCGTGCAGGCCTCGCTGCTCGCGGCCGAGCGGATGGTGTTCCGGCTGCACCGGCTTGGGCTGGCGTGGGGAACCTCCGGTGCCGCGGCGCTTTGCTCCCCCTATCCCATGCCGATCATCAAGAAGTCCCAATACCGCTGGCAGATGAGCCAGCCCGTCCCCGCCACGGCCCCGCTCCTGGGCTGCAACCCAACCGGACGCTCGTCCGTGCTCTGGGAATCGCTCCGGGAGTTGCCCGTCTCTGGCGAGAATTTCGGGTACCTCCTCTGGAGGAAACGGAACTGTTGTGTCTTGTGAGCACGCCCGAATGAACCCAACGCAAGTCACCACGACCGTGGCGATGCTCTGCGGATGGTGCGTCTGCGCGAGCGGTCAACCATCCACTCCGGACATAGAACCTAGCGACGCCGAGGCGGACGCGCAGGCACTGGTGGATGCAGTGCTGGGCCAGTCCGTCGACGAGACGCTGGCGGAGGAACATGAGGTGCTCGCGGCCTGGGCGCGGACAGTCATCGACCAGGCGCTGACGCGCGGCACTGAGGGCAATGGTCCTGTGCTTGCGGGCGAATCGATGGCGCCGGCGGTGGCACAAGGGCTCTCGGGAGCCGGGGCGAATACGGCCGAGGTGCTGGTGTTCATGAGCCTGGCGGTGCCGGAGCCGAGTTGGCGGCAATGGAGCCGGCAAGCGGCGCGGATCGGCGCACCGATGCTGCTTCGCGGCGTCGCCGAAGGCGGATTGACGGCGACCGTAAACCGGATCGCGGCACGGCGTGCGGACGACGGAGCGGGCGCGGGAATCGACCCAAGGATGTTCCGGCTTTTTCGGATCGGCTCGGTTCCAGCCGTCGCGGTGGTGCCGGGCGGCGTGCCCCCATGCACGAGTCCCGGCTGCTCGAGCGACGCCGCCCCGCCCCACGATCTGGTGACGGGCAACGTGGGATTGGCCGGGGCGCTTGAAGCCATCGCAAGCGAAGGCGGACCGGGACGTGAAACAGCCACGCGGCATCTGGCCGTGTTGAGAGGAGAGATGAATTGAAGGATCGGGGGACAACAAGAAGGCGACGCCATGCGTCATTGGCGCTTCCATGGCTGTGCTTGCTGCTCGGCGCAACCGCCGTGGCGCAGGAACCGAACCAGGCGGCAAAAGCCGCCGCGCAAGCCGTCGGGGCCGCGGGCCAGACCGCCGCGCGCGCAGTGGCACGCGATGCGAGCCAGCCGCTGAACGTGCCCGGTTACGAGGGCACGGACCGGCCCGAAGCCGATCACACGGCGGCCGGGATGGAGACGGCGGCTCGCCGGGCACTGGCGGACCCCAACGACGCCGGGGGCGCCGTGGGGACGTTCGTGGTGGAGGGCACGGTGTCTCGTCCAGACGTGGACCTGTCCGCCACGGACCCGGAAATCCGGCGCGCCGACACGGTAGAGAACACTCCGAACGCTCCGGCGTGGCGGGCCGACGGCCTCGCCTCGGGCTCGGTGCGCCAATGCGCCGCGGATCTCGCCGATGCCGGTCGGGCCGGGCGCTGCGGCGGCGTCACGTACTGCGTCGGCGCCGGCTGCGAACGCGTCGACACGCCGGCCAACACGGGGTTCGTGCGCGCGGCCACGCAGCTCAACATGGTCATGGAGATGGGCGGGGATGAATTCGACCGGGGGAACATGAGCATCTTCACGGGCGAGCACCGGGCCTGCCCCATCCGGTTTCTGGGCGGGCAGAACTGCTGCACCGACTCGGGCGTGATCCTCGAAGTGGGACTCGCCAGTTGCACCGTGGAGGAAGAGGAACTTGCCGAGGCCCGGGCCGCGGGCGTGACCCACTACCTCGGGGAATACTGCGCGAAACGCATCCTCGGGCTCTGCCGCAGGCGCGACCGGGCCTGGTGCGTGTTCACGTCCGAACTCGGGCGGATTCTGCACGAACAGGCCCGCCCGCAACTCGGGATGACCTGGGACGACTGCCGCGGATTCACCATCGCGGAGATCCAGCGGATCGACTTCGACCGGGTCGATCTGTCGGAATTCACCGACACGCTGCTCGACACCAGCCAAGCGCCGGGGATTTCACTGCCCGACGCAGGATCGACCGGCGCGACGATGCGCGAGCGGATCGGCCGGTACTACGAGCGGAATGATTGAGGATCGCCCGATGAGTCGCAGGTCATACAGTTATATAGGGGCCGTTGCTGCTGTCCTGGCGCTGCTCCTGCAGCCGGGATCGCCGCCCGCAGGGCGGGAATGGCATTCCTGGTGCGGTGAACCGGGATCGGACCGGTCGCTCGGCTGGCATTTCTATTGCGATCGGGCCGAGGTGACGGAGCCGGAACCCGGGGCTGCGCCGGACGCGCCGGTCCCGGCCCGGTCACGACTCTCGGCGACCGAGGAGATCGAGCGGATGCGGCACGATCTCGAAGAATCGCGCGCGGCCGCGATCCTCGAACCGACGCCGGAAAACGTCGCCGCCTACCTCTACCTGCAGCAGGCATCCCTGCAACGCGCCTCGACCTTTTCGGACGTGTTCCGGCGGGTGGTCTGGTCGACGCCCGAACTCGACTACACGCTCACCCGCCCGGCCGGGGCGCTCGCCAAGCAACTCTGGTCCGACGAGCGGCTGGCGGCACAGCACGAGGCGTTGGCCAATCTGGGCGACCGGTACGGATTGATATACCTCGGCGACGCGCAGTGCGCCGGTTGCCGGGTGTTTGGGCCGCTGTTGCGTGCCTTTGCGATCCGTCATGGCCTGGACGTGCTCGCGGTGTCGCTGACGGGCGAGGACCTGGAAGGCTGGCCCGAAGCGGTGCCGGACAACGGCCGCGCCGCACAGCTCGGGCTTGCAGGGTCGCCGGTGCCGGCGGTGGTGCTGTTCGATACCGAGACCGGACAAGTCCAACCGGTGTCGTTCGGCGTGGTGGCCGAGGACCAGCTCGCCGAACGGATCTATGCACTCACGGCGCTGGAGGTGGGCGATGACTATTGAACAAATGAGACGCGCTGCCAATGTGATCGGCGGCGACCAGCGGCCGCGCGCACCGGGACGTCTTCAGGCAGCCTGTCGGCCGCGAAGGCTGCATTGCGTCAACGCCGGCGCAAGCGCCCTGTTGGGTGCGGTCCTGGCCGTCGCCACCACTTGGCTGGCGGGCGCAAGCCCCGCGAGGGCGGATGTGCTCTCGGAGATGCAGCGCTTCTGGGACGGTGCCGCCGTGAACACCACCGGCCCCACCGCGTTCGAGGGCCAGGCCTCCGGGCACTGGACGCTCGGCAACCTGTATCTGCGCGCACCGGTGCAGTCGGAACGCATCGGCACTGTCAGTCTCCCCTCGTTCCGGGCCGGCTGCGGTGGCATCGACGCGTTCGCCGGCTCGTTCTCGTTCATCGACTCCGACCAGCTCGTGGCGTTCGGCCGGGGCATCGCCCAGAACGCCACGGGGTTCGCGTTCGAGCTTGCGCTCGAAACGATCTCTCCTGTCATTGCCGAGACCATGAGCAAGCTACGGGCGCTGGCGAACTGGGTCAACAACCAGAGCATCAACTCCTGCGAGATGGCCCAGTCGCTCGTGGGTGCGGCCTGGTCCACCAACGACCGTGCGAGCGGGGCCATCTGCGCCGCCATCGGGACATCGCAGGGCATCTTTTCGGACTACGCGGCCGCGCGGCACGGCTGCGGGTCGGGTGGACAACGGTATTCGACACTGGCGGCTGCAACGGGCGAACTGGCTGACCAGGCCCCGGTAAACGTCAACTACGCTTGGGAGGCGGTGCAGGGTTCGGCGTTTCTCTCGGCGGACCAGGCGTTGGGGGAATTCGCGATGTCGATCACCGGCACGGTCATCGTGACCGCGCCCGTGACGGACGGGTCCACGGATACCCCGGAAGTGCGGGTGCTGGAGGCGCTGGCACTCGACCGCGAGGTCACCGAAATCCTCATGGAAGGCGGAGGCGACCTGCCGGTCTACGCCTGCGATACGCCGGTGGCGTGCCTGAACCCCACGCTGGGTCGTGTCACGATCCCGGCGGCTCAGGGGTTCAGGGCGCGCGTCGCGGGCCTGCTCGGGGATCTCGTCGAAGCCGTGAGGAACGACACGGTGCCTGCGCCCGACGCGCTCGGGCTCGTCAATCTCACCACGCTGCCCGTCTACCGGGTCATCAACGCGGCCGCGGCCTACCGAGGCGCGGTGATCGATCAGGAGGTGGACGCACTCGCCGAAGCCGTGGCGCTCGATGTGTTGCAGGTGTGGATCTCGGACCTGCACCAAACGATCGAGGCCCGCGCGGGGACGCTCGACAGCGCCGACGGGGCGCAGCTCGAACGCTGGAGAGACACGCTGCGGGAAAACCGGATCGCGTTGAGCACGCACCGCCAGGAAGGACTGCAACGGTTCAACACGGCGCTCGCGGTGGTCGAAAAACTCCGTCTCATCGAAACCGAGCTCGCGGGCGCGCTGTCGGCGGACCTGCGTGCCGCGCTCGCGTTTTCCCGCGGCCAGGGCGGGGTCGGCGGGCGATAGTGCCGCCATAACGGTGGAGCGGGATGTACGAACTCTTCACGCTCGGCGGCGGGGTCTATCTCGTCGATTTACTCAACGCCGTTGCCGCCATCACCGGAGGGGATGCCTATCTCACGCTCGCCCAGATCGCCGGTGTCGCAGGGCTCGCGTGGATCCTGTTCCGGACCGCGTTCGGCGGGTCCTGGAAGGACAACGCGAAATGGGTACTGATGTTCACGGCTATCTGGGGCGTGATGATCGTCCCGAAAGCCACCGTGCGGGTCGTGGACCGGCTCGATCCGGCGCTCGCGCCCGCGGTGGTGGCCAACGTGCCGATCGGACTGGCGCTCTTCGCCTCGCTCACGTCGGAGGTTGGTGACGGGCTCACCCGTCTCACGGAACAGGCGTTCACGCTCCCGGACGATCTGACCTACCAGCGCCACGGGATGATCTTCGGATCCCGGCTCGCCGATGCGGTCACCCGCATGGAGATCACGGATGCGGTATTCGCCCGGAATTTACGAAACTACGCCCGTCAGTGCATCTTTCACGCGCTGTTGCTCGGACACATCTCCGCCGACGATCTGCGGGAGACGACGGACCTCTGGGCGCTCGTGACGGCGGGAGGCTCGCCTTCCGCAGGCGCTTCGCCCGCCAGGCTCGTGGAGTTCGCAACCCGTCAACCCGCGGGCGCCACCGGCGCCACGCCCGTGGATACCGAGATCGTCACCTGTGCCGAGGCGGCGGCGCGCCTGGACGCGCTCTGGGCCGCGGAAATCGGGCGCGCGGCGGGCATATTCGGAATCCGGATCTTCCCGGACGCCGACACCGAGGCGCTTGCGCGCGCGGAACTCCTGGCGGCGCTTCCTGCCGCGCACGATTTCCTGATCGGCGCCTCGCGCAATGCGGCCGACATCATCCGCCAACAGATGGTATTGAACGCCGTGCACGATGCGGGCGAACAGTGGTCGACGGAAACCGGCAACGCCGCCGCGCTCAGCGCCTACACCGAGGCCCGCGCCGAGGCCCAGACCGTGGCCGCGTACCGGGCCATCGGCCGTCAGGCCGAGACCTGGGTCCCGCTCCTTCGGATCGTGTTCGAGTGCCTCTACGTCGGGTCCTTTCCGATGGCGGTCTTGTTGATGCTCACCCCGGCTGGGGGCGCGTTCGTGCGCGCGTACCTTGGCGGGTTCGTGTGGCTGCAGAGCTGGGGGCCGCTCTACGCGATCCTGCACCGCATATCCCTCGGCGAGGCCGCCGAACGCATGGGCGCTGCCGCGCTCATGCCTGGAGGCGATGCGGGGATTTCGCTGGTGGCGCAGGCCGGGATCCGCGCGGTGGCCGCGGATGTCGCGGTAATGTCGGGGTACCTCTCGATGTCGGTCCCCTTTCTCGCGGCCGCGCTCGCCTACGGCGTCGGGCGCGCCACTTCTCTGGCGTCGTCCGTTCTCCACGTGGGCCAGGAGGCCGCTAGCGCGGCAGCGAGAGAGGGTTCTACGGGGAATCTCTCGCTCGGATCGACGCAACTGGACTCGCACAGGTTTGCGATCAGCGAAGGCCGCCAGATCCGGACTTCGGCCCAGGTCGACACGGGACGTTACACGGGTTACTCGCCCGAAGGCGCGGCATTCACCGTCGCGGCGGACGGGACGGCTATCGCCGACGCGGGGGTCGCCACGAGCCGCCTGCCCGCCGCCGGCATCCGGCTCTCGGAGTCGCTGGCCGCGAGCCACGAGAACCGCGCCGCCCAATCGAGAACGCTCGGGGAGAATTTCTCGGCCGAAGCGGCCGTGGCGCGCACGGCGGCAGCCACCGACGCCACCGCGATGGTGGAACGGCATTCCAGGGACGTCAACGTGGGCACCGCGCATGCGCACGGCGTCACCGAGTCCGAGTCCCGTCAGACCCAGGATCTGTCGAGCCACATGGACCGGTTGTCGGAGATCGGCGGGATCACCAAGGACCAGGCTGCGACGCTGACGGCCGAGGCGAGCCTCGGCGGCGGGTTCGGGAAGGTGGTGCGACTCGGCGCGAGCGGGCGGGCGTCGTGGCGGGGCCAGACCATCGAGAGCGAGGCGTTCAACCGGATGCAGGAATACGCCGAGCAGCACCAGGTGACGGATCTGTGGTCGCAGGTGTCGGACGCCTCCAGGCGGTACTCCAGCGCGACAGGCGAAAGCGAACTGGCGAGCGTGGACGAGAGCTTTGGGGCGAACCTCACCCGCATGCAGCGGTACGAGGACCGGGCGTCGGCGAGCTTCCAGACGGCCGAGAACTGGAGTGCGCAGGCGTCCCAGGTGCGGGCCGAATCCCAGGCCATCGACCGGGAACTGGGACAGCCGTTCTTCGCCTGGCTGTCCGAACGTCCAGGAGGGGACGGGCGGCCCATCGGCGTCGGCGGCGCCTTGCGGCTGGCCACGCCCCAAACGCCCGAGGAGGCCGAGACGCTGCGCGAGTACGCGGCCGAGTTCGTGTCGGAGCGGCTGCCTTCTCCGGCGAGTCCGGGGGTGGCGAGCGTGCCGAGCCGCGCGACGTTCGAGGACGCGCGCGAGGACCTGCGCGACACGCAAGTGCCGGCCACGGGCGCGGCGTACGGGGATTGGTCCGAAGGCGCGCGGGAGCGGGCGACGGAGGCCCGCGTGCCGGAGGATGTGGAGCAACCCGCCGCCGTATCCCGGGGAGAGACCGAGTCGGCAATGGCCGTGCGGGCCGGCGAGCGGCGGGAACGCACCCGGGCGGCCGAAGCGGCGGTCGATGCCGGGCGCGAGGCCGTGGAAACCGAACGAAGCCAACCGATGGGCCAGCAGGTGCTGGAAGAAGTGCCGCTGGTCGGCGGCTGGCTCGCCGGGCGGATCTACGGGACCGCGCGCAACGACGCACCGGACGAGCCCGTGGCGGGGCAGCGCCTCAAGGACGACTCGCGAGGCGATGAGGCACAGGACTAGCCGTGATCGTGATGCTGGAGAAACCGGTCGTCTTCGCGCATGAGTGCCTCGGCGTCGGCCTGATGCCGACGATACGAGTACTGGCCTGTTCGGGTGAAAAAATCGAATTCTTCGTCGTTGCGGGGCAACTCAACATACGTAAACGCCGACCAGTCCCCGTGCCGCAAGCCCGGCCACAGGGCCTGCACGAAACTTGCCGCGATCGCCCAGAGCATGGCCGCGAGCCAGATCGCGCCGATCCAGTCCGCACCGGCGCCCGCCAGGGCAAGCACAAGGGAGACCGGGACCGCCATGGCCAGCGGCGCCAGTACCCACAGGGTGCTGCGCGCAGGGGGACTGCCGTCCGCAGGACCGAGCGCGGCAGGCCGGGTGCCGGTTGGGGCGCCGTTGTGTCGGGTCGGTTTCATGACGGGGGCCTCCAGTTGCATGGGCGATCGGGTCACGCGGGCGATCCGGACTTCCCGGACCGCCCAACGCTCGACTCGAACCCGGCCGGGCCCGGACTCTCGAGGGCGTTGGGCGAGGGCCATGCGCATCGACAGGCATTCAAAGGGAGGATCGAAAAGTGATCATGAGAGCGTGGGGCGACGACACCGTCCGGGGCGGGCAGACGGTGTTTCACGGGCTTCGGATGTGGAGCCAGTTGGTGCGGGTGGGGCTGATGACGATCGCGGGGCTCGCCGTCGCGGTCCCGGGGTTCAATCTCTGGCGCACCACCACGGGCGATGACTGGTACGGCGTCGGCATGGTGACGCTGGCCGAAACCAAACTCGCCATGGGCTATCAACCGGAATCCGGCCAGAGAGTGCGCCTTGAGAACGGCGACGAAATGATCGGGCGGATCGACGACATCGCGGCCTACGGCCCGTGGCACGACACGCGGGAGCGGATCCTGGGGGCCGTGTACACGGGAGCCTGGCTCGGTGTGAAGATCGGCGCGGGGATCGTGATCCTGATGCTCGGCTGGTTCCGCTACCAGGGCCACCGGCTGAAACAGAAGAAGCGCCTGCGCGGGGCGGAACTGGTGAGCGCGCAAGAGCTGGCACGGCGCGTGCGCCCGCTGCGGGCCCGGGCGCGGCGGGTCGTGTTCGGGGGGGCTCGCCCGTACCGAATTGCGGGCGTGCCCTACCCCGAGCGAACCGAGACCCAGCACACGATCGTGTCGGGCACGACAGGGTCCGGCAAGACGGTGCTGATCTCCGACCTCGTGCAACAGATCCGCCGGCGGGGCGACCGGTGCGTGATCTACGACAAGATGGGGAGCTATACAGAGGCGTTTTTCAATCCGGAGCGGGACGTTCTGCTCAATCCCCTCGACGCCCGCGCCCCCCGATGGTCGCCGTTCTACGAGGCCCGTTCGCCCCGGGATTTCGACACCATGGCCGCGGCGCTCATTCCCCAGCAGAAGGACACCGTCGATCCATTCTGGGTCACGGCCGCCCGGCAGTTGTTCTCCAACGGCGCAGGCGTGCTGTGGGAAAAGGGCGAGCGCGACAACCGCGTGCTGGTCGAGCACCTGCTCAAGACGAACCTCAAGGCGCTCGCCGAAGCCATGGAAGGGACTGTCGCACAATCCATCGTGGACCCGGAAAACCCGAAGACCGCGTTGAGCGTGCGCGCCATGCTCACCGCGCACCTCGGGGCGATGGAGGTCCTGGCGGACAGCGGACAACCGTTCTCTATTCGGAATTGGATTGCAGGGGAGAGGGAGAACAGTTTTCTATTCCTGACGTCCAGGGGCGATCAGCACGCGACCCTGAGAGGCCTGATTTCCACGTGGCTCGAGATCGCGGTGAACGCGCTGCTCTCGCTCGACCGGGACGACGACCGCCGGATCTGGGTGATCCTGGACGAGCTGCCCACACTGCACCAGGTGCCGAGCCTGCAGCCGGGGCTGGCCGAAAGCCGCCAGTTCGGCGGCTGTTTCGTGCTCGGCGTGCAGGTCGCCTCGGCCTTGCGGGACCTCTACGGGCGAAACGGCGCCGAGACGATTTCGGGGCTCTGCGGCACGCGGGTCGTGTTCGCCGCACCGGACCGGGACACCGCGCAGTGGTCGGCCGACAGCCTCGGGCGAAGCGAGATCGAGGAAGTGGCCGAAGGCGTGAGCTACGGCGCCGATCCCTACCGCGACGGCGTCACGCTCACGCCGAAGCGCGAACTTCAGTCGCTCGCCCTGCCGTCGGAGATCACGCGGCTGCCGAACCTCACGGGGTATCTCAAACTCCCCGGCCCCTTCCCGGTCGCGCGAATCGAACTCGACTACGTCAAGCGCCCGAAGACCGCGCCCCGGTTCGTGCCGCGCACAGTGGCGCCGACGAGCGGAGCCGATGCCGCCAGTCCCAAACCGCATGACGCCAGTCCGGACCCGAATCCGGATGCGGTTGAGCAGTCGGCACCGGCGCCCGATGAAAACGGCGCCGGCCGGAAGGCGCCGGAGGCGGGCGAAAGGCCCGCGAAATACGTGCCGCGTGGCGATGAGCAGGAGAATCAGGCGTCATTGCCGTTCGAGGATGAAACGGACACCCGGTGCGCGTCCGACGCCGACGGGACTGAAGGCGAAGGGGCCGAAGCCGAGGGCGACGGCGGGAAAGACGACGTGCAGGCGCCGGGCGAAGCGGCTCCCGAACACCGGGGCAATTGGGGCTGATGGTCGTCTCGATCGGCGCGGTCGCCTCCCCGTCCCAGGGCGTCTCCTACTACGAACGCGACGGCTATTACGCCAAGGACGATCCCGAACACAGGGGCGCGAGCGCCTGGGCGGGCCGTGGCGCGGCCGAACTCGGCCTGCTGGGCTCCGTGGATCCGGACACGTTCAAGTGCGTGCTGGCCGGGCAGGTGCCGGGCGGCCCGAGACTCGGCAAGCGCGCCAGGGACGGGAGCGTGTCCCACCGTCCCGGGCGCGACCTGACTTTTTCGGCCCCGAAGTCCGTGTCGCTGATGGCCCTCGTCGGCGGGGACGAGCGCATCGTCGCCGCGCACGACCGCGCCGTGAAACGCGCGCTCGCGTGGGTGGAGCGAAACGCGGCGGAAACACGCTTGAGCGACCCGGCCACCAAAAAAATGGTGCGCGCCAAGGGCCAGAAAACCGTGGCGGCCACGTTCCGCCACGACACCTCCCGCAACCTCGACCCGCAGCTTCACACCCACGCGGTGCTCGCCAACATGGTCCGGGGCGAGGACGGCAAGTGGAGAACCATGGCCAACGAGCCGCTGTACCGCGGCCAGAAGCTCATCGGCATGATCTACCGCTCCGAATTGGCCTCGATGCTGGATTGGATGGGCTACGGGATCGAGAAGAGTCACGCGGACGGGCGGTTCGAGATCGCGGGCGTATCGCGGGAGGTCGTCGAGGCGTTTTCCACGCGCCGCGCGGAGATCCAGTCCGCGATGGCCGAGCGCGGCCTGGGCGATACGGACAAGAACCCGAAAATGGCCGAGCGCGCCGCGCTCATGACCCGCGCACACAAGCGAGATGTGGACAAGGGCGCGTTGCGCGGGCACTGGAAGGAACAGGCCGCCGCGATGGGATTCGATGCCGGCAAGGTCGCCGAGCGTGCGAGGGAGACGGACAGGATGCGCATGACGAACCCGCAGGTTCTGTCGAAGGCGGACGTTGCCGCGCTGGACGCGGCGGACGCCGAACGGAGACCGGATCGCGGAACGCCGGTACCTGAGGCGCCGGAGCAGCCGGACAGCGGGCGGGAACGCGAAGCCGTCGAATGGGCCGCGGCGCACCTGTCCGAACGAGAAGCGGTGTTCACACGAACGGACCTGCTGACCGCCGCGCTCGCCATGCACCCCGGGCGCGTCTCCGTAGGCGGCGCCGAGCGCGAAATCCGGGCGCTGGTGTCCGATAAACGGCTGCACCGCGCGCCGGCGCTCGAGAACGGGGATGGCATGACCACGGACAAGGCGCTGGCGGACGAGCGCGAGAGCATCAGCCTGATGCTGGAGGGAAGGCACCGGGAGCGGCCCATTATGAGAGGCTGGATCGTGCAGGGGCGGCTGCACCGGGGGCCGTTGACCGAGGGTCAGAAGGCGGCGGTGAAACTGATCCTCTCGTCGAAGGACCGCGTGATCGGCGTGCAGGGCTACGCCGGCACGGGCAAGACGACCATGTTGCGCCGGGCCCGGGCGCTGGCGGAGAAGAAGGAGTACACGATGATCGGGCTGGCGCCGTCGGCCTCGGCCGTCAAGACGCTCGCCGCCGAGGCCGGCATCGAGAGCGAAACGCTGCAGCGGTTCCTGGCCCGAAACGCCGGCGTCGCCGAAGGACGGCTGACGAAGAAGAGCGCGAAGGCGTTGCGCGGGAAATTCTTCAGGTCGGTGTTGGTCGTGGACGAGGCCTCGCTCGCCTCCACCGTGCAGATGCGGAACCTGCTGCGGATCGCGAAGGAGTTGCGTTTGCCGAGGGTCGTGCTCGTCGGCGACGAAAAGCAGCTCGACGCCGTGGACGCGGGCAAGGCGTTCGCGCAGTTGCAGGACGCAGGCATGGAAACCGCGACGATGGACCAGATCATGCGCCAGAGAAACCCGGAACTGAAAGCCGCGGTGGAGGCGGGCCTGGCCGGCGAGATCGGGAAGGCGTTCGGGAAACTGGGCAGCAACGTCGCGGAAGTTCAACCCGACAACATCGCCGGCGCCGTGGCGGCGCGGTGGCTGAAACTATCGCCCGAGATGCGCGCCCGCACCGGCGTCATGGCGCCGAGCCATGCGCTGCGCGTGGGCATCAACGCGCACATCCGCGAGCGGCTTGCGCGCGAGGGCGTCATTCGCGGGCGGACGTACGAGGGCGAGCGCCTGGTGTCGCGCGGCTACACGCGCGCCGAGAAGGGGCTCGCGGACAACTACGTTTCGGGGGACGTGGTGGCGTTTCACCGCCCGTACAAGCGACTCGGCGTCGCCAAGGGCGACGAGCGGGTTGTGGAGCGCGTGGACCACAAGACGGGGACGGTGCTGCTCGAGGATCCGGGCGGCGACAGCCGCCGGTGGGACCCGGGCCAGGTGGCGGGATTGCGGGGCGGAAGCGAGGTGTATCAACGCGAGGAGATCGAACTGCGCGCCGGGGACCGCATCCGCTGGACGAAGAACGACGCCGGACTCGGGCTGGTGAACAGCCGTACCGCGGAAGTGGTTTCCGTCGAGGATGGAACGGTCTCGTTCAAATTGGAGGACGGACGAACGCTGGATCTGGAGAAAAGCGACCCGGCGCTACGCCATCTGGACCATGCCTGGGCGTCCACGGTGCACGCGTTCCAGGGCCGCACGGTGGACAACGTGATCGCGGCGATGGAGGCGGGCCACCCGCACCTGACCACGCAGAAGAGTTTCTACGTGGAAATCAGCCGCGCGCGCGACCGGGCCGAGTTGGTGACGGACGATGCCAAGCGGCTGCGCGAGCAACTAGAGACGGCGACAGGCGAGCGAATCTCGGCGCTGGAGGGTATCGGACAGGCAATGCCGGATGGGCCGGCGACGAAGGGTGCCGAGGCAATACCGGCACGTGAGCCGGATCGGGACAAGGCAGTGAGTGCGGACCTGGACGCGGGTGAAAGCGAACCAACCGCCAGGGACCGCGAAACGGCCGGTCCGGTCGAGAGGAAACCTGTCGAGATGGACCTGGGATTGTGAGCGTGAAGGGGACGCAATTCGATGGATACGAAAGAAATGGGGTCCGTGGCAGTCGTGCGAATCGGGCCGAAGTGGGCAAGGGATCAACGCGATCCGGCGCCCACGCCCTCATTGCTGCGTCCGGACGACCGGCGGGAGAACGGGCTCGATGCGCCCGGGCCCGCCATCCAGCTCAACGGTTCAGTTCGGTGCCAGCATGGCGCAAGAATCTCGCGCCAGGGCGCGCCCCAGCCTGCGAGCGCTGGCGGGAAACCGCTCTCGGCCGTGTTCGGATCGGGCGATGTACCGAGGCCTTGCCCGGACACCGCCCGCCGTCCCGGTCACAGCGCGGCTCGGCCTTCCCCCGGCGTTTCGGCAGGAACAGGAAGGACGGTGTCGGCTGGCGCCAAGGTGGCCGTCGCGGGGATTAAAGACCGTGACAGCAACCAGGTTGTCGCCAAGGTGGTCGAGCACACCGACAAGGCGACCCTACAGGGCTTCGTGGTTGATAACGTGGACCCCGAGGCGACGGTCTACACGGACGATGCGAAGGCGTATAATAATCTCCCGTTCGACCATGCCACCGTCAAGCATTCAGTCGCCGAGTACGTGAACGGACAAGCTCACACCAACGGTATTGAGAGTTTTTGGGCTACCTTAAAACGTGCCCATAAGGGTACGTTCCACAAGATGAGCCCCAAGCTTCTTCATAGGTATGTCGGGGAGTTCGCCGACAAGCACAATGTACGGAAGTTCGGCACGTTGGCGCAGATGCAATTGCTTGCACGGGGCATGATCCACAAGCGGCTCCAGTATCAGGATTTGATTGCCTAATGGGTAATAAGCGCAAGAAAAAAATAGTTGAGGTGGTCCGGCCCGACTATCAGCCCACCGAGGCTGAGAAGCGGTAGGATATGCGAACCGGATTGAGTTTCGAGGAATTAACGAAGGCTGTAATATCTGATACGGAAGTGCGCCAGACAGACAAACCATCAGAGAAGGGGCGACCGAACTAGAACGCTGTATACTATCCATATGGTTACTGAGTCTACAAGAAATCTGATTTGGCAAGAGCTATTTGACTTGGCTCGACTTGTCCGCTATTACGAAGCCATGTCGGATAGGTACATTACCAAGAAGCAGGTTCTCGATTTCCTCTTATTGATTTCCGCAGTAGTTAGCGTTGCGACAATATCTGGCATATTCCCACTGTGGGCACAAGCACTGTCTGGGGGAGCAATTGCAATTCTTGTGATGTATGGCTTTGTTTCTAACTATTCAAAGAAAGCGGCGGTACTCCATGCAATTAGTATGGAGTGCAGTTATCTGTATACCCAACTAGAGCTTCTTTGGGCGGGGGTTCAGGAAAAAGCATTGCCCGAACAAGAGGTCTTGCGCCAATACAGGCAGATAGAGGGACGCCTAACATCTGTAACAGGGTGGGCCGCCCATACTGATATCAAGGAGGATAAGAAGTTAAATGAGCAGTGTGAATCCAGGGCGTATGCTTTCGTATGCAACAACTATCATGTTGCGGGACAGAATTGATAAGAGTGGGGGGAAGCCTGCTAGTCCTGCTAAGGCCCCTCCACCTCCTCCACCTCCTCCACCTCCGCCTCCCCCACAGAAAGGAAGTGGCTAATAGCTATGAAACGACGATACTACGTATACCTTAAGGATCGGGTAAAGGCCGTTGAGGTTAATGTGGATATGGGGGACAACAAAGACCCCAAGAACCCTCTTACATTTGAAGGTAATACACTTCCGGCCACTACAGTTATTATAAACTTCTCCGGTCACGGGGGAGGTTGCTCGGTTCAAATGGGACGAGTGGCAAGGGGCTAGGTGGGTTCCGTTAAGTGAGGCGGGGGCTGGTGGCGTAGGGGCAATAGTTCAGTAGGGAACTCTGGCACTTACGTAATATATTTCCCACAGACATGTCAACAGAACAAGACCTGCTCCAAACTAAGCAAAAGGAAAAGGTACCCGATACAAATATTTTTCTGCGACTACTCCGCAATATCGCTGTGGGGGTACAAGCACCTGGACCCGCAGCTATTATGGTTTGTTGGTTATTGTGCGTTACTGCACTAGGGTTATTTGGGGAGGGGGAGTACGTAAGCAACGCGCTTACTGTTCTTATATTTTTTGCGGGTGCGGTCTTGGTTTCTTTGGCCTCAAAACTTTAGGGCGCTTCGGCACTCACGTATATAATGCCCGCAATAAAAACGGCGCCAGGGGCATCGAGCGCGCAGTTCGCCCGAGGGAGGCGGTCCCACCCGTGGCGGTCCACCGGGCGCCGGAATCGGGAAGGTCGCTGCCGCCGCCGACACCGCGCTCGCCGGACCGGCGAGAGCAAGTGACTGCCAGGTTCGCCGCGGGGTGTCCCGCTTCGGTCGTTCCGCTTCCTGGGTCCAATTCCATCAGCGAAAACCGGATGAGCAGCGGCATGTGAATGTCCGAGAACCCGCCCTCAAACTGTGCAGTTTTCGGTTGAAATTGTCATTCGATCAACGCGTCGCACCGACATCCACGCGGTGCTCGCGTCCTACCCTCAATGACCCGAGCCGCGGTTGTCCTTCACCTTCACATCGAACGACAGGAACCGGTCGAACAGCGCGCGCTTGCGCCACACGACATCGAAGCTGTCCTCCATCTGCCGGCATTCCAGCAACCCGAACCAGTGCAACGGCCACAGAATGCGCCACATGAACATGCTTGACGCCCAACTCAACGGCAATTCCGCCGTCGCCTCGTCGCTCGCGGCGCACAACCGGGTGAGCGTGTCCGCGCTCTGCCAGTCCCTGGCCACGCTCGACAGTCCCCACAGGATCGTGCCGATCTGCCCCTGCGGCCACCAGGGCGGCAGCTCGCGCGGAAAATAGACCGGCAGGAACTTCGAGAGATCCAGATGCCAGAACACATGACGAAACAGCACTGCCTGCAGCGCGCCCCGCCGCGCGGGCTCCAGCGTGCGCCGCCCCAACGGCGTCAGTTCGAACCACAGCGCGCCCGGGCGGATCAATCCCGCACCCTCCGCCAGCAGGCGCAGCAGATGCACTTCCTTCACCGCTTGCTCGCGGTACGTCTTTCCCTTTCGGAAGTGCTCGGTGGCTTCCAGTCCCGGCCAGGCCGTCAAGCCCCGCAGCCTCGTGACGCATTTCATCGTCAGGCAGCCGCTCGTGCCGGAGATCCATAACGTTTCGCCCGCGGCGATTTCCTTGAGCAGAATCCAGGCGTTTCGGACAAGGATGGAATTGCCGAGCACTTCGTCGCCGATGTCCGGCGCCAGCCGAAGGGCAGCATTGTCCTGCGAAGGCTCCGCGCTCAGCGCCTTGGCACTGTCCAGGTCGAGCAAGGTCCACACCGGCTCCAGAGCGCCGGCCCACGTGGACAGTTCGAGCGTCATGACCGTGTAAACCCCCGGCAAGCCGTCAGGCTGGAGGCGATTTCCAGGGGGCACGGCCTACGATGCAGTACATCGCGCAGCGCCCGATCCTGCGGATTAAAGACCTCGTCCACGACCCTAAAACAAGACTCTGAGCCGGTTGTGGGCGCGAAGGCGTGGTTCAGACAAGCATGTGCAGTCACCGCCATGCTGCAGTGAATACCGCGTGTGCACGATTGTGGTGATCCAGCCATGGCCGTGTGATCGGCGAAATCCATGCCGTGACCTCAAGAATAAACGAACGCTTCACCGTTTGATTGTCTCCACAAGCTGGCGATCGGAGCGACAAGCGGGGCCAAATTCCGTATCTGAAACTGGCGGTGGCGAAGTAAAGCGCCAAAGGGTCTATTCGTTGCCGTCGACGTCGACGTCGACGTCGCGGTCAGGATACACAGTTCTCATCAGACCCTTATGCAGGCTGGGGTCATCCCAGCCATCGGAAACGGTTTGCCAGCGCTTGACTTCGGCGTGTAACCGCGGATCGTCGACAGTGCGATAAAACGTATAGAGGCGATCGACGATCTCGCGCATAAAGTCGCGCATGGCGTCGTCGTCGAAATGCGACACGTCCGGCCACGGTATCCGTCGCCCGTTGGCGTCGACGACAACGACATCGGTGAAATCTCCGGTGCGGCTGACGGGCACGAGTCCGGCGTGGAGGTTTTCAATAAGCGCGACGTTGCGCACGCACATCATGCCCATGACCTTGGCAAGGCGGGCGGCAATGCGGTGTTCAGCTTTTTCATTCATGGGCGCAAGTGACCGGCATTGGAGACCTCACGGGTGGGCGGAGCGAAAGTCGGCTTCGCGATTCCGGCACTATAAGGCCCAAGTGGCTGCGCCGATAGCGCCGCGGCATCTCCCGGGCCTCATCGATCGTCCCGGATTATCGACACGATGGCGATTCGAATTCATTCACGAAGAAGCTCGTGCGGTTGACGCCAGCAGGATTGCCACTGATCCTACCGCGTTTTGGGCAGCTCGCAGGCCGATGAAGACGACGCTTCAGAATTTCGACAGCAAGACGTGGATCAACCGGTTCGGCGAGGCTCTCGATGCCACCGCTGCGAAAGTGCGCTCGTGTGGAATCCCCTTCCGCATTCAGGGTCAAATCGACAGAGATCACCACCGGAGAGAACAGCATCGCCGATGCCGCGAAATGGCTAAGCTCGCGAGGACCGATTCCTACGCGGGCAAGCTGTTCGACGAGTCCCGCCTGTGGTTCGACAGGTTGGCCGATGGGGTGCTGGACGTATTGTTGGAACACCCTGTGATGGACCAGGCGTGGTCAGGTGGATCGAGAGAAGGGTTCCTGTTTCGTGCGAGTGCTTGGAAGCGGCCACGGCGATGTCAAGTTCCTGATCGCCAACCTCGCCAGGCTGTTGGTCAATGGCCGTATTGATGATTCTCGGACTTACGGGTCAAAGTCGAAGTGTAGTATTTTCGTGTTCATGCCGAGTTGTCTAAAGAGATCGTTTACGCTTTCTGTATGATCTGCGCCGCAGATTAAGAGAACTGGCCACGTAAGTTGCGAGATTATACGAGCCACCCAGACGCGTTCTCGAAACTCATGGCGGAGCCGTTGGACGCCCGCACTTAGTCTTGCCTTATCGGGAACGCTTAAACTTAACTGCGCTACTACGGGCAGCGCATCGTCCAATGATAAGTAGGCTTGTTCCTTTCTTTCGAGATCGACGTGGTGATAGCAAATACTGTTGTCTTGTGCAATTTTGTAACAAAGCGTTTTTTCTGTGTCTTGGCACTTTAAACCGTCTTCAGACATTTCTTCCGCGATGCGCGCAATGTCGTATTTTTCGCAAATACGGCGTATTTCAATGTCAAATTCTTGAATCGTATTTTGTGAACAGCGTTTTGCATTTCCACACTGAATCGAGTGCGCTGTTCCGACGATGTAAACGTGGATTGTCAATGAAGTGTCATTGGTTGGAGCGTAAAGGGACTGCGATAGGTTGTCGTTACCGACAGTGTATGTGGACGTGACGCGAGTCGTATTCCTATCTTACAGGAGTTTGCGGGCGCCCGATAATGGTTTGCACATGGGGGCGGGGAGGTGGGGCTGTGGCGTCGCGAGACTAGTCTGGCCGTAAGCGGTCATTCTGATTATCAAGTATGCGGTTTGACGGTGATATGCGGCTAGGAGCTTTTTGCTACGGTTAGAGTGGGAGTTGTCGAGAAGGATTCGGGTTACGATATTGGCATGAGAGAGTGCCCCGGATTGTGGGACTGTGCCATGAGGGACGCGATTGAAGCGTCGAGTTGGTGGCTACGCCATGCGCGAGTGTCTTTGCGTCGGCGCACTGGGGTTGGACGCGCGACCCGATGACATTCGCACCCAGGAAAGCTGGGTCGGACAATGGGGGAAAGATCAATGGAAAACACAATCATTTTGCCTTCATCCTGTTGGCGCTTGCCTTAATCACGCCACAATGAACTCGGGCTCTCTTTTTGTCGGTGGAGTCCGTCTGAGAGGAAAGTCATACTTTCTTGGTCACGTTTGGCAGCGGATCGATCGGCGTCCTGCCAAGCGCGTAGTTGTCGGGTGGTGTTCGTACCCACTGTGCATACGCGTCTTTCCACGGCGCACTAAGCAATTGAGGCTAGATTTAAGCTGCCAAAAAGGTAGGACCGCGACCAAAGAGATCAGGTGCATCTTCAAGGTAAAGGCGGCCGTGGTTGACAAGTTGTGATTGAATTGTCATTGGTGAAACCGAGAAATGCTTGGCAAGCTTGTTCTGACTATCCTCCGAATAATCTCCCTTTGACAGGTCATCTATTGCCGCAATCGGGCTCAATAGTTCGGCTGCAAAGGCACGCTGCATCTTCTGCCGGTAGCTAGGGGACCGAGTTGCCGGATAAAGGTTTTCCGATCTCTCGACAATCTGATCACCAACTAGTCGATCTCCTAGCAACCTCGCGATTTCAAAGCGACGTCCGGAATGCCACCTGGACCGTAGCGAGAAGCGTGCGAGCTGATCGTCGCGCCGAAAAACAAATGGAAATTTGGGTGAGCAGCGGTGGTTATTGGAGATTAGTTGGGTTGACGTTCCTACGAAGTCGGCCAAAAGTCCATTAGAAATAGGGTGGCCATCTAGCTTTTCTTGGTTACGAACTTCATGTGCGACTAGTTTGCCGAACCTCCAAGCTTCCACATCACCAACTCGGGGAAGTCTTTTCGTTTCTGTGAGCCGAAGAGTATCATCCAAATTAGTGTCGAATCCTAAGCGTGTGGAGATTTCATCAATTTGTTCCGCTGACACCATTCGGTTTAACGGATCGATATCGAGTGTGGCATCGGCGGCAAGCTCGCCCAATGCTTCTTCACCAAGCGTTGGCGCGTCGTGTAGTCGCGACCACACCGCTTTTTCGTCGGCATCGTCAGGGTCGAAACCAAGTTGGGCTTCAAGTTTCCTGTAAAGAGAAAGTTCGGGATCCTGTCGTTCGTTTTGAAGATCGTGCCAAAGACGGTGCAAGTTGGTCGTCCGAAGATCATTGCCTTCCAGTGTTGCAAGAATGTCAGTGACAAATTCCTCAAGAGAAGCTTCTAGAACTGCGCCGGGTACTTTCTCGTGACGATACGCTCCAATATATCGGAAAAGAACATTTTCAGAACTTGATGTTGGTTGTGAAATTAGAGACGCGTTTAGCCCGTCGCAGAATATTGAGATGTTTGGCCAAACATAACCATCACCTATGGTCTGTAGGTCATGGGCAAAGTGCCACTGACTTGCAACGCTCTCCTTGGCCGGCAGACTAAGTTCCCATCTCAAGCGCCACCAATTCCATACAAACCACTCTGCCAACGGGTAAGCCGAGACGTACGGGCCATGACGAACCTCATTACTATCCGTATCAATCCCTTCGGTAAGAAGACGGTCGTTAGCCGTCATGGAGAGAAGACCGAACGTAGCTTGTTCCTCGTCAGGACCCGCGTCAAGAATCTCGGATGAGAGTGATATGTTTAATTCGCCGGACATCGCTGGTTCCATTCGGAGATCACGAGTTGCTTCATGGCCTTTTCGTCTTCGCCAAGTTCATATCCATGATACGTATTGTGGCCCTTTTCGAGCTTGGCCTCGAAAACACGCCCATCGGCGTCTACGGCCCAAAGATATTTGGGGCAGCCGTCTATACGGTAGGTACTAATCATGCCACGTTCTATAGCGTTCCGAAACATATCGCGGGCCTCATTAAGCTGAACGCAACGATTAGCGTCGCAAAGAGACTTGTTTGGTCGCGGACTAACAGGTGGGTGGAACCCATAATCCACGGGAACACGCTTGTGGTGAGGGCTGCCCGTATAGCTAATGCAGCCCCTTAGGGCTTCTAGGTACGCGCCATCAATCTCTGCACCCGGCGTGATTCGTCGTTTGGGATTGTTACCTTGGCGATTGGGCATCAATTCACCAAAAACGTGTGTTTTTTCATGATGTTAAAGTGTTCTTCTTGAAGTTAAACCATACCGAGCAAGTTCCGTGCGAACGAAATATTGGGGGGATGCACACTTGATGTCAAGCTAGGCTAGGATCGAAGACGATGGCGTTACGGGCACGGGCAAGTCGACTTGCCCCAGCTAAAAGGACGTATCAAGCTTGTCGCGACCTCACCACCGCCTAGCTCACGCTCAACATTGCAAACGGATCCACCGACATCAACGCAAAATGGATGAAACCGAGCGCTCCCGCGTTGTTCAGGGTCTAGCGCCACGAGCAGCCCAGCCTACTTACCGATACTCTGGGATTTGCGCAGAAATTCTCACGTCTCGCCTCCTGGTAACTCCGTGACCAGGCGCTCCCAATCGGCGTGGCTACGGGAATTCGTCGGCGAGATGTCGTTCCAACCGTTGTTCTGTAGGGAGGTTGGGGCGCTCTTAGTGGTGACGTGCCGGAGACCCTCGGGGGCGTCGGATACCATCTAGTTTGCCAGCCATCGTTCGTGGAAACGTTGCGCGCAGGCTTCGATGGAACAAACACGTAACTCCTTGATTTTATATTGGAGGGCGATCGTTTGTTCCCTCGCGTCCGCGTGCCGGCGCCGCCGGGTTCACTACTTGCATGGAAAAACCCTTTTCCTTAGGCGTCAGCGCGCCGGTCGCCGGGGCGAAAACTCCTAGCCGTACCTTAGCTGCGTGGATCGGATTCGCGGATGGATGCGCACGCAAGTGTGGTCGGCGGAGCGACAGGAAATTGCAGCCGCTGTCTCGGAAGGGAATGGCGCCTGACAGCGAGCGTGTGGTCTCGCGCGGAGGAGACACTCGCGGTGAACTACACCCCCGGAGCGGTGTTGGCGTTCTACCGGGCCTAAAAGCGGCTAGGCGTCGAGATGGGGGACGAAGCGCGCGTGGGTGGCGTCGAGCAGGATGCCGGCACGGTCGATTTCGTCGGCAACGACTAAACCCTGATTGCGTGGGGCCGGACACGCTAGCAGTGAGAACCGGTGGGGCCGGAATCTACGCACGAGAGATCGGAAGACGTTAGGGAGAGGGTGGCAAACGAGTACCCGCACGGCAACGATGAAATTGAGCAGGGAAAACGGATGCTGGTCGTCGGGCATGAAAAGGCCAGCGACGGGCTGGGCCCAGAGTTGTGAAGGCACAATAAGAATAGTGTGAGCTACACCTGTTGAAAATTGCACGCGAAGTGTTCTAATGCTCGTGGTTGGACGTGCTAGTGTGGGGCTTTTCACAGGCTGAGACTGATCGCGTCAAGGCGGCAGCGCGTATTATGTCGTCCGAACATGTGCTATCCAGATCGAGCGTATCATCGCGGTCAGTCCAAAAAGTAGTGAACCAAGCAACATGCGAGCTACCCATGATGTCTTTATTTGTCATGCATCAGAGGACAAGGAGCGCTTCGTTCAGCCTTTTGCGGAGACGTTACGCCGGCTTGGCGTCAAGGTGTGGTATGACGATTTCGCCCTGTCGGTCGGAGATAGCGTGTCACAAGAGATTGACCGGGGTATCGCGGGCGCAAGATATGGAATTGTCGTCGTCAGTCAGGCTTTGCTGTGCAAGCCGTGGCCAGAGCATGAGCTGCGAGGCCTCGTTACCCGTGACGTGGAGGAGGATTTTCGAATCCTCCCGATTTGGATTGGTGTCACCAAGGCAGAGGTTAGACGTTTCAGTCCTTCACTTTCCGATAAGCTTGCTATCGACATGGGCAAGAGCGACGTGCTGGAGGGCGCACTCACGGTTCTGCGCACTATCCGGCCCGATCTCTATGAAGCACATCCCCGTGGCCAATTGGAACGGCTTGCAAGTGGAGAAGCCTTAAACGACTTGCAGAGCCAAGTCGAAACTCTGCGGGCGCAGCTGTCCCATTACCAGTGCCCTTATTGCCAATCTGAGTTGGTTGAATTGACATACATCGAGTACGACGAAAAAAATAGCGGAGAGGTTGAGACTTATGAATGTGGATACTCAACGGGTGGGTGGCAAACGAGGCCATGCCCAACCGATTCGAGATTTCCCAAGCTTACTGACTATGATTTGGAAGTCACGCTGGAAGAGGGTCGGCCGGAAATTGTCCTTTGCTATGCAAGGCCCCGCACTGAAATTGCTAGGGCTGTGCATCTGTCAGTTGGATTCGGCAGTACCGTAGAGGAAGCGGAGGACTCGGTGATCGCGCAATATAAGCGTTTATCGCGGCTGTAAAAGCACCAGGCCGGACCGTAGGAAAAAACTTGTAGATGATAACTGGCGGTCTTTGGTGTATCCCGTTTTCGGAGCTACGTAGCATGATGGATTAACTTGAAGTAGCCGAGTAATGTTGGAGCGCAACAGTTCGAGTGCGAGTGAGATGAAGAATGACATTCTACTGCCCGTTAGTGCCGAGCGGAGGCTGCTCTTCATTAGCCATGCCAATCCTGAAGACAATGCAGCAGCATGTTGGTTTGCAACGCAGTTGACCCTCTTGGGATACGAGGTCTGGTGCGACGTCAAGAACAGTCAGGGCGGAGAAAGTGAGTTCTGGCTCAAAGTTCAGAAGAAAATTGAATGCGATGCTGCAAAGTTCATCTTTCTATTATCCGATGCATCTCGCGATTTTGAGAGGAAGAAGGGCGTCTACAGGGAGATTCAATCAGCAGCAAATTTGGGACGTGACAACTTCATTCTCCCGCTGCGCATTGAAAAGTTGAGGGGCAGCGTGCCTATCCTCATCAGTCCCGATCTCTATATATCCAGCGAAAGCTGGGCTAACGGTCTAAGGGCCTTGAACGAGCGGTTAATCGAGGACAAAGTCGTGCGTAGTCAACGTCCCGACTACGGCAAGATTTCGTCGTGGTGGCCAGCGCTGAGTGCGAAGGATACACTCGTAAGAGAAGAGCCAGCCGAGCTTGTCTCAAATGTTCATTCCTTCGAGGCGCTGCCGGAGAGTGTTCATTTCCTAAGGGTGAGCGCAGACGGCAACCTTCTTGCCGGTTACAAACGATTACGTGGCGTTTTGCCCACGCATCCAGCGCACGCAGCATACGGTGATTTTGCCGTCTCATTCGCATGTGCAGACGACTATCTTGAAATCGTGGACGGATTGGGAATTGAAGACGCAATTACTGTTCCGACGAGTAGGTTGGTCGCTGAGGGGTGCGGGGCTGCAAACATACAGCCGCAGGCTGCGCGCAACGCCATAACCTATCTTGTCGCTATGTCTCTTGAACAATTCCTTGCTGAGAAGGGCCTTAGCTACAAACCGTTGCGCTACTCGAATAAAAAAATTTGGTTTCCAGCCGACAGCCTGGTAAAGAGCAACAATTATAGCTTTCTAGAACCGGGAGGACGTCGAGCGCGGGTGCGGCTAGTCGGTCGCAAGACTTACCGCCGAAAGGAGTATTATTGGCACTTTGGCGTGCAACCCGTGGTTGATCTATATGCGCATTGTGGAATCCTTCTGTCTCCGAAACTTATCCTGACTGAACCGTATCGGAGCGACAAGGGCGAGAAGCCTTTTCCGATCGATCACAAGAAGGCTGCGAAGACGATCAAGTGGTGGAACAAAGAGTGGCGTTCGAAGATTCTTGCTCTCTCTACTTGGTTGGCAAGCGACGAAGAGACAATTTGCTTCCAAGCGGGTTATCAGCAGGTTGTCCTGTCAGCGGAGCCCAAGATCTTTTCGACGGACCTTTCCTACCTCGAAATGGATGATGATGCTCTGCTCGAAGAAATCATTGGGTGGGACGATGCGTGATGTTTTCCACCTTCCGGAACCCCATCTTCGGTTCGGTCATGGGCAGACGCTTGAGCATCCCAAGGACGGCCTCACACTGTTCGGTCCGTACACGCGAAAAGCGGGCAGCGTCCGCTTCGGGGTAATTGGCACACAGATGGGGCTCGCGTTCTTCGACAGGTGGTCGGCTAACATCAACCGTTTCCTGCCGGCATACGAAGGCTCCCGATTCACCCGCAAAAAGGACGCGAAGTTCGGCAAATTGACCCATCAATTCTATCCTGGTTTCGAAACGGTTTTTGGCATTACCTGGCACCAGCAACCGGAGGTGCGATGCGTCATTTCTGACGAAACGCTTGAAAACGCGCTGAGAGTGCACGATTTGCACACACGGATTTCCCGTACCGTCAAGGTCTATGCGAAGCGCCTTATCAAGAGCAACTATGAGAGTGAGAACAAGCCTTCTATTTGGTTCGTCATAGTACCCAGCAAGCTCGAAGGGCTTTGCCGCCCGCTTTCAAATCCACCCAAGGAGTACCTACCTGGCACGCGCGCAAAAGATGCCCGGCAGATGGAGCTCTTTGCTGATAAGGATGTGTCCGATGAATTCGCAGAAGAATACCAAGACGCTCTTCGGTTCAAGCCGGACTTTCACAATCAGTTAAAGGCCCGGCTTCTTAAACATCAAATCGTCACACAAATCCTGCAGGAGGAGACGCTAGATGCATGTCTACGGACGCCGGACAATCCTGTGCGTGACAAGGAAGATCCCGCAACAATCGCATGGAATCTTACGACATCGATTTTCTACAAGACAAGAAGGAGGCCTTGGATTTTGGCGGATGCGAGGGTTGGCGTCTGCTACATGGGCATTGTCTTCAAGCGGCTTACGCAACCGCAGGGTGGGAACAACGCCTGTTGCGGTGCGCAGATGTTTCTTGAGGACGGACACGGAATGGTGTTCAGAGGCGCTTTGGGTCCTTGGTATTCCGAACAACTTAGGCAGTGTCACCTAGACAAGGAGGAAGCGAAAAAACTCCTTACAACAGCCATACATTCATACGCAGAAGCTCACGATGGGACGCCTCCGAAGGAATTGTTTGTTCACGGAAGCGTTCGCTTTGACAAGTTTGAGTGGGAGGGCTTCGAAGAAGTTGCCAATGAATTCGATACGAAGGTCGTTGGCGTCAGAATCCGTCGGGGCGGTTCGGGGGTCAAGCTATTCACGCGCGGCCGCAAGCCGTTAATGCGGGGCGCGGTTCTTCGAATTTCGGACAAAAGGGCGTTCCTGTTCACGTCAGGGTTTGTGCCCCGACTGAACACTTATCCTGGGTGGAATGTACCCAATCCGGTCGACGTAGAAATTTGCAATGGCGAGGCTGACTTAGAGACCGTCCTTCAGGATATTCTTCGCCTGAGCAAGCTCAACTATAACAGCTGCAAGTTTTCGGACGGTTTCCCCATCACTCTTAAGTTTGCGGGCAGGATTGGTGACATCCTCACAACGCTTCCGCCTCAGGGCAATAGAGACGAAGGGGGCGTTGAGGAGTACACACCGTTGCCGTTTTGGCATTACATGTAGACGCACCGTTGGCTACAAGCGGCAGAACTATCGATCCCAACTCATAGATTCGGCCAAATCTTGTACTTGGACGGGAAAAGATTGACCGACTCACGCACAAGCAACTCCATTACAGCTTGGTGCCGAGGAGCCTCAGAGCCGTTGTTACGATTCCGAAACTGCAATAACCAGGTGTAGACATCCGCCAATTGCAATAGACGGCTGAGGTGTGAGTGGGAGAAGTGAACGGAATCCACGAGATTGTGAATGTCGCGGCCAAAGGCGAATTCCGTGCCACTGGCTCGATAACCTGAGAGCGTTTTAGCGAACCTGTCTGCGACCTGGTCGTTTTCCCTATCGCCGATCAACATGCCAAGCCCGTTGTTTGCCAGCACAAGATCGTTTGCGCGCTCGCAAAGAAACATGAATGCGATTTCTGCAGGGTCTTGGCTTCCATACAGGTTGGTACAGTTAATTTGGATTTTGATGAGGCGTACAGTTTCGAGCGACAAGATAGCCATGAAGTCATCAAGCAACTCCAATCTCTTTCCGAAGTCAGGACACTTTTTGAAGTTTCGCTTGCGGTGGTAGATATCCGTGGCATGAAGTTCAGTTTGTCGTGCAAGTTCGTCCGTGCCAAATGCTTTAATCGCTATGCTACCTACGAGATGCTCAGTTTCGATGAGGTTGCTTTCATCGATGCAGACACCGCCGATGTGATAATACGGATAATCCGGTTGATCTTTGCTTTCGTCAAAAAAAACCAGTTTCATAGCTCTAAAACGCTCCGGGGACCGGTGGCAGTATGTTGGATTTAATTGAGACGTTCTTCGACTGACTTTCCCTGGGCGCCAGAAAGAGGTTTGGTTGGTCAAGCGAAAGTCGGGTCGAGGCGCGATCCTGCTAGCGGAATGCTCGGGCAAAGGGTAGTGACGTAATTCAGTTTGGCTGGCGGGAAGGCGACTGTTTTGATTCCAACGAAAGCACGAGAGCTTAGTGAGTTGCATGTGTAGTTGCAAGCGGCGGGGACGCTGGTCTCGAAGAGTGTTTCCGGAGGGCAAGATCAAACGGGCGGTGCGCGGGTTGGAGCTTTGCGGACGGAAACGGTTTGCTGCAACACGCCCTTTACTTGTTACTGCGGAGGCGGCGGTCAAGAGTGCCGGTTCTCATCAGATCGTTGTCCAGATCGGGGTCATCCAAGTGATCGGAGATGCCATACCAGCGCTGGATTTCATCGTGCAGACCCGGATCGTCAATGCTCAGAGGAAACGAACAGATCCGGTTGACGATCTGGCGCATGAGCTCTCGCATGGCCTCGTTGTCGAAATGCGATACCTCCGTCCAGAGTATTTGCCGCCCGTTGGCGTCGGTAACGACGACATCAGAAAAATCTCCGGTCCGGCGTCCGGGCACGATTCCCGCGTGGAGGTCCTCCAGCATCGTACGGTTTCGCACGCACAACTGAGCCATTGTCTTGGCTAGCCGGGCGGCAATCCGGTGTTCGGCGTCTTCAGTCTTGGGCGAAAGTGACCGGCATTTGAGAACTCATAGGTGGGCGGAGCAGAAAGTCGGTTTTAGGGTGGGGCAATATATGGCCAACGTAGCTGCGCCGACAGGGCTGCGGCGCTTCCGGGGGTTGGGCAGTCGTCCTGAGACGTCCACGGGATCGCAATTCAAAACGGACGAAGTGGCTATAGTTTTTGAGCGCTCCAGGGCTGCGGGCGAGAGGATTATGGACAGTTCCAGGCTGGAACGAGCGGGAGAGCGCCGAGAAAACCTCAGATGTTGCTCTCCCAGTGCGAGAAAGGGAGCAGGCGACCCTGCGCCTAGGTCTATGACAGCAACTCGTTCTGGGCCTCGCGCGCGAGTTCGACCAGGCGTTCGATTTCGCTGCGACGCCCGTCCTTGATCATTTCGTCGCGTTTCAGCGTCGCAAGGATGTAGGTGTAACGGTAATTATGCTTGATCAACTGGACGAATTCGGGCGGGATGGCGGCGGAATTCGCGGACGATTGGCCCGTCGCGGCGTTCATTGCGGCGGTGCGCACGTATTCCGCAGGCGCGATTCCCCGTGCGTGCGCGGCCTTTTCGATCGTTTTCCACTCGGAATTGGAGAACCGGATGGATCGCTGAGTGCGTTTTTCGGTTCGGTCGTGACGCGGATTGCCTTCGGGTTCCGTTGAGTTGTGGTCATTGCCGGTCATGATTTCAGTCCTTTGGTGGGAGATTTCATTGGGGATTGGGTCGATGAGTTAAGGCGAAAACTGTCGTGTTTTAGCGAGGGCTGGGCACCTTGGGGGAAGTGACAAGGAGCATACACGGGAGAATTACGTCATTGGGGTCGTGTTCGCATTGTCATTGATTGTGCGCGAAATTCAAGTATTTCAACAGGATAGGAGGAGTGACAAAGAGCATGCACTCGATCCAAGGTAGTCCTGACGGTTCGTGTCGGCGGGAGCGTAGTAAACGGTACGTTGAGCGTAGTTGTGTCGGCTTGTGTCGTCTTGGGCAGCGCGCTGCGTGGGGTGTGAGAGCCGAGCCGCCGAAGGGCGTAGAGAAGACCCAATCCAGGGTACCGAACGAAGGGGAAAGCGGTTCCGGGACCGGAACCGAAGGCGAGCCGCCGCGGCGAGTGAGCGCACGAGACGCGGCGCGGCGGCGCGCGAGGGGGTGTTCGCGAATGCGAACGCCGGCGAGTCAAGCTGACGCGCAAGGTGGCAGCCAGCGGGCCGCGCGGCGCCGAGCCGAGGCGCGGGCCGCAGCCGGCGAAGCCGGCAAGGACAAGCGAGGCGAAGGCGTCGAGGAGCATGGCGCGCAGCGCCGGCGCGAGGAGGACACGTATGTGGACGAACCGCGGAGCGGAAGCAACGGCACTTCGGTGGCGTCCAGGCAGGCGGCGGTGAGCGTAGCGAACCGCCGGGCAAGGGGACCGCGCAGCGAGCGAAGCGAGCGGAGACGCGAGGGATACCCGCCCGGAGGGTCGAGACCGCGCAGCGGGCTCGGCAGGGTAGCCCGGTCGCGAAGCGACGCGCCCGAAATCAAGGAAGGGATCGGCGACTGGATACTGATCGTCTGCAGCGTCACAGGAACGTTTTGGATATTGTTGTCCTGATTGACCGGAAGGAATCGAAGGGACTGTTGCTGGCGCAGGCGAGAAGCGGCGCAGCCGCCGCGAAGCGCGGCGCCGAAGGCGACGCGATTCGGGAAGGCAAGCGGTAGAGTGGCGCCGTGACGAAGCAAAGCGGCCGGGCACGTCATCGGTGAGACATTGGCGCGCCAGGAGGAAGGCGGCGTTCGCGAACGCGAACGCCGGCAGCGACGGCGGCGCGCTCGGGCGATGCCCGGCGCGTGTCTCAGAAATATGGATGTGAATCGAGACGCTCCTGGGCCGCGTCACGGATTCGCGAACGGTCGAAGACGCGCACCCAACCCCTGGGATCGTCGTCGAGATGAACTATAAAATAATGGCTGCCGGGTGACAGGATATCGGGCTGGCGGTAGACCTCGCCGACGCGGTCGCCGTCGGCGGCGTAGATGACGGACTCCTCGGGCGTGACGCGTTTGAACGTGATGCGGCTCATCGGTTTCTCCTTATGATCTGCGGGTAACGCCGAGATCGCTCTCTCTCGAGCGCCGGGCGTCTCGCTCCAGATGGGCCAGGCTCCACGCGAGCCCAAGCGCCGACAGTGGAGTCAAAAAAGAGTCGGGCCGCACCGCGCGGCGGCGATGCGGCCCGAGGGCAGGATGCGCTAGCTCAGGCTAACGCGCTGCACCGGAATCCCGAGCTGGACGGCCTTGTCGAGGAGGTTCTCGGAAATCCCCGATCCCGGGAACCCGATGACGCCCTTCGGCAGCAGGCTCAGGAGCTGGTCGTTGCGCCGGAACGGTGCCGCCCGGCCGTGCGCGGTCCAGTCGGGCTTGCAGACGACCTGGTGCACGCCCCGGGCTTCCGCCCACCGCGCCGCGATCTTCTCGGCACCCGGCCCGCCGCCGTGGACCAGCACCATGTCGGGGTACTTCGAGCGCACCCGGTCGAGTGCGAAGTGGATCGGACCCGCGTTGTTGTTGGTCAGACTAGACCGACACGGATTTGTCGGATTATCCGGTCACGGTTGAGGCCGGATTGGTCACATTGTTTTGCTTTTGCCGACCATCGCAGGCCGGTCGCCGCGACGGCGGTTGGGTGGCGGGCACTGCTCTATAGCTACGATGCATCGCGTAGCGGATTCGTCCCGCCGCCGGCTGCCGCGCCCGGTCCGCGGCGCTTCGCCGTGAAGGCCTGCGCCTATCAGGGACGCTGCAGCGCCTGGGCCGAATGGCCGCCGGTCCCGGCTGCGGCATCGGATGGACGCGCGTCCATGATCGCTCGCGCATCCGCGAGGTTGCACAGCTACGGCTCGCGACCCATCCGCTCTACCGTTGACGAACTTGCGTTCTCTCCATTCTCTCTCGCGCACATCGCATCCCTCGCCGCCGCGGCATGATCGTCCGCTCACTCGCCGCGGCGGCTCGCTCTCGGCTCATCTGCCGAGCCGATTTCCCCTTCGGTTGTCTCCGGAATTCCCTTCTCTTTCTACCGCTTGGCGGTGGCGCTCTCACACCGGACGCACCTCCGATGCCGCTGCACGATGGGTGCGCTTGAATACTCTCGACCTACCCTTGACTACGCTTGAGCCGTCACAAACCGACAGAAATGGGCCGATTCGCTGTCAGCGACCTACAAAAGTATTGCGGATCGAGTGTGTTCTCCGGAGAACCGCAGTTAACCTATTGATTTTACGACAATATTCCACAAGCGGTTCTCTGGGAAACTTGCGCATATGCTCACCGCTATACGCGTTCATTCAAATTGACTGCACGCTAATCCCGCCCTGCCTACAGCAGCACTAAATTTGGTACCCTCCATCCCCGCCTCGATCCTAAGGCCTTCCCACGCCGAGACGGGCGCTTCCAGTTCGAAACGATGAATTGTCCTGTGCGCGTTCAGGCACAGTTGACCGGAAAATCATTCTGGAGAATGGAAAACCACATGGCTAGGACGCTATCAAAAACTGTTCGCGCGACCGAAGTGCAATGGAATCGTGTCGAAACTGCCGCTAAAAACGCAACGAATCGCCCAATCATCTGCTGGTTCATTTGGCAGTGGAGGCTCTCGATCATCGCGAATGGCCCCGTACCGAGCTTGAAATCCAGCTACAGCACTCCACGTTGTTCACCGCCCAGGCCACCGCACGGAATATGATTGGGGCTGGACGCAAGGAGAAAATTAAATAACTTCGGCGCGAAATTTCCAAAATCACCCCCGAGTTGCCACGCGGCACCACCAGAGATTCCAGATAAAGCCTCTTCTTGTCATGGGAATCGTCTTCAAAATACGGCGTAATTCTTCTGTGAGTCTGAGTTAATGAATCGATTCCTTTCCCAGATGGACGGTGCCCGTGCACTGAATGAGGTCTTCAATCCGGCCGCGCCAACCGCCTTGCATCGCAATGATAAGAATCGAACCGAGCACTTAACTACTTCAAATCTAAACAGGCAGGCAAAAGCGAAATCGCCTAATCGGGCTGATTTTACCAGTCCCGCATGGCGACGGAGCCGCCACAGTAGACAAATGCCGGGAGAAATATCCGGGAGAGCCGCCCTCCGACGGACGCTCAAGAATGTAGCCTAGTCGGCAACGCCACGGGGAACTTACTCTGACCGGGTGAAGGGCGGCGCACTCGTAGAGACCGGCAAATTTATGACGACGCGGGGCTTCACCCCAAGGAGACGCTGACGCGCTCCGATGTCGTGGAGAAGAGGTTGGCCTCAATTCCTGTTCTATTGCGATAGGGCAAACGAATCAACGAACTGTTCCGTTGCTGGACGATGTACTCGGCTCTCCAGATTGCTTCCTGAGCCTCTCGTAGGACCTTCTCCTCGTCAGTCTACCGGTCGTGCCTCAGCCAGATCCCAAGTTGCTCAACGTACCGCTTCTTCTCAGACCTTACCCCACGCAACAGGAGGCGCGTGGACCAACACCGTAGGTGGTACCGCGCTTACGGTCACCCAGGGATCGACCAGTAGCACTCGCTCCTAGGCCACTCTTTCCGCCAAAGTGATCACGACATCGGCGAACCCCTTGATGTTGCGAACAATCTTGCTGATCTTCTTGTTTCGGTCGTCCGCTGACTTCACGATCAACATGAGATTTGCCAAACGCTCCTTGTCAGAAGGAGTAGGAAACAACTCCTCGATCTCGCTGTCTTTCATCGTCGTCAGTGACGAGATTTCGGACGCAAGCTCCTCGTCCGTTTGCTCGGCCGCTCTCGCCGCGATCTCGGTCCAGTTCAGTGTCATCAATTGTCTCCGATCCTCAGTTGCCGGAAAATTGGGCTTCGGTCTCTTGGATCTTCGTCACAAAATCCAAGGTACCCGCATCCAAGTCCTGGACGTTCTCAAGCAGACCCGCGACAGCCGTATCGACCCCATTGATGACCGCAGAGATCCTCTCGTCCGTTACGCCGAGCAACTCGAGGTAGCGATTTCGATTCTCGGTCACCTCAGATGCGGACGTAAGGAAGCTGGTGATCGTATTGTTGATAGATAGTGCCTCGTCATACTCCGCCTCGAGGGTCAGTTGGATACGACGCTCAAGCTCATCTAGGAGCCTGCGCCGTAGAAAAACAATGAGATAATTGTGTCGCAGTTAGGAGGAGATTGCGATGCCGACGACGTTTCGCCCGTATCAGCCGGATCAAGGGCTGCTGCTGCCGTCCGATTTGAGGGATTGGCTGCCGGCTGGGCACTTGGCGCACCATGTGAGCGATCTGGTGGACGGATTGGACTTGACGGCGTTTTACGCGCGGTACGAGGGAGACGGTCGGCGCAAGTCGCCGTACGAGCCGCGGATGATGGCGAAGGTTCTGATTTACGGGTACGCGACGGGGGTGTTTTCCTCGCGAGGGTTGGCACGGAAGCTGGAGGAGGACGTGGCCTTTCGGGTTCTGGCAGCGGGGAACTTCCCGAGCCACCGGACGATCTGCGAGTTTCGGCGGCGTCATCTTGGGGATTTCAAGCGGTTGTTCGTGGAAGTGGTGCGGTTGGCGGCGGAGACCGGCGTGGCGAACTTCGGCAAGTTGTCGATCGACGGGACGAAGGTTCGGGCGAACGCCTCCAAGCGCAAGGCGATGAGTTACGGGCGGATGCTGGAGGAGGAGCGGCGTCTTCAGGCGGAGATCGAGGCGTTGTTGGATCGGGCGGGTGCGGTGGACGCGCAGGAGGACGCGCGGTTCGGGGAGGATTTTCGAGGGGACGAGCTGCCGGAGGAGTTGCGCCGGCGGGAGGACCGTTTGGCGGCGATCCGGGCGGCGAAGGAACGTTTGGAGGCTCGGCAGCGCGAGGCCGATGAGGCTCGCGGGCGCAAGCCGGGAATGAAGCGCAACCCGAGGGGCGGACAACCCTACAAGCGCGAATACGGGGAGCCGGAGGAGAAGGCGCAGGACAATTTCACGGACCCGCAAAGCCGGATCATGAAGACCTCCCAGGACGGTTTCCAGCAGTGCTACAACGCGCAGTTGGCGGTGGAGGGGGAGAACCAGTTGATCGTCGCGGTGGAGGTGTCCTCGAATGCCAGCGACCAGGGCCGGATGACGCCGCTGGTGCAGGAGGTGGAATCGACCCATGGGAGGCGCCCGGCGACGGTGCTGGCCGACGCCGGGTACTGCAACGAGGCGGATCTCGACAAGTTGGAGGCGCTCGGGGTGGACGGTTACGTGGCCCTGGGCCGGGAGGGCCGGCGCGAGGTGGCGGTGGACGCGGAGAAGCATCCGGCGAAGGCGCGCATGGCGGAGAAACTGTCGACGCCCGAGGGACGGGCGCGATACGCGCAACGCAAATGGCTGTCGGAGGCGCCGATCGGATGGATCAAGGAGGCGCTGGGTTTCCGGCGGTTCAGCGTGCGCGGCCTGCGCAAGGTCCAGGGCGAGTGGGACCTGGTGTGCCTGGCGTTGAACGTCAAGCGGATGCAAGCGCTTCAGGCGGCCGGATGACGGGGATGGCGGTCCGATGACGGCGGCCCGGTACCGCCATGGAGCCGGCCGGGGACCGATTCACGCCCCCCTGGAGTGCCGGATGGCGATTTCCCGTTCCAATATCCGGCACGGCCGTCGTCAAGACGAAATTCCCACGGCCCCGGATCATTCGGCCGGACGAAAATCGTCCTACGGCGCACGCTCCTAGCGGCCTTATCAAGTCAACCCGTTTTCTATTGATCTCTCTTTGAAGTGCCGGTGCGGCATTCAGAATGAACTCGAGTCGGCGCTGCGTGTCGCGGCTCGCCACGATTTCCTGCCACTCGCGCTCGACGTTTGAATTGGTGAACACCTTCTGGGCGAAGCGAGGAACCCACACGTCCTGAATGAACCGGTCGACACCACTCCGCTTCAGATCGAAGTATCGATGAAGTAGCGTGATATTCGCGTCACCTATCGCGGCGATCCGCTGGCCAAGTGTTACTGAAAGCTCTGGGGCCTCCCTCGGGATGCTAACGCAACCCCAAAGGATGGCGGATACCAGCACAACTAAAGCTCTTGTGATCTTCATCGTCTTGCGGTCGCGTCGCAACCGGGCAAATACCACCTGCCTATCCCGGCTCGGGCGGTCTGTCCGGGCAGTCTACAGTCCCGTTCTGCGAAAGGGCAAGCGGGAGTGGGGAGGGTAACGGTGGCATTATTCGCTCAGCGCTCGGCGTGGATGCGCTAGGCCTCCGATTCCTCGCGGCGGATGCCCTCAAGAGGACTCGGACCTCCCCGGCCTCCTCGGCGGAAAGCCCCTAGTGTGCTTCGATCCGCCCGACGCGCGCGTCCAAGTTTGCGAGCAGGGCCAGAGCGTGATTGCGCAACACGCACTCGCGCTCTTCTTGGGGCGAGGGAATGAACTCGGTCTCGCCGCGTTGGCGTTGGGTGATCATCAACACTGCGCGTTCAGTTGAGCGTCGCGCCCAACGTGTGCTTGCGCGGGTAAAGGAGGCAGTTGCCGGTCAGCGCCGCCTTGCAGCGAACCTTGGTCCCGGCCGCATCGTCGAAGTTTCGGATCAGGTTGATCTCGGGAGATACCTACCGGAGCGGACGGCGGGATGCCGGATGGTTAGAAGGTCAGAGGTGCTAGTGAAAGGGTCCGCCAGGCGCGGGGACGCTCGCATGAGGCCCGCACGTGCGGGGCAGTTCGCCGCAGTTTGCCTCGCCTTCCGTCGAAACGCAGGGATGTGGGCGGCTCACAGGTTTCCCAAAGAGACACCTATGGCACGCAAGGGTTAGACTGTGCTGACCGTCGGAGATCAGATATGGCAAATCGCGCATGGCTGGTGGCGGGCATCTTGGTGCCGTACTTCCTTTTCCTGGGAAGTCTGGAGTCTATGGCTCAGCAACTTAGTCCGAACTCAATCATAGTTGGAGGCTCCTCCGACCAAGGCTTGGATTTCAGAACACTCGCAAGCAGAACGCTCCTAGGTAATCAGACGACAATCAGTGTCTCCCCATTTCTGGCAGGGATGCTTTCGAATTCTGACCAATTTCTGCTTGAGATCGACCCGATTCAGATCGATTTGGCGTCCGCTGCGAGCATCCTAACTGCCACTAAGGCCACGGCAGTGTGGGACTATGGGTCGATAGGAGCGCCGCCTTCGTTGCATGTCATGCCATTTGACGTACATATGGCGACGCACGCGCAGGATTGGGATCGCGTCAGCATGCTCCTGAGCCCTGGGGAAGAGAATCGGCTCGTCATTCTACCCGAGCCTGACAATACAAATAACATCCCAATCGTACTCAACAGCGTGCACCCTGATGGCATTAGAGCACAGTGGGATGAGTTGTTTAGTAGATATCTGACCGTTCGTGTGTTGGCGCTACCTAACGTAATTTACGTCAGACCAGTTAGCGACGGCGTGCGTGAGCAGCGCGCGGCTGTGTTCGAGCGCCACGTCAGTGACATTCAAAATCTCAGAGAATCTCCTGAGACTGGTTCGCCCGTCGTCGTTGACAGAATCTTCATGGACCTCTCAGCTAGGAGTGCAAACAGCGATGCGATTGCTGCTCTCGATGTTGTGTGGCAAACGAGCATCCGCGACTTGTTTGAGCGCGACAGTCTCGGCTCGAGTGAGATCGCAAAGGTTACGCGGTTTGCACACAGTCTTGAAGAGGTCGTCACGCTCGGCGACGAACCATCCAAATGCCTCGTTACGATCTCCACAACTCATGGGGCTGGTGCCGAAATCTGGTATTTCAAGACACTATTGGGCCCGGGGACTGCAGTTCAGGCGGTCGAGTCGTCACCGCTCGCACTTCGGTTAGAGCGCGCGCTTTGGACTTTTGTCGCACGTAGAAATGGGCAAGAGACTGGGCGTGAGGAAAGAGTGAGGTTGCCACACGACGAACCGACCGTTCCGCTGCTCATTGATGAGGGCTAGCATGGGAGGCACGTCTTATGAGGCCAACGTCTTGGAGCAGTTTGTTGCTTACTTCAAGACACTCATGGGTGCTACATCGGCACTGTTTGCTGTCTTCGCACCGATCCTCGCGGGGTTGGGTCCAGAGTTGACACCGCCGTGGCCGGAACGCGTAGTCATTTTTGCCAGTGGCACGTGCGTGTTCGTAGTCATCGCCCTTTTCTTTGGTATTCGGCATTACTCCAGACGCCGAATGCGCCTTTGGGGAGCGATCCTTTTCGTGTTTGCAGTCGCTGGCGGGATTGCATTGTTAGGAACGAATGCTAATTTGGTCGTTACGCTGAGTGAGGTAAACAGTGATATTGGCGAATATCGTGTGGTCCGAGGGTTTTGGCTACAGGAGGACGCTGCAAAAGCTATTGAAGATGGAATCGTTGTAAATCGATCTATCGACCTGCTACGCGACTTCGGCTGGGAGTCACCCGGGATTATTTGGACTCATGTCGCACTTGCAAGAGCACTAGTTGTCATTGCATTCGTACTGCCATTTTCCGCCGCGACCGGAAGTCTCGCTGCCTTTGCGCTTCAAGATTTTCGGCGTCGCGGCGGGGCCGGGTCATGAGCGTGGCCCGCGCGGCCAGTCTCGGGTTGTCCGCTAGGGCGCCCAAATCGCGCGATTCCATCGCGTGCGTATTCCCGTGAAAGTTACCAGTCATTCCCGTTCAAAAGTACCACCCAATCCACGGCAAAGTTACCGCGTGGCCGGTGGCCGACAAGCGATCCCTCGGAGCGAAGCGCCGCAGGGAGCGGACCGGAAAGGAGGAGATAGCCGTTGAATCCCTTCCCAAGTTGGAGTACCCATGCTACTGAAGAGCACTCGCTACATATGGGCTTCGATTGGAGTCGTCATTCAGGGCTATACTTTATTCGGCTGGCTAACGGATTCAGTTTCAATACTTGGATATTCGCCAAATCCAGCAGACTGGGCAGCTCTCTCTACCGCTGGATTATGTATCTTGATCGGTGTTATCCCTTATCGTGCGATCGCTAAAGCGCGACCCAGAGAACGCTTCCATCGATTGCATCCACAAATAATGCAGTTGATTAGTGAACTTGACAGCCGTGACATGTTGGAAATGTTCATCGCGAAGCCAATACCGTCTCGCATATATGCAATGAGCACTGATCTGATGATGGAATTAGAGAAGCTCAAAATTCCATATCCAAACCCGCCGAAGCAAACGCCCTCACCGTGGATTAGGTGGCTTCCACGTCTATATGCGTTTTTGAAAATCAAAGATCTGAGGGGCGTTCGCAATGACGAAGCAACATGGAAGAAGTACTTTCAGCACGATGATCTTTGAACCAATCCTATTGGCAGTTGAAGAAAAGCTCGCTTAGTGCCCATTGGCTGATCTGCCAAGCTTCCACCGTTTTCTTGTTGACTTGGAGAGTGCAAGCCGCTCCATCCGTTTCCCATACAGGCAGTACTTCCAACGATGGATCGTTTTCGCCACGCCGATCACCATGCTGGCGCACATAGTCAATCTTGATCGAGTGCTCTGTCTTTTCGAAGGTGACTGAGACTTTTAAGAGACCAAAAGCGTTCTCTGGCGGCTTTCGGGTCACGACAAATTGCTCTCGAAGATTCGTGTCATTGCGATGGTATGAGAACGAAAATAGGTTTCTGTTTTTCTCTGGCAATTTATTCGCCTCTTCGACATCTCGCTCAACGACATGAGCTAGAAGGTCGAATACAGCATCTACGTTGCAGTTCGGCCGGCCTGCAACCCAGTTTGGAGCGTCCGTACGCTTGTTCATATTGGTGCGTCACTATGCAATGCAAACGTCTACATGATACATCGCTCACGATGGCATAGGGTAATCGATGAAGAAGAAGGTGATGATCCGCAAGGCACTGCGAAAGTTGAAACAGATACCATCAAACGTCAATCCGCCGAGACGGTCTGCACTTCTACACCTGATCGTTCCGCCAGTCATTGGCAGCCCTGCCTCAATTCGAAATCCAGGAGAACGTTTTCTTGATCAGCTCAGAGACACTTCGGGCAATGCACACATAGTTAAGAGTCTGGACACAGCACCTCGGTCAGTCCGAACCACTCCCCAGGAGTTCGTCCTGTGGCTCGCGGGCCTCGGTGATCAGCGATTCGAGCGCCTCGTTCTCCCCCGCCTCCAGCATCTCGTCGCGCACCCTTGGCACCTGGATGTAGCTGGCGCGAAATGTCGACTCGATCAGCGAGGCCAGCTTACCCGCCTCAGTGCCATCCCCACCCTCGATTGCGGCGAGCGCCGCGAAGCGGACGAACTCCGCGGACGTCAGCCCCCGATCCCCGGCAAACGCCCCGATGCGCTCCCACTCCGGATCGAGAAACCGGATCGAATGAGGCGCGCTTGTTCGCCTTGCCGGTTCCGGCCGCAGTATCGCGCCGGGTTTTATTCATTCCATGCCTCCTTCCATCGCGGTTTCAAGCTGGCGGCTGTTTTTTCGATGCACTTCGGTCCCTGTCCCGGCGGAACGCGCGTCGCCCTCTCTCACGATTCGCCAGGGAAAATTCCGGGTGCGGGGCTGCACAGGGGATCTGGACGTCACCCATCTACAGTTCCATCTCCAGTGCGCCGTGATAAGGCGCCATTCCCTAGCGGGTGCGAATCCCGCCCGGCAACGGTCGCTCCAGCCGGTAGCAATCGGAGCGGATGGTAGAGGTAACGATATCGTCTGAAGCACTCCGAAGAAAACGGCCGCCTTGGGCGGCTCAGCGATCCGCTTGGAATCCGAATGCCCCGGTCCGACCAATTGGCACTATGGCATTTGTTCGCCGTTATCCACCGACAAGATGCAACCCGCCGACAGGCAACGGCGCGAGCGGTTCGAAGGCAAACTCAACGAGGCGATCGATCTTTCGGAACGATGCAAATGGTGGCCGAAGTGGCAATACCTGGATGCAAAGACCCGCGACTGGAACGTACTGGTCCCGGCCTTGCATCGCGAATGCGAAGCGGCAGAGGAGGGAAACATTACCCGGACCATCGTTGACGCATTTGTCGATGTCGCCGTCAGGGCGATCCCCATCCTCGACGAACTTGACCGGTGACCGACCGGGCGTGTCCGGTTCGCCGTCGCCCGGCGCTCTTGCGGAAGACCCGATCCGTTCCTCGCGCAGTGCGACTGGGTGGGCTACGCGCTGTCTCCGTTGGATTTCAGACGTGCTGGCGTGAGAATTGCGGCACCGTCCGGGGATACAACCCCCGCCGCGGTCAGTCCGACCCGCCGCCCAGAAGCGCGGCCTGCCGCTCGCGGGCCTCGGCGATCAGCGATTCCAGCGCCTCGTGCTCCCCGGCCGCCAGCATTTCCTCGCGCACTCTCGACGCCAGCAGGTAGCTGGCGCGGAACGTCGTCTCGATAAGCGGCGCCAGCCCAGGGGTCCCGCGGCCATCGCCGTCCTCAATCGCGGCAAGTGTGACGAACCGCACAAACTCGGCAGGCGTCAGCCCACGATCCCCCGCAAACGCTGCGATCCGTTCCCATTCGGGATCGAAAAACCGGATCGAATGCGCGCTGCGCTTCTTCGCCTTGCCGGTCCCGGATGCATCGTTGGGGCGGTTGGCGTTCATATCGAGTCTCCTTTCATCGCGGGTTCACATTCCCGGCGGTTCGTTCCACGCACCTGGACTGCCATCCCGGCAGGGCTCGCGCCGCCTTCTTTCTCGATTCGCCGCCGCAATCCCGCGTCGAGTGCCTGTTTCATTCGGATCCAAGCCGGGAACCGGGACATCGCCATCCTAAAGCGACATGTCCATTTCGATCGCCTTGCCGCGCGTCGGCGGCTCCGGTTCGGCCGCCTTTTCGCCCGCCGGATCCGGTCCGGGTTCCTTCGCCGGCGAGGGTTCGTGGGGATCGATCGTCTGCACCGGCGGTTCGAGCGCCATCGCTTTGGTACCCATTGACGCCTCGCTTTCCCGTTCGCGCTCCCGCTTGGCCGCCGCGCCGATCCCTTCGAGCGCCGAAATCCGCTCGCCCGTGACCGCTTCGAGTTGTTCCTTGAGCGCCGCGGCATCGTCGGTGACGAGCTCTGCCCGGTACCGGGCGCGGGAGATTTCCACATAAAACGATTTCTGGGTGGTCAGGTTCGGGTGCTTCGCCTCCATCGCGGCGATTACGTTGTCCACGGTGCGGCCCTGGAATGCATGCACGGTGGAACACCAGGCCCGGTCGAGATGGCGCAGCTGCGGATCGTTTCGGTCAAGTTCCAGGCTCCGTCCATCCTCGAGTTGAAACGACACCCGCCCGTTTTTAACGCCTGTCACCTCGGCCATGCCGCTGTTCACCAGTCCCATCGCCGCCTCGTTTCTCGTCCAGCGGATGCGGTCGCCCGCACGAAGCTCGATGTTTTCACTTCGGTACACCTCGGTCCCGCCCTGTCGCCCGCCGATCTGCGAGGGCTTCCAATGCGCGACCGAGCCCTCCGGACCGTCCAGGTGCACGATCCGTTTGCGGTGATCGACGCGAACGACTCGACGCTCTTCTCCCTTCCCGACTCCGAGCCGCTTGTAAGGGCGATGAAACGCGACGACATCTCCCGGAGAATAGTTCGCCGCCAACGCCTTCTCGGCGCGCGTGTAACCCTTGGAAACCAACCGCTCGCTCTGCATCGCCGATCCACGGATGCCGCTCTCGCGAACAAGCCGTTCCCGAATATGCTCATTGATCGCCTGCCGCAAGGCATGGCTCGGGGCCATGACGCCGGTGCGCTCGCGCGCTTCGGGCGGGAGTTTCAACCACCGCGCGGCCACGGCACCGGCGATGTTGTCGGGATTGACTTCGGCCACATGGGAGCCGAGTTTTCCGAACGCCTTTCCGATCTCGCCCGAGAGACTGGCCTCGACCGCGGCCTTCAGGTCCGGGTTCCTCTGTCTCATGATCTCGTCCATGGTCGCGGTCTTCATTCCCGCGGCCTGCAGCTGCTCGAACGGCTTGCCGGCATCGACTGCGTCGAGCTGTTTCGAATCGCCCACCAGAACGACTTTGGGGATACGCAACACACTGGCGATCCTGAGCAGGTTCCTGGCCTGGACGGTGGAGGCTAGCGAGCCTTCGTCCACCACCAGCACGGTTTTCTTGAACACGGCGCGCAGCGCTTTCGCGCCTTTTTTCGTGAGACGGCCCTCGGACACGCCCGCGTTTCGGGCGAGGAACCGCTGCAGGGTTTCGCTCTCCATACCGGATTCCGCGGCCAGCGTCTGTACCGCGGACGCCGATGGCGCAAGCCCCACCATCCGCCAACCCTTCTTCTCGGCGAGCCTCCGGGTGCGTTTGAGCATCGTCGTCTTGCCGGTCCCGGCATAGCCCTGTACCCCTACCACTCGGTCCTTCGACGAAAGCGTCAGTTTCACCGCCGCCTTCTGCCCCGCGGTCAGCGGCCCCTTTCTCAGGTGCCGCTCTACCATCCAGCCGCGCATCGGCGCCTTGCCTCGGCCTTCGCCGGTGCGCATCAGCCCGACAGTTTCCCGCTCTTGGGCCACCGTCTTGTCCGTGGCGAGTCCGTCGCCGCCCTCCAGCGCCGGCGCCTCGTGCAGTTGGCCGCTGCGTTTGAGTTCGTTCATTTCCCGCTCGACGGCCTCCACGGACGCCGCGCCGGGGTTGTACGCGAGAGAAGCCGCCACGAGGTCCGTGCCCCGGAACACCGCATCGCGCTCCGACAGATGCGCCACCGCCCAGTCCACCGCCTCGCGCGCCGGACTCGACCCGGACACCGCGTCTGCGCCCGGCACCGGGTCTGCGCCGGGCACCGGATCGAACAGGTCGGGCTGGCGTCCCGTGCGCTCGCACGCTGCAGTCTCGGGCCCGGCGCCCCGGTCCTTGTCCGTGGCCTCACGGCTCCTTTGCGTCGCCTCCGCCACGAGCGTTTTCGCGTCAAAACCGAGATCGGTGGCCTGTTTGGTCCAGGTATCCCGCAGCGTTGCCTTGTCGACGTCGCGCTTGTGGGCGCGCGTCATCAGCGCCGCGCGCCGCGCCAGGTGCGGATTGTCCGCCGTTTTCCCCAGGCCCCGGTCCTGCATCGCGGCCTCGATCTCGGCGCGCCGCGTGGAGAACGCCTCGATCGTCTCCCGGGACACGCCCGCGATCTCAAAACGCCCGTCGGCGTGGGTCTTCTCGATCCCGTAACCGAGTTCTTTCAGTTCCCCGGCCAGTTCGCTGCGGTACAGCGCACCCAGTAGCATCTTGGAGCGGTACAGCTTCTCGTTCGCCATGGTTCTCCACTGCCCGTCGGCCCCGAGCAGCATGTTGGCGATCACCGAATGGGTGTGCAGCAGCGGGTCGAGGTTCCTCGATGTGTCATGGCGAAACGTGGCAACGACGGTCTTCTGGTTACCCGCCCTGACCATCCGCCCGGTGGCCGGATCCCGCATGCGCGTCTCGGCCGCGCTTTTCTCCAACCAGTCGAGACTCTTCCTGACCGCCCCGTCGTGGGCCTCGACGATGCGGGCATCGCCGCCGACGAGCGCGGCCAGCGAAACCGACTTAGGCGCCGAGAAGGTGAGGTCGCGGCCCGGACGGTGCACGAACTCCGCATGTTGGCCCCCGCGCCCGAGCCGCCGCCCGGACCCATCCGGCACCGTGCCTTCCAGAACCGCCTTGAACGTGTCCGGGTCGACCGGACCCGAGAGCCCCAGTGCGCCGGCACCGCGGCCCGCCCAGGCGCTGGCCTCCCGATGCGCGGGGTCGTCCTTCGCGTAATACCCGTCGCGCTCGTAATAGCTTGCGCCCTGCGAGGAACTTGCCACCGTGCCGATCGAGGCGACCATTACAACCAGTCCCCGCCGCCGCCTTTGCCCGGCTTCGGGCGGGCGGGCACCCGATCCTCGCGCACGGCTGCGCCATCGCCCTCGATGATTGGATCTTTTCCGGGAGTGGGGGATTGACCGCGGGGCGTCCGCCCGGCCCGGGATTCATCCTTCGCGGTTCTGCCCGGCGCAGCCGCGGCATTCGCTTTGGCCGACTCCGACGTTGCGGCTGCTTCCGGGTCGGCTGCGCCGCGCAGTGCGGCTGTGCCGGGCGGTTTGGCCGCCGGCAAGGCAAGCGTTGTCTGCACCGCCTGCGCGTCCGCGCGTTGCACGGCCCGGGCGGTGTTTTCGTCCAACCCGGCCCCGTCCTGCACGATCCGCCCCACCGGCAACGGTCCGCGGATTTCCACCGGCCCGTAAACCTCCACCCGCCCCTCGAGCTGCGCGGGCGACACCACCAGCAGCCCGATCTTCGACCCGCCGCCTCGGGAAACGTCCGCGATATCGCCGAACCCGCTCCACGTCTCCCGATGCGCGGCCAGCCCCGGCACCGCGGCTGTCGCCGGCACCCCGGACCGGTGGCGGCGCGACCGCCTCGCGCCCACCAAGACCACTACGCAGAGCGCGGCACCGATGGCGCCTGCAATGGCGCCCAGGACGGCGTGATCCCCGGCCGTGGTCAGAATGTGCGCACGGGCGCGTATCGGCTCGCCGTACACGACGAATGCGAAACGGTGGATTCGCATGGTCGCGCCATCCGCGGTGCGGTACACCATCGCCTTGTAGGGGTCGAATCCGACGCCGTGCATGACTTGCGCGACCGTGAGCTTGCGCGCGGCGTACCAGTCATGCGCGGTCGTGTCGCGCACCAGCGCCAGGCAGGGCAGCAACACCGCCATCGCGACCGCGACCGTCGCCACGAACAGAACCGTCCGCCGCAAACTCATTCCGTCAACCGTTCGCAGGTGCACGGGTGAACGCGCCGGCAACGCAGCTCCCCGGCTCGATGGACGAGACAGCCACGATCCAGCCCGCGACCGCGATGCGACTCACCCGTACCGGTCGGCTCCACATTCGCAGACCGCGAAACACCGTGCGCCGGCTGCGGGCGGTGTCGTCTCCCGACGCGCTCACGATCATCGATCGGACCACCCGATGCATCGCGTAACGTGCCGATCGGAATCGCCGCGCCACGCGGAGCCCGAGCCGGGCGGCTTTCCGGGCGAGGTTCGTCCGGGCCGCAAAGCCCGCACGGGCCGACGACGAACGGGTCGAAGCCCAGGCAATCCGGAGACACTGGAAATGAAACGCACCCCACAGATTCTCCACGCAACGAATCCAGCCCATCGCCGCCCCCCTGTGTGCAACACTGGCGTGCACAACACTGCCACGCGCAGCCCTGCCGCCCGCAGGGACCTGTGGGTGCTGGGGCCGTTGGCGACGGCCGTCCCGGTCACCCCGGTGCTGTTGCTCGCCGGCGCCGACTGGACGGCCGCGCTCTGGTTCGCGGCCGTGCTCTGGGGCATCGCGGCGAGTTTCGTGCAGTCCCTTTGGCAAGGGTTGCGTCACGGCGATTTCCACGCATCGTTGAGAAGATGTGCGCCGAGGTTCACGTCCGAGCCCTTCTCCTCCATGACGTGAACTTCAGCGATCACGGCATCCGGCGCTGGTTTCGAAGCCTTGCGCCGTTTCTTCTTCCCGGTGCTCATGGCCGGGTAACGGCCCACGGGCAACGTCTGTCCACCCTCCACCGGATGATTTCCCGGCGGCAGCGTGACCGGGGCCGGTGCCTCTATACGCCGGTCGGCCACCGGCAGATTGGTGAGCGGACGCCAGGCGGTCTTGGCGAGAAACCGGCCCATATGTACTCGCACTTCGGGAAGCGTACCCAGTGCCTGCAGATAAACGTGTTGTCGGCCCGGCGCCCCGGCGTTCGCTATTCCGGACACCCGCGCCGTAAAGTAACGCAGCCGATCGACCTCATTCTCGTCTGGAAGCAGCACGTCTGCGAGTTTGACATCGGGCAGCGCGTTCTGCAGGCGCAGACCCGCGCGGCCCTGCTGGGACGGGGCGACATCGCCGCGAGTGCCCTTGGAACCGGCCGCGTTGGCCATCGCGTGCGCTTCGTCGAAAACGATGACGCCGGAGAACCCGTGGCGGCTGTCTTCATCGAGCCCGCCCGCGAGCCATTCCACGATCTGCTTCAGGCGCGATTGACGGCCCTGCCGGGCCGGAGAGCGGAGTGTGGCGTAGGTGGCGAACAGGATGCCCTGTGCCTGGGGGACGGCTTTGCCCGTGCGAATTTTGGTCAGCGGAATGACATCGGATTCCACACCGCCGATGGCGGTCCAGTCGCGCCGGGCGTCTTCGAGCAGTTTGTCCGAAGCGGACAGCCACAGTGCGCGGCGGTTGCCGCGCAGCCGTTGATCCAGAACGATGCCGGCGACCTGGCGGCCCTTGCCGCAGCCGGTGCCGTCGCCGAGCATCCAGCCGCGCCGGAACCGGACCGACGATGAGAGCACCTCCCCGTCCTCGGACCGGCTGCCGTCCGCAGGATTGCCGTTTGCGGAACTGCCGTTCGCAGAACCGCCGTCCGCAGGACCGCTGTGCGCAGCACCGTCGACGCGTTGCAGGGTTTCCCAGCCCTCGCCGATGCGAACATGGGCCGGCAGGCGCCGCTCGTGCGCCTGGCCCGCGAGGATGATGCTTTCGAGTTGTGCGTCGGACAGCCGGCCCTTGCCGATGACGTTGACCGGCAGTTTCGGTCGGTAGGCCGGGCGCGGGTGCGCGACGGCGGCCATCGCCGCGGATTGGACCAGGGGCGTCGGATGGGGCTGCGCCCCGGCGATCGTGACGGTCGCGGGCCGCCAGGGCTCGTAAGGTCCCGTGGCGTGGGGCTCCCGCGAGGAAATCTCGCCCGCAAGAAAGCGCTGCACGCAACGGCGAACCACGAAACACTTCTGGTTCTGCAGGTACAGACCTGCCAGTATTTGCAGGTCGGGGCGTGTCCAATAGCGCATGGCCCTCATTGTGGAGGTGCGCGTGGTCTTGTCGATGCTCGAATCCCGGGAAAGCGGCCATATTGGCGAAAGTGAAATCGATGGCGCGGAAGCGAAGATCGGCGACGCGCCGGTTACGAAAAAGACGGTAGTGGAGTCGGCACTGGGATGAATGCACGAGAGCGTAGGGACTGCGCGGATCTAGCTAGGATCGTGGGATTGATGTGCGTGAGAAATACCGGCATTGAAGACATCCACGCCGGAAAGTCGCCGGTCAGCCGCACGGGCGACTTCTCCGACGTGTTCGTCGTTGACGCCGACGGGCGGCGGATTCCGTGGCTTGAGGTATCGCATTTCGATGATGAGGTCATGCGCGACCTGATACGCCAGATCGTCGACCGTTTGTACACGTTTCAGGTCAAGTCAGGGGACCCTGATTTCCAGGCGATCATCGCGCGCTGGATGCCGGTCGCCCTGGGCCGGGATGCGTCAAAGCTGGATGCGGGTTTCATCAGGGCCATTGACGCGCGGCGCATCGCTGGCGACGAGGCAGGGAGAGAGAACCAGGCCGGCCCGTGACCGCCGGATAGCGTCTACTAGAGTGGGGTGGCTCCACCCAGTGAAATTGGTCTCCGGAAAACCGGGCGCGGTTCAGGCCTCTGCGGAACGACGCCCGTGTACCGTGAAATCAACCTAGTTCGAAAGCAACAGTTCCTCATTAGCGCTGTCCGCCCAGCTTTGCACAATTATCGTAGCGCACGATTGATCTTTTTTATGAGCGTGGACCATTGTTCTTGCTCAACTTTTGTAAGATCTGTCGCTTCGTGTTCCCGTGACCAACGAAGAAATGCCTTAGCGAGCTTGTATTTCGAAAATCCTTTTATTTCCTTAGAAAAGATATTAACGATGGGCCTTGATTGATGATTGGCTGCGATGTCAGATATGTCCCAGTTCAGTTCATGTTTCCCAACAGCAACAAGGGTATCCCGGAGTAAGTCTTCGATTTCCGGTTTCTTGACAGCACCGCGATATGAGTCGCGCGTACGAATGATTCCCTTGTTCCCTAGTGTGTGAACTAGAATCTCCTGTTGTGCCGCCTGTTCTCCGGCTGCGTCGGAATCAAGTAACGCAGCTACTCTTAGCTTGTTAGCGTATAGAATCGTTGCAAAGTAAACTACTTTTCCTGCGCTGCCGGCCGGGACTAACGCGATGCGTTGATTTAATTTCGCGATTCCATCTGCCCGCAAGAGAGCGGATAGAGCTTCCAAATACCAGTAGTCCGTTAGTCCCTCAAGAACGAGATTTTGTCGTTGGGAGAACAGGCTTTGCGCCAAGTCATATCCTAGTGCTTCTTGAAGGGGTAAGAGGCCAGCGGGATCATTGGCCGTCACTTGCGTATGAACTTTCGTACCATCTTTTCGATTTTCCATTTCCAATACACGAACATAATCCAATTCGTCTGGTCCGACAAGAAATGGAGAATGCGTTGTGTATAGGGTTTGATTCGATTCGGCGAGTCGGGAAACTGTAGCACGAAATTCGCGCTGCTTGAGCCCGTGAAGGCTGAGGCCTGGTTCATCTAACAACAGAATTGCATTCTTGTGTTTGCCCGCTGCTTCAGCGAAGAAAACAACGAAAAATGAAACTAACCATTGAAATCCTTCCGAACGCTGATCCAATTCAATTTCAACACCTAAATCGTCCTCTACGACAACCTTCAAGTATTGGCCATCAGCTAAGACTCTAAGACGATCTGCTTCAGCACGTTCTCGATTGGGCATCCATACGCGTTGAATTTCTCTTGTGAGTTGGACGCTTGCAGCATTAAGTTGATACGTTCGCTTATCAAGTTGATTCCGATAGCTCTGAAGCGCTTCTACATCTCCTGCTGCAGGTTCGGTCGCACGCCCCAAATTGGAAAGCTCCCGTGCGTCAAATCCTAGCAGCCGGAGAAGACAATTGTTGCCGTAGTCGTAGTACTCGTCGTCAAGTACGCCCGACTCGGTACGATCAGCGAGGTGTTGAAGATGAATAAGAGGTCTAACCCGAAAATAGTTACTAAATAGCACGAAGACAGGAAGGCGCTCGTTTAGCAATTTCAGTGTTTGATTACGCTCTGCGGAAATTCCGATTGTTGCCTTAATTCGCTCATACCTGCGCTCTTCCGTTTTATTAGACTCATCCATCCATGGCAATGCCGCGTCGAGCCATCCAAGCAGATCATTTGCTTTGGATTCTGAAATCAATGTGTACTCAGACCATGTCGATGTAATCTCTTCAAGCTGTATACGCAGAATCGGATCCGTTTGTTCCCGGCCTTCTGAAGTCTTTGACATCGCTTCCACATGAAAAACCAGCCGCACCAAATCTTTTTTCACCGTCGAATAGGAGGGAATCGACGGGGCGTCTGCCAATTGATGCCATGCTGTATTGTCCAGTTTTCTTCCAAAAACGTAAGTGCAATTCCTAAAATCCTGCGGAATGACTTCCTTATCATCCTGCTCAAGATCGAAATGTCCTTCGACCACAGTAACATTTTTAGGCAAAACCTTTTCTGTGGTTATATCGTTGTATTCAGAACGAGGATAGTCCCGAAGTGGATCGAAGCCTCGAATTCCCTCGGGGGAATTGAGTTTCTGTAGTGCCTCTAGAAGTGCAGTCTTTCCTGCTTCATTGGGTCCAACTAGAATCGTCTTCTCCCACTCAATATCAAACAATTCGGTATCGTGAATACTTCGATATTTGCGGACTCGCGCTTTTGACAATCGCATAAGAGTACTCTCCTAGACTCGTTTTTTGGCTCAACGTAACAGACGTAAGACATCATGACGCCCTGACATCATCGTCGACCTTATGGTGCACAATACGATTGGTGCGGCGGCTAACACTACAGCCTTCGTCCGAATCTGGCAATCAGTGTTAGAAAAAAGATCGTACAGCTCTTGCAACGTTCTAGCGCCACAGTGCTTTGGTGACATCGAGGATCGACTAACTCGAGGAACCCGACGGATCAAGTTACTATCCGAATCAGTTCAGTGCAGTAGCGGTGAGGCCACGAATTTGAACTCGCCGTCGTCAGGGAGAGAGCCCGCCGTTACGGCACTAGCGAGCGGCAAGAGCGGTCAAGGCAGATCACCACTCCGCAACTGCAACCCCACCGTCTCGCAAATTTTTTCCTTTTCCAACTCACGCACTGGCGCCGCTTTCATCTCGGGACAGTTGTGGCGTTATTCTTCACGTTCGGCTCTCCGTCGGAAATCCCGGACGCATTTCGGGTACCGGCTCTATCGATTTCGGTAATACGATCCGGTCTCCCGTGGAGCCTTCCAACCGCGCGCGGGGTGTATCGCAGTCGTCCGTCACCAGTTTCGCACCATGGCACGCGCGGCTAAACTCAACAACAGACCAATCGATTGCCCGCGCTGGCTGAGACTGCCCGGGCAACGCCCTTCAATCGGCCGCACGTACGGCCTATCCGTATGTCGGTTTTCTTGAGCTTTCGCCATATCTCCTGTCTTGGGCCAACCGCGATGATTCGCGCTGAACCGCTATTCCATTAGACTTCCCGCCCCAACGCGACCTCTTTAATCCCCCACAATCCAACGGACACGCCATGGATGATCGGGACCTTTCAGCGATTCGGCAACTTTTCAGGACACTTGACGTTTGGCGGCACCTGTCGGGCTACCGACTCGAAGGGCGGCTGTCTGCGTTCTTCGAGGGACTTCAGAGGTTCTTCCTGGACAAGTATGCGGACGGAAAAATCGAGATAGCCGGAAACGCAATCCTTGAGGATATAGGATTGTAAAAGGGTACAGCGGTTCTGATCCCCGTTACGTGCAGCGGATGCATGCCGTATGTCTGAAGGTTAGTGCATGCGGAAATCATCAATGTTCGATGTGCTGAATGCAGAACGGAGTGACAAGAGGGTATTGCTGCAGCTCGACAATCGACGCCGACTGTCATTTCGTCTACGTGAGCCGATCCAGGAACCGGTGGACAGCATCTCGAACATTTGCGTGCATGTCACTCCTCATCGAGCTGGCCAGCGCCAGCGCCCTCTCCGGGTCGATTGCGCGGTGAGTCAGCACGCGACGAACGGCGAGCAGACGGTACGAAGAATCGTGATCGCAGCAGAGGTCGCACAGGGTTGAGAGGTCTTCGGAGCGGTACGGGACATCGCTGCCGAGGAGTTTTTCGCATTGTTTCGAGGAAAACCGTTTCGCGACTATGCTTTCGACCAGCTGGGACATCTCGTCGCTCGAGTCCTCGGCGAGGCCGATCAGCCCGTCAATGGCGGCATCGCGGACATCGATCCTTGGATCGCCCGTCAGGTCGGCGAGTTCCTCGAACGTAGGTGGCGCAATGACACACAGCGTACGAAGCAGGGCCTCCCTGGGGCTCTCCGGGACGGTGCCCCTACCGGTTGGGTACGGTGCTTCGTTTTCGCGCCAGTAACCGCTCGCCGACCGGAGCAAATCCGCGAGCCACGTGTCGGCGCTCGAAGCGGTTTGCTGGCACCATCGGGCCGCAGCCGCCGCGGTCCTGGCGTTGCGGTTGAGGAGTCGTTTCTCCAGTACTGCCAGATGGGATGGCGTCATGCTGCACCCTCCGTTCTTTAGATATTCGAACAGATGGTGCAGCCCGGCTGTATGGCGGCCGCCGAGCCTGTGAATGAGCAGTTCGCAGCCGTCGGAAAGCCCATGCGTCAGCGCGGCTGCCCAGTGCAGAGCATCCCCGGATGCCTCCGAGAGCAGGCGCTGGCAAACGGTGCGAAGGGCGGCGCCAGCAAACCGCGCGGCGATGAAATGAGCCGCCAGGCGCTGAACCCATTGTGAGGGATGGTGGACGAGGCCTTCGACTAGGTCCATGTCGATCTCGAAGTCGCTCACGCGACCCCAATCGACTTCCCCCGCATCCACTTTTGGCAAAACGTGCAGAAATGAGCACCTGTTTTCCTCTCGGCGAAAAGATTCGACGGTAGCGATAGCTTGTCTTGCTTCCGCACAGAGCCTCTCCGCAGCTAGCCCGTACACATGCGCAGCCGCTCGAAGCAGGGTGTGAACTGCATCAAGCCGGGTGCCATTTGACACCCAGACGTATACGTCTGGCGCAGGCACGCGCAAGATTTCAGCTAGTCGAAAGAGTGCTGCAAGGGACTTGAGGTCCGTCCGCAGTGGAGGACCTTCATAATCCCTCAAAAATGCCGATGGCACCACCACCGTCAGCAGCGCCTCGCGACTTGCATCAAACTCATCGGGCATCGAGAAGTCGAAAGCTCCGAACAAATTGGCTGTTTGGGACGATGGACGCGCCAAGTCCTCCCGTCCCAATCCCCTCAGCAACACTTCCAACCGCGAAACGAAACCTAGTGAGGCATCCAGTTGTGACTTGCAGACGTCGGCGATCAGCTGGTCCTGGTACTCGGCGTTCTGGGCTGATAGCAACAACTTCAGCGCCCCGATCATGAAATTCTCGAAAACTCTCCGCTCAGGCATCGGTCCGAAGGGCAGATTCGATCTGCGATGAACGAAAAAGTCCTTCTTTGCACTACGATCAATGAAGCGGGCGAAGGCGTCTTCCAGAACGCTTCGTTCAACGCTGTCGGGAAAGTGACACGCGAGGACCGCCCAGCCGACGAGCCGCGACCATTCTGTTGGCGCCTTCAGTAGAGCGGAAGCCATTTTTTCGACCTCCGCCATCCGGCTGAGATCGTGTTCGGTCAGGCAAGTCCCTACGCGGTAGACCTTCTGGCGATCCTCGGATCGGGCAAGCGCGAACACGCGTTCCAGGAAGCACCGCCGCTGCGCGGGCGACAGGGAGACCTCGGGACGGGCAAGCACCCGAAATATACGATCCAGTGTCGATTTGTCCGGCTCTACGGCCTCGAACTCCGCGATCAGCAATTCCGCTAGCACGGTCGCCAAGCGAGTCCCGGCGGCGAAGTCCAGAATCTCCTCCCAGTCGGGGTTCGCCAGAACGGATTCTATTGCGTGGCGCGCCTCGTCCGGCTCCATTTCCGACAAATGGCGAGCGGCCGCGAACTCCCCGCACGTCTTGTGAATGAAGGCAATCAGGTCGATGCCGGGATGGCGCAGGCGCTCAATCACCCCCTTCTCTTCCCAGTACCCGATGGAAGCTTCGACGACGGTGAGGGCCTGCAGAGGCGTCTTGCGGAGGGCTTGCTCCATCGTCTGCGCGCACTGTCTCTCGAGCTCTTCCGCGGTGCGAAGAGGCGATGCGGCGATCAGCCAGCCCAGTTCGTTCATGACACTGTTGCGGATCGATCTGGGCGGGGGTTCGGGTCCGGCCTGACGGCCCGCCGAGGCACCTCCAATGAGGCGGAAGATGCACTGGTAGAGTTCCAGCTTGGTTTTGCTTGCATCTTTCCAGTTTAGGAACAAGGCGGCGCCGAACGCGAGGAGAAGCGGACTTCTGGCGAGCACCCGGGAAGCGCCGCCTTCCTTCAGGTAGGCTCGGATTCGGGGGAGAAGCTCGCCCGTCTCCTCCTCGCTGTCTTCGTCGAGCGCACACCGGCACAAGGTCTCCAGGTGCCTTGCAGTATCTTCTTCAGCCAGAGACGCGATCTCGTAGTGGCGCCAATCGTGAAGTTCGGTGGTGCTGTACCCGATCGGCCGTGTGGTCACCACGATCCGATAGGACGGGTGGGATGCGGCGATGTCTTTCAGACCGGCCGCGATGTCGAATTGTTGCTCGCCGCACTCGTCGAGTCCATCGCACAGGAGAACGAGGTCGGACAAGGAAGCCGCACGGAGTCGCTCCCGGGATACTCCGCTTGCGTCCACTCCGAGCTGCATCAGACCTTCTTGGATCCCGCAGCCGGTTTTCCGCACTCGCGTCGCCAGATCGCGCAGTCGCACCTGCAAGCTGACGCAGGAATCTTTTGCGAATTCTCGCGCCAGGACTTTCAGCAGCAGGGACTTCCCGCTGCCGGGACCGCCGAGCACCACGCACAGTTTGCGAAACGTCCCAATGGTCTTCGCATCGATCGCGTGCTCGTCAGTGCGCGACTTCTCCCCCAAAGAATGGTAGTCGGCCAGCGCCTGCTCAACAGAGTGTGCCTGCTCGATGAATGGATCGCGAACTACCGCTGTCAGCGTTAGCCATGCTCGATCCGTGGGCAGTGGGCGCGGCAATCCGATAACCTGGAAGTGCTCCGTTCGGGACATCGTCCAGCGCAAGAGTTCGTCGCTGATCGCGACTGGCGAGTCCCTGGAGGCGTGCTCGATATTGACTCCGGAGGCGGCCAGGCACGCCGAAAGACTGCCCACGTTGCGGCGGCTCTTGCTGGCTATGGCCGACAGGGCGTCCTGACAGAGTGCCTGCCATGCCGGGGTCACCTGGCGGTCGTCAGCGCACACTTGGCGCAGTTCCGCACGTGCTGCCGCGATCGCGTCGCCGGCATCCTCAAGTGCGGACACCGTCCTGATGCGTATGCGTGCGCAGACCGCTTCAGTGTCGTAGCCTTTTTCGGCCATGCGACTCGCTAGCCTTAGCTGTTCCGGCGACGCGCCGTCCATACGCCCGGCTCCGATTCGGTTCAGCGCGAGCGCATAGCGCTGTCTCACCGGGGTGCTGGAGTTCGGACACACGATCAGGATTCCGTAGTTGCAGCGATTGCGGTGGATTCCTTCGCACAGGGCGTCGAGAACTGCCCAGAATCGACTGTCGGCCCGAAGTCCCTTCTTTACCTGAATCTCCACGATGCTGCCGTCCGAGAGTTGCAGCGACAAATCGTCTCCCGGTCCATCGGTCTCAAACGAAACCGAGCATGGGGCCATTCCGGTAAGGCCATCGGTCCACTGCACGGGAATGCCGCGCAGCGTGTGGATGCCGGCGATGGCGCCGATACTTGCCTGAAAACCAAATCCGCCCGCTGCCGCGGACCCACCGAATTTGCCGGACACGCGGTTCATTGCGCTGCCGGCTTGTATGTGGTCGGCATTCTGCCTGCGGCCGGAGTATGCGGGGAACCCATCCCGAACGATGCCAACGAGGCGCTGAATGGGCCGAAGGGGCCGAGCATTGAGCGGCCTGCGTTCGCGCTCCGATTTCGGTACCGGTGAGTGTCGCGAGGGAGCTTCCGAATCTCGCATGTTTGCCGCACAAGGCTTGCAACCCGCTCCAGAGTCATATCAGTCAGAATTTGAATCCTCTCGATCATGGTCGGGTCAACCACCGGGTTTGCAAGCTGCAGGTGTCTTGAATCCAATTGCTGCGCGCGCAGTGGGCATGATGCGGGTCTGCCGAGCCCTGCGGGGAAAATCGTCCGGAGGCGATTCACCCTTCAGCCCCCGAGCGGGATTGCAGCAATGGACGCAGGAGCGTTTCGGCCCGGTCCCGGCGCGATGGGTTGTCCGGCTCGCTCAGGCGTTCGAGAAGTGCTTCGCGGCGATCCCGAATAGTCTTGCGGGCCTGTTCCCATTGGTCGTCGGTCAGGTCTGGAGGCTGGGCCAATGCGCGATCGAGATGCGCGACGATGTCGGCGCAATCCCGAGCGACGGCGACTTCGCGAGTAGTCCACAAGAGTGCGAACACCTCGGCGAGGATGAAGTAATCCGGTGGATCGGCTGTTCGACAGTACGATCCAACGACGGACTCGATGCACCAAACGCAATTCAAAAGGACATCCGGGCGGCCGCTGGACAGGAACCGCAGGCCGATGTAGCCGACCGTGTCGCAGCACTGCTCCACGCGAGGGGCATGAATGGCGTTTTTGTCTCGGAAGGCCGCGGGATAGAACGCGAGCAAACCGATGAATCCCCGGATCAGTTCATTGTGATCGCCCCGATGGGGTGGCGCGGGCCCGTCGATGAAGTCGGCGACCGCGACCGCGACGTGCTTGATCAGGCCGTCGATTTCCCGCAGAAGCAGACTGCGCCCGAACTCGTTGTCCTGCGCGACTTTACGCAGGTGATCGGCAAGCACGCTTTCAAGCTGCAGGAGCAGCGCCCAGGTGTCCTGGCAGTCGCGCTCGTCGTCCGCGTGGTATAGCCATCGAAGCGTGTTGCCGAAGAGCCAGGCGAGGGAGAGCATGTCGGTCGAGTCGTAGGCGTGCTTCAGCGGCCGGTAGGCGCGCGAGGGCTCGGCGGCCCGTTCGTTTTCGAGGGCCAGCGGAACCTGAAGCGCGATCTTCTCGAGCACCGAGCTCAGAGCTTCCGCGAAACGCGTTTTCTCCCAGGAAAGCGAATTCAGGATCAGGAACTGGTTCTTGGTCACGGCCTCGGCGAGTTCGAAACGGCGATCCGAGTAGAACGCCGCGGCGATGTCGTGAAGCCCATCGACGAGGCAGGCGTGAAGATCGGCGAACGGGATGTCCTTGCGGACATCGTAAACGAGGTCCGTGAGAATCGACGCCGACTGGAAAGGGACTTCCTCCAGGCCCTGCGATTGGGCGAACCTGAGGCAGTCGAACGCGTGATGGAGCGGCGTAGCGGAAAGCGGCGCCGTGTTGGGGCTGAAGGCGGGGGCCGCCAGATTCGCCGTATGTACGGCGATGGTGCGAAAGGCGTGCGACACGCGGATCGCGGTCACCTCGTCCTCCGCCTTCACCGCGGCGCGGCTGATCTGGCGCAACAGGTGGTAGGCCGGGTGCGTGACGAGGTCGACGTCGGATGTGTTCGCACCGGCCGCGCCGCGATACAACATGAGGTTGCGCTTCCTGCCGGAGAGGCAGTGATTGGTCAGTTCGGCGATCGCGGCAATGGCGGCCCTGGCCAGTGGTCTTTCCCCGCGTGCAAGCGCCCGGAGCGCCATTTCGGCAAGGTCGTCAAAGGGTTCGACGAGGATGCCCGGATACCCGGGGACGAACTGCAGATAGATCGTTGATTCGATCAGTTCGCGAGAACTGGCCGGTTTGCGTTTTATGAATGGCCTGCGGTGACGGAGCCACCCATTGAGGTGCACGATCCGGTTCAGCCGGTCCTGTGCGGTTTTCGCCTCCTTCACGCCGGCCTCCACCGCGTACTGCGGATCCAGCAGGCGGCACACGCGAGCGTGATACCCCCGCAGCAGGTCGAGGCCGACGCCCAGCAGGGCCAGGGAGGCGGCCAAAATGAAGCTGACGGGCAGGAGGGCCGGGGCGCGCACGGCGAACGCGAAGCTCGTCACGCACAGCACGCCGAGCGACACGAACGTGATGTAAGCGACCTTGTCGCGGCGGTAGAGACGGAGGATGGATGCGGACCAGGCTTCGCCGGCCCGCTGGATCGGAATGACGGACAGCGTCAGCGCAAGCGCAAGCACGGTGCCGTAGGTGGCGCCGAGACCGGCAAGGACCGTTTCAATCGGCTCGAACCGGTCCGCTGCGGCACGTATCGGGGGAACGAGTATCACGCAGGCCGCAACGCCGGTCGCGAACAGCGTGATCGCGGCACGGCCCACGCGGGACGGGACTTGGGGCGCGGTCAGCGCCAGTCGAAGGTGCCATTCGATAAGGCGAATCAACAGGTATTTCCAGGCGCGTGCCGGGACGCGATTCAGCGCTTGCATGATCTGTAGAAGTTCCGATCCGATCTGACACTGGCTTGTGGAAGCAAATGGTACAGGTTCTGGTGGACGTGATGGATGGTGGCCTGCCCCTCATGATTCGCATCCGCGAGCGCGCGGAATTCATGGGCGCATGAAGGCCTCCTTTTATCGGGCTGAGTTGTTCGACTCGCGGGCAAGTCCAAGTCTGTCAGAAATCACTTTGGCCCTAGACTGCTCTTTTAGGTGGCTTCTTATCGTTTATGCGACCGTCTCGTGCTCGAACTCCCGAAGCATTTGTAACCCCATACCAAGCGCTTCCAGGGCAACATCGGTTGAGATCTGTTGACCATGAATCGCCGCATTACAAACGTTCAAGACGTAGTCAAACGAATTCTCCATGTGACTATAGCGCGATTTTGCGGAGACAAGGCGCCGAAACAGTGTTCGAGCGCCCAGAAATTTGCTCTTCATTTTTGTTGGATCGGAAGTGAGCAGCCGCCTGCCAAGTATTCTTCGCATTTGCTTTTCCAGGTCCATTCGTAGTCGCGCGAGTGCGAAGTGCATATCTGCGTCGCCCAAACTTAGAAAGTATTCTGAAACGTCATTGGGCTCTATGGCTTGCGCAGAAGCATGAGTGAGTGACTCGGAAATTTCCTTACGAGCAACTTGCGCTGCTTGTTCGGTAGGAAGGTTCACGAACACGTTTTGGTTTACCGATGTCGAAATTGCGGTTGCCACGGCACTCACGTTTGAGACCAGTTGCCGCGTCTCCGTGCGCACGTCGTCGACTGCCTTCTGAACAGCTTCCACCTTAGCCTCAAACTCGATCAGTTTTCCAATCTTTAGCCTTTGCGTGAACGGGAGCACAAGAAAAAAGACAACCATCGCCAAGTACGTCGCAGCAGTGGATGTTAGCTCGCCGGTAGGGGGGAACCCGACGTGCAAATGCAGCGCCCAAATGAAATAAACAGCAATTGCTCTGGAGCAGATCGAAAACGCGTTTTTCATTAGACCAGAAATGATTTGATGCACGAGCTACACCGTGTAGCGAAGTTGCTGATGATACAGGGTTCCCCTTGGATTGAACGGTCCCAACTTTCCCGGAGGCCCCATTTCAAGAATTGGAGCCTCCGGGTAACTCGGTGCGGTTCTTAGTAGCCTTCGGCCGCTGTTGGGAGTCACTATCGAGCCGCCGATTACGTACCGCGGCTAACTGTTCGTCGTTGGAAAGGAGTACTGCGATCGAATTTTCGCCGCCATGAAATACCGTTGAAGCGCCTTAAGGTCTATGACAATCGCCTGCAAAAAGATACAACCAAGAGTACAACCACTTTCGAACTTATGCAGTTTTTCTTTTATTTGTCAGCAATATACAAAAACCAAATGGCGGAGAGGGAGTCCGTGCGGGTTGGACAGAGCAGATAGTCATCTGTGCGATGTGATCGTGCATCAATGACGAGTTGATGAGGGACCGGGTCGGGACGGTTAGCTATTGGATTATGGTCAAAAAGGTCGGGGTGGCTTTGGCGGTCGCGGAGGCGATGGCGGCCTGGGAGGCGATGGCGGCCTGGGAGGCGATGGGCGTTTAGGTGGTCTGGGGGATTGGATTTTGGGCATAAGATTCTCTTTTGATAGTGAGCCAAGTGGAATGAACTCGCCGTCGCGCAGCAAGCCCCGGCGAAGGGCTATCCTCAACGACGCGGTGTGACCCCGCCGGATACTAGGTAGACCGACCAGACTCGTCGATACCGATCCGTGCCTGGATCACCGCCATGTTGGAAATAACAATTTCGAGCCTTTGCTTCTCTCTCTTCCCGGTCCTGAGTTTCAGCGAAAGTCAGGTTGGACGCGAGGACTCGGCCTTGTGTATGCCCTTCCCTACGCTTCCACTAGTCGATTCATTGTCTGGGGGTTTTTGAGGTTCCGGCTCTGCAGCCCATTCACGGTTTCCTGCTGGGTCCATCCCCGCTTGCGGCACGCATGGTATCACAATAAAGCCGCCGGAAAACCAAGGTGTGAAATTGCCTTGACGGTTCAACGTCGTGACGTGTGCTAGATCCCGCAATCGCATCGCAGGCTACCGGAAGCCGGGGTCGGTCGCTGAATGCAAGAGCCTCCAATCATCATAATAAATTTCTTTTTTCCTCCATCTATCAGTATCTTACAAAACCTGAATGGTGGACTGGGAGACTGAGCCAGTCGGAATGGTGTATGGGCTGCCTTCAGGCTCATGTGGCGGCGCTGAATGGTTATCCGTGGTGCTTACCCCTCTGAAACAATTTGTATTCGGAGTCACACCGCGAGCGAACCAATGTAGTTCGTATACGTACTCGCACCTTTATCCTCCAGAAAGTCGACGCTGTACGTTGAACTACCGACATAGATGTGAACCCAGTCGGTGACGCATTCGAAGAAGATTGAACCCGCAGAATTCTGGGTGATCGTATTGTAGTCGCGGTAGTAGTTCAGTTTCTTTGAGGGCGCTTCGCCAATTACGACGATCTGGGGGTCCATCGCTTCCAAAATCGGCTTGGGTATCTTGCCGCTCTGTCGTCCATGGTGCGGCGCGAACAGGATATCTACGTCGGGCCAGGTAATCTGATCTTTGATTTTCTCCATGAAGTCGGTCTCAAGATCGCCAAACCAAGCCATGTCGACACCCTTGTTCAGCGAATACGTGATAACGGGCGAAATGTTGTTGGGGCTCTTCCCGTTTGCTGCTTGTTGCAGCGCGTCCTTGAAGTGCTCGTTCGACTCGATGGGCCATTGGATGTTGATTCCCGAGCTGTCCCGTTCTTCATCGTTTTGGTTCATCCATCTGCGTTTGCAGTTCCTATAGATATAGAATGCCTTTTTTCCATCGTCCCGCAGTTTCTTGTAACGCTTGAAGTCTTCGGTTTCGTCCTCCTTCGTTGCACTGTTCTTCACTACGTAGAAGTTCAGTATGTCGATGTGGTCGTCCAGCTCCACCAGTCCCATTAGGTGGTCTTGGTCTGGGTGGGTGGAGATGAAACGCGCGATTGTTTTTCCTTCCCGTTGCCTGTCGATCAGTTTCAGCAAACGCTCTTTCTCATTCTTCGAAATACTACAGTCGATGATCGTACAGTTGTCCGAGTTGTGCTGGATTGAAAACATGTCGCCGTTCCCCACAGCGTAAGAATGCACAATGCTCAACTAGAGACCTCCTTCGTTCTTAATGTCGTAAGCTGCCAATAGAGTAGGCACCTCCCGATCAGGCTAGCGACCGTCTCGCCTCTAGGGCCCGCAGTCACAATACACTTCAGACTGCATTGTTGAAACCATCACGCTTGCGTGCAACATCAGTGACGGGAGTGTGGCAGTACAAGAGCCTTTTGGTCGGGTCCTTGACGTCCGCCACCTCGCAATGCGCCAATTAAGCATGGCAAGAAATGTGTCGCACAAGCCAACTAACGCCATTAGCCATCTGCCTCGCCATAAAGCACGTCACATGCCGATAAGAGCTGCTTCGCATTCGTGTCTGCAGCCAAACGTGCCCATTTAGCATTTACCCGGACGCCGAAAAATGAATGCCCTTTCGTTATGGCTAGATGCATCCACCACGCGGCAGCCCATCCTAAGACCAGTGTGAACGAGAACGCATTCGTTAACAGCGACATCTGCTTCAGGCCCGCTAGGCTAGGCTGCGTCAAAAGCCACTGTCCAGCGCGCGAGAGTGAAGAAGAATTTTTGTGTTTTGGTTAGGTGTGCTTTTCTTTTGGGCGACCATCGGCGGCTGGGATTGGTCACACCATAATCGGCGCTGGCGATGTTTCGCATCATTGCGTATACGATATCGTCACTAGAATCTGCATTACAGTCGTCGATGACCGTGACACGGTTAGAATCGTGCTGGATGATCGAGCAGTCACCATCTTTGACGTTTAGAAAGTGCCGCGTCGTCACACCCTCGATGCTTCTTCTTCCAGCAATCTAAAGAAGATCTCGCAGTAGTAGCGAGCTCGCGTTCGAACGAATGAGGGAAGCACGTAGAAGGCCACCAAGAACAGCGGCACCGGGAGGAGCGAAGCGATGATAGGCCACAACAGAGGAGAATTGCCCCAAACGTACACAGTCCAGGAACCTACACAACTGACGAGGGACAGAGAAAGCCAGATCGGGCGCATCCCAGTGAGATTGCGCGCAATACCATAGCGCATGCTTTCTAGGTCGTGCCGGGCACGGCTCGGTCCGCGACGAAAATGGTTTCGTAGACGCTCGACCGCATCGTTGACGGTCGCCCGAGTTGCAGCTTCGTCCCCATGAATTGACTCCGCTTGAATATCTAGGCCGGTGAGTTTTCTCACTTGCTTGTACCACAGTACACGCTGCTGAGGAGACGTATCAGGGTTGTTGGGCATTAGCCGGACGTTTGTAGGCGCGTCGAGCGGCCAGTCGGGCCAAAGCTGGTGCTGCAGCCGGTTACCCATGGCGGAAGCGAGGTTCACCAAGACAACTGCACCTAAGGCAAAGACACCTGCAGTTCCGCCGAGTATTCCTGTCCATTGCTGTAGACCACCGCCAAGCGCGAACGTTAGCGGGAGAAGTGGCAAGAACGACGCAAGCGCCGGCGTAAGTCGGGCGACGCGATCGTATTTTGTACTGAGCCCTACAACGCTCAGCCAGCGATTGTGACGGCTCATATAGGTTTAATCGTTATTTCTGCCAACCCGTTTAACTATTCACCATGGCCGTTGTCTCTCGGGCAATTTGTTCCATGGAACACTGAGAGATTGGCAGTGAAAACTACCTCTAACTTCGGGACGTTCTTGGACTCCAGACTGACCCAAGAGATTTGATTTCACATGGTTTGCCTGACCGAATATTGTGTAGCCGCGAACAATCCCTCCTCCCGGATCAAGTCCACTCTTCGTTACTGTTGTGTCGAGATGCTCGTAAGCGGTGCCCCTACACCATCTGGCTTTCAGCGTGAGATTGGCGTAAAGACCCAGGGCAGCAGCTGATCGATCTCGGAGGCCGGATGGCCATTGGCGATGGCTTCGAGCGTCGCCTTGAGATAGGCATGCGGGTTGACCCCGTTCATTTTCGCCGTTTCGATCAGACTAGCGATGCGGGCCCAGGCCGCCGCACCCTCATCGTGGCCGGCGAACAACGCGTTCTTGCGGTTCAGCGCCAGCGGGCGGATCGTGTTCTCGACCACGTTGGAATCCATCTCCACGCGGCCGTCGGTGAGGAACACCTGAAGTCCTTCCCAGTGATTGCCGATGTAGGCCAGCTTCTCGCCCAGGCGCGACTTCGCCGAGACGCGGGCGCGTTGCCGCTTCAGCCACGCCCCGAACTCCTTGACCCGCGGCGCGGTGCGCGCCTTGCGAACGGCCAGGCGCACCTCGGCGGGTTCGCCCCGGATCTGCTTCTCGATGGCGTACATCGCCGCGATGCGGCGCAAGCCCTCCGCGGCGACCTCCGAGCGGTGGCTGTCGTGGATCTCGCACAGCTTGCGCCTGGCGTGCACCCAACAGTTCGCCCGGGTCACCCCCTTGCCGGGCGCGGCCACCGCGTTGTAGCCGGCGTAGCCGTCCACCTGCAGGATGCCGGTAAAACCCTCAAGGAAACGCGTGGCATGAACCCCGCCGCGACCGGGCGCATAGAAGAACACCACGCCGGGCGGGTCCGGACCGGCCCAGGGGCGCTCGTCGCGGGCCAGCGCCCACAGATACCCCGTCTTGGTCTTGCCCCGCCCCGGGTCCAGCACCGGCGCGCGCGTCTCATCCATGAACAACTGCCCCGACTGCTTCAGATGCCAGGCCAGCCGATCCACCACCGGAGTCAGATGAAACGACGCCTTGCCCACCCAGCCGGCGAGCGTGGAGCGGTGCAACTCCACGCCCGAGCGGGCGTAGATCTGCGATTGGCGATACAAAGGTAAGTGATCGCCGTACTTGGCGATCAGCACCTGCGCCAGCGCCCCCTCGGTCGGCAAGCCGCCGGTGATGAGGTGCGCCGGCGCCGGCGCCTGGATCACGCCGGCCTCGCAGGTGCGGCAGGCGTACTTCGGGCGCACCGTGACGATGACCCGAAGCTGCGCCGGCACGATGTCCAGCCGCTCGGTGCGGTCCTCGCCGATGCGGATCATGTCCCCGCACCCGCAGGGACACTGCGTGCTGTCGGGCTCGATGACCTGTTCGATGCGTTCCAGGCCCCTGGGCAGATGCCCGAGGTTGCGTCGAGGTGCCCGGCGCTTGGCGGAGGACGGGGTTGTTGAGGTGCCCGGCGCAGCCGCGGCTTCCTCGGCCTCGGCCACCGCGCCTTCCAGATCCTCGAACGCCAGTTGGCGATCGTCCAGCGGGCGCTTCTCGGACTTCTTGTCGTAGATCGCCCGGCGCAGTTCGTCGATGAGGTGTTCCAGGCGGCGGTTGGTATCGGTGAGCAAATCCACCCTCGCGCGAAGCTCGTCGTTGGCCGTTTGCTGCGCCTGAAAGGCGGTTTTCTGGCGTTGGAACAGCGCCCGGTGGGCGGGCGGCAACGCGGTGAGATCGACCGGTTCTGGACGGCTCTGCATGAGTGAATACTACCATATAATCAGGAAGTTATAAACGAAAACCGGCCCGAAAAACGAGCCGGTCATCAGGGTTGAACAACCCCTTGGGCAGTCACGCCGCCACGCGCGGGCGGCGCACGCGCGGGCTCCACGTCCGGCGCCAGTCCAGACCCTCGAACAGCGCCTCGAACTGCGCCCGGGTGAGCCTCATCACCCCGTTGTGGACCGTCGGCCACGCGAACCGGCCCTGCTCCAACCGCTTATACGCCAGCACCAGACCGGTGCCGTCCCACCAGAGCACTTTGATCCTGTCGGCTCGCTTGGCTCGGAAGACATAGGCGACCCCCGAATATGGGTCCAGGCCCAGCTCGTTGTGCACCGCCGCGGCCAATCCGTCATGGCCCTTGCGAAAGTCCACCGGCTGCGTCGCCACCACGATCCGAGTGCCACCCAACGACACCATCACGACGTGCCCGCCAGCGCCACGGCGATCGCCGCGATCCCGGCCGTGTCGGTGACCCCGTCCAGGCGAACCGTCACGCCGCGTCCTTCAATCACCACCGAAGCGCGTTCTTCCACCTCAACGTCGGCAAAAGCCCCAGCCGGTTCCGCCTGCACCGATGACGGCGCCACCAGCTTGCCCCGGCGCAGAAGACTGCGCCAGGCCGATAACCGGTTGCGCGCGATCCCGTAGCGCCGGGCCACGGCCGTCACCGACTCCTGGGTAGAAAAACTCTCCCGCGCGATCCGGATCTTCTTCTCCGCGCTCCAGCTTCGCCGCTTCTTTCGCTTCCTCCCAACCGCCGCCGCTCCGTTGGCCGCAGCCGAACCGCCAACGTCCTTGCCCTTGGCATCCAGATCATCGTTCCGCATCGGACTCCTCCCTATTTAAGAGGAGTCATCCAATCTCAATGACTCACCGAAAGGAAGGTGGGGTCAGCACAGCGCTTACAGATGCTCCATCCACCACCTGACTTTAAAACCAGCTTCATTGTCCCCTTCGTATCCGTGCGATATACCTTGTTCCCTTTGTTGCTACCTGTGGAGTACTGTCTGTAATATCGGAGAGCGGTCTCATTCGGATGTCCATGATTGTTCGGCCCTACGGACACAATCGTCATCGCGGGCTTGATCGCCGCCATATGCTCCGTGTAGTACTTGCTATCAGCCGGATCATCAAAGAAGGATATGGATCCGTGATGAGCCGCCATGAGGATATTTGACGAAAGGTTCGATTTGGAGTAGTCCTTGAGAATACCGTAACGCCACGTCTCAGCACCGCTGTCGCCCGGTAGCATTGCACTACCCTCGATCCGATCCTTCGCTGCATTTCGCTGTTGCACCTTGATCACGATTCCTTGCGAGTTTGCGTTGTTGGGAAGCCGATCATCCTTCGCACTCAGATAGCGAAATCGCGTCCGCCCGTAGTCTTCGTATTTGCACTTTGAGATCGTTCGGCTACCAACCTGCCTGCGGAGATCCATATAGGCGCGGTATTCCGGCGAGTCTGTCGTCGTTCCGGGGTAGTCGCTATCCCAAATCCGCCTGATCGGGAAGCGTGCATGCAGCTTCTTTACACCTCGCATATGGTCCGCATCCCGATGGGAGCAGATGAAAGCATGCAGCGCCTTTCCGTCCCCGATTTGGCTTGCGACATAGTCAAGCACGCGGCTCTCGTTATCGTCCGTTATGTTGCAGTCGAACACGAACCGTTTGCCACTTGCAGCCTCAATTAGGACCATGTTCCCCTGGCCCACGTCGATAAAGTGAATCGTTGTTGCCATTCTTTCGGTCTCCTTAGATCGCTGTGCTACTCGCGATTCGATGTAGCATCCATTGATTTTGCCGAATCGTTGAAAACCAAAGTGGGCGAACCACAATCATCGGTCGCCGCTGGAGTATTCAGGTCGATTAGTATCTTGGTGCCTTCCTCGGTCTGGAGTAATGTCATGTCGCCATTGCCTACGGGGAAGAACGGGAGACTTGCAGTCAATGCGAAGACTCCATGCATGCCTTATGTGTCAAGCTCACAGTAATTGGGGTGCCTGCATTTGTTTTCAACCCCGGCACGGCATCACCATGAACAAATCACGATCACCCGCGCAACTTATTGGTAGTTGCCGTCCAAGGGCGACCGTGCCACGCCACGACCAAGTCATTTAGTGAAACGTTCGATGTTAATGAGGTCAGCGATTTGAAAATAAATACATCTTTTTCATGTAGTTATGTGATTTAAATGGTGGAGACAGAATTTACGGCAGCGTAGTGTTATGGCGGCCTCGGCGGAAGGGTGACGCGGGTGGCGGGGCTAGAGTTCCGGAAGGTAGTAGGAGACGAGAAACCGGGTGAGCAACTCGCCGCGAAGTGCTAGGCGGTCGATGTCCAAGTCGGCCATGGGCGCGAAATCTGTCGGATAGTCGCGGACGTCGTCACGCACAGGAAGTCCCGCTGGAAACCAGGGAAGCGCGGCGTCCTGTTGTCCGAGGTAGGCGAGCGCGAAGCCGGAGACGGCGCCGGACTCCGCGAACCAGTGAAGTCGTTTCCGGGTGGCGTCCTGCACCTTGCGGAAAACGGTCAGGAATGTGCGGTGCAGGCGGGTGGGCATATACGCGGGGTAGTGTTGGTCGTCCAAGAGGCCGGTCCCGGCATCGCAGCACACAACGTAGTTGGGTTTGAACACGTTCGTGCTGAAGGACGAACTTCTGTCCGGCTCCATGGGGCCGGTCCCGAGGTTTTCGAAGACGCCACCATCGGTGAGCAGCACGCGCACGCGACGGGCGGTCCCGTCGCTGGCCGTAAACAGGAAGCGGCGGTCGAGGGTCGGGAGGTAGGCGGGATACGCGGCGGACGCTGCTACGGCGTCGACGACGTATGCATCGGTGGGCGGGATGGTTCCGTAGCGCCAGCAGCCGCTCTCGCGGCTGCCGAACCGGAAGGCGGAGCCGGTGCGGAGCTCTGTCGCGTTGATGACGGTTGCCAGGGAGTCGCGTGCGACGTCGCGAACTAGGGCGTTTCCGAACAAATCGCGTTTCAGTACGTTGCGGAACGCCTCGGTTCGTGTGAACTGTCGCTCGCGCGACTCGTGGCGCGGGAGCGGGCCGAGACGGAGCGCAAACCGTGTGACCTGGGCGATGAACCGGGTTAGTGTGAACCAGCCGGCCGCGAGGCGGTCGGAAAGGGCGTTGAGGAGATTGGCGGGGCGTAACGTCTCGTGCGCTATGTCGCGGTGCAACCCGCGGCGAAGCAGGTGCACCACCTTGCGGTCGAAGATCGGAAATGGATCGCGTGTGTAAGCGTACATGGCTGCGATGACGGAACCGCCTGACACGCTGGAGAGGACCTCGATGCGTTCGAGAAGGCGGAGATCGTGCAGTGCGCGGAGACAGCCGAGGTGGAAGGCAATGGCGCGCGAACCACCCCCGGAGAGGGCGAGTCCGACGTTCCGTTTCGCTTGACGCGCACGGCGGATGCGGGTCGTTGCGGCCGCGGTCTCGCAGAACTGGAGGCATTTCTGGTCGTGGGAGCGAGTGCGGAAGGCGTAGGCGCCGATCGCACCTGTGTCGGGGTGCCCCGACAGGATGAGGAGCAGGCACGTCCGCCTCGCGGCGGTGGAGTCTGCGAGCAGTTGGGCCGCAGCAGCAAAATCTACGTCGCTTAGTTTCGGCGCCGAAGTCGGATGTGTGTGCCAGCTGCCGACGCAGTCCACGGAGGCGCGGAACCGGCGGTGCCTCGCTTCGGCGGCCTCCGCGGTCCCTTCGACACCGCATGTGAAGCTGTCGGCGGTCGCGGTGCTGTCCGGCGGCGGGCCATCGACCTCGCTGACCCACAATACGCCGGCGGCTTCATTGATCTCCCCGAAAACGAGGCCGCCCGTTTCGATGTCGGGGCCGGCGACGCGGGAGGAGCGTCTTGCCCACGCCTGCATTTCCCGCAGCGCGTGTGCGCAAACCCTTACCGAGTAGCCGCGGCCGCGATCAGAGAGGGCGTGGTCGGCGGGCCACGAGAAAGCGTGGATGGGACCGGTGGCCGGACACAGCCAACCGAGGGCGGGGTGGGTTACGGCGGAGGTGGTCAGGGCGTGGGCAATGGCGTTGATCATGCGGGCAGAGAGGGCGGCGATGTCCGCGTCGGAGCCTATGAAGGTCGGCTCGGAGCAGCCGGGTTCTGGCTGAAATGTCTTCCGGCCGGGCGTCTGCGGCCAGAACGCGTCGACGAATGGTGTCAGGTTGTCGCTGCGACAGGCTTCTAGCTTGAGGCGGCGAACTAGGTCGAGCGTGGCACCGCTGTGGTCAGGTGTCGAAAGCGTGGCCAATGCGGTGGCGGCGGTCGCGTCGATGGCGACTGATGCGATCGGAGGGCGCGAAGAGGTGTCGCCGATGACCGCCTCGAGCGCCGTGCGCAGGGCATCGGACGCGGTGCAGTCGATGAGGAGATCGACGCCCGGGAAGGAGTCGGGGTCTTGCAGGTGGACGATAAGATCGCTCGACGACACGGTGGTGACCAAGTCGGGCGCGATGCGCTGGAGACGGTCGGCAAGGGCGTCGACCTTGAGTCGCCCGACATCGGCGTCCTCGAATCCTTGGCGGACGAGAATGCCCGGCGTGACTCGCTTGTTGTCGGCGAGGTCGACATGGGTGGCGCCGGCGCGCACGACCGATTCGGCCACGCGCGAGCCGATTGCCCCGCATCCCCAGATGGCGATTCGCTTGCCAAGGAACCACGCCATTGGCGAGGACTGGTCGCGTCGGCGGGTGACCTCGGGTCGCATCTCCTCGACTTGGCACCACCCCACCTTGGCGGTCATGGACCAGGTGACGACGGCGGTAATCGCATTGTCCTTTTCGGTACGGCTGTCCGCGTCGGTGGAGACGGCGAGGTGGCGAAGCTGGTCGGCGTCGCCGGCCGAGACCTGCCACACGGCAAGGTGTTGCAGGTGCGGGCCGCCGGCGGCTGGGCGGCGCATGGGGGTGCCGAGGACGATGAGGAGCGGCGACCCGGGAGGGCTGTGATTGGCGTACGCGGCCAGTGCGAAGATGAACGGGGCATATTCGATGCCGTGACTCTCGAACTCGTCGAGCAGCGCGCGGACTGTTTCGGGGTATTCGAACGGTAGATGTTTGTGAAGGAGGACGGCCAGGGCCGATTCGCTTGGTAAGGTACCGCCGAGCCGGCGCCAACCGATTATCTCCGTGCGGTGGTGTCGTTCGCGGAGATCGGCAAATCCAACCCACGGGGAGCCGGCAACAACGGGTGCGTCGGCGCGGGGGACGACTAGCCGGTCGACGGTGGGATAGGCCACCGGAGGATGGAGCGGGGCGTCGTCGGGATCGAGGTTGTTGATCGCAGCATCGCGGATCCAGGCGTCGAGGCGTGTGATGAATCCGTACATGCCGTCCTCCGGATGCCAGTCGGCGGAACTGCCAAAAAGGCAGAGCTGGCGGCGCCACTGGACGTGGGGAAAGCCCGCGAACCGCTGATGGATCGTCCGGACGATGGGGTGGCGGTAGGGAAACGTGGGTGGTATCACGACCACGAACGATTCGCGGGCGCGAACGCGGAGTCCGGTGTCGGTACGCGGGATTCCGTCGAAGCGGATGCTGATGTGAAAGCGGCCGTAGCCACCGTTGGGCTGTTCGGCGCGGTGCAGCTGGACGGTTCCGCCGGAGGCGTCGGCGATCTCGGCCAGCTGCTCCGCCGCGCGGTCGTACGCGTCGGGCACTAAACGCCGCCGTAGGTGTGCGCTCCGCTTGGCGGCCTTTGGCGGCCGCGCGCCTGGTCGGCGGCTTCGGTAGCCGTCTTGGCCGTTGCGGCGACGCCAGCCAGAACGATACCGCTGTCATTGACCTCGGCGACGATTGGCTCTTCCTGGTCCATTGTGCACAGGAAGGAGTCTGTGATCGTCTCGTATTGCGTCTTGGCTTTGGCGTGGGGCGGGTTATCACCCGACTTGTTGGAAGCGGGCACCGGGTTGGAGCTCGACACGATCCGGTTCGGGTTGAGCGAAGCGTCGTCCATAAAGTCTACGATGTCTTGCTTTAGCTTTTCGTCGTCGTCACCTTCGTCCTGCCAATGCATGGCTGCTTTGGAGCAGTGGTGGGGCGCGAGCAGCACGTTCCAGGCGAGGTCGTCGTCGTCGCTCTTGTCGAAGATGCGTTTTAGGATCGGATATGAGAGGTCACCGAAGAGCATAGCGCGAAGCGCTTCGTCGCCGTCGAGCAGGGTGACTTGTACGGCCAGACTTGTGTCGTTGCGGTCGCCGGCATCGTCGTCCTTGAACGGGGCGTGGATGAACACGCGGAAGATGTCGGAAAGATCGTTGCCGTCGACCTCGGAGAGTTTGTTCCCCGGCACGGTGATGCGGTCGCTCGGGAAGTCCTTGAATTCATCGTCCTCGAGGAGGTCCGAGTAGCCGAATATCCGCACGCGATCGCCAGTGCCGGGGTCGCCCTTTACATTGACGGTAGCGGCGACGCGGCGCAGGGCCTCCTTCTTGAAAGCTTCGGCATCGTCGCAGAGGTCTTTGTAGTACTCGGCAAAGACGCGAGGAGTGAACCAGAGTTCGCCGATGTCGACTTCGTCGAGCAGGCGGTCGAAACCGCGACAATGGTCTTGGTCGGGGTGCGTCAACGCGAAAGCTGCTAGGTAGGGGCGGCCATTGACCTTTGGAAGGCGCTCGACGAGTTCGTCCACAACAGGCCACGCCGGGTCGTCCTCGTCGTCAGCCTTGGATTCGAGGTGGTTGAGGTCGACCTGTATAACGTTTTGGGCGTCAATGACGATGGTCGTGCTGTCGCCGTTACCGACGGGCCAGAAGGCGAGCCCGCGGGCCGGGAGTTGAAAGGACATAGGGCGTCTCCAGGAAGCGTTCGCTGCTATGTTGCGGTTCGTGGGGTACGGGTTGCATCCGGGCGGGGGATGCAACATGTTGAGCGGCGGATTATACGTGTGTGGAGCAATTCGGCCAAGGATGAGCAAGGAGACAGGTCGGATTCTCGCTGTGAGTCAATGCGGTTGTGGTTTGTCCTGCGACCGCCAGTTTCGCTGATCGCGTGGCGGAGAGGGAGAGATGCTGCAGTTTCGCGCTCCTACGCGGAGTTGTCTGTCACATGTCTGCGATTGTCTTGTACTATCGGCCGCATCCAGTCAACGTGTGCTGCACTATTGTTCATATCCACTGGCGAATTTGAAGCTGGCACATAGCACCAAAACAAGGCGACCGACTAGGGTTTTGAGTTCTGCCGTGAAGATCTATTCCGACATGGCCCAGACCGGTTTGGTCACGAAGCGGTGTATGAGTATTTCGTTTCCAGGACCCGCGCAACGGTCGGACCGTATCGGCCAATGGATGAAGGTAGCTGTTTCCGACGCCGTATGAATAGATCAAATGGCTTTGCGTTATGTTCCGCGGCCCGGGTATATACCCTTTCAGAGTTCGACCTCCATGATGCGGAACCATGACGTGATCGTAGTTGGCGCAATGAGGAACCGTTACATGATCATTTGAGCAGTGTGGGCAAACATTTGGGAGAGACGCGTCGCCGGGTAGCAGCACGTTCCGGCGGCGCCCTGCGACTGAGAGGAAGAGATCGCTTTCGTTTCGGCTCGTCTCGGACCCAGATGCACGAGAAATCGTCACGCAGTTTTGTGCAAAGGTGACGGGCTGCATTTGGTAATCCCACCAATATAAGTTTGCGTTGTTTTCTTTCAGTTTGGCGAGGAAGCGCGCATGTACCGCCCCAAGATCGCCCGCATTTTTTTGAATTGGCAGAATCCAATCCCGGCTCAATATTTGGGGATCGCGAAGAGCCGAGGACCAGTGATCCCAGTCCCAATGCGAAAGGACGACCAAGGGGTGGCCAGAAACGCAAAAACTCTGGAGCGGCGCGGGGAAACTACGATGGTTGAAAATCGTTGAACCACCGATATCGAAGTAAAGACTCGGCACCCCATGTATCAAGAGAGCGGTCGCGGCACCCTGACCGACATCGTAAATCGCAACGGTATCGATCATCCCGATGCGAGATAGTACTGCTCGAATTTGCTCAGGTTCGCTACCGCTAATATTGTGCCATCCTGCCAATTTGCTCAACATCGAGCGCTCTGTCCCCGTTACAGGCCGGACCTCAATAACGCTGCGGTCGACCGGGTCTTGGAAAAGGTTATGAAACTGCTCGGCCGGAAAGCTGTTGTTTGGCTCGCCAAATTCTAGGCGGTACCACTGCGATAAGTCCTCTTCGCTCTTATCAGCGTCCATAAGGTATCGGCGCTGAATGGAGACAATAGATATGCGATGGTCGGGATCGTCAATATCAGGATCCGCCAAGTATAAATTTCCATTGTCAATCCTTTCGAGCCAATCGGCCTCGATGCAGTCGAGAAGAACCAGCGACGAACTTTCCTCCGGTGCGTCAAGCGCCTCGAATTGATCGGCGCGGGCAAAGACCGCTTTGGGTCTTGGTGGCTCCTTCATTTCGCCTGGCGGATATTCAAAAAACATGACAACTCTTGATTCAAGCCAGTTGATAGTGAGCGGAAAATAGATCAGACACTCGCACCGATGCGGTGGGGTATGCTGCCATGATTCATCTTACCGGTATGTTCCTACTCACATGAATGTTAATAGGCGTTAGGAGCCTTGACTGTAGAATGCTTTAAAGCGGCGTGATTGGGGTGATGAGCTGTCACGCAACCGACTATGCCGAATGGGCAGTGCTGATCTGCAGTGCTCGCCGAATAGGCGACAGGACAGTGATCAGCGAGAGCACGGTCTAGTAGTCCGTGGCAAAAGTGCCGCGCATTCAGGTCGCGGAGCATGACATCCAGACCGTCGGCGGAAATGAGACGTACTGAACCGCCCCGGGAATGCCGGAGGCTCGTTTGCGTTAGTCGGACGAGATGAGGCCGAGCGTTTTGTGTGCCAACCCTTGGTCGGAACCACGAATTTACGAAGCAAACAACCATACCTTGACGCGAGCATTACCGATTGGGCGGGGGGCAAATTAGACCGGTGAAGAGTCGTGATGCAAGTCGCTCTGACGTGCGGTAACGAAGCGGGTATCATCCGCACAGAGAAGTGGCTGCCAAGCCGCTTAAAGGATGACTAAAACATGGCGATCAACGAAAGCAAGCTTACAAAGGGTCAGGTACGCAAACTCAACGCACTGCGAAAATCCGTTGGAAACGAGTTAGGTGACGAAGTCTTTAGCAAGTGGCTGGGGCAACTGGCATCGGCAGCCGCCAAGCCAAAGCAGGATCTAATCGCACTGAGAATCAACGACGCCTTGGCGGGTTTCGTGGACGATAAATCGTTTCGGCTTGGGAACTACGGATATACAATCCGGCGCGCACGGGGTAAAGGCGTGTCGGGATTCGTGGTGACGAAAAATGCGAATCCGCAGTGAGGGACAGGCGGAGGTTCTCGCGAGGCGAGATCGAGGAAATTCGAACGATTCTAGTAAGAATCAGGCAAGGGGCATTATAGGTTCAGAAGCGGTTTCGCCGTAGGGTGAGAACTGAGTACGGATTCTATATTTCGGACTACGACGGAAGTCGACACGGATTCACTGGGAACGATTTGGATTTACTGGTATCTCGCGGCGCGATTGAAGTCGATAGCTAGTCAGATTAATCGGCCGTCTGAACTTTCGTTCCAGATCAATTGGTATGGGTCAAGCGAGTTTGAGTAATCCTCGCTAGGGCGGAAGACTTGGGTGATCACAGTAATCCTGGTGTCAAGACTGCGCTTGAGCACCTCCGACTTTGAAAAATTTTGGTTCCGGTATGCTTACGAACCAGCGAACCTGCACATGTGGAGCGATTCAGAATTCAGAATTTATTTAATTATTTCAGCTTGTTACAATGTCTATCAGAGCGGTGGGAACAATTTGCCACTGAATCCTTGGTAACTATTGGGTCATTCACGCTCGAACTGACAAGACAACCACCACGTACGCGCGACTTGTAAGTGCCCTGTACATTTGATCATCGATTGAGGGCGGTCGACTGCTTCATTGGCGTCCCGGCTACGCCCGAATAGCCCCTCGATTTGATGCCGCGCGGTTGCGGTTTGATTACGGATTCTCCGCTATGGATGCAGGGATACAACCTTTGCGTCGGAGCCGGTGAGATAGGCGGCCCAGGAATCCATCAACCGACGCCGACGGTCAAATAGATCCGAGCGAAAGTAAGCCCCTTCGACGCCGCCAACCGTATGCGCGAGTGCCGCCTCGGCGATCTCCCGCGGCTTGCCGGTTTCCGCGCACCAATCCCTGAACGAGGATCTGAACCCGTGAACCGTGGCCCGTGCGGCCAGCCCGGTATCTCTCAGCACCTTGGTGAGCGTCATGTTGGACATCTGGCAACCGCGGCGAACCGGCGACGGAAACACCAGGCCACTACCGTCGTCCAGCGCACGGGCTTGTTCGAGCACGGCCAGCGTGGCGCCGTTAAGTGGTACGCGATGTTCGGTACCTGTTTTCATTCGCTTGCCCGGAATGCGCCACCCACGCGCGTCGACGTCGATTTCGTCCCATCGGGCGCCACGGATCTCGGAGGTCCTCGCGGCTGTTAACACCAGGAACCGAAGCGCCAACTTGGCCGTGAGCGATGCCTTTGAGGTTTGGATGGTGTGAAGCGCCGAAGCTACGTCACGGTAGGACAATGCCCGAAAATGCGATTTGACGGCGGGCATGCGCGGAAGCGCTCCGTCGACGGCCTCGCCTGCGGCGTTGAACTCGACGAACCCGTGCGCCTGGCACCACTTGAGCGTCGACCGGATGGATCGACGCACGCGCCGGGCCGTTTCCGGCTTCGCGGTCCAGATCGGTGTCAGGACGGTCAGGACGTCCTCCCGGCCGATGCGGTCCACCGGCATGGTGCCGAGCCGTTTGAACGCATGGCGCTCCAGCTGTTGCATCCAGTTCGCCGCCACCTTCTCATTGCGCCAGCGCGGGCGCAGTGTCTCGTACGTGCGTTGGGCCGCCTCGCGGAACGTGAGCATCTTGACCTGGAGTTTCGCGGCCAGCGGATCGCCGCCGCGCCGCGCGAGCATGCGGTTCTCATGCGCAGCCTCGCGGGCCTGGGCGAGGGTGACCCAACCGCAGCCGCCGAGCCCGATGTCATGGCGTTTGCCGTTGATGGTGAGGCGCTGGATCCATTGTTTGGACCCGCCGGGCGCGACTTTCAGATACAGCGTATTGCCGTCGCCGTAGAGCCCCGGGCGGTTGAGCGCCCGGACCATTTTCACCGTGAGCTTGTTTTGCCCCACGTTTTACCCCTCGTTCTTACCCAACTATTTACCCAACGTTTGGACTCACAATGTAGCGAATTCGGGCGTGGAACGCAAGCGGAATTCAGGGCGTAAGATTTTGTTTTTTCTTATTAATCATACTCTTGTCGGCCCCTGGCGGACGGGGGCGGTGGACGGATTGGACTTGAGGGCGTTTTACGCGCGGTACGAGGGAGACGGTCGGCGCAAGTCGCCGTACGAGCCGCGGATGATGGCGAAGGTTTTGATTTACGGGTACGCGACGGGGGTGTTTTCGTCGCGAGGGTTGGCCCGGAAGCTGGAGGAGGACGTGGCCTTTCGGGTGTTGGCGGCGGGGAACTTTCCCAGCCACCGAACGCTGTGCGAGTTTCGCCGCCGGCATTTGTCGGACTTCAAGAAGCTGTTCGTGGAGGTGGTCGGCTTAGCGCGGGAGACGGGTGTTGCGAACTTCGGCCGGTTGTCGATCGACGGCACGAAGGTTCGGGCGAACGCGAGCAAGCGCAAGGCGATGAGTTACGGTCGGATGTTGGAGGAGGAACGACGTCTCAAGGGGGAGATCGAGGCGTTGGTGTCGCGGGCGCGGGAGACCGACGCGGCGGAGGACGCGCGTTTTGGGGAGGCGTTTCGCGGCGACGAGTTGCCGGAGGAGCTAAGCCGCCGGGAGGACCGTTTGGCGGCGATACGGGCGGCCAAGGCGCGCCTGGAGGCGCGCCAGCGGGAGGCGGACGATGCCCGTGGGCGCGAGCCCGGATCGACGTGCAACCCGAAGGGCGGTCGGCCGTACAAGCGAGAATACGGCGAGCCGCAGGACAAGGCGCAGGACAACTTCACGGATCCCGAAAGCCGGATCATGAAGACCTCCTCGGAGGGCTTTCAGCAGTGCTACAACGCGCAGCTGGCGGTGGAGGGAGCGAACCAGTTGATTGTAGCCACCGAAGTGTCGTCGAACGCCAGCGACCAGGGTCGGATGCTGCCGCTGGTGGACGAGGTGCAGGCCGCCCATGGGGAACGGCCGGGGAGCGTGTTGGCGGACGCCGGTTACTGCAACGAGGCCGACCTTGAGGCGCTGGAGGCGCGCGGCGTGGACGGCTACGTTGCCTTGGGCAAGGAGCGCCGGCGCGCGGTCGCGGTGAACGCGGCCAAACATCCGGCGAAGGCCCGCATGGCCGAGAAGCTGGCGACGGAGGCGGGACGGGCGCAGTACGCCCGACGCAAATGGCTGTCGGAGGCGCCCAACGGGTGGATCAAGGAGGTGCTCGGCTTCCGGCGATTCAGCCTGCGCGGCCTGAACAAGGTACAGGGCGAGTGGGACCTGGTCTGGCTGGCGTTGAACGTCAAACGGATGCAAGGGCTTCAGGTGGCCTGGTGACAGGGATACTGCCCAGCAATCGAGCCGCACGACGGTCGATTCAAGCGCACATGGGGGCCGTCGAGACTCCTCGCCGTCCAAACGTCCGATTCCGCGTTCGCCCAGGCGAATTCATCGCCAATTTGCGATATTCACCCGGTCGCGAATCGTCCTATGGCGCAGGCTCCTAGAGTACGGATCACATCGCGTCGCGCTTTGGCGCGTTTGGGATTTATCGTGATGGCCTCGGTTTGCTAGATTTGCCAAACCAAACTTACCAAGACTCACGGTGGCTACCTACAAATTCGTCAGCCCTTCGTACACCACTCATGGAGACACGATCCCCAACCGTTCTCTCGCCTTCGCAAGAAGGCCTTCAAATATGGGTACTGCCTCGTTGTACCGGAAGCGGCCACTTGCCTGAGCGGGGTGGTAGATCCACTCGAAATTCGCGTCGAACTGTCCTGTTACATCCTCTATCCAGTCCCATGCAGTCTTGCCCGTAACGATTACGGCATCTGGTTCAAGGGCGTTCATGACGGTCAAGAACGGTACCCGACCTGCCTCGAAGTCTTTCTCTTCCGGCCTTCGACTGCCGTCAGCGAGACGCTGAACCAAGTTGTAGAATGCAACATCCTGCCAGACATCGGCGCACCGTTCGGGACCTGCGTGGCGATCCGCGCAGAGCAATCTCGCTGTCCTCTTGAAGTAATAGCGGTCGCGCCTCGCATTCTTGATGCCCCACCATCGAACCACGCTAACCGTCATGTCACGTGAATCCTGATCGGCCTGCCTCCGTACGGGATCAACCTCGTGAGTGTAGTGGCTTTCACCGAGCACGAGCAAACGTATGCCAAACCTCCCACAACCATAACGGTCTCCTACCCATGGGACGAAAGCCACTCCGTCGTATTCTGTATTCATCTTGCATCTCCGTTCAAATTGTCCGAGCAGCATCCTTTCACGCTACCTGACGCATTTCTCCTGCGTCGGGAATTTCCGTATCAGCCAGGGTATATCCACCAGCTCGCCTTTGAGCTTGCTCTCTGCAAAGAAGAACGGGCTGGAACGGAGGTAAGCGGTGTCTCTACGCCACCTGGATTTCAGCTTGAGGTTGTTGTAAAGGCCCAGGGCAGCAGCCGATCGATTTCCATGTCGAGCCGTTCTACCGTGAGAATATCGTCAATGCAGCGACCAGAAGACCTCGCCAACAGTAGCAGGTTGGGTGCGAATGCGGACAACGCGCCAGGCAACACGCGGGCTCCAGCCCACGGTGGTCCAGCATCGGGGGCAAGTCCGAGTCCGTCGGAAATCACTTCCTCCGTGGAGCGGCTCTTGGGTAGCCCCTCAGGAAGCCCGTGAGATGCTTCGTGCTGTTAGGATCGCATAATCGGGATGAGGGCTCATTTATGAAAAAGGTGAAAGCTACCCATGGTCACGAAAGCTGGCGTCCAGGCGATGATGGGTTTGAATCCGAAGATTCGACCGACTGCCTGTGTGATTCGGGGCCATTGCCGAACGCGCATTTTCGCTTTCCCGAAGAACCAACTTAAGGCAAAAGAGCCCATGCAGCCTAGCGTCATTGTCGAAAGGCCGGGCGCTCAAGCTTCGATAGTGTCGGACATCCTTGATTACTTTCGAGAGGTCAGTCCGTTTCAGCATTACAAGATTTGCTGTTCGCTTCGATCAAAGATCGATGATGCGCTCTCGAAGCATTCAGACAACTCCAGCACCGACCAATTCCCGCTGTTTGTAGTGGTTGAAGAAGATCAGAAATGCGAAACGCCGCTTGATGATGGGACCTGCTATGTGGTTGATCAGGAAATGGTCACCGGGGGACGTGCGGGAGAGGAGGCACTTCTGGCGTGGCAGGTGGACAATGCACCATGGCCCGAGGTACCCGAAGACGAACCCGGGTTAGTCGATACCGTTCTTGCCGCAGTCAAGATTGTCCAGGACGAGACGGAAGTCATTCGAGAGGTGGCGGAGGCGTCTTGCTTCTACGATGTAAATGGTGGTGCTGTGTACTCCACGAGCATGCACATGAAGGCAAATCTTTCCGTGATGTCGCCGCAAACGGAAAACCAAGTGGAGGAGCGGGTCGCTCGAATGCGGACGCTAGTTGGGGCCTTCAAGGGAAAGTGGCGAGACCGAGATAGGGGTATCGCCAACCTGGTCGAGGCCCTGCGGCTGGAGAATATCGACACCGACCACTACCGTCGTACATGGTATCTGAGCCTGTTCGAAGCGATCGAAGCGGTGCTCTCGGAGAGGTGCAAGCAGGAGTTCCATCAGCGGCACCGTGGGTACAGAAGATTCATCGCGCACCCGAAGCCGCAAACAAAGATGGACATGGAAGAATTCGTGAGGCTGCAACGAGACGGCCTGGCCGAACTGCGGAGAATCTTTCTTGGGGACTGAAAAGCAGGACGGTCGATTTGCGCGATTCCGAGCCGCCCTGTGGGACAACTCTTGCCGAAGTTATCACGCGGATTGACAAGCGTGCGTCTGGCGTTTCGCTGGGCGAACGACAAACTGTTGCCCGTTTTCAAGTTACTTGGGTTCTGGGCCACCGCTTACGGCAATTGCTCGATTGACCTCTTTGGAACGCGTGAGTAACTGTCAATCTTGAGTCTGGACGGTTCCGGTCTGCTTACACATGTTGCGTTACCAAGAAACAGCACCAGTCACAGGTTGCCAAAAACGAAGTGTGCTGAGCACGACTCGACAGGAGAACTATAGCGGCACACGCCGCTGAGTTGTTCAAGCGCAATGGTCGCTTAGGTGCTATGAAGTACTGGCGTGTTGGGCTGCTAGTGCTAAGGTCATTTCGATGAAGGGACCGATGGACTTCCCAAGTATGGCTACGCCAGCTTCGTGAGGATTCGGAAACCGATATCTACTTCTAGCCGAACCGTTAAGGGCGAATGCGTACCCGTTGACAATTGCCACGCAGAACAGACCTTGGCGACACTCAAGGATCACCTTTTCATGGCGGAAGGGCCAATCTCCTGGGAACTCGGCTTTGGTAACGACACGAGTTGGCCAGTGACTCCGTGCAATGTCGTCGTCCGATCGAGCAACCCAGTCATCTTGGTCCTGCTTCAGAATTTCAACGGAGCGACGGTAGTCAACGGTCCCGAACTCGCTATCCTGCAGCCTTAGAAACTCCGAGTAGACAATGGCCAGCGATTTCATTTCCCCTGAGGGATCTGCATGGCCGCCGAGTGTGAATTGCATGACTACGGCTCGGACGAGCCGTTCCATTTTGCCGATCAAACGGCTATGAACTCTCGGATAGTAGTCGCGATACAAGGCCTCGAAGTCGTCCAGATAGGGAGCGGGATCTTCTACGAATGTCTCCAAGCTTTGCCATTCGTCTTTCGGATCTATCGGCGGTTTGTTTGAGCCGGCCACGATGTCGAGGTTGTAGTAGCGCCCCTTCTGTCCAAAGTGCGAGAGTATTCTTATACATTCGTTCACAATCTTGTCGTTGGTGATGAACTCAAGGTCTTCTGCAAGAAGCGGGCGGTGCGTACCTCCGTACCAGTCGGTGCGAATTTTTTCGAGGAGGGATTCCAGATTGTGCCCAAGAGATTGCATTGTCGACACGTCGGGAAATGACCCGTGTCGGCCCTTGTACACCAGAGAGATGTAGCACTTCATCAGGCGTTCAAAACCGCTTGCCATCAGTTGGTGAGGCAGGTGGTAGAAGGTCCTGCCCATATCGATTTCCTGAAGGTGTCCGAATCCAGACTTCAATAATTCCAGAGATGTCTGCAATTCTTCATGGAGGCATAGATTTCTCGCCATGTCATTGGAAGGGGTCATGGGTTGCACTCGGCGTTAGAAAATTTGGGCTGGCAGACTGAGACTACTGAATTTTACGCAAATGGGTAGCGCGAAAACGCATATTGGGAACAGGTCGCAACGGAGTCTTGATAGTACTGTCGGCTGGTGTTTTTCCGAAAATGTCCTCACCAATGCTGGCAGCAATCCTCTCCGCCGCCGCTTTAACTGAATCGTCGCTCAGATGCGCGTAACGAGCGGTCGTGCGAACACGGGCGTGTCCGAGCAATTTTCCGATCATGGGCAGGCTCTCACCCAGTACCAAGGCCCTTGAAGCAAAAGAATGCCTCAAATCATGCAGCCGAACGTCTTCCAGATTCGCGCGCGCCCGAACCTTGCACCACGGGTCCTGAATGAATTTCAGGTACTCGCCCTCGTTGCCGCCAGGAATCACCCAGGGATTGCCGGGCACGCGGGGACGCTGCGACAGGATGCGGATCGCCGCCGGCGACAAGGGCACCGTGCGCGGACCTGACTTGGTTTGCCGAAGGCGCAATTCCTTGCGCTCCAGATTCACCTCGTCCCAGCGAAGTGCCACGATTTCGTTCCGCCGGCACCCGGTGAGCATCAACAGCCGAATGGCGGCGGCCGCGTTTGAGGACACCTCGCCCGCCGCCTCCATCTCGTTCAGCACCCGTCCAAGCCGCGTGAATTCGGCCTCCGAAAGGAATCGATCCCTTGGCCGGCACTTGTACCGGAGTACGCCCGGGCAGGGGTTTGTGTGCCCGGGGACCATTTTCCATTCCCGGGCGCGGTTGTACATCGAGGACAGGGTATCGACGACGTGATTGGCCATGACCGGCTTGCCTCGCAGCCGTTCGTGCAGGCGCGCGACCTGTTCGCAACGTAACGCCTCGGCGGGCGTTCTGCCGAACGCGGGCAGGATGTACTTGTTGAACACCCGGTGCGTTGCCTTGACCGTGTTGGGCTTGCATCGGAGTTCCACGTGTTCTCTCAGGAACCGCTCGGCCAGATCCGCCACGGTGGGACCTGTCGGCGATTTCGCAGTCTGAGGCAGGGGTGGCTTGCCCGCCTGGACCCTGGCGATGACGCGTGCGGCCCGTCGCCGCGCCTGACTGGGCGAGTTGACGCCGTGACGGCCGATGGTCAGGCGCTGCGACCGGCCCTCGGCGCGGAACTGAAGCACATAGACCTTGCTGCCCGAGGGGTAGACGCGTACGCCGAAGCCTTGCAACGCCCGATCCCAGTACACGGTGGTTTTTCGCACCCGAAGCTTGTCCACGGCGCGTTGCGAGATGGTCATGCGGTTGGGCCTGGCCATGCCAATCGATTTCTAGGGTCCGGAAACTTGCAGGCGGCGCCGTTGACCGGACGGTTCGGCCTCCGGGTTGCGCGCAGGCGGCGGAAGGATGTTGGCCTCGATGCTGGCTGCGATCCTGGCGACGGCGATTTTTTCCACTCCCTGCGCCAGGTGCGCGTAGCGGGCGGTCGTTTCCATCTTCGCGTGACCGAGCAGTTTGCCGATCACGGCCAGGCTCTCGCCCAACGCCAGGGCGCGCGAGGCGTAGCTGTGGCGCAGATCGTGCAGCCGCACGTCGTGCAGACCGGCCTGGACCCTGAGCTTGTGCCACTGACAGCGAATCCTTGAGACGTGCGAGGCCGGCTTGAGACCCACGAACACCCACGGATTGCCGGCCACCCGTTCAATCCCGTCCAGCACCTCGAGCGCCGCGGGGGTCAGCGGAATCAACCGCAGGCCGGTCTTCGTTTCGCGCAAGCGCAGATACCCGCCCGAGCGGTCCACGTCGTCCCAGCGCAGCGTGGCAATCTCCTCGCAACGACACCCGGTCAACATGATCAGCCGGATGGCCGCCACGGAAGCGGGCCAGGGAGAGCCTCTTGCGTCGGCCTCGCGCAAGACGCGCCCTGCCCGTCTGTACTCCTGGCGGGTCAGGAACCGTTCCCGGTAGCGCGCCTTGTACTTGCGCACCGACTTGCAGGGATGGCTGCCCCCGGGGCGCCATCCCCAGGCTTCGGCCAGGGTGAACATCCTGGACAGCACACCGAGGGCCACGTTGGCTGCGCCGGGGCGCTCGCGCAGCGAATAGTGCAGCGCCTCGATATGCTCCTGGGCGACGGACCGGACCGGCAGATGGCCGAGCGCCGGCAGGATGTAAAGACGCAGGTGCTGGCGGTACCCTCTGGCTGTCAGGGGCTTGCACCGGACGTCCACGTACACCCGAAGACATCGCTGGGCCAGGTCGGCCACGGTGGGGTCCGGCATCGGTTCGGGCGGGGTCTCGATGGGTTCCCTGCCCGCCTTGATGCGTTCGATCGCAACCGCGGCACGCTTGCGTGCCTGCGCTGCGGAGAGTTTGCCGTGGCGGCCGAGCGTCACCCTTGTGGATCCGTGCGGGCCCCGGGCCTGGACGACGTAGGTCGTGCGCCCGGAGCGGTACACGCGCACCCCGAACCCGGGCAGATCCCGGTCCCAGAAGGCGCCCGCCTTGCGATCGGCGGACACCCGGTCCACCATCCGTTTCGTGATCTTGTGCGGCGGTCGTGTGGGCATTTACGAAGCGTTCGCGAAATTGAATATTGGGAAAAAAGTAAGCAAACCGTCTGGAAATGGCATCAAATTCAGCGGTTTCTCGAGCGTAGTGTGTTCGGCATTGCAATGACTCTGGCCCAATGGTGTAATGGTTTTATGTTGCAAAATCAAGTGGTTATCATGCTCGACGGCGTTCAGGGCGTATTCGTGGCGGCACGGGCGAAAGACTAACCCACGTCGAGCCCCGAAATAGCCACTAAATGACTGGTACCCGTGCGCTGCAGGGTGCGCCAGTGCGAATCTTCAAACCCGAACCGCTCGCCGATACTCAGTGCGATCTGCAGTGCCGCCGCGTCCTTTGTCGCCGCTGCCGCCTGGATCGAGTCGGCAAGGCGGGCGCGGAACATCAGCCATTTTCTTGGGATCCCGCCGGCTTCGTGCGTGGCGGCGCGACCCTCCCGAACGTATCCCGTCGCGCCGTAGCCCTCCTGAAAGAGCCAGCGGGCATAGTCGAAGCCGCCTGGATTCACCAGGCCGCGAGGCCGCTTGAGCCTTACGACCAGGTCAAGGACGCTGCCGGGCCTGATCGCATCCGGCGGCGGATCGTACCAGGTCAGCCGCAGCCGCTCCGGGACCGTTCCATCGGGATCGCCGGTTGCCACCCGGAACGAAAAACCCACCTGCCCGGTCGAGTCGTTGGGAAAACCGTCTACCCAACCCGATACGGTAAAGTCCTGGCCCTGAAGCTCGATCGGCAGCCAGTCGGCCAGGCGCAGGTGAATGTGCCCCGTAGTCCATAACGCCCCGGCGGCAAACCACAGCAACCACCGCCACCGTGCCAACCACCACGCGCCCACGGCGGCGGCCAGCAATCCCAACGACGGAAGCAACCCCATGGGACCCGGAATTTGATGGACGAGTACGGTGGCGGTCAGCCACGCCAGGGCAGCGGCAACCACACCGTTGCATCCGACTCGCGGAATGGTCCATTTGCGCCGCATGGTTGGTCGCCGTCAACTCAGCGTGTGCAATACTCCATCACGCAATTCCAGCGTGCGGTCCATGCGGGCAGCCAGGTCCGGATCATGGGTCACGACCACCAGGCTGGTACCCAGATCCGCGTTGAGTTCAAGCATGAGATCGAATACGCGGGCGCCAGTGGGACGATCCAGGTTTCCGGTGGGCTCATCGGCCAAAACCACGGCGGGGCGAGTGACCAGCGCTCGCGCAACCGCGGTCCTCTGGCGTTCACCGCCGGACAGTTGACCGGGCCGATGCGTCAGCCTTTCCTCCAGACCGACGCGGACGAGCAGTTCCTCGGCACGGGCCGCCGCCTCCGCCGGCGCGTCGCCCCTGACCAGCAAGGGCATGGCGACGTTTTCCAGCGTGCTGAATTCCGGCATGAGGTGATGAAATTGATAGACGAACCCCAGTGCCCGGTTGCGCAACGCGCCCCTGCGATTGTTGCTCAGCCGGGTCATCGCTTCGCCGCAAACCCGGACTTCGCCCTCCGTGGCCTGATCCAGGCCGCCCAGCAACTGCAACAGCGTGCTCTTGCCCGAGCCCGATGCCCCGACGATGGCAACCCGATCGCCCGGGTCCACGCGGAGATTCACGCCACGCAGGATCTTGAGCGTTCGGCCGACTTCCCTGAAGTGCTTGACCAGGCCTTCAACCACGAGCGCAGGCTCATTCATACCGCAAAGCCTCCACCGGCGGCTGTCGGGACGCGCTGAATGCCGGGTACAGCGTGGCGGAAATCGCAAGCAGAATGCCGAGCGAGGCGATCCGTATCACTTCTCCGGCGCGAATGTCGGTCGGCAGGTCGCTGATGAAATATACCTCTTCGGACAGCAGGTCGATCCCCAGCGCAGCTTCCACGAACGTTACGGCGCTGCCCAGTTGGCTTGCGATGAGTATGCCCAGAGCGACACCGAACGCAGTTCCGATCACGCCGATCATCGTGCCCTGGGTCGCGAACAATGCGGTGATGCTGCGCGAGGAGGCACCGAAGCTCTGCAGGATGGCAATATCGCCGCGCTTGTCGCGCACCACCATGACGAGCGTGGAGAGTATGTTGAATACGGCCACGGCGATCACGAGGGAGAAAATAACGAACATGATCGACTTTGTGAGCTGGATGGAGCGGAAAAAATTGACGTGCTGGCGGCTCCAGTCACTGATGTAGAACCCGCCGCCCAGCGCCCGGGCCACTTGTGCCGCGACACTGCCCGCCCGGAAGATATCCGCGACCGCCAGTCGGAGCCCGGTCGCCTCGCCGCCGGTCCGGTACAACAGCGCCGCGTCTTCCAGGTGCACGTAGATCAGCCCGCGATCGTATTCGAACATGCCGGCCTCGAACGTTCCGGCAACGTGCAGCCGCCGCGTGCGCGGCGTTACGCCCACGGGCGTGACCGTGCCCTGTGCCAGGATTAGAACCACGGAATCGCCGACAGCGACATCCAGTTCCTCAGCCAGCGCGGTGCCGATGAGTGTTCGGAAGGCGCCCGGTTCCAGATTCTCCAGGCTGCCTTGCCCGAGCAGCGACGCAATCACTGAAACGTCGGGCTCCAGAGACGGATCGATACCGCGAACCTGAACGCCCGCGAGCGTCTCCCCGGCCATCAACAAACCCTGTCCGTCCACGTAGGGCGCTGCGCCGACCACGTCCGGACTAGCGAGAACGTCTTCGCGCATGCTCCGCCAATCTGCAAGCGGTGCGTCGACACCGCTGATCGTTGCATGGGAGACGACGTTGAGAATCCTCTGCCGAAGTTCATGTTCAAAACCGTTCATCACCGAAAGTACGACGATTAATACCGCAACGGCCAGGCCGATGCCCACCATCGAAACCAGCGATATGAACGAGATAAAGCCGTTTCTCCCGCGAACCCGCAGATAGCGCAGGGCCATGGATATCTCATACGGCTGCCTCATGGCCGCTCGTACCTCAGGGCTTCGGCCGGTTCGACGGCGGCCGCCCGGCGCGCCGGGTAGATCGTCGCCCCCACCGCCACGGCCAGAGCGAGGGCCGGTACGAGGATGAGATCCGCCAGATGGATTTCCGAGGGGATTTCGGTGACGTAGTAGACGTCGCCGGGCATGATGCGGAAATTGAATGTCATCTCCAGCCACGGGACGATGGTTTCCACGTTGGCCGCCAGCACGACTCCCAGCGCGACGCCGATGGCGGTGCCCGCCACGCCCAGAATCGAACCCTGGATAACGAAGATCCGTGCGACCCGGCCCGCCTCCAGGCCATGGGTGCGCAGGATGGCGATGTCCTTGTGCCGGTCGGTCACCGTCATTGTCAGCGAAGCGACGACGTTGAATGCGGCCACGGCAACGATCAGCATGAGCAGCACCGTCATCATGATTTTCTCGATGTTGATCGCGCGAAAATAGCTCTGGTTTTGCAGGGTCCAATCCGTGTATTCCAACCCGGGTTCATCGCGCTGCATTGCTTCGCGAAGCTGATCGGCGGCCAGGGGGTCCTGCAGACGAATGCCGAGGCTTTCGGGGCGCGCCCCAAGCCCCTTGAGCCGGCTGGCCTCCTCCAGATGGATCAACGCCAGCCCCACATCGTGTTCCTGGACCCCGGCCTGAAACAATCCGCTGACGACGAATCCGGCCAGCCGCGGCGTCAGCCGCCCGTCCTCGACGGCGGGCGCCAGCAGCGTGACCTGGTCGCCCACGCCCAAGCCAAGACGCGCGGCCAGGAACCGGCCGAGAATGATCCGCTGTGCGCCCGGCCGCAGGTCGCCGAGGCTGCCCACGGTGACCAACTGCTCCAATTGGGAAACGCCGGCTTCCTCATCGGGTACGATGCCGCGAACTACGGCCGGACTGAGATTCGAGTTCGACGATGCCAGCATGCCCTCCAGCGACGTGAAGGGCGCTGTCGCGTCAACTCCCGGTTGAGCCGCGACCCGGGCAGCCAGCGCGGGCCAGTCGGCGATACCGCCCGCGGGGCTGGACAGACTTGCGTGGGCGCCGATACTCAGCAACCGCGTCCGCAACTCCGACTCGAAGCCGTTCATCACCGACAGGATCACGATCAGCGCAGCGACCCCCAAGCCGATGCCCGACAGCGAAGCAAGGCTGATGAACGATACGAAGCCGCGCTGTGTGCGCGCGCGAACGTAGCGCAGACCAATAAAGCATTCCAGGGGACGAAACATCGGCCTGCATTAAATCACAGTGTCCAGCTCAACCGGTATCCGATGTTCCAGGCGCACGCTGATGGGGCTAACCTCGGCACGCAACGCATAGACCTCGACACCCGCCCCCGCGGCCCGGCGCAACGCCTCCCCGTAGGCAGGATCGATCCGGTCGGCCGGCCGGACGCGGCTGACATCGGCGCGCTGCACGCAGAAGCACATCGCGCTGCGCTGCCCCCGGGATACCAGCGCGGCCAGCTCCTGGACATGGCGCACAGCCCTTGTGCTCACTGCATCGGGGAAGACCGCAATGTCGTCGCTGACCACGGCGGTGACGTTCTTGACCTCCAGAAAGCAGTCGGGGTCGCTCGCATGACCGCCCAACAGAAAGTCGATTCGCGACCGCGTCCCCGGGACCATGACCTCCCGCCGCACGGTGCCGTAGTCGGCCAGTTCCGGGATCATTCCCCGGTCCAACGCCTCGGCCACCAGGGCGTTGCTGCGCCCTGTATTGATACCCACCAGCACGGCCGGATCGGCTTCGACCAGTTCCCAACCCAGCCGGTATTTTCGCGCCGGATTGCTCGCCGGCAGCAGCCAGACAGCCGATCCCGGCGTCTGGCACCCCAGCATGGAACCGGTATTGGGGCAGTGAACCGTGGTCTCGGAGCCATCTTCCAGCACCACGTCCGCCAGAAAGCGTTTGTAACGCCGTACCAATGTCCCGCGCAACAGCGGAGCTTCAAACCGCACTTGCGCGTCCCGTCAACCGCCGATCCGGGTGCGCCGCCCCATCGGGGTCAGCGCGATGCAAGAAATCATCTTGCCCCCTCATGGCATTTCGGTATCCAGTGAGAGCAACTCGGCGTTGCCTCCGGTTGCGGTGGTATTGAGCGTCAGCGTTTTCTCGGTGGCGAACCGAAGCAGGTAATGGGGCCCGCCTGCCTTGGGCCCCGTACCGGACAGCCCCTGACCACCGAACGGCTGCGAGCCCACGACGGCGCCGATCATGTTTCGGTTGACGTAGACGTTGCCCACCGGCACCAGTTCGGACAGCTTCTCGGCACGGGCCTCGATGCGGCTGTGCAACCCCAGGGTCAGGCCGTAACCTGAACTCATTGCATCCCGCACGGCCGATGCGAACCGGGTGCCCTGAAAGCGCACGACGTGCAGGATCGGCCCGAAGTGTTCCTGCGCGAGTGCTTGCATGCTGTCGATTTCCACGAGCGCCGGTGCCACGAAGGTACCCCTGGCGCATTCCTCGGCGAGCGGCGCCACATGCCGGCAAGCGCCTCGCTCGTCCATTTCGCGCACATGGGCGCGAAGACTCGCCGCAGCGTCCTCGGAAATGATGGGGCCGACATCCGTTTCGAGCCGTGCAGGGTTGCCGACGCGCAGTTCGTCCATGGCGCCGGCGATCATGTCGATCGCCTTTGCGGCGATGTCCTCCTGAAGGTACAGGACCCGCAGCGCCGAACAGCGCTGCCCGGCGCTGCCGAACGCTGACTGGATCACATCGTCAGTGACCTGCTCCAGCAACGCGCTGGAATCCACAAACATCGCGTTCTGCCCGCCCGTCTCGGCGATCAGCGGCGCGACGGGCGCATCCCGCGCCGCCAGCGCGCGATTGATCGATCGCGCGGCCTGCGTACTTCCGGTGAACGCCACACCGGCTGTCTGCGGATGCCGTACAAGCGCTTCGCCGACGGTCCCGTCACCGGTAATGAGATTCAGCGCATTGACCGGAATTCCGGCTGCATGCATGAGCCGAACCGCCTCGAAGGCGATCAGCGGTGTTTCTTCCGCCGGTTTTGCGATCACCGTATTGCCGGCCATCAGCGCGGCGGCAATCTGCCCCGCAAAGATGGCGAGCGGAAAGTTCCACGGACTGATGCACACGAATACGCCGCGCCCGTGCAGGCTCAGTTGATTCGATTCGCCGGTGGGTCCCGGCAACCGTCGCGGCTCGGTGAACAACCGCGTCGCTTCGGCGGCATAGTACCGGCAGAAGTCCACTGCTTCGCGGATTTCGGAGACCGCATCCGGCAGGGTCTTGCCGGCCTCCTTGACCAGGATCGGGATCAACCGCTCACGTTCGTCCTCGAGCTTGTCGGCCACGGCCTCCAGCAACCGGGCTCGCCCTTTACCGCCCGCGGAGTCCCATTCCGGCTGCGCGCTCGATGCCAGTTCAAAAGCGCGCTCGATCTCCGACTGATCGGCATCGGCACAATAGCCCAACTGTTCATGACGGTTGGCCGGATTGAATACGGCACGTCCGGCGCCCCCGCCAGGATGCCCCAAAAGGACGGAAGCAGCCCGCAAGGGCGAACTCAGCGGCCGCACGCAACGCTCCTGCAATCGGCCTGCATGGCCGGGGTCGGTCAGATCGAGCCCGGAAGAGTTGACCCGCGTTGGGCCGAAGAGAGCCCCGGGGTAAGCGATGCCGGGATGCGCGGTCGGCGTAGCCGCGCGGACCGCACCGACAGGGTCCGCAGCAATTCGTTCGGGGAGCAACTGCTCGTTGAGAACGCGATTGACGAAGGACGTGTTGGCGCCATTCTCCAGCAGGCGCCGGACCAGGTAGGCGAGCAGGTCCTCATGGGAACCCACGGGCGCGTAGACGCGCAGTGCCGGAAAGTTCTCGTTTTGTTTCGCTGCCGCACGGTAGAGCGATTCGCCCATGCCGTGAAGGCGCTGGAACTCGAAGTTGCGCGACCCGCCGGCAAGCGCCATGACGGCGGCGACCGTGTGCGCATTGTGGGTGGCGAACTGGCCTGCGATCTCTCCTGGGTGCGCCAGGATTTTCCGAGCACAGACCAGATAGGAAAGATCGGTCGCTGCCTTGCGGGTAAAAACCGGGAAATCGGGGTATCCCATGACTTGCGCGTGCTTGATCTCGGCATCCCAATACGCGCCCTTCACCAGGCGCACCGGTATGGGGCGGCCGATCTCGCGAGCCAGCGCTATCGTCCATTCGATGACCGGCAGCGCCCGCTTGCCGTAGGCCTGTATGACGATTCCCACGCCGGGCCCACCAGTGGGCTGCACCGACTTCGCGACGTGCTCGAAGAGGTCCAGAGACAGATCGAGACGGTCCGCCTCCTCGGCGTCGATGGTCAGCCCGATGCCGATCCCGGCCGCACGTTCGGCCAGCGCACACAACAGCGGACCGAGTTCCGCCAGCACGCGCTCGCGCTGCGAGAATTCATAGCGTGGATGCAGGGCCGAAAGCTTGACCGATACCGATGGCGGCTCGGTCGCCCCGTCCTGCGCCGACGCCTTGAGCGACTCTACGGCGTGCATGTAGGCGCCGAAATACCGCTGCGCGGAAGCCCCGTCGCGCGCGGCCTCCCCGAGCATGTCGTAGGAATAGCTCTGGTGCGGGGAGCTTCGTTTCACGGCTTCCTCAATGGTCCTGCCCAGAACGAACTCCGTGCCGAGAATCCGCATCGCCTGGCGAACCGCCCCCTGGATCACCGGCTCACCCAGCCTGTTTGCAAGCTGGCGTAACCACGTCGCCGGGTTGGCGGAGAATGCGCGATCCACGGAGACGACCTGCCCGGTGAGGATCAGTGCCCAGGTGGAGGCATTCACCAGCATGTCGTCGGAATGCCCCAGATGCGCGGACCACACACCCACGCGGATCTTGTCGGCGATCAACCGGTCCGCCGTATTGCTGTCGGGAATACGCAGGAGCGCCTCGGCCAGGCACATCAGGGCAATCCCTTCGCGGTTGCTCAGGCCGTACTCCGCCAGGAATCGATCCAGCACGGTTCGGTTCGCCCGGTCCGCGCGAACGGCCACGATGATCTCTGCGGCGGCATCCTGGATCGACTGGGCGTGTTCGTCGTCGTGCGGCCAGGCTTCCAGCAGCGCGTCGACCAACGCCTGCTCGGATGTGAACTTGGCGTGCCGAATTACCGCGCGCAATCGCTCGAGGCCGGCTACAGGCCCATCCCCGTCACCGTCTTGATTCCGGAGTCCCGGTACCTGAGTGGTCGGATCAATCAACAGACGTGCCGATCGCCTCTCGTGCCCCGCGCGTGAGCGCCTGCCCTGCGCTCGTTGCGGCTGCGACAAGGAATTCGATCCAGGGCTGGTCGTGCGAGGCTACGCGGTGGACAAGACCGATTCGACGCGACGGCTCGGGCGGGGACAGCCGCAAAAGACTCAGCCCGGGAGAGGCAGCCCGTTCGCAAAGCGCGGCGGTCTCCGGAATCAAGGTCAGGCCCGCGCCGTTTGCAACAAGCCGGGAGAGAGTGGCAAGGGATTCCGAACCGCGGCGAATGTCTTCCACGCGCCACATCGAGCAGGCGCCCAGAACCTGGTCGCCAAGGCAGTGATTTTCCCCGAGGGCAAGCAGTGGACCAATGTCGGACTTCCCAAGATCCGCAGCAAGCGGAGCGTCCCTCAACGACTGGAACGTGGCCACCCGTTTGTCCCGCCCCGCGACCAGGAATCGATCGTCAAAGAGCGGCCGCTCTTCCAATTCCAACAATCCCAGCGGCAGGGAGACGACCGCCGCATCCACGCGTCCGGCCAGCAGACTCGATACGATCTCGCTGCTGGGCGCTTCCAGCACATCAAGCTCGACGCGAACCGATGCCTTCTCAAGCTCCTCCAGGAGACCGGTCACCAGGTAGGGCGCCAGCGTGGAGATGATCCCGAGGACCACACGAAACGGCCCTTCTTCGAAGCGCTTGCCCATGGTTTCCAGCAGCAGCGCCTCGTCCAGTATTCTGAGGGACTGCTCATGGGCCGCCCGGCCAAGCGGCGTGAGCACGACGCCGTGGCTGTCGCGCTCGAACACTGTCGCGCCAAGACTCGCTTCAAGTTCACGGATCTGCAGCGACAACGCAGGCTGGGAAACGTGAACGCCCTCCGCGGCCCGGCTGAACGAACCGTGTTCAACCACCGCCTTGAAATAGCGCAACTGACGTAGGGTGACGGGCACAATCGACCTTCTCCGGGTCGGACGCTGAGTACACACCGGCGCCTGCCGGGGCGCCAAAAAAGGAAGTTCGTCCCTTGAGATATGCGCCGTTCCAGATGGGGGACAATCCTAGCATAGGCTGTTACAACCGTGGGTCCGGTCCCACGGCCCGTTAACGCTATCCGAGAGCGCATTGATGGACCCGTGGCTGCGCCCTGGTTTGCGATGGCGGCGAAATTTCACGTTAAACTGCCCTCCTACGGCAACCCGGCGGGAGACACATCATGAAGGCAGCAATTCGGCAAGCGGCAACAGGGATTGCAACACTGGGCGCAACTTCACTGGCCTTCTGGGCCGCCGGCATCGGGGCTCAGACAGCGCCTGACCACTACCTGGACCCAACCTGGCCGAAACCGTTGCTGAACAATTGGAAATTCGGCGGCATTACCGGGCTTGCCGTGGACGCGAACGGAAACATCTGGGTACTCAACCGACCCAACGACCTGGCGGATATGGAATTGCTGGCGGAATTGACGCCACCGGTTTCCGAGTGCTGCGCCCGCGCGCCTTCGATGCTGCAATTCGACCGGTCGGGCAACGTCATCGGATCGTTCGATCCCGCGCAGGGGCACGGCATGGACGTCGACGACGAGGGATTCGTCTACATCGGCCAGGATACGGTTCGCAAGTACGATCCCGGAACGGGCGAAATCCTCGCCGAAGTGGCGCGCACGCCCGAGCGGGAGGGCGGCGGCCGCGTCGGACTCCCCCCGCCGGCGGAACGGATCCCGGGCCAGGGTACCCTGGAACATGCCGACGTTTTCATGCCATCAACTCCCCCGGACCCCCAACGGCGCGCCGAGCAAGCGGCCGCGGCGGCGGAATTTCGAGCGAAATACCCCCCTGCAACGCCAATGGTCGTGGGCGGGATCGAGGAGATCCGCATCATCGAGGCCGATAACGAGTTGTACGTTGCCGACAGTTACCTTGGCGGACGCGTGCTGGTATTCGACCTGGAAACATTCGAATTCAAGCGCGGCTGGGGCGCCTATGGCAAGCCGCTCGCCGATATCAGCATCGACGACGCCGATCACAGGTACACGCCGAACGGCCCGATGCCGCGCGACTTCGTCGGCCACCTGACGCTGAACGTCTCCAACGACGGCCTCGTGTATGCCGCCGACCGCCGGGCCAACCGGATTCACGTCACCACGAAGGCGGGGGAGTTCCTGCAGGAGTTCGTCCTCGCGTCTGGCACGGGCGGCGGTGGGTCGACGGGGGGAGTGGCATTTTCGCCCGATCCCGAGCAGCGATACCTCTACGTTTCCGACCGCATGAACAACAAGATCTGGTTCCTCAACCGGGAGGACGGTCAGGTCGTGGGCGAACTGGGGAGCATGGGCGAAGCCGGCGGCCAGTTCTTCGGCCTGCACATGATCGCCGTTGATTCCGAAGGCTACATCTACACCGGAGAAGTCGACTCTTTCCGCGTTCAGCGGTTCGTGCCTTCGAACACCCCCAGGGGCCAATTGCTTCAACAACTGGCCGAGATGCCGTAATCGCAGGCCGCTGACCCGTATCGGTCACCGATGCGGGTCAGCGACGCGGGTCACCGTTGCGGGTCAACGACGCTGCCCGCGGGCCACCCGAGATCGCCTCCCGTGTGATAATTCCGCCTTTTCGCAAGAGAAGGCTAGTTAGTTCTTGTCCGTAAATTCCTAATGGATTGATTTAGCTGGACAAACAGGCGTTTTGAGGTAGTTGAAAACCGGCGTTTCGGCTATTCTTGTCTTGGATTCGAGGCAAAACGCGAAAAACCGAGAACGCCGGAGGCGCCATGCGCGAGAAACGCACCGCACAAACAAGTTTATTCGATCCGCCCGCCATTGACCATCCGCTCGCGGACGGCTTGGAACGGGCGTCGGTCTGGTTGGACGAGCACCCGGAGTTGCTCGACGAGATCGCCGCCGATCTGGGCGCCGATACGGGGGCGGCGCGCGGTCGCCACGGGCTGACCTGCGAGACGATTCTGCGTTGCGCGGTACTCAAGCATCTGCGCCAGGAGACCTGCCGGGGGCTGGAGTTTGCGTTGCGGGACTCGCGTTCGGCACAGCGTTTCGCGCGCGTGGACACGGCGCGGCTGCCGAAGAAGTCAGCGCTGCAGGCGGCGCTGGGGGCGGTGAGCGCGACGACTTGGGAGCGCATCAATCGGCACTTGCTTGGCGTGGCGAGCGCGGCGGGGATCGAAACCGGAAACCGGCTACGTATCGACAGCACGGTGACCCATACGCATATCCTGGAACCCGCCGACAGCCGCCTGCTGTACGACGGGATACGCGTGCTGAGCCGGTTGCTCGGCACGGCGCGCAAGCGCTTGGGGCCGCAAGTCGTGGTGTTTCACGATCACCGTCGGGCGGCCAAGCGGCGCACGTTGGAGATCGGGTCGCGACGCGGCGCGCGGCGCTCGAAGACCTACCGCAAGCTGTTGCGGTTGGCGCAGCGCACGCTGGGCTACGCCGAGGGGGCGTTGCCGGCGGTGGCGTCCGCGGCGCCGCCGTGGGCCGTGTCATGGACACAAAACGTCAGCGAAACCAGAGAGTTGCTGCTCCGTGTCGTGGATCAGACGCAACGCCGCGTGTTCGACGGCGAGACGGTACCGGCGGCGGAAAAGGTACTGAGCCTGTTCGAGCCGCACACCGACATTATCCTCAAGGGCGGTCGCGGCACGCACTTCGGTCACAAGGTCAACTTCGCCACCGGGCGCAGCGGACTGGTGCTCGACACGGTGGTGGAGAAGGGCAATCCGGCCGACAGCGCGCGCTGCCTGCCGATGCTTGAGCGGCATATCGAACACTACGGCACGGCGCCGACGCACGCGGCCTTCGACGGCGGCTACGCGTCGCGCGAGAACCTCAAGCAGGCCAAGGCGCTTGGCGTGACGCATGCGATGTTCCACAAGAAACGCGGCATGAAAGAGACCGACATGTCCCCCTCGCCGTGGGTGTACCGGCAACTCAAGCGCTTCCGCGCCGGTATCGAAGCGGGTATCTCCTACCTGAAACGCTGCTTCGGTCTCGGCCTGTGCCGCTGGCGCGGCTGGCCGCGATTCCAGGCCTACGTGCACTCGGCCGTGTTCGCCCACAACCTGATGCGCCTCGTGCGACCGCCCCCGCGGCCGGCCTGACGCCTTCCGCCAGCCATCGCCGTGTACCGGTTCAAAGACCGGCGAGCGCCCGTGCCCGATGCCTGAAAATCGACGCTTTGCGCGGCCAAACGCACGGCCCCGGTGACGCTCGACGGGCGCGAGCCCGTGGCGAATCCGCTTTTTTGCCAACCAACCGGATTTGTGACAAAGTGCAAGGTCGCTTCCAACTCAACCCCCGCTTCGAACCCCGCCGTTTACGGACAAGAACTAGTTACTTGAGCCTGGTATTCCCCAATCTGAGGTTACCCAACGACCGATCGCAGCCGGTGAAAGCGGTCCGCTGGGGGCAGCTCTATGGCTCCGCCCTCGGCCTTGCGGTGAGCCAGGCCCTCCAACTGCACGGCGGTTCCGTGTGCATCATCACCGGTTCCGCATCGGCCGCCGATACGGCGGAGCACGAACTCGGGTTTTTTGCGCCGGAGGTGCGTCTGCGGCGCTTCTGCGACTACGAAACGCTTCCATATGACGCGTTCTCGCCTCCTCCGGAGTTGCTTGCCGAACGCCTGTCGGCCCTTTACCACCTTCTTGCCGGAGGCCGGGAAGTGCTCATCGTCAACGCCCAGGCGCTGCTGAACCGGTTGCCGCCACTCGACTTCATCATCAGCCGTTCGATGGTGCTCGAGGTGGGCGAGCAACTCGACGCCCGGGCGCTGCGGGAACGATTCGTCAGCCAGGGGTACTTGCGTGTCGAGCAGGTCCTGGACCCGGGCGATTTCGCCGTCCGGGGTTCGCTCATCGACGTCTACCCGACCGGGGCGGAATGCCCGGTGCGCATCGATCTGTTCGATGACGAAATAGAGAATCTGCGGCTGTTCGACCCGCATACCCAGCTCAGCACGGACCAGGCCAGCGAGATTCGTATCCTCCCGGCGCGTGAGTTTCCGTTCGATACCGAGGATATCCGGGAGTTCAGACGCAGGTACCGGGAACACGTACCCGGCGAACCGGGCCGTGCCCTGATCTACAGGGACATTTCCGATGCCCAACTACCTGCCGGGATCGAGTACTACCTGCCGCTGTTCTTCGACTCGACGACGTCGCTGGCGGACTATCTGCCGGCGGATACCCTGATCGTGCTGATGGATCAGGCGCGCGAAGGGCTTGAGTCGGGGTCGGAGCTGATCCGGGAGCGTTACGAACAGCTTCACGGCGACCTGGAGAGGCCCCTGCTCGAGCCCGAACTGGCTTTCTGGGGTCCCGAGAAAATTCTCCAGCGCATCGAACGCTTCCCGCGACTGGAACTGACCGGCCGTGAGATTGAGGGCACGACCGGGGACGGGGATTTCAATGCCGGGACTCAACACCCCCTGAACCCGGCTGCCACCCACGACCCGGACCCGATCGGCCGCTGGCTGGGTCCGGGAAGCACGTCGAGAACGCTTGTCGTAGCCTCCTCGACAGGTCGTCGTGAAGTGGTGAAGGACCTCCTGGCAGGCCGGGGTCTCGCGCCGTCACCGGTCGAAAGCTGGCAGGATTTCCTTGAAGGCGACACGCCGCTGGCGCTTGGCGTCGGCGACCTGGACGCGGGCCTGATCCTGCCGGAACAGGCCTTGCGCGTAATCACCGCCGAGCAACTGGGCCTGGATCGACCCAGGCAACGCAGCCGGCGGCGGCGCCCGGCGCGAGATCCGGAAGCCATCATCCGCGACCTGACCCATCTGCGGGTCGGCGCCCCGGTGGTGCACGAAGAGTACGGCATCGGGCGCTACCGGGGACTCAAGAACCTCGAAGTGGACGGGATGTTGACCGAGTTCCTGATGCTGGAGTACGCGGACTCGGACAAGCTCTACGTGCCCGTACACAGCCTGCACCTGATCAGCCGCTACACCGGTGCGGCGCCGGAACAGGCGCCGTTGCACCGCCTGGGTTCGGATCAATGGCTCAAGGCCAGGCGCAAGGCGGCCAGGAAGGCGCGGGATACGGCCGCGGAACTGTTGGAACTCTACGCCAGGCGGGCCGCCCGGCGGGGTGTCGCGCTCAGTCTCGCCGATGACATGTATCAACGCTTTACCCTGGAGTTTCCATTCCGCGAGACCGACGACCAGCTCAAGGCCATCGACGATGTCCTGCAAGACCTGATGAGCGACAAGCCCATGGATCGGGTCATCTGCGGGGACGTGGGATTCGGCAAGACGGAGGTAGCGTTGCGCGCCGCCTTCGTGGCAGCTCAGGCCGGCTACCAGACCGCCCTGCTGGCGCCCACTACCCTGCTCGCCCAGCAACATCACCGAACGTTCGCGGACCGCTTCGGCGCCTGGCCCGTTCGAGTGGAACTGCTGTCACGCTTCAGAAGCGCCCGGGGCATCCGCGAGGTGGCCGCCGGGCTGGCGGACGGCACCGTGGACATCGTCATCGGCACGCACAAACTCCTGTCAGCCGATATTCGATTCAAGCGTCTCGGGCTTGTGATCGTGGATGAGGAACACCGCTTCGGCGTACGCCAGAAGGAACGCCTCAAGACCCTGCGCGCGGAAGTGGATCTGCTGACACTGACGGCAACGCCCATCCCCAGAACGCTGAACATGGCGCTGGGAGGGCTCCGTGACCTTTCGCTCATCAGTACGCCCCCGGAGTCCAGGCTTTCGGTGAAAACGTTCGTGGGCCAGTGGAGCCGCCAGTCGATTCGCGAAGCCGTGCTCCGGGAGCTTCGCCGCGGCGGCCAGGTCTACTTCGTGCACAACCAGGTCAAGGACATCGACGCCGTGGCGGCGAACCTCGTGCGACTCCTGCCGGAAGCCGACATTCGCGTCGCTCACGGGCAGATGCCCGAACGGTTGCTGGAGCGGGTGATGCTCGACTTCTATCATCGCCGCTTCAACGTGCTGGTCTGCACGACGATCATCGAGAGCGGCATCGATATTCCCACCGCCAACACCCTCATCATCAACCGGGCGGACCGGCTGGGACTTGCGCAACTGCACCAGATTCGGGGCCGGGTGGGGCGTTCCCACCACCAGGCGTACGCGTACCTGATCGCGCCGCCGACACGTGCGCTTACCGCCGACGCGGCGAAGCGTCTGGAGGCCATCGAGGCCCTGGAGGAACTGGGATCGGGATTCACCCTGGCCACCCATGATCTGGAGATCCGCGGCGCCGGCGAGTTGCTGGGGGAAGACCAGAGCGGCCAGATTCACGCGATCGGTTTCGCGCTCTACAACGAACTGCTCGGCAGGGCCATCGCCTCGTTGCGCCAGGGACGGGAACCGAACCTGGAAGACCCGCTGACATCCGCAACCGACGTCGAAATCGGCCTCCCGGCGCTCATCCCGGAAGACTACATGCCGGATGTCCATATGCGGCTGGTCCAGTACAAGCGCATCGCCAGCGCCGAATCGGAACCCGATTTGAGGGAACTGCAGGTGCAGTTCATCAACCGCTTCGGTCTGCTGCCGCCGCCGACGCGGACGTTGTTCGAACTCGCCCGGCTCAAGCTCATGGCGAAATTCCTCGGGATCGAGAAGATCCGTGCGGGCGATGCCGGCGGCGTATTGCAGTTCGCCGAAGACTCGACCATCGATCCGATGCGCCTGGTCAATCTGGTGGCGGACAATTCCGACGCCTATCGCCTGGAAGGACCGTTCAAGCTGCGCTTCACGTGGTCGCTGTTTTCGGATGCGGACCGCACGGACGCCGTAGGTGCGTTGCTCGCCCGGCTCGGTGCTCCCGGCGATGCGGCCGTCGCGGCGTGACAAGGAACTCGATGGGTTTGTGCTTGCCGACCCTCCAGTTCGAGCAGGTACTCCTTGCGCCAGAGACCCCCGCCGTAGCCCCCCAGACCGCCCCCGGTCCGGACGACCCGGTGGCACGGTACCAGCACGCTGACCGGGTTGCGCCCGATGGCGCTGCCAACCGCCCGAACAGCCGCCGGCCTGCCCACGGCGTCGGCTATCTCCGCGTACGTCCGGGTCTCTCCGTGGGGTATGCCCAGCAACGCCTTCCAGACCGCCACCTGAAAGGGTGTCCCGCGCAAATCCAGGGGAATCGTCAGCGTACCCGCGGAACCGGCGGAACCGGCAAAATACTCGGCCAGTTCGTTCTCCATGCGCCCGAACAGCGCATGTTCAGCGTTGCTGACCCGCAGGTTGTACGGCAGCCCGGCCAGCGACCGCCGAGCGTCGCTGCGGTCGGCGAACTCAAGCAGGCGACAACCGCCCCGGCCTGCTCCCAGTACCAGTTCACCGATGGGACTGGAGATTCTCTTGACCGAGATTCCATCGCTCATTCGGTTCCCCAGCTCTGGCAGTCGTAGGGATTGATCGTCTCTCCGGGCCTGTAGACCCAGGCCTTGGTCATGACCACCGGCGCGGTAAAGATGGTCGAATCGGTGACGGTGACCATGTATTCAAGGCGGCTGCCCTCTTCGTTTACGGCAAAGTGCTCCAGGTTGTGGACCGCTTCGGTCTGGGGGATGCCCGTCTTGTCGAAGTGCGGATAGTCGATGCGTGTGGTTTCCACTACCAGCGTATCCCCTTCCCAGCGTCCCACCGAGTGACCGAGCAGGCTCGGCGCAGGCTCCATCGACGCCGCATCCGGGTTCATGTAAATGGTGCGGACCAGATCGTATTCCTCGATGTACAAGAGGATCCTGTCGCCCTCGTCCACGAATTCCATGGGATAGGGGTTTTCCATGATGAAGGCTTGGCCCTTGGGCGCGCAGTTGGCGGTGGGTTCGTTCGCGATGGGGTCCCACTCCGCTCGGGCGGCGCGGGCATACCCGGTCAAAGGGTAGTCGTTGTTCCACAACCGCCCGGCGCTGGTCCAGACGCGGAACAGGCCGAGTTCCGGATCGGCAGCGATCTCGGCCCGCAAGTCCTCGCCGATCGTGTCATCGGTCCACCGCGGCCGGGACGAAAGCAAAACCTCCTGACCTGTCGACAGAAGCATGTTCGTCACCCACATGGCGGGATTCGCTCGGATGCCCGGATTACCGGCCAAGCGTACGCGGCTGCCCGGTTCCACTATGGCCCCGTCCAGACCCCAACGGCTCATGACCGAAACCGAGGTGGTTTCGATGTCCCAATCCCGGCCCTCGTCATCCCGTAGCGTGAACCGGATGTGAGGGTTCTGCCAGAGAACTTCCGTAATCTCGCCCTCGATTTCGACCTCGCGGCTGCGATCGTAGAAGGGTGCCGCGGAGTGATGGGCACTGACCGGAAATCCCGTCAGGATCAGCAAGCCGCAAGCACCCCAGCAGCCCGTGGCTAAAGCCATGGATTGTCGGAATCGATGCCTAACGCCATTCATGATTTCAACTCCTGATTTCCCATTTTGAATCACGCCAAGTGTACGCCATCGCTGTTTGAAACAGGGCGCCGGTTGTCCCGGCCGCAACTGGCGACGCGTCCATTCGTGATTTTCTCCCAAATTATCTATCCTACCGTCGCAACCCCTGAAGAGAATTGCCAAGGAATCACCATGCTAATACAGGTATCCCGCAGCGTTGCGGCTGCGCTGTCCCGGCTCAATGCCTCGGGACGGTCCCCTGCTCCTGCGAGCGCACTTGTTCTGATTGTTGGATCGGCCCTCTCCGGTGTTGGCACGGCGCAGCCGGCCGACCAGAACAGTGACGACTGGTGTGCCATCAGCGGCGACACGGTATTGACCAATGGAAGATTCCTGACAGTGGACGCAGACGATTCCGTACAAACGGCCGTAAGGATTCGGGGCGACCGAATCGTCGCGGTCGGCGAGGACGTCGGCGTCTACGACTGCGACCGGGTCGTGGACCTCGGCGGACGAACGGCGGTTCCCGGACTCATCAACAACCACCTGCACTTCCTGCGCGCGGGCATCAGGCCCGGCCACGATTCAAGGGCCATCGAGACCGCCACGTCCATAGCCGAAGTACAGGCCGTCATTGCGGCACGCGCGGCGGATTTGCCGCCGGCAACCGACGACTTCGACGGCACCGACTTCATCTCGATCGTCGATTCATGGAGTCCGCGCCAGTTCGCCGAACAGCGCCGCCCGACGCTGGCGGAACTGGACGAGGCGGCGCCGGATCACGCCGTGTACATGATGGGCTATCCCTTCGGCCCGGGCGTCACCAACACCATCGGCAAGCGGTTCTTCAAAGCTGCGGGCATCGCGGTGAGCGACGAAGGGTTCATCGCCGGCCAGCCGGGACCGGAACTGACCGAAGCCCAGCGCGCTTATGCGGTTCTGAAACAGGACCAGACGCTCGATGGCCAGCGCCGCTCGCTGCGCGACCTCATGCGGTTCTCCAACACCGTGGGCCTGTCAACCGTGCTCGAAGGCGGCGGCTCGTTCTCCGGACCGGGCGTATTCGACGAGTACCGCGATTACGACGCCGTCATGGCGCTCTGGCGCGAACGCGAAACGAGCGTGCGATTCCGGTTGTTCTTCCAGGGATGGGCCACCGCCGACGGTGGCATCGAAGCCATCCGGCAGCGGGTCGACAACACCTTCATGGGACTGGGCGACGACATGCTGAAGGTCTCGGGATTCGGCGAGAACGTTGTCTCCAACACCACGCCCATCCAGCCCGTCGAGTTGTTTGTCGATGCGTACACCATCGCCGCCGAACACGGCTGGCTGATCCACCAGCACTCCGTGGACGTGGATCAATTGGAAACCCACACCACCGCTTTCGAGCGCGTCAACGAAATCATCCCCATCGCCGACCTGCACTGGAATCTGTCCCACGTCCAGGAGATCGACGAAGGGATTCTCGAGCGGCTCAAGGCCATCGGCGCCGGGGTCGCCGTCCAGAACCACTACTATCACGGCAGCTTTGCCATGGGCGACGTCGGTCCGCCCTACCGCCTCATCGTGGACAGCGGCGCGCACGTGAGCGCGGGCAGCGACGGCGGCCCGTTCTCGCCGTGGATATCGATCTACCACATGACCACTGGAATGACCTCCTACGGCGATCCGATTCTCGCGGACCAGGCGATCACCCGCCTGGAGGCACTGCGCGCCTGGACGCTGGGCAGCGCATGGGACGCCCATAGCGAAGACGACCTGGGTTCGATCGAACCCGGCAAGCTCGCCGACATCGTGGTGCTGTCCGACGACTACCTGACGGTGCCGGATGAGGCATTGCGCGACATGAAGTCGGTCTTGACGCTGGTTGGTGGCGAGATCGTGTATTCGGACGGCAGCGTGATGGCATGCGGCGGGGTGCAGGAGGCGTGGTTTCGGGAGGGGCCCGATTCCAGTTGCAGTGGCCGGTAGGCCAACCCGCATCTTTAGAGCGAAGCGACGAGCAACGAGGATTGCCTTTTCAGCCGGGCGCCTCGCCGATCTCGGTGCGACGCGGGACTCTTGCCACGGGCTAATCTCGCTCCAAGTCCATTATTGTGCTAGCGTGCACCAATAGTATGACTCAAGACATCATTGATGGGTTGCATGGCTACGATACGCAAGACTATTACGCTTACCGATCAGCAAGATGAATGGGTCAAGGCACAAATCGCAAATGGCGATTACACGAACGACAGCGAGTATTTTCGCGACCTGATTCGCCGCGACCAGGAGAAGTTTCGACTGCTGAGGGCTGCCATCGGAGAAGGGATGGCGAGCGGCAGGAGCGAACGAACCACCGACGAGATTTGGGCAGGCGCGGAAACCCGCCACCATGTAAGGAATGGCTGATTACCAGTTATCGCGTCGCGCGGCGTCGGACCTGGAAGCCATTGCCGAAAACACCATCGAGCGATTCGGGGTCGACCAGGCCCGCGCCTATCGCGACTCCCTGCGGTCCTGCTTCGAGCAACTCTCGGACAATCCCCGTATGGGGAGACGGGCCGAGCAGCTATTGCCCGGGCTGCGGCGATTCAAACATCGGTCCCACATCGTTTTCTATACTCGCAGCGACGACGAAATATTCGTCGTCCGCATCTTGCATTCTCGTATGGATGCGCCGCGCAGACTCTGACGTTCGGCGAACATTCATCGCAGGTGGTCATTCGGAGCTTTCCGACAACAAGCGGTGGCAGGAACGCCAGATTCTGGCGGAGGTGGATGGGAATCGAACCCACCAGCCGGGTTCGCCGGCTCACTGGTTTTGAAGACCAGGGGAGTCACCAGACTCCATTCACCTCCATTCGGGTTGGCGCACGCCAATCGACTGATCGGCCGTACCTCGGTGCGAGACACAGCCCGCCTATCTTACCAACGGTTCAATGCTCCCGGAGCCTGCGGATGTTGCCGGTGCGGATGGTGACGCCGGAGGCATCCAGGTGCTCCATCAGCGGCACGATGTACTTTCGTGTCGTGCCCAACAAGTCCCGGACATCCGCCACGGTGAACTCGGACGGATAGGGGAATCGGTCCCTGAGCTTTCGTCGTATATCGCTCAACACGTCCCTGTGCATGACCAGGTGCCGGTTGCGGTCGTAGGTCTTGAGCCGCACCAGCGCGCCGGTATCGGTCAGCAGTCGCAATACGCCGGCACGCATCCGGTCGCCTCGAAGCACCGATTCCACCGGCGGCGGCGTCATCCCGCAAGAAAGAAAGGCCTCCTCGATGTCTGCAGCCTCGCGCCGCTCATCGGGGGAAAGGCTCGCCAGCGGATCAAAGTCGACCTGGCTCAAAATCGAAGCGTCATTACGCAGTTCGCCGCGCGAAGCCAGTTCATCCACGGCATGCTGCAACGCGGCTTCATCGACCTTCGCTTTCAACACGGTTGGAATGCCGGCCATGGCGATCCCCTGACGCCGTGGATACTGCCGATGGAACCGCTCCACGGCAGCGCGAATGCCCTCCAGCAGCCGACCGTGAGCCGACGCATTCATCAATCGCCCGCCCGCCATCTCGATGGCGCCCACGGACCGGGCAGCCGTGTCCATGTCCGCCTCACCAAGTCCCAGCCTCTGCCTCAGCGACTCGCGGTCGACGCTTTCAAGCCCGGATTCCTCCAGGCTGGCGCGCACCAGGGCCACGGTATCGCCAACCGCCGCGCTTCCCAGGCGAGTGACGACGGCGGAATCGAACCGACGGTGCCTCGGTGCGCCGACGTCCAGCATGCAGCCGCCCCCCAGGGTCACTACGGGCGTGAGGCCGCGCACGATAAAGCGTTCTCCCTGTTGAGCCACGACCCTTTCGCGAAAGCGCAACTGCACCAATCCCGTTTCTCCGGGAGCCAACGCGTTGACATCGAGGAGACGCACCTTTGCAATCTCCTCGGTGGTGCCGAAGAGCACCCTGACCGTCGCGCCGTTCTTTAGCGGTTCGCTGGCGTGTTTCAGCAGCCCAAGCTGGACATCGATACGGCGAGCCGGCTGCAGGTATCCGGGCGCGGCAAGAACGTCACCGCGACTCAATGAAGCCTGCTTGCGGTGCCTCAGATTCACCGCCACGCGCTGCCCCGGAAACGCCGCCTGAACAGCCCGGTTGTGAATCTGAAGCCCGCGAATCGTGGCCGCCTCGCCGCCGGGAAGTATCTCGACAGCCTGATCGGAGCGGAGCAAACCGGCGCGCAGCGTACCGGTCACCACCACCCCGAACCCCCGCATCCCGAATACCCGATCCACCGGCAGGTAGAATCCCTCGGCCGACGCCCGCTGGGCGCGCACCGGGATGCCCGCCAGCGCCACTCCCAGTTCCTCCATCCCCTTGCCGCGAAGCACCGATGTGCACACCAACGGCGCTGCTTCGAGGAAGGAGCCGATCAGGTAGTCGCGCACATCCTCTTCGGCCAGGGCGAGTTCGTCGGCGGATACGAGGTCCGTCTTGGTCAGCACGATGAGACCGCGCTCCACGCCGAGCAATTCCGCAATGTCGAAATGCTCCCGGGTCTGGGGCATGACGCCTTCATTGGCGGCGACCACGAGCACAATCCCGTCGATGCCTGTGGCGCCGGATATCATCGTGCGAATGAAATCTTCGTGGCCGGGAACGTCAATGAGATCGATCGTTCCCCGGGGCGACTCGATGTAGGAAAATCCCAGAACGATGGACAGGCCCCGCTCCTGTTCCTCCCGCAGCCTGTCCGTTTCGATTCCCGTCAGCGCCCGAACCAGGGCGGTCTTGCCGTGATCCACGTGCCCGATGACGCCAAGCGTGACTTGATTGGCCGGGCTATGCACGCGTCATCCCAGGGCTTGTCGAAACGCGCTCAGAAGATTCTTCGTGTCCGCGGGAAGCATTGTTCTGAGATCGAGCACGAGCCGGTCCCCGGTCAGTCGCGCGATGACCGGAGGCTGCGCCTGTCGCAATCGTCTCGCCAGCGTCCCGGCGCTTACGCCGTCGACGCTTACGTGGATCGTTCTTGTGGGGAACTCCACCATGGGCAAGGCGCCGCCGCCACTGAAGGCCACATCCTCGGCGATGACTGCCTCTACGCCCGGAATTTCTCGCAAACGCCCCCGCAGGCGCCGCGCCCGCGCGGCAACGCTCGACTCGGTCTCGCTGAGCATGCGCAAGATCGGAATCTTCTCCAACGGGTCGTTGGGCGGCAGGTAGAGCCGCAGCGTGGCCGCCAGCGCGGCCAGGGAAAGCTTGTCGATCCGCAGGGCGCGTGCCAGCGGGTTGCGCTTGATCGCGTCAATGAGTTCCGCACGGCCGACGATCAGGCCCGCCTGGGGACCGCCCAGCAACTTGTCGCCGCTGAAGGTGACCAGGTCTGCCCCCGCGGCCAGGCTTCCCTGGACCGTATGCTCGGTCATGGACGCAATCGGCCGGACCTGGGCCAATGCACCGCTGCCGAGATCATGCACGCAGAGCAAATCGTTGGCGTGGGCAAGCTTTCCAAGTTCCTTCAATGCCGGTTTGGCGCTGAATCCGACGATGCGAAAGTTGCTCGGATGGACCGCAAGAATGACCCGGGTCTCTGTGCTCAGGGCTGCGGCGTAGTCCTCCAGTCGGGTCTTGTTGGTGGTACCCACCTCGACCATCCGGGCGCCGCTCTTGGCGATGACGTCCGGCATGCGAAACGACCCGCCGATCTCCACGAGTTCGCCCCGGGAAATGAGCACCTCGCAATCCGCCGCGAAACTCTCCAGGGCCAGCATGACCGCGGCGGCGCAATTGTTGACCGTCAACGCGGCTTCGGCACCGGTAACGCGGCACAGCAGCGACTCCACGTGGTCCTGGCGGGACCCGCGTTCGCCGGTCCCGAGATCGAACTCCAGGTTCGAATAGCCGCTGGCGGCCGCTTCCATGGCCGCGACCGCCTCGGCCGCGAGCGGCGCCCGCCCCAGGTTGGTGTGCAGGATGATTCCGGTGGCGTTGATCGCGCGACGCAGGCTCGGCCGCCGCCGTTCCAGCAGCTCTGCCCTCAACAGCGCCACATACCGGGGACCATGAAAGTCCGGGAGCTCGGTCAAGCCATTGCTCAACCCCCGACGTACCCGCGCCAGGTGCTTGCGCATGACCTCAGTCACCTCAGCAGTCGAGAACTCGGCGCTCAGCGCAGTCCCACTATCTGAGGCCAGCCACTTGTCAATGGCCGGAAGCTGCCTGAATAACTCCCGCGAATCCTGAGGTCTTTCACCCATGGTCGGCATTATAGACGGGCGCGACTCAGGGGCGCGCGCGACGACGGTCGACGCCGTCCCGACCGGGACGATCAGGCAATATCAAATGAAAAATCCGCCAATTACGCCGTGTCGCTCCGGTCGTGCTCGACCGGGTTCAGAAGCGCGATCGGGTCAGTTCAACGTCTGCGAATTGCCATGCCTGCTCGTAGGCATCGTAGACCTCGGCTGCTTCCGCGGTCTTGCCCTGGGCCTGCAGACTCCGCCACAGGCCAAACAGGGCCCAACCGTCGTTGCGGTTCAACTCCATGTCGCGTCGGTAAACGAGTTCGGCGCCCTCGGCTTCGCCGGCATCGAGCAGCGCCGCACCGAGATAATGGCGCATGGGCTGCGGCCAGTCGGGAGGTTCCGTGTACTCGAGGTCGTCCTCGATGGCGACCGCCGCGCGAAATGCCGCGATGGCGCCCTCGATATCCCCCTGCGCTTGCCTGAGTTCCCCTTCCAGCCCAAGGGCCGCCAGATCCATCAACGTTGCCACGGAATTCGCGTTGCGGCGCACGGTCGCCGAAACCGGATCCGCAGCCACGGCCCTGAGCCGCTCCAGGTTGCCCTGCGCATTGTCCAGGTTCCCGAGGCCCACATGTGCGCTGCCCTGCGTGTAGTTCCACATGCCATCCAGGTACTGGGTGCCCTCCATTACGCGATCCTCGGCCAGCAATTCGTTCCAGCGCCCGAACATCTTGTGGACCAGCCAGCGGGTTGCGATGGTCTTGTGCGCCGGACCCTGCAGAATGCGCGCTTCGGGCTCATGGCCGCGGGCATCGGTGGCCGCCTGGACTGCCCGCGAGTAGTTTCCCTGTATGGCCGCCGAATAGCGGATGAAGTCGTAGGCATGGCGGCGGTGATTCTGTGCCGAAAGGAAGTACGTTCCGATCTGCGGAAACGCGCGACTGCCCCACGCCGCCAGGAAATCGCCGTCGACCTCCGCTGAGCGTTGATTGTGTTCGATGGACTTGGCGTGTTGACCCACCCTGACGTAGATGTGCCCGGGCATGTGAACGACATGCCCCACCCCGGGCATCAGCGCGGCGAGACGGTCCGCGGCGGCGAGCGCCTGCTCCGGTGCGTTCGAGGACTCCAGCAGGTGGATATACAGATGATTCGCGCCCGGGTGATCCGGTCGCTGTTGCATGACCCGCTCCAGCGCGGCCGCCGCCTCGGCCGTTCCCGGCAGCGGCCGGCCCTCGTCATCCCAGTAGGCGCGCCCGCGTCGTGTGATCATGTACGCGTCCCCCAGCAGTGCGCCGGCGTCGGGATCGTCGGGATACTGCTCGAACAGCGCGCGCGTCGCCCCCAGGTAGGCTTGATCCCTCGCCTCTCGATCCGGATAAGTATCCGCGTCGAAGCGCCGGTGAAGCGCGCGCACGAAAGCCTGTTCCCGCTCGGTACCCCGCTCCACCAATTCCATGGCCCGCTCGATCGCCCGGCGTCCCTCTCCCTGGGGATCGTCGGGCATCCCCCCGGCGCGGCTGTTGGGATTCGGTCCCAGCGCCAGCGCCAGTCCCCAGTGAATCATCGGGTGATCGGAATCATGACGCAACGCCTCCTGGTGGGAAGCGACGGATTCGGGAAAGTGATAACCCCATGTCAGCCGCAAGCCCTGATCGAAGAATTGCTGGGCGAGCGGCGAGTCCGTCGAAATCGGGCGAGTATAGGTGCCCGTACTTTCGACCAGAACAGCCAGTTCCCCACCTTCGGATGCGGGGTCGGGTGGCGTGCAGGCGGATACAACAATGCCAAGGGCAAGCATCCCAAACAGTCGGCGGGCGAGAATAGTCATCGACTCAAACTCCCATGAAATCCAAAGGCCAGTCGTCGGCAGAAAATCGGCGAGATTGCCGGGCGGGCGCCTCGCCGGTCTCGGTGCGACGCCGGGCTCTTGCCACGGACTGCTAGATCGGCGGAACCCGTCCCGCCACAGGAACGTTGTCCGCCCCCGTACGTATCGTCCGCCCGTGATTGTCCCGCTGCAGATGGATGCGGTAGCTCTGGTTTACCGGGATGCAGAACGTCAGGGCATCGTCGCAGGCAAAGTAGAACACATCCAGATCCAGCGGCTGGTCCATGTCGCTCATGGCCACATCCACCAGGAACTCGCGGGGATCGGCATCCGCCGGTGCGTCAAGCGCGGGACCCACGCCGCCGGCGGGTGTCACCGTACTCCCCGACGGCGCCGTCAGGGAGAACTTGACCGGTCCTGCCTCGTTGTTCCAGTGGACCCGGTACAGCGGATCCAGGTGAAAGCCAACGTACATCTTGCCGTTGCCCGTAGCCCGGAGGCTCTCATCGCCTTCCGCGCGAAGCTTGACGTAAAACGGAACGCCGCCTTGCTCGATGATGGGCTCCACCTCCATACCCGCCATGGTGGGCGGTATTTCCACTCGGGGCACCACGCCCTTGGCAACGGTGGGCGGCGGAGGCTGCGCGGGCAGATCGAGATCCTCGATCCTCGTGCGGTGCTCCACCGGACCGACGAGCCGTTCCAGATCTGCGCGAAGCGCTTCCGGGTCGCTCCAACTGCGGCGCGCCGCGACCCGGCCTTCCGGATCGATCACCAACTCGCTGTTGGGAGTCCGTGCCATGGCCTCGTGATAGGGGTTGTGCATCGGGTCCGCAAGCCAGGTAATGCTCGACCCCAACCGTCGCTTCGCCTCGGCGACGTGCATGAGCCGCTCTTCCAGCGTGAACGGCGTCACGTAGTTGTTGTACTCGGGGTGAGCCAACGGCTTGTAGATGTAATAGAAGTCCACGCCCCTGGGGGCGAAGTCTCTTTGAACCGTCTCCAAACTGGGGACGTTACGAAGGAAGGGGGGTCACGTGAGGCAGCCGAGAACCAGTACCGTGTACTGGCCGGTAGCCACCTCCCTGATATTCACCGGATATCCCCGGTCATTGACCACTTGGACGTCTGGCACAAGGTCGCCGATGCCGGGCACCGTCCTGTAGAAGCGTTCATCCATGGCCGTGGGTCCCGCGCCCATCCCCATGCCCATGCCCATTCCGGGCAACTGGGCGTTGGCCGACTGAACCGCGCCGAAAAAGATGAAAATTGACAATGGAATCAAGCGTTTCATGAGGCGTCCATCGATCCGCGAAATGTGTTCAGGAATCGTAGTCCTTTCCCCAGTCACTCGCAAGCAACTCCGGCACGAACTGTCGGTAGCTGATGATCTGCCCGGCGTATTGGCGCATGAGTTGTCCAGCTCGAACGGTCTGCAGTTTCGGGAGTCTTTCCGGCTCTGACCGAGCGGCTCGACATGGTATCCTAGCCGCCCCTTTTTTCGCTGAATCCTGCAATCACCATGACCGAGTCATCAAGCCGCAGCGCCCGCGGCGGCCGCCACTTCCTGCAAGTTCCCGGACCCACAAACGTACCCGACAGGGTGCTTGCCGCCATGTCGATGCCCACCATCGACCATAGGGGTCCCAGGTTCGCGGAACTGGCGCTCGACCTCATTCCCCGCGTTCGCAAGCTATTCAACGCCTCAGGTCCGGTCGCCATGTATCCGGGGTCGGGCTCCGGCGCCTGGGAAGCCGGCCTGGTCAACGCGCTGTCTCCCGGCGATCGTGTACTGATGTTCGACAGCGGCATGTTTGCGACCCTGTGGAGGGGAATAGCCGAGCGTTTTGGGCTCGAGATCGAGCTGGTCGAATGCGACTGGCGCAAGGGAGTGGACCCCGATCAGGTCGAAAGCGCGCTGCGTGCCGATCGGTCGCAGCGGCTGAAGTCCGTGATGGTGGTCCACAACGAGACCTCCACCGGCATCACCAACTCCATCGCCGACGTGCGCGCGGCCATGGATGCCGCCGGACACCCGGCCCTGCTTATGGTGGATTCGGTCTCTTCCGCCGGGTCCATCGAGTACCGGCAGGACGACTGGAGAGTCGACGTTACCGTCGCCGGATCCCAGAAGGGCCTGATGCTTCCGCCCGGGCTCAGTTTCAACGTCATAAGCGAGAAGGCCCTGGCAGCCAGTGCCACCGCCGGGATCGCCCGCTCCTATTGGAGCTGGGCCGACGCCGTGCCCTCCAACGACACCGGGTATTTTCCCTATACGCCGCCAACCAATCTTCTATACGGGCTGAAAGAAGCGCTGACGATGATAGACGAGGAAGGCCTGGATAACGTTTACGCCCGGCACAGCCGCCTGGCCGAAGCGACGAGGCGCGCCGTGGCCGTCTGGGGCGTCGAGAATTACTGCGTCATCCCGGAAAAAAGCAGCGATTCCATTACCGCCGTGCTCGTGCCCGAGGGCATCGACGCAGACGCAGTCCGGGCCGTCATTCTGGAGCATTTCGACATGTCGCTTGGAACGGGGCTGGGACCGGTGACCGGGAAGGTGTTCCGCATCGGCCACCTGGGCCATTTCAACGAACTCATGCTGGCCGGAACCCTGTCCGGAGTGGAGATGGGGCTGGGCCTTGCGGGAATTCCCGGCTGTGCGGGCGGCGTCACCGCGGCGCTTGAATACCTGGCCGAACAGGCCCGTCAGGGCTAGTACTCTATCCAACTGATAATTACGTATGAGTTGGATAGAGTACTAGCAACCGGCGGTTGACATGAGCATGGGAGATTCATGGATCCGACCACGACCGTAGTTGACAGCCCCCTCGTGGCGCTGCTGGGTTTTCTGGGCGTCATTGCCTTGTTGCTGTTTCTCATCGCGAAATGGCGGTGGCACGTCTTTCTCGCCTTGCTGATTCCCCTGCTCCTGTTCGGCATCATCCCCGGGGTCGCCCGCAACAATTTCATCGACGCCTTCGAACGCGGCTTCGGTGCGACGCTGGGGTCCATCGGCGTGGTCATCGTGCTCGGCTCCGTCATTGCCGAGGCGCTGCGGCACACGGGCGCGATCCAGACCATTACCCGCAGCATGGTGTGGGCGGTCGGCTCCAAACGCATGCCGCTGGCGCTCACGTTGACAGGATTCATTCTGGGCATCGCGATCTTCTCTGACGTGGCCTACGTGATCCTGAATCCCCTGGTGCACTCGGCGGCAAAAATGATGGGGGTCACGGTCAGCGTCATGTCCATCGGACTCGTGGGGTCGCTGCAGCTCACCCACGCCATCGTGCCTCCCACACCCGGCCCCCTCGCAGCCGCCGCGCTGGTGGGCGCCGATATCGGCAAGACCATCATCTTCGGCTCCATCGCGTGCCTGGTCGGTTCGCTCGCCGGCTGGATATGGGGCCAGTACATTGCCGGACCGAGAATCAAGACGCTGCCGGACGAGGAGTTCGTGGGTGGGGATTTCCTGAAAGAGGAACCGGAGGGCGGATTGCCCGGCGTCGTGGGATCCTACGCTCCGATCCTGGTACCCATCGTACTGATCTCCGCGCAGAGCGTTTCCCGGCTGTTCCTTGACGAAGACCATGTCATCCGCGCAGGCCTGGCCTATGTCGGCTGGCCGGTGATGGCGCTGAGCATCGGCGTATGGCTGTCCTACCGCAACATCAGGACACCGGAACACCGCAAGGCCGCCACGAACGCCTGGGTCGAGGACGGTCTCAGGGTGTCGGCGATGATCCTGGTGGTGACGGGGCTGGGCGGCTCCCTGAGCGAGATTCTCAAGGGCACACCCGCGGTGGAAACCATCGCCGGGTTTTTTGCCGCCTACGGCCTGCCGTCGATTCTCCTGCCTTTTGTCATCGGCATCATCGGCAACATGATCACCGGTTCCACCACCGTGGGCGTGATCACCGCCGCATCGCTGGTCGCGCCCATGCTCCCGACGCTGGCGCTCTCGCCGGAGGCGGCCATGCTCGCCGGAGCCAGCGGCTCGGTGATCATCAAGTACGTCAACTCCAGCTACTTCTGGGTGTGCACGTCCCTTAGCCGATTGCCGGTAAACGACGCCATATTCGGCTACGGCGGCGCGACCCTGGTGGGCGGCATCGCCTCCTTTGCGGCGGTGTGCCTGATGTGGTGGCTGGGAATAATCTGACGTGCGTGAGCGATGGACCGTGGCGATCCTCGACGAGGTGACGTTGCCACCGTTCGGTTCCAGTCAATCGCAGGGCGTCAAAAGCGAAACGTATAGCTCGCCTTGAGGCTGAGGTCCGACAGGGACTTGTCGAACGAGTTGTCCCGGTCGTAATCCTGCAAGTTATGGTTCAGCACCAGGTACGCCTCGCGGCCATCCTGCAGCACCCAGTGAAGGCGGCTGTTGATGCCTGCTTGTTCGGTCACGTTGTCGTATTGGACCAGGTTGATCCACGACACGTCCGAGTTGAAGGCAACCTCCGTGGTCAACTGGGCGAGTCGGGTGACAAAGGCCCCCTGCGGGAGCCTGATGTCATTCCAGTCGTAGGCGAGCCTGAACGTAAAGTGTTTCGATGGCCGCCAGTCAACGTTTGTTGCCAGGTTGACGCGTTCCCCGCCGAAGAAGTCGCCCGAGCGATAGTCCACGCCGCCGGCCAGTTTCCGGTGACTGCCGGTGGAAGCCGAGACCACGTATTCTCCGTATGCATAACGCCCCTGGGGGATGATGACCTGACGCAACGTGTCCGAGGGGTCGCGGTGAATGCGGAACGGTCGAACCAGGACCTCATCGGTCGCCTGATATCGGACGCTGAGCCTGTCCCGGGACCGGCTCCCGATCTCCAGCGGGCTGATCGTGAAGACCTGCGTCTGCAGTCCGCCGTCCAGGAGTTCGATGCGCTGAGCGTCAATGCGTGCGGCGTAGGACACGATCGGCCCGCTTCGAAAAAAGTGCGCGTAGCCGAAATCCCCTGTCTGATCCCGAATTCCCGCCCGGTTGACGTAGCCGAGCGCCGGGTTGAAATTGCTCTGGATTTCCTTTGTCGCCAGCCCCCATCGCAATCCGGATCGATTCGGTGCCCGCAGTCCCAGGCCGAAGGCGCGGTCGTCCCCGCTCAGTCCCTCCGTATCGGACTGCAGGAACCATGCATCCGCCTCCAGCACGCGGCCGTTGCCCATTCGGCTGTTCAGATAGCGGAAGTCCGCGCCCGCAACCGAATTGCCGAGGTTGGTATTGGGATCCCCCTCCGTCACCATGATGCCGAGCGCGGACTCTCCCAGCATGCTCAGCGACGCACGGCCAGCAAAGACATCGCTGCTCTCGACGTCGCCGAATTGAGCCTGCCGTACGGCCAGCCCGCCAACGCTCCAGGGACCAACTCGCCCGCTCAGCTTGCCTCCGTAGTCCAGGTCCACGGGCTGGCCCGAATCGCTGAGCCCCAGGCGCCGGGAGAAAAACGGCCTGCCGTTTTGTCGGCTGGACCCCGAGGTGGACCGGTTCACGTTGGATCCCTGGCCACCGATGCGGCCGAATTCGAAGATGTCGGTATCCTGCAGAAAGAACGCCCTCCGCTCCGGAAAAAAGAGATTGAATCGCGTCAGGTTCACCTGCCTGGAGTCGACTTCGGTGGCCGAGAAGTCGGTATTCAGCGTCAGTGCACCGTTCAGCGACGGGGTGACCTTGTAGAACAGATCCAGCGAGGGGCGCGTCATGGACGTATCGCCGGAAGGTTCGAAGACCCGGCGACGATTCAGGGCGACCGCGGGCACAACGTCGAGGCCGAGCCCCTGTTGCAGACCTGTAAGGCCTGTCGCCAGGCCGACGATGCTCGGGTTGTAGGAGCGATTACGGGAAACCCAGGTGATTTCCTCCCCCTTCCTGCGCACCGCGCGGGAAAAGTTGATGCCCCAGGTGTCGTTTTCCGGATCGAACGAGATCGACTTCAGGGGAATCGCAATCTCCGTGATCCAGCCGTCGGAGCCTGTGGTCGATGCGACGTCCCAGATCGTATCCCAGACCGAAAGGCTCTGGCTGACGTTCTGGTAGATCGATTCATGCTTGACGCCGTTGGCGTTGGTTTCGAACTTGTAGCCGCTGCGCCGGTCGTTGTAGGGCGACAAAACAACTGCGAGCCGGTCATCGTCACCGAGCCGCAACGACCGGTGCCGCAAGGTACCGGCGGCGATCAGGTCGGGCTCGCTGTCCCAGAAGCGCCCGCCGATGTACAGCGCGACGTCGTCGTAGAGCAAGTATATCTCGGTACGTTCAGTCGGCTCGGCGCCCTCGATGGGCTGCGATTGATGAAAATCGTCGACGACGGCTGCCCGCGCCCAGACGGCGTCGTCCAGACGGCCATCGATCGCCGGCGGCGTGTCTGTCCGTACCATGCGGACGGACTTCATGACATCGGCCTCCGATCCCGCCTCCTGTGCCGCGCTCAAACCGGGCAGCGTGAACAGCGCGACGGCGCCCGCGGCCAACGCCGTGTGTGGAATCGTCACGGTGCCTCGGGCTTGAGATGCGGAAAGAGAATGACGTCGCGAATGGAGGGCGAATCCGTGAGCAGCATGATCAGGCGATCGATGCCCAATCCGAGCCCGGCGGCAGGCGGCATACCGTACTCCAGGGCACGTATGTAGTCGTCGTCGAAGTACATCGCTTCCTCATCGCCCAGGGACTTGGCACGGGCCTGCTGCCGGAAGCGCTCGGCCTGGTCCTCCGGATCGTTCAGTTCGGAGAATCCGTTGGCCAGTTCGCGTCCCGCGATGAACAGCTCAAACCGGTCGGTAACGAGGGGGTCATCGTCGTTGCGCCGTGCCAGGGGCGAGACTTCGGCCGGGTACCGGGTGACGAAAACCGGACCCTCCAGGTGCCTTTCCACCGTTTTCTCGAACAACTCAATCTGCAGCTTGCCGGCGCCGTCCTCCGGCCGGTAACCGATACCGTCACGCTCGCAGGCCTCGCGCAACCGGTCCAGGTTCCGCAGATCGCCGGCGAGTTCCGGATTGTGGCGCACCAGGGCATCCTCCACGGTCAGCACTTCGAACGGACTGCCCAGATCGAGGGTCCGGCCCTGGTAGTCGACCTGCGCGGTTCCCAGCAGGGTCACGGCGGCCTCCCGCACCAGCGTCTGGGTCAGTTCGATGAGGTCTTCGAAGGCGGCGTAGGCCTGGTACAGCTCCAGCATGGTGAACTCGGGATTGTGCTGCGTGGAGATGCCTTCATTGCGAAAACTGCGGTTAATCTCGTAGACGCGCTCCAATCCGCCCACCAGTAGTCGTTTCAGATAGAGTTCCGGCGCGATTCGCAGATACAGGTCCAGGTCCAGCGCGTTGTGATGGGTGGCGAACGGCCGGGCGATCGCACCGCCGGGGATGGGATGCATCATCGGTGTCTCCACCTCGGCAAAGCCCAGCGCGTCGAGGAACCGGCGAACAAACCGCACCGTACGCGTTCGAATTTCGAACACCCCGCGGGTTTTCTCGCTCATCAGCAAGTCCACGTAGCGGCGCCGCAGCTTGAGTTCCCGATCGGCCATGCCGCGCCACTTCTCGGGCAGGGGCCGAAGCGATTTCACGAGCAGCCGCAGTTCTTCCACCCGAACCGAGAGTTCGCCGGTGCGGGTCTTGAACAGGTTCCCGGCGGCGCCCACGATGTCGCCCACGTCCCAGGTCTTGAAAGCCTGGTAGATTTCGGTCGAGACCCTGTCGCGCTCGATGAACAACTGGATCCGGCCGGATCGGTCCTGCAGATGGCAGAAGCTCGCCTTGCCCATGACCCGCTTGCTCATCATTCGACCGCCCACGGACACCCGAACAGGCTCCGCCTCGAGCGACTCACCGGTGTGTCCCGAGAACTCCGCCTGCAGGGCGTCGGCCAGCGCATCCCGCCGGAAGTCGTTGGGGTAGGCTTCGCCGTCGTTGCGCAGCCGGCGCAGCTTCTCGCGCCGTTCCGCGATCAACCGATTTTCGGGCGCGCTGCCGTTTGCAGTGGATTCGTCCATCGCGTGCTACAGACCCTGTTTCAGGCTTTCCTCCAGAAATGCGTCAATGGCGCCGTCCAGAATCGCGCCGGTGTTGCCGCTTTCAACCCCGGTTCGCAGGTCCTTGATCCTGGACTGGTCCAGAACGTAGGAGCGAATCTGGTTACCCCAGCCGATATCGGCCTTGCCCTGCTCCCGGGATTCCGCCTCCTCCCGACGCCGCTGCTGCTCGCGCTCATAGAGCTTCGCGCGGAGTTGCCCCAATGCCGCGGAGCGGTTCTTGTGCTGCGAGCGATCGTTCTGGCATTGAACCACGATCCCGGTGGGCAGATGGGTGATTCGCACCGCGGACTCGGTCTTGTTGACGTGCTGCCCCCCGGCGCCGCTGGCTCGATAGACGTCGACCCGCAAGTCAGCCGGGTTGATCTCGATTTCCACATCGTCCTCGATCTCCGGCGTCACGAACACCGCGGCGAAAGAGGTGTGGCGGCGGTGCCCGGCATCGAAGGGCGACTTGCGCACCAGCCGGTGAACGCCGGTCTCGGTGCGCAGCCAGCCATAGGCGTAGTCCCCCCGAAACAGCACGCTTGTACTCTTGATACCCGCGACTTCACCGGGCGAGACCTCCAGGACTTCGCTGGCAAACCCGCGGCTCTCGGCCCAGCGCAAGTACATCCTGAGCAGCATTTCGGCCCAATCCTGGGCCTCTGTACCGCCTGAGCCCGCCTGAACGTCCAGGTACGCATTGTGGGCGTCCATCTCCCCGGAAAACATGCGTCGGAACTCAAGCTGCTGGATTTGCCGCTGGGTGGACGACAGTTCGTCGGCGATGTCGCGAAGGGTATCTTCGTCGTCTTCGGATTCCGCAAGGACCCGCAGTTCCTCCGCCTCTTCCAACGACCGGCTGATCCGGTCGAGTGCGTTCAGTGCGGACTGCAGGCCCGCCTGTTCCTTGCCCAGCGCCTGAGCCCGCTGCGGGTCGGCCCAGACATCGGGATCTTCCAACGCACGCTCGACCGCTGCGAGGCGCTCCCGCTTGGCATCGTAGTCAAAGGTACCCCCTGAGGGAACCGCAACGCCCCTTCAGGTCGGCGATCTTAAAACCGATCTGGCCAAGTTCCATGCGCTAGCGTCCCGGGGGGTGGATTGGCGCCGAATGATAGCGCAATCGCGGCCGGCATTCCGTACTGCCGGGTGCCTGCGCACATTACCTGCGTGTAAGACGAATCACCGCACGTCATGAACCGTTCGGCCGGACATGCTCCACGACCAGTTGAACCGACGGAGTGACGTGGTAGTCGTTGACATCAAGCCGGTACGCGAACCTCAGCCGATCGCCCGGTCGCCAGTCGCCCGGTTGCCGATTGAACGCGATGGCATCCAGCTTGATTCGGCTGCCTTCGGCGGCGACGGTCATTTTCAGATGCGCGTCGGCAACCACTCGCTGTCCGATCAGCCGAAACGTTCCCTCGAACAGCGGCTCCGGGAACCCCTGCCCCCAGGGGCCGGCGTCCCGCAACAGGGCTGCGACCTCGAAGGTCAGATCATTGGCCTTGAGTTCACCGTCCGTGAATACCCGCTCGGCGAAATGCTCGGGCCCGAGACGCTCCGTCCCCAGCGCTTCCATGGCGGTGCGGAATTCGGCGAACCCATCCCTGCGAAGCGTCAGGCCCGCGGCCATTGCGTGCCCGCCGAATCGCGACATGAGTCCCGGGTTTGCCGCATCTACATCCACCAGCGCGTCCCGCAGGTGAAAGCCTCGCACCGAACGCCCCGAACCCTTGAGCGCCCCGGAATCGCTGGGCGCAAAGGCGAACACGGGGCGATGGAATTGTTTCTTGATCCGCGAGGCAACGAGTCCCACCAGTCCTTCATGCCAGTTGTCCTGGAACAGGCAAACCACCGGAGGCAAGGCCCGGGAATCGATCAGCTTCTCGGCGTTCAGATGCTCGAGCGCTTCCGAATCCATCTGCGCCCCGATCGCGCGGCGTTCCAGGTTGAGCTCATTCAGGCGGTTGGCGAGTTCCAGCGCCTCCTCGGAAGAATCCGTCATCAGGCACCGGACACCCACCTTCATGTCATCGAGTCGCCCCGCGGCATTCAGTCGCGGGGCGATCTGATAAGCCATGCGGCTGGCGGTGATGGCATCGTGAGGAATCTTCGCCACCTGGCACAGCGCGAGCACGCCCGCACGGCAGTGGCCTGAGCGGATTCTCGCAAGACCCTGTTCGATCAGAATGCGATTGCTTCGATCGAGTCTTACCATGTCGGCCATCGTGCCGATGGCAACCAGATCGAGATACCGGGCAACCTGCCCGGCCATGCCCACCCTTTTGCCCAGGGCCGCCATGAGGTAAAACGCCACTCCGACGCCGGCGAGGCTCTTGCCGCCAAAGGAACCCCCGTCAAGATTCGGATTGACGATGGCATTTGCGCACGGCAATTCGGGTCCCGGCAGGTGATGGTCGGTGATCAGCACATCCATGCCGTAGTCCCTGGCCGCCGCAGTTCCGGCGATGCTGGTGATGCCGTTGTCAACGGTGAGGATGAGACTCGGCGATCCGCGCCTGATGTGTTCCACCGCCTCCGGAGTCAGGCCATAGCCGAGTTCGAAACGGTCAGGAATAAACACATCCACGGACTCGAAGCCGAAGTCCTGCAAGCACAGGCTCAGGAGCGCTGCGCCGGTCGCACCGTCGGCGTCGAAATCCCCTGCGATCACCACGCGCCCCTGTCGATGGCGCAGCAACACTTCGACGCCGGCCTCCACCCCGTCGAACTCCCCCACCGGGCGCAGATTCCTCAGCGCGAGATCGAGCTCACGGGGAGAACGGATCAATCGCCGGGAGAATACCTGGCGAATGACGCGATGAGTCCCATCGGGCCATTCCCACTGTTCGGACCCGGGTATCGGAGGCCGCTGGACGATCCTTGGCCGCATCTCTCACCGATCCAATGTTGCCCGCACGCGCCAGGGCGGCGTCGACGCGCCTGACGGCCGCGTATAATCGCCCGGAATGCGCCAACGGAGCGGATCATCAAATTCACCAGGGAAACCGCGGATACGCACCACGTCGCTGCCTGGCAGCGAGGCGGCGTGCGAATCGGGGAAGACTGGATTCGCACTCATTTCATCGTTTCCGCCGATGGAATCATACGCGACTGGCAACCGCCGGAGCCGGAGGAACTGGGCCCAGGCGACCTGGAACCGGCGCTGGCGTCAGAACCCGACATCGTCATCCTCGGCACCGGGGATACGTTTCTGAGGCCGAAGCTCGATCTGATGGGGCTCATGGCGGCGCGCGGAATCGGCCTTGAGATCATGAGCACGCCGGCGGCGTGCAGGACGTACAACGTCCTGCTCCACGAGAGGCGTTCCGTGGTCGCAGCGCTGTTCATTCCCTAGCAGGCCCAAACTGCATTCGACCGGCGGCACTGGAGTCTTGACACGGCCGTCCGGCGTCAATTGGGCAGGTGACCACGAGGATCCACCGGCGTGCCGTTGCGGCGAATCTCGAAGTGCACCTGGGGCTGGCGTTCGGGCCCCATGCCCATCCTGGCGATCACCTCGCCCTGCTCAACCGCGTCGCCCTCCCCGACTACAAGTTCATCATTGTGTCCGTAAGCGCTCAGAAACGTATCGTTGTGCTTGATGATGATGAGATTCCCGTAAGCCGCCAGACCGTCGCCAGCGTAAACCACCTGCCCGGCCGCCGAGGTCCGGATGTCCGCACCGAGTTGCCCACCGATGCCGATCCCGCTGCCGGTGCCTTGCGCGGCGCCATAGGGACTCACCACCGGCCCGCGAATCGGCCACTGCCACGTCGGCGACGGCAACACGGCGAGGGACGGTTGCTGCGCGGGCGGCGCCGGCGGTGGGGAAGGCACTGAAACGGGCGCGGGAACAGGCGTCGAGGCAGTTGGAGCGGCCGTCTGCTGCCGGGGCGCGGGAGTCGCCGGACTCTCGGCACCGGAACCGGCCGGTACCGCAGGTGACCCTGTGACGGGCGGCTGGGTTGATCCAGGCTGTCGGGTTCCAGCCTGCGCGGAATCCGCCTGGCCTGAACTCGCCGCCGGCGCGGCGGGTGTCCGACCGGCATTGGCGACCCGGGTTCCAGCCAACTCCGCCGGGGTCAGAAAAAGCCGCTGACCCACCAGTATCAGGTCGGGATTTTCAAGCCCGTTCCAGAGAATCAGTTCGCGAACGTCGAGCTGGTAACGCCACGCGATGGAGAACAGCGTTTCCCCCGATTGCACGGTGTGGACGCGAGGCGCGAAATTCACCAGAGTCGGCGTGCAGGCCGTTACAAGGACCACGGCTATCAGCAACCGGAATGTACGTCGGATCCGCATGCGCCTGACCAGGGGCGGACCCGCGGCCACTGATACGTAATTATCAGTTGGATAGAGCACTAGCGTAGAACGAGGTACAACACCAACAGCAAGGCTATCGAAATCCATCCCACGAGGTCCACATGCCGGCGCAACTTTCGCTCCATGGGCCTCCCGCCCCAGCGTATCAGACCGGCTACCAGAAAGAATCTGGCGCCGCGGCCGACCAGGGATGCCAGCACGAACAAGGGGAACAGCATGTGCAGCGCACCTGCCGCGATGGTGAAAATCTTGTAGGGAACCGGCGAGAACCCGGCTCCGAGTACGGTCAGAAACCCCCAGGCGGCAAACCACTCGACCGCCAGGAGATAACCGTCCCAGTAACCTACAGACCGCAGAATCGGTTCGACGGCGTCCGCCGCGAACCACCCGATCGCATATCCGGCAGCGCCGCCCAGAACGGAAGCCACGGTGGTCACCGATGCCAGCCGCCAACCCTTGCGGGGCTCGGCCAGCGTCATGGGCACCAGGATCGCCTCAGGGGGAATCGGAAAGAACGACGACTCGGCAAAGCTGAGCCCCGCCAGGTAGCGTTCCGCGTGGCGATGCTGCGCCCACCGCAGCGCGCTGTCATAAAGATCGGAGAAAAGGCTCAATTGAGGGTACCGGGCAGGAGTGGCACGAAGCTGACGGCACCGAGCGGTTCACGCCGGTACCCGTCGGGGGTTCGGGTGATGCATTGCAGGCGCTGCCCACCGCGGGCGCCGATCGGTATGACCAGGCGCCCACCTTCGTCAAGTTGCTCGAGCAACTCCCGGGGAACGTCCGCAGGCGCAGCGGTGACGATGATTCCCTGATACGGGGCCTGCGCTTGCCAGCCACGCAGGCCGTCGCCGTGGCGCAGCGAGACATTGCTGACCCCGAGTTCCCTGAGCCGTTCCTGGGCGCGCCTGATCAACGAAAGCAGCCGCTCCACGCTGAATACGTGCTGCGCAAAGGGTGCCGCGACAGCCGTCTGGTAGCCGCTGCCGGTGCCGATTTCCAGGACGCGCCTGAGCTTCTGTCCCGGCGGCAGCCCACGAACGAGCGCCTCCGTCATCCGGGCGACGATGTACGGCTGGGAGATGGTCTGGCCAAGCCCGATGGGAAGAGCGGTATCTTCATAGGCGCGGCTGGCCAATGCCTCGTCGACGAACAGATGCCTCGGTACCTCGCGAATTCGGTCCAGCACCGCGTCATTGCCGATGCCTTCGCGTTTCAGGCGGCGAATCAGACGGTCCCGGGTGCGCACCGACGTCATACCGACTCCACGGGCCTCTCGCCCGTGTCTCACTGCGGCACGCTCCACAAGGCTTTCAAGGATTCCGCTCCCATGCTCGGAAGATTTTGCGGGTCAGGATCGCTGGATTCGGCAGTTCCCGGGCCACTATACTGGATACTGGCAGCCCGTGGCGAAAGCCCCATGTCGGAGCGATGACTTGACTGTCGGCAATGACAAGGAAGCCCTGACGCGCGCCATGCGCGGCGTCAGGCGTCTGAAGTACGAGGAACGCGCGTCGCACCGGCGTTCCCGGCCGCCGACCGCCGCGATGACGCGCACAGCCCGGCAGGAAGTGCTGCGCGAAAGCCTCCTGGGATCGGACGACGGCCCCGACGCCCTCGAGCAACTCGGCGAGGAGATGTCATACCGGCGCACCAGCCTTCCGGAACGAACCTTTCGCCGATTGCGCCGTGGCCGCTTCCGCATTGAAGACGAGACGGACCTGCACGGACTCACGGCGGCTCAGGCACGAACGCATTTGCGGGAGTTCATCGTCGAGTCCGCGGCACGGGGCCATGGATGCGTTCGCGTGATCCACGGCAAGGGTCTGCGGTCAGGCCCCCGCGGCCCGGTGCTCAAGACCCACGTGCAGCGCTGGCTGGCCCAATGGGACGAGGTTCTGGCTTTCGTTTCCGCCCGTGCCCGCGACGGCGGCTCCGGCGCAGTCTACGTGTTGCTTCGCCGGAAGCGCTGAGACCACCTACTGATCCGTGGGTTCCGCGGAGGGCAAAGTGGTGATCTGGTAGAAGGTCTCGCCTTCGGCAATCATCCCCAGATCGGCGCGGGCGCGCTCCTCGGCTGCAGCCAGTCCTTGCTTGAGGTCCTGGACCTCGCCCTCCAGCGCCGCATTGCGTGCAGCCAGGTCACGATTATCACGGGTTCGTTGGACGATCAGGTCCTTGAGCCGCCAAACTTCGCGCAAGCCGTCCTCGGGAGACCAGAGGCGGGCTTGAACGACGCCCAGGCAGACTACCAACAGAAGCAGCAGAATTCGCATGGTTGGTGCAACTCTCCCAGCCCGGATGATCCATGGTACTCGTTTACAGGCTCATTGGGAACGCATCGGCGCCTGCGAATGCGGCGCGCTCGCCCAATTCGGCCTCTATCCGCAGCAACCGATTGTACTTGGCGATCCGGTCGGAGCGGCTCAACGAACCCGTCTTGATCTGCGTGGCGGTCGTGGCGACCGCAATATCCGCAATCGTGGTGTCCTCGGTCTCTCCCGAGCGGTGGGAAATCACCGCCGTGTAGCCGGCCGCGCAGGCCATGTCGATGGCAGCGGTCGTCTCGGTCAGCGTACCGATCTGGTTGGGTTTTACCAGAATGCTGTTGGCGACCCGCCTGTCGATCCCGGCACTCAGAATTTCCGTATTGGTCACGAACAAGTCGTCACCCACCAGTTGCATATGGCCCCGCAATCGCTCGCTGTGATACGACCAACCGGACCAATCGTCCTCGGCCATGCCGTCTTCGATGGAGACGATCGGGTAACGGGCCGCGAGATCTTCCAGGTACCTCGAGAATTCGCTCGAATTGAACTGCCGCCCCTCCGATTCCAGACAATAGACGCCGTCGACATGGAACTCCGTGCTGGCCACATCCAGTCCAAGATAGATTTCCCGCCCGAGCGTATAGCCGGCCCCCTCCACGGCTTCGGCAATAGCGCCAAGCGCCGCCTCGTTGGATTCCAGGTCCGGGGCAAAACCGCCTTCATCGCCCACCGCGGTATTCAGCCCACGGCCTTCCAGGACGCGCTTCAGGTTGTGGAAAATCTCGGCGCCGTAGCGCAGGCTCTCCGAAAAGCTCGGCGCCCCCACCGGCAGGATCATGAACTCCTGGATATCCACGCTGTTGTTGGCATGGGCACCGCCGTTGATGATGTTCATCATCGGCACCGGCATGAGGTACTCGTCCCGCTCGGCAAGTGCGCGGTACAGCGGCTTGCCCTGCTCCGCCGCACAGGCCTTCGCATTTGCAAGCGAGACCGCGAGGATCGCGTTGGCCCCCACCCGCGCCTTGTTGGGCGTGCCGTCCAGATCGATGAGGCGCGCATCCAGGGCTTCCTGATCCCCGCTATCGATTCCCCGAACCACATCTCGGATCTCTCCATTGACGAAATCCACGGCTCGTCTGACGCCCTTGCCCAGGTAGCGCTGCCGGTCGCCGTCTCTCAGTTCGACCGCCTCGCGGGAACCCGTGGACGCGCCGGACGGGACCGCCGCCCGCCCCCGGGCACCGGACTCGAGGATGACTTCCGCATCCACGGTGGGAAAACCCCGGGAATCCAGTATCTCAAGCCCCTGAACGTCCTTGATTCGGCTCATCGCGATTCCCTGTCGATTCTCAAACTTGCTGCTCTTCCAGGGCGCCGTTCTTGACCGCCTCGTCGATGGCCTTGAGGCGGGTCAGCAGCTCCGCCATCCTGCCCAGCGGCCAGGCGTTGGGCCCGTCGCTCTTGGCCTCGTCTGGATTCGGATGCGACTCCAGGAACAACCCCGCGACACCCGTGGCCACGGCCGCGCGTGCCAGCGGCGGGATAAACGCGCGTTCGCCGCCCGAGGCATGACCCTGCGCCCCCGGATACTGAACCGAATGACCCGCGTCGAAGACCACCGGACAGCCGGTTTCCCGCATCAGCACCAACGAGCGCATGTCAGACACCAGGTTGTTGTACCCGAACATGTAGCCCCGTTCGCACACCAGAATGTCCTCGTTTCCGGTGGATCGGGCCTTCTCGACCACGTTGGTCATCTCCCAGGGAGACAGAAACTGGCCTTTCTTGATGTTGACCGGGCGCCCGCAGGAAGCGACCGACACGATGAAGTTGGTCTGACGGCACAGCATCGCGGGAGTCTGCAGTACATCCACAACGGCCGCGACCTCTGACAGCGGCGTGTCCTCGTGAACATCGGTGAGTACCGGGACGCCGACCTGCTGCCGGACCGCGTCCAGCGCGCGCAGTCCCTGCTCCATTCCCAGCCCGCGAAAGCTGCCGATGGACGAGCGGTTGGCCTTGTCGAAGGAGGACTTGAAGATGAACGGGATCTCCAGCGCCTTGGTAATCTCCGCCAACTTGCCCGCCACGTCGACGACGAACGATTCGCCTTCGATCACGCAGGGACCGGAAATCAGGAAGAACGGCGTGGTATTGCCGGCCTCGAACCCGGCCAGCTTCATGCGCGTGCCACGCGCGGCAGCCTCAGTCCCTGACAGGAGCGCGCCGCGGTCACGAAACTGGCGAACAGCGGGTGCCCGTCGAGGGGGTTGGAGGTGAATTCGGGGTGGAACTGGCAGGTCAGGAACCACGGATGCCCGGGCAGTTCGATGATCTCCGCCAGATCATCCGCGGACCGCCCGGAAAACACCAACCCCTTTTCGGCGAGCGTCGCGGTGTAATTGTTGTTGAATTCGTAACGGTGGCGGTGACGCTCGTAGATCGTATCCTGGCCGTAAGCCGCCCGGGCCAGGCTGCCCGGTGCGATGTGGCAGGTTTGCGCGCCGAGTCGCATGGTGCCGCCCTTGTCCGAATCCTCGGTGCGTTCTTCGATCGCACCGCTGCGATCCTGCCACTCGGTGATCATCGCGATCACGGGCTCAGGTGTGTCAGCTTGAAACTCCGTGGAATGGGCACCGGTGAGTCCCGCCACGTTGCGAGCGAACTCGATCACGGCGACCTGCAGGCCCAGGCAGATACCCAGGTAGGGAATCTCCTTTTCCCGCGCCAGTTTCACGGCGGAAATCTTGCCCTCGATACCTCTGTCGCCGAATCCACCGGGGACGAGAATGGCATCGGCGGTGTTCAGCCGGCCGGTTCCCTCGGTTTCAAGCTCCTCGGACTCCACGTAGCGAATATTGACCCGGGTGCGGGTCTGGATGCCCGCATGCAGCAGCGCTTCGGTGAGCGAGATGTAGGAATCGCGATGGTCCATGTACTTGCCGACCATGGCAATCTCCACCTCGGCTTCCGGGTTGGCGTGCGCATCGACCACCGACTGCCACTTCGACAACGGTGCCGGAGGAACGTCGAGCCTCAGCTTGTCGACGACGATGTCGTCCAGGTGCTGCTCGTTGAGCATCAGCGGAATCTTGTAGAGATTGTCCACGTCCACCGCGGAGATCACCGCCCGCTCCTCGACGCTGGTGAACAGCGCGATCTTGGCGCGCTGTTCGTCCGGCAGCGGCTGCTCCGACCGGCAGACGAGGATGTCCGGCTGGATCCCGATGGAGCGCAATTCCTTCACGGAATGTTGCGTGGGCTTGGTCTTGATCTCCTTGGACGCCGCGATGTAGGGCACCAGAGTCAGGTGCAGGTAGGCCACGCGCTCGCGGCCCAGTTCGACGCCCAACTGGCGAATCGCCTCCATGAACGGCAGCGATTCGATATCGCCCACGGTGCCGCCGATTTCCACCATGCAGACGTCGGCGCCGTCGGCGCCGCGCATGACGCTTTGCTTGATCTCGTCGGTGATATGCGGAATGACCTGGACCGTGGCGCCGAGATAATCGCCCCGCCGTTCCTTGGCGATGACCTCGCTGTAGATGCGCCCCGTGGTGAAGTTGCTGTAGCTGCCGGTCTTGCTGCTGACGAAGCGCTCGTAGTGCCCGAGATCGAGGTCCGTTTCGGTGCCGTCCTCGGTCACGAAGACCTCGCCGTGCTGAAACGGGCTCATGGTGCCCGGATCCACGTTGATGTAGGGATCCAGCTTGATCATCCGCACGTGGAGCCCGCGGGCTTCCAGGATGGCGCCCAGCGATGCTGCGGTAATGCCTTTGCCGAGGGACGAGACCACGCCCCCGGTGATGAAAATGAATCGTGTCATGGCCCGCCTTTGGTGCCTCGTCGGGTGTCGGGATGTGTCCCTGGGGGACCAGTCTCGAGCCCTGGAAATCGCTGCTTCAAGACGGTATTACAAAATACCAAAAATGCGGTCCCGCTACCAGTGGCCCGACACACCCATGCTCGGATTTCGACGCCAACCAGTCATGATTCCTCTCCGGGATTCGCACTGGAGAAGAGAGCCTCCAACAAATCGAGTTTTCCCGTGACTTCTTCCGGGACCGCCGCAGGATCGGCAAATTCCACCAGCCGGTGCAACTCGCCCTTGCGCAGCAGCATGGCGTGTCCGAGCCGGGCCGCCAAGCGGCGGAAAAACTCCTCGTCGATCTCGCTTATCCAGCCACGCAAACACGCTCCATTGCTACGGCGCCATCAGCGGTTCATCGTCGCTCCCGATCAGCACAATGTGCTCACCTGCGAGCACGCGGGTCAGGAAAGCGTTGCCGGCGGCCTTTCTGACGGCAAACTCTTTTGAGGCATACAAGGCAGGATTGATCCGGCGGTCGAGACGTGCTTCTACCGGTGCAAGCGTTGCATAAATTTCTTCAAGTGTTACCTGATCCGCAACAACAAGAAGATCGATGTCGCTGGTCGCCCTATCGGTACCCTTTGCCACCGAACCATAAACCAGGGCAAGCGCAATCCTTTCGGTCAGCGACTCCAGGGCACTGCGGATTGGTTCGGCCACAGCGACGGTCTTGACCACCAGGCCGCAGAGTTCCTCGAATACCGGCGAAGCGGCGTTCGCCTGATAGTGCTTTTGTCTGCCAATGCGAGTCACCGTGACCAGTCCGCTGGATGCAAGGCGCTTGAGTTCGCGCTGCACTGCGCCGGACCCGGAGCCGGTGAGTTCAATCAGTTCGCTTGCGAAGAAACTGCGCGATGGCTGGCCGAACAGCAGTGATAGAACACGTTGCTGAGTGGTGGTAAAAAGCGCGTCGGCTAGACTGGTTGGCAAACCTTCCACCCTGGCCGTCTTGCGACGGGCCGCGCGCGTAGAATGTGTTATTGCTAAGATGCCCACTATGGGCAGTTTAATGCCCAGAGTGAGCATAGTGCAATGATGTTACGGCACTTGGCCAGTCCTGAAGCGACCGATTTGTCACCCTGCGAGAATCGCTTGCGATGAGTCTCTCGTTTTGAAGCGGTCACAGAGGTTGGCTCGATGAGGAGGTTCCCGAGTTACCGGCAGAGGACCGCGATTGGTTGGAATCCAAGCCGGTCGGCAACGAGCTGTTGTAGTGGAGCGCATCGACATCGTTCCCGAGCACCTCCTGGAAGACGTGCTCGCCCGCCTCGCGACGATCCTCGAATAGCCAGCACTTGCGTCGTCCTAAATTTAATATCACATTAAGAAATATTCAGAGGCTTTCGGACGCCCATCTTCTATATTAGTATCATTTAGTAGATAATCTTATTATATGGTCAGCAATTCCCGCTAACGCGTTTTGCACGCTCGCGGTGTCGATTCGATCGCGCCGTGCGGGCGTGAGCCGATCGGTGGGGGAAGCCATCCTCTCCGGCTCGGTTGCCGACGTGTCGTTTGGCTATCGTGGTGTCCCTGAAGAACCGTTTCTCGCACACCCGGGCGCGGCGTGGAGTCAGGAGGTGTCATACAGCACCAGTTCACTTCGGTGCCCGAACGCCAGCGCCCGATACAACGTTTCCCAGTCCGGGATGAACAGTTGCAGGAACAGCGCCCGCAGTTGTTCCCAGAAGTAGCGGGGACGCCCGGCCTTCGCCTGTGCGGCCTGGAACAGCCGGCAGCAACGCTGCTGGATTTGGTCGATGAGAAACGCCAGCATCATCAGGTACGCGAACACCGTCGCCAGATGCTTCTCGCCGTGACCGAAGTTGTGCTCGAAGCGATAGCCTTGGTTCTTCAGGGTATTGAACGTCTCGTTCTCGATCCGCCACCGGGCCCGCCCGGCGCGCATCAAGTCCATGACGTTGGAATTGTCGATCGGCAGGTCCGTGACCCACGAGAAGTGGCGTTGCTTGCCGTTGGGCTTGAACTCCCAATATTCCAGGAAGTTCACCTCCAACTCGAAGTTCGCGTCGTTCAGCGGCGCACCGTTGAGGTAACGGAACCGATGCCGCACGCCGTCGGTGTCGACGATCTCCACGACCTTCGTCGCCGGCGTCGCCTCCACCCATTGGAACAGATGTGCGTGATCCCCCGGCTTGGCGCCCAGGATGAATCGCATGTCCAACTGCTTCAGCAACTCGATGTGCGGGCCGTTGGACGCCAGCCCATCCTCCACCACCGCCAGCTTCAAATGCGGATGCTCCCGGCGCACGTCCTTGAGCAAGCGTTTCACCGCGTTGCGCTCGCAGTCGTTCTTCCTCGCCCCGTCGCCCTTCACAATCGGCTCCGGCGCCAGCGGAAACACCTCGCGCTGCCGCGGATGCACCAGCACCGCGCCCAGCAACTGATGGTAATACGTGATCCGACCGTCGCGGTGGCGCTTGCGGCAGCAATGATCGCAATGCACCTTCGAGGAGGAGAAATACCCCGTGCCGTCCACGCTCAGCAGGTAGTGTCCGCCCAGGCAGGTGAAACCCTCCAGACCTCCGCCCCGCTGCAACGCCGCCAACACGCGCTTGAACGCCCGCCTCAAGCCGTGCGGGTCCACCTCGTCCAATCGCTCCCGCAGCGTCGTGTCCGACGGCGCCCGGCCCACTGCGTACAGACTCTTCAGGTTCGAGCGAATCAACGCCTTGCCCCGGGCGTCGCGCTCGAACTGCAACAGCGAGGCGTACTTCAACCCGAAGATTGCCAGCCCCGACATCAAACAGTCCGTCAGGTTCAAGCCCCGTCCGGCCACGGTGTCCTCGATGCGGTTAAAGCTGGCGCGCACCTCCCGGAGCAAGCCCGGGGCGCTCAAGGTCTTGCGAAGGCGAGGGCGGGGCGCTTGGGCTGAAATGGACAACTTGGACATGGTTCATGACCCGATGGTTGAAAATACCGTGCCATGATACTGATTCAAACCAAAAAGTTTACGAAAAACGTTTCTGAAAGCCTTCTGAAACCCGCTTCATCGCTCGCTTTTCAAAGGAAGCGGGAATTGCTGTTATATGGTGTAACTTTTAATATCAAATAAAGCCGATGAAAGCATTCACTTTACGGATTAGGAATGAGGACGACGCGGCGGCACTAAGGGAATTGGAGCGGTTCACCGGGTCGCGCACCAGGAGCAAAGCGGTGTGGGAAGCGATACGGAAATACCCCTCGACCAGCAGTCTGCATGCAAACCTTGTCGAGGAGTCGCACGAGTCCGAATGGCGCTACCTGCGCCTGTTGGAGGCGCTGAACGACATGCAGAACGCGCGCGAACGACTGGATCGGGAGATTGCAACCGGGATGAAGATTCGCGGACAGTTGTCTTTGAAGCACCGGATGCAATCCGAGGCGATGGCCAGTTCGGCAATCGGGACCGGCGGCTACGACAGCATCGACGACCCGCCGCACGAGTCCGATGACGAGGAGACGCGAGGACGGAAGCAGGAGCGAGCACGGCGTACCGCGGCAAGGCGTCGCCGAAGACCGGGCCGAGGCGGTCGATAGAGCTTACATCGACCCGTAGCTGGACCGATCCACTTCCTCGCCACGCATGTACACCGATGCGATCCGACGCGTATTGGTGATGTCCTCCAGCGGGTCCGCCTCGAGCACGATGAAGTCGGCACTCTTGCCGGCCGCGATAGTACCCATCTCATCCAGGCCGATCGTTGCCGCGGCATTTTGCGTTGCGGCGACGATGACATCGGCCGGCGACATGCCTGCGGCGACCATGTCTTCCATCTCCACATGCGAGATCCAGGGCGTATTGCCGTCGGTGCCGAACGCAATGATCATGCCGGCCTCGCTCATTCTGGCGAGATTGCGCGCCTGAATCCCGTGGGCTTCCTGAATGTCCGGATTGTCCCCGGCGGCTTCAAGCTCGGCGATCTCTTCGTCCGACAGGGCACCGGCCAGCCAGCCGAGATCGGTGGCGACGCCGCGGGCCGCGAGGTTCGGGATTAGCACGGTATCGGGACGCTCGCTGAGCAACTCGAGAAATTCGTCGTCGACATCCTGGTCGCGAACGCCGTGAGCGAAGATATCCACACCCGCGCGCAGCAAACCCTTGGCGTCCTCGAGATCGAAGATGTGCGCGGAAACCCTGACGCCGTTCTGGTGCGCCTCGTCGATGGCCGCCCCGTACAGTTCCGGAGTGAGCTGTTCAAACTGCCCGTCGCGGTCATCGACCCAGAGCTTGATCAGGTCGACATTGCGGGCCACCTCGGTTCGAACGGCTTCCCGGGCCTCCTCCTCCGTATCGATCCAATGGACCACTCGGCGTCCCGGCTCGGGACGGGTGATGCCCAACCCGGCGGACCGAAACCGCGCGGCGCCGGAAATCTCTTCATCTCGCAGCGCCAGTGATTCCTCGGTATCGTCGGAACCCATGCTGAGAGCGGCGCCGACGCCGAAGTAGGCGCGCTGGCGCAAGTCGTTGATGAGCGCGTCGCGGCCCGTATTCATGTGCACGTGGGAATCCACGATCGCCGGCATGACGGTCATTCCGCTGAGATCCACACTGGTGGCTCCCTCCGGCGCGGAAACTTCGCCGGCGGGTCCCACCGCCAAGATCACCCCGTCGTCGACGACCACGGCCGCATTGTCAATGGGGTCCGAACCGTCGCCAACGATCACGCGTGCGCCTTCGTACACGACAGCGGTCACCGGCGCGACATCGGCTGCAGGTTCAACGTCGGTCAGCGGTTCTTCCGTTGCGGTGTCGGTGGCGGGACCGCATGCCGCCAGCGACAGGATAGCCAATGCCCACAGCGGCGCCGTAGCGTTGGCAATTCTCAATTCGGCCATTTCCTGTTTCATGAAAGTCCCCTTAGTTGCTTATCGGCTTGATTGTACTCCTGCAGCGGAGCAGTCGCGACCGCGCGCGGGACGTTCACCGCGAGACGTTCGCCCTGTTTTGGCGTCAGGCCTTCACTGTCGATCCGATAGAATGAATCATGCGATGCACACTCAACGTATCTCACCTCTGTTCGTTGCGACAGAGCGATGCCAACCTGGCCGCGGACCAGTGAGGCAGGCGGGGCTATTGCCGCGGGCTGCCAGGCTCATACTCGCATTCTCCCTTTCGCTGCACGCGTTCTTCCTTTCGCTGCTCGCGCTCGTCCTTTCAACGGGATGCACGGATCGCACTGCGGATCGTCCGGTAGAACGTCTTGAACCACTACCCAAACCGCTCGTCATCGCCCACAGGGGGGCCAGCGGCCATTTGCCGGAACACACGCTGGAATCCTACGCGCTGGCCATCGAACAGGGCGCTCACTTCATCGAAACGGACCTCGTGATGACCGGGGACGGCGTACTGATCGCGCGTCACGAAAACGATTTGTCCGACACCACGGACGTGGCGGAGAAATTCCCCGATCGAAGGCGCACCAAACTTGTGGATGGCCAGCAGGTGGACGGTTGGTTTTCCGAGGACTTCACGATGGCGGAGATCAAGACCCTCCGCGCGACGGAGCGACTTCCGTTTCGGGATCAATCCAACAACGGCAAATTCGAGATCCCAAGCTTCGAAGAAGTGATTCAACTGGTCATCGGCAGAAGCCGCGAATCGGGACGCAGCATCGGCATCTACCCGGAAACCAAGCATCCTTCCCACTTCGCCGCACTGGGGCTGCCGCTGGAAGAACCCCTCGTGGCTGCACTGGAAAGGCACAGCCTCAATCGCGCCGACGCCCCGGTGTTCATTCAATCCTTCGAAGTCGGCAATCTCGGGAAGCTGAACGAAATGACCGATGTGCCCCTGATCCAGCTCGTCAGTGCGGCACATTTGGCACCCTACGATCAGGCGTCGGCCGGCGCCGGCCTGACCTACGGCGAGATGATCACCGACTCGGGACTACGGGACATTGCCGCTTACGCCGACGGAATCGGCCCGTGGAAAGACCTGATTGTGCCCCGGGATGAGGAGGGTAACCTGGGGTCGCCGACGAGCTTGATCAACCGGGTCCATGCGTATACCTTTCGGTCCGAGGCGCGCTATCTCGCCCGGCAGCACGATGGCGATCCGGGTGCCGAATACCGTCAGTTCTTCAGCCTGGACGTTGACGGCGTCTTCACCGATTTTCCCGACGCGGCGACAAGGGCCGCGCAGGATCCAGCGGCAGGGGAACCCTGACTTATTCCACCAGCGTGCAGCCGTAGGCCTGCAGCGCCTCCCCGGGCACCCAGTCCCAGTGCCAGCGCAGGACGAGCGGTTCCAGCAATGTCTCCGGATCGATAATGACCACCTCATAGTCCAGGCGGGACTCGTCTTCGCTGAGCGTGAATCGCTCGACCGACTGGATCTGCCGGCTCTGCGGGGTACCGGCATCGTCGAAATAGCCCCAATCGATATCCGTGGTGGTCACTACCAGCGAGTTTCCCTCCCAACGGCCGGTGGAAAAGCCCAGCGGCGTCCCTGGCTGGTCACCGCCGTTCCCGGCGTCGGTCATGCGAATCGTGCGATCGATGTCCCAGAGTTCCATCTCGAGCAGGATTTCGTCTCCATGGTTGCTGAATTCGATGGGGAAAGGATTGTCCATCACCAGCGGCATACCTGCAGCAATGCAGCGCAGCGCAGGGTCATCGACCAGAGGATCGTACTGCGCCTGCCCCGCCAGCGCCTGTGGCTTGTATGCGGGCTCAACTACGGGTCGGTCGGAAGTCCGGCCATAGGTCCAGACCCGGAAAATGCCTTGCGCCTCGCGCGCGCCCGCTTCAGCCGCCTCCTCCGTGATGTGGACACCGAACTGCGGCTGGTGCCCGAATCGCGCCGCCAGCGTGGGGAACATGGGCAATGACCGGCCATCGGGGAGATCGATACTCACGCCGATCATTTCCTGCGGGTAAACTCTGGAGGGATATCCCGAGATGGCAACGCGGTCGCCCACGGCCGCGATGCCTGCCGTCACGCCCAAGCGCCGCAGCAGCGTGGGTCCGCCGGACTCCACGTGCCACAGTTCAGATCCGGCGCCGCCGGCATCCGATTCGATTGTCAACAACACGTGCGGATTCTGCCACCGCATCGAGGTCAGAACGCCCTCGATCGTCATCGGTACGGACGTATCGAAAAAGGCGCCAACCGCGTGATGAGCCCGCGTCGCCATCGGCAGCATCGAACCGAGAGCCAGCAGGAAACCGAGAGCCTTCATGGTTTCCATTGTGTGGTTCCGAACCGGATCAAGTCAAAGACATGATTCTTTCACCGGCCCTAATCGAATTGAACCAATACTTCTCCAAGAAACTGCTCATAGGGCAGCGCCAAACCCAACCGCTCGAAGCGTTGTGCAAATTCGCCCTGGTAAATGCCATAGGCCGTGACGTTCCGCTTGGCGATTCGCACGAATCGACCAAGCCCCTTGAACATCCTTGCCCGCGCCTTGATGGATGACTTGATTGCCAGCGCGATGCGCTGAGTGCTTGTTTCAATCACAAGGACGACTTCAACGCCAAAAGCATCGCGATAGCTGCTAATGCGCCAGCCCTTCTTGTGAAGCCGGTTGTAGTAGATGACTTGAAGGATCAGCCATTGTTCGAAAAGGATTCCCATGTACCTGCGAATGGCGTCCTTGTTGATTTCGCTGACCGCGGCGCAGTTTTCGAGCCGAGGAACCAGTGAGAAGAAAACGCAGATGGCCGTGCGAGTCAATCAGCGCCTGAACGCTGTTGAGAATGCTCGGAATGCGTTGCACTTCATCAATGAGGATGACCTGCTTCGTGGCCGGCAAGGCCTGCGCCATGCGTTTGATCAATCCAGGATCGTTGAGATGTTGCCTGAACGTCTCCTCGTCGGCCAGATTCATTGAATTTAGCGCACAACACAAGCAGTTATCAGGTCAGCGGCGGATGATCCGTCCACTGGACCTGCCACCGCGACCGGCCGTCCCCACCATCGCCCGCCGCCGCTGAAATCCACAGGTCGCCCACCGCCACCAGGTCATCCTCGCGGTAGAGCAATGGAATCCTGGCCCTGAGCCACGCTGGAACACCCGCCTCCTGAAGCCACTTCTTGAGCGGGCGGCTGTGCCGGCGCCCCATCGGCCTGATGCGCTCTCCCCCCTCTCTGAAGCGAACAGCGAAGCCCTGTTTGGCCCAGTTCCGCGGAAATCCGGGACCGGCGCCCGAAACCAGCCGCAGTTTTCCCTCGGGTCCGCTCCACGGCCGGGCAAGGCTCACCTCCCCCGTGTACCCCGCCGGGGAGGCGGCCGGAAGCGGCTCGAGCAGATAGAGGCGATCCCTGTAGATTCGCGCCTCCCCGCCCGGCCACTGGACTCGGGTACGGGCGTCGCGGCGCCGTACCTCAAGCGCTTCCAGGAGCGTTTCCATCTGTCGCGTGTCGGGTACCGGCAGACCCAGCCGGATCATCGAATAGCGCAACAGGTTCCGCCGTCTGGCCGGGGAAAGGTCACGCAAGACCGAGCACTCCAAACGGCCTGAATCGTCGGTGGCGTCCGCCCGTGCGACTTCGTCAAGGATTTGCTGGGCCTCCGCCATCTGGCTCGCTGCGCGGCCGACGGTGCGCGCCGCGGCCGGCCAGCGCGCCGCGATCCGGGGGATCAACTCGGCGCGAACGTAGTTGCGATCGAATCGGCAATCGCGGTTCGAGGGGTCTTCGAGCCATTCCAGCCCCCAGGCCCGTGCGGTGGCCAGAATTTCCTCACGAGTCACGCCAAGCAACGGTCGGGCCAGGTACCCGGAACAGAATGGTTGCAAACCAGCGATGCCTCTCAATCCTTTCACGCCCGTACCCCGCAGCAGACGCATCATGACGGTCTCGAGCTGATCGTCGGCGTGGTGGGCCGTGAGCAGGGTCTCTTCCGGCTCGACAAGATCTTTCAGGGCCCGATACCGGACCTGGCGCGCCTGTGCCTCAAGACTCTCCCCCGGAATGGGTTCCACGAGACATCGCCTGCTCTCATAACCGACACCAAGGGCCGCGGCAGCGCCCCTGCAGTGACGTTCCCATGCCTCGGAATCCGGATGCAGTCCGTGATCGACGTGCAATGCGCGCACGTGCGGACGAGGCGACAATCGGCAAAGCGACGCGAGCAGGACCGTGGAATCGAGTCCACCGCTGAAGGCAACCGCAAAATTTCGCGGCGCACCCGGCAGTTCGGCCAGGCTTTGACTGAGGCTATCCAGCAGTTGTTTCATTGGACCGGCGGCCTGGAACCTCCGCCGCACGCCACTCAGCCTTCCTTGTACGTTCCATAGCCGGCAAGTCGGCTGCGCCGCTTCGCAAGCAGATCGTCGGCCGAGAGAATCTGCAGGTCGTTGAGCCCCTGCAGCAGGGCATTCTTGACCACCTCCGCGGTGGCCTGATAATTCCGGTGGGCACCTCCCAGCGGCTCGGGAATCACCTCGTCAATCAGCGCGAGCTTCTGCAACCGCTCGGCGGTGATACCCATGGCTTCGGCCGCCGCCGCCGCCTTTTCGGTATTCTTCCAGAGAATGGATGCACAGCCCTCCGGCGAAATCACGGAGTAGATCCCGTACTGAAGCATGAGAATGCGGTCCGCCACGCCGATGGCCAGCGCGCCGCCGGAGCCACCTTCGCCGATGACGATACTCACGATGGGCACCTTCAGGCCGGCCATGACCAACAGGTTGCGGGCGATCGCTTCGCTTTGACCGCGCTCCTCCGCGCCCACGCCCGGATAGGCCCCGGGAGTGTCGATAAAGGTCACCAGGGGAACACCGAACTTCTCGGCCAGGCGCATCAGCCTCAGCGCCTTGCGATAGCCTTCGGGGCTGGCCATTCCGTAGTTGCGCCGGATGCGCTCCTTGGTGTCGCGTCCCTTCTGATGACCGATCACCATCACCGGTTGACCTTCCAGGCGCGCGAGGCCGCCGACAAGTGACTGATCATCGGCATACATTCGATCCCCGTGCAGTTCCTGATAGTCCGAAAAACACCGCGAAACGTAGTCCATGGTGTACGGCCGCTGCGGATGCCGGGCGAGATTGGCGATCTGCCACGACGACAGATTGGAGAAAATCCTGCGCGTCAGTGACTCGCTCTCACGGCGCAGTCGAGCGATTTCTTCGGTGATGTTGAACTCGGAATCGTCCCCGACAAACTTGAGTTCGTCGATCTTCGCTTCAAGCTCGGCGATGGGCTGTTCAAAGTCCAGGAAGTTCAGGTCCATGGGCGGACCATACCCGCAAGGCCGGAATCGTGACAAGTCAGGTCGAGGCGATCAAATGAAATTTCGGGGGTAGTGGATCGAATAACCGTTGGGACCGAGCAGGGAGCCCAGACGCTCCCGCAGCCCACGGCTGGCGCGCACTGCCCAACGCTCCCCGAGGTTCAGGCATGACGTCGCTTCGGGGCCGGCATACTCGATGCACACTTCGCAGTTGCCGGGGGCGAATGGTTCCAGCGCCTCTTCCAGGGAATGGACAAATTCGGTCCCGTTTCCGTCCGCCGGCCAATGTATCGTCACGCGGTTGGCGCTTTGCTCAATTGTCTCGTCGACCGAACGAAGCCTGCGCGCCGTCAGTCTCCAGTTGCTGATAAAGTCGTCGAAGCGAAGCTGGCCATCCAGCACCAGCATTGCATCCTTGATCGCCAGGTCTCTGAACTGATTGAAGACTTCGTCGAACAGGGAGACTTCCAGCCTGCCGGTGTGATCCTCGAGCACCATCGAGACCCTCCCGCCGCGCCGGCGAACGTCTGCCACCAACCCGGCGACTGCAATCTCGGCACGTGTCGTTCCCGCGCCGTTTCCCACGGCTGCTCCTGTCAGACTGGCGATGGTTCCATGCGTGAAGTGATGGCAGTGCTTGGCGAATTCGTCGAACGGATGCCCGCTGAAATACAGGCCAAGGCTATCGCGTTCACGCCTTAGCCGCTCCTGCGCGTTCCACTGGGGAACCGGCGCAAGCAACTCCTCGAAGTCGCCCGGAGAGTCCGGTTCGGCGAAAAGCGCGCCCTGCCCAGCCGACCTGGTTTGCGCCGAGTGAGCCGCCAGCTTGAGGGCATCGGGCACGGCCTCCATCAGGGTGGCCCGATTGGGTCCAATACCGTCCAACGCGCCCGAACAGATGAACGCCTCGAGCACGCGGCGATTGAGCCGCTGCTGATCCATCCGGCAACACAGATCGAGCACGTGAGTAAAGGGACCGTTGCGCTCCCGCTCTTCGACCAGTTGGTCTACCGCGGCACGGCCGACGCCCTTGATGGCGCCCAGGCCATAGGTTATTTCACGCTCGCCGGACACCATGAATTCGCCTCGCGACCGGTTGATGTCGGGACCCTGCAAGTCAATTCCGAGTTGCTTGCAGTCCTCCTTCAGGGTCACGAGCTTGTCGGTGTGATCCATGTCGGTGGTCAACACGGCAGCCAGAAAGTGTGCCGGGTGACGCGCCTTGAGCCATGCGGTCTGGTAGGCGATCAACGCGTATGCCGCCGAATGCGACTTGTTGAAGCCGTAACCGGCGAAGTGCTCCATCAGGTCGAACAACGTCGTGGCGACATGGGCATCGACGCCGTTGGCCGCCGCACCGGCAGCGAAGACGCTGCGCTGCTTGTCCATCTCTTCGCGATCTTTCTTGCCCATGGCCCGGCGGAACAGGTCGGCCCCGCCCATGGAGTAACCCGCGATGGTCCGGGCAATCTGCATCACCTGCTCCTGATACAGGATTACGCCGTAGGTCGGTTTCAGAATCGGCTCGAGGCTCGGGTGAAAATAGTCCACCGGAGCCGCGTCGGTGCCGTGCTTGCGGTTGATGAAGGTGTCCACCATCCCGGATTGCAGGGGGCCGGGACGGAACAATGCCAGCACGGCCACCAGGTCGCCGAAGCGGTCGGGCTGCAGGCGCCTGATCAGATCGCGCATCCCCCGGGACTCCAGTTGAAAGACACCCGTCGTCTGGCAACGCCGCAGCAATTCATACGTTTCAGGATCGTCCATGGGAATCTGCGACGGACGCAGGGGATCAAGCCCGTTTTCCTTCCGCTGCCGATTGACGGATTGGAAAGCGCGATCGATGATGGTCAGGGTCCGCAAGCCCAGAAAGTCGAACTTCACCAGTCCTATCGCCTCGACATCGTCCTTGTCCAACTGGCTCAGCGAACTCCCTTCCGGCTCGACGTACAGCGGCATGAACTCCGTCAGGGGGCCGGGAGCAATTACGACACCGCCGGCATGAGTGCCTGCGTTGCGGGCAATCCCTTCGAGCTTCCTGGCCAGGTCAATGAGTTCCCTCACCTCGGCATCATTTTGGTAGAGAGCGTTCAGTTCTTCGTCCTTGAGCGCCTTCTCCAGGGTGATTCCCAATTCGAACGGGATCAATTTGGCGACCTTGTCCACAAATCCATAGGGCAACCCCAGGGCGCGGCCGACATCCCGAATAACGGCCTTGGCGGCCATGGTGCCGAAGGTGATGATTTGCGAGACCCGATCCGCCCCGTAGCGATCGGCGACGTAGGCGATCACATCGTCGCGACCGTCGATGCAGAAATCGATATCGAAATCGGGCATGGAGACGCGTTCGGGATTGAGGAACCGCTCGAACAGCAGATCGTGTTCCAGCGGATCGAGGTCGGTGATGCCAAGGGCAAACGCAACCAGCGAGCCCGCTCCGGAACCGCGGCCCGGGCCTACGGGAATCTCCCGCCGCCGCGCCCAACTGCAGAAGTCCGCGACGATCAGGAAGTAGCCCTCGAAGCCCATCTCGCAGATGACTTCCAGTTCGCTGTCCAATCGCTCCCGGTAGGCCGGTAACGGGATCTTGCCGTTTCCGTTCGGCGACATTCCGCGCTGCGCAAGGCCGCGAAGCGACATGTCCCTGAGGTAGGTCGCCGCCGACTGCTGTGCCGGTACCTCAAACTCCGGAAGACTGGGATGGCCCAGATCCAGTTCAAAACTGCAGCGCCGCGCAATCTCCACGCTGTTCGACAGCGCTTCAGGCAAGTCGCCAAACAGTTCTTCCATCTCCGCCGGCGACTTGAGGTACTGGTGCTCCGTATAGTCGCGCGGACGACGGGAATCGTTGAGCGTCTTGCCCTGCTGGATGCAGACCCTGACTTCGTGAGCCTCGAAGTCGTTCGGCTCATCCTCCCGATGATTGTCCGGATTGAGGAACCGCACCGGGTTTGTGGCAACCACCGGAACCCCATGGGATGCTGCCAGCCGGACGGCCGCTGTCACGTAGTCGCCCTCCTCCGGCCAGCCCACTCGATGCAACTCCACGTAGAAGCGTTGTGGAAATCGTTTCAGCCAACTGTCAAGAAGACCGGCGGCCCGTTCCGGCCTGGCGCCAAGCAGCGTTCGCCCCACCTCGCCGAACTGGCCCCCGGAAAGCGCAATCAAACCCTCGAGTCCATCCGGTTCAAGCCAGCGTTTGAGCACGAATACGTCGTCGCCACCTCGTCTGCGCGAATAAGCCCGGCTCAACAGTCGGCTCAGGTTCCGGAATCCGGTGGCGTTCGCACACAGCAGCGTCAGACGCGTCGGGAGCGCGTCCCGTTGTGTCTCGGCAACCTGTATGTCCGCGCCGATCAGCGGCTTGATGCCGTTCCTGACGGCCGCCTTGTAGAACTTCACCATCCCGAAGACGTTCATGCGGTCGGTAAGAGCCACGGCAGGCATTTGCCTTTGCCGCACGACGTTGGCGAGATCCGAGGCATCGGCCTGTTCAGAAACTCTCACGATCCCATCCACGAGGGAATATTCGCTGTGGACCGAAAGGTGAACGAAGCGACTCATGCTGTGCGCATCATCGCGGCCGGCTCGCCCGCCTCACCGGCCTGAGCAGCCTGCGCGAGCGCGACGCACGGGCGCGAAAGTCCGACGGTGGATGGCGCAGGGGCCAACCCTGCTGAGCGCCGCCAGGTGGACCGGCGTCGGGTAGCCCTTGTTGGTATCGAAGCCGTAACAGGGAAAGCGGCAGTGCCACAGGCCCATCAGGCGGTCCCGGTAGACCTTGGCGAGAATCGAGGCTGCGCTGATGGCGGGTACGATCCGATCCCCGCCCACTACCGCTTCGGCCTCAAATCCCTGCGAGCCCTCGAAGCGGGGAACCTGCGCCCCGTCCACCCGAACCAGTTGCGGCTGCAGCGGCAGTCCGGACACCGCTCTTTCCATGGCCCGCAACGACGCCTGGAGGATGTTCAGATCGTCGATTTCCTCCGGTCCCGCCAATGCCACGGCGTACCCCCGAGCCCGCTTTCTGATCGCCTCGGCCAGCCGCTTGCGTCTTGCGTGGCTCAACAGCTTCGAGTCCCTGAGTCCCGAGATGGGACGGTCCGGGTGAAGGACCACCGCAGCGGCAACGACCGGGCCGGCAAGACAGCCGCGACCGGCTTCGTCCACACCGGCCACCACTGCCTTTCCACTACAAACAAATCGCTCCATGGGTCAAGTCTTCTTCTTGTTCAGCAGTTCCACCACGGCGCTCGCGGCCCGCTCGTTGGCATTGCGGCGCAATCGCTCGTGGATCGTCCGAAACGCATCGTACCAGCCGCTATCCTTGCCGTGTCCATGCTCGCCGTCAAGATACGATTCAAGTGCCGGACCCAGCACGTCGGCGCGCACGTCGCCCTGCAGAAATTCCGGTACCACGCGCTGCCCGGCCAACAGGTTCGGCAAGGCAAAATGCTCCAGTTGGCGAAAGCCCAACAGCCGCACCAGGCCGTGCGTGACGGAGGAGACGATATAGGCAACCACCATGGGCCGCTTGGTCAGCATGGTTTCCAGGCTGGCGGTTCCCGAGGCCGTCAGCACCACGTCGGCAGCAGCCATTACCTCCCGGGCGCGTCCGATATGGATATCCGGCGGCGGATCGAGACGGCCTGCACGAACCTTTTCCCTGAACTCGGCCGCGGTGCTTTCATTGGCCAGACCGGCGGTGACCTGAAGTTCGGGTCGCCGGGCCAACATCCAGCGGGCCGTATCCAGAAACGGCCCCGCCAGGCGCGCGATTTCAGCGCCCCGGCTACCGGGCAGCAGCGCCAGGCAGGGTCGCTGCAAGTCCAGCCCCAGCGCGGACCTGGCTTCGGCCACGTCGGTATCCATCGGCACCTCGTCAGCCAGCGGATGGCCGACGAACCTCGCATCGACTCCATGAGCCTCGTAGAACTCGGTCTCGAACGGCAGCAGACAGAGGATCCGGTCCGCAGCCTTGCGGATGCTGGCGACCCGCGACTGCCGCCATGCCCAGACCTGTGGGCTGACGTACTGTACGGTGGGGACTCCCGCACGCTTGAGCGCCTCTTCGAGCGGCAGGTTGAAATCCGGCGAGTCGATCCCGACAAGCATGTCCAGGCCGGCGGCCACGAAGCGATGCTTCAGGTCCCTGCGCAGGCGGACCAGGCGCGGCAGGTGCCGCATCACTTCGGCGAGTCCCATGACCGAAAGCTCTTCGGAGCGATACCAGGGCTCGCATCCCGCGGCGATCATGCGGGGGCCTGCCACCCCCATGAACCGTGCGCCGGGCACGCTTTCGCGGATCGCAGCGATCAATCCGCCGCCCAGCGTGTCGCCGGAGGCTTCGCCTGCTACCAACCCGATACGCGGGACGCTTGTCACGGGCTGCTATCGGATGAGGCCACGGGAACTATGGGTGATGGAATCGAGCAGCACGCGAATCTCCTGTTCGGATTCGGCCCGTTCGCGGAGAATCCCCAGCGCATCGTCCAGCTTGAGTCCCTGGCGGTAAATCGTCCGGTAGGCTGCACGGACGCGGCTGATTCCGGCGGAACTGAATCCGCGCCGCCGGAGCCCCTCGGCGTTGATCCCACGAGGCACGGCCGGCCGGCCGGCGGCCGTGACGTAGGCGGGAATATCCTTGGTCACCGCGGTGAAGATACCGGTCAGCGCGTGGGCGCCGATGCGGCAGTACTGGTGCACGCCCGTGAAGCCGCCAAGCAACGCCCAATCGCCGACGTGCACATGTCCGGCCAGGGTCGTATTGTTGGCCAGTACGGTCTGGTTGCCCACCACGCAGTCGTGCGCGATGTGCACATAGGCCATGATCCAGTTGTCGTGCCCGATCCTGGTCGTCCCTCCGCCCTGAACCGTGCCGCGATTGATCGTGCAGTATTCCCGGATGGTGTTACGGTCGCCGATAACCAGTTCCGTGACCTCGCCGGCGTATTTCTTGTCCTGGGGGTCGTCGCCGATGGATGCGAACTGAAAGATGCGATTGCCCTCGCCGATGACGCAGGGCCCCTTCAACACGACGTGGGATTCGATGCGTGAACCGGGGCCGATCTGCACATCCGGGCCGATGATGCTGTACGGACCGACTGACACATCCTGGTGCAGACGTGCCCGGTCGGAAACAACGGCACGGGCATCGATCACCGATACAGACCCGGCGTTTGCACGAATTCGGAACTGGCTACCTGCCTTCCCTCGACCTCGGCGACGGCGTCGAAACGCCAGAAGTTCCGTCGCCGCGAGGTCAGCGTGGCGGTGACCGTCAGCCGATCGCCCGGGCGCACCGGCTGCCTGAATCGAGCCTTCTCAACCCCGGCAAGGTAGAGCGTGAAATTTCGCTCTTCCGGCGGAACGCTTTCCCAGATGAGAACCCCCGCCGCCTGCGCCATGGATTCCACGATCAGCACACCGGGCATCACCGGGTGTCCGGGGAAATGGCCGAGAAAATAGGGCTCGTTGAACGAAACGTTCTTTACGGCAGCGATGGATTCGCCGGGCTTGACGTGCAGGATTCCGTCGAGCAACAGAAATGGATAGCGATGCGGAATGCGCTCCATGATGCCTTCAACATCGATGCAATAGCGCTCAGTCATCACTCTTTCTCCGACTGGGTCGGGTACTTGCCCGCAGTTGTCGCAGGGTCTCGTCCAGAGCCCGGAACCGCGCCGCGTTACGCCGCCACAGACCGGCCTCCTCGGCGCCCAGGGTCCCGGAATAGGTACCCGGTCTGGTGACGGACTTGAGCACGGCCGTGCGGAATGTGAACACGGCATCCTCGCAGATGGTCAGGTGCCCTACCACCACGACAGCGCCGCCGAAAAGGCATCTCGCTCCAACTCGTGTGCTGCCTGCCACGCCGGAAAATGCGGCCATGACAGTGTGCGCCCCGATGCGGACGTTATGTGCGATCTGCACCTGGTTGTCGAGCTTCACGCCGTTCTCGATCACGGTATCCTCGATAGTGCCTCGATCGATCGTCGTGTTGGCCCCGATTTCCACGTCGTCGCCGATGACCACGCCACCGATTTGGGGGACCTTGATCCACTCCGGGCCTTCCCTGGCAAACCCGAAGCCGTCACTGCCGACCACGGCGCCGGAGTGGAGCCGGCAGCGCGCGCCGATCCGCACGCCGTCCATGAGAACTACTCGAGGCGCGAGCCGCGTGCCGACTCCGACGGACACTTCGGGCCCCACGACCGAACCTTCGCCGATCACCACCGAATCGCCCAGCGCAGCACCTCGGCCCACGACGGCGTGAGCACACACCTGGGCCGAATCGGAGACCCGGGCCTGCTCCTCGATACAGGCATCCGGGTGTATTCCCGGCTCGGCCGGCCGGGGCGGGTGAAGCAACTGCGCCACTCGCGCGTAGACCGAATAGGGATTGGCGGCAACCAGCGCAGGCACGGGACATTCCCTGGAGAAACGCTCTTCGAGAATGACCGCACCCGCCCGGGTCAGGGCCAGGTGACGCCGATAGGCCGGATTGGCAAGAAAACTGATCGCCGTCGCGGATGCGCCGGACAACGTCCCGACCGTGTGAATCGGCCGGCTGCGATCCCCGCGGACCTTGCAACCAAACCGTTCCGCCAGTTCAGCCAGCGTCGCGACGCGTCGGTGAAGCGCGTCGGATTGATCCGCTGCGGGGGTTATTCAGCCGCTCCCGAATCCTCGGCGGCGTAGTCGGCCTCCAGCCTGCGCAACACTTCTTCCGTTATATCCACGGCACTGCCGTAATAGAGGGGGTTGGCAACCACCAGATCGTAGCCGGCGGCACGAGAATATATCTGCACTTCCTGGATCAGCGCTTCCTGCACCCGGCTCAGTTCTGCGTTGCGCCGAATGTCCATGTCTTCAATGAACGCGCTTTGATCCCGCTGCATGTCACGCTGTTCGGCGGCAATCTCGCGTTCGAGGTTCAGGCGTTCCGTCTCTCCCATGATCGCGCTGTCGCGTTGGTAGGTTTCCTGTTTCTCCTGCAACGAACGTTGCACGGCGGCGATGTCCCGCTGGCGCGGCGCAAATTCTTCCTGCAAGGCTTCCGTCGCGATACGAGCCTGTGGCGACTGATCGATCAGTCGTCCGAAATCCACGGCACCGATCCGAAGCCCCTCTGTCTGAGCGATCGCAGTCCCGCCGGCCATTAGCGCGGCGAGCAGCAAGCCGATCCGAGCTCTTGTAAACGATGTCATCCTGAAACTCATGAAATCTCTGTTCCCATTGGTACTAAAATGCGTTGCCGACCGTGAACTGGAATTCCTCCGTCCGGTCGCCCCAGAACCGGTCCGTTTCCTCGTCCGCATTCAGCGGCAATCCGTAACTGAATCTCAGCAATCCCAGCGGTGCCAGCCATTCTACAGCGATTCCGACCGAATGTTTGAGCCGTTCCGCCGCAAAGTCGTAGCTGACCTGATCCCCCAGGCGATCGTAGAACGTCACACCGCCCGTGTGAAATACGTTGCCGACATCGTAGAACAGTGCGGCGCGAGCCGAGGTCGCAAACCGTTCGGGCAGCGGGAAGACCAGTTCGAACTGGTTGGCGATCAGCAGGTTGCCGCCGTGGGGATTGGACAGCGAGTCGCGCGGCCCGAGCCAGCTTTCCCTGTAGCCCCTGACCGTACCCGGGCCACCGCCGTAGAAATATCGGTAAGGCGGCAGCGCCAGGGTTTCTTCCCCATAGGGCTCGCCCAGCGCCAGTTCGGAATTGAGCTTGAGCATCCACGCACCGAATAGCGGGATGTACTGGGTATAGTCCAGCGAGGCGATGTAGTACTCGACCTCGCTGCCCGGAATGGAGGCGCTCAAATTGGCGCCCAGGCGCAGACCGCGGGTGGGAAAGATGAACCGATTGCGGGAGTCAAACGACCAGCCCAGGGCGAGATCGAGGGTCTCCACCGTCGTCCCGAAATATTGCCCCCCGTCAATGGTAAAGGGGTTTCCGTGATTGCGGACCCATTCACTGGCTTGCTGCGAGCTGTAGAAGCCGGTCACCATCTGCGCCTGGGATGCGGAGAGCCCGAAGCGCAGGTACTGCATCTCGGTCACCGGATAGGACCAGTCCGCGCCGGCAGTGATGGTCTGCGTGGAGAAGTCCGATGTGGCCGACGTGAATTGCCTGATGTCCCGAAATGAAAGCGACAACGTGCGCGACAACTCGTCGATGGTTCGATACGGATCGGTGAAATTCAGGCTGTAGACCTTGAAGAATTCGCCGCCGCTCAGATCCACTCCGACACGGTTTCCGGTGCCCATGAAATTGGAATGGACGAAGTTGCCGTTGAGTTGGAGCCCGTAATACTCGGAATAACCGATGCCGCCGCCGAATTGGCCCGGTAATCCCTCCTCGACCTCAAAATTGATGTCCACCAGGTCCGGAGAACCGGGTACGCCCACCGTCTCGAATTCCACCGACTCGATGTAGGCCAGTCGTTGCAGGCGAACCTTTGATCGCTCCAGTTGCGCGTTGGAAAGATAGGACCCTTCCAGTTGCCGCATTTCCCGTCGAAATACTTCGTCGTTGACGCTGTCGGCGCCGTTGAAGTTGATCCGGCGCACGTAGACGCGGTTCCTGGGATCCACGAAAAAGGTGATCGAAACCTCCTTGGTCTCTTCATCCAATTCGGGCACCGCCTGAACCTGGGCGAAGCCGTACCCGTCCTGACCGAGGCGCAGCGTCAGGTATTCTTCGCTGAGCGCGATCACCTGTTGGGAGAACAATTGTCCGGGCTGAGCGTAGATCAGCGACCGGAGTTCCGCTTCGGGCACGACCATATCGCCGGCCAACTGGACATCGGAAATGGTGTAACGGTCACCTTCGGAGATGTTGACCGTGACGAATATGTCCTGTTTGTCAGGCGATATGGCAACCTGGACACTCTCCCAGCGGAAGTCCGCAAAACCACGGTCCATGTAGAAGGAACGCAGCGATTCCAGGTCACCCTCCAGCGCCTCCTTGGAATAGCGGTCGTCATTCCGGATGAAGGACAACCAATTCCCGGTGCTGAGTTCGAAATCCCCGAGAATCTCCCTGTCGGTGAAGCTGGTGTTGCCGACAAGGTTGATTTGACGAATCTTGGCGCGAGCGCCCTCTTCGATCTCGATTGCTACGCGTACGGTGTTATCCGCCAAATTCTCCTCTATGGGCGTATCCACGCTGACACCGTATCGGCCCCGGCTGTAGTATTGCTCCAGCAGAAACTGCCTGACTTCCTCCAGCACCGACCGGTCGAAGACCTTGCCGCGGGTCAATCCGACCTGACGCAGCGACTCCTCCAGGTCCTCCGTCTTGATCTCGTCGTTCCCTTCAATGGTGAACTCCTCGATCGAGGGCCTCTCCAGAACAGCGATGACCAGCGTGTCGGCGTCCCGGCGGAATTCGACGTCCTGAAAGAATCCCGTCGAGTACAACGCCCGGATGGACTCCTGAACGCGCTGCTCGGTGACGGTGTCACCGATATTCAACGGCAGGTAGTTGTAGATTGTGCCCGTGGAAATCCGTTGCGCACCATCGACCTCGAAGTTTCGCACCACCCACGTGTCAAACGTCTGGGCCCGGGCGCCATTGAGCGCCAGCACCAGCACCGCCACGGCGACCATTCGCACCGTCGTTCTCAATCCAAAAACGTCCAACGTATTCATGTACCAAAAATCCTGGACAAGTCATTATAGAAGGCAAAGCTCATCAACACGAAAAGCATTACCAAACCCAGTTGCTGGCCAATGAGCAACGATCGCTCCGAGACAGGCGATCCCTTGACCCATTCGACTACCTGGTAGGCGATCTGGCCGCCATCCAGCAATGGCACCGGCAGCAGGTTCAGGATCCCCAGGCTGACGCTGACGATGGCCAGAAAGCGCAGGATCTCGGTAAGCCCGGCACGGGCACTGTCGCCCGCAAACGCGGCAATTGACAGCGGTCCGCTGATGTTGCGAACGGATACGTCGCCAACAACCATGCGCCCGAGCATTCGCAAGGTCAACGCGCTCATCTCCCAGGTCTTGGCGATGCCCCTGGAAACCGATTCGAGCGCACCGTAACGCTGCTCTACATACAGATCGGCACCGGCCCCTATGTAGCCGATCGCCGGCCCGCCCTGTTCCAGGCTACCGATCTCCAGCGTCACGCTCCGTTCCTGCCCGCCCTGTTCCAGCCTGCCGATCGCCAGCCTCAGTCTCCGTTCCTGCCCATCGCGCTGGACAAGCACGGATACCGTCGTATCGGGACGTGCGCGAATGAACTCCACCCACGTCGCCCAATTGTCGATGGGCTCACCGTCCGCACTCAGAAGCCGATCGCCCCGAAGAAAACCGGCCCGTTCCGCGGGACCGTCAGGCAAAAGCGCCCCGATTACCGGTGGCAGAGCACCGGGGGAAAACCCCAACCCATCCCACAGGGCCTCCGGTTCGGTCAGTTCCGCCTGCCGTCCGCGGACGTCGAGTTCCACCGCTCGGGCGTGGCCGTCCGCGCCTTCCACGGACATGTCGATGCGTCCGTCCGTCAAGAGTTCGTCGAGAATCGCAAAGGTGACGGATTCCCAATTGGGCGTTGGCTGCCCGCCGACAGCCAGTATCTCGTCATATTCAGCCAACCCTGCGAGTTCCGCCGTTGAACCCGGAGCGATATCGCCGACAAAGGCCTTGAGGCTGGGCACGCCGGTAACGAACATGAGCCAATAGGCCAGGATGGCAAACAGGAAGTTGAATCCCGGGCCGGCGGCGAGAACGGCAATGCGGTGCGGAATCGGGCGACGATTGAAGGCCATGTGCCGCTCGGCGGCAGGAACGGGCCCCTCCCGCTCATCCAGCAGTTTCACGTAGCCGCCAAGCGGAATGCTCGACAACCAGTACTCTGTCGCTGCAGGCTCCGGTGCGCCGGGAACGGCGAGGCTGGAGGGCGTGCGCCCCTTCCATCGATACAGCGGCTTGCCGAATCCGACCGAGAATCGCAGAACCTTGAACCCAAGGCCCCGTGCCACGACGAAGTGACCATACTCGTGGAACGTCACAAGTATGCCGATCGTGACGATAAACGCCGCAATCGCAAGAAGCACCTCGATCATCTGCAATTCACCCCCGGTCGGTCCACCTTGGCCGACGCCGGACTGCCAACGCGCCCGAGCACGACTATTCTAACCGCCACGTGCCGACTTCCCAATAGTTCAGACCGTCGCGGCAGCCACGGGTTCCGAGTCGATTCAACCGGTGATACCCGCAGCAACCAGCCCGAAAACGAAAATCGGTGCGGCAGCGACCAGACCGTCGATCCGGTCCAGTATCCCTCCGTGGCCGGGAAGCATCCAGCCGCTGTCCTTTACGCTGATGTTGCGTTTGAGCATGCTCACCGTGAGGTCGCCAACAACGGACACCAGCGCTGCCGCAACGCTTATGGCGACAAACGTTCCGGCGGGCAGATCCAGCAACTGGCCGGCCGAAAAGGCAAACAACGTTGCCAGCGCCACGCCGCCGATCACGCCTTCCCAGGTCTTGGCGGGGCTTACGCGGGGAGCCAGTTTGACGCGCCCCCAGTTACCGCCGACGAAGTGGCCGCCTACATCCGCTGCCCACACGATCAACATGATGCTGAGTGTCAGGCTGGGTCCCTGGTCCGCATTGGCGTGCAGATAGGTCAACAGAAACCAGGCGGGAAACAGCGCCAGCGGCCCGGTTGCTCCGACCAGGTACAGCGGAATGCGCCGCGGATGAATACGCAGTCCAAGCGCCGCAAGCCCCCACCAGCAGACCGCGACGGCCATGATCGTGTTGGCCGTCCAGCCGCGATCCAGCCCCCACCTCGCCATGGCCAGCATCAACAGGGCAAAGGCCGAAAGATAGACCCACCGCGCGATCCCGCTCAGGCGAGTCAGCCCGGCCCACTCCCAGACACCGCCCAGACAGAACAGGCCGATTATCAGGGCCACGGCCCAGGTGGGAAGGTAAAGCACAGTGACCGTCATGCCGCCGGCCAGCACAAGCGCCGTGATGACGCGTGTTTTCAGCACGTGCTCGCCCCTATCTGCTGCGCTGTGCGGCCAAACCGGCGCTGGCAGTTGCCGTAATAGGCAATTGCCCGGTCCAGTTCCTCGGCGCTGAAGTCCGGCCAGAGCAGATCGGAAAAGTACAGCTCGCTGTAGGCCAGACTCCACAACAGGAAATTGCTGATTCGCCGGTCGCTGCCGGTACGGATCAACAGGTCCACATCCGGGATTCGTGCCATCTCCAACTCCGCGGCGAATCGCTCCCTATCGATCTCTTCCGGATCGAGCGTGCCCGACGCAGCCTGGCGAGCCAGACTGCGGGCGGCGTTGACCAGGTCCCCGCGACCCCCGTACGCCACCGCCACCGACAATTCCAGCCGATAATTGCCGCTGGTGCGAATTTCCGCGGCGCGCATGGAACGTCGGAGATCGGGGTTGAGACGGTGACTCTCACCCATGAAGCAAAGCCGAACGTCCTGCTCATCCAACTCGGCCACCTCCCGGTTCAAGGCCTCCAGGAACAGGGACATGAGACCACGAATCTCCTCCTTTGGGCGATTCCAGTTTTCGCTGGAAAACGCAAATAATGTGAGGTACCTGATCCCCAGTTCGGCGCAGCATTCGACAGCCGTGCGCACGGGCTTGATTCCGTGCCGATGACCCGCCCGGCGGGGCATGCCCCGTTTCTCCGCCCATCGACCGTTGCCGTCCATGATCACGGCCACGTGTTGCGGAATGCGGGCATCAGCCATCGAAGTGCGTGCCGATGCGACCATCAGAACTCCATGATTTCCTTTTCCTTCTCGAGCAACAGTTCATCCATGGCCGCAATATAGCGGTCGGTCAACTTCTGCACATCTTCGTAGGCGCGGTGTTGATCGTCCTCCGTGATCATCTTCTCGGCCAGCAGGTCCTTGACATCGCTCAGGATATCCCGGCGAATGTTGCGTACGGCGACGCGAGCGATCTCGGTCTCGTGACGTACGACGCGGACCATGTCCCGGCGCCGTTCTTCGGTCATGGGCGGCAAGGGTACCCGGATGACCACACCGGCCGTTACCGGTGTCAGTCCAAGGTCGGAATTGATGATCGCCCTCTCCACCGCGGAAACCATCTGCTTTTCCCAGGGAGAAACCACGAGGGTCCTTGCATCCTCGACGGCGACAGTCGCTGTCTGGTTGATTGGGACCCGCGTGCCGTAGTACTCGACGGTGATGTGTTCCAGCAAGCCGGTATGGGCGCGGCCGGTGCGCAGGCGCTTGAAGTCCCCCCTGAGCGCCTCGACGCTCTTGCGCATGCGTAATTCGCCGTGTTGCTGGAGTTCGTCAATCATTGCCGGTACCCGTCTGCGGCAGGTCGTTGACTACCGCCGTACCAAGGGTCTCGCCCCGGACCAGGCGCACCAGGTCGCCGGCGTTGGCCAGGTTGAACACCACCAGCGGCAGGTTATTGTCCCGGCACATCACGACCGCAGTGGCATCCATGACATTCAGCTTGTCGGCCAGCACCCGATCGAACGACAATCCGTCGTAGCGAACCGCGCGCGGGTCCTTCAGAGGGTCAGCCGAGTAGACACCGTCCACCTTGGTCGCCTTGATCAGCACATCCGCGCCGATCTCGATAGCTCGCAGGCTTGCGGCGGTATCGGTCGTGAAGAAGGGGTTGCCGGTGCCGGCGGCGAAGATCACCACGCGACCGCGCTCCAGGTGGCGGATGGCGCGCCGGCGGATATAGTCCTCGCAGACTTCATTTATCTGAATGGCGGACATCACCCGGGCAACCGCGCCCACGCATTCGAGGGCATCCTGCAGGGCGAGCGCGTTGATCACTGTAGCCAGCATACCCATCTGGTCGCCGGTAACCCTGTCCATGCCGCCTTCGGCAAGGCCCGCTCCGCGAAAAATGTTGCCGCCGCCGATGACCAGTCCGACCTCGACATTCAGCGACTGCACTTCCACGACTTCGGCGGCGATACGCCGAATGACGGCGGGATCGATGCCGTATTCCTGGGAACCCAGTAACGCCTCGCCGCTGAGCTTGAGCAGAATCCGATTGTAGGCTGGCGACGCTTGCCCCATTCGTTATCCTTCTTCAACACACCGGAACACCGCCGGCCGGTGCCCCGACGCTATTGTACGGCCTGGGGGCCTGCGCCGTAGGAAATCGCGGCTGCAAATTCGCTATCGCGATTTCCTGCGGCGCAGGCCCCTGGCCCGCGCATCTCACCAATCGGCAAAGGCCGCCGCCGCGAAGTGCGTCGGTGGAATCGCGGGCCAAGTGGATCGAACCGCTATTCTCAAGCTAGTGCAGGGACGCCTGCTCCCTGACTTCCCTTGCGAAATCGACCTCGCGTTTTTCGATCCCCTCGCCCACTTCAAAGCGGAGAAACTGGACAACCTTTGCGCCGCTCTGCGACAGCAGATCGCGAACCTGCTTGTCGGGATCCTTTACGAAGGCCTGCGACGTCAGGGTTACGGCGTCAAATTGCTTCCGGAGGCGTCCCTCCACCATTCTGGTGACAATGTGGGGCGGCTTGCCCTCCTTTTCGGCCTGAACCGCAAGAATTTCACGTTCCTTGGCAAGCTCCGCTTCCGGGATGTCGTCCCAACTGACGTAACGAGGTGACATTGCCGCGACCTGCATGGCCAGATCCCTGGCCAGGCCCACCGTGCCACCCTGCATTTCGACCAGGGATCCGATGCGTCCGTGATGGGAGTAGGCACCGATCACGTCGTTGCTCGAGACAACTTCGAAACGGCGAACGGAAATGTTTTCACCAATCTTGGCGATCAGTTCCCGGCGCAAGGTCTCGACACTCTCGCCGCCTATTTCCATGGCGAGGAGATCCTCGACATCCGCCGGCGCCCGACTCAGGACGATTTCGACAAGGGACTCCGCGAAATTCGCGAAATTCCGGTCCTTGGCGACAAAGTCCGTTTCGCAGTTGATCTCAAGGACCGCACAGCGATTGCCGCCTTCGTTCTCGCGCAACAGCACGACGCCCTGTTGCGCCACTCGTGCCGCCTTGCGGTCGGCCTTGGCCTGCCCGGCCTTGCGCAAGAAATCCGCCGCCCGATCCAGGTCTCCGTCGACCTCGGTGAGCGCCCGCTTGCAATCCATCATTCCGGCGCCGGTTCGCTCCCGGAGTTCCTTGACCAATGCTGCTGTAATCGGCATTACGTAATCCTCTATTCAGTCTTGCCGTCGTCAGACTCAGCCTCCGGAGATGACTCCGCGTCCGGGTCCCCGGCGTCGTTCGCTTCCTCGGTCGAACCGTCTTCTTCGGTCGCTGCCGCGTCGGCGCCATCCGTTTCGGTGGTTGCACTTTCCGCAGTGGCCGATTCGGCCACCTGCGCCTCGGCAACATCCTCAGCGACGGGCCTGGCCGTTTCTGCCGCGTCAGGCCCGGCTTTCGCCGCGTCGTCGACCGCGGCGGCCTCGGACTGCTCCTCATCGCCCGACGGCGCTTTCTCGACGGCAGCATCGCGAACCACGCTCAGCTTCGACTGCTTCGTTCTCACCACGGCCTTCCGAGCCGGGCGTTTCCTCGGGCCGCCACGACCGGGCCGTTTGGTGCCTGCCACCTTCGGCCGCCCCTCTGCATCGAGTTCGACAAACTCGTCATCGCCCACCGGGACATCGGGTATCGATGACTTGCCCGCCACAACAGCCTCCGCCGCGCCTTGTGCGTAGAGTCTGATCGCGCGCATCGCGTCGTCGTTGCCCGGTACGATATAGTCGATTTCGTCCGGAGAGGAGTTGGTGTCAACCACTGCCACGATGGGGATTCCCAACTTGACAGCCTCCCTGACGGCAATCTCCTCGTGGCCGACGTCGACGATAAAGACCGCATCGGGCAATGAATCCATGTCCTTGATGCCGCCCAGGGTTCGCTCCAGCTTGTCGCGTTCACGGCTGAGCCCGAGAATTTCTTTCTTGGTGTAGTCCCCGCGCGCTTCGTCCGCGGTGATCTCCTCCAGCTCCTTGAGCCTCGCGATCGACTTTCGAATGGTCTTGAAGTTTGTCAGCATTCCGCCCAGCCAACGGTGGCTCACATAGGGCATCCCGCAGCGGATGGCTTCCTCGGAAACCGCCTGGCGCGCGGCGCGTTTGGAACCCACGAACAGCACGGTACCGCCATCGGCGACAAGTCGCCGGATGAACTCGCAGGCGTCCTGGTAGAGGGGGAGCGTGCGCTCCAGATTGATGATATGGATGCGGCTGCGTTCGCCAAAGATGAAAGGCGCCATCTTCGGGTTCCAGAAACGCGTCTGGTGGCCGAAATGCACGCCGGCTTCCAGCATCCCGCGCATGGATACGTCGGTCATGATAGTTCCTCGTTGGGTTAATCCTCCACGTGGCCCCCGTCAGCAACCCCAGGTTCAGGCCTGGAGCACCCCGCTGCGGGTTTCGGCACGTGTGTGTCGTTGGTTGCCGGTCGCCTGCGGATCTTGCCAACGTGCTTCAGGAGCCTCCGCAACGGCTTTGTGGCCGGCACGGACGGCGTTCGACGGCGCTTGCATGGTGTAAGCTATGCACTCAGCGTCCTTATCGTCCGTGCGCCTGGCCAAAACCGCGAATCGGGGTCCTCGTGACCAGCGTCGGCAAGATTTGCGGGCTAGGGCGCGGGCTTTATACCATAGGCTCACAGCGGCAACAATCGCGCGGGTACGTCGGCAGGCGGAGAATGCCCGGTTGCGGCCGTGAAGGCATCGGCAATGACCGCAACGATCAAATCCCCTGACGAGCAGGACAAGATGCGGGTCGCAGGCAGGCTGGCGGCCAAAGTCCTCGACATGATCGGCGAACATGTCAGGCCAGGCATATCCACCGGCGAATTGGATCGGATCTGCCATGAATTCATCGTGGACGAACTCGATGCCATTCCCGCGCCGCTGAATTACCGCGGGTTTCCGAAATCGATCTGCACGTCAGTGAACCACGTCGTCTGCCATGGAATACCGGGAGATCGCACGCTCAGGAACGGAGACGCGATCAACATCGACATCACGGTGATCAAGGATGAATTTCACGGCGATACCAGCCGCATGTTCTTTGTCGGCAAACCGGGAATCCTGGGGCAACGGCTGGCGCAGGTCAGTTACGACGCCATGTGGCTCGGCATCCGCCAGATTCGTCCAGGGGCCTGCCTGGGGGACATCGGTAACGCCATCCAGACCCATGTGGAGGAGAACCGTTTCTCCGTGGTTCGGGAGTACTGCGGCCATGGAATCGGCCGTGTTTTCCATGAGGACCCGCAGGTTCTCCACTACGGCCGACCGGATACCGGCATGCAACTGAAAGAGGGGATGACCATCACCGTGGAACCCATGGTCAACGCCGGCTCCCGGCATGTCCGCCTGCTGAGCGATGGATGGACCGTGGTGACCAAGGACCACTCGCCATCCGCCCAGTGGGAGCACACGGTGCTGGTCACCGGGTCCGGCCATGAGGTGCTGACCCTGGGTGCCGCCGGTCCATGAGCGCGACCGCGGCCACTCGCGCACCCGACCGGCCCGGTGTGGTCGATCGGGCGCTGCTTGAGCATGCGCTCGCCGGTTCGGATAGCCCCGTCCAGCCGTTTCGCGACGTTCTCGCCGCTGCACACCAGTCGCTCGCGGAACGATTCCGTGCCAACGAATCCGTGGAAACGCTGGTCCGGTTTCGCGCCCGCGTCATCGACCAGGTCGTACAGGCCGTGTGGGAGCACTTCGCGGCCGAGCTGAACGACCGCTGCGCGCTGGTCGCAGTCGGCGGATACGGCCGCGGCGAACTGCATCCCCATTCCGACATCGACCTCATGGTGGTACGGGACAAGACGGGCGACGCCGTGGTCGACGAAGCCATCAGCCGGTTCTTCACTTTCCTTTGGGACATCGGCCTGGAAGTCGGACATGCGGTTCGCACGCCAGGGGATTGCGAGGTTGAATCCCGCAATGACGTCACCGTCATGACGACCATGATGGAAGCGCGCCTGCTGACCGGATCGGCGATCCTGTTCAGCGCTCTTGAGCAACACATCGGTCAGGACCGGGTATGGGATTCGGCGGCATTCTTCCACGCCAAGTGCGCCGAGCAGGAGGCGCGCCACCACGCCTTTGACGACACCGGTTACAACCTCGAGCCCAACATCAAGGCCAGCCCGGGCGGCCTGCGGGACATCCAGACGATCGTATGGATTGCACGCCGCCATCTGGGCTCCAGAAGTCTGAACGAACTTCACTCCCGCGGCTTCCTGACGCCCGGCCAATTGCGGATTCTGAGGACGGGCCGCGCGTTCCTGTGGCGCATTCGCTTCGCCCTGCACCTGCTCGTCGGCCGTCGCGAGGACCGGCTGTTGTTCGACCACCAGATGAAACTCGCGAAAGCGCTCGGGTACGAGGACGCCACCTACACGCTGGGGGTGGAACAGTTGATGCAGCGCTACTACCGTACGGTGATGGAACTGAGCCGCCTGAACGAAATGCTGCTGCAGCTTTTCGAAGACGCCATCATCGTCGACGAGCGAATACCGGTTCAGCCCATGGGCAAGGGCTTCCAGGCCCGCAATGGTTACCTGGAAGTGATCGACGAGGAAATATTCGTACAGGATCCTTCGATCTTGCTGGAAATTTTTCTGCTGCTGGAGCGCAATATCGATCTGCGCGGCGTAAACGCAAGAACCATCGCACTCATCAAGCAGCACTTGTACCTGATCGACGAGGAGTTCCGGCAGAACCCGCGCAACCACCGCCTTTTCCTGGACATTCTGCGGGAGCCCCAGGGGGTCACGCGGACATTGAAGCGCATGAACACCTACGGCGTGCTCGGCCTATACATCCCGGCCTTTGGACGGATCGTGGGACGCATGCAGTACGACCTGTTCCATGTCTACACGGTGGATGCTCACACGCTGTTCGTGGTGGAGAACCTTCGCCGCTTTGCGCTGCCGAGGTTCAACGACGAGTTCCCTTCCTGCAGCCGCATCATGCAGTCCCTGGAGAAACCCGAAATCGCGTACCTGGCCGGGTTGTTCCACGACATTGCCAAGGGCCGCGGGGGCGATCATTCGGTACTCGGAGCGGTCGATGCGGAAGCGTTCTGCCTCGAACACGGCATGAGCCGGTACGACGCCCGCCTGTTGGCATGGCTGGTCAGGAACCACCTGCTGCTTTCCATGACCGCGCAGAAGAAGGACCTGAATGACCCCGGCGTCGTCAACGCATTCGCGCGCGCGGTTGGCGACAACACGCATCTGAACTACCTCTATCTGCTCACCGTCGCCGACGTTCGCGGCACCAATCCGAAGATCTGGAATTCCTGGAAGGACACCTTGTTCAGGGAACTCTACCTGCTCGCGAAGCGCGCCCTGCGGCGCGGCTTCGCACGCCCCATCGACGCCGAAGAATTGATCGACGAAACCCAGGGCCAGGCGCGTGATCTGCTTGACGGGATGGGGTTGGGATCGCCCGACTGGAAACCCGTGTGGAAGAATTTCACGGACGAATATTTCTTGCGCCACAGACCCGAGGAGATCGCCTGGCATACCCGCGTGCTGGCGGAGTCCGGCCCGGACCAGCCGGTGGTCGTTGACGTGAGCAACCAGGTCTCCGAGGGACTGACGGCCATCATGGTATACGCCCCCAAGCGGATGCGATCGTTCGTACGCATCACCGCGGCGCTGGATGAACTGGGCCTTACCATCGTCGACGCTCGCATCGTGCCCATGAGCGGCCGTCAGACACTCGATACCTACTGCGTGCTCGAGAGCGATGGCAGCCGCATCAGGGAGCCGCGGAGGATGCAGGAAATCCGCGGCCGATTGCCGAGGGCGCTGACCGCTTCGGACGACCGTCCCCTCAAGGTACACCGGCGCGCTCCGCGGCAAGTCCGCATGTTTTCCACGGCAGTTCAGGTCAGCGTATCGCAGGATCCCGTGAACAACCGCACCGTGCTCGAGTTGGTGGCCGCGGACCGCCCGGGCCTGTTGCTGCAAGTGGGCAAGATCCTCGAGGAACAACGGGTGGCCCTGCACAACGCCAAGATCGCCACGCTGGGCGAACGCGCCGAGGATGTGTTCTTTATCACCACGCTCAACAACCGGCGCCTGGACGAATCTCGCTGCGATCGTCTCGTCGAGGCGATACAGTCCACGTTGTCGTCGTCGCCGGCCCACTAGTGCTCTATCCAACTGATAGTTGCGTAGAGCACTAGGCACGGGGCGAGCGCAGGAGTCCGGGCATCCGGGAGATCAGGGTCCATGGCGCAATTGATAGACGCAATCAAATCGGCGTGGGAAAACCGCGGCGAACTCTCGCCCGGAAATGCGAGCGTCGAAATCGTCGATGCGGTCGAACATTGCATCGGCGGCCTCGACACCGGCGAACTGCGCGTCGCCGAACCCGGTGACGGCGGATGGGTCGTCAACGAATGGCTCAAGAAGGCCGTACTGCTGTATTTCCGGATCAACGACAACGAACCGGTGGGTGACGGCAGCGTTCGCTTCTTCGACAAGGTGCCCTTGAAGTACGCCGACTTCGATGCGGACAGCTTTGGCGCCTCGGGAACCCGCGTCGTCCCGGGCGCCCTGGCTCGCCGCGGCGCCTTCATCGCCCCCGGGGTGGTCCTGATGCCGTCCTACGTCAACATCGGCGCCTACGTGGACTGCGGCACCATGGTCGACACCTGGGCCACCGTGGGCAGTTGCGCGCAGATCGGCAAGAACGTCCATCTCTCCGGCGGCGTCGGGATCGGCGGCGTCCTGGAACCGCTCCAGGCCACCCCCACAATCATCGAGGACGATTGCTTCATCGGCGCCCGCTCGGAAGTCGTCGAAGGCGTCATCGTCGAACGAGGCAGCGTCATCGCCATGGGAGTCTTCCTCGGCCAGAGTACCCGCATCTACGACCGCGCCACCGGCGAAATCACCTACGGCCGCGTCCCCGCCGGCTCCGTAGTGGTCCCCGGCAGCCTGCCGTCAGACGACGGCCGCTACAGCCTCTACTGCGCCGTGATCGTCAAGCGCGTCGACGCCCAAACCCGCGCCAAGACCAGCCTGAACGAACTCCTGAGACCCCCCGAGTAAGCCTCGCGTTCCACGGTCAATAGTTAAAGACCACGTCCGCCTGAAGCCTGTCGTAATCGCGCAGGTTGCCGGCAGCCTCACCCCGATCCCCGATGATGTACCGCAACCCCAGATTCCACCCCCGCGAAAACGAATACCCCGCACGCAACGTGTGACCACTCCCATCACTGGTCCCACCCGCGAAGTCCGAGTCGGTAAACGCACCGACAACCGCATTGGCCCCAAGGTCCTGGTAGACATAGGCGACGTTCCATGTCCCCGTATCCGAGACGCGCCGGTAATCGATCCCCAGCGCAAGGCCGTCGGAAAACGCCTCGGCAGCGGTGTTCGTCACATAGTCCACAAACATTCTCAACGGGTGGCCTGCAAGATCCAGGCTCAGTTCGCCGAACACCTCCACCTGGGAAAACCCGTAGAGATAGTTGCCGTTCGCGTCGAGCTGATTGCCCTGACCATTGCCCGGCGTGAACACCGGCGCGCGACCTTGCGCATGGCTGAGTTCGTGGACGCTCGCCCCCGCGGCAAGGGACACACCCGGTGCCGGCGATCCCCGGTAACCGGCCTGAAGCCCGTACCACATGGTCTCCGGATCCGAACCGCGTTCCTCCGCCCAGAATGCCGAGGCATTCGCAAAGAAAGTGCCCGCAGACATTTTGAGCGCAAGCCCCTCCGGCCGCAGATCGCCATCGTATAGCAGATGGTAGCCCCCGGGCCGGAAGAACGGGTTGGACATCTTTCCCCCGGCGAGGGTCAGGCTCTGCGTGAGATTCCAATCGAAGTAAGCGAGATCCACACCGATCGACTTCCTCGAGAACCCTCCGTCAAGGCTCTGGTTGCCGCTGTCGTTGGCAATGCCTCCCGTGGACAGGCCGAAGCCTACTTCCATGTCTTCGTTGAGAGTCGCCGTGGCGTTGGCCCGCGCCCTGATTCGGTGCCGGCGCCGTACCGAAACCGCATCGTCATTGATCGTTTCGTGCCGATAACGCAGGTCGCCGTCCAGAACCAGACCCTCCGTCCAGGACGGTTCCGCGAAGCGTTGAGGCGCAATCTCCACCACCCGCTCGACCTCGACCGCCACGACCGATTCATCATCTCGGGCTACGCTGACCTCGATGCGGGCGAGACGTTCCTCGAGAAGCGCAATGCGGGCCTTGAGTTGGGCAATTTCTTCCTGGGGCTCAGTCTGTGCATGCAGCGATGAAACGGCCAGGCTGCAGACGATGACCAGGACCGATCGGACAGATCTCATTGAAAATACTCCTCTTTGACGAAGCCGCCGCGTCCGGGCTGACGGTGCGACGCAGGATTTGGCGCGGCGATATTTCACATTTTGGGGAAGTTGCCCAACCCACCGCTGGGTGTGCCGATTCAAGACTTGCCGCATATTGCGTGCGGCCCGTTCAATTTTCGCAGTGCGTGTCGAGGCGCGATTCCGGCGCACCGAGCCGGGACCAAGGCCCATTTGCACTATCAGGATTGGCGTAAACAGGCGCTGGATCAGCCGAATCTTCCGGTGATGTAGTCTTCAGTCAACTCGTGTTGGGGATTGGTGAAAATCTGGTCCGTGTCGCCGACCTCGATCAGGCGGCCAAGATGAAAGTAGGCGGTGCGTTGGGAGACTCTGGCGGCCTGCTGCATCGAGTGAGTGACGATCACAATGGCGAAATTTTTCTTGAGCTCGTCGATCAGGTCCTCGATGTGCGCCGTGGCAATGGGGTCCAGAGCCGAACAGGGCTCGTCCATCAGTATGACCTCCGGGCCCACGGCGATGGTCCTGGCAATGCACAACCGCTGCTGCTGCCCGCCGGACAGCCCCGTGCCAGGCTCGTCCAGGCGGTCCTTGACCTCCGACCACAGCCCGGCCCTTTCGAGGCTGGAACGGACGATCTTGTCCAGTTCCTGACGGTCGCGGGCCAGTCCATGAATTCTCGGCCCGTAGGCGACGTTGTCGTAGATGGATTTCGGGAACGGATTCGGCTTTTGAAAGACGATTCCGATCCGGGCCCTCAACATGACGACATCCATGTTCCTGGCGTAGATGTCCTCGCCATCCAGCAGTATTTCGCCGTGCACACGAGCAATGTCGATGGTGTCGTTCATGCGGTTGAGGCAACGAATGAACGTTGACTTGCCGCAACCGGAAGGCCCGATCAGCGAAAGGACTTCATTCTTGCCAACATCCAGGTTCACGTTCTGGATTGCGTGGATATCGCCATAAAAGACGTCCACGTTTCTCGCCCGGACAACGGGCGTGGCGGAAGTGTAGTCGCCCACCGTCCGATAGGTACCATCGACCACCTTGATATCAGGCGCGGTTTGGGCTGACGCGTTCTCCGCCGCGTCCGTACCTGCCTGCGGCACCTGCTCTGTCTCCAGATTCGTAACCTGACTCACAGTCTACTCCAACGAAAACCAGGAAACCGCTACCAACGACGCTCGAAGCGCTTTCGTAGCAGGATCGCGCTGGCGTTCATCACCAGCAGAAATGCCAGCAGCACCAATATTGCCGCTGACGTTCGCTCGACAAAGGCTCGTTCAGGGCTGTCTGCCCACAGGTAGACCTGCACCGGCAGAGCCGTCGCCGGGTCCAGCGGGCTATCGGGTACGTCAACGATGAACGCGACCATTCCGATCATGAGCAGTGGCGCCGATTCGCCCAGGGCCCTCGCCATGCCGATGATCGTTCCGGTCAGCATGCCGGGCATTGCCAGCGGCATCACGTGATGGAAAATCGTTTGCACCTTGGATGCGCCGACTCCCAGTGCGGCCTCCCGGATGGAGGGTGGAACCGACATCAACGCTGCCCGGGAGGCAATGATGACCACGGGCAACGTCATCAGGGTCAGGACCAGCCCGCCCACGACGGGCGCCGAACGCGGCAATCCGAACAAATTGATGAACAGCGCCAGACCCAGCAACCCGAATACGATGGAAGGCACCGCAGCCAGATTGTTTATGTTGACCTCGATAATGTCCGTCCAGCGATTCCTGGGCGCAAACTCCTCAAGGTAGATTGCCGTGGCAACCCCAAGCGGAAACGACAGGGCCAGCGTGACCAACAGCATGTAGAAGGACCCGACAACGGCACTCCAGATGCCGGACATCTCCGGATCGCGCGAATCGCCGGCTGTGAAGAAACGATGATTGAACTTGCGATCGACCAGTCCATCCGCTTCCAGTTGCTCGATCCAACCCAGTTGCAGGTCGCTGATACGCCGCTCCGATTCTTCAGCGGTCCGGTCCAGGTAACCCTTGATCAGCATATCGACGTCGTCGTCGGCCACGACCCAAAGGCTGACGGTGTCTCCCACGAGATCGGGATTCGCACGTACGCTGTTTCTCAGCTCGAATCCTGCGCCTGAGCTGGCCAGTGCAAACAGTTCCCTCAGTTCGTTTCTGCTCTCTACCTCGGGGAAACGGGCTCTCAGGCTGTTCCTGATCAGGCCCTGGTAGTCCGCTCGCCCGAGGCTTTGCGGGTCGCGGGCGCCGTCGGGATCGATGACGGCTGCGCTCAACTCCACATCCAGCAGGATGTGAGTCTGCAGGAACGCCGTGTACCCGTTACCGATCAAGGTAGAGAAGAAGAACGCGAGAAAGGCCATTCCTGTCAGCACGGCGCCGAGGCCCGCCATCCGGAAGGTGCGTTCGCGCCGATACCGCCGGGCAATTCCCGCGGACACACGCTCTTTCGTGCTCTGCGAGTAGTTATTCATATTGCTCACGGTAGCGGCGCACCACGTGAAGCGCGATGATGTTCAGGATCAACGTCGTCATGAACAACAGCAGCCCGAGAGCAAATGCCGCCAGCGTCTTGGCGCTGTCGAATTCCTGGTCGCCGACTAGAAGGGTCACGATCTGCACGGTGACCGTAGTGACCGCCTCCAGGGGATTCACCGTGAGATTCGCGGCCAGACCAGCGGCCATGACCACGATCATGGTCTCGCCGATCGCCCTGGACGCCGCCAGCAAGACGCCTCCAACGATACCCGGCAACGCGGCCGGAATGACCACCTGCCGGATGGTCTCCGACTGGGTGGCGCCCAGGCCGTACGAGCCATCGCGGAGATCCTGGGGGACCGCGTTTATCACGTCATCGGAAAGGGAAGAAACAAAGGGGATGATCATGATCCCCATCACCAGGCCGGCGCCGAGCGCGCTCTCCGACGAAACGCTGAGCCCCAGGCCTTCGCCGAACTGACGCAGTAACGGGCCCACCGTCAGTGCTGCGAAATAGCCATACACGACAGTAGGGATACCCGCGAGCACCTCGAGCATGGGTTTGGCAAAGGAACGCACCCGCGAGTTTGCATACTCCGACAGGTAGATCGCCGACATGAGTCCCACCGGAACCGCCACCAGCATGGCGATGCCCGAGATCAGCAGCGTACCGGCAAACAGCGGCACCGCACCGAACGCACCCGATGACCCCACCTGATCCGGACGAATCGCCGTCTGCGGACTCCAACTCAGGCCAAAGAGAAACTCCAGTGGAGAAACTTGCTGAAAGAAGCGCAGGGCCTCGAACAGGACGGAGAGAAAAATGCCGATGGTCGTGAAAATTGCAACCGTCGAAGCCGCCATCAGCAGTACTTCAATTGTCCGCTCCACCTTGTTGCGGGCGCGCAATCCGGGCTCCACCCTCCGGAATGCCCACCCAAGGCTCGCCAGGCCAACGAGAAGCACCACCAGCGTGATGCCCAGATCGATGATTCGCTGCAGCGACATGTATCGTGACGCGGCCGCAAGAATCTCGTCGCTCTGTTCGCCGGAGACGATATTGCCCTCGACCAGGTTCCTGATGTCGTTGTACACCAGTCCGAGTTCGGCCTCTGGAAGTTCAAGGGTTGCCACCGGCAGCGTCGCGAGCACTTGCGTACGGATGAAGCCGGGTTCGGCCAACTGCCAGAGGCAATAGAGCACCAGCGCCGGCAGCGCGCACCAGATAGCGACGTAGCTGCCGTAGTAGCCGGGCAGGGAGTGAAACGTTACCCCGGTACTTGACGCTGACCGGCGCCGTCCCAGCGCGTAGGCCACCGCGGTCATGACCAGCAAGGCCACCAGAACCGTGGAGGATGGCATCGGGCAGCTCTACAGTGGCGTCATCGTGGGGGTCACTCGGACCTCAGGTCAGTGCGAGAGGCTGACGCTTTCCAGGCCCTGAACCGCCTGGAGCACTGTCCGGCGTTCGGCGTCCGGAAGCGGGATCAGGCCCCGGTCGGACAGGTACCCGAATTCGCCCCAGGCAGCCTCGCTCGTGAGTTCCGCCAGAAATTCCTCGATACCCGGTATCTCTCCGACGTGAAGCTTCTTGACATAGCTGTACAGGGGGCGTAACACGGGGTAGCTGCCGTCTGCGATGGAATCGAATTCAGGTGCGACTCCGTCGATGAACGAACCCCGGACCTTGTCCTGATTCTGATCGAGGAAGCTGTATCCGAAAATCCCCAGCGCGGTCGGATTGGCTTCGAGCTTCTGGACGATGAGATTATCGTTTTCCCCCGCCTCGATGAACAGGCCGTCCTCCCGCATGGTGAAACACGCGGCATCGCGAGCATCGTCGTCAAGGGACTCGATCAAGGGAAGCGCCTCGCATCCGGCCAGCATGACCAATTCCACGAAGGCGTCGCGTGTTCCTGACGTCGGTGGTGGACCGAGCACTTCAATGCGCCTGTCGGGCAAGTCAGTGTCGATATCGGCCCACGATTCGTAGGGATTCGGGATCAGGCTGCTGCCGGTGGAATCGGGGATGTTCTTTGCCAGCGCCAGGTAGATCTGCTCGCGCGTCAGACGGTACGTGGGCGCGCCCTTGAAATTGGCCAGTACGATGCCGTCGTAGCCCATTTTTACTTCGACGACTTCCGCGACGCCATTGCTGGCACAATCGTCGATCTCCGACTGCCGCACACGCCGGGAAGAATTGGTGATATCCGGAAACTGGACTCCCACGCCGGAACAAAAGAGCTTGAACCCGCCGCCGGATCCCGTGGACTCGATCTTCGGCGTACTGAAATCGGTGGCGCGTCCGAACCGCTCGGCGACCACAGTCGAAAACGGGTACACGGTCGATGAACCGACGATGCTGATGTAGTCTCTGGCGGCTTGCGCGTGCGCCGTTTGGACAAGGAAGGCGGCCCCCAGTCCGGACACGCACGCAACCAACGAAGCGGAATACTTTCCCATCGTATCTCCCAGTAAGAAAACGAGTGAATTGCCGAACCCGGACAGCGTGCCAGCCGAATGTTAAGGATTCATTGCAGTTGAGTCGAGATATGATATAGCCGCCCTGCAAGTGGCTCCTTCTGCCACGAACGAAGATCGACCATGACCGATTGGAACAAAGCGGTATTGAACCTGACCCGCGACCTGGTCCGGATGCAGTCGGTGACTCCGCAAGACGCCGGCTGCCAGGCGCTGCTCGGCGCCATCTTGCAGGAATCCGGGTTCCAGGTTGAGTCCATGCGATTCGGCAAGGTGGACAATCTCTGGGCACGCAGGGGCAACGGCGGGCCGTTGCTGTGCTTTGCCGGGCATACGGATGTGGTGCCGCCGGGCCCTGCGGAGGATTGGGCGGTCGATCCGTTCGCAGCAAGGATCCATGACGGCCGCTTGATCGCAAGGGGCGCTGCCGACATGAAGTCCGGTCTCGCTGCGATGACGGTGGCCTGCCGACGATTTGTACACGACTATCCCGATCACCCCGGCTCCATCGCATTCCTGATCACCAGCGATGAGGAGGGTGAGGCACGGGACGGAACGCTCAGGGTGATGGAAACGCTGGATCGCAGAGGCGAACGCATTGACTGGTGCGTGATCGGCGAACCATCCAGCTCAAGCAATCTTGGCGATACCATCCGCGTAGGCCGCCGCGGCAGCCTGACAGGTTTGATGACATTGCGCGGGATTCAGGGGCATGTCGCCTACCCTGACGAGGCCAGGAACCCGATCCACGATCTGGCGAATTTCGTCAGCGCCGTCAACCGCGAACCCCTGGACCAGGGCAACGACCTCTTTCCTCCCAGCAGCTTTCAGATGGTCAATGTCCACAGCGACACCGGCGCGACCAACGTGATACCGGGCGAACTCAGGTGCCGCTTCAACTTTCGCTATTCCACCGAGTGGACCCTGCAATCGCTGGTCGAACACATCGAGTCCCTGACGGCGGAACTCGGCATCGACTGCGACATCGATTGGCGCGACGTCGGACGGCCGTTTCTGACCGCCGATGGAAGATTGACCAGGGCGGTTGCCCGGGCCGTGCGGGAACAGACGGGGCGGGAGCCCGAGTGTTCCACCAGCGGCGGTACTTCCGACGGGCGCTTCATTTCTCCCTACGGTGTGGATGTGGTGGAATTCGGCCCGGACAACCGCACCATTCACAAGGTGAACGAAGCGGTTCGGGTGGACGACCTGCCCGTTCTTCAGAGGACCTACTACCGTATCGCCGAACTGCTATTGATAGAGCCGGCCGATATCCGACGGGGGCGTCCCGAGCGCGCGGATTGATCCGGGCTCTACGGGCGCGATGAAAACGCGCTCGGTCGCGGCAGGCGATTCCAGTTCGCTGCCACGGCCAGAACGCTCAACAGAACGAACCAGACCAGCGCCCAACTGGGCATACTGAGGCCGACAAACGACCACACCACCTCCGCGCATTCCCCGGACCCGGTCAATACCAGCCGCAGCATATCCATCAGCGGAAACGCGTCAAGCAAGTAGGACAGACCCGGTCCGCAGGCCGGTACCTGGTCGGCGGGAAGGTTCTGAATGTAGACATGCCGAGCGGCGATGACCCCCCCTGCGACATTGGGGATCAGCGCGGCCAATCCATAGAGCCGGGCCATTCCCGGAGCATGCAGCCCGGCGACGAGAAACACCGCGCCACCGGCAATGAAGGCGACGCGCTGGAAGATGCAAAGCGGGCACGCCTCAAGACCAAGCCCGTACTGAGCGTACAGCGCGTAACCGATCAGCCCGGCAACAATCGCGCATCCGGCCAGGTTGGCCAATCGCCGTTCGCGCAGGGATCGCATCATGGAGCAGTCTCCTTCTGGCCGCCTGCCAGACTGACTTCCGATTCTACGCTCTTCAGACTGGAGTGGCGGACATCCGTTCCGTGAGCCATGTAAATGGAGTGCTCGCAGATATTCTTGGTGTGATCGCCGATCCGCTCAAGCGCGCGGGCAGCCCAACTCAGATCCATTTCACGAGTGATGGTTCGTGGATCCTCCAGCATGAATGTCAGACTCTGGCGGTAAATGGCCTCGTACTCTTCGTCGACGACCCTGTCCGCCTTCATGACCTCGAGCCCCAGCTGCACGTCCAGGCGCGCAAACGCATCCAGCGCACCTCGAATCATTCCCTTCACGTGTTGAGCCAGATTTCGCAGCTCGCGAAAGTTTGTGGACGGGCGTTCAACCGTCGCAAGCCGAGCGGCGAGCTGACCGATTTTCTCCGTCTCGTCTCCGATTCGCTCAAGGTCCGTGATGGTCTTCATGGCGGCAACGATGAGGCGCAGATCTCCCGCCGCAGGCGCACGGGTTGCCAGAATTCGCCGGCACTCCTCGTCAATGCGTATTTCCATTTCGTTTACTTGCCGGTCCAGGTCAGCGACGCTGAGGCCCAGTTCGCTGTCGGCCTCCGCAACCGCCGTGATGGCGCGGTCGAACTGTTCTTCGACCAAACCGCCCATATTCAGGACAAGGTTCTGAATTCCCGCAAGATCCTTGTTGAAGCTGCGGGAGGTGTGCTGGCTTAGGGATTCGACTTCCATTACGGCGCGATTATATTACACGTGGGAGAACCGCTGACTGAGGCACCGCCCCGGGCAACAAGCCGGCTGTCGGGAAACTGGCACGCGAACAGGCTGCCCGCACCCACCTCGCTCTCGATACTCAGGCTGGCACCATGACGCTGCAGGGCGTGCTTCACGATGGCCAGGCCGAGCCCCGTACCTCCAAGTTCCCGCGAGCGTCCGGGATCGACACGGAAGAACCGCTCGGTCACCCGCGGAATGCATTCCTCCGGGATGCCGATTCCGGTATCCCGCACGGAGAAGATTGCACCATTGTCATTGCGCTCCCAACGCACTTCGACGGTGCCTTCGGGAGGGGTGAAACGAACGGCGTTACCCACCAGGTTGTGAAAGATCGAATGCACTTCAGCCTCGCTTCCCAGCAGCGCAAAATCGGTCATGAAATGCACGGAAATCCCGGGCAAACCCGGAATAGACACGAACTCCCGCTCGACAAACTCCAACATCCCGACCACATCGACAAAATCATGCGGCGCCTCTTCGGGCGACGATTCCAGATGGGTGAGTTCGATCAGGTCGCGCAATATTCCCGTCATCCGCGACACCTGCCGCTCCATTTCGGCAACAGGCGTACTCCATCCCTTCGGAATCCCGGTATCGTGCGCAAGCGCGTCCAGATAACCGCCGATAACGGTCAGCGGTGAGCGTAATTCATGCGAGGCATTGGCGACGAAGTCGCGCCGGGTACGTTCCAGGCGCACTTCCCGGGTGATGTCCCGGATGATCGCCAGGCGCTGGGCCTTTCCGTACGGGATGATCTGCACGGACAACTGTCCGCCGTCCACCGCCGGCGAGGGGATGCTGACCGTGTCGCCCCCCGGATCCTCCAGATGACTGACGAAATCGGGATTCCGGATCAGGTTGTCGATGCGTTGCCCCACGTCGGTCGCAAGATTCAGCCCCAACAACCGCACGGCCGCCCGGTTACACCACAGAATCTCGTTTCGGGCATTCAGGATGATGCCGCCATCGTGCAGTGCCCTGGTGGACTGCCTGACCTCCCGCAACAGGCGCCGATAACGCTTCTTGCGGTGCCGCGACTTGGACCTTAGCCGGATAGCGACGGAGTACAGTTCCGCCCACAGTCCCCTCGTTTCGGACGGAACAGGCGCGCCCTTTTCCAACGCGCGGTCGAGGTGGTAAAGATTTCGGAGCGTGACGGCGAGGTACAGTGCCAGGGCTCCGACGAGCCACCAGGCGAGATTACCCAGCCAGATTCCGGCGAGGAACGCGAGCGCCAGCCACACTCCTGAATATACGAAATGCGAGACCCATCGATTCGGCAACTTCAAGCCTCACGTGGAGAAAACCGGTAACCTGCGCCGCGAACGGTCTGTACCAGTTTATCGTATCCGGAGGCGGTGAGCGCCTTGCGCAGCCGGCGGATGTGCACGTCCACCGTGCGTTCCTCCACGTAGACATTCCCTCCCCATATCCGGTCCAGGAGTTGAGCGCGCGAATAGACGCGATCCGGGTGGTGCATGAAGAAATGCAGTATCCGGTATTCGGTCGGTCCCAGGGAAATCTCGGTACCGTCGACGCTGACCCGGTGGCTCGCCGTATTCAGCTTCAGCCTGCCGGCGGTCACGGTCTCGTCCTGAAACGCGGCGCCCCGCCGAAGTACGACCTTGATCCGGGCCAGCAATTCGCGCGGCGAGAACGGCTTGGTGATGTAGTCGTCGGCACCGCCCTCCAGGCCCGCCACCCGGTCGTCTTCCTGGACTCGCGCCGTCAGCATGATGACCGGTATCTCCCGGGTCTCCGGATCCCGCTTCAGTTGCCGCGTCAGTTCCAGTCCGCTCATGTCCGGCAACATCCAATCCATCAACACCACGTCGGGGTACCTGTCGGCCATCGACGAACGGGCTTCCACTCCCGTGGCCGCGGAAAGAACCTCGTACCCGGCCCGGCCGAGATTGAAAGCCAGCATTTCGCGTATCGCCGCCTCGTCTTCTACAACAAGAACCTTCTGTAGCATCGCTTTCTTTCCGGAAACCATCATTACACGCTGAAATTATTACAGTTCGATTCAGTCCGAACCACCGGCGGGTTTCCACGCAGACTCCGACCTGAGATACGCCGGATTCGCCTCTTCGGGGACACGGCCCCGACCGGCAGCCAGGTCGGCCGCAGCCAGGGGGAAAAGATCGACCGCCCGCGGGCAAGCGTGCGCAAGAACAATCCTGGCTTTCGCCGTCAACCCGGCAAGTTCGTCATTGTAGACATCGAATCCATTCCCCGCCGCGCTCCACGACGCCATCCCCGCGTCGGTTACCGCCTCGGGCACCGTTAACTGTTCGGTACCCACAACGCGGGCAAGCCCATTTCGAACCTCGAAAGCGGCCCAATAGACCTCACCCATGCGCGCATCGACGCAGACCAGGGTATTGGACGAACCGTGCGTCCGCCACAGCCCTTGTGCCGTCGCCGCGAGACTGGACACCGGCAGCAGCGGTATCCCGGTTGCCAAACCGAGTCCCTGGGCGGCCGCGGCGGCGATGCGCAGGCCGGTGAAGGAACCGGGCCCCCGACCGAAAGCGATGCCGTCGAGATCGGCCAGTTGCAGGTCCGCGCCAGCCAGCAGTCTGGCTCCCAGCGGCAATAGCTGCGCGGTCTGCTGGCGCGCGGTCGGTATGGTTGCCTGACGAACGTCGCCGTCAATGGCAAGGGCGACGGAACCCTCGCCGCTGGAGGTTTCAAACGCCAGCAGTTTCATAGCGGGGCAAGTCCCCGGCAGCGTCCGTGCCGGACGCAAGGGTTGCGATGAAATCCAGTGCCTGATCCTGCTCCTCCAGCAACGGCATGGCCGGCAGGCTCTCCAGGATCAACCTTCCGTAGCCCCGGGTCCTCAATCGCGGGTCGCAGATGACGACCAGGCCCCGATCGGAGAAATCCCGGATGAGGCGCCCCACCCCCTGTTTCAGCGCCAGGACGGCCTGAGGCAACTGGAATTCCGTGAACGGATCGCCGCCGTCCCGTCGAATGGCGTGAAGCCGTGCCTGAATCAGGGGATCTCCCGGGGCGGCAAAGGGCAGCTTGTCGATGACGACCAACCGCAGCGCCGGACCGCGAACGTCGACACCTTGCCAGAAACTGCTTGTGCCCAGCAGAACGGCGTTTGTGGTGCTGCGAAACAGCGTCAGGAGTTCGGTGCGCGGTCCCTCCCCCTGCACCAGCAGCGGCCCGGGCAGAGCACGGCCGGCGATCCATGCGCGGGCTGCGTTGAGCGCCCGGTAGCTGGTGAACAGCAGAAATGCCCCACCGCCGGCAGCTTCGATCAGCGGCCAGACGCACGCAAGGACTCGTTCCACGTAGTCCGGGGCCGCTGGCTGCGGTAGTCCCTGGGGCAGATACAGCCGGGCGTTCTCCTGAAAGTCGAATGGGCTCGGCAATACCGCCGAAGCCGCCTCCGGCACGCCCACCCGGCTCAGGAAGTGGCTGAAATCGTCGCCCACTGCCAGGGTGGCCGAGGTGAATATCCAGGATGCGTCGTGGGCCTGGATTCGACCACCCAACTCCGCGCCCACATCGAGCGGCGTCCAATGAGCTGCAAAGCTCTTCCGTGAGACCTCGACCCAACGCAAACCCTGGGACTCATCGTCGTCAAGTGCCTTCAACCTGGCTATCCCATCGCGGCTCCGTTCCCAGCAGCGCTGCAATCCCGGATTCATGTCCCTGGTTCCCTCCAGGGCAGTTCCCAGCCGTTCCAGTGCGCCCTCCCAATCCCTGAGCGACCGGGTCACTCCCGACGGACAGGCATTCCATGGCAGACGGCCGCGATGGTCGCCGAACCCGAGACGCGCGTCGGCGGCCGCGCGTGTCAAGGCGTCGGCCAGGGGCTCCAGTTCACCGGAAATTCCGGCTGCCCGCGTTTCCGCCACGACGTCTCGAGCCAGATTCTGCAATTCCCGGCTGCCCAGGGAAACGCCGAAGAACTGCTGGGCGATCTCCGGCAATTGATGGGCCTCGTCGACAATGACGGCATCCAGGTCCGGAAGCAGTTGTCCGAAACCCGCCTCCTTCAGCGTCAGATCGGCGAGCAACAGGTGATGGTTGACCACGACCACGTCGGCGGCCAGCGCGCGGCGGCGCGCCTCCACCAGGAAACACTCGTCAAGCCGCGGGCAGCGGCTGCCCAGGCAGTTGTCGGCGGTGGAGGTAATCCACCCCCGCAGCAAATAGTCTTCGGTGAAGTCATCCATCTCGGTGAGGTCGCCGTGTCCCGTTGCGCGCACCCGGTGGCTCACGGATTCGAGCCTGTCCAGCAAGACCGGGTCGCGCACCGCCCCCTGGCGCGCGGTCTCGAGCCTGTGCCGGCAAAGATAGTTGCTCCTGCCCTTGAGAAGCGCCACGCGCACGGGTCGCCCCACGACAGCGCCCAGAAGGGGCAGATCGCGCTTGAAGAGCTGGTCCTGGAGCGTCAACGTTCCGGTGGAAATCGCCGTGCGCCGCCCGCTCAACAGGGCCGGAACGAGATAACCGAACGTTTTGCCGATGCCGGTTCCGGCTTCCACTGCCAGATGTTGGCGGTGCGACAGCGCCTCGTCCACCATCCGCGCCATGTCCTCCTGGGCGACGCGCCTGGTATAGCCCGGCAGGTGGCGTGCCAGCAGACCGTGGGTGTCGAATATCTCGGCGAGTTCGGGCATGAAACCACTATAGCGTGATCCCCGCCCGTTGAAAGCCCGCATTTCTCGGCAATTCGCTGCTCAGTCGGTCTTGCTGCCCTCGGCATCCATTGGCGAATCATGCGGGCTGAAATGACAGGAACTCATGGCACAGGACACTAGAGTCGGCCGGTGATTTCATTATACTGCGCCCCTTCACTCCAACAGGCCTGCAGACGACCATGACCACCCGACTCGATAGCCTCAGCGACTGGGTCGCCGAGGTTGCCCAAATGACGCAACCCGAAAGCATTCACTGGTGCACCGGTACCCGCGACGAATACACTGAATTCGTACGGGAGATGCTGTCCCGCGGCGACCTCCTCGAACTCAACCAGGAAACGTACCCGGACTGCTATCTGCATCGCTCGGACCCTCGGGACGTCGCCCGCGTCGAACACCGGACGTATGTGTGTTCGGAGCGCGAGGAAGACGCCGGACCCAACAACAACTGGATGCCGCCGGCAGACGCCAGGGCCAGGATGAACGGCCTGTTCGAAGGCTGCATGAAGGGGCGCACCCTCTACGTCATCCCCTACTGCATGGGGCCGCTGGGGTCGCCCTACTCGCGCTACGGGGTCGAGATCACCGACAGTACCTACGTGGCTGCGAACATGTACCTGATGACCCGGATGGGCAGCGCGGCACTGGCCGAGATCGAACGCACGGGCCGGTTCATCAGGGGGCTGCACTCCGTTGGCGAACTGGACCCGGAACGACGTTTCATCATGCACTTCCCGGAAGACCTGGCCATCATGAGTTACGGCTCCGGTTACGGCGGCAATGCGCTGCTGGGCAAGAAGTGCCATGCGCTCAGGATCGCCAGTTACCAGGCCCGCACGGAAGGCTGGCTGGCCGAACACATGCTCATCGTCGGCGTGGAGAATCCCGCCGGCGAGACCCACTATCTGGCGTGCGCCTTTCCTTCGCAGTGCGGCAAGACCAATCTCGCCATGCTGATCCCGCCCGAAAGCCACAAGGGGTGGAAGATATGGACACTGGGCGACGACATCGCCTGGATGCACCTGGACGACGAAGGCCGGCTGCGCGCCATCAATCCGGAGGCCGGGCTGTTCGGCGTGGTGCCAGGCACGAATCTCAAAACCAACCCCAATGCCTTCGAAAGCATTCGCCGCGACGCCATCTTCACCAATGTCGCGGTCACCTCGGACAATGATCCCTGGTGGGAGGACAAGAAAAGTGGCGAGCCGGCCGTCGATTGGCAGGGCAGGCCCTACGATCCGTCCAACGGTCCGGCGGCACACCCCAATTCCCGCTTCACGGTGTCGGCCAGGAACAACCCCAGTTACTCCGAACTTGCCGAGGCGCCGCAGGGCGTTCCCATCAGCGCGCTGGTCTTCGGCGGGCGGCGGAGGGAACTCACGCCTCTGGTCTATGAAGCAAGGGACTGGGCCCACGGCGTGCTCGTAGGCGCCACGGCGGCGTCGGAAACCACGGCCGCAGCCGCGGGGAAGGTGGGGGTGGTGCGGCGCGATCCGATGGCCATGAAGCCCTTCTGCGGCTACAACTTCGCCGACTATTGGGGGCATTGGCTGAGTTTCGAGCAACGTTCGAATGCGTTGCCGCGAGTCTTTCACGTCAACTGGTTCCGCCGCGATTCGGATGGCCGCTTTCTCTGGCCCGGATTCGGAGAGAATCTGCGCGTGCTGCGCTGGATCATCGACCGCTGTGAAGAACGGATTGATGCGGATGAATCGCCGATCGGTTACTTGCCCAGGCCCGGGGCAATCGACGTTTCGGGCCTGGACGTCTCTCCGCAGACGATGGAGGAATTGCTCACCGTGAATTCCCGGGCGTGGAAGCAGGAGATGGAAAGCATCGGCGCGTACTTTGACACGTACGGGGACCGAGTGCCCGAACGCCTGCGCGCCGAGCACGGCAGGGTTCTCGCCGCGCTGTCCTGAATCAGCCGAACGTCGGCAGTTGCGGCCGGCGCCGTGCCTGCCGAGTCAGCACCGCGCCGGCCGCATCGGCACGGCGCCGCAACGCGCAGTGACCGGCCTTCCCGGTCGGCAGCTCGCTCAGAAAACGCCGCCACGCCCGTGCCCCCGGACATCCGGTAAAGAGACCCACAAGGTGCCGGGTCATCGCCTTGAGCGACGTGCCGTGCTGTAACTCGCCGCCCATGTAGTCAAGGAACGCGCGCAGCGCAGCTTCACGGCTCGACACGCCGCGGCGGCGGCCCAGCTTGCCGTCAAGTTCGGCAAGGAACCAGGGGTTACTGTATGCGTGGCGTCCCAGCATGACGCCGTCAACGCGGCCGAACTGTTCCAGCACCCTGGCTTCCGAATCGAGCCCGCCGTTGAGAATGAACCGTAACGCCGGATAGTCTGACTTGATCGCGTATACGCGATCGTAATCCAATGGCGGCACCTGTCGATTCTGCTTTGGCGACAGGCCGCTGAGGATTGCCTTTCGCGCATGGATGGTCACGGTTCGACAGCCCGCCTCCGCGACGGCGCCTACGAATCCGTGCAGAAACTCGTAGCTGTCCAGGTCGTCGATGCCTGTTCTCGTTTTCACGGTCACGGGAACTTCCACGGCGGCCATCATGGCGGCCAGGCAGGTAGCTACCTTATCCGGTTCGGCCATGAGTGCCGCACCGAAACGGCCTGATTGAACCCGGTCACTGGGGCAACCCACATTGAGGTTGATCTCGTCGTAGCCCACGGCGGCGCCGAGCGCTGCTGCCCGTGCCAACTCGCGGGGATCGCTCCCGCCCAGTTGCAGTGCGACCGGGTGCTCGCTGGGATGGTAATCGAGCAGTTGCAGACGACCTCCCTGCACCAGGGCCGCCGCGGTGATCATCTCCGTGTAGAGCCGGCTGGTGGGAGAGATGAGCCTCAGCAGATAGCGGCAATGACGGTCCGTGCGCTCCATCATTGGAGCAACTGCAATCGTCGAGTCGTTGGTGGCGACGTTCATATCGTGGCTGGCCAGTTTCCGGTTGAAGCCGCTGCCGGACAAGTCATCGAATATACACCCGCATTGACTACCAAACCTGTCCGCTTTGTGATTTGTCGCGTGTTATTTGCCCCTCTTGTCAAATCCAATGACCGCCTGTTGCTACATGAGCGGTTACATTGAATTAGATGACATGTTAAAGAATTGTACGAGTTGTTTCTTCCTGAAATCGAATCAACAAAATGCATTGCTTTACAAAAAGACCAAAAATGTAGATTTTCTAAACTCGACGAATGTCATGTATCATGCTCGCGTCATTAGTATGCTGGTCAGGCACGAGACGGAGGAATGTCAACATGGCAATCGATGAGAAGAAATTAACCAAGGGACAATTGAGAAAATTGAACGCGCTTCGAAAGTCTGTGGGCAACGAACTCGGAGAAGATGTATTCAGCAAGTGGCTCGCGCAACAAACGGAAATCAAACCCAAGGCCGACCCGATTGTGGAGATGATCGGCGCAGCATTGGCCGGTTATGAAAACGACCCGACGTTTCGGCTCGGAAATTATGGATATACCATTCGACGCGCGAGAGGTAAGGGCAGGTCGGGCTTTAGCATATCGAAGAACGAAAAACCACAGTAATCCCGAAGCTCCGGGCCAAGCTCAGGATTTTCATTTCTCGTGACTTTGTTCCACGGCAGATACCGTGGAACAAGAGAAAAACAAGTCCCGGATTCGGGCCCGAATATTCGGCGCTCGGAACTGCGCTGCTGGATGCGGTTGCGCGCCTGAATTGCTCGCCCTGTAATCAGGTCGCATGATTCCCGACTCAATCCAGATGTTCTTTTTCGAACAGCAGGATCTGTTGTGGCTGGTCACGCTCACATTGGATCTCTCCATGACGCTGCTCATGTACCGATTGTTCGGAAGGCTTGGGCTAACGGCGGCAATCGTATTGGCGGTCTTGCTGGCCAACCTTCAAGGTCCAAAGCTCACCGTCATAATGGGAATGGAAACCAGTCTTGGGGTGATCTTTTACTCGAGCATTTTCTTCGCAACCGATCTCCTGAGCGAGAAACATGGCCGAGCCGCTGCCAGCCAGGCGGTACTACTGGGTTTCGGTGTCAGCGTCATTGTCGTCGTCATGATGAGCGTGAGTTTGCTCTACTTGCCGTCGACGCGCCCCGAATCGTTGCAATTCTCGGCTGAGATTCACCAAGCGTTTTCCAGGATACTGGACTTCACACCCCGCTTCGTGTTCGGGTCGCTCCTGGCCTACCTGATCAGCCAGAGTTTTGATGTCTGGTTTTTCCACAAAATCAAAACCTGGACCCAGGGCAGGCATCTCTGGTTGCGTAACAACCTCTCGACCATTACGTCGCAAGCGCTCGATACCGTGCTTTACGCCGTTATCGTCTGGTGGGGAATTTTCGATCTGGGCACGGCACTTCAGCTTGCATTGGCAAAATATGCCTTCAAGGTGTTTATTGCGGCTTTCGATACCCCCTTCATATATTGGGCCCGAAACTGGAATGTTCCCCGTACGATCGGGGGTGGGTTTGCGCTTCCGCATCGCTGAGAATCAGCCGGCGTATTCCGGCAACGCGGCACGCTCTCAATCGCCGCTTCCGACGTCCCTGACGGTCTCCTGGATAAGATGGTCGACGACCGCCCGCACAGCCTCCTCCGGGCTGGCGCCGCGATCCAGCGCCGCCTTGTGGGCGCGCAACTGGCGGTGAGCGCTGGTTCCGTTGGCCAGAATCGAATGCACATGCTCCACCTCGGCAACGCAATCCAGCGCCTCGGCGTCTTCACGAGTGAGTTCGAGGATTTCCTCGACGAGTTGAGCGAATGGAATAATCCGCCCACGGCCGAGGTCGATGAGCCCTGCGTCAAAACTGTAGCGCATCGCGCGCCAGCGATTCTCGTTCAGCATCAAGCGCGAATACATGCGCCACCGCTGATTGCCGGTACGCAATCGATACAGCATTCTCAGCAAGCAGGCGGTCAGTGCCGTAAGACACAGCGTGTCCTCGATGTAAGTGCACACGTCCATGATGCGCGTTTCCAGCGTGGGGTATCGCGCGCTGGGCCGCAGATCCCACCAGATCATGGTCGAATCGGGAATCAGTCCCGCGTCCACCAGGATGCGAATATGACGCTGGTACTCCGCATAACTGTCAAACCGCTCGGGCAATCCCGTACGGGGTACGGCATCGAAAACGGTCAGGCGATAGCACTTCAGGCCGGTATCCTCAGCCTCCCAGAACGGCGAGGAGCATGACAACGCGAGCAAATGAGGAAGGAAATAACTGAACTGATTCATCAGGTCGATTCTCAGTTCGTCGTCGTCGATGCCCACGTGCACGTGCATACCGCAGATCAGGAGACGCCGGGCCGCCGCCTGCATCTCCGCATACAACGCTGCATATCGGGGCCGTTCGGTGTGCTTTTGCTGCGTCCACTGCGCGAATGGATGCGAGGATGCGGCAATGGGCGCAAGACCGTGGGAGTTGGCAACGTCCGCCACGACCGTGCGCAGTTCGGTGAGAGACTCCCGGGCCTCGGCCAGACTCCCGCAGACCCGGGTGCCGACTTCGATCTGCGCCCTCAGCAGCTCCGGGCTGACGAGTTGGTCCTTACAACGCCCGGCGCATTCCTCCAGCATTGAAGGGGGCATGTTGGTGACCAGGTCCCTGGATTCTCGGTCGACCAGCAGGTACTCCTCCTCGATACCAAGTGTAAAGGTCGGCTCGTTCATGTCGATCGGTCTCCCTGTCCGGTAATAGCAGGTCGGTACAAATCCTCGTCATCCAGCACGGCTTCCAACGCTCGGGCCAGTCTGTCGGCCCAGGCAGCCTGTCCGCATCGATCGGCGACCAGGTCCTGACGAATCTCGACTCCCGCATGGGCCAGTCCGACACGTTCCGCGTGATGGTCCAGGGTGAAATCCGCCGGATGCCGCCCGGAATAGGGCTCATTGTCGCCGACGCGCACGTCTCCGTCCGCTCGTAGTCGTGCCATCAGCCGCAACGCCAGGCGCGCATCGGCGTCCCACAGCACGCCGACATCCCAGGGCCGCGGCAATCCATGCAGGTGCGGCGTGAAGCTGTGGAGGGTGATCATGGCCGGCCGCTGTTCTGCAGATGACATCAAGTCTATCTCCCGTCGCACTGCCTCGTGGAAAGGCGCATGCATCTCTCGGATACGCTGCGTGCGCTGCGCCTCGTTCTGGCTCAGATTGCCCGGTACCAGCACCCCGTCGCTGATTGCGGGCACGAGCGACGCGTCGCTCACGTGCCGATTCAGGTCGACCGCCAAGCGGGAATAGTTTCCCAGGATAGCTACGCAGCCAAGTCGCCGGCACAGGATCTGCGTTACCGCCGCAGCACCGATGTCCCATGCGATATGGTCCTCCAGGTAGCGGTCTGCGACGCCAAGCGTTCCGAGCGACCGCGGGATTCTGCTGCTCGCATGGTCGCAGGCGACGATCAGGCGCCGGTCCGACCCGCCATGAATCACCTGGAATACCTCCGGTTCATCCGCCGCGAGAAGGCTCGGTATTGCTTGTTCTTCGGCGACTGCCATCCGGCATGATACTCTTTGACCAGCGACGGCGAAGTGTACCCAACAGCGTGGCAAATTTCCCGCACCGACGTGTCGGGGGCAGTGACGCCGTCATCTGCAGTCGCAACGACATGGACATCCGTACCTCGGTGAGACAAATGAAATTCCTGGCCGGCTCCCTGTGCATGGCGATGCTGTTGCCGTGTGCGGCGATCGGTCATCACACCTTCGCTTATGCCTACAACACCAGCCAGGTGGCTGAAATTGTCGGCGAGGTGATTGATGTGCAGTGGGAATCTCCGCACGTTCGCTTCCGCATGCGCACCGACGATGGGAATGTCTGGAGCATCGAATCCAACTCGCCCGCGGGCATGGAACGCCGCACCATAACCCGTGAAGCGGTTAGTGTCGGACGCCGCTTCCGGCTGGCAGGATTCCCGGCGCGGGACGGCAGCAACGGCCTGCACGCCAGCAATATACTGCTCGGGGAGAACCGGGAAGTCGTACTGAGGCCGGGGTCAAGACCACGCTGGACGGCACAGCCTTGACGCAGGCGAGCTTGTCTGCGCGAGTCTGTCGAACCCTGTTTACGTGAGCCTCAAACTCCAGGGGGCTCGACGGAGATGGGCAAGACGTGCCCGTTCGCTGAACTGACTGAATTGCTTTCACAGATCTTGCGGTAGAACGATACCCAGGCGCCGTCGCTGGTCGCGCCAGATCTCCAGCATTTCATTTCGCTTGTCGTAATTCCTTGCAGACAGGTCCGTCGTTTCGCCCGGGTCCTGTGCCAGGTTGTAGAGTTCGAAGTTCCGTTCGTCGAAGGGTCGATCCAGCGTCATCAACTTCCATTCGCCCTGACGAACGTAGGCCCGTTGCGCATGACTGAAGACCGTGACGAAGCTCGCGTCATGGATCGCCTTTTCTTCCCCCGCCAGGAATCCGACCGCCGATTCGCCCAACATCGACGCCTTGTCGCCCGGATAGTGTGCACCCGCCAGCTCCAGCAGCGTCGGCATGAGGTCCATGACCGCAAGGTACGCATCGGTGAACTCGCCGTGCCGCGCCACTGCCGGGCCGGTGACGATCATCGGTGCGACAACGCCACCCTGGGTGGGGTAGCCCTTGTGGAGCCGAAACGGCGCCGAGCCCGCTTCCGCCCACTGCGGCCCGTAGGATACGAAACTGCCGCGCCGGCCCATCAGCTCATGTGTGGTGATGTCGTAGTGCTCCCGAACGTACTCGTGGAACGCCCCGCCGGGCACGTCCGGCACCTCCGCCGCGGCGCCGTTGTCGCTCATGAACACGATAAGCGTATCGTCGTAGAGACCATTGTCGCGAAGATAATCGAGTAATCGACCCACGTGCCGGTCGAGGTTATCCACCATGGACGCATACAGCTCCATGCTCCGAGTCTCGCGACGCTGCTGATCCGCGCTCAGCTCGTCGAAGGGAGTGATGCTCGGATTTCGCGGCGGCAAGTCGGAGTCCGGCGGAATGATCCCCGCCGTCTTCAGGCGCTCTAAATTCAACTCGCGAAGCCGGTCGTAGCCCATCTCGTAGCGTCCCGCGTACAGGTCGAGGTCTTCATCCGGCACCTGCAGGGGCCAGTGCGGCGAGGTGTAGGCAGCAACCATGAAGAACGGCTCACTGCTGTCCCTGTCCTGATCCAGGTACCCGATGAGCGTATCGGTGTAGAACTCGGTCGAGTACGCGCCGTCGGGCCAGTCCGACTCCGCGTTGTCCCTGAAATACTTCGGCGGCGATGTCTCCCGCATTCCGACGCCGGAGAAGTGGCTGCCGGCGCCAAACTTCATGGCGAATGAACGCTGGAAGCCCGCGGCCCGGGGCGAGGCGTCAAGTGATTCGCCAAGATGCCACTTGCCCGCGAAGTACGTGCGGTAGCCGGCGTTCCTCAGCAATTTGGGCAGCAGTGCCACGCGCTCGGGTGCAAGCCGGTTCTCGTAACCGGGAAGACCGGGGATCACCGGACCGGGGTTGCGCCCCTGCCTGGCGACCCCTGCGACGTGGTTGTTGTTGCCGGTAAGGAGCATCGCACGCGTTGTGGCACAGTACGGGGTGGCATGGAATTGGGTAAACAGCAAACCGTCAGCGGCGAGACTGTCGATGTTCGGAGTACGGATATCACTGCCGTGAACGCCCAGGTCCGCATAGCCGAGATCGTCGGCGATGATCAGGAGGATGTTCGGGCGATCCTGTGCCACGCAGGGGCTCAGGCCGAGCACCAGCAGCGACAGCATCGACATCGTTCTGATCATTCCGCGGATACTACCACCGGCGCTGCTATTGCAGCCCGCGCAGGACGCGATTTCGATCCCCGGGCGAATCCACGCTCCGAATAGCACCGGGCGCAGGCGGTTCCAATTCGTTCACGGGACCCGCCTCCAGGAGCCGGCGCAGCGAGGCGTCCCCCCGCGCAAGGCGGCGTTCCAGCACCGACCTCGCAGCGGGCTCCCAAATGGTACAAAGCGGCTCCAGGGGTCCGTCCGGATGACGGAACGCGGTTGCAAGATGCCGTCTGGAGCGACCTTCCGTCAATGCACCGAGGGTTACGGGATCCAATAGCGGCAGATCGACCGCGACGAGCAGCCAGGCGGCGCCGGGATCGAGTTCCCAGGCCGACATCAGCCCACCCGCCGGTCCCCGTCCGGGCTCGCGATCGATGATGGTCTGCAACGACCCATAGCAACTCGAGTCCTGCTGCCGCGGGCCGATGGACACGTGCACCGATGCGCAGAATTCAAGCAGCAATTGCGAAAGCCACACGACCTGGGGCTGTCCGCGATAGGCGATCAAACCCTTGTCCTCGCCCATCCGGCGACTTCGCCCGCCCGCCAGGACAAGGCCCCGGGGCGCGTTGCCGGCGCTTTCCGGCCTTCCGCCCTTTCCCTCAGTCACGGTGATCCATTCGGCAAGGTCTCATTACCATGTCCGGATGGTCGCAGACACGTCCGAGGATGGGAAGTCCACCGACTTTACGCCGGGTCCGCCTTGACACCCCAGCGGGCAGTCATTACGCTCGCGCCGCATGGTTTTGGGGCCATAGCTCAGCTGGGAGAGCGCTACAATGGCATTGTAGAGGTCGGCGGTTCGATCCCGCCTGGCTCCACCACTATTCCAGACTTCCGGTATTTCGACGTCCCCATCGTCTAGAGGCCTAGGACACCGCCCTTTCACGGCGGCAACAGGGGTTCGAATCCCCTTGGGGACGCCACCTTAACCCCAGTGCCGGTCAAGGTGGCCAGATTCGGTACGATCTCGAGTTCGTCGATGCGCTGAATGAGCGGTCGTGGCAGCGATAGTAACCTCCGCCTCCGTCGATTCCGGCATCGCATTTGCAGAACATTGGGTGTCTATGGACATGCAAATGAAGGCTCGCCTGGGTTGGGTCGAGCTGTATCGCAAGACTGGGGGCTCCGGCCTGACCTGTCGGCGCTGTGGAATATTGTGGTTTGTGCTGCTGGCAGTTTCGTGTGGGGGTGGCCGCGGTGAAGGCGGAAACCCAACCGTTGTGTTGCCCCCGCCGGAACCCATTACGCTGCTGGATACCATTCCTGCCCGAGGCGCTACCGTTGACCCGACTACAAGCGGCGTGAACATCGTTCATGTCGGAGCCGCCGGTTTGCAGTTCACCTACTCCGGCGGTTGCGGGACAACAGGCGCCGCCGTGCGTCGTTCGTTGACCGATCTCAGCACGGAGAATGCGAACCACCTCATTGACCATAAACTCGCTTGCGAGTTCGCCGATGTCTCGTCATACCGTGTCACCGTGGACGCCTTGGCTGATGACGGGCGCCGATATCAAGGCGCGCTCGAGTTCTCCACGCGTCGAGGCGGAGGCGAACCTCTAACTGTGCTCGACCATGTAGTGACGCCGCGGAGCGAAATCGACGAATTGTTCGTCCGCTACATCACCGATTCGCTGTTGGACGACATCGAGTTGCACGTTCTTGCCGTTGTGGTGGCGCGGATCATTGGCGAGATTGCCGAACGGTCGTGGACGGAGTTGACCGCCCGCGCGACCTATGGCGTGGTCGCCCACAGCGTGTCGTACCCATCGAGGAACCCGGAGGGCGAACCGTCCCTCCTCACGGGACTCATCGCCATGCCGGATGTCGCCTCCGCAAGTGCCTCGGCTGGGAGCTTCGAGCGGAAGGACCGAGTCGTGATCCTGAACCACGCGACCGGCTCGACGCCTGGCTCGCTCAGTTCCACTGGCAGCGGGCAATTGCTGGCAAATCTGATCGCCAGTCGAGGCTATCTGGTGATTGCTCCGGACAACTGGGGGCGTGGCGGTTCGGCAGGTGATGTCACCAGCGGCACCGACCAGCCGGAGACATACTTGATGGCGAACCGGGTCGCCAACAATACCCTCGACATGGTGGCTGCCGTCATGGCCAGCGACGACTACCGGATGTTTCACGACCCGACACAGGACGCCGATGTGTCGATCGTGGGTTATTCGCAGGGCGGGCATAGTGCGGTCGGCGTATGGTTGGCCAACCAGGTTGGCGGTACCGGCCTTCGTGTGCGGGAACTCTACAGTGGCGGTGCGCCCCACAACCTGTATCAGACGTTTCGCGGCTCGCTGCAACACCTGAACGATAGCTGCGACGGAAATCCCTGGTGCCGCAACGTGGGCACCGAAACGATTCTGCACTATCTGACGGATCGGATACTGCCGCCCCTTTTGGAGTACGCAGACATCGGTCTGGAGCGTAGCGAAGTGTTCGAGGGCGACATCCTTGCCAGCGACTTCATTGCCGGGGTGCTGGACGGCGACGCTCGATACGACACGCTCAAGACAATGCTTCAACTCAACAGCTTCACCAACATCATCAATCCGGCAGAGACGATTGTGGCCCAAGACAGCCGGATTCACCTCTATCATTCACCATTTGACCGCTTGGTGCCTCAGCGGAACACCAGAGATCTCTTCGATCTGCTGTCGTCCGGCTTCGATGTGGTTTTTCATGACGACGAATGCGACTCGGATCTGTACGAGCTTCTCTTTGCAACGATTTCCAGAGGCGGCGTCGTGCACACACTTTGCGGCATAGAGATGTTCGACGAGGTACTCAAGGATTTCCGAGCAAGGGACGCTGCAACCGGCAATGCCTCCTTGGTTGCGGTTGGCGCGCCTTCAACTTGGGCGTCGAGCAGTCGCTGGCGTTCGCTGACCGAACCTCGCGCGACAGAAGCTGCAAAGGATCTTCAGGCCCTCGCGGAATTTCGCGCCGGCAAGTCGCAAGAGGAACTGCAAAAGCTTGCCGACCTGCTGCGCGAACCCGGATCTCAGGAATTGAGCCGCGTGGCGGACCTGCTGTCGCGCGCCCCGTAAGAATCGCCGCACCGCTTCGTGTAGGTCTCAAGCTGTTCGGTGCCCCATTTCTGGCCGCCTGACCGGCGCCTTCGGCCAGGTGAATACCCAAGTGAGCCGACTCATGATCGCGGTGTGATAATCTGAATCTCTTCCATTGTGAACCTGGGCGTGCTGCAATTTGGATGGAAATTTCGATCGACAGGGCAAAGCACATCGATCGATAAGCCGCGGACGGGTGGCCGCGCGGGTCACCCGGCCACGCAGCCGACGCGCCCGACACGACATTTCAAGGTACAGATCCCATGACGATGCGCACGCGCTTCGCGCCAAGCCCCACGGGTGTCCTGCATATCGGCGGGGCCAGGACGGCGTTGTTCAACTGGCTCCTTGCCAGGCGCCACGGCGGTGCCTTCGTGCTGCGCATCGAGGATACCGATACCGAACGCTCCACACGGGAATCCATCGATCAGATCATCGAAGCCATGGCGTGGCTCGGGCTCGAGGCGGATGAAGGACCCATTCTGCAAACGGACCGACTTGAGCGTTACCGGGCCATCGTCCGGCAACTCGTCGACGCCCGCCTCGCCTACCGTTGCTACTGCAGCCGCGAAGACCTCGCGGCGATGCGCGAGGAGCAGCGATCGCGCGGCATTAAACCGCGCTATGACGGTCGCTGCAGATCGCGGACGACCGCCGTGCCCGGGGCGAACCCGGTAGTAAGGTTCAAGACGCCGGCCACGGGCACCGTTCGGGTCCGTGACCTCATTCGCGGCGAGGTCGTCTTTGAAAACTCCGAATTGGACGATCTGGTGATCCTGCGGTCCGACGGCGTTCCCACCTACAACTTTTCGGTGGTGGTGGACGATGCGGACATGGAGATAACCCACGTGGTCAGGGGCGACGACCACCTCAACAATACGCCCCGGCAAATCAACATCATGACCGCGCTTGACCTGCGCCCGCCGGAATTCGCTCACCTGCCCATGATCCTGGGTTCCGACGGCGGCCGGCTGTCCAAACGACACGGGGCTGTCGGCGTGCTTGACTACAAGGCGGCCGGATACGTGCCGGAGGCCGTGCTCAACTACATGGTTCGGCTGGGTTGGGCCCACGGCGACCGGGAAATCTTCGACGTGGACGAAATGGCCCAGGCCTTCAGCCTCGATGGGGTCAACGAATCCGCCGCGAGTTTCGATCCTGACAAATTTCTCTGGGTGAACGAGCAGTGGCTCAGGCGCGTCCCGGGCGCCCTTCTGGCGCCCCTCTTGGCCACGTTTCTGGAAGGCGACGACCTGGAAGGCGGACCTCCACTGGAGGAGATCATCGAAGTTCAACGTCATCGAGCCAGCACATTGGTCGAGATGGCCGAGAAGAGCCAGTTCATCTACAGAGAGCCGGAGGGGTATGCTCCCAAGGCCGCCAAGCAGCACCTGCGCGGCGTCGCGCTGCCTGTTCTGCAGCGCCTCCAGGAACGTCTGGAGGCGTTGGCGGAATGGACCGTCGAGACGACTCAGGCCGCCGTGGAGTCGGTCGCGGACGAACTGCAACTCAAGATGGGGAAGGTTGCCCAACCGCTTCGGGTCGCCGTCACCGGGGAAGCAGCCTCCCCCGGGATCGGGCAGACCCTGGCTCTGATCGGGCGGAAAAATACTTTGCGGAGGCTGGACCGCGCGGTGAATTACATTCTCGATTGAATGGCCCGATCCCGATAGCCCGCTTGTTGCACCGCGGCGAAATCGCTGAACCTCCTTGCCGGGGATCGCGTCATGGCCCTGCGAATGTGCACGATCAGTACGGAATTGAAACTGACTTGACACTTGCCGCGCGTGTACCTTGACTTACGCTTGCAACCCGTCGGCCTTACTCGCATCATTGATCATGAGCACGCCGCAAGGTCATGCTCATTGGCGGACCTGACGTTTGTTGGGCACCAGCCAACGAACAATGGGGCCATTTGCATCGGCCGATCGGGAGACCGAATTGTTCAATCGCTGGAAACAATACCGCCGCCCCGCGATCGCCATCTATGATGACGTTCGCAACGTCGGGTTGATTTTGCTGGCAACAGGCATATTGGGTCTTTTCGGAATCGGCATCAGCGACACGTGGCCGTCAATCGTCGTTGGCGCTTTCGGGCTCGGACTGTTGGTCCTTGCCCACAACCGATACCTGCCCCTCGGAGGAGATCGCAAATGAGTAACACAGTCGGACTGATCATTCTTTTAACAATGATTGTGGTGACCTTTTTCCTCATGATCGTCACCTCCGGCAATTCGCCATCGGAGCCACCCGACGAGCCGTAAGCGCGCGCCGGCCGATGCTGTGATAGTCGAATCCATACCGCTTCATCTGCGCCGGCTCGTAAATGTTGCGGCCATCGAAGATCGCCGGGGTGCGCAACGAGGATTTCAGGACTTCAAAGTCGGGGCTGCGAAACTCCCGCCACTCGGTTGCTATCGCCAACGCATCGGCTCCTTTCACGGCATCTTCGGCGCTCGGACAGAGGATCAATCTCGCCTGGTCGGGGTATAGACGCCGCGCCTCGTCCATGGCCACCGGATCGTAGGCACGGACCGAACACCCGGCCTTCCACAGTGCCTCCATCAGCGCTCGGCTCGCGGCTTCCCGCATATCGTCGGTATTGGGCTTGAACGAAAGGCCCCAGAGCGCGATCGTCTTGTCCTTTAGTTGCCCGTCGAAATAGGCCGAGATCCGGTCGAACAGGAGTCGCCGCTGACGCTGGTTGACGCGCTGCACGGCCGACAACAGTTCCAGATCGTGACCGTCGGCCGATGATGACGAGACCAGTGCCCTGACGTCCTTCGGCAAGCACGAACCCCCGTAACCGCATCCCGGGTAGATATAGTCGTAGCCGATACGCGGGTCCGAACCGATGCCCACGCGCACGCTTTCGATGTCGGCTCCGAGATGCTCGGCGAGGCTCGCCATTTCGTTCATGAAGCTGATCCTGGTGGCCAGCATCGCATTGGCTGCGTATTTCGTCAGCTCCGCGGACCGGGTATCCATGCCGAGCACGCGATCATGGCTGCGATTGAAAGGTTCGTACAGGACCTTGAGCATTTCCGCCGCGTGCGCATTGTCGGCCCCGATGATGATCCGGTCAGGTTTCATGAAATCCTCGACCGCAGCGCCCTCCTTCAGAAATTCCGGATTGGCGATCAGGTCGAAATTCACGTCGACGCCTCTCTCCATGAGCGCATTCTGAATCGCGGCGCAAACCCGATCCGCTGTACCGACCGGCACGGTCGACTTGTTCACGATGATCCGATACTCGCCCATGTGTTGACCAATCGAACGAGCGACCGACAGGACATGCTGCAGATCCGCGGAGCCGTCCTCAAGAGGCGGCGTGCCGACGGCAATGAACTGAAACAGGCCAAAGTCGACGCCGCTGGCAACGTCCGAGGTGAACTGCAGACGACCCGCCTCCAGGCTGCGCTTGAGCAGGCCCTGAAGGCCCGGTTCGCAGATGGGCAGTTCGCCGCGTCGAAGCCGGCTGATCCTGCCGCCATCGATGTCGACGCAGAGTGTCTGGTTGCCGGTGTCCGCAAGACACGCGGCCGTAACCAATCCCACATGACCGGAACCGTAGATGGTGATACGCATGGACATCCGCTCGGGAGGCTGCTGGAGCAAACCGCGCGAGTATAACGCGCGGATATGACAACTCCTCTGCCGGTAGCGACAGCGTACACCTGCGAGCGCCAAGCCACCCGCTACTGCCGAGCCACGAAATGGCCGGTTGGGTCCGCAACGCTTGCCACCGCCAGCCGTCTGATCGAAAATAGGTCCGCAACGAGGTCCTTGTCGGGCGATTAGCTCAGCGGAAGAGCGCTCCCCTCACACGGGAGAGGTCGCTGGTTCAATCCCAGCATCGCCCACCAGCCACCGTGCCGGCGCTCAGTTGCGCGTCACCGCATCCCGTAGCGCTTTCACCACCCGAACTTGATCGTCTTCCTCCAGGTAGGGGTGCATCGGCAGGCAGATCACCCGTTGTGCGACGTCCTCGGCAATCGGAAATCGTTCGCTCGAGTCCTGCGCCGCGTACGCCGGCTGCAGATGCAGCGGCACCGGGTAGTGAACCGCAGTCGGAATGTCCCTTGATGCCATGAACTCCCGTACCGCCGACCGGTTGGGCACTTCGATCGTATATTGGGCAAATACCGAGCAGTTATGCGGCTCCACGTACGGCGGGCGAACCGCATGCTCCGGAGCGCAATCTGCGAAGGCCTCCACGATAAGCGCTTCATATCGCCGCGCCACCTGTTGCCGAGCGTCCAGCTCGTCCGCAAATATGTCCAGCTTTGCCAGCACAATGGCCGCCTGCAGCGTAGCCATGCGGCCATTGAGCCCCACGCGGGTGTGATGGTAGCTCCGATCCTGGCCATGCACTCGAAGCTCCCGGACTGACCGGGACAGCGCGTCGTCGTCCGCAAATACGGCGCCGCCTTCGCCGTAGCATCCCAACGGCTTGGAGGGATAGAACGAGGCCGCCGCCAGGGAAGTCAGTCCGCAGGAGTATCGTTCCCTGTACGTAGCACCCAGGCTCTGGGCGGCGTCTTCGATGACGGCGACATCGTGCCGGTCGCCGATCTCGTTGATCCGATCGAAATCGGCACATTGACCGAACAGGGAAACCGCCATGATCGCCCGGGTGCGTTCGGTGACCGCAGGTTCGATAAGATTCGGATCGATGTTGTAGGTGCGCCGGTCAATATCGACGAATACCGGCGTCGCGCCCAACAGCGCGATGGCCTCGGCAGTGGCGATGAAGGTAAAGGGCGTGGTGATCACTTCATCGCCCGGACCGACGTCCAATGCCATCAGCGCAATCAACAGCGCGTCTGTCCCGCTGGAAACGGTGATGCAGTGGTTCGCGCCCACCAATCTGGCGAGGCGTTCTTCCAGTTCATCGACTTCGGGCCCGAGAACGAATTGAGCATGGTCCAGGACCGCCTGAATGCGCCTGTCGATGGGGTCACGAAGCCGCCGATACTGGGACTTGAGGTCGATGAAGTCCATGCCGCCCCCGGTTACCCGAGCCACTTCCGCCATTTGGCGAACGCAGGTGCAATTATCGGCGGCAGGGCAGCCGCTGTCCCGGGATCCTGCAACCTGGAAACCAGGCGCTTGCCCAGTTCCACGCCCCATTGGTCGAAGCTGTTGACGTCCCAGATCACGCCCTGGATGAAGACCTTGTGCTCATAAAGCGCCACAAGCTTTCCGAGGGTGGCCGGGTCCAGTCGCCGGAACAGGATCAACGTGGTCGGGCGATTGGCCGGGTAGTCCCGATGCGGGTCGACGATCCCGTCCGCCGGATCGCCGGCGGCCAGGGCCCAGGCCTGGGCGAGACAGTTCAGTGCGGCGAGATCGTGCTGCTCCTGGCGGTCGACCATGGACATTGCCGGCAGGAGAAAGTCCACCGAGACCGGCTCCGTGCCCTGGTGGAGGAGCTGGTAGAACGAGTGTTGGGCGTTGGAGCCGGGCTCGCCCCAGATCACCGGGGCGGTGGCGCATTCCACGGGCTCGCCGCCGCGGCGCACGGACTTGCCGTTGCTTTCCATCTCCAGCTGCTGGAGGTACGCGGGCAGGCGGTTCAGATGTTGGTCGTAAGGCAACACCGCGTGGTTCGCAGCGCCCAGGAAGTTGCGGTTCCAAACGCCCGCCAGCGCCAGCAACACCGGCAGGTTTCGATCCAGGGGCGCCGAGCGGAAGTGCTCATCGAGTTGGTATGCTCCGGCGAGAAACCCGGCAAAATTCTTCCACCCTATTGCCATCGCCAGAATCAGGCCCACGGCCGAGCAGACCGAATACCGCCCACCGACCCAATCCCACAAATCCAACCGGCGCTGCGGCGCCACGCCGAAAGCGTCCATTGCCTGGTGATTCGTGGATACCGCCACGAATTGCGCCGCCACCGCGACCGGTCCGCCCCGTTGCAGCAGCCATTCACGGATCCCCTGGGCGTTGGTCAGGGTTTCCGAAGTCGTGAACGTCTTGGAGCAAACCACGAACAGCGTCGTTTCGGGGTCCACGGCCCGCAGGACGCGTGCCAGTTGCACACCGTCGACATTCGACACGCAGTGAACGTCCAGCCCGGGCATGCAGTAGCCATCAAGGGCTTCCAACGCCATTACGACCCCCAGGTCGGAACCTCCGATGCCGATGTTGACGATGTCGGTGATTCGCCGACCCGTGTAGCCCTTCAGCGAACCGTCGTGGAGCGATTCAACGAGCGCACGCATTTTTTCCCGTTCCGCCTCAACGCGGGGCATGATGTCCTCGCCCGCAAGCATCACGGGGCGATCGGCGGGACGGCGGAGGGCAATGTGCAAGGCGGCGCGATCCTCGGTGTTGTTGATGCGCTCGCCGCGAAACATGCGCTCGATCCAGTCGGGAACGCACGTCTGTGCGGCCAGTTCCAGCAACAGTTTCAAGGCCTCGGAATCGAGCCGCTGCCGGCTGAGATCCAGCCACAACCCTTCAGCTTCCACCGAAAACAGGCGGCCTCGCCGGGGCTCTTCATCGACGATCGCGGCGATGGGTTTGCGGGCGAGCATGGCCGCGCGCTGCCCGAGCGAGGCCCAGGCCTCGGTGCGGGGGCCGTATGTTTCTCTGCTCATTGTCCGCACCTGTACATGCCAAGGCCTGTTAACGCTATTCGGTTCGACAGCAGCGACCGCTACGAGCCAACCCGGTAGAAGTCCAGGTACCAATCCACAAAGCGCCTCACCCCCTCCTCCACCGAAGTGTTCGGCCGATAGTCGAATTCGGCTTCGAGTTCCGTGACATCGCCCCATGTCGCGGGAACGTCGCCGGGCTGCATCGGCAGCAGGTTCTTGCTGGCTTTTCTTCCAAGGCAGGTCTCCAGAATCTCCACAAATCGCGACAACTCCACAGGCTGCCGGGCACTGATATTGTAGAGCCGGTACGGCGCACGGCTGTTGGCGGGGTCGGGGGCTTCGCCGTCCCAGTCAACGTCGGGCTGGGGAGGCCTGTCCAGCACCGCGAGCACACCGGCCACGGCATCGTCGATGTACGTGAAGTCGCGACGGTGATTGCCGTAGTTGAAAAGGTCGATGGAGCGGCCTTCGAGAATGGCCTCGGTAAACCGGAACAGCGCCATGTCGGGCCGGCCGAACGGGCCATAAACCGTGAAGAACCGCAGACCCGTCACCGAAACGTTGTAAAGGTTTGCGTAGCTGTGCGCCATCATTTCGTTGGACTTCTTCGTGGCTGCATAGAGAGACAACGGGTGATCCGCGCCTTGATGCACGGAAAACGGCAGACGGGTATTGGCGCCGTATACCGAACTGGTGGAAGCAAAAACCAGGTGCTCGACCTCCGTATGGCGGCAGCCCTCCAGTACTGTCAATGTACCGACAATATTGCTTTGGATATAGGGAAACGGACTTGAAATACTGTGTCTCACCCCGGGCTGCGCGCCGAGGTGTACGACACGATTAAACTCTTCGGCGGCAAACAGTTCGGCCATTCGATCCCGGTCGGCGAGATCGAGGTTCACGAAACGAAAGCGCCGAGCCCGCCTGAGAATGTCCAGGCGCGCATGCTTCAACCGGACATCGTAGTACTCGTTGAGGTTGTCGAGCCCGACGACTTCGTCGCCGCGCTCAAGCAGCGCTTTCGACGTATGGAAACCGATAAATCCAGCCGCCCCGGTGACCAAAATCCTCATGACAACCGCACCGGGCGCTACGGCGCCCGCTGCTCCTTGCCGGACAGAACAATGTCGGCAGGGTTGTCTCGGATAACGTTAACTACCCCTAGTTCACCGGGCCCGCGAAGAAATCGAAGAACACCCAGAACACGAAGGTCGAAACCACCAACGTCGCCAGCATCACGGGACTGCCCTTCCTGAACCACATCCCCGGTGTTATGGCCAGACTCGGGTCGTTCTCCTGCCGTGCCAGCCGCTCCGAAATCGTGACGATGAAGACATTGGCCGTCGAGCCGATATGCGTGCCGTTACCGCCCAGGCCCACGCCCATGGCGAGCCCCCACCAAAGCGGCGCGACATTGATGCCCTGCAGTTCCATACCCAGGATGATCGGGATCATCGCCGCGGTAAAGGGAATGTTGTCGATGGCCGCCGAGAGAAACGCCCCGACCCACATGAGCACGATCGTGGCCAGCAGCAAATCGGACACGACAAAGGGTGTGATGAGAGAACCAATCCACTGCAGGAATTGGCTGTGTTCCACGCCGCCGACGATCATGAACAGGCCGAGGAAGAAAATCAGCAGGGTGACCTCCACATGTTCCAGGGCGTGGTCCATGACCAGTTTGCGGGATACGAAAACCAAACCTGTCATTCCCAGTACGGCGACGAACCAGGGTTCCCAGTGAAGCGCGTTGTGCAGCATGAAGAACACCACCATGATGCACAGGATCGCGACGGAACCCTTCCACAGCCTGGGGTCCTTGATTTCCACCACTTCAAGCGTCGACTCGGCGGGCGTTTCCGCCAACTCCTTTCTGAACAGGAATTTCAGGAGAACCAACGCCACAAGCCAGGACACCAGGGTGATGGGACCCATGTGGTAGACGAAGGTGTTGAAGCTGATGTCCGCGGCCGAGCCGATCATGATGTTCGGCGGATCGCCCACCAGCGTCGCGATGCCGCCGGTGTCGGACAGCAGCGCGGCCGCCAGCAGATAGGGAATCGGGGAAATCTTCTGCGCCTTGGCGATGAGGATGATCAGCGGGCCGAAGATGACCACGGTGGTAACGTTGTCCAGCAGCAGCGACAGCACCGTGACGGCCGTGCCCAGCAATACCAGCATCAGATAGAGATTGCCGCGGCTCATGGCCGCGATCTTGTAGGCCATCCAGTTGAAACCACCGGTGGGAATCATGATGGAGACGATGGTCATCATCGCCGCCAGCAGGAAGATGACGTTCCAGTCGACTGCCTCGACTGCCTCCATCGGGGAATAGAACCCGAAGATCTGCCCCACGATGATCATGACCACCGCACCCGCCGCCGCAACCTTGGAGCGTTCAAAGCCGTGGAGCTGTTCGGTGAAGATCGCAGTGAAGGTGACCGCCAGGACAATACCTGAAACGAGCATCTCCGTATTGAACGCAAGTGTTTCCATTGGGGTTCCCTCTCCGAAATTGGGCCGCGGCAAAAGGGCGAATCTTATCTGTTCGGCCGAGGGGCTGCAAAGGGTGGGCGCTACGGCGCGTCGGGCGGCTCGATCTCCTCCCAGAGGGTAGGCGCCCCCGCCGACTCGGACAGCCGGAGGAGCATTTGCCAATGGGCGTCGAGTTCGTCTTCGGTGGCCTCCTGCACCACCAGCGTCAGTCCCTCACGATCGACCGGCGTCGCCTGTGCCTGCAGCGCGCTGCGCGCCGGATCCCCTTCCAGCGCCAGGCTGGACTGACCGCCCGTCATGGCCAGATAGACGTCGGCGAGAATTCCCGCGTCCAGCAGCGCACCGTGCAATTGGCGCTGGGAGTTGTCCACATGGTATCGCTTGGCAAGCGCATCGAGGCTGTTCTTCTGGCCGGGGTGCATCCGCCGCGCGAGGGCCAACGTGTCCAGTACCTGGCAGCGCTCGCGGATGTCCCGGGTCGGGGTTCCCAGGCGCTGCAACTCGTGATTGATGAACCCAACGTCAAAGTCGGCGTTGTGGATGATCAACTCGGCTCCGTCGACGAACTCGAGAAACTCCGTGGCAACATCTTCGAACAGAGGTTGCATCGAAAGTAACTCGTCGTCGATCCCATGGATTTCGAGCGCGCCGGGGCCCACCGCCCGCTCCGGATTCACGTAACGATGAAACGTACGCTGCGTGAGCTTGCGGTCGATCAACTCGATACAACCGATTTCTATGATTCGATCGCCAGCCTCTGTTTGAAGGCCCGTGGTTTCCGTATCCAGCACGACTTGCCGCATCTGCGTCAGGCCTCCCTGGTCAGGGTCTGTTCAAGCCCCAGGTTTGCCAGCGCGTCGGCACGTTCGTTGCCGGGGTCTCCCGCATGTCCCTTCACCCAGCGCCAGTCCACCTCATGACGCTGCACGAGATCGTCCAGCCGCATCCACAGATCCTGATTTTTCACGGGTTTTTTCGCTCTGGTCAGCCAGCCGCGACGGCGCCAGTCGGGCAACCACTGAGTGATGCCGTCACGGACGTAACGCGAGTCCGTGTACAACGTCACCTGGCACGGTTCCTTGAGCCCGCCGAGCGCCTCGATGGCCGCCATGAGCTCCATTCGGTTGTTGGTTGTCCGATGCTCACCGCCTTGCAACTCTCTGACGTTCTCGCCGTAGCGCAGAATGGCGCCCCAGCCGCCGGGACCCGGGTTTCCGCGGCACGCTCCATCGGTGTAGACCGTTACCGCCTTCATCGCGACCGGCGCGCGTGGGGAGAGTTTGTCGTGGGCTTCACCAATCCGCCGACCACGTTCAGCCGACGACGACGCCAGACAGGTCTGATCGGAGTCATGGGATGGACCCGCTTTTGAGCGCTCACGATATATCCGCCGCCCAGCACCGGGATCCATCGACTCGCCCAATCCTCCCGCGGAAAAGTACCGAAGCGACGAACGCGCTCAAGCGGTAGCGTGTGACAGTAGCGTTTGCGTTTTTCGATGTCGAAGCTCAACAACTTCAGCCAGTCCCGCAGGCGCGACTCGAGCATGGGACGACGATGACCGGGAGGATATCCCTGCGAGGACGCAACCTGCCGCAGGCCCCAAAGGCCATTCGGATTGAAACTCAGCACCACGACCCGACCGTCCGCCCGAAGAACTCTGTCTACCTCGCGCAGGAGCGCGTGGGGTGAAGGCGATAGTTCCAGCGAATGCGGCAAGAGCACCGCGTCCACGGACCCCGCCGCGATCGCAAGTGCATGGGTATCGGACAACATTTGGGCGGCGGCATGAGGACGCCAGTCCAGGAGTGTTGTCCGCTGGGTGCGGGCGAAGCGAGTGAACGAATCCGCCTCGCCCCACAGCCCGATCTGCAGGAACTGCTCGCCGAATGCGTGTTCCAGAGCCTGGCGCACAAGACCTTGCTCCGCCTTCAGGCAACGCTGCCCCAGCGGGGTATCCAGCCAGCGGTCGCGTACGGTGGTTGCGTTCACGGCGCACACTCTGAATGACCACCTGCATGGAGTCAATTGCCACACAGCCCTTGCATGGGGCGGTGCAATCCGTAGCATAGGACCCGCAGCACGCTGATGCGATCGATTTTATGTACCTATCCGTTTGCCGCGAACTTCGCGGCACAAGCTTGACTGCAACCCGGCGATACGCAGGCCGGGTCAGGTCGATGGCAGTCGTCGTGCTGGCCATGTTGTTGGCGAGTTGCCAAACGACCCCGGATGTTCCTGCCGAAGTGGAAAACGGGGCCGAGTCCGCGCGTCCCTTGCCGCCGGCGCATACCGAGGCACCCGCCCCGCCCGAACGACCTGCAACCGCGGCTGCGCCGCGTCCTTCACTGCCAGTTGATTCCGCGCCGGCAGCGCCTCTCGATCTGATCGGGCGGATCAGCGAAGGGCTGGTTCTGCCCGCGGCGTCGCATGCGTCCATCGACCGCGAACTCGATTGGTATGTCTCCAATGCGGACTATCTGAATCTCGTGCTGCGGCGTTCCGAGCGGTACCTGCATCACATCGTCGAAGCCTTGCAGCAAGCCGGCATGCCGTTGGACCTGGCGCTCTTGCCGATTGTCGAGAGCGCATATGACCCGTTCGCATACTCCAGGGGCCGGGCGGCAGGACTCTGGCAGATCATCCCGGGAACGGGCCGGGAACTGGGCCTGAAGCAGGACTGGTGGTACGACGCGCGCCGGGACGTACTTGAATCCACCGAGGGAGCCCTGCAATACCTGCGCCAACTGCAGGAACAGTTCGACGGCGACTGGTTGCTCGCGGTGGCGGGCTACAACGCCGGAGGGGGCAGCGTCTCGCGAGCGTTGCGCAGAGCCGCTGCCGATGGCGAGACAACGGATTTCTGGGGCGTCAGATCCTATTTACCCGTGGAAACGCGAACCTATGTGCCACGGCTCATGGCGCTGGCGCGACTGGTGGCCGATCCGGCGCAGTACGGCGTTTCGCTGCCAACCATCGACGACGAACCGTACTTTCGGGTAATCGAGACCGGCGGGCAAATCGACATGGCCATTGCCGCGCAGGTCGTGGGCATGAGTACCGATGAACTCTACCTCCTCAATCCCGGTGTCAATCACTGGGCGACCGATCCCGATGGACCCCACCGGCTTCTGGTCCCCGTCGGCGCCGCCGACGGTTCCGGGCTGCTGGCGGCCGCACTGACTGGCGGCACGGAAGTCCCCGCAGGCGGCGAGCGTCGTCAGGCCTATTTGGTCCAGTCGGGAGACTCGCTGTGGAGCGTGGCACGCCGCTACGGCGTCACGGTGGCTAATCTGGCGCTATGGAATTCCATGTCGCCGCAAGACATCTTGAGCATTGGTCGTGAACTGGTGGTGTGGAGCGATTCTCCCGTATTCGTACCGGCAGCCAATCAGCGCATTCGCAGAGTCACGTATACCGTCCGCAGAGGCGATTCGCTGTACCGAATCTCGACCCAGTTTCGCGTCAGTGTCGCCGACCTCCTGCAGTGGAACAACATTTCGCCGGAGCGTTACCTGCAACCCGGACAACAACTGATACTCTTCGTTGACGTAACCAATCAGAGTTCGTAGGTGGCGCCGCTTCAGTCGCGCCGGGTAGCGCCGTCGGTCGGAAAAAGGAACGGGTATGGGAATTCTCGACGGTAAACGAGCCGTCATAGTCGGTCTTGCAAGCAACCGCTCCATCGCGTGGGGCATCGCGCGTGCACTTCGATCCCAGGGGGCCGAACTGGCTTTCAATTACCAGACCGAAAAGCTGCGCGGCCGAGTGCAGAAAATGGCCGACGAACTCGAGAGCGAGATCGTCCTGCCGCTGGATGTTTCCGAAGATTCGCAGATCGAGAATTTCTTCGAGGCTCTCGCAAGTCGTTGGGGTGGATTCGACATCCTGGTGCATTCCGTGGCCTATGCTCCGGCGGACCAGTTGCAGGGCCGGTACCTGGACGCCGTCAACCGGGAAGGCTTTGGCATCGCCCACGACATCTCGAGCTACAGTTTTGCCGCACTCGCCAAGGCCGGCCGGCCAATGATGCTGGGGAGACAGGCGGCCCTGCTGACGTTGAGCTATCTCGGTGCCGTGCGTGCGCTACCCAGCTATAACGTCATGGGTCTTGCCAAGGCCAGCCTGGAGGCCAACGTCCGGTTCCTGGCGTACGACCTGGGACCCGACGGCATACGCGTCAATGCGATTTCCGCGGGGCCGATTCGAACCCTCGCGGCTTCCGGAATCAAGGGCTTGCGACAGATGCTGGCCCATGTGAGCGAAGCCGCGCCGCTGCGGCGAAACGTCACCACCGAAGATGTGGGCAACGCGGCCAGCTTCCTGGTTTCGGACCTGGCGGGCGGAATCACGGGAGAGGTGCTCTACGTCGATGCCGGCTACAACATCGTCGGCATGCACATGCAATAGGCGCTGCCAGTGCTGGAGCCACCTGATAATTGCGTATCAGGTGTTTCCAGCGCTAGAAGAGCGGCGGGTCCAGGACCTCTTCGGGTATACGCACGGTCGCCTGTTCGCGCACGTGCTGCGCGTAGCCGGCCAACTCGAACCCCGCCGTCGCCTGAGCCAATGCCGTCAGCCGCGCCTGCAGTTCTTCCCTGGTCAGTCGGTCAGCATCCCCCGGGCGTACCGCTGTAACCAGCACCACGGCTTCATCGCCGTTCGAAATTGCGATACGCTCGCGAACCGAGGTGCCATCGCCGCCCGGGCGAGAACTGAAAACGCTTGCGAGAATCTCCACGGGCACCGCGGTATCCGTGCGCCGAACCCATGCGCGATCCGTCCAGGCGCCGCCCAGGTCCGCAGCCAACGCGGCCAATGCGCTCGGCGGTTCCGGCTCGGATGCCTGCTCCGGCCCGGCCTCGTCGGACGATGCCTGCTCTACTGCCGCATCGCTCGAATCGGCCTCGCCGCTCCCATCGGCCTCGCCGCTGTCGTCAGCCTCGCCGCTGTCGCCAGTCATCCCGACCTCAGCAGGCTCCATATCGGCGGCCTGCGCCAGGAAATCGTCCGCCGCGGCGTCCGCAAGCGCTACCGCCGCGGTGCGCGTCAATTCTGCCTCGATCTCGGCCCTGACGGCTTCCAGTGGCTGCTCCTGTGGCGGATGATGTGCGCTCACCCGCAATACGGCCACGTGATCATCCAGAATCTCTATCAGACGGCTGTTCTCGCCCAATTCCAGCACTCCCGCGCTGAACGCAGTCTGGATGGCCGGATCGGCGACCGGGAACGGGCTGGATGTTCCGGTGCGCGTCAGTCCCGCAAATGTCTGCAAGGGAAGTTCCATGTCGGCCGCGACGGACGTCAACTCATCGAACGCATCGAATGCCCGTGCATCGAGTTCCTCGGCGGCATCGAAAAACAGTTCCTCCGCCCGAACCTCACGGTATTCGACCGCAAGTTCCTCCCTGACGGAATCGAAAGTGCGAATCTCGCCCGCCCGAATGTCGTCCAGGCGAATAATGTGATAACCGAACTCGGACTTGACCGGTCCCCGGACCTCGCCGAGTTCCATGTCGAAGACAGCGTCCTGAAACGCGCCCGTTCCCCGGCTCAGCCAACCGAGATCGCCCCCCTGCCCGCTGGTACCTGGATCTTCTGAAACCTCGGCCGCCAGATCCTCGAAGGCCTCGCCGGCATCGAGACGCGCCAGGACATCCATCGCGCGGGCTTCGACCTCCGGGTCTTCCTCAATGGAGGCGATCAGAATGTGCCTCGGGCGACGGTCTTCATCAATCTGGAAACGATATTGTTCCTGTTCGTAGAAGTTCTCCAGAACCTCGTCGTTGACTTCGATATCGTCGGCGAAATCTGCCCGGGTCAACTCCAGGTACTCGATATCCACGCTCTCCTCGGAGAAAAACCGAGCCTTGTTGGCCTCGTAATGTGCCAGCATCCGCGCTTCATCGATTTCGACCCGATCGAGAAAGGCATCGGCCGAAAACAGCGCATAGGAGATTTCCCTCTCCTGCTCGAACAACTCGACATAACGGGCGAATTCGGCCGGCGTGTAGAACGCCGACAAGCCGATACCGCTTTGCAGGTCAATCAAGCCCAACTGTTCTCGCTGTTGCTCTTCGAACGCCGTCGGCGAAATGCCGGAAAACGTGAGCCGGGACCTGTACACATCCATGGAGAATTCGCCGCCTACCTGAAACTCCGGCATCGATCGTATGCCTTGAGCCAGACGTGGATCGGAGACACGGTAGCCCGCCGAAGCCACCCGCTGGGACAGCGCTTCGCCCTGAATCAGATTCTCGATGACCGCCAGCCGCAATGCCCTCTGCAACTCGTCGTCAATCTCCACACGATAGAGTTCCTGGTACTGGCTTTGTTGATTCTGCAGCGCCCGATCGAATTCGATGAGCGATATGTCTTCGCCGTTGACCTTGGCGGCAAAGGTGGATCCCATGATCGTGGGATCGACACCCCAGAAAATGAATGCCACCGCAATGAGCGCGAGGATACCCCCCGCAATCCATCGTCCTACACCTTCACGAATGCTCTGGAGCATGCTGTTCTCGCGTTGAACCGAATTGAAAGTAACAAGGACAGACTTCCGACAGTCGAAAATCTGTCCTTGATCAAGTGGCGGAGTGGACGGGATTCGAACCCGCGACCCCCGGCGTGACAGGCCGGTATTCTAACCAGCTGAACTACCACTCCGGCTGGTGGGTGCTGAGGGGATCGAACCCCCGACCTTCGCCTTGTAAGGGCGACGCTCTCCCTGCTGAGCTAAGCACCCCCGGGAGATAGCCCCCGGGTATTTGGCCGGTCAGTTTACGGCATCCTTCAGAGCCTTGCCAGCCTTGAAACCAGGCACATTCCTGGCAGCAATTTGAATGGTTTCCCCTGTTCGTGGGCTACGGCCGGTGCGCGCGGCCCGCCGTTTCACGCTGAATGTTCCAAAACCCACAATCGACACTTGATCGCCACCCTGTAACGTAGAAGCGATGCTGGACACAACGGCGTCCACGGCGCGGCCTGCGTCAGCTTTTGAAAAATTGGCAGCCCCGGCCACCGCCTCGATGAGTCCCGCTTTGTTCATTCCGATCCCTTTTAGAATTTTGAATCCATTTAAAAGACGCGAGTTTCGCGCCCACACCTATCTCGCGTCCTTCGGGTCTACGCCTTGCTACGCAAGCAGTCGGCACACACTCCCGTGCCCGCAAGACTATATACCAACTGCCAAATCCGCCTGTCAATCCGTCGCCCGCAATCAGGCCGATGTACGGTTGATTTACACGTATTCAGACCCGAGCGACAGCCCGCAAGACCCTTGAGCCGCGAGATCCTAGTTTATAACAAATTCAGGCACGCTTGAGCCATTGTGCCCCTCTTCTGGCGGATTTTTTGCTTCCAGTCAGGGATGGCCGCTTCACGACCGGCTAGTGGGGCAGGATGGCCTCACTCTTCTTGGTCTCTTCGGGCTGAGTCTCACGCTTCTCGGCGGAAGGGGAGTCGTCGCGATTTGGCGTGGGCGAATATTGCAATGAAAGCTCAATCACCTCATCGATCCACTTCACGGGAACAATCTTCAGCTTGTCCTTGACGTTCTTGGGAATCTCGACCAGGTCCTTGACGTTTCCCTGGGGAATGAGAACGGTATCCACACCGCCGCGATGCGCCGCAAGCAATTTTTCCTTCAACCCGCCTATCGTCAATACCTCCCCCCGCAAGGTGATCTCGCCAGTCATCGCCACGTTGGAACGCGCGGGAATCCTGGTCAGTGCCGACACCAGTGCGGCGCACATGCCGATACCGGCGGAGGGACCATCCTTCGGCGTCGCACCCTCCGGCACGTGGACGTGCACGTCGCTTTTCTGGTGAAACTCGCTGTCGATACCCAATACATCGGCACGGCTGCGAACCACGGTCATCGCCGCCTGGATCGACTCCTGCATGACGCCGCCCAATTGTCCGGTGTGGATGAGCTTGCCCTTGCCCGGCACGATTGCTGTCTCGATGGCGAGCAATTCGCCGCCCACCTGGGTCCATGCGAGCCCGGTAACCTGGCCGATCTGATCGTTGTTTTCGGCACGGCCATAGGTGTGCCGCTGCACGCCCAGATACTTTGCCAGGTTGCGGTGGTTGACCCGGATGATACTGCTGCGCGGGCGCAGCAGAAGCTTCTTTACGACCTTGCGGCAGATCTTGGCCAGTTCACGCTCAAGGTTCCGTACTCCGGCCTCCCGTGTGTAATAGCGAATCGCATCGAGAATGGCCGAGTCGGAAATTCTCAGCTCGTTGTCTTCGATGCCGTTGTTCGTCGTTTGCTTGGGCATCAGGTACCGCTTGGCGATATTCAGTTTCTCGTCCTCGGTATACCCGGGCAGGCGAATGACCTCCATGCGATCAAGCAGCGGCGGCGGAATGTTCAGGCTGTTGGCGGTACAGACGAACATGACCTCGGACAGATCGAAGTCCACTTCAAGATAATGGTCATTGAAAGTCGAATTCTGTTCCGGGTCGAGGACCTCCAGCAGAGCCGACGACGGGTCGCCGCGAAAGTCCATGGACATCTTGTCGACTTCGTCGAGCAGGAACAGTGGATTCCTGACCTTCACCTTGCCCATGTTCTGCACGATCTTGCCGGGCATGGAGCCGATATACGTTCGCCGGTGACCACGAATCTCCGCCTCGTCCCGAACGCCTCCCAGGGACATGCGGACAAACTTGCGGTTGGTCGCACGAGCGATACTCTGCCCCACGGACGTCTTGCCGACCCCGGGGGGACCCACCAGGCAAAGTATGGGCCCCTTCAACTTGCGCACACGCTGCTGCACGGCGAGGTATTCCAGAATGCGCTCCTTGACCTTGTCGAGCCCGTAGTGATCTTCTTCGAGCACCTGCTCAGCCTTTTCCAGGTCTTGCGTCACCCTGGTGCGCTTCTTCCAGGGGACCTTGACGAGCCAATCGATGTAGTTGCGGACCACGGTGGCTTCCGCGGACATGGGCGACATCAGCTTCAGCTTGTTCAGTTCTGAACTGGCCTTTTCCTTGCCTTCCTTGCTCATGCCGGCATCGGTAATCTTCTTTTCCAGTTCGCCGAGTTCGTTGGGCGCATCCTCGATTTCGCCCAACTCCTTCTGAATGGCCTTCATCTGCTCATTCAGGTAGTACTCGCGCTGGCTCTTCTCCATCTGCTGCTTTACGCGTCCTCGAATGCGCTTTTCGATGCGCAGCAGATCGATCTCGCCTTCGATCAGCGTATGCACATGCTCCAGCCGGGCCTTGACATCGTGAATCTCGAGAATCTTCTGCTTGTCCGCCAGTTTGAGCGCCATGTGCGCAGCGACGGTATCGGCCAGTCGACCGGGTTGGTCGATACCCGCCAGCGAGGTCAGAATCTCCGGTGGAATCTTCTTGTTGAGCTTGACGTACTGCTCGAATCGCGAAATGACGGAGCGCGACAGCACATCCATTTCCTTTTCGTCGTTCTGGCTGTCTTCTGCAAGCACTTCAAACGCTGCGGAGAAACAGTCGCCGATCTCAAGCTGCAGGAGACGCGCTCGCCTCCCCCCTTCAACCAATACCTTGACGGTGCCGTCGGGCAGCTTCAGCAGTTGCAGGATTGTCGCGATGGTACCGACCTCGTAGAGATCGTCCTTGCCGGGATCATCCACGTCCGCCTGCGTCTGGGCGACAAGAAATATTTCCTTGTCCGCGGCCATGGCCAGATCCATCGCAACAACGGATTTGTCGCGCCCCACGAACAGCGGGATGACCATCTGCGGGTATACAACCACGTCGCGCAGCGGCAGAACCGGCAACCGCTCGGCGGGTGAATGTGTCATACCGGTGGTGTCGTCCAAGTCAAGCTCCTAGAATCAGGGGGTTCCCGCCATGCGTACCTATATTGGGGGCCAGTTCACCAATACTCAAGTCCAGCCCTCCCACTCGGCGAACGGGCGTTCGCCGCCGGGGCGCGCTCGCCCCGCTACCCGGTTCGATACCGAGGCTAGTCGCCGACCGCGGCAGACTCTTTTGACTGGTAAATCACGTACGGCTTGTTCTCGCCGGTGACCGCGGCTTCGTCCACGACCACCTTGACGGCGCTCTTCATTGACGGCAGGTCGTACATGGTATCGAGCAGCACGTTCTCCAGAATCGTCCGCAGCCCCCGGGCGCCGGTCTTGCGAAGCATGGCACGCTGGGCGACCGCCCGCAGCGCGTCATCCCGGAATTCAAGCTGGACTTCTTCCATTTCGAACAGTTTCTGATACTGCTTGGAGAGCGCGTTCTTCGGCTCGACGAGAATTTCCACCAGCGCGTCTTCGTCGAGTTCTTCCAGCGTCGCGACCACTGGCAGCCTGCCGACAAACTCCGGAATCAGCCCGTACCTGACGAGATCCTCCGGTTCCACATCCTGCAGCAGTTCTCCAAGATCGTCGTTGCCGTCTGTGCTCTTGACGTCGGCGGCGAATCCGATTCCGCCGCTCTGGGAGCGATTCCTGATGATTTTTTCCAGCCCCGAGAACGCACCGCCGCAGATGAAAAGGATGTTGGAGGTTTCGACCTGCAGAAACTCCTGCTGCGGATGCTTGCGGCCACCCTGGGGCGGCACTGACGCGTTCGTGCCTTCGATCAGTTTGAGCAGCGCCTGCTGCACACCCTCGCCGGATACATCCCGAGTGATGGAGGGGTTATCCGATTTTCGCGAGATCTTGTCGATCTCGTCGATGTAGACAATGCCGGTCTGCGCGCTTTCAACATCGTAGTCGCACTTCTGCAGCAGCTTCTGGATGATGTTCTCGACATCTTCACCCACGTAACCGGCCTCGGTGAGGCTGGTGGCGTCGGCGATGGTGAACGGCACGTTGAGAATACGCGCGAGGGTCTCCGCGAGCAGCGTCTTGCCACAGCCGGTGGGGCCGATGAGAAGGATATTGCTCTTGGCCAACTCGACGGCATCCCGGTTCCTGTTCTCGGAAACGCGAGGATCGAGACGCTTGTAATGATTGTAGACCGCTACGGAGAGGACTTTCTTGGCGTACTGCTGCCCTATCACGTATTCATCGAGAACGGCCTTGATCTGCTCGGGAATTGGCAGTTTCGTCCGCCCACGGTCAGTACGCTCATCCAGTTCCTCGCGAATGATGTCGTTACACAGTTCGACGCATTCGTCGCAGATGAACACGGAAGGACCCGCAATGAGCTTGCGTACCTCATGCTGGCTCTTGCCACAGAACGAACAGTAAAGCAGCTTGCCGCCGTCGCCCTTTCCGCGAGAACCTTCACTCATCTGGTTTACCTTGCCCGCTCACAAACAATGGTCTTAGCGTTATAGCATCCCCGGGAAGCGTCTGCCAAGCATACTCCCCGGCCTTGTGTCACCTTTACCCGTCGACAATCGCACACAGCCTACTTGGAATCTTCAGGCTTGCGCGTTTCCAGAACCTTGTCGATCAGACCATATTCCACAGCCGCGTTCCCATCCATGAAATGATCCCTGTCGCTGTCACTGGCGATCCTTTCAATTGTCTGCCCCGTATGTTTGGCCAGTATTGCGTTCAGCTTCTCACGCAGGTTCAGGACTTCCCTGGCGTGTATGTCGATATCCGACGCCTGGCCCTGGAAACCGCCGCTGGGCTGATGAATCATGATTCGGGAATGGGGCAGGCAATAGCGCTTGCCAGCCTCCCCGCCGGCCAGCAGCAGTGCGCCCATGCTGGCGGCCTGCCCAACGCACATGGTGCTGACGTCGGGCTTGATGAACTGCATCGTGTCATAGATCGACAAGCCCGCGGTGATGATCCCTCCCGGTGAATTGATATAGAGATGAACATCCTTGTCGGGGTTCTCCGATTCCAGAAAGAGCATCTGCGCGACGACGAGGTTCGCCACGTTGTCGTCGATACCCCCGACGATAAAGATGACCCGATCCTTCAGCAGCCTCGAGTAGATATCGTAGGCACGCTCTCCCCGGGCGGTCTGCTCCACCACCATCGGAACCAGATTGAGTCCCCTAGTGCTCACCGGAGTCTCCCGGGCCAAAACAAACAATTATCACGAACATACCTCGCTTGCATCCATTACTCCATGAACTCCTTGAAACCAACGCTTTTCCCGCGCGTCTTGCCATGTTCGATTATGTAGTCGGCGACCTGGTCTTCCAGCACGCCCGACTCCACCTGCGACATGAGTTCGGGACTGCCCCGGTAGGCCTGAGCGACACGCTGTGCGTCCTCATATGGGGCAGACAACTCCACGATGCGTTCATTTACGCGGCTGCGGTCGAGTTCGATCCCATGCTCCCCGATCATCTCGAGCACCAGCAACCCAAGCGCCACCCTGCGCCGGGCGGAGACTTCGAAACCGGACACGGGCGGCGCCTTCTCGGGGTCGTCCACGCCCATCCGGCGCATGGCGTCAGACTGCATGCCTGCGGCCTCCTCCTGCACGAGTACCGAGGGTACTTCAATCTTGTTGAGCCGCAGAAGGGCCTCGAATGCCGCAGCCCGTGAAGCCCCTCTCAGTCGCTCGTTGAGTTCCCGTTCCATGTTGCCGCGCAATTCGGCCTTGAGCGCCTCGACGCCGCCCTCCTCGATGCCCATGGCTTCCAGGAATTCGTCATCGACCTCCGGGATCTGCTTTTCCTCGACCCGATGCACGCTGATCTCGAATGCGGCCCGCTTGCCGGCCAGCTCGGCGACAGGATACGTCTTTGGAAACTTCACCCTGGCCGTCTTGCGCTGACCCGCCTCCACTTTCTTCAGCGCCTTGTCGAAATCCTCTACCACCTGACCCGCACCGACGACCACGGCGACTTCACTGCCCTGGCCGCCTTCGAAGGGCTCGTCGCCGATCGTGCCGTTGAAATCAACGACAACGCGATCGCCGGCAGCCGACTTGCGATCGACCGCCAGCCAGTCGGCGCGTTGTTCCCTGACCGTTTTCAGCATTTCATCCACATCGGAGTCGAGGACTTCCACCCTGGGTACCTCCACCGCCAGCGATTTGGTCGGCTTGAGCTGGATTTCCGGAAAGACCTCGAAAGTGGCCCGGTAACTGAGATGTTCGTCGCTGGGCGCGGAGATCGGCTCGATGCGGGGTCCGCCCGCAGGATTGAGTTGCTCCTGGCGAACGGCGCGAGCGTAGCTGGAGCGAATCACGTCCGATACGACTTCGTTTCGAATCTGACCGCCATAGCGCTGACGCACGATCCTGGGCGGTATCTTGCCCGGGCGAAATCCCTTCAGCCGCGCAGTCCGCCCGACCTTTTTCAGCCGCGTGTCGACTTCCCGCTCGATTTCGTCCGTGGGCACGCGAACGGTCATCTGCCGTTCCAGGCCTTTGCGTCCCTTTACCGAGACATCCAGCGTGTCTGTCTGTGTTGTCGCCACTTGGTTCGAGCCTGGTCGTATCGCGATCACTGATGATTGTTTCCGGGCGGCGTCTGGTGCGAAAGGGGAGACTCGAACTCCCACGGGTTGCCCCACTGGATCCTAAATCCAGCGCGTCTACCAATTCCGCCACTTTCGCCGCAAACCGGCGACATTATAGCCGACACGACTCAAGCGACAGCGCCGATTCCTCACGCGAACAATTCTCCTGCAGCCCTGTAGGCCTGGTCGATGGCCGTGTCGAAGGTGAATCGCGCGCCGGCATCGGTGTTGGCGATGGCGATGCGATGAAACGGCTGCCTGCCCGCGTGCCGCAATTGGCTATCATCTGCGCATGTTTGGATTGATCAGAGGCTGGCGCCGGCGGCGAATCCTGGCGCGTCGCTCGATTTCCGACGCGCTCTGGCAACAGACGATCGGCGACATTCCCGCGCTGTCGCGGCTCGGTGTGGCGGAGCTTCAGCGACTGCGCTCCCTGGCGTTGCTGTTTCTCCACGAGAAAAACCTGGAACCGGCCGGGGGATTGGCTCTCGACGATGCGATGCGCGCGCGCATCGCCGCGCTGGCCTGTCGGCCCATCCTCGGTCTTGGGCTCGATTGCTACGACAACTTCAGATCCGTGATCGTCTATCCGGAAGAATTCCTGGTCCGGAACCGCGAGAGCATCGACGAGGCGGGCGTCGTACACACGCGGGACGAAATCCTGAGCGGCGAGGCATGGGAACAGGGACCCGTGATACTGGCCTGGCAGGATGTCGACGCGAGCGGCCGTGGTGACGGGTACGACGTGGTCGCTCACGAGTGCGCCCACAAGCTGGATCTTCTGGACGGTGACATGAACGGGCGGCCACCGCTAAATCGCGGCATGCGAGCCGATGCGTGGGCCGAATCCTTTCAAGCCGCCTATGACGACCTGATCCGGCAGCTCGACCGCGGCGAAGAACCGTGGCTCGACCCCTATGCGGCCGAGGAGCCGGCGGAATTTTTCGCGGTGTGCGCCGAGATGTTTTTCGACGTCCCGGATGTTTTTCGCGCCGAATACCCGGCGCTCTACGCTCAGCTCGCCGCGTTCTTCAGGCAAGATCCGGCGCAACGGGCTGCGGCGACCCGGAGTTGACGAGATCCCCTTTTCCATGAAGGAGTTGGTGGGCCGTGTAGGAATCGAACCTACAACCAATGGATTAAGAGTCCACTGCTCTGCCTGATTGAGCTAACGGCCCGTGACGCAATCATCCGGGATCGGATGGATTGGACAATTTGGGGTGGACGATGGGACTCGAACCCACGACGACCGGAACCACAATCCGGGGCTCTACCAACTGAGCTACGCCCACCATTGCTTCATTATAAACCTGATCATTCGGTTGGAATATGGCGCGCCCGGCAGGACTCGAACCTGCAACCCCCGGCTTAGAAGGCCGGTGCTCTATCCGGTTGAGCTACAGGCGCCAGGGAATTACCGAATGCCTCCTCTGAAACTCATGGAAATTGGTCGGGGCAGACGGATTCGAACCGCCGACCTCCTGCTCCCAAAGCAGATGCGCTACCAGACTGCGCCATGCCCCGAAGTGCTGGCTCGACATCTTAATGGGCCGCTCCTGCGATTGCATCTTCGTTGGCGGCGGCCCTGATCCCTTGCCGCAGCGATGGCTCGACAACACTGTAATATTCCAGCTTGGCTTCCCATCGAAATTCCTCTCCCCGGCCATGCCTGGCCGCGCACCGGTACAACCAAGGAGCAACCCGTTGAGACTCTATACCTACTTCCTCAGTTCCGCCTCCTACCGCGTTCGAATTGCGCTGAACCTCAAGGGACTCGACTACGAACCCCGCACGCTGCACCTGCGGCACAAGGACCACCGCTCGGCGGAGTACCTGGCACTGAACCCCCAGGGACTGCTGCCGGCGCTGGAACACGACGGCCGGGTCATCCCGCAATCCCTCGCCATCATCGAATATCTGGAGGAAATCCACCCGGAGCCGGCTCTCCTGCCCGCGGCGGCGTCCGATCGCGCACTGGTACGCTCCATGGCACAGTCCATCGCCTGTGACATCCACCCGCTATGCAACCTGCGCGTGCTCATGCACCTGCGCAGAGAATTCGGGCAGGACGACGACGGGGTCGGGCGCTGGTACCGCGGCTGGGTCGAGACGGGCTTCGACGGCCTGGAGCAGATGGTCGCAACACACAGCGGCGACGGCCTGCACTGCTTTGGAAAAGCGATTTCCCTCGCCGATGTCTGCCTGGTCCCCCAGATGTACAACGCCAGGCGGTTCAAGTGCGACCTCGCGCGCTTCCCGACGCTGACGGCCATCACCTCGTACCTGGAACAGAACGCGGCCTTCGCCGACGCCCGTCCGGAAGCCCAGCCGGACTCGCGGTAAGCCACGAACCCACCCGGATGCACAGTCGTCAAACTATTGTGCCATGCACTCAAACCCCTTCGGTCGGGGGCGTCGCTGCCTATGCTTTGCTCTGGAAATCCAGTCTCCATTAACGCACAATCCGGTGCTCGGAAACCAAACACCGTCAATTCTGGACGACGGAGAAAAGGAATGGAAACAACGGCTTCTCGTCAACGATTCCTGCAGCCGCGAGTAACGAACGGCGTGCTCGTGGCAGCCGCGGTGCTGCTGTTGCCCGCGGCCGCGGCGGCTCAGGACGAGTTGCCACCCGGTCTGCCTTCCGGACCGCCGCCGGCGCCGAATCTCACCGGGCGCTACGCTCCCCTGACCAGCGCACCGAACGGTGCCAACTGTCCCTTCATCGTGGCGGACCTCATGCTCACCGCGGTCGGCCAGAAGATGTGGGACGGCTACGAGGAAGTCATCGGACCCAAGTTCGACTGTGCCCAGGCGACGCCTCCTGGCAGGGTCATTCCATCGGCTGGTACGAAGACGACACACTGGTGGTGGTGACCGATCGCTACCAGTACGACCCGCACGGTATAGAGGATTTCGGCGGTATCCCCTCCTCCACCCTCAAACGCGTGACCGAGCGGTACCGCCGCGAAGGCGGCCGGCTGCACCTGCAGGCCCTGACCGAGGACCCGCTGAACCTGGCGGAGCCCATCTACTTCGAATTCGAATACCTGGCGGGACCGGAGCCGCTGATCCTGCCTTACCGTTGTGAACTGGATCAGGCGCGCTTTGCGACCCAGTATGCCGATCCCGAGAAGGGCACGAACCTGGCGGACTTCGGCGGCCGGGATCCCGATCTTGTGCCCCTCGGCGTACGTGAACTACAGCAACGAGGCGAATAGTAAACCCGATGAGAAGAGATCGAATGATGAGAAGGACAAGTCGCTGTCTTGCGTTGGTCTGCGCGGGCATGTTGCTGCCGGCGGTCGGGTTCTCCCATCACGCCCAGGCGCCGTTTTTCGACCAGAGCCGGGAGGTGGAAATCGAGGGCGTGGTGACCCGATTCGATTTTCGCAATCCCCATCCCGTGCTCTATGTGGATGTCACCAACGAAACCGGTGAAGTGAAAAAATGGGAGCTCCAATTCGGCAATGCCACGGGCCTGCGGCGGCGCGGCTGGCACAGGGACATCATCCAGCCCGGCGAGCGGGTCTCCGCCCGCGGGCATCCATCGTGGAACCCGGAAACCCACGGCATACAGGGCGCCCGAGTCCTCAAGGAGGACGGCAGCGTCCTCGGCGCGCCCATCCAGGACTGAGCTCGGACCGAGCCCCGGCAGCAGCCGAGGGGCCCCAGGAGAATTCATGTCCACGAACTACGTATTCGATACCTCCGTCCCGTCGGTCGCCATCGCCGGCAGCACGGACCGCTTCCCGGTACACCGCATTTACTGCGTCGGGCGCAACTACGCCGCGCATACGCGGGAGATGGGTTTCAACCCGGACCGCGAACCGCCGTTCTTCTTCGCCAAGCCCGCCGACGCCGTGGTGGCAGGCGGCAGCGATGTGCCCTACCCGCCTGCAACCGGAAACCTGCACTACGAGATGGAACTCGTGGTTGCCATCGGTACGGCCGGAGCGGATATCCGCGCGGCCGACGCTCTCGATCACATCTGGGGTTATGGCGCCGGCATCGACCTGACACGCCGCGACCTGCAGATCGGTTCCCGGAACAAGGGCCGGCCGTGGGATACGGGCAAGGGATTCGACCACTCGGCGCCCATCGGCGAACTTCGTTCGGCCGGCGAGATCGGCCATCCCGACACCGGCCGCATCTGGCTGGACGTGAACGGCGAGCGCCGCCAGGACTCGGATATCTCGCAACTCATCTGGAATGTCCCGGAAATCATCGAGCACCTTTCGGGGCTCTATCGCCTGCAACCCGGCGACCTGATCTACACGGGCACCCCCGCGGGGGTGGGACCGATCGTGCGGGGCGACGTCATCGAGGGCGGCGTCGACGGCGTCGGCAGTCTCTCCATCCGGATTGTCTAACGCGCGGCGCAGGGCGTCGGATTCCAGCGGGAGTCGTCGGCTTCCTTCTTGAACTGGCGGCTTGTGACAAAGGGCTGGGTGAGGTACTGCGGGTCCTGGACCTCAGTGATGACGATCAGCCAGGTGGCCGGGTCACGATCAGCGATCCCCGGCCGCGTTTTCGCTGAGACTCCGGTAAACCGCCTCGACGAACATTTCCGAGGTCCAGCGCCCTCCCTCGTCGGCAAATCTCAAATCGTAGGCGCGCGTCGGCCGGGCGGCCTGGATTTCATCCAGCGACATGCCACGTTCGATCGTTTTAGCGACACGTTCTCGTATAATCGTGACAATATCGCGGTAGTAGCCCACATCAGCCGAATCGCTGAGACGGCCGTAGGCGGGCACGATCATGGTGCCGCCTTCGGTGCGAAATTCCGGAATCGCCAGATCCAGGACGTAGTTGAGCGCATCCAGGACGCCGTCAATGGAACCACCGCTCTCCAGGTCGATCAAGGGATAACTGGTCTGGGAGAAGATGTCGCCGGGTCGAGCCGTCGTGTACTGGATGGCGCCCCCGTTGGTATTGCGCCCGAAGAGCGTGCCCTGGGGCCCGCGCATCACCTCGACGCGTTCCAGTTCGACGATACGGTGCTGGTAGAGCCCCGCAGTGCGCACGCAGACTCAGCGCTCGTCGTGCAGTTGTTGCGCCTGTTCAAGCAGCCTGGTCAAGAGCCGGTCCAGCTCGTCCCGGTCTCCGCTGCCGAGACCGTCCACCAACCGGTCCTCATAGCGCAGAGCCAGGGGCGTCATCTTTCGGGTCACATGCGGACTTGTGGGCTTGTTTCATTGAGAAACGCCTCGTTCCGGGAGAATCCCTTCAACACCGGACAAATGATGCGGTCGGCGGGCGCAGTCGATATCCGTTATAACCAAGGGGACTGTCCACAAAGCATACCACCCCCGCAAACGGCGATTGACTCATCAACCAACTTGAGAATTTGAGACAACCCCGTACCATGACGCGCTTCCGATGACGGTGGCGACCCTGATGATCAATACCGTATACGCCGCAGAATTGCGCTCGGGTTCCTGATCGGCGCCACTATCGACGCTGCGCGCATCGGTTATCATTCGCAAACCAATTTATCGAAGGTGCGGCCATGAAATTACTTGCAGTGTTGTTCGGCACCGCGCTGACCGTGGGACTCGCCTTCGCACAGGAGGAACCGGCGGAGGTGATCTCAACGGACCCGAGGGTCAATGTCGTGACCAACGCCGGCAGCTTCGTGATCGAACTCGACGTCGACCGGGCTCCGCTCACGGTCGAAAACTTCCTGTCCTATGCGCGTGAAGGCCACTACGAAGGCACCGTATTCCACCGGGTCATCCAGGGTTTCGTGGCCCAGACAGGCGGATACACCGGCGACTTTCAACTGAAGGCGGCAGAGCGGATGGTTGTCAATGAGTCCGGCAACGGCCTCAGCAATCTCAGGGGCACGGTTGGTCTGGCACGCACTTCAGACCCCCACTCGGGCAATGCACAGTTCTACGTCAATCTGGCCGATAACCTGGACCTGAATCCGCGGCCGACCCGCTGGGGGTATACGGTGTTCGGCACGGTGGTCGGGGGCATGGAAGTCGTCGATGAGATCGGCCACGTACCCACCGGCGCCAACGGGCAGTTCGAGCGCAACGTTCCGGCGCAGAACATCGTCATCGAACGCGTCGAGGTGATCGGCGAATAACCCCGGGAACACCGCGTAGTTGACGCGCGGGCACCGGAATCCCGGATGAATACCCTTTTTGTCTCCGACCTGCACCTTGACGCGGACCGTCCGGCCGGCATTGCCCGGTTTGTTCGCTTCATGGAGCAGGAAACGCCCAGCACCGAGGCGCTCTACATTCTCGGAGACCTCTTCGAAGCCTGGATCGGCGATGACGCCACAGACGCGGAGTACAAGCCCGTCATTGACGCTCTCGCCGACCTGAAACGCCGGGATGTGCCCTGCTACTTCATGCACGGCAACCGGGACTTTCTGATCGGGAAGCGATTCGCCGCGGCCACCGGCTGCCGTCTGCTGGGCGATTACGAAGTCGTCGAGGTCGCCGGCGAACGCGTGCTGCTCACCCACGGCGATCTGCTGTGCACCGACGACAAGCCCTACATGGCGCTGCGCGCCGTCGTCAGGGAGCCTGCCTGGCAGCGCGACTTCCTGGCGAAACCAATCGATGAACGGCGAGCTTTCGCAGACGACCTGCGCGACAAGAGCCGAGCGGCCATTGCCGAAAAACCTCCCGAGATCATGGACGTCAACCAGCAGACGGTCGAGTCGGTGATGCGCGATTACGGCATCAATCTCCTGCTGCACGGCCATACCCACCGTCCCGGAATCCACCGATTCGTCATCGACGGGTCAAGCGCGACGCGAATCGTGCTTGGCGCCTGGTATGAACAGGGAAGCGCCGTCCGCTGGAATACCGACGGGTTTCGCCTGGAAACGCTGGCAATCTAGCTGCCGGCCGCCAAACCGCAGCGGCGCTCAAGACATTCGATAGGACAGATGTACTACAGCCCGCTGGCGACCTGCATGGCATCGCCGTCGGCGCTGTACCCGGCTTCGTCGCGCGACACCCGGGCGTCGCGCTTGGCCTTGGCCCGGTCGGAACGCGCGACCTGCAGGCGCTCCAGGTAGTCGAGGCTGACATCGCCGGTGACGTATTCCCCCGAGAAACACGAGGTATCGAAGGCATCGACGTCCGCGTGCTCGTGATCGACGGCCTGCTCCAGGTCATCGAGGTCCTGGTAGATGAGCCAGTCGGCGCCGATGATCTCCTGGACCTCCTCGACCGTACGGCCGTAGGCGACCAGTTCATTCGACGCCGGCATGTCGATCCCGTAGACGTTGGGATGACGAACAGGCGGCGCGGCAGAGGCGAAGTACACGTTTTTCGCCCCCACCTCCCGGGCCAGCTCGATGATCTGCTGGGATGTGGTGCCGCGGACGATCGAGTCATCTACCAGCAGCACGTTCTTGCCCCTGAACTCCAGGTCGATGGCATTGAGCTTGCGTCGCACGGATGCGCGCCGCTCAGCCGCGCCGGGCATGATGAAGGTCCGCCCGATATAGCGGTTCTTGATGAAGCCTTCGCGGTACTTGACGCCGATTTCATGGGCAACCTGAACGGCGGCGGTGCGTGAGGTATCGGGTACCGGGATGACCACGTCGATGCCGTGATCCGGGCGCAGCCTGAGAATCTTGGCCGCCAGTTTCTCGCCCATTCGCAGACGCGCCTTGTAGACCGACAGATTGTCGATGATCGAGTCCGGCCGGGCAAAGTACACGAACTCGAATATGCAGGGCGTATAGGGTTTGTCGCCTGTGTACTCGCGGCTGTGGAGACGGCCGGTCTTGTCGATGAAGACGCCCTCGCCGGGGCGTATGTCGCGGCCCGCGTCGAACCCCAGTGCATCCAGTGCGACGCTCTCGGAAGCGACCATCCGTTCCATGCCCGTGAACGTCCGGCGCGTGCCCAGAGCCAGCGGGCGAATGCCGTGGGGGTCGCGGAATGCCACGATCCCGTAGTTGATGATCATGGCCACGACCGCGTAGGCGCCCGAACAGCGCCGGTGCACGGCCTCCACGGCACTCAGAATCGCGTCGGGCGTCAACTTGTCCAGGCCCAGCCGGCCCAGTTCATGGGCGAATACGTTCAGCAGGACTTCCGTATCCGAGTTGGTATTCAAATGCCGGCGATCGTGAGCGACGATCAGCCGCGTGAGCTCGTCGGCGTTGACCAGATTGCCGTTGTGAGCCAGGGCAATTCCGTAGGGCGAATTGACGTAAAACGGCTGCGCCTCGGCCATGCTCGCCGAACCCGCCGTGGGATACCGGACATGCCCGAGTCCGATATTGCCTCTCAGCCGCATCATGTGGTGCTCCTGGAAGACATCGCGGACCAGGCCGGTGCTCTTGCGCAGGTGCAATTGACCGCTTTCCTCGGTCATGATGCCCGCGGCGTCCTGCCCCCGGTGCTGGAGATTGGTCAGGGCATCGTAGATCGCCTGATTGACAGGGCCCTGGCTGACGATTCCAACGATTCCGCACATGTCCGCTAGATCAGTTCCTGTTCCTGCAGATAGAGGCCGCCGACAGAGGCATAGTACCGGATGCCGTCGGCGATTCGGTCGCCATAGGTGCTGAGTCTGGCCTCTCGCCACCACGGATCCTGATCAAGACCCACCATCTCCAGCACCAGCACCGCAAGCCCCAGGATGATGGCGCCGCGCCCCAGGCCGAAGATCGACCCCAGGACACGGTCGGTACCGCTCAAACCCGTCTGTTTGATCAGGGATCCCACCATTTGACCGGCCAGGCCACCGGATACCAGCACCACCACGAAGATGATCAGGCGGCCGACCCACACCTTGAGTTCCGGCGCCGCCGCCCATTCGCCCATGAAATACGTTGCAACCCAGGAAAAATTCCATGCCAGCCAAATGCCGGCGACCCACGTGACCAGGGAAAGCGTTTCCTTCGCAAAACCCCGCAACGCGCCAAAGGCGGCAGAGGCGAAACAGATTGTAATGATCACCAGATCGACCCAGGACATCTGGCCTGACTCCCCCTCAGGTCAATCGCTGCTGACGACTTGGGCAACAAATTGCTGGTCTCGCAGTGACGACGCAATCTCTTCGGCGCCTTCACGGCTGGGTTCGGGACCCACCCGAACGCGGTACATCACGCCCCCGCCCGCGCTATGGGGATAAAGTCTGGCCGTATAGCCTGCGTCCGCGATGCGACCCGCCTGACGGCGAGCATTCTCCTCACTGCCGAAGCTCCCTACCTGGACCAACCAGCCCGGCCCGGACTGCGCTGGTGCTGTGGTGGAGGATGTGGCACCGGACGCTGCAGATCCGGGCTCGTTGACAGTCTCACGCGGTGCACCTGCCGAGACCACGGCCGCGTTTTCGGAGGATGCATCCACCCGGACCTCTGCGGTCGTACGTATGGGCGCCGGCACTGCAGGGGCGTCCGGTTGCGGGGCGACCGAGACGTCGAGCGTGCCTTCAGGGACCCCCTCCGGACCCTGCGGCACCGGTCTGCCCGGAATGTCTGTCGCGCCAGCCTGCGTGGAAGAATTCGGCTGACCGTCGAGCCTGATGGTCTGGGTACGCAGCGGTGCCGATCGTTCGGCGGCCGGTACCTGCGCGGCGCCGACTTCGGCGTCCTGCACGGGGCCGTCAAGCACCCAGGGAATGAGCCACACTGCCAACCCGACCAGCACCGAGGCGCCTATGACTCGTTCTTTCAAACTCCGGTCCATGTTGCGGATCTATTACCCGCCTGTGACCCGGTGAAGTATAGCCCAAGCGCCGACATCGCGGGACCCACGAGGTAGAAAGAACCGAATACGACAATCCGGTCTCCGGGTTCGGCGCGGCCCCGAACATGATTACAAGCCGCCTCGGCATCGAGATGAATGGATACTGGACTGCCTGGCCCCAGAACGGCGGTGAGCGCATCCGGCGCCGCACCGCGGACTCCACCCGCGCAGGTCACAAGCCAATGGTCGATCACGGGCATCAGCGGACCGAGGACGCCTTCGTGGTCCTTGTCTTCCATCATGGCGACGATGCCGAACGTCCGGCCGCCGACCGGGCGCCTGCGCAGGGCTTCGGCCAGTACGCGGGCGGCGGCTGGATTGTGCGCGACATCGAAAATCCACCGCAAACCGCCGACGTCCCGCTCTTCGATGCGCCCGCTCGGCCGCGCTCGCTCGATACCCTGGCTCCACACTGCCCTGTCGAGCGGCAGATCGTTGTCCAGCGATTCCACGACAGCCAGGCACCCGGACGCATTGGCGATCTGTTCGCGGCCGCCGAAGCTCGGGCACGGCAGTCCTTCCACAACCCTGTGCACGCTCCTGTAGGTCCATTGCGAGCGGCCGGTTTCGAAATCGAAATCCGCGCCGAGTCTGCGCAGTTCAGCACCCATTCCGGCGGCATGGACCAGGAGGCTCTCCGGGGGATTCCGCTCGGCAACGACAGCCGGCTGCCCGGAGCGCATGATGCCGGCCTTCTCGTAGCCGATCGCTTCGCGGGTGGTTCCCAGCCACTCCTGATGGTCCAGATCGATGCTGGCGATCAGGCTGGCATCGGCGTCGATGGCATTGACCGCATCCAGGCGCCCGCCCAGCCCCACTTCCAGCAGGGCCACATCGACGCCGGTCCTGGCGAAATGCAGGAGCGCCGCGACGGTAGAAAACTCGAAATAGGACAATGAGACTTCCCCGCGAGCCTGCTCGATTCGCTCGAACAGCGCGACGATGGTTGCGCTGTCCGCTTCGATGCCGTCCACTCGGATGCGTTCGTTGAATCGCCACAGATGCGGGGAGGTGAACGCGCCCACCCGGTAGCCGCCTGCCAGATACAGGCTCTCAAGCAGTGCGACGCAGGAACCCTTGCCATTGGTCCCGCCGATCGTAATCGCACGGTACGACGGCGCCCTCAGGGAAAGTCGATCCAGAACCCTCCCGACTCGCTCCAGCCCGAGATCGATCTTTTTCGGGTGCAGCGTCTCCAGACGTTCGAGCCACGCTTCCAGTTCGACTGAACCAGCCTCCATGGCTCAACGCCCTCCCGGTGTCCCATGAGTTCCTGCCATTTCAGAGCGAGCCTGAGGCGCCGATACGAGGCGCGGGCCGCAGCCGATAGCGGACCCATTGGCAAGTACCGCAACGCGGTAGCCGCACCTCGGTCTCGCTGTCGAGAATCGCCGTTCGGGCACGTTCAGACCGGGCGCGGCCGGTCAAGCAGCTTGGCAAGCAGAAAGGCGACTTCGTCGCGAACCTGTCTGCGATCGACGATCATGTCGAGCGCGCCCTTTTCCAGGAGGAATTCGGCACGCTGGAATCCCTCCGGAAGCGTTTCGCCAACGGTCTGCTCGATTACGCGCGGACCGGCGAACCCGATGAGCGCCCTGGGTTCGGAGACATTGATGTCGCCGAGCAACGCCAGACTGGCCGACACACCCCCCGTCGTCGGGTCCGTCATGACCGATATGTAGGGTTGCCCGGCCTCGGCGAGTGCCGCAAGCGCGGCACTGGTCTTGGCCATCTGGAACAGGGACAGCAGCGCTTCCTGCATGCGCGCACCGCCGCTGGCGGAGAAACAGATCAACGGCCGCTGATGTTCAATGCAATACGCCGTTGCCCGGCAAAACCGTTCACCGACAACGGAGCCCATGGAGCCACCCATGAAGCGGAACTCGAATGCGGCCGCAACCACGGGAATCGCCCTTACCGTTCCTGCCATGACAACCAGCGCGTCCCGCTCTCCAGTGGCCTTCTGGGCCTGTGTCAAGCGGTCGCGGTAGCGCTTGCTGTCCCGAAACTTCAGTGGATCCAGGGGCTCGAGGTTGGCGGCGATTTCCACCCCCGAATCCGGATCGAGGAACATCTCCAGCCGATCGCGCGCACTGATCCGCAAGTGATGCTCGCACTTGGGGCAGACCATCAGGTTTCGCTTGAGTTCAGCGCGGTAAAGCTGCGCCGAGCAGCCGCTGCACTTCACCCACAAACCCTCCGGGACGGAGCGCATTCGCGTCTCCGTCTTGATGCGGGAGGGCATCAATTTGTCGAACCAGCCCATGGACCGTCTCGCCCTGTCCGGCTGCGAATGATAACCAAAAGCAGTGACGTGCACATTGAACCGGTCACTCGCCGACCTTGCGTCGAGCGCCTGGCCCCGTACCGGGCCATCGATACCGCGAGTGCGCCGGCGCGCAGCACACCTGCATTGATGATGTTCGCGGGTCAGGCGTATGATCAACGTATCGCTGGCCCAGAGGAGAATCGGATGGAACACTCATCAATCAAACATTTCCGCGACCTGAGCCTGGCTGCCGCAGTTTTCCTCTGCATGAGTTCGATCGCCGACGCCCAGTCCATCGAAAACCCGGATGTCTACGCTGTGGCATCCGAGGTAGCCGATGAAATTGAAATAATCCGTGAAGTCATGGGCCGGCCGTTCGACGACAGTCCGCGCCTGCCCGCCTCGGGTGTATCCCAGTTTGAAGTCTATTTCCAGGCCCAGACCCTGTTCCGCAAGTCCAACCAGCTTGCACAGGAGTACGCCGGTGCAACACGCGTCGCGGCGCCCCCGGTTCCTGAAGGCGATCTTCAGTCCAGCGACACACATGCGGTGGTTGCAGGCGCCCTGGAACAGATCAGGCTGGTCAAGGAAGCGCTCGGCGTCGATATCGAGATACCGGCCCAGTCGCGCGGATCAGCGTCCGCGACCGGCGTTTTCATGACGATTCTGGATGCCAACCGACAGCTCAACCTGCTGCTCGACGTGCCGATACTGCCGCGGGATGTCTTCGATCAAGTGACGCTGGCAGTGCTGTACAGCGCCGCCATACTCGCGCACAACGGGATCGAGGACTATGTGCCCGATGCCATGCCGTTTGACACCTACAGGCGCCCGGCCGACGTTTACAGGCTACTGCTGAACAGCGCCGATCTGCTGAGCAGTCTGGCGGAGCAATCCGGCGTCTCCGTACTGCGGCTCAGTTCCCGCCGCAACATCCCCGACGATATAGAACCCGGCCACGTATACGACCTCGCCCGGATCCTGGTTGCGGGACTTGCGGTGGTGTCGGACGCCCTGGATGCCCAGGACGTCTTTCCGGAGCTGGAGCAGCCGGAGCTGATCTTCCCGACGCAGGTCTACGCCCGCGCCACGGTGCTGCGGCAACAACTGGAGGAACTGGACGCCTTGCCCTAGCAGTTTTCGCCCCGGCGACCGGCGCGCTGACGCCTAGGGAAAAGGGGTTTTCCATGCAAGCCCGGGCAAGTCGTATCGGCGCGGATAACGTACCCCGACCATCGTAAGCCCCTGCGCCGGTGCGGTGACACCGGCCCTGGTGCGGTCGCGGCCGGCCAGCACCTCCGCCGCCCAACCCGGCGGCGCAGCGCCCCGGCCAATCTCAACAAGTACACCCACCAGGTTTCGAACCATGTGCTGGAGAAAGGCATTGGCCTCGAATTCCAGGTGCAGCAAGCCATCGGCCCGGTACAACGCCACCGACGTGAGCCGCCGCATGGGAGTGGCCGACTGGCAGCCCGCCGCGCGAAACGCAGAAAAATCCCGCTCTCCCAATAGCGCGCTGGCCGCCGCGCACATCGACGCACAATCCAGCGTCTCGCGCCGCCACCAGCTTCGATGCCGCAACAACGCCGAGCGCGTCGCACGCTCGATGATCAGGTACCGATAGCGACGCGCCGTAGCCGTATGGCGCGCATGAAAACTTGCATCCACCTGCCGAACCCAACGAACGGCCGCATCCTCGGGCAGATTGGAATTGATCCCCAGGAGCCACTGCCGGGACGTGCGTCGGGCGCGGGTGTCGAAGTGGGCAACCTGACAATGAGCGTGGACGCCCGCGTCGGTACGCCCGGCGCCTGTCACGCCGATTCGTTCGTCGGCAACCGTTGATACGGCTGCCTCCAACACGCCCTGAACGCTGCGCCCGGACCGCTGTATCTGCCAGCCGACGAAGTCGGTGCCATCGTATTCCAGCCCCACGGCGAGCCGGTGCGTGGTCGTCGTCATGGAATCAGTTTGCGGATTCCGGAATACCTGACCTGGACTCCGGTCGTTCGCCCCTCAATCCTGATCGTCCGAGGTGCCGGGTTTCTCCTTCGCGGGAGGCTTGATTTCTTGAAGCAGCGCCTCCGCCTGCTGGCGCTGGTTCCGGTTGCCCGCCTTCACGATGGCACGCACAGTGCGCTGCGCTGCTGCGTTATCACCCATGTCCACGTAGGCGCGTGCCAGGTCGAGTTGCGATTCGACCTCCATGGTTGCCTGCGATTCGGCCATGCTGCCGGTATCCTCGCTGGACCGGGAGTCTTCATCCGTGTCATCGGCAACCGAAATTTGAGCAGCCTCCCGGCGCTCTCCACGCGTTCCCCTGCGCCGGCCAAAAAGAAACCCTATCAATATTCCAACAAGCAGCAGGGTCCCGACGCCCATGGCAATGGCCGTGGTGGCTGCACGGCTGGCGGCCCGATTCAGTTCAACCCAGATCCCGCGCAGGCCGGGTGGCGGTGCCGGAGGTATGGCGGCACGCGCCGCCGCGGCGGCTACCTCGGCCGCCTGGGCCGCGGCCTGGGCCTCCACGAGCTGTTCCCGCAGCGCCAGCAACTCGTCATCCCGAGTCTCGAGCAATTGGCGCGTGCCTTCCAGTTCGGCCTGCAACTCATCGGCTTCGGCGGCCAGGGCGCCGTCTTCCTGCCCCGCGGGGAGCGGGGGCTGCCCCCGGCTCTCCGATTCGGCCAACCACACGTCGAGTTGGCGGATCGCTTCCGCAGTCGCCTCTTCCACCGTCAGCCGCCGTGCCTGCACGGCTTCGGGAATTCGCAACGTCGCACCCTGGTAGATCCCGTTCATGTTGCCGCCGAAGCCGCGCGGATTGGCCTCGAATATCGCGACCAGGATCTGGTATGAATGCACGCCCAACGCGCTGAACCGCGTAGCCAGGCTCCACAGCGTTTCGTCGGCCCCTACGGGACCATAGGTTTCAAGCGAACCGGCTCCAACCGGCCGCGGTTGCGCACCGGGCGCGGGCAGGTCTCGCGGCCCGAAGGAGTAAATCCGCACCAGCCGGCCCACGGGCCAGTCCGGGAGCCGCAGCCACGTCGCCTCCACCAGCACGGTCATCGGCGACGCCAACGGGTTCGGCGACGTCATCCGAACGATGCTTTCGCCATCGCTGTCGCGGGCGACTTCAAAGCGCAGTTCGTCGAGTTCCGGGGTGCGGTCGAGGCCGTTGCGAAGGAATGTGGTCTCGGAGGCAACGCCCACCTGAAGAGCCCATAATTCCTGGGCGGTGACCAGTTCGACGGGAATTTCCGCCTGCAGGGGTTGACCGGGCGCAGACGTGAGCACCATGTCCCCCAGACCCACCGCGCCCGCCGGCATTGCGGCGAGCCACACCACCAGGAGCGCGTGTCGGAAACCCGGTTTCCCCGGCGATCGACGTTTCGGCGACGATGGTGCGGCGGTTCGCAACGGCTTTGTATCCAGTGGCGCGACAGCCCCAAGATACATCACAGGTAACGATCCACCAATATTTCCGCAATTTGCACGCTGTTCAGGGCGGCGCCCTTGCGCAGATTGTCCGCCACCACCCAGAGGTTGATGCCTCGCGGATGGGAAATATCTTCGCGGATGCGCCCGATGTAGACCGCGTCGCGGTTGGCGGCCTCGGTCGTCGCGGTGGGGTAGTCCCCTGGATTCTCGCCATCCAGGACGACCACGCCGGGCGCCGCGTGAAGCAGGTCGCGAACCTCCTCGACGGTGAGCTTCTCACGAGTCTCGATATGCAGCGCCTCGGAATGGCCCAGGTAAACCGGCACGCGGACACAGGTCGGATTCACCAGAATGTCGGGGTCTTCGAGAATCTTGCGAGTCTCCCAGACCATTTTCATCTCTTCCCTGGTATAGCCATTGTCCATCAGCCGGTCGATCTTCGGCACAACGTTGAACGCCACGGGTTTTTCGTGATTGGACTGCGGCTCGACTTCGCTGCCCCCCAGGATTGCGCGGCTTTGTGCCGTCAATGACTCCATGGAGAGGCGGCCGGCGCCCGACACCGACTGGTAGGTGGATACGTTGACTCGCTCGATGCCCACCGCGTCGTTGATGGGTTTCAGTGCGACTACCATCTGAATCGTCGAGCAATTGGGATTGGCGATGATGCCGTGGTTCGTGTGATCCGCGATTCGATGGGGGTTGCACTCCGGCACCACCAGGGGGATGTCGTCGTCATAGCGAAACTGCGACGTGTTGTCCACCACGACTGCGCCCGCCGCCGCCGCCCGGGGAGCCGCCCAGGCCGAAATCGAAGCACCTGCCGAAAACAGGCCCACGGCCACCTGACGAAAATCGAAATCGTCAAGCACGCCGACTTCCACGGCTTTGCCCCTGAATTGCACCGTGCGGCCGGCGGATCGTTCGCTTGCCAACGGGAACAGCCGGCCAACAGGAAAATCCCTGGCCTCGAGAATCTGCAGCAAGGCCTCCCCGACGGCACCGGTCGCCCCGGCGATGGCCACATCATAGGTTGCAGACATGATTGCCCCTGTCGATCTGACTTCGTCAGCCCTACTGTTCGATGCCGATGGCCGGCGTTTCGGACTGTACGTCGGCGTTCTGGGCACGATGGCGCAGGTAGTGATCCATCAGCGTAAGCGCCAGCATGGCCTCTGCGATGGGTGTTGCCCGCAGCCCGACACAGGGATCGTGACGGCCCGTGGTGACGATCTGTGCAGCCTTGCCGGTACGATCAACCGTGCTCCCCGCCACCTGTATGCTCGACGTTGGTTTCATAGCGATGCTGACCAGAATGTCCTGCCCGGAGGAGATCCCGCCAAGGGTTCCGCCGGAGGAGTTCTTGGTGAATCCATCGGGGGTGATTTCATCCCGGTGCGTGCTGCCGTGCTGCTGCACGCACTTGAACCCGTCCCCGAATTCCACCCCCTTGACCGCGTTGATGCTCATCATTCCGTAGGCGACGGCGGCTTCAAGCTTGTCGAATACGGGTTCGCCCAGTCCGGTGGGCACGCCGGTGGCAACGATGTTGATTCGCGCCCCGATGGAGTCTCCCTTCTTGCGCAGGTCGTCCATGAAGGCTTCGAGCTCGCCCAGCCTGTCCGGGTCCGCACAGAAGAACGGATTGTTATCGATCGCGTCCAGATCGTGGACGCCGAGTTCCAGCGGCCCGAGTTGCGCCACGTACCCGTAGATACTCAGTCCGAGTTGTTCAAGCAGGTACTTGCGCGCGATGGCGCCGGCCGCCACCCGCATCACCGTTTCCCGGGCGGAGGCGCGCCCGCCGCCGCGGTAGTCGCGGATGCCGTACTTCTGCTGATAGGTGTAGTCGGCGTGCCCCGGCCTGAATGTGTCCTTGATCTTGCTGTAGTCCCGCGAGCGCTGATCCACGTTCTGCACCTGCAGCCCGATGGCGGTTCCGGTGGTCACACCCTCGAAAACCCCGGAAAGGATAATGACCTGGTCGGGCTCCTTGCGCTGGGTGACATGCCTTGAACGGCCGGGACGGCGCCGGTCGAGATCAACCTGTATGTCGGCTTCGGACAGCGCCAGCCCCGGCGGGCAGCCGTCCACCACGCACCCCATGGCGGGGCCGTGGCTCTCGCCGAAGGTCGTGACCGTAAACAGTTTTCCGTAAGTATCGCCAGCCATATCCAGGAGTTCCTTGCGTCCGAATCGAACGCGTCCGAGACGTGCGGTTCCGCCCTGAGTGCGATTCAGGGCTGTAAGTATCCAGCCAATTCTTCAGGCGTCAACAAGAAAACACCTTCACCGCCTCGTTCAAACTCAAGCCACGTGGCCGGAAGGCTCGGGTACCGGGACTGGAATGCCTCCTGAACTTCGCCTACTTCGACGATCAACAGGCCGTCCCCGGACAGCAGTTCCGCGGCACCTGCAAGGATCCGATCCACCAGGTCCAGGCCGCTGTCTCCGCCATCCAACGCTGTCCTGGGCTCATGGCCGTACTCCGCGGGAAGTTCTTCAAGCCGCTCGCTGGGCACGTAGGGCGGATTGGTCATGATGATCCGATACGGCCCCTTCAATCCCTCGAACAGGTCCGTCCGGATGAGCCGGATACGATTCTCCAGCCCGTGTTCTCGCACGTTGCGTCTGGCGACCGCCAGTGCGTCCGCCGAGATGTCCGTGGCATCCACGCTCACTTCCGCGCAGTGATGGGCGGTCGCGACCGCGAGGCAGCCGCTGCCCGTCCCCGCATCCAGAATGCGATCGCCGGGCTTGAGGCGGCACCACGGCCGGAAGCGGCTCTCGATGAGTTCGGCCAGGGGGGAGCGGGGAACCAGCACGCGCGCGTCGACCGTGAACCGCAACCCCGCGAACCAGGCTTCTCCCAGCAGATAGGCCAGTGGCGTGCGCTGTACCGCGCGGCGCCGGGCCAGATCGACGATGCCATCGATCAAGCCGCGGTCCGGTGGCGCCGTCCACGCGCGCTCGGACCAGCCCTGTTGCGCGCGGATCAACCAATACGCTTCATCCCGGGGATTGTCGGTGCCATGACCGTAGCTCAGGTCCCGGGCCGCGAAGAATCGGGCGAGGCTGTCGGTCCAATCCGCGCCCGTCCGGCCGCGCTCGAGTCCCTTGCGTAGTTCGGTGGTATCCATCGGCTGCCAATGATACGGGTTGTGAGATAATCGCTCGCATGAGGCCGATCCACAGTGCTCGCTTATCGTCCCCCGCGGCCGGTATCGCCGCGCTGGTCGGCGCGCTATGCGCGGTGTCGTGCAGCCAGCCGCCACCGCCCCTGCCGGTCGTGGCAACATTGCTCGAGCCACCTCTGGAAATCCCTGAAGTGACGCTCACCGACAAGGCAGGTGGCGTGTTTACGAAAGAGCAGTTGCACGGCCAGTTCAACCTGGTGTTCTTCGGGTTCACCCATTGCCCGGACATCTGCCCGCTGACCCTCGCCGTTCTCGCACGGATGGGCGCGGAGTGGAACACGCCGCACATCGACGTGCCCCAGGTGGTCTTCGCAAGCGTCGACCCGGCTCGCGATAACCCAGCTCAAATCGATACCTACCTGGGTCATTTCGACCCGGCATTTCAGGGTGTGACCGGGCCGCGCGAAGCCATGGACCCGTGGCTCAAGGCGCTGGGGGTGGCCGTTCACGCGCAACCGCATGCCGAAGGAGAGCCTTACACCGTGACCCACAATTCCACGGTCTACGTGGTCGGGCCCGGCGCGGAGTTGATCGCGGTGTTCAGCCCGCCCCACGATGCGGCGGTCATCGCTTCGGACTTTCTCAGAATTCGCGACCATTACCTGAGGACACAAGGCGCCGATCCACCGGCGCCCTCATGAAGCGCCTTCCTGTCCTGATACAGCAGTTGCTGCCGCAACGGCTGCTGGGCCGATTGGTCTACCGCCTGGCTCGTTGTCGCTGGGGCTGGGTCTCACGACCGCTGATCGGCTGGTTCGCCCGGCGCTATGCGGTGGACCTTGAGGAGGCCGAACGCAGCCACCTGGAAAGCTACACGAGTCTGAACGATTTCTTTACCCGTCGCTTGAAGGCCGAGGCGCGACCCATCTCCGGCAACGAGCGCACGCTGATTTCCCCGGTGGACGGCTTTCTCACCCAGTTCGGCACCGTCGACGGCGGCGAGATGATTCAGGCCAAGGGCCTTCGCTATCGACTGGAAGAGTTGCTCGGGGAACCACCGGACCGTGTAGCAGCCTTTGTTGCGGGCAGCTACGTAACGCTTTACCTGGCGCCTCACCAGTACCATCGCGTCCACCTCCCGCTGGCGGGCACGGTGCAGAGGACGCGCTATATCCCCGGCAAGCGCTACAGCGTTAACAACGCCACTGCGGCCGCCCTGCCCCGGCTGTTCTGCCGTAACGAAAGAGTCGTCTGCTGGTTCGAGACCACGGTCGGGCCGATGGCGGTCGTGTTGGTGGGCGCGCTCAACGTGTCCAGTATCAGCACCGCGTGGCTGGGCGAAATCAGCAGCGGACGCGCACGAGTGTGGCAGGACGCCACCGTACTTTCGGAATGGAAATTCGGGCGCGGCGATGAAATCGCCAAGTTCAATCTCGGGTCCACCGTGGTACTTGTTCTGCCGCCGAAGAAAGCGACGTGGCACCCTGAACTGGCGCGGGGACAAGCCGTCAGGATGGGCCAGGCGTTGGCCTCGCTGGTATGAGCGATCCCGACGGTTGGAGGCCGCGAGCCTCCATGGAAACGCTGCGTCTGCGGGCAGGCCTGGTGGAGTCGATCCGAGCGTTCTTTGCCCAGCGAAACGTGCTGGAAGTGGAAACGCCGGCACTGTCGGCCGCCGGCTGCACAGACCCCAACGTGGAATCGGTGACCGCCCGCGTGCGAGCCCTCGGCGCCCGGGAACACTTCCTCGCGACTTCACCGGAATACGCGATGAAGCGGTTGCTGGCGGCCGGCTCAGGCGACATCTACCAACTGTGCCGGGTCTATCGCGACGGCGAACTGGGGCGGTGGCACCAGCCGGAGTTCACGCTGCTTGAATGGTACCGGGTAGGGTGGGACGAGGTGGCGCTGATGACGGAAGTGGATGAGCTGCTGACCAGCCTGTTGGCGCCCCACCGGCCTCGATCTTCGACCACGCGTCTCAGCTACCACGAGGCATTCCATCGCTATCTGGACATTGACCCGGGCGACGATTTTGGGGCGCTTACAGAACGTCTCGGGAGCCTTGGCGTAAACGTACCGCAAGGCCTGGATCACGACGGGCTGCTGGACCTGGCGCTGAGCACGGCAATCGCACCCAGGTTCGATCCCGACAGCATCACCTTCATATTTGACTACCCGGCGAGCCAGGCAGCCCTGGCGCGCATCAAGACCACGTCGCCCCCGGTGGCGGCGCGCTTCGAAGCGTTTTCCGGCGGGCTGGAACTGGCCAACGGTTATTTCGAACTGATCGATGCGAACGAGCAGCAGTCACGATTCGAGGCCGAGCAAGAAAGGCGTCGCAAGGCCGGTCTACCGGTACCGCCCGTGGACGAGGAACTGCTCGCCGCCCTCGCCCACGGCCTGCCGGCCTGCTCCGGGGTAGCCGTTGGCGTGGATCGCCTCGTCGCGGTGGCCGCGGGCCTGAATGACGTGGCCGTTACCATAAGCTTTCCGCATTAAAGCGCAGGAAGTCGCTGCCGACGTTCCAGCCAAAGGCGGATTCACGGCTGAATCTGCGGCGGCTTGATCAGCGACTCTGCCGGAATACCCAGTTCCCGATTCAGATTCCGGATCATTTTCAAGGTGAGCGGCCGTCTGCGGTTCAGAATCTCATAAACACGGTTGCGCTTGCCGATCATGGGCTCAAGACTCTTTGCAGTCAGTCCCTTCTGCTCCATTTCAAACTTGATTGCCTCCACCGGATCGGGTAAATCCAGCGGATAGTGTCTGGATTCATACGCTTCAACGAGAGTCACCAGCACATCCAGCCGTTCGCCTTCAGGGGTATCCGGCGCCGCTGTCATCAGGCTCTCGATCACCCTTAACGCCTCCCGATAATCGGAGTCGGTTCTGATCGGCTTGATGTCCATTTCATTCACCTCCAACCCTAAATTGTCTGCGCATCGATCTGACACTAGTCCTTGACGCGGGAAACGTACTCGCCGCTGCGCGTGTCGACCTTGATGACCTCGCCCTGCTCCACGAATAGCGGTACCCGGACCACGGCGCCGGTCTCCAGCTTCGCGGGCTTGACGCCGCCCTGGGCGGTGTCCCCGCGCAACCCGGGATCCGTTTCGACGATCGCCAGTTCAACGAAGTTCGGAGGCGCCACCTGCAGCGGGGCTCCGTTCCACAGCGTCACCAGGCAGGTGTCCGCGTCCTTGAGCCATTGCAGGGCATCCGCCACGGCGTTCGCATCGGCGGCGTGTTGTTCGAACGTATCGGGCACCATGAAATACCAGAAAGTGTCGTCGGTATAGAGGTACTGCATCGGCTGCTCGTGGATGTCGGCGGCCTCCACGGATTCCCCCGACTTGAAGGTCCTCTCAACCACTCGGCCGGTCTTGAGATTGCGAATCCTGACCCGGTTGAATGCCTGACCCTTGCCGGGCTTCACGAATTCGTTCTCGATGATGGAGCATGGATCGTTGTCGATGATGATCTTCAGCCCGCCGCGAAATTCGTTGGTGCTAAAACTTGCCATATCCGCCGTTGTCCCTGTCCGGGTGAGAGTCGGTGGATAATACCGGCAAGCCGTGCGGAAACGAACACCTGCCGTGAACAGTACTCCTGAATCCCCGCCTGCCGACGACTGGCAGCGCTCGCTGCGAAACGCCATCGGCACAGTGCGTGAACTCCTCGACACGGTGCGGGTCGACGCGAACCGCATAGACGCATTTCAACCTTCAGATGGAGAGTTTCCGTTGCGGGTGCCGCGGTCCTACGCAGCCCGCATGCGCAAGGGCGATCCCGCCGACCCGCTGCTGCTGCAGGTGCTGCCGCTGAACGCAGAGCGGATCGACGTACCCGGCTTCGAACACGATCCGCTCCGCGAGAGTGGCCTCGCCGACCACGGAGTGCTGAAGAAATACCGCGGGCGCGCGCTGCTCGTGACCACGCCCGCCTGCCCGGTGCATTGCCGCTACTGCTTCAGGCGGCACTTTCCCTACGCGGACCAGGTTGCCGCGAGGGACCGCTGGGAACCCGCGCTCCGCGAATTGCGCCGGATGGACGATGTCACCGAGGTCATCCTCTCGGGCGGCGACCCCCTCAGCCTTGACAACCGGCGGCTGGGCGAACTGCTGCACCTGATCGAAGACCTGCAGCACGTCGATACCGTCCGAATTCACACGCGATTTCCCATCGTGCTGCCGGAACGCATTGACCCGGGGCTGCTGAAGCTCCTGGCCGATACCCGGCTGCATACGGTCATGGTCGTGCACAGCAATCACGCCAACGAAATCGACCGCTCGGTTCACGCGGCGCTGGAGGCTGTTGCGCGCACCGGCACGGCGCTGCTCAATCAGTCGGTACTGCTCAAGGGAATCAACGACAGCGCGCAAAGACTGGAATCGTTGAGCCGGGCACTCTTCAGGTGCGGTGTGCTGCCCTACTACCTGCACCTGCTGGATCCGGTGAGCGGCGCCGCCCATTTCGACGTGCCGGCATCCCGGGGAACCGAACTGATCGCGGAACTGCGCCGCCGCCTTCCCGGCTACCTGGTCCCCAGGCTGGTTCGGGAAGAACCCGGCGAACCGAGCAAGACGGCTATCGGCTAGTCCGTGTTACTCAGCGACTGTTGTACCAACGGCATCGAGACGCCAGGGAGACGATTCCATATGTTGACGATAACCCAAAATCACACTTGATTAGTGAAACACATGAATTTATAGTTTTTACTAAATTTATATATTGTTATTGACAAAGATAAAGATCGACATGCCTCAATTTTCGAATCCGTTTCGTCCTGGTGCGGGTCACGCGCCACCGTACCTGGCCGGAAGGCTGGCAGAGCGCAAGGAACTGCTTCGATTGCTCAAGCAACAAACAATCCTCGAAAACATGATACTGACCGGACTGCGAGGCGTTGGGAAAACCGTGCTTCTTGACTCCTTCAAACCGCTGGCAGTAGAAAGCAATTGGATATGGGTCGGAACCGATCTTTCCGAGTCCACGAGTGTCGACGAAGATAAGATGGCCATCCGGCTATTCACGGATCTTTCCCCGATTACCTCCAGAGTGGTCGTCGATACCAGGTTGGTGCACAGTGCCGGATTTACAGGACATACGGAAACGGTTCCGCACACCCTCAACTACCAAACCCTGATTGAAACCTATAATCGCATCCCTGGCCTGGCTCTCGACAAGCTCAAGGGTGTCCTGGAACTCACGTGGCACGCTCTGTCGAAAGCCGGACGCTTTAGCGGGATTGTCTTTGCCTACGACGAGGCGCAAAACCTGGCCGATCAGCCGGCAAAGGAGCAATACCCATTGTCACTACTCCTTGACTGCTTCCAATCGCTGCAACGCAGGGGGATTCCCCTGATGCTCATTCTGACAGGTCTGCCGACTTTGTTCCCTAAACTCGTGGACGCCAGAACCTACTCGGAGAGAATGTTCCGTGTTGTGTTCCTTCAGAGCCTGAACAGGCACGAGAGCGAGCAAGCAATTCGCAAACCCATCGACGATGCGGCGTGCCCGGTGCACCTAAGCGACGATTCTGTAAAGAAAATCATCGATATGTCTGGAGGATATCCCTATTTCATACAGTTCATATGCCGTGAAGTCTATGACGCACTCATTCAGCGAATCGACAACGAGGATCAGCTATCCGTTCCCGTGGTTGAGATAGAACAGAAACTCGACTCCGACTTCTTTGCTGGTCGCTGGGCCCGTGCGACGGACCGGCAAAGAGAATTGCTGTTTGTAATCTCCAGGCTGGAAAGCTGTGACGACGAGTTCACGGTTCAGCAAGTTGTTGAGGAATCCAAACGGGTCCTCATCAAGCCTTTTGGGAGTAGCCACGTCAACCAGATGCTGGTCACTCTCGCCACCCAAGGGTTGGTGTACAAGAATCGGCATGGAAAATATTCCTTTGCCGTACCGATGCTGGGCCGGTTTATTCGTAGGCAACAATCGCCCTAGTTCGTCGGCTCCGCGGCGGGTATCCGCCGCAAATGGTAAGTGAACGGGTTACCGAGCGCCCGGGCATTACCCCAGACAATGTACATACCCTCGACGACGTGCGCATAGCGCACGGGCCCCAGGTCGACTGCCTCCAGCCCCATGCCTTCGATCAACCCGGACACCACGGCCTTGGCCTCGGAGTCGTCGCCCACGATGGGCACGGTGACCGGTCCGCCGGAGGAATCGGGATCCACCATGGTTTCCCAGCCCATCGTATTGAACGCCTTGACCACGCGCGACTGCGGCGCCCAGCGCTGGATCCATTCCGCGTTGGACGGATCCACGGCGAAGTCGCGCAAACCGTCCTCGCCCACCATCCTGGGGTTGGTGGGATCGATGACGATCTTGCCCGACAGGTCACCGAGGTTGGCGACCACTTCCTCGACCGCGTACCACGGGACCGCCACGACGACGATATCCGCCCCGGCGACCGCGTCCGCCTGGGTGGTTGCGGATGCGCTGCCACCCGTGCGGGCGACGAGTTCGCTCACGGAGTCACGGCCCGGGTCCCGGGAACCGTAGACAATGTCGTGCCCCTGGGCCGCGAACTCGGGTCCCAGCGCCCCGGCGACCTCGCCGGTGCCAATGATGGCAATGGTCTCCGCCGATATGGAGGCTGACCACGACATTCCCGCGAGGCACAGAGCCGCGCATCCGCTACCGAACCGACCGATCGAGTCCTTCATTCTCTTTATCTCCACACCATTGATTACGATTTCCGCGGTATCGGCTCCAGTGCATCGACCTTGCGATACCCGCGCGGCAACGCCAGTCCCCGGCGACCCCGCGCACCCATGTACTTGCGCAAGTCGATCGGCCTCAGCCGCATGAACCGCTTGCCGCAGAAGACCTTGACCGCCTGGCGTTCGGCGAACGCGCAGACTGACACGAGACGCAGGTCATTGCCATTGGGCAAGCCGATGATCTTGTTGCCCCTGCCCCGGGCCAGCGCCGTAAGCTCCTCCAGCGGGAAGGCCAGCAGCCGGCCGTCGCTGGATACCGCCGCGAGATACGCCTGTTTCTCCTCGATTCTAGCCGCGGGCAATACTTCGCCGCCCTTGGGAACGCTCAATACCGACTTGCCTCCCTTGGTGCGGGAGTACAGGTCGCCCGGACTCACGATAAACCCGTAACCCGTGGAGGTCGACAGTACCCAGCGGTCTTCGGCCGCGCCTATGAGCAGGGACTTGAAGCTGGAACCATCGGGAGGGTTGAGCCGTCCGGAGAGCGGCTCACCAAGGCCACGGGCCGACGGCAGCGTGTGTGCCGGCAGGCAGTAGGCCTTGCCGGTGCTGTCCAGGAACACCGCCAGTTGGTTGCTGCGGCCCTTCACCGCAGCCAGCGGTCCGTCTCCTGAACGGTAGTTCAGCGCCTCGGCATCCACCTCGTGTCCCTTGGCCGCCCGCACCCAGCCGTGTTCGGACAGCACCACGGTGACCGGCCCGCTGGCAACCAGGTCGGATTCGTCGATCACCTGGGCGGCTTCCCGTTGGACGATCCGCGTGCGCCGGGCATCGCCATGCTCTTGCGCCAACGCCGACAATTCGCCCTTGATGAGCGCGGTCAGCCGCCGACTCGACCCCAGCGTTTCCTCCAGATCGGCTCGCTCGGCGGCCAACTCGGACTGTTCACCCCGAATTCGCACTTCCTCAAGCCTGGCCAGGTGACGCAGCCGCAACTCGAGCACCGCCTCAGCCTGCACGTCGCTGAGCCGGAACCGTTGCATCAGCACCGGCTTGGGCTTGTCCTCGGTGCGAATGATCTGGATGACCTCGTCGATATTGAGATAGGCGGTCAGCAACCCGTCGAGGATGTGCAACCGCCTGGTAACCCGTTTCAGCCGGTGTTCGAGCCGCCGCCTGACCGTGTCGGTACGGAATTTCAGCCAGGATTCAAGCAGTTCCCTGAGCCCGAATACCGCTGGGCGGCCGTCGAGGCCGATGACATTCAGATTGACGCGTACCGAGCGCTCCAGGTCCGTGGTCGCGAACAGGTGGCCCATGAGCGCCTCGATATCCACCCGACTGGAGCGGGGCACCAGCACGAGCCGGGTCGGATTCTCGTGATCCGATTCGTCGCGAAGGTCCTCCATCATGGGGAGCTTCCTGGCGCGCATCTGCGCGGCGATCTGTTCCAGCACCTTGGCCCCGGAAACCTGGAAGGGCAATTCGGTGATGACGATGTCGCCGTCCTGCACCTCGTACCGGGCACGCAACTTCAATCCACCGGTACCCTTGCGATAGATCGCGGCGATATCCGAATGCGGCGATATCAATTCGCCGCCGGTGGGGAAATCCGGGCCCTTGATGTGCCGCATGAGCTGGCTGATGGTGGTCTGCGGCTGTTCCAGCAGGCGGATCAGGGCGGTGGCCACCTCGCGGAGGTTGTGCGGCGGCACGTCGGTGGACATGCCCACGGCGATTCCGCTGGTGCCGTTCAGCAGCAGGTTGGGCAGCTTTGCCGGCAGCAATTTGGGCTCCTGGAGCGTGCCGTCGAAATTCGGCGCCCAATCCACCGTGCCCTGGTCCAGTTCCGCCAGCAGGACCTGCGCATAACGTGTGAGGCGGGCCTCGGTATAGCGCATGGCCGCAAACGACTTGGGGTCATCCTGCGAACCCCAGTTGCCCTGGCCGTCGACGATGGGATGGCGGCAGGCGAATGGCTGTGCCATGTGCACCATGGCTTCGTAGCAGGCCGAGTCACCGTGGGGATGGAACTTGCCGATGACGTCGCCCACGGCCCGGGCCGCTTTCTTGGGTTTGGACGCCGCGGACATGCCAAGGTCGCTCATGGCATAAACGATGCGTCGCTGGACCGGTTTGAGCCCGTCGCCGATGTGCGGAAGCGCCCGGTCCAGGATCACGTACATGGAGTAGTCCAGGTACGCCTTCTCGGTAAATTCCGACAGCGGAACCCGTTCGATCCCTTCGAAATTCAATTCCTGTTCATGCATCGATTCATCCCGAACATCCGTCACTCAAAAAATCACCACGCAGCAACAAGTACTCGTGAGACGGTCAAATCAGACATCGGCCAGGTTGCCCTTCTCGTGCAGCCACGCCCGGCGGTCGGCGGAACGCTTCTTGGCAAGGAGCATGTCCAGCATGCGGTCCGGATTGTCCTTCTCCGTCATGATCAACTGAACCAACCGGCGGGTTTCCCTGGCCATGGTGGTCACGCGAAGCTGGGAGGGATTCATTTCTCCCAACCCCTTGAACCGCGTCACCGTCAACTTGCCCTTCTTGCGCTGTGCCTCGATTCGGTCCAGGTGCATGTCACGCTCCGCCTCGTCCAGCGCGTAGTGCACTTCCTTGCCCACGTCGATACGGAACAGCGGCGGCATGGCCACATAGACGCGCCCCGCCTCTACCAGGGGCCGAAAATGGCGCAGAAACAGCGCGCAAAGCAGCGTGGCGATGTGTAAGCCGTCGGAGTCGGCATCGGCCAGGATGCAAATCTTGTGATAGCGCAGTCCGTCCAGATTGTTGCTGCCCGGATCCACGCCCAGCGCCAGGCTGATGTTGTGCACTTCCTGGGACCGCAGCACCTCGCCCGGATCCACCTCCCAGGTGTTGAGGATCTTGCCCCGCAGGGGCATGATCGCCTGGGTCTCCCGGTCGCGCGCCTGTTTCGCCGATCCCCCCGCCGAATCCCCTTCCACGAGAAACAGCTCTGCCGCCGCGGGTTCCTGGATCGTGCAGTCGGCCAGCTTGCCCGGCAACTGGGGGCCTGCAACGACGCGCTTGCGGACAACCTTCTTGGCGGATTTCAGCCGCAACTGCGCTTTCTCGATCGCCAGCCGGGCGATCTCGTCCCCGGTCTCGGGGTGCTGATTGAGCCACAGCGCGAAGCTGTCCTTGACGACGCCGCTGACGAAACTGGCGCATTCCCGCGACCGGAGCCGCTCCTTGGTCTGCCCGGAGAACTGCGGGTCTTCCATCTTCACCGAAAGGATGTACGCCACGTCCTGCCACACATCCTCCGGCGCCAGTTTGACGCCCCGCGGGAGCAGGCTTCGAAACTCGCAAAATTGGCGCAGCGCCTCGGTGAGCCCGGCGCGCAATCCGTTGACGTGGGTACCGCCCAGGGGCGTGGGCACGAGGTTCACATAGCTGTCCGTCACCGGCGATTGAGAATCGTCCGGCACCCAAGCCAGTGCCCAGTCCACGGCTTCTCGCTTGCCATGCAGGCTGCCCGTCAGGGGCTCCACCGGCAGGATGCTGCCGTCGATCCGCTCGAGCAGGTACTCCGCCAGTCCGCCGCTGTATTGCCAGGTCTCGACCTCGTGCGGGCTCTCGACCTCGTGCGGGCTCTCCACCTCGCGCGGGCTCTCCACCTCCAGCCGTACCGTGAGCCCCGGACACAGCACCGCCTTGGCGCGCAGCAAGTGCTTCAGGCGCCGCAGGGCGAACGAAGGCGAGTCGAAATATTGCGGATCCGGCCAGAAGCGCAGCGTGGTGCCCGTATTCGCCTTGCCGACCGTGCCCACCACGTCGAGCGCGCCCCGGCGCTCGCCGCCGGAGAAACTCATGTTGTATTCCTTGCCACCGCGACGGATCCACACTTCCAGGTTCCTGGAAAGCGCGTTCACCACGGAGACGCCCACGCCGTGCAGGCCTCCGGAGAACCGGTAGGTTCTGTTGGAGAACTTGCCGCCCGCGTGCAGCTTGGTGAGGATCAGTTCGACCCCGGGAATCCCCTCTTCGGGATGGATGTCAACCGGCATTCCGCGGCCGTCGTCGGCGACTTCCAGCGAACCGTCCCGGAAGAGCCTGACGTCGATGCGCTTGGCATGGCCCTCAATGGCCTCGTCGACGCTGTTGTCGATGACTTCGTGAGCGAGATGGTTGGGCCGACTGGTGTCGGTATACATGCCGGGGCGCCGGCGCACGGGGTCAAGACCGCTCAGGACCTCGATGTCGGCAGCGCGATAGCTGTTTCCCATTGACTCCCACCTGCGCCCCGGTGACGGCCGCAAATCCGCCTGGGACGAACAACAGGGATTGTAACGCGTGTGGGCACGTTAGTCCTGTTTTGTCAAAGGAATCACGCCACTACTGTCAGTTCGCGAAGCGTGTCTGCCAACAATCGGAACTCCTTGGTTCTCAACGACATTTTTCGCCATGCCAATCCGATCTGACGCGCAGCCGGCACGCCAAGCCGTGAAAGCGAGATATCCGTTCCCCGGGTGATATGAGCGTCAACCGCAAGGCGCGGTATGAGAGCGACTCCGACACCTGCGGCAACCATTTGTACCATCGTGAGCAAACTGCTGGCCTCGAATTGCGCCCGTGACCTCCTGTCGGTCGTTCTGCACACGTCCAGCGTGTGACCGCGCAGACAGTGCCCTTCCTCCAGCAACATGAGTTGTTCGCCCGCTATCGCTTCGAGCGAAACCTCGCCGGTGCCGGCGAGCGCGTGATTCCGGTTGCAGGCAAACAGGAATTCGTCCTCCATGATGACGTCAATGCGGAGGTCCCCGGTTTCATAAGGCAGCGCAATCAGGGCGACGTCCAATTCTCCGTCTTCCAACCGGGCCAGCAGCGGTGCCGTCTGCTCTTCCCTCAGGTAGATCGTCAGCTCCGGAAATCTCTCCCTCAGCGCAGGAAAGACGCGCGGCAGGACGAAAGGGCCGATCGTCGGGATAACCCCCAGGCGCATCTCCCCCGTCATCGGCGAGCGGCCGGCCCTGGCCACCTCCATGACCTCTTCGGCTTCCCGCAATACCGCCTTTGCCCGCTCGGCAGTCTGCGCGCCGACAGGGGTGATCAACACACGTCGGTTCGAACGCTCCGCGACCGCGGTTCCGAGCACCGTCTCAAGATCGCGAATGCCCGCACTGAGCGTCGATTGGGTGATGTTGCAACGCAGCGCCGCACGGCCAAAGTGCCGCGTGTCAACCAGCGCCACCAGGTATTGGAGCTGTTTCATCGTGGGTAAGCGCTTCATCAGACAATCTCGGCTGAGAATATGCGTACAATACGATTATTATAGCCGGTAATAATCGTTGGACACGGCGATAAGTATCTTCTAATCTCACCTGCAACAGTCGAGTCGGCTGTCGACAAAATCAAATGCTTCCAACGGAACTCACTTTAGCCGTCGATAACTCCGCAGGGTGCTCAAGTGCCTTGGGCGTTGCCGCGAGAGGATTTGGTCGACAGGCTCCGCGGTGCAATTTCCCGGCACGGCTCGAATCAAACCGGAACATGCGAAGGAGAAAATCATGAACGATGCAACTTGCCCGGTCACGGGCGCAGCCCAAAAGGCGGGCGCCGGCAGCGGTACGGTCAACAGGGACTGGTGGCCGAACCAATTGAAGCTGACCATTCTTCACCAGCAATCCGCCAAGTCCAATCCCATGAACGAGTCGTTCGACTACGCCGAAGAGTTCAAGACCCTGGACCTCGACGCGGTGAAGAACGACATCTTCAATCTGATGACCACGTCGCAGGACTGGTGGCCGGCCGACTACGGTCACTATGGGCCGCTGTTCATCCGCATGGCGTGGCACAGCGCAGGCACCTACCGGATTGCTGACGGGCGCGGCGGCGGCGGTACCGGCAACCAGCGCTTCGCGCCGCTCAATAGCTGGCCCGATAACGGCAACCTGGACAAGGCGCGCATGCTCCTTTGGCCGATCAAGCAGAAGTACGGCAGAAAAATCTCATGGGCCGACCTCATGATCCTGGCGGGCAACTGCGCTCTTGAATCGATGGGGTTCAAGACGTTCGGTTTCGGCGGTGGGCGCGCGGACATCTGGGAGCCCGAACTGGACATTTATTGGGGCTCCGAAGATATATGGCTCGACGACAAACGCTATTCCGGCGACCGGGAGCTCGAGAATCCGCTCGGCGCCGTTCAGATGGGCCTGATCTACGTGAATCCGGAAGGGCCCAACGGCCATCCCGACCCGGTTGCCTCCGGCCGGGATATTCGCGAGACCTTCGGCCGGATGGCCATGAACGATGAGGAGACCGTCGCGCTGGTAATCGGCGGACACACGTTCGGCAAGTGCCATGGCGCCGGCCAGGCGGAGATGATGGGGCCGGAGCCCGAAGGCGCCAGCATCGAGGAGCAGGGACTGGGCTGGAAAAACAGTTCCGGCACCGGCAAGGGCGTCGATACGTTCACCACCGGCATGGAAGGCGCATGGACCAACAACCCGACACAGTGGGATAACGGCTATCTCGACAACCTGTTCGGTTACGAGTGGGAGTTGGTGAAGAGCGATGCGGGCGCGAATCAGTGGGCGCCCAGGGATGGCGCCGGCGCGGACACCGTACCGGATGCCCACGATCCGTCAAGGCGCCACGCGCCCATGATGACCACGGCGGATATGGCCATGCGGATGGATCCCGTCTATGAGTCCATCGCGCGGCGTTTCCACGAGAATCCGGATGAGTTGGCCGACGCGTTCGCCCGGGCGTGGTTCAAGCTGACGCACCGCGACATGGGCCCACGCTCGCGCTACCTCGGTAAGGAGGTCCCTTCGGAAGAACTCATCTGGCAAGACCCCGTCCCTGCCGTCACCCACGACTCGATCGATGCGCAGGACATCGCCGACCTGAAGGCCAGGATCCTTGCGTCCGGGCTCTCGGTCTCGCAACTGGTCTCGACCGCCTGGGCTTCGGCATCGACCTTCCGCGGCTCGGACCTGCGCGGCGGGGCGAACGGTGCGCGCATTGGCCTTGCGCCGCAGAAGGACTGGGAAGTCAACCAGCCGGAGCAACTGGCGAGAGTACTGGCGACCCTCGAGGGCCTCCAGCAGGAGTTCAACAGCGTGCACGCCAACGGCAAGGGTGTCTCGCTGGCCGACCTGATCGTCCTGGGCGGATGCGCAGCCGTCGAGCAAGCTGCGAAGGACGCCGGGCACGACGTGAACGTTCCGTTCACGCCGGGTCGCACGGATGCCTCGCAGGAGCAAACGGACGTCGAGTCCTTCGCCGTGCTCGAACCCTACGCGGATGGGTTCCGCAACTACCTGAAGCAGCAGTACGCCGTTTCGTCCGAGGAGTTGCTGGTGGACCGGGCGCAATTGCTGACATTGACGGCGCCGGAGATGACGGCACTCGTCGGCGGCATGCGGGTTCTGGGAACGAACTTCGGACAAACCGACCACGGAGTCTTTACCTCGCGGCCGGGGGCGCTCTCCAACGACTTCTTCGTGAACCTGCTCGACCTGGGCACGACCTGGAAGGCCGTCGATGATTCCGAAGAGGTGTTCGAAGGTCGCGATCGTGCAACGGGCGAACTGAAGTGGACCGGCACCCGTGTCGATCTTATCTTCGGGTCGAACTCGCAGCTTCGGGCGCTCGCGGAAGTCTACGGAACTGCGGACGCCGGGCAGCAGTTTGTGAATGACTTCGTGGCTGCCTGGGACAAGGCGATGAACCTCGACAGGTTCGACGTCGGCTGAATGAGGTGATCTCAGACGGAACTCATCTCCAATTGCGGTGATCTCGATCTGAAGTCAACTCGGGGGAAGGTCCTCAACGGGATGTGTTGAGGACCTTCCTAAAAATAGACCTTCACGCCCGCCCAGAGCGCGCGTGGCGGGCCGGGGGCGAGGAAGCGAACGTCATCGTCGATGTCGTCGAGTCCGATGATCTCGTCCGGTTCCTCGCCGATCAGCCCGAAATTCTCGTATTCCCCGTTCAGCAGGTTCTCGATCAGCACGAACGCCTCGAATCGCTCCCTCCGGTAATTCGCGCGCGCATTGACCGTCGCGTAGCCGTCCAGTTTGTCCAGCTCGTTGGATTCGTCGCCGCGCAGGTGACTGCCGGCAACCGCGAGCAATTCCAGGCCTGCGGACAATCGGTCGGAGAAGGCGTGCTCCACGGCCGCCTTGAACATGCGATTTGGAATTCCCGGTAACTCGTTGCCAGCGATTACAGGACGGGTCGTGAACATGCCGTCGTCATCCGCGTCGCCGTCATCGTCGTCGTCATGGCCGCCCCGAAGCAGCGCATTGGCCGGATGGTTCGGACTCAGAACGTCGAAATCGTCTTCGAAGGTCGCCTGAATGTAGGTGTAGTCGATGTTCCAGCGCCATCGTTGGTATGAGCCGGCCAGCGCCGCCTCGACGCCCAGTCGGCGGGTCTTGTCGATGTTCTTGAAGAGACCGTGGGCGCGCGTCTGGCCTGTCTGCCAGATAATGTCATTCTCGTTGAGGGTCCGAAACACTCCAAGCGACCAGTTCCAACCGGTCGACAGCGCGCCGCGCAAGCCAATCTCGAAGTTCCTGGCGATGACTTCGTCCAGCGGCGGGTCCGCCAGAAAGGCGTTCGGCAGCCGGCATTCCTCCACCTCGCCGGTGTGCGGGTTGCGGCTCGAATCCTCGCTGCAGGCCAGTTCGATCGGTGTCGGCAGGCGGCTTGACTCGTTGTAGGCTGCGTAGACATCCACCTGATCCGTCCAGCGGCGCACCGCGCCCACGCCCCAATTGAAATTCCTGAAGTCGTGCTCGCCGTTCAGTTGCGATTGTTGCCCGGTTCGGTCGCGCAACTCGATTCGACTGTCGTGATAGAAGCCGGACAGCGTGATCGACCAGTCCTCGCCGAGCGTGAACCGGTCGCCCACGTAGAGGTAGTTCCGCGCCACATCGGTGTCGATTGCAGTTCGCTCGTCGGCGAATCCGCCGCTTGCCGCCCGAGCGGTGGTCGTCGAGCGCGTCCGGGGATCGAACAGCGCGAACTGGACGCGGGAATTGAAGTCGCTGCCGCCACGATAGAATCCCGCGCCCACAGTCAGGTCATGCGCGAGCCCAAAGATCTCCGCGGCAGCGTCGATTTCCAGAACGCCTCCCGTGGAATCCTGCACCCGGTCGCTGATGTTGTTGATCGCGCTGCAACCGCTCTCGCCGACGGCATCCGCGAATTCATCCTCGTCGACCGCACCGCCGCCCAGTGCCTCGCCCAGTTCCTGCTCCACGGCATCGCGACACGCGCCATGGAACACGCCGGTCAGCATTTCCATGCCCCCGAAGCCGTCGTCGATGAGTTCATCCACCTCGTCCTCGTCCAGGCCATCGCCATTGAATGACCCGGTGTCGTTGCCGCGGTAGTACAGGTTGGCGGAGATGTTGACCCGTTCGGCGAGCGCATACTCGCCCCGAAGCGCCAGCGTCAGGGTATCGTTGCGAGTGATGTCGGGCGCCGTGAAAAACGCTTGGCGGGCAATCTCCAGCAGCCCGGCAGGCGCCAACCCGTTGCCCGTCAAGTCCGACCGGGCCCGATGGTAGTCGAGGCCAAGGGTCCCCTTGTCACCCCGCCAGTCCACGCTCGCATACAGATTCTCAGCCCACGATGGCGATAGATCCCGCCACCCGTTTTCCTCGAATCGCTGCGCGTTGAGGTAGTAGGCCCACTCGCCGTTGTTGCCACCGCTCTGGATATTGGCGATCGCCCTGCCGTAGGAGCCGCCTTCGACTTCGACCGAGTGCTGCGGATGGGTAAACCCGTTCTTCATTTGCACGACCACCGAGCCGCCAAGGGAATTCAGCCCATACAGGGGGTTCGAACCGCTGAGAAGGCTGAGGCTCGCGATCGCATTCATCGGCACGAGGTCCCAGTTCACCGCATCACCCAGGGGCTCGTTGAGCCGCACGCCGTTCTGGTAGACCGTCAGGCCCATGGGCAGACCGAGCAGAGGCGACGCAGCATAGCCTCGATAGTACAGATCGCGTTGCAGCGGATTGCCCTGGGCCGAGTGGGCGTGAACTCCGCCGAAGCGCCGACTGAGGAAACTCGAAATATCGGCGCTGCCGCTGGCCGCGAGTTCTTCTGCGGTGGCGGATTGGATGACGCCGGGAAAGTCGCGCGTGCTTGAGCCCTCGGCGCGCACGGGGGTCGTTCCGAACACCGTTATGGTTTCGAAGTCCTGCGCCCGGACTTGAGACACCGTGAGGTGCAATATTGCCATCGCAGCCACTGTCGGCAACGGCGTCAAGATCGTTCGGACACGGCGCAGCACATTCGACCCACAGGTGGCACTTCCCCAAGCGAAGGCAAGAGTAGCGCATTTGACCACCGGGACCACGCTGTGTACGGTGCGCCGTGCTGACCGGGAGGCTCAAACGATGACCGAGGAATCAGGCGTTGCCGGGCTGGAGAAATCCCTCGACGAACTCGAAGCGCTGCTGAAGGAACTGGAGAGCGGCGAGCTGACGCTCGAAGCCGCGTTGGCGCATTTTGAACGCGGCGTGACGCTGACCCGCCGGTGCCAGAAGGCATTGCAGGAAGCCGAACAGAAGGTCGAAATCCTCTTGAAAAAGACGCCCGAAGACGAGCCCGAATCCTTCGACACGCCGAGTGACTGACACGTGCCGAGTGGCTGACCCGACCAGCCGATCGCTGGATCGACGGCCGCGGGTCGATTGGACTCAAGCGCGCTGGAACTGGTTTCCCAGAAACGTTTCCCAGAAAAATTCCCCAGGAAGAATCAGGCGACAACCAGCCGTCCCAGCATCAGGCACACCACAGTCAGACCCGCCGCTGCCAGATCGTCGAGCATGATCCCGAAACCACCGCCAACGCGGCGATCGAGATAGCCGACAGGCCACGGTTTCGCGATGTCGAACAGGCGAAACAGCACAAAGGCCGCCAGCCACCACAGCGGTTCGGGAGGAAGGACCAGCGTGACGGCCAGGAATCCGACGATTTCGTCCCAGACGATGGCCGAGTGATCGTGGGTTTCGAGCCGTCGGGAACTTTCCCCGCAGATCCAGATGCCAGCCAGTGCAAGGGCCGCCACCAGGGCCATTCGAATCAGTTCCGGAAGAGGCAGCAATAGCCATCCGGGAATGACCGCGAACATGGTTGCGATCGTCCCCGGTGCCCTTGGGACCAGCCCGGTGCCGAAGCCCAGGGCCAGCAAATGGACCGGCTGCCTCAACAGTGAACTACTGGCTTGCATGGCTCACCAAACAAGTGCCGCGGCCGTGCGGTCCATTGGGCGCACTACGGACTCAGGCCCCCGACCCATCGCCGAAATGTACGAAGCCGTCACGAACCGGCGGATCCATCGGTTGGCCGGCGCGCCTGCAGAGCACGCCGCTGCCCGGCTGCAAATGTCCGATCCGCCGCGCCGGTACGGTACAGGAGGCCAGCGCCCGCTGGACGGCCCCGCGCCGTGAAGGTGATGCGGTAAAGCAGAGTTCGTAGTCATCCCCGCCGCTCAAGGCCCAGCTTTCCACCTCATCGGTTGAAAACAATTCCCTTGCCGCTACCGATGTCGGCAGTCGATCCACATCGATGCAAGCCCCGCATCCGCTCGCGCGGCTGAGGTGCCCCAGGTCGGCAATCAGCCCATCCGAGACATCGATGGCCGCGCTGGCGATACCCCGCAGGGCGAGTCCCTCGGCGACACGGGGCTGTGGCCGGAGAAACCGTTCACGCAATGCCTTGTGCGCGGCACTGGTGCCGGAGTCGCCTTGCGACACGAGTTGCAGCCCCGCCGCCCCGTCGCCCAGGGACCCGGTGACGTAAACGTCGTCGCCCGCCGCGCCCCCGCTTCGGCACAGAATACGGTCCTTGTCCACGTCGCCGAGCAACTGCACGGTGACCGAAAGCGGACCACAGGTGGTATCGCCGCCCACCAGTTCGACCTCGTGGGATTCGGCCAGCGCAAAGAAGCCTCGCGCGAACGCCTCAAGCCAATCGTGATTCGCGGCCTGCAAGGTCAGTGCGAGGGTGCACCAACGCGGCCTGGCGCCCATGGCGGCGAAATCGCTCAGATTCACGGCCAGCACCCGGTGCCCCACGGCATCGCCTTCGATGTCGGTTGGGAAATGCACGCCGGCCACCAGCGTATCGGTGGCAACGGCCGTCGCCCCGGAGGTCTCCACAACCGCGGCGTCGTCGCCGATTCCAAGTATCACGCCAGGATCCCTCGGGTCCCGGGCGAAGTACCGCTCGATGAGCCCGAACTCGTCCTGGCTCAACCGTTGCGGTCTACGCTTTGCGGCCATCGATGCCCCGCGAGGCGCGATCCAGCACCGCGTTGACAAACCGGTAGCAATCCGCCGGTCCGTAACGTTTGGCCAGTTCCACCGCCTCGTTGATGATCACCTTGGTGGGGATGTCGCCGCGCTGTTGCAATTCGGCAAGACCCAGGAGCAGGATCGCCCGGCTGACAGCGTCGGTGTGATCGATACTTCGCTTCGCCTGTGCGACGATTTCACTGTCCAGGGATTCGGCATCGCGCAGAACCACGGCCAGCATTTGCCGGAAGTAGTCCCCGTTCACGCCCGCGAGTTCCGGCTTCTCCTCGAATTGCTCGCAAAGCTCGGCTTCGCTGTGTCCGGCAAGCTGCCACTGGTAGAGCGCCTGGACCAGCAATTCCCTTGCTGCACGGCGGCGATGGATATGCGCCGGCACCTGTGTTCTCCGGCGCCTTGCTCAGGTAGCCAGCCGGCGGCGCAGGTTAGCCATCTCGATCACGGCCAACGCCGCTTCGGCACCCTTGTTGCCCGACTCCGGACCGGACCGCGAGTTGGCCTGTTCGATGGTGTCCACGGTCAGGATGCCGAATCCCACGGGAATCCGGTGCTCGAGGCTGATATCGGTGACGCCGCGGCTAGCCTCGCCGGCCACATAGTCAAAATGCGGCGTCTCGCCCCGAATGACGCAGCCAATGGCGAGCAGGCCATCATAGCGGTTACCCGCGGCCAGCAGCTTGAGCGCCAGGGGAATTTCGAACGCGCCGGGCACCCGAACGACATCCAGGTCGCCGGCTTCGGCGCCGGCATTGACCAGCGTCTCCACGGCCGCCTCCAGCAGGCGCTCGACGATGAAGTCGTTGAACCGGGCGGCGACGATTCCGAATCGAAGCCCCCTGGCCCCGAGATCGCCGGTAATCTCGTTCACTTGCATATCCAGTGGCGCTCGCAGCGTCTAGTCGGCCGGCGTCTCGTCGGAAAGGTACTCAACCACCTCCAGGCCGAATCCGGAGATGGCGTGCATCTGCTTCGGCGCGCTCAACACCCGCATGCGCTTGACGCCCAGAGCCCGCAGGATCTGCGCACCGGTGCCGAAGGTCTTGAGTTCGTTCGTGCGGTCGTGGGGTATTACGGGCTCGTCGCGTCCCCGTTCCAGTTCCCTGACGGCGGTCATCAGGTCCCTGGGACCCTCGTCCTGGCGAAGAATGACGATCACGCCGCAATCCTCCTCGGCGATCAACTTGATGGTGCTGCGCAACGGCCAGCCCAGGCGGCTGTCCTGAATCCCGACCACATCGCTCAAGGTGTTCTGGAGATGCACGCGCACCAGCGTGGGTTTCCCCGGCCGGGGTTGGCCGCGCACCAGGGCCAGGTGCACGGTGCGATTGATATGGTCTTCCATGCAGACCAGCCGGAATGCACCGAATTCCGTTTCGATCTCGAAATCCGCGATGGCTTCAACGGTCTCTTCCTTGGCGAGCCGATAGCTGATGAGATCCGCGATGGTGCCGATCTTGAGGTCATGACGCCGGGCGAACCGCAACAGATCGTCCCTTCTTGCCATGGAACCGTCTTCGTTGAGGATCTCCACAATCATCGCCGCCGGTTCGAAGCCTGCCAGCCGCACCAGGTCGCAGCCCGCCTCGGTATGCCCGGCGCGCGTCAAAACACCGCCCGGTTGGGCCCTGAGCGGAAATACGTGGCCGGGCTGCTGAAGGTCCTCTGGCTTCGCGCCGGCAGTGACCGCCGCGCGAATCGTCCTCGCCCGGTCATGGGCCGAGATTCCCGTCGTGATCCCCTCGGCCGCCTCGATGGACAAGGTGAAGTTGGTACCGCGCCGCCGATCGGTTTCGCTGACCATCAGCGGCAGGCGAAGTTGCTCGCAACGCTCCCCAGTGAGGGTCAGGCAGATCAGCCCCCGGCCGTAGCGCGCCATGAAATTGACGTCGGTGGCGCGCACCCGGCTGGCGGCCATGATCAGGTCGCCCTCGTTTTCGCGGGCCTCGTCATCCAGGATGATGGCCATCTTGCCGTCGCGCAGGTCGGCGACGATTTCCTCGATCGTGTTCAGACCGGTGACCACGGATTCCTTGCTGATGGGAATTGCCACGAGATCCAGATCTCCTCAGTCGACTGGGGCCGGTTGACGCCAACTACCGATCAACCGCCCGCAACCGTTCCAGGTAACGCGCGACGATGTCGACTTCAATATTAACAGTCCGCCCGGGCCGATACTCCGAAATGACGGTCACCTCGCTTGTATGCGGGACGATGTTGACTTCAAACGCGTCGTCGTCCACCGCGTTGACCGTCAGGCTTACGCCGTCCACCGCCACCGATCCCTTCCGGGCGATATAGCGCATCAGCGCCTTGTCGACGGCTATGCGGACCCCCATTGAGCGGCCCGCCTGCTCCACGTCAACAACTCGCCCGATCCCATCCACGTGCCCCGTGACCAGGTGTCCGTCCACTGTATCGTTCAACCGCAGGGCGCTCTCCAGGTTCACGGCGTCGCCGCTGGACAATTCGCCCAGCGTGGTCGCCGAAAGGGTCTCGAGCGAAACATCCGCCGCAAACTGCCCCTCCCTGCAATCGACCGCGGTCAGGCACACGCCGTTGACGGCAATGCTGCAGCCGGTTTCCAGCGGCGGGAGCGCGACATCGCGGGTATCGATGGTCAAGCGCCGGTCTCCGCCGAGATCGGCACTTGCGATGACTCGCCCTACCCCCCTGACTATTCCGCCAAACATGCCGTAATCCGAAGGTCCTTGCCCAGCTTGCGTATCTCTTGATACTCGAGCTCGATGCGGCCTTCAAGGCTTGCCAGGGGTTCAATGGCGAACATGCCGCGGGCATCGGCGCCCAGCACCTGGGGTGCGAGATAGATCACCAGTTCGTCGATCAGACCGGCTTCCAGCAGCGCGCCGTTCAACCGCGCGCCCGCCTCCACCCAAACTTCGTTGAATTGCAATTCTCCCAGCCGCGACATGACTCGAGCCAAATCGCAGTGCCGGCCCCCGGGCACCATCTCCACCTGCGCACCCGCGCGTTGGAGCGCCTCGGCAGACTGCGGCGCTTCCCGGGAGGCGAAAAGGAAAACAGCGCCCGGCAACCCCAGCGTCCTCGCGGTGGGCGGCGTGCGCAGCCTCGAGTCCACGATGACCCGCGCCGGTTGCACGATCGGTGGGTGCGCCGCCGAAAGGCGGGCATCCAGCCCCGGATCGTCCGCGAGCACGGTGCCGATCCCGGTGAGCACCGCGCTTGCGCGTGCCCGCCAGCGGTGCACGTCGCGACGGGCAGCCTCACCGGTAATCCACTGGCTCTGGCCATTTGCCAGCGCGGTCCGACCATCCAGGCTCGCGGCGAGCTTGCTGCGGATCAGCGGTCGGCCCTTGGTCATGCGGGTCCAGTACCCGCGATTCAGTGCCGCGGCGGATGCCTCCAACACACCGACAGTGACGTCCACGCCGGCCTCCCGGAGCCTGCGAACGCCCGTCCCGTTGACCACCGGATTCGGGTCGGTGGCGGCGCAAACGACCCGTGCCACACGGGCCTCGATCAGTGCATCGGCACAGGGACCCGTCCGACCGGTATGGCTGCAGGGTTCGAGCGTGACGAAGGCGGTGGCGCCAGCGGCGTTCGTGCCGGCCCGTGCAAGGGCCGCCCGTTCGGCATGGGGGCCGCCGGCCCGCTCGTGCCAACCCTCTCCGACAATCTGCTCGGCCTTGACCAGCACGCACCCTACCAGGGGATTCGGATCGGCGCTGAACTGTCCCCGCCGCGCCAGTTGCACGGCGCGGGCCATGAACCCCTGCTCCGACGGCCCGTTCATCAGTCGTCGTCCGGCAGCAGCGACATCTGCTCTCGGTCGATCAGCAGCGGCAGCGATTGCAGCCGTTCGACCTCCTCGCGGAACTCGGCGATGTCCTGAAAGCTGCGGTAGACCGATGCGTAGCGAACGTAGGCGACCTGGTCGAGACCACGCAGTTCTTCCATCACCATGTCGCCGATGAAACGGCCGCTGACTTCACGCTCACCAATGGTCTGCAGGCGGTGCAGGAGGCGCTCGATGCTCTCTTCCACGGCTTCGCTTTCGATGGGAAGCTTTTCCAATGCCCTGGCGATGCCGCTACGGAGTTTGACTTCGTCGAACGGTTCACGCCGGCCATCGCGCTTGACTATCCGCGGCATCACCAGTTCGGCGGTTTCAAACGTCGTGTAGCGTTCCTGGCACCGTTGGCACTCGCGGCGGCGGCGCACCTGGCGGCCTTCACCGGCCAGCCGTGAATCGATGACCTTGGTCTCTTCGTGATTGCAGAATGGACAATGCACAGCCGGCCTAGTGTCCTGTCCCGAAAGTTTCTGTCATGTCAGCGCGCTCCGCGGAACGGGACACCAGTGCTCTATCCAACTGATAATGGCGTATCAGTTGGATAGAGCGCTAGCTCTCCTTCAAACCGCCCCCTCGCGATAGACGGGGAACCGGCGCGTAAGCTCCAGCACTTCATCTCGCACGCGTTGCACCACCGCCTCCCTGGCTTTTTCATCGTGCATCACATCCAGGATGTCGGCAATCCAGTGGCCGAGTTGCGCCGAGTGCTCCTCCACGAAACCGCGCGTGGTAACGGCCGGTGTGCCGATCCGCAGCCCGCTGGTAATCCGGGGCGGCAGAGGATCGTTTGGGATTGCATTCCTGTTGACGGTGATGTTGGCCAGGCTCAGCGCGTCTTCCGCGTCCTTGCCCCTGATGCCCTGCTTGATGAGGTCGACCAGCATCAGGTGGTTGTCGGTGCCCCCGGAGACGATCTTGTAACCGCGCTCCATCAGCGTGCCCGCCATGCAACGGGCGTTTGCCAGAACCTGGGACTGATAAGCCTTGAACTCCGGCTGCGCGGCCTCGGCGAGCGCCACCGCCTTGGCGGCGATCACGTGCATCAACGGCCCGCCCTGGGTGCAGGGAAAGACGTTGAAGTTGATTCGCTTGGTGAGTTCGGGATTCTCCCGCGCGAGGATCAACCCGCCCCGCGGGCCCCGCAGGGTCTTGTGCGTCGTGGTCGTGGTCACGTCGGCAATGGGCACCGGGTTGGGGTAGATGCCCGCAGCGATGAGTCCGGCGACGTGGGCCATGTCGACCATCAGGTAGGCGCCGACCTCGTCGGCGATATCGCGGAATCGCTGCCAGTCCACGACCCGCGAATACGCGGAGAAACCGGCGACGACAACCTTCGGCCGGTGCTCGTGGGCCAGTCTGCCCACCTCGTCGTAGTCGATCTCGCCGGTTTCCGGGACAACGCCGTACTGGACGGCCCGAAAGAACCGGCCGGAAAAACTCACTTTCGCCCCGTGTGTCAGGTGGCCGCCGTGAGGCAGGCTCATGCCCAGCAGGGTATCGCCGGGATCCATCATCGCCAAGTAGGCCGCGACGTTCGCCTGGGAGCCCGAATGGGGCTGGACGTTGGCGAAATCGGCCCCGAACAGAGACTTCGCCCGCTCGATCGCCAGACTCTCCGCCACATCGACGAACTCGCAACCGCCGTAGTAGCGGCGCCCCGGGTAGCCTTCCGCGTACTTGTTGGTCAGCACCGAGCCCTGTGCCGCCAGCACGCGGGGGCTCGCGAAATTTTCCGAGCCGATCAGTTCGATGTGTTCTTCCTGGCGGCGGCGTTCGCCCTGCAGCGCCTCGGAGAGTTCCTCATCGAAGCCTCGAATCGTCTCGGTTTCATCGAACATGATCAGCGTCCATCAAGGGCCCATTAATGGGGGGGCGTGCGCATTTTACAGTAGTTCCCGTGCCGACCCGGGATCGGAGAATCCTTCCACCACCCGCGTCCACGCGCGCGCCAGATTGTCGCGGTTGTAACCCCCGGCGCCCATGCCGAGGATGCGGCCGCCGCAGTAGCGATCCGCATATTCGCGCAAGCGCGCGGCGGCGTGGCCGTGGGCGTGCTCGCTGTACTGCAAATGGGTGATGGGATCCCCGGCCAGGGAGTCCGCGCCGCCCACGAGCAGCAGCAACTGCGGCCTCGCGTTCTCGATGTAGGCCTCGACTTCGCTCCAGGCCCCCAGGAACGCTTCGTCGCCGGAGCCCGGCGGCATGGGAATGTTCAGCTTGGTCCCTTCAGCCGGCCCTCGCCCGGTTTCGCTGCGTGCACCGGTTCCCGGGTAAAGGAACCGGCCGTCCTCATGAATGTCGGCGAACAGCGCCCTGGGCTCGGTCTCGAATCCATAGAACACGCCGTCACCGTGGTGGGCATCGATATCCACGTAGGCGACCCGCTCAAGACCGTAGGCACCCATCGCCGTCTCGATGGCGACGCCGGCGTCGTTGAAGACGCAGAAACCGGCGGCGCGATCCCGTGCGGCATGATGAAGTCCACCGATCGGGATGAAGGCCCGGGGAATATCGCCCTCCATGATGGCCGTCAACGCCTCGAGCGTTCCACCGACGGTGTGAGCCGCTGCCTCGTAGATGCCCGGGTAGGCGGGCGTATCGCCGGCGTCAAGAAACCCGTAGCCCAGTTCCGATAATTCCTGGACCCGGTCCACGTACGCCGCGGTGTGGAATCGCTCGATTTCCGCACGGCTCCCCAGCCGCGACGGCCGTTGAACCGTTTGCGCCGCATAGGTTGAGCGCGCCAGCTCGGCCATGAAGACATCGTGGCGATCCGGGCCGAAGGGATGTCCGCCGGGGAAGCCGTACCTCGCCAACTCCCCGTCGCTGATCACGATGACCTGGTCTGCCATGATTTCTCCAACCCCTCCATTGGCCGGACCTGTTCACGCTATCCGAAATACCACCGTTGCGCCAACAGACGCGGAACTCTTACCACGGACTTGCGTGGAAAAACCCTTTTCCACAGGCGTCAGCGCGCCGGTCGCCGGGGCGAACGCTGCTAGGCGCCGCCTTCCACCCACTTCCTGGCATTTACGAACAGTTGCTGCCACGGCGAGTCCTCGCCCCATTCCGGCGGGTGCCAGGAGTTCTGAACGGTGCGAAAGACGCGTTCCGGGTGGGGCATCATGATCGTCACGCGGCCGTCCCGGTTGGTCAGGCCCGCAATGCCCCGGGGCGAGCCATTGGGATTCGCCGGATAGTGCTGCGCCGGTTCGCCGCGGTTGTCCACGTAGCGCACGCAGGCGAAATCGCGCTCGCACGCCGCCTGCGCTTTGTCCGAAGCGAACTGCGCGCGCCCTTCGCCGTGGGATGTGACGATGGGAATTCGCGAACCCTCCATGCCCGCCAACAGCAGCGACGGGCTCGGCTCGATCCGCACCAGCGACAGGCGGGCCTCGAATTGATCCGAGCGGTTGCGTACGAACCGCGGCCAGTGCTCAACCCCCGGTATCAGGGATTGCAGCGCCGAAAGCATCTGGCAACCGTTGCAGACACCGAAGACGAATACGTCGTCGCGCCTGAAGAAAGTCTGGAAGCTGTCTCGAACCGAATCGTTGTAGAGGATCGACTTGGCCCAACCCTCACCGGCGCCGAGCACATCGCCATAGCAAAAGCCGCCCGGCACGGCCAGGCCCCGAAACTCGTCCAGACCGACGCGGCCCGAGAACAGGTCGGTCATGTGGACGTCGTAGCTGTCGAAGCCGGCGCGGTGGAAGGCCGCCGCCAGCTCCCGCTGGCTGTTCACGCCCTGTTCGCGGAGGATGGCGACCCTGGGGCGGCGGTTGCGGGGGCGCTGATCCTTGTGGTCCACAAGGGGAAAGCTGAGTACTGCGTTGAGACCCGGATCATCCTCGTCGTTGAGGGCGTCGTAGGCTTCCTGGGCGCATTGGGGGTTGTCGCGCAGCCGCTGCATTCGGTAGGTCATCTCCGACCAGCGCCGGTGCAGTTCGGTCCGCGACGAGCGGTAGAGTGGCTCGCCGCCCTGCGCCACCGCGATATCGCGGTGGCTTGCGACACGAGCGACCACGGCGGACTCCCCGAGGCCGTAATCGACAAGTTCCGCCTGCACTTCAGCCAGGTCCCCGCGCCTGATCTGCACCACGACGCCGGGCTCCTCGTTGAACAGGTATTCGAGCGCATCGGCATTGCCCGGCAGGCCGATATCGAGCCCGGCCCGGCCCGCAAAGGCCATTTCAACGAGCGTGGCGAACAACCCTCCGTCGGAGCGGTCGTGGTAGGCCAGCAGCAGGCCACGCCGCCGCAGCGCGCGCTGGGCTTCGAAGAACGCGATCAGCCGCTTCGGTTCGTCCAGGTCCGCCGCCGGCCCTCCGAATCGCTGGTAACTCAGTGCCAGGGCGGAGCCGCCCATTCGCTGCCTGCCGCCGGCGAGATCGATCAGCAGCAGCAGGCTGTCACCGTCAGTGGTATTCAGTTGCGGGGTCAGCGTGCGGCGTACATCCTTCACGGGTGCGAAGGCCGACACGATCAGCGATACCGGGGCCGTGACGGCTCGATCCTCTCCCTCCGCCTCCCATTCCGTGCGCATGGATAGCGAATCCTTGCCCACCGGGACGGCGATACCCAGTTCCGGGCACAGTTCCTCGCCCACGGCCCTGACCATCTCGAACAGCGTGTAGTCGTCGTCGCCGTGTCCGGCGGCGGCCATCCAGTTGGCCGAGAGGCGCACGTCCGCGAGGCGCTCGACATCGGCCGAGGCGATATTGGTGACCGCTTCGGCGATCGCCAGCCGCGCCGAAGCGGGTCCGTCGTAGATGGCCACGGGGGTACGCTCGCCCATGGCCATGGCCTCGCCGGTATAGCCCCAGAAACCGGACGTGGTCACCGCCGCGTCGGCCACCGGAACCTGCCACGGACCGACCATCTGATCCCGCGAGACCTTGCCGCCCACGGTACGGTCACCGATATTGATCAGGAACGACTTGTCGGCCACGGCGGGAAACGACAGCACCCGCTCCACGGCCTCGCCGAGATCGATGCCGTCGCGGTCCCAGGGTTCGGGCGCCGGGCGCGCAGGCGATGCTTCGCGGGTCATTTTCGGCGGCTTTCCGAACAGGACCTCCAGCGGCATGGCCACGGGTTCGTTGCCGAATTCGGCGTCCACGACAACCAGGTCACGCTTCGCCGTCAATTCGCCGATCAGTGCATAGGGACAGCGCTCACGCTCGCATATCCGCTCGAACGCCTCCACCGAATCGGCGCGCAGCAGCATCACGTAGCGCTCCTGGGATTCGTTGCACCACAATTCCATCGGGCTCATGCCCGGGTCGTCGTTGGGAACGTCCCGCAGCCTGATCTCGGCGCCGCAATGGCTCTGGTGAACGATTTCGGGAATGGCGTTGGAAAGCCCGCCCGCGCCGACATCGTGGATGGAGAGGATCGGGTTGCCGGAGCCCAGCGCCCAGCAGGCGTCGATCACTTCCTGGGCGCGCCGCTGCATTTCAGGGTTGCCGCGTTGAACGGAGGCGAAGTCCAGGTCTTCCGTGCCGGCGCCGCTCCCGAGCGAGGATGCCGCGCCGCCGCCGAGCCCGATCAGCATGGAGGGCCCGCCGAGCACCACGACCGTGGACCCCGGCGGCGCGCGCAGCTTGTCCACCTGGGAACTGCGGATGTTGCCCAGCCCGCCGGCGACCATGATGGGCTTGTGATAGCCCCGCCACGCGCCCCCGGTATCCAACAGGCAGGTCCGAAAATAGCCCGCGACGTTGGGGCGGCCAAACTCGTTATTGAACTGCGCGCCGCCGATGGGGCCCTCCAGCATGATATCCAGCGGTGACGCGATGCGGCCGGGCCGTCCCGGCTGAACCTGCTCCCAGGGACGGGCCCAACCGGGAATGTCCAGGTGGGAAACGGTAAACCCGGTAAGACCGACTTTCGGCGCGGCGCCCCTTCCGGTCGCGCCTTCGTCGCGAATTTCTCCGCCTGACCCGGTCGCCGCACCCGGGAACGGAGAAATCGCCGTCGGATGGTTATGGGTTTCGACCTTCATGACCAGATTCGCGGGCTCAACAACCTGCCGGTAACGGCCGGAGTCAACACCGGGGATCCACCACGCGGCCGTGGGCCCCTCCACCACCGCTGCGTTGTCTTCGTACGCGGACAGAACGCCGTCGGGCGCGTTCGCGTGGGTGTTCTTGATCATCGCGAACAGGGACTTCGGCGCCGGCCGGCCGTCGATCAGCCAGTCGGCGTTGAATACCTTGTGCCGGCAGTGTTCGGAGTTCGCCTGCGCGAACATCATCAACTCCACGTCCGTGGGGTTGCGGCCCATGGCGGTGAATTGCTCGGCGAGATAACGGATCTCGCCGGCGGACAAGGCCAGCCCGAGCGCGCGATTGCTGTCCGCAAGCGCCTGTTCACCCTCACCCAACAGATTTACCGTGGTAAGCGGTCTTGGGCTGCTTTGGGCGAATAGCGAGGCCTCCCGGGTCGAGTCGGTCACCACGGACTCCGTCATGCGGTCGTGCAGAAGCGGCAGCAGCCGCTCCATTTCCGTGTCACTCAGGCGCCGGCTCAGCCTCAATCGGTAGGCCCGTCCCCGCTCCAGCCGGTGCAGCGGCAGACCGCAGATCCAGGCGATTTCAGTGGCTTTGGATGCCCACGGCGAAATGGTTCCGATCCGCGGAATCACCACCAGTTCAAACTCGCCCGCGGGTGCCTCTGCAGGCGTGCCGTAGGTGAGAAGCGCCTCCAGCACGTTCCGCTCCCGGTCCGAGAGCGGACGCGGGCTGAGCGCGAAGTGGAGAAAGCTGACCGTAACGCCGCGAACGGCGTCCACACGCGAGTGCAACTGCCCGCGCATCTTGCTGAGCCGGAATTCCGTCTCCGCGGCCGGCCCGGGCAAGCGCAGGATGGTCTGCGAATCAGTCAATGGAGATCCATCCGGAGGGCTGATCCTGGGCCGCAATATGCAGCGGGCACTCGCGGGGCAGGCTCCGGGCCAGCGTGTCCCGGACCAGCGCCGGGGCGTTGTTCTTTCCGCTGAGATGCAGCGCGGCTATCCACTGCAATCCCGGATGTTCCACTTCGGCCATCAACTGCGCAGCCTGATCGTTGCTCAGATGCCCCAGCGACGAGGCGATGCGGGCCTTGAGATACGCGGGATAAGGACCCCGCTGCAGAGAATCCAGATCGTGATTGAACTCCACGGCGATCGCGTCGCAACCCTGCAACCGCATGCGAATGTGGGGGGTTATGTAGCCGGTGTCGGTGAGCACGCCGAGCTTGCGACCTCCCGCCTCGAATGAAAACTGCGCCGGCTCCCGCGCATCGTGCGGCACGGGGAAGGGCTGGACCAGAATCGAACCGATCTCCAGCGATTCGTCGCCGCGCAGATGGTTGATGTGTGTGAGCTTGCGCGCTGCCGGGCTCATTGCCGTGCCCGGTGTCATCCACACGGGCACGCCATGGCGAGTCGCCAACGCCGCGACGCCCTGGATGTGGTCGGAGTGCTCATGGGTCACCAGCAGTGCGGAAACATCGGCTGGCCGGCAATCCAGCATCTTGAGCCTGGATACGGTCGCCTTGAGGCTCAGACCGCAGTCCACCATGAGCAGCGTAGAGCGGAAGTTCACGAGAATGGCGTTGCCCCGGCTACCGCTGCCCAGGGAGGCGAATCTCATTGCCACCGGCCAGCGCCTGGACGCACCACGCTACTTGTCCCCCGACCCGCCGCGGCCGCCTTCGCCCTTCGGCGGGTAGATCGGCATGGGAAACTGAGCGATGTTGCTGCCTTCCGCGTCCGTGATCTTGCTGACGCCCTGCTTCTCCACCTCGTCGATTCGCAACACCGAATGCATGGGCAGGCAGGTGCGGGTCACCCCGTCGAATTCGTCCTTGATACGCTCCTCGGAGGGGTCGACTACCACGCCGGAGCGAGTGTCGAATACCAGTTTTTCCACTTCCACGAAGCCGAGCAGCGCACCGTGGCTGACATTCCGGGCGTAGATCTCATAGACCTTCCCCTGATTCATGAAGATGACCTTGTAGATCGGTTTGGCAGCCATGAATCGTTGTCGGGGAGGCGCGTTTCTCAGGGTCGAAAGCGGGTGTGAGCTTAGCACAAGTTCAGGGCCTGTTAGCCCAAAACCTTGCCGGGATTCATGATGCCCTTCGGGTCCAGGGCGGTCTTGAGCGCGCGCATTGTGCTCAGCGCCACGGGCGAGGCGTACCGTTCCAATTCAGCACGCTTCAATACCCCGACACCGTGTTCGGCGCTGAAGCTGCCGCCCAGCCGCACTGCCAGATCGTGCACGGCCGCGGTCATCCCGCCGGCTGGACCGGCCGCGAAATCGGCCAGCGTGACGCCCTGCGGCGGCCGCAGGTTGTAGTGCAGATTGCCGTCTCCCAGATGACCGAACACCGACAGCCGGCAGGGTCCCAGGGCATCCAGGCATTGCTCCGCCTCATCGATGAATAGGGGAATGGCCGAGACGCGTACCGAAATGTCGTGCTTCACCGATCCGCCCGAGCGGCGCTCGGCTTCGGGGATAGTCTCCCGCAATCGCCACAGGGCATCGCGCTGCCGGCCGCTTCCGGCCAGCACCCCGTCCAGGATTTCGCCCTTCTCCATGCCGGATTGAAATACATTCTCCACGGTTCGGCGCAGTTGTTGCCCGGACTCGCCGCCGGCAACTTCCAGCAGAAGGTAATGTGCCCAGGGGCCATCCAGCGGATCACGCGCACCGTCCACGCATTCAAGGACCAATTCCAATGACGCACGTGAGATGTACTCGGCAGACACGACGCGCTCACCGCTGTCCTGCTGCATTCGCCGCAACACACTGCACGCCGCTTCCGGAGTCGGCACGGCCAGCCACAGTGTCTGGCGGCTTCGCGGCAGGGGAACCAATTTCAGCACCGCGGCGGTGATGACGCCCAGGGTGCCTTCCGCTCCCAGGAACAGCGACTTGAGGTCGTAGCCGGTATTGTCCTTGCGCAGCCCCTTCAAATCGGAAAGGATTTCGCCACTGGGCAGAACCGCTTCGACGCCCAGAACCAGGTCCCGAGCGTTCCCGTACCGGACCACCGCGACGCCACCGGCGTTGGTGGAGAGCACGCCGCCGATCTGGCAGGAACCCTCGGAACCCATGCTGAGCGGAAACATCAGTCCATGCTCCTCCGCAGCGGCATGCACTCGGGACAGCACCAACCCTGCTTCCACGGTCATGGTCTGATTGACCGGGTCGACGTCGCGGATACGATTCATGCGCGACAGGCTCAGCAGGATCTGCCGATCCCCGTCGAAGGGTGTTGCACCGCCGCAGTAGCCGGTATTGCCCCCCTGGGGCACCACACCGATGCCGGATGCGCAGCAAATTTCGACAACCCTGGAGCATTCCCGCGTGTTGGCGGGGCAAACCACCAGGGCAGACTCCCCACGGTACAGACCGCGCTCGTCCCGAAGCATGTGCTCCGCGTCGGCCGCCGCTACCACGCCTCGCTCACCGACGACCTGGTGGATGGCCTTCAGTGCCTTGTCGACTGTCCCTTGTGCCTGGTCCCCCACGTTCGCGCGACGCCATTCCACGGTGATTGGCGCGATGGTAACAGGCGGCGCCATGCGATCCGACGTGTCCGGCGTGTCCGGCGTGTCCGGCGCCAGGTGCGCTATTATTGGCTTGATGGCGCTACGCCAGCCAATTGATCGAGGTGAACTTGCTGCTGCCATGAAAACGAAATCGAGCATTGCCTTTACATTCGGACTCGTCCTTTCTTGTTTGAGCGCTGCCGCCCACCACGGCGATGCCGGTCGGTACGAAGAGACCATCACGACTCTCACGGGGACGGTGGTCGCCCTGCAGCTCGTCAATCCCCACTCGCGGCTGATACTGGATGTGGACGATGAGAACGGCCAGCCTGTGAGGTGGCAGGCCGAGTTCTCCGGCACAAACGGCCTCGCGCGCATCGGCTGGACGAAGGACACGCTGCTTCCGGACGATGCGATCACGATATCGGGCAGGCGCGTGAAGGGCGGTGCACCGTACATCAACCTGAGCGAACGGGCCCGGATCACCAAGCTGCAAACCTGCGAGGTGATCTTCGCCACCGGCATGATATTCGGTGAGCCGCCGGACTACCCGGCGCCGGATTGTGTGCCCTGACACGCGCGATCAAGCAAGGCACCTGTTCAGGGCGGCCCTGGGATGCATTGTTCTGGGGTGGTTGCACGCGGCACCGGCGTGGGCCCAGGACGCGTCGGATTTCTATGCGGGCCGCACCGTCAGCATCCTCGTGGGCTCCGGCCCGGGAGGACTGACCGACACCTCGGCGCGCCTGATCGGACGTTTTCTGGAAAGGCATCTTCCCGGAGCGCCCACCGTCATCGTGCAGAACATGCCCGGCGGCGGCAGCGTCACCATGGCCAACTACGTGTTCCGCTCCGCACCGCGTGACGGCACCGTCATGGGGTATCCGTCCCCCGGAATGATCACTGCCGAACTGCTGGAGCCCGACCGGGCGAAATACGAGGGGCGAAGACTGAACTGGATCGGTTCGGCGTTTCGCTCGACCAATACGATATCCGTGCTGAGCTCGTCCGCTGCGACGACGCTTGAGGACGCACGCCGGACGGAGATTTTTCTCGGGGCGTCCGGGCGAGGCTCACCGCTGTATCAGATCCCGGCGCTCGCCAGGGCGCTGCTGGACCTGCGGTTCACGATCATTACCGGTTACGAGGGCGGCAGCGCCGTGGTTCTGGCCATGGAGCGCGGGGAGGTGGACGGCCAGGCCATCGCGCTGGACTTCTGGGCGAACTCGCGGCCGCATTGGCTCGCCGACGGCTCCCTCGTGCACCTGCTGCGCATCGGTCCGCCGGACCCCCGCAGGGCGGCGCAGGTGCCCCATCTGCGGGACCTCGTTGCAAGCGACCGGGACAGGGCGCTGATCGATCTCGTCGAAGTCGGGTTTACGCTGGGCTGGCCGCTGTTCGCATCGCCGGAGGTACCCGCGCAGCGGATCGCCGACCTGCGTAACGCCTTTGCCCGGCTGGTTCAGGACCCCGAGTTCGCAGCCGTGGCAAAGGATGTGCTGCGCATGGACGTGGAACCTATTCTGGGCGAGGAACTCGACCGCCACGTCGATCGGGCCCTGAGCACGCCCGCCCCCCTGGTGAACGAGGCCATCCGGTTGCTGGGCCTGTAGCGCTATCGGATGTTCGTGGCGAGGGCGTGAAGGCACCGCGGCCGCGGCAGAAGACCAGTCAACGAAACAGCGCAAACCCTCAGGCGCTCAGGCGCTTGTCCACGATGGCTTCGAAGCGGCTTTCCGGCGAGAGCAGGTCCCAGCCGACCATCCAGTCGTAGATGCGGCCGTATTCCTCCGCCGTGAACGGCCGCGGATAGACATAGCGGAACCGGCCCGGATAGAAATCGTCCTCGGCGATCTCGGCAACCGCCTTCGGCACCTCCCGGATCATGTACTTCAGGTAGGGCTCGATCCCCGCGTTGATGCGGTCCACCGCAGTTCGAATGGCGCGGTCCACGCTTGCATGGCTTTCCGGATCCAGCGACGGCACACCGACTTCCGCGCCTTCGTAGAACGCCTCGCAGAGGATCTTGTGCCCGCGTTTCAGCGCAACCGTGATCCAGGGCTCCATGAGCGCGGCGGCGCCGATCCTGCCGTCTTCGAGAAACCCGAGCCGTTGCCTGGGTCCGCCGACGTGGCCCGGCCGGATTTCATCCCGCTTGAGATAACCTTCCAGCAACGCCAGCGTCACGTAGTGGGAGCCGGCGTGCATGTTGACGCCCACGATCACGTCGTGCAGATCGGAGGGAATGTTGCAGGGCGAATCCCCTCGGACAACGATCGCCTGCGTGGCGACCGCGGCACGCTTCGAGATCACCCGTGCCCCTTCGTGGCTGTCCTGCGTGCGCCGAATCTGGCCCCACTCGCAGGCCCGGTACATGGCATACTCGCCCCGCTCGATACCCTCGTGCCAGCCGTAGGATTTCACCGCCCTGTGATCCAGGATGGGCTCGGCGGGCACCTCCTTGTCGCGGTCGCGGCCCGAGCCGGCCGGCACGAGCTCGATGTTCACGCCCTCGTCCCTGAAATACCCCTCTTGCAGGGCAACGTGATACGGCAACGAAAATACAGCGTTGTTGACTTCGATCTTCAGGTGCTTGAGGGCCATGGTGAGGTCCCTGTAACGATCATGAATTCGAGGTTTTCAAGGCTAGATCAGCAGGTTGTTCAGGTCAACGGAGAAAACCGCCAGGGCCGGCAATCAAGCGGCGGCGGGATCCCCTGGGACGGTACGCACATGCAGTCAGTACCGGGCCCCGGCAGGTGATGAATTACCAAAGAGCGTTGCCGCACGGGAGACTTGCTGATAGATTCGCCCGCGGAGGGATGCCGGAGTGGTCGAACGGGCTTGACTCGAAATCAAGTGTACAGCTTGCTGTACCGTGGGTTCGAATCCCACTCCCTCCGTAGAATACCCGCCCCCGCACGATCAAATCTTCGGGGTCGCATGTGACGAACAGGGTGTTTTTGGCCCGTGTCTCGGCCAAGTGGTACGCCAGAGATGTCTTGCCGCATCCGGGCGGGCCTTGGTAAATGCGGAAAACGGCTTGCGGTTTACTGGCCGCGTTCCACACGGCAATGTCAAGCGCATCGATCTCTTTCTTGCGCCCCGCAAAAAACGGGGCGGTGTCGCGATCGTCGCGTCGCGTAATTTCGAAGGCCCGTTATTCGTTAAATGGCATTGCCTGGAGGCGTCATTGTCGAGATTTTGCCTGACCCGGACAGGAGGCGTTTTCTCCAGGTCGAGGCTTTCGGCGCGAATCGGGCCGCCGCACGGTGGGTTATTAATACGGCCGTCTCGACCAGTCCGGCAGAGACCTTCTTCGGAGGATCTGCGCGCAATTGCTGGCTCGGTCGTTGAGCTTGGTGGTCAAGGTCTTGAGCACCGGATGATCCAGCCCCCGGTCCCGCATGTCAGCGACGATCGCCTGAAGTTTCGAGGGCAGAGCCGCCGTCATACTCAGACCGGCCTCAATGACATCGTTTGGGGGCAACCGAACTTCCTCCGCGAACCGATCCCAATGTCGGGCGCGAACATCTTGAACGCGGTATTTGCCCCCGACCTTTTGCGACATCGCGATCGCTTTCAGATGATCGGCGTGGGGTAGAAAGCTCGCAATGTCATAGAATGGGGCCAGACGAACGTGCTCTCGTCGGTCGAGGCGCACGGAGTAGTTTTTCGCATGGGCGTCGGTGCCCACCACGATCCAGTTCAACAGGATTGCGTTCGCAAACTCCCGAACGTCGCTATCGGGCTCGGACGAGTGCTCCCATAACACGTCGCATATTTCCTTGCAGCTCGGTCCGCCTTCGTTCTGATACTTTTTGTCGGTGCCCACTCCCAAGGCTTGACAAAAATCCTCCTGGTGCAATCGCCGTATTGACCCGTCCGGGCGAGGGCGCCGGTCGAATCTCGTCACCACAATGGCTTTTTCGCGCCCGAACGTTTGCACGTCTGATTTTGCCGCCGTCAACCCCAAATCCCCGGCCAACTTCAAGCAGAGGTGTTCGTTTTCCACGAGGCCGTCATAGTGTGGATTGGGGGGCTTCAGAATATGCGTGGTCGGCGTTCGGCCCGAGGGGACGCCCCACCGTCGCCCGTCATACAGCAACGCAGTCTTGGGCTGATACCCCGCCAGGCTAAATCGCCCGATATCGCCAGCCAGCCGCCACGCGGCCTTTTGCTGTCCGAGGATGCGCAAGCGAGTCGCAACCTCTTCTTCAGACAGCCATTGCGCGCGCTCGCGATCGTCCTGAAGCACCTTGGCAACGCGCGTCGGGTGTACCAGTTGAATGGCACCCGGACAGTCCTCCCCGATCACGGCCAGCAGGCCCAGCGTGTCGCTAGGGGAAACTTCAAACTCCGCACCCCATCGGGCAAGGACCTCGTGATCGTCCGGCAGTATCCCCCGCAACCACGGCGCGATCGCATCGTGCTCGTGCGAGATTTGATAGAACGGCATTTGCAGGGACAGCGGGTAGGCGTCGGCCCAAGACAGCCAATCGCTGTCGTAAATGAACCGTAGCTCGTCAACCGGCCCGCGACGAGTGCGCCTGCGGCTGCGATGAATCTCGCCCATAACCCGGTGTTCGGCGATAACGATCAGCATGTCGATCATGGCATCAACCCCGAGCGGAATCTTCTTCGTCGTCGATGTCGTAAGAAACGAGCCGCACAGACATTCGCAGCACGTTAAATCCGCGGAGAATCAAGCCGAGTTCGGCCCCCGGTTTGCCCTGCTCAACCGACACCAGCCATTGCCGCGAAACCCCCATCTTCCGCGCAAGATCGGACTGGGTTAGCCCCAGTTCCTGCCGGCGGTTCCGGATCGCATGGCCGATGGCTTTCGGAGTGCGGTAGTACACGGGACCGCTCCTGTAAACGAACATGGACATTGTACCCCATGTCAACGAACATTGACTAGGTGGCGCGGTTTGCCGTCACGGCTCCAGGGGCTTGGGTTCGGCGATAGACTGCCGCCCCATGTCGTTGAACAGCGACATTGTACCCCGTGTCCACGAACGATGACCCTAGAAAAGCACACCCCGCACATGCGCGGAGAGGCTTTCGGCGCGGATCGGGTAGCCGTCGCTGCGGGGCACTTCGTAATGGCCATGCACTTTTTCGCTGACATTCCCCCGACAAAGCCGCGCCGGCCTTCCCTGAACATTCGCTCCATCGCGTTGGTTTGCCGCTCGTTCATGGCGTCGCGAAAAGAAGTGCCTTTAGATCCCGGCGCAGTGAGCGCCGGGAAGGCGGGGGATGCGGGGAGATGGACCGAGACCTCAACACGTGGCCGCACAGGCCCGGCCGGTTGATGCTCTTGACCTTCAGTGCTGTCAGTCTGGGCATGATGCCGCAATTCGAGAAGCTGGCCGACCCGTCTGACGATGTGGTCGGCCTGGTGCTGGATCTGGACGAGTTGCCAGAACGGGTGAGGGTTTCAAAGGGGAACCCGTAGACGACGTGGCCGATAGCGCAACATACGTGGTTTTGTTCGGCGAGCCCCCTGTTAAGGTTGGGGAGGTTCGCTCGGCCACCATCCGCGCGAAAGAGATCACGCACTTTCGATACTCGACATCCTGGCTTGACCATCCAAGATCGTTCGCGCTCGCGCCGTCAATGACCGGGGACAGCCGCCCGGTTGAACGCGTGGAGGTCGCGACTCTCCGCGCGGGGATTCTCGGTTCCATATCGACATTGCCGATGCGCTGCGAGAGGTGTGCCGGGAGGGCGAAATAGCCGTGTCGGAAATGCAGGAGCTGCATCGTCGGGTCCTGTTCACGATTCTGGTGACGAACACCGACGACCACCTGAAAAACCACGGCCTGCTCTACGATCCGGATGGGGGCTGGACACTCTCCCCGGCCTTCGACATCAACCCACAACCCTTCCGACACCCGCAGTTGAAAACGGGGATCAGCGAGTTGAGTGGGTTTGAGCCGTCCGTCGAGGCGTGGATCGAGGCCGCGGCATTCGAACACGACCGGATGGACATCGCGTTGGCGGCATCCGGGGAGCGCCACAAATCGCCACCCTCGCGGGGGCGATGAGCGACGTGGATATTCTGGCGGCGGTTGTTCCCGGCGCTGGCGCAACCGCCTCGACGTGGTAATGCGCCAGGATCATCGGGCCAGGGAGAAGCTGTTCGTGGATTACGCCGGGCGTGGGCCGATAACCGCTAGCGCACGAGCTCACGGTCACTATCGGGTGCCGGTTGCGCCGGTGCGATGTCGTACCGCGTACCCCGACCGGCGCCCCTCGAAACCAACGCCCCCATGGTTCGCAATGCGGTCAGGTCGCGTGTAGCCGTGGTTGCGGGGCACTTGGCAATTGCCATGTATTTTTTGGGAATTATATACGAAAGTTACCAACCCCCTCATTGGGTGGGCCTCCTGACCCATCGGATATCTACGGGCCGCACCAACTCTTTTGCCGCATCTTCCAAATCCCCCAATGTGATTGGTCCCCCCTTCCTTAATCTAATATCAGCTTCCAACTCAGCCTTACTTGGTTGATATTTTGATTTGACCAGTTCCACAATAGGCCGATCTGAATTATCTTTGCCGCACATTACTCAATCTCCTTGTTTAATACCTTTACGGGCTTGGAGGCTTCTTTGAATGCCGACTCCATTTGACGCACTCGGTTAGCTATATCCAAGGCCCCATCTTCCATCCTGTGGGCGGGGGATGTCACTACAAGACGCTTCAAGCGTGCCATAGTAGCCATCCTAGAGTAAGGGAATCTCCATTGGTGGGAGTTTATTTGGGCGACGAACCAAATCAATTCACGAACGGACATACTGTATTTAGGCGTCAACACTCTCACTGCGCTCCCCCCATTACCTCGGGCCGCAAACGGCCACGGTTGCAATGATGCGTGCCCAAACGCTGTAACCGTGATCCCGCCAACGGGGAACACTTCCGATGCATCAGCATGTACCAGCCGTACAATACTGTTTATCGATTCCCCGCTGGAAATGTAGGGCAATGTGCCCTCCGAATAATGCTTCTCCCCTATGGATTTTCCAAGCGACACGTTAAAGAACTGGAATAGGGAGGCATTGACTCCGCACGGCAGATTCGGCGCACTCGTCCACGCAGCGCCGAAATCAGTCAAAACGGAATCCCCCAACCCCGGTATCCAAATAACGGAACGAACAACCGACTCCAATACAACCTTTTGCCGTCCACTCTCATCTTCTACAGGTATCGCCGGTTGGGGCAGCCATTCCTGTGGGCCAAGCTCCTGCCCCCCCATCAACTCTTCGCCCTCAACAATCGTAATTAAAGGACTATTTGCCTCTAGTCCCGCCCTGACAGTGTGTACAGCTTCAATTATCTGCGGCAACTGACTGCCAGACCTCGCAACTCTTTTGCCTTTGAGTTTTTCAAAACCATCATTCCAGACTCGGGCAAAGAGCACACGATCCGTGCTTTTTAGAGGGCGATGCGCCTGCACCATCAATATAGATGTAGGAGCGGCAGCAGGATAAAACAAATCGTCGGGGAGGCCCACTACGGCTAAAGGGGTGTGCCTGCCCACCAAGCCCTTACGCCACGCTTTATGCTCACTATCAACAAACACCCCGGCCTTTACGACAGCAGCAAGGATGCCCCCCGGTTCAAGAGCGTCCAACGCTGCATCTATAAAGTCCCTCTCGGGTTCCCCTTGCTGGGAAAAGGGGGGATTAAGGTACGCTCGTGTAAATTGTTCGTTAACACGTTTGCGATTGTCCGCATCAAAACAACTACTGCAACCTATATGGCTCTTACCGTCCCCCCTAAAAATCATATTCAACATTGCCAACGCCCAAACCGTGGGGTTTGTCTCGAACCCACACAAGGACCGCTTTATCTTGTTCATGCTTTTTGGGTTGTCCCCGGCTTGTTTCATCATCTTATCGAACGCGGAAACTAAAAATCCACCGGTCCCACACGCTATATCCACTACTCTATCGGAGGGGGACACCCCTGTAAGATCAATACAGAACTGAGTAATATGGCGGGGGGTAAACACTATACCAAGGGCTTTATTGTCATACCCGTACCTTAGAAACGCCTCATAAAATATGCCTAAAAAATCAGTACCCGTCTCCATGACTGCCCGAACATTCAAGCGCCGAAGCGTGTTTGCCGCCCGCTCAAATTGCGGGGCCATGCGACCAAAATCAGCCTCCGACAGGGTAAGGGACGATTTCAACAAATCCTTGGTGGGGCCTGCCAACTCCGGGTCCTCATCTATTGCGTGGGCAACTAACGTATTTATGGACTCAAGTACATTTTGAGGACAAGCGCTCACATTCCCGTGGGCCATTGCGAGTACCAAGGCACCTAATACTCTCGGTCGCAGGGGGGCCTCGACTTTACATGCCCGGAAAACTCGACTCATCTCAATAGCGGCCCCCACAAATTCTTCAGGACCCGGTATCTCTACTTGAGTATTTCCATCCCCCGATGCTAAAGCTCGGTGGGTTTCGGACACCGTAGGAATATTTGTTAATGCTGCCCCATAAGCCATCAGGGGTCTCCAACGCCTGCCAGACAAAAAATAGACCTCCACTCTGTGCCCCGTATCGTCTTGCCCAGCTACGCCCACCACAATCTTTACAGTGTACGCACCGTGCGCATTTATGGTATCGGCATAATTTATAGCCTGATCCACCGCAGTATCAAGTTTGCCAACTTCATTTTTTGCTTCTATGACAATAGAAGGGTTCCCTCGCAGACATAACATAAAATCCGGCTTAGACAACCCAAGACCTATATCGGGAAAGTACGCGCCAATTTCATTTTCCTCCAACAGGTCCCCACCTCGATCAACGTGGGAAGCGTTCCACCCCCTTTGCTTAATCTCACGTCTTATGAAGTACCGTGCCCGTGCTTCAGAACGTGTGCGGCCCATTAACTTCTTGCTCCGCTACTCAGCCCGTTATCGGCAACAAGGTCATTGTATCGCAGCCTTCTGCCATCCATCCCACTTACAACACTGCGCATTTGCTCCAATGTGTCGGATTCCCGTAAATTGTGCTTGGACGCAAATTCTTGAACGTAACGATCAAGATGCTTAGAAGAAAGTTTATGGAACGTGCCCTTGTGAGCACGCTTCAAACCGCTCCAGAAGCTCTCCATGCCATTAGTGTGAACATCCCCGCGCACATACTCTTGAGCACTGTGCTTCACGCTCTCATGGGTAAAAGGCAAGCTCTGGTAAGACGTGGATTCGTCGGTGTAAATGGTGGCATCTTCCTCGGCGTGAGCACCTACAAACCCCTGTAAAGTCTCCGCATCCGTTTTTGCAACTACTTGCGCCCGAACTTGATTACTGCCTCTGTCCTTGACGCCCGCTACCGCTGTTTTCCCAACGGACCCTCGGCCCGTATTCTCAAGCTCCTTCCTCTTTTTGTTGCTCATGTTTTTCCGAATCCCTCCAAAATGCGCCTCATCGGCTTCAATTGGACCCTTCCCAAACAGGCCCGTCTTGTCTACCTGGGCCTCCCGCAACCTGTGAGCAAGATGCCAAGCGGACTTCTGGGTGATCTTCAAGTCACGATGCAACTTCATTGAAGATACCGACTTGAGGCTAGTCATAAGCAGGTACAGCGCAAGAATCCATGTTCGATACGGCAGCTTGGTGGACTGCATGACCGTGCCTGTCTTGACGCTGAAGAATGTCTGCTTGCATTCTTTTTCCCTGCAACGGTAGGGCATTGTCTTGTGTTTGGAATTTGTCTGCACATTCAACGATCCGCAACCAGGGCAGCAAATATTCCCATTGGGCCACCTCTGCTCAATGAACCACGCTTCTGCGGCAGCATCGTTAGGGAAAAGGTCCAGCAGATCGATGATCGAAAGACCTTCTCTGTAATACTTGCCGGGGGCTCGTTGAGTCATTGCGTATCTCCTTGGTTATACTGCCTATTATAGCAAACTTACGCAGCTAACGGAACCCCTTTTGGTAACTTTCGTATATAATTCCCTATTTTTTCCTGGACATTCCGCCTTCAAAGCCACGTCGGCTTTCCCTGAACATGCGCTCCATCACTGTGGCCTGTCGCTCGTTCATGGCGTCGCGGTGGCGCTCGAAAAATCGGCTCTTGTCCAAAACGAACCCGACCTCCGCGAGGGCGATCTCTTGTGCTTGGACAATGGCGCCGGTGAAGTAATCGGCAAAGCCGTTCATGTCGAGCCGTGCGCAGAGGTCGAAGTTCTCGAACGCCTTGTAGTAGTCCTTTCGAGTTTCGTCGATGGCCGTGGCCAGGCAGGCTAGCGTCGGTCGTCCGAGCGCCTGAGATAGCGCGTGATCCGAGATCGCACGACCGACACGACCGTTGCCGTCGTCGAACGGGTGTCCGAGTAGGCGGGGGCATTGCTGCGCCCCGCCCCTCACAGACCCGAGCGAGCGGAATTCCCGCACTCGGTTCCTCACTTGACAGATTCGCTGCAAGGACCGGGCCATCGACGCACGATCCGTACTGAAGGCAAGGGGTATCGCTTGAGCAGTGCATTCATCCGGTCCCAGTTCATACGCCGAAGGCGGTTGCGGCGAGAGAGCCACTTCCGCCAAATTCGAATGACCTGGTAGCGGAACCACTCCAGTCGTTTGCCGTTCCCCGTCAGACCGTAATATGCGCAGTGTCCCCGGATCATCAGGGCAAGGTGGTCGCGTTGCGCCTCGATCGGCAGGTGCCGGTGCCTCTTGCACCAGTCGTGCACCGATTTCAGCGCGCGGGCGAACCGTCCCTTGGCCGTGATCTGGCAAACCACGTCCTTACCTCGTCTCGACCGTCCCCAGACGTGGGTGAAGCCGAGAAAGTCGAACGTCGTGGCCGTCGCCATCCAATGCCGCCCGTAGGGGCGCGTCCGGCGAAAGTCCACGTAGCGCGTCTTGGTCTCATGGAGCTTGAGCCCGTAGCGACCCAGACGTTTCCCCAGCACGTCAAGCACGCGCTTGCCGCTGAGGCGGTCTTCAAAGGAAAGTACAAAATCATCGGCGAATCGCACTAGCTGACACTCCCCGTGGAGGCGCGGTTTCACCACTTGCTCGAACCACAAGTCCAGCACATGGTGCAGGAATACGTTCGATATCAGCGGCGAAATTACACCACCCTGAGGCGTTCCGGCGACCGGCCTGTGCACGGTGCCCGCTTCGAGCACCCCCGCGTTCAGCCACTTATCGATCATGCGTCTGACGACGCCATCCTTGATCCGCAAGTCGAGGAATGACCGCAGGTGGGAGAACGGGATCGTATCGAAGTATTTCGAGACATCCGCGTCAATCACCCACCGCTGGCGGTGCTCAATGATGCCCTTGCGCAAGTCGTCAAGGGCGTCGTGGGCCGAGCGTCCGCGCCGGAACCCGTACGAGCACGGCAGAAAGTCCGTCTCGTAGATCGGCTCCAGCAACATCAGCACAGCCCGCTGCGCCACCTTGTCTTCAAAGGTCGGAATGCCCAAGGGACGTTTCGTGCCGTCCGCCTTCGGGATGTAGTGCCGCCGCACCGGCGGTGCGACATAGCGGCCCGACTCGATCCGGTTCAGGAGGTCTTCAAGATTGGCCTCCAAATCCTTCTCATAGTCCGCGCCCGTCACCCCGTCGATGCCCGGTGCACCGTCCTTTCGCGTCCGCCGATACGCCTCCAGCATCCATTCCCTGTCGATCAGGTGATGCAGCGACGTGAACACCCGCTCCGGGTGCTTCCTCGCCTGTTCGGCTATCCACTGCTGTTTCGTGTACGTGTTTGTGGAACTCAGCGTTTCCTCCAGCGTTTCCCATCAGTGGGTCTGTACAAATGACGCCCCGCTTCCCTCCAGCGGGTCCCGATGGCCACGGTTCCCCGCCTTCACAGGTACTATCAAGGCGCTAAGACTTCCTGCTCCGCATGGCCTTCGGCTTATTGATTCGCCAGCCGACTCCGCGGGGTGCCTGCCCTGTTTGTGTCCGCCCAAGGCGCTCACGCCGCCGTGCAGGCTCGGCGACGGGCCAGGGTCTACATTGTTCACGCTGGCCTCCCCGTTCCAGCGGTCTCGCCCACGGGCAAGAGCAGGATCTCCCAGGTTCCCTGACGATCCATACCGTGACTCTGCGCCGGTCCACGACCCCGGACGACCCTTCGCGCCTCGCCGCTAACGGCGCTTCCGGTGCTGCCCCCGGCCACTTAACACCGAAGGCGTCATCGATTCCGATTTCGAGGCTTCCTCCGCCGCTTCATCACCTGCTGTCTACGCTTCACGACGGGCGTTGCCGCGCGCCACGCAAGACTCGCTTCCGGCTGGCGGGCTGCGCCTTTGCCGGGCGGGAGTCAAACCCGCTGGATCGCTACGAGAGGTTTCAGTTCAATTCATAGCATTCTCCTCTCCAGGGCTTTCCCTGGCGCAATAAACGTTCGAACCACAAATGCGCGACGGTCGCGCGGATTGGCCCCGCCATGCCCGCGCTGTCGTTGTACCACCCCAGGAACCGCTCCATTTCGTCGTGTATCCGGCTTGCCGGAGGGGCGACATAGTGAACCCGGTGGCGGCCAGGAAACCCGCTAACGATTTTCACTTCGTCCTGACGGTACGCCCCTCGCATCGCCAAGCTGGACAACGTTTCCGGAATGGCCATCGTTTGCCACCCACCCAACATTTCGTGCGTCAGGGGACGGTCCCATTTGCGCCGCGTTTCGACAATGAGACTCGCCACACCGTCCGCTTTCAAGTCGACGCTTGTATTGGCCCTGGCCACCGCCTTGCCGAGATGTGCCAACAGGGACGAACGCACCGAATCGCGATCCAGGTTCTCCCCCTCGATGGCGCTCGTGGCGATTGCCTCAGACAGCATGAGTTCGATCGCGGTGTCGGAACGACCTTCGTCGCTCATGGCTCCGACGCTTCCGGACAACCGCTCGGCGGCGCGGTAAAACGCCTCGATGCGATCTTCGAAGGCACCTTAATCAACGACGAAGTTCGGCCAGTTCGGATGTTCCCACGCCCACATGGGGTGATTATAGGCCCTAATCGGCCCATAAATACCTGTTTTATGGGCCACTTAGGGTTTGGAATCGGCCCAGATCTCCCTGGTATTTCGCCATGCGAGCCTCCGGCCGCTCACTGCCCTCGAGATCCGGGAGCCCCGCTTCGCCCTCGAAAACGACCGCGAATTCGCCCAGCCGCTGTACGTGTGCGGCGGCACCCGGTTCGTCGAAGGCGATGGCCGTCAACACCGAGGTGTCAACATACGCAACGCTCATTCACCGCGCTCGGCGAGAAACCTCGCAAGAGCGCCAGGTCGCCGTAATTACAGGCTCAAGACCAACCGAAGACCGTCTTCAACCTGCCGCAGCACGGCGTCGGTGGCGCGACCGGCTCGCTCCGTGAGGAAACTCTTGTCCAGGGTGACGGTCTGCGACACGTTGACAACTGACTGTCTTGGCAAGCCCGTTCCGCGTCTCGGCAGGGAGACGCTGCCGGGTGCCGCAGCCAACTTCAGGTTGGAGGTAATAGCGACGCCAAGAATGGTTCGAATCCGGCTGCGATTGAAGTCATTCGACTGAATCACCAGAACCGGACGGCGAAAGCCGGGCTCGGAGCCCGCCGGTTCAGACAACTCCACCCACCAAATCTGGCCGAGCTTCAAGACTGTCTTCGTTGAGCAAGGAACGAAACTGAAGCGCCTGCAACTTGTCGTCAAGCAGCGAAGCCGAGTCGTCGCCTCCGTAGACCTCGTTCAACCTTTCGGTAATCCGCTGCATGGAATGCCGGGCGAGATGAATCTCAATCCTTCTCGCCGACGACGTCTTCGAGAACCGACTCGGCCGCGTCGAACATTTTTGCAAGGACTCTTCTTTGCTGCTGCTTCAATTGTTCCACCTGCCGCCAGAGCACGTCCGAGATTTCCTTCATCGCCTTCTCGCGCAATTCGGGAGACAGCGTGATGTCATTCTTGAATTCGTACTTCTCGACCGTGAATTCGGCGATGTCCGATATGTTGTCGCCGACGATGTTGAAATCGACCGCGTTCCTGACGGTCAGTATTTTCGCTTCGACGCCACTATTGCCCATCTCTGGTACTCCAGTGCAAGGCCGCTGAAGACTCCGATACCGGCAGGCTAACCGCTGACGACGGCGAGTGCGTCCGCCTGCGATGAGTGGGTGGATATGATCTGGTCGAAACCGCTGATCTGAAAGATTTCCGCGATGGGCTCGGAAAGCGAGCAAAGCGCGAACTTGACTTTGCGCTTGCCCAGGGTCTTGGCAATGAGCAGGATCGCTCGCAAACCGGCACTGCTGATGTAGGAGAGACCCTCGCAATCGATAATCACCGAGCCCTCGCATTCGTGAATGGCCGATTGCACGGCAGCTTCAAAATCTCTCGCGTTGGCGCCGTCGATACGGCCCACCGCCCTGGCTATCAGCGCACCGTCCCTGTTCTCGGTGGAAATGTCCATCAGCCCATGCTTCCAGATTGGTTCAACAGCGGCGCAGTATACCAATTGCCTCTTGCAGCACAATGATCATATCTCGCAAATCCAACCTGATTCAGGTACGTGTACGGATCCTTCCGAAGTAATCGGGATCGGACGACCGCGACGTGACCGCACAAACATCCGTCGCATTGCGGCAACGGACGAAAACTCGTGCCCTGTACAATACGGCTGACGCCGGATTTGGATCGCCATACGGTGATCGTCGCGACCGCGTCGAACTCGAAGTCCAGGGTCCTTCTCACATTCCACTTCGGACGGTAGACCTCTCTGCTGCGACACTCGCCGATGCCCCAGAAACCAGACATCGAAATCGCCCGTGCAGCAAACATGCTGCCGATACTTGAGGTCGCTGAAAGGCTCGGCATCCGGGAATCCACGGTCCCCTTCGGCAATGCCAAGGCCAAAGTCGACTACGCCGCCATCGCAGCCTCGCGACCGGAGGCAAGGGGCCGGCTCATTCTCGTGACGGCGGTGTCGCCGACACCGGCGGGCGAAGGCAAGACCACGACAACGATCGGTCTGGGTGACGGCCTCAACCGTATTGGCAAGAAGACGCTGATTTGCCTTCGCGAACCGAGTCTCGGCCCCTGTTTCGGCATGAAGGGAGGCGCCGCCGGCGGCGGTTACGCGCAGGTCGTGCCGATGACCGACATCAACCTTCACTTCACCGGTGACTTCCACGCCATCGGCGCTGCCCACAACCTGCTCGCGGCGCTGATCGACAACCACGTTCACTGGGGCGGCGAACCTGCCATCGATCCGAGGCGCATCGCGTGGCGCCGGGTTCTGGACATGAATGACCGGGCATTGCGTCACATGGCGATCGGCCTTGGCGGAACCGCGCACGGGGTACCGCGAGAGACGGGATTCGATATCACCAGCACTTCCGAAATCATGGCGATCTTCTGCCTGGCGAAGGATCTCGCCGACCTGGAACAGCGCCTGAGCCGAATCGTTGTTGGTTACAGCCGGGACCTTCAGCCCATCACGGCCGGGGACCTCAACGCGCATGGATCCATGACCGCCCTGCTCCGCGACGCCTTTTCGCCAAATCTCGTGCAAACGCTGGAGAATAACCCCGCGTTCATTCACGGTGGCCCGTTCGCGAACATCGCACACGGTTGCAATTCCGCCGTGGCAACGCGTACCGCTCTGAAGCTCGCCGATTACGTTGTAACCGAAGCCGGTTTTGGCTCCGACCTGGGTGCCGAGAAGTTTTTCGACATCAAGTGCCGTACCGCGGGCCTGGTCCCGGATGCCGTGGTACTGGTTGCGACGACGAAGGCCCTCAAGATGAACGGCGGAGTACCGAAAGACGGCCTGCAGGAAGACGACAGCAAGGCAGTAGTCAACGGCTGCGTCAACCTGCGGCAGCATCTCGCCATCCTCAATCGATTCGGTGTTCCGGCGACGGTGGCCATCAACCGTTATGAAACGGATAGCGACGCTGAGATCGGCGCCATCAGGGACTATTGCAGCCGGCTGGGCGTGGCCGCCATCGAATGCCGGCACTGGTCGGAGGGCGGCGCCGGTACGGTGGAACTGGCGGACCACGTTGCGAAACTGGCCGATTCGGCGCATGGCGGGTTCAGGTTGCTCTATGACGATGACCTGGATCTATGGGAGAAGGCTCGCCGCATCGCGCAGACAATCTACCAGGCCCAGGACATCGTCGCACCCGCCCGGGTCCGCAATGAATTCTCGCGGCTGCAGGACAGCGGTTACGGCCGCTTTCCGGTCTGCATGGCCAAGACGCAGTACAGTTTCTCGACCAATCCGAACCTGCTGGGGGCGCCCAAGGGGCACATCGTCGAAATCCGGGAGGTCCGCCTGGCGGCCGGCGCCGGCTTTGTCGTGGCTGTCTGCGGCGCCATCATGACGATGCCGGGCTTGCCGCGAAAACCCGCCGCACAGGACATCCGCGTTAACTCCGAGGGCTTGATTGAAGGGCTCTTCTGACCGCCCGCGATTTATTGGTTCGCTCTCATGCGAGTCCGGCAATCGTCCAAAGCCTCTGCCAAATTCATGGACTCAGGGATCGTCAGCGGTCCCGCACTGCCAGCAGGCGGCGAACTGGCCCTCATTGCTCTCGCCGCAGCGCCGGCATCGCCAGGGTCCGCGCGGCGCTTCGGCGTGCTCCATGTCCCTGATCAAGGCCTGCGCGCGGTCAAGGTCTTCGTCCCTGAGCACCCAAAGCTCCGGGAGACACTCCAGAAAAGGGATTTCCCCCAGGCCACCGGAGAGTTGCTCGTTCTTGACCAGGCACGCGATGCCGGACTGCTCCAGCAGATTTTTCACATGGCCCACATGGGCCAGGGACTCGTGTGTGATCAATCGTTTCACGGAACGGCGATCAGGGCCGAAGGCCCGCAAGAAAATCACCCGGACTGCTGCCGCGCTCCAGGGCCTCAACCAACGCGGACCCGACAATCACCCCGTCCGCGTGGCGGGCAATGCGTGCCACCTGCTCCCGGGATCGCACGCCGAATCCAGCGCAGACGGGAACCCGCGATCGTTTCTTGACAGCGCCAAGATAGCTGGTCAGTTCCTCGGGGATATCCACCTCGCCACCGGTGATCCCCGTGCGCGTGACCGCGTACACGAACCCCTGGCTGTGTCCGCATAGCTCGGCCAGGCGCTCCGCGGGCGTCGCCGGCGTCACGAGCTGGACGAGCGCCAGCCCCTGGGGCTCCAGGCAGGCTCTGAAGGGCGCACTTTCCTCGAAAGGCAGATCGGGCACGATGAAGCCGCTCACCCCCACTTCACATGCGCGCACGGCCAGTCTCTCGTATCCGAAGGCGAGCAGCGGATTCAGGTAGCTCATCAGCAGCAACGGCGCCGCCGGCTCAGTCTCTCTGGCGGCAAGCTGGTCCAATATCCACGTCAGGCTGACTCCGTTCTCCAGGGCCGCGTGACTGGAGCGCTGGATGGTCACGCCGTCCGCCATGGGATCGGTGAAGGGAACGCCTATCTCCACCGCGTCCGCCTCGGCCTCGATCCGCTCAAGAACCTCGACAAAGGTATCCAAATCCGGATATCCCGCGGTCAGAAAAGCGATCAGCGCCGGCCCCTGGCTTGTTTCCAGCGACCGCGCGAGGACCTCATGCGGCTTCATGCGCGGCCTCCTGCCGATCGCTGGACCGGACCGGATAGCGGCGCAGGATCGGCATGTCCTTGTCGCCGCGGCCCGACAGACCGATGAGAATTCTCGCGCCGGGATTCCCGGCAGCCCAGCGCCGGGCGCCCGCGATGGCGTGAGCGCTCTCCAGAGCGGGAAGAATGCCTTCGGCAGCGCAGCACTCCGCAACGGCGTCCAGCGCCTCTTCGTCGCTGGCGGTGACGTAGTCCACCCGGCCGATCATCTGCAGCAGGGAGTGTTCGGGGCCTACACCCGGATAGTCCAGCCCGGCCGATACGGAGTGGGTTTCCTGGATCTGGCCATCGTCGTCGTAGAGCAGCATGGAATGGGCGCCGTGGAGCACGCCGGGCCGCCCGCCGCTCAGGGTCGCCGAGTTGTCTCCCAGCGCCTCTCCCCGCCCGCCGGCCTCCACGCCGACGAGCTTCACGCCCTCGTCCCCGATGAACTCGTGGAACAGTCCGATGGAGTTGGAACCGCCGCCGACGCAGGCAAATGCCGCATCCGGCATGCCCGCTCGCGCCGTGAGCTGCGCCTTCGCCTCACGACCGATCACCGCTTGAAGCTCGCGCACCAGGTAGGGGTATGGATGCGGGCCGACGGCCGAACCCAGCAGGTAATGGGTGCCCACCGGGTCCGCGACCCAGTCCTGAATCGCCTCGTCAATGGCAGCACGCAGGGTTCGATCCCCGGAGGTCACTGGGACCACCTTCGCGCCAAGTCGATGCATGCGGTCCACGTTGGGGGCCTGGCGCTCCACGTCCACTTCCCCCATGTAAACCACGCACGGCAGGCCCAGCCGGGCACAGGCGGCGGCCGCCGCCACGCCATGCTGCCCCGCGCCGGTTTCGGCGACGATCCGCTCGGCGCCCAGCGCCCGGGCGAGCAGGCCCTGGCCGATGGCGTTGTTGATCTTGTGGGCGCCGGTGTGGGCGAGGTCCTCCCGCTTGAGCCATACTTCCGCCCCCCATCGGTCCGAGAGCCCCGCTGCATGCGTCAGCGCCGTCGGCCGCCCGACCCAGTCCCGCAACTCTTCGGTCAGACGCTGCCGGAAACCGTCATCCGGCAGCAGGCGGTAAACGCCCTCGGTGAGCCGAAGGACCGCCGGCATCAGCGTCTCCGGAACGTAACAGCCGCCAAAGGGCCCGAATCGGCCACTGGCGTCCGGGAGTCTTCCTTCCACGAGGTCCCGCAGCAGCAGTGCGTGCTGCTCCACGGTCGACGATAGTCTCGGACTAGTGGACATGAGCGTGTTCTCTACCTGTTTCTGCGGCCCGAACCCGGGCGATAAATTCCGTGATCTTGTGCGGATCCTTGACGCCGCGCGAGCGTTCCACGCCGCTGGAAACATCCACGCCCCAGGGCTGAACTGCCTCGATGGCCTCAACGACGTTGTCACCGTCCAGTCCACCCGCGAGGATGACCCGCGTGGATGCTGCCACGCGAGCCGCTCCGGGCCAGTCGGCACGCTCTCCGTGACCGCTGCGGGCGCCCTCGAAGAGGATTCGCGCAGGCCAGCGCTCGCGATCCCTGTCCGCGCTTCTATAAACCGGCAGGGGCTCGCAGTCCAACCGGCCGAGGGCGGCGAAATCCTCCGCATCGGTCTGCAACCAGTCGGGCCCGAACACGTCCCTGACGTGCTCCCATTCCGCGGCGGTGGGATGGCGCATCACCGCGACTCGAATCACTCGGCCCAACAGATCGCCGCAGAGGGCACGCGCCTGCTCGGGCGTCGCCCGCCTGGGCGAGCGGGCGAACACGAACCCCAGCGCATCGGCACCAGCGGAAACTGCCACTTCCACGTCCAGGGGGGTCCGCAGGCCGCAGATTTTTATGAACACGACCGTGCCCTCAACGCCCGCGCTCCGGCGGTACTCATCGCCGCCAATGCTTGCGAGGCATCGGCGGCACGCATCAGCGCCGAACCCACCAGCGCGGCGCGATAGCCGAGATTCGCGACCTCGGCGATATCGTCCGCGCTTTCGATTCCGCTTTCCGCTACGGCGGGCAGATGAGACGGCAAGTACGGCGCCAACTGCCGGAACCGGTCACGGTTGACGGCAAGGTCCCGCAGGTCGCGGCAGTTAACTCCGCAGAGCAATGGCGCGGAGCCGTCCGGCGGTGCGTCTACCCTGCCGATGCGCTCCAGATCGGCTTCGTCGAATCCCTCCAGCAGGACGAACATCTCGCACTGCGCCGCGCACGCGAGCAGTTCCGCGACCTCCGTGTCACTCAGCATGGTGACGATCACCAGCACGCCGCCGGCGCCCGCAGCCCGCGCCTGAAGAACCTGGTAGGAATCGGTGAGGAAGTCCTTGCGCATGGCGGGTATGCCGTGCGCTGACAACGGCGGCACCGCCCGGCGCAGATCGTCCAGGGAGCCGTGAAATTCCTCCGGTTCGGTCAGGACCGACACCGCGGCCGCTCCGCCCGCCGCATAGGCGCGAATCTGCGCGGCGCCGTCGAAATCGCCTGCCGCGAGCAAACCTGCCGCCGGCGAACGGTACTTGAGTTCCGCAATGACGCTGAACCGGGCGAGCTTCAGCGCCGGTGGCGTGGGCGCCGCCAGCGAGCGACGCAGCAGGGCGCCTTCGGGCTCCATCCGGCGGGCATCCCGCACCCGCGCCCGGCTGCCGTCCGCCATCCTTTTCAGAAAGGATGTCCCGATTGAATGTTGCATGGCAGCGATCATCGTCAACCCGCGCTCGACGCGAATGCCTCCAGTTTTTCGACAAACTGCCGCCCGGTACCGTCCTCCAGCGCCAGTCGGGCACGGGCGACGGCACGGGCGGCGTCTGCGGCGGCACCGGTCACCTCCAGCGCCAACGCGGCGCCAAGAATCAGCGCCTCCCGGTGAGCGAGCGTGTCTCCGCCGCACAACGCCTCCCGCAGGCGCGCCGCATTCTCGTCGGGCTCACCCCCCTTGAGCGTCTCTTCCGTGCATCGGGAAATCCCGTAGTCCGCGGGGTCGCGAACCACCCTTGTCACCGACCCCGGATGCACGTCGAAACAGACGAAGGGCCCAATCGGGGTGGGTTCGTCCCAACCGCAGGCGCCGTGCACCACGAAACTGCGCGTCGCTTCCATACCGGAAAGCGTCTCGGCCATGAGTTCGGCCATGGGCTCGCTGAACGCGCCGATGACGTTGAAGGGCGGTCTGGCCGGATTGGTCAGCGGCCCGAGAATGTTGAACAGGGTGCGCACGCCCATGGCCGCGCGCACCAGGCCAATGTTGCGCATCGCCGGATGATGGTTTGGAGCGAACAGGAACGTGAAGCCCGTGTCCCGCAGACAGGCGCCGATCTGTCGATCGACAAGCGGCACGGGCAGGCCCAGTGCCATCAGCGCGTCGGCGCTGCCGGAGCGGCTGGAGATGGACCGGTTGCCGTGCTTGACCACCGGCGCTCCGCACGCGGCCGCCAGCAGCGCGCTGCCCGTGGAAAGGTTGAGGCTGGCCGATCCGTCGCCGCCCGTGCCGACGATGTCCACATAAGGTTGCCCGGCGGGAATGTCGGGACTGATCGCCAGGTCGCGCATGGCGCGTGCCGCGCCCCGGATCTCCGCGGCGACTTCACCCTTGGCGCGCAGCGCCGCCAGCAATCCGCCGGCCAGCGGTGCCGGCAGTTCCCCGGCGGCCATGGCACGGAGCATCGACTCCGACTCCTCCTGCGTGAGATGTTTGCCCCGGAGCACCTTCTCGAGCCATGCGACGGCTTGCGAACCCATCATCGATCTCCGTCAGCCCGGGCTTCGGCCGACCCTGCAGCCAGAAAATTCCCCAGCAGCGCCGGACCATCCGGCGTCAGCACGCTCTCGGGATGAAACTGTACGCCTTCCACCGGAAAGTTCCTGTGACGCACACCCATGATCTCGCCTTCCCCGGTGCGGGCGGTCACCTCAAGGACGGACGGAACCCGGTCGCGGCGCGCCGCCAGGGAATGATAGCGGCCGGCTTCGAGCGGGTTCGGCAGTCCAGCGTAAATGTTCAATCCGTCATGGCTGATCGAGGAGGTCTTGCCGTGCATCAACCGGCCGGCGGACACGATCTCGCCGCCGAAGTGCTCCACCATGCACTGATGGCCCAGGCAGACCCCGAGCATGGGGATCCTGCCGGCGAAGTGCGCGATCATGTCCAGCGACACACCCGCGTCCGACGGCCGCCCGGGGCCCGGCGAGACGACCAGGTGCGTGGCCTCAAGGCGCTCGGCCCCGTCGATGTCGATGGCATCGTTGCGGTACACCATGACGTCGGCATCGAGCACGAGGAACGCCTGCACCAGGTTGTAGGTGAAGGAGTCGTAGTTGTCGATCATCAGCAGGCGGACGCTCACAGTCCCTCCTCGGCGATCTCCATCGCCCGACGCAGGATATCGCTCTTGGCCATCACTTCGCGGTATTCGAATGCGGGGTCGCTGTCGGCAACGATACCCGCCCCGGCCTGGAAGCTGTACTCGTCATCGTGAAACACCAGGGTACGAATGGTAATGGCCTGATCCATGTTGCCGTTCTTCGAGAGGTAACCCACGCAACCGCCATAGAGTCCGCGGCCCACGGGTTCCATTCCAGCGATCAGTTCCATGGCGCGGACCTTGGGTGCACCGACCAGGGTTCCCGCCGGGAAGGTCGCGGCGAACAGGTCCAGCGCGTCGCGTTCCGCGTCCAGGGTGCCGCGGACCCCGCTGACGATGTGCATGACGTGGCTGTAGCGTTCGATCTTGCGGAAAGGATCCACGTGCACCGTGCCGCGCTGCGCAACCCGGCCCAGGTCGTTTCTCGCCAGGTCCACGAGCATCACGTGCTCGGCGTTCTCCTTGGGGTCCGCGAGCAGTTCCGCCTCCAGCTCCGCGTCCTCACGGACAGTCGACCCGCGCGGCCGCGTTCCCGCGATGGGCCGCAGCGAAGCCTGTCCCTGCTCGAGGCGCACCAGGGCCTCCGGGGACGAACCCGCTATCTTCAGGGACCCGCTTTCGAAATAGTACATATAGGGTGATGGGTTGAGCAGCCGCAGCGCCCGGTAACAGGAAAAGGGATCGAGGTCGCTGGTTCCCGAGAACCGCACGGACATCACGATCTGAAAGATGTCGCCCGCCGCGATATGGTCCTTGCAGCGCCGCACCACGTCCATGAAGCCGTCCGGGTCGAAACTCGCGGCCGCTCGCGAGAACCTGCGCCGAGGTGCCCCCGCAGCGGAACGGTCGTCGATGCCTCCACGTAGCGCGTGGATAACCTCCTGGCGCAGTTGTCGGCGTTCATCCTCCGAACCTGAATGCAGCAGGGCGACGCGTCGAGTGAGGTGGTCGAATACCAGCAAGGACGCCGGTGCGACCAACGAGGCCTGGGGCAAGCCCTGCAGTTCGGCGCGGTTGGGCGGCAGCCGCTCGAAGTAGCGCACCACATCGTAACCGAACGCCCCGACAAGACCCCCCGTGAACGGCAGGCCATCGATTTGCGGAAGCAAATCCGGGGCTTCGTTCATGGCGCGGCGCAGCACCGTCGACCACTCCGTGATCGTTGCGGGCCGGGGTGCCGGGGCACCATTGATCAGTAACCGATCGGGAAACAGTTCCAGGGAAGGCCCCGCGCCGAAACCGAGAAACGAGTATCGAGCCAGGCGCTCGCCGCCCTCGACGCTTTCCAGCAGAAACCGGGGCTCGAAGTCCTTGAGCTTGAGCCAGGCCGAAACCGGCGTGTCCAGGTCCGCGGCAATGTCGAACGGTGGTTGCATCAGCAAGTCCTGTCCTCTCAAAAAAAAACCCATCTCCGGCATGTGGAGATGGGTTTACCTGTCTGTAACGGACGCTTGGGTCGAATTACGCGCGCACTACCCTCTCCACAGGCGTCCTCGCCACCAGCGCTGTACCCGAGAAAGTCGCGTCGCAGGTCCGTTCATGGCGCGAGAGTATGTGCCGTTCGCCGCGAGGGGTCAAGAGTTGCCGGGTACCTGGCCCTCGGGATCGCAGATGTTCGACGAACGCTCGAGGAGATGCGGGACGCACTCCAGGATCACAGGTCGTAGAGCAACGGCAGCACGATGGAGTAGCCTGCCCACATCAGCAGCATCAGCGGCACGCCGGCGCGCAGGAAGTCCGTCGCCTTGTAGCCCCCGGCCGACATCAGCAGCAGGTTGGTCTGGTAACCGAAGGGCGTCGCGTAGCTCATGTTGGCGCCGAAAATGACCGCCAGTACGAACGGTTCCGGCGATGCGCCCAATTCGTTTGCAATCTGGATCGCCACCGGTGCGCCGATCACCCCGGCAGCGTTATTGGAGATGATGTTCGTCAGGATCGCCATCACCAGCATCAGGCTGCTGAGAATCAACGGCATGGGCAATCCTTCCACCAACTGAACCAGCACCTGGGCGAGATACAGCGCCCCACCGGTCTCGATCATCGCCAACCCCAGCGCCAGGCTGGCGACGATGATCATGATGACGGTGGGAGACAGCGCCCCGGCTGCGTCGCCCCAGCGCAGGCAACGGCTGGCCAGCATCAACGCGACACCGGTGACCGCCGCCGCGGAGATCGGAACCACCCCGGTGGCGGCGGCAAGGACGACCATGCCCATGATGAGCAGCGCCCGGGGCGCCCGATGGGTATGCGGCAGGTCGGTGGTGCCGTCGAGCACCAGCGCCGTTCCGGATCGCTTGAGTTGCTCAAGCTGAGCGCCTGTGCCCTGCACCAGCAGCACGTCACCCGAGCGAAGCGAGATCGATCCGATGTCGCTGACCACCTCTTCCAGTTCCGGGTCCCCGGCGCGCAGCAGCGCCAGCGGCAGCAGGCCCGTGCGCTGGGCAAAACTCATGCCCAGCAGGCTCGAACGATACAACTTGGAGTTGCGGGTCACGACGATTTCTGCCAGTTGCTGAGGTTCCTCGCCGACCTCCCCGGCCGCGCCGCCGCCGTGCAGGGTGGCACCGAGCTGGGCTTCGAAGCGCTTCAGCCGCTCCGGCGTGTCGCGCACCACCAGCCGGTCGCCGTCACGAATGTTCACCGACGGCAGTCTGGTGACAGAGAGGTCCTCGCCGCGTTCGATCCGTTGCACACGCATATTGTTGTCTGTCAGCGCCAAGCATTCGCCGAACCTGAGCCCGCAGGCGGCGCTGTTGGCGTTGATGTGCAGCACCGCATTGAATACCCGCGGCGCAGTATCCGTCATGGGCGCCTTGCGCTCGGGCAGCAGCCGGGGCGCGACAAGCCACAGGTAGACCATCCCCACGCTGCCGACGATGACGGCCGGGAGCGCGAAGTCGAACATCTCAAGGCGCGGCACGCCCTGGTCGGCGGCGATCGCCACCACCAGCAGGTTCGTCGACGTGCCGATGGTTGTGGCCATGCCGCCCACCAGGGTGGCAAGACCCATGGGCATCAGGATCCCCGAAGGCGCGGTCTTGGTGCGCACGGCCACGCCCACCAGCATCGGCAGCAACATCACCACGATGGGCGTGTTGTTGAGAAAGGCGCTGAGCACGCCGCTGGCCACCAGCGTGGCCAGGCTGGCCAGACGCGGTCGCGCCATCCACGCCTTCGCCAGGAAGGTCGCCACAGGCTGCAGCGCACCGGTGACCTCCAGGCCCCGGCCCATGATCATCAGCGCGCAGATGGTGATCAGCGCCTCATGGCCGAAGCCGGTGAGAAAGGCGCTCGTCTCCAGAAACCCGCCATCGACCTCGTAGGGGTATAGCTGGAAGCTGAGGATCAGGATGACCAGGATCGCCAGAGCGGAGGCTTCAAGCGGAAGGCGGTCCCGGGTGAACAGGTACAGCGCGAACGCGGTCAGTGCCAGCACGAAGATGGTGTGGCTGTCGGGTACGGGCGGCACCTATTCGATTCTCCCTCGGAGTGCACACCCCTAATAGCACGGTACGGTGTCGCCCGCCAGCCGGAAACGCGTCCCGGCAGTTCGATTACAGATCGTAGAGCAGCGGCAGCACGATCGAATACCCCACCCACATCAGCAGCATCAGCGGCAGACCGGCACGCACGAAATCGGACGCCTTGTAGCCGCCGGCAGACATCAGCAGGACATTGGTCTTGTAGCCGTAGGGCGTCACGTAACTCATGTTGGCGCCGAAAATGACCGCGAGCACGAACGGCTCCGGTGACGCCCCCAGTTCGTTCGCAATCTGGATCGCCACCGGCGCCCCGATCACGCCGGCGGCATTGTTGGAGATGATGTTTGTCAATATCGCCATCACCAGCATCAGGCTGCTGAGAATCAACGGCGTGGGGAGCCCTTCCACCATTTGAACAAGCACCTGGGCGAGATACCGCGCTCCATCCGTCTCGGTCATCGCCACGCCCAGCGCGAGGCTGGCAACAATGATCATGATGACCGTGGGAGACAGTGCGCCGGCTGCGTCGCGCCAGCGCAGGCAGTGGCTGGCCAGCATCAGCCCTACGCCCGTGACTGCGGCGGCTTCGATGGGCAACACACCGGTGGCGGCGGCGTGGATGACCAGGGCCATGATGAGCATCGCCCGTGGCGCTCGATGGGTGCGCGGCAGGTCGGTCGCGCCGGCGAGCACCAGCGCCATTCCCGAGCGCTTCAGTTGCGCCACCTGGGCGGCCGTGCCCTGCACGAGCAGCACGTCGCCCGAGCGCAAGGAGACCGAGCCGATGTCGCTGCCGATCTCCCCCAACGCCGGGTCGCGCGCCCGGTGCAGCGCCAGCGGCAACAGCCCGGTGCGCTGGGCGAAATGGAAACCCAGCAGACTCGCGCGACACAGCTTGGAGTCCCGTGTCACGACGATCTCCGCCAGGTGCTGCGGATCCTCCCCCACCTCGCTGGCCGCTTCTTCCACAGGAAGCGCTGCGCCCAGTTGAGCTTCAAAGCGTTTGAGTCGCTCGGGCGTATCGCGTACCACGAGCCGATCGCCGGCGCGAATCGTCACCGACGGCAGCCTGGTGACGGCAAGGTCCTCGCCGCGTTCGATGCGATCCACGCGCATGTCATTGTCGGTCAGCGCCAGGCATTCGGCGAAAGAGAGCCCGCAGGCGGCGCTGTCGGCATGGATGTGCAGGACGGCATAGAACACCCGCGGCGCGGTATCGGACATGGGCGGCTTGCGTTCGGGCAACAGCCGGGGCGCCACCAGCCACAGATAGACCATCCCTACGCTGCCGACGATGACCGCCGGCAGCGCGAAATCGAACATGTCGAAGCGCACCAGGCCCTGTTCCTCGGCAATGGCCACCACCAGCAGGTTCGTCGAGGTGCCGATCGTGGTCGCCATGCCGCCCACCAAAGTGGCAAGCCCCATGGGCATGAGGATCGCCGACGGCGCGAACTTGTTGTGCACGGCCACGCCCGCCAGCATGGGCAGCAGCATGACCACGATGGGCGTGTTGTTCAGAAAGGCGCTGAGAATGCCGCTGATCACCAGCGTGGCCAGGCTGGCCAACCGGGGCCTGGCCATCCAGGCCTTGGCGAGAAAGGTCGCCAGCGGCTGCAGGGCGCCGGTGACCTCCATCGCCTTGCCCATGATCATCAGCGCGCAGATGGTGATGAGCGCCTCGTGGCCGAAGCCGGTGAGAAAGGCTTCGGTGCCCAGGAACCCGCCGTCCACCGCGTACGGGTAGAGCTGGAAGCTGAGGATCAGGATGATGAGGATCACCAGACTGGACGCTTCCAGCGGCAGGCGATCGCGGGTGAACAGAAACAACGCGAACACCGTCAGTGCCAGCACGAAGATGGTATGGCTGTCGGGTACGGGTGGCACGTGTGCAGGACTCCACCGTAATCAGCATACGTAATAGCACGGGTATGGGGTTGGTCGCCAGCCCGTTTCAGGCGGTTTGTCGCTTTCGTGGGGGCGAGACGCGCTCCGTACCCTTGACACGCGCTTTTCAAGTCCCGACGCTAGCCCGAAACTTTGCGATACGTCGCCCACCGGCCTTCGATGCTCAGAGACTCTACCAAACCCTCCATCAACCTGCAGAGCTACCTGGGCGTCTTCCGCTACAGCCGCAGGGCGATCGGGCTGGTCTGGTCGACCCACAAGGGGCTGACCATCGCGCTGGCGGTGCTCACGGTGACCGCGGGCGTATTGCCGGCAGGCATCGCCTACGTGGGCAAGCTGATCGTCGACGCCGTGGTGGCGCAAATCGGCGTGGTCGGGCTGGGCGGCGAGGTCGCCTACGAGCAGGTCCTGCTGTGGGTGCTGGTGGAAGGGTTGCTGGTGGCCGCCATGACCGGCGTGCAACGGGGGATCGGCTTCTGCCAGGCGTTGCTCCGGGTGCTGATCAGCCAGCGGGTCAACGTGCTGATCCTGGAAAAGGCGCTGACGCTCGAGCTGGCGCAGTTCGAGGACTCGGAATTCTACGACAAGCTCAACCGCGCCCGGCAGGAGGCTTCGAGCCGGCCCCTCAGCCTGGTGAACCGGACCTTCGGGCTGGCCCAGCACAGCATCTCCCTGGTGAGTTACGGCGGCCTCCTGGTGCAGTTCTCGCCCTGGGCCGTACTGATTCTGCTGGCGGCCGGCCTGCCCTCCTTTATCGCCGAGGCCAACTTCTCGGGCAAACAGTTTCGGATTTTCCGGTGGCGGTCGCCCCAGCGGCGCATGCTCATGTACCTGGAAATGGTGCTGGCCCGCGAGGATCACGCCAAGGAAGTCAAACTCTTCGGACTGGGCCCGGAACTCCTGGACCGCTACCGCAACATCTTCCGGGACCTCTACAAGGAGGACCGGTCGCTGGCCATCCGTCGGGACAGTTGGGGCTTCGCGCTGGGCGTATTCGGCAACGCGGCGTTCTACGGCACCTACGCGTGGATCGTGATTACCACCGTCCAGGGCGCCATTTCACTGGGCGACATGACGATGTACCTGCTGGTTTTCAAACAGGGGCAAGCCTCGGTCAGTTCCATGTTGTCGGCCATCGGAGGCATGTACGAGGACAATCTGTATCTCTCCAACCTGTACGAATACCTGGAGCAGGAATCCACGCAAACGGAAGGCACGGCCATCGTGGGCCCCGATCCCGATGCCGGCCTGGAACTCACCGATGTCTGCTTCACCTATCCCGGTGCCAGGTATCCGGCGCTGCGCAAGGTCACCCTCAATATCCGCAGCGGCCAGAGCGTCGCCATCGTGGGCATGAACGGATCCGGAAAGACGACTCTTATCAAGCTGATGGCAGGACTCTACTCGCCCGAAAGCGGCACGGTCCGCTTCCAGGGACGGGATCTGGAAGACTGGGATCCGGCGCACCTGCGGGCGGCGTTCGGAATCATCTTTCAGGATTTCAACCGCTACCAACTCAAGGTCGGCGAGAACATCGGCGCCGGCGACGTGGAACACCTGTGGGATCAAGAGCGCTGGGCCGATGCCGCCAACAAGGGACAATCCGCCGCGTTCATCGAAAGGATGGAGGACGGCTACCACACCCAGCTCGGCCGCTGGTTCAACGACGGCCAGGAGCTGTCCGGCGGCGAGTGGCAGCGAATCGCGCTCTCGCGTGCGTTCATGCGCAGCGGCGCCGACGTGCTGGTCCTGGATGAACCGACGGCCTCCATGGACGCGCAATCCGAGGCCGAAATCTTCGACCACTTCCAGTCGATGACTGCCGGCAAGATCGCGATCCTGATCTCCCACCGGTTCTCCACCGTACGCCGGGCGGAACAAATCGTGGTCATGGACGAGGGCACGGTCGTCGAAAACGGCAGTCACGAAAGCCTGCTCGAGCTCAACGGCCTCTACGCCCGGCTGTTCGAACTCCAGGCCCGCGGCTACCGTTAACGCACGGAGGGCGCCGGAGGGCGTTACAATGCCGTCCACGGAGTGATTTCGATGCCCACCGCCTTTTCTCCAACCGTGCGTCGCGCGGACATTTTCTTTCCGGAAAAGGATCAGGCCCTCAGACACGACGTTCACCGGCTCGGCGAACTGGTCGGCGAGGTGGTCAAGGAACAGGGCGGCGACGCGCTTTTCGACCTGGTCGAGTCGGCTCGCCGGGCCTCCATCGCCCACCATGAGGGCGATCCGCATTCGCTGGAACAGCTCCAGCGCCTGCTGGCATCGTTGGCCCCCGAGACCGCCACCGAATTCATTCGTGCGTTTTCCACCTACTTCCAGGTGGTCAACATGGCCGAAAAGGTCCACCGGATACGTCGGCGCAGGTCCTACCTGAGGGACGCGGCGACACCCCAACCCCGCGGTTTTGAAGACGTCCTTGCGCGGCTCAAGGACGGCGGCGTCAGCGCAGACACTATCCTGGAGGCGTTGGCGGGAATGTCGGTGGAGCCCGTATTCACGGCGCACCCCATGGAAGTGACGCGCCGCACCTTGTTGACTCACCAGCAAAACGTCGCCAAGTACCTGATCCAGATGCTCGATCCGTACCTCACTCCTCAGGAAGAACGGTCCCTGCTGGACCGGATTCGCATGGATATCACCACGAGCTGGCAGACCGAGGAACATCCCCGGGAACACCTGCGAGTGAGCGACGAGGCGGAGCACATACTGTTCTTCCTGACCGACATTCTGTACCGCACCATACCGCCGTTCTACGAGCAGCTTGCAGAGACCGTCAAGGAAGCGTTTCCCTCCGTTGCCGAACCGCTGCACCTGCCCACGATGGTGAGGTTCGGCTCCTGGGCGGGGGGTGACATGGACGACAGCCCCGACGTTACGGCCAAGACCATTCGCGAAACCCTGGCAAGGCAAAAGGCCCTCGTGCTGAACCTTTACCACCGGGATTGCGGATCGCTGGCCAGGCATCTCAGCCAGAGCGACACCCGAATTCAGGTCTCCGAAACACTGCGTGCCCGGAGCAGGTTTTACGCCGGACACTTCCCCCATGCGGCTCACGCCATACCGGGCCGCCACCGGGATATGCCCTACCGGGTCTTTCTCGCCCTTGTGTCCGCGCGCTTGCGAGCCACCCATGAATACAGTGCCTTTCCCTACGAATCGCCGGAGGAATTCATCGACGACATCGACAACCTTATCGACAGCCTGCGCGCCAACAAGGGAGAGAACGCCGGACTGTTCGCGGCGCTGCGGCTGCGCCGGCGGGCGGAGACGTTCGGATTCCATATCGCCACGCTGGATATCCGCCAGAACGCGCTGGTACATCGGCGTGTCGTGGGCGAAGGGTTGCAGGAACAAGGCTGGCTGGATGCATCGATCGAGGCGCGCACGGCACGCCTGCAAGCGGCCCTGGAACGGCGCGAGTCACCCATGGGCCGGCTGTCATCCGACGCACGGCGCACGCTGGCCGTATTTCAGACGATCGCCCACTGCCGGCGCAAGTACGGCGCCCGCTCGATCGGCCCCTATATCGTCAGCATGACCCACGGCCCCGACGACGTGCTATCGGTTCTGTTGCTTGCCCGGTGGGGAGACCTGGGCACCAAGGGGTTGCCCGTGCCGCTCGACGTGGTGCCGTTGTTCGAGACCGTCGAGGACCTGGAGAATTCGTCCGCCATCCTGGAGCGCTTGCTGAAGGACGAAAGCTATCGCGCCCATCTGCGGCATCGCGGTTCCCGGCAGACGGTCATGGTGGGCTATTCGGACAGCAACAGGGACGGCGGTGTCGCCTCGGCGCGGTGGACCCTCCAGAACGCCCAGCGTGAACTGGTGGACACGTTCGGGCGCTCCGGAATCGCCCTGACCCTGTTTCACGGACGCGGCAGCACGCTGAGCCGGGGCGGCGGGCGGCTCGACGAAGCGCTGCTGGCTTCGCCGCCGGGTGCGGTGACCGGCCGTCTGCGCATCACCGAGCAGGGCGAAATGATCAACGCCAAGTACGGTCTGCGCGGCATCGCCATGCGCTCGCTCAAACGCAGCGTCAGTTCGTTGCTCTGGGCCACCGTCGGCGACCATGCGCCGCAGGCATCGGCACAACGCTGGCAGACGATCATGGGAGAAATTGCGGCGGCCAGCCAGCAGGCCTACAAGGAAACGGTTTTCGACCGTGCCGAGTTCAATACCTATTTCAGGGCCGCCACGCCCATCGACGTGATCGAGCAGCTCGGCATGGGTGCCCGTCCCGGGGTTGAGGATCATTTTTTCAGCGCAAAGGAACCCCGAGCCAATCCCTGGCTCTTCGCCTGGACTCAGAATCGGGCCATCCTGCCGGGGTGGTTCGGCCTGGGGACCGGGCTCGAACACGCGGCCGGGAAATTCGGTGTGGACGAACTCCGAAACATGTTCGCCGACTGGTACTTCTTCCGGGTGCTGATCCGCGACGCCGAAGTTGTGCTGGGCAAGTCGGACCTCACCGTGGCGGAGCGTTACTCACGACTTGCCGGCCCCCTGCACGAGGTGTTCTTCCCCCTGATTCGCGACGAATACGAACGCTGCGCGGACCTGGTAACGGAACTCACCGACCAGGACGAACTGTTGCAGCGCTCCAGAACGCTGCGCCGCGCAATACGGCTGCGCAACCCCTATGTGGATCCCATGAGCCTGCTGCAGGTGGATCTGCTGAAACGCTGGCGCCGAAGCGGCCGGCGGGACGACTCCGTGCTGCAACCGCTGGTGGTCAGCATCTACGGCATCGCCCACGGGATGCAGACGACCGGATGACTATCAGCCCGCGAGTTCCGGGGTGACAGCGCGCACGATACGCCCGGCGGCCAACTCGAATACGCGATTGCACTTGCGGGCCGCAACAAGATCGTGAGTCACCAGTACCAGGGTGGTATCGGCCGCGGCGTTGAGTTCAAACAGCAGGTCCAGGACGCGCTCGCCGGTGACGTTGTCCAGGTTTCCCGTGGGCTCATCCGCGAACAGCAGCGATGGTTGGGTGACGAAGGCCCGGGCGATGGCCACGCGTTGCTTCTCTCCGCCCGACAACTGCCTGGGATAGTGATGCAGGCGCTCTTCCAGTCCTACCCGGCCCAGCGCCTCTCGGGCGCGGCCCGTTTGGTTCGTTGCCCCGCCCAGTTCCAGGGGCAGAAGAACGTTCTCAAACGCCGTCAGAGACGGCAACAGGTGGAACGATTGAAAAACGAAACCCACCTGGCGGCTCCTGAGCCTGGCCCGGCCGTCCTCGTCCAGGCCGGTCACTTCGACCCCGTCCAGCCAGACCTGTCCCGAAGTCGGCTCGTCCAGACCCGCCAGCAGCGCCAGGAGCGTGGACTTGCCGGCGCCGGAGGGACCGACTACCGCAGCCGTTTCGCCCCGATTCACGGTCAGGTTGGCATTATTCAGGATAGTCAACTCACCCTCGGGGCTGGTAACCTTTTTGGTCAAGGCCCGCGCCGTTAACAGCGAGTTTCGTTCGATCATGTTGTCCACAGTACCCGCACCCTATCGCGTAGCGTCCCTGTTCATCGCCTGTGCCGCTGCATGGTTCGTCGCGCACGGCGCCGGGAACGGACCCATCGTCGTGCTCGGCGATTCGTTGAGCAGCGGCTATGGACTTGATCAGGACGAACAATCCTGGGTCGCCATGCTGCAGCAACGACTTCGTGGCGAAGGGTACGGACATGATGTCGTCAATGCCAGTATTTCAGGCGACACCACGTCCGGCGGGCTGGCCCGGCTACCCGCGCTGCTGGAGACGCATCGCCCGTCGATCGTGATCCTCGAGTTGGGCGGCAACGACGGCCTGCGCGGCCAGCCTGTGGCGAATCTGCGGGGAAACCTGCAGCAAATGATCGAAATGACGCTGGCCGGCGGAGCAACCCCGGTACTCGCAGGCATGCAGATCCCGCCGAACTACGGCCCGGCGTATGCCGGCGAATTCGCTCGAACCTACGGAGAACTCGCCGCGCAGTTCAATGTTCCGATGGTGAACTTTCTACTCGAAGACGTCGCACTTGACCCGGGACTGATGCAGTCCGATGGCATACACCCCAATGCGGGGGGCAACGCCGTAATGCTGGAAAATGTCTGGGCAGTGCTGACCGAGCTGCTTTGAACCGATTCCTCGACGCAAGGAGCACTGCAATCATGACCTCCAAGGACAACAGACCCTGGTTGAGCGCCTACCCGGAGGGAATCCCCGTCGAGATCGACCCCGACCGCTACGCATCGCTGAAGGCACTGCTGGAACGCAGTTTCGAACAGTTCGCGTCCTTGCCGGCCTTCTCCAACGCCGGCACGCAGCTCAGCTACGCGCAGATGGACGAACTGAGCCGGCACTTCGCGGCCTTCCTGCATGCCCGGGGACTACGGCACGGCGACCGCGTCGCCATCATGATGCCCAACCTCCTGCAGTATCCCGTGGCCGTGTTTGCAGTGTTGCGTGCCGGGCTGGTGGTGGTCAATGTCAATCCGCTGTATACGCCGCGGGAACTGGAACACCAGCTCAAGGACAGCGGCGCCCGGGCCATCCTCGTGCTGGAGAATTTCGCGCATACGGTGGAACAGGTCGTCCAGGACACGGACGTGGAGACGGTGATCGTCACGGAAATCGGGGATCACTACCCGTTGTTCAAACGCGTGCTCGTCAACCGGGTGGTACGGCATGTCAAGAAGCTCATCCCGCGCTGGAACATTGCCGCAACGGTGCGCTACCGCGCTGCGCTGGCACAGGGGCGGCGCGCACCCTGCGACGAAGTGGAAGTCGGGGGCGCAGACATCGCGTTCCTGCAGTACACCGGCGGCACCACGGGAGTGGCCAAGGGCGCCGCTCTCACTCACCGCAACATGATAGCCAACATTCTCCAGATCTCGGCCTGGTCGAATCCCTACCTGGATGGCCCCGGGAACATCTGTGTCGCTCCGTTACCCCTGTATCACATCTTTGCGCTCACGGTGAACCTGTTCCACGTCTTCGAACTCGGCGGCCACGACATGTTGATCACCAACCCGAGGGACCTGCCGGGCTTCATCAAGGATCTGGCACGCGAGCCGGTGACGCTCATCACCGGCGTCAACACGCTGTTCGTGGCGCTGCTGGAGGCCCCCGATTTCAACGCGCTGGACTTCAGCAAGCTGAAGATCTGCCTGGGCGGCGGCATGGCGGTTCAGAGCGATGTCGCCGTACGGTGGAAGGCGCGGACCGGGCAGAGCCTGTCCCAGGGATACGGGTTGACGGAGACCTCGCCGGTGGTCTCGGCCAATCCACTTGACGGGCGCGAGTTCAACGGCTCTGTGGGTCTGCCGATCCCCTCCACTGATGTGGAGATCCGCGATGACGACGGCAACACCCTGGCCGCAGGCGAAATCGGCGAGATCTGCGTTAGCGGTCCCCAGGTCATGCGGGGATACTGGCAGCGGCCCGAGGCAACGGCGGAAATTCTTTCGGACGACGGGTGGCTGCAAACCGGCGACATCGGCCGCATGGACGAGCAGGGATTCGTCTATATCGAGGATCGCAAGAAGGACATGATCATCGTCTCCGGATTCAACGTCTATCCGAACGAGATCGAAGATGTCGCAACCGCGCACCCGGACGTACTGGAAGCCGCTGCGATCGGCATTCCCCACGAGCAGTCCGGCGAAGCGGTCAGGTTGTTCGTGGTCAGGCGGGATCCGGCATTGACGGCCGATGAACTCATCGCCCATTGCCGCGAGAACCTGACGCGATACAAGATCCCCAGGGAAGTGGTATTCCGGGACGACCTGCCGAAGACCAACGTGGGCAAGATCCTCAGGCGCGAGCTTAGGGACTAGCAGCCCATGGTCGCGCCTGGCGCGTGCGCGCAGGACAAGGGACGAGACACCAGACCGATCCGCGATGTCGATGATGCGTAAACGTTGGGCGATTGCAGGCGCATTTCCCCTGATCGCGGCTGTCGCGCCGGTTGGCGGGGGTTGGACCCAACCAGTCGCCGAGATCGAGGAAATCGTCGTGACCGGCTCGCGCATTCGCCGCGACCCCTTGAGCGAAAGCGCCCCGCTCATGGCGATCGGCGCCGACGCACTCGAACGCACGGGTCTTACGAATCTCGGCGACGCGCTGCAGGCGCTTCCCATTACCGGGTCCGCGCCGAACTCCCAGTTCAACGTTCCGGGCAACTCCGGATTCCCCCAGGACGGCGCCGGCATCGGCGCGGGTTCCGTGCAGGTTTCGCTGCGGAACGTGGGGTCAAAACGTACGCTGGTGCTGGTCGATGGACGGCGCTGGATCGCCGGCGCTTCGGCCTCCGGAGTACCAGGTCACGTCGATCTCAATTCGATCCCGGACAACGTGATCGACCGCGTGGAGATCCTGCAGGACGGTGCCTCCGCAATCTACGGCTCCGACGCGATCGGCGGGGTCGTCAACATCATCACCGACCGGGGTTTCAGCGGATTCAGGGCCGACCTGCAGTCGGGCGGCTATCTCGGCGCGGGCGACGGCGAATCCACCGAAGCAAGCCTGAAGTGGGGCGCCGGCAACGGCAGGACCCATCTCGTGCTGAGCGCCGGTTACCGGGACGAAGGGGGCATCGAGACAGCCGACCGGTCGCGCTCGGCCTTTCCGAACCCGAACGCCACCAGTTGCGACGTGCCCAATACGCTGTGTTCGTCCTTTACGCCCCAGGGACGATTCGTCTTCGGCCCGAATTTCGCCGGCGGCGCCAGCGTGACCCTGAACACAGGCGCGCTCAACGACGGCGGAGCGAACATCCCCGATTTCGATCCGGCAAATCCGCATGCGGGCGATTTCCACCCGTTCACGGCCGCGGACCGTTTCAACTACAACGGTCCGGGATTCAATTACCTGCGTACCCCCAACGAGCGCATCAACGCCTTCGCGAGCGCCCGGCACGAAATCAGTGCGGGCACCGAGCTCTTTGCCACCGTGTCGTATACCAATCGGTCCTCGGCGACCAAGGGAGCGCCCGAACCGCTTTGCCTGGGGGCCGGCTGCGGCAATCGCATCAACGATCGGTTCTTCATCTCGGCTGCCAACCCGTACAATCCCTTCGGCGTCGACCTGTCCGCGGTCGACGGCACCCTGGCCTTCTTCGGCCACCGCCCCCTTGAATCCGGCCCCCGATTGTTCTTCCAGGACGTCGACACCTTGTTCGGGACGTTGGGCGCCGGGGGCGAACTGTTCTCGCTGCCCGTCGGCGAGGCCGGGGTAGCCGCCGGGATCGAATACCGGGACCACGACGGTTCCTTCCGCCCGGACCCGGTCGCCGCACGCGGCGAGACGGCGGGCATTCCCTCCGGACCGACAGACGGCCGTTTCGACGTCGTCGAGTACTACGGTGAACTCAGCCTGCCGATGATCTCCAATGGCGTCCGATACTGGGAGTTGAACCTGGCGGCCCGGAATTCCGACTACAGTACATTCGGCTCTGAACTCACCTACAAGATCAATACGCTGTACCGCCCGGTGGAGCAATTCTCGCTGCGAGGCTCTCTTTCCACCGGCTTTCGCGCCCCGAGGATCGGGGAGTTGTTCGGCGGTGCTGCCCGGGAGGATTTTCTGTTCCTGGATCCCTGTGCCGATGTGCTGGGACAGTTCGGTTCTGCGAACGGCGGGCGGGATACTTCGCAGCCGTCAACCGTCATCGCCAATTGCGCGGCCCTTGGCGTACCCACGTCCCTGGTTCAGACCAACCCGCAACTGTCCGCGATTTCCGCGGGTAGTCCTTCCCTGAATGCAGAACATCGGCGCCATCGAGGCATCCGGACTCGACGCAATGCTCGCCTATACCAGTCCCGAATGGCGTATGGGCCAGATCAACGCGACGCTGAATGCCACGTACCTTGCGGACTATACCGAGCGCACCGCCAACATCGATGGAACCGAAACCATCACGGAACGCGCCGGAACTCACACCGACGAGACGTTTCAACGAGCGTTTCCCAGGCTGCGATGGACAACCACGGTGGACTGGTCGAGGAATCGCTGGGCCGCGGCGGTGAGTTTCCGCTGGACAGACGCAATGACGCTGGGCGACGGCGAACCGGTGGACTCCGCTGCGTTCACCGACCTTCGCCTGATCTACAGTCCGTCCGGCGCCGCCGACGGCTGGACGATTTCGCTGGGCTTCAACAACCTCTTCGATGAGGAGCCGCCCATCTGTTTTCCCTGCGGGGTGAATGGCATGAGCCAGGTCGTGCATGACCTGCCCGGTCGGGTCGGCTACCTGCGCCTGGTGTATGGGAGACCTTCCGCATCCGATTAAACCACCGGCCTCAGCCGACCAGGCCCCAGAGCAGGTAGATCGCCACCCCGACCAGTCCGCCCACCAGGGTGCCGTTGATACGGATGAACTGCAGGTCACGGCCGATATACAGCTCGATTCTGTCCGACGTGGCGGCGGGGTCCCACTGCTCGACGGTTTCGGAAATGAAGGCGCTCAGCGGCTGGCGGTAGTTGTCCACGAGGTACAGGATCAGATCGCGCAGCCAGCGGTTCACCTGTCGATTGACATCGCTGTCCTCCCGGAGCCCGTGACCAATGCCCCGCAGTTCGCCGTCGATCGCCAGCCTGCTGAGGGACTGCGGGTCGCGCAATGACGCCACCAGGAACTCGCGCACCTGCTCCCACACTTCATGAAAGTAGTCCCGCACGGCCGGGTGATCGAGGAACTCGTCCTTGAGCGCCCTGCCCCGCCGCTTCAATTCCGGGTCACCGCTCATGGCTGCGCGAACCTCGGCGAGCCAGGCATTGAAATGGTCCCGCGCCGGGTGGTTCGAATCGTCGCCGATCTCATCCAGAACACGCTGCAATTCACCGATCAGTTGGTCAAGGATCTTCCGGTCCGCGAATTTCGGTAGCCACCATGGGCTGTGTTCCTCGATGCGTTCGCGAATATGGTCCCTGTTGCGCTCCAACTGTTCGCGGCCGAACAGCACCAGTTGATCCACAACCGCCTGGGATTGCCGGCCCGACGAGATCACGTCCAGCGCGGCCTGGAATGCCGAGGAAAGCGGCGCCCGGTCCAGCGCCGAGCCCAATATCTCTCGCAGCGCGTTTCGCAACTGCGCACTGTCGGTCGCATGGAGCAACCACACCAGTGCGACACTGATGTCGCGGCCCAGGTTGCGGGCATTGTCCGATTCGGCCAGCCAGGCTCCGACCCGGCCAGCCAGATCCACTCGTTCCAGGCGGGCCGCCACCGTATCCCTGACCAGGAAATTGTCGCGAATGAAATCCGCCAGCATGCGCCCGATTTCGTCCTTGCGCGTGGGCACGATGGCGGTATGGGGCACCGGCAACCCCAGCGGATGCCGAAACAGGGCCGTGACCGCGAACCAGTCCGCCAGTGCGCCGATCAGCCCGGCTTCGGCGAACGCCTGGACCAGGCCCAGCCACGGGTAGCGGGGCAGGAGCAGGCTCGCGGCAACGAACAACGCCGCCATGGCCACCAGTAGCCCGGTGGCGATCCAGCGCATCCGCGCCAGACGGCGTGCCATGACCGCTTCGGCGGCATTCATTGCAATGCGGCTGCGATCTCTGCCTGGACGGCCTCCGCCGCCTGCCGGGGACTCGGCGCATTCCGGATCGGCCGGCCGATGACCAGGTAGTCCGCGCCGCTTTCCAGGGCCCGGGCTGGCGTCACGACGCGTTTTTGATCGTCCGTGGTATTGGCTCCCGCCGGCCGCACCCCCGGGGTCACGATCCGTGGCCCAGGCCCGAGTTCGGCTCGAAGCGCAGCGGCTTCCAGACCCGAGGCGATGAGTCCATCGGCGCCCGCGGCGACCGCGACCCTCGCGCGCTGCAGTACCAGGCTCTCGACGTCCATCCCGATCCCCATCTCACGGAGATCGTCGCGCCCGACGCTGGTGAGAACGGTGACCGCGAGAATTTCGAGTTCACCCTTTTCCGACGCTGCCGCCTCGATGATGGCCCGATCGCCCTGAATCGTCAGGAAGGAGGCGCCGCGGCGCGCCATCTGCCTGACCGCCGCGGCGACCGTCGCGGGGATATCGTAGAACTTGAGGTCCGCGAAGACCCGTTTGTCATTGGCAAGCAGCCAATCCAGCAGTTCGAAGTAGCAACCCGAGGCCATCAACTCCAGCCCGATCTTGTAGAACTCGACGGCGTCGCCCAGTTCCCGGACCAGGGCTTTGGCGGCATCGGCCCCGGGCACGTCGAGGGCGACAATCAGGCGCTGGCGTGGCGGGATAGGCGGGCGGGAAACTGTATCTTCGGTCACGGCAGGCATTCTCCATCTTTTGGCAGTGTGTTGCACCCGGCCAGGTCCGCGTGAGTCTGAAAGGCGAACCGGTCCGTCATGCCCGCGATATAGTCGGCGACGACCCGGGCGGATTCCGGCGCGCCGGCCATCTCCCCAGCTTCGCGCGCGAGCCGGGCATGCTCTGCGGGCATGCGTTCAAAATCCTCGCTGAATGCCGAAAACAGCGTCGCGATGATCCGTTCGGCCTTGTCGCTCATCCTGCGCACCGAGGGGTGGAAGTAGAGCCGCGCACGCAGAAACGTTTTCAGTTCACGTTGGGCCTTGGCGTAGGGCGGGCTGAATCCGATCAAGCGCTTGCCGTGACTGCGCACGGCCTCGATGCTGCCTGGCGAAAGCCGCCGAAGCCGCTCGCTGCTGGTGGTAATGAGGTCGGAAACCAGCGCGCCGATCATGGCGCGCCCCACCTCGAAATTCCTCTGTCGCGTCTCAATCCCCGGGTACCGCCGCTCAACCCGGTGCAGCGTCTCGGCCACGAATGCGATCTCCCGCAGGTCCTCGAATCGGATCAGTCCCGAGCGCAGACCATCGTCCACATCGTGAGTGTTGTAGGCGATCTCGTCGGCCAGGTTCACCAACTGGGCTTCAAGCCCCGGCTGGCGGCGATCGAGTACATGCTGCCCCAACTCGCCCAGCTTGCGGGCGTTTTCGGCCGAGCAGTGTTTGAGGATGCCCTCGCGTGCTTCGAAGGTCAGGTTCAGGCCCCGAAATGCCGCGTAGCGCTGCTCCAGGTGGTCGACGACCCGCAGGGACTGAAGGTTGTGTTCGAACCCCCCGAACGCCTGCATGCAGCGGTCGAGGGCATCCTGCCCCGCGTGGCCGAACGGAGTATGGCCGAGATCGTGCGCCAGGCTGATCGCCTCGGCCAGATCTTCGTTGACCCGCAACGAGCGCGCCAGGCTACGGGCAATCTGCGCCACTTCCAGGGAATGGGTCAGCCGGGTTCGGTAATGGTCACCCTCGTGGTTTACGAATACCTGGGTCTTGTAGACCAGCCGCCGAAAGGATGCGGAATGGATGATTCGATCCCGATCGCGCTGGAACTCGCTGCGATCGCCGGGCGGATCTTCGGCATGAATCCGGCCGCGGGAGTTTTCCTCGGACGCTGCGTACGGAGCCAGTGTCGTCACAAGTTCCAAACGCGTCAGGATGCAGGGTTGCGGCGCACGGCGGCGAGCGGGTCGTGGGCTGCGGCGCGAGCGTCAATGACGCCGCGCAGCAGCGCCGGATCGGGGGCAGGTGTGACGACGGCACCGCCAAGCCGCTCGAGCAGGATCATCTTGAGGCCCTCCGCGCCGGCCTTCTTGTCGAGATTCATGACCCGGAGCATGGCATCGGCATCGATCCCGGCCCCCGGGGTAATCGGCAACCGCGCCCTACTGAGCACCGTTTCAACCCGCCTGCAATCGGCGGCGTCGATCATGCCCAGTTCCCTGGACGTCCACGCCGCCATCGTGATCCCCACGGCCACGGCTTCGCCGTGCAGCCAATCCCGATATGCGCCCAGGGACTCCAGTGCATGACCGAACGTGTGTCCCAGGTTGAGCAAGGCCCGGCGTCCCTGCTCCAGTTCGTCCTCGGCGACGATGGCGGCCTTGATTTCGCAACTGCGCCGCACGATGTAGGCCAGCGCGCCGGCGTCGTGGTCGAGGATCGCTTCCATGTTCTCCTCGAGCCAGAGCAGGAACGACTCGTCCAGAATCAGGCCGTGCTTGATGACTTCCGCCATGCCCGCCGAGAACTCCCGCTCCGGCAGGCTCGCGAGCGTGTCTGTATCCGCGAGCACCGCGATGGGCTGATGAAACGCGCCGATCATGTTTTTCGCCTGCGGGTGGTTCACCGCCGTCTTGCCGCCCACCGAGGCATCGACCTGGGCCAGCAGCGTCGTGGGGATTTGCACAAACGGGATTCCACGCTGGTAGCAGGCCGCCGCAAAGCCGGTGAGATCGCCGATCACGCCGCCGCCCAGGGCGACCAGGCAGGCGTCGCGGCGGAATCCCTCCGCGACCAGGCGGTCGATGACCGCGCCCAGCGTTGCCAGGTTTTTCTGTTCCTCCCCGTCCGGGAGTACCAGGCTGTGCTGGGCGTTCAGGGAACGCTCCAGGCGCCCCAGGTAGAGCGGTGCGACGATTTCGTTGGTGACGATCATCACCTGCCGGGCCGGAATACAGCTCCGCAGCAACTCGCCGTCATCGATCAGCCCCGGTCCGATATGGATGGGATAACTGCGCTCGCCCAGCGAAACTTGTACGGTATCCATATTGCCCAGCCCCGCCCGGCTCAGGGAACGTCCGCCGGGGCTGCTGCCCCGGAGGCGCTTGTGGACCGAGGCGGCGTAAAGCCGTGCTCGCGCAATCGGTCGCCGATCTCCTGAACCGTGACTCCGATCCTCTGGTTGCCGGTCTTGATGACGATGTCCGCGACCTCGTCATACAGTGGGCCGCGAGTCTCCATCAGGCGCTGCAACACTGCCGCCGGATCCTCATTCTGGAGCAGAGGCCGGTTCTTGCTGTGCCGTGTTCGTTCCAATTGATGCTCTATGCTGGTATCGAGGTAGACGACGGTGCCGCTCTCGCTGAGCAGCCTCCGGTTCTCCGGGTCCACAACCGCGCCCCCGCCGGTGGCCAGAACCACGTTTTCGCGGCGGGTTAGGTCCGCGATGACAGCGCATTCCCGTTCCCGGAATCCCTGCTCTCCCTCCTTGTCGAAAATATACGTGATGTCCACGCCGGTGCGGCGCTCGATCTCGCTGTCGCTGTCCACGAACTCCAATTCCAGGTACCTGGCCAACTGCCGGCCGACGGCGGTCTTCCCGGAGCCCATGGGGCCCACCAGGACGACATTGGATTTACTGTTCACATGGGCGGCCAGTCAGTGCAATAAATCCGGCCGCTCCATCTCGAATCGGCCGGCGGGGCGATTTTAACAGTACGCGGGGTTGGCGTACGCACGGATTTGACGGTTCGCCGGACTCGGGGGCATCATCATCGCGGTCTGCATTCGGCTGTTGTCGGGAAGTCCAATGGATCGATCGGTTAACGTATTCGGCGAGCCGCTGGAGGACTGCAACAAGGACCCGGTCGCGGGATTCTTCCGCGATGGATGCTGCAATACCAGCGATCAGGACCTCGGCTCCCATACGGTCTGCGTTCGCGTCACGCGCGAGTTTCTCGACTTCTCGCTCTCCAGGGGAAACGACCTGTCGACTCCGCACCCGGAGTTCGAGTTCCCCGGGCTTCGGCCCGGAGACCGCTGGTGCCTGTGCGCGGCACGCTGGCTCGAAGCCTATCAGCACGGGAAGGCGCCTCGGGTCATGCTCAAGTCCACCCATGCCCGCGCCCTGGAAGTGGTGCCGCTGACGATGCTGAGAAAATACGCAGCCGATCTGAACTGAGGCACGGTTTTCGCGTAGCCCTCACTGTAGCCCCCGCTGTAGCCCGAAGAGTCAGGATCGCCTGCATCGCGTTCACTCGCGCAGGATCTTCGGGGTCACGAAGACCATGAGTTCGACTTCCTTTTCGATCGTGATCTGCGAGCGGAACAGCCGGCCCAGCGCCGGGACGTCGCCCAGCACCGGCACCTTGTTGGTAGCTTCGCGCAACTCGGTCTCGATGATGCCGCCCAGCACCACGGTCTCGCCGTCACCGACCAGAACCTGAGTCATCAACGAACGGGTATCGACGCTGGGCACAAAGCCGCCCGTGGCGCTGGAGACCAGTTCACCCACCGAATCCTTGGTAAACACGAAATCAGATTTTATGTTTTCCGCCACAAGATACTCGCGAACACGCTCGACTTGTATAAGCTATTGATAGTACTTGTATTGTAATGATATTTTTTGTAATATTTCTGTTGTGTTTCCGTCGTACGTACGCTTCAAATACCCCCCGATTTGATGTCCGGTGAATCCGGTTTGCTTACGGATTTGCGGATACGCAACACGTAATACGAACTCTATTTGGGAGATTCGATGCCGCTTCGCAGTTACATTCGGCTCACCAAACGCTCCGTGGATTCGCTGCGTGCCGAGGACGCGGACAGGGTGTTCTGGGATCGCGACCTCGCCGGTTTCGGCGTGCGCGTGTACGCCTCTGGCCACAAGGTCTACGTCGTGCAGTCGCGCGGCGTGGAGGGCTCCAGGCGCGTCACTTTGGGCGCACACGGAACGTTGTCCGCAGAGGCGGCAAGGAAACAGGCGGCGGAGGTCATCGGGCGGATCAAGCGGGGTGAGGAGGTGGAACCGGAGGACGAGGGGCCGGTCACGATGACGGATCTCGCCGAGCGGTTCCTGCGGGTGTACGTGGCGGTGCACTGCAAGCCGGGCACGGCGCGGGCGTACAGAGGAATCCTGAAGAACCATATTTTGCCGGCGCTCGGAACGCGAGCGGTGGAATTGGTCGGACGGGCGGACGTGATGGCGCTTCATCAGCGGCTGCACAACACGCCGCGGCTTGCCAATAACACGGTCAAGTTGCTGTCGCGGATGATGACGCTGGCGGAGTCGTGGGAACTGATCCCGCCGGGAGCGAAACCGTGCCGCTCGGTGCGCCGGTTCAGGATTCCGGAACGGGAGCGGTTGCTGACGTGCGAGGAGTTGAACCGCCTGGGCCAGGTGTTAAAGAAAGCCGAAGAGAACGACTCGGAGTGGCCGGGCGCCATCGCTGCGATCCGGCTGCTGGTACTGACCGGGTGCCGGGTTTCGGAGATCCTCACGCTGCGCTGGGACGACGTGGACCGAACACATCGGGTGCTGAGGCTGCGGGACAGCAAGACGGGACCACGAATGGTGCCGCTGACGGGGCCGGTGGCGGCGGTGCTGGACGGCATCCCACGCGTGCCGGGATCGGACCACGTCATTGTCGGCAAACGCTTCGGGGCCGCGGTGTCGACCATTTTCGATTATTGGGAACGAATTCGGAGCCAAGCGGGACTGTCCGACGTGCGGATGCACGATCTGCGCCACAACTACGCCTCCCGCGCGCTGGCGCTGGGCGAGGGCTTGCCCGTGATCGGCCGTTTGCTCGGGCACCGACATGCCGTCTCCACGGCGCGGTATGCGCACTTGATGCGCGATGCGGAGAAGGCCGCGGCGGCGCGGGTGGCAGTGAGCATCGGTGAGCATCTTTTGTCCCGCGACTGGCAGTCGCAGCGAGCGTGATGGCGGGGTGCGGATAACGATGGCTCGGCCTGCGGCGAAAACGCTCTCGAACCGCGCGGTGAATTCGCTGAAAGTGGAGAAGGACACCGTGTTCTGGGACCGCAAGCTGATGGGGTTCGGCGTGCGCGTGTACCCGACCGGTGGCAAGGTGTATCTGGCGCAGGCGCGAGGACCGCAAGGGCAGCAACGCGTGCGGGTTGGCCAGCATGGGGTACTAAACGTTGAGGAAGCGCGCCAGGGAGCCGCGCTGATCATCGCGCGGATTCTAGCCGGCGAGGCGCCGGCGCCGGAACCGACGACGGCGAAAGGTGCGGGAGCCACCGTCGCGGAGGTGGCGAGGCGGTATCTGGACGAGTACGTGGCGGTGCGCCTGAAGCCGGCGACGGCGAAAGGAATCCGCAGCGTTATAAGGCGGCACATCGTGCCGACGTTCGGGAGGCGGCGGATGCGCCGTGTGCGGCATAAGGACGTGTTGGCATTGCATCAACGGCTGTGCGGTACCCCGTCCCAGGCCAATCGGACAGTGCGCACCCTTTCAAGGATGTACCGGTTTGCCCAAGACTGGGACCTGGTGCCGGAGGGGTACAACCCATGCCGCGGGTTGATGATGTTTCCAAAACGCAAGCGCGAACGGTTCCTGACGGACGTGGAGTTTGATCGTCTGGGAGCGGTGCTCGCGGAAGCGGAAACGTGCGGCGGGGCGTCGGCCGTTGCTGTCGGCGCGATACGGCTGCTGATGCTGACCGGGTGCCGCATGACGGAGATTCTTAAGTTGCGCTGGGAGTACGTGGCACTGGAGGCGGGCGAACTTCGGCTGCCGGAGACGAAAACGGGCGCGCGCACGATCGCATTGCCGTCGGAGGCGGTTGAAATCCTGGCCAACCTGCCGCAAGTCGCGGGCAATCCATGGGTGATCGCAGGGCGTGCGCCCGGCACGCACCTAAGTTCGTTGTACGATGCCTGGTACACGCTGCGGGGGCGGGCGGGCCTTACGGATGTGCGAATTCATGACCTTCGGCACAGCTACGCTTCGCGTGCGCTCGCGCTCGGCGAGAGCCTGCCGATGATCGGCAAGCTCCTGGGGCATCGCCGGATCGAGACCACGGCGCGATACGCGCATCTCGCGTGGGATTCAGTGCACACCTCGGCCGAACTTATCGCCGAAAGTCTGGCGGACGATTTAATGATTGTACGGCGTTGCGCATGGAGGCGGCGCTGAAAAAAGAATGGCAGAAATATGCAGCGACGCCTGTAACTCCTGACATGGTCCCGGGTCACGAGTTGGCGCAGGCTTGGGGATACGTCATCGCAAGATACTTCCTAAACGAACAGGTCTCAAAGCGGTGCTGCACGTGGGTGGTGCCAATCCACCAAAGACACATACACTTTCCGTCCCATTCGCCGAACTGAACCGCCCCGGGTACACCGGAGACTCTTTTGTGTGAGTTGGAGTGACCCCGGTCTGGTAGAAACTTCCAGGCTATTTCTGTCCAAAATGTTCTGACGACGTACAGTCAGGGACAGCCGAAATGATTCGAGCAGGACTATACTTTGTGGCCGTGCCGCGCCGGCATGCGGCCGGGGAGGCAATCGGATGAGCACCAGGCTCAGCGTCAACGTCAACAAGGTCGCGCTGCTGCGCAACCAGAGAGACGTCGGCAATCCGAGCGTCGTCAACGCGGCCAAGCACATCATAACCTCCGGCGCCCACGGCATCACGGTCCATCCCCGGCCCGATCAGCGCCATGTACGTCCCACAGACGTCACGGACCTGAACCACCTTATCAGCGACGAGTTCGGCGGCAGCGTCGAGTTCAATATCGAAGGCAATCCGACTGAGGAATTGCTCGAGATCGTCCACGAGGCCCGTCCAGATCAGGTGACTCTCGTACCGGACGAGCCGGATCAGCGGACCTCGGACCACGGCTGGGATCTCGCGGAGGACGGCGACCGCCTGGCGCCGATCATCGGGGGGCTCGCGGCGGCCGGGATGCGCGTGAGCGTGTTCATGGATCCCGATCCTGGGGCGATGCATCTCGCCGCGGCCTGCGGCGCCCATCGGATTGAACTCTATACGGAATCCTACGCCACGGCGTTCGCGGCGAGGGATTGGGAGCAAGTGCTCGCCGGTTTCGTCGCGGCGGCCGAAGCCGCGCTCGCGCACGGGCTCGGTGTCAATGCCGGCCACGATCTGAATCTCGACAATCTGCCGTTGTTTCAGCGCAGCGTGCCCGAACTCGCCGAGGTCAGTATCGGCCACGCATTTACCGCCGATGCGCTGGAGCTTGGCTACAATGGCGCCGTTGCCGCTGATCTCGCTGCGCTCGATTGAGGCTTGGCGAACCCGCATTCGGAGGTGGTCGAAATGTCCATGGCCTGGTTCGTTCCGCTGTAGACCGCTGACCATTGTCGCGTTCGCCGCACCGGCGTCGGCCCAGACTGGCGAAACCGCTCCAGTCGCAGGCGTCGATCTCGCGTCAGCCCTGACGCGGGCGAAGGCCGTCGACGGCGCGTACACGCCGTGGCGCGAGCACATCGTCGACGACGAAGCGCTGGGCGGCGTCTAGCTACGCGGCAGCGACGGCCTCGTTCTGGCCGATCTGGACGGCGACGGACATGTCGACATCGTTTCGGTACATGAGTCCGATGACGAATTTGACGGTGCGCCGGAGGGCCATGTGCGAATCGCCTTCGGCAGCGCGGACCCGGACCGCTGGGAACTCGTCACGCTGGGAGAGGGAACTGGAATAACGCTATAAGACACTGTTTCATAAAGAAAACTAGCCTTATTGGCAAAGCGTGCCCAACGTTTTGCACAACAGTTCGATTGTGTTCACTTGTCAGTAAGGTCCGTTCCGCTTGAGCGTTTCCGCAGCGTTATGCGGTACGTACGTCTTCTACGGCCCCGGTTACCTTCGACTCTTCCGGCGTTCCCTAATTCGTTCTTGCTCCACGTAATATCCTTCCAAGTATCCCCCGTCGATGAAGCGGGACACTACCCTGTCAGCGTTTTCAGCGAGCTGCAGCTTCTGCAGCGCTTGCGAGCACAAAACTGTCAAGTCGGCTTTGAGCGTCCTCGTATAGGAAAATCTGCTCTTCGGGCGCGAATAGAGTGCCTTTAGTACCACATCGGTAGGGTCGGAAGTCCGAGCTACCCACCAAGCCACCCGATCTCTGAAGCCTCTCTTGAGTGTATCCCTCAGGGGTTCCGGCATCCAGCGGGATTCGTCGCACAAAAGCCAGATTAAGCACTGGAAACCATTGAAGACTTCGCGCGAGTAGTGCGCATCGTGGGCTGTGGCGAACTGGTAGCTCAGCTCTCCGGGCGTATAGTTTCCGTAGGTCGAGTGTCGCCATGCGACAAAGTCTCCGCAAAGGGGCGGGTTGCCGTCGAGCGTTTCAGCACGACCATAGCGAAATGCATCACAACTCGACAGCATGTCCGGTAACGTCAATTCATCAAACTTGTCCGCGAACCCGTCGTCAAATCCCGGTATTGTCAGCTGCGGAGCGTATAGCGCCAGCGTCGCGGGATGTGTGTGGGCACACTCAAAAAGACCGGGCCACTGGCGGATGAAGCTGTGCACGATATCTGGATGTGTCAACTGACAGATTTCGCGTTTCTTCGCATCATCTGCCCAGTCGAGCTGCAGAGCGGTCCAAGCGATATTCGTACCCCGATCGGAGCCGCGTGATCCGGATGGAAAAGGAAGCGGGAAAATCCAGCGCCACTCGACATTCAAGTCGGGGTAGAGCAGATCCGCCTCTTTGATTTCGACGATATCGAGCCACCACTCATCAGTGACGGTCGGCGGCGAAAGTCCCTTATCGATGAGAATGTCCCTAGCAACCACTAGCGGACTGCCCTCTGGTTGGAGCTTCTTGAGCAAGTGCTGGACCACGGCAGGAAGGCCCTCTGAGGAATCCGCCGCCCGCAGATCGGCAAGTGGAGGTGAGAATGCGAGGACTTGCTGCCGATCCACATGGTGCCATACCGGTAGGATCATCCCGCGATCTTCGTCCATCTCCATTGCGACTAGGCCGTTCAATTCACGTCTTGGCCAGCGCTTGCCAAAGAAGCTTGGGCTGAGCACCACGATGCCGTACCTCGACGTCGCGAGTCCCCTGTCAATGGCTTCCCGAAGGCTGTCCCCTACGTCGACGCTGAATTCGTCGAACCAGACTGCGAGGTGGTGGGATCGGAGCGCCATTGCGAGCGGACGCACAAGTTCGTCCTTGTCCTCACTGGCGTGACAGATGAAGGCGTCGTGGAGTTTTGTAGATTCGGTTTGATCAGGACGCATCGGCGACATGCTCCGATCGCTGAATTGGCTCGACTGGCAGCTCAGGTGGACACTCTACAGCGACAATCAAGATGAGAACCCAGCGACAATCAGGATGAGAATGCCGCCGCCTCTCGCCTTGGGAGGGAGGGCATAGCCCGATCGAGCAAGGCGAGAGGCGGCGAGGCCGAGAGCCGCGCTTCGTGATCGCGACAGGATTGGCTAAGTTGTTCCGTTATCTCAGGGACGGACATCGATGCCAGGCAGTCATATTACCGATCGTCAAGTGAGGCTTTACATGCAATTTAAACAACAGACTGCGCTGCAGGCGGCCGCCGCGAAGGCCGGCTTCAGCACCGCCACGGCCTACCGGATCGAGGAGGATCCGCGGCTTCCCTCCACCAAGAAGAAGACTCGGGGCCGACGCCGGGCCGATCCGCTGGCGGGGATCTTCGACGAGGAACTCGTTCCAATGCTGGAGCAGACGCCGGGCATTCGCACGGTGGCGCTGTTCCAGGAACTGATGCGCCGCCATCCCGAACTCGGCCCCGGCGTTCGCCGGACGCTGGAGCGGCGGGTGCGGGAATGGCGCGCGGTCCACGGTCCGGAGCAGGAGATCGTGTTCCGCCAGACCCATCCGCCGGGTCAGCTCGGGCTCTCGGACTTTACCGATGCCGGCGCCCTGGGGGTGAGGATCGCCGGGGCGCGGCTCAAACACCTCCTGTACCACTTCCGCCTGGCCTACTCCGGGTTCTCTCACGCGCACGTGGTACTGGGCGGGGAGAGCTTCACCGCCTTGGCCGAGGGGCTGCAAAACGCCCTGTGGAGCCTCGGCGGGGCACCGCAGGAACACCGCAGCGACAGCCTCTCGGCGGCGTACCGCAACCTCAAGCGCAACCAGCGCGAGGACGCCACGGCACGCTACGCGGCGCTGTGCGCGCACTACGGCATGGCGCCGAGCCGCAACAACCGCGGGGAATCGCACGAGAACGGCGCCGTGGAAGGCCCGCACGGGCATCTCAAGCGTGCCCTGGCCGACGCGCTGCTGCTGCGCGGCTCCAGCGACTTCGACTGCCTGGGCGAGTACCGCGCCTTCGTCGACGAAGTGGTCGGGCGGCGCAACGCCCACCACCGTGCCCGCATCGATGTGGAGCGCGCCGTGCTCAAGCCCTTGCCGCGCCAGCGCACCGAGGACTTCGACACGGTCCATGTGCGAGTGACCTCCTCCGGCGGCTTCATCCTGCGGCGGGTGTTTTACTCCGTGCCCTCGCGTCTGGTGGGCCATCAGTTGACGGTGCGCGTGTACGACGAGCGCCTGGAACTGTTCCTCGGCACCACGTATCTGATGCAACTGCCGCGCGGGCGCGTTCAGGCGAACGGGTGCAACGGCCATGTCATCGATTACCGCCACGTCATCCACTCGCTGCGACGCAAGCCCATGGCGCTGCGCAACCTCGTCTACCGCGACAGCCTGTTCCCGCGCCAGGCATACCGGCGCGCGTTTGACGCGCTCGTGGAAGCCAGGGGCGAACGCGCCGCCTGCCGCGATACCGTCGCCTTGCTCTCGCTGGCGCACGAACGCACCTGCGAAGCCGAGCTCGCCCAGGCCATCGAAGCCTGCCTGGAGGCCGACACGCTGCCCGATCCCGCCGCCCTGGCCGAGCAGTTCGCCCCCGCACCGAGCCGCTTGCCGGACATCCGCGTCGAGTTGGGCTCGCTCGCCGATTACGATGTTCTGCTCACCGCGCCGACGTCGGCCAGCTCCACCGCACTCGCGGGAGACGGCTCATGAGCGCCGTGGACACCGCACAGCTTGACCTGATGTTCACCGAACTGCGCCTGCCGACCTTCAGGGCCGCCTGGGCGCAAATCGCCGAACGCGCCGATGCCGAAGGCTGGCCCGCGGCCCGGCTGCTCGGCGCCCTGGCCGAACAGGAGATCGCCGACCGGGCTCGGCGGCGCTTCGAACGCCATCTCGCCGAAGCCAAACTGCCGCCCGGCAAGACGCTCGCCAACTTCGACTTCAATGTCGTGCCCATGGTCTCCAAGGCGCACGTCAACGCCCTGGTCGCGGGCGATGGCTGGCTGGACCAGGGCGCCAATCTGATCCTGGTCGGCCCGCCCGGGACCGGGAAAAGTCACTTGGGGGCAGCGATCGGGCTGGCGCTCATCGAAAACGGCTTCCGGGTCCTGTACGCGCGCACCACCGATCTGGTGCAGAAACTCCAGGTCGCGCGCCGCGAACTGGTGCTCGAGGCCGCCATCCGCAAACTGCACAAGTACCACCTGCTCATCCTCGACGACATCGCCTACGTGCGTAAGGACCAGGCCGAAACCAGCGCGCTGTTCGAACTGATCAGCTCCCGCTACGAAAACCGCTCCCTGCTCGTCACCGCCAACCAGCCGTTCGGCGAGTGGGGCTCGATCTTCCCCGAACAGGCCATGACGCTGGCGGCCATCGACCGGCTCGTGCATCGGGCGAGCATCTTCGAACTCAACGTGGAAAGCTATCGAAGGCGCGCCGCGGTGCAGACCAAGCGCGGCCGCGGGCGCATCGCCTCCCGCGCCACGCCGGCCAACACCAAGGTCAAGCTCCCCGGCAGTGGCTCATCGAAAAACGAGCAGGAACCGGAGAACAACCCGTGACACCACGCCCCATCGCAATCCTTCAGCGGCGTTACGAACGCCCCTTGCCTCGTCCACCCCCGACAAGGCATCATCAACCGTCGCGACACCTATCATCTTGATTGTCGCGCTCGTCTCACCCTGTTTGTCGCGCTACAGGACACTCCCTCTCCGGCGGACAGTTGACCGCAGAGCCACTGGATACGCATGTTTCGGCGCTGGACGCAGCAGTGGCCGATCGAATGGTGCCCCACGTGGCCTCCCGCGATACCGGGTAAATCGCCGCTGTCCGGTTCGGTCTAAACGTCAATGAAGTACCGCCTGCCTGGGGGCGTTCTCGCATGGCCGCTGAAATCGTTTGTAGCTCCATTTCTCGTACGAAAACCCGCGCCCACGCAATGACAGTCGTGTGCCTGGTACGCGATCGACAATTGCCAGCTTCTTCCAGATTGCCAGCATGCAGTATTGGGGGCAGGGATGTAAGCGTGCCGTAGTAAACACAGACGCTTCGTTGGATACGGTGTGGCAATTGGCGCGACGGCGGGACTTGAACCCGCAACCTCCCCGCCGGTATCCTGAAAAATGGTCGGTCTTCCAGTTCCAACGTGCACGGGGCGCTCTATCCATTGAGCTACGTCGCACTAATTGATGGTGAGTTTTTGATGGTCTACCCCTTTTGTAGGTCCTTGACGCCAATATCGTCCAGGCGTTGCATGAGCGCGTTGAAACGAAGGTGCTGTACGAGACCCTGCGAATTCATTCGTTGTACCGCTCGGTAGGGATGCAGGATTAGGACGTGTGAGATGGGTCCATAACGTCCCGGTTCGGTCAATATGAAGCCGAAGTTTTCCAGTATCCGCATTCGTTGTCGCCACGTCGATTCAGCACGTTGACCTGTAAATCCGGACTCCAGCGCGAGTTCGTGTGCGCTGACGACATTGACGACCTGCAGGTCTCGGGCCCAGCACCAAAGTGTGAAGTACGTTGAGGATGGGGGCTTGCCCTTTGAGGCGTCATCCATAATCTGCATAACGTGGTCTAGCCCCCGGGGGATGGTAGTGAAACCGACCGTGGGAGGATCTCGCGACCACACGTCGGAGTCAGGCACATGGCTCCAAAACTGCTTTCGGAGCACTCGAAGCTGCCGATCTATCTTGGATTCATGTGTCCTGGTTGATTTTTTGGTCGCCATTTCCGTAATGATCTCTGTCCGCAGCAGTAGAAGATTAGATTAAAAGTACTTTATAATCAATGATTTAGTTAAGTTATGCGCAAACCCTATGGAGTGCGTTGAACCTCGATTCGACACTGGACATGAAGTATATAGTGCAACTCATATAGCGAAATGCATTATATATGTCATCGCTTGGTAGTGTAATCAGGGGTTTACGGACGATTCCCGTGCTCCCCTGTACTCTCTCGTACTCTCGGTTGTCCCCGTGATCCCGTGCTCCTGGGGTGGAGGGGTCCTCGGACACGGGGAAGCGCCCGAAAATTTCCGGTTTGTTCAGGCCGACAGCTGTCCACCTTGCTTGGGTGAGGGACCGTCGGGGCGTCGGGACCATGTTTGGAAAGCGCGCGGTTCAGGCCGAACGACAGGGCAGAGGTTCGAGCATTTTCTTGCGGGAGACCGAGGGGCAGCCTCCCATACCGCGGCTGGGGCCCATTGTGTCGCCGGACCGTTGCGGGCGAGGAGGGTTGTGGTCACACGATGGACGCGACATCCCGGTTGGGGGGTCAAACCTGCGTTCGAGGCTCTGGATCACTTCCGACAGGCTGTCTGTGGTTGGGTTCCTCAAGGCGTGCGCAGTCGCGCCGTGGCTCAGTATCTTCCAGCAAACACGTCGTGTAATTCGTGATCCTGGCGAAGGATCCTAGAAATGACCGTGATGCTGTCGGCGATCAGATCATCGTTGCGATCCTGATCAGGATGCCCGGTCTTGCCGCCATGGTAGAGGTTATTTCGTACGCGCCATACGGCTTGCAGAAGGTCTTTCGTGGTCTCGATGGGATCGGCGTGATCCCATGAGAGTTCCGCGTCCCCCAACAAGACCTGACGGCTGGGCGGTCCACCTATCAATACATTGAGCGATTTGGTGCTTACGAGCTCTCGTAGGAAATCTGCTTCCAGCACCTCGTTCGCGTATCGACTCCAATCCACTCGGAGGAATGTGCCCGTCTGACTTGCGAACCCGAGATCCTTGAGCGCGTATTCCAGCCGCATCATGATTTTGAAGAATAGAACGGCGTCATCGGGATGATCATCGAGTCTTGAGCAATCAATCGGCAATTCGGTACGTTCCATCAGTGTCGTAGTTCCCCTAGATACCTCAAACGTTGTCACCTATACACGGGCGGTCAGAACACGGCATGGGCGCCGGAGTCAAGCCTAGTCGCGTACGTTTGTTGGGAGCCGTTGGATAGCGGAGCCCTCGTCCGGCGGGTTGGTGGCGTCCTAGCGCCTGGTGACTCCTGAGACGGGCAAAGAACGCTTGAACGGAAGTGCTGTAAGACTGCATTGGAGATGATTTGCTGGACGCACGGATTCTGGTGGACTTTTTCGAATGCGTCCAGTGATCACTCAGGCAAGTGTCGGAATGAACATGCGGTCGGAGGCGATTCGTGTGCCGGTGCGGTGAACCCAGCCACATTAGCGAGAGTACACGGTCAAGGGCAAGGACGAGACGGGGCCGTGGCGCCCGGAACTGATCGGAGCGGTACAGCCGGATTGGGCTGAAGCCGATGCGAACAATGCCTATTAGCCGTTTCTGTTCGTGACGAGGGAACGGGAAAGCCGGGAACTGGGTGTGTGGTGTCGGTACTACAAGGCGCTGGAGAACGGGAAGCTCAAGTTCGGAGACGGTCCGGGGGCGGGACCGGCGTCCACCATAGGCGACTTACTGGCCATGCTGCGGAAGTTGATCGAAATGGGCGTGTTGGACAAAGAGTCCGCAAAGGCCGCGCTGGATGACTAGCGCGCGTCCTCTGCGTGTCGGCGCATAGCGAGCTGCGCCGCGGTGAGGAACGCGGCATCATCTCTCCGCCAGGTCTGGCGCCCGCCATGGCGCACCATCACGCAGCCGCCGGCATGGGTGCGGTAGACGCCCCCGCCAGCGCGCTGGAGATTGGCCCGAGCGATGAGCATCGTGCCGCCGGTGATGGAGCGCGACCATGTCTCGCTCGCCACGGTGCGGTGACGCACGGTGCGATGTCCTCCACGTGGTGGCAGTGCCGCAGCGCGTCGCGGTCGCCGGGCGAAAGCAAGCAGCGGGCCCTGACCCCGGGGGGCAGACACTCGGGCGGTCCGAGCGCCAACGCGTACAGTTTGACGTCACGGACCCAGCCGACGGGGTTGTCGAGCGCTACGTCGAAGGTGGGGACGGCCAGTGCCGGCGATCGGCTCAGCAGGCCGACAGGCAGGGAAACCTGGGCGGTGTCCGGCACCGAAGCGGTGCGCGCCGCCTGCGAGGCGCAACCCTGCCACCGATTTGGGGACGCAACCGGGGTGGCCGACCAGGGCCGGCCTTCGGGCAGCCGCCAGCGCGCGGCCGCGGCGAGCCACCGAACGAACCTTCACCCGGTGTGCAGCCCGCGCACATGGCGCGCTTCGGCCCATATCCGGGCCGCCACGGCGGGCGGATCGCGTCGCCCCCCGTCCGGTGCCGCCCTGCCCAGCGCAGCCGCGCCCGGAACAATCCGGTCAGGCGCAGCCGCAGGATACGGCGGCAACGCGGCTTGGGCTGGCAGTTCGGTAAAGAGAGCGCGGCGGATCGGCGAAGGTGGCGTGAGGAAGCAGGAGCCGGCCCTCTGCAGGACGATTTACTGGCGTTACAGGCCCACGAGGAGGCGATGGCCTCGTCTGTGTGATCCTCGGGAGTGACATTCTGGTTGCGGAGTTTTTCGGCGACGTCTCTTTTGGTCCAAATAAAATCAGTTAGTTACAGGGGTCTCAAACAGAATACCCCCAACTATATGCAATGAAGCCACCGTCCGCGCACTGTCTGGTTACAAGTCGTCACAGGGGCGTGCACGCGGGAAACTGTCGCGTGTGCCGACCACCTAGATAGCATTCGTACGGCCCTTCATATCGAAGGGCTTTGAGCACTAGGCGCGTGACGAACTCTCGGACTACGATGATGAGTTCCCAGGTTAGCGCTTTAGCCTCACCTCGGTGCACAATTTCGTTGCGTTCGCTAACAAGTTTGGGTAGGTAGCACAGCAGATCATCCGCGTTAACTTCATAAAACTCAATTAGTTCTGCCACTTTCTGCCGTAGGTTAGTTTGATTCATTTGGCAAATCCTCTGTCGATACACATCGCGTGCGGATTCGCTTCCGCCAGGCCATTGCTCTAGCGCTGCCAGCAAGGAATCGCGCAGCGGCTTGAAGTGGGCCTTGGATACAACGGTTGTGATCTTCTTGGGCAGAGATTCAACGAGCGTTTCGAGCGCTGTCATCGCTCCTAAAAAACGCACCTCATCGTGCGTAGTGTCAACGTGCATCCATCCTTGGGCGATCCAAAGAGCATTGGGCCAAGGCTCGGCATCGAAGTAGCGCCTCGCGAGCGCCTTGAAATAGGGACGCGCATTTAGAGGATCCTGGACTCGGAACTCCGGTCGGCTGCCGCGACCAGCATAGAAGGTCGCCTCGCAGCGATTACCCTCATGTATCTCAAGAACAGGCTGCTGCAACCGCCCGCCATGTGCAAGCGCGAGGCCTGCACGCATAAAGGTCAAGAAATTCTCGGCACAACGGCGCCACTCAACATCAACATTGGGGTCATCCGCCTCAACGGCGACGTAGCCACTAACGTCGTCTGGTTGGATGTCCTTTATGCCGGCCCTAAGTTCCACTCGACCGAGTGGAGTCTCGGCCCACGTCGGCCCGTAGTTCCGTATACCGCGAAGCCGCATGATCATGCGTGGATTTGCGACTGGGTGTTCAAGAGGTAGGGTGACGGTCGCTTCTTCTAGTGCTATTGCAAGGTCGTCGATGCCAAGCTTTGTCAGCGAGACGCGATTGCATGAAAGTGTCGCGCCGCCCGGGGACTCTGCGCTTAGCGCGAACTCCTCGACTAGTTGGCCAGGTCGGCCAAAGGATTTGTGTAGTGCTGCCCGGCTCTTGCCGTTTGGGGCCTGCGGGTTCAGGTCAACTCGCAAGCGCCCGTCAATGCCAGCGCACGCGGTACCAGAAACGGGCACATCTATTCCCCTCACCGTGAATTGTCCGGAGAGAGGCATTGGCGGCAAGAATCTCGGTGGTTCGTTTTCCATCCACTTCTCTGGTTACTTGAGAACCACAATCCGTACAGTTTCGCAATCCCACAAAGCAGGGACGGCCTGAACCGCCCCGGGTATGCCGGAGACTCTTACTCTTGAGTCAGGGTACCTTGGCTCACACTTGATTTTGATAATCCTTTTCTCCGCAACACGACCCGGATCTTCTCCTCTGTGAGATAGCGTCACCGTGTTGCACGGCGAATCGCCTCGATCATCTTCATTGCACTGCCGTTGGATGGACTCTTCTTTGCTCTCATCGATCTCTCCCTTGTAATGACGATGAGCCGAACCTGTCTCATTTGACCAGTCCGATTTGACGGAATGGTGCTGACGCCGTATAGCGGTGACCAGGCCGACCGCCAGTTTTTCCGGCATGCAGGACCCGTCGACGCTTGTCAAAGCAATTCCGCCAACGCGTCAATCAGCCCGTAGTAAACAAGATTGCCCGGCACTCGGGCCTGAGGATGATGGTACGCGATGTGGGGCGTGTGATTCACGACGCGGTACCACACTCCGCGTCTGGTCGACATCCAGTTGGCGTCGTCCAGGGAATACACGCCGATGGACTTCGTCCCAAGGAGCAGATCGGCCACGAGCGTTCCGCAGCAGATCACGAAGTCGGGGTCATATAACGACAACTGGGCGGAGACGAAATTGCGGTCGCGCTCCGCCGTCTGTCTTACCTCCTCGTAGTCCGCCTGCCCGCCACCGGGATGCTTCTTCAGATTGACCACCGCGATTTTTCGCAGCGCTCGCTTGCGTCGATCCTGGTCAACCTCGCAAACCTCGCTCCACGGCACATCGTTCGGTAGCCGATGAATGCCCTCGACCCACCGCGTTACTGTGTTCCATGTCTGACCGCGGCCGCCGTCCCGCAGAAACTCTCGCAGATCCCAACCGCCACCGCCAGGATCGTTCACTTCCTTCAGGACGAACAAGAGCTTCACGGGACTGCGTGCGTATTCGTCGGCGTCAACGACCCCATCCCGGACGAACCACTCGTGTCGGGACTGCCAAGCTGCAAACAGCCTTTCTTCCTGCTCAGCGAGGCTACTCATTGCGAAACCCTGTAGTTGCAACGGGAACGCGTTCTAGCACATTGCGCGGCGACGGCGCCACTACAAAGTACACAAGCCCGTCGCTGGCCCCGATGGGAAGGCGCGCACCACCGAATGGTTGGAAGCCGTCAAGTGGTCGGGAGTACGCCCGGAAGTGGCCTGACAACGTGCGAATACCCAGCTTCCAGGCCGGGCCCAATAGACCTCGGTTGGCGCGCGGCGCAACGCCACGACGATCCGCGCGGAGAGACGAACGTGATGTAGGACGACACCGTCACCGCCACCTCGACCAGCCGGTTCGGATGGGACACCGGCACTAGTTCTCAGGACGGGGACCGCGTCCATGGCAGCAACGAGTTCACGCATGACTCGCAGAATTACGAAATTTCCACAATACGAAACGAGAACTGCTCGGGGGGATGCTCAGGTAGGGCTTTCTCGGTGGCGGCAAGCAAGGTGCGCTGACGAGTGCCGCGTTCCGTAACACGGTGAACTTCGATGTCACCGGCCGCGACGCCATGGGCCGGATCATTGTGCAGTCGTTCAACCTGGGCATGACCGAAAATCCCGGATCCAGCACGCAGTACGACTGGTCGCCCTCCGGGCTCACCTGGGCCCACCTCGACGACATCCAGGCGTGCCTGCGCGTGGTGTGAGTTACCATCGAACATGGCACTAAACCTCTGCACCGCGTAGACGCGCTTCTCGTCCACCAGCCCGCGCCCGAAATAGTGAGTGAGGAACGTTGACGCAGGGGCGCGGCTGTGCGTGCGTGTGCTCATCGCTCTCGTTTCCCTCGTGCCGTTGATCGGCATGCTGGCCTGGGAACTCGCTGGACGCCGACGACTGCGTCTCGTCGGCTTATGGGCAGGGACGGGAAAAGCGGGGCCAGTAATGGCGAAGCCGTGCACAGTCCGTTGCGGTTATCATGAATTGATGCCGCGCAGCGGGCAGTGAGAGCAACGGAGCGGGAAGACTGTAGTTCAGTGATGGCGATTGGTAAGGACACCGCATGGCCGACTACCAACATGTAATGTGGCTCTTCGAAGGAGTGGAAAAGTGGGAGGCGAGACGTAAAGACGACGTACTCACCCCAGATTTCTCCAAGGCGAACCTTTATTTCGCTTTCGAGAACGCCAGCATGCTCGATGTCGATGGAAACATGCCCCTGTCACAATTTGATCTTAGCCATGCGAATTTTCATGAATCTCGTCTCTGTAGCTGGAGCAGTACGGGTACCGCTGACCTAAGAAACGCGAAACTCTGGTCGGCTAACTTTCGTGATAGCTATCTGACAAACGCCAAGCTTGACGGCGCAATTCTTGTTGGAGCTCAGTTACAGGGAGCGAATCTTTCGAGCGCATCGCTTCGCAGCAGCAAGCTCATGTCTGCGAATTTAGATGGAGCTGATCTTTTTCAGGCCGATCTTTCGGGCGCGGATCTGCGCATGGCGTTTCTCGAGAAATCGAGCCTAAGCAATGCCACCATAAGCAACACCGATCTCACAACGGCGAATCTCACGGGAACCGACCTTTCCTGCTCCCGGCCCTGGACGGCCAAACTCTTCCCCCAGGAGAAGGATTCACTGAAACGGAGCAGTCAGGGGCTCGGGAGGAAGATCGGGAGCATTGGCGAACTAATCGAGGCAGTGTCAAAGCTACGTTCGGAAAACGACTTGGATGGTGAAATCTATTTTCGTGGCGAGTCGAAAAAGACCTGGGAATTGAGGCCGTGTGTGATGCGCCCCGGTTCAGATGGCACTGTCGGGCTGCGTGCAGGTGAAGGACAAATGCTTCTTGAACTGATGACGCGACGACCGGAAGATTTTCGCGACGCTCCATCCGCGCTGGAACAATGGATACTTGCTCAGCACTACGGCCTCAAGACGCGGCTTCTGGACATCACGCGTAATCCGCTCGTGGCCTTGTTGGGCGCTTGTGGGGGTCTGGGTGGGAATCCGGAACGTTCGGGCAATCGTGTTGGACGGCTCCACATGTTCTCCGTGCCCAGGTATCTGATCAAGCCGTTTGACAGTGACTCAATCTGCATCCTTGCAAATTTCGCCAAACTATCTCGGACCGAGCAAGACTGCTTGCTTGGCTGGACGATCGATGAAATGAGGGAGCGTACGCAGAATGCTGAGGTACAGCTCGACCACGAACTCGTTATGCGGCGGCTTTATCACCTGATCCGACAGGAGAGACCGCGTTTCGCGGAGCGTATCGACCCAAGAGACCTCTTTCGCGTGTTTGTTGTCGAACCGCAGCAGTCCTTCGAGCGTATTCGCGCACAATCCGGCGCGTTTCTGGTATCCGGTTTTCACGAGCGATTTGAACGGGCGGAAATTCTTAAGTGGAACCAAGCGATACCAACCTACGATCATTACTCGCTGGACATTCCGGCGAGAGCGAAAGCAACCATCCTTTTAGAACTAAGACTGCTCAATATCACTAGGGAAGCTCTTTTCCCGGGTCTTGACGAAGCGGCGAAAGCGATTACGCAGCGTTACTCGGGCTAAGAGGCGTGGCGGAAAGCAGCTAGGGGCTCACCGGTCTCGGAGGAATTTGGATTCTTGTACAAAAGACTTGGTCCGGTAGCGAAATAGTACACGAACCACTATGGAGCCCGGAAATCAAGTCCTTTTGTGCAATAAACCGGAATAATTCATCTAATACCTTGATTTATTGAAAGTTTTTTCGATTATCAGAACCTGCGGAAAAATCGACTATGTGGGGAAGTAAGCAAGGAGTAAGCAAGGAGTAAGCAAATTGAATCCAATTCGCGCGTACAGAAGCGTACCGAAGGGGACGGAGACTCAAATTTATTGGTGGGGTCCGCCCATGGGGCGAGTCAAGCCCGAGTTATTCAAGGTAGCGTTATTTTGAGGCTCGGCGGTGTCCACCATCCCCGGGGCACTGGACGGGAACCGACCCGGCTATTGCGGCCGCTCGTGCGGCCGCTTCGCGTTCGGCTTGCTCGTCGGCAGCCCGAGCCCGAGCCTCTGCTCGTCGAGCTTCCGCCAAGTCGACCTCGGCCGCATCCAGGATCACCAACGCAGCCTGGTAGTGTTCGCCTTCCCGGCCGGCTTCCTGAAGGTATCGTGTCGACGACTCGATGGCCTGTTCATGGAATGCCGCAGCCTGGAGAACGCCGGCCTGACGGAACCAGAACGCGGCGGAAATCTCCAGGCCGTGTTCCTCGTGGATTTTCAGAATCCGTTCCAGCGTGATCACCGCGGACCAGTGTTCCCCTGACGCCGTCTCAGGTTCGGCCTGTACCAGCAGCCGGTCGATCTGGATTTCCGGCGGCAATTCCTGTCCATAGGGTGTCGGCGCCGCCAGTAAGGCGAGTGCCGATAGCACTGCCCTGCACAACATCAGCCTATCCATCGAATCTTCCGCGCCCGTCGAACCCACTTGGAATCGCACATTAGCGTAGCACCGCGAACGGAATCCATGCACGCCACACTCGCGGCAGGGTGACCTAACGCCCAATGAAGCTACGCCGGGATTCGACCGATGGAATTGGCAGCATGAACGCGATTGGCGGAAGACACCTTAAAATCGCTGCCAGCCTGTCCAACGATTGGGGTCCACCTCTGGCCTCTCAACTGCTCGGTTCCAGTACGAGATCAACTGGACATCACGAGTCTGTCTACCTCGAAGAAGGGCTCGGAGATACAGGTACGATTTGTGTTGACCGACACTCAAATTTGATTGGTCACCTTCGAAACTGAAACTATTGCGCGGACAGGTGGACCTTGACGATTTACAAGAACCCGAATGACTAGAGACGTGGACGCAGTCCGGTCGGGAGGGCTTTGCAACCGGAGTGACGGTGACGGGCGTGGCCCGGCGGTACGGGATTTCGCGCTACCGGTTGTCGTCGTGGAGGAGCCTGGTTCGCCAGGGCAAGCTGGTGGCGCCGTCATTGGCGAAGGCAGAACCGGCTGGGGCTTACGCTGGCGTTGAGGAGGAAGAACGCCATTCGGTGGTGGGCTTCATTTTTGAGGCCGGGACTGTCCACACCGCGGCGTCCATGTCGACCTCGGCCCAAGTCGCCAGCCGAACCACCCCGGATCGCGCCGCCGTTAGAATTGTGAATTTCAACGCCAGCCGGGTTGAGACGTAGGCCGAACAGGTTTGTGACGAACTAATGATGCTGCGCAAGCTATCCCCAATGATCGATCACTCTCCATTCGCTTGCTTGCCTAAGAAGTTTATGAATTATTGACATCAACTTGAACGTCTTTCCACCTGCTTGTCAGTTCATCCCAAATCCTCCTTGCGTACCGTTCCAGACCAGACGAGTCTGCCGTAAATACTTTCACGCCCGCAATGGAGGCTTTGGACAACTGAACTGTTTTACTGCCGACACTAACGATAACCTGATCCTTGTCTTCATGAACGAGATCAGCCTTGAATGATGGACTGACTGCAAATCCCATATCTTCGAGACTCTTTGACATGATTGCGTCCGCAACTATTATTTCCACGCTTTGCGATTGCCCGCCGCCCAAACCAGGATTTATGTGTCCGTAATGGAGCCAAGCGAAGGCCGCTGATGAGAGAATCGCAAATACGCAAACATGCGCTATACTGGGTAAAATGTCTTCCTTCCTGCTCCCATGATGCCGTCTCTCGCTTCGATACCCCTTTACTACTCCAATTACAAATCGCCCATAAATTGACATTACCGAGAACTGGACAAATAAGATCGTAACGAGAGAATTCACTTCTATTGTTGAGAAAAGAACGATAATCGACAGAACTCTTATGACCGGGTAAATCATCAAATCCACGGCAGGAAATCGAATAGATAGTCCCTTGGATTCCCATAAGTTTTCCCACCATGGTTCAATCATGCAAAGAATCATCGCTAGAGCGCAAAAGAAAATCGCTTCTGCAGCTCCCAAAAAGATCAGGGAAAATAGCGCGGTTGATACGCAGATCGAAAAAATTAATTCTATCCATAAAACCAAACTAGACCCGAATGAATTATCGTATTCTATCCCGGGCCCATACCAATACATATGCAATAGAGACCGACCGGCAAAATAACTCCAAATGACAAGAAACAGAAAAAACAAGAACCCAACGATAAAGTACCGAGAGCTGAAAAGGTAAAAATCGAAAACTCCAAATTTCCCTAAGTGGATGTTGGTTGCTAGAAATCCGAACACATATAGTCCAAGCGCTGCCGCCGGCAAACCTTGCATTACGGCAATCGGCCACGGGAAAGTAATTTGTTCTTCTTTCAATATCGTTGCTCCAATTGTTTGACGTGGCTTGGTTTCGTCTTTGCTTCATGCATTGTCATATCCTGCCTCACGGACTGTGCTGTTGCATGTCAGGCGCTCCAAGTAAATGCTGTGCTTCACAGCTTCGTTGTTGCCAATCGGTCGGTTATAGTACAATAACAGCAAGAGACACTTCTAAACGGGATTGTAGCACTAGCGTGTTCAGGATCGGCTCAGAAATCTGAGATCTGCAATGGATCAAGTAGACGTAGCACTGTTTCTAAGCTATGACGAAATTTATGTACCGTAGGCGAACAAAGGTTGAATCTGAGCCTACTGTTGATAGCACCGCTCCACCACTTCATTGAGTCCGATACAGTGTTTCAGAACGGTAAGTGAGTTCTGAACGAGCCGCGCTGGTGATCTCGACTTCACGTCCAGCATCCAAACCCGCCGATTTTACGATTGCATCGAATACGTCGAGTGAACCTGGCGCCCAGCTTCGTTCTTCGACAGACGCGGACGTCTTGAGCAACGACTCAAGTTTCTTTGCATGACCACGGTAATAGTCAACCAGCACTTCGACCGGAAGTCCCTTGATTTCCTGGTCAAGCGATCGCTTCAAAATGTCCCGGAAATGCTCCAGGATGGCGTCAAATTGATTCTGCAGCCGCTCAAGCGCGAGGAAGATATCGGGCGCGTTATGTCTTGCAGCCACTCCCAGGCCACTGAGGCTGTCGCCGTATTCTCCACTCTTCAAGGGGTGCAGCAGTTTGTTGCGCACACCACGGAGATGTTCTACCAAGTTCCGGTTGTCAAGCAGAAACTTTTCGAGAGGGCCAAAACTGATCTCAGGGTGTTCGGCCGAGACTGTTTCGTATTGCTCGACTCCGGCGTATAGCAGGCACATATAAATGTCCCACGACGCCCAACCCGCCCATCCAAGCACGAAACGGTTTGGCTTGGGCGGCTCTAAGCCTTGGTCCAGAAGCATCTTGTCCGAGACGCGGTCAAAGGCAACCGGGTCGGCCCAGTCGGAAACGCCCAGTTCTAAGCGCGTGACATACATGTGATCCATATTGCGGAGTGCGATCACGCGCATGGCCTCGACTAACAGGCACTGATGCCATCGAAGCCTCTTGTATCGTCGCAATAGACCTTTGTCGAAAGTCACAGACAAGCTCACACTTCAGGATTGTAATTGGAGATTCGGTCGGTTCCGCGCGATCGTCGCGCAGTTTGCCATAAGCTGCGCCGGTAGCAAGCATCGATTTAGCTTCAGTGCGTTTCTGATGGAACCGTTTCGGCTCGATGTTTGCCGGTGAAATAAGGAGGCGGCGCGTGCACGGCCGCAATCGGTCGAACTGGAACTGGAACCTTGATGTCCAACCCTGACCGCGGTGCGAATGGAGGGCAACCCGTGAACGAGCTATCCACGCTGTTTACAACGGAGCAGACCGTGAAGCGGCTCGGCCTGAGCCCAAGGACTCTGGAGCGGTACCGGATCAGCGGCGAGGGGCCTGAATTTCTCAAGATCGGCCGCTGCGTCCGGTACAGGGCATCGAAGCTGAAGCGGTGGCTGGATGGGTGCACGCGCAGATCCACCTCCGACGACGGGGCCCATCGAGGAAGAAACGCGATGATTGAACGCAAACGTTTCCCCGCGACTGGCGGCTGCCGGTCGTTTGCCTCGCGTCGGCGGCGGTGTGATCCGGTTGCGATTTTCCCGAAACGGCGCCGCGCATCGGCAGCGTCCGGCCGGCACCACCGGTAGCCGGAAGAATTCCCGCCGCGCCTCACGCTGACACGCCTGGATCGGATGCCCGGTGGCGCTGCGCGAGGGCCCAACCTCTCGCTTCAGCCGCGGAATCAAGTATTTCTGCGTATTTCAGTGAAAATTCGTCTCTACTCTTTTGTTTTAATTGAAGTTATTTAACCCGCACGGGCGAGGAGAGGAAGGGCTCACCGGAGAAAGTAAGCACAGGGTAAGCAGATTGAATTCAACTTCAGCGTAGCGAAGAGTACTTCGATGGTAGACCTCAGCACGAAAATCTGTTGCGGGATGCATGTGAATTGCCAATTCCTAACCGAAAGTAGAGTGCCCTGGGGATGGTGGACAATCCATTGAGCACTCCACTGCGCTGCTCGTACTGGCGGCAATGAGCGTGATTCACTTGTTCCAACGTCCCCCAAGCACGAAATAACCGACGTAGAACGCGGCAACAGTACCCATATGGAAACTGGACGGTGTGGTCTATAAGCTCTCATCGCATGGATCAGGGCGAGTTCGTAATCCGCTCGTGCCGGGAAGCGCAAGAATTTCAGTTTCGTCTCGGCCAATACCGTAAACGGCGGTGCGGCGGCACCGACCTGCTGCGGCCCGGATACCTGCACGATCTTTATTCCTATGCTCAGCGCGGAGATGCCAACAGGCTGTTTGCCGCTGTCTACGACCTAGAGATTACGTTTTTGTTCATGGAGATGGATATCTGCTCGACTGCGGGCACGCACAACCTTCAGTTCGCGCCCGGGCGTCCGTACGAAAACTCTGTGCCCCTTCTTAACGATGCAGCTTTTGCCGGAAAAATGAACACCCTTGAACACCTCACGGCCTTCGCACTGCGATGCCGTGCTTTTTGGGATAAGGTCATGAGGGTGCTGTTCTTGCTTAGCGAGCCGGCGAAGTACGATGCGTTCACAAGCAATAGGAGCCGTAGACGTTTCTTTGCCAAACGCGCTGCAGAATGGCCCGATCCGCCGTCGCACCTCTTAAGGTTCCTGCAGGATTCCGACTTCCGCGCTCTTGACCCGAATCCCCGGTTCCCGGACATCCTTGTGCAGGTCATGGACAGCGTTGACACCATCCGAACAGCCGAAGCTCACGGCGCGGGAAGGCTAAGGAAGTCAGCATTGGGCACCGTGCCGATTGAGGAATCCTTGCACGCCACGCTCGTCGCTCACTACAACATCGGCCTGGGCACGATGAAGGCGCTTCGCCGAACGTTGGACGAGTTAGCATGTGGCTAATCGCAGCGCAGTACCAGCGGGAATTTGGCGTCATGCCTTGCCTTGCGGGCGCCAAGTTCCATTTCATCCCCCGTCGCCCGAACGGTTACCCTTGGAATGAACACGCTCACGTCCAGGATTCTTCGCTTGAGTGCGGGAATCGGCGGACGTGCTGAAAGGCAAGCCCCCAGGCAGGTCGAACTTTTGGGCGCCTAGCGAGAAATCGAAACCGCCGGTTGGTACACAGTGATAAGGGGCGGACGCCTCAATGGCCGTTTGTCGCCTTCGCGTATGTGTCGCACTCTTCCTTGCGTGTCCTGCCAGGACACTGGATCAGCGGTGGGAAGGAGGAACTCAGTGTCTCGTCCCGCCGGTATTCTGCATTCTGAAGGCGTGGGACGATACGCGTCCGACGAAAAGCCCACTCCTGTTGTCGCCACGGGCTTCTTCGACGGCACGTTCAATGTCGGCTCTTGGCGTATTGTCGCGGTGACATATCTGCTTGATCGCTTGCCGAGGCGGGTCAATGACCTTGACGGGCCAGCCATTCGCGTCCTTTTTTCCAGTGTCGCGCGCCTGCTCTAGATCGACCAGGAGCCTCACCTCCTTCTCGTATGCCCACGACATGCCCTTCACCAGCAACAGGCGTGAGAGTGACTGCCAGCCCTTTCCGAATTCGGCCAGCGGCGTACTTGCAAGGATCGGTAATCCTGCCCTGACGTGGCCCGCTCTCAATTCACGTTCCACATCCTCGCGATTGACAAAATCCAGTCCGATGCTGTCGCCTGCCAAAGGTTGGTACCTGGGTGCAATCTGCGAATAAAGGACCGGTCTCAACTCATACCCGAGTGTCCTCAAGGCGTCGGCGTCGTATCCGACGACGATGCCGGTATTGTGCGCGTAATGCGCCCACATGGTGGGCACGAGAATGTCTGTGCTGAAGGCGACAACGCCCACCCGCGGATTCAGGTATTCCTGGATGAACGTCGACAGTCTCACGTCGCCGAAATGTATCGCCCGGATCAACAGTTCTTCCCATGGCACTGAAATGCCCAGATGCTCCTTCAGTTTGCGTTGCACGACGCGCAGAAAATCGAGCGTGTCGGCCTGGGCGGTGTCCTTCATTGTTGTTACATTGCATTCCATATCGTCGTTCAGGGCCAGCAGCTGAGTCGCTCGCAGACTGTTCGGTGCTCCAAGGCCGATCCGTTCCCTCGGGATGTACTTGTAGAGGATGTCGGGGATTTCAACGTCCCCCCAAACAGCTTTTTGCGCGCACGCTTGGGCCTGGTTGGCTCGCAGCAGATGCGCTCCGATGCTGCCCAAGGCCGGCAGGACGCGAGCTTGCGCGTCGCGGTCTGGCGCCTTCACAAGAATCGTGGTCAGTTCCGCGACGGTCTTGCGTACAGCCTGTTCGCCGTAGGCGTGGTGACGGTCCTCGATGGAGCAATAGAAACCGCTGACAACCAATCCGTTCACCACATTGAGCGGTTCGGTCAGGATGTCGCGAGCACGGCCAGGAGGCACGCTCCGCTGGGCGGGGCGTGGCGTGACTGGGGCGTGGCGCCGGGTGTCGGCGCGTTGCGCGGTCGCAGTCCTATTCTTCCTTGCGGACTCGTCGCGGGTAGCGATTCGCTGCTCCATTTCCCGGATATAGTGCCTGTACCTGACGTTTTCGGTCTTGCGGTTGTGCTTGTCCGCCTCGCCGTGCAGGCCGAAGTCCGAACAATGCGTGTCGCCCAGCGAGCCCTTTGCTGCGTGGCAATCGCAGTCTGCCGACAGTGTTTCGCACCACGAATAGGGCGTGCGGTCAATCTGGAATTCGTCATCGTCCCATCCGGCCGGGAGCCCGTCGACGATAGACGCCCAGTTTCGGATGTAATGGGCGCGCTCCGAGAGTCTGAAAGGCGTGACGGGGGTGTATCCGTTGACGCTGTAGTCGGTTCCGTTGAATCGAGACTCCAGGTACATGGTCGCGTGTGTAGACGACCAGCAGGAAGCCTGAATCTTGAGCCACACACGGGGGCTGCTGACGACTACCTCGTACAGGTGATGGGGTCTGTAACGATACGTGCTGAATCGCATACCGTGCCACCATCTCGCGAATGATCGACCCCATGGCGATCGGGAGCACTGTCTGCGAAGCGCCCGACCAAAACGGGATCGATACCATACGCCCCCCAAGGCGTCGATGAGACGTACCATTTTCATCCGTGAGACTCCGGCAAATCTTCAGTGGGTATTTGGGAAGCTCGAGAGTCAGGCCGGCGAGAGATCAATGCTGCCAAGCTGCCCGCGCACCCGAAGTGACATCCCGTATTGTAGCGGGACGGCCCTAGAGAGGCTTCAACCGGGGCGTCGCCCCTGGGGGACTTCGCCTGTCGCCTGTTGAGAAGAGCTGCGAAACGCCATGGAGCAAGTTGGCCGCACGATGCGTATTGGCGGTACTGTCTTGTTCGGTGACCCATCGGTGGGAGGCATCGGTTGGGGCCTCGAACGTGTGCTGGCGGGGTTCAGGGTTTCGAGGCCGGCGTTTCGCCCGCCGGAGGGAGGATGCCCAGTTCCCAGGCGCGGTGCACCGCGTCGAACGGGCCGCTCTCAATGCTAAAGTAATTTTCCCCAGTTGTTAGAGTGGCAACTTCACATGGAATACGCACCACTCTTCGAGGGGTGGCAACTTTACATGGAATGCAGATCACTGCGTGTGCTTAGGACTGTCGCAATTCTCGAAGCTGTTTGGCGGTCAGTCGGGTCGTGTTGGCAAATTTTTTCCTGCCTATTCGCAACGCGGCTCCAGTGGGTGCCTTTGCGCTGGCAACAGGAAGGCGCAATCTTTCGCTGGGGCGCAATGACTTGGCTTGGGACTCAACAGCAGGCATAGCGTCGGTCTTTTCGGACGCGGCGTGACGCAAAGCGATTGAAACAAAGGCAATGAAGTCATCGGCACCTGCGAGCACAGGTCGGGAATAGGCCATTAGCATGCGACCGAGGCCGAGGTAGTCGCCCGTATTGTCGTCGACGATTATTGCTGCGGAGGCTTGTCGGCTAGCACCGTGTCGATGTGCTATCCATGTGTCCCGAATAGAGGATAGCCATCTGAAGTACTCCATTCCGCCCTGGTAATCCCGGTACAGGATTTGTGCATCCAAGGTTACGGGATTGGTCTTGTCGAAACACGCGATGAAGCTCACGACGGCGTCCCTGAAGAGGCTGACGGCAATCTCCTTGTCTCCGTCGCTGTCGACCTGCTTCCAAAGACGCGCGATATGCAGGCATCGGTTGAGATCCAATTCGAGAAGGCACCACTCGGCATATCGTCGGGCTTCTGGCGTGTCCAACCGACGGACAATGTGATCCGTCTGTTGCTGCGCGTTAGCGGGCGAATCGTCTGTAGAGTCGGACAGAGTCATAGGTGGCGGCACGTCTCAGCGGTCGGAATGGCGATCAGGTGGGGTTGTAACAGCATCGCGCGCCGACTGTACAGGCTGAAAATGCAAATCCAAGATGTGCGACGGGCGCTGCCAGCTAAAACATTGTGCAGTCAAACGGCTTTGGGATCGAGTCTTTTGCTTTCATGTGTACGTTCACGGAGACTTGAAACCATGTCTTGAACCGCGCCGGCTGGTTCGGAGGCCATTTGGTCTGATGTGCCGGTTGCGGTCGTGGGTACTTCTTTTGTGCGGAGCAACCCGGCAAGTTCCCAATCGTGCGTTCACAATCCCGGTGAGCTACTCGCGGGTGGGTCAGAGTGTTGGCAGCGATGATGTGGCTTTGGATTGCGATCAGCGTCGACAACACGTTGGGCAGCACGAACTGGGCCTGGCTGGTCCAGAAGGGAACGGTAATTGTCGTTCACCATTGACGGAGTGTCGGCTGACGTTCTTTGTGCCATTATTTGTAGACATATCAACTAGTTGTAGCCGGATAGAATTTCAAATCCGGGAAAGGTGCTGGTGCCGGGTACCACATGGGTACCGTTTTGTTTCCAACCCGAGCGCGTCTCTGCGTAGCTTGTCCAACGGGATCTCAGCACGTGAAGCCGTGAATGCGTAACTGTTTCGTTCTCGGGGGATCGATCCGATCAATTTCGGTTCGACGGCATGCAGCACCGCCACCGCCGAGACCAGGATCACGCCCAGCACGTCCTCGGCGAACCCCCGCGCCCCGACGATGTCACGGCTGCCCGCGCAGCGGCCGCCGGGCTGCTTCGGACCCGCCGAACCACGCCAGGGCGGAGCACCAGAACCCGCCGGCCCAGGCCAGGTGCATGGTGGCGAGCACGCCGGGCAGCAGGATCGCGGCGCGAGGGTCACGGCGCGCGCGCCGTGATATGGCGGGAGCGCCCAGCAGCGCTGCCAGGTACGCGACGGGCGCTACGGCGGCGGCCTCGTGCAGGCCGAAGGCGGCCAGGCCCGCCGAGGCGGCGAGTGCGAGCCCGAACGCCGGGGGCGCGAGCTGGCGCGCGCGCAGCGAGCGGGGATGGCGGCGCAGCATTCTCAGTTTCCACCAGCCGTTGGCGAAGTACTGGCGGGCGAGCGCCGGGAAGGTTTCCCGGGGCCGATAGCCCGCCTGCAGGTCCGGATCGAACCAGACGGTGTGGCCGAGTTCCCGCAGCCTCCAGTGCATCGCGTAGTCCTCGTTTCGTCGCAGGCGCTCGTCGAAGCCGCCGGCCGCGAGCAGCGCGCCTCTCCGGTAGGCGCCGGGCCAGACGGTGTCGGCGGGGCCTTCTGGCCCGCCGATCCGGTAGCGCGCGCCGCCGGCACCGAGCGCCATTGTCATGGCGAGTGCCACCGCGCGGGTGAAGGGGCTGTCGCCCCGCGCTCGCTGGCGCCCGCCCGCGGCGGCCGCGCCGGTTCTCACGAGCGTGGCCACCGCCTTGCGCACGTAGTCAGGTGCCAGCTCGCAGCGCGCGTCGCAGCGAAGAATGGTGTCGTGGCCGGCGGCGCCGAGCGCAGCGTTGAGCCCGCCCGGGATGTGGCGGGCCGGATTGGGCACGATGCGCACGTCCGGGAAACGGGCCCGGACGATATCGGCCATTTCGGAGGCGTCCGAGCCGTCGGCGACGATGACCTCGATGGCGCCGCGGTAATCCTGAGCCAGGACCGATTCCAGCGCGCGCGGCAGGTGCACGGTTTCGCTACGCGCCGGGATGACGATCGAGACCGGCGGTTGCGGGGCGGCGTTCATGGGCGCCGCCGCAGCCATTTCTTGACCCGGTGCCTGACCGCGTCCGGCACGGCGCGGCGCAGCGGGCGCGGCAGCCCGGCGGCCAGCGATTCGGCGAACGGCGTCATCCGGGGATTTTCAAGCGTATAGAAGTGCGCGTGCTCACGCCCCACGCCGATGAAGTCGCAGAGCCGCTCCGGGGGGTCCGATTCGATATCGAACACCAGCAGCGACTGAGCCGGAACCTCCTCGATCACGCGGCGGTGGTGTTCTTCCCAGGCGGTGCGCCAGCACGCGGCGACCTCGCGCAAGTCGTCGGTGCCGAACCGAGCCCGGTAGGCGGCGCGGCGGCGCGGGTGCCCGGCGTTTCTCATGATGCTCCTGAGCCAGTGCTCCACGGGACGGGTATTGAGAATGAAGCGCCCGCCGTACTCGGCGAGCAGCGCCTCGAAGTGACGGAACCCATCGAAGTGGTCCGTCGGGGTCTGAAAATCGATGTTGGTGAACGCGGCGTAGCGCCGGTCGTAGCCGTCGAGCGGCGCCCGAGCGGCCGCGAGATTCTCTCGCATGCGCCGGGCGAGGCGCCCCCGGTCGTGATGCAAGCACGGGATGGCGCAGCGGTTGAAAAACGCGGCCAGCGCCGTGGTGCCGCAGCGCCTGAAGCCGATCTGGAAGAAACGCGCTCGGACCGGGCCGGCGGCTTTGCTCATGGCAGCCTCGCCGGCGGAAGTTCCAGCGGATCCAGGTTGGGGGCCAGTTCCAGCGAACGCTCGAAGTGCCGTTGCGCGAGCTCCGCGTACCTCGCATCCCTGGTGGCGAACTGGCGGTACAGCCGCGTCAGGGCGTGGTGGATCACCCAGCTTTGCGGTTCGGCGGCGAGCGCCGCGGCGGCCTCTTCGCGGGACCACCGCAACAGCCGTTCGGCTTCGCCCGGGTGATTGGCCGCCAGGACCGGCCAGTTGGCCGTCACGTTGTTGAACAGAATGGCCCGCGGGCCGTTGGCGAGCGGTTCGAAGGCGCGCATGGAGCGTTCGAGATTCACCATGAAGTCCCCGGAAAACTCCGCCTCGAAGATCGCCGCCGCGCCGGTGTAGCCGGCGTGGCTTGTGGCGAGCGATCCGCCCGCCAGCGCCACGGCGCCCATGGCCAGTGCGGTTCGCACCGCCAGTGAGGCTCGCCTCGCCAGCGCAGGTCGCCTCGCCAGCGCGGCCCGTGCCTGAAGCGCCGTCCGGGCGGCGAGCCGGCGCAGCACCCCGGCGCCGCGATCCGATTCACGCTGCGCCGCATCCAGGTGCATGGCGAACCCGAGCAACAGCATGTGCTGCAGCCACGTTGACGGGGAGTAGAACAGCGTCTGGCTCTGCACGAACCAGCCCGCAAGCGCCGCACCTGCGAAGATCGCCAGGGCCTGCTCGCGGGGCCAGGCCGTGCGTACGCGGCGCAGGACGGCCGCGCCGGTGAATCCCCACAGCAGGAAATAGGCTGCAAGCCCGGCGATGCCCTTGGTCGCGGCCTCCTCGATCGGCAGGTTGTGGGCGTGGTCGTTGACCTGGTTGCCCTGCTCGCGCGCGGAAACGTGCCGGGCCGAGCCCGCGAAGTAGTTGCCCGTGCCCCAGCCGAGCACCGGGCGCTCGGCGAAGGCGAGCAGCCCCGAGCGCCAGTTGCGCAGGCGCGGACCCAGCGTGTTGCCGATGCGTTCGACGCTGGTGGCGCGCTCCAGCATGATGTTGTCGAACGCGGGCCGGTACGTGTCCGCGCCCCCGGACCCCGCGGCGCGAACGCCGAGCGCGAGCGCGAGCGCCAATCCGGCCGCGCCCAGCGCGCCCAGGCTCAAGCGCCCGTGCCGGCGCGCGCGCGGCGAACGCCCGAGCCAGGCGTAGAGCGCCGCGGCCACACCCGCGCCCGCACCGAGCCCCGCCAGTGCGCCCACGGAGCCGGTCAGGACCAGCGCGTAGAGCGCGCACACCATCGTCACGCCCCAGAACAGCCGCGCAGGTCCGGCCGAAGTCCGCGCCGGTGGGGGGGCCCGCCGCCTGGTCTTGCGCCGCTTTCCCCCCACCGGGCGCGGCGCCGGCGAGGGCGGCATCGCCGTGGCGCACCAAGAGCGCGCGAGGTACCCGGCCGCGAGCAGCGCGATCACCTGCATGTACGCGCCGAGAAAGGTCGGATTGCCGGTGGTGGCGCTGATGCGCGGGTAACGCACCTCGGGCGGCAACGCGCCGAGGATCGGGGCCTCGGGCAGGTGGAAGCGCATGATCGTCACCACAGCGGCAACAAGCCCCACGACGAGGTTGGCGTTGAGCAGCCGGTTCCAACCGTCGGCGCCGCGCAGCGTCCCGGCGAGCACCAGGGCAAGGGCGAACCAGTGGGCGCTGTCCACGAGCCCGTCCATGCGCGAATAGGTCGACCAGAAGCTCCGTTGCGGACTGACGCCGAGCCAGGCGGACAGGGCGGCCACCGCGAGGCTTGCCGCCAGTGCGGCGAGGAGGGCGCTCGGCGGCGCTCGCCAGCGCGGCGCCCACAGCGCGAGCAGCGCCCACAGCGCGAACGTCACCGCGATGAGCGAGCGTGCGTACACCGCCTTGGCGACGGCGAACGGATGGTAGGTCTCCGGTGCCCAGACCAGCGGCGTCAGCAGCACGAGCGCAAGCCCGGCGTGAACGGCCACGAGCAGCGCGCGTTCGGCCGCGGAGCGGTTCATGAGGCGGCGGCCTCGCGATGGAGGCTCCGGGTCCATGCGAGGTTGGACCGCACAATGGTGCGGAGCCCGCCCTGGCGTGGGCGCCAGCCGAGCGTCTGGGCTGCCCACCCGATCGCGGCGATCGAGACCGCGGCATCGCCGGGTCGGCGCGGTCCCGCCCTCGCGCACGGCGCAACGCCGGCGCACGCCGCCACTTCCGCCAGCACCTCGCGCACCGTGTGTCCCCGTGCGCTGCCGCAGTTGAGCGTCGCCGCGCCAAGCCCCCGCTCAAGCGCGCCCAGGGCCGCGGCATGAGCGGCGGCGACGTCCCACGCGTGCACGTAGTCGCGCACGCAGGTGCCGTCGCGCGTCGGGTAGTCCGTGCCGTAAACCGTGACCGGACCGCGCAGCCCGAGCGCCGCTTCGCACGCCGCATTCACCAGCGCCGTGCCGGCGCCCGGCCCGGCCCGGCCCGCACGGTCGGCGCCGGCCACGTTGAAGCAGCGCAGAATGACGTAACCGAATCCGGGCGCGCCGAAGCCCGCCCGTACCGCCGTTTCGCTGGCGAGTTTTCCGGCACCGTAGGGGCGCTCCGCAGCGGGGACCCGGGATTCGTCGATGGGGCCGTTCGGGCCTTCTCCGTAGACCGCCGCGCTGGAGGTGAGTACGAGACGGCGCACGCCGGCCCCGGCGCAGGCGGCCACGAAGGCGGCGCTCACCGCCCGGTTGCGGGCCGCCGCGCGTGCCGTGTCCCCGAGGTCGGCCGCCGCGTGCACCGCGGCGGCGACGCCGTAGCGCTCGATCGCGCCGCGAACCGCCTCGTCATCCCCCGCGTCGGCCTGGATGAGGGCCACGCCGACGGGGACCGCACCCCGGTCGCCGGTGGACAGGTCGTCGAGCACCACGACCCGATAGCCGGCGTCGCGCAGGGCGAGCACGATGTGGCTGCCGACGTAGCCCGCGCCGCCGGTGACCAGCACCGGATCCCGCGCCGGTGCGAGCCGGCCGGTGTGGGGCGCGTTCAGTGCCATCGTCCCCGCCCCGCTGTCAATGCCCGTGCCGGCGCGCCAGGCGCCCGAGCGCGACATGCAGCCGCCGGGCCGGCCAGCCCCGAGAAGGCAGCGCCGCCAGGCTCCAGGGGATGAACGCCGGGCGCGCGAACGGTGGCGCGTACCACACCGCCACGGCCGCCGCGGCACTCCACGCCAGGATCTGCGCCGCCAGCGCCGCGGCCGCGGGCCACCCCGCCTCGCGCACCAGCACCGCCGTCAGCCACAGCGCCGGCGCGCCCCAGGCCCCGGCCCACAGCGCCGGCACGTGGCGTCGCAGCACCGCTGCCCAGCCGAGCCCGAGCAGCGACACCGTCAACTGCGTCATCATCCACCACGAGAGCATCAGCGCACCGACCGCCGCCACCGCCACGCCGTTCAACCCCCATCGGCTGCCCGCCGCGACCCCGGCTACGAGCACAGCGGCGTTCACCGCCGCGCGCCACGCCATCTGCCTCAGCGCCCCCATGGCGCGGCCCAGCGGCGCGTTCAGGCTGGCGCCGATCCTGAACGCGGTGCCGATGGCGAGAATCTCAAGCACCGGCACCGCGGCCTGCCACTGCCCGCCCAGCACCACCGCCACGATTTCCGCGGCGCACACCGCCAGCAGCAGCCCCGCGGGGATCGCCAGCCACGACAGGATTTCCACCCCGTTCAGGTACGCCGCAGCGAGCCGCTCGGTGTGGCGCTGACGTTGCGCCATGGCCGGGAAGAGCACCTTGCCCAACACCCGCCCGAGATGGCCCGAGAGCGAGGCCAGCGCCGTCGAACGCGTGTAGTACCCGAGCGGCGTGGCGCCCAACAGGCGCCCGACGAGGAGGCGGCTGCCCTGGTTCGCGATCAGGTTGAACGCCGCGATGGAGGAGAACCCGGCGCCGGCGCCGAGCAGCTCTCCGGCCTCGTGCCCCGACAGCGCAGGCCGCGGCAGGCGCGGGCCGCTCGCCAGCACGGCAGCGGCAAAGACGGCCTGGCGCATGACGGTGCCGGCCACCAGCGCCCACACGCCGAAGCCCGAAAGGGCCATGGCGATCGCGACGAGCCCGTAGCCGAGCGCCTGGGCGAGAAGCTCCGCCGCCGTCAGCGCCCTGAACCGAAGGCGCCGCCGCCACAGATACTCCGGCACCGTCCCGAGCCCGGTGCACACGACCGCGGCCGACAGCGCTCTCAGGATCGGCGTCACGGCCGGTTCGCCGAAGAACCGTCCCGCACCCGGCGCGAGCCCCCAGAGCGCCGCCGCGAACACGGCTCCGGCGCCGATCGACAGCGCCACGCCCGCGGCGATGTGACGGTCCGTCAGCTCGGCCCGCTGCACGATGGCCGCGCCGATGTTGCGATGCCCGAGGTTTTGCGCCGCGGTCACGAAGATCATCGCGATGGCGACCAATCCGAAATCCTCCGGCGTGAGCAGCCGCGCCAGCACCGCCACGATCGACACCGTGAGCACCGCCTGCCCGACCGCGGACAGACCGGCCCATTTGAGACCGGCCAGGGTGCGCCCGGTCAGGCTCGCCTCACCCATCGCGGTCCGGCGTTCGCCCGGCTTTTGCCCCGAGCCACCGCTTGACCGGCCGCTTGAGGCGGTTCGGCAGCGCCCGCTTCACGGCGAACGGCACGCACGCGGCCAGCGCGTGGCCCAAGCGGTTGAGCGACGGGTTCTCGACCCGGTAGTGGCGCGCGCACGCCCGTGCCACCCCGATGAATTCGCACAGCCGTTGCGGCGGGTCCGACTCGATGTCGAACACCAGCAGCCGCTCCGGCGGCAACTCCGCGCGTACCTGGCGATGGTGCGCTTCGCGCAGCGCCCGCCAGCCTTCGGCGACCCGGGCCGGGTCCGCGGTGCCGAACCGGGCTTCAAGACACGGCAGCCTAAGCGCCGGCGGGCGCCGCGCGTAGTGCACCGCCAGGCTTTGCAGCCAGTTCTCCAGCGGGCGCGTGTTCAGCACGAACCGGGCGTCGTAGGCGGCGTACAGCTCGCGGAAGCGGCGCATGCCGTCAAAATAGTCCGCCCCGTCCTCGTACTGCATGTTCGCGAACGCCCGGTACCCCTCGTAGCCGGCGAGCGGAGGCCGTCCCGCCGCCAGGTTCTCGCGCAGGCGCCGTCCCAGACGCCCCCGGTCGTAGTGCACGCAGGGCAAGCCGCAGCGCTCGAGGAACGCCGCCAGCGCCGTCGTGCCGCAGCGGTGGAAACCGATCTGGAAGATCAGCGGACCCCCGGAGGCCGCCCGGCCCGTTCGGCCCTGTCCCGCCACGGCGCTCATCGGCGGCGCAGCACCCAGCGGGCCCGGGCGCGCACGCCGCGCGGCACGAGGTGCTGCACCTGGCGCGGTGTGGCTCGAACGATCGCTTGCCCGAGCCGCCCGAGCCCGGGATTCTCGTGGCGGTAGTGGCGGGCGGCCGAAGCATCCAGCCCCGTGAACCGGCAAAGCGCCTCCGGGTAATCCGATTCGATGTCGAAGACCAGCAGCCGTTCGGCGGGCACGCCCGCGCGCACGGCCTCGATGTGCCGGCGCCAGTCCGCCCGCCAATGCACGAGAACCTCATCCCGATCGGCCAGTCCGTAGTGTTGGCGGTAGCGCTCGGCGAAGGGCTCCACCCGTTCGAAGAGCCCCCGCGGCGGGCGATCCCAGTGCGGGCCGAACCCCCGCGACGGACGGCCCCACCGGAACCCGCCCACCGAAGCCATGTTGAGCCGGCTCGCGACCCAGCGGTCGATGTCGCGCACGTTCAGGATGAACCGCGCCCCCCGAACCTGTTTCTGGATCGTCTCCCACTGCTTGTACATCTCCACATGCACGTGGGGGCGCAAAAACCCCATTGCGAAGAAAGCCTCGAAGCGCTCGTAGCCCGTCAGCACGGGGCGCCCCTGTCGCAGGTTGGCGGCCATCGTCAGCGCCAGGCGCCCGCCGTCGTTGTGCACGCTCGGGATCCCCGCGCGCTCGAAGAACCGGTGCAGCGTCTTGGTGCCGCACTTGTGGAATCCGATCTGGAAATAGCGCGGACGCGGTTCGTTCATGACCCCCGGCTCCCCACGTACGCACCGGCGTCCGCCGCGACGGTTTCGCCCGCGGCCGCCACGCGTCTGCCGAAGCCCCTCCCGTGACTGCGCACGGTCCGCCCCGGCGCCGGCGAATCCGTCTTCAGGCGCAGCCCCTCGGCCAGTTCGACCGTGGCCGCCTGCAGTGCTGCGCGGCAAGCGCTCTCGCGGCGCAAGAGCTCCCGTTCGGACGTTTTCCGAAGCGCTGCGGTCGGTCCGTCCAGGGGCCGGAAGAACACGCGCCGCAGGCGCCCGCTCGCCTTCAGCCGGCGCAGCAGCCACCGCCAACCGAGCGCGCGCAGCGCCGCGGCCACGCACTTGCCCACCGCCGCGACCACCGGGCTTCGCGCCGCCACCGAGGGGTTCACGGCCGTCGCCGGCGGGCAGCCGCCCCCGGGCGGGCGCCCGCACAGCCCGGCGATCCGGTCGAGCACGGCCCCGGGATCCTCCACCAGCACCGCGAAATCGACGCACAGCACGTCCACCCCCAGCCCGAGCACACGGGTCACGTCGCCCGGGCTCGGGCTGTTGGCCACGACCGCGCGCTCAAGCGCCGCCTCGCCCAGCCACCCGAGCCCCTCGCCACGGCTTGCGCGAAACGCCTTCATGGACCGGGCCCAATCCACGTGCCCGCGCACCAGCAGCACCAGCAACACCCGGCAGTCGCGCCCGACAAGGCCGCTCACCGCCGCCAGGCGCCGGTCGCGCCACGCCGCGTTGGCCCCGTCGAGCAGCACGGAGCCCCCCGGCAGCCGGGCCACCGCGCGGCGCAGCCGGCCCGGGGCGCGGTAATAGGCGCCCTCCTTGATCGCCGGGGCGAGGAAGTCGCCGCGCGCCGCCAGGCCCTCGAACAGGTACGTGCTGCCGCAACGGCCGGGGCCTGCGATGAGCAGGTAGTCCACCCGGCGCCCGCGCGCGAGGCTCCTCCGGTACGGGCGCGACGGGCGCGTCTTGGCCATCGCCCGGCCCAGGCACAGCACGGCCAGGCGCAGGTCGAGCCACGGTCCCATGCGGCGCAGGTACAGTTCGTCGTAGCGCAGCTTCCAGCGCGGCGCCAGCCGGTACCCGCCCCGCCACTGGGCCAGTCCCATCACCCCCGGGCGCGCCGCCAGGCGCCCGGAGAAGCCCGGGACCTCCCGCTCGAAACGCGCCGCGAACTCCGGGCGTTCCGGGCGCGGCCCGACCAGGCTCATCTCGCCCCTCAGGATGTTCCATGCCTGCGGCAGTTCGTCCACGTGCCAGCGCCTGAGCACCCGCCCGACCGCGGTCAGGCGCGGATCCCCCGGCCGGGCCAGCACGGGGCCTGTGCCCGCCTCGGCGACGTGGCGCATGGTGCGCAACTTCACGATCGCGAACACCTTGCCCCCCCTCCCCAGGCGGGGCTGGCGGTACAGCACCGGACCCGGCGAGTCCAGCCGGATCGCCACGGGCACGACGAGCGCCAGCAGGATCCACAGCGGCAACAGCCCCACGAACGCCAGCGCCAGCACGGCGAGGTCGAACGGGCGCTTGTAGCGGGCACGCACCGCGCCACGCGGCGCCTTGACGGGCGAACGGTTCGGCGACTGCAAGTCCGGAACCGCCATTACCGGTCCGTCCGCGACGCCGCCGATCCCCGGCGCCACACGCGATGGGTCATCCGACGGGCCGCCGCGGTGGCCATGACGGGCGAAAGTCCGGCCCGTTCGGCGGCGTCGTGCCGAAGCAGCCCGCCCGTTGCGAGGCCCGGCGCCCGCCCGCACGCCAAATCAAGTGGCTCGATCAATTCCACAGGCTCCCACTCAACGTCGCGCCCGGCCGCGGCACTGAACGCGATCAACGAACCGGCGAGGATCACCGGATCGGGATTCAAACCTCTTCGCAACGCATCGGGAAAATGGACAGGGTTATTTGCAGTAGAGCTGTTCCGCCGACAATCCGTCGCTCGACCGGGATCGCCTCAACCCGCTGCGCGCAGCCGCTTGAGCGTCCCTTCATCCCCCTCCCCCATGCCGGCTCGCCGCCGCGCGTGCGATGAACTCCGCCCGATGCTCGCGGGCGGCCGTGTGCATCGACCTCGCAAACGGACACCGCAAACGCATCGCCCTGTCCTGGCGTGTCGCGACCTGCCATCTCGGCGCTACCCCCCGGCGCAGCTCCACTCGCGCCTACCAGCGCAGCGCGCCGCGAAGCTGTACGGCCTGCTCCGGATCCGCGCCCGGACGCCCCTGGCGCCGGCCGAGCTCAAGCCCCGCATCCAGGCGCCGGCCCGAGGTGAGCTTCACGCCCAGGCGAAGCGCCCGGCTCGCTCCCTCGCCCGACTCCACACCCACGAACGGCTCCCACCGCGCACGGCCGGTCTTCCCGTCAAGCCCGTAACGCAGCTCGACCTGGTAGCGTTGCGCCGCCTCGAACGCGGCGTTGCTCACCAGCCCCGAGGCGTCCTGGCGGCTCCACAGCGACTGCACGCCGCTCTGTGTGGCCCCCCAGGCCGAACCGAGCCTCATCGACAACCCGCGCCCGTCCTTGGACGGGGTGTAGGCGATCGAACTGCTGAACCCCCATTCCTCGTACTCGGTGTCCCGATGGGCCAGCAGCCCCCGGGCGTTGACTTCGACCGACAGCCGCCCGGCCGCGTAGCCGAGCCCGCCGCCGACCTCAAGCCCCGCGCCGGTCTCCGCATCGCCGGTGTCGTAACGAAGCCCCGCTTCAAGCTTCGGCTTCAGCACCCCGCCGGTGGCAAGCCTCATCGAGCCGGAACCTTCGAGCATCAGCCGCACCCGGGCGGTCCGGCCCGCGGTCCCGACCAGGCCCTCGATGGATTCGGAGACGGTGTTCGTCAGGCGCGCATCGGAACGCAGCGCCAGCTCGAACCGCCCGGCCTCGCCGGTGCGCACCGACAGCGCCGTTCGCCCGCCGAACGCCGCCATGGCGTTCGCAAGCTCCGTCCCGAGCGCCGTATCGGAACGCGCGGGCGTGAGCGACAGATCGCCCGCGCCGTAGCCGAGCACGCCCCAGACGCTCGTGCGTTCGTTCAGTTCGAAGCGCGCGTAGGGGTTAAGCCCCGTCATGGTGCTTGCGACCGCGCCGCCGCTCGCCGTCGGGTGCGTGTAGGCGCCCCGGCCTTCGCTGAACGAGACCACGACCCCGGCCAGCCACCGGTCCCAGCGGCTGTCGAATCCGAGCATCGCCGTGGCGACCTCGCCATCGAGCGCCAGGTTGCCGTCGGCGCCGCTGAAGCGGCTCGACGCGGTGCGGCCCCACGCCGACCACTCCCCAAGCCACTCCGGTGACCGGGTTCGGCCCGATGACCGGCTTTCGCCGTCTTCGTCGAGTGCCGCGGAGTAGAAGAACGAACTGCCCATCAGCAGCGTGCGAAGATCCGGCACCGCCCTTGGGTCGGGCAGGCCCAGCGCCCGCAACAGCGCACCCTGGGCGGCACGCCCGCTCAGCGTCTTTCCGGCTTCGCGCTCAACGCCGCCCGCTCCGCCCGGGGCCGTGCTCATGTCGCCCAGGGTCATGCCGGGGGCGGTTGCGCCGATGCCCGCACCGGCGCCGCCGGACGGGGCCAACCGCCCCATCGAGGACGGATCGGTCCCGACCGGGTCATCCCGGTCAACGGCCGTGTCCCGCCCGGACCGTCCGCCGAGCCCGGTCCGCCCGCCAAGCCCGGCCCATCCGAACAGGTCCCCGGCCTGGCGCCCGCCAAGGGTCAGGTGCGGGGTCTGCGGCCCGCCTTGCCAGCGCTCCCCGACCGCCTCGACCACGTGATCGGTGGCCGCGCGCCCGAAACGCGTCAGCCACGCTCCGGGCATCTTGTCGGTGTTGCTGATATATCCGGTTCCGGTTCCATCGACCAGGTGGGCCCGCACGGGGTTGGACAGCACCAGCGTCATCTCCTCGACGCCTTCGTCATGGGAATCGTCGATCACTTCCACGCACAGGCTCTTCGATGCGGTCCGGCGCCGACTCTCGCTCGGCCGGAACACCAGCGTGCCCGAGATCGGCTTGAAGTCCTGCCCCGCCACCGCCGTGCCGCTCACCGTCGCATAGTTCACGCTCACCTCGTGATCGACGTCCATCCGGTCCATCGTCACCACGAATACCAGGCACACCTTCTTGTTCGGCCACTCCCGCGCGCTCGCATCCGACACCGACAGGCCCGGCGTGGCATCGTTGTCAATGACCGGGATGATCGTCGAGCGGCCGCTCGCGCCCACCGACACGCCGGCCGGCAACGACCCGAAGGACACCTTCAGACTCTCCCCGGGATCCTCCTCGAAGTCGTCCACCACCCACAGGGTCACGCGCTCCGATGTCGCGTTTGCCCCGAAGGTCACGTTCGCCGGCAGGTTGGTGAAATCGGCCGCAGTCGCGCCACCCAGATACATATACGTCAACGGAATCGTCAGTTTCCGGCCCGGCTCCACGTCCAGGCTGAAGCCCAGACTGTAGCCCCCGCCCTCTTCGACGCCATCGCGCACCGCCCCGGCGCTGGCGTCGAACCTCACCTGCAGCCTCGTGTGGCCGTGGTCGTTGTCGGTCAGTTGCACCACCGCCTCGGACGGGCTGCCCGCCGATACCTTCGAGGGCAGCGAACCGAAGCCGATCGCCACGCTCTCCCGATCGTCGTCCGCCGAGTCGTCGGTCGCGGTGACCGTAAAACTCTGTTCCGTCTCCGACGCACCGAAGGTCACGTTATCCGGCACACCGGAATAGTCCGCCGCCGTGGCCCCGCGGTGGGTCTTCGTCAGATCGATCGTCACCGAGCGGCCCGGCGCCGTGTCCAGCCGCACCCGCACCGTCGCCGTCGCGCCGCCTTCGGCCGCCGTGTAGTTCGCCGCATCGAAGGACACCGTCACCGCCTTCTCGCCGTCGTTGTCGGCGATACGCAGCGTCGTGTAGCGGGCTCCGTAGCGGCCCACTTCCAGGTCCTCCGGAAACAGCCTGCGGAACTGAATCAACACGCTCTCGCCGTCGTCGTCCTCGCTGTCATCGGTTACCCGCACCGTGAACGACGCCTGGGTCTGCCCTGGCTGGAACGTCACGCTCTCGGGCACGCCCGAGTAATCGTCCGCCGAGGTGCCGCCCTCATGCTGCGGATCGAACAGCGGCACCGTCAGCGCCTCGTTCCGTTCCGGCTTCCAGGGAGAGTTCAGGTACAGGGTTATCCGCGCCGTGCCGCCCTCGGTGACCGTGTAAGACGATTCGCCGAACCACACGTACCAGGTCGACACGTCCGCGTCCTGCACCAGCGCCACCGTCGCCGTCGACGGGCTGCCGAGCAGCACGCCCGACGGCAGGTTGCCAAAGCCCAGTTGCAGGCTCTCGCCGTCATCGTCCGCCGTATCCTCGGTGGCCGTGACCGTAAACGTCTGCTCCGTCTCGCCCGCGGCAAAGGTCACGCTCCGCGGCACGCCGGAATAGTCCGCGCTGCTCGCGCCGCCCTGCGGGTCCGTCGTCACCGGTACCGTCACCGTGCGTGTCGCCGCCGGATTCAGTTCCACCGTCACCACCGCTCCGGGCAGGCCCTCGATCGAGGTGTAGGCCGATGCCCCGAAACGCACCGTCGGCGTTGCCGGCGTCGTGTCCCCGTCGCCCGCGCCCGACCAGGCGCCGTCGCCGTCGTCGTTCAGTGCGCGCACCTGTACCTCGTACGAGGTGCCCGCCGCCAGGTCGGCGATGCTCGCGCCCGTGCCCGACACGTCCTGCGGGCCGTCCGTCCAGCTGCTCTCCCCGTTCACGCGATATTGCAGGTCGTAGCCCGTGATCCCCGGGCGCCCGGTATTCAGCGGCGCCGTCCAGGTCACGTCCAGGCTGCTCCTGCTGCCCGAGGTAGGCGTCACCGTCGGCGCATCCGGCGCCAGCGGCCTCTCGTTCGTGTTGTTCGCGATGTTGATCGTCACGGCGGCCGACACGCTCACCGTGCCGTCGTGCACCATCACCGTCACCGAATACCGCTGATTCGCTTCGTAATCGTAGCGCTCGCCGGCCTTGGTGTTGATCTGCCCGTTCGAGGCGTCGAAATCGAACTTGCCTGCGCCGGTGCCTGACAGCGAGTAAGTCAGCGTGTCGTTGTTCGCATCCGTCGCCGAGACCGCCCCGCCGATGCCCGCCGCCGTCCCCGCCGTCGCATCGCCCACCGTCTCCGCAAGCGTTCGCGTCTGGTTCGTGCCGCCGGTGAACACCGGCGCGGTGTTGGACCCATCGATGTTGATGATCGTGCCGCTCGACGGGTAGGCGTCGCTGGTCAGCGTCTCGCTGGTGCCCCCGTCGTCGGTGAAACTCACTTCCACCTTGATCGTCTTGCCCACATCCGCCGCCACCGGCGTGTAGGTGCGTGCCCTCGCACCCGTAATCGGCGAATCCGTGCCGGCGTCCACCCGCACCCACTGGAAGGTGTAATCGCCCGGGAACGTGGCCGGCAGCCCGTCGGCGTCGGCGATGTCGCCCATGCCGGCCGTCAGCGTCTCGCCCACCTGCGCCGTGCCGGAAATCGTCGGGGTGCCCTCGGCCGGACGGTTTTCATGGAACAGCGATACGGCAAGCAGCGTGCCCTCGTCCGTGTCCCGACGGTAGTCTCCGTTCGCGGGGATATAGCCACGGAGCAGGGGGGGGTTCGCGGGGCCGGTGCCCGGTGCCGCGTGAAAGAACCAGAGCTTTGTGCCCGTGGGAAAGTTGCTCGAGACGGCGTAGGTGTCGCGATCGCTCAGCTTCAGTTCGAGGGCGCCCGAGAGGCGCTGGATATGCAACGTCAGCCCGGCGCCGTCGTCAGGCAGGTTGGGGCTGGTGGCGAAGGCCAGGTCGGTGCTCCCCAATATCTGCGTCACCGTGTAGCCGATCCCCAGGTGGGTGAAGGTGGCACCGACGAGGCTGCCGAAACTCTCGGGAGGTGACCCCAGATTGGTGCCCAGCCCAACTGAGAATTCACCGTCCACGTCCGGCGTGCTATGTTCCACCGTCAGCGTGGAGCACCAGACCGCCGTCCCGAGACAGGAGGCGGCGTCCGGCACCACCGGCGCGGTCTCGTCGCTGGTCAGCGTCTCGGCATTGTCCTCATCGTCGTCGAAGGTCACCCTGACCGCGATCTTGTCGCCCTGCTCGCTCGAGGTCGGGGTGTAGGTGACACTCGTGGCGCCCGCGATAACCGTCCCCGCGGCGATCCACTGGTAGGTGTAGCTGACGCTCGTCAGCCCCTCGTCGTCGGTGATGTCCGCGGTCGCCGCCGTCAGCGTCCGACCCACCTGCGCCGGCCCGGAAATGGTCGGCTTGCCCTCGGCGGGGGTGTTTTCGGTCACCTGCAGGCTCACCCTGTAATCCACCCCCTCCGCGATGCGGAAGCCGGCGGGGAGGGCCCACTGGTAACGCCCGGCGGTCGTCTGCTCCGCGGCCGCGTCGGCCGTGAACGTGTAACCGTTCAGGTCGAACACCGCGCCCCGCGGCACGAAGGCATCAAGGTCGAGCCTGACGTGGTAGCCCGACATACCATCCGGATTCCTGATCCCGACATTCTCGACCGTGAAGGTCGACCCGTCGTAATCGAAGCTCGTATCGTCGAGCGCGCCGTAGCCCGGGCTGGCGGAGAAGCCAAATTCCGTGTTGTCTGTCCCCGGAAGTTGGAAACCCACGTTCATGGTCGCGCACCAGGTGGTGCTGGCCGGGCAGGCGCTCAGCGCCGGCATGATGCCACGGTCCGGATAGCTATGGTGGGACGGGGTGAGGTAGGCGTCGCTCGTCAGTTCTTCGGCGTTGCTGTCGTCGTCGGTGAACGTCACCTGCACCTTGATCCGCTTGCCCTCGTCGGCGGCCACCAGCGTATATTCGTCGTCGTCCGTCCCCACGTCCACCGGGTTTGACGTTCCGTCCACATCCACCCGGATCCACTGGTAGGTGTAGCTGACGCTCGTCAGCCCGTCCAAGTCCATGATGCCGGTGGTACCCGCGCTCAGCGTCTTGCCCACCTGCGGCGACCCCGAAATCGCCGGCACGCCCGTCGCCGGCGCGTTGGCCGGCAGCTTCACGCTCACCGTCACGTCCTGGCCGTGGACCCAGGCGAAACCGGCGGGGAGGAGCCAGCTATAGTTCCCCGTCGTAACCGTTGATTCGGAAGTCTCGTCGGTCGTGAACGTCGTGCCGCCCAGGTCGAACACCGAACCGCGCGCGAGAAACGCGTCGAGGTTGATGTGAACTTGGTCATTAATTATGGCGTCGGCGATGACCATCGTCGAGACTGTCCAGGTCGTCCCGTCCCCGTCATCGATGGTCGTGTCCGCGAGGCCGTCGTCGGTAATGGCGGTTGAGAAACCGTAGTATTTGAAGATTCCATCCTCACTAAACCCGACCGTCAGCGTGGTGCACCAGTCGTTGTCCGCCGGGCAGGCGCCCGCCGCCGCCGCCACCGGGGCGTTCGACGGATAGGCGGCGCTCGTGAGCGGACCCTCCGCGTTGCTCCCGTCGTCGGTGAAGCTCACCTGCACCTTGATCTTCTTGCCCACGTCCGCCGCGACCGGCGTGTAGGTGCCCGACGTTTCCCCGGAGATGTCCACCTCGTTCGACACGCCGTCCGCATCCACCCGCCGCCACTGCAAGGTGTAATCGTCGGGGAAGGTGCTCGGCAGCCCGTCAGTGTCCGCGATGGTGCCGATTTCCGCCGTCAGCGTCTTGCCGACCTGCGCCCCGCCCGTGATCGCCGGTTGGCCCGTGGCGGCGGCGGTCTCCTCCACCGTCACTATCACGTTGGCCGCGACCGAGTTGTATTTGGGGTCCGTGCTGGTCGCGGTGTGGGTCAGCGTGACCGTGTCGTCGGTGGTGTCCGTGTCGCCGACCGCGGTCACCGTCACCGTCTTGGCCGTGTTCCAGTTCGACGGCGTGAATTCCAGGCTGTCCGGGTTCGGCGTCACGTCGGAGCCCGTGTACCCGCCGACGGTGATCGTGACATTCGCCGTCGGCCGGCTGTCGAGGACCAGCGTGTAGCTGTCCCCGGTCGTGTCATCCTCCGTCACCGTCAGCGCCGTCTCCGACACCGTGACGCCCGCCGTGTCGTCGTCGGTGATGGTCGCCGTCACCGTGCACTGGGTCCCGCAGGAGTTGCCCGACGCATCCACGAGCGAGTACGTCAGGAAAGCCAGGTTTCGCTCGATCACAAGACTGAACGTCTCGTCGTCCTCGTCGATCTCGTCGTTCGTGATCGGGACGTTGTACATGCTCACCGCCTTCCACTCCCCGCCGTCCGCCGAGAATTCGCCGGGAAGGAAATTTTCGGCCGCATCCGTAAACCTAATGTCCACGCCGTTACTGGCGCTGCCATCTACCGTAAACACGTTGATGCTGCCCGTCGCGGCACTGGGCTGCGGCGCGCCCGCGCCGGTGCGCGCGATCACCTCGAACGAGAGCGTCCCGGCTGCCTCCCCCACGGTGTAGGACGCCATATCCAGCCGGACCATCACGCCGATCACGATGGCCACATTGACCGCGGACGGGGTCCCCAGGTCGTAGTCGGTGCCGTCCTGCACCGTCGCGGTCAGCGTGCCGGCCTCGACCAGGGTTCCCGCCGCGAAATGCTCGAAGCTGGAGGCCGCGACCGTGAAGGTGTTTGTCGACTGGCCCGCGGCGATCGTCACCGTTTCGGTGAGATCCGCCGCCAGCAGGAAATCCTTGTCCTGCGTCAGCGTGACCGAGACGGGCAGCGCGGCGGTCGTCGAGCCGGTGCGCGTCAGCGTGTAGGTGATGCCGTCTTCCTTGAACACCGCGCTCGTCTTGTCCGCGGAGATGGTCACCTCCGTGTCGTTGTCCTGCACCATCACCGTCACCCCGGCGATCGTGATTCCTTCGTAGTCGGTGTCCGTGCTCGCCGCGCTGTGGGTCAGAGACACCGTTTCGTCCGCCGTGTTCGAATCGGTCGCCGCGGTCACTGTCACCGTCTGGGGCGTACTCCAGTCCGTGTCCGTGAACGTCAGGGTGGTCGACGTCGGGGTCACGGCCGTGCCGGAGTGCCCGGCGACCGTCACCACGACATTCGCCGTCGGCTGGCTGTCGAGGACCACCGTGTAGCTGTCCCCGGTGGTGTCCTCCTCCGTCACCGTCAGCGCCGTCTTCGACACCGTGACGCCCGCCGTGGCGGGGGTAGTCCCTCCCGGACAGACCTGGGTCGAGGTGCGCAGGCAGGCCGACACCGTGTTGCCCGCGACCAGCGTGGTCCGGACGTTGTCCGGATGCAGCGGGGATGTGCTCGGCAGATAGCCGTCGTCTTGATTCCAGAAAATAGTATTGCCATCGTTGCCACTGACGTCGTCCAGCTCAAACTCCGCGCCGGCAAACTCCAGGATGACGCCGCTCGATGTTGGGAATGTCTCCCCCTCAAAGAGGTTGACAACGAGAATGACTTGGCCGTCGTTGCTCCCGTCCTCGTCGATGACGTAGAACTTATCGATCTTGTAGTTCGCGGAATCGTAGGTGAGCGTGGTGTCAGACAGGGTCCCGAAATCATGACTGTCGGTCAGCGCGTCACCGTACCCCCAGGCGTTGCTGGAGAAGGTGGCTACCGCCACCGTCATGGTCGTGGACCAGGGCAGGTCGGTCTGCGCCTGGGCCTGACCGGTCAGGGAGGCCGCCAGGATTGTCAGGACGGGCAGCAGGGCGCCGGCGCGGGCGCCGGTCCCGCGAATCGGGGCTGAGGCCCGGCCTGCGTCGGCGCGGCGCCTCATCGACAGGCGCAAGCGCCGCAAGACTGCGGACAAGCCGCGTCGCGGCGCACCGGCGTGCGGGCCGGGGCAGGCAAACGGCGCCGGCGAACCTGAAGACGGGTTTCGACGCTCTTCTTGTTCGGAAGTCACCGGCCGTTTGATCCCGACCACGCTCAGGCGCGCCCAGGCCCAGGCCCGGCGGCATCTCGCCGGGATTGAACCATCCACCAGCCACCGCGCAGCGAACGCCGTCAGCCGGCGACCGCCCGTTTGTTGACCACGCTGCGTGTAGCGCATGCTCAGCCTCCTGTTTTACTCTCGATAACTGTAGTTATCCGCGTAAAACTTCGGGCTCCATACCACTGACCCGGAGACCCACACATGCGGATATCTGCCTCTCACAACGGATTGGATCCGGCCTGCCACGCCGAGGCGTTCAGCATGAAGGTGGCGGGTCCTGAACGCGTGCCCGAATCCTCGATGGCGTAGATCTCCACGGTGCTGGACTCCGCAGTACCGTTGAGAATCCTCAGCACCCCTTGAGGCTCCGCCGACGTGCCCGCCGGAACCAGCAAAGGCACCGTATAGTGCTCGGCTCGGGCTCAGAGGGCCCACAACAAGATGGCGAGAAGCACAATAGGTTTGCTCATAGCGTTCGGGAAACTGGTCATTGCGTTCCCCCAGGCCACGGGTTCGGGACGCCGAGTAGCAACAGGACTGAAGTTGACTGTGGATTGCGAAAAATATCCAAAACATTCAACCACTAACATCCATGTGCTTCTAATCTTGCCGAACCTGTAGAAAGAGCCCGTCCTTAGTAGTAGTGACGGGGCCAATCTCGGAAATCATTGCCCAGTGGAATGGTGTTCGCGACGCAGAACGACCCCGCAATTTCCTGCTACTCCCAATTACTGTATTAATCGGGAGCAAAATCCCGGGCTCCGATCGCTTGACCCGGAGGTCGATTCATGTTTGACAACGCGCCACGGAAGGACGCCGATTACCCCGTTCCCGCCACCCCGCCGTCGGTACTCGCCGAGCGGCTCCGCCACTTCGAGAAAGCCGCGGGCGGGGCCTACAGCCGCCACACCGAGCGGGCGTTGCGCGCGGACATCGAACGCTTTTCGGACTGGTGCGCACGGGAATCGCGCTGCGCGCTGCCCGCGCGCGCCGACGCCGTGGTCGATTTCATCGACGCGATGTCGCGTACGCTGGCCCCCGGCACGGTGCGCCGCCTCGTCTCCAGCCTCTGTACCGTGCACCGCGCCGCAGGCATCCAAAGCCCGCTTGAGCACACCGCCGTGCAACTGGCGCTGAAACGCATGCACCGGCGCAAGGGACGCCGCCAAAGACAGGTCCAGGGGCTGACGTGGGCGTTACGCGAACGCCTGATCGGGGCCGCCGGGGATCGGCTCATCGACCGGCGCAACTGCGCCATGGTGGCGCTCGCCTACGACACGCTGGTGCGCCGTTCCGAACTCGTCGCCCTGCAAGTGACTGATCTGCTGGTGGAAACCGGCGGCACCGCCTCGGTGCTGCTGCGCCGCAGCAAGACCGACGCCTCGGGCGAGGGCAAGCTCGTGTACCTGCATCGCGACAGCCTGAAGCTGGTACAGGCGTGGGTCCGGGCTGCGGGCCTGTGCCACGGGGCACTGTTCCGCTCGGTCGCCAAGGACGGCGGGCTCGGACAAACGCTCGATCCCAGCCAAGTGCCGCGGATCTACCGCCGCATGGGCCGCGTGGCGGGACTGCCCGACGAGATCGTCAGGGGCCTGTCGGGGCACAGCCCCCGCGTGGGCGCGGTTCAGGATATGATCGCCTCGGGCATCGGGATGCCGGCGATCCTGCAGGCCGGGCGCTGGAAGAGCACGGCCATGGTTTACCGTTACGGCGAGCAGCTGCTGGCGCAGCGCAGCGGCGCCGCCCAGTTGGCGCGACTGCAGGACCGCCGGTAAATCCCGGCACGACAAATCGACCGTCTTCGCCGCGCCCCGGGACGGCTCTGGGGGCCGACCGAAACCCTTCGGCTGTGTACGTATTCGAGCGTACACAAATATCCCTGCGCGCATTAATCGGGAGCAAAAACGGCGGGACTCCCGCAACAAAACGCCGCTTTCAGCCCCTGCCCCTAGCCCCGAAAACCCGGCCAGCGGACCGTTCTGGACAGACAAACGCCATACAACTCAACGAGTTGCGTCGTTCCCGCCTGCCGACGATCGATTGACGAAAAAACAACGAAATACGCCGCTATTGCATTTTTGCTCCCGATTAATACAGCAATCGGGAGCGAAACCGGCGGTGACCGAAGACGCGATCGGGACCGCAAATGCCTGTTTTGCATATTCTTTTTGACCGCAAGTGAGCGGTTCGGTTCCCGCAAGACGAGGCTACGGAGCGGGTATGGACCCTGGCCCCGAGCAGTTGCCCAGCAGCGTCCGTCGGGCCGAGGCGGACAGGCGGTCGGGGCGCCCGGTTCGCCGAGGCGAAGCGATCCCTTCGGATGAGTTCCGGGGCCGCCTCGGCGGTGCGGCCGGCGCAGCCTCGGACGGGCGCTTTGCGGGCGCCGGCCTCCCGGGGATTGTGGCGCAAAAACGCCACAAAAGTCGGGATTTGGGCCTCTTTTGCGGATCCAGGCTCAATAACGGATTTATAAGCCACTGTATTAATTGACCTTTTTTGCTCGTTTTGTAGGACGCAGACAGGCGATTCTCGTTGTGAGGTTGTTGCGCGGTGCTTATGTTCCGGCGCCATGCAAACCCGGACGTACATCGCCGACCGCGAACTGCAACGGCTGTTCCACGGTTCCTTCACGGGGGAATTCCGCCGCTCGGTCAGGGCGTTCACGAAACGCCGGCGCATGAGCCTGTCGACGTTGGGCCGCTTGGCGCTGAACGATCCGAATTACGCGAAGCGGCACCTCGGAAAGGGCCTGGGCGTGCAACTGGCCACGGCCGACGAGATCCGCCGGTACATGGATATGCCGCAGTTCCGCCCGTTTCTGATGAGCGAGCTGTGGGCGTTTCTCGACCTGACCGGACTGAAGCCCTGGCAGGTCGGGGAGTGGGCGCTTCGCGAGGCGCGGTTCATCCGCCGGTTGTTCGGGGGCGCCTCGCCGTACCTGTCGACGATCGACCGGTTGCGCCGCTGGATGCACCGCCAGTTGCGGCCCGAGCAGCTCGACGCGGTGCTGCTCGCGGTGGCCAGGATGCCGGCCAGGGGAGTGGGAGGAGGCTCCCTGGCCAATTTTTTTATCCGGACAGCGATCCGGATTGACAGGAGAACTATGGATGAAAGGTCAAATCAAACTGTTGACGACGCGCCAGGCCGCCGAGCGGCTGGGCTTGAGCCCGCGCACGCTGGAGCGGTACCGGGTCACGGGCGAGGGGCCGCGGTTCAAGAAGATCGGCCGGTGGGTGCGGTACGTGCCGTCGGATCTCGACGAGTGGCTCGACGGGTGCACGCGCGAGTCCACCTCCGACGAGGGGCCGAAGGCACGCGGGAAACGCGGGAGACGGAAATGACAACACGACGGATACACCGATTTGTTGACACGGCCGCGCGCGTGGCCATGGCGGTCGCACCGGCGGTGCTGCCCGTTCTGGGCGGGATCGACGCCGCTTGGGCGACCACCGACACCACGTTCGCGGCGCCGCTCACCACCGTGACCGACATGGTCGCGGGAACGGGCGGGCAACTGGCCGCGGTGCTCGCCGTGGGCGCGGCGCTGGTGGGTTCGGTGCTCCGGTTCAACGCGACCCAGATCATGGGCGCGGTGGGCGTGGGTGTGGCGGCCGGCGCGGGCGCGGGCGTGGTCACCAGCATCGTCGGCACGGCGATCATTTAGTGCGGTCTCGTGAACGAAGCCGAGCGCTTTGCGATCCCTTCTCGCCTGGACGATCCGGAGCGATGGCTCTTCTGGACGATGGACGAGGCGGCGGTTCTGATGGGTCCGGCGATGCTCGGATTGGCCGCCAACGCCTTTGTCATGGGGCTCGTCATCGGGGTCGGCGGCTGGCTCGTGCTTCGGCGCATCAAGCGCGGCGGGCGCGGCGGCATCGTGGTGCACGCGGTGTACTGGTTTCTGCCCGGGGAGGTGCTCCGTCTTCAGGGGGCGCCTGCGAGCCACCGGCGCCGCTTTGCCGGCTGAGGCGGGGATCATGAGGCACGAGGCGATGCAGAGCGAACGGAGAAAGGTGCGCGACACCCGGCTCGTGCTCGCGGTGCTGCTCGCGCTCTCCATGGGGGTCAACGCGGTATTAAGCCACGGCCTCGCGCAACGCGAGTCCATGGCGGTGCTGGTGCCGGCGGTGTCGGGTCCGGCGTGGACGGTGGGAGAAACCTGGGCCGGGCGGCGGTATGTCGAAGACACCGCCCGGACGGTGGCGGTGACGCTCCTGACGTTGACGCCGGAAAACGCGGTGGAAGTCCGCGAAGCCGCCTCCCGCATGTCCCATGCCTCGGCCCGGGGCGAGATTGCCGCCTGGGTGGAAACCGAAGCCGCGCGACTCAAGCGCCGGGACCTCTCGAGTGCGTTCTACCCCACGGGGATCGAGGTGGCCACGGATGAACTGGCCGCCGAAGTGACCGGAGAACTGGTCACCTGGCTCGGGCGCGCGGAAGCGACCCGCACGAGGAAGCGTTACCGGTTGGTGTTTGCGATGGAGGGCGGGCGCATCGGGCTGTTGCGGTTCGAGGAACGGGAGGACGAACGGTGAAGGCGATCACGGCACTGGGCGTTTTACACATTATCTATATGGGCTCCAGCGCGACCGCAGGGGCGCTGCAGGTCCTGGACGCGTCCGATCACGCGGAACTCGCCGCGGAGATATCGGATACGGAAGTCAACCGTATTGCGCTGGACGGCGACCGGGTGTCCCGGGTCATCCAGTCGCCCGGCGGTTTCACGGTGGAACACGACCCGGTGCGCGGAGACCTGTATCTCTATCCGGACCGGGCGGCACTGCGCGCGGCAGATGCGTTCGGTGCGTCGGAGGGTTCGCGTGCGCCAGTACCCGTGACGCTTTACCTGGGGACGGAACAGGGGTTCACGTACCGCCTGAGCCTGTCGGCGGTGTCCCGGGACTCCGCGCAAATCCTCATTCGAAATGCCGCGGCCGGGCCTGTCGGGAAGGCGAGACCGGTGGCCGGTGACCGTCGAGGCGAATCCGTGTCATTGATTCTTGCGGTGGCGCGCCGGGAGCCGATGCCGGGCTACATCATAGTCCCCGCGGCTGTATCCATGACGAGCCCCGAACGGGGTTCGCTCGTGGAGCTCTGGCGGGGGCCGCGGTTCACCGCGCGTGTGTTGAGAACGCCCGCCGGGGGCGTGGAGGATGCGGAGAAACTCGCGAGGCGGTCCGGTGCGCCCGTCGTGGCCGCGTGGTTGTCGGCGCCCGGGCGCGGTCCGAACGGCGATCGGATCGCCGTCCTCGTCGAGGACAACTTGGCGGAGCCCGTGCGATGAGCGCTCAAGACGAACGCAACCGCGGGGTTCAGCGCGGCCAATGGCTCCTTTTTTCGGTGTTGGCCGGGGTCGTGCTCCTGCTCGCCGTGCTCTGGATCGGCGCCGGGGGCGGGAACAACGCGCCGCCGCTTCGCGGTATCGATGCGCAACTGGCGGTCCCGGGCGAGGCCGAGGCGGGCTGGGTCAGGCTGTCCGAAACCCGCCTCGGCACAATCGAAGCGCGGGTTCGGGACATCGAAACTCGAAACCGTCGGCTGGAACAGGACAACGTGCGGCTGCAGCAACAGCTTGCCGACGACGCCGATAACGCCCGCTCGGTCATCGACCAGTACGCCGCGACGATCGACGAATTGACGCAGGGTATCGGGACGGGGCCGGCCGCGATCCCGGACGGCAACCCGTTCGCGCCGTCGGTTCCGATGCGGCCCGTGCCGGAACCCCAAGGGAACCTGAGCCAGGGCAACGGCACCGCGGATCTGTTTGCGCCTCCGCTCGTGCGGGAATTCGAGCTGGAGGAACGCGCCGGAAGAGGGACGGATGCCGAGTCGCTCGAATCGATCCCGATCCCGAAACCCACCGCGGGCTACGTGCCGGCCGGGAGTTACGCCGAGGCCGTGGTGCTGGCGGGCGCGGACGCCTCCGCCGGGGTGCAATCCCAGGGCGACCCCCGCCCGGTCCTTTTGAGACTGACCAGTCCCGCCTATGGCGCGGCGGTCGACGGGACGGCGGAAACAACGGATGTGGAGGGCTGCACGATCACCGGCGCGGCTTACGGGGACCTGTCGTCGGAAAAAGTCTACGTGCGGTTGCAGACGATGGCGTGCGCCGGCACAGCCTCCGGCACGGTGATCGAAACACCCGTGTCCGGGTTCGTTGCGGGCGGCGGCAAGGCGGGCGTGCGCGGGACGGTGGTGAGCCGCGAAGGCGCGCTGGTGCAGAGAGCGTTTTTGGCCGGGCTCTTCTCCGGATTCGGGGAAAGCGCTAGCCAGGCGTTCCGGCCCCAGGCGGTGCTCGCCGGCGGCGGCACGGCGAGCTTCGCCAACACGGACCTCGACGACATCGGGCGCGCGGGCATCGGCTCGGGCGCCGGCACCGCCGGGCAGGAGATCAGCGACTACCTCATTCGCCGGGCCGAACAATATCAGCCGGTCATCCAGCTGGCCGCGGGCACGGCCGTGACCGTGGTGTTCCTGGAAGGGGCGTGGGTCGACGGGCACCAAAACGGGGAGGTTTCTCGATGACGGACACGAATCATGCGGTGGATCTGCGCGTTGCGGCCGCCGCGCTGGCGGGTGCATTGCTGCTCGGCGGTTGCGCCGCAACGAATGTCGGCAACACCTGGCAATGCCCGCTCATCCAGGGCTCGGTGTGCGCCCGCGTGGCCGAGGCGGATCCTGCGGCGCCGAAGCGCGTTTCGATGGAAGCGCCCGCGGATGCCTCCACGGCCACGGAACCGTCCGCGGTTCGCGCGCGGCGATACCGCAACGCGACGGGGGCACGAACACCCGCCACCCGGGCGGCGGCGAGGGTCCGAGTGTCCGAACCCACATGCCGGGGGAACTGCCGTCCGCAGGACCGGCCGGACGAAGCACCCGCGGGTCAGCAAAGGACACAGGTGGGAACCGCATCCGAGGGCGACGAACTGGAGTCCGGAGCATCCTGGCGCGAGAGCGCGAGGACGCCGGCGGTGCTCGGGCGGATCTGGATCGCGCCCTACGTGGACACCTCGGGCGTCTACCACGAGGCGAGCTGGGTGCGGGTGGTGATCGAGCCCGCCGGCTGGACGACAGCACCGTGATCGCGCGCCTCATGGACCTCTTCGATGGCCCGGACTCGATGGCGCCGTGGGCGGCTCCGCCGTGCCCGGAGCCGCTGCACGATCTCTTGCCCTGGCGGGCCTGGGACGAGCAGACGGAACTCTACATCAATGCCCAAAGCCACGGCTTCGTGCTGGAAGTCCCTCCCTTTGCCGGGATCGATGCCGAAACGCTCGGCGCGCTCGCAGGCGTGCTGGCCGATGCCGCGCCTCAGCGCTCGACGATCCAGGTCATTCACTGGGCGAGCCCCCGGTTCGGCGCGCCGCTTGCGGCCTGGGGGGCGTGCCGCCGCCGCGCCGGGGGGCTTCACGCGGTGATCGCCGAGCGGCGCGAGAAACTTTTCGGCCACGCCGGTTGGCGGGCACTGCATCCGGGGGGTCCGCCGTTCACGTGCGCGGATTACCGCGTCTTCGTCACGGTGTGTCTGGCGGGCCTCCCGGGACCTGCCTCGGAAACCGCGCTCGGCAGTTTCAGGCGCGCGCTCGAGGGCACGCTCGCCTCGGCCGGCGCCCATGCGCGCCGCCTGGCGCCGGACGAACTGCTGTCGCTCGCCGCCGAATGGATCGCTCCCCGGGTGGGAGCCTGGGGAGACACCGCGGCGCAGGCGCTCCGGCCCATACGGCGCTGGTCGCCGCGGGATCCGATCCACGTGCAATGCGCCTCGCCCGGACGGGCGCTCACGGTCACGCCGGACGGGCTGGTGTTTCACGACCCCGCCGGCACGGATGTCGCGGTGCGGGTGCTGACGGCGCTGGCCTTCCCGGACGTCTGGCCGGGCTGGCGCGGCAACGCGCTCATCGGGGATTTCCATCGGGATTTTCTGCAACCGGGGTGCCCGGTGCTGACCTGCCTCACCGTCATGGCCGGCGATGCCGCCGACGGAGAGAAAGCGTTTTTGAAATCCGCCCGGGCGACTCAGCAAGCCGGCACGGGGATCGCAAGATACCTGCCCGGCCTGCCGGAAAAAGCCCGGGACTGGCGGTTCGTCACCGAACGCCTGAAAGACGGCGAGCGGCTCGTGAAGGCGTCCTACCTCGCGGCGGTCTATTCCCGACACACCGTCATTGACGAGGCCGAGCAGGCGGTGCGCGCCATCTATCACGGCCAGGGCTGGAGAATCGGGGCCGAGCGGTACGTTCAATTGCCGTCGTGGCTTGCGTGCCTGCCGATGGTCTCGTCCGGGGGACTGGATACGGACCTGTCGCGCATGGGCCGGATGAAGACGCTTTTGAGCGCCTCCGCCGTCAACCTCGCGCCGCTGCACGGCGAATGGCGGGGCCAGAGACTCGACCCGGAGAACCCGCCGGTCCTGCTCTTGCTCGGCCGGCGTGGGCAGCCCGCGGGCTGGTCGCCGTTCGCCAACGACGCGGGCAACTACAACGTGGCCGTGACCGGGAAATCCGGCTCCGGCAAGTCGGTGCTCATGCAGGAACTGGTGTCGGGCCTGGTGAGCGTCGGCGGCGAAGCCGTGGTGATCGACGACGGGCGCTCGTTCCAGCACACCGCCGAGGCGCTGGGCGGGGCATTCATCGCGTTCGGCAAGGATTCTGCGTGCCTGAACCCCTTCGCCATGATCGATGCGGCCGCGGCAGCGACCGATGAGGATTACCGGGAAGAGTGTTTCTCGATGCTCGCGGGCGTGGTCCGGCGGATGTGCCGCCGCAAAGGCGCGATGGACGACATCGAGGCGGCGCTGATCGACGGGGCCATCGCCGATGCCTGGGAAGCGGCCGGCAACGACGCCGATCTCGGGCACGTGAAACGCCTGTTGGAGGATCACGGCGATGTCCGCGCGGTGGACATGGGCCTGGCGCTCGGGCCCTGGTGCCCGGGTGGAGCGTCTGGACGGCTCTTCGCCGGGGGAGAGGTTCCGGCGCTCGATGCGGCGTTCACCGTGTTCGAGCTCGCCGAACTGAAGGGACGCAACGACGTACAGGCCGTGGTGTTGATGCTGGTCGTGTTTCTCGCCACCCAGCGCATGTATCACGGCGCGAGAACGGTCCCGAAAGCCATCGTCATCGACGAGGCGTGGGACCTGCTCTCCGGCGACGACAGCCGGGCATTTATCGAAGGCGCGGCGAGACGGGCCCGCAAATACCGCGGCGCGCTCGTGACCGGTACGCAATCGGTCAACGATTACTACGCGAATCCGGCTGCACGCGCAGCGTGGGAGAACTCCGACTGGGTGATTTTCCTGAGCCAGAAGGACGAGTCGGTGGAGCTCCTGAAACAGGAAAAACGCATCCACTGCGATCCCGGCATGGAACGGGCATTGAAGAGCCTGCGGACCGCGGACGGGCGCTACGCCGAACTCGTGCTCCACGGGCCCGACGGCTGGCGGGTCGCGAGATTGGTGCTCGACCGCTGGTCGGTGGCGTTGTTCTCGTCGCGCGGCCCCGCGTTCGTGGCGGTCGAAAAACTCAAGGAGCAGGGACTGTCGACCGAGGACGCCATCACCCGGGTGGTCGGCGAGGCCCTGCGGGCGGCAGATGCCCCGCGGGCGGCAGAGCCCTTGCAGGGCGCGGAGACGAACAGTGACGCAGACGAAAGGCAGGAGGCGGGAGCATGACCGCGGTGCTTGGCCGCACGGCAGTGCCTGGCCGCACGGCAGTGCCGATCCTTCAGGCGCTGTCCTGGGGCGGGGAATCCCCGCTCGGCCCGTCCGGAGAGGTGGACATCGAGGCGCTGGCGCAGGGGCTGGCGCGCTCGGATTACCCCGGTGGGCGGCGCCGGCAGCCGTACACGCGCGCGCAGCACGCGCTCGTCGTCAGCGAGGCGGTGGAGATGCTCGCCGGCCTGAGACTTCCCGAGCGGCGCGTGCTGGCGATGCACGCCTGGCTCGCGGAGGTGCGGGACGCCGAGTTGAAGGACAAAAAACACCCGGGCGAGCCCGGGAAGCGCCTGGCGCTGAGAACGATCGACCTGGAGGCGTTGGCGGACGTGCTGGCGCGCACGAGCCGGTGGGACGACAGCGTGGCGCCCGCGGCGGCGGCATTCGATGAGTGCCTGCGATCGCTGGGCGGACTGGATGCGGAAAACCGCAGACGCCTGTCGCTCTATGCGCTCCTGGCCGAGACCGTGCTGGCGGGGCTTGGGACGGCGGTGGCCGAGGCGGCGCTGCGCGCGGCGGGTCTCGATCCGCGGGCGCCGGAGGTGTGGGTGGAAGTCCTGCGGTTCGTCCGCCGGATGGCGGCCGCGGCGGTGCGTCGCGACCTGCAGGGACCGGCGTTCGGCGAACAGTCCGCGTTCCCGGCCGTCAAAAAACGGATCGAGCCGTTGGAGTCGGGCCAGGCCACGCGGCGTTGGCTTGCGCGCTACCGAACGCTGACAGCTGCTACGGAGGAAAGACGAAGATGAACGATTCAGAAAAGGCCCGAACGCTTCGATGGCCGGAAGATCCGGCGATTCTCACGGTTGAGGGCGTGGATTTCGAGGCCGTGGCCCACGTGCTCGGCAACACCTGCTGCTGGGGCGGGAGAAGCCGCCGGTTCTATTCGCTCGCACAGCACGCCGTGACGGTCAGCGACGCGGCGGAGCGCCTGGGCGGCATGAACGAGAACGACCGGCGCCTCCTGAGTCTGCATGGGCTACTGGCCGATGCCTGGCGGGCATGGTTTCGAGACGACGCGGTTGCGGGCCGTTCGGGACAAGGGTCGGACAAGGCGCGGCGTGCCGCGGCGGCGGTCCAGCGGACAGTGCTCGAAGCCGCCGGGGTGGATCGGGAACTGCCCGGGAGCTGGGCGCAAGCGCTGGGGCTGACGCAGCGCATGGCCGAAGCGGCCGTGTGCCGGGACCTTGCGGACGCGGGGATCGAGTTCGGGACACGGGACAGCGGGCCGCTGTTTCCGCCGCTCAAGGAACGGGTCCGCCCGATGGCGCCGGACCGGGCGGCCCTACGGTGGCTGGAACGGTTCGAGGCGCTGCGCGCACTTGGCAGTGCGCAAGCACCGGCCGCAGCGCCCGGCGGCGCGAACGACGGGCGCGGCGGATGAACACCCGGATCGACGTATCGGGGCTGGTGTTGCTGCTGGTCTACCACCTCGCGATCGCGGCGGTGGTGACGTATTTCATGGTGCACTGCGGGACGGCCGGCGGGGCGGTGTTCGGGGACCGTATGTCGCCTCCATACGATGTGCCGGCGTCTATCCCCATGGGCCGATCCGGATGAATGCCTGCACGGCATCGCGGGGGAACGGTCACCGGATGACGCGGATCGCCGGGGACAGCGACGCGGTGTTCGAGGAGGCCGTTGGCCGGGGCGTGCTGTCGAAGGGTGGCGGCGATGCGAACTTCGCCGGGCACTACATGTACATGTTCCACGACGCCGACGGCGCGGCGTGGTTCAAGCACCACGACACCCGCGCATACGTGACGATGGGGCCTGCGCCCTGCCAAGGGACTGCGGCCGACAACGAACCCGTTGAACGCGAGGCGGGGCGGCCATGAGCGCTCGAAAACTGATCCCGGGGCCGGGGATCGAGCTGTGGATTGCGACGATCGGAATCGGGGCCTTCCTCTTGGGCGGACTGGTCGATATCGACCGGAGCTCGCCGCCGATCGGGGTCGTGCGGCTCAACGACCTGACGACGGAGATGGTCCGGCAAACCGTTCATGGCGAGGAATCCGAACAGGCGATCGCGGAAGCCGCGCGGGCCTGGGCGGTGGAGCTGGAGAAGGCGCTCGATGTCGTCGCGGAACGCCACGACGTCGTGCTCTTTCCCGCCGAGGTGGTGCTCGTGGGGGCGCCCGATTACACGGACCGGGTTCGCGAGGCGATGGCGGCCTGGGAAAGAGCATTGGCCGAGCCGGGAGCGGGGGTGGACGAACACGCCGCCGGAGAAACGGAGGATCGGCCGTGAGCGGTGCAACATGGCGCCGGGGAAACGTTACGCTGGCGGCCTTCGCCGTGCTGGCGGCGGTGTGGCTGTTCGCGGCCTCGCGGGTGCACGTCAACGGGAGCTGGTCCGACAACGCCTGGGGCTACGTGCTCGTGCCCATCGGCACGCCTCAACGCGGCGATGCCGTCATTTTCGATCCGCCCGATGTGCTCGGGGTGAGCGCGCCCTATCTCAAGACCGTTCTGGGCTTGCCCGGCGATCGCATTGGCGTGGACAGGGCCGGATGGGTGTCGCTGAACGGCGAACCCGTCGGCCGCGCGAAAGCGCTGGCGCGCGACGGACGCGCGCTCACCGCGGCAGACCCCGGGGTCATCCCGCCCGGTCACTATTATCTGCACGCGGATCACGTCGACAGCCACGACAGCCGCTATGCCGAGGTCGGCCTGGTGCCGCGGGAGCGGATCCTCGGGCGGGCGTTTGCACTGCCCGATCTACCCTGGTTGGGGCTCGAAGGGCCCCTGGTGGAGCCGGACCCTGCCGGGCCGGAGATACGTCCATGAGGCGGCTGCGCGACCTTCGCGGCCGGCACGCGCTCGCGGCGGTGTGGCTCGCGGGCGTGCTGGACGCCGCCTACCCGGTGGCGGCGAAGGACCTGGGCGTACTCGGCGAGACCTGGCGGATCGAGGAACCGGACCTGCTGACGCAGGTCGAGACCGCACTGACCGAACTTGAACGGTCCGGCGAGCTTGCGCGGCTGAATGACGAGGCGAGAGCCCGGGCCCGCGAGCGCCTTGAAGCACCGCCTGCCGTGCCGGGGATTGCGCCCGCCACGGCACCCCGGACATGGCTGTTCGACCCGGCGATTACGGTGACCGAGGATATTCTCGGTCCGGGCGGAGCGGTGATCGCCGCGGCCGGGACACGCATCGAGCCCCTCGCCCACCGCCCGCTCACCCAGCACCTGTTGTTCATCGACGGGACCCGCCCGGTGGAGGTCGAGTGGGCGCTGGCGCAGGTTTCTCCGACCCGGATCGTGCTTCTGGCCGGACGGCCCTTCGATTTGGCGCGCACCCACGGGCGCGCGTTCTATTTCGATCAGGCGGGGACGCTCGCCGAGCGGTTCGGGCTGAGCGCCACCCCGTCCCGGATACGCCAGGAGGGGCTCAAATTGCGGATCACCGAGCTCCCGCTCGTGGACGCCGCCGGCGACTGGCCTCCAAACGAATCCCTTTCCGATCGCGAGGTGTCTCCATGAATCGTCTTGTCAACATCTTCCGAGCATGCGTCTTGCTTGCCTTTCTGCCGGGCGCCGCGCTGGCTCAGTCCTGCAGCGGGCGGTTCCTCAATCCCCTGACCGACGTCTGCTGGGAGTGCCTCTTTCCGATCTCCATCGGCGCGGTGAGTATCGGTGCGGCGGCCGGCGCGCCGGACACGCCGAATCCGCCGTCTCCGCTGTGCTACTGCGGCACGCCCATCCCGAGGGTCGGTCTCTCGGTGGGGATGTGGGAACCGGCGAGATTGATCGACGTGTCACGCGCGCCCTACTGCTTCTCGAACCTTGGCGGGCTCACCGTCGATCCGGGCGTGGGGGCCGGGCGAGGAAAAACGGGCAGTTCGGGCGGTGACGGCACGTCCGGCTCAACATGGCACGTCCACTATTACAACTATCCCCTGCTCTCCTGGATCGGGGCATTGCTCGATCTCGGCTGCATGGAATCCGGCGGGCTGGACATCGCCTGGATCTCGGAACTGGATCCGACCTGGAACGACGAGGAACTGGCGTTTCTCCTGCACCCCGAGGCGGTGCTGTTCACGGGGCTGCCCGCGCAAGCGGCCTGTGCGGCCGACTGCGCGGCGGCCTCTGCCGGACTGCCGCTTGACGGCCTGTTCTGGTGCGCCGGCTGCCAGGGCGGAATGTATCCCCTGACGGGGACCGTCTCCGCGCACGTCGGCGGCGTGCAGGCGTCGTTGCTGGCCGCCGAGCGGATGGTGTTCCGGCTGCACCGGCTCGGACTGGCGTGGGGAACTTCCGGTGCCGCGGCGCTCTGCTCGCCCTATCCCATGCCGATCATTAAAAAAACCCAATACCGCTGGCAGATGAGCCAGCCCGTCCCGGCCACGGCCCCGCTCCTGGGCTGCAACCCGACCGGGCGCTCGTCCGTGCTCTGGGAGTCGCTCCGGGAACTGCCCGTCTCGGGCGAGAACTTCGGGTACCTCCTCTGGAGGAAACGCAACTGTTGTCTATTGTGAGCACGCCCGAATGAACAGAACGCCAATCACCACGGCTGTGGCGATGATGTCCGCATGGTGCATCTCGGCGAGCGGCCAACCATCCAATACCAACGTCGAACCAGGCGACGCCGAGGCGGACGCGCAAGCGTTGGTGAATGCGGTCCTGGGCGGGTCCGTCAACGACATGCCGGCGGAGGAACGGGAGGAGCTTGCGGCCTGGGCGCAAACGGTCATCGACCGGGCGCTGACCCTCGGTCCGGCGGGCAGCCGTCCGCTCGTTCCGGGCGAATCGATGGCGCCGGGGGAGGTGCGAGGCTTTGCGGGCAAGGGGGCGAATACGGGCGAGGTGCTCGTGTTCATGAGCCTGGCGGTGCCGGAGCCGAGCTGGCGGCAATGGAGCGCCCAGTCGGCGCGGATCGGCGCCCCGATGGTGCTGCGTGGCGTTGTCGAGGGCGGACTCGCGGCGACGGTGCGCGCGATTCAGAGCCGCGGTGCGCAGGACGGCGCGGCGATCGATCCGAGACTCTTTCGGCTGTTCCGGATCGGCTCGGTCCCCGCGGTGGCGGTGGTGCCGGGGGGCGTGCCCGCGTGCAGCAGCCCGGGCTGCTCGGCGGATGCCGTCCCGCCACACGATCTGGTGACCGGCAACATCGGACTGGACGGGGCACTCGAAGCCATTGCCCGAGAAGACGGGCCGGGCCGGGCGATCGCGCGCCGGCACCTGGCGGTGCTTAGGGGAGATACGGAATGAATCGATCATCGCAGACGCACAGGCGAATCGTTGTGTGGGTCACCGCGCTGTTGGCCACCGGCGTGCTCATCGGTTCGGCGCCGGCCCAGGACTCCGATGAAGCGGCGAAAGCGGCGGCGCGAGCCATCGGGGCCGCGGGCCAGGCCGCCGCGCGGGCGCTGGCCACGGACACAAGCCAGCCGTCGAACGTGCCGGGCTACGTGGGCGCGGACGTGCCGCAGACCGGGCACACCGCCGACGGCATGAACGCCGCCGCGCAGCGGACGCTCGCGGACCCCAACGATGCGGGAGGGGCGGTGGGAACGTTCGTGGTGGAAGCGAAACTGTCGCGCCCGGATGTCACGGTGACCGCCACCGACCCGGGTGTGCAACGCGCCGACGCGGTACAGAACAGCCCGAACGACACGGACTGGCAGGCCAACGGCCTGGCGTCGGGCTCCGTGCGTGAGTGCGGGATGGATCTGGACGATGCCGGCGACAGCCGCCGTTGCGGCGGCGTGACGTACTGCGTGGGGGCGGGCTGCGAGCGCGTCGACACGGCCGCGAACACCGCGTTCGTGCCCGCCGCCGCGCAACTCAACATGGTCATGGAAATGGGCGGCGATGAATTCGACCGGGGGAACATGAGCCTCTTCACCGGCGAACATCGGGCCTGTCCCATCCGGTTTCTGGGCGGGCAGAACTGCTGCACCGACTCGGGCGTGTTCCTCGAGCTGGGACTCGCCGGCTGCACCGTGGAGGAACAGGAACTCGCCGAGGCCCGCGCCGCGGGCGTGACCCACTACCTCGGGGAATACTGCGCCAAGCGCATCCTCGGGATCTGCCGCCGCCGCGACAACGCCTGGTGCGTGTTCACCTCCGAACTCGGGCGGATTCTGCACGAGGAAGCCCGCCCGCAATTGGGCATGACCTGGGACGACTGCCGCGGGTTCAGCATCGCCGAGATCCAGCGCATCGACTTCGACCGGGTCGATCTCTCCGAATTCACCGACACGCTGCTCGACACGAGCGAGCCGCCGGGGATCGTCCTGCCGGACGAGGGGACGACGGGCGCGGCGATGCGCAACCGGATCGGCGAGTTTTACCGCGAAAACGACTGAGGGGACGCCGTTGCGACACACCTTGTATATAGGCGCCTGCGCTGCCGTCTTGTTGGTTCTGGGCGCGGCGCCGGCCGGCGCACGGGAACGGCATCCCTGGTGCGGAGATCCGGGAGCGGACCCGTCGCTGGGCTGGCACTTCTATTGCGATCGGGCAGAGCCGGTGGAGCCGGAACCCGTGGCTGCGCCAGACGCGCCGGTCCCGGCCACGACAGGACCTTCGGCGACCGAGGAGATCGCGCGGATGCGGCGCGAGCTCGAAGAGTCCCGCGCGACCGCGATCCTCGAACCGACGCCCGGGAACGTCGCCGCCTACCTCTACCTGCAGCAGGAATCGCTGCATCGCGCCTCGACCTTCTCGGACGTGTTCCGGCGGGTGGTGTGGACCACGCCTGACCTGGACTACACCCTCACCCGTCCGGCCGGGGCGCTCGCCAAACAACTCTGGTCCGACGAGCGCCTGGCGGCGCAGCAGGCAGCGCTGGCCAATCTGGGCGAACGTTACGGGTTGATCTACCTGGGCGATGCCGGTTGCGCGGGTTGCCGGGTGTTCGGGCCGCTGTTACGGGCCTTTGCGATCCGTCACGGTTTGGACGTGCTCGCGGTGTCCCTGACGGGCGAGGCACTGGAAGGCTGGCCCGAGGCGGTACCCGACAACGGCCGCGCGGCGCAGCTCGGCCTCGACGGGGCCCCTGTGCCGGCGGTGGTGCTTTTCGATACCGAGACCGGACAGGTCCTTCCGGTGGCGTTCGGGGTGGTGGCCGAGGACCAGCTCGCCGAACGGATCTACGCGCTCACGGCGCTGGAGGCGGGCAATGACTATTGAATTTAACGCCACGAACGTGGACATTAAAAAAGGGTTTGATAATGGTGGCGGTCATCGGCCGCGTGTCACTCGCCGGACACGGCCTCGGCGACTGCAAGGAGCGGCTACGGTTCTGCTCGGTGCAGCCCGTTTGCTCGGGGTAGCCGCGGCCCTGGCCGCCGCCGCCACTGCTGCGCAGGCAGACGTGCTCTCTGAAATGCAGCGCTTCTGGGATGGCGCGGCGGTCAACACCACCGGCCCCACGGCATTCGAGGGCCAGGCATCAGGCCACTGGACGCTCGGCAACCTGTATTTGAGGGCCCCGGTGCAATCCGAACGCATCGGCACGGTCAGCCTGCCCTCCTTCCGCGCCGGTTGCGGCGGGATCGACGCGTTCGCCGGCGCGTTCTCGTTCATCGACTCCGATCAACTCGTGGCGTTCGGCCGGGGCATTGCCCAGAACGCCACGGGGTTCGCGTTCGAGCTCGCGTTGGAAACGATCTCTCCGGTCATCGCCGAGACCATGAGCAAGCTCCGGGCGCTGGCCCAGTGGGTCAACAACCAGAGCATCAACTCCTGCGAGATGGCGCAGTCGCTGGTGGGTGCCGCGTGGTCCACGAACGATCGCGCGAGCGCGGCCATCTGCGCCGCCATCGGGACATCGCAAGGCATCTTTTCGGACTACGCCGCCGCGCGGCACGGCTGCGGGGCCGGTGGGCAACGGTACTCGACGCTGGCTGCAGCCACGGGGGAACTTGAGGATCAGGCGCCCGTCAATGTCAACTACGCCTGGGAGGCGGTGCAGCGTTCGGCGTTTCTCTCGGCGGACCAGGCGCTCGGGGAATTCTCGATGTCGATCACCGGCACGGTCATTGTGACTGCGCCCGTGACGGACGGGTCCACGGATACCCCGGAAGTGCGGGTGCTCGAACCCCTCGCGCTCGACCGCGAGGTCACCGAAATCCTCATGGAAGGCGGAGGCAACCTGCCCGTCTACAACTGCGACACGCCAGTCGAGTGCCTCAACCCGACGCTCGGGACGGTAACCATTCCCGTGGACCAGGGGTTCAGAGCCCGCGTCGCGGGCCTGCTCGGGGATCTCGTCGACGCCGTGAGGAACGACACCGTGCCTCCGCCCGACGCGCTCGGGCTGGTGAATCTCACCACGCTGCCGGTCTACCGGGTCATCAATGCCGCGGCCGCCTACCGCGGCGCGGTGATCGACCAGGAGGTGGACGCGCTCGCCGAAGCGGTGGCGCTCGACGTGTTGCAGGTGTGGATTTCGGACCTGCACCGGACGATCGAAGCTCGCGCGGGGACGCTCGACAGCGCCGACGGGACCCAGCTCGAACGCTGGCGGGAGACGCTGCGAGAAAACCGCATCGCGCTCACGTCGCACCGCCAGGAGGGGCTTGAACGGTTCAACACGGCGCTTTCGGTGGTCGAAAAACTGCGCCTCATCGAAACCGAACTCGCGGGCGCGCTCTCGGCGGACCTGCGCGCCGCGCTCGCGTTCTCCCGCGGCCAGGGCGGCGTCACCGGGCGCTAGCGCGCCGCAAGACAAGATGGCACGGGCCGCTGGACAGGGAGCCGCAGTTATATGTACGAACTCTTCACCCTCGGCGGCGGTGTGTACCTGGTGGACCTGCTCAACGCCGTCGCCGCCATCACCGGCGGCGACGCGTACCTCACGCTCGCCCAGCTTGCGGGTGTCGCGGGGCTTGCCTGGATCCTGTTCCGGACCGCCTTCGGCGGGTCCTGGAGGGACAACGCGAAATGGGTGCTGATGTTCACGGCCGTGTGGGGTGTCATGATCGTCCCGAAGGCCACGGTGCGGGTCGTGGATCGGCTGGACCCGGCGCTCGCGCCCGCGGTGGTGGACAACGTCCCGATCGGACTGGCGATCTTCGCGTCGCTCACGTCGGAGGTCGGTGACGGGCTCACCCGGCTCACGGAGCAGGCGTTCACGCTGCCGGACGATCTCACCTACCAGCGCCACGGGATGATCTTCGGGTCGAGGCTCGCGGATGCGGTCACCCGAATGGAGGTCACGGACGCGGTCTTTGGCCGCAACCTTCGGGCCTACGCCCGCCAGTGCATCTTCCATGCGCTGCTTCTGGGGCACATCTCCGCGGACGATCTGCGGGAAACGACGGACCTCTGGGCGCTCGTGACGGCGGGGGGCTCTCCCTCCGCCGGGGCCTCGCCGGCCAGGCTGGTTGAATTCGCCACCCGCCAGCCCGCCGGCGCCACCGGGGCGACGCCCGTGGACCGGGAGATCGTGACCTGCGCCGAGGCGGCGGCGCGCCTGGACGCGCTCTGGGCCGCGGAGATCGCCCGTGCGTCGGGGATATTCGGAATCAGGCTCTTCCCGAGCGCCGACACCGAGGCGCTGGCGCGCGCGGAACTCCTGGCGGCGCTGCCCGCGGCGCACGATTTCCTGATCGGCGCCTCGCGCAACGCCGCCGACATCATCCGTCAGCAGATGGTCCTGAACGCCGTGCACGACGCGGGCGAGCAGTGGTCCACGGAAACGGGCAACGCCGCCGCGCTTCGCGCCTACACCGAGGCCCGCGCCGAAGCCCAGACCGTGGCCGCGTACCGGGCCATCGGCCGCCAGGCCGAGACCTGGGTGCCGCTCCTTCGCATCGTGTTCGAGTGCCTCTATGTCGGCGCCTTTCCGATGGCGGTCCTATTGATGCTCACCCCGGCGGGCGGCGCGTTCGTGCGCGCGTACCTCGGCGGGTTCGTGTGGCTTCAGAGCTGGGGGCCGCTCTACGCGATCCTGCACCGGATATCGCTGGGCGAGGCCGCCGAAAGAATGGCCGCGACGGCGCTCATGCCGGGGGGCGATGCGGGGATTTCGCTGGTGGCGCAGGCGGGAATTCGGGCGGTCGCGACCGACGTGGCGGTGATGTCGGGGTACCTCTCGATGTCGGTCCCCTTTCTCGCCGCCGCACTCGCCTACGGCGTCGGCCGCGCGACCTCGCTCGCCTCGTCCGTGCTCCACGTCGGCCAGGAGGCCGCTAGCGCCGCGGCACGAGAGGGTTCGACGGGTAACCTATCGTTGGGCTCCACGCAACTGGATTCTCACCGGTTCGCCACCCTCGAGGGCCGCCAGGTCCGCACCTCCGCCCACGTCGACACGGACCGCTACACCGGTTACTCGCCCGAAGGCGCGGCGTTCACGGTCGCGGCCGACGGCACGGCGATTGCCGATGCGGGAGTCGCGACGAGCCGGTTGCCCGCCGCCGGCATCCGGCTCTCGGAATCGCTCGCCGCGAGCCACGAGAACCGCGCGGCGCAGTCCCGCACATTGGGCGAGAGCTACTCCGCGGAAGCGGCCGAAGCCCGCACCGCCGCGGCCACCGATGCGACCGCCATGGTCGAGCGCCATTCCACGGACGTGAACGTGGGCACGGCGCACGCGCACGGCGTCACCGAATCGGAAAGCGTCCAGGCCCAGGACTTGTCGAGCCATGTGGACCGGTTGTCCGAGATGGGCGGGATCACGAAGGACCAGGCGGCGACGCTGACCGCCGAAGCCAGCCTCGGGGGAGGTTTCGGCAAGGTGGTGCGGGTGGGCGCGAGCGGGCGGGCGTCGTGGCGCGGCCAGACCATCGAGAGCGAGGCGTTCAACCGCATGCAGGACTACGCCGAGCAGCACCAGGTGCTGGGTCTGTGGTCGCAGGTCTCCGACGCCTCCAGGCGCTACTCCACCGCGGCAGGCGAAAGCGAACTGGCGAGCATGGACGAGAGTTTCGGGGCGAACCTCACCCGCATGGAAAGGTTCGAGGACCGGGCCTCGGCGAGTTTCCAGACGGCCGAATCCTGGAGCGCGCAGGCGTCCCAGGTGCGCGCCGAATCCCAGGCCATCGACCGGGAACTCGGCCAGCCGTTCTTCGGGTGGCTGTCCGAACGCCCGGGCGCAGACGGGCGGCCCATCGGCGTCGGCGGCGCGTTGCGCCTGGCCACGCCCCAAACGCCCGAGGAGGCCGAAACGCTGCGGGAGTACGCGGCCGAGTTCGTGTCGGACCGGCTGCCTTCTCCGGCGAATCCGGGTGTCGCGAGCGTGCCGAGCCGCGCGACGTATGAGGACGCACGCGAGGACTTGCGGGACACGCAGGTGCCGGCCACGGGCGCGGCCTACGGGGGCTGGTCGGAAGGCGCGCGGGACCGCGCGACGGACGCCGGCGTGCCGGACGATGTGGAAGGCGCCGCCGCCGTGTCCCGAGGGGACACCGCGGCGGCGATGGGCGGGCGGGCCGGCGAGCGGGTGGAACGTACCCGATCGACGGAAGCGGCGGTCGGGGACGGCCGCGAGGCGGTGGAGACCGAACGAAGCCAGCCGATGGGCCAACAGGTGCTGGAAGAAGTCCCGCTGATCGGCGGGTGGCTCGCCGGGCGCCTTTACGGGACCGCGCGTAACGACGCTCCGGATGCACCGCTGGCGGGCCCGCGCATCGAGGACACCTCGCGCGGCGATGACGCTGCGCGCAGCGCTCAGGGGCGGGAATTGTTGTGATCGTGATCCTTGAGAAACCGGTCGCTCTCGCGCATGAGCGCCTCGTGGTCGGCCCGGATACGCAAGTAGGCGTATTTGCCGGTCTTGGTAGCGAAGTCCAGGTCCTCGTCGTGGCCGGGCAAGTCGCAACACGTGAACGCGGACCAGTCCCCGTGGCGCAAGCCCTGCCACATGGCCTGCACGAAACTCGCCGCGATCGCCCAGAGCACCGCCGCGAGCCAGGCGGCACCCATCCAGTGCGTGGCGGCGCCCGCAAGCGTCAGCACCAGCGAGAGCGCGACCGCCACGGCCAGCGGCCCCAACACCCACAAGGCGCTGCGCGCCGCAGCCCGGCAGCCGTTTGGGGCAGGCAGAGGGCCGATGTGTGTGGTCGGTTTCATGGCATGGATCTCCAGCGTGACAGGCATTCGAGCGATTCGATTCCGGCCTGGTCGGACTCCCCGAACCCGACAGGCCTCGCCCCGAACACCGCCCGCCTCCGGCGCCTGCCGGCGCCGCGCAAGTCCGGTCCGTACCGAACGGCATCAATGGAGAGGTCCGGGAGATAATCATGAAAGCGTGGGGCAACGACACCGTCCGCGGCGGGCAAACGGTTTTTCACGGGCTTCGGATGTGGAGCCAACTGGTGACGGTCGGAGCGATGACGATCGCGGTCCTCGTCGTGACCGTGCCGGTGTTCATGCTCTGGCGCACGACACCCACCTATGACGGGTACGCCGCCGGCATGCTGACGCTCGCGGAAACCAAGCTCTCCATCGGCTACGACGCTGACGCCGGGCAGGAAGTGCGGCTGGAGAACGGGGACACGGTGGTGACGACGATCGCCGATATCGCCGCCTTCGGTCCGTGGCACACTGCGCGCGACGGGATTCTTGACACCTTCATTTCCGGCGCGTGGCTCGGCGGGAAGATCGGCGTGGGCCTGGTCGTCGGCATGCTCGGCTGGTTCCGGTACCAGGGCTACCGGCTGAAACAGAAAAAACGCCTGCGCGGGGCGGAACTGGTGAGCGCGCGGGAGCTGAGCCGGCGGGTGCACCCGCTGAAAGTCCGGGCATTGCATCGGCTGGCCGGGGCGCCGGCGCCCTACCGCATCGCCGGGGTCCCCTACCCCGAGCGGACCGAGACCCAGCACACGATCGTGTCCGGCACGACAGGGTCCGGCAAGACCGTCCTGATCTCGGACCTCGTGCAACAGATCCGCCAGCGAGGCGACCGGTGCGTGATCTACGACAAGATGGGCAGTTATACGCAAGCGTTTTTCGATCCGGAGCGTGATGTACTGCTCAATCCCCTGGACGCCCGGGCCCCGCGCTGGTCGCCGTTCTTCGAGGCCCGCTCGCCCCGGGACTTCGACACCATGGCCGCGGCGCTGATACCGCAACAGAGGGATACGGTGGACCCGTTCTGGGTCACGGCCGCGAGGCAGTTGTTCTCCAACGGCGCGGGCGTGCTCTGGGAACAGGGTGAGCGGAACAACCGGGTGCTGGTCGAGCACCTGCTCAAGACGAACCTCGTGGCGCTCGCCGAAGCCATGGAGGGGACCGTTGCGCAATCCATCGTGGACCCCGAAAACCCGAAGACCGCGCTTTCCGTGCGCGCGATGCTCACCGCGCACCTCGGGGCGATGGAGATCCTCCCGGATGCCGGGAAACCGTTTTCGATCCGGGAGTGGACATCCAGAAACGAGGAAAGCAGTTTTCTGTTCCTGACGTCCCGGGGCGATCAGCACGCGACCCTGAGAGGCTTGATCTCCACGTGGCTCGAGATCGCGGTGAACGCGCTGCTCTCGCTCGACCGCGACGACGACCGCCGGATCTGGGTGATCCTGGACGAACTGCCCACGCTCCACCAGGTCCCGAGCCTGCAGCCGGGCCTCGCGGAAAGCCGCCAGTTCGGCGGCTGTTTCGTGCTCGGCGTGCAGGTCGCCTCGGCGCTCAGGGACCTGTACGGGCGAAACGGCGCCGAAACGATCTCGGGGCTCTGCGGCACGCGGGTGGTGTTTGCCGCACCCGACCGGGACACCGCGCAGTGGTCGGCCGACAGCCTCGGGCGAAGCGAGATCGAGGAAGTGGCAGAAGGCGTGAGCTACGGGGCCGATCCCTACCGCGACGGCGTCACGCTCACGCCGAAACGCGAACTGCAGTCGCTCGCCTTGCCCTCGGAGATCACCCGGCTGCCGAACCTCACAGGCTATCTCAAACTCCCCGGCCCCTTCCCGGTCGCCCGAATCGAACTCGACTACGTGAAGCGCCCGAAGACCGCCCCCCGGTTCGTGCCGCGAACGCAGCCGCACGGCCCCGTTCCGGACGCGGTGGCGCCGGAGTCGCCGGAGCCGAACGGGGACACGCAAGACGTATTGGTGCCGGTGTCTCCAGACCCGGAACCGGACCAGCACGACGAGCCGGAGCCGGTGATGGCCGGAACAAACGGGACGACGGATGCAGCCGTGGCCCGGAGTGTGCAGGGCGCATTCGCGTTCGATGGCGAGCAGACCGGGAACGATGCCAGCGATGGAGAGGCCGTCGCGCCCGGTCACGGCAAGAGCAAAGCTGTGGAGCCGAAAGAGACCGATCCGCCGCCCGGTCCGCAGAGAGACGCCGGGGCCGCGGTTGCCGAGAACGAGGAAGCCGACCCCGGGAGCGAAGAGACGCAGACCGCGCAATCGAAAGGCCGCCCGCAACTCGGCTGGACGAATATCTGACATGGTCGCCTCCATCGGCGCCATCGCCTCGGCCTCCCAGGGCGTTTCCTATTACGAGCGGGACGGGTATTACGCCCAGGACGATCCGGCACACAAGGAAGCCAGCGCCTGGACGGGCAAGGGGGCGGGCGCGTTGAATCTCGCCGGGCCGGTAGAGCCCGAGCTGTTCAAGAAAATCCTCGAAGGCCATGTGCCGGACGGAACCGGCCACCGGCTCGGCCGCAGGCAGAAGGACGGCACGGTCCTGCACCGCCCCGGACGGGACATCACGTTGTCTGCCCCGAAATCCGTGTCCCTCGCGGCCCTGATCGGCGGCGACCGGCGGATCGTCACCGCCCACGACAAGGCCGTTCAACGCACACTCGCGTGGGTGGAAAAAAACGTCGTGGAAACCCGGCTGAGGGAGCCGGAAAAGGGCCGGATGGTTCGCGCGGGCGAACAGAAGATGGTGGCCGCGACGTTCCGCCACGACACCTCCCGCAATCTCGACCCGCAACTGCACACCCATGCCGTCATCGCCAACATGCTCAAGGGAGCGGACAACAAGTGGCGAACGATGGCGAACGAGAAACTCTATGCCTCGAAGATGCTCATCGGGGCGCTCTACCGCAGCGAACTGGCGATGGGGCTGAAAAAACTCGGCTACGAGACCGAGAAAACCCACGCCGACGGGCGGTTCGAGATCGCGGGCGTTTCCAGAGAAGTGATCGAGGCGTTTTCGACCCGCCGCGCCGAGATCCAGGCGGCGATGAACGAACGGGGACTGGGCGATCCGGGCGCGAACCCGCGCCTGGCCGAGCGCGCCGCGCTCATGACGCGCTCGCACAAACGGGAGATGGATCGTGAAGCGGTGCGGGACAATTGGCAGCGGCAGGCGGCGGACCTCGGTTTCGATGCGGAAGCACTGACGGTCGAAGCCGCGCAACGAGAACCTGCAAAGGACAACAACCAGGCACCCGGAACGGCCTTCGATGAAAAGCGGGAACCCGAAAGAACCCCGGCCGAGCGGGCCGTGGCCTGGGCGGTGGAGCACCTCGCCGAGCGCGAAGCGGTGTTCTCGCGCAACGATCTGCTCGCCGCCACGCTCGCGTCGGAACCAGGCGCAGTCGCGATCGACGAGGCGCTAAAAGCCGTGGACGACCTACAGAAAGCCGGGACGTTGCACGCGGCCAATCTCCCGGTCCCCGGCGAGTCATTCACCACCGACACCGCCATCGCCGACGAGAAGGAAACCATCGCGCTGATGCACGAAGGCCAAGGCCGCGGCGCGATGGCCATGCGCGGTCGTGCCGTGGACAAGGCGCTGCGCAACGGCCCCCTCACGGTGGGACAGAAGGCGGCCGTCAAGTTGATTCTGTCGGACACGGATCGCGTGGTGGGCGTGCAGGGCTATGCCGGCACCGGCAAGACCCGGATGCTCAATCGCACGCGCGCGCTGCTTGAAAAACGCGGTTTTCGGGTGAAGGGCCTTGCCCCGTCCGCATCCGCGGCGCAGACCCTGGCCGCGGAGTCGGCCATCGAGAGCGAAACGCTGCAACGCTTTCTCGCCCGCAACGCCGGGGTGGCTGCGGGACGCCTGACGGCGAAGGGCGAACGCGACATGCGCGCGGCGTTCGAAAAGACGGTGCTGGTGGTGGACGAGGGCTCGCTCGCCTCCACCGTACAGACCCGGGATCTCCTTCGCATCGCGCGGGAACTGCGGCTGCCGCGGGTGGTGCTCGTCGGCGACGGCAAGCAACTGGACGCGGTGGACGCCGGCAAACCCTTCGTGCAGTTACAGCAATCGGGCATGAAAACCGCGACGATGGACGAGATCATGCGCCAGCGCGAACCCGAGCTCAAAGCCGCGGTCGAGGCGAGCCTGGGCGGGGATATCAAGAAGGCGTTTCAGAAACTGGGGTCGAACGTGGCCGAGGTCGAGCCGGACAACCTCGCCGGTGCGGCCGCCGCCCGCTGGCTGAGGCTCTCGCCCGAGCAACGCGAAAACACCGGGCTGATCGCCCCCAGCCACAAGCTTCGCCACAAGATCAACGACATTGTCCGCGAGCGGCTGATTCGCGAAGGGCAGGTAACCGGACCGGCATTGGAAACGACAAGACTCATGTCCCGCGGCTACACCCGCGCCCAGAAATCCCTGGCCGACAACTACACCGCCGGCAGCGTCGTGGGGTTCCACCGCAGCTACAAGCGGCTTGGCGTCGAGCAGGGCGACGAACTGAAGGTCCACAACATTGACCGCAGTGCCGGGACGGTGAACCTCATCGGTAACGACGGCGATCTGGTGAACTGGGACCCGGGAAAGCTCGCCGCGAGAACCGGCGGGGTCGAGGTGTACCGCGCCGACAGCTTCGAGCTGCGCCTGGGCGACCGCATTCGCTGGACGAAAAACGACGCCGCCTATGGACTCGTGAACAGCCAGACGGCGGAAGCAACCGGGGTGAACGACGGCACCGTGTCGTTCAAACTTGAAGACGGGAGGACGCTCGAGTTCAACAAGGGCGATCCGCAACTACGCCATATCGATCGCGCCTGGGCGTCCACGGCGCACGCGTTCCAGGGCCGCACGGTCGACACCGTCATCGCGGCGATGGAAGCTAACCATCCCCACTTGACAACACAAAAGACGCTGTACGTGGAGATCAGCCGTGCACGAGACCGGGCGGAGCTTGTGACCGACGACCGCGACGCGCTGCGCGAGCGGCTGGAGGCCGTAACGGGCGAACGAATATCGGCGCTCGAAGCAGTCGAGCCGGCACAGGCCAAGGTCGTGGAGCCCGCGCTGGAAACAACGCACGATCAAGGCTGGGAGGAAATCGGACCGGAAGCGTGGGAGCAGTCTCAAGAACCGGAAAAAATCCACGAGCCGCAGGGAATAGAGATGGAGATGTAGCGTTGGCGACCCTATCTCCACCCTGCGGAGCAGCATGCTTATCCGGTACCGATTTCCGCCAACGCGTCGGCGGCGAGGGTCGCGGACAGGATCGGGCTGGACTGTTCGGAGAGCTGTGGCAGGGCACAGAACGGATGAAGGCGATGAGACAGGGACTGCAATGCTGAACACAGCTCGGATGACGCGGGGCAAGTCTTGCAAAGTTATTGGGCGTGTTGAGCTGGGAATGGATTGACATATGGGCACGACCGGAGCGTGTAAGCTGGATCTATGGAGACGATTGAATGAGAAATACTGGAGAGTGGATTGCGCTGATGGCAGCGGTGGTTATTCAGACAAAGGCTGTCGGGCAGGAAACCTATCGAGGCGTAAGGGTTGCGCCTGAAGTCCGCTGTGCACTCTATGATCGGGACGAGTATCCGTATCCGCAGTCGGTGGAGTCGGAAATCATCGCCGGTATCGGAAATATCTACGGGCCGTACACGGGCCAGTGCTTCGCCACGGCGCGGGAGACGGACATCGAACATATCGTGCCCCTGTCCGAAGCCCACGACAGCGGCTTGTGCTCGGCGAGCGCGGCGACGAAGGCCCGGTTCGCACGGGATGTCCTTAACCTGACGCTGGCGAGTCCGCGAGTGAACCGGTACGAAAAAGGCGCGAAGGACGCCGCCGAGTGGCAACCCCGGCGCAACGCGTGCTGGTTCGCGAACAGAACGCTTGAGGTGCGCCGAAAGTACGGCCTGAGTATCGACGGTCGGGAAGCGGTTGCGATAGAACGCACGCTCGCCGGCTGTGCTTCCACGGAAATGATCGTGATGGATTGTCGTCTTCCGACGGAAACCCGGAACACCGCGGAGCAGCTGGCGCCGCGCCGGAATGCCAGCGATGCGCTGGAGCGCTGGGACGATAATGATAACGGACAGATAACCTGTGCGGAGGCGCGACGTCACGGTATCGCGCCGGTGCCCAGGGGGCATCCGGCGTATCGTTTCATGCGCGATGGCGACGGAGACGGCGTTGTTTGCGAGTAAATTTTGGAAGCCGTCGTACCGGCGGATCAATGCGCGCCGATGGACAGGGTGCTAGCGTCCAAGGCGTGATGGCCGACCGTTGTGAAATTTTTCTTCCGCGGAATCCTGTTGAATTTCGCCGGGCTTTAACTACAATTTCCTCTTCAAGCCATTCTCCTCATGCGGTTCTGCAAATTCGAATTGGCGTGATGTTCAAACGCACCCGGCACATCATCCGAAAGAATATTGCCGATCCAGAGCTCATCTTCCGGATCGGTAAGTAGATAAGGATCCCCAGCGTCCAGGATCGCGATCAACAAACTCCATCGCCGTTCTGCAGTTGCCGTTGGGAAAGCTGCGAGAAGCGCCCGAACACCGGCTTCCCGCTGATGCAACTCAAGTGCTTCAAGCGCAGCAAGCCTGATCTCGTTGGCGCTGTCCAGATCGGCAAGACTGTCAAGCCCCTCGGAGATTTCCGGCGTTGGCAACCAACCCGCAACTTCAGCCGCCGCCTTACGTTCGGACACCAGGCCGCTCATCCTCTCGACGAGTACCTGCGAAACAACCCGTGATTCAAGCCGCCGTAATGCCTGTCCAACAACGCGTGTTAGGCCCTTCCGATCTAATGAGAGTGCCGCATCAATGAGTTGCGTCGTGGCATTCTGCGGCGCAATGCGTACAAGGAGTTCACATAGCTGCCGCGCGATCTTCGGGTGATTCCGCAATCCAAGTTCTACCGCTTCAACAGCTCGCTGCGCATCGAATTTCGCCAAGCCCTCGATTCCGCGGAGCTGCTGCATCGATACACTAGAATGGGCAGCGAAAGCCTTATCGAAAATCTGTTCTCGTAATCCAGGATCGGTTGCCTCAGATGCTATGTCATAGGGGGCATTCACCAGAAAGTGCTTCGACCGACAACGGTCGACAGCAAGACTAATGGACAGACCCCTCGTGGCAGGATTGCGGTACAAAGCACGAATCGCAGACTCGTCCTCATCGTTACGCGTTGCCGGAACTCGGCCTTTCAACCAACTCGCGAGTAGATTTGACCCCTGATTTCCCAACCAGACCAATACTTTAAGGCCCCAGCGGCAGTTCGCTTCCGTGTGTAGGAGACGATTCGCAAGCTTTGCGAATTTATCTGAGGTATCGCCAAGACCTTGCAGCGCAATACAGGCATGTACGGCAATTCGCCCCTTCGGGTCCGCCTGCTCAAGCACGGAACGCACTGGTGGGATTAGATCGTCGTCACCGCTGAGCCATGCAATTGTCAGCTCAGTCAGCAATAAGTCCTCGGCTGGCTCGTCACTGTTGAGTACCTCAAGCGTCTGTTCCGTGAGGGATCTTGGCATTGCCCCACGGTGAGCCCGAAGCTGGGCAAGGTCCACCGAAACCTCAACGAACGCACTATTCCTCAGAACTTGAACCAAAGACTCATCAGCGCCTAGCGCTGCAAGTGCCTTTGTCGACTGGAAATACTCCTGAGAAAATTCTGATTCTACGTTTCCTTCAGCATCCCGCGGTAGGGGTCGCGACGCGATAGCAGTAAGCCTTTCCACAATCCGAGGGTTATCGCATGTAACCGCCCAATTCAGACCGCTATGGCGAATCCAAAAATGCTCCGATTCCAATTCTCGTTCAATCAGAGTGGCGATACCTTCGCCAGCCATAAGGATAAGAACGCGACGTGCGTTTTCGCGGATGCTATCGCGGTTGTTGCTATTTGTACGCAGACGACTGCAGGCCACCTCGGCAATCATCCGTTCCAATTCGTCGCCGGCCTCACGTTCCAAAACGGCAATCAACTCCGAGCGGGCGATACGTCCAAGAAAATGGAGAGGGTGATACAGCCAGATTGCATCGCCCGCAAGTGCCTCACCAAGACGACTGCGCAATTCGTTCTCTAGCGCTCGCAATATCAGGTCAAGCATCGCTTGGTCCAGTTGATTGGGCCGCTCCCAGAATAAATTCACTATCAAACGGCACCCTTTGAAATCGGGTTCGGCGAGTTCAATGAATCGTTTGCGTGTCATTTCCGGTTGCGCGCGCAGAAGCACGGGAAGCCAGCTATTCCGAAATAGATAACGCTGAGCGTCGTCGACCTCGACGAGCCGGTCGATAGCTGCCTTCGGGTCAAGAACCGATAACGCTTCGAGCGCCGCGCTGCTCGCGAAATCTTCGGAACGCGATAGTTGTTGAATCACAAAATCCAGCTTCTCGGAGTCTCGAAAACGCGCGATGCAGTAAAGCAAGGCGCGTGGCTTACTGACCGAGACTTTGCGGATCAATACATCCCTGGTCTCCGTCCAGATTGCCGACGCTTCCGGGTGTTCCAGTGCGTTCAGCAGGTAGCCGAGATCAGAGACAATCTCCTTCTCCGGGTCGGCGTCTAGAATTCGCTCGCGGAGCCAAGACGGATCCAACTCGATTCCAGTGCGTAGGGCGCTGAAACTGGCCGTGTAGTCGTCATGTCTTGAGCGATCTGACTCGCCAGACAATGCGGCATAGCGCTGCTGATGCATTTCCCAGAGGTGATCGAGATGTTCGGCGCTCGGCGCTACAGCGAGCACAGCCAACGCCACATTTTGCAGATCTAGGGATGGCGCCTTTAACAGTGAAGCAAGAGTGTCTGTCAGCGTGACGCTTTCCTGCTGTGCGAGTTTGGAGAAAGCTTTACCGATGAGCCCAATCCGGTAGTCGCGTTCCGAACCTACGATGGTTTCATTTAATCGCTGAAGAAGGATGGGGACTGCTCCCTGCCCGAGCGTTGGCAATAGATCAGCATAGAGTGCCTCGCCGTAGTTGCCGAAATTCCCGCTGTCATCCATTAGCGCGACAAGCTGCGCCAGAGCTTCAAGGTTCTTCTCGTCCTCCGCTAGCAACCACACAACATCCATCGGAACATAGTCGAGGCGGCGGGGTGTACCTTGATCGTGTTTCCTGCCGTCACCCACTAGAAAACCGGCGAGATCGTCGACCGATAACTCCCTCTGTAAGAATTGCCGTGCTAGACACTTAGCAACCGCCCAATTCAAGAGCCGGTCGTGAGCGAATGCGACCTCGCCATTCTCCGTCCCACGAAGCCAGCCGGCCGCCTCAAGCCGCAAGAGCGTCTCCTCCTCCGTCAAGCCAATTTCGTGCCACCTCGACCGCGATAAAGGATAGGGCTTCCTCTTACACACACTCTCTGCAAGCGCTAAAGCTACCCCTTGGTCCCACCGCTTTCCCTTGACTCTGATCCTCTTCCAGAATCGGTCAAATATTTCATATTCGCTACGCGGAGCGCCCTGCACCGAATGGTAAGGAAGTTCGAGAAAGAGACCGGCGAGAATAGGGCTGCGCAGTAGTATCTTCAAATCCGACGGGAGATCGGCCCACCGCCGACCCGTTTGATTTAGGAGCAAATCAAGTTCCTGGACAGAAAAGTCAATAACCGTCTGTTCAGATATTACATCGCTGTCGGTCAATGCAAGCGCCTGTGCCACCACATTCGAGACAGTCAACACCAGACGCATGCCCCAAGCAGACCAATCCTGCCGCACAAGGTCCCGGGCCAGATCAACGTCCTGTACATCGTCGAGAGCGATGATCACTCCCGGAATTGATGCATGGGACTCCAATTCTCGGAGAAAGTGCGATACGGCAACGAGCGTCTTGTCGGATGTCTCTCCCAGGCCGAACTGCCACAAATCGCGAGAAGCTTGTACCATAAGGTCTTCGCGACTCTGAGCAGCTAGCACTAACGTTACGATGTAGCCTTCGTTTCTGCGTGCTTCGAGAAGCCGCCCGAGCCGCCACGTTTTTCCGACACCGCTCTCACCTGCAATCAGCATGACCGGTTTGTCTTCCGGCCATTTCGGAATGCCCCGGACATCTCGTTCAGCTTGATACTGCAGGCGCACTAGGCGACTGTGCGTTAACGTACCCATTTTCGCCGGAAGTTGTGTCAGATTACGTAGCCGGTTGGTATTAAGGCCAGCACGCTGAAACATGTCGGTAATATCCTCGACCACGAGGCGGGTTTCGCCTTTGCTCAATTCTTCGAGCAACACGCCAACAAGTTGCTCCCGAATCTTGCGTTCATCCCCAAGATCCGAAGCGTATTGCCGCAACTGTCTTTCAAGTTCAGCCACGATAGTGGTCCCACTGACGCCAAATACCATTTCGAAATGCTTGAGCAAGTGGAACGTGACCGCACGCTCGTCAGCAACCGTTCCGGAAATGCGGCCCCCCGTCAGTTTGACGAGGTGGTCAAGAAAGTCCTGATTGGTCCCGACGACGCCACTTCTGAATCTTCTAGCTTGAATGTTGTCCAGATTATCTGGACAGTCAGCCACACTAATGTCGGCGAGAAAGTCCCGAAAACTGGCTATCTTGCCAGGTCGCCCGTTCGTCACGAAACGATAGCGCGCATACGGCGGAAAAGACGGTGGCACCGCCTTCGCGAGATCGCAAAGCACAGTTTCTATCTCTGAGAGAGACCACGTGCCATGTGAACGAGATTTATATTGCTCTACGATATAGGTGCCGCGTGCCTCTGCTCGCGCATCGCCGCCACCTTGAGGTTCCAATACCAGACATGCGTCCTTGACTTCCTGACCGTCCACTTGACCTGTCAAGCTCACGTTAGCCAGCCAGCCCAGATGATGAAATATCTGATAGAGAAAGCCATTGATGGCAGCCGGACCTCCAAACTGAGTCATATCCGTACTTGGCGCTCGCTTGAACATGTATGCATGTTGGACATGGGAATCGTATCGCGCTTTTTAGTCCGAGGGTTAGCTTCCGCTGCAACCCCCGAACGCTCCGCTATGCAACTACTTGTCTCCGATCATTGGCAACCACTGAAGCTCGGCCTCGATCCGTCGTCGATATGCTGTATCAATCTGTCGAGGTGCACGACGTATGTATTTTTCTGCGTCCTCTCGTTGGATGCCAGAGAGCTCCCGAAGGTGCTCTAGTACGTCTTCCACGCTAGGTTGGCGATGGACCTCATCCTTGAATTTCGGCGGCAACGCTGTCCAAACAACCGAGTCTATATTTCTTGCAAGTGCCCACTCGCGCAACTCAGGAATTGAAGCAGGAGAGCGGCTTCCCCTTGACCAATGACTGATGTATCCTGGATTGGTAGGCCCCTCTCGCAGTCGCAGCTGTTCCCTCGCATCTTTGAGATTATCGCTGTCCATCAGAGGCCATAGCGATCGCACTGGGCGGGCGGTAGGCACAATGACCAACGTGATTCGCTCACCCTTAGATTGCCGCGCCAGTTCGAGAGGAATCAGCGGGCCGTCATCGAACCAATAGCGCCGGATCGGTAAATCTTGAGGATCCCAGATCAGGGAACCCCAACCCAGACATGCAATGTTGATCAATCTTTGCTCCTAGATTCACCCCAGCAACAAGCCAAAAAATTCACAGACATGCAATGGCTAGTTCCCATCAGACTCCTCAGGAACCAAGGCTTCGTGCTTGCGCCAAGCATTCTCTACGTGCCGCACAAACTCGATTAAACGGGTCTTGTCTTTGTACCACGATCCTTCGTCAAGGCGACAATACCATTGATTTGGAGCATGTTGCGTGGCCGGTGCATTTGGCGGTCTTTCGGCTTCGAACGAAATATCACTTTTGAGTTTCTCGAAAAGTTCATGACAGAGATCTACAGCGGCTGGATAGAACGTGATCCGAATTTTCCCGGGCTCGTGAATCGCGACAGAATGCGACCCGCGGACACGAACGTCGTCGGGCAAGGTAATCGTCCGCTGCAGGTAGGTAATGCCGGACTTCGTATAGTATGTTCGGATACTGAAGTCTAGCGACTCTCTCGCATCCGACCAGACCTCCGACACGCCGTACTCGCTGGCCTTCCTATTTAGGTCGGTAGCACTTGGCCGGGTTCGAGCGGACCCATTGAGGTCCTCTGCGAACCGTACCTGCCTAGCTAACAGCATGCTGTCGTCGAGCACATAGCCATGGAAGGTGAGCAGCCTGATGTCGACGCTCTTTTCTGCCAAATAAGCGACCATTCGGTGGGCGCTCGTATCCATCCCAAGGCCAACCAATACCATCCTGACTGGCCTAAGGACTTCTCCTGCCTGACTTGCGTACCATTCATCGAAGTCCGCGAATTTTCTGATCCCGTGTTTGCCGGAGCGTTCGGCAATGAGATTTCCAAGTTCTGAATCTGAAAGGGACTCCAAGTACGTACAGTAGTCCAGTATCTGTGCCACGGCTTCTCGTGTGAGCTTCTCTCGCTTGAGTTCGAACACAACCAATCGACCATCTTCATCGATCCCGAGAAGGTCAATATATCCAGTACCGACCGGAACCTGCCTGCCAACCAGTGTGAGTCCGCCCATTAGCAGGTTGGGATTCTCTACCAGAATGTCTTCTAGCATTTTTTCCGTCCCAATCCGGTCGGCGAGAACCAGCTTGGAGCCGCCCTTGGATTCGCGGTCAATTTTCCAGATTCCGATGTCAGTGTTCATTCGATCGTCTCAATTGTTGCAACTCGTCCATTTCACGCCTCGAATCTCACATTGTTGTGCTCCCCCAAGAGGGGAGCGTTTCTTCGGTGCATTGATCTGAAAGCTCGTGGAGTTGTCTAAGAAAACTTGATCGAGTCCGAGTTTCTGGCAGCCATGTGCACGCCAATTTCAACAAAGTATTACGTGAGAGCGGAAAAAACACTGAGAACGCTGACGTGATTGTACTGGAAGATATCGAGCATCCTAAGCCACGTCAGGTCAATAATTTCAGTGCAGCGAGGACAGAGTTGGCGTAGGGAACACCTGCCCTGATCGCTTCAAGAAACGCCGCCATACTTTTCGGATTCTTGTCTGCAGCATCGATAAAGTCGTAGCCGGAGCTCGTGATTCTAGGTAGCTGTCTGTCGTGCCATTCAACATGTCCGGCATCCATCAACATCTCCATGTGATGCACTGCGCGCATTTCCTCAGGGCTCATCGAAAGATGTTTGACCATGTTCATGCGCCCGTAGTCATCTGCGGCCATCGTGTGGAGCAAGGTAAGCAGAAGCTGGGGATCTCGACCGGAAGACACTCCTGGGTAGGGGGGAACGTTTAAGCTCGGTTCCTCGAGCGGGTCTGTCTCAGGCGCGAGTCCGATTTCCCCGATCCTGCGACAGAAAATCTCCATAGCCTTACGCTGTTGCTCCTCATTCAGTTCATTCTCATCCCTCATGGTGCCGAACCAGTTGAATAGATCGACCATGGTCAAACGCGTGTCCTCAGGAATCTTTGCACTGATCATTTCGATGTAGGTTTCAACAATCTCAGCAATTCGTATGTTTGTCATCGTCATCTCTCTTTCTCGGTGAAACGCCCGGCTCATGGGTCGCGGTGACACGCTGATCGGTTCCTCGCGGATTTTTTCAACTTATACTTTATCGGCAACAAGACTCAGCGGATTGGAAGTAGTTACCCTTTCAGTGGGTCAACCGAGCAGTACTTGATGATCCATTCCATGGTGGCTGATCTCGAATGCGCCGCAGGCCTCCAATTCTCTCATCGGCGGCAATGCAATATCGAAAGGGAATAGGTGAGGCCTGCTGAGTAAGGCAGCCGCACGCTGAGGCTCACCATTCTGGTTCAAGAGAGCGGCCTTAATCGCCCAGGTGGCCAGTGGCAAGCTCTCGATATTGCAACAGGCGGAGGCGCGATAGAGTCCTTTCTCATCGGTCTCCATAACCACACCCCAATCGATGAACGCTCGGAGAATGCGCCGTGCAGCGCGAGCCACGGTTTCGCGTTCGCCCAACTGCTCGCGGACTCGGCGTTGCACCTGAGCGGCTCGAACAGTTCCCTGCAAACGCATGAGCCGTCCGGTTGCCTCGGCGACCGTGCGGAAGAAGGGGTAGGCTGCTATACACATGCACCAATGCACCAGCATCCGGTCGTTTGTGTCGGAACGCCTTAGCAACTCCAGACCTTCGTCGCGAAGCGCACGATGTTGCTGCGGAACCGTGACCCAGACCTTTGTTAAGATGGTGATGGCCTTGTCCCGGTTGCCTCGTTTCGGATTATTACCGACGGACAGTTTGTTCCGCAGCCGTTCACCCAGCGCCGCGACGATCTCGGCCCGCGAGTTTCCCACCATCAACAGATTTGCCGTGTAGTCCAACCAATCGAGTTGGATGCGCTGGCTGAAGCCGATCTGGTCGCGTCGTTTCATGTCGCTGCTCGCTCGATCCGAACCATCGGCACGATAACTTCTTCGAGCGAGATACCTCCGTGTCCGACAATGCGCTCGCCTTCGCGGATGAAGGCCGACCGATCCGGCGCGAGCAATGTCAGACAGTTTTCGGGGAGCCCTAGGGCAGGCCACTCTACGGCGTTCGGGAAGCTCTTCTTCACACGAGACCGCAATATCGGATCGGGGTAGATCCGCACACGTTCTCCGCGGAGGTCGGCCATAGCTCCTTCGGACGGCCGACCGCAACCTTGTGCCTCGATGTTGCCGTGATCGGATGTGAGGAACACGGCGAAACCGCGGTCGAAGAGCATGTCTAGAAGTTTCGCCATGAATCCTTCAGTTGCCCATTGACGAACCTGGTTGTGCATGCCTGCGGTGCCGAGTTCCATGCCGTGCATGATCTTATCGACCTTGTCGACGACGAGACCGAGGGCACGCACTCCTGGTTGCGACAATGACTCGGGAATATCGTTGAAGACGCCATCTCCCAACCCCTTGGCATAACCGGCCTCCCTCGCCGCCAAACCCTGATCCATCCAGAATCGGGTCCACAGCGACTGTTCCCTGTGGGTGGTAAGTATGCTCGAAGGGAAAAAGAGCGGTGGCGCTCCCGCAAAGATCGATTGGCGTGACACGGACGTAATCGTGGGCACCCAGGCAAATACCACGTCCTCATGAAAACGGAACTGCGGCTGCTGAGTCGCGAGAACGTCTCGGAGCACGATCCATTGGTCGAGGGCGAGCCCGTCGACGACAATGAGCGCAACCTTGCTTCCAGGAGCATCAGCCAGCCGTCGACACAGAAAACGTGGCACATGATGGAGCATGGCTGGTGGATCGGGCGGTTGATTGTGAAGTCCGGCGTAGCGATGCTCCATCCAGGACAGGAAGGCCCGATCCACCTCCGCGCGAAGTTCGTTAACCTGCGATTCGGACTCCGCACGCGCCCCAGCGTCGATTTCGGACCAGACAATTGCGAGTTCCGCCCAACGCCAAGCGAACGATGACCAATCGTGGTGTCGTGTTTCTGGATCGGGGATCGCCGCGCTGACGGTCTCTACAAGACCCTTGATGCGGCGTAATCTATCCGCGATCGGATCGATTCTGATTCCGACAGATGCCCACTCGTCGGCCAGCGCACTACCGTGCCTGTGACGTACCGGCCGCAGCAACCCTTCGATGAATAGATTGTCGACGTAGACCCGAACATCGTCGTGATCGAAGGGCAGGTCCGACGGACATTCAGGTTCTTGAAAGGCGTTACGATCCTTGTCTTCTATACTGGTTGCAAGTTGCGCTGCGAGACGGTCGAGGAACAGGGGCCAGCGTTCCTGGAGAAATGAAAAGAAGGCTTCCCGATTCGGAACGATGGTTTCCAAAGGCCAGGCATCGAACGTTTTGTTCTGCCGCAACACGCGCACGAGTCGCTCGTCGAGACTGCACGGCAAAATTTGCCGCCGGTAGTGTCGGCGCAGCAGGGCACGCAGCAGTTCGGCCGAATGCTTTACGAGCGCGGGAGCTATGCCGAACACATGAAGCAGCACGAAGTCCTTCGTGGAGGCATCCCCGAGCCTCCCTGGGTTGGTTCGCTCTAGCGCGCCATAAAGCGCGTCGAGGTCACTTCGATCAAGTGACGCCACCACCGGGTAGCTGAGGCCGGCGAACAGCTCGCCCAGACCAAACGCAAGCCGTCGCCTTGCTTGAAGAAGATCGTAAGGAAGGACGGTCAGATCGTCGGTAGCGACTCGAATTACAACTTCATCGTCGGTCGCTTCACCCTGGTCCCAGCGCGACCGGTACGCCGATTCGTGGACGAATCGGAAAGCTGCGCTGTCTTCGAACGTAACGAGTTCGAACCCCTTTCCCCGGATGGCTGCTTGAATCAATTCTTCGAGGAGTAACCCGTCAGGGTCAGCAACAAGAGTGATGCGGGCCGCCCCCGGCGTAAATTCCATGAGAATCTGTTCGCGCCAGTTCGCCACCTTCACGCACTGCCCGCTCACGCCGCGCCCAAGCGCGTCACCGCCTGGTCGTACCAGAGCATGAGTTTCTGGTCCTCCTGCCGAATGGCATCCGGAATCTTCTCAGCCACCTTAATGATGGTTGCGTAGTCCTGCTCCTGGTAGGCCCTGAAGAAACCCGCACGTACCGCCTCGAGGCGAAAGAGCCTGAGGCGTTTCTGCGACGAGCGGCGATATTCGTCGAACTCGCGTAGGAGTGCGTGGGTGCGGCGCAATTCCACATCGATCGCCTTGTTCGGGTCGGGCACGTACCAGCGCTGCGCGGCCTTGGAGCGTAGCGCCGGATGGTCCTTCGGCAGCTTGCGCAGTTCCTTGTAGTTGGTCGAGAGGTAGGCATGAATTTGGCTTGGAACCTCTCCAATTCCGTCGTAACGCAGAAAGTTTTGGTCCAGCATCTCGGACAGTTCGGGCAACTTCTCGTGCTTGCGCCAGCCAGCGATCTCCTGGAGAAACTGCGGGTGAATGTCCTGAACGCGCTGGGGCTTCCGTGACAACAACCGCCTGAGCCACTGGATGGCGGAAGATTCGTCGATGACGAAAATCTCCAGTTGTGCCACCTCCCGTGCCGCCATGCGCTTTCGATCGTATTCGACAACCTGATCGGAAAGGAAAACCATGCCGTCGCGCTCTGGGAAACGCTGGGTGACACCAACCAGGAAATCGCCAATGGACAATGGCACCGTCACGTTGCGCAGGACATGGAACGCGACCATGCGATCGAAGAGAATATGCGGCTGGCGCTCGTTGACGACTTCCACGCGGCCGTCCTTCAAGACAAAAACAGGGAGTTGGGCGAGATGGGTGCGCAGAAAATCCCAGACTCCTTCCTCGGTGCCTTTTGTAAGTACAAACCGCTCCTCCAGACCGTCATTTGGTTTGTAGGCCGAAATAACGAGGTCTTGCTTGACCGCGGTGCTGGTGACTTGCTTAAAGGACCCCTGCTGCTTGTCCAAAGTGCGCACGTCCGCGACGACGAAACCGGATGCGAGCATCGCTTCTTGGATGGCTGTCCACACAGCGTTCTTGGAGTTGTGGAAGACCACAGTAATCCAGCGACCGGGCTTGAGCACGCGCCGATATTCTTGGAAGCAGCGCTGCATCAGTTGCTGATATTCGGGCAACCCTTTCTTCTTGAAGCGGTCCACAATAGCTTCAGGCACTGCATTGGTCAGCACGCCGTGCCAAGACTCGATCAGGAAGTTCAGATCTGCGTAATAGAGATTCTCGCCGAACGGAGGGTCGGTGAAGATGTAGTCGATCGAGTCGTCGGGAATACCGAGCGATGCTGCCGTGCTTGCCGTCACGGCGCACGCGTTGTTTCCTGTTTCCAAATGTACTCGAAACGCTTTAATGAGCCTCTTTAGCTTTCCCCCAAGAACATACGAGGGGCTGCACTCAGAATGTTGAGAAGGAACGTAGAAGACCCCGGACAAGAATTGATTGACCTGAGAGTATCCTGTTGGTCGGTACCGATTGAGCGTAGCCATGGTCCAAACTGCCTGCTCTACCAAGTAAAGCAGCATATGGCGGATGCGGGTATCGGGATGCGTGCTGGCCCGGCGCCACATCGCCGCTAAAGCATGCGCCGCCCGCGCCAGAAACATATGGTGGACCGCATTGGTCTCCGTAGTTGCTACTCGGCCAACGCGTGTCATTTGACACTTTGGCAGTCGCAACGTTGGAAAGTCGGTCGGAAAAGGTAAGGAGGAAATGCGGCCAAGAAGTTCAGCATCATCTGAATCTGGCGTCTTTTCGAATTTCTTTCCGTCCACTCTATAGAAAATCAATACAGGCTCGCGCCTAGGGCGGCGGCAAATCTGGTCATCCCCGGGATCATGAAATCTCTCAAACCTGAGATCCATGCTTTCCTTTCGTTGAATTGAGCCGCAATGTGGACACTCTATCTGCGAATGTATGCGCTTGGTTTCCTTGTCGAGCGCCTCTTTGACGAATACGATTTCTTCATTACATTCGGGACAGCCGAACACCTCGCTCCAAACTGTGTAGTCGATCCGGCCCTTGGTTTCACCGTCGGTGTGGAGCGTCTCGTACATCCAGCCGATTTCCGCCTCGATCTCGTCGAGCAGCATACGCCCGGCCTCGGCAAATACTTCCACGTCGAAGGGCAAGCTATAGTTGGCGGCAATGAAGCCAGCTAACGGGGACAAATCGTTCTGGATCGTGTGGCGCACCCCCCAATTCGGAGCGACGAGGCCTTCCTTCGCCCATTTTGCCTCCAGAGACTTCCTATAACTTTCCGCGGCCGTGCCGCACCACTGGGCCGCGACGCCGGTCATGCCGGTACCGGCGAAACCATCAAGGACGAGATCGCCGGGCTCCGTGTAGTGGAGGATCGATGGAATGATCGCCAAATGCGGCACCTTGGTGTGATAACTGTGTGCCCGGTAGACGGCGTGAGTCTTACCCTCGCGAATGTCGACTGCAAACGGCGTGCGGCGATAGGACTCGTCTGGATCGTAAGGCTTTCCGTAGGTTTTCACGAATGCGCCCAGGAACGGGTTCGGACATGCGGTGTGCCAAGGCGGATCAGACAGCTTCAAGATGTCGTCGATCTCCCCATGCGGAAAACCGACCTCGTCCTTCCAGCGCTGCAGCAGGTCTTTTGATAAATCGGCATGGCTCATGCGATCGGCGAGGTTACGCAGCCGGGGCTCGTCGCCCATGGGCCACTGCTCGACGGCTGCCATCCGTGCGACAGTGTCATCGACACCGGTCCATGGAACGCTGCCGAGCTTGGTGTGCAATTCGTCCAGTCCGTCCCTGAGCCTCTCAAGGAAATAGGTTCGCCGGCCCTGATCGTTCTCGAAGGTGAGCCCGAGGCACTCGACCGGTGTGCCGCGCCGAGCTTCCAGAGACTCTTCCAGGGACTGCTCGAATAGCTCATCTTGTCCTGACGGGTCGCGGAAGAGCCGCCCGATGGGCTTTTCCCATCCGCTACTCGCCACGGCTCGGATCCCCTCTTCCCGTGCGGTCATGCCCGCCCATGCGGCCGGCCCTGAGTGCGACGCCGGAATCCGTCAGCACATAGGCTTGATCTGGATGGTTCGGCCGGTCCGGATATAACATACGGAGCAAGCCGCCAGCCAACAGCGGTTCCAGGTGGTTGCGGCGGAAGAACGTTCGATGCGTCAGTCGCAGTTCGCCCATTATCGCCGCCACGGAGCGGGGCACTTCGCAGAAGGTCAGGATCTTCCATGCCGCTTCGTCAAGACTCTTCGGTGCGGAAGCTTGGTCAGTGACGGACCTCGGCGGCCTAGATCCAGGTTGGTCACTGACCAACTTCTGCGGTTGAGAGCCGACTTGGTCAGTGTCCGAGCCAGCTTGGTCACCGGCCGGGTCAACGACGCCGAACCGCTGTCCAAGATGTTCCGCTACATGAAACATCGGTGATTCGTCGGCGCCAACCGGCGAAAGGAGGCCCTGGACCGTCAGGCGCTCCAGGACCGCACGTGCATCATCGCCGTACAACCCGGTGACGGCGTGCACGTCTCGGAGGCGCAGTTCACCTTCGCGACAGGCGAACGCAAAAACCTTTGCCTCGGCGTCGTCCAGGCGGACACCGAGGCCAGCCTGGAAAAGGAGCTGCTCTTCGGACAGCAGTTCTTCCTTGAAGAGGGTAAGTTGAAACGCCTTCTGCCGTTTGTCGTTGTCGACAAGCGGCGGTACTAGGCCGAGTTGCCGCCAGTTGCCAAAGATGGCGCGAATCCCGGTCCCGGCCTGCTCGCTGAGACCGATGCGGCGGAAAGCGCCGACGAGCCTGGGGTTTCGGACCTCCCTCTCGCCGGGAAGCAGGAGTTCGTCCCTCGATACGAAAGCATCACCCGGATTCCAGAAGATCGTTCGGTCGTCAAAAAACCGGATCGCCGGCTTGCGAGTATGGTCCGCAAAATCTTGGTGTATCAGCAGGTTTATCGCCGCCTCCCGGAAGGCGATGTAGTCCGGCGGACGGTCTTCCCGCCGCAAGGTTTCGGGATCGATGGAAAATGGCTTTTCGGCACGCTGAAGATAACGATCCACCAGCGTCCTCCAGGTTTCCACAAGATTGGTTTCAATGACCAGCCGGTCGGCCCAGCGTTCCTCGGCCAATTCCTCCGACCAGTCTCCACGGCTCCACAGCCAGTCAACCACGGGACGAGGCAGGAACTGCCGAAACGCAGGGGCAGCACCGAACAGCAGGATCGACGCGCGGGTCGGCCGCAACCCGGCGGCGGTTTCGACAACCAAACCCCATTGGTGGAGGAATTCCAGATGCGATAGCGTCGCGTCCCAGTCGGGGTTCCGATCCTCGAAGAGCTTCCGGTACCAGCGCACGGAGCCATCGTCGAAGCAGCGTTCTGGATCCAGGTCAATCGCGTCACCGTCGTAGCGATCCTCCGACGCGTCGCGCAGCAACCTTTCGATCTCAGCTTGCGTGCATCGCTCGTCACCGGCACCACGCCGGATGAACGACTCCCGGATGTCGCCATTGAGGTAGACGGGTTTGTCCTGTCGACGTGCCTCCGGGATATGGAAGATAAGAAGCGCATTGCCGCTGTCCTCGACCAAACGCTCCTCAGCAGCGACGATGCGGTTTAGTTTCTGTCCCGACCGCAGGACGCTGAGAAAGTCATTCTGGACCTTGTCCACGTCAAGGACGCCAATGACCTCGAAGGCGCCCCCGCTGTCCCGTACGCCGAACACGAGCCAGCCACCTTCAGTGTTGGAAAAGGCAGAGACCGTTCTATAGGCCGATTGGGGCACGTCCTTTTGAGCCGCCTTGAACTCAATGTCACTCCACTCGTAGCCTTTGAGGCGTTCGATGAGTTCGTCCCGATCCATTGGCGCCTACTCCAGCACAATTCTAATTTGGGCCGGATCATGCCCTTCGCCACGGTCGCTCAGATAGTTGTTGAAGCGCGCCTTCATCTGCGCTGGGCTCGCCGGCGAGCCTCCCGAGAGGAGAGCGATTCGCAATTCCTCGGTCGTGACCACAACCTTGACAAGGCCTGACAGAACCTCCCGGAGAGATTCGATGAACTCCGGCTCCAGCCGATCAGGAAGAACGCGTTCCTTGAGGAAGGCGTCGAGACGCTTTCGGCGCTCGGACTGAAGCAGCGACAGGTTCTCGCGCGTCGCCGGATCGTCCAGGTTGGCGAGCAACATCCGCGTCCAGTCCGCGAGAAGCTGGTCGAGGCTGTCGTCGAGCCGCGCGAGAATCTCGTTAACGGGACCCGTTTCGGACTCTAGGGCTGGCCTGAACTCGCAGTGCGGACAGACGGGAGAAGCGTCGAGTTCTTCCCTGGTCAGCTTGAAACAACTTGTCAGCCCAAGAAGTGCATCGCGGACGTCCTCCAGGCGTTTCACCGGCATGAGGTCAATGGACAATGAGAGTGCTTGTAGCCGGCCGAACCGCTCGTCGCGCATCAGAGCCGACTTTTTCCTGTCGGCCGTTACTCCGAGCCGAGCCTTGGCATGAAGGGTGAGATACATGTTCACAAAGGCCTTCTTCAGGTCGTTCATCTCCCGCGATACCTGTCTACGGAACGACGCTGTGTCTCGTTGGATGGGATTCGTCATCTTGGCGAGTGTTTCGCCCCGAATTTCCCTCATCCGCCCCGTCCATTCGTGGGACGGGGGAAGAGCCGCTTCGGCGGTCGTCAGGAATGCCGCGACGGGGCCAAGCTGCGAAACCAACCCCAAAAGGGTTTCCACTCGTGTGAGGGATTCGATCCCTGCTGCGTGGCTGCTCACTTCTTTAACGTCATGGCGGAAGTTTTTCAGACGACCGGGCGACGTGTAGAGCTGGAGCGACTCGAGGAAGGCCTTCGTTCCCTGCAGAACCGCGCCCCGAGTTTTCGTTTCGTCGTCGTCAACCAGATTCCGTCCCCAGAACACGATGCCGCCGTCCACGGCCTTCTGGGCCATGACCAGCCGATTGACGGTCTCGGAGACCGCCTTCTGAAGTTCCTGCACTGGATCGTCCATTCCCTGCGTCACGCGGACCGCCATACCCGGCGTCAATCCGAGCAGATCGAATAGCGCCTTGATGGCCGGGACGTTCCACTCCTTCGGACGCTCAACATGCTTGAACCGGATAAGCTCGAGGAGTGGCGCGGCGGCCAGCGCGGACAGATCGGCCGCATCGAACTTCCGGCCGGGAATGGCTAGCACGATATCGCCGGACCAGACCAGCGCCGCAAGCAGCACGACGGCCCATTCCGGTTCGAGGCGCAGCGACCCGACCGCGAGGTACTCGACACCAAGCAGTTCCTCGATCAGCGCGGTGCGATTGACAACCTGGCCGTGCCCTTTCTCGTGCACCCGGTCCAGAATATAGGTAGCGTACTTCGATCTGTAGGGATCGAGTTTGTCGCCGTCAAGGAGATCGAGCGCGTCGAGAACGCCGGTTGCCTGTCTTGTCTTGGTCGCGCCCGCGATCCAGCGTAGCGCATCCTGAGCCGCCTGCGCGCGGTTCAAGGACGTGATCAACACCGAGAAACGCGGATATTCAGGCGCCTGCTCGGCGAAATGCGTTTCAAGGCAGATGCCGGCGACTGCGTTGATCAGGTCCCGCAAGTTGATACGTTCGGCTGGCAATATCCCTGAAAGTTGACGAAGCGAATGGCCCTGGGCCCATTGCAACAGCGCTTTCCGTCGTCCTTGATAACTCACCTCGAAAGCCGATCCAATGTGTTCCCGCAACCAGTTGACCAAGCCCCGAAGGAAGCCCGTCGCCTTCGACTCATAGGTTGCCTTGGCATGGCCGGAGGATGTCGAGGCCAGATCGATGGCCGCCGCATAGCCCCGCAACGTGTCCTGGAAGCGATCATCCGTGCCGGTCAGGTGAAAGAAGACCTCATCCGGGACCTTCTCGTCCGTGAAGCGTGGCGGATCATGCGGCTGGAGGAAGTAAAGGTAAAAATCGCGCGACGGCACCGCAGTGGAGCGTTCGTTTGGCGCGCCAAAGAACAGGTATCCCTGCCGCGCGGCCTTGCGGTCGCGCCATTCGAGCTCGTGCTCCCAAATGCGATAACCGGTGACGTACGTTTCGTCGGTGCACTCCACCGCCCGCCTGAGCGCGTCGTAGTAGTATCGGTCCAGCCGCACGGCATCGAGGCTTTCGGCCCGCCTTTCTATCAATGCGTCGAAGTCGTCGGTCTTCTTTAGATCGAGGTAGTACTGGCCGTTGTCCGTGTTCGATGAGATGAACTGGCCGCTGACGGTCCTGTGGATCTCCCGGAGCACCGTTTCCACCTGCGATTGCAGGTCGTCCGCCGGGTCGCCCCCGAGATCCTCGATTCCGGGCTGATACAGGCAGAGACCGTCCCTGAGCTCCCTGGCGGTCGGTCCGATGGGGGCGTAAATGTCTCTGGTGGTGAGTCGGTGCACGGAAAGCGCATGAATGACCCGCATCGCCATGGCCTTGTAGGCCGGCCGAGTGAACGCCTGTTCGATGCGCGATTCAAGTACCCGGCTGCAATCGATGACGTCCTTGATATCGTCGACGGTGCGAAAGGACGGATTCTCCCGCAGGTTCGACCAGTAACCGTCATAGGCGATCAGGCCGGGATGTTCCTTCGGCAGCTCATGCTTGAGCAACCGCTGCATCGCAAGCGAAAGGGTTCGGAGAATCTCGCGTTTCTCCACCGCTGTGATCCGTTCGAAGGTGTCGATGTAGTCAGGATGGACAGGGAACAGATCGACATACTCCTGCATGCGCTCGTTCATGCGCCCGTAGAAGCGTGCGAACGGCGCCAGATACTCGCGAACCGCGGCCTGTTGTTCGGCGGTCTTCCTGAGGAGGCGTTGCGCCACGACGAACTTCACGTCTCTGCGGGCAATAGGAATTTGCTCGAATCGGTCCTTCACCCGCCGGATGCTGCCGGCGACAAAGGCGAAACGGGGACTGTCGAAGATGGCCTCCTGCAGGCCGGCGATGAACCTGAAACGAAGGTCCTTGCACACCTCGCCAACCTCCCGCAGGAAGTTCAGGTCGAGAATCAGCTCTTGGTCGTTGCGCGTGCGCAGGTAGTCCAGCAGTTCGTCCACGATCAGCAGCAGCCCGAGATCAGGATACCTCTCGTGGAATGCCGCCATCATCTCCTCGAAGGCACGCTTGCTGCCTGAAGCATCGGCGGCGCCAGGGAAGGTGAAGACAACACCGAGGGCGTTCAGGTGGTCCTCAAGCTCGCCGATGACGATGTCACGCAAAGACATCGTGGTCGATCCGATCTCAGTTCGAACCACCTTGAACTTGCCAGCTACGGCTCGGGCATCTTGCACAGTCTGCGGATGGGAAAGTTCCGACGCTAGATCGGTGTGCTCCGCGATACCCGAAATGACGGACATCAGATGAGACTTTCCGGTGCCATAGTTGCCTACGATCAGCAGTCCCTTGTTGTCGGCGGGCTTGTCGTAGCGAAGTTGGGGAAAAACAATGGCTGCGAGCTTCTCGGACATTTCGTCCGAAATGACGTAGCTGCTGACCAAGTGGCGAGCCGCCGTCGACTCGTCGGCATCGCGTAGCTGAACCACGGTCTCGATCGGATCGAATCGGATCAGTTCTTCGTACCTCATCGCGCCGTCCCAGTACAGACGACCAGCGTGCCATCCACCGGATAGCGCCGGTGCTCCAGATGCCCCGGCTCTGCATAGCAGAGATTGTCCTTTTCGATGTTGCCGTTCCAGGCCGCGGCGATAGTCCTGCTCCGCGAAAGACCCTGTAGCAGCCGGAGCGGGTCCTGGTGAAGCGTAACGTCGAAGAGCAGTTCGGTGTTGTCCAGCAACACAACGTCGCTCGCGGTCCTGGCGATTATCTGGTCGAGAAGGCGCCGCGTCCGTCGCGGACGCTGCCGCTCGGCCAGATCGAGCAATCTGCGAGACAGTTCCAGATTGATGTTGACGAGCGGTGCACCGGTGCGCTCGGAGACTTCCCGAAGGGCGGTGGTCTTGCCAGTTCCCGCCGGCCCCACAACGAGTACCAGCCGGTGATAGAGTCCTTTCGCGTGTTCGATCTTTGCGCTCACGTCCTCGAATATCGGCGACTTCATGCTCGGATTTCTCCAGACTGCATGTCGTCCGCGCCGCCCTGCTCCAGCCAGCGATTGATCGCTTTCCTTCGGAACCGCCAGTGGCGCCCGACCTTCTGGCAAGGAACCCTGCCCTCCTGCGCCAACTTGTAGAGCGTAGATCGCGATATCCTCAGGTAGTCGGACACTTCGTCAATCGTCATGATGTCCCCAGGCTCGTGCTTCATATGGGCAATCCTCGCCGCTCTGTAAACAGATTTGCGTTGCTGCTCCGTTACTGACAGCCATTATCATACTTTGTCTACTACTGACATATATTCTTGTTTGCAACTCAACGGCACCGAGTGCAAGCAGCACCATATGAGCATGGCCGTCGTTTCACTCCTTGAAACCGTCGCAGTGGCACAGCCGCACCTCTGGATGACCGGCCGGTCGCGCCTACCCGAGCCACTGACGGGGATCAAAGTTCCTGTGGATCAGGAACTTACTGAACGAAAAGAAGCCTAGTGTACCGTCTCATAAATACGTTGACATAAAAGGCATGGTTCGGCATGCTTGCATCCATGCCCCGCCCCATTCTTCCGTTGAGCATCACGCCGGAACAGCGCGCCACGCTTCGGGCGGTGACGAACCGGCCAACAGCACCGCATCGGGATCATCGGCGGGCATCGATCATACTGCATCGCGCCGACGGTCTGAGCCAGGCGGAGACCGCGCGGAGACTGGGCATCAGCCGGGCGGCGGTGATCAAGTGGGAGCGGCGTTTTCGCGCGTCGGGCCTGGATGGCCTGGCCGACGCCAAGGGGCGGGGGCGCAAGCCGAGCATCGACCCGAAGGTGCGCGAGCGGATCGTCCTCGGGGCAACGCGGCCGCCGCCGAACCGGACGCGCTGGTCGGTGCGCGGCATGGCCGCGGCGACCGGCGTGTCCAAGGCGACCGTGCAACGGTTGTGGAGCGCCAACGACATCAAGCCCCATGCGACGCGGACGTTCAAATTGTCCAACGACAAGCACTTCGAGCGGAAGTTCTGGGACGTGATCGGGTTGTACCTGAACCCGCCGGACCGCGCGCTGGTGCTGTGTTGCGACGAGAAAAGCCAGTGCCAAGCCCTGGAACGCACCCAGCCCGGCTTTCCCGTCATGCGCGGCCACAGCCGCACGCAGACGCACGACTACAAGCGCCACGGCACCGTCACGCTGTTCGCCGCGCTGTCGTACCTCGACGGCAAGATATTCAGCCAGACCGCCGCCCGGCATACGCATCGGCAATGGTTGGCGTTCCTCAAACACCTCAACCGGGAGGTGCCGGTCGGGGTGAGCTTGCACCTGATCGTCGACAATTACGCCACCCACAAGCACGCCAAGGTGAAATCCTGGATCAAGTGGCACAACCAGCGCCACCGCAAGACGCATGGCAACGACCGCGTGGTCCTGCATTTCACCCCGACCTCCAGTTCGTGGATGAACCTCGTGGAGCGGTTCTTCCGGGACCTCACGCAGGACGTCGTGCGCCACGGCAGTTTCACCAGCGTCGGCGGGCTGGTCGAGGCCATCAACGCCTATCTGGAGGAACACAATCTGAACCCCAAGCGGTACGTCTGGCGCCAATCCGGGCAGGACATCCTGGCCAAGATCCAGCGGGCCCGGCAGGCCCACAAAGCATTGGTATAATGTTTGCTAATTTAAGAGACACTACACTAGGTGATTGCATTTCCATCCACGGACCAGCGTTTCACCCACCCTACCGCGCTCGCCACCTGCTCGAGATAGCCGGCGACGTCCGGGGCATCCTCTCCGCAAAGCTCGGGCACGCGGGCTCCAAAATCGTTCACGAGCTTCGCCTCGACCTCGTCGTCCCTCCACGAAGTCTAGGAATTGTGGCGTATGTCGCTCCGATCGAGTCGCGCAGATAACAAAGTGGGCGGCGCGGCGCGTTGCTGTTCCCTCCTGTCCAACTCCTACCATCGCAGTAGGCACGAGGCGAGATGCAGAGTGCTCACGTCCTGTTCCTATATCGTTGAATGCGCCTGCCGGAGCGTGCCGCGAAGGAACAGATAAGCGTCGACCTGTCCAGCAACATCTGCAACTTGTGGTCGACGTGCTGACCAGCAGGCGCATTTGCAATTGGACAACCCCAGATGGTCGGGACCTTGGCCCGTCTGGGATGCCGGCCACGGTCTCACAAACGCTCCCATCACCTAAACGGCCGCAAGTGGCCCTAAATCGTTGAATTCGTGGGTTCCCGCCGCCAAAATACCGCCCTTCTGTGACCTTGAGCGGGATAGGATACGATAATACCGCCTGAACAGGGCATTCTCCTCGCCCAGCCGTCCGCCCCAATTGCATTGTCCCAAAATGATGGGGTTTCAGGCATGAAGCCGAACATGACAGCAAGTGCTGCATTGGTCTATTGAGAATCCAATTTAATGCATTCATCAAGTGTGAAAGGCTGTTGACACAAAGTAGACGAGAGATTTATGTCCATATTCAAAACACCTTGGGAATATAACGATTTTTCAAAGGCGGTTCGGAAACGAGGACGATTTATTCACACTCCAACCGTCAAGGCTTTTCTTGACGCGGTATGTCGAGGCAGTCAAGACCGGAAGACAGTCATTCCTGCCGGAAAGGTTTTTTCGCGAGCCCAGACAGGATGTAATGAGCAGTGGAGGGACGATGGGACGGGCCGACGATACATGGACGAAATCCCTTATTCGCCGCACAGAATGATCCCCTTGTCAAGAAACGCACGGGAAGGCCGAATTAACCCGCGCGGTATCGCATATCTCTATCTGGCTACCGACCATAAGACAGCGATATCGGAAGTACGCCCAGCGGTTGGGATGCCCGTGACAGTAGCCAAATTCAGGACCACGAAACAAATAACCCTAGTCAATCTCACTGCCGAAACCCGGGAGAACGGCCTCCACGCTACCGGCCTCTTGTGGTACCTCTCCGTTATGAAGCAGAAGGGAGGTGTATCCCAGGAGGAAATCGATGGATCCGTTTGGGCCCAAATCGACATCGCTTTTTCTCAACCAGTAGGGCCAGACGACGAGCACTTGAATTACGTGCCGACTCAAATCATTGCAGAATTAATCGCTTCAGAAAATTTCGATGGGATTATCTACAGGAGCGGGCTGAACGAAGACGAATTCAATTTGGCGTTGTTCGATGCAAATTCCGCGGAATTCTTGCAAGCGCAAGTGTTTCGGGTGGACCGTGTTGACTATGACGCTCATGAATCGGGCAATCCATGGTTCGAGAAAGATGGAGCGTATGTCACTCTTGAAATTACTGATACTCGTGCGGATGATGGCGATAGGCGATTGGAAGGACAAGACAAGAATCGCATGGATGATTGAGAGAAGTGTCCGACTGTGGCGAATGTTGGCTACAAGTACCTGCTGTTACCTCATTCCATCCGTGTTCGAGTGTCAAGAGTCTAGTCTGCAGAAGAATCTTCTCGGCCGGGAGTACCTAGTGAATGTTGGGACAGCACCAGCCGACATTTTCGCACTGTGACAGCCTCCTACCCTTGACTCAAGTACCGGTCGAGTAAGACACGGCCGGATGAATCGGAAGATCCGGAGCGATCAATTTGCGTCACCGATCAGCCCAGTGCGATTAGTTTTCTCGCCTGTACCTTCCTAAGTGTGCTTTCGTCAATCGCCATTCCAACGTCTCTTGTCATTTCTACACTCCTGCGGCCTTGCTCGGCGAATCCACCTTGGCGCGTTTCAGTTGCGCCCGCAGTTTGAGCACTTCGCTACGCGCTTCGACCAATGCTGAAGGCTGCTCGCGGACCTTGTTCGGCTTTATTGCCTTCACCGATTTGTACAGGCTATGTGCTGAAACGCCGAGGCGTTCCGAAAACTCCGCAACAGAATAGCGGCGGTCGACGATCTGTCGGACGGCTTTGTCCTTGAATTATGGGCAGTATCTTTGGTTGCTCATGGCACTTTCTAATGCGCCAGGGTCATAGCCCGGAAGTGTCTACCAGACCGGGGCGACTCCATCGACCTTACAGCACTTTCCGAAAATCGGGGCCACTTCTCTTTACTCGAAGCGGTGACGGAGTATGTGCTACTTGGGTTTGATGACCCGAAGGTTGTCCAGTGAGTAGGTGAAGGTTCCGTCGCTGGACTGCGACTCTATGGGTACTGCCTTCAGAATGCAGTTGCTCCGCGAGAGGAGCGTCGCCAATTCCGAGAGGTATCTGTAGTCCGCCTTGGGATTGCAGAATTGCGCAAGCTCCATGCCGGGTGGCTTCAGTACGACGTTTCCTTCGACTTCGAGACGCCTATTCTTAATACCTTCAAGGAACAGGAGGTGATTTGCGTTCACCACGACCTTCTTGCCGTCTTGGCCCGTCGAGAGGTACCTCTGCGGGCGAGCGTTGATTGGCGAACGAAACAGTCCCAGGTCATTGAATCTGAACGTCAGGTCGTAGTCCTTCAGGACTGTTGAGGCTCGAAGACAAGCTTTCTTGACGATGAAATCCTCGATGCGATAGCGCATCGCTTCGGTGAAAAGGTTTGCTTCCCTGCTCGAGAGGTTCCTCAGGATTGAGAGCGTGTGCATGGACACGCCTCCCGGAGACCGGACTTCCCCGGCAAGGATCTTGGACCAGATCGCCCGCACATGCTCCGAGGAAACGTCCTGAACGTACTCGAAAAACCTAGCTGTCCAGTCGTGATCCGGTTCGTGGTTGGCAACTGTCTCGCCTTCCAATTCGCTGGCTGCTTCGGACATAGCAGCGGCAATGTTGCGATGCCTCTTGTGTTCCTGAAACTCCAACCGCTGTGCGATGTGCTCGTGTGTGATCTCAAAGGTGCCAATGGTATTCTCACTTGACGCTAACAGGGCTTTTCTGGCGTCGGCCTGGGCGTCGGCAATGAGCCGCAGACTGTCCGCGTCGGACTTGGCTGAGATTAGCTTCGCTTTGGCCTGCTGTCGGGCGACATAGGGAGCCAACATGGGTGTGGCAACTGCTCCAACACCGCTTGCGGCGTAGTCCAGAAGCTTCTCAAGTGCGGGAACTGTTACATTTACGTCGATGTTCATGTCATCCATCCGCGGGAGTATCCGAGACTGGCGGTATTGAGCGCAAGCTCTTGGTGAACGAAGTTGTGTCGAAGTCGAACCGCGGGAGCCGTAAGAGCTTGAACCGGGTTTCACGCAGATCAAATCTACTATCAGGGTTTGCCTCGAAGACAACATGTCTGATAATTGAAAGGGCAGCGGTGCAAGCGTTGGCTGACTCTGGGAGCCACGTGAGCGCCAGACCGCCCTCTCCGCTGGTTGTCAGTCTCTGGATCCATGACAACGGAGCAATTTCGTACGCCTCCCGGGAGGGAAAGATGCCGATGGACGCGTAGGTGGGTGGCGGGATGAGACTGGTCTGCTCGATTTCCCGGGTCGGGAGGATCGGTGCGCTCACGACTGCATGCCGTTGTTGATGTTCCCGGAATTGCATTTGGGAACTTCCGTCTCCGGTCTCGCAATGGAATTCATTGGAAGCGCGTCGATGGATTGAAAACATTTGTGCCACCCAGGTCAATCCGAGATAGATAATTGTCCATCGTCACGGGTTCTGGCTGGCAGTTCGGGGATGATTCTGGAAATTTCGCGCCGAATTTCCTCAATCTCCTCGCCTCGCCCCTTCGCGATCATGTCCCGCGCCGTGGCCTGGGCGGTGAACAAGGTCGACCGCAGTAGCTGGATTTCAAGCTCGGTTCGGGGCCATTCGCGACGATCGAGGGACTCCATCGCCAGTTTGACCAGCAGATGATTTGGCGATTCGGCGCGATCTTTGGCCGCATTCTCGACGCGATTCCATTGTGCTTCTGTTACTCGAACGGTCTTCGACAGTGTCTTGGGCATGTGGTTTTCCATTTTTTCAGAACGATCTTCCGGCCAATTGTGCCGGATCGTTCACAGAATAATTCAATGTTCTTAACTGGTAGCGCCGGTGTCGGCGAGAGCAGCCGCTGGGATCCAGCCGGGAATCGAAGGTACCAAATTGAGTGCTCCTGTAGGCTGGCGGGAATTGGCGTTCAGTCAATTTGAGTGAACGCGTATATCGCTGAGCATACACGCGCTGACAAGCGACCTGTGTTTTGTCTTTTTCGTGAGAAATATCAATAGGTTGGGCGAGCAGTCAATTTGACTGAAAGGTGCCGTTAAGTTGACTGAACTTTTCCCGGCAGGCCATGAGCGCGATTCTCTAGTGCTCAAGCGTACCCGAACGCATGTCGAAGGCCAGTCGAGCGTAGTCGAAGGTAGCTCGCGACGCCCCGGGCAGCCCGCTGCGTCGGGTGTGAGAGCCGAGCCGCCGGAGGGCGTCCAGAGGACCAAACCCAGGGTACCGAACGAAGGGGAAAGCGGTTCCGGGAACGGAACCGGAGGGAAGCCGCCGCGGGGATTGAGCGGACGGGAGCTGCTGCGGGAGCAAGCAAGGCGGCGTTCGCGAATGCGAACGCCGGCGCGCGGAGGACACGACGGTGAGCGCAGCGAGCCGCCGGGCAAGCGGAGCGCGCAGAGAGCGAAGCGAGCGGAGGCGCGAGGGATACTCGCCCGAAGGGCCGAGACCGCGCAGCGGGCTCGGCAGGGTAGCCCGGTCGCGAAGCGACGCGCCCAAAGTCAAGAAGTGAATGGGCGAGACAGACTGGATCGTCGGCAGTGTCACCGGAACGTTCCGGATATCGTCGTCCTGCTGGAACGAAAGGAACGTATCGGGCAGTTGCCGGTGTAGATGAGCAGCGGCGCAGCCGCCGCGGGGCGCGGCGCCGAAGGCGACGCGCTCCAAGAAGCCGAGCGATGGTCCGGCGCACGGATCAGAAGTAGGGATGTGTATCCACGCGCCGTTGCGCGACCCCGCGGATTCGGGCGCGGTCGAAGACCCGCTCGAACCCGCGGGGATCATCGTCGAGCCAGATCACGTAGTAGTGCCGACCGGGGTGAAGCACGTCGGGCTGCCGGTAGACCTCGCCGACGCATTCACCGTCGTCGTAGATGCGGGACTCGTTCGGCGTGACGCGCTTGAACGTGATTCGGCTCATGGGTGTCTCCTCATGGTCTGTCGGTGACGCGGCGATGGCTCTCTCTCGATTGCCGCGAGGTTCACGGAACGCGCGCTTCACACCACACCGGGCACGTGGCGCGAGATGATCGGCTGGAGGCAAAAAAATCGGGCCGCACCGCGCGGCGGCGATGCGGCCCGGGGGCAAGTCGCGCCGCTAGACAGCGACGCGGTGTACCGGAATGCCCAACTGCACGGCCTTGTCGAGGAGGTTCTCGGAGATTCCCGAGCCGGGGAACCCGATGACGCCCTTCGGCAGCAGACTGAGCAGCTGATCGTTTCTTCTGAACGGCGCGGCCCGTCCGTGCGCGGTCCAGTCCGGCTTGCAGACGACCTGGTGCACGCCCCTGGACTCGGCCCAGCGCGCCGCGATCTTCTCCGCACCCGGTCCGCCGCCATGCACGAGCACCATGTCGGGGTACTTGCCGCGGACGTTGTCGAGCGCGCTGCAGATCACGTTCGCGTCATCGACGGCCTTGGAGCCTGCGACGGCCACCAACGTGCCTTCGGGCAGGTGCGCTTGAGTCTTGCTGCTCTCGCGGGCGCGGAGGAAGTCCCGGGCATCGATCGCCGCGGAGGTCAGCTTGGACGTTCTCGAGGTGTGCGAACCGTTCCTCGGGCGCCAGGTGTTGCCGGTGTCGGCACGGTAGCGCTCGGCGGCGGCGTCGCGCAGTTGCTCGAAGGCGTCGCGCCGGTCGCCGAGGTTGCGGGCGCGCTCGATGATTCTCTCCAGTTCCCAGGCGTTGATCTCGGTGCCGTCCTGGGCGCGTTGCAGGTTCTTGAGTTCGGGAGAGAGCCGGTCGACCGTACGGTCCAGTCTCACGCTCTGCATGTGCAGCGTGTTGACGAAGCCCCAGAGCAGGGACTCGCGTTCGTCGGCGAACTGGGTGCCGTCGGGCGCGACCTCGTCGATGAGAATGTCCAGGACGTTGTCGAGGCCCGCGAACGCTTCCTCGCGATCCCAGACGGCGCGGGGATCGGGGTCGCCTTTTGCGGGCGCGCCGCCGAAGTATTCCATGTTTTCGCAGATGACGGCGGTGGGAGAGATGGACTGTGTGTGCTCGAGTGTGTACATCGTTTGATCCTTGTGTTGATGAATGAATCGCCCCGGTGGATTCCGAAGTGATGGTTTATTGAGACGCACGCGCGCAGCGCAGCCACGCGCGCCGCAGGCGCGGGCCGCAACGCAGTGGAGGACCCCTTTAGGGGTTGGCGCAGTGAGCACGTGTGGCACACTAAAACATCACGTAGGAAGCCTATTGTTTGAAGGTGGGTTCTTCGTTCCTTGAACACCGGCGAAGCCGCTCCGACTGCGCGGGCGAGGCTGGACGGTCAGCGGCGCCAGACGACTGGCGAGGCGGTCGGGTCCGAGCGTGACGAGGTCGTCGTTGAAGTCGTTGCCCGCGGGCATCAGCACCGCGGTGGCGATACCGAGCCCGGTGCAGCGCAATTGGAGGCGACGTGCGGCGAACTCGCCGTGCTCGCCGCGGTCGCAGGCGATGATCAGGCGGGACACCCGCTGCGGGGGAGCAAATGCGCCGAGGCTGCCCGCCGAGAGCGCGGCGGCCGCGACGGTATCGGGAAGCGCGCTCACCAGGGACAGCACGGTTTCGATGCCCTCCCCCACCAGCAGCGTGGATGCGGCGCCCGGTTCGCCGAACCGGACCGCCAGCCCGTGGACGTGTCCAAGCGCCTTGCGCGGACGCGAGACACGGGCCTTGGCCGGGTGCTTCGGATCGAGCCAGGTGCGGTGCACGCCCTCGAGTTCACCGTTGTCGCCGGTGACCGCGGCCACCAGCGCCGGCAGGCGCCGCCAGCCGCCGGCGACCGGCCGATAGGGCAGCGAGGGATGAAACCGCAATGCCGGGAACCGGCAGCGGTGAATGGCCCTCGCCCGAAGGTAGGCCTCGGCATGGGTGCCGTCGATGGGGCCGCAGCGGTTCCAGAGATTGCGGGCTGCGTCGGTGCGGTCGTAGGCATCGGACCGGAATGAAGCGGGCGGGACGGGGTGCGCCAGGAACCGGCGCGCCTCGGCGAGCGCCTCGCGCAGCGAGCGGGCGCCGGTGGCGAGCCGGATGAGGTCGAGCAGGTCGCCGTGCTCGCCGGTGGCGGCATCGGTCCACTTGCCCGGCGTGCCCGGCACCGCAAGCCGGACGAACAGCGAGCGGCCCGACGCGCCGCGCGCGTCGCCGGCGCACCAGTACCGGCCCTGCTTTCTTCCGTCGGGCAGGTATTTCCGGCACACGGCTTCGGCGCGCTGCGCCAGCAGCGCGGAGGCGGTCGAGGCATTCATCGGCACTCCGGGTGAACGGGTTCACCCGGCTGCCGGCCCGCCTCGACCTCTCGGCGGCGTTGAAGCGCGCGGCGGGCGTCAGCCCGCCAGCGTGCGGAACGTGGCCGAGACCCGGGTGGCGCGCCGGTTCGCGGTGTCGGAGGGATCGATGCCGTGCATCCACTCGGCCCTGGCCCGCTGGCGAAGCACCAGGACCGAGCGGCGCGGCAGCGTGAGGACGCGGTCGCCCGGCACGCCGTGGCGGACGTACGGGCGGGCGTTGCGGGGACGGAACCGCATCGGCCAGTCGTCCGCGAGCGACAGCGAGGCCACGACGCGGCCGAAATCGCGGTGATCGGCGTGCATGCCGATGCCCTGCCCCGGACGGTACTCGTTCACGATGCACTGCGTCGGCAACACGCCGTCGAAGTAGTCCAGCAACCGGCGGGCCATGTGCTCGGCCCACGGCGGGAACGGCGCCGCCGGCTGGCCGGCGCCGGGGTTGGTGTAGTGGTACCGGAAGCCGTAGTGCTGCACGCGGCGGTTGAGGTCGAGAAGCCAGGGCGCCGAAGCAATCCGTTCGAGGATGCGCCGCTCCTCGGCCGGCGTGACGAAGTCGCGCACGACGAGGGCGCCGTCCTCCAGGATGTCGGGTGTACGGGCGGTCATGGGAGTCTCCGGCGGGGGCGCGGTTGTTCGGTGGCCCAGCGGGCGGCCTCGGCCAGCACGTCGCCGTGGCACGGCTTGGGGGCGCACCAGCAAGCCAGGCGCTTGCCGTGGAGGGCCGCGAGTGCGTCGAGGCCGATGCGGCCGGCGCGAATTTCTCGCCACAGCCAGACGCGGTACTTTGCGATGACTTCGGCACGCGAACCGTGTTGGTCTACCACGTACGGGTTGCCCCACCTGGTGGCGCGATCGATGCGCACGACGTCCGGTTCGCTCAGAACCGAACGATCATGCCGCATGTTGATGACGGCGGTCATACTCCCTCTCCTTCCAACGAGCTTACCCAGCGGGCGCTGCCCGCGAGCATCGGGGCTGTGCGCCCGACAGGGGCCCGAGGTCAAGGCGCCCCGCCCAGACAGGGGCGCGGGCGGCGGGATCGGATTCGCGCACGTGTTGCCGCAATTCCATCCACAGCCGCCCGAGCACGTTGCGCCCGACGTAGCGCTCGCCCACCGGGCGCGCGCCCCACCAGGCATCGTGCACGGAGACCTCCACGATGGGCCGCGCGCCGGTGGCGTCCAGCCACCGGTCGATGCGGCCGGGCTGCGCCTCGCGCTTCATGCGCAGGACCCAGCGCATGGCGTCGGCACGCCGCGCGTCCCAGCCCGGGCCGAGCGGTGCGGCGCGCGCGATGGCCTTGGCGGCCTTCGGCGAGGGCGCGTGCGCGATGCGCGCCTGGATGTCGGGGCGGTGCGGATGCTTGCACGCCTGATACAGCGCCTCGGCGGTGTGGAACAGCCACGGCCCGGCGTGGATGGGACACTCGAGCGGGTAGAAGTTGCTGAACCCGCCCCAGATGGCCCGGGTAAAGCGAAACGCGCAGACGGCATGGCGATCGTAGGTTCTCATCGGCGGGCCCTCGACTGGAAGGCGTGACGACGCTTGCGGAGAAAGAGGCAGGCCTCGCGGGGGGACTGCACGGCCAGGTTCAGCACGGGCACGCCCGCGAGGCCGGCCATGAGCACGGCGATCCCCGTGCCGCCGACAATCTCCCCGTCCGGCGTCCAGCAAACCACCGCGTCGACGTGGCGCTCGAGGCCTGCGCCGAGCACGATGGCGGCATTGCGGGCATGCAGCGCGCGCACGCCCCGGGAACAACGCGCCCAGGCCGGATGCAGCAATGCGGCGAATTCCTCGGCGGGCTTGCGCTCGGCGGGCGACAGGGTCCTGCAGTCGGCGCCGGCGTGGCCGTTGTACCCGGGCCAGGGCAGGAACAGCGTCCGGGTATCGGGAGACGCCCCGTCGGCAAAGGCCCGGTCGGCCCCGGCGGCGCCACCGGAGTTCAGGTGCCAGCCGGTGCGGTGCAGCCATTGGGCGATGCGGGTCATGTCGGCCAACACACCCGGCGGCGTACGTCGCGCGCCGATGCCCGCGTAGCTCAGGCGGCGGGATGGAATTGTGGCGGAAGCGGTCATGGTCGGTTTCTCCGTGGGCAATGGGACACAGGGCGCGGGGGCGGATCGACTCTCTCTCCCCCACCCAAAATCACCCTCGCCCAAGCTCAACGTGCTCGGGCTGCGGCGACCGGGAAACGGCAGCGGAGGAGGAACGTGCCCCGCGTGCACAAAAAGAGGGGCCAGCCCCCGCCGAGGAAGTGCGGGAGCCGGCCCCAAGGGGCGCGGACGGTCAGACTAGAACGGGATCTCGTCTCCATCCTGCGTGGCGGCCGGGGCGTCGGGCGTCTCGGCGGAAGCCGCCTGCGCGGCCTGGCCGGTGGACCCGTTGGCGCCGTTGGGCTTGTCCAGGAACTGGACGCGCCCGCCCGGGGCCAGCCGGATCTCGGTGGAGAACCGATCCGACTCTTCCCCGTCCTTGCGCCAGCGCCGCGTCTGCAGCACGCCGGAGACGTACACCAGCCGTCCCTTGCGGGCGTGCTTCTCGAGCATGTCGATCAGCCCGGGCTGGAAGGTGACGACCCGGTGCCACTCGGTGCGGTCTTCCTTGTTGCCGGAATTGCGGTCGATGTAGCTCTCGTCCGTGGCGATGGACATGTTCGCCACACGGCCGCCGCTGGTGAGGTGGTTGACGGTGACATCGGCGCCGAGGCGTCCGATGACTTCTGCACGATTCAAACCAAACATGGTAGATCTCCTGAGGTACTGGTTAATGACAAAGGGTTGATGAACCGGGAACGGACCCTCTCGACCCCGTCCCGATTCACCCTCCAGGGGCTTCGCCCCACTCTCAAACGTCGGGAGCGGACGAACGCGTTTGAATCTCGCGAATCGCTTGAGCGGAGAGGCCGATCACGGATAGCAGCGCGTCGGTGTCGAACGCCGGTAAGGGCGATTCGTCGTGCGGGCAGAAATCCAAACAGGAGGCGTCGGCCACGGTGTCGGTGTGGCCAGAAGTGTTGAAGTCGAGTGGCACGGGATCCGAGCCGGTACGTGCAAGGTGATACATGGTGTGTACTCCGAAGGGGCTGAAAATCCCCGGAGCCGGACAACTCTCTCTCCGTCCCGGGGCGCTCGCCCTCGAAACGCCCATCCCGGACCCTGCCGGCACCAGCGGCCTGCGGTCGCCGGCCGGAGAACTGATGTAGGATTCGGCCCCCGCGCCCGGGTCGAAGTGGACCCGGACGCACCGCAATAAACCGCCATGGACGTCCGCATCGAAACGCTCAAGCCCATCCACGTGGCGCGCATCCGCCACATCGGCCCCTATGCGGAGGTGGATCGCTGTTTCGAGCAGATCTTCCGGTGGGCGGCGAGCATCGGGGTACCCACCGGCCGCGTCCTCACGCTCTCCTACGACGACCCTGAAACCGTGGTGCCTGAGCGGCTGCGTTGCGATGCCTGCGTGGAACTACGCACGGAAAAAGAACCGCTTCCCGGCATCGTGCTGGGCCCGGTCGGCGGCGGGCGTTTCGCGGTTTACCGGCACAAGGGCGCATACGAGGGGATCGCCCCGGTGTACGCCCGGCTGCTCGGCGAGTGGCTGGCGGGCAGCGGCGAGTCGATGGCTGACGGCCCTTGGATGGAAATCTATCGCAATTCGCCAGCGGACACCGTGCCCGACAATCTGGCAACGGATCTGTGCCTGCCCGTGCACCAGGCAACGCGAAGATGAGGTCGGACGACCGGCCGGCCGCCGCGTGAGGGTTAGACTTGGCGAGGCACGCTCGGCGGTCGGGGTGGCGCGCCCGTGCAAGTGAACCGCTGTTTCGTGGAGGTGGGCGGATGTCGAAGATGGACGGCATGAGGCGCTTCGTCGTCCGCGACCAGGAAAAGCCCGGCGAGTTCGAAGGGATACTGAGCAGTATCCAATTCATGCGGGCGGAACTTGGAATCGAATCGGACGAATTGCCTGACACGCTCGAGGAAGCCGAACGGGTGTACGCCGAACTGAAGGCGAAGGCGAGGCCGCCGAGTCAGAACCAGTTGCTGTACCTGCACGAGCTCCTGGAGCGGGCCGGCGGCGTGATGTCGGGCAGGATCGATTCGCACGGTCAGGCGCAGGTGCTCATCGAGGAATTGAAGCGAGTTCACGAGGAGCGGTTGGCAAAGGCCCGGAAGCAGGCGCGCAGGCGCGGGCTCGGCACGTACATCACGGCACGATGGAAGTCGGATTCGGGAAGCGGGGCCATGTCACGCCGAGACGACGTGATATATGCCGCCGTGCTCGTGGCTTTGTGCATCGTCGGCGTGGTGTTTCCGACGTTCGGTATCGTGTGTCTGATGTTGGGATTGGCGGGGTTGGCGGTGGGCCTGCCGCTTTCGAGAATGACCGACGCGATCGAGGTACATATGATCCTTGCTTGCGCGGGGGTCGCGATCGTTGTGGGGATCATGTCGCTGGTGTGGAACGGCCTGTGATTGGGCGTAATGGCCGCGGCGTTCGGAGGCGGACGGTGCGACTCAATGGCACACGGCGCCGGGCGGTCTTTCGGAGTCGCGCATGGCGCGCGCGGCCATGTTCATCCAGGCGTCCCGATCCAGCCCGAGCCGGGCGTTGAGTCGGGTACACAACCGTTCGGCATCGTCGAGATTCAGCGCGACCAGCGCCGTGGGGACGTAACCGGGCAGCGTGTCGAAAACGATGCGGATGTTTTGAGGTTGGTCGGCCGGCCCGTAGGCCGGAACGAACGCGTACACGGGGTTGTCGGGCAAGGTGCTGGTGGGCGCCATGATTCGGCTCTCCTTCGGTGACAGTGTATGGGACGTCGGCGGGGGGCCGGCGATACGGATGAGAGGGCGTGGCTCAGGCCGGTCCGCCGTCGATCGGGTAGCAGGACAACAGCCGTTCGACGGCCTGGGCGCCGGGCACGAACACGCGCGTGCGCCAGGACACGATCTCCGTCACGCAGCCGAGGCGTTTGAGCGCCGGCAGGTCGGTGTCCACCGGGCCTTCGATTTCCATTCGCTCGGTGCCCATCAGCCGACGGCGTACCAGGCGCCAGCCGTTGGCGAGGCTGAACGGCGCGCCGCGTCGGGTCAGCGCCTCGTGGACTTCGGCGGCGCTCGGCAGAGGACCCGCGCCCAGTCCGAACGCTCTGCGCAACGCAGTGGCCTGTTCGGGGTTCAGCACGCGTCCGATCAGCGGGTCGCGATCATCGGTTTGAAGCCGGCGTACCCGCAGGTCTTCCCTGGGCAAGCGGTCCCACACCGGGAGCAGCAATCCGGTGACGAGCCAGAGCCGCGATTCGCTGTGGCTCGGCAGCGATTGCACCTCCGAATCCCACTGTGTGCGCCATTCGGTTTCGTCGGCTTCCCGCCAGTGGGATGCGGCCAGCGCATCCTCGGCGGCGGTGTCGCGCGAGGCCGGACGCAGCAGGCGCACACGCGGCTGGATGGCGCCGTCGTCCAGGATCCGCGACGGCGCGGGCGCGCGCACGGCGGCGCGGTTGGACCGGGCGTTGACCATCAGCAGCGTTGGGCAACCGGGCACGGCCTTGCGGGCGGCTGCCAGCGCCTGATCGCGCCGTTGCAGCGCCGCCTCCGCCGTCAGCGGGCGCAGCCGGTCACGGCGCACGATCTCGACCAACTCGGTGGCCGCCCCGGTTCGCTCATGGGTCTGCAACACTTCACGAGATGCCACGCGCAACGAATCGGCCAGGATATTCTCCACGCCCTGTTCGTAGGTGCCCGCCTCCATCGCCTGCTCGATGTTCGCGTCGATGCGTTCCTCGAGCTGGGCGAACAATTCGTTCTGCTCGTCGATGGGCAACGCCAGCAGCCGGTTCAGAAACTTCGGCATCGGCGGCAGGTTGTCCTTCAGCGTCCCTTCCCAGGTGAGTTTCAGGCCCGTGGCGGTTTCGAACCGGTCGAGCGACCAGCCGGGGATGTACCCGGCCCACAACGCGCCGTAGAACTGGCGTAGCGCGGCCCGGGCGTACAGGCTTTCCAGGTTGTCGCGGGCCTTGAACAGCGTCGCGTCGCCTGCGCCCAGCGACGTCTGCGAATCCCTCTGCCCGCGCGTCAGCGCCCCGAGGCTGTCCAGCCGTCTCGCGATGGTCGCGATGAACCGCCGTTCTCCTTTCACGTCGGTGGTGACCGGACGGAACACCGGCGCGGAGGCCTGGTGGGTGCGATGCGTGCGACCCAGGCCCTGGATCGCAAGCTCCGCCCGCCACCCGGACTCGAGCAGGTAGTGAACGCGCCGCGCGGTGTGGCCGCAATCGAGCGCGGCGTGGTAACTGCGTCCGGTGCCTCCCGCCATGGAGAACACGAGGATTTTTTTGGATCCCTCCATGAACGCGGCGGTCTCCGAGAGGTTGGCGGACGCGGGCCGGCTTTTCAGGGCGAGGCGCTCACCGGTGGAATCAAGGATCTTCAGGACGCGGCGCGATCGTCCGGTGACTTCGGCGACGGCTTCATGACCGAAGTGGTGAAGTAGTTGATCCAGCGCCGCGGGCACGGGCGGCAGCGCGGCCAAGCGCTCGATCAGCGCGTCCCGCGCGGCGACGGCTTCCTGCGAAAGCACCGGATTGCCGTCGTCGTCGTAGACCGGCCGGGACAGCAGGTTCCCCTCCTCGTCCGTGAACGGTTGCTGCAACTGCACCGGAAACGCGTGGGCCAGGTAGGAGAGAATCGACTCGCGCGGCGTGAGATCGATGTTGAGGTCGTTCCATTCGGACGTGGGCACTTCCGCGATGCGCCGCTCCATCAAGGCTTCTCCGGTGGAGACGAGCTGGATCACCGACGCACGGCCGGCGTCCTGGTCCGCTTCGATGGCGCGGATCAGCGAGGGGCATTTCATGGACGTCAGGAGGTGCCCGAAGAACCGCTGCTTGGCGCCCTCGAACGCGGACATCGCGGCGGACTTGGCGTTGCGGTTCAGCGTACGCTCGGCGTCGGAGATACCGGTACTCTGCAAGGCCTGTTCCAGGTGAGCGTGGATGATCTTGAACGCCTCGGCATACGCGTCATAGATCCGCCGTTGTTCGTCCGTGAGGGCGTGTTCGAGCAATTCCACCTCCACCCCGTCATAGGACAGCGCCCGGGCCTGGTAGAGTCCGAGCGCCTTCAGATCCCGGGCGACGACTTCCATCGCGGCCACCCCGCCCGATTCCATTGCGCTGACGAAGTCGGTGCGTTTCTCGAACGGGGTTTCTTCGGTCCCCCACAAGCCCAGGCGTTGGGCGTAGGCCAGTCCCGCCAGGGTCGTGGCGCCGGTGGCGGAGACGTACAGGATGCGTGCATCGGGCAGCGCGTTCTGCAGGCGCAGACCCGCGCGGCCCTGCTGGGACGGGGCGACATCGCCGCGAGTGCCCTTGGAACCGGCCGCGTTGGCCATCGCGTGCGCTTCGTCGAAAACGATGACGCCGGAGAACCCGTGGCGGCTGTCTTCATCGAGCCCGCCCGCGAGCCATTGCACGATCTGCTTCAGGCGCGATTGACGGCCCTGCCGGGCGGGAGAGCGGAGTGTGGCGTAGGTGGCGAACAGGATGCCCTGTGCCTGGGGGACGGCTTTGCCCGTGCGAATTTTGGTCAGCGGAATGACATCGGATTCCACACCGCCGATGGCGGTCCAGTCGCGCCGGGCGTCTTCGAGCAGTTTGTCCGAAGCGGACAGCCACAGTGCGCGGCGGTTGCCGCGCAGCCGTTGATCCAGAACGATGCCGGCGACCTGGCGGCCCTTGCCGCAGCCGGTGCCGTCGCCGAGCATCCAGCCGCGACGGAACCGGACCGCCGATGAGAGCACCTCCCCGTCCTCGGACCGGCTGCCGTCCGCAGGATTGCCGTTTGCGGAACTGCCGTTCGCAGAACCGCCGTCCGCAGGACCGCTGTGCGCAGCACTGGCGTGCGCAGCACCGTCGACGCGTTGCAGGGTTTCCCAGCCCTCGCCGATGCGAACATGGGCCGGCAGGCGCCGCTCGTGCGCCTGGCCCGCGAGGATGATGCTTTCGAGTTGTGCGTCGGACAGTCGGGCCTTGCCGATGACGTTGAGCGGCAGTTTCGGTCGGTAGGCCGGGCGCGGGTGCGCGACGGCGGCCATCGCCGCGGATTGGACCAGGGGCGTCGGATGGGGCTGCGCACCGGCAATGGTGACGGTTGCCGGGTGCCAGGGTTCGTAGGGTCCGGCGGAGCGCGGCGGCGACACCTCGGCGGGTGCCGGCACTCGGCAAACCGGGGAATCGCCTTCGGATGCGGTGGTGGACTGCGCTGCGGTCTCGTAGTCGAGTTCGGCGACGGGCCCCCAACCGGGGGCTGGTTGCGGTTGGCTGGCGGGGCGAGTGTGCGGGGCGGCTGCGGTTCCGTTACGCGCGAGGCTGGGCGGCGATTCGAGGGAAAACCCGCCGGCGGGTCGGCGCGCGCCGGGTTCCGGGATCAGAGGCCGGCGCGGCGGCACGTGCGCTTGCACGGCCTTGAGCAATTGCGCGGCATCGGGCGCGGTGGCGCGGGGATCGAAGGATCGGCCGGTGTCGGCTTGTTCGTCCTCGCTGCCCGCCAACCGGTCGAGAACCGTCAGACGAGTGTCGAACGAGGTGCCGTGGCGGGCATAGGCCCGTCCGTCGATGGCCATGGAGAAGACCGTTTGCGCGGGCGGATCGAGATAACGGAACGCGGATTGCCAGACCGGGCTGCCGGGGATGCAGGAATGGGACGTGATGGCCACGAGCCGGCCGCCCGGCGGCAACATGGAAAACGCGGAACGGATATGGCGCAGATCCGCGTCGTGCCGGCGGCGCTCGACCCCGGGGCTGACCGAGAACGGGGGGTTCATCAGCACCGCCGACGGCACGAGCCCGGGCAGGTAATCCGCGATGGTCTCGGCGTTGCGCCGGTCGACGGAAACGCCCGGAAAGAGCCCTTCGAGCAGTCCCGCCCGGGCCAGGGCGAGTTCGTTGAGGTAGAGCTTCTGGCCGGCGGTCGCGCCGAGCGAACAGTGGGCCATGACGGCGAGGATGCCGGTGCCGGCCGAAGGTTCCAGCACCCGGTCACCGGGGCGGATCATGGCCGCCTGAACCGCGGCATAGGCCAGCGGCAGGGGCGTGGAGAACTGCTGCAGTCGCACCTGTTGTTCGGATCGCCGGGTATGGGAGGGTTCGAGCGCTGACAGGCGTTGGAGCATCGCGAGCATGTTGGCGGGCCCCTGCGGGCCGGCGCCGGCCTCGCGGCGCATGGCGGTTCCATAGCGCTTGATGAACAGCACCACGGCGGCTTCGGCGGCGTCGTAGGCGTCCTTCCAGGCCCAGGCGCCATCGGCGTCGGTACCCCCGAAGGGACCGGTCATGGCATCGCGCAATACGCCGGCGGTGAGCCCGCGGCCCCTGGAAAGGGAATTCAGCAGGACGCGCGCGGCCGTGAGCAGGCCGGCGGGCTTGCCGCTGTGGGCCGAAGACCGGGACATCGGCGGATTCGGGCGCGGCGACATGCGCGTTGACGGCTCATCGAGCATCGATGGACTCCTTCGGGTGGACGGATGGAGAGCGAGCCGGAGGGCGGGGAACGACCCCCGCTCCTCCCGGCTCGGGACCGACCCGATCGAGCGAACGCGCCTCCTGCGGGCGCCGTTGGCACGGAGGGAGCACTCGTTGACACGGAACGGAAAGTCGCCGGCGCGGGATGCGAACGGACAGAGTCTCGGGTTGGGCCGGCGCGGGCGGATCGGACGGCGCGGCGTGATGGCGGCCGGTTAGCGGTGTGAATCGTGCCAGCACAGGTCGATGCGCTCTCCCCACGGTTCGCGGTACCGGTCCGGAGGGGAATCTCCCGTGTTGATCCACAGAACGTCGAACAGGGGCTCGGTCCGCGGATAGCGGCTGCATTCCATGTCGGTGAAGTACAGGCAGCAGGAGAGATGAACCGCCTGCTCCTCGAGCCAGACGAACCCGGGCCGGAAGTCGGTCCCGCCCCTGCCCTTCACGGTGAGGCGGTCCGGGAGGTCGTCCGGCCCGTACTCGTCCACGCGGCGGAGCGCGGTATCGACCTGCAGCACGAAAATGCGTTCGGGCCGCAACTCCGCCGCGATCGCGCGGATTTCCGCCCACGTCGACTGAAGGGCGGGGATCAGGACGGAGCCGGAGGAGTCGATGATGAGCGCGATGGCGTCCATGCCCTCGGATCGGATGGACGGAAGGTACAGCCCCGAGTCGATGAACCGGCGGTTCGGAACACTCCAGCTGTAGTCGTTCCGGGCGGTGTCCAGCAGGTAGCGGCGAAGCAGCGAGTGCCAGTCGAGCCGGCTTCGATGGGCGTTGCGCAGCGTCTGCTCCACCGCGCCCGGGACCGTGCCCTGGGCGCGGGCGACGTTGGCGGCCTGGTGCATGGCTTCGTCCCACGCCTGTTCTTCGGCGTCGACGTCCAGCGGGGACACATTCGTGTCGTCGGACGGATCGTCGCTCGGGGCGGGAGCCCTAGCAGTGGCGTCGAGGACCTCGCCCGTTCCCGCAGGGTCGACGCTCGGGGGCGATTCCGTCCTGTCCGCGTCCTGCGCCTGGGGCTCGCCGCCGGGAGACGATGCGGGAGGCGGGGGTCCCGCCTGGCGCGGTTCGGACGAGCTCGGGCCGGTCCCGGGTTCGCCGCCGGGGTCGGGGTCGGGTTCGCCGCCGTCTTCTTCGGGCTCGGGCAGCCGATCATAGGCCTGTTCGACACTCAGGCCGTCCCAGGCGTCGGCCTCGGGCGGCAGCGTGAACCCGGCGTCGCGCAACAACCCGTGCGTGACGAGTTGGGAGGCGTATTGCCAGCGTCCGATCTGGCGTTCGCCCCGGCGGGTGTGGTGCTTCAGCGCGCAGGCGAGCACGACCCTCGCCAGCGCCGTCTGGATGGCGTCGGCGCCGGAGTCGGTGACCCAGTCGGGATTGAAACGCACGTTCAGGCCGTCGCTCGCCAGCGTTTTCCGGGAGGGATCGGCCACGAGCGGCAGCCTGAGCGCCAGGGTGCCGAAGAACGGCTGCTCGCGCAGAAGCGCCGTCACGCACTCGCTCAACCGCAAGCCGGGCTTGGTGTCGGTGCGGTGGGCCATCAGGCCGCCTCGGCGTGATGGGGCTGGGCGCGCTCGGCCCCGAAATAGCCCGCGAAATGCGCGGCCAGATCCTCGGCATCGCGCTTGACGCGCCGGCGCACCGCGGGATCGAATTTTCCGGACGCGCCCGTCGGACGCAGCACGTCCGGCTCCACGTGTGCGATTTTTTCACGCACATCCCTGCAAAGCGCTTCGAGTTGTCGGTCCTGAAAAAGATTGAGCCTTGGAACGGTGTCGACCAGTTCTCTCAGGTTCTCGATGAGGCTGTCGCGAAAGACTTTCGGCTTGCCGTTGTCGTCCTCCGTGAGCCGTTCGCAGACATGCCCGACCGCCTCGCCGAGCCGCCTGTACAGATCCCCCAGCGCGCCGTTCAGGCGTTCGCTCACGTGCCGCTCGATGTCCTGGCGAAGCCGCAGCCGTTCGCCGGCGGCAAGATCGGCCAGGAAATGGCCCGCGTCGGGCACCGGAACGATGCGGTAAGCGGCCGAAAAGCGCCCTCGCAACTCGTCCCTGGACGGATAGTCGTCGGCCCGGAAGAGCCGTCCGAGATCCAGTCTCGCCTGCTCGACCTGGTTGTCGTAGTCGGCGATGAAGCGCTGGCGCTCCGTCAGCATCCGGTCAATGAGTTTGCCCAGCGCAGCCGTGTAGCGCTCGTAGTTGGCGACCGGCAGGAGCCGCGCGCCCAGATCGTCCCACGGCAGGGTGTGGTGGTAGTGGTTTTTCCTCGCTTCGTTGAGCGTGGCGTTGAGCGCCGAGAGCGCGGCCTTGGGCAGGAGGCGCTTGTTGTAGCGCCCGGCGCTGGCGGAGGCGTCGTGGTGCACGGCCACGTACTGGCTGGCCTTGCGGTCATACCGGTGCCCGGACCAGCCGTGGATACGCAGCGTCACGAGCATGGCGTCATGGGTGAGATTCATCGCCTGAAACCCTCCTGGTAGCGTGAATGGGAGTTCATCGGGTCTTTGCCGAAGCCCACTGGATGAACGCCGGGGTGTGCTGGAGCGCCGGGTCGCGCCGTACGCAGGACCCGATCAGGAACTCCCCCACCTCGCGGCGCAGCCGCTGGGCGTAGGTGACGATGGCCGAGAGATTGATGTCGTCGGCCAAACGGTAGAGCGAGCCGCAGAGCGCGATCAGGGCGCTGGGGTTGTCCGGTACGGGGGCGCCGTCCGGATCGTTGATGATCGTGTGCGGATGGGGCAGTTCGCGCCAGACTTCCAGGAACCCGCAGAACTCGACGGCGGCTGCCTGGCCGACCGTACCGCGCACGAGCGCCCGCAGCGCGACGGGGCTCAAGTCCCGGCGCCTGCGCGCGATGTTGGACACGAACTCCCACGTCCTCGGACACGGAAACGCTTTTTCCTTCGACTGCGGATCGAACTGGTGCAGCAGATCGGGGCGCATCTGAATGAAGAACAGCACTTCCGGGGCGATGCCGTGCGCCGCACCCCAGGCGCACCAGTCGGGAACGTCGGCGCGGATCTCCAGGTGCACGAACCGCGACGCCAGCGGCGTGGGCATGCGGTGGGTGACGCCGCGATCGGATTCCCGGTTGCCGCAGGCGATGAGCGAGGCCCCGTCGGGCAATTCGTACTCGCCGCACTTGCGTTCGAGTGCGAGCTGATACATCGCCGCCTGGACCATGGACACGGCCGAGGGCAGTTCCTCCAGATTGACCAGCCACAGGCCCGTATCGTCGGACGGCGGCAGGAAGACCGGCGGGGCCCAGCGGGTTCGCCCGCGATCGTCGCGCCAGGGAATGCCGCGCAGGTCGACCGGGTCGAGCAGCAGCGCCCGCACGTCCACGTAGGTCCGCCCGGCGGCCGCGGCGACCTGCTGGGCGATCTGGCTCTTGGCGCAGCCGGGTGGCCCCCACACAAGACAGGGTTGGCGGGCTTCGACGAGCAGCGCGAGGGTTTCGGCCAATTCGCTGGGTTTCAGCGAATAGTCGGCGGTGATGTGGTCGGGCATCGGCGGACTCCAGCTCCGGAAATTCGCCCGAAAATCGCTGACCCCGCCTCCATGGACAGTGCTCCCGGTACCCGGGACACGGCCCGGTTGCGGACGCGAATGACGGATTGGAGGATTTGCGGTACGGTGAGTGGGCCGTGGGTGGCCGAGGGGGAAACGGCTGCGAACCGGCAAGTCGAACTTGATTCAGGGGCCAGTCGTGGAGGGAACGCGAATGAACAAATCCGAACTGTCCTCGCTTCTCGCAAGCCAGACGGGGCTTTCCGAAGCCGACGCGAACAGCGCGGTGGCGGCCTGCTTCGACACGGTCCGGGATGCGCTGGCCAACGGGGAGACGGTCTCGCTTCCGGGATTCGGAAGGTTTTCGACGCGCGACCGGGCGGCGCGCCAGGGTCGCAACCCGCGCACGGGCGAGCCCATCGAGATTGGCGCGTCGAAATTGCCCGCGTTCAAGGCCGGCAAGGCGTTGCGCGACGCCGTGCGGTAGGGTCCGGGCGGGTCGATTGGGGCAGCTATTGCCGTAGGTCCCCGGAGCCGGGTTCGGCGGAAGCGGGCTGAGACCCGGGACGGCCGTTGGCAGGCTCGCCGAGGGTGACGTTGATGCGCTCGCCGCGAACCGCGATATCGACGGCCCGGTCTTTTGGCATGAGCCAGTGGACCTCACGCCAGACGGCCTGGGCGATGGCCGTGCGGGTGGCCTCGTCCGCCGAGGCGACGTGCTTCAACGCCAGATGAAGCGCGGCATCGTCGAACTGGTCGCTCTGGGTCGAACAACTGTCTGCGTCCGCATCGTCGGACGGGCAGAAATACGCGCGGCGCAGGAGTCGGGCGAGTTCGGCCGCGCCGATATCGCTGCCGGCGGCGATGACGGGACACGCATCGCTCAGCCAACCGTATTCCGTGTCGAGGAAGACGATGTCGGCCGGGATCGCAAGCGAGTCCTTCGCGCCGCCGGGCCGTGCGATCGTCAGGGTCATGGACAGCCTGTCCGCCCGGTCGCGGGGGCCGAATTGCATTTGCCCACCGCCGTTGCGTGCGGCGTCCCTGAACCGCCGATGCAGCGCGCGGCGGGTGTGGGTCAGGCCGTCGATGGCGATTTGGGCGCGCACGTCCGTCAGGCGCGCAAGCGCGTCGTACCAGCCGTAGCCGGCCAGGCGCCGGTTGGCCTCGAACAGCCGCGGCGCCAACCCGGCCCGCCCGGCGGCGCGATAAACCGGCTGGGTGCCCGGCGGATCGGCGTCGTACTCCACGACCAGGGCGTCCGGGCCGACGGCGACGAGTGCTGCGTCCCGGCTCCAGTCGTCCACATCGGCCGTGGACGGCTCCCAGGGGCGAAGCTCGGCGGGCGGCTCCGGCAGTTCGATCCCGGCTTGTGCGGCTCGCGTGTGGTCTTCGAACGCGAAACGCGGCGGCGGATCGGCGGGCGCCAGCGCACGGTAGATTGTGAGACGAGCCTCCTCCCGAAGTTGGTCCAGAAATGCGTTCTCGACAGCTTCCTTGCGGGCGGGCAGGACCAGTTCCAGTTCCGGGCAGTCCTCGACCTCGGCGCGCACCGTCCAGGTGTTGCCGTCCAGATCCTGCACGTGCGGCAGGCGCACGTTCACCGTGAGGCCGTGGAAGTTGAGGTCCGGTTCGTTGTAGAGCGGGTGCCGGGACTTGAGCACGCCCAGGGTGAGCCCCTTCCAGTGCTCGATGCGCAGCGCGCGTTCGAGAAAATCATCCCGCTCCAGTACCTTGCCGTTGAAGGTCACCGGCAAGGGTGCGTATCGCGCCACGGCGGTCGCGGCCGCTTCAAGGGTTTCACGCGACTGGCCGGCTTCGAACGTCACGCAAGTGCCGTGCGGTTCAGGTGCGGTGTCGTCGGGCATGACCGCCGCCGAAACTTTGCCGGCGAAGTGCTCGGGCTCGAGCGCCACCCGCCAGGCGGGCGGGTACTCGGCCGCGCGAATTCGCGCACGCGAGGCGACGACGCAGCCGCGCTTGGCGACACAGAGCAGGCCCATGCCGGCGGGGTTCTCGGCACGTGCGACGTGTCCGTTCCATTGCGACTGCCCGTAGCTGAGCAGCACCGCCGGATCGGCGATGCCGTGACCGTCGTCCTGTACGGTGACCCGGCACCGGAAATTGAGCGGCGGGGGGGTCGGTTGCACGGTGATGTCCACACGCGTGGCCGAGGCGCGGCGGGCGTTCTGGATGAGTTCGACAAAGGCCGTGGACACCGCGGCATCGAAGAACATCGACATGCGGTCCAGGGCGTCCGGGTGCATGCGGGCGCGGATGGGGGTGCTGGCGGGCGAAGGGGTGCGATCCATTGACTGGTTTCTCCGGTCATAGGCAGGGAGAGAGCACCCGCCCGCGCGAGGCGAACGGGTGCTGTCGGGGGTGGACAGGGACGGGCGAGCCGAGGCCGACGGCGCCCTACAGCGACACCCGTAGGAACTCGGGCATCTCGGCCGCGGGGGCGTCGGAATCCTCGCCGTTCACGGGCGCGGCCGCGCCGCGCGGTGCGTCGCTCGTGTCGTTGGCGCCGTTGACCGACGCGGCGGAAGCGGCATCGCCGTTTCGCGGCGACTCCTCCGGCCCCGGTGCGGCCCCGGCATCCGATTGCCCGGCGGTGTCGGGCGTCTCGGTCGAGTTCGTGTCCGATGCCGCCTCCCCGGCGTCGAACGCCTTGAACCCAGGCGGCGTCCACGCGAGTGCCGCGGCGCGGCGTTGGGCCGGCAGGAGCGACGCCTTCTCGTCATCGGCGGCAAACGCCCGGGCCACGGACGACACGATCTGCGCTTTTTTGGACTTCGCACGCGCCGCGGCCCAGTCGGGGCCGAGCGTGTTCGAGGCGATATCGAGGATCCTCGCCTTGTTCAGCCGGCTCCAGAACAGCTCCGCGTCGGGCCGGTAAAGCCCCGCGAAATCGATGTCCAGCCGCGCGACCGTGGCTTCGAGCTCAGGGCGTGCCGAGGGCTCGAACGCGAGCTGCCCATTCACCGTGCGCGCCACGCACGCGGCGAACAGCGACTCTTTCTGACCCGGGGACAAATCCCGCAGCGCCTGAAACGCTTCTCCGTCGTTTTCGTGGTCGAGCCAGTCCAGGGGCAGGACGGAGCGGTTGAGTTCGAGCAGGGCCTCGCCCCGGGCGGCTTCGGCGAAGTGCTCGTCGTTGCCTCGAATGGGCGGGCGGTCGCGGGTTTCGACGACCGAAATATCCAGCGCATGCGGTTGATACCCGGTCCGAAACACGGCACGCGCCATCTGGAACACGCACAGATCGAAGGCGGCCGAAAAATCCTGTGCCAGGTGAGCCTTGATCAGCGACGTGCGGATCGCCCGCAGGTCGTCGCCCAGCCCGATCCCGATCCCCGTGGCCCTGCGGGCAGCGGCCGCGGGATCCGGTACGGGATCGGGGCGCGAGAGCGCCGGCGGCTGAATCCGGTCGTCCTGCGGACGGCGGGCATTCGAAGCGCCATTCCCCGTATCGCTGGTTTCATCGCCGGTGCCATTGAGGTCGGCGGATTGGCCCTCCGCAGGACCCGCAGCAGCGGCGAAGTCTTCGGGGCGCACCAGGCCCTGGATCGCGTGCAGCGCGCCGTCATCGGCGATCGTGACGATGGCGCCGGCCATCTCCATGTCCTTGCGGCGGAACACGGCCCGGCCGGCGACGGTGTGCTGGATCTCCTCCAGGCGTGCCTCGATGCGGTCGAATTCTGCCTCGGCCTCCTCGGTCCAGTCGTCCTCGTCGAGTTCGGTGAGCGCCTCGCGCCGCGCCGTGAGCCGCTCGACCTCCTTCGTCTCCTCGGCGGTGGGCTCGCCGGGCTTGGGGCGGATCCGCGCAAAGCGCGCGGTGTCGGTCCACTCGACCTCGACGCGGGCCTCGGCCCAGGACCATTTCGTGCGCAGTTCCTCCGCGGCGCTCTCAAGCCGGTCAAGCGCCAGCTTGCGCAGCAACGCCGGGTCGTCGAACCAGGTGCCGCTGTCGTCCTCCTCGGCGAACAGATCCCTCGTCAGCACCCCGCCGGCGGACTCGTAGGCCGCCGCGCCAACGAATCTCGAGAGAGCCGACGTCGCCGGCATCCTGCCCTCCGTCAGGAGCCTGCGGATCTGCCACACGCTCGGGCCGTAGTGCTGGGCCTTCAGTTCCTCCCACACGGCGAACTGCAGCTTCGCATCGGTGGTGACGCAGAATGCCTGCAGGCATTGCAGCCCCATTTCCGCCGCCCGGTAGGCATCGAGCAGTTCCGGCGCCGCGTTGCCGAGGCGCAGCCGCTGTTCCACCGTGCGTTCTGAAACCCCGAACCGGGCGGCAATTTCCGCTACGGTTCCGCCGTCCTGGGCCAGTTTGGCGAACGCCTCGACCTGGTCGGCGGGGTGCATGGCGGCACGGACGGTGTTTTCCACCAGGGACAGCTCGGCGGCATTGTCATCGTCCGTGATGACGTGACAGGGAACGGGATGATCGGGCGCGACAGCACCGTCGTCGGCCAGCGACTGGAGCGCCGCCAGGCGCCGGCCGCCGGCCACGACCTCATGGCGGGCCGAGTCGCCGGCACCGGGCCCGGTGGGCCGCACAAGCAGGTTTTCGAGCAAGCCGTGGGCGGCGATGGACGCCTTGAGCTGCTCGAACGCCGAGCCTTCGGCGGGCGTCTTTCGGACGTTCTCGGGCGAGGGCACGAGCGAGGCAAGGGCAATGCAACGGATGGCGCGTTCGGTATCGGTCATGGCGGCTCCTCGGAAAAGCCCCGGCGCGGGGCACGGACGGATTGAAAACGGAGGGCGCAGCGATGACTCTGTCCGCCTTCCGGCTCGCCCGGAACCGCCGCCCGTCCCGAACCCTTGCGGGCGCGGGACGGGTCGGCGGCGAGGCCGGCGGAGAAGCTCGTTCGGACTATATCCAGCCTCTCTCGGCGAGGCTGACGAAGGCGCCGTCGGTGACGACCAGGTGATCGAGCAGCCGCACGTCGATCAGGGCCAGGGCCCGGCCGAGCTTTTGCGTGATGCCGCGATCCGCTTCGCTGGGTTCGGCCACGCCCGACGGGTGGTTGTGGTAGATCACTACAGCAGCGGCGTTCTTCTCGAGCGCCTGCTGCACGACCACGCGCGGGTACACGGCCGCCCCGTCGACGGTGCCCTGGAAGAGTTCGGCGATTTCGATCAGGCGATGCCTGGTGTCGAGGTAGATGATGCCGAACACCTCGTTGCGCCGCCCGGTGAGTTTGAGGCGGAGATACCCTTCGATGTCCTCGGGCGAGGTGAACGCGCGGCCGGGGCGGAAGCGCTGGGACAACACCTTGAGGGCGAGCGTCACCACGGAGGACTTCTCGCTTTTGGACAATGCGGCGGGCGAAAGCGATTGAAAGCGGTTGTCGCTTGCGGGGGCGGTTTTCGATGCGGGCATTGGCTGTGTGCTCCTGGAAACGCCCTGGAGGGACGCCGAACGATGGGATGATGAAAATCGTCCGGGTTTTCTGCGTGGCGAGAAGCCTCGCGAAGCACCGGATTTCGCCCGGCCAACGCCGCCCTCCGGCTCCGCAGGCCGCTGGGCAGTGGAGCGGCTGGATGGCACAAATGACCTGTGAGGCACCGATGGTTTCGATGACGACGCATGACGACTAGGATTTCGGAGACTGGCGGAAGTTAACTCGACGGTTCGCACATCAACCAATCCAAACGCCCGCAGGAACTCTAGGCCGTCAGGTATTGGCGCAATTGCATACGATCATCCCCAAGAATTTTGCGCAGAACAGAGCCGATCATTGGTTGGTTGACAACTTGTTTTCCACCTAACGGGTGGTTATGAAAGAGAATGACGGCCGCGGCGTTCTTCTCCAGCGCCTGCTGTACGACGACTCTCGGATACACGGCCGCCCCGTCGACGGTGCCGTTGAAGAGTTCCTCGATCTTGATCAGGCGATGTCTCGTGTCGAGGTAGATGATCCCGAAGACCTCGTTACGGCGCCCGGTGAGTTTGAGGCGCAGAAAACCCTCGATGTCGGCGGGAGCGGTAAAGGCCCGGCCGGGGCGGTATCGACTCGACAGGACGGCGAGCGCGAGTTTGACGACGGAGGATTTCTCGGTCTTGGACAGGCAGGCGGGAGTGAGAGAGCGAAAGCGGTTCTCGTTCGCTCGCGTGGCGCTTGCCGAGGTGGGTTCCGATGCGGGCATGGTCGACGGACTCCTCTATGGATGAAGGGACGGCGGCAGCCGAACGACGAAATCCACGAGGGGCGTGTGACCGGCCAGTGATCGCACGCCAGTCCCCGGAACTCGCCCCGACCGGGCCGGACGCCACGCCAGGCGGCGCGGACGAGGGTTGTCCGGTTCAATCGGTGGGGGAATGCGGAGCAGAGTCGAAGCGGATCCGGTGGGACCAACGGATGACCGCAAGGAAATCGCGGATGGCAGACCGGGGCCGTCCCGGTCAGGTGAAATCAGGGATTACGCGAACCGAGAGTCGAAAGGAGTGCCGCCTGGGGCGGCAACATGTGGAGGCGCGGTAGATTCGGGAATGCGGCTAGTCGACCGGATCCGGAAGCTCGTCACGTACGCCGGGATCCCGACGGATGCGCTCGATGGCTTCCCGTGCGGTCAACTCTTCCGCGAGAAAGCGTTGCACGCAGCGTCGGACGAGGAAGGACTGTTCGTTCTGCAGGTACAGGCCGGCCAGTATGTAAAGGTCGTGCTGGGTCCGGTTACGCATATGTCCATGGTGAGGATTCCTGCCTCGGTGTCGATGCGCATATCCCATGGAAACAGCGAGAAATGCGAAGGTGATGCCCGCACTACCGAAAGGCGCTGAGTTGGCAAGGCGGGCCTGAATGCGACGGATAGCAGAAGGCATCGGATGACGTGAGCTGACGGGATTGGGCTAAGGGATTTGATCCGATCGCTACTTCCATGGAACAAAAACCCCCAGTACTTGCCTTCGGCGGGCAGCTCGGGCGGGAGCGCAGCGAGAGTTTCAATCTTCCATACGGGGTCGCGACCTGGGCCGTGCCACCAGTGTCGAAACGCCGACTGCGGTGCGGGCCAAACTTGCTTTTGGGCGAAACGCACCACTGCTTGGCCGGCCTCTTTGCCCGAGACAATTACCCTTTTACACGATTTTGTTAACCCATGCAGGCTCGTGTTCTTCCTTGCGCGTCCGCGCGCCGGCGTCGCCGGGGTGGGAACTTACATGCACTGATGATGGGTCTGGCAAAAGCGATCCGAACGAGTATGATTGGCGCCGGAATTCCGCCTTCGGGCTACTACTGGGAGAAAGATACGGTGGCAATAAACGAAAGCAAGCTCACTAAAGGGCAGGTGCGTAAAGTCAACGCGCTTCGAAAGTCTGTAGGCGACCAGCTAGGCGAGGAAGTCTTCGGCAAATGGTTGGCGCAGCAAACTTCGGCAGCCGCAGAGCCGATGCTGGATCCGATCTCGAAGAAAATTGAAGAGGCTCTTGCAAGTTTCGTGGACGATCGGACATTCCGACTGGGGAATTACGGATATACCGTAAGGCGGGCGCGTGAGAAGGGCGTATCGGGATTCGTAGTGGCAAAAAACAAGCAGCCGCAATAGAAACCACCGCCACTGATTTTCGCCCAAGAATATGACCAACAAAAAATTCTGGCGATGTCCAAGCAGTAATGGCAAGGAATAAAGCGGAGAAGCGAAATTGCGTTCGTGGCTACCAAGAATTTTGGCTAGTCTGCGCACAGGAATCTGTCATTAATTGATTCATTGGAGAATACGTTGAAACTAGGCATCATTCATCTAAGCGATTTTCATTTTCGTATGGGAGACTTTGATCGTAACGAAGACCAGGAACTTGCCAAGAAGATATTTGCAGGCATAAGAACTGAGCTCATTGGTGCAACGCATATATTTCTTATCATTAGTGGGGACATAGCGTATTCAGGGATCGCAGACGAATACGGATATGCCGCAGATTGGCTGTTAGAACTGTTTACTCTCATTGATGATGGTTGCACCGCTACTTGCCGAATTATCTGTTGTCCGGGGAATCATGATGTTGACCACAGCAATAAAAGGAAGCTTCGAGCGGTACTAGTAGAAGATATTCGACAAGACCCTGAACTATCTTTGGATTACGACGTAGTCCAAGAGTGCATAAAGGAACAACGGGAATTTTTTAAGTTTCGCAATGGACTAGAAGGCAGCGAAATTCTCGTACATGACGATCCGCTACTTAGAATTTATAGAATCCGAGACGAATCATCCATTGTGCAGATTAATGCGTTCAATACTGCATGGATGTCTTCCAAGGAAGAAAGGCCCGGATCCTTGGTCTTCCCAATCGAGGCCTACCGTGAGCAACTACGAGAGCCAGACGGATTCGCTGTTTCAGTGTTGCACCATCCACTAACTTGGTTTAGCACTGAATGCTCCAGAAATTTACGTACTGAGTTGACGTCGTGTTCGTCTGTTGTACTATTTGGGCATGAGCATATACCTGATAGTACTCGGCTATTGACAAAGATGGGCGATCATGTGCGGATAGTGGACGGTGGATTACTCGACGGAAGGTTAACGAACAATCGTTCGTTCAATTTGCTGTTGCTTGACACAAATACTTGTCAAATCAAACACAACACTTATAGAAGCGTTGGTGATCGCTTCGAGCATAGACAAAACTCCAACTGGCAAGACGCAAGTCGACTAACAAGTTTGGAATCGGGAAAGTTTCGCTTGAAGGCAGAACAGCGAGCATGGTTGGAGGATATGGGGGCGAACATTCTCCATCCACGACAGGATAAACTAGGTTTAAGGGACGTATTTGTTTACCCTGATCTCTTGCCGGTGAAAGTTGACGCGCTAAAAGATGACGATCAGTTAGAACGGACTACTTCGTCGGAAACCTTAGTTTTTGAACTAGAGCGTGATCATGTACTCATTGAGGGAGAAGAAAACTCTGGAAAGACGGCACTCCTTAGGATGTTTTTCCTGGAATTTTATCAGCGCGGAAAAATTCCACTGTATATCCCAGCCGGGAAAATATCCTCTCGTAAATTGCATGGCTTCCGTAACACCATAAAGAGGGTGTTTGCAAGTACATACGAAGGCGGCGACTTTACGGAATTCGATCAGTTAGATCCCAGTGACCGAGTACTCTTGATAGACGATTTTGAATTTGGTGATGCCGACGTAGAACTATCAAAAGAGTTACTGGATTTCACCCGCGCCTTTGCGTCAAGGTCAATAGTTGTAACCAAGGATTTATTCTCGTTGGAACGTTACGCTACATCACAACAAGGAAATGCCGCGCTACGAGACTTCCAAGGATTTTTGATCGAGGATTTCGGTCACGTTAAGCGAGACGAGCTGATCAAGCGGTGGATTCTGCTTGGCAGGCAAAGTAGAGAGTGGAACACGGTCGGCACGCTAAGAGAACGCGACCAAATGAGACTGGTCATAAATACGACTATTGGTAAGAGCCTGGTGCCCTCGCTTCCACTGTTCTTGCTAGTAATACTGCAATCAATAGAGACGGCAGCACAGAGTCCCATCGGCAGTACATACGGGCATTACTACCAGTTTCTAATAACAAGAACGTTATTGAAGAGTGGCGTCAAACCACAAGATCTGGATGCATACTCAAATTATATGTCTGAGTTCGCCTTCAATGAATTGTTCTTGCCTAAAAAAAGACAGAGTACGGCTGAGGAGTTCTTGAGTTGGCATCAAGCCTTTTGTAGTGATTTTGGCGTTGATTGGCAAGCTGACCGGATTAAGTCCAGGCTTGAGCAAGGGAAAATATTCTTTGTTGAAGCTTCTGGCAGTGTCTGCTTTAGGTATCAATACATTTACTACTTTTTTCTCTCGAAGCGATTGGCAGCAAGCATACGCGAAGAAAAAATTAGGGATATTGTGCGCCATATGTGTGATCGACTGCACATCGTCGAATATTCAAATATTGTGCTTTTCTTAATTCATCACTCAAATGACAAATTCGTACTGGACTGTATACGGGGTTCGGCCGCTACTCTTTTAGAGGGTCAGAAGCGATTTAGTTTTGCGACGTCCACGGACAACAGTTTGCTTGAAACGATCAATCGCATGGCGGCGCCGATCGGTATGCAAGTACTGGAGGTACGCGATCCGGACACTGAACAAAAGGAAGAGTTAGAACAGAAAGACGCATATGAAGCAAAGCAAAGAGAATTGGAAAAGGACCCGGGTGATAAAGATCAAAGGGAAGAGACTACGTGGGCGCTAGATACGTTGGCCCAGGCGGGAGTAGCGGCAAAAACAGTTGAGTTAATCGGACAACTACTAAGAAACTATTACGGATCACTCAGGATAAGCACGAAAGTTAGCTTAGGGCATGATGCAATTGATTTAGGTCTTCGAGCGTTATTTTCATATTTTGAGTTATTAATTTCAGAGGATTTTGAAATACTAGACGTCTTGATCGAAATGCGCCGGGAATACGAAGAGGAAAATGTTAAGGCTTCTGCTCGCAAGAGCGATAAAGAGTTAGAACGATGGTCGCGTGACTTTGCATTTGCCTTACTTCGTGTGATTGCTCGGTCAATAGTAGGAAAGGTTGCAGACTCACTTGGTACGGATCAGCTAAAGCCTACTCTCGAAGCACTTGTTCCCGAGGATGCATCGTTAGCATACAAGATGGTGGAGGTTGCTGCACTTTTGGATGGACCAGCCAGTATACCAAAAGACAAAATAGATAGAATTGCGAAGGAAGTAAAGAACAATCCACTTGGGTTCCATGTTCTTCGAGACCTAGTCGCTCAGCGCGTATATCGGTATCCAATAGATTATAAGGAAAAACAATGGCTAGTAGAGAAGTTGAGCTTTTCTATTGTAAAGCAACGGACTGCGGAATTGGACAAATCTCGAAGATTATTGGCTAGTTGAAATACTATCGGATACGTGCAATGAACGCTGCCAACTAGAATTTTGTGCAGCCAGATGGGGTTGAGGGCGAGCCTTTTCGGGAGACTTAAGGGCGAATTCTGAAGCGGCTCGGCTCGTTCGGAACCGATTTTCATCTGGTATGGCGCTTTGACTCGTGTGTATTCTCTAGTGACGGTTGCTTCGAACCCAAGCCAGAGCGGATGTGGAAAAGGCAGCACATCAATGCACTATTTTGGCGAACCTTCAAGGCGGGATCTTACCGATGGAAGGCGAGGATGTTTTGCGAAGGGGAGCAATTTCAACTAGACGCAATGAAGTAGTGTGCATTCCAGGGCTTGCAGGATCGTCACAATTGTCGAACGGGATGGCAACCGACAAATTTCGGCGGCGGCAAGTGGAATGCAGAAGCTTCCCTTCAAGGATGACACGATCTAGCCATAAGTCATAGTCCCTAGCGCTTGAGCCGGCAAACAGCGCCTGGACGTTGCGATGGTGGCCTTTGACGGCAGCTCGAACGTTCGGGTCCGCAAGGGCCAAAACACGGAGGACACCGTTTGCCACGCGTGCGACCGACTCGATCCGATAATAGGAATCGACGTAGGCTTCGGCGAATTCGGCCATACCGCGCAGTAGCAAGAATGGGAAAAAGAACGTGGTCCCATTCGCGGGTTGGTGGGAATGTTGCAGTTAGTGAGTGAATTTTTCGGCAATTGTGTTGGAAAAAGGCAGAGGAGTCCGGAATGACAGGAGTAGAAGGCAGAAGCCCCGATTGGTTTACCGTTTTTCGCACGGCCGACGGCGTTGGGTGGTTGCACAGAGAATTGACAAAGGGGCGGTTGCGGCAGGGTTGGGGGGTGCAGGGACTGGCGCTGACGCGCGACGGCAAACCCGTTGGCAAGGCGCATTGGGAGGAGGAGCATCGGGAAGCCGGCTGGGGCGATCCAAGCCGCCTTCGGTTCGCAATTTTGAGCCGCATGCTGGAGATTGGTTCGGGCGATATTGTGGTGATCCCCAAAGTGCCGCAATGGAACCAGTTTTCGATCGCGCGGGTGAGTGGGGACTACCGATTCGAGATCTCGCATGAGCACGAGGATTTCGGTCACATCTTGCCCGTGGATCCGAATAGTGTTCGCACATTCAATTACCGGGCGGACGATGACGCATATCTGGTGTCAGGCGTGTTCTCGAGAGCGAGTCACCGACCAGCGGTGTCCTTTTGTTACGGCGAAGAGAACGTTGCCGCCGCTTTACGGCTGTTGGACAAGGAGCGCAACCTCGAGGAGCGCTCACGGGCGGAATTGTCGGGTGCCCGGATGGACAATGCCTTCAGGGCCGCCGCAATGCGGTTGCAGAAAGAAGTGTTGGCATGGAACGGCCAGTGGTTCGAAGAGGCGGTTCGGCAGGCGTTCCGGGATCAGGGTTACAAGGTAAAGAATCATCCTCACTACGATGGCATGGGTGGGGACGTGGACATTCTGGTGTCGCCGCCGATCAACCGTTATCGGCTCTTTCTGCCGGACAGCGTTACCGGTTCGATCGCCGTTCAGGTCAAGTGGAAGCAGGGCGTTGACGAAGGCGATGCGCATGCGGTCAGGCAGATCGTCGAAGGCGCGAAATTGCAAAAGGACGATGCCACAAGGTTTGTAATGAGTTCGGCGTCCAGGTTCACCGAAAAAGCCGAGGGCGAGGCGGCAGAAAGCGGGGTGACGCTCATTGGAGGATTGCAGACGATGTGCTTTCTGCTCGGCTTTCCGGAGCGTTACCGCAAGGAGTGGGAGGAAGACGACGAATAGTTGCAGTTCCCGCAATGTCCGCCAGCGACGCATGTCCGTAGGTCGAGTGATCGAGGCGAGTCAGTTTCCCGAGCGGTCAGTTCTCCTGAGAGAAAGCGTTGCACGCACCGACGTACGACGAAGAAATGTTGGTTCTGCAAGTGTAAGCGCGCCAGTACGAGAAGCTCTGGATCGGTCAGGTCGTGCATGGACCCAATTGTGGATTCGCGCGCAGCGATGTCGATTCGCAAAACCGGTGATTGCATGAAGGTTCGTTTGATCGGTGGAGGGCGTGAAATGTAGCGCCGATGCGTGGTGCGCATACCTGCCGCCTGGACACATCCTCGGATTATTTAGCGGTGTTGGGCCGAACAGGTATGATTGGCGCCGCCATCGAGGCGCAAGAAGGGAGGAAGAATTCATGGCGATCGACGAAAGCAAACTGACCAAGGGCCAGGTGCGCAAGCTGAACGCGCTACGAAAATCGGTGGGTGTTGAACTCGGCGATGAAGTGTTCGGCAAGTGGCTGGCACAGCAGGCGAAGGCGGCAGCCGGGCCGAAACCCGATCCGGTGGTGGTCAAGATCGAGAAGGCGCTGGCCGGTTTCGCGAACGACCGATCGTTCCGGCTCGGGAATTATGGTTACACGATTCGGCGCGCCAGGGGCAAGGGCGCGTCGGGATTCGTGGCGAGCAAAAACGAAAAGCTGCGATAAGTGGCTGAGCCTCGGTATTGATCCGGCAAGCGACCGGCGTGAGTCTGACCAAAGTGGACCAAGTTTTCGGGTCGGTCAGATGACGGCCATGACCGAAAGAAAAGATCGTCTCTACCTGGTGTCCTGCGTGGGAAAGAAGGGAAACTGTCCTGTCCCGGCGAAGGACTTGTACCGATCTACATGGTTCAAGCTCGCGCGAGCGTGGGTGGAGCGTGAAGCGGCGCCCTGGTTCATCCTTTCCGCGAAGCACGGGCTCCTGGACCCGGATGCTGTGATCGCGCCGTACGACGAGACGTTGAACAATATGTCCGTGGCAGCGCGGCGAGACTGGGCGGAGCGGGTCAAATCGCAACTGGCTAAATCACTTCCCAATGTAGAGGAGGTCGTCATTTTGGCGGGTCGACGATACCGCGAAAATATCGAGAAGCATTTGCGTGCATGCTTTACGTCCGTAGTGGTGCCCATGGAAGGGTTGCGGATCGGAGAGCAATTGAGGTGGCTGAAGAATGGACCGAGGTGACGCCACAGGCCGCTTTTATGAGTTGCTGGAACAGCTTGAAGTTCATATTGGCGGATCCCGGCGCGTCGGGAGCCTGACCGGGCGAATGCTATGGCCCGAACGCGGCGTTTGCTTGTTCTTCGAACCGGGCGAACGGCGCTCGGGTACTGGGGCGGGTCTGCGCGTCGTCCATGTCGGCACACACGCGGTGAGCGCAGGATCGAAATCGACGTTGTGGCGCCGCGTGCGTCAGCACCGCGGAACAATCGACCCGCTGGGAGGAAATCATCGTGGATCGGTCTTTCGCAAGCTTGTGGGCGAGGCGATGATGGCGCGAACGCCGAACGTAGGGTCTGCGAACTGGGGCGAGAAAAAAAGGGGAAGCCGGGACGAAGCGGATTCCGAACGGCGCCTGGAAACGCTGGTCAGCCGCCGGATCTGCCAGATGAGCCTGTTGTTTCTGCCGGTCGGGGATGCGCCCGGACCCGACAGCCTGCGTGCCTTCGTCAAGCGGAACACGGTCACGCTGTTGAGCGGTTTCGTCGAAGGTTGGGTCGACCCACCCTCGCCTCACTGGCTGGGCAACCATTCTTCGAGCGAACGGGTGCGTTGTTCGGGCTTGTGGAACCGCAACAACGTGGACGATTCGGTCGATGCTAGTTTCCTGGGTGTGTTGAATGATCTGGTTCGTGACGCCGACACGTTCAGGAAATGACGGTTGGAACAATTCCTGTAGGTATGAGATAGGACTGCGTAAATGGCTTTGTTCAAGCGAAGAAACGGGCAGATTCGTTTGGCGCTTCTTTACAACGCCGGATTCCGGCAGATCGCCATGAGGACGAAGGAATGAACAGGGTTTTTTCGAACGGCGGACCGGAAGATGTTCTGATTGTTGCGTTCAGAGAATTGTATGAGCGATCTTCACACTTGCAGCTGGCAGCCCCCTATTTCACATTTGCCGAGCCGGTACTTGAAGCCGTAGCTGAAGGTAAATCGGTCCAGCTATTGGTAGGGCTGAACCCGACCACAAGCCCGACTCAGCTTCGCAAGGTGCACGATAAATCTGGAGTGGCGATTCGGTATTTGACGAAGCGGTTCCACGCAAAGGTATTCCTTTCCGGCAATGCTGCGCTGGTCGGCTCGTCAAATCTCACCAGGGGCGGTTTCTATTCGAATCGCGAAGCCGTCGTGTGCCTGGACCAGCCCGAAGACGGCGACGCGGTCGAGGAAGCGCGGCACTTATTCGATGAGCTTTGGGGTGCCGGCTCGGTCTTGACAAAGGAGACGCTGGACACGTTCGACCGCACGCACAAGTGGATGTATGAAAAGACGCCGGATTGGGAACGCGAATTGGAAAAACGCATCGGCTCGGTGGAGCCTCCCAGCATCAGGGAGGGTGATGGCGAGAGATCAAGCGAGCAAAAGTTTCTTCAGCGGCTCAGACGGGAGGTTTACGAGCAATACCGTCCCGCCTTTCGTGAGGTCGCCGCAATCCTGAATGATGGTGGATTTAGGCGCGATGATCTTTTGGATATTGGTGAGGCCAATGAGACAAACCGTTTCTTGAACTATGTGCGCATGACCCACGTCATCGGCGACGAGGCGTGGCGGAACGCTCCGCAACGAAACGCAGACGAAAGACGCGTGTTAATCACCCAGCTTGGGCGAGAATGGGTCGATGCCGTCGACAACAAGGTGCATGACGAGTTTCGGGACTGGCTGGAAAACGTTACCGGAATTTTCGGAACACCGGAAGCGCTGGAGGGAGCTACGAAGGATGAAATCATGGATGGTCTGATGTCGCTTCATGCGTTTACGGCACAACTGCGCTTTGTTGAGGGGGGCGAAAAGAAGCTGCCGTCGGAATTCTGGAAGCGAAACAATGACGATGTTGAGCGAGTAAAGTCCACGCTGTCGCACCTGCTTTACGGTCCGGGAGAATTCATCCAGCGACTGCATGACGTCCTGAGCGACCCGTCAATGAAGCTCACGCTGTTCGGCCGATTCTGCGCGCTCGAGTTATACGGCACGGTGAAGCCAGAGGAGTGCCCGCCACTGAACGGACGCATAGCGAAGGCTTTGCGATACCTTGGCTTTTTCGTTAAGGGTAGTTAGGCAATCATCAAGGTCGTGCCAGAACCGCTGTATACCGGATGACCCGAATACTCTCCGAACTCCGGGTTCCTTGTGCCCGCAAAGTTCTGAAGACATACACTCAGACGAGGATTCATGAACGTCTATATGCACGAAGAGCTGAAAGCCAAAATCTGGGAAATCGCTAACCGGCTCAGGGGGCCGTACCGGCCTCCCCAATATCGCTTGGTGATGCTTCCCATAGTCGTCTTGCGACGTCTCGACTGCGTCCTGGAGTCCACCAATGATGCCGTTCTCAAGAAGCGCGATGAGCTTGAGGCGCAACAAGTGCCCGAAGCGGCAATGGATCGTCTGCTCGGCATGGCCGCCGACCCGAACCGGACACACGCGCTCTACAACACGAGCCCCTACACCTTCGCCCGGTTGCTCGGCGATCCCGAGAACATCGCGCCGAACCTTGTGTCGTACATCAACGGCTTTTGCCCGACTGCGCGGAATGTTTTTGAGCGGTTCAAATTCGCCGATCAGATCGAGAAACTCGACGCCAGCAACCGCCTCTTCACAGTCGTCAAGGCGATGTCGGATGTCGATCTTCACCCAGACAGGATCGACAACCTTCAGATGGGCTATCTGTTCGAACATCTGGTAATGCGCTTCAACGAACAGGCCAACGAGGAGGCGGGGGATCACTTCACGCCGCGCGAAGTCATTCGCCTCATGGCGAATCTCATCTACACCGGGGAACAGGATGTCTACAAGCCCGGCATCTACCGCACGATCTTCGATCCGGCGTGCGGGACGGGCGGCATGCTTTCTGAATCCGCGAAGCTGATTTTCGATCAGAACTCACGGGCGCAGCTTGCGCTTTTCGGCCAGGAGTACAACGATGAGTCTTGGGCGATCTGTTGTTCGGACATGCTGATCAAGGACGAAGACACCGCGAATATCGTCCTCGGCGACACCCTCGGCGATGGCAAGACGAAGGACGGTTTTGAGGGCAAGCAATTCCACTACTTGATGGCCAACCCGCCTTTCGGCGTCGAATGGAAGGACCAGAAGGAGGTTGTCCAGCGGGAACAAAAGGCGGTTGGCTTTTCAGGCCGATTTGGTGCAGGGCTTCCGGCCATCAACGACGGCTCGCTGCTCTTCCTTCAGCACATGATTTCCAAAATGCATCCCTACGACGAAGGGGACGAGGACAGGCCCGGCTCTAAGATCGCCATCGTCTTCAACGGCTCGCCGCTCTTCTCGGGCGACGCGGGATCCGGGCCGTCCAACATTCGCCGCTGGATCATCGAGAACGACTGGCTGGACGCCATCGTGGCGCTGCCGGATCAGCTCTTCTACAACACCGGCATCTTCACCTACGTCTGGCTCTTGACAAACCGAAAGCAGCCGGAGCGGCGCGGCAAGGTGCAACTTATCGACGGCACCCGTTTTTTCCGGAAGATGAAGAAGAGCCTCAACAACAAGCGCAACGAGATCGCCGAGGAGCAAATCCGGCACTTGACCGGAGTCTATGGCAACTATCGGGACGGCGAGACGGCGGAGGTCCAGATTGACGGCGAGACCGAGACCCGCGTCATCTCCCGCATCTTCGAGAATTGGGAATTCGGATTTCTGAAGGTGACAGTCGAGCGCCCCCTGCGGATGAACTTCGAGGCGACTCCGGAGCACATCGCCAAGCTCGACGGCCAGACCGCCTTCGCCAATCTGGCAAAATCGAAGAAGCGCAGGGACACGGCGGCGGCGGAACGTGAGATTGCGGAGGGACGAAAAAAGCAGAATGCCATCCGAGAAATGCTAGGGACGCTCGAAGGCAACGCGCGCTACATGGACCGGGCGGTTTTCGAGGCTGACGTGATGCAAGCAACGGAGCGTGCCGGCATCAAGATCCCCGCCACGGTCAAGAAGGCGATCTTCACCGGCCTCGGGGAGCGCGATCAGGAGGCCGAAATTTGCCGGGACAGGAAGGGACGACCGGAGCCTGACAGTGAGCTTCGCGACACCGAGAACATCTCCTTGCCGCCTTGTACGGCGCTGCCGCTGCCGATGGATTTCGGGCCGGAAAAGCCTAACGATCGGCTGGTTGAGGCGTTCCGGAACGACGTCGACGCCTACATCGCAAACGAGGTGCTGCCGCACGTGCCCGATGCATGGGTAGACTACGGCAAAACCAAGGTCGGCTACGAAATTCCTATCAACCGAAATTTCTATGTATACAAGCCGCCGCGCCCGCTTGATCAGATAGAGGCGGACATCACCCAGCTCGAAGGAGATATCTTCAAGTTGCTCAAGGGGTTAGCGGCATGACTGAAGTCCCGGAAAAGATCCGCGAAGCCTATCGAAAACTTCCGCCAGGCTGGAAGTTGGAGAAACTGAAGTTCTTCGCCAACGTCCGAAACAGCAATGTCGATAAGACCATCTCTGAGGATGAGGAGCCGATTCAGCTCTGCAACTACACCGACGTCTATTACAACGACCGCATCACGTCGGACATGGACTTCATGGAGGGGTCGGCAACCGAAACGGAAATCGAGCGTTTCCAACTCAAACGCGGTCAAGTCCTCATAACAAAGGACAGCGAAGGGTGGGACGATATAGGCATCCCTGCTCTGGTTACTGAGGATATGCCGGAGGTTCTGTGCGGATATCACCTTTCCGTGTTCGAGGAAACCCCATATCTGGACGGAGAATTTCTCGCATGGCTCTGCCGGGCCGACCCGCTCAACAACCAATTTAAGCTGTCAGCGAACGGTGTCACTCGTTTCGGGCTTGGCCAACACGCGATGAAAAACGCCTTCATTACGTTACCCCCGCTCGACACCCAGCGGCGAATCGCACGGTTTCTGGACGAGAAGACCGCGCGGCTCGACGGGCTGATCGAGAAGAAGCGGGAACTTCTGGATCGGCTGGCCGAGAAACGCCAGGCACTCATCACCCGCGCGGTCACTAAGGGCCTCAATCCCGACGCCCCGATGAAACCCTCCGGTATCGACTGGCTCGGCGACATTCCTGCACATTGGTCGCTTGTACCCTTCAAGTGGTGCTGTCATGTCAAGAGTGGTCAAGTCGATCCGAAGGAACCCGAATATGCCGAGATGATGCTGATCGCGCCGGATCACATCGAAAGTGGCACCGGACGCTTATACCAGGTTACGAGCGCTGAAGAGCAGGGGGCGATCAGCGGGAAATACTTTTGTCCAGAGGGGGTAATTCTATACTCGAAAATTCGTCCGGCCCTTCGAAAGGTTGCACTCTATGGCGGTGAATGCCTATGTAGTGCCGATATGTATGCGATTGACTCAGGTAGCGATTTGGTCCGTGAGTATCTGTTCTACTTTCTTCTAACTGATGCATTTACCTCTTATGCGGAGCTTGAGTCACTTCGGGTCGCAATGCCCAAAGTGAACAGAGAGGCACTAGGGGCCTTTCCGATCCCCATTCCCAGCAGGGACGAACAGAGCGAGATAGCGCGGTCTTGTGTCGAGTTAGATGAGAATCACTGTGAGACGGCGGACAAAGTATTGGATAGCATTGCGCGGCTGGATGAGTACCGATCAGCGCAAATAACTGCCGCTGTCACAGGACAATTTGCGGAGCTGGGATGACCGGTCTAGGCAGTCCTTTGCATATACCGGAATGGCATTCGATTAGTCGAGAGACAAAGCTTGCTTGCCATTTACTCGGCTCCGGTGCAACCAGCCTCGGACGGGCCGGTTACGGCGATCAGACGGGCGAATACTACACCGCCTTTTTTGGTTTGGCCATCGGGCTAGAACGGTTGGCGAAGCTAATCCTTGTCGTGGACTACGCGATTTCCAACGGCGGCACGTTGCCGGAAGAGAAGGTGGTCAGGAAGTACGGGCACAAGCTGGTGGACCTTCTGAATGCTGCGGCGGAAGTTGAAATGAAGCACGGCCTGAGTCTGAAGTACAATCGCCCAACCGATTCGATCAGCGCCAAGATTGTTGATGTCCTTGACGCATTCGCTGATGCGTCTCGCGGCCGATATGCAAATTTGGCGGCACTCGGCGATCCCAATCTCTCCAGAAAAGAACCCATCGCACGATGGTGGTCGGACGTTGCGACATCGATCCTCAAATCACACTACGAGGGGAAGCCAATCCAGGCCCGTGTAGAGGCGAATGCGGTGGCGATACACGAAATCGTGTCGCCATTCGCAATGGTCCTTCACGACAACGAGTCCGGCGAAATCATGCAGGATGCGCATACGGCATCCGTTCGCGTTGGTCTGACGAGGGTTGTTCAGAAGTTCGGGCGATATTACGCTCTAACCGTCGTCCGTTGGCTGTCAGAACTCTTCTCGGAACTGGCGCACCAAGCATGCTACACGCACCAGATCGATGTTTTTTTCGGATCTTGGGAGATTCTACAGACCTACACAGTCCCGGATGAGTACTTGAAGAGCCGTAAGGTTTGGCCGCTGAAGTGAAAGGGCGTGGTTTGTCGGGACACACCGAACGCGATTTCGAGATGGCGATTGAAGCCAGGCTGACCAGTACTGGCGGGTATGGGAAGCGGAGCCCAAACGCCTTTGACGAAGCGCTCTCTCTTTTCCCCGACGATGTTTCCGGCTTCCTGCAGGACAGCCAACCCAAGAAATGGGAGGCGCTGAAGGTGCTTCTCGGGCCGAAGACTGCCGCGACCGTACTAGACAGCCTGTCGAAGGAGCTGGAACTCAAGGGCACGCTTCACGTCTTGCGCCACGGGTTCAAGTGCTATGGTAAGACCTTCCGCATGGCCTGGTTCCGGCCGAACACGGCCATGAATCCCGAGGCCGCGGAGAACTACGCCAGGAACCGGCTGACGATCACGCGCCAGGTCGCCTTCACCTCGGTCATGAAAAAACCGGACGGCAAGAACCGCCGCTGCATCATCGACGTGAGCCTTGCCGTGAACGGCATCCCCGTCGTCACCGCCGAACTCAAGAACCCGCTGACCGGGCAGCGAGCCGCCGATGCGATCAGCCAGTATAGAAACGAGCGAGACGGACGCGATCTTCTTTTCGCTTTCAAGAAGCGCGCCCTGGTCCACTTCGCCGTGGACCCGGACGAGGTATGGATGACCACGCGGCTCAGAGGCAAGGAGACCTACTTCCTCCCCTTCAACCGGGGCAACAACCAAGGGGCGGGCAACCCGCCGGTCGAGAGGAACTGGAAGACCCATTACCTCTGGGACGAGGTGCTGCAGGCCGACAGCCTGTTGGAAATCCTGCAACGTTTCATGCACCTCGAAGTGAAGGAACAGAAGGTCGGGACCGACAAGGGAGTGCGCACCGTCCGGAAGGAGACGATGATCTTTCCGCGTTACCACCAGCTCGACTCGGTTCGGAAACTCGTTGCGCACGCCAGGGCCAACGGATCGGGCCGGAACTACCTGGTTCAGCATTCGGCCGGTTCCGGCAAATCGAACTCCATCGCATGGCTCGCGCACCGGCTGGCCAGCCTGCACGACGAGCGGGACGAGAAAGTGTTTCACTCCGTCGTCGTCGTGACCGACCGGCGCGTGCTTGACCAACAATTGCAGTCCACGATCTACCAGTTCGAGCACAAGACCGGAGTGGTCGAGAAGATCGACGAGGACACCAAGCAGCTCGCAAAGGCGTTTTCCCAGGGTACGCCCATCGTTATAACGACCATCCAGAAATTCCCCTTCATCTCGCAGGCGCTCTCGACCCTTGAGAAGAAGGGCTCCGGCGTGAAAATCGATACGTCGGGTAAACGCTTTGCCGTTATCGTCGACGAGGCGCACTCTTCCCAGAGCGGCGAGACCGCGACCACTCTCAGGGGCATGCTGAACAAGGAAGGGATCGAGGCGGCCATTGCGGCCCAGTTCTCCGATGAAGAGGACGACGATCTCTCCGACGAGGCGAAAGCGGCCGTGCTGCGCGATGCGCTGCGACGCGCCCGGCAGCCAAACCTCAGCTTCTTCGCCTTTACGGCCACGCCGAAATTCAAGACGAAGGCCCTGTTCGACGAACCCGGCCTGTCCGGCGCGTCACCCTTCCATGAGTACACCATGCGGCAAGCCATCGAGGAAGGCTTCGTCATGGACGTGCTTCAGAACTACACAACCTACAAACGCTTCTTCGGCCTGATCAAACAGGTTGAGAACGATCCCGACGTGCCGCGCCGGCGAGCCGCGAAGGCCCTTGCGCGCTATCTGGAGCTTCATCCGGTCAACATTGAGCAAGTCGTTTCCGTCATCGTCGAGCATTTCCGTCTCTATGTGATGTCGGAGCTCGGCGGGCGAGCGAAGGCGATGGTTGTCACCGGCTCCCGCCTTGCCGCCGTGAAATACAAGCTCGCCTTTGACCGCTACATCCAGGATCGGGGCTACACCGGCATCCATTCGCTGGTGGCCTTCTCGGGGGTGGTCGAAGACCCGGACGACCCCGGATCGTCCTACACGGAAGTGGCGATGAACGATGGAGTTGCCGAGAGCGAACTCCCGGAAACCTTCGGACGCGACGAATTCCGGGTTCTCCTGGTCGCGGAGAAATACCAGACCGGCTTTGATCAGCCCCTGCTCCAGACGATGTATGTGGTGAAGCGCCTGGCTGGCGTTCAGGCGGTTCAGACCCTTTCAAGGCTCAACCGAATCGCGCCTGGAAAATCGCGCACCTTCGTGCTCGATTTCGCCAACGAGGAAGATGAAATCCGCAAGGCGTTCAAGCCCTATTACGAAACGACGCCGGTTGGCGACAACGCCGATCCGCACCGCCTGTCGGAGCTGCAGCATCGCCTGCTCGAATGGGCGATCTTCACGCCGGCCGATGTGACCGCGTTTGCCGAAGTCTGGTATCGCGCCAGACGCGATCACTCGGCGACTGATCATCGCTTGATGAATGCTGTTCTCGACGCCGTCGTTCAGCGCTTCCAGGATCGCGAGGAGGAAGAGCGGGAGGAGTTTCGCGGGCAATTGAAAGCCTATCGAAACCTCTATGCCTTCCTGTCTCAGATCATTCCCTACCACGACAGTGACCTTGAACGGCTCTACGCCTTCGTGCGAAATCTCCTGGCGAAGCTCCCGCCGCCGGGCGATGGCCGGGCCTTCGTTTTAGACGACGAGGTGGCACTGCGGTTCTTCCGGCTTCAACAGATGACCGAAGGCTTAATTGACCTCTCGGAAGGCTACGCTGATCCCCTGAAGGGGCCGACCGATGTCGGCACGGCCGGCATCAAGGACCAGGAGGTACCGCTTTCGAGCTTGATTGATCGCCTCAACGAGCGCTTCGGCACCGATTTCACCGAGGCGGATCAGTTGTTCTTCGATCAGATACGAGCTTCGGCGGAAAACGACGAGAAGATCGCGGAGGTGGCTCGCGCAAACAACTTCGCGGACTTCTCCTCGTATCTGGATCGTATGCTCGACGAGCTGTTCATCGCGCGAATGGAGGGTAACGAAGAGATATTCTCCAGGGTGATGACGGACACCGAGTTTCGTTCGGCCGCGCATGACCATCTGGCCCGCGAAATTTTTGACGGGGTCCGCGAGATTCAACACGTGGAATGATTGCTCCCAAGCTACTCAAGGATTGGGGTTCTCCCGCTCCACGGTTGGGCAGTAGCTGGGTATTTCACTAAGGCAGAGCCTCAAACTCTACTATATTTGCCAAAAAATGTTTCCGACACTCTCGGGACACAAGCGAGAGAAAGAGAGGGCCGAATAGGGAAAAGAAGGATCGAGACGAGATCGAGAATATCGATCAGCTCGCAATGCTTGAGCGCGGCTTGATGGATGACGAACTAGAGTCGTTGGCCTCTCGCTATCTAATCCAGTCGGCTCAGAGGCTTCTTCTGTGGATTCCAAAATATTCCCTAGACAGCGATGCATGGAAGCAATCAGAGCATACCGGAAGAATTCGACTGACAAGATGAGCGATGGCCACATTGCGCTCAAATATCCGCGCGGAGTGCAAGGAACGCCGAGAGTCTGCCATGTTGTGGATCGCGGCGGTTACAGGTGTGCTTGGTGCTTTGACCGGACTACTTGCAGTTTGGAAGTCATTGTGCGAACGACGGACGGCGTATGCAATAAAACGGACAGGACGAGCATTTGACCGCCAGGGTATTCGATTCTGGGGCCTGGATCGACCGGTTGGCGGCAGCGCTTGTAGACTTGGAGGAAGTGCAGGGGCCTTATCTGCAGTCGTACCAGCAGCAGAAAACGCGAAAGTTGGTAATCGTAAACGGGCAAGACGAGACACCTTTTCCGCTGGATGACTTACGCATGGTTTATTCCAGTGCGCGATACAGTGAGAGGTTCGGCCAGGAAGCCGAGTATGCGCGTCTGCGTAGCGTGCTGGATCCCACGCGCCATATCTTGCTTTCCCACCCCGAGCTCGAGAGGGTCGCGGTAGCCGGCCGGACCGTCGGCGAGAACAATTTCTGGTTGCGAATGCTGAATTCCGGAACGTCGATTTCCGCCGGAGATCTGATAGCGGGACTGATGGCCCGGACTGCGGAAGTATCGGGCGATCGATTCCAGCTGGCGGCGGGCGACCTGAACGATTTAATTGTCCCGGAATGGGCGAAGGCAGGCGATGCGTTGGGAAATCTCGATGCGGGCTGCGACGCACTCTTGTTCTTCGGGCTGACTGGGTCCGAACGAATTGATGTCGAAGCCGGAATGTCAATCCTTCCGTTCCGGGAATTCCGGCGGTTCGTCGAGCGGGAACTGGTGGACGAACTCGCGCCATCCGGGGCAGGTATTCACAACTGGCGTTCGTTGGGGGCAGTGGTTCGGCCGTTCCGTTGGCGACCGAGATTCCGGCGGGCGGGCAGCATGAACGAACCGTCGAGACACTCGGGGGAACGGTTTTTCGTTGATGCTCGTACACTGCTGGATCTAATCGCCGTGAGTCATGAGGTGCCGGTCGTGCCGCTCGCTAGCATGTCGAATTGCATCGACCTGTCGGCTGCCCGACTCCTGGGCCAGTCGAGAATCAATTTGGGGATGCTCGGTACGTGGTCGGCGGGAGGACTTGATGGCTTCAGCGAGATGCCAATTATCAGTAGGGCGAGCGTCGATGAGGCGTTAGAGGCTTTTGAGAGTCGGCGAGGCGCGCGTTACAAGAGGATGGCGCGCTCTGTCGCGCGACTGGCTGGCGCACTTTCACGGACGGGTCGGTTTGCGATGCAAGACAAGGTTCTGGATGTGGCGGTTACGCTCGAAGGCATGTACAAACTACCGAGACGGGGTAAGTCGTACAAGTTGCAGAAACGGGTTGCGAACTTTCTTGGAACCGACGCGTTGGATCGGGAACGGATCAGAGAGACTATCCGGAGGTTTTATAAAGTTCGTTCCGAAATTGTTCACAGTGGGTCGGGCGAGGCATTGCCGTTCAGAAAAGAAGCGGCATTCGCAGCGGGATTTAGTCTTGCGAGGAAATCGCTATTCAAGTTGGTTCGAGAGGGTCCACCCGAAGATAGGGAGATTTTGGAGGATCGCGAGAACTGAAGTGGACTTGCCCTCACATTAGGACGACTAAAACGCAGGAGGAGTGGTCGTCGGCGGCAGCTTCGCAGAACGGCAAGGTGGCGATAGAACCTGACAGAGACGAGATTCGATTCAGTGTGTCTGGCACTCAGGGGTGAAACGGCGAGGTACGTCGCGACACGGACTCGGATCAACGTTTGAGGGGTGCGGCGGCGGCCGCAAGATGCATTGTTTTGGGCGGCGCAGGTCGGACTAGCGTGTACAGCGAATAGTGGGGCGGAAAATGGTGATGGCGATAAGTGGGCGGGTAAGTGCGGACGTAGCGTTCGCGAATCTGAACTTACAGCCGGTCCTGTGCGGATACGAACTCGTGTTCGCACTGAAGGTGAGCGTGAATGGAGGTGATACATCGGGCTGCGGCGTGTCCATCAAAGGGGCAGAAATCAAAGTCGGATCAGCGGGCGGGCGAAGTGTCCGCTGCGGTTTTGCAAGGCCTGACGGCGTATTTGAATTGCGGCAACGCAAGTTTTCGACGTCTTCAGGCGTGGGGATTGTCCTCCCGATAGATCCAGGGCAGGTCGCTGCGCTGGAGGCATTGCGCGGAACGGGAGATCTGGACTTCGAATTGGTGTTGGTAGGGCGCCTTGATGAGGGTGAGGACACTCACAACGTCACGGACACAATTCATCACCGAGAGCCTCGATCGAACTGGATAGAACTCCTGCGTCAAGCAGGGGCACGCGACGTGATGTTGATCGAGGTGGCGTTACCGTTCCACAGTCAATCTGATGGCCTAAATGAATTCTGGGCCGAATTACGGCGGGCCGAAGAGCGGTTTCGACACGGAGACTATCAGGGGTGCATCGCCGGGTGCCGCGCAGCCGTGGAGGACTTGGGCCGAAAGAAATACGGGACACAAACATGGGCGGCGAAGTGCCTGGATCGACTTGCAAGTAATCGAAAGGGAATGTCCGAATCAGAACGGGAAGGCGCGGTATGGAGCGCGGTACGGCATTACGCGCATCAGGCGCATCACGGTCATGTTGAAGGCGGCGTGGTGGAGTATTCACGCGGCCAAGCGCAGTGGGTGCTGGCGGCAACAGCGGCCTTCGCAGCGCGCGCTGCACCGGTCACGAAACAATAATTGGCAAATGTCACCAATTGAGCGGATTCGGTCCGCTTGGCAGGCAATTGTGGAACAGTGGGCATGAGAAGATTGATTTGAACAGTTTCATAGGCTGATGATCTAGCAATGGTGGAGTGGAAAAACGGGCAATCTGGAGGACGTGAATGCGAACGGGTGCGCACATTGCCCGTCATGAGATGCCGTTGAAGCGCCTCAATGTCTTTGACAATCGCCTGCAAAAAGGTACAACCAAAAGTACAACTTAAATTGAATATCTGCTCTTTTGTCTTTATATATCAATAGATTACAAAAAGTTAGTGGTGGAGAGGGAGCCGGAGGAATCGTATTTCGATGACGGGGCGATAAGGACTTAATGCGCGAGATCGGCAACCGCCTGTATACGTTTCAGCTGAACGCCGGGAACACTGACTTCCTGGCCGTTTGCAGGCGCTGGATCCCGATCGCCCTCGGCTAGGATGAGCCGAAGCTGGATGCGGAAATGATGTGGTGCACCGCGGAGCCGGTGATGAGGCGGTGAGCGCAAACAAGGCGGGATGGTAACGGCGTGGAACTAGGGTTGGATTGCGTATAGTAAGTGGACGCCAATATTCGGTTGGAGACGCAAATTCCTCAGTTGGACATGGCGTAATGTCGAGGTTTTTTCGAACCAGGGTTTCTTGAGCAGACTGTGCTGGACGATTTTGGGAGTGAATTGAAGTGGGTGACGCATTAGAGTCGACGAATCCCGAGCTTCAGGAATTGAAGCGCAGGCTAGAGGAGCCGACGAGAACAATTGAAGCTACCGTGGAGAAGCCGGTACTTGTATCCGAGGATATAGTGCGTCGCATATGGAACCGGCTAGAAAAAGAGGCTGGCCAACCAGTTGCTATTTACAAGACTATCGATGGGCGAATCACATCTTGGCGATGCGTCGAGGAGGCACTGGAGCAAGCCAACACCACCAGCAAAAAAATTGAGGGGATTTACATCAAGAACGAGGATAGCTCGAAGTACGGGCAGGTTGAGATCGCTATGATCGCGGGCGGGCGAATTCGTATGCATGTGTTTAGTGACGAGCAATCTGCGGAGCGCCTGTTCGCGGACTTAGAGGCGGCCATTGGTACTGGTATTCGACACATTCCAGGATACGCGTGGATGGCGAAAAAAGGCAATCTTGGGGTTCGAGTTGGTGCGGTGCTAGTCTTACTGTACGGGCTGGCAAAGCTCCCATTTGGCGCAGTGGTATTTCCGGAGTTTGCGTTGGAGCGGTTGGGCGCAGTTCCGCTGCTGGCTGCGCTATCCGTGACTGTTGTCGGACTTGGTGCTCTGTGGGTGGTTCGATCAGTTGATAGGATGTTTACCGCTTTGATTCAGCGCTACTGGCCTATGGTGGCTTTGGAGATCGGAAACGGGAGAGCAAGGGAGCAGGGAGCGAGCAGAGTCAGGAAAGCTTGTGTCGGCTTGATCATTGCACTCGTAGTTGGAGCAACGTTGAAAGCAGTGGGAAATTTGTGAAGCGGAGCCTTTGCTTGCTGTTTCGGTTATTTGGATAAATGTCAGATGACGTACTTCTCATTTCCACAGATGACACTTGAAAGTTGCCACGTTGAGGGATGTCGGGGCTCAACGGGGTAGGTATCAATTGCAGGCGCGCTTCTTGGCGGCACATGAGCAAATAGCCTCCTCAATTATCTGCAGACTATTCAGCCATGAGTTCTACATTCAACTTTCTCTCTCAGGTGCCTGTACTGGCATGGTTGTTTTGCCTGGCTGCCCTATTTGGCGGGCTTTGGAAAGTATTCAACACCCTTTACGTCAAGCCTAGGGACTTCGAAATTGAGTGCCTTAAGCGCGAAATAGAAAGCCTCAAGACTTCGTCGAATGAACCCAGATCGTCGCGACGAGACGAAGAGCATACGGTAGAAGCGGCAGAAATTGATGCACACAAACCCACACGCGCAAGTCCGAAAGTACCATCGCTTGAGCGTCAGATAGAAGACGCGAACGGCACACTCGCGGAGGGATTGCGTAGTCTTGACTTTGCCCTTAAGCGAATCCGTGACGATAGTCTAACTAAACTGCAGCTAGAATCCGTGCATGAGTACTTCATCGAAAAGAATGTGGTGTGGAGAGGGACTATAGGGTCAGTAAGCAAGTCATCGGCTGGGAGCATCATAGTACAGCTCAAGCACGCTGACGACTCGTACGACAATGCATATGCCGAGTTCGACGGAGAACAAAAGGCGGAGCTGTTGAGACTGAAGAAGGGTGATTGTGTCGTCGTGTCAGGTCAAGTGGAGAAGATTTTTCTCGGAAGTCCATGGCTGCAACGTTGCTCAATTGCACTTGCGGAATGACATAGATGTGACTTGGCTCCCTAGAACGACTCCAACTGGTAAGGAAACAATCCGGGCAGTGTGAAGGCCCCTTTTTCTCGGTCGGGGTCTTTAGCGAATTTCTGACCTTATTTGGGCCCAGCGGGCCCGATACTACAACGGAGAAAGCGGGTACGCCGGTGTTTTCACTGGCATGGCTAAGCGGAGCCCTTGGCACTGCCCCGATCGCCGATTGCAGTGACATTCTATCGACTATAACTGGATATTATGGTCGCCAATATTTGGAACCCGCTGTGCCGGAAAACAGCCTCCAGATTCCGTGTTGAAAGCACATCTCGGCCACTTTTGACGAGGATTACGCTCGACGAAGCCGTCGCCGCGGCTATCGCGAGAGGGATGTCCGAGAACACGCGCACCAACTACCGAAGCTAGGCGCGACAGTTCGCTGCCTAGTGTGTCATATGACCACGGTCCACGCGTTGGCCGTATCCGCTGCGGACTTGGCACGGGACCACACCGCGCGATTCCGTGCTGGCGCCAAGACCGCGAGAATTGGTGCCATGCGCGTGTCCATCGGCGCATTGCACGCCGGCGCGGGCTACAAGCGCCTGAACAGATGGGCTGACAATCCCACGGTATAGCTTATCGGCACCGTTGCGGCTGTTTGGGCAACGGCTGCGCGCATTCTGCCGCTGCTGAGGGATCTCTCTGAAACACTGGCTCAAAAATCTCAATTTAGGACTTTGGTGAATTTGAAATATTGGTGAGACTAAGAATCCCTGACTATAAGACTGCGCTTGAGCGCGTCCGACTTTGAAAAAATTTGGTTCCGATTTGCTTACGCACGAGCAAACCTGCACAAGTGAAGCGAGTCAGAATTCAAAATTTATATAACAATATCAGACTGTTACAATAGCCATCAGAGCGATGGAAACAATCGGCCGCTGAATCCTTGGTCACCACAAGGTCCATGATGATGCGGTCGTCCGGGGTGATCTGCGGTGTCACCGACAAGCTGAGCACGGCTTCCTTGAACTGGGTCGTGGTAGCACCGCTGGACGAGGACTCCTGGTAGGGAATCTCCGTACCCTGTTCGATACGCGCCTGCTTCTGGTTTGCCGTGATGATGCGGGGCATGGAAACAATGCGTCCGTTGCCCTCGGCCTGTATCGCAGACAGTTCCAGGTCCAGCAGGTAGTCCGGCCGCAGAATCGCCAGTGCAAGCCGTCCGGCGGGATTGGCGACCGGAAGGTTGACGTTGTAGCGCTGGTCGATTGGAGGCATGACGCCCGCAAGCGGTGCTGCCGGATTTGCAATGCCGTCGAAGGCAGCGCCGGCCAACGACTCGATGCCTGCTCCGGTGCCGGTCACCGCGATCAGTCCATCGTCGGCTGCCGCACCCACCACCGTGGCCCCAAGACGCACGCCCAGGTCGCGCCGGTAGTCGTTGTTGACGATGACGATTCGCGATTCGATCAGCACCTGACGGACGGGCTTGTCCAGCCTTGACACCAACCCCTGGATGTCCGCAATGCGATCGGCAACGTCCTGAACCAGCAAGGTATTGGTTCGTTCATCGATGGTCACGCTGCCGCGGGTGGAGATCAGCGGATTCTGGCCACCGCCGAGGATCAGGTTCGCCAGGTCCGCAGCCTTGGCGTAGTTGATCTGCAAGTAACGTGTGTGCAACGGCTCCTGCTGCTGTCGTTGGAGCCGTTCGTCCAGCGCGGCCTGCTCCCGGGCGGCGAGTTCCTCGGTCGGTGCGACGACGATCACGTTGCCGTTGCGGCGCATGCCCAGGCCCTTGGTCGTCAGGATGATGTCGAGGACCTGGTCCCACGGCACATCACGCAATTGCAGCGTAATGCTGCTTTGCACCGAATCGCTGACGACCAGGTTCACGCCGCCGGTCTCGGCCAGCAGTTGCAGCACGGCGCGGATTGCGATGTCCTGGAAATTCAGCGACAACCGTTCGCCGGTAAAGCGCGGTTCGTCCGTGGCCGAGCCCGGGACATCCGCCGGCATCGGCGGAGCCGATTCGGGTTCGTTATCCGCCGCCACCGGCGCAGTGCCTTGCGCCGGCGTCTCGGGTTCGGCGTCACCCGCCGGGGACTGGGCCAGCGCTCCAACCGTCGTGCACATGGCGATCCACGTCACCGATACGCATGCCCACCGCAATGCCCGGAGTCTGTGCCACTGAGTGTTCTTCACGTCCATTTACCCGCTCGCCAGGAATAATGATCAGTCGGCCAGAGCAATCGCGGCCGGTCGTGGCAGAAAACCGCCGTTTCCGTCCGCGACCAGTTCCACCAGTTGCACTTCCCTTTCGGAGATGCTCGTCACCTGGCCGTGGTTGCGCCCCAGGTAATCTCCCGTGGCCACTCGGTGCAACAACCCTTCCGGCGTTCGCATCAGACCGTACAACCCCGCTTCGGAACGCAGCGAACCGACCATTCGCAACGCGTCAAGGGAGTAGTGTTCGAGAAATTCCCGCTCACGGTCAAGGTCCGGACCGGGCCCTGCGCCGACCCCGCCGGCATCCTCTGCGCCGGGCGCAAGCGGCGCAAACGGCGACCGCCGTCCCGCGGCAACGTAACTGAACGACTCCGGGTGCTGGAATTGCGGTAGTGCCTCCAGGGGAACTCCCGGCCGGGCCTTGACCTCGCCCAGCCAGGCAGCCAGGTCGTCCGGCTCGCTGCCACAGGAAACCACCGCCGCCGCAACCAGCGCGCCAGCCAGCGGGAATCGTCGGATCCTCACGGCGGACCCTCGCCATTTTCCAGGTGGCGGTAGGTCCTGGCGGTGACATCCAGTACCAGTTCACCCGGCTCGGCGTCGTCCAGCGGTCGGATGTGAACGTCGTGCAGGGTGACCAGGCGCGGGATCGCGGCGATATCGCTGACGAAGCGGCCGAGTTGGTGAAAATCGCCCGAGAGGCGCATGTTGACGGCCAGATCGGCGTAGAACTCCCGGCGCTCTTCCTCCATCGGTTGGAACAGCAGTTCCTCCAGACCGGCGTTCAGACCTGCCTGGGAAATGTCCGCCAACAAGCCGGGAATCTCCGTCGTGGCGGATAATCGGTCAAGCACAGCGCCGAACGAGCTCTCGATCTCGGCAAGCTGCGCCCGGTATCGATCCAGGTGCACCGCTTGCCGTTGTCCCTGCTCGAAGCGGCTCCGCAAATCGACTTCCTCACGTTCCGCGGACCGCAACAGCGCAAATTCCGCGTCGACCGCAAACATCCGGGTCCCAAAGACGACAACCGCCACCAGGGCCGCCATCACCGCGGCGGCGCGCAGGCTCGGCGGCCAGCGCCCGGGATCGCTCACATTCAACGAACGCAGTTGATCGGTCAGCCTCATTTCTCGATGAGCCTCATTTCAAGGGTCCTCTCCTGCCGGAGCCTGCTCCATGACGATGGTGAATCGTGCGCCTCGCACAACCCCCTCCGCGGCCGATTCCACCAATTCGAGCCTGGGCTGCTGCAACCATCTCGAGGCGTCGATATTTCGCATCAATGCCGCGACTCGACTGCTTGACTCGGCCAATCCGTCAAGGACGATGCGATCGCCCGCCTGGTCGATTTCCACCAATTGCACGCCGGCAGGGAGAATTTCCACCGCTTCGTCGAACAGGTGCACCACCAGCGACCGCGTGCGTTGCAGTTCGACAATGATTCGCGTGCGCGCCAGCAGATTCTCCCTGCGGGCCTCCAGCCGTGCGAGTTCCTCGAGCTGGCGATCAAGACGCTCGATCTCACCACGAATCATCTGGTTGCGAGCACGCTGATCTGCGAGCAGGCCTTGAACGGTCAGCTTGGTACCGTAAACGGAAGCCCCGCCGGCAATTGCCGCGATGCACAGGGCGAACAGGAATCGCTGCTGCCGTTTGCGCCGCTGCTCCTCCCGCCAGGGCAACAGGTTGACTCTGGTGTCCTGTCTCACAAGTTTCTCAGTCGAAGTTCCTCAAGGCCAGCCCGCACGCCGTCATCAACCCGGTATCGCCGCCGCGCACGCCCTGAGCCTCGGCCTTCGCGGAGACGCTCACGTGGCCAAGCGGGTCGACGATCTGGGTGGGAATACCCAGCCGTGTCGCAACGGCATCGGCAACGCCCGGAATCCTGGCGCAGCCACCGCCGACAAGGACCTGCACGGGCTGACCGGCGCTGCTGTGGGATGCCTGAAAGAACTGCAGCGAACGACTGACCTGGTGCGCCATGTCCTGCCGAAATCCATCGAGCAAGTCGGCGACATCGCTCTTCGGCGAGTCGCCCGCCTGTTTCGCCCGCTCCGCCTCCGCCGCGTTGAGGCCATACCGTTCCATGATCTCCTCGGTGAGCTGCTGCCCACCGAATGCGAAGTCGCGCGTGTAGACAAGCTTGCGATCGGACAAGGCGTTGAAAGTCGTGGTGACGGCACCGAATTCCACCACCGCGATCGACTGTCTCAACCCGCCGCCAATCATCTGATGGGTCAGCAGTCGACACGCGCGCTCCAGCGCATGCGGCTCCGGTTCCACCACCCGTGCCTCCAGGCCCCCGATCCGCAATGCTCGCTGCCGTTGGCTGACGTGCACGGACCGTGCAGCCACCAGCAGGACATCGAGCATGCCCGGCGCAACCTCGCTGGATCCCACCAGGCCGAAATCCAGGTTCGCTTCCTCGATGGGGAACGGCAGAAACTGTTCCGCTTGAAACGCTGCGTGCGCTTGCATTTCATCGTCACTCAATTGGCCCGGAATGCGAGTCATGCGGGAAACCACCGCATCGCCGGCAATGGCCACCGCCGCCTCGCGACTTCGGGTACCGGAGCGCCTGAGTGCTCGGCGCACCGCCTTGGCGACCGCCTCCATATCGACAATGTCCGTTGCGTCCATCGAGTCGGGGGGAATCGGTTCCCGGGCATAGGTTTCTATACGGTAGCTCTCGCCGCTTTGCGCCAGTTCAACCAGTTTCACCGCGCTTCTCGACATGTCCACACCCAAAATGGGTCGTTTTGCCCGGCTTGAGAACACGACAACCCCCTCAAGCGGGCCCTGTTGAGTTAGAATTCACAAAGATGCTCGAAGTGCCCATGTATCCTCTTTCCTGGATTGCACGTCATGCGGTCGGCGCCGGTACCAGAACCAAAGGTTATGCGAGCGGTCAAAGGAACACCGCACCCAAACCTGGGCAATAGGTATCGATTGTGAGCGCAGACGGCGGCAAACAGCGGAGGCGCTGGGCACAGGCAAGCGAAAGAGGCCCGGCGATGCGCAGGTACGCGAGACTCTCAGGCGCCCTTGGAGCCCTCGTGTGCGCGGGAATGCTCGGCGCCGGCGCACTCGTTTCCGGGGGCTACTTCTATGTCGCTCCGGGACTTCCCCAGGCCGAAGAGTTGCGCGACGTTCGCGTTCAGATTCCCCTGTCCATCTACAGCCGCGATGGCCGGCTGATGTCCCAGTTCGGTGAACGGCGTACGCCGGTTGCCATCGAGAACATCCCGCCGTTGATGATCCAGGCCGTGCTGGCGGCCGAAGACGATCGCTTTTTCGAGCACCCCGGCATCGACTTCCAGGGCACGGTGCGGGCGATCCTGCTTTTCGTTCTCAACGCCGGCGAACGCAACCAGGGCGGCAGCACCATCACCCAGCAAATCGCCCGGCAGTATTTTCTTACCCGGGATCGAACGCTGGTGCGAAAATTCAAGGAGTGGATTCTGGCGCTTCGCATCGAGCGGGAATTCACCAAGCAGGAAATTCTCGACATCTTCCTGAATACCACTTTCTTCGGCCAGCACGCCCACGGGGTGGCAGCCGCCGCACAGACCTACTTCGGCAAGCCTCTCGGCGATATCAGCCTGTCGGATGCGGCCATCATTGCCGGAATTCCCCGCGGACCCTCCATCTTCAACCCGATCACCAGCCCCGAAGCGGCGATGCAACGCCGGGCCTACGTGCTGCGCCGCATGCGCGAACTCGGGTTTATTTCCACCGACCGGCAGCGGCAGGCGCTGGCGGTTCCCGTTGACGGCCAGCATCACGGTCCCCAGCAGCAGTTGGACGCGCCCTACGTGGCGGAAATGGTGCGTGGGGAGATGATCCGCCGCTTCGGTCTCGCGGCCTACACCGCCGGCCTCAAGGTCACGACGACCATCGACAGCCGCCTGCAGCGCGCCGCCGACGACGCGCTGCGGGGCGCCTTGATCGATTACGACGAACGCCATGGGTATCGAGGCCCGCTGGCGCGAATTCCGGCCGATGCGTATGCGCCCGCGTCAGCCAACGACTCCGGGGGCGAATCCGGCGGAATCGAAGCGGCCGGCGGCGAGAAACCCGAATCCACCTGGCGCGCATTGCTGGCTGACTATGAGCCGGTCGCAGGTTATCGCACGGGCCTGGTGACAGGCGTGGAGCCGATTCGCGCCATGGTGTATTTCGAAGATTTGGGTCTCGTGCCCGTGGAATTGGAGTCGGCGGGATGGGCCGCACCCTACGTTGATGACAACCGGACCGGAAACGCGCCGCGCAGCGTGGCGGACGTGCTCGCTCCCGGCGAAATCGTGCGCTTTCGAGAGACCGAGACGGGCCATTTGCGTCTGGGCCAGGTACCGGAAGCACAGGGAGCCCTGGTCGCATTGGATCCGATCGACGGCGCCGTGACTGCGCTTTCCGGCGGCTTCGATTTCTTTCTCAGCAATTTCAACCGCGTGACGCAGTCCCGGCGCCAACCGGGATCGTCCTTCAAGCCCTTTGTCTATTCGGCGGCACTGGACCGCGGCTTCACGGCAGCCTCCATCTTCAACGACGCGCCGATCGTGCAGCCGAGTTCGGAACTTGAAGGGTTCTGGCGGCCGACGAACTATTCGGAAGGGTTCAATGGCCCGACCAGACTCCGCGAAGCACTGATCAAATCGCTCAACCTTGTCTCCGTACGCGTCATGCAACAGGCCGGCATCTCCCATACGGTCGACTACGTGCGACGATTCGGGTTCGACGAGTTGGCCGCGCCGATGAATCCCTCCATGTCGCTGGGCGCCGGGGGCGTGGCGCCCCTGGATCTGGCCGGCGGCTATGCGGCATTGGCCAATGGCGGCTACTTCGTCAGGCCCTACCTTATCGAAAAGGTCGAGGACGCCGACGGGGAGACGCTTTTCGCCGCGGCACCCGCCCTGGCGTGCGCGCTCTGCGAGGAACAGGAACCGCTTGAACCAGAGCTATTGGAGTCGATCACCGACATTTACGGCACCCGCGCTCCGGCATCGCGCATCGCGGATGCGCAGAACGTATACCTGATGAACGACATGCTGGCGGACGTGGTACGGCGGGGCACCGGCGCGCGCGCATACCGGGAACTGGGGCGGACAGACCTGCGAGGCAAGACCGGCACCACCAACGACCGCCGCGACGCCTGGTTCGCCGGATTCAACGGCGATATCGTTGCCGCCGCATGGGTTGGCTTCGACCAGGAGCGCTCGTTGGGAAGCGGCGAACAAGGCGCGCGCACCGCACTTCCGATGTGGATCGAGTTCATGCGCGAAGCCCTGGACAGGCGTCCGCTGAACAGCATGGAGCGCCCCCCTGGCATCATCGATGTGCGCATCGATCCAGCCACGGGATTGGCGGCGAGCAGCCTTGAGGCAAGCGTATTCGAAAAATTCAGGATGGAGTACGCACCGAAGGCTCCGGCGCCTCGAATCCAGGCCCCCCAGGCACCCGCGGAAACGCTGACGGGCAGTCCAATGCCGAACACGGTTGAAGTCGTTGAACCGGAACGGATTTTCTAGCATCTGGTCCAATGGGGGAGCCAATCGCCATGACGACCTCCGAGACGCTACGCGAGCGACTGGCGCAGGAAGCTGCCCGGCTCATGATCGAACACGGCATCCGGGACTACGGACTTGCCAAACGCAAGGCCGCCCGTCGCCTGGGCGTGCGAGTCGCGTGGGCGCTTCCGGGCAACGCCGAGATCGATGCGAGAGTAACCGAGTGGCAGCAGCTTTTCGAACCGGAAGACCATGACCGCCGACTCCGGGAGCTTCGCAGCCTGGCGCTGGAAGTCATGGACGCCCTTTCATGGTTCAACCCGCGCCTCGCGGGACCCGTGTTGAGCGGCGCGATCAACGTGAACTCGCCCATTGAACTGCATCTTTTTGCCGATGCTCCGGAAGATGTGGCGCTCTCGCTCGACGCCTGGGGAAAAACCTACCGGGACTGTCAGCGCCGCTATCGCTATAACGGCAGTGGAGCCGTATTCATTCCCGGCTTTCGCTTCAATATTCGCGGCCAGCAAGTCGATGCGCTGGTATTCCCGGAAAAGGGCCTGAGGCAGGCGCCGATGAGCCCGGTTGACCGTCGTCCCATGTCCCGGGCGAGCGGGGCCAGAGTCCGGGACCTGTTGGAGCAATAGCGTTACCTTGTCTACTCGGACTTCCCCGGTCGTGCAGCATCGATGGTGCCTGGTCGCACTGTTTCTCTGTGCCTCTACAGCCGCACAGGAATCCGTTACGGACAATTTCGTCGTCGGGACCGCCCAGAACCGCGAGGTTGTCGTCTTGCCGTCTGCGGCGGCTACGACGCAGCTCGCAACCGCGTCCGGAACGATGCTCGCTCAATCCTTCGAGACCGACTCGGCACGCATCCACACCGTGACGTTCGAAGGCGAAACGTTCCGGGCATCCACACCCATGGAAGGACCCACGTCACGAATCGTATTCGATCCGGCCCAGCGCAAGTTTGTGGCACTGTTGCCGAGTATCCGTGTGGAACTTGACGATTTCTCCGGACTGGACTCCATCGCGGACAGCCTTGGTGCGGTCAGAGCGACGCCATTTGAAAGCCTGGGCTTTGCCGTCATCGAGTTGCCGGGGGCGATGCACCCGGTGGAGGCCATCGAAATACTGAGCAGGCTGCCCGAAGTTGGCGAGGCGTCGCTGCGCCTTCGTGGACCGCAGATCTACCTGTGGTAGGAGCAGCCAAACCCGGGAACTGCCGCGGACCTCGACTTCCGGCGCTTGTTGCGATTCTGATCATCAGCGGCTGCGACGGCCCGGGCACGCCGGTACCGCCGTCGGATGTGTCGCTGGTGCTACCCGCTTCCGCGGACATCGAGGAAGCCGCAGATCAAACCGTAACCGTTACCGTAAAGGCTGAACCGACGCCGCCAAGAAGCCTGCTGGTACCACTTGAGTATTCGGGGTCGGCCACGCGCGGCTACGACTACACCGCGAGCAAGGATGTTGTCGTAGTCCCGGCCAACACCGCTTCGGTCGATGTAAGGATCGACGTGTACAGGGACTTCGATGCGGAGGAAGACGAAACCATTACTGTCAGCCTCGGTGAAATCGAGGGCAACGGCGAGCCCGGCGCAACGACTCAGGTCAAGCTGAACATCCTTGACGGGGGCGCGGCCGACATCGACAAGACTCCTGACATGCAGGGGCCGAGCACGGTTGTTTTCCCCAGCCACTTCGCGATTACCGAAGATTCGGTCGACTTCGGTGCTTTCGTGCTGAATGCCCCATCTGCAAGCCCCGAGCCCGCCCGCTTGTTCGTGGAATATTCGAGCGACCTGCACTTCGGTTTCGACGTTTATTCACTCGGCACCGTCGATATTCCTGCCTTCGATCCCAATCTTCAGGTCTTTCCGCAACCTCACCAGTTCAGTCTGCCGCTGAGCCGCCTGCTGCCCAATGAATCCTGGTTCATCAGGATGTACTTGAACGAGCCGCCGGAACAAACAAGCATCAGCGAACCGTTCGGAAGCGTTTTCATGTTCACATTCGCGACGAATGCAGATGGAAGCGTCTCGACCCGTTGCGAGGCACCGGGCAGGGCCCCGGCGGCAATGGCAGGGGATCCCCTGTTCAGCCAACAGTGGCACCTCCAGAACACCGGGCAGTCGGGGTTCGCAGAAAATCCCGGGAGTCCGGGCGCCGATCTGCAAATGGCGGCTGCCATCGCTGAGGGTCGTGACGGCGATGGCGTGAGACTGGCGATTGTCGACACCGGCTTGGAAATATGCCACCCGGATCTGGCTGCAAACGTCGAAGAAGGCAAGTCATTCAACTTCGTCTTCGAAACCAGCGCCGGCGCGTTGCCGACCGATCCATTCAATCACGAAATTCTGGGGGATCACGGTACCAGCGTCGCCGGCGTCGCCGCCGCAGTGGCCAACAACGGTCTGGGCGGCCGGGGCGTGGCGCCCGGCGTTGAGCTTCGCGGGTTCAATATCGGCGCATATTTTGCGGGCGATACCGATTTGCAGTTATTAAACAGCCTTGGGGCCAGCAGCAGCAATCCCGATTCCGCCAGCGCGCACATTTTCAACATGAGTTTTGGCATTGTCGTGCCGGCGCAAAATCCGGAGGACGACCTCGTCGGGCTCCTGAAAATGGGAACGAGCCAACTGCGATCCGGCCGCGGGGCGCTCTATGTCAAGGCGGCCGGAAACGCATTCGGATTCTGCGAGGGCGCGCACCCGCTCAATCTGGAAGTAGGTTGCGTCAGCAGCAACGCGGACCCCGACCAGAATCTTCCGTACATGATCACTATCGGCGCGTTCAACGCCGACGACGTCAAGTCCTCCTACTCGAGCGCCGGTGCGAATTTATGGGTTGTGGCGCCTGGCGGCGAAGACGGAGAGGAGCATCCCGCGATGATCACCACCGACCAGATCGGTGTCGATGTCGGTTTCAGCCAACTGGGTATGGGCGCCCTGATCGACGGACACCCCCTGAACACCGAAGGTGACTACATCAGTGCGTTCGGAGGCACCTCCTCCGCCGCACCCGCGACCGCCGGAGCGATCGCTATCGTGCTCGGAGTCAACCCGGATCTGACCTGGAGGGATGTGAAACACATCCTGGCGGCGTCGGCGCGCAGGATCGACCCGCAAAGCAAGCCGGTTCGTGCCGCGTTCAACGGTACGCCCTATATTCTCCAGCACCCGTGGGTGACCAATGGGGCCGGGTACTCCTTTCACAATTGGTACGGCTTCGGCGCCGTGGCGGTGGACGCCGCCGTTGCCATGGCGCAAACCCATACGCCCGACAGTCTGGGCGAATTCGTCCAATCGGCGTGGATCGGCGCAGCCGATATCGAGTACGCATCCCTGGCCATTCCCGACAATGACGGCGCGGGCGTGACGCACTCGCTGGACGTGATCGATCTGCCCGGTACGGCCAACATCGAAGCCGTGGTCCTCGAGGTCCGGGTCGATCACAGCGACGGCTTTGATCTGGGCGTCGAATTGACCTCACCCGCCGGCACGGTAAGCGTCCTGAATACGCCATTCAATGCAATTCTTGCCGGGTATCCCGGGTTGCGTGACTGGCAGTTGATGAGCAATGCCTTCTACGGCGAGTCGCCCAACGGCACCTGGACTATCCGGGTCGTCGACCTGGTGGAGAACGACGTCGGTCGATTGAGTTCGTGGCGGTTGCGGTTCTACTACGGAGACCATCCCTGACCGCCTGTCCGGTCGGCAATTGGCTCTTGAGGCTCTTGGGGCTCGTGCGCCATCACGATGTTTAGAGCTAACCCGACGAACGCTTCCTCAGCCACGCCACCGCCCACAGCAGGCACAGGGCAAAGACAATCAGGAATGCGGCTACCGCAAGAATCGCCGGGCTGATGTTTTCGCGAATGCCGGCCCACATCTGCCTGGGAATCGTGCGCTGCCCGACGCCGGCCAGGAACAGCACCACCACCACTTCGTCGAACGAGGTAGCGAACGCGAACAACGCCCCTGAAACAACGCCGGGGGCGATCAACGGCAACTGTACGCTGCGGAAGGCGCGCACGGGCCCGGCTCCCAGCGAGGCCGCAGCGCGCGTCAGATCGCGGTTGTAGCCGGCCAGGGTTGCGGTCACCGTGATCACCACGAAGGGCGTGCCGAGCACCGCGTGCGCCAGAATCAACCCCAGGTGCGTCTGCCCCAGGCCAAGTCGCGTGTAGAAGAAAAACATCCCCGCCGCGGCGATGATCACGGGCGTTACCAGTGGCGATATGAGGAACCCCATCACCAACCGCCGTGCGGGCATATGCGGGCTGGACAGCCCGAGTGCCGCCAGGGTGCCCAGCACCGTTGCCAGCGCGGTCGCGGCCGTACCGATGATGATGCTGTTCGCCAGGGCGCTGCTCCAGGACTCGTCGGTCACCACCTCCCGGTACCAGCGCATCGACCAGGCCTCGGGGTCGAATCGAAGCATGCCCTCGGTGAACGTGAAATACGGTTCGGCGTTGAAACTCAGCGGCAGGATCACCAGGATCGGCGCGATAAGAAAGACCAGCACGCCTGCACAGTAGCCCAGGTAGACCACCCGCCCGATCCGTTCGATTCTGCCTGCAGCCTGCATTTCAGGTCACGCCGAGGCGCTCGCTGCCGGCGATGCGGTCGTAGAGAATGTACAGGCCGGTCACGCAGACCAGGATGATCCCGCCGAGCGCCGACGCCAGGCCCCAGTTCAGCGACGTCTGCATATGGTAGGCCACCATGTTGGAGATCAACTGGCCGGTGCTTCCCCCTACCAGGGCCGGAGTGATGTAGTAGCCGATTGCAAGTATGAATACCAGCAGACATCCGGCCCCGACCCCCGGTAGCGACTGCGGCCAGTAGACGCGCCGAAACGCCTGCGTGGCACCGGCGCCGAGGGAGGCGGCGGCGCTCATGTGCGATCGCGGGATGGTGCGCATGACCGAGTACAGCGGCAAGACCATGAACGGCAGCAGCACATGGGACATGGCCACGAACGTCCCGGTCATGTTGTAGATCAGGGCCAGCCGCGCATCGTCGGCAACAATTCCGACTGCGACCAGCAGGTCGTTGACGACGCCCTGGTTCTGAAGCAGCACGATCCAGGACGTCGTGCGCACGAGCAGCGATGTCCAGAACGGCACCAGTACCAGCGCCAGCAGGATACCGCTGCGCCGGGGCGGCGAGTTCGCGATCAGATGTGCCAGGGGATAGCCGAGCAGGAGGCACAACAGGGTCACGCCCAGGCTCACCACAAGGGTGCGGGCGAAAAGCGGGACGTAGATTCGCCGATCCGGCACCTGTCGCACCACGGAGCCGTCGGGCAGGCGGGTCAGGTCCACCGCTGCCAGATAGTGTCTCGCGGTGAAACGCTCGCCCGCCGTGCGCAGCGCATGCCAGGTTTCGATCTCTTCCCAGGCCTCATTGATCTCCGTCAGCGTATCGCGCCAGGAGTCCCCGGAAGCGTCCCCCAACCGGCGCCCCGTAACGACCAGTACGCTGCGTAGTCCGCCCTGGACGCGATTGACCCGGCCCGCGACCTGGCCGACGGTCCGCTCCTGCTGCAATATGGCCAGTTCCCGGGCCGCAGCCTCGAACGCCGGTTCTTCCGGCACGCTCATGCCATCCCAGTCATCCAGCAGGGCCAGCGTTTCCGGCATCGCGTCGGCGACCACCGGGTCATGGACGCTGCGCACCAGCATCGAAACCAGCGGTGCGACGAACATGACGCCGACGAACGCCACCAGCGGCAGCGCCAATCCCGCTGCGCGAAGTCGCGACCGCGTTTCGGCTGCGCTACGAATCATCGCCGTCGTCCGCATCCAGCACACGACAGTCGGTCGGCGTCCAGCCGATGCAAACCACATCGCCCTCAAGCACGGCGCCGTGCCCGACCATGTTCGGAATCTTGGCGATAAAGTCCTTCCGGCCGCACGCTTCCACGCGGATTCGCAGGTGATCGCCGACAAAGGTGATGTCCAGGATTCGCGCCTCGAATTCGTTGCTGTACAAACCCGGCCGCGGGTCTACCGCGACCCGCTCGGGGCGTATCGACAACGTCGTGGCGTCGCCGGGACCACAGGGCGCAACGCGAATGGCCCTCACGATATGGTCGCCCACCTGGACTCGGCAGATGTCCTTGTCGATCGACAGCACGCGCCCGTGCAGGCGATTGTTCTCGCCGATGAATCGCGCCACGAAGGACCGTTCCGGCTCCTCGTAGAGCGACTCGGGCGGTGCAACCTGCTCGATCCGACCGTCGCGCAGCACCGCGACGCGGTCCGACATGACCATCGCCTCCTGCTGATCGTGGGTCACGTAGACGATGGTCACGCCGAGGGTCCGATGGATGCGGCGAATCTCGTACTGCATCTCCTCGCGCAGGTGCCGGTCGAGTGCGCCCAGCGGTTCGTCCATGAGCACCAGGTCGGGTTCGAATACCAGCGCCCGGGCGATGGCCACGCGCTGTTGCTATCCACCGGAAAGCTGGTTCGGACGCCGTTCCTCAAAGCCTTCCAGCCGGACCAACTGCAGCGTGCGCTGCACGCGGTCGCGGGTTTCGTCGCTGGACATCCCGCGAACGTCCAGGGGAAAGGCGAGATTTTCCGCAACCGTCATGTGCGGAAACAGCGCATAGTCCTGGAAAACCATGCCGATCCCCCGCTTGCGGGGCGGCAACGAATGCACGGAGCGGCCTGCGATGCGAATCGCGCCCGTCGTAGGCACCTCGAACCCGGCGAGCATCATCAGGCAGGTGGTCTTGCCGGAACCGGACGGCCCGAGCAGGCTGAGAAACTCGCCCCGGCGCACCGTCAGGCTGAAGTCCTGCACGGCCATGACGCGGCCATCGTAGCTCTTGCCGATATTCTCGAATTCGATGTGGGGTTCGTCGCTCGACGGACGTCTTGCCGTTGCCATGGGGTATCTCCCGATTCCCACAAACCGGAAACACGGCCGATGTCGATCAGCGCTGATCGACCGGCACGTAGTCCCGTTGGACCGGTCCGATATAGAGCTGCCTCGGTCGGCCGATCCGCGACTCCGGATCGCGCACCATCTCGCGCCAGTGCGCCACCCAGCCCACCGTTCGGGCGATGGCGAACATCACGGTGAACATCGACTTCGGGATCCCAAGCGCCTTGTAGATGATCCCCGAATAGAAATCCACGTTGGGATAGAGGTTCTTCTCGATGAAGTACTCGTCCCTGAGTGCGATCTGCTCCAGTTCCTGCGCCAGTTCGAATAGCGGTCCGTCCTGACTGGCGTCGAGCTGTTCCAAAAGCCGGTGACACATTTTTCGGATAATGGCCGCGCGCGGATCGTAGTTCTTGTAGACACGATGCCCGAAGCCCATGAGCCGGAACGGATCGTTCCGGTCCTTGGCCCGATCGACGAACGGCTTGATACAGCCCGTATCGCCAATCTCCTCCAGCATGTTGATTACCGCTTCATTGGCGCCGCCATGAGCCGGTCCCCAAAGCGCGGAAATTCCCGCCGAGATCGCCGAATAGGGATTGGTACCCGAGCTTCCCGCGAACCTGACCGTGGATGTGCTGCAATTTTGTTCGTGATCGGCATGCAGAATGAACAGCAAGTCCAGGGCTTGCGCCGCCACCGGATCGATATCGTACTGGGCGGGCGGCACCGAAAAGAACATGTGCAGCAGATTGCTGCAATAGTCCAGACTGTTCTTCGGATAAACGAAGGGCTGCCCTAAAGAATGCTTGTAAGCTGCCGCGGCGATGGTCGGAATCTTGGCGATGATCCGGTGCGCGAAAATATCGCGGTGCCTGGCATCCTGAATGTCCATGCTGTCGTGGTAAAACGCCGACATGCAGGCGACGACGCCCGAAACCATCGCCATCGGGTGAGCGTCGTGATGAAAGCCGTTGAAGAACCGCAGGAACGACTCGTTGAGCATCGTATGGGTGCGGATGGCCATGTCGAACTCTGCCAGCTCATCGGAGTTTGGCAGTTCGCCGTATAGCAGCAGGTACGCAACCTCGATGAAACTCGACTGCTCGGCGAGTTGTTCGATGGGATAACCGCGGTAGTGCAGGATCCCCTGCTCGCCGTCGATGAAGGTAATGGTGCTGGAGCAGGAAGCGGTGGCGCCGAAGCCCGGGTCGTAGGTGAATACGCCGTGATTCTTGTAAAGCTGCGAGATCTCAAGAACATTCGGTCCGGCGGTACCGGAGCGCTTTCGCAACTCCATTTCCGCGCCGGAACTGGCTTCACCCAGACTGTAGCGCCTTTCGCCCATACGTCGCACCTGTTCCCTCGGAATTTTTTGACCGTCCTCGGCCGGATGGGCCTTGGTCGCGGCGTATGCGCTTCACACCGGCGAGAAAGCCGTCAAGCGCATAAGACCCTTAAAAGTATAGCAGGCTACGGGCCCCCAAGGGGCTGAATTAGCGTGAACTTTGGTTAATTATTGTCGCTCGCGCGCAACAGACGAGCGGCTGTAGCGTCGGCGGAACTTGTCCACGCGCCCACCGGTGTCGACGATTTTCTGTGTTCCGGTATAGAAAGGATGGCACGCGGAACAGATTTCCACACGCAGATCCTTGCCCAGCGTGGACCGGGTAGCGAACTCGTTCCCGCAACCGCAGGTCACCTTGATGTCGGCGTACGCCGGGTGGATGTCGGCTCTCATGATCGGACGGTCAAGTGGAGAGGCGCGAGAGCATACTGCCCTCAATGCCGCATGACAAGCCGAACCCGGATCAGCCGGCGTTCGCTTGCCCACGGAGCGCCCGTTCGATCTGTGCCAGCGCCCGGCCCCGATGGCTTGTCCGGTTCTTTACCTCAGCCGACAGTTCGGCCGCAGTGGCACCCAGCCGCGGGTCGAAAAACACCGGATCGTAACCGAATCCCGACTCGCCCCGAGGTTCCTGCACGATGCTCCCGTGCCACTCGCCCGCGCCTATCAGCGGCATCGGGTCGTCCCAGCGCGTCAACGCAACCACGACGCAGCAAAACCGGGCACTGCGCCGGGGCTCCGGCACGCCTTCCAGCAGGCGAAGCAGCTTGGCGATGTTCTCGCTCGCCCCGCCGCCGCCGAATCGCGCCGACCGCACGCCGGGCTCGCCCTCGAGCGCGTCCACGACCAGGCCGGAATCGTCCGCAATCGCCGCAAGCCCCGTGCCGGCTGCCGCGTGGCGCGCCTTCAGGAGCGCGTTTTCCACGAAGCTCTGGCCAGTTTCTTCGGGAGACGACAGACTGAACTCCCCGCGCGAGACCAGCACAATGCCCGATGGCTCAAGCAACGCCTGAAATTCCGCAAGTTTGCCCTTGTTGCCGCTGGCGAGAACCCAGCGGTTCGGCGATCCCGTCACTTCGGTGGTCCCGTCACTTCGGTGATCCCGTTACCGTGCCAGGATCCCGGATTGCGCCTCGAGCAACTGCCGGATTCCCTGCACGGCCAGGTCCAGCAAGCGGTCCAGTTCGCCTCGCTGGAAAGCATGACCTTCGGCAGTTCCCTGCAGTTCGACAAATCCGCCCGCCTCGTTCATCACCACGTTCATGTCGGTTTCGGCTTCGGCATCCTCGGCATAGTCCAGATCCAGCACCGGCTCACCCCGGTAAATGCCCACTGAAACGGCCGCAATCTGACCATGAATCGGGTTTTTTCTCAGCTTGCCCGTTCGCATCAGGTTCTGCACCGCAAGCGCGAGCGCAACGTAGCCGCCGGTGATGGCGGCGGTGCGGGTTCCTCCATCGGCCTGCAGAACATCGCAGTCAATGGTGATGGTCCGCTCGCCCAACGCGGACCGGTCGACGACGGCTCTCAGGCTGCGGCCGATGAGCCGCTGGATCTCCACCGTTCGGCCGGCCTGTTTGCCGCGAACGGCTTCCCGGAAGTTGCGGGTATGGGTCGCGCGCGGCAACATGCCGTACTCGGCTGTTACCCACCCCTCGTTGCGTCCCTTGAGAAACGGTGGAACGCGTTTCTCCACGCTCGCCGTGACCAGCACCCTCGTGCCGCCGAACTCCGCCAGCACGGAGCCCTCCGCATGGACCACGAAGCCAGGAACCAATCGCGCCGCGCGCATTTCGTCGGGCTTGCGCCCGCTAGGCCTGAGCGGCGATTCATCATTCATTGACGTACCTCGCATGTGTGGGGGGCGTATCCTAACCCGCAAGTCGCACAATGGGCGTTTGGGGGTCTCCCTTGCAAGCGTCGTGAGAGACAAAGCGCGATGATCCGCCTGCACGCGACGATGAGCTCGGTCACCGGCCAGACCTACGTGCTCGATGTTAAAATACTGGCGCCGGTCCACAGCCAGGTCATGAGGCACGAAGAAACGCTCCAGTACCTGGCGCCCGGCCGCCTCCGTGTTCAGCAGCGCTGCGCCGAGCATGAGGCGCGAGGCGAGTTTCTGCCGCGCGGCGAGGTATCGTCGACTCGACAGCCTTGAAGGACCGAATCATGAACAAGTTTTATCCTGCGCTTGTGCACACCGTCGCAGCGCTGCTGCTTCCGGCGTCGCCATTGCAAGCTCATCATTCGGTCAATGGCCAGTTCGATGCCGAAGGCAGGTTGACAGTAACGGGTACAGTCAACCGCGTCGACTGGGTCAACCCGCACGTCTACGTCTATCTGGACGTCACCAGTGAGGACGGCAGCGTGACGACATGGGGCCTTGAGACCGGGCCGACCGCCAGATTGCGTCAAGGCGGGCTAACCCAGCAAGACCTCGCCGGAAGACCCGGTGAGCAGATCACGGCGGTTGGCATGCCCGCGCGCCAGGAAGGCAACAACAGCATGTGGCTGATCAAGATCAGCTACGAGGACGGCAAGTACTACGTCCTCTACGGTAGTGCTCTTTAGTTTTCGAAGATTTGACGAATTTTGGGGGTGACCATGAACAGACTGCAACACCTGATATTCTCGCTGACGACGCTCCTGGCCATGTTGGCTGTGTCGTCGACCGCCGGCGCCGCCGATGGCGACAATACGATGCCGCGCCTGCAGAACGGGCGAGTCGATCTTTCCGGTACCTGGGGGCCGGTTCCGGGCGCCGACTCCGTCGCACAAGATCTCGGAGACGGCGGTGTCTGCATCTACGGCTGCGGGCAACCAAGGGACAGGGCTACTCCCGACCGGCCCGTATACAAACCCGAATTCCAGGCGACCGTCGCCGACCTGGAAGCCCGCCAGGTCGACGAAGATCCGAGTCTGACTTGCCTTCCGCCCGGAGTTCCGCGAATCGGGCCGCCGGACAAGATCATGCAGAACGAGAACGAGGTCGTCTTTCTCTACGATGATCTCAACGGGTCATTCTGGCGGATCGTCCCTGTGAATGGGGCTACGCGCCGCGATATCCAGCCTACCTATCTGGGCGACCCGATCGGCTGGTGGGAAGACGATACCCTGGTCGTCGAGACAGTAGGTTTCAATGCCCGCACATGGTTAACGGACGACGGTTCCTTCCACACTGAGAACCTGCGCGTGATCGAGCGCCTGACCCGTGACGGTGACACACTGCACTATCAGGCGATCGCTCACGATCCGGAGATTCTGGCGCAGCCATGGGAGACGAGGCCCAGGGAGCTGGTCCTGAGCGACTGGGAACTCGAGGAACCGGCGCCGTGCGTCGAGAAATCGCTCGACTCCATGGTCGATCGATCGGTTCACCACGACAACGTCCGCTGACGGCCGGCCGGCACCAGCCGCGCATTCGCATCGAGTTTTGTTCGGCGCGGCTCGGCCCAGAACGACACAGGTGAATTGCACCATGGCAAACAGCATGACCGGCTTCGCCAGTTCCCAGGCCCTGGCTTCGCCGTTTCGGCTGGTATGGGAATTGCGCAGCGTCAATCACCGGTTCCTGGAAATCGCCGTCAGACTGCCCGGCGACTTGCGCTCGCTGGAGCCTGCCTGCCGCGCACGGGTCGATGGCGCGCTCACTCGCGGGAAAGTCGATTGCACCCTGACCGTCAGCCGGGACCCGGATTCCGGTGACAGCGCCGAACTACAGGAGGACCTGATTCTCGGTTTGTCGTCATTGCAAACGCGCGTGCGCCGTCACTTTCCCGAAGCCCGCTCGCTGACGGTGGGTGAGTTGCTGCGGTGGCCGGGCGCGGTAGAGGAACGCAGTTACGATTCCGCGGATCTGGAATCCGCGATCGACGAGACCCTGGGCAGGGCGCTTGCGTCGCTGGTCGAGGCACGACAGCGGGAGGGTCAGCGCCTTGCGGAACTGCTCCTGGAGCGCTGTCGCGGCGTGACCGCGATCATCTCCGACATACGCCCGCGAATCGGGCAGGCCGAGAAGCGCTATCGAGACAGGCTGATGCAGCGGCTCGAACGGTTTGCCGTGGACGCCGATCCGCAGCGTCTCGAACAGGAGATGGTGCAATTGGCGCAGCGGCTGGATATTGCCGAGGAAATCGATCGGCTCGGCAGTCATATCAGCGAGATGGAGTCGGTCTTGTCGGGCGATCAGCCCATGGGCAGGCGGCTGGATTTTCTCCTTCAGGAACTCAACCGCGAGGCCAATACCATCGCGTCCAAGTCCCAGGACAGCGATATGACCCGCAATGCCGTGGAACTCAAGGTCCTGATCGAGCAGATGCGGGAGCAGGTGCAAAACCTGGAATGAGCGCATGACGGGGACGCAAACCGGTGGCCTGATCGTCATCACGGCGCCCTCGGGCGCCGGCAAGACCACGCTGGTGCACGCGGTTCGCCGTGTTCGGCCTGACCTGGAATTCTCCGTTTCCTACACCACCCGGCCGGCGCGCCCCCGGGAAGTCGACAGAAAGGACTATTGCTTCGTCAGCCAGGAGCAATTCCAGGCCATGCTGCGCGACGATGATTTTCTGGAGTGGGCCGAAGTATTCGGCAACCGGTACGGTACCAGCCGAACCGCGGTTGACGCGCTGCGCGCCGCGGGCAAGACGGTGCTGCTGGAAATCGACTGGCAGGGCGCCGAACAGATTCGAGGCAGGGAACCGAGTGCTCGGAGCGTGTTCATCCTGCCCCCCGATCGCGGGGAACTGGAGAAGCGATTGCGGGGGCGCGGCACCGATTCGAAGGAAAACATCGGCCGGCGCCTGCGCGAGGCAGTGACGGACATGGCGCAATGGGAGAAGTTCGACTATGTACTCGTCAACGATGACCTGACCGCCGCGGTGGCGGGATTCCAGGCCATCCTTGACGGCCGTGGCGACGATTACCGGACGGACTCGCCGGCGGTGCGGCGCAGGGCGGCGCGAATTGCGGGTGACTGCTGATCACGACTCTTTTTGACGGAGTCCGCGGATGCGGTAGCCGCTATGGGGCCGTTGCAGTAAACTGATCGCAATGTTTGGAAGTGGATTTGCTCCCTGGAGGAAAGTGCCGTGGCACGGATCACCGTAGAGGACTGCACGGATAACGTACCGAACCTGTTCCAGTTGGTGCTGGTGGCCGCCAAGCGTGCGCGGCAACTGGCCAACGGCGCCGAACCACTGGTGCCCTGGGAGAACGACAAGCCCACGGTGGTCGCATTGCGCGAGATCGCCGAAGGTTACATTACCGAGTCCATTCTGGAGGAGCGTGATCGTACATCGGATGAATTGTCCGATGGGGAGCAGGCCCCGTCCACGCTGCCCGGGGACTTGTTCCTTCCCGGACCCTTCTTCACGGCGTCTGGCGAATGACGTCATCCACCGGCGCGAGGACCGGGAGCTCGCATGGACTATTCGGCCGCCATCAGAGAACGTCTACCGTCAATGTGGCGGGCGGACGGGCTCGGCGAACTCATGGGGAAGCTCGAGAGCTATCTCCCTGAATCCGAACTGCCCGGAATACTCGACGCCTATGAAGCCGCCACCGCGGCTCACGACGGACAGCAGCGGCTCAGCGGCGACGACTACATCACGCACCCGATAGCCGTCGCGCGCATCCTCGCGGACCTGCACCTTGATCCCGGCACGATCAAGGCGGCGCTGTTGCACGATGTTCTCGAAGATACGCCCTGCACTCTGGACGACATCGACGGGCGATTCGGGGAAGACGTCGCGTTGCTGGTGGACGGCGTCAGCAAGCTGGACAAGCTGCGCTTCGACAGCGCCGCCGAAGCCCAGGCCGAGTCCTTCCGCAAGATGCTCCTGGCCATGGTGAAGGATCTGAGGGTCATCCTGGTCAAGCTCGCCGACCGGACCCACAACCTGCGCACCATCGACCACCTGCCTTCGCGAAAGCAACGCCGAATCGCCAAGGAGACGTTGGAAATCTACGCTCCGATCGCCAACCGCCTGGGCATGTACAGCCTGAAGGTGGAACTGGAAGATCTGGGATTCAAGGCTTTCACACCGTTTCGCTATCGGGTACTGGATCGCGCGCTTCGCCGGTCCAGAGGCAGCCAGCGGCAATTCCTGCGCAAGATCGTCGCCAATCTGACCAAGCGAATTATCGCGCGCGGCCTGGAAGCGCGCCTGGTCGCCCGGGAAAAGCGGCTTTACAGCATCTACTCCAAGATGCGCCGCAAGCACATCCCCCTTTCCGAAATCGTTGACGTATTCGGCGTGCGAATCGTCGTCGCCGACATCGATACCTGCTATCGAACCCTGGGAGTTGTCCACGAGCTCTACAAACCCATGCCGGGCCGCTTCAAGGACTACATTTCAATCCCCCGGGTCAATGGCTACCAATCCCTGCACACGACGCTGTTCGGTCCCAAGAGCATGCCGCTGGAGGTCCAGATACGGACCGAAGAGATGGACAAGGTGGCCGAACGCGGCATCGCCGCGCATTGGCAGTACAAGGCCGTGGACAAACTGACGCACGGGGCCGAGGCCAGGGCCCGGGATTGGCTGCAAAACCTGATGGAGATGCAACAAGCCGCCAATTCCGAGGAGTTTCTCGATACCGTCAAGGCGGACCTGTTCCCCGACAAGGTCTACGTGTTCACACCCAAGGGCGACATCATGCGCCTTCCCCGGGGCGCGACCGCCGTGGATTTCGCCTATGCCGTGCATACCGACATCGGCAATCGCTGTATCGCCGCAAAGATTGCCCGGCGCGAAGTCCCGCTGAATACCACGCTCGGCAATGGGGACACCGTGGAGATCATCACGGCCCGTTCGGCGCGCCCCAGCCCCAACTGGGTCAATTTCGTCTCCACGGGCAAGGCCCGCAATGCCATACGGGCCTATCTGAAGAACCTGAAGCGGGATGAAGCGCGCGAACTGGGCAAACAGCTCCTGAGCCAGGCGCTCAGACCCTACTCGCTGAACCTTCGCAGGTTGCGAAAGGTTCAGAGGGGGCGCCTGCTCGGGGAACTGGGTATATCGGCGATGGACGAAGTCTACGAGCAGCTTGGGCTCGGTGAACGTCTGGCGCCGGTGGTGGCCGGCATGCTTGCCCAGCAACTGGGCGAGGAAGACGACGCCGAAGTACAGCGCAAACCGCTCGAAATCGCCGGTACGGAAGGGCTGCTGGTGACCTACGCGGGCTGCTGTCGCCCGATACCGGGCGACGGCGTCATCGGCTTCATGTCCAGCGGGCGAGGCGTGATCATCCATCGCGACAATTGCCACAATGTCGCGGCCTTTCGCAAGCAACCGACAAAGTGGATTCCGGTGGACTGGCGCCAGGGGATTTCGGGAGAGTTCCAATCGGAGATTCGGGTGCGGACCCTGAATCGGGTTGGCCTGCTCGCCGAGGTAGCCGGCCGCATTTCCGCCACGTTCAGCAATATTCATCACGTCAACGTCGAAACCGTCGACGATGAGTCGACGACCCTGCTGTTCAGGCTCAACGTGCGCGACCGCCGTCACCTGGCTCAGGTCATGCGCAGCATTCGCACCAATCCGGGCGTGATACGCGTCGCCCGAACTCCAGCGTAGCGGCCCGTGGCAATATTGCTCTATCCAACTGATAATGGCGTATCAGTTGGATAGAGCAATATAGTCCCCCTGCGTTCGACCGACGATTCGCCATGACATTCGAGAGCATTCACACCGATTCCGCTCCAGCGGCAATTGGAACCTACAGTCAGGCCGTTCGCGCGGGAGGGGCGGTCTACCTTTCCGGCCAGATCCCCCTGAACCCTGCAACGATGGAATTGGCAGTGGGGGACATCGACGCCCAGATTTGCCAGGTTTTCGACAATCTTTCGGCGGTGGCGGAGGCGGCCGGCGGCGGGCTCGGCGACATTGTCAAGCTCACCGTCTATCTCACCGATCTGGGGCATTTCCCTCGGGTCAACGAGATCATGGCGCAATACTTCCGGGAGCCCTACCCCGCTCGCGCCGCCATTGGCGTGGCGGCGCTGCCGAAAGCGGCAGCGGTTGAAATGGACGCGGTCCTGGTTGTCTGACCGCGTCACTTCCCGGGGCTCAGCCCTGGCAAGGCCGGTGGCCACGCTCAGAGGTGTCGGCCCGCGAATCGCCGAGCGATTGTCGCGCCTCGGCGTGGAACGGATTGCGGACTTGCTCTGCCTGGTTCCGCTGCGCTACGAGGACCGAACCCAGATCAGGCCCCTGGGCGGGCTGAGGTCAGGGGAACGGGTCCTGATCGAGGGCGAAGTTGAACTTGCCGAGGTGGCGTACCGGCGTCGCCGCTCCCTCCTGTGTCGAGTCGCGGACGGGACCGGAGCACTCACGCTTCGGTTCTTCCACTTCAACAGGGTTCAGCAGCAGCAATTGGAGCGCGGCGCCCGGATACGCTGTTTCGGCGAGGTACGCAACGGGCCGACGGGCCTGGAGATGATCCATCCCGAATACCGCGTCATCGGCTCCGAAGCGGAGTCCCCGGATGCTGCCCTGACCCCCATCTATCCGACCACCGAAGGGTTGCACCAGCAGCGCCTGCGACGATTCATCCAGCAGGCAATGGCGGTGATGGAGAAGACCGAACCCGACGACTACCTGGGTGATCGGCTTCCCGAGGACTACCCGGAGTTCGCCGAATCCATCAGGTTGCTTCACGGTCCGCCCCAGGGTACGGACATTGCACCACTGCTGGCAGGGACCCATCCGTGCCAGCGGCGCCTCGCCCTGGAGGAACTGGTGGCCCAGCGGCTGAGCCTGCAACGGCTCAACCTGGGCCGTCGCCGCGGGCACGCAATCATGCTCAAGGATGGCCGCGGTCTGATTGCGGTATTCAAGTCCGGGTTGCCGTTCCGGTTCACCGGCGCCCAGCGGGCCGCGCTGAACGAGATTCTGGAGAACCTGTCGACCACGTCACCCATGCATCGCCTGCTGCAGGGTGACGTGGGATCGGGAAAGACGGTGGTCGCCGCCGCCGCGTCCGTGGCGGCAGCGTCGACCGGCTATCAGACCGCGGTGATGGTGCCCACCGAGTTGCTGGCCGAACAGCAGTACACGAGCATTGCCGGCTGGCTGAGCCCTCTGGGGATCCAGGTGAGCTTGCTGACGGGATCCGTGACCGGTTCCGCGCGTACGCAGACACTTGACGATATCGCCGCGGGCCGGGCACAAGTCATCGTCGGCACGCACGCTCTGTTCCAGCAGGGCGTCCGCTTCGCGAGGCTTGCGCTGATCATTGTCGACGAGCAACATCGTTTCGGGGTCAACCAACGCCTGGAGCTGAAGCTCAAGGGCCAGAAAGGTCTGCTTTCGCCTCACCAGTTGGTGATGACCGCGACACCCATTCCACGAACCCTGACGATGACCGCCTACGCCGACCTGGACTGCTCGATCATCGACGAGTTGCCGCCCGGACGCCAGCCGGTTACCACGGCCGTCATGCCGCAGAACCGGCGTGCCGAACTGGTGCAGCGCGTTCGCGTACACTGCGGTGGCGGACGCCAGGCCTATTGGGTCTGCCCGCTGATCGAAGAATCGGAGAATCTCGATTCCCAGGCGGCCACCGAAGTCGGCCGGGAACTGGCCGCGGCCCTTCCGGACCTGAACGTGGGCCTGGTTCACGGACGGATGTCATCCAGCGACAAGGATCGCGTCATGCGCGACTTCAGTTCGGGACGACTGCAGGTCCTCGTAGCCACCACGGTGGTGGAGGTCGGCGTGGACGTACCCAATGCGAGCCTGATGGTGATCGAGAACGCCGAGCGTATGGGTCTTTCCCAATTGCACCAGTTGCGAGGGCGGGTGGGCCGCGGCCGGGAAGCGTCGCACTGCATACTGCTCTACAAACCGCCGCTCACGGACGTGGCCGAAGCGCGTCTGCGCGTGCTCCGCTCCACCACCGACGGCTTTGCCATCGCGCAGAAGGATCTCGAGTTGAGGGGACCCGGCGAGGTCCTGGGCACGCGCCAGACCGGGCTCATGCAACTCCGGGTCGCGGACATCGTCAGGGACGCCGACCTCCTGCCGGAGGTCATCCGCATCTCCGATGAACTGTTGACCCGGCATCCCCAGCGGGTCGATGCGTTGATTGCACGCTGGACCCGCGGCAGCCCCGAGTATGCGAAGGTATGAACGTGCCTGGCCGCCTCGGAGCCTACGCCCGCCTGGTTCGGCTGCATCAGCCGGTGGGCATCTGGCTGTTGCTGTGGCCCACGCTCTGGGCGCTCTGGATCGCGGGTGACGGGCGCCCCGACCAACGCGTATTCATCGTCTTCGTGCTCGGCACCGTGGTACTGCGGTCGGCAGGATGCATCATCAACGACTACGCCGACCGCAAGATCGACGCCCACGTCTGGCGGACAAGGGATCGTCCCGTGGCCACTGGTGAGGTCTCGGTCCGGGAAGCCCTGACGCTGTTCGTCGTGCTGATGCTCGCCGGCCTGGGCCTCGTGCTGACCTTGAACCGGCTCACGGTGATGCTGGCAGTGATCGGCGCCTTCATCACCGTTCTCTATCCCTTTACCAAGCGCTTCATCTCCTTTCCCCAGTTCGTGCTCGGAATCGCCTTCTCATGGGGTGTGCCCATGGCGTTCGCGGCGCAACTGGAAACGGTGCCGCCGGTTGGTTGGGCCCTGTTCGCGATGACCATCGCCTGGGGCATCATCTACGACACCGAATACGCCATGGCGGACCGGGTCGACGACCTCAAGATCGGCGTCAGGTCCGTGGCCATACTGCTCGGCGACATGGACCGGTTATTCGTCGGCGCCATGCAGATCCTGTTTGTCGCCGCGCTGGTTCTGATCGGTCAGAGTATCGGCCGAGGGGCCTGGTTCTTCTTCGGCACCGCGGTCGCCGCTCTGGTCTTCCTGTATCAGCAGTACCTCATCCGGGACAGGGATTCCGCGCTCTGCTTCGCGGCGTTCCGGAACAACGCGGTCTTCGGAGCTTATGTGTTCGCCGCGATCGCGCTGGACTACCACTTCAAGGCCTAGGAGCATGGGGCGGAAGACCGCCTCGCCGAAGACGGTTGATCAACCGGCGATGCATGCCGGCTGCCAGCCTCCATGCTAATCTTCAGGTAGAGACTGTTACCGAATTCGTATCCAGACAGGGGAACAGCAATGAAAACACCAGTTGCCGCATTGGCATTGACGACGGTCTTCGTCGCGACCGGCCTGCGCGCCCACCATGGTTCGGGCAACAACGGCGTTGTCTACCTGACCGACAACCTGATCGAAATCGAGGGCGAGATGACGGAGGTCTTCTGGCACAACCCGCATACCCGGGGCAGGATGACGGTCGTCAACGACTCGGGCGAGGAATCGGTCTGGGAAGTGGAACTCGGGCCGGGGCCGCGCACCATGGAGGCCCGGGGCCTCGCGCCTGACGATTTCCTCGGGCAGGTCAGGGTCGCCGGTTTCGTTTCCAGAAAGGGAACCAATGTCATTGGCCCACTGCACGTCCTGTTGCCGGACGGCAGGGAAATCGCCCAGGGCAATCGCGAGCTGCGCTGGGCCAGCGATCGGATCGAGAACCGGTCGGCAGCGATCAATCCTGACAGGGTCGCCGAAGACCGGCGCACGGCCAATGGAATCTTTCGGATGTGGGGCCGAAAGGAAGGCGAGGAACCGGAGGTGGATATCTCCAGGGACTGGCTCTCCGAGCACGGCCGCGAGATACATGCAGCCTATGACCCGGTCGCGGACAACCGGGAACTCTCCGAGTGCAGGCAGGGAATGCCCGATGCGATGTGGGACCCGGTACCCATGGAGATCGCCGACCACGGCGATTACATCGCCATGGAAGTATCCGAGTACAACACCATGCGGACCATCTACATGGATACCGCGACCAGCCCGGAACCGGTCCCCTCGCCCACCGGCTATTCAACCGGTCGCTGGGAGGGCGACACGCTGGTCGTTACCACCACCCACGTGGATTGGCCCCACTACTCGGAATTCGGACTTCCGCAGTCGGATCAGGCAAGTTACCTCGAACGGTTTACCGTATTCGATGACGGCAACAGGTTGCATCACCTGATCACGGTGATCGACCCGGTGATGCTGAGCCGACCCTACACGCTGGAACGAACGCGTACCTGGATGCCCGGATACGAAATCCTGCCGTACAACTGCGTCGTGGAATGGGAGGATTCGGCGGACTAACAGCCCGGCAGTCCGTGGCAATAGTCCCGTCTTCGCTATCCGGGCGCGCCGAATACGCTACGGGGTGACTTGCGTAGTCGCTGACGGTCCTTCCCCGATCACCTGGATGATGACGGGGCCGTCCTTCGCCCAGACGTAGTGTGCCGCGCCCGCCGGCTCGGTCCACAATCCGCCCGCGGGAATGGCTCGCATGGCGGAATCGTTGATCGTCTCGCCATGGGCCACGTAAATTGTCCCGGATATGACGGTGACCACCCGATTGTCGGGGTGATAGTGGGGCTGATTCCTGAAACCCTGCGGGAAGCGTGTCCGGTAGACGTAGAGCCCGGCGGTTTCGTTACTCCCGCCGATATCGGCCCTGTGGTTGCTGCGCTCGGTATCCCACTCCAGATCATCGGGCGCCAGCGCCACCGGATCGAGCGCATCCTGTGCGAGCGCGACGGCCGCCACGAGGGCCGCGCAGGCTACTGCAAGTATCAGTCTGTTCATTGCGATCTCCACATCGTGGTTACTCATGGTTACCGCAATCGACGGTAGTACGCAAGTTGCTCACGACAAGAACCTCTCCAATCAGACCAAGCACGCAATATCGTTCGAGGAGGCGCGAACGGCTTTCTATGATGAGAATGCACGGGTACTCGCAGACCCGGATCATTCCGAAGAAGAAGATCGCTTCATTCTCTTGGGATTGAGTACAACGTTGCGATTGCTGGTTGTGTGTCATTGTCATCGTGAATCTGACGAGGTAATCCGGATCATCTCTGCGAGAAAGGCAACGCGCAAGGAACAGAACGAGTACCAACGGTGGTTGAAATGAGAAAAGAATACGATTTTTCGGAATCCGTCAAGAATCCATACCTGAAGAAAGCCAAGAAACAGGTAACTATCCGCCTCGACGAGGACACCATCAATTACTTCAAGGCTCTCGCAGTGGAACAGGGTATTCCCTACCAGAGTCTGATCAACCTTTATCTTCGTGAATGCGCGGAGTCGGCCAAGAAACCGGAGCTGCGTTGGGTTTCATGACTTCTTGAACAAACGCCAGCGGCCCGATTCAAGAGAAACGATGCGCGCCAAGTGCCGCGCGCATCGCCCCTGAATCAGGCCTGTTAGCGCTACGTCAACTGCCCGGCGCCGCAGCCGTCTGCTTGAAGACCGTGGTTGCCGCGCTGATCATGGATGATACATCGCTGAGATTCGCCGGCACGATCAACGTGTTGCCTTCCTTTGCCAGGTTGCCGAACCGCTCCAGGTAGTCCTCGGCGACCCTCAACTGCATGGCCTTGTCGCCGCCCTCCGAGTTCAGTGCCTCGGCAACCTTCTTCAGGCCTCCCGCCGTGGCCTCCGCGACCGCCAGAATGGCCGCCGCCTCGCCCTGGGCCTCGTTGATCTGTTGCTGCTTGGACGCTTCGGACTCCTTGATCACCCGCTGCTTCTCGCCCTCGGCCTCGTTGATCTTGGCGTCCCGTTCTCCCTCGGATTGCAGCACCGTGGCCCGTTTCTCCCGCTCGGCGCGCATCTGCTTCTCCATCGCGACCAGGACATCCCTGGGCGGGTTGATGTTCTTGATCTCGTAGCGGAGCACCTTGACGCCCCAGGGGTTGGACGCCTGGTCGAGTTCCTCCACCACCCGCAGATTGATGTGGCTTCGCTCCTCGAACGTCTTGTCCAGTTCGATCTTGCCGATCTCGCTACGCAGCGTCGTCTGCGCGAGCTGGGCGATGGCGAACAGGTATTCCCCGATTCCATAGGAAGCCTTGCGGGCGTCCATCACCTGCAGGTAGAGCACGCCGTCCACGCCGACCTGGACGTTGTCCGAGGTGATACAGATCTGCTCCTCGACGTCGATGGCCTGTTCCTTGAGGGTGTGGCGGTAGGCGACGCGTTCGAGGAACGGGATGAGAATGTTGAATCCCGCCGTCAGCGTTCTCGAGTACCTGCCCAGGTTTTCGATGATGTAGGCGTTCTGCTGCGGCACAACTACCGCCGTCTTGACAATGACGACCATGGCGACCAAGGCCAGCACCGCAGCAACAATAAATCCAAAGTCCATAAACTACTCCTTTGATTTCGATCAGTCCGCGACCGGTTCGCGCGACAATCCTTCAATTCTCAGTTCCAGGCCATCCGACTCCACCACGCGGGCATCGGCGCCCGCGGCAATCGGCGCCGGACCGACGTTCACCGCCGTCCACTGGGAACCCCGCAACTTGACTCGTGTCCGCCCGCCGGGGGGGACAATCTCTTTCACCGCCACCATCGACCCGGCGGCCGAACTGTCATACCCCGCCGGTCCGCCCCTGAGCTTGTCGTACAGTTTCTGCCTGAACAGCACCATCGAACCGACGCCCAACACGGAAAACAGCACCCACTGACCCCAGATCGGCAATGTGACGCCCGCCAATCCCAGGATTCCCATGCAAATCGCCGCGGCACCGACGAAGATGAGATAGAACGCAGCGTCTACCGCCGTCAGTTCGGCCCCCATCAAGACAAACCCCACGATCAGCCATCCCCACCAGTTCATGTTGCCGCTCCCTCGTCTTGCGGCGGTTTCGTTCGAAACCCCGTCTCCAATGTTGCGGGGCACGATACCCGCCGACCGCGGATTTCGCCAGCAAATCGCCAAATGGTGTTAGAGGCGGCAGATGCGCAGGGGTTCAATGCGATCTACCCCACTCCAAGCCCGTCGATCGCCGTGCCGACCTCCGACTCGATCCCTTCGAACGCCAGGGCGTTCAGGAATTGGCGCCTCCACAGCAACCGCCGGTCGACATCCCCGAGAGCGGCTTCATCGCATACATCCTCGAAGCGCGTGCGCACGACCTCGATCAGGTGCGACACGATTTGCAGCGCTTCCTCGCGGGAAAGATGGTATTTCGCGCACGACTCCAGGCACGCGGACAATTGGCTCCGGCGCTCGCGTCCGTGAATCAGCATCGCTTGAGACGTTTCGTGACCCGTGCGGGTTTGGGGGCAGACATCGTAGGCCGGGGTCAGCGTGAGGTAGGCGCCATCCCAGAAGGCCGCGTGGTTGCGGGCATGATCGTCGCTGTTGCCGACGAGGATATTGCAGACCAGGCGGCCGAACAGTTCTCTCAGTGTTTCTTTCGGGCGTGTGAACCGGGCCCGGATGATGTCCGTCAGATCTTCATAACTGGCATGGGCGGCCATGAGCGCATCAAGACCAAGGAGCGTAAGGGCGGAGACCATGGCGCGCCGGGTCCAACCGCGTTCGGTCTTGCGGCGGTCGAACCTCTCAATCAGCAAGACGTCCTTTTTCATCGCGCGGACAAGCTTGACTGACGCAACGTCCAGCCCGGCAATCTCCGCAAGCCGCATGGCAACGTACTCGGCCTTGACGACATTGTATGTGTCATTCGCAGAAGAAAACTTGGCGACATATTTCCTGTCGCCATCCGAGATGAGCGCCTTGGGCCGTGCGCCACCGATCGCAGTGCCATGCTGTAGCGCTTCGGCCAGTGCCGGTTCGAGCGGGATACCCTGCTCGACCAATTCAGCCGCGCGCACGAGTGTGTCGAGTGACGCAGTCCCGCTCTCTCGCGCCACGTAGTCTGTGGGCGAAGCCTGAAAATCCAACGCCCCGGTCCGGTCCGATCCGGAATGCAGGAGACAGGTCAGTTCATTGAGAAGGACCTCGTCGGCCGCGCTACCCGATGCGCCGGTAAACCGGTTGATGATGACGCGTCTGCCCCAGGCGTCGGGTGCGGCATCCCGAAGCGCATTGGCATACCTGAGGGGCGGCTCCGGCGCGATCAAACCGCTCCTCAGCGGCAGCTCCGGCTCATACAGCGGAATGGCATTCGCGAGGGCGAGATAGGATCTTCCGTAGTGGAAGTCCATCACCTCCCCTTGCGCTACGACCTGTCCCGCGACGACCGGGTCTGTCGCACCCGGCAACCACACCCAGACATACGCGCTGGCCGGTTCCGGAACCGGCGGCCTAGAAGTCATCGCGCACCGCAGTCCGGGACGTCCGGATGGATTTCGGCAACAAGGCCAGCTTGTCGCTCACCCGCTCAAGATAGGGTGCCAGACGGCTCCGGTCCGGAACAAACAACGGCACACCCACGATGACCGCGGCCTCAAACACCAAACCGATATTGACGGTAGGATCGCCTCGCTCGATTTTCTGAAGCGTGCTTCGCGCAACCCCCACCCGCGCAGCGAGGTCTTTCTCGGGCATACGCCTCGACTTGCGGCCTAGTTTGATTTGCCCCCCCAGAAGCGCGAGTGCTTCCCGGGTCAAACGGCTGTAGCTTCTCGCTGTGTTCATGAAATTATCGTAATGACCGTGTATAAAGTCATAAAATGCTTATATGATTTATATTTCAGTCATTATATCACATCAGAGGAAATCGAAGCCCAACTCAATCTGCTGCTGCAGCCCCACCCTTTGACACAACCCGCGAAAGCGCCCAGGCATGAATCTCGCCGGCGCCGGCATCGCGCAGGGATGCCGCCAGGGCATTCACCGTTGCGCCGGTGGTGATGACGTCGTCGACGATGGCGACATTCATTCCCTCGAGTCCACGGCGAGTACGGAACGCGCCGCGCATGTTCCGGTATCGATGCCGAGCGGCAAGCAAGGACTGCGACCGGGTATTCGCCTGGCGCTGTATACCGCGAATGAGCAACGGCAACCCGGTAGCGGCCGCCACCGGCCGGGCGATCTCAAAGGCCTGATTGAATCCCCGCTCGCGCAGCCGTCCAGGGTGCAGCGGCACGGGAATGAGTGCGTCCACCTCTCCCGCCACGCCACGTTCTTCCAGAACTTCAACCAGCAATAGCCCCAGCGCCCGTCCCATGGCCCTGGACGGCCGGAATTTCAGAGCCTGGATGTGCCCATCGAGCGGCGACCGGTAACGAAACGGCGCAGTCATACTTGCGATGCGCCAGCCCCGATCGGGACGGGGGCACCGGCTCACCGGCCGTTCCAGTCCGCAGCCCGCGCAGGCGTTGCCGACGCGGCTGACGAGCGCCCGGCAATCTGCGCAGAAACCCGCGTCGGCCGGCCCGCCGCAACTCTGACAGCGTTCCGGCAGGAGGCTTGCCAGCGCACGATGAAGCAGCGTCGCGCCGATCTTCAGTTGACAGACTCCTGTTTCCGTTCCAATACTCCCGTCTGACTTTCGTCGACACCCTTGCGGGGAGCCAGTCCCAAATGTACGCACAGTCAGCAGAAATCGAACGCCGGACCGACTGGAGCCTGGACGAGGTCACGGTCCTGTACGAAATGCCGTTCAATGACCTGCTATACGAAGCCCAGCGGGTCCACAGGCAGCACTTCGATCCCAACGCCGTGCAGATATCGACGCTGTTGTCCATCAAGACCGGCGCGTGCCCGGAAGACTGCGCCTACTGCCCGCAGAGCATTCGCTTCCACACCGGGGTCCCTACCGAGGATCTGATGAGCGTGGAAGAAGTGACCCGGGCCGCTGCCCGGGCCCAGGCGGCCGGCGCAACCCGGTTCTGCATGGGCGCCGCCTACCGGGGCCCAAAGGACGCCCAGGTCGAGCAGATCTCCGCAATGATCAGCGCTGTGGGCGAGATGGGCATGGAGACATGCGCCACCCTGGGGCTGCTCACCCAACCCCAGGCTCAGGCGCTGGCTGAAGCCGGGCTCGACTACTACAACCACAACCTGGACACGTCCGAGGCGTTCTACGGCAACATCATCACCACGCGGACCTACGCCGATCGGCTGCGAACGCTGGAACACGTGCGCACCGCGGGCATCAGGGTCTGCTGCGGCGGGATTCTGGGTATGGGAGAAGCGCGGGAAGATCGCATTGCCTTGCTGCACAGCCTCGCCGCCCTGGATCCGCAGCCGGAAAGCGTACCCATCAATCAGCTTGTGCGGGTTCCGGGAACGCCGCTGGCCGACGCTGAAGACCTGGATGGGCTCGAATTCGTGCGCTCGGTGGCGGCGGCGCGCGTCCTCATGCCCCAGGCGCACGTGCGGCTGTCGGCCGGGCGCAGCGAGTTCAGCGACGAACTGCAGGCGCTCTGCTTTGCTGCCGGCGCCAACTCGATTTTCTACGGCGAGACGCTGCTCACCACGGAAAACCCCGACGAGGCAGCCGACCGCGCGCTGTTCAGGAAACTGGGGTTGAAACCCGAGCAACCGGCGCCGCCGAACTGACAGATCAGCGGGTTTGCCCAGCGATGCAAACCGCCTTCGGACTGCCCGACCGTCGCGCCGCGCTGATTCGGCTGCGGCGGGCCAGCGCGACCTTCGACGATGCCGACGCGGTTCACTCCGAGGCGCGCGCGCGACTGCTTTCGCGGCTGCCGCTGTTCAAGCTGGATCCCCGGCACATAGTCGATCTCGGCGCCGCCACGGGCAAGGCGAGCCCGGAACTGGCGGCCCTCTATCCCGATGCACGGATTCTCGCCGTGGACCTTTGCCGGCACATGGCCTCTCGGTCGATGGCGCGGTGCCGGCGCCTGGATCGGGCAGCAGCCATCACCGGCGATGCCGAACACCTGCCGCTGCGGGATGGCAGCATCGATCTGATCTTCGCCAACCTGCTCCTGCCGTGGTGCGACCCGGGCGAGGTTTTCCGCGAAGCCTCCCGGGTGCTGCGGAACGGTGGGCTACTGCTTTTCACCACCGTAGGGCCCGACACACTTGGGGAAGTTCGCCAGGCCTGGTCCGAAGTGGACGATGGATTGCACGTGCACGGCTTCGCGGACATGCACGATCTCGGCGACCTGGCGAACCGCGCCGGACTGGCGGAACCCGTGCTGGACATCGACCGGTTGACGGTGACCTACCCGGACGTCGGCGGGCTGGTATCGGACCTGCGCGCCTGCGGCGCCACCAACGTGGCCCATGGCCGCCGGTCGCAGCTTACCGGACGATCGCGCTGGAACGCGTTCCGCGAGCGGCTCGAGTCGCAGCAAACCGAGGCGGGACTGTCGATCGGCGTCGAACTGATTTTCGGTCAGGCCTGGGGCACCGGCAGAACCGCGGCACCTGGCGACGGGGACCAGGTAGGTATATCGCTCGATGAAGTGACTCGCCGCCTGCGAAATCGCCGCTCCGGCGGCGGCGAAAATCCCCACGCGTGACTGCTATAATTCCCCGCCCTTTTCATGGCGCGTCGTGGACGCCCCACCCGGGAGCGCCGTCTCCGCCAAATGCATGATCTGACCTGCAGCCGGTACCGGAAACAGCCTGGAAAGTTGACTTGAAGGCGAATTTCTTGCGGCTGGCCCGCATCGGTACGCTGTTGGCCCTGTTGGTCGTGGTCATCGGTGCCTGGGTGCGCCTGACGGACGCCGGGCTGGGTTGTCCGGACTGGCCCGGCTGCTACGGTCAACTCATCGTCACCGAAAGTACGCAGGCGGCAGCCGAGGCGTTCCCCGAGCGGCCCCTGGACGTGGGCAAGGCGTGGCGCGAAATGATCCACCGCTACCTGGCCACCGGGCTGGGGCTGATCTGCCTGATCATGGCCGGTCTGGCCTGGTTCAACAGGCGAGATCCCAAACAGCCCACGCGCCTTCCCTGCGTCCTGCTCGCGGTCGTGATTTTCCAGGGATTGCTGGGGATGTGGACCGTCACGCTGTTGCTGCAACCGGTCATCGTGATGGCGCACCTGCTGGGCGGTCTGACGACGCTGGGGATACTGTTCTGGCTCGGAGAATGGCGTCGCCGGCCATCGTCCGGCGACGATTCAGCCTTGCTGGAGGTTGCAGCCCCCGCCGCATCACCGTGGTTGGCGCGCGCAGGTCTTGCCGCAGTGGCGATTCTGGCCGTACAAATCGCCCTGGGCGGCTGGACCAGCGCCAACTACGCGGCGCTGGCCTGCCCGGACTTTCCGACCTGCCAGACCCGCTGGTGGCCGCCGGTGACCGACTTCAGCGAGGGTTTCGTGCTCTGGCGGGAACTGGGCGTAGACTACGAGGGCGGGGTATTGGACAATCCCGCCCGGGTCGCGATCCACGTAAGCCACAGGCTCGGCGCCATTGCGGCGACGATCATGCTGGGCCTGTTGGGGTGGATGATGGTCCGGCGACCTCGGCTGAGGCCGGATGGCGCCGCAGTGTTGGGCGCGCTCGGGGTACAGTTGGTACTCGGCGCGAGCATAATCATCTACAGTGTTCCCCTGTCCATCGCCGTTGCACACAACGGGGTGGCGGCACTGTTGCTTTTGACGGTTCTGAATGCAAACCAGAGAATTGGACATAACCAGTGAGCGCGTGCCCGCCCAATGGCGGGACTACTATGCGCTGACCAAGCCGGGCGTCGTCAAGCTCCTGGTGTTCACGGCCATCGTGGGCATGCTGCTGGCCCAACCGGGCATGGTTTCGTGGCAGATCCTGGTCTTCGCAAGCCTCGGCATCGGCCTGGCCTCGGCCTGCGGCGCAACCCTGAATCACGTGCTCGACCAGCGCCTGGACGCAAAGATGGCCAGGACCCGCCACCGTCCCCTGCCCACCGGGCGAATCGAGGAGCGCGATGCGATCGCCTTTGCCATGGTTCTGGGTCTGGCGGGCATCTGCATCCTGGTCCTGCTGGTGAATCCGCTGACCGCAGCGCTGACCTTCCTCTCCGTGGTGGGGTATGCGCTGGTGTACACCGTGTATCTGAAGCGGGCAACTCCCCAGAACATCGTGATCGGCGGAGCGGCCGGTGCGTCGCCGCCCCTGCTGGGATGGACCGCCGTGACCAACGAGATCAGCGGCTACGCATTGCTGCTGTTCCTCATCATCTTCACGTGGACCCCGCCGCACTTCTGGGCGCTGGCGGTGGCTCGCAAGGAAGACTACGCCCGTGCCGGCGTGCCGATGCTGCCGGTTACCCACGGTCCCGAGTTCACCAAGTCGTTCGTGCTGTACTACACCTGCCTGCTGGTCCTGATCACCCTGCTCCCCTACCTGACAGGCATGAGCGGTGTGCTCTACCTGCTTGCCGCGCTGCTTCTGGGCGGCGGGTTTCTCTATCACTCGATCCGCCTGAAGTTTGCCGATAACGGCAGGTTGGCAATGAGGACGTTTCACTACTCCATAACTTACCTGGCGGCACTGTTCAGCTTCCTGCTGATCGATCACTACATTTCCATCTTCTGGCCGGAATAGCCGGTAAGCAGCCCGTGGCAAGAGTCCCGCAGGATTCGACCGACGAGTCCAATCCCCAGGATTCGACATGGACGTCAGCGCAATTCTCGATCCTCTGAACGACCCGCAACGAGAGGCGGTGACCACGCCTCCCGGGCGGCCGGTGCTGGTGCTTGCCGGGGCCGGAAGCGGCAAGACGCGCGTACTCGTGCATCGCATCGCCTGGCTGATCCTCGTCGAGGACGTCATGCCCCAGCATCTCTTCGCGGTCACCTTTACCAACAAGGCGGCCTGGGAAATGCGCCATCGGATCGAGGATCTGCTGGGATTCCCGACCCGCCACTTCTGGATCGGCACCTTTCATGGCCTGGCGCATCGGCTGCTGCGGATCCACTGGCGCGAGGCCGGGCTGGCGGAGGGCTTCCAGATCATCGACTCCGAAGACCAGCTACGGCTAATCCGCCGACTGCTGAAGAGTCTCGGCCTCGACGAGAACGAGGTGCCGCCGCGAGAGGTTCAGTGGTTCATCAACGGCCAGAAGGACGAGGGACTGCGCCCCGGCCGCGTCGACGACGAGGGCCGATCACAGCGCAGGCAACTCATCGACCTCTACGCACGCTACGAGAAGGTATGCGGCGCGGCCTCGGTGGTGGACTTCGGCGAATTGCTGCTGCGCGCGCTGGAATTGCTCGAGCAGCGGCCGGAGTTGCGGGAGCAGTACCAGCGGCGGTTCCAGCACGTTCTGGTGGATGAATTCCAGGACACCAACACGATCCAGTACCGGTGGATGAAACTCCTGGCCGGGTCGGCAAGCGCGCCGTTCGTGGTGGGCGACGACGATCAATCCATCTTCCGCTGGCGCGGGGCGCGGATGGAGCATCTCCAGGGTTTCCAGCGTGACTTTGCCGGTTCCCGCGTGGTGCGCCTGGAACAGAACTACCGATCGACCGGCAACATCCTCAACGCCGCCAACGCCGTCATCGCCCACAACGCGATGCGGATGGGAAAAAACCTGTGGACCGAAGGCAAGGCCGGGGAACCGATCACGCTCTATGCAGCGCTCAACGAACACGACGAAGCGGACTTCGTGATCGACCGCATCCGCGAATACCTCGCGGGGGGACATCGGCGCGACGAGGCGGCGGTGCTGTACCGGTCCAACGCGCAGTCCAGGGTTTTTGAAGAGACGTTGCTGGCAGCCGGCATTGCCTACCGGGTGTATGGCGGATTGAGGTTTTTCGAGCGCGCCGAAATCAAGGATTCACTGGCCTACCTGCGCCTGATCGCCAACAGGCACGACGACGCCTCCCTTGACCGGGTGGTCAACATGCCGCCCAGGGGCGTGGGCGCCAAGACCCTGGAGGCGGTCCGGGCGTGCGCGGCCGAATCCGGATCCAGCCTTTGGTCCGGAGCCCGGGACTGCCTCCGCGATGGCCGCCTGGCAAGCCGCGCCAAACGGGCGATCGAGGGCTTCGTGCAACTGGTGGACAACCTGGATACCGACACCCGGGATCTGGTTCTCCACGAGCAGGTGAGCCTGGTCAACCAGGCGAGCGGACTTCTCGCCCATCACGGTCGTGCAGGTAATGAAACGGCCGAAGCTCGGGTGGAAAACCTGGAGGAACTGGTCAACTCCGCCCTCGGGCTGATACAGGACGACGATTCGGAGATGTCGCCGCTGGACGAATTCCTGTCATACGCGGTACTCGAGTCCGGCGAGTCGCAGGCCGGTGCGGACCAGGAAGCGGTCCAGCTCATGACGCTTCATTCGGCCAAGGGGCTGGAGTTCCCGCTGGTCTTCGTTTGCGGGCTCGAGGAGGGTCTGTTCCCCCATTCACGCTCCATCGACGACGTCGACGGACTGGAAGAGGAACGGCGGCTCTGCTACGTGGGCCTGACCCGGGCACAGCGCAAACTCTACCTGACCCACGCCGAACAGCGTCGGCTGCATGGCCGTTACCGGTTCACGACGCCCTCCCGGTTTATCCGCGAGATTCCCCGCAACCTGCTGGAGGACATGGGGCAGCGGATGACGGTATCCCGGCCGGTCTACCGCCGCGGACAGTATGGCGAGCGTTACGGCGAGCGGGCCGGCGGACGGCACGGTGGACTGTCCGGGGGGCTGCCCGGCGGGATGTCCGGCGGGATGTCCGGGGGACTGTCCGGCGGGGACGATGCGACCATGCGCCTCGGCCAACGTGTCCGCCACGGCAAGTTCGGAGACGGTGTCGTTCTCGCCTGGGAGGGTAGCGGCTCGCACGCCCGGGTACAGGTGAATTTCGAGACCGCCGGGACCAAGTGGCTGGTCCTCGCCTACGCCAACCTGGAGCTGATGTAAACTAGGGACCGTTACCTCGGTCCGAGATGGCAGCCCCCATCGGCAATTCACGCGTCATCCCACTATGAAAATCCTGATATTGGGTGCGGGACAGGTCGGTACGACGGCAGCCTACAGTCTGGCTCGCGAGGAAGCCAACGAGGTCACCATCGTCGACCGCAGTCCCGATGTGTTGCGAGAATTCCAGGAGCGGCTGGACGCACGCACCGTTCTTGGCCATGCAGCCCACCCCGACGTACTCGAGCGCGCCGGGGCCGGCGATGCGGAAATGATTATCGCGCTGACCAACAGCGACGAAATCAACATGGTCGCTTGCCAGATTGCCGGCAGCCTGTTCGGCACACCCTGCAAGATCGCAAGAATACGGTCGCGGGAATACGCCAAGCACCGGTCGCTGTTTCGGCCCGACGGGATCCCGGTGGACATCATCATCAGCCCCGCGCAACTGGTCACGACGCACATCGAAGAGCTCATCAACTTCCCCGGCGCGCTGCAGGTACTGGAGTTCTCCGAGGGCCGGGTGAGGCTGGTGGCGGCCCGGGCCCACGAAGGCGGCGCGCTGATCAATTGCCCGTTGCGCCAGATCCCGGAGCATATCCCGAACGTCGAGTGCCGGGTTGCGGCGATCTACCGCGACGGGCGGAGCATTTCTCCCACCGGGGATACCGTGGTCAAGGAGGACGACGAGGTATTCTTCGTCGCCGCGCGCAAGGACATCCAGGCGGTGCTCAGCGAGGTGCGGGAGCTCGACGACCCCATTCGACGGGTGGTCATCGCCGGAGGCGGCAATATCGGCACGCGGCTGGCCGCAACGCTGGAACGCTCCAACCAGGTCAAGGTCATCGAGCGCAGCTACCAGCAGGCGCGGCGTATCTCCGAGCAGCTCGACAAGGCCATCGTGCTGCACGGCGACGCCACCGACGAGAACCTGCTGCTGGAGGAGAATATCGACCGCGCGGACGTGTTCGTCGCCGTCACCGATGCGGAGGAGGCCAACATCCTGTCTGCCATGCTGGCGAAACGTCTCGGCGCCCGCAAGGTCATGGCGCTGATCAACAAGCCGGCCTATGCGGACCTGGTCGCCACCGGCACGATCGACATTGCCATTTCGCCTCAGCAGATCACGCTGGGCTCGCTCCTCGCCCATGTACGCAGAGGCGACGTGGTAAAGGTGCACTCCCTTCGCCACGGCGCGGCCGAGGCCATCGAGGCCATCGCCCACGGCGACTATCGCGAGTCACGGGTCGTCGGTCGGGCGATCGAGGACATACGGCTCCCCCGGGGAGCCACGATCAGCGCGATCGTCCGCGGCGAGGACGTATTGATGGCTCATCACGATACGGTGATCGAGGCCGACGACCACGTCATCCTGTTCGTGGCCGACCGGCGCCAGATCGATGAGGTCGAACGGCTGTTTGAAGTGGCCTAGGAGGCTGCGCCGTACGAGTTTCGTCGCCGGCATTTGTCGGACTTCAAGAAGCTGTTCGTGGAGGTGGTCGGCTTGGCGCGGGAGAACTTCACGGTTGCGGCGTCGGTGCCGGCCGCGCCGGCGCGGCGCCGCCGACTTCGAGCGTGCCCAGCGAGCCGAGCCCGGCCAGAGGCGAGATGTCTACCTCACCGCCGTCGAGCCGGAGCGCCCCAAGCCGGTGCATCCCGGCCAGCGGCCACAGATCCGACACCGGGTTGCCCGACAGGTCAAGGACTTCCAACTCCGTCAGCCCCGACAGCATGGAGATGTCCGACAGGCCGGCGTCGCGAAGCGATAGCCGGCGCAGTCCTGTGAGCGTGAACAGCGGCCAGGGATCTGCCTCTACGCCCGCCAGCCCCAGCACGCGCAGGTTCACCAACAACCCCAGCGGCGTCAGGTCCGCCACCGGATTGCCCGACAGGTCGAGCCCGGTCAGGTTCACCGCGTACTCCAAGCCGGTCAGGTCGGACACACCGGCCCCGCGCAGATCGAGTGATCGCAGCGCCGACATTGCCTGCGCGCCCACGGCCTCGTACGGCCCCAGGCCGAGCGCCGCGGCGACGGCCTGGCGAAGGGTCGCGTCCGGCATGAACACCAGTGCCGCGCTGCCGGGTACGTCGTCGGCGCGTGACGTCACGCGCACGTCAAAGGGATCGCTTGTCCCCGATGCGTCGCTGTCGGACGGCTTGCGCAGCCCGGGCACGGCGTAGGCGTAGATTCGGTTGTCACGCTCGATGGCCACCCACATGCTCTCGCCGTCCGACCACAGCCCGTAGCCAGCGTACGGCGTACTGCCGTCCATCAGGTCGAACTCCTTCTCCTCCACCCGCACCTTGTCGGACAGCCGGAAGGCAAACACCTTCCACTGCCAGTAGTCAGTCACCCACAATGTCTCCCCGTCCGACCACAGCCCGGTGGGTTCGGAGCCGTCGGGCAGCACGATGTCGCGGTCCGGCAGGCGCTCGCCCCACTCCGCGTCCGGTTCCTGCAGCGGCGCGTCGCTTGCCCGGATCGTCACCGTCGCCGATCCGATGTCCAGGCCATCGTGAGCCGCCGTTACCGCCACCGTCTCGGCCGACTCCTCGGCCTCGTCGTCCACAGCCGTCAGCATGGCAGAGGCGGAGACCGCCCCCGCGGCCAGTGTCAAGCTCGTCGATGAAAGTTCGTAATCGATCGTTGATGCCGATCCGGACACCGAAAATGCAATGCTTTGCGCTTCGGCAAACGTCTTGCCATTGGTGATCGCCACCGTCACGGTGGTGGTGGCGCCCTCGTCGAGCGCATTTTGGGCAGCCGAGACGCGGAACGTCGCCGTGTCGTTGTCGGTGACGGTGACGTCGGCCGAGGCCGGCGAGCCCAACATGTACCCGGCGCCCGACGCGAGGGTGAGCGTTACCGTGCTGGCCGACTCGATCACGGCATCGTCGGCGGTGGCCAACGTCACCGTCTTTATCCGATCCCCAACGGCAAAGGGGACCGAGCCTGGCATGGCGCCGGACAGCGTCACCGCGTCCTCGTGGTACAGCCCAGCCGTGTCGGTGACCCGCAGCGCGAAGGTCAGCGCAGCGTCTGCGGTGAGATTGTCCGGCGCGGTGAACGTCGGAGACGCCACCGCCGTGGGCGCCTCGTTTACGTTCGTCAGGCTCACCGTCATGTTCGCCGTGTCCGTGAGGCCGCCGTCGCTCACCTGCACCGTGACCTGGTAGCTGCCGTCGGTGTTCGCGTCGTCGGGGACCTCGAAGTCCTTTGCCGCGGCGAACGTCAGAACGCCGGCTCGACCGAGCGTGAACTTCCCGGCATCCGCTCCGCCCGCGGTGCCCGAAGGAATCGTCCAGACGAGGTCGGCGGCAGCGGTATCCGCATCCGTTGCAGCCAGCGTCCCGACCGCCGTCTCGCCTTCCTGGACCGTGAACGCCGCCGCGCTGGTGATATCGGGCGCCGCCGGATCGGGCGCCGGACCGGGCACCGTGACGCTGGCCGCCACCGCCAGCCTCCGGCCGTCCCGCGCACACGCCCCGGTCAGCCAGCTACAGGCGCGGTTCGCCGGCAACGTGATCACCACGTCGCCGTCGCCGTCCGGCGTCACTGGGATCCGCCATCCAATGTTGCTACGCAGCACCAGACGGCTCGCGCGCTGCACCGTCCCGCCGGTGGTTGTGAGCAATCCTGAGGTGAACGCCGAGAACCAGAGTGCGACCTCATCGCTGAATCGAAGATCCACCGCGAACGGTGTCTAGCCGTCGTGGCGGGCCGGCGCGTTCTCGAACGCCGCGGTGAGCAGGGAGTCCTTTTGCACCGTCACCGATACCGTGTCCTCGTGATAAAGACCGCTCGAGTCGGCGACTCGGAGGGTGAACGACAGCGTAGTATCCTCAGTCAGGCTGGAAGGCGCGGTGAAGGTCGGGGAGGCGGCCGCCGTATCCGACAGCGCCACCGCCGGAGTGCCCGTCTGCGTCCAGGCGTAGGTCAGGGTGTCGTCGGCGTCCGGGTCGCTCCCCGAACTACTCAGGGTCACCGTGGCGCCCTGGGCCACAATAAGCTGATTCGCGCGTGCATTGGCCACCGGCGCCTCGTTGCGGTTGGTGAGTGTCACCGTCAGGTCGACCGCGGCGGTCAACGCGCCGACGCTCAAGCGGACCGTGACCTGGTAGCTGCCGTCGGCGTTCGCGTCGTCCGAGGCCTCGAAGTCCTTCGCCGCGGCGAACGTGAGCACGCCGGCGCGACTGAGAGCGAACTTGCCGCCGTCCGGCCCGCCAGCGGCACCCGAAGGGATCCACCAGACCGGATCCCCGGCAGCAGTGGCCGTTTCCGTCGCCGTGAGCGTCGCCACCGCCGTGTCGCCCTCGCGCACCGAGAACGCCGTCGCACCGGTGATCCATGTGTCGGCGGAAGGTGTCGTGCCCGGCGATTCGTTGGCGACCGCCTGGTTCGTGAATGACGGAACCTTGTTGCCCAGTGCGTCGGCCAGGGCTCCGCGCGAAGGCGCCGAGTAGCCGACCTGCAGGCCCGCTTCGCCGTACGACGCCGGAGGATCCATGGAAAGCACCACCCGACTCCCGTTCACCACGATGTTCGAAATCGTGCGCGGCGCCCCGCCCCCCGTCAGGGTGAAGGCACTCGCCGGCGGCACCGAAAGCGGGTCCAACGCCTCGCCGTAGACCAGCGTCAGCACAGCCTGGTTCGCCACCGCCGTCTGAATCACGGGCGCCCGCGTGTCCACGGTGAAAGTCTCGCTTCCCTCCAGGTTGCCGTTGTTCGCTCCGTCCACCACCGCATTGGCCGGGACGTTCACCGTCACCTCGCCCTCCAGGCCCGCGATCGGCGCGATGTCGAGCGTGTAGCTGGCGCCCGAGCCTGCGAAGTTCGAGACGGAGCCGTTGCTGACGGCTATTTCTCCCGCCCGAAGCCCCGTGACATCCTCCAGGAAGTCGATCGTCACCGTAAAGGAGTCTTTCGTCGGGTGCGACGCGTCGCTCGTGACCGACAACACCCGGGGACGCATTGTGTCCGCCATGGTCACCGCGAAGTTGTCCAGCATTGCGTCGGCGGCTGTCGCGGCGGCGCTCTTCCGGCCGGTCGCGACCAGTCGTACCGTATGAGACCCCGCATCGAGATTCTTGTTGGTGTAGATGATCTGTTTGAACGCCGTCGTCCTCGAGTACGTATCGAAATCATCCAACACGACATCGCCATCCAGTTCCACGTCGACCAGGCCACCGTTCCGACCTTTCCTCACGACCACCTCCACGCCGATTCCGGAAAACGTCAGTTCGGCAGAGGCGTCCGCCTCATCCGACCCGGTCGTCGAGCCGCGGAAGTCCAGTTCGTCATCCATCCGCTCCCACGTCCCGGCAAAGGAGACGTCGTCCGACGTGTCGTCCACGAACTGTAGCGAAGCATCCCGTAGCGCCGACAGTTGCCGGATCTGGGCATTGCTGAGGTTCCCCGGCGATTTGACAATACCCTCAGCCGACTCGCCCGGCTGCGAGTAGATAAACACGCTGAAAGTGTTCACCCCTTCGTGCCGGTTGTTTTCGTTGACGTAGTCGATCAGAAGTGATCCCTAAAATTCGGGCAGGGTTGTAAGGTGGTATTTGCGCTGATGAGAGGACCTTACGACGATGGCAAAGCGACGCAATTTTTCACCTGATTTCAAGGCCAGGGTGGCCCTCGCGGCGATCCGCGGCGACGGCACGATCGCCGAACTGGCGGCCCGGTACCAGGTGCACCCGAGCATGATCGGCAACTGGAAGCGCACGGCCCAGGAGGGGCTGAAGACGACGTTCGGTCGTGGTGCAAGGCATGCTGATCGGGGGCATGAGGAGCAGATCACACGGCTTCAGGCGAAGATCGGTGAACTGGTGGTGGAGCGGGATTTTTTGGCCAAAGCCTTCGATCGCTGAGCGTGGATCGGAGGCGGCGGATGATCGACGAGAACCATCCTCGGCTGAGCCTGGTGCGGCGATTGATGCGGGCGATGGGCTTGCGCTCCCTGGCGCCGCGGCCGAACACCTGGCGGCGTAAGACGTCGATGTCAGGATCGCCGGATATCGGACGGGTTGCCGGACGCTCGGCACGGTCGGTGCGTGTCCACACTTTCGCGCCTCTCGCCCACGAACTCCACAGCATCAACAATACAATTTCGATCAAGAAAGAGAAGACGAAGACTGTTCAATCTGGCAGCATATGATGGACAGCAGATACCACCTTAAAATAGCTGCCAACCTGTCCAACGATTGGGGTCCACCTCTATCCCTGCAGGCGTTCCGGCTGACCTTCTGGCACAGCGGCCCGACGTCAGTGCAGCGCGGCAACGAATGGAAGCCTCCCGCCATACAGTCGGTGCGCGCCGCGCGGAGCTCTTGCCGTCGCTTTCCCTTTCCGGATCCATCGGTTTGCAAGGCACGGATACCAATGAGTGGTTCGATCCGGACCAGTGGTTCCAGAATCTATCGGTGAACCTGCTTGCTCCGGCGTTCCAGGGTGCGCGGTTGAGGAGCAACGTTGCGCTGGCCGAAGCCACGCTGGACGAAGCGGCCGCCGCGTTCGGGCGCTCCGTGGTGACCGCGGTCAACGAGGTCGAGTCTGCCCTCGCCGGATGGGAAGCCGGCCGCCTTCCGCCGCACGGACACCGCGCCATCCGCCGGGATACGGCTTGCGTCTGCATCCATCGAGTAACCTATCATGCGCCGGATTATCAGAATTTTGGTTGCGGCCGGGATCATCGCCGGCTCGGGGCCGATCCCCGTCTTCGGCGCCGGAACCGTCCGTCCCAGCGCAGAGATCGACATCGCCCCGCAGGTCGGCGGCAGCGTAGTGTGGGTGGATCCCGCCTTCCGCAGCGGCGGGCGGATCGAGGCCGGTCAGACCATGTTCCGCATCGAGGAAGCGGACTACGTCAATCGCCTGAAGGAGGCCGAAGCCGGACCGCTGACGCTGCGCGAACCCCAGTTGGCCGCGGCTCGCGCTGCGCTTGCACGCGACGAAGCCCGGGTTGCCGATGCCAATCTGGCGCTGGCACGAACTCGGGTGAACGCACCATTTAACGGCTATGTACGCGACGAGTCGGTGGACGTGGGCCAGTTGGTGGCGCCGGGCCAGCCGGTCGGGCGCCTGTTCGCAGCGGATGCGGTGGAAGTGGTCGTACCCCTGTCCGACGCCAACGCCGCCCTGGTTCCCGGTCTTTGGGCGATCCGCGCCGGCGATGACACGCAGGGCGTGGCAGCCCGCGTAATCGCCGAGTACGGCGATACCCGCTACGTCTGGGACGGTTTCGTGGACCGGGCCGAGGCATCGCTCGACGAGCAGACCCGGACCATCGATGTGATCGTACGCGTGCCGAATCCCTTTGCGGCGGGCGTCCCGTTGGGGGCGGCGACGGCGATCGACGGTAGCCCGCCGCTGCTGGTGGGCAAGTTCGTGGACGTGGAAATCCAGGGGCTGGCGCCACAGAGCTACTTCCGGGTGCGACGCGCTGCGCTGCAGCCCGGCAATGAAGTCTGGACGGTGGACGATAACGGGGCCGTCACCATCGTCCCGGTGCGCGCGCTGCAACGCGGCGACGATGAAGTCTACGTGACCGGCACGCTGCAAGACGGCCAGGCGGCCATCACCGGCGGCATCCAGTTCGCCACCAACGGGTTGCTCGTGCGCACCGGAGCCGCGCCGGGCCCATGAGCCCCAACGACGATTATTCCGGCGAGCCCGGCGGGCCGATCGCCTATATGGCGAGCAACGGGGTTGCCGCCAACCTGCTCATGTTCGCTTTGTTGGGCGCCGGCCTCGTATCGCTGACCGGTCTGGAAAGGGAGGCATGGCCCTCGGTTCCCTTCAACCATGTCGAAGTCTCCATGACGTATCCGGGGGCCGCCTCCGTCAGGATCGAGGTGGAATCGGGCACGGACATGCGCCAGGCCATCGATGATATCGAATCGGCGGTGGCGCGGCTGAGCGATATCGCCGAGGTGCACGACGAATTCCAGGACATCGACCTGATCATCCGCCACCAGAACCAGCCGGCGGCGTTCGTTGAGGTCTACCGGGTTGAGGGCGAACAGGTGATGGATGTCGCCACCGCCGTGCACGAGCACATTGCCGAGGTGATCATCCCGTCCCTGCCCGAGGGCGTCGTCGCGGCGATCCGCGGCGCACGCCGGATCAAGGTGCCGCTGACGTTCGCGGTTCTGACGTCGATCGCCGGGGCCATCTTTGCCGACGACGATCCGGACAAGGATGATCTGGAGGAGAATTTCAGCGATCCGGGCAGGTTCGATATCGACAGGTTCGCGCCGCCGGCACCCCCTACGTCATGGTGCCGGGCATTGCAGGACCGGACTCTGCTAGTGCTCTCGGGTCAGCCGACAGGCGCCTTGACCACGGCCGGGCGGGCGCCCATCATTGCGCCATTGCATACCGCTGACGGGAAGGATAATGGCCAAGTATCTGTTTCGAACGAGTTATACCCAGGCGGGCGTTGCGGGTCTGATCAGGGAAGGCGGTACCGGGCGCCGGGAGGCGCTCCGGCAGACCGTGGAGGGGTTGGGCGGCACGCTTAAGGATTCTATTATGCATTCGGGGACGATGACCTCCTGCTCATCACAGATCTCCCCGACGAAGAGGCCGCCGCGGCGTTCTCGATGTTCGTCAGCGCCGCCGGTGCGCTGACGGTGTCATGTACCGTGTTGATGGAGCCGGAAACGATCGACGGGGCGATAAGCAAGAGCGTGCCCTACCGCAAGCCCGGCGACTGACCCGGGTATCCAGCACTGCTGAAGCCGCGTTCCGGCAAACCGGAACGGAACGCTCGCCAATGATCTGGACCAGTTGACGCGATATGCAAGCCAGGGCAACGATTCAACGCGTTCTCGGTTTGCTGTTGGCGATGTTCAGCACCACGATGCTGCTGCCAATCGTCGTTTCCCTGATATTTTCAGACGGCCAGTGGCTCACCTTCGCGGCGTCGTTCCTCATCATTCTTGGCTCCGGGGTCGTTGTCTGGTGGCCGGTTCGCGAGCAGACGCGCGAGCTGCGCCTGCGCGAAGGTTTTCTGGTGGTGGCCGCGTTCTGGATCGTGCTGGGCCTGTTCGGCTCGGTACCGCTGCTGCTGACCGACAATCCGCAGCTCAGCCTCACCGATGCGGTCTTCGAGTCCATGTCCGGTCTGACCACCACCGGGGCGACGGTTTTGACCGGGCTTGCCGAGTTGCCGGAGTCGATACTGTTCTATCGGCAGCAATTGCAGTGGTTCGGGGGCCTGGGCATCATCGTGCTCGCCGTGGCGGTGCTTCCCATGCTGGGCGTCGGCGGCATGCAGCTCTACCGCGCCGAGACTCCCGGGCCGGTCAAGGATACCCGGCTGACGCCGCGGATCACCGAGACGGCGAAGGCCCTCTGGTACGTCTACCTGGGCATTACCGTACTGTGCGCGCTCGCATACCTGCTCGCCGGGATGGGCCTGTTCGACGCCGTTTGCCATGCGTTCAGTACCGTCGCCATCGGTGGTTTCTCGACGTACGACGAGAGCTTCGGGTACTTCGACAGTCCCGCGATCGAATTGGTCGCCGTCGTCTTCATGTTCGTCTCCGGAGTCAATTTCTCGCTGCACTTCCTCGCCTGGCGACATCGTTCGGTCAAGCACTACTTTCAGGATCCGGAGTTTCGCGCCTACTCGAAGCTGCTCGGCGGGCTGATCGCGGTGGTCGTCGTATACCTCTACGCCCAGGGCTACTATCCGACACTCACCGAAACCCTGACGCACGGGCTCTTTCAAACCGTTTCCATTGCCACCACGACCGGATTTACCACCGCGGATTTTGCCGTGTGGCCCGGCGTGCTACCCGTCCTGTTGATCTTTTCGAGTTTTGTCGGCGGCTGTGCCGGATCGACGGCCGGAGGCATGAAGGTCATCCGCTGGCTGTTGATGTACCGGCAGGGGCTCAGGGAAGTGCAGCGGCTGGTTCACCCCAGCGCCGAGGTTCCGGTCAAGCTCGGTTCCAAGGCCGTTCCTCACCGGGTAGTCGACGCGGTCTGGGGGTTTTTTGCCGTTTACGTCGTGGTCTTCAGTGCACTGCTCCTGATCCTGATCGCCGCCGGGTTGGATCAGGTTTCTGCCTTCTCCGCCGTGGCCGCCACCTTGAACAACCTCGGTCCCGGACTCGGAGAGGTGGCGTCCGGCTTCGGGGGAGTGGGCGTAATCGAGAAGTGGGCGGCCGTGTGCGCCATGCTGCTGGGCCGACTGGAGATTTTCACCCTGCTGGTGTTGATCACACCCACGTTCTGGCGGCCGTGAACATGAGCATGGCGCCGCGATTGGAGGCTATACTACAGCGCGGCGGCGACAACGCGAGCCTGCGGTACGCCCTGGGCTGCGAATACATGAAAGCGGGCGATCCCGCCAGGGCCGCCGGGCACCTGAGCAAGGCCGTGGCACTTGAGCCGACCTATTCGGCGGCATGGAAGCAGCTTGGGCGGGCACAGACCGACGCCGGACTGGAGGAACAAGCCATGGAAAGCTACCGGCGCGGCATCTGCGTGGCGAACGAACGCGGCGACATCCAGGCCGCCAGGGAAATGACCGTGTTCCTTAACCGGCTGCGCAAGTCGTTTCCAGGCCGGCCTGACCTCTGAGGCGAACGGCTGGCGCACCGATCCCGATTACTTGATTTGGCAACCATGCTGCGACTGAAGACCAACCTCGAGCGGTTCAGCGAATTCACAGGCTCCGCCATCGCGTGGCTGACGGTTCTGATGGTGATCGGGACCTTCGTGATCGTGGTGCTGCGCTATGTCTTTGACCTGGGCTGGATCGCGATGCAGGAAAGCATCGTGTGGATGCACGCCACGGTCTTCATGCTGGGGGCAAGCTATACCCTGAAGAAAAACGAACACGTGCGCGTGGACATTTTTTACCGGCGCATGCGCGCCGAGCGCCGAGCCTGGGTCGATGTGGCCGGCACCGTGGTATTCCTGCTTCCGCTGGCCGTGTTCGTCGCGGTGACGAGTTGGGATTACGTTTATACCTCCTGGGCCATCGGCGAAGCATCCAGGGAAGCCGGTGGACTGCCCTTCCCCTTCGTACCGATCCTCAAGAGCCTGATTCCGGCCACGGCGGCGCTGTTGATCTTGCAGGGCATCGCAGACCTTTGCGGCGCCGTACTCGTACTCACAGGGGCGATCGAGCCGGACGCAGGACCGGGCGGCCCGCCGATCGAGGCGATCTGATGGAGTGGGTCTCGCTGTTGATGTTCGCCGTCGTCGTGGTGGTTCTGCTCGCCGGATACCCCGTGGCTTTTTCGCTGAGCGGCGTCGCTCTCCTGTTCGCATGGATCGGCGAGTTGTTGGGGATATTCGACGGCGCCTTTCTGGGCACGATGCCCAACCGGATCTACGGGATCATGAGCAACGAGACGCTGATGGCCGTGCCGTTGTTCGTATTCATGGGAGTCACCCTGGAGCGGGCGCAGATTGCCGAAAACCTGCTCGACAGTCTCAGCCGGCTCTTCGGCACGCTGAGAGGCGGCCTGGGCATCTCGGTGACCCTGGTCGGCATGCTGCTGGCGGCGAGCACCGGCATCGTGGGGGCGACGGTCGTGACCATGGGCCTGCTGGCGCTGCCGACCATGTTGCGCCGGGGTTATGACCCGGCTGTCGCCACCGGCACGATCTGCGCCTCGGGCACGCTGGGACAAATCATTCCACCTTCCATCATCCTGGTGCTGCTCGGCGACGTGCTCTCCTCCGCGTACAGCCAGTCCCAGCTCGATGCCGGCATCTTCTCCCCGGATACGGTGTCCGTGGGGGATCTCTTCGTGGGCGCACTGATTCCGGGCCTGGGACTCGTGGCGCTTTACATCATCTATATCATGGCGACGGCCTTCCTCAGGCCGACGACCATGCCGGCGCGCGAGAAGGCGGAGAAGGTCGGCTTCGGCGAACTGGTGCTGGCACTGTTTCCGCCATTGTTCCTGATCCTCGCCGTGCTTGGATCCATCATGGGGGGGCTTGCGACCCCCACGGAAGCCGCCGGCGTGGGCGGCGTCGGAGCGCTGCTGCTGGCCCTCGGCAAGCGCCAGTTTCCGCTCGCCCGCCTGATCGACGTCATGAAGAGCACCGTGCGCGTGAGCAGCATGGTGTTCCTGATTCTGATCGGTGCATCGATCTTTTCGCTGGTGTTCCGCGGTTACGGCGGGGACCGCCTGGTGCACGAACTGCTGATCAGCATGCCCGGCGGTGTCGTCACTGCGATGCTCATCGTCATGCTGCTGATGTTCCTGCTGGGTTTCGTGCTCGACTTCATCGAGATCACGTTTGTCGTGGTCCCCATCGTGGGACCGATTCTCCTGACCATGGGGGTTGACCCGGTGTGGCTCGGCGTCATGATCGCGATCAACCTGCAGACTTCGTTCCTGACGCCGCCGTTCGGGTTTGCGCTGTTCTATTTACGGGGGGTGGCGCCCGATAATGTGGAAACGACAGCCATCTATCGGGGGGTCATCCCCTTCGTGGTCATTCAGTTGTTCGCGCTGGCGCTACTCGCCATATGGCCGGAGCTGGCGACCTGGCTGCCGGGGGTTGTTTACGGGGGGTAGTGGCTGGTGGCTTCGTCAGGCGTCGCGAGGGTGCGTGGGCGAGCGCGTGGCGGAGTTGGTCGTCGGAATATCGGCGGCGAATGCATTGCGTGTCGCTAACGTCGCCCCAGACCATGACGTGGTTGAGGAAAAACACGTCGTCCCGCAGCGTCTGGTCGGGTGGCTTGAATCATACGACACGCCGTGCCACCGCACGCAGTTCGGTATCAGGACGCATCGCCGGATGGACTTTCGCCCTTGTCGTGCGCGGTGATTTCCGCCGTTGAATCGAAATGTGGCAGTGCATCCAGATCGATGTAGTCCCTGGCGCTTGCCCGGTCCTGGACAACCTTGGCTTTCGCGGCTGCCAGATCCAGCAGGGACGCGACGAATATCCCGCCGTCATCCACGAAATCGGGCCGTCCGACACAGCCCATGCCAAGGCCGCCGAAATAGGAAATTCGCACGTAATCCGCCATCGCTATCGACTCCAACAAACAGCAGGTCCGACAGGCCGCTAATCGTCGTCGACGTCCCTGTCCAGCCCCCACCACGCCAGGCCGCCGTAGACCAGCAGTCCGACCGCGACCGCGGCGAAGGGCAGCGGCGGAAGCCAGATGGGCACGTCGCCGAGGCTCTCGAAGGGGCCGATCCATCCCGCCGCGATGGCGCCGACGCCCAGCCCGATGACGATGCCGAACGCCAGCTTCGGCTGACTGCGCCACGTCAGCCCCCACAGCAGGAGGAAAACGACAAAGGCGGTCATGGTCCAGAACATTGTGGTCTCCGTGCTTTGGCGAAGCGGCTTGTCGGTTGCATTTCCCCGACCCGGCTCAGTGGGCCTCGGCCGGATGGCTCGGCACGAAGTTCGTCTCACCGAAAAAGTCCAGCCGCGTCAGGAACGTATAGTCACCCTCCAGCGCGAAGAAGCCGACCGCAAACAGCAGCAGGACAGGCGGTCCGAGGATCGCGTAGATCAGGGCGATACGCTCCCACCTCATGTGCATGAAGATCGCGACGATGAAGCCGGCCTTGGCCAGCATGAAGGTGATGATCAGCGACCAGCGCAGGTAACCCTGGAAACCAAGGTAGTCGACCATGTACGAAAACGCGCTGAGCACGAACAGCAGCGCCCAGACCCATAGGTAAATGCTGAGAGGATGTTGTTGGTGACCTTCGGTTGCCGTTGCCATAATCAGTTTCCCGTCCGGCGGAATCGCCCGGGGTCAGGGCGCCGCCTCAGTTCAGAAAGCCTCACCAGAGATAGAAGAGGGCGAAAATGAAGACCCAAACCAGGTCGACGAAGTGCCAGTACAGGCCGGCGATCTCGACGATCTCGTAGTTTCCGGAAGCTTCGTAGTCGCCCCTGAGCACCTTCAGCGCCACCACCGACAGGTAAATCACACCGCAGGAGACGTGCAGGCCGTGGAACCCGGTGATCATGAAAAACGCCGAACCGAACTGCGCCGCGCCCATGGGGTTACCCCAGGGCCGCACCCCCTCGTCGACGATGAGTTTCATCCACTCGAAGGCCTGCATGCCGACGAACGTGGCGCCGAAAGCGGCGGTGATGAACATCAGCGCGGCGGTTCTCGCCCGGTTCCGGCGATAGCCGTAGTTCACCGCGAGCGCCATGGTGCCGCTGCTGGTGATGAGGATGAACGTCATGATCGCGATCAGGATCAACGGGATGGGATCGCCGCCGAAACTGAGCGCAAAGACCTCGCTGGGATTGGGCCAGGGCACGCGCGTGGACATCCGCACGTTCATGTACGAGGTCAGGAACAGGGTGAAGATGAAGGTGTCGCTGAGGAGGAAGATCCACATCATGGCCTTCCCCCAGGGGACGTGGAACGTCTGCTTGTCGGCGGTCCAGTCGCGGGTAAGGCCCCTGAAGCCCTGAGGCAGGGCGACTGCGCCGTCGGAATCGGTCAGTTCGGAAGACATCGGTTCAAACGCTCAGGTGGAAAGCAACAGGCCGAACAGAATCAGCCAGACCAACAGCAGGTAATGCCAGTAAACCGAACACAGGGTGACGGACAGACGCACCCTGGCGACCTCGTCGACCGGCCGTGATTCCAGACCCTTCCCCACGGCGCCCGCCGCGCGCGCCCAGAACCACAGCCCGCCCGCCAGGTGCAGCCCGTGAAGCGCCGTGAGAATGTAAAAGAACGCGTCCGCGGGGTTGGTGGCCAGGTAATACCCGGCCGAAGTCAATTGACGCCAGACGAGCAATTGGCCGCCCAGAAAGGCGAAGGTCAATATTCCTCCGGCCATGAGATTGGGCTTCAGTCCGTCCAGATCTTCCCTTGCTGCTGCGCTGCGGGCGCGTTGCAACGCGACGCTGGCCAGTATGAGCGCCACGGTATTCACCCACAGCAGACCCGGGTCCTGCAGCGGCCGCCAGTCCGGGAACTGCGAGCGCATGTTGTATACGATGGCGAAGAGGCCGAACAGGCTGGTGACCACGGCCAGGAACACCCAGAGACCCACCCGTTCCGGAGCGGCGTTGACGGCGCCGCCTGCCTCGATCACACCCTGTTCCAGCCAGGGCTTGGTCTTCAGGCCCTGCAGCAGAAACAGCCATACCAGGATGGCGCCGCCCAGGGCCGCAAAGAGTACGGAAATGTTCATCAGTGTTCGACGCCGTGATCACGTCCGGCCACCACGCCGGCGTGGGGCGGTTCGGTCTGCGGAATAAAGTCTTCGGCCTCCCCGGGTACGCTGTAGTCGTAAGGCCAGCGATGCACCTCGGGAAGGTCGGGGCCCCAATTGCCGTGCTTGGGTGGCGTGTCCGGCGTCATCCACTCCAGGGTGGTTGCCCTCCAGGGGTTGGGGTCAGCCTTCGGACCGCGCCACAGGCTCCAGATCACGTTGATGAAAAAGAGCGTCTGCGCCGCGGCGACAAACAACGCCGCGATGGTGATGCCGGAATTCAGGGTATGGGCGGACTCGGGGATGAAGTCCGTGTCGCCCAAGGCGTAGTAGCGGCGCGGCACGCCGAGAATGCCGAGATAGTGCATGGGCAGGTAGATGGTATAGGTGCCCAGCAGCGTCAGCCAGAAGTGCGCCTTGCCCAGCGTCTCGTTGAACATGCGCCCGGTTATCTTTGGGAACCAGTGATAGATCGCGGCAAAGACCACCAGCACCGGGGAAACGCCCATGACCATGTGGAAGTGCGCGACCACGAAATAGGTATCGGAGAGCGGCAGATCCACCGTGACGTTGCCCAGAAACAGCCCGGTCAGGCCGCCGTGGATGAAGGTGAAGATGAACCCGATCGCAAACAGCATGGGTACCCTGAGGTGGATGTCGCCTCGCCACAGGGTCAGGATCCAGTTGTAGACCTTCAACGCCGTGGGCACCGCGATAATCAACGTGGTGGTGGCGAAAAAGAACCCGAAGTACGGATTCATGCCGCTGACGTACATGTGGTGGGCCCAGACCACGAAGCTCAGCGCACCGATCAGCACGATCGCCCAGACCATCATCCGGTAGCCGAAGATGTTCTTGCGGGCATGCACGCTGAGCACGTCGGAGACGATGCCGAAGGCGGGCAGCGCGACGATGTAGACCTCCGGATGCCCGAAGAACCAGAAAAGATGCTGGAACAGAATCGGGCTGCCGCCGCCGTAGTCCAGTTCCCGGCCCAGTGACAGCATCTCGGGCATGAAGAAGCTGGTGCCGACCACCCGGTCCAGCAACATCATGATCGCCGCCACCAGCAGGGCGGGAAATGCCAGCAGACCCAGAATGGTGGCGACGAAGATTCCCCAGACCGCCAGCGGCATGCGCATCATGGTCATGCCGCGGGTCCTCGCCTGCAGCACCGTGGTGACGTAGTTCAGGCCGCCCATGGTGAACGCGACGATGAAGATGGCCAACGAGAGCAGCATCAGCACGATGCCGCCGCCGATCCCCGGCGTGCCTGCGCTGATCGCCTGGGGCGGATACAGCGTCCAGCCGGCGCCCGTGGGTCCACCGGGCACGAAGAAACTCGCCAGCAACACGATGACGCTCAGCAGGTAGACCCAGAAACTGAGCATGTTCAGGTAGGGGAATACCATGTCCCGGGCGCCGCACATCAACGGAATCAGGTAGTTGCCGAAGCCACCCAGGAACAGCGCCGTCAACAGGTAGATGACCATGATCATCCCGTGCATGGTCACGTACTGGTAGTACTCGTTGGGATCCACCAGGTTGAACGTGTCGGGAAAGCCCAATTGCAGCCGGAACAGCAGGGACAGCACCAGCGCCACCACGCCCACCAGAATGGCGGTGATCGCGTACTGGACCGCGATCACCTTGTGATCCTGGCTCCAGATGTACTTGGTGATGAAGGTATCGGGATCGTGAAGATGTTGATCGCGGTCGGCAATCGCAACATAGGCCATTAGTCCGCTCCCCCGCTCAAGGTATTCAGATAGGCGACCATGTCATCGATGTCGTTGTCGCTCGGAAAGACGTCCGCCATCAGCATCATCTGGTCGCCGTACAGGTCGGCCGGATGGGCGCCCCGGATCGCGTCCCGGAAATTCCGCAACTGGGACGCGATGTACCAGTCGTTCTGGCCGGCCAGCGCCGGCGCGTTGACGGCCCAGATGCCCTCGGCGTCAACGCCGTGGCAGGCTGCACAGTTGCCGTAGAGTCGTTCGCCCCGGGCCGCGTCGCCGAAAACCGTCTCATCCACGGGCGCGGCGGGCATCCCGGCGATGTAGGCCGAAACGTTCCGGATCGCGTCATCGTCCATGAGCGCGGCCATGATCGGCCTCATGGTGGCGCCGACCGTATCCTCGGGGTGGGTTCCGCGCACGCCGTCGCGGTAATAGCGCAGTTGCCGCGCCAGATACCCCGCATCCAGACCGGCGATGGCGGGCGCGTTCAGGATCTGCATCCCCTGGCCTTGCTGGCCGTGGCAGGCACCGCACAGGGCGTAGCTGGCCTGCCCGGCCACCGGGTCGCCGAGCCCCCGGACCATCATTTCCGAGTACGTGGGCTGATTGTCCAGCCAGGCTTCAAAGTCGGCGCGCTCCTCGACCACTACACGTCCCCGCATGGTGTGGTGGGCCACGCCGCAGAGTTCCTCGCAGAGGATTTCATATTCGCCAACGACGGTGGGCGTGAACCAGGCGTAGGTGACGTGCCCCGGCACCAGGTCCATCTTCACCCGGAACTGCGGCACCGCGAAATCGTGCAGCACATCCTTTGAACGCAGCCAGGCCCGTTGCGGCTCATCCACCGGCAAATGCACGATGGGGCTGGCGACCAGGATATCGTCCCGACCGGTGGGGTCTTCGGGGTCCATGCCGAACGGGTTTTCCGGCGTGATATGCCGGATGTCGACATTGCCGAATTCCCCGTCATCGCCGGGAAAGCGGAAGCTCCAGTGCCATTGCTGGCCCACGGCCTCGAATTCCGCGGCTTCCTCGGGGACATTGACGAACTGGCCCCAGACCACCAGCCCCGGCGCCAGCATGACCACAACACCGATGCTCGTGCCCACCGAGAGCCAGATCTCAAGCTTGGTGTTTTCCGGATCGTAGTCGGCCTTGTGCCCTGCGCGGTGCCGGTACCGGACCACGCACCAGGCCATGAACAGGTTTGCGGCCACGAATACCAACCCCGTTACCGCGAACGTCACGTTTACGGTGAGATCGATCAGCCCCCAATTGGAAGCAAGCGGGGTGAAGTACCAGGGACTCAGAAAGTGGAAGGCCAGCGAGGCCACCACGAGCAATACCAAAACGACTGCTAACAGCATAAGATTTCGGAGCCTTTCTCGCTCAACTCGTTGCCCGGAATTCGCGCACCGGAAGCGCGATCACCGGCCTATTCGATGATGAATCTTCCGTTCATGAGTACGTAATGGCCCGGAAACGAGCAGAAATACGTATATTCGCCACCGGGCTCAAGCCCGGCGAGGCTGAATGTCACCGACGTCTCCTCTCCGCCTCCGATCATTCCGGTCGAGGCAATGATGCGGGGATCATCGGTCGGCAGGTATTCGGGCGGCCCGGCCATCGCCGCGACGGTGGCCAGGGGCGTGTAGTCGGCGGTGGTGGTCATCACCCAATTGTGACCCATGATGTTTGCGGCCAGTTGGCCGGCGTGGCGCAAGTTGATCGTCACCTCTTCGCAATCGGCGCTGACGCGAATTTCCGATACGTTGAACTGGATCAGGTCATTGCCTTCGATGACCTGGTTACACTCCTGACCCTGCGCGGTACCGCAAAACGCGAGACCCAGCAAGGCCGCTGCCGCGAAATATCTATACATCGATTCGTGCTCCTGTCCTGGCTGCGCAGGTTTTTCGACGGTTGGCGAGAGGCTGCCTCAACCCGCTTCCACTCGTGGTCTGCCGATGCGGCCGCCGGATTCCGTGGACCCTGGATTTCGGGCGCGAATATTAACAGAACCGCCGCTACCGGGTCATGGGGATTTTACGCTTTTTTTCGCTCCGGCGCGGCTTTGCGAGCGACCCTTGCGGCCCTTGCGACGCTCGGCATGACAAATTTCGCCTGTCCATGATCGGCCTTCATGGAGCGGATAACGCGACAGCGCCAATGCTCGCCGCCGGGCGAAGTAAACTATCGAACCCGCCCATTGCAACGGAGGTCCAGGTTCTTTGATCGGATTGCTGCAACGTGTCAGCCGCGCCAGCGTGACGGTTGAAGGTCGCACTATCGCGGAAATCGGTGGTGGTCTGCTCGTTTTCGTCGCGGTGGAGAACGGCGACACCGACGCCCAGGCCGAGCGCTTGATGCAGCGGCTGCTGGCTTACCGCATCTTTGCCGACGATCAGGATCGTATCAATCTCGATGTACGCGAGGCAGGCGGCAGCCTGCTGCTGGTCCCGCAATTCACTCTGGCCGCCGATACCCGCAAGGGCAACCGCCCGGGATTCTCGAGGGCAGCGCCTCCGGCACTGGGCCGAAAACTGTTCGATTACCTGGTCCGGCTAGGCGCTGACGCACCGGTTCCAGTGGCGGCGGGCCGGTTCGGCGCCACCATGCGGGTTGATATCCGAAATGAGGGGCCTATGACCTTCTGGCTGCGAGTGCCGCCGACGGGCTAACTTGTCAGTGGCTTTCGCGTATTATTGGCGTATCGGTTAGGTATTGGAGCGAGACGATGGGATTTGGTGGCATTAGCCTCTGGCAGCTGCTGATCGTACTGCTGATTGTCGTTGTGGTATTCGGTACCAAGCGCCTGCGATCCCTGGGCGGCGACCTGGGTGGCGCACTCAAGAGCTTCCGCAGCGCGATGGAGAGCGACGAGGACGCGCCCGAAGAATCCGCAGAAAAGCCGCGCCTTGAGACCGCCGAGCCGGACGCCGAGTTCGCCGAGCAACGCCAGGAGAGTCAAGGCAGCAAGACCTGATGCTTGGCGCCGAACGGCGGAAGAATTGATTCTGTCGGCGGCCAGGGGGTTCGGCCTGCCTCTCATCCTGAGCTGAATCGGCGCGCTGGTTGGAGTAGGTTCTCGCCCAATCGATACGCGACATCGCGGGGGAATCAGCGGTGGCTCGGGACCGCTTCGGCCCGACTGCGCATCACGCCGAACCGCATCCGGCCCCATGTCTTGTCGGCAGGTCATCGGTCAGCTCGTAGTAATCGCCCTTGTCGCCCGTGTAGATGTGTGCAACTGCCTGCAATCCGGTGGACTCGTCCAGCGTCCCGGCCATGATGCTGACATGATCCTCAGTCTTGGGAAGCCAGAACAGGCTTGAGCCGCAACGCCTGCAGAATCCGCGGGACGCAATTTCCGAGGAGGCGAACCATTCAAGACTCTTGCCGGCGACGACCGTCAGCGCATCCGTGGCCACGGCGGTGGCTGCGACGAAGTGGCCGCTGGTCCGCCGGCACTGGCTGCAGTGGCAATACACGATGGATCGCAACGGTCCCTTGACACGGTAGCGCACGCCGCCGCAAAGGCAACCTCCGGTCGTCTCAAGTCCTCTGTCGGTTCGCATCTCGTACCTCGAGCAGCTTTTCGTTGCCCGCATCGCCTTATCGAAACACCGTAGATATACGGCGTCAGATAGTTGGCGTCAACCGGAGCGGCTGTTCCAGTAGGCGGGGAGAATCGGCGCACGCACCGGGCGCGTTCTCACGCTCTCGTACGACGACCCCGAAATCGGGGCGCCTTCGCCGGGAAAGGGCCTTGCGGCCGGTTCGGTACACCCGTATCCGGAAGCCCGCGACATCGCGCTCCCAAAATACGGTATCTTTGGCTCCGGCTGGGAGAAACACATAAATGTTCGACGTCGGCTTCTGGGAACTCTCACTGATCTTTGCCATGGGGCTCATGATTCTGGGCCCGGAACGCATGCCCCGGGTCGCTGCACAGATCGGCCGCTGGCTCGGCCGGGCCCAGCGCACCGCCAATCAGTTCCGCCGAAAACTGCAGCGAGAACTGGAACTGGACGATCTCATGCGTGATGGGATCGTTCCACACAAACGCCCGGCGTCGCGCCCCAAGACGACCACGAAAACGGGTAATACGCCGACGACCGTTCCGGCCAACGCCAAGGCAGCCGGCGCGGACACCAAAACCGATCCCTCGACAGAGGCTTCCACGGCGGAGAGCCAGGTTGGCGAGGCCCCCGAACCGCCGCCCGCCGCAGCCCAGGTTGGCGAAGCCCCGGAACCGCCGGCCGCCGCAGCCCAGGTTGGCGAAGCCCCGGAACCGCCGGCCGCCGCGTCCCAGGTTGGCGAAGCCCCGGAACCGCCGGCCGCCGCGTCCCAGGTCGGCGAGCCCCCCGAGCCAGGATCGCGATGAGCCCGGCCGAAGCTCCCAAAGCGGAAGAACAACTCGCCGAGGGGACGCTGCTTTCCCACCTGGTCGAGCTTCGCACCAGGCTGATTCGCGCCGCCGCGGCCGTGTTGGTCATTTTCATCGCCCTGGTTCCGTTCGCGGAGCGGGTCTTCACCCTGGTCGCAACACCCTTGATGGAGCGTCTCCCCGAGGGCGCCACCATGATCGCCACCCAGGTGGCCTCGCCGTTCCTGACGCCCTTCAAGATGTGCCTCTTCGTTGCCGTGTTCCTGGCCATGCCCGTGGTGCTGTACCAGGTATGGCAATTCGTGGCGCCCGGACTGTATCGCCAGGAGAAGCGCTTCGCCTTCCCGCTGCTTTTCGCGAGCATCATGCTCTTTTACGCCGGTGTGTCCTTCGCCTATTTCGTTGTATTCCCGCTGATGTTTTCGTTCTTCGCCGCGGTCTCGCCCGAGGGCGTGACCATGATGACCGACATCGCGTCGTATCTTGACTTCATTCTCACTATCTTCTTCGCCTTCGGCCTGGCTTTCGAGGTGCCCATCGTCACCGTGATGCTGGTGTGGAGCGGACTGGTATCCACCCAGACGCTCAAGAAGGCGCGCCCGTTCGTGTTTCTCGGAGCGTTCGTGGCCGGCATGCTGCTGACCCCGCCGGACGCCATTTCCCAGACCCTGCTTGCCGTTCCAGTCTACTTGCTGTACGAAAGCGGTTTGATTCTTGCCAGGGTTCTGATCGCCCCAAAAAACGCTGCCGAGGACACCGGTGAAGCGGGAGAAACAACAGAATGACACCTCCTACAGCTCAATCGGGTAGCGCGGCCGCGCTGCCCGTGCAACCGGAAGTCACGTGGATCGGACACCCGCGCGGCCTGCTTACCCTCTTCATGACGGAAATGTGGGAGCGCTTCAGCTACTACGGCATGCGGGCACTGCTGGTGCTGTTCATGGTCGCGGCCATCCAGGACGGCGGGATGGGGCTGACCGACCAGACCGCCACCGCGATCTACGGGCTGTATACCGCCGCGGTCTATCTGCTGTCATTGCCGGGCGGTTGGATGGCCGACCGCCTGTTGGGTGCCCAGCGCGCGATATGGTATGGCGGCATCGTCATCATGAGCGGTCACTTTACGCTCGCCATTCCAGGGGTAACGACGTTCTTCCTGGGATTGGTCCTGATCGCGCTCGGCACCGGGCTGCTCAAGCCGAATATCAGCGCAGTCGTCGGCGAACTCTATCCCCCCGGCGATCCGCGGCGGGACGGCGGCTTCACCATCTACTACATGGGTATCAACCTGGGCGCGTTCCTGGGACCCCTGGCCTGCGGCTGGCTGGCCGCGGAGAACTGGCATTACGGATTCGCTGCGGCGGGTGTGGGCATGTTGTTCGGGCTGATCCAATTCGCCCTGACGCGTAAACACATGGGGACCGCCGGCCTCGAGCCCGCACGCTCCACGGGTGTCGACGACACCCTGTTCAGGCGCCGCGCATGGATCACAGTGTGTGCCGCACTGGCCGTGATCGGGGTGCTTCTCGTCGGCGGCCTCACAGGCATGATTCGATACGACGCGGTCGGCCTCTCCCGAAGCGCAAGCTACGCCATCGTCACCGTGACCGTGGCCTTTTTCGCGTACATTCTTGGCTTTGGCGGGCTGAAATCCGGGGAGCGGGGCCGGATCGTCATCATCGCGGTTCTCATCTTTGCCGCGACCGTGTTCTGGGCGGGGTTCGAGCAGGCCGGCTCGTCCCTCAACCTGTTCGCCGAACGCTATACGCTCAGGGATTTCGGCAACTTTACCGTGCCCGCGACCTGGTTCCAGGCGCTCAACCCGGCGTTCATTCTCATCCTGGCGCCCGTGTATTCAATGATGTGGCTGGCCCTCGCCAGGCGCCAACTGGATCCCAATCCGGTCTTCAAGGCGGCCATGGGCCTGGTCATGCTCGGGCTGGGATTCGCGGTGATGATCGTCGCCGCCCAGTTGGTCGTTCGCGGCGATACGGTGCTACCTACCTGGCTCATCTTCACCTACCTGCTGCATACCATGGGCGAGTTGGCGCTGAGCCCGGTAGGCCTGAGTTCTGTCACCAGGCTGTCTCCACGGCGCTACGTTGGCCAGATGATGGGGGCGTGGTTCCTGTCGGCATCCCTGGGAGCGGTCCTTGCAGGGCTCATTGCGGGCGAGTTCCGTGCCGACGCCGTAGAGACCATGCCCGGCCTGTACACGCAGATCGTGCTGACGTCGGTGGGCATCGGGCTGCTGCTGGCCGTTGCATCCGTGCCGCTGAAGCGGCTGCTCAGAAATTCCCGTTAGCGAGGTAGCCAACGTCCTGTGACAAAATGCTTCGGAAACCTGATCCGCAGACGCCCGCCGTATCCCGATCAGCGGTTCCATACTATTCAAACGGGCCTGAATCGGCGCTTGACGGCCCCCGATAACCTGCGTCTAATCGGAGACCTATGTCGAACATGAGTTTTCCTTGGAGGGTTGTGCGCGGAGTGCTGATTCAATGACCTCCGCGCAAACACTCGACGCTTATATTCCCGAATCGTGCCGTGAGCTCGAAGATCTGGCGCGAGACCTGCCGCGCCTTGCGAGGGATCCGACCGCCGTTGCAGAGATAGATGCCGCACTGCATCGAGTCCCCACCAGACATGAAGTCATGTTGGGAGACGCCCGGTGCGCCGACTTCCCTCCCGACTCTGTCCAACTCGTGTTGACGTCGCCGCCCTACTGGACGCTCAAGGAGTATCGCCACTCCAAGGGTCAACTGGGCTCGATTGCCGAATACGATGAGTTTCTCGACCAGCTCGACGAGGTCTGGAGCATGTGCCATCGCGCGCTCACGCCTGGCGGTCGCCTGGTTTGCGTCGTCGGCGACGTGTGCCTTTCGCGGCGCGGTCAGGCCGGCCGGCATATGGTCGTTCCCTTGCACGCTTCGATTCAGGAGCGCTGCCGGAAGCTGGGCTTCGACAACCTGGCGCCGATCATCTGGAGCAAGATATCCAATGCCGTCTACGAAGTGGATCGAGGTCCGGGCGGTTTCCTGGGAAAACCGTACGAACCCAACGCCATAGTCAAGAACGACATCGAATACATCCTCATGCAGCGGAAACCGGGAGGCTATCGCCGGCCAAGCGCATCCGCGCGCATTCTGAGCCTCCTGTCTCGAGACTATTTTCGACAGTGCTTCCAACAAGTGTGGACGGACATCGCCGGCGCATCCACACGAACGCACCCGGCTCCTTTTCCGGTAGCGCTTGCCGAGCGTTTGATTCGCATGTTCAGCTTCGTCGGCGACACCGTGCTCGACCCGTTTACCGGCACCGGTACCACCCAGGTCGCTGCCGCCACGGTGGGCCGCAACAGCCTTGGAATCGAAATCGACTCCGTCTACAGGCAGATGGCGTTGGCGAGGCTGCAGACATCGGCGGATGACCTGTTAAAGGACACTCACGTTGTCGCGACTGAAATCCCCGCAAGAGACCAGCGCGTTCGTTCGGTAGCGTCAGAGTAATGGGATATGCTTGGTGATATGCGGAAAATCAAGCTCGGACTTCTCATGAAGTCAATTTTCGGCAAGCTCAACGGAACCGTGCAAAACAGATTCAAGGGTCTGATAAGCGAGCCTCTAAACGTGCAGTTTCTTTCTCTCGAAACAGCGAGACGCGGCCGATAGTCAACCCTTTGTATCGTTCAGATCGATTGTCCCGGCACGCCGAATGAGCTCAGCTTCAAGGGCAAGCCGAAATCCATCGGGATACTTCAACTTGCTGCGACGGGCCCTTTTTACGAACCCCTCTAGTGCCCTTACCGATAGATCCGGCCACTTGTCCGTGTTGAAGGCCGACAAGCGCCCCCGCCGCTTGCGGACTGGAAGCTCGGAAACGCTTGCAGAAACTCGGCCCTCGCCCATATTCCATGCCGCTTTAGGCCAGGGCTTCCTCTGATCCAAGGGTGCATCCTGTCTTGAGTGATATTCCCCAGGTTCACTCAAACGGCTACCTATCCATGTGGCGATCGGAACCGATACAGCATTACCCAGAAGCCGCCATCGTCGGCGTGCTGCTCGCCCACGTAGTGGTGAAGACCATCGTGGGGGGAACCCTTGGAACCGTTCGACCGCTTCGATTGGTGGAGTCACCACGCGTCCGTTCGGCAATAGTACGGCCGGCGGACACGGTATCCCCAACGACGAGCCGGCCTTGAGCGGCGGGATTGCATCGCCGGTCAAACCACTTCCAGTACGCCCTTCCGTCCAGTAGAACCCTATAGGGCGGACCAAATCCGGTACCGGCCATGCCCCCCGTGGCGCATCGTCCGACAAAATGATGGATCGTGGATCTTCCGACTGAGCGGCGACGATAAATACACGTCGGCGCCGTTGCGGCAGTCCGAATGCCCGACTGTCCACCACACGGTAAGCCCATCGATAACCCCTCTCTTCGAGATGGCCGAGAATGAACTCCATCGCGGCACCTTGCGCCAAGTGCAGCATGAAGTAGACATTCTCGATCACCACCCACGGGACGGGACGCTTATCCAACAATCGGAAGATATGATCAACAATCGAACTCTCGCGACCGCGTATTCCGGCCTTGTCACCTGCCATCGACAGGTTCTGGCACGGGAAGCCAGCAGCAACGACATCGGTGTTCTCGGGGAGCGCCTCCAGGTCGGCGACATCCTCATGCAGACGTACGCTTGGAAATCTATGCTTGAGAACCGTTACGGCATAGGGATCGTTTTCACATAGTAGAATCGTCGAGTGGCCCGCACGGCGAAAGCCAGACTCAAATCCTCCGATGCCTGCAAACAATCCCGATACCAGCACGCCGCTCCGCCACGAATCCGGCCTTGATCCTGAAATACTCGCGAGCCGAGAGTCAAACGGTACCTGCAATACCCCTTGCCGTATCGAGGAATCGATCAGCGAGGCGACCCGAGCGCTTCACGAGCGTTGTGGAGTGTACACGATGCCGACGGTAGCTCATCGAATATTAAACGAAGTCGGTTGGAGCGCGTCGGCTGATCTTTCCGAGACGCGACTCCTTGAGCCCGCAGCGGGTGCCGGGGAGTTCGTCGTTCAGGCCGCTACAAGGCTGGTCGAGTCGTACAGGCGACAGGGCGTCGAACCGAAGATACGACATCTTCGCGCCCGCATTACGGCCTTCGAGATCCACCGTCCTGCCGCTCGTGCCGCACGCCTCCGGCTTGTTCGCGCGCTCCTCGATCTTGGCGTACATCCACGAACAGCCGTGGCTTGCTCGCAAGCTTGGATACGAGTCGCCGACTACCTCCTCGCCGACCCGCCGGAAACGCAATTCACCCATGTCGTGGCCAATCCCCCGTATCTCCGTTGGAATCGCATACCGGTACCGCTACGCTCCGCCTACGAGGCGAAATTCTCACATACCCTTACTGGCGGCGACCTTTATTTGCCGTTTCTGGACAAAGCCATGGGCGAGTTGGCAATAAGCGGGAAATGCGGTTTCCTTTGCTCGGACCGATGGCAGTACACAGCTTACGCAGACGCGTTCAGAGGCATATGGCTGCCGCAACTCAGTATTCTCTCCAACGTTCCTATCCAAGCTGAGGAAGCGTACACACAAAAGGTAAATGCCTACCCGAGTATACTCATAGCATCCAAGAGGCTGCCACAAACTCCGTATACTCCAATTCGTCCCACTCGCCGAGGGCGCACTCTGATCGACTGGGGATGCACGATTCGCGTCGGTCCAGCACTAGGAATCACGCCAGCTTTCGTTGTCGAGCAAGGAGCTAACGATGTCGAACAGGAACTTCTGGCTCCTTGGCTGGATTGTTCCGAAGTCGACGAAGGCAGCATACACTGGCGTGGCCGTCATGTTATTTCGCTATTCGACAAGGCCGGAAATCTACTGACCATAACAGACTATCCAAAACTACAGGAACGCCTTAGCCGCTTTCGCAGTAGGCTGGAAGGTCGCTACATTGTCCGAAATGGAGCCGTTTGGTATCGAACCATCGAGCGGCTGCGCATCAGCGATTGGTCCCGCCCAAAATTGCTCGTCCCTGAAATTGCAAAGTACCCACGAGTCGCGCTGGATCGATCCGGATTCGTCCCATCACACGGACTGTACGCCATTTTTCCACCCATGAATCAAGTGGAATTGATATATGATCGGTTGCGTGACGGCGGCTTGGCAAAATGCTTGCTCGGGAATACTCCACAACTAAAAAATGGCTATATCCGCTGCTATAAGCGGTTCTTGGCGGCTGTTCGCGTATGACATTATGCGCTTACAAGCTTGTGCAAGATACTAATATAGCGTCGAGCTTCCCGCGTTCTATTTCCCTTTCTAAATATATCCCGAAGTATATCGGCCATCCCATCAGGGAATCCGTGCATAGCTACTCCAAGTAAAAGAAATAGCTCAAGAGAATTTGTCGCGCGAACGGGTACCGCCGGATACGATGTCGGCAACCAATCAGGCACACTACGAATGGGCAGTGACCTGTGAGCCAATTTACGCGAAAACTGGACATGAGTGTATCCGTGGGTCGAACTTGTTTCTTCCGGTGGCTCGAAACGTAATCCTAGCGTGTTTTTTCCGCACAGTAGTAACACATCGAATGAGCACATGGAAGATGGGTTAAACGGTGATATGGGTTTGAAAAAACACCAATCAATTCCCTTGACATTTGGCATTGGCACCAAGTAGTTTTTCCCTTGGTCCAGAAAAACCGACCCGATCTCCGCTTGCTTATCCGCAATTCCTACAGTAACGTATCTATCTGCTGCTTCCCTAATTTCTCTAGGGGCGTTTCTCCACTCGTCGACACCATGTCGTGCGTAAAGATTAAGAACTTCCTTAAGATAAACTACCGCACTCGTGCCCATGAACAGACTCACGATCTAGTTAGGTTAAGCGGCTTCGAGGAGAATAGTTGTAATCATCTACACATTCAACAACACGTCTGTTCCAAGTCCCTTCTTCGTATTCAGTTGCAAATTCCATGAGATATTGATCCGATGAGTTGCGGAAGGTCGAAGTATCTTCGCAAAATAGAGCATCAATCCATTCCACCTTCGAACTAAAGAATATATCATCTAGCTCTTTATTCTGCTTCACTTCTGGCCACCAAAAGCAAGGACTTTGCACCCATATATCGTGCGAGAACCTTAAGGGTAGTAGATGATTTCGATAGTACGTTTCGTCTAGACCGCAAAACTCATCTTTCGTGGCTACCGCTCGATTCCAATGTTTGATGTCGCCAACCCTATCTCCAAGCAGAAACGGCATTCTCATCAACAGATGCGGTACATCTACCAAGATGTCCTGCGGTCCCAGCACGTCTCGCCGAATCCACCTATCCAATTCCGCAGCGGCCACGCTCGCTACCGCATTCAAAAGGGAGCGATCTCCATTTTCTACCGAATTAGCTAGTTCTTGTCCGTAAATTCCTAATGGATTGATTTAGCTGGACAAACAGGCGTTTTGAGGTAGTTGAAAACCGGCGTTTCGGCTATTCTTGTCTTGGATTCGAGGCAAAACGCGAAAAACCGAGAACGCCGGAGGCGCCATGCGCGAGAAACGCACCGCACAAACAAGTTTATTCGATCCGCCCGCCATTGACCATCCGCTCGCGGACGGCTTGGAACGGGCGTCGGTCTGGTTGGACGAGCACCCGGAGTTGCTCGACGAGATCGCCGCCGATCTGGGCGCCGATACGGGGGCGGCGCGCGGTCGCCACGGGCTGACCTGCGAGACGATTCTGCGTTGCGCGGTACTCAAGCATCTGCGCCAGGAGACCTGCCGGGGGCTGGAGTTTGCGTTGCGGGACTCGCGTTCGGCACAGCGTTTCGCGCGCGTGGACACGGCGCGGCTGCCGAAGAAGTCAGCGCTGCAGGCGGCGCTGGGGGCGGTGAGCGCGACGACTTGGGAGCGCATCAATCGGCACTTGCTTGGCGTGGCGAGCGCGGCGGGGATCGAAACCGGAAACCGGCTACGTATCGACAGCACGGTGACCCATACGCATATCCTGGAACCCGCCGACAGCCGCCTGCTGTACGACGGGATACGCGTGCTGAGCCGGTTGCTCGGCACGGCGCGCAAGCGCTTGGGGCCGCAAGTCGTGGTGTTTCACGATCACCGTCGGGCGGCCAAGCGGCGCACGTTGGAGATCGGGTCGCGACGCGGCGCGCGGCGCTCGAAGACCTACCGCAAGCTGTTGCGGTTGGCGCAGCGCACGCTGGGCTACGCCGAGGGGGCGTTGCCGGCGGTGGCGTCCGCGGCGCCGCCGTGGGCCGTGTCATGGACACAAAACGTCAGCGAAACCAGAGAGTTGCTGCTCCGTGTCGTGGATCAGACGCAACGCCGCGTGTTCGACGGCGAGACGGTACCGGCGGCGGAAAAGGTACTGAGCCTGTTCGAGCCGCACACCGACATTATCCTCAAGGGCGGTCGCGGCACGCACTTCGGTCACAAGGTCAACTTCGCCACCGGGCGCAGCGGACTGGTGCTCGACACGGTGGTGGAGAAGGGCAATCCGGCCGACAGCGCGCGCTGCCTGCCGATGCTTGAGCGGCATATCGAACACTACGGCACGGCGCCGACGCACGCGGCCTTCGACGGCGGCTACGCGTCGCGCGAGAACCTCAAGCAGGCCAAGGCGCTTGGCGTGACGCATGCGATGTTCCACAAGAAACGCGGCATGAAAGAGACCGACATGTCCCCCTCGCCGTGGGTGTACCGGCAACTCAAGCGCTTCCGCGCCGGTATCGAAGCGGGTATCTCCTACCTGAAACGCTGCTTCGGTCTCGGCCTGTGCCGCTGGCGCGGCTGGCCGCGATTCCAGGCCTACGTGCACTCGGCCGTGTTCGCCCACAACCTGATGCGCCTCGTGCGACCGCCCCCGCGGCCGGCCTGACGCCTTCCGCCAGCCATCGCCGTGTACCGGTTCAAAGACCGGCGAGCGCCCGTGCCCGATGCCTGAAAATCGACGCTTTGCGCGGCCAAACGCACGGCCCCGGTGACGCTCGACGGGCGCGAGCCCGTGGCGAATCCGCTTTTTTGCCAACCAACCGGATTTGTGACAAAGTGCAAGGTCGCTTCCAACTCAACCCCCGCTTCGAACCCCGCCGTTTACGGACAAGAACTAGCTATGCACGCACGTTCCTTAGCAACTGGTAATGAGCGCCCTGCCACCGTAAACAAATCCAGGAATGTGACATCCCTCAACATTTCCTCCGCGTCTCTACCTGAAACATCGGCAGCTCTAGGCCAAAGCGCCGCCTTGGCATGCCGCGAAAGATTATTTGTGCACGTCAGAGGAAATGACAGCGCATCCAGCACGCTCCTTTCAAGGTGTTTCTTGACAAATTCGATCTGTTTTCTTCGGCGCTTAACGGCCTCGGGCAACGACGGCCAATACCAAGGTCGAAATGCCGAACCATCGGGCGACTGGCCGCCCTTATCGTCCCAGAGGCGAGAGATTGAAAGATGATTTGTGTTCAAGGCGATATCCGTAATCGTTTGGTAGTCTCCCATCAAATACCGTAGATCGAAGTCTACTTCGGGATTCCTATTCAACGAGACGATGTACACTGCTCCCCCAAAGGCCCGTATGTAACCAGCAATGTTCTCTGCGGTTACGCGTGCACCTTTGATATCGAGAGCAGCGAGATTATTGTCGATGATTAGCACGTCACAATCAAAATTCTCTCCTATCGCTTGCAGATGCTCAGATTGAACACCTCCTTCCGATGGGAGCATTTTGGAGACTACCTCAAAAAGGGATTGAAGTGAGTCGGATAACTTCCTCTCAAATAAGGAATCAACTCCCAAATTGGGGCATACCTCCTTGATGGTGCTGATAGTTTCATCGCCCCGATCACTTATATCGTCGCAAACAACTACCTTCATCACTGTTGTCCTTGCCAGGAAAGCTCCAGTGTCGTCGAAAAGCCCACTTTAGGCATGACGAACGCCGCTTTGGCTAACCTTCTATTTGCTATCATCCGCACAATGGTGAGCCCCAAACCTTGTCCTCCTATCATTAGAGAACGCCGCCCATCATCCACTTGCAATCGGCGTTCAAAAGGATTGAATAGCGTATTGGAATCAGCCAATGGCAAGCCTATCCCCACGCCGCTGTCACTTACGCGTAGCCATTCACGATGCCGTGGTCCACTTCCTGTTTCTATGTAGACTGACATTGTCGGAGCATCCAACATAGCATTCCATGAATTGGCGAAGACGTTCTGCAAAACTGCACTCCAATCCGCGAACGCCCCGACGGGAAATAAAGCTGTGGACGGAATACTATAGTAGTCAAACTTAACCCCAGGCATCAAAGGACGCATAGCGCGAGCAACTTGTTGAACAATTGGCTTTACGGCAAGTCTTTTCGTTGCTGTCCTGTCCTCATCAGTGAGCAAGGGCGTAAATAGATCCTGAATTGAACTCAATCGCAGGTCAGCTTCCTTGAATCCATCCGCGAGTTCGGTGAGCTCCGCGATCCTATGTTCATTGGCGAGAGCTTTCAGCCGTTTTACTGCCGATTGCAAAAGGCGCCGTTCTCGTGCCAATTCATGGTTCAACGCGAGCGCAGTTATACCCGCCGTTGCAAGCGGAGCAAGCAAAGCGGCTCTATGCTCGCTTATTTTTTTCTCGCTCGCTACTGCTTTGTTTGCAGCGACTACTTCTTTTCGTACTTCACGAAATAGCTCACGGGGTAATTCATTTTGATGGAGATCCAAAGATTTTATTGCACGGCTAATGACCTGCGTGGGCGCTTCACGTATGCGGCTTTTTTCAATTAGTCGGTCAGAGAGCAGTCGATAGCGAGATGAATAATAGTCAAGTGAGAAGCGCACCAAATCTCGCAATTGTTCAAAGGCAGCGTTAGCGATTAGGCGATCTCGACCCGGTTGTATTTGCAGCCAAGTGCCCGAGGCCGCCCGCGAGCGGTCTGCGAATGAACGTTCGTGGTTCGTGTCAATTTCAACTGTCCCAAATATTCGTCCCGGCGCAGGTAGATCCAACAGATAGCGCGTTCCCACCTTTAAGTGATCAGGCAGCAATTCTGAAGCAGTGGCGCGACGCCCCTGATCCGAACCAATATTCAGCCAATCTTGTCCTGTTTTGTCTTGTAGAGAACCATAATAGGGTAGTCGGAAGCCTGCGTCGTAAACCGACACATTGCCGAATTGCCTTAGGTACTTGCGCATTTCGCCAACCGGTAGCCCCATTTGATGCCCTTCAGGTCGAAAAATTAAAATGTCGAAAGTTGTCCGATCAATTGTCGCTAGCGAATTGCCCACGATAGGCAAAGTAACCTCTTCTTGGAACCTCTTGGACTGCTCAAGGCCTTTTGGATGATCCCTAAACTCCACGCTAACCGTTGCGCGGTTGTTGGAGCGACCGCCGTTGAGGCTGCCCCTGATTCGTGCCTTCCAATTCCCGAAAAGTGCATTACGCACCTTATCAAAGGCCTCGTTTGCCCCTTCTACATCTTTCGATTCAAGCGCCACATAGAAATCTTGAGCGGTACGCGTTTCTGGTATTCGACTCGAACTTCGAAAAGGCGACCTAAGCAACCAGATTTCTTTTCCGAGTTTCTCAATGGCATCCTTGTCCCACTCTGAACGAAGACCTCGAAGCACAATTTGCGTTCCAGTAGGGTGGCGGTTCGGGTATTTGGGCGGTTTCGAATGAGTGTCCCAAAGTACGTCCACGGATTGTAAATCTGTCCCAGCATTAACTGAGCGCCAATCGACATATGCGTATAGGCTCTTTTGCGTACGATCCGATGTACTATCCATTTCTATTTCGTCGGCCAAGAATTGAACGGACAACCGTCCAAGCCCCTTGGAACCCGTCATTGAGCGACCTAGATTTCGAGAAATCTGCTTCTGAACCTTGTGTGTGGTTCCAATCCGCATCCAGTACGCAAGGAATTCTTCCTCGGAGATGCCGTGTCCATCGTCAATGACGGTAATTGTGTCGTCACCAAACTCCACGCGACAGTTGATGGCGTCCGCGTCATAGGCATTCTTTATCAGCTCGGCCAACGCGATGTAGGCGCGACCAATCAGACGCTCGCCCAGCTCCCGCAGCAGTGCCGCGTCCACCACAAACTGGGCGGTCTGGCTTGCCGTACGACTGCGACCTGTCATCTTGGCAGGCCCTTCATGTCCATCCGTGCTCACGGAATCCCTCCAGCGTAGTTAGCGTCCGCCCGATCAACGGTCACTTCAGCACGCGCCAGAAAGGAATCAACCGAGCGTACGCGATCAAACGCATGGGCGACCGTCCTGAGTCACGCGTCGATGCGTACTCACCGATCAATCCCACCGCCGGTCCACGAGTCATGGTAAACATCGTCGCTGTCCACAGATGAACCCATCATCGTAAAAAGTTTGGTTTCACGGAGAAGCCCCCGGATCGGCTCGAATTGTCTAAAAATACATGGCAAGTTTAGAGGGAATCTGAATGAAATGCCCATTTTCGCTCTACATAGCGTCCATCGTTGGATAAACTCGCCAGCCTGAACCCTGTCAACAAGACGCAATCGACTCGGCGCGCCATGCCGAAAGCCAACCAAACACCAGAACAAGCTGCGAGGGAACGCATCGACAAAATGCTCTCCCAAGCAGGCTGGGCAGTCCAAGACAACAAAAAAATCGAGTTCAGCGCCGCCTCGGGAATTGCCGTTCGCGAATACCCGACAGACGCGGGGCCGGCCGATTACGCCCTGTTCGTCGACAGGAAACCCGCCGGCGTGGTCGAGGCCAAGCCGGAAAGCTGGGGCCAGAGGATCACCACGGTCGAAGAACAGTCGGGGCGTTACGCAGCCGCGAGTCTCAAGTGGGTGGACAACCAGGAGCCCCTACCGTTCGTGTATGAAAGCACCGGCGTGCTGACGCGCATTACCGACGGGCGCGATCCCAAGCCGCGCTCACGGGAGGTGTTCAGCTTCCCTCATCCGAATACGATGCGGAACTGGCTCAACCAGCCCGCGTCGCTTCGTTCGCGACTCAAGCAGCTTCCCGTGCTGGACACCACGGGCCTTCGCAAGTGCCAGATCAAGGCAATAAAGAAGCTCGAAGAGTCCTTCGGAAACGACCGCCCCCGCGCCCTCATCCAAATGGCCACCGGTTCGGGCAAGACCTACACCGCCATCACCTCCATCTACCGGCTGCTCAAGCACGCCGACGCCAGACGCGTCCTTTTTCTCGTGGATACTCGAAACCTGGGCGAACAGGCCGAACAGGAGTTCATGGCCTACGTGCCCAGCGACGACAACCGAAAGTTCACCGAACTCTACAACGTCCAGCGCCTCACATCGTCATACGTCGCGAACGACAGTCAGGTCTGCATCAGCACCATCCAGCGGATGTACTCGCTGCTGAAGGGCCGAGAGATGAACGAAGATGCGGAAGACGTCAATCCCGCCGAACTGGCGCAGCCCAAGGAGCCGATGCCGGTCGTCTACAACGGCAGGATTCCACCCGAGTTCTTCGACTTCATCGTCATCGACGAATGCCACCGGTCGATCTACAACGTGTGGCGCCAGGTGCTTGAATACTTCGACGCCTATCTTGTCGGTCTGACGGCCACGCCGGACAACCGCACGTACGGGTTCTTCAAGAAAAACGTCGTCAGCGAATACACCCATGAGGAAGCCGTCGCCCACGGTGTCAACGTCGGCAACGAGGTCTACGTCATCGACACGAAACGCACGAAGCACGGCGGCCAACTCAAGGCCGAGCAACAGGTCGAGAAACGCGAGCGGCTGACACGCCGCAAGCGGTGGACAATGCAGGACGAGGACGTGACGTATACCGGCAAGGACCTGGACCGCGCCGTCGTCAACCCCGACCAGATCCGCACCGTGATCCGCACGTTTCGAGACAAACTGCCCGAGATATTTCCCGGACGCAAAGAAACTCCCAAAACACTTATCTTCGCCAAGACGGACAGCCACGCCGACGACATCATCCAGACCGTGAGAGAGGAATTCGCCGAGGGCAACGAGTTCTGCAAGAAGATCACCTACAGGGTCGAGGAAGACCCAAAATCCGTGTTGGCCCAGTTCCGCAACGACTATTACCCACGCATCGCGGTGACCGTGGACATGATCGCCACGGGTACCGATGTCAAGCCGCTGGAATGCCTGCTCTTCATGCGGGACGTGAAGAGCCGCAACTATTTCGAGCAAATGAAGGGACGCGGCACCCGCACGCTCGATCACGACGATCTCAGGAAAGTCTCTCCCTCCGCCGCCAGTGCCAAGACGCACTACGTGATCGTGGACGCAGTGGGCGTCACGACATCGCTCAAGACCGCTAGCCAGCCCCTCATTTCGAAACCTTCCGTGCCGCTGAGGGATCTTGCCATGGGGGTGATGGTTGGCGCGCACGACGAGGACACGGTCAGTTCGCTTGCGGGCCGTCTCGCCAGGTTGAACCGCCAGCTCGATCATCGCGAGCGGCAGAGAATCAAGGAGAAAGCTGGCGGTGTCGAACTCACGCAGATCGTGGGCAATCTGTTGGGCGCCCTGGACGCGGACCGGATCGAAGACAAGGCTCGCGAACTGGAATCCTTATCGGAAGACGCAGAACCGTCGCCCGCCGGTCTCCAGGCGGCTCGGGAACAGTTGGTCGGCGAGGCGGCCAGCGTGTTCAGCGGCGAGTTGATCGAGACGATCGACTCGATTCGCCGCGACAAGGAACAGACCATCGACCATGACAGTTTGGATAGGCTGACCGGCGCTGGATGGGCCGGCGACGCGCGCGAGAACGCCGAAGCCATCGCTCGGGACTTTCAAGAGTATCTCGAAGCCAATCGCGACGACATCGAGGCCCTGACCATCTTCTACTCCCAGCCCCATCGGCGCAGCGAATTGACTTACTCGCTGATCCGCGACGTATTGGACAAGCTGAAGAGCGACCGGCCGCTCTTGGCACCCCTGCGCGTTTGGCAGGCTTACGTTCATCTGGACGACTACAAGGGCAGCCAGCCCATTAGCGAGCTGACCGCGCTCGTGGCGCTGATTCGCCGGGTGTGCGGAATCGACGAGAAGATCTCGCCCTACGCCGAAACCGTTCGCCGCAATTTTCAGACCTGGATCCTGAAATACCACAGCGGCAGCGGAGAGAAGTTCAACGAGGCGCAGATGGAATGGCTGCGCATGATCCGGGACCACATCGTCACGTCGTTTCATCTGGACCGCGACGATCTGGACATGGCGCCGTTCGACGGCAACGGCGGGATGGGGCGGATGTATAAGCTGTTCGGCGAACGGATGGATGAGGTGATCGATGAGTTGAATGAGGCTCTTGCAGCGTGAAGTCGAATCCAGTCGCCCAAAACGGATTGCCGAAAGGCTGGGTTGAATGTTCCATCGGGCAAGTAACCCTTCCTGTCTCAAAGATCGATCCCAAGCAAAGCCCGAACAGAGAGATCGACTATATCGACATTTCCGGCATTGATAACGCACGGCAGATCATCCGTGATGTAAAGCGATACCGTTTAAAGGAGGCGCCATCGCGAGCGCGGCAAATCGTGCGATCGGGAGATGTCCTTTTCGCTACGGTAAGACCCTACCTGCGCAACATCGCTTCTGTGCCGAAGAACTACGACTGCCAGCTTGCGTCCACCGGATTTTCGGTATTGAGGCCAGCAAAAGGCATTTTGCCGACTTTCCTGCGCTACAAAGTGATCTCCCAGGATTTTGTGAATGCTCTCGCGAGGATTCAGTACGGTGTGAGCTACCCGGCGGTCAAGGATGAACAAGTACGCGATCAGCCATTGTGGCTTCCGCCATTAGGGGAGCAACATCGCATCGTCGCCAAGATCGAGGAACTCTTTTCCGAGCTGGACAAGGGTATCGAGAGCCTGGAGACGGCGCGGGCGCAGCTCAAGGTCTATCGGCAGGCTGTGCTGAAGCACGCCTTTGAAGGCAAATTGACGGCGCAGTGGCGGGAAAAGAACAAGGACAAGCTTGAGACCGCTGAGCAATTGCTCGCTCGTATCAGGCGAGAGCGAGATGCACTATACGAGCAACAACTGAAGGATTGGAAGGTCGCGATCAAGAATTGGGAGGAGAAAAACAGACAAGGAAAGAAGCCGCCCAAACCGAGAAAATTTCGGGAAACCGAGAACATAAGGTCGGACGAAATAGACGGACTCCCAAGCATCTTCGGAAATTGGCGCCTGGTTCGCCTTTGTCAGATTGCGCAAATCGGTACGGGTATGTCGGTCAGTGCCGCGCGGATACTCGAAGATCCCATCGACGTGTCGTACTTGCGTGTAGCCAACGTCCAGCGAGGGTTTCTCGATTTATCCACGGTCAAAACAATGACAATAGAGAAATCTCAGCTTGACCGCCTCCGACTCAAGAAATGGGATGTGCTGTTTAACGAAGGAGGGGATCGGGACAAACTCGGTCGGGGTTGGATTTGGCAATCGCAGGTTGCACCGTGTATTACCCAGAATCACGTCTTCAGGGCAAGCTCTTTCATGGCCTCCGAGTTTAGCTCGAAACTTATTTCGTACTGGGCCAACGCGTTTGGCCAACAATACTTCGAAAAGAAGGGTAAACAAACGACGAACCTTGCTTCTATTAACAAGACTGTGCTCAGTCATTTCCCCGTACCCCTGATACCACCTGAAGAACAAGAAGAACTTTGTAAGCAAATTGATAAGTTCATGACGATACTGGATACACTAGAACAGGAAACTACCATTGCATTTCGTGTAGCCTGGTTACTTCGTCAATCAATTCTCAAAGAAGCCTTCTCCGGCGAACTCGTCGAACAGGATCCGAGTGACGAGCCTGCCGCCGTCCTACTAGAACGCATCAAAGCTGAGAAGGCGTCGCAGAAACCAAGAGCTAAGACCCGGCAACGCAAAGCGGCAAACGCGTGACCAGCCGTTACGACACGACCGGCAACGTAGAGGCACAATTCGAACCCGGTTCGAACGACCGCGTACTGGCCAACAAGCTCGGGATTTCCGATCCGGAGAAGATGGATGACATCGAACTGGGCCTGTTGAATAAGCTCCATGAGGATGTCATCGGCTCGGTTGAAGCGGACCAGCCCATTGCGGTCGCTGACGTCTGCGAGTGGCATCGTAGCTGGCTGGGTAACGTTTATGTCTGGGCTGGCAGGTATCGCACACTCAATATCGGCAGAGGAGATTTCCAGTTTGCGGCCAGCGGTCAAATTCCGAGGCTCATGGGCAATCTGGACGAGGAGATTCTTCCAGTCCATACCCCCTGTACGGGAAAGTCCGAAGATCAACTAACCGAAGCTATCGCTGTTGTTCACGTTGAACTGATACTGATCCATCCGTTCCGGGAAGGAAATGGCCGACTGTCGCGCCTGCTGGCGAACGTAATGGCCCTGCAGGCTGGCTGGCCTGAACTTGACTACACGCCCTGGGACGATTGCAAAGCCGATTACATTGCCTCGATTCAGGCAGGGATGACCGACTATGAGCCGTTGAAAGGCTTGGTCAGGCGAGTGTTACGCGAGACGGCAAGGAACGTAGATGATTAATCCTTGCTTCAATATCCCGCACCGGTTCCCCTGTCTCGATAGCCGTCGAACTGGCCACGCTGCGAATCCGTTGCCGGGTTGCCTTCGCGGCGTCGCGCAGGTGAGGATTGGTTTGGGAAAGCGGCTTGCGTTTCATGCCGCCATTATAGCTGATCAGACTTTGATCGAACCCGCCACCGCAACGGACTCTTACACATGAACACCGCCCCCATCGTCTCCAAAGTCTGGAGCTTCTGCACCACCCTGCGCGATGACGGGGTGAGCTACGGCGACTACCTGGAGCAGCTCACCTACCTGATCTTCCTCAAGATGGCCGACGAGTACGCCAAACCGCCGTACAACCGCGATGTAGGCATCCCGCCCGAGTTCAACTGGCAGAGCCTGAAGTCCCGAAGAGGCGCGGAGCTTGAAATCCACTACGTCACCCTGCTGCGCGGACTCGGTACCGGGAAAGGCATGCTCGGCCAGATATTCACCAAGGCGCAGAACAAGATCCAGGACCCGGCCAAACTGTACCGCCTCATCGACATGGTCGACGGCACCGAGTGGGTCACCATGGGCGCCGACATCAAGGGAGACATCTACGAGGGGCTGCTTGAGAGAAATGCCGAGGACACCAAGTCCGGGGCGGGCCAGTACTTCACTCCGCGCGCCCTGATCCGCGCCATGGTCGAATGCGTTCGCCCCGAACCGGGCAAGCTGATCGCCGATCCGGCCTGCGGCACGGGCGGATTTTTCCTCGCCGCCTACGATTTCATCGCCAACCCGGACAACTTCCATCTCGAAAAGCCGCAAAAGGAGTTCCTGAAGCACGAAGCGTTTCATGGCAACGAGATCGTCGCCAACACAAGACGGCTGTGCCTGATGAACATGTTCCTGCACAACATCGGCGAGATCGACGGTGCGGCGACCGTTTCGCCGAACGATTCGCTCGTGGCCGATGCCGGCAAGCGCTTCAACTACGTGCTGGCCAATCCGCCCTTCGGAAAGAAGAGTTCCATGACCTTCACCAACGAGGAGGGCGAACAGGAGAAGGACGATCTCACCTACAACCGGCAGGACTTCTGGGCGAGCACCTCGAACAAGCAGCTCAATTTCGTGCAGCACATTCGCACGATGCTGAAGACCACCGGACGCGCCGCCGTGGTCGTTCCGGACAACGTGTTGTTCGAGGGCGGCGCGGGCGAAACCATCCGCAAGAAGCTCCTGGAAAATACCGACCTGCACACGATACTGCGCCTGCCGACGGGCGTGTTCTATGCCCAGGGCGTCAAGGCCAACGTGATTTTCTTCGACAACCGGGAAGCCAGCCCGGACCCGTGGACGACGGAGGTCTGGTACTACGACTACCGCACCAACATCCACCACACCCTCAAGAAGAAGCCGATGCGCTACGAGCACCTGTCGGAATTCATCGAGTGTTTCAACCCGCGCAATCGCCACCGGCGCAAGGCCACCTGGGACGAACAGGAGGCGCCCGAGGGCCGTTGGCGCAGCTACAGCTACGAGGAACTGACGGCCCGGGACAAGACCAGCCTCGATGTCTTCTGGCTCAAGGACAAGAGCTTGGTCGATTTGGATAACTTGCCCGAACCCGACGATCTCGCCGAACAGATCATCGAGAACCTGGAAGCGGGCCTTGACAGCTTTCGCGAAGTACTCTCCGGACTGCAGCGCCATTAAAGTAATCAACTCAAACTTCAATGAACAAATAAAGACCGATTTGGTCTGGCACTGTCTGAAAATGAGGATGCAAATGGATACCGACCCTGATACGTCGAGGCGGTTCGCGAGCATGCCTCAACGCGATACATCGATTGAGAGATACGTTCGACGGGAACTGTTTTCTATGGGACTGCGCTTTCGAACGAGCAATGGAGATTTGCCGGGATCCCCTGATATCGCAAATCGGCGTCATTCGTGGGCAGTATTCGTAAACGGCTGCTACTGGCATCATCACGGAGGTTGCAAACGAGCTACTATACCGAGACGAAACCGCTCCTTTTGGGTCGAAAAGTTTAGAGCCAACAGAAATCGTGACCAGCAGTCTTTGGCTCAACTGAGCAAACAGGGGTTCGTATGCACAGTTGTCTGGGAATGCGAAATTAAGGACAGGCCGGAACTGGCAAAGAAGAAACTTTTGGACTTGGTTCAGAAGATCAAAGGAGATTGATAACTTCTCCGATCTCAGTGACGCGGCTCGACTACCGGACTCCGAAGTACGAGAAAGCACATTTGCATTGCGCCACCTCGAATTTAGCCTGCACGTGCTTGACGGCGGTTGCCAAGCAAAGCGCATGCGGACACCTCGACGATCATCTCACATCCGCAGCCATCGCACTTGCGAAGTTGCGTTTGCTACGCATAGCTGAGCGATTTTTGTAGCCAGAGGCTAAGGTCAAAGGCTCTCCCCACCTGCAACAGCCTCTCGACCGAACCTCTGCCAAATGTCCGCCAGTTCCGCAGTGAGTTCCGGATACTCGTCAGCGAGGTCCTGCCGTTCGCCCGGATCGGCGTCCAAGTCGTATAGCTCCCAATCGACGAGCGGTGCGTCGAGCAATTCCCCGCCCTCGGCCACAATCTTCATCGGCCAGCGGACCAGCGCTCCCCGGGGCCCGGTCATCCAGGGAACCGTATCGCCGGCGTCGCGCACGGCGCCCGCCCGCCCGGTAACGAGACCCCAGAACGAACGTCCGCGAACGGGCTGTACTTCTCGCCCCTGGAAGGTAGTCTCCGGCGAGGGCTGCCCCGCAATTTCAAGCAGGGTCGGCAGAATGTCAATGAACGTGAGGTACGTCCGGTCGATTCCGCCCCGCGCAGCCACGTCGCCGTGGCGGATGAAGGTAGGCACCAGTGTCCCGCCCGTGTAGAGCGAGCCCTTGCGGTCGGGGTAGGGCGCCATGGCGGCCTCGCTCCAACCGGGACCGTTCACCGTGAACGAGCCTTCCCATCCCAATTTGGCCAGACTGTTGTCCGTGTCGGTTCGCGGCAACGTGCACGGCACGAAATCGAGGTCTTCCCCGGCGGCGCCGTTGTCCGACGCAAACAGGATCACGGTGTTCTCCAACTGCCCCGAGGCTCTGAGGCCCTGAGGAATTCGATCACCCGTCCGACGTGCATGTCCATGTTCTCGACCATCGCGGCGTAGATTTCCATGGATCGCACGCGAATCGCGCGCTGCTCCTCAGAAAGCGTCTCCCAGGGCTCGGCCCGGCCCATATAGCCTTCAAGAACCAAGTTCTCCGGGAGAACTCCAAGCTCCCTGGCACGCTGGTAGCGGAATTCCCGCAGGGCATCGTAGCCCTCGTCGTAGCGTCCCGCGTAGCGGTTGATCCAGTCTTCGGGCGCCTGCAGCGGCCAGTGGGGCGCCGTCAACGCCAGGTAGCCGAACCACGGCCGGCCCTCGCGGGCATGAACCTGGAGGTATTCGAGCAACTTGTCCGTGTAAAGGCGCGACGAGAACCATCCTTCCGGCAACGCAGCGGGTTCACCGTTTTCCAAGTGCGTGACGTAGCCCTCGTAGGCGGGCGGATTGCCGGGAAACAGGCTCGCCCCGAGGTGATTGTCCCCCGCCTTCATCAGCGCGAAGGAAGCCTCGAAGCCGCGCGCGGCCGGGCTGTGCTCCGGCGCGATGCCCCGGTTCCACTTGCCTGCCATGAAGGTCTGGTAGCCCGCCGCGCGGAGCCGTTCCGGGAGGCTGGCAATGTCGTCCCGCAGGGGATCGTCGAGCCCTTCTACGCCGGCCTCGAAACTGGTGGTGCCCGACATCAGCAGGGCCCGGGAAGGCGCACAACTTGGAGCGGCGTGAAAGTTCGTGAAGCGCAGACCGTCCAGCGCCAGCGCATCCAGGTTGGGCATTGCGATTTCGCTGCCGAAGAATCCGATGTCCGTATAGCCGAGATCGTCGGCCAGGATCAGCAGGATGTTGGGCTGGTCGTCGGTGTCTGAAGCGGGCGTCGATGTTTCCGAAACAGCCCCCGGTGACTGGGACGAAGCGCCCGCTGCCGGCTCCTGGAGATCGCCCGCCGGTTGGCAGCCTCCGAGCAAGACGAACGGAACGATGGAAAGGCCGTAGAGCTTTGTGATGTTCATCCGCCGCCGAGACTACACCCAATCGAGGATCGCCGCAGGTAATGGTAGAGTCTACGCGCCCAAGACAGCACGAGGTAGCCCGATGTCCGCCACCACTCCCCTGCCGCAACTCACGCTGAAGGCGATCATCCTTGGTCTGCTGCTGTCCATGGTGCTGGCGGGCGCCAACGCCTACCTGGGGCTTTTCGCCGGGATGACCGTCTCGGCTTCCATTCCGGCGGCCGTGATCTCGATGGCGATTCTCAAGTTGTTCAAGGAATCGAACATTCTCGAGAACAACATCGTCCAGACCGCGGCGTCGGCGGGCGAGTCACTGGCGGCGGGGGTCATCTTCACGCTGCCCGCGCTGATCATCCTCGGCTACTGGAACGTCTTTTCGTACCCCTGGGTCAGCGTCATCGCCGGCTTGGGCGGCCTGCTCGGCGTGCTCTTCACGATTCCGTTGCGCCGCTCGCTGATCGTGGAGGAAAAGCTCGCCTACCCGGAGGGGACGGCCACCGCGGAGGTCCTCAAGGTCGGCGCTGCGCCGGGCCAGGGCGCGAAGCTGCTCGCCATCGCAGCCACCCTGGGGGCGCTGACGAAATTCGCAGAAACCGGCTTGCGGCTCTGGGCCAGTTCCATCCAGACCGCCGGTTACCTGGGTTCGAGCACCATTGCCTACGTGGGGATGAATCTCTCGCCGGCGCTGATCAGCGTCGGCTTCATCGTCGGGCTCAACATCGCCGTGCTGGTATTCCTTGGGGGCGCGATCTCCTGGTACGTGGCGATCCCGATCTACTCGGGCCTCTATCTCGACTCCGACCCGGCGCTGGCGGCGCAGTTCGCGGCCGGCACCGGCGCCACGGATCTGGCGTTCGCGATCTGGACCTCCAAGATCCGCTACCTGGGCGTCGGCGCGATGCTGATCGGCGGAATCTGGGCGCTGGTGTCCATGCGCGGGTCCCTTTTTTCCGGCATTCGCAGCGGACTTCAGACCCGCAGCGCGAGCACCGACGCCGGCTACGACCACACCCAGCACGACACCCCCATGAAACTGGTGATCTGGGGCGTGGTCGCGTTCGTCATCCCCATCTTTTTCCTCTACCAGGTCATCGTCGACGCGGTGGGCGTGGCGCTTGCGATGACCGCGATCATGGTGATCACTGGATTCCTGTTCTCCTCGGTGGCCGCCTACATGGCGGGACTGGTGGGATCGTCCAACAACCCGATCTCGGGAATCACCATTGCGACCATTCTCTTCACCTCGCTGCTGCTGGTCTGGCTAATGGGCGGAGATGCGGTCAACGGACCCGCTGCAGCGATCATGGTCGGCGCGGTGGTGTGCTGCGCGGCCGCCATCGCGGGAGACAACCTTCAGGACCTGAAGGCCGGCTATATCGTCGGGGCGACGCCCTGGCGGCAGCAACTCATGCAGGGTGTGGGCGTGATCTCCGCGGTGCTGGTGATGGCGCCCATACTCAACCTGTTGCTGCAGGCCTACGGGATCGGCGCACCCACCGCGGAACAGCCCAATGCGCTGCTCGCGCCCCAGGCAACGCTGATGGCGTCGGTGGCCGAAGGCGTGTTCGGCGCCGGGCTGCCCTGGGGCATGGTCGCCATTGGCGTGGTGATCGGCGCAATCATCATCGCCGCCGATGAGGTCCTCAAGGCCCGGGGATCGGCCTGGCGCGCCCCGGTGCTGGCCGTCGCCGTGGGAATCTACCTGCCCCTGGAGTTGTCCACACCGATCCTCATCGGCGGCCTGACGGCGCACTTCGCCAGACGCTTCAACCTCCGCGGCGCCGCCGATGTCGCCGGGCGCGTCCGCAACGGGATACTGTTTGCCTCGGGCCTGATCACCGGAGAAGCGTTGATCGGTATCCTGATCGCGATCCCGATCGTCGTCAGCGGCGATCCGGACGTCGTTGCCCTGGCCGCGGAGTTGCCCGCCATCGTCGGGTTCCTGGTGATCGCGGGACTGGTTGCGTACCTGTACCGCGTGGCAACCCGGGACTGATCGGCCCCTGCGGGACCCTTCACCGGACGAACGCCATGCGCAGCCCCGTCATCCGACCCGGTCCGGACACGTTCGCCTGATGGCCACGCCGGTTCCCAAAAGCAAGCTCCCGGACGTCGGGACGACGATCTTCACCGTCATGTCCAAGCTCGCCGAGGATTGCGGGGCGATCAACCTCTCACAGGGGTTCCCGGACTTTCAACCGCCCGGGGAGTTGCTGGATTTGGTCGGGCACCACCTGGCGGCCGGCCGCAATCAATACCCTCCCATGATCGGGGTGGCGTCCCTGCGCGAAGAGATTGCCCGGAAAATTTCCAGTCTCTACGGCATTCGCCCCGACCCGGACACCGAGATCACGATCAGCAGCGGCGGCACGGAGGCACTGTTCTGCGCGATCCACGCGGTGGTCCGGGCGGGCGACGAAGTCATCGTCTTCGACCCCGCCTACGACTCATACGCCCCGGCCATCCGACTGGCCGGAGGTATTCCGGTGCACATACCCCTGCTCGCCCCGGGATTCGAGCCGGACTGGGAACGCGTGGAGCGAAGCCTCAATCGGCGAACACGGCTGGTCATCATCAACACGCCCCATAACCCCACCGGCACCGTGCTCACCAGGGAGGACCTCGCGCGGCTCGCCGATCTGCTCGCGCCGCATGAAACCTTCGTGCTGAGCGACGAGGTCTACGAGCACATCGTCTTCGACGCACGGCCGCATGCCAGCGTATTGGCCAATGCGGAACTGGCCCCGCGCAGCTACGCCGTGTTCTCATTCGGCAAGACCTATCACGCCACCGGCTGGAAGGTGGGTTACTGCATCGCGCCACCGGCTCTGACCACGGAGTTCCGCCGGGTTCACCAGTTCAACACCTTTACCACCACGACCCCCCTGCAGCACGCCCTGGCCGACTACCTGGCGCGCCGGCCCGAGCATTACCTGGAGTTATCGAACTTCTACCAGGAAAAGCGGGACCTCTTCCTGCGCCTTATGGACGGTTCGCGGTTCGCGCTGGCGCCCTCCGCGGGAACATACTTCCAGTTGGCCGATTACGGCGCCATCTCCGACGAACCCGACGTGGAGTTCGCCAAGCGCCTGACCACCGACCACGGCGTCGCCGTCATCCCGGTCTCCGTGTTCTACGACGTTCCGCCCGAGATGCGATATATCCGCTTCTGCTTCGCCAAGGAGTCCTCAACCCTGACGGAAGCGGCGAAACGCCTGTCGAGCCTCTGAACGAATCGGGCTTCGTCCATTTCGGATTGGAAGCCCGCCCAATCCGGAATCCACCAAGGCAGTCGCGCAGCATCACGCCCACAACCGGCTGACCGGCATGGCGAACAACCTGTCACCCAAGCGCTGAATGCGCTCCCCATCATGCAAGACAATGCCGCAGGCGAATGCTTCACCGGTTGCAGACCGGAGGCGCTTCAAGCCGCGAAAATCCTCCGGCTTCGCCGTCGCACCCGCCTTCACTTCAATTCCTAAGGTCTTTCCCGCCTGCTCGATCACGAAGTCGACCTCGAGCTTGTCCTTGTCGCGGTAATGGCTGATCGATGCATACGTGGATGCCTGGCGGGCGATCTTCGCGAGTTCCGCATACACGAACCCTTCGAGCAGTGAGCCGAGCTTGTTGCGGTCCGCTCTCAGGTCTTTCACGCCGTCCCCGCGAAGCGCGGCGAGCAGTCCCGTATCGAGGAAATGGAGCTTGGGCGTCCTGACCAAACGCTTGAGCCGGTTCGGATGCCAGGCTCGTACCCGGCGCACGATGAACATCTGTTCCAGCAACGTCAGCCAACGGTCAACTGTCTTGCTGTCGACGCCGAGCGGCGTTGCCAGCGCGGAGAGATTCGTCAACCGGCCGGATGCGACGGCCGCATATTCAAGTAGGCGCGAAAGCTCGTCCGTCTTGGAAACAACTGCAATCTCCGCCGCATCGCGTTGGGTCAGCGCGCGGGCATAAGCCCTCAGCCAGGCCACGCGCCGCGTCGCGTTGGTGCGCCTGAGCGCTTCCGGATAGCCGCCGGCGACAACGCGTTCGATCAGATCCGGTGTCCGCCCGGTTTCCACATAGGCCGGAAAGTCGCAGGCTATGGCGCGGGCGAAGAAGTCGGGGACGTCGCGTTGTTCTATCTCTGCCTGCGTGAATGGCAGCAGTTCGATCGTCTCGACCCGGCCGGCCAGCGAATCCGGCGAAATGGTGCTGCGGAACAATTCGACCGACCCCGTGATCAGGAACCGTCCCGGTCGCGGATCGTCGTCGACGGCCTTCTTCATGGCCAGGATCAACTCCGGCGCCCGCTGAACCTCGTCGATCACGGCCCGGTCGATTCCATGCATGAATCCATTCGGATCGGCGTTCGCGAACTGACGGGACTGCGCGTCATCGAGGGTAATGAAACTCATCCCCGCCTCGGCGGCGATCTTACGGGCAAGCGTCGTCTTTCCGGACTGCCTGGGACCGATCAGGGCCACGATCCTCGTATCGCTCAGGGCTTCGCGGACGGGCGCCTCGGCATGGCGCCGCAATAACCTTGGCGGTGTCGGTCGTTCGCGCATCGAACTTCGTCCAATTCGGAATTCAGTTCCGTTTGATTCGCAATATACAGCCGTCTGATTCGGAATGAAAGCCCGTCCGATTCGGAATACGGCAAGGCAGTCGCGCGGCTGGCGCATCGCGTACTTGCGGTGAAATCCCGCGCAGGCGGGGACCACGTACACGCCCGCCAAGTAGCTGTGGGGTCGACACCCTTTATGTTAGGAGCAATAAAGTTGACAATACCCCGAGATACATTGACAATCAGAATCAATATTCTTTCCAATAGAGTTTGAGGATAATACAAAGACGATGACGGGAGTTCGCGCCCAAGGAGAGCGGGTCAGACAGTTTGTTCTCGATCGAGTTGAGCAGTCGCCGAAAGGAGTGGCGCAGGCCGTCGGGGAGAAGTTCGGGATATCCCGACAGGCAGTAAACGTGCATTTGCGGCAGCTATGCGACAAGGGAATCCTCGAACGGTCAGGCAGTACAAGAGCAACCCGGTATCGGCTCGTCGCGTTATCGCAATGGAGACGGCAGTATGAGATCAGATCCGAGCCAGCGGAGGACGTCGTATGGACTCGGGACGTGCGAGGAGTTCTGGGTGATTTTCCTGTAAACGCAATGACCCTGTGGCACTACGGTTTCACCGAGATGTTCAACAACGCGATCGACCATTCCCAGGGCGGTACAGTCGTGGTCAGCGTGGCTCGGACGGCCGTGAACACGGAGATTATGATTAGCGATGATGGGTACGGGATATTCCGGAAAATCCAGCAGGCCTTCGGATTGCTCGACGAAAGGCACTCAGTTCTGGAACTGTCGAAGGGTAAGCTCACGACTGACCCGCAAAACCACACCGGGGAAGGGATATTCTTCACGTCCAGAATGTTCGATCATTTCCAGATTTTGTCTGGCGAGGTCTTTTTTTCGCATGAATTCGGAGAGGCTAAAGACTGGATCCTGGAAAGGAATGGGGGATCAGGGGGCACATCGGTTTTTATGAAGCTAAAGAACAGAACAACGCGAACCGCGAGGGAGATATTCGACGAGTACGCTTCCGGAGATGAGTTCGGGTTCACCAAAACGGTTGTGCCGGTCAGGATGGCCCGGTATGGAGAGGATCAACTCATCTCACGCTCGCAAGCGAAAAGATTGCTGCCGCGCGTGGAGTTGTTCAAGATCGTACTCTTCGACTTTCGGGAAGTGGAAACCGTTGGGCCAGCTTTTGTCGACGAAATCTTTCGTGTGTTTGCCATGCGGCATCCGGAAATCGAACTTCTTGCAGTCAATACGAGTCCGGAAATAGAGAAAACGATTGAAAGGGCGAGGACAAATCTGAAGGTTCTTCAGACAATGGTCGCTTCGGCCGCAAAAAAGGCTGTTTCCGAGTTGTGAGTAGCCAGTACATTCGGTCGCGAACATAGAGTGTCAGCCATTGACGCACCCAGGCCCGCCTGTTATACGCATTTCCATACACACTCAGAGGTGTAAGAAATGCGGACCAATATCCAACTCGATCCGGATCTCGTCCGCGAGGCCCAACGGTTGAGCCGAATCAAGACCAAGAGAGCCTTGATTCATCAGGCGCTGCTGGAATTCGTGGCAAACCGCAAGCGGCTCGATCTGAGGGAGCCAGAGGGCTCCGACCTGCTGGATCCGGACTACGATCACAAGGTACTTCGACCGTCAGGTAACTGACCGCGTTGTACCTGGTAGACACATCTCAAGCCTGGACTGCCTGATCGCGCAATGCGCTATCGAGTCGGATCTGACCCTATTTCACCACGACCGGGACTTCCGCAACATCGGCTCAGTCTTGCCGGCGCTAAAGGAATTGAGTTTTCTCGATTCAGCTGGCCTTCCTCGCGACCTCCGCCCGGAAGAACACGGGCACATGCCCGCCTACGAAAGTTGGCTGCGCGCCGCGTGCAAGAACGCTTCGATCCCGGGCTACTTGGAACGGCCGGTCGGGGACCTGCTCAAGGAACTCCGGAAGAAACGGGATTTCTGGCGCATGTGGGTCAACAAGACCGGAGGAAATCCCTATCCGCCAGGCGACTCCAGAAACAAGGAAAACCAACAAAGCAGAGAATCGAAATCTTTTCGGAGATTCACGGCTCCGGTGACCCAAATTGAAAGCAGCAGGTGGACCGACCCTATCACTTACTCCCTTGCGTGGGATGAGAATGGGAATCTGTTCTATCCGAAGAGTCGTAAAGCGCAAATTGCCGCGCTTGAGCTTGAGATCATAAAAGAGACCAACCCAGACGGTTCGCTGTCTGGGTTGGGCCGTCTTTGTCAGGCTCAGTTGAATTACATCAATTCCCAGGAAGACTGATTCAATTCCAACCGGGCAGCCACCGGAAGTGGACGCGACCTGTCAACTTCCTTGAGGGTGACGGAATACCACCGTGTCGGCCGATAGCGCCTCTCAGTGCTGCTTCAGCGTCGGAAATCCAGGGTATTCGGACGAGTGATCTCCCGGTTGGTTTGCCATGCCTGGCTTGTCAAGGATGCCCTTCGGTTTGACGAAGGCCATGATTTTGCGAACTGGGTGCTCGCACCAGTGCAGATTGAAGGCCGCATTCTTGGGAAAGAACACCATCTCGCAGTATGGCAGGTGGTCGTGTATCCACCATGCCATGGCTTGCCACGAAGTTCCCCCTTCATAGCGCGGAATGAACCAGGGAACGACGATGCAGGCGGTCGCACCGATGCAACGGTCGTGTGGCTTGGGCTTGTTGCAGACGCGCTTGTGGTCCCAGATGTGCCTATGAAAGTTGTGCTCGTTTTTAGCGCACCCCAGCTTGTGCTTGTTGCAGTAACCGTTGACCGTAGTGCTACGAAAACCCGAACGCACTGAGATATGCCCGAATGTGGCGCGAAGCGGCTCCAGGAGATTCCTGCAGAGCCCCTTGCCCGCCTTGATCGCCAACTCGGGATCTTCGGGAATATTGGGGATGCCATAGACTGCTGAAACCTCGGAATACAGAAAATCACGCATAAAGAAATTTTCGGACAAGCGCTCGCGGCCGAAATTTTCCAGTGCGTCCACAACACCCTTTTTCGGCGCGGCCATTTTGCACTTGAGTGCCTCTCCCGGCGAGGGCACTTCGCGCTTGCAAACCTCATCGGCAAAATTCTTCAGCTCCACGATATCGCTTTTCGCCATCGTCATCATTCACCCCAGGTGCTCATAATGCGTATTCCCTGCGCAAAGCGCCATCGAGTCGGATCAGACCCTATTTCACCATGACCGGGACTTCCGAAACATCGGCTCAGTCGTCCCGGCGCTCAACGAAATGAGTTGTCTCGATTCAGTTGGCCTTCCTCGCGACCTCCGCCGGGAAGAACGCGCCAATGACCCCCTACAAATACTGGCTACGCTCCGGTGCGAGGTCGAGCGGGAGACCAATTCGGAATGGAAGCCCGTCCAATTCGGTATCCACCAAGGCAGTCGCGGGTGTGTGCGCACACCCCTCGGGAGCGTCGTGGGGCGACGAGCGGGCCAGGGATGGCCATTAGCGAGGAGCCCCCGATACGAGCCCCAGGGATGGCGGGGCGAGTTTAAGCTCGCGAGGGGTGTGCGCACACACCCGCGCGACGGAAACCCACGAAAACCCGGCCTTACTCGCCGGCGCGCTCCGAAGCGACCAACTCGTCGATCAACTCCATCAACGTGGGATAGTCCCCCGCCGACTGCGCGGAGGCCGAGTATTTTCCGTTGACGATCACCGTCGGCACGCTGGCTATCCGGTAGCGCCGGGAAAGTTCGTCCGCGCGCTGCAGCCGGGTATGCACGGCGAAGGAATTGAACGCCCCGGTGAAGTCCTCTTCGCTGACGCCGTACTGCCCGAAGAATTCCTGCAACGCCTGCTCGCTGTTCAGCGGATTGCCGTTGACATGGATCTCCCGAAAGATCTGCGTATGAATTTCGTCGGTGATGCCGAGCACTTCGGCCGCATAGTAGGCACGCGCATGCAGTTGCAGCAGCGGGTTCCAGACTGCGGGAATACGCACGAAACTCACGTCGGAAGCAATATCCTCGTTCCAGCTCTCCAGATACGGATCGAACGTGTAGCAGTGCGAACACCCGTACCAGAAGAGCTCGCACACCTCGATCCGGTCCGGGCCGGAACTGGTGGGCTGTGTCGGCGACAATCGATCGTAGTGGGTTCCGAGTTCGAACCGCTCCGAGGCGATCGCCCCATCGCTCTGGGCCAACGCGATGCGCCCCGCTTCATGCTCCTGACCGATCGCCTGCCGGCCGATCAACACAAGCGAAACGACCAGTACTGACGCGACGGCTTGGCTCATACGTTTTCTGCTGAACACTTTCGACTCCTTGGGCCGACTCAACGCAAGCCCTGTACGTAACTGGATACGGCCAGAAGCTCATCTTCCAGCAATAGTGCGGTTATTGTACGCATCATCTGGTTCAATGTGGCATCGGACCGGCGTGTTCCGGCTGCGTACGCCCTGAGTGTGTTCGCCGTGTAGGTGGCGTGTTGGCCCTGCAGCATCGGGTACGACGCAAGCGGGTTACCCCTGCCGGAAGGGCCATGGCAGGCGATGCACGCAACCACGCCCCGTTCCGGGATGCCGCTACGGTAGACATTCTCGCCCCGGGAAACCAGTTCCGGATCGGCACCGCCAGGGATGATCGTCTGAGCTTCGTAGTACGCGGCCAGATCGAGCATGTCCTGTTCGGTCAACTCCGCTGCAAAGTTGCTCATGAGCACGTCGTCACGTTCGCCTGTCTGGTAGGCGCGCAACTGCCTGACCGTGTAGGCGGCGTGCTGGCCGGCGAGACTCGGCCACTCGGCGGTGATGCTGTTACCGTCCAGGCCGTGACAGGCAGCGCAAACGGCGGACTTGGTCTGCCCGTCGGAGACGGACCCACCGGCCTCCTGGGCCATGCCCGACTGAGCGCAAAGCCAAGCCGCGGCGACGACCGCGGAAGCCCGGGCAATGCCGCTACGGGTGCCTGAATATGGCCGGATTGCGTCTCTCACGGTGTGAATTCTTCGCCTCTTGAGCGGGCGCAGATTGTACACTAGCCGAAATTCCTCACCAACGATTGTTGCCGCAACTGTTGCCGCAACGACGGTATCGATCGCCAACCGGATGTCCGTTTCCCTGAACGCCAGTTTCCTTACGAGCGCGCGCGAGGCGGCGCAGTTCCCGGTCGATTCGGGTCGTGAAGTCGCCGTCGCCGGTCGTTCCAATTCGGGCAAGTCGACGGCGATCAACGCGCTGGTGGGACGGCGCAGCCTGGCGCGTACCAGCAAGACCCCGGGGCGGACGCAACTGATCAATTTCTTCCTGATCGAAGAAGACCGGCGCCTGGTGGATTTGCCGGGATACGGCTACGCCAAGGTCCCCGATTCGATGAGGAAGCACTGGCGCCACCTGCTGGAGGCCTATTTTGGCGGGCGGCGCTCCCTGGTGGGGCTTCTGGTCACCGTGGACATCCGCCGCGGCCTCAGGGAACTGGATTGGGTCATGCTGAACTGGGCCGAGAACTCCGGCGTGCCGTCCGCGGTGCTCCTGACCAAGGCGGACAAGCTCAGCCGCGGCGCTGCCCGATCCCGCCACCTGGAGGTATCGGGAAGTCTGCCCGACACCGTGCAGGCGCTGCAGTTTTCTGCGCCCAAAAGGCTCGGTGTAGACGAGGCTCGCAGACACCTGACAGCTTGGCTGTGGGACGATTCGATTGAACAAACCATTTAAGTGGTCCATTTGTTCTCTTTATGCTACTAATGATTCACTATAGTGGTTTGATTCTTTATCTATATGCAATGGTTAAACGAACGCAAGAGGAAATCACGGCGGCGAAACTCAAGCTGATAGAGGCGATAGAAAACAACGAGTTGAGCCTCGGCGAATCGGTGCGCCGCATGCGCAAGATCTCAGGTCTCAGCCAGAAAGCCTATGCCGAACGCATAGTGGGAATTGCGACGCGCATACTCGCCGAAATTGAGCTTGACCGGGGAAACCCTACTGCGAAAACGCTCAACAAGATTGGGCGTCCGTTCGGCTATACCGTGGGTTTTGTGCCAAGAGCGCGCATGCAGCCGTGAAGTATGCCATCCGGCTGAAGTCCTTGTTTGCCCCGCCACCGGACAAGTCGGCGGCGAAAAAACCCCGGGTGTCGGATTAACCTGCACACCCGGGGCAGGATTGCCCGGCAGGGGTACCGGGCGTCTGCCCGCTAAGGGAGGATAGCGGGCGGGCACACTTACTCAGGGTATTTGTCCCTCCGCCGTCCAAAAAGTTCCCCTAGTGCGCCTCGTCCCAGTTGCTGCCCAGTCCCCAATCGACCTTCAGCGGCACCTTGAGCGAGGCGGCCGATTCCATGATCCGGGCCACTTCCGCAGCAATGCCCTCGGCGGCATCCTCTGCGGCTTCAAGGACCAGTTCGTCATGCACCTGCATGATCACCCTGGCATCGGCGCCGCTCTCGTCGATCCACCGGTCCACCATGATCATGGCCCGCTTGACGATGTCCGCCGCCGTTCCCTGCATGGGCGCGTTGATGGCGCTTCGCTCGGCGTACTGGCGGCGCTGGAAGTTGCGCGAGTCGATCTGGGGCAGGTACAGGCGCCGTCCGAATACTGTCGATACGAATTTTTCTTCTCGGGCACGCTGCCGCGTTTCGTCCATGTAGCGCTTCACGCCTGGATAGCGAGCGAAGTAGAGATCAACATACTGCTGGGCGGTGGTGCGGGCGATTTCAAGTTGCCGGGCGAGTCCGAAGGCCGACATCCCATAGATCAGACCGAAGTTGACGGCTTTCGCCGCGCGCCTCTGTTCCGCCGAGACGTCCTCGCCGGCCACTTCAAAGACCTCCGCCGCCGTGGCGCTGTGGATGTCCTCGCCGCGAGCGAACGCACCCAGCAAACCCTCGTCGCCGGACAGGTGAGCCATGATCCGCAGCTCGATCTGGGAGTAGTCCGCCGCCAGCAGCCGGTAGCCCTCCGGCGCGACGAAGGCCTGGCGAATCCTGCGCCCCTCGGGCGTTCTCACGGGAATGTTCTGGAGGTTGGGGTCCGCGGACGACAACCGCCCGGTGGCTGCCACGGCCTGATGGTAGGAAGTGTGGATTCGGCCCGTGCGTGAATTGATTTCCAACGGCAGCTTGTCGGTATACGTGGACTTGAGTTTGGACATTCCCCTGTATTCCAGGATCAGTTTCGGCATCTCGTGGCCCTTGCGGGCCAGGTCCTGAAGGACGCGTTCCGCGGTGGACGGCTGTCCCTTGGGCGTCTTGACGTCGCTCGGTATGCCGAGGCGATTGAAAAGAATGTCCTGCAACTGTTTGGGGGAATCCAGGTTGAAGGGGACGCCGACTTCATCGTGCGCAGCGGCTATGAGTTTCGAGATGGACCCGGCCAGTTCACGACTCTGCCGCTGCAGCATTTCAGCGTCGACCAGAACGCCCCCGTATTCCATTTTCTGCAGCACCGGAACCAGCGGTTGTTCGATCTCCATGTAGAGTTGTTCGAGATTCGGTGTTTCCTGAAGCTTCGGCCAGAGCGTACGGTGAAGCCGCAGGGTGATGTCCGCGTCCTGGGCGGCGTACGCCCCGGCGGTGTCGAGATCCACTTCGTCGAAGCCGATCTGCTTGGCGCCCTTGCCGGCAATCTCTTCGTACTTGGTTGTCTGCACATGCAGATAGCGGCCTGCGACCGAGTCCATGTCGTGGCGGGTTGCAGTGGAATCCAGGACAAAGGACTCCAGCATCGAATCGTAAGCCATCCCCCGTAGCCGGATGCCGTAGTTCATGAATACATGGGCGTCGTACTTGAGGTGGTGGCCCACCTTTTTTGCGTCGCTTTCGAGCCACGGCTTGAGGCGCTCGAGCACGTATTCCCTGGATAGCTGCTCCGGCGCTCCCGGGTAGCGATGCGCCACCGGTATGTAGGCGGCGCTCAGCGGTTCCACGGATACGGAAAGACCCACGATTTCCGCCTGCATGTAGTCGAGGCTGGTGGTCTCGGTATCCAGGGCGACCAGGTCCGCCGCCTCGATCTTGCCCACCCAGTCCTCGAACTCGGCTTCGGTGAGCACGGTCGTGTAACTCACGGCCGCGTCATCGACTTCCGGATCTCGCTGATCCACCTCTATGTGCCGGAGCAGACTGCGTAACTCCAGCCGCTCGAAAAGGGCCTGCAACCTGTCCGCGTCCGGGGTGCGCGGCTTCAACTCCTCCAGCGTGAGCGGCAACTCCACGTCCCGGACGATGGTGACCAGTTCCTTGTACAGCGGCAGCTTGTCCAGGTTTTCGCGGAGCCGATTGCCGACGGCGCCACCGACCTCGTCGGCTCGCGCGACCAACGTGTCCAGGTCGCCGTAGTTGTCGAGCCACTTGGCCGCGGTCTTTGGGCCGACCTTGGGGACGCCGGGGATGTTGTCGACGGTGTCGCCTACCAGCGCCAGGTAGTCGATGATCTGCGCCGGCGAGACGCCGAATTTTTGCTGCACGCCCTCCGGGCCCATTGCGACCCCGGTCATGGTATTGATCAGCGACGTCCGCTCGTCGACCAGTTGCGCCATGTCCTTGTCGGACGTTGAGATCACCGTCGTCAGACCGGCGCGGCTGGCCCTGTCAGCCAGGGTTCCGATAACGTCGTCGGCCTCCACGCCCTCAATTCGCAGCACTGCCAGCCCCATGGCTTCGACCGCCTCGAGCAGGGGCTCGATCTGCGCCCTGAGATCCGGCGGAAACGGCGGGCGATTGGCCTTGTAGTCGCTGTAGAGGTCGTCGCGAAAGGTCTTCCCGGGGGCATCGAACACCACCGCGATGCGCTCCGGCTCATAGTCCTCCAGCAACCTGTAGAGCATGCTCAGCACGCCGCGGACGGCACCGGTGGGCTCTCCCCCGCTGGTCGTCAAAGGGGGTAACGCAAAAAACGCGCGAAACAGGTAACCGGTCCCATCGACGAGTACCAGGGGTTTCATGCGGCACGTCCTCCCCGTGCGTTCACACGCTCGAGCGCTGGCACGAATTCGGATTCAAGTCGGCTATTGATTGTCATTGTCCGGTTCAGCCTCTTCTTCCTCTGCCGGCGACTCAGGGTCGGGCGCAGCCTGTGACTCAGGGTCGGCCACGGCTGGCCGTGCAGGGTCCGGCAAGGCCGTGGCGCTGCCATCCCGCGACGGCAGCGTCAGCGGTCCACGCTGACCGCATCCGGCCAGCAGCCCCGCGGCGCAAAGGGCGATCAGTGTAGCGCGGTAGCGCATCAGTCGTTCCTGTCCAGGATGCCGGCCACCCGGCGGTATGCGTCCCGAAACGGGATGCCCTCGTCAACCGCCAGGGTGCTGGCGCGCTGGGCGGCGTGCAGGTCGTCGCTCAATGAAATGTTTTCGGGTCGGAATGCCACACCTGCGAGCGCGTAGGCCATGATCCCGAGCGTATCGTCTGCCAGGTCAAGCGTGCGGAACAAGGGTGCCTTCAGTCGCTGCAGGTCCCGCTGGTAGCCGGAGGGGAGCTTGGCAGTGATCGCCAGCGTTTCGGTCAGCGCCCCGACCGCCACGGCCTGGGCGCTGCGCACGAGTTCGAATACGTCCGGATTGCGCTTCTGCGGCATGATCGACGAGCCGGTGGTCATCTCGTCCGGCAGCGACACGAACGCAAATTCATCCGTGTAGAACAGCAACAGGTCGGCGGCGAGCCGGCCCAGATCACCCAGCAACAACGCGGCTTCAAAGATGAGCGCGGCTTCGGCCTTGCCACGGCTGAGCTGTACCGCGGTCACCGGTTCGTGGGTGGAGGCGAAGCCCAGGGCTTCACGGGTGACTTCCCGGTCCAGCGGCACGCCCGGGGTACCGTAGCCCGCCGCCGATCCCAGCGGATTCGTGTCCGCACGCCGCATCGACGCCCGAAGGCCCAGCGCATCATCGCGCAGCTCGGCAGCAAAACCTTCAGCCCAGAGGCGCACGGAACTCGGCATCGCCGGCTGCATGTGCGTGTAGCCGGGCAGCGGGACATCGCCCTGCCGCTCGACCAGCCCTTCGAGCGCTTCCGCCACGGCAACCGCGCCGTCGGCCAGCGACGCGGCCGCATCCTTGAGATACAGCCGCAGCGCGGCCAGCACCTGGTCGTTCCGGGAACGGCCCAGGTGCACCCGCGCCCCCGCCGGCCCGATAAGCGCCACGAGTCGCGACTCAAGGGCCCCGTGCACGTCTTCATCCTGCAGGTCGATGGCCCACTCGCCGCGGGCGTGCTGCGCCGCCAACTCGCTCAGTCCACCGCAGATGGCTTCGCAATCCGCCTCGCTCAGGAGACCCTGGCCGTTGAGCATCCTCACGTGTGCAATGGAGGCGCGAACGTCGTACGCCACCAGCCGCCCGTCCAGCCGGTGATCGTCACCCGCGGTGAAGCGCAGGATGCGCTCGTCCAGCGGAGCGCCTTTGTCCCAAAGCCGCGTCATTGCGCTTCGCCCTTGTCCTGGAGACGGGTCATTGCTTCTCGCCTTTTTGCTCCGCCGGACTGAGGTTGCGGATGTCGTTGACGACCAGCGTTCCCGTGCCTTCGTTGGTGAAGACCTCCAGCAGCAGGCTGTCGGGCAACTTCCAGGAGATCACGTGGACGCGGGACACTCCGCCGCGCAGGGCGTTCTCGATGGCAGTCGCCTTCGGCAGCATGCCGTCGCTGAGCCGGCCCTGCCGGCGCAACTCGCCAAGCCCGGCAACATCCACGTAGGAGACCACCGAACGCGGATCGTCAACGGATTCCAGTATCCCCGGCGCCCCGGTGGCGAGAATGAGTTTCTCCGCGCCCAGGGCCTCCGCGATGGCGGCCGCCACAGTGTCCGCGTTGATATTCAGGAGCGTCCCTGAATCGTCCGCCGACAGGGGGCTGACGATGGGAACCAGGTCGTCGTCGAGCTGCTTCAGGAGGATCCCGGCGTCGACTTCGTCGATATCGCCCACGAAGCCGTAGTCCACCGTCTCGCCGGAGTCGGCGCCGGTCGCCACGGGAGGCCGCCGGTGGGCCTTGATGAGCCCGGCGTCCACACCGCTGATGCCGACGGCAGAGATCCCCAGGTCCCTGCACGCGGCCAGGATTCGGGTGTTGATCTGCCCGTTGAGGACCATGGTCGCTACTTCCAGCGAGCGCTGGCTGGTGATCCGCCGGCCCTCGACGAACTCGCTGGAAACTCCCAATGCCTCGGCAAGTTCCGTGGACTGCGGTCCACCGCCGTGTACCACGACCACGCGAATACCGACGCCGTGCAGGATGCCCACCTGCTCCATCAGTGCCCGCGTCCCCCCCGCCGAAACGAACGCATCGCCACCGGCCTTGAGCACGAACACCTTGCGCTTGAACATGCGGATGTAGGGCACCGCGCGCTTCAGCGCCTGTACCGTGATGGCTCGCTCGTCTCTGCTCAATGGACGCATGTTCGTATCCTTTTCAATGGACGTTCAGCCCTTCATCATCCGGTACAGGACCGCCATCTGCGCCAGCATCCGATTGCGCGCCTGCGGCAACACCACGCTGCGCGGGCCGTCCAGAATCGCATCGGCCACGACCACGCCCCGGCGCACCGGCAGGCAGTGCATGAAGCGGCAGTCCTCGCGCGCCGGCTCGAACCAGGGTTCGTCCACGCACCACTCGATAAGTTCCTCTCGCAAGGCCTGATCGCCCGGCCGATCTCCGTAGTTAGACGTGGACGACCACGACTTTGCGTAGATCACGTGCGCACCCTCCATGGCCGCGCGCCGGTCGGCGGTTTCGGTGACGCTGCCGCCGGAGGCTTCAGCCAACCGGCGTGCCTGATCCATGATCTTCGGCGGCAGTTCGAAACCGGGCGGCCGCAGCACCGTCACGTCCATGCCGCGCTGGCTTGCCATGCGCACAGCCGCGGAGGGAACCGCCAGCGGCAGCGCCATCGGGTGATAAGCCCAGGACAGCACGAACCGGCCGCCTTGAGCCGGCACACCGAGATCGTCGAGCGTCTTCCAGTCCGCCAGGCTCTGGCAGGGATGCTGGATCGCCGACTCCATATTGATAACTGGGACATCAACCAGCGAAACCAGATTCCTGAACTCCGTGTCGGCCAGATCGTGTTCCAGATTCCGCCGCTCCGCGAAGGCGCGGATCCCGATCGCATCGCCATAGGAGGCGATCACCGGCACCGCCTCGCGAACGTGCTCGGCGGCCGCGCCGTCCATCACGATACCCGGCCGTGCCTCCAGTCCGTGGATGGACATTTCCGGCGAGATCACGAACGACCCGCCGCCCAGCCGCGACATGGCCGCCTGAAACGAGGCCAGCGTGCGCAGCGACGGGCTGAGAAACAGCAACGACAGGACCTTGCCTTCCAGGGCGCGGGGTTCGGGCCGGCGCTCCAGGCGCCCGGCAAGCTCCAGCAAGCCGGCGACTTCCGAAGCATCGAAATCCGTCAGATCATTAAAGCGTTTCACTATCGAGTTCCTCCAGCGCCTGGGCAAGACGCGCGACATGCCGTGTTTCGAGAATGAGGGGTGGCAACAGCCGTAATACATGGGGGTCAGCGCTTGTGCCGGTGAGGATGTCCTTGCGCAGCAGCGCATCGAGCACAGCAGCGGCTCGCGGACCCGTACGAAGCCCGACCAGCAAGCCCGCGCCGCAGGTCCCGGTCACCGGACCGCGCACGCACGTCTCGCGGACGCAGGCCGACGTCTCACGCACGCGCGCCAGCAGATTGTCCGATTCGATGACCTCGAGCACCGTGTTGATTGACGCGCAGGCCAGCGGCCCGCCGCCGAAGGTGCTGCCCAGGGCCCCGAAGCCGATGTCAGCGGCCAGGTCGGTACTCATCAACACCGCCGCACAAGGGAAACCGCCGCCCAGCCCCTTGGCCGCCGTCAACAGGTCGGGCCGCACGCGGAACAGGTCGGCGCCGAACGGCGCGCCGAGTCGGCCAACGCCGGTTTGCACCTCATCCAGAATCAGCAACGCGCCGCTGCGGTCGCAGGATTCCCGTGCGGCCGCCATGAACGACCTTGAAAAATCAAAGGCGCCGGCCACGCCCTGCACCGGTTCGATGATGACCGCCGCGGTATCGCTGTCCACAGCTGCCTGCAGGGCTTCGATGTCGTTCCGCGGTACGAACGTGACGTCAAATGGCGTGCGGGGGAAGCCGTACCAGGACTTCTTTGCTCCCCAACTCACGGACGCCGCCGCGGCGGTGCGCCCGTGAAATGCGTGTTCCATCGAAACGACACTTGAACGACCGGTGGCTCGCACGGCGATCCGCAGCGCGTTTTCGACGGCCTCGGCTCCGCTGTTGACGAAAAACACCCGCGACAGCGGATCCGGCGCGAAAGCAGCCAGCCGCTCGGCAGCCTCGTCCCGAATCTTCATCGCAACGATATTGCTCTGGAATTGCAGGGCGGCTGCCTGCCGGCGGATCGCCTCGGTCAGACGAGGATGCGCGTACCCCAGAGACGCCACGGCGTGCCCGCCGTAGAGGTCGAGGACGCGCCGACCGCTTTCGTCCAGAAGATAGACGCCATGCCCGCTGACCGACTGAAACGGCACCAGCGGATAGACCTCACCCAGATTGGCGGCCGGCATGTTCATCAGACCCACCCCACGGGGGCTATCGGCAGACCCGTCGTGTCGGGCCAGCCCGCCAGCCGGTTGACCCACTGAATCGCCCCGCCGGCCGCGCCCTTGACCAGGTTGTCCAGGACGCAGCATACGGCGATGGCGCCCTCGTCCCGGTGTACGCTGAGCAGCGCATTGTTGGTCCCGACGATGTCCTTGAGGCGCGGCGGGGACTCAACAACGCGGACAAAGCTCGAATCGCGGTAGAAGTCCGCGAGCGCCGAGGCAATGTCGTCCACCCCGTTGGGCCCTGCCGGTTCGGCGAAAACCGTGGCGTGAATGCCGCGTGCGAAGGGGCCGGAGTGGGGTACGAAGTGAAGCTTGATTTCCTGCCCCGTGGCCGCCTGGGCCAATTCGCATACTTCGGGTGCATGTCGGTGTATCAAGGGCCGATAGGCGAACAGGTTGCTCTGGCGCAGGGGGTGGTGAGTCGTTTCCCGGGGCGTGCGACCGGCGCCCGTGCTGCCGGTGACGGCGCTGGCAAAGAACGACGGCTTCGCCGCCCCCAGTGAAACCAGCGGAACCAACGCAAGCAACATGGCCGTTGCGAAGCAGCCGGGTTGGGCCGCGTGGGGTGTGGACAGCGTGTTCAGGTGCTCCGGTACTGCGCAACTGAACGAATCCAGAAGCTGCGGCGCTTCATGCGCGGTGCCGTAGACCGACTCGAATCGTTCCGCGGAGCGGCTTCGAAAGTCTGCCGAGGCGTCAACGACCGACATCTGCACACCCGCAGCCTCGGCGCCCTCCAGGATTTTCGCCACAATCGACGCGGAGACCCCATGGGGTGCGGCGGAGATGACGATCCAGCGCGGCGCCTCCGAAAGTGCGTCGATGGTCTCGTCCAGCGACGCGAACCGCGTTGCCGGGTAGACGGCACTCAGGTGACTGAAGGCCGAGGCGATCCGCTGCCCCGGCCGGCTCGCGGATACCGCGTACGCCAATTCCAGCCGCGGGTGGCCGGCCAGCAACGCCAGGACTTCCCCGGCCACATAACCGGTACCGCCAAGCACGATGACGGGTAGCGACTCGCTCACGATGCATCCTCCAGTCGTGCCGGCCCAAGCCCCATGCGGTCATGTATGAGATCACCCAGTTCGGCGCCGTGGGTCAGCGCATTGGCCGCGGGCACTTTCATTCGTTCCTGGATAATCTCGATTCCCACCTGGTTGTCGGTAGCGGGACCGGTCACGGCGGCAGGTTCCAGTTGATACTTGTCGCGGAGCAACTTGACCCCGCCCCAGGCACCCACCGGATCGTTGGCGCACAGCACCACGGCGCTGAGCACGCGGCGGACCTCGGGATCCATCAGTATGGCGTCGACCCCGTAAGCGCCCAATAGCCCGTCACCCAGTTCGAAGACGATCGCGTCGGGCGCCTCCGCGGCAAGCGCCGACAACAGCTTGCGCGTCAGCGCCGGGGCATTTTCGGAAGTCGTACAGACGATGCCATGGTCCGTGAAGATGCCGGTATTGCGGGCGCCGGCATCCTCCATCACCAGGATATCCCGCTGCAACGCCACGCCGGTTGCCTTGAAGGCGTCAACCGTCAGTCCCATTTGACAAAATCGGCTCACCACGGCACAGACGGCAGCCGTCTTGCCGGAGTTCATGCAGGTGCCCGCGAACGCCACGACGGGAATCCCATCCAGATTGAGGGCCGGCGGGTCGTCCGCGGGATGACCTGCGACGCGCGCCGGCACGCCGATGCGCTCGCCCAGGTAGGGGAAGTTCAGCACCACGCCGAGCACCCGGCAGTCGAAGGGCCGGCCGTGATTGGGATTCATCGAATCGCAGACCCCGAGTACGCCGCCCAGGTTCAATAGCTGGAGCACGTCCCCGGGTTCGAGCTTCTCCGGCAGGGACCCCGAGTAACCGAACAGCGCCTTGCGGTGCCCCAGGGCGCCGACGATGACATCGCCGCGCTTGACCTGCGCCATGCGGCCGCTGGTCAACTCCAGCGTGTTGTAGCGGGACTTGTTGTTCAATATTTCCGCGGCGATGAGCACCCCCTCCTCGCAGGGGATATCGGGACTCACGCGGATCTCACGCCCCAACTCGGCAGCGACGGCTACCGAGGCAATCTTGTCGACGACCACTTTGCGCATGGTTCAGCCCTCCGCCTCGCCGCCACGCGCACGAGTCTGCAGCAGCCCCGGCAGCGCCATGAGCCGCGAAAATCCCACCGCATCGGCCGCCGTCCACTCGCCGGCCGACTCACCGTACTGACCCCGGCTGGCGGCCATGAGCGAATGGGGAGATTCCACGCCGGTCACGAAAACGCTGCCCGGCCGCAGCAGGCAGTGGGTGGATCCCGTCACACGGGCCTGGGAAGACGCCAGCAGCGCTTCGATATCGCGGCAGACGGGATCAAGCTGCTTGCCTTCGTGGATGAAGTCGCCGTAGGCGAGGCTAACTTGTTCCTTGATGCGTTGCTGCAGCGCCGACAGCGTCAGCTTTTCAAGCTCGCGGTGGGCGGTCAGCAGGATCTCCGCAGCCGGGGCTTCGAAGGCGACCCTCCCCTTCATGCCCAGTATGGTGTCACCGAGGTGAATCCCGCGCCCGATGCCGTAGGCGGAACCGATCTGCTCCAGCCGTTCGATCGCGGTTACGGGGTCAAGCCGCTCGCCATCGATGGCCACCGGCACACCGCACCGGAACCCCACGGTCAGTTCGCGAGACGACACGGGCTCATCCAGAGCGCCGCCGCTCAGGACCCACGCGGACTCGGGAATACTCGCGGCGGAACCCAGCGTCTCCGTGCCCCCGATGGTGACACCCCACAGACCCCGGTTGATCGAGTACGCCGAACCGGCCGCCGGCAACGGCAGCCCCCGGTTCTCCAGGAACTCAATCTGATCCTGCCGGGCCCAGGCGTGATCCCGGACCGGCGCCAATACCTCGAACTCAGGCGCCAGGGTCTTGAGAACGATTTCAAAGCGCACCTGGTCGTTGCCGGCAGCCGTGCAACCATGGGCAACCGTCGCCGAACCAAGCTCCCGGGCCGCGTCGGCCAGGCAACGTGCCTGAATGCCGCGTTCGGCGCCCACACACAGCGGATACATCTGCCCCCGGCGGACGTTGCCCATGATCAGGTACTTGAGCACCTGGTCGAAGAAATTGCCCCGGGCTTCCACGAGGATGTGATCCTCGGCGCCGAGTGCCGCTGCCTTTTCGGCAAGGGCCTGAGCCTCGACCGAGTCTATACCGCCCGTGTTGACCGTAACCGTCACCACCGGACGAGCATGGGTTTCCTTCAGCCACGGCACGCAGAACGAGGTATCAAGGCCTCCGGAGAAGGCCAGCACGATGGGTTGACCGATGTTGCTCACTGGACCGCCACCTGCCTGAGTGACCCCTGCAGTCGCGCACTCAGGCGACGCTGCGCTCCGGCGCCGGCAGTGGCGACGAATATCGTGTCGTCTCCCGAGATCGTGCCCACCACTTCCGGCCATTCGGCGCGGTCCAGGGTTACACAAACGCGCTGAGCAGCGCCCACAGCGGTGGTGATGACCAACAGGTTGGGCCCCGCCGGGCGGATGTTTCGAATAAACTCGGCCACCAGCCGGAGGGCATCGGCGTTATTCGGGCGACTCGGTTGGGGCAGGCTGTATCCGGCCGTCAGTTTCGCCACCCCCAGTTCGCGCAGGTCGCGGCTGATACTGGACTGGGTGGCTTCAAGCCCCTTGGCACGAAGCAAGGGAACCAGCTCCGACTGGCGTCGAATCTCGTGATTCCGCAGCAGTTCTGCAATGGCTCGGCGACGGCGGCGTTGGTTGGTGACGGCAGGCATGGGTGCTAACTTAGCATAAATGTGCGCATAGATTAATTATTATGTGCAAAGAATGCAATGCTCAACCTTGTCCAATGAGACAGGAGCCCGAGCGAAGCATCGGTAGCAGCGGCTCGGGTTACACTCAAATCCGGGCAACCCGACTGGTTTCTGCGTGCCGCGCCGGTATTGGATTCAACTCGCTCGCGGCGACTGCCCGGCAGCCGGGTTTGCCACGGGTCACCAGAACAAGGGAAGCACTGGATGGAGCAGACGCAAGTGAATGCGATTGAAATCAGTACGGGTACGAACCCTGCCTGGTCGCTGATTTTTCTCCACGGTCTGGGCGCTGACGGTCATGACTTCGCTCCGCTGCCCGGGGAGATGGATCTCCCGGTGGCCGTGCGCTTCGTATTGCCCCACGCACCGGTCACGCCGGTCACAATCAACGGCGGATTGTCCATGCCGGCCTGGTACGACATTCTCACGCTGGATTGGAACGGACGCGAGGACGCCGCCGGAGTCCGCAACAGCGCCCGAAATTTGCAGGGCCTGATCAGGCGCGAGACGGAACGGGGAATCCCCTCCAACCGTGTTTTCATCGGGGGTTTTTCCCAAGGAGGCTCGGTGGCGCTATATACCGGTCCGCGCTATCCGGAACCGCTTGCCGGGATCATTGCCCTGTCCACCTGGCTGCCGCAGTCCGCGACGCTGGCGGAGGAGAATTCCGCGGCCAACCGGTCCCTGCCCGTCTTCATGGCGCACGGCACGCACGACCCGACGATTCCGATGATGTTCGGCGCCCGCTCGCGCGACCAGCTTCGCGCACAGGGCCACGACGTGGAATGGAACACCTACTCCATGGAGCATGCAGTCTGCGCCCAGGAAATCGCCGACATCAACGACTGGCTTGCATCCCGTCTGCAGATGCCGGACTGAAACGGAAGGTGCTCTCGCCCTGCAGCCGCCCGTCGGGATCGAATCGGCGCTCGACGAATATCAGTTCCCCGTCTCGTGACAGGAGCACCAGGGTCGAAGAGCGCGTCCCGTAGCGTTCGTCCCTGACAAACACGGCGCGCGTACGCCAGTGCAGGTTTGTCCCGTCAGCACCGTAACCGTGCGAGTTACGGCTTTCCAACATCTCGAACAGTTGCCTGATCAATTCGTTCTGACGGGGCTCGTTTTCAAGAATCGCGGCGAGGCGGGAAGCGGCAAACTCCACTTTCGGCCACGGCGTTCCCAACGGCGCGTTACTCAATACGTGGATACCCGCCGCCAGCCGTTTCGCGCCGGATCGATTGGCGGAATGGAACAGCCCCTCGCCATCGAACAGCAGAAGGTTGCACGGCCCGTAGTCCACAGGCGCCCTCGCCCTCTCGTCGCAGAAGGGTTCCGCCGCGCACGGGGCTGCCAAAAAGTCGCTGACCAGGCGTCCACGGGAACCGGAAAAGACCCGGCCTGGCGGCGAGGGTTGGTTGGTTACGGCCGCAAACCGGCCGCGCCGGTCAACGGCCAACCAACTTCCTCCTGCCTCGATATCCCGCCCCCCCAGGATGCCGGAGGGATCCGTCCACCAGTCGGCGGCGGCGGTGGGCCTGCGGTGGGATTCATCGCGATTGGCCGCGACCACAACAGGGAAGGCTTCGCAGACGCCGACCGCGAAGGCGGCAAGGCACACCGTCGTCTACTCCATCGCCGACTGGCCGCGCGGTGCGCCCCTTACCGGAACCGAGCGCAGCGTCAGGCAGGCCGGGCAGTCGCTGCGCGGCAGCGCCAATTGATCGTACACATAGGCGATCGAGCAGACGTCGCAGTGAGCCAGTCGCAACTCGTCGCCGCGACGGATGCTCTGCAACAGGTTCCAACCCCATTCGAAACTCAGGGTCGGTTCGGAAATGACCATTCTGTGCGTCTCGAAACACTGGCAGAAGCGGTGCCCCATGGCCACATTTCCCCTGAGACGAGGCCCCGGGGGATCGTCGATGGAGACCAGGCCGTTTGCCAGAAGCATGCTGACGAACGCCCCTGACTCCAGTGCACGCGCCGATGAGCGGATGAGCGGGCCAACTTGCGTGGGTGACTTTCCGCGGCGGCGCTTGACCGGCACCCCTTCAACAAACTTGAAATAGCTGGTATAGAGCTTGCGTATCCGATCATCGCTGAGACCCGTCCAATAGCGAATCGTCCCGGTTCGCGCTTCGTGCCGAATCATTCGCATCGCGAGTTCGAATCGGTTTCGCTCCCCTCTGTAGCGATTATCGGTTGCCCTCATTCCCGCTTTCCCTTCGCATCGCCCACTTTAGAGATATTAGCCCAGGCGACTCTTTCTTGGTATTTTAGGTTTATGCACATTCCAACAAGAAACGATGCCAACCTGCTTCATCCGGGTCCGCAGCCAGACGACTTGAGAGACATTCGGGAGTTGAATCTGCTGTTCCTGATTCTGCTGCAGAGTCGAGCGCGGCGGGGCGCTCATTGCTTTGGTCTGGCGCCACCTGTCAGGCGCCGTATTCGGGATGCCTCAGACGGTGCTCTGAAGGGCGTGTCGAAGTTTCCCAGAACCGTTTTCGCGCTGAATCTGGACTGCATCAGAACGGGGCCGGAGATTCCCGAAGAACGTGACGACCAGGCGCGCCGGGCACGGCATGCACTGGCTCTGACGGCTGTCCTTACGGCCTGGAACATGGCACGTCAACGCTGCTTCCACGCAAAAGTCTTCCTCGGTCTCTCGGAGGATGAGTCACGCCGTCTGCAGGCCCTGCCGATGATGAAGCTGCATGAACTGGCCGAACATCCGGCGCTGCTTCGTTGCGCATTCGCCGACGCCGTGGGCCTGTGGACGCGCCTTGTCCAGCACGGCGAGCGCGGTCTGCCGACTTCATTGCGGCTACTCGGTCTGCAACCGAAGCTATTTACCGACGCAGGTGAAGTTCGCACGTCATACTCCTCCCGCATCGCCTGAAACTGAGTCCGCCCTGCCCCGGTAAGATACTCGTGTGATGCTCGCGCGGGCTGAGTAGAATAAGTCGACACCCCGGCCAGTACGGACTTCATTCGCGGCGGGAGATTCAGGAATTGCACGCGCTGGAGCTGAGACAACTTCGCAAGACCTATCCGAGCGGCGTCGAAGCGCTTCGGGGCATCGACCTGCGCGTGAGGCAGGGGGACTTTTTTGCACTGCTGGGCCCCAACGGCGCCGGCAAGACCACGGCCATCGGAATCATCACCTCCCTGGTCAACAAGACCGGCGGCAACGTGTCCGTGTTCGGCTACGATCTGGACCGCCAGCGCGAAGCCGCCAAGGCCTGTATCGGCGTGGTTCCCCAGGAAATCAACCTGAACATGTTCGAAAAATGCAGCAACATCCTGATCAACCAGGCTGGCTACTATGGCGTTCCGCGCTCCGTGGCCAGGCAGCGTGCGGAAAAATACCTCAAGGCGTTGCACCTCTGGGACCGCCGTGACCAGATGTCCAGGACGCTGTCCGGCGGCATGAAACGCCGGCTGATGATCGCCCGCGCGCTGGTCCACCACCCCCGGCTGTTGATACTGGATGAACCCACCGCCGGCGTGGACATCGAGATCCGCCGTTCCATGTGGAAACTCATGACCGAGATAAACGAAGACGGCATGACGATCATCCTCACCACCCACTACCTTCACGAGGCGGAGAGTTTCTGCCGCAACATCGCCATCATCGACGAGGGCCGGATCATCGAGAATGACTCCATGGTCAACGTGGTGCGCAAGCTCAAGCGCGAGGTGTTCGTGCTGACGCTGGAGGAATCCCTGCAACGGGCGCCGGACCTTCCCGGTTATCAGGTGCAACTGCGCAACGAACACGAAATCGAAGTCGACGTCGAACAGGAGCAGGGCCTGAACGCATTATTCCAGGTGATTTCGGACCAATCCCTGCACGTAGCGAGCATGCGAACGAAATCCAACCGTCTGGAGGAACTCTTCATGCACCTTGTCGATGACAAGGCGGGTACAGGTTGATGGCCACCGCCCCGCCGCTGTCAAGCACCCCGGGGACCGCTGCGGCCAACCTGTGGCGCGTGAACCTGGTCGGGCTCGCTACCATCGTCCGCAAGGAAGTGCATCGCATTGCGCGCATCTGGATCCAGACCATCGTGCCGCCCGCGATCACCATGACGTTGTACTTCATAATTTTCGGCAGCCTGATCGGTCAGCGTATCGGCGAGATGGGCGGCGTACCCTACACGACGTTTATCGCGCCGGGATTGATCATGATGTCGGTCATTACCAACTCCTTCGGCAACGTGGTGTCCTCTTTCTTCTCCGGCAAGTTGCAGCTTCATCTGGAGGAGATGCTGGTTTCGCCGCTGTCCTTTACCACGATCATCGCCGGATACGTGATCGGCGGCGTGGTGCGCGGACTTGCGGTGGCAGCCCTGGTGACCGTGGTGGCATCGTTCTTTACCGATCTCAGCGTCGCACGTCCGCTGGTCACCGTTTCGGTCGTCATCCTGACCGCCATGGTGTTTTCCCTGGCAGGTCTGCTGAACGCGATCTTCGCGACAAACTTCGACGACATCTCCATCATTCCCACATTCTTCCTGACGCCGTTGACCTATCTCGGGGGCGTATTCTTTTCGATTTCACTGTTGTCGCCGTTCTGGCAGAACGTCTCGCTCGCCAATCCGATTCTGTACATGGTGAACGCGTTCCGTTACGGCATGCTGGGATCCTCGGATATCCCCATCGGTACGGCCTACTTCATTATAATGATCGCTCTTGTAGCGCTGTTTCTGACCGTGCTCACGCTGCTGAGGCGGGGCACGGGAATTCGTACCTGAGACGGCCACGGGAACACACTCGGCACCATCGAGGGGGGCAATGTACAAATCGAATGATATGACCATGGCGACACGAGGCTTTTGCAACCGGTTGCTGGCCGTCGGCGCCGTTGCCGCGGCCGTCCTTGGCAGCCCGGCTGTCATCGGGCAACAGAATGGCGAGGGCGTGCCCGGCGCGGGGTTCGCCGCCATCCCGGGACAGAAGGGCGGACAGGACATGTTCGGGCCCTACGAGGTCGTACCGAACTGGCCGAAGCCCATGGAGGAGAGCCTCCCGGGGCACGAGGGCTGGACTTGGTCGGTCACCATGGACCTCTTCGCCGAAAGCCCGGACCGGATATTTCTCGTGCAGAAGGGCGAACTGCCTATCCTGCAGCGGCCGCGCGAATCGGTCTGGCTGCCGGAACTCGGACCGGGGTTCCATTACCCCAATAACCGTCTGCCGTTGCGCCAGGCCGGCGCCGGCATCCCCAACGGCGATCGACTGGAAGAGCCCGGCAACGGCCGGCCGGGTATCGACTGGCGTTGGGAGCACTGCGTGCTGGTGGTTGACCGCGAAGGCTACATCGTCGAGGAATGGAGCCAGTGGGACCACCTCTGGTATCGGCCCCATGACGTGGAGATCAGCCCCTACGATCCCGAGAAACATGTCTGGATCGTGGACGCGGACGGCCATTTCGTCACCAAGTTCACCAACGACGGCTCCGAAATGGTGCTGATGCTGGGCGAGCCGGGCGTTCCGGGCGACGGCGACGAGCACTTCCGCCGCCCGACGTTTCTCGTGTTCATGGACGAAAACACCATGTACCTGGCGGACGGTTACGACAGCACCCGGGTCATCAAGTACGACATGGACGGCAACATACTCGCCCAGTGGGGCGAGCGGGGAACCGCACCCAACGAGACGCGCCCCGGGTACTGGAACAACGTGCACGGCATCGCGGTCGACCCCTCGACCCGGCGGGTGTTCGTCAACGATCGCGCCAACAGCCGTGTCCAGGTGTTCGACGAGGACGGCAATTACCTGGATGAATGGAAATTCGGGCCGCGCCCGCCCATGGACATCCACAGCTTCATCGTCACTAGCGACAGCAAGCTGTGGGCAGCCGACCAGGGCACCCACAAGATCCTGGGCTACGACCTGGAAGGTCATTTCCTCTACTCCTGGGGTAGCTGGGGCGAATATCCCGGGGGCATGTGGGGCGTGCACGGCCTGTCCACGGACAACGAGGGCAACTTCTACACGGCCTCGGTGAACAACGGCCGAATCCAGAAATTCCGGCCGCGGCCGGGAGCCAACCCGGAGTTTCTCGTCGGGGCGCCCTGGCCGGGAGTTTGGTAAATCCCGCGCACACGCGTTGACCGGAATCGCACCGACGACCCTTTTCGCGAAGACCACTGAGGAAAGCGACAATTGAATGCAAGGCTACCCAGACTCACACTCACCCTGACCTGCGCCGCGCTCACGATATCGAATGGCTGGGCGCAGAACCGCGTGTATCGGCCGGAAACACGCTCCATCGAGCAGATCTCCGAACACGTCTACCGTTGGGGGTCGGACAACCAGTTCGGCGTCTATGTCCTCACGGACGAAGGCATCATCGTTGTCGACGGCCACTACTGCGACTCCGGTACCGTGGAATGGCTGAAGGAGCAGCTTGATGAGCGCTACGACGTGCCCGTGCGATACGTCATCCTGAGTCACGATCACCAGTCCCACATCTGCAATACCGGCATCTTCGCCGACACGGCGATGGGCGTCGGCCACGCAAACATCGTTCCGCACATCGTCGGCGAGAACCGGGATTCCATCTTTCCCGGCATTACCTTCGAAGACGAACTGGACCTGACACTCGGCGGCGTGCACGTGAGACTGCTCTATTTCGGACCGACCCACAGCGACAATCTCATCCAGGTTCATATCCCGAAAGAAAACGTGCTGATCGCCGTGGACTCGGCAAAGGGCAGGTCGCTGTTCCCCGACTTTCGGGACATGGAGGTCAACAACCAGCTCAGGGTCATGCGCCTGCTGGCCAACCTGGAAGGCGCCGAAATCGTGTTGCCCGGCCACGGACCGGCCACGACCCAGGATGCCTTCATCGATCACCACGACTTCCTCCTGGCGCTGAAGGAAATCGTTCTCGGCCACATGCGCGATGGGCAAACCCTGCAGGAAATCAAAACGCTGGCGGGCGCCGCGATGAGGGAGGATTTCGGCGACTACGAGCAGATGGATTCGAACCTGGAGGCGAACATCGTGACCATGTGGGACTACCTGTATCGATATCGCGAGCCCAATCTCCTTATCCTGCCCGATGAAGCCATCGCGTGCACTGAAGACTCCAGGCAGTGCCGCACGAGCATGCCGTAGCACGAAGGCCTAGCCTGACCAGGCACCATAGAGCAGCCGTGAGGCGGTCACAAACAGCACCACCCGGATGATGACGCTGAAGAGTTCCGGGCGGATGAACTGCCGCAGCCAGTTCCCAACCTGCACGAACAGCATGGCCGGCACGACGGCAAGCGCGCTCTGGCCGAACTGCAGCGGCGTATAGGCCTGTAACGATCCAAGGATGACCAGGTGCGTGAGGGAGAGCGACATGAAAACCGCCGAGAAAATGAATACGTAGGTTCGCGGGTTGGCGCCGAGCGCGTCGACGTAGGGCACAATCACCGGCGTGCAGATTCCAGTCGCACCCTGCAACGTGCCTGAAGCAAATCCCACCGGAAGCGCGAGGCGGGTTCGGGCTTTCCCGGCAAGCGACAGTTGAGGGTGCACGAACCGCAGTACCAGGTACGCAAGCACCCACACCGAGAGGACCGTCGCCAGAAACCGTTCGCTGGCGAGATAAAGGACGGTGGCTCCCAGGGCGACCCCGGGCACGCCGGCAACGGCAATGCGCGGCAGCTCGGGAACCTCCCGGTAGCAGTCCCGCAGGCGCCAGGTCAGCCAGATGTTGGTGATCAGCGTCGGCAATACCATGATCATTACCGCCTGCTCGACGCCCAGGAACGTCGCCATGATGGGCACCGCGATTGCCGGCAGTCCGAGTCCGGCGACCCCCTTCGTCAGGCCGCCGGCCGCCAGCGCTAGAACGATGACCGCCCAGGCCTGCCATGCCAGGTCGGTCACGGCGCATGCTCGCGGCGGCGGGTCGTTGGATTCTCGGCGTGCAGCGCCCGGATGCGCTGGTCATTGATTCGTATCCTTCCGTACAATGTGGCTTCCTTGACCGGTCTATGAGACTCTGGGAAGATTCTATGCAAATGTTTGCAGCCGTGCGAGGCCCTTGCCCGGCGGACAAGAGAGGTGGAGAAGATGCGTAGTCTAGGCAATATGTGCAATGGATTCCGACTGGTTGCACTGCTCACCGTCACGGCGGCCCTGAGCGCCTGTGGAACCGATTCGGGCACCGATGGCGGACAGGCTGCATCCAGCGAACCGTACACCATCAAGTTCCCCCACGTCACCGCACCCGGCACGCCCAAGGGGCTGACCGCGCAACGGTTCAAGGAAGTCGCCGAGGAGCGCTTCCCCGGCCGCGTGGTGGTGGAAGTTTATCCGTCCAGCCAACTCATGAACGACGACGATTCCCTGGAGGCGCTCGCCTTCGGCGAAATTCAGATGATCGCCGTCTCGCTCTCCAAGTTCGACCGTCTCACCAAGGCATTTCAGATCTTCGACCTGCCCTTCCTGTTTCCCGACCTGACCGCCGTGGAGCGATTTCAGGCGAGCGCGGACGGACAGGACTTGCTCGACGTCATCACCGACAAGGGCTATCAGGGGCTGGCTTTCTGGCACAACGGCATGAAGCATTTCACCGGGCCGCGACCCATGCGGACGCCGGAGGCCGCCAGTGGGCTCAAGTTCCGCATCATGGAATCCGACGTGCTCCAGGCGCAGGTCCAGGCCATTGGCGCCAATCCGCAGAAGATGGCGTTGGGCGAGGTCTACCAGGCACTGCAGACCGGCGCCATCGACGCTCAGGAGAATACCTGGTCGAACATCTACTCCTCGAAGTTCTACGAGGTCCAGCCCTACGTGATGGAAACGAATCACGGCTACGTGGGCTACCTGGTGGCGGTGAACCCGGCTTTCTGGAACTCCCTGCCGGATGATATTCGCACGGGCCTGGAGGAGATCGTTGCCGAAGTCTCCGCCTGGGGTAATGCCCAGGCAGCCGCCATCAATCAGGATGCCCGCGGGCTGGTCGCCGCCTCCGACCGAAGCGAGATCGTCAGCCTGACGGCTGCGGAAATGGAATCGTGGCGGGAGGCCATGGCGCCGGTTTGGGACCAGTTTGAAGAAGATATCGGCACAGAGCGCATAGCAGCGGCCGCATCGGCCGAGTAAGCGCCGCGGCCAAAGCAGCGGATTGCCGGGACATGCGGGTCAGCATCCGCAGCGCTATCGATCACCTGGAAGAAGGCTTCATGGCGCTGGCGCTGGCGTTCATGACGCTGCTGACCTTTATCCAGGTGGTACTGCGCGAGTTCGGGACGGGCTGGGTCTGGTCGCTCGAGGCCACCACCTATACGTTTGCCTGGATGGTGCTCGTGGGCATGTCCTACGGTGTTCGCACCAGGAGCCATATTGCCGTCGACCTGGCGGTGCGCAAATTTCCGCCCGGTGCGCGGCGCATGATCACCCTGACGGCTGTGGCGCTGTGCCTGGTCTATTGCGGTTTCATGTTCTACGGCGGCAGCATTTTCGTCGACCGCCTGCTGATTCTGGGCAACGACGCCCGCGACATCCCGCTGCCGCGCTGGTTGCTCACCGGCATCATGCCCGTCGGATTCGCGCTGCTCGCCTACCGGTTTATCCAGGTCGGCTGGGCGATTTTCAAGGGGTCTGAAGAGGGCCTGACCGCCCATCACGGCTCATCGGAATCCGTGCTCCAGGACGAAACAACGTCATGAGCGCGCTGTTTCTGCTGGCGGTGCTGTTCGTCTGCCTGGCGTTGGGGATCCCGGTCGCGATTTGCCTCGGACTCGCCAGCATTTCCACGATCCTGCTGTTCGCCGACCAGAGCATGCTGTCGCTGGCGCAGCGGTTCTTCCACACCATGCAGGTCTACCCGCTGCTGGCAGTGCCGTTCTTCATACTGGCGGCCACCTTCATGACCACGGGCGGCGTGGCCAAGCGCATGATCGATTTCGCCAACGCCCTGGTGGGACACTTCCGCGGCGGACTGGCCATGGCCGCGGTGCTGGCCTGCGCCTTTTTCTCCGCGGTGTCGGGGTCGTCGCCGGCGACCGTGGTCGCGGTCGGCAGCGTGATGATCGGTGGCATGATCGCTTCCGGCTATTCCCGCCGCTTCGCCTCCGGAGTCATCTGCAACGCGGGCACCCTTGGAATCCTGATCCCGCCTTCCCTGGTCATGGTCATCTACGGCGCCGTGACCGAAACCTCGATCGGCAACCTGTTCATCGCCGGGATGCTGCCCGGCCTCATCCTGACGCTGGCGATGATAGCCGCCGTGGCGGTCATCGCGAAGCGGCAGAACCTGCCGCGTCAGCCGAGCGTCGGCTTCAGGGGCGCTCTCGCAGCGGGCCGCCGAGCATTCTGGGGCCTTGTTCTTCTGGTAATCATTCTCGGAGGAATCTACACCGGGATCTTCACCCCAACCGAAGCTGCGGCCGTGTCGGCCGTGTACGCGTTCGTGGTGGCGGTGTTCATCTACAAGGACATCAAGATCGGGAAGGTACCGGGAGTCCTTACCGAGGCGGCCAAGACCACGGCCATGCTGATGTTCATCATCGCCAACGCTTACCTGTTCGCGTTTGTCCTGACGACGGAACAGATTCCCCAGGCGGCGTCGGAGTGGATCGTGGGATTGGGCTTGCCGGCGTGGGGATTCCTGATCGTGGTCAACATTCTCCTGTTGCTCTTCGGCAACTTCATGGAACCCACCTCCGTGGTGCTCATACTGACGCCGATCATCTTTCCCATCGCCACCCAGATGGGCATCGATCCCATCCATCTGGGCATCATGATCGTACTGAACATGGAGATCGGACTGGTGACACCACCGGTGGGGCTGAACCTCTTCGTCACCTCGAGCGTGGCGAAAATGTCCATGGAAGAGGTCATCAGCGCGGCCCTGCCATGGCTGATGGTGCTGCTCAGCGTGCTGATCATCGTCACCTACATACCGGGGGTGTCGTTGATCGTGCCGAGGTTGCTTGGGGTGTTATAGACGGCGAATCGACTTCCCCCTCGACGGGAACGGCGCCGGAAATGGTCACCCATCGTTCCAACGATATCGGGCTTTCAGCTTGTTCAGGTAATTTCTCGGAAGAAACCCGTCATGCTGCATCCTCCCAACGACAATTCCGGGCGCCACACCTATTTTTTCGGCGAATGCGGTCACCTGTCTAGCGCTATGCGCGACAAATGGCAGTGCAGCGGCGTCCTTGGGATTTATCAAGAAGTCGCGGGCAAATCCATCGGCTTCATCCTCGTTCTCTCCGTCCAGTCCGCCTACCAACTCCAGAAACAACATTTTCTTCCCATGCAACAGGATGTGGCCTGCCTCGTGAAAGAAAGCAAACCATAGGTGATCATTTGACTTGTAGCGCAGGCTGAGCATGAGAAGGGCTTTGTCCTTTGTGAGCCATTTCGTAGCACCAGTTACAGGGCAGCCCGAGGGCGCGGGCTCGAAAACCACTGCAACCCCAACTCGTGCACAAGCCTCCACAAGGTTTGGAACGAATATGTCCGGATCGGTTTCGTTCGTGAGGCTTCTCAGATCGTGGAGTTCAGCCTTGAACAAGTTCTTGTCGAACGGTTCGCATTCGCGCTCCGTGGCCACTCTTTCGCCCTGGCGAAGCCATGCTGCAACTGCAGCGACCTTCTTTTCGTACGCGGGCGACGACTTGTAGGCGGCCAGCGCTAGCGGTTCCGCATACCTTTTGCGCCAGGCAGCGACAGATGTTACGCCAAAAAACGATAAACACTCGGATACCTGCCTCGCTTTGTCAGTATCCCTTGGAACCCATCGGCACTTGATCATGTGAGATAGCGGGATCTCGCGCAGCCATCCTGATTGAGCGCGCAGCGACTCATGTTCCTCATCTCGGGCAACGGCTTCACGATACCTCGCTTCTCTCGAGAGCCAGAAACCTACCGTCCCGCCTAGCACTCTTTCGAGCCGAAAGGCAGTATCTTCCGTTATTGGTGCTTTTCCATTTATGAGCAGGCTAACGTGTTTTGACGTATAGCCGGCTCGCTCCGCAAACTCGGTTTGCGGCCAACCGCGTTCCTCAAGTAGATCCAGGATAGTTTCCCCAGGTGGAGACACCCACTTCGGTGCAAACTGAGCAGCAGCTTTAGTCATGATAGTCTCCAATGAATACAACCCGAATCGAAGCGACTTGCTTCCAATCCGTCGCGCCTTCGTCCGTGGTAGGAACAGGATCGTCGTTCGACTCAAACACGAGTCTATGGCCGCCTGAAAGGCGAACCGCAAATTCACCTGCGCGAGACCCCGTGAGTGGATGCGGCTGACCCGCCGGGATATCTCCTAACCGAGATGCCGCCACTATGTCGGCGAGCCGAGATTTGAGTTTTCTGGCCGAAGCCTGTCCCAACCGCCGACTGGCCTCCCGAGGGTCTTCACAGATTTTCTGGAGACGCCGGCTCGCAAAGGCAACTTCCATGCCGGATCTCCGCCAACTTATCAATTACCATATAAGTAATGTACTTCTACTTCTTAGGTTACTATTATATTTACCCAACTGGTAAAATACAATGAAAATGGATTGGAGCCCGCTGTTGCGATGCGAAGAAGGCTAAACCGCCGTAAAGCTGCGGGTCGAGTGATTCAGGCGCAGCGTCAGGGTCCCCTCGTTGATCAGCCAGGGGCGTACCTCGAAGGTGCGCGCGCCGCTGGCGTGCATGGGATCTTCGGCGGCAATGGCTCTGGCCACCTCCAGGCTTTCGGCGCGTATGACTACCATGCCTTCGCCGCGCCATTGCTGTTCGTCGTCGGTCCAGAACGGCCCCGCAGCAAAGAGGATGCCGCTTTTTTCCATGGAAATCTGGTAGTCCAGATGCTTCTCCAGCATTTCCATGACCGGCTTCATACCGTTTGCAGGTCTCGTAAACACTGCGTACAACTGCAACTGAAGCATTCCCTCGCAGGCGGCCCGCACGTCGTCCGCCATGACCCTGGGTTCGTCCATTGACATTTCCTCCGCCTGAACTCGCAATTAATAGGCAGGGGCTACCTCGACAATCAGCCCGTCCAGTTCGTCAGTCACCGGGATCTGGCATGTCAGGCGGCTGTTGGAGCGCCTCTCGGTGGCCGCTTCCAGCATGGAATCCTCGATGACATCCATTTTCGGAAGCTTGTCCCACCACTCTTCCGGAATGTAGCAGTGGCAGGTAGCACATGAGCAGGCACCGCCGCACTCGGCTTCGATGCCCTCGACACCGTTCATGATGGCGCCTTCCATGACCGAATAGCCTTCCTCGACATCCACTTCCACGTGGGTCCCGTCATCTTCGATGTACACGACTCTGGGCATAGTCCGGCTCCTGACGGCAGGCGAAGCATGCTAGCGCCGATTTCGGCGCAGCGAAAGTCCCATAAGCGGAAATTCGCGCTTTCCTTGCAAACCTGAACGGATCACCGGCCGACCGGCGATTCGAGCTCTGCAAGCCACGCTCTGACCGGAACCCAACAACTCAGCGACGATGACGATGACGATGATGACGACGATGGACAGGGATTGATCACCGTCGTAAAAGAATTCAGACTTCGAAACGGCTTCAATACTGTGCGGCCTGACCGGCGTTCAATTGTCGTAAACTGGAGTAACCGTCAGGCGGGGCGTCTTTTTTCCGGAGCAGTGAAAATGCGGAGTGTCCGTCGGCCAGCTACATCATTGAACGCGTTGGCGCGAACCATCCGTCTGACAATCATTGCGATACTGGCCTGTGTGTGCGCGCCGGCGCTGTCACTGGATCTGAGCGATTACCGCGGCAAGGTCGTCATCGTTGACTTCTGGGCATCCTGGTGCGTGCCGTGCCGCCAGTCCTTCCCCTGGCTCAACGCAATGAACGACGAATACGGCGACGACGGACTCGTGATCCTGGGCGTCAACACCGATGTCGATACCGCCGAAGCGGCGCTATTTCTCGAAGAATTCCCGGCGACGTTCGAAATTGTCTACGACCCCGAGGGCGAACTGGCGCGTAACTTTGAGGTGGTGGCGATGCCGAGTAGTTACGTCTACGCGCGCGACGGCGAACTGGATACGCAACACCTGGGATTCCTGCGCTCCAGGCGCGACGAGTACGAAGCCGTCATCCAGCGGTTGATCGCCGAACCGAACGTGGAGGATTCACAGGAATGAAAGCTGATTTTTGTCAGGCCAGGCCCAATGAGGGAACAGACTCAGGGTGGGTCCGGCTGGCCGCCGCTCTCCTGGTGATGTCCACCCTTTCCGCGTGCGCCAATCTCGGCGTCGAACCGTGGGAACGCGACTACCTCGCCAAGGAAGAAATGTTGCTGGACGGGGACCCCGTCGACGATGCGATGGACGATCACATCTACTTCAGCAAGGAAGCCACCAGCGGTGGTCGATGGATACCGCCGTGCTCTTCTACGGAGAGAGCGAAGGCCGATCCCGCTTGCGAAACTGCTCGGCGTCATCGACCAAGGCTACGACTGCGACGATGACGACGACGAGTGCGGCAACGACCATGACGACGATCGCGACGATCTCGGTGCGTACGGCCCCAACAAGCTCGGCGATGACAGCAAGACGATTACCGACGTGCTGCTCGGCGTCACCCAGGTCATCAACCAGGGCCTGATCGTGCAGCTCAACTATTCGTTCAGCAACTCCAGCGGGTACCTCAACGACCCTTACAAGCTGCTGAGCGTGGTCGACCCTGTCACCGGCGACACGATCGCAGTCGAACCGCCCACAGGAACGCTCGGTCCGGACGGCCTCTACCGCTTCGAAAGCCGCCCGCAAGAGCGCATCAGGCATGGCCTCTTCGGGCGCGTGAAATACTGGTTGGGCGGCGATGTTCTGGACCTCTCCTACCGCTATGCCACGGACGACTGGGAGATCGACTCCCATACCCTGGATGGCCGATACCGGATTGCGCTTGGCGACGCCCGCTACCTTGAGCCGCATCTGCGCTACTACACCCAAACCGAAGCGATTTTCTACCGGTTCAGCCTGTTCGACGACGAACCTTTGCCCGAGTTTGCAGCCTCCGACTTCCGGCTGGGCAACTTCGATGCCGTTACCGCGGGGATCGAGTACGGCAAAGTGCGCAATTCGGGAGCCCAATGGAGCGTGCGCCTGGAATACTACCGGCAGGCGGGCGAGGTTCCCACGGCGCAGATCGTCGGCCGACAGGCCGAACGCGAGCAGCAGAAGGGAAGCGACGCAGTTGCTGCAGATCGTGTCGGGCGAAGCATGGCGGGTCGAGGACAAGTTCAGTCGGTACCTCCACGGCAATGTCGTTCACCGGATCAACGGCAGCGGCGGCGAGCCGGTTGAGGTCGACGAGGAGACGGCCCGCCTGATCGATTTCTCCGAATCGCTCCATCGCCTTTCGGACGGACGCTTCGATATCACCTCCGGCGTGCTGCGCGAGGCATGGCGGTTCGACGGCAGCGACAACGTGCCCTCCCGGTCCTGCATCGACGCGATCCTGCCGCGAATCGGCTGGGACAAGGCGCGCTGGAACAATCGCACCCTGATCCTGCGACCCGGCATGCAGATCGACCTGGGCGGCGTCGGCAAGGAGGTACGCCGCGGACCGGTGCGCCGGCCTGTGCAGGGAGCGCACCCAGGCCAGTTGCCTGGTCAATCTGGGCGGCGACATCGCGGTCAGCCACCAGCGGCGACAGCCGCCGATTCCTGCTCAGGGACGGTGTTCGCTACTCGCATATTCTGGATCCGCTGACCGGGTGGCCCGTCGCACAAGCCCCGCGTGCGGTGACGGTCGTCGCGCCCTCCTGCACCCAGGCGGGCATGATGGCGACGCTGGCGTCGCTGCAGGGCGCCGATGCCGAAGCGTTCCTTGACGCCCAGGGGCTTCGGTATTGGGTACAGCGGTAGCGTCGGCCGGCTGGCTAAGTCAGAAATGTACGATGAGTCCTTGCGATACGCTTGGCGTCCCTGTCCTCGACGCCTGCCTCAGATGCCATTCGCCGCCAATTCCTGACGGCGGAAACCACGTCATCGAGGACGCGTTGGGCAACGGCCTTTTTCAGGCCCGACGATCTTGCGAATTCCAGCAGGTCCTCGCGATCGAAATCATTGAATTTGCCCGCCATGCTCATCTGGTGGTCACGGGTCCACATTCCCGAAGGGCTGTAGGCATACGCGACATCGTACGCGGGCGAAAGGCGCCACTCGCCCTTGCGGTTCATGAGCAAAGAAATGTTCTTGACGTGGTCGTCCTGGTTGCGAGCGACGATGTTGAAGGCCGCGCGCCGATACTGCTCTTCGACAGCAGACATCCCGAGGTTCAATTGGCGGATCGTCCGAATTACCTGCTCGTACGCGTAGGCGCGCGGCTGGTAGAAATCGAAATGCTGCAACGCTCCGAGCGATTGCATGTGGATCCTGCGTCCTTGCGGATCGCGGTCAAAGCGCCGGGTCATGAAGTGACTGCGCCCGCCCTCGTGGTGTAACCGACATTCCGACATGTGGATCCCGGCCTCTCGGGCCATGAGGTAGTAGGCGTACTCGATGCGGCCGAATCCCCGGTGGTCCACCGGTCCCGTGGCGCGATTGTTGGTGATGCCGTCAAACTTGAGTATCCAGTGTTCGAAGCCCGACTGCGTATCGACCTGACCGGACCGAAATTCTCCTGTTTGCGGATTCCAGGCGAGTACCGCCTTCGCCCGTGCTCCGCCGGCAGAGGTGCCGACGGTGAGAATTTTCTCCAGTGCCGTGCTGTCGTGGCCCTCTTCGAGCGAACCGGCAAGTTGCGATCGCCCGTCCAGCACCCGGTTGGCAAGATCGACCAGTGCCGCGAAGTCGATCTGGCTCCGACTATCGCGCCTGCGAAGGGCCGGTTCGAACTCCAATGCACCGACAGCGCGTTTTCCGATGTAACAAAGCCGGTCCACCGGATTGAAGTCCTCAAGACGCCTGCCGGTGTCAGCCAACCAGACATCGATCAACGTGTTACCGAACTTGTCGGGTAACGCGTCCGCGAGCAGCCCCGGCAAGCCCTTGAACGTCTCGCGACCGAGCGCGGGGAACGCGTACGGCGCCTCCCGTACAGGCATCACGAGCGGAGCCACCTCGATGCCGGCCGAGAGAAAGGCGGGGTCGTATTGGAATACGCCGAGGCCGCGGGCGGAGTCCCAGGATACGGCACCGATTCGACGCCCCCAGAGATACACATTGGCATCAGTCACGTGACTCGTCCCCCCACGACCACGGCTCGCCGGCCTCCCCGATCCTGCCGGGCCGGGCGCGTTTGCGCTCGAATCGGCGTGAATCGACGCGTTCGATCGGGCGAATTTCATGGGATGGAATTGCGTTCAACAGGTCATCCGCCAAACCGAGGGCGATGACGATTCGCAGGAAGCTGTCGACGGTCGATGACTGCCCTGCTTCCACTCGGCGAAGCGTACGCAAGCCGATACCTGCCTCTCGGGCGAGCCTTTTCTGCGTGACATTGCGGGCAAGACGGATCCTGGCCAGGCGTCGGCCAAGCTCGGTTTCCAGTCCGTGTGGGGTTGCCATGCTGTATGTACGGTTATCAGTCATATGCGGCCTCTTGACGGCCTTCTTGTTTAGTGGAAAGCCAAATGTGGCTTCTAAACGTAACTATGTCAATAGGCTATATAAGACCTTTTATAGTTAATTATGTATATAAAAAGCCATTTATTGCTGTTTATAGACTCAATCGTTGAGTGTACCGTCGCGCAATCGAGCACGAGCATGGCCGGCGCGGCACGTCGAGTGGTTCAGGCACGGCAAACCTGTCGCCGTTCTTGTAGGGCGGCAACAGTACGACCAGCTTACGGCGGGCCGCCGCAGCTTCTCAGACGCCTATCGCCACTTTGCAAAAGTAACCGACCTGGCGGAACTCGCGCTCGATCCCGATGCGTTGTTCGCCGACACACGCGAATCGATACCAGGCCGCGACGTCCGGCTTTGACCGGTGGGATACCTGCTTGACAAAAACGTAGTCTCTGAGCCGCTGCGGCCCAGACCTTCCGTCAACATCATGCGCCGGTTGCGCATGTAAACAGCCTTACGGTAATAACATCGAATACAAGCGACTTCCGCGTATTCCAAGGCTTGCGCGTACAAAGCTGGGCGTGAGATTCTTCGACGCTCCGGTCCATAATCTCCGGAAAGGAGCCCCGACATGCACCGATTGAGTTTTTCACTGCTTCTGTTTGCATCAGCCGGCACTGTGTTTGCACATCACGGCGTCGACGCTCACTTCGATACCTCGACGGACATCCAGTTTGAGGCCCTCGTCACCGACATCAGGGTCATCAATCCCCATTCCTACATCTATTTCACGCAATTGAATTCGGAAGGCGAACTCGTGCAGGGGCGTTGCGAGCTGTTCGAGCGCCGCTTCCTGGTGCGCTACGGATTGTCCAACGACTCCATTCCCCCGGGAACGCCGGTGCGAATTTCGGGCAATCCCGCCAGGCGCGAGGCCAACGTGTGCCACGCGGAGCAGATTGAACTGGCGGACGGACGTAGTTTTGGCAACCGCGGCCAGGTCACGAACGACGCGGACTACGTTCCCAGCGAGGCGCTCATGGCCGCCGTCGTTGGTTCGGCGGACGCGTCATCCCGGGTCATCGCGGAATCGTCCCGTGAAGCGGTCGAGCGCGAGCCGGTCGAGGTCCCCACCGAAGGAATGTTCGGCACGTGGGTGGCCTTCACGGGAATGCTTCCCAACGGTCTGCCGCCGGGCGTCGACGCGTCGGAACTGCAGTCCTCGATGATGCCGATGGGCAGCCAGGCAAATCCCGACGCCGCCCAAATGCCCATGCCGCGCTTCATGGGAACCCGGTACCAGGTGGAATACACCGAGGCAGCCCAGGCCTTCGCCGACACCTTCGACCCGGCATTCGACAGTCCTGACATCCGCTGCCAGGCGTCGGTGCTCCACGGCATGCAGCACCACGCGCTGGTGAACGAATTCGTGCCCGTCGGCGACGACCGCCTGCGCTGGGTTTACGGATACATGGACCTGGTCCGCACCATCCATATGGACCAGTCCGAGCACCCCGCTGACATCGAGCCGTCGATCCTCGGCCATTCCATCGGTTATTGGGACGGCCCCACGCTGGTCGTCTACACGCGCGGGTTCAGGAGCTTCGAGCTGTTTCGGGGCGTCATCAACAGCGATGAACTGCACCTGGTCGAACGCATCACCCACGATCCCGAGTCGGACCGGCTGGTGGTGTCGTTCACGGCGCTGGACCCGAAGTTCTGGAGAGCCCCTTTACAGGGCGAGATCAAGATGGCCCGGCCGGATCAACCCTTCACGCCGTACGGATGTATCGAGTTGTCCGGCGAGAACAACCTTCGCCCGGACGAGCGGACGATCTTCGACTGATTCAAAAGCCCGCGCTACTCGTAGGGAACCATGGCGTCGAACCAGAGTTCACGGTCGATGCGCCAGTCGCCGCTGTCGTTGAGCCTCCAGATCTGGACGAATCCACCGGATACAAGCGGGTCTCCGCCATTGCGGTCGACCACGTCGTAGTCCCCCTGGACCAGCATCATGTCGATTCCCGCGACCGTATGGGCCACGTTCAACAGCGTCAGGGGGTTGCCTTCCCCGAAGTCCGCTGCCCAGAACGAGCGAATGGCTTCGCGGCCTGTCAGAGACCGCTCGCCATACGCCAGTAGCTCGGCGCCTTCCGTGTAGAGCGCCGCCAGGGCGTCGCCGTCGTGGTCGTTGTAGGCAGTTGTCCACCGGTCGGCAAGCGCCTGAGGGTCGACGGGACCCTGGGCCGGCAGACCGGACGAGGCCAGAAGAATGGCCATGCCAATACCAAGGCTACTGAACTGCTTCATCTTGTTTCCCCTTTTGCCGAAAAGATCTCCGATGTCGAACAGGACCCGGCGCAATGAGCGCAACCACGATGCCTTGCTCGGCCAACTCCGCACCGATCTTGCGCATGGCCATGTTCAGCGCGCTCTTGCTGATACCATAGTAGGCGCCCCCGGTGGATACCGTCTCTCTGGACACCGACCCGGCGCCGCTGGTAATCGAGACGATCTTCTTCTGCCGGCTGGCCGCCACATGCTCGGTGAACGCCTCCGCCATCATCATCGGCGCGAGCACATTCCCGGCCATCACATCGTGAAACGTCTGCGTATCGAGCGTTCCCAGCGTCTGCTCCGCCTCACCGCCGTAGATGCCGGCATTGTTGATCAACACGTCGATGGGCGTGCCGGCATAAGCGGCTGCCAGGGCCTTGATGCGCTCATCGTCGGTCACATCGAGTTGCTCGATGAGCAGATGCTCGTACCCTTCGGCCAGCGTATTGAGTTCAGCGGCACGCGCAGGCGTTCGGGCGGTGGCCAGCACATTCCAGCCCGAGTCCACATAGTGACGTACGAGGGCCAACCCGATGCCCCGGTTGGATCCGGTGATCAGCACGGTCGGGCGATCCGCGTCGATGCTCGCACCGTGGGCACCGCTGCTGGCAACGAGGAGCAACGCGAAAGCCGGCAGCCACAGAGCAAACAGGAAGCGACGATGTATGCAATAAACCATGTGCATGGGAACAGTCCGCCAAAAGGAAGATGGTAACCCGGAGCACCACGGCCTGTTAACGCTTTCCGAAAGGACGTTGACAGGCCTTGATCGGAATCGAGGTTTTGGAACGATGGGCAAGTGTCCTGTGCTGTTAGTTCCTGCCGCGTCAGAGCCGGCCTGACGCACCGCAATGCCTGGTACCAGCTTGAGATTTCTTTACTTGCGCCGAGCCGGCGCCGTGAAGTAAGGTATGGTCTAACCAAATTGGTAGGACCATAGTTGCCGCAAATGCTTTCCCGCACAGAGGAAATAACTCGCACCTTGAGGGACGACATTCTGCGCGGCCAATACCGCGCCGGTGAGCGCGTGCCTTCGGAACGGGACCTTGCGGCGCGCTTCGCCACCAGCCGCGGCACCGTTCGCGAGGCGCTCAAGAAGCTCGAACAGCTCGGTATCGCCTCCATCCAGCCGGGCGGCGCACGCGTGATACCGGTCCAGGAGTGCACCCTGGACGTACTCGGACCGCTACTGGAGTTGAACGAAGTTCCGGATGCCGCGCTCATGGAGCAGGCTCTGGACATCGGCGCCATCCTCATCGGCTACGCGGCGGAGACCGCCGTGGAGCGGGGAGATCCGGCCGCGCTGGCGCGCGTGGAAGCGATTATCGATGAAATCCTCGCAGCCGAGCCCGAGGAGCTTGTGAAGATGCGCGTGCCCAGGCGGCTGGGGCGGGCGTTCGCCCAAGCGTCCGAGAACCTGGTTCTGTTGCTCATCATCAATGGCCTGCGCACCCAGATCCCAGACCCAAGACGGGTTCTTGGGGGACCTTCCAAGCCAGACCCGAAGTCCCTGAAGCGGATCGCCGCTGAACTCAAGACCGCCGTCAGCCATCGAGACGCAGCCTCGGCGGGCTCATCCATGCGGGAACTCTTGCGGCTGATGAGGGCCGCTGCAAGGGAAACGCTGCTCTCCCACCGTTCCAACGCCAAGCAAATACACGCATGAAAACGGGAACCCTGATTGCGGTAACCGCCTTGGCGGTGGCGACGGCAATCACCGCAACACTGCTGCTTACCCGACCGCAGCTCGACCCCAGCGAGCCTGAACCCGTCGCGCCGGCTGTCCGGGTCATGCACGTCAATCCCGGCAACGAGCGTATGGTGGTACACGCTCAGGGGACGGTTGCGCCCCGCACGGAGGCCGACCTCGTACCGGAAGTCTCGGGTAACGTCCTGTGGATTTCCTCGAACCTGGTCGCCGGAGGCTACTTCGAGGAAGGCGAACCGCTGCTGCGGATCGATGACCGGGACTATCGATACGCCCTGCAGCGGGCCACCGCGGCGGTAGACCGAGCCATGGCGGAAAATGAATTTGCCACGTTCGAGTTGCAGCGTCTCCGGGAAATGGAAGCCCGCAACCTCATCAGCCCTTCCGACGTGGAAACGGGGATGAGAGCCGCACGGGTGACCGAAGCCGCACTCGTCGACACCCGCGCGGCGCTGAACCAGGCTGAACTCGATCTGTCCCGAACCGAGGTGCTCGCGCCGTTCACGGGCCTTGTACGCAGCAAGCAGGTCGACCCCGGCCAATTCGTCAGCCGCGGCGCCGCCATTGCCCGGCTTTACGCGGTGGACTACGTGGAAGTACGCCTGCCTATCGCGGATCAACAACTTGCCTACCTGGATATCCCGCCCATGCAACGGGGGGAACTGGACGAATCCAGCGCCCCGGACGTGTTGTTGTCGGCGGACTTCGCCGGACAGCACTACAAGTGGCGCGGCACGATCGTGCGCACTGAAGCAGAGATCGACACACGAAGCCGAATGGTCAACGCCGTCGCGCGCGTGCAGACCACCGATGATGCCTTGAATAATCCGGAGTACGTTCCACCGCCCGTGGGCCTGTTCGTGGAAGCGGAAATACAGGGCCGCTCCGCCGACAACGTGGTTGTGGTGCCCCGTTCGGTGATTCGCAGCGGCAACCAGGTGCTGATCGTGGACGAGGACGACCGGTTGCGCTTCCGTACGGTGAACATCGCCCGCATCTACGGTGACGACGCCTACATCGACGGCGGCCTCGAAAAGGGCGAACGGGTCTGCCTTTCGGTGCTGCAGGTGGTGATTGACGGCATGCGCGTCGAAGTCGTCGCGGATGAGGCGATTCCGACGCCGGGAGCTGCCGGATCATGACGCGCATTATTGGCTGGTTTGTCAGCAACCCCGTTGCGGCGAACCTGCTGATGATGATTCTCATCGTCGGCGGGCTGATTTCCATCTTCCAGATCAGGCAGGAAGAAATGCCGCCTATCGAACTGGACACGGTCAGTGTTTCGGTTCCCTACCTGGGCGCTGCGCCGGAAGAAGTCGAGAACGGTGTCAACCTGCGGATCGAAGAGGCCATGGAGGGCATCCAGGGCATCTACCGGATGACATCGATCGCCCGTGAGGGCAACGGCAGCATGCTGCTGGAACTTGAGACCGACGCCAACCGGATCCAGACCGCCAACGAAATCAAGAGCCAGATCGATGCCATCTCCACGTTTCCTGTAGAGACCGAGCGTCCGGTCGTGTCGCTGCTGACGACCCTGAACGACGGGCTTGAAATCGTCATCAGCGGCGACGCGGACGAACGCACGTTGAAGGAACTGGGCCTGGAGATGCGCGAGGATATCGCTGCGATTGAGGGCATCTCAAACGTGGAGCTGGCCTACGTGCGCCCCGACGAGGTTTCCATTGAAGTCTCCGAGCGAACCCTCAGGCGTATGGGACTCACCTTCGACCAGGTAGCCAACGCCGTGCGGCGGACATCTCTGGACATGCCCGGCGGAACCATCAAGTCGGGCGCCGGAGAGATTCTGCTCCGGACCCAGGGGCAAGCCTATACCGGCGACGACTTTCGCGACATCGTGGTCCTTTCGAGGGAAGACGGCACGAGGGTGTACCTGGACGAGATCGCCACCATCATCGACGGCTTCCAGGAGGGCGGTACCCAATCGCGGTTCGACGGCAAGCCCGCGGCCATCGTCCGGATCAACCAGGTCGGCGACGAAGACGTGGTCGAGATCAGCGAAAATGTCCGGGCCTACGTGGAAGAGGCCCGCGGCCGCATGCCTGACGGCATCGAACTGACCATCTGGCGGGACGAGTCCGAAGCGCTGCAGGCGCGCATCGACATTCTTCTCGGGTCCGCCGCCACCGGTCTGGCGCTGGTGCTGCTGTTGCTGACCCTGCCGCTGCAGTTCCGGCTGGCCATGTGGGTCGCGGCCGGGATTCCCATCGCCATGCTGGGCACTTTCGCGGTCTTCGGCCCCCTGGGCATCACCATCAGCACGCTGTCGGTGTTCGCCTTCATCCTCGTGCTCGGTATCGTCGTGGACGATGCCATCGTCGTGGGCGAGCGCGTCTACGCCCACGAGCAGCAGGGCAAGGATCAGATCACCGCGGCGATTGACGGCACCTCGGAAGTGGCGGTGCCGGTCATTTTCGGCGTGCTCACAACCATGGCGGCCTTCACTCCGCTCATGTTTGCAACCGGGGATCTCGGGCAATTGCTTTCGATCGTCGGTTACGTGGTCACCATCTGTCTGTTCTTCAGCATCGTCGAGTCTCAACTTATCCTTCCGGCTCATCTGGCGCACCGCAAGCGGTCCTCCCCGACGGACGAAATCAACGACTTTCATGCTGCGTGGCGACGGTTACAGCAACGCATCGCCAACGGTATCGGGCGCTTCGCCCACGACACGTTCGGACCGGCGCTGGATCGCGTGATCGAGTCTCGGTACACCGCGCTCGCGCTCGGCTTCAGCGTGCTGCTGGTCGCGCTGGGCCTCGTCCTGAGCGACCGGATCGAGGTCCAGTTCATGCCCCAGGTCGAGGGCGACAGCATCGTCGCACGGGTGGAAATGCCGGAGGGCGTGAACGTCGAACAAACCGCCCGGGCGGCGCGGCAGATCGAGGAAGCGGCCCTGCAACTGAAGGCCGAACTGGACGCCGCCAACCCGGACCGGCCCTCGCTGATCGAGCATGTTTTCACCTCCGTCGGCCAAACCATGGGCGGCCGTTTCAGGGCTGCGCCCCAAAGCCATACCGCGGAACTGGTGCTGTCGATCCTTCCACTGAGCGAACGCGGCAACGTGTCCGTCACCGACATGGCGGACCGCTGGCGCGAATTGACCGGACCCGTCTATGACAGCGTCTCGCTGTCGTTCGCGACCACGGGCCTCACCGTCGGAGACGCCATTTCGATCCGCCTGCAGGGCCGGAATGTGGACGACCTGGCCAACGCCGCGGCGGAGTTGCGCGCGGAACTTGCACGTTTCGATGGCGTTCAGGACATTACCGATTCGTTTCGCTCGGGCAAGCAGGAAGCCAAGCTCTCGCTGCTTCCCGAGGGCCGGCAACTGGGATTGACGCTGAACGACCTGGCGCGCCAGGCGCGCCAGGCCTTTTACGGCGAGGAAGTGCAGCGCGTACAGCGAGGCGTGGAGGATATCCGGGTCATGGTCCGTTATCCGGAAGCCGAGCGGCGTTCCCTGGGCGACCTGGAGGACATGCGGATCCGCGCCGCCGACGGCACGGAGATTCCGTTCGCCGCGGTGGCCGAGATCGAACTGGGCAGAGGCTACTCCACCATCACCCGTGTCGACCGCCAGCGCGTGGTCACCGTGAGCGCCGACGTGGACCGCGACGTGGTGACCCCCGAAGCCGTTCTGCGAACGCTTGAGGCCGAGGCGCTGCCGGGAATACTGTCCGGCTATCGCGGCATCGGCTATTCGCTGACCGGCGAGCAGGAACAGAGTTCCGAGTCCTTCGCAGGATTGTACAATTTCATTCCCGTCGCGCTCCTGATGATTTATGCGTTGCTGGCGATCCCGCTGCGCTCCTATCTCCAGCCGCTGGTGATCATGAGCATCGTTCCCTTCGGTGCTGTGGGCGCCCTCATCGGTCACGTCATCATGGGCTGGTCGGGCATCTTCACGTCCATCATCGGACTGATCGCCATGGCGGGGGTCGTCATCAACTCAAGCCTTGTGCTGGTGGACTACATCAATCGGCAACGACGCATGGGCGTTGACGTGCGCGTGGCCGTGCATCGCGCCAGCATCGTGCGCTTCCGGCCCATCCTGATTACTTCCTCCACCACCTTTGCCGGGCTGATGCCTCTGATGCTCAACAACAACCCGGCCACGTCCTTTTTCGTGCCGATGGCCATCTCCCTCGCCTGGGGCGTTCTCTTCGCCACCGGGATCACCCTGTTCCTGGTGCCGTGCCTCTACATGATCGTGGAGGACCTGTTACCAACGGAGCCCGCGCTGGCGCGCCAATACGCGTAAGCGATTTGCTCGTAGCGCTTACTCGAGAGGTTTAACGACCAAGCTCAGTACAGGCCGACGACGGCAGTCTTTACGCGCTGTACGTCACCGAAGTCGGTCCAGGCAAAGGTCAGTTGCCGGCCGTCGTAGACCATCTGCGGGAAGTCCAGCGGCCCGGCCGCGTCTATAAACGCAACCGTCATCGGTTCACCCGGCTGGCCGTCCCGGGAGATCAGCCGCAGCGCCAGGGCAAGGCCGTCCCCCTGGGTCCGCAGCCAACTCACGGCTGTTTCGCCATTGGCCAGCGCGGTCACGTCGACGTGACCGAAACTGCCGGATGAATCCACTTCGATGGTATTGCCGAACGTCCGCCCGCCATCGCCGGATCGGACAAGGTTTACGACCGGCCGGTTGTCCGCCGCGCTGAACCAGGCCACCGCGACCTGGTCGCCGCGGGCAGCGATCGCCGGTCCATTGATCGGACAGGCCTCGATCATCCAGTTGTCGGGCGCCAGTGCGACCGGCGGCTGCCATCCCTCCGGCGTCAACCGCCCCAGCGCGATGTCGCGAACCTCCGCGGTGGTTCGATCGCGGTATGCCACCAGCACATCTCCACCGCTGAATGCCACGTCCGTCTGACAGCAATCGCAGGCCAGCGCGTCGAGTTCTTCGGACGCGCGCCGCTCGCCATCCGCGCCGAAGAGCGCATAGCGCAGGCTCATGCCAAGCGGCTCGCCGGCTGAATCCTCGAAAGTGAACTCGCCATCCTGAATCATGTTGCGGCCGTCGAGCCACACCGCGGCGAATCCGTCTTGCCAGGGAAACAGGGTGACGAACCCGTGTTCGGTGGGTGTACCATCGACGTGCAATGGAAAGGGCTCCCGCCAGTTGCGGCCGCCGTCGGCTGAGGTCGCCAGCATCACGTCGTAACCGAATCCCTGTTGCTGGTAGACCAGCCAATGCGCCGCAAGGGTGTGCCCGCCGACCGGCGTGACAGACGGAAAGTCGGCCCAGTTGACGAACCAGTCGGCGCCGGTCGCTACCGTGGTCGGAGCCGACCAGGCCTCGCCGGTGGTGGTGGACAGCCGAAGCGCCGTGCCGTTTTCCGCCGGTTCCAGCCAACTCAGCGCCACGGTGCCCGTTGGGTCGACTTCGAGGTGAGGTTGCGCACTCCCCTCCCCGGCCTCAAGGGCGATCTCCCGCGGCGGCTGCGGGTCCGCGGCGGGGTTGGCGCAGCCTGCGAGCACGCCGCCGGCAAGCGTCGCCAAAACCAGGCGAACGCCGAACTCGTGCAAAACCTGGGGACAGAACACTAAAAGCCCGCCCCGTGGGACTCGAACCAGACCGAATCTTCAATAGCCGTCAGGTTGTGGGGGACCCAGGCCGGGAACACCGCCACGTCGCCGGGAACCAGGATGTACTCGTCGTCGCCCACCAGGCAGCGCAGGCTACCGGAGAGCAGAAACACGAACTGCTCGTTGGCGTGGTTGTGACTGGGTGAGGTGGCGCCCTCCACCGCCTCGATCCGGGAGAATCGGACCGCATCGCCGACGACACTACGCACGGTGATGCCTTCCATGGGAGAAAACGATTCGATGTCGTTGAAATTCTGCACGGTGCCCTTGGGCTCGACGATCTGCGCCGTCGAGAAGCCGGCAAACAGGGCCAATATGGTCAGCGCGGCAAGCGTGGTCGTTCTGATCATCGGGAGTATCCTCATTCTCCGGAGCTGCCGGCACAGTATAGGTAATACGGCGCCTCGCCGTCCGGGGTCTTCACCGGCCCGGTTCCTCGCCGTCCCGGCGCCTCGCCATCCCCGTTCCACACCATCCCGGTTCCACACCGCCGGAGTTATGGCAGCTTCGGATGCCGGGCATGCCAGGGCGTTGCCCGCTCGAAGGCGTGCGCATAGCGCAGCACCCGGGCGTCGCGAAACCGCCCGCCGCAGATCATCAGTCCCACGGGAAGGCCCTGAAGGGTGAACCCGCACGGCACCGAGATGGAAGGCTGCCCAGTGAAGTCGAAGATGCAGGCGTTCTTGCGCCGTTCCTTGTCGTGCTCGGGCGGCTGCGCTGCGATGGGCGCCGCAGCGACGGTCGCCGTCGGCATTACCAGGACATCGACTCGCTCCAGGACCTCTTCCATGCGGCTCGTGAATTCCACACGGTAGCGCTGTGCTTTCGCATAGGCCGCGGGAGAATACCGCGTCATGGACGAATAGCGGGCGCGAAACGGCTCACTGAATGCCTTGATATCGTCGGCCAATGCCTCGCGGTGAACGTCAACGATCTCCGAGAACGTGGCGTTGGCCTCGTCGTACGCCTTGTGGCTGTCCGGCAGCGTCACCGGCTCGACCTTTGCTCCGAGTTCCTCGAATACTCCGATTGCCTCCTTCACGATCGCCTTGACGTCCTCGTCGCCGCCTTCGAAGAAATAATCCGTCGGAACGCCGACGACACCGCCGGCAATCGGCGCCTCCATCCGTTCGATCAGGTCGTGGAGCGCCTGGGATGCGTCGCCAGGATCATTCTCATCGCGCGCCGCAATGGCCTCGAGCACCAGCGCGGCGTCGCGCACGGAGCGGGTCATCGGCCCCACGTGGTCCATGGTAGGCACCAGGGGCATGACCCCGGCGGCGCTGACCAGCCCGTAGGTCGGCTTGTGTCCGACAATGCCGCAGCACTGCGCGGGCAGGCGGATGGAACAACCGGTATCGGTGCCGAGCGCCGCCACGGCCATCCCCGCCGCGACGGCCACCGCCGAGCCGCCGCTGGATCCTCCGGGATGGTAGTCCGGTCGCCACGGATTCCCGATGGCGCCGAAGAAGGGGTTCACCGAAGTCGTGCCGAAGGCCATCTCGTGCAGCCCGGTCTTGCCCAGGGATACGGCGCCGGCGGCGCGGAGGCGCTTGACCGCGGCCGCGTCTTCGTCGGGCACACGTTCGGCGTAGTACCTGGACCCGCATGTGGTCAGTACGCCCCGGGTATCGATGAGATCCTTGATCGCCACGGGAATACCGTGCAGAGGCCCTCGGTCCTTTCCGGCCGCCAGCTCGCGATCGGCCTGCTCGGCCTGCTCGAGGACCTCGTCGGCGGTCACGGTGATGAACGCATTCAGGAGCCCGTCAAGGAGTTCAATGCGCGCCAGCGACGACCGGGTCAGTTCCACAGCCGATGTCTCCCCGGCCCGAATCGCCGCGGCAGCCTGCGACAACGTTACGTACTCGAATCCATTCATCGGTCGTCGTTCCTCCTGCCGGTCCCGGCTCGAATCTCTCACCGAACCGCAACCGCACTTTCCCACGATGGCGCGGCGAATAGTCTAACCGGCAATTCCGACTGCCATCCCGCACCAAACCTGGCACCGGCCCAATGCCCCTTTTCAATAGGTGTTACGATTTCAACGTAGGGAACCTCGGCTGGTTCCCCGGACCTAACTCCACATTTGACCCGATTGGGTGAATTATGCGGACCATTCTCAAGGTACTCGGTATCGCAGTCGCCGCGCTTGCCGTGATATTCGGCGTCGCTGCGTTGCTCCTGTGGCTACTGTTCGATCCCAACAACATCCGGGATGAGCTTGAAGCTTTCGTGCAGGAACGCACCGGACGTGAATTCTCGATCGACGACGATCTTGCCCTGACCCTGGTTCCGTGGCTCGGCATCGAAACGGGCCAGATGCGCCTCGGTCACGCCCCGGGCTTTGGCGACGATGACTTCGCCAGTGTCGAATCCGCGGGGGCGCGGGTTCGCCTGTTCCCGCTGTTCCGCGGACGGATGGAATTCGGCACCGTGATGCTGGAAGGCCTTGAGCTGAACCTGGCCCGGGACGACGAGGGACGCGACAACTGGTCGGACCTGCTGGGTTCAACGCCTCCGGCGGTCGATGCAGGTGGTGCCGGCGCGCCGGCCGACGCCATCGAAGAACCCTTCTTCGGCGAAATCGACATCGCCGGAATCGACGTCCGCGATGGCATCGTGTTCTGGCGGGAAAACATTGACGAAGTTCGTTACGTGATCTCGGATATTTCCCTGGGAACCGGCCCGATCGCTGCGGGAATGCCCGTCGACATCGACGTTGGCCTGCAGTGGGTGGGCGTGCAGCCGTCATTCACGGCGCAACTCGATGGACGGACTTCACTTTTCGCCGACCCCGAATCCTCAGGCTTCAGGGCGGACGACCTGCGCCTGGAGTTCCGCGTGGAAGACGGCCAGAGCGATGAGCGCATCGCGGGCGATCTACAGACATCGGCCGCATTCGACCGCGCAACGCGTATCGTCCAGTTGGACAACCTGCGGCTTGATACCGTGCTGACCGACTTCACCGGCAGTTCCGAACCTCTCGACGTCACCGCAGTCGCACCGTCGGTGAACGTGGACACCGCGGCCTGGACGGCAGATGTCCCCGAGGCGGTGACCACCATCGGCGGCATCACCGCACGCTGGCATGTGACTGCCGCAAACCTGGCCGGCGAACCGTTGTTTGCAGGCACCGTGGCCGTCACCGAGGCGCCCGTCGACGAAGCGCTGGCGTTGCTCGGGATGGAGCACGACGCATCCATGGGCGACTTCGACCTCGAGTCCGGATTCCAGCTTGAACCGCTGGCGGGGCGCGTCACATTGACCGGCCTTGCGAGCACGCTCCTGGACATGGCTATCACCGGGAATCTCGCACTCAACGACACAGACATATCGGGTGATCTTGAAGCCCCGACTTTCGATCCCGGCGTGTTATTCAGCGTCCTGCCGCCCGAGTGGCTCGCCGGCGCAAACGTCACCGCGATCGAGCAATTGGCGCTCAGCGCAGACTTTACCGTCGATCGGAACGACAACGCGGTCTCCCTTCGCGACTTTGCCGTCGCGCTTCCCGGCGCAGCCGTCTCGGGCAATGTGGATCGGCCGGGCGAAGGCGACAGCTTCAACGGGCGCATCGTCACCACCGATGTGGATCCGGAGGTCCTGGTTTCCGTCTTCCCGAACCTCCTGCCGGATGCGCTCGGTCCGGAGCGACTCGGGACTTTGGCAGTCGACACGGCGTTCGACTACGACGCGGGCGGGTCCATCCTGCGCCTCGAAGATCTCGCCGCCACCGTACTTGGCCTGCAGACGAGCGGAGACCTCACCGTTCGTGATCCAACGGGCAGCCCCGACGTCACCGGAACGCTGCAGGTAGCCAACTTCTCGCCCCGGGCGCTCATGGAGCGCTTCGACCGAGACGTTCCACCCACAGCCGATCCGATCGCGCTGCGCGAGGCGGCCCTGAGCGCCGACATTTCGTTCGGCGCGAACGGGGCCGAGTTCGCGTCGTTGCGAATGCGTCTGGACGAAACCAACCTCACCGGCCGCGTCGAGGTAGCCGACTTTGCCGATCCGCGGTTCGTGTTTGACCTGGATCTGGATCGGATCAACCTCGACCGCTACCTGCCGCCCACCTCCGAAGCACCGTCCGCACCCGACCAGGAGGACCAGGGCTTCGACACCGCCACCCTTGCCGACCTGAACCTGGCGGGGCGGGTAAGCGCAGGCGAACTGCAGGTCTCGGGCCTCAGCGTGTCCGGCTTTTCCACGGCTATCGAACTCGCCGATGGCCTTGGCGGGATCGAACCGATTGAGGCCCAACTGTACGGCGGCGAGTTCAACGGCGCCGCCGAACTCGATGTCCGCGCGGGCGGCCCTTTCGTCTCATTGCAGGGCTCCGTATATGACGTCGACCTGGAAGGCCTGCTGACCGCGTTCTCCGGAGAACCGGCGAGCACCCACGGTACGGGCATCTTCGACGTCGAACTCACGGGAATCGGCGACAACCTGGACGAGGTGCTATCGACCGCGACGGGTTCCATCGAGTTCGCACTTCGCGACGGCGCCCAGCAGGGATTCAACCTCGACCACACACTGTGCGACCTCTACAACGGGCTACGCGACTACCCGCGACCGGCGCCGGCGGCCATCGATGCCACCCCCTACAGCCTGGTGCGCGGCACCGCCCAGGTCCGCGACGGTATCGCATCGACCACCGATATTCTCGGCAACTTGACGACCATCGAGGTCAGCGGCGGGGGTCGAGTGGATCTGGTGACCCACGGAATCGACCTCGAGCTGGACGCCGAAATGACAGCCCCCATCCCGATACCCGGATGCGAGACCCTGGACTCCCTCGTCGGCGACACGATCCCGGTCGTGGTCAGCGGCACCGTGTCCGATCCGCGGATCGGACCGAATTTTGAGGAACTGATCAGACAACGTCTGCAAGAGGAAACCGGAGAAGCCGTTCTCGACGCGGTGCTGGACCTGTTGAACTAGGGCGAGTTGAACTAGCACCTGGTGAACCAAGGCCTGTTGACGCTATCCGAGATAGCCCTGGCCTATACTTGGCTGACCATGAGCATGCATCGGCGCATATTCACGCTTCTCCCAGGCCTCGCACTGGTATTGGGCGGCGGATTGGCGGCGCCGGAACTCGCCCGGGCCCAGGGCTGGGATCTGGAATACCCGCAGGCGGAATTCCATATCGCCCGGTTGATGCCCGGCGGCGGCGAGGCGTCTCGGGGCGGCTACCGGCGATGGTATGCCATCGACTGGCCGGAAGCCGAGGACCATCTTTCCCAGGGTTTGCAGCGGCTGACCCGGCTTGAGGTCGCCGACGACAGCGTTCATGTGCAAACCATCGACGACCGCATTTTCAACCACCCCTGGCTGTTCGCGCAGCAAGTCGGCCGCTGGACGCTGTCCCAGCAAGAAGCGGACCGGTTGCGGGAATACCTGATGCGCGGCGGATTCCTGGTGGTCGACGACTTCCACGGCGAATGGGAATGGGGGTACTTCCTCGAGACCATCCGACGCGCGCTGCCGGAGTATCCCATCGTCGACATTCCCGACGACGACCCCCTGCTGCACGTACTCTACGACCTGGACCGCAACACCCAGATTCCCGGCGCCAGGCACCTGTACCGCGGAGCCGGCGGTCAGATCATGGCCCAGCTACCGGGCGGGCCGCCCCGGTGGCGGGGGATCTACGACAAGCACGGCCGGCTCATTGTGGCGATCAACTACAACATGGACATGGGCGACGCCTGGGAGCATGCCGACGATCCCTGGTATCCGAATCCCATGACCGCGCTGGCCTACCGGTTCGCAATCAACTACATCATCTACGCGATGACTCACTGACCGAACCGCCGAGCGAATCGTCATGGGCGAACTCCCGATCTTTCTGACCGCCGTGGCCGTTGTCGCGGCCACCCTCCTGGCACCGCGCTTACGGTCCGCGCTCCGCGGCGGCATCCGAGGCGGTTTTCGTGGCGGCAAGGGTCGCCGCCGCGTTATCGACGTGGAAGCCGATCTGCTGCGTGCCTGCGGCGGAGACAAGGCGATGATGGAACGGCTGATTAGCTACGAGCGCGAGCGCAAGCCGGAGCTGGGGCGAACGGGCGCCGCGCTGATGGCCCTGTCGAGACTGCGAGCGGATCGGCGCTGATTCGCTACGGCCGAGAAACGACTGCCGCCAATGACTGGGTAGTTCGATGCTTCCATTCCCGACGGATGTCCTCGGCGACCTCCTCCACTTCCTTCGCCACCCGAGGTTCCAGCCCCATTTCTTTCTCCAGAGCTGTCGTCAGGGGAAGAAGCAGTAGGTCTGCCGGCGACATCTTGATCAGATCGCGCATTTGCTCAAAACCCAAATCGCCAGCCAGTGCGCACAGCCCGTCCAGCGCCTCCTTCGGAAATTCGCCGCGCAGCGGGAGGACCGCCAGCACCTCTTCGACGTCCTGCGCACATGCCGCCGTATTGCCCTTCACCAGATATGCCCTGGCCCGGATCAGGTGACCGCGCCATGGGCTCAACGGCAGTTCCACGAATTTGAGTTCGAGCACACGGTCGACCGCCGCAATCGCTGCATCTGCACGACCGCTTTCAAGGTCAAGAGCCGCCTTGTTGAGCAATGCCCTCGCAGCCGCAAAGCGGAGCATCTCCACGGGGCTTGCGGCGAAGCGCTGGACAACCTTATTCCAGACTTCAAACGCCTCTTCCGGACGGTTTAACTCGACTAACGTTTCGCCTTTGCGGAGAAGGCAAGAAGCGACGATCTTTTGGATTGTCGGTGAATCGCCGGCCCCAAAACCCTTGAAAAACTTGTCCCAAGCGACCAGCGCTTCATTCAGACGATTCAAATTGGCAAGGGCATTTCCCGTGTTTGCGAGAGCCACCGCGACCGACTCGAAATTTTTCGTGGCTTCACGCTCTTTGAACCGTTGCAATAGATCGCCCCAAGCTGCGAGCGCTTCTGTCAACCGGTCCGATCCTGCGAGCAAAACGCCCTTGCTGAGGAGAGCCGTTGCGACCTGTTCGAGGATCTTCGGCATTTTGCTGAATCCGAACCGGCGCACGACTTCGTCCCAGGTAGCAACTGCTTCTTGATGTCGACTCAAATCCCCGAGCGCCATGCCCTTGCAGACCATTGCCGCAGCAACTTCGGGAAGAATTGTTGGCGCGTCTGTCGCCCCAAAACGGGCCATTAGCCCTTCGCAAGTGGCCAGACTCTCTGCCGGCCGGTCCATATCGCCGAGCATCAACGCCTTGCTGACGAGCGCTCTTGCGACGGCACTGGGTGATGCGTCCCCGCCGCTTTCGTCGAACCGGCTCACAACCTCGTCCCAGGTAGCCAGCGCTTGCTGCGCCTGTCCTCTTTTCATGAACGTAAGTGCCTGGTCAAATAATGCCTGCGCGGCCGCTGGCCAAGGCTGGTCAGACTGATGATCGCCCGTCCTGTCGCTCACCATCCACGGTGCATGCGAACGCAGTTCCTCGCGATGTGCTGCCATGGACGGCAAATCGATGAGGCGGGCAAACGCGGCCCGATAGTCCGACTGAGCTTCATCATCGAGACCCGTCGCCTCGACGGCAATGCGATCCCCGAATTCCCTTAGCTCGTCGGGGGAGTAGTACGCTTCCATGAATCGGATCAGTGCATTGATGAGCGGAACAGGCCCGCGGGAGCGGCGCATCAGGTAATAGATGTTGTAGAGTCGTTCGGCCAGGTAATACAGCTTGCGCCGGGGGCTGCCGCCGATGACCTCGACCGCGCCCCGCTCGGCCAGACGCGCAAGCTGCGCGCTGCACTTGCTGGTATCCAGTCTGGCGCGATCAGCGATCTCCCGTGTGGTCGCCGGCTTCCAAAGATCGGCGAGGGCAAGATAGACACGCCTTTCCTGCGGGGGCAGTGCATCGAGATGGCTTTTGAAATACTCGGTGTGGTCGTCCACCAGATCGAGAAGATCGGACATCAGCTCGCGAAACGACAGGTTCCCCCCGAAGCGGGCCAGGATGGTAACCAGTCGCGGACTGCCTCCGGTGAGAATCTTCAACGCCCGGATCGTCTTCGGTGGGCGAGACCGACCGGACACTGTCTCCCACAGAACGGAGCATTGGTCCACTGTAAGCGGATCCAGCTTGAGCACGCGGAACAGATCGTAGAACGCGCGCTTTGGGTCATCGATTTCCTGAAACCGGCTCGTCGCACTCGCCAGCAGGAGAATTCGCGGCTCCGTCTGAAGAGTTTGCCGCAATCGCCATCCCGCCTGTTTGTCCGCGATGTCGCGGAACATCATGTTCAGGTTCTCGACGATCGGCACGAGACGCTTGCATTCGCGGTCTGCGAAGTCCTGAACCGCGCCGAGACAACGGTCCGCAAGCATTCGGTCGTCCTGTACTTGCCGTAGTTCCTCGAACGTGCGGTGCAAGTCCGGTCCGTCATCCCGGCTCGGCGCCTGGTCGGCCAGATGCGAGAGGCATGCGAGCCAGAATTCGCCGGCGCTTGAAACCTCATAACTCTCCTCCGCGAAAACCACCGGGAAGAAACGGGAGGAGAGGTCGGGATCACGCCGAATCTCCACCGCAACGCGCAACAGGAAACTCGTCTTGCCGCTGCCGCGCGGGCCGATAACGAGCTGGTGAATGTTCGAGTTTCCCGAACACTCGCGAATGACTTCCCTGAACGAATCGAACTCGCGGGTCCGCACGCAGAATGACTCGACAAGCTCGTCGTCGGAAAGGAACCCGGGATTGTATTTCCTGGCAGTCACGGTCATTGCGCATTCCTCCGCACGTGGGTTGCCGGCTCGAGGACGGATACGAAGTGTTGGCCGTAGCGACTCCGCCACCAGTCTTCAAGGAACCCGGAAACGAATCCATAGCCGCCATCCTGGCGGTTCAGGTAGCCGTCGTGACGCAGTACATGCAGCACGTCATCGACCGATGGAGCGCTCTCCTCGTCCCGGGCGGAGTAACACTCGCGGTACCGGTCGACGGTGTCGCCGTCGAGACGCCCTTTGGCGGCGGTCGCCGCCAGGAGTTCAAGGGCGATGGGATAACCGGTTCTTCCCAGGATCGTCTCCAGCCGGCCTTCATAGTGCTGCAGATCAACCTGTCCACGGACGCCCAGCATCTCGTGCAGATAGACCTTCTCGACATCTTCCGGCGCCGCAATCCGCCGCCCTGCGTGTCGCAGGTGATCGTGCAGCTTGTCAAAGAACATTTGAACGTGGTGTGGGATGCAGCACCGTAGGCGCCGGCACATTTGCTGACGTATTTCGGGGGCAAGGTCGATTTCGTACGATTCTGCGAGCGCCGCCAGGCAAAGGACAGCGGTCTCTTCGCTCCAGGGTTTCAGGTCGTAGGCGGAAAAGATGTTGGCGTGAGCGCTCAGCCCGGCTTGCTGCAACAGTGGTTCGAGGCCGATGCTACCTGAAAGGATCATCGAAATGCGGCCTCTATGGGCCTGTCCGTTCCGTCGTAGCCAGCTCAGAAACGCCTCCGCCACTCGTCTTCCTTCCGGCGTGATGCGATCCGTGTCGCCCCTGAGCAGCCGGTTGACGAGGATCGGCAGTTCGTCGATGGCGAGCACAACCGGCCTACGGCTTTCGGCCAGAGACGTGAAGATCGCATCGCCCTTCTGGGGCCAGTTTCCGGCGTCGATTCCGGCCCGCAGTTTCACCTTCAGGTCCGCAAGGGATAATTCCTCGATCCGCCCGCCAGCTCCCTTTAGCACGTTGGCGAAACTGGCCTTGATTCGATCGAATGCCTTGCGCATAGGCTTCGCCTGAACGCCGATCTCGGCGACTGCATCAGCCGGATCAGCCGCGGCCTCCAAGTCGACGAAGACCGTCTCGAAGCCGCTGCCCTTCGCCAGTCGTCGCAACAGTTCGCGCACGAGGCTCGTCTTACCCATGCGTCGCTGCGCCGTAAGCAACGTATGAGTTCCGTCTCGTACCCGTTCTTCGAGCGCTTCGAGTTCGATTTCCCGATCGAAGAACCGGTCCCCCTCGACCCAGTTGCTTCCGCCCTTTCTTAACATAGCGCATTTCCCAACACATCTGTTGGCAACAATATTGTTGGAAACCTTGTTTGTCAAGAAGGACTATTGGTTTATCAACTTCCTGTGATTTCGCTGGACGTTTCGAGCGCCGATGATTTTTCCACAGCCGGATTTTCGGCTCGGATACGATTTTTCGTTCGAATACTTCGGTGCGCGATAGCGCAGTCCGCCTTGACTAGCGTAGCGATTCGAAAACTACGCGCCCCCCAATCATGGTCAGGACCGGCTGGATATCCTTGATCTCGTCCGCTGGAACCGTCAGGTAGTCGCGATCCAAAACGACGAGGTCCGCCAACTTGCCCGCTTCGAGCGTTCCGAGATTGCCTTCCTGAAAGAACAGGTAGGCATTCGACCGGGTATGCGCGATCAGCGCTTCCTCGCGCGTCACCGTCTGGTCCAGAACCGGGTCTCCGGCCAGATTCAAACCGCTCACGGCCCAGCCGAGACTGATGAATGGTTGGTAGTGCGCGACGATCGTCGCATCCGTCCCAAGACCCCAGATCAATCCGCTGTCCTGGATATCCCTCAAGGGCGGCCCTACCGGCCTCGCTTCTCCGCTGTCATCTACTGCCATCAACGGTTCATGCATGGAGACGCTGTGAATGGCGATCGTCAACCCCAGGGCCTTCGCCCGAGCGATACTGTCCGCCGACAGCGTGAACACGTGGGCGAGGCTCCAGCGAAGCGGCGCCAGCGGTACTGTCTCGTTGAGCACCTCGAACTCGTCCAGTAAGTCCTGGACGCTGATATCGTTCATCGTATGTTCGTGGATATGCCAGCCACCGCGAGCCGCGGCGGAAGCGGGCCCTGCCCGGCCCGTCGCGCTACCGTTGCGATGTCGCCTTCCGGCGGCCGACCCAGAGCGTAGACGCCCGTCAGTCCCGCCCGATTGAGAACCGCCATGAAATCGGTGAGGTTCTGCTCGCGCTGCGCGGCCGTCACCGGCGGTATCTGTTGAATCAATTCGCCATAGGGCGGCTCAGAGCCCGCCAGACCCATCGCACTGCGTCGCGCGCCGTCCGCTGGCGACAGACCCACGGGGCTTCCAGTGCGAGACTGTTCGCGTAGATCGTAAAATAGCTCTGCTGGACGAACAGAGGATTTTCAGGTGCGGCCGTGTCGAGTTCATCGAGGGTGAATCCCCCCGGCTGGTCGGCAAACTGGCCTTCCGACCACCCGCCCTGCACCATCATCCACGCGCCGGGTTCCAGACTTTCCGCCTTGCCACGAATAATGTCGATTGCGGCGGCCCTGGAGTTCACGCCATCGATACGGGCCTGCAAGTGCCATCGCTCGACGCCTCTGGTGAAATGCATATGGTTGTCGATCAGCCCGGGAATGACTGTACGACCGCCCAGTTCAATGACCTCGGTCTCGGGACCAATGAGGGCCTCCACGGCTTCATCGTTGCCCACGGCCACCAGGCGATCTCCCGTGATTGCCACGGCTTCGGCAGTGGAGAAGTCGTTGTCGACAGTGAGTACTATCCCGTTGACCATCACGATGTCAGCGGGCGGCAATGCAGCCGCAGGTGCCGTCTCCTGAACGCCAGGGGCGACTTCTTCCGGCGGCGGACCGCCGGCAGGCCCGCATCCCACCAGAAAAAACGAGACTCCCAAGAGTATTGTAGAGGCTTTCATGGCATCACATATCCCATCTGACCGGGGAATTCTTCCTCCAGCGCGCGCAACGCCTCGCTGTCCACAAGAAAGCACTCGGTTCCGTTGTTACTTGCGTCGATGATCCCGCACACCGGCAACCGTTCTCGTAGTCGGCGCATGACCGGAGTATCGCCCCGGATCCCGTAGGCGACAAACAATTGTGCGGCCTCCCCTTCAACCTTTCCATGGATCAACATGGCCCGAAGCCGGGCCCGACTCGGGGTGAGGGATGGGTAAATCGCAACCGTCACTTCGTCCCCGGGACTGAGCATATCGTCCCTCCAACCGTCGCGAGCGATCTGAGCCGCCGGGTTGAGTTCGATCAGCCAACCCTCGCCGGCACCACTCTCATTCGTGCCATCAACGACTATGGCTCCGTGAGGGTTCAGTATCCTCAAGACCCTGACAGTGCCCTCGACAACCTCGACGGATTGCTCCCCGTCCGCTGTAAGCAGGTAATTGAAGGAATGGTGCGCAGATGCGAGCTGCGGCCAGGCCGCGGCCGTGCCCAGGAGCATCAAAGCGAAAAACTCGCTTTTCCATCGTAGGCCCCCAAGACATCTTCGAACGCCCGTTCTCATTGTCGAATCAACTTCCTGGCGACTAAATTCCGGCGCTATAGTTCTTCCAACATGCGCGTCACCTCATCCAGGTCGGGCACCGTGTCCCGCTGTCCCAGGCTGACGCATTCCCACGGACGAATCTGCTCATCCGCCGACCAGACAAACTCCCTTCCGAGGATTACTGTCTGCGTATAGTTCACCGGGTCATCGACCACGAGCTCAAGCTGCAGGTCCTTCTCTCCCGGGTTGCGCCAATAACGCTCTGTGACGCGAGCCTCACGGCTCATCGGATAACCCCGATTCGTAACCAGTCCCTCGAGTAGGTGGGTCGTCTCGATCCTGAGCTCCGTTCCCTCCCAACGCCCGGTGGAATAGCCATTTTCGGAATAAGCTTGTCCTGCTGGTGGCGAGGCACCGTCCATGTGAATAATGCGGGTTGTATTCCCGGACTCGGACAGCAACACGATCCTTCCGTCTTCTTGATCGATTCGCATGGGATAGCCCAGCAACAGGAACTGAGGAAAACTCGGCACCGAGCAGTCGTCGACTCGCCGGGGGTCCACGTAGTCACGGTAATTTCGCTCTCCCTCCTCGGTGAACGGATAGACGTCGGGTTCTGTGTAGGCAGGCAAATCTACAGGTCCGCCGCGTACATAGGTACCGGAGAAATCCACGTCGGACTCTGCGGCCTGCGTGCCGGGCGCCTGCGCGAACGCAGTCAAATGGCCGATAACGCCCAGAAGGATCGCGCAGACTGTCAACGCTCTCATCTTACCGTCCCCCATTCAATTGCAGCGGCTCTTACCGGGCACTTGAGCCGAATCGATAATCAAAGCTGGCATAGAAATGGCGAGGACGAGCGACGGCAACCTTGGTATTCAATCCGCCCCGAGAGCGCCCCGCCGTTGGGCAGCGGCACGATATACGTAGCGCCGACGTTGTAGCTGAGGTCCGGAGTGCGAGGTAGCGGGCTATCGATCGTGTAGGTGCTATCCCCGGCGCTGACTGTCTGCTCGGGGCTACAGCCCACTCGATTGAAGCTGGTATCGACGATCACCAGGCAATCGAAACCCGCATCCATCCGGGCCCCTGCGAAGTCGAGACGCAGATTGTCCGTAACCTGCGCTGTCAGTTCCACTTCCAATCCGTTGATCGTCGAGTCACCGAGATTCTCGATGGAACTCCCAGCCGATGCACCCAGTGGGATACCGAGGGGGGTGCCCGAGAGCTGCATATCGGTGTAGGAGTTCGTATAGGCAGCCACATTCAACCGTGCACGGCCATCCCAGAAATCCGACTTGAAGCCCACCTCGAAAGTCTCGGCGAACTCAGGGTCAAAGCCCGGTATCGGCGTGATTCTCAGGGTCGCCCCCCTGGCGGGAAAGCCGCCTGAGCGAAAGCCCTCGGAATAGGTGCCATAGACAAACACGTTATCGCTCACATCGTACCCGAGACTGAACATCGGCGACGTCTCGGAGGCCTCCAAAACGGCCTCGGTAATTCGCGTCTCCCCATTGCCGGGCCACTCCAGAATGTTGGTGAAATCCTTGGTCTCTTCGGTGTGGCGAGCACCCAACGTTAGATGCCACCGATCCGTAACGTCCCAATTCACCGACAGATAGATCGCGTCAGAGGCGTTCTTGATGGTTGAATACTGGTTGGTATAGTGAAATCCATCCACTCGAGCCATCTCCAAGGGAGTACCGACCGCCTCCCGCTGGGCAGCTCTCCCTCGAGTTGCCTGGGTAAACTGATAGGCCGTTTCATCAAACACGTAGACCCCTGCCGTCAAGCTCACCCGGTCATCGGCCAGTGTACCGAAGCTCCACACTGTCCTGATCGCTGCTTTGCTCCGGAACACCGATATAAACCAGCGTAAAGGGTGTCATGTCATTGTCTTGTGCAAACGCGGCCTCCATCTCGCGAGTGGACACGATCGTCTTCAGTGTCCCAGCGCCGACATCCCATGTAAGCGTCGCACTGAGCCGCACAGCTCCGGATTGCTGCTCAATTCAGGCAGGCCACCAAGATTCTGATTGAACGCCAAATGATCTCTCACAGGATTACCCATTCCGGTCCAGTTCGGTCCGGGGCCACCGGACAGGAACAGCGTTTGCGCGGCTGGCGTTTCTCGTTTCTGCGTGTAATCCGCCGATAAATCCAGACGCAGGGAATCCGAAGGCAAAACGCTGATCTGACCGCGAACCGCGTCCAATCCGTCCGAGCCCGTAAACAAGTCGTCATACTGCGTCGCCGTGACATAGCCCTCACGATGGACGGTGCAAATACGAAAATCGACTGTACACCGTGTCGGAAAGCGGAACGTTGACCACCGCCCGCAACTCTTCGCGCTCATCCTGCCCCAGCGTCACACGCAGGTCCGAGCCAAACTCAGCCTCCGGTTTCCTGCTCACCACACTGATGGCGCCACCGATCGAGTTACGGCCGAATAGCGTCCCCTGCGGCCCACGCAATACCTCTATGCGTTCCACGTCGGCCAACTCGAGAAGGCTGCCAATGGTACGCCCCAGATAGACACCGTCGAGATGAGTGCCCACGGCGGGATCGGCCACGATGGTGAAGTCGTCCTGACCAATACCCCGGATGAACATCACCGCCGCGGCGCTAAGACCCGACAAATTCGAGGATCCCTGAATCTCCACGCTCGGCACCATTGCCCCAACGTCCCTCAGGTCCAACGCCCCTCGCGACTGCAGTTCAGCGCCTGAAAAAGCACTGATCGCCGTGGGTACGTCCTGCAGATTCTCCTCCACCCGGCGAGCTGTCACCACGATTTCTTCAAGCGCGAGCGAATCGGCTGCCCCTTGCGCCCATGCCTGGGCGCCTGACAGCAGCATTGCGCAAGCCGCCAGAATAAAGGTAACTCGGGAATTGAGCTTGTTTTTGTCGTTCATGATTTCCCTACTCTTGGAGCTGTACGCTATATAAGACGGCCTGGACGCCGATTTTGGGAATGAATCAAGAATCCTGGCGCGCCAAAAAACGGCGCTTTTGTTCCCCAGATCGCCTTCCAAACCGTCTACATGGACAAATCACTCTAGCACGCGGCTTCCCATTGCCGGGCCAGCAGGGCACCATCGAGTCGTTTATAAAAGAGAGGATCAATCGATGCACGCGAAACTTGGCCTCGTACCCGTTGCGCTGGTTTTCTGTCTGGTTGGGGTCAGCCCCGCGCAGAATATGGATGAGTTGATGAGGATCAACGCGATCGTAACCGCCTGCGAGCGCCTGGAGCATGACTACGCCATCTACCGGGACCGCGGCGATGCGGAGGCGTTCGCCAATATCTTTACCGAGGACGGCGAATGGGGCCGGCCCACGACGGTTCTCAAGGGCCGGGAGGCGATCCGGGAGTACATCGAGTCGAGTTCCGGGGGGCCTCCGGAAGCGCACTTGCAGTTGCAGACGACGATCCAGATCACCCCGGTCGATGACACCACGGCTACCGGGATCAGCTACGCGATCGTGCTGGAGGCGCCGATCCCCGAGGAGGGCCTGCCCGCCACAGTCGTCGGGTTCCAGGTGGCCTCGGAGTCCCGCAGCACCTACAAGCTGACGGATGATGGCTGGAAAATTGCAACTCGTGAGTACACCACACTCTTTGTCGATCCGGAGTAGCCAAATCCGCAAACGCAAAAGAGGAGCAGAAACATGAATAGAAGCAAGGGATTCCTTTTTCTCATGACCGGCGTGCTCGTGTGCTCCCACGGCCTGGCTCATCACGCGTTCGTGGAGTTCGATCGCGGGCAGGTCGTCGAAGTCGAGGGCGAACTGATCAGCGTCCTGTGGGCGAATCCTCACATCCGCTTCTCGTTGCGGTATCCCGCCGACCAACGGTCCCATTGAGGCCGCGGAAGTGGGCATCATGACGTTCGACTGCGTCAACTTGAGCGGCGAGAATAATCGACGACCGGTTCAAGCGAATGTGGTTCGCCAGGACTGCGCCATTGTAGGGGCCCATTCCCCAGTCGATTTCAACCGTAAACCGAAACCCGGTCGACCGATCCGTCAAGCGACAAGAAATCGCGGTCGTGCGTAATCAGGGCCATGCTGGACGTTTCGAGTGCCGTCGCGACCTGTATCGCATCCGGCAAGCGGATTCTCGAGCGCGCTCGTATTCTCGCCGCGCGATGCGCGATGTCTGCCGTCAATTCCACGAGCCTCCAGGTAGGCGATGCGGTCAATGCGTTCCGATAGTCCTGCGCCAGTTTGTCGTTTCCGGTGCGCAGCGGACCGGTGAGAACCTCCGCCAGCGTCACGGTGGTGATTATCAGTTCGTAATCGGCTGCCTCCGCGCGGCGGCAGATCACCAATGTCCATCAGGGCCATTCGTCGCGCAACCCCTTGATGAATTCGCCGGCGTCGCCGTAACAGCCGTTCGCCGAACCACGCAGGTCGGTAAGCTTCGACGCTTGGCGAAGCGCCTGGGATATTGGCACGATGGCAGCGTACGGAACGCCCCTCTTGGTTACGAGCGATCCGCGAATAGTTGACAATCTTTCGGCGACGCCATCAGCCGTCTGTGCCGCGCGCGTTCAGCCGCTTCACCAGCGATACGCTCATGACGATCAGGATGGGAATGATCGGCAGCGAACCGATCACGGTCAGCGACTGGACCGCCGAAAGGCTGCCGGACAGCGTGACGCCCATCGTCATCAGGAACAGAGCGGAAATCCAGGCGACGCGCATCGACACTTGCGGTTCCTGGCTAGCTCGAAGGTTCTTCGAGCAGACGCAGGACGCGACGAAGGCCGCCGAGTCCATGGTCGTTGCATAGAACACGATGCACAGCACGATAAAGAAGATCAGGCTGAGATTCCCGAATGGCAGGTGTGCGGCGATCGTGGCCGTTACCGCATACAGCCCGCTCTCCCGCAGGATATCGCTGAGCGGCAAAATGTTGTTCAACTGAAGGTGCAAGGAAAAGGCGCCGGTGATCGACATGTACGACAGCGTGCCGAGCGACCCCCACAAGATGGTGCCCAGCACCAACTGACGAATGGTCCTGCCGCGGGAAATCCTGGCGATGAACAGGCCCACGAAGGCAGCAAACGCGATCCACCAACCCCAGTAGAACACGGTCCAGGTCTCGGGAAATCCTGTTTGGCCGATCGGATCGGTCCACATGTTGGTGCGGAAAAAGTTGTCGGCCATCAGTCCCAGGCTGTTCACGATCATCTTCAGGATGAACAGCGTCGGACCGACAAGCAGAATGACGAGCAGGAGAAGGAAGGCCAGGATCATATTGAAGTCCGCCAGCTTCTGAATGCCCTTTTTCAGGCCGCGCAGGGTACTGGCGCCGAACAGGAGGACCCACACGGTGAGAACCGCGGCCTTTACCGGGGTGCTGTCCTGGATGCCGGTCAACTCGGAAAGCAGCGCCGAGACCAAGGGCACGCCGATACCGAGCGAGGTCGTGGCGCCGGCAATGATGCCGAGAACAATGAAGATGTCGATGATGATTTTCCAGGTCGAGTGCCCGAAGCGCGGCAGCGCGCCGGCGCTGGCTTCGCTGATCCGCAGGAAGCGCGAGCGGTCGACGTAGAGACTGTAGGCGATCGGCACCGCCGGCACAGCGTAGAACGCCCAGGGAACGATGCCCCAATGCAGCATCGGATACATGTGCCCCCATTCGTAGGCTGCACTGGAATAGGGTTCGATACCCAGCGGCGGAGTTTCCAGGTAGTAGATCGGTTCGCCGAAACCCCACGCTACGGTGCCTGCCCCGACCCCGGCGGTAAACATCATGGCGACCCAGTGTGGCGTCGAGAATTCCACCGGTTCGTCGGCTCGGCCAAGCTTGACACGACCGTGCGGCCCGAATGCCAACCAGAGGCAAAAGCCCAGCGCAACCATGCCGCACGCAAGGTAGAGCCAACTGAAATTGGTCCCTATGGCGGCCATGACCGACTGCGCCCAGGCACCGGTTTCCTCCGGATACGCCAGGAACGCCGCCGCGAACAAGCCGGCGATGGCGATGGAAGGGATCAGAACAGCGGGTTCGGCCGAAGGTCGGTCGGGGGAGGCATCGGCTTCCTGATGGTCGGTCGAGGTCATATCCTGCTTCCATGCGGTTTTCGCCGAACCATCTTACCCGTATGCAGCGACCGCAGCGTCGAGACTGTCGAAGCCAGGCTTTACGCAGTGATCGGGCGCGGTGCCGGCGTTCCTACGGCAACAGCGAGAATGGATTTGGTATCACCAGCGCATGCGACTGCATCTACGCGCTTTCAAGTGCTCTTGTCCTGGACCGCACCGACATGTCGAACCAGATCCATTGAATCGTGCAGCAGACGCAGCACCTCGATGGTAAGACGTTCCCCGGCATCGTCGACTCGATACAACACCAGGTGTCGGCCCTTACGTCCACCGCGCGCCACGTGAAGCGTGAAGAGGCCCTCCGCAATTTCACCGCTTCGCCTCGAGCCCGCCAGATGCGGACCGGCAGTCAGGGCCTGGATGGCGCGCGTTAACGTCTCGCTATAAATTCGCGCCTGCGCACGGCCGAACCGCTCAGCGGTCCACTGGAGTATTTTCCGAATGTCGCTCTCGGCTGCCGCGGTCAGACGAACGCGCCAACATCGATCTCCGGTCATTTCGCGGTGTCATCATGCGACGTCGGGTCCGACAGCGCCTCTGAGGCAAGAGCGGAAAGATGGTCTCCCAAGGAATCCGCCGTGTCGAACGTGCGGTACCTTCCTGCTGAAATGTCGGCGATGCCGACCGCTGCCGCCTCGCGCATGGCCTTGAGTCGGACCTTCTCCTCGGATGCCTGCCGCTCGACCAGCCTCAGGCCCTCGCGCATGACCTCACTGGCATTTTGGTAGCGACCGGACGCCACCAGCCTGGCGACTAGTTCCGACTGATACTCGGTCAGCACGACATTTCGCGTCGGCATGGTGAATACTCACGGCTGCGGTGAACGATGGCATATTATGCCAATAAGGAACTTGCGGCAATCTTGCAGACGCTGACGCCTGAACCCGGTTACGGCAACAGCGAGAATGGATCGACGCGGGCACTCAGAATCCTCGCGCCCCAATGCAGATGCGGACCCGTGACCCGGCCGGTGGCGCCCGCCAGGCCCACAGTCTGGCCCTGTTCTACGACGTCGCCCACTTCCACCAGTATCTCCGAGAGGTGCAGGTACATCGTGTACACGCCCAGTCCATGATCGAGGAATACGGCGTTGCCGTTGAAGAAGAAGTCCTTGGCCAACACCACACGGCCGGCATTGGAAGCGAGGATTTTCGTGCCCGTTGATGCGCTCAGATCCGCCCCGGAATGCGGCGCCCGCGGTTCGCCGTTGAAAACGCGCCGGTGGCCGAAGTTGCGCCCGCCCTGGGCACCCGGGATCGGCACAACGAAGGGTTCCGACCAAAGGGCCGCCGGCGTCAACGTCGCGTAGACCTCGCCGATCTCCCTTGACTCCCGCGCCGCGCGCTCCTGGTTTTCCGGGCTGAGCTGTACGAAGCCGGGCGCCACGGTGAGTTCGGTGGTCGGAAAGCTCTTGCCCTGCACTTCCACGCTCTGTACCACCGTTTGAACTCGCCCGTCGGAGTAGCTCAAGGTCACGTTCGCCGGGTAGGCACCCGCTTCGGTATCCAGATCGACACCGATCACCGTGAACCAACTGTCGTCGCTGCGAACGAACGGCACGCTTCGTTCCGACCAGTTCACCTGAACGGACTCAAGCCCGTCCTGATGAGGCAATTCGAGTTGCAGGGCCTGACCTTGAAATACGGTCAGCGCGGTCACGAACAAGGCGGTGGTTTCCATAATGGTTCCCCTTTGATCCCGATCATTGATCGGACCGGTGACTGTACTCCCGCGGAGTCGGCGCCACCGTGCGAAGATTCGGCCACTCCCGATGGGGGCTCCAATCCGGCGCGGTTTCGTCCTCCGAAACCACGGTTACCTTGACGTCCAGCGTCGATTCCCCACCGCCCAGCACTGTTCCGCGCGTCGGGCTCGCATCCGCGTAGTCGCGGCCCACTGCGACGGCGATGAAGCGGTGATCGGCGACCGTATCGTTGGTTGGATCGATGCCGACCCAGCCCAGATCCGGGAGAAAGAACTCGCCCCATGCATGGCTTGCGCCGGCCAGCGACTGCTCCCCCGCCGCACCCTCGCGATGAATGTACCCGGACACGTAGCGGCTGGGGATGCCCCACGAACGCCCGATCGCGAGCATGACGTGCGTGTAGTCCTGGCAGACGCCCTGCCCCGTTTCCAGGATGTGATCCATGGGCGAGTCCACCGCGGCCGTCAGGGCCTCCCAGGCACCCGCCCCCAGCCGCTCCGGCAGTTGCCTATCCCCGGCCGATTCCACCTGAACCCGGGTATGCACCTCCGTACTGCGATGCAGTCGATGCACGTTGAACAGGTGGCAGCGATTGCCGAAGGGGTCCTCGAACTGCGTGGTCGCCGCAAACGGGTCGATGCGCAGGCTGAATTTCTGCACGCGCTGGCTGTCGTCGTCGCGCGGGCGCAGCCGCAGCAGCATGAGGCTGCTCTGGGCCAGATCCTTGTAACGGAAACTGGAAACGTGCTCGATCCGGTACCTGCACTTTGTCATTGCGGACTGTCCTCGATCTCGTAGTTGAAATAGGACATCTCGATATCCTCATTAAGGCGTCGGCACTCGTCGCCGATCATTCCGAGCGTCGCTCGCGTGGCCGCGTCGTCGCCGGGATCCCGGCGCGGCCAGTCGAAGTCCAGGTTGGCCGCCACCCGGCCGACCCGCCGGACCGCTCCCAATGCCAGCGGCCGTTGTGCGGTAACGGCCTGCAGTGCGGTGATGATCCGGTCCAGCGAATGGCGGATCGAATGCGACAGCAACGGGTCGGAAACCAGAAAATCGATGACGCTGCTCGGCTTGAAATCCAGGGTATACAGCCGGCTGTAGGCCACGCGCGCCGTGCAAATCTGCAGCAGCGAGCGCCAGTCCGATTCGACATAGCGCTGGTGGGAGGGGAACACGTCCAGGTGAGCGTCCAGCAGTCCGGTCAGGTGCTGCACCCGTTCGACAAAGCGTCCGAGCTGCAGGAAATGCCAACCGTCGTCCCGGTACATCGAGCTGTCGGCGATGCCGTGGAAGGTACGAATGGAATCCTCGGTGCGCAGATAGAAATTTCCGGACCGGTCGCCCCAGATATCCTTGACCCGCAGATCGCGTATCCCCAGGTAGAGCATGTTGAGGCTCGACCACATGTCGTTGCCGATCACGTTGCGGACCTGGCGGGCGTTTTCCCGGGCCGAGGCGACGCAATTGCGTATGGAGTCGGCGTTGTTGGGCTCGAACGTCACGTCGTCCGTCAACGTGTAGGCGTCGGCCAGCATGAAGTCGTCGTCGCCCAGGTTCGATCCCAGACCGCCGCCGATCGGTTCGCGGCCGAGGCTCAGGTACAGCCGCGACCAGGTCCGGTCGAGTTCCTCCGCGGGCCGGTCCTGCAACGCCAGAAACTGGTTCTGGAGCAGGCGGCAGCCGTGCTCGGCACGTTCCATGTAACGGCTGATCCAGTACAGTCCCTGTGCGTTGCGCGACAGCATTCCGTTAGCTCGACACCATCCCGTTACCTCGACTGCACCGCGTCACTTGCCCAGCATCCCGTTACTTCGGCAACACCCAGAGATCCTTGCCACCGCCGCCCTGGCTCGAATTGACGACCAGGGAACCCTTGGTCAGCGCGACGCGGCAGAAGGCGCCGGGCACGAGCCGGGTTTCGCGGCCGCACAGGACGAAGGGACGAAGATCGACGTGGCGGGGTGAGGCGCCCTCCTCCGTGAGGCACGGTGCGCAGGAGAGATCGAGCACGGGCTGGGAGATGAAATTGGCGGGATTCTTGAGAATCCCCTTCGCATAGGCGTCGCGTTCGGCCGCCGTGGACTGCGGTCCCACCAGCATGCCGTAGCCGCCGGACTCCCCCACCATCTTGACCACCAGGCGCTCCAGGTTGTCGAGCGTGTATTCCAGGCCCTCCGGATTCCGGCAAAGGTGCGTCTGGACATTGGCCAGCAGCGGTTCCTCGCTCAGGTAGTAGCGAATTATGTCGGGAACGAAGGCGTAAACGCTCTTGTCATCGGCGACACCGGTTCCTGGCGCGTTGGCCAGGACGACGTTTCCCAGCCGATAGGCGTAGAACAGGCCGGGCACGCCGAGCTGCGAGTCGGCGCGAAACGCCAGCGGGTCCAGGAAATCGTCATCCACGCGGCGGTAGATCACATCGACCTTCCGCAGACCGCTGATGGTTCGCATGTAGACGTAGCCGTCGTGGACCAGCAGGTCCCGACCCTGTACCAGTTCCATCCCCATCTCCCGGGCGAGGAACATGTGCTCGTAAAAGGCCGAATTGTGGACCCCCGGCGTCAACAGGACGATACACGGATCGGTTACGCCCGGCGGCGCTAGTTCCGACAGCGTCTGGCGCAGCAAGGACCCGTAGTGCTCGATTCCGCGAACCCGGTACTGCCTGAACAGGTTGTTGAGGCTGGACTTCACCGCTGCCCTGTTGGCCAGCATGTACGACACGCCCGAGGGCACGCGCAGATTGTCCTCGAGCACCATGTAACCGTCGCGCGTGCGGACCAGGTCGGTCCCGCAGAGCGCCACGTGGATGCCCTGCGGAACCGCCACCCCGCGCATCTCGATGCGGTATTGCGGACAGCCATACACCATGTCCGCGGGAACGACGCCGTCGGAGAGGATCCGTCCGCGCCCGTAGATATCGGCCAGGAACAGGTTCAGGGCCTTGAGCCGCTGGCGCAACCCGCGCTCGATGAATTCCCAGGTGTCGGCATCGACGATTCTCGGCAAGACGTCGATGGGGATGATGCGCTCCTGCGCGCCTTCCTCGCCGTAGACCGCGAAGGTGATCCCCTCCTGCAGGAACGAGCGTTCGGCGCGCTCCTGCATGGCGGCGATTTCCTCGGGCGCCATGCCGTCGAGAACGTTCCAGAGCTCACGGCAATGGTCGCGAGGCGCGGCTTCGGCCTCGAACATTTCGTCGTAGAAGCGGGGGTCGGTGGGGTAATTGGCGAAGAGCGAACCGTCCGGTGCATTGCCGCCGGTACCGGGGAAACCCGGATGTTCGACGTCAGCGGTGCGTTTCGACATCGTCGATGGCAACCGGGGAAAATGCCCGGTGATTCAGGTGCCGATGCTGCATGTTCAGGCCGACCTTGTCTTGCCGGAGCGGGCGGAATCCGAATCCTTGCGAGGATATTAACTGATTTTCCGGGAGGCTGGAGTAGTAGACTTGACTGCCGAAAAGCGCTTGTTGAAGAGTTCGCGCTAGCGGATACGAAGATGATCACACAGATTGAGGCTCTGAATTACCGTTGCCTGCGGTCCGTCCGGATACCGCTGAAGCCGTTCCACGTTCTGGTCGGACCGAATGCGTCCGGCAAGAGCACGTTTCTGGATATCGTCGGGTTCCTGCGCGACTTGATTTCCGAAGGGCTTGACGCCGCAATTTCCAATCGAGCTCCAAATCCGCAGGAACTGCTCTTTCGAGGCAAGGGCGATTGCCTCGAATTGTCTGTCGAAGCCCGAATCCCCGACAGGCTGCGCGAATTGATCACGACGCCGGAGTTGGATACTGCCAGATACCAGGTAGCTATCGGCTTCGACGATACTCAGCGCCAGTTTGAGATCAAGAACGAAACGCTATTGTTGAAACGCAGCAAGGAGCAGTTGCTGCCGCTTCGCGACTTGTTCCCGTCGAGCTTGCCGACGCCAAGTACCTTACAAGACAGTATCAGGGGGAAAAGCAACAAGGCCGTAATCAACAAAGTACCTGGAGGCAACGATAACTTTTACAGCGAAATCTATACAAAATCAGGTAAGGGCTGGGCTCCCTCGTTCAAACTGGGACCACGCAAATCAGCCTTGGGCAATCTGATCGCAGACGAAGATTCCTTTCCAGTTGCGACCTGGTTTCGTAGTTTCCTGACCGACGGCGTTCAACAACTCGTCCTCAATAGCCTTCGAATCAAGAATCCCAGTCCCCCAACCAGAGTCGACGGATTCCTGTCGGATGGATCCAATCTCCCTTGGGTTGTGGAACGCCTGCGCAGACAACACCCTGAGCGGTATTCCGCCTGGATAGAACATCTTCAGACAGCACTTCCGGATCTGATGGACATCTCGACCATCGAGCGTAGCGAAGACAAGCACTGCTACATGGTTTACGAATACTCGGGAGATTATAAAGTACCTTCCTGGCTTGTTTCAGACGGCACTCTCCGGCTCACGGCGCTTACTCTTCCCGCATACCTGCCCGACCTATACGGAATCTATCTCATAGAGGAACCGGAGAACGGGATACACCCCGGCGCGGTGACGACCGTATACGACTCCCTGGCCTCCGTATACGACGCGCAGTTGCTGTCGGCAACTCATTCGCCGGTGTTTCTGAGCTGCGCCCAGTTGGACGACGTGTTGTGTTTTGCAAAGGACGACGAAGGGCGCACTGACATTGTTCTCGGATCTGAACACCCGGCCTTGCGGAAGTGGCGAGGCGAAGTCGATCTTGGAACACTACTCGGATCCGGAGTTTTGGGGTGACGAAGGATCTCGTCGTCCTTGCTGCCGACAAGGACATCCAGCAAACCCTCAAGGGGTTATTCGAGAGACCGCAAGCACTGGATATTCGGCCGATTCAATTCGATGTGCTTGTTCATCCGCAGCATGACCCCGCATGCGCTTTACGCGGAGTGGAATTCCTGTCCAATTTTGCGGAACAGTATCGACATGGTTTGCTCATATTTGACCACGACGGATGTGGCCGGGAGCAACGACAGCCTTTGGAGCTTCAGGAGGAACTCAACGGACAGTTTGTCAATAATTCCGAATGGGGCGATCGAGCAAGAGCGCTCGTATTGTCGCCCGAACTCGAAGTGTGGGTATGGAGCGATTCTCCACACCTCGACGAGATAGCGGGTTGGTCCGGACAGCAGCCGACGCTTCGTCAATGGCTGGTCGACAGGGGATGGATTCAGCAGGCCACCGATAAACCTGAGCGCCCCAAGGAGGCGTTCGAGGCCGCATTGCGCCACGCCCGAATACCGCGTAGTTCATCCCTGTACCGAAAGATCGCACAGGCGGTTTCGCTGAATTCGTGTACGGACGCGACATTCCTGGAATTCAGAAATCTGATGCGGGGGTGGTTCCCGCCCGCTTGATGACCAGACCGCCAGTCACCGCAACCGTTAAACGCACGCCGGATCACGTCATCGAAGTAGACTGATAGCGAGCTGGCAAATGCCGGGCGGCCCGGCGGAATCGCTGCTGTGAGGAAAGATGCAGGCTGAATACCGCGTCGCTGCGCAAAACGACGATGCCACCTGAATCCCACATCGTGGTATTTGACGGTATGTGCCGGCTGTGCAGCTCGCTCGTCGATTTCATCACCGCGCGGGACCCGCGCAACGTGTTCACATTCGTCTCCATGCAATCGCCGCGAGGGCAGAAGCTTCTGGAAATGCATGGCGTATCGGTCGATCAAGTCGATACGTTTCTGCTCATTCGCAATGGCGGCGCGCTCGTCAGGAGCGATGCGGCCATCGCCATCGCGGCTGAACTCAGACGCCCGTGGAACATGCTTACTGGACTGCGCCATGTACCGAGGCCGGTTCGCGACTGGGTCTATTCCTTCGTGGCGAGGAACCGGTACAGGTGGTTCGGGAAACGCGCCACCTGTAAATTGCCGGGTTGACGATTCCACCCGCCTTGCATTATCACTCTCGCCGCCTCTCTAATATCACTTTCACCACCCTTCTAATGCCACTTTCACCACCTCTCTACTGCAACTTTCACCACCTCTCCAGGGAGCATTCGTCAATGAACAAACGCAAGATCCTCCTGGCCCCCATCGCGGTCCTGCTCTTTGCCCACCAGGCCGCCGCACAAAACATCGTGCTGATCCTGTCGGACGATCAGGGCTGGACTGGCACCTCCGTAAGAATGGACGACCGTGTGGCCGATTCGGTGAGCGATCTTTACCAGACGCCGAGTCTCGAACGCCTGGCCGCCGAAGGCATGAAGTTCTCCAACGCCTATTCGCCGGCGCCGAACTGTTCGCCCACGCGAATGAGCATCCAGACCGGCAAGACGGCGGCCCGGCTGGGGGCCACCGACATCATCGACGTGGTGGCCGACGAGAACGGAGTCGCCAACATACAGGTGTTCCACGACACCATGTATCACAACAAGCCGATGATCGTGCCCTTCCCTGTCAGCGATATTGCGGACGAGGAGACGACCATCGCGGAATTGCTCAAGCAGCACGACCCGGCCTACGCCACCGGCCATTTCGGGAAGTGGCACATGGGTGGGGGTTCCCCGGAACGCCACGGGTACGACTCGCACAACGGTCTGACGTCCAACAACGAAGGTTTTGCGAACCAACCCGATCCGAAACGCAGCGACCAGGTGACGGACGACGCGATCGCCTTCATCGGCGAGCAGGCGCAGTCCGGCCGGCCCTTCTTCGTGCAGGTTTCGTATTACGCAGTACACACGCCGGTGCGGGCGCGGCCGGAAACCTTGTCGAAGTTCGGCGATTATCTGGTCCAGAGAGATCTCGGCATGTTCGGGGATCAATTGCATACCAATGCGGCGTACGCGGCGATGACCGAGGAGATGGACCAGGGCGTGGGACGCATCCTCGACACGCTGGACCGTCTCGGCGTCGCCGACGACACGTACGTCATCTTCACCTCGGACAACGGGGGAGAATCCGACAACCCGGTGACGAGCAACGTTCCGCTGGCGTGGGGCAAGACCCACGTCTGGGAAGGCGGTATCCGGGTTCCGATGTTCGTGCGCGGCCCCGGCATCGAGGCCGGTACCCAGAGCAACGTGCCCGTCGTCGGCTACGACTTCCTGCCGACGATCGCCCAGTGGGTGGGGGCCGCCGAACGGTTGCCGAACGATCTGGACGGGGGCAGCCTGGTTCCGGTTCTGGAGAACGGCGGCGACGGGTCGGTGGACCGGCCGACGGAACCGTTGATCTGGTACTACGGCGCTTATCGCAACCAGAAGCACGTCACACCCCAGGCAGCGATCCGGCGCGGCAGCCACAAGCTCATCTGGGAACTCGAGCCGGACCGGGCGTACCTGTACGATCTCGACATGGACCTGCGGGAGTCGGCCGACCTGTCGCGGTTCCGGCCGGAGATCGCCGAATCGATGTTGGCGGAGCTCAAGGCCTACCTGGACGACGTTGGAACGAAGATACCGACACCGAATCCCGACTACGATCCGGCGCTGGACGGCGGGCTGCGGCCGCTGGTGTTCGAAGACCGGGTAGAAGAAACGGCGGACCCGTAAGTCGAGACAGGGTGGGCCGGACGCTCCCGTCCTGGGCCGACGGATCAGTCCGTAGCGGCCGGTTCCTCCGCGCATGCGGCGTGAATCCGGATCAGTTCCTCAACACCGTCACCTTAAGTAGATGTAATCTACTTTATCTAGTATCCTGCGCTTGCCTTTGAAATTTGCCTTGTAAAGGAGCGCCGGAGTGGCTCGCGATTTGATCGACAAGCGGGATCATGCAGTCATGAACATCTCGCGCTACCAAACCGAGCTCAAGGAAAACCCTCGGCTCGCTGCCCGAATGAAGCAGGTGCACGCATGGTATGCGGTAAGGTCCGATGATTCGGCCTGGTTCTTTGCGCCCTCCATATTCGTCGGGTATGCAGAAAACCGCGCCGAAACCTACCTGTCGAAAGCCGATGTCAGAGACGGCGGCAGAACCGAGGCCATTCTCAAGCGCTGGTTCGACATTGTGCCGCCCTCCTCGCGCCGTCACACCGAACTCGACAACGCGTTGCAGAAGTTCCTCAATGAATATGGGCATTCCGGTCCCCGAAAGGGCGCTCGGATTTGCGTTCTCAAGGAGATTCTGACCGACGGGGTTGTCCCGGAGGTCCAGGATCGTGTCCATATCGACCCTGCAATTTGTGGCGGGCGCCCACACATCCGGGGCACTCGAGTCCGCGTGTCCGACATTCTGGACCTGCTGGCCAGCGGAGCGGAGCCTTCGGAAATTCTCGCCGACTACCCCTACCTGAGCGACGCGGATTTGCGCGCCGCCCTGGCCTTTGGCGCGGCAGCGAGCGAGCACCGCGTCATTCTTGCCGCCTGATCTTGCGTTTCCTTATCGACGCGCAGTTGCCGCCTGGCCTGGCGCGATGGCTTGCCGCGGCAGGCTATCCGTCCGACCATGATAACGATCTTGGTCTCGGTGCAGCTACGGACGATGAAATCGAAACCAGGGCGCGAGAGATGCAGGCAGTTATCTGGTCGAAGGACAATGACTTTGCCGACCGGGCGCGGCGGCGCCGGCGACTGCAGGTGGTCTGGCTGCGGTTCGGCAACACCACCAATGCCTCGCTTCAAACCAAACTGGCACCGCATATGCCAGCCATTGAAGCCGCGCTGATGGATGGGGAGTCCTTGATCGAAATCAGGTGACGGAGTCCGGCATCGTGCACCAGCAAAGCCTGATTCTCGGGACGATGATTGGGTTGTGGCAAGGCAAGGGGTAGTCCCGGAATGGATGGGATCGCGTATGCTTGCCGGCTGAAATCTTCCCAGTGCCAAGTTCAGAGCGAAATTCGTTGACAGGTTCCATGTCCCGAGTCCTGATCGTTGGCGGCGGCAACGCCGCCCTGTGCGCCGCCTTGGCGGCGCGCGAGAACGGCGCCAGCGTCACCGTGCTCGAGCGCGCGCCCGAAGACGAGAGCGGCGGCAACAGCCGCTTCACCGCCGGAGCCTTCCGCTGCGCGTATGCCGGCGTCGACGACCTGGTCAAGCTCATGCCCGATCTCTCCGACAACGAGATCGCCATGACCGACTTCGGTACGTATACCGAGGATCAGTACTTCGACGACATGTTCCGGGTGACGAACTATCGCTGCGACGCGGATCTGGTGGAGTGCCTGGTTCGTCAGTCGGCGCCGACCATGAACTGGATGCGGGACAAGGGCGTTCGCTTCATGCCCATCTACGGCCGGCAGGCGTTCAAGGTCAACGGCAAGTTCACTTTCTGGGGCGGGCTGACGGTGGAGGCGGTGGGCGGCGGCCCCGGGCTGGTGGACAGCCTGACCGAGGCCTGCCTGCGCCGCGGCATCGAGATCCAGTACGACGCGCGGGCCGTGGAGTTGGCCTTCGACGGCAAGAACGTCATCGGCGTGGTGGTGCGCCGGGGCGGTGAGCGGCCGGAGACGGTGCCCGCCGATGCCGTGGTGCTGGCCTGCGGCGGGTTCGAGGCTAATCCGGAATGGCGCACACGCTATCTCGGTCCCGGCTGGGAGGTCGCCCGGGTGCGCGGCACTCGCTTCAATACTGGCGATGGGATCCGGATGGCACTGGACCGGGGTGCGGCGGGCTACGGCAACTGGTCCGGTTGCCATGCGGTCGGCTGGGACCGAAACGCCCCGGAGTTCGGCGACCTTGCCGTGGGCGATCAGTTCCAGAAGCACTCCTACCCGTTCGGCATCATGGTCAACGCACACGGACGTCGCTTCGTGGACGAGGGCGCCGACTTTCGCAACTACACCTACGTCAAGTACGGGGCCGAGATCATGAGGCAGCCGGGGCAGTTCGCCTGGCAGATCTTCGACGCCAGGACCGCGCACCTGCTGCGCGACGAGTACCGGATACGGCAGGTCACCAGGGTTGCTGCAGATTCGCTCGAAGAACTGGTCGGACGGCTCGACGATGTCGACGCCGATACCTGTCTCGAGGAAATCAAAGCGTACAACTCTGCGGTTCAAACGGACATTCCGTTCAACCCCAACGTCAAGGACGGACGCTGCACGGCGGGCCTATCCATCAACAAGAGCAACTGGGCGAATACCCTGGAGCAGCCGCCGTTCGAAGCCTATGCGGTGACCTGCGGCATCACGTTCACCTTCGGCGGGCTGCGCGTCAACACCGATGCCCACGTGCTGGACACAGATCTTCGGCCAATCCCGGGGCTGTATGCTGCCGGGGAACTGGTGGGCGGCGTGTTCTACAACAATTATCCCGGCGGCGCGGGGCTGATGGCGGGCGCGGTGTTCGGGAAGATCGCGGGTACTTCCGCCGCGAATACTGCTAGATCACCGGCACGCCAAAGAGGGTGCCATGGAAGACCGTAAGCAGGCCGGCGGCGGCGAGACCCGCGACGACGGCTGCCCCGTCCATCGCCAGGCGCGGCGCCTTGTCGCTCGATGGTCGCTTGCCGCGTGCCACGACGCTGACGAGGTCGAGTACCGCATAGCCCGCAAAACTGCCGAACAGCACGACCGAGCGGAGATCGCCGTTGGAGAGTAGGTGGGCGGCTGCCCACAGCAATGTCCCGAGCAGCATCGGATGCCTGAGCACGGCGCGCAGATGGGTTGGCATGTTGGCCGCCGCGAGCAGCACAAGCGCGGCGGGTACCGCGAACATCGATACCTGGCGCCCCCAGCCTGGCACCGCGTACAACGGTTCGAAGGGCGCACGGGCGAACCCCCATGCCATGAGTACCAGACCTGCCAACGAGACGAGCGAAAACAGGCCGCGGTAGGCTCCCGGGCCGAGACGGGCGATCAGCGCGACGCGCAGGGGTACGACGCTCGGTATCAAGTGGAGCGCGAAGAACAGAAAAAGGCCGGCGACAAGAAGGGTCATCTCGGGGTGCTCCTACCGGGGTGGAACACCATATCGCAGCGAAATCGCGGAACGCAACCGATCATCGGGCTTCCAGAAAACAACGCGCTGTTCCTGCGCGTCAGCGCAGCCGGCAGCGCGGCCCGAACTGTGGATCTGCGGTCACACGCACTACAAGGTGGACTTCATGTTCGGAGAGACCCGGATTCTGTCGAATCAGGGCGGCTATCCGCCCGGGGGATCGCCGGTGCGCAGGTATTCGATGCTGCTCTTGATCTCGCCGAAATCCCGGGCCGCTTCCACCCGATGTTCCGTGAGCGCATCCTCAAGCCGGTCCATGCGATTTCCGTGCACGCGCTGAGCGTTCAGAATCAGCCCGGCGAGGATGACGCCGATGCCTATCAACCATCGCAGCTCTTCTTTCATGCCGGCAATGTAACATATCGTTTCTCGGCCCGGCATCGCGCGAAACTGGCCCCAGAATCGAGAAAGGCGGGCTTGCATGGAACAACGTTCTGCAGTAGCTGCGGCGACCGGTGGGCCTCGTAGCGGGCGGTGCCAGTTCCGGTAGAATTCCCCTCCCCGCATGACAGCCCGCCGGTCCGACGGGATCAAAACCATGAAATTGCAAATCGCGAGCGACATACATCGGGAATTCGGCCATTCGCCGAAGGTGCCGGACGTGGGAGCCGACGTGCTCGTGCTGGCCGGCGACATCGGCCTGGCAGACGATAAGACCGTGGAGTGGCTGCGCGGACTGAGCGGGCGCTACGAGGCGGTCCTGTATGTGCCGGGGAACCACGAGTTCTACGGGAAGGACCTGGCCGACGCCAATTCGTTCATGAGCGGAATGAGCGCGTACGGCGGTTATGAGTGGATGAACAACCAGGCGGTGCGGGTGGGCGACCGGCGTTTCGTCGGCAGTCCCTTGTGGGCCAACTTCTGCCACGAGCCTTTGTCGATGCTAAATGCGGGCCGCGCGATCAACGACTTCCACCGCATCCGGCACGGTGGCGGCCTGATGACTCCCGGAGCCATGTTGGACCTGCACGCAGAGGCCGTTGCGTTTCTGACGGATACGGTCAAGCCCGGCGATATCGTCATCACGCACTGGCCGCCGACCCTGAAGGCTCGCCACACGGGCTTTCCGATGGATGACATCGCCAAGTACTTCTGCGCCGACATTCCGGAAGTCGTGGAGTCCACCCGGCCCGAACTGTGGATCTGCGGGCACACGCACTACAACGTGGACTTCATGTTCGGAGAGACCCGGATTCTGTCGAATCAGGGCGGCTATCCGCACGAGACGATCGCCGGATACGATCCGGGGCGGAGCGTCGAGGTCTAGAACTCGCCTGGGGAATCGCCGGTGCGGAGGTATTCGATGCTGCTCTTGATCTCGCCGAAATCCCGGGCCGCTTCCACCCGATGTTCCGTGAGCGCATCCTCCAGCCGGTCAACCTGGTTTCCAAGCCCGACTATGCGATTTCCGTGCACACGCTGGGCGTTCAGAATCAGCCCGGCGAGTATTACGCCGATACCGATCAACCATCGCACCTCTTCTTTCATGCCCGCAATTTAACACATCGTTTCCCGGCCCTGCATCGCGCAAAACTGGCCCCGGAATCGAGAATGGCGGGCTTGCATGGAGCGCTTGAGGCGCTAATGGAGCGATGCGGAGCGATTTGTACGAGTGCAAATGGATGCCGAGCATTTCGGCGGCCTATCCTTGGACGCGGAGAGACTGACCGTGCATTATTGCCACGGTATCCGTGTCTTCGACAAGGAATACCAAATGGTGGGCGCTGTTTTCGGAGAGATCGCGGGAACGTCCGTGGCGAGTGGACGGATTTGAAGGGGCTGGAAGGCGCTTGAGCAAGATCGACCGAAGAAAGTTTCTGGGTTCGGCCACGCTCGGACTGGGCGGGCTGGGTCTCGGTGGATTGGGCGGGCTGGGCCTTGGCCTCGCACCCTCCCCCGCCCACGCCCAATCCCCCGACTTCTCCGGCCGCATCATCGAACTCATCATCCCCTTCAAGGAAGGCGGCGGTTCCGACACCTGGGGCCGCTTCAACGCCCCCTTCCTCTCGCGGTACCTCCCCGGCCAGCCCACCGTCGTCGTGCGCAATGTCCCGGGCGGCAACTCCATCGCCGGCGCCAACCGCTTCGCCGCGCGGGCCCGGCCGGATGGGCTCTCGGTGCTGGGCACTTCCGCGTCCACCCAGTTTCCCTATCTCATGGACGATCCGCGGGTGCGGTACGAGTATCGGGACTGGCGCGTGCTGATGGCCTACGGCACGGGCGGGGTGGCCTACGTCTCTGCCGATCTCGGCATCGCCGACGCGACGGAACTCGGCCGGATCGCCGACCGGGAACTGCTCTACGGCAGCCAGGGGCCCACGTCGCTGGACCTGGTCCCGGTGCTCGGCTTCAAGCTCATGGGCCTTAACGTCCGGCCCATCTTCGGGATGAGCGGACGCGGCGCCGGAAGGCTCTCGTTCGAACGGGGCGAGGTCAATATCGACTACCAGACCTCCACCGCCTACCTGCGCAACGTGGTGCCGCTCATCGAGCAGGGCGCCGCCGTGCCGCTGTTCTCGTGGGGCGCGCTGGACGCCGACGGCAACCTGATCCGCGATCCCACCTTCCCGGATCTGCCCCACTACGGGGAAGCCTACGAGCTGCTGCACGGCGAACCGCCCCGCGGCGCCGGCTGGGAGAGCTGGTTCGCCTTCTTCACCGCGGGATTCCCGGCGCAGAAGCTGCTCGTTGCGCCCGCGGAGACGCCGGACGAGATCGTCGGCGCCTACGAGGACGCCGTGCGCGCCATGCGCCGGGACCCGGAATACATCGCCCGAAAGCCCGCGGCACTGGGCACCTACGAGCAGGTGGTCGGCCCTGCGGCGCAGCGCATCTACGAACTGGCCACCGACGTTCCGCAAAGCGCCCGCGCCTGGGTCCGGACGTGGCTCAGGGACGAATTTCGCGTGAATCTCGAGGCCTGAACCTTGCCGGAAGCGCTGCTGGCCGCCATGGGATCCCCCGACCGGCGGCAGATCGACGGACTCGGGGGCACCGACATGCTGACGAGCAAGGTGGCGAGGGATTAAGAGTTCGGTGCGCCGGCATTGTTCGCGCAGCACGCAGGATCATGGACGGCCTAGTGTTCGGACCCGAGAGCAAATGATTGCATACTTGTCTATTGATACGACAATCGTTATGTTGTCTACAATGTCAATATGTTTCTGGGTCACTCAGCGTACGGATAGGGTAACAAGACCTCAAATCGTGAGACCGGTGCCCACACAATTGGAATTGCATACTTGGCATTGAGTGGCGACAGGAGCACAACGCATGTCAAACGCAGTAGGGAAACGGCTTGATTCCATCAAGGAGCATGGAGGCATCAAGGCGAGGGATATCGCTCAGTTGATGGATACCACGCCGGAGACGGTATCGCGGTGGACCCGCGGCAAGGTCGATCCCCAACCGGACCGTCTGAAACGCCTGCTGACCCTGGAATGGGTAATTGACCAATTGGCGGAACTCTATGAGCCGGACGAGGCACGCCTGTGGTTGTTCGCACCTCATCGACTGTTGAACGGCAGGACCCCGGCGGATTGTCTGCAGGAAGGCGAGTTCGATGAGGTTATGACCATCATCGATCACCTGAAGGATGGCGCATACGTTTGAGCGGGAGACGGCTGGATGCTGTCCGATGAAGAGATTCGCGGCGCAGCTCGGACGGCGAGGCCTCGTCGATCCGAGAAAAGATAACCAATCCAGCAAATCGGGCGTTTGCTTTACTTTTCGTTGCCTTTTTTGAAAGAAAAATATAACTGAACCGTCGGTATGGGCGTAAAGTTATCTTTTCATTCGCGGTCCTGGAAGGGAGTCATCATGGCGTTCAGCGTTCGCGGATCGGCGCCTACAAGGACACTTGGGTCCGGACGCGGCTCAAGGATGAATTCCGCGTGAATCTCGAGGCCTGAACCTTGACCGAAGCGCTGCTGGCCGCAATTGCCAACCTGGCGACTGCCGATCACCTCCTCCATCTCGCGCTCGGCGTGATGCTGGGACTGGCGGTCGGCGCCTTCCCCGGACTCGGCGGCATCGCCGGGCTCGCCATCTTGATGCCCTTCCTGTACGGGATGGATACCGTCTCGGCGCTGGCCATGCTGGTGGGCATGGTCGCGGTGATCCCCACATCCGATACCTTCACCTCCGTGCTCATGGGGATCCCCGGCTCCAGCGCCAGCCAGGCCACGGTGCTGGACGGCTTCCCCCTGTCGCAGCAGGGGCACGCCGCCCGCGCGCTGTCGGCCGCATTCACCGCATCGCTGATGGGCGGGATCGTCGGCGCGGTGATCCTCACGCTGTTCGTGCAGGTGGCGCGGCCGCTCATCCTCACGTTCGGCTCGGCGGAACTGTTCATGCTGGCGCTGCTGGGCCTCTCCATGGTGGGCGTGCTCTCCGGCGCCAGCCTGATCAAGGGGCTCGCCGCCTGCGGACTCGGGCTGATCGTCGGCTCCATCGGCGGCGCGCCCGCCACCGGCGAGTTCCGGATGACGTTCGGCATCGACTACCTCTACGACGGCCTGCCCCTGGTCATCGTCGGCATCGGCCTGTTCGCCTTCCCGGAAATCACCGAATTGCTGCGCCGCAACCGCCCCATCGCCGCCGGCCGCATGCTCGCCGCGGACTGGTTCGAAGGCATCCGGGACGTATTCCGCCACTGGCTGTTGTGCCTGCGCTGCGCGGGCCTGGGCACCCTGATCGGCGCCATCCCCGGACTCGGCGGCACGGTCGTTGACTGGATCGCCTACGGCCACGTGGTCCAGACCGCCAGGGACAAGTCCCGCTTCGGCAAGGGCGACATCCGCGGCGTGCTCGCCCCGGAATCGGCCAACAACGCCAAGGAAGGCGGCGGACTGGTGCCGACGCTGCTGTTCGGCATCCCCGGCTCCGGCGCCATGGCCGTCTTCCTCGGCGGCATGGTGCTGCTGGGCATCGAAGCCGGCCCCGCCATGGTCTCCAGCGACCTGGACCTGACCTACACGATCATCTGGTCGCTGGCGCTGGCCAACGTCCTCGGCGCGGGAAGCTGCATGCTGCTGGCCCGGCCCATCGCACGGCTGACCACGATCCCGTTCAACCTGCTGGCGCCGTTCATGATCGTGGTGGTGAGCTTTGCCGCGTACCAGGCGACGCGGCAGTTCATGGATCTGGTGGCGTTGCTGGCGGTGGGAGTGCTGGGGGTGTTGTTGCGTCGGTTCGGGTGGTCGCGGCCGGCGTTCTTGATCGGATTTGTGCTGGCGCCGCAGGCGGAGGGGTATTTGAACCTGGCGGTGCAGTTTTATGGGTGGGAGATGCTGGTGCGGCCGGGGGTGGTGGTGATTCTCGGGATTACGGTGGTGTCGGTTTGGTTGGGGGCGCGTGGGCAGGGAGGCAGGGCTCAACGTGCGCAGACGGGGGCGGATGGATCGCGGCGGAGTTCGCCGGCCGGGAATGTTGGTCCGCAGCTTGCGTTTGTTGGTGGGGCGATTGCAATGCTGCTGTATGCCGTGTGGAGCAGTCTGAGGCTTTCGCCGTTGGGGCGGATATTTCCGTTGAGTGTGGCGGTGGCGACGTTGGTGTTTTGTGTTGTGTTGGTGGTGGTGTTGAGGGTGAGGCCGGCGGTCAGTCCGGCGAATGTGGACCTTGAGTGGGGGGCGGAAGCTGCCAAGGGCGGCCACCAGTCCAATGCCGAAGCCGGTGCTGGGGAGGGCGGCGGCGGTACGTGGCGAAGCGCTGGTTGGTTCGGGGTGCTGGTCGCGGTCGTGGGCGTGGTGGGCTTTCTGCCGGGCGTCCTCGTATTCTTCATGGCGTTTCTGCGACGCAAGGCGCAGCAGTCCTGGGGATTGACGCTGTTGCTGACGGCTTGCGTGATCGTGGCCCTGGCGGCGGTCGCCAACCTGTTGCTGGTGGAACTACCCGGGGGCCTGATTGCAGAATACGTCGACCAACCCTGGCTGACGGGACAAGTGCGATGACGCAGCCGGCAAGGAATCTGCCCAGAACGACGGGATATAGAACTGAAATCCACGACTGAGGATCATATACTTGGGTCGACATGATCGCCGGGCAACGAATTAACGCTTGACGCCCCCTGTCGTTGGCGAATATTCCAGCGACGGTACGTCTCCAAGGGTATCCAACATGGACAATGATGAACTGCTAGCGACGGAAGTAGCCTTTCTGAATCGGAATCGGAACCGGCTAATCCGCAAGTACGACAGCTTGTTCTTGCTCATAAAGGGCACCGAGGTTGTCGATTCCTTCGAGAACGAGACCGACGCGATCACCGAAGGGATGCGAAAATTCGGCCAAGAACCATTTTTGGTTCGGCGCCCGCAGGACAGGACACAGACATTTTTCAATCCTGCATTGTCACTTGGCCTAATGTGATCGTTCCCGTGTTTTCCGGGAGACTTGAGATACCCGGCTTCTCGAACTTCGATGTTCCTCAAGGGCTGATGGGAGTGAACCTCCACGGCAACAAGATGGATATCATCGCCCTCATAGGGCGAGACCTTCTCGGAGCCGCAATCCTGATCTACAACGGGATGGACGGGCATTTCTCTGTCTCGATATAGCCCGAGTCGTTCGATGCCTGTCTTGGCGGCCGGGCGGTCGCGCTCGTCCCCTGCCCGGCGCACGGGATCGCGTTGACTTGACAAACGCAGTGGCAAATAATTGGCGAAGATGGATGCATTCGAGGCTGCGTGAGCAGCGTTCATCGACCGCCGGAAAACCGGTTCCGGCCGTGCTGGAATATTGAAGCGTACTCGCGAGGAAAAGGCCCCTCAAGCAGGGGTCTTTTCCTTTTTGAGGATTTGCCGGCGGATCCCGAGGGTCGGGCCGTTCGCCATCGAGCGCGGGTTGAGCAATCTGACAGTTCAAGCTGCGCCCTCACCCCCCGACGGATGCATTCAACCCGCCCCGCCGGTAAGCTCCACCGGTCATGTGCGGACGGTTCACTCAAAGGTTTTCGTGGCGGGAAGTGCATCGAGGCGCTGGGGGACCAACCCTGGCTGACGGGACAAGTGCGATGACGCAGCGTGCGATCCCATGCATGTTCATGCGCGGAGGGACGTCCCGGAATCGGGAACCAATCTACTGCGCGGCGGTGGAGGGCTCGCCAACCGGGATGTCGAGCCGGACCTCGATGCGCGCCACCCGCTCTCCCAACCGCGCGAGGTCGGCGCGCATGCCCGTCAGTTCCGTGCGCACCGCAGCGAAATCCTCCCGCATCTCCGTGCGAAGCAATGCCTGACCTTCCCGCGTTTCGGTGCGGATTGCGGCATGATCGTCCCGCATTTCGGCACGCAAGCCGCCCAGCGACGTTATCAGGATGGCCGCCAACGCCACGCCCACGCCGATCACGGTATACATTTCCTTGTTCATCAGCGCCTCCGACCGAAGTGAAAGCCTAACATGACTTTCCCCCGGCCCGACGATGCCGACAAGGTCAGAATCTCCTCACAATGGGGTAATTCGCAAGCGGCGAACACTTGTAGCGCGGGCTTCGCTGGTGGAACTCCCCGGGGCCCAATTGCACAATACGTCGACCAACCCTGGCTGACGGGACAAGTGCGATGACGCAGCGTGCGATTCCATGCATGTTCATGCGCGGCGGGACGTCCCGCGGGCCGTTTTTCCTGCTTGAGGATCTGCCGGCGGATCCCGAAGTTCGGGATCGCGTTCTGCTTGCGGCCATGGGCTCACCCGATCCGCGTCAGATCGACGGGCTCGGAGGCGCCACCACGGTGACGAGCAAGGTGGCGATGGTCAGTCCGTCGCAACGGGCGGAGATTGATGTCGACTATCGCTTCGCGCAGGTGTGGCTCGACAAGGCCATCGTCGATACGGCGCCTTCCTGCGGGAACATGCTGGCCGGCGTTGGCCCATTTGCCATCGAACGCCGCCTGGTGATACCGGACGCCGACGAGACCCGGGTTCGCATCTTCGATGTCAATACCGGGAGCCGAATCGAGGCACTTGTCCAAACGCCGGGAGGGACCGTGACCTATGCCGGAGATCAGCGTATGGACGGGGTGCCGGGCACCGGGGCGCCGGTCGTGCTCAGCTTTAGTGACGTGGTGGGATCCAAGTGCGGTGCGCTGTTTCCGACCGGCGTCGTTCAGGAAGAAATCGATGGGGTGCCGGTTAGTTGTATTGACGTGGCGATGCCGATGGTGATCATGCGCGCCGGGGACTTGGGCCTAAGCGGCTACGACCCGGATGAGATCACCGGCAATGCGGTGCTTATGGAACGTATCGAGAAGACAAGGCTTGAGGCTGGTCGCCGCATGGGACTCGGCGATGTGGCCGAATCAGTCGTCCCAAAGGTCGGTATTCTGGCGCCCGCACGGCGCGGCGGCGTGGTCTATTCGTGTTACCTGACGCCGCATCACGTTCATGCGGCGCATGCGGTGACCGGAGTGATCTGCGTAACCTGTTGCGCGTCGATCCAGAATACCGTTGCAAGTGGGGTCGCCCGGCTACCGGCAGAGCGGGTAACCGAGTCTGCCGCGGGCGGCGTTGCGGCTATTCGCATCGAGCATCCTTCCGGCGCCATCGACGTACGGCTGGAAACCGAGAGAGGCGGCGCGGAATTAAAGGTTCGGAGTGCCGGCATTACTCTAACGGCGCGCAAGATCATGGATGGCCAAGTGTTCGTGCCCGAGAGTTCGTGGTTGCGGCGCGAGAGAACCTGTGTTCGCCGAGACGTTTGAACGGTGTCCGCCCAGCCAAAACCGCAAACGACGTCCCGGAATCGGGAGCCAATCTACTGCACGGCGGTGGAGGGCTCGCCAACCGGGATGTCGAGCCGGACCTCGATGCGCGCCACCCACTCGCCCAACCGCGCGAGGTCGGCGCGCATGTCCGTCAGTACCGTGCGCACCGCAGCGAAATCCTCCCGCATCTCCGTGCGAAACAATGCCTGACCTTCCCGCATTTCGGTGCGGATTGCGGCATGCCCGTCCCGCATAGTGGAAAACTCGTCCCGCATTTCGGCACGCAAGCCGCCCAGCGACGTAATCAGGATGGCCGCCAACGCCACGCCCACGCCGATCACGGTATACATTTCCTTGTTCATCAGCGCCTCCGACCGATGTGAAAGCCTAACATGACCTTCCCCCGCCCCGACGATGCCGACAAGGTCAGAATCTCCTCAAAATGGGGTAATTCGCAAGCGGCGAACACTTGTAGCGCGGGCTTCGCTGGTGGAACTCCCCGGGGCCCAATTGCACAATACGTCGACCAACCCTGGTTGACGGGACAAGTGCGATGACGCAGCGAGCGATTCCTTGCATGTTCATGCGCGGCGGGACGTCCCGCGGGCCGTTTTTCCTGCTTGAGGATTTGCCGGCGGATCCCGAGGTCCGGGATCGCGTTCTGCTTGCGGCCATGGGCTCACCCGACCCGCGTCAGATCGACGGGCTCGGAGGCGCCACCACGGTGACGAGCAAGGTGGCGATGGTCAGTCCGTCGCAACGCCCGGGTATCGATGTCGACTATCGCTTTGCGCAGGTGTGGCTCGACAAGGCCATCGTCGATACGGCGCCCTCCTGCGGGAACATGCTGGCCGGTGTCGGCCCATTCGCCATCGAACGCGGCCTGGTGACACCGGACGCCGACGAGACCCGGGTCCGCATCTTCGATGTCAATACCGGGAGCCGAATCAAGGCCATCGTCCAGACGCCGGGAGGGACCGTGACCTATGCCGGAGATCAGCGCATAGACGGGGTGCCGGGCACCGGGGCGCCGGTGGTGCTCAGGTTTAGCGATGTGGTGGGGTCCAAGTGTGGGGCGATGTTTCCGACTGGGACTGTGCAGGAAGAAATTGAAGGGGTGGCGGTTAGTTGTGTTGATGTGGCGATGCCGATGGTGATGATGCGGGCCGGGGACCTTGGCCTGAGTGGCTATGATCCGGGTGAGATCACCGGTAATGCGGTGCCTATGGAGCGGATTGAGAAGATAAGGCTTGAGGCCGGACGGCGGATGGGGCTTGGTGATGTGGCTGAATCTGTGGTCCCCAAGGTCGGTATTCTGGCGCCCCCACGGCGCGGGGGCGTGGTCTATTCGTGTTATTTGACGCCGCATCATGTTCATGCTGCTCATGCGGTGACCGGTGCGATTTGTGTGGCTTGCTGCGTGTCTATCCAGGGGACCGTTTCAAATAGGGTCGCCCGGCTACCCGCACAGCGGGTAACCGGGCCTACTAAGGGAGTCATTTCGACTATCCGAGTCGAGCATCCTTCCGGCACCAGCGAGGTACGTCTGCAATCAGAGAGAGGCTGCGCGGAATTGAATGTTTAGCGTGCCGGCATTGTTCTTACAGCACGCAAGATTATGGATGGCATAGTATTTGTGCCGAAAAACGTGGGACTGTAGTCTCGCACGGTGAGCCTTGCTTAGTTGGTGACGCGAATACGATGCCATATGTTCGACCTGCAAGCCGTTACTGTCTGGTTTTTTGGTGTAGCGAGTGCGCTCCATTGGAACTGCAGGAAGTCTCACGACTACCATAACTTTACACAGGGACGAGACGTTTCCGATTCCTGATTGACAGAATGAATAACATTTCATTAGCCAAACAACGATTAGGGTAGTACTAAGCCATCCGAGCGTCGCCTTAAGCGTCGTCTCCACGATATGCTATCAGATTGACCTGCGTAGGTCAGATGTCACAATGTGACGACGAAATTACGAGATTAGTTTAGTGCTTTACAAAGAACATTACTCAAACAGTTGGGCGCTGTTGATCGGAATTGACAACTATGAATACGCCTCTCCTCTTGCATACGCATGTAATGACGCAAAAGGCATAGGACACGCACTGGTAAATTCGTTTAACTTCCCTGAAGACAATGTTTTGCTGCTTCTCAACGGAGATGCTACACGAGCATCCATCATGGAAAGCTATCTTTCGTTAGCGGAACGCGTCGAGCCTAACGATAGAATTGTCTTCTTCTTCGCTGGCCACGGTCACACGGTCCAAGGTCGAGGAGGGGACACAGGGTTCTTGTTTCCTGCCGATGGTACCGCGGACAAATTGTCAACGTTAATCAGATGGGATGATCTAACGAAGAATGCTGATTTAATCTGTGCAAAACACATGCTGTTCATTATGGATACCTGTTATGGCGGCCTTGCATTAACGAGACTTGCGTCGCCCGGCAGTATGCGTTTTCTGAAGAACATGCTCACTCGCTATTCAAGACAAGTTCTAACGGCAGGAAAGGCTGATGAGGTTGTTGCAGACTCCGGTGGTCCGCGTGAAGGCCATTCGATCTTTACAGGTCATCTACTTGATGCCTTTGATGGTGCCGCGTCAAGCGAAAAAAACGTGCTAACGGCCGGAGAGGTAATGGCGTATGTGTATGATAGAGTAGCTAAAGATCAGTACTCCCAGCAAACACCACATTTCGGATCATTTGATGGTGAAGGGGATTTGGTATTGATGCCGGAAATGCCAATTCAAGCGCAGGCTGACAGCAAGGCGGACAACGTGTTGGTCGCAATTCCCGCATCACTAACAGCGCCGGAACAAACAAATCAATCTATCTCCTTGGAAACTCAAGTAAAGCAGTATCTTTCAGATCCAAAATATCGCATCGTTCTCGATGACTTGGTGATGGCGAAGACTAGAGAGGCATTTTACAGACTTGGTCGCACTGACCGCTCCATGCAATCCACAGAAGTAACGTCAGAAACCTTTGTTGAACGTCTTCAACACTATGAGTCCTGCATGGCTGATCTTCGATTGATAGTTGCGCTTATCGCGCGATGGGGAGGGGACGAGCACAGATCAATACTCGAAAGGGTTTTTGCTAGAATCGGAGAAGTACACGAAATGACTGGTGGCCTAGTTTTATGGTTGGGCTTACGGTGGTATTCAGTAAATCTATTGCTATACACCGGCGGAATCGCCGCGTTGACATCGTCGAACTATGCAAACCTTCATTGTATGCTTACCACAGCGATCCAAAAGCCAAGCAATCGGAACGAGAGTGTCCCTTTGATTTTGCCCACAATGAAAGGACGACTGGACGTCACGCGAACTAAGGCATGGAAGCTTGTGCCTGGGCATGAAAGGAATTATGTTCCAGAGAGTGAATACGCTTTCAGGGAAACTCAACCAACTGTCGAAGACCTCTTTTTTCTGGGAAAATCATATGAGGTCCTGTTTGATCGATTCGAGATACTGATGTCTTTAACATATGCACACATTGACTGGGACGGAGCGCATGAATCTGATATATGGGGACCGGCAGGTCGATTTTGGTGGAAGTACCAGAGTAGAGGAATGGCATCGAACCCATTCTCACAACTGTGCAAGGAAGCAGCGTCACTTAAAGAACAATGGGATCCCTTGAGAGCTGGATTTTTCGGTGGTTCGTATGCAAGATTTGAGTCTATTACAGGTGCTTACGAAAAGATACTTGGAGGGCTACATTGGTATTAGTTGAGCGCTCCAGAGCGCTTCAGACTGACATTGTAGTTTCAAAACGTGAAATGGTCGTCTGCGAACATCTCGATCTTGTCATCGTATCTCTGTCGCAAGCACAAACACGAATAGTGGCTGCGTGATGATATTGACAATCCCTATTTCACTTGGAATTCATAAATTCAACAGGCACAAGTTCAAACCAAGGCGTATGCCTTGGGTGGTTAGGACGAGAGATTATGGAAATTCCACATACCGAATTGGAAATGGATTGCTCTAGAATCGATGACCACCCTCAATACGCCGTTCGGTTCTTTAAGATCATGATGCGGCTGGAGTACGCGCTCAAACAACTTGGGTATGCAAAATCCAAAGGACACCAAATTCGATTGGAAAGGGAACGGTACGTAAAGGAGAGGCTTGGACAAAGTTCTTTGCTTCAATTCCTCGAAAACAATTCGCTTGTTGTACTGCTGAATCGGCCACCCAGTTATCAGATCATCAAACCTAGTCGTGGATTGTCGTGGGAGCTAGCGAAGCCGGTCAAGACAACGACAGATTTATTGCACGCTGTTTGGCGTGTGCGAAATAACCTATTTCACGGCGGTAAGAGCGGAGATCCAGATTACGATCGCAACGATGAGCTGATTGTAGACAGTATCACAGTAATTTCCAGGATTCTTCAACAGGACTATGAGCTACACGATCTGTTTGGCGGCAGGTATTGACCATCACCCGTACTTACAAGGAAACTAGTGCTTCCCCATACCAACTAAACTTTATGAAGGACTTCAGTGCTCATCATCATTATCATAAAGTGTTAGCAAACTCTGACTGTATTGATTTTCCAGAATCTCCTGCACCTCCTCAAGATAGAACTTCTCACTGATTAGTTCGTTGTCGTAACCATACGTCATCTCAATTCTTGCGCGACAGTTAAGTGCGTCACCCGGCCTAACATCTACTCCGCGACCTTGAAAGGTGGCTAGCCATGTTTCATCTTCAACTTTTGCGGATATAGGAGTTGTGCCGTGGCGTAACTGCCACATGCTAGTGCCCAAATAGTCTGGCTTTCGTACAATAAATACCATCCTTGGCACGGTATGAACTTGGATTTCCTTGATGGCTAGTTCTTCTAACTTTTCAAGATCACATCGCAATGTTAAGTCGAAATCAAAATCCTCATTTCCCGGTGTAATAACAGATGCTTTATCGCCCTCTATAAGATGGTCCTTGATCCCTTCAAAATTCCTAATGGCCGATACTAGAGCCTGTGGGCTCACAGGTAGATAGTCGCCCAGATGTCGCACATCAGTCTCAGCAGCAAGCTCTTGTAATTCTCGTCCGAGTTCTGGAAGATCTCTGTGTGTCTCATCGTTGTCAATCCATTTTAAGACCAAATACTTCGCCTTCACGAGAAATTGGCCAATGAGCGGCTTCCAGTCAATATCCTTCAAGGCTTGATCGTCAATTGCATTTACTACATAACGCAACCACGTTTTCAGTGATCCAGCCTCAATATCTTCGATAACCAGTACAGTTTCAATGCTGGTATCAATTGAGGACACCAATTCACGGTCTATGTGTTCACATGCTCGGATAAATGCATGTGTGGCGGCAAAAACCCGCGCTGCTGGTCCTTCGCCTTTCTCAAAATCGATGTAGAAGGCAAAGTTCGCCGATGGTGGTTCTGAGTCTTGGACTGTTTCGGTTACGTCAGGTCGCACCATCGCTCCCTCCAAGCCTGAATGAGTCGGGGCAGAGTCTATCACGGCATCCGCTAGGCCCTCATCAAGACGCACGGACGTGATCCGAAGCTCGCCCCAGTTGGCAAACTATTGAATGAATCAGACCTCATAGTAAAGGCCGTCGATCACGGCCTGATGGTCTGCCGTGGCGCACGCCCGCACGACAGGAATCTTGCCGGATACGATATTCCGGTTGTCGTGGTTCAAAGTTGATCGGTCACCGCCAATCCCTCTACCACGCCAATACGCATTCGGGCAGTTCATCCGCGCTGACTTACCCCAGCAAAACCGGGTCGCCAGCGCCGTTTTCCACGCGGCTCCATGGCCACCACCACTGCCGCTGAAACGCCCTTTTTCGTGGTGGTTGAAGAAGCTGCGCCAGAGGCGCGCAACGCCAGAGGCGCCACCGGTACGGGCGTTCCCCCGATAATCGCTTGGGTACCTAGGCGTCAAATTTCGAATTCGCCGTCTAGGGTCAGGTGGCCTTCTAGGAAGATGCATAGCAATTGCATTCTCGTTTCAGCGTCGGGCGGGCTTCCTTTTCCTCCTCCGTGCTCGTTTCATTTCTTTGGGAAGATTTCGGTAGGGACCGGGCGAAAACTTCGAATTGGAACCATTTCGAACGTCCTTCGCGTTCGGAAAGTGTTCACAAAGCGCGTCGGTGATACCCTTCAATACCTCGGCACAAGTCTCCAAACCTAATGCCAAGAATCCTCGATCAAAATCGTTTTCTATACCAGTCCCACGCCCGTTGGGCTCGATTCGATAGAAGGCGAGAGAATAGACGTGCGTGTATTGGGATGTGAGATTCCAGAGCACATAGTACATTGACTTATTCCACCCTAAGCGGGCCATAATGTTCTCCCTAGACTCAAGCATTAGCCACCTACCATTTAGCGCATTCTTCTGCGCATCTGGAGGGAGCTGCTTGAATCGCCGAGTGCCCATAAGCCGCCCAACAATTTCTGATCGTACCCTAACGGCTTCAACGTTCATCTCGCCGCTGTCAAAAATCGTCGTGCGTTTTGTCAAGTCATAAAGGTGCATCAGTTGTACGATGGCGCGTTGGTTACCAGGATCGGGATCGGCATCACAAAGGTAGTGGAACAACAGCGCAGCCTCCATAATCGAACGAAAATTGCCTGCGTTTGCGCCGAAGTCCCAATCTTCATAATCAGCGGAACACCATCTACTCCGTGGCACTGAGCTGATAAGGTTACGTCCGTGGGCGAGAATGCGCGCGAAAACGTGGGTTGCGTATCCTAAACTCGGATGGGTAAATTGCCCGCTAGTTGCCTGAGAAACAGCACAACCTTCACAAAGGGCTGCATCAAAGCGAGCCAAACTCTCTACGTATTGCCCCCGAGATGAGAATCTTTCGGGCAATTCTGTGTCAGGTATGGGGGGCACTTCGGCCATGGTCGCTCCAATCTCTTTGATTCCGACATATTGCTCGCTTGCCTGACTATGGTGAAGAGAGGCGCTCTGCTGCGCACAACGATCGCCCGGCACTTGCCATTGGGGGCGCAATCTCTGCGAGGCGAATAGACCGACGGGTAACTGTCCATGTCGCCCATTGACGTGGTGCGTCATCCGTGTCCAAAGCATTTACCCCCCGTCGAGCGACAGACCGGCGGGTCTTCTATCGTTTCCAAGAAAACTGGGTGTGCCTGATCAGTGTGCAGCGAAGACGAGACCCACAACCTAAGGTACCATGGCGTCCGAATGAGCCGCCCCTCATAAATTCCACCAGCGGGCGGCACATCCCCGGAGGTGTTTCGCCTCGAGGTTCAGGCACCTGGAGGACTCGATGGAAGCGGGCGAGATGGAATCATGATTACCGGCGAAATGAAGTCCAAAGTCGACCGAATCTGGAACACCATGTGGTCCGGCGGCATCTCAAACCCGCTCTCGGTCATTGAACAGCTCACCTACCTGCTCTTCATCAAGGGACTGGACGAGTTGCACACGCGCAAGGAGCATAAGGCCGCCCGCACAGGCAATCCGATCGAGGAGCCGGTGTTCACCGCTAGCCAAGACACGCTGCGTTGGTCGCGATTCAAGGAGCTTGCGCCGGAGCAGATGTTCGAGACGGTGCGCGACGGCGTGTTCCCCTTCATCAAATCGATGGGCCAGACGGAGGGCTCGGATGAGGGATCCACCTACACCCATCACATGCAGGACGCCCTCTTCATGATGCCTACGGCCCGGGTCCTGGCCAACGTGGTCGACCAGCTCGACGGCATCGACATGGCCGATCGCGACACCAAGGGTGATCTATACGAATACATGCTCGGCAAGATTGCCACCGCCGGGCAGAATGGGCAGTTCCGCACGCCGCGCCACATCATCAAGCTGATGGTGGACATGACCGCACCCACGCCGAACGACGTCATCTGCGATCCGGCTTGCGGCACCGCCGGCTTCCTCGTCGCGGCCTCCGAGTATCTCGTCGAGCACCACGGCGACCGCATCTACAAGAACGCCCGGGCCCGCCGCCGGTTCAACGAGGGCACCTTCCACGGCTATGACTTCGACACCACCATGCTGCGCATCGGAAGCATGAACATGCTGCTGCACGGTGTGGAGAATCCCGACATCCGCTACAAGGACTCCCTGGCCCAGATCGACTCAGCAGCAGGGGACGACTCCGAGCGTTACTCGGTCGTGCTTGCCAATCCGCCGTTTAGGGGTAGTCTCGACTACGAGTCCACCGCCAAGGACCTGCAGCAGGTCGTCAAGACGAAGAAGACCGAGCTGCTGTTCCTTGCCCTGTTCCTGCGCTTGCTTCAGACCGGCGGCCGCGCCGCCGTCATCGTGCCCGACGGCGTACTTTTCGGGTCGAGCAAAGCGCACAGGACCCTGCGCAAGATTCTGGTCGAGGAACAGAAGCTCGACGCCATCATCTCCATGCCCTCCGGCGTCTTCAAGCCCTACGCCGGAGTCTCCACCGCCTTCCTGGTCTTCACTAAGACGAATTCCGGCGGCACGGACGACGTCTGGTTCTACGACATGCGGGCGGACGGCTACTCGCTGGACGACAAACGCACACCGCAACCGGACAACAGCGATCTTGCCGACATTCTCACCCGCTGGCGGAACCGCGAGGCGGAGCGCAAGCGGGCGCGGACGGATCAGAGTTTCTTCGTGCCCAAGAGCGAAATTGCTGCCAACGACTACGACCTCTCAATCAACCGCTACAAGGAAGTGGAGTATGAGGCGGTGGAGTACGACCCGCCGAAGATGATCCTCGGTCGGCTAGCCCGACTTCCGCAACTCAGCGCCAAAACGGGCGCAAGTCATTGATTTATTGTTGTCCAGAGCCGTAGGTCGGCACTACAAGGCACCGACTGGCAAGCGGTGTGGCCGTCGATTCAGGCGAGGATTCTGGGTGTCGGTTGTTCCGGCAAACGCAGTTTGAGTTGATCCAGCAGGAGTTGGTGTTCCCGTTGCGGTTGAGTATGTCGGGGCAGGATCAGGTACCGTCCGTCGGTGGTCGGCAGATGCACATCGAGCATCTGCATGGTGGCGAACTTCTCCAGGATCGCCCGGGGCGTCAGCCCCGGCGCCCGCGGTCGGGCCAGGTTTTTCAACGTCACGTGCAGACAGTACGCGATGAAGGCGACGAAGATGTGCGCCTCGATCCGATCCTCGCGCTGATGGAAGATCGGCCGGATGGCCAGATCGTGCTTCAGTTCCTTGAACGCCTGCTCGATCTCGCAGAGCTGCATGTAGTAGCGCCACAATGTCGCCGGGTCCTCGCCGGTGAGGTTGGAACGCAGCAGATACCGGCCCTCGCGGCGCCGGGCTTGGCGCAGCCGCTGGCGCCGCAATGAGAACGTGAACGTCTCGGCGGTGACCGCTTCGCGAGCCTTGGGCAGACCGATCTCGACCAAGTGCCAAGCGCGGCCGGCCTCCTTCTTCGCCGCGCCCAGCTTCAGCAGCAACTCGTCGCGCTTCAGCGATTGGTCGCGCAACTCGTGCAACCGCCGCCACAGCTTCTTCAATCGGCGCCGGCGCATGCCGCGCTCCTTCAACACCCGCGCCCGGCTCTGGGCCAGGACGTACAGTTCCCCGTCCTCGCTCAACAGCTTCACCTCCACCGACTCGCGAACCTGCCGCCAAGGCTTGCCCACGAACGCCTTCTCCAGTTTCGTCAATCGGCCCTTGGGCGTGCCCACCAGGTAATGCACCGGCGCCGGCCCCGTGCGCATCGCCTCCAGAGTCTCTTCGGTGGGAATGCCACGGTCCATGATCCAGACCCGGTCCGATCGCCCGTACTGCGCCTCGATCTTTTCCAGAAAGTCCGCCAACGTGGTCTTGTCGGACGTGTTGCCCGGCATCACCTCGTAGGCCAGCGGAAACCCCTGCGGGGTCACGATCAGGGCGATCACCACCTGCACGCAGTCCGAGCGCTTGTCGCGGCTGTATCCGAACCGGCGCTTGTCCGAAAACGTTGGATCGCTCTCAAAATAGGTGGAGGTCAGGTCGTACAGCAGGACGTCGAAGCGCGCGTCGAACAACGTCTCCCAACGCGCCCGCAAAAACGAGAAAAACGCCCGCTTGTGCGCCGCCAGCTTGTCCAGACAGCGGTACAGCGTATCGTTGGCGATGACCGCCATCGGACTGCCCAGCAAGTCGCGCATCGCGCTGTGACCGTACCAATGCCGATGCAACCGCCATTCGCTGCCCGGATCGATCAGCTGATAACACACCAACGTCTTCAACACGTCCAGCCAGCGTGTGCCCTGACGGCTCGACGGCAGCCGGGTACGCCAAAATCGATCCAGCTCCAGCCGATCCCACAACGTCAGCGCCAGCCAGCACGCGCCCCACTGCCGCGGTCGGTGTAAACTCAGCGCCTTGACCTGGATCCGCACCACCTCGCAGGCCAGCTCCGGCGCCTCGCCGTCTTCGGCGAACAGCGCCATCGATCCGGACCCGGAATCTCCCTGCAACACCTCGATCGAACGGCACCACGCCGCGCGCTGACGATCGTTGATCTCGCCCAGGTACAGCACCTGACGCTGAACGACCCGCCCGTCGCGGTTGCGAACGTTCTCCACCACGCTCCAGTAGCGGTGTTCCTTGCCGTCCTTGAAGCGTCTCTTGGCCCGTACGAACATGGACCCATAGCATGCCCCAACCACCAAACAAATCAAGGGGTTAGGTCGGCACTACAGCCCAGATCGTGCGGCTCGATTCAATGAAAACAGGGCGTTACGTCAGCTTCGGCACCCAAATCACGATGAAATTCGATCAAAACTCGGTCGAGTTGCGGAAGTCGGGCTAGCGGCGTTGGAAAAGGACATCGCGCAGGGGCGTGAGGAGCTAGAGAGGTTGCTGGGGTGAGGTTGAAGGAGTATCCGATCGGCGATTATGTCGGCAAGTGCCAGACTTGGAATCCAAATTCCAGCGGTGTCGGAAGCTTCGACTACATCGACCTCAGTTCTGTGGACAAAGGCACCAAGTCTATTGCGTCAATCCAGCGTTACGAATGCTCTGACGCCCCCAGTAGGGCACGGCAATTGGTTGAAGCTGACGACGTTCTCGTTGCCACCGTGCGTCCCAACCTGAATGGGGTCGCTCTGGTCAATGGTGCACATCACGGTATGACAGCATCGACTGGTTACTGCGTTCTCCGCCCCGATAAGGACAAGCTCGATTCACGGTTCCTGTTTCACTGGGTTAAGACTGGCGTGTTTGTACAGCGGATGGTCGATGTCGCGACAGGGGCGAACTACCCGGCCGTGTCGGATGCCAAAGTCAAGGCATCGAAGATCCCCCTCCCGCCTCTAGCCGAGCAGAAACGGATTGCGAGAATTCTGGATGCGGCGGACGCCTTGCGAGCCAAGCGTCGTGAGGCCCTCGCCCAACTCGGCACCCTGATTCAATCCGCTTTTCTCGACATGTTCGGCGAACCTGTTACCAATCCGATGAGGTGGGAAGTCGTCAGCGTGGGAAACGAGATCGGTTTTCTGACCAGCGGTTCACGGGGATGGGCTAAGTACTATGCAGAGGATGGCGACACGTTCCTTAGGATTCAGAATCTGAAGGATGGACAGTTGGATCTTCGTGACATCGCCTTTGTCAACGCGCCTGAATCCGCAGAGGCGAAGCGAACTAGGATTGAGCCTGGAGATGTTCTCTTAAGTATCACTGCCGACTTAGGTAGAACCGCGGTCGTCCCTGATTGCATTACTAAGGCTCATATCAACCAGCATCTGGCAATCTTAAGGTTTACGAACCTGAATCCGGTCTTTGTCAGCTATCAGTTGGCTTCCAATGGTGGGCAAGCTCAATTCGACCGACTCAATCGTGAGGGAGTTAAGGCTGGGCTGAACTTCAATGATGTGAAGAGCATCCGACTAACGAATCCACCCCTCTACCTCCAACATCACTTCGCCGCCATCGCCGAATCCGTCGAACAACATAAGGCCGCCCAGCGCGCCCACCTGACCGAACTCGACACCCTCTTCGCCTCTCTGCAATCACGTGCCTTCCGGGGAGACCTCTGAGCCGCCATGGGAATCTCCGCCAACTTTGCGTTCCTGGACCAGGAGTTCCCGCATGCGGCCGAGAGCGCAAGTTATGCGGAGCGCCACGTCTACGGCGACCCGCGAGCGTCCTGCTTCCATGCACGGCATGCGCTGGAGCGCCTGGTCAAGCGTGTCTACAAGGTGGACAAGACCCTGAACCCACCCAAGGTCACGAACCTGGACACCTACCTCAGCGAGCCCGCCTTCCGTGCGGTCGTGCCCGAGGTGGTGTGGCAGAAGGCGGAGTACATCCGGCAGGCGGGCAACGTGGCGGTACACGGCAACAAGACGCCCCCGCCGGAGCAGGCGTTGAACGTGGTGCGGGAGCTGGCGCACGTCCTCTACTGGGCGGGCCGCACCTATCTGCGGAATGGGGCGGAGAGCCTTCACGGGAAGACCTTCGACGAGTCCCTCGTCCCCTCACTGCAACCGGGTGCCGCGCCAGCCGGCGTCGAGGAACTGGACGCCCTCAAGCACGAATTGGACGCAGCCGAAGACGCACGCAAGGAGGTCGCAGGCGAGTTGGATGCGCTGCGTGAACGGCTCGCCGCCATCAAGGCAGAGAACGAGACCGTCCCCGAGACCCGTGACTGGAACGAGAGCACGACCCGCAGGCTGATCATCGACCTGGCCCTGCAGCGTGCCGGCTGGCCGCTCGACCAGGAACACGACCGTGAGTACGAAGTCACGGGCATGCCGAACGCCTCGGGGCTCGGTTACGCCGACTACGTCCTGTGGGGAGATGACGGCAAGCCGCTGGCGGTGGTGGAGGCGAAGAAGACCACTGTCGATCCGGCAGTGGGTCGACAGCAGGCCAAACTCTACGCGGACTGCCTGGAGGCCGTGCACGGCCAGCGCCCGATCATCTTCTACACAAACGGGTACGAGACCTATCTGTGGGACGATCTGGCCTACGCGCCGCGCCGCGTCGCAGGCTTCCACAAGAAGGACGAGCTTGCGTCACTGCTCCATCGCCGGGCCAACCGCGAGCCGCTGGACGCGAGCCGGGTGAAGAACGCGATCATCGATCGGTACTACCAGAAGCGGGCCATCGGGAGCATCGGCGAGCAGTTCTCACAGGCGCGGCGCAAGGCGCTGCTGGTGATGGCGACCGGCAGCGGCAAGACCCGCGTGGCGATCGCGCTGGTCGACCTGCTGCAGCGGGCGGGCTGGGTGAAGCGGGCGCTGTTTCTGGCGGACCGGATATCGCTGGTGAATCAGGCGGTGGGGGCGTTCAAGGCCCACCTGCCGGAATCGAGCCCGGTGAATCTGGTAACCGAGAAGGACAAGGCGGGCCGGGTATACGTCTGCACCTATCCAACGATGATGGGGCTGATCAACGAGACGACGGGCACCGAGGCCCGATTCGGGGCTGGACATTTCGATCTCGTGATCATCGACGAGGCGCACCGTTCGGTGTATCAGAAGTACGGGGCCATTTTTCGGTACTTCGACTCGCTGCTGGTGGGCCTGACCGCGACGCCTCGAGATCAGGTCGACCGGAACACCTACGAACTCTTTGACCTGGAGCCGGGCGTGCCCACCGACGCGTACGAACTCGCGACGGCGGTGACGGACGGCTATCTCGTGCCACCGAAGGTTCAGCAGGTGGATCTCCGGTTTCCACGCGAGGGCATCGAATACGACTCGCTCAGTGAGGAAGAGCAGGCGCAATGGGAGAGCCTCGACTGGGGTGATGACGAGGACGATCGCGGGCTGCCGGAACGGGTCAACGCGTCCGCCATCAACAGTTGGCTCTTCAACAGCGACACGGTCGACAAGGTGCTGCAACATCTCATGGAGCACGGTCACACGGTCGACGGTGGCGACCGACTGGCCAAGACGATCATCTTCGCGCGCAACCACGAGCATGCGACGTTCATCGAAGGGCGGTTCAACCACCACTACCCGCAGTACGCTGGGCACTTCGCCCGCGTCATCGATCACTACGCCACGTATCCGCAGAGCCTGTTCGACGACTTCTCACGGGAGGACAAGGCGCCGCACATCGCGATCTCCGTGGACATGCTCGATACCGGCATTGACGTGCCCGAGGTCGCCAACCTGGTCTTCTTCAAGCCGGTCTACTCACGGATCAAGTTCTGGCAAATGATCGGGCGCGGCACGCGACTGTGCCCCGATCTTTTCGGGCCCGGGGAGAACAAGCACGACTTTCGCGTCTTCGACTTCTGCTTCAACTTCGACTTTTTCCGCGAGCATCCGGAGGGGATCGAAGTCGGTGGCGGCGTTTCCCTCCGCGCCCAGCTCTTTCGGTCGCGGGTGCAGTTGCTGACTAATGTCCAGGCCGTGCCGGACCTGGACCCGGAGGCGTCGCTGGCTGAGGTGTTGACGACGGAACTCCACGCGGAAGTGGCGGCGATGAATCGCGAGAACTTCGTCGTGCGAATGCAGCTCGAAGCGGTCGAGCACTTCCAGCAGCGGGAGTCGTGGGAGTGGCTCACCGCGTCCGACGTCGATGTCCTGCAGAGTGAGCTTGCCGGGCTGCCCAGCGAGATCGAGACCGACGGCATTGAGTCGCGCCTGTTCGATCTCACTGCACTGAAGATGCAACTGGCCCTCGCCGAGGGCGACACCAGCACCTTCGAGCAGCACCGCCGACGGGTAGTGGAAATCGCCATGCTACTCGAAGAAAAGAACACTATTCCCGCGGTGGCGGCTCAGCTCGCCTACCTGGCTTCAGTGCAGGAGAGCGCCTTCTGGGAAGGCATCGCCTTGAACGGTCTCGAGGAACTGCGCATGCGCCTGCGTGGCCTGGTGCCCTTCCTGGACAAGAAGACGCGCACGATCGTCTACACCGACTTCCAAGACGAGATCAGGGCCGTGCGCGAGGGCGCCGCCGTCTACCTGCCGAAGATGACCGGGGTCCAGTACGAGAAGAAGGTGCAGGAATACCTGAAGAACCATCTCGACCACATCGTGATCCGTCGCCTTCGGACCAACCAACCGCTCACGGCTACCGACCTGCGAGGGCTTGAGCAGACACTGGTCGAGATCGGCGAGGATGACGGCCAGACACTGTTGACGGGCCTCCTGGCCCGGAGCGACGCCCCCTCCCTGGCCCATTTCGTGCGGAGCATAGTAGGGATGGACCGCGCTGCTGCACAGGAGGTCTTCTCGGAGTTCCTCTCCAACCGAAGCCTGACCACGCCTCAGATCCGTTTCGTCGAAATGGTGATCGACCAACTCACGGCGCGGGGTGTCATGGAACCATCCGCGCTCTACGAGGCGCCGTTCAGCAGCGTGCATGCCGGCGGTCCCGAGGCGTTGTTCGTCGGAAAAAGCAACGTGATCGAGGGTATCTTCGAGAAGCTGAAAGCCCTTCACCCCGAGCCCCTGGCCGACGCCGGCTAAGAGAACCGGTCTCTGTGCCGGGTAAAGGCATTTTCGAATTGACCCGGTTAGCATACGGTTCACCATGTGTATAGGCAGCACTTCTTGTACTTCTTCCCGCTACCACAGGGACAGGGCATATTGCGCCCTATCTTCCCGCGTTTCGTTCTAGCTCTCGCATTCGCGACTCGGGACTTGCGCAAGTGCTCCGACTCCCGTAACAACCGGGGCAAATCCTTTTCGGGAATTCCTCGGCGCGTGATCCACTGCCAGCGCACGTCGGCGAGTGCCTTCTCTTTGGTATAGCTCAACTCCAATAGCAATCGGCGCGCATCATTGTTGACAAGAAGAACAGCGCGCGCGTGGTCGAGCGCCTCGGCTGAGCCACGGTGCCCCCACAATTCTCTTTTGTAGCAAAACACGGTAAATGCTGCACCACCGTGGCTCGAGTATGACTTTGGACGCTTGGTTACGAGTTGGTCGTCGAGTTCATTGTCGATGAAGTCGGAAATTCCCTCACGCGCTTCACCGCCGAAATCCAGAATGTACGCCGAGAGCGCGGATCGACCCGGAATTGCGCCTTCAGATAGCAAGGCAATAGTTTCTAGAATACGCGAGGGAGTATCCTGTTTGAGCAGGCAAGGAGTTGCCGGATCGTAGAGTCGGTCTCGAAAAAACTTGTCGATTTCTCGGCGATAGCCCGTGAAACTCATTCTTCCGCCGGTTGGGCCTCGCATCGTCGCAGCGTAATCACTGTAGTTGTTGTGCTCGAGATAGAGACCAAGATGATCAAGCTCATCATCCACATGCAGGTGCTCCGACTCGAAGGCTCGCATTCGCTGCTCGACGTAGTGGAGAAAGTGGAGGGGGTTGTCGAAGATTTCAGCATAGACGCGCAGGTCGTCGAGCGAAATAGCCCACACAGGACTATTGCCTACGTCGACGCCGATCTTTCGTAGGTGCTGGACCTGAGCTGCCATTTCTGTGAAAGGGTCAAGAGTGACCGGACAGATGGTGATTTGCCGAAAATGCGCTCGGCGAATTTCGTCGATCTTGTTGTGGTGTCGGTCAAAAATCGCAACCTTATCCGCGCTCTCAAGGTAGTCTAGAAACCGATTTCCTTGCGAGGAGGGCTTCAGCACGAGGTTTTTGAGCGAATTGATATACGCATCAAAGTCGGTTGCTGGCGGCGTGTAGGTGAAGGCTCCAGCCCGAACCTCGATGACAAAAAGATTATCGTCGTAGATGAGCAGTCCGTCCGTCTCGCACCAGTCTTTTTTGGACTTGGCTGAGTCCGGATACCATCTATAGAATACAGATCTATGAACCGTCGCTCCTCGCAACACTCGCTGGAGGTAAGCGAACGGGAGTTCTTCGGATAACCTCTGCTGAATCGTGTTCCAAGTCTGGCCATAATCGGGCTTTAGGCGCAGGATTACGCGTTGCATCACACGGTAGATGTTGTCGAATAGGCTCAGGAGGTCAAAGCAGTAATATCGGTCGTCCAAGCAAATGAAAGGACGCATGAAAATAGGCCACACTCGCAAGGGCCACCCACGAAACTCGCCATCTGCAAGAAATGTGGGTTCTTCTCCGGGCCTCCAGCTAAGCTCGTCGATCAGTTCCTGAGGCAGTGACGTTACCTTGCCAATATCGAAAAGATCTGTGCCTAAGAATCGACCCATCGCCTGTTCTTGGCGACTCTGCCACTGGTTCTCCGAAATGACTTCCTGCATGAGTGTCGGTAGCGATACGTCTGTCTTGTTAGGTGTGGTCGCAAGCTTGGCTTCCAAAGCAGCGAGTGAGTCCTGTTGAAAGGAATGCAATTCCTCCAGTGTTTCTGCTAGGCCGAATGTAAGCGACTGCAAAATTTTTTCCAGCTCATTGACGAACTGGCAAGCGGTAATTCCGAAGAGGTCCTCGATTACCGTGGAGTGATCGACGAGCAAGTCACGTAAGTGTTCAATTTCATGAACTTGGTATCTGTCTCCACGTATGTTGCACCAGTACAATTGCGCCTTGAAAAAGAACTCTTGCTCATCAATGTCGAAGCTTGCATCTTCAATGGCAGCTTTTGCGGTTCGGCAGAATTGGTACTCGCCATTCAGCGTGGAGAAAAGATTGTCGATCTTTGCTAGCAAAGTCTGCCACTCCTTCTCGGTTACTTTCTGCCGCTGTTTTTCTGAAGGCGTCACAGAGGCAATTAGGCTTTGGACATAGTCGATCATTCTGAGAGCGGTGATATCTTCAGGGTCAAGATCCGCTTCCGTTTCGATCTTCATCTGGCGGACGGCAAACTCACCCCAGGCACGGTGCAAGAGTTTCTTGTGGGGTAGTTCTTGAACGAGCGACTCGATGTCTTCCACGAGTTCGTCAATTTTCGCGACAATGGCCGGGTACATTGCGCTGGCATTCTCTTGCATCTTGGTAAATTCACCGTTCTCCCAGTTTGATTCGTAGACAATGTGGTTACCGTAGCGCGCAAGCCGAATCGGCCCTCGAACAAAGACCTCATCCGGCAGGATCGGCCTTTGCTTGCGCTTCTTGGCCACGTACGTCTAACTGCTGGGGACTAGGCGAGGCTAGTACGCACTCGCCTCTACGCGGCACGCGTCAAATCGAGCGGTTTTCATCAAAGAAGTGTACAAACCTGAGCTAACGAATGGTTGATTCACAGATGTTTAGCACGAACAGTTCGTTCCCCGAAAGAAAGGCGTGGTTCGGAGACACGAGTTACTTGCGCAGCCTCGCCAGAATGCCGTCGAACACAAGGAATTGGTGCACGAGCCTGATGGCCGAGATCGGCCGGGCCCGCGAAAAGCTCGGTGAGCTGGTTGCGGTGGAAAATCCAGACAATCACGCCGGCACGCCACAAGGAAGGGATCAACACCGAGTCAGCAACCCTGAGTAGCTCCGACGATACTACGTGCCGACTCGGCGATAAATTTTCCGACAGTTGCGGCAATGACTCTGTATTGGACACACGCGCTCCTTAACGCGTGCTGCGCTGTTCCAGCACTTTGGATATCCAATCAGGCATCCCATGATACAGGCCGCAGAATGTATTTCGCACCGGAAGGCCTTTGCCGAATTCTTGCCTAACCTGGGCGGTTGTCACGCCTCGGTCATCCGGGACGCGCGTTTCCCACTCGACGCGCAAGTGGTACTCGAGCTGTTCTCCAAAAACAGTATCACTCGGCACGACCTGCCCATCAACGATACGCCCGCAGGCCAGAATGCCGCGCTTGTTCACATAGGCGAATACGCGCTGCCCTTTTTCGGTTCCCTCAAGATTATCAGGACCGTTTTCGTACCCATATATCGCGATTACACCCTGTTCAAACATGTTCGTGTACGCGCCAGGGGCATGTGTCTCATTAGTGTTGAAAAACCAGTCCCCTTGCCATCCATCGGCACCGCCACCAACTGCCCCTTGGACCCTCGGAAGTTGCTCGATCTCCAGCAGAATCTCCCCGACAGCGTGATCCGTATCCGCATACAGGGCAAATGGTATGAAGCTTATCGGCACGCCGTATTCCTTCAACCAGTCGATGATTCGACGCAATCCGTCATCGGAACCCGGTGCCACGATGCAAACACGATGCCCCTTCGGTTGCTTTGGGATCTGGTCCTTCCCCGCGTTTGGATCATCGCTCAGTTCCTGGAAGCGACTGAGTAGGCTCTCGTAGCGTTTGCCGCGGTGGTGACTATCCCAGTAGGCCTGATGCCGCCGTTCCAAGTACTCGTACCGGCGACCGCTCATGTCCGCCGCGTATTCGAGTAATTGGCCGATCGTCTTCCTGTCGGACCAGTCGCGCTTTATCTCGACGATGACCAAGTTGCCTTCGGCATCCAGCGCGAGGATGTCCGCCATGCTACGCCCTTGCACGGACTGCGCGATCACCAATACTTCCTCGCCGCCGAACAACAGTGCTTGATGCCGCGCCATCCAATTCTCCAAGTCCTTCTCCGTCAGTTTCAACGACGAGGCTGAACACTTCTCGAGTCGCCTGAATGATGTTTGTTCACCGTCACGCACTAGCCGGAACAGCATGGGTTCTTTCCTTCATCCTTTCCCATCAGCCAACTCCCTGCCAAGCCTGCCGCAAGGCCGGAATGAACTCCGTTTCATGTCGCGCTCGCCAGTTCGGCAACGTAACTCGACTGCGCGACGGGGCAGACCGCATCAGTATTCCTGGATGCGCACAGTGCACTGTAGGCAGCGTCATCCCACCCAGGCGAAGTTCCGTGACTGCGCGGACAAGTAATGCACTCTGGGCAGGCGGCGACCGGACGCCGTGGAGCACGCCAGCGACCTCCCTGCCTAGAGTAACGACAAGACGTGGTTTCGCGAACTTCAACTCGCGCTCCAAGAACGGCACCGAACGCTCACCTAGTTCACGAAAGCATTCCCGCCGGTAGCCGGCCGGGGGCGATGCGCTGAGTTGCTCGTATTTCTTCCGATGCCCTTTCTTGAAAAGGAAAACCTTCACGAGGTTCGTAATCCAGCAATTTCCTCTGTCCAGTTCCATTGGCGCCAGGAAGAGTTCCTCCAGTTCAATCGCCGACCGCTGCTTTCTCACGCGCACTCCGTCGAACCAGCGCTCGCTCTCGAACGGCCCGAGATTGTCTCCAACGGGGACATCGCGAACGCCGTCGATTTGCTGGAAGCGCGCCGATGGATATGCGCCAATCAGAAAGAGGCCACCGCGAGTCGCATCGAGCGGGACGAGGGGCCGAACGGGCGCACCAAAAACATAGTGCGCGTCGGGGTCCAATCCAACACTCTGCGCGTAGCTCTCGTAGATTGACCTACGTAGCTGCTGAAGCTCTATCACTATATACGCCCCGGTTTGCGAGGCCCGCTATGGTGCCACGCCAGAGGCTACAGTGCAGCGACACACCGTGACGACCTAGAACTCCTATCCACCATGCGGGATCACAGTCGGACCGGCGTCGAGTGCTTTCGTCCTCGTTGCCTGAGATCGGCATTCTCGTTGATCAGCGCCTGACGCATGCGCGCGGCGTGTTCCTGGTCGACGCAAAAGACGATGGCCTTCTGCAAGCGGTCTCCGCTCTCCCTCAGGAATTGCGAGACCTTCCGCGCCACCACTTTCGTGCGCCCGTCGATGACCAGCGTGCGGTCGAAGTCCTTGACGTTGTAGATGCGATCCTCGACCTCCTCGCCCTCGCGGTCGAGCTGACCTAATTCCGGGCGGTAACCCTCCACGTCGCGGTCGATGTGGACCTTGACCACCTTGTAGGGCGCGAGGAAACCGTCGCGGATGCCCTGCTTCAGGGAGTAGGAGTATATGGGCTCCCCGAAGTAGGCGATGTTGGACACGTATTTTGTTTCTTTCGGTGTCGCGGTGAGGCCGATCTGAGTGGCCGAGGAGAAGTATTCCAGTATCTCGCGCCATGCCGAATCTTCGGCGGCGCTGCCCCGGTGGCATTCATCGATCACGATCAGATCGAAGAAGCCAGGTGAAAACTCCCGATAAATCTTTTGCTTTTCCTCCGGTCCGGTGATCGCCTGGTAAAGCCCAAGGTAAATCTCATAAGCCGTGTCGACGCGGCGCTTCCTGTCGCTGGCTCGCTTGACGTCGGTCTGGCTGCCGTCGTCGCGTTCGATGGTCCTGGCATAAGTCGACAGCTTGGCCATCGCCCCGCCGAAGGGGCGGAAATCATTCACCATGGTCTGGTCGACCAGCACGTTGCGATCGGCAAGGAACAGGATGCGCTTCTTGCGCCCCGCCCTCCACAGCCGCCAGATGATCTGAAATGCGGTGTAGGTTTTGCCCGTGCCGGTGGCCATGACGAGCAGGATGCGATTCTGGCCCTTCGCGATGGCCTCGATGGCGGCGTTGATGGCGTTGACTTGGTAGTAACGCGGGGTCTTGCCGCTGCCGTCGTCGTGGTAGTTCTGGAGGACGATGTTCTCGGCTTCGGGGTCGAGGCCTTTCCAGGTTCGGTAGCGGGACCATAGTTCGGTGGGCGGGGGGAAATCGTCCAGAGAGAGGTTCCTTTCGCGTGACGTGCTCGCGCCGGTTCGGCCGTGAAATACGAAGCCGTCGCCGTTTGAGGAGAATACAAAGGGGATGTTCAGCGTCTCGGCGTAGTCGAGCGCTTGCTGCATGCCGTCGCCGACGCTATGCGTGTTGTCCTTGGCCTCGATGACCGCGAGGGGAATGTTGGGTTTGTAGTAGAGGATGTAGTCGGCGCGCTTGGCCTGACCGCGTGTGATAAGCTTGCCGCGGACGATAATGCGGCCCTTGGTGAAACGGGCCTCCTCGCGGATTTAGCGCATTGCCTCCCAGCCAGCCCGGCGGAGGTCGCGGGTGATGTACTTGGTGCAAATGTCGCGTTCGGAGAGGGTGCGTTTGTCCATGGGGGTTAGCGGGCTTCCTGTCCCTTGACGCTCATCGTCGTTGCTCCACTACCAAATGCGGTTCAGGCACTTGAGATGCCGTCGTCCTGCTTCTTTGCCATACTTTTCTCGAATCAAATAGTTTATGGAATGGCTCATACTCACAAAAATACATTTGCTCGCTCTAGCGGTTCTTTGCGACTAATGGTCTTCAACAAAATGGAAACACCAATCTCAATGAATCAACTGAATAAAGGTAGGGCAGAAAATATTTCCATCTAAACCCTACCTCCGTCCATTATTTCAACCAAGTCGTGAAGATTAAGGTCCTTTAACTTTTCCCTAGTTGCATCACTAGCAAAATCTCTAGGCAATTTCCCGAGTCCTATTGCCAAAGCCAATTCTGGTCTCGTATTCCTTTCGTCGTCTCCATCAGAACCAAACAGCGCTTCTCCCAAGCTAACAAGACTTGCTCTCCTTTCCCGAGAAACGCTCCGAAGCTCTTCTGGCTTGAGGCTACGCAGAATAGAAGCACGAAGAATGCCGTCCGAATACCTCTCAAAGTCACGAACTTTGAATACAGTACGCACAGGAAAACCCTTAGAGTCTAAGCGACCATCCAGTTTTTCATATGTCCTTAACTCCTGAATCGCTGCAGCAACAGAACTCAATACGACTGCTTGCGGCGCATTCTCACTAGCAAAATACGAATTTATCGTAAGTCTGAGCGCTGGACTATCTGGACTTGCCAAAAAAACCTCATCAGCAACACCAGTACTGATGGTGTTGCTTAAGTATCTCCAACGCTCCTTCGTCCAATGAGACAAATTACTAGATGAGTCTTCAAAAAGCCTGCCAAGAAATCTTTCTTCCACACAAAGTGGACAGTCCATGTCGTCCCAATTTGGCAATACTACTTCATCAACACACGCGACCCTATGTGGATCTCCGAGATTGTTCTTACTTAATGTAGATGATAGGACTTTGTAGTCCTCTCTTGACGGCATTCTTTGAACGCCTATCAAGTAGTCAATCTCCCCTTTGTACTCAATATCTCTCAATCGTTTTTGATATGCCAACAACCGCTCTCCCGTTGTAACCACGTCATCCACAATCATTATGGAATCAGTTTCTTTTAGAGATCTTAGTTGGACATGTAGAGCTTGCATCCGCAATTGATCTTGGTCATCAAATTCACCCGATGTGGGATAACTTAGGTCTAAGTGAAGGACTACGTGCGGTATTCCGTTCCCTTTCTCGCCAAAATAGTTCGCTATGGTATGCGCGAGATTCTTTCCAGCGTCATGTGGAGGCACAACGATTATTTGTGGCGCCTTTTTTATTTTGGTCAAAATGTCCGTCAGACGTTCTCGAAAGCTATTGGTTTGGAGTAACTTTTGCACATCGATATAAATTCCATGATGTCGATAAAACTGACCGTCGACAAGGCTGTTTCTGTGAACTTGGATGGCTTTTGAACATTCGTAACGTGTGAAGAAGGACTCGTTACGACCAGCTAACGTGTCGATCAAACCCACTTCCTTCTCTTTAATGAACACCGGAAAATATGTAGTTCGATCAATTTCTATAGTAGTAATGCCTTCATTAGGTTCATCTATCTTTTCCTCCAGGTTAAGCTGGCACAGCTCTGGAACGGTGATATTGTTAACTTCACGCACATCCTTTTCTCGGCTGAACAATACGAGAAGTCTAATCAATTCCGAAGGACATCCCCTAGCTTGAAGCGCCGAGCAAAGATTTATTATGGATCTACCGGTCATGGCCACGCTAATCAGTGACAAAAACGGTGAGTTCCATCCATGAGAAATGCGCTCTGCAAGGTCCGCTAGGTCTACTCCTGTGTCCGGTCTCCCGTCTACATAGCTGCTACGCATTTCAACGCGTAGGTTCTTTCGTCCACCTGAGGCATACCGACCGATTAGTCGGCTACAATTTAGAGCAATGGAACCTATTGACCATGTATCTACCAAAATGCCATCAACATCAGCTAAATATGGCAGCATCCAGAAAAACAGAGTATCGAGATTGTGTCTACCCGTCTGAATGTTTCCGGCACGCACGAAATAGTTGGATAACGCTCCAGACGGAAGATGGAACATATAGTTGTCGCCCGCTGTAAGCAGCGCATTTGACTGCTTGATCATTTCGATAAGTTCTGTGTTTCTCAATTCATCAATAAATGATCTAGCATCCGCTTCGAACGAAACCCCTTCTTCGTACGTTTTGGACAAATTTTCCCCGATTACGTGTTGGTATTTGTACGACGACAAAATTCTTACTGCTGAGTTTGGGAACCGCCTCGATATCCTTGTAATTCCTTCGCGCTCACTTGATCTAGGTTCCGGTTCCCGCATTTCCCATGGAGGGAACCTAAGGAGAACTAAGTCGGCGGAAAGAAAATATGGCCTCAGCTCCATATGTAGAAAAGTCTCAATCGATGAAAGTTCTGCATCTTCAGGAATGTCCAACAGCACACCATTTCGATTTCTCTCACCAAAGCGAAACCTAAAGCGAAGCAAGTTAAGCAAGACACTTACTCCCCTAGTTTGGAAAATCCATCAACACATTGAACTGCGTACCCCTAACTCGTGTGATTGGGTTGATTCGTTTTACCGGATAAAGGTATCGCTCTCGCCTTGATTCGTCTAAGGGCCCTGCTGCAAAGTCTCTGTAGAGCCAAAACTCCTCCGTACGAAGGCTAACAAACGCTTTGAGCTCTCTTACTGCTGTCAACGCATTTGGTAATCCCCATCCAACTCCAGCCATCGACCTCTTGCTAGATAAATTGCCACCAATTAGTTCTTGTAGTACATGCTCTCTGTTATACGTGACAGACCGCTCTTCTGGCAGTGAATTTAGGTAGTGAGAAGCAATTCCTTGGCCGGCATCTGTAACCGATAGTTCTACAAATCTCCTCGCGCTACTTTTTGTTCTTGGCCGAGCCAAATAGGTCTCGAGCTCGGGAAAACCAGATGCTCGTCTTACTAGATCACCAACACTATTGTCAATGTATACATGCATTCGGAAATATCGGATACCATGAATAATGTCGTTTATACTACTATATCGCCCGTGCTCGACAGTATTCTGGAATGTTTCATAAACAAAGTTTACAAGCTCATGCTCAGCCTTTTGTCTAGCCGCGGATCTCTTGTTGAAGCCATGCTTGTATTCATGTAACATTTTTCGAAAAATTGTGTGGAAGTGATTCTTTCTCAAGTTAGGCCCACGTAGTTCTACAGGTGTCGCATGATGGGGATCGATTGCGATAAGCGTTCGGGTTGGCCCACGATTCTCAAGAATACCTGACTCCATAAGTTTGGATTCCAGTGATCGAAATAATGATTCAGGTGCCGAAAGTTTTTTTGTGTTTTCCAAACATGTTGATTCAGAAAGCCACGAATATACAAGTGCGGAGACACCGTCAATTGTCGATAGAAATCTATAGTCGGACCAACTATCGTGCGTATCTCGAATAGTCAAGCTCCCTGCGCGGACGGAGAGGTCCGCGATAAATTGGGATATTGAGTTCTCTGAGAAAAACTTAGCTCCGGTATTGCGGGCAAGGGAGAGAGTAATGTCATCGTGTTCCGAAACGAGTTGCAACTTAGTGTTTAGGTCTTCGAGTTGCCCGCAAGAAGGGTTTTTCGGAATACGGTAAAAGTCAGTCATGATATTCTCCGGCCACAATTCACCCCAAGAAACAATTCTCGTTGTGCCAACTCAGCGCGCCTGTGTCGGGTTTCTGCGCGGCATTTTTCGGAACGTATATCGATTCACCGTGAAGGCCGTAGTAATCCCTTCCATTCTCGAACTCTTCCTTTATGCGGCCGCTGACCTCGAACTGGTGGCCCGGCGTCACTGTCACATACCCGGCGTCGAAAAGGCTGTGGATATCGCGACGCAGCAATAGGCCGTTACGCGCGTCGTGATCACCGCCTTCGGCGTAGGGGCGAATATGCGCAGCCTCCAGTGCCGGCAAAGTCCGCTCCCGAGTCACTGCACAGCGGCGTTGATAGATGTCGGTTACCAGAACTCGGAACGCTCCCTGTCCCAAGCGTGGCCTTATTGGGCGAGGTTCGCCGTAGCGGGGCCGCTGCTCTGTGATACTGGAAAGAGGCTGCCGGTTAAGGCGATCACGGACTGCGTTCCACAATCCAAGTCCCTCGTCATCCCCGGTGTTGTAAGTCTTGAATGCCACAATGTTACGCGCCCAACTCTTCGGAACGGGCAGCCAGTCCTCCTCTTCGAAAAAGAAGGGCTGGGTCAGGATCCGACAACCGATCGGGAAATCGCTTCTGTCATCCTCGTGGCCAGAGCGGTGGCGAACAATCTGCTCCCGCATTTCCTTCGCCGATCGCGCGCCGTTTGCCTGGCCAAATGCCTCCCAGGCTAGGGAACAGGGAAGTACGTTTGCATGGGCGAAGATCCCACCGCCGACGATCACGTTTCGCGGCGCACGCAGCTTGAACAGGAACAATTCGCCAGGATCGAGCGCCTTGAAATTCCTATGCGATGGCGCCCAGAAGTTGACTTCACTCAGATCCGGCTGTCGGCGCAGCATTTCGAACCAATCCGAATCGGTGACGGCGACAACTAGGTTAATGCTCATGTGACTTTATCGATACCTCCTTGCCAATTCTAAACGGCTGCGCCTGAGCAAGTTCACTCTCTCCCAAGAGTCGATCCACTTGAGCTGGTAAAGGCCATCGTATCAGGACGTTCATACCACTTGTGCCGAAGCCAAAGTCAGGTCATTTTCCGGCGTCGTCGATTTCTCTGTTCCTTCAATCCGCGAAACTTTCTGGGCAACTCTTGAACCTATCCTTGAAGGGACCGAATGCCGTGGCTTGGACTCGCTTCAATACAGGGATCCGCACGCATTCCAGCGTTGCGCGAAATCCTTGACCAGATGTTCTATTTCGGAATCGGGATTGAGCATGAAGAACGTCCGGTTGCTCCGGCATTGCCAGTACCAGGCAAAGGTGCGGCCCGGCATTCGGGACATCCAGTTCTGGATTTCCACGTCGTGCCCCCCGGGAATCCTCGTGTTGTGGTGGTAGACAACGGCAGTGCGTCCCTCGGCAAGTGCCAACGCTTCGTAAAGCGGAATCCGCTTTGCGTTCTCTTTCCTTGTAGGCTTGAACTTCTCGTTCGGGTACAAGCCATTGTCCGGATCCGAGAACACCAAGTCGCAGGCGGAAAGTGCGTTCTGGACTCGCTCGAACCAGGCGCGCCGCCAGCTCTTGCGCTCACGAACCGCAATCTGGGTGACATCGACGGGTTCGTCGGCAAAGTCGGCGCTGCCGAGTATTCCGGACTTCTCTATCTCCGCGACTGATCGCCTTTTCTCAATTATCAGGTTCTTCAGCGTATCGAACAGGTCAGGATCAAGATGGCGCCACTCGTCGGGTCTCTGAAGATAGGCTGTGTGGCGGCCATCGCCCGAGTTGTCCACTTCGGGGTCAGCGCACAGATACCAGGCGACGCCCAGACGCTTCCCTTTGCCGATGGCTCGAAGCAATCCGTACTTGGCAAAATCTCCGATGTCGCCTACGTAGCGATCCCGCATCCTGAGCCCTTCCGGTTCATTTCAGTTGAGTATTCTCTTCGACATAGCCCTTGGCACACTGGTAGTGCCAGTTGGTATATGGCTTGCCGAATCGTTGAACCCTACAACCCGGTGCGGCTGGTTCCCTCCCAGCGTAGAACACCGTTCGCTGGCTTGCTGAATCCGCCGTCAGCCTGCAGAACAGCCGAATATAGTCCTTGCCACCGAAAAACAGGATGGGTTCCGACACATCGGTCGGCAACATTCGAAAGTCGCGATAGGTGTCGTTACGTCGACGGCGCTTGAACTTTTGAACATTCTGAGCGGCGCTGAACGTAATGTCGTAGTTGGGTGTCAGGAAATCCGCCGGGATCAATCCCCATCCCGCGGAGAGGATGTACAGGCGATCCAGGCCACAACGCTCAGCCAGAATCTCGTATGTTGGGTTACGGTACAGCCGCCATGCGGGCAGGAGGCCAAGTCGATTGTCGCCAGGATTCTCACTGTATTGGCGGAGGACGGTACGCCAGGTTATCCCGGTTTCGGCATCATCGTCCGGCCGTGCGTAGGTACAGTCGTCATCACGGGGCGCGAGCTCGGGGTTGGCGACGAACATCACCTTCCGGCCATCCTGGGTGCGAAGATGGCCAGCGTCGGCAGCCTTACGGGCGGCGCACTGAATGACGACAATCACTAGGGTTGCCGCACTCGCTCAACCAGAAATTCCAACGTGTCAAGGAATGCCGGATCGTAGGTTTCGTCTACATGGTTTGAGTTCCACAGGCCCGATGTTCGCACCTTTTCCCTTGTGCAATAGCTGCCGAGCCATGAATCGGCGGGCGGATCGATGGGCGGCTTACCGTAGTTGCTGAGAAGCGCGATAGCGTTTCGTTCGATGAATCCGCGCAGGCTTAGCGGGCCCGGCTCATCCTCAACGGAAAGCCAGAGGAAAGGCATGTTGCCGAGCGCCTGGCTGACAGCGCGTTCCAGCGGTTGCTCGCGCTCGCGAACTACGGGCGGCGCGCTACTGCGACGGTCGTCCCAGGAATCACAGTCGATGGCATCTCTCTCGATCAGCGCTGTCCCGACGATCAGTCGGAAGATCGATCCGCGATGATTGCCTCCACCGGAACGCGCGACTCCTTTATGTTGATAGAGCCGCTTCCAGAGTGTTGCTCCGGACCCGGCCTTGAGGGCGTGTGTGCCGACTCGAACGATTCGAGGGCCATGGCCTGAGTGGCTGCGGGTCTCACCCGGTTCCATGAAGAAGTAGACGCCACGTTTCGGCCACGGCATACGACCGGAGCAATTGGCGAGATGACGGGCACCGGACAATTTCTCTTCCAGTGCGAGAAGCAAGGAATAAAACCGTTGGAGGTCGTTAAGTCGAGACATCGTGCAAGCGCAGGGGAAAGTTGACGGGACTGGCTATCCTTCGGGGAGCCGAGCAATTCGGGGTTGGAGGATAGCTAACTTCGTGGTCCGAGGGCGACTATCGAGACTGCGGCGCGACAGCGGAGCGTTTCCCGCAGCGCGAACGAAGCGCGTGTAACGAGCCTTCTTCCGCCCTACCGTCCGGAAACACTCTTTCATTCTGAAATAACTCTTTTCCGGGAAGCACAGACAGCATCCCATTGCCTATGCGCGATTAAACGTGTCGTTCGCGCAATATCCGGACGGTGCGGGCAAGATGATTCTGCACCATCTCGCAATGGCGATTGGCCCCCGCGGCAGCGAATACTTCCAGCGCGGCCCGGTACACCATCATTGCCTGCTTTAGGTAAAACGTCCCACCCACGCGCTCGCCCAAGAGCTGAAGCGCGTTACCTAGATTATTCTGGGTTCCGGCCCAATCGAGTGGGGCGTAGTCACGGGTGCGCACTTCAAGTGCCAACCGGTAGGCGGCCACAGCCTTTTTGAGATACGCGGAATCGGCCTCCCGCTGACCCAGTGTCGAAAAGACAATGCCAAGGTTGTCCTGCGTCGCAGCCCAATCCAAGGGCGCACGCTCACGGGTGTGGATCTCCAGGGCCGCTTCGTAGGCCACCGAGGCTTGTTTGAGATGCTTCGTATCTTCTTCTCGTTCTCCCAAAGCCGCGAGGGCTTTTCCGAGGTTGTGTTGGGTTGTCGCCCAATGAAATGGAACTCGTTCCTGGGTGAGAACTTCGAGGGCCACCTGGAAGGCCACCACTGCCTGCTCAAGGCGTTCCATAGCGTCCACTTGATCACCCCAAGCTAAAAGAGCCTTACCGAGGTTTGCCTGGGTCATCGCCCAATCGAGCGGAATTTGCTCGCGAGTACGCACCTCAAGTGCGGCACGATAGGCCGCCACCGCCTGTTCGAGACGCTCCGGATTTCTTCCCCGACCGCCTAAGATCAGAAGCGCGTTACCGAGATTGTTTTGGGTCGCCGCCCAATCGAGCGGTACTTCCTCGCGGGGGCGGACCTCAAGCGCCGCTTCGTAAACCGCCACGGCGCGTTCGAGATACTGTGTACCAACACCCCTCGCTCCCAGGGATTGGAGGGCAATACCAAGATTATTCTGGGTCATCGCCCAATCAAGCGGCACGCGCTCTCGGGTGCGGACTTCGAGCGCCGCTTCATAGGCCACTACGGCCTGTTCGAGACGTTCCGTACTACGCTCCCACGTCCCCAGGGTCTCAATGGCAGCACCGAGATTGTGCTGAATCATTGCCCATCCGAACGGCAGGCGATCTCGGGTACACTCTTCGAGCGCCGCTTCGTAGGCTTCTATAGCCCTTTTGGCATGTTCCGGCCCGCTCTTTCGTTTTCCTAAAGTCTGAAGCGCATTGCCGAGATTGTTTTGAGTCATGGCCCAGTCGAGCGGCGAATCTTCGCGAGTCCAAACTTCAAGCGCGGCCCGATAGGCTGACACAGCCTGTTCGATGCGCTCTATACCCAACTCGCGATCTCCCAGATCCTTGAGCGCATTGCCAAGATTAGTCTGGACCGCCGCCCAATCGCGCGGCGAGCGATCTCTAGTGAGTTCTTGTCCGTAAATTCCTAATGGATTGATTTAGCTGGACAAACAGGCGTTTTGAGGTAGTTGAAAACCGGCGTTTCGGCTATTCTTGTCTTGGATTCGAGGCAAAACGCGAAAAACCGAGAACGCCGGAGGCGCCATGCGCGAGAAACGCACCGCACAAACAAGTTTATTCGATCCGCCCGCCATTGACCATCCGCTCGCGGACGGCTTGGAACGGGCGTCGGTCTGGTTGGACGAGCACCCGGAGTTGCTCGACGAGATCGCCGCCGATCTGGGCGCCGATACGGGGGCGGCGCGCGGTCGCCACGGGCTGACCTGCGAGACGATTCTGCGTTGCGCGGTACTCAAGCATCTGCGCCAGGAGACCTGCCGGGGGCTGGAGTTTGCGTTGCGGGACTCGCGTTCGGCACAGCGTTTCGCGCGCGTGGACACGGCGCGGCTGCCGAAGAAGTCAGCGCTGCAGGCGGCGCTGGGGGCGGTGAGCGCGACGACTTGGGAGCGCATCAATCGGCACTTGCTTGGCGTGGCGAGCGCGGCGGGGATCGAAACCGGAAACCGGCTACGTATCGACAGCACGGTGACCCATACGCATATCCTGGAACCCGCCGACAGCCGCCTGCTGTACGACGGGATACGCGTGCTGAGCCGGTTGCTCGGCACGGCGCGCAAGCGCTTGGGGCCGCAAGTCGTGGTGTTTCACGATCACCGTCGGGCGGCCAAGCGGCGCACGTTGGAGATCGGGTCGCGACGCGGCGCGCGGCGCTCGAAGACCTACCGCAAGCTGTTGCGGTTGGCGCAGCGCACGCTGGGCTACGCCGAGGGGGCGTTGCCGGCGGTGGCGTCCGCGGCGCCGCCGTGGGCCGTGTCATGGACACAAAACGTCAGCGAAACCAGAGAGTTGCTGCTCCGTGTCGTGGATCAGACGCAACGCCGCGTGTTCGACGGCGAGACGGTACCGGCGGCGGAAAAGGTACTGAGCCTGTTCGAGCCGCACACCGACATTATCCTCAAGGGCGGTCGCGGCACGCACTTCGGTCACAAGGTCAACTTCGCCACCGGGCGCAGCGGACTGGTGCTCGACACGGTGGTGGAGAAGGGCAATCCGGCCGACAGCGCGCGCTGCCTGCCGATGCTTGAGCGGCATATCGAACACTACGGCACGGCGCCGACGCACGCGGCCTTCGACGGCGGCTACGCGTCGCGCGAGAACCTCAAGCAGGCCAAGGCGCTTGGCGTGACGCATGCGATGTTCCACAAGAAACGCGGCATGAAAGAGACCGACATGTCCCCCTCGCCGTGGGTGTACCGGCAACTCAAGCGCTTCCGCGCCGGTATCGAAGCGGGTATCTCCTACCTGAAACGCTGCTTCGGTCTCGGCCTGTGCCGCTGGCGCGGCTGGCCGCGATTCCAGGCCTACGTGCACTCGGCCGTGTTCGCCCACAACCTGATGCGCCTCGTGCGACCGCCCCCGCGGCCGGCCTGACGCCTTCCGCCAGCCATCGCCGTGTACCGGTTCAAAGACCGGCGAGCGCCCGTGCCCGATGCCTGAAAATCGACGCTTTGCGCGGCCAAACGCACGGCCCCGGTGACGCTCGACGGGCGCGAGCCCGTGGCGAATCCGCTTTTTTGCCAACCAACCGGATTTGTGACAAAGTGCAAGGTCGCTTCCAACTCAACCCCCGCTTCGAACCCCGCCGTTTACGGACAAGAACTAGTGAGGACTTCAAGCGCCGCTTTGTGAGCGGACACGGCCTTTTCAAGATGCCCCGCATCGCGTTCGCGAACGCCCAAAATCGTAAGGGCAGAACCGAGTGCGGTCTGCAAAGCAGCACGGCGTTCCGGGAGTTCAATTGTGGATGCGTCGACCAGGTTCCGAAGCTTGGTCACGGCATTCCACAGACCTTGCTCCAGCAACCGGCCCTTTGCTTCATTGTCGGCAAGCGGGGCCACTGCCGCTAACGCCAAGGCAGCTAGCTCGGCTTGGAGATCTTCATGAAAATCCTGGCCGAGGGTCACCTCCTTTCCCAGCGTGTAGGGCCAGCGGTCCCCTCTTTCGAGCGTACCACCTCCCTCATATGGAATAAGCCACAAGCTCAGCGCACTCTCGGATTTGTTGACGCAACCAGCAATTGCGAGGTCGGCATTCCATTCTGCTAACACCGTCCGCGCCCTCTCCAGCATGGTCGGGCGCCAAACGTCTGCGGCTCCGGGAGCTTTCACGACGCGCGCCGTGCGGACCAGCGAAACACCCGTCACGTTTCGAAATGCGCGTTCCACGGTGAATGTGTCTTTTCCGGTATCGTCGTCTTCCAGCCAACACAGGACGATTCGGAATCGGTCGTCTGAGCGTTCACGATTCCCCCCAAACAAGTTCTTCAGAGCGAGCCACGCTAGCGCTGGTGGGGAAATTACTGGATTGAGAAATCCCTTTAGCCAAGTCGCGACCAGACCCTTATGCGCACTCGAGACATTCCCAAGGATCCAATTCATCGTGTTCTATTCTTTCCGTCCTTGGCACTGGTCTTGGTGTGTATCAGGTTGGTATATAGCAGACAGATAGGCCACCAGTGACATTCCGATCCTATGCGCTACCAGAGAGCAAGACCTGTAACCTCGGATAGACGTTGCTAACCAAAACATCGAGCTTATCCCGCATCCACCGCACCGACTCCTGGAAGTCGGGAGAGCTGTCGGCAGCACCGAACGGTAGCCCGTCGCGGCGCCGATACCCGATCCTGGGCCTGCCATTGCTGTTCTTCCATGTCTGCAGGTCGTCGCCCATTTTCTGGTGTAATTCATCCAGCGTCGCCTCGATCTGCTCGTAAACGCGAACCGCCTGTGGAATGTCCTTTCGACACGTCAAGTAGCAACCTATGTGCGGGGAGCCACGATACAGGTATCCGACGAACGACAGACCCCAGTCGCCGAACCCCGAGTTTCTCACCTTGACATATAGCGCCGATTCCTTCGTGACATCGGGAACGTCGACGGTGGCGTCCGAGAAGGCATAATCTTCCAGGACTGCGGTCCAGAAACGAACGTTTTCCCGTTGAAGGTCCGAAAGCACGTCCTCGCCTTCGGCGTCATCCGGGAGAATGTCGCGGGTTTCTCCCGCCTCGAAGACCACGCGACGCACAATTTCGGTGCGGCAAAGCACACGCGGCTGGACAATGACGTGCTCGTCTGTGTCGCGATACAGCGCTGCTTCCACCAGCGCGAGGTTGAAGTGCAAGCCGCTGTGCTTCTGAACGAAGTCAACGATGTTCTCGACACCTTCGCGAATGCCATCGCCGACGATCAACAATAGGAATTCTCCCCGCCGGAGATGCCGAGTGACGTTGTCCACGAACACGCCTTCATCCACGCTGGGATCGGTCGCGCGAACCAGATCAAAAAGCACGTTACCGGGACGCTTCAGCGACTTGGACACCTCGCGCTGTAGATCCTCGTAGCTCCAGGAGGCGATCTCCTTCGCGTAGTCGAGAATCTGACCGATGACTTCCCTTCGCGCCTGCGGGTTGCGCCAGAGCTTGAATTCGGCCAGCGTCAGGCGGCCGAGGGCGTTGACGTAGAGCGCGTCCACGTAGCCCGCCGGCGTGGATAGTTCCCGGCAAACGGGAACTGCAGCGTCGTAGGCCGCATCAATAGACGCAATCGGCAGCGTCTGAGGATATCGGAACAGCAACTCCTGAAGTGTCGACTCGTCGATGCCACCTTGGGCCGATGGGGTTCCCAGCGGGATTCGCGTCAGGGTCTCTTCATCGCCATTGCCCGAGAGACTCAGCCGGATCAAGTCGCCATGTGCTTCATTTGCTGTGAACATTGTCGATGGGGCGCTTCGCGGGGGGGCGTTGGAGGCGGAGAGAAGAACGGCTCAGCAACCACCGCAACGGCACCTCCCGATCTCCAGTTAGCTCCCGCCACTTGTCTGTCTCATTTGTTCGAGGAGCATCTCAAGGGATTCTTCCAAGTCTCTCGCAGCTTGCCTCGCTATTTCCTGGTCGCCCCGTGCCGTCGCCTTAGAGAACCTAAGCAGGTCCTTAAACACATGCTTATATTCCTCGGCTAGTGAATCTGGCTTGTTCATTTGCACCTTCCTCAATGCCTAGCATCATATTCGTCAAACTCCTGCTGCTGCCTTTCGGCTTGCATCTGGCCAACGCCGGCCAAGCCAACTGGCACGCGCCTTGACCGGCAGTCCATCTAACTCCAGCGGTCGCCCAAATGACTAGTGTTACGAGCTAGTTACTGGACTTCTATACTTACCTTTCATACGACGCTCTCAAGGTCCTAAGCAGCGTCCGTCCGTGTGGCTCATGCAGATTGCCATCCACTATAGAGACGTCGAAATTGCGGATTCTCGGCATAATTCGCGTTTGCAGCCAGACACTAACCGAGGTTGTATCCGCAGCTTGGCGTTGATACTCATAGTCGTCGACCTCCTCGTTGGCCGATGCCCGGACGCGAATCACAATCTCTTCAAGATCGAGAACTCTCTGTTCAAACTCAAAAACTGTCATAGAATATCCGGTCGTTAATTCGGCTTTAAAAACACTCTACTAGTATACTAACTTTGACCTTGCTGTGATGTCAAGAACGCTGCAGCAAGCGACAATCTCGAAGAAAAAAACTTCCGGAACCCTTTGGATGCGAGTCAGGCCATCGTTTGTGGACGGCCTGCGAGAGCGGGATTCGCTGGAATTGCTTGGGAAAGACACTCAACCTCGTCGCTCCCTATCCGGACGAGGCTCAGGCACTTACCCGAATCTTCCCATTTGTGCCAGCGCCAATTTTGGTCAATTTGGCTGGAAAGACAACAGATGAGCCTGGCCGAAGGTATGTACAATCCGCCTCAGGATTGTTCGGCTTGACATCTATCCGATAATGAGAGTGAAACCATCTGCTCCGGATTGCCCATGCTGTGGAGCACATAATTGGGTCGGCGGTTCTCATCATGTGAAACTCGCTCGCGAGCACAAGCCTCTCACCGTAAGCGATCTGGTCCACTCCGAATGTGCTGAATGCAGTTATAAACTGATATTGCCCCACCAAACTCGACGAAATCACGCACGGATCAGAGATACACGACGGGACGCAAAACGAGATAATCAGCGGCGCTGATGTCTCGTACATTGACTAGGCGACAAACGTTTTCTCCGCGAATCTTGCGCCAGCGTGAAGGGACTCAGCGATCTCCGCGACGTTCTCGCCTCCGTCGCCGATTTTCGTGCTCCTCTTTCGACGACTCCCTCAAGTCCCGCGTATACCCGCATTCCGGCCAATTCGAACACCCCAGAAATCGCCCAAATCGACCCATCCTCGTCTCCATCCAACCATCACAGTCAGGACAAGTCTCCAGAAGCTCACCACAATCCCGGCAACGCTGATCGTCCCCCGCTCTCACCGCCAACCCAACCCCGCAACTCGGACACGGCGGTCGCGTGAGCCGGCAATACGGCCAGTTCGAACAGCCATAGAAAGTACCCCCGCTCCTTGGATTTTCGCGGCGCTCCAGGCGTCCCTCCTTGCATTGCGGACAGGGCACGTCGACTTGCGGCAGCCGGCCGAATACGGTCACCTCGTATCGTCCGTGCAGCAGTTCCCGGGCGAACGATGACGGCGGTCCGCCTTCGGCCAGCAGGTAGACCTGGCGTCGTGCCCGGGTGATGGCGACGTAGAGCAGGCGCCGCTCCTCGGCATTCGGGTGCGTTTCGGGCGCCGCCAACACCAGGTCGAGCAGCGGATCGTCGGTGATCTCGGAGGGGAAGCCGTGTTTGCCGGAACACAGGCCGAGTACCACGGCATAGTCGGCCTCGAGGCCCTTCGAGCGATGCACGGTCCTGTAGGCAAAGCGAAGTCCCGGATATCGCTGTGCCAGACGGCCCATGTTCTGGGGTCTCAAGTGGCGGTATCGGCCCAGCAGCAGCACGCTGGAGGTTCCGTCGTGCCGGCCGGCATCCTCGGCAATCCTGTCGAGCGCCTCTATCAATAGCGAAGGGCCTTCCTGTTCCGGCAGGCCGAGGTGCACGGCCGGGCGGTCCGCCTTGCGCATGGGACGGACGGTCTTGCGGATCTGCGCGGGGTTGCGCAGCACGAAGTCGGTCGCCACCTCCGCGATACGGTCGTCGGTCCGGAACATGGTTTCCAGGTCGATACGCAAGTAGTCGCCGAACCACGTTTCGAACTCGCGCATGACCGCGATATCGGATCCGCCGAACCGGTAGATGGCCTGCCAGTCGTCGCCGACGGCGAAGAGCTGGGCGTCGGGGGAGCTGTCCAGCAACGCCTTGAGCAGCCTCGCCCGCGCCGGGGAGATATCCTGGAACTCGTCGACCATGATGTATCCGAACGGACTGCGGTAGCGGCCCGACTCCACCAGGTCGGTCGCCCGGTTGATCATGTCGTGGAAATCGATCGTGCCGGAGCGAGCCAGCGATTCCTGATAGCGCTCGAATACCGGCCGGAACACGGCCAGGAACGCATCCGCCCGCTTGCGGTCAGCGAGGGATGCCGCACGTTGGGAGATTTCTGCGAAGGACAGCCGGGCGCCCTTGAAATGTTGCAGGAACGTCGCGAGCAGTCGCGTGAACGGGTCGATCCGGCCCTGTTGATCGAGGACGCCGAACAGGTCGTCCCGGGGGATCGGCGAGAGGACGACGCCATGGGCGCCGAGCTTTTTCGCCAGGTTGCGCAACAGGTTGCCATCGGCGTGCTCGTGGCTGAAGGTTTCGATCAGCACGGTGCCGTGCTCTTCATGGACCCGGCGCTTCCAATCCATCTCACGGTGGTACTTGTCGTTGTCGACGAACGACGCGGTCTTGCCCTCGGCGTCGAGCCCGAAATGCTCGATGTAGATGCCGTGATCGGGGAGATGGAAGTCGGGTTGGTACTGGCGCTTGTCCGGCGTGGCGGTATCGTGCTCGTAGGATGCTTCGTATTCGTAGGCGATGCCGTTGAGATAGAGGTAGTTCGCGATCTCGCATTCCTCGTAGCTCTTGACTTTCTCGCCCTTCAGGGAGCGGATATCGTGGCGCCGGATGTAATTCCAGTATTCGCCCCAGTTCTTGAATTCGTGTTCGCTCTTGTAGGGCGCGAATTGGTCGCGGAACCATTCCAGCAAGGTTCCCGATAGGCCGCCGTCGGCGAGCAGGTCGGCGACGATGCCCTTCAGGAGGTCGAACAGTGCGCGGTCGCTCTCGGCGGAGGGTGCGAGCGTGGGTCGCTTGCCTTCGGCCTGGCCGATGATTGACAGGCCCAGGCTGTGGAATGTGCGGACCGTTACGTCGCGGGCTGCGGCTGGGCCGAGGCGTTTGCGGATTCGCTGCTGCATCTCGTGGCGGGCGTCGCGTGCGAAGGCCAGGAGCAAAAGTTCGGATGGGCGCCGGTAGCCACGCTTGATGAGCCAGCCGGCCTTGGCCACGATGACCGAGGTCTTGCCGCTGCCGGCTGCGGCTACGACCAGGTTGCGGTGGTCGTCGAGGACGACGGCGTGGCGCTGTTCCTCGGTGAGTGGCATGGCCTCGATCGTGTCGAACAAGGCGCGTGAGCGGGTTAGCTCGTTGGCAATGCGTGCCTCGTTTGCTTTCTCGCGGGCACGGTCTGGGGCTTCCAGGAAATCCAGGATGTTTTTCAGCATTCGGATTTCCGGGGTGTCGGAAAGCGATGGCGGCCACCGCCCCACGAGGCCGCCGGCGGCCGCCTGTGCATCTCGCGTTAGGTCGCGGATATCGGCGACACGGACGTAGTTTGGCGGATCCGCGAGTTGCATTAAGCAGTCGTGGATGGAGCGGAGCAACCCGATCTGCGGTGCCAGGGCGCGGCGCCACCAACGGGTCCTCGCGATTTCCAGTGAGTCGCCAAGCGCTTGTGCATCTTCTCGCGTCAGCCCCGACACGGTTACCCCGCCCTCGGCGTGGCGCAGCGATACGCTCGCCCAGTGGCGATGGTGCTTGACGCTTACGGCTTGCAGATCGCCTATGGAGACATCCCCTGACCGAAACGCAAAGCTCAGTCTCAAGACGTTCGCGTTCACTGCGACCGCCCTGGCGGCGCGCGGTTGCAGGACGGCGAACAGCAAGGACGCCAGTCCCTTTCGGCTGGCCTTGAAGGTGTGTCCAGCTTGCGAAGGTGGTACAGGAGGACTTTGCTTGGCGCCCGGTGGTGCTTTGGAGGCGGAGGTCAATGTGTGGCGACTTAGGTATTGGATTGGAATATGTGGGGTGTTGGGTTTGTATCCGATATCTAAGCGCCTCGCAAATGACGCAGGCGCACGATACGGATTTCGTATGCGTACACCATGGAATTGACGCCTGAAGAGGGAGCGGCGCTGGAAGCGGGCGTCGCGGTGCTCACGACCCTGGGTGATTCCAAGGACGCACCGAAACGCGAAGGAATTCGACGGTGCCGGTGGAATCTGCACAAAAGGCATTGAATTGGACCTGGACATATGCAACATCCATCCGCAGGATCACATACACCTGTGCCGCATTGGCGGAGCGGGAGGGACAAGAGGGAGAATCGAACCCCCGCACGAGCCCGCGACCTCCTCCTCCCGAAGCTCATGTCCGGCGAAATCCGCCTGTCGGAGGCCGAAAATGGAATGCAGTCCGTAGCGTGAAATTCTGGGGCCGATAGAGTAAGGAAACTTGCGATGAATACGGGCATTTCTTCACCAGTCCCCGGCGGCGAGGTCATCGTCTACGAGTCCAGGGACGGCGAGGCACGCGTGGACGTGCGCCTCGACAAGGAGACGGTCTGGTTGACGCAACGTCAAATGTCGGAGGTGTTCCATACTTCGACAGATAATGTCAGCTTGCACCTCAAGAACATCTACGCAACGGGCGAACTGGAGGAAGCGGCAACTACCGAGGATTTCTCGGTAGTTCGATCAGAGGGTCAACGAAAGGTCCGGCGCGAGATCAGGCACTACAACCTTGATGCGATCATTTCCATCGGTTACAGGGTCAACTCGAAGCGGGCTGTGCGTTTTCGCCAGTGGGCCACCCGAACCTTGCGCGAGCATCTGGTCAGTGGCTACACGCTGAACGAGCGGAGGCTTGCGGAACGCGGCCTTGACGAGGCAAGGCAAACCCTGGAGTTGCTCGCCCGCACGCTCAGGAACCAGGCGCTCGTCGACGAAACCGGGCAGTCAGTGCTGGACCTCATCACGAAGTACGCCGACACGTGGCGCTTGCTGCTCGAATACGACGAGGACCGCCTGGCGACGCCCTGGAGGCCATACTCGGCAACGTGGAGCAAACCATGTTTGGCGAACCCCTTTACCGCAGCCGCGAGGAGAAGGCGGCCAACCTGCTCTATTTTCTGGTCAAGGACCATCCCTTCACCGACGGCAACAAGCGCATCGGCGCCCTGCTGTTCCTGCTCTATCTGACGCAGGAGGGAATTGCGTATCGACTCGACCCCCGGGGGCTGACGGCGCTCACCCTGCTGATCGCCGAAAGCGCGCCGTCGAGCAAGGATCTGATGATTCGCCTCATTGTCAATCTATTGGGCGAATCCGGCGAATGAGCCGCTTGGCGGAATCGGTCGTCGAGCATTTGAATGCTCCTTGCTGGACAGTATCGGGTATTGGAGACCAGGAACAATGATGAACGTTCGAGACATGATCGACCTCCTTCGACGTTATCCCGAAGACATGCGCGTCGTTGTGAACGGATACGAGCAAGGCTACGACGATTTGTCTCCGGAGCAGATTTCCGTCGTGCCCATAACATTGAACACAGGCGAACATGATTGGGACGGGCAGCACGGAGATGCAGGCGATTTATCCACCGCCGCTCAGGAGTCCGCGACAACGATCAAGGCGCTGCTACTCCGCCGAACATCCAACTGATATTTTCGATGGCCCACGTCATGTCGATCCGGCAGCCATCGTCGCGCTTGGCCTCGCTGTGACGATCCTTGCGAATCGCGCCCGCTCGATCCGCCCCGAGGATGCGCAGGTCCTGTTCGATGTCGGCGACCGGGTACGGTTCCTGACCGCCGACGGCGGCACGCTGACCAGCACGGTGGAGAAGCTCAATCCGAAGCGCGCCAGGGTGCAATGCGGCGATGTCATGTGGTCGGTACCCTACGCGCGGCTCAGCACGGACTGCCGCCCCGACCCTGAACCGCCTGAAGGCTGATTGGGGACCGAGCAGCGGCGGCGCGGCCAAGAGCCTCGGCCCGACCGCGCAGAACACGGCAACGCCGCCGCGATCCCACTAACTTCAGGAATTCAACCCCTTCGGAGGCCTGGGACGTGGCTGCTTCCTGGAAATCCGGATGTCTCGTACGCTCACCAGGCGACCGGCGCTTTCTTCGCGGATCTTGCGCCAGCGTGCGATCGCTCGGCTTGCCGTTCGTCCTTCGTCGCCGCGCAATCCTTCTTCGTGGAGCACAACGCGCTTGCCGCGGGGCAGTTCGAGCACCACATCGTACCAGCACCTCAAGCGCATCCGCAGCGGCGGCGCACTGGTGTGCGCCCTCAGGTCCGGTCCGGCACTGATCCAGTTGACATACCGAAAACGCCGATCCTGTTCGACGACGCGCCAACTCGATTTCCTGCCACCTGACAGATGTCCGCCTTCGGTGCGAACCGCGTCGACCTGCTGCTTCGCATCGACGAGCGGCATGCGCCGTTCCAGCCAGGTGGCCTCCCCGATATACGTGAATATCGTCGGAGAATGGCCGGTGCCAATCGCTCCTGCCACTCGGGGATGCGCGTAATCGTAGTCGCCCCGAACCCAGATACCGTTCTCCTCGTATCCGGTTGGCACCGAGATATCGGTGGTTGTTTCCGCGGGTTCGATGCGATCGACAAACACTTCACCGACCCGCCAGTAGGTTGCTTCCGCTACCGGATCGAACGTCTCCTCGTCGAGCAACCGATCCAGTTCCGCCATTCCTCCATCGACACGAAACATGCCACCGGATAACTTGAGCGCACGAAGCACGAGGACCGGTCCCCGATAGGATCGCGCCGGTTCGTCCGTAAGCACCCCGAGTTCGCCGGGCATAGGTGCAAGCCACCGTCGCCGTTCAATTTCGAGAACGTGGCGAGCCTGGAGGATGCGTTTTCCCGCTGTCCACACGGTTCGGCGCCGGACGCTCCGTCGGCTTACGGCTTCGTCGAACCGCATGCCCGCCCGTGCCAGAGTATCGCGCGTTGGCCGCAGCACCGAACCCACGCCCTTGGTGCTGCGCGCCCCCAGAATCCGGGCGACATCCTGGCTCGGGAGCGGTTCACTGCTCTCGCAAAGGCGGTCAAGAACAGAAAGCCCGGCCCAATGCCGGGATATGTCGGTGTGCGGGATGGTCGTCACGGCGAGGTAAGTGGATGGTTCCGATGGGGATCTGATCGATGAGATGGCCGCCTTTGTCAATGCCAACGGGAGCATACTTTATTGCGGCGTTGCCGACGATGGTCGGATGCGGGACATGTCCCCTGAGCGGATGGCGAGGGGAAGCCGTGTTTGCCGGAACACAGGCCGAGATACACGGCCGGGCGGTCCGCCTTGCGCATCGGACGGACGGTCTTGCGAATCTGCGCGGGGTTGCGCAGCACGAAGTCGGTCGCCCTTGAAGTGCTGCAGGAACGTCGCGAACAGTCGCGTGGCTGACGCCATCGCTCGGAGTTTTGATACTATATCCGGGCAATAATCAAGGCGAGGCGTGTCCGGCCTTTGTCGGGGTAGTGGCTATTTCCAGCATTAGCCACCAGATTCTCCCCTACGATCACCCGATTGGCAGCGCTATTGTCTGATCTAATGATCGTTATCCTGGAAACAATCACTAATCGTGGAAAATTCGGTGGACGCGCCAATTACGCACCGGTTGAATCGACTTGGCCCGCAGTCGTTGGACGGGTTTGCGGTAAGTCTCCTCATTGCCAGCTCTGCTTTGAATAGCCATGCCGTTTGACCAAGCCCGGACCGAGCTCGTCCTTCAATTCGCACTGTTGGTCGCTGGCGAAGAAGATAGCCCTTTTGATCGCCAGCTCGGGCCGATTCATTTGCTCAAGTACGTCTATCTCGCCGACTTGGTGAATGCGCGTCGAAACGATGGAGAGGTCTTTACCGGCGCGGATTGGCGTTTCCACAAGTTTGGTCCCTGGTCCAATGCGATACATGAAGTTATTGACCCGGCGCTACGAAAAATCGGAGCAGAGAGGCTGAAGTTCGCGAGCGATTACGGAGAAGACGATTGGGTCCGATACTCGGTTCGAGATGATTGCCTGCTAACCGAAAAGGGACGCTCGCTTCCAGCCTGGATTGCGATGGAACTACGCCGTGATATTCATAAGTTTGGCAAGGACACGCCAGCATTGCTGGATTATGTATACAAGACCAAACCGATGCTTTCGGCCAGCCCGAATGACTATCTTGATTTCTCGCTCGAAGTGGAATCCTTCACCGAGATGATCCGGGAACCGCAGCAGCTAAGAGTCGACAAACTGTCTGCGAGAAAAAGAAAACGATTCAGGGAGCGGCTTGGAAAACTGCGAAATGAGCAACAGCGAAGAAAAACGGTACGCCCGAATCTGCTGGATCCCGTTGCTAGCCCCAGGCACGACGATATCTACGAGGAGGGAATAGCTTGGCTTGATCAACTTGCCGGTCCTCAGTTAGAGAGCGGGGACCGTTTGGTCGAGTTCTCCGGAGAAGTCTGGAATTCTCCCACGCGTAAGAGGAGAGATGAGATCGAATCCACTTTCGACCAATAGCTGGAAATTGGGATTTCCTTGAGCTGCCGATCCTGCGCTCTTCCTGTTCAAATCAACTGCAGCTGACTACTTTCCGCGCCCCTCTCTCGACGATTCCCTCAAGTTCCGCGTATAGCCGCAATCCGGCCAATTCGAACAACCCAGGAATCGCCCATATCGACCCATCCTTGTCTCCATCCAACCATCGCAGTCGGGGCAAGGCTCCAGGAGCTCACCCGGCACATCCGAAACGCCTACCGTGAACGAGAGTTGGATCCAAAGGTAACCAGTGCAAAATTTGCACGAGTTCAGTCCGAGGACGGGCGATCGGTATCGAGGGAGGTGGATCACTACAACCTCGACATGATCATCTCGGTCGGCTACAGGGTGAAATCCCTGCGCGGCACGCAGTTCCGCATCTGGGCCACCCGCACCTTGCGCGAGCATCTCGTTAGCGGCTACACGCTGAACGAGCGGCGGCTTGCCGAGCGGGGGCTCGACGAGGCGCGCCAAACCCTGAAACTGCTCGCCCGCACGCTCAAGAACCAGGCGCTCGTCGACGAAACCGGGCAGTCCGTGCTGGACCTCATCACGAAGTACGCCGACACGTGGCGCCTGCTGCTCGAATACGACGAGGACCGCCTGGCGACGCCCGCCGGCGCGAAGCCCGCCACAAGCGCGCTCGATCTTGACACCGCCGTCACCGCGATTGAAACGTTCAGGCGCGATCTCGCTGCGAAGGGCCAAGCCACGCCGCTGTTCGGCAACCGGCGCAACGACGCCCTGGAGGCCATACTCGGCAACGTGGAGCAAACCATGTTTGGCGAACCCCTTTACCACAGCGGCGAGGAGAAGGCGGCCAACCTGCTCTATTTTCTGGTCAAGGACCATCCCTTCACCGACGGCAACAAGCGCATCGGCGCCCTGCTGTTCCTGCTCTATCTGACGCAGGAGAGAATCGCGCACCGGCTCGACCCCCGGGGGCTGACGGCGCTCACCCTGCTGATCGCCGAAAGCGCGCCGTCGAGCAAGGATCTGATGATTCGCCTCATTGTCAATCTATTGGGCGAATCCGGCGAATGAGCCGTTTGGCGGAATCGGTCGTCAAGCATTTGAATGCGCCTTGCTGGACAGCACTGGGTATTGGAGGCCAGAAACAATGATGAACGTTCGAGACATGATCGACCTCCTTCGACGTTATCCCGAAGACATGCGCGTTGTTGTGAACGGGTACGAGCAAGGCTACGACGATCTATCTCCGGAGCAGATTTCCGTCGTGCCCATAGCATTGAACACCGGCGAACATGATTGGGACGGGCAGCACGGAGATACAGGCGATTTATCCACCGCCGCTCAGGAGTCCGCGACAACGATCAAGGCGCTGCTACTCCGCCGAACATCCAACTGATACTGTCGATGGCCCACGTCATGTCGATCCGACTGCCATCGTCGCGCTTGGCCTCGCTATGACGATCCCTACAAATCGCACCCGGTCAGGTCACCGACACCATCCTGCACGAGATCGCCCACGCGCTCGCCGGACCGAACGCCGGGCACGGACCTGCCTGGAAGGCAGTGGCCAGGCGGCTTGGCGCAACACCGAAGTCCTGCGCGCCCGAAAGCGACGAGGCGCGCAATACCCGGGAAGCCGCCAGGGCGATGTTCCGGACCGGCGACGCAGTCGCCTTCATCGCCCGCGGAGACGTCAGAACAGGGACCATCGTGCGCATGAACCCCAAGCGCGCCAAGGTACAATGCGGCAATGTCTTGTGGTTGGTAGCCGGCGCGGTATGACCTTAGATTGCCGAAGCAGTCTCCCCGATACTGCTACGCAATATCGCAAAGAGCCGATCAGTCTGGCCCCTGCGCATGACCAACGGCGGCGAAAGCACCGTCTGATTTCCAATCGGCCGTACAATCAACCCCTGCTCCCGACAAGCCTCAAACACCTTCTCAGCCACCCGCACCCTGGGATCGAAGGGCGTCTTGCTCTGCTTGTCCTTCACGTACTCGATGCCGACCATGAAATGACTGCCCCGCACGTCTCCGACGATAGGCAGATCGCGCAATGTCTGTGCCTTTTCGAAGAAGTACGATCCGACGTCACGTACTCTGGCGCAAATGTCCTCACGCTCGATTATCTCGATGTTCTTCAGGGCGGCAGCACAAGCTATCGGGTGACCTGAGTACGTGAACCCCATCGTCAACAGACCCCCCTCGCACTGGGGCTGGCTGATAACGTCGTAGATTTCCTCGGATAAGACCGCCGCACCGAGCGGAACGTAGCCCGAGTTGATCCCCTTGGCGAGCACCAGAATATCCGGCACATAGCCGTAAACCTCCTCGGACGCAAACCACGCACCCAGCCGCCCAAACCCGGTCACGACTTCATCGGCGATGTAGAGCACATCGTTCTCCCGACAGACCTCCCACATCTTCCTGTGGTACCCGCGCGGCGCCACGAGCACGCCCCCTGCCCCCATGATCGGCTCAGCGATAAACGCCGCGACGTTATCCGCCCCAATTTGGTCGATCCGATTCCGAAATTCCGAGACCAGGAACTCGCAGTACGCCTCTTCGTCCAGATTCTCCGCGCCAGCAGGCCGCCGATACATGTTCGCCGCCGAAACATGCGTAATCCAATCGTCCGCAATCCGATCAAAACCGTGCTTGGTCGCATGAATCCCCGTAAGGCTCGCGGCGACGTACGTGGCACCGTGATACGCGCCCAGCCGCGAAATAATCCACTTCTTCCGCGGCTTCCCCCGCAGGTTGTTGTTGTAATGCACGAGGCGGATAGCGGCATCGTTCGCAGTGGACCCCCCGGTGGTATAGAACACGTGATTGAGCCCACCCGGTGTCAGCTCCGCCAACTTGGCGGACAACATCGCCGCAGGCTCATTACCGCTGTGGCCGAACGGATTGTAGTACTGCATCCGCCCTGCCTGCTCGGCGATGCATTCCACCATTTCCCTTCGGCCGTGGCCGATATTCACGCACCAGAGCCCGGCCATGCCGTCGAGCAGCCGATTGCCTTGCGAGTCGATCACGTGCACGCCCTCGGCGGAGCTGATGATCTGGCTGCCCTGCTCCTTGAAGGTGGAGAAATCGGTATAGGGATGGATGAAGTGATCCCGGTCCATCTGCCAGAGTTTTTTCCAGTCGGTTTGGCTCATTCTTTCCTTCGTGTGGTTTTCAGCCGAGCGCGTAGCCCGCGATGACAAACGCGACCGACGCGGCGCCGGCTGCCAGCAACGCGTACGGAAGCTGTGTAAGCGCATGATCGATCGCGCCGCAGCCGCTGCCGTGGGCGGACAGCACCGTGGAATCGCCGTAGAAGCAGGTGTGGCTGCCGAAGGCGCTGGCGGAAATCAGGGCGCCGATCACCAGCGAGAGATCGGCGTTCACGGCCTCGGCCAGCGGGATGACGATGGGCATGGCCACCACGATGATGCCCCAGAAGGATCCGCTCGCAAAGGCGATCAGGGCGATGGTGAGGAAGGTGACCAGGGGCAGGAATTCGGGTGTCATCAACGGTTGGACAACGCCGATGACGTAGGGTGCGAGCCCGAGGTCGTCGTTCACCTCCTTCAGCATGAAGCCGGCCACCACTGTTCCCAACGGCAACAGCATGGACTTGAACCCTTCCAGGATCGTATCGAACACCTCTGTGACGCTGAGCAGTCGCTGCGCGGCCACCAGCGCCACGGTCAGGACCAACGCCACGACGGCGCCCTTGAGAATGTCCGCGCCGAGATACCAGGTGAAGCCGACCAGCGCCAGGATGGGCAGGAGGAAGTTCAGGACGGCGCCGCGGAGTTCGGCGCGCGGCGACTCCGCCTCGTCGTCCCGCTGTCCGTCGTGACGCGAAGCGGCGCCATCCGCGACAGGGCCGGACTCACCGGGCTCTTCGACCAGCCGGACCTGCCCTTCAACCTTCTTCATGGGACCGAACAACGGGATCGCCCCGACGATCACCAGCGGGACGATGGCCACGGCCGCCCACGCGTAGAACATGTACGGGATCGCGCCGATGTAGACGGATAGCCCGCGCCCGGTTTCGGCGGCTGCGCTGTCCTCCAGCACCGCGGCGAAGAACACCGTCCAGGTGGACAGGGGAACGAGTACACAGATCGGCGCCGCGGTTGAATCGACCACGTAGGCCAGCATTTCGCGCGAGACGCGAAAACGATCGGTCAGCCTTTTCATCGACGAACTGATCGCAAGCGCGTTGAGGTAGTCGTCGATGAAGACGGCAAGGCCGAGCATCCAGGTGGCCAGCAGCGCGCTGGCCCGGGTCCTGACCCGGCGGCTGGCGAGCCGGCCGAAGGCGGACGCGCCGCCGGTCCGCGCCAGCAGCGCGATCAGGCCGCCCATCAACCCGCAGACCATGATCACCCACCCGATGGTCTCGTCCTGCATGACCGTGAGGATGACGTCGGTGAAGTTGGTCAGCAGTTCCGAGGGCGCGAGCATGGCGAGCCCCACCACGGTGCCGCCCACCAGCGGTTCGATGGTGCGCTTGGAGAGTATGGCGAGCACGAGCACGACCAGGGTCGGGATCACGCATGCAAATCCATCGATGTTCATGGGCACAGGCCTTTAGATCGCGCCGACAGGCTGTTGTTGCGTGACACAGTGAATTCCGCCTCCGACATAGTTGATGGGCGTGGGGTCGATCTGCACGACGTCGCGATCATAGGCCGCCTGCAGAATGCGCGCGACCGCATCGTCCTTCGACCCATTGCCGTACCGGGGCGCAATGACCACTCCGTTGGTCACCATGTAGTTGACGTAGCTTGCGCACTTGACGATGTGCACGGGCTTGCCTTCCGGGAATTCTTCGGACCGGCCCACGCCGCACATGCGCGCCAGGAATTCAGAATACATCGGCTCTCCCGGCCCGACTCGCATGTAGTCGATATCCGGCACGGGAATACGCACCACCTCGAAGGGGTTGCCGTGCGCGTCGGTCTCGTCGCAAAGCGTACGATACACCTCTTCGAGCCGGGCGTAGTTGGCTGCCATGATGGGATCGCCGGCGGCCTCGCGTTCCGTCACCTCGGCCAGCACGATGCGGTTGGGGCCGGCGAACTGACAAAACTCATCTGCGTGACCTCCGGTGGTCTGGGCACCGTAGAGGCGGATGATTTCGTCGGCGTGGAAATAGGGTATGGGCGCCTCCTTGTTGGCCTGCAGGTCCTCGCGCAGGCCGCCATTCAGGCCGATGACCTTGGTCACGCCAAGGCTGCTCCGGTGGGCGGCCTCGAGTTCCTCCCACGGAATACCTGGGTTGCGCTGCATCTCGAGGGTCCGGTTGACGAGCAGCACGCCGTCCCCGTTGCAGATCCGGTTACCGCCCTCGCTGACGATCTCGGTGCGCAGCACCCGGTCGATGCCGAGAAACTCGGCCACACGTTCAGGCACTTCGCTCATCCGCACCGATGTCGGATCGTTGACCGTCGAGTAGCCCCACTGGTTTTGCCGATAGGAAGCGATGGCCAGCTTGCCGGCCCTGCGGTCCTTGACGAATATCGGTCCGTAGTCGCGAACCCAGATATCCACGGCGGGGATCGGCACCATGTTCACACCCGGACCGAACGAGTAGCCGTTTCGGGCCAGCCATTGCCGCGCGGCCTGAATGCCGCGCTTGTTCTCGCACATGAGCTTCGCGGGGACGCCCCGGCCCGCCAGCACCTGCAGGATCTCGGCCACTGTCCGCCGCGTGTCGAGTTCCGGCGCGGAAAACCACTGAAACGTCGGCCAGGCCAGCCAGACCGCGGCGTGGGGCTCGAACTCGCCGGGTATGGCGCAATCGGCATGGCGCGCTTCAGCACCGGTGGATGTCGCGCCGACCAACTCCATTGCGTGAGGCATCGGAAGGCGGTCGGCGGCCTCAGAAGCGCAGGGAGAAATCCAGCCCGTACGTTCTCGGAAGGCCGGGTGTGGTCAGGATCGAGCCGAGCGACGACAGGTCGTTCACATATTGGGAATAGCCTTCGTCCGCGAGGTTCTTCGCCCACACGTTGACCGACCATGCCCCGTCCTGCGGCTCCACGCCCAGCCTCACGTTGTACAGCGTATAGCCCTCGATCAAGGTGAGCGGCGCGTTGGTGGCTTCCCCGAAATAGTCGGAGCGGGCGGTGAAGTCGAACTGCGCGAACCCCAGCCATCCGGTCGACACGGGCCTTTCGTAGCGGATCAATCCATTGGCGCTGAAGCCGGGTGCGTACGGCAACTCACTGCCGTCGAGCAGTTCGGATACCTTGAACGGGCTCGTCGGAATCGACTCCTGTTCGGTGTTCAGCCAGGTGGCCCCGAGCTTGATGTCCAGGTAGTCGCTTGGCGCCCACCAGATTTCCGATTCCAGGCCCGACACGTCGGCGTTGGCTCCGTTCTCGTTGATGAGGAAGGTGTCGAGTCCCAGTTCGCCGGTGTCGGTGAGGGTCAGCGCCAGGATGATGTCCTGGTAGTCGTAGAAGAACAGCGAGCTGTTCCAGCGCAAGGCTGCACCCAGGAGGTCGGCCTTGATGCCGATCTCGTAGGCGGTGAGGGTCTCGGCGTCGTAGGGTTCGTTCAGGATCGGAGCGAGCGTAATGTCCCCGACGAAACCGCCGCTCTTGAAGCCGTTGGACACGGTGCCGTAGACCATTGTCGAATCACCCGTGTCGACGCTGAGGCCGATCAGCCAGGAAGGCTTGCTGAAGCCGATCTCATCGTCCACGAACGCTTCGTCGAACACCGCGGGATCGCTGAAATTGCCGGGCAGTGGGCCGGGGGAAGCCACGAAGTCGCCATCCCCGGTGGGGCCCTGACCGGCTGCGACGTTGATCGTGCCGCCGACAAAGGACCGCGTTTCGTCAGTGAAGCGCAGACCTCCGACCAACGAGACGGTGTCGCTGAACGCGTATTCGTTGTGCCAGAAAAGCGCGAACGAATCGGTCGCGAGCTCGTAGGCGTGGTTCTGGCGGAACCCGTCGAAGAGATCCGCGAGGTCGGTCTCGGTTCGCGGGGTCACGAGATCGTCCGTGGAATAGAAGAGTCCGAGGGTCCAGGCCCAGGCATCCTCCCCGGACGAAGACAGCCGCAACTCCTCCGTGAACTGTGAAAAATCGGTTTCGTACCCCACATCGATGTTTCGCTCGACGGAGCCGTCGGCGTCTTCCTGGGACTTGCGGTCCAGCGTATTGTAGCTGGTGATGGACGCGAATGTGCCGAAACCGAGGTCGCGCTCGATCTTCAGCACCGCGCCGAACGCGTCGATCGCGTCCCGATTGACCACGCCGTTCTGCAGCGTGAACGGATCGTCGTCGTCGGCAATCGAGCGGCCAAAACCGTCGAACGAGCAGTCCCGGGAGGCGCGCAGGCTGCCGGCCGCAACCGACGGGCAGATCTCGAAACTGCCGTCGTTGGTGTAAGACGCGATACCGTGGTACTGGTTGCCGTCGGAATCGTCGCTGCCGCCGAAAACAGTCAGATGGGCGCTCCAGTCCTCCGGCCCGTCCCAGAGAAGCTGGCCGCGGAACGCTTGCTTGCTCGTCTGACCGATTTCACCCAGCGTTGGATGCTCGAATGGGCCACCGCCCTGGTTGACGGCGTTGAAGGAAAACCGGCCGCTGACACCATCGCCAAGCGCCCCGCCCACGAAGCCTTCGACGGACCGGGACGAATAGTTGCCGATCCCGAGATCCAGCCCCCCCTGGAATTCCTCCGTCGGCTGGCTCGCAAAGAAGTTGACCGAACCGCCGGTGGAGTTGCGCCCGTAGAGCGTTCCCTGCGGTCCCTTGAGCACCTCGACCCGCTCGATGTCGAACAACAGAAAGTTCAACATGGTGGAGTTGCCGTAGTAGACCTCGTCGACGTGAACGGCGACGGGCGAGCTCTGAATGGCGGTGAAGTCGTTGAGACCGACGCCCCGCAGTACGAAGTTGGGAATGGCGTTCGTGGAGGAGTACGAAACGATCAGCCCGGGGGTCTGGTACTGCACATCGGCGGCGGTCTCGAAGCCCAGGTCCCTGATCTCCTCGCCCGTGAGCGTGGTCATCGCGATGGGCACGTCCTGGGCGTTCTGGACCCGCTTCTGGGCCGTGACGATGACCTCTTCGAGGGTTCCCTGAGCATACACATCGCTGGCTCCGAGGATGGCCGAAATGGCCGAGGCGGTGACCGCAATTGCCGGGGCCACGGCTGCCAAGTGGTTGAATTTGTTCCGTTTACCAGTGCTCATTATTCTCCCCGCGCGCATGGCGACTGCAGACTCTCGCGCTTCTATTCTGGAGGCGAGCCGAGCACCTTCGTAAGCCCCCAAATGGGGGGGAATCAACTCGCCATTTGCAGGACCGCATGCAGCAACACGTTGGCACCAGCCTCCAGGTCCTCTCGCTTTGCGTTCTCGGCCTCGTTGTGGGAAATGCCGTTCTCGCAGGGTACAAAGATCATCGACGCCGGTGCGACACTGGCGACGTACACCGAGTCGTGTCCCGCGCCGCTCACCATTTCCATGGCACCGTAACCAAGGCGCCGGGTTGCTTGCCACACCGCATCGATACAGACCGGGTCGAAATTGGTGACCGGCATGTGCCAGCGCTGATCGACCGTGCTCGCAAGGCCACGCGCATCGCATTCCCTGGCAACAGCCTGACGCAGCAGCGCGTCCATCTCGTCCAGAACGCCTGCATCGGCGTGGCGAATATCGACGTGAACGAGCAGTTTTTCGGGCACGGTATTGCGCGACCCCGGGATCGCGCGAATGTCGCCGAAGGTGACCCTCGACCATGGCGCGAACCGGGTCGCCAACGCATAGCACTCCTGGATGATGGGAGCCAGCGCGGCAACGGGATCGCGCCTGCGCTCCATGGGTGTCGGCCCGGCGTGACAGGCTTCTCCCTCGATAACCACGTCGTACCAGCGAATTCCCTGAACGCCGGTCACCACGCCGATCTGCAGGCCTTCCTGCTCGAGGATCGGGCCTTGCTCGATGTGCACTTCGAAGGCGGCTTCGATGGGCGCTGGCATGGCAGGCGTCCTGCCCTTGAATCCTATGCGTTCGAGTTCATCCAAGACCGCGTCACCGTTCCTGTCTACGGTCTGGTATATCTGCTGGAGATCGAACGCGCCGCTCCAGACCCCGGAACCCATCAGCGCGGGCGGAAACCTGGCGCCCTCTTCATTGGTCCATGAGACGACTTCCACCGCCCGCCGGGTCTCGACACTGTTTTCTTCCAGGGTTCTGAGCACCTCCACACCGGCCAGCACCCCGTAGACGCCATCGAACCGCCCCCCGGTCGGCTGGGTATCGAGGTGACTGCCGATGAGGACAGGGGGCAGCTCAGGGTTTCTTCCCTCCCGCCTGCAGAAGACGTTGCCTATCGCGTCGACTCGGACGTCGCAGCCGAGCGCCCTGCACCAGCCGATGAACAGTTCGCGTCCGCGCTTGTCCTCGTCGGTCAGCGCCTGGCGGTTGCAACCGCCCTTGGGAGTCGCCCCGATTTGGGCCATCTCCATGAGGCTGTCCCACAGGCGCTCGGGTTGGATTCGCAGGTCAAGCATACCTTTGCTCAAGACGTATGGATTCTGGCTACATTGTCGACGGACCCGACGAGCCGGGACTACCCGCAGATGGGGGTATCAAGCCGGATACGGCGTTGCTAGAGTAGGCCTCACCACCGGGGGTTGCGAGGACTTCGCCTCAGGCCCGGTAGCGAGTATGGATTGGCAGCACAAGCTTGCAGGATTGATTGAGGCCTTGAACCGGCCGGAGTTTCCCGCGCTCTTTCTGAAGTCGATGCGCTCGGTGGCCGATTTCGACAGCTCGGTCATCATGGCTTACGGCGTGGGACCTCGGCCGGAAATCTTCCACGACGAATTGTCCCGGGAATTCCGGGACGCCTTCTACGAGCGGTACCTGTTGCAGGCTGCATTCCTGTTGAGCCCGCTTTACCAGACATTTCGGGCCGGCAAACAGGGATTCTTCCACGTCAACACGCTGGCGCCGGACGGGTTTTTCGAGAGCAGGTATTACAAGGCCTACTATCGTTACAGTGGGTTACTCGACCAGGTTTTCTATCTGAGCCGGTTGCCTAACGGCCTCGCCATCGTCGTCTCCATGGCGCGTACGAAAAAGTTCAATGACTTCGATCCGTCGGTCATCGGGGCCTTCAAATCCGTCGAGCCCACTGCACTCGCGCTCCTTACGAAGAATTGGGAACACCTGGGATGCGAGGAACCGTCGTTCACCGACTATCTCTACACCGCGTTCCAGCAATTCGGTAACTCCGAGCTGACAAAGCGCGAGAAGGATGTCGTCGACCATATATTGCGGGGATGCTCCTCGAAGTCCGCCGCAACGATCATCGGTATAACTCCGGAAACGGAGAGGTCGTACAGGAAGATCGTCTACAGGAAGCTGAATGTCAGCTCACATGCTGAGCTGTACAACCTGTTTTTTCGGGCGCTGGAGTTTGCAGACAGCGCGGGAGAGCGGGATCCGTTGGAGTTGCTGAGGGAGTCGGAGAGGGAGGGGGTGACGGTATCGGGGTGAATTGGGACCGCACCACAAATCATCCCTGGAAACAATTCTCGTTGTGCCAGCTTAGCGCGGCTGAGTCAGGCTTCTGCGCGACATTTTTCGGCACATATATCGATTTGCCATGAAGGCCGTAGTAATCCCGTCCGTTCTCGAACTCTTCCTCTATGCGGCCGCTGACCTCGAACTGGTGGTCCAGCGTCACCGTCACATAGGTCCGGCTGCCGACGCAGCATTGCGAACCAATCCCCATCCGTGACGGCTACAACGAGGTTAATGCTCATGAGACTTGGTTGTTACCTCCTGCCGTGGCTCTAAAACGAGCCCCCGCGCGTGTGGATCGCCAACGGCGACGTCACCAGTTTCGGCGGTGCGGCAAACAGCCGGACAAACAACGGGTGCCATGTGTCGGAGCGATCCGCAAAGGCGATGAACGCCGAGGTGTCGACGTAGGCCTCAGCGCTCTGCGCCATACACGACCTCGTCGACGCGCGCGCTGGACTGCGGGTCGCCGGACTCGACCATGCCGGCGTAGCGCATCCAGGGTTTTGATTGATCCACCGGGAGCGCGCCCCGTAGCGCCCGCCGCAGTAATTCCGCCAGCGAGATTCCGAGCCGGGACTCATCGAGATGAAGATCTCGGAGTTGATGCTATGTCCGCCCCATGAAAGCTCGCACGAGCGGCACGAGTCTGTCGGGCGACTCTTCCGCCAGAAAATGACCGCAATTCTCGAAGGCGTGCAGCTCGAAGTCCGTCAGCTCGGCCGGGAACGGCTGCTGGATTCACCGTGGAAGCCGATCTTTCCCCCAAGGCGTGACGCGCTCAGCGATTGACGATCCCGCCTCCATCTCGGCTCGGCGCAGTTCCCATGTCTTCTGCAGGTTCAGCCAAAGCTGCGGGGTCGTCCCGAAATATCTGGCGAGTCGCAGCGCGGTGTCGGCGCTCACGCCGCGTTGGCCGTTGAGGATCATCGTGATCCTGTTCACCGGCACGCCCAGTTCCTTTGACAATGCATTCGCCGACAGACCGATCGTGTTGAGTTCCTCGCGAAGAATCTCGCCCGGATGCACCGGCCTCATTCCGTTTCTCGTATTCATCATTCGATCTCCCTCAATGATAGTCCACGATTTCCACGTCGCACGGACCGTCGTCGGTCCAACGGAAGCAAATCCGCCACTGCGCATTGATCCGGATGCTGCATTGTCCGGTCCTTGAAGCTGCGAATAATGCGGGCCGACATTATCGGGCTTTACGCTTTACGTAAATAGGTAGCGTTGTCCAATAAGCCATGAGCCTGTAACGCTGGGTCTTGAATCATCGGAGAGTGATCGTGACATGCGGGAGATCCGTAGCGTGAGCGCCCCTTCCAATACCGGGCAGATCATTTGCTACCAACACGGTTCGGCGACCGCCTTGCTTCGTCCACATCTGTACGAATATCATGACCGGTAACGAGTTCGTGCGCCGTGTGCGGCGACTCGGGCGCGAGCGCGGCATCACGGTGCGCTTCGAAAGCCGTCCGGGAAAAGGAAGCCACGGGCGACTGTACTTCGGGGAGCGCTTCGCCACCGTCAAGGACCGGCGCAAGGAGATCGGCGCGGGGCTCCTTGCAGCTATGCTCCGGCAACTCGGACTGAATCTCGATGACCTTGAGCGACGTCAGCAGAGGAAAGCAGAATGAAGCAAACCCTGGCTTGGCCGGTGGACCTGCAGCGGCAGGAAGACGGCGCGGTCCTCGTCTCGTTCCCGGATATACCGGAGGCATTGACCGAGGGGGCGACGGAAGCCGACGCGCTCATGCAAGCCCGGGACTGCCTGATCGCCGCGCTTGGCGGCTATGTCGGGGAGCGGCGCTCGATCCCCCACCCGTCCCCGGCGCGCGGACGGGCGGCGGTGTCGCTGCCGGTACTGATGGCCGCCAAAATCGCACTTTACGGCGCGATGCGTGCGCAGGGAGTCGGCAACACGGCGCTTGCCGCTCGGCTCGGCCTCACAGAAGGCGCGGTTCGGCGCCTGATCGACCTCGACCACCGTTCGCACATCGGCCAAATCGAAACGGCGCTCCATGCCTTGGGAAAGCGGTTAATGGTCGCCACGCAAGCAGCGTAGTCAGTCCCGCCTGGCTTGACGAGCACGCGGCTGATGTTCTGTCGGCGCTTCCGCAGCAGCGCAACCTGTCTTTGTTCGAGGTCGCCCTTTACTGCCTGATCGAGCACTTGCAATTCGGTCCGACCGTGCCGGTCTCAAACCATGCCTCGCTCTTGTCCTTCGCCCGTCAGTTCGGGACGCGCCCTTCTGCTCAGCGCACTGCTTACCGGTAGCCGTGAATTGGCCGGACGTTCAGGGCATCGGTCGGGTACAGCGTTCCGGATAACGAGTAGTCGTGTTCGCGCGTAGTCTGGGATGCGAAATCCTCCGGCAGTTCCAGGATCACTTCGGAATGCTCTGACTCTCAGCTTCGCAGATCTTCAAAATAGACCAAAGCCGGCATATTGCGGCGCTCGTGAACGATACGCAGGATCACCGGCTCACCCTCCGCTGCGGCGATCCGGGCGAAAAAAATGACGTGTCGCTTGTATGTCAGGGAGCGCAATCCCGGTGCGAACAGGCTTCGGTCGCGCCCGCCTTCAGGATTGGCCGTGATCGTTTCGAGAACCCGAACCAGACCCCGATAGTACGCCAACCATTGATCGCGGCCCCATGTATCGACTGTGAAGCGCCGGATTTCGTCCAGGTCCTTCCTCGCCAGGCGGGACAGCCTGAGTGTCATGTCGCAATGGCTATCTCGCGCCGGCATCCGGCTCGTATGCCTGGGGATCAAATTGCTCGAATTCCCCCGCCTCGGCTTCGCGCACAGCTTGCTCCAGACTTGCTTTCAACACGTAAAACTGGCGCGCGCCGTCGCGTTCCATAAGCATACGAACACCCGCCCGCACCACTTCGCTAACGTTGGCGTAGGCTCCAGACTGGATTTGGCCGTTAACATAGGCTCTCATCTGCTCGGTTAGGTGAACGTTTGGCACCCGGATACCTCGATATGTCTGAATATGTCGGATAGTGTCAGATACTGACATTCCCGAGAAGCTCGGTCAATCAGAGTATCTCCGAGTTTTTCAATGATTTGTACGCTCTGATGAGGCCAATTAGTCAGCCGGGTTCCCCCGCCAACTCCTCCGTCCACGCACCGTCCCATTCCACAACCTCATAACGATCCGTCACCGGAAAACCGGGTGGTCGCGCCTCCCCGAGCCGCGGATCGAACTCAAGCCGCGTGCGAAACCGCGGCTCCGTCGCCGAGAGGCTGCCGGACGAGACACTGCCGAACACGTGCAGCGTACCGCCCCCTCGCGAGCGGTAGTTGCGGACGAGGAAGCGGCGTTTCGCAAGAATGGCCGCGTTCACGGTCACATCGCCCGGTCCCGTGAGCCGAGACTCGGCGATCACCACGTTCCGATCCGCGACCAGCCCGACGAAGTCGTCGCTGCCGGGATCGAGGCGCGGATTATCGGCGTAGAGCAGATCGTCCCCAATGACAATATCGTTAGGCGCGTACACCAGCACCTTGCCGTTCACGACGCCGCTCACACGCAGTGACACGCCCTTGTCGCCGAGCAGGTAGTGGGGTTCGTCGGACAGCCGGATACTGTGACCCGACATTTCGCCCTTGAGGTATGCCCACGAAAAGCTCCCGTCCGCCTGAAAGGTGATTTCCGCGTCGGCCGTGAAGCGGTGCACGCGCTCGTCCGCGACATTGCCGATTTCGTCAAGGGCCACAAACTGCTGCGGCAACTGGATTCGCTTTACTCGCGTCTCGAGCCCGCCGAGAAACACCTCCTCGCGTCGTACAAAGCGCTCGGAGTTCGACGTGTTGATCCGGCGCGCCGTCGTCACCTTGCCATGAAATGTCGGCTGCACGCCGCGACTCCTGGAGATCAGGATCTCGGAGTTCGAATGGAATCGACCGTCGATTTCGTCGTCATGAATCTGCACGTCCGGATCCCAGCGATCGACGAATTGCGCGAAGCTTGAGAATGCGAGGCGCTGCATGCGCATTTGCGTGGACCAGCGGCGGCCGTCCCGTTCCGTGCTGACCTCGACCAGCATGTTGTCCATGCCCATGTTGTCCGCGGCAGCATTGCGCGTAATTTTCGCGCTGTAGGTACGCCCCTCGTGCTCCCAGGAAAGCTGTTCGCCGGTCACGACATCGGCGTCGCTCGACCATTCGGCAAGTCTTTCGTCGAGCATTTGGTGCTCGCCCGTTTCGAGCACGGCGATCTCGGGTTCCCTGAAACTCGCGAAATCGGGTAGTGGCGCAGGCACGGCAGCGAGGAGGTCCGCTTTGCGCAACGGTGGCATGGGCTCGTACCGCAGCGGTGGCTCGGGCTGCGGCTCGTACCGCAGCGGTAGCTCGGGCGGTTGCGGCGACTCGAACGGTCGCGGCGGTCCGTACGGCTGCGGCGACTCGTCCGGTTGCGGCGACTCGGGCTCAAAGCCCGGATCGACCGGCAAGCTCGCTGCCAGCGCGTCGTCGGCATGGCCCGCCATGGGTTCGGGCTCATCGGCCACCGGGTCGGCATTCTGCACGCGCCCGCCGTCACCGTCACTGTCTTCAAGCAGAACAAATTCGGCGAAGACGATGCCCGACGATGTTGCCGATGACGGGTCGTGCCGGGGATACAGCATCACGACCCCGGCCAGCAACAGCAAATGCAGACCCACGGATCCGAGGAGAGCGCGGCACCTCACCCTGCCCCGCTCTTCGAGTCCCCAAACCCCCGTTCTTGTGCTCTTCGACATTGGCGTACGACCAACGATAACGCTCGTCGTTCAAGTCGTCCAGATATTGCGATGTCGGATGCGTTCGTAACCCTCAATACCCGGAGGTCGATCCCCTTCTCGCGCTGGACTGGCAGGTCGAGAATCGACCCGGCGGGGACCAATTACAAGTTACACGCGGACACTTCCGGTGAGACGCCGGGCAATGCGGCTTTCCTCGTGGTCGAAAGCAGGTTCGTAGCGATTGATCACCTCGGCGGTCATGCCCACCGCCCGACAGTGCGCACGCCATTGCTCGTCGATGATCGAAATCATCCTCGATAGCATGCCGGCCGGGCTTCTAAGGGTGCTCGCCGTAGTAGAATCGCAGCCGCCAGCCGGACAGGCTGCCGGTGTCCTCCGCGGCGAGGTCCGCCACATGCACGGTCCAGGCGCCGTTGGGATTCTCGCCGTAGAACGCGTTGCTCAATAGCTGCCAATTTCGCAACCCGGGAAAACCGTCGAGCACCGTATTGAACGGCGGATTGACGACGCTGGACGCGCCGGAGGGCGAGCGCAGGGTGACGCCGAGATCGAACGCGTTGCTGTGTTGGACTGCGATTTCCAGAACCACCGCCTCGATGTCGGCGCCCTCGGGCAGGCCCGCCACCTCCATGGCCGCGCTCACGCCCGTGCCGTCCGCGTCCGGGATCGGCAAAGACAACGCCGCGTCCGCGCCGGTCTCGAACCATGGCGATTCGATGAACGTCCCCAGGCTGTCGGGCGTATAGCCCGACGCCAGCGCCACGGCGGCGTCGACGTCGACCGCCCCGAAGCCGTACCAGTTGTGAAATTCGTGATCGGCGGCGTTGGTCTGCCAGGCGTGTTGCGCCACGTACGGCGCGCCGTTGAAGGCCGCGCGGACTTCACTGCCGCCAGGGTCGATCGTGCGCGCCGTGACCGCGAGGATGTGTTTTACGTCCCGCCACGTCAGGTTCGGGTTGACCCCCAGAAGCACGGCAATCGCACCGGCGACGGCAGGCGCCGCCGATGACGTGCCGCCGAAGGCGCTGACGTAGTCGCCGTCGCGGTTCAGCGGATGGGCGCTTGTGAGGGGGTTCTGTTGAAACAGGTTGAATCCCGCCTCCGCACCGGCCTGGTCCGTGGTGATGATCGCCGGTTGTTCGATACCGTCCTCGCCGCCCGGACCCACGACCCACAGATTGGCGCCGGCGCCCGAATAGGATGATTTGACGTCGTCGGCATTGAATGCTCCGACGTTGAGCATCCAGGGCAAGTTCTGTTCCGGATCGGTGTTGGAGCCGATACAGCCCACCTCACGATTGAGCGGGTGCGGGCTGTCACAGAACTCGAAGCCGTTGCCGGCGGCCCGCACGTACAACGCCCCGCGTCCTTCCCGAAGCGTCGACGTGCCCATCTTCATCAGCCGCACGAAATCCTCCGAGGGGTTCTCGGACGGGGTCACGTTCCCGAAACTCATGTTGAAGATGTCCACGCTGGCCGAGTCCGGATCGCTGTCGCTTGCGCCCAGGCTGCGCAACAGCGCAGCTTCGGGATCCTCGCCCGCCTCCGCACCCAGGTTAAACCCCACGAGCGTCACCTCCGGCGCCACCCCGCGCCCGCCGAATCCGTTGTTCGCCGCGGCCGCGGCGACGCCTGCGACGCTCGTGCCGTGGTCGCCGAGAATGCTGTGGTTGAACGGATCGGAGGGTGCCGCGCCGGGCGTGCCTTCGTAGGCGAAGTTGAACGAACCCCCCGCCGCGGTGTTGGCCGCCAGGTCGGGATGGCAGATCTCAAGCCCCGTGTCGATGACCGCCAGCTTCACGCCGGCGCCATTTTGGCCCGCCCCGATCGCCCCGCTCATGTGCAGGTCCGCGCCGGCCGTGCCGGCCCGGTTCGAGAATGCCGTCTGAGCGGTGTTGCTCAGGTGCCATTGCTCGGCGAACAGCGGGTCCGTTCCCGAGGCGCCCGGCGTCCTCTCGGGCGCTTCGCAGCGCGTCCTCACGCGCCCGTCGGCGTTTGTTGCGAAACCCTCGATAAACACGTTCTGCACTTGCTCGCCGGCATCCGGAGCCGGCGGCGCATCACCAAGGTACACGCGGACAAAGTAACTGCGGTTCGGCGCCAGCCGATCCAGCGGCAGGACGAATTGGCGTACCCCCCCGAACAGAAACTCAAACGGGTCGGGGTCGGTGGCGGGGATCTCGATGGAGCCGAGCAAATGCACGTCAGCGGAGAAGCCGAAATCCGTGGACCACTCTGCAACCAGGGGCACCGGCATACCGTCGGCGGAAGAATTCAGCGCGGCAACCACGATCAAAACGGAGTCCTCGGTGACGCCGAAGAAAAAAGGCAGCAGCAACAACTCCGGTGCACTGTGTTCCGGCGGGGCCTTGTCCACCGTCGCCGCTTCGCCGTCGAGAATGGTGAGCGTGACCGATGAACTCCCGCCCTCCCGAGCATGGCCTGAAATTCGGGCCACCTCGACCGTCAGGGTTTCGTCCCCCTCGGCCTCAAAGTCCCTGTAGATGTCGATGTCCACGGTGCCGGACGAGGTATTCCGCGCCACGACGATGGCATCGCTACTGATCGCGTAGTCGCGGCCCCGGGTGGCCGAGCCTGCGAAGTTCAGCCGTACGGTCACGCCCGTGACGGTGGGCGAGTCGAGTTCGACCGCCACCTGCACGGTACGGTTGTCCGCCTCCTCGACGGCGTCGGCCGACACGGAAAGCGATACCGTTGCCGGGGGCGGTGGCTGATAGGCCTGTTGGCAACCGACGGCCACCACGCAGCCGAACACGGCGGCAGTGGCAGCCCTGGCCGCCGCGGCGCGACGGAAGGCAGCGGCACGTCGTGTCATCGCCATTCGATCCGGGGCCCGCGCAGCCGTACCGAGGCACCGGGCTGGCCGAGTACGGTTGACACTCGCGCCACCGCATCGGCGGGGTGCAATTCCTCCGGCAGATCCAGGAAGGCGAATCCGAGGGACTCGAAGACGGTGATGCCGGTCGCGCCGACTTCCGCGGCGACCGCCTCAATCTGCACGCCATCCCTCAGCTCGACGCGGATACTCGGCAACAGCGGTACGAAGCTCAGCCGGGCGGGATCGAAGACGATTCTGGACCAGGGACCGTCGAGAGGGGTCGCTGCCGTGAACGTCTCGCCCTCGAATGTGACGACATGAATCCGCTGCGTGGCCGTTTCGTGCGACTGCGCGGCGAACCCGGCGGTGTCCGTTTGCGCCGCCGCCTGCGAGGCGGCCTGAGCGGACAGCACGATGACCTCGCGGCCTCCGGCGGCCGCGATGCGCGTCCCGCCGTTTGCTATCGTTTGGGCCATCAGGGGCTCGGTCAACAAGAGCGTCAGCAGCCCGAGGCGGATCGCGGCGAGGCTTCGGACGAAAGCGGCCGTTGTTCGACCGCGAGTCGGTCGGCAGGAAACAGCCAATGGGTTGTACGGTGGAGGGGGGGTCCTGAAAGGCTTGGTAGGTTCGGGTGGTTTGAGTGCGGAACTCATGACGGTGATTGTAGTCCCTTTCGCATTTGGACGGACTGGTTTTCCCGGTCATATGCACATTCGGCATGCCTTCTTACCCCTGCGGTTGGCGTGGCAAACGGTGCGCTTTGAGCGAGTCCTACCGAATCGGAGGTGCCTCCCCGGCTTGAGGCGAACAGGCGGGACCGTCGCCAATTTCCTTGAATCCCATCTGGACGGAGCGGGATGCCAGCACCAAAATTACGCTAACGGGTACGGTTACGCATTTAGACCGGACTACAACAGCTCCTCATAACTCGCGGCTTCAATCGTGCAGCCGAACTCCAGAACTTCGAGGTCGACGCGGATGAACTCGAAGCTTATGACGAATGGTTCAAGATAAATCACGGGATCGGTGTGCAGGATGTCGACGTGCAGGCGATCGCTATCTGCCGTGAACCGTGCCTCCGTGCGCATTTGAGCCGACTGTGGAAACGGCGTGCTCAGCGTGTTCAGGAAACCCGCTTCCGGATCGACGGTCTCGATCACGAGCGAATCCCCCTCGAAGCGACCGCTGGATCGACCCATATGAGGAAAATCAGCCACGGTATAAGGCGCATCCTCGGGGCGAAGCTGCGCATCGAGCGGCACCCGCTGCCGGACGTCCATGTACTCGAAGTTGATCTCCACGCGGTCATCGTGCAACCGGATCGCAAACGGCGGGTCCGGAATGGCGATGACATTGGTCAGGCTGGCCGGTTTGCACTGAAAGTCGGGATCGTCTCGCAGCGGCACATAATCGGCGACGGCCGCTTCGCCGGCCGCTGTGAACCGGACCTCGGGGATGTCAGCCTGTAACTGCAGCCAATTGCCTTCGAGATCGGCTCGATCGGCCGTCGCGAGTGGAGACGCCACGCAAGCAACAAGCCCCACCAGGGCCGGCAGCGGAATTTTTTTCGGTCTCTCTATCGACCGGTTGCATCTGCACATTCTGGTTCCCTTGAATTGGCGAGCGCCTCACGAAACGCAGTATAACCACAGTCCCGAATTGTCGGGCCATCCGCAAGTATCGCCGAACTGAAGTACGCAACATGCTCAAGTCGATAGCTCGGCGCCAGCGTAATGGTCAGTTCATCTCCCACCTGGATCCGAAAGGGGAATCTTCTTGACGGCCCATATCGTGCCGGTCACCGCAAAGAGTGTCCGAAAATGCCGGTGCAGTGCACTCTACCGTCTACGACCAACGAAATATTCGCCACTGTGGAAATTCGCGAGAGTGACTATACTGCCGTTGGCATTGAGCCTCAGAACCCGCCACTCGCTGGTTGTCGTAGCGCACAATCTTTACGTGCTCAACCAGGTTTGCCATTTCCCGAATCAAGGCGTAGCGACGCGTGGACTGGAATCCCGAAAACTATGCGAAGAATGCCAGGTTTGTTTCAAGCCTCGGAACCCCGCTGATTGAATTGTTGTCAGCCCGACCGGGCGAACGAATTCTCGATCTGGGCTGCGGCGACGGTGTGTTAACCGAAGAGATTCAAAAGCTCGGCTGCGAGACAGTCGGTGTCGACTTGAGTCCCATGATGGTGGAGGCCGCCGTGAATCGCGGTCTTGACGCTCGGGTCGTCGACGGACAAGAACTCCACTTTAACAACGAATTTGACGCGGTGATTTCCAATGCCGCCTTGCACTGGATGCCAAATCCGAATGGTGTGATTGCAGGGGTGTGGCGATCACTTAGCCCGACTTCCGCAACTCAGCGCCAAAACGGGCGCAAGTCATTGATTTATTGTTGTCCAGAGCCGTAGGTCGGCACTACAAGGCACCGACTGGCAAGCGGTGTGGCCGTCGATTCAGGCGAGGATTCTGGGTGTCGGTTGTTCCGGCAAACGCAGTTTGAGTTGATCCAGCAGGAGTTGGTGTTCCCGTTGCGGTTGAGTATGTCGGGGCAGGATCAGGTACCGTCCGTCGGTGGTCGGCAGATGCACATCGACCATCTGCATGGTGGCGAACTTCTCCAGGATCGCCCGGGGCGTCAGCCCCGGCGCCCGCGGTCGGGCCAGGTTTTTCAACGTCACGTGCAGACAGTACGCGATGAAGGCGACGAAGATGTGCGCCTCGATCCGATCCTCGCGCTGATGGAAGATCGGCCGGATGGCCAGATCGTGCTTCAGTTCCTTGAACGCCTGCTCGATCTCGCAGAGCTGCATGTAGTAGCGCCACAATGTCGCCGGGTCCTCGCCGGTGAGGTTGGAACGCAGCAGATACCGGCCCTCGCGGCGCCGGGCTTGGCGCAGCCGCTGGCGCCGCAATGAGAACGTGAACGTCTCGGCGGTGACCGCTTCGCGAGCCTTGGGCAGACCGATCTCGACCAAGTGCCAAGCGCGGCCGGCCTCCTTCTTCGCCGCGCCCAGCTTCAGCAGCAACTCGTCGCGCTTCAGCGATTGGTCGCGCAACTCGTGCAACCGCCGCCACAGCTTCTTCAATCGGCGCCGGCGCATGCCGCGCTCCTTCAACACCCGCGCCCGGCTCTGGGCCAGGACGTACAGTTCCCCGTCCTCGCTCAACAGCTTCACCTCCACCGACTCGCGAACCTGCCGCCAAGGCTTGCCCACGAACGCCTTCTCCAGTTTCGTCAATCGGCCCTTGGGCGTGCCCACCAGGTAATGCACCGGCGCCGGCCCCGTGCGCATCGCCTCCAGAGTCTCTTCGGTGGGAATGCCACGGTCCATGATCCAGACCCGGTCCGATCGCCCGTACTGCGCCTCGATCTTTTCCAGAAAGTCCGCCAACGTGGTCTTGTCGGACGTGTTGCCCGGCATCACCTCGTAGGCCAGCGGAAACCCCTGCGGGGTCACGATCAGGGCGATCACCACCTGCACGCAGTCCGAGCGCTTGTCGCGGCTGTATCCGAACCGGCGCTTGTCCGAAAACGTTGGATCGCTCTCAAAATAGGTGGAGGTCAGGTCGTACAGCAGGACGTCGAAGCGCGCGTCGAACAACGTCTCCCAACGCGCCCGCAAAAACGAGAAAAACGCCCGCTTGTGCGCCGCCAGCTTGTCCAGACAGCGGTACAGCGTATCGTTGGCGATGACCGCCATCGGACTGCCCAGCAAGTCGCGCATCGCGCTGTGACCGTACCAATGCCGATGCAACCGCCATTCGCTGCCCGGATCGATCAGCTGATAACACACCAACGTCTTCAACACGTCCAGCCAGCGTGTGCCCTGACGGCTCGACGGCAGCCGGGTACGCCAAAATCGATCCAGCTCCAGCCGATCCCACAACGTCAGCGCCAGCCAGCACGCGCCCCACTGCCGCGGTCGGTGTAAACTCAGCGCCTTGACCTGGATCCGCACCACCTCGCAGGCCAGCTCCGGCGCCTCGCCGTCTTCGGCGAACAGCGCCATCGATCCGGACCCGGAATCTCCCTGCAACACCTCGATCGAACGGCACCACGCCGCGCGCTGACGATCGTTGATCTCGCCCAGGTACAGCACCTGACGCTGAACGACCCGCCCGTCGCGGTTGCGAACGTTCTCCACCACGCTCCAGTAGCGGTGTTCCTTGCCGTCCTTGAAGCGTCTCTTGGCCCGTACGAACATGGACCCATAGCATGCCCCAACCACCAAACAAATCAAGGGGTTAGGTCGGCACTACAGCCCAGATCGTGCGGCTCGATTCAATGAAAACAGGGCGTTACGTCAGCTTCGGCACCCAAATCACGATGAAATTCGATCAAAACTCGGTCGAGTTGCGGAAGTCGGGTTAGAGATGGGGGGCGTTTTGTTGCTGAATTTGGGGGACATGGAAACGTTTCGGCGATCACATCCGCGATCGAGTCCGAACTGTCCAGGCGAGGACTGAATTTCACGACTCCCTGGTTCTTTCCACGGGCAGATGAGTACCGGAAGCTCCTTCAAAGCGGCGGTTTTTCTGTAGAACGCATCGGCCTGTTTCCTCGCCCAACGAAGTTACCGGGAGACGTGCGCGGCTGGCTGAAGACATTCGCTTTCCCGTACATTTCTCTGTTGCCCGCAGCCGAACGGGAAGACTTTATCGCGCAAATCGTCGATGAACTCCGCGGAGTGCTTGTCGACGCACAGGGGCAGTGGATAGCTGACTATGTTCGCTTGCGTTTCGTCGCCAGGAAAGTCTCACTGTGACTTGCGACCTGTAGAACTTCAGACCTTTCTCGGCTGCCTTGTCGAACCGCGACGGGCGCGATAGCCGTGACCGTCGCTTATGATCGAAGGCAATGAAAATTATTGATGAGCAACACGTCGCCGGTTCTCTCGACTATCCAATTCTGATCGAGGCACTCAGATCGGGATTTGCCCGTCAGAGCTCACATCCAATTCATATGAGGGCGGAAACCGGGGTTGACGCGGACAGCAAGGTGCTGTTGGTCAAGGCGGCGTGGGACCAGGACGTCACGGTTGTGAAGGCGCTCACGCTCAATAAAAGAAACAGGCAGTCAGGACTTCTCTTTATTCAGGGCCTGATTGCCATCTTCGACAAACCCAGCGGGACGCCGCTGGGGGTCGTCGACGCGAAGGAGATTACGTATCGACGTACGGCGGCGGCATCGGCGCTGGCGGCGGATTATCTGGCCACTCCGAACGCCGAAGTCTTGACCCTGATCGGCACAGGCATGCTGGCCCCGCACATGGCGCTTGCACATGCCGCGACCAGACCCATACGCCGAATCAACGTCTTCGGTCGAAGCCCGGACAAGGCAGAGGCGACCGCCGGGACAATCAGCCGCCTGGTTCCGGCGGCCCAGGTACGTGCGGTAAGGGATCTTCCCGAAGCAGTCCGCGAGGCGCATATCGTGTCTACGGCAACGTCCAGCAAATCGCCTGTCCTGCACGGCGCCTGGATTTCAGACGGCACGCACATCGATCTGGTCGGCGCGTTCGCGCCTGATGCAAGGGAGGCCGACGACGAGACAATCGCCGGAGCGCGCGTTTTCCTGGACGACCGAAATACAACTCTGGAGGAAGCGGGAGACATCGTTTTGCCGATTGCGAGCGGTACGATTACTGAAAAAGATATCGTAGGCGACCTTGGGGAACTCTGCGGCGGTCAGGTGGCAGGCCGGACGACCGATAGTGAGGTCACCGTATTCAAGTCCGTTGGCACGGCACTCGAAGATTTGATTGCCGCCAAGCTGATTGTTGGACTGGGTTAGCCGAAAAACGACCTTCGCGGAACCTACCTCGCTCCGGCGCCAAAGTTATACCTGAGGCTTGCATACAAATGCCTTGGGCGAGCAATCACGGCCTTGGTATTGGTGCTGCCGTGGCGTCTGGACGTGTAATAAAGCTCGTCCGTCAGGTTTGTACCGCCGATCATTACCGACCAATCGCCCTGGTTGGGCGCGTAAGTCAGACTTGCATTGACGAGTTCGTAGCCTTCGTTGAACTCCAGCGGAGGTGTAGTGGCCCGCTGCCAGAAACTGTCGGTGCGCTTCCAGTTGACCCGTCCCGTGAGATCCCCACCGTTGGCTAACGGGATGCGGAAGGTGCCGCCGACGTTGAAGTTCCAATCCGGGGTTCGGGGCAGGGGAGAGTCAACGGTCACGGTATCGGCGCCTGCCTGGAGCCTCTGCGTCGTATTGCAGCCGGCGCGATCGAAATTTTCATCGACCACCACGAGACAATCGAAGCCAGCGTCCAACCACCCGGCGGTAAAATCCAGCCGGAAATTTTCAGTAAGACTTGCCAGAATCTCCAGCTCCAGCCCATTGATGGTGGAGTCGCCGAGATTTTCGACCGCGCTGCCCACCACATCCGGCGGCGCCCCCAGTGGGTTCGCCGTGAGTTGCATGTCCGTATAGGAATTCGTGAAAGCCGCAACGTTCAGACGCATCCGATCGTTCCACAGATCCGACTTGACCCCCGCCTCCAGAGTTTGCGCAAACTCCGAGTCGAACGTCGGCAACGGTGAGATAAACTGGGTCACCCTGGCCGGAAAACCGCCCGTTCGAAAGCCTTCCGAGTAGGTCCCATACAGCAAAACGCTATCGGCGGCATCGAACCCAAGGCTGAGCATCGGCGTCGTCTCGGTCTCGGACGTGAAACTGGTCACGGTTTGTGTCCGGAAGGTGCCGGGCCAATCCAGGCTGGTTTCGTAGTCCTTCTCCTCCTCCGTGCGCCGCGCGCCGGCGGTGAGGTGCAGTCGCTCGCCGATGTCCCAGGTCGCCTGGACATAGAATGCATCGGAGCGGTTATCGATGATTCGGGGCGCGCGGTTGAATTCGTACGTTCCCGCTGACATCGCCATCTGGCCGCCGTTGCCGCAGCACGCCCAGTCCAGCGACCGGGATCGGGCGAATGACAGGATCTCCGTGCCTTGCTCGTCGAAGGAATACAGGCCCGCGGTCAGCCGCACCCGGTCATCGGCAAGCGAGGCCGTGTATTGCAACTCCTGGCTCCTTTGATCGGCAAAGTAGTCGAAGTGATTGTTGTGGATGATGACCATCGGCGCCAGGTCGTTGTCATTGACGAACGAAGCGTCGAAGTCGCGATAGGCGAAGATGCCCTTGAGGGTGCCGGGTCCGACGTCCCAGGTGAACGTGACGCTGGCCCCGTTGGTATCCAGCTTCTGTTCCGGATTCTCGATCCTGTTGCCCAGGGTATCCGTATAGACGGCGTGGCTTGCATAGAGGTCGTCAGGCACCCAATACGGGCCGTAACAGGCCGGGTACTCCACCACGATTTTCGTTGTAGAGCCGTGCGTCCAGACCCGGGTTGTTGCCGGCAAAGTGAGGCCCGGGACCACCCAGCAGCAACGGAACCTGCGCGGCCGGCGACTCTTTCTCGCGCGACAGGTCTGCCGCAATGTCCAGTGTGAACGTTTCGGTAGGCTGGAACCTGAGCTGGCCGCGAGCGACAGTGACGCCGTCCCCGCCCAACCAGAGATCGTCATACTGAAGCGCCCTGACATAGCCCTCACGCTCGCGCCGCAAAACGGACAGCCGCCCGGAGAGCGTCTCCGTCAACGGGCCGTTCACCATGGCTTCAATGTCCTGGCGCGAATTCTCGCCCAGGGTCAGCTTGAGGGTCGCATCGAACTCGTTGGTGGGCTGCTTGCTGACAAGGTTGATGGCGCCCCCGATGGAGTTACGGCCGAAGAGCGTCCCCTGGGGTCCTCGCAGTACCTCGGCGCGCTCCAGGTCCACCAGATCCAGCAGGCTGCCGATGCCTCGCGCCAGGTAGACGCCATCCAGATAGACGCCGACGGCCTGGTCGGAAACGATAAGAAAGTCGGTCTGACCGATGCCGCGAATGAAAACGAGCGGCGCGCTGCTGAATCCAGAGATAGAATTGGAGCCCGCCTGAATGTCCACGTTGGGCGCAGCGACTCCCAGATCGACCAGGTCCACGGCGCCTCGCAACTCCAGCTCTTCGCCGGTGTAGGCGCTGACCGCCATGGGCACGGTCTGGAGGTTCTCCTCAATGCGCCGCGCCGTCACCACCACTTCCTCGAGAGTCAGCGCGCCTGGCGCCTCCTGGGCCATGGAAGCGCCGGACAGGCACCCGACGGTTACGAGCGAGAACAGAAGGAATACGGCATTGAAACGTGTCAGCACGATAGACATGATTATCTCCCCCAAGAGCCACAGCCTCGTTGGGCGAGCCCTGTTGTCTATTAATGCTCCCCCAACCCGGTCAGTATATTCTTGGCCGGCATCGCATACCACTTGGAGACGCGACCGCCAGGGGGATCCCGACCATGGCGGCGCCGATGGGTCGAGCCCACAGGGGGACTATTACCCCGACATGCTCAGCGAGTGCGGCATTGGACTATTGTTCTATTCCACCGTGTACGCCTACAACTCCGAGCGGACCGGCGGTGCAGCGCCGCAAACCATCGATGATTTCTTCGACCTGGAACGCTTTCCGGGCCGGCGCGGCATATGCCCAACGCGCCGGATCGCGCTTTGCGTCGGGCTGGCCTTTCTGGCAGGCGTCGGCTGCTACGCCTATTGGGCACGCTTGGAGCATCGCTTCACTATCATCACTGCGTATCAACTCGACCAGTCCGCTCAATTGCCACCAGAAAAACTGCTGGAAATCGCCGACGAGCACGGCGTCCGCACGGTGGTCGACTTGCGATCGCTCAAAGACGGCACGGCGATTGAAACCGAGCGTCGGGCGCTTGTAGACACACGCATCGCATACGTTCATCTCCCCGCAGAACCCGAACCTGATGATGAGACGATCCGTCGCTTGATGGAGATCGTGGGAAATCCGGCGAATCGCCCGGTATTGGTTCACTGCCATGACGGAACCGACCGCTCCGTTCTGCTGGCCAGCATATTTCGACTTGGAATCGACAAATTGAATAGCGAAACCGCGGGACGGACCGTGGAACCGCTACACTGGTGCGAGCACTTCCCGCCCGGCCAACCCGAGGGACGGTCCCTGCTGTCGTATGTCCGTAATCGACCAATGGTAACGCTTGTCAGCCGCCAGGAGCAGAATTGATGAATGGAATGAGACCGAGCAATCTCCGGCGTTTCGCGAGTGCGCTCGGAGTCATCGCGCTTTGTGGCATCGGTTCTCCTGCATTCGGGCAGGACCCGGACATCAAGACGCTCGATGGAAGCAATAGCTTTACCCGCGTGTCCGGTTGGGCCGATCGGTGCGAGCGTCACCCTGAGTTATCGCTTCTAGCCGAATGAGGGGGTGCGGGCTAAAACTCCCAGCGAACGCCCGCAGAAATCACGCGCGGGAATCCTCGCCCGACGTCGCGTTCGAGAAATGGAGTTCCGTCCGCTGAATGCTCAAATTCATAAAGGAACAGTTCGGTCTCCGGCCAACCCGTATGGTAATTCGCAGCCGCCGAAAATACCCACTTCTCCCCGGACCAGGCGACCCCAGCGGCCAATCTGTGACGTTGGTCCCAGCTCCGCGGTATTTCCCTTCCGGTAACAACGACAGGGAATTGAACAGGTTCTCATAGCGAGGACGCAGATCCGGCAGGGTTTTCCTGTAAGTCTCGACGCGAAACACCAGGTCGTTCCGTAGCCGATGTTCGAGGCTCACGATGTAGTGCTTGGCGGACTGGGCAGGGAAAAATTCCCGTACCCCATCCTCGACCTGGAACTGCAGCAGGCCCTGCGACTGAAAGTAGCGCCCCCAGCTTGCCCGCAGATTCGAGCGAGGTCCGAGTTGGTATAGAAAACTGAGCCGGGGACTGAGCTGGTTCTCATATCGTTCCGTCGGCAAGTGCGTCTGCTTGTCCCAACGAAGACCAAACTCCGCTACGGCGCTGGATCCGAAAGAAATTCGATCGGAGACGTGCAGCGAATACGTGCGACTTGTCGGAAACATCGTGATATTCCGTCGTACGGACGAGGAAACGCCGTCGAAAGACGCAGAAAAACCGAACAGATCAACCGAACTGGCGTACCTGTAGGCGGCCGACAATCTTTCAACCTCGAAGCCCCAATTCATCGCGTGACGGTCGGACAACCACGTGAACAGCGCGGCCTCGCCGCGGTAGGTATGCAGTTTTTGAATGGCCTTTGAAAGAGTGACGTGCACAATTTCTTTGGTGGCATCGACATCGTCGTTCAACCGAGCACGAGCAAAACGGTGCAAGGGTGAGTTTGATCGTGGAGATTGATCTCGAGACCGGGGACCGGGTAGAGTTGGTGCAGTTCTCCAAAGACTAGCGGTGCACCGGCGATGTGCCGACATCGGGACGATTGAAAATTGTGCGACCAGTTTTTTGATCTGGGGCCGTCTTACGCACATGGAACCGCCAAACCGGGACAACAACAAGATGAAACGATCGAAGATACCCCTCTCAACATTCCTGCGCCGGGTCGGCATGCTTGCCGGACTGGTTCTGGTGCTCGCCATCGCACGCTACGGGTACTGGTCCGTGGCGCAGAGCCGCTTTACCGTTGTCACGGCGCATCAGCTCTACCAGTCCGGGCAGATGGCCCCGGATAAGCTGCTGAGCGTCTCGAAGAAGCACGGCATTCGAACCGTCATCGATCTGCGCACCGCCGAGGATGCCGAGGCGATCGAGGCGGAACGCCTGGCGCTGGCGGATTCAGACCTCAACTATATCTATCTGCCCATGCAGCATGACCCCGCCGACGAAACCGTCCTCGAGTTCCTGAAGATCGTCGGCGACCCAGCGAATCGGCCCGTGCTCGTGCACTGCCATCACGGGACCGGGCGCTCCGTATTGCTCTCCAGTATCTTTCGAGTCGAGTTCGAGAATTGGGACAACGAGACCGCCCGGCGCGCAGTGGAGCCGCTGCACTGGCGCGGCAACTTCGCACCGGGGGCCCCCAAGGGACGGTACCTGCTTTCCTACCAACCGCATCGGCCACGCGTGCTCTTGGATACCGAGGAAAGGTGACAGGTTGTCGATGAGGGCCCCAAGACCGGCATGGTCTCACACCTGCTTGTCGGCGATTCCCGCTAACGAACGAAACGACCCGCCGCTTCCGGGTCGCAGTTGTGTCGAAACATTTCCTCGTGCGGCGAGTAAATCAGTTCTCTGCGGTGGGTAAGCGGCTCTGCGATGTACTCAGGGTCTTCGAGCGTGAACTCCGCAGCCATACGCGTGCCGTTCTCGATCAGCCGGTACCGCTCGGTGACGTGCTTCTGGGGTCCGGAGGGAACACCGATCTGGTACGGCGAGCGATGATCCGTAAAGTTCGTCGTATCAACTACGAGCGTATCTCCTTCCCACCAGCCGATCGAATGTCCCGTGGCAAAACGCTCGTCGATGCCGGGATGCGCCCGGCCATCCAGAAATATCGTTCGCTCTTCATCAAAATATTCAGACCGGATGAAGAAAATCTCGTTATCTTCGTCAAGCTCAATGTCCAGCAGATAGCCGGCACTTGAGACGAACGCGGACGGTGTAGGACGGCCGATGCAGGTCGACTCAGGGTTCTCGGCGGACAGTGGATCGTACGCAGCCTGCGCCGCCAGGCCTCGCTCGGTTATCTTGAGCAGGGCGTGAAAGAAACCGTCGAACCCGCCCGGATAGGAGATGAGCATGGACCTGTCCGCTCTCCATTTACCCGTCAGGCTCGTGGCTACCGCGTCGGCCGGTCCATCCGGCGCACCGGCGACGGGCACCAGGCCCAGACCGCCCTCTTTCTCGATGGACTCCACCAAACCGTAAGGCCGTCCATCCTCTGCAGGATGGACGCGAACCGCAACCTGATCGCCGACCGTAAGCGAATCTGCCCTCCAGCCTCGGCGAGCCAGTCCGTTTACACCCCCCATTTGCAGCGACCACTCCACACGGTCGCCGTTTGCGGCCGTCGTCTCCACACCGACATAAGCGTGCGGATTTCGGAAGGCGAACTCGGTTACGGACCCTTCGATAGCGACGATCGAGTCCACATCCATGCCGGCGTCGCTGTGATGGCCCGAAACGGGCATGGCCGCCAGGCAAACCACCGAAAGTATCGCGAATTGTCTCATCGTTGCGCTCCTTGGGAACTCGGCCTCCCGGTCGTGATAACAACCACCAGCTTGCGTGCACCGAGCCGCTCCCATCCGCTCCTGGCCAAACTAGGGGCTACAGTCATAAGGCTGCACAAAGGCGCCGGGCTGATACTCCCACCACTTGCTGGTCACCGCCGGCGCGTTGTTCGATTCCGGATCGACCAGGGTTGACGTGTACAGAAGTCGACTGCGGTCGGCGCTGAGCTGAAATGTTTCGTACAACTGAATTGGTGAGTCGCTGCCCTCGAAAGTGGTGGTCACCAGAAGCCTGTCGCCATCCATGCGGCCGGTTGAATAGCCGAGGTTGTTTGTATGAGTGCCCGGATCGTCATGAGCGACCCCCATTTGTACTTCTCGTATGGTGTCGAACTCTTCTGCGTGGATGACGACCGTGTCGCCGTTGTCGATCAACTGTATGGGATAAGGCGCCCCCATCTGGCCCCAAACGTCCTTGGTGGCGGCGCAACCACCTGAAACCCGTTCTGTCCTGTAGTCAATCTGAAACGCCCCACGGGGAAATCTCAGCGCTTGATGGCTGCCTTCAGCGCCGTAAACCGTGTTCCAAACGGCAAAGATCGAGGTCGGCCGTTTGGAGGGATCCGTTTCAACCACTCGACCATGCAACCGGTCGGTGTTGCCAATGCGGCTGGCGTCCGGCCAGCGGGATTCGGCTGTGCGCAAGAATATGACTTCACGGTTGTCCGGCAGCAGCAGGTGATTCATGAAGATATCGTCGTCGCGGGAACGGTTCCGATAACCGGCCACTCGCACCCTGGTGCCGACGGCGAGTACGTCTTCCGTCACATTCATTCGAGTCAGGGAGGCGACCGAGTTGCTCTCCGTGGTATACACCTTTTCGTCCGGTGTACCCTCATCGACCGTGAAGCTGACTCGGACATGCGGGTTTCTCCACTGAATCGAGCTGATCACGCCTTCGATCTCCATGTCCGATTCGGTGTCGTAAATCGCCGACCAGTTATGGTGTGATGTTGTCGGAGCTGCCATCAGCAGCAGCACACTTGACGCGATCAGCATTCTTTCGTTCTTCATCCGCAAGCTCCTGCGAACTTCGTTGATTCTCATGTGCATCTTCTGGATGCTCACATTTGTTCCATCCTCACTCCGAGCGTGGCGCGCCGTCAAGGTCGTCAGCCAAGCTCGCACTGAATTCGCGACGCAGAGTAGGATAGGCGTAGAAGCAGGGCGAAAGCAGAACGATTGAGGAGAGGATCATGCCCACAAGACGCAAATTCTTGAAAAACAGCCTGACGTCCGGTGCCGTTGTCGGCTTGGGTCTGCCCAACATGCGCTGGGCCTCGGCGCAGGACACCACGGACGAGGAGGCGCGCAACAAGGCCACCGTCAGGCGCTTCAAGGAGTCCCAGGGAACGGCCGATTACGAGCAGGTGCTCGCGGAGGTCCAGTCACCGGACTACCGGCGGCTCCGGGGCGGATTCGAAAACCTGGCAGCGAACGCGGCCGGGTCCGAACTGGCGGATGCCGCTCAGCCTGTGCGAACGGCATTTCCCGATCGTACCGACACCATCGATCTGATGATTGCCGATGGGGATATGGTCGGTATGCGGTTCCGTGTCCAGGGCACACACGAAGGTAATTTCTTCGGCATCCCTGCGACCGGAAGAACCATAGATATTCAGGAAGTCGGCGCTTTCAGGCTCGAAAACGGAAAGATCGTCGAAGCCTGGTTCATGGCGGACGAAGTTGAACTGCTGAAGCAACTGGGCGCGGGTCTACCCGCGCGGCAGGACGGCAAACGAATCGTACCGGTGCCGGCGACCGAATCGCGTCCCGGCCAAGCCACCCTTGAGGAAATCCTGGCGCAGCCGGTGGACTCGCAGACCTACCGCAACAAGGTGGTGGTGGCAGCCTACAAGTCGGAATTTCCTCCTCCGGGAGTCTTGCCTGACCGGCCCGGGCGGCCCTACGACGAGTACCTGCGTGGCGGATTCAAGCACATGGTTGATTATGGGAACGCCAACGGAGTGGGCGACCAGAGTATCGGTCAGGCGTTTCCGGACCGCCAGGACAAAGTGGATTTCGTGCTCGCTGAGGGCGACAGCGTCTGGATCCAGTTCAGACTGAGCGGCACGAACACGCGAAGCCTGTACGGTATCCCGCCGACGAACGGCCCCATTGAGGGCGCGGAGGTGGGCATCATGGGATTCGACGGTGCCCGCTGGGCCACAGGTTGGTTCTTCGGAGACGACCTTGGGATGGCCCTCCAGCTCGGCGTCCCCGACATCTTTACGCCGTAACCGGCCTATCCCGCAGCGCTCAAGTCGCTGCAGTTTCTTTCGGATTTGGACCGAATCGGTTCTCGCCCTCCTGGCTGTCGAGCACCGTAAACACGAACAGTACGATCCCGCCTATTATTGGGATAAAGGCAATCAGTATCCACCAGCCGCTGCGACCGATGTCGTGCAGCCGCCGCACCGTCACTGCCAACGACGGCACTATCATTGCGACCGCGTAAAGGATGCTCAACAAGCCGATAGATTCCGTTCCAAGTACGACATCCACGATAGCCACCGCGATCGTGAAAATCAGATAGAACAGAATAAAGAACCAATATTCCTTGCGCTGCGCCCGACCGGAAAACACAGCGTATTTCTTTAAAGCGGCAATAAACCAACTCATGGGATATCCTTTTCCCCGAATGCATTTCGGGCTTGCGTATGTCTCGTCGTGAACCTTGGGCGCCGAGCGTGGTTAGCCTCACGTAAAGGCCTCGCGTCCCAGGCGCAGGGCCATAAATCCTACCGCCAGCGCGCCGAGCGACAAGGCACCCCACAAAAGAGCAGGACGCCACGGGAACTCGCGCGGCGGAATGAATGCAGCTTCACCGCCCAATTCACTCATGGTTCCGAGCCCGGCAACGGTGATTGCCATCTCGTCATCCAGCTGTTCCCAGACCTGGCTCAATACCGGGTCGGGGCCGGCTTCGGTTGACAATCCGCCCCCGACCAGTCGATAGGGCGCAGCGCCGTTTGCGGCAAACCGAAGGGTTTCCCGGGGATAGTGGAGTCGCAGCTCGATTCCGTCCTCGCCAAGCGAGCGATCGGGCCGAACTCTCCAGAAACGAGCGCCGCGACTTGCGATCTGGACAACGGGCGCGCGGACCTGATCGCCCTGGAAGTCGACACGGTAGTAGAGGCGTCTGGAAGCCACGAGGCGCCACGGTCCCTCCAGAGAATCGCCGGATTCAATGATGGCATTGGCCCATGAGTTGCGATTCACAAGCTCCAGTTCCACCGCGTGAACAGGCAAAAGGCCGCCCGCATCGAAGAAAAACGCGTCTTCCTCCACATCCGCGGGCTCAGGTACCGGCTCAAGCACGACCAATTCCACCGGCGTCGGATCCGGCTCCTCCGAGACGATCAAATCGAGTTCATCCAGAACCCAGGGCGCCGGCGTGTCACCGGCCCAGCCGATCCGGTAATAGCCGCCCACCCGTCCGTCGATGGGGATTCGGCTGTGCCGCACTCGGGTATCGTCGATTGCAAGCGACGCGATGCTGCCCTCGCCGATCGCGTTCCAACGGGCGAGGTCATCGCTGTGGGAAATCGTCACCGTCGTCAGAAATGGATCCGCTATCGCATTCCAGCGCAGATCGGCAGCGAACGGCCTGGTTCGAATCTCCCGGGCATCGGCGACGAACGCAACGATCTGCGCGCGGCCCTCCGTGGGCGTGCCGAAACTGACGTCGACGCGCTCGTCCGATGCCTCGACGGTCAGGCCGCCCATCAGCTCGCCGCCCTGCGTCCGGTAAACCGGCGATACGTCCAGTGTGACAAGCGATTCCGCGGCAGGCGCAGGCTCAGCGACGACCACGTAAAATGGCATCGGGTCACCGTTGGTGTCGAGGACTGCCATCTGGTCCGCACTTCTGGCGTGACGATAGACCTCGGCTCTCAAGGGAATATCGTAGAACTCGCTCTCGGCGCCAAGCTCCAGCGGCCACCCGAAGGCGAATTCGTCGGGATCGAGCGCGTTCGCCGAACCGATAAACAGCCCGGCAACGAAACCAATTTGAACTCTGCGGCGTTGCATGGGTTTCATTCTAGCCTCGAATGCGCGAAAGCATGCCGTCGATCGCCCTTACGCTCGCTATCTGCATGGATGAGGAATCCGGCCCACTGCCAAGCTATTGGGCCGTTTCCACTTCGGAGTCCAGACGCGGGGGCACCGGGGCGAAATAACCGACGATCAGCAGCAGGACGCCGACACCCAGGAACGAGACGACGCGAGCGAAGGTGCCGGTGTTGTCCAGTTCCACCAGGAACAGCTTGACGACCACGATGGCCATCAGCACGGCGCCGCCGACCCAGATCTCGCGCCGGCGAGTCCGGGCGCCGAGCACCATCCCCAGCAAACCGGTCACACTCCAGACGATCGAGACCGACGATTGCAGCACAACGGACTCGGCGAGCGTTTCCAGACCGAACGGGACGCCGGCCCAGTGATGGACAGCCCGAGCAACTGCCATCGTAAGCAAATAGAGACTAATGACCGTGACGATCAAGACTCGATATCGATCGCCCTGCCGCCACCACTCGCCCACAAGCTGCCAGCGCCACGCCACAAACAGCGCGAAGATGGAAGCCAGCGCCAGGGGGTTCAGAATGGGCACATAGGGCAACGGCGCCGGATCTCCCGACGACACCAGATTGACTGCGAGCACGGCCGCAATCACGGCGAGCGCAACACCGCTCGCACACACGCTCGAGTAGGCATTCCAATGTTGCCCCAGGGGCCAGCGGACAGCTTCTCGCGCGTGGAGTGTGGCGAAAAGAAACACCGCGACTGCCGCGATCGAGGCCGCAAGCGGCCAGATACCATCGGCCAATTGGTCCAGTAACCACTCCGCTTCACTGGCAATCAGCGCCGCAACAACCCAGTAAGCGCATGCGTGCAGGGCCACGATGAACCACGGAAAATGATTTTCCCTGAACCGCAGGAACGCGTAGTACACGGCAAGTGAGACCGGCCACGCCAGCCACCCGAAACTTGCAAACGCATGTGATCGCCCGACCAACGACAGGAAGAACGCGACTGCCATCGCGGGCATCAATACCAGTCCCACGGAATTGAGTCTGGGCCATTCAAGTCGGCCCGCGGCAAGCGCCGCCGCCGCTGTGGTCACCGAAACAAAAACGAGACCGGCGGCCAGTGTTTCCCGAAACGCCAGGAAGTACTCGATCTCTGCCAGACCCGCCCACAGCCACCACGCCGTCGACCATCCCAGCAAGAGCCACTTGGCCGGTCCAGGCATCGGTTTTTCGAACGCCGGGTACTCGCCGCGGTCGAGCCACCAACCGGAGAACCAACCGCCGAGCGCGATCAAGGCGGCGCCAGGGAAAAACCCGTTGAACAACGGTACGGTCTCGGCCGAATACCCGCCCGATTGGACGGCAAAGGAGAAGCCCGCAAGAAGCTGCAGTGCGAGTCCGGCCAGAAGCGCCAACCGTCGTTGCTGACGGCAACCCAGCCAGACCATGGCTGCACCTTGCAGCGCCCATGCAATCGAAGTCCAGCGGGCGTCCAGCGCGAGGGGCACGGCGATCGCCAGGAACACGATCCCCAGACCGAAAAACGCCTCCATCATGACCCGGAGGTGCTTCGCCCTGCGGTGAATGAAAGTCGAGACAGCTACATACAGGGCCGCGAGCGAGATAGCCGAGATCGCCAGCCCGTATTCCGTGTCGCCGACCAGGCTCGCTTGCAGGCCGAAGCCGACGATGGGCGTACCGAACACAAGCGTTCCGTCCACATACCCCCGCAGGTTCGGTGCCTGGCGATGGGAGAAGAACACCGGAATGAGCGTATACATCAGTACGAAGAGAACAAGAAACGGCTCGGTCGTTGCGAAATGCTCGCTTTGATACCCCTGGTAGCCCCACAGGCTGCCGATACCGAAGGTGAAGATGAAACCCAGGAGGTTCAGCGCTCGCCAGGCCTTGAACCAGGCGACTCCGACCACCGCGATGTTCAGAATCGCGTAGTAGCTGAAGAGCAGAACGTGCTCGGAGGATCCTGTGGAGACGAGCATCGGTGCCATGAATCCGCCGACGATACCGAGTACGGCCAGCGCGCGAGAGTCCTGCAGGACCGCAAGCATGCCGCCCGCGATCGTCAGGATCAGCAGGAACGTGAACGCGGCGACCGCCGGTATCAACCCGTACAGGGCGAACGCGGCGTAGGCGGTGAGATAGAGAACCGCGATACCGCCACCCTGGAGACTGAGCGCGTAAACTTGGCGACGCTCGCGCAAACGCCAACCCACAAGAAGCAGGCCGAGACCGAACGCCGCGACGCCCGCAAGTCGAAACTCGATGGGCAGATTGAAGAGCTCCCGGTCGATGGCTTCACGAATGAAGAACGCCATACCGAACAACGAGAGCACAACACCGACCTTGACGGGCACGTTGCCGCTCGTTATCCAACCCTTCATGACGTCGGTAACCCGCGTCACCGTGGACGAGATCCGGTCGGTCGAGCCGGCGTCGCTCCACTGCGTGCTCCGCAGCGCAGGTGCAGTTCCTTCGGGCGGGGGTGCGGTTTCTTCGGGCGGGGGTGGTGGGCCCGGCGACGCCTCCGGCGTCAGCGGCTCGGGAGTCTCTGCTGGCGCTTCCTGCAGGCTGACCGGTTCTTGAACCGCCGGCGCCCGATCCGGCTCCTTGATCCGCCCAGTCGCGACTTCCCGCGTTTCCAGTGCCGCCAGACGGTCGCTCAAACGTTTGCCCCAACCGATCAGGAAGCCAATCGATGCACCAAAAACAGATCCGCCGAGTCCTTCCAGCCAGAAGCCGATCAACGCGCCCAATATGAAACCGAACAACACGCCAATTCTCCCAAACGCGTGGACGCACCGGATGCAAGATCGACTCAATCTACCTGAGTGGAGGGAATTGTGAAAACAAGGCCGGTTTGCTGTCCCACAAGTGCCCGCCATGCCAAAGCGAGCCTGACGCCCCGATACAACGCACGGGCGCTCGACGGTCGCTTGCGTGTAAACCCTTTCCCGCATCACCGGTGTCCGGCGGGTCCGGGCATTGGCCTGGCTTTCTTCCCCGCCTTGCATACCGCCCGGGCGGACACGCGATAGCGGTGCCTGAGACATTCTGTTAGTTTGCTCGCCACCGAAATTGGCACAGCACCTCCGGCCATGTTCTACCGTGCGCTAGTTCGATTCCTGAGTCTGGTCGCCCGGACGTTCTACAAGCGAATTGAGATCGTGGGCCTTGCGAATGTCCCCACGCGAGGTGCCGTGATTCTCGCCGGCAATCACCCCAACGCGTTGATCGACGGCCTGCTGCTGATGTGCCATGCGGGCCGTACGCCCGTGCATCTTCTGGGCAACGCCAAACTCTGGAAAATTCCTCTGCTCGCCCGGCTGTTGGACGCGCTCGGCGCCGTGCCCGTGCAGCGCCGCGAAGAACACGGTACCGACGCGGACAATCGGAACGCCTTCGAACGCGTCGACGACGTGCTGGCGAGCGGTGGCTGCGTGGCGATTTTTCCCGAGGGCATCAGCCACTCGGACAGCCAGCTCTCAACGCTCAAGACCGGCACCGCCAGAATGGCCCTGCGCGCCGCCGCCCGCCGCGAGGCCGACGTCGCGATCGTTCCCTTCGGCCTGACCTACCTGGATCGTCACCGCTTCAGAAGTCAGGTCCTGCTGCACTTCGGGCCGCCGATGCCGATCGATGAACAGCGTCTGGCGGCTTACAGAAACGACAAGGTAGGGACCGTTCGACAGCTCACCGCGGAACTTCGCGAGCGACTGTCGCGCGTCACACTGAATGCACCGGACTGGGCGACGTTGCGGTTCATTCACGCCGCACGGCGTTTGTACAAACCGATGTTGACGAAACTCACGCCCGCGATCTATGTCGACCTCAGCCGCCGCTTCGTGGAGCACTACACGCGTTTCGCCAGCGAGCCGGATGTTCAGCGGCTGCGTGCCGAGATCGAGGCGTACCAGTCACAGTTGGAACTGTTGGGACTGAAGGACCATCAGCTCATTCACCCTGTCAGTGCGCGCATGGCCATGACGAGGATCGTTTGGCGCACGGCCCTTGTCATTCTGCTGCTACCGCTCGCACTGCCGGGAGCGATCGTCGTGCTGCCCATCGCATGGCTTGCCGCAACGGTAAGTTCCTGGTACAGCTACGATGTCGACGACATCGCCACCTTGAAAGTCACGACGGCGGTGCCGATACTGCTTGCAACCTATACGCTCGCCACGGTCGCGGCCTGGATCGCTCTCGGGTGGGTTTGGGCAGTGCTGGCGACACTATTGCTCCCGGTCAGTTTATTCGCCACCCTGTTCGTGCTGGAAAAACAGGCCCAGCTACTTGTCTCGATACGCACCGTATTTCGCGTGGCGTGGTTGCGCGGCGATATCGACGCACTGGTAGACGAGAGGAACAAACTGGTGACCGCGGTACGAATCGCCGTCGACCGCTACGCCGACCCCCGCATTCGACGGATTTTCGACGCCTCGGACTTCGGCTGATCGCGCAGCGAGATGGCGCCGCCTGAACTGCCGGTCAGCGAGCGCCAGGCGCAAAAAATTGAGAAGTTGGTTTTGCGCCCTACAGCGCGTATCCCACAAGAAACCACGCCTTGGTCGTATCCGTGGCAAAGCCATCCGGATCGTAAGTCGCGATCTTGAACTCCAGACTCACCCGGTTCGGCAGCGTATAGGTCACGTCGAATCCAAGCTCCGAACCATAGCTCCGACCGCCTTCGTGCGCGCTGAAGTCATGGTAGACGCCGGTGAGCCGGGCGCCACCGATATTGCCCGCGATGCTGAACCAGGCGTCCTTGACACCGTCCGGCGGAGCGATGAGGAACTTGTCGGTCCATCCCTGGTACCTGTGCAGGGTCGCGGCTGGTGTTCGGAACGAATATCGCCCGTCATCGCTGCCCATGATGTCGTAGCCCACGGTCAGGGCGCCGCCGCCGAGCGGGAAAACGCCCTGAACGGAGAAGTGCGGTGCATCGTAGGCCGTTGGATTGTCAGCCCAGTCGGACTGCCGCGCGAAGGTGGCGTCCAGCGTCACGAAATCGAACGCACCTCGATACGAAACGCCGTAGCTCGCATTGGAATTGGGCGGACCGTTATCGTTGCTGAGATCGAGCAGGTAGGCGAACGCGGCGATCTCCTGGTCCGGCGCAGGTCGAATGGAGCCGCGAAGAAAATGGGAGTCGCCGTACCAGTCCCCCGGCTGCGCACCATCGCCGGGACCGAAAATCCGGTTGATGTTGTTTACGTAGGTGTAGTCGAGCATCGCGCCGCCGCGGGACAACTGCACCCGCAAGCCGTCGTAAGTCTGCTCGTTCTGCCGAAACGCGACGCCGCCCACGAAACGCTGATTGCCCAGGTTGATCCGCTGGCGGCCTGCCGTAACGGTCACCCCTTCACCGCTGTACTTCAGGAATGCCTGGTTGAGATCGCCGCCTTCGGGGTCGGCGACGGAGGGAAACTGCGTCTTGCCGTTGGTGGTGGAATTGAAGTCTTCGATGCCGGCCACGAATGCGTAGTCGGCTTCCAGGCCGGCACTCCAGGCATTGTCCTGTGCCGAATTCCAGGTCCAGCGCGCCAGCGCCGTCGACGCCAGCGCCTGTTCATCGAAGTCGGCCTGGTCGACGTGCTCGAGCCGGTACCGAATGCGCAGCGCAGTCGATCCGTCGGCAATCGCTGCGCGCAACCCCGCTCCGGTTGTCTGTGCCCGGGCCGGCCCACTGGACACGATCAGCCCCGCGACCAGGGCAATGGCGCAAGTTTTCTCGCTCATCAAAAAGCGTTTCCCCGTACCGGCGCTCCCAACGCGCGCGATTATGCAACAAATCGGTCACGCGCCTTCCTCGGCCTGCTTCAGCGGCGGCTGCAGCGGAAGCGCGATGATCATCTCCGTGAACTCGCCGGGCTCGGTTTCCACCTGGATGGTACCGCCGTGCTCGCGAACGATGTCACTGGACATGGCAAGGCCCAGCCCCGTGCCCTCGCCGGTGGGTTTGGTGGTGTAGAAGGGATTGAATATCTTTTCCACCACGTGGGGCGGCATCCCGCTGCCATTATCCTTGATACGAATCTCGATCTGTTCCTCGCCGCGCCGGGTCTTGAGCCAAATCGTCGGCCCATAGTCGTCAACCTGCGCCGAGGAGCGCTTCTCGTCGGTCGCATAGCAGGCGTTGCTGACCATATTGAGAAAGACGCGGCCCAAGTCCTGGGGAATCACGTCGACGTCCCCCATCTCTGGATCGAGGTCGTGCACGATGTCGAGCTGGAACTCCGAGTCGGTGGCCCGGGCACTGTGGTAGGCGAGCCGTGCGTACTCCTCCAGCAGGCCGTTGATCTCGGTCGGCTGCAAGTCGCCCGAGCCTCGGCCCATCTGCAGCATGTCGTGAACGATGCGGTTGGCGCGGTTGCCGTGGGACTGAATTCGCTTCAGGTTGCTGGTCAGGTCCCCGGTGATTTCATCGATGTAGGAGCGATCGTCCTCCGGTATCTGCTCGGCGAAATCCTCCATCGCCTCCTTCAATTCGTCGATCAGTTCCTCCGATACTTCCGAGAAGTTCTTGACGAAATTCAACGGATTCTTGATTTCGTGAGCCACGCCGGCGGTCAGTTCACCGAGGGCCGCGAGTTTCTCGCGCATCACGATCTGGTCCTGGGCCTGGCGCAGGTCTTCCAGCACCGATTCCAGTTGCTCGTTCTTGCCCTTGAGTTCATCGGCCAGTTTCTCGACCAGGTTCAGACGCTGAACCTCCAGGGCGTGGCGACGGAACACTTCGAGCGCCGCCGCCATGTCGGCCACTTCGTCCTTGCCGCCGATATCCACGGTGGTTTCGAGATCGCCGCTGGCCATGCGTCGCATCCAGAGGGACAATTGCTCGAGTCGGAACAGCAGCACGCGGCCGACAAACAGCCAGGCAATCAACAGGGCGCTGGCCACGCTGACGGCGCTGATGGCCAGCAGCAGATTGCGTCCGGTGAGGATCGCATCGGCGGAAGCCATGGTGGCCTCCTCGGTGTTCATCTGCGCCGTGCTCACCAGCCCGTCGACTTCGGCGACCAGATCGATCGCGATGTCCTGGTTGCCCTCGAGCAGCTCGAGTTGACGTTCGCCCAGTCGCAGTTCCTGAACCAGCAGGTTGAAGCCGCTCGCCTCGCCGAGTCCCAACTCGATGAGCCGGGCGAAGCCTGGCGCCAGTTGCGCATGCAGCGGGGAAGATTCCAGATCGGACAGGTTGCGCTCGATGCGGCTGGCCACGGCCTCGAAGCGCTCCCTCAAGGGCTCCACCAGCGATGCTTCCGTGAGCGTGAACGCGCTCGCCAGCAGTTGCGTCGACAACGTCGCATCGGCCTGAAGCTCGGCCAGGTAGCGATAGCGTCCGAACTCGTTTTCCGAGAAGTGTTCCGACCGGGGTTCCGGCGGACTGCCGAGCTCGCGGTAGCCGGTCATGGTGTAGAAGAGCTGATCGTCGATGGCCGGAACCATGATGCTGTCGAGACGGACGCGCAGTTCCTCCAGCTCCAGCCGCAAGTCCTCCCTGCGCTCCATCAGTTCAAAGGACGCGGCCACTTCCTCGCGCAGCGCTGTAATGTTCGAAATCAGCGTGTCGGAATGCGCCCGGATACGCTCGAAGCGCGCTTCGCCCGCATCCATTCCCTCAAACACCGCCAATTGCCCCTCGAACGCGGCGTGGGACTCGCTGATGTCGACCATGACGTCGCGAAAATCGTCGGGTGACGCCGCAGATGCCAGGCGGGGGGCGGCCGCGACCAGTGCACTGCTGTACTGCGCCACACCGAATGCCGCCGCCAGCTCGGGAACGCTGCCTTCGTTGACGACTTGCTGCACGTTGCCCACCCGGTTGAGCAGAAACCAGCCCACCAGGCTGGCTGACACCGTCAGGACGACGGCGCCTCCGATTGTGAGATAAAGTTGGGTGGAGATTCGCGAGCGGGCCTTGTTGATGGCCTTCAGCCAGTTCTTCATGGCGCCATCGTCCGCATCGTCGCTACCGGGTAATAGGCACCGTCGTCGCCGAGCGCGGTCATGAAGACCTCGTCGGAGCCCTGGTTATCGCCATCGCCGTAGTGAAGTTCGAAGCCGTCGATGTCCAGCGTCTCGTTGGTGCGGAGGCTGTCGAGAAAGCAATCCCGGCTGAGTTCAACACCGCACCTCTGAAGCCCCTCGATGGCGAGGCGACCGGCCAGGTAACCCTCCAGGGAGACGAATCCGGGAACGGCATTGGAGGCGTAGGTGGAAAGCGCGTTGAGATAGGACGCCACCACGGGCAGCGACTCGTTGGTCGGAAACGGCACCACCTGGGTCACCACCACATCCGCGCCCGATTCGCCCAGCGCCTGCGCCAGGGCGTTGCTGCCGACGAAGGAAACGGTCAGGAACACCGCGTCCATGCCGGTGTGCTGCGCCCAGGTGATCAGCGTCGACACCGGCTGATACGCCCCGATCATGATCACCGCCTGCGGATCGCCCTGGCGCAAATCCAGCAGGGCCGTCTTTACCGCGGCGGTATTGCGCGGATACAGGCCGATCGCCACAGGCTCCATGCCCCGCCGTTCCAGCGCCAGGCGAACTCCCTGATAACCGTCGCGGCCGAACGAATCGTCCTGGTACATGACCGCGATGCGATCGATGCCCAGATCGCCGGTCAGACGGGCGACCATTTCCTCGGTCTCCTGCTGGTACGAGGCCCGCAGGTTGACGATGTTGTCCCAGGAGGGATCGCGCAGAAACGCGGCACCGGTGAACGGGGCGATGTAGGGCACGGCAGCCTCGGCGGCGACCGGCGTGGCAGAGCGCGATGTCGGCGTACCCACGGCACCGATCAATGCGAAGACCTGCTCTTCCTCGATCAGTTGAAGCGTATTCACGACCGCGGCTTCGGGTTCGTACGCATCGTCAAGCGACACCAGCTCGAGCATTCGGCCGTGGATGCCGCCGCGATCGTTGGCTTCCTGAAAGGCTGCCTGAATACCGCGCTGCATGCCCAGGCCGAGTTCCTGGGCGGGACCGCTGAAAGCCGCCGATTGCCCGAACAGCACGCGATCGACGTTAATGCCGGGGATTGCTTCTGCTGCCGCGGCAGGCTGGGGCGCGGAGACCCCCGATTCGAGTGCCGGGTCCGCGGGGGCGGCAGTCTCGTCCCCGGATTCGGGTGCGCACGAAACGGCGCCCAGCAACACGGCGGCAAGAACCGGCCCGTGGCAAAAGTTCCACATCCCGCCGAAACCGGCGAGGCGCCTGGCCGATTTTATGAATTCCACCCCACGGGCGTCGAGGCGCCGGATCCAAATTCGTCGGAACGATCGGCTCATTTCGCTCAACGGATCACCTCGTTTTGGAATCTGCTGCGCTCAGGTACCGTTGCCTCCGCGTCGCAGCACCAAACAGGTTATGTCGTCGGATTGGGGCGTGTCCTGGGCAAACTTGTGCACTTGGTCGAATATGGTCGTATTGGCGCCTTCGGAACTGCTGGGAGGAGCGCCCGCAAACACTTCGCGCAAGTCATCGAGGCCATATTGCTCACCTTCGGCGTTCATCGCCTCGGTGACGCCATCGGTATACAGAATGACCGTGTCGCCCGCTTCGAGCGTGACGGTCTTCTGGTTGTAGGTGAGCCCGGGCAACACCCCCAGCGCGATACCCCTGGTCAGCGGCAGCAACGTGGAACTGCCGTCCGCGTGGATGACGAGGGGGCTGTCGTGCCCGCCGTTCGAATAGGTAAACTTCCTCGTCTCCGGATCGTAGACAGCGTATAGAACGGTGACGAACATCTCCGCATCGTTGTCCTCGCAGAGTTGGTCGTTGACCTCGTGCAGCACGTCGCCGGGTTCGTTGCCGCCGATCGCGGTACCCTTCAGGAGCGTTCGCGTGGACATCATGAACAGTGCCGCCGGAACGCCCTTGTCCGAAACGTCCGCGATCGCAAGGCCTATCCGATCGTACTCGAGACGCAAAACGTCGAAGAAGTCCCCTCCCACGTTGCGGGCGGCCACCATGTGTCCGAAGACCTCGTAGTCGTCACTGGAGGGAAACGTGGTAGGAAGGATGGATTGCTGAATCTTGGTGGCGACATCGAGCTCGTTTTGCAACGTGATCAGCTTGTCGCGGGAAGCAATGGCCTCACGCCATTCGGCCAGATTCTTGAGCGTTCGGTCGATGGTGACACGCAGGTCGTCGAAGTCGATCGGCTTGGTGACAAAGTCGAACGCACCGCGGTTCATGGCGGTGCGGATATTCTTCATGTCGCCGTAGGCGGAAATGATAACGGAACGCAGGTTTGGGGCCACCTTGGCGATCTGCGACAACAGTGCGAGGCCATCCATTCGCGGCATGTTGATGTCGGACAGCACCATGTCGATGGTGGGATCCTGTTCCAGTACCTCAAGCGCTTCCAGGCCGTTATGGGCAAAGACAAACTGGTAGCGGCGCTTGCGAATGTCCCGGCGCATGCGTTGCAGCATGAGCGGTTCAAGATCCGGTTCATCGTCCACTACGAGGATCTTGGGTGTCTGTGACATGAATTCCATTCATGAAGTCCTGCGTAGGCGTAGCTTTGACTGGTGCTCCAGGGTACGAAGCGTGAATCTTCCCTGATCGTGTGCGACCGGACATAGAGCATAGTGGATGAAGCCGCCGCGCGTCTATTTCAGGCCCACCGGTGCTTGCGGCCACCGCGCGACCGCTTCAAACTTGCTCGCGCCCGAAGTGGCGTCCGCAATCGCTCTCGGGCATTGTTCCGCTCTACAACTTGAAGTTGTTCCCGACTCGTTTCTTGCTGACGCCCATCTTAACCGGTGGCGTCCGGATAACGCACAATTTAAGTCGACATGTCGAAACGATTGACGCTGATCCTGGGCCTGACGGCGCTGATACTCGCCTCCGGATCGATTGCCCTGTACCGGGCCGCCACCGGCAGCCTGCCGATGCTGGATGGCGAAGTTCAAGTGGCTGGCCTTGCGGGCAAAGTGACCATCGAACGCGATCGCTACGGCGTGCCGACCATTCGCGGCAGCAACCGGGTTGACGTCGCCCGGGCCACCGGATTTGTCCACGGCCAGGATCGTTTTTTTCAGATGGCCCTGCTGCGGCGCTCCACGGCGGGCGAGTTGGCGGAACTGTTCGGTGCGGCTGCGGCGGATTTTGACCGGCGCCGTCGTCTCCACAGACTGCGCTCGCTGGCCCGTTCGGTCATCGATCGGGCCGCTCCCGGCGAACGGGCCCTGCTCGAAGCATATACGGATGGCGTGAACTCCGGCCTCAAGGCGCTTTCGGTTGTGCCGTTCGAATACCTGATCCTTCGCGTCGAGCCCGAGCCGTGGCAGCCCGAGGACATCGTCCTCGGCAACCTGGCGATGTTCTTCGAACTGACCGACTACGACGCCAGCCGGGAGTCCGGCTACGCCGAGCTTCTCGATGGCATCCCGGAGTTGCTTGGGCAGTTCGTCTTCGCGCCCGGCAACCGCTGGGACGCGCCGCTGGTGGGAGGTGCCTGGGCGGTGCCGCCGGTTCCCGGGCCGGACGTATGCGACCTGGGTGGAACGGTACCTGAGGGTAGCCGCCTGGGGCCGCAACCGGAATTTCAATTCGACCTCCCGGTGGCGGGCAGCAACTCCTGGGCTGTTGCCGGCTACCGAGCCGAAGCCGGCCGGGCCATCCTCGCCAACGACATGCACCTGGGGCTGAACGTGCCCAACACCTGGTACCGGGCTCGACTCATCGTGACCGGGGAGGGCCCGGACAGCCCTCCGGAACTGGACGCCACGGGCGTCACTCTTCCCGGCACACCGCTTGTCGTTGCCGGCAGCAACGGGTCCATCGCCTGGGGATTTACCAACAGCCGCGGGGACTGGTCAGACCTGGTGCTGATCGAAACGGATCCGGCCAACCCCGACGCCTACCTGACGCCCGAAGGATACGTACCGTTCGACGAATACGAGGAAATCATCGAAATCAAGGGCGGCGAGCCCGAAGTGGTCACGTTTCGCTGGACGCGTTGGGGTCCGGTGGTCGGAACGGATCATCGCGGGCGATTGCAGGCGCTGCGCTGGCTGGCCCACATGCCTGAAGCCGTCGACCTCAGGATCTCCGAGATCGAGACGATCACCAGCGTACCTGAAGCGATTGCGTTGGCTCCGGGCGTAGGCATCCCGCCGCAGAACTTCGTGGTGGCCGACGCGCAGGGCTCGGTCGCCTGGACCATCATGGGCCGGATTCCCCGGCGTGTCGGCTACGACTCCTCGCTTCCGGCGTCCTGGGCTGACGGGAGCACGGGCTGGCACGGCTGGCTCACCCCGGACGAGTATCCGAGAATCGTCGATCCCGAATCCGGATTGATCTGGTCCGCCAACAACCGAATCGTCGAGGGCGACGTGCTGCCCCACCTCGGAGCGAACGGCTACTGGTTGGGAGCGCGCGGGCAACAGATCCGGGATGCCCTGGCAGCCTTGGAGCGGCCGGGAATCGAGGACATGCTCCCCATCCAACTCGATGATCGGGCGCTGCTGCTGCAGGAGTGGCGAGACGTGTTGCTGAAGGCGTTGACCGACAACACCGCGACCGCATATCCATGGCGAGACGAACTGAGAGATATCCTCGAACGATGGGATGGCCGCGCCGGGATCGATTCGGTCAGCTATCGCATCGTCCGCGAGTTACGGCGCCAGGTGGTTGAAGTCATGCTACGCGGAATCCTCGCCGGCTGCGGCGATTTCGCTGAACCCATTCTCCTCGCGGCGACCAATCAGGTTGAAGGCCCGATCTGGCAATTGATCACGGAACAGCCCGGCCACTTGCTGCCGCCGCCGCATACGTCCTGGAACGGGCTATTGTTGAGCGCCGCCGATTCCGCCGTCGCCACTTGCGGCACCGGCCCATTGTCCGAGTGCACCTGGGGCAAAGCCAACCAGGTGGACATCCGGCATCCGCTGGCCGATGTCCTCGGGATTCTCCGGCCGTGGCTGACAATCCGCAGCGGACCGCTCCCCGGCGGCGACCATATGCCCCGAATTCAGTTACCCGACTACGGTGCATCGGAACGGTTCGCGGTGGCGCCGGGTGACGAAGCCAACGGCTACTTTCACATGCCCGGTGGTCAGAGCGGGCATCCGCTGTCTCCGTTTTTCTCCGCCGGCCACGATGCCTGGGCGCAGGGTGAGCCGCTGCCGTTCCTGCCGGGACCGGGGATACACACCCTGACACTGGTGCCGCAGTAGCACCACCCGACGCCTGTTCCGGAGTAGCATCCGAATGAGATCTTCCGCTTAGCCACTTCTCGCCATGAACGACCCCATCAGCGAGTTCCTGTCAGCCGCCGTCGATGCCGGCGCCATGCCGGGTGCGGTGGTCATCGCCGGGTCGGGTGACGCCGTTCTTCTGGAGCGCGCCGTGGGGCGTCTGAGCTACGCGGCCGACGCCGACCCGGTAACGAACGATACGGTTTACGATCTCGCTTCCCTCACCAAGGTCATTGTCACCACGCCGCTCGTCATGCGGCTTTACGAGACCGGGCGCCTCGATCTCGACGCACCTGTCAGGACCTGCCTTCCCGAGTTCGCCGGCGGCGCAAAGGATCGCGTCACCATCGCGGATCTGCTGGCCCACTGCGGCGGCCTGCTTTGGTGGACCGATCTGTATCGGCAGGCGCAGGATCAACCGGACGCAGAGGTCGCGCGCTTTTACCTCAAGCGGATTTGCGAGCTGCCTCTGGACTACGAACCTCGCGCTCGCACGGTCTACTCGGATCTGGGATTCATCTTGCTGGGAGCCGTGCTGGAACGCCTGACCAGCACCTCCCTGGATCGACTCGCGGCGGACGAAATCTTTTCGCCCATGGGTATGCACGATATCCAATTCAATCCCCCGACAGCGCTCCGAGACCGAATTGCACCCACCGAGGACGATCCGGACCGGGGCGGCGTCCTGCGCGGGCAGGTGCATGACGAGAACGCCTACCGGCTTGGCGGCGTGGCTCCCCACGCGGGTTTGTTCGCAACCGCGCGTAGCCTGGTGCCGTTTGCACAAATGTGGCTCGCAGGAGGCACGGCGGGCGGGCGCCGCGTATTCGACAGCGACACGGTGCGCCGCTTCAGCCGCCGCGCCCACCTGGTGACGGACAGCAGCCGGACGCTGGGTTGGGATACGCCGGCGCCCGGCAGTTCCTGTGGCCGTCGATGCTCCCCGGCTTCCTTCGGGCATACGGGCTTTACCGGAACCTCTCTCTGGATCGACCCCGCACAGGATCTGTTCGTCGTTCTGCTGACCAACCGGGTCCACCCGACTCGGGACAACGCCAGGCTGGCGGAGCTGCGACCTTCGTTCCATGACCTGTTGATCGACGCACTGACCTCGGAATTGCGACCCTCCTCCCGGAGCCGTGGCCCGTAAGTCCCTGGCGTTTCAGCCCGCAGCGTAAGTCCCGCGGCACTTTACCGCCGAGGCTGGACCTTTACTCGGCTCTGCCCAGCCGAGGCATCTGCGGACCGAATGGGGCATGCAAACTGGTTTTTTGCTGGCCGGTCGGGCACGATATTTCGATTACCCGCAAGACACCGTCTTCCGATGTCACCTGCAAACGGTTGGATAGCAACACGCGCTGGCTTTCTCGCATGTGTTGCCAGCGTGCTCATCGCAAGCTGCGGCGGCGGGTCATCCGGACCCGGCACCCCACCGGGACCGCCCCCACCACCTCCTCCTCCGCCCTTGTCCATGGCCGAGGCCTTCCAGTTACTCAATCAGGCGACCTTCGGCGCCACCGAAACCAATGCCCGGGTGCTGATCGACCTCGGAGTGGAGGACTGGATCGAGCAGCAGATCGCACAACCCGCGTCGCTCCAATTGCCCTACCTGCAGTCATTGCCGGAACCGGACCGTGCGCCTCAACTCCAGCCCGAGCGGGTCGATAGCTGGTACCGCAACGTGATCGACGGGCCGGATCAGCTTCGCCAGCGGGTCGCCTTTGCGCTGTCGCAGATCATGGTGGTTTCGGAAGTGGGCGCCCTGAGGCAAATGCCATACGCCCTGGCGGACTACTACGACGTGCTGACGGAAAACGCCTTCGGCAATTTCCGTGACTTGCTGGAGGAGGTGACGCTGCACCCGGCCATGGGCGTCTACCTGAGCATGCTCGGCAATCAGAAGCCGGACACGGAACGCAATATCAGTCCGGACGAGAACTACGCCCGGGAGTTGATGCAGCTCTTTACGATCGGGTTGGTCGAACTGAACGGGGACGGCACGGTGCGAACCGACGCCCAGGGCGAGGAAATCCCCACCTACGATCAGAACATCATCGAGGGTTTCGCTCACGTATTCACCGGGTGGAACTATGCGGGCGGCGACAACTTCAATCGGGCGCGCCGCACCAATACGTCCCAGACATTGCCCATGGACCAGTACGCGGCCTACCACGCCACGGGAACCAAGCAACTATTGAGCGGAGTGCAGCTACCAGCCGGCCAGCCCGGACGCCAGGATCTGGAGGACGCGCTTGACAATCTTTTCGCCCATTCCAACGTCGGACCGTTCATCGCCATCCGGCTGATCCAGCGCCTGGTCACCAGCAACCCTTCCCCGGAGTACGTTGAGCGCGTCGCGTCAACCTTCAACGATAACGGCAGTGGCGTGCGTGGAGACCTCGAGGCCGTGGTCAAGGCGATCCTGATGGACGAGGCGGCGCGCTCTGCCGCCACGGCCCCGAGTCGCGGCAAACTCAAGGAACCCCTGCTTCGCCTGACGCAGTTCTGGCGGGCGTACGACGCACAGTCGGCGGATGGAAGCTTCGTTTTCAATCCCGCAACCATCAACGTCTTCGCACAGGGGCCGCTACAGTCACCTTCGGTATTCAACTTTTTCAGCCCCTTTTACGCACCGCCCGGCGAGATTGGCGACGCCGGCCTGACGGCGCCGGAGTTGCAGATCGCCACCGAGTACCAGAACACGTTGATTACCAACTATTTCTATCAGCAGGCGTTCCGCCGCCACTCCGAGCGTGCCAATCTCAGGAGCGACCAGGTGTACATCGACATCTCCGAAGAGTTGGCGCTGGCAGCGGATGCGGATGCCCTGATAGAACGTGTTGCCGACAAGCTGCTGGCAGGAGAGATTTCGCCGACGCTGCGCACGCAAGCCAGGGCTATGGTGGAAACGCGGGAGGCGGACAGCGCGGTCGCGCGGGTTGCCGAGGCCATCTACCTGGTCGTCTCCTCCCCGGAATTTGCGCGGCAACATTGAGGTTCAGGAGCCGGCCATGACCCGAGTGAATCGTCGCGAATTTCTCCAGGCAACAGGCGCCGGAATGGTGGCAGCGGCATCGCCGCTGACCGGACTCACCCAGATGGTCGCGCCGGCGGGCTCGTTCTCCGACTATCGCGCCCTGATCTGCGTATTCCTGTTCGGCGGCAATGACTCTTTCAACATGCTCGTGCCGAGAAGCGACGCCGAATACAACGTCTACTTGCGGTCGCGGCAGAATCTCGCTCTGAACAGGGCCGATCTGCTGCCGATCACGCCGCTGACCCAGGATGGGTCCCAATATGGATTGCATCCGAACATGGGGGCGATTCAGACACTGTTCGACAGCGCGCGGGTTGCGCTCATCGCCAACGTCGGACCGCTCATCGAACCCACCACCAAGGAACAGTACGAGAACGGGACCGTGGCGCTGCCGCCGCGGCTGTTCTCGCACAACGACCAGCAGGCTCAGTGGCAATCTCTCAGAGGCCGTGCGCCGGGCAAGACCGGCTGGGCCGGCCGCGTGGGCGACCTGCTGCGGCAGCACGTCAGCGATCAGCAACTGGCCACCAACGTGTCGCTCGCCGGCAACCAGCTATTTCAGGCGGCCGACGAGACGGTCGCCTATACCATGGGCCGTAACGGTCCCTTGCCCTTCCAGGGGATGGGGGACGCCGTAAGGGCCAGACGGCGGCGCGACGCCTTCCGGCAGGTGCTCGGCGACGAATACGACTCCATGTACGAGCGTGCCTACCGCGATATCCAGCAGCGAGCTGTCGAGACGGTAGACCGCGTGACCGCAGCGCTCGACAATGCGCAACCCCTCTCCACCGCCATGCCGACTTCAGGCCTGGGACAGCAGTTGCGTACCGTGGCGCAATTGATCAGCGTGCGCGAGCAATTGCAGATGCAGCGGCAGATTTTCTTCGTCTCCACCGGGGGATTCGACTCCCACGACGACCAGCTTGCAAGGCAACCGCCGCTACTCACGGACATCAGTGAATCGATTAGCGCATTCTATCGAGCGACGGTGGAATTGGGCGTGTCAAGCAGTGTGACCACCTTTACGCAATCCGACTTCGGGCGCACGCTCACCTCCAATGGCGACGGTACCGATCACGGCTGGGGCGGCGTCCAACTGGTGGCGGGCGATGCCGTGCGCGGGCGCGAGCTGTACGGTCGTTACCCCCGGCTCGAGATCGGCGGTCCCGACGACGTGCGCCGCGGACGGCTGATTCCCAGCGTTTCGGCGGACCAGTACGCGGCAACGCTTGCCAGGTGGATAGGGGTTCCCGACGCGGACCTCGGACATGTCGCTCCGCACCTGGACAATTTCACGCAGCGCGACCTGGGCTTCCTGATCTAGCCCCAACTGTTTTGGATCGGCTTGCCCCGGCGGTGGTTTCCCCCGGGGAGCCGGGCATGATTGATCCTTGCGCAAGCCCGGACTTGCGTGCATACACCTTGGCCGCGCCGGTTGACAGCCCTGGTGGCAAGCCCTATATGTAGCCGTCCATGCCCATTACGCGCACATTCGTCGTTTTGTTCCTGACCCTGGGTTGGGTCGCGCCGGCCGCGGCAACCGACGTGGTGATGTGCACCGACGCCGGCCGCGTGGTGATCGAACTGTTCGACGACGACGCCCCGGCGCATGTCGCCAACTTTCTCGACTACACCGACCGGGGCTTCTACGCGGGGACGGTTTTTCACCGCGTGATCGAGGGCTTCGTCGTCCAGGGCGGTGGTTTCGACAACGAGTTGCGCGGCAAGCGGCCCAGCGGCACCGTCACCAACGAGTCGCGGAACGGCCGCGACAACGAGCGCGGAACCGTTGCCGCCGCCCGCACGAACGATCCGGACTCGGCCTCCTCGCAGTTCTTCGTGAACCTGACCGACAATCCGGCCCTCGACGCCACCCGCCGCGAGCAGGGCTACACCGTTCTTGGCCGGGTCGTTGAAGGCATGGAAGTCATCGACGAGATCGGCGCGCTTCCCACCGGAGCCGGGGGCGGATTCTCAAGCGACGTACCCGACCCGCTGATCGCCATCAACTCGGTTTCCCGCCTTGTGGAGGATTTCTACAGCGACCTGCCCTACCCCGAGCGTCATCCCCTGCTGCGCGGACAGATTGCAACCGCCGCTGCTGCCGAAGACTACCCCGCCGCCTTCAACCGGCTGCGTCAATTCAGAAACGCCTGCGGGACCATGGACGCGGACCTGCTTGTCACCGAGTCTCGGGTCGCGCTCGAAGTGGGCGATGAAAACGCCGCCGTGGCTTCGCTGGAAGAATACCTGCGCGTCGCGGACGATACCCATCCCGCGTTCGCCGAGGCTGTGGATACCTACCTGGAAGTGGTTCCGGAACCGGTGGAGAACGAGTCCACCCAGATCGCCATGCCCAGCGTCACCGAGTTGGTCGATCACTGTTTGCCGCCGGACTTGCCGGCGATTCCCGACGCCCGCACGGCATCCATGGACGAGATGATCCGCGGCCAGGCAGCGGTTCGAGCCTTCATGTCGGCGAGCAACGATCACCTCGAGTGCCTCGCAGGAGTGATCGACGCTCCGAATCTGGTCAAGGAGGAACGGGCTTTCCTGACCTCGGTCCACAACCGCGTCATCGACGCGATGGAGGCCGTTGCCGGCGACTTCAACGAACAGGTCAGAGTGATTCGCGCCCGCCAGTAGCGCGGACTATAGTCCCAGCGACGTATTCCAGATATACACGGCCAGCGACTTGATGGTGGCCGCCTCCAGAGTGCCGGCCCACGGCGGGCATTCGCCCAGCCGGCCGTTGGCGATGACGTCGTAAATCGTGTTGCGGTCGTCGCCGTACAACCAGATGTCGTCGCGAAGGTTGGGTCCGCCATAGGGCACATAACCAAAACTGTCATCGCCATGGCATTCGGCACACAGGGGCGCGAAGGCCTCGGCACGCTCCACGGCTGCCGGATCGGCCGCGCCGCCGCTCAGGTCCACGACCCATTCGGTCAGATCGCTCAGTTGCTCCTCGGTGAATCCCAGCACGCCATACCCGGGCATTTCCGAATAGCGGGTGTCCGCGCAGGCACCGTAGCTCAACTGATCTTCAGGACAATCGCGGTTGCGTACGCCGTAGAGCAGCGTCTGCTGGATCGCCATGACCGGGGATACGTCGTTGGTTTCCTGGCCTGTGATCCCCCACAGCCAGTCGAAGTCGGTCAGGTTGGGCACTCCGGGCGTACCGCCAAGGTCGGCTCCGTGGCAGCCCGCGCAATGCTCGGCAACCGCTGCCTGCGCCGTTTCGCGAACGAATTCGCCCAGTTCTGCGTCGGCAGCAATGGCATAGGGCGATGCGTTATGGATACGCACCTCCGGCGATTCCTGGGCGTGCAAAGGACTCGAGATGCCCACCAGGGGGCCAATCGCCACGATCCAAGACACGAATACAGCCAATCTCATGTTCCTGCTCCTCTCATGCTCTATCCAACTGATAATTGCGTATCAGTTGGATAGAGCACTCGCACACGACTACTATTGAGGGGTCCGGTGGTATCTCCTCGTTAGTTCCGGCTCGACACCTGGCTGGGATTCAGACTCCGATCGAGAAAGTCGGCAGCCATTTTCAGGCGCGCCGGATCGTAGAAAAGCGGCCCACCGTGTTCACCGCCATGGACAATCTCCAACCCAACGTCCAGCCCCAGGGCCTTGGCTGCGCCCCATAACTCCAGGGTCTGATTGACAGGCATCTGAGGGTCCTGATCGCCGTGCAGCAGAAACAGCGGAGGATCGCCTGGATCGAGCTGAAATACCGGGCTGGCGTGCGCCGCCAGTTCCTGCTTTTCGTCAAGCCCTCCACCAAGCAACAGTCCCAGCGCCGGGATACGAACGTCAAGCCCTCTCGGCGTGGATTGATTCAGGATGGTCAGAAAATTGGACGCTCCGTAGAAGCTCAGAACCGCCTGCACGCTGGACGATGCCTCATCGTTGCCTCCAACGCTCCCCTCGTGCGATTCACTGCCGTTCGTAACACCGACCAGCGTCGCCAGATGCGCACCCGCGGAACTGCCCGCAATGGCGATCCTGTTGGAGTCGAAACCGTATTCGCCGGCATGCTTTCGCAAGTACCGAATCGCACTCTTGATGTCGTGAATCTGGGCTGGGTACGGTGCGACCGGCGACAGGCGGTATGACACGCTTGCGATGGCATATCCGTGTTCAACCAACCCGATCGCACCCACACTCTCTCGCGAACCCGCCCTCCAGGCGCCGCCATGAATCCAGACAACCAGCGGAGGATTTTCGACACCATTCGGCAAGTACAAGTCAAGGCGCAGTTCATGGCCGTCAACGGCCGCGAAGAGAATATCCGGCTGCGTCAGGATCGATTCGCTGTCTCCGGGAGCCGTCAATCCCTGAGCCTGCACAGTTTGAATCACTGCCAGCAGGGTCGACAAAGCGATACAAGCCCGCAAGAACCGGCCAAAAACATTTCGATTATCGAGAGTCGATCTCATGTGCCCGCACCCCGCTTATACGAAGGCTGTCTATCTTATTATGTTACTCCTGACCCAGTTGATCCCACAGGTAGCTGTAGATCATGGCTTCGTTCCTCGCCACTTGCGTGTTGTCCGAGGCCCCGGCATGCCCACCCACCGTATTCTCAAAGTAAAGCAACTCGTGCCCCATCTCCGTCAACCGCGCGACCATCTTTCTCGCGTGGGCAGGGTGCACACGGTCATCCCTGGTTGACGTCGTGAAAAATGCTTTCGGATAGTCAGCGTCACTTCTCACGTTGTGGTACGGCGAATACTCACTTATGAAAGCCCAATCCTCGGTATCGGGATTGCCGTACTCGGCCATCCATGAAGCACCCGCCAGAAGCTTGTTGAAGCGCTTCATGTCGAGCAATGGCACTTGCACGACTACCGCATTCCACAGATCGGGCCGCTGCGTCAGCATCACGCCTGTCAGCAGACCGCCGTTCGACCCGCCGCGAATGCCCAGGTGCTCGGGACTCGTCACGCCACGCTCGATGAGATCCTCCGCGACCGCAATGAAATCCACGTAGGCAACTTGCCGGTTTTCCTTCAACGCCGCCTGATGCCAACGAGGTCCGTACTCTCCGCCGCCGCGGATATTGGCAATGACGTAGGCGCCTCCGCGAGCCAGCCAGCCATGGCCAACCGTTGCGGAGTAGCTGGGGGTCAGGCTGATTTCGAATCCGCCGTACCCGTAGAGCAGCGTCGGGGTGTCGCCGTTTGCCTCGAATCCCGCAGGCAACACAAGGAAGTACGGCACTTCCGTGCCGTCGGAACTTGTCGCGAAACGCTGTTCGACGGACATGCCTTGCGCGTCGAAGAACTGGGGCAAGGATTGCAGCGCCTCAAGGGTGACGCCGCCGTCCTGTGAGACGTACAGCGTGTCCGGCCTCAGGAAACCCTCGTAGGAGATGAAGAACGTGTTCGACTCGTCCGAGGCGGCGACGAACCTGATGCTTCCGAGCGCTTCGGTATCGATGTCTTCCGATACCCACTCGCCATCCTTCAGTTCGTAGCGAACCATCCGGCTGACGACATCCTCAAGGATATTCAGGATCAGGTAATCCTGAGTGGACATGACTCCGCCGCCCGGCAACGCCGAATTGGGCGTCGGCACATACAGTACGTCGAAGTCGCGTTCGCCCTGCAGGAATTGCTCGAAGTCCGCCGCGATCAGCGACCCTTGTGCGTACGTCTCACCGCCCACGGTCCAGTCGGACTTCAGCCCAACGAGCATTTGTCCGTTGAATATTCCGCGGAGTCTCGCATCCTCGGGGATTTCAATGCGCCTGAGCTCCCTTTCATCCGTGACCAGGTAGCTTGTCGACGTGTAAAACGTCGGCGATCGAACCGCGAAGTCGTAGTGGGAATCTCCATCCCACGAGCGGTAGACGCTCGCCGAGACATCCGACTGTTCGCCCGCGAAGATTTCCACGGCATCGGTAAGGGGCTCGCCTCGCTTCCAGATTCGTGCGGTGCGCGGATAGCCCGAATCCGTGAGCGTGCCGTCGCCGAAGTCGGTCCCGATGTACACCGTATCCCTGTCGAGCCAGCTCACCCGGGTCTTGGCTTCGGGCGCAAGAAACCCATCTTCGACGAATGCCTTTTCATCCACGTCAAACTCGCGAATGACAACCGCGTCGGCACCGCCGCGAGACAAGTACAGCGCACAGACGCGATAGTCCGGACGCAGGCATGAAGCGCCTTTCCAGACCCAGTCCTCGCCTTCTGCATCGGCAAGCGCATCGATATCCAGGATGGTTTCCCAGTCAGGGTCGCCGGCAACGTAATTTTCGAGCGTTGTGCGGCGCCACAGGCCGCGTTGATTGGTCGCGTCCCGCCAGAAATTGTAGACATGGTCGCCGCGCAGGCTGGGAGCGGCAATGCGATCCTCTGAATTGAGAATCTCGAGATTGCGTTCGTACAGTCCATCGTACGTTTGCAACGACTCGAGGTAGGCCACCGACTGGTCGTTTTGCGCTTCAACCCAGGTCAGGGCTGCTTCGCCTTCAACATCCTCGAGCCACAAGTACGGGTCTCGGGCATCTGCCGAATTGCCCGGCTCGACGATCGACTGTTGTGCCCAGACCGTCATCATGGTTATCGCCAACGAACTGAAAATTGCTCCACGCATCAGCATGTTCCGTCTCCTGCAAAATCTGCGCAATCTGCTTCCAGTGAGATCCGGTGCTTCTGTGTCAGCATGCTTCCATGGACCCTGTATTTCTTGCGCGCCCGGAGAGATTCGAACTCCCGACCACCTGGTTCGAAGCCAGGTACTCTATCCAGCTGAGCTACGGGCGCAAGCTGTGCATTCTAGCAGTCCGTGGCAAAAATCCCGCTGCATTCGCTCGCGTATGCCACGACGCGCGGCTCAATCCACACAGTCTCGTGCCGGCCTGTCAAGCCCTGAGCTTGTAACCCGTCTTGAAGATCCACCACACCGTCACCAGGCAGCCCAGGAGAAAGGCGCAGGCCATGGAGGCGCTGACCCAGAGGCTGACGTCCGCCAATTCATAGAAGCTCCAACGAAATCCGCTCACCAGGTACACGACGGGATTGAACAACGTCACCGTCTGCCAAAACGGCGGCAGCATATCGATCGAATAGAAGCTCCCGCCGAGAAACGTCAGCGGCATGACGACCAGCAGCGGAATGATCTGCAGCTTCTCGAAACCGTCCGCCCAGATGCCGATGATGAAACCGAACAGGCTGAAGGTGACCGCTGTCAGGACAAGGAACGTGATCATGATCAGCGGATGGGCCACCTGCAGCGGAACGAACAGCGTGGCCGTGGCGAGAATGATGATGCCGAGGATGACGGACTTCGACGCTGCGGCGCCCACGTAGCCCAGCAACACTTCCACGAAGGAGACCGGCGCCGACAGGATCTCGTAGATGGTACCGGTAAACTTCGGAAAATAGATGCCGAACGACGCGTTGGAAATGCTCTGGGTGAACAGCGACAGCATGACCAGGCCGGGCACGATGAACGCGCCGTAGCTCACGCCCTCCACGGCCGTGATCCGCGAGCCGATGGCCGCGCCGAAGACCACGAAGTACAGCGACGTGGAAATCACCGGCGCCAGGATACTCTGGTAGAGCGTGCGCCAGGTACGCGCCATTTCGAACATGTAGATGGCCTTGACGGCGTACAGATTCATGCTTCCCACTTCACCAGGTTGACGAAAATATCTTCCAGCGAACTCTGCTTGGTATCGACATCGTGAAAGGTGATGGCCTCCTCGCCGAGCGCGATCAGTAACATCGTCACGCCGGTTCGCTCCCCCTGGGAATGATAGGTGTAGACCAGTTCACAGGTTTCCGGAACGAATTCGAGATCGAAGCCGGACAACCCCTCGGGAATCGCTTCCAGCGGTTCGTGCAGGTGCAGCCGCAACTGCTTGTTGCCGAGCCTGCGCATCAACTCTTGTTTGTCCTGCACCAGGATCAGCTTGCCCCGGTTGATGACGCCCACCCGCTCGGCCATCTGCTCGGCTTCCTCGATATAGTGGGTCGTGAGGATGATGGTGACCCCGGAATCCCTCAGGCCGCGGACCAGATTCCACATGTCCTGGCGCAACTCCACGTCCACACCGGCGGTGGGCTCGTCCAGGAACAGGATGCGCGGCTCATGCGATAGCGCCTTGGCGATAAGCACACGCCGCTTCATTCCCCCCGAGAGGGTCATCATCTTGTCGTCCTTCTTGTCCCACAGCGACAGGGACCGGAGCACGGATTCGACGTGGCCTGGGTTGGCCGGCCTGCCGAACAGGCCGCGGCTGAAGCTGACCGTGTTCCAGACCGTCTCGAACGCCTCGTTGGGCAACTCCTGGGGCACCAGGCCGATCATGTAACGGGTGACCCGGTAGTCGGTCACGATGTCGTGGCCCGCCACGCTGACATCGCCTTCGGTGGCGTTGACGATCCCGCAAATGATATTGATCAAGGTCGTCTTGCCGGCCCCGTTCGGCCCGAGCAGGGCAAAGATTTCGCCTTCGCGAATAGTCAGATTGACGTCACTCAACGCCTGAAAACCCGTATCGTAGGTTTTCGAAAGTCCGCTGATCGAGATGATGGATTGCTTGTTCATGAGGCCGCGGCGGGAGCATAACGCGTCTCTCTCACAGATGCTTCAATTGATTGGACCCGCAACGCTGCAGCGTGTAAATTGTCCCGTACCTGCCCTGCCCTGCCAGGGAATCATAAGTTGAAGAACCGGGGACTACCCGGAAAGGGAATAACAATGATCAATGCAATTCAATCCAAACTCGAGGAAAATTCTGGCGAGATTCTCGGTATCACCAGAATTGTCGCGGCGTTCATGTTTTTGCAGCACGGAACGCAGAAGATGTTCAGTTTCCCGGTTGAAGCCAACTCCGCATTTGATTTGCTCTCGCGAGGGGGCATTGCCGGCGTGATCGAAGTGGTTGGTGGGGCGTTGCTGTTGGTAGGCCTGTTTACGCGCCCGGCGGCTTTCGTGTGTTCGGGATTGATGGCGTTCGCCTTCTGGCTGGCGCATGCCCCTCGCGGATTCTTCCTCTGGACCGTCGGCAACGGCGGTGATGCCGCGGTGCTCTACTGCTTCCTGTTCCTCTATATCGCCGCGGTGGGCGGCGGCAAGTGGAGCATCGACGCTGCACGAGGATCCTGATACCGACTCATTCGCAGGTTCTCCGCGGGCCGGGATCAGCTCCCGCAGCGCGCGGAGAACCTCGATTCAACTATCCCCCCGTACCGTTCGTCTCTCGGCGCTAGCCGGATTCGCCGTCGCCCTTTCGTCCCCCGGACTTGCTCAGGATCCGCAAGGTTTCTCGGGCCGTGTTGCGCTGGGATACCTCGCCACCAGCGGCAACAGCGAAAGCGAGAGCCTGAACACCTCTTTCGATCTGTCGTGGATCTACGATCCCTGGGAGCATTCGCTCGCAGGCCGGGCGATCAATGCCAGCACATTCGGTGTTACCACGGCCGAGGCCTATGGGCTCGAATGGCAAAGCCGCTACGCGGTCAACGACACCGACTATGTCTTTGGGCTTGCGGCCATGGACGATGACGGATTCAGTGCATACGACCGGCAGGTACGCGCGTCACTGGGTTATGGCCGCCGGTTTATCGACCGGCCAAGGCACGTGCTCAACGGCGAAGCCGGACTCGGCGCGAGACAGGCCGATCTGCGAGACCTCACGCCCCAGGACGACACGATTCTACGGCTCGCGCTCGACTACGGGTGGACCCTGTCGGAGACATCCGAATTCTCCCAGTCCGTGGTCATCGACAGCGGCTCGGAGAATACCTACCTGGAGGCGGAGTCCGTCCTCAGCGCTGATGTACGCGAGGATCTGGCGCTGGTCCTTTCCTACGCAATCCAGCGCAACTCCGACGTGCTTCCAGGTTCCCGGAACACCGACACTTTCACCGCCATATCTCTCGAATACTCGTTCTAGCCGCCCAAGGATGCGTAGTGTATGTATTCGGCGTTGAACGGCGCCCGGCCACACGGGACAGCGCCGTTGCCAACTCGGCAACGCTCTGAAGGTTGTGGATCGAGCGGAACTCATCCACATGGGGCAAGATGACCTTGATACCCGCAGCCAACGGCTGGAACCTGTCGTAGCGCAGCAGCGGATTCAGCCAGATCAGCGTTCGGCAGGACTTGTGGAGGCGTTCGATTTCCCGGGCCAGCCCCTCGCCGGCGTCACGGTCCAACCCGTCGCTGACGAGCAGCACGGTGGGAACCTGGGCCAGCACTCGGCGCGACCAGTCGCGATTGAATTCATGCAGGCACTGGCCGATTCGAGTGCCGCCCTCCCAGTCCTTCGCCAGTCCCCCGACCGCGGACAGGGAACGGTCCACATCCCGGTAGCGCAGACAGCGGCTGACATTGGTTAGCCGGGTCGCGAACAGAAAGGTCGACACGCGTGTGTAGCGTTGCGCCATGGCGTGCGCGAAGTGCAGAAAAACACGTGAGTAAGTGGACATCGAACCGGAGATGTCGCACAGCATCACGAAGCTCGGGGGACGGTCGCGCTGCCGCCGCCGTATCAGCGGAATGGTATCGGGGCCGGTGCGCAACGATGCCCGCAGCGTCTTGCGCATGTCGATGCGCGTTCCCCGCGGGTGTGTCTGAAACCGGCGTCCGGGGATGGGTTTCACCGGCGGCGCCATGAGCCGTATCGCCGCTTGCGCCTCGGTCAGTTCGTCGCCCGACATCTCGTCGAAGTCCTTGTGTTTCAGGCGCTCCTGGCTCGACCAGGTCAGGCGGGCATCGAATTGCCGCTCAGCAGGCGGCTTCGAGACCTGATCGCGACCCTGGAACAGGGCCTCCGCCACCCGCCGGCTCAGCGGTTGCCGGCCTTTGGTGTTTGGCTGTGCATCCCCGGAAATGCCCTCCAGCGCACCCGGATCACGCCAGAAGAGAAAGAAAACCTGATCGAAAAACTCTCGCTGGTCAGGTCGGTTGACGAATACCGCGTGCAGCGTCCAGTACAGGTCGCTGCGCCGGGAGATGCCTACCGCTTGCACGGCCAGGACCGCATTGACCAGCTTTTCCGGGCTCACCGGAAACCCGACCCGCCGCAGCGCCCGGGCGAACCGGGCGAGATGTGCAAGCAACCGCTCTTCGGGTAGTGCAGACGACTTCGCTGTCATTGGGCGGCCGCGGCTCGGCTACCCGATCGGATCTCCTCCACGATGCGGGCAGCAGGGGCACCCCGCACTTTGGCCACGTCGTCCTGGTACTTGAGGATAACGCCCAGGGTGTCGCTGACCACACTGGGTTCAAGGCTTACGATGTCGAGTTGGTTCAGTGCCCTGGTCCAGTCCAGCGTCTCCGCGACACCGGGCACCTTGAAGAGTTCTTCGCCTCGAAGCCGCTGTACGAAGGCGACAATTTCGCCGGCCAGACGGGCCGCCGCATCGGGCACCTTCACCCTGACGATCGCAAGCTCCCGCTCGGCGCTGGGGTAGTCGATCCAGTAGTAGAAGCAGCGCCGCTTCAATGCGTCATGAATCTCGCGGGTGCGGTTGGACGTGATGACCACCACGGGCGGGCTGTCCGCCCTGATCGTGCCGATCTCCGGAATGGAAACCTGGAAGTCCGCCAGGATTTCAAGGAGGTACGCTTCGAAAGGCTCATCGGCGCGATCCAGTTCATCGATGAGCAACACCGGAGGACCGTCATCGTGGGGCGCCAGCGCCTGCAACAGGGGCCGTTCGATGAGAAACCGCCGATCGAAGACATCGTCCGCGAGGCGTTGCCGCGAGCGTTCCCCCGCAGCCTCGGCGAGGCGAATCTCGATCATCTGCCGGGCGTAGTTCCACTCGTATACGGCTGAAGCCACGTCCAGCCCCTCGTAGCACTGCAACCGCAGCAGGCGCCGGCCCAGCGTGGCCGCCAGGACGTTGGCGACCTCGGTCTTGCCCACGCCGGCTTCGCCCTCGAGAAACAAGGGCCGGTTGAGCTTCAGCGCCAGAAATACCGCGGTGGCCAGGCTCCGGTCCGCCACGTAGCGGCCGGCACCCAGCAACGCCTCGGTTTGGTCGACGCTGCCTGGAATCTCCACGAGGGACAGAGAGTGGCGGTATCAGCCGGCCGCCGCCACCGCCCGCTTGGCCATCACGGTGACGAGGTGGGCACGATACTCAGCCGACGCATGGAGATCTTCGTTGAGCCCGTCCGCCGAGACCGAGATGTCGGCCACGGCCTCCTGGGCAAAGTTCGCCGCCAGCGCCTGCTCCATCTCCACCACCCTGAAGGCGCTGGACCCGGCGCCGGTCACCGCCACGCGGATCCCCTCGCTGCCCTGGGAGACCATCACGCCGACGATCGCGTAGCGGGAAGCCGGATTCGGGAACTTCATGTAGGCCGCCCGCTCGGGTACGGGAAAACTCACCGCAGTGACCAATTCCCCCGGCTCGAGCGCGGTCTCAAACATTCCGGTGAAGAAGTCATCCCCCGCGATGGTTCGGGAGTCGGTATGCACTGTTGCACCGAGCCCCAAGACAGCCGCCGGATAGTCCGCAGCCGGATCGGCATTGGCGATGGAACCGCCGATGGTGCCCCGGTTGCGTACCTGGGGGTCGCCGATGGATTCGGCCAGGTCCGCAAGCGCGGGAATCGCCTGCCTCACTTCGGCCGACGCGGCCACTGTGGCGTGGGTGGTCATGGCGCCGATCGCCACCGCGCCGTCGCCCGTCCGTATCCCCTTGAGTTCGCTGAGGCCAGCTAGATCAATGACGTCCGAAGGACCGGCGAGCCTGAACTTCAGTACCGGGATCAACGTCATGCCGCCCGCGAGATATGAAGCGTCTTCGGACTGAGCCAGGGACGCCACCGCGTCGGATACCGAGCTTGCACGTCGATAATTGAACTCGTACATGACCGTTATTCTCCTTGTGCCGATTGCAGCGCCGCCCAGACTTTCTCCGGGGTCGCGGGCATGTCCACGTGCGCCACGCCAATCGCATCGGTAATGGCGTTGATCAGGGCCGCGGGTGCGGCAATCGCGCCGGCCTCGCCGCAACCCTTCACGCCCAGCGGATTGTGGGGACAGGGCGTTTCCGTGGTCTCGATTACGAAGCTGGGCAAGTCGTCGGCCCGGGGGATGCAGTAGTCCGTCAGCGAACCGGTGAGTAGCTGCCCTGACTCCTCGTCGTAGATACAGTGTTCCAGCAGCGCCTGACCGACACCGTGGGCGATGCCGCCGTGCACCTGGCCGTCGACGATCATCGGATTGATGATCTTGCCGAAGTCGTCTACCGCGTTCCAGTTGACGATCTGCGTGCGGCCGGTTTCCGGGTCCACTTCCACCTCGCAGATGTGGCATCCGGCCGGGAAGGTGAAGTTTTTCGGATCGTAGAACGCGCCCTCGTCGAGACCGGGCTCCAGCGTGTCAAGCGGATAGTTGTGAGGCACATAGGCCGACAGCGCGACGTCGCCGAAGCCCACCGCCTTGTCGGTGCCACGCACCCGGAACTCGCCGGACTCGAAATCGATGTCCGCCTCACCGGCCTCCAGCGCATGGGCGGCGATCTTCCTGCCCTTGGCGACGATCTTGTCCAGCGCCTTGGAGATCGCCGAACCGCCCACGGCCAGCGAGCGGGACCCGTAGGTACCCATGCCGAAGGGGATCTGGTCGGTATCGCCGTGGACCACGTCGACGTTCTCGAAAGGTATGCCCAGCCGATCGGAGACGATCTGCGCGAACGTGGTCTCGTGGCCCTGCCCGTGGGAATGGGAACCCGTGTAAACGGTGACCGAACCGGTCGGATGCACCCGTACCTGCGCGGCCTCGTACAGTCCGGCCCGAGCGCCGATGATTCCGGCCACATTCGAGGGTGCCAGGCCGCAGGCCTCGATGTAGCCGGCAAAGCCGATACCGCGCAATCGACCGCGGTTCCTGGCTTCTTCACGACGCTGGGCGAAACCGGTGTAGTCGGCCAGTTCCACGGCCCGATCCACTATCGGCACGTAATTGCCGCTATCGTACTGCACGATCACCGGGGTCTGGTACGGGAAGGCATCCGGCGGGACGAAGTTGCGGCGGCGGATTTCCACCGGATCGATTCCAAGCTCGCGCGCGGCCATTTCCACCACCCGCTCCACCAGGAAGGTGGCTTCCGGCCGGCCGGCGCCCCTTTCGGCGTCTATCGGCGCCGTGTTGGTAAAGACGCCGTCCACGTTGCAGCGGATCGCGGGCGTGGTGTAGAGACCCGCCAGCAGCGTCCCATAGAGATACGTCGGGATCAGCGGCGCGAAGGTCGACAGGTACGCGCCCATATTGGCCTTCGTATGCACTCGCAGGCCGAGAAACTCCCCTTCGGAAGTGCACGCCAGTTCCACGCGTGTGACGTGGTCCCGGCCGTGGGTATCGGAGAGGAAGGATTCGCTGCGTTCAGCGGTCCACTTCACCGGCCGTCCCACCTGTTTCCCGGCCCAGGTAACGGCGACTTCCTCCGGATAGTGAGGAATCTTCGATCCGAAACCTCCGCCCACATCAGGCGAAACCACGCGCAGCTTGTGCTCCGGGATGCCTAGAACGAAGGCGCCCATGAGCAGCCGGACCACGTGCGGATTCTGACTGGTGGTATACAGCGTATACCTGTCGTGAGCCGGATCGAACTCGCCGATGGCGGCCCGGGGTTCGATGGCATTCGGGCACTTGCGGTTGTTGACCAGTTCCAGGGTGGTCACGTGATCCGCCTTGGCAAACGCCGCATCGGTGGCCTCGGCATCGCCGATTCCCCACGAGAAACAACTGTTGTCGGGCAGGTCGTGAATGGTCGGCGAGCCCTTAGCCAGCGCCGTCTCCATGGAGACCACCGCGGGGAGTTCGTCGTAGTCCACGACGACCGCTTCGGCCGCATCCCTGGCCTGCTCCGGGGTCTGCGCGATAACCATCGCGACCATGTCGCCCACGAAGCGCACCTTGCCCTGCGCCAGTACCGGGCGCGGCGGCTCGTTCATGGGTCCGCCGTCGGGGGCGAATCCGCAGGGGACGCCGCCGACCCCATCCAGGTCATCGCCCGTGAACACGGCCACGACGCCGGGCATGGCCCTGGCGGCTTCGCAATCCACGGAGTTCAGGTTGGCATGTGCCACGTCTGAACGAACGAAGACCGCATGGGTCTGGCCGGGCCGGGCGATATCGTCGGTGTAGTTGCCCTGTCCGGTGAGAAAGCGGTAATCCTCTTTGCGGGTTACCGCAGCGCCGATTCCAGTATCCATTCCGCTAGCTCCTCATGGCTTGGGCGCCGGCCGCGATCGCCTTGACGATGTTGTGATAGCCGGTGCAGCGGCAGAGGTTGCCCTCCAGCCAGTCCCGAATTTCAGCTTCGCTCGGATCGGGGTTGTTGGCCACCAGATCCAGCGCGCTCATGACCATGCCGGGCGTGCAGAATCCGCACTGCAAACCGTGATGGTCCTTGAAGGCCTGCTGCATGGGGTGGAGTTGCCCGTTCTCGGCCAGGCTTTCGATGGTGGTGACTTCCGCACCGTCGGCCTGTGCCGCCAGCACGGTACAGCTCTTGACCGACTGCCCGTTCATGTGCACCACGCAGGCGCCGCACTGACTGGTGTCGCAGCCCACATGGGTACCGGTGAGCCGGAAATGATCGCGAATGAGCTGAACCAGCAGCGTCCGGCCTTCCACTTCCGCGGAAACCGACTCGCCGTTCAGGGTAAGAGCGACCGTCAAGGCCATATCCTGTCTCCTGTTATTGGTTACCGTTGGTACGTCCGCGAAAAGATAGCATAAAGTCCTGGGGCTGGCGTGCATTGCTTTGCAATGTGCGTGGGAAGCCGGTCGACGGCCAACACAACAGAGGAACGAGCGATTTGGATCAGGTCCGAAAGCCCAATATCGAAGCTGTCGCGTGCTGCCTTTTGTCAAGCGTGATGAAGTACATTTTGCTCGGGTCCGGAGCGATATAAAGCGCCGTCGCCATGTGCCACAAATCTGCGCCTTTCATGTAACCGGCGTCGAGCACCACGGCAATTTCCGGGGACAGCGGCCGATTGGGCATAACCCAATCAACTCGCGAAAGGCGATTTGCTTCGAAGCGGCGACGCTCCCGAGCGTAGACTGACCGCAACTCTGCTTCCAGCAGATTGGACGAAACAATGCTGGTGAATTCGTTCAGGCGTTGCGCCATGGCATCGCTGCCCGGCTCGCCAAAGGCTGCGGCGGCCAGAGCCGAAGTATCCACGTACGCGATAGTCATTAGTCCCGCTCGGAGAGGAAGCGGTCGAGGGCGCCCGGCGACGGCTCGCCCGGAACTATTTCCGTACGAGGTCCTGCGGAACGAATCAGAATTCCCTGCCGCCTCAATCTCTCAAGCCGCGCTTCAAGGGATTCGGACTTTTCCGCAGGGCGAATTTCCGCCACCGGTTCTCCTCTATAGGAGATCGTGATGGTTCTGCCTTCGCGCACCTGGCGGATCACTTCCGAAAAGCGCGCTTTTGCCTCGTACACCGAATACAGGTCTGCCACTGACGTCGCTCCGCTCACGATGAATTCGTTGATGGCCCGGAGTCCGAGCCGCCAGAGATCAGTCTATCTAGTCAGACTAGTCATGGCAACAGGATCTACGGATGGCAGGCCCTGGCGCGGACTTGCACCGAGGCAACCCTGTGGCTGTATTCCCCGAGCGTCAACACCGCGATTCCTGCGGTGCTGACGCTCCGTAAGGGAACGGTACTAAGGCCGGTAACTGGCCACCGGCGGCAGGTACGAGCCGGTGCGTTCCGGCGGCGCCGCCTCGGCGACCACCGGAAGTACCAGCGTGCCGATGCCGTCGATGCTCGCCCGGATGGTTTCGCCAGGCTGCAGGAAGCGCTGCTCGCCGCGCACCGCGGTGCCGGCGCCGGTGCCGCCCGACGTGCCGTTATTGAGCACATCGCCGGGGAACATCGTAATGATCGAGGAACCGTACTCGATCAATTCATAGATCGAATGGATCATGTCCCCGGGTCCGGCCCGTTGCATGACCTCGCCATCCACCTCCAGAACCTGCTCCAGCCGCACCATGGGATCGCCGTAGAACTCCTTGGGTACGATCCACGGACCGATCGGGGCGAAGGTGTCATGGCCCTTGCCGACCAGCCAGTCCGAACCGGGACGCGAATTCGGCGGCCGTCCGCCTCGGTCGGAAATATCCAGGCTGACCATGTAGCCGAAGATGTAGCCCTCGGCATCCTCGGCCGATACGTATTTGGCGGTACGACCGATCACTACGGCCAGTTCCACTTCCCAGTCGATTCGGTCGCGGCCCCAGGGTACGACCACGTCGTCACCGGTACCGATGACCGCGCCCTCGGTGGGCTTGATGAACAGGTAGGGGATACCCCGGCTGGCACGCCGGGCCTCCGCCGCCGCGCGCTGTTCCTCCGGCGTATTGGCTTCTGCCACATGGCTGTAGAAGTTCACGGCGGCGTTGAGCATCTTGCCCGGCATCAGCGGCGCCAGCGTGCGCACATCGGCCACGTCGTGAACGAAGTCCGCACGGTTGTCTCCACTCAGGCGCTCATTGGCCACCATGTAGTTGACGATCTCGTAGAGCCGATACTTCAGCCCGTACTCGTAGCGGCCGATCAGGTCCTTCATGTCCGCGGGCATCGGGAGAGCCACGTGATCCAGACTTTGCTCCAGCGCCTGGTTGGCGGCATTGAGCTCGATGATCAACTCGTCCCCCAGGACGATTCCGATACGCGAATCGCCTTCGCCCGTGACCTCGAACGTGCCGAGCTTGAACGGTTCGACGCTGGTCATCGCGGTTTGCGCAATTGCCGTACCGGCAAGCATCAGCGCCGCAAACAGAGTCAGGAGTCTATTCATGATTTTCACCGATTGGTTGTCTTGAGTCGGGTGTTGTTTCTTCGAGTGCCCGGAAAACTATCGCGTCGACATGTTGCTGCGACGGCCCGCGCCTGTTATCTGCCTCCAACAGCTAACTTTCGCGCGTGCGAGTCGGGCTGTCAAGCTGAAGGGAACCGCGCAGGGCCGCGACGTCGGTTCCGCTCGGCGACTGGAACACGCTCAAACCGAATTCACCGCACTGGGCGAGCACATGTTCGAAGATATCCGCCTGAATACCTTCGTATACAGCCCATTCGGTGGTACTGGTAAAGCAGTATATCTCGATGGGTATGCCCTTCTCTCCTACGTTAAGCTGGCGCACCAACAGGGTCATCTCGCGATGGATCTGCGGATGGTTCTGAAGATAGTTCCACAGGTAGGCCCGGAATGTACCGAGGTTGGTCAGCCGGCGCAGATTCACGTTGGCCGTCTGAGGACCACCCAGCGCGGCATTGTAGGCAGCCAGTTCGTCGCGCTTGCGTTGGACGTAGTCGCGCAGCAGCGTGAAGCGGGTGAACCGCTCCACCTCGTCATCGGTCAGGAATCGCACCGAGCCTGCGTCGATGTTGATGGAGCGCTTGATCCGGCGTCCGCCCGAATCCTGCATGCCGCGCCAGTTCCTGAACGATTCGCTGATCAGCTTGTGGGTCGGGATGGTGGTGATCGTCTTGTCCCAGTTCTGCACCCGGATGGTATGCAGCGCGAGATCCACCACGTCGCCGTCGGCGTTGTACTGCGGCATTTCGATCCAGTCGCCGACCCTGACCATGTCCAGGGTGGTGAGCTGGATACTCGCGACCAGCGACAGGATCGTGTCCCTGAAGACCAGCAGCAGAATCGCCGTCATGGCCCCGAAACCGGTCAACAGAACGACCGGCGATCGTGCCATCAGCGCCGAAATGACGAATACGGCACCCAGGATGTATACCGCGATCTGCGCAACCTGCATAAAACCCTTGATCGGCCGGTCCCTGGCGACGGGCCAGGTTTCATAGATCGCGTTCCCGGCGCTGAGCAGCGCACCGACCGCGAGCGCGACCGCCAGCGCCAGCCAGGCCATCGCAACGTTGGCGATGATCTGTGAGAGCGAATCGCCGAGACCGGGCACATGGGCAACGCCGAAGTACACGACCAACGCCGGTATTGCATGCGCCAACCGGTCAAATACGCCATGTTCGAGGACGATGTCGTCCCATTGCTGGCTGGTGCGCCCGGCGATGCTGCTCAGGAGTCCGATCAAACGGTGTTTGACGAGCAAATTGAGGAGCACGCCGACAAGCACCAGAACGGCGACGCTGCCGAGGGTGTGAACAATTAAGGGAAGGTCGGAAAACCAGCCCGTCAGGCTGTCAAGCACTTGGTTCATGGTTCGATGGTTGAGTGGGGTTCAGGTTGCCCGCTCAGGCTCGGTTGCAAATTCGCCGAAGAATACCGGAATCACCCAGGTAATGCTCAGGGCAATGGCGACCACGATCATTCCACGGCCGAGCCAGACCTGGTCGCTCAGGAGGTAGTTGTTGCAGAATCGATCCGGCGATATGAGATACAACCAGCCGAGTCGAAACAGCATGGCGAGAAACTCGATCTTGACGACACCGCGTGCCACAGGATGGAGTCGTGACCAGCTCCAAGCCAACGGCATGCCCGCCAGCAGGACCAGCGAAAGGTACTTGGCGGCAGCGATCGTGTCGCTGGTAATTGACCCATCCAGCCAGCGCGGAATCATCCAGAACGCGATCGTAAAGCTCACCAGCAGGATGCCGGGGATTCCACCGCCGTTGGCGGCCTTCAGGACAGGCCGGATTCGCGGCTCGACACACCGGCCGAAAACAAAGCCGACCAATACGACAATCGGGATCTGAACCAGTACGTGCCCCAGCATCGTCGACGCCATCCACCCACCTACGGGCGTGGCGACGATGGCGACCAAGACCGCCGCTGAAAGACACAGCATGCCGTCCAAACGGGCTGGAAAACGGTTCAAGACCTGGACTCCAACCGCCGCCGGATGGCCTCGAAGAGTTCGACCCTGTCGTCCCAGTCGAGTATCTCCACGACCCGGCCATCGTCGATCAGGTAGAACGCGGCGTTGTGCACGAAGCCCAACCGCGGTTCGGGAATTACCACGACCCCGAGCGTCCCCAACATCTCTTCGAGATGCTTGTTTTCGACGAATCGCGCAGCCCGCCAGTAGGGTTCGACCGCTCCGTATCGACGCAGGTAGTTGTTGAGCGCCGTATCGTCGTCGTTGGCGGGATCGAAGGAGACGCTCACGAGTTCGACCCTGTCGAGCCAGTCAAACGTCGCCAGTTCCCCCTGCAGTTGTCGGAACTGAAGTCCCATGGCCTGGCATACGGTGGGACAGCGCGTGTAGATCAGGTCAACGACGGCGAGACGGCCGTCCCCTGAGCCCAGCGAGAGCGATGCGCCCCGGGAATCTCGCAGCGGATAGTCCGGCAGCGGCCTCGGATTCGCAAGCACGGCCTGGCGCCGGGCACTCTCGGCGGTCCAGACGGTCCAGCCGTCGGTACCCAGGGTCAGCGAGCCGAAGCCGGCCACCAGTATGCAAATGGTGGCCGCCAGTGACGGCCACCGGTTCATGCCGTGCGCGCGTCCTTCAGGCTGGTCAGGAACCGCAGCGCGAAGACCAGCGCGGCCACCGAGACGAGGGCCCCAAAGATCGCCGATGTCTGGCTGACGCTGATCCACTCCTGCATATCCTCGAGGAGAATATATCCCGCCCAGCGTCGCGGTACGGAGTTGTAGCCGCTGGTCAGGAAGCCGAACGAGAACAGGAATCCGGCGACCAGGTACATCCAGAAGGCGATGCGGTCGAGCATGTTCTTCTGGTGGGTCTGGTTGCTGAAGTAGTACATGAAGCCGAACAGCATGGCGACCAGGCCCAGGATCAGGTACATGTGGAAGTGACCCGGCACCCAGAGGGTGTTGTGCATGACCTGGTTGACCGCGATGGTGCCGTCGATGATGGCCGGCACCACGCCCACGCTCCAGCCGAACATCGACAGGAACAGCAGGCCTGAGGCCATATCCCACTTGATACCGCTTCGGTACACGATGGTGAGCGCGCCCCAGCCGGTGACCACGAGGATCGGGAATCCGCTCATGTAGGACACCACCTGGCCGATCACCAGCGCCCACGTCGGCATGACGAAGTCCATCATGAGGTGATGCGGGTAAACCGCCATGACCATGATGGTGGATGCCGTCCAGGCAGCCAGGAAAACTCGATTCACCTTCCACGGCCGCCGGGTGTACTCGGGCAGGATCTCGTAGACCCCCACCACGGCCTGGTAGATGGTCGCGTTGATGAAGACGTGGCCGAAGAAGTAGGTCAGGTTCTTGATGAGCAGCGGGTCGACGGCGAACGCCGGCACGAACAGGTTCACCAGGATCAGGGTCAGCACCACCGCGCCCGACAGGATGCCGGCGATGTTGATGATCAGGACCATGGTTGCGGCGACGACCGTGGCCGGCGGCGGTTCCTCGGTGCTGCCACCGAATAACTGCGGCCACCCCAGGCTGCGGCCGAGCGAACCGTACCTGGCGATGATCGCGCGTGCGAAATCGAGGTACAGCAGCAGGAAGCCCACGCCGATCGACAACAGTCCGAACAGGTAGCTCGCGGCGCCGGGCGTGCCCCAGCCGCTGAGCTGGTTTGCGGGCAGCGGGAACAGGAAGGTCCATCCGCCTCCGTAGCCGCCGAGGAAGATGCCGCCGAGAATGAGCACGACGCCGAGCAGGAAGAAGCCCAGATTGGCCCAGAGGATGCCCTCGGTAAGCGACACGTAGCGCCGCAGGAAATACCAGATGACGGCACTGGCCGCCAGTCCCGATATGCCCACCATGCCGGCGCCGTGCGCCGTCATTACCTGGTAGAACAGGTTCGGCGGCATGCCCAGCCAGGAGGCCTGGCCCATTCGCATGATGAGGCCCAGGAGCATCATCAGTACGTAGACGAGGGCGCTGATTCCCAGGTAGGCGAGAAGCCCTGTTCGAGCGGACGTCGAGAGCGGTGCGGTCGTTGTATGGTTAGCCACTGTTATTCTCCTTCTTCACCGACCGCGGCTTCTTCGCCGATGGTGATCTGGCTGAGCATGATGTGGTGCGAAAGGCCGCAATACTCCAGACACAGCAGGCTGTAGGTGCCGGGCCGGTCGAGGGTGACCTGGAGCGAATTCACGTACCCCGGCATGGCCTGGGTCTGACCGATCAGGGTCATGTCGGGGTCATAGACCCCCAACCCGTGATTGACGTCGAATGCGCTGACGTTGAATACCACGGTGTCGCCAACCCCGACCTCGGCTTCGCTCATGAGCCAGAGCCATTGGCGACCCTCGATGTCGATGGTCACCGCATCCTCGGGCACATCGCCCCGTGTCGCAGCGTAGGGCAAATCCAGCGTTGTAATCACGGTGATCAGCACGCCGGCGATGATCGCCGCCCAGAATACCTTTGCGCGCACACTGAAGGACTTCTCCTGTACGCCGGCGTATTCGACCGCCGGCTTGGAGGCATTCAAGGCGACGATTGCGAAAGCCGCGGTGACCAAGAGCATGAACAGGATTGTCACCACGAAGACTGTGTACTGCATGATCAATGCTCCCTCATGTTCTGGTTATTGATTCTTTGGATATACACATGGGTCACATGGATATTTGCAGGAAGGGACAGGGGAGTCAAGCGACGCAGGACCGCGCTCCAGTGAGAGCATTTGTGTCCCGGAGAAGTATGCGGTTTCCATGTTTGGGCCAGATCGCTATAGTGAGCATGCAAGGCGAATAACAACACTGAGAATCCCGGCGATGTATCAGGACACGCTTGATCACTTCGGCAATCTGGCGCAGAAAAAGGCCTCGATGTTGTCCGATTCACCGCTGGCCTTTGCAGTGGGGTCGCTCATGGCCGGCGCCTACGTGGGCATCGGCATCATCCTGATATTCTCCGTGGGCGGGACAATGGACCCGGCGTGGCAGAAGCTGATCATGGGCGTCTCCTTCGGGATCGCGCTGACGCTCGTGGTCTTCGCCGGATCAGAACTCTTCACCGGACACACCATGTACATGGTATTCGGCTGCCTGATGCGCCAGACCACGCTGGGCGATCTCGGCAGGGTCTGGGTGGCGTCCTGGGTCTTCAACCTGATCGGGTCCGTCGGGCTGGCGGCGCTGTTCGCCGCCGGCGGCGGCGGTGTGCTCCTCAACGAAGGATCGAAGCTGCTCTACGATATCGCGGCGTTCAAGATGAATTCGTCGATTGCGGCGCTTGTTGCCAGAGCGACGCTGTGCAACTGGCTGGTTTGCCTGGCGCTGTGGATGGCGGCGCGCACCGCGAGCGACGCCACCAAGGCGATCGTCATTTTCTGGTGCCTGTTTGCCTTCATCGCCAGCGGCTTCGAGCACAGCGTCGCCAACATGACGCTGCTGGCGATCTCGCTGCTGGGCGACCATCCCGATACGATCAGCGTCGCCGGCATGGCCTACAATCTGCTCTGGGTGACGGTCGGCAACATCATCGGCGGCAGCGTTCTGATGGGGCTCGGCTATTGGTACGCGACCAACGGCCGGCGGCCGGCCCAGGACACCGCAACCGGGCAGAGCGATCCCCGTGCCAGGCGGAGAGGTTCGGCAGGCATGCGGACATGAACGCTTCACCGACGACAAAAACGGCGATTCTGTTCTTCGTGATTCTCGGGGTCATCGCCACCACGTTCGCCATCACCGTATGGCGCCACGAAGACGACTCCCGCGTGCAGTTCCGCCTGACAGATCAGACCGGCCAGACGGTGACCCGGGACCACCTGGGCGGGCGGCACCTGATGGTGTTCTTCGGCTTCACCAGTTGCGTGGATATCTGCCCCATCCAGATGGCGAAACTCACCCGGGTGATGGCCGAACTGGATCAAACCGGGCATGGCTCGCGCATCACGCCGGTTTTCATTTCCGTGGACCCGGAGCGCGATTCGCCGGAAAGGGTGGCCGCCTGGCTCGAACACTTCGACGATCGATTCGTGGGGCTCACCGGTTCGCGTTCAGCGCTGGAAGGCGCGGCCGACTCGTTCAGGACGCTCCTGGAAGACCTGCCCGCAGAGAGGCCGGAAGGCTATCAGATCACCCACTCCACAATGACCTTTGTCGTCGATCCCTTCGGCCGCATCGTGGACTTCCTGCCGGGAACGGCCGACCACGTTGCCATGGCCGACAAGATTCGCGAGATCGTCTAGTGGTTCTACCACTAACAGCCCGTGGCAATAGTCCCGCGTCGCGGCGGTTGCGCGCGATGTTCGCGCCGCCCATGTAGAATCCGATCTGTTCCACGCCCTGTCGGCGCGTTGCGCGGGTAATCCATGACCGATTCAGTTGACAATCACCTCGCTCTTTTCTGCGACTTCGAGAATATTGCGCTTGGCGTTCGCGATGCGCGCTATGCCAAGTTCGACATCAACCGCGTTCTCGAGCGCCTGCTGGTCAAGGGCAGCATCATCGTCAAGAAGGCGTACTGCGACTGGGGCCGCTACAAGGACTTCAAGGCGGTCATGCACGAGGCCAATTTCGAGCTCATCGACATCCCGCACGTGCGCCAGTCGGGCAAGAACTCGGCCGACATACGCATGGTGGTGGATGCGCTGGACCTCTGCTACACCAAGTCCCATGTGAATACGTTCGTCGTCATCAGCGGCGATTCGGATTTCTCCCCGCTGGTCAGCAAGCTCCGCGAGAACGCCAAGACGGTGATCGGTGTGGGCGTGAAAAACTCCACCTCGGACCTGCTGATCAACACCTGCGACGAGTTCATCTACTACGACGATCTCATCCGGGAGCGCAAAAAGCGCAAGCCTTCGGGCGCGCCGTCGCCTCGGAAGAAAACGTCCAAAGCCGCGGACCGCATGCAGGAGGGCATCGACCTCACGCTCGAGACCGCTGAAGCCCTCAACGCAGAGCGAGGGGATGAGGAAAAGCTCTGGGGTTCCATGGTCAAGCAGGCGCTGAAACGCCGCCGGCCCGGCTTCAACGAAAGCTACTACGGCTTCGACTCCTTCAGCCGCCTGCTGGAAGAGGCCCGCGACCGGGGTCAGATGGAACTGGAACTGGACGAACGCTCGGGCGGTTATATCATCCGTGGCGTGACCTTGGCACGCTCGTGACATACTTTGCCTCGACCAAACGCCTGACTTCCCGGGGCGCGAGAACCATGATGGACGCGGCCACCGCCGAGTCCGAGGCCATGGGCTTTGCGGTCACGATCGCGATCGTGGATTCCGGCGGCCACCTGCTGCTGCTGGAGCGCATGGACGGCGGCCGCTTCCACACGGTCCACTCCTCGCTCACCAAGGCGGCCTGTGCGGCGTCCAATCGGCGAGCGACAACGACACAGGGAGCCGAGGGCCAGCATCTGGACCTGCTCCACGCCGTGGGGCTGAGCCTTGCCGCAGGACCCGAACGCTGGACAGCCATGGAAGGCGGCTATCCCATCATGGTGGACGGGGAATGCGTGGGCGGTATCGGCGTCGCCGGCGCGACCTGGGAAGAGGATCAGCGCATCGCCGAAGTGGCGCTAAACGCCGTCGGCGCGGCCCCGCCGGGTTAGCGAGGTCGATACCTTGACGGCGTCACGCGCGGCAATTGTCCTTGGATTGGGGCTGAGCGCCTCGCTGGCCGTCGCGCAGTACCCTGAACGAGCCATCGAATTCGTGATTCCCTTCGACGCCGGCGGCAGCGCCGACATCGAGGGCCGCCTGCTGGCCGAGGAGATGAGCGAGGTGCTCGACGTCACCGTGGTGCCAGTCAACCGTCCGGGCGCCGGCGGCGCCCTCGCCTACAGCTACGTCAACGATGCCGACCCCGACGGCTACACGGTCATGTGGACCTCGACGTCGATCCTCACCATCACCAATCTCGGCAACGTGCCCTTCGGCTACGACGCTTTCGATCACATAGGACGCGTCGAGCACCAGCCGCTGGTTCTTGCGGTGGGCGCCGACTCGCCCTGGAGCGACATCGAATCGCTGACCAGGGACTGCGCCGATGGCGGCCGACCTGTCCGCGTTGCCAACTCCGGCACCGGCAGTACCACCCATCTGGGCGCCCTGGCGGTCATGCAGGCAATCGGCTGCGAGGCCGTGCACCTGCCCATCGGTACGAGGAGACGCAATGCCACGGTGTTGAGCGGTGAGGCGGATGCCATGGTCGCGCCGCTGACCGGAGCGCTCAGCCTGTTCCGCGCCGGTCGGCTGCAATTGCTGACCACCCTCGGCGCGGAACGAAATCCCATCATTCCGGATGTGCCCACCGCCCGGGAACTCGGTATCGATGTGGAATTCGATCTGTTCCGCGGTCTCTCGGTGCCAAAGGGCACACCCGCCGATGTGCGGGCGCAACTCGCCGAGGCCATGACCCGGGCCGCAAATTCCGAGGCGTTCCAGCGACTGGCAGACGACCTGGGTCTCACCGTGGCGCCGCTGACCATGGGCCCATTTGAGGCGCTATTGCAACGGGAAAACGTCACGGTCAGGTCCATCATCCAGAGCACCGGTACATTGACTCCCTGATGTCCATGGGACATCGAAACCTGGCCGCGGGCATCGTGCTCCTGGCTGTAGGCATCGGATACGGATTGGCAACCGGGCAATTGCCGGATCGAACCCTGCCCGATACGCCGGGCCCCGCGTTTTTCCCCTGGTTGATCGCCATCGGGCTGATCGGATTGTCCGCTGCGCTGATTGTCCGGGGCCTGATCGCCATTCGCCACGGGGGCGAAGATTCTTCCGGTTTCCGGCTGCCGGGCCGAGGCTGGTTCGCGCTGGGCGGGTTCGCCGCCTATCTGCTGCTCCTGCCCTTCGCCGGATTCGTACTCGCCAGTGTGCCGTTTTGCGGCGGTCTGGTGGTGCTCTACGGTGAACGCAGGGCGGTCATCGCCGGGGCGGCTGGTGTCCTGATTCCGCTGCTGCTCTTCATCGTGTTCAGCACGGGATTCCAGGTGCTCCTGCCGCGAGGCGCGTGGTGGTGACGGGCGACCTGCTGCAAGGTTTTCTCCAGGCGATTCAGCCCGCAAGCCTGGCTGCGACTGCCGTGGGATGCCTGCTCGGCATCGTCGCCGGCATGATTCCGGGCATGACGATCTCCGCGGCGATGATCATCGTGTTGCCGCTGACGTTCGTGCTCGACCCCAACGTCTCCATCGGACTCTTTCTGGGGCTCTACGCCGGGGGCATGCTCGGCGGCAGCTTTTCGGCCATCCTGTTGAACATACCGGGTACACCCTCCGCCGCGGCGACCGCGCTGGACGGCTACCCGCTGGTGGTGCGGGGCCAGGCCGGACGCGCGCTCGGCATGGCGGTGTCGGCAAGTTTCTGCGGCGGGCTTTTCAGCGCGCTTTGCCTGTTCCTCATCGCGCCCAGGCTCGCGGACCTGGCGCTGCAGTTCCGCTCGGCGGACCTCTTCAGCCTGGTATTCCTCGGTCTCACCATCATCTGCTCGTTCGCATCCCGATCCTGGATCAAGGGATTGCTGTCGGCGGTCATCGGACTCGCCATCGTTACCGTCGGTCAGGACCCGGTCATGGGCACCGCGCGGTTTACCTTCGGCGACCCCAACCTGTTGTCCGGCGTGCATTTCCTCACCGCGCTGATCGGACTCTTCGCCATCCCCCAACTGATAGAGAACCTGCGCGGGAATCCACCTGGCGGCGCAGCGACGAGCGCACCTGCCATCGAATTGCGCAAACTGCTGCCCGCGGTCGCGGACCTGCGCCGCATCCGACTGCCGGTCGGCATCGGCTCGGTGGTCGGCACCTTTCTCGGCATCCTGCCCGGAGCGGGCGGTCCCATCGCGGCCTTTATCAGCTATGACTACGCGAAAAAGACCGCCCGGCACGGGGATCGGTTCGGCCGCGGCGCCGTCGAGGGGGTGGCCGCGCCGGAATCCGCCAACAACGCCGTCACAGGAGGCGCCCTGATCCCCATGATGACCCTGGGCATACCGGGCGATCCGGTGACGGCAATCCTGATCGGCGCCCTGCTGGCTCACGGGCTTGCTCCGGGGCCGCTGCTGTTCATCGAGCGAGGGGACTTCGCCTACGGCCTGATGTTCTCGTTTTTCTGGGCGAATATCTTCAATATGTTGATCGCCTTTGCAGGACTGCGGCTGCTCGTCAAGGTCGTCGCCGCGCCGCGCACGCTGCTCATGCCCGCGGTGGCGATCCTGTGCGTAGTCGGCGCCTGGTCGTTGCGCAATTCGATCTTCGACGTCTACGTGATGTTCGGATTCGGCCTGCTGGGGCTGGGCATGAAGTGGCTGGACATGCCGGTGGTTCCACTACTGCTCGCCTTGGTACTCGGGCGGCAACTGGAGGAAAATATGCGCATCGCACTGACCGGATCCCAGGGAGACATTTCGGTGTTCATCACTTCGCCCTTCAGCGCGCTGTTCCTGGGACTGTCGGTGTTGTCGGTGGTCTGGTCGATCGCTGGAGCACGAAGGCCGCGGGCGCCGTGAGTCGAGGGAGTTTCAAATGAGCGACGAACCGATCCGCGTGGCCTCGCTGGGGCTTGGTTGGTGGTCGGATGTACTCGCCGATGCCGTCAGCCGAACGCCGGCTCTGGAGATTGCCGCCTGTTACACCCGGTCGGAAGACAAGCGCACAGCGTTCGCCGAGAAGTACGGTTGCAGGGCGGCGGACAGCTACGAGGACATCCTGATGGATGATTCCATCCAGGGCATCATCAACACGACGCCCAATTCCGTGCATCTTGCGACCGTTGCGCAGGCCGCGGCGGCCGGCAAGCATGTCTTTCTCGACAAACCCATTGCCAACACGATCGCCGATGGCCTGGCTATCGAGCAGGTTTGCGCCGCTGCCGGCATCGTGATCTCTGTGGGCTACCAACGCCGCCGGGAGAGCCACTTCCGCTGGATCAGGCGGGAGATCGAGGCAGGCCGTTTTGGCCGGCTGATCCAGGCCGAAGCCAACATCAGCCGTGACCGGCTCGGGAAGATCGACACGACGTCCTGGCGCTATCAGGCCGCCGGTATGCCCGGAGGTGTCATGCTGCAGATCGGAATCCACTACACCGACGTGCTGGAGATGCTGCTTGGCCCGGTGCGCCGTGTGTCGGCGGTGGCGGCGAGACTGGTACTTCCCGGCGATAACCCGGATATCGCGAACCTCATCCTCGAGCACGAAAACGGCGCGGTCTCGAATCTGACGGCGAGCTACGCCTCGGCGTCCGAGTACTACATGCTCAACGTCTACGGCAAGGAAGCCAGCGCCTACTACGATCTGTTCAGCGGCCTGCGGTGCTTGCGCCGGGGAGACACCCAGGCGACTCCGGTGCCTTGCGGGAAGAACGATACGCTGGTCGAGGAACTGGAAGAGTTCGCGGCCGGCATTCGCGGTATCACCACTCCGGAAGTGGGCGCCCGGCGCGCCACGGAATCCCTGGCGGTGATCCGTGCCGGCATCAGGTCTGCATCCGAAGGCAGGCCCATCGAAGTTGCCGAGGTGTTGGACTCCGTCGAGACGTGAGTCGCCAATCCGGACGATACGTACCAACGAGGGTGCCGGCCCCGTGCGGGCCGATCCCATGTGGTTGAGGTGGCTGCCCGGCTGCTATCGCCCGCGGCGCGACCCGTCTCCACCGCGGCGATTGCCCCGCCGCCGACTTTCGAAGTGGACGCCATCAGCCTCACGAACGACCGATCGTATGCGAACGAACAGTCTGTCTTCGCTGCGGTGCGGTTGACCGGTGATGGTGATCGCCTCGCCCGTCCCGAACAGATCCGGATCGTAGGACTCGCCCGATTCGTCCACGAAACTGCCGTTCCATTCGGCGGTCCACTGCTCGACCGTGCCATCCTCGCCTTGCACTTCAAATGTCATGGACGGATGGGGCCGGCGGCCCAGGTACTCCGAAACCACCCCCGACACGACGATGGAACTGCGCGTGTCGTAGTCCACGGACCAGGAATGATGGGCAAATGCCGTGGCTGCCGAAAGTGACAGCGCAGCGGCTGAAAGAAGTGTGACTGGACGCATGACTCGTTGACTCCCCGGCACTGTAGGCTGATGAAATTTACGGTTCCCAGAATTCGATTGTGCCAGCGACAAGCCCTCGCGAAAATGTGTTTACAGCGAAGATTTCTGAAGTTTTCTAGTCGCCGGGGCCGTTCGTCTCCGGGTCCTGGCCCGCATCGTCCTCTGCATCCTGTTCCGGGTCCTCCACCTCGTCCTCGCCTTGATCGGCGTTCGGGTTTGTGACCCCGATTGCCGGCCTGCCTCGGCGTTCTTCCGGTTCCAGGGCGAGAAATTCAGCTTCCTCCTCGGTGATGGGATAGAAGACACCGAGTCCACAACTCATGCCCTCCTGGATGAACCCCCCGAACTGCTCGATTACGCGGATCATATCCACCTGGCAGAGCCGTCCGCCGGAGGTTCGGTAAGAGAATCGTTCTTCTCGAGCCAGACCGGGACAGTCGTGGCGGAGGTAGTTCACAAAGTAGTCACCGCCACGCATCCGAAACAGGATCGTGCGTTCGTCGAGGATGTCGGTGTCGCGGATATTGCGCACATTGACGCACCGCTCCCCCTCGCGATCGATCGCGAAGTCCTCCTCGTCCAGTTCGTAAACGGGGGCGTCGGCGCCATCGGGGGCATCCTGGGCAAGCAGCACATTCGTGGTCAGGCAGCCAAGCGTAAACGCGTAGATGGATATCCTGCAGTTCACATCCGTCACCGTATCAGCAGCGATGAAATCCCATTATAGTCTCACCACATGAATTCTGATCGCAACAACAAGTCCAGCGGCCTTTCGGGACCTGTTGTTGCCGACATCATCCACGCGCTTGACGCCGGGGACAAGGGCACCGCGCGGCGCCTGGTGGAGTCGCTTCATCCGGCGGATACGGCCGATCTTCTGGAAAGGGTGTCGCCTGGCGAGCGCAAGCGCCTGATCGACACCCTTGGCGAGCCTTTCGATCCAAACATCCTGGCGGAACTCGACGAAGCCGTCGCCGAACGAGTCATCGATCACCTCGGGACAGTGCAAGCCGCCGAGGCCGTCGCTTCGATGGCCACGGACGATGCAGTCGAAGTCGTCGAGGCGCTGGACGCGGACGTGCAGCAGGCCGTCCTTGACGTGCTGCCCCAGATTCGCCGCACCATCATTCAGGAGGGGCTTGCCTGGCCCGAGGACAGCGCCGGCCGGCTCATGCAGCGAAACGTTGTGTCGCTGCCCGACGACTGGGACGTCGGCAGGGCCATCGACTACCTGCGCGAGGCCGAAGACCTGCCGGCGGACTTCTTCGATCTCTTCCTGGTCGATCAAGGCTATCGGCCCATCGGTACCATTCCGTTGAGCCGCGTACTGCGGACCAGCCGTACCGCAACGCTTACCGGCATCGCTCGCTCGGACCTGCGCGCCATTCCAGCCGACATGGACCAGGAAGAAGTCGCCTTCCTGTTCCGTCAGCGAGACCTTATTTCCGCACCCGTGATCGATGGGGACGGACGGTTGCTGGGCGTAGTCACCGTCGACGACGTCGTCGACGTGATTCACGAGGAGCACGAAGAGGACATCATGGCGCTTGCCGGCGTCGGCTCCGAAGACAATTTCTTTGAAGCCATCATGGAGACGACCCGGTCGCGTTTCATATGGCTGATGATTCACCTTATCGCCGCCATTGCCGCGTCCTGGGTGATCAGCCAATTTGCCGGCACCATCCAGGAACTGGTGGCGCTGGCCATCCTCATGCCCATCGTCGCCACCATGGGCGGGACCGCAGGGATCCAGACGTTGACTGTCGCCGTGCGCGCCATTGCCATGAAGGAACTCACACCGATGAATGCGGCGCGGGCGATCCGCAAGGAACTGCTGGTGAGCGGCCTGAACGGCCTGCTTTTCGCCGTGCTCATCGGCGGCGTGGCGTGGGCCTGGTTTGGGAGCCCGGCTCTCGGCGGCGTCATCGGACTCGCCATGGTGATCAACGTGCTGACGGCCGGATTCACGGGCAGCGTGCTGCCGGTGGTGCTCCAGCGGGTCGGATTCGACCCCGCGGTGGCCTCCAGCGCGCTGCTGACGTCGATCACCGACGTGGTGGGGTTCTACGTATTCCTGGGACTGGCCGCGGCGCTGTTACTCTAAAGATAAGACCATGGACTGGGCGCAAATCACTTCCTTTTTTGCCAACTTCGGCCTGGTTGCCTGGGGCTATTTCAGCAGCCCGGTCATCCTGATCCAACTCGGTGTGATCGCCGTTCTGTTTCTCCCGGCGCTGGTGGTTTCGTGGCGCGTGGAACCACGGCTGGTGGAGTGGGCCAGCGGGCTCCAGGGCATGCCGGGAGTCCTGCGGCTGGTCATTGAATTCCTCAATAGGCTCGAGTGGCTGTTTTTCACAACGCTGCTGTTCATCGCGTACGTCGTCACCACGGCAACGAACTGGCCCGAAGGCAACTACCTGATCTACAGCGCCATGGTGCTGGCGGCGGCCTGGCTGGTGATCAACGTCGTGTCCCACGTAATTCGCGGCCGGTCGATCGGCCTGACATTCGCCCTGATCGCCTGGGTATACGTTGCCGCGACTGTCTTTGGCCTGACGGAAGAAGCAGCCGCGCTGCTCGACGGCGCCGGCTTCACGGTCGGGACTTTCCGCTTGTCGTTGCTGGGCGTTCTGCAGGCAGTATTCCTGCTGACGGTGCTGTTGTGGCTGTCGCTCACGGTGGGCAACTTCCTCGATCGGCGCATTCAGAACATCGAAGACCTGACGCCTTCGCTGCGCGTACTGATCGGCAAGATCCTGCGCATCACGCTGATCGTCATCGCGGGGATGATCGCGCTGTCCGGACTTGGAATCGATCTCACCGCGTTGACGGTCCTGTCGGGTGCCGTCGGCGTCGGCATCGGTTTCGGCCTGCAGAAGGTCGTCTCCAACTTCATCTCCGGGATCATCATTCTCATGGACCAGTCCATCAAGCCGGGCGATACCGTCACGCTCGGGGAGACCTTCGGCTGGATTCGCGAGCTGCGCGCCCGGTTCGTCTCCGTGATCACCCGCGACGGCCGCGAATTTCTCATACCCAACGAGGACTTCATCACCACCGAAGTCGTCAACTGGTCTTTCTCCGACAAGTTCGTGCGTCTCGATGTCCTTTTTGGAGTTTCTTACGACTCCGATCCCCACGAGGTATCGCGCATCGCAGTCGAGGCTGCGTCGAGCGTGGATCGCGTGGGGGACCGTCCCCCGAGCCCCGGCAAGAACCACCCACGCCCCCCCGTCTGCTGGCTCACCGGATTCGGCGAGTCGTCGCTGGATTTCAAGCTGCGCTTCTGGATCAGCGATCCGCAGGAAGGAACGACCAACATCCGGGGGAAGGTCTTGCTGGCAGTATGGGATGCGTTCAAGCAAAACGGCATCCGGATACCGTATCCCCATCGCGAAATCATCATGCGGTCCCGTCCCGGGCAACAACCCGATGAGGATCCATCGCAATGACCCGCGTAATGGTACTGGCACTTTTCGTCGCCGGGGCGGGGACCGCCCAGACTCCGGACGTGCTGCAACCGGAGGATTCGGAAGTCCTGCAACCGGCGGGTTTGGTGGATGGCGTCCTCGCCTCGCTCGGCGAGGACGACGCGCCGGCGTTTCCCCCGGGCCTCGATCCCATCATCGCTGTCGATCCGCTTAACCCTCGGCTCGATCGGGAACAACCGTGGCAGTTCACTGCCGAGGGGCGGGTGATCCCCCAACGCCGCGCGCCGAGGCCGCCCATCCCCGTGTTCCGGGCGCCCCTCACGGATGCGTTCTCCTCCCGGCGTGACGGCGGCACCATCGAACTGACACTTGGCGGCCAGACATCCCTCGGCGGCACTCTGGGCGTGCGCGTCAGCCGCCTGGAAACAACGCCGGCGATCGTGGAATTGACAGCGGGCGATTCTTTCGCGCTGGACGATCTGGCTGTTCGAGCCTTCGATGCGGACGGCGCACCGGTGGAACGCGCGCCCCTGAGGCTCGAGATCGAGGGCCCGGAAGGCTTCGTGGACATGGCGGCATTCGAGCGCGACCACACAACGTTGACCGCCCTGTCCAGAGGCATCGGCCGCATCTGGATCACATCCCTGTTGCCTGCCAGCCAGGATGAGCCGTTCACCATACCCGTGGTGATCGTGGTTCGGGAAACTGCCGATTCGGGCGTCCACATGAGTCCCAGAATTCACGAAAACGTCCCCGCCACACCGTAGCAGCCTGTGGCAAGAGCCCTTTATCGCCGTCGAATGAAGGGGGGGCGGTTGACTGAAGACCCATGAACGCGTTTGTACGCATAGCCGTCTACTGCCTGCTGCTGGTGTTCGCCATCCCCTGGTACTGGCCCCCGGATGACAGCCGAGTTTTGCTGGGCCTGCCCGCATGGGTACTGGTTGCGATACTGGCCGGATTCATTGCCTCGGTGTTCACGGCGTGGTGTCTTCGCCGACAGGATCCCGAATGAGCGAGTTGCTGCCCCTCGGCCCCGTGGCGTGGATGGTCGTGTTCGCCTACCTGGGCAGCCTGATCGGGGTTGGCTACGTGGCAAAGCGGGCGCGTCGGGAGAACACGCTGGCCGACTTCTACCTCGGCGGCCGCGGCATCGGCTTCGCGGTGCTGTTCCTCACGCTGTTCGCCACCACGTACAGCGGGAATTCGTTCCTGGCCATTCCCGGCACCGTCTATCGCACGGGCTTCGTCTTCATATTCAGTCTGCACTACATGATTGCCGTCGTGGTCGTGTTTCAGTTCTTCGCCCCGGCGCTGAAAAGGCTGGCGGACCGGCGAGGGTATGTGACGCCCATCGACTATCTGCAGGATCGATACGATTCGCGCCTGCTGTCCGTAAGCTGCGCGCTCACCATGTGCGTCGCCCTGTGCAACTATCTCCTGGCGCAGCTCATGGCCATCGGGCGCGCGATGCAGGGACTGTCCACCATCGATCCCGCCGTCGCCTTCACGTTCGGTGTGATCGTGCTGGCGCTGATCATGGTCATTTACGGCACGCTGGGCGGGCTGCGCGCGGTGGCGTGGACCGACGCCATTCAGGGCGTACTGCTGTTGCTCGGTCTGGCGGCGCTGCTGGCCATGATGTTTCAGCAGTTCGGATCGCTGGAGCAGGCCACCCGGCTGATTCAGGCACGTGACGCCGCCACGGGCAGCCGGTTGGCGGCACCTCCGAATGCCGCCCAGGCTCGCGAATGGCTCAGCTACATATTGGTCGTCGGATTCGGGGCGGCGCTGTATCCCCATGCCATACAGCGCATCTACGCCGCCCGCAGCATGGCGGTGCTCAACCGCAGCATCGCCTGGATGGCGTTCATGCCCTTTATCGCTGTGGTGTTGCTTTACGCTGCCGGGGTGATGGGCCTGGCCCACGTGGAAGGCCTGAGCGGGCCGGACTCGGATCAGGTGCTGGGACGGATGATGCAGGAGGTACAGCTTGCTTCCCTGTTCGGCTACTGGCTGGTCGTTATCCTGATCTGCGCCGTCTTCGCGGCGATGATGTCGACCGCGGATTCGGCCCTGTTGTCGATCTCCTCGATGGTGAGCAAGGATATCTACGGCGTTCTCGTCAGGCCCGACGCGACGGAGGGTCAACTGACCCGGTTCGGCAAGCTCTGTTCATGGATACTCCTTGGTCTGTTGGTCGGCATGGCAATTGCCATGCGCGAGCAGGCCACACTGATTCAGATACTTGACCGGAAGTTCGACCTGCTCGTACAGATGGTCCCGGCGTTCATGCTCGGCATGCGGTGGAAGGGCCTGCGTGGAGGCCCCACGGCAGCCGGGTTCCTGGTGGGCGTTACACTCTCCGTGCTGCTGGCGTTTGGCGGCTTCGACTTTGTAGTGGGCGGCAAGATCGCCGGTTTCCACCCGGGACTTGTCGCATTGGTTCCCAATTTTGCGATCGCGGTGATCGGCTCGGTTGCGCTTCAGCGGCGGATCGACTTCAACGCGATATAATCCGACAGGTTTACGAGCCTTTGCATGATGAAGAGCCAACATTTGCACATTGCCGCGTTCCTTATCGCCGGGTCGCTGGGTCCGTGGTCCATCGCTCTGGCTGAACCCGACCTCGAAGGCGTTTGGGGTATCGATCCTTCCCTGTTCAGGCAATACGCCGACGCGCAGTACACCGAGGAAGGCCGGCGCCGGGTCGACGCCTACGATCCGTCCACCGACGACCCCAGCTACTGGTGCGTGCCGTCCGGTCTGGGACGGGCCTGGGACGAGCCGGATACAACGGTTGACATCCGCCAGTTGGAAGACCGCGTGGTCATCCGCTACGAGATGTTCGACCTGGTGCGAACCGTGTTGCTCGACCAGCGCGGGCACCCGCTGGAAGCCGAGCCCAGCACGGTCAACATCAACGGCGTTCCCATGCCTACCATGGGCCATTCCATCGGCTGGTACGAGGACGATGTCCTGGTCATTGAAACGGTCGGCTACGCCCCCGGCTACATCACGACCCTGCTGCGCTATATTCCCCAGTCGGAAGCGCTGCGCAGCATCGAGCGCGTGTATCGGGACGACGAGGACCGGCTGGTGGTGGACATAGGTTACGTGGACCCGATCATGCTCACCGCCCCGCTCGAATCCCGGAATCGGTACTTGAGATCGGATTTCGGGTTTGCCGTCTACGAGTGTATTCCAGACCACCCCAGCCAGACAGGATAGGAAAGAAGATGCCGCTACACCGAATAGTCCTCCTCGCGACCCTGTCGTGCGCACCGGTCGCGCTTTACGCGCATCATTCGGTGGCGCTGAATTTCACGCAGGAGGAAATCGTGCTGGATGGCACGATCACCGAATTGCGCTGGGTAAACCCGCACTGCACGTTCGTCCTTGCAGTGGAAAACGAAGCCGGCGGCACCGACGAGTGGCTGGTTGAAATGCTTGCGCGGATCGCGCTGGAGCGCCAGGGATTCGACTTCGACTGGCTGGAGGAAGGGATGAACATCCAGTTGACAGGGCGCGTGGGTTACCGGGAGCGCAACCTGCGGTTCGTGGAGGCCGTGCGGCCGGACGGGCAGGTCGTACGGGAACGCGATCCGACCCGGGAGCGGTTCCGATCCCAATAAGACGCGCACCGAAATTCCGCGATTTGCGAGGCCGGCGTGTCCGACCGTATGAAGCCGGCGTGTCCGACCGTATGACGCCAGCGCCTCCCGACCGTATAGGCCGGCGTGTCCGACCGTATGAGGGCGCCAGCCTCCCGCCAGGACCGCCCGAATCTTCCTCCGTTGTCATCGTTAACGTGAGCGTTAACTGTTAAACAACCTTCCTGAACTTACAAATCGGCGGGCAAACCTTCAATCTGCGCCGGTCGAGCAGACGACCCCGCCCGCGCAGACGACCATACCTGCGCAATCAAGGACTGACCGATGAAAAATTTCCGGCGTGCGCCGCGAGGCACCGCGAAGATCAGACTCGCCGTATCGGCGGCGTTGATCTCCGGGATGTCGCTGCCCGGCGTGGGCAGCGCGCAGACGGTGACCAGCGGCGCCGGCGCCATGGAAGAGGTTATCGTCTTCGGCCGCAACGCCGAGTTGCTGCGTACCGCCCGGGCGGCCAGCGAGGGCTCCGTGGGTGGCGCCGACCTGCTGGTACGTCCCCTGCTGCGCGTGGCGGAACTGCTCGAGGCCGTACCCGGGATGGTGGCAGTTCAGCACTCCGGCAGCGGCAAGGCAAACCAGTACTTCCTCCGCGGATTCAACCTGGATCACGGCACCGACTTCACCACCTATATCGACGGCGTGCCGTGGAACCTGCGCTCACACGGCCACGGCCAGGGCTACCTGGATGTCAACGGGTTGCTGCCGGAGATCGTCGAGCGCATCGACTACCGCAAGGGTCCGTACCGGGCCGACGTCGGGGATTTCTCCATGGCGGCCGCCTCGTTCATTCGCACCATCGACCGTCTGGATTCCAGTTTTCTCTCGCTGGAGTCGGGCGAGAACCATTGGGGCAGGCTCGCCGCGGGTACCACCACGAACATCGGCGACGGCGCATTGACGACAATCGGTGAATACAAGACCTACGGGGGGCCCTGGCAGCGGTCGGAAGACCTGTCCCACGTTTCGGTGTGGAGCAAATACCTCAAGCCGACCGATTTCGGACAGGTTTCCTTCACCTTGTCGGGATATGAGGGCGACTGGCACCCCACCGAACAGGTTCCCGAGCGCGCGATTGGCAGCCCCGTCTGTCCGGATGCCTACTGTTCGCTGGACCCCACGGCCGGCGGCAACACCCGCCGCTGGATTGCCGGCACGCAGATGGTCGCCGACGCGTGGGACGCATCCGCCTACCTCCAGTTTTACGACTGGCACATGCAGTCGAACCCCACTTACGACGCACAGATCAATCAGTTCGACCAGCGCACGACCGCGGGCGGGCGCTTCAATCGGACCCTGGTCGACACGATTAACCTGGATTTCAACGTGGGCGCCGAATTTCGCTACGACGATATCGGCCCCGTGGGCCTGGACGTGAACGACGCAGGACGATACGTCGCCAACATCAGCAACAACGACATCCGGGAAACCTCCGTGGGCGCCTACGCCGAAGGAAGCTGGCGGCCGACGACGGATCTGCGGCTGCTCGCCGGACTGCGCGCCGATTACTATGACTTCGATGTCGCCGCGATCAACCCGACCAGCTTTGCGGGCAGTGCAACCGACAGCCAGGTGTCGCCCAGTGCGGGGATCGCATACGCCGCCTCGAACAATGTCGAACTGTATGCAAGCTGGGGGCGCGGATTCCATTCGAACGACGCCCGCGGCGTGGTCAATCACCTCGATCCGATAGACGGGCTCGCGCCGGGCGCGGGCTACGAGGCCGGCGCCCGGTTCGAGATCGGCGACGTCAAATTGACGACGACTTACTGGTGGCTGAACCTCGACAGCGAGCTCATCTTCGTCGGCGACTCCAATTCCGTCGAGCCCAGGGGCGGATCCAATCGGCAGGGCTACGAACTGACGATGTTCTGGAAGCCTCTCGACTGGCTCGGCATCGATGCGGTCTTTACCGACAACCAGGCCTACTACGTCGACGATTCGGAGGGCCGCTACATCGAAGGCTCGCTGGAGAACGCAAGCCAGATCGGCTTTTCCGCGGTGCGGGACCGGTGGGAAGCAGCACTGCGGGTCAGGTACCTGGGACCCTACGCGCTGACGCCCGACAATGCTCACCGGGCCAGCGCAAGTACCACGGTCAACGTCCGTGGCTCCTACCAGTTGGGCAGCATCACCTTCTATGCCGAGCTGTTCAATCTCCTCGGCAATGACGGCAAGGACATCGTGTACTTCTACGAAGCCTATGTGGATGGCCTCGATCCGCCGGGGCTCGCCTCCGAGGACATCGACTGCGCTTCGGTGAACTGCCGGATGAGCCGGGCCACCGAGCCGCGTACCCTCCGGATCGGCGCCAAGTGGTTGTTTTAGCAGCCCGTGGCAAGAGTCGCTCCCCGAATCTGCGCGCTTTGACCGAAAATCCGTCTTGATCTCGCCAGAATCTAGCTAGTTCTTGTCCGTAAACGGCGGGGTTCGAAGCGGGGGTTGAGTTGGAAGCGACCTTGCACTTTGTCACAAATCCGGTTGGTTGGCAAAAAAGCGGATTCGCCACGGGCTCGCGCCCGTCGAGCGTCACCGGGGCCGTGCGTTTGGCCGCGCAAAGCGTCGATTTTCAGGCATCGGGCACGGGCGCTCGCCGGTCTTTGAACCGGTACACGGCGATGGCTGGCGGAAGGCGTCAGGCCGGCCGCGGGGGCGGTCGCACGAGGCGCATCAGGTTGTGGGCGAACACGGCCGAGTGCACGTAGGCCTGGAATCGCGGCCAGCCGCGCCAGCGGCACAGGCCGAGACCGAAGCAGCGTTTCAGGTAGGAGATACCCGCTTCGATACCGGCGCGGAAGCGCTTGAGTTGCCGGTACACCCACGGCGAGGGGGACATGTCGGTCTCTTTCATGCCGCGTTTCTTGTGGAACATCGCATGCGTCACGCCAAGCGCCTTGGCCTGCTTGAGGTTCTCGCGCGACGCGTAGCCGCCGTCGAAGGCCGCGTGCGTCGGCGCCGTGCCGTAGTGTTCGATATGCCGCTCAAGCATCGGCAGGCAGCGCGCGCTGTCGGCCGGATTGCCCTTCTCCACCACCGTGTCGAGCACCAGTCCGCTGCGCCCGGTGGCGAAGTTGACCTTGTGACCGAAGTGCGTGCCGCGACCGCCCTTGAGGATAATGTCGGTGTGCGGCTCGAACAGGCTCAGTACCTTTTCCGCCGCCGGTACCGTCTCGCCGTCGAACACGCGGCGTTGCGTCTGATCCACGACACGGAGCAGCAACTCTCTGGTTTCGCTGACGTTTTGTGTCCATGACACGGCCCACGGCGGCGCCGCGGACGCCACCGCCGGCAACGCCCCCTCGGCGTAGCCCAGCGTGCGCTGCGCCAACCGCAACAGCTTGCGGTAGGTCTTCGAGCGCCGCGCGCCGCGTCGCGACCCGATCTCCAACGTGCGCCGCTTGGCCGCCCGACGGTGATCGTGAAACACCACGACTTGCGGCCCCAAGCGCTTGCGCGCCGTGCCGAGCAACCGGCTCAGCACGCGTATCCCGTCGTACAGCAGGCGGCTGTCGGCGGGTTCCAGGATATGCGTATGGGTCACCGTGCTGTCGATACGTAGCCGGTTTCCGGTTTCGATCCCCGCCGCGCTCGCCACGCCAAGCAAGTGCCGATTGATGCGCTCCCAAGTCGTCGCGCTCACCGCCCCCAGCGCCGCCTGCAGCGCTGACTTCTTCGGCAGCCGCGCCGTGTCCACGCGCGCGAAACGCTGTGCCGAACGCGAGTCCCGCAACGCAAACTCCAGCCCCCGGCAGGTCTCCTGGCGCAGATGCTTGAGTACCGCGCAACGCAGAATCGTCTCGCAGGTCAGCCCGTGGCGACCGCGCGCCGCCCCCGTATCGGCGCCCAGATCGGCGGCGATCTCGTCGAGCAACTCCGGGTGCTCGTCCAACCAGACCGACGCCCGTTCCAAGCCGTCCGCGAGCGGATGGTCAATGGCGGGCGGATCGAATAAACTTGTTTGTGCGGTGCGTTTCTCGCGCATGGCGCCTCCGGCGTTCTCGGTTTTTCGCGTTTTGCCTCGAATCCAAGACAAGAATAGCCGAAACGCCGGTTTTCAACTACCTCAAAACGCCTGTTTGTCCAGCTAAATCAATCCATTAGGAATTTACGGACAAGAACTAGCTAGTATATTAGCTAGATTACTCTATCAGTCACTCCGATTGACCATGTTCGTCGTTAATGTCCATCGAGCCAAGACCGAACTCTCGCGCCTGTTGGCGCGAGTCGAGGCGGGTGAGGAGATCGTGATCGCTCGACGAGGCGAGCCGGTCGCACGTCTTGTCTGCTGCAAACCGCGCGGCAAGCGTCAGCCGGATACCCTGAAGGGGAAACTCGTTGTTCCGGACAGTTTTTTCGACGTGCTGCCTGAGGAAGAACTGCAGGCGTGGGAATTGGATAGCGTTAACGGACCCTGACCGTGCGGGCCCTCTTGGATACGCACGCATTCCTGTGGTGGCTCGCGGACAGCAGGCGGCTTTCCGGGAAAGCCCATCGGGTGATAGCGAGCGAGGCAAACGACATTATCGTCAGTGCGGCATCGGCCTGGGAGATGGCTACCAAGACCCGACTGGGCAAACTACCGGAGAGCGAAACCGCGGGACTGGATATCACCCATCTGATTGCCGGACAGGGATTCGAGGAACTTGCCATCAGCGTCAGCGATGCCGAGCGCGCCGGGCGTCTGCCCGGGCCGCATCGAGACCCGTTCCATCGAATGCTCATCGCTCAGGCCATGTCGCACGATCTGGCCGTTGTGTCGATCGATTCGGCGTTCGACCGTTACGGGGTCAATCGGTTGTGGTAGCGAACGCATGCCCGCCCGGCATGACATCGGGAGTGAGGTAAAGCCGTGAGGAAAATTGCCGCTGTTCTGATTGCGCTCGCGATCGCCGCCGCCGCGCTGCCGGCGCTATTGGGCGCGCTGGCGCAAGACCGAATCAACTCTCTGGCTGAAGAGGCTTCCTCCGGTCATTTTTTTCAGGTTTCGATAACCGGGTACCAGCGGGGCTGGCGCAATAGCCGGGCGCTGCTCACCGTGGCGCTGAGCGAACGCTACAGGGCGATTTTGGAAGGACCCTTTTCACGGGGGTCGCGCGCGCCGGGCATGCTGCCGCAACTTCAGGACCTGCTCGACTTTGAACTCCAGTTGGCCGCGGAAATCGTGCATGGCCCGCTCCTGACCCGGGGTGGCGTGGGCCTGGGACTCGCGGACGCCTTGGTCCGCGTGGATCCGGCAGGGCTGGACGAACTGCTCGCCGTGCTGGGCACGCAAAGTCCCGGTGAGGTCGTCGCGCGCATGGGCATCGGGAACGTTTCGCAGCTTCGCTGGGCAATTCCGCCGATGACGTACGCCGATGAGGACGGTAGGTTTGCATCGTCGGGCTTGGCCGGCGAAGGTACTTACGACGTGGCACGGCAGCGCCTCGCCGCGCAAACGCAGCTGGATAGCCTGGAACTGACGGGGCCGCGTGCGGCAATCAATGTGGAAGATTTCACCCTGTCCGGGGATAGGACTGCGATTGCGACGGGCATTTGGTCCGGCACCTGGGAAGCGGGTCTCGGGCGCCTGTCGGTTTCGGGCGCGGATAACGCGCCAATCGCGACGCTGGACAACCTGAGTGTTCGCTCCAGGAACGAGGTGGACGAGAGCGGCGATCTGATCCACACCAATATCGAGGTGACTGCAGATTCGGTTGAGGGAACCATGGACGGCGACGCGCAGAACATCAGCGACGTCAGCCTGAACGTCGCCGTGCGCAACCTGGACCTGGCCGCAACGCTCGATTACCAGGAAGCGCTCTTCGACCTGGTCGGGATGGATGTAGCGGCAACTGACCCGACCGCCTTGTTCGCCCAGTTGCAACCGGTCATCTACGATTTCCTGGCGGCCGAGCCCGAGATCGAGACCGGGCCGCTCAGCTTCAACTTCAACGGCGGCACGCTGCAGGCCAGGATCTTTCTGGGGATCGACAACGAGATGCTGCCGGCAGAACCTGCGTTCTCGCTTATGGACACCGCGCTCTGGGCCCGCCTGGCCTCCATGGAAGCGGAACTGGATGTCGACCGGAACATCGCCGAGCGGATCGCCGTGCAGATAATGACGAGCCAGAGTGCGATGCCCACGGGAATGCCCACCGTAGTGCCGGCCGAAATCTTGCAGGCGCAGGCTCGCGGGACACTGGTTTCGCTTGTCGCCCAGGGCATGCTGGAAGAGACCGAAAGCGGATACCGGTTTCGGGGTTCCTACGAGAATGGCGTGGTGGAGGTGAACGGCCAGGTCGTGCCGATCGGTCCCGGGGCGCAGGGGAATTTCTGAATTTACTGCACCGTTTCGCTTCGCAGCGTCGGCCGATCGAAGGGAAACGTCTCGTTGGCCACCCGGGGATCCGCCAGCCCCGTCCTCAGAAAGGCATCCAGATCGTAGCTGTCGAAGCCGGTCAGGTCGAACACGTAGGTCCCAATACCGGGAATCTCATCCAATCCGGGCAACGCCAGCGCCGTGTTGTAGAAGGTAATGGCCTCGCTCAAGCGGCCGAATTCTCCGGTGTGCATGAGGCGCGTGCGCAAACCGACGTTACGCAGGCTGGGAACCCGCATTTCGCCGGCGTCTTCGGGATCGGCCGTAACCCCCTGGCGGCCCGTATCGAACTCGATAAGCCTCAGCCCGATGTTGAAGAAGTCATTGTTGGTGAATAGCGGGGGTTCGTGGCAGTTGACGCAGCGCAACCGCTGGAAGACCTGCCATCCGAACGCCGCCTGTTCCGGAAGCGCTGCCTCATCGCCGCTCATGAAGCGATCCCAGGGCGTTTGATCGGCAACCAACGTACGCTGGTAGGTGGCAATCGCAAAGGCGATGCGCACCGGTGTGATCTCCTGTTCGCCGAAGGCATTCTGAAACAGCGACGGGTAGTTGGGATTGTCGGCCAGGGCAGCGACCATATCCGGCGGCAGGTCGCTCGCCAGCGCCAACGGGCGCACTTGGCGCAACTTGTCGACGAGATCCTCCCACGTTCGGCCGGGGTGCGTCATTTCAGCCGGGTTCGAGAGGGAATCCAACGCCTGGTTCTCCAGCGCTCCGCCCTCGGCGATGGCAACCTCACCCGTCAGCGGGTCCACGAAGCGCGATCCCGCGCGGCCGTCCCAGAACAATTCTTCAGCCCATAACGCCCCGAAGTTCGACGGCGCGATACGTTGCGTCACCTGGGGCTCGAAGCCGAAGACAGGGTGCTCCAGCGGTTCGCCGGTATCGTTCATGTACACCACGCCCGGTGAACCCCATACATCGTCGATCGTGCCCTTGTCAGTGCCCGGGAAGCGGCCGAAGCGGGGGTCCCCGCCACCGGATGCGGGTCTGTGACACGTGCCGCAGGCGTGCGTGTCGTTGCTGGAGAGCTGTTCGTCCCAAAAGAGGATCTTTCCCAGAACGCGCTTGGGTTCCGTGATGGGGTTCTCCGCGGGTACCGGGACGGGCGGCAATTGCGCCGCCGCCTGCGTCCAGGCGATTCCGGAAACCATCATGCCGGCGAGTATGAGCGAGGAAGTACGGTGCATTGCCTGGGGGTCGCGGTGGTTTCATCGATCGGGGTCTGACCCGGATTCTAGCAGTCGGTGGCAAAAGTCCCGGTCTCGGTGCGACGCGGGACTCTTGCCACCGACTGCCGGCAACCAATGTTATATTTCACGATTGCGCCGAAGGGCTGGCCATGACCTTACCAGCCGACGACGGACGTTCAAACAGCCACAGGAGACCGACCCATGAAACGATTGCCAGCTACTCTGATGCTCCTTGGTGTACTTGCTGTCCTTGGAGAACCGGCAAACGCGCAAGGCCAGGTCGTGCGCGAGGACGTGGAGGGCATCGTCAATTTTGCCCGGATCGAGACGACCGTGGCGTGCGCCGGGGCCATCACGCCCGAGTCGGTGACGCAGATTCGGGACATGGGGTTCCGCAGCATCATCAACCTGCGCCGGCCTGTCGAGGAAGGCGCGAACGTCGAAGACGAAGCCGCAGCAGCACAGGCAGCGGGGATCAAGTATGTGCATCTGCCGTTCGGCGGCGAATTTCTCGATCCCGCCGTCGCCGACCGGTTCCTCGTCACGATCACGGAGCCCGATACGGCGCCCGCGTTCATTCATTGTGCCGGCGGAGGACGCGCATCGAGCATGTGGTTCATCAAGCGGGTGATCGTGGATGGCTGGGAAATCGACGCGGCGATGGATGAGGCATCTGCGCTTGGTCTCAGCGAAACCAGTCCAGCCAGGGCATTTGCGCTGGAATACGTTGCCGCCCACGCGGGCTAGCAGCCCGTGGCAAAAGCCGTCCGCCTGAACCGGTCGCGACGGAGGCAGGCCCATGACTGACGCCCAGAGCCATGCCGAGAGAATGAAGGTCCGGCAGGCGGCCCACCGCAAGCGGGTCGCCGCGGCCTCCGTCCCGCAGCGAGGTCTGGTCCTGGTCTATACCGGCGAGGGCAAGGGCAAGTCCAGTTCCGCCTTCGGCGTCATCGCCCGGGCTTTGGGCTGGGGCCAGAAGGTGGGCGTGGTGCAGTTCATCAAGGGCAAGTGGAAGACCGGCGAACGCCAGTTTTTCTCGAAGTTCGAGGACCAACTCCACTGGCACACCATGGGCGAGGGTTTCACCTGGGATACCCAGGACCTGGACCGCGACACGGCCACCGCCGAAGCGGCGTTCGGCAAGGCCCGCGAAATGCTTGAAAGCGGTGCTTACGACCTGATCGTTCTGGACGAGATCAACATCGCGCTGCGCTACGGCTTCTTGTCGGAAGGTGCCGTCATCAATGGACTCGAAGCGCGGTCCGGGCGTACCAGCGTGATCCTCACGGGGCGCGACGCCAAGCCCGGCCTGTGCGAATACGCGGATCTTGTCAGCGAGATGCGCGCGGTAAAGCATCCGTTCGACGCGGGCATCAAGGCGGTTCGGGGTATCGATTTCTGAGTCGCCTGGCCACCCGGCGTTCGAAGGGGCACCGAACCTCTAGCGGGCGGGTGCGACGTCGATATCCGGACAATCCATCAGACGCCTGTCCGCGGTAAGCAGGGTCAATTCAAACACCTTGGCGCTGGCCGCGATAAATCGGTCCGCCGGATCCTCATGAGCAAGACGGATCGAACGGCTGGCCAGCGCCACTTCAAATGTTATCGGCGTTTCGGTGACAGGGCTTGCCGACAGCGCGCGGCGAACCCAACGCTGCCCGTCGTCGCCGATGTCGAGACGCCCTCGCTCCGCCAGTGACAGAGTCTCCCAGACGCTCACGGAGGAAAGGTGCAGGGAGACCGCTTGCGAGGAGAGCAGCGCGTGCGCATCCGACGAAAGCCTGCGCGGCTCGATCAGGCTCCAGAGCCAGACGTGTGTGTCCAGAAGCAGGGACGTCACTGGCCGGTCACTTTGCAGGTTCGTTGGAACCGGACTGGAGCGCCTCCCACTCTTCCGGGCCGGCGGCAGGCTCGATAATATCCCCCAGGATAGCCCCCCGGTCGCGCATCGCTCCCAGCCAGGCTTCCGGAGATGTCTTGGGCGGCGGAGTGACCTGGGCAACGGGCTTGCCGAAGCGCGTCACCAGAACCGGCGTACCCGTCTGTTCGACCCGCGCGAGAACGGCGAGGCAGGTGGCCTTGAACTCGGAGATTTTGATTTGTTCCATGCAGAGAATCGTACCATGGTCAAAGACCATGGTCCAAGTTAAGCCTGGTCCAGTGTCAGGAGCAGCGAGTTGACGCGCGCTTGTCCTTTCCCGACAATGCACGCAGATGGTGCTGCCATAAGGCGGCTAAAAGGGAACTCGGTGAAATTCCGAGGCTGTACCCGCAACTGTAAGCCGGAAGCTTGCGGCCTGTAGGCCACTGGAGATGTCTCCGGGAAGGCGGCCAAAAAGCGATGATCGGCGAGTCAGGAGACCTGCCATCGCGTCGTTCGTTCGTGGGTCGGGCACATTGCCCGCGAACGGGAAAGAGCACCTGTGTGCCCCTTCTCCTTGTAACGACATGAGTTGAAGTTCCGCGCGCCCCTCGTGGTCGGCGGGACCGGGATTGTCATTACAGTGCGCCCCAGGGGGGTGCGGGAGGGGTTCAATGCTGCGTTTTCCCTGGACAGTCTTTCTGGCGTCTGCGGCCCTGTGGACGAGTGCTGCCGCTCAGACCGCGAGCGAAGGCGACGAAACACCCATCGATACCATCGTGGTCACCGGAACCCGGATCGAACAGACCACCGCGGAGGCGGGTTCGACGGTCCGGGTCATCGATGCCGTGCAAATCGAAGCCAGGGGCTTCAGCCACGCCCTTGACGCCATCGCCGGGGCGCCGGGGGTAACGATCAACCAGAACGGCGCTTTCGGCGGTTCCGCCACCGTGCGTATCCGTGGGGCCTCCAGCGATCAGACGCTGGTGCTCATCGATGGCATCTCCGTCAATGATGCGTCATCGCCGGGAGGCGGCTTCAACTTCGCCCGTCTTGACACCGAGAATATCGAGCGGATAGAAATCCTGAGCGGCCCGCAGTCGACACTTTGGGGCACCGACGCCATCGGTGGCGTCGTTTCGATCACCACCAAGCGGCCCAGCGAGGGCTTGACGGGGGATGCGTTTGCGCAAGCCGGCTCGTTCGGCATGTTCCGGGGCGGCGCGTCGATCAGCAGCGCCGGCGCCATTGGAGACTTTCGGCTCGCAGCCACCCAACTGGGCACCGACGGCATATCCCGAGCCGATGCGCGCAACGGGAACGTTGAGGACGACGGATTCGATTCGCGCACGCTATCCGCCCAGGGCGGACTCTACCTGCCTGCGGGCGCGCGTATCGACGCCAGCGTGCTCCGGAGCGACGCGCGGACCGAGTTCGACAGTTTCGCGTTCGGAGCGCAGGGCAACGTCGCCGACGGCGATGAACTCAACGAGACAGAAGAACGATCCGCACAACTCTCCCTGACGGCGCCCCTGCTCGACGGACGGTTTGAAAATCTGCTGATGGTCGGCCGCTCCGAGATCGACCGGCGCAACTTTATTGAAGGGACTCAAAGCTTCGCTGCGGAGGGAGAACGCACGCTTTTCCGTTACCAGGGAACAATGCTCATCGATCCCCGCAACACCCTGGCCGTGGGAGCAGAGCGGGAGGAATCGACCGCCCGGCTGAACCAAAGCACGCTCAACGGCTTGTTCGCACTCTACGAACTGCGGCCGTTCGGGGCGCTGACCCTCACCGGCGGTTTACGATCCGATGACCACGACCGATTCGGATCGGAGACCACCGCACGGTTTGCCGCCGCCTGGCAGGCCGCGCCCAACATCACCCTTCGCGGCACCTGGGGACAGGGGTTTAAAGCGCCAACGATATTCCAGACCACATTCTTCTGCTGCGGCGCCGCGGCGCCCAACGAGGATCTGCAACCGGAACGATCCGAAGGCGTCGACATCGGTGTCGAGTGGCGAGCCTCCACGGGCCGTGGTCAGGCGGGAATTACATTCTTCCAGCAGGATACCGTGGATCTGATCGACTTCTCGTTCGCCATCGGGGGCTACCAGAACATCTCAGAGGTCGAATCGAGGGGCGTGGAGGTTTCGGCCGAATGGAACCTGACCGGCTCGCTTGCGGTATCGGCAGACTACGCTTACATAAAGGCATTGGAAGGCGATGGTGCGCCGCGGCTGCGCGTTCCCAGGCATTCCGGCGACCTGATGCTCAGCTTCAACCCGGCCGGCGGCTTTTCGAGCACGATGCTGGTCCGATTCAACGGCCGGGAGAATATCCAGGGCGGAAACACACTCGACGAGTGGACGCGTGTCGACATCAACGCCCGATACGCTCTGTCCAACGCCCTGGAAGTGTTCGGGCGCATCGAAAATCTGTTCGATGCGCATTATCAGCAGGTTCTGGGCTATGGCACGCCGGGCCGTTCCGGCTCGGTGGGTGCGCGATGGCAGTTCTAGCAGTATTCGCAGAGGCGATTTGACGCGATGTCGGTGGTCCCGAAACCGTTCCGGGGACCGCTGGTGTTTGCGCTGGCGACAACGCTCGGCGGTTGCGGGATGGAATCTCCGGGACCGGGTTCGGTCCCCGCGCGTGCACAGCGCATCGTCAGCCTTGACTTCTGCGCCGATCAGTACGTGCTGAAATTCGTCGAGCGGGACCGGATCCTGGCGGTGTCGCCCGATGCGGGACGGGAGTTTTCCTATATGCAGGAAGCGGCCCTGGGGCTGCCTGTCGTGCGGCCCGTCGCCGAGGATGTGATCATCCTCGAACCCGACCTCGTGGTGCGTTCCTACGGCGGGGGCCCCCAGGCGTCTGTCATGTTCGAAAGGGCCGGCGTGCCCGTCTACAACGTTCACTGGGGCCAGGATATCGACGAAATCCAGGACGTGATCACGGAAACGGCCCGAGCGCTGGGATCGGCGGAGCAGGGTCTGGCCGTCGCCGCGGAAATGCAAAGCCGCCTGGAGTCGCTGCGCGCCAATGCCAGCGGCGCGGACATTCTCTACATGACCCCAACCGGCGTGACATCGGGACCCGGATCACTGATCCACGAAATGCTCAGCGCAGCGGGACTGGAGAACTTTCAGACCCGGCCGGGTTGGTGGCCGATTCCATTGGAGCGGCTTGCCTACGAGCAGCCGGATTTGCTCGCGGTCGCATTTTACGAGAGTCTGGCCGATCATCCCCACGTCTGGAGCGCGATCCGGCACCCGGTTGCCCAGGCCCAACTGGACCATGGAACCGTGATCCCGATCCAAGGGGCGTGGACTGCCTGCGGGGCCTGGTTCCTGATGGATGCGGTGGAGTCGCTGGCCCGGCAGGCCGGCGCAGCGGCTCCCGACCTCGGCATCCAGGACCGCTCGGCTGCGCCATGAGCACGCCCAGGCTGACCGGGCTGACCCTGGCATGCCTGGCGGCACTGTTCATCGCCTGTCTCCTCGGCTCCACGCCGATCGGAATCGATCGGGTTGTTGCGGCGCTCCTGGGAGGCGGCACGCCCGGGGATCAACTGGTCGTGGTTCAAATCCGGCTGCCCAGGGCGATGACCGCGTTCGCCGTGGGCGCGGCACTGGGCGCGAGCGGCGCGGCGCTGCAGGGGTTGCTCCGCAACCCACTCGCGGAGCCGGGCGTACTCGGCGTCTCGGCGGTCGCTTCGCTGGGGGCTACCGGCGCACTGTACTACGGCTATGCGGCGCTCAGCGCATGGGCGATGCCGGTAGCCGCGATTGTCGGCGCCCTCGCAGGGACCGCGCTCATCGCTCTGGCGGCGCTGCGCACCGCGTCGACGGTGACGCTGATTCTCATTGGCGTGGGTCTTTCGAGTTTTGCCGGCGCGGCCATGAACCTGATGATGAACCTGGCGCCGAACCCGTTCTCCCTGGTCGATATGGTCAACTGGATGCTCGGCACCGTGGCCAATCGAAGTTTTCAGGATCTGGCCTTCGCTGCGCCCTTCCTGGTAGCGGGTCTCGGCGTATTGTTTGCCGCCAGGCGCGGCCTCTCGGCGTTGACGCTGGGCGAGGAAGCGGCCAGCGGCGTTGGCTTGAACCTGCGGCGGCAACGGTTGCTGATCGTGCTGGGCGCGGGCCTTTCCACCGGCGCGGCGGTAGCTCTTGCAGGCGTTATCGGCTTCGTCGGCATCGTCGCGCCGCATGTCGTGCGGCCCATGGTGGATCATGATCCGGCTCGGTCCCTGTTGCCGTCGGCCTTGCTGGCCGGTCTGATTCTGGTGCTGGCGGACATCGGCGTACGGCTGGTGCCCACGGTCAACGAACTGAAGCTTGGAATTGTCGCAGCGTTGATTGGCGCTCCGGCGTTCATCTGGATCGCCATGCAGCAGCGCAGCATTCATGACTGAGTGGAAAGCTTCAACGGCCCCGCGGGCCGACCAGGCCGCTGCAGCGATCAAACTGCAAGCGCAGGATATGACTGTTGAAGCGGGCGGAGCAACACTGGTCGAGGCGGCCTCTTTCCGATTGCAGGCCGGTGAACTGGTTGCCTTGCTGGGCCCCAATGGCGCCGGCAAGACAAGCCTGCTGCGGGGGGCCATCGGGCTGGTTCCCCGCTCGGCGGGTTGGGCGCGAATCGACGGCGAAGACACAGCCAGGATGCCTCCGCGGCGGCGGGCGCGGCGCCTGGCGTACCTTCCTCAGAACCGGCCACTGGCCTGGCCCAATCCGGTTCGTGACGTGGTGGCACTCGGACGCTTCTCCCACGGTGCGGCGCTGGGGCGCCTGCGAGGCGTCGACCGCCAAGCCGTCGAGCACGCGTTGGCCGCGTGCGACCTCGAGCGACTGACCGAACGCTCAACGGCAACGCTGTCCGGGGGCGAGTTGGCGCGGGTTCACTGTGCCCGCGCCTTTGCCGCCGAGGCTCCGCTGCTGATCGCCGACGAGCCGACGGCAGAGCTCGATCCATATCACCAGTTCCGGGTCATGAACCTGATCAGGACCTTCGTCAATGATGGCGGCGGCGCCCTGGTCGTACTTCACGACGTGGTGCTCGCCAGGCGCTATGCGGACCGGTTCATCTGGATGAAGGATGGGCGCATCGTCGCCGACGGGTCGCCCGCTGCGACGCTGAGCGCGGCACGGCTCGGGGAAATCTACGGTGTGCGCGCCCGGGTCGAAGGCGACCGTGTGGAGATAGAGGGGCCGCTGTGAGCGGGGCGCCTCGCGCCTTGCCAGCCGGGCGCCTCGCCGGCCCTGGTGCGAGGCGGCACCTATACCAAGGGCGGCTAGTCGGCTACGACGCAGTTGTAGAGCTTGATCTCCTGTCCGGGGATCCAGTCCCAGTGAAACTCGGGCATGATGATCGGCTCCGTGAACGTTTCCGGGTCGGTCACCGTCGCGGTCCAGTCCAGTTTGGTGCCGCCCTCGCTGAGCGTGAATCGTTCGACGATCTCCAGAGCCTCGCTTTGCGGTATGCCCTGGTCGTTGAAGTAGGGATAGTCGATGCGATTCGTCTCCACGATCAGCGTGTCGCCCTCCCAACGGCCCACAGAGTGACCGAGCCGCGAAGGTTGCACGTCCGCGTCTGGATTCGCATTCAGGTGAATCGTCCGCGAGTTGTCCCACTCTTCTATGTTCAGGACGAGAGTGTCGCCCTGATCAACGAATTCGATCGGGAAGGGCATGAGCATGGCTTCGGGCATTCCGGCCGGAATGCACTGTTTGGCGGGATCGTCCGTCACCGGATCCCAGGCGTCCAGCCTGGCCTGGGCGGATTCCGTCAGTGGATGTGGCCTGGCCCACCACTCCCGCACGTCGCGCATCCAATGCCGGTCGCGGTTGGTCCAGACACGAAAGAGACCTTCCGCATCAAGATCGTCCGCAGCGACTGCCGCATAGGCGTCGCCTGTCCTGACAGCTTGCGACGCATCGGACAGCAGGCCGAAGGCGACGGCCGAGTCGGGGTCGAGCGCAAACGCCCGACCGTCGGCCAGCGTGAGCAGTACGAATCGGACCTCATTCTCGGAAAGGCCCGAAGGGTGGCCTGCCAGCCTGACGTGTTCGCCGACACTCACGAGAGCCTGATCGATACCCGCGCGCTCCATTGCGTTGACGGGAGAACCTTCGGCGATCCAGATCCTCTCGGCGCCATCCTCGTCGACGGCCCGGACGGTCAGTTGGACGTGGGGATTGCGCCAGAACACGTCCGTGACTTCGCCCTCGAATTCGACGATCTCGTTCACGTCGTAGGTGAGCAGCGAATGGTGCGAGAGTACGGCGCCCGGGAGAAACGAGAGCCACACTATGGTCAGATTCCGAATTGAGCCGGGCATTGGCATTTTGATATTCCCCCGAAACGGCTGTACTGCAAGAATACCCGATCCTGTGCACCCCGCACGAGCTTCGATGCTTGCAAGTCCATTCACGGCGACGGTAAAGGCGGTGGCGGCATGCGCCCGTGAGGAAGGGCAGGTCAAAACATGATATCCAGGGCTTTGATGGTGCAAGGCACCGGCTCCGACGTCGGCAAGTCCCTCATCGTCGCCGCGCTGTGCCGTATTGCCCGGCGGCGCGGGATCAAGGTCGCGCCGTTCAAACCCCAGAACATGTCCAACAATGCGGCGGCCTGCACGGGCGGTGAGATCGGCCGCGCCCAGGCGCTGCAGGCCCAGGCGGCCGGTCTCGAGCCCCAGGTGGACTTCAATCCGGTGCTGATCAAGCCGGAGACCGACCGCCGGGCCCAGGTAGTCGTGCAGGGCAAGGTGCTCGAAAGCATGGACGCCGCCGACTACGTGGCACGGCGCGATGCGCGCATGGACGCGGTGCTTGCGAGCTTCCAACGGCTGGTCGATGCATACGAATTGGTGATCGTGGAGGGTGCCGGCAGCCCGGCGGAAATCAACTTGCGGGCCGGCGACATCGCCAATATGGGATTCGCCCTGCAGGCAGGGATTCCCGTTTGCCTCGTGGGGGATATCGACAAGGGCGGTGTGATCGCGAGTCTGGTTGGCACCCAGACCGTGTTGTCGGCGAATGATGCGGCTTTGATTCAAGGCTTCGTGATCAACAAGTTCCGTGGCGATCCCGGGTTGTTCGATGCCGGGGTGACTGCCATCGAGGAGCACACCGGGTGGCCCTGCTTCGGCGTGATTCCCTGGCTGGCCTGCGCTGCGAATCTGCCCGCGGAAGATGCCGTAGTGCTTGATGGCGGCCGGCATGATGCGGGAAACGGGCTCAGGATCGTCGCGCCCATGCTGTCCCGACTGGCCAACTTCGACGACGCGGATCCGCTGCGGCTGGAACCGGGCGTCGACTTTCGCTGGGTACCACCGGGTCGGCCCCTGCCCCGGGACGCCGACGTGGTGATCCTGTTTGGAACCAAGTCCACGCTGGGCGACCTGGAATTCCTGCGCGCCCAGGGCTGGGACCATGACATCCTCGCCCACTCGCGGGCCGGTGGACGCGTTTTGGGGCTGTGCGGGGGCTTCCAGATGCTTGGCGCCGGAATCGAGGATGCTGAGGGTGTGGATGGCCAGACGGGCCATGCCACAGGACTCGGTCTGCTCGATGTTCATACCGAAATGTCGGGATCCAAGGCCGTGCATCCTGTTGAAGGTCGTTGCGTGAGCACCGGGCTGCCCGTGACCGGGTACGAGATCCATGTCGGCCGAACCATTGGCGAAGACTGCAAGCGGCCCATGTTCGACCTGCAAGACCGTGCGGACGGGGCGCGCTCTGCCGATGGTCTGATCGAGGGCAGCTATGTTCACGGGGTATTCACCCGGGATGAATTTCGACGCGCCTGGCTACACCGCGCGGGGGCCGACGGACGTTCGAGCCTCGACTATGGAGCGGCCGTCAATACGGCGCTCGACGCGCTGGCCGACGGTGTTGAGCGTGCCATCGATGTCGAGGCGCTGTTGGAGTGCGCAGCAAGACCCTCAAACCTTCGGGCAGGTTCGTCATTAACTGTGTAGTGAACGGCGCCCGACGCCCGGCCATCTCCGAGTCCGACGCCCCCGCGGTGGCGACGATAAAGATCGTTTCCACAGGGATCGCCCTCGCTGCTGTTCGCCTGTTGCTCTAAGCTTCAACCCTGACGTGCAAGACAGGGCCCAGCGACTTGGTCGTCTCCAGAAACGGCGGCAAACGCAATCCACTCGAAACAGATCGCCTACCGGCTCGTCGGGAAAGTGCGGAAGGCTTGCGGAGATTGTTACATGCGGGTTAGCGCCAAAGTGTTGAATTCATTCGGGCTCGGCGGCGGAAAACTGACGCCGATCGAATCCGGGCTGATCAACAGGAGCTGGCGTGTCGATACACCTGCCGGAACAAGCTTTGTACTGCAGCGTGTCAATCCCATGTTTCCCGCGACAATCAACAGCGACATCGACGTGGTCACCAGGCATCTGCGGGACAAGGGCATGCGCACGCCACTCATCGTGCCGACTTCCGAGGGCGACCCTGCGCTGCTGACGTCGGGCGAAGTGTGGCGCGTGCTGACCTACATACCCGGAATCTCCAGAGACACCCTGGAAAACAATCGCCAGGCCCGCGAAGCCGGCGCCCTGCTGGGGCGTTTCCACAGCACCGTGAGCGATCTGGATCACACATTCTCCAACCCGCGCCTGGGCGTCCATGACACCGCGGCACATCTTGAGAACCTGAGACGCGCGCTCGCTTCCCATGGGGACCATCCACGATTCGACGGAGTCGAACCGATTGCCGAACGGATCCTGGAACTGGCCGGCCGGCTTCCGGAACTTCCGCTGACCGGCGAGCGGATCGTTCACGGCGACCCGAAGATATCCAATGTCATCTTCGATCCCGACACCGACGAAGCCGTCTGCCTGGTAGACCTCGATACCGTCGCATTCATGCCGGTCATCCTTGAATTGGGCGATGCCTTGCGCTCCTGGTGCAACCCCCTGGGCGAAGACACGCGGGAGACGACATTCTCGATGCCGTTGTTCGAAGCTGCACTCGCCGGCTACGCGGAAGAGGCCAGGAACCTGTTGTCCGAGGACGAGTGGAGGGCGCTGCCGGCCGCCACGCTTACCATCGCGCTTGAATTGGCCGCACGATTTGCCGCCGACGCGCTGCAGGAGTGCTATTTCGGCTGGAACCCTGCCCGCTTCGGGAACGCCTCGGAACACAACCAGGTTCGGGCGGCGGGCCAACTGCGCCTGGCCGAGAACGTCGGCAACGAGCGCAACGCGCTGGACAGCGCGGTCAGCAATACGATTGGGGAATCGCCCCAGGGCCTGTAAACGCCAACCGAGATAGCTCTGCCGAGTCCACTATTCTGTTCGGCAAGGCGGAGCGAATGCAGCAACACGTGCCTGTCTTCGAAGATGCCGTATCGGGACCGAAGCCGGGGCTCGAAAAACATGCCGATACCGGTCTCGAACAGTACCCGCTTGCCTTCGATCGATGAAATCCGCATGGATTGGAACTCCGGTAGCTGTTGTCCGTCCAATTCGCAGGCATTAGTCTTGAAACACCATGTCCGTAATGAACACAATTTTCCGTTCTCGCCACTCCTTCCTGATCGGATCTTTCCTGTGGCTGCCCGCAGGCGTCTTGCTGATCACCTTTGTGCGCTTCGGGGAGCAATTTTCAAACCCGATGATGTGGTTTGGCTTGCTCGCCAACCTGGGCTCGTTGATTTTCGTCGCGCCCTGCGGTCTGCCGCTGGCGCTCGCGTGTCGGAAGATATGGCGGAGCGGTTACCGCCAGGCGGCGTGGGCCACGATGGTCGGACTGGGGCTGATCACCGTGGTTGCGACCCTGATCGCCGGACTCCTCGGCCCGATTGCCATCGCAGTGTATGCGCTCATCCTCAGTCTGCCGGTATGGCTTGCAGTCGCCATCATCGGCTACCGGAATCGCCGGCGGGCGGAAAGGCCCGGCTGACAACCCGAGCAAACTGTCCTTCTGCGCTCGACCCGCGCTACGGAACTCGTCCCACCGGCTGCCAACCCCGACCTGACACGCCGGGCCGCGCCCCGTTATTCGGCGGTCAGGGACTCATAGACCCCCTGAACATTCATCGCCCGCCAGGCATCGTACTGCGCCCATTCGCTGTAGTCCTCCATGAGCACGGCCGCCTGGGCCTCTTCGAGGCTCATGCCGGCATCCACCGCCTCGGTCACGGCCGCCAACAGCTCTTCCAGGTAGCGTGTCGTGTCGTCGACGTCGGCCCTGGTTCCGACCGGGCCGTGGCCCGGGGCCATGATGTCGTAATCCACGGTGGACTGAAGGTGATGATTGGCCTCGATCCAGGACGTGATCGGCCCCCACCCGCTCATGGTCTGGAACGGCACGCGTTGCACGTTGACGAAGTCCACCGCGAACACAGTCCGCTCGTCCGGGAAGTGGATGATGGACGAGTCGTTGCTGTGACTTGGAAGCGCGTGGATCATCTCCACGGTCTTGCCGCCAAGCGTCACGCTGGTGGTGTCGGAGTACGTTCGATCCGGAGGCCGGACTTCCGCGAAAATCTCGTTGCCCTCTTCCGCGGCCAGGTTCACCGGCGTTTCGTCATGACCGATGGATTCGGCGGTGTCCTCGAACACCGCGCCGCCCGACGCATGGTCGTCGTGGTAGTGGCTGTAGAGCACATAGCGCACCGGGACCCCGAAACGCCCATCGAGTTCGCCCTTGAGCCAGTTGGAAAAGTCCGTGCTGATGGGGTCGGTGACGATGATCCCTTCATCGGTCACCAGGAACACGTTGTGGTGGGCGTTATTGGTGGCCCGATAAAGATCCCCGGTGATGTTGACGATCTCCCGAAACGGTTCGTCCTGCGCCAGGGCCGAGGGCGCCGTCACCAGTGCCATGGCGCCCATTACGAATGCGGTCAGTTTGGTATTCACGCCGTCTTCTCCTGTTTGTAACTCTGTTTGCTTTTCCGCGAGACAGGCAACCGAGTGTACCGCCTCGCGGCGGGCGCACAAACCCTGTCGCACCTGTGGATCGGGGCCAGTTAACGCTAACCGTTCAATATGTCCCGTCGCGGCAGGCTTGTTGGCAAGGCAGCCGTGACATTTCGGTGACAATCGGGCCGCCCCGATCCATACCCTTTATGGCGTGTTCGAAGAACTCGGCATCGTCGGCATCTCCTGGCGGCAGGAAGGCAGTGAAGCGCTGGCACGTTTTGCGTTGCCAAAGTCGGGGCGCGACGGTCGCCTGCGCCGCTTCGCCCGGCACGCGGGTCTGTCGGAACTCGCCTATCTGGATACCTGCAACCGGGTCGAGATCATTTTCGCGCGCGCCGCCGATGGCGCCAAGGGCCATGGCCGCAACGGCGACATCCGGCCGTCGGTCTTCGAACTGCTGGCGGGGCGGTCGCCGGCGCCCGGGGAGGCGCAACGCACACTCAAGGCGTGGCATGGCGAAGGCGCCTGCGAGCACCTCTTCCTGGTCGCGGCGGGGCTGGATTCCGCCGCGGTGGGAGAAGCCGAAATCGCCGGGCAGGTTCGCGCCTGCCGCGATCTTGCGGCCGAGTCCGGCTTGAGCGGCCCGCGACTGGAACTGCTGTTTGACGAGGCCCTGAGTATCGCCGCGCGGGTAAGAGGCATAACCCGCCTCGGCCAGGGACGCGTGTCGCTGGCAGAAGTCGCGGTATCGCGACTCCGCGAACGGCTCGCGCGCACGCCCGGGGCGGTGGCGCTGGTGGGTGTCTCGGCGATGACAGAGCGAACCGCAAGGTCGCTGGCGCATTCGGATACGCCACTGCTATTCGTCAATCGAACGCTCGACAAGGCCCAGGCCGCGGCGCAGGCATTTTCTGCCTCGGCCATGTCGCTGACGGACTTCCTTCGCGACCCGCCGGCCGTGGAAGCGGTCCTGAGTTCAGCCGGCGCCCCTGAACCGCTCCTTACGGAACCGGCATTGGAGCGGATTGCCGCGAAGACACCCTCCGGTCAGGCACCGGTTTTCGTCGACATGGCGATACCGGGGAACATCGACAGCCACGCATGCCACAAGCTGGGACTGCCGCGCATCGGCATGGACGAGATCGTTCGCGAGGCGCAGGAAAACCGCGAGGCGCGGTTGCTCGAGGCCGCCCAGGCACGCGAACTGGTGGATGAAGCCTTGCCGCGGCTCCGGGACCGTTTTGCCGAGCGCCTCTACGGGCCGCTGTTGGGTGCACTGCAAAACCGCTACCGCCACACCGCCCGGGAAGGCGTGCGGCGACTGCTCAGAAAGGATCTCAAGGGACTCGGAAACGCCGAAAGGCAAGCCATCGAGACCTGGGCAGAGGTCCTTGCAAGGCGTTTCGCCCATATCCCGACGTTGGGGTTGAGAGGGTTGCTGCACCATGGACCGGACGGCTCGCTGGACGCCTTTCTGCAGGGGCTCGACCCGGAATTCGCCGAGGAGTTGCGCCAGGCACTGGACCGCACGCCGCGCCGGGAAGCGTTTTCCGATGAGCCGGGGCACGGCGCCGTCGACGAGGGGTCGCGCCGCAGCGCGGCTGGCCAGGGGACGGTTCGATGAAGCTGCGACTTGGAACGCGGGGATCCCATCTGGCGCGCACTCAGGCGACCGGAGTCGTCGACGAACTGGCACGGCTCGGTCACGAATCCACGCTGACCATCATCAAGACCGCCGGAGATCGCTCAACAGCCACCTCGTTCGGAGCCATCGGCCCGCAAGGTGTCTTCGTGCGGGAAATCGAGCTCGCGCTCCTCGAGGGCGAGGTGGATATGGCCGTGCATTCCTACAAGGACCTGCCGACCCGATCGCCCGCCGAACTGATCATCGGGGCCGTGCCCGCGCGTCTCGACCCGGCCGACGTGCTGGTGATGACGCGGCAGGCCGCGGCGGAACCGGAGCAGGACCTGCCCATCGCCCGCGGTGCACGAGTGGGCACCGCCTCGGCACGGCGCCAGGCATGGATCAGGCACCTGCGCCCGGACATCACGGTAGTGCCCATTCGCGGCAATGTGCCCACGCGCATCGGCCGCCTGCGCACCGATCTCGACGGCGTAGTGCTCGCCGCTGCGGGTCTTGAGCGTTTGCGTCGAAGCCCTCTCGAAGGGATAGCCGACCCCGTGACTGAGGAACTTGTGCTCCGTCGGCTGGCGCCGGAAAAATTCGTTCCTTCGCCGGCCCAGGGAGCGCTGGCGATCCAGTGCCGGCGTGCCGATAGCCGCATTTGCGAGCTGCTGGAGGCCCTTGATCACGCTGCGACCCGCCAGGCGATTGCAGCGGAGCGCGAACTCCTGGCGCGGGTTGAAGGCGGTTGCGACCTGGCCTTCGGTGCCTGGTGCGCCGTGGATGGATCATGGACGGGTCGTACCGGCGACCTCGCATCGTCGGGCAATGCCAGGAGTTCGTTATCACCAGCGACCACCCGACTCATCGTCTGGCTCGAGCACGACGGCGTACTGCACAAGGCGGACTCGCGCACGACGAATCCCGACACAGTGGTGAACTCCGCGTGGTCCGAACTGAAGCGGCAATGGACAGCGTAGTCGGTCAACGGGTCCTGATCACCCGCGCCGCAGAGGACTACGCGGCCTGGGCGTCGCGTCTCAGGGATGCCGGCGCGGTGCCGCTGATGCTGCCGTGCATCGAGTGCCGGCCCATCCGCGACCCGGTCGCCCAGGCACGGCTGGCCGAGGCGCTGCCGAGGACCGACTGGCTCGTGCTGACATCCCGCCGTGGAGCCGAGGGGTTGCAGACCCTGATCGCGGCCATTCAATGGAGCCCGTCCGACCTTCAAGCCATGGCCAACGTGCTTATCGCCACGGTGGGGCCGGCGACCGCGTCCGCAGCCGCCTCGCTTCCGGGCCGGGTGGAACTTGTGGCCCCCGCCGGCACAGCGAAATCTCTCGCCCGGGAACTGGCCGCTCGAATTGCGACGCCCTCCGTTGCGACGCCCTCCATTGCGACGCCCTCCATTGCGACGCCCTCCATTGCGACGCCCTCCGTTGCGACGCCTCCCATTGCGACGCCCCGCGAAAGCGGAGCGCAGATCGCCAGGCCAAAGTGTTTGATCGCCGTGGCGGAAAACGCCGGTCCCGTGCTGGAAGACACATTGAAGCAAGCCGGCGGTGAGTGTGTGCGAATCAACGTATACCGCACGGTGCCCGCGGCACCACCGCCCCGAAAACAGGCGCTCTCCGAGTTGGGTGCGGATAAAATCCTGCTGGCGAGCCCGTCCGCGGTGTCGGGTCTGGTGAATCGGCTTGAATTCGACGCGGCGGCGGAGATTCTGACGATCGGACCTGCCACCAGCCAGGCGGCACGCGCCGTCGGTTTGACCGTGACAGCGGAGGCGCCAAGACCCAGTCTGGAGGGACTCATGGAGGCCATGCAATGAGCGAAACTACCGTGACCACGCCGGGGCGCGTGCGCCCCAGACGCCTGCGTCGAAACAAGGTCATCCGGGACCTGGCGGCGGAAACGCAACTTTCGGCGTCGCAGTTCATCGTGCCCCATTTCGTCCTCGCCGCGCGAAGGGCCGAGCGGCCCATTCCTTCCATGCCGGGTATCGCAGAACTGGGCGTTGACAACCTGGTCAGCCAGGTCGCGTCCGATCTGGACCTGGGCATTCGTTCCGTACTGCTGTTCGGCCATCCCGACCACGCAGGGCACAAAACGCCTGACGGCAAGGCGGCCTGGGCCGCCGACGGCGCCGTGCAGCGGGCGACGGGCCGGCTCAAGGCCGAATTCGGCGACGATCTCGTGGTGATGACCGACGTATGCCTGTGCGCCTATACCGATCACGGCCACTGCGGGATCATAGAGGAGGGCGAGGTGATCAACGATGCGTCCCTGGTCCCGCTGGTGCGTACGGCCGTGAGCCACGCCGACGCCGGGGCGGATGTGGTGGCGCCTTCCGACATGATGGACGGGAGGGTCGCCGCCATTCGCGATGGGCTCGATGACGCCGGCCACGAAAACGTGATCCTGCTTGCGTATGCGGTCAAGTACGCTTCGGGCTACTACGGACCGTTCCGCGACGCCGCGGACTCCGCGCCGTCCTTCGGAGATCGGCGCAGCTACCAGATGGATCCGCGTAATGTCCGCGAGGCGGCGCGGGAAGCGGAACTGGACGAGCGCGAAGGCGCGGATATGCTGATGGTGAAGCCCGCGCTCGCCTATCTCGATGTCATTCGGGCGGTGCGCGAAGCCAGCTCGCTGCCCCTGGCGGCCTACAACGTCTCCGGAGAATATGCCGCGGTCAAGGCTGCCGCGGCCAACGGCTGGCTGGAAGAGGCGCAGGTCGTGCGCGAGAACCTGGTGGCGATACGCCGCGCCGGCGCCGACCGGATCATCACCTATCACGCCCGGGATGCGATCAAGGGAGGCTGGCTGTGAGCGCACCTCTTGCCAACAGCCGATCGACGCAATGGTTCGATCGGGCGCTCGAGGTCCTGCCGGGCGGGGTGAGTTCCCCGGTACGGGCGTTCCGCAGCGTTGGGGGCACACCGCCTGTCATTCGCGCCGGAAATGGCGCCGAAATCGTCGACGAGGACGGCAATCGCTACCTGGACTTTGTCGGTTCCTGGGGCCCGTTGATTCTCGGCCACGCCCACCCGGATGTGGTCGCGGCCGTGGACGCTGCCGTACGCCGCGGCACGTCGTTCGGCGCGCCATCGGCCGTGGAGATCGAATTGGCCGAGCATGTGGTGGCCTGCTATCCAGGTGTCGAACAGGTCCGCTTCGTATCGTCGGGCACCGAAGCCGTGATGAGTGCCGTGCGCCTGGCCCGGGGCGCCAGCGGACGCGACGTCATCGTCAAGTTTTCAGGCTGCTATCACGGTCACGTCGACCACTTGCTGGTCGCGGCGGGATCCGGGCTTGCGACATTCGGTACCCCGTCGTCGCTGGGTGTTCCCGAACCGAGCGCCGCGCAGACGCGTGTGCTGCCGCTGGACGACGGGGACGCCCTGGCCGCGCTGTTCGACCGGGAGGGCGACCGCATCGCCGCTGCCATCATCGAGCCCGTGCCCGCGAACAACGGCCTGCTTCTCCAGCGGCCGGAGTTCCTTGCCTCGTTGCGCGAGCACTGCACGCGGCACGGTGCGCTGCTGATCTTCGACGAAGTCATTTCCGGTTTCCGCCTGGGCCCGGGCGGTGCGGCCGCTCACTACGGCGTGCAACCGGATCTCGCGACCTTCGGCAAGGTGATCGGTGGCGGCATGCCGGTGGGTGCATTCGGAGGACCGCGGGCGACGATGCAGCACCTCGCGCCCACCGGCGGCGTTTACCAGGCCGGCACCCTGTCGGGCAATCCGGTCGCCATGACGGCGGGGCTGACGACGCTCAGGATCCTGCAGCGTCAGGATGGCTGGCAAGCGCTGGAGCGTCTGGGTGAATACCTGGAACAGCGTCTCGGAGATGTGCTCAGCCGGGCGACCGTCCCGGGAGCTGTCGTGCGTATCGGTTCGATTTTCTGGGTCGCGTGGGGTTCGGCCATCGCACCACGATCGGCTGAAGCCATTCCCCCGAACGCCGCGCATATCTACAGCAATGTATTTCACGGCCTTCTGGCACGCGGCATCGCGCTGGCGCCATCGGCCTACGAGGTCGGCTTCCTGTCGCTGGCTCACGATGCCGGGCATATCGACCGTCTCGCCGAGGCCCTTGAAGAAATTCTCGAGGGCCTGGACGTGCATGACGGGTCGTCAGGAGTGACAAGCAGAGAATCCACGGGGAGCGAGTCATGATACTCAAGCGCGATCCCACCAAGGCAATGCAGCTCGGTTTCCTCGCCCTGCTGGCAATATCCACGGCCCAGGTGGCGTGGTGGGTTGCCGACCAGCGGAGCCTGGCCCGGCAGGAGCGGGACCGTGTCACGGCACTCTACGAAGCCGATGCTCTGGCGGTGACCGCCGCGTTCGCGCAGGCCACGCCGCAACTGCCGCAACTGCTGCCGCACCTGGAGATCGACCCCGACCTGGGCACGGCCACCGTGCGTCCGGAGTCCATCGAGGCGCTCGCCGCGGATGCCGGCTCGCGCATCAACCGCTACACCTGGGAGGGCGGATTCTTTCTGCTCGTCCTTCTGGGTGGCATGACCGTGTTGACTCGCACCATCCAGCACGACGCGCAGCTCAGAAAGCGGCAACAGAACTTTCTCGCTGCCGTCTCCCATGAACTGAAAAGTCCACTGGCGAGTATTCGATTGGCCGCCGAATCGCTGATCAGGCGGCCGGACGACGACCAAACGGAACGATTGGCACGGCGAATGCTCGAGGACGGCGACCGGCTGTTGCGCATGGTGGAGAACCTCCTGGATACCACGCGGCTCGAGGAAGGCCGTGTGGAACTGAAGGGGGAAGCGATCATGCTAAGCGGCACAGTCAGGGCGAGTGCAGCGCAGTACGAGGAACAAGCGCGCTCGCACGGCATCGAAATCCACCTCGATGTCGCCGACGATCTGCAAATTGAGGCTGATCCGGTCGCGATCGAAACCGTGCTGCGCAACCTGCTGGACAACGCCATCAAGGCCTGTGTCGCGGGCCAGGGTCAGAACGTGTGGATCGACGCCCGGCCGGCGGACGGGTTTGCGCGGATCAACGTGCGAGATGACGGCAGCGGCTTTTCCCCCGAGGATGCCAAGATGATTTTCGAGAAGTTCTATCGCCTCGGGGATGAGATGCGCCGGTCCACTCCCGGAACAGGTCTGGGGCTTTACCTGGTTCGCGGCCTCGCGGAAATCTCCGGCGCCCGTGTGAATGCCGCAAGCGAAGGGCCGGGTCTCGGTGCGACCGTCACGCTGGAGTGGCCTGCCGCGAGTCCGCCGGCATGAATGCAGCGGCAAGACCGGCCCGGATTCTCGTCGTGGACGACGAGGAGCACCTGGCCGACGGAGTCTGCGAAATCCTCCAGTCCGAGGGTTATGCCGCAGATGTCGCCCATGACGGGGTCGAAGGATTGCGCATGGCGCTTGAGCACAGTTTCGACCTGATTCTGCTGGACGTGATGATGCCGAAAATGGACGGGCTCAGGACGTGTGAGGAACTGCGCCGCAACGGCCTGCACACACCTGTGCTGTTTCTGACCGTAAAAGGCGCGCCCGAAGACCGGATTCGCGGCCTGGAAGCCGGAGGGGACGACTACCTGGCGAAGCCTTTTCATCTCAAGGAATTGCTGTTGCGCGTTGCCGCCATCCTGCGCCGCAGCCATTGGTACACGCGCGCAGGGCAGACGCTCAGCTTCAACGGCAACACCATCGACTTTCTGACCTACCACGCCACGGCATGGGACGGTACCGAGCACACGCTGACACACAAGGAAGCCATGATCCTGAAATTTCTTGGCGAACAGGCCGGTGCGATCGTGCCGCGGGAGGACATCCTGGACAGGGTTTGGGGGTTCGAGGTGTATCCGTCGACGCGCACCATCGACAACTTCATCGTTCGATTGCGCAAGCGCTTCGAGCGCAATCCCGAGATGCCGGAGCACTTTCATACCGTGCGCGGTGTCGGGTACCGGTTCACTCAAGAAGCGGAGCGATCACAATGACGGGCGAGCGCTTGCTGTTGAAGGCCATACGCGGTGAAGCCGTCGACCGGCGCCCGCTCTGGATCATGCGCCAGGCAGGGCGCTATCTCCCTGAGTATCGTGAATTGCGCCGATCCTATCCGTTCAAGGCGGTGGCTCAGTCCCCGGAGCTTGCCGCACGAGTAACGCTGATGCCCATGGCGCGCTTTCGGTTCGACGCCGCCATCGTCTTCGCCGACATCATGAGCCCGCTGCCCGCATTGGGCGTGAATTTCGATTTCGATCCGGGTCCGGTGGTCGAAGAGCCCATTCGCAGTAAGGCGGGAGTAGACGCCCTTACCCCGCCGGACCCCGCCAGACTCGGCCCTGAAGTGATCGCAGCGCTGAGGCAAACGCGCGAGGCCCTCCCGGCGGAAACGGCGCTGCTGGGGTTTTGCGGCGCGCCCTGGACGCTGGCCGCATACCTCGTGGAGGGGCGCGGCAGGAAGGATTTTCCCAAACTGCGGGCCTTCGCCGCTGCGCAGCCCGACGTTCTGGAGAACCTGCTCGGCAAGCTCTCCGCGGCCATGGCCACCTACCTGATCAATCAGGCCCGGGCCGGAGCCGATGCCGTGCAAGTATTCGATTCGTGGGCCGGGCTTCTGTCGCTGGCCGATTGGGAACGCCTCATTCGACCCCACCTGGAGTTGCTGTTGGAAACTGTGGGCCAGGCCGGCGTGCCGCGGATCCTCTTTCTGCAGAACGCACCCCATCTGCTGGACGCCTACGCCAGCCTGCCGGCCGAGGTACTGGCGGTGGACTGGAGGGTGGACATCGCCGACTTGCAGCGACGCTATCCGGGGCGGGCCGTGCAGGGCAACATTGATCCCGCCATCCTGCTGGGCGGTGCCGAGCCCACCCGTGCCGCGGCGGCCAACCTGTTGCAACGGGTCAAACGGGAAGGCCATATCGTAAATCTCGGCCATGGCATTCTTCCGCAAACACCGCTTGAAAGCGTCGCCGCCCTGGTCGACGCGGTACACGAGGAGCCCTCAGCGTGACTGAGTCTACACAGCAAACCATTTCGGTGGATCTCAGCGAGAAGGGAATGCTCAAAGGCCAACCGATCTCGCTCGATCGACGGCTGTTCATGAAATTCACCGCGTTCAACGGCTGCGATTCCGAGCAGGATGCGGCCCGGGCCCTGGCCGGCGCCGGCGTGGAGGGAGCCTTGTACGTCGACGCCAGCGACCCCACGGGTATCGGCATCATGGCGATCGCCGAGGACCCGGAATTCTTCGCGACAACCCTGCGGGATACGTTCAATGGACCACCGTTCGCCGGGATGACCCACAAGGACGAGTTCGACATGCTGGGGCGCAGCTACTCCATCGGCTACGAACCGGACCTCGAGGACACACTGCTGGAGAAACCGCGCTCCAAGGTCGTCAATCCGTCGTTTACCTGGGCCGTATGGTACCCCCTGCAGCGTTCCAAGACCTTCTACGTGCTGCCGCAGGACAAACAGCGCCAGATTCTCGCCGAACACGGCTCCATCGGCCGACGCTACGGGGGCGCCGGCCTGGCGGCGGATGTTCGCCTGGCCTGCCACGGCCTCGACAAGCACGACAACGATTTCGTGATCGGACTGCTGGGCCCGAACCTGTTTCCCCTATCGGCCGTAGTACAGGAAATGCGCAAGACAGAGCAGACCTCCCAGTACCTGGACAGACTAGGGCCATTCTTCGTCGGACGCACCGTCTGGCAGAGCCCCACCACGTAGCCCACGCCCGTGATGCCTCATCTTCACACCCACCCGACGGCGTCTCCGATCGGCACCAGTTTAAAATGAGTCTCTTCGATAACGCCGCCCGCAACTACGACGCCGTCCTGGTAGTCTCCTTCGGCGGTCCCGAAGGCCCCGACGACGTCATGCCCTTCCTCGACAACGTCCTGGCCGGCCTGCGCGTGCCGCCCCCCGTGAAGGCAAGAATCGCCAAGCGCTATCATCGCTTCGGCGGCATCAGCCCCATCAACGCGCACACCCGCGAGTTCATCGCGGCGCTTGAAGGGCAACTGGCAGCCTCGGGGCCGAGGCTTCCGGTGTACTGGGGCAACCGCAACTGGCATCCCATGCTGGGGGACACCATGGCAAGGATGGCCGCGGACGGGGTTCGCCACGCCATCGCCTACGCCACCAGCACCTTCAGTTCGTACAGCGGCTGCCGCAAATACCGGGAAGATCTTTACGCGGCGGTGGATGGCCTCGACGGTGCACCGCAAATCGACAAGCTGCGGATCGGCTACAACCATCCGGGCTTCATCACCGCGATGGCGGAACGGCTCCGGGATGCATTCGCGCGCGTGCCGGATGAAGGGGAACGTCCGGCGCTTCTGTTCACGGCCCACAGCCTGCCGCTTTCCATGGCGCATGCCTGCGACTACCGCGCCCAACTGCGCGAAGCATGCACCCTGTCCGCCGAAACAGCGGGCGCGGGCGAGTGGGAATTGGTATACCAGAGTCAGAACGCATCCTACGGCGAACCGTGGCTCGGGCCGGACATCGGCGAGGCGCTGGAGTCAGTGCGCGCGGCGGGCCACACCGTTGTGGTGGTAGCGCCCATCGGCTTCGTCTGCGACCACATGGAAGTGGTACTGGATCTGGATGTGGAGGCCGCGGAGAAGGCGAACGCGCTGGGTCTCGACATGGTTCGCGCCGGCACCGTGGGAGCTCATCCCGCCTACGTGAACATGGTCCGGGATTTGATCGTTGAACGGACGACGGCGAATCCGGATCGCCCGGCGCTTGGTGCCCGCGGACCCAACCACGACTATTGTCCGGTCGACTGCTGCCTCTCCGGCCGTCCCGGCGAGCCTCGGGCTGCCCTCTGCGGTGCGGAGCTAGCGTGACCACGGTACATCGCTGCGAAGCGGTGGTGATCGGTGCAGGCCTCGCGGGCCTCAATGCTGCGGTTCACCTGCAGGACGCGGGCGTCGATGTTCAGGTCATAGAGGCCCAGGATCGGGTGGGCGGTCGCGTGCGGTCGATGCGGGAACTCGGGGGCAACGTGGAAGCCGGCGGGACCTACATCGGGGCGGGGTACCGGCGCGTGATCGACGCGGCCGAGCGGCATAAGGTCAAGCTTGTCGACGTCACGCCCACGCTCAGGTTCTTCCGGGAGCAGGACCTGGTGCTCAACGGCGCGATCATCCGCCAGTCCGAGTGGCCGGACCACCCCGCCAACCCGTTTCCCGATGCGGATAAGGCGCTGATGCCCTGGACGTTCGGCCGAATTCTGACCGCTCGGGAAAATCCGCTGGGACAGCCGCAGGAATGGCTTAATCCGGCGCATGCCGGAAACGACGTCTCCATGTACCAATGGATGCGGGAACTCGGTCTGGGCGACGAGGCAATCCGGCTGGGCTACGGCATCAACGTCAGCTACGGCGAAGATGCCCACGACGTGTCGGCGCTGCAACTGCTATTCCGCGCGGCGTTTTCCAAGTCACAGACGGGCTTGTCCAGTACCGCGGCTACCCTTCCCAGTGGCGGGGCGGGTACGTCCCGGTCCCCGGTAACCGCGTCCACGGGCGCGGTGGGCTTGACGGCCGCAAGCGGCGTACAGCGAATCCCCGAGTCGATGGCCGAGTCGCTGGCCCATCAAGTGCACTTCGGTCGAGCGGCAAGGCGGATCGAGGACGACGGCAGGCAGGTCACCGTGCGCTGCGAGGGCGGCGCAGACTACAAGGCGGCCCACGCTGTGTGCGCCCTGCCCTTCACGGTTCTTCGTGGCATTTCCTTCGACCCGCCATTGCGGGGTACCCAGCGGGAAGCTGTCTCCAGCCTGCCCTCCCAGTCCATGACCCAGGTCTACTTCGCTCACAAGTCTGAATTCTGGGAGGCGGACGGTTTTGCCCCGAGCGTGTTCACCGACACTTCGGCCGGCATGTTTTCCGCGATCCGCAACGGCAGCGATCCGAGGGAAGTCACGGGTTTCTCGGCGTGGGTGATGGGACGAAACGCGGCGCGGCTTGATGCGCTGTCGCCCGATGTAGCCGGCGCGCGGGTCATGGGGGAAATCGAAGCGGTGCGTCCGGCCGCCCGAGGGCAATTGCAGTTCATCGGCAAGCAGAGTTGGGGAGCGGATCCGTTCGCCCGCGGCGCGTGGGCCTATTTCCGCCCCGGACAGATCGCCCGCTTCACCGCCACCATGGGTGCGTCCCATGGCCGGGTCCGGTTCTGCGGCGAGCACCTTGCCGAGGCCAACCGCGGCATGGAGGGCGCCATGGAGTCGGGCGAGCGAGCCGCGATGGGAATTATTGCTCCGCGGCAGTAGCGCAAAGCCGTATTTTCAAAATAGCCGAACCAGCCCCACCACCAACCCGGTCAGGGCGATTGTCGCGGTGAGCATCCAGTTCAGGAGGTCCGCCCTGACCGCCTGTATTTCGACCTTGAATTGCGAAACCAGACCCTATCCCAGCCCGGGAATACGCGGCGGGAAAAGTACGGTCAACGCGGCCAGGTAGAAGACCAGCCAGCCCGCGGTCACCAGGACAACATACGTCTCGCTCAGAAATCTGGCGCTCAACCACCGCAACCCGATTGCCGGACCGGCAAAGAGCGAAACGCATACCAGTACACGCGCCGCGGTCCCGACCGGCGCGTTGGCATCCATGAATACGCCGCCGGTCACGTTTCGTAACAGAAAATCCGATCCCAGAGCGATGCCGGCGAACAGTACCGTCCAAGGATCCCGGAGCACGAGGTCGAGAACGAGCCAGGCACACGCCACCACGAAGCAACAGACCCATAGCGTTGCGCCGGCACGCATGGCCCAGCAACAGTGGCCGCGGAACATCGCAGACAAATTCACTTGCGCCATCCTGATTCGTCGGGGGTCTGCGTTATATTACCTTCAGTGCCCGCACTTGCGGGTCCGGATACCCGGGGAGAACGACCATGACCCAGACTCGTCTCTTGACACTTTGCCTTGTCGCCGTGGCTGCCACCATGCCGCTGGCTGCCCAGGCCCAGGAGTCCGGCCCGTCCTGGCGAATGACGGACAATTGGGGTCAACTCCCCGATGGCGTTGTCTGGGGTCAGATCATCTCCGTTGAGGTCGATGGCGAGGGCAACGTCTACGCGTTTCACCGGTGTTCGTCAGACACCTGCATCGACCGGACCGAGCCGCCGCTGCTCAAGTTCGATCCGTCAGGGAAATTGCTGATGGCCTGGGGTGCGGGGATGCTCGTCTGGCCTCATGGCCTCCATCTGGACCGCGAGGGGAACATCTGGATCACGGACGGTCGAGACGACGGAGGACGTGGACAGCAGGTCTTCAAGCTCAGCCCGGAGGGCGAGATTCTCATGACACTCGGCACGGCGGGCGTCGCGGGGGACGGACTGCACACATTCAATGGGGTCGCGGACGTGTACGTGGCCGACGACGGAAGCATCTTCGTCGCCGACGGGCACGTCAACAACCGGATCGTCAAATACTCGCCGGAGGGGGAATACCTGCTGGAGTGGGGCAAAGCCGGCTCAGGCCAGGGGGAATTTGCGATGCCCCACGCCTTGTCGATGGACTCCCAGGGGCGACTGTTCGTCGCTGACCGAGGCAATGTGCGGATTCAGATATTCGACCGGCAGGGCCAATTTCTCGAGGAGTGGAAGCAGTATGGCCGCCCCAGCGGAGTGACGGTCACGGCCGGAGACACCATCCTCGTCGCCTCACAGAACGGCGAGAACAGCGAACTGAATCCGGGCTATGAGACGGGCATCTACCTGGGCGACGCCCACACCGGATTGGTAACCGGATTCATCGGCGGCATCGATACCGAAAACGCCGCCGAGGGTCCCGACGGCGTGGTCTATTCGGGCATTGTGATCAATCGGGCGCTGCGCCGCTACGACCCGGAGTAGGCCGGAACTCCCGTCCCGGCCTACTCTAATTTCTGCGTCTACAGGCCCGTTAGTCGGCCGCGAAGCAGTACAACAGCCCGTCGCCGCCCGTGCCGATCAGGTCCTCCTGACTGCAACCCCGGCTGCTGTGCACGGCGTTCCAGGACGCGCTCGGACCGCCCAGACGATCATGGTGACCGACCATGGCACGGCCTTCGCCGTTGCTGGTCCAGTTGCTGCACGTGGTGATGTCGGCGGCACCCGGCGCCAGCCTGCCCATGGAATCGGAGCCCGTGAGTATGTCGTGACGATTGGGCTGGTCGCCCGCACCGTTGACTTCCTCGCCGTTCTCATCGACAGCAGTGGGTTTGCGAATGTTGTTGCGATCCTCGTGGAGGCCGTCGATGTCCCAGGCGATGTAGACTCCGTTGGCGTTATACCAGGGTCCATCACCGATGCGGTCACGCGCATTGACCTGCGCCGCGCCCATTCCGGGGGACTGGCTCAGGTAGGCGCGCCAGGTTGCGTCGCCGCGGCCCGCCTCAGCTGCTAGCGCCTGGCAGTGCGCATCCGCGCCCGCCAAGCCCCCCAGATTGGCACCATCCCCGGGCCCGACGCTGGTCACGAAAAAACTCATCGGAGCCTGATCCTGGGCAATACCCAACATGGATATGGCTGCCAGCGCCACTCCGGCCGACACGTACTTGATCGCCTTCATTCCTATCTCCTTCTTTAACGTATTTGCTGAACCTGATTCATTCATTTACCGGGTTTACATCATTCGGCTGATGATTTTTTTGCCCTGCTCCTCCGACAACCCGACCGGCCGTCGACCGATGCCGCCCCCTTCCGCCAATACGGGTTCGGCGGCGTCGAGCGAGAGCCTGTCTTTCACCTGCAGGAACAGTCCAGTGTAGATCGTGTCGCCCCAGACCATTGCCTTCTCGCACGCGCTCTTCCAATCGCTGGTGTCGTGGTTTTCGTCTTCAAGCCGCTTCACCCGGCGCTTGAAAAACGTCAGGGTGTTGTCGAGGTTGAAGGTGATGCACGGGCTGAAGATGCTGATGAGCGAGAAGCCCTTGTGCTCGATGGCCTGCTGCATGAGCATGGACAAGTGCCGCGTATCGGAACTGAAACCTCGCGCAACGAAGGTCGCGCCGTTCATGATCGCCGAAGTAATCGGATTGAACGGAAACTCCACGCTGCCGTGAGGCGAGCTCTTGGTCTTCATGTCCAGGGAACTGGTGGGCGACAACTGGCCCGTGGTCAGGCCGTAGATCTCGTTGTCCATGACGATATAGGTGAGGTCCACGTTGCGGCGGGCCGTGTGGGTGAAATGGTTGCCGCCGATTCCGTAGCCGTCGCCGTCGCCGCCGGTGACGATCACGTTCAATTCATGATTGGCCATTTTCGCACCGGTGGCGACCGCCAGGGAGCGTCCGTGCAGGGTGTGCATGCCGTAGGAATTGAAGTAACCGGGGAAGTTGGACGAGCAGCCGATGCCGCTGATGGTGAGAATTTCGTGGGGTTTGAGGCCCATCTCCAGGCATGCCTTGCGCAAGCTGTTGAGAACGCCGAAATCGCCGCAGCCCGGGCACCAGTCGGGGTCCACCTTGCCCTTGTATTCGTTTGCCGTGCGCGGATCGAGAACGAGCTGCCGGGTGTCAATGCCATCCATATTGGATCCCTCTAAACCATGATTTCCTGATCTGGAACGTAGTGATTCGTCTTGCCGGCCACCTGCTCCAGGACACCGTCGGCGATGTGATGGGGCATGAACGGCTCGCCATCGTACTTGCGGATGTGGCCGTCGACGCTGAGCCCCGTCTCACTTCGCATATACCGATAGAACTGCCCGGAAAAGCTGTTCTCGACGATGATCGTTCGCTTCGCCCCGTTCACGGCGTCGGTGACGGCCTGAGAATGAAACGGGACGATCCAGCGAACGGCGAGCTGATTGGCGGTGACGCCCTTCTCGGCGAGCTGCTCGATCGCTTCCTTGATCACCCCCTCGGTCGAGCCCCAACCGATCAGCGTGACGTCCGCATCGGCGGGACCTGCAAGCTCGGGCGCGGGAATCTGCTCCACCAGGTTCTCGATCTTGCGGGCGCGCTTCTCCACCATTCGGCGTCGCTTGTGCGGATTGGTGAACTCGTCGCTGATGAGCACGCCGTCCTGATCGTGTTCGTCGGTGGCGACCACGTGAGCGTACCCGGGGATCCCCGGAAGCGCTCGCGGGGAGACACCGCTCTCGGTGTCCTCGTAACGAAGGTATTCGCCGCTGGGAGCGGCTCCGTTGGTAATGACGTCGCCGCGGTCGATCTCGGGATGCAGGTCGATTTCATCGGGATCGGCGCTGAACGTGCCCTCCGAGATCAACAGGTCCGAAATGACGATGCCCGGACACTGGTATCTCTCGCAGTGGTTGAAGATTTCCGGGACGGAATTGAACGCGTCAAGCGCATCGGTCGGCGCCACGACCAAGCGTTCGAAGTCGCCCTGGCTGGCGCCGAGCACCTGCCAGAGGTCGCCCTGTTCGGTCTTGGTGGGGACGCCGGTGGACGGTCCGGCGCGCATCACGTTGATGAAAACCACCGGGATTTCCATCATGGCGGCGGCACCCACCGCCTCGGTCATGAGCGCGAAGCCGCCGCCCGAAGTCGCGCACATGGAGCGGGCACCCACGTGGGCCGCGCCGATGGCCATGTTGGCCACGGCGATTTCGTCCTCGGCCTGACGGACCATGATGCCGAGGTTCCGCGCGTTGCTGGCCATCCAGTGCAGAATGCCGGTGGCCGGGCTCATGGGGTAGGCGGTGTAGAACCTGACCCCGGCAGCGGCGCCCCCCATCGCCAGCGCGTCGTTTCCGGTCCACAGCGCCAGGGGTTTCCCGCCGGAGGGCAGGGCTTGCGGCAGCGCCTCGAAATTCGCTGCCGCATAGTCGTAACCGGCGCGTGCCGCGGTGACGTTCTCGGTCACGACCGCCTCGCCCTTACGGCCGAACTGCAGCTTGAGTGCCGTCTCCAGGACTTCGAAGTCGAGCCCCATGAGGTAGGTGATCACACCCAGGGCGATGGTGTTCTGGATAACCTTGTTGCGGCTTCGATTGGACAGTTCCTTCACCGGCAAGGGACAGAGCTGCACGCCGTCGGCCGCCTCACCGGGCTTGATCTTGTCACTGTCGTAAATCACCGTGCCGCCGTCGCCCAACAGTCTCAGGTGCCGATTCATGGTGTCCTGATTCAGGCACACCAACATGTCCAGGTGATCTCCGTGACTGTAGATTCTCTGGTCGCTCAGACGAATCGTCAGGTAGATGTGTCCGCCGCGAATGATGGACTGATAGGCGTTGTAGGCATTCAGCCAAAGGCCGCGGCGCGTAAACAAACGCGCGAGAATGCTGCCGGGGGTGGCAATACCCTGCCCGGCCGCACCTCCGATGGCGAGCGAAAACTCAAATTGCCCTGAACTCATGACAAAAGCTGCTCCGTTTCGTGCTGGGTCAACGGCGCCGCCGCAACCGGAATTTTTACTTCCGCATGGGATTCCAGCGGAAGCGCGCTATTTTACACTGTCAGCGTCAGCGTTGTCGGCGCACAGGACACCCTTTGCCGCGAATTAATGTCAACTCCCGCTGCACGGCGTGCAATTCGGGGGACAGAAGAGTCAATTCGCCCTGTTAACGTCCCAATTCCGGGTGTGTGCAGTTGTATTCGCGGGGAATCAGGTCGGAGGCCTGGAATGACCGCTCGTCGGTGATGGGCCCGGTGTAGTACAACGCATCCTCGGCCATGATGGTCACATCGAAACTGTCCCCGGACTCCCCCAGGGTCAACCGTTCCACCGTGTGGAGCTGATTGCTGTGCGGCATTCCCGGATGCTGCGCGAGCATGCCGGCTTCGTATCCGACAGTATCGATGACCAGGGTGGGGCCTTCGTACCAGCCGATCGAATGCCCCAGCACGCGATCCTCAATGTCCGCCGGATGCTCGTCCATACCCAGGTGAACCTCGCGCACGGCGTCCATCCATTCGTGCCGGATAACGACCCGGTCCTGCGTCTGCTCGATCCGGGTCAGGTCGTTGTTGCCCCAAAGGCGCCGGATGCTCACGGGACTGCAAGTCAGGGCGGGATCGTCCAACACCGGATCGTACTCGGCAAGAGCCTGGCGCCCGGCGTCGTTGAGCACCTGCGCGAGGCGGTTGGGGCCGCCGCGTTGCGGACCGCCGCCACCGCCACCACCGACGGAGCGCTGCCAGACTCGGCTGAAGTTGGGCACCCCCTCGGGCAGGGACACCGTGGCGACTTGCCGTTCGGCCGCCGGCGCATCGGGGTCGAAGGAGTCGTCCAGCGCGATGACGCGCCCGTCGGAAAATTCGGCGATATCGAAGTAGCACTCGGTCTCGTGCCGCCTTGCCGCGAATCCCCGAATGACGATTTCATCCCCGGGCCGAAACACGTCCCGGGTCCAGCCGCGCCTCATCAGGCCGTTTGAGCCAGCCATCTCACAGTCCCACGTCACCACGGACCCGTCCTCGCCGGCGACATCCACCAACAGTCGCGCATGAGGATTGATGAAGCGAAACATCTTGACCGTGCCGCTGACGGTGACGCCCACGTTGCGGTCGAAGTGATAGTCGTTGGAGTGGTGGGCGTGGGCGGAAACCGCGAGCAGGCCGGCCGCCAGAATCGTCACCATGCCGTCCGGCAGAATTCTTGCCGTTGTTTTCATCTGTTCTCCCTCCCAGCCGTCTTTCCGCGCGCTCGGTTTCAGTCGCTGTTTGTGGGATTCTAACTCAAGTGAGGCCGGCGTCGCCGCTGGCGTGGCCGTGCGGGCGATGATATGTTGAGCATGATCCAAAAAATGCGTTTCACCTCATGGAGTGCCTAGCATGAATAGGTCCGACCTGGCTCGAATCATTGTCTCCGCAGCTATCGTTTCGCTCCTGCTGCCACGACTTGCCGGGGCGCAGAGCGTGTTCACTCATGCTCATTACCGGGTACCGGAGGGACAGCAGGCGGAGGCCGCCGAGTGGTACAACCGCGTGCTGGGCGGTGAGCCGGGTGAGATCGGTCCGGGTCCGGGCATCCGCCATTCAAACGGCTTTGTCGGCACCATGCCCAACGAGGACATGGCGGGGGACGGCGCGGTTAACGTCCTCGATCACGTTGGAATTTCCGTACCCGATGTACAGGCTGCCGTGGACCTGATCCGGGAAATCGGCGGGGAGATACGCACCGAACCCCAGGTAGGCGTTACTGCACCGCTAATCGCCCATGTCACGGACCCCTGGGGCGGACGCTTCGAACTGCTGGAAGATCCCGAATATCCGGGTATCAACCACGCGCATATCTTCGCCTCGGACGCGGACACGACACGGGATTGGTTCCTGCAGGTATTCGGCGGTGAATTGAACGAAGAACGCGGTCAGGGCCGTTTCCACACGATTCTCTACGACAACGTCTGGGTCCATGTCACCCAGGCCGCCGACGATGATCCGCGGATGTCGAGCCGGTTTCGTGCCGCCGACCACATCGGTTTCAGGGTGCCGTCGCTGGACGCCTTCCGCGAGACGCTGCGGGCGTCGGGCTACGAGCCCTACCTCGAACGCCCGAATCCCCCCGGGGCCGATCTGATGTTCTTTGAGGGCCCCGACGGGTTGCACGTCGAGATGACGGAGCCGTCGTCGCCCTAGCATCCCTCGGCTCCAGGCAAGCACGCACTTGGGAGACGCTCGATGAAAGCCAAACGCACATTTTTTTGCGCCGCCGCGGGCACAGCGTGCCTCGGCGTCCTCGCCCATGCTCACCACTCCCGAGGGAATTTCGACCTGGAGGATGTCGTCGAACTCAACGGTGTCGTTACCGAGTACACGTGGCGAAATCCCCATACCTTCGTGACACTGGAAATCGAGAATGACGCCGGCGAACCGGAGGAATGGCTGCTGGAGTTGAACTCCATCGCGGTTCTCACCGGCACGGGTTGGGACCGCAACACCCTCAGTGTCGGCGACCGGGTCACGGTTTTCGGCAACCCCGACAACGACCGATCCAAGAAATTCTTTTTCTCCAACTACTTCGTGCTGCCCGACGGCAGCCGCATGGTCTCGGCTCCGAACTACTCCCGCGGCGTACCCATCCAGCGGCCGCCGCCGCGGGAACTGGACACGACCGCAAGCTCCGCCGACTTCACCGGGATCTGGCGGCGGGAAGGCGGCTTCGGCGGCATGGGCATGGGAATGGGAATGGGAGGAGGCGGAGCACCGGCGGCCGCACCTCCACCGGCAGGCGCCGCCATCTCCCTCGGCAACCAGACGCGTGCCATGGGTCTGCCTGTCACGCCAAGGGGCCAGGCGGAGTTGGACAACTGGGACGTGCGAGACAACCCCTGGTTCCGCTGCGAGACGAGAACGCTTCCCGGCGTCATCAACGGCACTCAGGAAATTCTCCGGCCGGCGGATGATCGAATCGCGTTTCGCTACGAAATCCTCGACGTCGAGCGTACCGTGCACCTCGATCTGACCGGCCATCCCTCGGACGTCGAGCCCTCCCACCTGGGTCATTCCATCGGCTGGTTCGAGGATGAAAGCCTGGTGGTGGATACGGCATTGTTCACGCCAGCGGACTGGGGCGTCGGCGCCGGCGTCTCGTCCAGTGACCTCAAGCACGTGATCGAACGCTATTCGTTGCTCGACGGCGGCAGACGAATGCAGGTCGAATATACCTTTGAGGATCCGGTCTTCCTGACGGAACCGGTGACCATGTCAGCGAGCTTTTTTGTCGATCCCGGATACCCGTGGGAGGAATACGGCTGCGATCCCAATGCCAGCAGCCGGCATCTGGATGTCGAATAGCCATTTGATAAAGGGAGAAAAACAATGACACGATTTTGGACAATGGCAGTGGCACTGGCGTTGACGCCGCTACTGCTTGCGCAGGATTCCGACGAAGGCTTCGTGCGCCTGACGCCGGAGCAGATGGATTGGACGATTCGGGAAGACGGGTCCGGGTTCGTCATCCTGCAAGGCAATCCCGATGCCGAAGGAATCTACATTCAACGCCTCATATTCCCCCCGGGCAGGTTTTCCGCGCCTCACTACCATGATCAGGACCGCTTCGTTACGGTGATTTCGGGTGTCTGGCATACCGGAACCGGCCCCAGCGGCGACCGCGACGACACCGTACCCCTGCCTGCCGGCAGCTACATGATGCATCCGGCCGGAGCCGTTCATTACGACGGCGCCAAGGAAGAGGCCGTAGTCGTTGAAATCCGGGGCATGGGCCCGGTGGAGACGATCTTCGTCGAGGAGTGAGCCGGGCTTTCAGCTCCCGCCGGAATAGACCCGGACGAAGTCGACTACCATTGAAACGGGAACCTGCGTTGCCGCGTCCGTGACGCACATCAGGCCCATCAATGTTGACCACGTCCATGACTCGAGCCAGCGAGCGGTTTCGGGCTACACGCCGCTAAGAAACCAAGGGAATTTGTCTATTCCGCAAACGCGTAACTTATGCGTCTTCGGTATTGAAGCATGAATACTTGGTCGTTCCGCTTCAGCTGAACCTGGCGTACTGTCGCGTTCCCCAAGAAACACCTGCCACGATGAGCGCTGTAGCGACAGACCTTTTTCCAAGCAACCGTCTATCGGTTGCATACGAGCACGAGAGCCAAGAGGCCGCCCTCGCCTATTGCGAGCAGGCGTTTTCCCGTATGACGGCTGAGGAGCGAGTGCAATGGTCGCTGGAACGACTACCGGACAACCACGTCCTCAGTTCGAGTTTCGGCGCCCAGGCGGCTGTGTCGCTGCATCTGCTCACGCAGGCCGCCCCCGGGATTCCTGTGATCCTGGTGGACACGGGCTACCTGTTTCCCGAAACGTACCAGTACGTGGATCAGCTCAGCGAACGGCTGAACCTGAATATCAAGGTCTATCGCAGCGGACTATCGACCGCCTGGCAGGAGGCCCGTTTCGGCAGACGGTGGGAACAGGGACTCGAGGGAATCGAAGCCTACAACCAGGCCAACAAGGTGGAACCCATGCGCCGCGCCTTGCGAGAGTTGCGGGCCGGTACGTGGTTCGCGGGCCTGCGGCGCCGCCAAACCTGTTCGCGCGGGAACACTCTCTTTCTGGAAATCGCCGGCGAGCGCTGGAAGGTCCATCCCATCGCCGACTGGACCGACCGCGACGTGGGTCGCTACCTCCGCAAACATGACCTCCCCTATCACCCGCTGTGGGCGAAAGGCTACGTATCCATCGGCGATCGGCATTCAACACGTCCGGTCCACGAGGTCGCGCACATGGACGAGACCCGATTTCACGGACTGAAGCGCGAGTGCGGCCTCCACGAAATCGATCTGTCGATGGTCTAGAGGCTCTGATTGGCGGATTCTCAGGGCGCTGGCCGTAAATCAGCCCCCTTTCGGTCGATCCGACCGGCAACAACCCATCGTTTCGCAGTTGCAGGTTAACTTGTACCGGGCGAATCCCTTATAGTTTCTGCAAACGACACCGGCACAGGCCGCGTCGCAAGGAACAAGCAAAGGAACGATGGAGATGACCTGCTTGGTAACCCAGGTACCAGCTGCGGCGCCAGCCGAATCCCTGGCTCATTTTGAAGCCCGGCTGCGATTCGAGACCGACTGCTGGGATGTACATGAATCCCTCGCGAGCGGTGCCGCAGACTTTGTGCTGCTGGACGTTCGCTCGCCCGAGGCCTTTGCCAACGGCCACGTCGACGGCGCGGTCAACCTGCCGCACCGATTGATCACCGAGGAACGAATGCAAACGATTCAGCAGGACTCGAACTTCGTTGTCTATTGCGCCGGGCCGCATTGCAATGGCGCCAACAAGGCGGCGGTCCGCCTGGCCCGGCTTGGATACCCGGTGAAAGAAATGATCGGCGGCGTCACGGGCTGGCTGGATGAGGGTTTCAAGCTGGTGACCGGCTAGTCCGCAGCCGGGAGAGGAGATTTCTACCATGACCGAAAATACACAACGCCTGATGGTCCTGCTGTCGATCGCGCCACTTGCGGTTCTTGCAAGCACGGCGGCGCAGTCCCAGCAACCCGTTCCCTACGTGCCTCCCACGCGTGTCACGTCTTCACAGGCGGATGCCTTCGACCAGCACCTGGAGGCCGCGCGCGCGAGCGCCGGGGCCGAGTGGCTCGGGGTTGTCGACCACATGTGCGCGCGAGGCGCGGTCGTTACGGGCAGCCCGAACGACCCGCTGATCGAGCCCGTACGGATCTTCGACAACGTCTACGCCATCGGCCGGACTTCGACCGTGGTCTACGTTATCGCTACGTCCGAGGGCCTGATGCTGATCGACTCCGGTTATGCGGATCAGTTGGACTCGGTCTTGCTACCGGGCATGGAGCAACTCGGGCTGGACCCACAAGACATCCGGTACGTCGTCGTGCTTCACGGCCATGCTGATCACTATGGTGGTTCACCGCACTTGCAGGAGCGCTTCGACGCTCGTGTGGTTGCGTCCGAGGCGGATTGGGGATTGATGGAAGGGATCGACCCAAATGGTGGTTCGCCACGGCCACCCGCCCGGGACGTGGTGGCCAGGGAGGGCGAGGTCATCCGCCTGGGCGATGTCGGGGTGACACCCTTTCTGGTACCCGGGCATACGCCGGGCGCCATCAGCGTGGTGTTTCCCGTCCGGGACGGCGAAAACACGCACACCGCGGCCGTGTTCGGCGGCACCGCGCTCACGGTGCCCCGGCTCGGCGATGCGCTGCCTCAATACCTCGAGTCCATCGACCGCTTTGCGGGCATCGCCACGGACATGGGCGTGGACGTTGTGCTGCAAAATCATCCGCTGTTCGACGGCATGCCCGAGAAGCTGGAACGTTTGAAGTCCCGCGGTTCCGGGGACCCGCATCCGTTCGTGCTTTCCGCCCCGGATTCCTATCGGCGCTTCCTGGAGACGCTGTCGCAATGCTCCCGGGCGCAAATGGCGGCTGCGTCGAGCAACGACGACTAGCAAGAATAGTTTGCCAGTCTTCCGCGCCGGGATGCGGAACCGGTCAGTGTCAGGCGAATTTCGTGCCTAGGCCGCGGCCGCCGTATCGTCCTGGCAACCGCCGCGCACGGGCAGGATCACGTCGCCGATCAGGTCGTCTACCTGCGCCTGGCTCTCCAACGCCGCAGCCTCGCGAATGACGCGCCGGGAATAGCGCGGCGCGAAGAGGTGGATGAAGTCCACCATGTAGCCTCGCAACACCCGATCCCGCGGGAAGCCGAGCCAGGTGGTGATCCTCGGGAACAGCCCCTTGGCGTCGATGGCCTTGAGATCTTCCTGATCCTTGCATTCGTAGGCCATGGAGGCGAGTACGCCGACACCCGTCCCCATCCGCACATAGGTCTTGATGACATCGGCATCCCGCGCAGTGAACACCACGCGCGGATCGAGCTTCTGGTCGGCGAATGCGCGCTTGAACGAGGATTCGCCGGTCAGACTGAAAACATAGGTCACCAGCGGGTAGGCCACGAGGGTTGCCAAGTCCAGCGGTTTGTTGCTTCGGCTGAGCGGATGCTGCTTGGGCACCAGAACGATCCGGTGCCAGTGATAGATCGGCAACAGCGTGAGGTCGGCGAACATGCTCTCGGCGCCGCTGGCGATGGAGAAATCCACCTGCTGGTTGGCGACCAGCTCGGCAATCTGCTCCGAGGTGCCCTGGTGCAACTCCAGGTTCACGCGCGGATACCGGCTGCGGAAAGCCTTGATGACCTGCGGCAGGACGTAACGCGCCTGTGTGTGCGTGGTGGCGATGGAGAGCGTCCCTTCCTGCTCCGCGGTGAGATCGCTGGCGAGACTGGAGATATTGTCCACCTCGCGCAGGATCTTGCGCGCCCGCTCGATGACCTGGTTCCCGGCCGGCGTGATCGCGGTGAGGCTCTTGCCCTTGCGCGTGAAGAGCTGCATGCCGAGCTCGGCTTCCAGTTGCTTCAACTGCTTGCTGATCCCCGGCTGGCTGGTGTAAAGGCGTTCGGCAGCGGAGGTGATGTTCAATCCGCTGTCGGCGATCCCGATCAGGTACTTGAGCTGTTTCAGGGTCACTGGGGCTCCATGCAGTTGACCGCGTCCTCGCGGGATTCTATGCCGAATAGAAAAATCAGGCACCTACCGGTAAACTTGTAGCGTCATACTACCAGCAGGCGTGCATCTTGCCCGCAGTTACCCGGCATACTTCCGTGCCGCCTTTGCATCATGCAGCACCTCCCACTCTTTGCCCGTCTTGACGGTCGACGCTGCCTTGTCGTCGGCGGCGGCGAGGTGGGCGCACGCAAGGCGCGGCTGCTGCTGGCCGCGGGCGCGGACGTGACCGTAGCAAGCCCTGCACTGACAGCCGAGCTGCAGGAGCTGCAGGACGACGGCAAGATCCACCATTTCCACGGCGAGCTTGGGGCGGATGCCGACCGCTTCGGCGCCGGGGACGTGAGCCCCTACTGGCTGATCATCGCGGCAACCTCCGACCGGGAACTGAACGCCGCGGTCGCCCGTGCCGCCGAATCGGCCCATCGATTCTGTAACGTGGTCGACGACCCGGAACTGGGCAACGTCATCATGCCGGCGATCGTCGATCGTGCGCCGGTGACGGTGGCCGTTTCCACCGGCGGCAGTTCTCCGGTGCTTGCGCGCTGGCTGAAGGGCCGGATCGAGTCCATGCTCCCCCAGGGCCTGGGGTCACTCGCGCGTCTGGCCGGACGCTGGCGGACGCGGGTCCGCGATGGCATCGACGATCTCGACCAACGCCGCCGATTCTGGGAGTGGGTGCTGGAAAGCCGCGTCCCGGAGTCGGTCTACGCCGGCCGCGAAGCCGAGGCCGAAGCAGCGCTGGATGGACTGCTGGCCGAGTGGCATTCGAAAAATCCCGAAAAAACGGGCGAAGCCTACCTGGTGGGCGCCGGACCCGGCCGGGCGGACCTGATCACGCTGCGCGGACGCCAGTTGCTGAGTCAGGCCGAGGTCGTGCTCTATGACCGGCTGGTGGGCGGCGAAGTGCTCGAATTCGCACGCCGCGACGCCGAGCTGGTCTCGGTAGCCAAGACGTCCGGCAAACCGTCCATCAAGCAGGATGACATCAATGCGATGCTCATTCGCCACGTACGCGCCGGCAAGCGCGTGTGCCGGCTGAAGGGCGGCGATCCGATGATCTTCGGCCGCGGCGGCGAGGAAGTCGAGGCGCTCGTCGCTGCAGGGCTGCCGTTCCAGGTAGTGCCGGGCGTATCCGCCGCCCAGGGCTGCGCCTGCTACGCGGGTATCCCGCTGACGCTGCGGGGCGCGGCGCAGTCCGTGGTTCTCACGACCGGACACACGGAACGCGGCATTGCCGAAGTGTCGGAGTTCTCGCCCGGGCAAACCCTGGTTCTCTATATGGGAGTTGCCAAATATCCCCTGCTTGCCGAGCGCCTGATCCAGGGGGGCTACGACCGGCAGACGCCCGTGGCGGTTGTGGAACGCGGCACGGCGCACGACCAGCGGGTCATCAGCACCGTCCTTGAGAATCTGGGCGTTGCGGCCGAGACCCACGGCGTGGAATCCCCGGCGCTGCTCATCGTCGGCGAGACCAGCCGATTCGCGCGAGACCACGGTTGGTTCGCTCCCGACCGTCTCGTCATCCATCCCTGACCACGGAGGCTTGCATGCTGACATTCGCCATAGCCGTTGCGCTGGCGCTCGTAGGTTCCTTCCTGTGCTCGATCATGGAATCCGTCCTGCTGTCCATAGGCAACGCAGATGTGGAAGCGCTTGCTCAGAGCGGCAAACGCTCCGGGCATCTCCTGAAACGATTCAAGCAGGGGATTGACGTTCCCATCGCAGCGATCCTGATCGTCAATACGGTGGCCCACACCGTGGGCGCGGCCGTCGCCGGTGCCAGCTACGAGAACGTATTCGCGGCGGAAACGCTCTGGGTCTTCACGGTGGTCTTCACCATTTCCGTGCTGCTGCTGACCGAAATCATTCCAAAGACGCTGGGGGTGACCTACTCCAGGGAATTGGCGGGCCCCGTTGCCTGGGGCATTCAGGTCCTGAGCATTTCGCTGCGCCCGCTGGTGGCGCTGAGCGAAATCGTCTCCAGATCCCTTCGCCCGGACAAGAAGCGCCTGACCACTTCTGCCGAGGAAATTCGGTTGCTGGCGGGACTGGCGCGTAGCGAGGGGGCCTTCGGTGCGCGAACCGCAAACATGATCGTCGGAGCAACGCGCCTGACCCAACTCTGCGCCCACGACGCCATGGTGCCGAGGCCAGGCATCCAATTCATCTCCGGCGAACGGACGTGGGCGGAAAACCTCGAAACCATTCGCGAATCGGGACACAGCCGTCTGCCCTTCTCGCCCACGGATGACCTGGATCACGTGACCGGCATAGTGCTTGCCAAAGAGTTGTTCTTCTACATGCATGCGCATCCGGGTGAAGACATCGACTGGAGCGAACTGGTGCGCCAGGCCCTGACCATTCCGGAAAGCCGCTCCCTGGACAGCCTGCTGCGCGCATTTCAGGAATCGAGGATTCATATGGCCATCGTCGTGGACGAGTACGGCGGTGTCGAGGGCATCGTCACGCTGGAGGACATCCTAGAGGAGATCGTCGGCGAAATCGACGACGAGAGCGATCCCCATTCGGAGGAAATGTGGCCCCAGGCCGACGGATCGGCGATCGTCGTCGCCTCGATCGAGATGAGAAAGGTCGGCGAGTATTTCGGGTTCGAATGGCAGCCGGATACCGATATCACCAGTCCCGGTGGGCTGATTACCGAGAAACTCGGCCGCATCCCGGTCCGCGGCGATGCGGTTAGCTGGGAGGGTTACCGCCTGGAGGTCCTTTCAGCCACCGAAAAACGCGCGGAAAGGGTTCAAATAACGCCCGCAGTCCATCGGACTCGAGAGAATGTTCCTTGAGTAGATCAGATAGTTGATCATGACAAGAATCAACATCGCCGAACGCCCTCTAGTCAGAACGACAACGAGGCTCTTGCGTAGAACAGCCGCCCGCGCGGATCGTGCACCTTGGAATCGAAGCCCCCGTTTGTGGCCACCCGGGGTGGGTCCTCGTCGAACAGGTTCAGGGCGCCGAACGAAAGCGTGACGCCCGCGAACCGGTCGAGGGCGACATTGTACTGGGCGTCGACGGTGTCGTGACTCTCGATCGGATGCAGCGAATCGGGCTGACCGTCATCGAGATACGAATCGATGCGATGGACGTAGACGTTGATGCCGTGAATGTCTCGCTGCCAATTCACGAACAGGTTGGCCCGCAGTTCCGGCACCGAAGTGGCAAAGTTCGCGAAGTTGCGCTTGCCGGCGCCGTCGATGACGCCGGCCTGCGGATCCGCCAGGTCGTAGGTTGATACCGCGGTGGCCTGGGCGCCCAGTCGCAACGTCCCGAAGGCGGAATCCATCGTGTAGGCGACCGAGAAGTCGAAACCGTCAGTCGTGAGCGACGAGGCATTGTCGTAGAACGAGTTGACCCGAACCAGCCCACCCGTCGGACCGCGTTCGATCTGCCTCGCCGCCGCCGCGTCACCCGCAGCCGCCGCGTCCAGCAGCGCCTGGGGATTCTGCTGGATGATGACGTCGGTGTAGTCGAACGACCAATAGTCCAGGCCGAGTTCCAGGTTGTCGTTGGGCGACCAGCTAAACCCCAGATTGGCCACGTCGGCGGTTTCCGGTCTGAGTGTCTTGCCGGAAAGGTTCGGTTGCGTCCGTACCGGCAGGAATTGCGTGCCGGCCGGAAACAGCGGATCGGTCAATTCCTCGAGCGTCGTCTGCGTCCCGAAGGCCTGAAAGATCGAGGGCGCGCGGAATGATGTCCCTACGGAAGCCCGCACCGCGAAGGAATCATAGGGACGCCAAAGCGCGGAAAGCTTCGGATCGGTCGAATCGACGCCGTCGCCGTAGTCCTCGATGCGCGCGGCAAGCTGCAGGTCCAGTTGATCGCTGACCGGCAGCAGCAATTCCACGAACGCCGCCGTCACCTGGCGGCGGCTGGAGAAATCAGGGTTACCGACCAAGAACATGAATCCGTCCCGATTCGCGATTTCGCTGTAGTCCGAGTGGGACTCCTCTTCACGGATCTGTGCGCCCACCGCGATGCCCGCCGGTCCGCCGGGAAGTGAGCCGAAATTGCCCGTCACCACGCCATCGAACGTCGTGAGACGGGTGTTGGTGTCGAGGGTATACGGCCCCTGAATGAAGTCGATGAGTTCCGGTGGGTTGACGGTGCCCGCTCCGGTCAACGAGCTGCCGAAGGGATTGAAGAAGTGACAGGCGCCGACCCCCGGGGCGCCCGTGACAGGATCGCACTCCGGGCCGCCGAGCCCGATCAACGCGCCGTACAGTCGATCCCCGACGGTGTCCTCCGCGCCGAGGTAGAACTCGTTCCTGCTCCGCTGGAAACCCGCATCCCAGCCCCAATCTTCATTGAAGTCGCCGGTGAGGCTCGCGGCCACTCGCCAGGTTCGTGAGTCATGGACCGTTGGACCCGCGGTTCCGCCGCCCCCGATGACACGGCCGATCCACAGCACGTCCGTACCGAATGGATTGTCGGGATGGTTGACCGAGATCGGGTTGCGCTCGGTGATGGGAAAGGACGGCGAATTGTTCCGCAGCGCCTCGTTGTCCGTCAGGTGCAGTTCCAGCCGGCCATCCAGCCGGTCGCTGAAATCGTGATTCACTTCCACGTAGGCCGACACGCGCTCCTCTTCGGGGACCAGGCTGAAATAGGAGCCGAAGTCGAACTGGCACAGCCCGATGCCGATGTCACCCGAGGGACTCGGCACGGACTGCACGATGCCGGGAACCACTTTCGGGTCCTGGGCCGCAACGGCATTGCAGTCCGGATCCACGAACAGGGGAGTCAGGGCGCCGGGTACCGGCGGCAGGCCCAGAACCGGCTCTACCAGATCCGCCACGCCATTGAAATTCGTGTCGAAGGCGGCCGTCCACACCGGCGCATAGGCAGGATTGCCGGGCAGCGCCGTCACCAGGAAGCTGCCCGGGTTGCCGACGGCGCTCAGATCGTCGGTGGGCGCGGAGAGGCGCTTGTCCGCCGTGGTCAGCGGCTTGCGATCCAGCACGCTGAAGGCCAGCAGGACATGCGTGCGATCAGTACCGCCACCGTACAGCAAGCTGAACTGCTGGTCGTCCTGAGGGTGTCCGGCAACCGTCTGGACATCCAGCTTCAGATCCAGGCCCCGGAAGTCGCTGCGGGTAATGAAGTTCACCACCCCGGCCACGGCGTCGGAACCGTACAGCGCCGTGGCGCCATCCTTCAACGTCTCAATCCGGTCGAAGGCGATCATCGGCGGCAGCGCCGAGGTGTCGACGAAGTTGTTACCGCGGTTCGTGGTCACGGCGCTGTGCACCTGGCGGCGGGAGTTGAGCAGAACCAGGGTGGAATTCACGCCCAGGCCGCGCAGGTTGATATTCGTCGTGCCGGTGCTTGCGTTCTGGGTGAACGCGTCGGGGTTGTTCTGGGATCCCGTGTTGATGGTCAACCGCTCGATGATGTCGCTGATCTCGTTGACGCCCAGGTCGGCAATCTCCTCGAAGCCGATGGTGGTCAGCGGCGAGGGTGAATCGAATTGCGACTCCCTGCGGATGTACGAACCGGTGACGAAGATTTCCTCAATGGCGCCCGGGGGTTGCACGGGCTGCTGAGACAGGCCGCACAGCGAATACCCGCCAAGGCAGCAACCGATGACGAATCTCAAGTTTGGTTGACTCCTCATATCCGTACTCCGCGCCGGCGGCCCGTCACTCGACGATCCCGGTATTGCCGACAGGAAGGAGGGTTCCCCCCGAGGCCGCGAACGCCACCGCCTGGGTTTGCATCTCCACGGTGACCGCAGGATCCGCCGAGTTGAGAATCGCGCCGTGACCCCCCCTGTTGAAGCGCACGATGCCCCGCACACCCGCTGGATCCACCGTGGTTGCCGAAATGTCCGACAGCCCCATCAATTCCGCGACGTTGTCGATCAACGACATCGGTACCGAGGTATCCGGGCGCACGCCGACCATGTGTATGGGGTGATGGGACGCCGCCGAGGCAGCGTAGTTAACGGGATCGATGGAATCCAGCACAGTTTGCAGGTCGCGGACGAAGTTTTGGAATCCGACCGTTCCGAATGGCAGCCCCGCCGCTTCCACAGCCGCGCGGATCGGCCGCCCGAAGGTGATCGCCATGGGGTCCGTGAGAAAGCTCGAGTACGGCCCTCCGGCGCTGGACAGGGTCGCCGTGGAGAACTCCCGGCTCAGCGCGAGAAACGGCGCCGAGAAAATTGCGCCCAGGGAAACACCGACAAAGTGGATGCGATTGCCGTTGAGATCCGCAATGCCATCGCCGGTGACGTCCATGACAGGGACGGTTCGAATCAGGTGGAACTGGTCCGATACCGCCTGCCGGCCGTGGTCCCGGGCATTCAACGGATTGGCCACGTTGAAGACCTGCCAGCCGTTGTCGACCTGGCCGTCCGGTACCAGGCTGCCCAGGCCGCCCACGTTGTCCAGGTTGAAGTGCCGCTCGTTATCGCCGAAGGGACTGCCGGCGCCCTGATAGAAGATGCTGCCGGTGTCGGTGACCCCGTGCAGCGGCAGGTCGATGGCCACCATGGCAAAGCCCTGCGACGCAAAGGCATCGGCGATGGCGATCATCGAGGTGCGGTTGCTGGTGACGCCGTGCTGGAAAAGCACAACCGGCCACCCGCCAGGGGGAGCCTCGCCGGAAACGGGAGTCGTCGCGAACACCGGGATCCGCAACAGCCCCCCGCGGGGCAGCGGATGCGGGTTGGCCGCCGTGGGCGGCACGAAATCGGAATTTATCCAGAAGCTGCCCAGGACGTCGTTGGGATCTCCGTAATAGGGAATCTGCATCCAACCCGCGTGGAGACTGGCGGCACCGGGCAATCCCAGTCCAAGGTGGGCGGTAGAAATACCCATTGGTGCTATTTGGTGCGGCATGGCCACGGCACTGGCCTGCACTGCGTCCAGCACGTCGGAGACGGATTGCGTGGTAGCGCTCCAGGCCACCGCGATCGTGTTGCCGGGGATCCCCAGCAATCCCGTGGCGGCATCGACCAGGGGGGTGATGGCCGGAAACAGCGGATCCAGCTCCGGTGCGCCGGGGACGCTGTCGAGTCGCGCCAGGTGCGCATCCCGTACCGCGCCGAAGGCCTGATCGGCCGAGGCCGCCGTGCCCAGGGTGCTGCGAATTCCGGTGGTGAGAACGAACAGATACGTGGTCTTCGGCGTCAGCGGCCGCAGCGGCGTGATCTCAAGCAACGAGTCGTTGCTGCCCGTGGCGCTGCTCACATCCACCGAATAATGCACGCCGGGTACGAGGGGAACCCCGCGGGTGGCGTCGAGCACGAACACGGTCGCGGCGCCGCCCGGCGCCAGCGGATTGAAGGGGACCAGGCTCGTCGTGTCGATCGGAGCATTGAACGGCGCAGTGATGGTCGCCGTCGTTGAGAATCCGTCCAGCGTGTTGAGTGCCGCCGCCAGCGGTGACGTGACCCTGACGGGGACGGACAGGGTCGAACCCGCCCCGGCAGCGACTGGATTGTAGATGTCGTTGGGATAGGGGACGACGTCGTAAGGCGGCGGAGCGTAGAGAGCCGCGAAACCCTGCCCCGACGGTTGGGCCGGAGTGAAGTCGATCGCTTCGGGACCCGTGGATGTCCCGCTCTCGCACCCCCAGAGAATCAGGGACGCAACAAGAAGCAGTGCCGGGTTGTAGCGTTGCATGTCGAGCGTTTTAGAGAGAGTTTGAACGTAACTCGCTTTCGTGACCCGTGTCAAAGCCCGCAAGGCCCGGTCACCTTGTGACCGGGCGACACATGCAAATTACGCTACCCAGCGCCCGAGTCGAAGAGTCGATCGCGGTGCTGTCCGATCGTCTCGGCTATTCCGGCTGCGGAACGATCCGGATATAGGGCTTGGGTGATTCCCAGCCGTCCGGGAACCGCTCCTGCGCCTCCTCATTGGACACCGCCGGCAGGATGATGACATCGTCACCGTCGTTCCAGTTGACCGGGGTGGCCACCTTGTGGGCGGCGGTAAGCTGGATCGAATCCAGGAGCCTCAGCACCTCGTCGAAGTTGCGTCCCGTGCTCATGGGATAGGTGAGCATCGCCTTGACGTTCTTGTCAGGACCGATCACGAAGACGGAGCGCACGGTGGAGTTATCCATTGCGGTGCGATCCCTGGCTGCACCGCTGGCGTTCGGATGCAGCATATCGTAGGCCTTCGCTATTTTCAGGCTGCTGCCGTCGATGATGGGATAGTTCACGGCATGGCCCTGAGTCTCCTCGATATCTTTGGACCACGCCACGTGATCATCCACCGAGTCCACGCTCAGGCCGATCACCTTGCAGTTGCGCTTCGTGAAGTCCGCGTTGAGTCCCGCCATATAGCCGAGTTCCGTCGTGCAGACCGGCGTGAAGTCCTTGGGGTGGGAAAAGAGAATCGCCCAGCCGTCACCGATCCACTCGTGGAAGTTGATGGTCCCCTGGGTGGTCTCCGCCGTAAAGTCAGGTGCCTGGTCGCCGATGTGTAATGACATGATGTAAAGCCTCGCAAGGTTGACCTGAAAATCCAGTTGTTCAGGGGCGGTTATTTTCCGCCGATCTCTTCGAACAGTCCAGCACAGAGCGGCTATATCGGCATGAATTCTGGCCATAAGCGAGGATGCTACCGCAGGCGGGGTATCGTCGCGTCAGGCTCGCTCTGGAATAATGGCAACCTGACGGAATCGATTCTTGCGCTAGTCAACACCCCGGGCACGGCCTGCGCGCCACACGCCCAATGCGAGCAGCAGCCATCCCGCCATCATGGCGATACCGCCCAGCGGCGCGACAGATCCGATCGCCCCGGGCGCACCGAACGTCGTCGCGTAGATGCTGCCGCTAAAGCCGACGATTCCGGCCAGAAGAACCCACCCCGACCAGGCTACCAATCGGGATTCGGGCAAGCGGTCCGCCAGGATGCCGGCCGCGACAATGCCCAGCCCATGGTAGAACTGGTAGTCGACGGCCACTTCGTAGGCGCTCCATTGCGCCGGGTCGACGACGCCCTGCACGCCATGAGTGCCGTAGGCGCCCAGAACGGTGGCTGCGAGCAGCGTCAAGGCTCCGACCGCGACCAGTGTCAACCGTTCCGGGTGAACCATGCACCTGGACCCTGGCAGCGTGCTGACGCACGGATGTGTTTCCCAATACGCATATTCTTCTGGCCAATATGATAGCTTGATGGTTGCGACACGGGTGATGAAGAAATTTCGGTATTACCAATATCTGCACACAATCTCCTCAAATTGGTCTCTCCCGTTGGTTGCGTCCCGACTGACTGCATTGCTCCAACAGACACCCGTGGTGCCCGTCGTGGTCATTGAAGACGCTTCGGACGCCGTGCCGGTTGCCCGCGCCCTGGTCGCAGGTGGGCTGCCGATCGTCGAGATAACCCTGCGCACGGGCGCTGCGTTGGAGGCGATCGGCTCTGTCGCCGCAGACGTGCCGGAGGCGCATGTGGGCGCCGGCACTGTCCTGAGCGAAGAACAGGCGCGTACCGCCGTAGCGGCCGGCGCACGGTTCATTGTGTCGCCCGGCCTGCACGATGGCGTCGTCTCCGCGGCGAACGAATTATCGGTCCCCATTGTGCCCGGCGTTTCCACGGCGAGCGAAGTGCAGCGAGCGTGGAACCTGGGCCTGCGTGTGTTGAAGTACTTTCCCGCGAGCCTGGCCGGCGGGATACCCATGCTCAAGGCGCTTTCAGCGGTATTCCGCGATGTAGAATTCATACCGACAGGGGGAATATCGGCAAAGAACTTGCGAGACTACCTTGAAGTACCGTCGGTGATCGCCTGCGGTGGCAGTTGGCTCACGCCATCCAGCGCCATCGGCAGCGGTGCATTCGACGAGATCACCCGTTTGGCGGCTGAAGCCAACTCCATCGCAAATCAGGCGAAGGGATAGACCTTGGCCGAATTCGTTTCCTTTGGCGAGATCATGCTGCGACTCAAGTCGCCCGGTCACGAGCGCTTTTTCCAGTCGCCGTCGCTTGAAGCAACCTTCGGGGGCGGCGAGGCCAACGTGGCGGTCGCCCTGGCCAACTTCGGGTTGAGTGCGGGATTCGTCAGTTCGTTACCCGACAACGATGTCGGCGAATCGGCCATCCGCGAACTGCGGCGATTCGGCGTCGAAACGTCCCACATCAACCGTTCCGGCGATCGCGTCGGCATTTATTTTCTTGAAGTCGGCGCGAACCAGCGTCCCTCGAAGGTCGTTTATGACCGCACCGGCTCGTCCATTTGTACCGCGCAACCCGGCGACTTCGACTGGCAAGCCATTCTTGACGGCGCAAAATGGTTCCATATCACGGGCATCACGCCGGCGCTCAGCGAATCCGCGGCCGAACTGAGCCTGGAGGCCGTCATCGCCGCCAAACGTGCCGGTGTCACCGTGTCCTGCGACTTCAACTTCCGCAGCAAACTTTGGAAGTACGGCAAATCGGCGCCGGAAGTCATGACCCAATTCGTCAAGTACGTCGACATCGGTATCGCCAATGAAGAGGATTGCCAGAAATCGCTGGGTATTTCCGCCGGCGTCGATGTCAAGGGGGGGAAGCTGGACCCGGCCCGCTACGAGGCCCTGAGCGCGAAAGTGCTGGCGAAGTTTCCCGAGATGGCCATGATCGCGATCACGCTGCGCGAATCTCACAGTGCCGACCGCAACGGCTGGTCTGCGTGCCTGCGCGACGCCGAAACGTTCAGGATGTCGCGGCGTTACGAGATCACGGACATCGTTGACCGTGTCGGCGGCGGCGACAGTTTCGCGTCCGCCCTGATCTACGGCCTGAACGCCTACGACGACCGGCAGCAAGCGCTGGAGTTCGCGGTCGCCGCGAGCTGCCTGAAGCACTCGATCTCGGGCGATTTCAATCGGGTCGCCGTTGCTGAAGTGGAACACCTCATGGAAGGTGACGCATCGGGACGCGTGCAAAGGTAGCATGGTGGGCCCGGTAGGACTCGAACCTACGGCCAAGGGATATGAGTCCCCTAAAGGCCGTTTTGGATCAACAACTTACGGAGCCGAAACCTAGGCCATTATCGCATTTTCTGTACATGCTTGTCTGCCACAATGTGCGACGGTATAGTGCCCAAAGTAACAACTAGAAGCACAACGGGCACAACAGGAGCGAGCAAAGTGAGGCGAAAAGGATCGACACTGACGGCGCGATTTTGCGAGACAATCAACAAGCCCGGACGCCACGGCGACGGGCGCGGCGGGTACGGGCTGGCGCTCAACGTCAAGCCCATGAGCAACGGGCGGCTCTCGAAGTCCTGGACCCAACGGCTCAGGATCGGCGGCAAGCCGACCAACATAGGACTCGGCAAATATCCGTTTGTGACTCTGGCCGAGGCGAGAGCGCTGGCCGTCGAAAATGCAAAGATGGTTCACGCTGGCCACGATCCGCGCGCCGGTGGGATGCCGACTTTCAAGCGGGCCGCTGACGATGTAATCAAGCTGTTGTCAAAAGACTGGCGCGGCAAGGGTGACGGCAAATCGGAGCAACAGTGGCGCTCAAGCCTGCGCGATTACGTTTTTCCGAAATTCGGCAACAAGCGAATTGACCGGGTGACTTCCGACGACGTGCTCTCGTGCGTCGCTGCCATTTGGTACGAAAAGCCGACCACGGCAAAGCGGGTGCGCCAGCGCATAGGACGCATCATGGCTTGGGCGGTGGCAAAGAACTATCGCACCGACAACCCGGCCCGGAGCGAAGTCACCGCAGCACTCCCGAAACAGCGGGCAAAGAAACAGCACTTTGCATCGCTGCATTACAGCGACGTTCCGGCGGCGCTTTCCGCGATCCGCGAGAGCAAGGCAGCGCAAGCCGTCAAGCTGGCTTTTGAGCTGTTGATACTGACGGCGGCTCGATCCGGCGACGTGCGCGGCGCGACGTGGAGCGAGATTGACCTGGACGCGGCAACGTGGACTACTCCCGGCGCTCGCATGAAAGCGGGTGAGGCTCATATCCAGCCATTGAGCGGCAGGGCCGTTGACGTGCTGAGCGAGGCCCGCGAACTCTCGGACGGTTCCGGGCTGGTATTCCCGCGCGAGAACGGCGCGAGCATCGCTGACGATGTTTTCCCAAAACTCTGCAAGGCGCTTGAGTTGGGATGCACGGCTCACGGTTTCCGCACGAGCTTTCGAGTTTGGGCGACGGAACGCTCTCGTATGTCTGAGGCGGCGATAGAGCAACAGCTTGCGCACAAGGTAGCCAATGAAGCGCAGGCAGCCTACGACCAATCAGACAGGCTCACTGAGCGACGTGAGGGCATGGCGCTATGGGCGCAGTATCTAACCCGCACGAGTGCTGACGTGGTACGGCTGTCCGCGTGAAGCGGCTTGAACTGAGCGACACCGAGCGAGCGGACATCGAGCGGGATATAAAGAAGCACTGGAATCCGTGTCCCCGCGCATATCCGCGCAAGGTGACGAATTTCTGCAAGACAATAACCGGCGAAGTGCGCGCGGGCGCGGTTTGGCATGAGAAGCAAAAGGAACGCAACCTGTAAGAACGAATCCAGTCAGAAAGGGAACGACGTGTTCAAGAGGAATCAAATGAGTAAGTGCCCATGCCCGGTTTGCGGCGAGATTGCAACGAAACTGCGTCCTGCAGATTACGACGGTTACATGTTTGACTGCGAAACATGCGGTCGCCTCAACGTCGCTGGATCAGCGTTTTGCCGACTGAAGGAGAAAACGCTTGAGAATCGCAAGGGCGCTTTAGAAAAGGCAAAAAGGTGGGCCAAGGGGAAAACCCCGGAAATAGATGGCCGATGCATTTAGAGTCTCTAAATGGTCCGGTTAACTTGGGAGTCAAGTAAATAATTCCTGAAAAAAGGATCTAGCGGCGCTCTTGGCCGATTCTAGTGCCAGGAACGAAGCGGACACGTCAAGGGCCAGTTACCGTAGCGCACACTAGCAAACCACTCTGACGTTTTGACACGAACTGCCGAAGCAGCGAGAATTTGGCCGCTAGGGACTCATGGTTAGCGACCATCGGCGGCTATCGTCAAGAAAATGCGCGGAAGGAATCATTACAAGGTGTTTTGCCGAGTCGTGTGTTTGATTCTGCTTACCGTTGGCGCGTCGGGCGCATCAGCCCAGGATCGGCTCCGAATCGAGTTGCTGCCGGTCTACGTCATGCCTAGCGATTTGGAAGACACTCAGTCCGCGATAGAGCAGGCGATCCTTTCGACCAATGACGCGTTTGTTGCCACACGGCAAGCTATGGCCATCCTCGGTGTGCTTTCGCATGAATACGATGTCGTGTTGTCCGAGCAGCAATATGAGGTGCTGACCTGCACTCAATTTGAACCTGTCGGCACTGACACGCAATGCACTCACGAGGGCGTGGGATCCCTGACGGCGGACCAAATGGGCGCGTTGTATCAACCATTGGGATACACGACCACTGCAATATGGTGGCGACCGCAGAGAACCATTTTGCTAATGGTCATTATGAAGCCGGATAACTTCCTTTGGGGCGGCGGACACTTGGGCGTTGCGTCAAGCGCGTTCTGGGGTGGGTATCAAGCAGACACTGCCCACTGGAGCACGGCGTCATGTGGGACTTGGTCACACCTGCTCGTAAATTCCATCGCGCACGAACTCGGGCATTGCTTCGGACTGGATCACAACGGTGCTGGAGACAGTAATTTCGATGGGGTTGATAATTCCTTCGACGTAATGCAAGCGACCAGGTATCTCTACGCAGATGCCGACTGGCTGAAGCCGTCCAACCAGCAAAAGGTTCGCCGTCACTTCAGGGACTTGGAGGAGGATGTTCCGCCGGTCTCATACTCGCTTGCGCCGGCGCGGACGAACACAATAGTAGACTGACGCCCGGCACCGCCATTCCTCTCTGATCGGCGCGACAGCGATATCTCCACATTTTGGAAGTTTTCTGCTTGCGACCGCGCGGCTGTTCCCACCGTAGGCTTGAAGCGTCCGAAGGGAGTAGATGGAATGGCGGTTGTGGTTCATCGCGGAAGTGCTCGCGCGGCAGGCGACAATCAGGCCGTCACAAGTGCCGAATTGTGACACGGCAAGTAACAACCGAAACACTGACACGACGGAAACACCCATAACAGCCTGCTCTACATGGATTCGGCAAAGGGACTTATTCCCCTGACGCGCTCAGAGCTTGAGGGTATGCCATGACAAGGCCAACGGCTCTCGCGATCAGCGGGGACGCTCTCAGGGCCCGCTGTGCGGCTTTAAGGGCGCGTGCGTGGTGTGCAACGCTCTAGGGGATTGCGTAGCGTGCGACAGCACCGGGGATTGTTCAGTGTGCGGGGGCGCAGGCATTTGTCTGGAATGCGAGGGCGAGGGAGTATGCTTGGAATGCGAGGGGTTGAACGCTACCGCCGTGCCCGGTCCCGACAAGCTGACTTACACTTTCAGGCAAGCTGCGGTTACTGTGACGCCGCAATTGATCTGTAGAGCGAACCGGCTCCCGGTGCGCTCCCGATGTCACCAAACGGTTGCAATTGCAGAGGATCGGTAATGTATTGGTTTGGTGCTTTTTTCGGTGGCTTTGTTGTCGCTTACTTGTTGACCGCCTTTGTTCTGAGGGTGGTACTCCGGAAATTTCGGGACACGCTAACGGGGGTGTTCCTGTCTGGCGCAATTGCGCTGGCGCTGTTAACCCTCTTTGCCGGGTTCGGGTTACAGGATGGGCGACCTTCGCCCGTATTCTTTGAAGCGTTCGCCAATTATTTTGGGCCGGTGTTGTTGGTGCTTGTAATTGAGCTTGCCTTGCTCACCCGGCGGGTTAGGCAATCTTGAACTACTCCGCTCGGCGGTTTCCGTTCTAAGGCTACGAGGAAAACGGACAAGCTGGACCATCCCGCGCACAAATTCGACAAGGTAACCGACGCACACAACCAAACCGCGACCCCCGAAATTCGCCCCTGATCGGCGGCTATCCAATATCTCCCCACTTCGGGCATTTTCGGCGTGCGACAACGCCGGCGGTCCCTGCGTAGGCTTGAACCATGCGAAGGGCGCGGGCATTTGTCTGGAATGCGAGGGCGAGGGCGAATGTTCGTAATACGAGGGGTTGGCGGAAATGAAGTTTATGGGAGCATGACTAACGGCAAGTTATCGACGTGACGCCGGTGTCTTGGACCAGCTCACCGAAGGAACGCGCAAAATTAGTGCGCCAGTTTGCGGCGGACGTGGAGCGAGGGCTGTACAATCCCGAAAACGCCAGTGCGAAGTCGTCGCCGGAAGCGTGGCATGAGCGGCATTCACTCTATCATCAAGACGTTTATGGCACTCTCTTGTGGAGAGTGGCAACATGTTGCGTCATTTAACTGGTACATTCCTAAGCGATGCAAGTTTACGCGATATTCCAAGTGTCCAATCCAGCGAGGGTGAAAGCGGGCGTCCAAGAACACTACCCGGGCGATTACTACATCGTTGGGCACGACACTTTTTTCGTTGCGACTCAGGGAGAAACGACTCGACGAGTAGCAGACAAGCTTGGGTTCGGAATGAAAGATTCTAACTCCACTAATGGAATTGTCATACCGGTCACAAACTATTGGGGACGGCATGATGCGGAGTTGTGGGAGTGGATCAGCGTAAAGCAGGCAACTAGTGGCACAGCCTAAGACTGACACGCAGCCACCACCTCCTGATCCGGTGCCACCGCCAGAGGGCACCTCTGGATGGCTCCAATATAGCCTTTCTCAAATCAACGAACGATTTGACCGGCTCGACAATCGATTCGACAAACTGAACGACAGAATCGGCAGGATTGAAACCACCGTTAAAATCGCAACAGGATGCGTGATCGTCGTTTTGGCAATAGTCGGCTATGTTGCAGCTCTCGCGCGGGACGTTCTTCTTCTCTGGATGCAGCAGTTCGGCTAACGCGACTCGACTCTCTAGATACGCCGTCCGGTCCGTCGTCGATTCAACATACGCGCGTGGCAGCGGTTCGACAAACTGGCTACGGCACTCGCACTCGACAAGGCTTCGCCCGATCACGACGCGCACAAGCAAAGATCGCTCCCCTTCAAACGCGCGGGTTGCGCAAATCTAGCGAAATTCCGTGCCGCTTCGAGGGTGCGGGCGACGCGCACAAGCAGACTTCCCTGCCGTTCCAGGCAATCACTTCCGAGAAGTAACACGATTCGTAACAACTGGATTCGTCCACGTAGGCTATCGCGCTGGAACTTTTCTTAAAATATCGCGATTATTCATCGGCTTAGACTAATGGGCCCGGTAGGACTCGAACCTACGACCAAGGGATTATGAGTCCCCTGCTCTAACCAACTGAGCTACAGGCCCGCCAGAAACGAAGATTACCACCACCACGAACGCGGGTGTCTGCTTTCCCAAACACAGTTCCAGAAGGTACGATCAGCGCCACAGCAGGGAGACGACACGATGTTTGACGCTACACTTCAAGTCCTGACCGTCCTGGTTTATGCATTCGTTCTCCTGGTCGGAACGGGCGTGCTGGTTTTGGCGATTCTTTTTGTCAAGGATGTGTCCCAGACCAAGAACGCGATTCGCAGGAATTTCCCTGTCATCGGCCGATTCCGCACGATTTTCGAGCACCTCGGCGAATTCTTTCGTCAGTACTTCTTCGCCATGGACCGCGAGGAACTGCCCTTCAACCGGGCGGAGCGGTCCTGGGTCGGTCGTGCTTCCCTGGGGACGGATAATACCGTCGCATTCGGCTCGACCCGTGACCTGCGGCCCGTGGGCACTGTCATATTCGTCAACTGCGCCTATCCAGTGCTGGAGCAGGACGTCGTTGAACCCCGGCCTGTGACGCTCGGACCGAACTGCGCACGTCCCTATACCACGTCATCGCTCATCAACATCTCCGGCATGAGCTACGGGGCCATTTCACGACCGGCCGCACTGGCACTCTCCAACGGCGCTCGCATGGCGGGTAGCTGGCTCAACACGGGCGAGGGCGGGCTGTCGCCACATCACCTTGCCGGCGGAGCGGACATCGTATTCCAGATGGGGACCGCCAAGTACGGCGTTTGCGATGAACCGGGGAAGCTCTCTGAAGAAAAACTGCGCCAGGTGGCCGCACACGAACAGGTGAGAATGTTCGAGATCAAGCTGAGCCAGGGCGCAAAACCCGGCAAGGGGGGCATCCTTCCGGGTGCCAAGGTCACCGAAGAAATCGCCGCCATTCGCGGCATTCCGGCTGGTCAGGACTCGATAAGCCCGAATCGCCATCTCGAGGTGGACAGCGCAGCGGATCTCCTGGACCTGGTCGACCGGGTGCGCTCGATCACCGGCAAACCCACCGGATTCAAGTCGGTCATCGGCGCCTATGGATGGCTGGACGATCTGTTCCAGGAAATCTGGAGGCGAGGCATCGAGAGTGCGCCGGACTTCATCACCGTGGACAGCGGCGACGGCGGCACCGGCGCCGCGCCCATGCCGCTCATGGACAATGTCGGGCTGCCCATTCGCGAAAGCCTGCCGCTGGTGGTGGATCGACTGACCGAGTACGGGCTGCGGGATCGAATCAAGGTAATCGCCAGCGGCAAACTCATCACCCCGGCCGAGGCGGCCTGGGCATTCTGCGCGGGGACTGACTTTGTGGTTTCAGCCCGCGGGTTCATGTTCGCCCTGGGCTGCATTCAGGCCTTGCAGTGCAACAGGAACACCTGTCCCACGGGCATCACCACCCACAACAAGCGGCTGCAACGGGGACTCAATCCGGAGAACAAGGCGATGCGCGTGAAGAAATACGCTCGCCAGATGACCAAGGAGATCGAGATCATCGCGCATTCATGCGGGGTGCGCGAACCACGCAGGTTGCGGCGGTATCACTGCCGGATCGTCACCGAAACCGGCCGCTCCGTGCCGCTGGACGAACTCTACCCGAACGTCGCGCCCAACGAGGCCCGCGCCGCGGCAGGCTGACACCTTAATCCACTCCCACCAGCTTCCGAGGAAGCGCGACACGCAGGTTGCGCCAGCAGCCCGTGGCAAAAGCCCGGCTGCTAATCCTCCAACAGAAAGCTGCGCAACCGGTCGGAACGGGAAGGATGACGCAACTTGCGTAGCGCCTTGGCCTCGATTTGCCGAATACGCTCCCGGGTGACATCGAACTGCTTGCCGACCTCCTCCAGGGTGTGGTCCGTATTCATGTCGATGCCGAACCGCATCCGCAGCACCTTGGCTTCGCGGGGCGTCAGCCCGGCCAGCACCGAATGGGTGGTTTCCTTCAGACCCTCGGAGGTGGCCGAATCCACCGGTGAATGCACCGCCGTATCCTCGATGAAATCCCCCAGGTGCGAGTCCTCGTCGTCGCCGATGGGCGTTTCCATCGAGATCGGTTCCTTGGCGATCTTGAGCACCTTCCTGACCTTGTCCTCCGGCATTTCCATGCGCTCGGCGAGCTCGTCCGGAGTGGGCTCACGGCCCATCTCCTGCAGCATTTGCCGGGAGATACGGTTCAGCTTGTTGATGGTCTCGATCATGTGGACCGGAATTCGAATGGTTCGTGCCTGATCGGCGATCGAGCGGGTGATGGCCTGGCGGATCCACCAGGTTGCATAAGTAGAAAACTTGTATCCGCGCCGATACTCGAACTTGTCCACCGCCTTCATCAGGCCAATGTTGCCTTCCTGAATCAGGTCGAGGAACTGGAGCCCACGGTTGGTGTACTTCTTGGCGATGGAAATCACCAGGCGCAGGTTGGCTTCCACCATTTCCTTCTTTGCCCTTCGCGCCTGGGCCTCGCCCATGGAAATCTCGCGGTTGATCTCCTTGATCTCCTTGATGCTCAGCAAGCTGCCCTGCTCGACCTTGGACAGGCGTTTCTGGCACCGCACGATCTCGTCCTTGAGTCGCGCCAACTGCGAGGAGTGCTTGCGCTTGGCGCGAATATGCTTGTCGATCCATTCGAGATTGGTCTCGTTGGTCCTGAAGCTGGCGATAAAGTCCTTGCGAACCATCCGGGCATCGCGAACGCAATACGTCATGATCTGACGTTCCTGATTGCGAATGTTGTTAACGGTCTCCCTCAGTTTTAGAACCATGGCTTCGAAGAGCTTGGGCGCGAGCTTCAATTCCATGAACTGGGGCGTCAGCGACCTGATGGCCTTCTGCGCCGATGAATGCTGGATGTCTTGCGCTGCCAACGCTTTCACGTAGCGGTCGAAGTGCCGGCGGATTATTTTCATCCGCCTGGCTACCTCTTTCGGGTCCGGCCCCAGATTGGACGGCTGGTTGTTGTCTTCGGTTTTAGGCGCGTTCGGGTCGGCAATTCCGGCGTTGGGATCGATGAATCCGACAATAACGTCCTGCATCCGCGTTGTCCCTTCCACCACGCGGTCGTACAACCCGAGCAGAAGACCCACAGTGGGCGGAAACTGCAACAGCGCCGCCCGCACCTGGTCGAGCCCCTCCTCGATTCGCTTGGCGATGCGGATCTCTCCCTCCCGGTTGAGCAGTTCGACCGTGCCCATCTCTCGCATGTACATGCGCACGGGGTCCGTAGTACGGCCGAACTCGCTGTCCACCGTCGCAAGGGCGGCGGCGGCTTCGTCGGTCACGACGTCATCGCTGGAGACGGCGGAATCGGAGAGCAACAGCGACTCGGCATCCGGTGCCTTTTCGTACACCGTAATGCCCATGTCGTTGATCATATTGACGATATCCTCGATCTGCTCCGGATCGACGATATCGCTGGGAAGATGATCGTTGACTTCGCTGTAGGTGAGGTATCCCTGTTCCTTACCCTTGGCGATGAGAATCTTGAGTTGGGATTGGCGATCGTTGGGTTGGTGGGGCTGTATTGCGGTTGCTGTATTCATCCTGCCTACAATCGAATCGACACAAACGAGTAAGTTTACCTGAATCTGCGGTTATTTCCAGAATTACTAATTGACCGGTCAGCCGCCGCCAAAGTTCCCAGGGGATTCGCGGAGGCGGTTCTGAATCGCCTTGACCTCCGCGCGCCCGTCGGCTGACAGCGATGGCCTGGCCAGGAGCTCCGCAAGCCGCCTCTTCAGATCTTCGGCGACGATTCGCCGCAGCATGTCCAGCAACACCGCTGGTGCAGCCTCTTCCGCGTCCAGCAGTGCGGTATCCAGCAGGCGCCCCAGGTGGCGTCCCTCCGGGTCGTCGCGGAATCGCTCGAGCAAATGGGCTGGCGTGCTCTCCGGGTTCTCGCTCGCGGTATCGAGAAGCTGCTGCAGCAACCGTGCACCGGGCTGCTCGACCGTGCCCAGGTCAGGCATTCCATCCAGGTTCGCGCCGATGGCCGGATAGTTCAGTACCAGGCTGATCGCGCGGCGAATGAGCGTGCCGCGAGGATTCGCCGCCGCCAGGGAGGCCTCCTCTCGACGGTAGGCCGGCGGCGAGGTGTCGGGCGTCTCGAGCGCCCTCTCCAGGCCCTCGATGCTCAGCCCGACGACATCCGCCACCTTCCTGATGAGCAGTTCCCGGTAAACCCCCGCGGGTAACCGGGAAAACAAGGGCTTGGCCAGGGCCACCAGCTTCGATTGGCCGTCGGCGTTGGAGAGATCGACCTGGCCCTTCAGTTCCCCGAGCAGAAATTCCGACAGCGACACGGCGGATTGCGCCTTTTCGCGAAATGCTTCCGCGCCTCGGGAGCGAACCAGGGAATCCGGGTCCTCGCCTTCGGGTAACAGCAGAAACTTCAGTTCCACTTGACCGCCCGCGTGGGGCAATGCCGTCTCCATGGCCCTCCAGGCCGCCTTCCGGCCTGCGCGATCGCCGTCGAAGCAGAAGACGACCTGCTGGGCCATCCGGGTCAGCCGGCGAATGTGCTCCACTGTGGTCGCGGTCCCCAGGGTCGCCACCGCGGGACCGATGCCGTGCTGCGCGAGACTCGCCACGTCCAGGTAGCCCTCCACCACCAGGATTTCCTCGGGCCGACCAATCGTGCGCCCCGGTCCGTGCTGCGCCTCGTAGATCCCGTAGAGTTCCCGGCCCTTGTGAAAAACCGGCGTTTCCGGAGAGTTCATGTACTTCGGTTCCCCCGAGCCAAGCACGCGCCCTCCGAATCCGATCACCCGCCCTCGGGGGTCCCGGATCGGAAACATGATCCGGTCACGGAACTTGTCGTACTCCCGGCCCTTGTCGTTCTTCGACACAAGACCGGCGTCGATGAGTTGCCGGCGCCGCACCTCGTCCGTGCCCAGCGCTCGAAGCAAGGTATCCCAGGCATCGGGAGCGTAGCCCACAGCGAACCGAGCCGCGGTAACACCCTCGATCCCCCTGTTTTTCAGGTAGTCGATCGCCCGGGAATTGCGCTTCAGCGCCGCACGGTAGATTTGATCTGCCTCTGAGAGGAGGCTGTAGAGGTTGGCGCCGGCTTCGTTCCGGCGGGCGGCCCCCGCCTCTCTCGGCACTTCCACGCCCAGCATTTCGGCCAGCGCTTCCACGGCGTCGACAAAGCCAAGACTCTCATAGTTCATCAGAAAGCCGATGGCGGTGCCGTGCGCGCCGCAGCCAAAGCAGTGATAGAAGCCCTTCTGGGCGCTCACGGTAAAGGAAGGCGTCTTCTCGTCGTGAAACGGGCACGGGGCCTTGTAGTCCCGGCCGGCCTTGGTCAGGGTGACGCGCTTGCCGACCACCTCGACGATATCGGCACGCGCGATGAGATCATCGATAAAGGAATGGGGAATGCGCCCGTTCATGGGTCTGCCTAGAATAACCTGAAGCAGACCGGGCGGGTGGGGCGATCAGTAAAGGGAGCGGCGTCTGGAAAGCTGTCTTGCCTGGCGCTTGACGTGCCGCTTGACGGCAGCCGCCTTCTTCCGTTTGCGCTCCTGGGTGGGCTTTTCGTAATACTCCCGCCGCCGCAGTTCCGTCAGGACTCCGGCTTTTTCGCACGAGCGCTTGAAGCGCCGCAGTGCTGCGTCGAAGTGTTCACTCTCCTTGATTCGCACGCCTGGCATTGAGTATTCCCGTTCTCCAGTTAGCAGCCCTCGGCCAGTGTGCGGCCGAAGCGCCAAATTGACAAGACAAACAAGCCGGCAATTGCCGGCGCGTAGCAGGTAATGATAGCTTCCTGTATCGCGGGCTGCAAAGAATTTCGGTAGCCCGCAACGGACACCGCTGCCCGCTAGTCCCGATTCGCAAACAGCGCATCCAGCTTGCGCTCGTAGCTTCGGTAGTCGAGGACGTCGTATAACTCGTCGCGCGTTTGCATCTTCTCCAGCGCATCCGCCTGCGTACCGCTCCGGCGCAGCGTCTCAAACGTCTTGAGCGCCGCAGCGCTCATCGCGCGGAATCCGGTCAACGGATAGAGTGCGACGGCCACCCCGGCATTGCGCAATTCGTCCACAGTGAACATGGGCGTACGGCCAAACTCGGTCAGGTTGGCCAGCACCGGCGCTTCGAGGCTCGAGGTGAACTGGCGGTACTCGTCCAGGGTCGTCAGCGCCTCGGCGAAAATCATGTCGGCACCGGCTTCGGCGTAGCGAAGCGCGCGGCCCAATGCCGATTGCTGGCCCTCCACGGCGTGTGCATCGGTACGCGCCATGAGAACGAAATGATCGTCACCGCGTGCATCCACGGCCGCCTTGATGCGATCGACCATTTCGCCGGTTTCCACCAGCGCCTTGCCCGGCCGATGGCCGCAGCGCTTTGTACTCACCTGGTCTTCCAGATGACAGCCGGCCGCACCCGCCCTGGTGAGTTCACGGACCGTGCGACCGATCATTAAGGCATCGCCCCACCCGGTATCGGCATCGACCAGCAAGGGCAGGTCACAGGCACCGGTGATTCGCCGCACGTCCTCGCAGACATCGGCGAGGGTGGTCATCGCCAGGTCGGGAAACCCGAACGAGGCGTTTGCGACGCCCGCCCCCGAGAGGTAGATGGCGCGGAATCCCGCCTGCCGGGCCAGCAATGCAGCGTATGCGTTGGCGGTTCCGACCACCTGCAGCGGGCGCTCGGCCTCAAGAGCCTGCCTGAACTTCAAACCCGGGGTTAACGATGGCGCGATGCTCACTGCATCAGACTCCTGTCATCGCCAGTGGGCTCATCAGTATACTCGCGGTGGGACGGGCGGCTGATCAACCGGGCGTCGCGGCCGACCCGCCGCCGGGCTCAGCCCTTGCGTCCCACCATGAGCGTATTCGGCGGATCGCGCCAGGCGCATTCGGCATCCAACCCGGCCTCGCGCATGGCCGCGAGTTCTTCATCCAGCGGGTAGTAGGTGTCCTCCAGGGCCCATTCGTCGAAGTGCCGGTACGCGCGTTTCTCGCCGATACCGCACGCGACCAGGTGCGCCGCCCAGAGCCGATAGGTGCGCTCACGGGTCCGGGGATGTCCGCTCACGGTCACATCCGCGTTCACGAAGATGCCTCCGGGGCGCAACGCCCTGTAGATGCGCTCGTAGAGCGCGACCTTGTCCGCCATTTTCGGTATGTGATGCAGCGCGAGCGACGCTGCGACCGCATCGCACTCCGGCAGCGCCTCGTCAAACGAGCGCTCGCAGAATTGCACGCGCGGACCGAAGCGCTTCAGCCGAATGCGTGCCTGGGACAACATTTCCGGGTCGACATCGACGGCGTCCACCCGGCCCACGCGATCATGCTTCAGGATGGCTTCGGTGAGAGCGCCGGTACCCGCGCCCAGGTCCACGACCAATGCCGGGCGGATATCGGCGATCTCGTCCGCAGCGCGGTTCAATACCTCTTCATAGCCGGGGATGAACTTTCGGATCGATTCATCGTAGGCATCGATTTCGAGGCGAAGGTGGCTGCGCACGGAGTGGCTCATGGGGTGATCGTAGCCAAGTGAACCGCCTCGCTCAACACGACGCGGCGGCGCGACGCCCTGTTCAGGGTTAGAATTGCGGCGCGCCAATCAGCGACGCGCAGGGATCCAGGTGAAAATTCTCGGCATTGAAACCAGTTGCGACGAAACCGGGGTCGCCGTTTACGACCCGCAACACGGCATTCTGGCAGAGGGGCTTTATAGCCAGATGGATCTGCACGCGCGTTTCGGCGGCGTGGTTCCGGAACTGGCGTCGCGGGATCACGTCGCCAAGCTCACACCCATGGTCCGCGAAGTGCTGGCGGACGCCGGCCTGCAGTTGACCGACCTCGACGGCGTCGCCTATACCGCGGGTCCCGGGCTCGTCGGGGCGCTCATGGTCGGCGGCTCGCTGGCGACGGGCATGGCCATGGGCCTCGGGAAACCAGTCATCCCCGTGCACCACATGGAAGCGCATCTGCTGGCTGCCATGCTCGAAGACGATCCGCCGTCGTTCCCCTTCGTCGCGCTGCTGGTATCCGGTGGCCACACCCTGCTGGTCGAGACCCGCGGCCTCGGCGACTACGGAATTCTGGGCGAAACCCTGGACGACGCGGCCGGCGAAGCGTTCGACAAGGTGGCGAGACTGCTGTCCCTGCCCTACCCCGGCGGGCCTGCGTTGGCGGCGCTCGCAGAGGACGGCGATCCCAACGCGTTCCAATTCCCCAGACCGATGCTAAGAAAAGGCCTGGACTTCAGCTTCAGCGGCCTCAAGACCGCCGTGCGCCTGGCGCTGGAACGATCCACCCGGAGTGGCGGCGCATCGCCCACCGGGATGCGAGCGGATGTGGCAGCTTCCTTTCAGGCGGCCGCCGTGGAAACACTGGTGGAAAAATGTCTGCGCGCCTGCGGCGAAACCGGCCTCGATCGACTGGTGGTCGCCGGCGGAGTGGGCGCCAACGTCGAACTGCGACGGGAACTCAGGGCCCGGGGCAATGAACGCGGTATCCGGGTCCATTACCCGAGGCAGTCGCTGTGTACCGACAACGGCGCCATGATCGCGCTGACGGGATGGCACCGGCGTCACGACGCGGCCGAGGTGCCCGCCATCATCGCCAGACCGCGCTGGCCGCTGGATGAGCTGCGGCCGCCTCCCGCGGCGTCGGTCGGGATCAACTGAAGGCCACGGAATGGACAGGATCTTCCTTCGGCAACTTGAGCTCGATGCGGTCATTGGCATCTGGGAGTGGGAGCAGCGGATCAAGCAGACCGTCAGCATCGACCTGGAAATGGCCGCCGATGCACGCACCGCTGCGGCTTCGGATTCGGTGGAATCGACGTTGAACTACCGGGATGTGGCCAAACGCGTACAGGCCCTCGTTGCCGACTCCCGGTTCCATCTCGTCGAAACTCTCGCGGAGTCGGTGGCACGGGTAATCGTCGAGGAGTTCAACGTACCCTGGGTCAGGGTCGCCGTGGCGAAACCCGGCGCCATCCGTGGCGCTCGGGAAGTGGGTGTGGTCATCGAGCGAACCGCCGGGGACTATGCCGATTGAAATCTACGCGGGGCTCGGGAGCAATGTAGTCCCCGTGCGTCACCTGAACCACGCCATCGAGGAACTCCGCTGCCGCTACGGACAAGTGGAACTGTCCCCGATCTACCGCAATCCGGCCGTGGGGTTCATCGGCGACGATTTCATGAACCTGGTGATTCGTTTTGGGTCCGATTGCTCGCCGGATGAGCTGGAACGGTCGTTTTCGGAGATGGAACACGCCGCCGGCCGGCAAAAGCCCGTAACCGAAGGGGCGCCGGGATCGGGCCCGCGCACGCTGGACCTGGATCTGCTGCTCCATGGGTCAAGAATCGATCCGGCGCAGCGCCTGCCACGAAGCGACATCCTCCGCTATGCGTTCGTGCTTCGACCGCTGGCCGAACTGGCGCCGGACCTGGTCCATCCGCTGACCGGCCGGACAATGGCGAGTCACTGGCGCGCCGTCAAGGCACAAAGCCCTCCCATGCGGCGTACGCGAATCTGACCCGGACCTCCGTCAGCCTCGTGGGGTCGGTGCGGAAGGGTTTGCCGGTGGGGGTTGCGGACAGAACGGCTACCAACCGACGCTGCGCCCGCCGTCTACCGCCAGGATCTGGCCGTTGACGTAGGGCGCGTCCCGCACCAGAAACAGTACCGCTGCGGCCACGTCCTGTGGCTCGCCGGGCCGCTTGAGCGGAATCTGCCGGATAATGCTCTCGCGGGTCCGCTCGGGCATGCCGGCCTCCGGCCAGAGGATCGCACCGGGCGATACGCCGTTGACCCGGATGTCGGGGCCCAGGTCCTTGGCCAGCGACCGGGTCAGCATGGCCAGCCCGGCCTTTGCGGCCCCGTATACGGGGTGATTCCTGAGCGGCCGCTGCCAGTGCACGTCGACGATGTTGACGATCGTCCCCCTGGTCTTGCGCAAGTGCGGCATCGCCGCCTGAGAAAGAAACAGCGGCGCCTTCAGGTTGGTGCCGATGAGATCGTGCCACTGCTCGGCCGTGATCGAGCCCGGCGGCGTAGGGTAGAAACTCGAGGCGTTGTTGACCAGGACATCAAGCCGGCCGGTGCGCTCGGTGACCTCCGCCAACATGCGATCGAGTCCCGACGTATCGCGCAGATCGCACTGTATGGTAAGCGCGGTCCCGGCCCGTTCGCCGTTGAGTCGCTCCGCCAGCGCGTCGGCGGCCTCGGTGCTGTTGAAACAGTGGATGATCACGCCAGCGCCGGCCTGGTGAAGCGCCTCGGCGATCACCGCACCGATTCTCCTGGCCGCACCGGTCACCAGCGCCCAGCGGCCCTCAAGCGACTCTCCATTGACAAGCGCCACCAAACGTACTCCGGGAAACGGGAAAGCGTAAGGTTACACTACAGCGCTATTCCCACCAGCCGTTTTCGGACGACGAGAATCCCGATTTGGCCACCAGTCTCTCCCAATTCGATCCTCCCGAATCCGAAATCAGTCGCCGTCTGATACGACGGATCCGGAGCGAGATCGTTGCGCACGGCTGGATCGGTTTCGATCGCTACATGGAACGCGCGCTCTACGAACCGGAGCTGGGCTACTACCACAACGGCAGCACCAAGTTTGGCCCCCAGGGCGACTTCGTAACCGCCCCCGAACTGTCCCCGGTGCTGGCAAGGGCGCTCGCAGCTCAGCTTGGCGACGTGCTGAGGCCCCTCGACCGCCCGGTTCTCCTCGAAGTGGGCGCGGGCACCGGCAGGCTGGCGGTCGATCTGACGCGTGCGCTGGGTGAACTCGATATCCGCACCCGATACTGGATCCTCGAACCCAGCCCGGAACTACAGGACCGGCAGCGAGCGCGCTGCGCCGCCGCGGGCGTCGATGTCCGTTGGTTCGATGACTTTCCCGACGAACCCTTTGAAGGCGCGATCGTCGCCAATGAAGTGCTGGACGCGTTTCCGGCGACCTGCTTTGTCAAGCATACCTGCGACGTGCGGACACTGGGCGTGGAATGGATGGAGAACGGGCTCACCTGGATGGAAGGCGCGGCTGACGACGAACTGTCCCGCCAGATCGCTTCATTGGAAGGCCGGCTCGGGCGTCGCCTGCCCGACGGCTACCGCTCGGAAGTCTCGCGCCGGCTGCCGTCGTGGATGCGCCGGGTTGCAGCCGCTCTCGATCGCGGTGCCGTATTCATCCTGGACTATGGGTTGACCGAGGCCGAGTACTATCATCCCCAGCGCGCCCACGGCACGCTGATCTGTCACTTCCGCCACCGCGCGCACGACGACCCCTTTCTTTTTCCCGGGTTGCAGGACATCAGCGCCTGGGTCGACTTCAGCGCCTGCGCAAGGGCGGCACGGCAAGCGGGCCTGACTGTCGCGGGGTTTACCACCCAGGGCCAGTTCCTGGTCGAGGCCGGCGCGTTGCCTGAAGCCGGGCCGAGACCGGGAGCCGCGGAGCTTGCCGCCGTTCAGGCACTCAAGACGCTGGTGTTGCCTGGAGAAATGGGCGAGCGTTTCAAGCTCCTGGTATTGAGCCGCGGCCTGTCGGTGGATCCGCCGCCCGGACGAGACTTCCGTGCCCGCCTCTGACGCGCCTGTTGCATCGGTGAGCAGGCAGCGCACAGGATACTGACGTGGAAACCGTGCAAACCATCTTCCTGGCGCTGCTGCAGGGACTCGTCGAATTCCTGCCGATTTCAAGTTCCGGGCACCTGATACTGGTTCCCGCCGTGCTGGGTTGGCAGTACCAGGGGCTGGCGTTCGACATCGCGGTGCACCTGGGAACGCTCACGGCAGTGATCGTGTATTTTCGCCGCGACCTGCGGGAGATCCTCACCGCCATGGCGGGCACGGGTGGCCCCCAGGCCCGGCTGGGCTGGTCCGTCATCGTTGCATCGATACCCGTCGCCGTCGCCGGCCTGTTGTTCTCCGATCTGATCGAAGCCGGCCTGCGCTCGGCGGGCGTGATCGCTGCGGCCACCGGCGGCTTCGGTCTGCTGCTCTGGCTCGCCGACCGCTACAAGCGCGAACGGTTCAGCGAAACGCAACTGCGGCTGTTACCTGTCTTGATCATCGGATTCTGCCAGGTCCTGGCCCTGATTCCGGGGACCTCCCGATCGGGAATCACCATGACCGCCGGGCTGGCGCTGGGCCTCACCCGCACGGCTGCGAGCCGGTTTTCGTTCCTTCTGGCCATTCCGGCGCTGGGTATGGCTTCCGGTTGGCAGCTATGGCAGTTCGCCATCAGCGCCGAGCCGGTGCCCTGGGCCACGCTGGGCCTTGCCACGGTCGTGTCGGCGGTTACCGCCTTTGCCGTCATCGCGGTATTCCTGCGGGTGATCGAAAGCATCGGCTTCTGGGCGTTCGCCCTCTACCGCGTGGCGCTCGCAATACTGATCGTCTACCTGCTGCCGCTCGACAACCTCATCTCGGCATAACGCGCTCAGCGAATCGCCGACCGGGATGCAGCGAATCGCATCCCTATTTTCCCGCGAACTTTGGCTTTCGCTTTCCGAAGAAGGCCTTCACTCCTTCTGCATGATCGGCGCTGGCGCGCAATGCAAGTTGTTCGTGCGCTTCAAGATCGAACGTGCTGGCCCAGTCGCTCGCCGCAGCAAAGCGCATCGCCTTCTTGGTGGCGGCAACCGAGAGCGGCGCACGCTGCGCCAGGGTCTCGGCCCACTTGAGCGCCTCGTCCATGAGCGAAGCGGCTGGAACCAGCCTGTTGGCCAGGCCCAGTTCGACGCAACGGGCGGCACCGATGCGCTCGGACTCGATGCTGAGTTGAAACGCCCGGCGGTAACCGATCAGGTGCACCAGTAGCCAGTTCAGGCCGCCGTCCGGAACCAGTGAAATCGTGGTAAACGGAGACAGCAAGAATGCATCGTCCGCCATGATCAGCAAGTCGCAGGACAGTGCGAAGGCCATACCGATACCGGCTGCGGCGCCGTTCACGGCACCGATGACGGGCTGCTGCATGGTGGCAATACATTCCAGGATGGGCCGGTACTCGGCCTGCAGTCTGTGCTCGACATTTCTATCCAGCGACAAGTCCTTCAGGTCGGCGCCTGCGCTGAAGGCGCGACCTTCGCCGGTCAGAATAACGACCCTGATCGACCGATCCGCGGCCACCTTCTCAAACGCCGCCAGCATTTCCCGCCTCAGGCGCCTGTCGAACGAATTCATCGCCTCCCCACGGCAAATCGTGATGACGGCGACGGCGCCCCGCCGATCAGACTTGAGTTCCGGAGCGCTCATCGATGCGTGGCTCGCCCGTCATGAAGGGCCGGGTCGATTGCGAAAAAAGCACAGCAACCTTCTCTCCAGCGTGGACCTCCACCCGGCCGGAAAACAGTGATGGGAGCGCTGTCAACTACCGACAGCGACGAGCGCCTTGTCCAGGGAAGGGTGCGTCGAGATGATCTGGTCGAATCCGCTGATCTGAAAGATTTCCGCAATGGGTGCCGACAGCGAGCACAACGCAAACTTTACGTTGCGTTTTCCCAGGGTCTTGGCGATCAGCAGAATCGCACGCAATCCCGCGCTGCTGATGTAGGAGAGGTTCTCGCAGTCGATTATGACCGGGCCTTCGCAATCGCGGACGGCGGATTGTACGGCACTCTCGAAATCTCGTGCGTTGGAGCCGTCGATGCGGCCCTCGGCCTTGGCGATCAGGGTTCCGTTCCTGGTTTCAGTGCTTATCTCCATCGGCCCCTTCTTCCTTCTTTTTCTACACTACTTTCAATACAGATGATGGACCTGAGCAGGCCGCATTTTAGCATGGAAACCCTGCATTCACGGCTGGCTGCCAGGCCCGGTTCCTGCTTGCCCTTTCCCATATTCGCCGGGTTTGCTACCAATTCGAAAGCGAGTTCACGCTCACTCATCCAACGAATCCAGCGCTTCACGCTTCGAGCCGTGGATTCTGACCATCCGATCGAATCCACTGGACTTGAAGACCGCCTTGAGCTGATCGGACAGCGAGCAAAGAGCGAACGAGGTGCCCTGTTTCCAAAGGCTCTTTGCAGTGAGCAGCACCGCCCGAAGGCCCGCGCTGCTGATGTAATGGAGTTGTTCAAAGTCCATGATCACCGCGCGGTCGCTTTCCTCGATCGCGGTTCGAAGCATTTCCTCAAACCGGGCGGCGTTGGAACCGTCGATGCGACCGCCGACGTGGGCGGACAACACGTCGTCTTCACGCTCGGTTTTTAAATCCAATGTCTCCGTTTCCAAAAGGCTCTCCACTGGAATGGATCTTGTCAATGACGCAGCAAAGCCATGGGAAAGCAACGCCTCGATCATGAGACATTCCGGTTAGCTGTCTGCTTCCTCAGGCATGAGAACGAATTCGGGATAGGCCTCGATACCCAATTCCGCCGTATCCTGGCCCAATTCCTCCACCACCGGTGAAACTCGCGCGCCGATCGTCCTGTCAATGATCAGCCACGTCGCCATCGCGGTCGCAAACACGAAAATTCCGACAGCGACGATGCCGGTCAACTGCACCAGCACGTTGCCGCCGGCTGCGATACAGACGGCCAGCGTGCCCCACACGCCGGCGAAAAGGTGAGCGGGTACCGCACCAACCACGTCGTCCACCTTCATGCGCTCCATGATGGCCAGACCGGTAACGCAAATCACGCCGCCGACAGCACCGATAATGATGGCCCAGTAGTGAGCGACAATATCCGGACCCGCGGTGATGGCAACCAGTCCGGCAATGGCACCGTTGAGGCCGGCGAACAGATCGATTCGTCCCAAAATGGGGCGTGCCACGATCATCGCCGCCAGTACGCCCGCGGCTGCAGCGAGATTCGTATTGGCGATGATATTACTGACGGCGACCGCGTCTAGCGCACCGCTGAGGGCGAGCTGCGACCCGCCGTTAAATCCGAACCAACCGAGCCAAAGGATGAAGATGCCCAGCGTCACTGCAGGGACGTTGGACGGCGGTGTGGCCTTGACCGTGCCGTCCTGCCGGAACTTGCCCTTCCGCGGTCCGACGACAATTGCGCCGGCCAGCGCTGCCCAACCGCCGGTGGAATGAACGATCGTCGAACCCGCAAAATCCTGGAAGCCCATGGCAGACAGCCAGCCGCCGCCCCAGGTCCAGGATCCGATGATGGGATAGATGATCGCCGTCAGCACGGCGATAAACACGAAGAACGACCAGAGTTTCACTCGCTCGGCCAGGGCTCCGGACACGATCGAGGCCGCCGTCGCCACGAATACCATCTGGAAAAACCAGTCCGACATGGTCGAATAGCCGTTGGCCACAACGGCTTCGACGGCTCCCTCCTGACCCTGCAGGAGCGCAATTTCATCGGGAGACGTACCGTAAAAGAGCCGCAACGACCCGAACCAGCCGCCTTCCGCCACACCGACGTACATCAGGTTGTAACCGACCAGATAGAAGGTCAGACCGGCGATCGAATACAGGCCGATGTTCTTCAGACAGATGACCGAGGCGTTCTTGGTGCGTACCGAACCGGACTCCAGCATGGTGAAGCCCGCGCACATCCACATGACCAGTGCGCCCCATATCAGGAAGGAAAAACTGTTGAGGACGAATTGCGTTTCGCTTTCGACTGCTGCGCTTGCAACCGACGGCAGTACGCAAGCCGCCAGGATCGCGCTGATCCCCCCAATCCCCATGGTACGGCGTCGGCGACGCCCGGAAGCGGCGATGACGCGTTTTTTTAGGTTCATTATGGATTCTCTGGTCTTCAAGTACCTGTTTTCTTGGTCAGCGTGACAATGTTTCGACCCTCGTCACGCCGATAGTCAAAACTATCCATCATCTGGCGCGTGAGGAAAATGCCCAACCCGCCGATGGGCCGGTCTTCAATGGATGCATCGGTGTCCGGATCCTCCGAACTGTCCGGTTCAAATTCCACGCCGTCATCGGAAATCTCAAGAGCGAGAACGTCGCCATCCAGCCGAATCATCAGGTCGATCCGATGCTGCTCGCTGTCTTCAAAGCCGTAGCTGATGGTGTTGGTCAGGAGTTCGTCCACCGACAGGTTGACGGCATAGGCAGTGGCAGGAGGTATGCCATGCACCGAGCAAAACTCATCGATCCTGTCGGCCGCAACGGCGATTTCCCGCAGATCATTCGCCACCGAGAACTGCAGGAGTTCATTCTTGCCGGCATCGTCAGTAGCGCTCATACCGATTCACCGTCCACGCGACCAAAACGATACTCGGGCCGAGTTCAGCGACGGGCGTGAATCCGCCGGACTATTTGGGCCATTGGCTCCACAGCGCACGCAGCCCCCCCTGAATCGTGATGTCCCGACGCCGATCCGCCGCGACTGTGGCCTCCCTTTTCGACGACCATCATAGGCAGGAGCCCATGCGAATTCAACACAGGATCCGGACTCCAATGGCATGGCGGAGAGGGAGACCGCCATCCTGAAATCTCAGGCTGTGTCATTCTGTAAATTATAGTCTATAAAATCAATTAGTTAATTTGCATTGTCGTCTTGCATTGTTTCCAGAAGTACCCCATGTTATCTTATCGTCCGTGGGAAATAACGCGGGAAATAAATGGCGGACACCTTGAAAAAGCTCACCGCGAAATTCGTTCGTGACGTCACCGAACCAGGTCGATACTACGACGGCGACGCGGGCCTGTTCCTATTGGTCGGGCACGGCAAGCGCGGGCCGACGAAGTCCTACGTGCAGCGCGTGTCCATTGCCGGCACGCGGCGGGATATCGGCCTAGGCTCCACACGCTGGCTGACAATAACTGACGCGCGGGCCGCCGCGCAAGCGAACCGCAAGATCGCCCGCATGGGCGGCGATCCGCGGGCAAAGCGTTCCGCGGTGCCGACGTTTGCCGAGGCGCTGGAGAAGGTACTGGAAGTGCAGCGCGGCGTCTGGCGCAACGGCTCGAAGTCCGAAGCCCAGTGGCGCGCCAGTCTTCTCGATTACGCCGGGGCGCTCTTAAGCAAGCGCGTCGACGCCATCGGGCCGGGCGACGTGCTCGCCGTGCTGGCGCCGATCTGGAACGCAAAGCGCGAAACCGCGCGGCGGGTGCGCCAGCGCATCGGCGCGGTCTTGCGGTGGACGGTGGCGGAGGGGCATCGCAAGGACAATCCCGTCGATGCCATCGGTGCGGCGCTGCCGAAAAACGCGATCAGGCAGAAACATCACAAGGCGCTGCCGTACACGAAAGTCGGGGAGGCGATCGGAGCGATCTGGCGCACCGACGCGCACATTACGACGCGGCTCGCCCTGGAATTCCTGATCCTCACGGCCTGCCGGTCCGGAGAAGTCCGGGGCGCGGCGTGGAAGGAGATCGACCTGGAGTCGGCCACCTGGACCGTTCCGGCAAAGCGCATGAAAAGCAGCCGGGAACACCGCGTTCCGTTGTCGGCGCGCGCGGTGCAAGTGCTGGCCGAGGCGCGCGCATGCACCAATGGATCCGGGCTGGTCTTCCCGTCCGTGAGCGGCCGGGTCATGTCCGATTCGACGATGTCGAAGCTGCTTCGCGAGAACCGGGTCGGCGCCGTGCCGCACGGCTTCCGGTCGAGCTTCCGGGACTGGACGTCGGAACGCACAAGCGTGCCTGAAGTGGTCGCCGAATTGGCGCTGGCGCATGTGGAGAAAGACAAGACCGTGGCGGCCTATGCGCGATCGGATCTGTTCGAGCGTCGCCGAGAGCTCATGGCGGAGTGGGCGGATTACCTGGCCGGTCGAGGCACGTAGGCAAGGCGGGTTCGTGGACGAGATTCAGCGGAGGCTTAAGGAGCGCCTTGCGGTCGATCCGTCGGACGCCATGAGAGAAAAGTGGTTCGACCTCCTGCCGGAGGACCCGGACGAGCTGTCGTTGTTGCTGGAGCTCGCGATCAGGCAGTCGGAGACGAATCCATGGTGGTACGACACGTTGGTTGAGTATGCGCGCCAATTACGCCGTCCCGCCGAGCATGGCGAACCGCAGGCGCCTCCCGGGAACTTCACGGACTGGTGCATCGGGGTTACCGCGAAAGACATCAAGCGCCCGAGACTGCGCGGCAGGCCGACGAATCACATGCGAGACTGGTTCATCTGCGTAGCCATCCAGGCGTATCGCGAGCAGGCAAGGGACGGCGAAGCAATCTCGCACCTCGAGGTCTGCGGTCGGGTGGCGGACGTGGTGGGCCTTGACGACAGCGTCATAGCCAAGATTTGGCGGAGTTGGCAGTAGGGGCAATAAAGCGATTTTAATTGCCTGTACGGGAGAGACTTGCGCTATAGGATAGGTGATCGTCAGAAATATCGGAGACGATCACATGAGTGCTGCTACCGGGTTACGGCTGCTTCCGATCAGGGAGGTCACAAGAAAGATCGGCTGTTCGCGGGCGCATGTCTACCGACTGATGCACACGGCGCGTTTTCCTCGTCCGGTGCACCTGTCGAAGCGCGCACGGGGATGGCGGTCGGACGAGGTCGACGAATGGATCGAAGCCCGTTCGGCGCAACGCCCCGGTTGAGGCGCAGGCGTGCGAAATCAGGGCGTCGGGTGTCAGTGAGCCCGCGGATCCTTGCGTCCGGCACGGGCGACGTATGGACCGCCGCGGCGCACCTGAGCCTGGGCGGCCCGGTGCGTGACCGCTGCGAGGATCTCAATGCCTGCGTGGCTCACGCTGACACGCCTGGATCGGATGCCCGGTGGCGCTGCGCGAGGGCCCAACCTCTCGCTTCATCCCTAAATTTACGCAGTGCCGCGGTGCATGAGCGGCGTCTGTGGAGGCGCTGATTTTGCGCAAGTGGGCGGACCGCAGCGCAGCAGCGGCGGGCTCATCGAACCGGATCTATTGAAGTTTTGCGTACTGGAGCGTAGTTGAGGCTAACTCTTTGTATTCATTATTTGTTGTGTGGACTTCCGCCTGTTTTCAGAGCGCCGATTTTCGATTATGTTGGTGTGATTCGGCGGTCCGATCCGAGGCGGGCGCAGGGCTCGCTACAGGAGGGAATGATCTTGATCGTGATTTTTGAGAAACCGGTCGTCTTCGCGCATGAGCGCCTCGTCGTCGGCCTGATCGCGACGATACGAGTAGCGGCCCGTTCGGGTGAAAAAATCGAATTCTTCGTCGTTGCGGGGCACCTCGACATACACAAATACCGACCAGTCGCCGTGGCGCAACCCTTGCCGCAGGGCCTGCACGAAACTCGCCGCGATCGCCCAGAACACGGCCGCGAGCCAAACCGCGCCCATCCAGTCCGCGGCGGCGCCCGCGAGGCCGAGTACCAGGGAGACCGGTACCGCGATGACCAGCGGTCCCAACACCCGCAGTGTGCGGCGCACGGCAGACCTGCACACGGGAGCATGGCTTACGACGGTTCGGCTAAGGGCCGGGCCGGTTGTCGATGGAGTCTGTGGGGTGTGATTCATTTGCAGCGTCTCCGGGTTAGCTGGGGTCCGACCCATGGGTCGGCGGCCGGTCCGCGCCTTCCGGACCGCACGAACGTCGCCCGGGCCGCCGCCGGACTCGGGCTCCGCGCGGCGCGCCGATCGCGACCGCCATGGAACAGGATGCCGGTGGCAGTCCGAACGATGATCGTGAGAGCGTCGGTCGACGATGGCGCCGTTGGGCTTTTGGCTGCAGAGGGATGAGGGTGTCGAATTGCGCCGGACGGTTCTATTTCTCGCGGTAGGCGCGCTCGCGATGGCGGTGCTGCTGCCGTGCCTGGCGCTGGTGCGCGACACGACCGCGCATGACTGGTACGCCGCGCGCAAGCTCACCGTCACGCAAGCCATGCTCGCCGTCGGTTTCGACCCCTACAAGGCGACGGTATACCGCACGCCGGATGGTGCGACCATGCGAATCAACCGTTTCGCTTTGGTCGTGTACGGCGAGCCGATACGCGCCCGGGCACACATTCTCACCACGGCCGGGGATCACGCCGTCCTGGGCGCCATTGCAGGCGCCATGGGTGCCGCGCTCTGCGTGGCGGTGTTCGTGGGCGCGAGGCGGTCGCGCCGCCACCGCTCCGGGGTGCCGACGACAGCCGGGGTACCGGGGCTGGCCGCGCATCGGGAGACGTGGAGCGGATTCGGCGATATCGCGGACGTTTCCCGAGGCGGCGGGTCGAAGATCGGGCTGCTGGTGGTGTCGCCCGCGCAGATCGAGGGGCGGGTGGAGGTTTACGGGCCGGTGGAAATCCGCGGACCGTTGCCGGTGGGGCGGATCGTGCAGAACGGGGCCGGGTTGGACGAAAACACCGCTCGGGCCGTGCAACGCGCGGACGTGCAGGCGGTGCAGAAAACGCCTGCCTTGCCGGCGGCCAAACCGCCCGGCACAGCCGCACTGAGCGGCGCAGCCGACCCGAAAGCAGCCGCAGCGTCGGAGTCGGCCAAAGCGAAATCCGCGGCTGTGCCGGGCAGCACCGCGAAGGAAAAATCCCGGGTCGGGCGGACGCCCCGCGGTCAATCCCCCACTCCCGGAAAAGATCCAATCATCGAGGGCGACGGCGCAGCCGTGCACGAGGATCGAGTGCCCGCCCGCCCGAAGCCGGGCAAAGGCGGCGGCGGGGACTGGTTGTAATGGTCGCCTCGATCGGCGCGGTCGCAAGTTCCTCGCAGGGCGCAAGCTATTACGAGCGCGACGGGTATTACGCGAAGGACGATCCCGCGCATCGGGAGGCCAGCGCCTGGGCGGGCCGGGGTGCCGGCGCACTCGGGCTGTCGGGTCCGGTCGACCCGGACACGTTCAAGGCCGTGCTGGAAGGCACGGTGCCCGACGGTTCCGGGCGGCGGCTCGGGCGCGGGGGCCAACATGCGGAGTTCGTGCACCGTCCGGGCCGCGACCTCACCTTCTCGGCGCCGAAGTCGGTCTCGCTGGCCGCGCTCGTCGGGGGCGACGCCCGGGTGGTCGAGGCTCACGACAAGGCCGTCAAGCGAAGCCTGGACTGGTTCGAGAAAAACACCGCCGAGACCCGGATGAGGGATCCGGCCACCGGGCGGATGGTTAGGGCGGGAAACCAGAACACCGTGGTCGCCACGTTCAGGCATGACACTTCCAGGAACCTCGATCCGCTGCTGCACACCCATTCGGTGATCGCCAACATGCTGCTCGGCGCCGACGGGCAGTGGAGAACCATGGCGAACGAGCGGCTCTACCGCTCCAAGATGCTGCTCGGTGCGCTGTACCGCAGCGAATTGGCCGGGGAACTGAAAGAACTCGGTTACGGGATCGAGAAGACCCACGCGGACGGGCGTTTCGAGATCGCGGGGGTGTCCCGGGAGACGATCGAGGTGTTTTCCACGAGACGCGCCGAGATCGAGGCCGCGATGGAAGGCCGGGGCCTGGGGAAAACCGCGGACAACCCGCATCTGGCCCGGCGCGCGGCGCTGATGACGCGCGCCCACAAGCGCGACGTCGACAAGGCAGCGCTGCGGGATACCTGGACCAAACAGGCCGCCGATCTCGGTTTCGACGCGAAAACGCTCGTGGCGGAGGCGATGCAAAGGAGCCGCGGGGCCACGGACAAGGACCGGGGCGCCGGGCCCGAGACTGGAGCGCACGAGCGCGAGGGACGCCAGCCCGACCTGTTCGATCCGGTGCCCGGCGCAGACCCTGCGTCCGGTTCGAGTCCGGCGCGCGAGGCGGTGGATTGGGCGGTGGCGCATCTGTCGGAGCGCGACGCGGTGTTTCGGGGCACGGACCTCGTGGCGGCTTCTCTCGCGTACAACCCCGGCGCGGCGTCCGTGGAGGCGGTCGAGCGGGAAGTGAACGAACTCAAACGCAGCGGCCAACTGCACGCGGCGCCGGCGCTGGAGGGCGGCGACGGACTCGCCACGGACGAGACGGTGGCCCAAGAGCGGGAAACTGTCGGGCTGATGCGCACCGGCGAAGGCCGAGGCAAGGCGCCGATGCGCGGCTGGATGGTAGAGCGGCACCTGAGAAAGGGGCCGCTGACCGCGGGGCAGAAGGCGGCGGTGAAACTGACGCTTTCGTCGAAGGACCGAGTGGTAGGGGTACAGGGCTATGCCGGGACCGGCAAGACGACGATGCTCAAACGCACCCGGGGGCTCGCCGAGAAGAAGGGTTGGCGGATGGTGGGGCTTGCGCCATCGGCGTCCGCGGTACAGACGCTGGCCGCGGAATCCGGTATGGAGAGCGAGACCCTGCAGCGGTTCCTCGCCCGAAACGCGGGCGTGTCCGAGGGCCGTCTCACGAAAAAAGGCGCTAAAGCGCTGCGCGCCGTGTTCAAGAAAACCGTGCTGGTGGTGGACGAAGGCTCGCTAGCCTCCACCGTCCAGGCCAGGAACCTGCTCAGGATCGCCAGTGTGTTGCGTATCCCGAAAGTCGTTCTGGTGGGCGATTCGAAACAGCTCGACGCAGTGGATGCCGGCAAGCCGTTCGAGCAGCTGCAGGCCGCGGGAATGAAGACCGCGACCATGGACGAGATCATGAGACAGAGGAATCCGGACCTGAAGGCCGCGGTCGAGGCCAGTCTCTCGGGCGAGATCGGCAAGGCGTTCGCAAAACTTGGCTCCCATGTGGCGGAAGTCAATCCCGACAATATTGCCGGCGCCGTGGCGGCGCGGTGGTTGAAACTCTCGCCCCAAGCGCGCGAGCGCACCGGCGTCATGGCCCCGAGCCATGCCTTGCGGCAGGCGGTCAATGAGCATATTCGGGAACGACTTGTTCGGGAGGGCGGCATCCGGGGACCGGCGACGCAGGGCGAACGGCTGGTGTCCAAGGGTTACACGCGCGCCGAGAAGGCGCTGGCGGGAAACTATTCCCTCGGCGACGTGGTGGCGTTCCACCGCCCGTACAAGCGGCTCGCTGTCGAGAAGGGTGATGAGCGTCAAGTCGTACGCGTCGATCACCGCAAACGGATTGTGCATCTGGACGGCCCGGAGGGCTCGGTCGTGCAGTGGAAACCCTCGCAGATCGGCGGGCGACAGGGCGGGACCGAGGTGTATCGACGAGAGAACATTGAGCTTCGCGCGGGCGACCGCATTCGCTGGACGAGAAACAAGGCGGCGATGGGGCTGGTGAACAGCGGCATGGCGGAGGTGACAGGCGTCAAGAACGGGCGGGTCTTGTTTCAACTCGAGGATGGACGGAGCCTGGAACTTGACCGAAACGATCCGCAACTGCGCCATCTCGACCGGGCCTGGTGCTCCACCGTGCATGCATTCCAGGGCCGCACCGTGGACAACGTGATCGCCGCGATGGAGGCGAAGCACCCGAACCTGACCACCCAGAAATCGTTTTATGTCGAAATCTCCCGCGCCCGGTACCGGGCGGAGCTCGTGACCGACGATGCCGCCGCGCTCAAGGAGCAGATCGAAGCGGTCACGGGCGAGCGAATTTCGGCCCTCGAAGGGATCGGCGCGGCGGCCAGGCGCGAGCGCGAACGGGAAAGCGAGGCCTCACTGGGTACCGAAGCGCCGGTGCAGACGGTCGAACGCCGCGGATCCTCGCCGGCGAAGGAATCCGGACCGGATCCGGCGGGCGAAAAGGCGGTCGAACCGGAGCCGCCGACGCGCGGCAAGGCGATCGAAATGGACATGTCGCTTTAGGACGGCGACGTCCCGGTTCCCGGCTTGGACCCGAATGACCCAGGCACTGGGCGCGGAGAGTCCGGTGGCGAATCGAGAAAGAAGGCGGCGCGAGTCCTGCCGGGATGGCTATCCAGGTGCGCCGATCGAACCGCCGAGAAGTTGAATCCGCGATGGACGGAGACACGATATGAACGCCAACCGCCCCAACGATGCATCCGGGACCGGCAAGGCGAAGAAGCGCAGGCCGCATTCGATCCGGTTTTTCGATCCCGAATGGGATCGCATCGCGGCGTTTGCGGGGGATCGCGGGCTGACGCCTGCGGAGTTCGTGCGGTTCGTCACACTTGCCGCTATCGAGGACGGGGATGGTCGCGGAACCCCTCGGCTGGTGCCGCTCATCGAGACGACGTTCCGCGCCAGCTACATGCTGGCGTTGAGAGTGCGCAAGGAAATGCTGGCGGCCGGGGAGCACGAGGCGCTGGAATCGCTGATCGGCGAGGCCCGCGAGCGGCAGGACGCGCTTCTGGGCGGCGCTTCGGACTGACCCGCCGACGGTACTTTTGCTCGATCTCTGCCGCTGACAGTCCGCCTCGACGCGCTCCCATGCCAACCCTGGCCATGATGGTTTTGGGGTGAATTCGAACAAGGTTGAAAGTAAACTGCGTATCCTTCGAATCGCGGCGAGGGGACGCTTCGATTGGTCGGACAATATTGGATTCATTGGGGAAGTCGAGATTCATCGACGTTTTTGGTGGAAGTGGAGATCATGTCACGAGAATTCCATGTCAAACGGCGATAGGCGACCGTCCGCGCTTAGTTTCTCGCAAGCGCAGGGCTACGAGGAACTTCCGAGGCGGCTTGAGGTAGGTGAATTACCGGAATCGGCTCGCGTACATATATGGAATGAATTCTATGCGCACATGGCGAAGAGGTACCGGAATCGTTTAGATAAGGATTGGGAGAAAATTCTTCGTGAAACTCATCTCTGGCATGACAATAGGCCCCTTAATGAATGGGACGGCCGATTCGAAGACGCTTGTGACCTAGTCCAGTCCCGAATCTTCGGGGAGCAGTTCAATAGAGTTTTTGATTTCGTGCAGTTTGTGATGCGGCGAACTGAGTGTCCAAAGTCGTTTGTGGAGTCGATGAGCAGAGTGTTCGAGTTATGCGGTCTGGCCTACACGATCACCACGGAAGGTGTGCCCACCATAATTCCGGCTGTAACGGAGGCAGAAGGCGCGGCAATTGTTGGATCATTGAATGAACTCAGGAGTGCGGAGCTCGGAGGCAGCGTGACGCACTTAGAAAAATCCGCGCATTTCCTAAACGAAGAAGATTGGGCGGGAAGTGTGCGCGAGAGCATCCACGCGGTAGAGTCGGTTGCGCGGCAAGTAGTACCGGAAAATGCAGACACGTTGTCGCAGGCACTCAATTCGTCTAGCTGGGGAGCGACGTTGCACCCACACTTTGTCGAGGCGCTGAAGAAACTGTACTGGTATGCATCGGATGAGCAAGGCGTTCGCCATGCGCTGTTGGAACGAGAAGAGGCAAGCGTGGGAAAGGACGAAGCCATCTTTATGCTAGGTGCATGCGCTTCATTTGCAAGCTATCTGTGGAGGAAGCACAAGGCTTCAGGGCCAGTTGCGGGCCGTACAACTGGCAAGGGAAGTCCAAATGATGAAAGCTTCGCCTCTGTACAGCCGGACTAGGAAAGTCATGTCTTGCTTTGATGATCTGCCTAAACGCGACGTAAATCATCGCATCCAAGAACAATCAGAAATCGCTTTTCGAAACGCGATTTCTGGATCTGATCCGTTTGTAGTCCAGTCAGAAGACCGCTACGACTACGGAACCGACTTCCAGATCGAAGCTAGCGACGCTGGAGTAATGACCAACGTTCGGGTACACGTGCAACTAAAAGGAACCTTGAAGGAGAAAAACTCGGATGGAATCGTTGCCGTGTCTATCGAAAGAAAAAACTTGAACTATCTGGCCATGCCGCCCGGCTCGGTTTTTGTGTGCTACCACATGCCTTCGAAACAGATGTTGGTGAGACGGGTTGATGACGTTATCCGAGAGTACGAACATGGCGGCAAGAGTTGGAATAATCAAGCGACCGTGACGGTAAGGTTTGAGGAAGAGTTTGACGAAAGATTTCAGGAGGCACTAAAGAAGTATGCTATTGCTTGCGCCAAGGGAGCGAGAGATCATCGGATCGATTTTGCAACGCTTCCTCCAGAACACCTATCCACCTTCATAGAAGAACGTGCAGTGGATTTGCCTGTCCCTGCCGATCCCAGACGAGCCGAAGAGATTCTGGTTGAGCTATACGAGCGGGGGCATGACGGAACAATCAGCCAATCCTTTGACAAGTTTCTCGCGGTGCTGGGTCCATCGAATGCCAAGTTCATGATTGCGTATATGGCCGAAATCAACCTAGGGATAAATGGCAGGAAATGTGACAAGTCCCGGATCGAGGATGGAATAAATGTCATACATGGGGCAGTTCACGGAAGCGAATTTTCACCTGGAACCTTGCAGTATTGCGTCGGCAACGGCTGGTCGGCCATAGGTGAATACGAAAAAGCCAAAAATGCTTATCAATTGGCGTTGGATCTGCTAGACGACGCCGAGGGAGCACAGGTTGCCGCCAGATGCTACAAGAATCTGGGAGCGGCCATGGAGAAGCTAAATAGTCGGGATGAGGCCCATGATTTCTACACGAGGGCGCTGGAATTGGACCCTGCCCTTGGCGAGGCGCACTTTTCGCTAGGTCTCTGGCATCTGCGGATCAGCGGGAATCTCGATCATGCGTTGGACCACTTGGATGCGATTGTATGGACAACCGGCGCAACTGAGAGATTGGCATCGGTACAGTACTGGCGAGCGGAAATCTTTTTCAGGCAAGGAAAAATTTCGGAAGCGTTTCGCGAAATACGCGCACTATTGGGGCAGGGGGATGCACAGTCTTGGGTGTGGCCGAGTTGTGCAAGACTGGTGGGGACGCACGGCAAGGCGTCAATGGATGCAGCACGTAGCTCAGTTCAGTTTTGGGATGCGTATCTAACGAGATTTGAGGGCCGCCTGTTGGCACAGCGGGAGCGACTACTCTGTATCTGGCGCATTCGCTCTAACGGTGGGCGGACCGAATATGACTACGATGCGTTCAAGCAGGAAATTTTGCTCTTGATTGCTAGGGGGGCTCCGGACCCGGCGTTCTTGTGGGACCGAACTGGCCATTGGGCTCAAGACGATAACAATTGGTCAGAGGCTGAGGAGTGCTACCGTAAAGCCTTTGAGCTGTCGCCGGGGGAGTACGGGTATTGCTTGGGAACCGCATTGAATTTTCGGGACAAGTATGACGAGGCTTTGCCCATACTGCTAGCGCAGGCGGAAGAACATCTGCCAGATGCGTTGAGTTGGTTCCAAGTTGCCGTTGCGAGGGGTAATTCTGGCGATATTGAGGGGTGCATCAATGCCTACGAACGCGCCTTGGAATTGGATGAAGACTACGATTTGGCTTGGTTTAATCTGGGCGGCGCTTATTGGAACTCGAAGAAACCGGCTGAGGCCATGGAAGTCTGGCGAGAAGCGATGCGCCGGTTTCCACAGCATGAGCTTGCGTCGGAGGTTCGCCGAGCGATTCTTGGAATGCCGGATGACCTAGGTTGATTGAACCAGAAACAGTTCCATTCGAAATCGAAAGTGCGGCCGCACATCATCTTATCCGGCGCGATAGCGGCTCTGGGCCTCGTTCCTTGGGCGAGAGCCTTTTGGGCGGTGCGGATGGTGTTCAAGCATGAAGTGGAGTATTTCTAGCAGTGGCCGGATAGACTAATGGGCGATCCACTCGATCATGCAAACGACGTAAGACTAAGGAGTCTAAATGCCCGGCGAATTCAGAAACTCGAAATTGCCGGCCCCCGCACTACATGACGCTCGCAATCGCAACATATGGCCCGAACAGCTATACCGCTACGTGGAGCACTATTTGTGGGAATCACAGCACCTCATCAAGACCCCACGGGCTGCTTGGGAGGCGGGAAAACGGGGCGAAACCAGCAAGGAGGCGTTCTACCGCCTGATTCGCACCCAAGAGGTCCCGCTGAACTTCACGCTCAATTTGGTCCTGCGAATCGCACCGGACTCGGTCAAGAGGGCGTTTCTTCAGCGGTTTCGGATCAACGAAACTCCGATGCCGTTAGGGTCCTTGAAACTCTTGTACGCCGAAGACCAGAAATTTACCCAACCCGACATACTGCTGAAGACAGAGTCGCAGCGATTTTTTATTGAATTGAAAGTGTCCGGCAGCGGTTCAACGGATCAACTTGAGAAGTACGCACAGCTTCATGCGCATCTAGATCAGAGCGAATCCCCGCTAGAGCCCCATCTCTATTTTCTGACGCCCGGTCCGATCGAGCGCGCTTGGATACCCAAAGCGGATCGCGCGCCCATATTGCGAAAAGGATTTCAGTCCTTCGTACGAGACGCGCTCGTGCGTCGCGGGTCGTCGTCGAGACAGCCCCTTGGGAGCAATAGGCCGTCGTCTGAAGACGCGCACGCATCCGTCGTTAATCTCTTGTATGTGGGCCATGCGACATGGCAGGCGATCGGAGAGTGCCTGCAACAAGAACGAGATCATCGCCTTGAACGCGGAGGTGAAGTGGCCGAGATGATGCACGCACTGCTCAGTGATTTTCTCCTGGATCTCGAAGCGCGTGGCCTTTGGAAATCGTGACAACCCAATAGCACAAGAGGGGCTGTGGGTGGCAATACTGGCCAAGATTCCAAGCCATTTGGCCAGCAGCAGAACGGACATCACTTCATTGTCGCCCGGAGTGTCATCCCCATTCCATCTATCGGCGAGACAAGAGGGTTTGGTCGGGCTCGGATCGAAACGGGGGCGACGTGTAGCCCAACCAGCAAGTTCCCCCCAGGGTTCGACACTGCTCCGGTGTCAAGCATGCAAGTGCGTTTCGAACATGCTTTCGCTTCCATGCAGCCAATGGTCGAGATGTTGCGCAGTTTCGGCTCGAACTTGGCCGCGCAATGCACACTCCCAGACGATTGCGACCCGCCATCCTGATTCGAGAATGTCCTCCTGATTGCGCTTGTCCCTCTCGACGTTCGCAAGGAACTTTGCCTCCCAGAACTGTAGGCGTGTCGCCGGTGTCGTAGCATACCGGCATCCGGAATGGCGGTGCCAGAAGCAGCCGTGGACAAAGCAGACGGCCCGGAACCGGGGAAACACGATATCGGGGGTGCCCGGAAGCGCTCGGACGTGCAAACGATACCGCAAACCGCGAGCGTGCAATGCTTGGCGCAGGGCGACTTCGGGTACACTGTTCTTGCTTCCGATTGCTGCCATCATGCGCGACCGAGTCACCCTATCCACAATGTCCGGCATGGCCGTGGTCCTCCTGACTCGCGGGTATACCGCCGGCAACGAAGCTCAGGGTAGTTCATGCATAAGATAAGGCGAAACCGCAGTCCTGACCACCGACTACGGCCACTCGTGTCGCCATTTATGTTCCGGTGTGGGCACACGGCATCCTCGACCTTGGCGCCGCCTCGTCTGACTGGTCCAATCAGGGTCCGCTTGCCGGTTGGAGGTGGTGCGCATCTCTTCAGTCTTGGCGGCGGTCCCGCTACATGAGGAGAAAAGTCCCCGTTGTGGACCTGTTCTCGGGTCCAGGCGGACTCGCGGAAGGATTTGCGGCGTTTCGCAGCCCGAAGGGCAAATACTGGTTCGACATCGCGCTGTCCGTCGAGAAGGAGCGTGACGCGCATCGCACGTTGCTGCTTCGGGCATTCCTGCGCAAGTTCAGGAAACCGCTCCCCTCCGAATACTACGACTACCTTAACGGCGTGGTCACTGAAGAGCCGGATTGGGCAGCGCTCTATCCTGCTGCCTGGGCCGCCGCCTGTGACGAGACCAAGTGCATGGAGCTCGGCACGCCCGCTACCGATGAATTTGTCCGCAAGCGGACCCAGGTGTTGCGGCGTGAGCACGGCGATCGGACCGTCCTTTTGGGCGGGCCGCCATGTCAATCCTACTCCGTCATTGGGAGGTCCCGAAATGCCCGCAATCTCAACTACAATCCCGATGACGACGGCCGGCTGCTGCTGTACGAGCAATACGCTCGAGTGCTCGGCCAGCTTCGTCCGGCTGTTGCCGTCATGGAGAACGTGAAGGGCTTGCTTTCCGCGCGGATGGGCGGAAAGCCGATTTTCCCGGAAGTGTTGCGCAGCCTCGGAGATGCGGGCGGGCAGAACTCCTACCGGCTTTTCGCGTTGACCTCACGCTCCGGGGTGGGCTCGTGGGACGAGGGCATGAGACAGAGCGATTTCCTCGTGCGCGCCGAGGAACATGGCGTCCCGCAGTCGCGGCATCGTTTGTTTGTGGTCTGTGTCCGACGCGAGTTGGCTTCGACGTTGTCTGATGCATGTGTGCCGCGCCTGGAAGGAACCAACCAGACTGTCGCGATCAAGGACATCATCGGCGCAATGCCAAAGCTCCGCAGCCGTCTCAGTCGGGGCGACGATCCCCAAGCATGGGGACGCGCGATTCGCTTGGCGTGCAAACGCGTGGCGGCCAACCCGCCGCCGATGCCGCGCGCTGTCGAAGAGCGCTTCCGAAGCGGCCTTGCGCGCGCCCGCGCGACCGTGGATCGGTCCCCACCGCCTTGGCGAGATGCACGTGGCAGCGTTTATCTTCCCGCGAACTGCCCGCAGGAGCTTCGTGACTGGCTTTTCGACTCGAATGTCGAACGGCTCCCGAACAACGAGACAAGGGGACACATGGCCGACGATCTCGCCCGCTACCTCTTTGCCGCGGCATTTGCATTCGCCCGTGGACGAACCCCGAAGAGCTCCGACTTTCCGATATACCTTGCTCCGAACCACGCGAGCTGGCTCACCGGAAACTTCGCCGACCGCTTCCGAGTCCAGATTGCGGGTGGACTCTGTACCACCATAACGAGCCACATCGCCAAGGACGGTCACTACTACATTCATCCTGATCCGAGTCAGTGCCGCAGTCTCACCGTGAGGGAAGCTGCCCGCCTCCAAACGTTCCCCGACAACTATTTCTTCCAAGGCAGCCGGTCCCAGCAATACGTTCAGGTCGGCAACGCCGTCCCCCCTTACCTGGCGTACCAGATAGCCCAAACTCTCTGGAAGGTCCTGGAGCATCACGACCGCATCGAAGAGTGTCGGTTCGGTGGCCGAAAGCGCACCTCTCGGATACGGTAGCTCGACTTCGCGGTCATCGAGAAAGGGTAGCAGTCCGATGGGCCGCGTACGCTGCTACGTTCATCCGCACCTTCGACTACTGTTGGCGGTACGCTCGGCGACATGAGGAGCGTGATCGTCGAAGGTACTTCCGGGGTCGATGCTCACAGCTGGACGGTACGCTCGGGATCATTGGGGCCGTGCCGGCCCTGCATGACCCGTGTCATGTTGCTGAATCGCCGGGCGGGTTAGGGCCCAAGAAATTCGACGCCCACTTCGTCGAGCTTGACCAAGGTCTCGCGCATGACCTTCTTCTCTGACTTCGTCAGGTTGAACCTGCCGGAGGATAGCTTGCTAATGGCCCGGTCTCCCGTCGGCGATAGCAGGCCGTTTCGATCCGCCGCCTCCCTTAGTTCGTTCATGCGAGGGGCAAGCTCTAGAAGCAGGATTTCCAGTTCTATGTCGTCATCGATCTTCTTCACCGCACGGTCGTCCTTCCGGATCAGCTTCTTCTCGTCCTGATCCATCAGGCGTAAGCGCTGTGCTGACCCCACCTTCCTTTCGGTGAGTCATTGAGATTGGATGACTCCTCTTAATATAGGGAGGAGTCCGATGCGGAACCATGATCTGGATGCCAAGGGCAAGGACGTTGGCGGTTCGGCTGCGGCCAACGGAGCGGCGGCGGTTGCGAGGAAGCGAAAGAGGCGGCGAAGCTGGAGCGCGGAGAAGAAGATCCGGATCGCGCGGGAGAGTTTTTCTACCCAGGAGTCGGTGACGGCCGTGGCCCGGCGCTACGGGATCGCGCGCAACCGGTTATCGGCCTGGCGCAGTCTTCTGCGCCGGGGCAAGCTGGTGGCGCCGTCCTCGGTGAAGGCGGAACCGGCTGGGGCTTTTGCCGACGTTGAGGTGGAAGAACGCGCTTCGGTGGTGATTGAAGGACGCGGGGTGACGGTCCGCCTGGACGGGGTCACCGACACGGCCGGGATCGCGGCGATCGCCGTGGCGCTGGCGGGCACGTCGTGATGGTGTCGTTGGGTGGCACTCGGATCGTGGTGGCGACGCAGCCGGTGGACTTTCGCAAGGGCCATGACGGATTGGCCGCGGTGGTGCACAACGAGCTGGGCCTGGACCCATATTCGGGGGTCGCCTATGTCTTCCGAGCCAAGCGAGCCGACAGGATCAAAGTGCTCTGGTGGGACGGCACCGGTCTGGTGCTGGCGTACAAGCGGTTGGAGCAGGGCCGGTTCGCGTGGCCGACGGTTCACAACGGGGTGATGAGGCTCACCCGGGCGCAGTTCGAGGCGCTGTTCGAGGGTCTGGACTGGCGCCGGACGTGGAGCCCGCGCGTGCGGCGCCCGCGCGTGGCGGCGTGACTGCCCAAGGGGTTGTTCAACCCTGATGACCGGCTCGTTTTTCGGGCCGGTTTTCGTTTATAACCAATTGATTTTGTGATAGTATTCACTCATGCAGAGCCGTCCAGAACCGGTCGATCTCACCGCGTTGCCGCCCGCTCACCGGGCGATCTTCCAGGCGCAGCAAACGGCCAACGACGAGCTTCGCGCGACGGTGGAGTTGCTCACCGATACCAACCGCCGCCTGGAACACCTCATCGACGAGCTGCGCCGGGCGATCTACGACAAGAAGTCCGAGAAGCGCCCGCTGGACGATCGCCAACTGGCGTTCGAGGACCTGGAGGGCGCGGTGGCCGAGGCCGAGGAAGCCGCGGCTGCGCCGGGCACCTCAACAACCCCGTCCTCCGCCAAGCGCCGTGCCCCTCGACGCAACCTCGGGCATCTGCCCAGGGGCCTGGAACGGATCGAACACGTCATCGAACCGGACAGCACGCAGTGTCCCTGCGGGTGCGGGGACATGATCCGCATCGGCGAGGACCGCACCGAGCGGCTGGACATCGTGCCGGCGCAGCTTCGGGTCATCGTCACGGTGCGCCCGAAGTACGCCTGCCGCACCTGCGAGGCCGGCGTGATCCAGGCGCCGGCGCCGGCGCACCTCATCACCGGCGGCTTGCCGACCGAGGGGGCGCTGGCGCAGGTGCTGATCGCCAAGTACGGCGATCACTTACCTTTGTATCGCCAATCGCAGATCTACGCCCGCTCGGGCGTGGACCTGCACCGCTCCACGCTCGCCGGCTGGGTGGGCAAGGCGTCGTTTCATCTGACCCCGGTGGTGGATCGGCTGGCCTGGCACCTGAAGCAGTCCGGCAAGTTGTTCATGGATGAGACGCGCGCGCCGGTGCTGGACCCGGGCCGGGGCAAGACCAAGACGGGGTACCTGTGGGCGTTGGCCCGCGACGAGCGCCCCTGGGCCGGTCCGGACCCGCCCGGCGTGGTGTTCTTCTACGCGCCCGGTCGCGGCGGACGCCATGCCGAGCGCTTTCTCGAGGGCTTCAACGGCATTCTCCAGGTCGACGGCTACGCCGGCTACAACGCGGTGGCCGCGCCCGGCAAGGGGGTGACTCGGGCGTACTGTTGGGCGCACGCGAGGCGCAAGCTGTGCGAGATCCACGACAGCCACCGCTCGGAGGTCGCCGCGCAGGGATTGCGCCGGATCGCGGCGATGTACGCCATCGAGAAGCAGATCCGGGGCGAGCCCGCCGAGGTGCGCCTGGCCGTGCGCCAGGCACGCACCGCGCCGCGGGTCAAGGAGTTCGGGGTCTGGCTGAAGCGGCAACGCGCCCGGGTCTCGCCGAAGTCGCGCCTGGGCGAGAAGCTGGCCTACATCGGCAATCACTGGGAAGGGCTACAGGTGTTCCTCACCGATGGCCGCGTGGAGATGGATTCAAACGTGGTGGAAAACACGATCCGCCCGCTGGTTCTGAATCGCAAGAATGCGCTGTTCGCCGGCCACGACGAGGGGGCGGCGGCCTGGGCCCGCATAGCTACGCTGGTGGAAACGGCCAAGATGAACGGCGTGAACCCCCATGCCTATCTGAAGACCACGCTCGAGGCCATCGCCGCCGGCCACCCGGCCTCGGACATCGATCTGCTGCTGCCCTGGGCCTTTACGCCAATCTCACGCTGAAAGCCAGGTGGTGTAGGGGCACCGCTTACCATCAGGCAGCTGCTTATTTCGACAGGAAGCCGCATTGTCATCTCGTTCTGAACAGCCGTCCAGCACGCTTCGCGCTTTGCGTATTCGGAAATGTTCCGGACCCATTCCGGAGCGTCCTTGATGATGGCAGCTACCAGCGGAGCGGCATCCGAAAGAACTTGCGCAAGTACTTCCGGTACGGATTGCCGAGCCCAGACTTGCCGCAGATCGATTTCCGAATCCAGTTGCCGACGCAATTGATTGACCACCGAAGCGACCGTATAGGTAACGATCTGGGCCTTGTAGCCCCTGTCGCTGCGGTACCAGCCGCTTGAGGCAATCATGCGGTCGGTCCAACGAAATACGATCGCCTTGGACATGAGGTCCTTGAAGTAGCCCTCACCCAGCTGTTTCGCGTCCTTCTCCCAGCGCTTGGAGATGCCGTCCGCAAAGGAGAGGAACGCCTTTTGTGCGCCTTGGCTCACCAGATACGGTTTGCATTCGAAGGTCAGGTCGTACTTGGAGACATCCGTCTTGAGTACGACTTGGTCCTTCGGGTACTGGAGCTGGAAGCGATTTCGCTCAGCCTGCCGCATGTATGCCTGCTTGTCCCTGTACTGTCCGCGCGCCCTCTCGTAGAACCAGCGAGACCCCTGCAACGCTCCTTCCTTGGGTGGTGCCGTGAGTCTTCGCGATATCTTCTCCATCTCGATATGAAACGGATGGCTGGCGAAGAAGTCGGCTTCGTTGATGCGATTTTGGGTATTCGCAAACCTGGAAATTCTGGGAACCACCTCCTTGAGCATCTCCGGCTTCACAACACTCAACTTCATCTGAACATACACGGAGGCAAGATCGGCGTTGTTCCTGTCCCTTGCGTACAGGATGGACGCGGTCGTCTGGCCTCCGTTGACGATCTGCAGGTTGGAAACCTCCTTGAGGCCGAGTCCGCCCTCGGAAAGTCGGGCAGTCGTGATTCCCGATGCGGTCGCAGTCAATCCGTTGTTGTAGGCAAAGAACATGTCGGGACGATCATTGATGGTGTTGATGATGCCCCGGTTCGCCTTGGTGCGTGCTTGAAGGAAGGTCCTGACGTTCTGCTCAAGCAATCGCGCACCGTACATGCTGTATATCTCGGCGACCAGCGTCCCGGGAAGCGCAATCAGGTAGGACTCGTAGTCATCACCTCCCGAGAACGCCTTTATGCACGGGATGGCCTGCCCGTTCAGCTCCGCCAGGTCAATGTCGATTGGTTCGCTTCCGGATCTGGACTCGAGGATGTCCACGTACCGGGAGAAGTCCAGGACGCTGAAGTTGAAGATCCTGCCGCCCGTTCTCTTGCTCTCCACCTGCCTCTTTCTTGCGACCAGGCGCGCGTTGGAGAACACAATGAATCGGACGCGGTTGATGAACTGCATGTTCTCGAAAATCAGGTGGGCAACCTGGAAGTCGGCGCTAGTTTCCTCCAGCCGTGAAACGAAGTCGGGCCTGAGCGAGTTCTCCAGAAAACGCTCACCTCGGCGAAACAGGACACCCAGGTTTGACAGGTTCAGGGTCTGTAACTCGTCGCTGCTGCGAAAGTCCGACACTGCAAGTACAAGTTCTCGTCGTTCCACGTCGAGAGCATATCCGTCGATCTGATATCCGTTGGATCCCTCCTTACGAACGTGGCTGCATTCCAGGTCACCACAGTCCCCATTTTCCGCCGCAACGGCAGCGTATGCCTCAAAGAACGCGGTCGCCTGAAGCTCCCCGGTGGCCAGCGCATCCAGAAGAATCTCCTCCCAGAACTCCTCATACAACGTCTGGAGATTGTCATCTGGCATCGATTGCCCTCGCGATCAGCTCTTCCTCGTCCATCCGAAAGGCCGAGCACGCTTCGAGCGACAGGTCATATCGGACGTTGTTGACCCCCGAGGGGAGATCGGACGCAGATATCCGGGGAAAGCTCTCTGTCACCTCGTACGCGTCCCTTCGAATCAACGCGAGTTTCTGGACGTCATGCTCTTCCAGTGGTTCGTAGCCGACCTCCATAAGTCTCGCGTGCAGCAGGTCGGCCGCCGCAGGAGACGTATCGAGCACCAACCTCCGAATGTCATCGACCATCTCGCGCAGCGTGCATCCCACTCCAGCTGCCCCGTCCGAGGTGCCGAACACCTGATGGAACAGGGCGATGTTTCCGGAAACCAGATCGAGCTGATGCGCCGACGACACTTGAATCAGCTTGTCGCTCGTGGCCATTTGCGACTTCACTTCAAAAAGCCATCCGGCGAACTGGAAGTCCTGCTCGGCACCTGACGGACCACGCCACGCGCTCAGGGCAGAGAACGCATCAGTGTGCGCGAGGAAGATGTCCCTGAGGATCACCAGCTCGCCGAACAGTCCAAGCTGTTCACCGGAGCGCAGGACACCGCCACGCATTCCCCTTAGCAATCCCTGCCACCTTACGATGCGCGCAACCACGGTCGGGAGTGCATGTTCCTGGTCCGCCCGCGCCATGAAACGGGTGGACGCAATCAGGTCCGCGCACAGCGCTCGGAACAATTCGAGGTAGTCCGGGCTTGTCAACGTGACAGTCAGCTCGCTGCGGCCCCCCAGCTCCGAGCGCAGGGTGATCGCGATGTTGCCCAGCTTCGGAAGAACTAGCCGTGTGGGCGGTTCCGCATCGACCACGAGTCGTAGGAAGTACCCTCCACCGAAGAGCCTGCCGCGGTAGAAGTCGAGTTCGTGTTCAGGGCCCACCCGCCGGAGCATCTCGCGATCCGGTCTCGACGGTGCGGCGATCTCTCGCCACGGATCGATGTCACTAGCCATCCGCCAGAAGATCCTCGTCGTCGTCCGCCTCGTCCCGCGCCGCACTCAGTTGCGCTTCGCGGAACACACGGTTCACGTGGTAGGTCCGTTCCAATGGAGGCAGCTTCGTCTCGGGCAGGCAGACGCTGAGTGTAACCACGGGATCCACGAGCTCCGCCTCGTCATTCCGTTCTTCTCCAAGGGTTAGTAGGTGAAGGATCAGGAGCGGCCGTTCGCGAACTCGACAGAACTTGCCATCACCTTTGATGTTTCGCTTGCTTGCCAGTTCGTCCGCCCTCGTCGTCTGCTCCACCGACAGATCGAACATCGCGTCTGCGGGATCAGCCACCCTGTTCTTGCTGCCGTTTATGCGAAAGGCGCGCTGATCCACCTTACCTCGGCTTCGCAACCGCAAATTCAGCGATCGACTTCCCAAGAACATCCCATCGTCGGTTGGGACACCCGACACAGGTCCTGGAACGTAGACGTCCCAGCTGGCGAGTTCGCGTGACACCCTATCAGCCATGTAGTCATCAAGCAGTGAACGGTCCCAGGAGATTCTCGCCATGTCGGTGGTGATCGGTGGGAAGCTGAAGTTGCTGACGAGTGTGGTCACCAACCGGCCTGATACTTGGGACCAGCGCACCCCGCCACCAGCGTTTGCTGGCTCGCCAAGGTTAAGCATGAACTCCCGAACCAGTTCACGATGTTTTGCGTTGAGACTTTCGTCGTTGAATATCGCGTGTCCCTCGATGTGGCGTCCCGAATAGTCCTGGGCCAGCTTGAATTCGGAGGCGCCCCGCATCTTGTTCGCCGCCGTGATCCGAATGCCGGTCGGGCTCTGCCGGACCTTGAGACCGAAGTCTTTCGGCGTCTGACCGAGCTCCTCCATGAGGCGAATCTCGCCGGTGAGTTCCTCGATGGCAATTTGGATCTCGTCGTAGTGGTCGAACGAGGGCTCGGGCAGATACAGCCGACAGATGTCCCCGTATCCGTCGCGGTACCCGAACCATCGTGCCATCTGCATCAGAGTGTCGGACGCGGATGCGTTCCTGATGATGTACGACACGGTCAACCCTTCGAGTGTAAGTCCTCGAGATAGCGCGAGACCGCCGACCGCTATGACATGAAGGCCGTTGCGCCTGTTCTGCTCGTAGTCGAGTTTTCCGCCGCGCATGTTCACGGTCACGACCCTGACCGAGGAGATTGCCTGGTGCAGAACGGCCAATACCTCATCCACCCTGAATTCCGTGTCCGAGAACTCTCTCTGAAAGTCAGCTCTAAGCTCAATGATTCTTGGGTCCGTCTGTCCTCCGCGGGAGCGCGCGTTAACTACCACGGAGTCCTTGACCCGTTGCAGGTACGCGTAGACCTCTCCCTCCACATTGGACTGGACATGGTTGAACCGGCTGACGTTGATCATCATCGAACAATGCTTCTTGCCGTCGCCCCTCAGGTGCCTTATTGCGACGGTTAGGAGGTACACCCTGATGGCTACCTGCAGACTGGGAGGGATTCCCCCAACCGGAAACTCGTACCTGCGCGCCGCTGGCTGCACCAGCGGCAGCGATTCGGCATAGTCGTCAATCACCCGGACCATGCGATCGCGCAGGTCACCATCCTCATCGAAGAGTCGATGAGCGCCAACGTAGTTCGTCGGCGCATCCAGCGCCTTGATAAAGTTCCGAGGAAACAGCTCGTCGCCAAGCATCTCGTCGTCGGAGTTTGGCTCGATGAAAATATTTGCGAACGGGGTTGCCGTATAGCCGACATAGCTTGATCGGTCGAAGAGTTGAAGTATTTCCCTTATGACGGTGTTTATCGCCGTTGATCGCGTCGGATCTTTTGAGGTGTTGATTGACGCATTGTCGGCCTCATCATCGATGAGGAGCAGCGGCTCAGGCACCCGTTCACCCTGGTTCTGATCGCGAATCCAGTCGCGGAGGTTCTCAAGGGTCCCCTTGTGCTTCTTCGTGACGAAGATGGTCGGCTCGTTCGTGGACGCTAGGGTGACACCATAGTTCAGGGCGATCGACCGATTGAAGTCGCGGTCGCGCGTTGTGCCGAAGAAGGGGACCCGTCTCTGCGTCGCATAGTTAAGGATGCTGAGTCCTTCATCCACGACGCCCGGACGAAATATTGATTTCCTCCCGATGAACGTCTCGTCCAACCTTTGCTGGGTCTGGGTCCGCAAAGAGTTTGTGAGCCCTGCCAACAGGATGATTATCCTGCAACCGGCGTCCGCAGCCTTGCAGATTAGCGCGGTGTAGTTGGTCGTCTTTCCCGACTGGACGTGGCCCATGATCATGCCCCTTCGTGACCAAGTACCCCTGTCGTCCGGATTACCGCAGTAGTCGAGGATTTCGTCCGACAGCGAGTCGAGTCTGGAGATCACGTTGGGGGGAAGTATTTCCTCACCAAGCAGGTAGTCCCGTAGCCTGTTCCAGTAGTAAAAGTCGATCCCGCTCTTGCGTTCCTGAAGCCAAGGAGTGTAGTCGCTCCTGACCGAGTGGCCGATGCCTTGGGTGATGCTGAAGCTCGACTCGAGTTCGACCCTGACTTCCGTCTTCTGCTCGTCCGTGAGCGCCCTGAACGGTCCACTTTCGATCGCCTCGCGTATTTCGTCGAAGGTCACTTCCTCAAGTCGGCTCAACCGCCTTCGGAAGTACGCAACGATGTCGCCCAGGTGCTCGTTCATATGATGCCCCGGTCAGTGAGGTAGTTCTCCACTATTGTCCAATGACTTGCGTATGGGTCGGTTACCCTCAGCTGTGCCACAACATCGGTAGTTGAACTGCCGTCGGCCAGCAGCATCGGAACGGTAGCGCGAACAAACTCTCGAAACTTGGCCGGATCCGTTGACGTCTGGTTCAGCTTTTGCGGGTTTGCCGATGCATCACTGAATACTGCATCGATAGGAATTTCCTGTTCGATCAGCTTAAAGACGTGACCGAGTCTGCTCCGCGACTCCGGTTCGAGCAGGTCCGAGAGCGCCTTCAGGACGGGATGCGAACGATTCAGCCTGTACTCGATCTGCTGATTCCTCGCGTACCGTTCCCACACGGACATCGTTCTTCCGTCACCAATCCTGCCTCCCTTGCCTCTGAATACTCGCGTAGATATATCCCTGAACTGATCAATCAGCGTCTTCATCCGCGCCCGCAGATGTGACGGAAGCTGCACATCGGACTTGTCGATGGTGACCTTCCACATGCTGTCCAGCGAGTTCGGAATGTCGATGCTGATTCTGACGAGTTTTGAAAGTTCGCCATGTTTCGCCAGTCGGAACCATGTTCCGCAAATGATGAGCCTGTTGTTGCGGTAGACATAGAATCCCTGGTTCTTGACGTATCCCTCCTCACCAGCCAAGGTCTCGTACTCGTCCCGCTCGAGCTTGCTGTAGTGGGGAAGGGTGTATGCCTTCATCAGGACCTTCGTGCCGTTCGCCACGTGGAAGGGCTCGGCAGGGAACGCCTGGGTCGCAGGGTGACTCGAGTGGAACGGATCCACCGCATCAACGGGTGTGCCGTTGAGCGAAATCGATATCTTCCTTGCACCGGACTTTCCACCGATGAACCGATGAAACACGAGAGATAGCCTTCTGCGCGCATGGGAGATGACTTCGTTGAAGTGATCCTGTGTTAGCGAACCTCCCTCGGAGAGTCGATCACACTTCTGCCAGATAATCTCCGTGCCGGATCTGCCCGGAATGGACTCCTGCAGCAGCTCTTCTGCCTCCACTCGGGAGAAACTGGACATCGACCAACCGTCGATGTCGTCCAAATCCCAAGACGCGGCCGAATAGCTCCCTTCCTTCTTTGTCACCACGGTCATTTGCTTGCACTGTGAGAACGACGCCGACTTCATGCCCCAGCCGAACCTGCCTAGATCGTCTGCGGATCTCTCTTCATTGGGATTGACGCTCGCCGGCCGCATTGCGATTCGAAGCTCTTTGGCCGACATGCCACTGCCATCGTCGCGGACACGAACCTCCGGATTTCCGGCCTCGTATGTGCAGGTTATATCGATCGAGTCAGCGCCTGCGGTGATGCTATTGTCAAGCAGATCCGCAAGCGCACCCGCGAGGTCGTAGTTTCCGAAGCTTCGTGCGCTCGTCATCAGCGCCGAGGCGTCGGGTGGGTTGAACAAACGTGTCGCCATCGATTCTCGATTTCGCCAACCGGTGTTGGTAACTCCGCTCCTTCAGAACTTAGCGCATTCCATCGTGACATCGCTTTCAGGACCGTACGCGACATCCGCCGTGTCAGCGTGCGGGCGTTACGCCAAGCAAAGAAGTCCGATCAGGAAACACGCCAGTTCCGATCTGGACCTGGCCCGCATCAGTGGACGGTTTATGGTCAGGGGAAGCGTTTCCTGAATTATGCATGATCGGGAGGTTCGGGATACAGCAACAGCGTCCAATGAGCGCCGCCACTTGGGTTCGTCGGCGCCGTTCAGCTCGTCATCCGTACTGTCGCCTCACACCGCCGACGCCCGAGGCTTCACGAGGTAGGAAGGGTGCGCCTCCACCGCCCGAACAGACGAACGAGAACTTGAACAAACTGCCCCGTGGTGCGCGTGTGGCCAAGGGCAAGATCGAGTTTTCGGTGCTAAGAGAGCTGCTCGAGGAGTTTGCCCTGGAAGCGGGAAGGCGCTTCGGGTTCAAGAAAGGCTCCAAGTCCGAACTGTTCATCGTGATGTGGGACGAATACAGACACCGATCATCCGGATAGTCCAGGATCTGGCCGATGACTTCCCGGCGCGCCTGCGGGCTGCGCCAGAGCTGAATTCGGCCAGCGTCAGGTGGCCCAGGGCGTTGACATAGAGCGCGTCCACGCGGGCCGCTGGCGTGGACAACTCCGGGCAGACGGGGATGGCGCCGTCGTAGGCCGCGCCGATGACCGGGATCGGCAGCGTCCAGGGGTGTCGGAACTGCAGATCTCGGAGCGTTTTTTCGTCGATGCCGCCTTGGATTTTCGGGGTTCTCACGCGAATTGGTTGCAGGCGGTCTTCACCGCCGGTGCCCGCAAGATTCAGCCGGATCAGGTCGCCATGCGCTTCATTGGCTGTGTACATATGATTGGGCACTTCGCGAGTGGACTTCAGGAGCGGAGAGTGTAGGCATCTCAGCGCACGGTGTTTGCGCGGCAAGAAACTCGACACAATTTTGGATGTTAGGTAGCCGAAACTGGTATGGGCCCCTCGGTCGGTCGCGTTGGAAACGCTTACGACTGTGAGCATAATCGCGTGCGTCGTTCGCCGACGCGCCCCTGGTGCGATCTCGACGCTGTGGAGTTGGCGACGCTGGAATGGATCGAGCGGTTCAACCATCGATGTCTGTTCGCACCGGTCGGCGATATGACTGCGGCTGAGAAAGGGGAAAAGTACTATCAAAACGAAGAACGGGCGAAGGTAACCAGACTAAAACCAAAGAGTCTCCGGAAATCCGGGGGCAGTACACAAACCGAGGAGTGAAAGGGTGAATGCATTTGAGTGTGAAAACGGTAGATCGGAACTGCCTGAACAGTTTCATTCGGAGTTCCTCGGCGCCGCGATGCGCGCCAGCCTCAAGGAAGGTGAGCGAAGCTTGTTTGTCGGCGTGTGGAAGCTTTGTGCGCCGGATGACTGGAAACCACCGTCGCATGGGCGCGTGGTAACCGAACAGCGTGTTAACCAAGGGGAAAGGATAGACATCTGTCTGCTGGACGATGAGCCCCCGGGTCGGGTCGTAGGCATCGAAGTCAAGACGAAACGGGCGTCTGCGGAGTACGGTCAACTGGAGCGTTATCTCGTGGGACTGCAGGAAGAATTTCCAGGCGCCGGTGTAGCGATTGCGTACCTGACTCCGTTCAACCGGGAGCAAGCAGGGGAAGACGCGGGTCGGTTGCGCACAGTGGAGGTGTTCGACAAATTCGCCGAGAAATTCGAAGGTCGACACGTGAGTTGGCGGGATGTGGCAGCTATCGAGTGGGGCGGCGGCGTGCTTTGGAGCGAACATCAGGCGTATGTGCGCAACGTCATGGCGTCAGACGAGAGTCTCCAACGGACGATATCGCGAAATCGGCTCTTTGATGCGTTCTTCGGGGAGGACGCGACCGATCAGTTCCGGATGAGATTCAAGCAGAAAGGTGTGGACAGCACGGTGTCAGGGTTCACGCTTGACCTCCATGAATTTCTCGAAGATCCAGATTTCATCGCGAAAGCCTGCGAGATATTGATTGAAGCCAGCGAGGGCGCACCTTGGATGAGGAAAGAAAACGAACTTCCGGACAAGTCGCGCACAGAGTTTCTGGAATCGACGTACGGGCTTATCCATGCAGCCCTGTTCGATCTGACGTGCCGTTACGATCATGTGTGGTTAAAGGGTAAGGGCGACTATGGGCTGCGGGTGGCACACAAGAAGCACTCAAGTGGCGTGAGTCTCGTAACGAGTCAGGGACCCGGACGATTGCTGATCGAACAACCGCGATGAGAAATGACCGGAATCTTAACCGCCGCACCTGTCCCGGAGGCTCCGTGTGTTGTCGTTGGCGACGCGTTCGGGACTGTATTCGAACTCGGGGTCGCCGGTCTGCTGGGTGAATTCATTCATAAACGTAGGACCACCGGGAAAAATAGCTGTCATTCCGAGAGGGTCGGGAAGCGCTGTTGGGTGCTTGTTCAAGAGTCTTGCGCGGTCAGGCGGCAAAGTTTTTCGAAATTTCCCGGAGCAATTCATCTGTTTCGGGGCCGGGTCTTTTCCTCGGTGTCGTTCTCGATGGACTGAGCGGTAAAGATATCGGAGCTCAACGGTGGGGTTTGCGCCTCGAAAGTTGGCTTGACCCCGAGTTGATCGGGCGTGACATCGAGGTTCGCGGGTTCGATTCCAAGGTGTGGGCATGGCTGAAAAGGGGCAGGCGGATCGTGACCTGTACGGTGACGGTGATCCAGATCCCGATCATGCCGAGCCGACTTTGGAAACGCTTGCCGGTGGATTTCTGCGAATTGGTCGTCGGCCACAGCGTCCAGCGGAGCTGATCGCTTGGCGTCTTTCGGTAAACCAGAGGATCTGAATTTCCTGGTGGCGCGCGGGAGGCGAGCCGGGACAGGCGCTCTTGAAACGAGCGCTGCAGTCGAAAAGTGGACCCCGGTCAGCGCCGCCGCGCCCCGGCTTGGGACTGACCGGGGGGGAGCGACGCCATGGAATTCGGCAGTTCTCCAGGGAACCCGCGTGCAGTCAATTTGAATGAACGCGTATAGCGGAGAGCAAGCACGGGAATTCTCCAGAGAATCGCGTCCGCAAAAACACGAGTCAATTCAATACGATAGCTCCGATTCTCCGGAGCATTCACTCGATCCGCGTTGTTTCGGCGGGTCGGTGACGCCGATTCGGCGACTGAGTGGCGTCTCGTGGCGTCTCATGCGCACTCCAGGGGTATTTCAGGGACGCGCATGCAGCGCCGGGCACCATCGGTGCGTCCGGTGTGAGAGCCGAGCCGCCGAAGGGCGTAGAGAAGACCCAATTGGAGGTACCGAACGTCGGGGGAAGCGGTCCCGGAGGTGGAACCGGAGGGCAGCCGCGGCGGCGACTGAGCGGGCGGGACTCGGCGCGCGAGCCAGGCGGCTTCGCGAATGCGAAGCGCCGGCGCGAGGATGAGACGAAGGCGGAAGCACCGCAGCGCCGGAGCAGCGCACCGCGGCGGAGGCGATGCAAGCGGCGGTGAGCGAAGCGAGCCGCCGGGCAAGGGACGCGCAGCGAGCGGAGCGAGCGGAGGCGTGAGGGATGCCCGCCCGAAGGGTCAAGACCGCGCAGCGGGCTTGGCAGGGCAGCCCGGTCGCGAAGCGACACGCCCAAGAACAAGACAAGTACCGGCGACATTGAAGTGAAGGTCAACAGCATCACCGTAACCTGGTGGACATTGTCGAGGTGCCAAAACAGAGGGAACGGAACGGCCGATTGCCGATACAGGATGGCGGCGGCGCAGCCGCGGCCGGGGGGCGGCGCCGCAGGCGACGCCCCCGGGGAAGGCGAACGCCGGCAGCGACAGCGACAGCGACAGCGACAGCGAGGCGAGCGTGCGGAGCACGTTGCGCGAATCAGGCGTAGCAGGGGTGAGTGTCATACCGCCGTTGGGCTTCGTCGCGGATGCGCGAGCGGTCAACGACGTGCAGCGGACCACGCGGATCTTCGAAGTAATGAATCGTGTAGATCGCCTTGCCGGGGTTGAGGATGTCGGGATGGCGAAACATCTCGCCGACGAAATCGCCGTCTTCGTCGTAGATGTTGGCCTGGTCGGAGGCAATGCGCTTGAAGGTGACGCGGGACATGATCTTGCTCCTGGTGTTCGGTTGCGATCCGGTGGACGGTCGCGCCGGCGACTCTCTCTCGATCGCCGCGCGGTTCACTCATCTTCAGCTTGACCTCACCCGGGTTGAACACACGGCGCCCGGCAGGACGACACAGGAAGCGCGGACCGCACCGAGCGATGTCGATGCGGCCCGCAAGCGTCGGCGGCGTCAGGCCGCGAGTTGGATTCGCTGAACCGGTATGCCCAGTTGCTGGGCCTTGTCGACGAGGTTCTCGGAGATGCCGGAGCCGGGGAAGGAGATGACGCCCTTCGGGAGCAGGCTCAGCAGTTGGTCGTTGCGCCGGAACGGGGCGGCCTTGCCGTGGGCGTTCCAGTCCGGGCGGCACACGACCTGGTGCACGTTTCGGGACTCGGCCCAACGCGCCGCGATTTTCTCCGCACCCGGACCGCCGCCGTGCACCAGGACCATGTCCTTGTACTTGTTGCGGACGTTGTCGAGTGCGGAGTAGATCCGGTCGGCGTCGCCGACGGGCTTGGAGCCGGTGACCGCCACCAGGGTGCCTTGCGGCAGGTGCGCCTGGGTCTTCTCGGTCTCGCGTGCGCGGAGGAAGTCCCGCGCGTCGATGGCCGCGGAGGTGAGCTTGGCTGTGCGGGAGGTGTGCGAGCCATGCCTCGGGCGCCACATGTTGCCGGTGTCGGAGCGGTACCGCTCGGCCGCCGCATCGCGAAGCTGCTCGAAGGCGTCGCGTCGATCGCCGAGATGCTGTGCGCGGTCAATCACCCGTTCCAGTTCCCAGGCCTGGACTTCGGATCCGTCCTGGGAGCGTTGCAGGTTCTTCAGCTCCGGAGAGAGCTTGTCGACCTGTCGGTCCAGCCGCACGGTCTGCATGTGCAGTGTGTTGACGAAGCCCCAGAGCAGCGATTCTCTCTCGTCGGCGAGCTGGGTGCCCTCGGGTGCGATCTCCTCGACGAAGGCGTCGAGGATCGTCTCCAGTCCCGTGAGGGCTTCGGATTCGTCCCAGACGGCACGGGGATCGGGTTCGCCCCGGTTGGGTCCTCCTCCGAAGTATTCCAGGTTCTCGCAGATGACCGCGGTGGGGGAAGCGTGTTGAGCGTGAGTCAGCATGATGGTTTCCTTCTTTATCTATAGGACGAGCACGGCGGGGTATTCCGTCGTGACATGTTTAGTGGGATGCGCGCGCGCAGGGCAGTCATCCGTGAAGCGGGCCGGAACGCAGTGGAGGACCCCTGCTTTGCAGGGGTTGACGCCTGAGCACGTGTGTCACGCTGAACGTGTCATGACGGAATAAAAACTTTCAGTCTCGCGACTCGTTCTTCGTTCCTTGTTCAGCCGCGGCAAAGCCGCACCGACTCTGCCCGCGAGACGGATGGACCAGCGGCGCCAGTCGACGTGCGAGGCGTCGGGAACCGAACTCCACGAGGTCATCGTTGAAATCCCCACCCTTGGGCACGAGCACGGCGCAGCCGATGCCCAGGCGCGTGCATCGAAGTTGCAGGCGACGCGCGGCGCGCTCGCCTTCCTCGTCGCGGTCCTGCGCGACGATGAGGCGAGAGACCATCGGCGGCGGCACGAACGTGCCGAGCCCCCCCGCGGACAGAGCTGCGGCGGCGAACGTCCCGGACGGGACCGCCGATCTCAGGGCGCCGTCGGGAAGGACGGTGACGAGCGACAGTACGGTCTCGATGCCCTCGCCCACCAGCAGGGTGGAGGTCTTGGTGGGTTCGCCGAAGCGCACGGCAAAGCCGTGGATTCGGCCGAGCGCTTTCCTGGGGCGAGAAATCGGGGCCTTCGCCGGTCGGTAAGAATCGAGCCAGGTTCGGTGAACGCCGGCAACTTCTCCGTCGTCCCCGGCAACGGCGGCGACCAGCGCCGGATAGCGGCGCCAGCCGCCGGAGTCCAGGCGATAGGGCAATGAAGGATGGAACCGCAGGGCGGGGAACCGGCAGCGGAGGATGCCGCGCGCCTTGAGATAAAGTTCGCCGTGTGTGTGGGCTATGGGCTGGCAGCGGTTCCACAGGTTGCGGGCCGCTTCGGTGCGGTCATAGGTGTCGGGGCGCGACGAAGCCGGAGCGAGGGGCCGGGCCAGGAACCGGTGCGCCTCGGCGAGTGTCTCGCGCAGCGAGCGGGAGCCTGTGGCCAGGCGGATGAGGTCCAGCAGATCGCCGTGCAACTGTTCGGCGGGATCCGACCATTTCCCGACCGGGCCCGGGGGCTCAAGCCGCACGAACAGCGAACGGCCCGGCGCGCCGCGCACGTCCCCTGCGCACCAGTAGCGGCCGACGCGCCGCCCGTGGGCAAGATAGCGCCGGCAGCAATCTTCCGCATGCGCGGCCAGCGCCGCGGCGGTGTCGGCCGCGTTCATGGGAGCAGCACGGGCGGGACTGGCGCCGACGTGGCGTGAACGGTCGGGAAAGGTGAATGGAACATTGGGATCGGCTCTCCGCCTGAGGAGTCGCCCCGGTGCCGGTCGGACTCGACCGCTCCGGGGCGTGAGGCGGAGATGAACGGCCCGGGGATCGGGCCGACGGGTGACGGCAGGATGCCGTCAGGCGATGCGGCGCCTGGCCGGTGCGTGAGAACAGGCCGACCCCCGCCCGAGATCGGGCGGAAGCCGGCCTGCGGGGCGCGGACGATCCGTGCTAGAAGGGCACCTCCGTGTCCGCGGTGGAAGCGGCGGGGGCCGCCTCGGCGGACGCCTGCCCGGCCTCGGGCTCACCGGAGCCGTTGGACTCGTTGGCGCCGTTGGGCCGCTCGAGGAACTGGACCCGTCCGCCCGGAGCCAGCAGGATCTCGGTGGAGAACCGGTCGGACTCCTCGCCGTCCTTCCTCCAGCGACGCGTCTGCAGCTTCCCGGACACGTAGACCAGCCGGCCCTTGCGAGCGTGCTTCTCCAGCATATCCACGAGCCCCGGCTGGAACGTGACGACCCGGTGCCACTCCGTTTTTTCGACCCGCTCGCCGCCGCCGTTGCGATCCAGGTAGCTCTCGTCCGTCGCGATGCTCATGTTCGCGACGCGGCCCCCCGATACCAGATGATTGACGGTGACGTCGGCGCCGAGGCGCCCGATGACTTCTGCGCGATTCAAACCAAACATGGTAGATCTCCTGAGGTACTGGTTAATGACAAAGAGTTGAACGAACCGGGAACGACTCTCCCGAGCCCTCCCCGATTCACCCTTATCGGGCTTGGCCCGAACTCTCAGACCGGCGAAGCGGACCGCGCCGCGACAACCTGGCGGGCCACATGAGCGGGCAGGCCGATCTGGGCGAGCAGCGATTCGGTGTCGATGTTCGGAGCGCAGGCTTCGCGGCGCGCAGCGCAATCCGGATCCGGGGCGTCAGCCACGGTGTCGGCGGCAAACGGTTTGTTGAAGTCGAGCGGCACGGGGTCCGCGCCGTCATGGGCAAGGTGATACATGGGGATTCTCCGTAGGAGTCAAGGGATCCCGCGGGCCGAAACTCTCTCTCGGCCCACGGGCGCTCGCCCCCGCCGTGCGACACCTCACGTTGCGGATGCGCCGCCGGCGGCCGGATCAATTCCAACCCGCGATGGAGTGCATCGGCGAGCTCTCGACGAGGAGTTCGACGTCATCGAGCGACAGCCCCGCAAAGCTCAGGCTCAGGATGGCATCCTCCCAACGGTCCCAGGTGCCGAGGTCATCGCCGCTCGCGCGGTCGACGACGGTGCAGCCGGGATCCCAGTTCGGCATGCCGCACGCGTGCCCGGCGCGCTCGTATTCGCGACTGGCGCAATCCTCGCACCGCGATGCTCCGAAGGTCGGGTTGCGCCCGCAGTGTGTGCAGACCCATCGAGCGCGGCGCTCGGCATAACGGGCGCGGCTGGCCTCGCTCTTCTTCGGCTGGTAGCTGGCCTCGACGACCGAGCAGGGGCCGCAGAGCAGCGCACCGTCGAAGGCCGGCGTGGCGCACCGCGTACAAAGACCGGCCGCCCGCCGTGCGGCGTACGTCAGCCGGTCGGCGGTCCGGCGCGCCTGGAGACAGGTGCCGCAGCTCGATGCGCCGTCGACGGGCCGGCTGCGCCCGCACCGGATGCACAGGCCGGCCACTCGTCGCGCGCGCTGGCGCTGTCGGGTACGGCGGCGTGCGTGCCGGCGTTTGGATGCCACCGGCTTACCTCCGTAGAGTTCACCGGCGTCGCGGGCTTTGGCGTATCGTTCGCGATCACGCCGCCGCCGGCGCTCGCTGCAACCGGCGCACAGTTTCCGTTCCGGCTCGTAAGGATGCCGGCCGCATTTGCTACAGAGTCCCTGGGCCAGACGTTTGGCTGCCTTGGCTTTGGCGCGTTGGTACTCGGTCTGCCTCGCCTTGGGATCCCGGACCCGCTTGATTCCGGCTGCGCGGCGTTTCGCGTCGCGGATCCGGTCCGCGATGCGGCGCTTCTCGGCGCACGGATCGCAGACCGCGCCCCCGGGAGCGGGAGATTGCCGGCCGCACCTGGGGCACATACCACGGGCCACACGCTCCGCGGTCCGCCGGCGGGATCTCTGGCGGTTGAATTCGCGCCGCCGCCCGGGATCTGCATATGGCATGGCACTCTCCCTGAAAGGTGGGCGGACACCGTCGGACGGACGGCGGTACGTACATAGGGAAACGGACGTTCAGCGCCGCATCGTGCGGTCGCCGAACAGGCCGCATGCGGCATAGCCCAAATGTTTCATGAAACATTTGGGCTATAATGCTATCTGGGGTCATATGTTGCGGCGCTCTCGATTCCCTCGTTAGACGGTGGATGGACACCGGATCGCCGCAACATAATTTGCAGAACTGCACCCCACGAACATGATCGTGGCTCCCACAACACGGAGACACGTCATGTTTGAAAAACTCTTTACAAAACCGTTCACAATCGAGCGGTACCGAAGCGCACCACTCGCCGAACATCGGAGGCGATATCTCAGGCACCTGGCCGCACAGGGCACCGCCAGACTGACGTTGCGGCAAATCGCGAATGACCAGGTGCGCCTGCTTTGCATTCTGGATCTGAAGGAAGGCGAGAGGATCAGCGTTTCCAGGATCGAAGCCACGGCTGCGGACTGGCCTCACGCGCGAGTTTATCGGGTTGGCCGCAGGCTGCGGTCCTCCCGCCGATCGGTCAAGTACGCTCTCGGTCGGGTCGTCCGATGGCTGCGTTTTTTGGGCTGGCTGGATGAGCCTATCGCGCGGCCACGCCACCTGCATGGTGCAGAGGTCGCCACGTATGAGCGGTGGATGCGCGATGAGCGCGGCTACGTCGAAGTATCAATCCAGGACCGGCTTCGAACCGCTGACGAGTTCTTTGACTGGCTGAAGGCCAAGGGCAAACCGCTGGGTTCGGTCACGATCGCCGACATCGATGCGTCCATCGCGGCAAAGGCAGCCCGTCGAGACTACAGCCGGGTCACCATCAGGACACACGCCGCGCGGCTTCGAGTATTCTTCGGCTTTGCCGAGGAGCGCGGCTGGTGTAACCCGGGGACGGCCGCTGGGATCATCCCTGAACGGTTGTATCCGGGACAGAACGTGCGCAGCACGCTGAGTCAGTCTGACATCCGGAATCTCTTGGCCACCACCGAGCGTGACCGGCCGGTCGATAAGCGCGACCGTGCCATCCTGATGCTGTTCATCGTCTACGGTCTGCGAGCCGGCGAGGTTCGCCGTCTGCAACTGGTGGACCTGGACTGGCACAACGAAACATTGCGCGTGCACCGGCCCAAAACGGGTCGGACGGATCTGTATCCGCTCTCCCGAGCCGTTGGACAAGCCATTGTTCGGTACCTCTTCGAGGTCCGCCCCTGTGTTGCTGACCGTACGGTGTTCCTTAGACTCGTCGCTCCGATCCAGCCACTTGGTAGAACGGCTTTCGGAAACATTGTCCGACATCGCCTGAACGGTCTGGGCATTACAGCCGGACGCCGGGGAACGCATGCCCTGCGTCACGCCGCAGCCCAACATCTGCTTGACCGGGGCGCGTCGATGAAAGTGATCGGGGATTATCTCGGGCACCGCAGTCCGCGTTCCACCAAGACCTACGCCAGGTTCGATCTGAACGCCCTTCACGAGGTCGCCGACTTCAATCTGGAGGGCCTGTCATGACATTACGAAAAGCCATCGATCGATACGTTGCCTGGCAACGCTCCCACGGCGCGAAGTTCAACACCAGCGCGCACATGCTGAGTCTGTTCCTAAAGTACCTTGACGAGGGAATCGACTGCGACGCCGTCACCCGTTCACAGGTCTGCACGTTCCTGGCGGGCAAGGGTCCGCTGACCCGATACCGGGAGAACAAGTACGGTGCGCTGGCGGGGTTCTACCGCTATGCGATCAGCCGGGGCTACGCAAGTTCTTCGCCGCTGCCGGACAATGAGCCGAAGCCGCCCCGATCGGCGCTGCCGTACATCTACTCGCGCGATGAACTGCGCCGGCTCTTCGGCTGCATCGACGCAAGCCGGGCGCTCGCGCGGCAGTTGGATGCGCAGACCTTCCGCACGCTGCTCCTGCTTCTTTACGGCGCAGGGTTGCGAGGCGGCGAGGCCCGGTCCCTGACGGTCGATGACGTGGATCTGTCCGCCGCGGTACTGACCGTGCGCGACACGAAGTTCTACAAGAGCCGCCTGGTGCCGGTCGGACCCCAGTTGGCCGATGCGCTGCGAAGCTATGCGACGCTGCGCGCAAAGCGGCCCTGTCGGCACGGCCGGCAATCCTGCTTCCTCGCAAACCGAGACGGATCGCCGCTGCACAAGGACACGGTCTACCACGCCTTCTTCAGGCTGCTGCGCCGGGCCAGGATCCAGCCTACGGACCCCTCCGTGCAGGCGCCGTGCATGCATGCGTTGAGACACAGCTTCGCAGTCCATCGAGTCACGGACTGGTACCGCCAGGGGGCTGACGTGCAGCGTCTCCTGCCGGTGCTCTCGACCTATCTCGGCCACGCCAGACTGCGCCACACGCAAGTGTACTTGTCGATGACGCCGGAGCTGCTGCATGAGGCCGCGCTGCGCTTCGAGCGCCATGCAGGAGGTATCGGCCATGAGTGACAGCCAACCTCTGCTGGGCCCCTGGCTCCAACGGTTTTTTTTGGAACACCTCGTGACCGAGCGGAATCTGTCGCGCAACACCCGCAAGAGCTACCGGGACACCTTCAGGCTGCTCGTCCCGTTCGCCTGTGCCCAACTCGGCAAAGCCGATTATCGGCTGGGCGTTCTGGATCTGACGGGTGAACTGGTTAGGCGGTTCCTCGCTCATCTGGAGGATGAACGTGGCTGCTCGCCTCAGACCCGCAACGTGCGCCTGACGGCGGTGCGCGCGTTCGCCCGTTTCGTGGCCAGCCGCGACCCGGCCCATGTCGCGTGGCGCGGCCAAATGTGCGCCATTGCGTCGAAAAAGGCAACGCCACGGCCGATCGGCTGGCTGACCGAGGACGAAATGGCCACGCTGCTCGATGTGCCCGACCGCACCACGCGGCACGGACGAAGTGAATACGTGCTTTTGCTGTTCCTGTACAAGACAGGTGCCCGCGTGTCCGAAGCCACGCAACTGCGGGTGCGCGACCTGCGGGTCGGTCGCCGGAATGGCGGCCACGCGCTCGTCACCCTGCACGGAAAGGGTGGAATGGTCCGCCAGTGCCCGCTGCAGCCGCAAACCGAACGCGTGATGGCCGAGCATGTAGAGGGGCGCCAGGCCGATGATGCCGTCTTCCTCAACAGGCGTGGCCAGCCGTTCACCCGGTTCGGTGTCTACTGGGTCGTCCAACGTTGCGCAGCCGCTGTGCCGGCATTGGCCGGAAGGAAGGTAACGCCCCATTTACTGAGACATACGACCGCCTGCCACCTGGTGTTCGCCGGCGTGGATATCAACACGGTCCGCGCGTGGCTCGGCCATGCGTCGATCGATACCACCAACGTCTATGCCGAAATCAACCTCAAGATGAAGGCCGAGGCGATGGCGCTCTGCGATGTGGCTGAACAGGGACCGAGCCGTCCGTGGAAGGAGAACAAGGGGTTGATGGCCTTCCTCGATTCCTTGTGAACGCAGAAGATAATGTTGCGGCGATCCGGTGTCCATCCACCGTCTAACGAGGGAATCGAGAGCGCCGCAACATATGACCCCAGATAGCATTATAGCCCCAGTATTGAATTCCGCTGCGCGTACCGAGGCCCGTGCAGACAATGATCTCGTTGTAGGCGGGGCGAAGCTCCTGGACGGCGTCGAGCGAAGCGACCTCGGGCTTCGGGCGGCCGCGCCCGTTGTTCTTCGCCGGCGCCTTGCCGGGCCAGTGGCGTATTTCTCCATTGCTCATGGCCCGGAAGCGCTCTACGACATAACATTCGCCCTGGTCGAGGAGTCCGCCGCCGAAATAGTGGGTGAGAAAAGTCGACGCCGGCGCGCGGCCGTTGGTGGATGTGCTCATCGCGAAAGACTCCGTGCTGCCGGTGATCGGAGGACCGGCCGGCACCCTCCGCGGACACCGCCCTCGTCCCGGTCACAGGCAGACCCGCCCTCTCGGTGGCGCTCGGGCACGGAATAAAAGGAATCGCGAGTGACTTGGCGCGGGATGGAATCGGCCGGAGCGGGTATGATCCCGACCGGACGGACGCATGCAGGTCGGCAACGGGAATCGGATAGTATTTTGCTTTATCGCTCTTCGTCGCAATGCGACATGCAGGAATTGGTAGGCGTTACGTAAGTAATGTTGCCAAGTGAGGGATCCCATCAAGAGCAACAAGATCAGCTCGGCGATTGTGGGCGCCGCAGGCGAGCATTACGTTCTGAGTCAACTATTGCGCTGTGGGTGGATCGCAGCCTTGGCCCCGGATGGGGCTCCGAACATGGACATTCTGGTCACGGACGAAAACAACCAACGGCTTTGCGCTATCCAGGTCAAGACCCGTCGGAACATCGGCCGGGCCAAGGGTTGGGTAATGAACCGCAAACACGAGAAACTGATAGTCGACGATCTTTTCTATGTCTTTGTCGACATCGGCAAGGAACCATCAGATCGAACGATCTGTTATGTCCTGCCATCGAAAGAGGTCGCGGATTGCATTCGGCTTTGTCATCGAGTCTGGCTGGATACCCCCGGGCGGGGCGGACGCCCCCACAAGGACAGTAACGTGCGGGAACTACGGTCAGACCACTCTTTCATCAAACCCGTTTCCGAAAAAGACAGGGCGATCGTTGATCGATACCGGTCAGGTTGGCTGACGCCCTACCGCGAGAATTGGAGCATTCTGGACCTGCCGGAGGCCGCTGGGTTTTGACCAGCGTGTCCAACATTCCACTCAAGGTTTGGAGCCTCCGGGAAAGCCGGTACCGTTTAGATAAGGAACACATCGCATGAGGGACAACAACGAGAGCGTAGCCTTGGAGAAGCTCAAGGGCGCGTTGGTTGAAATCGAGGAAACGTCCGGTCGGGCTACCGACGGAAAATGGCTCGAAAGGCTGACGGCCGACTGCGGCCCCCTCATCGCCGAATGGGATGTTTGCAAAGCTTGGACTTGGGACGATTGGCCTGAGAAAAATCACCCCGAAAGCGGCATTGATGTGATCGCGGAGCGGGCCGACGGCAATCTGATAGCGATTCAGTGCAAGTCAAGGAAACTCGATGACCAGGGCTCGGGGGCACCCATCAACAAGGGCGAGATTGACAGCTTCATCGCCGAATCATCGAGCATTGGGATCCCCTTTGCCGAGCGTTGGCTGGTGGTCAACGGCGCGGTCAACGTCAACGCGAATGCGGACCGGGTCATGGAGGGGAACAAGGTTGCGCACATCAATATATACGCGGATATCAAGAAGCACCTCGACGGCGTGGGCGGTGCCCCTGTGGAGGACTGCCCCCACTGCCAAAACCCCGACGCCATGCAGACGCGGGATTGCATGCAACGGGAAGCGGTGCTGGCCTCCGTTGTCGCCCTGAAAAGCCTCGCGCAAAGTGGCACGGGGGAGGCCAGAGGCCGAATTATCCTGCCGTGCGGCACTGGCAAATCGCGCATCGCGCTTCAGTTGATCGAGGCACTCACCGAGACGGGACAGGTCTCCACGATCCTTTGCCCCTCAATCGCGCTGGTTGCGCAATTGCGCCGTGAATTTCTCATCCACAGCAGCAGGCCGCTTGTGGCACTCGCCGTGTGTTCCGACCAAACTGCCGCGCACGGAAGCGACTTGTCAAAGGACCAGACGGCCGATTTGAGCCGAGCCAGCGCCCGTGACGTGAAGGGGCGCGTGACCACGGACCCCAGCGAGATTGCCGAATGGATGGGAGCATTGCCCGAGGGTCACGTGGGTGTGATTTTTGGGACTTATCAGTCGAGCTACAAGATCGCCGAAGCTTTGACTTCAAGCAGGACAACGATTGCCGTCCTCGTCGCCGACGAAGCGCATCGGACGGCTGGGATTCGGCGGGTCAAAGGGAAGGATGAGCGCTTGCGCGACTTCACCGTTTGCCACAAACAGCTTCACTGTCCTGCGACTTACCGCGTTTATCAAACGGCCACGCCGAAGATTTACAAAACCCAAAGGGAGCGCAATGCCGAGAAGCGGATGCGAAACCAAGACTGGATCGTTCGCAGCATGGACGATGAAAACGTATTCGGTCCGGAGCTTTACCGCAGATCCTATCGCGATGCCGTGGAGAACGGATGGCTTTCCGATTACCGGATCATCGCGCTCGGTGTGAATGACCCCGAAGCCTACCGAACCGCCAACGAACTGGCTGGCCAAAGGAAGAGCCTGTCCACCGTTCAATTCCTGCGCGGGTTGGCCCTGGCCCTCGTCATGGGCGGCGCCACCCGCATTGATGGGCACGTCATCCGCTCCTCCATCAACTTTCTGAACACCATCAAGAAGTCAAAAGACATGACCCAGGCGCTGGCCTCAAAAACCGTGCGCAATTGGGTGGGCAACCGGCTCGCGGCCGATGGCGTGGCAGAGGAGCCCGCCGACTATCGCCTGCAACACCTTGATGCGGACAGCAATGTGGCACAGCGTGAACAGGCGAAGGCGCAAATCGCCGCAGCGACAGACAAAAATCCGCGCGGCATTCTCAATGTGGGGATATTTGGCGAGGGAACGGATGCGCCCTCGCTTTCGGCGGTGGGGTTCATCGAGCCGCGCAAGTCGCCAGTAGACGTGATTCAGGCGGTGGGCCGTGTTATGCGGCGTTCGGAAGGCAAGCGGTTGGGCTATATCGTCTGTCCCATCGTCATCCCCCCAAATGACGACGCGGAGCAATGGCTTGCCAACAGCAACAACCCCGATGATGGCTGGCAGGCGTTGGGCCAAATCCTGATGGCCTTGCGCGCCCATGACGATCGCATTGAGGAAAAGCTGGAGGACCTGATGAGCGTCTATCTCCCTCCGGCTCCCGCAGAGGACGAGGAAGTGAGCACCGTGGTGGCTGTGGGTTCCGATACGGGCCGCGCAGCCTACTTCCTGCACGAAGGCAAGCAAGGCGATGCCGAGCGTGCCACCGAGGATGTGGTGAAGGGGACGGCGCAGAGCGCGGATGTGTTCCGCCCTCTCAACGAGGCCATGCCGGAAGTCGGGGGAGGCAAAGCGGCGACGGATGCGGTCGCACTGCCACCAATAAGCGAACCCCACCGGATCTTGACCGGGAAGCTCAACCGGGACGGCAGCTTTGAAATGCGCGAACAATCGGTTGTCAGGGACAAGCCCAAGACGGACGGCACGCCCCGCCCAATCAACGTGAAAAAGACCAAGGCCGCAGCCCGGAAGATGCTCAACGGCAAATCGGGGCGCAAAATCGCCCGCAAGCGAAAGCGGAAATCCCCGGAGGAATTGGACGCACTCAGAGAACAACGAACCCTGAATCTTCTGGCGGGGTCCAAAGCCGACGAAATGGGGATTTTCGTCAACCTGCTGGAGAAGTCCGGGCTTTGCCGGAACAACGCGCAACGCAGCGTCAACACCCTTGAGGAAGTCATTGCGGAGGCGAAGCTGCGCCTCGAAGAGGACGAGCTTGCCAGCACGCTCGACGCTCATTTCGGGCTGGACAAGCAATCCGGTTCGCCGGGCAAGGACCGTGCGGACGGCTGCACCATCGCATCGTTGCTATTGATGAACGCCGCCATGCTGCATCAGCGGATTGCCGCAGGCGCTTGGCTGCCTGGGGTCGAGAGGCTGGCGACCATCAAGGTCGCGCCGAACGCGGCCCAACTCGCGCTGCGCCAATGGAACACGATCACCCGCCATGACTTTCGCCCGGTGCTCGAACCCGCCATTGAGTTGATATGGAAGGTGCAAGACACGGGACGAGAATCGGGTCTAAACAAGGCGATGAGGCACATTGCCGGCGAAGCGGAGCGCCTTGCGAAGAGCTATGCGGACCTCGGCGCCGATTACGCTGGGGAATTGTTCAACCGGGTCATGGGCAACCAGGCGTCGGACGGCGCCTACTTCACCCGCCCAGAGGCTGCTTCGCTGCTGGCCCGGCTTGCGCTCGATGCGGCGGCTCCCGATGCGGACTGGACTGATCGGCAAACATGGGAGAGCAACCGCGTCGTCGATTTGGCCTGCGGGTCGGGAACGCTGCTTGCCGCGTCGCTCACCGAAATGAAACGTCGGGCGCGGGAAAGGGGGCTGGGCGAACGGCAACTCGCGGACCTGCAAAAACTCGCGGTGGAGAAAACCATCTCAGGGTTGGACTTCAATCCCGTCTCGCTGCAACTGGCCGCCGCACAACTCACGGCGGGCAACACCGATGTGACCTACCGGAATATGGGGCTGCACCGAATGCCCTATGGCGCGACGGATGACAATGCGAATGTCGTGCAGGCGGGGTCGCTCGAACTGCTTGGACAGCGCCGGGTCATCGGCATGGGCGATGAGTTCGACTTGGGCGATCAGGATGTTGCCTCGGAGCGGCTGCAAATGGCTCAGGACGATCCGACTCTTGAAGATGCGGTCGATGCCGTGTTGGGGGCGCGGGTGGTGATTATGAACCCCCCGTTCACGAACAGGGAAAAAATGGGGGAGAAGTTTTCGAAGGAGATCAGGAGGCGCTTGAGAGAGCGGGTAGATGGGCTGGGCAGAACCTTGGTCCGGAACGATGCCGAACTGGACGGGTTTGGCGACAAGAACTCGATTAAACCGCTTTTCGTGGTGCTCGCGGACAAGTGCTTGAACGCATCCAATGGCGTTCTCGCTATGGTGAATCCCACTATCGCGCTAACCACCCCTTCGGGACAGCGCGAGCGTCAAGTCCTCGCCAAGCGGTTCCACATCCACATGCTTCTCACCAGCCATCAACCGGGCGACATTAACCTGAGTCAAAACACGTCCATCAACGAAAGCTTGATTATTGCCCGACGTTTTGAGCCGAGGGAGGGGACCCGGCCGCCCACGCGAATCATCAGCCTGGACAGGATGCCGACCGACGACAGGGCGGTGGCCGAACTGCACGACCACCTCATCCGATGTGAGACGGGCCTGCTGTCCGACGGCTGGGGAGAGGTTTCCGAGTGGCCGGTCGAGCGCATTGAGGCCGGTGATTGGACGGCAGGTGTGTTTCGAGCGCCGGAGCTGGCCGACGCGGCCTTCGATCTCGCCAATCATAATTCGCTCCTCCGGATGGAGGATCAGGACATGGTGCCATCCGCTGTGTTGGATGGGGGGGCGCAATTGCGTGAGTTCGGGAAGGCCGACGTTAATGCGCCGGGCGTTTTTCCGGTCTTGTATTCCAAGAGCGCCGAGGCCCAGCAAACCATTCGGGGGGTGCCGGATCAGCATTGGGCACCCAAAAAGTCGGTACCAGAGCGTGAATGGGTGGACATTCCTGGCTCCGATGGTCCGCAGCACCCCATCACCGCTCGTCGGATCCTGCATCACGCCGCCCACCTGTTGGTGACTGGCGGGCAGCGCACCGGCACCGGCCGTCTGACTGCGGTGGCACAGGAGGAGCGGTGCCTCGGCGTGGGCTGGCTGCCGGTGCCGGGGGTCACGCTGGAAAATGCGAAGGCCGCGGCCGTCTTCCTCAATTCGACCGCTGGGCGACTGCAACTGCTACGCAATCCCGGAAGGACACTGGAATTTCCAAAGTACAGGCCAGCGGGTCTGAAAGCCATCCGATTGCCCGATCTCTCCGACAGGGACATGGTTGGCGGTTTGGCTCGCTGCTGGGAGGCGACAGCGGAGATGGAAGTTCCGCAATACCGCGACGGCGAGTGCGCCGTGCGGCGCATTTGGGATGATGCCGTGGCCGAAGCTTTGGGATGGGACAAGGATTGGCTTTCCGGGCTTCGGCATTTGCTTCACCGAGAGCCTCATGTCAGGGGGCTTGGTTACAACCAATTCGGATAAGATTGGGAAGGGGCGGTATTTCAGCAGTCCGCAAGCGCCTTGTGGAGTCACTTCCAGTCGGTGATTAATCGGGTGGAAGCGGTGTTCCCTGTCAGTCGGCATTCAAAACTGACCCACTAGCAAGTTTCTGGCCCTGTTTGGACCCAGCGAATCCGATATGGCAGGGCGAGCGTTACCGGAAATAATGGCAATACATAACAGAAACCGATAACTACCCCGGTTAGCTGCGACTTTGACCCGCTTCGGTACGCCTTGAGTGCGTTGGAGTTGGAAAAAATTTGTGTTCGTTATGCTTACAGAGATTGATCATTAAGAAAAAACTTCTTAAAGATCAATATAGTTACATCATAGAGGACATTAGCGACGAACCCGCTACGCGCCAGCCGACGATGCGCCCCATGAACGCATCGATCACGAACGCCACTTAGGTCAAGCCGCGCCAGGTCGCGACGTATCTCAGATCGGAAAACCACAACGCGCTCGGCTGCAACACACTCAACTTCGATTCAGCCGGTCCTGAGCACGCGCCCGCTGAGCCTCCGGAAAAGTCGGAGCGCTTGACCCGGCCATTGGGTAACCCGTCATGCCGACGAATTGCCGCTATTGAGCGGATCAAGATGTTTGTACAGTACTATTGCGTGGATGGCTCGGAAGGGCAGCGCAGTGGTATAGTGAATGGGGAAACTGGATGGACGTTCACGCAGCGCTGGCGTATCGGCTCGGAATCCTTGGAACTCAAGTCAGGCGACCGACTCTAATGTACGTGCAGCGACCCCCCATTTTGACTGGTCCACAAACAGTCCCGGGGGTCTGCGGCGTGTCGGTGTTGCAAGGCAACATAGTCCTTGAAGCGCCAAGGCGCAAGAAGCTAGTGGCGGGGTGAGTCTAAAGTGGATCCCTTAGCGGGGATAGGAACAAGCAAAGACCCTTCGAGACTACGATCTCGAGCATTAAACGGAACGTACAATCAAAGGGATCACAGGACGAGTTAGGTCAATGTGCGGTGGTGGTTTTCCACGCCTAATTGGAAAGTTTCGAACATGATGCGACGTATACTAGGTTTGCTCTTGGCCGTTAGTCTTCCATTGTTCATTTTGGTAACAACGTTGTCGCAAGAGCCACAGCCAAGGATTGAGGGTGTACCAACACTTGGACACGTAGTAAGGGCAATAGCAACTGCGCCCATTCGAGAAGGCCCGCCTAGTGGATATCGGCGCCTTCCTGGCCACAAGATCGGCGCTACAAAAGCCAACAGCGATTACGTAATATCGAATGTGTCAACTTCACCCTATTTGTTTTCCACTCAGACGTGGATCGAACTTTCGGTTGAGGGAGAAAATGACGCCATTGGGTGGGTGTATTGGGGAAGTGAAGACGACGTTTCTAATAGCAAGAACTTTATGTTTGAGCGTATCGTTACACCATCTCCCGAGACGCTTGATCAAGCTCATAATTCCTTAGAATTTGGTTTTCCTATCGCTGAAGAAGCTTCGAAGGTAGTTGAATCGGCTCCTAATACCGACGATTCAGCCTACACTATCGAATAGTCTGTTCGATCAAGCAGCCACAGCGTGGAGCCCAATGTCTTATTGGAACAATTTTTTATTCTGCTTGTACCATTTTTTGCTTTTTTCTGCGGCGTTGGAATTGCGGACGCAATTGATCTGTACTCCGGTATTCCCAGAAAGACCGTTTGGCTAATGTCTGTACCAACGGGATTGGTGAGTACGGGGCTTCTAATGATTAGTGCGAGTGTTGCTGTTTCTAACGGTGGCGCTGGCGAGAATGGACCCCTTATTGTTTATGGATACATGGAGTCCGTTCCGAAGTATTCGGTATTTGTGGGTGTACTAATGTTCTATGGAACGGCAACGCCCGAACTATTTCAAGCACTTCGTAACAAAATTCGTAGCGATCTGCCCGGAAACGATTAGACAGACTTGGCCCAAACAGCGACGCTTCTCCTAGCGTTCAAGGATGAGCATGAACAGAGCTCGTTCTGCGATTCGCTCCGAGTGCGGGAACTTACAACGAGCCCCCTCAACTAAACGATAAGAAACTGCTTTTCTGAACATCCGTCAAATCTATATTTGGGCACAAGCCATTTCAGCGCAAGTGTTTTTTGAAGAATCTGCATATGAACGAGTTTGCTTCCCTCGATTCGGGCAATTTCGGGAAGTTCAGGAACGCATGCCACAGGCCGTCAAACAGGAAGAGCTGCGAGTTTCGTCTAGCCGCCGCCAACTATCGATGCGCGAGCGTACGAAGACTCGCCGTGTAGCCCCTGCAACACGACCCGGATCTTCTCCTCAGCTGCATAGGGTCGCCGGGTTGCCCGGCGGATCGCCCTGACCGTCTTCTCCGCACCGCGCTTGGATGAGTTTTTCTTTGCTCTCATCGTTTTCTCCACGTCGACATCGATATCACATGGAAGTTGGTGTTCGCGTTGCCTTATGGGTTTCGATAGACGCAATGAATGGATAGGGAGTGAATGGGATGATCGAAAATACCAGTGACAGCCGGATTCTGGGGATAGAAAACAGAACCGAGAATTGGAAAACGGCACGCTATTTTGCGCCGCTCTTCGGAGACGAAGCGATCGGTCTCGCGCGGCGCCTCGGGGAAAATGGGGATATAGAACCGCGCAACGTGCGACTAGAGCTCTACTGGAGTGGGGTTCGAGACTTCCTGTTCGAAAAGTTCAAGAAAAATGACACCGTCGCCGAACGCGATTTGCGGAAGTGCAGAATCCAGGAGAGCTATCGTCGATTGTTTTTCAGCCTTCGCGACGAGGTCGTCGCGTATCGAGGATTGCGTGTGAAGGAGAGTCGCAATTACAGCGCGTCGGAGAAGGAGCGGTTATTCAACAACCTGATCCACACCGAAATCGATATCGTGCTGGACACGCCGCGCACACTGTTCATTGGAGAGGTCAAGCACCAGATGGATCTTGGTGCCAACAGCAATCTGGTGCTCGTGCACCAACTCATCAGGCAGTACGTAATGGCCAAGATTCTGGCTGACTTGACGAACGCGCGGAAGGAGATCGCCTCTTTTGTTGTGGGCGTCTACGCAAAAAAGCGCCAAGTTCAATTCATGATCGATCACAAATGGATGGACCGCTGCAACGTACTGACGTGGGACGACATCAAGCAGCTTGTCTCGCCCTCCGAGGCGTAGCGGCACACTTGGAAAGCTCGCTACGAGCGTGCGATTCGGTTTGAGGGTTCAGCAAATTGGCGGCTGGTCAAAAGCGTTCTGAAATAGGAAAAGCATTGGAAACGCACGACGACTCGGTGAAATACCATTTTCTTTGGGAAGAACTGCACATATCGCGCGATCTGCTCCAGTTGGGCCTTGAGCACCTCAAGGAAATCAATGTAAGCATGACGAGGCATCATGTGCCGCAGCAGTTGCTGGGGAGCGGGCTCGAACGATTGATGAAGTGCTACATCGCGCTCATATGCAAGAGTCGAACCGATTGCTTTCCGGACAAAAGGTACATGCAAGAATTTGGGCATGATCTGGTAAAGCTGTTGAGCAAGATCTGCGAATCCATGTACGGCGGAACCAGGCGAAGGTTTGTGCGGCGGGAATTGGCGTTCATTGAGACGGACGAGGTCTTGCGGGAGTGTGTACGAATTCTGTCGATATTTGGAAGGAAGGGTCGCTACTTTAATTTGGACGTGGTGAGTGGCGTTGCAACGGAGCTGATCGACCCGACGGATGAATGGCAAAGCCTGGAACGACATGTCGAGAATCCAGCGCGCTTCAGCGACTCGGCAAAGGATCTCTTCGAAGTCCATTATCCGCGCGTCAATGCTCAGTTGATCGGGAAGTTAGAGCGACTGATAAGGGCGATCGCCCTGCAATTTGTGTTAGGGGAACACACCGACCCCTACGGGATAATCTGGGACACGTCGGCAACGTTTCGGGGATTCAGGGAGTTCAGCAATGAGGAGTTCCCAAGTGAGGAGGAACGCTGCTCCTATGAATTATTCGAGGAAACGCCAAGTACCTACTACAGGGGATCCGACCGGGAAATTATGAATGGTGAGTCACCAACACGCGAGGTGGCGAAGTCGGACTTCGAGGGCGAGTGGCCATTTCGAGTCGCTAAACGAATTGTGCTTGAACGCCGGGAGGCCCGTTTTTCTGTCGCAAATGTTCATGGCTACCCCTACGCGCTCAATTTGGCTGCAAAAGAGAGGTACAAGTTACCGTTTCCTCACGAAGGGGGTGTTGCACACGTAGGACAGACGATAGGTCCGTTCATGGGAATGGCCAAGAACCTTCAATGACGGTTTATTGCTCGCCGCGCTTGTCCTCTGATTCGGCATACGAACTTCGTGCAGGATCACTTGCTTAAGTGCCGCCGCCAACCTAGGGCGTCTGCCCCGAGGTCTTCGAGCAAGCTTTGTTTTCAGGCTCGGCGGTGTCGACCGTGCCCAGGGGCACTCCAAGAGTCAGGGACCATTTCGTCGTTCCCGCATCTCTTGCGAGGTGCTAGGATTCGCAACAGGAGCGGGCTTGGCAAGTCGACCCGCGCTCCCACCCAATCCCGGCCCACGGAGGGCCAACGTCTATGAGAAAGTCTATCCGATTCGTTTTCTTGCTGGCGTCGATTTTGGGCGGGGTTGCACTGGCGCAAGACAGCCTTTCGTGGGACAGCAACGCCGAGTTTGACGAAGAGTTGCAGTTTTTAATGCTCTATTTGGGCACCGACGGTTTTGAAACCATGATGAGCGAAATGGTTGAAATTATCGAGCGTGACACGGGCCGGGATTGCATCGCAATTTCCTCTGCTAGGGTGATAGAACATGGGGACGATGGCATCACACTCTTCGGGGTGACCTGCAATCAATTCGAGGATAACTACAGGGTACAGGCAGGCCAACGGGCAGGACGGGTGACAAGTACGGCCGTATACGTTCAGCCCAGTCTCGTTGAGTCGTTCGAAGCCGCTGAAGCCGCTGAAGCCGAACGGACAGCGCAAGCAGAAGACGCTGAACGCGAACGTGCGGCGCAAGCGAGTGACCAATTCGTTGAACGCGTCACTGCTGCATTTAGGAGAGGAATGGAAGAGGCTGAGGCGCGAAGACAAGTAGAAGAGGAGAAAAATAGAGCTGAAAGGGAAGCAGCAAGGGAGGAGGAGCGGCAAAGAGATAACTTGACTGCCCATCAAGCTGGAGTCGAATTACGACAGGAACTTGAGGATGCTTGGGATAGAGCAGCATCACAGTGGTTCACTTGGCAGTGGGCTGTCAGATGGTCGTATAGATTAGTCGTGTACGTTTTCTTGCCTCTCATTGCAATTAGCTTCCTCGCCCAATTAATCTTTGGCAGAGAGCGGATTAAAGAGCTTGACAGAAAGTAGGCGACCGTGAGCGCCTGATCCGGGCGGAATCGCGCTGGATTCCTGTTTGGCTGTCACGATCAGCACAGCTGATGACCATAGGTAGGGGCAAATTGCCCGGACCAGTCGAACCAATTTGCACACGGCACGGTCGAGGAGGAGAGGACGGCGATTCCTAGTCGACGTGAGCTCCTGACCTGGAACACAAGTGCCTTATGCTACAAATGGCGATTCACTTTTTCCAAAATGAGCATTGCCTCACGGTCAAGTAATCTGCGACAAGCTGTTCTTGCGGTAACCATGACGCGTTGCGCTTGCGGACTGTCTGGCATCTCAACATTTTTGGACGCGTTCACGTCGATAGCGCTGTTCCTTAGCTCTCTCATGGCAGCCATGCACGCCCCCAAGTTCATATAAAAGCATCTCAGATGATTTGCGGTTTCGGCGTGCACCGCATTCAATTCGACTTGCAGGCGTTCTGCAATCTTGGCGTCGACCGCTCTCAGATCGTCCAAAGCGCCTGTGAGATAGCGAGCGTTCCAACGGTGTTCCAAACTCGCAAGAAAAAAATTTCTGTATTCGCGCCGCGCAATGTCTGGCCTCGATAAATCCATTTCCACGCTCCATGTTTCACATCCATTTTCGGTTGCAGCAGCCCCCATAAGGACTATCAATGGATTCGAGTGAATAGCTTGCTTGTACCAATCGGTCCAAATTGCAGGCTTTCCCTGGCAACCGGCTCCACTCAAGTTAGCACATCCTATTGAGTCGCTGGCGCATTTTCCAGGAAAACCAGACTAAGAGTGGCAAATCGATTCTGAAAAAATCGTCTCCCGACTTCTTATTCGCGTAAGCGCTATGCGGACCTCACCTTGGTGTTGGCGAGCCGATGAGATTGTGTAACTCCATTTAGATGGAATGAGTCCGATGCGGAACCAAGGTTTAGGTGCGCGTCTCCGTCTCACTCGTGTCAAAGCTCTCTTGGACGCACAAACTCTACAGCGGCAAACAAGATGAGAATTTACCGACAATCAGGATGAGAGCCGGCGAGGCCGAGAGCCGCGCTACGTGATCGCGACAGAGTTGGCTAAGTTGTGCCGTCTTCTCAAGGACGGACATCGATGCCAGGCAGTCATATCACCGATCACCAAGTGAGGCTTTACATGTTATTTCGACAAAAGAACGCGCTGCAGGCCGCTGCGGCGAAGGCCGGGTTCAGTACCGCCACGGCCTACCGGATCGAGGCCGATCCTCGACTTCCCTCCACCAAGACGAAGCCGCGGGGCCGACGCCGGCCCGATCCACTGGCCGGGATCTTCGAGGAGGAGATCGTGCCGCTGCTGGAACAGACGCCAGGCATTCGCGCGGTGGCGCTGTTCGGGGAGCTGATGCGCCGCCATCCGGAACTCGATCCCGGCGTTCGTCGGACGCTGGAGCGTCGCGTTCGCCAATGGCGCGCGGTGCACGGTCCGGAGCAGGAGATCGTGTTCCGCCAGACCCATCCGCCGGGTCAGCTCGGGCTGTCGGACTTCACCGACGCCAGCGCCCTGGGGGTGAGGATCGCCGGCGCGCGGCTCAAACACCTCGTGTACCACTTCCGCCTGGCCTATTCCGGGTTCTCCCACGCGCATGTGGTGCTGGGCGGGGAGAGCTTCACCGCCCTGGCCGAGGGGCTGCAGAACGCCCTGTGGAGCCTCGGCGGGGCGCCGCTCGAACACCGCAGCGACAGCCTCTCGGCGGCGTATCGCAACCTGGAACGCGACCAGCGCGAGGACGCCACGGCCCGTTACGCGGCGCTGTGCGCGCACTACGGCATGGCGCCGAGCCGCAACAACCGCGGCGAATCGCACGAGAACGGTGCCGTGGAAGGTCCGCACGGGCATCTCAAGCGGGCGCTCGAGGACGCGCTGCTGCTACGCGGTTCGCGCGACTTCCACGCCCTGAGCGAATACCGCGCCTTCGTCGACGAGGTGGTCGGGCGGCGCAACGCCCACCACCGGGCGCGCATCGATGTCGAGCGCGCCGTGCTCAAGCCCTTGCCGCGCCAGCGAACCGAGGACTTCGACACCGCCCGTGTGCGTGTGACCTCCTCCGGCGGCTTTATCCTACGGAGGGTGTTTTACTCCGTGCCTTCGCGTCTCGTCGGCCATCAGCTGACGGTGCGCGTGTACGACGAGCGCCTGGAGTTGCGTCTTCTCACCCTGCTTGTCGCGCTACATTTCGGCGCGTAAGCGTTCTATTCCCGGGGGATCGATCCGATAGATCACAGTCTTACGGGATGCAAAACCAAGACATTATGCGGCTTCCGTGCCAGGGGCGAAGCGAGCAAGTACCGTCCATCCCCCGGGAACGGAAGCGTTACCCTCGATAATCACCGCGTCTGGGTGATTGTATGTACCGGTCGCGTTTTGTCTCGCATGGTTTGTGGTTGTCCGTGAGAAATAACGTGGGAAAAATAGGAAGGATGTTATAAAAATATTTTATATATCATTCAGTTAGACAAAGTCATTGGCGGAGAGGGAGGGATTCGAACCCTCGAAGGGCTTTTAACCCTTACTCCCTTAGCAGGGGAGCGCTTTCAGCCACTCAGCCACCTCTCCCAGGATCGTCCGCCAGTCACACACGCCCCTGCGACGGCAGAAGCACATCGGTGGGATATCGGGACTCGGGCTATTCTAACCCGCATTGGGAATTCGGCCCAACGAGCAATACTTGTCAAGTCGGCCAAAAACGTGAAGCAAGCCGATCGGCACCAGCGGCCGCTTGCGGGCGGAAACCTGGAGCGAATCGCTACGGCCGGCGTCGGACGTATCGAGCGTCAGTGCTCCGCGCCAACGGCGTGGCGCCGCTCTGCATCTACAGCGGCCTGCTCACGTTCAATTCGCTTGTGGATTTCTTCACGATGTACAGCGATGTCTCTGGGAGCGTTTACGCCGAGACGCGCTTGATTGCCTTTAACGCCGAGTACGGTGACCGTCACGTCCCCGCCGATCACCACGCTCTCCCCAACGCGACGGGTCAATATCAACATATCCAAACTCCTTCCTGGTACCTGCCGCCATTTCATTATTGGAGTGCGGCAGGCCGGCCTTGTTCCTTAATATTTTTGCCGGTTCCTTTGCATGGCGCGAAGGACAGAGCCCTGCTCCAGCGCTCCCATGGTAAAACATTTTCTGCCCAAGCAGGAGTCAGGAGAAATACGGACCAGGGCGGCCACTACGAGTTCGGACGCGCGCGCCGGAAAACTTACCCCAGCGCCCTCGAGACTTGCGATGGCACCAGGGCCAGCGCTTCGTTCAGGTTTTCGGGCTGCGTTCCGCCCGCCTGAGCAAAATCGGCTCGCCCACCGCCCTTGCCGCCGACCCGTTGGGCCACCGCACCGACAAGCCGCCCCGCGTGAAGCGAGTCCGTGAGGTCCTTTGAAACGTCGGCTACCAGGCGGACCTTGCGGCCCTGGACGCTGCCGAGTACCACCACACCCGTTCCCAATTGGTTCCGTAGCTTGTCGGCAGCGTCCCTTAACGGCGAGGGATCAACCCCGTCGATCCGCGTCGCGAGCACCTTGACACCCTTCACTTCCACGGCCTCGGCCAGCAGGTCGCGCCCGCCGCCGCTTGCCAGTTGACCCTTCAGCGCCTGTACCTCGCGCTCAAGCCCACGGTTTCGCTCCACCAACTGGGCGACCCGGTCAGCCACGTCGTCACGGGCGCCCTTGACCAGGCCGGCGACGTTACGCAGGAGCCCCTCGCTGGCGTCCACCCAATCCTCGGCGCCCTCCCCGGTAACGGCTTCGATCCGGCGCACCCCGGCCGCGATCCCGGTCTCGGAGGTGATCTTCAACAGGCCGATGTCGCCGGCACGGCTGACATGGGTACCGCCGCACAGTTCCATTGAGAAATCGCCGAGCCTGAGCACACGCACGACACCGCTGTACTTGTCGCCGAAAAACGCGATCGCGCCGGCGGCGATCGCCTCATCATGGGGTAACTCGGCGATTTCGGCATCCGCGTTGAGGCGAATCTGCCGGTTGACGAGCCGCTCGATGCGCCGCAGTTCCTCCTCCGTCACCGGCTGGTGGTGCGAGAAATCGAAACGCAGCCGATCCGGTGCCACCAGCGAGCCTCGCTGCTGTACATGGGTACCCAACACGGATCGCAGCGCCGCGTGCAGCAGGTGCGTGGCGGAATGGTTGAGCACGATCGCCGCACGCCGCTCGGCGTCCACACGCGCGTCGACCTTGTCGCCCACGCTCAGGCCGCCCTCGGTCATCACCCCGAGGTGGCCATGGGCTTCGCCGAACTTGATGGTGTCCTTCACCCTGAACAGCGCGCTACCGCCGCTCAACGTGCCGGTATCACCGACCTGGCCGCCGCCTTCAGCGTAGAACGGCGTGCGGTCCAGTACCACAGCGCCGGCCGTTCCGGATTCCAGCCGTTCAACGGCTTCACCGCCGACGAAAAGCGCATTCACCGTGGCCGATCCGTCGAGCATCCGATACCCCAGAAACGTCGTGGCATCTGTCAGGATCGGGGGAGCCGCGCCGTAGCCGCCGATACTCCGGCTCTCCCGGGCGCGCCGGCGCTGCTCGTCCATGCGCGCCTCGAATCCGGCCTCATCGACAGCCAGATTACGGTTGCGGGCGAAATCCGCGGTCAGGTCCCTGGGAAACCCGTAGGTGTCGTAGAGCGTGAACACGGTTTCTCCGGGGATAACGCCGCCCTCGCCGAGCCCCTCGACAGCGCTTTCCAGGATGCGCATGCCTTCGGCGAGCGTCTCGGCGAAGCGCTCCTCCTCGCGGCGCAGTACCCGCTCAACATGGGCCCGCTGCACCGTCAATTCGGGAAAGGCCGCTCCCATCTCCGCTTCGAGCGAGCCCACCAGCCTGTAGAGGAAGGGCTCCTGAACGCCGAGTTGATAACCGTGCCGAACGGCGCGGCGAATGATCCGGCGCAGCACGTAACTGCGTTTTTCGTTGCCCGGCACCACCCCATCGGCGATCAGAAATGCGCAGGCCCTGATGTGGTCGGCGATGACCCGGAGGGATTGGTGCTCGGGTTGCGTTGCCCTGGTCACCTCCATCGCGTCGCGAATGAGGTTCCTGAAGAGGTCAGTCTCGTAATTTGAATGAACGCCCTGCATGACGGCAGCAAGCCGTTCAAGGCCCATCCCCGTGTCTACGGACGGTTTGGGGAGTGGAATGAGTTCGCCGGCCTCGTTGCGGTCGAACTGCATGAACACCAGGTTCCAGATTTCCACGAAACGGTCGCCGTCTTCGTCCGCGGAGCCTGGAGGACCGCCCGCCACGCCGGGACCGTGATCGTAGAAGATCTCGCTGCAGGGTCCGCAGGGCCCGGTCCCGCCCATGGCCCAGAAGTTGTCCTTCTCGCCCAGCCGCCCGAAACGCGCCGGATCCACGCCGATGTGCCTGAGCCAGATGTCCGCGGCCTCGTCATCGTCCGTGAATACGGTGCACCAGAGCCGCTCGGGCGGCAGTCCCAGCACGCGTGTGACGTACTCCCAGGCGAATTCGATCGCCTCGAGCTTGAAGTAATCGCCGAAGCTGAAATTGCCGAGCATCTCGAAGAAGGTGTGGTGCCGCGCCGTGTAGCCGACGTTCTCGAGGTCGTTGTGCTTGCCGCCTGCCCGCACGCAGCGCTGTGAGGTGACGGCACGCCGGATCTTGCGCTCCTCGCGGCCGAGAAAGACATCCTTGAACTGCACCATCCCGGCGTTGGTAAACAGCAGCGTCGGGTCATTGGCCGGTACCAGCGACGCGCTGGGGACCTGTTCATGGCCCCTGTCCTGGAAGAATTCCAGGAAGGACTGGCGTAGTTCGCTGGTGGTCAGTTTCATGTCGTGCCCGTGAAGGAAGCTGTCAAGCTAATCGGAATCCGCCTCCAAATCCAGCGCAGCCTGTATCTGTCCGAACCCGAACCCCCGCGACTTCAGAAATCGCGCCTGCCGGGCGCGCTCCCGGTACGCGCTCGGAGAGGCTGCACCAAACCGCTTGCGCCTCGCGGCAGCCGCCAGCGCCACCCAGTCGCACTCGACCTCCGCCAACGTCGCGTCGATGAGCGACTCGCCGACGCCCCGCTGGAGAAGCTCGGCGCGTATTTTCGCGGCTCCCTGGGCCCGGCCCACGCGGCTGCGGACGAACTGCTCCGCGAAGCGTGTTTCGTCCAGGAGCCTTTCCTGTTGCAGCCTGTCGAGCACCTCATCCGCCATGTCCCGGGCATGGGAACGGGCAAGAAGTTTCCGGCGCAATTCAAGTCGGCTGTGCTCCCGGCGGGCAAGCAGGTCCAGCGCCTGCTTGCGGCAGGCACGCCGCTGTTCCTCCAGTGGGTTGTCGGTCGATTCAGGCTTGCTTGAGAGCGACACCCTCCGCGCCCTCGTTCACGGATTGAGCCTGTTGCGAGCCGGGCAGCAGCTTGGCGCGAAGTTCGGATTCGATGCTCGAGGCAATATCCGCGTGCGCCTGCAGGAACTCGCGCGCGTTTTCCTTCCCTTGACCGAGGCGATCGCCCCGGTAGCTGTACCACGAGCCGGATTTCTCGACGATGTTCTCCCTGACGCCAAGGTCGATCAGTTCGCCCTCCCGGGAGATACCGGTTCCGTAAATGATTTCGAACTCGGCCATCCTGAACGGTGGCGCCAGCTTGTTCTTGACCACCTTCACCCTGGTCTGGTTGCCAAGGACCTCGTCGGCCTTCTTGATGGCGCCGATGCGGCGAATATCCAGGCGAACCGAGCAATAGAACTTGAGTGCATTGCCGCCCGTCGTGGTTTCCGGGCTGCCGAACATGACGCCGATCTTCATCCGAATCTGGTTGATGAAGACCACCATGCAGTTGGAACGCTTGATGTTTGCGGTGAGCTTGCGCAGCGCCTGGGACATGAGCCGCGCGTGCAGCCCAACGTGGGAGTCTCCCATTTCGCCCTCGATTTCCGCCTTGGGAGTGAGCGCTGCCACGGAGTCCACCACGATGATGTCCACGGCCCCCGAACGCACCAGCATGTCGGTGATTTCCAGCGCCTGCTCGCCGTTGTCCGGCTGGGAGATCAGCAGTTCATCCACATTGACACCGAGGTTGCGCGCGTAGATGGGATCCAGGGCGTGCTCGGCATCCACGAAGGCGGCGGTGCCGCCCGCGCGTTGGGCCTCGGCCACGACCTGCAGGGTCAGCGTGGTCTTGCCGGACGACTCCGGCCCGTAAATCTCCACGACGCGTCCCTTGGGCAGCCCGCCGATTCCCAGGGCGACATCCAACCCCAGGGAACCTGTTGAAATCACGTCGGCGTCCTGGCTTGCGATGGCGTCGCCCAGGCGCATGACCGAACCCTTGCCGAATTGTTTTTCTATCTGCCCCAGGGCGGCTGCGAGCGCTCGTTTACGCTTGTTGTCCATTTGAATGATCTCGTTGATTCGGCAATAGAGGGTCGTCTGTTCGGGAGTGATTATTTCACAGATTCCACTGCCTCACAGCCGAAAAATTGGGTCTCGGGACCAGAAAGGCGCGTCACGCCTGCAAGCTGGGACCAGGCGCCGCAAAGCTCACGGGAACGAAGACCGGAACGGGCGGATCGCGTTCCTGAAGCACAATCAGGACGACTCGTCGAATCTCCAGGCCTGCAGCACTTCGTATACCGAATGACGCGCACCGGGCCTGGACTCGACCAAGGCGAGTCCGGACACCGCCCAGACCACCGGATTGATGTTCATCTCCACGGATTTGGCCTTGCGCGCCAGCGTCACATGGGGACTGTAGGGCCGGCGCTCACGCTGGAAGCCCACCGCTACCAATGCATCCCAGAGGCCGCGCTCCAACTCAACCAACTCGGCCGGCACCTGGGTTGCCCCCAGCCACACCACTCTCGAGCGGGACCAGTACCCGAGCTTGTCCAACTGGATCGTGAATTTCCGCGATGGAATCGGCGGTACCTGGACTACCGTCGCGAGGTCGGCTTCCGTCAAGGGCCCGAGAAAGGCCAGCGTGATATGCAGATTACCCGGCGGTGTGCCGCGGCCGCCGGAGCGCCTGACCGCCGTGCGGGTGGCGCGCAGCAACTCCTTTCGGGTGCTTTCCTCAGGCCAGAGCGCGAAGAACACTCGCCGTCTGGCCGGCTTGTTCGCGCCCTCGCTCACCGCGACCCAGCCCCTACGACAGCGGACTCAGTCGAGCTCACGGCGACCAGCCTGCACCGGATCGCTCTCGACCAGGGACAACATGCCCTTCAGCGCGTGCGCCACGGCCTGACGGCGAATGGATTCCCGGTCGCCCGCAAAAACGCGACGTTGAGTAATGCCCGGCACGTCATGATCGGCAGCGTCTGCAGCGCTTTGATCGACAGCCGCCGTAGCGCTTCGATCGACAGCCGCCGCGGGACCGTCCCATCCGAACCAGACCGTGCCGACGGGCTTTTCCGGCGTGCCTCCGTCAGGCCCGGCCACGCCGCTGACGGCAACGGCGAACTCGGCGCCGCTCAGGACTCTGCCGGCTCGTGCCATGGCCGCAACGGCCGCTTCGCTCACCGCGCCCCGGGCGGTGAGAATCGCCTCGGGCACGCCGACGAGTTGGCGCTTTGCGTCGTTGGCATAGGTCACCCAACCCCAGCCGAACCACGCCGAACTGCCGGGAACGTCGGTCAGGGTCTTGGCAATCCAGCCGCCGGTGCAGGACTCCACACAGGCGACCCGGGCGCCCCTGGCACGCAGCGCCTCTCCCAGGTCAAGGGCCAGTGCGGTCAATGGGGCGTCGGAGGGAGTCATTGTCGGGTACCCAGAACCCGATTGTAGACCTCCATGTAGCCTCGGCTCATGCGCTGGACGGAGAATCGGGACTGCACTCGCTCCCGGCCCGCACGGGCCAGTCGCAGGCGCAAGGCCTCATCGCCGAGCAATCGCAGTATGCCGTCGCGCAACGCGCGCGGGTCGCCTACCGCAAAGAGCAGTCCGCTCCGCTCGTGCTCGATGATGTCGGGAATTCCACCCGCATTGGATGCAACGACCGGTACGCCCGCGCTCATCGCCTCGAGTACGGCTACCCCCAGGCCCTCCTGCAAGGCCGGATGCACCAGCATATCCAGGCCCGGCATGAGCGCCGCGAGATCGTCCCTGAATCCCGTGAGCCGTACACGCTCCGCGAGCCCGTATTCGGCGATCTGTCGACGCAGCACCCGCTCCTGCGGCCCGCGCCCGAAACAAAGCACCTGGACTTCGGGATGGCGCGCGATCACATCCGGCAAACAATCAAGAAGCAGGACGTGGCCCTTGCGAGGGATGAGTTGGGCGACGACACCGACGACCATGGATCCGGGCGGGATACCGAAGTTCTCCGCCAATCGCGCTTGCGCGGCGGATTCGGGTCGATAGCGCCCGGTGTCCACGGCACTCGCCACCCTGACGACGCGGGCGGGATCCAGGCCCACGTGATCCACCAGTTCCGACTCCACTGCCGAGGAGATCGCCGCCACCACGCTGTAGGGCCGGTACTTGAACCGCGCCCACCACGCCGGCTCCCGGTTGTCCACGCGGCGCGTCAACACCGCGCGCGCTCCGGCCCGTCGCGCGCTCCTTCCGGCAACCAGGTCGGCCCCGCGCCGGGAATGCACATGCACGATGGCGGGTGCGTGAGCCTTGATCAGCTTCCTGAGCGGACCGGCCCAGAACACGTCGAGGTCACCGCCCATGGGCAACTCCACGACCGTGGCACCGCGAACCGCGGCTGCAATCTCGCTGCCACGCGCACAGACCAGTATGTTCTCGAACCCCTCGGCCCGCAGCCCCTCGATGAGGTAGCAGACCTGCCGCGCGCCACCGTACAGGTGCCGGCCGGCTTCGACGTGCATGATGCGCATGGGTCCCAGTCTCACTCGGCGCCGGCAAGCGAACTCCCGCAGCCGTCCGGAAAGCCGTTCATGACCAGGAGCCGGTTCCACAGCCGCGTGCGCTCTTCCGAACCGAGCGCGCGCGCCCAGTCCCAGGCAACCGCATAGTTTTCGCCCCAATTCACTTCGCCCGCCACCCGCTCGTCGGCAAAATCCTCGCCCCAGACGTCCACCCACACGCGATCCAGGACCAGAAACAGGGTCATGTGCCCATCGATGTCGTCCAGTCGCTGGGCGAGCTGCCACAGGTGGCGGTGGCCGAGCTCGTGGACCAGGGTGGATTTCTTCACGTCAAGCATGTAGCTGGCGCGAAGACGCATCGGGTGATCGGGCCCGCCGGAGTGACTGACCGCATCGTCCACAACGGCCGTCACACTGGATTCCGCAAACGGCAAACAGGTCCGGGCCTCGAGCGAGGCCACGATGCGTTCTCCGTCCTCATCCCAAATCTCCCGGTACGCACGGGCAGCGTACGGCAGCGCCGCGGTGGCCGGGATGAAGACGACTTCCGGCTGCGCCTGCGTACCGCCCGTGGCGAACATCAGGATCGCAGGAACAATCCAACCCGGCGGAAGCCGGTTCCATCGCATCGACACGCTCTCGGTTACGGCACCAACGAGGAATCCTCAGGCAGCCTGCCCGTACAGTCAACCCCGGGAAACGCTCCGATACGGCGAGCCCGAAGCCGATTACAATGTCCGCGTCTCGCCGAACCCGACAAGTCCTTGAGCAAACCTCATACCCCCATGATGCAGCAGTACCTGGGTATCAAGTCCCAGCATCCGGATGTGCTGCTGTTCTACCGGATGGGCGATTTCTACGAACTGTTCTTCGACGACGCCCGCCGGGCCGCCAAATTGATGGACATCGCATTGACCAGCCGCGGGCAGTCCGGCGGCGAGCCCATACCCATGGCGGGTGTACCGGTGCGTGCGGCGGACAACTACCTGGGCCGGCTTGTGCGCCTGGGCGAGTCCGTGGCCATCTGCGAGCAGATCGGCGATCCCAGGGCGAGCAAGGGTCCCGTGGCCCGGGAAGTCGTACGCATCATCACCCCGGGGACGCTGACCGAAGACGCCCTGCTGGACTCGAGACGGGCGTCGCACCTGGCAGCGATCACCCTGGACCGCACCGGCGCCATCGGCCTGGCCTGGCTCGACATGGCCAGCGGCCGGTTCGCCATAGCCGAACTTGCGGACGGCGACTCGCTCCGAGGCGAACTGGAGCGTTTGAGACCGGCGGAAATTCTGCTCGCCGAAGACGCCCGCCGGCCCGACTGGCTGGCGGATTTCGACGGCCTGCGGGAACGGCCGCCCTGGCATTTCGACCCGGAAGCCGCCGAGCGGTCGCTGTGTCGACAGTTCGGGACCCGCGATCTGTCCGGGTTCGATGCCGAGGACGCACCGGCGGCGGTGGGTGCGGCCGGATGCCTGATGCAGTACATCAAGGACACACAGCGCTCCGCGGCGCCCCACATTCGGGGACTGGTTCGGGAACGACGGGAGGAGGCGATCGTCATGGACGCCGCTACTCGCCGCAACCTGGAGATCGAGGCCACCGCGGCCGATCGCAACGAGTCCTCCCTGGTGGGGCTCATGGATCGCTGCGCCACGCCCATGGGCAGCCGGCTCCTGAGGCACTGGATCAACCGCCCGATACGTGACCGGGAGGCTCTGCGGCAGCGCCAGCAGGCCATCGAGTCGCTGATCCACGCCGGCGCCGCCGAATCCCTGCGAACGACGTTACGGGATATCGGCGACATGGAGCGGATTCTGACCCGTGTTGGCCTGCGCTCGGCACGGCCGCGGGACCTGGCGCAGTTGCGGCACGCCCTGCGCGAACTGCCCGGCGTGACCGCATCGGTCGGTCGGCTGGATTCACCTCGCCTGGACACGCTCGTTCAAAGCTGCGGCGTACACGCCGCCCAACTCGATCTTCTCGACAGGGCCATCGTCGCCGAACCGCCAGTGACGCTGAAGGACGGCGGCATGATCGCTGCAGGCTACGATGCCCAACTGGACGAACTGCAAGCCATCAGCGCCGATGCCAGCCAGTTCCTCGACGACTTCGAGCAGCGCGAGCGCGAGCGCACCGGGATTACCAACCTCAGGGTGGGTTACAACCGGGTCCACGGTTACTACATCGAGATCAGCAAGGCACAGGCCCGGCATGCGCCCGACGACTACGTCAGGCGCCAGACGCTGAAGGGTAACGAGCGCTTCATCGCCCCCGATCTCAAGAACTTCGAAGACAAGATCCTCAGCTCCAGGGAGCGCGCGCTGGCTCGGGAGCGCGCTCTTTACGACGGGGTCCTGGAAGCACTCAACGAACACCTGACCGAATTGCAGCAGACTGCGGAATGCATCGCCGAGTTCGACGTGCTGGGCAACCTGGCGGAGCGCGCCGTGGCGATGAACCTGAGCAAGCCCGAGTTGAGCGACGATCCGGAACTCCGCTACGTGTCCGGGCGTCACCTGGCGGTGGAACAGGCGAGTTCCGAGCCCTTCGTACCCAACGACCTCGTGCTCAACGACCGCCGGCGGATGCTGATCATCACCGGGCCCAACATGGGCGGCAAATCCACCTACATGCGCCAGACCGCCCTCATCGCCATTCTCGCGCACGTTGGCAGCTTCGTGCCGGCGGACGAGGCGCGCATCGGCCCCATCGACCGGATTTTTACTCGCGTGGGCGCCTCCGACGACCTCTCCGGCGGGCGCTCCACCTTCATGGTGGAAATGACCGAAACGGCCAACATTCTCAACAACGCCACCTCCTCAAGCCTGGTCCTGATGGACGAGGTTGGGCGCGGCACCAGCACCTTCGACGGCCTGTCGCTGGCGTGGGCCGCGGCGCGGCACATCGCCCGCGAATCCCGCGCATTCACCCTCTTCGCGACCCACTATTTCGAGCTGACCGGACTGCCCGAGCAACTCCCCGACTGTGCCAACGTGCACCTGGACGCCGCCGAACACGGCGACGACCTGATCTTTCTCCACAGCGTCAAGGAAGGCCCCGCCAACCAGAGCTACGGGCTGCAGGTGGCACGCCTGGCCGGGGTCCCGGCGAGGGTTGTCGCGGACGCGCGGCACTACCTGGCCGCTCTGGAAGCGCGCGAGCACGGTTCGGGCGATCATCCGCAGGTTGAGCTGCCGCTGCATGGGCCGGAACCTGCGGCGGCTCCGGTGGAAGAAGACCCCATTCGACTGCGACTTCGTGAGGTGAACCCGGACGCGCTCACGCCGCGGCAGGCGTTGGAACTTTTGTACGAGCTTGCGGCGGTGGAGAGAAAAAATTCGTAGTCTGTGCACCGCGTCGCGAGCCCGACCATCTGGCGGCGAGCGTCCGGCGATCAGCAGCGATCTCCAGCGGTGGTTCGCAACCGCTCCAATGCCTCCCGATTTGTCCATGAGGTGACCTTACGGATGGCTTCCTCCAGGCCCATCCAGCGATAGGCGACGTGTTCTGCGCTGTTTAGAGTCACATCACATGTCTCAGCTAGCTCCAGATACAGCAGATGCTCCAGGTTCTCGGTGACGCCGGACGCGTATCGGTGCCGCCACTCGGGAAGTATCGGGAAACGGTTGCTGACGCTCGTGTGCATCAGCAACGGCGGCCGGGGTTGGTGGACTCCTTCCACGTGGGAACCAGATACGCCTGCGGCATCCGGCGCCGGTGCTACGCAGACCAGCCCCGTTTCCTCACGCAATTCCCGCACTGCGGCGGCGGTGAGTTCCTCGCCCCAGCGTAGCGTGCCTGTAACCGACTGCCAAAAGCCCCTCGGGGTGACGCGCTCGAGCAGCAGGCATTCGAGACTTGGCGTATGCACAACCACCAGGACGGATTCGGGGCGCTTGAACTCCCACACAATCAGGCCCCGATGCTTCGCCGACATTCGATCATGGACGGTGCCTTGGCACGGACTGCTAGTGCTTGGCACGCAGCCGTATGCCCACCTCCCTGAGTTGAGCGGCGCTTGCGGGACTGGGCGCGCCGGTCAGCGGGTCGCTCGCGGTCTGGGTCTTGGGGAAGGCGATGACCTCGCGGATGCTGTCGACACCGGCCATCAGCATCACCAGCCGGTCCAGCCCGAAGGCGATGCCGCCGTGGGGCGGGCAACCGTATTCCATCGCCTGCAGCAGGAAGCCGAACTTCTCGTTGGCCTCCTCCTCGCCGATGCCGAGCAACTCGAATACCGCGGACTGCATCGCCGGCGTGTGGATACGAATCGATCCGCCGCCGATCTCTATCCCGTTGAGCACCATGTCGTAGGCGCGGGACAGCGTGTTGCCCGGATCCGCAAGCAGTGCAGCCGGGTCGTCGGTGCACGGCGCGGTGAAGGGATGGTGAGATGGGGTCCAACCACCCTGACCGTCGACCGCAAACAGCGGAAAATCCACCACCCAGAGCGGCGCCCAGCCCTCACGAATCAAGCCGCGGTCGCGGCCAAGCTGCTGGCGAACGGCGCTCAGCGTATCGTTGACGACCTGCGTCTTGCCCGCACCGAAGAAGACGATGTCGCCGTTCTCTGCACCGGCGCGATCCAGCACGGCGGTCACCACCTCGTCGGGTAGGAACTTCAGTATCGGCGACTGCAGTTTGCCCGCGGTGCGGTCGATCACCTTGATCCAGGCCAGACCCCTGGCGCCGTGGCGCGCGGCGAGTTCCGTATAGCCGTCGATGGCCCCGCGGCTCAGGTCCGCCCCTCCGGGCAACCGCAATACCGCCACTCGGCTACCGGGATCGGCGGCGGGGCCGGCAAAGACCCTGAATTCCACGCCGCGCATCAGGTCGCCCACTTCCGTCATCACCAACGGATTGCGAAGATCCGGTGCATCGCTGCCGTAGCGTTCCGTCGCCTCCCGATAGCTCAGCCGCGGCAGCGGATTCGGCAGTTCGACGTCCAGCGCTATCCTGAACGCATGCCGTACGAGATCCTCCATCGCCGTCATGATCGCCTCTTCCTCCATGAAGGAAGTCTCGATGTCCACCTGGGTGAACTCGGGCTGGCGGTCGGCGCGCAAGTCCTCGTCCCTGAAACACTTGACGATCTGGTAGTAGCGGTCGAAGCCCGACATCATCAGCAACTGTTTCAGGAGTTGCGGCGACTGCGGCAGGGCGAAGAACCGGCCCGGATGCGTCCGGCTCGGAACCAGATAATCACGCGCGCCCTCGGGCGTCGTCCTGGTGAGTACCGGCGTCTCAATCTCCATGAAGCCGTTGTCATCGAGGAATCCCCGAATCGATCGCGCCACGGCATGGCGCAAGCGCAGGTTGCGCTGCATGTCTTCGCGTCTCAGGTCGAGATAGCGGTAGCGAAGCCGCAGTTCTTCCCCGGCGTGCTCCTCGTGATGAAAGGGCGGCGTCCTTGCCCGGTTGAGAACCGTGAGTTCAGCGGCCTCGAGCTCCACTTCACCGGTGGCCATATCCGGATTGACCGTACCCTCGGGCCGCTCCCGCACGCGCCCGCGCACCGCGAGCACGTACTCGCCGCGAAGGCGTTCGGCTTCCGCAAAGGTGTCGGGATCGCCGGGGTCGAAGACCACCTGCAACAGCCCCTCCCGATCCCGCAGGTCCACGAAGATGACGCCGCCGTGGTCGCGGCGCCGGTGCACCCAGCCGGCGACGGCGATCTCCTCGCCAACGTGGGAGCGGTCCACCTGACCGCAGTAGTGGCTGCGCATGGGATTCAACCTTGTATCAATGCCGGGCCGTGAAGCCGGCGGATGCTACGGCGAAGCGGCCGAGCCTGCAATTACCGGCCCGGGTGAACAGGATGCCACTCCGGCACCACCACGCCCAGGGAGATGATCATCTTCAATGCCTCTTCCACCGACATGTCCAGTTCCAGCACGTCCTCGGCGGGCACGAACAGCATGAAGCCCGAAGTGGGATTCGGGGTGGTGGGAAGAAATACCGTAATCAATTCCCGGTCGGCCCTGGACTCTGCTTCCGGCGGGTGGTCCGAGGTCTGGAAACACAGGCTGTAGAGATCCTTGCGGGGGTATTCGATCAGCAGCACCTTCTTGAACGATTCGCTCGAGTCGCTCAGCACCAGTTCGGAAAACCGCTTGACGGCGCCGTAGACGGTGCGCACCAGCGGAATCCGCGCCACCAGGGATTCGTAGGAATTGACCAGGCGGCGGCCGATCAGGTTGGCCGCCAGCACCCCGGTCAAGACCAGCACCACGAGCGCCAGCACCGCCCCAAGGCCCGGGATCCGGAAACCGAGCAGTTCTTCGGGGCGATAAGGCGGCGGAATCAGGAACAGCACGCGATCCATGAGGTCGATCAGGAACGCGACAATCAGAATCGTCGCGCCGATCGGCAGCCAGACCAGGAGTCCGGCGACAATGTAACGGCGTATTCGTACGATCAAGTCGACCTCGCCCGAATCAGGCGGCGGCGCTGCCGGAACTGCGCCCGGAGCGCGACGTCGATTTCGAGCCGGCGCCGGACTTGCCTGAGGCCTTTTCCGACTTCGAGCCGTCACCCTTCCCGGTCGTACTCTCGCGTTTTTCGGACTTGCCCTCGCCCGTTCCGGACTTGCCATCACTCTTCGTGGGCTCTCCCTTGTCCTTCCCGGCGGGAGCATCGTCCGGACGATCGACCAGGTTCCGCCTGGTCTCCTTGTCGGACTTGAAATCCGTCTCGTACCACCCCTTGCCCTTGAGCCTGAAGTTCGGCGCGGAGACCAGCCGCCGCAGTGCGGACTGCTCGCATGCGGGGCAATCCCTGAGCGGATCGTCGGCTATTTTCTGCAGGGCATCCAGATAGTGCCCGCAAGCATCGCAACGGTACTCGTAAATCGGCATGCTTCCGCCTCCTGTTCCGTCCCGTCCCGGACCATCCCGGACCCGCAAAACCCGCATAGATTGGCACTTCATGGCCATTCGGCGCAACCGCCCGAAGTGGCGGTTCACGGCGGTTTCGCCAATCCGAACGCAATGTCGCTCCCTCCACGGGAGTCGTTACGTCAGTAGATGGGGGTGGGTACGGGTAATATCAATCGGCATTCATGTCGATAGCCCTGCGGCACATCGCGGACGACTACTTGACGGTAAAGCCGAACGGGTCCAACACGGCAATGCGCTTTGAACCTCTCCAGACTTCCGCGCCGACCTGGTGCGTTCCTCGTGTGATATCCCAAAGCAGGCTACCGCCAAGCGTGCGGTGAGGGTTTCCATCGATCTTCCAGTCGACCCTGTCGCCGGGCTCCGTACCGCCGAGCCGAAACTCGAAGGCCTGGTGTTCGGGCGGCAGCCGCGGATCCATCGCCAGCAACAGGCCGGGCGTCGGCTGGAAAAATTCGATCGCCTCGTAAGCGGGCGCGGAAACATGCGGGACGGCCGGTTCCGTTCCGGGCACAAACCATTCCTCGCGCATCACACAGTCCCGCGACGGGCTATTCGGATCGGGCGCGCAAACACTCGCCCGCCTCAGGCCCGGGCTCAGATAGAGCGGTTGCGGCTCCTTGTTGCGCGACAGCTCCGTGAAGATGCTACGCAACAGGATGGCCGGGCCGGTGGAGCCCGTCACGCCCTGGGACGGCGTCTGATCGAGATTGCCCATCCACACGCCGACGGTATGACGAGCATCGAATCCCACCGCCCAGGCGTCGCGGAAGTCGCTCGACGTACCCGTCTTGACCGCCGTCGGCGCCTGGAAATTCAGAACGCTGGCGCGTCCGAACTCCAGTGAGCGCGCATCGCGGTCGGACAGGATATTCGCGATCAGCGAGGCGCCCTCTGCGCTCAGCACTTGCCGGCCCGAAGTCTGACGGCCCGAAGTCTGACGGCCCAACGACTGACGGCCCGGCTCCGCCAGCACCGTCAACGGACGATATTGCCCGCCGTTGGCCAGCGCCGCGTACGCCTGCACGAGTTCGTACAAGCTGACCGCGCCGTTGCCCAACGCAAGACCGTCGCCATAGACATCGGGATGGTCGTTGAGACTCGTGAACCCCAGTTCGCGCAAGAAACCCAGGTACGCTGTAGAGCCGACGAAATGCAAAGCCTTGAGGGCCGGAATATTCAGTGAGTTGCCCAGCGCGTCCCTCAGACCGATCGGTCCGTAGAAGCGCCGGCTGTAGTTCTGGTAGGCATGCAGGCCGGGGCCGACATCGGCCGCCAGCGGCGAATCGTCGATCACGGTCGCCGCCGTCCAACCGGAGTCCAGCACCAGGCCGTACAGCAGGGGCTTCATCGCCGAGCCGGGCTGGCGCGGCGCTCTCACGGCATCGATGTGGGTGCGCGGTCCGGCCTGATCCCCGCCCCCGCCGACCACCCATGCCAGGACCTCCCGCGAGCGGTTGTCGACCACCAGGACGGCGCCGTGCTCAGCCCGCTTTTCGCTCGTGTAGGCGAGGCGCCGATCGAGCAGATCCTGCACGGTACGCTGAACTCCCGCGTCGAGTGTTGTCGCCCTCCATGGACCCGCCGCCGGCCCGGCGGCGATCGCCGACTTGATGAAACTCACGAAATGCGGCGCCAATACGGGAAGTTCCGGTTTCCTCAGGTCGATTTCTTCGCCGAGGAGTCGTTCGCGTTCGGCCGGGGACAGTTCGCCGCGTTCGACCATCAGGCCCGCCAGCCGCCGGATCGTGGCGTCAACGGCCTCGCCGGAGCGGTAGAGATCGAGGCGGCTCGGCGACCGCACCAGAACGGCCAGCGCCAGCATTTCCTTGCGGCTCAGCGTGTCGAGATCCCGGGAAAAGTAGTAGTCGGCCGCCTGACGCACACCCCGGCGGTTGGCGGCATAGGGAACCTGGTTCAGGTAGAACCCGAGAATCTCGTTCTTGGTAAAGCCCGCCTGCAACCGGGCGGCCTCAAATCCTTCGAGCCAGCGGGCCCGGACGGTGCGCGGGCGCGGATGCAGCATCCTCACGACCTGTTCGGTGATCGTACTGGCGCCGCGAACGGTTCTGCCGTTCGAGAGATTGGTTCGCAAGGCCGCAGCCCTGGCGATCCAGTCGGGTCCCCCGTGACGGAGGAATCGCTTGTCTTCGGCGTGGATGAAGGCGCGTTTCAGAAACCCGGGAATCTCATGCAGCGGCACGACATCGTGTACGTTCCAGTCGTTCTTGAGCGTGACGCTGAGCGGCGTGCCGTGGCGATCGAGGATTCGGGGCACATCGGCAGCCGCGGTGAAGGCTTGCAGCGATCCCGGCGGAGGTTCGAGGTCTTCCAGCGTGGCAACGGTCAGGACAAGACCGCCGATTGCCAGTGCCGCCACCGTCAGCCCGCCCGTCAGCCTGCCCGTCACCGGCGCGCGGCTCATGGCGCCGACACCGTCATGGACCCGTCCAGGCCGATACCGTAAACGTCCGGATCGTACGTCGCTTCGACCCTGACCGGCATGCGGCGATAGTCGCCCTCGGCGATGGCCTGGGCGGTGTAGGAAAGCTGGTAGTTGCCCGGCGGCAGGTATTCGGAGTAGTACCGCACTGCATCGTGCCGCAGTTCCTGGTGATGAAAGCTCCACCGGGAGACGTTGTAGTAGTGCCAGTCGCTGAACTGGAACCACCAGGAGCCGCCGGCGCGTTCGAAGTCGCCGGCGTCGGCATCGACGAACGACGCATTCGCAAGATCCCGATTGACCGGCTCGAGCCCGCCCGGCACGGGATCGTCAACGACGATGAAATGCCCGGCCGTCGGCAGGGAAACGAACAGGTCCACGCGCACCAGTTCGCCGCGCCGGACCTGGGCGTCCCCCTCGAGCAGAACCCAGCCGCCGTTGCGCTGCACACTGTACTCGCGCCGCACGTCGATTCCGGCGTTGACTCGGTCGCCTCCCGGATCCGGTGCAGCGTAACTCATACGCGCACCGTAATAGAGACGGCCCGAGCCGTTGGGGCGGATGGCCAGTTGGCGGGCCCGGCCCGGGTCGTCGTCCGTAATGGGCCGCACGATGCTCACCGCGACATCCTGAACACTGGAAAATTCGGCGCCGCCGATGGTTTCGCCATCCAGATCCACGCTGACTTCGATGTTCGGATCGACGGATTCGTATCGTCGCGAGTAGTCGATCAGAGCATTCATGCAGAACATGTTCTCCTGGGTGTTTTCCCAATGATCCCGGTCAGCGCGGCTCTGGGTGATCGATCTGACGAGGTCAGGCTGGAGTTGCGGGGCCGCGCCATCGTCGGCCGCGGTCAGCGCGGACAGGACCGCGCAATTCGCTCGCATCGGCGTACTCAGGATCCGCGCGTAGCCGTCATCGAGCGTTTCGTTGAAGCTGAGCAGTCCGGCACTGCGCACCGAGTTGCGCATGATGATTCCGACCACCTCCCGGGCGATGCCCCCGGTGCCGTCGACGCTCAACGCGGCGAGGAGATAGTGCGCCTTGCCGAACAGGCTCATGTAGTCGACGTGTTCGCGATACCGCAGCAGATCGCCGCGGGAGACCCTGCCGTGCGGTGCCAGCGCGGCCAGCGCCACGGCGCGTACGCTTGCGGTCATGCCGCGTGTGTAGAAACTCGGCACGGCATTGCGCCGGAGCAGGTTTTCGAGGTACTCGTGCAATCGCGTCTCCACAGGCCCCGGGATCCGGTACCCGGCGCCGCGAAGCCAGTTGAAGGCCAGCGCCGTGTACGCACTCAGGTACGGACTTGCATAGGCGTCGGCGGGGATGAGGTACGCCATACCGCCGTTGGGCGCCTGGTAGCTCGCCGCGTCGGCGAGCATGCGACTCGGGAGTTCCGCGCTCTGCGGCCATTCCAGGTCATTGTCGAGCCAGGCGCGGAGCATCCCGAAGTGCGAGGCCATGACGCCCCGCGACAGCTTTTGTTCCCAACTCGGATGGTCAAAGCCGCGGATGTACCGAAACGCGCCATCCAGATTACCGATGACGCTGGCCGAGAGGTCGACTCCGATTTCACCGGCATCGGTATCGAGACCGAGGGGAAACTGCAGCGATTCGGTCACCGCTTCGCCCATCGTCGAACCGTAGTTCGCCGCGGTCTGGAGAACGCGGTACTTTCGCACCGGCAATTCGTGCACGACTGCATCGCTATCGATCGCGTCGCCTGCCCGGGCTTCGAAGCGGATTCGCCCGGCCACGGTGTTCCGATCAATGGCCAGCTTCGCGGCCTCGACGGGCATGAAGACGGTCTCGCGCTGGTAGGGCCCGAGGCTGATCCGGCGCTCGACAGCCGACGCTTCGCGCACGTCCCCACCGGCCACGAGGCTCACGTCGACATCGCGGGTACGGTCCGTACGGTTCATGATGCTGAATCCGGCGTGGAAACGGTCGGCTTCGGTGACCTGGTTCGGCATCACCGGGCGGATCTCGGTGGGCAGGTTGGCGGTGAAGGCGGTTTCCCCGAGGCCCATTCGGTCCGTCGGCGTCGTGGCGAGGACGAGCACGCGCCACCCGGTCAGGTTGTCCGGCAGTTCGAATTCGAACTCGCCACGGCCGCGGCGGTTCAGCGCAAGCGACGGATTCCAGTACGCGACATGGTCGAAGAACGACCGCATGCTCAGGTCGCTGCCGCCGTCGCCGCCGGCATTGGCGCCCTTGAGTTCGATGCGTTGCCGGCCGACAAGCCTCGTCAGCAGACTGTAGTTTCTGACGTCCAGGCCATCGAGATCGTAGAAGCCCGTATACGGATCGAAGTAATCGGAACCGCCCCGAACGAGATCGAGAACCGCCTCGTCGAGCACGACCACGGCGGCTTCGATGGGTTCGGAACGCTCGCGGTGGCGGGGTCGCGCATTGATACGGACACGTACGGTTTCACCGGGCCTGTAGGTCTCATCGTCGGCGACGACTTCGATCTCGATCTGCTTGTACGGATCGGCTACGGGAACCTGCACGTAGCCGAGCTTGAACGCCGGTTTGCCCAGATCGACCTCGCCGGGCTCCGGCAGCGGTGCGGCAACGCGAGGCGACATGACCAGCACGGAGAGAAAGAAACCCGGCAGGAAGTCCTCCTCGACCTTGAATTCGATGATCGGCGTGCTGTCCTCGAGCGTCTGGACCCACTGTTTGAGTACACCGTATCGTTCAATGGTCACCAGGGCGCGGGCGCCCGGATAAGGGTTCTGAATCAGGTAGCGGGCGGTATCGCCGACGGCGTGGCGAATCTGCTCGGGCACGATGTCGAGCGTGTCGTCGTTGGAGGTGTTCCAGACCACGCGGCCCTTGCCCGCGACCCATGCGCCGATCCGCGTGGTGTGCGTTCGACCGGAGGTATCCTCGATTCTGGCCGTCGCCCGGTAGCGCCCCGGCGTCTCCGGCACGAACGAACACGCGCCCGGCATGGCTTCGGAGCGGGCCTCGCAACTCGCGACATCGACCCAGGTGTTGACGAACTGCGTCAGGTAGGCGTTGCCCGCGCCGCGCACCCGCGCAGCCTGCGTGTCCAGGCGCTGAATGTCGATCCGCACGTCCGTACCGGCAACCGGCGCGCCGCCGGTATCCACCACAATGAACTCGATCGCCGCATCCTCGTCCTCGGCATAAGCCCAGCGCGTGTTTCTCAGCCCGACCAGGCGATCGACGGCAAGAAAGCGCGCGCTGGCCGTGCCGGCGATATAACGGCCGCGATCGTCACGCACGGCACTCTCCACGCGCAGTGTCCCGAAGACAATATCGTCGCCGGTGGCCCGCGGTATCTCGAATCGGTGACGATGGCTGCCGTCGTCACCGATGTCGGCGACGACCTGGGAGACGGTCAGGGTGCGTCGCGAAGTATTGCGGTCGAACCGGAAGGACGCCGCCACCGGGTGCGTACTGCGAAAGGCGCGGCTGTCTATCACCGCCGTGACTCGCGTCTCCGCGTCGGTATACGGCCCGCCGGAGAACAGGGCCGCACGGGTGTCGGCTTCGACTGCCGCACCCGCGACAAAGGTGTCTCCATTGAGTGAAGTGGTGACGCGAAACGACGAAGGGGTGAAATCGGTCACCAGAACGCGCATCGGTTCGCGCGCAGAGTCGAGAAAGTCCGCATGCAAACGGAAACTGTACCAACCGACGACCGCGTTGTCGGGGATCTTGAACCGGCCGTCAAACGCACCGAAGTCAGATAGCTCGATATCGCCTTGCGAGTGAACGGCCTTGCCGGTGGAATCGATGATATCCAGCGAATACGGCCCGGCGGGAGGCGGAACATACTCGTTGTTGGACTGATCGCGCACGTAGATCTTGTAGTCGATGGTATCGCCGGCCCGGTAAACGCCCTGGGCTGTCGTGCCCCAGCTATGCAGATGGCCGAAGCGCTGCAGGCTGCGACTGTAGACGGTGTGGTTCGATACCCGCCCGGTATTGATCTCGAATCGCGGCTCGATCGGCAGGACCGCCATTCGATCGCCGTGCTGCACGCGCACGAAGAGCCGCGTGCACGTGTCCCGATCGGCGCCCCAGCATCTTCTGCGGGGAAAGAGATAGTCAAGATCCGGATCCAGCTCCGACGTACCGGCGAGAATCGCCACGCCGCGCCGGTCGGTGCGGACCGCATCGAGTTCCGCACGCACCGCCGACAGCGCAGAGATGCTGTCCGGATAGACCGTGACGGCGGCATTCGCGACGGGCCTGCCGGTGGCGAGATCGGTGACCCAGACCAGGGTATTGAAATGGCCGAGCTTGGCGTGAACCTGGAAGGGGGTGACCTGCGCGAACAGTCCATAGTGATTATCGAGGACGCGGGGATTGCTCGTGATTTGCCCATAAATGGCGCCGTTGCGGCCTTCGAGCAGTTCGCGAACGCCAAGCGGGACCGCATACTGAACGTCTTCGACGGCGGGCAACTGGTAAGTTTTCGTCAGCCCGGAAGTGCCTCCCTCGGGCGTCAGCCGACGGTAGTGAATCGTGGCACTGTCGAGGTTGGTGACGTAGAGCGGCACGGTGGAGTCGATTCCCGCTTCCACGACAGCCATCGGGTGCGCGATGGTGAAGCTCGGCGGACGATGGTCGGTACGAAAATTCACATCGATGGGCGTCGCAAGGGTACGGCCGAACTCGTCCCGTGGCCCGTCCGATCCGATCTCATGATCGATGCGATACGGCACGGCGGCGCGCAGCCGCTCGGGAAGGTAGACGATGTAGCGATGTCCCCGCTCATGGGGGGTACGCAGCCGCGACCACTCGCGGAGACTGGCCCACGGGTTGTAATCCGTGCGCCCGCCGGCGAGGTCGGGAACGATGCGGACATGGTCGCGCACCTCGGAGTCGATCGTGAGCGCCGAAAACGCGAGCCCGACGCGCGACATCGGATTGCACTGTCGCATGGGGTCGGCGCCGGCCTCGAGCGAACCGTTCGGGACGAGGACCTGGGTCCCGACCTTGTTGTTGCAGACAATCCCCAACAGGCGGTATTCGGGAAAGGTGTTGAACCCGACCACCGTACGCTGCTCGGCCCCGGGTTCCGGACCGTCGGCGGAGACCAGTCCCGGCTCGATCATGAGGGCGGCGTACACGTCCGCCGAAAGCGCGTCCACCGGGCTCACGAGCCAAGTGCGGCGCGCCTCCTCGCCCGCGACCTCCGTGGCCTGGTCATCGCTCTGAGCGATTTGCCCGCGTCCGAAGTCGAGCGCGAACCACTCACCCGGCGCGGGCAGGAACCGCGGCAGCTCACCATCGTATTCATCGGGCTCGATTTGCAGCGGCCGACGGTTGCCGGATTCGGCGATGAACATGTGATCGGCGACGGAAGATCTGGCGACCGGCTGGCTGAATATCACGCGAATGACCGGAAGCCCAGGCGCACGCCAGGTCCTGAAGCTTGCATAAACGACCCCCGGGCGTTCGGTGACGAACGCGTGTTCCAGGGGCGCGGAAATCGTCGCTCCGTCAGGGGCGCGCAGCCCGGGGCGCAGTGTCAGCGCGTAGCGGGTCGCCGGGGCAAGCGACTGATCGTCGCCCAGTTGACAGGCGAGCGCGCTGGGGTCGATCCAGCGCCACTGGCAGGCAAGCGCCGGCTCGATCTCGATGGGAATCTCCGCTGCATCCCGTGACATGCGCCCGATGGGAACCACCGGCCGATTGAACTGAAACACGATTTGCCGGCCAGCCGGTACGTCTTCCCCGCTCGGGGTGACGCTCGTAATTCGTAGCGGCTCAGCGCCGCGATCCTGTGCCGATCCCACCGTCGGGATACCGAAGCCCAGCGTCAGGATCACCGCGCAGAGCCGCCCCGCAAACATTCCGCCTGCATGCATTCGTTCCTCCCCGGCATCGGCCAACTCTTGTCGTTGAATCCACGGTACCGGCGCAAAATGGTGCTCCGCTGGCACAATCGTGGCGAATTATGACGGGGTCCGAAGAAGAACCCGGAAAGGGAGCGGGGACGGTCATGGGCGAGTGGCTCGGGCGCGAACTACCAGTCCCGTTTCGTGGCGAGATTTTCGCCGATCCGCATGGAAGGGTGACTCAGGCTGCCGCGGCCGAATCCTTGACGAAATCCAGTTTCCCGCCTGCGGCGGTCGCTCGAATGGTGTCCCCGGGTGCGAATTCGCCGTTGAGGATTCGCTGCGCCAGCGGGTTTTCCACCTGCTGCTGCAGCGCGCGCTTCAGCGGCCGCGCGCCGTAAACCGGATCGTAGCCCGCGTCGGCCAGCCGGTCGCGTGCGGCATCGCCCAGCACCAGCGACATGTCGCGTTCCGCAAGACGCGCCTGCAGGTACTTCAACTGGATATCGACGATGAGTCGCAAATGGCCTGCATCCAGCGGGTGGAAGACGACCACCTCGTCGATGCGGTTGACGAACTCCGGCCTGAACTGCTGGCCGACAATTTCCATCACCGCCGCTTTCATCTCGTCGTAGTTCTCCTCGCCCGTCAGCTCCTGGATCCGCTGGCTGCCGAGATTGGAGGTCATCACCACGACCGCGTTGCGAAAGTCCACCGTGCGCCCGTGGCCGTCGGTCAGCCGACCGTCGTCCAGCACCTGCAGCAGGATGTTGAAGACGTCCGGATGAGCCTTCTCCACCTCGTCCAGGAGGATGACCGAATAGGGCCGGCGCCGCACCGCCTCGGTGAGATAGCCGCCCTCCTCGTAGCCGACGTAACCGGGCGGCGCACCGATCAGACGCGCGACGGAGTGCTTCTCCATGAACTCGGACATGTCGATGCGGGTCATGGCCGCTTCGGTGTCGAACAGGAACTCCGCCAACGCCTTGGTCAGTTCGGTCTTGCCCACGCCGGTCGGGCCCAGGAACAGGAAGGAACCGTTGGGCCGATCGGGATCGGCAAGCCCCGCTCGAGAACGGCGAATGGCGTTGGAGACCGCTCGAAGCGCCTCTGTCTGGCCGACTACCCGGGCTTCCAGGAACTCCTCCATCTTCAGGAGCTTCTCCCGTTCGCCTTCGAGCATCCTGGTGACGGGGATTCCCGTCCACTTGGAGACCACCTCGGCGATCTCCTCATCGGTCACCCGATTGCGGACCAGCGTCTGGCTTTCCTGCTCCCTGGAAAGCGCCTGATCGAGCTCGCGGGTCAGTTCCGGGATGCGCCCGTACTGCAGCTCCGACATCCGCGCCAGGTCGCCGGCACGGTGCGCCTTTTCCAGCTCCGTCCTGGCGCGTTCCAGCTCCTCCTTGAGGTGCGTGGCGCCCTGCATGACCGCCTTTTCCGCATTCCAGACTTCCTCAAGGTCCGCAAACTCTTTCTCGAGCTGCCCGATGGACGATTCCAGGCTCTCCAGCCGGCGCCTGGACGCCTCGTCGGATTCCTTCTTCAACGCCTCCCGCTCGATCTTCAACTGGATGAGCCGCCGCTCCAGGCGATCCAGCTCCTCGGGCTTGGAATCGATTTCCATACGGATCCGGGAAGCCGCCTCATCCACCAGATCGATGGCCTTGTCCGGTAGCTGGCGGTCGGAAATATAGCGGTGGGACAGGGTCGCCGCGGCGACTATGGCAGGATCGGTAATCTCCACGCCGTGGTGCACCTCGTAGCGCTCCTTCAAGCCGCGCAATATCGCGATAGTGTCCTCCACCGTGGGTTCTTCCACGCGGACCTTCTGGAAGCGTCGTTCAAGCGCCGCATCCTTCTCCATGCGTTTGCGATATTCATCGAGCGTAGTCGCGCCGACGCAGTGAAGCTGACCGCGGGCCAGCGCCGGCTTCAACATGTTGCCGGCGTCGATGGCGCCCTCCGCCTTGCCGGCGCCGACCACGTTGTGCAGTTCGTCGATAAAGAGAATGATCTGGCCCTGCTGCCTGGCCAGTTCGTTGAGCACCGCCTTCAGGCGTTCCTCGAACTCACCGCGGAACTTGGCGCCGGCGATCAGGGACCCGAGATCCAGGGCGAGGATCCGCTTGGACTTGATGCCCTCGGGCACCTCCCCGTTGGCGATTCGTTGTGCCAGGCCCTCGACAATCGCGGTCTTGCCCACGCCCGGCTCACCGATGAGCACGGGATTGTTCTTGGTGCGCCTCTGCAGCACCTGGATCGTACGGCGAATCTCGTCATCGCGGCCGATGACCGGGTCCAGTTTGCCCTGCTCTGCCTGCTCGGTGAGATCCACCGCGTACTTCTCGAGTGCTTGGCGGGATTCCTCCGCATCGGGGTTGTCGACGCTGGCACCGCCGCGGACCTCTTCGATGGCTTTCTCCACGGCGCCCGCCACGGCGCCGGCGTCCTGCAGCGCGCGACCGAGATCGCCGCGGTCCCGGCACGCCGCCAACACGAAGAGTTCGCTCGAGATATAGGCGTCGCCCCGTTGCTGGGCCAGCTTGTCGGCAATGTTGAGGAGCTTTGTCAGCTCGTTGGAGAGGTGCACATCGCCCTCGGCATCGCCTCGGACCTGCGGCAGACGGTCCAGGGCGTTGCCCAGACCGACTCGCAGTTGATTCATGTTGACGCCGGCCTTGGTCAACAGTCCGCCGATACTGCCCCGGTCCTGCTCAAGCAGCGCCGCCATGAGATGAACCGGTGCAATGAACTGGTTGTCACGGCCCACCGCCATGGACTGGGCATCCGCGAGCGCAAGCTGCAACCGGCTTGTGAGTTTGTCCATTCGCACGGGTTTGAACTCCGGTTTCAGGATTGATGCTTCAGTAAATGGGGGTGGGAGGGGGGAATATCAATTGGTGGCGCGGTCAAGGCGAAACCTGCCCCATCGAGGATGGCATCGGAACGGGTTCAGTTGCACTCGCTGGTTGTCAGCGCGTAAGGACGTGCCCCTGAGTCTTTCTTACTGCTTCGCCGTCTCGTTTCGACAATGTCCCAAGCTTGCGGACAATCAGATTGTCATCGAGGGTAAAGAGCTTGAAGCGAACCTTGCACGGAACGCTCAGGTCCGCTTTCCGCCAGTCCAGGATCGCCACATCACTCGGCCAATCCGTTCCGACGGAGGTAATCATGGCCAGAATCGATTGTTCGTGAGCCTGATTGAAGCTTCCCGATGAGACCACCAGGGCCGGGCGGCGCTTCGTAGTCCGTCGATCGGTGAAAGGAAATGGGACGACGACCACATCAAGCGGCTCAAAGGTCACGCCACGCTTCCTCGTCTTCGGGAGAGACCCACTCGCTCAAGACCTCGGACAGACCCTGCAGGTAGTCGTCCTGACCCGGTGTTACCTTGCGTACCACCAGGTGATCGCCCTCGATCTCGAAAGCAATCACATCGCCCTCGTCCAGGCTGGCCGCCTTGCGGATGCTCTTGGGGATCGTTGTTTGCCCGCGTGCGGTGACCTTGGCAAATTCCATGTTCTTATTTCGCAAATATTCTGAATTTACAGATAGTATGAAATAACAGAACCTGGCGCAATTTCACATTGCGTGTGCCATTGGAACCGGGTAGCGATGATCGGCGGCGGGTAGTCCGCCGGGAACTCGCCAATTCGTCGCGAATTCAGGCCCCGTGGATGAGCCTGCGCAGTTCCCTGGCGACCGACTCGAGCAAGGGCGCATCCTCTTCCGCGATGCCACGCACCGACAACGTGATTTCGGGGGAAATCTCCACGCGCGACCAGCGGTCGACGGAACCAGGTTCAATATCCTGTCCGCGACGGGCCAGAGTCTGAAGTTCCGAGAGCGCTTCTCCCAGCCCGGCCTCCTGCCATTCCGCCTCATCGGTTTCGCCTGGCTGCGCGTCCATTCTCGTACTCGATCGAACGAATTCCGGAGCCGCGCTGCTGTCCATGGCGGCCCAGGCGCGGTCCATTGCCACCCGTCTCGAAGCCATCGGCCGGTAGCGCGGCCCCACCGTGTCGCCCACGGCCGCACGAACCGGAAAACTTCCCTCGGCCACCCGTTCGATCAGACCCGGCGAGACGCCATCGAACAGGCGCCGCAAGTCGCTCAACGACACCGGGCCGATTTCTCCGGCCTCCTCCGCCTCCCGCACCTTCCTGATGAATAGCAGCCGATCCATGACCAGCTTGGGGTAACGAGTGCGGGGACCCCGGCGACCCACCCTCGGGATGAGGCCTTCCTGCACATAGTAGGCAATGGTTCTCCGATCGAAGCCCGTTTCCCGTTCAAGCTCTTCGGCGGTAAAGCTGTGCATAGAATCCCAACGACATGTCGTCTAATGATGAAACCATGTCAAGTACTGTTGACTTCGGCTTCCGGAACCGTAAACTGTCGTTAACTCGCTTTTACTGACAATATAACCGAGGAGCCTTCATGCATCCAGTCAATTCAACACTATCTCAACTCGAGATTGGTTCACCGCAATCATACAGAGGGCTGTCGATCTTTCCCCTCAAGTCATCGGTAAATGGCTCGATCGATTACCTGCTTCTCAGCGAAGCCCTTGAAGCCGGACTGGTTTCCGTCCGGGAATCGTCCCATGTCGGCAGCGTTCCGGAACTGGTCGTGGAAAATCGCGCGGACCGGCCCATACTGATCGTGGACGGGGAAGAACTCCTCGGCGCCAAACAGAACCGGGTGGCGAACCTCACGATTCTCGTCCCGGCGGCCAAGCCTACGACCATCCCGGTCTCCTGTGTGGAAGCAGGGCGTTGGTCGTACCGGAGCGATGAATTTGCGCTGTCCGAGCGCGTCCACTTTGCGCGCGGTCGACGCGAAAAGCTCGCCAGCGTGCAGGCATCCATGCAATCGACCGGGTCCCGTTATTCCGACCAGGCAGCGGTCTGGGACACCATCGAGAACAAGGCCGAAGCCATGGATGCCCGGTCACCTACCGGCGCGATGGGCTCCGTCTTCGAAAAACACGCACAGTCGCTTGACGAATTCGTGAACCGCCTGCAGGCCGGACCCGATCAGGTGGGCGGCGCTTTTGCCGTGGCCGGGGCGATCTACGGACTGGATGTCTTCGACAAGGCGACTACGTTTGCGACGATGCTCCCAAAGCTCGTGCGCAGCTACGGCATCGACGCGCTCGAACTCGGCTCGGACACTGATTCCACGCCGAGCGTGGAGGGGGTGCGCGAATTCCTCGCCAACCTCGGCAAGGGCAAGATCGACGAGCACGGGGCTGTAGGCCTTGGGCACGACATCCGTATCGAGGCGGCGGCGGTTGTCGCGGGCGGCCTCGTGGTCGATTCCAGGTTGATCCATTTGGCGGCATTCGCCGACACCCATGGGCTTCACCCGAGTTTCGCCCCTCCGCGACGCTTTGCAACCTATCGACAGCGGCGACGGTCGGCGCGGCGGCGTAGTTGAAGGAAAGTTCCCCATCGCCTGCGAGATCCGGGGATGGGCCAGTGTATCCAGTCACGTCGCGAAAATTCGCGATCGACAATACGCATGGCCCATCCCCGGGGCATCCTGGAACTAACCGATGCAACACCTGGCCTTACGGATGAGTCCGGACTAACATCCCACTACAGCGAACGAAGGGAGCCGCGTCCATGAACCGTGCCATCGTCCGGAGACTCGGTTATCCAGGCGTTGTTTGCGCAAGTTTCGTCATGCTGTCCACAGCGATCGGCGACGAATACTCCTGGCAGGTTTCCGGCAGCTATTTGCAGGACGACGCCCCGCGTGTCGTGGATTCGAATCACTCCTCGGTCGGCGCGACTTACTACCTGTCGCCGGTTGACGACGAGGCCGGTCCCTACGAGTTGGCGTCATTTCTGAATCGGAGCAGCTTCGTGACCGTCGACGTGGCGCGGTCGAAACTGCGTCAGCAACTCATTCCGGCAATCGTCACTGTCGACCTTCCCACCGGTGCCATGCTGCCGCCGGAGGTTCTCGACATGCTCGGGGACGACGTGATTCCGGGGCCTGCCGGTATCCCCGCCGAGTTGGGCATCGACACATCGGAGTACGCCGTGTCGGGGCGTTACGTGTGGCCGGGCAGCGGCTGGTATGCGGGTGCTCGCACCGAGCGGGGCGATATCGATCAAGTGTCGCATGTGCCCTTCTCGGAAATCACAGGGGAAACTGAGGGTTCCAGATTATTTGCAGGCAAATACTTCGGTCCGCGAACAGCGGTCGAATTGGGATTCCGGAGCATGAAGCAACGCCAGACAGCCCACTCGCAGACGACTTTCCCTACGGGCGTCCCGTTCGGCCCAGTCCAGATCGAAACGCAAATAGATTCGCAAGACGATACCGAGGACGCCAGCCTGGCGGCCCGTCACGTCCGCGAGGCCGGCGGAATGACCTGGTCGGTAGAAGCAAGCGCTCGTTCGAGCCGGACCGAGACGCGCATATTTTTCCCGGACTTGGTAATCAACAGGTTTCCGGCGGAATTGCGCCCGCCAGTCGGCAACCCAATCCTTATCGATACGAATCTGGAGTTCTCGCCAGGCGAAGTTCGCCAGTCCTCAAGGGCACGCAGCTACACGCTCGCCGGCGCACTGTTCCCGACCGACTCCCTCGGGGTGCGCGTGGTGTTTTCGCGTGTGGATCGGGACCGGCTGGGAGCCAGCGACCTGGTCGGCCTGTCGGCGTCGTGGTTCTTCGTTCGCAATGCGGCGGCGGAAATCGAACTCCTGCAAACGGATTTCGGTCGCGGACTCGATTCCGTCTCGCCCGGCAGGGATTCCGTACGCGTGCGGTTACTCGGGAGGTTCTGAACAGGCCGGAATGTCCACCCAAGCCACGCAACGCCGGACGCGACGGCGCACTCGGCGCGGTCCAGGACCCCTCTGATATACTCCACCCCCCAGTATCGCAAGGTAGAATCCGGGGATGCAACTCCACATCGAACCCCAGAACTGCACGCTGGTTGCCGCGGTTGAAGGGCGTATCGATGGCTCGAACGCGATGGAGTTCCAGAGCACCGTGCACGCCAGCCTTGGGGACAACAAAGGACCGCTACTGATCGACTGCAAGGATCTCGCCTACATCAGCAGTGCGGGTCTGCGCGCGATTCTGTCTCTCGCGAGAACCCTCCAGCGGCGGGAGGGGAAATTCGCGATTTGCTCATTGTCCGGCATGATTGCGCAAATATTCCAGACCAGCGGATTCGATCGGATCATTGCGGTCCACGCCACCAGGCAAGAGGCGCTTCTCGACCTCGCCGACTAGAGCACTAGTACCCCGTGGCAGAAGTCCCGCATCGCACCGAGATCACACCCGAACCGATCGAGCGACGCGGATACGCGGCGGCAGCAGGCTTCAGACGCGAATCAACCATGAACGCCTCCGACGACTTCATTCGCCGGTTGCCCAAGGCCGAACTGCATATCCATATCGAAGGCAGCTTCGAGCCGGACCTCATGTTCGAGATCGCCCGCCGCAACGGCGTGCAAATTCCATTTGATTCAGTCGAGGCCGTGCGCGCAGCGTACGAGTTCGAGGACCTGCAGTCCTTCCTGGATATCTATTACCAGGGCATGGGCGTGCTGCTGGAAGAGCGGGACTTCCACGACCTGACGATGGCCTATCTGCGCCGCGCCCACGATGACGGGGTGATTCATGCGGAGATCTTCTTCGACCCCCAGGGGCACACCGGGCGCGGCGTGGCCTTCGAGACAGTGCTGAACGGCATCTGGCACGCGCTTCGGGACGGCGAACGGGAGTTCGGCATCACCTCGCGGCTGATCATGTGTTTCCTCAGGCATCTCGACGAGGATGAGGCGTTTCGCACCCTGGATCAGGCCATGGCATTCCGCGACCGCATCGCCGGCGTGGGGCTGGATTCCTCGGAGGTAGGGCACCCGCCCGGCAAGTTCGAGCGGGTATTTGCCAAGGCTCGCGAGGCGGGCCTGATGGCCGTCGCCCATGCCGGGGAGGAGGGCCCACCAGGCTATGTCGAGGAAGCGCTCGATCTGCTCCGGGTCCAGCGAATCGACCACGGCAACCGGTCGCTCGAAGCGCCGGCGCTTGTTGAGCGGCTGGTAGCCGAACAGGTCCCTCTCACCGTCTGCCCGCTTTCGAATCTCAAACTGTGCGTCGTGACCGACCTGCGCGAGCATCCACTCAAGCGCATGCTGGACGCGGGCCTGTTGGCCACGGTCAATTCAGACGATCCCGCCTATTTCGGTGGCTACGTGTTCGACAACTACGTGGCGGCCCGTGACGCGCTGGACCTCTCAGCCCACGACATCGTCACGCTGGCGCGCAACTCGATCACGGCCTCCTGGGCGAACGCGGGACAGAAGGATCGCTGGCTTGCCGAGATCGATGCCCTCGCAACGGCGTTAATCTGAACCGGCTCGTGTCGCCCCGGCCATCGCTCACCGAGGGTCGAAATCAGTTCTCGAGCTGTCCCCGCACGGCGCCGGGGCGGAAGTCCGCATTATGGATGTTGACATAGTGATCGGACGGAGCAGCCAGCACCGCCGCGACACCTTCAGCGTCGGCCGTCGCTGAGCCGACCAGCGTCCCCTCTCCACCGCTCGTTTCCACGTTCAGGGGCACGACGACACCACCGCCTTCGCCTGCAGCGCCCGAATGAATGTGCATCGCGGCGGGCGGTGCAATATTGGAGTACGCGATGTCCCACGAAACCATGCCGGTGGCATCGTCGATCGTCAGCGTGCCGCTCGCCTGCCCGTCTTCGTCGCCGGGGCCGGGCACCTCCTGATCGCCGCTCAAGTTGAGCTGGAAAGTCATTTCTTCAGCGCTGCCCTGCAACGGAAGCAAGAGCAGTCCGAAGAGGGCCACCCCACCAATCCCAGTCAGATTCAGTCGAATATTCATGATTTTTCTCCTTCGTTATGCTCCTTGATTATGCTCCATTCTCACGATTGATGGCCAACCGCTCGTCGACCGTCAAAATGATCGGATCGATCGTTGCAGTATCGATCCCGAGCTGCCCGGCGATCTGCTGCACCAGGAAATCAACGCGCTCGATATTCGTGGCGCCCGCAAACACCGCGCGTGCCGCGGACGACGGTTTCTTCAGGAAAGTGGCTGCCGTCGCATACTTTTCGAACGGCACGAGATCGTCATTGTCGGCTCCGAGGCGAGTGCAAAGGGCTCCCACCCAATCGTATATTTCGCGAGACGCGTCGAGATCTCCGTGTACCGCATCGACGATGGGGATCATGCCGTCCCGCCCGATGCAACGGTAATTCCCGGCAAGCAACATCTGCCACTTGGTGAGTGGTACGAATACGGAGTCGTGTACTTTCAGTTTTACCGGGAGTTCCATGGCGCCATCGTCGGTATCGAACCGAATGTTCTCTATATCGGCCTGTATCGAACGAAGCATGTCGGTCGCTTCGTCGGAATCGAATCGTGCCGCCTTGAAGTTGGTGGGCAACCCGACCTGCAGCACGTTCAGTTCGTCAGGAGACGGACGCACCGCCTGGGGATCGGGGCTTGCGGTGGTGATGAACCGAGGATCGAATTCCTTCCAGGTTTCGGGGCTTGAGTAACACTGATTCAGCGATTCGGTGTCGAGCCCCGGAATTCGCTGCAAGTACGGCAAGGGCGGCATGTTCATGATTGCCAGACACGGTACTCGCGCCTGACCGATTTGGGGCATGAGTTCCCGAATGCCCGCAGAGCCATACTGGGGTTCCTGCATGGCAAAGACAATTAAATCGAAATCCGATGGATTCACTGCGTTCGGTGTGGTGGCCGACAAATTGCCTGGCGCCCGTTTTGAGAAAATCCTGGCTGGTGCGTCACGACCCCTGATGGGCAGGATAACAACCGTCCCCTCGCGGTTGATGACCTCCACCTCCGCCTGCGTACACACCAGCGTGACGTCGTGTCCCGCCAGAATGGATTTCGTTGCGAACAGCGAGCCGTAGGACGCGCCCAGGACGAGCACATTGTATTTGGGTTGCACGATTACTCCCTTGATTTCACGTTTCCAACCAGATTACCGTCGCCATCCGCCCACAGGGCGCCTCGCGACGGTGCGAGAAAAAGCGCTCCGACTCGGTATGGGTGCACCAACCGCCGCCGTAGACCGATTCCACACCCGCGGCCCGCAGACGCTGCCGGGCAAGCCCGTAAAGGTCCGCCTGCCAATGACCGCTTGCGTTCGGGGCGAAGTACTGTGCCGCATCCGGGTCCCATGCCGCAAACTCATCGAGAACTTCGCCGCCGACTTCATACGTCCCGGGACCGATACCCGGCCCGATCCAGGCCAACAACCGAAGGGGATTGGCGGCCATTCTCGTCACCGCCGACTCAAGCACGCCACCGGCCAACCCTCGCCACCCGGCGTGCGCCACGCCCACGCGAGTTCCTGAGGTATCGCACAGCAGCACTGGCAGGCAGTCGGCCGTGAGTACCACGCAGGGTTGGCCGAATAGTGAGGTGACCGCGCCGTCGGCGGCCGGAGGCTGCATCGAGGCCGACGGCCCGAGGGACGACTCCCCGGAGCGCTGGGTAGCAGCAGGTGAATCGCTACTGTCCAGGTCAAGGATAGTGGTCCCATGGACCTGCCTCAACCAGAGCGGTTCGGCCGGCAGGTCCAGCATCTGCGCAAGAATCCGGCGGTTGCGAGCCACGGTTGTCGCATTGTCGCCCACCCCTGTGCCCAGGTTGAGGCTCGCATACGAACCCCGGCTGACCCCGCCCGCGCGTTGTGTGCTGGCGGCACGCACCCGTGCGGGTGCCGGCCAGTCCGGCACGATTACTTCATCGTGTCCGGGAAACGTCATCCGCCCGCGGCTCTCGCCGACTCCGCGGCGGCGGCATCCCGGCGCAATGCCTCGATCAGGCCACGCAAATCCGCAGGCAGCGGACTCTCGCACACCACCCCGTCGCCGCTCTGGGGATGGGAGAATTCCAGCCGCCTGGCATGCAGCGCCTGGCGAGAGAACGACTGCAGGACCCGAATCAACTGCGGCTGGGGCGACTTCGGCAGCCGTGGCCGACCGCCATAAAGCGGGTCGCCCACCAGGGGCGCCCGGATATGAGCGAAATGGACCCGGATCTGGTGGGTGCGCCCGGTATCGAGTTCAATCTTCACGCGGGTATGGGCCCGATACCGCTCCATGACCCGGTAACGGGTGCGCGCCGGGCGCCCGCGCTCCACCACCGCCATGCGCAGTCGATGGGTCGGGTGCCGCGCTATTGCGGCGTCGATCTCGCCGCCGCCGGTGAGCACGCCCTTGCACACCGCCTCGTAGGTACGCCGAATCTCGCGCCTCTCCAGTTGCCGCACCAGGTCGCGATGGGCATTCAATGTCCGCGCCACCACGAGCAACCCGCTGGTGTCCTTGTCCAGGCGGTGGACAATCCCCGCCCGGGGCAATCCGGCGAGGTCGGGGTCCAGGTGCAACAAGGCATTGAGCAGCGTCCCGGCGGGGTTGCCGGCGCCCGGGTGAACGACCAGCCTGCTGGGCTTGTCGACGACGAACAGGGCATCGTCTTCATGGATGACGCTGAGCGGTATCGCTTCGGGCGCCACGATGACTGCCGGTTCCGGGGTGACATCCAGGGCGATTTCCTCCCCCTCGCGCACGCGCGTTTTCGGCGCCGCTCGGCGTCCCGCGAGCGTGAGCGCCCCACTTTCGATCCAGGTCTTGAGCCGGCTGCGGGAGAATTCCTCCAGCAACTCCGCTGCGGCCTGATCCAGACGGCGACCGACCTGGTCGGACGTAACGAGCACACGACGGGAAATGGGCTCCAATGACTTGCTCTGGCGGATGCCAAGTTTGTTTATAATCGACCATTATGAAGTCTCACCTACGCATCTCACCAGCGAAACTCGTGCTCGTTGCGGCAGCCGCGGCCATGTTGGCCACCGGTTGCGGCAATCGCCGCGACCGGGTTGTCGAGTCTGCGGGCCCCGAGGAACTTTACGAGCGCGGCACGGCCTCCATGCGCAGCGGCAACTACCCCACGGCGCTGGCCTACTACCAGCAACTGGAGGCCCGGTACCCGTTCAGCAACGTGACCCGGCAGGCGCAACTGGACATGATCTATGTCTATTACCGTGCGCGACAACCGGAGTCGGCCATCGACGCCGCCAACGAGTTCGAACAGGAGAATCCCACCCATGCGAGAGTGGACTACTGCCTGTACATGAAGGGACTCATCTATTTCGATGCCGCACCGAATTTCCTCGAGAGGATGTTCCGGGTGGACATGTCGGAGCGCCCGCCACGGGACACATTGCTGGCATTCGCCACGTTCGACGACCTGATCCGGCGCTTCCCGGACAGCGAATACATTCCCGACGCCCGCCAGCGCATGGTCTTCCTGCGCAACCGACTGGCGGAATACGAGAACCACGTGGCCGGCTACTACATCGACCGGGGAGCCTACGTGGCGGCGGTGAATCGGGCCAAGCACGCCATCGAGCACTATCCCGGCGCTCCCGCGCTCGAGGATTCGCTGACGCTGCTCGCGCGGGCCTACTCGCTGCTGGGCCTGTCCGACCTGGCCGCCGATGCCCAGCGGGTATTCAATGCTAACTTCGAGACGCCTCCGCAACCGGCAACACCGGGCCAGGTGGAAATCCTGGAAGTCGACCCGACGGATTCCAACGAGCAATCCGGGAGCGGCCCGGAGGGCTGATCATTCAGTCGTTTGCCCTGCTGGAACGTCGTGCGCCGACTCCTGGTACCCCGAGGTAATCGGGTACCGCCAGTCCCTCCCGAACGCCCGGCTGCTGACACGCACACCCGGCGGCGCCTGGCGGCGCTTGTATTCGTTGCGTTTGACCATTCCCAGGATCCGGCCAACGATCGCTCGATCGAACCCTGTCTCGGCAATCTGATCGACCGAAAGGTCGTCTTCGATGAACGCCTCGAGGATCGGGTCAAGCACGTCGTAGAGCGGCAGCGAGTCCGAATCCTTCTGGTCGGGGCGCAGTTCCGCGCTGGGCGCCCGGGTAATCACCCGCTCCGGTATCGCCGGCGACAGCCGGTTGCGATACCGCGCAAGCTCGTAGACCAGCGTCTTGCTGCAGTCCTTCAGCGGCGCGAATCCCCCGGCCATGTCCCCATACAGCGTCGCGTATCCCACCGCCATCTCGCTCTTGTTGCCGGTGGTCAGCAACATCTTTCCGAGCTTGTTGGAGATGGCCATGAGCAGGATTCCGCGGCACCGGGCCTGGATGTTCTCCTCCGTGGTATCCGGGTCCAGTCCCCGGAAGAGATCCTCCAGCACCCCGAGGGCGGCCCTGAAGATGGGCTCGATTGACAGCGTATCAAGCTGCACGCCGAGTCCCTGCGCCTGTTCGGCGGCGTCTTCCAGGCTCATCGCCGAGGTATGGCGCGACGGCATTCTGACCGCGTGCACGTGCTCGCCGCCGAGCGCATCCACAGCCACGCACATCGTGAGCGCGGAGTCGACACCGCCGGAAAGCCCGAGGATCACTCCGTCAAAATGGTTCTTGACGACATAGTCCCGCGTCCCCATGACCAGCGCCCGGTAAATGCTCTCCGTATAGGCCGGCCGCGGCGCGATATCACCGGGGCATGCATCGACAGCGCTGTCGCGCGCACTCAACTCGGCCACAAAGACGCCCTCGTCGTACGCCGGGGCGCGCATCGCGACCTCTCCGGCCGCATTGACCACCACCGAACCGCCGTCGAAGACCAACTCGTCCTGCCCTCCCACCATATTGACGTATATCAACGCCCGGCCGTTCTCCCGTGCGCGTTCGGCCAGCATCTCCTCGCGAACCTGCTGTTTCTGCCGGTGAAAGGGCGAACCGTTGAGAATAAGAATGACGTCGGCGCCCGCCGCCACGCTCGCGCGGCAGGGTTCAGGCTGCCAGGTATCTTCGCAGATCGTCAGGCCGAAGCGTATGCCCTGGTATTCCACCACGGTGGGCTCGGTACCCGGTTCGAAATAGCGCTTTTCATCAAAGACCGAATAGTTGGGGAGCACGATCTTGCGGTGACAGGCAAGCATGCGGCCATTGGCGATGAACGCACCGGCATTGTAGACCCGCTCGCCGTCGTACTCGGGAAATCCCACGTATACGGCAATGCCGTCGATACCTTGCCGAACCTTTTCCAGGGCGGCCTCGACCCGCAAGCGCATGCCGCGGTGAAACAGCAGATCCTCCGGGGGGTAGCCGCATAGCGTCAGCTCGGGGAAAAGCGCGAGATCGCAGCCGAGATCGTCCCTGGCCAGACGCGCAATCTCCAGAACCTTCTCGACATTGGCGTCGATCGCGCCGACGTGTGTATTGAGCTGGGCCAGCGCGACCTTCAATCCAGCGCCTCGGCTATCGCCGCACCGAGCATGGCCGGCGATCGAACGGTGGTGACTCCGGCGCGTTCCAGCGCTTCGAACTTGGCTTCGGCGGTGCCGCTGCCGGCGGAGATGATCGCCCCCGCATGACCCATGCGTTTCCCGGGTGGCGCAGTAACTCCTGCGATGTACGCCACCACCGGCTTGCTGACATGGTTGCGGATGTATTCGGCGGCCGCCTCTTCGTCGCCGCCGCCGATCTCGCCCACCAGGATGATGCCGTGCGTGCCCGGATCGGCTTCGAACAGCTCCAGGCAGTCGATGAAATTCATGCCGCGGATCGGGTCGCCGCCGATGCCGATGCAGGTCGACTGCCCAAGACCGGCATTGGTCGTCTGCCACACCGCTTCATAGGTGAGCGTGCCGGATCGCGAGATGATGCCGACGGAACCGGGCCGGTGGATAAACCCGGGCATGATGCCGAGCTTGCAGGCCCCGGGCGTGATGATTCCCGGGCAATTGGGTCCGATCAGCCGGCAGTCGTTCTCTGCCAGCACGGCCTTGACCTTGACCATGTCGAGCACCGGCACGCCTTCAGTGATGCAGATCACCAACCGCACACCGGAGACTGCAGCCTCGAGGATGGCGTCGCCGGCGAAGGCCGCCGGGACGAAGACGATGCTCACCTCCGCTGCGGTGACGCCCACCGCTTCCTGCATGGTGTCGTATACCGGCACGCCCAGGTGTTCGTCGCCGCCCCGCCCGGGCGTCACGCCGGCGACCACCCGGGTGCCGTATTCCATGCACTGGCGAGTGTGAAACAACCCCTGGCGCCCGGTCATGCCCTGGGAGATCACGCGCGTTTCGGCGCCAACGAGAATGCTCATGAAACCTGCCCTCGCACCAGGCTGACGGCTTTCTTCGCTGCACTGCGGAGATCGGAGGCAGGCACGATGTCCAGCCCGCTTTCGGCAAGAAGCAGCCGTCCCTGCTCCACGTTGGTTCCCTCCAGGCGAACCACCACGGGCACCGTCACGCCGATGTCCTTGACCGCCGTGAGAATGCCTTCGGCGATCAGGTCGCAACGCACGATACCACCGAAAATATTGACGAGAATCGCCCCCACGTTCGCGTTGGCGAGGATGATCCTGAAGGCCTGGGCGACGCGTTCCGCGGTCGCGCCGCCGCCGACATCGAGAAAATTGGCCGGCTCGCCTCCGTGGAGCTTGATGATGTCCATGGTCGCCATCGCGAGTCCGGCGCCGTTCACCATGCAGGCGATATTGCCGTCCAGCGACACGTAGTTGAGGCCATGTTCGCGGGCATCGCGTTCGCTCGGGTCTTCCTGGCCCTCATCCCGCCAACCCTCGTACCGCTGCTGGCGGAACAGTGCGCTGTCCTCGATGTCGATCTTGGCATCCAGCGCGATTACGTGCCCGTCGCCGTCGACGATCAGCGGGTTGATCTCCACCAGGCTTGCATCGCAACGGTGAAACAGGGTCACGAGTCGCTGGACGATGTCCTGCAGTTCCCGGATCTGGCCCTTGTCCAGACCCAGCCCGAAACCCAGTTGCCGGCACTGGTAGGCCGCCACGCCGGCCGCCGGGTGAATCGTCGCCGTGAGGATCTTTTCCGGCGTGGCCGCGGCCACCTCCTCGATATCCACGCCGCCCGCCGCGGAGGCCATGATCACCACCCGCTCACGGGCGCGATCCACCAGCGCGCTCATGTAAAGCTCCCGCTGAATGTTCGATGCGGCCTCGACGTAGACCGTGTCCACCGGAAGTCCCGCTTGGCCGCTCTGGCGGGTGACGAGACGGGTCCCCAGCATGGCTTCGGCATGGGCAGCGGTTTCCTTCGGCGAATTCGCAAGCTTCACGCCGCCTGCCTTGCCGCGGCCTCCGGCGTGCACCTGCGCCTTGACCACCCAGCGATCCCCACCCAGTTCGCGCGCCGCGCCAGCCGCGGCCTCAGGCGTCGTCACCGCCCGGCCCTGGGGCACAGGTATGCCGAATTCGGCAAACAATGCCTTTGACTGATATTCGTGAAGGTTCAAAGGGATCCTCGGATTCCGGGCGAGCGCTATTGTCGTTTAAACGCGGTCACGGCGAAAGGGGCCGCGATTGCGCAAATCTGCCCGCTTTGCCCCGGTTTCTGCCCTCAAGTTTGGCGCCTGCTTGCCGCAAACTGCCTGTATGACAGCAAGGAGGTTCCCATGAAACGCAAACAATCCGGTTTCACGCTCATTGAGTTGATGGTGGTGGTGACCATCATAGGTATTCTCGCCAGCTTTGCCATACCCGCGTACCAGGACTACACGATCCGGGCGCAGGTTTCCGAAGGCATGAGCCTCTCGGCTATTGCCAGGGCTGCGGTGGCGGAGGAATTCCTCACCGAAGGACTCCCGCCGACGGACCGGGCCGATGCCGGCATGAGCGCCGACGCCGCGGACACATCCGGGCGCTACGTGAGTGGCGTGGACATCACCAACGGTGTTCTGACCATCTCCTACGGCAATGAAGCCAATCCCCGGATCGCCGAGGATGGCGCCAACACGTTGACGCTGACCCCATACGAGTCCGCCGACCTGAGCCTGTTGTGGCGATGCGGTTCCGCGCCGGCACCGGACGGTGCGGAACTGCTGGGCACCGCGGCCGGAATGGCGGCGGCCTACCTGGAACCGACGTTACCGGTGCGCTTTCTGCCTGCTGCATGCCGCCTGTGAAGGTGTGACGGAATGCAGCAGGTCCAGGCACGGGCGCGTGACCAAACACAGCCGCGTGTGTCCGCGCAGCCGGGTGCCCACGCACAGGCGGGCGGCCCGTCCCACGAACGCGGCGTCGAGCAGGCAGGGAGGCGCGGCCCCGCCGCGGCCGCGGACCCGGAACCGCTGACCGGGTTGGCACGGCGCCTGCTCCGCGAGGGCGTCGTCTCCCGGGGCGCCCTGACGGAAGCGCTCCAGGCCTCAAGGGAACAGGCCACGTCCCTGGTCGCCTGCCTGGTGCCGACCGGCCGCGGCGACGCCGGCCGCATTGCGGTGGCAGCGGCCCGTGAATTCGGTATTCCTGCGCTGGACCTGGATGCCATGGAGCCGGAACCGGAGGCGTCCACCCTGATTCCAACGGAACTGATCACGCAACACCGGGTTCTCCCGTTGATGCGCCGAGGCGGACGTCTGTTCGTGAGCATCGCGGATCCGTCCAATATCCAGGCGCTGGATGACATCGAGTTACGGACCTCCCTGCACGTGGAACCGGTGGTCGTGGAGTATCACAAGCTGGAGGCACGCATCACCGGCTCCATTCGGGTAAACGATGCTCGCGTCGCCGCCCTTGACTTCGCCGACTTCGATCCGGACGGGCTCCACCTGTTGGACGAAGGCAGTGACACGGACTTTGCCAGTGCCGACGTGGACGATGCCCCGGTGGTGAAATTCATCAATCGGATCATGCTGGATTGCGTGAACCGGGGTGCATCGGACATCCACTTCGAGCCTTACGAGAAGTCATACCGTATCCGCATGCGCCATGACGGAGTGCTCAGCGAAATCGCGCATCCGCCCATGGCGTTGGCGGGACGGCTCGCCGCTCGGCTGAAAGTCATGGCGCGGTTGAATGTGGCCGAAAGGCGGATGCCCCAGGATGGGCGAATCAGGATGCGCCTGGCCCCTGACCGTGCCATCGACATGCGCGTCAATGCATGTCCCAGTCTGTTTGGGGAGAAGGTGGTCTGCCGGCTGCTGGATCCGGCCAGCGTCGAGACCAGTATCGATGAACTGGGTTACGACGACGATCAGAAAGAAGTCTATCTGGACCACCTGGCCAGACCGCAAGGCATGATCCTGGTGACCGGCCCCACCGGAAGCGGGAAGACCGTGTCCCTGTACGCCGGCCTCAACACCCTCAATACCCCGGATCGAAACATCGCCACCGCGGAAGACCCGTCCGAAATCAACATGCCCGGCATCAACCAGGTCAACGTCAACCCGAAAGTGGGCCTGACCTTCGCCGCCTGCCTGCGTGCCTTCCTGCGTCAGGATCCCGACATCATCATGGTGGGCGAGATTCGCGACATCGAGACCGCCGAAGTCGCCATCAGGGCGGCCCAGACCGGGCATCTCGTGCTCTCCACGCTGCACACCAACGACGCCCCGCGGACCCTGACCAGGTTGGTGGACATGGGCATCAAACCATACGCCATCGCCAGTTCGGTATCCCTCATCATCGCGCAACGCCTGGCGCGAAAGCTTTGCGGCGCCTGCAAGCAGCCGGTACACATTCCCGGTGACGCCCTGCTTGGGGAAGGATTCCCGCCGGATGACGTGGAAGCGGGGCTGACCCTCTACGTCGCCCGTGGCTGCAACCGCTGCAATGCGGGTTATCACGGTCGCACGGGCGTCTTTCAGGTCATGCCGGTCAGCGAGTCCATCGGCCGCATCATCATGGAGGGCGGCAACGCCATGCAGGTTGCCCGGCAGGCCGCCGCGGAAAACATCCGCGACGTGCGCCAATCGGGACTGGGCAAGGTAAAACGCGGACTGGTCAGCCTGGAAGAACTCAACCGAATCACCGTGGACTAGTGCTCTATCCCGTGGCAAACGTTTCACTGCATTCGTCCCATGATGCATCCCGCACCTACAGTTGGAACGGGACGGACCGCGCCGGCAAGCGCGTCAAGGGAGTCACGGTTGCGGCCGGCGAGTCAGCCTTGCGCGCCGAGTTATGGCGTCAGGGCATCGTGCCCTCGCGAGTCCGCAGATCGCTTCTGAAGGGCGCCGGCCGCGTCAGGAGTGAGGAAATCACCGCCGCGACCCGGCAACTGGCGACGATGATCGGCGCCGGCATTCCGTTGGTACAAGCTTTTGACATTATCGGCAACAGCCAGGATACGCCCGCCGTCCAGACACTCATCCTCAGGGTGAAGAACGACATCGAGGGCGGCACCGCGCTGTCCGCCGCACTTGGGCGGTACCCTCGGCATTTCGACGACCTTTATGTCAACCTGGTGGCGGCCGGCGAGCAGGCCGGCGCGCTCGAAGCGCTCCTGGCGAAAATCGCCGCCTACCGGGAAAAGACCCAGAGCATCAAGCTCAAGATCAGGAAGGCGCTCTTCTATCCGGCGGCGGTGACGGCGGTGGCCTTGCTGGTGACGGTCATCCTGCTGGTTTTCGTCATTCCCCAATTCGAATCGCTGTTTTCCGGATTCGGCGCCGAATTGCCGGCTTTGACGCTCATGGTCATCGGCGCATCCGACTTCGTACGCACGTCCGGCTGGACTCTCGGTTTGGTGTTGGCCACCGGTGCAGTCGCGTTCATCCAGGCCAGAAGGCGTTCCAGGCCGGTGCGCCATTGGCTGGAGCGGGCGACTCTGCGGGCCCCGGTCATCGGTACCATCGTCGACATGGCGGCCACCGCACGCTATGCGCGCACGCTGGCCATCACCTTTGCGGCGGGCACACCGCTGGTGCAGGCACTGGAACCGATCGCCAGGTCCACCGGCAACATCGTCTATGAAGGCGCGGTCCTCAACATCCGCGATGAGGTCGCCACGGGGCAGCCACTTGAGCAAGCCATGAAGATGTCCGGAGTCTTCCCGACGATCGCTACACGGATGATCGGTGTGGGCGAGAAATCCGGCGCCCTCGACGACATGGCGGAGCGGGTCGCAGACTTCTACGAAGAGCGCCTCGACAACGCAGTCGACGGCCTCGCAAGCCTGCTGGAACCGCTGATCATGGCGGTGCTGGGCATCATCGTCGGGGGGCTGGTTGTGGCGATGTACCTGCCTGTTTTCCAGATGGGTCAGGTGATGTAAGCCGAGTTGTTCACGCATGACGTTTGCGAGTGTGTGCGGTCAGGCGGAGGTGCCGCCTTGCGGAAGCACCCTGACCTTGATGCGGTCTTCGCCCAGTTCCCGGGCCATGTAGCGGACACGGGCGGCCCAGACAGAGGCGTCCATGACCAGTACGAGTCGGCCTTCATCGTCGGTGTTGGCGGCCACCAGATGTGCGGCCTCTTCGGCGGGAAGGCGTTCACGGACCGAGTCCGCGAGGTCCTGCAGCCGCTGGGACTCGGCGGTCAGTTTTCCGAGGCTCCCGGAGTTCAGTAGTTCCGCTAGGGAATTGGCGGGCATGGGGCGATGTCGAGAAGGTGCTTCGCCGCCATTCTACAGGACTTCGCCAGATCCCTTCGGCCGCCGCGACACGGGAGAAAGCGCCGGCAAAAATGCTGGCATCCCCTGCCGGTAACGGCCGCCGGCGCGACGTGAATTTCCTTGCAAATAGGGTTTTCGGTCCCCAAATCGTTGATCTGACCTTAGAATATGGCCTCGCGCCGTTATCCCGGGAAGTCGCTTGCTGGAACAGACCTCCAAGTTCTTCACGAACATCTTCGGCAGCCGCAACAAGCGGCTGTTGAGCGGCTACGAGCGATTTGTCGTTCAGGCCAACGCGTTCGAGCCCGAAATCAAGGGGCTGGATGACGACTCGCTCAAGGCCAGGACCGCGCAATTCAGATCCCGGCTGGAGGCGGGCGAAGATCTGGAAGCACTCTTGCCCGAGGCGTTTGCGGTTGTTCGGGAAACGGCCATGCGCACGGTGGGTATGCGCCACTTCGACGTACAGCTTGTAGGCGGCGTCGCGCTGCACCAGGGCAAGATCGCGGAAATGCGCACCGGCGAAGGCAAGACGCTGGTGGCGACACTCACTGCCTACCTGAATGCGCTGCCCGGCAAGGGCGTGCACATCGTCACCGTGAACGATTATCTTGCCCAGCGGGACGCCAACTGGATGGGTCCGATCTACGAGTTTCTGGGGCTTGCCGTGGGCGTTGTGAAGGCCGGCCAGAGCCGGGAAGAAAAGCAGGAAGCCTACCGGGCGGACATCATCTACGGCACCAACAACGAATTCGGCTTCGACTACCTGCGGGATAATCTGGCCATCCGACTGGAAGACCGGGTACAGCGGGAACTCACCTACGCCATCGTCGACGAGGTGGACTGCATACTCATTGACGAGGCGCGCACGCCGCTGATCATCTCCGGTCCGTCTATGGAAAGCACCGAACTGTACCTGCAGATCAACAAGCTCATTCCCAAGCTCACCCCGCATCGGCCGCCACCCGGCAAGGCCAACGAGAATATCGAGACCAAGCGGGTGAGCGTCACCGGTGTATCCGGGGAGGACCTCGGGGCGATGCCCATCGACGCGGCGCTGGAGCTGGCGTTCGAGGGCGGCCATCACCTGATCGAAGTCGAGCCCTCGGCAAACCCCTCCGGGTGCCGGCTGATCGTGCCCGGCGACTACACCATCGACGAGAAGTCAAAGCAGGCCCATCTCACCGAGGAAGGTCATGAGCGCGTCGGGCCGCTGCTGGTCAGGGCCGGTGTCCTCAACGAGGGCGAGAGCCTTTATGACGCGGCCAATATCCGGCTCATGCACCACCTGAACGCCGCGTTGCGCGCGCACACCCTGTTCAACAAGGAAGTGGAGTACATCATCAATGACGGCGAGGTTGTGATCGTCGACGAATTCACCGGGCGAACCATGCCGGGCCGGCGCTGGTCGGACGGTCTGCACCAGGCGATCGAGGCCAAGGAAGGGGTGCGAGTCAAGGAAGAAAACCAGACTGTCGCTTCGATCACCTTCCAGAACTATTTCCGTCTCTACGACAAGCTCGCGGGAATGACCGGTACCGCGGATACCGAAGCCTACGAGTTTCAGCAGATCTACGGCCTGGAAGTGGTCGTGATCCCGACCCACATGGAAATGATTCGCGACGATTCCCCGGACTTTGTCTACCTCACCCGGAGCGACAAGTTCGACGCGATCATCGAGGACATCCAGGATTGTCACGATCGCGGTCAGCCGGTCCTCGTCGGCACCACCTCCATCGAGACTTCGGAATTCCTGGCGAACCTGCTTCGCGAGCAGAAAATCCGCCACCGGGTACTGAACGCCAAGTACCACGAGCAGGAGGCCGAGATTATCGCCCAGGCCGGACGCCCCGGCACCGTGACCATCGCCACCAACATGGCCGGCCGAGGAACCGACATCGTGCTGGGCGGCAACCTGGAGGCCGAATTGGCCGAATTGGGCGATGTCGGCGAGGACACCAGGGCAACGACCCGAGAACATTGGCAGGAGCGTCACGACGCGGTCATCGACGAAGGCGGACTGCACATCATCGGCACCGAGCGGCATGAGTCAAGGCGCATCGACAACCAGTTGCGCGGGCGTTCGGGCCGCCAGGGCGATCCCGGGTCGAGCCGCTTCTACCTCTCGATGGAAGACGACCTGATGCGAATCTTCGGTGACCCGGAACGCACCAAGCGGCTGCTCTCCCGCGCCGGGATGAGAGCGGGCGAGGTCATCGAGAGCAAGTTGCTGTCGCGGCAGATCGAACGCGCCCAGCGCAAGGTCGAAGCCCATAACTTCGACGCCCGCAAGCACCTCCTGGAATACGATGACGTGGCCAACGATCAGCGCAAGGTGATCTACCGGCGCCGCAGCGAGCTCATGGAAGCCGAGGACGTCGCGGTGGAAGTCAAGGCGATGCGCACGGAGGTCGTCGCCGCGACCATGGCCGAGTTCATCACGCCGGAGAGCGTGGAGGATTTGTGGGACAAGGACGGCCTGAGCCAGGCGATGGAGCGGGAATTCGGTATCCACGCGGACGTGTCGTCCATGCTCGAAGGCGACCACGCCCTGGACGAGGACGGCCTGAGGGACGCGCTCGTTTCGCAGGTCGAGACCGAGTACGAGGAGAAGGTCGAGTCCGTGGGCACCGCGCCGATGCGCGAGATCGAAAAGGGCATCATGCTCAGGCAGTTGGATATGCATTGGCGGGAGCATATCGGCGCACTGGACTATCTTCGCCAGGGGATTCACCTGCGAGCCTACGCCCAGCGTAAACCCACCCAGGAATACAAGCGCGAGGCGTTCGAGATGTTCAGCAGCCTGCTGGAACGAATGGACCGGGATACCATCACTTTCCTGTCCAGGGTGCAGGTTCGCAGGCAGCCGGAAATGAACGAGGTCCGGCCGCCGCCGACCGACACCAGCGCGATGCGCTATCACCATGCGCCGGCGTCCGCGCTGGCCGCGGCGGCTTCGCGAGCGATGCCGGCGGCCGGCCCGGCTGCCGGAATGCCGCTGACGCGCCCGCAGCCATCTCCCCAGCCGGGCGCAGGTGCTGCGTCGCGGCCGGCTCCCCAGCCCGTGACGCCGTTCACCAGGGAACAACCGAAGGTAGGGCGTAACCAGCCGTGTCCCTGCGGCTCCGGCAAGAAGTACAAACGCTGTCACGGTCGCCTGAATTGAACCCTGTCAGCGCCCCCCGGACGCCGCACATCGACGTCGTGGCGGGGTGGCTCACGGACCGTACCGGCCGCGTGCTGGTGGGTCAGCGTCGGGCGGGGACGCACATGGCGGGCTTTTGGGAGTTTCCGGGGGGCAAACGGCGCCTGGACGAAGGACCTTTGGATGCCCTCAAGCGTGAGTTGCGCGAAGAGTTGGGTATCGTGGTACTAGCCGCGGAATTCGTGGCCGAACTCACCCATCGCTACCCCGAGCGTTTAGTGCACCTTGAACTTTGGCGGGTCGATCGTTTCGAGGGAGAACCGGTCGCCCGGGAAGGGCAGTCGCTGGCGTGGGTGGCGCCCAAAGATCTCATGGCGTTGCCGCTTCTGCCTGCCGACCAGCCTCTGGTCGAGGCGCTGTCAGCACAACGCGAGTAGAAACGTTACCGGATCCTGGACCTGCACCGGGCGGACGTCGGTGCCTCGCCAATGCACGAAACGCAGGGTAAATCGCTGCTTGCCGGCGCTGATCTCCGGATAGATACCCCCGGCCACCGGCACCAGGACGCGGATCAGGCGCGGGCGGGCATCGCCCTGCAGGTTCGTCTGGTACAGACCCGATTCAACCGTGCGCTCCATGGGCTGGCAGGTCTGGCGGATGAGCCACAGAATATGGACGACCGCGTTGCTGATGGGCGAAAAACTCTCAAGCCACGCCCGGTATTGATCGCAACGTTCATCGTAGGGAAGCTTGAGCCAATAGCCGTAGTCCGGCAGATCGAATATGCACGTACCGCCGGGGATTGAACTGCGGTGATTGATATTGAAGAGAAAGTGCGATTCCTTGAGCAGGTTGGGAAATACGGTACCTGAATCGCCGATTCTGGATTGCAGATCCTTTATGTTCTCCAGGTTGCCCTCGAGAAGTTCATGGTCCACGTCGGGCTCGCGGATATAGGACGCCAGAATTTGCCGCTGCAGTTCAAGTTCCTTGATCACCTCCATGCGGACATCGCCCCGCCTGAAGAGATTGAGGATATCCAACAGGCTCGAAAGTGCGGCTCGCGCACCTAACTCGGAGGTGTCGTCAGCGTGAAAACAGGCTTGCTGGTTGAGAAGTTCTATCCTGAGGAAGGTTCTTATTCTTTCCGTGAGCGGATGCTCAAACTCCAATAGCTGTTCTGGCGCGGCAACCTCCGGCAACTTGGAAGCAAAGTCTGCCATCCGGCTATTTTGCGTGAGAACGTTGAGTTGAGCAAACCTTTGTAGCCAGGCGCCCGTAACGTTCGTGCAATTGCTGTACCTGGCGGCGTGTCGACTCGCGGCTGCGGCCGTTATCGATGACATCGTTTGCGGCCGCAAGCCTCGTGCGGCGGTCGACTTGAGCGCTCAACATGGACTCCGCCTGTGCAAGCTCGATTCCGTCCCTTTTCATCAGTCGCTCCAGTTGAATACCCCGGGGGCAGTCGACCACGGCGATGCGATCCACCAGTTCTCCGAAGCCGGTCTCGACCAGCAGAGGAACTACCGCCACGGTGTAAGGCGTCCGCAATTGCTCGAGCGTGTCGAGGGTGCGGGTGCGGATGAGTGGGTGCAGCAGCGATTCCAGCGTTTGGCGTGCGGCCGGGTCGGCAAAAACCACCTTGCGCAGCGCGAGGCGGTCGAGTTCGCCGGATGCGCGAATGACACCGGCACCGAACGCATCTCGTACGGCTTCAAGCCCGGGCTGGCCCGGAGCCACCACGTCTCGGGCGACCTGGTCGGTGTCGACGATGCCTGCGCCCAGTTCGGCGAAAATGTTCGCCACGATCGTCTTGCCGCTGGCGATGCCGCCGGTGAGACCCACGCGGTACGTCACGTGCCCACCGTGCGCAACGCAGCCGGATTCCGGTCGTTAGAGGAACAACTGCGCATAGCGATCCACCAGTGCCTCGCCCCACAGCAGCGTCACCAGGCCGGCAGCGGCGAGGAACGGCCCGAACGGGATTGGCACGTGACGGGAACGGCCCAGCAGAATAACGCCGACGATACCAAAAACGGCACCGGTTGATGCGGACAACAGGATAATCAGTGGCAGCGCCTGCCACCCGAGCCAGGCCCCCAGGGCCGCGAGCAACTTGAAATCGCCGAAACCCATGCCTTCCTTGCCGGTGACAAGCTTGAAGACCTGGTACACGGTCCAGAGGACGAGATAGCCGGCCGCGGCGCCGATCACGCTCGAGCCGACGTCGGTGAACAGGACGCCGCCGTTGACCTGGACCAGGCTGAGAAGGAGTCCGCCCCAAAGAAGAGGCAATGTCAACGCGTCGGGCAACTGCTGCCGTTGCAGATCGATGACGCACAGCGCCAGCAGCGTCCAGGCGAGGAGCAACGCCGCGGCTGCTTGCCAGGTGGGCCCGAGCACCCAGACGATTGCCACGCTCAACGCGCCGGCGGCGGCCTCCACCGCCGGATAGCGCGGCGAAATTCCACCGCCGCATCGGGCGCAACGGCCACCCAGCATGGCGTAGCCGAGCAGAGGGATGTTGTGCCGGACCGCGATCGCGGCACCGCAGTCGGGGCAGGCGGATCGCGGCATCCAGAGGTTGTAGGCCGCCCCCGCCAGCGGCAGGTTAGCCGGCGGTTGCCGGGCCAGGTCGGCGCACTGTTGCCGCCACGCCCGTTCCATCATGATGGGCAGTCGATGCGCAACAACATTGAGGAAGCTGCCGACGACCAGACCTGCCAGGCCGGCAAACATCATGGCAGCCCAGGGCGAAAATTCCGGAAGTTCCACAGCTTGGGGCCTGTTAACGCCGCCCGACACTTGATGACGGCACCATAGTCTACAACACGAGCCGCCGCACCCCGGCGCGAGGGCGCGTGCAAACAGCGGGAAAATTCAGATCAGCCGGCCCGAACCGCAACCGGCCGGTACGATACCGGCGAACGCCGCGGATCGCTGAACTCGACCTCTTCATAGGCGCTGCGGCGCTCGAGCAGCGCGCGCAACAAGCGATTATTCAGGAGATGGCCGGACTTGTAGCCGGAGAATTCGCCGATGAAGCAGCCGCCCATGAGGTACAGGTCGCCCACCGCGTCCAGTATCTTGTGGCGGACGAATTCGTCCTGGAACCTCAGGCCGTCCTCGTTGAGCACGCGATAGTCGTCCATCACCACCGCGCTGTCCATGCTTCCTCCCAGGGTGAGGTTGCGCTCCCTGAGGGATTCGATCTGGGAAAGGAAACCGAAGGTACGCGCGCGGCTGATCTCCTTCAGGAACGACACCGTGGAAAAGTCGAGGCTTGCGTGCTGTCGGCGCCGGCGCAGCACCGGGTGATCGAAGTTGATCTCCAGGTTCAGCCGAAAACCGTTGTGGGGCGCCAACCGCACCCACTTGTCGCCCTCCCTGATTTCCACGGGATTGCGGATGCGGATAAAGCGCTTCGGAGCATTCTGCTCTTCGATGCCCGCCGACTGCAGCAGGAAGACGAATGGCGCCGAACTGCCGTCCATGATCGGGACTTCCGCAGCCGTCAGGTCGACGAATGCATTGTCCACGCCCAATCCAGCCAGGGCGGCCATCAGGTGTTCCACCGTCGAGACCCGGGCGCCGCGGTTTTCGAGCGTGGTACCGAGTGTCGTCTGGGTGACATTCAGGGCATGGGCGGGAATTTCCACCGGCACGTCCAGGTCCACCCGGCGAAACGTGATGCCCGAGTTGACCGGCGCCGGCCGCAGGTTCATATAAACCTTGCCGCCGCTATGCAGTCCGATACCCGTGGTGCGTACGGATGATTTGAGAGTGCGCTGCTTCAAGCCCGGCTCCCGGACCCCATGGAGGCCGGAAAGAATAGGAGCCAGACACTAGCACAGCGTTTACAGGAGCGGCAACCGGCCGACAAGCGGCCAGCCAACCGCCCCCCCACCGGCCCGTCAGTCAGCCTGCCGGCGCAGAAACGCCGGGATATCCAATAGCTGTTGCATGTCGTCGGGTTTTTCGTTCAGGTCGTCCCCCACGGCACGTTTGCGAACCACGGCTGGCTTTTCCAACTCCGTATAGTCGAACGAACTCGGGGCCGGAGTTCGCTGTGCGCGTGTCGGACGTGTTCGCGGCGGACTTTGCAGGACGGAGGCAGTGCGGCCCAGCCCGGTGGCGACCACGGTGACGCGCAACTCGTCTTGCATGTCGGGATCGAGTACCGTGCCCACGACGACGGTCGCATCCTCGGCAGCGAACTGCTGGATAATCTCGCCGACCTCCTGGAATTCCCCGATCGACAGGTCGGGGCCGCAGGTTACGTTGACCAGCACGCCGTTGGCGTTGGCCAGATTGATGTCCTCCAGAAGCGGACTGGAGATCGCGGCATCGGCGGCCTGGCGGGCTCGCCCCTCACCGCTGGCGCTGCCGGCGCCGATCATCGCCATGCCCATTTCCGACATCACGGTGCGCACGTCGGCAAAGTCGACGTTGATCAGCCCCTCGCGAGTAATCAGCTCGGCGACCCCCTGTACGGCACCCTGAAGCACTTCGTTGGCGACGCCGAACGCGGCCTCCAGGCTCATATCGTTTCCAAGCACCGTCGAAAGCTTCTGATTGGGTATCGTGATCAGCGAATCCACATGGCGGCCCAATTCGGTAATGCCCTGCTCGGCGACGCTCATGCGCTTGCGTCCTTCCCACTCGAACGGCTTGGTTACCACGGCGACCGTCAATACCCCCAGTTCTTTCGCCAACTGCGCAACCACGGGCGTTGCCCCCGTTCCGGTGCCACCGCCCATGCCAGCGGTGATGAACAGCATGTCGGCGCCCTGAACGACCTCCTGCAAACGGTCCCGGTCCTCCATGGCGGCCTGACGGCCGACCTCCGGATCGGCTCCGGCGCCCAATCCCTTGGTGATGTTGCAACCGATCTGGATACCGGTCTTGACCCGTGCCCGCTTCAGTGCCTGGGCGTCGGTGTTGGCGCAGATAAAGTCCACGCCCTCGATACCGGCCCGCATCATGTGCACGACAGCGTTACCGCCACCGCCACCGACGCCGATCACCTTGATGACCGCCGATTCGCTGTAACCGTCCATTAGTTCAAACATTGCACCGCTCCTCATTGAAACCGATTGATTTTTCGATTTGTTAAAACTGACCCTGAACCCATGACTTCATCTTCCCGAACATGCCGGGGTCCTTCGTCTTCGCCACCACTCCGTCGGCCCGACCCCGCGCGGCATCCCTGGCGTAGAGCAACAGGCCGACTCCCGTGGCGTGAATGGGATTGCGTACCACATCCACCAGGCCTTCCACGTACTGGGGAATACCAAGTCGGACGGGCACGTGGAAAATTTCCTCCGCCAGTTCGACAGCGCCTTCCATCTTTGCGCTGCCGCCTGTAAGGACAACGCCGGCCGCTATCATTTCCTCGTATCCGGAGCGGCGAAGTTCGTCGTGTACCAGCGTATAGAGCTCCTCGTAGCGAGACTCGACCACTTCCGCCAGGGTCTGCCGGGCCAGTCGTCGGGGCGGCCTGTCGCCGACGCTCGGAACCTCGATCGTCTCGTCGGGATTGGCCAGTTGCGACAGCGCGCAGGCGTACTTGATCTTGATGTCTTCGGCATGCAGCGTCGGCGTGCGCAGCGACACCGCAATGTCGTTGGTCGCCTGTGCGCCGGCAATGGGTATCACCGCCGTATGCTGTATGGCGCCACCGCAGAACACGGCGATATCGGACGTGCCGCCGCCGATATCCAGCAGGCAGATACCGAGTTCCTTCTCATCCTCGGTGAGCACGGCGTAGCTGGATGCCAGTTGTTCCAGCACCAGGTCCTGGACATCCAGCCCGCATCGCTGGATGCATTTCACTATATTCTGCGCGGAACTCACGGCGCCGGTGACCAGGTGGACCTTCGCCTCCAGGCGCACGCCCGACATGCCGACGGGCACGCGGATCCCCACCTCCGAATCCACCAGGAATTCCTGCGGCAGCACATGCAACAGCTTCTGGTCGGCGGGTATCGCCACGGCCCGTGCCGCATCGATGACTCGCTCCACGTCGGAGTCCGTGACTTCCTTGTCGGTAATGGCAACGATGCCGTGGGAATTGAGGCTGCGAATGTGGCCTCCGGCGATACCGGCATAGACGTGATTGATCTCGCAGCCCGCCATCAATTCGGCTTCCTCCACGGCGCGGCGGATGGATTCGACGGTGGACTCGATATCCACCACGACACCGCGTTTGAGCCCCCGGGACGGGGTCATGCCGATACCGACGACCTCGACGGTATCCTCCGGCGACAGGGTGCCGACGATGGTGACGACCTTGGACGTGCCGATGTCCAGGCCGACAATGAGGTTCTGATCGTCACGCTTGCCGCGCATAGCTCACTCGCCTCCCGCTGCAGCCGCCGATCCGCCGCTGGCGACCGGGGGGCGCCAACCGACGGAGAATCCATTGGTGTAGCGCATGTCGACATGGCTTACCCTGTCGAACTCGTTCCTGAGCAAGGGGGACGCCAACTCGAAGAAACGGTCCAGCCGTTTCTCCACTTCGCTGCGGCCTATTCGAATCGTCTGCCCGCCCTGCAACTGCATGCGCCATGAACCCCGTTCGTCGATAGACAGGGCCTCGAGAGTCAGGTTCGCGGCCCCCAGCAGCCGCTGCAACTCCAGGTAGCGCTCCACGACCTGCTGTTCCGTTGAGGGCGGACCTGCCAGACGCGGCAACTCGGGAAATACGTAGCGCGATTCGCCCGCAAAGACTTCACCCTCGCGGCTGATCAGTGCGGTGTCGCCCCAACGGGCAGCAACCTGGTGTTCGATCACTCTGATCACCAGCGTATCCGGCCACCGTCTGCCGACGTGCGCCTGCCTGACCCAGTCGAGGGCTTCCACCAGGGCCTGCAACTCTGCAAGGTCCACGGACAACAAACTGCCTCGCAACCCCGATTCCAGGGCCGCTTGTACTTCAACCGGCGTCACACGCTCAAAGCTGCCCTCCAGGTGCAGGTTGCGCACAGGACGGTCCAGAAACATCCGCCCACCGAGCAACAGTGCAGCCAGCAAGGCCAGCGTCATCAGGGGTGAAACGGCACGGCCCCAGCTAATCCCGGAACGGTGCTGTCGGGACGCCTTCGAGCTTCGGTGAGCTTTAGCCTTCGCCATCTTTCTCACCCACAACGCGCACTTCCAGTTCAAGGGCGATACCCGAGTCAGCCTCAACCCGGTTCCTGATCTCGGCGATCAACCGTTCCACGTCCGTCGCGGTGGCACGGCCACGATTGATGATGAAATTGGCGTGTTTCTCGGAAACCATCGCGTCCCCGATGCACCGGCCCTTGAGCCCCGAGGCCTCGATCAACCGCGCCGCAAAGTCGCCGGGCGGGTTGCGAAACACGGAGCCGCAGCTACGCACGCCCATCGGCTGGGTACGGTCCCGCCGGCGCCGCATCTCGGCGAGTTGCCCCATGTCGGCGCCCGGATCATTGGACAACGCCAGCGTGGCGCCCAGGAACCACTCGCCGGAGACACCGGCCACCGAGCGATAGTCCACTCGATAATCCGCCCGATCCCGTGTTCGCAGCTGTCCGCTTCGATCCAGCGTCTCCACCGACTCGACCGAATCCCAGGTCTCGCCGCCAAACGCGCCCGCGTTCATGGCCAGCGCCCCACCCACGGTGCCGGGGATTCCCGCGAAGAACGCCGCGGGACCCAACTGCCAGCGCGTACACTGGCGGGCGAGCGACGTGCACGGCACGCCCGAACCCACGTATACGCGGCCGTTTTCCAACCGCCTGATGCGCGAGGCCAGGTCCAGCGTGCAGATCACCACACCGCGAACGCCGCCATCCCTGACCAGCAGATTCGAACCCAGCCCGATCCAGAGAATGTCCTGGCCCTCGTCGAGTCCGCCAATAAAGTCCGTCAACTCGGGCACACTGGCCGGTCTGAAAAACACGTCCGCGGTCCCGCCGATGCGCCAGGACGTATGCCGACTCATGGGTTCCTCATAGTGCAGCCGCGACGTATTCCGTTTGTCCCGCATGGCCGCGATCACCTTTTCACCCTCACAGGCCCGTTCACCGCCATCGCCGCCGGCAGGCGTCTCGCCGCGGCGCCAATACTCCCGGCGCCCAGCGTCAGGACCACGTCGTCGTGCTTGACGACACCGGCGAGGACTTTCGGCAGATTGTCCAGTTCCTCGACGAAAACCGGCTCGACAACGCCCCGGCTGCGCACGGCGCGAGCCAATGACCGGCCGTCGGCGCCGGCGATCGGCGTCTCGCCCACGCCATAGATCTCCGTCAGCAACAACACGTCGGTATCCGAGAGTACGCGCGCAAAATCGTCGATCAGTTCATGGGTGCGGGTATAGCGGTGGGGCTGGAAAGCGACCACCAGCCGCCGGTCCGGCCAGACCTGCCGGACCGCCTGCAGGGTTGCGGCGATTTCGGTGGGGTGGTGGCCATAGTCGTCCACGAAGGTCACCTGTCCCGACGGGGTGGTGACGGTTCCCAGCATTTCGAGGCGCCGATCGATCCCCGAGAACGCGGCCAGCGCACGCCGGATGGCCCGATCCGAGAGGCCTAGCTCAGTGACGACAGCAACCGCGGCCAGAGCGTTCAGGACATTGTGCGTGCCGGGCAGCCTCAACTTCAGCGGTAACGGCGGGCGGTCGGGGCGGCGTACCACGAAGGACGTCGACAGGCCCTCGGCGCGAACCTTCTCGGCGCTGACGTCGGCGGCGTGCGAAAGCCCGTAACTGGTCACCCGCCTGCCCAGGTCGGGGATCAGCCCGCGGGTGTTGGCGTCATCCCGGCACATCACCGCGAGACCGTAGAAGGGCAGATTGCGCAGAAATTCGACAAAGCCCTGCTTGAGACGCTCCATCTCGCCTTCGTAGCTTTCCAGGTGGTCGGCATCGATATTGGTCACCACCGCCATCATCGGCTGCAGGTGCAGGAAGGAGGCATCGCTCTCGTCGGCCTCGGCCACCAGGTAGCGACCGCTGCCCAATTTGGCGTTGGCATCGGTGCTGATCAGTCGGCCGCCGATCACGTAAGTGGGATCCATCCCGCCCTCGGCCAGCATGCTGGCGATCAGACTGGTCGTGGTGGTTTTGCCGTGGGTACCCGCGACCGCGATGCCGTAGCGGAATCTCATCAACTCCGCCAACATCTCCGCCCGTTGCACTACCGGTATCCGGCGACGGTGGGCCTCCATGACCTCCGCGTTTCCCTGCGGTACCGCGCTGGTCACCACCACCACGTCGGCCTCACCGAGATTGGCCGGATCATGGCCCTGGTGGATGCGCGCGCCCAGGCCCTGGAGGCGCTCGGTGATGGCATTCAATTTCAGGTCGGAACCCTGTACTGCATAGCCGAGATTGATGAGCACCTCGGCGATTCCGCCCATGCCCACGCCGCCGATGCCGATGAAGTGAACGTGGTGGATTCTGCCCATGCGTTCGTTCATGCCGGCACCCCCGCGTACTGAAGGCAGGCGTCGGCGATATCGGTCAGGGCGCGCGGAAACGCCTGGGCCCTGGCACTGGCCCCCATGGCAGCGAGCCGGTCGGGCCGGTCCAGGAGCGCAACGAGTTCATCGACCAACCGTTGCGGTGTGAATTCATGTTCCGGAATGACGATTCCTGCGCCGCCGGAGCCGAAGCTCTTCGCATTGCGCGCCTGATGATCGTCCACGGCGTAGGGAAACGGCACGAGGATCGCGCCAAGTCCCGCCGCAGTCAGTTCGGCGATGGTCAGCGCGCCGGCGCGGCAGATCACCAGGTCCGCCCACGCGTAGGCGCCGGCCATGTCATCCACAAAAGCATCCACCCTGGCATCCAGGCCAAGCCCCGCGTAGCCGCGCCGCGCAGTTTCAAGCCCGCGTCCGGCCTGGTGCCAGATGTCCACGGAAACGCTGTCCGGGAGCTTCGCCAAAGCTTTCGGAACGCGTTCATTCAGAACCTGGGCGCCCTGGCTGCCGCCGAGGATCAACACGTGGGCGGTATCTCCGGAGCGCCTGTCCGCCGTCCCGGCGTGACGGGCAAGATCGAGAATCTCCTGCCGCACGGGGTTGCCCACCAGTTCCGTAGCGATGCCGCCGGGAAAGCTGCCGGGAAAGGCTTCGAACACCCTGCGCGCGATTCGTGACAGCAAGCGGTTTGTGGTCCCGGCCACGGCATTTTGCTCGTGAATCAGCACCGGGCGTCGGCACAGCCACGCAGCCACGCCGCCCGGGCCGGAAACGAAACCACCCATACCCAGAACCACAGCGGGTTTTCTCCGCCGCATCGCCCCCAGGGCCTGCAGGATCGCCAAGGCAATCCGGAACGGCGCGGCCAACCAGGCGGCCGCCCCGCGGCCACGTATTCCTGCGATGGATATCCACTCCATTTCGATGCCTGCAGCCGGAACCACCCGTGCCTCCAGTCCCTTGCGCGTGCCCATCCAGACCACCGGTTGCGCACGGCCGCGGAGTTCCTGCGCCACCGCCAGCGCCGGGAAGACATGCCCGCCCGTACCTCCGGCCATGATCATCACCGGCGCTCCCGTCATGACCGGTGCCCCAGTCATGGTCGACCCCTCTTTCTGCGGGCCCGCACCACTTCCGGGGAAGCGGCGACGACCTCGTGATGGATTCGCGCGAGCAGGCCAAGGGAAATCAAGGTAATGACCACGCTGGTGCGGCCGTAGCTCATCAGGGGCAGCGTCAGCCCCTTGGTGGGCAGCAATCCGGTGTTGACGCCGATATTGATGAATGCCTGTATGCCCAGCGTGAGGCCGATCGCGCTGCTCAGAAGCGCCTGGAACGGCAGCCCCACGGCATTCGCCCGCGGTCCCATGCCGATGGCGCGTACGACCACCACGCCGTACAGCACGATGGCCACCGTGCTGCCCAGGAACCCCAGTTCCTCGGCCAGCACGGCAAAGACGAAGTCGGTATGCGCTTCGGGCAGGTAAAACATCTTCTGCACGCTTTCGCCCAGGCCGACACCCAGCCAGTCGCCGCGGCCGATGGCGATCAGGGACTGTGTGAGCTGGAAACCGCTGGCGAATGGATCCGCCCACGGGTCGAGAAAACCCGTCAGGCGTTGCAGGCGGTAGCTCGAGGACATGGCGAGGAAGGACATGCTGCCGACCGCTACCACGAAACAGAATATGAAATCCCGCAGCCGCGCCCCGCCGATGAACAGGATCCCCAGGCTGGTCGCCGTGAGCACGGCGGCCGCGCCGAAGTCCGGTTCCGCCAGCAACAGTGCGCAGGCCAGCGCCACGATGACCATGGGACCGATGAACCCCCACATGGTGGTGCGCACGCGTTCGTGGTGGCGAACCACGTAGCTGCACAGGTACACCATCAGGCAGAGCCTGGCCGGGTCCGACGGCTGCAGGCTCAGCGGTCCCAGGTCCAGCCACCGCGTGCTGCCGTTGACCGTGTGCCCCAGGCCGGGAATGAATACCGACGCCATCAGCGCGAAGGCGCCCAGCAGGAACAGTCCGCTGAGCCGATACCAGACCTCGCAGGGAATCCTCACGACGGCCAGCGCGCCGGCGCAGCCGATGGCAAGCGCCACCAGGTGGCGGCTCAGGAAATAGTGCGGCGCGCCCAGGGAACCGGCAGCCAGGGAGATGGACGCGGAACTCACCATGATCGTCCCGAATACCAGCAACCCCGTCGCCGCGGTCAGCAGCCACGGATCGACATTGAACTGGTCGTCGGCGACGTGGGCGTTCATCGTTGGCGCGCCTCCACCGCTGCGACGAAGGCGTCGCCCCGTGCCTTGTAATCGGAGAACATGTCGAAGCTGGCACAGGCGGGCGACAGCAGCACGGTCACCTGCCTGAAGCCTGCTGCGCGGGCCAGTTCCACAGCCCGGTCCACGGCCGACGGCATGTCGTCGGCGCCGACTACCGATGTCACAGGCGACAGCGCCTGATGCAACGCCTCGCCCGCCTCTCCCATCGCCACTGCGCCGGCGACTCTGCCTGCGGCGGCGTCTGCCAGCGTCCCGAAATCGGCGCCCTTGGCGCGGCCGCCGGCGATCAATACCAGCGGCCCTGGCAGACCGCGTAGTGCGGCAACTGTCGAGCCCACGTTGGTGCCCTTGGAATCGTTGATGAACGTGATCCCGTCTTCCACAGCCACCCACTGGCAACGGTGTTGAAGCCCGGGGAACTCGCACAGGGCCGCAAGACCCTGCGCCTGGGCCGGGGCGCTCAGGTCGTCAGCGGCCATGTCGGCCAACGCCAATGCCGCCAGTGCATTGGACTCGTTGTGCCGGCCGGGAATGCGCAACCGCGATGTCGGCAAGACCGGTCGCGCGTCGCGGAACAGCCAACGTTCGCCGCGGTGCGGAACGGCGCAATAGCCGCGGTCCAGGTGCTCCCGCGCTGAAAACGGAATGCCGCCCGGGTATTCGGCGCCCATCGCCCTCACGATGGGATCGTCCCAGTTGTAAACCGGTACACGCGCCGCGCGCAGCAGTCTCGCCTTGACAGCGGCGTAGCGCGCCAAGCTGCCGTGGCGGTCGAGATGATCGGCGGAAACGTTCAGTACCGCGGCCGCTCCCGGTCGCAGGCTGCGGGTGGTCTCCAGTTGGAAGCTGGACAATTCGAGTACGTAGACCTCGGGCTGGTCCGAAAGCAGATCCACCGCGGCGGGACCCAGGTTGCCTCCGGCGGCCACGCGCACGCCGGCAGCCGCCAACATTCGCTCCACCAGAGTGACCACGGTGCTCTTGCCGTTTGAGCCGGTGACCGCAATGACCGGCGCGCTCACGGCTCGGGCGAACAATTCGATCTCGCTGACCAGGGGGATTCCGCGCCGCCGGGCCTCCGCCGCGATGCCGATGTCCAGACCCAGTCCAGGCGAGATGACCACCTGGGAAACACCATCGAGCCAGCGCGGATGGAGGCTCTCGAGCTCAATCTGCAGATCCGGTTGCGCGGCGCGCAAGGCTTCAAGCCCCGGCGGGTTCGCGCGGCTGTCGATCACCAGCACCTCCTCGCCGCGTGCGGCGAGGAATCGTGCCGCCGCGAGTCCCGTCGTGCCCAGACCCACCACCAGCGTGCGGCTATTCGGCAGCGAACCGTTCATCTCGTCGTCGCACATTTGCGTCGCAGTGCTCATCTAATTCCTTCAGAACTCCCGCAGACACCCGCTACCGGATCTTCAGGCTGGCGAGCCCGATCAACACCAGAATGACGGTGATGATCCAGAAACGTACGATCACCTTGGGCTCCGCCCAGCCCTTGAGTTCAAAGTGGTGGTGCAGCGGGGCCATTCGAAAAATGCGCCGGCCGGTCAACTTGTAGGAGGCAACCTGGATCATGACTGAGACGGTTTCGATGACGAAAACTCCGCCCATGATGAACAACACCAATTCCTGCCTAACAACTACGGCCACCAGGCCCAGGGCGGCACCGAGCGCCAACGCTCCGATGTCGCCCATGAAGACCTGCGCGGGGTAGGTGTTGAACCACAAGAAGCCCAGACCGGCGCCAGCCAGGGCCGCACAGAAAACGAGCATCTCACCGGCACCCGCTACATACGGAATACCCAGGTAAGGTGCGAAAACAGCGTTGCCTGCCGCGTACGCGAACAAACCGAGTGCGGAAGCGACGAGTACGGCAGGCATGATCGCCAGGCCGTCCAGACCGTCGGTCAGGTTGACCCCGTTGGAAGAACCGACGATCACGAGGAAGGAAAAACCCAGGTAGACGATTGCGCCCATGGGTATCAGCAAGCCGGGAAAATAGGGAATGAGCAGCGCATGCTCCACCGCGGGGTTCTCGGCCGTGACATAGAGCACGCCCGCCGCCGCCAACCCCGCTGCCGACTGCCAGAAGAACTTGGTCCCGGCCCTCAGACCCCTGGAGTTGCCCATGCTGAGCTTGCGGTAGTCGTCGACGATACCGATGATGCCGAAGGCCAACGTGCACAGCAGCACGATCCAGACGAAGCGGCTGCCGAGATCCGCCCAAAGCAGTGTGCTCACGATGATCGCCATCAGAATCAACACGCCACCCATGGTGGGCGTGCCGGCCTTGGGCAGATGGCTTTCCGGACCCACGTCGCGGATGGGCTGCCTGACCCGCCGGGACGTCAGCCGCCGGATGACGAAGGGGCCCAGCGCGAGCGACAGGACCAGCGCCGTGAGCGCGCTGAGAATGGCCCGCATGGTGATGTACCCGAATACGTTGAACGGGGAAAAATACTGGGTCAGGTACTCGGTGACGTAGATCAGCATGCGGCCTTCCTCTTGTCACCGCTCGTGCCGAGCGAGCCTACGAGGCGATCGAGACCCATCACCCTGGATCCCTTGACAAGCAACGTCGCGTCCTCGGTGAGCAGGGGTTCCAATGCCTGCCGCAACGCGGTCAAATCGGTAAAGGACTGCGACCCGGAACCGAAGGCCTGCGCCGCCTCGTGACTCAGGTCGCCGAGGACGAACAGCGTGTCGCAGCAGTCCCTGGCGTATTCGCCGACCTGTCGATGCAATTCGGCCGCATCGGCACCCAGTTCCGCCATGTCGCCGAGGACGAACATCCGGCGGCCGCCGCAGCTGCGCAGGTAATCCAGTGCGGCGCGGGTGGAGGTCGGATTGGCGTTGTAAGTGTCATCGATGATGGTGGCCCCGCCGAAGCCGCTCATGCGGTGCAGGCGGCCGCTGACCGGCCGCGCCCGGCCCAGTCCGGCCCGTATCTCGTCGGCGGAGGCGCCCACGGCGTAGGCGGCCGCCGCCGCCGCAAGGGCATTGAGCACGCTATGACGCCCTCTCAGCGGCAGCGTCAACTCGAAAGCCGTCCCATCGGGCAACGCCAGAGTGAATGCCGATCCTTCGCTGACTTCCGCAACTTCGCCACGCACCGTGCAATCTGCGGACGCATCAAGGCCGAAGGTCAGTACGCGAGTGGCACGGGAGCGGCGACGCCAGATCGAACAATAGGAGTCATCCGCGTTGAGTATTGCCGTCCCCGTGGCAGGCAGGTGATCGAGCAGTTCGCCCTTGGCCTGCGCGACGCCTGCAATGGAGCCGAAGCCCTCCAGGTGTGCGGCGCCGGCGTTGGTGATGACCCCGACGGTGGGGCCGGCCAGTTGGCTGAGCGCAGCGATCTCACCGGCATGGTTGGCGCCGAGTTCGATGACCAGGACTTCGTGGTGGTCCGCCAGTTCCATCAACGTCAGGGGCACACCCAGATCGTTGTTCAGGTTGCCCCGCGTGACGCAGACATCGCGGCTGCCGCCGAGAATGCCGGCGATCAGTTCCTTGACCGTGGTCTTGCCGTTGCTGCCGGTGACCGCCACGACCGGGATCGGGAAGTTCTTCCGCCACCCGCGAGCCATGCCTGACAGTGCGTTTCGCGTGTCGCTGACCCGGACCTGCGGCAGCGGTACGTCCGCCGGGCGCGAGACCACTGCACCGGCGGCGTTCCTCGCGCGAGCATCGGAGACAAAGTCGTTGCCGTCGAACCGTTCCCCCGGGATGGCGACGAACAGGGCGCCGGGGTCCAACTTGCGGGTGTCGATGCTGACGCGGCCGAACGCGGCGTCGGCGCCGAGCAGCGTCCCACTCACTTGCTGCGCCACCGCCGCCAGCGTTCTAGACCGCATTGTTCGCCAACCTCCCGTCGCGCGCGCCGGTACTGAAACGGGAACTCATGCCGACTCTCCCAGGGCGGCACGGACCGTCGCGACGTCGCTGAAATCGCGATCGTGACCGGCCAGCGACTGCCGCAGTTCGTGCCCCTTGCCCGCCACCAGAACCACATCGCCCGGCTTCGCCCTGGCGACAGTCTCGACGATGGCCGTGGCGCGGTCGTGTTCAATTCGGACATCCTGGTGATCAATCATGCCGGCTCGGATATCGGCAACGATCGCCCCCGGATCCTCGCCGCGCGGATTGTCGTCCGTCAGCACGATATGGTCTGCGAACCGGGACGCCGCATCGCCCATCATCGGGCGCTTGCCCCGGTCGCGCTCGCCGCCGCAACCGAAGACGCACCAGAGTTCGCCGGGGATCAGGCGATACAGGTGTCCGAGGACCCGCTCCAGTCCTGCGGGCGTATGAGCGTAATCCACGGAAACCCAGGGGAGTTGCTCGCCACCCCCCAGTACCTGCATGCGGCCGGCTGGCGCCTGGCAGCGGCTCAGGGCCTCGCAGGCTTCGACAATCGGCACATCCCAGCCCAGCAGCACGCCCAGCGCCAGGAGCAGATTTTCGGCGTTGAAGTCACCCACCAGGGGCGAATCCAGCAGGGCTTCGTCCTCCCCCGCTGCCCCGACGAGCAGCCCGTCGACTCGAACGGACAGACCATTCATGGTCGATTCCACCACGGTTCCCCGAAGGTCGCCGCGGTCATGCAGGCTGACCTCGACACGCTCGATCGGATCGGCCAGTTCACGCGCCAGCGCCGCGCCGAAGGGATCGTCCACGAAGATCACCGCGCGGCGCAGTTCCGGCCACTGGAACAGCCGCGCCTTGGCCGACCTGTAGTTGTCCATATCGCCGTGGTAGTCCAGGTGATCGCGGGTGAGATTGGTAAATACGGCGGTATCCAGTGTCAGCCCGGCGATCCGGTTCTGCGCCAGGGCATGGGAGGAAACCTCCATCGCCACGTAACCTGCGTCCAGCGACCCCAGGGTGCGGTGGAGCGACAGGCAGTCCGGGGTTGTCAGTCCCTGTGGGTTGAGACCCGGCGGAATCCCGGCGCCCACCGTGCCCACGTAACCGCAGGGCGAACCCCGAAGGGTCAGCGCCTGGGCCACGAGATACGCCACAGTGCTCTTGCCGTTGGTACCGGTTATTCCGGCCAGCCGCGGGGTGGAGTGGCCCGGAGAAAAGAAGGTACGACCCAGTTCGCCAACCCGGCCGCGCAGATTCGCGACGGCGAGGTTCGGCACGTCGCCGGTACTGACCTCGATCCCCGGCGCCGGCTCGTACAAGACGACCGTCGCGCCCCGCGCAACGGCATCGGCCGCGAATTCCAGACCGTGGCTCTCGCCGCCCTGAACGGCTACGAAGGCTGCGCCCGGCCCCGCCTGGCGGCTGTCCATCACCAGGTCCGCGATCTCGAAGCAGCTCAATTCGGCCGGAACCACGCCGCCGAGCAACTCGCCCAGCGTCATGACCGTTCCCACTGCCGCGGCCATCATTGGCACACCCCGGCGGTGGCGCCCTGGGCGAGGCTGGTCATGGGTGGTTCCCGCAGACCGTCGGGTGGCACCGAGAGCAGGCGAAGTCCGCCTGCGACGATTCGGGAAAAGATCGGCGCTGCCACTTCGCCGCCGTAGTACGCTGAACGCCGCGGTTCATCGATGACCACGACCGCCACCAGCCGCGGATCGCTCACCGGCGCGAAGCCGCCGAAGACCGCCAGATAGCGATCTCCGAAATAGCCGCCTTCGCCGGACTTCCACGCGGTACCGGTCTTGCCCGCCACGCGGAAGTTGGCCACCGCCGCGCGCCGCCCGGTACCCTGCGCCACCACGGTCTCCAGCATGCCCTGCAGCGTGACGGCGGTGTGGCTGGACAGGACCTGCTCGCCCTGTTCCGCTTCGTCCACCGCCAGCAGCGAAACGGGGCGGCGCACGCCATCGGCGGCGATCGCCGCGTAAGCCTGCGCCAGTTGCAACGCCGTGACCGAAACGCCATATCCGTACGAGAGCGTGGCCTGGCCTACCGGGTTCCAATAGTGGACATCCTGCAGCACGCCGGCGGATTCCCCGGGGAATCCGCTCTCGGTGACCCGGCCGAGCCCCAACCGCGACAATGTCGACCACAGGTGCTCCTGATCCAGTTCCAGCGCGAGCTTGGCGGCGCCTACGTTGCTGGAACGCGCCAGTATGGTGGTCAGATCGATTGGGCCAAGATTGTTGTTGTCCCTGGTGATCTCCCGGCCATCGACCCAAAGCGTGCCGGGCGAGGTATCGATTACGGAACTCGGTTTGTATCGACCGCTCTCCAGCGCGGCGGCAACCACGAAGGGCTTTACGCTCGATCCCGGCTCGAAGATATCCGTGATTGCACGGTTCCGGTATCGGGACGGATCGTACTGGGTGCGATTGTTCGGGTTGTACGACGGCTGGTTCACCATCGCCAGCACTTCGCCGGTGGCCGGGTCCAGGATGACCACCGAACCGGAGATGGCGTCGTGATCGGCGACGGCCTGCTTGAGCTCGCGATAGGCCAGATACTGCAGCCTGAGATCCAGGCTGGCCCTGAGCGTCCTGCCGGGCCGGGCGGGTTTGACCAGATCCACGTCCTCGACGATGCGTCCCATGCGGTCGCGCAGCACCCGCTTGGCGCCGTGCTCCCCCTTGAGCCAATAGTCGAATTCGAATTCCAGGCCTTCCTGACCCACGTCGTCGATGTTGGTAAAGCCGAGCAGATGCCCGACCACCTCGCCCGCCGGGTAGTAACGCCGGTACTCGCGAAACGTCGCCACTCCGGGAATTCCCAGTTGCAGCACCCGGGAGGCATGATCCGGAGGCAGGTGCCGGCGCAGGTAGACGAATTCCCGTTCCAGGTTGCTGGTGACGCGCCGCACGAGCCAGTCCTCGTCGATTTCCAGGATCTCCGCCAATTCGGGCAGGCGATGCATGGCCGGCGCCAGGTCCTGAGGATTCGCCCAGATGCTGTCTACGGGCGTGCTGACGGCCAGCGGCTCTCCGTGCCGGTCGGTGATCGTTCCCCGGTGTGCGGAAATCTGTACGGTGCGCAGGTAACGATCGTCGCCCTGCGCGGAGAGAAACTCCCTCTGGTAGACCTGCAGATAGAGAATGCGGCCTTCGAGCACCAGGCCGCCGCAGATGAACGCAAGGATGATCAGCGTGGTGCGCCCGCGCTTCCAGTTCACCGGCTCGGGTGTCTTGCCTGGCTTCATGATTCGGGCTCTGCCACCAGGATGATTTCGTTGGCGTCTACCTGCCTGAGGTTGAGCCGTTCCCGCGCGATGGCTTCAATCATCCCGTGCGTTGCCCAGGTACTTTCCTCCAGTTGAAGGCGCCCCCAGTCGGCCTGAAGGCGGTCGCGTTCCCGGTTCAGCGATTCCAGTTCCACGAATAGCTGGCGAGCCTGGTGCTCAACCTGAATGACCACGACGCCCGTAGCGGTGACCGCCGCAGCCAGGACCGCAAGAGCACCGAACTGAAGCCCCCTGGCTGTCATGTCACGGCCCCCAGTCGCTCGGCGACTCGCAGACGGGCGCTTCGCGCACGAGGATTTGCATCGACTTCGTTCTGCCGCGGTCGAATCAGCCCGCCGATGAGACGCATCGTCGGGCCCGCGCCGGGCGGGATGTCCGGCAACCCTGCGTAAACCGGGTCGCCCTTGGCTTGCCGAGCCATGAAGCGCTTGACGATCCGGTCTTCAAGCGAATGGAAACTCATGACGCACAACCGCCCGCCCCCCGCGAGCAACCGAAGGCATTGATCGAGCGCCGTCTCCAGCGACTTGAGTTCGCGGTTGATCTGGATTCGGATCGCCTGGAAGACGCGTGTCGCCGGGTGGATCCGGCGGTTTCCCGGTCCTGCCGCCCGCGCCACGATCGCCGCCAATTGACCGGTCGTGTCGATGGGTGCCGACGCCCGAGCCTCAAGAATCGCCCGCGCAATGCGTCGCGCCCGCGGCTCCTCGCCGAAACGCCGCAGCACGCCCGCCAATTCGGCCTCCCCCACCTGCTGCAGCCACTGCTGCGCGCTGATGCCTTCGTCAGTATTCATGCGCATGTCCAGGGGTCCGTCCCTGGAGAAACTGAAACCCCGCTCCGCGTCATCCAGTTGCGCGGAGGAGATGCCCAGATCGAAGAGCGCACCGGCGAGGCGTTGCTCGCGAAGCCAGGGCGCCACGAGCGCGCGAAAATTCTCGAAACCGCCGAAACGGACGGAGAACCGGGGATCGCTGCCGAAGTTATCGCGGGCGTGCTCCACGGCTTCGGGGTCCTTGTCCAGAGCCAGCAGCCTGCCGTGTTCCCCCAGTGCCGCCAGGATTCCGGAGGTATGCCCGCCGCGGCCATAGGTACTGTCGACGTACCAGCCGTCTCGTGATACCGCCAGACCGTCCAAAGCTTCATTCAACAGCACCGGTCGATGACTCGCCATTGCGCGCTCAACAGTCCGGGGAGGTCAGAGGGAGAGAGATTCGAGTTCGGCCGGCAAGTCAAGGCCTTCACCGAAATCTACAGCCAGCCATTCGTCCCGTCGTGTGTTCCAGAGATCCTCGTCCCACAATTCGAACTTGTTGCCCTGACCAAGCAGCACGGCCCGCTTGTCCAGTCTCGCTACTTCGCGAAGTTCCTTCGGTAGCAGCACGCGCCCATGCGCATCCACTTGCAAGTCCTTGGAATAGCCCATCATGATTCGCTGCAATCGGCGGGCCGTCGGGTTAAAATTCGGAACGGCCATGAGTTTGCGTTCGAATTCCTCCCAATCAGGCAGCGGGTAAATGAGCAGGCATTCACGATCGACGGTTGCGACCAGGTGTCCGTCGGCACGAATGGACAGATCCTCCCGGTATCGGCTCGGGATGGCCATCCTCCCTTTGGAATCCAGGGCAATTTTTGAGGCACCGCGGAACATATAAAACCCATTTCTCCCCACATTTGTCCACTTTTCGACACTATATGGACGCAATTAGTTGCATGTCAACTAATTTTTTTTGTTGTGACAGTGAGTTAGGCGCGAAATTTGTTCGCTGGAGACGCCCGGGGACAACTAACAATCAATAAGTTATGCGTTGTTCCTTGGGTTAACATTTAGGAAAACGTCAGAACTAACTCGCAAGTTTGTTCCGAACAGGACTCCCGGGGCCAGGAAAGGTCTCCCCCTGGTGCTCTATCCAACTGATAATTGCGTATCGGCGCGCCCTTCGGGTGGTCGCAGGCTCGCCTCTGGCCGTGTTGCGCCGCATTGAGGAAGGGAGTCGGCCTGTAAGCCGGGTTCTGTCGAGGACAGCCATTCATCTTGGACGTGCGTCACCGCACGTCTCCAGCGACCTACCCGGGAACTCGTGTGGGCACACTGCAATCGTTCCTCTATTCGGTCTTGCTTCGAGTGGGGTTTACCCTGCCACAGGTGTTACCACCTGCGCGGTGCGCTCTTACCGCACCATTTCACCCTTACCGGCCTCACGGCCGGCGGTATATTTTCTGCGGCACTTTCCGTAGGCTCACGCCCCCCAGGCGTTACCTGGCACCCTGCCCAATGAAGCCCGGACTTTCCTCCAGGATTACTCCCAGCGACTGCCCGGCCGACTCCCGCGAATAGACTATCAGAGCGGCCGTCCTCGCGTGAGCCTGTAGACGTGGTTGCGGGATACGCCGAGAATTTTGAAGGTCAGCGTCACCGCGACCTTGCTTGAAACTTCGGCGGCTATCAGATTGAAAACCCTCAGGATTTCTGCATCTCCTGCCGTGATATTCTCGTCACGACCGGCGACTACCAGCACAAACTCGCCCTTGAGGGGAATCATGCCGCCAAGCTGCTCCGCAAGCGTCCCCAGCGTCCCTCTGTGCACGCTCTCATGAAGCTTGGTGAGTTCCCGTAACATGCTGGCAAGACGATCGGAACCGAACTGCGCCCGCAACTCGGCCATGGTCTCGCGGATCCGGTGAACCGATTCGAACAACACGACCGTGGCGGTTTCACTCGCCAGGCTCTCAAGGCGCACTCGACGGGGGCCGGGACGGCGCGGCAGAAACCCCTCGAAGACGAACCGGTCGGTAGACTCTCCGGCCACTGACAGCGCGGCCGCCAGCGCGCTTGGACCCGGGACCGAGACCACCGGCGCACCGGCGGCATGCGCCGCGCGCACGAGCAGCAGACCGGGGTCGCTCAGCAACGGCGTGCCCGCATCGCTTACCAGCGCAACCGACTCCCCGCGTTTCAGCCGCTCCACCAACCCGGGAGTCTGCCGGGCCTCGTTGTGATCGTGGCAGGAGATTGTGGGCGTTTTGACCCCAAACTGCGATAGCAATCGCCGCGTTCGCCGAGTATCCTCGGCAGCTATCAGGTCCACCGAGTCGAGCACTCGACGCGCCCTCGGGCTGATGTCATCCAGGTTACCGATGGGCGTCGCGACGACGTAGAGTGTGCCGGTAGAAGTCGAGCTCATGCGATCATGCTGCCCGCGAGCAACCGAACAGTGCAAGCATTGCCCATGCTGAACCGCCTCCGGACGCCGGCCTTACTGGCCTGGCTGCTGGTGCTGTCGGCCTGCGAAACCATGGGCCCTGCTCCGCCGCCCCTGGTGCTGAACGCCCTTCAACAGGAGGCGCAACAGTTGCTCGAGGAGGAAGAGTACGAACAGGCGCTGCAGACCTACGCCCAGCTCGTCAGCGCCGCCAGCGGCATCGAGCTCAGCGGTTATCTCATCGCGGGAGCGGAGATCCTCGTGGTGCTGGGAGCCTACGATACCGCCGGCGAATGGCTGACCCGGGCCGGCAGTGACGCAACAGCGGACCAGGCACGACGGATTCTGGATCTGCAGGAACAGATACTCGCAGCGCGATCCCAGGTGACCGCCCCATTGACGCGGGTCGCGCTGCTGCTGCCTCTGACGGGGCCGCAGCGACAGGCCGCCATCGCCATTCAGGATGGATTTCTCGCCGCTCACCTGGGCCAATTGGAGAACGCCGGGCGCGACCGACCGGCACTGCACATTTACGATACGGGGCTGCTTGGAGCCGGCGAAGCCTACGTCGCCGCTCGCGACGATGGCGCCGAATTCATCGTCGGTCCGCTGCTGAAGCCTGAACTGGAGGCGATCGTGGACAGCGCCGGATCGACCCCGACGCTGGCATTGAATACGCTGGAGAGCGGGCAGAGCGCGGCCAATATCTACCAGTTCGCGCTGGCTCCCGAAGATGAAGCAAGCCAGGTGGCCCGCCACGCGGTGGCGAACGGTGCGCTCAACGCGGTGGCGCTGATTCCCCGCAATGACTGGGGCAACCGGTTGCTGGGCAGCTTTCGAGCGCAACTGGAGTCACTCGGCGGCAAACTCCTGCAGATCAGGACCTACGATCCGGCAGGTCAGGATTTTTCTACAGCCATTACCACCGTGCTGAATATCGACAAGAGCGATCAGCGCCGCCAGCGCCTTGGAGCGGACCTCGGGATTCCGCTGGAGTTCGAATCCCGGCGCCGGCAGGACATCGACGCTATCTTCGTCGCCGCCGACGCGGGCGCCGGCCGGCTGTTGGCGCCTCAGTTACGATTCTACTTTGCCGGCGATATACCGACCTACGCAACCTCGGCCATCTACGAGAGCAGCCGCCAGAACGGGGACCTGAACGGATTGCTGTTTGCCGACACCCCCTGGGTGCTGGATCGGGAGGCCGCTCCGCCGACATTGGCCGCGACGCTGCAGCGCTATTGGCCGCAGCGCACGTCGGCCCAGTGGACCCGGTTCTACGGCTTCGGTTTTGACGCCTGCCGGTTGATGTTCGCGCTTCATGAGAAGCCGAATAGCCTCTCGTCGTTTGCGGCCCTGTCCGGCGAACTGAGTCTCGACGAGAATGGCCAGGTGCGCCGCGAACTTCCCATGGCGCAGTTTCAGGGCGGTACGCCCGTCATGATCGAACCAGGGCCCGTGATCGCTACCCGGGAGGCGGGCGCCGCGCCCGAATCCACCGCTGAACTCGCCGGCCTCAGGTAAGGCATCTACCGCACTCGAAAGCGGGCTCGCCTGGGAACTGCGCACGGCCCGATATCTGAAGCGGAAGGGCCTGCGGGTGCTGATCCAACGATATCGTTGCCGTCTCGGCGAACTGGATCTCGTCTGCCTCGATGGCGCCACGTTGGTCGTCGTCGAGGTGCGTGCCCGAGCCGGCAGCCGTTTCGCCGGCGCCGGCGAGTCAGTGGACGTCCGCAAACAGCGGAAACTCGTACGCGCAACCCGCCATCTTCTGATGACCCACCCACAGTGGAGCGACTATCGCCTGCGTTTCGATGTGTTTTGCATAGACAATATCGACAACGCCACGCCGACCATCCGTTGGATCAGGAATGCCTTCGACGCCGGCGGTGCTTGAAGGGTTCCGGGTTTCCGGGCAAAGTGCTGGCGGAAACATGCAAGAACGCGTCCTCAATCAGTTTCAGGAGAGCATCGAGCTTGCCCGGGAGTCGCAGGCGCTCGCACCTGCCATTGTGGAGGCTGGTCGCACGCTGGCCACGTGCCTGGCCGAAGGCGGGATGATCCTGTGCTGCGGCAACGGCGGTTCGGCAGCCGACGCCCAGCACTTCAGCGGCGAACTGCTCGGCCGGTTCGAGACCGAGCGTCCCGGACTTGCGGCGGTTACCCTGAGCACGGATACCTCCGCGCTCACCGCGATCGCCAACGACTACGCCTACGCGGACGTTTTCGCCAAACAGGTGCGCGCCCTGGGCAGGAAGGGCGACGCGCTGTTCGCAATCACCACGTCGGGAAACTCCGAGAACGTCGTCAGGGCCGTGAAGACCGCTCACGAGCGCGGCATCGCGGTCGTGGCCCTGACCGGACGGGACGGCGGCGCGATGGCCGGAGTGCTGGGCAAGGACGATATCGAGATCCGCGTTCCCGGCCAGCGCACCAGCCGAATACAGGAAGTGCACGGCCTTATCATTCACTGCATCTGCGACCTGGTGGACGCAGAGCTGTTGGGCGCTTAGTGTCCAGTCCCACTAGTTCCAGCCATTTCAGCCCGTGGCAACAGGGCCCGCCGTGATGCGGGGTATACCCGCTGGAAAACGACCAATGAAAGACCGAGACGACAGTACCAGGACCGCGGACGATTCCAACCGGAGAGACCAGCACGAGGAATCGGCGCCGGACTACCCGCGATTGTCGAGGCGTAACGTCTTGACGAGCGCCGGCGGCGCTCTGGCGGTTGCGGCGTTGCCGGGCGGAGTCACCCGGACACGGGCGCAGACGCCGCAGCCGGAGCGACGGGCGGACCTGACCGGACGGCTCGCCCGCTACATGGCAGAAGCACGGGATCTCCCATTACCGGCATCCGCCGTGCTGGCTGCGAAACACCGAATCCTGGATACGTTCGCCGCGACCGTTTCGGGTGCGAAGCTGGGGCCCGGCGAAGTCACCATCGCCTATGTGCGCGACCAGGGCGGCACTCCCGAGGCGACCGTGGCGACAACGGACATCATGACCTCCGCGGTCAATGCCGCGCTTGCCAACGCGATGTTCGCCCATGCCGACGAGACCGATGACTTTCATCCGTTCACGAAGGCCCATCCCGGCTGCTCGGTGGTTCCGGCGGCACTCGCCATGGGGGAGCGTGAGGCGAGTTCGGGGACCGAATTCCTGCGCGCCGTGGTGCTCGGATACGACCTGTGCTGCCGCTTCCTGATGGCGTTGAACCCGGCCCTGGTCCGCGCCAGGGGGAAAAGCGCCGAGGGTTACAGCTCGACGTTCGGCGCCACCGCCGCGGCCGCATCCGTGGCGCGATTCGATGAAACGCGCATGCGTTACGCCATTTCCTACGGGGTGCAACAGGTATCCGGTGTGTGGAGTTGGGTACGGGATCCCGAACACATCGAGAAGGCCTTCGACTTCAGCGGCATGGGCGCCCGCAACGGCGTGGCGGCGGCGACCATGATCCAGGCGGGTTTCACCGGCGTCACCGACGCCCTGGAGGGGGAACGCAACGTGATCGACGCCCTGTCCACGGAGCCCGATCCCGAAGCCATCGTCGCCGATCTCGGCACCCGGTTCTACGTGGAGGAAACGGCGATCAAGACCTTTCCCGTGGGTTATCCCATCCAATCGCCGCTGGCGGCGTTCTTCACTCTCCGCCAGCAGCACGGCCTGACCGCGGACAATGTCGAGCGTATCCTCCTGCGGCTTCCCGAGGACGGCGCGAGGATCGTCGACAGCCGCGCCATGCCGGATGTCAACGTTCAGCACATCATGGCGGTGGCGTTGGTGGACGGCTTCATCGATTTCGAAAACAGCCACTCTTTCGAGCGGATGACCGATCCCGAGGTCGTCGCTGCACGGCAAAAGATCGAACTGATCGCGGACCCGGAACTGGCCGTCGTCGAAGCACCGAGAAGCGGCTTCGTGGAAGTGACGTTAGCGGATGGCCGTACCGAGAACCTGTTCGTCAGTCACGCCCCGGGGACGCCCGAGAACCCGCTCACGACCGAGCAGGTGGACGCCAAGGCCCGTGTGCTCATGGCGCCGATACTGGGCGAAAGCAGGACGGAATCCCTGATCGAACAGGTCAGCACGCTCGAGGCGCTTGACGACGTACGCGAACTGAAGCCGCTTCTCAGCCTTCCGAATCCTCCCAATTGATGACGCATTCGTAGGGGGGAATCTCCACGCCCGGCGTCCATTCGCGGAACGATTCAAGCGCGAACGATTCGGTGAGAACCGCCGGATCGGTAACCGTTACCGAATAGTTCAGCCGGTTGCCCCCGTCGGAGGTGGAGAATCGTTCCACGTAGCTGGCCTGGTCCGATTGCGGCACACCAAGCTCGGTGTAATAAGGCCAGCCGATGTGGGTCGTTGTCACAACCAGCGTGTCGCCTTCCCAACGCCCGACGGAATGGCCGGTTTCGGACGGCACGGGTTCCATCGAACCTGCCGCCTCACCCATGTGGATTGTCCGCCGGGTGTTGTATTCCGAGATATGAATGACGATGCGATCGCCTTCATTGCCGATCTCCATCGGCACCGGGTCGAACATCGCATCGGGCATGCCCTGCCGGCACTCGACGACCTCGATGTTGTCCTCGAGCGGATCGTAGGCAGCGGCCAACGCCTGGCCGCGCTCCGTGAACTCGAGATCCAGCGCCCTCAACTGCTGTTCGATGTTCGTGCCCTGGCGTCTTCCCCACGTCCTGAAGAGTCCTTCGGCCGTCCGCCGGTGCTCGGCCACCCTGGCCGGATCGAGCACCTCGGGCGGATTGGGGACCACGACGTCGGACCACAGGGGACTGCGGCCGCCCTGCACGATCTCCTCGCCACTCGGCAGAAGCACATGAGCCGCGCCCAGTCCATTCGTACCCCGCCGGGCAACAAAGCCCGCGATCTTCACTTCACCGAGAAAATCGTCGGGGGAAAGACCCCGGCGCTCCATCGACCTGGGTCCCGGACCCAGTTCCACCTCCCAGACTGTAACCTCGCCGTCGTCGCCAACGACCCGAAACCGGCCGCGGGTGTGGGGATTGCGCCAGAATATCTCCGTCAACTCGCCCTCCATCTCGACGAGTTCGTCGGAGAAATAGAGCGCGGAGTTGGTCACTGCACCGTGATGCGCCAGAAGGCCGGAAGAACCGAACACGACGATCAACAGGAATTGTATTTTCAGAATTTTCATACCTTGTTCTCATTCATCGGGCGACCCGCGCCAACCCGGTCTATTGCCAAACGGGTTCGAATTTCTGAATGCGCTTGGCGTGTTCCACTTCACCGGTGTAGATGTTGCCCATCGAATCCGTCGCAATCGCGTTGATCCAGTGCAACTGGCCCGCGTAACGGCCGTTGCCGCCGAACGAACCCAGCGTCTCGCCGCTGCGCCGGTTCACGATCCAGACGCTGGAGTTGCCCGAGTCGGCGACGTAAAGGTAGTTCTGCTCCGGATCCTTGGAAATCGCCATCTTGTACATGGTTCCGCAGACGGGGAGTTCCTTCCGGCCCGCAACACCGGCGCACTGGGTCGGGCCGAGCCGCTCGGCCGGCGTCCATTCGGCGACGTAGATGTCCTGAACCCAGGTGCCATCCTTCTGGAACACCTGGATCCGGTTCTGCCCCCGCTCGCCAATGTATACCTGCCCGTCGTCCGATATCTCGACGAAATGCATCGCCGGAACGAAGTTCGCCTCGTCCGGGGGACGCGTTCCATCCCATTCGTACGGCGGGATCGGATCGTTGCTGATCTCCTCCAGAGGCATGCCGTGACCGCCCCAGCCGCGCTTGAAGTCGCCGGAATCCATGTCGTAGACCAGCACCCGCTTCCAGTTGATGATGTAAATCTCGCGCTCGTCCTGATCGAGCTGGAACCGGCCCTTCTGGGTCAACACCTCGGTCTCGGCGTTGTCCTCTTCCATCTGCACGCCTGCCGGCGGACGGCGGCCGAAATCCCATACGAATTCACCCTCACGGGTGAATTTGAGGATGCTGTCCTGCGGCGCCAGACCGCCGACCCAGACATTACCGTCACGGTCGGCGATGACCGTCTGCAGACTTGCCGGCCAGTTGGGATGGTGGTCCGCATCGCCCCAGGCGTGAATGACGTTGGCGTCCGCGTCCATGGCGATCACTTCCGGGCTCTTGGTGCAACAGGCCATCCGGTACGGCTCTTCGGTACCCCCGGCGATTTCGTCACCCTCGGCGCCGTTCGGCCTGTTCAGAAACCACACGATGTCCATGTGGTCAACGTGAATGCCGGTCACCTGCTGCATGCTCCAGCGATTGGGCAAGGGACCCGGCCAGAATGGATCGACCTGGAACACCGGCGCGCCGTTTTCGTCCATGGCCTGGACCCGATCCTGGGCCTGAACGCCCGAGACCGTCCACAACGCAAGGGTCATGGCTGAAAGAGTGATTGCACGGACTGGTTTGATGGGGTTCACCGGACTTCTCCTTCGTCTACTCGTCTAATCGTAATCCGTCGATTGTACTGCGAATCCGGCGTATCTGGTGACGTGCCGGTTGGGGCCGATGGGCGGGATATCTCGGCTACTCGCGCATCTCCTGCTCGAGTTCCGTCAGACTGAACTGGAAGGAGGGCCTCGAGAACACCGTATCCATGTAGCGCTGGATCGGGCGCGCCTGCGCGGGAAGCTCGATTTCAAACACCGGCAACCGCCAGAAGATGGGCGCGATGCTGCAATCGACCAGGGAGAACTCGTCGCTCAGGAAAAACTTCTTGGCGGCGAAAACCTCCGCCGTGGAGACGATGCTGTCGTTCAGGGCCTTGCGTGCACGGTTCACGAGTTTGCGATCCCCGCCCGCGACGATCTTCTCCGCCAACGAGTACCAGTCCCGCTCGATGCGATAAAGGTAAAGGCGGTACTGGGCGCGCGTCACCGGGTCCACCGGCATCAGCGGCGGGTGCGGGAAGCGTTCGTCCAGGTACTCGACTATGACTCGAGAATCGTAGAGGACCAGTTCCCGGTCCACCAGCGTCGGAACACTGTTGTACGGGTTCAGATCGAGCAAATCCTCAGGCAGATTGCCATGTTGCACATCGATGTAATCGATATTGACGCTCTTCTCCGCGAGCACCAGGCGAGTGCGATGACTCCACGGGTCGGTGGGGTCGGAAAACAGGGTCATTACCGAGCGGCGATTAGCGATTACAGTCAAACACAGCTCCCGTTAGTTATTGATTCTCACTGAACTGCGGGCCTAGGCCTGTGAACAGCCCTAATGGACGCCCCTCCAAATCTCCCTTTTCAGCATGTACGCGATCACAAGGAAGATCAACAGAAACGCGATCACGCGAACACCCAGAGCGCGGCGCTCCAGTTGAATCGGTTCACCGATGTATTCCAGGAAATTCGTGATGTCGCGCACCACCCGTTCGAATTCCTCCTCGCTCAGGAATCCCTCGCGGATCACTTCGAAGTGTTCCAGCGAGCGCGTGACGATCCCATCCTCGGAATTCTCCGAGAAGACCGCCGACCTGGTGCCGGCCAGTTCCCAGAGTACATCCGGCATGGCGGTGTTTTCGAGCCACAGGTTGTTCGCACCGGAGGGTCTGGATGGGTCAGCGTAAAAGCCCCGCAGGTAATTGTAAAGGTAGTCGACCCCGCGGCTGCGGGCGATCAGGGAAAGGTCCGGAGGTGCTACGCCAAACCATACCGCACCGTCCTCCGGGCGCATGCTGCTGACCATGGTGTCGTGCAGTTGCCCCGAGCCGAACATCAGGTTTCCCACTACCTGTGCGTCGGTGAGGCCAAGATCCTCGCCGAGGCGGTTGTAACGGACGTACTGCGCCGAGTGACAACCCAGACAGTAGTTGACGAAATACTTCGCTCCCCGTTGCAGCGAGGCAATGTCGCTGATGTCGTTATCCGCGGGCAATAGCTCTGCCACTGCCGCGCCGTGATCCTGGCCCCACGATGCGGCGCTGACCGCAATAACCAGTCCCGCGATGATTCGGGGCACCACTATCTGACCCGCTCCGGAACGGGACCGGGTTTCTCCCAGGTCGTATACAGCGGCATAAGCAGGAAGAAACCGAAGTACGGTATGGCGAACAGTCGGCACAGCAAGGTATACGTGTCGGACACCGGTTGCAGCCCCAGGTAGCCCAGCGCCAGGAAGCTGATCGCGAAAGCGGCCAGGGCAAGCTTGTAGATCCAGCCCCGGTAGCGGATGGACTTGACGGGGCAGCGATCCAGCCATGGGAGAAAGAACGGCAGCATAACCGCGAGGCTCATCAGGATGACACCCAGCAGCTTGTAGGGCACTGCGCGCAGAATGGCGTAGAACGGGGTGAAGTACCAAACCGGCGCGATGTGTTCCGGCGTCTGCAGCACATTGGCCGGCTCGAAGTTGGCATGCTCCAGGAACAGCCCGCCCATGTCGGGAACAAAGAACACCACGAAGGCGAACACGATCAGGAATACGGTGATGATCACCAGGTCCTTGCTGGTGTGATAAGGATGGAAGGCAACGCCGTCGACCGGCTTGCCGCTGTCGTCCTTGTAGTTCTTGATCTCGATGCCGTCGGGATTGTTCGATCCCACCTCGTGCAGGGCCATGATGTGCACGACCACCAGGAAGACCAGCATCAACGGCACCGCGATCACGTGGAAGGCGAAGAAACGATTCAACGTGATGTCGGAAATGTAGAAATCCCCGCGAATCCACTCCGCCAGCGTCTCGCCGACCACCGGCAGCGCCCCGAACAGCGAGACGATGACCTGCGCGCCCCAGTACGACATGTTCCCCCAGGGCAGCAGATAGCCGAAAAACGCCTCGGCCATCAGGCACAGGTAGATGAACATGCCGCAGATCCAGACCAACTCGCGCGGCTTCTTGTAGGAGCCGTACATCAGGCCGCGAAAGATGTGCAGGTAGACGACGATGAACAACGCCGACGCACCGGTCGAGTGGAGGTACCGGATCAGCCAGCCCCACTCCACGTCGCGCATGATGTACTCCACCGAGGCGAAGGCGTCGGCGGCGGCCGGCTTGTAATTCATGGTCAGGGCAATGCCGGTGACGATCTGCATCACCAGTACCACCGTGGCCAGCACGCCGAAGCCGTACCAGAAATTGAAGTTCTTGGAGGCGTAATACTCGGTGGCGTGCTCCCTGATGAGCTTGCTCATGGGGAAACGGGCATCGATCCAGCGTTGCAGGGAATTCACGCCCCGGCCGAGGCGGTCTACCATGTCCGAAGCGGTTGCGGCCACCTAGGATGCTCCCGTATCGGAGCCAATGAGCAATACGTTTTCCGCCACGTAACGATGGGGAGGCACGCTGAGATTCGTGGGTGCGGGAACGCCGCGATAGACACGACCGGCCAGGTCGAATTTGGAGCCGTGGCAGGCACAGAAAAACCCGCCGGACCAGTCAGGGCCGAGATCCGCGGGCGCTACGTCGAATCGGGGGGTGGGGGCGCAACCAAGATGGGTACAGACGCCCTCCACTACCAGGTACTCGGGGCGGATACTGCGATAAGGGTTGGCGGCGTAGTTTGGCTGCAGGGACGCGCTGGAAGCCGGGTCAGCGAGCTGTTCCTCCACTTCCGCCAGCTTGCCGAGCATGAACTCCGTACGGCGGACGATCATGATCACCCGCCCGCGCCACTCGACCTTGACCAGCGCGCCGGGCTCCATCTTGCCGATGTCCACTTCCACCGGCGCGCCCAGCGCCTGAGCCCGTGCGCTCGGCCTGAATGACGCAACAAAAGGCACGGCGGCAGCGACCATACCGGCTCCGCCGGTGGTAACGGTCGCGGCTACCAGAAAATGGCGCCTGCTAAGGTCGATTTTTTCAGTCATTGGTGCGCAGATTGAGGGCAGGCAGGTCTGCCCGCCCGGCTCACGGGGAAGTCACTGGAACCGCAGAATTATACACGGGGCGCCGCAAACTTGGCCACAGACCCCCATGCGTGAACTATCGGCTCCCCGCGCTGACCAATTGAAGGATGGCGCCCGGCCTTACAGGTAAACTAGGCTCATGACGACCTGGTGGAGAATTCTGGTCTTTATCGCGCAATCGTCCGCTTTCGGACTCGCGGTGGCGTTCGCGGTCGTGCTGATACGCCCCGACCTGGTCAATCTCGGCGACGGTGCGCAGACCCCCGCCACCAGCTATGCCAGTGCAGTGAACGCCAGCGCTCCGGCGGTCGTGAGCCTGCGCACTGCGCGGCTGGGTCAGGGGGGCAGGCTGGGCGCCGGAATGGTGGTGGACCAGGGCCTGGGGTCCGGGGTGATCATCAGTCAGGACGGCTTCGTGGTGACCAATTGGCACGTCATCCGCGACGCGGACCAGGTGGTGGTGCAGCTTGCGGATGGGCGCGAGGCACACCCCCGCTTTGTCGGTGCCGACCCGGAGACGGAACTGGCGCTACTAAAGGTCGACCTGCCCGACCTGCCGGCCATTCGCCTGGGCAGAAGCGATACGCTGGAGATCGGCGACGTGGTACTGGCCATCGGCAATTCCTACGGGCTCAGCCAAAGCGTCACGTTGGGTATCGTTAGTGCGACCGGCCGCGGCATCAGACTGACCAGCTTCGAAAACTTCATTCAGACCGACGCGGCCATCAACATCGGAAACTCGGGCGGCGCACTGGTTAATGCCCGCGGCGAACTGATCGGCATCAATACGGCGCGCCTTGCCACCGTAAACCAGGGCATTCCGGAAGGGATCGGTTTCGCCATTCCCGTAAACCTGGTTCGCGGTGTGATGGATGAACTGATCGAGCATGGCCGCGTGATTCGCGGCTGGCTGGGAGTGGACGCGCAAGACTATCCGGTTTCCGAAGCCGCCGCGCTGGGCATTTCCGGACCTGCGGTGGTGCTCCTGAGAATCGCAGGACCTGCGGTCGAAGCGGGACTGGCACCCGGTGACGTGATCACCCATATCAATGGTGAGCGCATGCTCAGCCAGCATCAGGCAATGAATCGAGTGGCCGGCATGCAGCCCGGAGAGACTATCCAGATCCGTGGGGTCAGGCGCGGCGTGGGGGCTTTTGAGACCGTCGCGGTGCTGGAGGAGCGGCCGGCTTCCGGGGGGTAGTCTGTGCGATGCGCCGTCGAGAAAATGTCGCGCTTATAGTCGAGGTCATGTCGCGCTCATAAGCGTAGTCGGGGGCAGGGTGTGTGCAGACATGCTTGCCCGCTAAATACAATCTCATTTCGACACTGTCCGCCACCAGCCGTCAGGAGATACACTCCAGTACTATAACTGACTGAGTTTACTATATTTACTTGGTGTATCATGTCGGTTCACCGATCACGTTACCGTCACCAGCCGACATGAGCATACCCCCAGTACGAAGCCACTCGCTTGCCGTTTGCTTACTCGGTCGCTGTAACGCATACTGCGGAAAAATCGACTTCGCCGGAAGTAAGCGTTCGGTCACGCGGCGATGAGTATGGAGGATTCAACGATTGAGCGTTCGCTTCCAGTCCTTGCGGAGGGGTCGCAACCAGATGTCCTTTTTCGGCTGGGCTCGTTTCGTATGCCTGTCATAGCGTCCTCTTCCTTGGGTGGTTCCGACATGTGTCCAGCCGGAGGCGTTGTAGACGGCGCCGGTGTAGCGCGGGGTCTCGACGAAGGTCTCGATGAGTACGGGGATGGTGTTGTAGCGCTCGGTCCAGTCCCGTGGCAAGCGGCGGCGCACGAGGGCGAGGATGTGCGAGCCGAGGTTGGGGATTTTGATCCACGGCAGGATGAGGAACCGCGGGTTGTCGACCACCAGCGGCAGGTTCTTCTCGCGCTTCTCGGGCGTCCATCCGATGAACTTGTCGCGCGGGGCGAGCTTCCACGCGGCGGTGGAGAAGCCGAGCATGGCGACGGGCCAGCCGTCGCGGTCGCGGACGGCGTAGCGCATTTGCGCGCCCACCAGGGTCTTGTAGCCGAGGTAGTGGTAGCGGGCGACGAACTCGTTCCAGAGCTTCCCTTCCCGGGTGTTGCGCACGACGGTGCGGAAGTCGAGCGGGCGAACCCCCTCCAGCGTCGTCGGCGCCGGGAACAGCGGCGGCTCGGTCTGGGGTCCGAAGACGATGGGCTTGGGCCGGCCCTGTTTTCCTCTTGGCGGCGGCAGCGCGATCGCGCCGTCGCGGTGCATGGCGAGCATGGTCACCTTGGCCATCATGTCCTTGAGGCCGCCGTCGGGCTTGAACCAGCCGATGCGCCGGCAGAACTCTCTCGCCAGGGCGGCGCGGGTCGGCTGCGGCTCGGCGGCGATCAGGGCGCGCAGCAGCGCCATCTCCTCAGCCGTGAAGTCGCGCCCGTAGTAGCGGCACTCGATGGCGCCGGTCATCCCGGCGCCGTGAACTCGCGCTTGCGCTCCTCGCTCATCGACCAGGGCAGCCAGGGTGACAGGTCGTCCGGCGGCCTGCCGCCATTCTCCGCGCAAGCTGCCAGCCACGCCTCCAGCCAGCACTGGACGTCGATGCCGTTCAAGGCGAGGGTGCCGACGACCGAGTACATCATCGCGGTGAAGTCGGCGCCGAGCCTGCTGTCCGAACCGAAGCTCAATCGACGCCCGATAACGGCCCCTCGGAACGCGCGCTCCGCGGCATTGTTGTCCATGGGCACCTGGGGATTGTCGACGAAGACGCTCAGTCCCTCGCGGTGCTTGAGCAGCGAGCGTAGCGCCTTGCCCTGGCGCGCCTTGACCGGCAAGTCGGCCAACTCCGCTTCGGCCCGCGCGAACAGACCGTCGACGGCCTTCTTCAGTGCCCCCTGCGCGGCGTCGAACGCCGGCGTCTGGTGGTCGAGAGCGGGGTCGTAATGCTCCAGCCGCTCCTTGTTCAGCCGGCAGGTCGACGCGAACCGCTCGACCCATCCCTCGCACCACTGCGTCAGCTTTTGCTGTCCGGCCGCACACTCGATGAAGTCGCGCCGCTGGTGCACCCAACACCAGCACAGGATCACCTTGCCGTCGAGCCCGCGCGCCATCTTGATGTAGGCGCTGTAGCGGTCGCAGACCAGGAACACGATGCCCTTGACCGAACCGAACAGCCTCATCGCGGCCTCGGCGCTGCGCGAGGGGTCCGCCACGAAGTAGACCGCATCGGCGCTGACCGAGATCCACAGCCACGCACGCCGCGAGCGGCCAGTCTCGCTCAGCGACTGGATGCGCCAGCCGGTCTCGTCGGCGTGGCGCACCGCCATCTCGTTCTGGTGGGTGAGGATCGCCGCGGCGAGCGGCGCGAACAGCACCGGGCAGCGACGCACGCTGTCGGCTATGGTTCCTGGCGCGATCGCCAGCCCCTGATCCGTCATCCACGCCGCGGTCCGCCGCAGGGGGCGGTGGCAGGCAAATCGCTCGTACAGGATGCGCGCCCAGACGCTGGTCCCGTAGGGCGTCCTGGGGAACAAGCGGGCCGGCGGAGGCGCGATCGCTTGCAGTGGCGAGGACAGGCAGTCGCAACCCCGACGGTAGCGCGGGCGCACGATCCTGCGGACATGGGCCTTGACCGCGATCTCGATGACGGACGAGGAACGCTCGCCGTCGGCGACATAGGGCTTGCCGCAACAGGAACACACGCGCGCGTCCTCTGGCGGCTCCTGCCGTTCCTCCTTCTCCTCCAGCGTTGGCCGCTGGGTGCGCCCGTGGCCGGCCGCACCGCGCTGCTGGCCGCGCTTGCGCTCCGACCGCGGCGTTTCCTGCTTCTCGCTCCTGCCCCCGAATACCGCCTTCGACAACACGGCCCGGCTCGAGCGCAGCTGGGCAATCCGGGCTTGCAGCCTCGCTCTGTGGGCGCGCAGCGCCTTGATCTTCTTGCCCTGTGCAGCGTTCGCCTTGCGCTGTCGGGCGATCTCCTTGTGCAGCGACTCGATGGTCCTGTTCCGATCGCGCACTGTCCTGAAGACCGCGGACAGCAGGGGACGTTCGGCAAGCTCGGCCTCCAGCTTCTCGTTCTTGATGGCCGACGTTCTCACGGCCACCTGCAGACGGATGATGCGGCTCTGCTGCGCCTTGATGAGGTCCATCTGGTCGTGGTATCCCGCCAGCTCCCCGCGCTGCAGCTTGGTTTCGAAGGTCAGTCGGCGCACTGTCGCCTTGAGGTCCTGCAACCGTTCCTGCTCGCGGCGCAGCCGGCGGTTCTCCCGGTTCAGCCGACGGGTCTCGCGGTTCAGGGAACCGACTTCCCCGCGCAGTCCCTTGATCGTGTCCTTCTGCTTGCGCGCGCGGTCCAGCGCCTTGCGCAACTGGACGCTCGCCCGGGGCCGAGACGGCTGTGCGCGCCGTTTCCACCTGCGAAGCGCCGCAACCTTCCTGCGCAATGCCGTGAGTTCGTCCTTCTGCTCCTGCGGCTGCTCCAGGGCCTTGCGCAGCCGGGCATTCTCGCGGGTCAGAGAATCGATTTCCCGGCGCAGCGCCACCGCCGTCCCCTTGCCGGGCTGCAAAGTCTGCAAGGCTTCGCGCAACTGGAAAACTTCCTTGCGCAGCGACATGATCGTGCTGCTCTTGCGCGAGTCGACACCGGCCTGCGAAAGCAGCTTCTCCAGCCGCGCCACCTCCGTCTGGAAGAACAGCGCATCCTTCGCCGTACGGCGGACTTCCTTCACCTCCTCGACGGCAGCCGTGAGCTTCTCCCGGCTCTTGTCGAGCTGCGTCTTCAGCAAGCCCGCGCGGGAACGGGCATCTATCTCCGCCCGGCGCAGCTCCTCCGCGCGCGTATCCGCCGCGTCCGCCCGTGCCCGTTCCGTCTCCGCGCGGGCCTGTGCCTGTTCGTACAGAGACCGCCAATCGCGCGGCTCCGATGCCGGCGCCGGCGTCGGCGGCGACCAGAACTCGCCGTCCGCCTCGGCCAGCGTCAAACTCGTCCCGAAGTCCTCGTCGCGCATCGCCATGTGCGCGACCATAGCAAATCGTCGGAGGCGTTACCAGTGTCTTGTAAAGGGTGTCCAAAATGATGTCAGCCCTCTCCATCGCCGCGTGACCGAACGCTTACCGCCGGAAAGCGTTCGGTCAAGAGGTGACGATGACGAGGAACTCGATGGCAACTCCCTATCCTGCCGGGCCGTGCCCGCCCTGGCTCAGTGTCATCGTCCCCTGCGTCGCCGCGTGACCGAACGCCTATATTCCCATGCCCAGACGCACGAACCGAAAGATCACCAAACGCATGGTGGACGCGTTGTCCGCCAAGGGCAACCCCGGCGTTTACTGGGACGCGGCGCTCGCCGGCTTCGGCGTGCGGGTCTACCCGTCCGGACGCATCGCCTACGTGGTGCAGAGCCGCGGACCGTGCGGCTCCGTGCGCGTGACCCTGGGCCGCCACGGCCCGATGACGACGGAACAGGCGCGCAAACGGGCAACCGGCGTCATCGGCCGGATCAAGGCGGGCGAGGACCCGCTGCCGCGGGGCGGACACTCGGGGGCCGGTCGCACGGTGGAGGATTTGGCGAATCGGTGCCTGAAGCGCTACGTGGACAGGGAGTGCAAGCCCGCGACCGCGGCCCGGTACCGCCAATTGTTTCGCGGGCATATCGTCCCGGCGCTGGGCGGGATGCGGGTGGATTCGGTGGAGCGCGAACAAATCGCGGAGCTGGTGCATGAATTACGGGAAAAGCGCGGGACGGCGAACAACGTGCTGTGGGTGTGATCGAGACTGTTCTCGCTGGCCGAGACCTGGGGGTGGAGAGAGCCGGGCACAAACCCCTGCCGCTCGGTGCGGGCGTACAAGATGCCGCGCCGGGAACGGTTCCTGAGCCGGGCGGAGTACCGGACCGTCGGGCGTGTTCTCGATGAGGCCGAGGCGGACGGTTCGGCGTGGCCGGCGGCAGTGGCGGCGATCAGGCTGCTGATGCTGACGGGGTGCCGCAGGGGGGAGATCGCCACGCTCAGATGGGACGACGTGGACCGCGGTGCCGCTCATTTGCGACTGCGGGACAGCAAGACGGGCGCGAGATGGATCCCTCTGACGCCGGCGGCGCTGGAGGTGCTGGACGGGGTCGAGCCGGTGCCCGGCAATCCGTGGGTGTTCGCGGGAACGAAACCCGGATCGCACGTATCGCAGTTGACCGGATACTGGCACCGGTTGCGGGGGAAGGCGGGCCTTGAGGACGTGCGGCTGCACGACCTGCGTCACAGCTACGCCTCCCGCGCCCTGGCGCTGGGCGAGAGCCTGTCGCTGATCGGGCGGTTGCTGGGGCACACGAGCATGGACACGACGGCCCGGTACGCGCACCTGGCCAGAGATACCGAGAAAGCCTCGGCGGCGCGTGTGGCCGCCAGCATCGAGGCCCTCACCGGCGGTCCTGCGGACAGTCCTGCGGACGGCAGACTTGCATATATCGAGACCAATGGGGCGGGTGCGCCGGGGCGTGGGAATGGAAACGCCCACGCCCGCGAGGGGGTCTGAAGGAAATGGCGAAGCTCACGCGCACGCGGATTTCCCGGAGAACGGTGAACAACCTCTCGGTGGAGAAGGACACGGTGTTCTGGGACACTGAATTGCCGGGGTTCGGGGTGAGGGCCTATGCCTCCGGGGCCAAAGTGTACGTAGTGCAGACCCGGGCCAACGGGCAGTCGAAACGCGTGACGCTGGGCCGCCACGGGGTGCTGACACCGGAGGAGGCTCGCCGGCGCGCGGCGCTGGCGATCAGCCGAATCAAGTCCGGCCAAGCGGCATCGGTGTCGACGGTGGAGGCGAACGGTCCCACCGTGGCTGAACTGGCCAAGCGGTACCTGGCCGAACATGTGGAGGTGCGGCTGAAACCGAGCACGGTGAAGATGATCCGCATGGATCTGGACCGAAACATCCTGCCGGCGTTCGGATCGCTGCCGATCGCGGCGGTGGACGGGGAGCGCATCGCGGCGGTTCATTCGAAGCTGTACCGGGTGCCGACGATGGCCAACCGGATGGTGGACACGCTCTCGGCGATGTTCTCCATGGCCGAGACGTGGGGGTTGCGCCCGCCTGGCACCAACCCGTGCCCGGGCGTGGTCAAGTACAAGCGAAAGCCGAGAGAGCGGTTCCTGACGGAGAGGGAGTTCGAGCGGCTGGGCCAAGCCATCGGCGAGCTGGAATCCAAGGGCCGTATTCTGCCCCGCGCGGCGGATGCGCTGAGGTTGCTGATGTTGACCGGGTGCCGGTGCAACGAGATCCTGAGGCTGCGGTGGGACGAGGTGGATCTGGAGAGGAACGAGCTGCGGTTGACGGATTCCAAGACGGGCCGAAGGACGGTGCCGCTGTCTCCGGCGGCGGCCCGGGTGCTGGCGGCTCGCCCTCGCGTGGACGGGGATCCCTGGGTGATTCCGGGGCGATTCCCCGGCAAGCCATTCAGGAACATCGACCGTTCGTGGTGCAAGGTGCGCAAGCGGGCGGAGCTCAAGGACGTGCGGATTCATGACCTGAGACACTCCTTCGCCTCCCGTGCGCTGGCGCTCGGGGAGAGTCTGCCGATGATCGGCAAGCTGTTGGGCCACAGCAGGGTGCAGACGACAGCGAGATACGCGCACCTGGCGGAGGAGTCGGTCAGGGAGTCCGCGGCCCGGATCGCCGCCAGTATTGCGGAAGATATCCTGAGGGCGGTCCGATCGCCGTAAATTGAATGAAAGGTTCGATCTGACGGTCGAACGGGGATTGGCCGAATCGCGCTTCCAGTGCCGGTGTCGTCGATCCGCTCTGGAGGCAGTGACGACCGTCGGGCGCATCCCCGTGTAAGGTCCCGCCCCGATCCGGAGTCAGTCCAGGAGGTCCCTGGGCATTTCATCGGATCGGGCCGTGAATGGGGATCAACTCGGGTGACCGGCAGGGTCGCGGAGAAACCGGTCCCCGTCGCGCAGCAGCGCCTCGTGCTCGGTGCGCACGCGAAGCCATGCGAATTCGCCGGTGCGGGTAAAGTAATCGAAATCCTCGTCGCGGCCAGCGTCATGGCCATCGTCGAACGCCGCCCCGTCGCCGTGGCGGATGCCTTGCATGAGGGCCTGAACGAGGCTCGCGATGGCAGTGCAGGCGATCGCCAGCAGCCAGAGGAAGGCGATGACTTCACCTGAAACGCGCAGCCACCACAGCAGGGGCGTGAGCGTGAGGGCGACGGCGGGCGCGGCGAGCACGAAGAGCGCCTGTTGCGCAACACATCGGTCGCGCACGCGGCAGCCGAAATTGTCAGTGGTGTCGGTCCTCATGGCGGCGGTCTCCCGATTGGAATGAGTTGGGCTGGCCGGATTAACCCGACTTCCGCAACTCGACCGAGTTTTGATCGAATTTCATCGTGATTTGGGTGCCGAAGCTGACGTAACGCCCTGTTTTCATTGAATCGAGCCGCACGATCTGGGCTGTAGTGCCGACCTAACCCCTTGATTTGTTTGGTGGTTGGGGCATGCTATGGGTCCATGTTCGTACGGGCCAAGAGACGCTTCAAGGACGGCAAGGAACACCGCTACTGGAGCGTGGTGGAGAACGTTCGCAACCGCGACGGGCGGGTCGTTCAGCGTCAGGTGCTGTACCTGGGCGAGATCAACGATCGTCAGCGCGCGGCGTGGTGCCGTTCGATCGAGGTGTTGCAGGGAGATTCCGGGTCCGGATCGATGGCGCTGTTCGCCGAAGACGGCGAGGCGCCGGAGCTGGCCTGCGAGGTGGTGCGGATCCAGGTCAAGGCGCTGAGTTTACACCGACCGCGGCAGTGGGGCGCGTGCTGGCTGGCGCTGACGTTGTGGGATCGGCTGGAGCTGGATCGATTTTGGCGTACCCGGCTGCCGTCGAGCCGTCAGGGCACACGCTGGCTGGACGTGTTGAAGACGTTGGTGTGTTATCAGCTGATCGATCCGGGCAGCGAATGGCGGTTGCATCGGCATTGGTACGGTCACAGCGCGATGCGCGACTTGCTGGGCAGTCCGATGGCGGTCATCGCCAACGATACGCTGTACCGCTGTCTGGACAAGCTGGCGGCGCACAAGCGGGCGTTTTTCTCGTTTTTGCGGGCGCGTTGGGAGACGTTGTTCGACGCGCGCTTCGACGTCCTGCTGTACGACCTGACCTCCACCTATTTTGAGAGCGATCCAACGTTTTCGGACAAGCGCCGGTTCGGATACAGCCGCGACAAGCGCTCGGACTGCGTGCAGGTGGTGATCGCCCTGATCGTGACCCCGCAGGGGTTTCCGCTGGCCTACGAGGTGATGCCGGGCAACACGTCCGACAAGACCACGTTGGCGGACTTTCTGGAAAAGATCGAGGCGCAGTACGGGCGATCGGACCGGGTCTGGATCATGGACCGTGGCATTCCCACCGAAGAGACTCTGGAGGCGATGCGCACGGGGCCGGCGCCGGTGCATTACCTGGTGGGCACGCCCAAGGGCCGATTGACGAAACTGGAGAAGGCGTTCGTGGGCAAGCCTTGGCGGCAGGTTCGCGAGTCGGTGGAGGTGAAGCTGTTGAGCGAGGACGGGGAACTGTACGTCCTGGCCCAGAGCCGGGCGCGGGTGTTGAAGGAGCGCGGCATGCGCCGGCGCCGATTGAAGAAGCTGTGGCGGCGGTTGCACGAGTTGCGCGACCAATCGCTGAAGCGCGACGAGTTGCTGCTGAAGCTGGGCGCGGCGAAGAAGGAGGCCGGCCGCGCTTGGCACTTGGTCGAGATCGGTCTGCCCAAGGCTCGCGAAGCGGTCACCGCCGAGACGTTCACGTTCTCATTGCGGCGCCAGCGGCTGCGCCAAGCCCGGCGCCGCGAGGGCCGGTATCTGCTGCGTTCCAACCTCACCGGCGAGGACCCGGCGACATTGTGGCGCTACTACATGCAGCTCTGCGAGATCGAGCAGGCGTTCAAGGAACTGAAGCACGATCTGGCCATCCGGCCGATCTTCCATCAGCGCGAGGATCGGATCGAGGCGCACATCTTCGTCGCCTTCATCGCGTACTGTCTGCACGTGACGTTGAAAAACCTGGCCCGACCGCGGGCGCCGGGGCTGACGCCCCGGGCGATCCTGGAGAAGTTCGCCACCATGCAGATGCTCGATGTGCATCTGCCGACCACCGACGGACGGTACCTGATCCTGCCCCGACATACTCAACCGCAACGGGAACACCAACTCCTGCTGGATCAACTCAAACTGCGTTTGCCGGAACAACCGACACCCAGAATCCTCGCCTGAATCGACGGCCACACCGCTTGCCAGTCGGTGCCTTGTAGTGCCGACCTACGGCTCTGGACAACAATAAATCAATGACTTGCGCCCGTTTTGGCGCTGAGTTGCGGAAGTCGGGTTAAGGCCCGGCTCCGGGGCGCCGAGCGCCTCGTCCGAACCGCGGCCGCGCTCCGCCTCCACGGGGAGTCGAGCGGGCGGGGGACGACGGGATTCGTTTCCCTGGCGGCGTGGCATTTTGCGCAAATCCGTCCGACAAGGCCGCCGGGGTGGGCAGCGCGAGGGTTGCAAATAAGGCCATTTCCAACGTCATTAACCGACACGAGTGCGCTTGAGCCGACACGGCTACGAAGCGCGTCAAACCCGCGTCGGAAAGCCGTTTCGCGGCGCTCGCGCCGGGGGTATGCTCGATCGCATGGGCATCGAAAAACGGGTGTTGTGGGGGACCGTGAACGCCGGGTTTCGCCTGGCGAAAGGGGCCGTTCGCGCCGCTCTGCAACGCGACGCCGAAGCACCCGGCTTGGCGGCATCCGATCTTCGGCACGGGTCGCGCCATGGTTGATCTGAGCGTGTTGCGGGAATACGTGCGGTTCACTGCGGTGTGCGCGGTGGCGATGGCCGTGCTGTTGACGGGCCTGGCGCTGGTGCGCGACACCACGGGGCACGACTGGTACGCCGCGGCCAGGCTCACGCTCACGCAGGCGATGCTCGCCGTGGGATTCGACCCCTACGCCTCCACGGAGTACCGCATGGGGAGTGGCCTTGAGCTGCCCATGATGCGGGGCGTGCTGAGCGAACTCAACGGACCCAGGGAGGCGCGGGCGCGGATTCTCTCCGCCATTGCGGACCACGCGGGGCTGGGCGCGGTCGCGGGCATCGGCTGCGCCGCGACCTTGCTGATCTGGTTGGGCATCGGCGGGCGCCGGGCGCGACTCCCCGCCATGCGGGAACCGGCGCGGGCGCCGCGCGCACCCTGGCAGCTAAGGGACCGGTACGGCGTCGCCGAGGACTTTCCCCGCCCCGGAGAGGGGGACGCGAGAATCGGTCTGATGGTGGTGTCGCCGACGGACGCGCGGGGCGTGGCGCACGTTTGGGATTACGTCGACCTGGGCGTGGCGGTGCCGCCCAGCGGGATCGGCCGGGAACGACTGGCGGCAGGCGCGGAGGCGGCGCGGCGCGCCTTGAGCATGAAGGCGCCTCGGGGCACGGGCGTGGCGGACGCGAAGGAGGCCGGTGGCGGGCAGCCGGTCGAGGCTTCGAAGCTGCCCGCGGTTCGGCACGGTCCGGCGGGCGGTAGCGCTGCAGGCGGCAAAGCCCTTGCAGGCGGCAAACCGGCGCGAAGCAAGTCGGCGGGCAGGAAGCCGGCAGGTAACAAGCGTGCAGGCAGCAATTCTGCCGGGTGCAGCCCTGCCGGGCGTCGGTCTGACGGCGGGGGTTCAACCAGGGGCCGGAAGCGGCGAAAGCGCGACTACGGGCGCTGGATCTGATGGTCGCGTCCATCGGCGCGGTGGCGAGCCCGTCGCAGGGCGCACACTACTACGTACGCGACGGCTACTACGCCAAGGATTCCCCGGAGCACCGGGCGGCGAGTGCCTGGAGGGGCCGGGGCGCCGCTGAGCTGGGCCTGGAAGGCCCGGTCGATCCGGACACCTTCGGTCAGGTGCTGGCGGGCGAAGTGCCGGACGGCTCCGGACAACGCCTCGGCCGCCGTGTCGGCGGCGGGAAAATCCACCACCGGCCCGGGCGCGACCTGACGTTCTCCGCGCCCAAGTCGGTGTCGCTGGCCGCGCTGGTCGGCGGCGACGATCGCATCGTCAAGGCCCACGACCGCGCGGTGGGGCGGTCGCTTGCGTGGTTCGAAAAAAACACCGCCGAGACCCGCGTGCACGATGCCGCGAACGGAAACATGGTCCGCACGCGCGGCCAGCGCGCCGTGATCGCCACCTTCAGGCACGAGACTTCCAGGAACCTGGACCCGGCGCTGCACACCCATTCGGTGATCGCCAACATGCTGCAGGGCCCGGACGGGAAGTGGAGGACGATGGCCAACGAGCGGCTGTACGCTTCCAAGATGCTGCTGGGGGCGATGTACCGCAGCGAACTGGCGGCGGAACTGAAACAACTCGGCTACGGGATCGAACGCACCCACGCCGACGGGCGGTTCGAGATCGCGGGCGTGTCCAGGGAGACTATCGAGGCGTTCTCCACGCGGCGCGCGGAGATCGAGGCGGCGATGGCCGAAAGGGGCCTGGGCACGACGGGGGAGAACCCGCACCTGGCACGCCGGGCGGCGCTGATGACCCGCGCGCACAAGCGCGACGTCGACCGCGACGCGCTCCGGGAGACCTGGGCCCTGCGGGCGGCAGAGATGGGGTTCGAGGCGAAGGACGTGGTCACCTCGGCCGTGGAACGCACACCCGGCGGCCGGGAGCGGCTACGCGATGGCCCTGGGAAGGCCGGCAGCGACGGCACGGCCGCCGGCCCGAGGCAGCCGGATCTGTTCGAGCACGCCGCAACCGCCGAGTCTGCGCGAAACGCGGTGGAGTGGGCGGTGGCGCATTTGTCGGAGCGGGACGCGGTGTTCGGGAACACCGATCTGCTCGCCGCCGCGCTGGCGTTCGATCCCGGGGCGGCCACCATCGGGGCAGTGGAGCGGGGGGTGAACTCGCTGAAACGCCAGGGCCGGCTGCACGAGGCCAACGCGCTCGGCGCCGGCTTGCTCACCACGGACCGGGCGGTGGCGGACGAACGGGAGACCGTCGCGCTGATGCGAAACGGTCAGGGCCGCGGCCGCTCTCCGATGCGCGGCTGGATGGTCGACCGGTATCTCAGAAAGGGTCCGCTCACGGACGGGCAGAGGCAGGCCGTGAAACTCATCCTCTCGGAGAAGGACCGCACGGTGGGCGTGCAGGGCCTGGCCGGCACGGGCAAGACGACTATGCTGAACCGCGCCCGCACGCTGGCCCAAAAAAAACGCTGGCGGATGGTGGGGCTGGCGCCCTCGGCGTCGGCCGCTCGGACCCTGGCGGCCGAATCCGGCATCGAGAGCGAGACCCTGCAGCGGTTCCTGGCCCGCAACACCGGGGTCGCGGCAGGCCGTCTCACCCGCAAGGGACGAAAGGGATTGCGCGCGCAGTACCGGAAAACCGCGCTGGTCGTCGACGAGGGCTCGCTGGCTTCCACCGTTCAGGCCCGGAATCTGCTCCGGATCGCGCGCGAGCTGCGCATCCCTAAGGTAGTTCTGGTAGGGGATTCCAAACAGCTCGACGCGGTCGATGCCGGCAAACCCTTCGCGCAGCTTCAGGCGGCAGGCATGAAGACCGCGCTGATGGATCGGATCATGCGCCAGAAAAATCCGGAACTGAAGGCCGCCGTCGAGGCGAGCATTGAGGGCGAGATCGGCAAGGCGTTCGAGAAACTCGGGTCCAACGTGGCCGAGGTCAACCCGGACAACATCGCCGGCGCCGTGGCTGCGAGATGGCTGAAGCTCTCTCCGGAGGAACGCGAGCGTACCGGCGTCATGACCCCCAGCCATGCCTTGCGCCAGGCAGTCAACGAGCATATCCGCGAGCGGCTGACACGGGAGGGCCGCATCGCCGGTCCCGTCCTTCAAACGCAGCGGCTGGTTTCCAGGGGCTATACCCGCGCGGAGAAGGCGCTCGCCTCCAACTACGAGGTGGGCGACGTGGTGGCGTTTCACCGCCCGTACAAGCGTCTCGGCGTGGAGAAGGGAGACGAACGGCGCGTCGATCGCGTCGATCGCGAGAAGAGGACCGTGCACCTGGAAGGGCTCGACGGTTCGACCGCGGCCTGGAAGCCGTCGGAGATCGGCGGCAGGCAGGGAGGGACCGAAGTCTACCGGTGCGAAAGCACCGAGCTTCGCGCCGGGGACCGCATCCGCTGGACCCGCAACGACAAGGCGCTGGGCGTGGTCAACAGCGGCATGGCCGAGGTCCTGGGTGTTCGCAACGGGCGGGTGACGTTCCGCCTCGAGGAGGGCGGGACGCTCACGCTCACCCCGGGCGATCCGCAGCTGCGCCATCTCGACCGCGCCTGGTGTTCGACCGTGCATGCTTTCCAGGGCCGGACGGTGGACAACGTGATCGCGGCGATGGAAGCGAACCACCCGAAGCTGACCACGCAGAAATCGTTCTACGTGGAAATCTCCCGCGCCCGGTACCGGGCGGAACTGGTCACCGACGATGCGGGCGCACTCAGGGAGCAACTCGAAGCGGTGACCGGCGAGCGCATCTCGGCGCTGGAAGGCATCGGTGAGGCCGTCCAACCCGAGCGGGAGAAGGACGGGAAGGCGGTGACCAGCGTGGAACCGCCGGGCCGGGAGGCACCTGTGCCTGCGTTGCCGGAACCGGACATGGAGCCGGTTCCAGTCCCTGAAAAGGCGCCGGAGCGCGAGCCGCCCGCCCGAGAGAAGCACATCGAGATGGATTTCGGGCTCTGAGCACGGCCGTCCGAGCTTCCCTTCTCACATTGCCGTACGCGAACCGCTTCGCCTGGTTCGGGCGGCCACCTACACTCTTTGCCGCAGACGACGATTTGAATATGCGCCGGTTCGCCGGTGTGCGCAACGGCGCTGCAACCATGTAGAGGAGGTTTTGCCGGGTTGGAGCGCGGGGCGAAGGCTGGTGCAGCTCGGGATCCTTGGTAGTGGAGCCCGTCACGGCCGGTTCTTCAACGCGGCACGTTGACTACGGGGTGGGTGCATGGGCCGCGAAGGGTCGTCAACCGAGGCGTCGCCATCGAAGTTCAGCGCCTCCTGTCGAGGAACCTCGACGCCTGATTGGTGTCCCGGGCGCGCTGTGTAGTCGGCAGATGGTTGCGGGCCGCGAGAAGTTCGACCCGGTTCAGGATCTTGACAATGGGTCGGTTTTCGATCTTTCTTCGGGACCGCGGTGACATCATGGTATCGACGAGAATCTCGGCCAGGCGGATCTTGTTCAATCCGTAGTTGGTCTTTTCTTGGTATAGGGACTTCAGGGCGGAGCCGGAGTTTGCATTTCGCTTGGCGCCAGCGACTTCGGTTATGTCGAACGTGGCAGTGCCCTGCGCCAATCGGGTGAGGGCGGCGGCGAGCTCGGTGCAGGAAAAGTTGTCGAACTCCAACGAGTCCTTCCAGATCCGGATGTACTCCGGCCGGGTCACATATCGCCGGTCGCCATGAATCGACTTCGCCTTCCGCACCGCCGCCTTGAGTCTGTCCGCGTAGTTCTCATTGTCGAGGATGAGGAACGCAAAGGTCTGATGGTGATGCAGATAGTCGATCAGACGAACGATGGCGCGGTAACGGTCCTCTCTCCGATTTCCGGTGGCAATGCCCACGCCGCCCAACGGGATGATCTCGATACCGTACTTGCCGGGATGTGCACCGTAGTATGCCTCGAATATGCGCGTAACCGAAGTCTCCTCGCTCTGACCCTCGACAATGAGCGAGAGCCGGGGTTGGGGGTTTAGGCCGAAGCGGTTGGCAACGAGTTCCAGGTGACGCCGGGTGTCCTCCCGGACTTCTAGCTCTGGAACATGATGGACGCTGCTTCGGGCGACCTCGTTGGGGTGTGGCAAATCGTTCCCGTAAAGATCCTTGTGCAGGAGTCGCAGCATATGTGCGCCGTCGCGCATGGTTTCCGCGCGTAGGGCATCGCCCGTGAGCTTTCGGCGCTCATGAACGGAGACGAACTGAATCAATTGATACCAGTGCTTCATGGGGTCGCAACGGGCTTGGGCGATCGCCAACCCCCTGTATGCGTGGCGCAGCTTCTGCGGCGTCAGGCCATAGAGCGATTCGGTATTGTTCGGATTCCAGCGACGCGCTTCCCGATCCCAGTCCCAATTGGGGGAACGTACAACGATCCAAGCGTCGGAGTAACTTCCATGTCGTATCTGGATGGTGCGCATGTCGGTTTGGGTTTGCGGAAAATACCGGTTCGATATGTGTTGGCAGAGCAATGCGATTGCGCGGCGGTGCTGATGATCGCGCAGGCCTGCGGCGCTGTCTTCGGCGTTTCGCGTCCAGCCATCGCCCGCCTTCTGCCAGTCGATCGGCTCGCCCGCGGGCCGGTCAAGATAGGAATCGAGCGGGATACGAGCGGTCAGCTCGGTCAGCACCAGGTGGAGGTGATCGACCTGAAAGACTGAGTAGTATCCCTCGCAGGTACGGTCTGTATGTGCCGGCACCTCGTGGCTTTGGGGCACCGCTGTCGTATCGTACGCCCATCTTTTGGTGAACCAGTTGTTGCCCTTGCTTAACGGGATACCGAATAGAGAGTTTGGCTTGCGCGGTGTCCGCACCCGGAATACGGGAGCGAACAGGCCGAGCCTTTCCAGGCGAATGAGGCGTTCGCGATCGATGGAGAGGCCTCGATCCTTGCAGAATTGCAGGAAACGTTCAGTACCGAGCAGTGGACACGCGAGCATTGAGCCGTGTTCGACGATGGCGCGTCCCGCCCTGTCAGGGATTGTAAGCAGATTGGTCACTGTCTTCCGTGAGCCGAACGGGTGGAAGCGCCCTGCTGCATATGGCCAGGGCGGGCGCAATTTGGTTAGGACTTACGTCAGTCTCGATGACGGCGATGGCATTGATTCTAGACGAAACCGTTGAGTACGTTCGTGGGTTCGTTCTTTGGCGCCGGTTTCACATTGAAATCCAAACAGGGGCATCGTCGCAGAGACCGTTTAGAGGACGTTAGTTGAGTCGCGCTTGACCGTCTCCGGCTGCGATTCGGGCGCTACTCTGGAGGCATTTCGGGGGATTTATTCGATTTTCTCGCCACGCCCGGCCGCCTCCATGACGCGGGATCCTGCCTGGGCGGTGAACACCGTGGAGCACAGCAGGTAGATATCGATCTCGGTGGGGGATGATTTTCAGCAGTCGAGTGCCTCCATGGCGAACTCGAAAGGAAGATGGTCGGCTAATATTCCGCAGCCACCCGTGGCCTGTCGATGTGTTGGCTTCGCTCGATGGTGACGAGGAAGTTCTCAAGGAGGGTCTGAACCATTGTGGTCGCTTTGAGTGCCTGGCTTATTGCGAGAGGTAAGCATCGTAGCCCGGAACCCATCGGCGCGGCACGCATTCATAGCTGAAGCGGTTCAAGCTGGACCCTCGTCCATGGTCTGCGTCATCGTCTTTCGGGCCGCGTCGACGAGCGCTTGGACATCGTCCCGATGCCCGGTGTCAAGCAATTCCTCTCTCTTGAGCGTCGACATCATGTACACGGAACGGTACGTGGCTTCGATGAGCGCGAGGTGTCCGCTCGTCAGTGTGGCCGGCGGGGACTCCCCGAGCCGGTCCTCGGCGAGCGCGAGCGCGCCCGCTCGGACCAGTTCGCCGGCCGGAATGCCGTGCCGCAGGGCGGCCTGTTCGATCAGATTCCACTCCGAATCGGCGAACCGGATCGAGCGCGGCCGTCGAGCATCGCTGCGGTTTCGAGAGGGTTTGTTTCCGGTTCCGGAACTTTTCCGGTCGCTTCGCAACATTTTCTTGCCTCCTGCTGAAAAATTGGGGCTGGGATCCGGCCGATTTATTGCGCTGAATCTCCACGCCGGCGACCTGGTTCCGGTCGAATCCGGGCTGCCAGGCAAGGCCGCCCCGCTCCATCGCGTACTGCTTGAGGAAACGGTCGGCCGACTGATTCAGAGCCGCGACCGCACCCCGAACAATCGTCGTCGCCAGTTTGTTCGGGGCCTTTTGGCGTGCAGTCAAAATTCAGTCACAGGGTAATACGCTGTCATACGTTCTGCAATCGGGAGGTCTCAATCCGGTGCTCTTGGGTGAAAAACGCCGCCAGACGGCGACACTGATTAGAAAACGCGGTGCATTCAAAGAGCATTCACTCGTTCCGGCGTACTCGTGACGGCTGGTGTCGGCGAAAACCGATTAAACCTCAATAAAAACAGGGATATACAGTTCAGGGCAGCGGGCTGCGTCCGGTGTGAATGTGGGCCGGCTATGCCGTGAGAGATGAAAGGTTTTCCCAAGACAACCGAAGGGAAAGTTCGGCTCGGGGATCGAGCCGGAGAGGAGCCGCCGCGGCGCTTGAGCGGGGGACGCTCGGTGCGGGAGATACAGGATGACGCCCGCGACAGCGAATGCCGTCGAGCCGATGCGCCACGACGAAGCCGACGGCGAAGGGCGTGGCGCGCAGCGCCCGCGCGAGTCGTGGCCGTTGGCGCAAGCACCGCGGTGGCGAAGCCATGCACCGCCGGAGATCGCCGGCATGCTCAACGGCGCAGTCCGCGAAGCGGCGCGCCGAAGATCGGGGAGCGAGTCGGCGAGACGGCTGGCCTTGTCGGACGCGTCATCGAAAAGGATGCGAACGGAGTCTTTCTTCGGCCACCTCCTGGATGCGCGAGCGGTCGTGAACGCGCACGTAGCTTCTCGGGTCATCTTCGAGCCAGATGAGGAAGTAGAACTTGCCGGGATTGAGAATGTCGGGATGGCGAAACACCTCGCCGACGAAGTCGCCGTCTTCGTCGTAGATGTCGGTCTGCCCGGAGGCGATGTGTTTGAAGCTGACGCGGGACATGATCTTGCTCCTGGCGTTGGGTGGCGATGCGTGGACGGTAGCGCCGGCGACTCTCTCTCGATCGTCGCGCGGTTCACTGGCTTGCAGCTTGACTCCACCCGGGTTGAATGCACGGTGCCCGGCAGGACGGAAGTAGAAACGCGGGCCGCACCGAGCGATCTCGATGCGGCCCGCAAGCGTCGGCGGCTTCAGGCCGCGAATCGGATTCGCTGAACCGGTATGCCCAGTTGCTGGGCCTTGTCGACGAGGTTTTCGGAGATGCCGGAGCCGGGGAAGGAGATGACGCCCTTCGGGAGCAGGCTCAGCAGTTGGTCGTTGCGGCGGAACGGCGCGGCCTTGCCGTGGGCGTTCCAGTCCGGTCGGCAGACGACCTGGTGCACGCCTCTGGATTCCGCCCAGCGGGAGGCGATCTTCTCCGCACCCGGACCGCCGCCGTGCACGAGCACCATGTCCTTGTACTTGCTGCGCACGTTGTCCAGGGCGGAGAATATCCGGTTGGCGTCGCCGACGGGCTTGGAGCCGGTGACTGCGACGAGGGTTCCCTGCGGCAGGTGCGCCTTCGTCTTTTCGCTATCCCGGGCGCGGAGGAAGTCGCGAGCGTCGATCGCGGCCGAAGTCAGCTTCGCCGTACGGGAGGTGTGCGAGCCGTGCCTCGGGCGCCACATGTTGCCGGTGTCGGAGCGGTACCGCTCGGCCGCCGCATCCCGCAGCTGCTCGAAGGCGTCGCGTCGATCGCCGAGATGCTGCGCGCGCTCGGTGATTCGTTCCAGTTCCCAGGCGCCGATCTCGGACCCGTCCTGTGACGCCTGCAGGTTCTTCAGCTCCGGCGCCAGCCGGTCGATGGCCCGGTCCAGTCTCACGGTCTGCATGTGCAGGGTATTGACGAAGCCCCAGAGGAGGCTCTCCCGTTCGTCGGCGAGCTGTGTGCCCTCCGGTGCGATCTCTTCGACGAAGGCGTCGAGGATCGTCTCCAGTCCCGCCAGGGCTTCGGATTCGTCCCAGACGGCCCGGGGATCGGGTTCGCCCCGGTTGGGTCCTCCTCCGAAGTATTCGAGGTTCTCGCAGATGACCGCGGTGGGCGAGGCGTGTTGAGCGTGAGTCAGCATGATGGTTTCCTTCTTTATCTATAGAACGAGCACGGCGGGGTATTCCGTCGTGACATGTTTAGTGGGATGCGCGCGCGCAGGGCAGTCACCCGCATGCGGGCCGGAACAGAGTGAAGGACCCCTGCGTTGCAGGGGTTGACGCCTGAGCACGTGTGTCACGCTGAACGTGTCATGACGGATAACAAACTTTCAGTCTCGCGACTCGTTCCTGGTTCCTTGTACACCCGCGGCGAAGCCGCACCGACTGTGCCCGGGAGGTCGATCGAGCAGCGGAGCCATTGTGCCGGCAAGATGTTCGGGACCGAGTTCGACCAAGTCCTGGTTGAAATCATTTCCTGCCGGGAGCAGGACCGTGGAAGTAATGCCGAGCAGCGTGCACCGCTGTTGCAGCCTCCGCGCGGCGCGTTCGCCTTCCTCGTCCCGATCCTGGGCGACGATGAGTCGCGCGGTCACCAAAGGCGGCACGAACGTGCCGAGCCCCCCGGCCGAGAGTGCGGCGGCGGCGAACGTCGGGGACGGGACTACGGTTTGCAAGGCGCCGTCCGGCAGGACGGTGACGAGCGACAGCACCGTCTCGATCCCCTCCCCAACCAGCAGCGTCGACGCGGCCGCCGGTTCGCCGAAGCGCACGGCAAAGCCGTGGATGCGGCCGAGGGATTTGCGGGGTGCGCCGACGTTCGCCTTCGCCGGGCGGCGAGAATCGAGCCATGTACGGTGAATTCCCTGAACTTCTCCGTCGTCGCCGGCGACCGCCGCGACGAGCGCCGGATAGCGGCGCCAGGCGCCGGAGTCCGACCGATAGGGGAGGGCGTGATGGAATCGCAGGGCGGGGAAGCGGCAGCGGCGAATGCCGCGCGCCTTGAGATAGAGCTCGGCGTGGGTACTTTCTATGGGTTGGCAGCGGTTCCACAGGTTGCGGGCCGCTTCGGTGTGATCGTAGGTGTCGGGGTGGGAACTTGCCGAGGAGTGAGGCTGGGCCAGAAACCGGCGCGCCTCCGTGAGTGCCTCGCGCAGCGAGCGGGAGCCTGTGGCGAGCCCGATGAGATCCAGCAGGTCGCCGTTTTGTGACGTCGCCGCATCGGTCCATTTCCCGACCGGGCCCGGCGGCTGAAGCCGCACGAACAGCGAGCGACCCGGTGCGCCGCGCACGTCCCCGGCGCACCAGTAGCGGCCGACCCGCCTGCCGTGGGGCAAGTACCGGCGACAGCAATCTTCGGCTTGCGCGGCCAGCGCCGCGGCGGTGTCGGAGGCGTTCATCGGCGTGTGACGGCAAGGAACAGCGCCGACGCGGCGCGAACGGACGGGGATGGAGAAGGGATCATGGGGATTGGCTCTCCGCCTGAGGAGTCGCCCCGGTCCCGGTCGGACTCGGCCTCGCCGCGGCGCAAAGCGAAGCGCCGGCGCGCCAGGGGAAACGGCGCAGAAGTGAAGCCCCCACGCCGCCCCGGATCCAAACCGTGCCAGGGAATCATCAAGAGGCGGCGCCTGCGCGACACCTCCGCGCGCGCAATGGGGGCGCAGGACAGTGTAAGACCCGCTCAGGGCGCCGTCAAAACCCGATCAATGACGGGACCGGCTCGTCGCTTGAGGCGGCTCCGAAAGCACCGTAAGCGCCTCCTCCATCGAATCGTGTATGTCCAATATCCGCTCGAACCCAAGCACCTCGAACGCCCGGTCGAGCCCTTAATCGCTTGCTCCGTGCGCGGGGCAACGCAAAGGATTAGGTGGCCAACATGACAAATGGCCGACCCCCGCCCGGAGTTCGGACGGGAGCCGGCCACACGCAGGCGGACGGTCAGACGTTCAGAATGGGACCGCTTCCGACGAACTCTCGTCCTGGGCGGCGGGCGCCTGCGCGGCCACGGGAGCATCTTTCGACGCGCCGGTGCCGTTGGCCCCGTTCGGGCGCTCCAGGAACTGAATCCTACCGCCGGGGGCCAGCAAGATCTCGGTGGAGAACCGGTCGGAATCCTCCCCGTCCTTGCGCCAGCGACGCGTCTGGAGCTTGCCGGACACGTAGACCAGCCGGCCCTTCCTGGCGTGCTTTTCAAGCATGTCGATCAGGCCGGGCTGGAACGACACGACCCTGTGCCATTCTGTCCGCTCTTCCCTGCTTCCAGAATTTCGATCCAGGAAACTCTCGTCCGTCGCAATACTCAAATTTGCGACACGGCCCCCCGATACCAGGTGGTTGATGGCGACATCGGCGCCGAGGCGGCCGATGACTTCTGCGCGATTCAAACCAAACATAGCAATTACCTCAGATTGATGACAACGGTTGAACGAACCGGGAGCGACTCTCCCGAGCCCTCCCCGATTCACCCTTTATTCGGGCTTGGCCCGAACTCTAGAACGCCTGAGCGTGCGAGGACGCCAGGATTTCCGTCACGGTCCGGGCGGGCAGCCCAAGCTCTGCGAGCAGCGATTCAGGTGCCGGGGCGCGCGATCCTTCGGGCAGGGCAGGTTCGGACACCAGCGCGTCGGCGACCGATTCGGTGCGCACGGGGGCGTTGAAGTCCAGAGGCGCGGGGATTGTGACGGTACGGGCAGGGTGGTACATGATGATTCCTCGTCAGGGTTGACAAAACCCCGGCAACGGACACTCTCTCCATGTCCCCGGGGCGCTCGCCCCGGAACCGCCCCGCCCTCCCGGGCCGCCGACGGCCTCGACGATCATGAAAACCTCGTCAGCACCGCCCGCATCGGGGCGTGCTCCTGAAGCACCTCCACCTCATCGAAGGACAGTCCCGCGAACGACAGGCACAGCACCACGTCCTCCCAGTGCTCGAACACGCCGAGTCGATCCCCGGTGGCGATGTGCACGACGGTGAACTCGGCTGCGTACACCGGCAGCCCCCGGACATGCTCGGAGCGCGCGTACGCCTTGCAGGCGCAGATCTGGCAGCGAGAGGCTCCGAAGCTCGGGGCGTTCCCGCAATGCGTACAGATTTGGCGAGCCTTTCTCTCGTCGTACCGCCGGCGCGCGGCGGCGTTCCTGCCGGGCTGTCTGCGGGCGTCGACGACCGCGCACGGCCCACAAAAAGGCTCGCCTTCGAACGTGGATGTGCCGCAGCGAACACATCGGCCGGCGGATCGTCTGGCACTGTAAATTGCCTGGTCGGCCGCCCGGCGCGCGATCAGGCATGCCTCGCAACTGGCCCCGCCGTCCACGGGAGGGTGGCGGCCGCAGCGGACGCAACGGCACGCCTCGCGGCGGGATTGCCGTTGTTGGCGGCTTCTCCGGCGCGCCTGGGCGCGTCGGGTGCTGACGCGCTTGCCACCGTACTTGAGGCTGGCAATCCTGGCTTCCCGGTATCGGGCCCGTTCCGCGGCCCGGCGCCGCTGTGCGCAGGACAGGCAGAGCGTGAGACCAGGCTCGGCGGCGGCGCCGCATTTGACGCACAGCCCCGTGGTCCTGCGTTCGGCCGTGCGCTGCCTGGCGCGGGCGTATTCGGCCTTGCGGGCCTCGGGATTCCTGACGCGGCGGATGCCGGTGGCGCGGCGTTGGGCGCCACGGGCCCGGTCGGCCATTCTGCGCTTGCGCCTGCAAACCTCGCACGTGCGGCCACCTTCCACAGGACGATGGCGTCCGCACCGCGAGCACAATCCGGCCGCGATGCGGCCTTCAACGCGCCGGCGGCGCCGGTCACGGTCCTGGCGGCGACGGCGTTCGACGTCGATTCGTGACATAGGCAAATCCCCCGGGGAACAGGACAAACGGCATCGGCCGGCGGAACGATCCGGCGGCGGTGCTCAGCGGCGTTGTCCGCGATTGCCGAAAAACCCGCACGCCGAGACCCCCCACAGTTGTTGGCCGGAGCGGCTGCCCAGCGCGGTGCAGACAATGATCTCGTTGTGAGCCGGACGCATCTCCCGGACCTCATCGAAGGTGGCCACCTCGGGCCGGGTCCGGCCGCGGTCGTTGTTGTCCGCACCCGGGTCCGCGGGCCAGCGGCGGACATCTCCATTGCTCATGGACCGAAACCGCTCCACCGCGTACGTGCGGCCTTCGTCCACCAGGCCGCGCCCGAAGAAATGCACGAGAAAGGTTGACGCCGGGGCGCGCCTGTCCGTGTGTTTTCTCATCGATATCGCCTCTCTCGCGCCGCGGTTGGGATGTCGGCCCGGTCCCTCCCCCGGACACCGGCCGCCGTCCCGGTCGCGGCCAGGCTCCGCCTGTTGCCGTGGTCCGGCCCGGGATGCGCAGTAACGCCACCGGGCCGGCGCGGCCGGGCAACTGCCATCGGGTATGATTGGCCGCGCACGGCCATGAGGAGAAGGGAAAACGTAGTGGCAATCCACGTAGGCACGCTCGCAGGGCGATACCTGAGAAAGCGGACTGCGGTGCGCCGATCGCTCGGCGACAAGCCGGGCGAGGGGGGCTTCGCCGGAAGGCTGGCCCGGCAGGCCGGGGTATCTGAAACCACGGCCGATCCGGTGGCGGGGAGGACCGAGCGGGCGCTGGCCGGTCGGGCGCACGACCGCGCTTTCAACGTGGGCGTGTGCGGCTGGACGATCCGCAGCGGCCGATGAGCGAGCGGGAGAGACGCATCGGGCGGCTGCTCCAGAAGCTTGAGCGGCACCAGGCGCAGTTCGCTCGCGAGCAGGCGGCCGTGGACCGCGAGATCGACCGGCTTGACGGATTGGCCGCGGAGATGGAGCGGCTGGAAGAGAGAATCGAGGAAGCGCTGACGGACGAGGCACCGGAATTGGCCGTCGATGCCGGGGAGGAGATGTGCTTCCCCGGCTTCGACGGGTTCGTGGCCGGCGTGGCGCTGTGCCCCGAGGCGGTGCCCGCGGCGGAATGGCTGGCGGCGGTTTGGGAGGCCGAACCGGAACTGGACCGCATCGTTGCCGGCAACGCCGCCGCCCGGGCGGAAACGCACGCGGTGCTGACCGAGCGGGTCGAGCAGGTGGGCCGGGTGCTGGAGGAGGACCCGGCGGCGTACGAGCCGTCGTTCGGGATGGATCCGGACACCGGGGAGGTTTATTGGGAACGGTGGGTGCTGGGGTTCGAGCGCGCGATGCGGTTGCGGCCCGAGGCGTGGGCGGCGGTGGCGCTGGGCGAGGGGGATGCGGCGGCGGCGGTGAGCACGATGCTGTCCTTGTACGGCGTCGCGGCGGACATCGGGGAGCTGGCCGACGGGCTGGATGAGACGGCGATCGATCTGGCCCCGGAGCTGATCTCGGTCGCGGTGGTCATTCTGGGCATGTGGTGCGGCGGGTCGCGGACACCGGACACCGGCGGTTGGACGGCGCCGTGGCCGGACCCCGGGACGGCGCGACCCCATTGATGGAGTGGCGAAGGGCCGGACGACTGCCCGTGCTGGTGCGCATGGACATGCCACCGAAACCGGTGGCGACGTGTCGATCGGCAGGGCGGTTCGGCGTATCGACGGCGCCGTGCTGTGTGCGATTGGGATCATCGCAAGGCACACGGGCAAACGCGATTCCGGGTGCCCGCAGCGGTATAAATATTCCGGGTACGGGAATGCGGCTGACGCGCGCGCGGCGCCAACCCCCTGCATCGGAATTCGCTGGAATCCGAGAGAACCTCGCCCGGTGTCTCGAAACCGGCGAGCTTGCACGGACCGGGCGCTCGCTCGATGTTGATGAACACCATTGGCCCGAGACGGTCGCCGCCATCCGCCTGCGGGCGCCCACTGGCTGGCGCCGTGGCGAGATGCTCAATCAGCGCTGGCGAGGCATCGGAGCGAATGTCATCAAGCTGCTCGACTCGAAGACCGGGTGCGCCCCGTGCCGCTCGGAGGGGCCGCGTGGGCCATCGCAGAGGCGTTGCCGGCGCCACGCAGCAAAGTTGCCTTCCCGTTCCCGAAGTTGCCGGTTGCCGTGACGGGCATGGACTCGCCGCATGTTGGCGAACGGTTTGTGCGGATGCCGATCCTGGCAAGGTGCGGCTGCATGACCTGCGCCATGCCGCCGCCACGAGCCATGAGGTCATGTCGGGCGAGAAGCTGCCGCCGGTTGGCAGGCTGCCTGGATATCGGCGATACGAAACCGCGGCGGTTTACGCTCGCCTTGGCGATGCGTACCTGGTCGGAGCGAGGCGGGGGGATGAGGTCGGTAGCGTCTTTGCACGGGCCATGAGACCCCGAGCTATCGTGCATGGCGTATTCGTTCACGCCCTCGTCGGGGCGGGGAACCGGCGCAACCCGGTGCGCTTCGGAACCGACCCTCACCCTCCCGGCATGATCGGGGTAACGCGATCTGCGGTTGGCGGCGGGCTGCCGGCTGGACCCGGACCGAGATCGACGTCGCCGTGCCTTGGGCTGGATTTTGCAGGATGGATCGCGCACCCTTACCGGCACGGAGGCGGAGCGGATCGTGCCATCCACCACGCGGCAACCGGTGCACGAACTCAAGGCGACCGTCAGAGAACAGGCTGTCATCCATGGTGTCATTGACCAAGGCGAAAATGACTGAATCGTTGTTCAACGAACTCGGCCTCAACAAGCGGGATGCGCGCGAGTTGGTGGATGCATTCTTCGAGGATCTGAGGGAGTCCCTGGCAAGCGGAGAACAAGTCAAACTGTCCGGTTTCGGCAATTTCGACTTGCGGGACAAGAACCGGCGGCCCGGACGCAACCCGAAGACCGGCGAGCAAATCCCCATTACGGCGCGGCGGGTGGTCACCTTCCACCCCGGCCTGAAGCTGAAGGCGCGAGTCGAGGTCTATGCTGGAACCGGGGGATAACGCGGAACTTCCCCCGATTCCGGACAAGCGCTATTTCACAATCGGCGAGGTGAGCGAATTGTGTGCGGTCGAGCCGCACGTGCTCCGCTACCGGGAGCAGGAGTTCCCGCAGCTCAAGCCGGTAAAACGCTGCGGCAACCGCCGCTACTACCGGCGCCAGGATGTCCTCATCATCCGGCAGATTCGCGGTTTGCTGTACTCCGGGGGCTTCACCATCGATGGAGCGCGACAGAAGCTGGCCGGGGACGAAGCACGCACGGACCTCAGCCAAAGCCGGCAGATTATCCGGCAAGTGCGTACCGAACTGGAGGACATGCTCCGATCGTTGCCGCGTTAGCCCGTACCGCGCGCTCATGCAGCGCAGGTTGCGAGCATGCCATGGACCGGATCTGGCAGGACCATCGCAAAGTGCCGTGGACGGTGAAAAGGGTGTGACAATTGAGCCCCGCGATGGTCATGCGGTCGCGGTCGGCGGGCATGGCGTGTAGCTCATCCTGGAGCCGGTCGGGTTCCGGGTCCGTGCCGGTCAGCCCCGGCCCGTGCCTTCGAACAGCGCGTCGGCCCGAATCCGATTGCGCGCCTGCATCCGCTGGATGGCGGCCTCGACGGTATTGCAGGCGATCGGCCGATGCACGAATACCGGCTTGTCCTGGCCAATCCGGTGCGCCCGGTCCATTGGCCGGCGTTCCACCGCCGGGTTACACCAGGGATCGTAGACGATGACGGCGGCGGCCGCGGTCGGGTTGCCGCCCAGCCTCCCGTGCCTCAATGTACCGGCCCATCATCGCCATGGGAGGATCGCGTGTCCGGCGTCTACTATTCTTTTCTTCGCCCGACAAAATAATTGTCGCTGAACGCTCGTGCCCGCTATATTCGCGTGTGAAGGGGCGAGCCCGACGAGCGAAAACCACCGAGAGCGCACCATGGGTTCGGTTGCCGACAGGATCGCGAAGAGGATCCTCTCGTCCCGCGGGTCGAAGGTCGTCGATCTGGCCAGCTGGCGGGACGGCAGGAAGACGGCGCTGGAAGCCGGTTTCGGTGGCGATGGCCTCACCCCTCGGCAAGCTCGCCGGCCATGACCCTTGCCACGCCCTGTACGCGTTGGCGCAGAATGTCACCTCCCTCATGGCCGAATCCATTTCCGGGATGAGAGAAGCGAAGGGATTCGTCAGGATCGCCGGCGATGCAGAGGACCGGTACTTGCCCGGCGGGCCGCCGATGAGCCCGTTGACCGTCAGCTATTTCACGATGTGGGCGCTGTTCGACGTGCGGTTCGGGAGCAGCCGCGAAACCATGGGCAGCTGCATTGTGCGCATCGCTCCCGAGTTCGATTGCCCGTCCTGGTTGACGGACGCCGTTGAGCGGATGCAGCACTCGAGGATGGGCTTTTACGTACAGTGCGGCCGCGAGGGCGAGGAGGTTCTGCTGCGCGAGGTCGGCACGAGGGCGATCGTTTCCTGCACGGTTCCAGCCGGTTATATCGGCTGCGAGGGGCAGATCTGGTTCGTGCGCGTGCTGCCGCCGCCCAACCGTCTGTGCCGCCACCATATCGTGTTCAACACGCCCGACGTAATCCGGGACTATCCCGAACGCGACTTTGTCGAGTATCTGGAGCGCGAGCTGGCGCGGATGAAGGCGAAGAAACGGCCCGGGACGGATGACGCGCACGGTCATCCGATGAAGTACGGGCCGGTCCGATTGACACAATCGCCGCACCCTCTACGCGCCGCTACGCAGACCTGCGCGTGGCTACCTCAAAAAATTTGACCCGCCCGTGCGCCGTTCACGCCGGAGAAGGCCCGATCCGCGCAACAGTCCGCGCTCCGCGGCGCCGCCCGATGCCGGGGCGGTCGCGGTGGCGATACTCCACAGGGACGCCGACGCCGGACGCAACGATGCCGGCCGCGGCAGCGGTGGCACACCGCCGCGTGAAAAAGCCGGATGACTCGGATAGTCTCTTCATTCCAGACTCTTCGTGTCCCGGGTCCATTCGACTTGCATCCATGAACCAAGGTAATTTCCGAGCCCCTGCCGAGCGTTCCCGCCGACTGTGGTCTCCATTGCCGCAAACACGGCTGTCAACGCTCGTGGTCGGGCTTGCGGGGTTGGCCGCGAGCCTCGGCAGCGGCTCCGCCGTCCTTTCTCAACCGGTCGCAGCCGATGAGGGCGACGGCTCCGACGCCGGGAGCCGTGCCGGCCCGGTGCTCGAGGAAGTCGTGACGATCGGTACAAGGCGTGAGCAGCGCGCGGCGACCGAGACCCCGGTTCCCGTTGACGTCTTTAATCTCGAGGAGATCGAGAGCGTCGCCTCCTCCGACCTCGTCGACGTCATCAACACGATCGTGCCGTCGTTCAACGTCTCGCGCCAACCGATCTCCGACGGCGCCACGTTCGTGCGGCCTGCGAGCCTGCGCGGTCTCGATTCCCATCACACGCTCGTGCTCGTCAACGGCAGGCGGCGCCACCGCGCCGCTCTCGTGCAGCTCGGCGGCTTCGGCTCACACGGTCCCGACATCGGCAATTTCCCCGGCATCGCACTGCAGTCGGTCGAAGTGCTGCGCGATGGCGCGGCTGCGCAGTACGGTTCCGACGCCATCGCGGGCGTCATCAACTTCAATCTGAAGTCAAACGATTCGGGCTTCGATCTCGTCACCCGGTTCGGCGGCTTTTCGGAGGGCGACGGGGACGAGGTCACCATCGAAGCCAACGCGGGCTTTCCGCTCGGCGACGGCGGCTTCGTCAACATCAGCGGCCAATATTCCGACAACAAGCAAACGAGCCGTTCGGAACCGTACGACCTCACGATCGGCAGCTCCGGACAGACGCCGCTCGAAGCGACGCGCAACCAGCTCGCCGTGGACGGCGTCACATATTACGGCCCCGACGCCCACAGCTATTCCTACGCGGCGGACGGAACAATCGTGCAGGTCCTGCCGGGCAGCGACGGCATCCCGGACGACCTCGATACCCGCTATGCCGACAACTTCCACCGCGTCGGCGGTCCGCGCGCGTTCGAAAGCCCCGCGCAGATTTGGGGGCAGCCGCGACGCGAACAGACGCTGCTGGTCGTCAACGCCGCGCTGCCGCTCTCGGGCGCCGTTGAACTTTACAGTTACGGCAACTACGCCGACCGCGATCAGGGCGGAGGGTTTTTCTACCGCCGACCGGGCGTGAGCCAGTTGCTGCCGCTCAGGCTCGAGGACGGTTCGATCTACGATCCTCGCACGAGCCTGTATCCGTCCGGCTTCACCCCGTTCTTTTCCGCCGTGGCATCGGACTACAGCGGCGCCTTCGGACTGCGCGGCGAGTCGGCCCGAGGGCTCACCTACGACGTCTCGTTGAGCTACGGCAACCACGAGCTGCGCTACCGGCTCGAAAACACGCTGAACCCTTCGCTCGGACCGGCAACACCGACTGCGTTTCATCCGGGTAATCTCGTCAGCGACGAGCTTGCCTCCAATGCGGACCTGACGTGGCCGGTTGACGTGGGTCTCGCGAGTCCGCTCAATGTCGCCTTCGGTTTCGAGTGGCGCGAGGAGGGCTACGCGATCGAAGCGGGCGATGCGGCATCGTCGGCTGTCGGCCCGTTCGCGGCGCCGGACCCGTTCAATTTCGAGATCACGCAGGTTGAGGTCGATGCCGACCCGAGTGACGCACTGAACGTCATCGAGTGCCGGATTCCGCGGTTCGAGGCCGTTGGCTTGTTGTGTCCGGGCGGGGATCCCATTCACAACGTGGTTCCCGTCGGGTCGAACGGCTTTCCCGGCTATTCCCCACAGTTCACGTCGGATGTAAAACGCGACAGCTACGCGGGTTATATCGATCTCGAACTCGACGTGACCGATGACTGGCTCGTCAACGGCGCCGCTCGCTTCGAGAGCTTCTCGGACTTCGGCGATGTGGCCATCGGAAAAATTGCCATGCGCTACCGGGCGACCGACCGTCTTAACCTGCGCGGTTCTGCAGGCACGGGATTTCGCGCCCCGACACCGGGCCAGATATCAACGACCAACGTGTCCACGCGCATCAACGAACAAGGCTTGCCTGTGGCCGAGGGCGTGTTTCCTCCGGAGCATCCGGCCGCAGGACTTTTCGGTGCGCGCCCGCTCGACGCCGAGGATTCTCGCTCTATTACCCTCGGTTTGGCAGCGCAACCGGCAGAGGGCCTGTCGCTGACCCTCGACTATTACCGAATCGAGCTCGAAGACCGCATCATCTTGTCATCGCAATTCGCGGTCGGCCCGGACGAGGTACGGCAACTCAAGGCCCTGGGCGTTCCGGGCGCAAATACCATCGCCCGCGTGCGGTTCTTCACCAACGACGTGAATTCGCAGACGCGCGGCATCGATCTCGTCGCGACCTGGAACGGCGAGCGGTTCGCAGGCGGCACCACGCTGCAGGCGGCGCTCAACCGCAATACGACGAAACTGACCGAACGCGGCCGGTTCGTCGACAGCGAGGCGGAGCACGATTCGCGGTACGGCGCACCGAACACACGCGCCGTGTTGTCGATGCGCCAAGCCTGGGATCGACTGGACCTGCTCGTACGCGGCAGTTATTTCGGCGACTACGCGAACGCATCGACCGCGAGCCTGACTGAGATTCAGCACTTCGGCAGCACGTTTTTTGTCGACCTCGAGGCCACCTGGGTGTTCGGGGATCGCTACCGCCTCAAGCTCGGTTCCAACAACCTGTTCGACACGTATCCCGACCGCGGCGAGTTCGAAGTTTGCTGCGGGCGCATCTACCGCAGCGACTCGCTACTGCCCTGGCAGGGCAGGGCAGTCTACCTGCAATTCGCGGCATCGTTGCAGCTTTCGCAATAAACGGCCTTGGCCGCCAGCATAGAAGGCGACGATCCCAAACGTCGAATGCGATGCGATCAGGATGCTGGCGGCGGACACACTCGCCAACGCACAAAATATGGACATCTGGCTCCGCCCCCCTCCGAAATGACTGGCAACGCACCCTTAATCGCTAGGGTCAAGCCGCCCGGAACGTCCGCGAAAGCAGCGCGCCGAGCAGCGAAACCATCACCGCAACGATGGCCGGCATGTAGGTGAGTGTCGCGCGAATCATCGTGCGTCTTCCGCGTTGGGTCTTGCGGGCCGGTTGTCGAAACGGGTGCGTGCGGCGAAACGGGTCAGTCGAGCGGAGGACGCCGCTCGTGCCAATTTGTGGCCTGCTCGTAAGCGTGCGCGAGCGCGAGCACCTCCGGTTCGCCAAGTATGGGGCCGCTGATCTGCAAGCCGATGGGCAGTCCCGAGCTACTGAAGCCGCATGGCACATTGATCGTCGGGATGCCGTAGACGTTGCGGGGGTAGGTCCCGTGGCGGGCGAAGGAACATCCGCCCCGCGGATGATTCGGACACCGCTTGAGGGTTGCATCGCGCCATGCACGGCGTTTAACGTATTGCTCGCCGGTAAGCCCCGATGGATACCGAAGCTGCACCGGCCACGGCCCGGCGGGAACGCCGTCCCGCGCGGGCCACCCTCCCTGCTCTTTTACGAAGCGCTCAGGTTAACCCGGCGCCCCGCTCCCACGTCGCTCGCGCCAGCACCGCGTTATCCACCGCCTGCCCACCGGCGACATGGCTGACCAAGGGCCCGCGCCCGTGGGACAGACCGTGGATAACGCTGCGTCAACGCCGACCTGGCCGTGGCGGATTAATCCACCACGTCAGTTGTTTCACCAACAAGATAATCCGACCAAAAGGCGCGGTGGCTCAGTGGAAGAATGTGCCCAACAACACCCGCCCATGCGGGGAAACCACCTATGCTGTCTCAGTATCGCCTACAGTGACGGGGCTATCCCCGCCCATGCGGGGAAACCGCGTCCAGCACCGCGATCGGGCGATAGGTCGCGGGTCTATCCCCGCCCATGCGGGGAAACCCGAGCCGCGACCCAGCCGCGCAACGACGTGATGGGTCTATCCCCGCCCATGCGGGGAAACCGTGGAACCCACGCTATCCACGTACACAACCGCGGGTCTATCCCCGCCCATGCGGGGAAACCATCGAGGCGGTGGACATGCACGACTACCAGCGGTTGCAGCAGGCGTACTTGGGTTTTTTGGCGGGGTAGGCGTGCCCCGCGTCGGCGACGTCTACCGGGGTATCGGGCAAACGTGGCGGGCGATCCCGCCACAACGCCAGATTCGGGACTGGATCGCGCTCTGCGCCGCGTACCTGCACCAGGACATCGGGCGGCTCATGGACATGGACATCGTCGAGCTGGCGGGGTGGGCGTCGGAGGCGCGGTCGATCGCAAAGGCACGGGCGCGGGTCTGGAGGATCGGTTAGAAGTCGCGCAGAGCCCCGATGAATAGAGCCACCGCCAGAACGATCGTCAGGAAGAGGAACACCAGGGCCATGCCGGTCCCGATCCAGGTGAAAATGAGGTTCACTGACGCCACGACCGAGATAGTACATGCCGGTACCGGCGGCAACAAATTGGGACCGGGCGCATGACGGATCTGGCGGTTGGAATCTGCGTCGGGAGCACGCTCGACCGGTCGTTCGGGCGGTCGATGGAGACCGTCGAGGTCTATCCCCGCCCATGCGGGGAAACCTCTGGAACTCGCCAAGGCATTCGCCGAGGCTCAGGTCTATCCCCGCCTATGCGGGGAAACCTTCCCGACGTCTCCGGAGCGCCGGTTCATGATGGGTCTATCCCCGCCCATGCGGGGAAACCCTCTTCCGCAGTACCCGTGAACTCCTGGAACGTGGTCTATCCCCGCCCATGCGGGGAAACCGGCGTCGAGCCAGTCGTAGGCGTGTACGACGGGGGTCTATCCCCGCCCATGCGGGGAAACCTTCTTCGGTCGGGGAGGGTACGGGCCTGAAAAGGGTCTATCCCCGCCCATGCGGGGAAACCATTCGTGACCAAGCAATTGAACACGCCCATGAGGGTCTATCCCCGCCCATGCGGGGAAACCAGCAACTGCCAGGGCCTGGATGAAATATGCGGGGGTCTATCCCCGCCCATGCGGGGAAACCGTCATCGGGCATGCTGACGGCAGTGAGCCCGCGGGTCTATCCCCGCCCATGCGGGGAAACCATCCTCGGCGCCGAACAGTCCGGACGCTTCAAGGGTCTATCCCCGCCCATGCGGGGAAACCGAGACAGGACTCGAACCTGCAACCCCTGTCCAGGGTCTATCCCCGCCCATGCGGGGAAACCAGGCAATGTTTCAGACTGAGGCACGCTACTACGGGTCTATCCCCGCCCATGCGGGGAAACCACGTCGTAGGCGACGGCGCGCGCCAGGCAGTTGGGTCTATCCCCGCCCATGCGGGGAAACCAGGCGCACCGCACCGTGGACGCCTGCGGCATCGGGTCTATCCCCGCCCATGCGGGGAAACCGCGTGGTGCTTGTCGAAGCTCACCCTGGCCGCGGGTCTATCCCCGCCCATGCGGGGAAACCGGCGGTACGGCCGTGAACGAGATGCTGGCGAGGGGTCTATCCCCGCCCATGCGGGGAAACCAACTACCTTGCCCGCAACGGTCACTGGACGCCGGGTCTATCCCCGCCCATGCGGGGAAACCACCGCGGTTTTGTGCGTCGCGGGGTCGAGCACGGGTCTATCCCCGCCCATGCGGGGAAACCATGGCCGACAAGGTCTACTCGGCGCTGGTGGGGGGTCTATCCCCGCCCATGCGGGGAAACCATCGTCAACCGTCAGCCGAGCGGCACCATCACGGGTCTATCCCCGCCCATGCGGGGAAACCCAAGCCGAGGCCATCGCGCTGCGGTAGCTCAAGGGTCTATCCCCGCCCATGCGGGGAAACCGTCTTTCTGGTCTGTCGATAACCGGGTAACCAGGGTCTATCCCCGCCCATGCGGGGAAACCACACCCGACACGTGGCATACGGATCTTGAAGGCGGTCTATCCCCGCCCATGCGGGGAAACCACCAGTGCAACCAGATGCGCGGCACGCTCAAGGGGTCTATCCCCGCCCATGCGGGGAAACCGAGTGAGCCGTATGCCAAGAGAGAACCCCATCGGGTCTATCCCCGCCCATGCGGGGAAACCCGCCATCACCGCGCGCGAGGTGGCCAGACTCGGGGTCTATCCCCGCCCATGCGGGGAAACCGTCTGGCGGCCGATTGAACACGTACTCCACCAGGGTCTATCCCCGCCCATGCGGGGAAACCACTTTAGTAATGAGTCGCTGTACATAGTGACCAGGTCTATCCCCGCCCATGCGGGGAAACCACCTCGACGCTCGGGCCAAGCGCGAAGAGGTCGGGTCTATCCCCGCCCATGCGGGGAAACCAACATCCAGCGTGACGTGCCGATCGGCGGCGGGGGTCTATCCCCGCCCATGCGGGGAAACCGCCGCGCCACGGCCCCTGGTCGGTGGTGGAGGAGGTCTATCCCCGCCCATGCGGGGAAACCAGCCGCACGATCGTGGCCAGCGCCAGGCGCCAGGGTCTATCCCCGCCCATGCGGGGAAACCCGAATCCTGCCTCGAGGTCATCTGCGGCCCCGAGGGTCTATCCCCGCCCATGCGGGGAAACCAGCAGGCCTGGACCGACAATGGCGCCTGGATCGGGTCTATCCCCGCCCATGCGGGGAAACCCTTGAATCCGCCCTTCAGCGCCGCGTAGACGAGGGTCTATCCCCGCCCATGCGGGGAAACCCCCTGCGCCGCGGCAAGCCCCGCAAAGACATAGGGTCTATCCCCGCCCATGCGGGGAAACCTGCGTCATCACGCACGAGAAGCTGTACAGCCCGGGTCTATCCCCGCCCATGCGGGGAAACCGTATGCCGTGGCGTGGGCAAACCATACCCCACGGGTCTATCCCCGCCCATGCGGGGAAACCTGCCCGGCCTGTAGCAAGGTGTTACCGGCCACGGGTCTATCCCCGCCCATGCGGGGAAACCGCAATGGTGGCCACGTACAGCGCAATAACGCTGGGTCTATCCCCGCCCATGCGGGGAAACCGGAATACACGGTTATTGGGCTGGAATGGTTCAGGGTCTATCCCCGCCCATGCGGGGAAACCGTCACGATGTTGCCGCCGCCGGCGTCCCACTCGGGTCTATCCCCGCCCATGCGGGGAAACCTTGTGGCTGCACCGGGAGCTCCCTCCAGCAGAAGGTCTATCCCCGCCCATGCGGGGAAACCACGCCGCCGTTGGCCGTCACGCCCGGAAAATGGGGTCTATCCCCGCCCATGCGGGGAAACCGTGTGGTCGGACCGGCGCGGCCGCACGAAAGAGGGTCTATCCCCGCCCATGCGGGGAAACCGTCACACACCAATTCGGTGCCGCGCGTGGCGAGGGTCTATCCCCGCCCATGCGGGGAAACCGAGGCACTACGGCACACTGGACGTCCTGAAGAGGGTCTATCCCCGCCCATGCGGGGAAACCACGCTGCCGAAGCTCACGGTGAAAACCGAAGAGGGTCTATCCCCGCCCATGCGGGGAAACCGAGGCACTACGGCACACTGGACGTCCTGAAAAGGGTCTATCCCCGCCCATGCGGGGAAACCGCGACGTCCGCGGCGGGGCTCGTCAGATTCACGGGTCTATCCCCGCCCATGCGGGGAAACCGTGGCGGCCTTGATGCGCCCGGGAAAGCCCAGGGGTCTATCCCCGCCCATGCGGGGAAACCGCGAGCAGGTCCGCGGGCGGGGTGCCGTCCAAGGGTCTATCCCCGCCCATGCGGGGAAACCTTAAAGCGTTTTTCGCGGGCTTTTTCGCGGGCGGGTCTATCCCCGCCCATGCGGGGAAACCTCGGCGAGGGTGCAAAGCTGCTTGGCAATGTAGGGTCTATCCCCGCCCATGCGGGGAAACCAGGATCCGGAGATCCTGGACCGGTACCGGAGAAGGTCTATCCCCGCCCATGCGGGGAAACCCGCGTGGCTTCCAGTAGCGCGATCTCCATGTTGGGTCTATCCCCGCCCATGCGGGGAAACCCGCAGCCGCCCGTCGAACGTGCGCAACTGAACGGGTCTATCCCCGCCCATGCGGGGAAACCCGTCCGGAGACGAGCAGGATCCGTCCCGGCCACGGTCTATCCCCGCCCATGCGGGGAAACCGTAGGGGGTGTGTAATGGCAACACGGTATTGGGGGTCTATCCCCGCCCATGCGGGGAAACCCCTCGTAAGGGTAAGCGCCGTTCTCATGCTCAAGGTCTATCCCCGCCCATGCGGGGAAACCGCGCTGGCCCTGTACCCAAAAAAGGCCACACCGGGTCTATCCCCGCCCATGCGGGGAAACCTGAATTCGATTCCGTGCAGATACATTTCCATGGGGTCTATCCCCGCCCATGCGGGGAAACCGCGGCTCAGGGCTCAGGGCTCAGGGCTCAGTCGGGTCTATCCCCGCCCATGCGGGGAAACCGAATCCTGCCTCGAGGTCATCTGCGGCCCGGAGGGTCTATCCCCGCCCATGCGGGGAAACCCGCTTCACGCTGACCGAGGTGCCGGACGACCTGGGTCTATCCCCGCCCATGCGGGGAAACCTTCGAGGAGCGGGCCGGCAAGCGCTTCACGACGGGTCTATCCCCGCCCATGCGGGGAAACCGGCACGGTGGCCAGCCTCAACTCCACCGTGCAGGGTCTATCCCCGCCCATGCGGGGAAACCTCTTAATTACAGTAGCCGACATTCCCGGACCTGGGTCTATCCCCGCCCATGCGGGGAAACCGATTTAAGCGTCTCTCGTCATTAATTTCGATTGGGTCTATCCCCGCCCATGCGGGGAAACCTCTAGGGACTAACCCTCTGATAATATTCTATTTGTTAAAGAACGTATGGAAAACAGTCAGTAGTTAGTGCCGCTTCAGAAGCAACACGCCGTCGGCATCGACGATCTCTTTGGGGGGTTCACCGAGGGTTTCAACACGAAGGTTTCCGGACGCAGTTGTATCGCGCCAGACCATTACGATCGCTCCTCGGCGAAGCGTGCCCCACCACGACGACAACACGGTCCACAGCCGTTCGCGCACAGCGGCCGACAGGTCGGGCGCAGCATAAACTCCGGGAGCGATCTCCAGCATGATGGATGTTAAAAATCCTCGATAGCGTGCTTCGACATCGCGGGTCACGACGACGGTCATCGGCATGTTTGCCGTCTCATTTCTTTTCTACCGATTCTTTGAACAGTTTGTTGATCCGTTCGATCATTGAAGGGATCACTCGATCTCGGGCCAGTGCTTCACCGATCAGACGCCGAGTCGTACGCTCGATGCTCTTGTCTGGTCGTTCGGCAACGTGCTTTGCGGCTCGAAATGCATAGAGAATCGTAATCTTGTCGCGGTAAAGGTCGGCGATATCCAGAACGAACGATTGGCCTGGATCCTCGTGTATGAATCCCAGTTGCGGGATGGTTCCCGTGGACGCGACGGCGATGGCCGCGGCCGCTTCAACTGCGCTGGCCGCGTGATTCAATGCCTGGTTCGGAAGGTCCGTGGCACTCGGATTGGCCCTGTCATAGCGGCGACGGCGCCAGTCGATCCCGATCTGTTGGGCGATGAGGCGATAACTTTGCTTCATTCGCGCACCTTCGATGCCACGGAGTACGTTGATATCGCGATGCGGCAACACTTCGCCCAGCCTCCACGCATACATTCGCCGCGCGACATCCAAACGCATCGTTGGATTCGCCCAGCAGCGCGCCTGGATGCGGGCGAGTCCCGAACGATCCGGTATCAGGGGCGGTGCCGTGTACATCCTCACTCCGTCATCGCCTACGGCTGCAAGCGCAGTGCGAGCATGCGCGAGGAGTCTTAAAGCGTCGTGACTGACCGTGGAACCCGGGCCGAGCAAAATCATTGATATACCTTGGAGGGGGATCGCGTAATCGCCCGGTGACAATGCATCCGTTTTGGTCGCATCTCCCTGCAGAAATGCAAGCGTTCCGTCTCGGGCCGTCAGCGCTCCGCGGGCGAGGTAGAGCAGTCCCGCACGGTCCTTGTGCGGGACCTTTGCGCTGTCGAGACCGAGGCGTCCCTTAAGCATTGTCCCCCCGGCAGTGCATGCGTGGCGGCCGCAGAAGCAGCATTCCATACCCATAGGCGCGGTGACGCCCCACGCCGCGCTTGAGCAACGCAGTGAAGTGCTCAGGGTTGTCCACTATCAGCGCGCCGTGAAACGTCGCGTCGGGTCCTTCGGGTCCGGCCGCGCCGCGTGAAACGCGAACGCGCTGAAAGCGGGCGAGACGCGTCGCTGGGCGATCGAGTTCGGCGGCTTTGCCCAGCCTTTCCGCCAGCCAGTCCAGATAAACCGTTGCCCTGGTCCGGGCGTGACCGGACATACCGGATGAGTCGTCCGGATGGCGGCGCAATGCTTCAACAACATAGGCGTCAACTTCCGCGCCTCTACGAAATTGCTTGGCGCCGTTCTCAAGACTTGTCTTCAATCTTCGGACCGGGCGTACACGCAGGTCAAAGCCGATCCGCCGGCCCTTTGTCCATGCCGCCGGCATGGGCTTTTCCTCAAGCCGGTCAAGTTGAAGTACGCCCAGATGTTCGGGCGGGGAATGAATTCGGGCCGCTTCCCGCAAGAACTCCCCGTTACTCCGGCAATAGCCATAGAGACTGCCGACGGCGCGCCCCGGCGCGACCAACAAGCGAAACGGGCGCAATTCGCCGGGGCCGAACATTTCGTCGATCAGGTGGTGGACGGCCCGGCCTTCGTCGAATCCGGCGGCATGACCGCGATGACGAATCCAGCCGCGCTCTCCGGCCCAGCGGGCCAGTTTGTTCATTGATATGGGTGCGCGGATCAGGCAAAGGGAACTCATGACTGCGCCTCTCCCATGACACGCCCTTCGACCACGTGGCGCGATCCGCTGTGCAGCCCCGTTCGCCAATTGCGCAGATCGGCAAGTTCGGTGACATGATCGACCAGCCAATCGTTCTCCGGGCCTTCGCCCGCCGGCCAGAGTGCGTGGAACGGTCCTGAACCCGGTAGCGCGGAGAGCGCGGCGTGAGCGGTCTCTCCGTCCACCCACCCGTTCATCAGACGACAGGCGGGGAGGCAGGGTTTACGCCCGATGAAAAGAGGTCGTGCCGGGTAGTCGAGCGCTTCCGCCAGCGTCTCCAGAGTGGGGGGTTCGCCAACCGGATCGAGCCGCAGCACCACCTGCACTGCTTGATCGGTCAGATAATCCCGGGCGCGTCGATGCGGCGCACCGTAGCTCGCCCCGTCACGTCCGCTTGGTACGCCGAACGTTGTCCAGCCCTTATCTGCTTTTGACAGTTGCGCGTTCTGCATATCCGTCAGGACCGCCGACGCCTGCGCCTCCCGCTCGCGGCGCGCGGCGAAAATCAGCCGATCTTGCATCGCCTGATGCGCCATGCGATCCGACCAGTGCAGCCCGAGCGCATTGGCGAAGAGTCCGGTCAGCATCGAGGCGGCAGGGAAATCGCGCGTTGGGCCGACCTGGTCCACGGCGACTCCGCCGAAGGCCATCAGCGGCGCCTCCAGACGGATGACGAGCCATCGTTGACTCACTTGAGCCCTCCCGGCAGCGTCTTCGACCAGTTCGCAAGGTCGGCCAACGAGCCACGCTCAGCCCGTGGCAACTCGGAATCGAGGACGGTCATCACATGACGTTCCTCGCCCGTGTCGTAGGCATCGTCAAGCCGCTTCAGATAATTGGCCATTGCGTCCACCGCCGCGTCTGAGTCCGGCGCACAGGGGCGGCGATACGCCTCGGCCAGTGTCCGGGGCTGACGGTCGCCCGCTTCGAGGAGCATCAGGGACGCCCGGCCGTAGGGGGCCGTGGAGCCGAGTTTTGCACCAGGGGAAACCTCGGCGATCAAATGAACGAGGTTGTGCAGCACCGCGCCTGCCATCTCGGAATCGTGGCCCAGGTTGCCGAGCAGTCCCCGTAAATCGACGACGACATAGCCGTAAAACAGGCCCGAGGTCAGCTCGGTTTCCTGAATCGTATCCGCTCCGGGCTCATCCTCGGACAAGTCGTCCACCGCGGTGAAGTAGTCGCTCTCAGCTTCCTCCTCGTGCACGGTGAAGGCATGGGCGACATGGACCGGCGCGGTGATATTGGCATCGGTATCGGATGTCACCATTCGTCCGAACAGGGCTGCGGTCAGTCCGGCAGGGAGGATGGCTCCATCGCGCATGGCCTTGATGTTCGCGCGGAACTCTTTTCTCCAGTCCTTGGCCGATTTCGTCACTGCGTCGATGTCGCCATTCGCGTTTTCGGCAAGGCGCTCGGCTTCCTTGGCCAGCCATGCGATTTCAGGTGCGCCGAACAACAGCGTCTGACGGCTTTTCTTGGTCGTGCCCTTGTCGCCGTAGACGGCTTGCTGAATTTCCGGTTCCAGCGCCTTGACGACATCGTCCGAAAAGCGGTCACGCAATGGCCCGATCACCTTTTGCGTCACCAGTTCGCGGGAGCGGAAGGCGGCCTCGGCGCCATCGATCCGGTTTAGCGCGTGTGGGTCCTCAGCGATCCGCCAGTGCCGTTTGAGGCATTGGGACGAAACCCGCGTGCGAAGTGCGCCGCCGTAGAGCAGGCGCTTGGCGAGCCCCGTATCGTCGCGATTCAGGAGGGCGCCCGTGTAGGGGCTGAGGGTGTGGATTTGCAGAAAACGCGGCTCGGTCATTCGTTTGCTCCTTCCTGTAGAGTCTGGTGATCGCGGTCGGCTCCGTCGAGCCTCCGGTAATAAGGTTCAGCGAGACGTCGCCCGATGCGTCCGCGATCGTGGTCCAACAGCGTCCAGGCAATGTCGAGGACATTGACGCCGCTTGCGGATTGGAGAGTCCGGTTAATTGCACGGGCAGCACGTTCCAGGAGCACTTCCCGCTGGTGTTTCCGCGCGGCCATGAGTTGCGCGAGGCGCCGCTCGCTCAGTACCGGGCGGGGTGAGTTTGAGTGGGACCAGCCGGGGTCGCCGCCGTCGCACAGGACTTCGCCCAACCGGCGCTTGGCATTATGAAGCGGTGGGCGGTTCGCCGCATCGCCCTTGGGAGTCAGTATGGCGAGAATACGGATGATGGCCATCCACGTCTCTTGTTGTCGGCCTATTGTTTCGGGATGCCGTGCAGCCAATCGCCAAAAGCCGGGCGCCCCGCTCGAGGCCGACCGAATTCGACGCAGTTCGGCCAGTCGCCCCGTCTCAAGATATTGCAGCATGGTTGCGGTGGCTAACACGGCCCTGTCCACGGGGTGTGTATCAGGCTTCGGCATCGACGTGCTCCTGGATTTGAACGGATGGGTAGAGTTGTGCATCGAGCTTGCGCACGCGGGCGTGAAACGCACGCCACGCTCTTGCCTCGGCTTTCGGTCGCTGAATCGCGGCACATGGAATACCCGGCAAGGCGGCCGTGAGTTCAGCCTTGGCTGCATCGAACAATACACGCCGGAAGTCATGGCCCGCCTTGTCTGTTGCTTCGGGATCGCCTGTGTCTGTCGGCGCAAGGCGTTTCCAGAGATGCTGGAAAAACATCCCGTCGGCGGCGCCATCGAACCGCTTTCTCGTCGGCCTCGAGAACGCGTACTGGGCTTTGCCCATACTTTCCCGGTCGCCGCGTGCGGCCAGCAGGGCAAGGGCGTTGCGCAAAGCCTCGTCGAATGCCTTGATCTCCTCCAACTGTTCCGCTGAAAGTTTGGCGGCCGTCTTGGACTGAAACAAACGCACCGCGCCATCCGGAACCGGTACGACACGGCTCTTGAAGCCTTCCGTTTTGCTGTTTCCGCGCGAGAGGGCCTCGGCCACGAGTAGCGTGTCGCCCGCGTTTTCGTTCGGGCCACGAGTGGCCAGCACCGGGACGCGCCAGTCGCCTCCGAACATCAGTTCGCTCAACCGCTTGTAGTCGAAATCGCCGCTTCCCAACGTCAGGCTCTTCCCCTCGCCTATATGCACGGGCGCCCACGGATCGCCGACATTTCCGCGAAACACCTTCCCGTCGATTCGAGCGGTTGTGGATGTAGCCCGGAGCACAAACCATGTCTGATCCGCGTCGACCAGCCGTACTCGCCGGCAAATTTCGATAAACCAGGGATCGATCTGGCGGAGGTCAAGCTGCTTTCCCTCCGGCCAATCGAGACACCAAAGAAGCGCCGGACCTCCGATACGTCCGAATTCGAGTCCATCGCCCGCCCGCCGCCGCGCCAACAGTTGCTGAACGTCCCGTATCCACCACGCACTCGGATTGAGCCGGAAATCCCTGTCTTGTGCCCGGGCGAGCCCCAGCATGGGACGGCTGGACGATCCTCCGTTCATGCGTGCGATCCCGTAGTTGCCCTTGCCGTCGTAGCCGGCCGAAGTCTGCAAGGAAACGAGCGCAAACAACCAATCTTCAATCGTGGCGTCGCGAGCGACCGACTGCTTGATGTCGTGATTGCGCGCCGTGATGAGCAGATCCAATGCATCCGGCGTCGCTACGGGGGACCATTTCAAATTTTCGGGGGCGGGCGGTTGAAGGAACCCAGGCTTGGTCCGGTTCTCGACGACCATGCACCAGGGGGCGTCGTCCGCATGATCCGGTGTCAGCCCGCGCAGCAGGTCGGCCCACGCTGTCGATTCATCTGGCACGTCGATGCGCTTCGCGGTCCAAATCGCCAGTGCGGCAAGCTGAACCAGAAACATGTGCCACGATGGACGCTGATGGGGCCTGAGAGCTGAAAATTGCGTCACTTTCCCTTGCGCCATCGCCGCGAGCAGCGCGGGAAGCGATAGACGTTCGGTGCTCGATACGGAGATTACCGGTTCGGTCAGGAGGTTCATTGGTCGTTCTCGCGCAAATCAGGCCCCAGAAGAGGTGGGGAATCGTTTTCTCCGATTAGTATTGTCTCGGAAACCACGGGGCTATCCGGAAAATTATTCCGGGAAATCCGACCAATGTTGACTGCAAACGCGACGCGCCCGACAAGAACATGGGAGGACGTGAGATCACAAAAAGATGGCAACTCAGCAGAAAATCGAAGACTCAATTTCATTGTAACCCTAAGACTCAGAAATCTGCGCACTTTAAGAATAGTATCAGATACCACGTTCTAACTAACGATGGCGGAGAGTAACTCCTTATTCCAGTCAGGTCAAGCCCGCTCGCGTATATTGAAACGTGCGTTCGCCGACCGTGAATGTAAGCCCATCCGGTGCCGGGAGCGCCTCGACCGCTTCCGCATCGTTTGACGATATGCCTGCCGACCATCGTGCGGGCAGTGCGATCCGCGTGATTTTCTGACCGAACGGGCCGAGTGGCGGAGGGTCAAGCGTCAGTAGTACTCCCTCTTCCCCCAGCCGGGTCATGATCCGCTCATCGGAATTCGGGAATGGCTTTTCGTAGCGCTCCCCGCGATCGAGCCGCTGCAATTGAGCAAACAGTCCCTCGGCCGCAATGACGCCGCCGAGCGTCCGATCATATTTTTTCCACGCATCGCCCTTCTCTTCGATCAGTGATGCAATACACTCTGGGTGGGTTGCGCCTTCGACCAAACTCCGGTTCATCTCGGGGATGCGCCAGTTCGGTTGATCTTCGATCAATCGCCGCGTCAACTCCAACACCGCCAGATCGCGGTAGATACCCTGAAAACCGCCGCCCTTGTCCACCCAACCGCCAAGCCCGTTCTCAAACTCGGGCTTCGTCAGTCGGTCGAGCCCGCCCTCGGGAGCCATGACGATGCACTTGGCCTGCTCGAAACCTTCCGGTCGTGCAAGCGCGTGCCGGTGCAGCCGTCCGATCCGCTGCAACAGCACATCCATGGGACAGAGGTCTGTAATCAATAGGTCGGCGTCGATGTCGAGAGACTGTTCCAATGTCTGCGTGCCGATGACCACCACGCCCAGCGGGGGGCGATTGGGGTTCGTCGTCAGAACAGTTTCCACGGCGCGATCGAGCAATTCTCGATCTTCTGCTGCAAATCGGCCGTGGTGGAGTGCTGACGCACCGGCCACCTGTAACAATTCTGCGGCTCCGCGACGTTCCTGAACCTCACGCCAGGTTTCCACCGCGCTCGTCACCGTGTTTCGAATAACAAGCACCCGCGCCCCTTTTCTTGCAGCTTGCAGGGCCAAATCGGCCGCCCGCTGAGGTGCCATGCCGTCCAAAACGACCCGTACCGTCTTGCACCCAGCGTCGCCGGCGGCTTTCCGGGGCGTCGGATCGCCTGCCGTCCAGACCGCTGGATAGTCCGTTGCGGCAGCTTGTTCGAAGTTCGGTTGTGCTTCGCCCGTCCAGCGTATCCGCGCCCGTGATCCAAGTGTTGCTGACATCAGTACCGCGTAACCCCCAATCGCAAGATGGGCGTTCAAGAGATGTGACAGTACGCCGGTCATGTAGGCGTCAGAGGCGTGGACTTCGTCGATCACCAGCAGACTGCGGCTGAGCGAACTACCCCGCAAGTGCGCGTGCTTGACCATCAATCCGGCCAGCATGGCCTGGTCTACCGTGCCGACGGCGACCGATGCGGCGAGAAAACGGGTGGCATGTTCCGCCGCCCATCGAGCCGGAACGCTCTCCCGATTGTCGTTCCACAGCACCTTCCACTCTGGAAGACGCCGCCCGCTGGCCTCTCCTGCCTTCAACATTCCGGGAATTGCTAAAACCGTTTCGGGCGCCCGGCTGCCGAAAAGCCGCTTCATTGCGGCGTCGACACGGCCATGCAGTTGCCGTGCCGCAGCCCTCGTCGGCACCGCGAAATACAATCCATCGACGCAGCCGGCCGAGAAAAGACGTGCAAAGCGCCAAAGCGCGGCCTCCGTTTTACCCGACCCGGTTTCGCTTTCCAGGATGACCAGTTGTTCGTCCGACCCGATCTGATTCGTGACTGTCTGCGCCGGGTTCGGTCGCTCAAAGCCGGTCAATTGGGCAAAGGACGCCGAGGCACCGCGAGGAAGGTGTGCGACATCGAGACCGATCTCGGCCAAGACGCGGGCAGCGCGGTCATGGGCCTCGCGATCATAGTGAAGATCGAAATCGGGACTGAAGTGAAAAAACGACCTGTAGGACCCCACCCAATCGGCTAACGCCGCGAGCCCTGCAAAAAAATGGACAAAACGGGGTCCATCAGGCAACGCTTCATTGTCCGTAAATGCATCAGGAAACCAGCGACGCAATGCCTCGTGCATTTTCGTCGATTCCGAACGCCAGTCATAGCGTGGAAGAATAGGCCAATCTTGTATAGAAGCCGACGTTGTCTGCGTGATCGGGCGTCCGTGGTGAGAGAAGCTGGCTGTAATCAAGGGAGCGACACCCTCGCCCCATTCCGCAATGACCTGCGTCATGTCGTGAAATGGATGGTCAGGCGTGCGCCAGGCGAGTTCCAAAAATTCCAGGCTTTCCGCCACATGACCTCGTAGCGGCTGGCGCCACCGCCCCGGCGGCCAACCCTTTGCCTGAAAGCCGGGATGCAGCTTGCCGATATCGTGCAGGAACACCAGGGCGGCGAGCCGAGCAATGGTTGGTCGTGAAAGACTGTTGCCCATGGCTCTTTCGGCTCGGTCCCTGAAAACAGGCAACGCCAGGACGCGTTGGAATACGGCTGCCACGTCCATCGAGTGGTGTGCAAGATGATGAGACGAGCCGTCGGGTCCGTCTGTCTTTCCCCACGCAGGTGAATTCATGAAAGCTACCGTTGGTTTTCAGAAGTCTATGGAGTGATTCAATAAAAAGCGATCTTGGTGGCGACGACACGCGCACAAGTTTCGGTTCGCTGTCATTCGCGACGACGGGCGCGCATCGAGTATGAACCGCGATGACTGAACCGCGAGCGTTTCCCCTCGTCTGGCGGCTCCCTGTCGTTTGGCCCGCACTGGCGGTGGTGGTATGGCCGGGTAGGAGGGGTCGTTACCGAGCCCCTCCCCCCGCAGACCCGAGCGTGCGCGATTGACGCACTCGGTTCCTCACCTGACAGGTTCGCTCAAGGAGTTTCGTCCTTGATCCGCAGGTTGAGGAAGACCGCTCCCTCGCCTGTTCGGCTATCCACTGCTGTTTCGTGTACGTGTTTGTGGAACTCAGCGTTTCCTCCAGCGTTTCCCATCAGTGGCTCTGTACAAGTGACGCCCCGCTTCCCTCCAGCGGGTCCCGAGGGCCACGGTTCCCCGCCTTCACAGGTACTATCAAGGCGCTACGACTTCCTGCCCTCGCATGTCCTTCGGCTTATTGTTTTCGCCAGCCGGTTCCACGGGTGCCTGTCGGAATTCGTGTCCGCATCGGGCGGTCCCGCCGCCGTGCAGGCCCGGCGACGGGCCGGGGTCTGGATTTATGCTGGCAATCCCCTTCCAGCGTCGTTGCCCGTGGGCGTGAGCAGGACCTCCCAGGTTCCCAGGCGATCCATTCCGTGACTCTGCGCCGGTCCACGACCCCGGACGACCCGTTGCGCCTCACCAATAGCGGCGCTTCCGGTGCTGCCCCCACACGATTAACAATGAAGGCGTCATCGATTCCGATTTCGAGGCTTCCTCCGCCGCTTCATCACCTGCTGTCTACGCTTCACGACGGGCGTTGCCGCGCGCCACGCAAGACTTGCTTCCGGCTGGCGGGCTGCGCCTTTGCCGGGCGGGAGTCGAACCCGCTGGATCGCTACGAGAGGTTTCAGTTTCAATTCATAGCATTCTCCTCTCCAGGGCTTTCCCTGGCGCAATAATCGTTCGGTGGACGGGGGATGGGATTGTTCTCGGGGGTTTTCGGGCTGGTAACTAAGCCGCGCATGCGCTATCGTTTTGCGCATGGTGGTTTTCGACGATGGTTTCGGCGAAGACGCGACGTTGGTCGAGGGCGAGGACTTGTGGACGGCTCCTCTGACGGTGCCGGAATGCGAGCCGTTCGACTGGCTGTCTGTGCTGGAACAGACGCAAGCGCGCCTTGACGAGGAACGCAAGCGCGCGAACATGCTGGAACTGCGCGCCGAGGAACAGCGCCGGGCGGAGAAGGCCTCGCGTTCGCGTGCCGACTCGTACAAGAGGCAACTCGGCACCTACCGTGTCAAGCTCAAGGCGGCCCGCGAAGAAGCGAAGAGAGCCGGCGGCGGGGTGGCCGACACACCGCAGAGCCGGTCGCGGGCTTTCAAGGCGTTGGAACGCAGGGTCAAGGCCCAGGACGAGGAGATCGCCGGTCTTCGCTTCTCGCTGCGCAGGTCTGTCGAGCACCTGGAGCGGCTTGAGGCGCGGCATCGGGACGAGATCCAGTGGTTGAAGGGCGACATGGATCATCTGCGCTCGCTGTTGGTGCGGGTGTCACGGGATTGCAACCGCGCGGTGGACTCCCTGCAAAAACAACTCGAGCGTCGGCTCGCGGCAGCGAAGCGGCGGGTGGAGTCCCGGGAGGGTGTAATCGGGAGGCTGCGCGAGCGCAACGAGCGGTTGCGGGCGGCGGTCAAGCGGGTCACGCAGCGGTTCCGGTCGTTGCGCGAGATCATCGCCGGACTGCGTGGCGAGGTGCGGGACCTGAAGGAGGCGAACTCGGAGCTGACCTCCCGCGTGGAGACGCTGCAAGGCAAGATCGACAAGCTGCGCTCGACCCGCAGCGTGCTGTCCAGGGCGGTCTACGGAACCAGGAGCGAGCAGCAGGACAAACCGGGCACCGGGCGCAAGCGCGGCCAGCAGCCCGGCGCCGCCGGGCATGGGAGAACCCCGCGGCCGGCGCTTGAGGAGACGGTCGAACGGCGCAACCCGGCGGAGGATGAACGGGCGTGTTCGGACTGCCGCACGCCCTATGTGGAGAACGGCGAGCGCAGCACCACGGTCATCGAGATCGAGGTCAAGGCTCACACCCGCAAGATCGTTCGCCCCCGCTGGCGCCGGGGTTGCGACTGCGCCGCCTCGCCCCGGGAGGTGACCGCGCCAGCGGTGGCGCGGGTGTTCCGCAACACCCCTTACGGCGTCAGCGTGTGGGCGTGCGTACTGTACGAGCGCTTCGTCGGGCGCCGTCCCATCCATCGTGTCGCGGCCTGGCTGGGCGACATGGGGTTGAGGATCTCTCCGGGCACGCTGGCCGACAGCGTGAAGCGCTTCGTGCCGCTGTTCGAGCCGTTGGCCGCGGCGATCCTGGCGCATCGGAACACCGCGGCGGTCCGCCATGCCGACGAGACCGGCTGGCGTGTTCAGGCGTATCGGGCCAGCGGCCGCTCCAGCCGGGCGTGGCTGTGGACCTCGGTCAGCGCCGACGCGGTCTACTACCTCATCGATCCCTCGCGCAGCGCCGAGGTCGCCAAGCGCCTGTTCGGTGCGGTCAAGGGCACCGTGATCCTGGTCTGCGACCGCTACTCCAGTTACAAGAGTCTGGCGCGCCAACTCGACGGCAAGGTGATCCTTCAATGGTGCTGGGCGCACCAGCGGCGGTCCTTCCTCGACTGCGCGGCCGGGCATGTGCGCCTGACCCGGTGGTGCCGGCGATGGATCGAGCGGATCGCTCGGATTTACCGGTTGAACGACGCCCGGCTTGAACGTTACGATCCCGATCTGGAGCGCCAGACGCCGGCGTTCGACACCGCGCAGGACAAATTGAAACAGGCGGTGGAGGCGCTGTTCGCGAGCGCCGAAACGGAACTGGCCGGACTGTCCGACAAGGCGCGCAAGGCCAGGCCGCTACGCTCGCTGCTGAACCACCGCGAGGGGTTGTGCGTGTTCCTCGACAACCCCCAGGTTCCCATGGACAACAACCTGGCCGAGAGGCTCCTGCGCGGCGCGGCCATCGCCAGGGCCCTGTCGTTCGGCTCCGACAGCGAGACCGGCGCACAGTTCACCGCGATGATGTACACGGTCGCGGGCACCCTGGCGATGAACGGTATCGACGTGCGCCGCTGGCTTGGGCAATGGCTGAACGCATGCGCGGACAACGGCGGCAAACCGCCGCAGGACCTCTCGTCCTGGCTACCGTGGTCGATGAGCGCGGAACGCAGGCGCGCACTCGCGGCGCCGGGATGAGCGGGGCGATCGAGTGCCGCTACCACGGGCGCGACTTCACCGCCGCGGAAATGGCGCTGCTGCGCGCGCTCATCGCCAGCCCCGCGCGGCTGTCCCGGCGCGCCCTGTCGATCGAGTTCTGCCGGCGCATCGGCTGGGTCAAGCCCGACGGCGGGCTCAAGGACATGATGGCCCGCGTCGTGCTGCTCGCCATGCATCGCGACGGCCTCATCCAGCTGCCGCCGCCCAAGTGGAAGCGGGGCCGTCCGAAACCCATCGAGTTCGGACCCGACACCGAACCGCCGCTGTTCCCCGCACCCACCACCCTTGAGGAGGTCCGCCCGCTCACGATGCGCATCGTCGTGCACAGCACCCGCGAAGGCCGGCTCTGGAACGAGTTCGTCGCCCGCTACCACTACCTCGGACACACCACCCTGGTCGGCGCCCAGATGCGTTACGCCGTGCATGACAAAGACGGCGCCCCGCTGGCCCTGCTCGGGTTCTCCACCGCCGCCTGGACGCTCGCCCCGCGCGATGACTTCATCGGATGGTCGCCCGAGAAACGCGAGAAGAACCTCGCCCTCGTGGTCGACAACCCGAGGTTCCTGATCCTGCCCTGGATCCGGATCCCCAACCTCGGCTCGCACCTGCTCGCCCTGGTGCGCCGCCAACTGCCCCGGGACTGGACCGAGCGTTACAACACCATCCCCGTGCTGATCGAGACCTTCGTCCAGATACCGCGCTACACCGGCGCCGTGTACCGGGCCTCGGGCTGGATCCACGTCGGAACCACCCAGGGGCGGGGGCGCTACGACCGGCACAAGGAACGTGCCCAGCCGAAAAAGGACATCTGGCTCCGGCCGCTACGAAAAGACTGGCGACGCACCCTCAATCGCTAAGATCAAGCTGCCCGGAGCGACCGCCAAATCACCCCATCGGCGCATCGCCATCCCCCGGCCACCGAACGATTACGGTGGTATTGAGTTGCGATACCGCTTAAGCGGCGCCGCGCATCGTCAGCGTCCGGCCGGTGCCAGCAGTTGCTGAATCGCTTCCCGCCGCAGTTCGCGCTGAAACGCCTTGATCGGATCCCCGGTGGCCCTGCGTGAGGGACGAAACCCGCGCTTCATTTCCTGAATTTGCGCAGTGCCGCGATCCGTGACCGGGGTCTGTCGAGGCGATGATTTTGCGCAAGTGGGCGGACCGCAGCGCAGGGGTGCCGGGCTCATCGAACAGGATTTCTTGTATTGGTGCGTACTGGAGCGTAGTGGGGCGTAACCTTTTGTATTAATTATTTTTATTTTGACTCTGTCCTGTTTTCGGCGCGTCGGTTTTCAGCTATGTTGATGTGATTTGACGGATCGATCCGAGGCGGGCGCGGCGCCCGCTACAGGTGGGAATGATCTTGATCGTGGTTCTTGAGATACCGGTCCCCATTGCGCAGATTGCGGCGCTCTGCGTGCCCGATTCTTTGCCGCAGGTGGCGGCGAGGAGGAGATGGGAAAATCGAAGATCTCGCCGAAAAATTCGAAATTCCCGACATTTTGGTCGATATGAAGGCGCCCGAGTGCGCTGCAATTGGATTCAATCCGCTTTCATTTTGCTTACTCGTTGAAAACGGAACATTGGATCATATCGATAATCACGGCGTAACTAACTGATAAATAGACGTATTATTGTTAGATGAACATGTGGGTCTCCAAGTAGTTGTCATTGCCCGCTAAAGTTCGCCCGCCATCCCTGGCGGGCTCTCATCGGGGCGCTGCGCTCCGGCTGCTACCAACCGGAGCGACAGTTGTTGGGCGGGATTCGCACCCGCCCCCCCCAATCTATAGTCAGCGCTATCCCCGCAACCGCCTGATCCGAGCCCCGAGCTGCGAGAGTTTTTCCTCGATGCGCTCATAGCCGCGATCGATATGGTAGATGCGATCGATTACCGTGCGGCCGGACGCTGCCAGTCCCGCAAGGACCAGGGATGCCGAGGCGCGCAGATCGGTGGCCATGACCGGTGCGCCGGTGAGATCGGTCACGCCGCGGCTTATGACGGTATTCCCCTCGACGCTGAGGTCGGCGCCCATGCGCTGCAGTTCCAGGGCGTGGGTGAAGCGGTTCTCGAACACCGTTTCAGTGATCACCCCGGTGCCCGTGGCGATGGCGTTGAGGGCGCAGAACTGCGCCTGCATGTCGGTCGGAAAACCGGGATAGGGCGAGGTATGCAGATCCACCGCCCGCGGGCGCTCGCCCTGCATGTCCAGTTCGATCCAGTCGGCGCCGGAAGTCACGGCGGCTCCGGCCTCGACCAGCTTGGCCGTTACCGCATCCAGGTGATCCGGGCGCGTGCGGTTGATTCGCACCCGGCCGGCGGTGATGGCTCCCGACACCAGGTAGGTTCCGCCTTCTATGCGGTCGGGCAGCACCTCGTAGTGCGCGCCGCCCAGGGTTTCGACACCCTGGATCAGGATGGTGTTGGTACCGGCACCTTCAATGACGGCACCCAATTGGACAAGAAATTCCGCGAGATCGACTATTTCCGGTTCCCTTGCCGCGTTTTCGATAACCGACTCGCCGCGGGCGAGGACGGCGGCCATCATCAGGTTCTCGGTGCCGGTGACGGTCACCGTATCGAGGACGATCCGCGCGCCTTGCAGACGCCTGGCGCGTGCACGGATGTTGCCGTTCTCGATGCCGATATCCGCTCCCATTGCGCGCAATCCCGCCACGTGAAGGTTCACGGGCCGCGCGCCGATTGCGCAGCCTCCCGGCAACGAGACATCGGCGCGGCCGTATCGCCCCAGGAGCGGGCCGAGGACCAGCACGGACGCGCGCATGGTCTTGACCAGTTCGTAGGGCGCCTCGAACCGCTCGATTCCTGAAGGGGTCACTCCGATCCGGGAGTGCCCGTTGAAGTCGATGTCCAGGCCGATACCGCGCAGCAACTTGACCGTCGTGTTGACGTCGTTGAGCGAGGGGATGTTCTCCAGGACCACCGGTTTTTCGGCCAGCAGCGAGGCGGCCAGGATGGGCAGAGCGGCGTTCTTGGCGCCGGAGATCCGAACCTCGCCCGACAGGCGCGGGCCGCCGATAACTTCCAGTTTATCCAAGTCCGCGACCCGCTAGGGCGTTTTGGCGCTATCCCGCCATTCCTCCGGGGTGAAGGTCCTGAGCGCCAGCGCGTGAATCTCGCCTCCGACGCGATCGCCCAGGGTCGCGTAAACCCGCTGGTGGCGGCGGACACTGCGAAGACCGGCAAATTCCTCAGCGACGACCAGCGCCTCGTAGTGGCCCTGACCGTCCGTGCGGACCTCGGCCCTGGCGCCGGGTAGCCCGGCTTCAATCAATTTCGAAATTTCTCTTGGATCCATGGGTGATCAATGTATCGCAGGTCTAAAGAGCGCACAGTCTACCCCAGCAACGGCAGGAGCCAAACCGGTCGGGCTCTTGCTGCGGGCTGGTAGAATTGCAACCATGGTCGAGAATCCCGTCGACGCCCTCGCTACGGCACGCCGCGTGCTTGAAATCGAATCCGATGCGATTCGGGCCCTCGTTCCGCGGCTGGGTGAGCCGGTGCTCGTGGCCTGCAGAATCTGCATTGAGGCGCAGCGCAACCAGGCCCGGATCGTGGTCATCGGCCTGGGCAAGTCCGGACACGTGGGCAGCAAGATCGCCGCCACCCTGGCGAGCACCGGGTCGCCGGCGTTCTTTGTTCATGCCGGCGAAGCGGGGCATGGCGACATGGGGATGATCACCGGCCAGGATGTGATTCTGGCGATCTCCAATTCCGGCGAAACCCAGGAGATCGCCTTTCTGCTGCCGCGGATCAAGCGGCTCGGCCTTCCGTTGATCGCCATGACGGGGAACCCCCGCTCCACCCTCGCCCGGGCCGCTTCGGTCAACCTGGACATCAGCGTGGCCGAGGAAGCCTGTCCCCTCAACCTCGCGCCCACCGCAAGCACCACCGCGGCGCTGGCCATGGGAGACGCGCTGGCCATCGTGCTGCTGGAGCAGCGAGGGTTCCGGGAGGAGGACTTCGCCGGTTTTCACCCCGGCGGAGTGCTCGGCAGGCGGCTGCTGGTGCGGGTACGGGACATCATGCACGAGGGCGACGGCATTCCCAGCGTGACGCTCAATACCTCCGTAAGCGAAGGCCTCCTGGAAATGTCACGGAAGAATCTGGGCATCACGGCGGTGGTCGACGACGACGGCAAGCTCTGCGGCGTGTTCACCGACGGCGACCTGCGCAGGACGCTGGACCGGCGCATCGATATCCACGATACCCCCATCGGCGACGTCATGACCCGGGGCGGAAAAACCATCCACCGGGATGACCTGGCGGCCCAGGCCGTACGCCTGATGGAAGACCACGGGATCACCGCGCTGCTGGTGCTCGACGAGGAGGAAAAACCGGTAGGCGCGTTGAACGTCCACGACGTATTTCGAGCTGGAGTAGTGTAGTGACTCCAGATACGCTGGAACGCGCCCGCAAGATCCGGTTGCTGGTTCTGGACGTGGATGGCGTGCTCACGGACGGTGGTCTGTACTACGGGGCGGGCGGTGAGTCGTTGCAGCGGTTCCATGTTCATGACGGAGCGGGGATCAAGGCGGTCATGGCGGCCGGGATCGCGGTGGCGGTGATTTCCGCGCGCCGGACGCCGGCGGTGACGGCAAGGATGAAGGAACTCGGCGTCGAGGCTGTTTTCCAAGGTGAAGGGAACAAACTTGAAGCGATGACCGGACTTGCTGAAAACATGGGCATCGGCCTGGACGCAGTCGCCTGCATCGGCGACGACACGACCGATGTGTCCATGATGCGCCGGGCCGGGCTGGCGATCGCCGTTGCCGACGCGCGGGCACCGGCGGTCGAGGTTTCTCATTATCGAACTTCGGCGCGAGGAGGCCACGGCGCCGTGCGTGAAGCGTGCGACATGTTGCTGCTGGCGCGTTGACAGCATGACACGGCCATTTCAACGCCGGGAATTGTTTGCGCTTGGCGCGCTGACCGCCATCGCCATGCTCACCTGGCTCTGGAGCCGGCAGGGCATCGAAGACGAAGATCCCATGGGTCCGGTGGGTGCTGCCGCGCCGGGATACTACCTCCACGGCGCATCGATATTGGGGACGGATGAGGAGGGACGGGCGTTGTTTCAGGTACAAGCCGCCCGTGCCGAAGAACTGCCTGCGGAGAAGCGCCTGCTGCTGAGCGACGTTGCCGTCAGCTACCAACCGGAAACCGATGTCCCCTGGGTGCTCACGGCGACGGAAGGCCAGGCATTTCTGGAGGAGACGTACCTGGATTTCAGCGGCGAAGTCGAACTGACCAGGAATGAGCAGTCGGATTCCGGGCCGACGGCGATCCGCACCTCGTCGCTGCGGCTCGAGCCCGCGACTTTCGACGTGTACACCGACGGCCCCGTGATTCTCTATTTCGGCACCCGACGTCTGGATGCCGTCGGGCTGAGCGCAAATTTGAAGGCTGAGCGCATGGCGCTAGAATCGAGCATACATGGTGAATTCGGTCCATAGATACTGGCTGGCATTCCTTGGCGAGAGCCACGGGCTGCTATGGGCGTTGATACTTGCCCCGGCAGTTGCCCTGGCCCAGGACGAAAACCTGCGCGTCTCGCTGGACGCCGAGTGGTCATCCTTCGACAGGCAGTCCAACACCATGATGTTCCGGGGACTGCGCATCGCCCAGGGCGACTTCATGATCGAAGCCGACGAAGCGGTGGCTTCCGATCTGGATTTCGACAGGAGCGAGTGGGAATTCAGCGGCAACGTACGCATCGGTCTGGACACCGCGGTGATCGAATCGTCCCGGGCGGAGGTGGTATTCGAAACCCACGATTTACTGGTCGTGGAGTTACAGGGTGATCCGGCCGAATTCCGGGACCGGAACACCGAGCTCGGGGACCCGATAACCGGCGGTGCTGAAGTGTTGCGCTACGAGAGCGCTGAACGGACGTTGCGGATGACCGGGGGAGCCTGGCTAAGCGAGGGTCCCAACGAGTTTACGGGCTGCGACCTGATCTACGATATCGACGAAAAGAAAATCACCTCCGGCTCCTCCGAGTGCGGCGAGCCGGTCGTCATCACGATATTGCCCCCCTCGGACGATGCCGATACACCATGAACAAGCTCGAAGCCCTCGGCATAGCCAAGCGTTACCGAACGCGCGAGGTGGTACAGGACCTGTCGATCTCCATTGAAAGCGGCGAAGTCGTCGGCCTCCTCGGCCCCAACGGCGCCGGCAAGACCACCGCCTTCTACATGATCGTCGGACTGATCGGTTGCGGCCGGGGCAGGATCATCCTCAACGGCCGCGACGTGACCCGGCTGCCCGTACACCGCAGAGCGCGGCTTGGGCTGGGGTACCTGCCGCAGGAGGCATCGGTTTTCCGCAAGCTCAGCGTCGCCGACAACATCCGCTCCATCCTGCAACTGCGCAACGACCTTCATCGCGCCGAACGACAGCGTGTGATGGAAGAACTCATCGAGGAACTTCACATCGGCCATGTCCGCGACAGTCTCGGGATCTCGCTTTCGGGCGGTGAACGCAGGCGCGTGGAGATCGCCCGGACCCTGGCCGCGAACCCCAAGTTCATTCTTCTGGACGAGCCCTTCGCGGGCGTCGATCCGATCTCGGTGCTGGACATTCAGCGCATCATTCGCCAACTGATCCAGCGCGAGATCGGCGTGCTGATCACCGACCACAATGTACGCGAGACGCTGGGAATCTGCGGCCGGGCCTACATACTGAACAACGGCGCTCTCATGGCTTCCGGGACGCCGGTGGAGCTGCTCTCGAATCAGAGCGTGCGCGATGTCTATCTCGGGCAGGAATTTTCCCTGTAGCCGACCGCCATGTTGAAACAGGCACTCAAACTCAGGGCAGCGCAGCAGCTGACCATGACGCCGCACCTGCAGCAGGCGATTCGCCTTTTGCTCCTGCCCATCGCCGATCTGCACGCAGAAATACAGCACGCACTGGACGAGAACGTGATGCTGGAGGCCGAACCGCCGGACGTTGAAGTGTCCGCCGAACCGGAACAGCCGGCGGATCCCTTTGAGGCCGCTTCCGACGCGTCCGCGGACGACGATTCCATGGGCGAGTGGACCGAAACCGCCGGTCCGGGAGACGCACCGGTGAACCCGGCACCGGAAGGTCTGTTCGACTACGCGGACCACTCGGACGAGACGCTGAAGGGCCACTTGCTATGGCAGCTTGAGCTCGAAAATCTGGACGCGCGCACGACCGCGATCGGTCAGGCCGTCATCGACGCCATCAATGACGATGGCTATATGACCGATGACACCGTTGCGATCCAGGCGACCCTTGCACCGGACGTGGTGGCAGACGAGGACGAGGTCGAGGTGGCGATCCAGCTCGTTCAGCGCCTGGACCCCGCGGGCGTCGGCGCCCGCTCGATCAGCGAATCCGTACTCCTGCAATTGGCGCAGCTCGATCCCTCCACCCCGTGTCTCGTGCTGGCCCGAACCGTAGCCGCCGAACACCTGGAACTCGTCGCGGAGCGTCAGACGAACGAGCTCAAGCGACAATTGCAGGCATCCGAGGCAGAGGTGGAAGAAGCCTTGCTGTTGGTGCGGGCGTGCCACCCGCGTCCCGGAGCGGCGATCTATGCGCCGGCGGCCGAGTACTCGATTCCGGATGTCTTCGTACGCCGCAGTGACAACAAGTGGATCGTGGAACTGAACGCCTCGGTCACACCCTTTCTGCGGGTCAACCAGTCCTACGCCGGCTCGCTGGGTCGCGACGAACGGTTCAGCGTATTGCGCGCCCAGTTACAGGAGGCGAAGTGGCTTGTCCGCAGCCTCGAGATTCGCAACGAAACGCTGTTGAAGGTGGCCGAGGCCATTGTCGAGCGCCAGACAGACTTTCTCGATCACGGCGAGGAGTTCATGCGTCCCATGGTGCTTCGCGACATTGCCGAAGCCATCGGCATGCACGAATCCACGGTGTCGAGGGTCACCGCCAACAAGCACATGCATACGCCGCGCGGTATCATCGAGTTCAGGTACTTCTTTTCAAGTCATGTCGACGGGGACGACGGAGAGCTCTCATCGACTGCCGTACGCGCAATGATCCGTCGGCTGATTGTCGGCGAGGTGGCCGAAAAACCGCTGAGCGACAACCAGATTTCCAACATCCTGGCGAAGGACGGCATCAAGGTTGCGCGCAGAACTGTGGCGAAGTATCGGGATTCAATGAATATCCCGACTTCAACCGAAAGGAAACGGACCAGAACGGTCCAGGAGTGGAAGCGGGCCTGAACGGCCAAGGAGACAAATATGCAGCTGAATATCACCGGTCATCATGTGGACGTCAGCCCGGCGGTTCGCCGCCACGTCAGTTCCAAACTCGCTCGAATCGAGCGCCATTTTGACCACGTGATCGATGTTCACTGCATCCTTACAACCGAAAAACTGTCGTATCGCGCGGAGGCGACCGTTCACCTGGATGGCGGCACCCTTCACGCCGATGCCGTTGCCGAGAGCATGTATGCGGCGATCGACGGCCTCATCGACAAGCTTGACCGTCAGGTGAAGAAACACAAGGAGAAGCAGATCGACCGCCTCAGCAAACGCGCCGCGAGGCGCCGTTACGGGTAGTTACCCGCTGAATTGTGGTCGCCGCCAGGGGGAGAAACGATGCGGCTGGTAGTCCTGAGCGGACTTTCCGGGTCCGGGAAAAGCGTCGCCCTCAATGCGCTTGAGGACGCCGGGCACTACTGCATCGACAACATTCCCATCGCGCTGTTGCAGTCGTTCGTGGACGAGACGCTGCCGCAACAGGACCCCACATTCAGCAACGTCGCGCTGTGCGCCGACGCCCGCAACGCCGCCGATATCCCGCGCCTGCCGTTGCTGGTGCAGGAAATGCGAAAGGCCGGCATCGCCTGCGAGGTCATCTTCCTGCAGGCCGACGAAGACGTACTGTTATCGCGCTTCAGCGAGACCCGGCGCAAGCACCCGCTGACCACCGAACGGGTGAGCCTGACCGAGGCGCTCGAACAGGAGTCTCAGTTGCTTGCGCCCATCGTCGATATCGCGGATCTGGTGGTGGATACCAGCGCGATGAACGTCCACCAGCTACGGGACCTGATCGGCAATCGGGTCGCCAGCCGCGCCGAAGGCAAATTGTCCATATTGCTGGAGTCGTTTGGATTCAAGCGTGGACTTCCGGCCGACGCGGACTTTGTCTTTGACGTACGCTGCCTGCCCAACCCGTACTGGGAACCGGAGCTTCGTTCATTGACGGGACTCGACCGCCCGGTGCGCGAGTACTTTGAGAAACAGCCGCAGGTCCGCGCGATGGTGGACGACATCGCCGAGTTCCTGCATCGTTGGGTTCCGCGCTTCAAGGACTCCCAGCGCGCGTATCTGACGGTGGCGATCGGCTGCACCGGCGGCCGTCACCGGTCAGTCTACGTGGCCGAAGCCATTGCGGAAAGATTGCTGTCCACGGACAGCTTGCAGACCAAGCACCACGGGTTATCCTGACCCGTTTGCTCGCCAACTAGTTAGTCGGATTTGTGGCGGCCACCTTGGTTTTGTATGAACCCGTTGTGAACCATTGAGTCACTGCGTGCCAGCCTGACGCAGACGCTGGATCCTGTGTCAAAAATTGCCCGGTATTCTGTCCTCCCAAGCGACACCAGACAGCGTGCGAAATCGATGCTACGCAACCTCAACCACCTGCATCTGGGTGAACTGCAGCAGGCCCCAGATTCCGTTCTCGACGCCTATACCGGACCACTTCCAGCCGCCCATGGGCACCTGCGGCACAATATTCAGATGCTGGTTCACCCACACTGTGCCACATTCAAGCTCCCTACCGACTTCAGCTGCGCGCTTCGAATCTGCGCTCCAGACGGAAGCCGCGAGCCCGAACATGCCAGCATTGGCCCGATTGATTGCATCGTCGACGTCACAGTATGACAACAGCGGCAAGGCTGGGCCGAACTGTTCTTCCGCTACAAGACGCGCGTCGTCGGACAAATCCGTGATAATGGTGGGTTCTATAAAGTATCCGCGCTCCCCAAGCCGCGCGCCCCCGGCGGCAATGCGTCCGCCTTGGTCACGGGCGTCGTTGATCAGATCAAGTACGCGTTCGAACTGTCGGTCGTTATTGACGGGACCCAGGTCGGTGGACTCGTCGAGACCGTTTCCGATTTTCACCGAGCCGGCAATCCGGACGAATTCATCCGCATACCTGGCGTAGCGCTTCTCTGGCACAAAAACCCGCTTGATCGCGACACACACCTGGCCGCTGTTTTCGAACGCGGCCTGGAATAGGCGTTCGGAAATCGCCTCGGGGTCCGCGTCAGGAAGCACGACAGCCGGATCGTTGCCGCCAAGTTCAAGTGTGACGCGTTTCAGATCAGGAGCAGCCGCTACGGCGACGGATTTTCCGGTCGCGATGGATCCGGTGAATGCGATCTTGCGCACACCCGGGTGGATAGTCATCCACGCCCCAAGTTCGTCACCGCCCGAAACGATGTTGAGCACGCCTCTGGGCATCACGTCCTTGAGCAATTCCGCCATTCTGAGCGTCGCCAACGGCGTAAACGGGGATGGCTTGAGCACCATCGTGTTGCCTGCCAGCAGCGCAGGGGCAATCTTCCAGACCGCCGTGATGACAGGATAGTTCCAGGGGATGATCGCTGCCACGACGCCTAGTGGCCGATAGTGCACCGCGACACTCTGTTGTCCGGCGACGTCTATGGTCTGACAAGGAAACTCGAGTTCAGACGTGAATTCGAACCAGCGCGCTGATCCCCCGATCTCGCCCTTCGCTTTCGCTAGCGGCTTGCCCTGTTCAAGTGTCAGGATCCGGGACAGCTCATCCGCATTCTCCCGGAGCACGGCAGCCGAACGGCGCAGCACGTTGCGACGCTTCTCAGCATCGCGTCGCCAGCCAGGAAATGCGGATTGCGCTGCTCGCACGGCCCGATCGAGGTCCGCCTGGGAGCACTCAGGCGCGGTGCCGAACTCGGTTTCGTCAGCCGGGTTGAGGACGCCGAAATGTTCGGCCCCGGCAACCAACTCGCCGTCGATCAACATCTTCATCTTGTACTCCTGCCGAACCGTGGCCTCGGCGTAGCGGATCATTCGACCGTCAAAAAATTTCCAGGTATTCGCGCTGTTCCCAGTCCGTGACCACGGACATGAAACGATCGAGTTCAGCTTGCTTTATGGTAGTCAGGTAGTCGACGAATGTATCTCCGTAAGCGTCTCGGAAGAATTCGCTCTTCCGAAACGCTTCCAGCGCCTCGCCCAGACTGCGCGGCAGCTTCTCGGCGTCCGTGGAATACGGTTCCTCGACGGGCGGCGGTGGTACCGCGTCGCTCTCGATGCCGTCCAGCCCGCTCAACACCTGGGAGCTCAGGTAGAGGTACGGGTTCGCCGATGGTTCCCCGACCCGATTTTCAATCCGTGTGGCCGCAACCGTTGTAGCGGAAACGACGCGGAGCATCGCCCCCTTGTTATCCAGACCCCATTGGATACGGTCTGGCGCCAGCGCGTGAGGCTTATAGCGCTTGTATGCATTGATCGTCGGCGCCGCCAGCATGCAGGCGGCGCGAGCGTGCCGAAGCAAACCGCCGAGGTAACCGCATCCTACAGGAGAGAGAAGTTCCTCGCCGGCACCGGGTGCGAAGCGATTCTCACCGGTCTTCGTATCGAACAGACTCTGGTGCAGGTGCCATCCGCTCGCGAACGTGTTGGGAATCTGCGGGCAACACATGAACGTCGCCAGGTAACCATGCCGGTGACAGATTTGCTTTATTGCGCTACGCGTCAGGATCACATTGTCCGCGGTCTGCATCCCAATGCAGGGCCCGAATGTCAGTTCGACCTGACTCGGGCCGAACTCGATCTCCTCGGACCTGAGAGGCAGTCCCAACCCATGCAGTCCTCGCCGTATCTCCGCAAAAACCGGTTCGAGTCCGTCATAACGTAGTTCCGTCAGGTACTGGTAGCCGTGTTGAAGCGGCATCACGCTGGGCGGTGTGCCCGGCTGGGTACAGTCCTGGGGACGGAGGTTGTGATCGGCGACTCGAAACAGGTGAAATTCGATCTCAAGCCCACTCAGCAACTCGAGTCCGTGATCTTGCAAGCGATCCAGAGTGCGGCGTAGCAATTGTCGTGTGGACAGCGCCACGGGCTCCCCATCCGGATAATACAGATCGCAAAGCACCCAACCGTTTGTCGGCACCCAGGGCAATCGCCGAAAAGTGGCTGGATCGGCCACCATGATCAGATCAGCCGCGCCGGCCAAACGCGGTGAATTCATGCCCGCACCCGCCTGCCAAACGGGCATTACCGTACGGTGCGACGTATCCTTCAGGATCAGTGTCGAAACTATCGTGCAGCCATTGACGATGGCATCGGCAACTGCTCCCTGATTAATCGTCTTTCCCCGGGTGATTCCGTGCTGGTCGGCGAATACGAAGCGGACCACTTCAAGATCGTCGCGCTGAATTGCATCGAGCATGTCGCGCGCCATCGCGATCCGTGTGTCGTCCCAGAGGCCCTGTCGCTCGACGAAACTGCCCTTGAACGAAAGTTCGGCACCCAAATCAAATCTCCGCGACGACGTGTTTGCTGCGAACATCCGTTCGCTAAGCAAACGAGGGCCATCGAGTCTAGGTGTTCGCCAAAATCTTCGCAAGACAAGGCGATGAAGAGTTTGACGGTACAATGCATACCCACCGGCGGGATCCCAAGGTACTGATTTGGAACTGGAACACGCCAACCGCGCCGTCGCCGCCGCCATTCTGCAGGCCCGACAGATGAACATCACGATCAGCGTGGCCGTCTGCGATGACGGCGGCCATCCTGTGGCGTTCGCACGGATGGACGGGGCGGGCTGGGCAGCCTCTTATGGGGCTTTGGGCAAGGCGACGGCTTCGGCGGCTACAGGCAGTCCGAGCGGACGCATCCCGCCAGACCTGCACGTCATGCGGCGAATTAACGAACTGGCCGGCGATCGGATGATCTTCAGTCAGGGTGCCGTGCCTGTCGTGGTGAACGGCAAGCTGGTCGGTGCAATTGGTGCCGGAGGCGGCACCGCCGAACAGGACGAAGCGTGTGCCGCGGCAGGCGCTGCGGCAGTTATGAATTCTCCCGGTACCTAGCCGCGAACGCGACCAAAGCTTTGTTGAAACAGTCCATCGGTGCGCGCGTTTGGCCGGCGCCTACTACGCCCCCCTTCCTGTGGGCGATGGCGGTGTCGATGATCGGTGCGATTCCGGTCCGTACAACATGACGGATATCGGTAGCGACGGGTGCCGCAGCGAAGTCGAGATTCGGAATTCGGTAGTCTGGAAGGACACCCGCCGTGATCTGCCGCATCTCCTCGCTAAGCCGCACCGCGCGCTGGAATGACCCGCCGACGAATTGCTGGAGAACGGGTGCGGCAGCCTGCACATAACCTCCCAGTCCGACCGTCTCCATGATCGAGCTGTCGCCCATGTCGGCAACAGTGTCCTTCTCGCCCCATTCGGAGGAGAACAGAAGCCCGTCCACGGGGTTGGCCGGCGCCGTAAACCAGGTGTCGCCGAGCCCGCTCACCCGGATGCCGAATTCAACCCCGTTCCTCGCGAGCGTCGTGACAATGGTGCTGTGGGCAATTCCGCCGGCGGCTTCGGCGGCCGCCTTCGCTGCGGCCATTGAAACGCACAGTGAAAATTGTTCCGCCCAGGCAAGGTATTCGACACTGTCCCGCAACGTTGCCGCATCGACGCGCAGCCGAACCAGCGACGGCAGCAGTTCCCGCAACAGAAGTACGCTTCCCGCGCTGTTGCGGTTGTGACATTCATCGCCCATCTGCAACGCCTTTGCCGCGATCTGCCTGACATCGATACCGCCTTTGATACGGATCGCGGACTGCAAGACGGGTCCAAGGACCTCAGCCAGCCAGCGCCACTGCCTGACGGTTTCCCTTTCGTACCGGTCCCGATCACGCAATTGCCCGCGCGGTCCCTGGAACAGCAGCGAGCAGCCAACCGTCTCATTAGCTTCGTCCCGGACCATGGCGACGGGAGTTGAGGCGCTCGTAATTCCAGCCATTCCACCCACCGCACCATACTCGTGACACGGCGCGAGGTGTATGTCGCCGGCCTCGATTCGCGCAATGGCCTCGACCCGAGTGCCCGCCAGCCCTTCGAACAGCGCGGCGCAGATCGCGCCATTTCGCTGCGGCTCGCACATGCGTCGCCATACGATCGGCGGCCCGGCGTGAAGAATCACATCGCGAGTCATGCCGGGCAATGCGTCGATGGCGGGCCGGACGTCGAACCAGATGGGTCGGCTGTCTTGAAAAACTTTCAGCGTAGCCTGATTCGCGGCTTCGATATGGGACTGCAATTGCGTCACGACGCCCGATACTGCCGGGAAAATGCCTGTAGCGCCTTTTCGAAACAACCCATGGGCGCGCGAACCTGGCCTGCTCCGATCAATCCACCGTCTCGGTGCGTAATGGCCGTATCGATCAGCGGAGTCGTTCCGGTCCCGACGACCTTGCGAATGTCGATGCCGACGGGCGCGCCGTCAAAGTCCAGGCTCGGGATCTGAACATCAGGATTGACCCCGATACAGATGGTTTCCATCTCCCGTGTGTTGTCGATCGCCTGTTGCATTGTTCCGCCGACGTAGGACTGCACGGTAGGTGCCGCGGCCTGAATGAATCCGCCCAGCCCGACCGTCTCTGTGATGCTGCTGTCGCCAAGGTCAGGCGCTGCGTCGGCGGGGCCCCACTCGGAGCGAAAGTAGAGTCCGTCGACATAGTTGGCGGGGGCGGTAAACCAATCGTCGCCGAGGCCCGCGACACGGATACCGAAGTCGACGCCGTTCCTGGCCATGGCCGTTACCATGGTGCTGAATTCCGTACCCACGGCGGCATTCAGAATCGCCTTGGCCGCGGCCATGATGCCGTGCAGAAAGAAATGTTCGGCCTGCGTCAGGAAATTGATGCAAGCAGCGAGTGAGTTACGATCCGGCGCCGTGTCGAGGAGCGCAACCGCGATCTCGCGGTAGAACAGGCCATGGGCCGCGATACTCCGATTGTGGCACTCATCGCCCATCTGCACGGCCCGCGTAATGATACTCTTTACGTCCACGCCGCTGATTGCCCTGACGGCGGCCCCGAGGGCCGGTCCGAGAACCTCGGCTTGCCAGCTCAGGTTCGTCGCGATCGATTCATCGTAACAGCCCCATTTGAGCAAGTTCAGGGTGCCGCCTTCGGAAAGACAACTGAAGGCCATGTTGCCGAACGTCTCGTTCCTGACGACGAACATCGGCGTCGAGGCCGAGGTAATGCCCGTTCCTGCCCCAACCGTGTCATGGTGGTGGCAGGGTTCGATCAGGACTTCTCGGCTCTGTATCATGCTTTCGGCCTGTTCAGGCGTGCTTGCAAGACCCTCCCACAGAATCGCGCCGACTATGCTTTGTCGGTGCGGTCCACACATTTCGCGCCATTCGATGGGAGGTGCGGAATGAAGGACCATGTTCCTCCGCATCCCGGGCACGACATCGATCGCCGGCTGAACATCGACCAGCATCGGCCGGCCCGAAAGCAGGATTCGCAATGCATCCTCGTTTGCCTGGTTAATTCTCGTCTTGAGGTCGACCACAATTTTCCTCCGTTTCCGTGCCAACGCAAAATTGCCGCAGTGTTTCGGATAATGGCTCCATAGATGAAGGTACGCGGAGCACAGACCGTAGTCTGCAAGACAATGTCAATCCGAGGCAATTGCAAATGCAACACAATTCCTCAATCCAGTGATCTCATCCTGGATACAGTGAAACAGGGCATTCGTTTGATCTTCGCAACGCTGTCAACCGAGTTTTGGTTCTGCTATATTTGTTCGGATTGTGAATAGTTTGTTCGGATTGCGAAAACGATCCGTCGAAGCTCGGTCAATTGAGTGAATTTGACCTCAAGTTGAGGGTCGCATGAACGGGCCACGTGCCAAACATTCGGCAGACGGCAACGCCTACGGCCGTCCGGCACACACACATAATTCCGTCATCACGGAGACCGGCCCGGGGACACCATGCGGCGAACTTATGCGCCGATATTGGCACCCAGTGGAGATGTCGGACCGCTTGCATGTGCGGCCGCGGAAACTTCGCGTACTTAACGAAGACGTCGTGCTGTTCCGCGACCTGTCGGGTCGACCAGGCCTCGTTACTCCACGCTGTGCACATCGAGGTGCGGACCTGTATTTTGGCAAGGTCGACGAGAACGGCATACGCTGCCCCTATCATGGTTGGCTTTTCGACGTGAGGGGTCGCTGCCTGGACCAACCATGCGAACCCGCCCAGAGCAAACACAAGTTCGGCGTGCGTCAACCATGGTATCCCGTGAAGGAACGTTACGGCCTCGTTTGGGCGTTCATGGGTCCGCCGGAGAGGCAGCCGGTACTTCCCCGCTGGGACCTCTTCGAGGATCTTGCGTCGGATGAGAAGATCGTGCCCGACGGTGCTACTTTCAGTGTGGGCGGAGACGAAACCGAGGAAATCATTCCCTGGAACTGGCTGCAGGACTGGGAAAACACGATGGACCCGCATCACGTCTATATACTGCACGCCGGATTCAGCGGCCTGCAGTTCACCCCCAACATGGCCATCAGGCAGGACGTGATCTGGGAATACACACCCTTGGGCATGCGATACCGCTCATTTCGAGATCTGGGCGACGGCCGGATGGTTGAACGCATTACGCCGGTGATGTTTCCAAACTCCCGCAGCGTACCCAACATCGCGCTGACCGAAGGACGGGCGGAAAGCATGGGTTGGCTTGTCCCGGTGGACGACACGCATCATCGAACATTTCACTTGACCCGAATGCCCAAGGATTTCGAGGGTGTTCCCTTGGTCACGGCGCCAATCGTTCCGAAGCCCTGGTCACAAATGACCGAGGAAGAACGTTGGGCCACGCCTGGCGACTGGGAAGTACAGAAATCGCAGGGTCCGATCACGTTGCACTCCGAAGAGCGACTGGCATCAAGCGACAAGGGCGTCATCATGTTGCGCCGGCTGTTGAAGAAACAAATAGGGATCGTGCAGGAGGGCGGGAATCCGATCGGCGTCACGTTCGAATCGGGAACGGCTTGGCGGGAGGTTGGATCGGGAAATTTCTTTCGCAAATCGGTTGCCTGAATCGTATGGCCGGGGTTCGATCAACCAGCCGATGTCTTCGATTCGACATCACCACCAGACGGAGACGTAGAACGTGACCAGTCAGCTCGATCCGGCCGAACCCATCGAGAACACCTATGTTTTCGATCTCGAAATGAGCGCCAGGGGCGCCCGCCTGAACAAACTTGCTGAGGCGTTGAATCAGGCTGAGCACCGTGCGGAGTTCAAGGAGGATGCCGAACGCTTTATGGAAAAATTCGGCCTTGGCGAAATGGAGCGGCAACTGGTCCGCGACCGGGATTGGCTCAATATCGTCAAGAAAGGCGGAGCAAACATCTACAACGTAATCCGCATCGCTTCCGTCCTGGGCACGAGTCTCTACCCGATGGGGGCCCAACAACTGGGCGTTACAATTGAGGAATTCCTGGAAACCCGCAATGTGAAGGGTGCAACTTGATGGCCACTCTCGCCGCCGGAATCGGAACCTCCCATGTGCCGTCGATCGGCATGGCCATTGATCGGGGAGAGCAGGATACACCGGCCTGGAAACCCTTGTTCGATGCGTACAAGCCGGTTCAATCGTGGCTTTCGGAGGAGATAAACGCCGACGTTGCGATCATCGTCTACAACGACCATGCGTGCGATTTCTCATTTGACAAGTATCCGACCTACGCGCTGGGGGTGGCCGAGGCATACGCCATTGCCGACGAGGGCTTCGGCATCCGACCGTTACCGCCGGTGAAGGGCAACGTTGCGTTCTCCGCGCACCTCTGCCGCCATCTGATTCATGAGGAAGAGTTCGATATTACAGTCTGCCGGGAAATGGCGGTGGAACACGGCTTGCTGGTTCCCATGAATCTCTGCTTCGATCACGTTCCCGACTGGAACATCAAGGTTGTGCCCTTGCAAGTCAACGTGCTGCAGCACCCGCTGCCGACCGCTACCCGTTGTTTCAAGCTGGGACGGGCCCTGCGCCGCGCTGTCGAGGCCTACCCCGACGATCTCAACGTCGTCGTCATCGGCACCGGTGGCATGTCACACCAACTCCACGGTGAGCGGTTCGGCTATATGAACGCGGAATGGGACGAGTGGTTTCTTGACACGATCGAGTCTGATCCGCAAGTGCTCTGCGACCTGACCCATCACGAACTGATGAAGGCCGCCGGAGCGGAGGCAGTCGAGCTGATCATGTGGCTGACGATGCGAGGTGCTCTTGGCTGCCGAGTGACCCGGCGGCACCGTCATTATTATGCGCCGATGACCACCGGAATGGGGTTGATCGCCCTCGAGGACACTGCATAAGCGAACGCTGTCTCCCGATCATCCTTTCGGGCAAGTGCTTTCCCTTAAATTCCAGTCAGCCAAGTCGTTTGCAAACAAGATTTGGATTTGTCTAAAATCGCGAACAAATGTACACGATACGCAACATATTGAAAATCTAACAAAAATCCAATAGCACATGGGATTGCGTGAACCGACGCAACAGATTCTGGGGCGGGTTTCGGCAGGCAAGGAGTTTCGGCAATGAAAATTCACGATATATCGATGGACATCGAGCCCGATATGCTCTTCTGGTGGCAGGGCAAGAAACCTGAAATGCGCTCCGTCATGCGTCTTGCCGATGGCGCGCCCTCCGAGGTCACTCGCTGGTTGATCGGATCCCACACGGGCACCCATATCGATGCACCTCGTCACTTTCTGGAAGACGGTGCAACGGTGGAAAAACTTCCTCTCGATATTTTTATTGGTCCTGTTCGAGTCGTCGATGCGACCACGGAAAACGATGACGCGATTACGGCAAAGACGGTGGAACAGGCGAATCTCAACGGCGCAACCCGGGTGTTGTTCAAAACATCGAATTCCGAGAAGCGGCTAACGAAAAAGGAGTACGACTTCTCGTTTGTTGGTATCGCGGCCGATGGTGCACAGGCCCTCGTCGATGCGGGCGTACGGATCGTGGGAATCGACTACGTCACGATCGAGGCTCGGGACCAGACAGATGAGTGGCCGACCCACCATATATTGTGCGGCAATGGCGTTGTGATTCTGGAAGGCGCAGATCTGCGCTATATCTCGGACGGCACCTACTTCATGTGCTGTCTGCCGATGCGTTTGAAAGGCTCGGAAGGCGCGCCAACCCGAACAGTACTGATCGAAGGACTGGAATGGAGTGAGTGATGCCCGGCGCAATTGCCACTCCGCACGAAATGGCCACTCGTGCCGGATACGAGGCATTCGCTGCAGGAGGTAACGCCATCGATGCCGCATTGACCGCAGCGACAGTGCTTACCGTTGTTCTTCCACATCAATGTGCACTTGGCGGAGATCTGTTTGCCTTGATCGGCGGACCTGCCGGGAAAGCCGTATCAGTCAATGGTTCCGGGGCTCTGCCGGCCGCTGTTGATGTCGAGGAGTACCGGTCCCGTTTCTCGGAGGTCCCGGGGTCCGGACCGCATTCGATCACCGTACCCGGTTTGCTGAGTGGCTGGGCCCGAATCTCGGAACTTGGCGGCTCAATGGGGCTTGCCGAAATATTGGCCCCCGCTGTCCGTGCAGCGGCGGACGGGGTAACAGTCTCTCGATCGCTGGCTGCGGGAATTCGATGGCGGCGCGAAGTCCTGCTCCAGGACAAGGGTATTGCGGAACTCTTTATCCCCAACGGGCGACCGCTCAGTGAAGGGGACCTTCTGAAGCAACCAGCCCTTCAGGTCTCGCTGGAAACCATCGCAGCAGAAGGCGTATCGAGCTTTTACACGGGCTCGGTCGGGAAGAGGATGGTCACAACGCTTCAAGACCAGGGGTCGCCGCTGACCATGGACGACCTGGCCGCTCACCGGACGGAGATCAATGATCCTCTGCGCCTTGACTACGGGGACCACAGGTTGTTGACCAGCCCCCCCAATTCCCAGGGATTCATGTTGCTCGAGTCCATTGCCGCAATGGCGGGACTGGGTATCGAATTGGATGCCTCTTGCGCGCACGCCGCGTACAAACTGCATGCCGCGATGCTTGCGTCGGAGGATCGAGATCGCTACCTGGGCGATCCGGACCGGGTAGCGATGCCACTCTCATCGCTGCTTGACGAAACCGTGATTGGAGGCCGTCTACGCGAGCGCTTGCGTCGGACGCAACCGGAATTGGAATCGCATCGCCGCTCGGCAGCGCACGGCGATACGGTCGCAATCTGTGCAATGGACGGCGATGGTATGGCGGTTTCGTTAATACAGAGTCTCTACCAGACGTTCGGTGCTGGAATTCTTGATCCCGTAACAGGCATCATCGTGCACAACCGCGCACGCGGATTTTCTCTGGCTCGTGGCTCAGCAAACGAGCTGATCCCCGGCACCCGGCCTGCACATACCCTTATGCCGCTGCTGGCTTACCGCGACGGTAAACCAGTCGCGTCCCTGGGCACCATGGGTGGTAGGGCGCAAGCGCAAATTCTGTTGCAGATATTGGCAGGCGCTTTAGATCCAACGGCGCCACTCGGGGAAACACTGGCTGCGCCACGATGGGTGTTTGGCGGCAAGGATTTGGGATTTGACTATCCCATGATCGCTATTGAGGCCGATGCTGCCTCGGAACTTGATGAACAGCTGCAAACTGATGGCTTCAAGGTCGAAAGGGTGGAGTCTCAAAACGAGAACATGGGCCACGCCAATGCCGTGCGAGTTCGAGCGGACGGCGGGTTTGAGGCTGCTGCGGATTCGCGTTCAGACGGTCTTGCACTGGTCCGTGGGTGATGATCGCGCCACTGGAAACAGTGCCTGCGGCTGTTTGCAACGGTAGCTCCTGTCAACAGCGTGGTTCCTGAACTACGTCAATGAGAATTAGGTCGATGAGTAGTAGAAAATGCGTCTAACCAAGCTACCCAGAGTCTGTCTGGGGCAGTTGCCGACCCCACTTGAAGAAGCCAAACGGCTCTCGGATGCCCTTGGCGGGCCCAGAGTCTTTCTCAAACGGGATGACCTGACCGGCATCGGGCTAGGCGGCAACAAGGTGCGGAAGCTGGAATTCATCATCGGCAAGGCACTTGAGGAAGGCGCCGATACCCTGGTTGTCTGCGGCGGCTTTCAATCGAATATGGCCCGGGTTTCAGCCGCCATGGCAAATCGCGTCGGCCTGAAGGTCGAATTGGTACTCGGCGGCTTGCCGGGAGAACCCAGGCCACCGATCGGCAACCTGCTCCTGGATCACTTGCTCGGCGCCAAAATCAGGTTGGTGGATACCGTGCCCAGATGGGAGTTCGGTGAGTTTCTGGACGAGATTGCTGACGAACTACGCAGCGAGGGACGTCGGCCCTTTGTATTGGCACCGGGCGGTTCCAGCCCCGAGGGAATGGCGGGGTACTTCAGCGCAACCTTGGAAATGGCCGAGCAATTTTTCGAGCAAGGCATCGAACCGAGCCGCGTGTTTGTCGCGGTGGGTTCAGGCAGCACCTTTGGCGGTCTCGTGCTGGGAGCATTGCACGTCGACCCATCTTTCCAAGTCGTCGGCATCAGTGTCAGCCGAATGTCAGATTATCTGAGCGAAAAGATCCCGCAGCTGACGGCAGATGCAATTGGGTTATTGGGACTAGACAAGGCAGCCAAGGGAGGAGACTTGACGACCTACGACCAATACATTGGCGAAGGCTATGGCGCATTGACCGACGGCGCTTGCGAAGCGATACGACTTGTCGCCGAGACAGAAGGCGTGTTTCTGGATCCCGTCTACACGGGAAAATGCATGGCCGGCCTGGTGGATCTGATCCGCAAGGGGATCGTTGGCAGGGATGAAACGGTCGTGTTCATTCATACTGGCGGCTCACCTGCGCTCTTCGCGTACGAGAAGGACGACTTGATGGCCTGACAGGCCGAGGATACGCAGCTTGGTATTCGAAGACGTATTACTTGCGCGGCAACACACAGTAACAAGGTCGCTCTTCAGGGGCGACACGGAATAACCACATGTTGAGAAAATCGGATACTATGGTACATCTGCTCCCAATTTTGGTGGTGAGCGCGATGCTGGTGGCTTGCAGCACCGATCAGGTTCCCGAGCACAGCGGCAACAGCATTATTCTATCCAGCAACAAGCCAGGCGTTCGTCTGGATCCCCATCTCGACGTCAAGTGGGAGGTCCTTTACATACTCTCGGCCGTTTATGAAACCCTCGTCTATCAGGACGACGACGGGAAAACCGTCCCCGGACTGGCGACAGACTGGATTATCGCAGACGACGGTAAATCCTATGTCTTCAATCTGCGTGAGGACGTGCTCTTCCATGACGGCTCGCCCTTCAATGCCGAGGTCGTCAAGTTTAATTTCGAACGAATCCTGTCTCTGGGGCCCCGTTCGCTAAAGGCCAGATCGCTGCTGCCCGACATCAAATCCATCGAGGTTCTGGATGAATACAGCATCAGGATCGATCTGAACGAACCCAACGGCTTTTTCCTGTTCGGACTAAGTCTTCCCTACCTTTCAATGGTCTCACCCACGGCAGTTCAAACGTGGGGTGACGAGTACCATCAGCATCAGAGCGGTACCGGGCCGTTCATGTTCGAGGAGTACCTGGTGGGTGATCGATATACGCTGGTACGAAATCCCGACTACAACTGGGCACCGGAAATCTACAATCATGACGGACCGGCATACCTTGAAAGAATAACCTGGCACTTTCTGGCCGAGCCCTCAACGCGGGCGCCCGCGTTGCTGGCGGGTGACGTGGACATCGCCTTGGATCTGTTGCCCACCGACGCCCAATACGTTATGGATTCCCCCGAACATACTGTCTCCATCGCCAATCTGACCGGCCAGCCGGCGTTTTGGTACCTGAATACCCAACTGCCGCCCACTGACGACATCAGGGTACGAAGGGCCATTCTGCATGGCGCCGACACGCAGGTTGCCGTAAAGGCGATCAAAAGGGGATTCAATCGAGTTTCGCACGGTCCGTTGGCAAGCGTGACGCCAGAATACGCCCGCCAACTGGAGGGGATGTACCCACACGACCCGGAGCGCGCAGTTTCCCTGCTGGAGCAGGCAGGGTGGCTGGATGCCGATAACGACGGGATCCGTGAGAAAGACGGTAAGCCCCTTGTCGTACTCATGTCCATGGTGAACTGGGGACAAAGCAGGGAGTTCAGTGAACTGCTCTATTCCCAACTCAAATCCATTGGCATCGAACTGCAACTTGAAATGATGGACTACGGGGTCCAGGTCGAAGCTGGGCAACGTGGCCGAAAGAACATGCTTTTTATGGGCGGCTCGGGTCACTCGGCATTTGACACGCTCAAGCCGTTTTTTCATTCCGACAATGCTGAGAGCGGTTTTGCCTGGGCAAAACACCAGGATCCGGAACTCGACAGCCTGATGGACGACGCAGTTCTCCTGACCAATGACGTTACACGGCGAACTGAATTGTATGAGCGGGCACAAATTCTGATCATGAATGAAGCGCTTATCCTGCCGATTTATGACTATTCGCTGCTGATCGGCGTCAACTCCCGGGTCAGGGGCCTGGAGTGGCGCTCGGTGGGACTTGTGCCCACGTTTTACGAGATGTTTCTGGCAGACCCGTGATCACAGAATCGTAACAGCGATGTGCAGCTACATTGTCAGGCGCCTGTTGACCGCCGTGCCGGTTGTATTCGGGGTAATCACTGTCGCCTTTGTCCTGTTGTATCTCCTGCCTGGAGATCCTGCTTCCACCATGTTGGCCAGGTCGGGCGCGTCCGCGCAGGACATTGCACAACTGCGCACCGAATTGGGGCTTGACGACCCCCTGCGCGAGCAGTACGCAAGTTACATTGTCAGAACCCTTCAAGGCGACTTTGGCCGATCCATGGTTAGCCAGGAGCCGGTGCTGGAACTGTTGATGGCGCGGATCCCGACAACCCTGGAATTGGTCATGGCGGCGCTGCTGATCGCGATTCCAGTCGGTACGCTGCTGGGGATGGCCGCCGCGGTTCATCAGAATTCCTGGATCGACCGTCTGGTGGTGGCATTCGCCTCGGTAGGGGTATCCATGCCTTCCTTCTGGCTGGGTCTAATGCTGATCCTGTTCTTCTCGGTCACGTTGGGCTGGCTTCCCTCGTTCGGACAAGGCAGCTTTCGGCATCTGATTCTGCCGGCAGCCGTACTGGCGTTTGGTGCGGTCGGCACCATAACGCGAACTGCACGCACCAGTATGTTGGACGTATTGAAGCAAGACTACATCGTCATGGCCCGATCGAAGGGCTTGGCCGAACACACGACGCTGGTGCGCCACGCCTTGAGAAACGCGCTGCTTCCTATCGTGACGGTCATTGGCCTGCAATTCGGCTGGCTGCTGTCGGGATCGATCATTGTTGAAGCGGTTTTCTCCCGACAAGGTCTGGGGCTGATCCTGATCGATTCCGTGCTGGAGCAGGACTTACCGGTGGTACAGGGGGCGGTGCTCCTGAGTTCCGTGCTTTACATTTTCCTTAACCTGGTTGTCGACATTGCATATGTATTCGTCGATCCGAAAGTCCGCTACGAATAGGGCAGCGAAGACGAATCGTGGAAAAGACGATGGCCGACAGTTCCGAGTTCCTGGCGAAACCGCAAAGCCCAACGCGGATTGCGCTGGATCGCCTGCTTGAAGACAAGATCGCAGTGTCCTGTATCGGCGTGATACTCCTGTTCTTCCTGCTGGCAGTCGGGGCCGCTTATCTCACGCCTTACGATCCGTATCACGCCTCACCCGAGGAATCACTGCTGCCCCCAAGCTGGTCTCACCTCATGGGTACCGACCTGATCGGGCGCGACGTCTTCAGCAGAGTTCTATTCGGTGCCCGAATTTCAATGCTGATTGGCTTCGTGTCCGTCGGGATTTCCGCGACCGTTGGCGTGACGCTGGGCTTGATCGCCGGATATTACGGCCGGACTGTCGACGCAATCGTCATGCGTTCCATCGATACGCTCATGGCCTTCCCGGGGATCCTGTTGGCCTTGACCATCATCGCGCTGCTAGGTCCCGGAATTCTCAATGTAATGATTGCCGTTGGGATAGGGGGCGTTCCCAGTTACGCTCGCCTGGTGCGCGGATCCGCCCTTTCCATCAAGGAAGAAGTGTATGTCGACGCAGCGCGGACTGTCGGCGCGAGAGACTGGCGAATCATTCGCGACCATATCCTGCCAAATGCATTCCCTCCGGTACTGGTACTGATCAGCATGTCCTACGGGTGGGCATTCTTGAGTGCCGCCGGTCTTAGTTTCCTCGGCCTCGGAGCGGTATCACCCGCAGTGGAATGGGGCGCGATGCTCAACGACAGCCGGGCACTTCTGTTGGTTGCTCCCTGGACTGCCATCTTCCCGGGAATCGCCATAATGTGCGTGGTGCTTTCGACGAATCTGCTGGGTGATGCGCTGCGTGACGCCATTGATCCGCGCCTGCGTCAGTAGCGCAATATGACAGTTTTGGAAGTCAACGGCCTGAGAACACAGTTTCACACCCGCGAGGGCGTGGTCAGGGCGGTCGACGACGTCTCCTTTAGCCTGGCACGGGGGGAAACGCTGGCGATCGTGGGCGAAAGTGGTAGCGGCAAGAGTTGTACGATGCTTTCTATCCTGCGCCTCATCCAGCAACCGCCCGGCAGGATTGTCGCGGGTGAAGTCCTTTTCGGTGGGCGAAATCTCATGGACCTGAGCGAACGCGAAATGCGTGCCGTACGCGGCAACGGCATTTCGATGATTTTTCAGGACCCGATGACATCCCTGAATCCCTTGCTGACCGTGGCGACTCAAATCGGCGAAGTACTGCAATTGCACATGGGTATGGACAAACGCCAGGCTCGCCAGCGGGCAATAGAACTGCTTGGCATGGTCGGGATCCCCGAACCGGAAATGAGGTTGAACAACTATCCGCACCAGCTATCCGGTGGCATGCGTCAGCGGGTTGTGGTCGCCATCGGGCTGGCCTGCAATCCGGCCGTATTGATCGCCGATGAACCGACCACCGCGCTGGACGTGACAATACAAGCTCAGATCATCGATCTGATCAAGGATCTGCGGGACGAATTTGGAATGTCAATCATCTGGATTACCCACGATCTTGGGGTGGTAGCGGGCCTGGCGGATCGGGTATTGGTGATGTATGCAGGTCACGTCGTCGAAGTCGCCGCCGTCGATAAACTTTATCGCGAACCGCGACATCCCTATACCATCGGTTTGCTGAATTGCCTGCCGCGACTGGACGTTGCCCGCGCTGAAAAGCTGACCGTGATCGATGGCTTGCCGCCGATTCTGATCGGTGGGGCCGCGCACTGCCCCTTTCATCCGCGATGTCCACGGTCCATCGAAAAGTGCTCAACAGAGCGGCCCGTCCTCCAATCGGTTGGGCCCGGCCATCATGTTGCCTGCTGGGTAGCGTAGCGACTGGAACAGCACTCCCATGCCCGACCCGAGGAAACGTACCTGAGATGACGACAGACGAGATTCTGGTCAGTGTCCGCAACCTGAAGGTGCACTTCCCCGTACGCCAGGGTGTCATCATCCAGCGTTCGCGCGGCTTCATCAGGGCGGTGGACGGCATAAGCCTTGATATCAGAAGAGGCGAAACCCTCGGCCTGGTCGGCGAATCAGGGTGCGGCAAGTCGACACTGGGGCGAGCCATCCTGCAGATGCATCGGCCCACCGCCGGTGAAGTCTACTTTCAAGACATGAATCTGTCTTCGATGCATGGGAATCGGTTGCGCCGAATGCGACGGCATATGCAGATGATCTTTCAGGATCCCTATGCCTCGCTGAATCCTCGAATGACGGTCGGGGACATCGTTGCGGAACCGCTTGTTGTGCACAACGTTTCACGCGGCAAGGAGCGCCGTGAACAGGTTCAGGCGCTCTTCGAACTGGTCGGCCTGAATCCGGTCTTCTTGAATCGCTATCCGCACGAGTTTTCGGGTGGACAACGGCAGCGTGTCGGCGTGGCGCGAGCCTTGGCGCTGAAGCCGGATTTCATCGTCTGCGACGAGGCCATCGCTTCCCTTGACGTCTCTATCCAAGCACAGATCATAAACCTGCTGATGGAGCTTCAGGAGAAACTCAACCTGACCTACCTGTTCATCGCGCACGACCTATCCGTGGTGCGGCACATCTCGGACCGAGTGGCTGTGATGTATCTTGGTAAGATAGTGGAATTGGCCTCCTGGCAGGATTTGTATGCCAATCCCCGGCATCCGTATACCAGAATTCTGCTTTCATCAATCCCGATACCGGATCCGGAATCGGAGAAGAAACGTCGAGGGGAGTTTCTGGCAGGCGATCCGCCCAGCCCGGCGAATCCGCCCAAGGGGTGCAACCTCAGCACCCGCTGTCCGCTTGCAACAACAGAATGCTATCAGCATGAACCGGAATTCAGGGAAATGGGCCAGGGTCACTGGGCGGCATGTTTTCGAGCCTGAGATCCATCGCTGAACGCTTCACGCTTGGTTCTCAATCGTGATCGAAAACCAGCGTACGTCGCGCTCTGTGAGTCGCCCGGTCTGGGACAGACTTGCAAATGCTGTGATTGACGGCGAAGTTCTGGCGGTCTTTCGTCGCAGTGTGATTCTCAAGTTCAAGTCCTGTTCCGCGATGGATGAGACTGGCGCCTCAGTGTTGGCTCTTGTCCTGCCTGAAATCGGCGATGGACCTCTGAACATCGTTCTGGATGATCACGTCAACGAATTGATCGGTTTTCGATCAAGCCAAACCGCTTGTGTTCGTCGTGGCGAATTGCACATCGGGAAGACGTGCATTCTGCTGGAGCGCGCATCGATCTGGGAGCCTCGTCCGGATTGGATTGGTTTACGCTCAAAGTCTGAGGAAGTGACCAGAGCACTGGAACTCGGACTGAGCCCAGCGCAACGCGAGGCGTCATCGACGTCTATCCTGGAGATGATTTGCTCATCAGTCGGTCCAGAGGCGACCCAGCCGACATTTCGCGAATTCTTTAGCGCGGCTCGACGGGGTATGGAAGCACTGGAGGAAGGTTTGAAAGGGGAGTCAGTCGCATTACATGCCGGCGTCTCGCAATTGGCAGGGCTGGGTCCTGGACTGACGCCGGCTGGCGATGACTTTCTATCCGGTGTGATGTTGTGTCTCTGGCTGCGCCATCCTGACCCGCGCGTCGTGTGTCGGTCGATATTGCAAGTCGCAGTTCCCCGTACGACCCTATTGTCGGGCGCAATGTTGCAGCGAGCGGGGGCTGGAGAATGTCCTGCTGACTGGCATTGTCTGTTCTACTCAATCGCAACTGGAGATCGTGAACGTGTAGGCGTTGCGTTACGTCGGATTCTTGCCCATGGCAACACCTCAGGGGGCGACGCTCTGGCTGGTTTTCTGTGGATGAGTCGACTGCCGTACGTGCTGTAATCAGCTCTCTCCCGCCCGCCGCCTTTAGCCAATCCCCATTTCCTTCGAAAACCAGACGACGGTCTTTTCCATTACGTCGACAATCTTCTCGATCTCCGCGCGACCGACAGTCAATGGTGGCCCGAATTCGACGACCTGAGCAGTCCTTGCAATCAATCCAAGCTCTTGCATATGCGCTGTTACCCGAGCGGGCATCTGATCTTCTGGACGAAACATCTCACGTGTTTTCTTGTCTCGGACCAACTCCACCGCCGCAAGCAAACCAAGTCCCCTGACGTCACCGACAATGGGGTATTTCCTCAGCTCATTCAATCCCTCCAGCAGGTAGGCGCCCATCTTTGCCGAGTTTTCAACCAGGTTCTCCCTTTCGAGGATTTCAATGTTCTTGAGCGCTGCGGCCGAGGCAGTCGCATGGCCACCAAAACTGATCACGTGGTTCAAACCTGATTCACGTCCCTCTGCAGATTCAAAACTGCTGGTAACTTTCGGGCCGGTTATTGCAGCACCCATTGCCGCATAGCCGGAGGTAATTCCCTTGGCCACGGTCATGATGTCCGGGACGACACCCCAATGCTCACATGCGAACATCTTGCCGGTTCGACCGAAGCCATTGATGACTTCATCCAGAATCAAGAGAATGCCGTACTTGTCGGCAATTTCACGCAGTCGAGGGAGGTATTCCGCTGGCGCAGGATAAATGGACGCCGCTGCCGGCACGGGTTCTGCAATGATGGCCGCTACGGTCTCGGGACCTTCGTGCAGAATCTGGCGCTCAATCATTTCCACGCAGAGAATGTCGCACTGAGGGTACTCGAGCTTGTATTCGCATCGGTAGCAATTGTGCGACGGCACCTGAACGCATCCTGGAACAAGCGGCGAAAAAATCTTGTTGTTGTACTCGTGGCTCGCGCCGCTGATGCTCATGGCATAAAACGTTGCGCCATGGTAGGAACCTCGCCGACCGATTACTTTCGTTCTCTTTTGTTCACCGTTCAGCCATTGATATTGCTTGGCAATCTTCAATGCTGTCTCGACGGCCTCTGATCCGCCTGACACGAAGAAGACCCGATTCAGATCGCCAGGCGTTAGTTCACCGAGCTTCGCTGCAAGTTCGATGGTTGGCGGTGCCACAAAATTGTATGGGGTGACGTAAGCCAACCTCTTGGCTTGTTTAGCCAGAGCATCGGCTACTTCTGCCCGACCATGACCGATATTGGTGACATAAGCTCCCCCTGCAAGCCCATCCAGGTACGTCCTACCCTCGATATCCGTGAGGTAGCAGCCCTCCCCCTTCGTGAAAACCTTCATGCCTCCCGGGACTCGCAAAGCATTCGGGGGCGTTACGTGAAACCAGAAATGATCCAGTGCCAATTGTTTTTCTGATAATTGTTCTGGCATGCGGTGGCCTCTTAGTGCGTGCGATGAACTCCAAAAGACAGACGTTCGACTTTCGAACATCTGTTCATAAATTTACCAATTGCTTCTCGATCGAATCAATTTAGCTACCCGCATTTTTCTTGGGCAGCACTGTTCGACCGCTGGTTATTCCTAGTGTACCCCTACGTACTCAATTGGCTCGCCGTGTTTGATCTCGCTGGCACTCACTTATGTTGGAGTACCATCAGGTTCAACGATTGTCCCGGACTTACCGTCGATAATCTCTTGGAGGTTATCCAGCGACCCGATGATTGCCTTGTTACCTGTTTCCCTGACGAAGCGACAGGCCGCGCCCACTTTGGGCGCTATTGAGCCTGGAGAGAATTCGAATTGTTCGAGTTGCTGTGGCGTTGTACGCCGTATAACGCGCTCCTTGCCAGTACCATAGTTCTGGTATACGCCCTCCACATCTGTTGCGATCACGAACACGTCCGCTGCCAATTCTCGAGCCAGGAGTCCACTCACCAAGTCTTTGTCAACTACCGCTTCGACTCCCACAAAGGTCTGTGTGTCCTCTCGAAATACGACGGGTATTCCGCCACCGCCGGCGCAGAGCAAAAACGTACCCTTGTCCACCAGCCATTGGATTGGACTGCACCAGACAATACGCTTCGGCGTAGGAGAAGGTACGACTCTGCGCCACCTGTCGCCATCCATTCCAAAGTTCCAGCCCCTCGACTGCGCTAACTCGTCCGATTCCTCCTTATCATAGACAGGACCAATGAACTTGCTCGGATTTCGAAAAGCGGGATCTTCCGGATCGACCTCGACTCGTGTCAGGAGCGTGGCAACGGGACTCTCAAGACCCAGAAAATTGCCTATTTCCTGTTCTATCATGTAGCCCATCATGCCGGCAGTTGCTGCGCCGATAATATCCAGCGGGAAGGGTTCTCCCTCGCGACAGGCAGCCGCCTGTAAAGCCATGAGGCCTACTTGGGGGCCATTTCCGTGTGTCAGCACGAGATGATGATCTCGGGCAACTGCGGCTATTGCGCGGACCGCAACTCTGACGTTAGCCAACTGCGCGTCGGCCGTTAATGGCTCGCCGCGTCTGAGGATGGCATTTCCTCCAAGGGCGACAAGAATCAGCACATTACTTCGCTCGGCCAAACCTCATTCTGAAAGTATCATAATACGAACAATTGTGCGGAATAATAACGTGGGGTCAGAGAGGGTTGCAAACTATCCTGGTGCTGCATCAACCTGATAATGCCGTATCAGGTTGATGTCGCGAATGCGTCACCGTTTGGTTGGCTCAATACAAGAACGTGTAACTTCAGAAAGCACGATGTATGAGTCCAGCACACGAAGTTTGGGTACTCAGCCTCTCCACGGTCATAACAGTTCTTCGAGAATCTGCTCCAACTCGGGCTCAAGCTCGGCGGGTGGTACCCAATTGACGTGTGCGACCTCCACCGACTGCTCGGCAAGCGACTCGACAAACTGCTGCAGGCCGACGTTAATCACGCAAAGATCGGAATTCAGCAGATCATGTTTCAGCTTGTTCATCGACTGGTACCTCCAACTGTCCGCCCCGTCGCGGTGCTGATAATCATTCCGGCAAGTCGGCTGGCTTCGGCATTGCTCGCCGCCAGCACCACCCCCTCATCTGCCAACAGACGTTTCTGCCTCGCAAGTCCCTGAGGATCTTGCTCGGTTCCGCAGACGCTTGCGATCACGACGAGGTGCCGTCCATCCTGAGCCGCTCGGGTTCTGGCATCCCGCACGGTTTCGGCAAGGGATGCAGCAGGATCCTTGTGGCTGCCGTAGCCCAAAACCAGGTCAAGCAGCAGGACGGCGACCTCAGATTCTTCGGCTTCCTGTAGCAAGCGCCGATTGCGCAGCTCGGGATCGATCATCGGATGCGGTCGCCCCCGCGTGAACAGGTCGTCACCCAAATCTATCAGTGTATGTTCGCGGCTGCGCGAGCAATCGCCGAGATGGTAGCCGGATTGCTGGGTGATGTTGGAATACACCGGACCGATGTAGTCGTGGAGCACGTGCATCGCCTCGTAACACAGCGTACCTCCTGTAAAGAGACCGCGCAGATAGACTTGCTTCGGCAACAGCAACCCCGCGAAGTCATCAACCTGCCGGCGGAGTTCGCTATCTGACCGTGCCGACTCCGGAGCGGTTCGACCTTTGGGGCGCAGCAACCGAACTGTCCTTTTGGCAGCGCCGGTCAGAGTATGCGCAGCCACAAGACCCGCCCGCGTTGCCGCAACGGTGTCTCCGCCAAGAAAATTGACTACAACGGGTTTACCACACGCCGAAGCTCGTTTCACAATGCATGCGGCGACGTCCCTGTCCGGTGGTTTCGACGTCAGCACGATCACGTGCGTGTCAGGATCCGCCGCCAGCATGTCGATCCCGCGGAGCATTGTCAGACCTCCCACCGAAGCGCTCAGGTCGCGCCCACCCGTGCCCAGGGCATGGGATACGCCGAGACCGTGGCGATGCAACTGCACGGCGATTTCCTGTATGCCGGTACCCGATGCACCAACGATGCCGACGGTGCCGGAACGGACCGCGTTGGCGAATCCGAGGCCGTTGCCACCGATGATCGCCGTACCGCAATCCGGTCCCATGAGTAGCAACCCACATTCCTCCGCAAGCTGCTTTAACCGAATCTCGTCGTCCAGCGGCACGTTGTCACTGAACAGCATGACATTCAAGCCTGCCCTGAGCGCCTTTCGAGTCTCTTCGACCGCGTATTCGCCGGGTATCGAGATCAGGGTGAGCGTCGCGTCCGGCATCGCTGCCACGGCTGCATCCAGGGACCTGTGTTGCCGTGCCTGCACATCGGGAGTTCGGGAACGCAACAGGTTGACCGCCCTGGCCATCGCGGTATCGGCATCGTCGGCGTTGCGGGCAATAACGCCGATGACCAGATCGTCCCTTGCGGCCTCCTGGATCTCCTTGCCGGCGATTCCAGCCGTCGCCAACAAATTCTTGTTGGTGTCGGTCGCCATCATGAGCATGGCTTCCTCAACCCCTTCGAGACGTCGTACCTGCGCGGACACCTGCATCAGGCGCACCGAATCATGGTATTCGCGCGGGCGGACGGTGATTCGGCTCTTCATGGACTGAGGTCGTGCAGTCATGAACCGATGGTCTTGCTTTCGCAGGTGGCAACATCCGCGTCGGAGAGGATACCCTCGTCGGAAACGGCGTTCGTGTCCGCGTCGTGAAACAGCGGATAGGCACCGATGGCGTCGAAAGCGATGCCGCGCACGCTGGCGCGGGTGGCGAAGATATTGGTATTGCAGTGCAATGGCGCAATCAGGGCTTCGTCCATGACGATTTCCTGTGCTTCGCTGTAAAGCGGCACAAATTTCTCTACATCAAACGTCCGCTCCCCCCGCTCGAGCAATTCGTCGAAACCGGGGTGATGCGACGCTGTTCGCTTGCTCCAACCGTAACCGTCATCACTACTGTATCGGGAATGATAGACGAAGCCCATCAATTGGGATGAACTCCCGTACTTGCCCTGGGGAATCAAGTGGTGCTCGCCGTGCTTTCCAGCCCTGATCCAATCAAGCGGTGGCAGCACCACGACCTCGACTTCGACGCCCACCTTCCGCAGTTGTTCAGAGATGATCGCTCCAAACTCCGGATAGGAGTTGACGGGCAGCGCATGGAACCGGAGCCTTAGCCGTTCGCCGCACTTCGTCCGTACCCCATCCCGGCTGGCCGAATCCCAGCCAGCTTCGTTTAACAACCGCCGCGCGGCATCCAGATCACAAGCGTATCGATCCTCCACCGACTCCGAATAGCCCAGCGTGAATTGCGAGACGGGGCCGTATGCACGCGCGAACTGCCCTCCAAAAATTGTGTTCACGAGCGCGTCCTGATCGATGGCAAAGTTGATGGCCTGTCGAACCCTGAGATCGTTGGTGGGCGCGCGGGCCGTATTCATCATCAGGCAGACCGGTACCCCGCGTATCGGCACCGTTTCGACGATGAACCGCTCATCGTGCCGGAGTCTGGTGGCGGTGGCGGGCGGTAGGCAAAAGACAGCGTCCACTGCTCCGGATTCGAGCGCCGCACTACGCTTGTCCTCGTCTGGGAGAAATACAAACACGATTTCACCGATTCGGGCTGGACCATCATTTGCCACGGTTGGCGGCCCCCAACGGTAGGCGTCGTTGCGCTTCAAAACGATGCGATCGCCGGGTACCCATAGATCAAAGACGAACGGTCCCGTTCCGACAGGCCGCCGGGAAAACGCCGATCCAAGCGTCTCTACTGCTCTGGGCGAAACAGGAGCGAGCCAGCCTTGGCTGAGCGCATCCAGAAACATCGCGTAGGGCGCCGCCAACTCGACCTGCAACGTAAACTCATCGATCACACGAGAACCCCGGTAAGGGCCGAGCATGCTGCCTGCAAGCTGCGACTTGTTCCGAGTGTCATGGGCGCGCTGCAGAGAATACGCAACAGCCAACGCATTGAACGGCGTGCCGTCGTGGAATTGAACGTCGCGACGGAGTTGAAACGTGTACACGCATCCGTCGGGCGAAATATCGAAGTGCTCCGCCAAACCGGGCAGATAGGTGCCATCGGGCAGGCGATGGACCATGGTATCGAATACCGCGTTGGTCATTTGCAGGGCGAGTTCCGCGGATCCGATGTGGGGATCCACACCGGATGGCTCGTAGTGAACGCCGATACTCAGTGACTTGGAACCCATCCGTGTCTTCCCTTTTGAGCCGCCTTAGTTTAACGCTCGACGTGTCCCATTGGGCGCCAAAAGTACGCATTGCGAAATGTTGTTCACATATGTGGTGTATGCTAAATTCGAGCCGCAACTTGAAAATGGTGCGGTCGCCCTTACACGTCTGCAAGCCGCATTCTTTGCATCGCAATTTTCGAGGGAGAGTCACGAACCATGTCCAAAACCACCCATCCCAAAAAAAACATTCTTTGCCCCGCCCTTGCCATCACCATCGGCATTGTCAGCCCGGTGGGATTCGCACAGGCGCCGACAGGGGCCGACCTGCTAGAGGAAGTCGTCGTCACCGCGCGAAAGCGGGAAGAGTCGCTGCTTGAGGTGCCGCTCGCCGTCACAGCCCTGACGAGCGAGGACCTGCTGGGCGCCGGGATCGTCTCGTTGGTTGATGTGGTCAAGTTTGCCCCGGGCGTGCAATTTGAGAACAACAGCGTCACACAACCCGGCCGGATCTATACGGACATTCGATTCCGCGGTCTCGGAAACGAGCTCGTTGAACCGTTTGCGCAGGTGGGTTCTGTTTTTCTGGACGGCGTACCCATGGTCGGCGGCGCCTCGAGTCTCGGAACCGAGAACATTGAACGCATCGAGGTGGTGAAGGGCCCGTCCTCGGCTCTGTTCGGACGCAGCACGTTCGCGGGGGCCGTGAACTACATCACAAAGGATCCGAGCCTCACCGAATACAGCGGCAGGGTCACCGTCGAGGCGGCCCAGGATCAGACCCATGACTGGTCCTTCTCACACGAAGGTCCGCTCGTCGATGGCAAGGTGGGCTACCGGGTGTTCATGCAGAACTTCGCTACTGCAGGACAGTACGTCAGCTCTTCGGACGGCGGCGCGTTGGGCGAGATGAGCACGCGAACCATCATGGGCACGCTGTACGCTGAACCCAATGACAATCTGTCGATCAAGTTCCGCGGCGTGTACTCGCAGGACGATGACGGCCCGCCGCCGGAGGTCCACATCGGCAACGCGAGTTCACGCCGGGCGATGGGACCGAACTTTGCGAACTGCTTTGCACAGCGACCGGAGCTTGCGACCGCACGGAAATTCGACGGATCCCCCGTTACGGACTTTATCTGCGGCGAGGTGCCCATCACGTCACTGATCGACGTCAACACTCAAATCATTTCCAGCGACACTCTGCCCTACTTCGCCATGGTGGATGTCGATGACGTGTACCCCGAGGTAACGGACTACGGCTTGAAGCGAGAGCAGATCCGGGGCGCGGTATTCATCGACTACGATTTCGAGGGTATGACCCTGAGTTCGGTCACCAGTCTCGACGACGAGCGGGTCAACAGCATTCGCGACATTGACGGCAGCGGCGCCCCGAACTGGATAAACTACGAGCAGTTCCGCAACAAAAGCTTCTTCCAGGAGTTGCGCCTCACGTCCCCGAGCGACCGGCGCAACACGTGGATGGTCGGCTTCAGCTATTTCAACGGCGAAAACATCGGCTACTACCTCAACGGGGGTGAGTCGGTCGTCGCCGAAGACGGCGGCATGACGCCACCGTCCTGGGGCCTCCGCTTTGACGTCGATACGGCTTTAGGGCGAGAGCCGGACGGAGTCTGCCCCTGCGGCTTTAACGGTTTCAGAGCGCCGGGAACCCACGAGAACGAGACGCTTGGCCTGTTCGGCTCGTTCGGATTCGACTTTTCCGAGCAGCTCGGCCTGGACATCGAGTGGCGCTATCAACAGGACGCGCTGACTCAACGTGACCCGGGCAGGGGATCGATCCTGCCACCGACGCAACCCTTCGCAACCGGCAATGGCACCGAACTGGGGGCGGACTTCAACACCTTCCTGCCTCGTGTGACGCTGCAGTACACGCCCTCCGGCGACACCAACGTGTGGGCAACGTTCTCGCAGGGGAATAATCCGGGGTTTTTCAATTCGCGATTTGCACAATTCACCCAGGACGAACTGGATCTCAATCCCGACTTCGTCAGGGACGCGTCGCTGTTCCTCGACGAAGAAAACCTGGACAACTTCGAGATCGGCTGGAAACAGTTGGCGATGAACGGTCGTGCCAACTTCTCGGTTGTCGCCTACACCATGGACTGGACAAATCAGAAGACCCGTACCGGGGTTCTGTTCAACGTCGCCGGCGGCGGCCAGTCGGTGACCACTGCTGCCGTTCAGGGATTCAGCACCGATCTCTCGGGGATTGAATTCGAAGGGCGCGCGCTGCTGTCGGACGTGTGGACTCTGAGCGGACAATTCACCGTATCGGACGCACGGTTCAGGGACTTCGAGTGTGGATTTACGGATGACTACGCACCGCCCAATGCCGAGGGTATCGTGGACTGCAGCGGCAACACGCCGCTACAGTTCCCCGATTTCAGCAGCTCGGTGTCATTGTCATTTTCCGACGTGATTCAAGCCGGTCGTCTCGCCGGTTGGGATTATTTCGGCAGACTGGACGCGATTCATATCGGCAAGCAATACACCGATGAACAGAACTTTTCCTATATTGGCAGCAGTAACCGCGTCAACCTGCGCGGTGGCGTACAGCAGGACAACGTTCGAATCGAAGTGTACGTGACGAACCTGTTCGACGACGATCAGTACCTGGCTGGCGGACGTATCAGCGACTTCAGCGCCGACAGGGGCTCACTCTTCCCGTTCGAATTCAGCCCGAACCAGAGTCTGGGATTCGTTCCCGCCAAGATGCGGCAAGCCGGGGCCCGGGTTGCCGTGGATTTCTGACTCGAATTCCGGCGCTCGAACGCAAGCCATTGCAGGAGAATTTTCTCCTGTTCGATCATGTAGACTCCTGTCGACGACAGGACGAGACAGCCGCATTTTGACGCGTCCAGCCTGCTGGGCGGGGGCCTGCGCGATGCACTGAACCCCCAACAGCGTTCACTGCGAGACATGCCATGAAGGAAGCCTCCGGGCCCAAGCCGTGTTCGCTGCTGATCCGTGGCGGCATCGTCGTCCCGGCCCCGGATGACGCGGACTCGTTCATCGAGGATGGTGCAGTCTGCGCCCGCGGCGACCGGATCGTCGCCGTCGGCAGTTACCGGCAACTGCTGCGAGAATACGCTCCCGAGGTCGTTTGCGGGTCGGACAGGCACCTGGTGATCCCGGGACTGGTCAATGCCCACGACCATGTGCGGGCACCCTCGACCCGACAACTCGGTGTGCACGATGACGTGCTGGAGGCCTGGATCGTCGACCTGCTAAGGCTGCCGCAGGTGGACCCTCGCCTCGCAAGCACCCTGGCCTGCTGCCGACTGCTGCAGTCGGGTGTCACGACGGTGGTAAACAGCTTCTATGAAGGTTTCGGCGAGCGTTACGAGAGCGTTCTCGCCGACACCGTCGCGGGTTGCGAGCGATCCGGCATCCGTACCCTCATGTCGCTGAGCATCCTGGACCGAAGCGTTGTCGCAGAACTTTTGGGGGACGCGCTTCCACACCTGCCGGAGCCGATGCGAACCTGGATCCGAGAATTTCTTGGCGCTCGCGACCCGATTACCAAATCGGACTACTTCGATATCGTTCGTAAATGGCATGCTACTGCGCGTTCCGGGCGGACCCGATTCATGATGGGACCGGTGTCGGTACATTGGTGCAGCGACGGGTTGCTGCAGGCAATCTGGGAGCAGGCCCGCGCTCTGCATATCCCCATTCAGACGCATCTGCTGGAGAGCCCATATCAACGGGATGGAGCAGCGGCACGATACGGACGATCAGTCGTCCAGTACATGTCCGAAGCCGGCCTGCTGTCGCCCCGCGTGTCGTGCGCACATTGCGTGCACGTCACGGAGCCGGACATCGAATTGCTGGCCGGGGCCGGTGTGTCCGTCATTCATTGCGCAAGCTCGAACCAGCGCCTGAAGAACGGAACGGCGCCGGTGGGCAGGATGCTCAAAACGGGCGTCAACGTCGGCCTCGGCCTGGACAGCCTTGCGATGGACGATGACGACGACATGCTTCAGGAAATGCGGCACGTCGCACGGGTGTCGGCCGGGGACGAGCGCCGCCTGGTTCCGGTGCAGGCGGGGATGACCCTGCAGATGTCCACCGTCAATGGTGCGGCAGCGCTCGGTATGTTGGACGACATCGGCACGCTGGAAACCGGGAAAAAGGCCGATATCGTCGCATTGAGACTCTCCCACGAGACAGGTTTCGGTGACGGTTCGGGTTTCGACGCTGCATCGGGTCTCGGTGACGGCTGGGAACTCAACTCCAGATCGGTTAGCGATGCCTGCCCGGGCGCAACGCTGCTCGATCGGATCGTCGATTCAGCGCAAAAGTCCGAGGTGGATACGGTGATCGTCGACGGTGAAGTCGTCATTGAACACGCCCGGCACCGGCACGTCGACGAACAGGCACTGCTCGAGGAAATCCACACGGCACTCGCAAGCAGGGCACGCCATGGGTCGAAAGACGATGCGATGATTGCGGGACTGAAACCCTACGTGCACGGGCTGCTTGAGGGGCGGGCACAAACGCCGCCCGACTCCTGACACCATAAATCTGACGCCCCAAATCCGACGCTCGAAATCTGACGCCCAACGAAGGACACCCGCTCCTGACGCCTGACCCCCAACGCCGGACGCATTATCCACGAACGGAAAAGCTGCTCTCGGTGTTCAGGCTGCGCCGCCGGGAAAACGCCCCGGTGTCAATAGTCTGATTCGTGTAGTGCCCTGTGAACTGCAGCGGTGTGGCGTCCTGGTCGTGGCCGCCCTCGCATGCGTCGATCAGTTCAGCCATCAATGCGCCCACGGCGCCGGCATTCTTGAACTGGTGACCGCTGGTCCCGACCGCCATGTAGAAGCCGTCCAGGTCGGACTTGTCATAGATGGGCGTCCAGTCGTCAGCAACGTCGTACAGGTCGACCACACCGACGCCCGTATTCGGGATGGGGATCGACGGAATGCGCTTGGACAGGCGAAACACCTGAGTCTGCCACTGCAGTTCGGAAATATTTCGATCAAAGTTGTCCGGATCCTCGATCCAGGTCCTCTCATCGCAGGCGGGATCGCCGGACCCGACAGAGATCTTGTTGCCTGACTCGGGTTTGAGGTAGATGCCGATATTGGTATCCGATGCGATGATGCCGTCCGCATCGAACGAGAACGCCTCCGGCGACGGCAGATGGTGCACCTCGCGCCGCAACGCCCGGGTCTTGATCGACATCCCATCCTCTACGCCCGCCATGCGGTTGACGACAAAGGAAAAAGGTCCTGCTGCATTGACGACGATTCCGGCGCGCAGTTCCTCACCGTCCTCCAGTTTCACACCGCGCACCCGCCCGGCGGATCTCAGAACGCCCGCTACCGATCGCTTGAACAGGAATCGGCCGCCGCTGGCTTCAACGGCTTGCTTGAGATTCCGGGTCGCCAGTTGCGGGTCATTGATGTACCCGGCAACGGGAGTAAAGATCGCGCCGGCCAGCGGTTCCTCCCCGTCGTCCCAGAATGTCGGGTCGGCGATGGGTTTTGGCGGCCCGTGCCGGGCACCGTCGAAGATCGGCACCCGCTCCAGCAATCTCTCGCGGGACCATTCCTCGAACGGAATACCGAACGACCGATAGTGATTCAGCATGTCCCGGCGATCATCCGCCGCGGTCTTGATGACCAGGTGCCCGCACTGAATGTACTTTGCGTATTCGATCGAGTCCTCAAGGCTGAGGAAGGAAGCCCAGTTCTTCCAGTAGTGATAGCCTTCGAACGCGAGTTTGATACTGTTCGCCGTCGAGTAGGAGAACCTCACCACCGCGCACGAATTCGCGGTGGAACCAAAACCGGCGGCGGGATTCTTGTCGATGTTTAGGGTCCGATAACCCCGGCGGCAGAGCGCCAGCGCGATGGCGCTGCCGATTACGCCAGCCCCGATGACGATGACATCCTTGTTGTTCACGCGGGCGGGACTCCGTCACGCGGACCGTCGGCGAGATGCCCGTTGACACGGCCCCGCATCTGATCCTCCGGGGCCATCAGCCGGCGCCGAGCGTCGCTGCTGACCACGGGTTTTTCGCCCATCCATGGGGCTGCCTTCGCTCGAGATCCAATCGCTTCCAGCAGTCCGTATCGCCCGTGCTGCCAAACGCGTCGATCGCGACGGGACCGCGCAGGTTCAATCGGCGGCCGTCTTGCAGGCGAAACGGCAACTCGGTCGCCGCGTCCGCTCCCATCGCCAGCTTGAGCAAACGGCGATAACGCTTGATGCCTACATCGGACTGCCCCAGGTGCTCCTGGGTGCGGTCCTGAATCGGGCCAGGCGATTCAACCGCCCACTGGTCATGGACATTGATATCCGAACCCATCCCGGTGAACGTCGTGTGCCGTTGCTCGTCGGGGTCGAAGCCGTAGTTGTTGGACTTGTTCGTCCGCGGGCGATATTCCGGCAGCGTATGCGCGTCCAGGCGCTGCGCCCGCATGAGATCGCGGTCGACTGCCCCGCCGAAACTAGTGAAAATCGAGTACCAGTAACAATGTTCATTGTCGATGGGAACGTGCCACTGCGTGATGGTCATTTCATCGCTCATTGGGATCGCGATGGCGTTCGGGAACACCAGGTTGGTGATGCGGTAGTGCACCGTGTCGCTGTCGATACCTCGCGTCGTGACGAGCCGGAATCCGTAGTCGGTATCCTCCGTCCGGATCACTGGCCGGTTAAATTCGCGAAGGATCCTGGTCAGGGGAACGTGGGTGCCGGCCGCGCCGCCGCGAAACTGTTTGCCGTAGGCCTCCTCGGGATCCTCGTCTTCGAAAAAACGATGCAGGAACGAAGCATGGGCCGGGTCGATACCGACTTCCAGCGCCTGCAGCCAGTTGCATTCCCACAGACCCTTGAAGGCAAACGTCTGGTGTTCCGGGGCCTCGAAGCAGTCGTGCTCGGGCAGGGGCGGCGGACCGCCGTCACCAAGGAAGGCGAAAACGATGCCGTTGCGTGCCTGGCACGGATAGGCCTTGTGCCTGAGCATCTTGTGGAAATGACTGCCGGCGGGCTCAGCGGGTTGTTCCAGGCAATGCCCGTTGACGTCATACAGCCAGCCGTGGAAGGTACAGCGCAGACCGCCGTTCTCGCGCCGCCCATAGCACAGGTCGGCGCCGCGATGGGGACAGTGGCGACCGAGCAGACCGTAGCCCCCGTCCTCGGCACGAAACAGGACGAGCCTCTCGCCCATCAACGTGACCGGAACAACCGGCCGCTCCGGTGTCAGTTCCTCAACGAGAGCGGCGGGCTGCCAATAACCACGCAGCACGAAGCCGGCCGGCGTGCCCGCCCTGGCATCGGTGAGCCGTTGGTTTTCCTGTGCGCTAATCATTTGTTCGTTGATACCGGCCAGTTATACGCAAGGACGAAATGCGAGTTCATTGCTCACCGTTGGCGTCATACACGAGTGCGCCGTTGACGTACGTGCTCAAGACGCGCGTATCGCGAATGTCGTCGAGTTCGCTTTCGAGTATGTCCCTGTCGACGACGATCATGTCGGCATACTTGCCGGGCTCGAGGCTTCCGACCTGCTCCTCGCGAAAGAGAATGTAGGCAGCATTCGTCGTGTACAGGCGCAACGCCTGCTCACGAGTCAGCGCCTGCTCGACGTTGACCGCGTGGTCGACATAGCGGGGCTCGCGCTTGAGCGCAATCCATATGCCAAGAAACGGATTGAATGGATTGGTGGCGCTGTTGCTGTCCAGACGGTGCCAGTGGTCGGATCCACCGGCCACCAACACGCCGGCGTCAAACAGCGACTTCAACGGCTGAAAGTGGCGCAGGCGATTCTCGCCCCATTGATCCAGAAGGTTGTGGGAGTCCAGGTACAACCAGGCCGGCTGAATGTCCGCGACCACACCCCATTTGGCCATCTGCCCGATCACCTGCTCGGTTATGAAGTTCGCGTGCGTGAGCGACGGGCGCAAGTGTCGGATGGACGACTCGCTACTCACCGCGCCGTAGGCCCGGACCAGTTCGGTGATGGCGGCGTCGCCAACGACGTGACCCGTGAATTGAAGCCCGGAAACCGCCGCCGCGCGAATGATTCGTTCCAGTCGGTCACCCGACAGGACCAGGTTGCCCCGATACTGCGGATCGGAGATTGCAAAGATATCGCTTGTTCCCCAGGGTTCGAGCATGTAAGCGGTGCCGCTCGTAATGCCGCCATCGACAAAGGCCTTGATGCCGATCAACTCGAGCATGGGACCATTCACCTGCTCCCGGAGCTGTCCGAGTTCGGCGATGTCCGCGACGATTTCGTCCACATCCCGGCCGGGTGCCGTGTCGACGAGATGCATCAGCGAAAACCTCACCGTCAAGGCACTCTCAGCCTCCAGTGCGGTAAAGACCTGCATCGAAATCGGCGTCGCCTTGCGATCGCCGACAGTCGTCAGCCCCGCCGCATTATAGGTGCGCATCAGGTTGCGAAACGCCTCCGCGCGTTCGCTGTCGTTGGTCAGGTCGACTTCGCCCGGGTCGTCGATGTAGCGCGTATGGTTGCGGATCAGCCCGGTGGGCTCGCCCGTCGACGCGTCCCGCTCGATGTCCGTCACCGCCTCACCCTCGAAGACTCGGCCGATACCGAGTCGCTCCAGCGCCAGGCTGTTCATCGACGCTTTTGGATAGTAAATGTACGGCGCGAAGACCACGGGATGCAGGGGCGCAGCCGCGTCCAGTTCGGCCCTGGTGGGATAGCGCCGTTCGCGCAGACGCGGCGTCAGCACGGTCCGCACCCAGATCCACTCGCCTTCCGGCAGCACCTCCGCGCGTGACCTGACATAGCCCATGACATCGGCGACCGAAAGCATGGCGGGGATCGGGTGATCTAATTCCGAGACGCTCGCCTGATCCGGATGCATGTGGGAGTCGATCAGCCCCGGCAGCAGCATCCGATCACTCAGATCGACCACGACGGTATCCGCATCCGCCATTGCGAGCATCTCGGCATCGCTGCCCGTGGCCAGCACGCGTCCGTCCTCGATCGCCAGGGCGGATACGACCGAAAAATCCGGATCCATCGTCACGATCCTGCCGTTATGAAAGACCTGGTCGGCGGCGGTGGCAGTGTAGACCGTGGCTGTGCAGGCAATGAGGCAACCGGCACGCGCGCGTGCGCTGCGCGTCGGCTGGCGGCGGCCGCGGGTTGCTGCGCAGCGGCCGATGGCCCCCTCGCACGATTTATTCACCTCAGTCTCCAGGATTCTCACCAACGAACAGCGGCCTGGTCTCGCGGCTGGTGAACTTGCAGCCGTCTGGAGTCAGGGAATAACTGTCGTGATACTCCCCCATGAACAGCGTGTACTCGGTGATGGGCGGGGTGGGGTCGCCCGCGGCCATGAACATGATGAAGTAGGTGACGCCCGTCGCCGTCTCTGGACCGGTCCGCGTGATATCGACGCTTGTGATCAAGAGCCTCGCAAAGGTCTGCGCATCGCTGAGGTCGAGCCGCGCCACGATCTGCTCCCGGCCGACGAAGACTTCGCCCTGCATCGTGAAGACCGCATCTTCAGCGAACAGGGACTCGAATGCCTCCTTGTCGGCATTATCCCTCGCCAGCGCATAGTCGTGATTGATCTGCGTGCACGCCGCAATGAGTCGTTCATGACCCTCCGTCTGCGCCAGGACGGGTTGGAATAGACACGACAACAGCATCGTTGCCGGCAGAGATAGCCGCCAGTGAGCATTCATCAACTGCTCCACGACCGAGACCGCAACGGCCTGTCCACAAAAACGCGCCAACTTGACGCGACAGATGACCTGCCGGGAGGGATTCCGCATCCCCTCGAACAGGCTCCACAAGTTAGCATGGATGACCAATTCTGAACAGCTATTCGTATAACGAACAATTCCGTGTCGGTCAACCAGCGGTCAATCGACCAGGGCACGCTGAATTTCGGCGGCGGCGGCTTTAAGCAGCGGCAGGCACGTCTGAATCAGGTATTGTTTCTTAACGATCGCAATATTGGTGAGAATATTGATCGCCGCAACCGCCTCCCCGGACGGACTGAAAATCGGCACGGCAAGAGTCCGCACGCCCACCTCCGTTTCCTGGTCGACAACAGCGTACCTGTTGCGACGGACGGTCTTGAGAGTTTCGTGCAGTTCCTGCTCGCTGGTCAGGCTCAGGTGGGTCGGCGGAGACTTGGAAGCCTGACGGATGAGTTGCCTGACGTCGTTGTCGCTTTTCATCGCCGTCATGACCCGGCCAGTCGACGTATAAATGGCGGGAAAGCGCCGACCAATCGTAAGCGTCGGCGCCAGGAGCTTCCTTGAGTTCGCTCGTGCAATATGCACGACGAAACCATCGTCCAGCACGGCGAGCGCGATCGTCTCACCGGTTTCGTCGCGCAGCGACTCAAGATAAGGCTGCGCGATCATTGGGAGCGGGACAGACGACAGATAAGAGTAGCCCAACTCCATGACCTTGGGCGAAAGCCGAAACAGGCGGTCTTCGTGGTAGACGTAACCCAGGTGAGCCAGCGTCAACAGGTATCGGCGCGCTCCTGCCCGCGTCATGCCAGTGCGTTCAGCAACCTGCGACAGGGTCATTTGCGGATGGTCGGCATCAAAGGACTTGATGACATTGAGACCGTGGACGATCGACCCGACCACATCCCGTGGCTTGTCCTCTTTCGCAACAGAATTTCGAGTAGTCACCGGCGCGTTAAGCCCTGAGCTTTCGCGACATCTCCCAGCGGGCTGCGATGCCGGAATCCGAGCGATCCTCGATCTCGGCCTCCGCACCGACTTCCAGGATCTGCAGAGTATCGGTGCCACCGGAAACGCCCCGCTGCCCGCCCGCGGTGAACAGCACCAGGTCCCCCTTGGAAACGATCCTTTCCGAAGCGAGCACCTGGATCGCTGTTTGATAGACTTCACTGGGCTCGGTTTGGCAGACGTCGAACGTCGCCGGGTAGACGCCACGATAGAGCGTAACGCGCCGGCGCGTGGTTTCGTGCCGGGTAAAGGCGTAGATGGGGATATCGCTGCGCACCCTCGACATCCACAACGCCGTTGACCCCGACTCCGTAAATGCAATGATGGCCTTGACGTTCAGGTGGTTGGCCGTATACATGGCCGCCAGCGCGATGGCCTCGTCCACCCCGCTGAATATTTCCTCCGGCTGATAGCTCTCCGGCCGGCGCACCGTCTCGTGCCGCTCCGCGCCGATGCACAGCGAACTCATGGTACGCAACGCCTCCGCGGGGTAGCGCCCGATGGCCGTCTCCGCGGACAGCATGACCGCATCGGTACCGTCCATGACCGCGTTGGCCACGTCGGAGACTTCCGCGCGCGTCGGCGACGGATTGTTGATCATGGACTCAAGCATCTGCGTGGCGGTGATCGACACCTTGTTGCGGTTGCGCGTTTCCATGATCAGCCCCTTCTGAAGGCTCGTCATTGACGCGTAGCCGACTTCAACAGCCAAATCGCCCCGCGCCACCATGATCACGTCGCTGGCGTCGATGATCTCTTCGATGTTCTCCACGGCCTCCGCGCGCTCGATCTTGGCGCAGATCAAGCCGTGCCCGCCGGCGGCACGGAGCAATTCCCTGGCTTCTTCGATGTCGGCGGCGTTTCTGGCGAAGGACACCGACACGTAGTCCGCTCCCAGCCGCGCCGCCAGGTCGATGTCCAGCCGGTCCTTTTCCGAGAGCGCCGGAGCCGACAACCCCCCGCCCCCCTTGTTCAGGCCCTTCTTGTTGGTCAGCGTGCCGCCCCGCTGCACCCAACAGCGCACTTCGCTGCCTTCGACCTTATACACCTCGAGGACAATCTGACCGTCGTCGAGAAGCAGCATATCTCCGGGAATGACGTCCTTGACCAGATCGCGGTATTCGACGGCGACCCGGGACTCGTCGCCGGGGCCGGCGTCCGGGGCGGTATCCAGTATGAATCGCTGGCCCTCCCCAAGCACCGCGACGCCCTTGGCGAATCGTTCGATTCGAATCTTCGGACCCTGGAGATCGCACATGAGCCCGACATCACGCCCGATCCGTGCGGAGATCTCGCGAACCTGCTTGACCCGGCCCGAGTTCTGCTGCGTCGTGCCGTGGGAAAAGTTGAGTCTCAGTACATCCGCACCCGCAAGGAGCAGCGATTCCAGCACCTGCGGATCATCCGTCGCCGGCCCCAGCGTGGCGACGATTTTGGTTCGTCGCCTGAGTTCAGAAGTCTCGTATGGCTCCAAGAAGCACTCCCTTGGTCACCGGTATCACTATACCGCAGCCTTGATTGCGTTGGCTCGCGCCTTGAGCACCGCCACGGCCGGCAGTTCCTTGCCCTCGATAAACTCGAGAAAGGCGCCGCCGCCCGTGGAAAGGTAGGAAATGCCGTCGCGGACACCAAACTGCTGGATCGCCGCCAGCGTGTCACCGCCACCCGCGATGGAGAATGCGCCGCTTGCCGCAACCGCCTTGCCGACCGCCTCGGTCCCGCGGGCAAATTCGGGATGCTCGAACACGCCCACCGGCCCATTCCAGAGAATGGTGCCTGCCCGGTGCAGGCGACTTGCGTACTCCGCAGCAGTCTCCGGGCCGATGTCGAGAATCATTTCGTCGCCGTCGACCTCGCCCACGCCGCGAGTCGATCCGCGGGCAGTCTCATCCAGGGACTCGCCCACAACCACATCGGACGGCAGGGGGATGTCCGCGGCGCCGAATTCGCCGTCCAGCAGACGGCGAGCGAATCCCAGCATCTCCGGCTCGTGAAGGGAACGCCCGACCTGATGACCGACCGCCGCCAGCAGGGTATTGGCGATCCCGCCGCCGAGAATGAGTTCGTCCATCTTGCCGGCCAGTGTCTGCAAGACCCCGAGCTTGGTAGAGACCTTGGAACCGCCGACGATGGCAACCGTGGGCGGCTGCGGGTGTTCAAGGCCAGCCGCAAGTGCCTCCAGTTCTCTGACCAGCAACGGCCCGGCGCAGGCCACCGGGGCCAACCGCGCCACTCCGTGGGTACTGGCGTGGGCGCGGTGCGCCGACCCAAAGGCGTCCATTACGAAAATGTCGCACAGCGCGGCCAGACGCGAGGCGAGCCCTGTGTCGTCGGCCTTTTCGCCGCGCTCGAAGCGCACGTTCTCCAGCAACACCGCCTGCCCCGGCTCGACCTCCACGCCCTGAGCCCACGAGTCGACCAGCGGGACCGGGCGGTGCAGCAGTTCGCCGAGCTTGCGGGCGACCGGCCGCAGGGAGAATGTTTCGTTGTAGCGCCCCTCCTCCGGCCTGCCCAGGTGGGACATGAGCATGACGCTCGCGCCCTGCCGCAGGGCGAATTCGATGGTCGGCAACGCGGCTGCCAGGCGCGCGTCGCTCGCCACGGCGCCGTCCTTGATCGGAACGTTCAGATCCTCGCGGATCAATACCCGCCGGTCCGCCAGCGGGAGATCCACCATGCGTTCGATGGGCATCGCCTATCGGCAGGTTTCTCTCATCCCACCCTGGCAAACGCCAGCGTGGTATCCAGCATGCGGTTGGAGAAGCCCCACTCGTTGTCGTACCAGGAGCAGATCTTGACCAGATTTTCCGAGACCTTGGTCAGATTGGCGTCGAATACCGATGACGCCGGGTGATGGTTGAAGTCGATGGACACCAGGGGCTCGTCGGTGTAGGCGAGCACACCCTCAAGCTCACCTTCGGCCGCAGCCCTGACCGCGTCGTTCAACTCCTCCACCGACGTTTGCCGCGAGCTGATGAACGAGAGGTCCACCACCGAAACGTTGATCGTTGGAACGCGGATCGAAAACCCGTCCAGTCGACCGTTAAGTTCCGGCAGCACCAGCCCGACTGCCGCAGCGGCGCCGGTCTTGGTGGGGATCATCGATTGAGTCGCCGAACGCGCCCTTCTCAGGTCCTTGTGGAAAACGTCGGAGAGGACCTGATCGTTGGTATAGGCGTGGATGGTGGTCATCAGGCCCTGCTCGATCCCAACGGCTTCATGCAGCACCTTGGCCACCGGCGCCAGGCAATTGGTGGTGCATGAGGCGTTGGAAATGACGCGATGGGATGGATCCAGAATGTGGTGGTTGACGCCGTACACGATGGTCGCGTCGGTGTTGGTACCTGCCGGAGCGGATACGACGACTTTCTTCGCACCGGCCTCCAGGTGAGCCGAGGCCTTGTCCCTGGTCGTGAACAGGCCCGTGCACTCCAGGACGATGTCCACGCCCAGCTCCTTCCACGGCAGATCGGCCGGGTTGCGCTCCGCGAGAACCTTGATGGGATCGCCATTCACCACCAGTTCGCCGTCGCCGACTTCGACCTGGAACGGGAAGCGGCCATGCGCGGAGTCGTAGCGCGTCAGGTGGGCGTTTGTCTGGGCGTCGCCGAGGTCGTTGACCGCGACGATCTGCATCTCTTCGCGCTTGCCCGATTCGTAGAGCGCCCTCAGCACCATTCTGCCGATACGGCCGTATCCGTTGATCGCAAGTCTCACAGGCATATTTCTCTCCCAGGTAGCAAAAAAGGGAATAGTTTCCGACCCGCCGCGACGGCTTAGCGGGTCAGCACGCGGTGCGCCGCATCCACGACGGCCTGCACCGTGAAGCCATAGTGTTCCATCAGGGCCTTGCCCGGCGCCGACTGGCCGAAGCCGTCCACGCCATGCACGTCGCCGCGGCCTTCGATGTATCGCCACCAGCAGTCCCTGGCGCCGGCTTCCACGGCCAGCCGGGCGGCGCCGTTGGCCGGCAGCACGTGGGCGCGGTACTCATCCGGCTGCGCGTCGAAGACCTCTGCACAGGGCATCGAGACCATCCGAACCCGGACACCGCCGGCCATGAGACTCTGTGCGGCCTCCAGAACCAGGCCCACCTCCGAACCGGTCGCCAGCAGAACGAGTTCCGGATCGCCGTCGCTGTCCAGCAGGATGTACCCGCCACTGGCGATGAGGTCGATCTGGTCGGCGGTCCTGGCAACGTGGGCGAGACCCTGGCGCGTCAGGATCAGGCTGGTGGGCCCGTCGAGACGCTCCACCGCCGACCGCCAGGCGACCGCCGTTTCCACCGCGTCGCAGGGCCGCCAGACGGTCATGTTGGGCATGGCGCGCAGGCTGCTCAGGTGCTCGATCGGCTGATGGGTGGGTCCGTCCTCGCCCAGGCCGATGGAGTCATGGGTGAAAACAAGAATGCTGCGGATTCGCATCAGCGCCGCCATTCGCAACGCGTTGCGAGCGTAATCCGAGAAGACGAGGAACGTACCGCCGTAAGGTATGAAGCCGCCATGGAGTGCGAGCCCGTTGAGGATCGCGGCCATGGCGAATTCTCGCACGCCGAAGTAGATGTAGTTGCCGGCGGCGTTGCCGGCGTCGATGACCGTTGAACCACTGTGGAGCGTGTTGTTGGAGCCGGTCAGGTCGGCTGATCCACCGATCAATTCGGGCAAATGGGGGGCAAAGGCCTCCAGTGCTCGAAGGGAAGCCTTGCGGGTGGCCAGATCCCTGGCTTCCGCAGCGATCTCCCGGATCGCGGCATCGGCGAGATCGCCCCAATTTTCCGGGAGGCCGTCCTGGACGCGGCGCTGGAAATCGTTCGCCAGGTCGGGCCATCGCTCCGAGTAGGCGTCGAAACGCGCCTGCCACTCGGCCTCCAGCGCCCCGCCCCTGGTTTGGGCGTTCCAGGCGCTGCGGATTTCCTCAGGCACCTCGAAGGGTTCGTATTCCCAGCCCATCTTCGTTCGAGTCGCGGCGATTTCGTCGGGACCAAGCGGTGCGCCGTGGGTGTCGGCCGTGCCCTGTTTGTTGGGCGCACCCCAGCCGATCAGGGTCTTGCAGCAGATAAGGGAGGGTCGAGCCGTTTCGGCTCGGGCGGCCTCGATTGCGGATATCACCGCCTCGGGATCGTGCCCGTCGACAGCCTCCACCACGTGCCAGCCGTAGGCCCGGAACCGAGCCGGCGTATCGTCCGTGAACCAGCCCTCGGTCGGGCCGTCGATGGAGATGCTGTTGTCGTCGTAGACGCCGATCAGCTTGCCGAGGCCCAGCGTACCCGCCAGCGAACACGCCTCGTGGGAAATGCCTTCCATCAGGCATCCGTCGCCCATGAAGACATAGGTGGAGTGGTCCACGATGGTCCCGCCGGGCCGGTTGAAGGTCTCTGCCAGCACCTTCTCCGCCAGCGCCATCCCGACGGCGTTGGCCAGGCCCTGCCCCAGCGGTCCCGTGGTGGTCTCGATGGCGATATCCAGGTCCCGCTCCGGATGACCGGCGGTGCGCTGGCCCAGTTGCCGGAACTGCCGGATCTCTTCGATCCCGAGGGGATATCCGCTGAGGTACGCCAGCGCGTAGATCAACATCGAGCCGTGGCCGTTGGAGATCACGAATCGGTCGCGGTCGCACCAGCGCGGATTCGCGGGATTGTGCCGCAGGTAGTCGTTCCACAGGACTTCGGCAATATCGGCCATCCCCATGGGCATGCCGGGATGGCCCGAACGAGCCGCCTGCACGGCGTCCATGGCGAGCGCGCGGATCGCGTTTGCAAGACGTCGCCGGGACGGCCGGATGCGCGCCGTCACGTTCTCTTCGGTTAGTGCCATCGGATGGTGCCGGGTGGTGAAGTTGGGAGTCGGGAATTGTCGCCCACGGTGTGGGTCACCGCAACAGAAATCGAGTCCGAATTGCTCTCAATGTTCGCCACAAGGGTGCCTGGCCGTGCGTGGCAAGAGTCCCGCGTCGCACCGAGACCAGCGAGCCGCCCGGCTGACAAGGCGCAAGGGCAAAACGGCGCGGCGGGCGCGAGGGCACGACGACGCGACGGGCTCGGCGGGCTCGGCGGGCTCGGCGGACTCGAACGCGAACGCGAACGCGAACGCGAACGCGAACGCGACCGTCAAATCGTACGGTCGATTCGCAACAACCGGATAAGGTTTCCGCCGAGAATCAGTTCTTTTTCGGCGTTACTCAGGTACGTCGACTCGATAATCAAGTCCATCGTATCGGGCCAGCCCAGCGGCATGTCGGTGCCGTAGACGACCTGGCTCGCGCCCATCTCCGCAACGAGATGCCGCAGTCCCTCATCCGAGAACACCATGGAGTCGGCGAAGATCTGGGTGCGCAGATACTCCCGCGGCGGTTTGCTATTGAGGCAGTCTTCCGCGCCGCCGCCGTTGCAGGCGACCTCCGTGCGGCCGAAGTAGGACGGCAGAAATCCGCCCCCGTGCGCCCCGCAGATCTTCAAATTCGGGAAACGATCGAAGGTCCCGTCGAAGATCATCCGCGTAAGCAGAAACGCGGTCTCGAGCGGATTACCGATGATGTTGCCGAGATCTCCCGGATAGTCAAGGCCGCCTTCCATGACGACGTTGCGCGCGCCGGCCGGGTGCACGAAGACCGGTACGTCCAGTTCCTCGCACTTGGCCCAGAACTCGTCGTATTCGGGCGATGCGGGAACCACACCGTTGACATGCCCGGCGATCGATGCCCCGCGAAAGCCCAACTCGTTCACGGCGTAGTCGAGCTGATCGGCAGCCATATCCGGGAATTGCAGGGCGGGTGACGACAGGGCCACGAAGCGCTCGGGATAGCGGTCGACCCACGCCGCGAAGCCCTCATCCTGAACGCGGATGATGTCCCGCGCCAAGTCGCGATCGTCGGCAGCGTACCACCAATACTGGTTCGCGCTGATGGCCGATACGTCGATACCCCACTCGTCCATGAGCGTGAGCCGGCTCGGCTCGAGCAGCCGCGGGCCGCCGATGTTCCGCTCAACGGGCGTACCTCGGATGACTTCCTCCACGGCCTGGATCGATGCGTGCGCGTGGATATCGACGGTCTTGACGCGCTTCCCGGCAATCCAGACCTCCTTGCGCCCTTGCGCCCATGCCGCCGGCTTGACCGCGAGAATGCCTGCCGTCATGGCAACGGCGCTCAAAAAGTCTCTTCTACTCTGCATCGGTACGCTCCTCTGATCCGGGAATTTTACACTCAATTCGCAGGGTCTCCGGGCAGCATGCCGGACATGGAACTGACCGCCACCGACCCGGCGACGTTTGTCGGTCCCGCCGTCCTCACCAAGTCCTGGACGTGGCGGCCCGGGATGGAAGTCCTGCCCTATCGGTGCGCCGAGGAGTAGGCTGCGCAGCGATTCCTGGAAGTAGCCCTCACCTCACGGCTAACACGGGAACAGCGGCGACGAGCAGGCCCGTCGCCGCAAATCCACGTTGCCGCGTCACCTCTCGAAGGTGTACCTGAACTGCAGGACATACTCCCTCAGCCGCCGGTTGTACCGCGCCGCATTGTTCGAAGGCGGCTCCGTGGCAAACAGGTTTCGCGAGGCGAGGCCGATACTGGCCGCCGGCATGAATTGCCAGTTCCACTGCACGTCGAGCAACCACTGGCCCTCCTCGTGGGTGAAGGCCTCCCTCGCCACGTCGGTAGTGAGGTCGTCGTAGTCTGCGTTCAGGCTGTCCCGGTAGGCAACGTTCAGCCGGACCCGATGATCGCCCCGGTTCAGACTGAGCGGGAAACTTCCCTGCCAGTGGGGCATGTTGTTGATGCCGTTCGAAAAGCCCATGCCGATGCTGCGGCCGATCGAGCTGCACAGATCGTCCGGGCACAGCCCCGGCCGGGCCCCCGCCCCGGCCGGAAGCGGGAAGTCATACCTCGTCGTCAATGTGAATCTCGGCGAGAAGGACAGCCTGCCCACCCCCGTATCGAAGTTCATGTTGGAGTACAGATCCAGAAACTCCGCGTTGAGGAAATCCAGATTCTCCGGGTATGTGACGATCAGGGCGATATTGTTCTGGTCGAGCGGCAGACTTGGATCGATCGGCTCCATGCAGCCGCCTTCGGAGGCCGGGGTCCAGTTTATATTGCCGGTGTTATCCTCGCGAGCAAGCTCGTTCCCGTCGTCATCGAACGTTTTCGGGATCCCATCGTCGTATTTGACGATACATCTCAGGTCTCCGCCCACGACGTTTGCCGTAGGGGCCACGATCCGATCCTTGAACCGGACCCGAACCCAGGATGCCCCGACGTTGATGCTCCCGGTTGCCCGGAAATCGAATCCAAACGAGAGATTGTCCGATGTCTGGGGTTGAAGGTCCGGATTCGCCCGGGTTTCGAAAGCGGCGGAAGTCCTGCCCATGGCGCCATATCTGACACCGTTGACGTCCACAAAGTTCGGACTGCGTCCACCGATCACGGTGGATGCGGCGCTCTGGCTGATCGAAGGACCCTTGAACGAAGTCTGCCAGGAGCCGCGCACATTTATTCGGTCCGTCGGTGTCCACAGCGCAGCGACCTTCGGCGACAGCTCGCTGAAACCGATGTCGTAGGATTCGTTCCGGGCCGCAACCTGGATACTCAGCGTGTCGGTGAAAGGAAGCGCGGATTCGAAATAAATTGACTGCACGGCTTGCGAACCGTTGAAGTCGTTGAACACGCCCACGCTGGCCGTCAGGCCCTGTTCGACCAGGGGGTCGACATCCCGCGCCAGCTTTTCCTCGCGCCAGGCCACGCCGGCCGCCAGCCCGATCGGGCCACCCCGCAACTCGCCGAACTCCCCGGTGACTCGCGCGTCCACGGTTCGCAGGTCCAGGGTAAATTTGTCGATCCGGTTCGGGATCAACCATTCGAGAAGTTCCGGGTCGTTGGCGAGATTCATCGCGGCCGCATCCGGCAGTGCCGAGCTCATGAGCGGGTTGTAGTAATAGCAGCTCCCCTCCCCCCGGGTACCCGTGGCGGGATCGCAGTTGGGCCCGCCGAGGCCCTGCATGGCCAGCGGATAATGACCCAGAATAATGTCCCTGATCGCGTTAAGGGACTGGCTCCGGCCGGCGGAACCGTCCACCAGCCAGGTCCAACCACTGCCGATATCGCCCTCGATCCCGAATGCCACCCGCCGGAAGGCGTTCTCGTTGTACGCATCCATTTCCGCGAGAAAGGGCATCGTCTCGTTCACCGCATGGAGAGGCACGTACCTGGCCGGTGCAGCCATGGCCATCCCCCTCGCCGGAGTGGCCGGCACAAAGCCGAAGTTCTCATCCAGGCTCCGGGCGTGCACCATCGCCGGATGGTCCGTCGGGAAGGCGTAATCCAGCCCCAGGCTCGCCGGCACATTCGGAGTCCAGACGTTGCCGGTGCCGCCATCCCCCCAACGATCGATATCGTCGAAGCGCTGCTGGGACGCGCTGACCTCGCCGGTGATTCGGACCGAATTCTCGAACGCATGATCGAAGTACAGATAGCCCATGGCCTGCTCGACATTGTTGTTCACCAGATCGAACGCATTGTCGAACCCGTTCGCACGGCCGCAGCCCTCCGCGGGCGCCGTGGGGTTGCTGCCGGTACCTACTTCCCGAAGCTCTCCGTCGGCCGGATCATCGTAGTAGGGGTAGTATGAAAACTGCCCGAACACCGGATCCCCGCACAGCGGGTCGATCCAGGTTGCGGCGCCCATGCCCATGCCGCTGACATAGGTGAGTCCGGCCTGCGATTCCAGACCGACACCGCCTTCCGGCGTCACGTCGAGATCCTCTCCGAAGACATCGTCGATGTCTCCGCGGCGGATCAGGTCCTCCGTGTGGTACTCGACGGCGGCGATGAAGCTTGTGTTTTCGTTGCCGGCGCCGAAAAGTCCCGCAAACGTGACGTTGGCGGCGGGGTCCGCCTCAAGCGTTCGGGAGTCCGCCTGGAAGTCGAAACCCCGGAAATCCCTGTTGGTGACGAAGTTCACGACCCCGGCCACCGGGTCGGACCCGAATATCGCCGAGCCGCCATCGAGCAACAGTTCCGCGCGCTGCACGGCGATGCGCGGCACCAGCGAGTTGATGTCCACGCGATTCCAGCCCGTGCCGTCGGGGGCGGGATAGGCCACCACTCGCCGCCCGTTCAACACGGTCAGCGAGTTCTCGTCGCCCAGGCCGCGCAGGTTGATCGTGGCGACGCGCCCGGCGCGGGTGCGCGCCATGCCACCCGCATCGGTCTGGGAGATGTTGTCGTTGCTGAAGTTCTGGGGAACGTTATCGAAGAAATACGTCGCCAGGTCCGGTGGAGCAAACTCCACCATGTCCTCCCCCGAATGGACGCTGACCGGGGAAGGGGAGTCGATGCCCGTAAACAGATACGATCCGGTGACTACGATCTCTTCGAGTTCACCACCTTGCTCATCCTGCCCCAGAACCGGTGAGACATGGGCCAATGCGATTGCGCTGAGGAAAGCGGCGTTCCGAAAGGTCCGTACTGCTGAATCCATAATCATCCCCCAACCCGTTGTTTATCGGCAACATTTGATCTTGACAGGTTATAGAATATCCCAATGTTCATTACAACGGCGACAGATTTGATAAAGTTTCGTTATCGACATGCGAAAGTGTAATAAAAACAAATGCTTATGAATTTGGATTTCCGTCGTAGGGGAAACGGTATTTGCACAAGTTTTCGTTAACAAGATTCCTTATGAAATCCTGTCTGCCATGACGGCCAACGAACCTCGCCAATCGCATGTAGTATCGTGGCGCTGACTCAACGAAATCAGCGGTCCCTGCACGCACGGGTATGCGGAGCGCCGTATCACTCGGCGGGACCTGGACTCGCAGCGGTCCCTGCACGCACGGGTATGCGTCTCGGCCGCGGACACAACGGTACGGCTGCACTGCTGGCGAACAAGGCACAAGACTTTTTTACAAACTTGACAATTTGTTGGCCATGACTCTTGTTCAGGGACGTATGCTTACCCGCGAGACCATGAGTTCCCGAATCTTGCTTATTGATGACGATGCGCAACTGGGTGCGCTGCTCCAGGAGCTGTTCTCGTCGAAGGGCTATGCAATGGAGTTGGCCTACGATGGGGAGGACGGTGCTGCGAGAGCCACGCAGGGCGCGTACGATCTCATCATTCTGGATGTCATGCTGCCGAAGAAGGACGGGCTGGCGGTACTGAGCGAGGTCCGGCAGTCATCGGACATCCCCGTGCTGATGCTGACCGCGAAGGGTGAGCATACCGACCGGATCAAGGGCCTTGAGCGTGGAGCGGACGATTATCTCGCCAAGCCGTTCAATCCCCGCGAGCTCATGCTGCGCGTGGGCGCCATCCTGCGCCGCGGCTCCTGGAGCGAGTCGGCCGAACAGGATACGCTGACCGTCGGGCCGTTGGAGTTGCAGATCAGGCGGCTTGAGGCCAGCGTAGGACAACGTCTGATCACGCTCACCGGGACCGAAGAACGGGTGCTCGAGGAACTCATGCGCAATCCCGGCAAGGTACAGTCAAGGGAATCGCTGACGGAGCGGGCCCTGGGGCGGCCCAGGGTAGCCTATGATCGCGCGATCGACACGCATATCAGTCACCTGCGGAAAAAGTTGGGCCGGGATCACCTCAAACGACCGGTGATACGGTGCATTCGCGGTATGGGCTACCTCCTGGTAACCGACTGGCGCCCCGACAACCCATGAAGAGCATAGTCTGGCGCACATTGTTGTCTTTCTGGGGTGCTACGGTCGCCATTCTCGCCGTCGTGGTCTTTTCAAACGCACGTGTCGGCCAACAATGGAATGAAGAACTGTATTCGGTCACAGCGTTCGACATGATCAATGCGGGGAGAACGGTTTTTCGTGCGGACGGGATCGAAGGGCTCGCCGAATGGTTGGCCGATGACGACAATTTTCCCCCAGGCATGACGCTTTACGTGCTCGAAAACGACAGCGTGGACATTCTTGGGCGCGAATTTCCCTGGTTCCTGTGGCCGGCCCAGCAAGCGATGGGGGGGGCCCAGCGCGCCCCCGCAGCCGATCGGCGAGCACACAGACAAGGAGTCACGGGACCGGATGGAACCCGGTACACGTTCATTGTCGAGCCGGCACCGCAACCTACCCTGGGCGCTTTCGGGCTCCCAAGCGTCCAGTGGCTGGTGCTGCTGACGGCCGTGCTCGCGACGGCGGTGGCCTGTCTGACGCTCACACGACCCCTTCGCCGGAGGTTGCTGCGCCTTCAGACGGCGGCCGGCTCGCTGGCCAGGGGTGATCTCGGCGCCCGGGCCAATCTCCAGACGAATGACGAGCTCGGGGCCGTTGCCCACCAGTTCGACCGGATGGCGGGACGCATCGAGAAGATGATCCGGTCCCAGCAGGAGCTGTTTCGCAACGTGTCTCACGAGATTCGTTCCCCGCTCGCCAGAATCCAGGTCGCCCTTGCGCTGGCAGAGGAGGAACGAGGAGGCGCGGAAGATGAAAATCTCGAGAGAATCCGCCGCGAAACGGAGGGACTCGAGGGCATGATTCAGCAGATCCTCGATCTCGCGAAACTTGAGGTCCAGAGCGAAGATCAGGCATTTGAGGATGTGGACCTGGTCGAGGTCGTCAGTCTCGTCGTCGACGACGTTCGATTCGAGGGTCGTTCGCAGGGCAAGTCTGTCCGTTGGAATCCGCCCCATGGGCTCTTCCGGATCCGCGGATTGGCCGAAGTATTGAGAAGCGCCGTGGAAAATGTGCTCCGCAACGCCATTGCGCACACCGCCGCCGTTCTCATGAATGGCACGGTTGAAGCCAGCAGAGCGCCCGAGGGCGGCCTGATCGTGATCTTGAAGCTGCCGCTGGTCCAGAGCCCCGCGCACTAGCGGTCGCCCTGGGAACACAAGTGCATGATTCGTCGGATATTTGTGGGCTTTTCGAAGAACTGTCGCAAGCCTTTTTTCTTCCACCGCACACACGTATTCTTGACTGACTCGAGGCACAAGCGCTTTCGGCACAAAAGCAGGTAACTGGCAATGAATCGTCCGACACACGTAATATTTGCAGCCCTTGCGGCTGGTTTCCTTTGCGAGGCTCACGCGCATCATTCGTTTGCGATCTACGACATCGACAACAAGATTTCCCGAACCGGCGTGCTGACGCTGTTCGAGTTTTCCCAGCCGCACATTCAACTTGTACTTGACGCAACGTTCGAAGACGGTTCGATGGAAACCTGGGAAATCGAGAGCATGGCGCCGAGGCGCTGGGACAGCTTCGAGCATCCGCGGGATGTGGCCGCCGTCGGAGAGACTGTGACCATTCTCGGATGGCCGGCGCGGGATGGCTCCGACACGATGGCCCTCAGCACGATCATTACCGAACGGGGGACCACGGTCATCCTGGAGGAGGTTCGTCAACGGCGAGCGCGGGAAGACATCCCCCCGGTGACAATCAGGCGTGAATAAAGCCATGACATCAGTCCGACAAGGCCTCATGGCCGCGGCGCTGCTCGCGGCGGCTCCGTTCGCCCCTGGTCAGGACAGTTCCGCCCCGAACATCATTCTCATCGTCGCCGACGATCAAGGCTGGAACCACTTGTCCGTGCCGATGCACGACGGGTTATCGGGCTCCGGCAGCGATTATTTTCGGACTCCGAACCTGGAACGCATCGCCGATCGAGGAATGCGGTTTTCCAGCGCCTATGCCGCCGCCCCGATGTGCGGCCCGAGCCGTATCGCCCTGCACTACGGCAAGAGTACCGCGCAAGTCGTGTACTCGGAATCAGCCAGCGAAGTCCAGGCAGAATCGATGACGATCGGGGAGTTGATGCAGTCGGCGGGTTACGCGACGGCACACTTCGGCAAGTGGAGCCCCGGCCCGCCGGCTACGGGATTGCAGTTCTACGACGAAAGCGACGGCGCGGCGGGCAACGGCGACGGCAATGTCGACGACCCCGACAATCCCAAGGACATTTTCGGCATCACGCAACGTGCCATCGCATTCATGGAGGCGAGCGTCGACGACGGCAAACCCTTTTACATGCAGTTATCGCACTACGCCCCGCACGTCGGCTTCCAGGCGCTTGCGGAAACCATGGAAAAGTGGCAAGGCATCGAGCCCGGCGAGATACATACCGATCCCGTCTACGCGGCGATGACCGAAGACCTGGATACCGGAATCGGCAGGGTGCTGGACAAGTTGCAGGATCTGGGCGTCGAAGACAATACGTATGTGATCTACACCTCCGATCACGGCCAGACCATCAACCGCTCCACCAACGTGCCCCTGGTGCTTGGAAAGGGCACGTTGTGGGAGGGCGGCATGCGCGTGCCGTTCATCGTCAGCGGTCCCGGCATCGCAGCCGGAACGATTTCCGGTGCGCGGGTCGTGTCGCTGGATTTCTTCCCCACGTTCGCCGAACTTGCCGGCGCCACCGACGCGCTGCCCGACGATCTTGAGGGCGGAAGCCTGGTGCCGCTGCTTCACGGAGGGGGAGACGGGGAGGTAAGGCGCGACCGCGAGGAACTCGTGTTTCACTTTGGGCAGCCTAGCGGGCAGCCGGAGTCACGGCCCTCCTCGAGCATCTATCTGGAGGACTACAAGCTGCTGAAATTCTACGATACCGGGGATCTTCAGCTATTTGACATCGCGCAGGACCTGCGGGAGCAGCAGGACCTTGCCGCCCGTATGCCCGAGCGCGTGGAGGAGTTGCATCGGCGGCTGACAAGCTACCTGGATGCGGTCAACGCAACAATTCCGGACCCGTCGACGATAACGCCCGGGACGGCACCCGGAGCGGGGATGGGGATGGGCATGGGCGCCGGTGCAATGGGAATGGGAGGCGAATGATGATCAAGACACAAACAGCAAGGTGCGGCGCAGCGAGCCTGTCGTTTATCGCTGGCCTGGTACTTCCGTTGTCGGCCGTGGGGCATCACGGCAGCAACTCCAACCCGGACCTCTACCTCGCAGAGAATCTCCTGGTACTGGAAGGCGATATCTCCCGTATCTTGTGGCGCAACCCGCATCCCAGGCTGATGCTGACCGTGCTCGGCGACGACGGCGCGGAGACGGACTGGGAGCTGGAAATGTCCGGGAGCATAAACGGCCTGATCGCTAACGGACTAGACCAGGACTTCGTTCGAATTGGCGAACGTGTCAGAGCGGCGGGCGTTGTCTCGCGACGGGACCCCACCTCCATCGGATTGCTGCACCTGCTCCTGCCCAGCGGCGAGGAGTACGTATCCGGCAACCGGGAGAACCTCTGGTCGGACGAGCGCCTGGCGATCAGGCGCCAGCCCCTCGATCCCGCCGCGGTCAGGGCCGCCGAAGAATCGGCGGACGGCCTTTTCAGGGTCTGGGGACGACGTACCAGCCCGCGACCTTCCCCGGAAGAGTATGCCGGTCTTCTGACCGAGCACGGCCGCGAAATGGCGGCCCAGTACTATGGCCCCAGAGACAACCCGGAGTTCGAGTGTCGAACGGGCATCCCGACGCACATGTTCGACCCCACCCCGATGGAAATCACCGACGGCGGCGACCGCATCCATATACATACCGAGGAGTACAACATGCGGCGCGTGGTCTACCTGACGGAAGACCGCCCGGAGCCGGAGCCGTCGAACGTAGGGTACTCCACCGGGCGCTGGGAAGGTGACACGCTTATTGTCGAGACCACGCATATCGATTGGCCGTACTTCGATCCCTACGGCACACCGCAGTCCGGCCAGATGAGCTACGTGGAGACGTTCCGGGTTGCCGACGACGAGAGTCGGCTCGACTACACGATCGTCGCGACGGACCCGGTCATGTTTACCGCTCCCGTCGAGCTCGAGCGCGGCTGGCGGTGGCAGCCCGGCCTCCAGATGGTGGAGGACTTCGACTGCGTTGCCGATTGGGAAGACTCGGACTGAGCGGCCGTCGGTCATGGCGAAACCAGGAGCCTTGCCAGGAATTATGAGAGACTGTCCAGTCCGCATTTGAGCGAGTGACGTCAAAAAAAGGCCATTGGGGGAAATGATGAATGAGGCAAAAGCAGCAAGGTACGGGGCGCGGACTCTGTCGTTCATCGTTGGCCTGATACTTCCGATGACCGCCGTCGGGCACCACGGCAGCAATGCCAACCCGGACCTGTACCTGGCAGAAAATCTTCTGGAACTGGAAGGCGAGATCACGGGCATCTTCTGGCGTAATCCGCATCCAAGACTGAAGTTGACCGTGGTCGGCGAAGATGGTGTGGAGTCGGATTGGGAACTGGAAGTCGCCGGGAGTGTAAACAGCTTGTACCAGGACGGAATCACCGGTGACCATTTTCGTGTTGGAGATCAGGTCAGGGCCGCCGGAGTCGTGTCTCGGCGAAACCCCTCGTCGATCGGTCTGCAGAATCTGCTGTTGCCCAGCGGAGAGGAATTCGTGAGCGGCAACCGGGAGACTCGTTGGACCAGCGATCGCCTGGCGCCCACGCGCCCGTCCGTCGATCCTGCTGCGGTCAGGGCCGCCGAAGAATCCGCGCAGGGCCTGTTCAGGGTTTGGGGCCGGCGGGTCGGAGAGCGACCGCGGCCGGGCCAGTTTACCGATTTGCTCTCGGAACAGGGACGCGCGACGGCCGCACGATACCATGCCCCTACGGATAATCCGGAACTGGAGTGCCGGTCGGGATTTCCGACCCACATGTTCGACCCGGTCCCCATGGAGATCACCGACGGGGGCGACCGCATTCATATTCATACCGAGGAGTACAGCATACGGCGTGTCATCTACCTGACTGAAGACCGCCCGGAACCGGTGCCGTCTAACGTCGGGTACTCCGTCGGGCGCTGGGAGGGGGACACACTCGTCGTCGAGACGACACATGTCGATTGGCCGTACATCGATCCCTACGGCACGCCGCAGTCGGACCAGGCGGGCTATGTCGAGACGTTCACGGTTGCCGATGACGACAGTCGGCTGGACTATACGATCGTCATGACCGATCCGGTCATGTTCGCCGCTCCGGTCGAAATCTCGCGCGGTTGGCGATGGGAACCCGGTACTGCGCTGGTAGATCTTGAATGTATCGCCGAGTGGGGAGGCTCAGACTGAATGGACATTGTTCATCACGCGCAAGAACGACCGGAAGTGTCGGAATCCCGAGCAGACCGTGGCGAAAGCGCCGCGTCGCACCGAGACTGGCGAGCAGCCGGCCTGGCTATCGCCCTGGGTTACCTTGGTACGGCACACTCCGCGCCGAACATCTTGCTGATCATCGGCGACGACATGGGCGTCGAGACCGTGGCGTCCTACGGTCTGGGCGAGAGCCCGCCGATGACATCCAATCTGGATGACCTGGCAAGAGAAGGCGTGCGCTTTACCAATTTCTGGGCGCAACCCGTCTGTTCGCCGACCCGGGCGACGATCGTTACCGGCCGATACGGCTTCCGCACCGGAATCGGCAGACCCATCACCAACCGGGGTCCTTTGCCGGATCCGCCGCAAATTCCCGAGTGGGCGTTGCCGAACGTCAACCCGGGGATGGTTGGCGCCATGGGGATGGGAGGCGGCGATCTGCAGAGTATTCCCCGCCCCGGCCTTGGCGTTGACGAATTCACGCTGACCCATGCTTTCGACGCCAACGCGCAGCTCGGCTACTCCACCGCGGCGATCGGAAAGTGGCACCTGGCGGATGCGGACAACGGCTGGCTGGATCACCCAAACCGGATCGGTTTCGACTATTTCTCCGGTGGGGCCACCGGCGGGGTCGTATCGTATTTCGCCTGGAACAAGGTGGTTGACGGCGACGTGGCGGGCGTGGTCGGATATGCGCCCACCGACAAGGTGGACGACGCCATCGCCTGGATCGCGGCGCGGGACGACAACCCCTGGTTCATGTGGTTCGGTTTCAACTTGCCCCACTCGCCGGCGCATACGCCGCCCGACGACACCCGCACGGGCACGTCGAACAGCAATTACGCAGCCATGATCGAGACCATGGACACGCAGACCGGCCGGTTGCTGGCTTCCATCGACCCGGAAGTACTCGCAAACACGTTTGTGATCTTCATGGGCGATAACGGCACGCCCAGCGGCAACGTGACGGCGCCGTTTCAGGCCGGACGGGCCAAGGGCGCGATCTATCAGGGCGGCGTCAATGTGCCGTTTATCGTGTCCGGACCCGGCGTGCAGCGCGGAGCGGTTTCCGAGGCCCTGGTCAATTCCACCGATCTGTTCGTGACAATCATGGAAATGGCCGGCATCGATCCTGCCGAAACAGTTCCGGATTCCGTAACGCATGATTCGGTCAGTTTCCTGGCGACGCTGTCCGACCCTGCGGTGTCGCCCAGAGAGTGGGTGTACGCGGACGAGTTCTTCGGTGGATTCGAGGGAGTCGAGACCGCGGACTACGCGATGCGGGACAAGCGCTACAAGCTCTTGAGATTCGACGGCGTTGAGGAGTTATACGATCTGCAGGCCGATCCCTACGAACACAACAACCTGCTCGCCGGTGAGCTGTCGGCTGAGGAACGCACGGCGTACGCCGCACTACGGGCTGAAGTGGAGAAGCTGCGCAACAGCAGGTGAATCTCCCGGGAGGAGCGAGGCATGTGGAATTTTTTGGTCGAGGGTCCCGTGTCCGCCATATCCGCCAGGGGCCCATCAACAATCGCCTATGCGGCGGCCTTGATGCTGACTCCGGGCAGTCCGGCCCACGCGCATCACGGCTCTGCCCCGCACTTCGACCCGGACGATCCGGTGACGTTTGCGGGTACCGTCTCCGAGCTGCGTTTCGTCAACCCTCATTCCTTCCTGCACGTCGAAGTGGTCGGCACCGATGGAGAGACGGTGGAGTGGCGCTGCGAAATGGGAGGGGCCACAGGCCTGGGCCGGCTGGGCTGGACGAATGAAACGCTGGCGCCCGGGCAGTCCGTCATTGTCTCGGGGCCAAGAGCGCGACGCGAAGACAACTCATGCGCCGCCCGGTCCATCGTGCTTGCGGATGGGACGGAAATCGGCAGCGGCAACCGGATCGAGGGCACGGAGGCTCGAACCATCGTTGCCGCTGCGGGCGACGCTGCGCAGCGGCCCAGGTATCTGGAAAGCGGTCAGCCGAATCTGAGCGGCCCCTGGATCCTTCGCCCCGGGGGTGGGATGGGCGGCGGCTTTCCTGAGCACACCGAAGCGGGGCGACTCGCGGCGGAGGCATTCGATGGACGCTACGACAATCCCGTCATCCGTTGCCGGAGCGGCAACATCATCCTCGACTGGACTCGACAGTCCCACGTCAATGACATCAGTCAGGATGAGAACCGTGTGACGATTCGCTACGGCTACCTGGATCTCGCCCGGACGATACATCTGGAGCTCTCGAGCCATCCCGAGACGCTGACGCCCAGCATTGAAGGCCATTCGTTCGGGCGGTGGGAGGAGGATGTACTGGTGGTCGATACCGTCGGGTTCCTGCCGCGAGTATTGATACCGAGAATTCCGCTCATGACCAGTGAGCGGATGCACGTTGTCGAGCGTTTCGCGTTCGATGAGGAGGCCCGAACGCTGACACGGGATTATGTCGTGACCGATCCGCTCTTCCTGAGCGAGCCGCTTGAAGGCCGCGACGTGTCGGATATTGCCGCCGAGCCGTACCGGCCATTCAACTGCGTGGATTTGAGCGGAGAGAACAACCGCCGCCCGACCGAGTAATGCGCCCGCAAGCTCTCCTCCCGATCTACGGGGCGCAGATATCAGCCAGGGCGTCAGGAGAAAAAAGTTCCATGAAAAACGTTTCTACCGCAAGTTTACGAACCATTCCCCTCGTGACAATGGCGCTGCTTGCCGGCGGTGCTTTCAGCGACGCGGTCGCACAAGACGACGCCTGTACGGATCTGTACCTGGTCAATGGGCGGTTCTTTTCCATGGTCGAACTGCCGCAGAGCGCAGATGGCGTTGCCCAGAGCGACTTCAACAGCATGCGCATCGCCGGCAACATGATCGCGGAAGTCGGCGACGATCTCGTAGCGCCCGACTGCGCGACAACCATCGACCTGGACGGCAATACGGCCATTCCCGGACTCACCGATACGCATATGCACTTCATCCGCGCCACATTGCGGCCGGGGTACGACACGCGTGAGCTGGAACTGAGCCGCAGCATTCCGGAGGCCATGGACATGATCGCGGCCAAGAGCGCCGCCATGTCCGAGGCGGATATTCCCACCGATCGGTGGATCACGTTCATCGGCGGCTGGGACCCGATTCAATGGGACGAAAACCCCGTCGGTTCGGGCCCCGGGGGCGGTCCTGCCTACGTTTTTCCGACGCTTGAACAGATGGATGAAGCAGCCGGCGATTACCCGTTCTACATACACCTGCGCTCGACCGAGGCCGCGTATACCAACACCCTGGGCATGGCGCGACTGAACGAACTGGCCGCCATGACGGAAGGGGCGGGAGATCCGCAAATCGATCCCGACACGGGCTTCGTGGCCGACTCGACTGCGGCTTTCGTGCTGATCAAGCAGGACAGCGACCCGCGGGAACAGGCGATTCGTGTCATGCGGGGATTCAACAGCGTCGGCCTGACCTCGGTCGTCGACGTGGGCGGCAGCATTCGCGGCATGGGTGCGCAGTATTTCAACGTCTTCTCCGACTACGAAACGATGAAGACGCTGTACGACGCCGATGAATTGACCATCAGGGTGCGCGCCCGGGTGCAGGGCGACCTGATCACGCCCGTGGAGGACTACGAAACCCTGGTGCATTCGATCGCAGCCAGATTCGGCAGTGAAGACGACAGCATGTTCAAGGTCATCGGTCTCGGGGAAGACCTGGGCGATATCCAGACCAACGGCTATCGGAACGTCGTGGAGATGGCGATCTCCAACGGTTGGCAGATCGGCAAGCATGCGGGCGCCTTGGCGGACATCGAGACGTATCACGCCGCCGCCGTTGCAACCGGGAAGGTCACCCGCCTGACGCTGGAACATTCTTCACCCGGTCAAGCCGAGTTCGATGCGATCAAAGCATTGGGCTACGAAGACGTGGTCGGCATCAACCTTTCGTCGCACGCCTTCCTGGGCCGCGGTGCCGCGGGTCGTGTCTGCGACAGCGTCCGATTCAGATCCGTAGTGGAATCAGGGCTGCACGCGGGCATCGGCACGGACAGCACCAACGCACAACCCAGCAACCCCTGGATCAACATCTACGCCATGGTGACGGGAAAGGACGTGAAGGGGTTCGGTCTGCGGGCCGGTGGGGTGGCTACTCTGCGTGCAATCGGAGCGGGCGGCATGGGCGGTATGGCCGGCATGGGAGGCGCGGGAGCCATGGGCGCCGCCGGAGCGGGCGCGAACGCCGGTGGCGCCGGTGCGGGAACCGCCATCGATCCGGATGCTCCCGTCACCTGTCCCGACGAGCGCGTCTCGCGGGCTCAGGCAGTCCAGTTACATACCAGGGGCAGCGCCTGGCTGGCCGGCTCGGAAGACGACTACGGTACATTGGAAGAAGGCAAGCTGGCCGATCTGGTCGTGCTGAGCGACGACATCTTATCGGCGTCCGTGAGCGATGACGAGATTCAGCGGATTCATTCCCTGATGACGATTGTCGACGGCAAGATCGTTTACGTTGACGAGGACGCCGGCATTACGGCCGAAGTAGACGAATAGAATCAGGGCGACAGGAACCGGACGATCCCGAAGGTGATCGCGGCGTTCGCGCCAATGATATAGAGCGCCACGCGGAGTAGGTCCGCTTTCGTCGCGAGGCGCTCCGTATAGAGCTTGACGACGGCGTGGGGGGCAGCGAAGTTCTGGCAGCCCGTCGGAAGTACCGCGTTGCACTCGGACCGGTGCCGGGACTGCGAGGGAAGATGCAGACAGACCGGTGGAATCTCGATCAGTCAATTCGAGAAAATATATCATTTACGTGCGTTTGGATATATTAGTTTTGCTTTTGATTGGATATAATCAGGGCACGGATTCGCACCAGGAATGCGCATGAGAAAGACATCCGTAGAAATCGATGACAGGCTGATCGAGCAGGCGCGAATCTTGCTCGGCACATCGTCAATCAAGGAAACCATCAACGGCGCGCTGCGGGAAGTCATTCGGCGTGAGGCGCGGCGCGAGGAAGTCCGGGCGCTTGCGGAAATGGATGGACTCGACCTCTCTGACGATAAAATCATGGCGGGAGCCTGGCGCGCCTGATCCGGTAACCGCTAACCGCCTTGGCCTACCTGATAGACAAAAGCGCACTGGCACGGATGAAACATCCGCAGGTCCGGGAGCGCCTCGAACCCATAATCGAGTCGGGCGAGGCCGGGACTTGCGCAATCATCGACCTGGAAGTTCTCTACTCGACTCGTAACCGAAACGATCACATTCGCACCCGCCTCCGACGTGAACTCGCCTACAGGCGCATCGAGATGACCGAGGCGATCTTCAGCCGTGCGATCGAAGTGCAGGGTTTGCTCGCCGGCAAAGGACGGCATCGCCTGCCGATTCAGGACCTGATTATCGCTGCGGCGGCGGAAGCAGATCGCATGGTCGTGCTTCACTACGACTCGGACTTCGATATCATCGCGGCCGTTACACAGCAGGATGTGGAATGGGTCGCGCCACGGGGTTCCCTTTGAATCCGGCTTGGGTCGCGGCAACCCTGCGCCAGAACCTGAATCGATCCGTTCCGGAAAGCTTGGACAGCGTAAGCGGCGATCAGTCAACAAGGAAATTCAATCGGGAATGATCGCGGATCACCTTACAAACATCGAACACTTTGAGGCGGACCTCTGGAAAGTCGCAGATAACCTGCGCGCCAATTCCAATCTCGCGTCGAACGAATACTTCCTGCCCATCCTGGGCTTGATCTTCCTGCGGCATGCCACCAACCGCTACTACGAGGCGATGGGGGCGATCGAAGACGACAGGGCCGCCGGCAAGATGCCGGAACGCCCGCTGATCGAGGCCGATTTCACGCGGCGCCGCTCGCGGGCCAACTTCCGAAGGAGTACGAACGCTTTGAAGACGATGTCCTGGAAGAGATGATGCGGACCTTCGATTCCGAGGCGCTGCGCACGGCCTCGGGCGACGTGTTCGGGCGCATCTACGAGTACTTCCTGGCGGAGTTCTCGAAGCAGGGCGCGCACGACAACGGCGAGTTCTTCACGCCGCCATCGATAGTCCAGACCATCGTCAACGTCATCGAGCCCGACCACGGCATCGTCCTCGATCCCGCCTGCGGCTCGGCCGGCATGTTCGTGCAATCGAGCCACTTCATTGAGGACGAGGGTGAGGAAACGATGAAGCGGGTCACCTTCTACGGTCACGAGAAAAACGAGACCACCGCGAAGCTCGCGCAGGTCAACCTTGCCGTCCACGGGCTTGAGGGCCGGATCAGGGCCGGCAACGAGGCCATCACCTACTACAAGGACCCTCACGAGCTCGCCGGAAAATGCGACTTCGTGATGGCCAATCCGCCGTTCAATGTGGACGAAGTGGACGCCGAGAAGATCAAGAGCGACAAGCGCCTGCCCTTCGGCCTGCCCGGCGTCAACCAGTCGAAAAAAGTCTCCAACGCCAACTACCTGTGGCTTTCCTATTTCTACAGCTATCTGAACGAGTCGGGCCGGGCCGGCGTCGTCATGTCGTCGCAGGCATCCAGCGCCGGGCGAGCCGAGGCCAAGGTGCGCCGGAAACTGATCGAGACCGGCGCTGTCGACGTGATGATCGATATTCGCGGCAACTTCTTCTACACGCGCACCGTGCCCTGCCAGCTCTGGTTCTTCGACCGAGCAAAGGAGCGAGACCCGGAACGAGCAAATCGCGTCCTGATGCTCGACGCACGAAACATCTACCGCAAGGTCTCGCGCGCCATTTGCGACTTCAGCCCGGAGCAGCAACAAAACATCGCCGCCATCGTCTGGCTTTATCGGGGGCAGGCGGATCGCTTTCTCAAGCTGGTGGAGAGCTACCTCGCCCAATCCATCGCGGAGGGGCAGGCGGCCGCAGAGCCGCTCGCGGCTTTCGAGGGAATCCTCGGCAAGCTGATCGATCTGGCCGAACCCTTCGTTTCCGAAGAGCGCGATTCCGATCCGCTGGCCGAAACCTGGCAGGAACTCAACGCCGCTCAGGCCTCGGTAACCGCCGATATCGTGGCGTTCACCCGCGAAGTCGCCGCGCGCGCCGCAAACTGGAATGCCGGCGGAAACGGCGGGGCGCGGGACAATGCCGCCCTTCACGCGGTGCGCGAAGGCTTGCACGACACGGCGGAGCGGTGCCGGAACTTGACCAAGCGGATCGATCTGGCGACAAAGCTGGCCGGACGGGTGGTTGACACAGCGGTCAGGGAACTTGACGCGCGGAATTCGAATCGTTGGCCCAATGCAGAGATCGGCAAGGCGCGGCGATCACTGGAGCGCGCGCGGGCGTCGGCCGTCGAAGCGCTCTGCCGCACGCGCTACTTCGTCCGCCAGGCCGACTGGCTGCAGGAACGCTTCCCCGACGCCTCACTGCGCGATGTCGAAGGATTGGTGAAATTGGTCGACCGCGGCGAGATCGAGTCGCACGACTGGAGCCTGACGCCCGGCCGATATGTCGGCGTGGCACCCGAAGAGGAGGACGAGGACTTCGACTTCGAGGAGACAATGCGGTCAATCCACATCGACCTCAAGGAATTGCATGAAGAGGCCGCCATACTCGCGGCGCGGATCGCCCGGAATTTTGAAGAGTTGGGAGTGTGACGACGAAAACTTTGGAATGCCGAAACTCAGTGCAAGCCACCCTTGGCGTCGGCGCTGAACCGATGGTTGATGACGCGGTCGCCGAGTGCAGAGTACCCTACAGGCCCGTACACCGCTTCGCGCAGGAACCGGAGGATCGCATCCGGGAACGGAACGGTTGTTGAGACAGGCTCTGCGAAAATGTTCGACACTCTGGACGAAATTCGACGACAGCTAGCGGCTCTGGAGGACGCAAGGGCGGAGTTCAAGGAGGTCGCTCTGGGCGCTCACGGTGTCCGTTCTCCCAACACCGAGGATATGGCGGGCGAAATGGTCGCGTTCGCGAACGCCGAGGGTGGAGTGATCTTTCTGGGGGTGGATGATGACGGCGTCGTGCGTGGCGTTTTGCCGGACCGTGCGGCCGTAGTGGAAACCTGGGCCATCAACATTGCCCGAAACAATTGCGACCCGCCTATTCACCCAATTCTCCGCAAGGAGCGACTGGCCGACCCAAGCGGTTCGGAACAGCTTGTGATCCTGGTGGAAGTGAGGCGCGGGCTGTATGTCCACGGCACAAGCGGCGGGCGTCACTACATCCGGGTTGGCGCGACAAAACAACTGCTTGGAGGCACCGCTCTCTCCCGGCTATTTCAGGAACGCGGCCGAACGTTCGTCTTCGACGAGCAGCGCGTTCTGTCGGCAACGGTTGACGATCTCGACGACCGCCGCCTGCGGGAGTTTTTCGCAAACGGTCCCAGACCGATCCCGTGGCTCGATCTTCTACGGAACACGCGCATCGTGGCAGAGGGTGACAACGAGACGGAACGACCTACTGTATCCGGGCTATTGGCGTTCGGCGGGATGCCGCAGGAATATCTGCCATCGGCGTTCGTCGAGGCAGCAGTCTACCGCGGGACGCGCCTTACGTCCGACGATCTGGTGCACGCCGAATCGATCAAGGGACGGGTCGACAGCCAGATCGATGACGCCCTGGAGTTTGTCGATCGATTCATGCTACGGCCCGCACGCAAATCTGTTGGACGCGAGGACCATCCCCAATACGCGCTGAACGCCGTGCACGAGGCCATCGTGAACGCCGTGGCTCACCGCGACTACTCGATTTCCGGTTCCAAGATCAGGCTCTTTCTCTTCGCGGACAGGATGGAGATATACAGTCCGGGATCGTTGCCCAATACGCTGACGATCGAGACGATGCCATACCGCGTGTTCACCCGGAATCAGCTCCTGGTTGGTTTCCTGTCCAGAATGAGGAGCCGCCGCACCGGGCGCGCATTCCTGGAATCCAGAGGCGAGGGCGTACGCGGCATCCTTAAAGACAGCGAAGCGCATGCCGGGCGACGGCCCGAATACGAGTTCTTCGGCGAGGAACTGCGCCTGACCATTTGGGCGAAGCCGTCGCCGCATGAGGGACGGGAGGACATCCACTGATTGCCGAGGAAGTGGACCCCAGTCCCCGGATAGCCTGGCAGCGATTTTGGGGCGCCCTCTGCCGGTTGCGGCGATGCCGCCAAACTCATCGACCGAATCCCGGCGTAGACCTCGCCGGTGCGGCCGTGCCGTTGCTGCGGCGGGGTCGAACGAAATCAGGCCATCGCCGCAATCCAGGCCATCGCGGTCTTCAGCGGCGCTGCGGTCGTCACCCTGGAAAGCGGAAACTCCTCATCTCCGGGATAAACGAGTATCCGGTTCGCCACGCCCAGATCGTTCGCGGCCAGTTCGAAACCGCGGCTTGTGCGAGGCGCCGAGGACCGCTTGATTTCGATGGCCCATAGCTGCTGATTGGGCAATTGCAGCAGGAGATCGATCTCGGCGCCTGCCCGGGTGCGGTAGAACCAGGGGGTTGCCCCGAAGGGCGCGGCCGAGATCAGATTCTCGATCGCAAAGCCCTCCCAGCTTGGCCCGGCGACGGGATGCGAAAGCACATCGTCGATAGTCGCCAATCCCAGCAGCGTGTGCACCAGACCGCTGTCGCGTATGTACACCTTCGGCGCCTTCACCAGCCGTTTGCCGACGTTGGCGAAGTACGGAGGCAACCTGCGCACCAGCATGAGATCGGCGAGCAAATCAACATAGCGTTTGATGGACGGTGCGGAGACATCCATGCTGGCGGCAAACCGGGAGGCGTTGAATAGGCCGCCCTGACGATGAGCGAGCATGGTCCAGAAACGACGCAGCGTCTCGGCCGGCACGCGGATGCCGAACTGCGGAACGTCGCGCTCCAGGTAGGTGCGGAGGAAACCAAGCCTCCAGCGGGCGCTGGCGGCATCTGTCCTTGCGAGGAAGGAATCCGGAAACCCTCCGCGTATCCAAAGCCTGTCGCTGTCGGGAGCTGTCTCGATGACGTCGAGACCGGCCAACTCCGCGTAGATCAGGCGCCCGGCCAACGACTCCGCCGTTTGCCGCAGAAGAACCTGCGATGCCGAACCGAGCAGCAGAAACTGTCCGGAGCGAACGCCCTGCCGGCGTCGCCGGTCGATTTGCCCCCGCAGCACTTCGAACAAGCCGGGCATGCGCTGGATCTCGTCCAGAATCACAAGCTGGCCGGTAAAGCGCTCGAGGTAGGCGCCCGGATCGGCAAGCCGTGCGGCATGGGCGGGATTTTCAAGGTCGAGGTAGATGCTGTCCGGCGCCTTGTCTGCGATGCCCAGGGCCAGAGTGGTCTTGCCGACCTGACGCGGCCCCAATAGCGCCACTGCTGGGGCTTCGCCCAGGCCAAGAAGAATTTCCTGTTCGGCGCGACGTTGAATCATCCTTGCTATTCTAAAGCCTGCCGTTCAATCAGCAAGGTATAATTCAACGGCTCAGTTACCATGTGCGTGAACTGGACCGGCAACGCTAACGCGCCGTAGACTGCGGAATCCGTGCCGAAGAGATTTCAGGACACAAGCAGAGCAGGTGGATCGAGTGGCAGCTACAACCGGCGCTCCGCTGCCGGAAATTCAGGAGGTACGCAATGCCATACAAGCCTATGAACGATACTCGCAGTGGAAGCCGTGCAGCGAAGCCGACCGGCTCGACCCGCACGCCAACCTGATGGCCGGACTGCTCGACGCACCCGACCGCTACAGGCGAGGTGGCATTGCAGTGGCCGGCGGGGGAGCGGTACACCATATCGGCCCTCCCGCCGACTGTGTGCAATTATCGGATCACGGTGCCGGGACGGTCGGTAGCACGATTACTCAGGTGGGGAAACACGCGCCTGAACGGGATGTGCCGGAGCAGGCTGTGTTGATCGCCCGGAACTTCGAGGAGTTTGGGGTATGACCACATATCTGGGTGCGCCGCATTGGAAGCCGGCCATCTTGCAGGACCTTGTGTTCCTCCAACGCGGTTTCGATATCACCAAGGCTCAACAGCGTGCTGGGAACGTGCCGGTCATTTCATCTTCCGGTGCGAACAGTTGGCACGACACGGCGAAGGTCGGTGGACCGGGCGTCATCATCGGTCGCAAGGGCACGTTGGGTTCTGTGCACTATTGCGACGGCGATTACTGGCCGCACGACACGACTCTTTGGAGCAAGTCACTTCAAGGAAACAACGCACGCTTTGTCTTCTATGCACTCAAATGCCTTGGGCTGGAGCGCTTCAACGTTGGAGGCGCAAACCCAACGCTAAATAGAAACCACATACATCGTCTGCCGATTCGGATTCCAGATTGGTGCATGCAAAACCGAATCGTCTCCGTTCTTGTCGCCTACGACGACCTGATCGAGATCAACCGGCGGCGGATTGCGTTGCTGGAGGAGGCGGCGCGGCTGCTCTACCGCGAGTGGTTTGTCCACTTCCGCTTCCCCGGCCACGAACACGTCAAGATCATCGACGGCCTCCCCGAGGGGTGGGTGCGGCGGACCCTCGGAGAAATCGCCGAGCTCAAGTATGGTAAATCTCTGAAGAAGGAAAGCCGCAGCGGTGGACCCTTCCCCGTTTACGGGTCAAGCGGAATCGTAGGATCTCACCAAGTCGCGCTGGTTGATGGACCAGCCATTGTCGTTGGTCGCAAAGGAAATGTTGGAAGCATCTACTGGTCCACGGTCGACTTCTGGCCGATTGACACAGTCTATTTTATCCCGAAACAGTGGACCGATTTCTGGCTTTACTTGGCACTGCCAGACGCCGGGTTTCAGAATACCCACGCTGGCGTACCAGGGTTGAATAGGGACTTTGCCTATAGCCGAGAACTGATCTTTCCGCTTGCCGGAGTGCGCCGACTGTTCAACGAGTACGTGCAACCAATGTTTTCGTAGCGGACAACGCTCGAAGGCTACAGCGATAAGCTCCGCGAAGCCCGCGATCTTCTCCTGCCACGCCTGATGAACGGGGAGATCGTGGTTTGATGAATGCGCTCCGAGCCACCACTGCAGAGTGGCTACGATGGCAGTGACGCCTATTAACAGCGAGGACCGCCTGGTGCAGACAACCTTCGCCGAACATCTCGAAAGGGAACTCGGCTGGGAAAGCATCTACGCTTGGAATCGTGAGACCTTCGGACCCGACGGCACGCTCGGCCGCGCCAACACGAAACAAGCGGTGCTGACCCGCGACTTGCGTGCGGCGCTTATACGGCTGAACCCCGAACTGCCGGGTGCCGCCATCAAAGATGCCGTAAGGGCTCTGACGGTCTACGACATCAGCCGCTCGTCGGTGCAACACAACCAGGACTTCCATCGACTCCTCCGCGGCGGCGTATCCGTGGAATACCGCGACGCCCACGGGCGCCCCAAGTCCGCCCGCGCCCGCGTGATCGATTTCGACAACGCACAGGGTTCGAACCGCTTCCTTGCAGTTCGCGAGTTGGAACTCACTGGCATGCGCACGCCCAACTACAACCGCCGCGCCGATCTGGTCTGCTTCGTCAACGGCCTGCCGTTGGTGTTCATCGAGCTGAAGGCGGTCTACCGGAACATCCGCGAGGGCTTCGACGACAACCTCTCCGACTACATGGACGCGAACGTCATCGCCCACGCCTTCCACCACAACGCCTTCCTGGTCGTCTCGAACGGCGACCGGGCGAAATATGGCTCGATCACCAGCGAGTGGAAACACTTCACCGAATGGAAGCGGCAGGACGAGTCGGACGAAGGGAGCGTGGAAGCCGAGGTGCTGCTGAACGGCATGCTGGCCCACGACCGGCTGCTCGATATTGTCGAGAACTTCATCCTTTTCGATGACAGCAAGCCGGGCGCCACCCGCAAGGTGATCGCGCGTAATCACCAATTGCTGGGTGTCAATCGAGCGGTGGCGTCGGTGGTCCGGCAGGAGCAACTGAAGCTGGAATTCCCGGCCGAGGAAAGGCTCATGCACCGCGTCGTGAAATTTCCTCTTGAATTCGGCGCCCAGACCGGCAACGCCATGGCGCGACGGATTGCCGACGCGGAGTCGCAATTCATTCCCGAAGGGCCGGTCGATATCATCGAGCGGGCACACCCAGACTTGGGCCGGCTCGGCGTGTTCTGGCACACGCAAGGCAGCGGCAAGTCCTACTCGATGGTTTTCTTCGCAGAGAAGGTGCGGCGAAAGCTGGAAGGCAACTTCACCTTCGTGCTGATGACCGACCGCAAGAACCTCGACAATCAGATCTACAAGACCTTTGTGGGCTGCGGGATCGCCAGCAACCAGACGCCGCGGGCGGAATCGGGCGAGGATCTGGAACGCCTTCTCAAGCAAAACCACCGATACGTCTTCACACTAATTCACAAGTTCAACCGGTACGTGAATCCGAACGAGCCGTGGAGCGAGCGCGACGACATCATCGTGATTTCGGACGAAGCGCACCGGACCCAGGCGGGCCGATTGGCGCGCAACATGCGAATTGCGTTACCAAACGCCGCGTTCATCGGTTTCACCGGTACGCCGCTGTTCGTGCACGATGAACTGACCAAGCGCCTCTTCGGCAATTATGTCTCGCGCTACGATTTCGGCCGTTCCGAAAAAGACGGGGCCACCGTCAAGCTTGTCTACGAGAGCCGGGGCGAAAAGTTGGGCGTGGCCCGAACCGACCTGAACGAGCGGATTGCGGAAGAGATAGAACAAGCCGAACTCGACCCGGACCAGAAGGCGCTGCTCGAAAAACTGCTCGGCAAGGACTACGAGGTGATCACGGCGGACGAGCGGCTCGACAAGATCGCCGCCGATTTCGTCGAACTCTGCTCTACACGGTGGGAGTCGGGCAAGTCGATGTTGGTGTGCATTGACAAGATCACCTGCGCTCGCATGTTTCAGTTCATCGAGCCGCGTTGGAAGGCAAAGGCGGCGGCATTGCGGGCGGCAGCCGAGGCGAAATGGGCGGAGTCGGAGCAGGCTGGTGACGAGACCTCGCGTGCGGAGTTACACGATCAGGCGGAAAAGTTGACGGCGCAGGCCGACTGGCTGGATGAAACCATCGTCCAGATCATCATCAGCGAGGCACAGAACGAGGTTGCCGACTTCAAGAGGTGGGGATTCGACATCATCCCGCACCGAGCCCTTATGAAACAAGGTTTCGAGACCGCCGATGGGCAGCGCCTCGATGTCGAGACCGCGTTCAAGAGCCCGGAACATCCGTTTCGCGTCGCCATCGTCTGCGCCATGTGGCTGACCGGTTTCGACGTCGAATGCCTGTCGACCCTCTACATCGACAAGCCCATGAAGGCGCACACGCTGATGCAGGCCATCACGCGAGCAAACCGCGTTTATCCCGGCAAGGATTTCGGCCTGATCGTTGACTACAACGGCTTGCTCAGGAGCCTGCGTGAGGCGCTTGCGCAATACGCGCTGGGGGACGACGGCGACAATGGGAATGAGGAAATCATCGCGCCCATCGAGGAGCGCGTCCAAGCCCTGATCGTAGCCATAGAGGCTACCGAGGCGCACCTGCGTGGATTCGGTTTCGACCCCGTAACGCTGATCGGCACGACCGGGTTCGCCCGCATCAAGGGTATCCGGGATGCGGTCGAGGCCGCATACACCAGCGACGAGGCAAAACGCCGGTTCGAGATCCTGGCACGCGAGGTCTTCGTCCGTTTCAAGGCGCTGCTCATGGAGCCGTCGGCGTTCGCCTACGCCGAGCACCACGACAACATCGAGGCGATCTACAGGAAACTGGGCGAGCGGCGCGATACGGCCGACGTGACGGAATTGCTCAAGGAACTGCACCGGATCGTCAACGAAGCGATCCGCACCCAGGCGCCGGGCGACGATCAGGCCGACGCCCTGACCTTCGACCTCAGCCGGATCGATATGGACGCGTTACGCGAGGAATTCGCGAAAAAAGTCCGCCGCAAGGCGACTGCGCTGCAGGACATCCGAGACCTCATCGAGCAGAAGCTGGCCGAAATGCTCGCTCGCAATCCGTCCCGCATGGACTTCCAGCAGAAGTACGAGGAAATCGTCGCCGAATACAACCGCGAAAAGGACCGCGTCACCATCGAGGAGACGTTCCGTCGGCTCACCGAATTGATGGAAGAACTGGACGCAGAGCAGAAGCGCGCGGTCGAGGAAGGCCTGACCGAGGACGAACTGGCCTTGTTCGACCTATTGAAGAAAGACAACCTTGGCAAAGCCGAACGCGAACGCGTCAAGAAAGCAAGCCGCGATCTTCTGGCCTCGATCAAGGCGCGATTGGCCGAACTCGACCGCTTCTGGGAGAAGGAGCAGACCAAGGCGGATGTCAAAGTGTTCATCCTCAACGAAGTGTTTACCAGCCTGCCGACGCCGCCCTTCACCGGTGACGAAAAACAGGCGGTGGCCGACGAAGTCTATGAGCACGTGTGGCAGCAGGCCATCAGCGGCGGATTTGCGTGGGCGGCGTGATGAGTCAGGCTGGCTAGACGGTTAGCCCGCTGGCCGAGTTCTGGATGCCGCGGCACAAACGGGCGCATTGCTCGACAATGCCTTGGCCTTTCAGCCACCTGGCTCCGCCTATGGGCGAGTGTGCCGCTCAGCACGCTGGCTTGCAACGACGCGTTCTGAACCGGTGAAATTGGCATGGAAGCACGCTGCAGGCCGGGCGCACTCCCGAACCCAGCGGTCGGTTACGATATGATGCGCGCCAACTTCTAACATACCGGACGTTATGCACCAACCGGACGTTCAAACTTTGCCGCACGGCGAAGGCCGACCACCGCACCCTCGAAAGCGTTGGAAGCCCTCTTGGCAAAGACTTAGTTTGCCAAGTCTCGATACGGAGTATGGCAGTCAAGGTCGGAGGGATCGTCCAATGATCGGGGCAAGGTACAGGCGAATTTTGGCGATCAGTCAACCGGAGTTCCAGCGGAAAACACGAATAGAGGTGGACTATGTACAACCTGTTGGTGTCGGGCGACGAGAATGCGTGGAATGGCGATCCGTTCATCGTGGAAAGGTCGCGTTGCGTCTCCAATGGCGAGTACACAGACTTGGAGATCGCCGACCGATTTTCTGAGTTGAATCGGGAGCAGGTTCGGGAACTCTGTTCTCTGCCCTGCATGTTCGCCTACGAGAAGTATTGCGACAAGGACCCGAAGTTCGGCGTGCTGCGCAAAGTGAAGCGCAGGGGCAGCAAGAAACTGCAGATCGAGTACAAATTAATTCCATGCGACCCATTCGCGACGGTCGACGACATTGAGTCCCTCGGTGTTCTGCTCGACATCGAGGGATGGGAGTTGAACCGTACCCATTGGGCCGTAAAGGATGTCGATCTCGCCCTCGAGATGGGCCGGAGAGGGATCGCGCTCCCGGGATGGGCTAGCGTGCCGCGGAGATCAGTGGACATCAGGCGGCACCGATTCGAAGTAGCCCTCTCGTTTCCGGGCGAGCATAGGAGCTACGTCGAACGCGTAGCGGTCCAACTCGAGCAGCAACTCGGACCCAACGCCTGCTTCTACGACGAATACTACGAGGCGCAGTTGGCACGCCCAAACTTGGATGTGCTCCTCCAGGAAATATACGGCGAACGCTCGGGTCTGGTGGTGGCGTTCGTTTGCCGGGAGTACGACGACAAAGAGTGGTGCGGGATCGAGTGGCAGAAAATACGGGAACGGAGGGTGTCCGGCGACGAGGGTGACATCATGTATGTACGGCTTGACGAGGGAAATGTTGGTGGTATGACTCGGTTAGACGGCTATGTCGACGCTAGGACGCGCACTCCCGACGAGGTCGCACGGTTGATCGTTCAACGTGTGGAGTTGGAGGTGCTGGGTCGGGGAGAGTGACGCTTGAACGCTCAGCCGAATTCAGCATGCGAAATTGGGGAAGGACGTTGACTCCGATGGAAGGCGGTTGCAAAAGAGGAGCCACGCGTAAGAGGCTGGAGCGAGTAAGCAACCTCGCCGTTGAAATGACTGAGGAGCTTTCCAAGAGTTTGTTGATTCAATTTATTCCCAGACGGTGCACCCGAACTCCGCGATCTCCCGTCCCGGCCGCCAGGTGAAAGTCCCGGGACGGATTGGTGCGCCGATCAGGTAGGCTGGATCGACGGACATCAGTTCGTAGTCCATCGTGCTGCCGTCGGCCGCAGGCGTAAACCGTTCGATGTGAATCGCCTCCGCGCTCTGCGGTACACCGTCGTTGTTGGAAAGTGGCGAATCGATGCGCGTCGTTGTAACCACCAGCGTATCGTCTTCCCATTTTCCGACGGAATATCCAAGAGGCGACGCCGGCTGCGTGTCAGGGACGACGTCCGAATTCATGTGGATGGTACGAACCAGATCGTACAACTGAACGAGGAGCATGATCCGGTCACCCTCGTCCACGAACTGAAATACGCTCGGATTCATCATGCCCGTCGGCATACCGGGCGGAATGCAGTCCAGTTTTGCCAAGTCGACCGTCTCGTCGTATGCCGCTTTCGCCGTCAGGGCGGATGATATCGCCATTGTTACGGCCGTGTGCCACTTACTCATGATTCTGCCAACCTGGCGGCTTCTTGTGCGGTAATCCTGCCCTGCGTGTCAGGAGACTCTCACGAGTCCGGCAACTCGTCGCCGGAAACCGGCGGCAAGTCCGGCGCCTTGTCGAGATAGCGTGTCAGATCGCCCGACCTCGCTGTGGCAGCGCGCCGCTTCAGAAACGCATCGGCCGTTTCCACGGCTCCAATCTTCTGCGCGACGGCGGCGGTGATCCATTGATTGAGAGAAACCCCGTCCTCCCTCGCCAAACGCGCAGCAGTTTCCTTCAACGACACCGGCAGTTGCAGCGGATATTTGTATCGGCGTGCTTCACTCATTTCCGCAACCTCCTGGCAATCTCACCTGGTTTGGCGACCTCAATCCCGAACATTCGAGCCGGCATGAAGTCTCTCATGTTGTGTGTTACGAGCGCGTCGGCGCAGCCGCTTCTCGCAGCTTCAAGCACCATTTCGTCGCCGGCATCCCGCAGGATAGGCCTGATCCTGAAACGAACGTTGACGGGTTCCGCTACGGCCGCCAGCGCACTCATGATCCTCTCGACATCATCCAGAGAATGCCCCGTGGCCGCGCGCGTTTCCGCTCGGGCCAGCACCGCCTCGTACTCAAGAAGCAGTGCCGTTGTGCACAATGCCCGGATCGTTCCGTTCCCAACATGCCTTAGCAGCAAATTGCTCGCGCCATGACGACTACGAAATGCTGCAACGACTACGTTCGTATCGAGCACTAGATTCACGTGCCGACCAACGTATATGACATCTTATAAGATGTCAATGTAAGACGTGCTACAGTCCACTCTTCAGGTCAAGCGCCCACTTGTATTGCCCAATCCACAAGCAGCCACTTTAGAATCTTCCTTCTCATGAAACGACTCGGCATCATTATTGCTCTTGCCGCCGGCGCGGCCGCGGCAGTCTGGTACCTGAACCGCCCCGAAGCCATCGAGGTCACCCTGGTGACGGTCGAACGCGGACCGGTGTCCGCCACCGTCAGCAACACCCGCGCCGGCACCGTTGACGCCTGCCGCCGCGCCGGCCTTTCGCCGGCCTCCGGCGGCCAGATCGTTAATCTTCCAGTGACGGAAGGTGATTTCGTCGAGCAGAACGAACTGCTGCTGGAGCTGTGGAACGAAGATTTGCGCGCTCAACTCGAGCTGGTGAGGCGGGAGGCTACCGCGGCCGATTCGAGGGCTGCCGAAGCCTGCGTCACGGCTGACTTCGCCCGACGGGAGGCCGATCGGCTCACACGGCTGCTCGAGGACGGACTCGCGTCCGAGGACGATACGGACCGCGCGGTGGGCATGGCCGAATCCACCGCGGCCGCCTGCAAGGCTGTCGAAGACAGCGCACGGGTCGCCGCCGCCAGCATCCAGGTGACCGAAGCGGCCCTGAAGCGCACGCAACTCTTTGCGCCGTTCGCCGGCACCATCGGCGAGATCAACGGAGAACTGGGGGAATTCGTGACCCCCTCCCCCGTGGGCATTCCCACGCCGCCGACGGTTGACCTGATCGACTCCAGTTGCCTCTATATCAGCGCTCCCATCGATGAGGTCGATGCGCCCCAGGTCCGGGAGGGACTGCCCGCGCGCATCAGCCTGGACGCCTTCGGGGATCGAGTGTTTTCAGGGCACGTGCGCCGCGTCGCGCCCTACGTGCTGGACGTGGAAAGGCAGGCTCGAACGGTAGAGATCGAGGCCGAGATCGACGATCCGGACAAGGAAGCCCTCCTCCCCGGCTACAGCGCGGACGTCGAAGTGATGCTCGCCAGCGAGGAGGATACGCTTCGAATCCCCACATCGCTCATCGTCGACGACAACCATATCTACGTCTACGACGAGGCTCTCGGCCAGATCGAGCTACGTGAGATCGAAACGGGCATCTCCAATTGGGAGTTCACCGCCGTCACCGGCGGGCTGCGGGCCGGCGACCGCGTGGTCAGCTCGATCGACAGGGACGGCGTTGAGGACGGGGCCCTCGTCAGCCCCGAGTAGCTGCATCCAACCTCTGATCTTCCCCGCATTCATAGGGGCTGACGACGATCTCCGGCCGCCAGATCCAGAATCGTTCCACTTCGAACGGCTCCGTGACGGTCTCCGGGTCCGTGATCGTCAACCGGTAGTCGAGTCGGCTTCCATCCGCACTGGGCGTGAACCGTTCAACCAGATGAATCGCCGAGCTGAAAGGCGTGCCGAGGAAATCAAGCACGTTGGCTGCCATGTTCGTCGTCGCAACGACCAGGGTGCCCCCCTCCCAATGGCCGGTCGAATACCCCAGCAATGTGTGGACATCAGGGTTCGGATCGGAACCGGGATCGGCATTCATGTGAATCAGGCGTTCGTTGTCGTCTTCCTCGAATCGAAGGAGCATGTCGTCGCCCTGCCGCAGGAATACCATTGGCAAAGGGTTGTACATGATGTAGGGCATATTCCATTCGGTGCACTCCAGCAGGCTGCTGTCGCCGGCGTCCCAGGCCGCTCGCCTTGCCTCGGCTTCCTCTGTCAGCGGGTAGTCGCCATGAAACATCCTCACACCTGAGTGTGGAATCTCATCGAGGTCGGTGCTCCAGACACGAAAGATGCCTTCGGCGTTGAGACGAGCCGTTCGTTCGATCTCGTCGTCATAGATTGACTCGAGCAGTTCTCCCGCCTCCGGTCGTGTGAAATAGGGGCTCGACCGCGTGGTGAGCAGAACCTCTTTTCCACTGGCCAGTAACAGATTGCGGGCGAATACCTCCGCCTGTTCTCGCAGCGATCTGTCCCCCCTGACTCGTACCCGATCCCCTACCTGGAGGAATTCACGATCGAGGCCCCGGGTGCGAAGGATTCCCAGTGCGCCTGTTTCAACACGCCATAAAGTCACCTCACCCGAAGGTGCCGTGGCCTCCACATGAAACTCCGTATGCGGGTTTCGCCAAAGCGCTTCGGTTACAACACCCTCGATCTCGACGAATTCGTTGGGATTGAAAAAGCCGGCAACGGAATGATGCGCCCACGTGGCACCGGGCGCGCAGCCGAACCACAGGGCCAGTCCCACACCCAGCAGCCCGTGGCCAAAGTCTCGGTGCGACGCGGGACTTTCGCCATGGGCTGCCAACCGGATGCGGTCTGTTCTCATGTATCAAAGGTAGCAGATCGGACAGGCCGGCAGGCTACGGAACCCTTGAGTCAGGTAAAATCACACGGGTACCCGCCCCGAAGCGCCGCCACTCCATCAACATTTGAAATCGGGAGGTTCGCCATGAACACACGGGCCCCGCTCGCCATAGTCGTGCTTGTCGCGCTTCTTCCGTCGCGCGCCGTTCACCCACAGATTACCGACCCACTGCCGGCGCCGATCGACAAGAAAGGCCTGACGGTGCAGATCCGCGACGTCGTGCGCCTGCCGAAGACGCTGGGACTGTTCCACCCCGATCAGGATGTGAACCCGGCCGGTTGGGCTCGCGTCAGCTTCGTTCACGATCTGCCGGACGGGCGCCGCTTTGCCAACGACCAGCGCGGTTACCTGTATCTGCTGGATGAGGACGCCGGCCCTTCCGTCTACCTGGACTTCGTCACCGCGTTCCCGAACACGGTCTACAACCGGCTCCAGAGCGGCTTTATCGGCTTCGGCTTCCACCCGGAGTTTGCCCGGAACGGGCTCTTCTATACCGTGCACGGCGAACGCGCGTTCGGAAACCCGGGAACGCCCGACTTCATACCGCCCAGCTATACCGAAGCCGACGTGGCTCACCACAACGTCATCACGGAATGGCGCGCCAACGATCCCGCGGCGAACGTGTTCGACGGCACGCGGCGCGAGCTGTTGCGCGTCGCCCAGGTGACCACCAACATGTCGCACCCCTTCGGATACGTCGGGTTCAACCCGACGTCGGAGCCTGGCGATCCCGACTACGGGCTGCTCTATACCAGCGGCAGCGATCTCGGGTTCAGCAACGGCGCGGGGCCAAACTCCGAGAATCCCGGCCAGACCCAGCGCCTCGACTCGGTCGTTACGGCCATCCTGCGGATCGACCCCCGCAGTTCCTCGGAATCGGGCGGTACCGCGGGGCTCGGCGACTACACGATCCCCGGGATCAACCCGTTCGCGGGCGATGGCGACCCGGAAACGCTCGGCGAGATCTACGCCTACGGGTTTCGCAACGCCCACCGCCTGTCGTGGGATCTGACCGACGGAACCCTGTTCGCGATGGATATCGGCATGAACCAGATCGAGGAGGTCAACATCGTTCACGCCGGCGGCAACTACGGCTGGATGGCGCGAGAAGGCTACTGGGCGAACGGCAAGTACCGTCCCGGCGGCGCGCTCAATCAGCTCTTCGAACTACCGGCGGATGTCCTTGAGGGGCGGACCGAGGACGAATACACCTACCCCGTAGCGTTCTACGACCACAACGAAGGCCGGGCGATCAGCGGCGGCTTCGCCTACCACGGACGCATCGAGGCGCTGCGCGGCAAGTTCGTCTTCGGCGACCTGGTGAGGGGGCGGCTCTTCGCGGCCGACCTTGCGGCGATGAAGGCCGCCGATGACGGCATTCCCGCGACGGTGGCGCCTATCGAGGAGATTCAGCTCTACACGCTGGACGCAAACGGCAACCGCGTGTATGTCTCCTTTCGCGAGCTCATCGAGCGCACCAACGGTGCAGAAACGATTCGCGCCGATATGCACCTGAGCCGCAGCCGCGATGGCGAGATTTTCGTCACCTCGCGTCAGGACGGCATGATCCGGATGCTGGTACCTGACGGCCAATGATCAAGCTCCAACAGGTCTGCCGCCACTTTCAGGTGGGCGATCAGACGGTCCACGCACTCGATCACGTGGATCTGACCATCCAATCGGGGGAATTCATCTCGATCATGGGGCCGTCGGGATCGGGCAAGTCGACACTGCTGAACATCCTTGGGCTGCTGGACCGGCCTACGCTGGGCTCGTATCGGCTCAACGGCGACGATGTCTCGAAACTGGACGACGGACAACTCGCACAACAGCGGCAGGAACAGATCGGTTTCATCTTTCAGTCCTTTCACCTGATACCGCGCCTGAACGCGGTCGAAAACGTGGAACTGCCCATGGTATTGGCCGGCAGGTCCGTCAGGGCGCGGCGCGAGCGAGCGCGGCAAGTGTTGTCGTCCGTGGGTCTGGAGTCACGGCTCGATCACCGGCCCGACCAGCTTTCAGGCGGCGAACGCCAACGCGTCGCCATCGCGCGTTCGATCGTCATGCAACCCAATGTCCTGCTGGCCGACGAACCCACCGGCAATCTGGATTCGCACTCCAGCAACGAGGTCATCGACATTCTCCACAGGCTCAATCACGAGGGTCTGAGCTTGTTGGTCGTCACGCACGATCCGGAAATCGGCAACCAGGCCCGCCGGCGTCTGGCCATGCGCGACGGCCGGATCATCGGCGACCAAAACAGCGGCCAATCGCCATGAAAGCCGCCGATACCGCACGGCTGGCATTTCAGTCGATCCACCGCTACCCGTTACGAACCTCGATGCTGCTGATGGCCGTCGCCATCGGGGTCACCGCGGTGGTGATGCTGACCGCGGTAGGCGAAGGCGCGCGACGCTACGTCACCGGGGAATTTGCCTCGCTGGGCACCAACCTGCTGATCATATTTCCCGGCAAGTCCGAGACCACGGGCTCAGGCGTTGGCGCGATGATGATCGGCGAGTCGCCCCGCGACCTGACGGTGGATGACGCCATGGCGCTGGAGCGCAGCGCGAACGTGGCACGGGTGGCGCCTACGATCTTCGGCAGCGGCAATGCGTCCTGGCGCGAAAGGCAGCGCGAGATCAACGTGCTTGGCACCACCGCCGAGATGCTCGCCGTGCAGCGCTGGAGCGTGCAGGCGGGGCGTTTCCTGCCCGACGGTGACATGGACATCGCCACCCCCGTTTGTGTATTGGGCATTGTCGTGCGCGATGAACTCTTCGGAAGCGCCGACCCGCTTGGCAATTGGCTTCGCATTGGCGACACCCGGTGCCGGGTGATCGGCGTACTGGCCCAGGCCGGCGTTACGGGCCCCTTCGATACCGACGAACTGGTGATCCTCCCGGTGGCCAGCGCCCAGCAGATTTTCAATTCACCCGGACTCACCCGGGTTCTCGTCGAATCCGTGAGCCGTGACACGCTCGAAGCGGCGCGGAGGGACATCATCTCGATCGTCAGGGCCCGTCACCAGGGGGAGGAAGACGTTACCGTCGTCTCGCAGGACGCGGTGCTGGCCACGTTCAATTCGATCTTTGACGCGATCAGTTTTGCGCTTGCCGGAATCGCCGCCATCAGCCTAGTGGTCGCCGGCGTGCTGATCATGAACGTCATGCTCGTAGCCGTCAGCCAGCGGACCAGGGAAATCGGGCTGCTCAAGGCACTTGGCGCAAAACAGCGGCAGATCATCGCGCTGTTCCTGACCGAGGCGGTCTTCCTGTCCATCCTGGGCGCCCTCGCGGGCCTGGGCATCGGGCTCATCGGCGCGCGCCTGATGAACGCGGCGGTTCCCATCGTCGAGTTTTCCGCGCCGCCCTGGGCGATGGCAGCCGCGGTCGCCATCGCGATGGCCAGCGGCCTGCTGTTCGGTATCCTCCCCGCGCGTCGCGCGGCGCGCCTCGACCCGGTCCAGGCGCTGGCAGGACGGTAGTCGATGCTGGCGCGCGATGTCGTTCGGTTCACGGCCCAGTCGGTGCTGGCGCATCGGATGCGTAGCGGCCTGACGGCGTTGGGGATCGGTATCGGGGTCACCGCAGTCGTCCTTCTGACTTCCATTGGCCAGGGATTCAACCAGTACATCGTCGAGGAATTCACCCAGTTCGGCACGAATGTAATCGCGATTCAGCCGGGCAAGGCCAATACTTTTGGCGTTACCGCCGGTATCTTCAATTCCGTGCGTCCGCTGAGTCTTGCGGACGCCGAAGCGCTGATGAGGGCGCCCTACGTTCTGCACGCGGTTCCCGTCGTCTCGGGGGTCGGTTCGGTGGAGGCTCGCGGACGCGAACGCTCCGTAACCGTGATGGCCACCGGACCGGAGTTCAATCGGGCTTTCTCGCTTGGCGTCGCCCTCGGCAGCTACCTTCCGGATGACGAACTGGATCGGCCGCGGCCGGTGGTCGTGCTGGGTTCCCGCGTCCGCGACGAGTTGTACGGAACCGACAATCCGCTGAACGATCGAGTCCGTATAGGCGGCAGCCGATATCGCGTGGTCGGCGTCATGGAATCGAAAGGCGATGTGCTCGGATTCGATCTCGACGACACCGCCTACATCCCGGCCGCCAGCGGCCTAGCCATGTTCAATCGCGAAGGCGTGCACGAGATCGACATCCTTTACGAGGAAAATGCGCCTCTGGAGGAAGTGATCGGCGGAATCGAGCGCATTCTGATCGCGCGCCACGGTGGCGAGGACTTCACCATCGTCAGCCAGCAGCAGATGCTCGACGTGCTCGGCTCCATTCTCGCCGTCATGACCCTGGGAGTCGCGGCGATGGGCGGCATTTCCCTGCTGGTGGGCGGTGTCGGCATCTTCACGATCATGACCATCGCCGTGCGGGAACGAACGTCCGAGATCGGGCTGCTGCGTGCGGTGGGCGCCAGGCGCCGCCGAATCTCCCAGTTGTTCCTCGGCGAGGCCATGTTGCTGGCGGGATTGGGGGGCTTGCTCGGCTTGCTGGCCGGGTTCGCGGTCGTGCTCTTCATTCAGGTTGCCGTTCCCGCGCTGCCCGCGCAGATTTCTCCCACGTACGTCGTACTCTCCGAAGTCGTCGCGGTGATGATCGGCCTCATCGCGGGGGTGCTGCCGGCCCGGCGCGCTGCCGCGCTGGAGCCGCTGGAAGCGTTGAGCACGGAGTGAGGCGTTCCTCTCGCGCGAGTGAACCCTTCGCGAAACGCATGATCAGACAGTCGTGAGCGCCTTGGATTCCTGATGGGTGGCGGTGCTCAAGCGCATTAACCACTTGGCGATGGGCACGGTGCCTTTGACGGCAATTGCCAGGAACACGAGGGGCAACACGATATTCTTGATTGCAATCAGGACCAGTAATTCCGTCAAGCCTTGTACGAATTCGACGGCCCTATCGCGGAGATCCGTGATCTGCGCAAGGCTCGGCATACTTACGTCGGGCAAAACCTGATCCGCAGCGTTGGTTACCGTAGACCTCATCTCATCAAGCAGATCAAGAACATTGGCAAGAATCCCCTGTTCATCGGGCGCGGGGTCCTGAGCGCCCTGTCCATCGAGGTCTTGGTCCGAATTGGTCGCCAAATCCTCGATCTCTTGCTCGTCCGTTGAAATTTCCTGTTGCAGTGCCTGAAGGTTCACGCGCTCTTCGTCAATCCGCGGCTGCAGGAATTGCTGGCTAACGAAAAGGCTGATTGCTACGAATGCCGGAACAATGAAGCGCAACATCGCGGCGAGGACGAATACTTGCATGAGAACGTTTCGGTAGCGCTCGAGGCTGGCGATTGGCTTATTTCTCGATCGCCGGTATTCAGCAAGCAGCAGCACTACCAGGGTCAGACCGGCAATCACGACAAACCCCCACTTGAAGAGGTTCCCTGAAGCGACCTCCAGAGTGAAACGCTGTAACAAGAGCGATCCGATCGCCCAAACCATGACCGATGAGAGTCGTTCCGTGGCATCGTTGATCGGATCGAGCAACTCACCGATTTGCATGGACGCAATGCCGATACCGACTTCAGAACTCTGCAGTGTCGAAATGCCGGCGTTGATGCCCCTCGATACAACGAAGATGCCAATGGACTCATTGGTCGTATCGGAGATGCGGTCTTCGGCGAAATTGTCCAGCCACCCTGCGGATGAAAGAATCGCCAGCGCGAACGCGGCAAGAATCATCGTGCGGTAGAGGTAGCGACTATCTGTCGCTCGGTCGCGTGTTTTGTCCTGCATTTGACTACTCCAAAGTCGTCCTGGATTTCAGCTCTGAAAGCGGCGAGCGCTCATTCATAACCTGGTGAGATCGAGTCCCGTTGTCCGCTCACGACCAAGCTTACAACTTCGTCGGAGCGCCCGGACCCGCTCAAACACGATAGACTCTCCGGTTCTCCTCCTGTCGGCCCGCCTTGATCGGGCGCGTCGGCAAGAGGTCGGCGTGGCGTGGGAAGGAGGCGTGCAGACGACATGACAACAAAGTATCAACACGTAACCGTGGAAATTGACGACGGGCTTGCAACGGTCACCATGTGTCGGGCGCATCGCCGCAATTCGCTCTCGGAGGACCATCTGCGCGAGCTAATGGTTGTGTTTCGGACCATCGCCAGAGGCGGCGCCCGCGGCGTCATTCTCGCGGCCGAAGGCCCGGTTTTCTGTTCCGGCCACGATTTCAACGACATGGTGAATCGTGACCTTGATGAGATGAAGCGCTTGCTGGAGATCTGCGGAGAATTCATGCAACTGATCCAGCGGATGCCGCAACCGGTGATCGCCCAGGTGGAAGGCCTGGCGACGGCGGCCGGCTGCCAACTGGTTGCATCGTGCGATCTGGCCGTGTGCGGAGAGTCTGCCCGCTTCCAGACACCCGGGGCTTTCGGCGGCTGGTTCTGTCACACGCCCGGAGTGGCGGTTGTGCGAGCCGTCGGCCGCAAGCGCGCCCTCGAGATGCTGCTCACGGGTGACCCGATAGACGCTCGAACGGCGTCCGAGTGGGGCCTGGTCAACCGGGTCGTACCGGACGCGGATGTCGCGGCCGAGACGCGCGCCTTGCTCGAGCGGGCCACCCGCGGCAGCACCTATTCCAAGGCGGAGGGCAAACAGGCCTTCTATGCTCAGGCAGACCTCGATACGGCGGGCGCCTATGCCTACGCAACCGAGGTGATGGCCGCGACCTCGCAGTCGACCGACGGGCAGGAAACAATGCGTGCATTCGTGGAGAAACGGCGCCCGGTTTTTGTCGGGCGCGACACGACCGATCGAAAGTCGGCTTGAAGCAAGGTCGAATCGGGTCAGGAAATGGCAGGGCGCAATACCGCCCTTCCGCGCGCCTTATTCGCCTTCGTAATCCAGAACCTCTCGCTCGAACTGGGCGAATTCCTCGAACAGGGAGTTATCCATACAGGCGTTCTCCTCGATCCGCCAGTTCACCGAATCGAATACTCTTCGTGCCGTCCACGGCTCGGTAAACGCAACCGGATCTTCGACCGACAGATCCAGGATCAATTGTCCATCGCTGGCCCGATGATATCGCTCCACCACGCGTAGCCGATCGCTGTTGGGAACTCCGCGACGGTCGATCCAGGTCTTGTCGGTAAAGTTGACCGATTCCACGACAAGCGTGTCCTGCTCCCAGCGGCCCACGGACTCGCCCATCCAGGCTGCGGGCCGACCCGAGCGGTGGCCGCGGCCGTCCGTGAAGATGTGCCGAACCTGGTGATGGTACTCGTAGACGATCAGCACGCGGTCAGGAAACTGAAAGATTTCAAACGGGGACGGATGCGCATAGATTCTTGGAACGCCCGGCGGAAGACACTTGTAGACGGGATCGTTGGTGTCAACCACCGCGACGTTGTCGGGCCCGAACACCGGCCGGGACGCTTGAAAGCGTGCCTGCGCCCAGGGCGTCATGGGGGGCGGCTCCTCGCTGAACGCGTAATTCTCGTAGGCGTGTTCGTAGCGGCGGGACCACACGCCACGCAAGTCCGCGCCCTGGCCTTCCGGCAGCGGCTCGCGCGCGATGGAAACGCTTTCGATGCTCGCGGCTTCCCCACCGATGAGCGCTCTACCGCTCGAGTCCACAAGGGTTCGGATGCGCATGGACGGAGCGCCGTTTCGAGCCGGACTGCCCGTCAGCTCGATCACGTCACCGGGCAAGAGGGAATTTGCGGTCCACTTGATTGCAGACGGAGCACCCGCGGCAATGCCTCTTGCCAACCGATTCGGTGTCGTCAGTTCACCTGACCATTCCACCGTATCCCCATTCTCGTCAGCGACGGCGATGTAGACGAGCGTGTGCGGAAAGACGAAGTGAAAGTTGGTGACGGGCCCGCGAACGGTGACCGTCTGCGTGGAATCGTAGAGCGCCCCGCCGTGGTGCGCAGGCACCTCGACCGGCCAGTGCCCGCCGGCGGCTACCAGGAGCAAGATTGCGATTGTTCGATTCATCAGCTACTCGCGATAATCCTACTTCGATTGGCTTCCAAGAGCCAGCCTGCCAGCAGCACTCGCGGAGGGGTTCGCCGCACTAACGCGAAGGGAACTGGCGTGCAATCTACGCGATTGTTCCACGCAAGCCCATGGCTGACCAGTGTGGAACCATGATGGCAGCGGCGTCGGCGAGTCCTTCCGCAAACTCCGCGATGGCGTGCGCAGACTCCGGGTCCGCACCGGCGCAAGCGAGGTTCGCTGCGCACTTGCTCCGCAGTTCCTCGCGCCCGAGGGGCTCACGCGCCCCGCCCCGGAGGTGGGGTTGCTCCACCTCGACCACGCGGCCGTCGGTGAGCGTCGCGCGAATCCTTCCCGTGTAGTTGTGTGGATATTCGTCGTGGGGATCGATCTCGTAGTGGACGCGCTCAGCCAATGAGAGCAGGTCGGGATCCCGAATCGCTTCGGCACTGAACTCGGCGAGGCCCGCGCCGCCGCGCAGGAAGCCAGCTGCGATGCAATACGGCGTGCTGAACTTCGCCGCATACGCGCTGGGCGGCCTTCGCTTGAGTGCGAGCGGTTCCCACAACCGATGGACCGTCCCCTCGCCCACGTAGCACCTGAGTTCGACGATGTCGGCGGCGCGGATGCCGCGTTTCGCCAGATCGACTGCGCAATCGACAAAGGGCTGGGTCATCGTGCCGCATGCATGAGGTTTGAACGCCAGGCGCACCGATTCCCAGCGTGCGCCAAGGTCGGCAGTCACCGTTGCGGGATCCGGCTCGACCGAAGGCGCGAACGCACGGAAGAATCCATGTTCGCCCTCGAATACCGTTGCCGGGCCCTTGAAGCCCGATCGCCCCATCGCCGCGGCACGCAGACCGGACTGCGCCGCCCAACCGGCGTGCATGCGCTTGGTCCAGGAGCCGTCCGCCAGGTACTCGATAATGCCCGACGCCATGCTGCCGGCGATGCCGAGTGCATTGGCGGTCGCTCGCGGGGCCATACCCGTTGCGGCAGCGACCGCGGCCGTGGCGCCCATCGCACCGAGCACCGCGGTCGGGTGGAATCCCGCGGCGTGCACGCCCTTTTGCACGGCGAGCCCAAGCCGGCACATCAGTTCCTGGCCAACGGCCATCCCGCGCAAGGCATCGCTGCCGCTCAGGCGCTGCGCCTCGGCCACCGCGAGCACGGCGGGAACGACGACGGAACCCGGATGCACGGGACAACCCTCGAAGGTATTGTCGAAGTCCTCTCCGTGGGCGGCGGTGCCGTTGATCATCGCCGCCGCCCCGGCGTCGCGGGTGACTTGCGATCCGATGACCGTGCAGGGCCCGTCGGCCGTCCAGGACTGGAGCAGCGCCGAGACGTAGTCGGTTTCACGCGCGGCGAATGCGAGCCCAAGGGTGTCGATGACCGTGTCGATGCATGCATCCACGACGGGTGCCGGAAGGTCGCTCGTCTCCAATCCCGCGATCCATCTACTCAGCGTGTCCGCGACCGGCGGTTCATGACGATTCAGGTTCATCGGACTTGCCCCGTGACGGAAGCCGTGAGCCCGGACCGCCGGAAGGCCAGCCACAAACGTGTCCCGAGCGAGCCGGCGATGAACAGCACGGCCGCGGTCAACAGACCTGCCGCGATCGGATCTTCCAGGAAAATCGAATGGTCGCCTGCGGAAAGCACCAGGGAACGCCGATAGTTCGACTCGACCAGATATCCCAGTACCACGCCAAGCACGGCCGGCAGCAGCGGCAGACCCACAAGGCGCATGGCCCAACCGACCGCGCCCGCCGCGAGTACCAGGCCGACGTCGAAGAGACTGGAATTGATCGTATAGATCCCGGAAAAGATCAGCGCGTAGATGAACGCCATGAGCAACGCCCTGGAGCGATTGACGAGCCAGAGGCAGACCGGCAGGATCAGGCTGCCGAGCGCCAGCAACGACAGGTTCGCGACGAATAGTCCCGTGTACAGCCCGATCACCGCTTCGCCGTTCTCGGCGAACAGCCGTGGGCCCGGCACAAGCCCGTGAATCAACAGGCCCCCGAGCAGGATCGCTGCCGAGTTCGAGCCAGGTATCCCAAAACTCAGCAGGGGTACGAGCGCGGTGGCTGCGACGGTGTTGTTCGCGGTCTCCGGCGCGGCGATCCCTTCCGGTGAACCCTTTCCGAACTCATCCTTGAATCTGGACCAGCGGCGCGCTTCGTTGTACGACAGAAACGATGCGATGGTGCCGCCGGCGCCCGGAATCACGCCCTCCACCGTGCCGATGGAAGCCCCGATCAATTGCGGCTTGACCAGGCGACGCCGGAGCTTGGCGCCGGGGAATCGAACCCGTGCCGCTGCGCTTGACGGGCGGCTCCACGCGGGTTCGCCAGTCTGGCGAAATAACTCGCTGACGGCAAAGAGCCCCACCATGACCAGGATCGGCGCAATGCCATCCAGCAGTTCTGCGCGGCCGAACGTGAAGCGCGATACGCCGGAGACCGGATCGGTGCCGACGGTGGCGACCATGAGTCCGAGCAGCCCGGCCGCCAATCCCTTCAGGATCGAGCGGCCGGCCAGGGATGCGATCACGCTCAGACCGAGCACGCCGAGCGCGAAGTACGACATCGGCGTAAATGCCAGAGCGAGATTCGCCAGTGGCCGCGTCAGGAGCACCAGCATCAACAACCCGATAAATCCGCCGATCACGCCCGAATACAGCGAGATGCCCAATGCCTCCCCGCCGAGTCCCCGCTGATTCATCGCGTACCCGTCGAGCACGGTCGCTGCGGCTGCATTGGTGCCGGGTGTCCTGATCAGTATGGCCGGTATGGAACCGCCGTACTCCGCACCGATATAGGTGGACGCCAGCAACACGATCGCCGAATTCGGCTCCATTCCATAGGTAAACGGCAACAGCAATGCCATGCTGATGGAGGGCGAAATACCCGGCAGCGCACCGCCGAGAATGCCCCAGGCCACGCCGGCGATGGCCGCGAGTCCGAGAGGGGTGCTGACGAGCAGTTCAAGACCCTGGAGCACGCCGTCCATCAGAACATTAACAACCGCGGCCAGAAGCCCGCTGGCATGTCGATGCCCAGCACCAGGTCGAAGAAGACGAAGAACAACGCGCCGCCGCCGATCGCAATGGTTGCCAGGCGCCGGTCCATGCGTTCTCCCTGGTAGATCGCGACCAGGGCGATGACCGCGACGAGCGATAACGTGTAGCCGACGAAGTCGACGACGATGACGTAGCCGATGCCGATAGCGAGCATGCCGACAGCACGAACGAGTCTCTTGCCTTCACTGCGGAAATCGCCATCCAAACCGCGGCCTGTCCCGGGGGCGAAGCGCCAGCTCAGGAGCGCCTTGACAGCCAGGGCCATGGCGAGTGCGGCAAGCGCGACCGCGTAAGCGGTGGGCAAGCCTGTCGCGCCGACTTCATCGGCGAGTGCGCTCCGGTTGATGCCGAGGCTGGCAACGTAGTATCCGCCTGCCGCCAACAGCAGCAGCAGTGCGCAGATCAGGTCTTTAGCGCGTGTGAACAATCTTATTGGATGACACCGGAATCACGCAGAAACGCTTCCGTGTCGCTTGCAAACGCGTCGACGAATCCGGCGAAGTCAGCCTGCCCCATGAACGCCGGTGACAGCATGGCTTGAGAATAGCTGCGGCGATACTCCGGATCCTCCAGTACCTGCTGAACGGCACGCTCCCAGGTAGCGACGATGTCCGGCGGTAACGCCCGCGGGCCCATCAGGCCGCGGAACTTGGTCACCACGATGTCGTAACCGAGCTCAAGTACGGTCGGCACTTGTGGCAGTTCCGGCAGACGAGCATCGCTGAACACGGCCAGCAGGCGCAGGTTCCCGGCGTCGAGCTGGCTGCGGATCTCCTGCGCTTCGCCAACCCCGATATCCAGCGTGCCGTTGAGCACGTTGAGGATCAGGTCGCCGCCGCCGTCATGGGTGACAATTGCCGCCGGTACGTCCGCCGCGACTCTCAGGCGTTCCAGTGCCTGGCGTTCCAACGATCCCGGTGACGCCGCGCCCCATCGACCGCGGCTGGATCTTGCCGATTCGATGACCTGCTCGAACGTCTCGAATGGCCCACTGGCACGCGTGTAAATGACTTCCTGATCGAAGAAGATATTGACGAGGGGATCGAGGTCCTCGTGGGTATTGGCGGTCCTGCTCAGCATCGACGTGAAAATGAAACTCGGCGTCGCCGCATAGAACACACTGCCGTCAGCCGGGGCGTTTGCAAGCCGGGACACGGCGCGCGCCCCGCCGCCGCCGGGGACATGTTCGATGACGAAATCAACGCCCATTTGGGGGCCCAGATGCCGTGCCAGTTCCCTGAGGAACAGGTCGCTGCCGCCGCCCGGGCTCGAATGGGTCAACAGGATGACGACATCGTGAGGGTATGGCGTGGGGCTCGCTACGCCCAAGGGCTGCGTGCTGTCCTGGACCTGCGCTCCGTCCTGGGCCTGCGCTCCGTCCTGAGCCCAGGCGGTACCGGCGCACAGCAATGCCAGGACGCCCGCGGCCACCGTGGCCGGGACCTGCAATCCTCCACGCGTTTCGGTCGAAATACTCACGGCATGAAGCGCCCACCGCTGACGTGCACCGTCTGGCCGGTCACGAACGGCTCGGCGGGGTCCGCCAGCGAGAGCACGGCGCGGGCCACGTCTGCCGGCTGACCGACGCCATACGCCGATTCATCAATGAAACGCGGAGCGGATTGCCCGGCCCTGCGATCCGTATCGATCGCCCCGGGTACCACGCAGTTCGCGCGGATGCGGCCCAACCCCTCTTCCGCCAGGGCGCGTGTCAGCCCGACCAGGCCCGCCTTGGCGGCAACCACGTGCGCGCGGTGCTTCGCCGGACGGTGCGCGCTGAGACCGCCCATATTGACTATCGCGCCGTTGCGGCTATCCGGCAAGCGTCTGAAAAGTTCGCGAGAGGTCAGGAACGCGCCCGTCATGATGACATCCACGGTCGCCGTCCAGGCCTCGCGGCTCAGGGTGGTCAAGGGCTCGTAAGGCCGCTCGGCAGCGTTGTTGATCAGTATGGATACGGGGCCGAAACGCGATTCGATATCGCCAAAGGCGGCCATGACGTCGGCTTCGTTCTCGACCCTGACGATCCCGCCCATCGCCGCGCCTCGATCGCCGTCCAGTGCGGCGACGGCAGTGTCCAGCGCGGCCCGATCCGAACCGCCCCAAACGCACACGCGCGCGCCGGCTTCGACCAGGGCCTTCCCGATCGCCAGACCGATATTTCGGCTGCCGCCCGTCACCAGTGCGACTTCGTGTTTGAGATCAATGCGGTAGGCCACGAAGGACTCTCGCCGCCAGCAAGGCGAAAGAGTGTAACCCAACCCGCGCCCACAGCACCGGCGCTTGACACGGCGCGTGTTCTATTCGACATTCAGGTCCACAACTCAATCAAACACTGGGGAAGCTCATGCGCCCATCCACACTCGGTCGATCCAATATTTTCGCTGCGCTCGCTGCCTTGCTGCTCGCCCTGGGTTGCGGCGCGCACGCCCAGGACCCCACCGAGGGGGAAGAGGCGCTCAACATGCAACTGGTCGGGTACGACGACCTGCAGGGGCGCAGCGCCTATCAGCCCATAGTCCATCGGCAGGGTGACCGCTGGATCTCCTACATCGGTCATCATGCCGGCCGCCATGAGAACCCCCTCACCGGAGAAGACGAGGGCAACGGCACCTCGATCGTCGACGTGACCGACCCGGCAAATCCTCAATACCTGTTTCACATCCCGGGCGGCGACAGCGACGGCGACACCGAAGCGCAGATGGTACGGGTTTGCGACGGCAGCGATCTCCCCAATGGCGTCGATGGCAATTACTACCTGCTGCGCGCGGTCGGTCGAAACGGCCACCAGGTCTGGAACGTCACCACGCCGGAGAACCCGTCGATGATGTCCTGGATGGAGCCGGAAGGGCTCGTCGATACCCACAAGAACTGGTGGGAATGCGATACCGGCATCGCCTACCTGGTATCCGGTGTGGAAGGCTGGGCGACGCGGCGCATGACCCAGGTTTACGATCTCTCCGATCCCGGCGAGCCGCGCTTCATTCGCAATTTCGGACTGCCGGGACAGCAGCCGGGCGCGCCCAATCACGAGGAAATGGGCCGCCACGATTTGCATGGCCCCATCGCAATCGGTAACCGAATCTACTTCGGATACGGGACGTTTCTGGATGGTGTCATCCAGATCGTCGATCGCGACAGATTGATACGCGGCAATCCGGCGCTGGCCGACCCATTCGAGCCCACGGACGAGAACCTGGAATACCCGGTCATCTCGACCATGTACACGGGACCGCGGCTGGGCGCGCACACGGCGTTTCCGGTTCTCGGCATCGAAGTGCCCGAGTTTGCCGACAACTCCGAAGGCCAAACCCGCGACATGCTCCTGGTCGTCGGCGAATCGCTCCGCAACGAATGCCTGGAAAACCGGCAGATGATGTACATGGTGGACATCACCGACGAGACCAGGCCGTGGCCGGTGGGGAACTTCCAGGTCCCGGAGGAGAGCGGCAATTTCTGCGAGCGCGGCGGGCGATTCGGCACCCACTCATCGAACGAAAACATGACGCCGATCTACTACGGCAAGATCGTCTTCCTGGCCTATTTCAACGGCGGAATCCGGGCCGTGGACATTCGCGATCCGTGGTCGCCGCAGGAAATCGGCTTTTACATTCCCGCCATCAACGAGCGCACGACCCAGCGCTGCATCACCGTGGAAGGAGCCGAGCGGTGCAAGCGGGCCATCCAGACGAACAACCTGGACGTGGACGATCGCGGCTATGTCTATGCCGCCGATCGCGCCAATACGGGACTGCACATCGTCGAGTTGATCGGCGCGGCGCGGGACATCGCCGACTTGCCGTGAATTTGCACGCATCCATCGGGCTAATTTCTTCCATGGCTGCCCTGCTCTGGGGAGCGGCGTTGGTCCCCGTCGCCGGCTGGGCTCATTGGGAAGGGTTAGCGGCGGCCGATCCTTCGACACCGGCCGCCTTGCTGAGGTTCGAGAGCGCCGCCGCCGGCTACACCGACTCGCCGGTCGTGCCGGAATCCTGGCCGGCGAGATTCGAAGTGGACGGCCAGCCGGGGGTACCGGACCGGCCTTCCGCGGACGAAGGCGGCACCGTCGATCACTCCGAGCACGCATCCGCCGCGCAAGCCTCGCCGGCCTCGATACCTCGATGACGCTGCCGGCGCTGCGCGCGGCCGTCGTCGGATTTTGGGCGGCGACCGCCCTCGGCGTTGCAACCGCGATGAGCGGATGCGCGTCCGGACCTCCCGCGATGGGCGATGCCGGCGGCCTCGCGGCAGAGTCGCAGGCGTTGCCGTCCGAACCTCCGCCCCTGACGGCCGAGCAGCAGGCCCTGCTCGAGCGCAGAACACAACGTATCGACGAACTGCTTGCAGAACCCCTGAGCGCCGAGATCGCCGCGGAGATTGCGATACTGCAGAACCCCGCGGTGGAACGCGCGCTCGAGACCCTCGGCATGCCGGGCTTCGACCGCCTGCTGTTGGCGTATACGATCAATCCGGCCTTCAACAATGGCCAGCCGCCGAGCACGATGGAGACCCGGATCGAGCGACCGCTTTCGGTCAACGCAATGACCTGGGTCAGCGTTCCGGCGCTCGCCGCTGACTTCACCACCGACGATCGCAGTCCACGCCTGCAGGCGGCCGATGAAATCGTAGCACTCCTGTTTGCCGCGCGGCGGGCCTGGGTCCAGACCGTAGCCGCGCGGGAGTCGCAGCGCTACCACGAGGACGTTGCCGCAGCGGTCGAGGCAGGCCGCGACATCATGCAGGGCATGCGACAGGTGGGCAACGCTTCCGAACTTGAATTGCTGCGGGCTCAGACCCTGTATGCCGATGCGGTCGCCAACCTGACCACTGCGCAGCTCGCCGCCGCGGTCGAACGGGAACGGCTGGTGCAGACTCTCGGGCTGTGGGGCGCGGATGCCGAGCGGGTGCAATTGCCCGAGCGCCTTCCGGACCTGCCACCGGCTGCGATCGGCCCCGACGGCCTTGAAGACCGTGCCGTGGCGCAGCGCTTCGATGTTCGCGCAGGCAGAATCGAAGGCCTTGCCGGCGAGGCCGGCGTGAATGCCAGGACCGACGTGCGTACGGCGTGGCTCGCGTACCGCGCCTCATACGATCTGGCCCGGCATGCGCGCGATGCGTTGGTACCCCTGGCGCGCCGAACTTCATCCGAACAACTGAAACTCTACAACGGCATGCTCATCGACGTATTCGGTCTCGTGGCCGATGCGACGGCGAGAATCAACGCGGTAAACGCCGCGCTGGAGGCCCAGCGCAATTTTTGGCTCGCCGAGGTGGAGTTGCAACGGGCCATGTCGGGGGTCGGCATTGCGGCGGGAACGGTGCAACCGTCCGCACAAGGCGGGTTCAGGCCCGGGACTGCCTATCATGTTCACTGACGAGCGCTTCGCATGGTTTCTCGCCGACACTTTCTGACCAGCGCCGCGGGGGCATTGGTGAGCGCCGGCGTGGTGGCCCGCAATGCCGCCGCGCAAATTCCCGAGGCGCCGCTGACCGAGTCTCCGGCGACAGAGCCGCCGGCAGCACCTGCGTCCGGGCGGCCGTTTCAGCCCGTGGTCACGCTCAACGGGTGGTCCCTGCCCTGGCGAATGAACGGCGACGTCAAGGAATTTCATCTCATCGCGCAGCCCGTCGTCCGCGAAATTGCCCCGGGAATGACCGCTCACCTCTGGGGTTATAACGGCCAGTCGCCGGGCCCGACCATCGAATGCGTCGAGGGCGACCGGGTGCGGCTGTTCGTCACCAACAAGCTGCCCGAATTCACGTCGATCCATTGGCATGGGGTGCGTCTGCCCCACGGCATGGACGGCGTGACCGGCCTCACTCAGCCGCCCATTCAACCCGGCGAAACCTGGGTGTACGAGTTCGAGATGCAACACGCCGGCACCTTCATGTACCACCCCCACGCCGACGACATGGTGCAGATCGCCATGGGCCTGATGGGCAGCATCGTGGTCCATCCGCGCGACGCCGCCGAGCGGGCCGTTGACCGGGACTTTGTCTTTCTCATGAGCGCCTACCACATCGAGCCGGGCAGCTACACGCCGCGGGTCCACACCCACACCGACTTCAACCTCTGGACCTGGAACAGCCGCGTCTTCCCGGGCATCGCGCCCCTGGTCATCCGGCAGGGCGACAGGGTCCGCGTCCGGATCGGCAACCTCACCATGACCAATCACCCCATCCACCTGCACGGGCACTCGTTCGAGGTCACGGGAACCGACGGCGGCTGGGTACCGCCAGCCGCGCGCTGGCCGGAGGCGACCATCGATGTCGGCGTCGGCCAGATGCGCGCCATCGAGTTCGTTGCCGATGCACCCGGCGACTGGGCCTTCCACTGCCACAAGACCCACCACACCATGAACGCCATGGGGCACGAGGTCATGACTTCCATCGGTGTTGACTTCGAGGAGGCCGCGGAGAAGTTGCGCCGCCTCATTCCCCAATACATGGTCATGGGCGATCGCGGCATGGCCGAGATGGCCTCCATGCAGATGGAACTGCCGGAGAACACGCTGCCCATGATGACGGGCGAGGGTCCGTACGGACCCATCGGGATGGGCGGGATGTTTACTGTTGTCAAGGTACGCACCGATCAGCCGCCCGGTGACTACAACGATCCGGGCTGGTACGAGCCCCCGCCCGGATCCATGGCTTACCGTTCGGAATCCTAGGATCCAGTGGCCTCGACGACGACTCCACGCCCCACGCGCGACGGAATCCATGAGGCCCCCATCGTGCTGCTGCAGATTACCGACACGCACCTCTTTGCCTCTGCCGACACGACCCATCGCGGCATCAATACCCAGGCATCGCTCGACTCCGTGCTCGCCCGCGCAAGTGCCGATTCCCGCTGGCCCCCGGATGCCATCGTCGTCACCGGAGACATCGTCCACGACGAGAGCAAGGCCGGGTACCTGCGCTTCCGCCAGACCCTGGAATCCCTTGGACCACCCGCCTTCTGCATTCCGGGCAACCACGACGATCCCGCGGTCCTGGAGGAATGCCTTTCGGCGCCGCAGGTTCAAGTGTGCGGCGATACGCGACTGGGTACGTGGCGCTTGATCCTGTTGAACTCATTCGGCGAAGGTGAGGTTGCCGGTGCCCTGGCGCCTGCCGAGCTGGCTCGCATGGACGCGACGCTTGAGAAGTCTCCCGATGAGCACACCCTGATCTGCATGCATCACCCTCCTCTTCCCATGGGAAGCGCCTGGCTCGACGAGGTCGGACTGCGCGATGCGGGGGCGTTCCTTCAAATCGTCTCGCGACACAGGCAGGTCCGCGCCGTGCTCTGGGGCCACGTGCACCAGGAATCCGATCGGCATGTCGACAGCGTACGATTCATGAGTACTCCGTCAACCTGTTCACAGTTCCGGCCCGATAGCGACGAGTTCACTGTGGACAGCCGTCCACCCGGCATGCGGTGGCTAGCGCTGAAACCAGACGGCGGACTGGCCACCGAGGTGATGCGGGTGGCGGGAACCGTACCGGCATGACGCGCTCGGTCGGCGCGCTGCACCTGGTGGGCGAAGAGAGCGTGGTCGAGTTGCTTCGACAGGAAGGCTACACGGTAACCCTGGCCAACCCCTGAAGGCCAGGGCCAGTTAACGCTATCCGAGATCGCGGTAACAGGCCCTAGATCTCCATCATATCGAAGTCTTCCTTGCCGGCGCCGCAGTCCGGGCAGTGCCAGGACAGGGGAATATCGTCCCAGCGAGTACCGGGAGCGATGCCTTCCTCGGGTAGTCCCTCGGCTTCGTCGTAGATGAAGCCGCAGATAAGGCACATGTACTGCTTCAGGGGCGGGGATTCGACTTGCATCGGGTCAGTTGCTGCGGGCCCTTGGCTCGTAGAATTCGCCATTGAAGCCATGGAAATAGCTGTCGATCAATGGCGACTGGATCGGCTCGCGATCAACCGACAGACGCAGATTGCGCTCGGCCACGTAGGTCGTTTGATCGGCATTGTCCACCAGCACACGATACCAGGGACGATCCTTCGGGGGCCGGCTGAGAGCGACCTTTTCGTACCATTGTTCGCTCAGCATGAATCTTGGGTCCACGTCATAGACGACACCCCGGTAACCGAATCGCCGGTGCATCACGATCTGCCCGATGTGGAAGTTGCCGGTCAGTTCAGGGATTTCATTCACGCCAAGTGTTTCCTTCGAAGTGCGTCAGGACCGCAGGAGTCGATTTTCTCACAGTCCCCATTGCTCTACGAGTCCCGGAAGCGTGTTTGGTCCCCCCATTTGCGACCGGGCAAATGCAAGACGACGGCGCGCGCGCTACCGTTCGCCTGGGATGGCCGCCCGCGCCCTTTGTCGCAGGGATGCTTCAAGCCGGCCGGGCAGCCCCTGAAACCCCCGATTGGACATAACGGCTACCTGGTCGCCCTGCCTCAGCTCCTTCAGCAGTCCCGCGTGTAACTCATCCACGCTTCGCGCGGCGACGAGCTTCGGACCCAGGTCGGCCAATTCCGATTCAACATTCCAGGCAAGATCGCCGGCCGCCAGTACGAAGACCCTGTCGGCCCCGCTCAGCGCACCGCTCAGGCTGTCCCGATGCACGCCCATCCGCATGGTATTGGAGCCTGGCTCGAGCACCGCAACAATGCGGCTGCCGGGCTGGTTGCTGCGCAGTGCTGCGAGGGTCGCCCGGATGGCCGTGGGGTGGTGAGCAAAATCGTCGTAGAGCGAGATCCCATCGTAGTCGCCTCGCTTTTCCAAGCGCCGCCTTACTCCCTTGAACGTGGAGAGGGCTTCCAGAGCCGTCGCCACAGGGACGCCTGCATGGGCCGCGCAACAAACCGCAGCAAGTGCGTTCTCAACATTGTGCTTGCCCAGCAGAGACCAATTCACCTCCCCGAATCGCTCGCCCTGCCGGTGAACGACGATCGTGGAACCCGGTCCCGCCGGGTCGTGCCCGCCGAACCACGTCGCGCCGCGGTCCTCGGCGCTGAACGTTTCCACGGGCGTCCAGACCCCTTGCTCCAACAACCGCTCCACGTTGCCGTCGGCGCCGTTGACGGCGACCAGACCGCTGCCGGGAACGGTTCGGAGCAGGTGATGAAACTGGCGCAGGATCGCATCCAGATCGTCGTAGATGTCAGCGTGATCGTATTCGATATTGGTGATTGCCAGCGTACGCGGACGGTAGTGGACGAATTTGGCGCGCTTGTCGAAGAAAGCCGTGTCGTATTCGTCGGCCTCGACGACGAAAAATTCCGACGCGCCGAAGCGGGCGGAGACGCCGAAATTGGCCGGCACGCCGCCAATCAGGAAACCCGGCTCCAATCCGGCATAGTCGAGAATCCAGGCCAGCAGGCTGCTGGTGGTGGTTTTGCCGTGGGTGCCGGCGACCGCCAGGACCCAGCGATCCCCGAGCACGTGTTCCGCCAGCCACTGCGGGCCGGAATGGAATGGCAGGCTGGAATTCAACAGGGCCTCGACCACATCCCTGCCCCGGCTCATGACGTTGCCGACCACCACGCAATCGATGTCCTTCTCCAGATGCTTCGGGTGGTAACCCTGGCGGACGGGGATGTCCAACTCGGCGAGCAGATCGCTCATCGGTGGATAAACGTTCTCATCGGAGCCCGAGACCCGGTGACCCGCCGCCTTGGCGAGCGCAGCGACGCCACCCATGAAGGTGCCGCAGATTCCCAGAATGTGAACGCGCATGGAGCGATTACCGGTAACGGGGAGTGATTGGCTCACAGGTGAAGCAATAGTGTACTGTCTCACAAATCCGTGACCGATTCAGAACGACTCGTTGACACCCCGCAAGGCTTGGTGGCCCTGGTTCACGCCATCGCCGACGCACCCGTGGTTGCCCTGGATACCGAGTTCGTTCGGGAGCAGACGTACTATCCGCGGCTGTGCCTGATCCAGGTCGCGACACCGGACGTTTTGGCGTGCGTCGACTGCGTCGCCGACATGGATCTGAACCCCCTGTTCTCAGCCCTGCTCGCGCCCGGGCGTACCTGGCTTCTGCACAGCGCCCGACAGGACCTGGAGGCCATGGAGCGACACATGTTTCGATTGCCCGCCGGGCTGATCGACACGCAGATCGCCGCGGCCCTGCTGGGCAAGACGCCCCAGATAGGTCTGCAGGACCTCGTCGCGGAGGAATTGAACGTCCACCTCGACAAGGGTTTCACGCGCACCAACTGGGCCGCCCGGCCACTGCCCGACGGGGCGCTGCAGTATGCGCTGGACGATGTCCGCCACTTGTTCGCGCTGTGGGGAATTCTGCGTGAAACGTTGCACGATCTGGACCGACTGGATTGGTTCGAGGAAGACTGTCGGACCGCGCTTGAAACGCCCGTGCTCGCCCCGCCCATTGCGCTTTGGTCGCGGCTAAAACGCGTCCGAGCCCTGGACGCCAGAACCAGGTGCGCCGCCCTGGCGCTGGTGGAATGGCGCGAGCGGTCCGCTCAGCGGTCGAACCGGCCGCGGCGCTGGCTCTGCAGCGACGAACTGCTGGTGCGCATCGCCAAAGCGATGCCGAGCCGCCCTGACGCCCTTTCGCACATCCCGGAGTTGCCAAAGCGATTTGCGCGGCGTTTCGGCGACGAAATCATTTCCTCGATCGCCGGGTCCGAGACCGTGAACAATCTTCGCCTGGTCGATGTGCAACGGCCACCGATCCAGGACGGGAAGCTCAAGAGATTGCGCGACGGGGCCGGCCAGCGCGCCAGTAGACTGAACATCGATCCGCAGGTACTGGCAACCCGCCAGGAACTCATCGACCTGCTCAGGGGAACGCCATCCGGTCGAATCGCCGACGGCTGGCGGTGGAACGAGTTGAAGGGGCTGGTGTAGCGCGACTCAACTCACACGTAAACAAATTTTACCGTAGCTCTGGTAGAACTAGCTTGTTGCCACAGGATGCTAAGCCACTTTCTGGAACTGGAGAATTGCCTCTCGCCTCAGCCGATTGCCAAGCGCTGTCGTTCGCGACTGTTTCGATGGAGGAGGCAGATATCTTCGATTCGCAGGCAGATCCCGGGAACGGCGCGAAACGCATCGAAGTCCGACTGTGTTAGCAACGGCCTCGACGATTATGGCATTGGGGATAAATGTACCGCGCACCGTGTTTTCCCCAACCACATACACCGCCTTTCCATCGTCCGCCAGAACTCGGGAGGTTTCGGAAACAGAGCGCTGCATATCGCGAATGTAGCGAGCGAGTATCGCCTCCTGTCTCGCGGGCAGTTTTGGCTGCAACTTCAGTTCAGACAGTATTGTTTCAGTTACTTGATCATCACATGGGTTCATTCCCACTTCAGTACCAACCGTCCTTGCTCGAAGGCAGCGGAGCCCGCCAATGGAGTACCCCATCCACACCAGAGAAAATTTGCTGCATCTTAAGTAGTCAATTGCGTTCAAGTACGGCGGAGACGTGATTACCAAATCGACAGATTCGTCCAAGATATCCAGGTGCCGGGCATCCCCTTCGTACACTTGTGCCGCAGGGCCAAGTGTACGGCTCCTGCTGTCAATGCAGTTAGTAGTGACGCGATTCACGGCTGACAGAAACTTGCGAAAGGGTTTTTCTGGGGCACGTTTGAACTTCCGGTGTGGCCGACTATGTGAGAGGTCCATCGCCAGCGATGCACCGGATTGTTTACTGATAATGAGACGCGAGAAGGCGCACCACAGCGCTTCGCGGATCGTGCGATCTTGAGCCCCTTCTATAGCCGTTGCGAGCGAGGTTAGCTGCCGTCGTGCGTAGTCATCGAACCAATACCGCGTAAACTGGCGAGTTTCGGAGTCTGCGTTCTTGGGATACGCATCCCGTGTCGGCAACGATGCGAAGATTCGGCGGGCATCCTCCAGCACCGTGACAGCTATTTCTCGAACGGCTTCCAAGTCAATGGCAGTTGTCCAGACTCTGGAAATCAGCACGGCAAGAGGATCAAGGTCGATGCCGACCGCTTGATGACCTTTGGAATGCGCGACGGCGAGCACTGTGCCGGACCCCGACATCGGATCGAGAATGCGCATGGGGCTTCGACACTTTGCGATCACGTCAAGAGCTAGGCCAGGCGCCATTCGCGCAGGGAACGGATGCACGGGGCGGCGTCCCAATATTTCATATACGCTTTTTTCGCGACACTTGGTCATCGTATCCGGTTCTCTCTTCATTGTTCATCCAGCGGATAGTCCTGCATGGCGGCTTCTATGGCTGCGACTACATTTTCCGCGCTCTGATCGAGCTCGACCGTGCTGGAACTCGCAAACATGGCGCCCGGAGCCATTTGCGCCATTCCCCTACACAACTCGAAGAGATCCTCATCCGTCTCGTACTCGACAGGAGGCATCAAGTGCGAGAGAGCAACCCGAAGCGCAGAATATTGCACTGGCGCTTTCTTGTATTTCTTTTGCTGCGCCTCGATTGTCTCGACGATCCTTCGGTAAGGAGGTTTTTCCACGACGGCCTGACGAATCGTATCGACCCATGCAGCGCTTTCCTCGGGAAGACTGCACTCCTGAAATAATTCCCGAAGTTTTTGAAGACCGACTTGTTTAACAGGCCGAAGCCGCACGAGCTTGGCGAGATCATCCACGGTAATGAGGGTAATGGTCTTGGCCTCCCCGAACGCGCTCGACTTTTCCCGGTCGGCGTTGATCTGCTCTCCCAAGGCCGAGGTGTGCCCTTGGGAGGTGGGAAATGCCGGTCCAATGACGATCGCATGCTCGCATTCGCGTTTATCCCGATGACGAGCGATCCCGGCGATTCCGACACTCTTCGCAGAAACCGCTGCACGCGATGTCTCCTTACTCTTTGCCTCAAGGCTCACCCTGTAGTGCCGAGACCTTCCCTTTTCATCCGCGGACAAGTGCGCAGCGGCCACTCCATCCGGCTCACCTTTCTTGCCAAGAGGAGTTACGTCGAAACCAAGGCTGCGGAATGCGTCGCAGACTGCCGTCTCAAGACGATCCGGGCTGTTACGCGCATCCGAGAGTGTATTGGCCACGGACAAGGCACTCTGTCGCCCTGATTCATTGGTGAGGTTTCGCAGGAGTTGATCGCGCGCCGAGAGAAAATCTTCGATGTTCGACGACTTGACCTTAATTGCATGTAAGTGTGCCTCCATGAGAACTTCGGCCATCGCCAGTAGCTCCAACGGCTGGCCCAGCTTCTTGTTCGTAAACTCATCGTGGAAAGCCGCGACAAAGGGATGCCATCCATTTAGACGCAAAGTACCCGACTGCGTGTCGAACCTGGCGATACCGTCGCGTGACGAACCCTTGAAGTCGACGTTGACGCCGGTTATGAACGTTTCGGCCTCTTCGGCTGCCCGTTTTTCGAGATCAACGAAGAATGCTTCCCATTCCTCATCCGATTCGTACTCAGGGATGATCAGATGGCGGGACTTGGCCTTGCCGTTCGCAACCGCTCGCGACAAATCCACGATAGGTCGGCGAGACAAGCTGGCAGGACTGGCGGCGAGTACACGAGCCAACTTCGCCCCTGGTGCTTCCTCACTATCGTGAGTGTCGATCTCGGGACGGACCGCATTGAAGATTGCTCGCAGTACGTCTTGGGCCGTATCGAGCATTGGGCCTTCGCCGATTGCCTCCCGATTCGATCGGAGTCCTGCATCCAATCCGTCCATGTGGACTACGAGCCGGAAGCGGCCGAACGTACCGTGTCTCAATTCGTTTGGAGAGATACCGAAGTGCCCGTCGTCAACATTGAGGAGCCTTCCGTACACGTAAACGAAGAATCCGTGGCTCCGGCCAATCTCGTCAGATTTCCCGGTCAGGAGGTCCTTGTACGCTTCCGCGTACCCCGTGATACGCCCGAGCCCGGGCACGTCGAGCCCGAAGCGATGCTCGCTGGACCCGGCGATGTTGACATCTTCTGAGGCCGTAATGGACTTGGGGCTTGGTCTGGGAAGGTCCGTCAGATCCTTACCGAGAACCCACCGCTTGAGCAGCCCCTTACCTTCCTTGCTCGATTCCAACTCTTGGCCGTTCAGCCAGATACCAAAGTCGGGCCGGAGGGGCAAAGCGGTGCGGAGGACCCATCCGAGAGTTCCCGGCTTGATTTCGTGCACCTTGGGCTTGAGCGACGACATGACGCTGAGCGTCCAGGATTTTGGACTTCCCTTGCCGAACAGCACGGTCTTCGCTGTCTTGAACGCTGCGGTGCCTACCCACGGCTCGACTGCTTCCTTCGCTTGCTGCTCGGTCAGCTCTCGGAGCGCGAGCCTGATAAGGGTTTTCGGTTCGACCTCCTGATCGACCCGTCTGTCGATCATTCGGTAGTCCATGGACGTGGAGTAGTACGTGCCACTGCACTTGCTTATGTGCGTCAGACGATTGGCAAGCACATAGGTGGCCAGCTTTCCGATTCCGAACTTTCCTATCTGCTGTCTGCCTCTCGGGAGTGTCGATAGCTTGCGCTTGTTGCTGATGCCGATGAGCCAGTGGCGTTTGAGGCCATCCTGATCCATCCCCTCACCGTCATCGAACACCGCAATCGTCGCATCCTGATCGTGCAGTTTCGAGGAGAGGAGTACATGCACTCTTCGGGCTCCGGCGTCGAAGGAATTGGCTACGAGTTCCTCGACCGCCTTGTTCGGGCTCGTGTAGAGCCCTTCGGAGAACAGTTCGACGATTCTGTAGCTGAGACGGACCTCAATATTATCGGTCTCATCACCTATAGCTGCGAAAGTCGGTGCATTGGTCATGGACGTACCGTCATCGTGTTTCTGAGTTGGAAGCCAGCGCTCGGGGCCGTCCAACTCGTGACTATCCCTAGAACGCGAAGATGGGACAGGCTCTCGTGCAGATTGGCATATCCACTGAAACTGTCGCTGTCGGCTTGTAACGGCTGGGGAAAAACCGCCTCGGCAGTAGTTAGGCCACGGAAACGTAGATTTCTACTCTGCCCTTCGCCACACCCTTCATCCGGGTAGCGCAAGCAGTCGAAGGCCGGCCAAGATTTCGGACGTGTCAGCAAGGATCCGCAGCACGAGTCCCTGCCGTACAGGCGGTAACACGAGCTCAATCGGGTGGCAATGCACCAATCGACCAACTCTGAGGTCTTATAACGCTTGCCTATCCATGTGATCGTTTCGCTACGCCACTCGGTGTCCACGATGTCGGTCACGGTTCTGTTCCCAGCAAGCGGAACATGATGGACTCGGAAAGCGTAGCGGTAAAGGGATCAAATGCAGCGAGATTACCAATATTTCGCGCAGCTTCAGCGATCCTCGCGAACGATCGTTGCTCGTCAAGCGGCGGGACAGGCAACGGGAGAGCCCTTAGCTCTTTCGCGTTGATGTTGACCTGTCCAATGGCACCCCTCGCCATGGCGAAGAGTTGACCCTTCACGGGTGTCGAGTTCAAGAAAGCCAAAACAAAGGTCGGACACCCGCGCAATTCGTCAAGGCGTAAGCGTATCAAGTACGATGCAGCAACAGCCGGAAAACGAGCGTCCCACAATCCCGTCTTGCCTACAAGGTCCTTGCTATTTGTTCGGTTGAACATGATATCGCCGGGACGAAGCCCGTACTTCCGAATGTCGGTGTTCGGAAGCACGACATGTTTTAGGTCGGCGCAATCGAGGTCGCCATCGTATGTGACGTTGCCCATTCGCAATACAGGTATGCCATCTCCTTGGTCGTTGGCCCTTTTGCTCGTCCCGTACTGCGTCAAAAGGCAGAAATCCCCCAATGGCTTGATCTCCCACCCCATCGGGTTCTCCACCGGGTCCCCGAACATCCTGACAAACAGCGCCGGAATGAATTCCCGCAACCGCTTCTGCGCCCGCCTCCGTAGCCGCTCAATCCTCGCCGCCCGGTTCAGAATGCCGACGATTCGCCGCTGCTCGGCGTAGTGGCAGCCCTGATCCCGCGCCGCGATGGGGTCGGTGGTCGCCCGCTTGGCCTCCAACGCTGCCATCGGTCGGCCCTGCCGGTCGCAGAGCACGTAATCGGCCTGCGTGCCGTCCGGCAGCGCGTGCTCGAACAGCACGCTCGATCCATCGGTCAGGTTCCAGCCCGCGTCTTTGAGCAGCGCATCGATCTTGACGCGCGCGAAGGCTTCGGTCGTGTCGCTCATCCCCTCGTCCAGGGATCGACGAGTTGGATACCGACGCCCTCGAAGTCGCGGATGTTGCGCGTGGCCACCGCCATCCCGCGCGAGCGGGCGATCGCGGCGATCTGGCAGTCGTTCGGCGCGATGGTGCGACCTGCGGATCGGCGAGCAGCGGCGATGTCCGCATAGGCGCGGGCCGCCGCGCGGTCGAAGGGAAGGATTCGGTTGTCGAATGCGTCGCGCAGCAACCGCTCGATGTCGGCCTCCAGCGCTTCCCGCCGCCGTCCCGCTGGCATGATGGCGGCGCCGTAGCGCATTTTCGCTTCGCCGACGGTCGAGAAAAACAAGTCTTCCAAGGCGTGTCCGGCGGCCCACGCTCTCACTGCAGGATTCGGCGACTTGCGGATGAGTTCGGATACGACGTTCGTGTAGAGCACCACGGACATGGCCGCAGGCTCAATCGAAGCTGGGAGGTTCGCGCCCCGGACCGCGCGGCAGCAACTCCAGGTCCACGCCGTTTTCCGGCCCGAAAATCGAGCGGGTGATCTCCACGAGGTTCCGGGAACTCGGCTTGCGGCCGACTGCCTCTCGGAGGATCAGCCTGACTTCCTCTTCCATGGAGCGGTGGTGCTCGGCGGCCCGCAAGCGCAGGCGCGTCTTTACCTCATCGTCGAGATTACGAATCGTGATGCTGGCCATGGCTGCTCCTTCCGGTGGATGCAGAGGGCCAAATTATGCCACGATTGCGATGCAAGCAACGTGCAGCCGTGACCGTTTCAGAACGACTCGTCGACAATGCGCAATCCTTGGCGGACCTGCTCAGGGGGAAATCGTCCGGCCGGATAGTCGGAGGCTGGCGACGGGATCAGTTAAAGGGCCTCGTGTAGCGGCTGTACTTGCCGCTTACCTCGGGTGCCTGAGAAGTGCCAGTGAAGAATCTGGCCGTATTGATAGCAAATCCTGCTAGCGTCACGCTCGCCATACAATCACTATCGCTGCAACGGGGTTGGCCTGATGGGTTCCACCATTACCGTGCGAGATATCGACCCGAAAGACAGGGCATGGGTGCAACGCGAAGCGCGTCGTGTCGGCATTTCGATGGAAGAATTCGTCCGTCGAATCATCCACGAAAAACGCGCAAGGGCCGAGCGTCGTACGAAATCATCCGATGCGTTCAGGCACTATTTCGGGCCGGAGCATGGAGTGGAGCTTTTGCTGCCCGGACGCTACGGTTATCGCCCTGTCGAGTTCAAACATGAGAAAGAGGCGTGACTGCTCCTGTCGCCTGGATTCTTGACACAAACGTCGTGTCGGAAATGATGCGGCCCTACCCCGAACCCCGAGTCGCGTATTTTCTGGATGCAATTGCGATAGAGGGAATCGGCATTGCAACCATCACGATTTGGGAAGTCCTCAACGGAATCGGACGACTGAACCCGGGGCCGCGCCGAGAGGAGTTGGCCACGCGGTTTCAGAACATCCTCAATGACGCATTTGAGGACCGTGTACTTGACTGTACGGCTTCCGATGCATTGGCGTGCGCCGTCGTCATGGAAATAAAGCGACGATTGGGAGATTATCTCGACCACCACCTGCCGGACGGTATGCTCGCCGGCACGGCGCGCAGCCGCAAATTGACAATTGTGACGAGAAACGAGAAGAGGTTTCGCAATACCAGCGTCAAGGCAATCAACCCCTGGACCGCTGCGGCGCCAGGAATAGCCGTACGGGCGTAATATCTTGAGGCCATTGGAGAAGCGGGCGCTAAGAGTGAGCGCCCGCTTCCGCGCGCTCCTGCAGCGCCAGCGCCATCGTATTGAAGCCGCGGCGGATCAGCCCACCGAACAGCAGCACGACCAGCGGTGTGAGGACGCCGGTAAACGCATCCGTCGTCGTGTAGCGGCAGCGCGTCTCGCCGAGGGCTTCGAGATGCTGTTCACGGCGGGTCACCAGTAGCCAGCGAGCGCCCATGATCATGCCCCAGGCCAGGAGGCTCGGCGGGTCGACGGTCTGGATCTGTTCCGGCTGCTTGAGCTTGAACAGCCCGAGAGTAACGTACAGATCAACCGGCGAGCCGACCTCGAGACTCGTGTCCACTCGGGTAGTGAAGGGATTCCATTCGCCGTATCGCTCCACGTCCATCAGGATTTCCCACACCCGTTGGGCCGGAGCCTCAATTTCTACCGAAACCGAACTCACCGTGTGCCGAAACATGGCTACCCTTCCTACCTCATCCCAGTTGAATCGTTCGTCCTTCCGGGCACCCTTTGGTCACTTCACCATCCCGGCACCGGACGCCTTGCCGCTTTCAGCGTGACGTGCTGGCGAGTGTTTCTCAAGCAGCGCCTTGCTCACCCGCCACAGCCGCGCGCCGGCCGCTTCGTCCCTGGCCAGGGGGGAAGCCGGTTTCTCGCGCATCAGGTGAAGATAGACGCCGGTGCGCCGGCCCATTTCCTCAGCGCAGCACAGGCAAATCACGGGCTTTGCCGCTTTCTCGGGTGACGCGAATAGCAATTTCATCACCGGAACAAGCAGCGGCTTCAGGATTGCCGGCGCTTCCCGGGCGATGTTGGAGTTGACTGGCCCCGGGCAGAGGGAATTCACGGCAACTCGAATCTCGCCGTCCGGGTTCAGCCGGCGCGACAGTTCATGTGCGTAGGTGCACAGGCGCAACTTGCTCGCAGCGTAGTACTTGAGGCCGTCCTTCAGGCCATAGTCGGTAAAGGCGCCGAAATCCTCGAAGTCGATGGGGTCCGCGGAGCGGTGAGCTTCGGAGGCGACGACTACGATACGGGGCCTTTCATTTTGGCGCATCGACGGTTGAATCAAACCATCGAGCAGTAGCCGGTCAATCAGGACCCGGTTGGCCAGAAAGTGCACCGCGAACATCAACTCGTAACCCTGGGGCGACCTGCGGGCGCTACGGGGCATCAGGCCGGCATTGAGCACGGTGATATCCAGCCGTTGACCCCTGCCCTTGAGCGCGTCGCAAAGCCTGTTTACCGATTCCAGGTCGGCGAGATCGACCTCGAGCATATCAACCATGTCGCTGCCGGTTACGCGCCTGACCTCCTCGCCGGCTTCAGGATGCCCGCTCCGGCAAGCCATGAGGACGTGGCCTCCGCGCTTCGCCAGGTCGATCGCCACCGCCTTCCCCAGTCCACTGTTGGACCCTGTGACCAGGCAGACCTTGCCGTCGATGCGGACACTCTCCGGCACGGGACTGATCGTTTCCCGTTGCGACAGACGATCGATGACCGCCGCGGATACCGCGTTGGTAATCCTGTTGTAGTCCTTGGCTCGGTTTCCGGTCCCCATGCCTCTCCAATTTCACTCCTGCGTGCCTGGCAGGCTCCTATCGTATGCCCGCAATGTCGGCGTCTTCATCAGGAATCTGAAATGCGCGCCTGTAGAAGTCGAATTGCTCGTCGACCTGGTCGGCGTCCAGACCAAATCCGCTCAAGGAGTAAACGTGCTTGCCGTGGCGATCCTTGACGTTTCCTGTTAAAGCGGTAGTCACCGCCTTCTCGGTTTGCTCGGAGAATTCGATTCCGGCGTGCCGGTAAATCTTTCGCACCTCGTCAATCGGAGATGCCACAAGATCGTAGTACGACACGTCGACGAAGGCATCACCGTGCGCGGAGTTTCGAACGTCGATGGATCGCTCCAGCATCCGGCGCATCTTGCGTACCCAGTGCCCGGCGATCTCACTGGCATCCACATGGTCGCTGAAAATGCCTCGGCCGTGCGCCACCATGCTGCAGAACGACGCCACCGCCTTCCCGGGATCGCGGTGAGTCTGAGCGACGATGGCATCCGGCAGCACACTCAGCGCCACGTCGAGGTGCTCCATATGGTTGGGCGTCTTGAGCACCCAGTTCTTCCCGGGACGCTGCCAATGCAGCAACTTGAGCATTGTGAGCAGGTATTCGTAGCTCCTGGTGTGATCCTGACGCTCAAGCCACTCCGCGTAGCGTGGCACGTGCATCATCGCTTCCGGCGATTGGCTCATGAACGAAAGGTCGAGCAGGAGAACGTCCTCCTCCGGGGCATCGAAACGGATGGGATGAACGGCGGCAAAGTCCGGCGCCAGAAAACCCATCATCTTCTGCGCGAGCTTTGCCAGCCTGATGCGGCGCCGGGGATCGCCGTGCGACTCTCCCCGGGACGGCAGCGGATTCAACGCTTCCCAGGCACTGAGTTCTCGAAAATCCGGATCCGCGGCGATCAGTCGGTGCAGGGTGGTCGTCGCGGTGCGCTGCAGGCCGGCAATCAGGATGATCCTGCCGAGATCCAGGTCGAGGACTTCAGGGTGTTTCCCGATGAGATACTCCGCGCGAAGCCGGGTCGAAAGGGCCGATACGATCCTTGACCTCTGCAAGGCGTATCCCACGGACGTGAGCCGCGCTTCTTCGTTGATGGATTTCACCAGGACCTGCAAGGGTTCCAGGAACCATTCGTCGCCGAAATCGGTCAGCCCGGTCTTGCTTCTCGCCGAGGCGATCATTCTGTCGACACTCAGGGCGCCGCCAGGACCGAACTTGCCGGCAAGGCGGCCCGCCCGATTGAGGATCGCTACGGGCAAGGGACGATAAGGGTTCTGGTAGTCGGTCGAGGTCTTCAGCAATCTCGCTTTCTGCACTGCCTCGGGTTTGTCAGTGATCGAGGGATCCGCGGTACTCTTGGGTTTCGGGGTGCCCATGGGCTTCAAGGAGCCTGTGAAGTCCGAAGGGCCTCAAGCTCCGAAAACCTGACCACCCGCGTCTGCGGCTGGGGATGGTCCTTCGCCTTGATCCAGCGAAAACACATGGTGCCGGAGGTGTGTCCCGCCGTCTCGAGCCAGTTAGACAGCCTGGGATCCCTGTGGGCCACCACGAGGCGAATTGAGCCGTCTTCCTCGTATTGCGCCAATTTCTTGTTGGTGTGAATGGTGTGATAGCGGTAGTCCAGGGACTCCATCCAGTAGTTGTTCACCTGAAAGTTCCAGTGTTCGCACTCCGGCGGCATGACCTCGATCAGCAGCGCTTCGTCCTCAGACAGCGCCCAGTGGCTATGGTAGTAGACGATGTTCGGATCGCCGCCCGCGGCGAGGGACACCTCCGGATCGAACATGGGCAAGGTATTGGTGTGCTTCCTGAAGCCTCGGGCCCAATTGGCGAACAGCATCGAGGCGCCGGCGACCAGGGTGCTGGCAGATTTCAGCCCCTCGTCGATCTGTTCGGGCGTGAGGGGCGCCGGGCGCCTCTCATCCTCCGCACAATTGATGCGCTCGATGTGCAGATCCGCCGGGTCTTCAGTCGCCCGGTCCAGGAATGTCTGACGCACGATCAGCGTGCGGGTTTCCGGCGTCATGGGCAGCCAGTTCCCGTCATGAGGCCGGCTGCTGACGGTGAGTTCAAAGTAGCCGTCCTCCCCGACCTCGATCTGCTCGGCTTCGACATAACCGGTGGGAGGCATGCCGCCGCCCTGGCCATAGTGCCCGGCCTGGGTGCCGAAGCCCAGGTACTTCACGGTGTTGCGCCGGCCGGAAATTCGGTAGTTGTATTCCCCGTGGATGGCGGCGGTCTGATAGTAGTTGTCGGGATTGTCGGAGCCCAGCTTGACGGTTTCATGGGCTACTCGGTGAAGTACCGGCGCCCTGGGGTCGTAGTACTCGACGAAGGCCATCAGGCCGCCCCTGGCCAGGCGCGTCAGGTAGCGGTACCCCTCCGCCTGGCTGAACGGGTCCCGGGGCGCGCCCGGATAGATCAGCGCCGCCCCCGCAGCCTTCAGAGTATCGCAGAATTCGTCCCAGGCCTGGCCGCTGACCACGCGCTGCTCCGCGACATCGGCCGTGGTCTTGCCCCGCAGCTTCAGCATCAACAGTGAGGCGCGTCTGAACAGCGCGAGCAGGCCGATAACCAGTTTTCTCATCGGGTCTCCCTAGTAGACGCGCGGCACGATTCGCCAGGGCACCTTCTCGCGGTACTGTTCCCAGAGGTGCCCGTACTTTTCCACACAGCGCTGGTCGTCATCGCGCTCGCGCGGCAACAACAGCGCAATGTAGTACAAGGGGTAGAGCCATGGACCAGGCACCAGCAACCAGCCCAGCGACAGGGCCAGCCCGCAGGCCATCAGGATTTCACCCAGGTAGTTGACGTGCCGCGATACGCCCCAGAAGCCGCTGTAGAGCACGCGGCTTTCGCCATCCGAGAACGCCTTCGGCGCCAACCGGCCAAGAAAAACCGTTTCGGGATTTCGCTTGAAGGTGTATTTCTGCATGTTCGAGCCCCTCGACAGCGACCAGCCGGCAAAGAAGACCAGCGCAGCAACGGCCGGCAGCCAGGCGGGCGAATTCGGATTGGCGAGATCGGCGACGGACCACAGCCCCACCGCATAGAAATACGGGTACCACGACAGGCAACCCCAGACCAGCTTGAAGCCCACGCGTTCAGCGAATAGATCGTAGGTATAGAGGTGCACGCGTTCGAAGATCAGGTAGTCGCAGACGAACCAGGTGAAGAGCGCGACGTACAGCGCCACACCCGGCGAGGGATCTTCCGGAAAGGTGAGAAAGTGGTGCGCCGCGAACGCGAGCAGGTTGAGTTCCAGCAGCACGGCGCCGACAAGATACAGGAACATCTTCGCGTCGACGCGTCCGTTGAACATTTGCGGATTCTTGCGCCTGCCCAGATAGATTTCCGAGAGGAGGGAGCCGCCCCTGCTCGGCGCCGACAGCACCACCGCGGCGGAGACGAGCAGGCCCAGGGCAAACGCGCCTGCCGCACCCGACCAGCGATGCGTCCACAGCCAGTCCCAGGGCATGACGCCTGCATAGCCGGCACCCAGCCAGGCGCCGACGCTGACCCCCAGCACCAGCGGGCCGTTGAGCCGATAGCCAAGCCGTTCACCGCTGTGTTCATCGCGCACGTAGCCTTCGACACGGCGCGCCGGCAGCATGAGGTGCAGCACTAAAATACCCGCGTAGATCAGCCACGGGGCGAAGAAGCCCGGCAGGAGATCGATCACGACAGACGCTCGGTATTCTTCGCGATGAGCCGGATCGCCGCCTTGCGTGTCAGCAGACGTCCGATGAGCTGTGCCGATAGCCGGTTGATCAATCCGGGGACGAATCGCGGTCCCTTGCCCAGGGCGTCGAGCGTCTGCCTCGCGGCCTCGTCGGGAGCCAGCATTCCCGGAGATTTCCGATCCGTCGAAGCAAGATAACCTGGCGTAGGCATCGCGCCGGCACAGCAGACGGAAACATCGATACCCTGCTCGCCCAGTTCGCCCCACAGGGCTTCGGCGAGGATGATGTTGAACGCCTTGCTGGCCGAATAGGCGCCCACGCGCGGAGCACCTTGCAGCCCCGCCAGCGATGACACCAGCACCACCGCACCGCGCCCGCGGTCGCACATGGCGGGCAACAACGCCCGCGCCAGCAGGAGCGGGCCGCGCACGTTGACGCGGACCAACTGTTCGAGCGCCTCCTCCTCGACCTCCAGGAATTGGCCCACGGGTACGAAAGCCGCGTTGTAGATCAGAATTCCCAGGTCGAGGTCGGCGACGGCGTTCCCGATCGCCTCGGCGAAATCCTGCTCGGCCAGATCCAGCACCAGGCAGCGGGATTCGACGCCGAATTCCGAGGACAACCGCGCCGCGAGTTCCTCAAGCCGGTCACCGCGACGCGAAACCAGCACGACGTTCATGCCCCGCCTGGCAAGTTCGGTCGCAAACGAAGCGCCGAATCCCTGCGAAGCGCCCGCCACCAGGGCCCACGCTCCGTAGCGGGCCCGCAAGGATTTGCTCATGGGTCAGTTCCAAAGGGCGCTGCGCCGGCGAGAGCGTCGACGAGCCCGGCGTAGACCTCGTCAATGTAGCCGTCAGCTCTCACTACGCTCAGCAGGTTGCGCCCGCGATAGTACTCAATCAACGGCTCTGTCTGGCGCCGGTAGACTTCCATGCGATTGTTGATGGTTTCCTCAAGGTCATCGTCCCGCTGCAGGAGTTCTCCACCCGCGTCAATGCATGCCTTGAGTTCTTCGGGGGGCGAAAAGTGGATGTTCAGCAGTTTTCCTGTCTTCGAACAGGTGCGACGGCCCGTGAGCCGCTTCATCAGCAGTTCGTGGGGCACATCCATGAGCACGGCCGCATCCAGCGTCTGGCCGAGTTCCGCCAAAACGGCGTCCAGGGCCTCGGCCTGAACCAGGTTTCTGGGAAAGCCGTCGAGTATGTAGGCACGGCCGGCGTCGTCGGAGCCGAGCCGGTCCTTGATGATGCCGAGCACCACCTCGTCGGCCACCAACTCACCAGCGTCCATCGCCGCCTTGGCGCGTAATCCCATGGCGGTGCAGGCGCTGACCGCATCCCGCAGCAAATCACCTGTGGATACCTGAGGCCAGCCCCGGTCCTTCTGCAAGCGCTTCGCCTGCGTACCCTTTCCCGAGCCCGGTGCGCCGAGCAAGACAATTCGCATGCAGTCCTCCGATTCCCCTGGTGGCTGGACGGGCAGCCTCTGCCGGCCAATTCTTACACGGTCACGGCATTCGAGTGGAGTCGTTCCACCTGGTACCAGGCAGACTCCACCGCACCGGCCTGCCAACCGGTCAGGTAGCTGAGATAAGCCCCGGCGAAGTACACGCGCCCCTGGGGCTCCAGGAGAACCGGGAAATGCTCCCGTCGCGCTTCGTCCGACCAGCTCTCCCAACCCCCGAGACTGTGCGGCACACGCTTCCAGTCCACCGACAACGCCTTGCCATCGAAGTGGCTGCGGAACTGACCGGGATGCAGCTTCTCGCCGTTCGCCAGACCGCGCTCGGTGCGCTGCCCGTGGTCCATGGCGCCGACTGAAACTGCGGTATCGCCGAACACGTAGTACCCCTGAACGATCCCCTTCCGGCTCAGGAAACCATGGGAGGGATAGATGAGTGAGCTGCCGGGTGTATCCGTCTGGCTGGAACCTCCGAAGATGGCGTCGTCCTCTTCCCAGAATCGGCGGTTCATCTGCAGGGCGAGCTTGCCAACCTGGGACTGTGTAGCTGCAGCGATGGCCGCGTTGCAGCGGTCGGACAGATTGTTGGGGATGTTCCTCATCACCGCGAGCGGTATCGTCGTCACGCAGTAGTCGCCGGTCGCTGTGGCCATGTCGCCGGTCAGCGCGTCCCGGTAGCGGACCTGCACCTCCTGCTCGTTCTGGCGCAACTCCCGGACCTCCGCGTGGTAGGTGATCAGGTGGCCGACACGTTCCTCGAACGCAGCCGCAATACGATCCATGCCGCCCACCGGCTGAAGCATCGTATAGGGTCGTTCAAACGAGGAAACGGCGCTGAAGGTGTTGCCGAGCCCCGACTGGAGCAGCTCCTTCAGGGCCAGCGCTTCGGAGGGCTGCCCGGGCTCCAGGGGGCCGGCGAAATCCACCGCCCAACCCCTCTCGGTCGTTCCCTTGTAGGCGAGGTCGTTCGGATCGAGATAGCCCTCGGCCACGAGATACTCAATGAGTTGTTCCTTGTCGTCGCCCGTCAATTCGCCATCAAGCGCGCCTTGATCGGCCAATTTGGCCAGAAGCTCGGAGGTATGGCCCCGCATGTCCATCATGACTTCGCGGCGGCGGACGCGGCGCCCGGCCAGCGGGCCTTCTGCGTTCTCGTACAGGAGGTATGTGGACTCGTTCGAGCTGATCAGGGTCTGCATGGGGATGCCGAACCTGCGGCAGTAATGGAACAATGACTTGTGGTGAGCCGGAATTCGCCAGGGGGCGGTATTGAACCACTGCCCCTCATCGAATTCGCACACCTGGGATTCACCGCCCACCTCCTCTAGCCGGAAGCCGTGGCGGGCCGTCTGGCAACGGCCGCCGGCAAAGGATCGCGCCTCGATGATTCGGCAGTCGTAGCCCCGTTCCGTCAGTTCGTATGCCATGATCAGGCCGGCGATTCCGGCCCCCAGGATGAGCACCCGAGTTCCGTCGGCTCTGCCGCTCAGGGCCGGGGGCGCGGTCGCTGCCGATGCAATACTCATGTCCCATGCATCCAGGGCCGCCATCACGGCAGAGAGTCCGCTGACGGACGCGAATCCCTGCAGGAACTCACGCTTCGTGAGGATCAGGGAATCCTGGTTGTTTCCACTCTGCATTGCCGCGTCCCATAAGCTGCCGCCCGTAAGCTCCAATCCAATGTTACACCCGACGAAACCGTCCGGCGGCTCTGGTATTCTCCGCGCCTGAGTACCCTCGTTCACCGGGAGAAATGTCTTGAAACAGAACGGATTCTACGCGCAGTCCGGCGGGGTGACCGCCGTCATCAACGTCTCGGCTTGCGGCGTGCTCGAGACCGCGCGCAGGAACAGCGACCGAATCGGCAAGATATATGCCGGTCGCAACGGCATCATCGGCGCGCTTACCGAAGACATGATCGACACCAGCCGGGAGACCGACGAGGCGATCGCGGCATTGCGCCACACACCGGGCGGCGCGTTCGGCTCCGCGAGATACAAGCTCAAGGGACTGGACGAGAACCGCGCCGAATACGAACGCCTGATCGAAGTGTTCAAGGCCCACGACATCGGCTATTTCTTCTACAACGGCGGCGGCGATTCCATGGACACCGCGCACAAGGTGTCGCAGCTGGGCAGCGAGCTCGGCTTTCCCGTGAAGTGCGTAGGCATCCCCAAGACTGTCGATAACGACCTGCCCGTGACCGACAACTGCCCTGGTTTCGGTTCGGTGGCGAAGTACATTGCCGTATCGACGATGGAAGCCGCTCTCGATGTAGCGTCGATGGCCAGGACATCAACCAAGGTCTTCATTCTGGAGGTCATGGGCCGGCACGCGGGCTGGATCGCCGCGGCGGCCGGCCTGGCGGGCAGGGATCCGGGCAGCGCGCCTCACATCATTCTGTTCCCCGAAATCCCGTTTGACCAGGCGCGCTTTCTGCAACGCGTCAACAAGTGTGTACAGCGGTACGAGTACTGCGTCGTGGCGGTCTCGGAAGGCACTCGCAATCCCGACGGCCGCTTCCTGGCTGAAGCGGGAAGCCGCGACGCCTTTGGCCACGCTCAACTGGGCGGCGTCGCGTCAACAGTGGCCAACATGGTCAAGTCGGAACTCGGCCTGAAGTACCACTACGCGGTCGCAGACTACCTACAGCGCTCAGCGCGGCACATCGCCTCGAAGGCCGACGTCGAGCAAGCGTATGCCGTGGGAGCAAGGGCCGTGGAACTGGCGCTTGACGGTCACACCGCCATCATGACGACCATCGTGCGCACGTCGGATAAACCCTATCGCTGGAAAATCGGCCACGTCCCGCTCGACCAGGTCGCCAACCAGGAAAAGATGATGCCCCGGGATTTCATCACCGAAGACGGATTTCACATTACCGAGGCGTGCCGGCGTTACCTGGAACCCTTGATCCAGGGCGAGGACTACCCGCCCTACCTGGACGGACTCCCCCGTTACGGTGGACTTCGAAACGTTCCGGTTTCACCGCGGCTGGCTCCAGGCGCCAAAGGCTGACAGTGGAACAGACGACGATCATCCTGGCGACGTTGGTGCTCTACCAGCTGACGTTGATCGGTATCGGATTCTGGGCCAGAGCGCGAACGCGAACCAACGAGGATTTCTTTCTCGGCGGGCGGGCACTGGGCCCCATCGTCGGCGGCATCAGCTATTCGTGCAGCGCCTCGTCCGCGTTTGCGTTGCTGGGCCTCAGCGGCGCGTCCTACGTCATCGGTGTATCCGCTTTCTGGATCATCTGCGGGTCGATCATCGGCGCGACCTTGTCGTGGGTCTGGATTGCACCCCGCCTCATGGCCTTTTCAAACCGTCATCAGCACCTGACCTTGACCGATGCGCTGGTACACAACTGCAGCGGCACGATGCGGACAGTCATCGTGCGTACTGCCTCGGTCATCATCGTTTTCACGTTCGTGTTCTACGTCGCCGCGCAGTTTCAGGGCGCCGGAAACACGTTTTCCTCAACATTCAACCTGCCGATGATGGAAAGTATCCTTATCGGTGCGACGATCATCGCGATCTATACGCTGCTCGGTGGCTTCTGGGCGGTCAGCGTCACGGACACCTTGCAGGGGCTGTTGATGGCGTTCACCGCGATCTTGTTGCCGATCGTCGCGCTTGTCGAGATTGGTGGCTTCGGCGAATTCCTCACACAGCTACTGGCGGTGAGCTCGCCGCAACAACTCAGTTGGACAGCCGGCAACGCAGGGCTGCTCGCGGTGGGAGTGATCATCGGCAGCCTGAGCATCAGCTTCGGGGCCTACGGTCAACCGCACATCATGGTTCGCTATATGGCCATGCGCGACGAGAAGGCGCTGCGGCAGGCGGGCATTATTTCGGTCGCCTGGTATGTCGTCGTGTATGTCGGGATGTGCTCACTCGGGCTTATGGGGCACATACTGGTTCCGATTACGGACAATCCGGAGAGCATATTCTTCGTGCTGACCGCGAACCTGTTTCCTCCCGTGCTTGCCGGAATTCTGTTGGCTGCGGTCCTTTCTGCCGTGATGTCGACGGCCGACAGTCAGCTGCTTGTTTCCGGGTCGGCTATCGCCCACGATCTCGGCATCAGCACGGGTGATGCAAGGCACAAGTTGCTGATATCGCGAATTGCGATCATCGTTCTCGTCCTGCTGTCATCGCTCGTGGCGTTGTACCTGCCCGAGACGATTTTCAGCCGTGTCCTGGTTGCGTGGGTCGCGCTGGGTGCCGCGTTTGGGCCAACACTGATTTTCAGACTCGCGGGGATCCCCTTGAATCCATCCGGCGTGCTGCTGTCAATCGTGACGGGATTTGTGGCAGCTTCGACGTTCTATCTGATGCCGGACACGCCAGGGGACATACTCGAACGATTGGTGCCGTTCGTTCTGGCGACAGTTGTGTTGTTCATCTTGCGAGAACGACCCACGTAGCAAGCGCTGTCCGCTGGAGCGCCCTCGCTACGCATTCGAATAAGGTGTTCGGGCTTCGGACCCGAGTGCGACCGACTCACCTGAGCGAGCCGGTCGCAATCCGGTAGTGGTCGATCAACGTCCTCCAACCCAGTGCTGGTAACGCAGATAGGCTTCCCGCGGACGCGAGAGATTGAGCGCCGAGTTGCCGTAATTGCCAGAGAATGAACCGGCCGTCGAGTAAACGGCATTCGCTGCATTCCTGATGCCGAAGGTCAGCGCCCACTGGTCACTGCCACTGTTGTAGGTGGTGCTCGCATGCACCACGTCGTACGCATCTTCGCGCATGTCGATTTGCGGCTCGAAACGAAATCGCTGCGCATCGTTATGGATCCAATCGAGACGCGTGACCAGATTTCCGCCTGCGAGCGGCAGCCGATGGGTAACACCGATCGTGTAGTTCGTCTCGGGTGTATACGGCAAGACCGTTTCCGAAAGCGGAATACAGATTGCGGTGGGGCAATTGGCACTGGAAACCATTTCGCCACTGCCGTCCGTGAACCCCGGCGCATAGAACGTGTAAACGCCCGACGCCATCGAATCGTTGACGAGCGAATCCACGCTCGCATCGAGCAGGCCGAGCGTCGCATCGATTCGCAGATTGTCGTTGACGATCCAGAGCGCTTCGACCTCCAGTCCATTGAGTATGCCGAGACCGACATTATTGATTCCCGTACCGCCGCTGGCCAGATTGGCCGGCCGGCCGGTGACCTGCATATCGTCATACTGAGTCAGGAAAAGAGCGGTATTCAAGCGCAGCGAGCCGTCAAGGACCTCGGTCTTTGCGCCCAGTTCGAAGCTCGTCACGTATTCGGGATCGAACGCGGGCATGGGATCGGGCAATCCCTCGGGGAAACGGCTCGCAAAACCGCCGTCACGGAATCCGGTGGCGTAGGTACCGTAAACCATGGTGGTATCGTTGACGTCATACGCCAGACTGATCATGGGGTCGACTTCGCTCCAACTCGCGCTACCCGTGGCTTGCTGGCAAACATCGGTGATCTTGTCCCGGGCGATCAGGCCGTCGCCATTCGACGTCGGCCCACCAGGCGGCGTGGAAGTCGTGGCCGTACAGTAGTCGCGATGAATCGTCACGTCGAAGGACTTTGCATCCTCCGTCGCCCTTAGACCCGCGGTCAGCTGGAAGGGCTGATCGAAGTGATAGGTGATCTGTCCATAGACCGCCTGGGATGTATTGTCGATATCCCTGACGATCCGTTGAAAACGCACGCCGGCCGCCTCGTTGCGTCCACCCGGACGCCCCTGGGTCACCCACAACCCGTTGACACCCACCAGCGATACCACCTCCGTTCCGGTCTCCGCAAAGGCATAGAGCCCGGTCGTATAGTCCAGCTTGCCGTCCAGCGCGTTGCCAACCAGCTGAAATTCCTGGGAGCGTCCATCTTGATGGAAGTCATCGTTGATATTGGAAAATATCATGATGGCGCTGTAGTCATGATCGTTACGGAAATCCGCCTTGAACCCTCGATAGGCGGTGATCGACTTGAACGTACCCACGCCGCTATCGACTTCAACCGTAAGGGCGCCGCCGAGAGTATCGACCTTGTTCGTCGGGTCATCATCGCGATTGCCATGGATGTCATGCCAGATGGCCGTAGTTTCGTAGACATCCGGGCCCGGATTATGAACCGGCCCTAAACACCTCTCGTTGGTGAGCCGCCCTTCCACGGTGGCGCACGCCGGTTCGCCGGAGAATGATGGCCCGCCAAACGGGTTGGTCATCCCCATGGGCGTACCCACATTCCACCAGCCCGCCTGCATGGCGTCGGCATAGAACGCGCCGGATTTGTCGCCATGGCCGTTCCCCAAGGTTTCCGCAACCATCGGCGAGGGAGCGGCCCGGCTCTTGGTGTAATCGCTGCTCAAATTGATGCGCACCGAATCGGACGGGAGAAATTCCAGTTGGGCGCGAATGCCGGTGGTGTTGTCATCGCCCAGCCAGAGATCGTCATAGTTCGTCGCCCGGATGTAGCCGCCTTTCTGGCGCTGCATCAGGGAGACCCTGGCAGCGATGTTGTCGCTGATGGGAATGTTGAATGCGCCGTTGAACTGAGCGTAGTCGTTCTCGCCGGCAGCGAGCGTCAATTTCGCATCGAAGGCGTCCATGGTCGGCCGCTTGCTGATCAGGTTCAGCGCGCCGGCCAGTGAGTTTCTTCCGAAGAGCGTGCCCTGTGGGCCGCGCAACACTTCGGCGCGTTCAAGATCCAGCAAATCCATCATGCTGCCGATGGACCGGGCGATATATACGCCATCGACGTAAACGCCAACGGCGGGATCGGTATTGATGACGAAATCGGATTGACCGACACCCCGAATGAAAACTGTCGGCGCTGCCGTCAGGCCACTGACAGCAGCCGACTGCTCGATGTTGACGTTGGGCGTAGCCTGAGAAACATCGGTGATATTCAAGTGCCCGCGCAGGTCCATTTCATCTTCGGAATAGGCGGTCACCGCGATCGGGGTATCCTGCAGCGATTCTTCCCGCCGTCGTGCCGTCACGACGATTTCCTCTATGGCGAAGCTGTCGGCGGCCGCACCCTGTGCGCTGGCCTGTCCCAACGGAAGAAAGGACAAGAGCAGCGGCGAAAACAGAAGACCAATTTTTTTGCAACTCACAAGACGTACCTTTTCCTTAAGTCAGCAAGAGAGAAAGCCGAAAATACCAGTCAACGAGCGCCAACCGGCGCCGAATAGATCTTGTACCGGGCCACCAAACAAACACGCGAGGCCGTTCCCAAAAAGAGACAACCTCGCGAATTTGTCGAAATAGCATAGATTATGTGAACTACCCACGCAACCGAATACAGAATACAGCGGCGCAGATAGGTCTTGAGGACGACGGCGTCCGATGCGGTCGTAACCGTCACCGCATCAGTATCAGCACCCCGCGGTTACCCCTGGCGACCTGGAGGATGACGGCAGCACGTGCATCACCGATGATTTCGCGCGCCTCCATCAGAGTCCGGACCCGTTGCCGGTTGATATGCGTAATGACATCCCCTGTGCGAAGACCATTGGTGGATGCAGCACTTCCTGGCTCAACGGCTATTGCCAATACGCCCTCCGTGCCGTTGAAGTCATCTCGCGCCTCGTTGTTTGTGACCAATACGACGCCCTGGAACTCCGGGGCGATTTCGGACAGCTCCGGTGCAATTTCGGGCAGCGCCTGCGCCTGTCCCGTCGACGGCCGCTCACCCAGGGTCGCCGAGGCGGTAAGCAGGCTCCCGTCGCGGAGGTAGCCCACAGTCACGGTATCTCCGGGGCGAAGCAGGCCGATCGTGTTGCGAAGCGCTCCAGGACCATCCATCGACTCGCCGTCGACGCTGACAATGACATCGCCGATCTGCAAGCCGCCCGCTTCGGCTGCCGACCCGGAGGACACCTCCGTGACGAACGCCCCGGCGGTATCGTTCAGATCATAGGTCTCGGCGATGTCGGGGGTGATGGTGCTGATATTGACGCCCAGGAGTCCCCGCCGGACGGTCCCGAAGGAGATGATCTGATTCATCACGCTGCGGGCCATGTTGACAGGGATCGCAAACCCGATGCCAATGTTGCCGCCGCTGCCCGAGAAAATGGCCGTATTGATTCCGATCAACTCACCTCGCAGGTTGACCAGCGCACCCCCTGAATTGCCGGGATTGATCGAGGCGTCCGTCTGGATGAAGTCCTCATAGGCCTCCTGACTGCGATTGATTCCCGTGCGCCCCAGACCGCTGACGATTCCCGAGGTCACGGTATGCTGCAAACGAAACGGATTGCCGATGGCCAGAACGAAATCGCCGACGCGCAGGACATCGGAATCGCCCAGCGGCATTTCCTCAAGTCCGTTCGGCTCCACCCGCAATACCGCGATATCCGAGTCCGCGTCGGACCCGATCACAGTGGCTTCCAGGACGCGGTCGTCCTCGAGCGCGACGTCGATCTCCTCGGCATTCTCGATGACGTGGTAATTGGTCAGGATATAGCCGTTCTCAGCATCGACGATCACTCCGGAGCCGGCACTCTGAACCTGGCGGCGACCGGGAGGCGGCAGGAATGGCCCGAAAAAGGGATCCCGGGACAGCGGGCTGCCTGTCACCACGCTACCGCTGACGGAGATATTCACCACGGCTGGTGAAACCTCTTCAATGATGGGCGCCAGACTGGGCAGTTCCCGATCGCCAACCTGCGGCGGCAGGTTTTGCCCCTGCGCCAGGGCCCCGGTCAAAAACAGACACGCTGCGGCGCCTGTCCGCGTGCCGTTAATGTTTCCGATCATTTGCCTGAAGTTCATATGCTTGTCCTTCCCACAGTCGTTCGGTGCGGCCCAACCTGGCCGATCCAATTCTCGCTCATCCTAATGGATGCATGCCAGCGGTCATGGGTTGCACCCGTCAAAACTCGTCCAGTCTGCTCCGGCACCCAATGCCGAACTTTTTCGGCCGTTCATTGGCCGAAAAGATGGGGTACGAAGCAGGCTTTTTCAAGACCAGCGGCAATTGGACCGAATCATTCAGGAAGCCGAACCACCGGGAGCTGTGAATAAGTTGTGCGTTAACCATGGAATAAAGCGGGGATATCCCGACACAATATGTTGTGGTCGCGAAAAATCCCGAGATTTTCCGAGAAGATGCGGTATATTTCGATGAATTTGGAGCTAAAAGTCGTAATAAGCTGTTTTTTATAAAGTTAGTCGCCGGATACTTTTTTCAAAAAAGGTTGACATGCACTTTGCACCCGTTCTAGTCTTTACCATGCGAAGCACAAGATATTGTGCTCAGGGGAATCGCAGACCTTTTGCTCGCGGGCGGTTGATTTCACCGCTATCCGGGAGGTATCGGCAAGGTTTTCACCGCTCTGGCCGGGCGGGATTAGGAGACTGGATCAAGCTATGAAGGCGCCGTTGGAACTCAGTTCCGCAGTGGATCTTCCGTTACAGGAAGCTTCGCTGAATATCTGGGACACAAAATACCGACTAAAATCCCGCTCCGGCGAGCCAATCGACCAGGACATATATGGCACCTGCCAGCGTGTCGCCCGGGCGCTGGCCGACGTGGAGCAGGGACCTCGGCGCGACTACTGGTACGAGCGTTTTGTCTGGGCATTGCAGCGTGGCGCGATCCCGGCGGGGCGCATCATCTCCAATGCCGGCGCCGGGGAACACAAACCCGCGACGTCGACGATCAACTGCACCGTCTCCGACACGGTCGGAGACTCGATGAACGAAATACTGGAGAAGGTCCACGAAGCCGGCATGACGCTCAAGGCAGGCTGCGGGATCGGCTACGAATTCTCCACCCTTCGGCCGCGGGGCGCCTACGTATCCGGCGCCGGAGCGCATACCTCGGGCCCGCTGTCGTTCATGGATATCTACGACAAGATGTGCTTCACCGTATCGTCGGCGGGCGGTCGCCGCGGCGCGCAGATGGGCACCTTCGATGTCGGCCATCCGGACGCCATGGAGTTCATTCGCGCCAAGCGCGAGGACGGCCGGTTGCGGCAATTCAACCTCTCGCTGCTGATTTCCGACGAGTTCATGGGCGCGGTCAAGAACGACCAACCCTGGCCGCTGGCGTTTCCCCTCGCTCAGCGCGAGGCTCGGGAAGACAGGGTCGACCTCGAGGACCCGGCTCAGGTGGTCTGGCGCAAATGGCCGACCCGGGACGGCTATATCTGCAACGGTGACGGGCTCGTGGCCTGCCGCGTGTACAAGACGATTCCAGCCCGGCGCATGTGGGACATCATCATGTCCTCGACGTACGACTTCGCCGAACCCGGCTTCGTGCTCATCGACCGGGTCAACGAACTCAACAACAACTGGTGGTGCGAGGAAATCCGCGCCACCAATCCCTGTGTCACCCGTCATACCTGGATTCACACCTCCGAAGGACCGCGCCAGGTTGCCGACCTTATAGGGCGACCGTTCGAGGCAATGGTGAATGGGGAGGCGTATCCGACCGATTCGAGAGGTTTCTTTCCGACCGGGAAAAGGCAGGTTGTCGAACTCGAAAGCAATGAGGGCTATCGCATGACGCTGACGCCGAATCATCGTGTTCGCCGTGTAGCCTGTTCGTCGCGATGGGCCATGAAGACCGAATGGGTAGAGGCGGCGAATCTCGTTGCTGGCGACAAAATCATACTGCATGACCATCGGGGTGCACCTGCATGGAACGGCTCCCATACGGAAGGCGAAGGCTATTTGATCGGACTGCTCGTCGGCGACGGAACTCTCAAGGAGGACGAGGCTGTATTGTCCGCATGGCCAGGCGCCATGACGGTGAATGGCGATTTCCAACGCCCGGGAGCCCTATCCCAAATGCGAGCCGCCGAATTGGCGACGCGTGAGTTACCGCATCGAGCGGATTTTCGCGGATGGCATGCCATCCGCGGTCGCGGCGAGTACCGAATGAAGCCACGCGCAATCAGACGATTGGCCGATACCCTGGGGCTTCGACCGGGACATAAAACCGTGACGGACACGATGCACCGTGCATCGTCCGATTTTCAAATCGGTTTCTTGCGCGGACTGTTCGATTGCGATGCCAGCGTGCAGGGCCATCAAGTCAAGGGAATCAGCATACGATTGGCGCAAAGCAACGAAGATCTTCTCGTCGAGGCGCAACGCATGCTCCTTCGTCTGGGCATCGTTTCGCAGTTATACCTGAATCGACGGGACGCAGGCTACCGGCGTCTGCCCGACGGTCGGGGCGGTTCTCGGGAGTACCCTGCCAAGGCACAGCATGAGCTTGTCATCAGCCAAAATAATATCGAGATTTTTCAGAACCGGATCGGCTTTGCCGTCTGTGAGAAAAGTCTCAAATTGAAAGCGGCGCTCGCCAATTACCGTCGGCGAGTCAATCGTGAGCGATTTACCGCAACGCTCAAGTCGATCAACCCGATAACGGAGCACGATGTGTTCGATGTTTCGGTGCCCGGCGCGAATGCCTTCGATGCCAATGGCCTGATGGTTCACAACTGCGGCGAGCAACCCCTGCCCTCCTACGGCGCCTGCCTTCTCGGCTCGGTCAACCTGACCAAGTTCGTGGTGGACCCGTTCAGCGATCGGGCCCGATTCGATTGGGACGAGTACCGGGAGGTGGTTCGCGTCTTTACGCGAATGCTCGATAACGTGGTCGAGATCAACGGTCTGCCATTGGAAGCCCAGCGCCGGGAGATCCACCGCAAACGCCGTCACGGCATGGGGTTCCTGGGGCTTGGATCCACCCTGGCCCTGCTCGGAATTCGCTATGGATCGCCCGAATCGGTGAAGTTCACGGAGAAAGTCGCCCGGGAGTTGGCCATTGCCGGTTGGCAGGTCGCCCTGGAACTTGCGCGCGAGAAGGGTCCGGCGCCCATTCTCGTGGAAGAATTCGATGTCACCGAGGAAATGCTGTCCATGCGTCTCATGATGCGCAGCGATGGCTGGAAGGTCGGCGACAGGATTCCCGGGCGAATCCTTCACGCCCGATACAGTCATTACATGCGGAACCTGGCTGAAGCAGCGCCCGAACTGGTGGAAGACCTCGCCGAGGAGGGCGCCCGTTTTACCCATCACAGCTCCATCGCGCCCACCGGAACGATTTCGCTGTCCCTGGGCAACAACGCCAGCAACGGCATCGAACCTTCCTTCGCCCACCGGTATTTTCGCAACGTGATCATGGCGGGGAAGAAAACCAAGGAGAAGGTCGAAGTCTTCTCCTTCGAGTTGCTTGCCTACCGGGAACTGGTTAACCGCAACGCGTCCCCAAGTTCCGATAATTCGGCCGACAGGGTGCCGGACTACTTCGTCAGTTCCGAGGACATATCTCCGAAAGAGCACGTGGATATCCAGGCGGCCGCCCAGAAATGGATCGATTCATCCATCTCCAAAACCGCCAACGTGCCCACTGACTATCCCTATGGGGACTTCAAGGACATCTACCGGTACGCCCACGAGAAGGGCCTGAAAGGCTGCACCACCTTCCGCTTCAATCCCGAGGCATTCCAGGGCGTGCTGGTGAAGGAAAAGGATCTGAAAAACACGACCTATCGCTTTGAACTTGCCAACGGCAATTCGATTGAAGCAAGGGGAGACGACGAAATCGAGTACGACGGCGAGGTTCACACGGCGGCGAATCTCTTCGACGCTCTGAAAGAGGGCTACTACGGGAAACTTTGAAGACTAAACGCACCAACCGGCATCGGCCCTATGGAGAACTCCAGCAAGGCAAACCCGTCTTCTGGCTGACCCGGCCTCCGCCCTCGAAGTGGCTGAACCTGGTTCGTGCAACGACCCGCCATCATGTGGAACGACAGCAAGGAATCAAACCAAAGGCAGGCTGACCCATGCCAACAATCAAGGTAGACGAGAAAATCATCGGCTACGGCGTCGTCAAGGATGCCCCCGAGCCGGCGCAGCCCAGGGAGCCGAAAGCGCAGGCCGAAAACCGGGCCACGGCTGGAAATCAGGCGCCGACCGGAGACCATAAGGTCATCCGGATGCACGAGAAGATCGAGCGGCCCGAGATGCTCGTCGGTTCGACCTACAAGGTGAAGACGCCGGTTTCCGATCACGCGATGTACGTCACCATCAACGACTTCATCCTCAACGAAGGCACCGAGCACGAGAAACGCCGCCCGTTTGAAATTTTCATCAATTCCAAGAACCTGGATCACTACCAGTGGATCGTGGCGCTGACCCGGATCATGTCCGCGGTCTTCCGCAAGGGCGGCGACGTGGCCTTCCTGGTGGACGAACTCAAGGCCGTTTTCGATCCCCGCGGAGGCTATTGGCAACCCGGCGGCAAGTTCATGCCATCGATCATCGCCGAACTCGGGTACATCGTGGAGCGACACCTGACGCAGATCGGGATGATCGGCCCATCGGGTCCCAGCGAGGAACAGCGCAAGGAGTTGGAACGCAAGCGCGCCGAGTTTCAGGCCCAGTCCAGCCAGCAGGACGCTTTTGCGGAGAATTCCTTTCCCGCCGGTGCGCAGTTGTGCGCAAAGTGCAACACCACCGCCAGCGTGATGCTGGACGGCTGCCTGACGTGCCTGAACTGCGGTTATTCGAAGTGCGGGTGAGCCGGGTATTCCTCTTAACCTGATGATGCGCGTCGCGAGGGCGTCGCACACCGACAATGCCACTTAGCATCCCCGATTTCTCGCGCGTGCGGGTCCTGGTCGCCGGCGATGCGATGCTGGACGAATACTGGTTCGGCGAGACCGGGCGTATCTCGCCCGAAGCGCCCGTGCCGGTGGTGGAGACTCGCCGCACCGAACGCCGGCCGGGCGGTGCGGGCAACGTCGCCTGCAACGTTGCCGCGCTGGGCGCCGAAGTGCACCTCGCCGCCGTGGTAGGCGACGACGATCGAGGCACGGCCCTGGAGGAGAAACTCACCGCCGCCGGCGTCCATTGTCGGCTGCACCGCGCCCGAGGCACGCGCACCATTCACAAACTACGGGTGCTGGCCCGCAACCAGCAACTCATCCGGCTGGACGCAGAGGAAAACTATGCCGATTGCGCGGCAGCGATGGAGGAATCGTTCGAGCAGTTAGCGGGCCGCACGGATGCGATAGTGCTTTCGGATTACGCCAAGGGTTGCCTGGCGAAGGTGGAACGGCTCATCGCATACGCCAACGACCACGGAATCCCCGTGCTGGTCGACCCCAGGGGACAGGACTTCAGCCGCTACGCCCACGCAACGGTACTGACGCCGAACCAGGCCGAATTCGCGGCCGCGGCCGGAACCTGGTCCGACGAGTCCGACTTCCTGACCCGCGGCGAATCAATGGTCGGGGAACTTGAACTCAAAGCGTTGCTGGTCACTCGCGGTAAACACGGCATGACCCTCTTCCCCCACGACGAACGGCCGTTGACGCTGCCGGCCCAAGCCAGGGAAGTATTCGATGTCACCGGCGCAGGCGATACGGTCATCGCGCTCATGGCAGCCGGCATGGCTTGCGGGCTGGACGTGGCCAGCGCCGCGGCGCTGGCCAATCTCGGCGCCGGCCTCGTGGTCCGCAAGATCGGTGTCGCCAGCGTATCGCCATCCGAACTGAGGCTGGCGTTGCATCGAAAGGGCGCCGGGGGACGCGGGCTGGTGGGCGCGGAGGAACTGCTGCCACTCCTCGAAGAATGTCGCTCTCGAGGCGAGCGAGTGGTCATGACCAATGGCTGTTTCGACATCCTCCATGCCGGACACGTGAGTTACCTCCAGGAGGCCAAGGCGCTGGGCGATCGACTTGTGGTCGCTGTCAACGATGACGAGTCCGTCGCGCGACTCAAGGGCCGGGAACGCCCCATCAATTCGCTGGTCGACAGAATGGCCGTCCTCGCCGGGCTGGCGGCGGTGGACTGGGTGGTGCCTTTCGCCGAAGACACCCCGGCGGAACTGATCGCCCGGGTGCTGCCGGACATACTCGTCAAGGGCGGAGATTACCGCAGCGACGAAATCGCCGGCGGCCAGGCCGTGCTGGACAGCGGCGGCGAAGTCAGAATCCTGTGTCTCAAGGAAGGACGCTCGACCAGCGCGATTATCGACGCGATCCGAAGCGGCTGAACCAGGCCCTGGCCGCTAGCCCTCCAACCAGCTACTCACCTCTTCCAGATCCTCGATGGTAAGACTGCCCGCCGCCTGCTTGAGCAGCAGGACATTGAGGATGTAGTCGTATCGGCTACGCGCATAGTTGGTCTGCGCGCGCCGCAACGTATTCTGCGATACCAGTACGTCGACGGTGGTCCGCGTACCCACTTCGAAGCCCGCCTCGGTCGCCTGCAGCGCGGTCGAGGATGATTGCACGGCCTGGCGAAGCGCCTGCACGCGGGCGATCTCGGAAATGACGCTCAAGTACGCGTCGCGCGTTGCCCGCTCCGTGGCGCGGGCGACGCGCTCCAGGGCTTCCAGGGTGGCCCTGTGCAGGTAGACCGCCTGCTGAATTCTTGCGCCGTTGACGCCGCCGGAATAGATGGGAATGCTGAAGTTGAGAGACAGGCCGTAACTTTGCGCCTCCGACTCGGACCCGGTTTCCTCGGGCGGGCAACGGAATGCTGCCTGATTCAAACACGGTGGATTCGCCACCAGGTTGTTGATTCGGGTCGTGCTTGAGCCCGACTGGCCCAGGTTGCCGCTGAGGCTCAGGGTAGGTAACCGGACACTGCGCTGAATTGCGATATCGTCAAGGGCGATATCCGAGCCGATTCGGCTCGAGATCAGCGCAAGATTCTGGTCCAGCGCCGTCTGTACCCATGCCTCCGCATTGTCGGGGTCGGGTCTCATCAACGGAATCTCGTCCATTGGTCCGTCGAGTTCCATGACGGACTCGCCGATGATCTCCCGGAGAAATTCCCGCGCCGTTGCCACGGTCTGCTGAGCACCGATTTCCGCGGCAATGGCCTGGTCGTAGCCCGCCTGGGCTTCCTGCACGTCGGTGATGGCGATCAGCCCGACTTCAAAACGCCTCTGAGCCTGCTCCAGTTGCCGGCCGATGGCTTCCCTCGCCGTGATTTCGGAAACCAGGGTGTCCTCAGCCGCAAGTACCAGGAAGTAGCTGGTTGCGACCCGGACCAACAAGTCCTGCCGGGTCAGCGCCAGGTCGGTCTCGGCCTGTGCCACACGCTTTCCGGCCTGCCTGAGACCGACGTACCCGCCCCAGTCGAACACGGGCTGGTTCAGTCTGATGGACCAGTTGGCCGAATCGCGCTCGAATTCGGTGCTCAATATATCCGGATCCGGCTGCCCCGAAGCAAAGTCGGTGGGCCGGTTAGGGTCCTCCTGGAACGCAATGGAACTACCGAGCGACAGGCTCACCGACGGCAGCATGATGCTACGCGCCATTGGCATGACCTGGCGGCGCGCCAGGTAGTTGGCCTCGGCTTCGCGCAGGATCGGGTCGTACATCTGCGCCAGCCGGTAGACGTCCAGCAGGTTTTCTGCGGAGACGGGCGCGGCTGAGAAGACTAGAAGTCCGAGAAAGGCGATCAAGCGACTTTTAGGGTGCCTCATAGTGGTCCTACCGTTGAATTCGAAGTTCGTTACTAGTACCGGGGAACGGAAGAATCGATTTCCAGTGACCAGGCGTCGATTCCGCCGGAAAGGTTGAATACTCTGGCGTAACCGGATGCCGCCAGGTATTCGGCCACGCGAAGGCTGCGAACGCCGCTGTGACACATCACGACGAACGTTTGCTCCCGGTCCAATTCGTCCAGCCGACCAGGTACCGTTCGCATCGGGATGTGGATGGAATCCGCCACGTGAGCGGCCTGCCACTCGGCCGGCTCGCGCACGTCGAGCAGCGTCACGGCGCCTCTTTGGCCTTCCGGCCAGCGCAGGCGAAATTCCGTGGGTGTCAGTTCGGGAATTTTGGTCATTATTTCGCCCTAGAGCACGAAGGGCTCGGGACGCTCGGCATTGACCAGCGATGAGACAACCGTTTCAAACAGACTTTCCTGCGTTCTGTCGCCATTGAGATCCGAGGAAATCAGCAACGCGTTCATCACCGGTGGACGCCCGACGACGATGAAGAGCCTCCCGCCGGGCCGAAGCAGGCGCGTGAACGTATCGTCCAGTTCAGGTACGGACCCGGTGACGGCGATGGCGTCGAACTGCTCGTGCCAGTCGAGCGCGACCGCGTCGCCGGTTCGCAGTTCGACGTTCCGGATATTGTCGCGCTGGAGCTTGGCTGCCGCATCGGAGGTGAAGTCCGCAAAGATGTCCACGCTTACCACGCGCCCCGCGAGCCTGGCGAGACAGGAAGTGATAAAGCCGCTGCCCGTCCCTACTTCCAGCACGGTGTCCGCCGGGTCCAGGGCCAATGCCTGCAGTAGCCGGCCCTCGACGCTGGGCGTCATCGTTCGCTGGCCATGGGCCAGGGGGATTTCCGTGTCCGCAAACGCCAGTTCCCGATAGGCCTCCGGGACAAAGCGCTCTCTGCGGACCTGTCGAACCACATTGAGGACTCGCTCGTCCAGAACTTCCCAGGCTCGAAGTTGTTGCCCGAGCATCTGGGCACGTGCGGCTTCAAGGTTCATCGAATGGTAGATACTGCTCTGTCGAATGCAGCGGAACTTTTGCCACGGACTGCTAGGGTACGGAGTTTCCCTATCCCCTACAAGCAATCCCCGGTGGCCGCTTTCCAAAGAATTATCGTGAACCCCGATAATTCCCATTCGTCGCAAAAGGTGTGTGCGGACAGCCCTTTCCAGCGTCGTGGGCGAGGAACGGGCCGGGGATGGCGCAGAGTGGCGAGCCCCCGATCCGAGCCCCGACAGGGATGGCGGGGTGAGGATTAGCTGTCCACACGCGCCACCACCACCGTCGTTGAATAGGTCCGGCGACTACAACAACGGCACCGCCAACAACGCAACAATATTGATGATCTTGATCAGCGGGTTGATCGCCGGTCCAGCCGTATCCTTGTAGGGGTCGCCCACGGTATCGCCGGTGACTGCGGCCTTGTGCGCCACCGAACCCTTGCCCCCCAGGTTGCCGTCCTCGATGTACTTCTTGGCGTTGTCCCAGGCTCCGCCACCGGTGGTCATCGAGATAGCCACGAACAGGCCGGTGACGATCGTTCCAAGCAGCAGGCCGCCCAACGCCTCCGGACCCAGCAGCACTCCGACGACGATGGGTACCAGCACCGGCAATAGCGACGGCACCACCATTTCCTTGATGGCCGCGCGGGTCAGGAGATCAACCGCGGTGGAATAGTCCGGCCGCGTGGTCCCTTCCATGATTCCGGCGATCTCCCTGAATTGCCGGCGCACTTCCTCCACCACCGAGGCCGCGGCGCGTCCGACCGCCTCCATGGCCAGCGCCCCGAACAGGAACGGCACCAGGCCGCCGAGGAACAGTCCGACGATCACCCGGTGATCGGAAAGGTCGAACTGCAGTCCTACGAGGCCGGCCTCTTCCAGGCTATGGGTGTAATCGGCGAACAGCACCAGGGCGGCGAGGCCGGCTGAGCCGATCGCATAGCCCTTGGTGACGGCCTTGGTGGTATTGCCCACGGCGTCAAGGGCGTCGGTGACCTTGCGCACTTCGGACGGCAACTCAGCCATTTCCGCGATGCCGCCGGCGTTGTCCGTAATCGGACCGAAGGCATCCAGCGCTACGATCATGCCCGTCATCGACAGCATGCTCGTGGCGGCAATGGCAATGCCGTACAGTTCGGCCAGTTCGTAGGCGCCCCAGATCGATGCGCAGACCGCCAGCACGGGCAGCGCCGTGGACTTCATGGAGACACCGAGTCCGGCGATGATGTTGGTGGCGTCGCCAGTCGTCGAAGCGGCGGCCACTTTCTTCACGGGGCTGTAGTCGGCACCGGTGTAGTACTCGGTGATGACCACCATGGCGGCCGTCAGGGCCAGACCGATCAGGGCGGCAAGGTACAGGTTGGTGGAGTCCGCGCCCATGAGCGCGTTGGTGATCGGGTAGAACGCCACGGCAGCCAGCACGCCGGAGACGACCACGCCCTTGTAAAGCGCGTTCATGATCTTGCCGCTGCGGGTGCTGACGAAGAACGTGCCGATAATGGACGCGACAATGGATGCTCCACCGAGCGCGATCGGGTAGATCACCGCGTTGGGGCCGAGCGCCTCGGCCGTCAGCCCGCCGAGCAGCATCGTGGCGATCACGGTGACGGCGTAGGTCTCGAACAGGTCCGCCGCCATGCCGGCGCAGTCGCCGACGTTGTCGCCGACATTGTCGGCGATCACGGCCGGGTTACGGGGATCGTCCTCCGGAATGCCGGCCTCGACCTTGCCCACCAGGTCGGCGCCGACATCGGCGCCCTTGGTGAAGATGCCGCCACCCAGACGCGCGAAGATGGAGATCAGCGAACCGCCGAAGGCAAGTCCTATCAGCGATTTCAAAACGGCGTCCTGCGCCATTCCCATGGCTTCGAGAAACACGTAGTAGCCGGCAACACCCAGCATCCCAAGTCCCACCACCAGCAGACCGGTAATGGCGCCCCCACGGAAGGCGATAGTCAGCGCGGGGTTGATCCCTTCGGTGGCGGCCTGGGCGGTGCGCACGTTGGCGCGTACGGATACGAACATGCCGATATAGCCGGCCAGCGCCGAAAACACGGCGCCGATGGCAAAGCCCACCGCGGTGCCCCAATCCAGCGCCAGCAACAGCACCACGAACAACACCGCACCGACGATGCCGATGGTGGTGTACTGGCGATTCATGTAGGCCTTGGCGCCTTCCTGGATGGCCGCGGCTATCTCCTGCATCCGTTCGCTGCCGGCTGAACGGCCGAGGATCCATTTTGCCGAGACCACGCCATAAACAAGCGCCAGCAGGGCCGCTCCCAAGGACAACCAAAGGGCCGTTTCCGGATTCATTCGCTACTCTCCTGCCGGTGGCAAAAAACGCGGCATTCTAACATGGGGAGGAGGCCCCGGCGGCGTTCCCAGGCACCCTTTCCAGTCAGGGCCTGTTAACGATTTCCGAGGCTCGCTCCCGCCAGCCTTGAAGGCGCAGGCGCCGCTTGTCAGGGTCCAATCCGCCCAGGGCTTCCACTTCCTCGTAAAAGGCATCGAGCCCATTCGTCTCCAGTAGCCAACACAGGCCCGGCACCCAGTATTCGTAAGTCGCCACGGATGCGATATGGGCATTGTTCAGGGGACGGGAAAACCAGGCATCGTAGTTGCCAACGCCATCCCCGGACTGTCTCAGGGCGGCATATTCCGCGCGCAGCGTCTCGAAAGCGGATTCCTTGGCGCGTCGCATTGCGTCGGCCGAATCGGGCCCGGCGTAGATCGCCCGCAACCGCTCCCTCTGGCGGCCGATCAGTTCAGCGAACTGCTTGCGGCTGAGGACTTGTTCCCGGTAAGCCTCCATGCCGTCGGCATGGCCGGACTGCATCAGCCAGCGCAGGGTCCCGTATTCCGCGACGGCAGTTGCGAATGCCTCGTTGAGGTCGCTGTCGCCCCTGAGATAGAACTTCTGATGGGCCAGTTCGTGGACAAGCGTTTCCACGAGTTGATATTCCGGACCTGCGATCATGGTACTGACCACCGGGTCGGCGAAATACCCGAGCGTGGAAAAGGCACTTGCGCCACCGATCAGAACATCCAGGCCGTCAGCCTCCAGACGCGCCGCATATCGCCGTGCTGCGGCTTCGTTGAAGTACCCGCGGTAACTTACGCAACCTGCGAATGGGAAACACCAGGTCCGTGGGTCTATGGAAAACTCATCGGCTGCGACCACATTCCAGACCGTGATGTTGCGCCCGCGACCGTCGTTGGTGCGCTCGGGCCCGGCGTCGTTGTTGCGCTCGGGCCCGGCGTTGTCTGGCTCGAGATCGACGTAGGTTGCATAGCTGCTGTTGTCGGGAAGAGCCAGTTCGTCGACGGCGAACCGCCGTATTGCAAGGACCGCGCTCAACGCCTCCCGGGTCTGCGCGCTCGTCTGCGGATCTTCGATGACCGTCTCGATGGGGACCCGCTTGCTCATCATCGACAACTGGCCCGTGACCGCCTGCCAGTAATACGGCAGGGAACAGCCGCCGAGAAGCGAGGCCGCGCCGATGACGATGAAGGCCAGCGCGCCCCCCCTGGCGACGCGGGACTCTTGCCACCGGCGACTGGTCTTGAGCGATGGATCCATGCTCATGGGGATGACATTGGAAGGTAGGCGCTACGTTATCATCAAACCATGGAGATCTACGAAGTCGGAGGCGCCGTCCGGGATTCGCTGCTGGACCTTGCGGTCGGCGAGCGGGACTGGGTCGTGGTCGGCGCGAGACCCGGGGACCTGCTTCGCCTGGGCTACAAGCAGGTGGGCAAGGACTTTCCCGTTTTCCTCCATCCGAAATCCGGCGAGGAATACGCCATTGCACGAACCGAGCGCAAGGTGGGGCCCGGCTACCACGGTTTCGCGTTCGATACCTCCACTTCGGTCACCCTGGAAGAGGACCTGGCGCGTCGCGATCTGACCATCAACGCCATGGCGCGCGATGAGCACGGTACGCTGATCGATCCCTATGGCGGGCGCCAGGACCTGGAGGCGCGAATCCTTCGGCATGTCTCCGAGGCGTTCGTCGAGGATCCGCTACGGATACTGCGCGTGGCCCGGTTCGCGGCGCGGTTCGGGAAGCTCGGCTTTACCGTGGCGCCCGCGACGATGGAACTGATGGAGCGCCTGGTCGAGTCCGGGGAAGCGTCGGCGCTGAAACCGGAACGCGTCTGGCAGGAAACCGACAAGGCCCTGGCGGAGCTCGAGCCGGACGTCTATTTCCGCGTGCTGCGGGAGTGCGGCGCCCTGCAGGTGGTGTTTCCCGAAATCGACGCCCTTTTCGGCGTACCGCAACCGGCCAGGTGGCATCCGGAGATCGATACCGGCGTGCACACACTGATGGCGCTGCACCAGGGCGCCAGGCTGTCGTCGAGCGTCTCGGTCCGCTTCGCGGTGCTGACCCACGACCTGGGCAAGGCCACGACGCCCAAAAGCATTCTCCCGAGCCACCGGGGGCACGAGGAACGATCCGTCCAACTGTTGCGAAAGCTGTGTGAGCGCTTGCCCGTGCCGCGCCGGTACCGGGAATTGGCCGAGGCGGTCGCGCGCCACCACGGCAAGGTGCATCGCGCCGCCGAACTCAGACCGGCAACGATCTACAAACTGATCGAGTCGGCCGACGCATTGCGGCGGCCACAGCGATTCGAAGACTTTCTCCTGGCCTGCGAAGCCGATGCTCGCGGCCGCCTGGGTCTGGAGACGCGCCCCTATCCACAGGCAGGAATCCTCCTCAAGGCATTGGCAGCCGCCCAGGCGGTTCGCAGCGAGGATGCCGGACCGGGGGCGAGCGGCCCCGCCCTCGGCATGCGGTTGCGCCAGCAGCGAATTCGGGCGATTCGCGACACGCTCGTCCGCTAGCAGTCCGTGGCAGAAGTCCGGCGAGGTTCGCCGTGCGCATCAGAACTTATCGCGCAATCGACTCCTTCTGGAGGCCGCCAGTCTGGCCCGCATCCGCGGTGAAATCGCCAGGCCGCCCCGCGGCGTAGTCTGCGCGGCGGTACGGCCCCTGAGTTCCATCTCGGCGCGGCAGCGCTCGGGGCCGTCCAGGGGTTCGAGCCATTGCAATCCCGCGGCTGTGAGGGTCGCCACGGCAACGCCGCCCCGGTAGAGCAGGCGATGGCTGTGAACGGCCGCCACCCGGCCGCCAGGGGTGAGAATGCCCGCCAGGTTCAGCGGGTCCGCCGCCGAGACCGCGATCCAGTCATCTGCCGGTGAATCCCGCCTGCATCTGCGGAGCATCTGCACCGCGCTTGCGAGCGCGAACTGCTCGCCGCCCAGGGCACCGACGAATCGCCCGCCGCGAATCTCTCCGCGTGCCTCCAGACGCCTGAAAACGCCCAACAGATCGCGCCAACCCGGCAGGCCGCTCTCCCGCTGCAGGACGCTACGGCAGACGACTCCGTAGCGGCGCAGAACGGCCCTTGCCGCATGCTCGACAGCTTCCCGGAAGGATTCGCCGGAGACTTCCCCGGGCACCGCGGCCAACAGTGCCCAACGGCCGGCCGCGTCGAAACTCGGCCCTCGCCGGCTGCGCCGGCCGTGAAACCCCTTGCGGCGGCTCGGCGGTGTGATAAGCACACGCAGCCCCTGGAAGGCATCGGCGGTAACCAGTCCGCCGGCCACCAGTTCCGCCAATGCCTCCTCGGTCTGAACCCTCAGCAGTCCGCTGGCCTGAACGAGTTCCTGGAAGAACAGCGCGCCCCTGTCCGTCAGCAAATCGCGAATTCGCGCCGCCCCTGTCGACAGGGGCGTTTCTCCGACCGCGCCATTGGCTGACGCGGCCTGCCGTCTCCAAAGGCCGAGCGATTCGCGCGGCAGAATGACGATGGGCGAATTCGCCACGGTCCCGCGGCCCCGCCGCGGACCTCCTTCATCTGCCTGGACGCGATGCTGCCGGAGCACCGGCCGGTACCAGGCGATACGCCCGGAAACGGCCAGCTCGTCCATGAGCGCGGGGCTGTAGTCCGCCAGCCGAGCCGGGAGGACCTGCCGCTCCCAGGCCGCGGCCGGCAGCGCCAGGCCTTGCAGTTCCTCGATGACCGCCGCCAGCGCCTCGCTGCCCTGCCGCCGCTCCTTGCCCAGGCCCTGCCAGCGGAACAGAAACCGCTGATAAACCTCGATGGTGACCGGTTCGATTTCGCTGCGCAGGCGCTTGAGCGTGTAGCGGTGAATTCGCGCCAACAGACGCCGGTCGCACCATTCTTCCACGGACTCCCCGGGCGATGCGGATTCGGCGGCGCGTTCGCTGAAACGCCCGCGCATGGCGAAACCTTCCGCCTCAAGCGCCGCCAGGGCCCCCGCCACGTCTTGCGTTGCCAATCCCAGCGGTTGGCCCAGTTCCGCGGCGGTCACCGGCCCCAGGCCCTCCATCCGGCTGCGGATAAGCTCACGCAGCGCTGCTTCGGGCGTACCGATGTCGCTTTCGAGCGCGTCGATTCGCGGCTCGGTCCTACCGTCGGGCACCGCCATCGCCAGTTCCGCCAGGCGCTCTGCGCTGACCCACACCCAGGCGCCCCCGCGCATCCGGAAGGTACTTGCCCGTCCATCGACTACCAACCGTTCGAACATGGAATGCGCGGACTTTTCAGGCTCCGACGGCGCCATGAAACCGAGTACCACCAGGGCGTCGTGCAGTTCGTCCTCGTCCCGGAAGTCCGGCCACGCTTCCGTACGCACCCGCCGGATCGCCTCCGGGTCGAGACGGCCCAGGTCCGCTGCCTGCTCCACCGTCAAATGGCGTCGCGACTGAATGGCCAGCGTGCGCCGCTCTTCGGCCGGGGCATCGTCCAGGAAGGCGTACGGCCTGGCGCTCAGTACCTCCTGGGCCAGTGGCGAGGGACTGGTCAGCTCGCGGCACACCACCTCCACTTCGCCGGCCTCGATTCGTCCCAGCAAGGCGGCCAGTCCATCGATGTCCATGACCCCGTGCAGGCAGTCCTCCAGGGTCTGCGCCACCAGCGGGTGATCCGGGATCTCGCGCTCGCCGGCCAGGTTTTCCGCGCAGGCGAGTTGATCGGGGAACACCGTAGCCAGCAGGTCCTCGGCGTCCGCGCGCTGAAAGTAGGCGGGCGCGCGCTTGCCGTTGCGGAACCGCCGGATCGCCAGCGCAACGGTGGCGTTCCAGCGCCAGCGTCCCGGGAATACGGGGGCGGTCAGCACGGCCTGGGTAAGCACATCCGCAACGGTCGCCCTGGCCAGGTAGCGAATCACTTCCACCAGGGGAAAGCTGTGCACCACGCCCAGCGAGATGACAATAGCGTCCTCCAGCGCCGCCGCCTGAAGCTCGAAGTTGAACCGCCGGCAGAACCGTTTTCTGAGCGCCAGACCCCAGGCGCGGTTGAGCCGCGACCCATAGGGCGAATGAATGACGATATGAGTATCGCCCGCCTCGTCGAAGAAGCGCTCGATGACGATTCGCTGCGCGGTGGGCAGCGCGTCCAGGGCGGCGCGCGCCGCAGCCAGGTATTCGCACAATTGTTCCGCAGCAACCAGCGGCAGCGCATGCCTTTCAGTCAGTGCCTCGGCCACGCCGGCAACCGTGTCGCCCTCTAGCGCCTCGTCCACTTCACTTCGCAGGCGTGAAACCGCAGCGGAGAGTTCATCGCTTCGCCCCGGGGCCTCGCCGAACCAGAACGGGATGGTGGGCGGCAGCCCACGGGCATCCTCCACGAAGACCTTGCCCGAATGGACCTTGAGAATACGATAGGACGTATTACCCAGCTGAAAGATGTCGCCGGGCATGCTTTCGAAGGCGAAGTCTTCGTTCAGCGTGCCGACGAACAGCTCACCGGGCAGCAACGTGACGTCGTAGTCGAACTGATCGGGAATGGTGCCGCCGTTGGTGAGCGCGGTCAGACGAGCCGCCCGCCTCGGCCGCAACCGGCCGTTGACCCGGTCATGGTGCAGGTAGGCGCCGCGTCGGCCGCGCTGGGTGGTGAAGCCGTCGGCGAGCATCCTCACGACGTCCAGGTAATCGCTCCGGGACAGATCGCGGAACGGTGCGCTGCGGGCGATGAGGTCGAACAGCGCGTCGACCTCCCACTCGCGCATGCTCACCTCGGCCACGATCTGCTGGCTCAGCACATCGAGCGGCTTGCGGCAGAGTTTGACGGCCTCGAGTTCACCGCGGGCAACCGAGTCGAGCAGCGCCGCACACTCCACCAACTCGTCCCGGGAAAGGGGCACCAGCCGCCCCTTGGGAACGCGATCCACCCCGTGGCCGGAGCGCCCCACCCGCTGCAGCAGCGTTGCGATCGCGCGGGGGGAGCCCAGTTGGCAGACCAGGTCCGCCTCGCCGATGTCGATGCCCAGTTCCAGCGATGCCGTGGCCACCAGTACCTTGAGTTTGCCGGCCTTGAGCCGTTTCTCGGCCATCAGCCGGTGCTCCCTGGAGAGGCTGCCATGATGGGAGGTGACCTGGTCCTCGCCGCACCGGTCCGCCAGGTGGCGGGCGACGCGCTCGGCCAGCCGGCGGGTATTGACGAATACGATCGTGGTCCGGTGATCGGCCGCCAGCGCGGCCAGGCGATCGTAGATCTCGATCCAGACCTCGTTGGACATGATCGCCTCCAGCGGCGACGACGGCAGCTCCAGCTTGAGATCCCAGTCGCGAACGTGTCCCCGGTCGACGACCTGACAGGGCGAGCGGTCCGCGCCGACGAGAAACTCCACCATGGTGTCCATGGGCTTGGTGGTCGCCGAAACGCCCACTCGCGTCGGCGGGCGCTCGCAAAGCGCGGCGAGGCGCTCCAGGGAGACCGCCAGATGGGCGCCGCGCTTGTTGCCTGCCAGGGCATGGATCTCGTCGACGATGACCGTCTCCACGGTCGCCAACATGCGGCGACCCGATTCCGCGGTCAGCAGGATGTAGAGCGACTCGGGCGTGGTGACGAGGATGTGGGGGGCTTGCCGGCGCATTCGCGCACGCTCGCTCTGAGTGGTATCCCCGGTGCGCACCAGTGCGCGGATGACGACGTCGGGCGCGCCCGATACCAGCAACTCATCGCGTATTCCGGCCAGCGGCGCCTGCAGGTTCTTGTTGATGTCGTTGGACAGCGCCTTCAGTGGGGACACGTAGAGAATGCAGGTCTCGTCGGGCAGGCCGTGCTCCAGGCCGCGCTTGACCAGTTTATCGATGACACCGAGAAAGGCGGCAAGCGTCTTGCCCGATCCCGTGGGTGCGCTGATCAGGGTGTGGGAGCCGGCGCCGATCGCCTGCCACGCGCGCTGCTGCACGGCGGTCACGGCGGGAAACTGGCTCCGGAACCAACTCGCCACCGCCGGATGAAAGCCCCCCAGATCCATGGCACAAGCATACGGGAAACGGCGCCCGCATATTTGGCCGGGTGACTCGCCCACGGCGCCTGCCAATGCGCTCCGCGAAGTCGTCGAGGCGTCACCGCAACGCGGCGCACGCCGTATAATCGGGCCTCTCCGGTGAAGTGGGCTCCAAGATGAAGATGACCGGCGCGGAATTTGTTGCATGGCCGCGCAAGGCGATTACGCTACTGGGCATGTCCGGCGTCGGCAAGACCACGCTCGCCTACAAGCTGCCCAAATCCCAGTGGTTCCACTATTCAGGCGACTACCGGATCGGCACCAAGTACCTTGCCGAACCGATCCTCGACAACATCAAGCGACAGGCCATGCAGGTCGACTTCCTGCGCGATCTGTTGCGTAGCGATTCCATTTATATCGCCAGCAACGTCACCGTGCACAACCTCGCGCCGGTGGCGAGCTTCCTCGGCAAGATCGGGCGCAAAGACCTCGGGGGACTCAACGTGGGCGAGTTCAAGGCCCGCCAGCGGCTCCATGAGCAGGCGGAAATCGGCGCCATGCGGGACGTGGAACAGTTCATCGAGAAGGCGAACAAGATTTACGGCTACGAGCACTTTATCAACGATGCGGGCGGGAGCATTTGCGAACTGGACGATCCGCAGATGCTGGATGTGCTTGCCGGCCACACCGTCATCATCTACCTGAGCGCCGACCAGGCCATGGAAGAAAAAATGATCCAGCGCTCGATCGAAAACCCCAAGCCCATGTACTACCAGGAAGCGTTTCTCGACGAGCAGTTGAAGGAGTTCCTGGAGGAAACCGGGCTAGGCTCGCCGGCGGAGATCGTTCCGGACGAATTCGTACGCTGGATATTCCCGCGCCATGTGGCGCATCGCCGCCCCAAGTACGAGGCGCTCGCGGATCGGTATGGCTACACGGTGGATGCCCGCGCCGCGGAGTGCATGACCTGCGAAGCGGATTTTCTCGAACTGGTGGCCGAGGCTATGGGTTAGCCGGCGGGTCGCCCATCCAGGAACGAATTGATTTCAAGCTGACTTATCTCACCAAAGCACCGCCGTGCCACTGTCAACCCGATACCTTATGTTCTTAAATCCCATCAGCCGAGGCATATAATTCGCTTCCCAGGAAACTGTCCAAGGCTGGATTCAACATGCCCTGCTATGCCATCGAGGATCTCGTACCCGTTGTTCACCCAACTTCCTTTGTACATCCCACCGCCGTACTGATCGGGGATGTGATCATCGGCAGAAATTGCTACATCGGACCTGGTTCCGCGCTTCGTGGCGACTTCGGTCGAATCATCGTCGGAGATGGCTGCAACGTGCAGGACACGTGCGTGCTTCACAGCTTCCCCAAAAGGGATTGCATCGTTGAATCCGATGGGCATATCGGTCATGGCGCTGTGCTGCACGGGTGCAGGATCGGCCGAAATTCGCTGGTGGGCATGAACGCCGTCGTAATGGACAATGCCGTCATCGGCGAAGAATCGCTGGTAGCTGCAACCGCCTTCGTCAAGTCCACGTTCCAGTGCCCCCCGCGCAGTCTCGTGATCGGGAGCCCCGCAGTCGTCATACGCACGCTCTCGGACAAGGAAGTGGCGTGGAAGAGCGCCGCGACCCGCGAGTACCAGGCGCTCGCACGGCGTTCATCCGCATCGCTGCGAGAGGTTTCCCCGCTGAGGGAGATCCAGAGCAACCGGCCACGCTTCGATGCCAGTACGCTCGTGCCAAAAACCGAAATCGGCTCCATGAATTTCGATCGGCAAGCGGCTAAGCGGTCCCGAGCGCCGTGACCCACGCGAGCACCAGCACTGCCGCCGCAATCGCGCCCCAAGGCCTTTGGGCATCCGCATCTCGCGGCAAGTCGATCGCGGCCAGCGCCGTACCGAGTCCAAACCCCGCGATGAACCCGGTCAGATGGGCCAGTATGTCGACGTTGTCGCCTTCCACCCCCGAGCCGGTGCCGGTGAAGGCAAGCAGTCCGATTCCGGCGACGATGGGGGCGATGCGCATCCTCCAGGGCGTATGTTTCAGGAAACCGCGCCTCCAGGTGTAGGCCGCCAACAGACCCAGCGCGGCAAATACCGCCGTGGACGCGCCGATCGCAAGATGCTGCCCGGGCTGGATCGCCACGTTCAAGGCGTTGCCCAGGGCGCCAGCGCCGAGGATGGCCGCCCAACCGATGCCCGAGCCCAGATAACGGCCAACATAGAGGCCGAAGAAGGAGCCAAAGACAATATTTCCAGCCAGGTGGCTGAAATCCACGTGGAGGGTGAGCGCGGTGACGGTACGCCACCATTCGCCAGCCAGGATCCGCACCGAATCGATTCGTCCCGACCCCAGCCAGTCGTATCCCCAGGCACCCTGCCGCGCGAGCAACGCCACCGCCAACAGCACGCCCACGTAGGCGACGACCCCGCGCCAGCCGGTGCCCAACTCCGGCATCGGCAGGATGCCCACCGGGGGAAGATTGCTCTCCTCGGCGTATTCGCTGAGTTCGGCGCGTGCCTGCGGCGCCGATTCGGTCGGCACGATGACCACCCAAAGCCCGTCCAGCCGCTCGATTTCGTGGTCGATCTGGAGCGCTGTCAGCACAAGGCCTGCCTCGCTGCAGCGTTTCCAGTGCCGGGTTTTCAGCACGGGCACCCAATAGTCGGTGTCTTTCATCATGGTCGAACGTGATATTAGCCGGAATTCGTTCGATTTCACGGTTCAGAGTTGACATTGCGGATTTCGGCTTCAAACTGTGTATCTGGACTTCATTAACGGTGGGAGTAGTTATGCAAGTTCAACCTTGGGCGGTCGTTTCGTGTCTCGCCCTGACGCTGGTCGCGTGTACGAATCGCCAACCCCTGCCCACGGGGCCCGTTCCGCCCCAGCCGATGCAGGAGGAAAGCGTGCTCAGGGAAGCCGAAGTATTCTTCGGCCAAAGCGCGCAGGGTGTGGCCGACCTGCTCAATCGCGTGTTCCGGGAGAACAACGGTCCGCCGACGGCCTACATCGTCGGCGAGGAGGGCGGTGCCGCTCTCGGACTGGGATTGCGATACGGACACGGCACTCTGTATCTGTCCGACGGCACCACGAGCCGAATCTACTGGCGTGGACCGTCCCTTGGCATCGATGTGGGCGGCAGTGCCACCAAGGCGTTCGTGCTTATCTACGACCTGGAGCGGATCGAGGACCTCTACCAGCGGTTCGGCGGCGTCGAAGGCAGCCTGTACGTGGTGGGAGGCTTCGGCGTCACCTATAACCGTCTGGACGATATCGTGCTGGCGCCGGTCCGGGTCGGCGTGGGATGGCGGCAGGGCGTCAGCATCGGCTACCTGCAGATGTCGCCTGACAGTTCGTGGAATCCGTTCTAAAGGGAATCCACGTCGGAAATCCTCACTGCAGGTGCCGGTACACCCGCGCCTCGAATCCCTGCAGCGCCTCGATCGCCGTATCGTCGTAGAACGGCCGATACTGCATCAGCAGCACGGCGCCGATTCCCGCCTCGGGATCGATCCAGAACTGCGTATTGTTGATGCCGGCCCAACTCAGGCTGCCGGGCGAGCGCATGGTGACCGAGTCGTGCTCCCCGGTTATCTGGAACCCCAGTCCGAAGGAGTCGTTTCCCGCTCCCAGGGGGAAGGGGCGCGCCATGGCCGGGTTGGGCGCCGGCATCAGCTCGACGCGCAGGTCACCAATATTATTTTCGCCCATTAGCTCGACGGTCGCCTCGTCAAGAAGCCGGACACCGTCACCGGCCAGCCCATCGCTGAGTATCAGCCGCATGAACCTGGCGTAATCCGAGGCTGTGGAAAACAGATTTCCGTCCCCGCGCACGAGAACACCGATCGTTCCCTCGGGATTGGGCTGCTCGACCAGACCGGGCTCCTCGGGGGTATGAAGGGTCACGAGCCGGGCGTTGTTTTCACTCTCCACGACATAGGCCGTGTCGTTCATCCCCAGCGGCGCAAAAATTCGTTCCTCGAGGAATGCGTCCAGGCCCTGCCCCGACACGCTCTCCACCAGGTTGCCCAGCACCCGCGTACTCTCCCCGTAGGTCCACCTTGTGCCCGGATCGTGCAGCAAAGGGTGGTCAAGCTGGGTGGGCGGCGGGCTCTGGGACCTGAGAAGCAGGAACAGGATCTCGTTGAAAATATTGTAGCCAAGCCCGGAGGTATGCGTGAGCAGATGGCGCACAGTAATCTCGCCATTGACCGGACGGAATGTGTAGCTGTTGTCGGTGGGATTGAACGATTCGAACACTTCTTCCGGAAGGTGTCCGGGCATGTACATGGACACCGGGTCATCCAGACCGACTCTGCCATCCTCCACCAGCATCATCACGGCCGCCGAAGTGATCGGCTTGGTCATGGATGCGATACGGAAAATCGAATCGACGGTCACCGGCCGGCCCTGGGCGACGTCCTGGCTGCCGAAGGCTCCAGCGTAAATGGCGCCGTCCCGGTTCGTGACCATGGCCACGAGACCTGGAATGTACGTATCCCCGACGACCTGCTCCAGGTACTCGTCGATCGCCGCCTGGCCGGCTTCCGAGATTGATGGAGCCTGCGCGTCAATCTGTGTGGGCATCAGTCCTGCATGCAGACAGGCGACCAGGACAATGTTCCGCATCAAATGTCTCACTTGACCCTCCCTTGTTTCGAATCCTCATCGCCGTCCTGCCGCGTGCGGGCGCAACGTCTCGTATACCGTCCGGTTGACCGGCGTTGCGACTCCCAACTCCCGACCGAGTCGGACCACCGCACCGCTCAACCAGTCCAGTTCCAGCCGATTGCCCCGCTCCAGGTCCGTGTGCATGGACGAGGTCATGTCCGCAGGCAATCCTTCCGCGAACTCGAGTCGATTCCGGGCAAGACCGTCTGTGAGGGCGATGCCTCTGGCACGGCCGACAGCGGCGGTCTCGGTCATGGCTCGCAGGAACAGCTCTCGTGCTTGCGGGTCTTCCCGCACCGTCCCGAGTGGCGCACGCAGCATCGTCGTGGCGGCGCTCAATCCCACGAGGAACACGAATTTCTCCCAGATCGCGCGTTGAATGTCGTCACTGACGATCACCGGGATGCCGCCCCGCTCCAACTCATCCCGCAGCCGCTCCGCCCGGGGAGACGAGCCGCCCCCGGGCTCGCCCACGACCACCCGCTGCATGGTACCGACGTGGCGGATGACCCCCGGTGCCGCGATGGCGCTGCCGATGAAGGCGACGGCGCCCAACATTCGCTGCGGGCCCACGACCCGCTCGACCGCGGCGGACTCGACCCCGTTCTGCAGCGTGAGCACGGTGGTCGCGGGACCGAGCATGGGCAAGAGGGCGCCGGCGGCAGCCGTTGTATCCCACAACTTGACACAGACGATTACGTAATCGACCACGCCAATCTCGTCAGGATCGTCGGTGGCTCTGGCCGGAAAAACGCGGACGTCGCCCAGAACAGGGCTTTCGATGCGCAGGCCATGCTCGCGGATGGCCTCCAGGTGTCGACCGCGCGCGACGAAGTTCACGTCGCACCCCGCCGCCGCCATGCGTCCGCCGAAGTAACCGCCGACACCGCCACAGCCCATCATCGCGATACGCATGATGCATGCCATCATACCGGGCACGACCGCCGCTGACCTAAAATTCATACGGACGATGTGTCACGCTGGCATCCCGCTCGCCCGACTGTCAGAAACTGCGCCAGCGGCCGATTTGTTCCGTTAGAGATTGTACGAGTTCCGGAATCGTTCCGTGTTCGGCCTCGCTTTTGCCAATGATCCGCGCGATTTCGGGAACTCGGCGCTGTATGTGCTCCGCGAACGCCCCTAAGGCGGCCCTTGCGACTTCTTGCTGTTGAACGGCGCCATCGACCAGATTGTCAATTTCGGCCATCGTCCTCCGCATATCGTCACCAGGAAGACCGAGGATCGTCGCATACTCCTCCAGTCGCGTGTGTAGGACTTCCCACAACCATCGTTCGGGGGGAGCATCGCCCGGAAGAAACATCGGCTGCAGCGGATGCCCGTACTCGTTCGCCACGGCTTTCAAGTCATTTTCCATCGCTCGTGAGTCACCATCCAGTACAACGACAAAATCTGAAAGCTTGCGGAACTTGCCGAGCGTCCGGATGTGGCTCGGAAACTCGTTCCGCCCAGTGTTCCTGCCGACGACGATGTCTTCGTGGCGCAACCCCAATTTGACGTTCAGTGCATCAAGCACGCCACGGATCACGCCTTCCGCGACCACGTCCTCGCAAAGTATGGACAGCCGATCCCGAGACTGGCCGTACAGCGCCTTCTGGAAGATGTCGCGGTAAAGGGGCTCGCGGCGAACATGATCGGTTTCAGGATCACGGTCCAGAAATATTCGCCCCTCTGGAGGCACACTGTCGAGTATGACCGGGCTGTGTGAGGCAACGACGATCTGTAGCCTTTGTCGGAGCGCGCTTCGCTGTAATTCGAGCATCGCCTGCTGCTGGGTATACGGGTGCATTCCGGTATCGACCTCGTCGATCAGCACCAAGGCGTTACTGAGTCCGGAGACATCCTTCGAGATCCGCAAGATCGTGCGTTCGCCAGACGACATGTGAAACTCGGAATAGCGTGTTTCGTTAGCCCCATCAAGCTCCGCGAAAAGCAGATCGCGTGAGGATTTGCCACGGATGAGATCGAGATTGCGATACCGCCATGGCAATATGCGGTGCGCGAAGATCAACAAGTCCGGGCTGATCGCGTCCGTCTGGACCTCTTTGTTTCCGAGCTGCAGGATGCTCCTCACTTCGGAAGGACTGGTGAGATTGGCAAGCGTGCGAAGATAAACATCGCGTTCGGGGAGGGATCCACTTCGACTCCATGATTTTCCCCGCTTCCAGAGCATGGATTGACGATTGCCCTGGTGCAGGTAGTGAAAATCGAGTTCGGTATTTGGTGCCGGGTCTGATCGTATAGCTTCCTGTCGGCTGGTGAAATTGGGGAACAACCGGCTGGGAGAAAAGTGGCCTGAACGCCGACCCGGAACGCGGTAGGCGCACGCGCAAGCGAATAACACGGTCGATTTCCCGGAACCGTTGGGTCCGGCCAGAACTGAGACAGGGTAATCGAAGGGAATGCGGAGGTCGTCGATTGCGCGCAGGTTCGTGATGCGAACTTCCTCCAATGCCTCGTCGCGCTGCCCCCTGTTCGCCCGCAACGCGTCCCACACTTCCTTGAGTTCCCTGACAATCCGCGACATATGCACACCTATACCGGCAGCGAATTCGTCCGGCTCTGCGCGGGACGATTGTACGCCATGAGCTGGGAGCACTTGCCACACTTGAATGGATTGGTTTCAAGCAATAATACGTCCTGAAATCAATGTAGCGCTGGTCACTCCTAAAGAAACGATCCTAAAATAGAACATAGAATATAATAAAATCAAACATTTAAGAAATTAACAATCCATTAAATACTTTAATATCAGGTAAATATGTCGATGCTTGTTTCCATCATCGAAATGCAGCTATCATCGGAGTTTGGATTCTTCAGCATACTCGTGCGAATTCCCCCACATAAGCAAGGAGCCCCCCGCATGGACCATCGCCTCGAACAGCCTTCACCCGAGTCACAAGGTACCTCGACGCACGACCGTTCACACGCTGGTACTCCTGTTTTTGATCCGGCGCATCCTGTTCTGTCCAGACTTCTTAAGGAGGTAAGAAACGAGAGGCGCGTCGAGACAGCGTACGACCGCGTCCACAACCGCCACAACCGGGGGCGATAAAGGTAACCCGGAAATCGCCGCAACATGGTCTCCGAGGGCCAACTCGACACCGTTCTCCTGAAGACCGCGAGCCGGTGCAATATCGACTGTTCGTACTGCTATGTGTATCGGGGACCAGATACTGCGTGGCGTCTTCAGCCCAAACGCATGCGGCCCTCGGTTCTAGAGGCTGTACGCGATCGCTTGGTCGAACATGCCTGCCGGCAAGATGCAGGGTTCGCTATCGTTCTTCATGGTGGAGAACCTCTGCTGCTCGGCTTCGACGATCTCGCGGCGTTGCTACGCGGCCTGCGCGCTCACTTGTCGCCTGAGCGCCACCCAATCAGTGTCCAGACCAACGGCACGCTTCTGACCTGTAAGCTGCTCGACCTCTTTGCCGAAACGCGCACGAGCGTTTCCGTAAGCATCGACGGGCCACCTGAGGTCAACGACCTTGCTAGGCTGGATCATCGCGGTGAGAGCACGTATGCGGCCACGACTCGCGGAATCCGTCTTCTCGACTCGCACAAGGAGCGCGATTTCCTGTTTGCAGGCACGCTGTCAGTGGTTCAGCCTTTCGTCGATGCGCGGATCGTGTATGAATTTCTGAAGGATCTGGGTAGTCCGAGCATGGATTTTCTTCTCCAGGACGGCAATCACGACCGCCTTCCGCCAGGAAAGGCACGGTTCGAGAGCACTGAATTCGGACATTGGTTTAGCAGACTGCTGGATTTGTATCTCGCCGATCCCTCTCCAGTCCCGATTCGCGTCTGCGACGACATGATCAAGCTTTGCCTGGGTGGAGCGAGCCGGAAGGAAGGTCGTGGGAGCGACCCGTTCGGTATCTTGGTAGTCGAGACGGACGGCGAACTCCGAAAAAACGACACGCTGCGTGCTTCGTTCGATGGCGCGGACCGGTTCGGCAAGCCGTGGAACATAACGACCACGCCTCTTTCGACGGTACTCTCAACACAGGAGTACATCGCCTACACGAGCATGCACGTACCTGAGTCCACCGCTTGCCGTACCTGCGACCTGCTGGCCGTTTGCGGGGGCGGAATGCCGCTGTACCGCTGGAGCGCCGAACGCGGCTACGACAACCCATCGGTGTATTGCCATGACCACAAGACCATGATTCGACACGTCCTCGCCCGGCTGGGCGAGATGGGACTGCGCGACGCTCTTGTCGTTCGTCCTTCGCCTACCCATGTTTCCTGAGTTCACGTCCATCATTTGCAACTCGCAGCCCTTCGCACATTCCACAGGGCATTGCGTGCTGAAGGGTGACGGCGAGGAATGGCTATCCTGGCTTGAAAACGACGCGCCGTGGAAGTTCACCATGACTGATTTCTACGAGCAGTACGAGTTCAGTCTGCTTCACGTCTCTCTCAGTCCCAACACCGCTCCACTTGCGTGCCCGGAGACGCTGGAGTCAATTCGCCGATGGATGGCCCGGCAGTTTTATCAGCCGTTGTCCGAACGTGTCGACGTTGCGGCGCACAAGCTGGTTTCCGGTCAGACCATTCGGATCCACAATGACTACATCCCGGGAGCCGAAAGCCATCGCCTTCTACTGCAACTCAATCGAGCCTGGAAACGCGAGTACGGGGGCTACTTGATGTTCTTCGGCGGACCTGAACCGGAGACGGTTAGCAAAGTCATCGAGCCGAGACACGGGTCCATGCAAGCGTTTGCGATTTCTCCCCAGTCGTATCACGCGGTCAGTACGGTTCATCGGGGAGAACGCTTCACCGTGGTGTACTCGTTCTATGCGGAAACGCCGGCGGGATGAGCGTGTACACGCATAGCCCTTGCGGTTGGACCCGAGCGGCACCGACCAATCTAAGGCGACATGCGCCCGGTGGAGCGTCCACGTGGCACAGCTACTCTACCGCCCGTTTCCTCGGCGATTCGAACCCCGCAATTGTACGCACTGTTGGTTTCGATGACCTGGAAATCGACGCCGGTATTCAGATCGAACTGCTGCCTGACGCACTGGCCGACAGGTTGCGGAAAGCCGGACTAGAGCTCGCTTCCCAAGAAAACATAAACGAAACGGGATTCCAGGGAGTACTTAATAACGCACTGGATCTCATTCGCAACGTTCCTCCGCTCATCGGTACGGTAGCGGGGCTGTGCCGCTCACTCCATGTTCTCGTCGCATCCGACAACGGGTTCGACACCAGCTACAGCGATCCATCGTTGCCGTTTTCGATTTTCGTATCCTGCCCTTCGCCGACGGAAGTGAATCGGGTCGAACGGCTGGCCGAATCCATCGTCCACGAGACATTGCACCTGCAGCTCTCACTCATGGAAACCGTCGAGCCGCTGGTCGCCAACAGTCAGGACCAAACGCGTTTCTTCTCGCCGTGGAAGAATGAACCGCGGACCGTGCACGGAATCCTGCACGGCGTGTATGTGTTCGGAAACCTGCGGTACTTCTGGAATTTCGTCGCCGGTAGCACACCGCAGCATTCAGCCTTCGCCGAACGACGAATCGAGGAAATCGACCGCGAATTGGCTACGGTTTCACAGTTCCCGACAAATTCGGCTCTGTCGGCGATGGGTCAGCAATTGGCGAAGTCCTTGCTTCATTCGCGGCCAGAAGCACGGTAGAGCCGCAGCCCAACTGCATGAACTCGCGCCATCGGGTGCCCCTGTCGAAGAACGGCGACGCGTGGGAGCGACGAGACCGCCTCATTTGGCCCTATCGAAACCGCGCCTGGATTCCTTCCATGGCCTGGCTGCCGGGGCAAAGATTCTCGAACGGTACCTCCGAGAGTGGATCATCCGGCGTGCGGTAGATGCCGTGCATATCCGGCTCACTCTCATCGATATAGAGCAACCCCGTGACGATTTCCCCCCGGCGGTGGTGGGCGCGAATGAAGTCCAGGGCGTGGCCGCGATTGTGGACGCTGTACTGGGCGCTGATCTTGCGGAGCAGGATCCTGCTGCCGTCGTGCATCTCCACCGGCATCACTTCGCCGTCGTCATAGGCAGCCTTGATCTCCTGGGCCGGAGGCACAAAATCCGCGTGCACGGCGGGATGGAAGTAGCGGCGCGTATAGGCGTAGCTCTTGGTGGAGTCCTCGTGGTCGTTGAAGGTGACGCAGGGCGAGAGCACGTCGATCAATCCGAAACCCTTGTGCCTGATGCCGCCCTTGATCAGCGGCACCAACTGGTCCTTGTCCCCGGAAAAACTACGCGCGATGTAGGTGCCCCCCTGCGCCATCGCCATCTGCACCGGGTCGATGGGCTGCTGCTCGTTGACCTCGCCCTTCTTCGCCTTCGTGCCGACATCGGCGGAGGCGGAAAACTGCCCCTTGGTCAGGCCGTAAACGCCGTTGTTCTCGATGATGTAGAGCATATCGAGGTTTCGGCGCAAGGCATGGGAGAACTGGCCGAGCCCGATGGAAAGTGAATCGCCGTCGCCGGAGACGCCGATCAGGTTGAGCTTGCGGTTGGCCGCGCTGGCGCCGGTGGCGATGGACGGCATGCGCCCGTGGACGGCGTTGAAGCCGTGGGACGCGCTGAGAAAATACGCCGGCGTCTTGGACGAGCAGCCGATCCCGCTCAATTTGGCCACCTGATGAGGCGGAATGTCCAACTCGAAAAAGGCCTGGACGATGGCCGAGGTCACGGAGTCGTGCCCGCAGCCGGCGCACAGCGTGGACATGCCGCCTTCATAGTCGCGGATGGTCAGGCCCAGTGCATTGCGGGACAGTCCCTTGTGGACGATCTTCGGTTTGGCGATGAATGTCATGCCGCTTCTCCCCTGGCCAGGGACGCTTCGATCGCCTCCACCACGCAGCGCCTGTCGATGGGCAGCCCGCTGTAGTGCAGGATCGACTCCATGCGCTCCTTCGGATAATCGGTCTCCAGCGTGAGCAGGCTTTTCAGTTGCGCATCCCGATTCTGTTCCACCACGAAAATCCGCTGATGCTGATGGAGAAACTCGGTCACGGCGTCGCCGAACGGAAATGCCTTGATGCGCATGTAGCTCAAGTGAATGCCCTTGCGCGCCAGGACCTCGACGGCTTCGGCCACCGCATAGTCACAGCTACCCACGGATACGATTCCCCATTCCGCGGTCTTGTGCCTCTCGATGACGGGCTGGGGCACCAGCGTGGCGGCGGTTTCCCACTTGCGGACCAACCGGTCGACGACTTCCTGGTACTCCTCGGCATCCTCGGTATAGTCGCCGTACTTGTTGTGTCCGGAACCGCGCACAAAGTACGCTCCCTTGCCGCTGACGCCGGGATACGTCCGATAGGGTATGCCGTCGCCATCCACGTCCAGGTAGCGGTAGAAGGACTCCGCGGCCTCCAGTTCCTCGGCGTTGAGCACCTTGCCGTGATCGGGCCGGTAACTGTCGTCCCACTGAAGTTCGTCGCACATCCAGTCGTTCATGCCGATGTCCAGATCGAGCATCACGATCACCGGGGTCTGCAACCGATCCGCCAGGTCGAATGCCGCCACGGACAGATCAAAGCATTCGTTGGGATTTGAAGGGAACAGCAGCACGTGGCGCGTATCGCCGTGGGACGCATAGGCGGCGGAGAGTATGTCGGCCTGCTGCGTGCGCGTCGGCATGCCGGTGGATGGGCCGACGCGCTGCACGTCGAAAAGCACTGCCGGGAGTTCCGCGAAATAGGCAAAGCCGACGAACTCGCTCATCAGCGAAAGACCGGGGCCGCTGGTGGGCGTAAAGGCTCGCGCACCGTTCCAGGTCGCGCCCAGAACGATGCCGATGGCCGCCAGTTCGTCCTCCGCCTGAACGATGCAATAGTTCCGCTTGCCGGTCTCCCGATCGACCCTGTATCGCTCGCAGAAAGACTTGAAAGCGTCCATGAGCGAAGTGGACGGCGTGATCGGATACCAGGCGCCCACGGTGGCACCGGCGTAGAGGCACCCCAGCGCCGACGCCGTGTTGCCGTCTATCATGATCTTGTCGGCGGTCGCGTTCATCGGTTCGACATGCGTCGGCAACGGGCACTTGAAGTTCTCGCTGGCGTAATTGGCGCCCAGTTCGATGGCGTCCATGTTGTACTGGATCAGCGCCTGCTTGGAAGCGAACGTCTGCCGCACCGCGTCCTCGATCACTTCCCTGTCCAGATCGAGCAGTGACGCAAGCGCACCCACGTACGCCATGTTCTTCATGAGAATGCGGGCCCGCGCGTTGCTGAAGTGCTCGTTGCACATGCGCGCCAGGGGCACGCCGAAAATGGTCACGTCCTGGCGGTTGACAACGCTGTGCCGGGGCCAGGTCGAATCGTAGAGAAACACGCCCCCCGGGCTCAGCGAGGCGAGATCCTGCTGGTACGTCTCGGCGTTCATGGCCACCATGATGTCGATCTCTCCGGAACGCGCCAGGTGCTGGTCCCTGGTGACCCGAATCTCGTACCAGGTGGGGAGTCCCTGAATATTGCTCGGGAAGAAGTTCTTCCCCATCACGGGTATGCCCATCCTGAAAATGGTCTTCATCAAAAGACCATTCGCACTGGCCGATCCCGTGCCGTTCACATTCGCCAGGCGAATGACAAAATCGTTTGCCCTGCTGGCGTTCATCCGGCTTTGCGTTGACACTGCACCAGGTCCTCCGCCGCCTCGTCAACGGCGTAAGGAATGCTCAGGGTTGACTTCTGCATATCCCATGCCGCCGTCGGACACCGCTCCGCGCACAGGCCGCAATGCACGCAGAGGTTCTCATCTTTGACCATGACACGCGCGGTGTGTTTCAGCGGCCCCGATACGTAGAACGGCTGGCTCGGTTCCAGCACGGGCGCCTTGAGCTTTTGCTTGAGGGTTTCCTCATCGGCATTGGGCGCGATCGTCAGGCAATCCACCGGACAAATGTCTATGCAGGCGTCGCATTCTATACAAAGGTCAGCCGTAAACACGGTCTGCAGATCGCAGTTGAGGCAGCGCTCGACCTCGGTGATCACCTGTTCCACGGTGAAACCGAGTTCGACTTCGATATCGAGCTTGCTGAACCGCCGCTTGAGGTCGACGTGGGGCATGATTCGCCGCGCCGAGGGATCGAAGTCGTTGCTGTAGCTCCACTCGTGGATGCCCATCTTGGCGCTTTGCAGATTGACGCCGCGCGGCAGGCGTTCCGTCAACGACTCACTGCGGCAATACTTGTCGATGGAGATCGCAGCCTGGTGTCCGTGCTCCACCGCCCAGATGATGTTCTTGGGCCCGAAGGCTGCGTCGCCGCCGAAATACACGCCTGGCAGCGTGGACTCGAAGGTAACCGGGTCGACTACGGGAACCTCCCACCGGTCGAACTCGATACCCAGGTCCCGTTCGACCCACGGGAAGGCGTTGTCCTGGCCGATGGCCAGCACCACATCGTCGCAAGGGAAGAACTTCTCGCCGACCACCCGGCTGTCGGTAATGCGGCCGTTGTCGTCGATATCGTAGTCCATCAAATCGAAGTTCATCCCTACCAGCTTGCCGTCCCGGAGAACGAACTCCCTGGGCGAATGGTTGACCACGATCTCCACCCGCTCTTCCTCGGCGTCGTCCAGCTCCCAGTCGGACGCCTTGAAGAAGCCGCGGGGCTTGCGCGCCATGACCTTGACGTCGTCGGCGCCGAGCCGCAGCGACGTGCGGCAACAATCCATGGCGGTATTGCCCACGCCGATGATCAGAACCTTCCTGCCGATGGACTCGGTATGCCCGAAGGCCACGGACTCCAACCACTGGATGCCCACGTGAATGCGTTCGCTGTCGTTGCGGCCCGGGATATTGAGATTCTTGCCCTTGGGGGCGCCACTGCCCACGAAGACCGCGTCGTATTCCTGCGCCAACAACTCGCGCATGCTGTTCACCGGCGAGTTCAGCCGGAGATCGGCGCCCATGTCGACGATGTAGTCGATTTCCTCGTCCATCACCGATGCCGGCAGCCGGAACGCGGGAATGTTGGTGCGCATCAGGCCACCGGTCTTCTCCAGCGCCTCGAAAATGACGCATTCGTACCCCAGGGGCATCAGGTCGTTGACCACGGTCAGGGACGCACAGCCTGCACCGACCAGGGCGATACGTTTGCCGTTCTTCTGCTTCGGCGCCACCGGGAGCCGCGATCGAATATCGCCACGGTTGTCGGCCGCCACCCGTTTGAGGCGGCAAATCGCCACGGGCTTGTCTTCGACCCGGCTACGGCGGCACACCGGCTCGCAGGGACGATCGCAGACGCGCCCCAGTATCCCCGGGAAGACGTTGGACTCGCGGTTCAGCATATAGGCATCGCTGAACCGTCCCAGGGCGATGAGGCGAATGTACTCGGGTACGTCAGTATGGGCCGGACAACCCCATTGGCAGTCTACGACCTGGTGAAAGTACTCGTTGCCTTCCGTCTTGGTGGGTTCCATGGGTGGCCTGCAATCACTCGTGAGCCGGACGGGAGAATACAAAGTATTCGGCGCCTTGCATCAGCCGCTCGAAATTCGTATCGCTGACCTGAACCAGCGATCGATGGTCGCCGGCTTCAAAGTAGACATCAGGCTGAGCCCTGAGGGTGATATCCACCACGGTAGGCACACGATACCACGGACCGATGGGCGGCACCGAACCCACTGCGCAATCGCAAAAGAGTTCATCGAGGTCATGTTCTGTTGCGACCGACAGACGGCGGCGCAATTCAGCGCGGATCAGTTCCAGGTCCAGTTCGTAATGTGCGGGGATGACCGTCAGGACATAGCCATAGGGATCCTTGAGCAGCACGGCCTTGGCCAACCGCTCGGGAGGGATTCCCGCTCTTTCAGCTGCCTGAACGGGCGAATGTGTGGGCTTGTGCCGAAGGATTCGGAAATCGATCTCCTCGAACGCAAGGGCGTCACCCACGGTGGTCGCGATACTCATCCGCTTCAATCTACCCGGCTCGCGCGCCATTATAGACGCGGTGACGTTCTCTACAAAGACAATCCGGCGCGAATCGGGAACCCGTTCCGCCCAATTCAATCTACCGAACAGAGAACCAAAAGCCGGACGAGACACCGGCAAATAGGATAGTATGAGCTTGCATGGCTAGCCGACGGCAAATGTTCTCCCGTGTTGCCGGTTCTACCGCGCGGAGCTATGTGTGCGTATTTCTCTCGGCCGCAAGCCTGTCCACCGCCGCCGCGCAGCAACCTGAACCCGCTGACTCGCTCGTAGACGCGGAGCCTCAACCAGTCGAAAGGGACGCCGTTGCCGAGGTGACCACGGCCGAAGCGCTTGCGGGAGATGAATTGCTCCTGGAAGAGCCCGGGCCGGAAATCGAAGCGTACGTCACGCGGCTGGAAGCGCAGCTGACGCTGCGCGATCGTCTCGACCACGGTGAGTACTCGGAAGCCGTTCCGGTCGCGGCGCGCCTCGTGGAACTGACGACCGACGAGTTCGGCGAACAATCAATCGAGACCGCCGTCGCGGTTTCGAACCTCGCCGAGAGCCAGCGAAGGGCGCGACTGTACGAGGATGCGGAGCAAAATTTTCTCGCATCCGTTGACCTGTTTCGGCAGCTGGGCGGTGCGTTCTCCGAAACGGTAATCACGCCTCTGGTCGGCCTTGGTGTGACGTACCAGAGCATGGGACTGCATCCTGAAGCCGTTACCGCCCTGGAAGAAGCGCGTACCGTGAGCCGCCGAATCCACGGACTGCTGGGCGAGCAGCAGGTCGGCATTCTCAATCACATTTCAAGTTCCATGGCCAGCATGGAACTGTATGAGGAGGCCGCCGACCACAGACTCGCCGGCTTGCGGATCATGGAGCGCATTCACGGCGAGAACTCATTGGAGATTCTGCCTTCGCTGTACGAACATGCACTGTGGTTGCGAGACGGTTATCGCTTCGGCCGGGAACGTGACTATTACGGCCGCGCGATGAGCATCATTCGCAACCGGGAAGGCAACAACAGTCCGCTGATGGCGCAACCGCTCCGGCGGATCGGTAACAGCTTCCGCGAACAGAAACTCCCGGAGGGGCGCGGCATCGGCTCGCTCAAGCGGGCGCTGGAGATTCTCGAGGCTCAGTCCGAACCGGACACCGAGCAGATCGCGAGGATCTTGCGGGATATGGGCGACTGGAACGTGGCGTTCAGCAAGATCGGCCCGACGGGCGACGAGTACCGACGCGCCTGGAGCCTGCTGGACGAACTGGAGAACGGCGCAGAAGTGCAGCGGCGCTGGTTTATCGAACCCGACTACGTGCTACACGAATACCCCAGCACGCGTGGACTTGCCGATCCGGGTGAGCCCGGCGCACAGCCGGGACACGTGCTGGTGACATTCGACGTCCTCCCGTCGGGGAGAACATCCAACATTAGAATCCTTGAGTCCGAACCGCCGGGCTTCAAGGATGACTCCAGCGCGCGCTCCATCGCGCGCTCCCGCTTTCGGCCCAGAGTGGTCGATGGCGAGCCCGTGCTGGCCGAAGGCGTAGCCAGAGACTTCACGTTCTACTATACGCCCAGGGATTCGGTGAGCAACTAGGTAGCACAGCCATGCGCCGCTGGGCCCCCCTGATTCTCATTGCTGCCTCCGTAATGCGCCCGGCGTTCGCGCAGGATGAGGCACAGGAGTCGATCGAACGCGGCAAGCTGCAACTTGAGCGCGCCCAACTGGAGGACGCCCAGGCGAGCTACCTGGAAGGCATCGGCCAACTCACGGCGGAACTCGGGGCGGAATCGCCCGCGCTCATCGAGCCTTATTCCGAACTGGCCCGCATCTACATCCTGAACAATCAACCGCTTGAGGCTGTCACGGTGCTGGAGACCGCCCGGGGCGTCAGCCAACGAAACTCCGGCCTGTTCAACCTCGAGCAAGTGCCGCTGTTGGACGAAATTGGCCGCGCTTACCTGCTCATGGGCAATACGCTGGAAGCCCAGAACGTGCAGCGGGAACGCCTGAACGTGGCTCTGCGCCGCTTCGGTGAAGACGACCCGCGGACGATTCCGTACCGCAACCACCTGGCCGACTATTACGATCAGTCACGAATGCGGCTGTTGGCACGGGAGGAGTATGAAGCCGTCCTGGACATCCAACGGGATGCGTTCGGCGACAATGACGGCCGGCTGCTGATTCCGCTCAGCCAGTTGACCGCCATCGACATTCGTCTCGGCAATTCCCGTTCCGCCCGCGCTCAGATGGTGCGCCTGCTGGAATCCACCACCAACGCCACACCCTTCCAGCGGGCGAGCGCACTGGCGGTCCTGGGGGATTGGGAGCTGGTTCGAAACCGCGTCGAGGCCGCGCAGAACTACTATCGAGAGGCGTTCGACGCGCTGAGCGGTGAACAACCATCGCTTGCCGAGGATTTTTTCGCCGCGCCGCAATTCATCGACTTCATACCCCCGGCAAGTGCGGCGGATTGGCAAGCGAATCCCGGCAGCTACGCCTGGGGTTATATCGAAGCGCAGTTTCAGGTCTCCGAGAACGGAAAAGCCACGAATATCATCATTCCCCGTGCCAATCCCCCCTTTCTGATGAATGCCCCGTACGTACGCAGGCTGGCCGAAGCCCGCTTTCGCCCGCGGCTTGTGGATGGCGCGCCAGTTCCGACGACGGGCGTCTCCTACCGGCACGAATTCCGCTTCCTTGTCGGCGAGTGAGGCCGCCGGGCAAACAGCGAATGGTCACCAGGTCGTGGGCACGGTCGTCGAGACCCTGGCCGAATCGTTGCCGCCAGGTCGGCGGGTGGGTGTACCGTGGCTGGGGTATACCTGCGGAAGCTGCCGATACTGCCGCGGCGGACTGGAAAACCTGTGCGACAGCGCCGGCTTCACGGGCTTCACGCGACCGGGAGGTTACGCGGAGTACCTGGCCGCGGCTTGGGCGGGCTCCTCGGAGCAGCTGCCTCCGCACGAACTCGACGCCGCCATCGTCTTCGCTCCGGCCCAACCAGTCTCAACTTTTGTCAAGCCTGCGGGCGGAGTTCGGAAATAGCCCGTATATTTCAGGAACCATGCACGCACATCGATTACTCCTGGTGGATGACGACGCCCAGCTCACCGAGATGCTGGCGGAGTATCTGCAGCCCGAAGGCATGATCGTCACGGCAGAGGGATCGGGCACCGGGGGTCTCAGGCGGGCCCAGCAGGACGAATACGACCTGATCGTTCTCGACGTCATGCTTCCCGGATTGTCCGGGTTCGACGTCTTGCGCCGGCTGCGGGAAGGCGGAGTGCAAAGTCCGGTGCTGATGCTTACGGCCCGCGGCGATGACGTGGACCGTATCGTCGGACTGGAAATGGGGGCCGACGACTATCTGCCCAAACCGTTCAACCCGCGGGAACTGCTGGCGCGCATCAAGGCGATCCTGCGCCGGGCCCGTGATACTGGCCCGGACGACACCAGCGAGTTTTCGGTTGGTCCCTACTCGGCGCATATCAAGCGCCGCGAAATCTCCGTGGACGGCGCAACGCTCAAACTTACCAACGCCGAGTTCACCATACTAGTGACGCTGATGCGGTCCGCCGGCGAAGTGGTGTCCCGGGACGCTCTGACGCGCACGGCGCTGGGAAGGCAGCTGCTGCCCGACGATCGCAGCCTGGACACGCATATCAGCAACCTGCGCAAGAAACTGCATGCCGGCAGCGCCGCGGAATCGCCCATTCGCAGCGTACGCGGCAGCGGCTACGTGCTCATTCCGGCTCACGACTGAGCGCAAGACTGAAAGATGAGCTTGTTTCTGAGAATCTTTCTTTCCTTCGGCGCCGCCATGGCCGCGACCCTGGTGGCCACGGTCTACATCAGTTTTCAGTTCGCCCAGGGGGCATTCGATCCGGTGAGGATCGAGGAGCATGACCCTATGGTCAACGAGGCGGCGGTCGCGCTGGCGGAACGCGGAGAGCGAGGTCTGCGCAACTGGTTGGCGGAAAACACCCGCCAGGAATCCGGGTTGATATTGCTGATCGTCGATGACCGCGGTGAAGAGTTGCTGGACAGAGCGCTGCCAGGGGAGATGAGGCGTCTGCTGCGCGTTCGCGGACCCCTCCCCGGAGACGGCATGGGATTCGGGGGAGGCGACCGTGGAATGGGCCCGTCTGACCGGGAGCGTGGATCCGACCGGCAACGCCCCGCCAATTTGCGCCCCGCCCAGTTGACGCCGCATCTGGTGGACGACGACGGGGACGAATACAGGCTGCTGTTCGTCCGACCCCCGGTGTCCGTGTTCGGCATGCTGGCCTGGCCCGGTTCGCGGGCCGCTGTCGGCGCGGTTGTACTGTTGATTGCTGCCCTGACCTCCCTGCTGCTGGCCCGGTACATCTCCGCCCCCATCGCCCGGTTGCGTCGGGCCAGCCGGGATCTGGCCAAGGGCGACCTTGACGCCCGCGTCGGCGCCCCGGAGCGCGGATGGTCGACGGACGAAGTCGGCGTTCTCTCCCGCGACTTCGATACCATGGCCGAGCGCATCCAGGCGCTGATCACCGACAAGGAAACCCTGCTCAGGGACATTTCACACGAACTGCGCTCGCCGCTGGCCCGAATTCGCATGGCTTTGGGGCTGGCGGAGCGAAAGGCCAACGATGAAGTGCAGCCCAATCTTGCGCGAATCGAACAGGAAGCCGAACGGCTCGATGCGCTTATCGGACAGATCATGACGCTGGCGCGTCTGCGAACCCAGCAGGAGCCGGTACGCGAACCGGTCAGAATGGACGTCCTGGTTCGGGGCATCGTCGAGGATGCCCGATACGAACATCCCGATGCGACCGTCAATTACCGGAGCCCGGATCGGCAAGAGATGTTCGGTGACCCCCGGGGGATAGCCAGCGCGGTGGAAAACGTCGTGCGCAATGCGCTTGCGTATGCCGGTGAGGCCGGCCCCATCGACGTGGACATTGCGACCGAAAACGGGGACGTGGTGGTCACGGTCAGTGATCGCGGGCCGGGCGTGCTTCCGGAGGAACTACCGCGAATATTCGAGCCCCTTTACCGGGCTGACGAGAGCCGTGACCACCGCGCCGCGCCCAAGGGCAGCGTCGGCCAGGGCATAGGCCTTGCCATCACCGCGCGGGTGATGGAATTGCACGGCGGCGAAGCGAAGGCCGTCAACAGGGCGGGCGGGGGTCTCAAGGTTATCCTGAGACTCCCCACCGGCAATGGAGGTGGCCCGTAGGCAGGTCCAGCCTGTGCCCAGATCCAACCTGTGGCGAGATCGCGGCTACAGGTTGTAGCCGCGTTCCTCGTGCAGCACGATGTCCAGGCCCTCGGTTTCCTCGTCACCGCTCACCCGCAGCGGCACGATGGCGTTGATGGCCTTCAAGAGAGCGAAACTCAACGCTGCGCACCAGGCGAAAGTGGCGACGATCCCGACCACTTGCACACCAAGCTGACTGCCGACGCTGACGCCCTCATCCAGGCCCATGCCACCCAGGCTGGAGGCCGAGAAGATGGCCGTGAGCAGCAGTCCGATCATGCCGCCCACCGCGTGGACCGGGAAGACATCCAGGGAATCGTCGATCTTCAGCTTGCGCTTGATGAACTGAGTGGCCAGGAAGCAGCCGAGTCCGCCGGCGATTCCGATGACCAGCGCGCCCAGGGGGCCAACGAATCCGGATGCCGGGGTGATCGTGGCAAGACCCGCGACCATCCCGGTAACGATACCCAGGACGCTCGGCTTGCCATAGCGGACCCACTCGCAGGTCATCCAGGTCAGCGCGCCCAGGGAGGCACCGATGTGGGTAACCAGCATGGCCATGCCCGCGGCGCCGTCTGCCGCCAGCGCACTGCCGGCGTTAAAGCCGAACCAGCCCACCCAGAGCATGCAGGCGCCGGTGACGGTCATGGGCAGATTGTGCGGCGGCATGGCCGTATTCGGAAAGCCGCTGCGACTGCCGAGCACCAATGCGGCCACCAGCGCCGCCACGCCGGCTGTGACGTGGACCACCGCGCCGCCGGCAAAATCGCGAAAACCGATGTCGGCGAGCCAACCGCCGCCCCAGACCCAATGGGCCACGGGGAAGTAGACCAGTACCACCCATGCCGCGACAAAGATCAGCATGGCGGAAAACCGCATGCGTTCAGCAATTCCGCCCACGAACAGCGCGGGAGTAATGATCGCGAAGGTCAACTGGAACATGATGAACACGGTTTCAGGATAAGTCCCGCTGATCGAATCCATCCCGACCCCGCTGAGCCAGGCCTTGCCCAGGCCGCCGACGTATCCCCCGACAGTTTCACCGAACGCCAGGCTGTAGCCGCAAACGACCCAGATGACCGAAACAAGGCACGCGATGGTAAAGCATTGCATGACCACGGAGAGCACGTTGCGATTCCTGACCAATCCGGCATAGAACAGCGCCAGGCCGGGCAACGTCATGAACAGCACCAGGGCCGTGGACGTCAACATCCAGGCGGTGTCGCCCGAGTCAAGCGCCTGGCTGAAGCCGATCGCCGGCCACAGGGCCACCGTCAGGGCGGTAATGGTTGTTGGTTTTCTCACGACGACTCTCCCTTTCAGATGGCCTGATCGCCGGTCTCGCCTGTTCGAATTCGGTAGACCTGCGTCAGTTCGGTGACGAATATCTTTCCGTCGCCAACCTTGCCTGTTCGCGCGGAGTCCACGATCGCTTCGATGGCGCGTTCCGCCAGATCTTCGGACAAGGCGACTTCCACCTTGACCTTGGGAAGGAAATCGACCACGTATTCGGCTCCCCTGTAGAGTTCCGTGTGGCCTCGTTGGCGTCCGAATCCCTTGACTTCGGTCACGGTCATGCCCTGCACGCCGACCTCTGCCAAGGCGTTGCGCACGTCGTCGAGCCGGAAGGGCTTGATTACAGCGGTTATCAGCTTCATTTGGCGTCCCCTGGAAGAAACATGTTGATCAAACCCGTTTTTGCCGGGTTTTCGAGCCGCTGATTGTAACGGAGATGGCTTGTGGTTGCGCCGCAAGTTGCCGGATCCTGGCGCTGCGGAGCACGGCAGGCGACCCGGATCATCAACGGTTTCGGCGGCCGCATCCGGACATCGCCCGGCTACGCGAACCAAAACTGGCGATTTTGGTCAAACGGTAGCAAGATTGCATATACGAGCCAAGCCTGCGACTGCGAGGAACAGGTCATGTTGATCAAACGCCCCCGGGACATCAAACCTTCCGAAATCACTCCCGAATCCGCCTTTCATCGCCGCAGGGAAATCCTCAGGGCGGCGCTGGCGGCTGGAATGCTTCCGGCCGCCAATGCCTGGGGACAGGCCATCGGCGGCGGGCTGCCCGAACTCATGCCGCTGGCCGAGGGCGCGCAGCGCCAGATGGCGTTTCCGGCGGACGGGAATCTCCAGGACCTGGAGTCCTGGCCAAACGATGTGGACGCCGAGACGACATCCTTCGAGGACATTACCGGGTACAACAACTACTACGAGTTTGGAACCGGAAAAACCGACCCGGCCAAGAATGCGCACACGCTCAGGCCCAACCCCTGGACCGTGACCGTGGAGGGCGAGGCGGAAAATACCGGCACGTTTGCGTTGGAAGACCTGATGAGGGGGCACACGCTGGAGGACCGTCTGTACCGGTTCCGCTGCGTCGAAGCCTGGTCCATGGTGGTGCCCTGGGTCGGGTTCCCCCTTGGAGACCTGCTGAAACGGTTCGAACCGACCTCGCGAGCCCAGTATGTGCAGTTCTTCACGCTGAACGACCCCGACCAGATGCCCGGCGTTCGATATCCCGTGCTGCGCTGGCCTTACCGGGAAGGCCTGACCATCGCCGAGGCGATGCATCCGCTGGCGCTGTTGACCGTCGGGCTGTACGGGCAGGTTCTGCCCAATCAGAACGGTGCGCCCCTGCGCCTGATCGTGCCGTGGAAATACGGATTCAAGAGCATCAAGTCCATCGTCCGGATTCGCTTCATGGAGCGGCAGCCGGAGACAAGCTGGAACATCGCCAACGCCCGGGAGTACGGCTTCTATTCCAACGTGAATCCCGACAAGGATCATCCCCGGTGGAGTCAGGCCTCCGAACGGGTCCTGGGTGCAGGGCTGTTCTCGTCGCGTATCCCGACGCGGCTCTTCAACGGCTATGCGGATCAGGTCGCCAGCCTCTATACGGGGCTTGACCTGATGAGGAATTACTAGGGCCAGTCAGTGCCATCCGAGAAGGCGGTTAGCGGTAAGCGATGACGCGACGTTCCTTGGCGCTGATCAAGGCGCTGGTCATGTTTGCCTGCCTGATACCGTTCGCCTGGGTCGCTGCGCGTGCCTTCGGATTCGGCGACCTGGGCGCGAACCCCGTGCAGATGGTCCTGCACACGTTCGGCAAGACGGGCCTGAATCTTCTGATCCTGACGCTGGCGATCACTCCGATTCGAAAACAGACCGGGCTCAACTGGCTGGTGGCGTTGCGGCGAACCCTGGGTCTGGCGGCATTTGCCTACATCCTCCTTCACGCCATCACCTACGCGGTACTGGACCAGGGACTCGCCTGGCGTTCGCTTCTGGTGGATGTCGCGATGCGGCCCTACATCACCGTCGGCTTTCTGGGGCTGGTGCTGCTGGTTCCCCTGGCCGTTACCTCCACCAACGCCATGCAGCGCAGGCTTCGGCGGCGTTGGGTGCAGCTCCATCGACTGGTCTATCTCGTCGGCATTCTCGGGGCCGTGCACTTCCTGTGGCTCGTGAAGATCGACGTCTCCGAGCCCCTGCTGTACATGGGGGTGCTTGCGTTGCTGCTGGGCTACCGCGTGGTGGATTGGCGGCGGCGAAATCAGAAGAAGAAGCTCAGGGCAGTTCGTAGGCCCATTTGACCAGTTCATCCAGGAACTCCGCGCCCGTGCCGCGGTGTGCGTCGGTGGCGTTGATCATCGACGCCACGAACTCCGCGCCGTACGGGGGTCGCTGCGCCAGTTCGAGCATGTCTGCCAGCAATTGCGCAGAAATCCGTGTCCGCCGCGAAAGGCCCGCACCGTTGTCGATGACCAGCGAGTCGACATTCAATCCCCGCGATCCAAGATGATCGCGAATCACGTCCACGCCGCCTGCCCGCGTACCCGGCCTGTCGGACGCTTCCACGCCCAGCGTGTAAAGGAGTTGGCGAGTCATTGCATTGTTGCTGAACTTGTTGATCCTGCGGATGATGTCCAAAAGCGGCGGCGACTCCCACACCAGGATCGGCTCGAGTTCCTCGCTCACCCTCCCCCGCCGCCACCCGCCCGTGTGGACCCCGCCGAGTTCGCGCCAAAGCGTCGCAAACACGCCGTACGCGAACGAGTCGTGCTCGAGGGCGGTGCGCGTAAGTGAATAGGGTGCGCAGGCGGCGGGGAAATCGCCGGAGAGAAAGACCCTGTCCGCAGCCTCGCCGCGAACGTCCAGGGTGATGCCCGCCTGGTATCCGCGGCAGCGGCCGCTCGCCAGGTTCAGCCGATTGGTGATTTCCAGGTTGGCGAGGACCGGATCGGTGGTCACGAGAACACCGTCGCCGTCCGGATAGATTCCGAACTGGTAGCGAATGGCCTTGTAGTTGACCAACAGCGCATTCGGCAGCACATTGTAGGTGCGGAAGGGATCGCCATAGCCCTTGATCGCAAGATCGCCATCCAGGCGCCAGCCGTTGCGTTCACCCAGCAGGTACACCTCAGTCGGCCAGGTATAAGTAGGACCGAGCACGTCGAGGCCCACCGACGTCGTTACCAACTTGATCACCGACGCGGGATTTCGCGGCTGTAGCGGTTGATGAGCCAGGACGGGCTGCGCCGTGCCCAACCCCTGCACGACGACACTGACACTTGCCGGGGGGATATCGTGAGCCCAGAGAATGCGCTGGAGCCGGTCCGGCAACTGCGCGGCACCGCTTGACCATCCAATGCAGGACTACAAGAAGATCGCCTGAAGCGGGCAGAGCGTTTGCTATGATCCGGAACGACCCTGGCGGCAGGACGTCCTTCGTCGACGCCCCTTGCGCCGGGAACCCGCAACACGGATTGGGGAAACAATCATGATCAGGGAAAAACGACGGCTCATCGTCATCGCGGCATGGGCGTGCATTTTCGTTGCGCCATCGAGTACCGCCCAAACCCGGGAACAGGGACCGTGGTGGCCCTCGCCGCACGGACCGGAAGACCAGGCCGGTGCATCCAACTACGTCACGCCGGAAAAGATTCTCTCGGCGTTGCAGATCCCCCGTACGGGCCAAACCTACGAACTTGGCCACATGTACGAAACGACCATGCCCCAATACGGCTACCGGCCCTACTTTCTCCAGGTCGTACCCGCCGCGCCGCCGGTGGGCGCCGGCGAGGGTGCCGTGCACCGCGATTACTTCACGGGTTTCATCGGGCAGATGGGCACGCAATTCGATGCGCTGGGGCATCAGGGCGAAACGGTGCGGATGGCCGACGGTTCGCTGCAGAACGTGTACTACAACGGGTTCACACAGGAGGAATTGACCGGCGCCAACCAGGGGCTGGGCGGGCTGGAGGCGCTTGGGGCCGAGCAAGTGAAACCGTTCATCACGCGCGGAATCCTCATCGACGTCGCGGGCTACAAGGGAGTCGACAGTCTCACGGCGGGCTACGTAGTGACCATGGACGATGTGCGCGGCGCCCTGGCGCGGCAGGACATGGACGAAGAAGCCGTCCGGCAGGGCGACGCAGTGCTGTTCAACTACGGCTGGTCGGTCAACTGGACGAACCCGTCGAAGTACAATGACTCCTATGTCGGCGTCGGGGAGAACGAGGGTTCGCCCGGCATTTATACCGAGGTCACGCGCTGGCTGATCGACCGCGGGATCGCGCTGGTGGGCGCCGATAGCTGCTGCGTGGAAGTCCGGCCGCGTCCGTCAACCGAGAACGTGCACCGTATGCTGTTTCTCGCGGCCGGGATTCCAATGCTGGAGAACATGGAGTTGCGGGAGCTTGCGGGCGACGAAGTCCATGAGTTCCTGTTCCTCGCCTTGACGGAACGCATCAAGGGCGCGACCGGGGCGCCGGTTCGGCCGATTGCCGTTCGCTGATTCGGGGTGCCTTGCAGCCCGATCGCACTTGGAGGAGATTGACATGAGACTGCTTGCGATTCTGTTGTTGCCGCTGACGGTGACATTGGCCCTGGCCGAGACGGTCGACTACGACGTACCGCTGATTCCGTATGAATCGGTACCCGACTTTCTCAAGTATTCGCCGGAGATGAATCTCGGCGAGGTGCTGGGGGTCGCGGTCAATTCCAGGGGCTACATCATGGTCCTGAATCACCCGGGTTCGGCCAATAGCGGCGGGCCGCTGTACCGCAACGCCACCTCGCAGCTACTGGAATTCGATCCCAACGGCCATTTCGTGCGCGAAATCGGCCAGAACGTCTATGGGTTCGGTTACTCGCACACGATCCGCTACGACAGGTACGACAACCTGTGGGTTGTCGACAAGGGCGCGAATACCGCGATCAAGTTCGATCCGGCGGGCTACGCGGTCATGAATCTCGGCCGCAGGCCCGAGGGCTTCGACGAGTACGAACACGTCAGCGGCGCCGACGCGGTTCACGTGGACGGTTTCTTCGGTGGGCCGACCGACGTGGCCTGGGATGCCGAGGACAACATCTTCATCAGCGACGGTTACCTGAACTCGCGCATCGCCAAGTTCGACAAGCACGGCAACTGGATCAAGTCCTGGGGTTCGTACGGCACCGAGCCCGGCCAATTCGACCTCCCCCACAGCATGCAGGCCGACCGCGACGGCAACATCTACGTGGCAGACCGGACCAACCGGCGCATCCAGGTCTTCGACTCCGACGGTAATTTCCAGCGAATCATTCTGCTCAATGTGCCCTTCGACAAGACGATGCAGCCGGTGCTGGGCAACGTCAATCCGAATCAACCCGACGAAACGCGACCGTGGGCGTTGTGTATAAGCCCGGGCGATCCCCAGTACCTCTGGGCCGCGGACGAACTCCCGGGGCGCATCTACAAGCTGACCCTGGATGGCAGGATCCTGGGCATGCTGGGCGAGTCAGGGAGACAGTTGGGACAATTCAACTGGATCCACGGCATCGACTGCTCCCAGGAAGGCGTGCTGTATATCGCCGACCTGAACAACTGGCGAGTGCAGAAGCTGATTCTGGATCCCTGACGGCTTCGAAAGGCTCAGCCAGAAGGGCCGGACGGAGTCGCGTCACCAGGGCGTGTGCGCACGCCCTCGATCCCTGTGCCGTCGAACAGACTACTGCGGTCGCGGCCGGGCGATGCCGAACTTCCTCATCCGATCGGCGAACGTGGATGGTTTCAGGCTCACCAGGGCAGCGGCCCCCCGCTGCCCGGAAACCCGCCAGCCGGTCGCCCGCAGTGCAGCCAGCAGGTTGTTTTTCTGAAGCTCCAGCAGTTCCTGCTCGCTCATGAGACCCGGCTTGCCGTCTCCGTCCGGATCGTGGGAGACGGACACCGGAGCAGGTGCGGGTTTCGAGATGTCCGCCATGGCCAGATCCAGGCGCAACAGTTTGCCTCTTGAGAGTATTACCGCACGCTCTATGACATTCTTGAGCTCACGTACGTTTCCGGGCCATTCATAGTTTCTCATCAGTTCCAGATGCTGGCGGCTGAGCGAGAGCGGCCGGTGGCCGAAGTCCTGGCAGATCTTCTCGAGAAAATGGCTGGCAAGCTGCACGATATCGTCACCCCGGTCCCTCAGGGGCGGCACATCGATGGGAAAGACACTGAGGCGATAGTAGAGGTCTTCGCGAAACTTCCCGTCCTCCACAGCCTTGTCGAGATCTCGATTCGTCGCAGCCACCACGCGCACGTTGACCGAGCGAGTGCGGTCACTGCCCACCTGCTCGAATTCGCCCTCCTGTAGCACCCGGAGCAACTTTCCCTGCAGATCGATGGGGATCTCGCCGATTTCATCCATGAACAGCGTGCCGCCGTCGGCCAGTTGAAAGCGGCCGATGCGGTCGCGGTACGCGCCCGTAAAGGCGCCCTTGACGTGACCGAAGAACTCGCTCTCGAACAGCTCGCTCGGAATGGAAGCGCAGTTGACCTTGACCAGCGGCGCATCGCTGCGCGGGCTGCGCGTGTGGATGACGTGGGCCACCAGTTCCTTGCCCACGCCGGACTCACCCTGGATCAGTACGCTTGCGGATGTCTGCGCCACGGCCTCGACTCGCGCGAGCATCTTCTTCAGCGCCGGACTCTCGCCGATGATGCGCCCGAAGTTCATCGACACCTGGACTTCCTCCCGCAGGTAATCGCGCTCCCGCTCCAATTCCTTGCGCAGCCTGGCATTCTCCTCGAAGGCAGCCCGCAGGCGCCGTTCGGCCCTGTTGCGCTCGGTGACGTCCTTCATGGCCACGTGCATACGCCGGACGCGTCCGTCGGCGGCCCGTTCCACCCGTGACGACACAAGCGCCTCGATGATCTCGCCCGATTTGGCCGCGTAGCTTCGCGGTTCGTTGTCCAGATCGCCCTCGGCAATGATGTCGATCACCGATTGCCGATCGATCCCGCTGTCGCCGGCCAGGAATTCGATGATATTTCTGCCAAGCACTTCGCGGCGCCGGTACCCCATCTTGGAGAGCCAGCGATCGCTGGCGTGAACGATACAACCCTCGCTGTTCACCGTATGCATCATTGCCGGCGTGCCGCGGTAGAGATCCTGGTACTGCTCCTCCATCCGGCTTGCCTCGGCGACCTCCGTGTAGACCACCACGGTCCGGCCATGGCCATCGGTGGTGACGTTGGCCAGACAGTCGACCTGTTCGCCCGAGCGCGTGGACAGGTCCACCGGCACGTTGCGCAGTCGCCCTGTCCGGCGCAGCAACGGCAGGAAATCGTTCTCGATGCGTTGAGTCACCGCGTGACTTGACAGCTCCCGGGCACGAAGCCGGTGGATTTCGTCCCGGGAGTAACCAAATCGTTGCAGCCACGCGTCACTGGCGTCCAGCAGGCAGCCCTCTTTGTTCAGGGCCACCGCCAGAACCGGACTCATGCGGAAGAACGGTCGGTAGTCAGTTTCCATTCGGTGGACTTTACGGTATTCCGTGAATCGTATCAACGGATTTCCGTAAGTTCTCGGTTTTCCGTGAGTTCACGCGTTGCCAAACCCTTGATATTCCGTGATTCGATAGTTGGCACGTCTTGTGCATTTCACTGTCTAACTAGTTCTTGTCCGTAAACGGCGGGGTTCGAAGCGGGGGTTGAGTTGGAAGCGACCTTGCACTTTGTCACAAATCCGGTTGGTTGGCAAAAAAGCGGATTCGCCACGGGCTCGCGCCCGTCGAGCGTCACCGGGGCCGTGCGTTTGGCCGCGCAAAGCGTCGATTTTCAGGCATCGGGCACGGGCGCTCGCCGGTCTTTGAACCGGTACACGGCGATGGCTGGCGGAAGGCGTCAGGCCGGCCGCGGGGGCGGTCGCACGAGGCGCATCAGGTTGTGGGCGAACACGGCCGAGTGCACGTAGGCCTGGAATCGCGGCCAGCCGCGCCAGCGGCACAGGCCGAGACCGAAGCAGCGTTTCAGGTAGGAGATACCCGCTTCGATACCGGCGCGGAAGCGCTTGAGTTGCCGGTACACCCACGGCGAGGGGGACATGTCGGTCTCTTTCATGCCGCGTTTCTTGTGGAACATCGCATGCGTCACGCCAAGCGCCTTGGCCTGCTTGAGGTTCTCGCGCGACGCGTAGCCGCCGTCGAAGGCCGCGTGCGTCGGCGCCGTGCCGTAGTGTTCGATATGCCGCTCAAGCATCGGCAGGCAGCGCGCGCTGTCGGCCGGATTGCCCTTCTCCACCACCGTGTCGAGCACCAGTCCGCTGCGCCCGGTGGCGAAGTTGACCTTGTGACCGAAGTGCGTGCCGCGACCGCCCTTGAGGATAATGTCGGTGTGCGGCTCGAACAGGCTCAGTACCTTTTCCGCCGCCGGTACCGTCTCGCCGTCGAACACGCGGCGTTGCGTCTGATCCACGACACGGAGCAGCAACTCTCTGGTTTCGCTGACGTTTTGTGTCCATGACACGGCCCACGGCGGCGCCGCGGACGCCACCGCCGGCAACGCCCCCTCGGCGTAGCCCAGCGTGCGCTGCGCCAACCGCAACAGCTTGCGGTAGGTCTTCGAGCGCCGCGCGCCGCGTCGCGACCCGATCTCCAACGTGCGCCGCTTGGCCGCCCGACGGTGATCGTGAAACACCACGACTTGCGGCCCCAAGCGCTTGCGCGCCGTGCCGAGCAACCGGCTCAGCACGCGTATCCCGTCGTACAGCAGGCGGCTGTCGGCGGGTTCCAGGATATGCGTATGGGTCACCGTGCTGTCGATACGTAGCCGGTTTCCGGTTTCGATCCCCGCCGCGCTCGCCACGCCAAGCAAGTGCCGATTGATGCGCTCCCAAGTCGTCGCGCTCACCGCCCCCAGCGCCGCCTGCAGCGCTGACTTCTTCGGCAGCCGCGCCGTGTCCACGCGCGCGAAACGCTGTGCCGAACGCGAGTCCCGCAACGCAAACTCCAGCCCCCGGCAGGTCTCCTGGCGCAGATGCTTGAGTACCGCGCAACGCAGAATCGTCTCGCAGGTCAGCCCGTGGCGACCGCGCGCCGCCCCCGTATCGGCGCCCAGATCGGCGGCGATCTCGTCGAGCAACTCCGGGTGCTCGTCCAACCAGACCGACGCCCGTTCCAAGCCGTCCGCGAGCGGATGGTCAATGGCGGGCGGATCGAATAAACTTGTTTGTGCGGTGCGTTTCTCGCGCATGGCGCCTCCGGCGTTCTCGGTTTTTCGCGTTTTGCCTCGAATCCAAGACAAGAATAGCCGAAACGCCGGTTTTCAACTACCTCAAAACGCCTGTTTGTCCAGCTAAATCAATCCATTAGGAATTTACGGACAAGAACTAACTAGTTCTTGTCCGTAAACGGCGGGGTTCGAAGCGGGGGTTGAGTTGGAAGCGACCTTGCACTTTGTCACAAATCCGGTTGGTTGGCAAAAAAGCGGATTCGCCACGGGCTCGCGCCCGTCGAGCGTCACCGGGGCCGTGCGTTTGGCCGCGCAAAGCGTCGATTTTCAGGCATCGGGCACGGGCGCTCGCCGGTCTTTGAACCGGTACACGGCGATGGCTGGCGGAAGGCGTCAGGCCGGCCGCGGGGGCGGTCGCACGAGGCGCATCAGGTTGTGGGCGAACACGGCCGAGTGCACGTAGGCCTGGAATCGCGGCCAGCCGCGCCAGCGGCACAGGCCGAGACCGAAGCAGCGTTTCAGGTAGGAGATACCCGCTTCGATACCGGCGCGGAAGCGCTTGAGTTGCCGGTACACCCACGGCGAGGGGGACATGTCGGTCTCTTTCATGCCGCGTTTCTTGTGGAACATCGCATGCGTCACGCCAAGCGCCTTGGCCTGCTTGAGGTTCTCGCGCGACGCGTAGCCGCCGTCGAAGGCCGCGTGCGTCGGCGCCGTGCCGTAGTGTTCGATATGCCGCTCAAGCATCGGCAGGCAGCGCGCGCTGTCGGCCGGATTGCCCTTCTCCACCACCGTGTCGAGCACCAGTCCGCTGCGCCCGGTGGCGAAGTTGACCTTGTGACCGAAGTGCGTGCCGCGACCGCCCTTGAGGATAATGTCGGTGTGCGGCTCGAACAGGCTCAGTACCTTTTCCGCCGCCGGTACCGTCTCGCCGTCGAACACGCGGCGTTGCGTCTGATCCACGACACGGAGCAGCAACTCTCTGGTTTCGCTGACGTTTTGTGTCCATGACACGGCCCACGGCGGCGCCGCGGACGCCACCGCCGGCAACGCCCCCTCGGCGTAGCCCAGCGTGCGCTGCGCCAACCGCAACAGCTTGCGGTAGGTCTTCGAGCGCCGCGCGCCGCGTCGCGACCCGATCTCCAACGTGCGCCGCTTGGCCGCCCGACGGTGATCGTGAAACACCACGACTTGCGGCCCCAAGCGCTTGCGCGCCGTGCCGAGCAACCGGCTCAGCACGCGTATCCCGTCGTACAGCAGGCGGCTGTCGGCGGGTTCCAGGATATGCGTATGGGTCACCGTGCTGTCGATACGTAGCCGGTTTCCGGTTTCGATCCCCGCCGCGCTCGCCACGCCAAGCAAGTGCCGATTGATGCGCTCCCAAGTCGTCGCGCTCACCGCCCCCAGCGCCGCCTGCAGCGCTGACTTCTTCGGCAGCCGCGCCGTGTCCACGCGCGCGAAACGCTGTGCCGAACGCGAGTCCCGCAACGCAAACTCCAGCCCCCGGCAGGTCTCCTGGCGCAGATGCTTGAGTACCGCGCAACGCAGAATCGTCTCGCAGGTCAGCCCGTGGCGACCGCGCGCCGCCCCCGTATCGGCGCCCAGATCGGCGGCGATCTCGTCGAGCAACTCCGGGTGCTCGTCCAACCAGACCGACGCCCGTTCCAAGCCGTCCGCGAGCGGATGGTCAATGGCGGGCGGATCGAATAAACTTGTTTGTGCGGTGCGTTTCTCGCGCATGGCGCCTCCGGCGTTCTCGGTTTTTCGCGTTTTGCCTCGAATCCAAGACAAGAATAGCCGAAACGCCGGTTTTCAACTACCTCAAAACGCCTGTTTGTCCAGCTAAATCAATCCATTAGGAATTTACGGACAAGAACTAACTAAACAACTCAACCTGAGGAGATGATCATGAACACACGACGACTACATTTGCTGGCAGCGGTGCTGGCCGTGTTTGGGATTGGTCTCAATGCGGCCCTGGCGCGCGAGCCGGCGCTGATCGTTGAGGACATCCGCAAGCCGATGCCGGCCATTGAGGAAGTCATTGTCAACGGCACCGACGAGGCGGCCGAATACCGAGCGAACAAGGCCCGCTTCGAGGCCGAGATGGCGGCATTCGCCAGGACCGTGCACGCGCGGTACCGGGATATCGCAAGGAACCGCCTTGAACGATCAATTCACAGCGCGTCCCTCGATGCCTCCGGCATCCGCGGATAGCACGGCCGTTGCCCAACGGAGACTGTAACCGGATCGGCGGGTGATCACCTCCCCACCCGCCTGATCCACCGCCCGTACACCCAGGCGTTGTGCGGGCTTGGCCGGGAGGCCGCTCGGGGACCCGTGGTATTCCCCGGCATTGCCGTCAAGGACTTCAGGACGGCCGATCGGGTCCCCATTTTTTCCCGACTACTGGCCAACAAACTCCAAATGGCGGCCGAGCGGTTGACTGGCCACTAGACCGTCCCGAAATACCACTTTACCGTTCAGCATCGTCATGTAGATGCTTGAACTGAAATGTTCCCCTTCCAGTGGCGACCAGCCGCACTTGTATGCAAGCCCCTCGACGGTGACCACCTCCGACTCGTTGACGTCCACAGCCACCAGATCGGCAAAAAAACCTTCCCGAACAAAACCCCTGTCGGCGATGCCGAACAAGACCGCCGGATTGTGTGCCGCCTTCTCGGGAATGCGGGTCAATGGAATCTTTCCGGCCAGGTGGCACTCCATGAGCATCTGCAGCGAATGCTGCACAAGCGGCAGACCGGCCGGCGCCTCGAAATAGGCCCCGGACTTCTCCTCCAGGGTGTGGGGCGCGTGGTCGGTGGCGATGACATCGATACGGTCATCGAGCACGCCCTGCAGGAGTGCGTCCCTGTCGGCGCGCGTCTTGATGGCCGGATTGCACTTTATACGGGTGCCAAGGTCCGCGTAGCGAGACTCGTCGAACCAGAGGTGATGGACGCACACTTCCCCGGTGATGCGTTTGCCCGCCAGGGGACCGGGCTCGAAGAGTTCCAATTCCCGTGCCGTGGTGAGGTGCAATACATGCAGCCGTGTTCCGTGGCGCCTGGCGAGTTCCACGGCGAGGGATGACGACCGGTAGCAGGCCTCGGCGGAGCGAATCAGTGGATGCGCGCTCATGGGCACCGCGTCGCCATATCGTGCCCGGAAGCGGGCCTCGTTGGCGAGGATCGTCGGAGTATCCTCGCAGTGCGTGGCCACGGGGAGCGGCGCGTCGGCGAAAATGCCCTCCAGCGTGGCCGGATCGTCCACCAGCATGTTGCCGGTGGAGGCGCCCATGAAGACCTTGATCCCGCACGCCTCGGGGCGCCTGATTCGCCGAATCTCTTCCAGGTTGTCGTTGGTCGCCCCGAGGTAGAAGGCGTAGTTGGCGAAACAGCGGCCTCGCGCCCGGCCGCGCTTTTCGGCCAACGCTTGCCGATCGGTTGTGGGCGGCGCCGTATTGGGCATTTCCATCACGCTGGTCACGCCGCCGCGTATCGCCGCGCGGGATTCGGTGGCCAGCGATCCCTTGTGGGTGAGCCCCGGCTCGCGAAAGTGAACCTGGTCGTCGATCAAGCCGGGCAACAGGTAGCGGCCATCCAGATCGACGACCTCGAACCCGGCCTCGACCGTCACCTGGGGCTGGATCTTGCCGATGCGGTCTCCGTCGACGAGAACGTCAACTTCCTTGACTGCGCCCTCGTTGACCAGCCTGGCATTGGCCAGAAGAACTTTGGAACCGGCTCCCATACGTCAGCCAACCGCCGTTATTTTTCGCACGCGCCACCGGCGCCAAGGAGGAAAGGCGGAAGCTCTGCCGGTCATCAGTCGCGGGCGAAGGCGTCGGTAGCCGAGACGAGTTCGTGGGTAATGCCGGGCTCGTAGGCCGAATGTCCCGCGTCGCGCACGATCCACAGATCCGCTTCCGGCCAGCGCGACGCCAGTTCCCACGCCGTCGTCATGGGGCAGACCACGTCGTATCGTCCCTGGACAATGACTGCGGGAATCGCGCGAATGGCGTCAACGCCATCCAGCAACTGGTCCTCGCTGGAAAAGAATCCCCTGTTGACGAAATAGTGGGCCTCGATGGTAGCAAAAGCGATGGCGAAGTCCGGCGAGCCGAATTGCTTCGTGCGCTTGAGATCCGGCTTGAGGAAACTGGTGGAGCCCTCCCAGATGGACCAGGCTCGGGCCGCGGCCAACCGGGTTTCGCGGTCGCCGCTCGTCAACCGTCGATGGTAGGCGCCGAGCAGATCGTCGCGCTCCTCGACGGGAATGGGCTCGAGAAAATGCGCCCATTGGTCCGGGTAGATTTCGCTGGCGCCGTACTGGTAAAACCAGCGAATCTCCTTCCTGCGAATCAGGAAAATCCCTCGCAGCACCAACTCGCTGACCGCCTGCGGATAACTTTGCGCGTAGGCCAGCGAAAGCGTACTGCCCCAGGAACCGCCGAACACCAGCCATTGTTCGATCCCCAGGTGCTCGCGCAACTTCTCCATGTCCTCGACCAGATGCCAGGTGGTGTTGTCCGTCAATGACGCCAAGGGCCGGCTGCGTCCGGCACCGCGCTGGTCGAATACCACGATTCGATACCTGGCCGGATCGAAGAATCGGCGCGCTCCGACATCGCCGCCCCCGCCTGGCCCGCCGTGCACGAACACGGCAGGTTTGCCCTGCGGATTGCCGCACTGCTCGTAGTAAATTGCGTGATCGCCGCCAACGGGAAGCGATCCCCGGTCAAAGGGTTCCGCCGGCGGGTAAAGGACGCGCCTGGTTTGCATATCCAACGTGCCTTGGTCGAGAGGTTTTTCGAGAACGGCGGCCGTCCGGTGCAAGCCTTCTGCTGGCCGAACCGCCGCCGCCTGAACTATGATTCCATCGCAGGGTCAACATAATACCGCGTTCCCGGGAATCCCATCATGAGATCATCCGTCATGCTTCTGTGCTGTACCGCTGGGCTTAGCCTATCCGGCTGTACCGCTGGGCTTAGCCTATCCGGCGGCACGCTCGCGCAGACCACCGAGATAGATATTCCCTACGAGGAGTTCTACCTCGACAACGGTCTGCGAGTCATCGTCCACGAAGATCGCAAGGCGCCCATCGTCGCCGTCACGCTCTGGTACCACGTCGGCTCCAGAAACGAGAACCCCGGCAAGACCGGCTTCGCGCACCTGTTCGAGCACCTGATGTTCAACGGCAGCGAGAATCACAACACCGAGTATTTCGAGCCGTTGGAACAGGTGGGCGTCACGGGCATCAACGGCACCACCAACAACGACCGGACCAATTACTTTCAGACCGTGCCCTCAAGCGCCCTGGACCTGGCCCTGTGGCTGGAGTCCGACCGGATGGGGCACCTGCTCGGCGCCATCGACCTGGAAAAGCTGGACGAACAACGCGGCGTGGTGCAGAACGAAAAGCGCCAGGGCGAGAATCAACCCTACGGCAAATCCTTCAACTACATCACGGAAAACGTCTTCCCCGAAGGACATCCCTATTCCTGGTCGGTGATCGGCTCCATGGAGGATCTGAACGCCGCCAGCCTGGACGACGTTCACGAGTGGTTCAGAACCTTCTACGGCCCCAACAACGCGACCCTGGTACTGGCCGGCGACGTGGATGTGGAAACCGCACGTGACAGCGTTCAGCGGCACTTCGGCGCTATCCCGCCCGGCCCTCCGCTGGCGCGCATGGAAGCCTGGGTGCCGACGCTGGAGCACGACAGGCGGATGGTGACGGAGGATCGCGTCAGGCAAGCCCGCATCTACAGGACCTGGCCCATACCCGAGTGGGGCAGCGCCGAACTGGAATTGTTGTCGCTCGCCAATGGCGTGCTGACCGGGGGTCAGACGTCGCGACTGTATCAACGGCTTGTATATGAGGATCAGCTTGCCACCGATGCGGGCGGATACCTATTCCAGGGAGAGATCTCCGGAGCGTATATCGTCTGGGCGACGGCCCAGCCCGGACAGGACCTGGCGGCGGTGGAGGCGGCGCTCGACGAGGAACTGCAGCGCTTCCTCGACGACGGGCCCACGGAAAAGGAACTGTCGCGTGTGATTACCCAGAACCGGTCCGGTTTCGTCCGCGGCGTGGAGCGGGTCGGCGGCTTTACCGGCAAGTCGGGGATCCTGGCGGAGAGCGCGGTATTCGGCGGTCGGCCGGATGCCTACAAGGATTCCCTGGCACTGCTGGATACCGCCAGGGCCGAAGACCTGCGGGATGCGGCACGAAACTGGCTCGCCAAGGGCTCGTTCATATTGGAGGTTCATCCCTACAACGACCGGTTGGCGGCTTCGGGCGATGATGCGGACCGCTCTGCCCTTCCGATGCCGGATTCGTTTCCGGGCGCCGAGTTCCCGACCCTCGAGCGTGCGGAACTGGCCAACGGCATGCAACTGATCGTAGCGCAGCGCAGCGCGGTCCCGGTGGTCAACTTCAACCTGCAGCTCAACGCCGGCTACGCGGCCGACCAGTTCGGCGCGCCGGGCACGGCGGCGCTGGCCATGTCCCTGCTGGACCAGGGCACCACGACACGGGGCGCGCTTGAAATCAGCGAGGAACTGGCTCAACTGGGCGCCCAGCTTCGCGCGGGTTCCAACCTGGACTTCTCCTCCATTTCGCTGTCCGCTCTGAAGGAAAACCTGGCGGCGTCACTGGACATCTACAGCGACGTGATCCTCAACCCGGCGTTTTCGGAGGAAGAAATCGAGCGGCAGCGACGGTTGCGGCTTTCGCAGATCCAACGCGAAAAGTCCGAGCCCCTCTCCATGGCGCTGAGGATATTTCCGGCGCTCATATACGGTGAAGATCATGCCTATGCACTGCCCATGACCGGGTCGGGGACGGAGGAATCCGTCAGTGGTATCGCCCGGGACGACCTGATCGCCTATCACGACACCTGGTTCAAACCCAACAACGCGACCATGATCGTGGCGGGCGACACGACGCTCGAAGAGATCGCACCCATGCTCGAGTCGCTGTTCGCCGATTGGTCGCCCGGCGACGTACCCGAGAAAAACATTCCAACCGTGAATTTGCCGGAAGCGTCCCGGGTCATTCTCGTGGACCGCCCGGGTTCCGAGCAGAGCATCATCTTCGGTGGGCAACTGGTCTTCGACCGGTCCGACGAACGGGAGATGGCGCTGCGCGCGGCCAACGAAGCTTTTGGCGGCGCCTTCACGTCGCGGATCAACATGAATCTGCGCGAAGACAAGTCCTGGTCCTACGGCGTGCGGTCGATGCTGGTGGACACCATGAGCCAGCGCCCCTTCATCGTTTACGCGCCCGTGCAAACGGACCGCACCGCCGACTCTCTGGTGGAACTGGACCGCGAGATTCGGGAACTGCTCGACCAACGGCCGGTGGATGAAGAGGAGATCGACACGTTCGCCAGGCGCAATACGCTGACGTTGCCCGGACGCTGGGAGACCGCGCGCGCCGTGGCCGGCGATATTGCCGAACTGGTGCGCTTCGGGTTGCCCGACGACTATTGGGATCGGTATGCGGAACTGGTCGGCGGCGTCACCGTCGAGGGTGCCAATGCTGCGGCACGGGCGGAGTTGGATCCGGACAGGCTGGTTTGGGTTGTGGTTGGGGATTTGGAGGCGATCGAGGAAAGCGTGCGGGGGCTGGATTTGGGGCGCGTGGACTTCATGGATGTCGACGGCAACCTGCTCTAGCGTCGCGTTTGGTGGAAAATCCTTTGCGCGCTCCAGCGCGCCCGCGGAGCCGCGGCAGGTACTTGTGGAATGAGTGCTGAAGATGATTGAGTGCCAGGAACTGACCAAACAATTCGGGCCGCTGCTCGCCGTCGATAATCTGAGCTTTCAGGTGAGCCCGGGCGAGGTGCTGTGCTTTCTCGGGCCGAACGGCGCGGGAAAGACCACCACGATGCGCATCATCGCGGGCTTTCTGTCGCCTACATCCGGCAGGGCACGAGTCTGCGGCTTCGACGTCGAAACGCAATCCACGGCAGCCAAGCGCAAGATCGGCTATCTGCCCGAGGGCGCGCCCAGCTACCCGGAAATGACCGCCAGGTCGTTTCTGGAATTCATCGCCGATACCCGTGAACTGAAGGGTGCTCTACGCCAGGCGAGGCTGGACGAGGTCTTCGGGCTGCTGCACCTGGAACCCGTGCTGGAACAGACGATCGACACGCTTTCGAAAGGTTACCGCCGCCGGGTCGGACTGGCTCAGGCGATCCTGCACGATCCCGAAGTCCTGATTCTCGACGAGCCCACCGACGGGCTGGATCCGAACCAGAAGCACGAGGTTCGCCAGCTCATCAACCGGATGTCCGCGAGCAAGACCATCATCATTTCGACGCATCTGCTCGAGGAAGTCGACGCGGTGTGCAACCGCGCCATCATCATCGCCGGCGGACGGATACTCGCCGACGACACGCCCGCAAACCTGGAGGCGAGGTCCAGATTTCATAACGCCGTATCGCTGAAGCCGGCGGATCCCTCCCAGTTGCAGGCCCTTCGCGGCGAGATCGAGGCGCTTCCGGAGGTGGCGGAAACGGAACTTGACTCGAAGTCCGAGCGGTTGACGGCATTCTTCAGGGATCGGCGACTCTCGCTCAAGGCGATCAACGAACTTGCGGACAACAGGGGATGGGAACTTTCGGAGCTTCACCTGGAATCCGGACGGCTGGATGAGGTGTTCCGAACGATCACCGGAGGAACAAGCGCATGAACGGTGTTCAGGCAGTCATGCGCAGAGAACTGCGGAGTTATTTCGTCACTCCGTTGGCATACGTATTCATCGTGATCTTCCTGGTTCTCGCCGGGTGGTTCACGTTCAACTTTGGCAATTTTTACAACGGTGGCCAGGCGAGTCTGGCGCCGTTCTTCAACTACCACCCCTGGTTGTACCTGTTCCTGGTGCCGGCGCTGTCCATGCGCCTGTGGGCCGAGGAACACAAGACCGGGACCATCGAACTGCTGCTGACGCTCCCTGTTGAAGTCTGGCAGTCGGTGGCCGGCAAGTTCTTCGCCGCCTGGGCCTTCACCGCGCTGGCGCTGGCGCTGACTTTTCCCACCTGGATCACCGTGAACTACCTGGGCGAGCCGGACAACGGCGTCATCGTGGCCGCGTACGTGGGCAGCCTGCTGATGGCCGGCGGATTCCTGGCGATCGGCTCGTTCGTCTCGGCCACCACCAACAACCAGGTCATCGCCTTCATCGTCTCGGTGGTCATCTGTTTCGTCGTGCTGATGGCCGGGTTCCAGCCGTTGCTGAGTCCTCTGGTGGGCTGGGTGCCCCGCCCGATCATCGATGCCGTGGCGAGCCTCAGCTTCCTGACACATTTCGCCAGCATCAGCAAGGGCGTCATCGACCTTCGCGACCTCGTCTATTTCGCGCTGCTGATGGGGACATTTCTTTACGCCAACGTTCTCGTGCTCCAGATGAAGAAGGCAGGTTGATCGGTACCATGGCAATCAATCGGCAACGTAACCTCGGAGCCCTGTCGCTGGTGCTTCTCGGGCTGGTCTTTGTTGCGGCGGTAACCGCGAACAACTCGCTGCTCACCGGCCTGCGCATCGATCTGACGGATGAAAATCTTTATACCGTTTCGCCCGGTACGCGAAACGTACTCGCCTCCATCGTCGAACCGATCAACGTCTACCTGTTCTTCTCCGACAGCGAGTCCGCGGACATCGCACCGCTGAGGAACTACGCCAACCGGGTTCGCGAAATGCTGGAGGAACTGGAGGGGGCCGCGGGCGGCAACCTGGTGCTGCATGTCATCGACCCGGTGCCGTTCTCCGAAGAGGAGGACAGCGCGACGCGGTTCGGCCTGCAGCCGATCAGCCTCGGAATCGGGCAGACGCTGTATTTCGGGCTCGCCGCCACCAACAGCATCGGCGACCAGGAAGTCATCGAGATTTTCAATCCGGACCGGGAACGGTTTCTGGAATACGAACTGGCGCGGCTGATCTACAGTCTCGCGCGCGCCGACAAGGTGGTGGTGGGTGTGCACGCCGGGGTTTCCATGACCGCGGGATTCGACCCCCAGACCCAGCGCGTCACCGAGCCCTGGGTCGTGTACGGCCAGGCCGGACAGCTTTTCGAGATGCGCTCGCTTCCCCCGGGGTTCAGCGAAATCGATGAAGACATCAACGTGCTCTGGTTGGTGCATCCCCGCAATCTGGAAGAGGAATCGCTGTATGCCATCGACCAGTTCGTGCTCGGCGGCGGACGGGCGCTGATCTTCCTGGACCCGTTCGCGGAGGTCGACATGGCGGCGGCTGCCATGGACCCCGCCGCCATGGCCCAGGGCAGCGCATCCGACCTGGAACCCCTCCTGAGCGGCTGGGGAGTGGAATTCTCGGCCGGCGAAGTGGTGGCGGACAATCGATATGCGCTCAGCGTGACCACGGGTTTGAGCCCTCGGCCGGTGCGTCATCTTGGACTGCTGGGCCTGGACGAAACCGCCACGGATTCGGGGGACGTCATCACCGACGGCCTGTTCAACATCAATCTGGGCACTGCCGGTCATTTCAGCGTGGCCGAAGGCAGTACGGTGGAGCTGCAGCCGCTGCTGTCCTCGAGCAACGATGCGGCGGTCATGCCGGCCATCCAGATGCAGATGCTCACGGACCCCGAAGCGTTGCTGGACAATTTTGCCCCGAGCGGCGAATCCTACATCCTCGCCGCTCGCCTGACCGGTCCGCTGAACAGCGCATTTCCCGATGGCCCGCCCACAGGGGAGGTTCCGGATGCCGAGGCGGATCTGGCGGATGGTGATGCCGAGTCTGCGGACGAGTCGGCGCAGGCGGAGTCGGCTCAGGAGGACGAATCCGGCCCGGACGGGAATCATCTGGCCTCGACGGACGCAGCCAACGTGATCCTGGTGGGCGATGTCGACATTCTGAGCGACCGGCTTTGGGTCCAACTGCAGAATTTCCTGGGCCAGCAACTGGCGACCGCCTTTGCGAACAACGGCGACTTCCTTGTCAACGCCCTGGACAACCTTGCCGGAAGCGCGGACTTGATCGGCATTCGAGCGAGGGGCACCTATTCGCGGCCCTTCACTCGGGTACAGGAGCTGCGCCGCCAGGCCGATGCCCAGTTCCGCCAGACCGAGCAACGCCTGCAGGCCGAACTCTCAGAGACGGAAAATCGGCTCAGCGAGTTGCAGGACGCTCGAACCGACCAGGGCTCCCTGCTGATGAGCGACGAGCAACAGGCGGAGATTCAGCGGTTTCTCGACCAGCAGGTGCGCATACGGCAGGACCTGCGGGCAGTGCAGCGTAACCTGGACCGCAGCATCGAGCGGCTGGGTACCGTACTGCAAATCATCAACATCGGACTGGTTCCGCTGCTGCTGACCGTAGTCGCGCTATCGACGGTGGTTGTCAGACGGCGGCGGCGGCGCGCGGAGAAAGCATCGTGACCTACCGCACCGTGACCGTGCTCGCGGCCGCCCTGTTGGTCCTGGGAGCCCTGGCGTTGATCGCGCAGTACGACCCCCAGCCACCTTCTCCCGGCGGTGGCCTGCTGTTGCCGGGGCTCGCCGACGACCTCGACCAGGTCACGCAAGTGGCGGTCGTGGGCGCCGGAGCGGAACCCGTCGCCACGCTTCAGCGCGGCGAGGACGGGAACTGGTCGGTCGCGGAGAAGGACGGCTATCCCGCTGACGTGGGGAAAATTCGCAATACCCTGATCAGCCTGGCCGAAGGCCGCATCGTAGAACCCAAGACCGCCAATCCCGACTTCTACGACCGGCTGGGCGTGGAGGACGTCGCCAGCGACGATGCAGGTGGCCTCGCGGTAACCCTGACGGGCGCCGAGTCGCCCGTGGACGTCATCGTCGGAGATACCGAAGGCGCCTCGCAAAGGTATGTCCGCGTAGCCGAGCAGGCTCAGAGCTTCCTCATCGACCAGGATCCGGAGGTGGGAGCCGAAACCGCGGAATGGCTGGCCACCGAGATACTGGCGATTCCGGGACCCCGAATGGCGCGGGTGACGGTGATGCATCCCGACGGCGAAGTGGTCAGCGTCTCCAAGGCTGATCCCGACCAGACCAATTTCGATGTGGAGGCCCTGCCGGAGGGCCGGGAACTGCAGTACGCCAGTATCGCCAACGTCATGGGTACGGTGCTCGCGAGCCTGGGGCTTCAGGACGTGGAGCCCCTGACCGACGCCGACATCCAGGCAACCGTCACCGAATGGGCCACCTTCGACGGCCTGGTTATCACTGCAGAATCGTTTGAACGCGACGACGAACCCTGGGTGGCATTTCGTGCCGAATACCGGGCGCCTGCGGAAACGCCTTCAGCGGACGCCGAATCGGACGGAGACTCCGAACAGGAAGTCGCTTCGGAGAATGGTACGGGCAATGATTCGGGTGAGGAGGCGGCAGATGAATCGGCGGCCGAGGACGACACCATGGACGTCGCCGCCGAAACGATGGAACTCGATCGGCGCCTGGCGGGCTGGCGCTATCGCATCGCCAGCTACCAGTACGACCAGATGACACGGCGAATGGCGGACCTGCTGCGTGCCCTACCGGAAGACCCGGAGGCAGACGAGTAACGAGTATCCGTCTCGTTGACCGACGCGACACCGATCTGTACCTGTTCGCGGAACCAGGCATCGCGTTCCTCCGCCTCTCTCTGCCGATCGACGGTCCGGCGTCGGCCAAGCGCGCGATTACAAAGTTGCATGGATGTCCACATCGAGGTCATGGGGCCTCGTGATTTTTGTATGTTACCTTTTGAATTAACTCAGATTATCCGACAAATCGTGGGAGCGTTTTCTTGTTGCCAAAAAGTCTCTATCAACGCACGGAATTGGACGGAAATGCATGACGATTTCGCCATTGACGTAGTTGCTCGTGGCAAGAAAAAACTTACGACAAATTCATTGGAGGCAGTAGACATGAAATTCAACCATCGTTGGGCGGCGATGCTTTGCGGGGTGCTGGTATTGGCACCAGGCGCAATGCAGACCGCCCTGGCCCAGGGTCAGCAGACCCAGGAAATTGAAGAAGTGATTGTGACGGGTACGCGGCTGAGGGATCCCAACGTGATCAGTTCTTCCCAGATCACCACTGTCCAGATTGAAGATATTTCGGACCGCGGCATCACCCGCGTCGAGGACTATCTGAACGATCTGCCGCAGATTTCGCCTGGTCAGGCCATTACGGCATCCAACGGCTCCTCGGGCACTGCGACGGTGAACGTTCGCAACCTCGGCTGTGCACGGACCCTGGTGCTGATTAACGGTCAGCGGCTGGCCCCCGGCACCACCGGCGGCGGCAACTGCGCCGACCTCAATTCCATACCCACTCTGTTGCTGGAGCGGGTGGAAGTGCTGACCGGCGGCGCATCCTCTGTGTACGGTTCGGACGCGGTGGCCGGCGTCGTCAACTTCATCCTCGACGAGGATTTTGAAGGCTTCAAGGCCAACTACATGCGTAGCTTTTATCGGCACAACAACGACAACGGCGAGTTCCGCGATCTCGTGGGTTCCTACGATTACCAGTTGGCGGATGACAACGTTACCACCGGAGAAACCGACAAGCTCTCGGTTGCCTTCGGTGGCTCGATACTCGATGGTCGTGGACATATCACCGGCTTTATCGAGAAAACCGATACCGCCCCGATCCTGCAAGGAGACTACGATATCTCCGCTTGCGCCCTGACGGGAGGCAAGAGTGCCTGTGGCGGCTCCTCCACCATTCCTCCGGGCCGGTGGGCGGACTTCGAAGCCTATGAATCGCTCGGGTACGTAAATACGGCGGACCCGTCCATCATCGGGCTCGACCTGAAAGTTCAGGGTGACGAATTCGTGCCCCGGGACGGACAGACCTTCAACTACAATCCGACCAACTTCTTTCAGCGGCCGGATGAGCGTTTGAACGCCGGATTCTTCGGAAATTTCGAGATCAACGACAACATCAAAGCCTATGCAAACGTCCGCTCGATGCAATCCGAATCCAATGCCCAGATCGCGTATTCCGGAACGTTCGGCAACATTTCCTCGTTGCCTTGCTACAACCCCCTGTTGTCACGGCAGCAGTACGACACGGCTTGCGGAAACTGGGCCAGGATGGGCGGCGATCACGCGCCTGACTTTGCCAGCGCGGCGGAGGCACTGGCCTACATCTCCTCGCTCGATCTCGCGGTTGGCGATGGAGACATCATTGGCTACCGCGCGCCCCTGGTCTCTCTGAAGCGAAACGTCGAAGGCGGTCCGCGTCAGGACGTTACGACCTACGAGAATACGGTATCGATTTATGGTGTGCGCGGTGAAATCGCCAGTGGCTGGACTTATGACGTGTCCTACCAGTTGTCCGATGTCGAGTACACCAGCGAGTACCGCAACGACCTGTCGGTAATCGCGATGAACAGGGCGATCGACGTGATCAGCGTCAACGGAGCGCCGACTTGCGTTGCGGCACTGAACGGTCCCGATGCTTCCTGTATTCCCTACAATCTGTTCCAGGGCGGCCAACCGGGTGACGGCGGGATCCAGGGAGTGATCGACGGTGGCGCGGAGTTGCAGCAGTACATCGCGAATTCAACCTTCGTTCTCGGCTCCGGCGAGCAGCGCATCATTCAGGCGGTGGCTTCCGGCGAGATACCGCTCACCCTTCCTGGCGCCCCAAGCCCGATTTCGGCCGCATTCGGTGTCGAGTCCAAGGATCTGAGCACGGACTTTCGTCCCGACCGGCCCAGCCGCACCGGCGACCGCGCCGGTTCCGGCGGCGCCACGTTGCCGCTGGCCGGCGGATACGACGTAAACGAGTATTTCATCGAACTCGGTATCCCGGTGCTGGATAACCTCAGTTTCGATGCGGGTTATCGCTTCGCGGATTACTCAACCGGCAATTCCACGGACACGTACAAGCTGGGCGCATTCTGGCGCGTTTCGGATGATGTGGCTTTTCGTGCTTCCTATCAGTCCGCGATCCGTCACGCCAGCCTGTCGGAGTTGTTCCAGGCTCAGGGTTTCAACCTGGTTGACCTTCCCGACGATCCCTGTGGCCTGAATATGACCGCGAACCAGGCAGCGTGCGCCAATACCGGGTTGGCGCCGAATTTGTATGGAGCAAACCTGAAATCACCAGCGGATCAATACAATATTCTGCAAGGCGGCAGCCCCGAGGTGGAGCCTGAAGAAGCAGAGTCATTTACCGCCGGCCTTGTAGTCACGCCTGCATTCATTGACGGCCTGACGCTGACCCTGGACTACTTCGACATCAACGTGCAGAAGGGTATCGGCACGATCCCCGCCGCCACCGCGCTTCAGAAGTGTCTGGATACCGGCATTTCGACCTTCTGCAACCTGATCAATCGCAACCCGGTCAACGGTTCCCTGTGGCTGACCGGCGGTTACATCTCGGCCCAGACCACCAACCTCAGCGAGGAAAACGTTGAGGGCATCGACATCATTTTCGACTACAGCTTCGACACGCCAGTTGGCCCCGTAGAGCTGCAAGGCGTGACCACAAACCTGTTGACAGCGGACTTGATCGAACTGCCGGGCGAGGCGGCACTTGAGTGTGCGGGCTTCTGGGGTACCTATTGCGGCAAGAATCCTCAGCCCAAATGGAGCGGCAACTACAAGGCGACCCTGTTGACGCCATACGATGTGCGGGTTTCTCTTGGCCTTCGTTATCTCGGCGGTACCGAGGATCTGGGCTCAAACGGCATCGACTTCGATGCGGAAACCTATTGGGATCTGACGGCGGAATGGAGCGCTGCCGGGAACTACATCTTTACCGGGGGCATCAGCAACCTGTTCGATACCGACCCGCAAGTCAGTTCCGACGCCGGTACCGCGCCTGGCAACGGCAACACGTTCCCGGCATTCTTCGATGCGCTGGGTCGCTATGTGTTCGTGAACCTGGGAGTAAGCTTCTGAGGGAGGATATCCTCAACAGAGCTTGCCTCGGGCAAGAGTTGAAGGCCGGGACCCAGTCCCGGCCTTTTTCTGATGTTACGCTTTTGCGTCTGGGGCAGTTGGAGGGTTTGGCAGGTTGCTGCCAGCTATGGGCAGCGCCGCACGAAACGGCGCTGCCAAAAGCCAAACCTACGAATACAGACGAGTTCGCTTTAGGGCCTGTTAACACTAAGTGGCTTGACTATGTTACCTTTCAGGTATGGAACTTACCCAAGCTCAATACGAACGCATTGCGCCGTATTTGCCATTACAGCGCGGAAACGTCAGGGTTTCTAACCGCCAAGTGCTCAACGCCATCCTGTATGTCGCCGAACAGGGATGCAAGTGGCGCGGGTTGCCGGCCCGGTTTGGAAACTGGCACACCATCTACACCCGAATGAACCGTTGGTCGAAGAACGGGGTCCTGGACGGGGTCTTTGAGCAGTTGCAACGAGAGCAGATCGTGCGCATCAGGCTTGAGGCCGTGTCGATGGACAGCACCAGCGTCAAAGTCCATCCCGATGGGACGGGCGCGCTAAAAAAAACGGTCCCCAATCCATCGGCAAGTCTCGTGGCGGTTGGACCACCAAGATTCATATGGTTTCCGCGGATGCTCGAACGGCCATCGCCTTCTCGCTCTCGCCTGGACAAGCCCACGACGCCCCGCAAGGACGTAAGTTGTTGAATCGAATGGGTCAACAGCATGACAATCCTTCGCTGATCATGGACCGGGCGTATGAAGGCGACGAGACGCGACAACTGGCCTTGGCGCTAGGGTACACGCCGGTGGTGCCGCCGAAGGCCTCGCGCCTCGACCCTTGGGAATACGACCGGGAGATGTACAAGCGACGCAATGAAATCGAACGATTGTTTCGTCGTTTGAAGGGATTCCGGCGCATCTTTTCCCGATTCGAGAAACTGGACGTAATCTTCCTGGGTTTTATCCTCTTCGCGCTCATCATCGATGCACTACGTTAGTGTTAACAGGCCCTAGTTGAACTGCACTTGTACCCGGCCGTACCAGAAGCGGCTGCTCCAGGCGCGGTAGTCGGGGTCGAAGTCGTTGGCGAATGACTCCGGGAAGAACGGCGGATCCTGGTCGAACAGATTGCTGACACCCAGCGAAAACGTCATGTCCAGATCGCCCATTTGCAAAGCGTAGGAACCGATGACGTCATTGTACATGGTCGCGTCGAGCACTCTTATGTCGTCGCCGGCGTCGTAGGTACCGTCCGCGGCTATACTCGGCGCCGAGTTCGCAACGCCGTTCGCCTCGGTGATGTACTGGAGGCTCCATCTGGCCGACCAGGCGTTATGGTTCCAGGACGCAAAGGCGGTTGAGCGCAAGTCGGCATTGTTGTTGCGGGAACTGCCGAACACGTAACCGACATCGAGGAAACGGGTGCCGAGCGCATCCGTGCTTTCCCACTTGTCGTACTTCGTCATGTCCCAGCCGAAGTCCCACGCACCCCAGTTCGTGTCGATACCGGACAATGACATGGCGATGTCCCAGCCCTCGACTTCCAAAACGCCAACGTTGGTGGCGAGGTTGCGCAGGTCGTCTACGAAGCCGCCGGAAATCCGGTCCACATGCTCACAATACTGTGGCGTGTCGCTGTAGCACTGTTCGAGGATGTTCTGGGAGCCGATCGAGCTGATGGTCCCGTTGATTTGGATGTCGAATCGATCCAGCTCCACCTGCAGCCCCTCCAGCCAACCCGGCTGGTAGACCAGCCCGTAGCTGAAATTCTCCGACTCTTCCGGCTGCAGCAAGGGATTGCCGCCGACCGTGATGCGAATCTGGCTATTCGGCTGCGTGAATCCATCCGGCACACCGTCCGCGATGCAGTTTGCATTCGTCTGCGTTCCGGTGGCCGAATCACCGGTGAAATTCGGCGAATTCACGTCGCAAGGATCCTGCAGCTCCGGGTAGCTGTCCGACTGGCCGAAGAACAGTTCCGGCACCGATGGCGCACGGAAGCCGTCCGAGCCCGTCACGCGGAGCAGGAGGTCATCGTGGGGTCGCCACGTGAGATTGTACTTGCCCGTCGTCGTGCTCCCGTACGTGGAGTAATCGGAACTGCGAACCGCGAGATTGACTTCCAGGGATCGCGCGAGAGGCGCGTCCGCCACCAGCGGCAGGTTGACCTCGGCGAAGAACTCGGAAACGTCGTATTCGCCGTCGGTCGGCTGCGAAGCGTTGCCGGACGTGGCGCCGGTGACGATCAACGCGTCCGGCTGCGTAAAGCCCGATTCCGCGCGCGTCTCCAAACCGAACGCCAGACCCACGGGGCCGGCAGGCAATTCGAAGGGTGCTCCGGTGATTTGCCCAGTCAAATTCTTCATGTCGTTGCCGCCGGCATCCTGCGCGGTGAACGAAATGTAGTTCAGCATTTCCGGTGTGATCGAGCCTGAACCGCTCCAGAGGCCCTCTCCGAGGTAGCTGGCATCGGTTCCCTGGCCGCCGAATACGTTCAGTGGCACGCAGTCTCCGGTACAGCCGGAAGCGGGACCGAGCGCCTTGCGGACGGCCTCCGTGTTGAGCAGCCCTTGCGTCAGGACTTGCGCCTTGTTCTGCGCCCAGGACCAGTACACTTCCCAATCCCAGGTCTGGCCCAGAGTGCCTTCCAGGCCGAAGCCGCCGCGAAACGTCTCGATGTCCTGCACGAAGTTTCGGCCTCCTGCCTCGACCATGCGCCGGCCGAACCATCCATAGGCCACGGGTTCTTCCAGTTCGGAGCAGGGCGTGCCCAGATTGTTGGTTCCCGAAAAGCCGCACAACGTGGTGCCGAACGGGTTGTATACGTTGGTGGCATCAATGCCCTCGTCGGCCTCGAAGCCCCAGAAGAGCGGCGTCGGTGCCAGCAACTGGTCCGACAGGCGATTCTGGTACAACGCATCGAACACGAAGCTGACGCGGTCGTGCACCTCGTAGGAACCGTTGAAAAAGATGTTGCGCCGCTCGCTGGGCGTCAGGATATAGTTGTCTGGATTGTAGTTGAAGCGGTCGTCGGGACTTGTCCACTCGCGGAAGTGGCTTGGATCTGTACCCGCCTGGCCCTCGTTCACCGTGAAGTTCCCGAAGTCTCCGACCACGCCACCATAGCCGAACCGGCCCTGGGGCGTGCCGGAACTGCCGCCATCGGCCGGCCGCGCCGCCGTCTGTGCGCGGTCCGCGTTCGACAGCGCGTCGACCCGGGTGAGGCTGGCGCCGATGGTAAATGCGGCGCGGTCTGTGGCCCCACCCCCAATGATATTGAAGGTCTCCTCGCCGCCGCCACCGTTTTCCGCGAACGCGCCGCTCTGATAGGAGATTTCCAGGCCGTCGTAGTTTTCGCGCAGGATGACGTTGACCACACCGGCGATGGCATCCGAGCCGTATACCGCGGAAGCGCCATCCTTGAGCACTTCGACGCGTTCGATGGCGGCCAGCGGTATGGTGTTGAGGTCGATGGAGGAGTTCGCTCCCTCGCCGGAGGCGACCCAACGCTTCCCGTTGACCAGCACCAGCGTGCGCGCCGAGCCAAGGCCACGCAGCTCGACCCGGACCGAGCCGTCGCCGCCGTTGTTGTACGTCCGGTTGATGCCGGAACCCTGCATGGGCAGGCGCTGTATGATATCGCCCACGGACAGCAGACCGGAGTCGTCGATATCCTCCCGCGTTACAACGGCGATCGGCTGTGGACCATCGATCGGCGAATGGGCGATTCGGGAGCCGGTGACGACGACTTCTTCGATTTCCACGCCCACCTGACCAATGGCCATGGAGCTGAAGACAAAGGACCCGGCGAAAACCAACGCTCCGAAGACTACTGAAGCTTTATTGGTGAATTTGATCATGAGTTTTGTCCTTATAATTCTTGATTGCTGTCGTCTCGACCAAAGCGCCTCGACGACAGCATGACACTTGCTGATCTATTTAGTGTGCGAGAATACCACACCTTGATCCCCGGATAACGATATTCATTACGAGAATTACGTTGGAGTGCAAGTTCGGGAAGGCGTACGCTACGGGGTTTTTGGGGCAAAATAGCCGCGACGAAACCATCACCCGGCAGGTGCTCCGATGAAGATGAAAGTTCCCCGACAGATCTTGCCTCAGACAAGAGCAAAAGGCTGGGATCCAGTCCCGGCCTTTTTGTTCCCGAGACTAACGAGGCCCTTCAAATGGGGGGTTGTCGGGACAAATTGAACGCGAAGGCATGTCTCGGTCATCTGACTGGATATGCATTTGCGCCCATGCGCGACGCCAATGGAATGGTCACTCATGAAGCAACGGCCGAGCAAATGTATCAATCTCCAACAAATTATCGGCGCAATATTGCAACAGGGGGAGCCATGCCAAAACTCGTGATTTTCTTTGCATTCGCCTTTCTTTTATCGGTTGCTTCTGCGCAACAAGGTCCAGCCTACGCGATTCGGGACGCCAACGTCATCAACCTGGATGCTGAAGAGGCACTCCCGGGGCAGACTGTGCTGGTTGCCGACGGGCGCATTGCCGCGATAGGGCCTGAGGGCACGGTCGCCTTGCCTGCCGGCGCCGTCGCGATCGACGCATCGGGCCGTTACCTCATGCCTGGACTGACGGAAATGCACGGCCACGTCCCCAGCAGTGACGACCGGCAGTATCTGGAGGACGTGCTCTTTCTCTACTTGGCCAACGGCGTGACGACCGTGCGAGGGATGCAGGGACGAGAAGGGCATCTTGAACTGCGCGGTCAGATTGACCGTCGCGAGGTGCTCGGACCGCGGTTCATTACCTCCGGTCCGGCACTGAACGGCAACGTGGTCGACGGGCCGGATGAGGCCCGGCAGTTTGTGCTCGATCAGGCCGATGCCGGGTACGACTTCATCAAGCTGCTGCGTGGGCTGTCCCGGGCGGAATTCGACGCCGCCGTGCAGGCCGCCGCCGAGGCCGGTACCCACGTCGCGGGCCATGTCTCCGAAGACGTCGGCGTGGCGCGAGCGCTTGCGGCTCGCCAGGCCACCATCGATCACCTCGATGGCTTTCCGCAGTACCTGCTTCCGCCGCAGGTGGATCAGTCGGCCATCGATCCCGGATTTTACGGCGTGAACATTCTTGACCGGATCGATGAAGACCGCATCGCGCAGCTTGCCCGGGAGGCGCGGGACGCCGGTGTATGGATCGTGCCGACCAATACCATGATCGCCAATGTCGCACTGCCGAGCCCGTCGGCCGAAGAACTCGGTGCCCGCCCGCAGATGGCGTACCTGCCGCCCGCCCTCGTACAAGGCTGGGTGGAATCCAAGCAGCGACGGGTCGGAGAGATCAATCTGAGCCCCGGCGACGGGGAACGGCTGGTCGACTTGAGGAACCGGATCGTCAAGGCCCTGCATGACGAAGGCGTCGGTCTGTTACTCGGCTCCGACGCTCCCCAGACATTCAATGTCCCCGGGTTTTCCCTGCAGCGCGAGTTAAGCGCCATGGTCGACGCGGGGCTCTCCCCTTATGAGGCGTTGCGCATGGGCACGGTCGCTCCCGCCGATTTCTTCGATGCCGAGGACGAGTTCGGCCGCATTGCCGTCGGTTTGGCGGCGGACCTGATCCTGCTGGCGGACAATCCGCTGGAAGACGTGGGCGCCGCGGCCCGTCCCCTGGGTGTCATGGTGCGCGGGGAGTGGCTCGACCGCGCGCGGATTGACGCAGGTCTCGCGGCCATCGCCGAACGCCATCGGTAGGGTTTTCCTCGATCTCGATCACCCCACCGCCGCTGACGCTTACTCCACGGGGAATACTCGGCTTGAGGCAACTGGATTGCTCCTCATAACTAGATACTATCTACTTGATCTAGTATTCTGTTACCCCTTGGCAACCCTTCTCACGACAAGGAAGCCGGCATGACCCATGAATTAGTTGACCGTGCGGATCAAGCGATCGAGAACATCAAGCGCTACCAAACAGAGGTTCGGAACCGCCGACTGATCAATCGTATGAAGCAAGTGCACGCATGGTATGCCGTCAGATCGGCTGACGGAAAATGGCTCTTCGCACCGTCGAAATTCATCGGCTATGCGAATAACAACGCCAACACCTACCTGTCGGGGGCGCACGACAGGTACGGCGCCCGAACCGAGGCTGTTCTCAGGGAATGGTTCGAGGCTGTACGACCAACCACGCGTCTTGCTGCCGACCTTAACGACGCGTTGCGGGAATTCCTCGTAGCCCACGGACATTCCGGCCCGCGCAAGAACGCGCGAATCTGCATTCCCAGGGAGATTTTCGCCGGCGCCGCCGATATCGGCTTCCGGGAGGTTCAGGACCGTATCCATATCGACGCCGCGATCTGCGGCGGACGCCCGCATATTAGGGGCACTCGGGTTCGCGTATCCGACATCCTGGACCTGCTGGCCAATGGAGTTTCGCAGTCCGAGATACTCGCGGACTATCCCTATCTGAGCGATGCGGATCTGAGCGCGGCGCTGGCCTTCGGCGCAGCCGCAAGCGCGCACCGCGTAATCCTTGCCGCCTGACGGTGCGTTTCCTCATCGACGCGCAATTGCCGCCTGGGTTGGCCCGGTGGCTCACCACGAACGGCTATCCTTCCGACCATGTCAACGATCTCGGCCTGGGCGCGGCCACGGACGATGCGATAGAGGCGAAAGCCCCGGCGATGCAGGCGGTGATCTGGTCGAAGGATTCCGACTTCGCCGAGCGAACGCGGCGGACACCGGGACTACAGGTAGTATGGCTTCGCTTCGGCAACACCGCCAATGCCTCGCTGCAAGCCAGGCTGGCGCCACACCTGCCCACAATTGAGGATGCCCTCGAAAGAGGGGAGCCCTTGATCGAGGTCCGGTAAAGATGTGTCCGGCGCAAGCGTGAATAATTCCAGAACAAGGATTCACAAGCACCCCTTCGGCGGACCGGCGTTGCCGCTGCTGGCGCTGGTCCTGGCACAACCCCTGCCCGCCGCCGAATGGAGCATCACCGAAGCGCACCTGGCATACGGCAAGCTGGATATCCCCACGTTTGCCGGCGGCGGCGATTCGGACCACTTCATCTACACGCTTCAGCATGCCAGCGGCTGGAAGTACGGCGACAACTTTTTCTTCATCGACTTCCTGGACGCCCGGAATCCGGGCTTTCAGGATTTTGACATCTACGGAGAGTGGTATTCCAACTTCAGTCTCGGCAAGATCGCGGGAAGATCCGTCGGGGGCGGGATCATCTCGGACATCGGCTTGATCTGGGGCTACAACTGGGCGTCGGATGCCGACGTCAAGAAATACCTGCCGGGCGTTCGCCTGGTGCTTGACCTGGGCGGCTTCGCGTTCGCCAACCTCGATTTCACCGCCTACATCGATGACAGCGAAGGCGCAGCGGCCGGCGGGGCACCCAGGGAGGGCGACTCGTACATGGTCGACTTCAACTTTGCGCGACCCTTTACTATTGGTAAAGCCAACTTCAGTATCGAGGGCCATCTGGAGTATATCGGCGGGCGGGATAACGAGTTTGGAGGCAAGGTCGAACCATGGATTCTCGCCCAACCGCAATTCCGTTGGAGTCCGAACGAGCACGTGTCCCTGGGATTCGAATACCAGTTCTGGCTCAACAAACTCGGCGACGGCGCCACGGACGAGAACACTGTGCAGGCGCTGTTGATATGGAAGTTCTGATCGACCGGCGGGCTCACCTTGACGATTGACATCGCCCTGGTCCTGATCATCCTCGGCGGATCGCTGGTGCTGTTCGTCACCGAGAAGGTACGCATGGACGTCACCGCGCTCCTCGTCCTGGGCGCGCTGGTCGTCACCGGCCTGGTCGGTCCCGAAGATGCTGTGGCCGGATTTGCCAATGGCGCGGTCATTGCCGTCTGGGCCATGTTCATCCTCAGCGACGGCCTGACCCGAACCGGAATCGCCAATGTCATCGGGCGTACCGTGCTCCGGTTCGCGGGCACCAGCCGGGGAACGATGACCGTGGCCATCATGCTCACCGCCGCCGTGCTTTCGGCCTTCATGAACAATATCGGCGTCGCTGCGTTGATGCTGCCGGTGGTCATCGAAATCGCCCGGCGAACCAAGATTCCGGCCTCGAAACTGCTCATGCCGCTGGCCTACGGCTGCCTGCTCGGCGGGCTGACGACGATGATCGGTACCCCGCCCAACCTGTTGATCAGCGGTGCGCTGCAGCAGGCGGGGGAAACATCCTTCGGGATGTTCGACTTCACGCCCGTCGGCGGAGGCGTGCTGATCGCCGGGACTTTGTTCATCGCGCTGCTCGGCCGCCACCTGCTGCCGAGCGTCAAACCCGAGGAAGAAACCCAGAGGCGCAGTCAAAGGAACCTGCGAACCCAGTACGGGCTGCAGTCCAGGGCATTCGAGATGCGCGTGCCGGACGATTCCATCCTGGTCGGCAAGACCCTGGCGCAGAGCCGTATCGGCGTCGCCGCCGGACTGATCGTAATCGCCCGGGAACAGGGCAACCGCACCGAACTCATGCCGCCGCGCCAGACCGTGCTGCAGGGCGGCGACAAGCTCGTGGTGCAGGGGCGCCTGGACCGGTTTCGCGAATTTCAGCGTTGGAACGAACTCATCATCGAACGGGAAGCACCGGTGCTGCAGGGGCTCATGGAAGGTCAGGTCAAGCTCATGGAAGTGGTGGTTGCGGAAGGTTCGCCTTTGGCCGGAGAGCTGCTGCACCACTCAGAGTTCCGCAGAACCCACGGAGCCAATGTTCTGGCGATTCGCCGCGGGCAGCTCGTGCGCCGATCCAATCTGGCCAACGTTCCGCTGCGACCGGCGGATACGCTGCTGCTCCAGACCAGGCCGGAGACCGCACTCGAGCTGGAGCGTTCACCTGACTTCGCCCACTGCCGGGAGGTCGATGAAACCAGGTTGCGCGATACCTACCAGCTCCAGGACTACATTTTCGTTGTGCGCGTACCCCTGCATTCCCAGCTCTCCGGCGATACGCTCGCTCGCAGCCGGCTTGGTGACGCCTTCGACTTCCGTTTGCTGGCATTGTTCCGGGACGGCGATCTGAAAATCATGCCGGAACCCGACCAGCCGCTCCGGGGCGGAGACGTATTGCTCATGCAGGGGCGTAGACAGGACCTTGATGTGCTGCGGGGGCTGCAGGAACTGGAGATCCAGCGGGGCGGACACACGCATCTCAACGCCCTCGAATCGGATCGACTCGGCCTTATGGAAGCCACCCTGGAACCCCGCTCCGGCCTGGCTGGACGTCCCCTTACGGACATCAATTTCCGCGATACCTACGGGCTGGAGTTGGTCGCCGTGTGGCGCCACGGCGAAGCCATCCGCTCCAATCTCGACCAGTTGCACCTGGAACTCGGCGACGCCCTGCTGGTGCTTGGCCCGCGCGAGCGGCTGATCGTGCTGGAGCGCGATCCGGAATTCATCATTTTGACCCCGGTAACCCAACGGGCGCTGGACACCCGGCGAGCGCCGTTGGCCGCAGGCATCATGCTGGGCGTCGTGATCAGCGTACTGGCCGGTTGGCTGCCGATCTACATCGCGGCGGTCATCGGCGCCACCCTGATGGTGATCAGCCAATGCCTGACCATGGAGGATGCCTATCGAGCCATCGATTGGCGGGCGATCTTCCTGATCGCCGGAATGCTGCCCCTGGGAACCGCCATGCAGGAAAGCGGCGCAGCGCAGTTGCTGGCCCAATTGACCATGCAGTATGTGGGTCCGCTGGGTCCGTGGTGGGTAATCGCAGGGCTCTACGTGGTGACTGCGGCCGGCACCATGATCATTCCCACCGCCGCACTCGTCGTGTTGATGTCTCCCATCGTGCTGTCCGCATGCGCCGACCTGGGTATCGCGCCGCACACGGCGATGATGGCCGTGGCGATGGCCGCTTCGGCGAGCTTCACCAGCCCCATCTCCCACCCCGCGAACATCCTGATCATGGGTCCCGGGGGCTATCGGTTCGGGGATTACCTCAGGCTCGGGGTGCCGTTGACGGTGGTGGTCTTCGTCACGGTGATGGTGCTGCTGCCGCTGTTCTGGCCTTTGACGCCGGTGTAGGGTCTCAAGAAACTAGCCGGATCGTGAGGGGGTGCGTGCGGACAGCTCTCGCCGCGCGCTTGTGCCGCAATTGATTGGAAAAAGAAAGAATCCCCAATCCAGTCCTAATTTGGGCTATATTTGGTCTGATCAGAATGCGAGCCCATGTTCGGCTCGGTCAAACGGGCATAAGCTCGCATTCGGTGCCGGACTCGCCATCTTTGGGTGGACCAAACGGGACCAAGCCACAATAGCCCACATATGGAGTACGTACTCGTGAGACTTTCCAGCCAAATCAAACCCATCAGTTACCTGAAGGCTCACGCGGCGGAGATTATTCGGACGCTCGGAGACCGGCAGCAGCCCTTGATCATCACCCAAAACGGTGAGGCCAAGGTCGTTATTCAGGATATCGATAGCTACGAGAACATGCAGGAAACCATCGCGATGCTCAAACTTCTTGCGTTGGGCAACCGCCAGATCGAAGACGGCCAGGTACAAGCTGCCGAGACCGTGATCGCCCGGCTTCGGGAGCGGCGATAGGTTCGCAGATGTCTTTCATTGTCCAGTTGACGAACGATGCGGTACGCGATCTGAAGGAGATATGCGCCTACATTGATCGACACGATTCACCAGGCCGTGCCGATCACGTGCTGGATCGGATCGAGAAGGCGTTTAGCAGCCTTGTCGGACATCCGGAGCGAGGCAGATATCCCACGGAATTGCTGGACATCGGAATCAGGGAATATCGGGAAGTTTTCTTCAAGCCCTATCGGATAATCTACCGAGCGATCGGCGATAACGTTTACGTAATGGCAATCGTCGACGGCCGACGTGACATGCGTTCATTGCTGGAGCGTCGCTTGCTTCAGTCGTAGCGTCGTCGCGGGACGCGAGGGTGCATGGCGACAGCCCCTGTGCGCTCGCATACAGTCAGGAATCAGGGCAGTAGAACGGTGGAGCCTGTGGTCTGCCTGGCTTCAAGCGCCCGGTGGGCGTCGGCAGTGTCCCGCAGCGGAAATCGCTGGCCGATCTCGATCTTGATGTTGCCTGCTGCAAACTGCGCGAACAGTTCGCCGGCGCCCTCGCTGGCTTCCTCGCGGTTAGTGACGTAATGCCACAAGGTCGGTCTGGTGACGTAGAGGGATCCGTACTTCAGCAGGTCCAGCAGATTGAGCGAATCGACCGGTCCAGAGGCATTGCCGAAACTCACCAACAAGCCCCGGGGCCTCAGGCATTTCATGGATGTGAACAAGGTATCCTTGCCGATGGGGTCGTAGACAACGGGCAACCCCTTTCCGCCGGTGAGTTCACGAACCTGTTCGACGATATCGCTGTCGGCCAGCAACACATGCTCGCAACCGTGGGCCAGCGCCAGGCGGCGCTTTTCTTCAGTGCTCACAACCCCGATCACGTGCGCCCCGAGACTTCGCGCCCACTGGGTAGCGATCGTTCCGACGCCGCCCGCAGCTGCATAAATAAGGATCCAGTCCCCGGGTTGGACGCGGTACGTGCGCCGCAGGAGGTACCAACTCGTCATTCCCTTGAGCATCATGGCCGCCGCCGTTTCGTCGTCGATACTGTCGGGCAGCCTGGTCAGCCATTTCGCCGGCATGATGCGTTCCTCGGAGTACGAGCCTGCCGGCGTCGGCGCGGCGTAGGCGACCCGGTCACCCGGGCTGACGAAATCCACATCCGGAGCCACGCTGACGACGACCCCCGCGCCCTCGCCGCCCAGGCCGCTGGGCAGTCCAACCGGATATAGTCCCGAACGGTGATAGGTGTCGATGAAGTTGACGCCAACGGCGCGATGCGCGACCCGCGCCTCTCCCGGCCCCGGCTCGCCCAACTCCACGTCGACCCACTGGAGTACCTCCGGTCCGCCGAACTCTTCGATGCGTATGGCCTTGGTCATAATCCCTCACTCGATGCGATTGAATTTGCCGAATCACGTCCCGGGCGACGGCTGCCCCCGGATCAAGGTTCGGGCTAAGATGCGATTCTCGTGCAATCTCAAGCGATAGACAATCCGTGACCAGCAAGCACATCGTCATCGTGGGTGGAGGACAGGCGGCTGCCCAGGCCATTCTGACTCTGAGGCAGAAGAAATTCGACGGCCGGATCACGCTGGTCGGGGAAGAAGACCTGCCGCCCTACCAGCGCCCGCCGCTGTCGAAGAAATACCTTGCCGGTGAGCTGGACCGGGAACGCCTGTTTCTGCGCCCCAGGAGCTTCTACGAGAAGAACGGTGTGGAACTGCGGCTTGGCGTCCGCGCGGAAGAGCTGAATCCGGACGGTCGCCGCGTCAGGCTCGACGACGGCCGAACGCTGGAATATGACGGCCTGCTGCTGGCGACCGGCAGCCGCGTTCGGCGTCTCGATATTCCGGGCTCCGACTTGCCAGGCATTCACTACGTTCGCGACGTAGCCGACGTGGACGCCATCACCGAGTCCGTCCAGCCGGGCAAACGCCTGGTGGTGGTGGGTGCCGGCTACATCGGCCTGGAGGTATCGGCCGTGGCCGTCACAAGGGGACTCGAGGTCACAGTCCTGGAAGCCGTGGACCGGGTCATGGCCCGGGTCGTCTGCCCCGAGGTATCGCAGTTCTACTTCGACTACCACACCCGCTCCGGTGTGGATATCCGCTGCGGGACGATGATCGGCGGCTTCATCGGTGACGAGTGCGTGGAGGCGGTGGCCACGGCCGATGGCGAGCAAATTCCCTGCGACCTGGCAATCGTCGGCATCGGCATCGAACCGGTGGTCGAGCTGGCCTCAAGTGCGGGGCTGACCTGCGAGAACGGTATTCGGGTGGATGAATACGCGCGCACCGATGACGAACCCATCGTCGCCGCCGGCGACTGCACCAATCATCCCAGCCGCCTGTACGGCCGAAGGATTCGGCTCGAATCGGTGCAGAACGCCATCGATCAGGCGAAGGTCGCCGCCGTGAGCCTGCTCGGCGGCGACCAGCCCTATGACACCGTACCCTGGTTCTGGTCCGATCAGTACAACCTGAAGCTGCAGATCGCCGGACTGTCCCAGCATCATGACCAGGTGGTGCTGCGTGGCGACCCCGATGCGAACGGCTTTGCGGCGTTCTACCTGGGCGACGGCAACCTGCTGGCCGTGGATGCCGTCAATTCGCCGAAGGAGTTCATGCTGGGCAAGCGGCTGATCATGCAGCGTGCAGCGCCGGCGCCGGAACGGCTCGCCGATCCGCAAACCGACCTGATGGCGCTGCTGAAACGCTGACGCCGTACTCTTGCCACGGGCTGCCAGTTCAGACCCGCGCGAAATAGTCCCGCAAGTAGTCCGCGAACGGTTGCCCGGACTCAGCCTCCAACCGCGCTTGCCGCTCCAGGGATTCGCGGGCCAGTTCCTCGAGCCATGCTTCCTTCTCGGCCGGTAGCCGCAGCGCCGAGAAATAGCGATGCTGCTGACGGGAGGTCTCAAGGGCCAGCTCGAAAAAGCTCGCGCCCTCGGTTTGCAGGTGTCGGAGGATTTGCGCCGAAGGGGTCAGTTCGGGATCCTCGATTGCGGCCAGCTGAGCCTCCACCGCGTCAATGTAGCCGTCATCATCTTCCTCCAGCAGAGCAGCGATCTCGCGAATTCTCTTGAGCTCTTCCCCGGCCCAGTGGGCCAGTCCCACGGTGCGTCCGCCGCGGGGTAGCGCAAGCCCGGGCCTGCGCCCCTCCCGGGCCACGAGCAGGTCGCGTTCGTCAATCTCCGCCTGCTCCGCCGAATCGACAGGGGGGCTGTCGTCCAACAGGCAGTACAGCAGCAGCGCCTCGACGAAACGCAGTTGGAGCTGATTCACGCCCAGCGGATCCATCATGTTGAGATCCAGAGTCCTGACTTCCAGGTATTTGACCCCCTTCTCCCGCAGCGCCACCGTCGGCCGGTGAAGGTAGTCCGCCGGAGGTTTCGGGCGAATCGGACTGTAGTATTCCGCTTCGATCTGCAGGGTATTCGCGTTGAGTTGCCGGTAGTCCCCCTCCGCAAGCACGCCGATCGCTTCATAGCGGGGATTGGGCGTACTGACGGCGGCAACCAGGCCCGACAGGTAATCGTCCAGCGAGTTCATGGAGATCTGAAGTTCCGACTGCGATCGGTTGCGGTAGCCGATGTCGCTCATGCGCAGCGACGTGCCGAAGGGCGCGAACCAGGTGTCGGCATCGAGTTCCCGCAAGTACGGGCTACGGGATGTCGGAAACGACTTGCAGAACGCGGGCGAAGCGCCGAACAGGTAGATGATCAGCCACGTCAGGCGGCGGTAGTTTCGGATCGCTCCCATGTATCGGTGGGAAATGAAGTCCTGGAGGCTCAGAACGGACCGTTCCGTGTCGTAAAAGGCCTTCCAGAACTCCAGGGGCGCGGAGTAGTTGAAATGCACGCCGGAGATCGTCTGCATGGCCCGCCCATACCGGAAACCGAGGCCGCGCCGGTACACCGATCTCATTCTCCCGAGATTTGACGAACCGTAAACGGCGATGGGAACCTTGTCGCCGGAAGGAATCCTGCAGGGCATGCTCTGTGCCCACAGAAACTCATCTTCCAGGTGCTTTGCGACGAATATGTGCAGGTCGCAGAGAAATTGCAGCGTCTCCCAGTTGCTGGGGTAAGGAGGCGTGACCAATTCCGGCAACGCTTCGGAGTAGTCGGTGGTGAGATGCGGGTGTGTCAGCGCCGATCCGAGGCTTGTCGGGTGCCGCGTGTCCGCCAGGTGCCCCCTGCGGTCGACGCGCAGGCTTTCCTTTTCGAGGCCGCGTAACCCGCCCCGCAATCGCGACGCATTGTCACCGTTGCCCAACCAGGCGAGCCGAGAATCCAGCGAAGGATGTTTCATGAGTGACCGATCAACCAACCAGCCCGGCCGGCGGCCCCGGGCAAAAGGCCGGCGGGACCCGGGGGCGGCCCATTATAAGCGCTGTAATGCTCAACCCGGATTGGTCGATGGTGTCGTCAGCCGCCCGCAAGCACGTGGGCGGCAGCCGCTTCACTTTGGCATCGCCTGCGGGGTTTTAGTATAGTGCGCGCTCGAATTCCGCACTTTTGGGGAACGCCATTAGCATCCCGCAATTAACCGTTGCCCTGTTTGCGCTCGCTGGTGGAAGCGCGGCGATTGCGTGCGAATATCCGCCCCTGGTCACCATCCCCGAGGGGCGTGCGGCGACCCTTGCAGAAATGCTCGAAGCGCAGATAGAAGTCAGAACCTATGTCACGGCGATGGAGACCTACCTGGTTTGCGTGGAGGAAGAATTGACCGTGGCCGGCGAGGACGCCCCTGAAGTATTCAAGAGCATCATGTTCAGCCGGCATAACGTGGCCGTGGCGGAGATGGAAGCCATCGCAACGCATTTCAATGAACAGATTCAACTTTATAGGTGCGCCACCGGGACGGGTACGGGCACATCAGGTCCGAGTTCGGAGGCAACCGACAAATGTGCCGAGATTCTGGCCGAATAACCAAGGAGCACGATGCCGTCCAGACCGGTGGTCTTGTCTTTCAATACGCTATCCGCGTTCAGTTGTACTGAGGAAAAACCATGAAACTTTCTCTTCCCCTGATTTTTCTGGCCGCACTGGGCAGTGCGATGTCCGCCCTTGCCTGCGATTATCCCGCAGAGGCCAATATTCCGCCTGGAGATGAAGCCACGCTGGACGAAATGGTGGCCGCACAGACCAGCGTCAGGGAATTCATGGCGGCGATGGACGAATACCTGACCTGTCTGGATGCTGAAATCGAGGCCCTGGGAGATGAAGCATCCGAGGAAGATCGAACGACGATGGTCGACCAGTACAACAACGGCGTGACGGAGATGGAAGAAGTTGCGGCCGAATTCAACGAACAGCGTCAGCTGTTTCAGGACGAAGCGGCGGCTGAGAACTAACAGCTGGAACGCCCTCCCCCTGTCGTCGCGAGGCATGGTTAATACAAACACAGTCTCGCCCACATTGGCAGGAGAGACACAGCAAAGTCTCGTGTCGCGCGTCTTGCGAACGCGCCGAAACAGAGTCCCTCACACGGTCGTCGGCGAGTAGCATATTCCTCGCTGAGATCACTCTTGTCGCGTGCTAGAATCTGCGCGCCTCCGCCCCCTATTGGAGCTCCCAACCGCAATGAACGACTCCAGAAAACCCCCGGTGCGCGTCGCCATCACGGGCGCCGCGGGACAGATCGGCTACCAACTGTCCTTCCGTATCGCCTCCGGGCAGCTTTTCGGACCGGATCAGCCCGTGATACTTCAATTGATCGAAATCCCGCCCGCCATGGATGCGTTGAGAGGCGTCGCCATGGAGCTGGACGACTGCGCCTTCAACGCCCTGGACGGTGTCGAGCTCACCGATCAACCCGAAGTCGGATTCCAGGGCACACAGTACGCACTGTTGGTGGGTGCGCGGCCACGTACCGCTGATATGGAACGCAAGGACCTGCTGATGGCCAACGCGCGGATCTTCTCCGTCCAGGGGCGCGCGTTGAATGCAGTCGCCGACCGGGATGTCAGGGTGCTGGTGGTCGGTAATCCGGCCAACACCAACGCGCTCATCGCGCGCACCAACGCACCCGACCTGAATCCCGGGAATTTTACGGCCATGACCCGCCTGGACCACAACCGCGCCAAGGCCCAACTGGCGCTCAAGAGCGGGACCCACGTGAGTGACGTGCGGGGCGTGATCATCTGGGGGAATCATTCGGCAACCCAGTACCCCGACATCGCGCATGCGACCATCGCCGGCAAGCCGGCTGCCGAAGTCGTCCCGGCGGACTGGTACCGGGAGGAATTCATACCCACGGTTCAGCAGCGCGGCACGGCGATCATCAAGGCGCGGGGGGCGTCCTCCGCTGCCTCGGCCGCATCGGCTGCCATCGATCACATGCGCGACTGGGCACTGGGCACCGACGACGACTGGGTGAGTATGGGAGTCGCGTCGGACGGCAGCTACGGCATCTCCGAAGGCGTGGTTTACTCGTACCCTGTGCGCTGCCCGGGCTGTGGACGCTACGAGATCATCCAGGACCTGGAAATCGATGAATTCAGCCGGGAACGAATGGACGCCTCCGATGCCGAACTGCGAGCAGAACGCGGGAACGTCGATGGACTTGAGTGAGTCCAACCTCTAGTGCTCTATCCAACTGATAATTGCGTATCAGCGCGTCTGCCAGCGCGTAGATGCGAACTTTGGCTCTGCCACTAGCCTGTCGACGGCGCAGACTTCGAGGCATATTCAGCGTGACAACGATATTCTGGCTCATCGTATTCTTGGGAACCTCCTTCGCGTTGATCTACAGGCGCGTCGATCTGCGACTGTCCACTGCCGCAATGGGAGCCGTTCTGGTCGCGTTTACACTGTTCGCGGGCGCTGCCCTCTTCTGGCTGTTCGTCCTGTGGGTACTGTTCGCCGGATTCGCCTTGCTGAACGTGGAAGCACTACGCCGCGATCGCATCAGCGCTCCGATTCTGGAGGTTCTGAAAACGCTGCTGCCGAGGCTTTCGGAGACGGAACGTGCGGCGCTTGAAGCCGGTACGGTCTGGTGGGAGGGCGAACTGTTCTCCGGCATGCCCGATTGGCAGCAGTTGGCCAAGCTGCCTCCTCCCAGACTGACGGAAGCCGAGCAAGCCTTCCTGGACGGCCCCACCGAGGAGCTGTGCGGCCTGGCGGATGAATGGACGATTACCCATGACTTGCAGGACATGCCCGAGCACGTGTGGGAATTCATCCGGCAAAACGGGTTCTTTTCGCTGATCATTCCGAAAGAATACGGCGGCCGGGGATTCTCGCCGCTGGCGGTGTCCATGGTCCTGGCCAAGCTTTCCTCGCACAGCGGCACCGTCTCTACCATGGTTGGTGTACCCAACTCACTCGGTCCGGCTGAACTCCTGCTGCACTACGGTACCGACGAGCAGAAGCAGCGCTGGCTGCCGGGTCTGGCCTCCGCCGAGGAAATCCCCTGCTTTGCCCTGACATCGCTCCACGCCGGTTCCGACGCCACCGGACTGATCGACAGCGGTGTGGTCTGCCGCGGCGAATTCGACGGCGAGGAAATCATCGGCATCAGGCTGAACTGGGACAAGCGTTACATCACTCTGGCACCTGTCGCCACGGTGCTCGGGCTGGCCTTCAAGCTCTACGACCCGGATCATCTCATCGGCGAGCGTGACGAGTATGGAATCACCGCCGCGCTGATTCCTGCCAATCTGCCGGGAGTGGAGATCGGCCGCCGCCATCTGCCCATCGGCATCCCGTTCCTGAACGGTCCGACCCGAGGCGTGGACGTGTTCGCGCCGCTGGACTGCATCGTCGGCGGACCCGAGATGGCCGGGGAAGGATGGCGGATGCTGGTGGAACTGCTGAGCGCGGGACGCGGCATCGCCCTGCCCAGCAACGCCGTCGGCGGCGCCATGGCCGCCGTTTACGCCACCGGTGCATATGCACGCATTCGCAGGCAGTTCAAGCTGCCCATCGGCGAGTTTCACGGCGTCGGCGAAGCGCTGGCGCGAATGACCGGTTACACCTACATCATGAAGGCCGCCTCCCGCGTCACATGCGCGGCGTTGAACGAAGGCGAAAAGCCAGCGGTACCCACCGCCATTCTCAAGTACCACAACACCGAGATGAGCCGGAGTGTCGTCAACGACGCCATGGATATTCACGGCGGCAAGGGCATCATGCGCGGGCCGACCAACTACCTCGCTACCGGCTACGCGTCACTGCCCATTTCCATCACGGTGGAAGGGGCGAACATCCTCACCCGCAACCTGATCATCTTCGGGCAGGGCGCGATCCGCTGCCATCCCCATGTGCTCAAGGAAATGCAGGCAGCGGCTGACGAGAACCCGACCAGGGGGCTGGAGGCGTTCGACCGGTTGATCTTCAGCCATGTGGGCTACACGCTTTCCAACGCGCTGCGATCATTCCTGTTGGGCCTGACCCATGGACGGCTGTCCAATACCCCGGCTACCGGCCCGGTGGGACGCTTCTACCAGCATATCAACCGCTTCAGCGCGGCGTTCGCGCTGGCGTGCGATGCGTCCATGTTCCTCGTCGGCGGCGAGCTGAAGCGCAGGGAACAGCTTTCGGCCCGTCTGGGCGACATTCTGAGTTACCTTTACCTTGGCTCGATGGTGCTGAAGTACCACCAGGATCAGGGCAGTCCCGCAGGCGACGTGCCGCTGGTGGAATGGAGCTGCCGCACGTTGATGTTCAAGGCTCAGCAGCAACTGGATGGGCTGCTGAGAAACCTGCCGAATCGCTTGGCCGTTGCGCTGCTGCGAGTCCTGATCTTCCCTCGTGGAAAGACCTACTCCCCGCCGGCGGATAATCTTGACCAGGAAATCGCGGGACTCATCATCAATCCCACGGATGTCCGAGACCGCTTGTGCGAAGGCATCTACGCGGCGCGCGAACCGGGCAGCCCGCTGGGCCAATTGCAAGAGGCACTCGAATTGGCAGAGCAGGTCAAGCCGATCGAAGGCAAGCTCACCGATGCCCGCAGATCCGGGCAGATCAGCGAAGGCACGATGTCTGCACAGATCGACGAAGCTCTCGAACTGGACATCGTCTCTGCCTCCGAGGCGGACGAACTACGCGCATTCGATGAAGCCGTGATGAATCTCCTCATGGTGGACGACTTCGCCGCCGAGGAACTGGCACCAAACGCATCCAGCGACGCGCCAAGCTCCTGACGCCAAGCATTTCCTGACCCGCAAGGCCCACCCGACTCGGATTGAGTGGTTGTGTGCGAATTGCCCTTGACCGCGTCGTGGGCAATTCGTACACAACCACATAACCTCCAGGGTCTATTCCGCGCCAGGTGTTATGCTACATTTGCATCTTGGCGAAGCGGTTGGAGATCGAGCAAATGCGCATTGGAATCACGTTGGCCCTGGCATGCAGCATCGGGCTGGTCGCCTGTGGCGATCAGGCGCCCGAGCCCGAGGCCGAAATGCCCGACACGGTCGAACCAACAGCCGTGGAACCCGCCGCTGCACCGCCGGCCCTGCCGCGCACACCGGCGCCCGAGGGCGCCGTGCTCTACTTCATTGCCCCTGCCGACGGCGGTGAGGTCACAAGCCCGGTCAACATCCTGTTTGGCCTGAGCGGCGCCGGAATTGCCCCGGCGGGCATCGTATTCCCGGATTCCGGCCATCACCATATGCTCGTGGATACGGGAATGCCCCCGGAGAACCTGCCGATACCCACGGACGCCAACCACCTCCACTTCGGCCTGGGGCAAAGCGAAGCCATGGTGGAACTGGCGCCGGGCGAGCACACGCTGCAACTGATCCTGGGGGACCACCTGCACATACCTCACGATCCGCCCGTGGTTTCCGAGACCATCACCGTAACCGTAGTGGAGTAGGACACGACCGTCGTAAGGCCGGTATCTCGCAGGCGACGTTGCCCACCGGCGGCGCGTAGCATCGAAATTCAGGACTTGCCAGCATGTACACCCAGTTTTTCGGACTGACGGAAAAACCCTTTTCCATCACTCCGGACCCGCGCTACCTGTACATGAGCCAGCGCCATGCCGACGCGCTGGCCCACCTGCTCTACGGCATTTCCGAGAGCGGCGGATTCATTCAACTCACCGGCGAAGTCGGTACCGGCAAGACCACGCTGGTCCGCTGCTTGTTCGAGCAACTGCCGGACGAGGCGGACGTCGCGCTGATCCTCAATCCCGAGTTGACGACCAGGGAATTCCTCACGGCGATTACCGAGGAACTGGGGATCGAGCCTCCGAAGGGTCGCTCCGTCAAGGCGCTGGTCGACGGTCTGAACGCCTACCTGCTGGATGCCCACGGTCGCGGGCGGCGCACGGTGCTGATCGTGGACGAGGCCCAGAATCTGGGTACCGAAATCCTCGAGCAGGTTCGTCTGCTCACCAATCTTGAAACGCCCAAGCAGAAGCTTCTGCAGATCATCCTCATCGGCCAGCCCGAGCTGCGGGAAGTGCTGTCGCGGGCGGATATGCGCCAGGTTGCGCAACGGGTCACCGGACGTTATCACCTGGAGCCCCTGAATCAAGCGGATACCACCAAGTACGTGGAACACCGGATGCGAGTCGCGGGCGCTTCGGGTCCCGTCTTCCGGCCTGCGGCTATCCGGGAAATCTTCCGTCGTTCCAATGGCGTGCCCCGGCTGATCAATGTGGTGGCGGACCGCACGCTTCTGGCGGGTTACGCTCAGGAGACCAGGCGCATTGACCGTCGGCTGGTACGCCGCGCCGCAGCGGAAGTGTTCGGCGACCGCCAGCGCGGTACCTGGCGACGCCGGCTTGCGACCGGCGCGGTGGCGGCGGTTCTCGCCGGTGCGGTGGCCCTGGGAGCATCGCTTTGGTTCAACCGGCCCGGCGACGTTGCCGACGGGGCGCTGTCCGAAGCCGAACTTCCCGCGGAACCGGCGCCGCGCCTGGCTGAGGCCGGGGAGATACTGGCGGTTCAGGAGCCGGCCAACGAGGCCGACGACCCGCAGCCGCTGGCGGAACTGTTAGCGGACCCAACCGTGCCGAAGGATACCGCCACGGCCTTCGCGACGCTTTTTGACCTGTGGGGAAGGACCTTCGAGCCCGACGGTCAACCTGCTTGTCAGCAGGCGCAGGTCCTGAACTGGCGCTGCTGGTTCCAGCGCGGTTCGTTCACGTATCTCCGGAGCCTCGACCGGCCGGCCATATTGAATCTGATCGGTGAAGACGGTGAACAGTACCAGGCGGTCTTGAAACACATGGATACCGACACCGCCAGCCTCGCGTTTGGCAGTAAGACCTACCGGACGAACCTGACCGACCTGTCCCGATACTGGTATGGAGACAGCCTGGTGTTGTGGCGGCCCGGGGCGTTGCAGGGCGACGATCTCGCGCCCGGAATGGAAGGCGAAGGAGTACGCTGGCTTCGTGCCAGCCTGGCGCGCATCGACGGCGATCCCGACAGCGCACCGCGCCCCGGTGCTTCCATTTTCGACAGCGACCTGGAAGCCCGCGTCCGCGACTATCAGCGGGAACGCCGCCTGAGCGTGGACGGTATCGCCGGCGCGCAGACGCAGATCGCGATCAACACGGATCTGGAGATTCCAGGCACGCCCCTCTTGTCCCGGGCCAACTGACATGTCCTTTATACTGGATGCCTTGAGAAAGTCCGAGACCGAGCGCCAGAAGGCGCAGGTTCCGGGGATCGGCGACGCACCCCTGGTCGTCCACCAGAAGCACGTGCCGCGGTGGACGGTGGGTTTGATTGCCGGTTTGAGCGTCTGTCTGGTGGCCCTGGGCTGGTTCTGGCTGCGTGACGGGGAAACCGGCATGGATCAGGACGCGGCCAGTGTGGCTGCTTCGTCCACGCAGACCATTGCCGGTTCAGCTACCTCGAACACGGAATCCGATTCCGGTGCGGCGATCTCTTCCACGCCCACTGCCCCCCCCGCGGCTTCGATATCCCCGGTGTCAAGCCCGGCCGGAGAGGTAAGGGACCTTTCCGCTGAGGCGCTTCAGGCCACGGCCGCGCCAAGCCCGGCAGGGACCTCGATCGCGCCGACTCCACAGCCAGCAACGCCCGAAGTTTTTGCGGCGCCGATGTTCACGCTGGCCCAGTACCGTGCCTCCGGCGGAGCCCTGCCGGTACTGAACCTCGAACTGCATGTCTACAGCCCTGCCGCGGCCGAACGGTTCGTGTTCATCAACTCCTCGAAATACGTGGAAGGCCAGACGCTGGCCGAGGGACCGCGTCTCGGCGCCATCACCGTGGACGGCGCGGTGCTGGTCCACCAGGGGCGATCGTTGCTGTTGCCGCGGGAGTGAGCCTCTCTGCGGGATGCATCAACAACGGTCATGCTCGCCTCGCCGGTCCTGGTGCGGCGCGGGACTCTCGCCAAGGGCTTCCATGGAACAACCGCGTGGATTGCGCGCCAGTTCCCTGCGCGTCAGCGCGGCGAACGCCGTCGAGAATGGCGCTGGAGGCCGGCTCCAGATCGTAGAACCATCGATATCCATTGGGCGGGTGCGGACACGGGCCTTGCGCTGCCGCGCCTTGGGCGATACACATCCCCAGGAAGGCCGCCACCGCGTATCGTCGCCTGTAAGGGAACATCGTTTGAACCTCTGCAACAGAGCGCAAATCGTGCACGCCGATTTCTCGGGGGATGGCTGAGCGGCCGAACACGTGTTGAGGGCAACCCCCGATTTCAATACCATACCGCCTGCAAATGTTTGCACCGGAAGCGCGCGACATGCCCACCTATACTTACCAAGTCATCTCCAGCGACGGCCGCGGTGGGGAACGATTCGAGGTCGTGCAGGGAATGCGCGACGAGCCCCTCACCGTTCACCCGCACACCGGCGAATCCGTGCGCCGGGTGATCACCGGTGGTTCGGGAGTCCTGGGGCAGCCCGTTCGCCGCAGTACCGTGGTCGACAAGTCGCTGGCCGCGGCAACTCCGTGCGGATGCAGTACGACGGCGCTCAGGGAACTGACACGCCCGGCGAGCCGTGCGCCAAGGACGACTGCCGGCACATGCCGCGGTCACGGCGGCGCGCCCCATTCCCACCAGGGCCTTCGCGAACAGGGAAACCAACCATCAAGGTGAGATATGACGGCTAACGATGCGACAGCGGCCGTGACCGACCGCGACATGGACACCCACTGGAACTGGACCCGGCCCATCGCCGCGCCCGGATCGATGAGCGTCGACTTCGAGGAGCGCGTCGATTTCGACCGGCTGCGGCGCTACCGGGTCGCCCGAACGCGCTGGGCGCTGCGCAATTCAGGCCTGGGCGCGATGCTCTGTTTCGACAACAACAACATCCGTTACATCACCTCCAGCGTGATCGGCGAGTGGTCGCGGGACAAGATGTGCCGCTACGCGCTCTTTACGGCGGACTCCGAACCCTATCTCTGGGACTTCGGCTCGGCTGCGACCCACCACCGACTATTTGCACCCTGGCTGGAGCCGGAGCGCTGCAAGGCCGGAATGCTCGGATTGCGCGGTTCGGTTTCCGAGGAAGCCGGGCTGTTCAAGCAGGCCGCCGAGGAGATCAAGCAACTGCTGCAACAGGAAGGTGTCGCCGACATGCCGGTCGGCGTGGACATTTGCGAGCCTCCGATGCTGTTCGCCCTGCAGGCGGCGGGCCTGAAAGTCCTGGACGGCCAACAGACAATGCTGGACGCCCGGCAGATCAAGAGCATGGACGAGATCGTACTGCTCAACATGTCTGCCGCCATCGTCGACGGGGCCTACCAGGGCATCTCCGAAGCGCTCAAGCCGGGTGCTCGAGAAAACCAGATGGTTGCACTGGCGAACAAGCTGCTCTACGAGGCCGGGTCCGACGATGTCGAAGCGATCAACGCCGTTTCCGGCGAACGCTGCAGCCCCCATCCCCACAACTTCACCGATCGAATGTACCGGCCGGGCGACCAGGCTTTCTTCGACGTCATCCAGTCGTACATGGGTTATCGCACCTGCTACTACCGCACGCTCAACGTGGGTTCGGCCACACCGGCGCAGCGGGATGCCTACCGCCGCGCCCGCGAATGGATCGATGTGGCCATCGACATGGTGAGGCCGGGCGTGACCACCGACCGGATCGCGGCGCTCTGGCCCAGGGCACCCGAGTTCGGATTCGCCAACGAGATGGAGGCCTTCGGGCTGCAGTTCGGGCACGGCCTGGGTCTGGCGCTGCACGAGCGGCCGATCATCAGCCGGCTGGTCTCGTTCGAAAACCCGTTCGAATTGCAGGAGGGGATGGTGTTCGCGCTGGAAACCTATTGTCCGGCGGCCGACGGCAACGGCGCGGCGCGCATCGAAGAGGAAGTGGTGGTGACGCCCGACGGCTGTCGGGTCATCACGCTCTTCCCGGCCCAGGACCTGTTCATCGCCAACGAGTACTAGCAACCCGTCGTTGTAGTCCCGCTAACCGGAATCATGGTGTCAAGCCAATGAGTACAAACCCGATCGACCTCAGTCCGAGATCCGAGATGCGCACCCAATTGTTCATCGGCGGCGAATGGTGCGATGCCGCCGACGGCGGGACCTTCCCGGTGGAGGATCCGTCGACGGAAACGACCATCGCCGAGGTCGCCAGCGCCACGGTGGAGGATGTGACCCGTGCTGTGGAAATCGCTCATGAGGCGGGTCGTGAGTGGGCTCGGCGGGTACCGCGCGAACGTGCCGAGGTCCTGCGCCGCGCGTGGGAGCTTCTGAAGGAGAATCGCCGGACCATCGCCGAGTACATTGTGCGCGAAAACGGCAAGGCGCTGCCCGACGCCTTCGGGGAAACCGACTACGCGACCGAGTTCTTTCGCTGGTATTCCGAGGAAGCGGTTCGCAACTACGGCGAGATTCTCGCCTCCCCCTCCGGCGGCAACCGGATCGTCGTGCTCCATCAGCCCATCGGCGTCAGCGTGCTCGTCACGCCGTGGAACTATCCCTCGGCCATGGCCACGCGCAAGATCGCGCCGGCAATCGCCGCCGGCTGTCCGGTGATCCTCAAGCCGGCGTCGGATACGCCGCTGACGGCATTGCTGGTGGCCGAGATTCTCACCGAGGCGGGTGTGCCGCCGGGGGTGATGAACGTGGTGCCGTCGCGCCGCTCGGGCGAGGTGGTCGATGCCATGCTGCATCATCCGCTGGTGCGAAAATTGTCGTTTACGGGCTCCACCGAAGTCGGGCGGGCGCTGTTGCGGGCGGCCTCTGACTGCATCGTCGATTGCTCCATGGAACTGGGCGGCAACGCGCCGTTCCTGGTGTTCGACGACGCCGACATCGACGCGGCGGTCGAGGGCGCGATGCTCGCGAAGATGCGCAATGGCGGAGAGGCCTGCACCGCTGCCAATCGCTTTTACGCCCACCGGGCGATCTACGACGAGTTCACTGACAAGTTTGCCGCCGCAATGCAGGCCGTGAAGATCGGGCCGGGGCTGGAGCCCGGTGTCGAGTTGGGTCCCATGGTGAACGCTCGGGCAATCAAGGACATCCATCGGCTGGTGGACGACGCGACTTCACGGGGCTCCGAGGTACTGACCGGCGGCGCGCCGCTCGACCGTGTCGGCCACTACTACCCACCCACCGTGCTGGCACAGGTCCCCCAATCGGCCGACATCCTCCGCGAAGAGGTTTTCGGTCCGGTGGCACCGGTGGTGCCCTTCAGCGATGACGACGAAGTCATCCACGCGGCCAACGACACCGAGTTCGGCCTGGTGTCCTATCTCTACACCGGCAACCTGAAACGCGGCATGGCGGTTTCCGAACGGCTCGACGCCGGGATGATCGGCCTCAACCGCGGCCTGGTTTCAGATCCCGCCGCACCCTTCGGCGGAACCAAGCAAAGCGGCCTGGGCCGCGAGGGTTCCCACGAAGGCATGATGGAGTACATGGAGACCAAGTACATCGCCGTGGAGTGGTAGCGGTCAGTTGATCGGTCGCAATAGCCGACTCTGAACGAGATAACCAGGAACCTGATCGGCTGGATGGATGCGTGCTCCCACGCACTATCCCTGTCCACGGTCACCGTGGCGGAAATCAGTGATGGCATCGTCAAGCTGAAACGGACCGGAGCCGCGCGGCGAGCGGTTCAAGGCCCAAGCGAAGCCCGGTTGTGTAACAATTTCGTTCGTCCCTGGTTTGCGAGGGTAATGCTGCCGTGAAACTCTGTCGATTCAACCAGACCCGGCTGGGTTATGTTCAGGGCGACGCCGTGCTGGACGTGACCGCGGCGCTCGATGTCCTCCCGAACGTTCGCTGGCCCTTGCCGGCGCGTGGGGATCTCTTGATACGACACCTCGACGGCGTAAGGAAACGCGTGGAGGAAGTTCGGACGGATGCACCAAGACATGACCTCGAGCAGGTCGCCCTTTACAGTCCTGTAGCCAATCCCACCAAGTTGCTCGGCGCTCCCGTCAACTACCAGACCCACATCGACGAAGCGGAAGAAGACAAAGGGATCGTATTCGACCAATCCGCCATCAAACCCATCGGCAAGTCCTTGTGCTTCCTGAAGGCGGTGTCGTCGCTGGTGGGACCGAGCGAAGGGGTCGTGCGAAGTTTTCCGGATCGGCGCACGGATCACGAACTCGAACTCGCGGTGGTGATCGGCCGCGAAGCGCGCGGCATCGCCCGCGAGCGGGCGCTTGCATGCGTCGCCGGTTACACCATGGGTCTGGATATGACGGTTCGCGGCGGCGAGGATCGCAGCATGCGCAAGTCCGTCGACAGCTATTCCGTGCTGGGCCCGTGGCTCACGACCGCGGACGAGATCGAGGACCCGAACAACCTCGACCTGACCCTGAAGCTCAACGGCGAGGTTCGACAGGACTCCAACACCCGTTACCTGATATACGATGTGCAGATGTTGATCTCGAAGTGCTCGGAGTTCTTTACGCTCCTTCCGGGCGACGTGATCTACACTGGTACGCCCGCGGGTGTCGGCCCGGTCAGGCCCGGTGACGTGCTGGAGTGCGAGATCGAGGGAATCGGCACGATGCGCGTACCGGTTGGCTAGTGTGAGGGGGACGGGCTGGTAACGCGATCCCGGAGAAAGTATTCATGGCGACAAAGCTGAACCCGAGACATGTTCACGTCGATACGGCTGAACTCCGCAATGCCTTCCCGGATTTCTACAGCGATGTCGAAAGCACGGCGCTCTGGCCGTTGTGGGAGGAAATGAACCAGTTCGCTTCCCGGACGGAGCCGGGCCCGGGGATGGAGCCGGCGCTGTGGCGATACAGCCAGGTCCGACCGCTGGTGTTGCAGAGCGGGGGCATCGTGTCGACCGAGGAGGCGGAGCGGCGGGTTCTGGCGCTGGTGAATCCGGGACTCGCTCCGAAGATGGCCGTGACCCCCACGATCTATGCCGGCTATCAGCTCGTCATGCCGGGCGAGGTGGCGCCCTCGCATCGCCACAGCCCCGCGGCGTTCCGGTTCATCCTCGAAGGCGGGGGTGCCTACACTGCCGTGAACGGCGAGCGGACCTACATGTATCCCGGCGACTTCGTGGTCACGCCGTCCAGGACCTGGCACGATCACGGTAACGAAACCGATGAGCCGATGATCTGGCTCGACGGGCTCGATTGGCCGCTCATGAAAAAGCTCGGGTTGAGCTACTTCGAGGCGTATCCCGGATTCCAGCACCCGGAGACCCGGCCGCCGGGCGATTCCGCCGTGCGCTTCGGTATGGGGATCACCCCCCTGGGGCACGGTCACCGCGCCAACCATACTCCCATCGTCAACTACACCTTTGAACGCACCCGGGAGGCATTGGCGACGATAAGCCGTTCCAGCGAGGCGGACCCTTGCCATGGCGTGAAAACCCGCTACACCAACCCGCTGACCGGAGATGACGCCATCCCGACGCTGTCGGCCTTCATGCAACTGCTACCCGCCGGATTCAACGGGTCGCCCTATCGGCAGACCGACGGCTGCGTCTACTCGGTGGTCGAAGGCTCCGGGCGCACCGAAATCGGCGATGTCGTTCTGGAATGGGGGCCCAAGGATACCTTTGCGGTGCCCATCTGGGCCCGACACCGCCACATCGCCCGCGACGAAGACGTGGTGTTGTTCAGCTTCTCAGACCGAGGGTTGCAGGAGAAGCTCGGTCTCTGGCGAGAACAGCGGCCGGACGGCTAATCGCGCGAGCGGTGAAACAGGGGGATCACGAAGCGATGGGCAACTCCGCGGTCTCGTCGAGACGCTTTCGCTGATCGTCCAGGCCATTCCAGAAGACAAGGACCCCATCGAGCATTTCGTTGGCGTTGCGGATGAAGGCATCTTCGTCCACGTCACGTTCGCGGCAGAACGTTTCCAGCTCGTCCCAGGTGTGCTGGGCGTGGGTTTGCTCCAACTTGGCGTGCCAGCTGAAGAAGGCCAGGTTGAGGCTCGACAGATTCTGGCGCATCTTGAAAATCTTCCAGCCCTGCACCAGTTCGTCCCAGAACCCGGCGGCTGCCCAGTTCTCCACCGACCACGATGCCGCCTCGGCTACGGCGTAGTCCTCACTGCCGTACAGGCGCATGAGTTCGTCGCAGAAATGCAGGGTTTCGGGCGTTCCGAAGCGGCGTTTGCCCAGGTCCGCCAAGGTCAGGTTCAACGGCTTTGCCATGCGCAGCAACAACTCGAAGTGCGCGGCGCCGAAGTGGAAGGTGCCGCCCTCGATGGTGCCGACCAGGCTGCCGAGTTCCGCGTCTTCCCGGGTGCGGCCGCGGTATCCGACGCCGATCTCGTTGGCGAGAATTTCCTTGGAGGCCCGCATTTCCTCGACGGTGTCGGCGTTGACCATCTTGCGTAGCTGAGCGAACAGGAACTCGTTGGAAAAGACCGAGAACTGAACCAGGAAGGCCCGCGCCTGCTCGCGGGAAATGGCGCCTTTCCGGAACCAACGAGTGTAGGGGTTGGCGGTGATGACGGGGTGGTCAAGTACCTCACGCCGCAAACGATGTTTGAAACCCGCAAACGATGACTCATTCATGAACATATCTCCAGATTGATTGACTCTGACAAATATATTAGCCCAATTAGAGTAGTTATTTTGTTTATTTAATAACGTATAATTGAATTATATTAGAGGTTTACTCTATATCTAAATAGACTATTGAATGAATCACCCAACTCATACGCTCGATGCCATCGACATCAGAATTCTCGCCGAACTGCAGCCCAACGCCCGGCTCAGTACCACGGAACTGGCCAACCGCGTTGCCCTGACCGCCACTCCGTGCGCCCGGCGCATCCGTCTGCTCGAGAGGGCGGGATATATCGGCGGCTACGTCACGCTTCTGGACCAACGCGCCATCGGTTTGCCGGTCAACGCATTCGTGGAAGTCCGGCTCACCCGCGAGCGTCAGGAAGAGGTCAGGGCGTTCGAGTCCAGCGTGCGCAGTTATCCCGAAGTCATGGAGTGCTGGGCCATGTCCGGCGGCTACGACTACCTGTTGCGCGTGGTCACCGCGGATCTGCAAGCCTATAACCGTTTCATGCGCGACAAGCTGTTGAGCCTGCCGTCGGTGAGCCAGGTGGAGACCGGATTCGGCCTGGAGCGCGTGCTTGGCCGGACGGCCCTGCCGTTGGATCAACTCGCACGTCGGTAGCAATCTGTCCCCGGTGGAAACTGTTGGCAATTTCGCGCCGGCCTTTATCGCCGTGCAGTTTGCAGGGGCGGCGCTGGCGACGGCGCTACTCGGGTGGTTCGCGGGCGCAAGAGGCGCAGCGAAATCACGAACGCCCAGTGACTACCTCGGGAACCACGCCCAGTGACTACCTCGGGAACCACGCCCAGTGACTACCTCGGGTTGTCGTGACTCAGCGCGGTGTCGTGCATCAGCGGCAGATCGCGATCGATGCAGCGCGGCGCCTCAGGAAGCCCGTCGTCCCTCCAGTATCCCAGACACCGTTAAGGTCGGGAGTTCCGTCCGCCAATCGCGGAGTCGTCCCGGCAACATCCGTCGAATCCGGGGACTGCGCCCGGAGCGTGACCGTGGTCAGCGACAAGGCAGTCAAGATCGCCGCGGCCAGAACCCGGTTAATTCCGAAGTGGTCTTTCATGGCATGCACCTCACTGTGCAGGTACTGACGGCTGACTCGAGCCTTCGTCCAGTTGTTCGTTGGACAACTGATAGAAATGGCCTTCCGCGTAGGTGATTCTGTGCACCCAACCCATGGCAGGGTCCGCGTGGGCCACGATGCCCGTCACGGAAACCTGCTCACCGCTCCCCATCAGCATGGCCTTGCTGATCCCCGCACGGCGCATGAAGGCCGTGGGCACCGTTTCCAGACGCCATGTCGTTACTTCCCCATCGTCATCGGTCACGTCGAGATGCACGAAGACATGGGGATTGATCCACTCAACCTCCGTCACTACGCCCGTGAGCGAAAATCGCTGATTCGGGTCGAATACGCCCCACACGGAATGGTGTGCCAGGCTTCGAAGGCACCGGTTTGGCCGCTAATCCGCTTCCGCCGGCGACCCGTACTGCAACACCCGCACCTTCTCGAGCGTCACCAACCCGTTCGACATCAGTGTTGCCTCGTGTGGGAGTTGCATCGATTGCTCCTATCGACTGATCGCCGTCGCACCGATGTGTCCGAGCCAGACGGCGAGAAGACACAGCACCACCGAAAGAACGACGTTCGTACTCGCCCAGAGCCACTCGCCGTCCCGTGCCAGATTAAGCGTTTCCATGCTGAACGACGAGAACGTCGTGAACCCTCCGCAGATACCGATCATCAGGAACGCACGGGCGTCCGGGGAGAGAAGCAGGCGCCCGTCGGCTACCGCCAGCGTGGCCAGAAAACCGATGATCAGGGAGCCGGAGACGTTGACGATCAGCGTACCCCAGGGAAAGGTGACGCCGAAATAGCGCGCGGCCAGACCCGAGCAGCCGTACCGGGCCATGCCACCGAGCGCGCTGCCCAAACCGACCCAAAGGTAGTTCACGATGCCATCAAATATCAGCCATTCGGGCACGCCTCGCGGTGGGCGACGACGTGGTCCGGCGGCTCACCGTTCTCGACCCAGTCGACGAGCGGCGCGAGCGGATCCCAGCGATCCGGTCCGGCACCGCCCCGACAGTGCCCCACGCCCGGAAACAGGAACAGCCGCGCGCGATCCCTGGCAGCCTCGAGATCGCCGTCGAAGTTCTCGGCAACGACTTGCCCATAGTAGTCGAGCGTGGGCTCGGGCGGCACACCGGGGTCGGCCCAGCCGTGCCACAGGATCAGTTTCCCGTCCCCTTCGAAGAGAAACCGGCGAAGATCGGGATCGCCGGCATTCGTGATCGCCTTCATGAAGTCGGCGCGTCCCGCCGTGACGTCGTCGATGTCGAATTCCCACCAGGCATATTCGGGCGGAATCGCGTCGCGGTCCGGCGCACGCGACAGGTCCGTCGGATCGGCGACCGGTACCCCGGGATCGTGCTCATAGAACAGGGATTCGATATGGCCGCTCGCGGCGCCCCTGAGCGTACCTGGAAGGTTTGCCGTTGCCGGCATGCGGAATGAACTGCGTCCAGGCGCGCTCCGAGCACGGTGCACGGCCCTTGATGATGGAGCCGCCCCCGCTGTCGTACGGCCCGCTGTAAAAGTCCTTGACGGTCTGCAGCTCCGCCGCCGTGAGGCAATGCTCGCCATCGCTGCCGGCCGGACACATGCGCGGCGCAAGATCCGTGTCGGGATCGAAGCCGCAGCTCAACGGGTCGTCGATGACGCCGTCCTCGATACCGTCGAGCGTATCGCATTTGGCCATGACCGCGTCGGCGAGGAGTTCGAGCTTGCTCAAGCTGTCGAAGCTGCCGTCGCCATCCGAATCGTGAGCGAGATTTCCGGCAAACCCGTTGCGAAATACACGTTGCAACAGCCAGATATGACCGGCGTTGAGCTCCTGGTAGAGGTAAACGGGCGCGCCCGCGACGATCCCGTCGAAGTCCCCGGGATAGCGCTGGGCCTCCATCAGTCCCTCACGCCCGCCCGTTGAGCAGCCCTCGAAATAGGAGTACTCAGGCGCCTCGCCGTAATAGCGGGCAATCAGGCTCTTCGCCGCGTTCGCGGTCAAATGCACGGCGCGATAGCCGAAATCTATCTCGGCCTGGCGATTGTTGAACGCGAACGAGGCGCCAGGCTCGGACCCGTTGTCGTGCCCCATATTGCTGTTCGCGACCGCATAGCCTTCGGCGAGGCGATGGTCGGCAAAGTCGAGGTCGCCGTCCTTGCCTCCGTCGCCCCATTTGAGGAACCGTCCGTTCCAGTTCGCGTGCAACGGGAGCTGGACGTGCCAGGAGATCGCCGGCGAGATAATTCCCTTCGCATGACAATACGTCGGCGCAACCCAATAGCGCGTAACGTTCATTTGTCCATCCCCCCTCAATCAAGACCAGGGCACGCCCGGAAAACCGGACCCTGGACTCTGACTATATATCAGCCGGCGGCCGGTCCGGGACTACTCACGCCCTCGCGTTCGCGCGCGGCGCAACACGACAGGCGGCTGGACCGCCGCTCACCCATCGAGTCAATCGTCCGGAGACACCGGCGAAGTCGCGATTGCGCTAGACTACCGCCGCTGGAAAATGTCGCCGACGCGGGGAACGTCGTGATGGAACTACTCGAAGCGCTGAGCGCACAAGCCGCCTTTATCAACGCCGAGGTGATCCCGTGGGTGCTGAGGCTCGTCATGATGGGACTCGGCCTGTCGCTGACCGCGGCCGATTTCAAGCGTGTCATCGTGTTTCCCAAGGCCGCGACGATCGGCCTCGTCGCTCAGCTCATCGGGCTCCCGGTCGCGGCGTTCGTGCTTGCAACGCTGTTCAATGCGCCCCCCGCGATCGCCGTCGGCCTCGTCATACTCGCCGCGTGCCCGAGCGGAGTTACGGCGAACGCATACAGCTTCGCGGCGCGCGCCGACGTCCCGCTGTGCGTGACGCTATCGGCGATCACGAGTGTCGTTACCGTCTTTACGATCCCGTTCCTTATCAATCTCGCGCTCAGCGTGTTTGCGACCGAAGGACAGCTCCAGGCGCTGCCGGTCGGCAACATGCTCGGCAACCTCATGTCGATCACGCTCCTGCCGCTCGTGCTCGGCATGCTGATTCGATACCGGTTCGCGGTTGTCGCCGAGAAGGCGGTCGAGCCGATCCGCAAGGCCATACTCTGGCTCATGATCGCCGTGCTGTTGCTCGGCGTCATTTCGAGCTACCGGGATCTCCTTGAAAACTGGGCAGTGGCGGGCGTCCTCGTGATCGTCATGAACCTGCTGACGATGGGGCTCGGCTATGGCGCGGCAAAGGCGTTCAAGCTGCCGCAGCCGCAGGTTGTAACGATCACTTTCGAGGTCGGCGTGCAGAACCTCGCGCTCGCTTTCGCGATCACGTTCAACATCCTGCAGCGTCCCGACCTCGCGATTGCCGGGCTCATTTACGCGGCCGTCATGCCGGCGACGGCGTTGGCGTTCGTCTCGATCGCGCGGCGACTTCTGGCCGCTGACGAACGCGCATCGGCGGACGCAAGCCCCTGACGCCGGAGACTTGCGCCCAACAACGCCCGGCCGGCAAACCCCGGATAATCCGCGGGGTACTTGCAGGTTGGTTCTTAACTTAACTCAACTCAACTCAACTCAACGCGATTCAGGGACCGGCCATGTAGTCCACGACAAGGTGCGTGAGCACGCGTACGCCCGTCACCAACGCCGCCTCATCCGCGAAAAAGCGCGGCGAATGATTGGCCGCAGCGGTGGAGGCGTCCACTTCGGGCGGCGTCACCCCGAGCGTGAGATAGAGCCCCGGGACCTCCTGGGCGAAAAACGAAAAGTCTTCGGCTACGGTGCGAGGCACTGCTTCCACCATGTTTTCGCGTCCGACCACCCGTTCGATGGTCGGCAGCATCCGCCGCAGCAACTCCGGATCGTTCGCCGTCACCGGGTACTGAGCGAAGATCTGCAACTCCGCCTCCGCTCCCGCCGACTCGGCAATGTTCTGCACGATCCTGTGAAACCGCTCATGTACCAGGTCCCGCGTTCCCATGTCGAGATTTCTGATGGTGCCGATCAACTCCACCTCATCCGGAATGATGTTGTTGCGGATCCCGCCGTTGATCGCGCCGAACGTCACTATCGCCGGCGCCCGTGTGAGGTCCACCTGACGACTCACGATCATCTGCACCCCGGTGACGATCTGTGCTGCCACCACGATCGGATCCACGCCGTCCCAGGGACGCGCGCCGTGGGTCTGGCGACCCCTCACGGTCAGCTCGAACCGGTCCGCGCTCGCCATGATCCCGCCGGCCCGGTAACCGATTTCACCGGTGTTGAGATTCGAGAACGAGTGCATGCCAAAGACCACGTCCGGAGCGTAGCGCTCGAACAGACCTTCCTTCAGCATCAGCTCCGCTCCGCCCTCCTCGCCCTCCGGCGCACCCTCCTCGGCGGGCTGGAAAATGAACAGCACCGAACCCGGCAAGTCGTCCTTCATGGCCACCAGGTTCTGCGCCACACCGAGCTGCATCGCCATGTGGGTGTCGTGGCCGCAGGCATGCATCACGCCCACCTCCTGGCCCCGAAATTGCGTGGTCACGGTGGAGGCAAAGGGCAGCCCCTCGGCCTCCGCCACGGGCAGCCCGTCCATGTCGGCGCGAATGGCCACCAGCGGGCGTTCCCGAGCACCGCGCAGATAGGCGACCACGCCCGTGTGGGCGATGCCGGTCTCCACCTCGAGCCCCATCTCGCGCAGCGCTTCGGCCACCACCTCGGAGGTGCGGAATTCCCGGTTGCTCAGTTCCGGATGCTGATGAAAATCCCGCCGCCAGGCGACGACCTGGGCATCACCCTCGGCCGACAACTGGTCGATGCGAGCGTCCTGTGCGAAGGCGGAGTGGGTCGACAGCAAGGCGACCGCCGAAACGGCAGCCAGCATCGCGGCTGGCCGGGAAGTGGCGAGAAATCGCGCCGGTGCGCTGCCCGTGCTGATCGAGAATGCTTGCATTGTTGCTCGTCCGTTGCGGATCCGACGCCATCGTGCCGCACCGATTCGGCGTTCGCAAATCGTGGGCGCCAGTGTACAGGTAACCATGGTCTGTCGGCTTGGATTGGGTGGGACAAGCTGCGGTGCGCGTTCACCGGATGTGCGATCGGGGCCGACGTGCGCGCTTGAAGCGGCAAAGCCATTGCCTTAATCTCCGCAAACGATTACAGACACCCGAAGACATGGCATTGGAGCAAGGAAAGTGGCGGACATGAAGCAATACACTCTTGGCTGGATCGGCGCCGGACGCATGGGCTACCCCATGGCGAAACGCCTGCTGGATGCGGGCTGCGACGTGACGATCAACAACCGCACGCGCAGCAAGGCCGAACCCCTCACCGAGTACGGCGGCAAGGTGGTGGACACACCGCGGGAATTGGGCGATCGGGACATCGTCTTCACCATGGTTTCCACTTCCGACGATCTCATCTCCGTCGTTTTCGGCGAAAACGGCCTGCTCACGGGCGAACGCACGCCCAGGCTCGTGATCGAGTGCTCGAGTATTTCCGAGGAAGCCTCCGCGCAGGTGCGTTCGAGGGCGGCGGCGATGGGGGTGGACATGCTCGCCTCCCCTGTCAGCGGCAACGGCAAGGTCGTCAAGGCGGGCAAGCTTACCATCGTTACTTCGGGACCGCGGCAGGCTTTCGATATGGCCGAGCCCTACCTGGACGCCATCGGCCGGGGCGTGACCTACGTGGGCGAGGGCGAACTCGCGCGGATGGTGAAGATCTGCCACAACCTGCTGCTCGGCGTGTACACGCAAACCCTCGCGGAAATCACGGTGCTCGCCGAGAAGGGCGGGGTCAGCCGTCACAATTTCCTGGATTTCATCAACAACAGCGTCATGGGCGCAATGTTTTCCCGGTACAAGACCCCCGCCTTCGTCACTCTGGACATGACGCCCACGTTCACCCCGGAGTTGCTGCGCAAGGACCTGGATCTGGGCCTCAAGGCGGGCGACCAACTGGGTGTGCCCCTGCCCGTGACCCAACTCACCCGCGACCTGGTGCAGCGAACGCTGGACGCCGGCCACGGGGGCCGCGATTTCGCCGTGCTGCTGGAGGAACAGGCCAAGGCGTCCGGATTGACGCTGGCGCCTGAAGACGTCCAGATCAGCGACGGGCTCTGAGCGGAGGCCCGAATCCTGCGTTCGCCTGCCAATGCCTCGAACCGGCCTGAGTCGGTTTCGCCGGCGTCCTGTACACAGACCTTGAGTCGGGTATGCGGCCCAGGAAACTGACCCTGGCCGCCATCGGTCCCGGGCTGCTGCTGGCTGCCACCGGCGTGGGCGGCGGCGACATGGCCACCGGCACCTTTGTGGGCAGCCTGCTTGGCACGGCAATACTGTGGGCAGTCATCGTCGGCGCCTTCCTCAAGTTCGTGGTCACCGAAGGCATCGCGCGCTGGCAGTTGGCCACCGGCAATACCTTCCTGGAAGGACTCGTCCACAGACTCGGTCCGGCGGTCATCTGGGTGTTTCTGCCCTACCTCCTGCTATGGACGTTGTTCGTCGGATCGGCGCAGATGAGTGCCTGCGGGGTCGCGCTCTACGCGCTCCTGCCGTACTTCGACGATCCGGACCACGGCAAGATCATTTTCGGGATCATCTGCAGCCTGGTCGGCATCGTCCTCGTTCTCAAGGGTGGCTACCGGCTTTTCGAAGTAGTGATGCGCGTGTGCATCTCGATCATGTTCGTCACGGTGGCGGTCACCGCCGTAGTGCTCTGGCCGGGCACGGGTGCAGTGCTTCAGGGCCTGCTGGTACCGACGATTCCAGACTTCAGCGGCATCGGCCTGACCTGGACCGTGGCGTTGATCGGCGGCGTCGGCGGCACGCTGACGGTGGTCTGCTACGGCTACTGGATGCGCGAAGAAGGCCGCACAGGACCCGAGGATCTGTGGGTCTGCCGTCTCGACCTGGGCGCCGGCTACCTGATGACGGCGGTCTTCGGCGTGGCCATGGTGATCGTCGGCAGCACGGTGGAGATCGAAGGCCAGGGCACGACGATGCTGGTCACGCTGGCGGAGCGGCTGGAGGAACCGCTGGGCGTGTGGGGCAAGTGGCTGTTCCTGATCGGCGCCTTCGGCACGGTTTTCAGCAGCCTGCTGGGCGTGTGGCAGTCGGTACCCTATCTCTTCGCCGACTGCTGGCGCCTCACTCGCGCCCGGATCGAACCCGGCGTGGCGCCCGCGGTGAATACGTCGGGGCTTCCGTACCGGGCGTATCTGTTGACTATCGGCACGATCCCCATGATCGGCCTGTTCTGGGGATTCCAGACGGTCCAGAAACTCTATACGGTGACCGGCGCGATGTTCTTCCCGTTCCTGGCGCTGGCACTGCTGATCTGGAACGGGCGGTCCGACTGGATCGGCGCAGAATTCAGGAACCGGCCCGCCACCACGGCTGCGCTGGCCGGCGTGCTGTTGTTCTTCTCGTGGCTGGGGGTGCGGTCGGTTTTCTAGCCGCCGGCAAGAGCCGCACGTCGCCAGTCGCATGCTGCGGATGCCTGGCACGGGCTGCCAGCGTGGATGAAACTACGACAATATCACCACGGTCACCAGCTTTAGCCAGTAGATGACCATGGTCATGACTATGGTATAGTCCCTGCACTCAGCGATAGTAACAGGCTGGAAAACTGCATTATGACCGCGCGCGACGACCAGTCTGCCATCGCCATGACGATCAAGGCATCCGAATTCAAGGCAAAGTGCCTGAAACTCATGGATCAGATATCCGCAAATGGCGGGGAAATCGTCATTACCAAGAATGGGCTCCCGGTATCCCGGCTTGTACCCTATCGGGAAAAACCGAACAGTCTGTTCGGCATTGATCGGGACAAGATAGAAATTCACGGAGACATCATCGAACCTGTCGACACGGTCTGGGACTTTGAATCCGGCAAGACGTTGGATGGCGGCCTTTGATACTGCTCGATACTCACGTACTTCTATGGTTGACAGCCGGTGACTCGAGACTGGGCAGCCGGGCTCTGGATACCATTGACCGCGCCTGGAGTGCAGGCGAACTCGCAGTTTCCTCGATCACCTTTTGGGAAGTTGCGATGCTGAACGCCAGGGGTCGCATCGATTTGGCCGACGACGTGCATACGTGGCGCCGCCGTCAACTGGAACAAGGCATGATCGAAATCGCTGTTGACGGTGAGATCGGTATTCGCGCTGCGTCACTGGAGGAATTCCATCCTGATCCGGCTGACTGCATCATAGTGGCCTCCGCTCTGTCGGGCTACCGGCTGGTCACCGCCGATTCGCGGATTCTCGGCTGGTCCGGTCAACTCAACAGACTCTCCGCGGTCGATTGAAACCAGCGGACTTCCCGGATGCGGTACACGCCGTGCAGCAACGACTCCTGGGTCATGACTCGGCCGTCCTCGGCGACGGTGATACGCGCGAGTCGGCGGTCTCCGGATTGAACGCCAGACCTTGGGGATTGCGGTGCACCTAACTCCAGATTTCCGGCAGCGCCGTAGCGAGGCCCACGAAGGGATTGTCCTCGGGCACCGTGCCGTCGTCCATCAGCCGGACGATGGTACCGAAGTGCGTCGTGAGGTCCTGCGCCAGATGTCCCATTCGGGTCGAAGGACGAGGCGGCGTTCGGGGTCATGCGCGACATCCACCTCTTTCCATCAAGGCTGTCGTCGAACATGGCGTATCATTCTCGCAAATGCCAACTCAGTCAGGCATTTGCCGGATGCTGCGCAATGTTAGTCAACCTACAACTGCGAGATTCGACGATGGGGCGCCGGCGACGCCAGCACCGCCTCGTCATGTTCCATGCGGCGCTCTTTTTGCCTATTCTGCTCGCAGGAACACTCGGCGCAAGGCCCGCAGCCGCCAACGGCGACCGACTCTACCTGGACTGCCCGTGCGAAATCGAAAGCGACGGTTCGACGGTCAGTATTACCGCGGGCGTGCGCAATTATCAGTCGGTCCCCAGCGGCGCGCTATCCCTTCGCGCCGATGCCGGATCGCGGGTGTGGGAAGTGGCCATCGCGAATTCCCTGGCCAACGGGGCCACGCTGGAGAGCGCCACCTACGAAGTTGGGATTGCGAACCCAACCCCTGGACCGGGCGAGTGGGACATCGACCTTATTCTCTACGAGCATTTCAATGATCGGCCAGTCGAACGGGATCGGGTGCGCATGGAAGCCCCGGTGGACCTGTCCGGCGCGTTCGAGGTCGCCGATCTGGATTATGTGAAGGACACCGACGGCGACGGTGTAGGCGACGTCAACGAACGGTTCGAAGGCACCGATCCTCTGGACGCGCAGTCCACGCCCGGCCCATCCACAATCGATGTTCTGGCGTTTTACAGTCAAGCGTTCCAGGAAACCTACGGCGGCGACGCAACGACTCGAATTCAACACCTTTTCACCCTCGCCAACACTATCAACCGGAACAGCGAAGTCGACTTACGGCTTCGTCTCGTCGGTTTGGTTGAGGTTCAAGTCGATGAACAATCGGGAAGTTTCCTTTTCGACCGTGAGTTTCGGCAGGTGGAGTCCCACCGGCACGGTGCCGATCTGATGGTCATGTTCGCTTCTTCCGCACAGTATGTCAGCAGATGCAGTGGAAGAGCGCCAGTCGGTGGCTTTGGCCAACGCGGTCAATTCGACTTTGAAAAGGAGCGCGACAACTATGCCACACTCGTAGGCAATTGCATGGCTTCTACACTCGCACACGAACTGGGCCACCGGATGGGCCTCGGTCACTCGTACTGGCAGGGCAACGTCGGTGCTTGGAGATGGTCGCGGGGGCACGCCGTCGATTACGACTTCGGCACCATCATGTCGTACGGCCCGAAGATCGGACCCGCAATCAATCTCGACGTTTTTTCCAATCCCTCAGCCCTTTGTGCAGGTTTGCTGGAGGAAGAGAAGCCGTGCGGTGTCGATGGCGAGGAAGTGAACGGCGCCGACGCGGTGACCACGCTTAATGCCGTTCGCTTCCAGATCGCGGCGTTCCGAGAATCCCAACCGGACGCCGACGAGGACGGGTTCGTCAATCCCGTGGATGTCTTTCCCAACGATCCCGAAGACTGGTGGGATGCGGACGGCGACGGGCTCGGCGACAACGCGGACGCCGATGACGACAACGACGGTGTTTTGGATGGCGACGATACCTTTCCCTTCGACGGGTCGGAAACGGTCGATTCCGACGGCGACGGAGTGGGCGACAACGCGGACGCGTTTCCCCTGGACCCCGGCGAGACATCCGACGCCGACGAGGACGGGGTGGGTGACAATACGGACGTCTTTCCTCGCGACCCGCTGGAATGGGTCGACAGCGACGGCGATGGCGTGGGAGACAATGGCGATCTCTGGCCCCAGGACCCGAGCGAGAGCACCGACACGGACGGCGACGGTATCGGTGACAACGCCGATCACGATGCCGACAACGACGGGGTCGGCGACGATCTGGATGCCCATCCGCTGGACGCTGCCAAGTGGGATCTCGCCTCGTACGTCTTCACCGGCGAGTCGCCGGGGGATCAGGCCGGCGAGATTCTTTCGCGCGCGGGAGACGGCGATTCACCAAGTTTCCTGATCGGTGTCCCGCAGCATGATGGCGGCGGGCTGGAAAATGCCGGTGCGGTATATCTGGTGTCTGCGTCGGACTTGGTGACACTGGATGCAGCGGACGGACACCTCGATCGGGTCATTGGATTGGGAGACATCGCGTCCGGCGTGAACTCCTGGAAATTTGTGGGCGAGGTCGCCGGCGATCAGGCAGGCAGAAGCGTGGTGTCGAGCGGCGACATGGACGACGACGGTCAGACTGACGTGCTGATCGGCGCGCCCAATCACGGTAACGGAAGAGGCGCAGCTTATTTCGTATCGGGCGCCGATTTTTCGTCGGCCGACGCCGCGGACGGCGTTGCCGACCACACAATCCAGCTCGGTCATGTTGCTCCTGGGTCACGCTCCTGGAAGTTTGTCGGCGAGACAACCCACGACGAGGCGGGCATCAGCGTGGCGTCGGTTCCGGATGCCGACGTGGACGGTAGTGCCGAACTCCTGATCGGTGCTTGGGGCCACAGCCCCGAGGGGCGCTCGCGAGCCGGGGCAAGCTACTTGCTCGGAAGCGGCGACCTTTCTTCGGCTGATGCGGCCGATGGCGTCACAGACGGAGAGATTCACCTCAGCCATGTGACCGGCCTGCCGGCCTCCTGGAAGCTGATAGGAGAGTCGGCTGGCGCCCGGACCGGCGCCCCGGTGTCTTCCCCGGGCGATATCGACGGCGACGGACACGTCGAGATTGCCATCAACTCAGGCCGCGCCGTTCACCTCATATCCGTACTCGATCTGGCGGCCGTAGATGCGGCCGACGGGCAAAATGATCACGTGCTTGACTTGGGCCATAGTGCAAGCCAGCCGAAGTCCTGGAAGCTGCACCGCGGCTTCTCCCCCGCCTGGACGCGACAGCCCGTGTCCATTGCCAGGGACGGCGTCGGTCCGACCGTCTGGTTGACATTGGCAACCCACGTACTGTCAGCCGCGGAGTTGGCGACAGCGGATGCCGCAGACGGCGCCGAGGATGGCGTCGTTGATCTCGACCGGCTCAGCGGACTGCCCAATTCATGGAAGCTGCGCACCGCTCTGGTCGTGCCGGTCGGCGACACCGACGGCGACGGCGATGACAACCTTCTGGCCAGGAGCAATAATGTCAGAATCAGGCACGCTCTCCTTTTGTCTCTGTCGACTCTTGCCGATGTGGATAGCTGGCGCGTCGCCGATGGCGTTGTGGACAGCTCCGATCTCAGCAACACGGCCGGCGTTGGAAGATTTTTCGGGGCGTGGCCGCTCGCTCAAATCGCAGCTTCCACAGCCGGGGACGTGGACGGCGACGGCGTCTCGGACATCCTGCTCGGCGACCCGGGCCAGGCCGTGGACAACCGTCCCGGCACAGTCTACCTGTTGCTCGGAGACGATTTGGCGGCCCTGGACCGGATCGACGGAAACCTCGATGATCGCTTGCACCTGGGAAACGTGGCAGGCGATACGGACGCCGACGGCGTCTCGAACACGGTGGATCGAGACGACGACGGCGACGGCATTCCCGACAATGCGGACGACTTTCACCTCGACCCCGAGGAGTGGGCCGATAGCGACCGCGACGGGGTGGGCGACAATGCCGATGCGTTCCCCAATGACCACCTCGAATGGATCGATACCGATGGGGATGGACTGGGCGACTTCCGTGCCGATGGCGATGACGACGGGGATGGGATCGCCGACCGCGAGGACACCTATCCCCTCGACACGGATAACGACGGATTCGAGAACGCGGTTGATAAAGACGACGACGGCGATGGCGTGCCCGACACCCAGGACGCGCTTCCGATCGACCGCACCGAGTCTGCGGATTCCGATGGTGACGGCCTCGGCAACAACGCGGACGACGACGACGACAATGACGGCGTCTCCGATGACGAGGATGTCTTCCCGCTGGATTCAGGAGAAACGGTCGATACGGATGCCGACGGCGTCGGGGACAATGGCGATGCCTTTCCAACGAACCCGAACGAGACCCATGACCACGACGGCGACGGCGTCGGGGACAACGCGGACACGGACGATGACAATGACGGCATCCTCGACGCTGATGACCGCTATCCACTCGACGCTGGCGCATCGGCCGACAACGACGGCGACGGGGTGCCGGACTCGCTTGATGCGTTCCCGGACGATGCCGGCGAGTCGGAGGATACCGATGGCGACGGGATCGGCGATAACGCAGACACGGACGACGACAACGACGGCGTGGAGGATCCTTCCGACGTCTTTCCACTCGACGCCTCTCGATGGGAACTGACGTCGATGCGATTGGAAATGGGCACTCCGGTCACCGATTTTGCATGGATTGAAGTGTCTGCCGCGGGCGACCTCGATGGCGACGGGCGGCAAGAGCTTCTGATCGCCGCGCCGGATACGTCCGGCAACCAGGCAGTGTACGTCGTCGGCCCAGAGGACTTTGAAAATGCAGACAGTGCGGACGGCGCGCGGGACGGTTCGGCTCACCTGCGAAACATGCTGGTCGGAATGCATTCCTGGAAACTGATCGGCGAGGCCGGTTTCACGACCGGCACGTGGCTATCGCCCTTCGGTGACGTGACCGGGAATGGATTCGGCGAGTTTTACGTGGCGGCGGGGCAAAACGGGGTGGGATATGTGATATCCGGCGCGGACCTGCTCGCTGCGGATGCAGCCGACAATATGAGCGATGGCGTGATCGATCTGACGCACATTGCAAGCCAGCCGGGCTCCTGGAAGCTGCGAGGCTATGCTTTCGGGGGCAAGCCTGTCCTGGCCGATCTCGATGGCGATGGATCCGTCGAGTTCGCCATCGGTCAGCCGGGTAGCATTCGGCCCGGCACAGTGCAGGTATTTTCAGCCAGTGCCCTGCCGATGCTCGACGCCCTCGACGGCGACGTGGACGGAACATTGACACAGAGTCACATTAGCGGACACGCGCATTGGCGTCTCATCGCTGAGGCGCCTCGCGATTCTGCAGACAACAGTATGGCTACGACCGATTTCAACGGGGATGGTTACCCCGACCTCGTTGTGGGCGCACCAAACAATGACACGAACCGACAGAATCAGGGTGCGGTCTATCTCCTCGACAGCGCGGACCTTGCCGCCGCAGATCGGGCGGACGGCGCGGCTGATCGGCAGATTGAACTCGCACGGGTCCAGGACCAGCCTGGATCGTGGAAACTCATCGTCGAGGCGACAAACGGTTATCTGGGGTCGGCGATTGCGTCTGGCGATATTGATGGCGACGAACGGCAGGATCTCGTACTGAGCAGCCGGGATTCCGCAGGGCGGCGTGTTGACAGCCTGTTGTCGGGATTACCGGAAAGCCTCGCCCCAATGGACCGGGCAGACGGCGCCGCCGACGGTGTAGTTAACCTGATCGACAATCAATCCCCCGGTAACCTCCAGCTCAACGGATCCTTGACGGAATTGCTATCCAACATGTTCTTGACGGATTTCGACGGTGACGGTCGCGAGGACATCGTTATGGGAATCGGAAATAACCGGGTCTCAATGGTGGCGCACTTCGTCGCCGCGGCGGCGCTCTTCGGTGATCACGACTTAGCCGCGGGCGGTATCCTGGCTGTTGACGATGCGTTCGAACGAGGCGGTTCATACGAGGTCTACGCTCCCGAGGCTCAATCCGTGAACGCGAATGTGGCGATCGCTGCGGCGGGTGACGTCGATGCCGACGGTCGCGGCGATGTCCTGCTTGGCGTGCTCCCGTACCCGTCCACCGTACCGGGCCCACTGGCTGGCGTCGCCTACCTGATCATGGCGGCGGATCTGCCGCCGCTCGATGCCGCCGATGGGCGTATGGACGGCAGGATATTCCTGGAGAATGTCGTTCTTGGTAGGCGTCAGAACGTGGTGGATCAGGATTCATCCGGTACGGCCACTGGCGGCAATTGTTTCGTGGGCCTGCTGGTACGGCCCGGGGAGCGTTGCACCTATCCCGGCACGGATGACGCCTTCACGGTCAACGAACGGGGCCGTGGCCGATTCTTGACATACCTGCGTGGTATCCGGATCGATATCAGCAACGAAACGATTGACGGTCAGGTGTACGACTTTAAGGCCACGCATCTGGGTGACGGCGTTTGGCGAATCGATCGGGTGGCCGGCAGCACCGAACCGCCTCGCCCCGGGTGAATCGCCGCTGCTGCCAAATGAGCGAGAGGACTGGAAGATAATGCGTAGCGCCCTGCGCTCCGAGATTCGGCAACGTTCAAAGGTCCTGTGACAGACCTGTTCCCCCAAGCGCGATCAAGTCACTAACCCGAGGCAAGACGGTACGAGACGAGGAACCGAGAAAGACTCGGTCTCAGTCCGCCAGCTCAAGCCACACTGTCTTGCCCGTGCCCCTCAGCCTGAGCCGGTCGAATCTTCGCCTGGTTGGATTCAGTAACTTGCGCCAGTTGCCGGCTCCAGCCTCACGATGTCGGTGAGCCCACCGGCGCGATTGTCCGTGGCCAGGTAGATGAAGCCGTCGGGACCCTGGCGGACATCGCGGATCCGAAGCACGTCGTGCAACAGCGACTCCCGGGTCATTACGCGCCCGCCATCGGTGCTGATGCGCGACAGCCGGCGGTGCGTGGCGGCCAGGCCCCCGGCGAAAATGTCGCCGCTCCATTCGGGAAAGGCGTCGCCATCGTAGATCATCAGTCCTGACGCGCCGATGGAGGGGATCCAGAACGTCTTCGGCTGTTCCATGCCCTCGCGCTCGCCGGCGGCGTGGATGGGGATGCCGGAGCGGTAGTTGACACCGTAGCCGATCACCGGCCAGCCGTAGTTGACGCCCGGCATGATCAGGTTGAGTTCATCGCCGCCCTGGGGGCCGTGTTCGGTGGCCCATAGGTCGCCGGTCTCGGGATGAAATGCCAGTCCCTGGGGATTTCGATGCCCGTAGCTCCAGATCTCGGGCCGGATCGAAGCGTGGCCGACGAAGGGGTTGTCTTCCGGCACCGAACCGTCATCCATCAGCCGGATAATGGTGCCGAAGTGGGTCGTGGGATCCTGGGCGGGGTGATTCTCCAGATCGCCCGTGGGCGGCGACTGCCGGTCACCCACCGACATGAAGAGATACCCGTCCTCGTCGAATGCGATCTTGGCGCCGAAGTGCCCGCCCCGCTCGTTCCAGGCGTCGGCCTCGAAGATTTCCTCCACGTCATTGAGCATGTCGTTTTCGAACCGGGCGCGGATCAGGGCCGTGGTACCGCGGGACCCATTCGGCTTCGAATAACTCAGGTAGACGATTCGGTTGTTCTCGAAGTCCGGGTGCACGGCGATTTCCTGAAGCCCGCCCTGGTTGATGACGCGAGTTTCGGGAACCCCTTCGACCGGGTCCGGCAGCAGCTTGCCGTCCCGGACGATGCGCAGTTCCCCCGTACGCTGGGTGAACAGCATGTCGCCATCCGGCAGGAACGCGATGCTCCAGGGATGCTGGATATCCTCTGCCACCGTAACCACGCGAAAGTCGTGTTCCACGGATTCGTAGACCTGCCCCTGGGCAGTAGTCGTGGAAATTGCCGCGAGGCCAACCAGCCCCCCCAGCGCGACGAGAGAAAAATTGCGGCCTGTCATGCGAACGCCCCCATTATAGTCGTTGGTTTTGCGTGCGATTATTGCACGAACGAATCAGGTCCGCATTTCAGTCCGGCCTCGCGCTTCCAGGCGCCGAAACAACATGGAAAGGCAAAAGCAAAGCCCGAAGTAGAGAAGCGCGGTGGTCAGCCACGCTTCGAAGATCGCCCGAGTGGACGAAACCAGTTCCACGGTCTTGTACGTGAGTTCCTGCACGGAGATGAGGGAGATGATCGAGCTGTCCTTGACCAGGATGATGAACTGATTGGCCAGCGGCGGCAGAACCCGTTTCGTTGCCTGGGGCAGCACAACAAATCGGAGCTCGTCGAGCCGGTTCAGTCCGATCGAACTGGCGGCCTCCCGCTGGCCGCGGCCGACGGATTCGATGCCGGCGCGGACGATCTCGCCCACGAAGGCGCTCTCGAAGAGCGCCAGCACAACGACGCCCGAGATCAGCGACGGAAACAACCGCATGTCCCCGAAAAGGAATGTCCAGACACTCGCCGTGTCTCCGCTTGCGATTCCTCGCGCCCAACCCTCGATGTTGAGCGCCACGATCAGTTGCTCGGAGAGGAAGAAGAAGAAAATGAAGATGACCACGACCGGCGGAATGTTGCGAAGCAACTCCACGTAGGTGCGCGCCAACATCCGCACGGTAAGATTGTTCACCGTGCGCGCGACGCCGATGATCAAACCCAGGAGCAATGCCAGGACGCCGGCATAGACAGTGATTCGAACCGTCGTGATCAGACCCTGGAGCAGCAGGTTGGCGACCCAACGGCCACTCTCTTCATCGAAGCGCAACAGGTAATTGGGGATGATCTCCCAGCGCCACTCGTAGTTCAGCGTGCCCTGAATACGCAGCCCGACCCAGGCGATGGCCGCCGCCACGACGACGAGCAGGACTGCGTCCAGCCATGTCAGTCGCCGTATCGATTCGCGCACGGTCGCAAAATCCTATTGAACCGCCTGGCCGGCCCAGTCATCGGTGGTGAACCAGTAATCATGGCGCTCCTGCAACCAGCCGGACCGCCAATGGTTCGCAATCCAGTGGTTGAAAAAGTTCAGCGCATCGGGGTCGCCCTTGCGAATGGCAAATGCCTCGCCCGTCTGGTTGAACAGGACCTCAAAGGGAATGTACAGCGTGTCCGGGTACCGGCGAGCCTCCCGGGACGGGGTAGGTTCCTTGCTGATGGTCGCGTGGGCGTTGCCGTTCAGCACCTCCTGGACCGTCGCGCCGTCCTCGTCGAACAGGAGAAGTTCGGCACGTGGAAACCGATTGGCGGCAACGACGGCGGTGGTGGCCCCGCGACGGGCGGTGAGCGTCACGTCCGGGCTGTTGAAATCATCCAGCGAGAACCCATCGGTCAACTGCCGGTTGGCGAGCATCGTCCCTCCGGAGTAGGCGTATGGCTCGGTGAAATTGACTGTCATGTTGCGCTGCGGGGTGATGGACAAGCCGCTGATGATCGTGTCGAACTTGCCGGCGACCAGCGCCGGGACGATCCCGTCCCAGGAGGTCGGAATGAACTCCACCTCCACGCCCATGTCTTCGGCCAGCTTGCGGCCGACATCGATTTCAAAGCCGATCAGTTCGCCGTTACGGTCGCGCATGGACCACGGCATGAACAACGATAGGCCGATCTTGATGACCCCGCGCCGCTTGATCGACTCGATGGCGCTTTCCGCGGACAGTTCCTGGCGGGCGTTTTGCGCCGGGACCGTGGGTACGGTTGCCGCCAATACGGTGACCAAAAAGGCCGTTGCCAGCCGGCGCCAGATCCTCAGCGGTCTAGCAGCCCGTGGCAAGAGTCCCACTGCATTCGACCGACGATGCATCCCGGCTGACTGCGTTGCTCGTCGGTCAAATATTCCCGATATTCTCCCTCCTCGCGCCTTGTCAGCCGGGCGCCTCGCCGGTCTCGGTGCGACGCCAGACTCTTGCCACGGGCTGCTAGGTGCGATGCGGGGCTCTTGCCACCGACTGCCAGGTTTTGACTGCATATCACGTCTCCAGGAAGGTCACGAATATCGACCGCGTGATCGCCGGGTATACCGTTGCGCCCACCTACTGCACGACCTGGTCGGCCCAATCATCGGTCGTGAACCAGTAATCATGGCGCGCCTGCAACCAACCGGTGCGCCAATGGTTGGCAATCCAGTGGTTGAAAAAGTTCAGCGCATCGGGGTCGCCCTTGCGAAGGGCAAATCCCTCGCCCTGTTGATCGAACAGGACGTCAAAGGGGACGTACAGTATGTCCGGATAGGTTCTTGCCTCGCGGGACGGTGCGGGTTCGGAGGCCATGGTCGCATGTGCGTTGCCGTTCAGCACCTCTTGTGTCGCGGTGCCTTCCTCGTCGAATAGCAGCAGTTCCGCGTCCGGGAAGGTGTTGGCGATTACGACAGCGGGTGTGCCGCCGCGGCGGGCTGCGAACGTCACCTCCGGACTGTTGAAATCCTCTACCGAAAAGTCTGCGGTCAACTGGCGATTGGCCAGAATCGTCGCGCCGGTGAAGGCGTATGGCTGTGTGAAATTGACCGTCAGGTTACGCTGCGGGGTGATCGACAAGCCGCTGATGATGGCATCGAATTTTCCGGAGACGAGCGCCGGGATTATTCCGTCCCAGGCGGTCGGGGTGAACTCCACGTCCACGCCCATGTCTTCGGCCAGCTTGCGGCCGACATCGATTTCAAAGCCGATCAGCTCGCCCTTGCTGTCGCGCATCGACCAGGGCACGAACAGCGACAGGCCGATCTTGATGACGCGGCGCCGCTTGATCGTCTCGATGGCACTCTCCGCGGACAGTTCCTGGCGGGCATTCTGCGCCTGGGCCGTTGGCGCGGCTCCCGCCATCACGGCGAACGCAAGTACCGCTCCCATGAGGCGCCCGAATCCGGCAGCCCGTGGCAAGAGCCCGGCTGAATTCGACAGGCAATACGCGCTAGCAGCCCGTGGCGAAAGTCCCGCTGCATTGGACCGGCGATGCGCGTTAGGTTTTGACTGCATAGCGTTTCTCCAGGAAGGTGACGAATATAGACAGCGTCAGCGTGATCGCCAGGTACGCGGCCGCTATCGTGAACCAGACTTCAAAGCTCAGATAGGTGTCCGCAATGATGTTCCGCCCGGTGGTGGTCAATTCGACCACCGCGATCACGCTGACGATGGCGGAACTCTTTACCAAGTGCACCGCTTCGCCCGCCATTGGCGGAAGCATGATCTTGATCGATTGCGGCAGGATCACGAAGCGGTAGGCCTGGCCCGTGGACAGGCCGATGGATCTGGCCGCCTCCCACTGTCCGGCACCCACGGCACCGATCCCGGCGCGGAAAATTTCGGACACCAGCGCCGCATGGTATACGCCCAGGCAGAGGACCGACGCCATGAACCGGTCAAGGTCGAAGATCGGCCCGAGCACGTAGTAGAAAAGGTACAGCAGCACCAGCAGCGGCATGTTCCTCACAAACTCCAGGAAGATCGTCGCAAGCGCCCTTCCGACCACGAGGTTGGAGAGCCGCAGCAGGGCCACGAGCAAGCCCCCGCTCATGGCCATGAGGAAGGCCTGCAGTGACAGGGTCAGCGTGCTCACCAGTCCGATGGAAATCTCGCCCCACTGAAACCCGTCGTCTGTGAGCCGATAGAGGTAATCGGGAATCCGGTACCACTGCCAGTTGTACCCCATCGCTTCGGCGCCGGTCAGCGAAACCCGGACCAGCAGGTACATGACGATGAGATACAGGGCCACCGGGACCGCCCTGGTTTGCACCAGACGCAGGACGCGTTGTCCAAGGGATCGGCCCGCTCCCTGACCCGGACTCCGGTTCCGACGCCGGTCGTGCTCACGGTTCTGAGGCCCGTCCTGGCCCTGACCCCGATCTCCAAACCCGACCATCCCTTCAGCCACCTTCTAATGCTCCAGAATCTGGTCCAGAAACTTCCTGCAGCGCGCGCTGGACGGTCTGGAAAAGAAGGCATCGGGAGGCGAGGATTCGACGATCTCGCCGTTGTCCATGAACACCATGGTGTCGGCGACCTTGCGGGCGAAACCCATCTCGTGGGTGACGCAGACCATCGTCATGCCGCTGCGCGCCAGCTCCACCATGACATCCAGCACTTCGTTGATCATTTCCGGGTCGAGCGCGGACGTCGGTTCGTCGAACAGCATGATGCGCGGTTCCATGCACAGCGACCGCGCGATCGCCACCCGCTGCTGCTGACCGCCGGAAAGCTCGGCCGGGTACTTGTCCGCCTGCTCGGGGATGTGGACGCGGTCGAGGTACTTCCGGGCGCGGTCGGTTGCGTCGGACCTCGAAATCCTGCGCACCCGCATCGGACCCAGCATCAGGTTCTCAAGCACCGTCAAGTGCGGGAACAGGTTGAACTGCTGAAATACCATCCCGACTTCGGTGCGCACGCCGCGAAGCTCCTTCGCCCGGCCTGTCATCTCGACTCCGTCGACGAATACCCGCCCCGCCGATGGTTCCTCCAACCGATTGATGCACCGCAGCAGCGTCGACTTGCCGGAGCCGGACGGGCCGCACACGACCACGCGCTCGCCGGTCCCGATGGTCAGGCTGACATCCTTCAGAGCCTGGAATTCGTCAAAGAACTTGTCGAGGTTGCGTATTTCGATTATGGGTCGGCTGCCGGCCATCGAGTCCCCGTTTCCCTGTTGCCGCGTGCTCCTGCGGCTGTCTTCCTTCGCTGGGCGGACGCACGACCCGCCATGATTTTGTATAGTTTACTTCCTGGCGGGTCGCTTCACTGACACCGTGCCGAAATGGATGGACCAGATTCATGCTGAACAACCTGAACCAAATCGTACGCCGCGCCACGCGAAGAGCGGTGCTGTGCGCAGTCGTCATGGGCACGGCGCTCGCTGCCGGATCGCTTCCGAACCCTGCCACGGCGCAAGGCTATTACGACGGCGAGACGATCACGCTGATCATGGGGCTTGACGCCTCCGCGGGCGGGACCACCGTCGGGCGGCTGCTGGCCAAGCACCTGGAAATGAACCTCGAGGGCAATCCCAACGTCGTCGTGCGCAACATGCCCGGCGCCTCAATGATGTCGGCGCATATTTTCGTGCTCCTGAAGGCCCCGAGGGACGGCACCACGCTTTATTACGGGCCGCGCTCCTCGCTGGGCGAACTGCTCGAATTCCCGGGGCATTCCTTCGAGTACTCGCAGTTCACCGTGCTCGGCGGCGTGCAATTGGCGCCGCTGGTCACGTACGTTCGCAAGGACATGCTGCCCGGGGGCATCCAGACGCCCGCCGACGTGCTCCGTGCCGAAGGCCTGATATTCGGCGGCATCTCCGCAGAACACGGACGCATGATCGCCAGCACGCTTGGACTCGACCTGATCGGGGCGGACTACCACTTCGTCGGCGGCTATCCCGGCAGCGGCAGGATCCGGGCCTCGGTGCTGAGCGGCGAAGTGAACATGGCCACGGATGCCGCCCATGCCTATCTCAACGAGGTGGTGCCGATGTTCGAGCAGCAGGGTCTGAACGCGCCGTTGTTCAGCCTGCCGCTGTTGAACGCGGACGGGGAACTGGTCAAGAGTCCCCTGGTTCCCGATATTCCCACCATCGACGAACTCTACGAGTCCATTCACGGCTCGCCGCCGTCCGGGGAGAACTGGGACGCCATCCGCACCATGATCGAGATCGATCAGACCATGCAACACGTCTTCCTGGGCCCGCCGAGGATGGATCCGCGAGCCATCGAGGAATTCCGTGCCGTGCTGGGGCCCGCGCTGGCCACCGAGGCGTTTGGTGAAGAGGCCATGCGCATTCTCAGTTATGTGCCCGACCATGTGGACGCTCAACGCGCCACCGACATTCTCAACGCCACTGCCGATGTCACGCCCGAGACCCAGGCCTATATCGAGGCGCAAATCGCGCGGAACAACGGTTACTGATGGCCGGATGACCGGCGGACCTGGAGACTTCCTCGGGCACCCGGGAAACGGTGGGCCAGGAGGACAGTTTTCTCAGAATTCGAGACGGCGATCGGTCGGTCCCGGCCGGCGTTCGCGCCGGAGAACAACAATGAAGCTCAGCCTGGTAAAGGGTCCAACCGACGCCCCGCTGCTCGAAACCGCAATCGGCGATGCCCTGGATCGCGCGGCTGAACGATGGGGCGACCAGGAAGCACTTGTGGTAGTCCACCAGGGCATCCGCTGGACCTGGTCCGAACTGCGCGAAAGGGTCGACACCTTCGCGCGTGGGCTGATAGCGCTGGGATTCCGTCCCGGCGATCGCCTGGGAATCTGGGCGACGAACCGGTGGGAGTGGATCGTCACCCAACATGCCACCGCCCGGATCGGTGTGATACTGGTGAATATCAATCCCGCGTATCGTCCGGGCGAACTCGAGTACGCCTTGAACAAGGCGGGCTGCAAGGGCCTGGTAACGGGCGTCAGCTTCAAGGCGTCCAACTACATCGCCATGTTGAACGAGTTGATACCGGAACTGGCCGCTTGCGAGCCGGGCGAGGTTCGATCGCAACGCGTGCCCTCCCTGACCACGGTGATCCGCCTGGGCCACGAGACGACCCCGGGGATGTTCAATTTCAGCGACGTTGCGGAGCGTGAGCCGAATGCTGCCGATCCGTCGCTGTGCGAGGTCGCAGCGAGGCTCGACAACAACGATGCGATCAACATCCAGTTCACCTCAGGCACCACCGGATCGCCCAAGGGCGCAACGCTGACCCACAGAAACATTCTCAACAACGCCCGCTTCCTGGGCGCGATGATGCAGCAGACTACCAGCGACCGAATCTGCGTTCCCGTGCCCATGTACCACTGCTTCGGGATGGTCGCGGGCGCCCTCGTCTGTCTCGTTTACGGAGCCACCCTGGTGATGCCGTCGGAGGCTTTCGAGCCGGGCGCGACACTTCGGGCGGTAGCCGCCGAACGCTGCACGACGCTCTACGGCGTGCCGACGATGTTCCTGGCGATGCTTGACCATCCGGACTTTCCCGGCACCGATGTTTCCACTCTGCGCACCGGCATCATGGCCGGCGCCCCGTGCCCGGTGGAACTGATGAAGCAGGCGGTTGGCGTTTTTCATCTGCCGGAGATCACGATCGCCTACGGCATGACGGAGACGAGTCCGGCCACGTTCCAGAGCCGCACCGACGACCCCGTGGACCTGCGCTGCGGCACGGTCGGGCGGATTCATCCCCACGGCGAGGGCAAGATCGTCGATTCCGACGGCGCGATTCTGCCCTGTGGCGCACAAGGCGAGATCATGACCCGCGGCTACATGGTGATGAAGGGATACTGGGACGATCCCGAACGAACTGCGGAGACCATCGAAAGGGCCGGCTGGATCCATACCGGGGACCTCGGCACGCTGGACGAAAACGGTTGGCTGCGAGTCACCGGCCGCGTCAAGGAGATGATCATCCGGGGCGGCGAAAAAGTGTACCCGCGCGAGGTCGAGGAACATCTGTATCGTCATCCAAAGATTCTGGACGCACAGGTATTCGGCGTGCCCGATCGTCTTCTGGGGGAAGATGTCGCGGTCTGGGTCAAGCTGCGCGAGGGCGAGGAATCGTCCGCGGAGGAGATTCGTGGTTTCTGCAACGGCGAGATCGCCCACTACAAGATTCCGAAATATGTGCGGTTCGTGGCCGAGTTTCCGATGACGGTGACCGGGAAAGTACAGAAGTTCGAGATGCAAAGGATTCTGGCGGTAGAGCTCGGCGTCAATGAGTAGCAGACAGCTTAGCGGCCCGTGGAAAAAGTTCCGCTTCGGTTGATTGCCCAATCCATGTCGGATGGCGTGTCCGTTGGTGGCGGCAATTCGTGACGCGCCGTGGTCAGGTGATGAACTTATCGAACAAGACCATCGTGATTTCCGGCGGTAGCCGGGGCATCGGACTTGCCATCGCGCTGCGCGCCGCGCGAGACGGCGCCAATGTCGTCCTCGCTGCCAAGACCGACCGGCCGCACCCGGTACTGCCGGGGACCGTCCACACAGCCGCGGAGCAGGTGGAAGCCGCGGGCGGCCGCGCGCTTGCGGCGGTCTGCGACGTGCGCGACGAAGAGCAGATCCAGTCCGTGGTCACGCGAGCAATGGAAACGTTCGGCGGCATCGACGCGCTGGTCCTCAACGCCAGCGCTCTTGCGCTCAAGGGCACGCTGGATCTTCCCACCAAGCGCTACGACCTGATGAGCGACATCAATCAACGCGGCACCTATCTGATGGGCAAGGCTTGCCTGCCGCACCTCATCGGGGCCGACAATCCACACATCCTTGCAATCTCCCCGCCCCTGGACTTCGCCGAGCACTGGTGGGGCGATCACCTGGGCTGGACGATGACGAAATACGCCATGAGCCTGTGCGTGCGGGGCTGGGCGCAGGAATTCAAGGGCGAGGGGGTCGCTGCCAACGCGCTCTGGCCGCGTACGACGATCGCCACAGCGGCCACCAGGATGCTGGGGGATGAGATCTTCCGGCACTCGCGCACACCCGAAATCATGGGCGACGCGGCGCACTGGATCCTGAGCCGGGACAGTCGTGAGTGCAGCGGCAATTTCTTAATCGACGAGACCGTGCTTCGGGAAAACGGCGTCACCGACTTCGATACCTATGCCAACGACCCGTCGACGCCCCTGTACCTCGACTTGTTGATCGATGAACCGGACGGACTCTATTTCCGCGGTGGGTGACGAAGACCGTTCGACGGCGCGCGAGTAGCTTTCAGCGGCACGTGTTCTCCGACCTGCCCAATGGACAGCGCAGGGCTGCAATGCCAATTCTGCATGACGGCCGCGCTGCAAAATGCTCGCACAAATACCGCCTCGCAGTTATCGTTACGCAGCGGAGAGTACAGAAGATGAGACGACGACTGTGTAACGGCCCATCGGCGCGATTTGGTCTTGCGGGCCTTACGCTGATTTGCCTCCTTGCGGCGCCAGCGCAAGCCCAGTTGCTGTCGGTCGCGAGCGAAGAAGGGCGCGTGATCGTCATGCCGGGCGGTTTGTCGGCCGTGCCGGGCACGATGGTGGACGGAGTCAATCTCAGCGCAGACGTCGAGGGCGATTTCCGCGTCTATCGGGCGGTGTTTCGCGGCGAGTCACACGTCGCCCATGTCGCGCTGGAGGGCCCTCCGCGACACATGGCATTCGACCCTTCTCAGGCGCGGTTCCGCGAAGTGCTTCCCAGCCTGCTGGTCGAACTCGACGATTTTTCCCGCCTGGATGAGGTGGTCGAAGCCGTTGGCGGCGTTTCCGGAAAGAGCTACGAGCAACTTGGTTTCGCCATCGTGCAGTTGTCCGAAACGGCGAATCCGGGCGAGGCCGCGCAAACCCTGCAGGGCCACACCGCGGTCACCGCCGTGGAAGTGCAACTGAGCAGACCGCTTCGTGTGCCGCTCTAGGAGAATCGACCGGCAAAACGTAGCGTTCGCGCTGACGCTTCTCGCCGTGCTCGTGCTCGTGCTCGTGCTCGGCGGCTGCGATGTACCCCCGCACCGCAGACTCACCTTTGGCAGCGCGGCGATCGACACACAGGTTTATTTCCAGGGCGCTACCATTCCGAATCTGAGGCTTCCCGGGGCACTCGCGGGAGAGGAACCCCGGCGCTATTCGCTTCAACCGCCACTGCCTCCCGGTTTGACATTCGATGCCGCGACGCGCGTGCTCTCGGGGACTCCGGCGGAAACGCTCGAGGCGACGGAGTTTACCTATACCGTGCGGGATGCGGACGACGATACGGACGCACGGACGTTCACGATTAGCGTCAGCACCATTTCGCTGGACGCGGACACGAAGGAAGTCGCCGAGTGGAACGATCCCGGCGCCGCGCTCACCGTCAGCCTGTCGGAGCCGGCGCCGCGCGCTGTGGAGGTGATGCTGGCCGGCGGCGGCACAGCCACGCTGGGTGGCGACTATGAATTCGCCGGCTCCATGGCCGCTGACTCCGATGGCGGGAACTCCAGCGCACGGGTAGTCATCGAGGCCGGTGCGGACAACGCGACAACGATGCTCGAATCGATCCCCGACTTCGACGAAGAAGGCTCGGAATCCATCGGCATTTCGGTGGTTTCCGCCAACGGCAGCCGCTTCAATGGATCGGGGCCTTCGGTGAGCCTGGAACTGCTCGACGAAGGCGCGATGTTCGCCGACGCCAAGGATCGCCAGACCTCGGCGACCTTCGTGCTCTTCAACAATTTCAGGCAGACGGGATCGGATTACGAGTTTCATTTCGCGGTCATCAACTTTGGTGCGGTAACCACCGACTCCACGACGATGAGTGCGAGAATCAACTACGAGGACTTCGCGCCCGGGACCCTTCTGGGCAGGCCCCTCGTGTCGCGTCGGTTCAGGGTCCCGCCGCTTCCGCCCGGAGCGGGTGTCAGGGGGCGCATCAGCCTGCCGAACTGGATCCAGATCCGGTGGGGGCCGGGAATCTACACGGCAACCGCAATCGTCTACGCGCCCCGGGGAGACTACTTTTCCACGGCTGGCGGATTTGCCGACCGGCACTCGTTCGTGGTACCTGAAGGCGGGAAGAACCCCTTCATTTGCCAGCAGGTCAACCGACCGGTTTCGCCCGGCGCCGAGGATCCGTTGCAAGCCCAGCAATGGAATCTCGAAAACACCGGTCAGGCAGCGTTTGCCCTCGTTGGCGGCGTGCCGGGCGAGGACCTGGGCATGACCAGGACGCTGGCGGAAGGTCCTACCGGCCGCGGCGTCGAGATAGCCGTTGTCGACACCGGGCTCGAGATCTGCCATCCGGATCTTCGAGACAGCGTGGCTGCCGGGGCGTCCCACAACTTCAACTCGGACGCATGGCCACGCTCCAATGCCGCCGATCCCTTCAACCCCACCGCCAGCGGCGACCATGGCACCAGCGTTGCCGGGTTGATCGCCGCCACGGCGAACAACGGTATCGGCATACGGGGCGTCGCACCCGATGCCCGGCTTCGGGGTTACAACTTCCTGTCGGCATTCGACCGATCGCGGGATTCAACGATCTTGCTGGATTCGCTGGGCGCCGGTACGGGCAAACCCGATTCGGCCGGGGTCCACATTTTCAACATGAGCTACGGGTTTCTCCATGGGTTGCAGGGTAACTCGTCCCGGCCGTTTGCCGACGTGATCGCACACGGCGTGACCAACCTGCGTGACGGGCGCGGCGCGCTCTACGTCAAGGCCGCCGGCAATGGATATCGGTACTGCTTCGCGCTGAGGCGGCAGTACACGTTTGCGAACCAGGAATCCCCGTACAGACCGAACGACGCGGTGGGCTGCTCGTCGGCAAATTCGGACTACAACAACAACCTGCCCCAACTGATTACGGTCGGCGCATTCAACGCCCACGGAAAACGGGCAAGTTACTCGGCCGCGGGCGCCAACCTCTGGGTGACCGCCCCGGCAGGCGAATCGAATCCACTGGAACCGGCCATGGTGACCACGGATCAGGCCGGCCCGCACCGCGGCGCGGACAACAACTCCGGCGTGATCGATCTCGAGGGCGATGCCGTGGACCCGCACGGAGATTACCGGAGCACCTTCGCGGGCACCTCCGCGGCCGTACCCAATACCGCCGGCGCCATCGCCCTGCTGCTCGAAACTCAACCGAATCTGACATGGCGAGACGTCAAGCACATCCTTGCAAGGACCGCCCGAAAGATCGATCCGGACGTGGAGCCCGTTCGCATCGCCTTCGGCGGCAAGCCGGCCGTGCTGCGGGATGGCTGGATCGCCAACGCGGCCGGCTACAACTTCCACAATTGGTACGGGTTTGGCGCCGTGAACGTGGACGCGGCCGTGGATTTGGCACGCACGATTGCGCCCGACAATCTCGGCGAACTGACGCAGGCGGAATTCAGTCTTGAAGGCTCGGTGACTATTCCCGACAACGACGGCGGCGGCGCCTCGCAGACGCTGACCGCATCGGGCGTCAGCGAATCCGCCAACATCGAGGCGGTCGAACTGATCATCCGGGCAACCCATGACTTTCCGAACGACCTCGGCGTGACACTCGTCTCCCCCGCAGGCACGGAGAGCATCGTCAACCCCATCTACAACGACGCCCTCACCTCCGACCCAGGGGGATTCAGAGACTGGTCCCTGCTCACCAACGCCTTCTACGGGGAATCCCCCAACGGCGACTGGACGCTCAGGGTCATCGATGCCGCACCGGGGGACATCGGCAGTCTGGATGCCTGGACGCTGAACTTCTGGCTGGGCGAGCACCCGGAATAGCGTTCGGCCCGATAGACAGGCAGCCAGGAGCCTGCGCCGTCCCGTGAGAGCTCGGGGTTATGGCGCCGATACCGCCTCCTCAGTCGCGGGTCGCCGGAGTTTTTGGGCCAACAGATAGACCACCGCACCAGTCACGAATGAATCGCACGCGGGGATGTGGGTTACCTCCAGCCAGCCTCGGGCCGTGACCGCCCCCGCTGCCGTCCCGGCAAACCAGGCGACGAATGCCGGGAGATTGACGGCTCGGACCGATGAGTCCGCCGGCTCGGAGTACGCGCGAACACCCTTCACAGCGAAATAGTCCGCCAGGTAGACGCCGGCAACGGGTGGAATCGCGATCCCCAGGGTGAGCAGAAACGGTATGAAGACTTCGGTGACACCCCCGATCGCGACCAGCGTACCGGCGACTCCCGCGGCCACGGTCAAGCGCCACTTGTCGATTCGATCGAATATGGTGGCCAGACCCAGTGACACGGAATAGAGGTTGTTGGCATTGCTCGTCCAGGTCGCGAAAACGATCACGCACAGCGCTGGAACACCCAGGCCAAGACCCAACATGATCCGGACAAGATCCGCCTCCTGCGTCGCCAGGCTGGGGAGCGCGGCAGCCGCCAGGATGCACGGCAGCCCGACGCCCAGCGACAACACGATGGCGAATACGCCGTGGGCCCTGGAGCGAGCGTACCGGCACAGGTCGGGCACCAGCACGGCCCCCACGATGTAGGTGCCGACGACTACGGATATGGCGACGCCCAGGGTCAGGTCTCCGCTGCCGGCGGTCAACGCGGCGTCACCGGTACCGAGAGACCGAGCAACCACTATCGTCAGGAACAAGACCAGCAGCGGCACGGCCAGCAGAGACAGCTTGTCGAGTGCCTTGAAGCCGAATAGCGTCACCGCGACCATCAGGACGCTGCCGACCACGGTTCCAAGAATAACCGGCAGATCGAACCCATAAATATCGGCCGCGGCACCGCTGAGCGCACGACCGAAAAGCTCCGCGGTTACGCCGTACCAGCCAAACAACGTGAGCGCCAGCACGCCGCTGACGAACTTCGCGCCCCATCGCCCGAAGGCGAACTCCAGGATCTTGTAAGTGGACAGGCGCGCGCCCGTGGCCACCATCGCCGTGGCCGAACCGATCACGGTGAGTATCAGACCTCCGACCGCGAACGCCGTCAGCGAGTCGCGCAGTCCCAGCGCCAGCCCTACTTGCGAGCCCGTGATCATGAGCGGTAGCGTGATCGCAAAACCCACGATCACCATGGCCACGCGCCAGCCGCTGACGCTCTCCTCCACCGGCACCGGTTCGCGCGAGTGGTCGTCGGTGAGCCGTTCGAGGTCCGCCATCGCTTCAACCGGCCAATTGCGACAACGGCCGGTACGCCACGTCGATGTTGAAGGCCTCCGGCCCGAACACCGCCAGGGCCGCCGCCGTGGTCATACGCTCCGGAACGGTGACCCCCAGGACCTTGACGCGCTGTCCATAGCGCACCTGCTCCGCGGTGATGGGTTCGGCCGTGTCGCGATCGAGAATCGAGATGATGTCGGGCACCACGGCCACGATCCTGTCATTGCGATACGCCACAGTGTTTTCATTCTGGAAATGCACCTCGAAGCGGCCGTTCGCACCGTTCAAACCATGCAGGCTCACAACGCCGATGTTGAACCCGCCCCGGGTCTCGCGGCGTACATCCACGACCTTGCCTTCGAAAAGCACGCGGTAGTCGCGCGGGGGCTCGCAACGGTTCAATGCCTCGAACAGCGACGTAAACGGATCCCGCCCGGACGCCTGTGCTCTACCGATGCTGCGGCCTATGTCCAGGGCCAACGTCAGGGTGTCGGGCACACAGGTCCGCCTGACATCGGCGCCCGACATCGGGTAGAGGCTGATCTGCGCCATGCCTCCCATTTGCGTGACCACGCTCCGCGCCAGGTCTTCGCCCTGCTTGTTGTCGCGGGATTGCACGATCACGATGTCGTCGGCCTCGTTGGTGACCACCACGGGGGAAATGGGACACCCGTAGACACCGAACGTTACCATCTGGATCTCCGGAAAGGCGCGGCCCATGCCGTCGCCGTTCACCACCGGCAGGCCGCGTCTGGCAGCGAGCACCAGCGGCACAGTGGCATTGATTCCGCCGATTTCCAACGGAATGATCGCTGCTACCTGGCGCTCGACCAGCCGTTCCAGGGTATGCAATGCCGTTTCGAGAGCCCCGATGCTCGGTATCTTTTCGGTCATGACCGTGGGTGCGCCCATGCATCCCACCGGCGCCACGAAGTCATCGTCACCGAGTTCCGCCGGCGATACGATCCGCAGGCCACCGCTCTCGCGCATCTGCTGCTGCAGCAGGAGATAGCCGATATAGGGATCGCCGCCTCCTCCGGCGCCCATGAAGGCGGCACCGCGGACGAAATCCCCGAGGTCCTCGACCCCCAACTCCAGGCGCTTGCGCTCAGCCATCGGCCACACCTGCCAGAGCACCGTCAGCGTGCAACAGGTCGCTAACCGCCTTTACCCGGATACGGACGGAGCCGTTGCCGCTGTAGGCCAGCGGGACTTCCTCCAGTTCCACAATCTCCAGCCCGGCGGGGTCACCGCCGGCGTCGATCACGCGGCGGGCCGCATCGGCCTTGGCCCGGTCGATGGATGCCTTGCGCGGCTGTTCGCGGTAGGAGTAGACCCGGTCCACGACCCCGCCCACCTGCGCCATGGCAGCGCCGATGGCATTTGCCTCCGCCGAATGTTCGGGCACAACGACGCGCTCGGCGCCCCGCAGGTCGGCACTCACGATGATCGACCCGCCGCCGACCAGCACGATGGGCACGTCGCCCGCCCGCGTTTTCACCTAGTCTATCGTGTCTTCCACGGTTCGATTCATGAGTTGCAACGCCTGCTCGATCAGCTTTGGATCGAGCGACGCCACCCGCGAGCGGTCGCCGATGTCCTGAAGCCCGGCCGCCACGACGATGTCCGTTGCCGTCAACGTATTGCCGCCGAACACCCGCGCCTCTTCGGTCAGCCGAAATCCGACGGAGTCCGGCCCGATGGAGAGCGCCGGTTGGTCCCGGACGATGCTGCCGCCGCCCAGCCCCACCGAGACGACATCCGGCATGCGGAAGTTGGTGCGCACGCCGCCGATGTCCACCGGCAGGGAGAGTTCCCGCGGATAGCTGTTCACCAGCGCTCCCACATCGGTCGTGGTACCGCCGATATCGACCACGATGCCGTCCCTGACGCCGGACAGGAATGACGCGCCGCGCATGCTGTTGGTAGGGCCGGAGGAAAAGGTGAGCACCGGATAGCGCTCCACGTGGTCCGCGCTCATGAGCGTGCCGTCGTTCTGGCTGAGGTGAAACGGTGCGGCGATTCCCAGGCTCCGCAAGGCCTGGCGAATCGCGCCGACAACGTATTTTGAGAGGGACGACATCGATGCATTCATGATCGCCGCGTTCTCCCGCTCGACGAGTCCGATCTTGCCGATCTCGCCCGACAGCGTGATCGCCGCGTCGGGAATCTCCCGGGCGACGATCTCCGCGGCGCGTTGCTCCATGGCGCCGTTGATGGGCGAACAGACGCACGACACGGCCACCGCGCGAAGCCCGCTTGCCTTGATGGCCCGCACCGCGGCACGTACAGCCTGCTCGTCGAACGGCGCGATCTCACGACCGTCGAATTCGTAACCGCCCGGCAGTAGCCACGTGCGGTCGCCGATGGCGCCGCGCAGGTCGTCGGGCCAGGCTGACATGGGCGCCAGATCACGCGCCGCCGGCAGACAAAGCCGGATGACCCCTACTTCGTTGAGACGCCGGCGTTCGACAAAGGCATTGGTGAACTGGGTGGTGCCGATGACCACCGTGTCGATGCAATCCTGCGGAAGCGCCGAGGCGCGTAGCACCTTGCGAATTGCGCGAACGATGCCGCCACCGATATCCGCCGTGGTGGGCGTCTTGATGGAAGCGACCACCGATCCGTGCGCCAGCAACGCCGCATCCGTGTTGGTACCGCCAACGTCCACTCCCAGTTGCACGCCAATTTCCCTGTCGCCAGCAATGCCCTCAGTATGCTGGTTTGATTTGGCGTTCCAACCGCTGGAAAGGCTAGGCGCAGAGCTAATGTGGCTAGTTGTTTCCGGCTCCGATGCTTACCCCACCAATCCGATCAACTCAAGAAATGAACGGAGTTCCGGGATCGTCGCTGCAGCGCGCGCTAAAGCAGGTTATTTTCCCTGGCCACGGCGACGGCGACGGTGCGGTTGCCGACGCCCAGTTTCCGGTAGACGTTGCCCAGGTGAAACTTCACCGTTGCCACCGAGACACCGAGGTTGCGGGCAATCATCTTGTTGCAGTTCCCGTCGGCGGACTGGCTCAGCACCGTGAGCTCCTTCTCGCTGAGAATGTTCGTTTCACGTTCCGAAGACCAATCGCCGGAGGGATGCTTGAGTGCTGTCACGAGCTCCGCCAGAAACGCGACCGTCTTCTTGTTCATGGAGGACACGCCGACGTGCCGGATCATGACTTCCAGCATGCGCGCCATCGGCCGACCCTCCCTGACGAATACGCGCCGAAACCCCTCGTCGACGGCCGTCTGCAAGGCCCTGCGAAGCGAGTCTACGCACGCGTCGCGCCGGTTCACCGCGAATTCGGCCAACGCGAGAATCACCGTCAGCTCCATCACGGCGCGGCGACGGCCGTGTCGCTCGGCGTCGACGACATAGCGGGAGAGAGTCTCCGGAAGCTCCGCACCTTCTCCACGATAGAGCGCCAGGCGCGCCAGAACGACGGCCTGGCGAACGCGCGCCCGCCAGCCGTCGTCCGCCATCCCTGGGACTGTTTCGATTTCCAGGCCGTGTTGCTCGACCAGCGTCTGAGCAGCGTCCAACTGTCCATCAAGCGTCAGAATTTCGATCTGAAACAGCAGCACCGCCTGGTTCAGCCGCGGCAATTGACGATCCAGCGCGATCTGTTGCGCTCGCTTGACGTGCCGGATCGCCTCCTCCAGCCCGTCAAGAAAATAGGCAAGCTCGATGGCGGTCCGGTAGCCCTGGACGTAGATTTCCACCCAGCCCTCGGCGTTTTCCGTTGCCGTCAATGCGTCAAAGATCTGCTCCGATGCCCGGCTCATCTCGTTCTGTTCCAGCAGCAGGGCACTCTCGATGACCCGCACGATACTTACCAACCCTGAATCGTTGGAAAACCCGACGGACGCACGGTTGACGGCCTTGGCTATGGCCTGGCTCGCGTCGATCAGCCGACCGTCGAGATAACTGATCACGGCAACGTGGAGCAGCATCCAGACCTGTCCGTAGTCCGAACCCACTTGCCCGTAATGAAACGTCGCCGCCTCATTGACAGCAGCGGCGGCCTGGAGGTCGCCCTTTCTTGTGTGCATCACACACAGCAGGTTATTGACCCAACCCTGGAACCAGTGATCGATGACCGACACATCCCGCGCCATCGCCTCGATCCGCTGGATGTCCGCGTGATTGAAGTCCTTGTCTTCATAAACTTCGGCCAGCATCATGCCCACGAAGAGCGATTCCTTGTGGGCATCGGAATAGGCTGCCCAACCCTGTTTTGCGCCGTTGGATTTCGCGCTCACACACTCATCGTATTGCTGGCGGGCAACGCCGACTTCGCCCTGTTTCGCCAACAACCAGATCCGGGCCAGGTGCAGCCGCGGATTGGCATACATGTCATCCTTCGACAAGTGCCGCAACACCCGGCGCAACGCCGGCATGCCTTCCATCAAGCCGATCCGCACGGCTCCGGCGGATTCGATGATCGTCACGACACGTGCAACGTCTCCCGCTTCCGCCGCGTGCGCCACGGCATTCTCAAGGTCTCCATGCTTGTGAAACCAGTCACTTGCCCGCAAATGCAGCATCGCGATGTGTTCGTCACCGCGCTGAGCGAGTTGTGCCTGCAGGAACTCCCGGATCAACTGGTGGTAACGAAACCACCCGCCCTTGCTCCCGGTGGGCACAATGAGCGCATCCAGAGTGCTCAGGGCGCTGACGAGGGACCAGCAGTCGGACCGCCGCGTAACGTGGTTGGCAATGTCGCCGTTGACCTGGGCCAGAATGGAGGTTTCGGCCATCATCCCGGCAACCTCATCGGGCAACTGTTCGAGCACTGCGCCGCTCAGGTAGTCGGTGATGCCCGAGGCCTGCGGGTCAATCTCCCAGGACCCGCTGGTGCTCGCGGCGGCCTCGCGAAGCCACAATCTGGCCAGTTGGAGGGCCATGGGCCAACCGGAGCACTGTCGATAGACCGATTCAGCCGCGCCTGCGTATTCGCCGTCGGCAAACAGCACGTTGCTTTCTTCCACGGAAAACTTGAGCACGTCGGCGTCGATGGACGCCAACAATCCCTGGCACTTGAAGTACGGCAGCGCAAGCTCCGGCCTGCGGCGGCTGCTGACGACCACGGTCACGGTGTCGTCAAGAGCGTTTACGACGTCGTTCAGGATGCGGTTGTTAGGGGTCGATTCGGCGAGGTGATAATCATCGATGACCATCACCAGGCGCCCCTGGACGGCCGCCAGTCGCCTGACCAGTTCGTCCACGTCGGCCCGCAGGCTGGTGGTATGAAAGGACCGATTGGCCGCGCCGCCGGATCGACTGGCCCGTTTGCGCCCCTCCGCGAGCGCGCATTGCAGATGATAGACGAATCGGTAGGGATCGCTGTCCTCGGAACTGACGCTCAACCAGCAAACGGTTGAGGAGGCGGCCGCCTGCAACCGGATGACCCACTGATACAGCGTTGTGGTCTTGCCGAAACCTGCTGGCGCGTGAACGATGAGCAGGCGGCTGTCCCCGGCTCTATCCAACAGGTCCGTCAACCGGGGCCGGTCGACCAGAGCGATGTTGTATTGCGGCGGGCGCAGGTGCGACGACAGGTAGAGGCTGTCGGCCATGTCGAATGTCTGCACTGACTGTGAATCCGGGTTCACGGCTCAAGGATACATCCTGAGCGTGACAACCAAAAAGGACCGGCGCGCCGGAAACCGGCGCACCGATAAATCGTCGTACGTCGGCGCGGCAAACGCGCTATAGCCGTACCTGAACCTCGATTCCGTACGTGCGAGGCTGGTTCGGCAGATAGTTGCCCGCTCCCCCGGAATACGCGTAGTTCGAATAGTTGCGTTCGTCCGCAAGGTTGTCCCCGAACAGCACGGCGTCCCAACGATCGTTGCGTAAACCAAGTCGAAGATTCACGAAATCGCTCGCACCGGCGTCGCGAATGTAGTTCTCCGTGTCGAAAAACATCTCGTCCACGTGAGCGTATGCGACGCGGCCGAAGAAATTGGTGACGCCGAACATGGGCCTCTCATAGGTCAGCGCAAGGTTGTAACTGGTTTCCGGTGTATCCGGCAGCGTGTTGCCCCTGTTGTTGACGACCAATGCCACGTCACCTGTCGTGAAGTCCAGGTACTCGGTGATCTCGTCCGAGGCGATCTCGGCGTTCATCACGCCCAGGCTTGCGCTGAACCGAAGGTGGTCCGAGAGCAGTCCTTCGAAGTCCACCTCCAGGCCGCTGATTTCGGCCTCGTCGTAGGTCGTCATGCTTTGCAGGGCGGCGCCGTAGAAATAATGATGGCGATTCTCTACACCGGAGTTGAACACGGCCGCGTTCAGCGACGCCCGGCCATCCCAGAACGTGCTCTTGACGCCCAGTTCCAGCGTGTCGGCGACCTCCGGTTCGATGAAGCGGGGCAAGCCGCCGGCAAATGCCGACGTGGGATTCGGAACGCCGGTGCGAAATCCGCGCGCCAGGTCCCCATAGATCGTCGCGTTTTCGTTCAACGTGTAGGCCAGATTCAACTTTGGCTGGAATTCGTCAAACTGCCGTGCCGCACTGGCGTTTGGAAGGTTGATCAGGTTTGGATCCTGACCGACGAACCGGGTGTCCATGTCCACCTGGTCCCATCGCGCAGCCGCCGTCAATTCCAGCCGGCCGGTGATGTCGTAGTTGGTACTCAGAAATACGCCGACGGCCTGACTCTCGATGACGTCGCGTGTATCGGTGAGCAAGCTGTTGCCCGGCTGAGACATGCTTTCTGCGATGGTACGCGGCCCGACGGTGAAATCCCCAAGCACAACCAACACCTGGTTGAAAATCTCCCGATCCTGATAGAACACCCCGCCGACCCAGCGGAATCGCTGGTTCGGATCCGAGGCAAAGCGGAACTCCTGGTTGAATACTTCCACATCGAACCGGACATCCTGCAGCAGGATGTCGGCGGGCTGGAAGTCCAGATCGCCGTAATCGTACTGCCGGCTGTCGTTATAACCGGTGATCGACGTGAATGTGCCCCCGTCCAGTTGGTATTCCACCCTCAGGGAGGCTGTGGTGACGTCCCGTTCTTCCTCGGTTTGCACATTGCTGTGATTGTCGAAGGAACCGTACGAGATATCGCTGCCCAGGCGACCCAGGGGCCCGCCGAAGAGCTGGTCGATCTCCGGCACGGGATCCGCCAGGAGCGGCATCGCCTCGTAGTACGATGCCCCTGCGCCCGTATCCGTGACGGACGCCCGCAGATCGATATTCAGCTTGTCGAGCGTGATGAAGAGCCCTCCACGCAGCACGGTTTCATCCAGAAAGTCGAGCAAATCGCCCGTCAAACTGTTCCTGATGTAGCCGTCCCTGTTCTGGACAACGCCGGCCAGTCGGTAGAAGACCCTGTCTACCGCGATCGGGCCGGAGATACCTGCGGCAATTCGGCGGGCATTTTCGTTTCCGACGGACAACCTGGTAAATGCATCGAGTTCGTTTGTAGGCCGCTTGGTGATGACGTTGATGGCGCCGCCGATCGCGCCGGCACCGTACAACGCACCCTGGGGGCCCTTCAGAACTTCAATACGTTCGATGTCGAACAAGTCCTGGTTGATGAAATCCTGGGCCGGCGCCTGCACGCCATCGAAGTTCACCACGAGCGGCGAGTCGCCCTGTTGCGGCGTGGCCAATCCCCGTGCGCTCAGGTTCACCACGCCGAGACGATAGGATTGCCTGACAACAAGGTTCGGCGTCAGATCCGCTACGTCCTTGATGCGCGTGATTCCGGAGTCCGCGATCCCGGACTCGGAGAAAACGGTTATCGACTCGGGTATGTCCTGAACACTTTCCGTGCGTTTTCGTGCGGTGACGACGATTTCCTCGAGCATGAGTTCCTGCGCATGGACGGGCGCCAACAGCATTGCGCCCACGGATATCGAGGCGACAATCGTCCGCAAACGATTCAATCGCGACCCATAATTTGAAGTGTATTCGCTCATGAGATTTCCGCTCCCACCTCGTTCTTTTGCCTGCGCGTGCGTTTGCAATTCGCCCAGGAACTACTATGCAAGAGCGTGAATCCGCCGCACAACGAGCGCGAAGGCTAGGACGGAAACTAATAAGGCTAGGCGGGAATTGCCGGCGGCCGGTCGGCCGCCGGGAAACATGGTATCTGGCTAGATGATGAGCCACTCGGGAAAGCCGCTCGGCAGTACAGGCTGCAACCAGAGGGCGAGCCAGGAGGTGTGGAACAGCATCCCCATCACCTGGTCGTAGAAGAACACCAGCACCACCCAGCCGGCCAGCGCATAGCCGGTCACGAAACGTTTGCGGTAGTGCCCCCAGCGCAGCAGGTAGACGCCGATGAACACCGGCATCGCGATCTTCTGCCCCACCAGCAGCGTCAATACCACAATGCCGGCCAGATAGCCGAAAAAGGGCAATGCTTCAGCCAGCCACGCATCCTCGGAGGCCTTCTTCAACGTCACGCTCCAGGCGCCCGCGGCCTTATTGGCCTCCACCAGGTCGAGCAGATCCCGCACCATGACGATGAAGGCCAGCACGGCGCCCGGAACGCAAATCAGCAGCGGGAACTGTCGCACCGGAGGCGGCCACTCCAGCGACGAGAATCCGGCCCAGACGAAAACGAGAAAGAGGATCGCCGAGAAGGGCAGCGAGAGGGCCGGGTTGAGTTCGGACGCCTCTCCTGCCTTGGGGCGGCCCTTGAGCCGCTGCCGGGAAATGCCCCTGGCGGCGAAGATCAAGGTCACGATGATGACCAGCAGCAGCAGCAGGACGATGGGCCGCTCGAGCCAACCGATCCCCTGATGCACGCGCATGCTGATCTGGAATGAGCCCTCGAGGATCCCCCCCAACACCAGCGCGAGGATCACCGGCGGCCGTGGCCAGCCGCCGCGCTTCATGAAGAATCCGAGCATGCCGAAGAACGTGCAGCTCACCCAGTCGCCCACCGAGGCACCGCCGAGCCAGGCGCCCATGTAGACGAAGAGCAGCACCCCGGGAACCACCATGTGCCCGGGCAGCAGCGCAACCCTGGCGACGTATTCCACCGTCCACAGGAGAACCACGGTGGCGATGACGCTGGCGAAGGCGATCATCCACACGAAGCTGAACGTCATCGGTAGCTCGGCTTCCAGCATGCCGGGACCGGGCCGCAGGCCGAGCATGATGAGCGCGCCCATCAGCACGGCGGTGCCGACGCTGCCGGGGATGCCCATGGTGACGGTGGGGATCAGCGCGCCGCCCCGCAGCGCGTTGTTGGCCGCCTCCGGCGCCAGCACGCCGCGCACATCGCCCTGGCCGAACTGCGACTGGTCCCTGGCGCTTTGCATGGCGTGGCCGTAGGTGACCCAGCCGACGATGGAGGCGCCGAGACCCGGCAGCATGCCGATGTAGGCGCCGATCACGCTGCAGCGGATCACCAGCCACCAATGCTGCAAGGCATCACGCACCCCGATCAGGAGGCCTCGGCGGGTATCGGCGGTCTGTCCGGTACGGGCGATGGAGACGTTCTTGATCGCCAGTTCCATGATTTCCGGGATTGCGAAAAGCCCCAGAAGGACCGGGATCAGCGGCAAATCATCCAGCAGGTACAAGGTGCCGAAGGTGTAGCGCGGGATTGCCTGGGACTCGGGGAATCCCACCATGGCCAGCATCAGGCCGAGCATCGCCGCGGTGACGCCCTTGAGGATGGACCGTCCGGACAGTGAGCCGACCATGGCCAGTCCGAGTACGCCCAGCATGAAGGTCTCGGGCGACTCGAACGCCAGGATCACCGGCAGGATCAGGGGCAGCGAGATGCCGAGCGCCGCGGCCCCGCAGACGCCGCCGATGGCCGATGACGTGAACGCCGCGCCCAGCGCACGGGCTGCCTCGCCCCGTTTTGCCATCGGATAGCCATCGAGCACCGTGGCCTGCGAGGCGGCGGTGCTGGGGATGCCCATCATCACCGAAGTGATTGCACCGCTGGTGGATGTCGACGCCCACGACGACAGCAGCAGCGCGAACGCCGACACCGGTTCCATGCTGAAGGTGAACGGCAGCAGCAGCACCAGGCCGATGGCGCCGCCGAGACCCGGGATCGCGCCCATGAGGATGCCGATCGCGCACCCCAACGCAAAGTAGCCCAAAACATGCCATTGGAAGATCAGTCCCAGCCCGGCGAACAGGGCCTCCAGCATGGTTTCGAGCATTGATTTCCCAGATTACGCTGCAGTATTGGTGTTGTGCCTAGCTACTTTGGATTTCCAATCAGGTGCAATATCCCAGAGATTGCGCAAGCATGATCGACAACTAGGTCGCGGGAGGCATCATGTCGCAACCAGCTTATTCTTGACGAGCCCTTACCGCCCCACAACAAATGTTCTTTGTATCAATCTCAAGTTCTAGTCTTGGAGCCACTCCGCTAACTTGATTTACGATATCATTAATCTTCCAAAGATTTTCGGTCACGTCCGCCGTCATCGCAAACGCGATCCCTCCACTGGGTGGAAGTAGCAAGAATTTTAGTGGATGAGGCGCAACGCGACCGCCCGGGCACGGGCATCGTTGCACGTCAGAAGCACGCTAACCGACCTGTAGAACATGTGCAACGTTTCATGCCCGATCGAAATTTTCTCGGTATAACCCACCTCGGTCCGCCTATACTTCGGCCCAATAGTGAGAACTTCCCTACCATTTCAAGCATCCTCCCCTGACCATAGTGCCCACACGAGAAATAGCAGGTCAAAGACTTTTATCCCGTTTTCAACACTTCAAACGACTAACGCAGGGACAAATGCGGGCTGCGTCGTCGACGAACGCGCGGTGGCGCTCAATGTTCTTATGCGATCGACACGCCAACGGATCATTGGTGTTCGCTGACCGCCAGAAAGCTTGTTTCCCCTTAGTTGAATAAGCCTGCGACCGCCACCATACAAGCAAGACCAGTCATTTTTTTCAATCTCACGAACAAACCTGGTTTTTTTGAGTATAATTGACACGTGCATCGACTTGAAAGTTTTTTTTATTTTAAAATCAATGAGTTGATATACAGTAGCTGGCAGTTGCAATTCTACCAGGCCGAATGACCAATGTGACATACTACGTGGAGCGCCCGAAACATCTCCCGGATTTTGCCGACCCGCCTCTCGACGAGGTTGTGCTCGGTGTCCAGTTCGAGCCGATACCTGATTTTGCTTCAGTCCACGCCTACCCAATCTGGGAGCTCTTTCGAGGAAACTATCCAACAGCAAAAGAGCGAGTCCTGCTTGACCCTAAATTTGAGACCTTTGGGGGCTTCAATCCACGGGGAAACATCGAGTTAAAAGTTGGTTCGCCGCCTGTCGGTAGCCGCCATTGGTTCATCTCGGCTGACAAAACCCATTTGCTTCAATTTCAAGCAAATCGTTTTTTGATCAACTGGAGAAAGCGGCCTGATTCTGAGTACTACCCTCGATTTGAAAATATCGCTGCGGAATTCAATCGTAACCTACTCGCACTTTCGAACCATTTCCGACGCGAGTTGAGTTATGAAATTAACATTAATCAGGCAGAAGTTACATATATTAACGTGATACCAGCGAAAAGCTTTGGTGAGGCTGGAGAGTGGTTTTCCATTTGGAAGTCTGATCCGATTGAAATAGAGGTACTAAACGCTAGCTTTAGCGAGATCTGTCGAAATGAAAATGGCAAACCATTTGCGCGTCTATACCACGAAGTTCAGTGTGGCCAAAAAAGTGACGGAACAAGAGCCTTCAAGTATTCTCTTGACTTTCGTGGGAAGCCTAGTGGTTCAGACGTTCCGACAGCAATGCAGTTTTTGCAAGCAGGCCGAGAACTAATCGTTATGAGGTTTGACCAATTGACTACCGAGAGTGCGCATACACATTGGAGGAAAGTCGAATGAACGCTCTATCCTTGAAAAGCTCTGCATTTCAGACAACCCAAGGCTTTTTTGGGCGACTTGATAACCCAATCTCGATTGGCGACAGTCGACTGGCGGTTAATCGATCGACTTACGTTCGTGTAGATTGGCCTAGTTCGCCTTGGTTTGAGGAGCTGCGAAAAAAATTTGACGAAATTTGCTCGCTCCCCGAAGGTTGGGATGGATATGCAGGTTTTCCGGTTTCTTTCAGCAACGCGAGTTTTGCGGCAGACCTTTTGGAACGACTTTATTCGGATGGTGTTCCCCCACCTAGTATCGTTCCGGGCAGTGATGGTTCCCTACAGCTAGAATGGCATCGAAACCAATTCGACGTTGAAATCGATGTGCTCGCACCTTATCAAGTTGTAGCGAAACGCACGAATCACGTAACAGACACTGAAAAGGAGATTGAACTCGACAGTGACTTTACGGCGTTAGAAGAATGGATCTGTGGCCTAAAGTCTCTCGACAATGAGTATGAGCAACTAGTAGCTTAGGTAGATTCTAAGCTTGGACGTTTCTCATGGATCCGCATGATGACGAGACAATTGAAGCGGACGACAAAATAATACGTCGTATCAATCCACGTCATCATGTGATTTGGGACGAAAACGTAGGACGCAAGAGAATATCCTCAAAGGCGTTTTCTCCGTCTTCGGCACCAAATGGCGGTATGTCTGTTGACATAGAAAAGCGAATAGAAAAAGACGAGCTAGACCCTCACGAATATGTTACGACCCCCGAATTCATCGGATCTGTTGTTTTTTCGGCTGGCGACATCAGGAGTATTGGTTTAATGGTCGGGTCTGACCCATTGCCGGAAAATCCATACCATGGTGAAGTGTGGGGTAGTGGACAGCCAAATAAGTTCACGGCATCGCAGAAAAAGCGACTAAGAAACGTCTGTAACTGGTATGTCCTAATACCAGACGTCGAAATCGCCTCATAGGATGTGACACACTTTCAAAAACGCTTCGCTACTGCTGCTAACTTGCAATGTAGGCACGCGGAAAACGCGTAAACGCATTTCGTTTGGCGTATTTCTTTGGTCACGCAGTATTGACCGAGCGGCCGCTGGCGGCCCTCTTCGCATTTTCCCGCAGCCGTTCGGGGCATCGTCGCGACACGAACTATTCCACTCAATTTTTGCCGAAGCGCGTTAAATTGTTGAACTGCCCAGTCGCCAAGCCAACAACCCACGTTGACCAATGCGCGACTCGGATGCTCCAACGCCCAATTGGCACCGCTAAAGTCCATGGCTCATCGCAAAAACTTTCGACGTGGGCTAATGCCAGTTCCCGCGAATTTTCCGATGTTGAGAGGCTGGGCGATAATATCAGCACTGTCCACACGCAACCGGAATCGAAAACCCATGGCCAAACCCACGCCCTTGAAGGTCACGCTCACTCTGGCCCAGGCGGATGCCATCGCCGATGAGGCGCTGAGGCTCGCCCGCCAACACGGCCTGCAACCGCTGACAGTCGCGGTGCTGGACGCCGGCGGTCACCAGATCGTGCTCAAGCGCGAGGACGGCTGCGGGATCATGCGTGTCCAGGTGGCCACGGCCAAGGCCTATGGCGCTCTGGGCATGGGCATCTCCAGCCGCGAACTGGGCGAGCACGTCACGGGCAGGGAGATCTTCGGCAATTCGCTGAGCGTGATCTCCGGCGGGCGATTCGCCACCGTGCCCGGCGGCGTCCTGATCCGCGACGCCGACGGCAGCGTGATCGGCGCCGTCGGGATCACCGGCGACAAGTCGCCGGCGGACGAATTTGCCGCCATCGGCGGCATCAGGTCCGTGGGCCTGGTGTCCGATCCCGCGGAACCCGCCACGGGCTGGAACAGGTGATCAGAGGCTCCGGCAGCACGACGGTCCCGCCAGCGTCAGGCCGGAGCGCTGCGTCAGGCCGTAGCGCCGCGTCAGGCGGACTCGTAGCCGGTGCGCCACAACACGGCGCCGGCTAAGCCATGGCTCGCAAACGCATCGACTGGCCTGCCGGCAAGGTCGTGACGCTGGAACACCGCTCCGGGGTCCTCAAGAAGAACCCGCTGGGCGATCCCCACGTCCGGCCGCTCGACATCTGGCTGCCGCCGGGATACGGAAAGGCCGCCCGCAGCGGTCGGCGTTTCCCCGTGCTCTTCGACCTGGTGGGCTACACGGGCTCCGGCAAGTCCCACACTAACTGGATCAACTTCTCGGAAAACGTGCCCGAACGCGCCGCCCGGCTGATCCACGAGGGCAAGATGGGGCCGTGCATCCTGGTGTTCCCGGACTGCTTTACCGCGCTCGGGGGCAACCAGTACATCAATTCCACGGCGATGGGTCGTTACGCCGCCTATCTGACCAGGGAACTGATTCCGTTCGTTGACAAGGAGTTCAGCACCCTGGCATCCCGCGATCACCGCGGCTGCTTCGGCAAGTCCTCGGGCGGTTACGGCGCCATGGTGCACGGCATGAAGTACGCCAAACACTGGGGCGCCATTGCCAACCACTCGGGCGATGCCTATTTCGATTTCCTCTACCGCTGCGATTGGCCCAACGTCCTGAACGAGCTTGCCAGGCACCGGCCCAGGAAGCGCAAGGAAGGCCCGATCGACGTGCTCAAGGAAGAGAAGCGGACGACGGATGGCCTCGACGACGGCCGGGTGGCGCGCTTCCTGGAAGCTGTCTGGGGCAAGCAGAAACTCACCAACGCCGAAGTCCACACCCTGATGATGGTGGCCATGGCTGCAAGCTACGATCCTCATCCCGAGTCGCCGCTGGGCTTTCGACTTCCGGTCAATCCGGAAACCGGCGAGATGCTGCCTGCACGGTGGCGAGCGTGGCTCAAGCACGATCCGATCAATATGGTGAAACGCTACGCACCCAACCTGCAAACGCTTCGGGGCATCTACATCGACTGCGGCTGGAAGGACCAGTACCAAATCCACTACGGCACACGGATCCTCTCCAAGCGCCTGACCCAGGCCGGAATCAAGCACGTCTACGAGGAATTCCCCGATACACACTCAGGGATCGATTACCGGATGGACAGGAGTTTGCCGTTCCTGTATCAGGCGTTGAAGCCGTAGTTCGTTGAGGGTGCGGTCTGAATAAGGATCGCCTGGGATTGCGAGTACCAGCTCTTATGCCAGCAAGATCCTTGCCATTAGAAACAAATCAAGGCAAGATTAACAAATGAAAGGAATTAAGGCGTTTTGCAATGGTTGAATCCGCAATCACCTCAAAGGGGCAAACAACGTTGCCCAAACCCGTTCGCGAGGCGCTCGGGGTCGTACCTGGAGATCGCGTACGCTATGTCATTCTTGACAACAACGAAGTGCGAATTGTGCCCATCAAGCCGCTCTCACGATTGTTTGGATCACTGAAGCACGACGGGCCTGCGGCGACGCTCCAGGATATGGATCGTGCCATCGAAGAAGGAGCCATCAACGGGTGATCGCGCTTGATACCAATGTACTGGTACGGTACCTGGTAGCCGATGACACAAGGCAGGCAGAAACAGCCCGCGCCCTTCTGGGCACCCTGACCTCCAAACAACCCGGTTTTGTATGCCGCGAGGTTTGTGTGGAACTATCCTGGGTTCTAAAACGTGCGTATGGCTTCTCGCGAAATCGAATAGCAGACGTATTCGAGGAACTTGTGGCTTCGGAAGAACTTCATATTGAAGTTGCCGACGATGTCGTCCGCGCTGCCGAGGGCTACCGACGGGGTGGTGCCGGATTTTCCGACCAAATGATCGCAGCGGCCGCGAGACGATCCGGGGCAGACGGGTTCTATACCTTTGATCGGCAGGCGGCTCAACTTGAGGGAGCAGTGCTGATGACGGAAGCGAAATCATGATTGCGCATACCAGACATGACTCCGCTTGAACATGTTCCGCACCATCCTCTTTACCGCTCTGGTCCTCGCGCCAATCGCAATCGGTCTCACCGTGGTTAATCTGGGCAATCAGGACTGGCGCACCGCCAGCCGGGAACCGGTGGGCCTGGCGCCGGATCCACAGACCTCGCCGGATGCGGCGGTGCAGGTCTACGCGGCCCGGGCATTCGACTGGCGGGGCCTTGTAGGGGTTCATAGCTGGATTGCGACCAAGGAAACCGGGGCCGACGCGTACACCGTCTACGAGGTCAGCGGCTGGCGATTGCGGCGCAGCGGTACGTCGGTCTCGGCCAGCGACAGGCCCCCGGACTCTCGCTGGTTCGGCAATGCGCCGGAGCTTCTCGCGGACCTGCGCGGTCAAGCCGCCGAAGCGGTCATCCCCAAGATCCGACAGGGCGTGCGCGACTATCCCTTTGCCGGCCAGTACCGTCTCTGGCCCGGCCCGAACTCCAACACCTTCACGGCGTACGTATTGCGGCAGGCGCCCGAACTTCGTGTGGACCTGCCTCCAACCGCGATCGGCAAGGATTACCTGGGCGGCCGGCTGGTGGCCGCCGCACCCAGCGGCACCGGCGTTCAATTCAGCGTGGGTGGGCTCGCGGGCATACTGGTGGCCATCGAGGAAGGACTTGAGATCAACCTGCTGGGTGCGACCTTCGGCATCGATCCGCTGGACCTGTCGTTGAAAGCGCCCTTCGTCGGCCGCATCGGCACCCTGGTCAGCGGGTTGTTGCTGGCCGCTGCCGTCGGCGTATGGGTAATCGCGTTCAGGCGTTAGGGAGCCGTTTCACTATCGGATAGTTGGACTTTCACACTACACTTGGCGTTGCCATGCGCACGGAAGAATAAAAATGAAACACTGGATTACCGTAATTGCGTTGGGACTCCTCGTCGGACTGCACGCTTGCACTGCAGACGATCCCGCCTCAAACCAGGAATCGTCGGAAGCAGCCGCCCCCGAGCAGATCGCCCCGCAGGCGACTACGGCAGACGCCGGCACTCAGCCCAACATACTCTTCGTTGTCGCCGACGATATGGGCTTCACCGACATCGGCGCGTTCGGCAGCGAAATCCCGACACCGAACCTGGACCGTCTCGCCTACGACGGAGTCCGGCTCAACAATCTTCACGCGGCCGCCGCCTGCCGGGCCGCGCGGCTTATGCTGATGGCCAGCGCCAGTATCGTCGCGGCGAATCACCCGGTCCCCGAGGCATCCCGTGGCGGCGTGCTGAGTCTCGACTATGCGACGATCCCCGAGTTGCTCCAGGACGCCGGCTACGCGACATACATGACCGGCAAATGGGATTTGGGGGATGTCGAGGGCTATACGCCGGAGGCACGGGGATTCGATCGCTCGTTCGTACAAATCTCGGGATCCGGCCCCTATTTCGCCGAGTATTTCAGGGATGCGTTCGGTTACCGGGAAGACGGTCGAGAACTGACACCGGACGACGTCCCCGAAGACTTCTACGCAACCCGCGCATTTACCGACAGGATGCTCGAGTACATCGAGTCCACCGATGAAGGCACGCCCTGGTTCGCGTACATGCCCTACACCGCGCCGCACTGGCCCTTGCAGCTCCCCGATGACTGGCTCGACCGCCATGCGGGCCGCTACGACGCCGGTTACGACGTGCTGAGGGAACAGCGCTTCGAGCGGGCGAACGAAGCCGGCGTGCTGCCCGGCGGCGCCAGCCTCGATGGGTTTGAGCCCATCACGGAGCCCTGGTCCAACCTGAGCCCCGAGGAGCAGCGCCGCTATTTGCGCGCCCAGGAGATCTTCGCCGGGATGTTCGAGTATCTCGACATGAGTATCGGCCGGGTCGTCGCGTACCTGGAAGAGAGCGGCCAACTTGAGAATACGGTCATCGTGTTCACGGCGGATCACGGCGCGTCGGCCGGCGAGCACGGCGTCGATACGGGGCGCGTTCCCATCGGTGGCGGGCCGGCGTACGATCTGGATACCATCGACAACAGCCTGGAGAACTTCGGCCGCCGGAGTTCGTTCATAGACCACGGCCGGGGCTTTGGAGAGGCCGCCACCGCGCCCTTCAGGTATCAGAAGGGTACGATCTCCGAAGGCGGACTTCGCGCCGCGGCGATCGTGTACTACCCGGCCGCGGTCCCCGCCGGTGGCGTCAGCAGCGAGTTCATGACCTTCATGGATATCCTGCCCACGTTCCTGGAGATCGCGGGTACGGAGCATCCGGGCGCTGGCCCCTATCGCGACGGCCGGGTGATCAACGACATCGTCGGCCGTTCGGCCTGGCCGCACCTGACCGGCAGGGCTTCAACCGTACATCCACCGAGCGATGCAGCAGGCTGGGCCAGCGGCATGGGAGGCTCCGGAGCGCTGATCCGCGGAAACTACAAGATCATCAACCAGGCGCCGCCGGGTGGCGAGGGAACCACGCCCTGGCGGTTCTACGACCTTTCCGTCGACCCGGGTGAGCACCACGATCTGGCCGCGGAGCATACCGACCTCGTCGCCGAGATGGTCGAGGAATTTGAGACCAACTGGCGCTGAAGAACCTGTCGAACCTGTCGAACCTGACGAGGCTGAAGTCGCTGAAGAAGCCGATGAAGCCCTGAGAGCCCTGAGAGCCCTGAGAGCCGCAATATAAAGAACCACACATTTTGGGAGGAGCCATTATGCGAAGAATCACTCTCTTGACCGGTGCGATGCTGGTCCTGGCGGCTTTCGTGCTGGGGCGCCTGTCGGCGCAGGACGCCGATACGGGCCCCGACCCGAGCTGTAACCTGTGCCCGGCCGACCATGTGCCCGCGGAGGAAATAGCCGCCTACGAGCGGGTCGCCATGGAGACCGGCCTCACCGACCTGCAGGTGCGATCCATCGACATCGGCAAGTCCAACGTGCAGGTAGCGCTGGTACACCGGGGGCCGCTGGAGGCGCCACGACCCCAATCCGTCGCGTCACATGATCTCGTCACAGAGGTCTACTATGTTCTTAGCGGCGGGGGGACCAACCTCACCGGCGCGGACCTGATCGACAAGCAGCGCCGCCCACCGGATAACCGGGCGGTCCAGTTCCTCAACGGTCCCGGCAACAACTCCGCCGGTGTTCGCGATGGTGCGGCCTACGAACTCGAGGCCGGGGACGTTCTGGTGATCCCTGCGGGCACCGGACACCAGTTCACGCAGATCGACGACCACATCACCTATCTCATGGTGCGAGTGGATCCGGACAAGGTGGTGCCGTTGATGGATGCAGAGGCGTCGCAGGCGTACCTGGCGGAGAACGGTCAGTAGTCAAATCATGCGGTTCGCGGGTGACTTGCACGGCGCGATTGCACTACTACCGTTGATTCTGGCCAAATCGGCCAGATTGAGTGTCTCCGGTTTTCAGTCGCAGAACACGCCGATCGCGCTCATCACTTCGCGCGCCACGGTAACGCCCGACGGCCTGTTCAGCAGGGTGCCGTTGACGTACAGGCTCGACGAGCCTCCGCCGTCCAGGTTCAGTGCCTCCTCGGCGCCAAGATCCGCCATTAGCGCGGCGAGCTGCTCCAGGTCCACGCCCCGGCTGACGGGCTGCCGGCCATCGACGACCACCAGGAGCAGCGTGCCGTCGCCGCGAATTCCGGCCGCAGTGCGCGGATGCGTGTTGGGAATCGCCGAACCGAAAAACACTTCTTCATTGGTCCTCACGTGGACCTCGCCGTCGGAAACCAGGGCGGGACCTGCGCCCAGGGCGTCTTCCACCGGCCATGGGGCCGGCTCGCCCTCCAGTTTCGCGGGGCTGCCCGGGACATGTGGCGGCGGTTCCGACCAAGCCTGCAGTTGCCCGTCACGGCTGGTAGCCCAGGCGATATCGAATCCGTCGGGCATCAAGCCGAGAGCGGCACGCGCTGTTTCATACCGAAACTCACCGCGCAGCACCGAACGTGTCGCCGGGGCCTCGATCACGCCGTCCACTACCAGGAGGCCCGCATGGAACGCCGGCGTGCGCTCCACGGAGAAGAATCCCCCGTTTACTACCACGCAGGCGCCGGTATCGGCGGCAAAGGCCGAAACTCTTTCGCGGCGGTCGCTCTCGTCGCCGGAGAGCAGAACTTCGGTCCGAACCGAATCGGCGTCGGGACTAACCGATACATACCAGGCCCGCAACGGAATATCCGGATCGGTACCGGCGAATACCCGCACGGCTTCGGGCAGATCCGCGTTCAGGACATCCACGGATTGCCATTGGATGGCAGGCGTCTGGGCAACCGCGGACACGACGCTCGACAGGGCAAGCGCTGCCACGGGCGCGAACTGGCTCCGCGCCCGTGAGATAAACCAAGCTGGTGCGTAAATGCGTCCCATCGGGAAGTTTCCGACTGAAATCGTACACGTCGCCGTCCCGGGAGTACATAAGCTATTTTATCGCTCTAAATTGCCATCTTTGGCATTTAGTAGCGATGAGATTTGGCGAACTGGTGGAAATCGTCGCGGGTGAACCCGTATTCGAGACGGGATTGCTGTTGGCGGGCAAAATTGACCCCGCCGATCTGCGCCGGCAACTGTCGCGTTGTCCGCGACGCGGGCCCATTCCTGGAGCACCGGAACGATGCCGGCCTGCTGACCAGGGACAACGCCGTGCGCCTGCTTGGAGCGTAGTGGATAATCCCCCTACAGGCCCAGTACGGTGATCAGGATTCAAACGGAGGCGACCGCTAACCGTGGAAACACCCCTCAGTCCAATCGAGTTTGCGCGCCGCGCGCGGCGACTCTATTCCGATCGGGAAGCCGTCGTCGACGGCGACCTGCGGTTCACCTACGGGGAGTTCCTCACGCGCTGCGACCGATGGTCCGCGGCGCTTCAGAGCCTGGGCGTTCAGCAAGGGGATCGAGTCGCCTACATTGCGCCCAACACGCACGCGCAACTTGAATCCTTCTACGCGGTTCCGCAGATAGGCGCCGTGCTCGTTCCGATCAATTTCCGTCTGCAGCCGGCAGAATTCAGGTACATCATCAACCACAGCGGCGCCAGGGTGGTCTGCGCCCACGCCGATTACATCCAGGCCGTCGAGGGAATTCGCGACAGCCTTCCCGATGTCGGGCATTTCGTCGCACTGGAAGGTTCGGGCGAGGGGTGGATCGACTACGAGACGACGCTCGCAGCGCATGGCACCGACTACGCCGAACCGGAGATCGCCGAGAACGATCTGCTCACCATCAACTATACGAGCGGCACAACCGCCCGCCCCAAGGGTGTGATGATCACCCATCGCAACGCCTACATGAACGTCATGGGAATCATGGCCCACCACCACCTGGCGCCCGGCGACCGGTACCTCTGGACACTGCCGATGTTCCACGCCAACGGCTGGACCTTCATATGGATCAACTCCGCCCGCGGCATGGCCCACGTCTGCCTGCGGCACGTCGAACCGACTCGCATCTTTCGGCTGATCAGGGACGAGAGGATCACCATGTTCTGCGCGGCGCCCACGGTGCTCATCGGAATCGCCAATGCCCCCGAGGAGGTCCAGGAGGGGGCGCCGAAGGGCGTGCGGCTGTTCACCGCCGGCGCACCGCCCGCGGCGGCGACCATCGAAACCCTCGAACGCGAACTCGGCTGGGAGCTGACCCATGTTTACGGCCTCACCGAGACCTCGCCCCTGATCACGATCTGCGAACCTCGACCGGCGCATGCAGACCTGCCGGTTGCCGAACGGGCCCGGATCAAGGCACGCCAGGGCGTGGACATGCTCGCTTCCGGGCATGTGCGGGTCGTGGACGACGACGGCCGAGACGTGCCGCGCGACGGCGAAACGCTGGGCGAGATCATCGTGCAGGGCAACGTCGTCATGAAAGGCTACTACAACGATCCCGATGCGACGGCCGCGGCCATGCGGGACGGCTGGTTCCACTCCGGCGATGCGGCCGTCATGCACGCGGACAGCTACATAGAAATCCGCGACCGTTTCAAGGACGTCATTATCAGCGGTGGGGAGAACATCTCGTCAGTGGAGGTCGAAGGGTGCCTGCTGCGGCACCCTGCGGTTCAGGAGGTCGCTGTCGTAGGCATGCCCCACGAGAAATGGGGTGAGTCTCCCCATGCGTTCGTGGTGCTGCGCGACGGTGCCGAGACAACGGCAGACGAACTCAAGCTGCACGTGCGGGAGAACCTGGCGCACTTCAAGACGCCGCAGTGGGTGAGTTTCGTCAAAGACCTGCCGAAGACCGCGACGGGAAAGGTGCAGAAGTTCGTCCTTCGGGGAGGAAAGTCCGCAATCGTGCGGCAATAGGGGCAAGGCGGACGCGAGGCGCGAATCACCCCATGCGCAGGAAAATGAAGCGCCTTATGCAATCTGCAGGTAGTACGTTCAATTTACATACTTGCAGTCTGGCGTCGCCTCCTTAACGGGCGCGGTTGAAAAATCCAGCGATCCCCGCGACCACCACGCTCGTGATGACGGTGCCGAGAGCACCCGAAAAAGCGGAACCCACCGACGTGCCAGTGGCCATCGCCACTGCTGCCTCGATCTCTGCAGCCGAGAGACCGCCCGCCACCGCCCTCGCCCGCGCGGCTTCGGCGAACTCCGTGTAGTAGTTGGGGAACACCAGCGCGGTCATCACCCAGGAACCCAGAAAGATGATCACCGCACCGGCCAGACCCAGAACCAACCCGTTCTGCACCTGCTGGAGCCAGTTCGAACCTGGCGCCATCCGGCGGACCGCGAGAACCACGATCACCACGTTGATGATGATGGCCGCAATGACGAACCCTGTCGGCGCCATCTCGTTTGTGTGCAGGCCAAGCGTCGCCAGGGCGAAACCCATGGCAGCAACGATTACGCCGAGAACGAGGCCGTATTTGACGGGCATATTCATGGATTATTGCTCCGGTCCGAAATTTCTGGATGGCGAATCAGGCTAATTGAAAATTGAATTTTGAACCAGCCTGATTTTGCCCGGGGCCCCCCTCCCTGTCAGTGCACCCCACAGTCGTACTGTCCGAACGACTCACCCAGGGCCAGCCAGTAGTACTCGGCCGTGGCCGGTTCGGTGAAGGCCTGCGGATCGGTCGTGGTGATGTGGAAATTCAGGCGCGTCTGGTCTTCGCTCAACGTATAGCGCTCCACCACTTCCACTTCGTCGGACAGAAGGACGCCCGAGAACCCCAGGTAGCCGGCGCTGATGCGCGAGGTGTGGATCACCAGCGTGCGCTCATCCTCCCAGCCGCCTACCGAATAGCCCTGCACGCTGTGCGGCCGGGTGGACGGGTCCGCGGCGTTCTGCAAGTGGACGGTTCTGGCGACATCGCCCTCGAAGCCGCGGATGGTGATGGTGTCGCCGTTGTCGACGAATTCATAGGGATTGGGCGTCAGCATGCTGCCAGGCATGGATTTCTGCTCGCAGCGCGTTATGTAGTTGTCCACCTGATCGAACTCCGCGCGCGCAGCTTCCGCGGCTGCCGTCAACGGCTCGTGCCGAACGGTCTGCGGATTCGGCGTCGGGTAGCTCCAGACCCGGAAGATTCCACGGTTCTCGGCCGCGGCGTCAACAACCCTGGCGCTGGTCTCGATCTCCCATAGCTCCTGTCCGCCGAGGCGCTGGCTTTCGCCCCAATACGGATCTTCTTCGCGCCTGAGTATGGCCTCGGTCCCGTCGGCAAGCAGCATGTGCGTAGCGAGGATGCGCCCGGGACGGCGGTTGGAGGCCAGCCCGTAGACACTGACCGTGTCGCCCAGGGCAAAGCGATCCTGGGTGATGCCCGCACGGTCGAATGTATACAGGGAACTCCAGCCCTCGACCTGGTAAATCTGCGATTGCCCGTTCTCGTCTACTTCCACCGTGAACGCGGGATGGGGATTGCGCCACAGGATATCCACCAGGCTGCCCTCGAATTCGAAGGGCTCTCCGGTGTATTCCGCGCGGGAGTGGTGGGCAGATGCGAGGGTCGGGAAAACGAGAAGAAACAGTGCCGTGGCCCTAAAATTCATTTTTTTCACCAATTACCTGATCCGTATTCGCCGAATGCCGCTCGCGCACGGAACCGCACTTCGACGCAACGACCGGAATTTATTGTATGAGTTGTAACACAGACTACGCTACAGATCGGCAGTCTGGGGAGATCCATTGAGAGCGGAGCGCCGGTAAATTCCATGGTAGCTGAGTGTCGCGAAACTGTGGGCTGAACATTTGACGGTGATCCAATCGAGCAAGTGACTAGTGCCGCAGATTGCTCGTTTCGATCCTGTTCTTGTTATGTAATGCACACTGCACTACATTGCATATTCACTTGGGAAAATTGTCATGTTGAACTTCGACACCGTGTCCAGCAAGTCAACAAAACAGACCAGGACCACACAAATTCGCCACGATGAGCGACTGGCCGCGCTGATAGAGCGGGCTGCACTATCGCTGGGCGTAGACAAATCGGTATTTCTGCGTGGGACGATCGAGCGCGAAGCAAAGCGTGTGCTGGAAGCACAATCCCGTCACGTCCTGACGCCGGAGGACGCCGAGCTTTTTGCTGCTGCCCTGGATGCTCCTCCCGCACCTACCCCGCGCGCCCAGGAAGCGGTCCGCAACTACCGCGCGCGCGTGGTTCATGCCGACTGATCTACCTGCCGTCAGAATTGAACTACTCGACCCGGCGCGGCATGACCGCGGCGATTTCGACTGTGGAGTCGTTCGACTGAATAACTACCTCAAGCTAACCCGACTTCCGCAACTCGACCGAGTTTTGATCGAATTTCATCGTGATTTGGGTGCCGAAGCTGACGTAACGCCCTGTTTTCATTGAATCGAGCCGCACGATCTGGGCTGTAGTGCCGACCTAACCCCTTGATTTGTTTGGTGGTTGGGGCATGCTATGGGTCCATGTTCGTACGGGCCAAGAGACGCTTCAAGGACGGCAAGGAACACCGCTACTGGAGCGTGGTGGAGAACGTTCGCAACCGCGACGGGCGGGTCGTTCAGCGTCAGGTGCTGTACCTGGGCGAGATCAACGATCGTCAGCGCGCGGCGTGGTGCCGTTCGATCGAGGTGTTGCAGGGAGATTCCGGGTCCGGATCGATGGCGCTGTTCGCCGAAGACGGCGAGGCGCCGGAGCTGGCCTGCGAGGTGGTGCGGATCCAGGTCAAGGCGCTGAGTTTACACCGACCGCGGCAGTGGGGCGCGTGCTGGCTGGCGCTGACGTTGTGGGATCGGCTGGAGCTGGATCGATTTTGGCGTACCCGGCTGCCGTCGAGCCGTCAGGGCACACGCTGGCTGGACGTGTTGAAGACGTTGGTGTGTTATCAGCTGATCGATCCGGGCAGCGAATGGCGGTTGCATCGGCATTGGTACGGTCACAGCGCGATGCGCGACTTGCTGGGCAGTCCGATGGCGGTCATCGCCAACGATACGCTGTACCGCTGTCTGGACAAGCTGGCGGCGCACAAGCGGGCGTTTTTCTCGTTTTTGCGGGCGCGTTGGGAGACGTTGTTCGACGCGCGCTTCGACGTCCTGCTGTACGACCTGACCTCCACCTATTTTGAGAGCGATCCAACGTTTTCGGACAAGCGCCGGTTCGGATACAGCCGCGACAAGCGCTCGGACTGCGTGCAGGTGGTGATCGCCCTGATCGTGACCCCGCAGGGGTTTCCGCTGGCCTACGAGGTGATGCCGGGCAACACGTCCGACAAGACCACGTTGGCGGACTTTCTGGAAAAGATCGAGGCGCAGTACGGGCGATCGGACCGGGTCTGGATCATGGACCGTGGCATTCCCACCGAAGAGACTCTGGAGGCGATGCGCACGGGGCCGGCGCCGGTGCATTACCTGGTGGGCACGCCCAAGGGCCGATTGACGAAACTGGAGAAGGCGTTCGTGGGCAAGCCTTGGCGGCAGGTTCGCGAGTCGGTGGAGGTGAAGCTGTTGAGCGAGGACGGGGAACTGTACGTCCTGGCCCAGAGCCGGGCGCGGGTGTTGAAGGAGCGCGGCATGCGCCGGCGCCGATTGAAGAAGCTGTGGCGGCGGTTGCACGAGTTGCGCGACCAATCGCTGAAGCGCGACGAGTTGCTGCTGAAGCTGGGCGCGGCGAAGAAGGAGGCCGGCCGCGCTTGGCACTTGGTCGAGATCGGTCTGCCCAAGGCTCGCGAAGCGGTCACCGCCGAGACGTTCACGTTCTCATTGCGGCGCCAGCGGCTGCGCCAAGCCCGGCGCCGCGAGGGCCGGTATCTGCTGCGTTCCAACCTCACCGGCGAGGACCCGGCGACATTGTGGCGCTACTACATGCAGCTCTGCGAGATCGAGCAGGCGTTCAAGGAACTGAAGCACGATCTGGCCATCCGGCCGATCTTCCATCAGCGCGAGGATCGGATCGAGGCGCACATCTTCGTCGCCTTCATCGCGTACTGTCTGCACGTGACGTTGAAAAACCTGGCCCGACCGCGGGCGCCGGGGCTGACGCCCCGGGCGATCCTGGAGAAGTTCGCCACCATGCAGATGGTCGATGTGCATCTGCCGACCACCGACGGACGGTACCTGATCCTGCCCCGACATACTCAACCGCAACGGGAACACCAACTCCTGCTGGATCAACTCAAACTGCGTTTGCCGGAACAACCGACACCCAGAATCCTCGCCTGAATCGACGGCCACACCGCTTGCCAGTCGGTGCCTTGTAGTGCCGACCTACGGCTCTGGACAACAATAAATCAATGACTTGCGCCCGTTTTGGCGCTGAGTTGCGGAAGTCGGGCTAAGCGCCAGGAAACAGCAACAGAACGACCTGTCTCGAGTCTATGTGGTAGTAGAAGAAGGAAGTACACGGATCCTTGGGTACCATGCGATCAACCTGGGCCGTATCAATGTGGATGAACTCGAACGTCGGCCGCGTGGTGCGCCGAAGCACGGCGAGATTCCCGCGCTTTTCCTGGGGCAAGCCGCAGTGGACAAGTCGGCTCAGGGTGGAGGACTTGGCGGAATCCTCATGCACCACGTCTTCGAGAAGGCGGCTGGAATCGCTGACATGGCCGGCTGTTTCGCGATCATTCTCGATGTCATTTCGGTGGTTCGGGAAAGGGCAAATTGACCCGTCTTGGAGAAGCTACTAGGGAGGCCCGGCAGCTTCCACCGTCAAGGAGTCTTCCAGCGCTTCGTAGCGATGATCCACCCACGCCGGAATGACAATGACATCCCCGGCTTCGGCCACAAATTCCTGGTCGCCGCTGAAGGCTCTCAGGCGCCCTTCGAGGACATGCAGTACCAACTCGTTGGCATGGTTGTGCGCCGTTGTCGACGTGCCGGCCGGCCATTCAACCTTGATCAGGCCGACCGTGGCCGCCGAAACGCGTTGCGCCACGCGGCCGTCCTGCATCTCCCGTGCTTCGATATCCTCGGCCTTGACCACCTCCATCGCTGGCGTGGTGATCTGTGAACTGCCGATTTGCGCAACAAGCAAGAACGGAAGCACAACGGCTGTCGGTACTGAAAAAGCTGCTAGTTTGTTCATGTTAGAGCCTGCTCCTGGCATAACTTGCGATTTCCCGATCTATTCTGCCACGACGCGGCACGACGATGCGGTCGCCAACCGCTGCCGATCTCACCCAATCAATTCGACCGTAGCCCTTTTTGTCGAAGATAGTCCAGCAACAGCGCCGGATGATCCGTCTGAATGATGTTGGCGCCATCGCGGATTACCTGACCCCAATGCGCGTCGGGATCGATAACGGCCAAGGCATCCGTATGACCGGCAGCCAGTGTCGGTTCCAACGTGTTCACCCAGATCCGCCCGCCCGTGGCCCGCATTGTCGCCACACCCTCACGGAAAAAATCGCTGGTCGAATAAACGATCTCGTAGGCAATGGGATCATACCGTGAGTATGCAGGAGCGACGGATGAAATGGAGTCGGTACAAGCCAACCCGTCGGTTTGTTCCGTGCATTCCCGAATGATTGGCATGAAAAGCGTCTCGCCGAGAAACCGCGCATTCTGAAGCATGGGATCATCGGGAAGCGCGCTCATCTTCATCAGGATCTGGTCTTCCATGCCGAGCGCCTTGACCACTTCATAGGCCTGATCGAATGCTTCCGCCTTCATGTCAAGATTGATCAGGAACCTGTCCCTGGATAGTGCCAACGCGTTCTCAAGTGTCGGAATGCGTTCATCGGTCAACTCCGCGTCGCGCCCCCCGAGTCCTGCGCGCAACCTTAGCCTACGCACCTCGTCCAGGGACAGTTCGGCGATAGCACCGGACCCGTCAGTCGTTCGATCCACCGTTTCATCGTGCATGAGCACCGGCGTTCCATCGAGGGTGATTCCGACATCAAGCTCCAGGATGTCCGCACCGATCTCGTTACAGCGGTGAATTGCCGCGAGCGAATTTTCCGGCACCACCTGACTCCAGCAGCCGCGATGAGCGACGATCATCACAGTCTGCGCCGTCTCGTCGTTCAGTTCCGCCAGCAACTGCCCGCTACGAGTCACCTGGAACTCCAGGCGTTCACCGCTCTGCGAGAGCAATCCGTTCTGGCACGCCGCGGCGAACACCGTGACCAACGCGAGAGGGACAACTAATCGCCGGTGAAGCATCCCAACCTCATATTCCTTGTCGTTCAGACATACGTAGCCACTCTCGGACTTCGCACTCAGCCACTCTGGCCAGGCACCTCTACAGCTTGTACTGCGCTCGCAGGCTGAAGACGCGACCGTAATTGGCAAACGCAATATTGCGGTCGATGGTGCGATCGTACCGGTAACTGTCTTCGCTGGTCAGATTGGCCGCGTCAAACGCGATCTTGAGGCCATTGTTGAATGCGTAACTCATCGTGAAATCCAGGTATCCAGTGTCTTCCTGGAACCGGTTTTCGTTGCTGCCGCGGCGAATGATGAGGAAGTCGTCTCGCCAATGGTATGCGGCCCGTGCACTGAATCCAGCTTTCTCGTAGTAGACGACAGTGTTGAACGAATCCTGGGACTGGCCCTCGATCGGTGCCGAGAACGTCCTGCCTCCAAACGTCACCGTGGACTCACTGTCCGCGTAGGTGTAATTGAGCGCAATGCCAAATCCATCCAGCGGTGCCGGCATCATCGTGAACGGTTGCTGATAGCTGACTTCAAAACCCCGCAGATCGGCGCTGTCCCCATTGATCAGACGGCTCACGAGAAAGTCCTGGCCGGAGAGATCGTTGCCGAAATCATCGATCAGATTGTCGCCGAAAAACGGCTCGGTATTGCTTACTCGCGTCACCAGGGCGCTGATATCCTTGCTGAAGAAATTCAGCGACATCAGGCTTTCCTCCGCGAAGTACCACTCCAGCGCCACGTCGAACTGGGCCGCCTCAAACGGATCGAGCTCCGGATTGTTGATCACAACCGTCTGAGAGCCGAGTTGTACGTTCTGCGATGGGTTGATCTGGCTGAGCGTCGGACGCGTCAGGCCGACCGACGCGGCGAAACGCAGCAACAAGTCGTCTGCAAGCTCCCATCGAAGATTCAAGCTGGGGAGCACATTGCCGTAGTCACGCGAGTGGAATACCGAGATCGTGCCGCTGCCCCCTTGGGAGAAGCTCTGTGAGGACTGGTCGGTACTCGCATAACGCAATCCGACGTCACCGCTCAAAGGGCGGTTCCCCAGTTCGGTTTCAAAATCGGCCTTGACATAGGCGGCCACGATGGACTCCTCCACCACATAGCTGTTCAGCAAACGCTGTGCCGGTTGAAAACCGGGATCGATTAATGCGGCGAACGCCAGACCCTGGTTTGGCACGGCAAAATTTCGCAGCAAACCTGCAGGGCCTTGGCCATCGAATATGCCGAAGCCGATGCCGCGCAGCGTCGTACCGCCAACGTTCGACAATGTGCGTACCGGGTCGTCGAACGCGAGAAAGCTCTCGTCGCGCAACGCGCGGTCCTGTCGGAAATCGTCCTGTCCGCGCGCCTGTTCGCGGTACTGGATTCCGGCGCTGACCGTGGTAATGCCTCCGGCACCGAGAGATTTCGTGACATCGAATTGCGCTTGCAGATTGTCGTCCCGAACGAAAAACGGATGGTGCCGGACCTGGCTCAGCGTGAATTGAGCCGGGTCCGTCAAATCGATAGCCGGCGAGGAGCCGGTAATCGGAAACCGGCGATCACCGCGCAGGTCGTATGAAAACTCCGGATCGTTTACGCCATACGTGATGCGGACTTCGTCCCGCTCGAAATCGGCATCGGAAACGCCCACGCGAGCAGTGGCGCTCAGAGAGTCGCTCATGTCCCAGTCCGCTGTTACCGAAAACAGCATGAATTGGGTATCCACCTGGTTGTAAATGTTCTCCGTGCGCCGCAATTCGTTGGCAAACGTGCCTGCAAAAATAACGCCGTTCTGTTCAACCAGTTCGATCGGCGCATTGGGTCCGTTACCAAACAGATTGCCGTCAAGCGTATGTCGCTCCCGCTCGCGATCCGTCTCGCCGTACATCGCGTCGAGCGTGAGTTCAAAGGAATCGGTGGGCCGAAATTGCAGCGAAGCGGTCAGACCCACACGCTCGCGATCGTATTCTTCGACCCCGGTTCGGACCAGACGCGCAAACTCGACATTCGCGAGTTCATTGGTACCGTCGTTGTCCAGGTCGAAACTTGTCCTGTCAAAACGCAAGCCCTCGGCGAGTTCGCCGTGCAACAGGGTTTCCGCGTAGGCTGCCTGAAACAGGAAACCCACCCGGTCGTCGTCAGACCTGTTTGAGAAAAGGAACGACGCCGCCGGCTGGCTCTGCCCGGCGAGATCGTTCTGGCTTGTCTGGAAAGTCGTCGAGAAGGTCAGTGCATCGAAGTCGAACGGTCGCGGGAGACCCATGTCGACAGTTCCCGACAATCCGCCATCCTGCAAGCTGGCGGTTGGCGACTTGTACACGGTTGCGCCCGAGAAAAGTTCCGAGGGAAAAAGGTCGAACGTCAGAGCGCGGCCGTATGCGATGTTGCCGTCGTCGCCCTGTGCGGCGCTCGCAGCCTGCATGCCGTTGATCAATACCCCGGTAAATTTCGGCGCCAGGCCACGGATGCTCACCTGCTCGCCCTCACCGAGATTGCGACTGATCGTCACCCCGGGAATTCTCTGCAGCGATTCGCTGATGTTCAGATCCGGGAACTCACCAATGTCCTCCGCGCTGATTGCATCCACAACTCCGGCCGCATTGCGCTTCTGATCAAGCGACCGGGCGAGACTGCCGCGAACGCCCGTGACGACGATTTCTTCCAGCTCTTCCCCGTCGTTGGTTTGAGCCGTCGCAGCGCCCGGGAGGGCGATACAAAACAGGACAACGGCAATTGTGCTTGCGAAAAGCGTGACTCCGGGTGTGTTCATGGGCGTCTCCTCGTACCACTAGGTTGGACCATCACTGGCAGTTATCTGCACCGTCCACACTGGTACAATCTCACTAGTAATACCTGTTATAGGTATATTATAGCGATAATATAGCAGACTTTTTACAATTAGACACCCTTTACAAGTACTTTTTATGACCACGGATCATGGGCGCCCACGCGTCAAACGGGTTTGACTTGGGATTTCCTACTTATTCTGTGTATCTTTTCGGCTGGCTAGCCTTGTCGAGAAGGAAATGACAAGCCAGACAACCCGTTTATCAACACCGCTGGCTGCGACGAATCCGGAACCCGCGGCGCTCCGTGACGTCAAACTGTCAAACACGGATCGCCGGGTTCTTGGCCTTGTCTTTCGCCACCATTCGCTCATTCAGAATCAGATCATTGAAGAAACAGGACTGGTTCAGCAGTCGGTGTCCCGGCTTGTCACCGGACTGCTGGAGCGGGGTTGCCTCATCGCCGGCGAGCGGGTCAGCAGCGGGCGTCGCGGTTACCCAAGTCAAGCGTTTCGAATGGCTCCCGAATTCGGCTACTCGCTGGGTCTATCCATCATGGCGGACGCCGTGTCCCTGTCGTTGATGAATTTCTCCGGTCAAGTTCGAGCCGAATGGAGTCACACGTTCCCAACCATGCGAATCAACCGGGTTCTTGACTGGGTCAACGCCAGAATTGATGAAGTCAAGTCGATGCCCGGCATCGACTCAACTCGCCTTCTTGGCCTGGGCGTCGGCATCGCCGGGAGTTTTGCTGACGGTACCAAGGGCTTCAATACGCCCACGGCGCTCGAGGATTGGGCATTCATCGATGTCGCCGACCTCCTGTCCGAGGCCACCGGCTTGCCCACGTGGGCCGACAATGACGGCAATCTCGCAGCCCTCGGTGAAAACATGACCGGGGTGGGCCGACGCTACAGGAGTTTTGCCTATATCTATTTCTCAACCGGGGTCGGCGGCGGCCTCGTCATCGACAGGGAAGTCTGGCGTGGCCGCTCAGGGAACGCCGGCGAGTTCGCCGGCGGCCTTCCCGGCAACATTTACCCGTTCCCCAACCTCGAACTTCTGCGCCAGTTGATCAATCGTGACGGCGGAAAGTTCGCAACCGTCGCCGAACTGCTCGATCAGTTCGACGTCGAGCACCCGGCGGTTGACGATTGGATCGCGCGTGTCAGAGATTCCGTGTCAATCATCGCATCGAATGCCACCGCGATCCTGGATGTCGATGCGATCGTGTTCGGTGGCCGCATGCCCCGGTCCCTGGCGGAGAAACTCATTCCGCGGGTCGAGTTGTTCGATCAGATGCGTTATTCGAAACCGCGGCCCATGGCCGAACTCGTCCCTGCCGAGGCAACGGGCGATGCAACCGCCATCGGTGCCGCGGTACTGCCGCTGTCGCAGCAGTGTTTCGCATAGCCCATCCGGTGTTGAAGCGCCCTTCCCCCACCTTCGCCCTGAATGTCACCTATGCCAGCGGAAACTTCGGCAAGAGCCTGGTCGGCTCGTTCGTAGAAATTTTCGCCCTCTTTTACCTGACCGACATTCTCAACGTCCCGCCGGCACTGGCTGGACTGATCCTCCTGCTCTCACTGATCTGGGACGGTGTCACCGACCCGATCATGGGCATCGTCGCCGACCGCCTTCGTCAAACCATCGCCACGGCAAATGTATTCTTCTATATCGGTGCACCGATTACGGCGGTCGCCTTCATCGCATTCTTCAATGCGGCCCATGTCCCGCCTGCATGGCAGCTACCCTACCTGCTCACGACATTGTTGGTATTCCGGACGGCGTATACCGTCGTCGACGTGCCCCACAACACCATGTTGGCGTTGATCACCGACGACCCCCGGCAGCGCACCAACATCACCAGCCTGCGCATCTTCTTCAGCTCAGCCGGTCGGGTCGGCGTCACGCTCGCGGCCATCTATTTCCTGGATGCCAGCGGGCCGGAAGCCTCGGTACCCCGGTTCACCAATGCGTCAGTCATATTGGCGGCCGCATACGTGTTGGTATTGATCGTGTGTTTGCGATCGGTTTCCCGGATCGTGATCCGGTCGCCCCCTTCGACGGCGCGCCTCAATACGATCCTCAGCGCGTTGTTCCGAACCATGCGGCACAACCGCCAGTTGTTGATCGTATTCGGTCTGACCGCGCTGACCTCGATGACCGTCCCTGTCCTGAGCATCGCCATCCTGTATTTTGCCAAGTACGCGTTGCACAACGTCGAGCTCGCGTCCGTTGTGCTCCTGGTGTTGGCAGGCACTCAAGCGGCTTCGCTTTACTTCTGGTCCAGGTTCTCCAACCGCCTTGCACAGAAAAAACACGCGTCCCAACTCGCCAACGCCATTCTCGCAGGCGTTGGCGTCACCTTCATGGTGATGCTGAATTCCGCTGATGGATTGTTTGTCATGGCAGCGTTGGTGGGCTTCGCAGTCGGCGGAATCCACATGCTCAATTGGTCCATGCTCCCGGATGCCATGGACGAAATTTGCGCGGCAGATGCCGAACGGTTCGACATGAGTATTTTTTCCCTCTTCACGCTGATCAACAAGATCTGCATGGGCCTGTCGCAAGCGTTCACCGGCCTCGTATTGGCAGTGTTCGGCTACCAGGCGAATTCCGACATTTCGCTGGACACGATCGGCGCGATCGTGACGACCCTGATCGCGCTACCGGCGGTCGGTTCTCTCGGCTGTATCTATCTTCTGCGCCACCAGACGCTGCGCCAAACGGACTACGTGAGCCGGGCCTGAGCCGTTTTCGCCTTGTTTTCTTATACGGAATCCTGAGGAAATAGCCGAGACAGCCCGTAGAACACCGCGGCGGAAACCAGCATCGAATCGCAGGCGGGAACGCCAGTCAGGGTCACGGAACCCGTGGCGCTGGCATAGGCCGTGCCCACGCCGATCGCCCAGCCGAGCAACGCCGCCAGTCTTATGGGTCGACCCGTGTCCTGTTCCCGGAGGTCGTATTTCTGCCCGCGCTGGAAGAAGTCCGTCACGTAAATTCCCGCGATCGGGGGTACGGTGATGCCCAGCGTGACGAGGAACGGGACGAAGTACTCCGTCAGTCCGAGTAGCGCGACGCCGGTTCCGGCCCCGCCGGCGATCGCCGCGACGGTCCGGTACGGCAGCATCCTCAGCAAGGAGGAAAGAAATATCGAGCCGGAGTAGAGATTGCCCGCGTTGGTCGTCCACGCGGTCAACACGAGAAACGCCAGGGCCGGGATCCCGAGGCCCAGACCCAGCATGACCAGGACGAGATCCTTTTCTCCCGTGGCAATGGCGGTCACTCCCACGGACAGGAGGATCAGCGGCATGCCGATTCCGTAGCTCATGACCGCGGCCGCGCGGCCGTGATTCACCGAGCGGGCAAATCGCGAAATGTCGGGGAAAATCACGATGCCGGCGGCCGGGCCGCCGATCACGGCCGAAATGGCGATTCCCATGGAAGTCATGCGTTCAGGCGCATCCAGTAGCTCGCGTAACGATGTGCTTGTCGCCGTCACGTACGCCATGACGAGCAGAACGAGCAGCATCAACGGAACCGCCCATCGAGAGAGTATTGCCAGGGCCCTGAATCCGAACAGGGTGGTCAGCAACATCAGCGCCCCTCCGCCCAATACGAACAGGGGGCTCCACAGAAAACCGGTTAGGGCACCTTCCAAGATTCCCAGAAGCGCTCTGGCGAACAGCTCCACCGTTACGGCAAACCAGCCGATCAGGGTGACGGCCAGCACCGCGTTGACGACCATCGCGCCATGGCGGCCAAAGGCGAATTTAGTGATCGTGGCCGTGGGAAGGCGGCTTTTCGCCGCGACGGTGCCCGTCAGGGAACAGACCAGGGCCAGCACCAGGCAACCGGCGACGATCGCCGTGGCGGCATCGGCCAGTCCGAGCTGAGAGCCGAGTTCGGCCCCTGTCAGGAACCCCGGCAACGCCACGACCACCCCGATCTTGATCAACGCGATTTGCCAACCGCTGGTTGTGTGCTCTTCGGGTACGCGTGACGTTACATATTCGTTCATGGCCGCTTCGCCCAACTATACGCGAGCGAAATGACCGGAAATCGCCACTATCCATTCGGGTAGTGGGCGACAGATCGACGCCGGCCCAATTCCCACCCAAGCAGGCGTCGGCGGCCGTCCAATTAAAGGAATCGGCTGCCGCGCTCTCGCGGTACGATCAGCCGGGATTCCTCGCGAGACGTGCGAAAAGAGGACATTTGCATCGTGTTGATTCGTGAAGTCCAGGAAATTTACGAGTGCCTGGATCGACCCGGCAGAGTCGGCCGCAAAATCGCGAACCTGTTCCCGAAGAACAGGTGCGGCCTGCGCGTCGAGGATGTCGCGGACCAAAAGGGCGAGACCGAATTCATTCAGATCGTTGTCCCGGGCAGACAGGGGAAATCGACGGGCGGGCAGGCACGGACATTGGGCGTCATAGGGAGGTTGGGTGGCGTAGGCGCCCGCCCGCTGATCAAGGGTCTCGTATCCGACGGTGACGGCGCGCTGGTGGCGTTAAGCGTGGGCCTGAAACTCGCCCGGATGAATACCCGCGGCGATGATCTGGAGGGCGACGTGATCGTTGCGACACACGTCTGTACGGACGCGCCGGTGCTCCCGATGCACCCCGTGGATTTCATGGACACCCCGATCGAGCTCGACACCATTCTCAACCTTGAAGTCGCCACGGACATGGATGCAATCCTGAGTATCGATACGTCGCGCGGCAACCGGCTTGTGAACAGAAACGGTTTCGCGATCACGCCCACGGTCAAGGAGGGCTGGATCCTGAAGGTCTCCGACGACCTGCTGCGCATCATGGAACACACGACCGGAAGCCTTCCGGCCGCGTTCCCGATCACGATGCAGGATATCGTTCCCTATGCCGGGGACGTGTTCCATATCAACAGCCTGATGCAACCGGCCGTCGTGACGCGGTCGCCGGTGGTCGGCATCGCGCTGACGGCCGCCGGATCGGTGCCCGGGTGCGCGAGCGGCATATCGAACCCTTTTCGTCTCGACGAGGTCGGACGCTACGTCGTGGAGTGCGCTCAGCAGTTCGGCCGGGGCGAAGTCGCTTTCCATGACGCGGAAGAGTTCGCTACACTGACGCGAATGTACGGTGACATGCGTCGCCTGCAGTCGATCCCGGACGTGGCCTGAAGGCATCGCACCCATACACGTCCGTTCGTTCGAATCCCAGTCATCGTTGGACGCGGCCCGTCATGCCCAGTAGCAGGCTTTTGCTCATCAGTTCCTCACGGGTTCCGGGGTCGGGTTTCCTCGAATACTGCCAGGGCGAAATCCGGAGCCTGTTGGGCAGTTCAACGAAAAGCGTCCTCTTTTTACCGTACGCTCAGGATGACCATGACGAATACAGTCGGACGGCGAGCAAGCCGTTCGCGACGCTCGGCTACCGGCTGGAGTCGATCCATGCAAAGGACCGGCCGGTCGATGCGGTCCTGAACGCCGAAGCGATATTCGCCGGCGGCGGCAACACCTTCCGTCTGCTCAACTGCCTGTATGAATTGGAGTTGCTGGAGGCGATCAGGTCGCGCGTGCAGGCAGGCATGCCGTACATGGGATCCAGCGCGGGGGCCAATATCGCCTGCGCAAGCATCAAGACCACGAACGACATGCCGATCGTCTGGCCGCCCAGCCTGGATGCGTTGGGACTGGTGCCGTTCAACATCAACCCCCATTACCTCGATCCGGGACCGGAACCGGCACTCGCATCGGAAACGAGGGACGAGCGAATACGCGAGTTTCATGAGTTGAACAGCGAACCGGTGATCGGCTTGAGGGAAGGCAGCATGCTGCGGGTGATCGGCTCCGAGATCGTCCTGGTCGGTGAGCCGGGCGGCAAACTCTTCCGCCGCGGCCAACCGCCGCTGGAGATCGAAGCGGGAGCGCACATCGAGCGCCTTCCGTTGTGTCCCTAGATAATGTCGGCTTCCTGAGCGGCGCGCACCGCGTTCAGGCGGGAATTCACGTTCAGCTTCACGAAGATATTCTTCAGATGATACCGGACCGTGTTGTGCGAGACGCCCACGATGCGCCCGATCACCTTGTTGGAATAGCCGTTTCCGAGCTCCCGCAGGATTTCCAACTCGCGCACCGTGAGGCGCGACTCCGGCTTGGCTCTCCTGTCGCCGAACAGCGCGCCCAACATGCGGGCACGTTCGATCGTTTCCCGTGCAGGCCCGCCGTCAGATGTCGCCTGAGCACTTCCGGCGTCACCGGACCGCTCAACGACGAGTTCGAGCAACGCCGGCATCATGGGGCCCTCGTCCAGGAACGCACGTATCGACCCCGATCCGCCCGCGAGCAACAGCGCCGGCTGGAGGGCTTCGACCGCCGCATCGCGCGCTGAGTCAGCGAAGCAGGCGAGCGATCTCAGTATCCGGTAGGTCGTGACGGACCGCACGTTGTTCTCGGATACCGCGATCGGCAGAAAGGCATCGATTTCAGCCAGCGCGGGCCGGGTCCGGCCACAAGCGATATGAAGACGCACGACGGTCTGCACAACGGTATCGCGTTCGCGCCACGTCGTCTTTCTTGCGCCGCCGCCCTTGAACGTGGAGGTCGTCAACCCCGAGTCGGCCATCAATGAGCCAGCCTCCTCACGTCTCCCCGCCCGCAGCAACAGGTTGGCCTTCTGACACGTAATCACGTTGCGCAGGCTCGAAAAATGCCGTCTCGCTGCGAAATCCATTTCCTCATCGATCATCGTCAGCGCGACATCCGTCCCATACCGGTTCGACGCGATATTGCTGGCCGTGACGTAGGCGGCGGCGTAAATGTCGAACCACGCTTCAAAACGTTCCAGCCGTTTCGGGCAGGTGGCAATGTTCTGCGGGATCAGGTTCAGACGGTTGATGTCGTAGCGCATTTCAGCCTGCAACACGGCGACGATCAGCTTCATCGCTTCGTCGTCCCTGAAGCGACTGCGAATCAGTTTCAGAGCGTGGTCGTAGTGCCCGTGTGCCGCGTCCGTCTCGCCCTGCTGGTAAGCGATGATGCCCAAATGCATGTAAATGTAGATTTCGCCATAGATCGAGCCGGCCTCCCGAAATGCGCCAATGGCCTCCTGGGCAAAGCCGCGGGCTCTGGAGAAATAACCGCAGCTCGAGTTCAGCCCACAGAGCACCGTGAAATGATGCCCCTGGAAGATGGATTCCTCCTGCGGGAATTCTGCGCGCGACTGTTCGAGCTTGTTCAGGAACTCGTCGGACAGCCCCCGCGCGTCATAGGCGTACAACAACGATTCGATCACCATCATCTCGTACGCGAGCGAACGCTCCGACGCCACCGTTTCCGGCAACCCGTCAACCATCGTTTCGTAGAGCCGCCTGGCTTCGTGCGACCGGCCCGTCTTCATCAGGATCAGGCACTGGATCACCGCCAGCCGCGGGCGTGAATTCACGGTTTGCCTATCCAGCAGACCCAGTGCCGAACGAAGCGGCGTCAGCCCTTCCGACAGCCACCTCATCAGTCCGCCCGAATTCTCTATAACCTGCGCCCCGCCCGCCTGGTCATTGGCACTGACGCAGTGTCGAACCGAGTGGACCAATCGATCCCTTTCGCCAAACCATTGCGCGGCCCGCGTGTGCAGATGGACCGCCCGCTCCCGAAAACCGAGACTCAGGTAGTCGTACAGGTACTCTCTGAAAAGCGGATGCAGTCGATAGGAACGTTGAGCGCCATCGAGCGGCGCAATCAGGGCATCCAGGTGCCGCAGTTTGTAGAAGAAGGTTGCGCTGTCGTCGCTCTCGCGCAGGTAGTCGGCCAGTTCAGGATCGATCCGATCGACGATCGAAATATCCGCAAGGAATTCCCTCGTTTCATCGGGCAATTCGCCAAACACCTGTTCGGACAGGTAGGCTGCCATCTTGCCGCCGACTCCGGCGAGATTGGCGAGCAGGTGGGCAACGCCCTGCCTCGATCGGGTTGCCGTCTTGAGAAGCTGAACCGCTACCGGCCAGCCCTCGGTGCTTTCGAACGCCTGATGTATCTGCGCCATGTCCAGTCCGGGATGCAGAAAGTCGACCAACTCCTTCAGCGTGAATCGCAGGTGTTCCGCGCCTACCCGATAAACCAGACCGCGCAAATCCAGGTCCGAGATCTTCAGCTTCGTGTCGTTGCGGCTCGCTATGGCGATATGAAGGCTGTTCGGCGCATACCTGACCAGCGGGTCGATGATCTCGTTTACGGTTTCGATGGACAGATTCTCGAAGTCATCCAACATCAGGACCACGCGCCTGTCGTGGCGCTCGACCGCCCCGTGAAGACAGTTGAGCAGCCGCCGTGCGGACCGCCAGCCATCCGTAGAGTCGCCGCCTATGCCGCAGCGCGACAAATCCATACCCGGGACGGACAGCGCGAGGGCCAGATAGAGCACCAGTTGGTATGGATCGTTGTCATCCCTGTCCAGGGAGACCCACGCCACGTCGATCTGCCTGGCCCGCAACACGCTGCGCCAACCCACCAGCGCGGTGCTCTTGCCGTATCCCGCCGGCGCATGAAGGAGGGTGAGCGAGCCGTTCAGTTCCCGGTCCAGCCGGCGTGTGAGCGAATCCCGAGGCAGCAGATCCGCCCGCTGCATGGGTGGATGGACCTTGGCCGTTATCAACCAGTCGGGATACGCGTTGTTCCGGGAAAGCTCCGACATGGGCACCTGGGCGTGTTTTTGCCTGCCGGACAATCTTAGCTGAACCGCGCCGAACCGGACCTACTCAAATGAGTAGCCCCCCGATGAGCGGCCGCACTCGGGGGCAATCCATTTTTTTGCAAGAACCATCCGGCAGCGCCATTGTTGGCTGTTTCCCCCGTTCATAGACTCGATGGGACGATCGGATATCGCCTGCGATCGCGCGGGGGGAGTACCAGCAGAAAATGAATATCGAACGAAATTGGATATTGGCTGCAATTGCCGGCGCCGCATTGTGTGCCGCCGTTGCCATGACCTCGGAGCGGGCGCAAGCACAGGCAGGCGCCCCGTCCATGCAACTCGAGGAGATCGTGGTCACGGCGCGAAGGCGCGAGGAAAGCATTCTTGAGATCCCGGAATCCATCACCGCGTTTACGGCGCTGGACATCGAGAACAAGCGCATCGACTCGCTGCGCGCGATGGTGGATCTGACGCCAAACGTCATCGTTCGGGAAACCTTCAGGTCCAACGAGACCTTCATCACCATGCGCGGCATCTCCACCGCCCAGGGCGGTTTGCCCGCGGCGAGCTTCATCGTCGACGGCGTCCAGCTCGGCGGCAACGAGTTCATCAACCAGGACCTGTTCGATATCGAACGCATCGAAGTCCTGCGCGGGCCGCAGGGCTCGCTGTTCGGGCAGGGCGCCATCGCCGGGGCCATCAACATCGTCACCAAGGCGCCCACCAACGAGATTGAAGGGTTCCTGAAGGCGTCCTATGGCAACGAGGCAAGCATGCGGCTGGCCGGGAGCGTATCCGGGCCCATCGTGGAGGACCAGTGGTACTTTCGCCTTTCCGGATATAGCCGCGACAGCGAGGGACTCATCGAGAATGTCAGAGGGGAGAAAATCGACGCCTCGGATCATTCGGGCATTCGAGCGCGCCTGCAGTATGTCGGCGACAATCTTGAATTGAACATCAGGGGATCCACGTCTTCCGGGTCCGCCGGCGCGGCGATGCAGGACCGGCCCGTTCTCGGAGATGACGGCAACCCCGTGGCCCCGGACGATGTCACGAATCCGGGTCCGGGCAGCAACATTGTCGGCCGGGAAAACACCGAGTTCACCGACTTTTCCATTCGGATCGACTACGACCTGCCGGGTGCCACGCTGACCAGCATCAGCGCTTTGGCCGACGGGCAACAGGATGTCTACGGCGACGGCGACTTCCTTTCGGTCGATGTCGTATTCCAGGACCTGACGTTCACCTCGGATGTCTTCAACCAGGAATTGCGCCTGACATCCGACGATGACCAGCGGTTTCGCTGGCTTGTGGGGGTGTTCTACCAGGAGCGCGATGAACTGGCGGACGTATTCGTTGCGTTTTCCGACCAATCCCCGGTTAACGCGGGAATGACGATCCTGAACCAGAGCAACAAGACCAGCAGCGAATCAACAGCCGTATTCGGCCAGTTGGATTACGACCTGAGCGACCGGACCGAATTCTCGTTCGGGCTGCGCTACGACGACGACGAGCAGACGACCGTGGACCGGAACAACCCCGGTCCCACGGCCGCCGACGCAACCTTCAGCAAGCTTCAGCCAAAGGTGCAGCTCTCGCACCAGTGGACCGATCAGTCCCTCGTATTCGCGACCTATTCCGAGGGGTTCCGCTCCGGCGGCTTTACCCAGAACGACCTTTTCGAGGACGAGGAAACGGCGAATTACGAAGTCGGGTTCAAGAGCCGGTTCGCCGGCGGATCGGTGGCGCTCAACGCGTCGCTCTATCGCATCGATTACATCAACCAGCAGTTGTCGTTCGTCATCTTCGATGAAGGCGTCGCCCAGCGTGGCGTGCTCAACCTGAGCGATACGGATATCAACGGTTTCGAGTTCGAGCTGACGTCGACACCGACCGACAACCTGCGCATGGACATCGGCATCGGCTATGTCGACGCCGAGGTCAAGTCGGCCGACACGTCGTCTCTGGAAGTGCTCGGCATCACCGCCACGGTTGACGGCAATCGCTCGCCGCTGGTTCCCGAACTGACCGCGAACCTGTCGCTTTCCTATACCCGGCCGCTCGGCGACGGAGTGGAACTGCTGTTGCATGGGGACTTTCGCCGGCGTGGGGCCTACTACTTCGATCCGTTCAACGAGATCGCGACCGGGATCAACAATTTCGTCAACCTGAACGTGCGCCTGGATGCGCCCTCCTGGAGCGTCGCGCTGTGGGGCCGGAACGTCGGCGATGTCCGGCATGCGACGAACATCTCCATCGGATCCTCCAATCGCAACCGGGTCCAGAACCAGCCGCGGTCATTCGGGTTGGAGGCGACGTACCGCTTCTAGTTTGATGGGGCGAGGCGAATCGCGCATCCGTGCCGGCATTCTCTGATCGGGAAAATGGGAGACAGGGCGGGTAGAACGCAGACGAGCAGTTCAGGATTTCCGCCTCGTGAACAAAAGACCCGACCACGTCTTGTCAATGGCGCAGATCTTGTAGTCGACAAGACCGGTGGCCGGACCGGTCTTGCGAACATAGGGTTCCGACAGGTCGGAAACGACGGCCATGTCCTCCTTGATGCCGAGTTTCTTGGTTAGCGGAGTGCGCGAGTAGCCCGCGAAGACCGTGTCCGGAACGACGGGGTCGACCGTAGGATGGCTGATGGCGCGCGTCAATGACTCGCTTATTCGGCTCCAGGAGCTATAGGTCGCGTCCGGCATCAGTTCCTTGACGCGGTTCTTGGCGAGATTGGCAAATCCAGTCGCTGTATCTTGACGCAGGAGCATGCCGACACATGATGCTCTAGGGAGGCCCTGAAGCTTCCACCGTCAAGGAGTCTTCCAGCGCTTCGTACCGATGATCCACCCAAGCCGGAATGACAATGACATCCCCGGCTTCGGCCACAAATTCCTGGTCGCCGCTGAAGGCTCTCAGGCGCCCTTCGAGGACATGCAGTACCAACTCGTTGGCATGGTTGTGCGCCGTTGTCGACGTGCCGGCCGGCCATTCCACCTTGATCAGGCCGACCGTGGCCGCCGAAACGCGTTGCGTCACGCGACCGTCCTGCATCTCCCGTGCTTCGATATCCTCGGCCTTGACCACCTCCATCGCTGGCGTGGTGATCTGTGAACTGCCGATTTGCGCAACGAGCAACAACGGAAGCACAACGGCGGTCGATACTGGAATAGCGGTTCGTTTGTTCATGTTGGGGCCTGCTCCTGGCATCACTTGCGATTTCCCGGTCTATTGTGCCACGACGCGTCCAATTGACGAATTCGGATCCACGCCCTTCCAGCGGCGAATGTTGCGGGCACCGGAAGTCGGGAGGGTCTCAATCCTCGGAGGGGCTCACTCCTCGTCGTCCCAGCCGAACGCCTGGGTTTCCAGCAACGCGTAACCCGGTTTGCCGTCGTGGTGGCCATGGTCGATTCGGCCGCCCTCCACCATCAGGAAGTACCCGTCCTCGGCTTCCGCAAGGAGGTCAATCGCAGCGCACGACAAACCGCCCACCCATCGGAGAGCGCTCGCTTTCTCAGCCATTTTCGTCATTCCTCCAGTTGATCGCCGGGGCAAGTCAGTCAACCACAGCCGAGATCATTGAATCAATGCGATTGCAGCCCTTTTCGTGGCGGGGAATCCGTCAACGTCAAGCGCGCTCAAGGTGATCCAGCATATACTTTGTAGTTAAAGGTATGTACACTTGAATGATCGGCACGGCCCTTGGCAGGCTTAACGGGCTGTGCCGGAGGCGCAGCGCAGTTGAGGGATTCGAATTGAGGCCGCTTTTCCCCCTGATCGTTCTGACCACGGCCCTGGCGCAGGGGACATCGATCGGTGCGCCACAAGGTGCTGCCACGCCCTTGCACGAAGAAGCCGCCATGCCCGCAACCGAGGCGACTATGCCCGTGCGTAAGGCCGCGACCCGTGAGTCTACCGACATCGTGCTGCTGACCGACGTACCCCTGATCGCAGCCTGTGCAAACCCGCTGGCACTGGCAAGCCTGGAAAACTCGCCATTGCATTGGGCCGCCTGCAATCAGGATCCCACCGTGCTTGGTCCACTGATCGAGGCCGGAGCCGACCTTGAGGCGTGGAACCTGCATGGCCTGACCCCCCTACAATTTGCGGCCTATATCAACCCCAATCCGGCCATAATACGGACGCTGCTGGAAGCCGGCGCCGACGTGAACGCCCGGAACTACCGGGGAGAAACACCGTTGCACCTGGCAGCCCGATACAATGCAAATCCGGCCGTTCTTCAGGTCCTGCTGGACGCGGGCGCCGATCCCGAGGCGGTTACGGACAATGGCTGGACTGCGGGGGATCTGGTTCAGGAGAATCCTGACCTCAAGGGTTTTGGGGCGCGCCTCCGCTTAAGATAGCTTTGACCCGGGCGTTGGAGACTGGATTCGGTTAGCCGTCGGGGAAGGCGGTTCGACAAGCAGCGCGTTGCCTAGCGTCTATACAAACGATATACACTCTGTCGTTCGCTGCATTTGGCCAGAATGCATTGGAGGCACACATGGCTCAAGTCAATTTCCGGATTTCCGACGAGCGACTGGCGTTCATCGACCGGGCCGCGGCGCTCCGCGGCGTGACCCGTACCGAGTTTGTGCTGCGATCGAGCGAGGCCGCTGCTATCGAGACACTGAACGAGCGTCCCATCATCGCGCTCGACGACGAAGCATGGGACGCGTTCGCCGCCGTGCTCGATGCGCCGGTGGAGCCTGACGCCGCCGTCAAGGAACGTTACGCGCGCCGACCGTCATGGGATCGATAGCTGCACCGGAACCCCTCGCCAAACACCACGACATCAGGCAATTCCGCTCCGGCGTGCCCAGCCTCGACGCTTGGCTGCAACGCAAGGCACGGCTGAACGAAGCCAAGGGCGGCGCACGCACCTACGTCGCCTGCGATGGTCTGCGCGTGGCCGCGTTCTATAGCCTTGCGGCGAGTGCGGTGGAGAGGCGGCGCGTACCATCACGGGTTGGAAGGAGCATGCCCCAACCGGTACCGGTTATTTTGCTAGGACAACTCGCGGTCGACACCGATTACCAGGGTCGCGGGCTCGGTTCCGACCTGTTGGTCGATGCCGCAAAACGCGCGTTGATCGCCGCCGACGCCCGGTGCACGGGCGATCATTGTCCAGGCTCTCAACGAGCAGGTAAGGTCATCCTACGAGCGCTTCAGCTTCCGACCGTTCTCGGATCGCGAGCCGCTCATGCTGGTCTTGCGAATCTCCGAACTGCGGGCGTTGCTTCAAGCATGACGAAACCCGATAATCCATGTCCTTGCTGATGCCCAGCCTCTCCAAATCCCGTTACCTTTCCGGCGATCAATGCCACCTCCGGCTCTGGTACGACAGTTACGAGCGTCACCTGGCGCCTCCGCCCGACGATACCCTTCAAACCATATTCGATACCGGGCACCAAGTCGGCGAACTCGCGTGCGAGCGCCATCCGGGCGGGCATTCGGTCGGGCACGACTATCGGCATGTCCGCGAGGCGATCGAGGAAACCCGCCAGGTCCTCCGGGCGGGATCGGCGCCGGCGCTCTTCGAACCCGCCTTCCGGCACGAGGGCGTACTTGTCCGGGTCGACATCCTCGAACGTCTGCCCGACGGCGGCTGGCGGCTGGGTGAAGTCAAATCCACTACCCGGCTCAAGGATGTCTTCGTTCTCGATGTGGCCGTCCAGCTTTGGGTGCTGCGCGGCGCCGGCCTTGACGTTCGCGAAGTGGAGGTGATCACGCTCAACCGGGACTACGTTTATGACGGCGTCCGGCTCGATCTCGATGCGCTGTTCAGACAACATCCGCTCACGGACGAGGCCGACGCGCTTCAGAAAACCGTAGGTGCTGGGGTCGGGGACATGCTGGCCATGCTCGGGGCGCGTGCCGCTCCGCAGGTGGCGCCAGGAGATCACTGCTTCACTCCTTACGACTGCCCGTACTACGCGCATTGCACGCGGGATTTCGTCCGGCCCGATCACGGCATCGGCGAACTGCCTTGGCTGAGAGGCGACCGCCGCGGGCAACTGCAAGAAGCGAGCATAGAAGAAATCCGGGACGTTCCGGCGGATTATCCGCTCAGCTACCTGCAACGCATCGTTCGCCAGGCCGTGCAGGAAAATCGGGCCGTGGTTCACGGGAACGTATCCGGAACGCTGGCCGGGCTGACGCCCCCGGTACGCTACCTGGACTTCGAAACGTTCGCCCCGGCCATTCCTCGCTTCGTCGGGACACGCCCCTACGACTCCGTTCCTTTCCTTTTTTCGGTTCACACCGAGCGAAACGGCTCGCCGCCCGAGCATACGGACTATCTGCATGAGGAAGACGACGACCCGCGCCCGCGTCTCGCCGACCGCCTGATTGAAGCGGCGGGCAGCAATGGGTCCATCTGCACGTACTCGGGCTACGAACGAACGGTGCTTCGTGCCTTGGCTGCAGCTTTGCCCGAAAGAGCCGACGAACTCGCCGCCGTGTCCGCGCGGCTGTTCGATCTGCTGCCGGTCGTGCGCAACACCTACTACCACCCTGGTTTTCGAGGCTCGTTTTCGATCAAGAATGTGCTGCCGGTGCTCGTGCCGGGGATGGGCTATGGCGATCTGGCGATCCCTGACGGCCAGGCGGCTTCCGCCAATTACATGCGGGCGCTTGCGAGTGGCGATCCTGGGGAGCGCGAACGCACCTTCGAGAACCTTCGCGCCTATTGTGAGCGCGATACGTTTGCAATGGTCCGGTTACGCGAGGCGCTCGGCGCGCTGGATTAGGGGCCGCCAGGCACCCCGGCCTCCGCTTCCCATTCGATTCCGAACATGTGGCCTTCGACGCGGGCGAGCCGCCGGTCGATGTTGTCGAGTCGTGTATCGATGGAGTCGATGCGAGAGTCCATTTGGTCGAATCGGTTTTCCATGGAGGCGAATCGGGCGTCGATTCTGTCGAACTGAGAGTCGATTCTGGCGAACTGACCGTCTACTCTATCGAACTGACCATCAACTCTGTCGAACTGAGCGTCTACGCTGTCAAAGCGGGCGTCTACGCTGTCAAAGCGAACGTCTACGCTGTCGAAGTGGGCGTCCACGCTGTCAAAGCGGTTTTCGAACCGGCTTTCCATGGCGCTGAGACTGGTCAACATCAAGGTACCGAGCGCCACGCCGACGGCAATAATTGCCCAGAACTCCTTATCCACGAATGGACGCCTCGATCACACCAGTACGACTGATCCTACCACGCGGCGACTGAACGCCATTCCCTGAATCCGGGCAAAATCGCGAGATTCGAACGGCAGTTTTCAATGGTGATCAAGTGCTGCGATGCGTTTGTGCGATAAGAGTCCGGAAGTTTGGCGACGGCGATCTCTCCGTGCCGCGCCTGACCGGATCCGCCATTACCCGTGAACACCCTCGCCGTATTCCTCCCGAATGTAGTTTTCGAATCGCGTGTACTCGCCTTTGAAAATCATGCGCACCTTGCCGGTCTCTCCGTTGCGCTGCTTGCCGACAATGATTTCCGCCAATCCCTTGTTCTGTGTCTCGCGATCGTAAACTTCTTCGCGGTAAATGAAGATGATCAGTAAGCGCTGTGCTGACCCCACCTTCCTTTCGGTGAGTCATTGAGATTGGATGACTCCTCTTAAATAGGGAGGAGTCCGATGCGGAACGATGATCTGGATGCCAAGGGCAAGGACGTTGGCGGTTCGGCTGCGGCCAACGGAGCGGCGGCGGTTGGGAGGAAGCGAAAGAAGCGGCGAAGCTGGAGCGCGGAGAAGAAGATCCGGATCGCGCGGGAGAGTTTTTCTACCCAGGAGTCGGTGACGGCCGTGGCCCGGCGCTACGGGATCGCGCGCAACCGGTTATCGGCCTGGCGCAGTCTTCTGCGCCGGGGCAAGCTGGTGGCGCCGTCATCGGTGCAGGCGGAACCGGCTGGGGCTTTTGCCGACGTTGAGGTGGAAGAACGCGCTTCGGTGGTGATTGAAGGACGCGGCGTGACGGTTCGCCTGGACGGGGTCACCGACACGGCCGGGATCGCGGCGATCGCCGTGGCGCTGGCGGGCACGTCGTGATGGTGTCGTTGGGTGGCACTCGGATCGTGGTGGCGACGCAGCCGGTGGACTTTCGCAAGGGCCATGACGGATTGGCCGCGGCGGTGCACAACGAGCTGGGCCTGGACCCATATTCGGGGGTCGCCTATGTCTTCCGAGCCAAGCGAGCCGACAGGATCAAAGTGCTCTGGTGGGACGGCACCGGTCTGGTGCTGGCGTATAAGCGGTTGGAGCAGGGCCGGTTCGCGTGGCCGACGGTCCACAACGGGGTGATGAGGCTCACCCGGGCGCAGTTCGAGGCGCTGTTCGAGGGTCTGGACTGGCGCCGGACGTGGAGCCCGCGCGTGCGCCGCCCGCGCGTGGCGGCGTGACTGCCCAAGGGGTTGTTCAACCCTGATGACCGGCTCGTTTTTCGGGCCGGTTTTCGTTTATAACTTCCTGATTATATGGTAGTATTCACTCATGCAGAGCCGTCCAGAACCGGTCGATCTCACCGCGTTGCCGCCCGCCCACCGGGCGCTGTTCCAACGCCAGAAAACCGCCTTTCAGGCGCAGCAAACGGCCAACGACGAGCTTCGCGCGAGGGTGGATTTGCTCACCGATACCAACCGCCGCCTGGAACACCTCATCGACGAACTGCGCCGGGCGATCTACGACAAGAAGTCCGAGAAGCGCCCGCTGGACGATCGCCAACTGGCGTTCGAGGATCTGGAAGGCGCGGTGGCCGAGGCCGAGGAAGCCGCGGCTGCGCCGGGCACCTCAACAACCCCGTCCTCCGCCAAGCGCCGGGCACCTCGACGCAACCTCGGGCATCTGCCCAGGGGCCTGGAACGCATCGAACAGGTCATCGAGCCCGACAGCACGCAGTGTCCCTGCGGGTGCGGGGACATGATCCGCATCGGCGAGGACCGCACCGAGCGGCTGGACATCGTGCCGGCGCAGCTTCGGGTCATCGTCACGGTGCGCCCGAAGTACGCCTGCCGCACCTGCGAGGCCGGCGTGATCCAGGCGCCGGCGCCGGCGCACCTCATCACCGGCGGCTTGCCGACCGAGGGGGCGCTGGCGCAGGTGCTGATCGCCAAGTACGGCGATCACTTACCTTTGTATCGCCAATCGCAGATCTACGCCCGCTCGGGCGTGGAGTTGCACCGCTCCACGCTCGCCGGCTGGGTGGGCAAGGCGTCGTTTCATCTGACTCCGGTGGTGGATCGGCTGGCCTGGCATCTGAAGCAGTCGGGGCAGTTGTTCATGGATGAGACGCGCGCGCCGGTGCTGGACCCGGGGCGGGGCAAGACCAAGACGGGGTATCTGTGGGCGCTGGCCCGCGACGAGCGCCCCTGGGCCGGTCCGGACCCGCCCGGCGTGGTGTTCTTCTATGCGCCCGGTCGCGGCGGGGTTCATGCCACGCGTTTCCTTGAGGGTTTTACCGGCATCCTGCAGGTGGACGGCTACGCCGGCTACAACGCGGTGGCCGCGCCCGGCAAGGGGGTGACCCGGGCGAACTGTTGGGTGCACGCCAGGCGCAAGCTGTGCGAGATCCACGACAGCCACCGCTCGGAGGTCGCCGCGGAGGGCTTGCGCCGCATCGCGGCGATGTACGCCATCGAGAAGCAGATCCGGGGCGAACCCGCCGAGGTGCGCCTGGCCGTTCGCAAGGCGCGCACCGCGCCGCGGGTCAAGGAGTTCGGGGCGTGGCTGAAGCGGCAACGCGCCCGCGTCTCGGCGAAGTCGCGCCTGGGCGAGAAGCTGGCCTACATCGGCAATCACTGGGAAGGACTTCAGGTGTTCCTCACCGACGGCCGCGTGGAGATGGATTCCAACGTGGTCGAGAACACGATCCGCCCGCTGGCGCTGAACCGCAAGAACGCGTTGTTCGCCGGCCACGATGAGGGTGCGGCGGCCTGGGCCCGCATCGCTAGTCTGATCGAAACGGCGAAAATGAACGGGGTCAACCCGCATGCCTATCTCAAGGCGACGCTCGAAGCCATCGCCAATGGCCATCCGGCCTCCGAGATCGATCAGCTGCTGCCCTGGGTCTTTACGCCAATCTCACGCTGAAAGCCAGATGGTGTAGGGGCACCGCTTACAGATGATCACGTCGGCGTCCTGTTCGATGGCCCCCGATTCGCGTAAGTCCGACATCATGGGGCGCTTGTCCGCACGCTGCTCCACGCTGCGATTGAGCTGCGACAGCGCGACCACAGGGATATTCAGTTCCCTGGCGAGGCTCTTCAATGACTGAGAGATGCGCGAGATCTCGGTGGTTCTGTTCTCGTTGGATCCCTCGACCTGCATGAGTTGTAGGTAGTCCACCACGAGGAGTTCCAGATTGTGTTCCCGTTTCAGGCGCCGGGCACGCGCACGCACCTCTGTGGGTTTCAGAGAAGGCGCATCATCGATGAAGATGGGCGCACTCTTGAGCGTGTCCAGGACCTTCTTTATTCTTTCCCAGTCGCCGTCTGACAGACGTCCGGTACGCAACGACTTCTGGTTGACACGGCCCATAGATCCGATCAAACGAAACGTGATCTGCTCCTTCGACATTTCCATACTGAGGATGCCGGTGGGAACCCTGTGCTCAATTGCAGCGAACTCCGCTATGTTGAGTGCCAACGCCGTTTTGCCCATGGAAGGTCGGCCCGCGATGACCACTAGGTCGCCCTTTTGCAACCCGGCCGTCATCTCGTCCAGATCACAAAAGCCGGTGGCAACTCCGGTGATATCACTCTGGCTGTCGCTCAGTTCCTGTAGCCGATCCCAACTCTCCTCGATCCGTTCCCTGATCGGCTCGAAACCCGTTCCCACGCGCTGCCCTTGATCGGCGATATCGAAGACTCGACGTTCCGCCTCGTCAACGATCTCCACGACCTCGCGTCCCTCGGGCTCGTAGGCGCTCGCGGCGATATCGCCTGCGGCCTCGATGAGGTGCCGGAGCATGGCGCGATCACGCACGATCTTTGCGTAGGCCTGGATATTTGCGGCGCCGGCAGAATGCTGCACCAACTGGGCGAGATATACATTTCCGCCTGCTTCCTGCAGGCGTCCAAGCTTGGACAGATGTTCCCCGACGGTTACGGCGTCAGGGTGCTGCCCAAGTTCCACGACCTCCGCGATTGCCTTGAAGATGTGCCTGTGGTCCACACGGTACAGGTCGCTTGCGGATACCTTGTCGGCCACCAGGTCCCAAGCCCGTGTGTCCAGCATGATGCCGCTCAGGAGCGCTTGTTCGGCTTCGATGGAATTGGGAGGCTGCCTCATCATTTGTGCGGACAATGATGATCGGCCGATGCGGCAAAAGCGGTCGCGTTTCGACGGTTTCAGTTACCGATGCGATGGCGAAGATGCGTCGTGCAACGGGCGATGCCAAGCCAGAAAGCACAATGGTGAGTGGTCTACGTGTCTTGATCGCAATAGATTGCGACGTAGTTGGACGCATCGCTTAACTATTGTGTTTTTTTCCTGAAATTCAGCGGAAAAGTCGACTTCGTGACTCACAAGCAAGGTCCGAGATGCTACGCCCGGAATGACAGGTCGTATCGACCGGCCGAACTACATCTGTGTCCGTCATTACTACAAGGCGGCCAACGAATGACTACAAGGAATCGAGACTCAAAAAAAACGCTCTGGGACAAGTGGTATTGCGATGCGTCCTTCTATGAAATCCCCTGGGGACGACAACTCATCGGAACGAAATACATCAAGTGCTCCAAGTGCAGCTCAAACCTGCTTTATCAGAAGGATCGTGCAAATTTTGAGCCGACCGAAATCATAGGTAAGTGCCTCGACTGCCAAACGGAATTCAATGCCGACCAGACGCTGGAAATGATCCTGGATGCGGAGTTTGGAGATGGCGCCATGTCCTTTTGCCTTTCCTGCGTTCGATACACCTTCATCTGCGCGTATGAGACCTGCCGATGTTTCGCGTGTGGACTCTCGCTGGAAGAAAAACTGTGCGTCGCTTGCGGCGAGAGACTGGCCAGCACGGATCGCATCTATACATGTCCCTTTATCGTCCACCTGGATTTCTGCTCATCGTGTTGGTAGCGCCTAGCCTGGAAACCGTTCCTGGAATCGATTGAGTTACAAGCAAACGCCGGCGCATCGCGCTCTGCCGATTGCAGGACCCGATGCATCCCAATCGACACTTGCGACCAGACTTGACGCAATGGCGTGGCAAATTCGGGCTGGCCGTGCTGAATGAGCTACAGCTATGCAGGTCCACAACGAATATCCCGCCCAACCTCCTTGCGCGACGGCGATCCGTTTCGCCAACCGCTATAGGCAGAAGGGACCGAAATGAGCCTAAAATCGCGTATGCGCACAGCCACCGATACGACCTTGCGCCACCTGGCGATGCTCACGGCCATTCCGGTTCGGCCCCACAGCAAGAGCACGCGCCAGATCCATGAGGAGCTTTGCGACAGGAACCCGGATTTCAACGTCAGCGTACGCTCCATCCAGCGAAGCTTAGAACGGCTCTCTGGACTTTTTCCCATTACCTCGGAACCCCGCGGCGCCGCCAACCACTGGTACTGGAGTGAGCCGCACGCGTTGACGCAGATCCCGGCGATGAGCGTTACCACGGCGTTCGTGCTATGCCTTGCGGCTGAGTACCTCCGCCCGATCATGCCGCCGTCGACATTGCCCAAGCTCGATCCGTACTTCCACCACGCCGAGAAGATTCTCGACGGCACTGACCTTGGGCGCTGGACGGACCGGGCGGCCATCATCGCGCAGGGGCCGACGCTCACGCCGCCAGCCATTTCGGCCGATGTACAGGAAGCCGTGTGCGAAGCGCTGATGATGAACCGGAAGGTCGAAGTTCTATACCGCGGCAAGCACGAAAAGGAGTCGAAGCACATCCTGCTGAATCCGCTGGGCATCGTCGTGCGCACCGGCATCGTCTACCTGGTCGCTACTTCCTGGAAGTACGAGGATATCCGCCATTACGTGTTGCACCGCATGAGCGAACCGCGGTTGACGGACGAAGCGGCGACGACGACGCCGGATTTCCGCCTGGCGGACCACCTCGGCGACGATGGGTCGTTTGCGTATCCGGGCAGTGCCGAGAAATTGGCGCTGCGGGTCCTGTTCCACGCGGGAGCCGGCGCGCATTTGACCGAAAGCCGCCTGTCACCGGACCACCGCGCCACCGAGCAGGAGGACGGACGCGTGCTGGTGGAGGCGACGGTGGCCGACACCGCCCAGTTGCGCTGGTGGCTGGCGGGGTTCGGGAGTTTGGTGGAGGTGCTGGGGCCTGATTCGTTGCGGGAGGAGTTTCGGGAGGAGGCGCGGAGGTTGGCTGGTAGCTACGGTTTGGACAAAGACGCTTAAGTGAACCTGTTTGAGGTTCGTGCAAAATTTGGTACGCCTGACCAAAGTACATCACGCAGCAGAGCGAATATGGAGAGATTTTTCGCAGAAATAGAGTCACGACTAGTGGCGGCGCGCCAAAAGGACCAGCAACGGTACCGCAGTTTCTTTGGTCATCTGCAGCCCGAATTGCAAGCAGCAAGAAAAATTGAGACGGGACTGAACCAGCATCTCGCCCATCGCTTTAACGTTCTCAACTACTTGCGCACTGACGAACTCGGCCTTTCTGCCATCATTGCCGATCTGCTGAAACCGGACGCAAACCATGGCCAGGGATCTTTGTTCCTGCAGACACTGCTACACAGACTAAAAGTTAATATTGGCGCGTCCGAGTCTGACTTCACGCGTACCGAAGTCGTCGTAGAGCAAGTGATCCAGGACCAGCGGCGCATCGACATCTATGTGCGAATACCCGTCACCAACGGAACATATTGCCTCGCAATCGAAAACAAACCCTATACCACTGACCGGCAAAACCAAGTGGCAGACTACCTCACACACCTTCGCAAAACGTATGCCGACCGTTTCTTGCTGATCTATCTTTCGTCCGCCGGCGAAGGCCCGACGGAATCGAGTCTCCCTCGAACCGATCTTGAGCAGTGGCGTGGACATTTGGTCGTCATGCCATACCACGTGCAATCAGGCAATGACAATGTCGGTCTCGACGACAGCTCGAAGGACCCATTCGAGGAGTTGCGTGCTGGCTGTTCCCTCACAGATTGGCTCGCTACGTGTCGCGTGAAGTGCCAAGTCGATCGGTTGCGCTGGTTTCTTGGAGATACTGAGACATTTTGTCGTTGGAGATTTGGAGGTTATGCGATGACGACCGATAGCGAAGCACGTGCCCTAGAGGATTACTTGAATTCCAACCCCGAGCAATTGTTGACAGCGCAAGTTGTCCATGCGTCGTGGCCGGCCATCAAGGAACACGTGTGCAGGCGTTTTCTGAAGTATCTACGCGACAGGATCAAACTAGAGGCAACACAAGAACTAGCAATGCTCGCTCACGACATCCGTGTCGGCTGCAAATATGTCGGCGAGAAGCGATGGGTCAATCGTCTGTGGCTATATCGCCGGTCTTGGTGCCAATATGAGGTGCAAAAGTCTGACTCGAACCGGCGCACGTCCATTCGGCTGGAAGCAGACAGTCATGGGCCGAATGGCTGGTGTTTCGGCGTGTCGTCACCGATGTCTGTAAAGGATATGAGCGATAACGACAGGGAGCGACGCTCACTCCTGGATTTCAATTTGAAGGAAGCCTTTATTCTTGGCAGGACGGACGATTCGTGGCCCATGTGGAACTGGGCAAACGCGTCATAACGGGATTGGAATTCACTGCTCCCGGACTTGCATAAGGAATGCGAGGACAACGGCGGCGACATCACGGACTACTATGTTCGTACGTTTATAGATTTCACCAAAATAGCCATTCCGATCATCGACGCACTCGAAGGAAGCTAGCGAAGACTACGGCGTGCAAGGTGCGGAGCGGGACTTCGTTTACCAGTAATATCTTAAGAAACACCTGCCGCTCGCATCGCCCGCCAAGGCGCTTCACGCCGCCACCAGTTCGCTATGCGTTCTGCTGGCGGGTAGACTTGGGCGTTGGATGTCGGAAATGGCACATGATTAATCAACTCCCAATCATGGAAGAGCCGGATTGGCTACGAGTCGGCCCCGCGACTATTCAGGATGCTGAGTTCCCGCTCGATGGCATCCTTCGAGACTCGCTCTATTACCCATCATCCGGTTTCGACGGCGATCCTGTTCGATACTTGGCTGGAAATGTCCTCAGTTTCGTGTACGTGGACTACGGCAATAGCCGTAACGAGCTGGACGACGTTTTGAAGAGCTCAGGATTTAAGGGCTACGACGTGATCGCGAAACGCGACGTGAGAGAAAGGGAGCTCGCGCCGCGCGGGTGGACTCCGTCATTTCCGTCGCGGGAGGATGGAGATCCATCTCGATATCTTGATTGGATGAAGACGCCGTTCTGTTCATGGGTCGTCCTACAGCGGGCCAAGGAGATGCCAGCTAGCCATGGCCCGCACCGTTTCAGCCTCTTGTACCTTGCAGCCGATGGCGTCGCAGCATACCAAGCGCTCTACGTCGCTAATGGCAAGTACCCAGCCTTCCTTGCCATTATTCAGCCCGGCCACGTGTTCGGCATGAACTATACCAACTTCACGAACCCAGACCTGATCCTAGCGCAGACTGTCCTTCAGAACCCGGCCGGTAAACCGAGAGTCTTGCTCTATGGAGGCTTCGGTCCGCGAAGCTCTTATCAACCGTCGTGCTGGCCAAGCTACTCTGAACTGCTTTGCTTTCTCGACAAGCAGGGTGGGGGAAGTATCGGTGTGTGGCGGGCCGCCTAACGATCTGCATACAGCCAACGACGCTACACGCTGCCATTAAACGCTGATCGACTTCGGCATGAAGGGATCACACGAGAGGGTCAAGAAGGCATAAAGGGAAGACAAGTTTCATGGCGTTCATGTGGTACGGAAGAGGGGTGCAGGCGACCGCTTCTCATTCAGACCCGCAATCATTGTCAAACCGCGCGAATTTCGTACTGAATTTGAATCGCAACGCACCCGTCGGTCCGTTGCATTGTGTTTGCCAACCGGGATGTCTGCAATGCCCTTGTGCGGCGAATCAGCCTCGTGGACCTCGTCGCGGTACAGGAACAGGATGACGTCCGAATGGTCCTCGATGGCACCTGAGCCTGGCAATTAGCTCGGGATTGGCTGCCTGTCGGACCGCCGCTCGAGTTGTCGATTAAGTTGCGACACGGTAATCACCGGCACGTCCAGTTCCGTCGCCATGTCCTTGAGCGAGCGCACGGCCTCTGACACCATCGTTGCACGGTTGCTTTCCGAGTCTGTGCCGGACCGGATTCTCTGCAGAGAGTCCACGATGAGCAACCCGAGACCCTGTTCATGCCTGGGGCGTCCCAAACGGTATCTCAGTTCAGTGACCGTCAATCCCGGCGAACCGTCGATGAGTATCCGGGCATTCGACATCACGGAAATTGCGGATTTGACCCGCCGCCAATCCTCCTCCGTCAACCGACCCTTGCGTACCCTCGCCTGGTCGACACGCCCGATCGAACCCAGCGTTCGCATCTGAACCGTTACCGCTATCGAATGCATTCATATTTTCACTTTCTGGTTGTCAATTGGGGTTCCAGAGTGCACTGAGGCTCACCGCTCGGCAGATAAAGACTTAACTTGAAAGTCTTCATTTTTTTCGGGTCCTACAGGTTGGAATGATGTCAGGCAACCTTCTCACGCAGGCGCATCTCACTCCATTTGTCCCCGCAACCACGCGGCGACATCCTCTTCTGAAATATCTCGATTAGCAAGCCGGACCATATATGTCTCGGCGTCGCCAGGGCCGATATCGATCTCGACGTTGTTGCCGGGAGGGCAAGTACAGTTCAATAGTCATCAGACCTTGGAGAGGCGTTCGAAAATCTTGGCGTCACGCTTGATCACGTGGTCGAACACGCTCTCCGGCACAGGGTTTGTGCGCAAGCGAACACCTGTCAAGTCCTGTAGTGGATGCGGGATCTGAAGGGCCTGCCTGGCCTTCGAGTCTTTCGACGGACGTGGCGATTGAACATTTTGTTTCTTCGTCATGGTACTTACTGTGGGTGAATGGGTGATTTATCTGCGATAGTTTCAGAATTGTTGGCGTGGTGCTCCGCAAGGTCGGTGCACATGTGCCGCAGCCGCTCGCGCAGTTGAGCCGGCTTCTCCACCGTAACCCCCGTGCCCCACGTAAACAGATGCCAACACATCTCATCCAGACCGCCTGCCCTGAACCGAACAGTCAACGAACCATCCTCGTTCTCGACCAGCGTCTGGCTGGGATGAAACAGGAACGTGGCGGCATCGCGCGCCGCTCCCGGTTCGAACCGCAGCACCACATCCACGGGCGGTTCCTGAAACGCGCCGAAAGAGCGCTCGGCGTATTCCTGAAGGTCGAACTCGGGATCGCGCTCGAACGTCTCGCCGGTAATGCGGGCCTTGCTCGCGTTCGCCAGGCTCCAGAGCCGCGGTTCCTCGGCCCAATCCGCACATCCGACCAGGTAGGCGCGATTGCCGTATAGCACCCCGTAGGGTTCGACGAGCTGACGGCTGTGTCTCCCGGATGACCTCGCGACATAGTCGAATTCCACCTTGCGGGTGGACTTGATCGCGTCGCGGAGTATTGGAAGCAAACCGGGTTCAATGTGGGGGCGGGGACCCGGGCGCATGGCCGAACCCTCTGCTTGCATGAGCGACTCCACTTCGTCGCCAAAGGACTGCGCGCTGCGTTTTCGACGCAACGCCAGCAATTTGGCGCCCAGTTCCCGCAGAATCCCGGCCCGCTCGGCGAGCCCCGCCCGGTCCAGGCGGCTGGCCGCGGATTCGAGTTCGGCCAGTTCCTCCGGCGTGATTCGCACGAGGCCGCGCAGCGAGGTCGACTGGAGCCTCCAATGAATGCGATTTTCGCCGGTTTCCACCGGCTGGAGCGGCCCAAACGCCGCCTCGACCGCATGGCGCATCCGCTCCGCCGTGCGGCGACTGACGCCAAACTCCGCCACAATGTCGTCCATGGTCAATCCGCCCCGAGTGCCCTGGAGGCGGATCGCCAAGTCTACGATGTCCGTCAGCCGCTCGTATCGCATGCCGCTACTCCGACTCTGTTCAGCGCTCCCTTCTTTCGCTCTGTGCTGCGGTCCACTGGTTCGACCTCTTGAACCTGAACCGCCTTTGACGTCTGGCCAGCCCGAGTCACTCCCCATGAACCCCAAACCCGATTTGTCTCGGCCGGTCCGGCTTGGCGTCGCACTCCTCGCTCAACATGGCAGCAAGCGATTTCGCGTCGCCCAACTTGCCGAGAATCTCCGCGCGCCGCCGCACGAGGGCGAAGTCCCCCGGAGTCACACCTGACAATTCCTGAACTTCAAGGGGCGCCACCAGCCCGAAGAAGACGCGAAACGCCGCCACCGCCTGTTCGGGGGCAAGAAAATCCAGGCAAAGCTTGAAATCGAAGCGCCTCAACGTCGCGGGGTCGAGATGCTCGCCGAAATTCGTGGTACACGCAAACGGAAGCGGGTGGTTTTCCATCCACGTGAGCATCTCGTTGACCTGGCTGATCTCCCAATTGCGGTGCGCGAAGCGCCGGTCCGACAGCAGCGAGTCCGCCTCGTCGAAGACCAGAAAATGTTCCTGGTCGCGGGCCTCGGCAAAGGCTTCGGCGATCAGCTTCTCGGTGTCCCCCACCCACTTGGACATCAGATCCGAGGCCCGCTTCTGCACCAATTCCAGTCCGATCCTTTCGGCCAGGTAGCGGACAAACGCACTTTTGCCGGTACCGGGCGGGCCCTGAAGGCAGAGGGAAAAACGCCGCGCTCCCCGTTCGGTGAGCCGGTCGGCCAGTTCGGTCGAATCGGTCTCGGTACGGATCAGGGCCGGATCGAACTCACCGGGTGCCCGCCGGGGCGGCTTCTCGCCGTGCAGCAGGCGGGACAGGCTGTGCACCCCTCGGCGGACCGTAGCGATGTCGCCGCCGTCGATGAGCCGCGCCGCGGCGGTGGCCCCTGCGGCAACGCCCGGCGACACGTCAAACTCCCTGGCAAGCGCCTGCGCATCGCTTTCCAGCGACGGAATCCCCTGGCGATTGAGCTGCCGGGCCCAGATGCGGGCGCGGACCCGGGGCGAGGGCTGACGCAACTCCAACGCGAACATCATCCGCCGCAGCACGGTTGGGCAGGTCTGCCGGGCTGCATTGGTCGTCCACAACGTGGGAACCCTGGTTTTTTCCAGCAGCCTGTTCATGAAAACCTTGGAGCCGCCCGAATTCCGCCTGCTCCGGCTGGTCGGGCTCAGAAACCACGGGAACATCGAACTCGGATCGCAAAGCAGGTCTTCCATCTCATCGAAGAGCAGTATCGAATTACGGCAGCCTCCCAGGGCGCGCTGCGCCAGGCGCAGTTCCTGGAGGCGTTCGCCACGGCTCGGTTCGCGGCCCTGGTCATCGGCTTCGCCGACGCTATGCATGGTGATCCCCAGCCGGTGAGCAAGAGTTCTGCAGAATTGCGTCTTGCCCGTGCCGGGCGGGCCGTACAGCAGCACGTTGACACCCCGCTCGCCGCTCTCCAACGCGCCCGCGATCAGGCGCTCGACGTGATCGCGGCCGGCTGCCACGTGGTCAAAGTCCGACCACTCAAGTTCCGCCGCAGGCGATTTGTCGAACAGCAGTTGCTGGGCGTCCGCGCCATTGCGCGCAGGCGCGTGAGCCAAGCGCAAGAGTCGCTGCAGGAGATTGAAATCACCGTCGTCGTCGACCGTCACCAGACCCGATCGCACCAGCGGCGAATCCTGGGCCAGGCGCCGCCGCAGCGTGCCCATGGAAATGCCGAGCGTATGGGCCAAGCCCGGGTTCGCAACGGAAAAGAACCGGCAATGACGCCTGGAGAATCCATGGTGGACAAGGATTTCGTCGATCATGGATTCGACGACCGGCTGCGTCTCATAGCACAACATGAGTTCAAGCAGCGCAACGTCTGTTTGCGAGAGGCCCATGTAACGCCCGAGGGACCGTACCCTTTGCGCCGTGCGATCGCCGCGAACCCGCTTCGATGTCCTGCATTCGGTTGCCAGCGTTTCGCGCAGGCGATCCCATTCGTCCGCAGAGATTTCTCCGTCCCTGCCGGCGTCTTCATGCAGAGGGGTGTTTTCCGCAAATCCCGGCAGATTGAGGTCATCGGCGCAGTTCAATACCCATTTGACCAACTCCCTGCCTTCCGGCGAACGGTGGCGGAGTCGTACGGCAATGTTCGCGAGGTAGCCCAGGATCAGGCGTCGCATGTAGGCAGTCAGCATCGCTTGTCTCCAGTCGTTTGCATATCTGGAGAGAAACTAGCAGGTGGGTGCGTCATATACGGTCGTATTTGATCGAGGCCATTAGCCCCACGGCGCTCGTTGGGTTTTCAACGTAAATCGCCTTGCCTCGGCCCAGATCACAAGCTGGAAGAGGAGTACAAGCGTCCGCTCCTCATTCAGGCACACGGTCCTGTCCAAGGTACTCGAAATCCGTAAGCATCGCGGTATCCGCCAAACATGGATGTCCGTGCGATCATGACCGGCCAATGCGACAAGGAGAGTCGCGATTCGCCATGAGGCAAAGGCCGCCATTGGCTGAATTATTTCAGTACGCTTCCACCGGTCACACGAATCCGATAGTCCGTCTGCGCCCAGGAACGCGCAGGCCTCGGCAATTTCCTGGGAGCGCGGATACACCAGCCATATTCGCGATGTCGGTGCCCTTCAGACCGCCGGCTTGCTGCAATCGTTCGATGAAGTGCATGAGCGGTTTCTCTTGTGCTGCGCTCATGATTTCCCGAGGACCACTCTTCTCTATCGACGACGAACAGGTTCGTACCGCGTGGCGCGCCCTTCGCCCACGCGGCGCACCAGACCAGCGTACCGAAGCTGCCCCATGATGCGTTGGACTTTTCGCTCGTCGAATCCCAAGTATTCCATGAGTGCGCGAGTGGTTATCGATTCCCGTCCCGCGATGATGTCCCACGCGGCTTTATTGTCAGCAGTCAATTGCCCCATCGCTGCGTGGCCCGCGACTTCAACTGCGAGGGCGACAGCGCTCCGATAGAGCGTCAGCGTCAGGTAAGGAGCGTTCCAACTGTATTGCGGCAGTGGCAGCCCCGCATCCTCAGCCCCTTGGCGCAGGGACTTGAGTCCCAGTCCCCGTTCCTCCGCGAGTTCCATGCGCGAGAAAATATAGTGGAGGACGGGGTTGCGACTAAGCATGGGTGCGTTGAATGATCGAATCTGTTCCAACGTGATCGGCTCCACCGGTTGGCCTGGGCTCATTACTCTGATCGTGTCCTCGGTTACCATTAGCTGGCACTTGGCCCCCTCGATCGCGTAGTCCCTGTGGATGATTGCATTGACCACCGCCTCCCGGACCATCTCGAAGAGCTTCCCGTTGACCTCCGTGCGCCGTGCCTCGGTGCGATCGATGGGGTTGGGCAGTTTGTCCCGCAGCCATTGCAGCAGCTGCTCGGGTGCGAATACCTGAGGGCCATCGAAATCGCGCACTTCCTCCTCCCCGTCGGCGAAGTGGACCGTGGCGAGCACCCCGGCTTGTGGCATGACCGTTCGCGGTTCGTTGCCGAACAGGAGGTATCCAAAGCCTGTTGGGGCCGGGCGCGTGTCGCGGTTCTCCCGGAGCAGGCCGAGACGGAATAGACGGCGAACGAAGGCGGGGGAATCGATCGTGTCGACAATCTTTGCGGTCGCCCTGTAACGGTCCAATGCATCGGAAGAAAGGTCGCCCATTTCGACGCTGGGGAGCGCGCTTTCCAAGGGAGACAGTGTCGTGGCCTCTCGTTTGGACGTTTCTTCCTCCGCTTCGGCACGCTGCAACGCTTGCTTGAGGAACAAGCTGTTTTTGCTCCTGATCTCCCATTGGAGATCCAGATCGAACATATGCACGGTAACGCCATGCTCCTGGAGGTATCGGATACCTCTGCGGTCTACCGTCGGGTCTGGGTCTTCGATGCCGACCCAGACCTCCTTTATGCGCGCCAGGACGATTCGCTCGGCGCAGCTCAGCTTTGGATGTCGGCGTGCTCCCGGAGCACACGGCTCCAAGGTAGCGAACAGCACAGCATTATCCAACCTGGATGCCCGCTTCTTCCGTTCCAGCAGAGTGTATTCCGCGTGATCGCCATCCCGCAGTTCCCCACGGTGCGAGGTCTCGACGTTGCCGTCCCGCTCCCATAGAACGGTGCCCACCAGAGGACTCACCTTACCGTCTTCACGGCGTTCCACGACGGACCGCTGCATGACCTGGACCGCGTGTTCCATTAGTCGGCGGGCGTCAAATTTGGATCTGTTGACCACCAGGCTGCCTCAGGCATCAGTGTGGGGCATTGTGTCGGGATTCTCTACGGAATTCAATTCCATTCCCTAAATCCCGACAAATTGTCGGGATTCTTGTCGGGATTCCTCAAGAGTTCCGCGCTTTCCCCAGAAATCCCGACAAATTGTCGGGGTTTTTGTCGGAATACCTTGAGGATTCCGTGTTCAGCCCCGAAGTCCCGACAGTCGGGCGAGACTCATGTCGGGATTCTTGCCCCGCATATCCGCCAAGCTCGACGCAAGCGAACCTGCAACCGCAACAGAATATTGATGCAGATGAGGGCTACCCCCCACCCTGAAACATACTCTCCACCGGCACCGTGTAGATTCGATCCTCACTGATCTCCAACGGCAGCGTCGAGATCACATCGTCCTCCGCCAGCACCTCCTCAGGCATCTCCTGCGCGTACTCGATCGAGCTTGGCGTGTCGGCGGCGATGGCGGCGTGAAGCCCCTCAGCGTCTCCGGTGACGATGGCGATCTTGAGATTTTCGTACTGCAAATGCTCGCGGATGGCGGCGTTGACTTCCTCCAGCGTCAGTTCCTGGAGCATCTGCGCAAAACGGGCCAGGTGGCCGTCGCCGCCGATGCCGTAGAAGCGGTCGTCCAAGGCGTAGCCGAGGCGTTGGGAGGTGGTGACCGCGAAGTGCAGGATGTACTTGGTGAGGAACGAGCGGGTGAGGTCGAACTCCTCCTGGGTCATGCCGTTGTCCACAAGGTCCTCTAGCTCGCGGATGGCGGCGCGCAGAGCGAAGTGGGCCTGGTGGTTGGGAAGCGTGCGGATCCAGACTTCGAAGATCTGGTGGCGGCGGGGCACGTTCACCGGTGGCATGCTCCGGCCGCCACCCTCCGGGAATGCCTCGATGTAGGAGTAGTCGCCGTAGTTGAGGCCGCGGATTTCGCGGATGACCTTGAACAGGTGGCTCGACTGGTTGCGATGTTCGCCGAGCCAGGAGTTGGCGACCCACAGGGCGTAGAAATCCGGTTCGCCGCGGCTCAGGTCGATGGGGAAGCCGAAACTGATGGAGGCGTCGGCGTCGGGTTTGGAGACCAGGAGGACTTCGCGGCCATTGAGTTCAGGGGGGTTGATGGCGACGCTGGAGTCTATCGCGGATTCCGCCGCATCAACGCCGCCCTCCCCGGCAGCCGACTCCCCCGGCAGTCCCGCAAGCGAAGCTTCGAACCGCGCCCTCAGTTCATCGTCAACCCCACCGCCCAGCCCGGACCTCGCGTTAGCCGGATGGTAGTGGCGCCCATAGAACGCCCGAACATCCTCCAGCGTGATCGACTGCAAGCCCTCCACCGTCCCGATCGTCGGATGCGCATACGGCGTGCCGGCGAAGACGAACTCGTACAGCGCCGCCTTGCCCAGTTCCTCGTCGGAGGCAAACCGAAGCGTGTTTTCGAGGTAGTTGACGGCGTCGCTGCGGATGCGCTCAAAGTCGCCCGAGTCGAAGGCCGGGCGAAGGTAGGCGTCGGTGTAAAGTTCGAAGAAGATATCGATGTTGTCCCGGTGGGTGCGTCCGGTCAGTGTGGTGATCTCCCGATCGACGCGGACCTGATAGGACGAGGCGATGGGGAAAAGCGCTTCCAGGATCTCCTCGTAGCTGCGGTTCTCCGTGGACGCATCGGCAAGCATCTGTCCGGTGAGGTAGGCGAGTCCCTCCTTGCCCGGCGGATCGTTCTGGGAGCCGACGCCGAAGGAAAGAGAGAACGAAATGGTGGGGTCCGTCGGGACCGGCAGCAACACGGTTGAAGATTCCGACGATGTCGCCGCCGATTCCACTGCGGTGGTCTCCGTGGCGCCTCCCATCGATTCTCCAACGGGTTGATCTTCACCGGTGCAGGCCGCAACGGTTGCCAGCGCAACGCAGGCGACCAAACCGAACACGCGGGCGTTCATTGCTGTTCCCTCAATATTGCCACCGTCCGCCGGCTGGGATCCAGGTAGTACCGCGCGGCCTCCAGCACATCGTCGGGCGTGACCGACTCGTACGTCCGGTAGAGCGTCTCCACATCCTCCAGCCCGCCGGTAACCGCCACGAAACGGGATAGCCGCCCGGCGGTCGAGCCCGGCGTATCCAGCCCCATCACGAAGCCGTACTTGAGCCGGGACTTGAGTGCGTCCAGGCGTTCCTCCTCGGGTGCGGAGGCCTGGAATTCCGCGATGGTGGCGTCGATGACCTCGTGCACGTAGTCCACCCGGTCGGGGTCCTTGATGCGCGAGTAGATGTCCAGGAGCGTGGGGTCGCGGTTGATGCCGGCGTCGGCGGCGAGGAATTCCACCACCTGCTCATCCAGCACCAGGCGCCGATACGCGTCGCTGGTGGATCCGAAGGCCAGCTCCACGAGCAGGTCCGCGGCCGCCCAGCGGGTATCCGCCGGATCGAAGGCGTCGAACTTGTAGGCCAGCCAGAGGTAGGGCAGCGTGCGTCCGTCGTAGGTGACCTCCACGCGCCGCTCCTCCGTCTGCGCCGGCTCCACGGGTATCTCGGGCGGCACGTAGCCCGGCTCCCAGTCGCCGTAGTACTTCTCGACCAGGGGCATCACCGAGTCCGGGGTCACGCCGCCGACGATGAACAGGACAACGTTGTCGGGGCGGTAGAAGCGGGAGAAGAAGTCGCGCGAGTAGTCGTACATCGACGGCATGGCGGCGATGTCGTCCTCGTAACCGATCACCATGTGACCGTAGGGATGCTCGTTGAAGGCCGTGCCCGCCATCGCCTCGTAGAGCGTGTAGAGCGGGTTGGTGCGGTTCTTGCGGTACTCGCCGTAGACCGCGCCCGCCTCGGTCTCGAACTCGGGCTCCGCGTACGACAGGTAGCGGAACCGGTCGCTCTCAAGCTCCACGAGCTGCTCCAGGTCCTCCGCCACGATGGTGACGTGGTAGCCGGTGAGATCGTCCGTGGTGAAGGCGTTGCCGTTGGCGCCCATGGTGGTGAGCATCTCGTTGTAGCGCGCCGCCGGGAAGTTCTCCGTGCCGCGGAACATCATGTGCTCGAAAAAGTGCGCGAAGCCGCTGCGCCCCGCCTCCACCTCGTCCCGGGAACCGACCCGGGCGATGGACCAGTAGGACACCAGCTCCGTGCCCTCCATGGGCATGACGATAACCTTCAGGCCGTTGTCCAGGGTCTGCACGTGGGCTTCGTAGGGGATGATGCCGGGCATCGTGGCGTCCTGCGCGGGGGTGACGGCCGGGAGGACGAGGGTGAGGGCGATGAGCGCCGGGGCGATGTTGAGTTTCATGGTGGTTCGATGCGATTTTGGATCGGAACAATATAACTGACTTTAGCGGGTCAGCACGTCCTTTCCCTCCATTGCGTGAGGATCGATCGGCGCAACCATGTACGCCGCCTGGATGCTTTCGGCGAACGGTTCCTGGTCGGCAACGGGCAGCGGGGCGCGGACCTGCATTCGCGCCACCGTGAAGAGCGCGAGCAGCCCGTGGGCCGTTGCCGTGAAGAAAAACAGTCCGCTCGGGCCGAGAATCTGCATCGCTGCCACGGCCGCCACGGAACCGACTACCGAGCCCACCGCGAACAGCAACAGCAGGACGCCGGCCGCCTCGACGAACTCGCCGGTTTCGACCCAGTCGTTCATGTACGCCGCACAAAGCGCGTAGAGCGGGAAAACGAACCAGCCGAACAGGCAGGGAAAGACCCAAAGGCCAGCGGCCCAGCGGTCGGCGAACAACCCCATCGCGATGCCGACCAGCGCGCTGCCGATGCATGAGACGAGAATCACGATTCGCCGGTCCACCCGGTCGGAGACGTGCCCGAACGGCCACTGCGCGATGGCGCCCGAGACCACGGCGAGGCTCATGAATATGGCGACCATGTCGGCGCCTCCGCCCAGGGGGATTTCCAGGACAAAGACCGGTGCCAGGGACCAGAACGCACCGTTAGCCAGTCCGACCACCGCGGCGCCGGCAAATCCGATGGGCGCACACCTGTACAGGTAAAGCAGCCTGATCCGTACCGACTGCAGGGGCGCCGGAGCCTCGGCGCGGGTCAGCGCCACGGGCAGCGCGGCCAGGGAGATCAGGATGGACGCAGCGGCGAACAGGGTAAACGCCCTGGGATCGGCGAGCGTCAGCATCATCTGCCCAACCGCGACCACGGAGAAATTGATGATCGTGTAGATCGAGAACATGCGGCCGCGGTTCTCGTTGGTGGACCGTTCGTTCAGCCAGCTTTCGATGACCAGGAACAGCACGGCGAAACTGAGTCCGGTGATGCCCCTGCAGATCCACCACACCACCGGGTCCAGCACCATGGCGTGGGCGAGCACCATGGCCGAGGCCAGCGACACCATGGCCGTGAAGGTCCGGATGTGGCCGGCCCGGCGGACGATGCGGGAGCCGATCAGGCACCCGGCGGCGAAGCCCAGGAAGTAGGTCGCGCCGAGGATGCCCACCTCCAGCGTCGTGAAGCTCTCCACGTACGCCCGCACCGGCAGCAGCGCGCCCTGAAGGCCATTTCCCGTCAGCAACAGCGCGGCGCTGAAGAGCAGTGCCGCAATGGGGGCGAAGACTTGCATCTTCGAAGAGCTCCGTTTCGGTGACCTTGCAGCCGGCGGCTCGCATGCCGGCGCGAACATCGTCCGCGATTCTGTCCCGGTCGATGTTTCTGAACGCGCCGGCCAATCGCCCGGCCACGACGCTCCGGCCTCGATTCAGGAAAACTGACAGGACTTCCGATGCATTCCCGGGTGCCGGGACCAATTCGAGACGGCGATACGCCACATCGACGAAGCGAAGGGTCCGACGGGACGAGAGGCATCCTGCCTCCTCCAGCGCCCAAAGCCGGTTGGTTTCGATCATGTCCGCCAACGTGTCGCGGTTGGCGGCGTCATCGATGCTGTGATCGGGGAAACCCATTGTGTGCAGGTCATATTCGTGCCGCCACGGAACCAATGTCGCCAGATCGCCTTCCCTCGCATAGCGGTGAACGACACGGCCCGAAGACAGCGACTCCGGCACGGCCAGATCGGCGCCTGCGGAACGGTTCCGGGCCGTCTTGCAGGCCGCTGTGAAATGCGTTGGCGCGCAGAAACATGGACGACGACCGGTGGCGATCCAGGAATGCGTCCAGGACTTTGCGGTCTCGCGGAGTGAGGCGGCGGATGGATAGTGTGGTGTTCAAGCTGCGGGATAGTCTGCCACAGCCTCGAACGACACCTTTACGGATACCGGGGACGCAAGCTGCCATGGCAGGGTATTGTGAACTGCGGCACGGCCGCTGCGGGGAACCTGGACGCTGAACTGGATCGGGACTGGACGCAAACCCTGGACAATATCCTGCAACTCGGCTTCGAGACGATCGTGCCGGGGCACGGCCGTCCCACCACCAGGGACGTGATGCGCAGTTATCGTGCCGACACGGAGATGTTTCGCGATCGCATCCGAGAGCTGATCAGCGAGGGAATCTCCCGGGACCAGCTCGAGACCGTGTTGCGCGAAGACTTCGGCTGGGGGAACCTGCACGTCCAGAGGGGGCTCGACGGGATCATCGGCGAGCTGCAGTAGATATGGTACCGTTCGCCCCGCTGAACGGAGTCATGCGGGATAGGTATCTCCATGTTTTATCGGCGAAAAGTTCTTCTCGGTCTGTTGGAGGCACTTAACCGCCAAGTCCCCGGGACCGATATGCAGAACTACCTGTTCCTTGTTTCTCGGGAACAGGAGAATCCTTCGTATCACTTCATCCCATACCACTTTGGGTGCTATTCGTTCCAAGCCAGTGCCGACAAACGAACCCTGGCCAAGTACGGACTAATGTCCTGAACGCCGAGGAACTGGAAAAGGTCGAGGCGTTGAGACCTGAGGCAAATCAGCCGCGCCTCTTTACCATCGGTTATGAAGGGCAGTCGCTTGAGCAGTTCCTGAACAAGCTGATTCGACAATCCGTGGCAGTACTTTGCGACGTCAGGCGAAATCCAGTGAGCATGAAGTTTGGCTTCAGCAAGCGCCAGCTACAGCATGCATGCGATGGAACAGGCCTTGGCTACGTTCATATGCCGGAACTTGGGATCAGTTCCCATAGGCGAAAGCACCTCGAATCGCCCTCCGATTTTCAAGCCCTGTTCCGCGACTACGTCAATACGACTTTATCGGAAAACAAAGAGGCTCTCGATTCGATCATTCGGCTTGTGCATGACAGCGGTAGAGTCGCACTGACCTGCTTTGAGGCAGAGGCAGACCGCTGCCACAGAGGCTGTGTCGCGAGCGCGCTTCTCGCCAGACCTGACTTTCAGCATCGCGTCGCCCACCTGTAGAAAATGGCCAGGACGCGAGTCCTCATCACCTCCGCACCCGAAACGACCCATCCGGCGTACCGAAAACACACCGCGGAATATACGGATAGTCGTCAGTAATATAGTAGTGGTACGTGCCGTTGGGGTGTTCCGGCGTCACGCCGAAGCGTCCGTTGCATTCGTCGAGGTCGCCGGAGCCTCCCACGTATTCCCAATCCTCGCGGAACGTGCCGTCGTAGGGGCCGCCCGGGCCGCTGGGGCGGCTTCCCGGGCGGAGCATCCAACTGCCTCGCATCGCTACGAGTCCGCTTTGCGGATCGTTCGGGTCGCGGTAGCCGTAGCGAAGGTAGAAGGGGAAGCCGTCCGCGGCGAATCCGCCGGCGATCATGTCCGTGGCGCCGTCCACGCCCTCGCCCAGGCGGTTGATGAGGCCTTCCGGAAGACCGTGGTAGTGGTAGGCGCCGGTGGGCTGCACGTGGGCGTTGTTGCAGTCCGTGCCGAGCCACGTGAAGCGCGCGCCGTCGGTCTGCTGCTGAGCGAGGCCGGGTGTGATGGCCTCGTAGCGCCATTCGCCTTCGTTGCGAAAGCTCTCCGCCGTATCGCGTTCCAGCTTGATCCCCTCGAGCGTGACGCCGAAGATCGCCATGTCCGTGGCCGTATCGGTTCGATCCGGGACCTTCGGTACGTTCCAGGTCTGGAATACGGTCTGGATCGTGTTCGGATTGCCGCCGTTGGGAAACGCGCCGGTGGCATGGCCGGGGATGCCGTTGGTGTAGTACTCGGTGACCTCGCCCAGGTCCTGGGTGGTCAGTTCCGGTGCCGCGACCGGGTCGTTATCGCAGGACCAGCCGGTCCTTGACGAGAAGTTGCCGAGGAGGGTGCCGTCGTTTGGGTCCTGGCCGGGGACCCAGATCTCTACCAGAACTGAATCTGCGGCGGTGGTGTCGCTGTTTTGGGCGGTTACCTCGAATGACAGAGTTTCGCTGGAGTCCACGGATGGGGCGGTGAACGATGGGGTGAGCGTGTCGGTCGGGTCCAGCGTCACGGAAGTTCCGGCGGTCTGGCTCCATGTGGTGGTGGAAGCTTCGCCTTCGATTACCGCCGCAGACAAGGTGACCTGGTTGCCCGGGATCACGACTCGGCCGTAGCCGGCTTCGATGGTCAGGGGTCCGGATGGGGGCGGATCGGGGTTGGTGAGCGGAGGCGGAGTTGGCACACCGCCGGATACGGGTTCGGGTGCTGCCGAGTTTCCGCCGCCGCCGCAGGCGGTCAAGAGCGCAGCCGCAGCAAGCACCAAGGGACGTGAAATCATGCGTACTTCGGCTCCGATCAGCTCACCACCTCAGCCTCGTCTCGGAAACCTGCCCGGACGAGCGTGCGGGGAGAGGCGGCGAAGGGATGGCATGATGCTTAAGGTACTGGCGGATAGTCTGCCACACCGTGGGCTCGCGGACGGAGCCCCCGAGTTGCCCGCTCAGCGCAATCGTCTCCGTTTCAACCCGCTTTCTTGAGCTCTTCCCGCAGAATGCGCCGAAGAGGCCGAGTGGCCGGTTGCGCGTGTATTCGATATTGATTAACCTGAATACTTCATTGGGTGGGAGACGGGCCGATGCGGCACACGACAACGATGACGGTTCGCGTCAGCGGCGCACTCAGCGACTTCGTTGCGGCCAATGTCGGCGAGACCGGGGCGTACGAAAGCGTCAGCGAGTACATCCGCGATCTGATTCGCCGCGACAAGACGCGGTCGGAGCGCGAGGCATTCGACCGCCTCAAGGCCGAACTGACACGCGCCTTTGCGGCGCCGGATGACTCGTACCATGTGCTGTCGGCTTCGGACGTGATCGCGAGAAACAGGACGCGCCCCGGCGCATGAAGCCGGTTCGCGTCCAGGAAGCGGCGGCTGTTCGCATCGATGAAATCCACCGCTACACCCGCGAGCGCTGGGGGGATGCCCAGGCGGATGCGTACGTCCGCGGGCTGTTCGAGGCGTTCGAAGGCATCGCGACCGGCGCGGTCGCCTCGCGTCCGGTGCCGGCGGAGTTTGGAGTGGACGGTTATGTCTTCCGCTACGAGAAGCATTTCGTCTACTGGAAGACGCTGAGCAACGGAGCGACCGGCATCGTCACCGTGCTGCATGAACGCATGCACCAGATCGGCCGCTTTCTGGAGGATCGCGAGCCGGCGGAATGACGTCAAACTCTTGAGCGGGAAACGTTCGTGGCGCCATACACCTACGTTGCAGAAACCTGCCAAGGCGATTAGCGATGAACATCCGATGCAATGGATTGGGGTTTTCCGTGGGGAAGCATCGTAGGAGATGGCTCACGTCACTGCACCCAAAAGGAAATTGATGACATGGACCAGCGAGTCAGTCTGATCACGCTTGCAGTGGACGACCTTGGTCGCGCGGCAGCCTTCTACGAAGCGCTGGGATGGCGGCGGGTGGACAGCACCGACGGCATCGTGGTGTTCGATCTGATAGGGCAGGTACTGGGACTCTACCTGCGGTCGAGGCTTGCCGAAGACATGGGTGTGGCAACGGAGGAACTTCGGGGGTCGGGGGTAACGCTTTCCTATAACGTGCGCGAGAAGGAGGAGGTTGCGGCACTGTACGAAACGGCGCTTGCCGCCGGCGCGCGAGGAATCCGGGAACCGCACGACATTTTCTGGGGTGGGCATATCGCCTATGCAGCCGACCCTGACGGGCACGTCTGGGAATTCGCCTGGAACCCGTTCTCGCCGCTTGGAACCAGAGGCGAATTTCAGTGGAGGGGTGCCGTGTGACTGAAGCGAAGGATTGCCGCGACAGCCCATATCGACCGTACGTTCCTGAAGGCGTCGCAAACACCGGATTGCATTTTCCCGCCCGATTCGCTGGTTCGCTTGTTGGCCCTCACATCCGACTTGAAGTCCCTTTCCGGGCGGGGGCGCGTACCGACTTTGTGGCGACACCGCCCGGTTTTGGTGCGTTGTCGGCGCCGCGCGGCGAGGCTAATATGGACTGACGATGAAGTGGGACGTCCAGACAATTGCTGTCATCTGCACGGTAGTGATCGCCGCCACAGCGCTCGGCGCGATAATCCAGACCGGGCATGGAGCCATGGCAGACCGAATAACAGCAGTCGAGACTCGGCTTGACACCCGCATCGACAACATGGACGCCCGACTGAATGCCCGCTTTGACGGCATGGATGCCCGGTTGGACGATATTGGCGAGCGAATGGCCGGCGTCGAGGCGCACCTGGTGGACCTGAGCCGGCGGATGTATCGTGTCGAGAGCCATCTTTTCGGGGTCGAACCGGTGGAAAATCCGTGACGAAGCGACGCGAGACACTTGTCACGGCATTCTGATCCAGGCGCTGGATTTTCGCGACACCGTCCCCGCAAGCAACAACGCGTAGGGCCCTGCGGGGCAAGACCACACGTTGGTCAGAAGTAAACGAAGTCAACGTCGAAATTTCATTGAAATGACCTGATTTCGTGCATTCACGATTGTCCAAATTGCCAAGTAAATTGACGCCTGCAAGGTAGGGTAATGAACCTGCTTGGTAAATTACTGAAAATAAGCAAGCGTTTGCTTATGTCAAATTCAGAGGACTCCCAAATCGAGGGCTTGCGTGTTGTCGTCTGGCAGAACGACGATGGCTGGATGGCTCAAGGGCTTGAGATCGATTATGCGGCCGGCGGTGTATCCATCGAGGATGTGATGGAACGCTTCTCTATCGGGTTGGCGTTAACGCTTCGGGAGAACCAAAAGGCTTTCGGAACGGTGGACCGCGTTTTGAAACCAGCGCCCGAAGAACTCTGGAAGCCCTTTCTGACCGGAGAAGCTCAGCCACCCAATCGTCGACTCTACCGGGAAAAACTGCACAAGGCGCTCGTCTTCGAGAAATAGGCGATGCAACCATCATGGCCAAGGATGGCGTTGTTCGTGCCATTCGATGTCAAGGCTGCGCAACCGCTTGAAGAGGTCGATGTATGAGCTCTCCGGATCAATGCTCTCCAGGTAGAGATGCCGAATGAACCCGCTATACGGCTCCTTTATCCAACCGGCACGAACCCCACCTCCTACTACGACCGCAATCGCGACGCCCTCCTCGCAACCTACAACGCGCTGGACCCTACCGAAGGCTGGCCACGGGTCTACAATACCTGCCCATGATCGAGCCCGTCGCACGCGTCTACATCGAGTTGCAGGATATCCAACCGAGGATATGGCGCCGCGTCGATGTGCCGCTCACCTCGCACCTGCTCACCCTTCATTACATCATCCAGATCGCCTTTGGCTGGACCGATTCGCATCTGTTCCAGTTCACCATCGGGAATCGCAACTACGGTGTACCGAGCGAGGAGGACGAGTTCTGGGGCCTCAAGTTCTATCGGGCGGCGGGGATGCTGCCGAAGATGCCGCCCGCGGATTCCACGACACCTCGGTAGATGAAGAAATCGAAATCCCTGCTATCGCGCGGATCCTGAACGGGGCTTCGATTCGATGGGGCGCGTTGCAAAGCCAATTCCGCACGCTGTCAACAAGGAATGATACGTTGTAAACGATGTGCGTGTTTCGGGCTTCAATGTCTTGAACACGGTCACCCGGTTTACTCCCGCAAGCTCGGCAACCTTGCCAACTCCGCGGGCGCGAATAACGTCCGCAACCGTTGTCTTGAATACGACCTCGTCGCCCTCAAGAAGCGCTTCATTGATGTATGCCGCTCCGTACGAAGGATCCCGAAGATCCTCGTAGAGTTTCTCCTTCATGTTCCAAGACGCTGCTGCTTTAACCATTCGACTCACTGCCCACAGGCAACATTCGAAGCGCATTCAGCGCACTGTTCCAAGGGCAGCAAGCCGACGTTGGCATAACCGATATTGACCTGCCGGTTACGTACAATAGGGATCGTCTGGCCATTTAATTTACGCAACGCATCAGCATATGGAACGTGTCGCTGGCGAAACTCGTCAGCCACACCGACCGCCACGCCAACAAATGACCAACTGGACCCAATCCAACCACGATCCTGACTGGCCCATCAGAGCACAGGCGCTCCTGGCAGTAGAACGGCTGGCGATCTCTACCGGCGGCCGCATCCCCTGGTCCGAAATCGCCAAGGGATTCTCACATAGGGGCCAGCAGATCCAACTGGCCAGCCGGGCCCTCGGAATTTTCAAACCCTGGCAAATGTCCGCCGCGCTGAGCATCAAGACCGTGCAACCGCGGGCCGGTCGACCCTCGTGGTACCGTGACCAAAGCGCTGCCTTCGACACCGAGACGGGTCTCTTGCCCTACGATCTGGTCCGGGATCCCCGCCACGCGACCAATGCCTCATTGCGGCTCGCATACGAACGACGCGCACCGCTGATCTACTTCCGCGCCGTGGAGCCTGCCTGTTACGAGGCGATCTGGCCAGTTTGGGTCGGGGATTTCAGAGAGGACGAAGGGCGCGTTTTTCTCGCGGCAGCGGATCCGGTGCGCAAGGTGGCCGATTCTGTCCAAGACGTTGCGCCAACGACCGACATGGAAGTCCGCGAGCGATCCTACTCACTGCGCACGACCAAACACCGCAATCACCAAGCCTGGTTCAGCAGCCGAATCCGGTCGGTCTACGGATACCGGTGCGCGTTCAGCAACCTGCCGCTGGGCAAACTCCTCGTGGGCGCGCACATCAAGTCGGACGAAGACGGCGGACCGGCATCCGTCCCCAACGGAATCTGCATGTCGGCGCTCCACCACGCGGCATTCGATTCCTACCTGATTGGCGTGGACCCGGACCTGAGGATCCATGTTTCCCGCAACGTCTTCGACGCCGACGACGGACCGCTCCTTGCAAGTCTCCAAGGGCTCGATGGGGGATCCTTGCGGGTGCCTGACGAGCCTTTGGCAAGACCGGACTCCGCATTCCTGGAATGGCGCTTTGACAGGTTCGAGGCAGCCCAGACGTGACAACGGAACACCTCGGGACGCCCATATGTCGAGGGACATGTGTTTTTGCCACGGTTGCGATTGAACGGGAATATCTCATTCGTGTTTGATACTGGCGCTGACGCCTCTCTCTTGATGCCTCTGGACGCCCGGAGGATAGGCATCAATTACACGGATCTACAGAAATCAGAGCAGTCCCTGGGGATTGGGGGGGTCTCAGTAAACTTCATCGAGCCCGCATTCTTGGCCTTTGTGGGCGATGGCGAGCTATACGGATACGAAATTGAACTCAGGATTTGCAACCCGTCCGATGAGATTTTGACGATCCCGTCCCTGTTGGGGCGCGACATCATTGACCGCTGGCGCGTCACTTACGATAAGCCGGAGTTGTACCTTGCCGCTGAAGTAATTGCTGCGGATGCGCGCCAAACCCTTTGAGCGAATGCAAAAGCGCAAGCGCGGCGAGCAAGGGGAGCGAGCTCGCACGCGATTCGCACCAGCGCGTCGTCTGAATGAACGACGCGCTGCCGGATCTGCGAAACCTGCGCGCGCTCGGGCGCCGGTTCGACTTGATCCTGCTGAGTGCCGCGTGAATGCACGTGGCGCCGAAGGGCCGGGAGCGGGCGTTCCGCATCCTTTCCGAACTGCTCGGCCCGTCCGGCCTGTTGGTGATCACACTGCGCCTCGGCGAAACAGCGCCCGGGCTGGTCATCGAGCGTACGGATGACTACGTGGACATTCCATCCGGGGCCGTCGGCCTGTACTGGTTGAAACAGTACTTGCCCCTGGTGTTGCACCACCGCCTGCCGCAGCGCCCGTCGGGACCGGGCGGCTATGGCTGGGCGAGGGAAGCGTTCCACCGGCTGGGGGCCGTCTCGCCGTCCGATCTTCGGCTCGGCGCCCGGTTCGATGCGGATCGGGCCGTCATCCTCACACGCGCCATCAACGACGCCTGCGCCAACATCGAGAAGATGCCGGTGCGCTACATCACCTATCCGGGATCCGCCGATCGGCAGTTTTTCGACTCGGGGTTCCGACCGGTGCGGGCAGGGTCGCCGAACAGACATTTTACCGCTGGAAAAGCAGTACGGAGGTCTGGAAGCCACCGACGTCTGCGAACTCTCGTGGAAGTCCTGGTCCTCGTCGACCACGACCTCTTCGACAGCGTGCGCGCGCCGGCCCGGGCGACGGCCTGCGCCTTGGCCAGCGCGAGGGTCGTCTTGCCGGAGCCCGCTACGCCCTGGGTCGCCGCCCGCGTCGAGTCGGCGAGGATGGGCGCGGCGCAGACTCCGACGGACGAAAACGGCTTGTTTTTGACGCGGCGATACGCTCCATACCCAAGACGGTAACGACTTCGGCCACGGTGAATGTCGGGCCCGGTTCAACTTGCCCCACTCGCCTGTTCGTGGCCTGATTACGAATGCATGCTCAGCGGCCGGTTATTTCTTGGGTGCCGACTTCTGAATTAGCTCGTTCTTTCGACTGAATGCCGCCAAGTCTTCAAATGCCAAACTGGACCCAATCCAACCACGACCCCGACTGGCCCATCAGAGCCCAAGCGCTCTTGGCAGTAGAACGGCTGGCGATATCTACCGGAGGCCGCATCCCCTGGTCCGAAATCGCCAAAGGATTCTCATACAAGGGCCAGCAGATCCAACTGGCCAGTCTCCAAGGGCTCGATGGGACCACCTTGCGCGTGCCCGAAGAGCCTTTGGCAAGACCGGACTCCGCATTCCTGGAATGGCGCTTTGACAGGTTCGAGGCAGCCCAGACGTGACAACGGAACGGCAACCGCCAGACTCCCAAAAGCGCGACCACGACCCTGACCACAACCACTTCACCGTCCGCGACGTAGTAGCCAGCTACAACGCCGGCGCACCCACGCTGGCGCCCGGATACGAGGGCCTCCCGTTCGAGGAGGTTCACGCATCGGTGCTCGACCTCCTGCCGGATGCGGGCGCCTGCGTGCTCGACATGGGCGCCGGCACCGGAAGGGATGCGGCCTGGTTCGCGGCCAACGGCTACAACGTCGTCGCGGCCGAGCCTTCGGCAGCAATGCGCGACGCGGGAAAAGCACTCCACCCTTCCCCCGACATCCGCTGGATGGACGACTCCCTGCCCGCGCTGGAAAAGGTTCTGCGTTCGAAACTCACCTTCGACCTGATCTGGCTGAGCGCGGTGTGGATGCACGTGCCGCGGAGCGCCCGCGCCCGGGCGTTCCGCAAGCTGGTTTCCGTGATGAGTCCCGGCGGCAGCATGATGCTGACCCTCCGCCAGGGGCCACCGCCTGCAGAACGCCCGATGGAGCCGGCCACTGCCGCCGATGTGGAAGTGCTGGCTCGGCGGCACGGCCTGCAAACGGTTCGCAGCGAACGTGTTCCCGACGTCTTTGGGCGGGACGGGATCGCGTGGGAGGTCATCTGGCTCCGGCTCCCGGACGATGGCACCGGCGCCCTTCCGCTGCTCCGGCACGTGGTGCTCAACGACCGCAAGTCGTCAACCTACAAACTCGCCCTGCTGCGGACGGTGATCCGGATCGCGGACGGCGCCGGCGGCCTGGCGCGGCCCGGGCGGAACGAGCGCTTCGTGGACCTGCCGCTCGGCCTGGTGGCGCTGTTCTGGGTCCGCTCCTTCCAGCCGCTCATCGCGAAAAACCTGCCCCAGCACCCGGCCGGCAATGCCCGGCTGGCCTTCGTCAAGGAGGGCTTTGACCGCCTGCAGGCGCGTTCGGCGCACGACCTCAGGATCGGCCAGCGATTCAACGGCGACGATGCCCGGGACCTGATCCTCGCGTTGCGCGAAGCCGCGAAATGCATTCGGAACATGCCCGCCACGCACACCACGTATCCGGGCAGTTCCGACCCGATCTTTCCATGCGCGCGAAGGCCGGTGCGAATCCGGGATTCCGTTCGCGTGGACGAGGCGTTCCTGTGGTCGTTCGGCACGTTCTCCGTTCCCGTCAATTTGTGGCAGGCGATGAGCCGTTACGCCGCGTGGATCGAGCCCGCGGTGCTCAACGAGTGGATCGACATGATGCGCGGCTACGCCCGGCAGCCCGATTCGCGGGATACCCACATGGCGGCGCTGCGGTGGCTGGAGCCCGGGCACGACACGGGGCTCGTACGCGGGCTGGGCCGGCGCCTGCGCGAAAGCGGTACCCGGCTGTACTGCGTGTGGACAAGGAACCGCCTCAAGAGCGACTTCGATATCGATCACTGTTTCCCCTTCGCGGCCTGGCCCTGCAACGACCTGTGGAACCTGCTGCCCAGCGCCCCGGCGGTGAACCGGAGCAAGGGGGATCGGCTGCCGGCGGCCGAGGCCCTGGAGCGGTCCCGGTCCTGGATACTCGAATGGTGGGACCTGGCCTATCGCCGCGACATCGTCCTCAGGAATCAGTTCGAGGATGAAGCCCGAAGCGCGCTGCCCGCGGCGGTCTTCGGCCTGGAAGAAAGCGTCACGCCCGAGGACGTTTTCGAGGGGCTGATGGTCCAGCAGATGGTATTGAAGCGCGACCAGCAGCTCGCGGTGTGGCGGCCATCTCGTCCTTGAACGAATTGCCGTCTTGCTCAAGCTGCGGCCGAAGGCAAACCGAGCACACCAACTTGACCAGCCTTCGAAATCAACGACTGCGCCTGAAACAGAACCGGCAACCGGTGAAGCGGCAGGTATCGAGGCAGTGACAGAAGGATGCGCTCCGTGGTCCGCGCAAGAAATCGAAATTCCTGCTATCGCTCGGTTCCTGAACGGGGTTTCGATTCGATGGGGCGCGTTGCAAAGCCAATTCCGCAAGCTGTCAACAGGGAATGATATGTTGTAAACGATGTCCGTGTTTCGGGCTTCAACGTCTTGAACACGGTCACCCGGTTTATTCCCGCAAGCTCGGCAACCTTGCCAACTCCGCGGGCGCGAATAACGTCCGCAACCGCTGTCTTGAATACGACCTCGTCGCCCTCAAGAAGCGCTTCATTGATGTATGCCGCTCCGTACGAAGGATCCCTAAGATCCTCGTAGAGCTTCTCCTTCATGTTCCAGGACGCTGCTGCTTTAACCTTTCGACTCACTGTTTCGATCCCGAAAATGTTTCAGCCTTTCCCTGGCCCGTTGTATAGCTCGCTCTTGATTGCCTTTCCCCGAGCCACCGAGCAGAAGCACGATTGCTCGGTCGACTCTTGCGAAATACACCCGAAGTCCGATACGGCCTGCCAACCGCATTTCGTACAAACCGCCTCTCAGCGAGGAACAGTCTCCCATGTGGTCGTGTTCTTCAACCGCACGTAGCCGTCTCCGCACAGCGGCCTGGCGCTGCCCGTCCAGATTTTCGAACCACTCCACGAAGGGCTGTCGCCCGGAATCCGTTTCGTAGACCAGCAACTCCACCGAAGGATACTACCGTTCATGTTGCCCGCAGGCAACATTCGATGCGCATTCGGCGCACTGTTCCAAGAGACGAAAATCGGTTCTCGGCAGACTCAGCAACTGACTCACCTGGCAATGCAACAGGCATGAACTCCACCACCTACTACGACCACAACCGCGACACCCTTCTCGCCCAATACGACATGCCGGAATCGGCGCGCAGATGATCACACGAGATGGCGATCCGCGCTGCCGACGAAGGACAGTCAAATACGGGACGCAACCACTGGCGAGAAACAAATCTGCTCAGAATTGAGAGAAATGTACTCTCGCGGCCAAGGTAATGGAGACATGCCTGCCAGTGATTACGCTGCGCCGCGGCGAGGCTGCTGCGGACCCCGGTGCGCCTCGCCGAAACGGCGCCAGGGCTGGTCACCGAACGCACGGACGACTACGTGGACATCCCATTCGGGGCCGTCGGCCTGTACTGGTTGAGACAGTACCTGCCCCTGGTTTTGCACCACCGCCTGCGCCAACATCGAGAAGATGCCGGTGCGCTACATCACTTGTCCGGGATCCGCCGATCGGCAGTTGTTCGAGTCGGGGTTTTCCCGGATACAGGCAACCGGCCGGCCCATTGTGCTGTCACGCCAATACCTGGCGCAGGTCGGCCGCTTCCGGATTCCGGCGCCGTTATGGCAGGCGCTCGGCCAGTACGCCTGCTGGCTGGATCCGGTCATCGTCCGGGAATGGCGGCAGTTGACGGCGAACCGGGACAGCACCGCGAACCGGCACAGCGCGACGAAGTGGGGAGCCGCCGCGTCCGACAACGCGATTGCGGATCGGGATGACGCGGCCGAAGGCGGACCGGCAACAGACGACGCGTTTGAGTGGACCGAAAGCCGCTACGACACCCGCGTGGCGCTAAAGCGGGCGAAGCAGTTGCGCGATGGTGGATTCGCGCTGACCTGCGTGTGGTCGGCGTTGCGGGTCCGATCCTCTCCGCACATTGACTGACTCTGGCCAGAACCAATACCGGTTGGATCTGACGACGGCCAGAGGGTGGAACTGACACGATCAGATCGGGCCGGGTTCGCGACCGCCCGAGGAAGCCGGCAATTGCTTCAACGATCACTGGAACGGCGGTAAGACCGCCACGATATTTCAGACGATATAGCAGTTCGCCAAATTCGGACTGCTTTATATCAAAGACATCGGAGCCACTTTTTCCTTCGTCGTGGCAGAATAATGCGGATGTTACCTTCTGACACAGCAAGAGACTGGGTACTTAGACGGGATCTGGCCGAGGAATTGAGCCGCGAGGAAACCATTGAGGCAAGGCGAGACATCGTTCGTGAGCGCCACGCCGCTGGGAAGCCAGTCTATGTGGGCGATCCAGACCGTCCCGGTAAGCTCATTCAGCTATTGCCCGACGGCCAGCGTATTCGGGGGCAGATGGTTGACCGAAAGTTTGTGCCCGATGAAAGTGAACTCCCCGATCCGTAGCGTCAGCGGCGGTAAACCCAACGATCACGACTAAAACGGTGGCCGTCAACTCGTTTTTGAACGAATTGCCGTCTTCCTCAAGCTGCGGCCACGACGGCCCATATGCCCGTTTCGTCGGGCGTGAGCGTGAGCTGTTCGTGCCATTCGATGTCGAGGCTGCGCAGGCCCTGGTGCGCCTCGCCGAAACGGCGCCCGGGTTGGTTAGCGTCAGGCTCATCGTCGCGGACCGACCGCCGACCAGGTCGGTGGCGCCTTTCTCAAGGCGCTTCTTCGGCAGCGATTTGCGTGGTAATGGATACCAGGCGCTCGACGACATCAGCAAGCACCTTGTCGTACTCGACTCCCGTCGGCAGATGGAATGGGATCGAGTCTGGCGTGTTCGCCCAGATGTCGTTGCAGAGCCTGTCGCGTAACTCATCGACAGTAATGACGCCGTCCCAATAGTGGAAGGTGATCCAAAGGGGCGTTTCCCGGCTCCTGGCCCAGAGCGTGTGATCGACCCCGAACCACGCGCCCGCCCAAACACCGGCATCCCTGCTGCCCAGGCGCAGGTACCGCCCATAGCCGTGAGGTCGCGGCGTTACGTTCAGCCTGTCCGTATTGACGATATCGCGCTCTCTGGCCAGTTCGACCGCATCGTCGACAAGCCGGTTGAACTGGAGCATTCGACGCGGGATCTCCGGCGCGAGTTCGTGCGGCTTGAGCGGCAGGAAGGCCTCCTGATCCTGCTGTTCGCAACCCGACGCTGCCTAACCAGCCGCGACGTGATCGCGCAGTGCCGCAGCGTCCTCTGCCCAATCCTTGGGTTGTGCCCGGTTTTGGAAGCGATGGAGCCCTGCCATAATCGTCCACTTGCCACACCTTTTTCCGACCTGCTCCACTGATTGATTCAATTCCATGACATTACTTGCCGACTTCGACGACAGTAAATGGGTAAACCGTTTGGCCGAAACCCTTCAAAAGCTGTCCCAAGCCCAAGCGTACTGCGTGGACGCCTACTTTGAATCCCCGCTTCACGATCGCGCCGGCAACTTCGGCACCGGCATCCACATCATCCGCAAGGTCGGTGAGGAGATCCAACACTCCGGCACCTATGGCAAGGATATCCACCGCTCTGGCCGTTACGCGGAGGCCCTTGGTAGGCTCTACCATGCCGCCTGGTTCAACTACACACCCGCCTCGCTCGGATACGAACCCCTTCGCCCGGCGCTGGAACGCGTCCTAGACGTCCTCAGGCAACACCCCGTCCTCGGGCAGGCCGTGCCTAACCGCAAAGGTAATCTCGAGTACTGGGTCCAGCTGCTGGGCTCGGGCGGACTAAGGCACTTGGTGTACATGGCCGCGGGTCTCATGGACCGCGCACGGGAATTGCCCGATGACGGCTTCAGCGTCGCCTGCACGGAACTGGCTGCGCTGCTTCTAATCAGCCAGGCGCGCGACGCTCCGCCGGCCCTTCCGAATCATCACAATCGCGCCTACCACGTCGTGCCCTTCGTCGGTTTGCAGGTCGCCGAAAATGTCCGGATTGCCCGCGACATGACTCTCGTTCCCTTCAAGGAAATCCAGCCCTACCTTGACGACGACGACCTGCAACGAATGGCCCCCGACATCGCCCCGTATCGTGCCCCGGACCTCATTGCGGCGATCCGCCAGCCCGGTCGATGGAAACCCCTCGTGCGGAGCCAGGGTCACATGGAAAACTACCTGCCGCCTTCGCCCAGGCGCTTCTTCGACGATGCGGATGTCATGCTCAGACTCCTTTCCATTACTCACGCGGCGCCCATCCTTTCGCTGGGCCAGATGGGCTTTTGCATACAGCAACCCGCCGCGCGGCTTCTCGGGCATCACCGCTACCACCCGGGGATCAACTGGACACACGCGCGACCCTCTCTCAACAACTTGCCAAAACCCGTGCCGCTCGATGACGAGGCGTTTGCCACTGCCGCACAGCCCTTCGAACAACGCAACGAAAATCGATTCAAGGACTATGCCGCCATTGTCGCCAGGATGGCCGAATCACGGGCCCGCATCGGTCCCTTTGCATACCAGGACAGAATTCTCGACGTGGCGATCGCGCTCGAACAGATGTACGAAGTGGACCCCGGAGAGATTAGCTTCAAGTTGAGAGCCCGCGCGGCCTGTTTCCTTGCCGACAACTCCACGCAACGAAAACGGATCTTTCGCCAGGTCCGGGATGTCTACAACCTCCGATCGGCCCTCGTTCACTCGCGAAGGCCACCAAAAAAATCGAAAAAGCTGCTGACCCCGCAACACATGACAGACACGTTTGAGACCGGTTTCGCCCTGGCACGCGCCACGCTCATGAAGCTGCTGGATCAGGGCCCGCCGGATAGCTGGGACGAATTGGTCATTTCCGCAGACCATCCCCGATGAGTCCACGATCAGGCTCGTTCTCCAGATAACCGCTTCTGGCAATGTACGTATCGCCCACCGCATGAAAGTTCCTCGCCACCGACTCCGGCCTCAGATTGCTGTCCTCGGACAGCAATTGCATTACGTTCGCCAGCGTGCAGTCAAGCCGTCTGACCAGCTCCAACTGGCTGACCTTTTCGGTTCATCACCGACTCGACGCAGTATTGGGTCTCCGCCAGAAGTCCCTCAACCAAATGACCAATCGGATACACCAAAACGGCGACCCTGACTGGGCCATACGCGCGCAGGCGTTTGCAGCGTTGGAACGGCTGGCAATTTCCACCGGCGTGCCGATACCGTGGGCCGAGATATCAAAAGGGTTCCTGCACCAAGGCGAGCGGATCCATTTCGCGAGCAAAGCGCTGGGGATTTTCAAACCAAGGCAAATGACGGCGGCCCTTAGCATCAAGACGGTGATGCCACGCGCCGGCCGGCCCACCTGGTACCGCGACCAACGCGCCGACCTTGACGTCGAGACGGGGCTGCTTCCCTACGACTTGGCCCGAAAATCTGCGAATCACACAAACAACGCGCTCAAACTCGCCTACCAAAGGCGGGCGCCGCTGATCTACTTTCGTGCCGTGCGGTCCACGTTATACGAGGCGATCTGGCCGGTGTGGGTCGAGGACGTCAGGGCGGATGAAGGGCGCGTCCTGCTCGCGGCGGCAAACCCGGCGCGCGAGGACGCCGTTCCCGATGAATGGCCGCGGCCCAACACATCCATCGGGGACCGGGAGCAGTCCTATTCGCTGCGGATGACCAAGCACCGCAATCACCAGGCCTGGTTCAGCAAGCATGTCAGGTCGGTCTATGGATACCGCTGCGCGTTCAGCAATCTGCCGCTGGGAAAGCTCCTCGTCGGCGCGCACATCAAGGCGGACGAAGAGGGCGGCCCCGCATCCGCCTCCAACGGAATCTGCATGTCGACGCTCCACCACGCGGCCTTCGACTCTTACCTGATCGGCGTGGATCCGGACCTCAAAATCCACGTCTCCCGCAGCATCTTCGACGCCGACGACGGCCCGCTCCTGGCAAGCCTCCAAGGGCTCGACGGGGCCACCTTGCGGGTCCCGCAAACGCGAGAGGCGAGACCGAATCCCGGCTTTCTCGAATGGCGCTTCGACAAGTTCAAGGCGGTGCAGGACTGATGACCGGAGGGCGGGTCAGTTTGCACTATGCGCGGAGGAGAGGGTCAGAATAAGGACACCAAGAATCGTGCGAAGTTAAGAAGCAGCACAATGACTGCGACCCAGAATCCGGCCCTCATCAAGCGCGTCCTGTCGTTCTGCCGTTTCATCTCTGCCGCGATATCAGGAATTGCGTCTTTCATAATCTCGTGGGCGTCATGTAGGCTAGCCACGTGCTCTCGCGCTTCCTTGTAGAACTGCTCTCGGTTGTCCTTGTGCTCGTTGCTGACTCGCTCAAGGTTTTTTCTGGCGCTACGAACCGCATTGACGACCTCTTGGTAGTTCGGAACGATGGCATTGAGATTCACGAAATACTGAGTTCTGATTCGTGTGATGCCAGCCAGATGATATTGTATCGCCGCATCGTTGATGTCATAGAGTGCGCGTTGCGCGTGTCGCTCGGCAGCATCGAGATTGCTTCTTGCAGCCTGCTCGTCCGTCGCGCCAAGCGCACGAACGAGGTGCTGGCCCGCGTACCTCAGTTGATTGACCCCGGGTACGAATAACCGATTGTCTTCTCGACCGTACGACTTGAGATCGACTTCGGCCTCATTGTAGAGATCCCTGATCCGTTGAACTGCCGACTTGTACTCCGGCTTGCACACCACATCCATGTTGGTCCCGGTGCCTAGTCGTTCTCTGTGAGGTGGCCATCTCCCATGTTGACCTGTCCGGCAGAGAGCAGCACGTTGCCTTCCCCTTGGTATGCCATGATTTTTTGCGCCGTGCCGCCAAGGTACTCCTCATGCTTCTCTCGCGATGGAATGGGGTGCAACGGACCAAAAAGCACACTCCTGAGATGTGTCACCAGATCGGATAGCTTCAGGCCGCGCAGATTCATGTGCATTTACTCCTTACCGTGGTTGATAGCTGTTCCGTGGCGCCGGCTGGCACCGAGAGCGATGGAGAGCATTGTCGGGTGTCGTCTAAGCAACAGTCCTCGAAGCTAGGAAAGCTCAAATGCCCGAAAATCGGCCTATCACAAAATCGCCATGCGACGCATGATCGGCCAACAGAAAACTAGTGTCAATCTTTTTTTCTCGATCCAAAGCAACAACAACCAGCCAGGTATCGGCCGCGACCGTAAGGGTGTCGCCGTCATACGGGTGTGTGATGAGCGCAACGACCCGACTAGCTAGTTCTTGTCCGTAAATTCCTAATGGATTGATTTAGCTGGACAAACAGGCGTTTTGAGGTAGTTGAAAACCGGCGTTTCGGCTATTCTTGTCTTGGATTCGAGGCAAAACGCGAAAAACCGAGAACGCCGGAGGCGCCATGCGCGAGAAACGCACCGCACAAACAAGTTTATTCGATCCGCCCGCCATTGACCATCCGCTCGCGGACGGCTTGGAACGGGCGTCGGTCTGGTTGGACGAGCACCCGGAGTTGCTCGACGAGATCGCCGCCGATCTGGGCGCCGATACGGGGGCGGCGCGCGGTCGCCACGGGCTGACCTGCGAGACGATTCTGCGTTGCGCGGTACTCAAGCATCTGCGCCAGGAGACCTGCCGGGGGCTGGAGTTTGCGTTGCGGGACTCGCGTTCGGCACAGCGTTTCGCGCGCGTGGACACGGCGCGGCTGCCGAAGAAGTCAGCGCTGCAGGCGGCGCTGGGGGCGGTGAGCGCGACGACTTGGGAGCGCATCAATCGGCACTTGCTTGGCGTGGCGAGCGCGGCGGGGATCGAAACCGGAAACCGGCTACGTATCGACAGCACGGTGACCCATACGCATATCCTGGAACCCGCCGACAGCCGCCTGCTGTACGACGGGATACGCGTGCTGAGCCGGTTGCTCGGCACGGCGCGCAAGCGCTTGGGGCCGCAAGTCGTGGTGTTTCACGATCACCGTCGGGCGGCCAAGCGGCGCACGTTGGAGATCGGGTCGCGACGCGGCGCGCGGCGCTCGAAGACCTACCGCAAGCTGTTGCGGTTGGCGCAGCGCACGCTGGGCTACGCCGAGGGGGCGTTGCCGGCGGTGGCGTCCGCGGCGCCGCCGTGGGCCGTGTCATGGACACAAAACGTCAGCGAAACCAGAGAGTTGCTGCTCCGTGTCGTGGATCAGACGCAACGCCGCGTGTTCGACGGCGAGACGGTACCGGCGGCGGAAAAGGTACTGAGCCTGTTCGAGCCGCACACCGACATTATCCTCAAGGGCGGTCGCGGCACGCACTTCGGTCACAAGGTCAACTTCGCCACCGGGCGCAGCGGACTGGTGCTCGACACGGTGGTGGAGAAGGGCAATCCGGCCGACAGCGCGCGCTGCCTGCCGATGCTTGAGCGGCATATCGAACACTACGGCACGGCGCCGACGCACGCGGCCTTCGACGGCGGCTACGCGTCGCGCGAGAACCTCAAGCAGGCCAAGGCGCTTGGCGTGACGCATGCGATGTTCCACAAGAAACGCGGCATGAAAGAGACCGACATGTCCCCCTCGCCGTGGGTGTACCGGCAACTCAAGCGCTTCCGCGCCGGTATCGAAGCGGGTATCTCCTACCTGAAACGCTGCTTCGGTCTCGGCCTGTGCCGCTGGCGCGGCTGGCCGCGATTCCAGGCCTACGTGCACTCGGCCGTGTTCGCCCACAACCTGATGCGCCTCGTGCGACCGCCCCCGCGGCCGGCCTGACGCCTTCCGCCAGCCATCGCCGTGTACCGGTTCAAAGACCGGCGAGCGCCCGTGCCCGATGCCTGAAAATCGACGCTTTGCGCGGCCAAACGCACGGCCCCGGTGACGCTCGACGGGCGCGAGCCCGTGGCGAATCCGCTTTTTTGCCAACCAACCGGATTTGTGACAAAGTGCAAGGTCGCTTCCAACTCAACCCCCGCTTCGAACCCCGCCGTTTACGGACAAGAACTAGCTAATTGCAAATCTTCATCAATGCGGCTCAAGCCTCTTCCACCTCAATCACCATCAACAAATGCTTCGCCCGCGACCGCGCCACGTACCGATTCACGCGCTCCCTGGCATCGTCCCTGACCGGCGTCTCGATGGTCACGATGGCATCGGCCTCCAGGCCCTTGAAGCGGTGCCAGGAAGCGATCAGCACACCCTTGTCCTCGCCCCATTCCTCAAAGCTCCTCGTTGCGGGAATCGCTCCGAATTGGTCCGGCCAATCGTCGCTGCTGAATCCGGGCGCGAGCACGGCGGCCTGTGAGAACCTGAGCCCTCCCAGGTTGGGCATGCACAGGTTTCTGACTCGCCGGCCCGCCTCCCTGAACGCATCGGCAAGCGTACGCACACGCACAACCTCCGGTTCGTCGCCCACGGGCGCGCCGTCCCGCGACCGGGTCTCCTGTCCGACCAGCGAGGCGCAGTGTTCGGCGATACGGACGGTGTTCCTGCAGTTCTCCGGCAGCTCATAAGGCGCCCCGAGTTGCGGCGGCAGGCAGGGCCGCTCGACGTACAGGTTCTGATTCGGGTCATAAAAGACGTAGAAGCAGGTCTTGTCTTGCGGATCCCGAAAAACCGACTCGAGGCTCGCCCACCACAGTTCGCGGAAGTCCTGGCCCTCGTCGACCACGACGGCATCGAACTTGTGCTCCGGCCCCAGCCGCTCGCAAGCCTGCATCAGCGCCTCCGGCGCCAGGTCGTTCCAGAATTCCCGGGTGTGGGTGTCGCCCATCTCCCAGAGGGGAACGCAGGCTTGCTGGCAAAGCGCGTCGGTGAGGCCGTGGTAGTTCTCGATGACGAGGCTGTCGCCGAAGGACTCAGGGACGGCGTTGCGCAGCCAGTCCTTGAGCGGGCGGTTGTAGCAGAGGAACAGCGTGCGCGCGCCGGCCCGGGCGATGGCCTGCGCCTTGGCCAGTGCGAGGATGGTCTTGCCGGAACCCGCCACGCCCTGGATCGCTGCGGTGGTCCGGTTGGCGAGGATGTCGAGGATCCGTTGCTGGTCGTCGGTCATGCGCTGCAGGCGTTCCTCCTGGTCCTCGATCTTGCGCCACATGACCGGGATCAGTCGGTACTTCGGAAACAGCGCCGTGCGGACGGACTCCACGCTGCGGTCGGTCAGCGCGCGGTGGTCGGGTCGATTGAAGCTGCGGAAGATTCGCCGGACCGAATCGTCCACTTGCCTCAGCCTGGCGGCGTCCAGAATCAGCTCGCGCTGGATGCTGGGCGGCACCTGGCCGTCGAACCGGCAGTCGGGGAACGCCACGGCGAAGCCGTAGGTAAAGGGCAGGTTGTCGCCGGCGCGTCCGAACTGGTCTCTCACCAGGCCGACGATGTCGTGCATGCCGCGCTGCGCCTGGGCGAACGGGTCCTTGTTGAGCAGGCGCTCCTCGCCGCGGACGATCCGAACCCACTGCCTGCCGTCGAACAGCAGCGATCCGCCCTTGACCTCGACGAACAGCAGGCCGTGCTCGGCATCCAGCAATACGAAGTCGCACTCGCCCTCCATGATCGTGCCGGCCCGGCTGCGGCTGAGCCAGTTGAAGCCGTGGAAGATCTCGACGCGGTTCGGTAGCCGTTCGACCAGGGCGCGGGCGACGGTGCGTTCGCCGGGGTTGTTGATCTCGGCGGGATCGAGGACGGGGAAGAGTTTAGCCATCCGCCTCGTACGCGATCCCCTCATCGTCGAGAAAACGGCGGATGACCGCCGCGTGTACAGCGTGACCCGTATTGAGGAACTGGTGCGCCACGTCTCCCTTTCGCGCGCCCGGGATCGGCGGGCTGAACCCGAGCGGGTAATGCACGGTGTGGGACTGGATGCCCCACACCACCGCGTCGGCGTCGAAGACGGGCCCGCCCATCTGCCCGATGAGGCTCGGCGAGGACAGCTCGATGAAGGCGCACTTTTCGCCCTCTGCGGCCTCGGGCGCGCGCTTGTTGATCACCCGCATGAACATCCCGTCCAGCGGCAGCATGGGCAGCGGGATGGACCCGGGCGGCAACGTGAACGAATTCGTTTCCTCGTCATAGCGCGGTTCGATCCGGTGCAGGGGGAAACCCAGGTTGCAGAGACTGCGGCCCGGGGAATAGCCTCGCGCCGGGTCCTTGATGACGGGAAACTGCGGGATGGAGTCGGGGTCGAAGGGTTCGAGGCGGCACAGGGCAAGGTCCACGGAAGGCCGGATCTTCGCTTCGACCAACCCCATGCCGTCCACTCCCCACCATGCCGAGTGGTTGGACACGGCTGACTTCTCGGGCAGGTGGAAGGTGCGCACGCCCTGCTTGCGAAAGCGCTTGTCAGCCGCCAGATCGCGCTGAAACTCGATCACGTTCTCCCGAAAGCCTGCACGCCGGCCGGCGCTTTCCTGCTGCTGGCGCAGGATTCCCAGCAGGTGGCCGGCGGTCAGTATCCAGCCGTCGCGGTTGAGCACGATGTAAGCGCCGATGACGCTGCCGCACTTTCCCTCGGCGTTGCGGTGGGAGATGACCACCGGCCGCGTGTACCCTGCGGCCACGGCGACCGCCTTGCTGAACATCCTGTAGCCTCCTCATTCACGGCAGGGGGGTAGCCGGCATTATGCCCGCATCGCGGTCGGGATACCGCGCCATGCGGGGGCAGGGCGCCCAGGCTGCCGGCCATCACGCATGTACGCCAATCAGGCGTCCCGTGACATCGAGTAACGGATCGAGCGCATCCAGCCGGCGTATCCAGGCGCTGGGAATCTCCTCCAATCCCTTCCAGGCGCCGTATATCTGACCCGCGATCGACGCTGTGGAATCGCTGTCTCCATCATGATTGCTCGCAATCCGAATCGCATCGGAAAAATCTGAAGCAACCAACGCCGCGTACAGTGCAACGGCGAGCTCGGAAAATTGATCCCGCGAGTTACCTACGATCAGGTGCGTCTGGACGTTGCATTGACGTCGGCACCTGCTCTCGTTGGCGGCACGAGTCAGAGGCAGGCGGTTTTTCCGCAATCACGGTCAGGGAAAGCGTAGCTACATCGAATAGAGTCGCCTACATTCAGGAGGTGCTCCCGACATGTTGGGCGACCATCTCTTCCCTGAACGACTCGCCGTCGAACGGCTCGGGCTCACCGCTGGCCTCGCCCTTGATCAACTCGCTCCGGATTGCGTCGACTCGGGCTCGGCGTGCCTGGTCGCGGCGGATCAGGTCGCGGATGTACTCGCTGTCGTTTGTGAAATCGCCAGCGGCGATTTGCGCCTTGATCCACTGATCCTGCTGAACTGTCACGGTAATCGTTTTTCGCATGGTCCCCATTCTAGACTCCACGGAGGATCGGTGTGACCGTGGATTCCTGCCGGTAGCCAGCCGATCACGCCCGCGGCATGCCGTAGCCCAATCCGTGGACCGCCTTGCGGAACCTCTTCTCGTCCTTGGCCCGCACGACCACATGGCGCTCGCCGGCGGGCACGGTCAAGCGTACCAGCGCCGGTTCTTCAGGAGCGAAATACCGGACGATTTCGGTGTTCGGCGTCTCGAATCGTCCGCCGCCCTCGGCGATGCTCCAGGCGAATGCCAACCCTTCCTCCACGGTTCGCCCCGACCGGTCGCGGCACACGGCGCGCAGGTTGCGGCTTTGCCCGATTCTGACGACCGATGACGCGGGCGAGATGACGACGCTGTGAAGCGGCCCCGCGAACTGGTGAAATGCTGTCTGAGGGCTCTCCGGTTCAAGCGTGTCGCCATCCGGTTGGTCGGGCTCCTGTCCCGCAACGGCCATGGCTTCCACGCCCTCGAAAGCATCTCCGCCGGCGCCGGGCGCAGTGCCTGGCCGGCTGCCGGCCGTGGCAGCGGCGGCACGGCGAATATCGAACCAGTCATACTCCTCCGCCGGTAGCGCCAGCATCGCTCCCTTGAAGGCGCGGCGAATGGACCGTAACGTCCGCTCGCTGGCCCGTTCGTCCTCGACTCGCTGCAGTTCGGCGATCAGTTCGTCGAGTTTTTCGGTCACGGGGACGAGCGCGCGCCGGAACCGGTCGTAGGCCTCATCCCGTATCACGCCGGTCCTTGTACCGGGTGTCAGGTTCAGGAATGGCGCGTCGACGACGCCTTCCACATAGCCGCTGGACCATGCCGGCTCCAGGAATCCGTCCAGCTCGGCCAGTTCGGCGACGCGGGTACCCTTGCGGTACAGGGCCACGCTGCGTTGACTGGACGGTTCGTCCAGATAGAGTTCCAGCCTGATCGCTCCCATTGGCGTGATGGGGTGGTCCAGCTCATGAATGAGTCGGCCGTCGAACTCACGCGGCATCACCGTGTAGGACTTGCGCGCCGTGCGGTCGACAATACGAATGTTGACGCCGGTTTCGCGAATTCGATCCCGGAGTTCGGATGCCAGGTACCAGTGGAGCTTTTCTCCGCTGAATTGCCGGATTCCCTTGAGAAGCGGATACACGATCAGCTCCGTTCCGTCGGTGCCGAACAGTGTTCGGCGGGAACCGCGCACCTCGTACCCCTCTTCGTTTCGTTTCATGGACATCTCGTAGAGCGTCCCATCCTCGCCCGGCGAGGTCAGCGTGAGCGCCTCGCCGAGCGTCCAGAAGCTGAGCAGACCGATGCCGAACTCCCCCTGGATACCCTGCGCACCGTGCCGCTTCAACTGCTTCTTTATCGAATCGCAAATGTGGGTCGCGACGTACCTGAAGTCCGGCCGGCCGTGATTGTCACGAGGGATTCCTTCACCATCGTCGGTGATTTTCAGGTAGGACTTGCCGCTTCGGCGCCCACGCACGATTTCGATGTTCTTCGCGCGGGCGTCAATGCTGTTCTCGACAAATTCCGCCACCGCCTTGAGCGGATTGTCCTGCGACAGTGCGATGATGCTGATGGCCGACCAATGGTCGCCGATGCGCAGCCTGCCCCGGCCATTCGCGCGTCTTCTTGCCATACGGGAGATTCCGACAGTCTTGCGGCCCGACAGTACGCTACCGGGCCGCCAAGTCAATCCGTACCGCTCAAGTGTCGCCGAATACGTTCCTATACCATTGCACGAACGCCGTCGCAGCGGGACTGTCGGCGCGGAAGTATCGGGCTCTGATAGCCAAACCGTAAGGCAATCCCGGAGTCTCCTGCCACGCGAGCCACGCGTGAAGAACGGCTTTGTTTCTGCTGCTCTCCGGAAAATCAGCCCCTTCCGCCTTGGCGTTCTCGGTCGAACGGACAGCAACTGGAAGAAGTAGATTGCCTTCTTCGATAAGATCTTGCAAAAATTGCTCCAAGGCGCCGCTTCGTCGATTGTCCGGCATCAACCACACACCGACGCGAACCTTGAACTCAGCGATGTCGCCAACAAATCCATCTTCCGGAATGCTGTCCGGCAAATTCAGTTCAAACGTACCAAGCCTGTCGCGCACTGCCTGCCATCGATTTTCCGCAACGGCGTCAGCGTCCAATACAAAACCCACTGACCGGCCGGTGCTAACTGTAATGGCGGTTTCCATTGCGGCAAGGACCCTGCGCTCACCTCCGGCAGCCTTGATTTCTGGAACGTTCCCTGAAAATTCATCTGCGCTACGCGAATCGCCTTTTGTTGGGCAATCGAAACCATGTCTAAACAATACGTGTTTGATGGCGTGGACGTCGTCCGTACCTTCGACGTGCAAATTGGATCGCTCCACTGTTGGCATCAGCGAACCTCAATGTCCTGCTCTACGGCCACCTTGATCTGTTCGCCCCGAAGGCACACTGCCTGTTTGAGTGAAGTATCCACCTTTTGAATACAAACCTGGTCCATGAGTTCGGATCGAGAATGAATCAGCGACGCAAGACCGCGTATGCAGTCGTAGCTGTGCGTGGTCGCGAATATCTGTACACGGTTCTTTCGAGCCACCTCTACAACAAATCGCCACATTTCTTCCATGACGGTCCAATGGATACCGGTGTCGATCTCATCGACCAGCAGAAAGCCGTTTGCGGTCCCTACAAAGGAGAGTCTCAGGGCCAGGAGTCGACGCATACCGTCTCCGTAAGTGCTGATCGGCATCCTTCGTCCACCATTGGCAAAACCCAGAAGAATACCGCTTGCAGACCGACCGCCTGTCAAGAAATGAATCGAGTCGAGTGATGGTTCCAGGATTTTCAGGTCATCGACAATTTCACCTTCCCGGCTCTCCGAGAGGGCGGTATTCCACATCTCGCCCATAGATGTGGGATCGAAGGAATCAACCGTCAGGAAGTGGGCTGGCGATCCGGAAAACCGGTCGCGTATCGAAGCGGGAAGGCGGTTGAAGACTACGGTACCGCTCTCCAGCACGGGCAGCACAATAGGTTCTTCCAGTGCACTCGCTTCAATTCTCAATGCGGATACGGGCGGGGTGTCTTCGTCTTGCTCGGACAGCCCGAGCCCGGGCAACACCTGTTCTTTGATCTCCGAATCCCGGAAATAGGCTGCTTCGGCGACTTCGTCGAGTTCCGCAACCTTGACCGATACCGTGTGTCCGCCGTTGTCCGAGGACAGGTGAAACGACGCGCCGAGGTCGAATGTATGACCGAAAAAAACGTGCGAAAAATCCATCGCCCAACCATAGGGCCGAGCAGAGTATCGAGCAATCAGCTCGCTGCGCCTTCTAGCCAATCTGTTGAAGACAGACGGATTTCCACCGGAAACAAGAAGTTCGATGGCTTCGAGAATCGACGTCTTTCCACAGTTGTTCTTGCCGACGATGAGATTGACTCTCGCCAAGTCGGCCAGCCGATACGAGTCGAACCCGCGGTATCCCCGAATCGCGACAGTCTTTAGCATTCCGTTACTCACATGCGCCCGATGCGATATGCAACATTTTGGGACCTGATTGCATTATGGAGAATCGGCTCGCATCGGCCCCTTGTCAAGCACTCCAAAGTGGCCAAAAAACGGAGATTTGCGTACTGAGTGATGGCGCGAACCGCTTGACCAGCATGCCAACCTCTGACCAGGATCACGTCTTGCCTGGGTCAATTGATCCCGGGACGCCACTCACTGACGATGTTGTCGAACTCCGGCCGCGGCCTCTCATTTGGCGCCTTGGCCACACTCCCGATGTGAATGAACGCCACAATCTGCGTCCCCTCGCCATGCCCCAGGTACCGAATCACCTCCGGATGGTACGCCGGCCAATCCGTCAACCACTGCCCCCGATAGCCCATGGCCGTGGCGGCCAGGAGAATGTTCTGGCAAAGGGCGGCGCACGACAGCAGCTGCTCCACTTCCGGGATCTTCGCCAGCTTCTTCTCGTTGACGTGGAACGTCACCACGAGCAGTGTTGGCGACCGTTGCGGGCGTTGCCGCTCCACCTCGACCAGGACGTCGTTGGCCTCCGGATGTTCCCGCTGAAACAACTCGGCGCAAAGGTCGCCGAGCGCCTGCTGGGCCGGCTTGTCGAGCACCTGGATCCTCCAGGGCTCCGCCCGGCTATGGTCCGGCACGCGCAGGCCGCATCGCAGGATGGTCTCCAGTTCTTCCGCGGTCGGGCCGGGTGCGATCATGTCCTTGGCCAGGACGGAACGGCGCGTCAGCAGCAGATCGATGGTTGACTGATTCGTTTGAGTGGGTTTTTTCATGGCGGGCGACTTTAGCAGGTTCATCCCGTGGAAGCAGCGAGGCTTGCGATGGCCTACCTACGCACGGCGGCCGGTGATCACTTGCACGTTTTTGCGCTATTCAGGGTCCGGCACCGATGACACTGCCTCAATAGCGTCAGTGTATTCCACGGGCAGTTCGAGTTCGCGGGCACCGGCAAGCACGCACGCCTTGTAGCTGTCGAAGCGCAAAAGGGCGGGATTCACGGCCTCGGGCTTTGCCAGGTAGAGATCGGCCTCCACAACCCGTTCACCCATCGTGGCCTTGACTGCAGCACGGCGGTAGCCGGGGCCTTCGAGCTCATCCATTGCAGCGATCTGATCCTCGGAAAATCGATAAACCGCTCCCCACACCCTGTCGGCCGCCTCGCCCGTGTAGTACGCATCGCACTTGCCCGAATGATCGATATAGCTCAGCTTGTGAAATCGGAGCGTGTAGCCGGCGATATACGCAACCCCGATCCGCTCGCACGGGCCAACTCGCTGCTCGACGACGGCCTTGGGCAGATTGGATCCGTAACCGAAGTACAGCAACCCGTCCTCCGCAGTCATTGTCGTCCTCCCCATCCTCAAAACCGCTCCGCCGAAAACGGCTCCAGCGACACACCCGCCTTCCCTTCCAGCATCAGCCCGGCAAGCGCCCACCCGCTGCTGGGGGCCAGGGTGATCCCCGACATCTGATGCCCCGTGTTCACATACACGTTTCCACGCGATGGCAGCTTCCCCATCACAGGGAGGCTGTCCGGCACCATGGGGCGCATTCCCATCCAGGCGCGGCCTCCGTCGCTCGCCTCCGGGATGTCCAGGGCGCGACCTACCTGCCGGCGAATCGAGCGGATCCGTGCCGCATCCATCCGGCCGTTGACCCCTGACAGCTCCATCGTACCGGCGAAGCGCAATGCCCCCTTGAAGGGGCTCAGCCCGATCATGGCGCCACCCAGCAACAGGGGCTGGCGCAGCTGGTTCGTGGGCTGCTCGATCGTAACCGAGTAGCCCTTCCCGGCGATCAGCGGGATCGGGCAACCGAGCATGCGGCTCAGGGATCCCGTGTGAGCGCCTGCCGCCAGTACCACGGCATCCACTTCCAGGTCGCCTTTTGAGGTCTCGATCGCGGTTACGCGTTGTTTCTCGCTTCTGAATCCGGTCGCCATGGCACGCTGGTGGATCTCTATCCCGCTCACGCGCAACAACGATCCCAGACCCCCCGTAACCGACTCGGGCCGCACATGACGTCCCTCGTCCAGGAAGAGTCCAAACCTGAATCCCGGGCGCAGCATGGGTTCGCGCTCATACAGTTCAGTTTCGTTCACCTCTTGACAGGACGAGGCCCCGGATGGCGCCTGGGACGACGCACCGGATGCTGCCCGGGACGAGGCCCCGGCTGCCGCCTGTGACGAAACACTGGTCCCGGTCCCGATCCCGGATCTCGCCCCAGCCGCGGCCACCAGTTCAACCTCTTTCCTCGCCGCCTCGGCCTCGTCGAAGTCGCGGAACGCCATCAGCAGCCCCGACTCGGAAAACTCGAACTGCACGCCGTCCGCGGCCAGCTCGTCGTAGCGCTCCATCGTGACCTCGTTGAGCGCAGCCAGCGCCGCGATTCCCCGCTTCTGGTCGGCGAGGTTGCAGTAAGTGCGAAACCGCATCAGCCATGGCGCCAGCATCGGCAAGGCGGATGGCTTTATGTGCAACGGGCTGTCGCGGCGAAGCATCCACTTGAGAGACTTCAGGGTGAGACCGGGTGCGGCGAGCGGCGTTGATTTTGACGGAAACACCCAACCGCCATTTCCAAGCGAGCAGCCACTGCCCAGCGTCGACGATTCGATGAGAACGGGATCCGCACCCAGCTTCCTGAGGTAATAGGCCGTGCAAAGACCGATGGCCCCACCGCCCACGATCCCGACGCGCATCAGAACGTACCGTCGGTGACCATGACGCGGCCCGTCTGGATGGCCACGTCCAACGTGCGGTCGGTGCCCGGCAAGACCAACACTCCGGTTGTTACGGAACCTGTCCGTACACGCGCCATCGCGCTCATGTCTTTTTCGCTCCTGAGGCCGCTACGTCGCGATAGTATCCCCTATCCTTCAAATCTTTCTGCCGCCCAAGCGATAGGAGACACCATGAACATCCGCAAACTCTCGTTAATCGTACTCGCCCTGTCAGCGAACGCCTGGGCCCAGAGCGACGGCCTTAAGATCTTCATCTCCGCCGACATGGAAGGCGTGGTTGGCGCGGTCACCGCTGAGCAACTGCGGCCGGGTGGCTTCGAGTACGAGCGTTTTCGCGGATTCATGACGGCTGAAGTCAACGCGGCCATCGATGCGGCCCGCGAGGCCGGGGCGACGCAGTTCGTCGTCGCCGACTCCCACGGCAACGGTCAGAACCTGCTGATCGAAAGACTGCCGGACGATGTCACCGTCGTTCGGTCCTCGCCGCGTGAATTCCGCATGATGGGCGGGATCGACGATACCTTCGACGGCGTCATTTTCCTCGGCTACCACGCGAGTACTGCAAACATGGATGGGGTGCGCGCGCACACGTTTTCCAGCGCCAACATCACGGGCCTCACGCTGAACGGAATCGAGATGTCCGAAGGCAGCATGAACGCGGCGATCGCCGGGCATTTCGGCGTGCCGGTCATCATGGTGTCCGGCGACGACGTCGCCGTGGCCGAAAACCAGGCGGTGATCGGCGATATCGAGGGCGCTGTTGTCAAGTGGGCGTTGGGCTTTCACTCGGCGGAATCGCTGACGCCGGAAGCGGCCTACGAGGTCATACGCACACGGACGGCGGCGGCGATCAACCGTATCGACGACTTCGAACCGTATGTCCTCGAGACGCCCATCGTGCTGGAGTTGAGCCTCAAGCACTACCAGCCCGTGGAGTTGCTGGGTTACCTGCCCAACGTGGAAAGGATCGACTCGCACACGATCCGGTACACCGGCGAGGACATCCGCGAAGTCTCCAACTTCCTGATCTTCGTGACCAGCTACCGGATCGACTTGCAGCCATAGGTGCAGAAACGGTTAACTCGGACGAACGGGACGTTGTTGGCGTGACTTGGTAGCCCTACTTGGTGACTTGGTAGCCCTACTTGGCTCCACTCCCGTCCGCCGGTTCGGATGCGGACGAGTCGCCATTCGAAACCAGCAGCGCCCCGATATTTGCACCAAGGGCTAGTGCTGAAACCTGACCAAAGAATTGTTGGACGCGCTGGCCGTTGCGATCGAACAGCACCAACGTCGGTGTGCCCTGCATTTCGTAGTCCGCCATCGTGGCCGGCAGTCGCGATCCCGAACGCTGTGCGTCAATGCCGACGGGAAAATGCATTCGGTACTCGTGCAGGAACGCCGCGAGCGCGGCACGGCTACCCTGGGCTTCGTGATGCTCAAACACCGTATGCAAGCCAAGCACCGCAACGTCCGCGGGATCGAACGTTGCCTGAACCTGCTGCAGCAGAGGCAGGCCGTGCGCGACACATCCCGGACATAGCATCTGAAAGGCTTCAAGCACGACAATGCGCCCCTGAAAGTCCGAGAGAGTCAGCGGACGATCGCTGTTCAGCCATTCCGCGACCATCCAGTCAGGTGTCGTCATCGGCATTGCCAGCCTCCCTGCGTCCGTTTCGAGCAAGTGTACGTCGTCAGAACCGTTCGGAAAGAAAACTTTTGGATTCAAGAGAATGAAATGACGACGTGCGCGTCAATGGCTGCGCGTCAATGGCTGTGCGTCGATGGCTTGACTCCAAAGTTCGACCTGTGCGAACTTGGAGCCGTCGCGCTCCGAATACTAGGGGTGCGGCACCAGACCTGAGGGGCGGCTTCGCGCCTGAGATGCCCGCCAATTGGCGGCAGACCCTTGGAACCTGACCCAGATAATGCTGGCGGAGGAACAGGCCCATGAACAGCCACCGTTATTTCCGAATTGCGCGTCATCTTGCGCAGTCCCTTGCTTCACTGAGACGTTTTCCTGCGCTGCGAGACCTTTTCACGCTGGAAAATGGCGCCTTAGCGCTTTTCAACGCTCTGTTCGCGCTCTCTACCCCGGCGACAGCCCAGGAAATCGACGAAATCATCGTCTACGGCGACTTGCGGGAATCCGCAATCGAGAACGTGCCGACCAGCGTGACCGTGCTCGATGAATCGCTCATTCGTCAGCGCAACGCTTCGCACTTCGAGGAGATGGTCGCTGCCGCGGCAAACCTGAATCTCTCAAACGGCGCATCGCGGGCACGGTTCTTTCAGATACGCGGTGTCGGAGAACGCGGCCAGTTCACCGAGCCCCTGAATCCTTCGGTAGGCCTTCTCGTCGATGGCGTGGACTTCAGCGGAATCGGGGGCATTTCAACGCTCTTCGACGTCGAGCAGATCGAAGTGTTTCGCGGGCCCCAGGGCACCCTCTACGGCGCCAACGCATTGGCGGGACTCATTTCGTTACGCAGCCACGCCGCTGAACACGAGGCATCCGGCCGCCTTCGCCTGGAAGCCGGCGACTACGGCGTACGGAGTCTCGGCGCCGCCTACGGCGGCTCGCTCTCGGATCGCGTCGCCTTTCGCACCTCACTGGCAAGGCATGCCGGCGACGGATACATCCACAACATACATCTCGGAACCCACGACACAAACGATCTCGACGAGCTCACCTGGCGCGGCAAGTTGCGCATCGACCTTTCAGACAGTGCACTTCTTGACGTGAATGTCGGTTTCGTCAACCTGAACAACGGGTACGACGCCTTCTCGCTCGACAACGACCGACGAACGCGATCCGACCAGCCCGGCGCCGATATCCAGGAAAGCCTCTTCGGTTCCCTTCGCCTGGAGGTCGCAAGCGAACTCTTTGACACGGAATTCAGCCTGGCCGGCGCGAAAACCGACATCGAATATGGCTACGATGAGGACTGGACCTACGACGGATTCCATCCTTGGGGCTATTCTTCGACGGACCAGTTCAACCGTGACCGCGACACGCTGACCGCGGAAATACGCCTCACCTCCTCCGAGGCCGGGAGTTTGTTCGACGGCCGTGGCGACTGGGTGGCCGGTCTCTACATGCTGCGCCAGCAGGTCGATCTGTTGCGGGTCTATACCTACGCGGACTCGGATTTTGCAAGCAGCTTCGACGTCCAGCGCCTCGCGGCGTATGGACGCATCGAGAGCGACCTCTCGGAGCGCGCCCGCCTGACGATCGGCCTGCGCCTGGAAGCCCACGAATCCGACTACTCGGACACGGCCGACGTGGCCTACAACCCGGACGAAAACCTGGTTGGCGGCCGCATCGCCTACGACTACGCCCTCGCGGAGAATTGGTTCGGCTATGCGAGCCTTTCGCACGGCTACAAGGCCGGGGGTTTCAACCTCGATGGCTCGCTCGACGAGAGCTTGCGCCAGTACGACGCCGAGTTTCTCAACAACTACGAAGTCGGCCTGAAGGGTCAATCGCCGGATACCGGACTGCGCATGCGCCTCGCGATTTTTCGCATGGACCGGGACGATGTACAGATCGGCAGTTCAACCACCCTGGTCCGGGCCGACGGCAGCAGCGAGTTCATCGCCTTTATCGGCAATGCCGCCGAAGGGGTAAACCAGGGCGTGGAGGCGGAACTCACCTGGAGTCCCGGCGAGCGAATCCAGATCATGGGCAGTCTCGGGCTGCTCAACAGCGAATACGAGAACTACATCAACGGTAACGGCGAAGACCTCGGAGGACGCGAGCAGGCGCATGCGCCCGGGTATCAATATCACCTCGCGGCAAACATCGGACTGCTTGAGAATCTGGGGCTCTCCCTGACGCTCGAAGGGCGCGATGAGTTCTATTATTCGGACAGCCACGACGCCAGGTCCCATGCGTACGATCTCTTCCATGCATCGCTCACCTGGGATTGGCGGAATTTCTCGTTCAGCCTGTGGGGCCGCAATCTGACCGATGAGGACTATTTCGTGCGCGGGTTTTTCTTCGGCAACGACCCGCGCGATGGTTATGTCGGACACCGGTATACGCAGCTTGGGGAACCGCAGCGGTTCGGACTGACCCTGTCGCGGGATTTCTAAGCGTCGGGGCGGCGACTATTCGGATGTAAATTCGAAAATCACGCCTAATCGTAAAGAAGCGCCCAGCACCGCGCATCTGAATAGATCGCTTCGGGCATCTATTCTACAAAGGTGGCCTGTTGACGGTTGCCACCCGTTGGAATGACCCGGCCTGGCTGGCGCAGAACCAGACGCTCCTGGTCCTGGCGCTGTTGGCTGTCGCCTGGCCCGGGGCGATTCGACTGTTGGAGCGATAGCCAAGCTAGGCTTCCAGCATCTCCCGTGCTTCGCGCTCCCGGAACAGATTCGATCTAATTGTTCCGGCGAAACCTGCCGAAACAACATCGGTCGATTCAAACACGTAGCGGCATGAATGCTGCGTCGCGCCTCAAACCTTGCTCAATCCCCTGTCATGATGTCCGTGATCTTCCCCATCGGCGTCAGGTCCTTGCCCGCCAGCCCCGGATGATCCGGCGCGATCCAGGTCGCCGTGAAGATCGAATTGTCGTCCTTGTCGGACATGGTCTTCCTGAAGACTTCGCTCGGTGTGGCGCCTTCCTCCAGTCCGGCCATGACCGGGACGATGTATTCCCAGACGACCTCGCCTTCCGGCGTCACCTGAAAGACATGCCCCGCCCGACCCGCCACACCCAGCGTGTTGCCGTTGGCTAACCGCTGAGTGCCGGAGATGTTTCTGCTGTAGAAACTGTTGGGGTTTTCGGACTGGAAGCTCCAGACGATCTGGTTGGCAGGTCCGCCTGCCTTCATCTCGGGCAGGTACGGTGCATCGGGGTACGCGCCGTCGTAGGGATTGACCTCGAGCAGCACCGAGAAGTACCCCCCGGCGCGTCGCGAACCGTTATCGAAGATCAGGAAATTGCCCGCACCAGGCAGTCCTTCCTTGATCCACTGGGTATCGTGATGATGGAAGAGTTGCCGGTCGCCCTCGGTCGTCGCATCGCCATCCGGGTTGTAGTTGGGCGCTTCGCCGGAGTCGTAGAGCGCCGGGTTGCCCCAGCGGAAGATGATGTCGCCCTTCGGCCCCGCCGCGAGCGCCTTGCTGGCCTCGAAGTCCCCGACCACGAAGGTGCCGCCGTGATCGATCACATAGAGTTCGCCCATCCGGTCGTTGTTGACCACGATCTGGTCCTTCTCGCGGTTGTAATCCAGCGCGTTCTGGTGAATGAAATCGCCGCTCAGCCCGGGACCCCAGTTGAGGTCGAACCGTTCCGGATGCTCGGCCAGCACGCCGTAGTTCGGCCAGTCGGGGTTCACGTCCTGGATCACGTGATCCAGAGACAACCACTCCCAGACGACATTGCCGTTCATGTCCACCTCGACCACGCCATCGGGCGAGGCATCCCACTCCACCGACGGGTCGGCGCCCGCCGCCACGGCCTGCTCCTGGGTCATGGGGAATCGGGACGTGAAGATGATGGTCCAGTCGTTGAGATGGTTGTTCCAGATCCGCTTGAAGTTGTGATGGTAGAGGTAGCCCTCCCGGGGATCGCTGAACGCCCAGGCGAGATTCCCGTCCCAGTCGAGTTCCTGCAGGACCCGCTGGCCCTCGGTACTGTGAGCGTCGGTGCTGAGCCCCACGACGATGCTCCCCTTCTCGGTGAACCGGGAGGTCTTCTCCAGCAGATAACCCTGCCCCTCATACTCGGGCGTGATTGTCTTCCACATGTGGACGACTTCGCCGTCCAGGTTGATGAGGTAGCTGTATTCGTACTCCTCCAGACGTGGCCACGACGGCAGCAGGAGATACCCGGGCGCGGCTTTCTCCGGGTCGGAGTAGATCAGTTCCGTGGGTCCGTGGAAGGCTTCGTAGGCACGCGTCGAACCGACCAGCGCGATGGTACCGATCATTAACAACAGGCCCATGCCATCGAGTCTTGTTTGGATTCTCATTACTTCTTCTCCCGTGCCGATGGTTGCGTTGTTCATATTGCTCGAGCCACTTCAACCCTTTACTCGAGCCACTTCAGCCTTTCGATGGGGTAGCCAAGATACCACTTCGACCGCTCCAATATGGGCCTGGTGACAATTCGCTTGATTCCGATCTCGGGCTTCGCACTCACCGCGTCGCAGATCTTGTTGAGCGCCTGGATATTGCGTGCGCAGGTGAAAGAAACGTAATCGACCTCGCCGGACACCCTGATGCAATCCATGAACTCGGGATACTTCTCGATTTCAGCTTCGAACGCTCGACGGCTTGGAAGCGAATTGTCGCTTAGCGTGAATTCAACGTAGGCGAGCACATGTTCGAACATTCTGTCGAGGTCGACTTCACAATGGAAGTTGAAGAAATAACCGGCCTCCCGCAATGCGGAAACACGTTGCGAACAGGCCGCCGGTGACAGGCCGATTTCCTCCGCCAGCCTTTGATTGGTGATATCGGACTGCAAGTGAATCTTCGCAATGATCTTGCGATTGATCGGGTCGAGTTTCACCTGCTTCTTGGTAAGCATTGTGGCCCGAATCGTTGTTTGCTGAAGAGGATTTCAAGTTTAAGCCTAAACGCGAAATTGTTCACGGAACGCGCACGGCAATTCAATCCAGGTTATTGGGCCGCCGGTACGATAATTGAAAGGCATAAAAAGCCGCGTTCAGGACAACTCCAACGATCTGCCGATCGCGGCAAGGGCCGCGTTTCGGACGGCGCCACCGAACTTCCGAACGCGGCATCGTGGCTCGCAAAAACCTGTGGGGGAATGTCATGCACGACTTCGGATCCATCAAGGCCCTTCTGGCTGTTGCCCTGGCAGCCGGCACGCTCGGGCTCGCGACCAGTGCTGTCGCCCAACGATCGGCAAGTGCTGGAATGGCGGTCATTGAAGAAGTTGTGGTCACGGCCCGGAAGCGTTCAGAGAATCTCCAGGAGATTCCCGATTCTGTCACCGTTTTCAGCGAAACGTCGATCGAACGTGCCGGCATCAGCAATATGTCGGACTTCGCCGCGTTGACGCCGAATTTTTCCGCTTACGGGAACTTTCGGCCCAACCTGACCAATATTTCCATTCGCGGATTCACTTCGACGCAGCTCGGCGAACCGCCGGTGGCCTTCGTTGTCGACGGGATCACCGTTCCCAATCTCGAGTTCATGAACCAGGGCCTCATGGACATCCGGCAGATCGAGGTGATCCGGGGTCCCCAGGGCGCCCTCTACGGCAAGAACGCGATCGGTGGCGTCATCAACATTACGACCCGGGCGCCGTCGGACGAGACGGAATTCGTCGTTCGCGGGGCACTCGGCGAAGGCAGCGACGGGCGCCTGAGCGCATCGGTTTCGGGATCCCTCGCTGACAACGCAGTCTATCGCCTTGCCGGCTTCTATCGGAGCTTCGATGGACTGATCAACGACACGTTCAATGGCCAGACATCGGATTTCGTGGACGAGGCGGGCGTACAGGGCTTGCTCGGCTTCGAGCTTTCGGACCGCACGTACATCGATTTTCGCGCCCGCTACTCAAGCGGCGATTACGGCCTCGGCTACTACGAGAACGTGGACTTCGATACATTGAGCGACGAGTCCGTCACACCGGCACACAACGTGCTGCCGAACGACGAGAACACGCTGAGCAACTTCTCGGCGAAGCTGGAACACGAAGCCGACGCCGGTTCGCTGATCGTGGTTGCGGGTTACAACAGGTCCACGGACGAAAACTTCCTCGATGCGGACTTTTCCGCGCTGCCTCCCGACTATGACAATTTCTTCTTCCCGGGCGGACAGTACAGCCTCATCGAAGACGCCGCCGTTACCCTGGAAACCCGCTTTACGTCGCCTTCGGATCGCGCGTTTCGCTGGCTCGTCGGCGCCTACTACCAGGACCGTGAACGCGACAATGATTTCGACATTTTCGACGATCCCATCGGCACCGTCGTTCGCGATCGGGCGTCGTTCGCCGACGAATTCGTCCTGGAGATTGTCCGCGACCGTCAGCAGAGCAGTGCATTCGCCCTGTTCGGGCAGGCGAACTACGACCTCTCCGATGTGCTGGAACTGACGCTGGCGCTTCGCTATGACGAGGAAGAACGGCAGGGCGTGGACCCGCGCGATCCGGACTCGTTCGCCAGCCGCACCTTCGACGAACTTCAACCGAAAGTGTCCCTGGCGTGGCAGGCCACGGAGCGCTTGCTGGCGTACGCCACGGTGGCACGCGGTTTCCGGTCGGGCGGCTTTAACGAAGTGGCTCCTACCGTGACCCGGGCGTTCGAAGCGGAGACCTCCGACACGACGGAAATCGGGTTCAAGTCGACGCTCGTCGAGGGCGTGTTGAGTCTGAACGCGGCGTACTTCAATACGGGTCAGGACAATGCCCAGTTCACGCGTTTCAATCCGGAGACGTTTTCTCTCGAGCAGCTCTCCATTGCCGAGGTCGACATCAGCGGCTTCGAGCTCGAAGGCTGGTGGAGACCGACGGAGTCGGTCGATGTGCAACTGGGCTTCGGCAGCATCGACAACACGATCACGCGCTTCGATCCGGACGATTACGTGGTCCCGCCCGAGGGCATTGTCGGCAATTCGATGCCGCGCGTCGCGGACTGGAACGCGAATTTGAGCGTCACCTACACGGCGCCGCTGAGTGGCGCCATGGATTTCGTGACCCGAGTCTCCGGAAACTGGCTGGGCGAGCGCAACTTCGACCTTGAAAACCTGATGGTCGATGACAATGCGGCGTACCTGAACCTTTCGCTGGGTCTGGAGGCCGATGCCTGGATGCTTCAGCTTCGCGGCACCAACCTGGCAGACAGGCTGGAGCCCGAGGACGCTTTCTATGGCATCGCTTCCACCATTGCACGATTCAGGAATACACCGCGGCAGGTGATGGCCGAGTTTACGTACCGGTTCCAGTAAACTCACCGACCGGGTAAGAGTCGAGCAGATCGGCAATGGACAGCGAGTCGCTGGAGTTCGCGACGGAACCGGTGCCGCCGGACCACAGGGTGGGCTGGATTCGGGTTGGCCTGGTCAGCGCAATGGTTGCGTTTTCCCTGCCGACCTTCGTGACCGGCGCGGAGGTCTTCCTTGCGATCGACAACGCGCGCGGGATGGCCGCCATACTGGTCGGCTGTGCCTTGCTCACCCTGATTGGCTCCATTGCGGGCCTGATCGGCACACGCACGCATCTGAGCTCCTACATGCTGGCGCGCATCGCGTTCGGCACCAGGGGCGCGGCCATCGTGAACATTGCGTTCGCAATCTCCCTGCTCGGCTGGTTCGGCGTCAATATCGATTTGTTCAGCGGTGCGATCCTGCGATTGCTGCAGGATACGCTGGGGCTGTCTGTCCATCCCTGGGCGATCGAACTGTTCGCCGGCGTCCTGATGACGGGCACGGCCATTTACGGATTCAGGGCGATCAATTTCCTGTCCGCCCTCCTGGTGCCTGTCATGATGGTGGTGACGGTTGTGCTGATATCCGAAGCGCTGGGCGCCCGGTCGTTCGCCGACACGCTCGGCGCACAGCAAGTGTCCGAAATCTCCTTCGGCTACGCGATTTCATCGATCGTCGGCAGCATCATTGTCGGCGCGGTCATTCTTCCCGACATCACGCGGTTCATCCGCAACCGGCGCGGGGCCATCTATGCCGCAGTACTGACCTACTTGATTGTGGAGCCGATCGTGATGATGGCCGGTGGATTTGCGGCAGATCTTCTGGCGAATGACGATTTTCTGGACGTGCTGATCGTGATGGGACTGAGCTGGGCGGCCTTCGTGATCATCATCGCCGGTAGCTGGGTGCTCAACACGCTCAACCTGTACAGCACATCCCTGAGCATCGAAGCCACGGTTCCCAGTACGGAAAGTCGGCTGCTCATCGTCGTTCTGGGCGCCCTGGGCACTGTTGCCGCCTTCCTGAACATTCTCGACTATTTCCTGACGTTCCTTTTCTACCTTGCCATCGTGTTCGTGCCGGTGGCGGGCGTGATTGCCGTCGATCATTTCTTTGCCCGTCCGTCGGCCTATTTCGAAGACCTGAACGCAGCCGAACGCAATGTGTCACCCATGGCACTCGTCGCGTGGGCAGCCGGCAGCATCGTCGCCTTGCTGGGTGCTGAGGAGGTGATCCGGCTCACCGGCGTGGCGGCAATGGACGCGATGCTGGTATCGGCGATCAGCTACGCGATCCTGAGTCGTTTCGACGCGCCCTTTTCCGGTTCCAGAGCGGCATAGGAGAGCGGACTTGTTGAGAATCGGAATCGACGTCGGCGGGACGCACACGGACGCGGTACTGCTTGACGACGACGCGGTCATCGCATGGACCAAGGCGCTGACGTCCGCCGACGTGCTGACCGGCATCATGGATGCCCTTGAAGCGATCCTGTCGGAACACGACGGAGGCGAGGACTCGATCGAAGCAGTGATGCTGGGAACCACCCAGTTCACCAACGCGGTGATCGAACGCCGCGAGCTTTCCGAGGTTGCGGCGATTCGAATCGGCAAACCGTCCGGACTCGGCTTACCGCCCATGATCGGCTGGCCCGACGATATCTCCCGATGCCTTGGCGACAACGTGTACATGATTCACGGCGGCTACCTCTACGACGGTTGGCTCCTGGCGGATCTGGACGATCGAGAGATCAACACGGTTATCGACGATCTCGTGCGCAGGAAAGTCGAGGCGGTGTCGATCTCTTCGGCATTCTCACCGATGAACCCCGAACCGGAACTGGAGGTCGGCAGACGCGTCCGGGCCGCGTTGCCGCATGCGCATGTGACCTTGTCCCACAAGATCGGGCGGCTCGGCCTGTTGGAGCGGGAAAACGCCGCGTTGCTCAACACGAGCCTGTTGAGCTTTGCCGAAAGCGTCGTCACTTCGTTTGTCGACGCGATTCGAAGACGCGGTCTCGATTGCCGCTTCTTCGTCAGTCAGAACGACGGAACTTTGATGGACGCCGAGTTCGCCCGCCGATTTCCGGCATTGACGTTCGCCTCCGGGCCGACCAACTCGCTGCGGGGGGCCTGCAAACTGACCGGCCTGGGCAATGCCATCGTCGTGGACATCGGCGGGACGACATCCGACGTGGGAATACTGCAGGACGGGTTTCCGCGCGAGTCGAATGTGGTGATCGAAGTGGGTGGCGTGCGGACAAATTTCCGGATGCCGGACATTCTCTCGATCGGTCTCGGCGGCGGCAGTCTCATCGAGCGGGACGGAAACACCGTCGGGCCGCGTTCCGTCGGTCATCGCCTGGTGAAAGACGGCCTCGTTTTCGGGGGCAGTACGCTGACTGCCACGGATATCGTCGTCGCCGGCGGCCATGCCGCGATTGGCGACGTCTCCCGGGTAGCGGACCTCGATCCGGATACGGTATCGACGGCGACGCGGCGCATATCCGACATGCTGAACCTGGGTATGGAGAAGATGAAGCCGAGCAGCGACCCATTGCCGGTCGTTCTCGTCGGCGGCGGTGCGATACTCGTCACGGAAAAACTGGCTGCGGCATCGGAAATGCTCCGACCCGAACATGCGGGCGTCGCGAATGCGATCGGCGCCGCCATTGCGCAGATCGGCGGCGAAACCGAACGGCTGGTTTCCTACGACAAGGTACCCCGGAAAGACGCCATTCGGGATGTGACCGAAGAGGCGAGCAGGCTTGCGGTGGCGGCAGGCGCCCACGGCTCGACGCTTCGGGTGGCGGATGTGGAAGAAACGCCCGTGTCATACATGGCGGGCAACACGACCAGGCTGCGGGTGAAGGTCGTGGGAGAGATCGCCGGACTGACGGCCGAAAACGCCGCGAGGCGCGCATCATGAGGCTGGGTTTCGAGTCGCTGGAAGATCTTTCCGCGGGCGCGGTCTTCCTGGCCACCGGCGGCGGCGGCGACCCCTACGTCTCGTATCTCGCGACGCTGCAGGTTCTGAGAAAGACCGGACCTGTCGAACTGATCTCGGTTTACGACCTGGATGACGCCGCCTACGTTGCGGCCATCGGCGGTGTCGGCGCGCCGTCCGTGAGCCTCGAATTGCTCCCGTCCGTCGACGACCCGATCAAGGCCCTGATAGCCTTTGAAGAACACGTCGGCCGCAAGGTTGACGCGGTCGTGCCATTCGAGATCGGCGGCGGAAACTCGATGGTCCCGCTGATTGCCGCGGCCGAACGAGGGATACCGGTTGTCAACGGCGACGGTATGGGTCGTGCGCTGCCGGAAGCGCAGATGATGACCTACCCCATCGCCGGCGTCGCACCTACACCCGCGGTTTGCCTCGACTACGCCGGCAACATGGCGACCCTTTCCACCGACTCGACGGCTGTTTTCGAACGTCACGTGCGCAACCTGGCCCAGGCGATGGGCGGCATGATCACGACCGTCGAGCATGCGATGACCGGCAAACAGCTCAAGTCATGCATCGTGCCCGATACCATCAGTTTTTCCATCGAGATCGGCCGGATCCTCAGGGAGTTCCGCGGCAACGCCCTGCGTATCTTCGAACCGTTTCGAGACGCATTCGCGCAGTCGTTGTACGGCGACATCTTCCATCTCTACACGGGAAAAGTCGTCGACTATTCGAGCTCCGTCATCGGAGGATACGATATCGGCGAAGCGCTGCTCGAGTCATTTGACAACGACACGGCGCATCTCAGGATCAACATCAAGAACGAGTACCTCGTCGCCCGGATCGGCGAGAAGGTCGTGGCGTCGGTTCCCGACCTTATAACGGTACTCGACTACGAAACTTCGACCCCGATCAACGCGGAGCGGTTGCGATACGGGCAGCGCGTCACGGTATTCGGCATCGGTTGCCCCGCCTACTACCGCAAGGACGATGCCATGTCCGTGGTGGCGCCACGTTGCTTCGGCTTCGATTTCGACTTCGTTCCGATCGAAGACCTGACAGGTCATCACCAGGCGCTTCCGAAGAAAGACTGAATGCCGGACTTGTACCCCTCGCCCGACCGCAATCGGCTCCCATTCACCCTGGCGACGGCATGAGGCGGATTGCTACTTGCGTTTGTTGGATCGAAAGTGGGTGAAGTAGGTTGTCACGATGGCGAAAAGAATCAAGAGTGAGTACGCGACAATGGCTGAAATCGGCACGTCCATCGCTAGTCCTCCGTTGATTCCGTCAAGCCGACAAGAGCAAAGTATAAGCCAAGCACTATTGGAAGAGCGCCGAAATAGAACTGGTCCGTCGGCATCAACGCCATTCCGACGACGACGCCAGTGATGAGGCCCATAGCGAGCTGGCGGTGGAACTGGCTGACGATGGAGTCGTCGCGAAATTTCCACCTTCTCAGTCGCATTGGAACCTCCGAGAGATCGCAAGCCCCATTCTGGAGTACCAGCGTCCGAAGGGGTATGCCCAATAAGTGTCGAATCCGTATGGATTAGATGTGCACGCGGGGAATGCAGTCGCGAATACTGCTAGTCGTAGCTCTCAAGCAGCAGATTGGTCTCCGTCGCCGCCACGCCGTCGTAAAGTCGAATGGCGCCGACGATCTTGTTGAACGATGCGAGCGAGTCGGATTCGAGTTCGGCAATCAGGTCCCATCGGCCGGTCGTGTGATGAACCGTGGACACGTTCGGATTGCCTCGCAAGCGGGCGATGACCCTGGCTTCATGTGCGCTGTCCACGCGAATGCACATGAGCGCGCGAACCGGACGATGTCCGATTTCGTCATCCAGTTTGACCGTATAGCCGAGAATCACACCGTCGCGTTCCAGGCGCCGCATGCGGTTCAGCACAGTTGCCCGCGATACACCGAGCCGCTTTGCCAGTTCCGCCACGGGTAAGCGCGCATCGGCGTGCAGCAACGACAACAGACCGTGATCCCTGGCATCCAGATTCCGCAACGGCCGTCTCCCGCGTCAATTGACCATATAGTCAACGACATCGACCACAAAGGCAACTTCTAGATCACTTCGTCTGATTTGCCATCTATTTATTGAACATCAACGTGCCTATGATGGTCATATTTACAACTATTCGGAGGGTCAAGCATGACACGGTTCGTTGACGTTTCCGCCCTTTGCCGGATGGTGAACCGCCTTGGCGCGGACCGGTTTCTTGTCGGCATTGCAGCGGCGATGCGTGAAGACTTCCGGCGTTGGGAATCTTTCGACATGAGCGCCCGGCTCGCCAGTCACAGCGAGATCGGCGTGATCGAGTTGATGCCGATCTCGGACCGAGACCGGTATGCGTTCAAGTACGTCAACGGCCATCCCGCCAACGCCTACAAGGGCGTACCGACGGTCATGGCTTTCGGCATGCTGGCCGATGTCGAAACGGGTTTTCCGATGCTGCTTTCCGAAATGACGCTGACGACGGCGTTTCGCACGGCGGCGGCCTCCGCGATCGCTGCCGAAGTGCTCGCAAGACCCGATTCGCGTGTCATGGGCATGATCGGCTGCGGCGCGCAAGGCGAGTTTCAGGCGATCGCGTTTCACAAGCTGCTCGGCATCGACGAGCTGAGGATCTTCGATATCGACGGCAGTGCCATGGAGAAGCTCGCGCGCAACCTGTCGCACATTGCGACGCTTGCGGTGACGCCGGTCGCGTCATCCGCCGATGCGGCCAGAGGCGCCGACATCGTGACGACATGCACCGCAGACAAGGCGCTGGCGACCATCCTGACGCCGGACATGGTCGAGCCCGGCATGCACATCAATGCAGTCGGAGGCGATTGTCCGGGCAAGACCGAGCTTCACGTCGACGTGCTTCGCAACGCCAGGATTTTTGTCGAGTTCGAACCGCAAACGCGGATCGAAGGCGATATTCAACAGCTTCCCGGCGACCACCCGGTCAACCAACTGTGGAAGGTGATTGCCGGCAAGGAAGCGGGGCGCGACAGCGACGAGCAGGTGACCGTCTTCGACTCGGTCGGTTTCGCGCTGGAGGACTACTCGGCACTCCGATTCGTACACGAACTGGCGGTCGAGTTCGACGAGGGCGAAGACATCGAGCTTGTGCCCGCGCTCGCGGACCCGAGAGACCTGTTCGGGATGATGATGAACCGAGTCAGGCCGTCCGTTGAGCAGTCAGCCCAGCCATCAACCAACGTACCGGCGTGACATTCGCACGGCGTCATCGCATCGAGTGAGCAAGGCAATGATTCAGACCAGGAAACCCATTCACATCATCAACGTGCCGCTCGACCTGGGCGCTTCGCGCAGGGGAACCGACGCGGGCCCGTCGGCGTTTCGCGTCGCGGGTCTCACGAGCGCGATCCGTTCCCTGGGATATTCGATCGTAAGAGAAACGGACATTCCGATCCCTTCCATGGAAACGTTGCCGCCGGGCAATACCAATGCCCGGTTCAAGGACGAGATTCTGGCGGTCTGCTTGAAACTTGCCGAGCACACCCGCGACGCGCTCGAAGCCGGGGAGTGGCCGCTTGTGATCGGCGGCGACCACTCGATCGCGATGGGAACGGTGTCCGGAGTTTCCGCGCACCTCAAGACCATGGACCGCAAGCTCGGCGTCATCTGGTTCGACGCGCACGGCGACATGAATCTTCCCGAAACCTCCCCCAGCGGAAACGTTCACGGCATGCCGCTTGCACACTTGCTGGGCTACGGAGACAGGGAACTGTCCACCATTCTGGGCGCCAACCCCGCGGTCGACGCGAAGCATGTCGTCCTCATCGGCATACGCGACATCGACGATCTCGAGCGCCGGTTCATCTGCGAATCCGGCGTCACGGCGTTCACCATGCGCGAAATCGACCAACTCGGGATGAGCGAGGTAGCGACCAGGGCACTCGAGATCGTGAACGACGGTACCGCCGGATTTCACGTCAGCTTCGACCTGGACGGCTGCGATCCGGAAGTCATTCCCGGCACCGGAACCGTCGTCCCCGGCGGCGTCAGTTTCAGGGAAGCGCACCTGCTGTTGGAAGAATGCGCGGCGGACGGCCGGATGACATCCATGGAAGTCGTCGAGCTCAATCCGTTCCTGGATCACGCCAACATCTCGGCCGAACGCGCCGTCACGCTGGTTCAAAGCGCGCTCGGTCGCAGCATCCTCTGAACCCGCCCTCTGATCCCGCCCTCTGATCCCGGGAGGAAAAGGCCGATGCCTTTGAGTCTGTTCCCGTTTCGCATTAGTCTCCTCGCAGTGCCGAAATTTGCGTAGATTTTGCAGGAAGGCACTCATCCGGCTGTCGCAGGGCTATAACGGGCCGGGAATCGTGCGAACCAGGGGACACACATATGGGATTCCAAAGGACGCTGCTCGTCGCCTTCGCGACCCTGCTCGGCACCTCGCCCGCCCAGGCCCACCACGAATTGGGCGCCGCGTTCATTGACGACGAGATCTCGATCGAAGGGACCGTTGTCGAGTACAACTTCAAGAACCCCCACGCGAACATCATCCTGAGCGTGGCCGACGCGAGCGGCGCCGAGACGCTCTGGATGGCGACTGCGCCGGCCCCGTCCTCACTCCGGCGCGGCGGCTGGACCGCGGATTCCATCCGCGTGCGGCAAAGCTTGCGAATAACGGGCCGGGGGAGCCGCGATGGCGGTCCCATGATCCTCCTTGAGAGCCGCCACTGGGACGGCGGGGCAATCGTCGAACTCGATCCTGTCGAAGGAACCGCCATCGGCGTGGTGACGGGGACCCCGAATGCAGGGGTGCCGTTCACGCCGGTCGCATCGATGGAACGCAGTCTGGCCGACGGCCAGCCAAACTTCACGGGCACGCTGGCGAAGCATCCCAGCGTCCGGGCCAGCGAGGCCACACGGGACCGGAACACGCCGCCGCACAACGAGCGGGGCGCGAGCCTGCAAGCCGCGTTCGATCCGGTCGACGACCCGAGCTTCACCGAATGCGCCTCCCACGGCCTCGTTCGCCAGGCGAGTACCGTGCAAGTCGTGCGCATCGCCCAGTTCCCGGACCGCGTGGTCTTCGAGTACGAGGAGGGCGCGGCCCGGCGGGTGGCCTGGCTGGATGGACGGGATCCCGAGGCATCCGGCGATGGGCAGCAACCCGTGCCAACCGGCGATGGCCAGCAACCTGTGCCAACCGGCAACGAGCAGGGCACCGCGCCAACCGGCAATACGAGTCTCGGGCATTCCGTGGCCCGCTACGTGGGCGACACGCTGGTCGTGGAGACCGACCGGCTGCTCAGCAACCTGACCGGCACCGAGGGCAATGCCGTCAGCGATCGCCACACGGTCGTGGAGACCTATCGGCGCGTCGATGACGGGATCGGCCCGGCAGTGGAAATGTTGATGGTCGTCAACGACCCCGACTACCTGGCCAGCCCATGGGAAATTCGTTGGAATAAATACTATGTCTCCGACTACGAATTCACCGAGCTGGACTGCCGGCTGCCGTTCTTTGCAAACTAGTGCTCTATCCAACTGACAATGGCGTATCAGTTGGATAGAGCGCTAGTCCCGTCGTAGAAAAAACGTGGTGCTGATCGAAAGGTTAGACTGCCGCCAAGAGCGCGTGCACCGCGCTCTTGGATATGATTGAGAAATTCCGGAGCGGGGGGACGAATAATGCGACGATTTGGTGTTTTTGTAGCCGTAATCGGGCTGCCGTGGGCGAGCGCCCTGGCGCAGGAAGTCGACGCGCGCGCGGCGCTGCTGGCTTCCGTGGAAGCGATGGGCGCCGTAGAGCTTGAGACGATCGAGTATTCGGGCACGGGATTCTCATCGAGAATAGGCCAGCAGTACTCGGTGAATGGCGGTTGGCCGACATTCCAGGTCGTCGACTACACCCGCAGCATCGACTTTGACGCCGGCTGGTCGCGCGAAGACTACACGCGCCAACAGGGCGACTATCCGACATTCGGCAGGACGCCGATGGCGCCGGTGCGCGTAACCGCTGTCGTCAACGGCGCCTACGCCTGGGATGTGCGCGGCGGTGAGCCCATGCCGCTCCTGCGTCCCTATCTGGACGGCATTGCCCACAACGAACTCCGCCAGCTCGAGATCGCGATCACACCGCACGGATTCCTGAAGGCGGCGCTGGCTGCCGATGACGCCACGGCGATCTCGTTGCCGATCATCGGCGCTTCGGATTTCGGTGTTTCGCAATTCGGCCGGCAGGTGACCATCGTTTCGTTCACCTTCCTCGACAAGTACAAGATCAACGGGTCGATCACCGACGAGGGTCTCGTCGAACTCGTCGGCACCTGGATCCCGAATCCGGTCTATGGCGACATGGACTACGAGATGCGTTATACGCGTTACCAGGACTTCGACGGCATCATGTTTCCGATGCAGATCCACACGCACCAGGCCGACCCCCGGCTGAATCCGGCGCACAACTACTTTCAGTACGACATCGCGAGCGTGAAGATGAATGCAGCGGTCGAGGTCATGCCCGTTCCGGACGCGATACGCACGGCCGTCAGGCCGCCGGCGAGAGTCCAGAGCGAGCAACTCGCCGACGGAGTCTGGCGGCTGGCCGGCGGATCCCATCACAGCCTGCTGGTGGAGTTCAGGGACTATGTCGCGGTGGTCGAGGCGCCGCAGAACGAGGAGCGCTCGCTGGCGGTGATCGCCGAGGTCGGCAGGCTGGTACCGGACAAGCACATTCAGTACGTGGTCAACACCCACCACCACTTCGACCACGCGGGCGGCTTGCGTACCTATCTCTCCCAGGGCACGACGATCGTGACGCATGAGTCGAACAAGCAGTACTACCTCGACATCCTGTTCCATCCGGCGCCGCGGACGCTGCAACCGGACCGCATGAGTCATTACAACCCCATGTACTGGATCAGCCGGCGACCGGCGCCCATCGAAACGGTGGACGGCGATGTGCGCCGAACGGGCAAGTACGTGGTGACGGACGGTGAGCAGATCCTGGAGATCATTCGCATTCAGGACATGGCGTACGAGTTGGGCGATAACTCGCTCCGGCAGGGGATTCACAGCGAAGACATGCTGATCGCCTATCTGCCGAAGGAGAGAATCCTGATCAACGCGGATCTCTACTCGCCGCCGGCGCCGGACAGGCCGGCTCCGGCCGTTCCGACCCCGGGGATGCGGACGCTGCACGAGAATATCCGCAAGTTGCGGCTGGACGTCGAGCGGCATGCACCCATTCACGGTCGCGTGGGGACGCATGACGAGTTCGTGGAGCTGGTCAATCGGCGCTGAGCGTCTCCACAAGTCGATGGCACAGGAACAGCCGGCCTCTCCGTGGAGCCACGATAGTGAGAACTGATATCGCCCAGTTCCCGAGCGCCGAGAGTTAGCCGGCGATTCTAGCCGTTGTCGCGTGGAACAGCCTTACGCCGACCTCAGCCCGGACCGGATCCTCGCGTCGCTGGAGGGCGTCGGATTCGCCTGCGACGGCCGCATCCTCGCGCTCAACAGCTACGAGAACCGCGTCTACCAGCTTGGCACTGAAGATGGCGGCTTCGTGGTGGCCAAGTTCTATCGCCCGGAGCGCTGGACCGACGATGGCATCCGGGAGGAGCATCGTTTCGCCGGGGAGCTTGTCGAAAGCGAGCTTCCGATCGTTCCGCCCATCGAGGTGGACGGGGAGACGCTGCACCGGCACGCCGGCCACCGCTTTGCCGTCTATCCCCGCCAGGGCGGGCGCTGGCCGGAGCTCGGCCGCGACGAGGATCGGGAGATGATGGGCCGCTTCGTGGGCCGCATCCACGCGGTCGGCGCCCTCGGGGATTTCAGCCATCGCCAGGAAATCTCCATCGATCGCATGGGCCGCGAAGCCTCGCAGTTCGTCCTGCTGAGCGACTGGATGCCGCCGCACCTGGTGCAGAGCTACCACACGATCGTCGATCGTCTGCTGGTCTCGGTGGACGACGCCTTCGACCGGGCGGGACAGGTTGGGTGGCTGCGGATTCACGGCGACTGCCATCCCGGCAACGTGCTGTGGACCGACGACGGCCCCCACTTCGTGGACCTGGACGACTGCGTCACGGGACCGGCCATCCAGGATCTCTGGCTGTTCCTCTCGGGCGAGCGCGACGAGCGGGCGGTCCAGCTTCAGGACCTCCTGCGCGGCTACAACCAGTTCTTCGACTTCGACTACCGCGAGCTACACCTGATCGAAGCCCTGCGCACGTTGCGGATGATCAACTACACCGCCTGGCTCGCCCGCCGCTGGTCGGATCCGGCGTTCCCCAGGGCGTTCCCGTGGTTCGCCGAGACGAAGTACTGGGAGGAACACGTGCTGGCGCTCATGGAGCAGGCGGCGGAGATGGAGGAACCGGTGCTGGAGGTCATATAGATCGAGCACGACGGCGCTGTCGGCAAAATCGCCGATGTCATCCAGAGGGTTGGCGTTCAGCAGCACCGGGACGCCTGCAAACGCGGCGAACGCGACACTTATAATGAACTTTTCTCGCCCGCGGGCGCGATGATCAAAACGCGGCCGGATATCAAGAAAATGGAAGAGCAATGACTCAAATCAGACAAACGAAACAATCCGGTTTCGGGATCCTTAGTGCAATGGCATTCGCCCTCGCGAGCTTCCCGGCCCCATTCGCCGCCGCCCACCATTCCATCGCGGTGACCTTCAACATCGACGAGATCGTCGAGGTCGAGGGCGAGGTCACCAGTATCCTGTGGCGCAACCCGCACGTAAGGCTGAACGTCCGTACCGTGGACGAGGACGGGCGCGCCGCGGATTGGTGGATGGAAGCCGGCGCCGTGAGTCGGCTGGCGCGATGGGGCGTCGAAGAGGGAACCGTGGCAACCGGCGACATGGTGAGGCTCGCGGGCTTCCCTTCCAGGCGCCGGGCCAACGAGATGTTCGGGCTCAACCTCCTGCTGCCCGACGGGCGGGAAATCATGATGGATCACCGATCCTCGCCGCGCTGGCGGGACGACGCCATCGGCGGGCAACGCCTGTCCACGGGCGCGGCGAGCGCTTCGCTGGGATTCTTCCGCGTATGGACCAGCGACGGCCAGAACTACGACATCGGTACGGACGACTTCCCGTTTACCGATTCGGCGCGCGCCGCCAGGGATGGGTTCGACCCGGTGCAGAACAATCCGCTGTACGGTTGCCTGCCGAAGGGCATGCCGACCATCATGCAGCAGCCCTTCCCGGTGGAGTTCATCGACCGCGGCGACGAGATCCACCTGCGCATCGAGGAATACGACCTGCTTCGCGTCATCCACTTGGACAGCGCTCCGGACCCGTCAGACCCGCCGACGATCCTGGGCGACTCGGTCGGCCGATGGGAAGGCGAAACGCTCGTCGTCACCACGACCAACATCGGCTGGCCCTACTCGTTCAGCCAGCTCGGAATCCCGCAAAGCGACACGGCCGAACTGGTAGAGCGATTAACCGTCGTCGATGACGGCGGGCGGCTACGCTACGAGGTCACTTCGACCGACCCGGCAACCTATACCGAGCCGCTCACGCTTACAAAGCATTATGTCTGGGTGCCGGGGCTGGAAATCCGGCCGTACGAGTGTACGGAGGAGTAACTGCTCACCCAGCGACCACCGCCGCCTGGTGCATCACGGGGAAATTCACCGACCGGGCGATATTGCACAGCGCCCCGGCACGCGCATGCAGTTGCTCGGCCCTGGCCGCGTCGCTGCCTGCGGTGATCGTGACCTGCGGTCTCAGCGTGACCTCCGTGAATTGCCCCGAACCGTCGCGGGACATTTCCATCACCCCTCTCGGATTGTCCTCATAAGCCGTGACCACGATCTTGTTCACTGCGCAAAGGTGCAGGTACCACAGCATGTGGCAGGCTGAGAGCGCGGCCAGCAGCATGTCCTCGGGATTGTGGCGGGTGGCGTCGCCGAAGTAGTTGGGATCCGACGACCCCTTGATGACCGCCTTGCCCTCGCTTTCGACATCGTAATCGCGCGTGTACGCCTTGTACCCGCTCGTGCCCTCACCGCGATTACCCGTCCAGGTCAGCTTCGCCGTATACACATGTGCCGTCATTCCTTGCTCCCTTGCTGCGTAGAGACCCCTGGTAAGTGATCGCCAAAGAATTTTGGAGTCACGCTATAAGACCGTACAAACCTCACCGAAATCCAGCCTCGGCAGCCGGCCGAAAAGACTCTCCGGATCGCCCTTGCCCAGACCGCAGATGAAGTTCGACTTGTACTGCCCGTCCGGGAAGAACTCCGCATCCACGCCTGCATTGTCGAAGCCCGACATCGGGCCGCAATCCAGTCCCACGGCCCGCGCGGCGATCATGAAATAAGCCCCTTGCAGCGTCCCGTTGCGAAACGCCGTCACATTGGCCAATCCTTCGTTGCCGGCGAAGAAATCCCGGGTTTCCGGCCTGTGCGGCGTGAGTTTCGGCATCTGCTCGTAGAACAGCGAGTCGTAGGCAATGATCGACACCACCGGAGCGGTCAAGGTCTTGCGCACGTTGTTCGGCCGAAGTTGCGGCTCGAGGCGTTGCTTCGCTTCCGGCGTGCGCAGGAACACAAACCGCGCCGGGCAGCAGTTGAAGCTGGTGGGACCCATTTTCAGGATGTCGTAAAGACGGCGGAGCTGGTCGTCGGAGACCGGACCCTCAAGCCAGCCGTTGTAGCTGCGGGCATCGAAAAAGAGTTGCTGCAGGGCCGAAAGGTCGATCTGAAATTTCATTGGAGGCCCTCAGGAAAGTACGGCGATGAATTCAAGCTGGATATGCTGGCCAGGCGGCATGTCCGACGGCACCATGTGGCGCACGGGGCGGTCGTCCTCGTCCGGAAACATCTCGATCCAGTAGGGATTGACCTTGGGGCGGATGCTTCGGTCCCTGACGTAAACCGCGACCTTGGCAATGTTGGCCGGAGAGCCCCCGGCCCGGCGCAGGATGTTGCGCACTGTCTGGAACGCATTCGCGATCTGGCTATCCTCGTCTTCGGGAAGCGCGTGCGTTTCGGGGTCGGCGCCACCGGTAGCCGCCGAAAAAAGCATGTTGCCGATCTTGACTGCCGCGGGAAACGGGTTGACGTGCTCGGGGATGTCCGGTCCGGAAATTCGCTGTCTGGAGGCCATGATCGAGTTGTCCTTTCTGCTACGCCTGGTGAGGGGGGCGCGTATTATTGCAAGGTGCCGCATGGCGATGTCAACGAATTGTTACGCCCAACGACCTTGAAGGTCGAATCGGGGCGCAAACCCGAAAAATTCGTGTGGCGGCAGTTTCGGACCCTGTGTTAGCTTGTGCCCATGACCGCCGAGCTCATCGCAATTCTTGCTGTAGGCGTTTCGCTGGCGGGACTCATCCTGCGCCTGAATCAGCGTATCGACCGCCTCGAAGATCGGCTTTCCGCGTTTGAAAACTCCATGGCAGAGCGCTTTTCGACCATCGACCGCGAAATTGCGCATCTGCGCGAACGCATGGCGCATCTTGAGGGCTTGCTGGAAGGATTGCGGGAAGCGATCGTCCGGGCCGCCGCCTGAACCATTCCGCGACAGAGCCGTTAAACACCCTGTAACGCGCGCGACACAAACTCGTGCTGTAGAATTTCTTGCCATAGTGGAGGAACCACCATGGCTTACAACCTCATCGGCAAGGATTTCACACCACCCGACATACGCGCCAAGGTCACCGGCAGCGCCAAGTACGCCGAGGACATCCGCGCCGAAGGCATGGTATTCGCTCGACTGCTGACCAGCCCGATGCCTCACGGGCGGGTCACCGGTATCGACACATCCCGGGCACTTGCCATGCCGGGCGTCATCGGCGTGCTGACCGCCGACGACGAAGGCACCGACGGGATGCTCACCAACGAACCCAAGTTCGTCGGCGATTTGATTCTCGCGCTCGCTGCAACCGACGAAACAACGGCCCAGGACGCCATCGATGCCATCACGGTGGACATCGAACCTCTCGAGTTTACCGTCGATCCCCTTGAGAGCCTTTACCCGGGAGGCCCCAACGGCCGTGAGGACGGGACCAACGTCGGCGGCGGCCGTAGCGGCCTCGACCCGCACCAGATCAAGTGGACGGCCCAGGACTTCGCTGCGGTAGAAGACGGCCAGCTTCCTTTCGGCGAGCCTGCGGTCGGCTGGTCCTTCGGCGACGTGGAAGCAGGGCTCGCCGAGGCCGAACTGGTCTACGACGAGAGCTTCACGACCCAGGGAAATTCCCATCATTCCATGGAGCCGCGCACGGCCATGGCGTGGTGGGAAAACGGCAAGTGCTTCGTTCACGCCGGTTGCCAGAGCCTCACCGCCACGCTGACAAGCCTGGCCCGGCAGTGCGGCGTGGAGCTGGAAAACCTTGTCTACGTCAATGAGTTCTGCGGCGGCGGATTCGGTTCCAAGGGGACCGCGGCGCAGACCGCCGGCATCGCCGCCCGGCTCTCGAGGAAAATCAACCGGCCGGTGCTGCTGCGCATCAGCCGGCATGAAGAGTTCTACATCGGTTCCGCCCGGGGCACGCTCCAGGGACGGGTACGAATGGGCTTTCGGGCCGACGGCCGGATCACGGCCATCGACTTCTCCGTGGTCCAGGACGGCGGCTCCAACGGCGGCTTCGGGGACTCGGTGGATGCCGCGCAGGCGGTATCCATCATCTACCAGCCGCTGGCGATGCGATTCCGCGGCATTCCGGTGGTGACCAACACGACGCCGCGGGGTCCGCAGCGGGGTCCCGGCCAGAACCAGATCGCCGCGGCGCTCGAGCCCTTCATCGACCGCGCCGCCGGTGAGCTTGGACTCGACCCCCTGGCGCTTCGCAGGATCAATGCACCCACCAATGAAGCCCGTGTGGGTGGCAATCAGATTCCCGTCACCAGCGCCTACATGCCGGAGGCGTTGGACCGAGGTGCGGAGGTGTTCGACTGGCAGGCCAAGCGCCAGCTCAGCGGCAGGCGCAACGGCTCCAAGGTCTACGGCGTCGGTATCGGACAGGCCTATCACGACGTCGGCCGCCGCGGCTACGACGGGCTGTTGGTGCTGACACCGGACGGCATGCTGCACCTGCACAGCGGCGTCGGCAACCTTGGCACGTATTCCTACGCGAGCACCACCCGCGCCGCAGCCGAATTGCTCAAGTGCGACTGGGAGAACTGCGTGGTCCACCAGGGGACGAATATGCGCCATCTGCCCATCGCGTCCACCCAGACCGGCAGCAATACCTGCTGGACCATGGTGCGCACCAATGTCGTGGCGGCCTGGGATGCGGTGGCGAAACTCAAGGAGATCGCGGCGATGGATCTCGGCGGTTCCCCTGACGATTACGACATCGCCGATCACAGGGTCTTTGCCACGGCCGACCCGTCACGGTCGATGACCTACCCCGAGGCCGCCCAGCGCGCCATCGAATTGGGCGGCAGGTTCTCGGGCGAGGAGGTGCCGGAGGAACTCCACGATGTCACCAAGCTGGCGGTAGCGGGCATCGCCGGCACCGGACTCGTGGGCGTGGCCAAGGACAACTTGCCCATGGAGGGGGACGTGCCGGCGCTGGCCTGTGGTTTCGCCGCCGTGGAGGTCGACGTTGAGACCGGCGAGGTGGACCTGCTGGACTACGTTGCCGTCGCCGACTGCGGCACGGTGCTCCACCCCCAGGGATTGTCGCAGCAGATGAAGGGCGGCACGGTCTGGGGCATCGGCATGGCGCTCTACGAACGGCAGATCTACGACCCGCAGAACGGCCTGCCGGGCAACATGGGCTTCGAACAGTGCAAACCGCCCACCTATCTCGACGTACCGTCGACCATGGAGTGGGCCGCGGTGGATCTCCCCGAGCCTCAGAACCCTGTCGGTACACGGGGGATCGGCGAACCGCCCATGGGCGCCGCGGCCGCAGCCATCGTCTGCGCCATTTCCAATGCCCTCGGCGGGCACAATTTCAACCGAACCCCGATCGTGCCGGACATGATCGTCAACTACGCGTCAGGGCGGGAGCAGTCGCACAGGCCGCTGCAGATCCACACGGCCTGAGCGGCCGGGGATCATCGACATACCCGGCTGAGGGCAATTTTCTCACCAACCGGACGGTAGCGGAAACAATCATGATCGGAAACATACGGAAGACGGGCGCGGGAGTCGTCCTGATACTTGGGTCGTTGGGCTTGATTACCCTGACCGGGGGCCAGGGCGCCGACGCCGAGAACATCATTCTCGGCCGGCCGACTGCCGATTCCTTCACCGTTCACGCCCTGGCCGACGAAGGCACGGAGGTGTTTGTGGAGTACGGCGATCGGGCAGGCACGTATACACACACAACGCCTGCCATCGCTGCGTCCGCGGACAACACCGCCGAAATCACTGTCCCAGGACTGCAACCGGATACCCGGTATTTCTATCGGGTGAACTACCGCGACGTGGGTGACGCGGCGTTTCAGGCCGGCGACGAGCACTCGTTCCACACCCAACGGCCGCCCGGCAGCACCTTTACCTTCGGCGTCCAGGGCGATTCCCACCCGGAGCGTACCAACACGATGTACCACCCGGACCTCTACGCGCGCACCATGGAGCAGGTTGCGAGCGACCGGCCGGACCTGTATTTCATGCTCGGCGACGACTTCAACGTGTCGCGGTTCATCGCGGACTACTTCCAGGGTGACAGGGAAATCTTCACGCAGCGCGTGGTCGATGATGTCTACCTGGATCAGCGCAGGTTTCTCGGCATCATGGCGCATTCGACAGCACTGTTCCCGGTCATCGGCAACCACGAGGAGGCGCGGCGGAACCTGTTGGGAACCGCGCTCCACGACGTATCCATCTTTGCGGGGAACGCACGAGTCCGATGGCTGCCGTTGCCGGCCCCCGACGACTTTTACACCGGAAATCCCGAACCCGTGGAGGGTATCGGCTTGCTGCGCGACTATTTCGCCTTTACCTGGGGCGATGCGCTGTTCGTCGCCCTCGATCCCTATTGGCATTCGCCTGTCGCCATCAACCCCGTCGGCCGGGGCGGCATGGCCATGGGCACGGGTACGTCACAGCCATGGAGCGAGATCGAGGAGGCGTGGCTCGAGCTGGCCCTGCCCGCGGACGACCGCTGGCAGGCAACCATGGGCGATCGGCAGTACCAGTGGCTGAAAGAGACGCTTGAAGGCAGCGACGCAAAGTACAAGTTTGTCTTCGCGCACCACGTGCTCGGAACCGGGCGCGGCGGTATTGAACGGGCGCCGATGTACGAATGGGGCGGGCACGGCGAGGACGGTACCTGGGATTTTGGCGAAATGCGGCCTGACTGGGAGCTGCCCGTGCACCAGCTCATGGTCAAGCACGGCGTGACGATCTTCTTCCAGGCCCACGACCACCTGTTCGCGCACCAGGAACTCGGCGGGGTCGTCTACCAGACCGTTCCCAATCCCGCGGACGACAGATCCCTGGGTCGCAGCAAGGATTCCTACCTTTCCGGCACGGTTCTCGACAACTCCGGCTACCTGAACGTCACCGTCGCCACCGACGGCGTGACCGTGGATTACATCCGCTCGTGGCTACCCGAAGACGAAGTGGACGGGCGCGTGCAGGGGGAGGTGGCGTATTCTTATTCGGTGCAGTAGGCCGTTCGGCGGGCGATGCTGCGCGGGAAGCCGCACACAAAAACATGGAGACGAGGAATAAGTCTCCATAGCGTCGAGTTTTGACTTTTGACCACCCCAGCAGACGTTTGACATCATCAAATGCCATTCCTACGATGCAACTTATGTCCGCCCACGCATTCAATCCTCTCAAAGCGGCCCGAGCGTTCAAGGACGCTGGTGCCGACGAGCAACTGGCCGAAGCCGTGGCCGGAGCCATCGGCGACGCAGCCGATGCAGTCGAGAGAAATTTGGTGACCAAGGCCGATCTTGGAGCGCACGAACACCTGACGAAGAGCGCATTGGAAGGGCTCGAACAGCGTATCGTGAGCACTGCAGATGCGCTCGAACAGCGTATCGAAAGCACCGCAGATGCGCTCAAACAACGTATCGAAGACACCGCAGATGCGCTCAAACAACGTATCGAAGACACCGCAGATGCGCTCAAACAACGTATCGAAGACACCGCAGATGCGCTCAAACAACGTATCGAAGACACCGCAGATGCGCTCGAACAGCGTATCGAAAGCACCGCAGATGCGCTCGAACAACGCACGAAAGCCACTCTCTATCGCACGTTGTGGCTTCAGACGGGGGCCATTATCGCCGCCGTTACCGCGGTGACAAAGCTGCTGCCCTGATACGCCTGATACGCGCTTGATTTCCCACGATCCGGCTCGTGCCGGCGCACAACGTCGCCTATCTGGTGCGTTTCGCGAGTTGCAGCAACGCCCGCGCCCGTTTCACCACCGGAACGTCGATGACCCTGCCTTCCAGCGAGGTGGAACCGCGGCCGATGCGGGCGGCTTCCTCGTACGCAGCCACAACGCGCCGTGCATACTCGATCTCCGCCGCGGACGGCGAAAAGGATTCGTTGATCGCCTCGATCTGCGCCGGGTGAATGGCGAACTTTCCCTTGAAGCCGAACTGCTTCGCTTTCGCGCAGTTGTCCCGTAGCCCCTCCTCGTCCCTGAACCGGAAATAGGGCGTGTCGAGCGCCTTGACTTCCGCCGCTCGAGCGGCGATACACAAGAGGTTTCGCGCAACAGCAACCTCGGATTCGTCCTCGAGCCGCTCGATGCCCATGTCGTGGGTGAAGTCCTCGCCGCCGAAGGCAACACCCTCGATCCGTGGGCTGGCGCTGCAGATCTGGTAGCAGTGCACCATGGCCTTGGCCGACTCCAGCCAGAGAAAAACCTTGATTCTCCCCGAATCGAGGTTTGCCTGATCTTCGAGCCCTTCCAATAGCAAGGAAAGCCGGCGAATGTCCTCCGGGACGTGGACCTTGCCGATGGAAATAGCGTAGACGTGAGGGCCGACCACGGCGGCCAGATCGTCGGCAGTCCAACCGGTGTCCAGGGCATTGACCCGCGGGATCACCGGGATACCCGTGGCCGCGAGCTCGGGCAGAAAGGACTCGATGGTATTGCGCGCATTCGCCTTCTCGGCGTCGGGGACGGAGTCCTCCATGTCCGGGACGAGGGCGTCGGGCCGGAAGTTCATCGCTTTCCGTAGCATCGACTCCTTGTTGCCCGGAACGAAAAGCAAGCTTCTGAAGTGCATCTGATACTCCACCCGATGTTGGCGCCCGCAAGTTTCATTGACCCAGCGTCCGAAGGGCTCAATGCTAGAGGGGCCGGAACCGAAATTGCAATTGGCCATCGCGAACAAAATCTCACTTGCCGACACAAGCGATTGGCAATACGCCGAATTCGATACGCCCGCCTCCGGCTCTACGGGTAGAATTGTGTTCGATTCGAGCTCTGGGGAAACAAGATGCATATTCGGCACTCGATATTCGTTCTTCTCATACTCTTCGGTCACGCCGGTGCCGTTTCGGCCCAGGATGACCCGCTCACGCTTGAAGACATCGTCACGCTCAAACAGGTGGTATCGGCGGTGCTGTCGCCGAGCGGCGAACACATCGCCTACGCCCTTGGCGTGCCCCGTATCCCGTATGTCGATGACGATGGCGGCGCCTACCGGGAGTTGCACATCACCGATCTCCAGGGCAACTCTCGCGGCTTCATCACCGGGGAGGTCAATATCGGGCAGATCGACTGGTCCGTCGACGGCGAGACCATCTACTACCTGGCGGAACGTAACGACGACGACGAATTCCGTGCGCTCTACGGCATACCCCTTGCCGGCGGCGAGTCGCAGCGCCTCTACTCCCACGACGCAAACATTCAGAGCTTCTATCCCTCGCCGGACGGGCAGCACATCGCTTTCCTGGCCACCGAGGGCGCCCCGTCCGAGCGAGAACAGTTGGCAAACCTGGGCTTCCGGGCCGTGGTGTACGGGGAGTCAAGACGGTCCACGCGTGTCTGGATCCTCGACCTCGACGCGGACGAGCCGGAGGCGGTGGCGGCCGAGCTGGCGGGTACGGCGAGCGGCTTCGTATGGGGGCCGGACGGTGACCGCTATGCGGTAGCCCTGGCTCCGACGCCCAGCGTCGACGACAGCATGCTGGGCCGGCAGTTTCACGTCGTTGAAGCGGATTCGAGTGAAGTGCTCCTCCAGCTTGAGACCGTCGGCAAGCTCGGCAATGCAGTCTGGTCGCCGGATGGCCGCCAAGTCGCCTTCGTGGGCGCCGAGGATGCCAGCGACCCCTCGCCCGGCCGGATCTTTGTCGCCGCGGCTGACGGCGAGGGCATTCGCGCGCTGACTCCGAATTATCCGGGACACGTAAACGAACTGGAATGGCGCGACGCCGAGACACTCTGGTATCGGGGCTCGCGCGGCCTGTGGAACGAGATCGGTGTGCTGGCCGCGGACGGCACCTCGGTGCTCAGCACACCGCCGGAGGGCGATCCGATCGCGCGCTCCTTCGACGCGGTGCCGGGCTCCGAAACGCTCGCCGTCATTGCCGACACACCCGAGCACCCAGGCGAACTCTACGTCTGGAGCGAATCGGACGGCTATCGGCGGCTCACGGATTCCAATCCCGGGCTCGCCGACCGGCCACTGGCGGTTCAGGAGGCCGTCTCCTACACCGCCCGGGACGGCCTCGAACTCGAGGGCGTGCTGGTGCGGCCGTTGGAAAGCGCTCCCGGCGAGCGCCACCCGCTAATCCTGGTAGTACACGGCGGACCGGAGGCTCACTACAGCAACGGGTGGATGTCCGGCTATTCCGCCCCGGCGCAGACGCTCGCAGCCAGGGGCTATGCCGTCTTCTACCCCAACTATCGGGCCAGCACCGGCCGCGGCGTGGAATTCTCCAAACTCGACCACCATGACCCGGCCGGCAAGGAGTTCGACGATCTCGTCGATGCCAAGACGCATTTCGTCGACAGCGGCCTGGCGGATCCCGCCCGCGTGGGCATTACCGGCGGATCCTACGGCGGCTACGCCACCATGTGGGCATCGACCGCCCTGAGCGAACACTTCGCCGCGGGTGTCGCCTTCGTCGGCATCTCCAACCTGGTCTCCAAGGTCGTCTCCGGCGACATCCCTCGTGAGCTGTTCGAAGTGCACATGCGCTTCTGGCCCTGGGACGACTGGCAACTCGCGCTGGAACGCAGCCCGGTGTTCCACGCCGGCAACTCGCAGACGCCGCTGCTCATCCTTGGCGGCGACAGCGACACGCGTGTCAACCCGGCTCAGTCGCTGGAGCTGTACCAGTCGTTGAAGTTACGCAGTGATACGCCGGCGCGACTGGTGATTTATCCCGGCGAAGGACACGGCAACAGCCGCGCCGCAGCCCGCCTCGACTACGCGATGCGCATGACGCGGTGGATGGACCACTACCTCATGGGTCCGGGCGGCGAGGCGCCGCCATACGAACTGGATCATGCGGAGCGGCTTGCGGAGGTGAATGAGGGCGCGGAGTAGCGTGAGTCCGAGCGCCTCACGAATGATTGCCACATGGGGAATCCTGATTTCCGGCGTGTTTCCGATCGCTTGTCAATCGACCGCCCAAGTGACTTCGCGCCCTACAGATACTGCGCTTCCGCTCAACCATCTTCCAGCTCTCAGCGGTGACTATTTCGAATTCGAATCAGCCGCCGTTGGCCGGCCGTTTCACATCTACGTTCGACTGCCTGAGGGTCCGGGGCGCGATCGATTCTTCTCACCTGCTGCACCCGCCACGCGGAACGACCTGGGCCCGGTCGTAACCAGCGGTTCACGTGATATTCCGGAGCTACGCGAGTCCGCGCTTGAATGGTTTCGAGAATGGCAGGAGCGGGAAGCCGCACCCTGGGAACTGAATGCCGTCACAATTGAAGGTGGTACCCATGCCGCGGACAGCCCGAACAGCTATCGCCTTGCAATGACCTGGCTGTTCAATCGAAACGTATACTGAAGTCATCCTCTTGTGCAGGGAAATTCCATGAAAAGAACCATTTGGTCGATCGTGTTGGCCCTTCTTGCCATGTGTTGCCTGAACGTCGTTACTGCACAGGAAGTCGGCAACGTGCTCACCAACGAAGATATCTCGACGCTTACCGCGGGTGATGTGTCTTATCAGGTCATAGTCCAGAAGATCCGCGCTAGTGAAACGGACTTCGATACGACCGCTGAAGCGCTGGTGTTGCTGTCCCAAGCGGGAACTGATGACTTTGTGCTTGTCGAAATGATCCAAACCGGTGCGACCGAGGATAGGTGCGCCGACGATAGTGCGGCCGACTGAGTCCAGTTTCTTTAAGAGGGCCGGCGATGATTTACAGAGGCGGCTGCCATTGCGGATCAGTCGCTTTCGAGGTTGAGGCACCGGAGCGTGTCGAGTGCGCGCAGTGCAACTGCTCCATTTGCGCCAAATCGGGCAACCTGCATTTGATCGTACCGAAGTCTCAATTCAGGCTGCTTGAGGGCAAGTCGGAGCTCATCACCTATACATTTAACACCGGCGTCGCCAAACACCTGTTCTGCAAGACCTGCGGGATAAAACCCTTCTATATCCCGCGATCCAATCCGGATGGCTATTCCATCAACGTCTCGTGTCTGGAACCGGAGCCGCGCGAAATCATCATCGAGAAGTTCGACGGGCGAAACTGGGAAAAGAACGCGCACACGCTGGCGCACTTGAGCCGGGAATCGTAAGTATCGCCTGGTTACTGATTGAGCAGTTCTGCCGGATAGGTCTGATCGATGATGCCGGCGATCAGTTCTTCCGTGAGTTGGCGGTAGCGAGCCAGGTAGTCACAGCGGCAAAAACCCTGCCAGCGCGGGTGCTGAGAAACGAATAGCGCGCGGGTCTGCTTGCATGCACAGGGTTGAAGGGCTCTAATGCGGTAGTCGACTCGCGGGATCATTCCGGAGACACTACGATGGAACGACGAGAACTATTGCGGGGTCTGATTCTGGGCACCCCTGCGGCGGCACTGGTAGTTGCCGGAGCAGCCGCAAAATCTACCGACTACGTGCGCGAGAAATCGGGGCAGTCCCTGGACGCGTGCAAACGTCAGCTTGACGAACTCCGGGATCGAATGGAACGATCCGAGGCATCGACCAGGAAAACCCTCAAGGTAATACTTGCGCTGACTGCCCTCTCCTTGGGAATAGACGCCAGCGTTCTGCTCTAGGTAACCGCTCGAGCCGGCTCGGCATTTTAAGACGGTGGCGCGCTGGCGCACTTGAGCGGCTCGCCGCGAAGGTGCCTGAACTTCCCGCTACGACCCCAAGTCCAAATTCTCTATGAGCCAACGACCGCCAATCCCGGAGCAATGGAGACGCGTTGCCGCTCAAGGCGTCAGTCTCTGGGAGACGGCCACCCGCGGCGCGTCATACAACCCCTTGTCGCCGAGCATCATCCAGAATCCCTACGACGCCTACAAGCGACTGCGACGGTACAGCCCCGTGCATCGAAGCACGATTCTTGGGAGTTGGGTGTTGACGCGGTACGAGGATGTGCTCGCCGCGGCGAAGGACCATAAGCGCTTCTCAAACGATCCGAGGTGGCGCAGTGCGACGACAAGCGTGCTGCCGCCGGCCCCCGATGACTACAGCATCCTGCTCGTAGACCCCCCCGAACATACGCGGCTGCGCAAAGTCACCGCCGAGGTGTTCTCGAAGGCTCACTTGACGGCACTCAGCGAGACGATTGCGCAGACCGCCTCCGAGCTCATTGATTGCGCCGCCAGGCGACGCACGATCGACTGGATCGGCGATGTTGCGGCACCGCTCGCCATGCACGTGATGCTGAGGATGATGGCGATTCCGGAGTGCGATCGCGGCCATTGGGAAAAGTGGTCGCTGGATCGGGCGAAGCTGCTCGAAATGATCGCCACGCGCCCGCAGCGCAAGACCGCGCACCTGGCAGGCGCCGAGATTCAACGCTACTTCATGGCGCTGCTGCGCGATCGAAAGCACTCGGACGAGGGAGACGCCATAAGCACGCTGGCAAGGCGGGCCGCCGCAGGGGACGGAATCAGCACGGTCGAGGCCTGTGACATGCTGAGCGTGCTGATGATTGCCGGCAACGAGACGACCACCAATCTGATCGGTAACGGCATGCTGGCGCTCTTGCGTCATCCTCGACAGATGGAACACCTGCGCGAGGAACCGGAACGAATACGCGACGCGATCGACGAGATGCTGCGCTTCGACAGCCCCGTGCAGACCGACTTCCGAATTGCAAGGGAAAGAATCGGCCTTGGAAGACGCACGATCAATCCCGGCGATGGCGTCATTCTGCTTACGGGATCGGCCAACCGCGACGAGGCGGTCTTCGAGCATGCCGACCAGTTTGATATCGCGCGCAACGGTCCCAGGCACCTGTCGTTTGGGTTCGGCGTTCATCATTGCATCGGCGCCGAACTCGCACGCATGGAGGCAAGCGCCATCTTCACGGAGGCACTTCGCAAGCTGGGACAGATTGAACTCGCCCGGAGCGAGCCGCTCTATCGGACATCGACCGTGATCCGGGGACTGGCAGCACTGCGCCTGAACGTCTGAGGAAACCAGGCCAAGCGGCTCTGCGCTCCTTCGGTCCGCGGAGCCCGTCGAATTGCCCCGTACGATCGAAAGCCACGATAGTCGCTTGCGCGCGCCCTTGCATGGACACTGCATGCTCGCGATGCTAGCGTTATCCACAACTGTTGAGACATGCTCATGAGATCAAAGACAGTTGCGTTGCGGAACAAGAAGATTGGTGGGAGGACGGGAACAATGCCGAATCGCAGAGAATTCTTGAAGGCCATCGGGCACACGACTGCCGGTGCCTACCTGTTGGGTCACGGGCTGAATGCCGCTGCGCAAGGCGGCCGCAAAAGCATCATGGTGGGCGGAAGAGAGATCAGGACCGTCGACATTCACGCCCACTGCGTGTTCAGGGAAGTCGAGGAGCTGGTCGCGGGCACGCCGCTGGAACGCCAGTTTCCGGATTGGTATCTGCTCGGAGATTTCCGCATGGAAGCGATGGACGAGCGCGGCATCGACGTCGCGGCGCTGTCGGTGAACAACTATTGGTGGTATGCAGCCGACGAAGCGCTTGCAGGCGACATTGTCGGAACGCACAACGAGCGCATGGCGGCGTGGTGCAACGAACATTCCGATCGGTTCGTCGGCCTGACGTCCCCGGCGCTGCAGTTTCCGGAACTCGCGGCGGATCAGGTGGAGCACGCGGTGAACGAACTTGGGTTCCGTGGCGTATCCATCGGCGGAACCGTGCTGGGCGAGTCGCCGTCGCTACCGAAATACGATCCGTTCTGGGCCAGGGTGGAGGAACTCGGTGTACCGGTCTTCATGCACCCCTCCGATTCGGTCTATCTCCTGAGGGAAGGCGGTCTCCCCGCACGGGGCAACCAGGGAAACATTCTGGGCAATCCGTTCGAGACCACGTTCTTCCTGACCAACATGATCTTCGATGGCACGCTTGACCGGTTCCCCGGCCTGAAGGTCTGTGGCGCCCATGGCGGAGGGTACCTGCCCTCCTATCTCGGACGCACCGAAGTTGCCTGCGCGAGAAACAACGCGAACTGCCTGAACGAACGGCAGCCCAGCGAATACATGCGTGAGCAGCTCATGGCGGACACGATGGTCTTCTCGATGGAAGCCCTGCGGCACCTGGTGGCCGAAATGGGGCCAAGCCAGATCGTATATGGGTCGGATCAGCCGTTCCCGTGGCCGGACACCATGGACCTGGTCGTCGAAGCGGACTTCCTGGACGATGCCGAGAAGGAAGCGATCCTCGGCGGAAATCTGCACCGGCTCCTGGGAATCGATTCAGGTTAGAGCAACCCGGCTCCCCTCGCCCACTGGTACTTCGCTCCCAGGATCGCCACGGGCAGTTCCGTCGTGTACGGGCACGCCACGATTCCGCGCTCGTAGAGATATTCGGAGGCTTCTTCCACCTCCACGTCACCTACCAGCGACGCCACGATGGGCTTGTGGATGCCCTCGTCCCGGGCTTCCTGGACCACCCGCGCGCACAATTCCGCGAACACCATGGGCGGCGTGATGATGGTGTGCCAGTAGCCGAGGATGAGCGCATGCACGCGTTCGTCCTTCAGCCCCAGGCGGATGGTGTTCTCGTAGGTGATCGGCGGTTCTCCGCCGGTAATGTCCACCGGGTTGCCGGAGGCGCCGAAGGGGGGGATGAACTGCTTGAACGCTTCGTCCAGGTCGGTCGGAAACTTCATCAACGACAGGCCGTGGTCCACCACCGCGTCGGCCAGCAGCACGCCCGAACCGCCCGCGCCGGTGACGATGACGATGTTCTCGCCCTTCGGCGCCGGCAGCACCGGCAGCCCGCGGGAGAACTGCAGCAGGTCGTTGAGGCTGTAGGCGCGGATCACTCCGCTGGCCCGCAGGATGTCGTCGTAGACCTTGTCGTTGCCGGCTAGCGCCCCGGTATGCGAGGCTGCGGCGTTCGCGCCAAGCTGGGTGCGGCCAGCCTTGAGCATCACCACGGGCTTCTTCCTTGAAACGCGCCTGGCGACCTCGGCGAAACTGCGCCCGTCCTTGAGGTCTTCGGCGTGCATGGCGACGACGTCGGTGTTGTCGTCCTGCTCGAAAAACGTCAGCAGGTCATCCTCGTCGAGATCGGACTTGTTGCCGAGTCCGACGATGGCGGAGACCCCCATCCTGGTCGAGCGGCTGAATCCGATGATGGACATGCCCACCCCACCGCTTTGCGACGACAGCGCGGTCTTGCCCTTGACGTCGTAGGGCGTGCAAAAGGTGGCGCAGAGGTTGGACGGGGTGTAGTAGAAGCCGTAGATATTCGGCCCCATGATGCGCACACCGTGCTTGCGCGCCACGGCCAGCAACTCGTCCTGGGCCTCGGTCTCGCCCACCTCGGCGAAGCCGGACGGGATCATGATCGCGCCGGGAATGCCCTTCTGGCCGACCTCCTCCATGGCGCCGGCGCAGAATCTCGCCGGCACCGCGAAGACGGCGATGTCGATCACGCCGGGAACGTCCTTGACGCTCTTGTAGGCCTTCTTGCCCAGAATCTCGTCGGCCTTGGGATTGATCGGGTAAAGCTCGCCCGCGTATCCGCCGTTGATGATGTTCTTCATCACCGAGTTGCCGATCTTGCCTTCTCCGTCGGAGGCGCCGATGACGGCCACCGCGCGGGGATTCATGATGCGGTCCATGGCGGCAATGATCTCTTCCTGGCTCGGCCGGAAAAGTTCCTTCTGCGGGGAGAAGTCCACGGCAATCAGGGCGTCCACCGCAGTGGCGCCCGAGACGCCTGCCAGTACGGGATTGAGATCGATTTCAGCAATCTCCGGAAAGTCGCCGATCAGATCGGAAACGTTGACGATGATGTCGACCAGCGCGTCGCGGTCTACGGCTTCCGATCCGCGGACGCCGTCCAGCACCTCGGCCGCCTGGATACCATCGAGCATCGAGCGGGCGTCATCCGCGCTGGCGGGCGCCAGCCGGAACGTGATGTCCTTGAGCACTTCCACCAGCACGCCGCCCAGTCCGAAGGCCACGAGCTTGCCGAAGCTGGGGTCTGTGACCGCACCGACGATGACCTCCTGCGCGGTGCCTGTGACCTGTTGCTGGATCTGGACGCCGTCGATCCTGGCGTCGCCGCGATAGGCGCGGGCGCCGGCCACGATGTCCTCGTAGGCCGCCGCGGCCGCATCGCCGTCGGCGACTCCGACCACCACGCCCCCGGCGTCGGTCTTGTGAAGAATATCCGGCGAGACGATCTTCATGACCACCGGGTAGCCGATCCCGTCGGCGACCGCTCGCGCCTCATCGGCCGAATGCGCGAGCTCCTCGCGAGGCACCGGAATGCCGTAAGCGTCGCAGACGACCTTGCATTGCGGCGCGGTCAGGGCAGTGAGCCCCTTGGCGCGTGCTTCATCCAGGATCGCGCGGACAGTTTCTTGCCGGTCGGACATGGTTACTCCTTGCCAGATTGGTTGAATCGGTTGTTTTGCGAAGGGGCGCCGCCGGGCCGGTCATTTATCGACATCCGGGACGCCTCATGATGGCGAGTTCTTCAAGGGCTACCCGACTATCACACCGAACAGAAAAGCGCTCAACCGGTGTCTACCGCGTCAGCGCGCCCGCCGCCTTGAGTTCGTCGATCTCGCCGTTGTCGTAGCCGAGCACGTCACCGAGGACTTCTTCGGAATGCTCGCCCAGCAACGGCGATCGCTTGACCTCCACCGGCGAGTCGGAAAGCTTTATGGGACAACCCAGGTTGTACCACTTGCCCCGCTGCGGGTGATCCAGCTCGACGTACATCTCGCGCAGCTTGACGTGATCGTCGTTGGCCAGGTCATTGGTGCTCATGATGGGCCCACTGGGGACGTCGATCTCGTTGAGCACCTCCATGAGTTCGCGCTTGGTGTAGTTGCTCGCGAACTCCGTCAGCAGATCCCACATGTCTCCCTGGTTCTGGCGACGGACGTTGATGTCGATGAAGCGCGGGTCGTTCACCAGTTCCTCGCCGCCGACGCGATCGGCGAGCGCCTTCCAGACATGCTCCTGGACCACCACGTAGAGATAGTCGTTGGGGCCGCCGGGCTTGCACTGGATGGCGTTGCCGAGCTGCCCGCCGCCGGAGTCGTTGCCGGCGCGCGGGGTGAAATCCTCGAACTCCTGGCGCCAGTATTCGGGCAGGGGACCGTGGTCGAGACGCTGGTGGTCGCGCCACTTGACGCGGACCAGGTTCATTACGCAGTCCATCATCGCGCACTCCACGTATTGCCCGCGCCCGGTGCGCTCCCGCTGGATGATCGCCGCGAGGATGCCGGCCATGAGGTGCACGCCGGTTCCCGAGTCGCCGATCTGCGCCCCGGTGACCACCGGCGGCCCGTCGGGCAGACCGGAGGTACTCATGGAGCCGCCCATGGCCTGGGCGACATTCTCATACGCCTTGAACGCCGCGTAGGGGCCCTCGGTGCCGAATCCCTTGATCGAGGCCATGATGATCCGGGGGTTGATCTCCTGGACCCGCTCCCAACTGAAACCGAGCCGATCGAGCACGCCGGGGCCGAAGTTCTCCATGACCACATCGCAGCACTGCACCAGTTTGGTGAAGATCTCCTTGCCCCTGTCGTTCTTGAGGTTCAACGTGATCGAACGCTTGTTGCAGTTGAGCATGGTGAAGTAGAGGCTGTCGGCGCCGGGGATATCCACCAACTGCTTGCGCGTGGCATCGCCCCAGGGCGATTCGACCTTGATCACGTCGGCGCCGAGAAAGCCCATCAACTGGCTGGAAGTGGGACCCGCCTGCACGTGGGTCATGTCGAGGATGCGAATGTCGGAAAGGGCCTTGTCCATGGTTCGATTCCCGTCTACTTGTACATGGTCTGACGCTTGGTGCCGGGCGCCCATTCCGACGGGTCAACCCAGATATTGATGACCGCCGACTTGCCGGAGGAGGCCACCGATTCCCGAGCCCGTTGCAGCGCCGGCTGGATCTGGCCGGGCTCACGCACCTCCTCGCCGTAGCCTCCGAGCATCTCGGCGAACTTCGAGAACGGCACGTCTCCCAGCAGATTGCCGACGTTGCCGCGCTTCTCGCCGTACTTGGCCAGTTGCCCGTAGCGGATCTGGTTCATCGCGGAGTTGTTGCCGATCACGGCGACATAGGGCGCCCCGAAACGATTGGCCGTTTCCATGTCGAAGGCGGTCATCCCGAACGAACCGTCGCCGTAGTAGCACAGCACTTCCTTGTCGGGATGCGCCAGCCCCGATGCCAGGGCGAAGCCGGTGCCAACGCCGAGTCCGCCCAGCGCGCCCGGGTCCATCCAGTTGCCCGGCGCACGCGGCTGCACGGCCTGGGCGCTGATGGTGACCACGTCGCCGCCGTCGCCGATGTAGATGGTCTTCTCGGTGAGGAACTCGTTGAGTTCCCACGCCACCCGGTAGGGATGGATGGGATTGGCCTCGGAGAGGAACAGCGGCATGAGCCGCTCGGTCTTCACCTTCTCGATGCCGCGCAGGTGGGCGAGCCAATCGCTGCGGCGGGCGGCGCCGTTGTCGGCAAGACCGGTTGTGGCATCGTGAACCGCGCCGAGGATCGCGCCGGGATCGCCCACCAGCCCCAGCGACACGTCCCGGTTCCTGGCCACGGTCCGGTAGTCCATGTCGATGTGCACCACCGTGGCGTCGGCCCGGAGCCGCCGGCCGTAGCCCATGCGGAAGTCGAACGGCGTGCCGACGATGACGATGACGTCAGCCTCCTTGAAGGCGTCGCCGCGCGTGCGGTGGAAGTAGTGCGAATCGCCCGGCGGCAGCAGCCCGCGGGATGCGCCATTCATGTAGCCGGGAATATTGAGGCCCTTGAGAAGACCGATGGCCTCCTCGTGACCGCGGCACATCCACACCTGAGTCCCCAGCAGGATGGCCGGGCGTTCGGATTCCACCAGTAGTTGCGCGAGCTTCTCGATGTCCGCGGGGTCGCCGATGGACTTCGTCGAGGCCCGATAACGTCCCGGCTCCGGGATGACGGCTTTATCCATGGGCACCTCGGCGTCGAGGATATCCCGCGGAATCTCGAGATAGCTGGGCCCCGGCGCACCTGCAAAACACTCCCGCGCCGCCATGGCAATCATGTCGGCGATGCGTTCGGTGGAGCGCACGCCCGCGGAGAACTTGGTGATCGGGGCGGCGATATCGACATGGGGCAGATCCTGCAGCGAACCCATCTTGTGTTGGCTGAGGGCGCCCTGGCCGCCGATATGCAGTACCGGGCTTTCGGAGCGAAGCGCCGTGGCGATGCCGGTCAGCGCATTCGTGAATCCGGGGCCCGCCGTGGTGATGATGCACCCGAGTCCGCCGGTCTGGCGCGCGTAGCCATCGGCGGCGTGGGCGGCAACCTGCTCGTGGCGCACATCGACGATACGGATGTCGTTGTCGATGCAGCCGTCGTAGGTATCGATGATGTGGCCGCCGCACAGTGTGAAGATCGTGTCGACGCCTTCGTTCTTGAGTGCCGCGCCTACCAGGTGCCCGCCGGATATGACGCCGGCCTCCTGGCTTTTCCTCGCCAGGGTATCCTCGGCCGTGGTGGACCGTATTCGTTCTTCCGCTACGCTCGCCATGATTTTCTCCTGCGTTCTTGCATCGCCTCGTTTCCCGCCGCACTTATATCACGTCATTTGAACGGTTTCACTGAACCCGCCTGTGCTGCAGCCGAATCGCGTAGGCTGGCAGAAGTGACCGGGCCGTGTCCAGCCTTCCGATCAGTCGCGACGGTGGGGCGAAACATCAGGAGCATAGCCATGAGCGGTCGATGGCGCGTGGGCTACAATCACGACTCCTTGCAGCCATCTCCGGTCGCGTACACGGACTCCAACTCCCCGATGTCAGCAGAACAAACCGTCGGCGCCGAAGATCCCTCGGCGATCGCGCACCAGGTACCGGCGGGTCGTGTATCCCAATTCGGGCTGCTGCGCACGCGGCGGCTGTTGCCGCTGTTCATCACCCAATTCCTCGGGGCCTTCAACGACAACCTGTACAAGTTTGCGCTGACGCTGATCCTCGTCTACGGCGGAATGATCAGCGAGGACGCCACCGATCTGCTGGTCAATGTCGCCGCGGGGCTTCTGATCCTGCCGTTTTTCCTGTTTTCGGCCACGGCCGGAACGCTCGCGGACCGCTACGAGAAGTCGCGCCTGATCCGCTACGTCAAACTCGGCGAAATCGTCGTCGCCGTGCTGGCCGCGACGGCACTGTACGTGCAGAACGTCACCGCGCTGCTTGCCGTCGTTTTCCTCCTGGGTGTGCAATCGACCTTCTTCGGACCGCTCAAGTTCGCGATCCTTCCCCAGCACCTGCACGACACCGAGCTCGTTGGCGGCAACGCCATGGTGGAGATGGGCACGCTGGTGGCCATCCTGCTCGGCACCATCGCCGGCGGAATCATCGGCGGCGCCGGCGCGGGGGATAACAGTGGCATCATATCGCTGCTGCTTTCGGTCATGGTGGTGATGGTGGCCGTGACCGGCTATCTGTCCAGCCTCCGCATTCCGCGGGCGCCGTCGGCGCTGCGCGGGTCCGTGTCCTGGAATCCGGTGACTGAAACCTGGGGGCTCATACGCCTGGCGGCGGAAAGGAAGGCGGTATTCCAGTCCGTCCTGGGCGTGTCCTGGTTCTGGCTGATCGGTTCCATCTACCTGGCGCAGATTGCCAACCTCACGCGGCTGCACCTGGCCGGTGATTCGGGCGTGGTGACCCTGGTCCTCGCCTTTTTCACCATTTCCATCGCCGTGGGCTCGCTGCTGTGCGAAAAATTGTCCGGCAGGCGGGTCGAGATCGGCCTGGTGCCCCTGGGGGCGGCCGGCATCAGCGTGTTCGGCATCGACGCCTACTTCGCCATCGGCCAGTTGGAGGGAGAGGGCCTGCGCACGGCGAGCGAGTTCCTGGCGGGCGAAGGCACGCCGCGGCTGCTGATCGACCTGGGCCTCATGGGGATGTTCGCCGGGATGTTCGTGGTGCCGCTGCAGGCCAACATCCAGTCGCGCACCCCCGACGACCGTCGCGCCCGGGTGATCGCCGCCAACAACGTGCTCAACGCGCTGTTCATGGTCGCGGGATCCGGTCTCGCCATCCTCTGGCTCGTTTACCTGGACCGGACCATTCCCTCGCTGTTCCTGTTCGTGGCCATCGCCAACGCCGCGGTGGCGGGCTACATCTTCCGGCAGGTGCCGGAATTCACCATGCGGTTCCTGGTGTGGCTGTTGTCGCACTCCATGTACCGCGTCCGCCACGAGAATCTGGAGGCCATCCCGGAGCGCGGGCCTGCGGTGATCGTCTGCAACCACGTCAGTTACGTGGATGCGATGCTGCTGGCCGGCGCCGTCAGGCGCCCAATCCGCTTCGTCATGGCCAAGAGCATCTACGAACTGCCGGTACTCAACTTCGTCTTCCGCACCAGCCGGACAATCCCGATCACCTCGAAGCGTGCCGATCCGGATACCCACGAAGCGGCCTTCGCGGCGATCCGCGAGGCGCTCGAAGCGCGCCACCTGCTGTGCATCTTTCCGGAGGGCCACCTGACCTACGACGGCGAGATCGACGCGTTCCGCTCGGGAATCGAACGGATCATCGGAGAAACGCCCGTGCCGGTGGTGCCCATGGCCCTTCGCGGCCTGTGGGGCAGTTTCTTCAGCCGCCAGGGCAAGGGGGCGTTCCACCGACCCCGGTCGCGATACCTGAGCCGCGTGGACATCGTTGCCTCCGATCCGGTGCCGCCGGAAGAAGTAAACGGGGAGGATTTGCGCAATCGCGTGTTGGCATTGCGAGGGGAGTGGCAATGAGTAATCGCAATCAAACCATGACGATGGGTACATCGTACTTGGCGATATTCCTGTCGCGCGTCAGCAATACCAGGCCCGCGAGTTGCGCTTGCACAATCAACAGGCGGTCAAACGGGTCGCGATGATGCATCGGCAGATTGGCGTAGGCTTCAAAGTGTGAGGCGTCCATGCCCAGCAGCGTGTAGTCGCGCGCGACAATTCGGTAGAAATTGGTCGGAACTTCCAATTTGCCGATGCTCGACTTGATCGCGCATTCCCACAATGTAGCCACGCTCACGTTCAGCTCGCTCTCCGGTGATTCCAGGATAGCGATGCCCTCTCGGGATAGTTTGTCCGGGCCGGAACGCGCCCAGAGCAGGACGTGAGTATCAAGCAGATACCTCATTCCGAATCGGCTATCCCCAGAGCCTCCTCAAGGTCGGGCGGCCAGTCCTCGAAGTCGTCCGCGATTCGGATCTGGCCGGCAAGGTCGCCGAGTTTGGGGACGCTGCGCCGAGGCTCGTAACGACTGATTCTGACGGCTGGCTGACCCATTCGGGTAATGATGAATTCCTCGCCATCGATCGCTTTCTTGACAATTTCGGAAAGCCGGGCCTTTGCGTCGCTAAGTGTGAGAATGGATTCCATGCTTCGTATTTGGTCTGACCTAGTCTGACTATAGCCGGATAGTACAGTGGTTTCAATCAATTTTAGGATCACCCCCCCAAAACTCAATCGCGCAAAACCGGCGATTCTTCTGAATTACTGCATTGAGGAGAACTTCCCGGAGCGCCCGGAACTGGCGGCCAAGATTTGGGGATTGGAACTTTCCTCCGTGTTTCCGATCAAAGAGGAATAACGCTTGCGCCGGCGGCTGGCGCCGCTGGCAGTTCAGTCAGGAGTTCCGTTATCCTTTCAACAACATATATACCCGCCCCGGAGGATGCCATGCACAACTACTCCAAACGCCATCCGCGCATCGCCAGCACACCGATCGCCGCGCTGACCTTCGCAGCCCTGGCTGCTTCGGCGCTGACCGGCTGCGCCAACCGCAGCATGTCCAGCCAGACCTTTCCAGGCTCCAGTGCGCAGGCCGTCTGGAATGTCGAGTACGGCGAGGTCGTTGACGTGCGGACCGTGGAGGTCGAGGGCGAATTCTCCCTGCTTGGCATCCTCGTAGGCAGCGCAGTTGGCCATGCCGCCGGTATGGAGATCAGCAACTCGCGCAACGCCGGCGCCGTGGGAGGCCTTGCCGGAGCCGTGGCCGGCGCCTCGATCGAGAAGGCCGTCTCGGGCATGGACGGTATGCAGATCACGGTCGAACTGGACAGCGGCCGCACGATCGCCATAGTGCAAGATGACGAAGATCAGTTTCAGGACGGCGAACGCGTGCGCGTCCTGACCGCCGCCGTCGCGCCCGCCCACGCCGCCGTAATGGCCGCTCCCGGCGTATGGGGCGGTCCCGGCGTTTGGGGCGGTCCCGGTGTATTCAGCAGCACCCACGGTGTCGGCACTGTCGGCGTGACCAGAGCCCGGGTCCAGCACCTATAGGCCACTAATCCGCCACGCGCCGTAGCCCTTGATTTCTCGCCCGCAACGAGCTACCGCGAGTCTATTGAAGTGAGAGGACGAACAGACCGTTGGTCTGATCGCTGACGATGATCACCCCGGATTCCAGATAAGGATATACGCTCCAGGCACCATCGAAGCCGTCGGCATCCCCCTGCGGATAGGTGTCGAACCAGGCTATTTCCCTCAGGTCCTGATTCGCCAGATCGGCGAACTCCAGGATCCGAAGTCCCGAGCTGTAGTTGGCCTGGAACACTCGGTTTCCGGCCACGTACAGATTGTGGTCGGTTGCGGCGGTCGCCGCCTCATAGGTATAGACATACTGCGGCGAATCCAGATCTTCCATGTCGAAGACCAGAGTCCGGGTCGGCACACTGAAGAAGATTTCGTCGAGTTCATCGCCCAACAGGAAGTAGCGGTGATCCTCCGTGAGCCAACCCTGATGAACGAAACCGGACTGCTCGTAGACGGTGGACGAGATCGTGGCCGGAGCCGACTTGACCGTCACATCAACCACCTCGACGTGGTTCTCGTTGGAGCTCACACAGATTTCCCTGCCGTCATGCTGCGCGTCCGGGCCCTGGTATACGACACACTGGGTATCGTGCGTTGAGACCGTTGAATGACACCCGGCAAACAGCGGGTTGTTCGGAGTCCTGATGTCGATGATGTGCAAACCGCGGCCGCATGTGTTCGTGCCCACGGCGTAGGCGAACCCGGTGTCGTCGTCGATCGCGATATTGTGGGCGTTGCCGAAATCGACGTAGACGATATCCGGCATGAACGTCTGCGACGGTACGGCATCGCGCAACCGCGTCAGATCGAATACCTGCATTCCGTGGGCTCCGGCATTATCGGCTACGACGTAGGCATGGTCCCGATAGACCTTGATATCGCGCCAGAGGGATGCCACGGTCTGCGTCGGCAGGATGCCGAGAACGCGCGGATTCTCCGGATCGGATATGTCGACGAAGGCCGTGCCGTTGGACATTCCCATCAGCGCGTATTCCCGGTCCGTCTGCGTATCGACCCAACCCCAGATGTCGTTGCCGCGGCTCCCTCCCATTGTCGCCAGGGTGACGCGGCTTCTCAGCGCGACACCGGAACATGGATACTCGCCTGCACGATCGTTCTCGCATTGCACAGTTTCAGGGCCAAAGGGGGACGCAGGCGTTACGGGAGTTACCGGTAGGGCGTCGCCGCCTCCATTTCCCCCTCCGCTGCATCCGCAGGCGAGCAAGATCCAGACTAAACCGGATGCCGGCTTCAGGTAAGGACGAATAACCACGGCAGGTTTGGCTTCACTAGTGGAACAACACCGTACAACCTGAAGGAGCAGAGGAGCATTCTAGCCAATTGGACAGTTATAACCTGGAAATTCTCCACGACGACGAGAATTTGCAGGGAGACTCTCCTGCTTCATTCCACTTTCGATGGCCCCTGGCGCTTGAGCTTTACGCCGAAGCCCCGGCCCTTGACGATGACGGCATCTCCGAACTTCTCGCGTACGCTGTCCAGTGCGCGGTCGACGGGGCTGTCGCTCGGACCGCCTCCGAGCAGGTCGCCCTGGAGCGACTCGTCGGCGTCGACGAGGTCGTGGGCACCGATGCCGACCAGGCGGAAGGCCCGTCCGTCGGCCTCCCGGGTGAGCAAGGGCTCCGCGGTTGCGTACATCGTCTCGGCCGATCGCGTTGCGTCGCTCAATCGCCGCGACCGCGTCAACAGCCGAAACTCCGCGGTCTTGAGCTTCAGCGTCACGCCGCGTCCCAGGACACCGGCTTTCTTCATCCGCCGCGAGACTGTCTCGGCCAGTTGCCAGAGAATCGGGCGCAATTGTTCGGGGTCGGCGACATCCGTGTCGAGGGTAATCTCCGAGGAGACGCTCTTGGCCTCGCGGCCGGGGTCCACACGCCGCTCGTCTTCACCCCGGGCGCACGCCCACAACCGCCGGCCGATCCGCCCGTAGCGAGCCACCAGCGCCGCCTCGTCCAGGCGGGCGAGTTCGCCGATCCGGGTGATGCCGTCCTTCGCCAGCCGCCGTTGCATTGCCGGACCCACGCCCCAAAGCAGGGTCACCGGTTGTTCGGCAAGAAACGACCGGGCTTCTGCCCGCCCGATCACAGACAACCCCCTGGGTTTGTCCAGGTCCGAGGCGATCTTGGCGAGAAACTTGTTGTAGCTGAGCCCAATGGAGACGGTGATGCCATGCACCTCCCCACGCGTTGCGCCAGCGCCGCCAGCGACTGGGCGGGACTGGCACGGTGTAACGATGCCGTTCCGGACAAGTCCATGAATGCCTCGTCGATGGACAGCGGCTCGACCAGTGGCGTCAGCTCCTGCATCATCGCGCGGATCGCCCGGCCAACGGCGACGTATTTCTTCATGCTCGGCTTGATGACCGTGGCTTCCGGGCACTTTCTCAGAGCCTGAAACATGGGCATCGCCGAGTGCACACCGTACGAACGGGCGACATAGCAGCAGGCGGCCACCACGCCGCGATGACGCCCACCCACGATGACCGGTACCTCTCGAAGTTCGGGCCGGTCGCGTTTCTCGATGGCCGCGTAGAACGCATCGCAGTCCAGATGCGCGATCGTCAGGTCATGGAGTTCGTCGTGGCGCGCAATGCGCGCCGAACCGCAGTCCGGGCAATTGTTGGCGTCGGCGGCCTGTCGGTCGCCGCAGTCGCGGCACAACGTATCCACAGCCTGATGATACGGCGTTTCGGCCTCATCGGAGGCAGAGGCATCATTCCAACCAGGTCGCCGAGGGCTCCTCCCATGGATCGTAGGAGCCGACGTTGATTTGCGCGCGCGCTCGACCGCTACCCGATCGCCAGCACGATCTTCCCGAAATGCGCGCTGGACTCCATCATCCGATGCGCTGCAGCCGCGTCCTCCAGGGGCAGGACCTGATGTATGAGCGGTTCGATGCGGCCTTGTTCGAACAGCGGCACCACGGTCTCATTGAATTCCCGGGTGATGACGGCCTTTTCGTCCACGGGCCGGGAGCGGAGCACGGAGCCAAGGATTCGCTGACGCCTTACCATCAGGGCCCCGAGATTGATTTCCGACTTGGCGCCGCCCATGAGGCCGATGATCACCAGCCGGCCACCCAGCGCAAGGGATTGTAAATTGCGCTTGAGGTATGCACCGCCGAGGTGGTCGAGGATCACGTCGGCGCCCCGCTTGCCGGTAGCATCCGCCACGCCTTCGGCAAAGTCCTGGGTACGATAGTCGATGACATGATCGGCGCCCAGCGCCCGCACGCGCTCGACCTTGCCCGTCGATGCCGTGATGATGACGGTGGCCATTGGCGTCAACGCCTTGCAGAGCTGGATCGCGGAGGTATTGACACCGCCACCCCCGCCATGAACCAGCACCGTTTCGCCGTCCTTGAGCCCCGCCAGCATGAAGATGTTGAGATAGGCGGTGATATAGGTTTCGCAGACACAGGCCGCCTGGTGAAAGTCGAGCCGCTCGGGGACTCCCATCACGTGGCTTGCGTAGGCCACGGCGTATTCAGCATAGCCACCGCCGCCTACCAGGGACATGACCCTCTCGCCGACTTCAAAGCCTGAAACGCCGGGCCCAAGCGCATCGACGGTACCCGCCACCTCAAGCCCCAGGATCGGCGAATCGCCCAGCGGTTGGTGGTAATTGCCCTGCCGCTGCACGCAGTCCGCCCGATTGACCGTCGTGGCCGCCACCTTGATGCGGACTTGTCCCTCGCCGGGTTCCGGCGTCTCCGTCTCACCAATCTTGAGCACATCGGCGACACCAAACTCTGACTGCAAGATTGCCTTCATCTTCTTCCCCTGTTCAGCGGTGCCGCAATCCTAACGAATTCCCGTGCGGTCCACATCGCGGCCTGCCGGATTTGCGCCAAGACAGGCAATGCGGGTATTTTCAACCGCACCAACAAAAACCGCCGAATCGCCGGCGGTGAATAACACTTGAGGAGTCTGTCATGCGCACCCTTAGTCTATTGGTCGGAGGCATCCTGATCGGAATGGGCATCCAGATGGCCATCGGCCAAGGCCAGAACAGCGGCATCGTCGGCGTCAACCACGTGGGTATCGCTTTCGATGACATCGACGCGGCGATCGAGTACTACACCGAGACGCTGGGATACCCCGAGGCATTCCGCATCGAGAACGAGGCTGGCGAGATTGGCCTGGTCTACGTCCAGGTGAGCCAGAACACGTTTGTTGAATTACAGCCGACCAACGAGAACAGGGGACCGGGAATCAACCACTTCGGCGTGGTCGTGGACGACATGGATGCCGCGATCAGCATGTGGCGCGACCGTGGCACCGAGGTGCCGGACGCACGGCTGAGCAGTACCAACGCGATCCTGTCGAATATCTTCGATCCCGACGGCAACCGCATGGAGTTGCTGGAACTGCCGCCGGAGTCGGAACACGCCCAGGCGGTGGCGCGCTGGGGCCAGTAAAACGTCAGCGTATGGCGATGGGGCGGGCCGGCGAGCCCGTCGCCCCCCTGAAACGGATCGGCGTGACGATGAACGCGAACTCGTAGACCACATCGGCCACGAGTTCGTCGAACTGCATGTTCTCCAGGTTGAAGATGCCGTTCTTCATGAGCAGTTCCTGGTGAACCGGGAAGACAAGCCCCTCGTCCGGGTTGGGAAACACTTCGCTGCCCCATGAGTCGGCTCCGATCATTGTTACCTGCCGCTCGATGATCCATTCCGCAGCGTCGAGACCGATCGGTGATTCGGTTGGAGGCGCCCGCCTCAGTCCTCCCGAACCATCAGCACGTGCTCGATATCGGCATCCAGAAATATCTCGCCAACGGCCCGAAAGCCCAACTGCCCATAGAACTTTTCCAGATGCGCCTGAGCGTTCATGCGATAGCTGGAGTAGCCACGCTCCCGCGCCAGCTTCATCAGGAATCGCGTGACTTCGGAGCCTATTCCCCGGCCGCGGTAGGGCGCGCGAACCGCGATGCGTTCCAGCTTGGCGTAGTCCCCAAGGCAACGCAGCCGACCAGCCGCAACGGGTTCACCGTCGATCTCGCCAAGTACGTGGATCGCGGTGGCTTCGAATTCATCCCGTTCCACATCGTACCGAACGCCCTGTTCACCGCAAAACACTACGCAACGAACCATGAACGCCTTGAACTGGTCCTCAGGCGAACTCGCAACCTTGACGGAAACGTCCATGGGCGAGAGATTACCCGGAATGGTCCGAGCCTGTCTCATGTACCATATCGCCGGCACCAGTTCTGAAAAGCCATCACCAATGAACGATAAAACCAACGAGACTTCGCCGTCAGGCAATTCCTTCCAGTCATTGCAGCTCCCGTCCATGACGCCTGCGAACCTGGTCCGTCAGTTCGGGCCGGGCCTGATCCTGATGATGACCGGTATCGGCACCAGCCACCTGGTGACCGCGCCGGTCGCCGGGGGTCGATTCGGCTATGCGTTGCTCTGGTGCATTCCCATCGCCTATATCTTCAAGTACTACGGCTTCGAAATGGCGTTTCGCTTCACCCACGCCACCGGCCGCAGCATGCTCGATGCGTATTCCACGGCCTGGAAGAAACTTCCCGTCTGGTACGTGCTCATCACCACCGTCATCCAGTCGGCCATTGGCCAGGCCGGGCGGTTGGTGGCCGCGGCGGCCGTGGCCTTCTACTTTTTCAGGCAGTACCTCGGTTGGGACATTCCGGGGTTGGCCGATGACTACGAACTGTCCCTGTACGGGCTGCTGCTGGGCGTGCTTTCGGTGGTCATCATCCTCGGCGGGAAATACGCGGCCGTGGAACTGGTGACGAAAATCGCCGCAGGAATCCTCATCGTCTGCAGCGCCGGCGTCTACGTGGTGAACCCCGCTCCGGTGAGCGAGTTCGTGCACTTCTTCCAGCTGGATACCCCTGAGGGATCATGGCTGATCATCGCCTCGTTCCTCGGGCTGCTGCCCACCGGGATCGATGTTTCGCTGCAGGCCTCGGAATGGGGCAAGGCCAAGAAAGTCGGAATGGGCCGGATCCGCGACGAAATGGAAGCCCAGGGCATCGCCGCGCGATTCGACGCGTTCAGCAGCGGCAAGGACGACCTCGCGGTGGACACTTCCAAATTGTCCTCCCACGCTCAGGAATACTGCCGCCGCTGGTTCAAGATCGGCCTGTGGGACTTTCGTGCGGGCCACGTGATTTCCTTCTTCCTGGTCTGCATCTTCATGCTGCTGGCGGCGGTGTGGCTCTTCCCCAGCGAAGTCCAGGGCAACGCGGTGATGGGAGAAATCGCCCGCATCTTCACTGACAGCGTCGGTCCGGGGATGATGATCGTATTCCTGGTTGGGGCCATGGCGGCCACCTATTCGACAGCGTTCAACTACTTCGACGGCTGGCCCAGAGTCGTTGGCGCCTGCTGCCGGAACCTCTTTCCCGCCACCGCCGATCTGCGCGGCACGGCCAGGGAAGATCTGGGGCCGGAGCATCTGCGCCGCTGGTACTCCGAATACAACATCTACCGGATCAGCATGCTGTTCTCCCTGGTGACTTCGGTGGCAATCATCGCCGGCCTGCCGCGTCCGGTTTTGCTGGTACTGGTGGCCTCCGCGCTGGCGTACTTCGTCGCCCCGGTGATTTTCTTCCTCAACCTCTACTACTGCTTCACGATCATCCCCAAGGAAGACAAGGTCTTCTATCCATCGACGTTCGCGAAGTGGTTCGGCTGGTTGAGCCTGGCGGTCTTCACGGGAATGTCGCTGGTACTGATCTGGCAGCAACTCGTGCCTCGGGTGGCGGCGGCCTTCGGCGGGTAGGTAATCCCACGTGGCGATGCTTCAGCCCGTCATCGGACTGGCGGTGCTGGTGGTCAGCGCGCTATCCGCACTGCTCTATCACTGGCGCGTGCTACCGGTGATCGTGCAGGCGTTTGCCTGGTTGCTGAGCAGGGTGATGCGCATTGGCGGGGCCGCCAGCTTCGCCACGGCGGCGAACATTTTTGTGGGTATGGTGGAGTCGCCCCTGCTCGTGAAGCCCTATCTGGAGCGAATGAGCCGGGCCGACCTCTTCATCGTGATGACCGCGGGCCTGTCGACGATCGCGGGTACCGTCTTCGTGCTCTATTCCACGCTGCTTCAGGATGTGCTGCCCAACGCGGCAGGGCACTTGCTGACTGCATCGGTGCTCAGTGCACCGGCCGCTGTCGTGGTCGCACGCCTGATGGTCCCGGCCGGCGCGAGCGGCGCGCAGGAGCGCATCGAGTTCGAGCGTCGCTACGACGGCGCCATGGACGCCGTCGCCGCAGGAACCATCGATGGCCTGAAGCTGCTGGGCTACATCATCGGCTTCGTCCTGGTGTTGGTGGCGCTGGTGGCGTAACTCGGCGGACCGTACGCGCCCTCGCACCGCGCTTCAGCGAAAAACGTGCGTTACAGCTCGGCCCGCACCAGTTCGGCCGCCTGCACCATCGACTGCAATTTGCCGAAGGCGACGTTCCTCGGCAGGTACTTCATGCCGCAGGCTGGTCAAATCCAATCGCGGCTGCGCCGCCTCGATGGAAATTTGGTCTGCGCTGGTCTGCGCGAGCTCCGCGAGAACCGAATACGCGCGTTTCGGCTTGTTCCTGACTACCGCGGCATAGCCGAAACACACATGGATGGCGGTGGTGCCGGTGACCCCATCGAGGGCCCGGTTAATGACCTTGACGGCATACGATCCGGCCTGTTCCACGCGTGATTCGAGCCACGGCTCGTCCAGTTGAACGATGTCGGCGCCGGCGGCGAAGAGATCCTTGATTTCCTCGTTGACGGCTTCGGCGAAGCCCATCGCGAGGCTCTGGTCATCCGGGTAGTACTCGTTGACCGCTTGCTGTGCCATGGTGAAGGGTCCGGGCAGGGTCATCTTGATCGTGCGCCGGGTCTGCGAGCGCAGAAACTCGACGTTTCGCACCTCGACTGGTTTTGTGCGCCTGATCGGGCCGGTTACCAGCGGCACCTGCGTCGTCCGGCCCGTACGGCCCCTGACTTCGCCGAAGCGGCGTCGATCGATACCGCTGAGCGCATTCGCCATCCTGTTCGAATAGCTCTCGCGCCGGTTTTCACCATCGGTGATGATGTCGACGCCCGCCCGTTCCTGGTCCCTGATGGCGAGGATCGTGGCGTCATCCTGAGCCTGATTGAGCAATTCCCCGGGTATGCGCCAGAGATCCCTGGCGCGAACGCGCGGGGGCAACCGCTGCAGTAACCGCTCCCGGTCAACCAGCCATTCGGGCTGCGGGTAGCTGCCAACGACAGAAGTCAGGATCATCTTCGCGGAATCCGGCATTGGTGATGGAATCTAGCGAGCGAGCGCCAGTTTATCAACCGGTCCGACTCCGACTGCTGTGGATTCGACCATGCAGTGTTGCTATCGTTTGGCATCACGGCGGTCGATTTGATGCAAATGAAATTTGAAGCAAGAGACATTGGAGCAGGTTTGCTTTCGGCGACCCTCCTGGCCGTGGCGACGCCGAGTGCATTCGCCCATCACGCCATTGTCGGAAATTTTGATCTCGATCGGGACATCGTCCTCGCGGACGCGGTGCTCACCGAGTTCAAGTTCGTCAATCCCCACGTCTATCTCTACCTGGATGTAACCGACGATCAGGGCGCAGCGACCAACTGGCGCTGCGAAATGGCAGCCGCCACCCGGCTCAGGCGGCGCGGCTGGACGGCCGAGTCCCTGCTTCCGGGCCAGATCATGTCCATCGACGGGTCCCCGGCCCGACGCGAAGAAAATGTCTGCCACGTCGGGATGATCATCCTCGAAGACGGTACGACCCTGTCCGAATACGATGGGCGCCCCACTGCGGATGAAGTTTCGGGCGGCCTTGTTTCCGAAAACGCCGCGCGGTCGCGCCCGGCCTATCTCGCCAATGGCCAGCCCAACCTTCGCGGGCCGTGGGTCTCCACCCAGGCATCCCTGGATCTGCCGACGGTCGAGCCGACCCCGGCCGGTGCGCAGGCTGCCGAAGGACGCGTCCGGCACTTCGACAGTCCGGCGCTGCGTTGCGAAACGACGAACATCGTTTACGACTGGGTATTCGAGCGGGAGTCGAACGATATCTACCAGGACGATGACACGATCACCTTGCAATACGGCTATCTGGATCTCGTCAGGACAATCCTCCTGGACCAATCCGAACACCCTGAAGACATCGAACCGAGCGTGACCGGCCATTCCATCGGCCGGTGGGAGGACGATACGCTGGTCGTCGACACGATCGCATTCGAGGCGGGCGTCCTTGACCATGTGGACTGGCCGAGATTCCGCATGCACAGCGACCAATGGCACGTCGTGGAGCGATTCCAGGTAAGCGCGGACGGCCGGACGTTGACCCGCAGCTATACGTTCGACGATCCGCTGTACATACAGGGATCGGTTTCCGGCCAGGATACGCACTCGCTAACCAGCGAGCCCTACGTACCCTATGCCTGTGAGGATCTGAGCGGGCGGAACAACCTGCGGCCCGCGGGAGAATAAATCGTTGTTGGCCTTTATCCGTACAGGAGCCGTCGTGGCACATCGGCGACGGCGCCTGGCAACTAGTTCACGAATAACCGGCAAGTACGCGGTCCCCGGCGCCGCGTTGCATTGAAACCGGACCGGTTCAGGTGCGCCCTCTACGGGCTCGAACGAAACTCGCTCTGGTCAGTGGTTGTCCACGAACCCGGCGTCTCGGTGCAATTGTACGGCTTGACGGTCTCGCCGGGCCGCCAGATCCAGTGGGACGTCATGGTCACGGGCTCAAGGAACGTGGCGGCATCGGTGATCGTCATCTCGTAACCCAGGCGTCGCTGGTCCTGACTCAGACTGAAGCGCTCCAATATCTCCACCTCCGCGCTCAGCGGGATCCCGTTTCTGCCCATCTGGCCCGAATTGACATGCGTCGTGACAACCACGAGGTCGCCGTTCTCCCAGCGGCCTGTCGATTGCCCCATCGGCGACGGCACCGCCTCTGCGGCCGACCCGTTCAGGTGGATGAGCCGCTCCCGGTCGAACTCCTCCGCCAGCAAACGGATCGTGTCACCCTCGTCGATGAATTCGAACGGCCAGTTGCTGGCCATGATCCAGGGCATGTCCTTGCCACTGCAACCCACATCCGTCCCGACGGCGGGATCCCACCCCGCGGCCACGGCCCTGGCCGACTCGGTGAGCGGGTAGCTGCCGAGCCAGAACTGCGGCCGGTCATCGGCGGCCATTCCCATCCGACTCCAAACCCTGAAAATGCCGCGGGCCGCCGCTTCGGCCCCTCGCACCGCTTCCGGGTCGAACCCGAGCGTCTGCCGGTGCACCGCATTCTGTGTCCACCGGGGGTCAAGGCCGGTATGCAGCAGCACCTCGCGTCCATCCGGCAGGAGCACGTGGCTGACTTCCATGGTATTGGCCGAAAACCTCGATGGCGGGCCTGCCACGCGCACCCTGGTTCCCGCCATGAGAATGTCGGGACCGATACCCTGCCGTTCCAGCAGGCTGGGCGGGGTCGATTCCATTTCCCACTCGGCGCCGCCATAGGCGGGATCCGCCTGGAGCCAGTAACGCACGTGCGGATGGCGCCATTGCACTCGGGTGATTTCTCCCTCCAGTTCGACGATCTGATTCATGTCGAAAAAGGTCGCCCTGGAGTGATGTGCCGTCGCACCGACCGGTGCGAGCAGGAACAGGATCAGGCAAATGCCGGCGTTTTTTCTCATCACGTCCCCCTGTGTTTGACTCGATGATAAGCTCGCGTACAGACGAAGGGCAATCATGGTCTTGCCGGACAGGCGTCAGCCCTCATCCTGCGCGCACAACGAGCGGCTTTGCCGCTCACGACCCGGTCCGCCCGGTGCAGTCACTCCCCGGCCATGTAGTCCATGGCCAGGTGGCTCAGGACACGTACTCCGGTGACCAGCGCGGCTTCATCCACGTGGAAGAGCGGTGAATGGTTGGTGGGCGCGGAAGCCGGATCGACATCCGGCGGCGTCACGCCCAGGCCCACGTAGAAGCCCGGCACTTCCAGGGCAAAGTAAGAGAAGTCCTCCGCGCCTGTGCGCGGCACCTCCTCGACCATGTTCTCGCGCCCGACCACCCGTTCGATGGTCGGCAGCATCCGCCGGGTCAGGTCCGGATCGTTCACGGTCACCGGGTACTGCTCGATGATCCGCAAGTCCGCCTCCGCTCCCGCCGCCTCGGCGATGTTGGTCACCGTCGTTCGCAAGCGCTCATGGACCTGGTCGCGGACATCCATGTCAAGATTCCGGATCGTGCCGATCAACTCGACTTCATCCGGAATGATGTTGTTGCGAATCCCGCCGTTGATGGCGCCGAACGTCACCACCGCGGGCGCCCGCGTGAGGTCCACCTGGCGGCTGACGATCGTTTGTACACTGGTGATGATCTGAGCCGCCGTCACGATCGGGTCCACCCCGTCCCAGGGCCGCGCCCCGTGGGTCTGCCGGCCCCGTACCGTCAATGCGAACTGGTCCACGCTCGCCATGATGGGGCCTGCACGGTAACCGATCTGTCCCGAATTGAGGCTCGAAAACGCGTGCATGCCGAAGACCACGTCCGGTTGGTACCGATCGAACAGCCCCTCCTTCAGCATCAACTCCGCACCGCCCTCTTCGCCCTCCGGCGCACCCTCCTCGGCAGGCTGGAAGATGAACAGCACCGATCCCGGCAAGTCGTCTTTCAGCGCCGCCAGGTTGCTCGCTACTCCCAGCAGCATCGCCATGTGGGTGTCGTGACCGCAGGCGTGCATCACGCCCACATCCTGGCCCCGGTACTCAGTGGTCACGGTGGAGGCAAAGGGCACACCCGTGGCCTCGGTCACCGGCAGCGCGTCCATATCGGCACGGATCGCCACCAGGGGGCGTTCCTGCGCGCCCCCCAGGTAACCGACCACGCCCGTGTGGGCGATGCCGGTTTCGACCTCAAGGCCCATCTCCCGCAGCGCCTCGGCCACTACCTCGGAGGTGCGAAACTCGCGGTTGCTGAGTTCCGGATATTCGTGGAAGTCTCGCCGCCAGGCGATGACCTGGGACTCACCCTCGGCGGAAAGTCGATCGATCGGATGATCCTGAGCGACAGCAGCGGATACAAGCGGACTGGCGCATGCAATGACCGCCACCTTTCGCAATACTGGAGACTTGGCGGAACAATGGGTTTTCATCTTGATGACTTTCTCACTCCATCGTGGGGGACGCACGGATTCCCGGCCATCTTGCATGAGACGATCCGGGCTCACAACCTCGCGAATGTCCTGTCTGCGCACCTGGTGTCCTGTCCCGCAAGTTCCCGTCATTTCACCCCGTTTGCCGCGGCTCCGAGTAAAGCCCGCTTGCGTTGGCCAGGAGGTCCGGGTCTTACCAGTACCTTGCCAATCATTTAGTATCCGCTCGTCGCGCAGGCCCCGGGCCCGCCCAACTCTCAGGATTGATCGTGTTCGAAAATCTGGAACTCCAGCCCCCTGACGCCATTATCGGGATCATGACGATGTTTCGCGCCGATCCGGCCCCCGGAAAGGTCGACCTCAGCGTCGGCGTGTTCCAGGACGAGGCCGGGCGCACACCGGTGCTGAGGTGCGTGAAACGTGCCGAACGCCGCATCATCGAGGCCCAGGACACCAAGAGCTACGTCGCCATCGCCGGAAACCCGGGGTTTAACGAGGCCATGGAGACGCTGCTGTTCGGCGCCGGCCACCCGGCGCTGGAGGCAGGACGCATATCGTCTGTCCAGACCCCCGGCGGCAGCGGCGGCCTGAGCGTTCTGGGCCATGTCATCGCCCGCGCCAGGCCCACAGCCACCGTGTGGTTGAGCACGCCGTCCTGGCCCAACCATCTGCCCCTGCTGCGTCTTGCGGGGCTTACTCTTGCGCACTACCCCTACTACGACTTCGACCGCCACTGCGTCGATTTCGACAGCATGGTCGAAACGTTCGCAAGATTGGGACCCGACGACGTGGTTCTGCTGCACGGCTGCTGCCACAACCCGTGCGGCGCGGATCTTTCCCGGGAGCAGTGGGATGCACTTGCGGAGCTCTTTGCCGACCGCGGCATCGTGCCGTTCGTCGATCTCGCCTACCAGGGCCTCGCCGAAGACCTTGACAAGGACGCCTACGGCGCGCGGGTCATGGCCGAGCGGGTGGACGAAGTCCTGGTGGCTGCGTCGTGCTCGAAGAATCTCGGCTTGTACCGGGAGCGAGTGGGCCTTGCAAGCATCGTCTCCCGGAATGCCGACCAGGCCAGGACCGCTCGGACCAATCTCGCGCAGATGGGTCGGGGCATCTACTCGATGCCTCCCGACCATGGCGCCGCCATCGTCAGTTGCATCCTGCACGATGAGGAGTTGACCGAAATCTGGCTGGACGAGTTGGGCGAAATGCGCGATCGGCTCAATGGACTGCGGCGCACGTTTGCGGACGAACTTGCGAAACGCGGCGCGCCCAGGGACTTCTCGTTCATTGCCGGTGAACGCGGCATGTTTTCGTTTCTGGGGCTGAATCTCGAGCAGATCGTCCGCCTGCGCGAGGAATTCCATATCTACATGGTGGAATCGAGCCGGATCAACTTCGCCGGACTCAACCCCTCCAACATGGATTTTGTTGCCGACTCCATCGTCGCGGTACTGCAATAGGACGTGCGGTCCCGCGGCGCAGGCATCGCTCGCTGACGGTTCACCTTGAGTCTGCCCGCTCCACATGACCGGCTCCTGATCCCGGTCTATCTGCCTTCCGCCTTCACGGCCATCGCCAATCAGGCGATGCTGCTGCTGTTGCCGCTGTACGCGCTCGAAGTCAGCGGCAGCGCCGCCTTCGCCGCGCTGGTGATGGCCATGCGAGGTATCGGGGTGCTTCTCTTCGACGTCCCCGCCGGGCTGCTGATCGGAAGGTTCGGGGACAAGAGCGTGCTCCTGGGCGGGTTGTTGACATTGGCGGCCTCCATGTTCGGTCTGTCGCTGGCCACCGAACAGTGGCTGATCGCGCTCCTCTCGATTCCACTGGGCGCCGCCCATGCCGCCTGGTTCCTGGGCTGGCTGACCTACATCACCCATAGCTGTCCGCCCGAGATGCGGGGACAGGCGACCGCGGTGAATGCCGGGGTCCAGCGCCTGGGAGCATTGGCGGGCCCCCTTGTGGGCGGCATCATTGCCGAATCCCTGGGCTACCCTGCAGCCTATCTCGGCGCCGCTGCTTTCTGCGGGGTCGCCTTCCTGATCTCGCTCCTGTTTACGGCCGACGTTCGGCCACACGCACCGGCCAGGTCCGGACACTTGAAGACCATCGGCGGGATTTTTGCGGACAACCGGCGCGTATTCGCTACCGCCGGGTCCGTCGCGTTCGTATTCCAGCTCGTGCGCGCCACACGCCAGCTCCTCGTACCTCTGTTCGGGGTGACGGTAGGTCTTGAGCCGGCGGCCATCGGCTTGATCTACGCCACTGCAGCGCTGGTCGATGTATCGCTCTCCTACCCGGTCGGGATCTCTCGCCACTCGGCCAGCGCGGGCAGTTCCTGGGCGTCTGGAGGCTTATCGGCGACGTCGGCTGGGCGAGTGGGCCGCTGCTGGCCGGACTGCTGTTGGAGGCATTCAGCCTGGCGGCGGCCAGCCTGTTCGCCGGCGGGCTTGGAGTTCTCGGTGGCCTGATGCTGCTGTTTTTCGTGCCTGAAACCTCGCGGATTTCCCGGGAGCGAGAATCCTCGACCGAGAATCCTCGACCGCGGTAAAGGGCCGGTGTCCGACAAGAGGCGAGCCTGGCTGGCTGCCGCTGCGAACCAGAAGCGAATTCAGTAGTTCAGGAACGAACTCAGAACCGGTGTCTCGCGGCACTTCTCGTAGGCATTCAGATCCATCCGGGCCTGCTCTTCGGAATCGTAGGGTCCGCTCCAGGTGTAGTGCTCGTCGTGCCAGTACCATCCCCGCGGCATGGGCTCGCGGGCAAACTTCGTCGTGTACCAGCGTGATGCCCAGTACCGTGGATTTCGTTGTTGTGACATTCTGGAATTTCAGCCGTTAACCCAGCGTGGCGCCCCGGGGTCGTTCACGACCCTCCACCGGCCGTTACTGGAAAATACCGTAGTCGATGATGTCGTCGTAATACCCCTCTACCGTCAGCGTCACGACGACAGGGTATTCGTTGTAGTTCAACCAGTACCAGCCGTGCTCGCCGGCAAAGGGCGCTACCAGCGACCCGTTATTGCCGGAGCCCTCCTGGTGTTCCTCGTAGCGCACGAAGAACTCGGGGCCGAACTCCGGGGCATGGCCGTGGAAGTCCGAATAGATATCCCCCCGGTCGACGCTCCAGGAATAGAGAATGACCTTGGCTTCGCCGAGGACGGTCTTGATCTCCGTCTCTTCGAACGCTCCGATGGCAATTTCCATCGTCGTGCTCCGTTCCGCCTCGGACTCGTCCTGGTGGACCGCCGGATTCGGGAGGGGCACGGGATCGCCGTAGTCGGGAATTTCGGCTTCCGACACCGTTTCGTTTCCGCCGATGACGTCGGTGATCTCGATCGTGCGCGTGGGTTCGGCGGTCATGGACTCAAGACCGAGCAGGCGCCCGGTGCCCAGCGGATCGCGACCGTATTCCGCGGGCATGATCACCGCGACGACCAGCAACAAGCCGGCGGCCGCGGCCGCGGCCACGCTGATCAGAAGGCGCTTGCCGGCGGCAGGGCGTGCTGCGCCCTTGGGAGTGTTCTCACTCATTGATTTCTCTTTCCGGGTTCGAAGCGGAGACGTAGTTTACAACACTGCCGCCGGCCGCTCGTGTCCTGTCCCACAAGTTCCTGCCAATTCAGAGCGAGCCCGACGCGCCGATACAAAGCGCGGTCCTTGCCGGTAGCGGGACTATTGGCAAGAACCGCAACGCTATTCGTAGCGCAGCGCCTCGATGGGATCCAGCGCCGCCGCGCGCCGGGCCGGCAACAGCCCGAAGAAGAGCCCGACGCCGAGGCTGAACGCCACCGCAAGCAGGATCGATTCCGGGGAGATCTGGACAGCCCAGCCGGCCGTGCGCGACAGCAGTATCGCCATGCCTGCACCGGCGGCCACGCCCAACGCGCCGCCCAGGAGGCACAGCGCAACCGCCTCGATAAGGAATTGCGTCATGATGTTGAACCGTGTCGCACCCATGGCCATGCGAACACCGATTTCCCGCGTACGTTCGGTAACCGACACCAGCATGATGTTCATGATGCCGATACCGCCGACCAGCAGGCTGACGCCAGCGATACTGGCCAACAGCATGGTGAACGTCTGTTGCGCTGCCTCTCGGGTTTCGAGGAACTGCTTGCGGTCGTAGATTGCGAAATCGTTGGGGAAACCGGGGAGGATCTTGTGTTCGGCGCGAAGCACGCGTTCCACGTCCACCATGGCGGTTTCCAGCGGCACGTCCGGAGACACGCGAACGCTGATGTCCTCCAGGTCCTCCGAGCCGAACACCCGGGTCTCGGCTGTTCGCACCGGCAGAAGGACGTGTTGATCCGGATTGTTGGAACCACCGATTTCTTCAAGGATACCGACCACGGTAAAGGGTATCCCGCGCACGAAGACCCGCTGACCCAGCAGATTCTGCGGGTTTTCGATTCCCAGGTGTTGGGGAATCTCCGCACCGGCCACCGCGACGCGTTGGCGCGCCAGATCTTCGGCTTCGGTAAACATGCGTCCGTACTGCAGACCATAATTAAATATGTCGGCGTAGTCGGCCGTCGTGCCGACCAGGCGAACATTGGAATTTTGTCCTTCGTAGGTGATCTGGCCCCGATCCTCCAGAGTCGGAACAACTGCATCGAGGTATTGAGCGTGCTCCCGCAGCGCCCATACATCTTCGACTTCCAGAGTCAGCGCATCGCGGGCAACACCGCGCAGGAACCAGGTCTCCGCGGTGATGTTGAGCACGTTTGCGCCAAGCGCATCGATCTGATCCTCGATCTGCTGTTGCGCTCCGGAACCCGCCGCCAGCATGGTGATCACGGCCGCCACGCCGATGATGATGCCCAGCATGGTCAGGCACGAGCGAACGATATTGGCCCTGATGGACTGCAGGGCAACCCGTAGAATCTCGCCTAACAGCATTGTTACTCCCCCTCGCCGGTCAGCGCCGTTTTCGACAATCGATGGTGCGTCGCCGCTTCACTATCATCCCCAATCGTGCGCGCTCACATCTTCGAGACGCTGACCACCTGCGGCTCCATATAGCCCTTCAGCCCTATTATGGAGTACTGGCGCCCCAGTCCCGACTGCTTGGCACCGCCAAACGGTACGTAAGCGGACACCGCCCGGTGTTGATTGACCCAGGCGGTGCCCACTTCCATGCGCTCCGCCAGCGCCTTGCCCCGTGCGGGGTCCGCGGTCCAGACCGAGCCGCTCAATCCGTAACGCGTGTCGTTGGCGCGCCGCAAGGCATCCTCCGGATCGGAAAACTTCAATATCGGTACCACCGGGCCGAACTGCTCCTCGCTCACGATCCGGCTGTCGTCGTCCACGTCGGTCACCAGCGTCGGCGGGATGAAGTAGCCGGGCCGGTCGGGAATTTCGCCCCCTGTCAGGATCGTGGCGCCGGCGTTCCTGGTCTCCTCGAGAATCTCCGAGACCTTGTCGAACTGCATCCTGTTCTGTAACGGTCCGAGTTGGGTGTCCGGTTCGAGCCCATTGCCGACCTTGGCCGCGTTCGCCTCGTCCACCAGCGCCGAACACAACTCATCGTAGACGCTTTCGTGCGCATAAATGCGTTTGACCGCCATGCAGACCTGACCGCTGTTCACGAAGCAGGCGAAGAACAACGGCTTGGCGATGGCCCTGGGGTCGGCGTCGTCGAGAACGATAGCCGGATCGTTGCCGCCGAGCTCCAGAGTCACTCTCTTGAGCGTCCCCGAGGCGCTCGCCAGTACTCGCTTGCCCGTGGCCACCGAACCGGTGAACGAGATCTTGTCGATGTCGGGATGCTCGGTCATCCATTGCCCCAGCTCGTTACCCGCGGCCAGCACGTTGACCACGCCCGGGGGGAAAACCGACTGCGCCAGTTCGCCCATCTTGAGCGTGGTCAACGGCGTATACGGCGAGGGCTTGAGAACCACCGTATTGCCTGTATAGAGAGCCGCACTCAGAGATCCCAGCGCCAGAGCCGCCGGCGCGTTCCAGGGGGTGATGATGCCGACGACACCCAACGGCCGGTAGTTGAGCTCGATGCGCCGCTTCTCGTCCTCCAGCAGTACTTCGACCGGGATCTCGATGCCCGCCATGCCGTCGGCCTGGGCGGTCCCGCGCTCGAACTCCGCCACGGACTGACCGATGGGCTTGCCTTGCTCGCGGGTCAGCAGCGCGCCGAGTTCGTTCTTGTGCTCCCGCAGGAGGACCGAATACTGCCTGATCAGCTCCGCGCGCTGCTCGAATGTCCGCGCACGCCAATCGCCCGACGCTCGACGGGCGGCTGCGACTGCCTGCTCGAGGTGTTCGCGCCCGGCGGCGGGGCAGACCGCAAAGACCTCCTCGGTTGCGGGATCGATCACTTCCAGAAAGTCATCGCCGGCTACGAACTGACCGTTGATTGTCAACGCGAAGTCGCGCTGGTATTCCAGTTTGGCGGCACTCTCAGCCATCAAGAATCCTCCGATCCCATTGCCTGCGGGTTTTCATCCGATCGCCGATTTTACACCGGCGAGCGCAACCGCAGTCTCAGGAAATCTTAATTGGCGTTTGATCGTGGTGGCATTGGCTGTCTGCGGAGCACGCTTGCGAACGTCGTGGGCGCGAATGTTGGTAACATAGCCCGCCGTGCCCATACCCACCTGTCAAGCTCCGGATCCCAACACTCGCAAGCCGAAGTACGTGCCGCCAGCGGGGGCTTGCGACGCCCATTGCCACATATTCGGACCCGGCTCGGTCTACCCTTACGCCCCGGGTCGCAGCTATACGCCGCCCGACGCACCCCTGGCGCGGTTCAGGGAACTTCAGGCAACCCTGGAGCTGGAACGCGCCGTGCTGGTGAATGCCAGTTGCCACGGTGTCGACAACACGGTGATTCTCGATGCCATCGCCCAGAGCGGCGGGCGCTATCGCGGCGTGGCCAACGTGGACGGTTCCCTCGACGACCGGGCGCTGGAACAGCTTCACGACGGCGGAATTCGCGGTGTGCGGTTCAATTTCGTCAAGCATCTTGGCGGGGCTCCCGACATGACGGTTTTTCACCGGGTCGTAAACCGGATCAAGGCGCTGGGCTGGCATGTGGTGCTGCATTTCGATGCTGCCGACCTGCTGGAGTACAAGCCCCTGCTGGATGGCCTACCGGTTCCGTTCGTCATCGACCATATGGGCCGCGTACCGACGGGAGCGGGCTTGCGGCAACGGCCGTTCCGTCTGCTTCTGGATGCCGCGCGCCGGGAGACGTGCTGGGTGAAAATCTGCGGTGCTGAGCGGATTTCCACGGCAGGCCCTCCGTTTACCGATGCAGTACCCTTCGCTCAGGCGTTGCTGGAAGTCTGCTCCGACCGGATCCTGTGGGGGACCGACTGGCCCCACCCCAACATCAGGAAACACATGCCCAACGACGGCGACCTGGTCGATCTGATACCGCAGTTCATGCCCGACCCGGCGGTGCAACAGAAGGTGCTGGTTGACAACCCTCATCGGCTGTATGGATTCAACGGGTGACTGGGGTGACGCAAACGCAAACGCAAACGCAAACGCAGAAAAATGCCACCGGAACTCGCAATGCGAGGGACGAAACTTGAATTACATGGGCGAACAACTGCACCGGATTTCGGCCTGGTTTGCCATCGCCGGCGGCATCGTACTGGCCGCCATGGTGACTCTGGTGGTCGTCAGTATTGTCGGCCGTGCCCTGTTCTCCAGTCCGGTCCCCGGAGACTTTGAGATCGTCGCGCTGGGAACGTCCGTCGCGGTCTTTCTGTTCCTCCCCTACTGCTACATGCAGAAGGGCAACGTGGCCGTGGATATCTTTATTTCCGGAATGCCGCCCGCTGTGCAGCGCGCCATGGACGTACTGGCCGCATTGCTGTTCGGTTTCGTCGCAGCGCTGTTTGCGTGGCGTACGGTCTTTGGCTTCGCAGACACGGTACGAAACGGCGATATCTCCATGATTCTGGGTTTCCCGGTATGGGTGGTGTACCCCTTCGGCGTCGCCTCCTTCCTGCTTCTTGCCGTGTGCTGCTTCTATACGGCAGTGGAGACGCTGGGGAGTGCCGCTGATGAATAGCGTGCAACTGGCCCTCATCGGGCTGGCCGTTCTCATCGGCCTCCTGGTCATCCGCATTCCGGTGGCGCTGGCCATGCTCACGGTGGGAATTTGCGGTTACGTGGCCCTGTCCGGACTCGATCCCGTGCTCGCCTACATGAAGACGGCCGCCTACTGGCAGTTCGCTTCCTATGAGTTTTCGGTGATCCCCATGTTCCTCCTCATGGGTGAGTTCGCCTCCCGATCCGGGCTCAGCCGTTCGCTATTTGCCGCCGCCAATGTTTTCCTTGGCCACCGGCGCGGCGGCGTGGCCATGGCCGCGGTGGGCGGCTGCGGCGCCTTCGGGGCGATTTGCGGCTCGTCGCTGGCAACTGCGGGGACCATGGCGCGAGTGGCGATTCCGGAGCTGGAGCGCTACCGGTACTCGGGCAGCCTGGCCACCGGCGCTCTGGCCGCCGGCGGCACCCTGGGGATACTCATACCGCCGTCCGTCGCGCTGATCATCTACGCCATCGCGGTCCAGGCGAACATCGTGCAGATGTTCCAGGCCGCCCTCATTCCGGGCATCATCGGACTCGTCGGCTACCTCGTGGCTATCGCGATCTGGGTTCGCATCTTCCCCGAGTCCGGGCCGGTAGGGACCCGTGCCACAACCGGAGAACGGATTCAGGCACTGCTCGAAACCTGGCCCACGATCGTGTTGTTCGTGGTTGTCATCGGTGGCATTTACTTCGGCATTTTCGATCCCACGGAGGGCGCGGCGGTGGGGGCATTCGGCGCCGGCGTGCTGGCCGTCTGGAAGGGGAATCTGGATCTGCAGGGATTCTTCTCCTGCGTCAAGGATGCGGCCAAGACCACCGGAATGATCTTTCTGATCCTGCTCGGCGCCGGCTTTCTGAACATCTTCATGGCGTTGACGGGCGTCGCCGACCAGTTGTCCGCGCTTGCCGCCACCAGCGCCCTCAACCCGTACATGATCCTGGTTCTGCTTTTGGTGGTCTACCTGCTGCTCGGCTGCCTGATGGACAGCCTGGCGATGATATTTCTGACGATTCCCATTTTCTGGCCGATCATGGCGGGGCTGGATTTCGGCATGCCGGAGGCAGACCTGAAGATGTGGTTCGGGATCGTCGTGCTCATCGTCGTGGAGGCAGGGCTCATCACGCCACCGGTGGGAATCAACGTACTGATCATCAATCACCATGCACCCAGGGTTCCCATGCGGGAAACGTTCCTGGGTGTCACTCCGTTCCTGTTGTCGGGCGTGGTTCGCGTGGCCCTGTTGATCCTGATCCCGCCGATCACACTCTTCTTGCCGCATCTGCTCCTGTAACCCCATGTCGAGAAAATCGGTCGCCGGCGCAATCAAACCACTCATCGTGGGAGTCCTCGTACTTCTGCTGACAGGTTTTGGAGAGGCCCGGGCGCAATTGACACCGGACGATCCCGAAGGCATCGCCCTGATCGAGCAATTGCGCCAGGGCGGGCTGGTGGTGTTCTTCCGCCACGCCGATACCGCCGGCATGCCCTGCGATCGTCTGTACCGAATCGGCCAGCGGGAAGGGCAGCGCAATATTTCCGACGACGGCAGGGAACAGGCCCGGCTGATCGGCGAAACCGTGGCTGCGCTGGAAATACCAATCCAGGAGCCCATTCTCGCGGGACCCGTCTTCCGGGCCCGCGATACCGCGGAGATCGCTTTCGGGGTCGAGCGGGTCGAGATTACCGAGAGTTTGCTGGCGGACGATTACGCGGGGTCCAGGGGCGTGCGCTGGATCCTGGCCGAGCACCGGCGGTTGTTTGCAGAAGCACCGGGACCGGGCATGAATCGTGTCCTGGTGGGACACCGCACGCCGGCGCTGCTGTCGCTGGATGGACAGGTGCGCCAGTCCGGTTTTCCCGAAGGCGCAGCGATCGTCATGCGGCCCGTGGACGGGCAATCCGAAGTCCTGGGGGTGATTTCCTTCGTTCCCCCGCCCAATCCGGGCGTCGATCGTTGTTGATCGCCGCAAGCGACGAGTCCTGCATGTCGACTATTCATCCACCGACACGAGTACGCCGAAGTACGCCTGAGTTGTATAAGTGTCTGTAATTACGATCATTTTAAGACTCGGTCGGGTGTCTTATCCCTTGCAATTCCGTCCTGCTTACGCTTCAATATCCCTTGAATACGATGCCGCGTGTTTCCGGTATGCTTACACCCTGTCCCGGGCACGCAACACGGCTTTCACCCCTTCGGTAAGCGTTCGGTCACGCGGCGATGGAGAGGGCTGACATCATTTTGGACACCCTTTACAAGACACTGGTAACGCCTCCGACGATTTGCTATGGTCGCGCACATGGCGATGCGCGACGAGGACTTCGGGACGAGTTTGACGCTGGCCGAGGCGGACGGCGAGTTCTGGTCGCCGCCGACGCCGGCGCCGGCATCGGAGCCGCGCGATTGGCGGTCTCTGTACGAACAGGCACAGGCCCGCGCGGAGACGGAACGGGCACGGGCGGACGCGGCGGATACGCGCGCGGAGGAGCTGCGCCGGGCGGAGATAGATGCCCGTTCCCGCGCGGGCTTGCTGAAGACGCAGCTCGACAAGAGCCGGGAGAAGCTCACGGCTGCCGTCGAGGAGGTGAAGGAAGTCCGCCGTACGGCGAAGGATGCGCTGTTCTTCCAGACGGAGGTGGCGCGGCTGGAGAAGCTGCTTTCGCAGGCCGGTGTCGACTCGCGCAAGAGCAGCACGATCATGTCGCTGCGCAAGGAAGTTTTCCAGTTGCGCGAAGCCTTGCAGACTTTGCAGCCCGGCAAGGGGACGGCGGTGGCGCTGCGCCGGGAAATCGATTCTCTGACCCGCGAGAATGCCCGGCTGCGCAAGGCCCTGGAGCAGCCGCAGGAGCAGAAGGACGAACTCACGGCATTGCGCAGGAAGGTTGCGGCGCTTCGCAGGTGGAAACGGCGCGCACAGCCGTCTCGGCCCCGGGCGAGCGTCCAGTTGCGCAAGGCGCTGGACCGCGCGCGCAAGCAGAAGGACACGATCAAGGGACTGCGCGGGGAAGTCGGTTCCCTGAACCGCGAGACCCGTCGGCTGAACCGGGAGAACCGCCGGCTGCGCCGCGAGCAGGAACGGTTGCAGGACCTCAAGGCGACAGTGCGCCGACTGACCTTCGAAACCAAGCTGCAGCGCGGGGAGCTGGCGGGATACCACGACCAGATGGACCTCATCAAGGCGCAGCAGAGCCGCATCATCCGTCTGCAGGTGGCCGTGAGAACGTCGGCCATCAAGAACGAGAAGCTGGAGGCCGAGCTTGCCGAACGTCCCCTGCTGTCCGCGGTCTTCAGGACAGTGCGCGATCGGAACAGGACCATCGAGTCGCTGCACAAGGAGATCGCCCGACAGCGCAAGGCGAACGCTGCACAGGGCAAGAAGATCAAGGCGCTGCGCGCCCACAGAGCGAGGCTGCAAGCCCGGATTGCCCAGCTGCGCTCGAGCCGGGCCGTGTTGTCGAAGGCGGTATTCGGGGGCAGGAGCGAGAAGCAGGAAACGCCGCGGTCGGAGCGCAAGCGCGGCCAGCAGCGCGGTGCGGCCGGCCACGGGCGCACCCAGCGGCCAACGCTGGAGGAGAAGGAGGAACGGCAGGAGCCGCCAGAGGACGCGCGCGTGTGTTCCTGTTGCGGCAAGCCCTATGTCGCCGACGGCGAGCGTTCCTCGTCCGTCATCGAGATCGCGGTCAAGGCCCATGTCCGCAGGATCGTGCGCCCGCGCTACCGTCGGGGTTGCGACTGCCTGTCCTCGCCACTGCAAGCGATCGCGCCTCCGCCGGCCCGCTTGTTCCCCAGGACGCCCTACGGGACCAGCGTCTGGGCGCGCATCCTGTACGAGCGATTTGCCTGCCACCGCCCCCTGCGGCGGACCGCGGCGTGGATGACGGATCAGGGGCTGGCGATCGCGCCAGGAACCATAGCCGACAGCGTGCGTCGCTGCCCGGTGCTGTTCGCGCCGCTCGCCGCGGCGATCCTCACCCACCAGAACGAGATGGCGGTGCGCCACGCCGACGAGACCGGCTGGCGCATCCAGTCGCTGAGCGAGACTGGCCGCTCGCGGCGTGCGTGGCTGTGGATCTCGGTCAGCGCCGATGCGGTCTACTTCGTGGCGGACCCCTCGCGCAGCGCCGAGGCCGCGATGAGGCTGTTCGGTTCGGTCAAGGGCATCGTGTTCCTGGTCTGCGACCGCTACAGCGCCTACATCAAGATGGCGCGCGGGCTCGACGGCAAGGTGATCCTGTGCTGGTGTTGGGTGCACCAGCGGCGCGACTTCATCGAGTGTGCGGCCGGACAGCAAAAGCTGACGCAGTGGTGCGAGGGATGGGTCGAGCGGTTCGCGTCGACCTGCCGGCTGAACAAGGAGCGGCTGGAGCATTACGACCCCGCTCTCGACCACCAGACGCCGGCGTTCGACGCCGCGCAGGGGGCACTGAAGAAGGCCGTCGACGGTCTGTTCGCGCGGGCCGAAGCGGAGTTGGCCGACTTGCCGGTCAAGGCGCGCCAGGGCAAGGCGCTACGCTCGCTGCTCAAGCACCGCGAGGGACTGAGCGTCTTCGTCGACAATCCCCAGGTGCCCATGGACAACAATGCCGCGGAGCGCGCGTTCCGAGGGGCCGTTATCGGGCGTCGATTGAGCTTCGGTTCGGACAGCAGGCTCGGCGCCGACTTCACCGCGATGATGTACTCGGTCGTCGGCACCCTCGCCTTGAACGGCATCGACGTCCAGTGCTGGCTGGAGGCGTGGCTGGCAGCTTGCGCGGAGAATGGCGGCAGGCCGCCGGACGACCTGTCACCCTGGCTGCCCTGGTCGATGAGCGAGGAGCGCAAGCGCGAGTTCACGGCGCCGGGATGACCGGCGCCATCGAGTGCCGCTACTACGGGCGCGACTTCACGGCTGAGGAGATGGCGCTGCTGCGCGCCCTGATCGCCGCCGAGCCGCAGCCGACCCGCGCCGCCCTGGCGAGAGAGTTCTGCCGGCGCATCGGCTGGTTCAAGCCCGACGGCGGCCTCAAGGACATGATGGCCAAGGTGACCATGCTCGCCATGCACCGCGACGGCGCGATCGCGCTGCCGCCGCCAAGAGGAAAACAGGGCCGGCCCAAGCCCATCGTCTTCGGACCCCAGACCGAGCCGCCGCTGTTCCCGGCGCCGACGACGCTGGAGGGGGTTCGCCCGCTCGACTTCCGCACCGTCGTGCGCAACACCCGGGAAGGGAAGCTCTGGAACGAGTTCGTCGCCCGCTACCACTACCTCGGCTACAAGACCCTGGTGGGCGCGCAAATGCGCTACGCCGTCCGCGACCGCGACGGCTGGCCCGTCGCCATGCTCGGCTTCTCCACCGCCGCGTGGAAGCTCGCCCCGCGCGACAAGTTCATCGGATGGACGCCCGAGAAGCGCGAGAAGAACCTGCCGCTGGTGGTCGACAACCCGCGGTTCCTCATCCTGCCGTGGATCAAAATCCCCAACCTCGGCTCGCACATCCTCGCCCTCGTGCGCCGCCGCTTGCCACGGGACTGGACCGAGCGCTACAACACCATCCCCGTACTCATCGAGACCTTCGTCGAGACCCCGCGCTACACCGGCGCCGTCTACAACGCCTCCGGCTGGACACATGTCGGAACCACCCAAGGAAGAGGACGCTATGACAGGCATACGAAACGAGCCCAGCCGAAAAAGGACATCTGGTTGCGACCCCTCCGCAAGGACTGGAAGCGAACGCTCAATCGTTGAATCCTCCATACTCATCGCCGCGTGACCGAACGCTTACCCCTTCGGAGACGCCATGCCCCGCCGCAGTTCCATCCGCCTTACCAAGCGCTCGGTGGATGCACTGCGGGCCGCGGACAAGAATACCGTAGTCTGGGACCGCGATCTCGCCGGGTTCGGGGTGCGGGTTCACGCCTCGGGCCGGAAGGTCTTCGTCGTCCAATCGCGCGGACCGGGCGGGTCCAAACGCGTGAGCCTGGGCCGGCACGGGAAGATCTCCGCGGAGGTGGCGCGCAAGCAAGCAGCGGCGGTGATCGACCGGATCAAGCGGGGCGAGGGCGCGGAGCCGGATCCGTCGGGGCCGTTCACGGTGGCCGATCTGGCCGAGCGGTTCCTTAAAGTCTACGTGGCGGTGCATTGCAAGCCAAGCACAGCACAGACGTACTGCGGCGTGCTGAACAACCACATCGTGCCGGCGCTGGGAGAACGCGCGGTCGATTCCGTCGAACGGTCGGACGTGATCGCGCTTCATCAGCGTCTTCACGCCACGCCGCATCAAGCCAACCTGGTCGTGCACGTGTTCTCGAGGATGATGACGCTGGCGCAGTCGTGGGAACTGATCCCGCCCGGAACGAACCCGTGCCGCTCCGTCAGGCCGTACAAGGTCTCGAAGCGGGAGCGGTTTCTGACGCCGGAGGAGTTCAGGCGCCTGGGCCGGGTGTTGGCCGAAGCCGAGGCGGACGGCTCGGTTTGGTCGGGCATCATTGCCGCGGTCCGGCTGCTGGTGCTCACCGGGTGCCGCCGTTCGGAGATCCTCCAGCTTCGGTGGGACGACGTGGACCGCACGACGGGGGTGCTGAGGCTGCGCGATTCCAAGACAGGCCCTCGCATGGTGCCGATGACGCGCGCCGTGGAGGCGGTGCTGGCGGCGATACCGCGCACCAAGGGTTCGGACCGCGTGATCGTGGGCCAGCGCTTCGGGCGCGGGCTGTCCAAATTCGACAGCCACTGGAAGGTCATCCGCGAGCGGGCGGGTCTCAACGATGTGCGGCTGCACGACCTGCGTCACAGCTATGCCTCCCGGGCGCTGGCGCTGGGCGAGAACCTGCCGACGATCGGGCGCCTGCTCGGGCACCGCAAGATGGCCACCACGGCGCGGTATGCGCACCTGATGCGCGACGCGGAGAAGGCCGCAGCTTCCAGGGTGGGGGCGAGCATCGGCGGGCACCTTGCGTGCGCACAAGCGCACGCGGGTCGAGCGGGATAGAGGGGAGCCGATCGACGATGGCCAGACCTGCGCTCAAGACGCTGTCCAACCGCGCGGTGAACGCGATGAAGGTCGGCAAGGACACCGTGTACTGGGACCGGCACCTGACCGGGTTTGGGGTGCGAGTGTTTCCCACGGGAGGCAAGGTGTATCTCGCGCATGCCCGCGGCCCGCAGGGCCCCAAGCGCGTGCGCGTGGGCCGCCACGGCGTGTTGAACGCGGACGAGGCACGAAAGCGGGCCGCGCTGATCATTGCAAGAATCCGCGCGGGCGAGGCGCCGGAACCGGTGACGGCGGCCGCCGCCGCGGGGCCCACCGTCGCGGAGGTGGCGGAGCGGTTTCAGGCCGAGCACATGGCGGTGCGCCTGAAGCCGGCGTCGGCGAGACGGCTGCAGTGCGTGATCAAATGGCACATCCTGCCGGCCTTCGGGCACAAGCCCATGGTCGGTGTCGAGCGCGCCGATGTGCTGGCGCTGCATCAGCGGCTTTACGCCACGCCGAACCAGGCCAACCGGGTCGTGCGGACCCTGTCATTCATGTACCAGCTGGCCGAAGGCTGGGGCCAGGTGCCGGAAGGAACCAACCCCTGCACTGGAATAATGAAATACCCGGACCGCAAGCGGGAACGGTTCCTGACGGATGTGGAGTTCGATCGACTCGGAGACGTGCTCAGGGAGGCGGAAACGCATGGCGGTGCCTCGGCCTCATCCATTGCCGCGCTCAAGCTGCTGCTGCTGACCGGGTGCCGCAAGAGCGAGATCCTCACGCTGCGGTGGGAGCACGTCGCTCCGGAGGCCGCCGAACTGCGGCTGCCGGACACCAAGTCCGGCGCGCGGACGATCGCCCTGGCGGCGGCAGCCGTCAAGGTTCTGGCCGAACTCCCGAAAATCCCCGGCAACCCGTGGGTGATTGCCGGGCGCAAGCCCGGCACGCACCTGCAGAGCCTCGACGCGGGCTGGAGAACGCTGCGGGCGCGGGCGGGTCTCGAGGGTGTGAGGATTCATGATCTGCGGCACAGCTACGCGTCCCGGGCGCTGGCGCTCGGGGAAAGCCTGCCGATGATCGGCAAGCTCCTGGGGCACCGCCAGATCGAGACCACGGCACGGTATGCGCACCTGGCGCACGATTCCGTGCACGCCTCCGCCGAACGAATCGCCGCGAGCCTCGCGGAGGACATCTCGATCAACCTGCGGGACGGGTAACCGGCCGGTCGCGCCGGGATGCGGATTGGGCCAGCGGCTATTCGGTTCCGTGTCTGAACGTGGTCGACCGGCTCGGCGCTTTCGCCGTTCTCTCGCACCGCACTCATTGAAGGGTCGTCAGATCGAGTCAGTTGTGCAACGACACGGCTCTACCAGGAGTCTGTTCGGCCATCTGGAGATTCGCTACCGTGCCCGAAAGATTGATCTTGCCGTTGCTGGACGCCACGCATTCGCCCTTCCAGTGATCCACGGTCATCGTCCAGCGAGCATATTGAACTACCCGGCGTCCTACAGTCGAAAGTGAACTGTAACTTGTTGTTTATACATTATTTATCCGAATGTACTCAACTGATCGACTTACCGCGTCCTTTTCCCGAGTAAGCAATCCGAAAGCGGATTGAATACAACTCCAGCGTACTCACCCGCGGGATTATCCGGTCCGAGTAGGCGTTCGCTTCCCAAGGGATCGGTGCTCATCGTACCCCATTTTTTGTCATCCAGTGGGCAGTGGCCGATTCTACGAATCCGGTCCCACCGGAATCCATTGACTTGCACCCAAGGGATTGCGCGGCGCGTCCCGTTCGCCGCTCGCCCACCAAGGCGGTTTGCGGCGCTGCCATCGCACGGCCAACCGAAGTGCCCCGCCCTCGTCGGCCGTTGAGATTCGCCGTTGCGCCGCCACCCAGATATCAAGATCGGCCCCGAGGTAACGCACCCTGCAGCCGAATCGGTGAAACACCGGTCCCTTGCCCGTGATCCGGTAGCCCTCAAGCGTGCGCGGCGAAATCCCGAGCCAATCAGCCACATGGCGCGTGGAGTAAAACGTCATTGCGGATCCCATTTCATTCTCCTTCTCCGCACGCGCCCCGAACGATCCCGGGACACACGTACTGTTACCCACCTTCCATCAGGAAACGGGCCTTCTTGTCCCGCCGGCGCACGCGCGCGCGCATCCAGCTTTCCCTGTGCCACTCGGCCGCTACGCGCTGCGCGCCGTAGAGGTCCACCGCGGTCTCGCGCCAGGATTTGCCCGCCAGCCGCGCGTCAAGCACCGTCAGAAGTTCCCGATCCACCGGGTGCGGCGCATCGCGCCCCGACCCTCGCGCCAGGCTTGCCAGTGCTTGCAGCCGCTCGATCGCCTGCATCGGCCCGGACCAGAACGCAAGCCTCAGCACCAGCCCGGTCGCCACTCCGGATTCGAGTCCGGCATGCACAAGCCCCGACCGCAGGCGCACCTGCGCCGCCTGCGAACGGTTTTCGATCTTGAGAATGAGCCTCCCGTCGGCGAGCCTCAGCCCCGACAGGCGCGCGCCGGCGTTTTCAAGCAGCGGCGCGAGTGGCGGCGCTTCCGTCCCCAACTCGCCATCCAGCGTCGGCGCCCCGGCCCAGAACGGTGACGGATTGTCGCCGGTCCCATCAGGGATCTCCCACGCCAGCAATCCCCACGCGAACGCCTTGCGGTCAGCTCGAGACTGGATCCGCAGCGGGAACGGCGCCACCTCGAGCGCCGGGTGCCCGAACGCCTCCCGGCATGCCGCCCCATAAACGGGGTTGCGCCGCAGAAACGCCCAAGCCCGCGGGCCGCCGTCGCTCGCCATGCCCGCCGGGATTCCCTTCCCGGTACCGTCCGGGCAACCGCCGCATCCTCGCACCGCCGCAGGGCATCGCCGTTTGGCCGCCCGCCCGCGGTTCCGTCTACTCCCTCGTCACACGATTTCGCCCTGTCGCGACCTGCCGTCCCGGCGCTACCCCCGGCCCGCCGCGCCTACCAGCGCAGCGCGCCGCGAAGCTGTACGGCGTGTTCCGGATCCGCGCCCGGGCGCCCCTGGCGCTGGCCCAGCTCAAGCCCCGCGTCGAGGCGCCGGCCCGAGGTGAGCTTCACGCCCAGGCGAAGCGCCCGGCTCGCTCCCTCGCCCGACTCCACACCCACGAACGGCTCCCACCGCGCACGGCCGGTCTTCCCGTCAAGCCCGTAACGCAGCTCGACCTGGTAGCGTTGCGCCGCCTCGAACGCAGCGTTGCTCACCAGCCCCGAGGCGTCCTGGCGGCTCCACAGCGACTGCACGCCGCTCTGTGTGGCCCCCCAGGCCGAACCGAGCCGCATCGACAGCCCGCGCCCGTCCTTGGACGGGGTGTAGGCGATCGAACCGCTGAACCCCCATTCCTCGTACTCGGTGTCCCGATGGGCCAGCAGCCCCCGCGCGTTGACTTCGACCGACAGCCGCCCGGCCGCGTAGCCGAGCCCGCCGCCGACCTCAAGCCCCGCGCCGGTCTCCGCATCGCCGGTGTCGTAACGAAGCCCCGCTTCAAGCTTCGGCTTCAGCACCCCGCCGGTGGCAAGCCGCATCGAGCCGGAACCCTCGAGCATCAGCCGCACCCGGGCGGTCTGGCCCGCGGTCCCGACCAGGCCCTCGATGGATTCGGAGACGGTGTTCGTCAGCCGCGCATCGGAACGCAGCGCCAGCTCGAACCGCCCGGCCTCGCCGGTGCGCACCGACAGCGCCGTTCGCCCGCCGAACGCCGCCATGGCGTTCGCAAGCTCCGTCCCGAGCGCCGTATCGGAACGCGCCGGCGTGAGCGACAGATCGCCCGCGCCGTAGCCGAGCACGCCCCAGACGCTCGTGCGGTCGTTCAGTTCGAACCGCGCGTAGGGGTTAACGCCCGTCATGGTGCTTGCGACCGCGCCGCCGCTCGCCGTCGGGTGCGTGTAGGCGCCCCGGCCTTCGCTGAACGACACCACGACCCCGGCCAGCCACCGGTCCCAGCGGCTGTCGAATCCGAGCATCGCCGTGGCGACCTCGCCATCGAGCGCCAGGCTGCCGTCGGCGCCGCTGAAGCGGCTCGACGCGGTGCGGCCCCACGCCGACCACTCCCCAAGCCACTCCGGTGACCGGATTCGGCCCGCAGACCGGCTTTCGCCGTCTTCGTCGAGCGCCGCGGAGTAGAAGAACGAACTGCCCATCAGCAGCGTGCGAAGATCCGGCACCGCCCTCGGATCGGGCAGGCCCAGCGCGCGCAACAGCGCGCCTTGGGCGGCACGCCCGCTCAGCGTTTTTCCGGCTTCGCGCTCAACGCCGCCCGCTCCGCCCGGGGCCGTGTTCATGTCGCCCAGGGTCATGCCGGGGACGGTTGCGCCGATGCCCGCACCGGCGCCGCCGGACGGGGCCAACCACCCCATCGAGGACGGATCGGTCCCGACCGGGTCATCCCGGTCAACGGCCGTGTCCCGCCCGGACCGCCCGCCGAGCCCGCCGAGCCCGGCCCATCCGAACAGGTCCCCGGCCTGGCGCCCGCCAAGGGTCAGGTGCGGGGTCTGCGGCCCGCCTTGCCAGCGCTCCCCGACCGCCTCGACCACGTGATCGGTGGCCGCGCGCCCGAATCGCGTCAGCCACGCGCCCGGCATCTTGTCGGTGTTGCTGATGGATCCGGTTCCGGTTCCATCGTCGATCAGGTAGGCCCGCACGGGATTGGACAGCACCAGCGTCATCTCCTCGACGCCTTCGTCATGGGAATCGTCGATCACTTCCACGCACAGGCTCTTCGATGCGGTCCGGCGCCGACTCTCGCTCGGCCGGAACACCAGCGTGCCCGATATCGGTTTGAAGTCCTGCCCCGCGACCGCCGTGCCGCTGCGCGTCGCATAGTCCACGCTCACCTCGTGATCGACGTCCATCCGGTCCATCGTCACCACGAATACCAGGCACACCTTCTTGTTCGGCCACTCCCGCGCGCTCGCATCCGACACCGACAGGCCCGGCGTGGCATCGTTGTCGATGACCGGGATGATTGTGGAGCGGCCGCTCCACGGGTTCACCGACACGCCGGCGGGCAACGTCCCGAAGGACACCTTCAGGCTCTCCCCGGGATCCTCCTCGAAGTCGTCCACGGGCCGGATGGTCACGCCCGCCGACGTCGCGTTTTTCGCGAAGGTCACGTTCGCCGGCAGGCCGGTGAAATCGGCCGCCGTCGCGCCGCCCAGATACGCATACGTCAACGGAATCGTCAGTTTCTGGTTCGGCTTCGTGGTCAGCCTGATGCCCAGCCTGTAGCTTCCGCCCTCTTCGACGCCATCGCGCACCGCCCCGGCGCGGGCGTCGAACCTCACCTGCAGGCTCGTGTGACCGTGGTCGTTGTCGGTCAGTTGCACCACCGCCTCGGACGGGCTGCCCGCCGATACCTTCGAGGGCAGCGAACCGAAGCCGATCGCCACGCTCTCCCGATCGTCGTCCTGCGAGTCGTCGGTCGCGGTGACCGTAAAACTCTTTTCCGTCTCCGACGCACCAAAGGTCACGTTATCCGGCAGGCCGGAATAGTCCGCCGCCGTGGCCCCGCGGTGGGTCTTCGTCAGCTCGATCGTCACCGAGCGGCCCGGCGCCGCGTCAAGCCGCAGCCGCACCGTCGCCGTCGCGCCGCCTTCCGCCGCCGTGTAGTTCGCGGCCGCGAAGCTCACCGTCACCGCCTTCTCGCCGTCGTTGTCGGCGATACGCAGCGTCGTTTTGTGCGGCCCGTAGCGGCCCACTTCCAGGTCGTCCGGAAACAGGCGGCGGAACCCGATCAGCACGCTCTCGCCGTCGTCGTCTTCGCTGTCCTCGGTTACCCGCACCGTGAACGACGCCCGGGTCTGCCCCGGCTGGAAGGTCACGCTCTCGGGCAAGCCGGAATAATCGTCTGCGCTCGCGCCGCCCCGATGCTCCGGATCGAACAGCGGCACCGTCAGCGCCTCGTTCAGCTCGGGCTTCCAGGGAGAGTTCAGGTGCACGCCGATCGTCGCCGAGCCGCCCTCGGTGGCGGTGTAGGCGGATTCGCCGAACCACACATACCAGGTCGACACGTCCGCGTCCTGCACCAGCGCCACCGTCGCCGTCGACGGGCTGCCGAGCAGCACGCCCGACGGCAGGCGGCCAAAGCCCAGTTGCACGCTCTCGCCGTCGTCGTCCACCGAATCGTCGGTGGCCGTGACGGTGAACGACTTCTCTGTCTCGCCGGCGGCAAAGGTCACGCTGCCCGGCACCCCGGAGTAGTCCGCGCTGCTCGCGCCGCTCTGCGGGGTCGCCGTCACCAGTATGGTGACCGCGCGCGCCGCCGCCGGGTTCAGTTCCACCGTCACCACCGCCCCGGCCACGCCCTCGATCGCCGTGTAGGACGATGCCCCGAAACGCACCGTCGGGTTGTTGTCCGCCGTGTCGTTGTCGGTGATCGTGCCGGTGAAGATGATGAAGTCGGGTGTCGCGTCATCGTTTGAGTTTCTAATCCACTCTATGACAATCGTTTCGTCCGGTTCGTCCACGCCGTCGTCCACGAGGGTGATGTCGAAAGTTTGCGACAGATCGCCCGCCGGCACGGTGATTCTCGCTGTTCTTGCTGACCCCAGGAGGAAGTCGTCATAGTCCTCGCCCTCCGTCGCCGTGCCCGTCGCAATGTCTTCATCATAAATCGTAAAGTAGGCTATCTCCGCGTCGCTCGGGTGGTTCAATCGAAGGGTCAGCGTCATCGTGCCCGCCCCTTCATCGACGGTGACGTCCGCCAGTGACGCCGTCGGCACTGCCTCCTCGCTATCAATTCTGACCGCTGCTAATGGAGGATCCGGCAGCGTCGCGCCGGTGGGGTTGCTGAGATCCACGAAGAATGCTTCAAGGCTGTTCTCATAGATATCGTCGTCCGTGATCGGGACGGTGAAGGTTTTCGAGGTCTGTCCGGCGGCGAAGGTCAGCGTGCCCGAGGTCGCCGTATAGTCCTCACCTGCTTTCGCAAAGGAATCACGCGTCGCGTAGTCCACGGTCACCGTCCCGGTGCCGGCCGGGGCGAGCTCCACCGTGAGCGTCGCCGAGCCGGCGTCCTCGTCCACGGTGACCTCGTTCGAGTCGAACGATAATGCCGGCAGCGGCTCCGGCACGATCGTCCCGGTGAAGGTGAACGTGATGGGTGTCACCATATCGGTAGTGCTTTTCTGCCACACTATGATGATCGTTTCGTCCGCTTCGTCCACGCCGTCGTCCACGAGGGTGATGTCGAAAGTTTGCGACAGATTGAACGCCGGCACGGTGATACTCGCTATTCTTCCTGTCTCCTGGAGGAAGTCGTCATAGTCCTCGCCCTCCGTCGCCGTACCCGTCACATCGTCCTCTCTCGTAAAGTAGGCTATGTCCTTTTGGCTCGGGTGGCTCAATCGAAGGATCAGCGTCATCGTACCGGCCCCTTCATCGACCGTGACGTCCGCCATTGACGCCGTCGGCACTGCCTCCTCGCTATCAATTATGACCCCTGCAAATGGAGGATCCGGCAGCGTCGCGCCGGTGGGGTTGCTGATATTTATGAAGAATATTTCCCCTGTTAACCCTGGGGCCTCATAGACATCGTCGTCCGTGATCGGGACGGTGATTGTCTTCGAGGTCTGGCCGGCGGTAAATGTCAGCGTGCCCGAGGTCGCCGTATAGTCCTCACCTGCTTTCGCACCGTGATCCCGCGTCGCGTAGTCCACGGTCACCGTCCCGGTGCTGGCCGGGGTGAGTTCGACCGTGTGCGTCGCCGAGCCGGCGTCTTCGTCCACGGTGACGGCGTTCGAGGCGAACGACAATGCCGGCAGCGGCACCGGCACGATCGTGCCGGTGAAGGTGAATGTGGTGGGGGACACGTCATCGCCAGTGACTTTCTGCCACAATATGACGATCGTTTCGTCCGCTTCGTCCACGCCATCGTCCACGAGGGTGATGTCGAAGGTTTGCGACAGACTGCCCCCCGGCACGGTGATTCTCGCTGTTCCTTCTGGCGGCCCCAGGAGGAAGTCATCATAGTCCTCGCCCTCCGTCGCCGTGCCCGTCACCCTGGTATCAACCGTAGAGTAGGCTATGTCTTCGTGGCTAGGGTGGTTCAATCGAAGGATCAGCGTCATCGTACCCGCCCCTTCATCGACCGTGACGTCCGCCATTGACGCCGTCGGCACGGCATCCTCGCTATCAATGCCGACCGCTGCTGTTGGAAAAACCGGCACCGTCGCGCCGGTGGGGTTGGAGAGATCAACGAAGAATGCTTCATAGTTCTCATAGATATCGTCGTCCGTGATCTGGACGGTGAAGGTTTTCGAGGTCTGGCCGGCGGTAAAGGTCAGCGTGCCCGAGGTCGCCGTATAGTCATCACCTGCTGTCGCACCGCCTACCTGATCCCGCGTCGCGTAGTCCACGGTCACCGTCCCGGTGCTGGCCGGGGTGAGTTCGACCGTGAGCGTCGCCGTTCCGGCGTCCTCGTCCACGGTGATTCCCGATATCGACAAGACCGGCAGCGTCCCCGCCGTGATCGTGCCGCTCGACGGGTAGGCGTTGCTGGCCAGCGTCTCCGGGTTGCTATCAGCGTCGGTGAAGTGCACTTTCACCTTGACCTTCTTGCCCACGTCTGCCGCCACCGGCGTGTAGGTCACGGCGTCGGCGCCGATGTCCGTCTCGTTCGACATGCCGTCGGCGTCCACCCGCAGCCACTGGAAGGCGGCCGGGTAGGAGGGGTCGTTACCGAGCCCCTCCCCCCGCAGACCCGAGCGTGCGCGATTGACGCACTCGGTTCCTCACCTGACAGGTTCGCTCAAGGAGTTTCGTCCTTGATCCGCAGGTTGAGGAAGACCGCTCCCTCGCCTGTTCGGCTATCCACTGCTGTTTCGTGTACGTGTTTGTGGAACTCAGCGTTTCCTCCAGCGTTTCCCATCAGTGGCTCTGTACAAGTGACGCCCCGCTTCCCTCCAGCGGGTCCCGAGGGCCACGGTTCCCCGCCTTCACAGGTACTATCAAGGCGCTACGACTTCCTGCCCTCGCATGTCCTTCGGCTTATTGTTTTCGCCAGCCGGTTCCACGGGTGCCTGTCGGAATTCGTGTCCGCATCGGGCGGTCCCGCCGCCGTGCAGGCCCGGCGACGGGCCGGGGTCTGGATTTATGCTGGCAATCCCCTTCCAGCGTCGTTGCCCGTGGGCGTGAGCAGGACCTCCCAGGTTCCCAGGCGATCCATTCCGTGACTCTGCGCCGGTCCACGACCCCGGACGACCCGTTGCGCCTCACCAATAGCGGCGCTTCCGGTGCTGCCCCCACACGATTAACAATGAAGGCGTCATCGATTCCGATTTCGAGGCTTCCTCCGCCGCTTCATCACCTGCTGTCTACGCTTCACGACGGGCGTTGCCGCGCGCCACGCAAGACTTGCTTCCGGCTGGCGGGCTGCGCCTTTGCCGGGCGGGAGTCGAACCCGCTGGATCGCTACGAGAGGTTTCAGTTTCAATTCATAGCATTCTCCTCTCCAGGGCTTTCCCTGGCGCAATAATCGTCCGGGAACGTGGTCGGTAGCCCGTCGGTGTCGGCGATGTTGCCGATTGCAGCCGTCAGCGTCTCGCCCTCCTGCGCCGTGCCGGAAATCGCCGGCTTGCCCGTGGCGAGGTTGTTGCCGGTATCGTCGTCGTGCACGGACACCGCCACGCCGCCGATTGTGATGCCGTTGTAGTTGGCGTCGGTGCTCACCGCGCTGTGGGTCAGCGAGACCGTTTCGTTCACCATGTCCATATCGGTGCCGGCGGTCACCGTCACCGGCTGGACTGTTTCCCAGTTAATCGGCGTGAACGTCAGGGTAGTCGGCGTCGGGGTCACGTCCGTGCCCGAGTGCCCAGCGACCGTCACCACGACATCCGCCGTCGGCTGGCTGTTGAGGACCACCGAGTAGCTGTCACCGGTGGTGTCCTCCTCCGTCACCGTCAGCAACGTTTTCGACAGCGTGACGCCCGCCGTGTCGTTGTCGGTGATCGTGCCGGTGAAGTTAATCTCGACGGGTGTCACCTCATCGCTAGTGCTTTTCTGCCACAATATGATGATCGTTTCGTCCGCTTCGTCCATGCCGTCGTCCACGAGGGTGATGTCGAAGGTGTGTGACAGATCGCCCCCCGGCACGGTGATTCTCGCTGTTCCTGCTGGCCCCAGGAGGAAGTCGTCATAGTCGTCACCCGCCGTCGCCGTGCCCGTCACATCGACAACTCTCGTAACGTAGGCTATGTCTTCGTGGCTAGGGTGGCTCAATCGAAGGATCAGCGTCATCGTACCCGCCCCTTCATCGACCGTGACGTCCGCCATTGACGCCGTCGGCACTGCCTCCTCGCTATTAATGCCGATCCCTGCTGATGGAGGATCCGGCAGCGTCGCGCCGGTGGGGTTGCTGAGATCAACGTAGAATACTTCAAGGGCGTTCTCATAGGCATCGTCGTCCGTGATCGGGACGTTGATCGTCTTTGATGTCTCGGTCGCGGCGAAGGTCAGTGTGCCCGAGGTTGCCGTATAGTCCTCACCTGCTATCGCATCGCCTAACCGATCCCGCGTCGCAAAATCCACGGTCACCGTCCCGGTGCTGGCCGGGTCGAGCTCCACCGTGAGCGTCGCCGTGCCGGCGTCTTCGTCCACGGTGACCTCGTTCGAGACGAACGACAATGCCGGCAGCGTCCCCGCCGTGATCGTCCCGCTCGACGGGTAGGCGTTGCTGGTGCGCGCCTCGCCGGTGCCCCCGTCGTCGGTGAAACTCACGGTCACCTTGACCTTCTTGCCCACGTCTGCCGCCACCGGCGTGTAGGTCACGGCGCCGGCGCCGATGTCCGTCTCGTTCGACATGCCGTCGGCGTCCACCCGCAACCACTGGAAGGTGTAATCGCCCGGGAACGTGGCCGGCAGCCCGTCGGTGTCGGCGATGTTGCCGATTGTAGCCGTCAGCGTCTCGCCCACCTGCGCCGTGCCGGAAATCGCCGGCTTGCCCGTCGCGGCAAAGTTCGCGAGCTCAACGCTCACCGTGACTGCCTGGCCGTCGATCCAGGCCATGGCGGCAGGCACCGGCCAGTCGTAAATTCCCTGCGTGGCGTCCTCGGCGGCCGCGGTCGCGGTGAAATCCTGTCCGCCCAGGTTGAACACCGAGCCGCGCGGCAGGAACCCGTCGGCAATGGGAAAGTCGACTTTGATCGTGCGGGTGCCTGCGTCATCCGTGATATACAGGGCATAGATCCTCCATCTCCTGCCCCCGTAGTTGATCGCACTGTCGTCGAGCGCGCCCAGGCTAATGCTATCTGCGTACCCGTAATATTGCACGCTCGGACTTTGTTGCCGAAACTCCACCGTCAGCGTCGTGCACCAGTCGTTGTCCGTCGGGCAGGCGCCCGCCGCCGCCAGTACCGCCACCGTCGCGGCGCTGGTGAACGGTCCTTCCGCAGTGTCCCCGTCGTCGGTGAAGCTCGTCTGCACCTTGATCGTCTTGCCCAGATCTGTCGCAGTCAGCGTGTAGGTGCTTGCCGTCGCACCCGTAATCGGCGAATCCGTGCTGCCGTCCACCCGAACCCACTGGTAGCTGTAGTCGTAGCCCGTATCGCCGTTGTCCGCCTTGGTCGTGCCGTCGGCGTCCGCGAGGGTCCCCTTCGCCGCCGTCAGCACCATGCCGACCTGCGGTGTGCCGTCGATGGACGGGGTGCCGGTGGCTGCGGTGTTGCCGGCGTCCGCCACCTCGAAGACCTGCGAGAGCCCGTACATGGGGTGCCTGTCGGAGGAACTGGGGTTGGTGGCACTGCTAAGCGGGCCGTAGCTGGTCACGGAGCTGTTGGGAATGCCGAGGCGCGCCGCGCTCGCGCCGAGCGCGCGCGATGAACTCCCGAAAGTGGCCTCGGTGCCGTTGTGCTCGCAGCCGGTCCAGGGAAAGTTTCCGTCCATTGTGGTATCAGGGCCGTCGGTGCCGTCCTCCTCCTTGTCGTTGGCCTCGTCGTCCCACGACCCGTCGTAGAAATCCGTGTAGTCATCCGCGACCTTGTTCCCGTTCAGCCAGTGGATGACGACGCCCGTGCCGGTGGTGGCGGTGTTGGCGGTGGCGTCGGAGTCGGCCGTGCAGCCGACCGCCCGGAAGCCCGCGCTGTAGGTCTGGATGTCGGTATGCCCGGCCGCGGCGCGGTTCTGGATGAAGCTGTTGTAATCCGCGATGTCGGTGGACCCGGCGTTGCGTTTCGTCGAGGAGAGGAAGATGAGCCGGAACTTGTCGCCGGTGCTAAGCCCGGTCGGGATCAAACTCCAATCGTTGGGAACTGTGATCTCGGGGGGCGCGGGGGGCGTGGGGGCGGCGGTGGTGGCGCTGGTGGAGTCGGAGGCGGCGCCGGTGCCATTGGCGTTGATGGCGGAGACGCGGTAGTGGCGGGTGCTGCCGCTGGTGAGGCCGGTGTGGGAATAGGTGACGTTGGTGGTGCCGGTGTTGGCGAGGAGGTCGGTCCAGGTGGTGCCGGCGTCGGCGGAGACCTCGATCCTGTAGCCGCTGATGGCGGCGCCGCCGTTGTCGGCGGGGGCGACCCAGGCGAGATCGATCTGGGTCGCGCCGACGGCGGTGGCGGTGAGGCCGGTCGGCAGGTCGGGCGCGGTGGGAAACTTCAGGCTCGCCGTGACGTGCTGGCCCGCCGTCCAGCTCACCGAGTTGCCCCGAAGGTCCCACGCTTCCTGATTTGGGGTGTTAGTCTCGGAGTCGCTATCGACGGTGAAGGTCCGGCTGCCCAGCTGCAAGACCGTGCCGTCGGGCAGTGCTGAGCTAACTGCGATGCTCAATTTGTCGGTGAGGACCGTGTTTCCGTCCGGCGATGAGTTTTTGGACCGATAAACCTGTGACACGGTGTAGCTGGTCCCGCCATGGGAAAACGTCGTCGACAGGAGATCGCCAAAGTTACCGTTAGCCAAGTATCCGAACTCCTCGAACATCGACAACATACCAGACGAGGTCGCGTACCCCACCCCCAGCGTGGTGCACCAGTCGGTGTCGGCGGGGCAGTCGGTCGGGGCGGGCGGGGCGGCGGCCCGCGTCACCGTGATCGTGTAGGTCTTCGCGGCGCCGCTTTCCGGCGTCACCGTCACCGTCAGCGTGTTGGACCCGACGTTGAGGTCCAGATCCGCCTCGCCCTCTGTGCTCGTGTCGTCGTCGCTCGTAATGGCCACCGTCGCCGTGGTGTCGTTCTTCGTCGCCGTCAGCGTCACCGCGTCGATCCGGTTGGCCACCGATGCCGTGTAGGTTTCGGTAGCGCTATCGAAGCCCGGGATCAGCAGAATGCCCTCCCCGCCGGTCGCGCCCTCCAGTTCCAGATCGCTCAGCGTCGCGTCGGTGGAGAGGGTGGAGACGGCGCCTCTGATACGAATCTTGAGTGCATGGGTGTCATCGCTCCAAGTTGATCCAGATCGTTTGCGGCGAACATCGTCAATCAACCAGCCGGTCTCCCCGCTCTGACCGTCGTCATCGGTCCCCCGCACTGTGCTTGAACCGCCAGAGTTCTGTGCTCTCTCAAGCATGACAAAATAGTTGTTCCCTCCCTCCAGGACCGCACCGGCCGGTGCGCTGTAGACCTGGTTTCCGGTGCCTGGCGAAGCAGGGTCAATGAGGGTGTAGAGTGCGGTGCCGGGGGGGTCGGCAGCGGACCCGTCGCGAATGGATACGACGATCCCGTCGGCGCCTCGGAAGCCCACCCCTATCGTCACGTCGTCCAGCGAGTAGTCCTGACCTGTGGGCACTGTAAATTTCTGCGCCTGTCGAAAGTTGCTGCTGCCTCCCACAGACGGGGTGGATGTAGTGCTTTCGCTTAAATTATTGACCAGCGTCACCGCCTGCAGCGGCAGGGCCAGGCACGCGGCGACGGCCGCGAGAAGCCCGGCGGCCAGACCGCGCGCCGCGAGGGAGCGGACGCGCGTTACCACAGCAGACCTGATCATTGCGGTGAAGCGCGCCGCGCACGCGAATGCCCAGACAACGCGCCCGTCCCGGCGTTCGTTTTGCTCATGCAAGCGCCTGTCCCGAACATTCCAATGCACCGAATATAGACGAATTGCGGCCCCGTGTATCTCCCCAACATTGAGGGGATATGCGATTATTTTCAGAGAGGTTTCAGTCAGTTACGGCAAGGCTGGCGCCGATTCACGGTGGCTCGTGCCCTCAGCGCCGGGACCGCGGAACGCCGCCCAGCGACTGCACGAGCCGCACCAGGTCCGTCTGCCGCGACACACCGCGCTTGGTGAACATGCCCTTCACGTGCGAGCGGATCGTGCTTTCCTTGCAGCCCGTCCAGCAGAACGACATCCAATTTGAGGATATCGATGACGACGTGTTGAGACGATTTCGCGATCACGATTGTCGTTGTCGTCCGCCAACGGGTGGACGCTTTGGACCAAGAGCACATCGAAAGGCCGTAGTCCCCTACCCGCCAGGATCCGCACAGCGCTTCGATCATGCATCCCGACGGTGCGGTTGCCGGCACCGAATCGTTCTCCACCACTCGGGCCGGCCAGCGTCCTGCTCCCTTTACTCGCAAACCGCACCGTCACCATCCCCGTCCCGCATGAACGGATAGGCCGGGCAATGCCTTGGATCAAGGAACTGCTACCGCTGACGGCGAGCCCAACCTCGCCGACGCCATCCTCGAGCGGCTCAATCTCAAAGGAGAATCCATGCGTAAAACGAAACTCGAATTGACCACCACAGCACTACCAGAGTGACACTGCAACGTCCTGCGTCGCTTCGCTCCGAGGGTGGCCGAAATCGCTTGGACCCGATGGCCGGGATCACGTGGACTGCCCGGCCGAAATCCATGGAATACGCAGGCCGGCCTGAATTCTCGCGCCGAGCCCCCGTCGCATGGCGCCGGTCCCCATCCGGGCCCTGCCGGCACGGCCGCCGGTTCCATCGACACCGGGTTCCGGTCCCACGGCGCCCGGAGTCCTGTTCGGCCTTTTCCGGGGTGAGTCGCGGCGGGACGCGGGAGCGTTCCCCCGCCTTCGGCTTGCCATGTTCGTTTCGCCGCAGATGACGCCCGTTGACGCGAACGGCCGGGCCCGCGCCGACATCGGCCGCGGCACACCCCCGAACTGCGTCGCCCACCGGCTGGAGGCCTCATGAAACTCTTGACCCAATCACAGCGCGAGCAGCTGCTCGCCAATGGCAAAAACCGCGACCGGGATCACCCGCCGGTGGTCCGTTTCTTCAACCCTTGCGGGAGTGGGACGTGGATGTTTTCCGAGCTTTCCGAGGATGGCGATACTTTGTTCGGCCTCGCCGATCTCGGCTTTGGCACCCCCGAGTTGGGCTACTCCAGCCTTTTTGAGATGGCCTCGGTACGTCTGCGGTTCGGTCTCGGCATCGAGCGGGATCTGCATTTTGCGCCCAGCCACGCGCTCACCGTTTACGCCGAAGCCGCCCGCGCCGCCGGCCGCATCGTGGAGTCCGGACCCGAACTGGAGGCGGCGGCGAAGCGCCGCCACGCCGCGGCCGACGCCTGACCACAGCCTGATCCCGCCTCGCTTCACCTAGGGGGGAGGGCGGTCCGGAAGGGGCGGGTCCCGGGGGCCGGTGCGGATTCCCGCGCCGGTTAACTGCCCCGGATAGATCCCCTTCGTTCCGCCCTCCGCCTTTCCCTGACCCGTTGAGGAGCCCATCGACCATGCCCGCGTCCAATACCGCCCGCTCAAGCGACAACTGCTTTCAATCCCTCTCGCCCGCATCGCTGTCCAGGACCGAAAAATCCTCCGTGATAAAGCTCGCGCTTGCCGTGCTGTCGGCGCGCTACCGCCCGGGCCGCGCCTTCACCTCGCCCGAGGATGTCGAAGGTTTTTTGCGCCTGAAACTCACCGGGCGGCGCAACGAGGTGTTCGGCATCGTTTATCTCGACACGCGTCACCGCCTGATCGAAATCGCCGAACTGTTCAACGGCACCGTCGACGGGGCGGCCGTGTACCCGCGCGTGGTCGTGCAGCAGGCCCTTGAGAAGAACGCCGCGGCCGTGGTGCTCTTCCATAACCACCCGTTAGGTGGAAAACAGGTTGTCAACCTACCAATGATCAGCTCTGTTCTGCGCAAAATACTTGGGGATGATCGTATGCAATTACGCCAACACCTGACGGCTTGGAGTTCCTGCGGGCGTTTAGATTGGTTGATGTGCGTACCGTCGAGTTAACTTCCGCCAGTCTCCGAAATCCCAAACGTCATGCGTAGTCATCGAAACCATCGGTGCCTCACAGGTCATTTGTGCCATCCAGCCGCTCCACTGCCCTGCGGCCTGCGGAGCCGGAGGGCGGCGTTGGCCGGGCGAAATCCGGTGCTTCGCGAGGCTTCTCGCCACGCAGAAAACCCGGACGATTTTCATCATCCCATCGTTCGGCGTCCCTCCAGGGCGTTTCCAGGAGCACACAGCCAATGCCCGCATCGAAAACCGCCCCCGCAAGCGACAACCGCTTTCAATCGCTATCGCCCGCCGCATTGTCCAAAAGCGAGAAGTCCTCCGTGGTGACGCTCGCCCTCAAGGTGTTGTCCCAGCGCTTCCGCCCCGGCCGCGCGTTCACCTCGCCCGAGGACATCGAAGGGTATCTGCGCCTCAAACTCACCGGGCGGCGCAACGAGGTGTTCGGCATCATCTACCTCGACACCAGGCATCGCCTGATCGAAATCGCCGAACTCTTCCAGGGCACCATCGACGGGGCGGCCGTGTACCCGCGCGTGGTCGTGCAGCAGGCGCTCGAGAAGAACGCCGCTGCTGTAGTGATCTACCACAACCATCCCTCGGGCGTGGCCGAACCTTCCGAAGCCGACCGTGGCATTACGCAGAAACTCTCCCGGGCGCTGGCGCTCATCGACGTGCGCCTGCTCGATCACCTGGTGGTCACCGACGGGGACTTTGTGTCCCTGGCGGCCAGGGGTTGGATATAGACGCCCCGTCCTTGCCGCTTTCGCCGCCACCCGGGCCGGCACCCGCGAGGGTGCGGGGCCGGCCGCGGTTCCGGGCGAGCCGGTGGGCCGGGAGCGCCGTCGGCTCACCCCGCATTCGTTCCATTCGTGCCCCGCACCGGGGCCAGCTCAGGAGTTCTCCATGTCCCATTCCGAACGCGTCATTCGATGCATCGCCCTTAACTCCCTCGTGCCCTCGCCCGAGAACGCGAGAAAGACGCCCGCCGAAGGGGCGGCATTTGCCCAACTCAAGGCGTCCATCGCCGCCCATGGGTTGCTGGAGAACCTGCTGGTCCGTCCTCAAACAACCGAAACCGACGGCGAGATCCGCTTTGAAGTGATCGCCGGCGGACGGCGACTGGCGGCGCTCCAGGCGCTGGCCGACGAGGGTGCTGTCGCACCCGATCATCCCGTTCCCTGTCACGTCGTGACCAACGAGGACAACGCCGCGGAGCTGTCGTTGGTGGAAAACACCGTGCGCGCGGCCATGCATCCGGCCGACCAGGTCGAAGCGTTTGCGAAACTCGCCCAGGCCGGCGGCACCGTCGCGGAGATCGCCGCCCGCTTCGGCGTCTCCGAGCGCACGGTGGAACAGAGGCTGCGCCTCGGCAACGCGGCGCCCGAACTGCTCGATGCGTACCGGGCGGGGGACATGGGGTTGCAATGCCTGCAGGCGTTCTGCGTCACCACCGATGCGCAGCTGCAGCTCGCCGTGTGGGAGGAACTCAAGGCCCAGCACTACGGCCCGAGCGTGTGGCAGATCCGCCGGCTCCTGACCGAAGGCCGCATCCCGGCGACGGCGGCGATCGCTCAGTTCGTCGGAGTGGCAGCGTACGAGAACGCCGGCGGCGCGCTGACGCGGGACCTTTTCGCCGAGGAGGACGAGAGAGGCATCTGGTTCGACGATCCGGCGCTGCTGCGCAAGCTGGCGCTTGAGCGACTCGAAACTGCCGCGGAGGAATTGCGCACGAAGTGGTCCTGGGCCGAGGCCCGGGTCGAGGTCGAGTGGAGCGACACGGCGCGCTTTGCGCGTATTCGCCCGAAACCCGGCGAGCCCACCGCGGACGAAGCGAAGAAGGTCGAGCAACTGACGGTGCGGCGCGACAAGCTGACCGAACTTGAGGATGACACCTGGACCGACGAAGCGGAGTCCGAACTGGAACGCATCGAGGCGCGCCTGGAGGAAATCCAGCGCGCGGTCGCCGACCGGGCCGTGTTCCGCCGCAAGGACCGGGAGATGGCCGGCGCCATCGTCACCATCGCCGATGACGGCGCGCTGCGCCTGATCCAGGGGCTGGTGCGCCCCGAAGACCTCGCAGGTCCTGCGGACGGCAAATCCACCGCCATGACCGGGACCGGCGACGACGACGGTTCGGATGCCTGCCGTCCGCAGGACCGCTTTCAGCCGCCGGCGCTGTCGCGTCCCGACCCGGTACCGGATCCCGCGGCGGCTGCGCGCAAGGCTGCTGGGATCGGGATCGGGCTGGGCGACGACCTTCGCGCCATCCGCACCTCGCTGATCAAGGCGCACCTGGCGCAGGATTTCTCCGCCGCATTTGATCTCTGCGTGTTCCAGATGGCCCGGGCGGTGTTCAGGACCGGGTATCAGCCGCATGCGCTGGACATCTCCGCGGTGGTAACCCCCGACCGGCCCCCGCTTCGCGGTAACGACGAGCACTTCGGCGGTGTTGCGCAGGGCGAGGCGTTGCTGGAGCTCAACCGCGCGGCCTTGCCGTTGGATTGGCTTGATGCGGACGACGACGCAGCGGCGTTTCAGGCGCTGCGGGAGCTCTCCGCAGACGAGAAACAATCGCTGTTCGCCGCCTGCGTTGCGCGTACGGTGAAGGGGCAGCTCGCGTTCGAGCCCTCCTCACGCCCGGAGCTCGAAGCCACGGTGGCGCGACTGGATATCGATTTCGCCGGGCTTTACCGGCCCGACGCGGAGCTCTTCTGGAGCCGGTTGAACAAGGCGAAGATCCTGGAGATCGCGTCCCGGACATTCGGCCTCGACTGGGCGTCCGCGCGCGCCAAGTCCAAGAAGACGCTCCTGGTGTCGTCCATGTCGCGGGCGTTTGCCGCCGACGGCGACGAGGCGCAACACCTGCCCGCCCGGCTCCGCGCCGCGGCGCTCGAGTGGACGCCCCCCGGGTTCAAGGCATTCGACGCCGGTGACGTGGCAGCGGACACGGAAGCGGGCGAAACGCCCGATACCGCAGGGGAATCGGACGCTGACGCTACGCCAGAGCCCGACGTCCCGGAGGAGACCGGCGATGCCGCTCACGCCGTCCCGGCCAACGGTGGCGACGCGGCCACTGCGTCCGCCGACCCGGCCGCACCCATGAACGGCGAGGACCGCGACCCCGCCGCCGCGGATATGCCGGAGTTTCTGCGGATTTCGCTGTAGCGGACTACAGGTCGTTGCCGACCGCAAGTCATTGCCGACCGCAGGTCCTTTCGCACACTTGATTTTGGAGGTTCCACCCAATGACCCAAGCCATTGCTCCGGTCGCAACCCTCGTCCGCGCACGCGTCCACCCCCGCGCGCTGGAACACATGCCACTGTTCTTCGATGCCACGGCGCCCTCGGCCTTCATCGAGCTTATCCAGAACGCCCGTCGCGGCGGAGCGAACCGGGTCCATATCACCGCCGAATCCGCTGGCCCAGGTTCCGGCGACGATACCCTGACGGTCACCGTGCGCGACAACGGTCACGGCATCGCCGACCCGGCCGTCCTGTTGTCGTTCGGGCAATCCGGTTGGGACAAACCGCTCGCGCAGCGCGAACGCGCTGCGGGCATGGGCATTGCGTGCCTCGCACGGCGCGGCTGCACCGTGTCCTCGCGTGCAAGGACCCCATCCTCGCAACCCGTCACCGGCTGGCGGATGACGCTTGAGCCCGACCACTTCCTCGGCAAGGTCGCCGCCACCGCCGTACCCGACAAGACGGCGCCCGCGCCGAACGGTACGTGCGTGACGTTCAAGGCCACCGAATCGCTGAACACCCTGCGCGCCGCCGTGGCCGGCGCCTCGCGCTACGCCCCGCTCTGGGTGACGTTCAACGGCCAGGAACTCATGCGGCACGATTTCCTCGAAGGCGCCCTCCGCATCGAGCACTGGAACGGCCTCGTCCTCGGCGTGCTCAAGTCCCGGCAGCCGCTCTACCACGAACCGGACCTCAACTTCCACGGCCTCACCGTGAACGTGCGCCTGCCGCACGTGCAGGGCCTGGACGGGGAGATCTGGACCGTCCGCGCCCAGGTCGAGGACTGCCCGGAGCTGGAACTGGTGCTTCCGGCCCGCAAGGAAGCGGTCGAGAACGATTTTCTGGAACGAATACGGGACCAGGCCCGTCTTGAAATCTACCGTGCGTTGGCCCCCCTCGATCCGCCCCCGCGTCTTGCGTTCGAAGATCACGCCCAAGCGGCGCGCGCCGGGATCCCACTTCCGGTCCCGCCCGCCGAGCTCTGGCCCTGGCGGCCGGCGACGGCCGACGTGGACGACTGGACGCGCGACGCGCCCCTCAGCCCTGTCGGCCCGGATGCCCTGGTCGTCGAGTACGATGCCGACCCGCCGGACACGCAGCCGTTTCATCGCGCCGCCCGGCGAGGAGGGCTCGCCCCAAGGCTCTTCGAGGCCGACCGGCGTCTCGCCGGCTACGACTGGTACGACGCTCTGGCGCGCCTCACGGACGTGCGCGCCCGAATCGACATCAAAGGTATTACGTACACCGAGCAGGCGCTGCATCAGCGATTCAAGGCCGCCGCGCGAAACGGCGGCCCGCAAGGCTGCGCCCCGCAAGCGGATGGCCGTCTGCAGGATTGCCCCCTGCAAGGGGACCGGGCGGACTCCATCCATATGTCGCTGGAAATCGCCTCGGCCGACGAGACACGGGATACGGTCACGATCCCGGCCGATATCGTTTTTCTCGACACCGCGTACGGTTGGCTCGATGACGCCTGTCCGGTCATCGCCTCCGACAGCGACATCGGCGCCGACGAACTGGCCGCGCTCCTTCGACGGGCCTATTTCTGTCCGTCCGACGACTCCGACGCGGATAGCTACGAGACCCAGGGCGTCCAATTCGACGATGCCGCGCTGCACCTGGCGCTGAAACATGTCGCCTCCGCCGACGAGGCCACCCGCACGGCCATTAGCCAGGCCGTGTGGCGGGATATCCACTGGCTGATGCCCAAGGACCGTACCGTCGACATCGCTGTGCGCGGCAACCGCATCGACGTCACCCTCGGTCGTCCTGCGGACGGCAGTCCTGCGCACGGCAGTCGCCCTGCGGAGTGCAACCCAGCAGACCGCGATCCCCAGTCCACCGATACCCGTGAGGAGGAGGCAACGCCCACCGCCTGACCCCCCAATCGATCCATCGGGCGTTCGCATACGCCCGTTATCGCCCGCCGCATTGACCGATCCGCTCCGCGTGGAGGCCGAGTCAGCGGCGGGTTTTTCGAGGCCCGCTCTACCGGAGCGGGTCCTGTACCCGATCCACCTGAACAGGAGCCCGCCATGCCCGATGGGATCGCCGCCGACTACTCGCTCAAGCCGTCCGAACTGGCCGAAACCCTCGCCGTGCTTGTCGAAGCGCGCCAACCGACCATGATCTGGGGCCCGCCCGGGTGCGCCAAGAGCCAGGTCGCCCAGCACGTCGCCGCGATCGCAAAGCGCATCTATGTCGATGTCCGCGCGCTGCTTCTCGACCGGGTGGACCTGATGGGCATCCCGTGGCGCGACAGCGCCGGGCGCACGCGCTGGGCGCCGCCCGCGTTCCTGCCGCCGGCGGACGATACCGGGCTCTGGCTGATCAATCTCGAGGAACTGCCCTCGGCGGTCCCGATGGTTCAGGCCGCACTCTACCAGCTCGCCCTGGACCGCAAGTGCGGTGAGTACGAACTGCCGGAAGGCGCATCGCTCATTGCCTGCGGCAACCGCGACAGCGACCGAGGTGTCACTCACCGCATGCCCACGCCGCTGGCGTCGCGGTTCGTGCACCTGGAGATCCGCGCCGATGTCGCCGACTGGTGCGCATGGGGTGCTGCGCACGGCATTGCACCCGAAGTTCTGTTCTTTATTCAGATGCGCCCGGATCTGCTGCACCAATTCGATCCGCAATCGAAGGAGAAGGCTTTTCCGTGTCCCAGGACGTGGGAGTTCGTGTCCAACATCGTGCGCAAGCGCCAGGGCCTGAGCCCCGTGGCCCTGCGGGCGCTGATCCGCGGCACCGTCGGCGAAGCCGCCGCCATCGAGTTCTGCGGGTTCCTGGCGATCTGGCAGGAACTGCCCCATCCGCAGGCAATCATCGCCGATCCGGCAGGCGCGCCGGTGCCCGAAAACCCCAGCACGCTGATTGCGCTCTGCGGCTCGCTCTACCGGCTCGCCGACGACATCAACCTCTCCGCCATCGTCACGTATGCCCAGCGCCTGCGGCGCGAGGTCGGCGAGTTCCTCGTCGGGTCCTGCGTAAAGCGCGATCCGACCCTTCAACACACCCCGGCGTTCATCCAGTGGGCGGCGGCAAAGACGCGGTAGCCCGCGACAAACGATCAAGGAGACCCCTCAACATGAACCTGACCCATGACGCCATGCTCGTGACGCTGCGCATCCACGGCTGGTCCGGGCACCGCTACGACCGCAGCGCCAGCCAGTACGTCGCCGTGCACCACGATGCGGCGACCACCGCCGGGCGCTACAACAAGCGGCTCTTGCCCAAGGCGGCCCTTGCCGCGCTCAACGCCACCCTGAACGAGGCCCGCAAGACCCACTACCACCACACCCTCCCGTGGGACGACGTGGGCGCGCGGCTCCTGCCGGTCGCCAACTACGAGCGGTACACCGCTGCGTTGGACAACCTCATCGAACGCATGCTCACCGAACGGTCGCGCTTCATCGCCGACTACGACTATCAGGTGGAGCAGGCGAGACTGGACCTCGGGCGGCTCTTCCGGGCCGACGACTACCCGTCCCGCGATGAACTGAGGGGGCGGTTCTCGGCCCACTACCGCATCGTCCCGGTGCCCGATTCAGGGCATTTCCTGGCCGAGCTCGGCAACGGGGCGAGCGAGCGGGTCCGCCGCGACATCGAGCAGCATGTACGCGAACGCCTCAACGGTGCGCTCGGGGACCTGTACCGCCGTCTGGGCGAGGCGGTCGGGCATGTCTGCGAGCGGCTGACCGAGGACGAGAACGGTCGCGCGAAAGTTTTTCGGGACAGCCTCATCGAGAACCTGAGAGAACTGGTCGATACGGTTCCCAGGCTCAACCTGTTCGGCGACAAGCACCTCGAGCGCCTGTGCCTGGACGTGCAGAACCGCATCGCCCGTGTCGAGCCGGACGTGCTGCGACCCACCGCGGCGTCCGGCAAATTCGATCCCGCGGTGCGCCGGCGCGTCAAGCGCGATGCCGAGGACCTTGCGGCGCATTTCGCGGGGTACTTCGGGGCGGAGCGCGCTACTGCGCATCACGCCGAGGCCGCGTAATGGCTCACCGCACCGACACCGAGCCGGGCCGCCGGCTGAGCGACTGCGTCACGGCGCTGCTCCGCGACCACCCGTTCTTCGGGAGCCTGACACTGCGCCTGCCGCTGGTGGCCGACCCGTCCCGAAAGACGCTCGCGAGCGACGGCCTGAACGTCCGCTACAACCCGGACTGGATAACCTGCAGCGGCGCCGACGCGATCCAGACAGCGCTCGCGCGGGTGGTGCTTGCCTGTGCCCTGAAGCACCACACGCGCCGGGGCGAGCGCCAGCCCGAGCGTTGGCAGCGCGCCTCCCAACTGGTCACGCACGGGTTGTTGCGAGACGCCGGGTTCACGCTGCCGCCAGAGGCCGAAGCGTGGGATGGGCTGAGTGTCGAGCAGGCGTATGACCGGCTGCCGGAGCCCGACGAGCAGGGCGATAGCCCCGGCGGTGGGCCAGGAGCCGGCGGCGGTGCGGGCGCATCCGAGCCCGGCAATGCGGGTTCCTCGCCTCCCGCATCCCCTCCCACCGGCGGACCCCAGCCCAAGCCGGACAACGCGGACGACCCGCCGCCCAGCGTCGATCCGGCCGGCACCGGAGAAATCCTCGACGCCACCGCCCGCACTGCTGCGCAGGGCAGTCCCCCGCAGGGTAGCTCCCTGCCGGACATCGCTGCACAGCCCGCTACGGGAAGCGGTGACAATTCCGGCCAGGCGCCGCTATCGGCACTGGACATCGCCGCCGAGGAACAGGCGTGGGACGAGGCCATGCACCAGGCCGCGAGCGTCGCCCGCGCCCAGGGCAAGGTGCCGGGCGCCGTGGAGACCACCATCCGCAACGCCCATCGAAGCCGGCTCGACTGGCGCTCGCTGCTGCGCCGCTACCTCCTCGACACCGCCGAGAACGACTACACCTGGAGCGTTCCGAACCGCCGGTTCATCGACTCCGGCCTGTACCTGCCGTCGGTCCGCTCCGAAGGTATGGGCGCCATTGCGCTGATCATCGACACATCCGGCTCGCTGCCGCTGCAGATGCTCGAGACGTTCTGGGCCGAGATCCGCGAGATCGCCGACGAACTCGAACCCGAGCGCATCATCCTTCTTCAGGTCGACACCGTGCTGCGCAAGGCGGACGAATACTCGCCAGGCGAACTGCCGGAACAACTTTCCCTGAAAGGCCGGGGCGGGACCGACTTCCGGCCCGGGTTCCAGTGGCTCGACGAGCAAGGCATACGCCCGGCCTGTTGTCTGTACTTCACCGACATGGAGTGCAACCGCTATCCGGATGCCGAGCCCGACTTCCCGGTTCTGTGGATCAACTACGGCGACCCCCCTTCGGACCGGTATCGCGAACCCTGGGGCGAGCGCATCGACCTCCTTGAGGAGGCCGGACACTAGCCGTACCCCAATTCGCCCTGCGTTAGCAGTTCGCCCTGCGCTAGCAGTTCGCCCTGCGCCGGCAGGAGGCGCGTCCGCTTCGGCCGGACGGTTCCAGAGCCCTGGGGGGGCGGGTTTTCCGCTTCCCGCACGCCGGCTCTTCCTCCATCCATCCACCGACAGGAGTCCATCGATGCTCGATGCGCCGTCACAGCGTGTGTCCCCGCGCCCGAATCCGCCGGTTACCCAACCCGCGGCGTACAACGGAAAACCCGCTCGCCTGCTGGACGCCGCGCGCATCCTGCTCAACACCCTTCAGGCCGGCCATCGACTGTCCGCCACGGTCCTGCGCGTCGCGCTGACAAGGGCATTCGGGGGTACCGACGCCCAGGGCGCCTGGCTCTGGAAGGACGCCTACGACGCCGCCGAAGCCGCGGTGGTGCTGTTCATGAAGCGCTACGGAGCGGCCATGCGACGCGAAGCGGGTGCCGGCCCGAACGGCCCCGCCGCCATGCTTGCGATGCTCGAACGCCTCGCGGCGCTGGAACCCTCCCATACCCGGCGCTCCGAGGAACAGGTTCGCCTGCAGCAATTCTCAACGCCTCTGCCGCTCGCCTATGCCGCGGTGCAGGCGGCGATGATCCGCCCAGGCGACCGGGTGCTGGAACCGTCGGCGGGCACGGGCATCCTGGCCGTCATGGCCCACTGCGCCCTTCGCGAAACGGCCAGCCAGCGGCTCTACCTCAACGAACTCGCCCCGACGCGGGCGGGATTGCTCGAACAGCTTTTTCCGGGCGTGTCCGTCGACCGGCGCAACGCCGAGACCATCGCCGATTACCTCCCGGGCCTCGTGCCCTCGGCCGTGCTGATGAACCCCCCGTTCTCGGTCAGCCCCGGGGTCGAGCGCCGCCGCCATGACGCGGACCTGCGCCATATCCGTTCCGCGTTCTCCATGTTGCCGCCGGGCGGCCGGCTCGTGGCCATCACCTCCCACTCCTGTGTCCCCGGCAACGCGGCCTGGCAATCCGCGTTCCGTTATCTCGACCCGCCCGCGCAAGCGGTGTTTTCCATCGCCATCGACGGACGTGCGTATGCCCGCCACGGCACATCGTTCGACACCCGCCTGACGGTCCTCGACCGGTTGACGGGCGAGCAGGCTCGCGGCACCGACACCGGCCGGTCCTTCGATCCCGGCGCCACCGCGCCCGATGCCGCCGCGTTGCTCGCCGCTGTTCGAACGCACGTACCGCCGCGCCGGCCGCTGGCCCCGAAACCTGGGGCGCGCCCGCCCGCCGGTGGATTCTCCCTCCAGTCGCCGCCGAGCGTCGCACGTAACGGCCACGCGGCCACGCCCGATGCTCGCCCTGCCGGTCGGCCCGAGGGAGACTCGGTTTGGGGACCGGCCGCCGAACTCGACTACGAGACCGCATCGCAGTCCGAAACTGCATCCGGGGGCCATTCCTCCGGGCCCGCCGCGACGCAGTCCCCGTCTGCCGCGACGCAGTCGCCGCAGCCCCCGTCCGCGGGACCGTACGAGCCCTGGCGGTCCGCAACCGTGACGATCGCCGGAGCGAAGCCCCATCCGACGTCCCTGGTGCAGTCCGCGGCGATGGCCACCGTCGCGCATCCGCGGCCGGCCCATCGCCCGAAACTGCCGCTCGACGTCGTCGCCAAGGGGCGACTGTCCGACGCGCAGCTCGAGAGCGTCATCCTCGCGGGCCAGGCCCACGAGCGGCGCCTGCCGGCCCGGGTTCGCATCGGCGAGGGCTGGGAAACACTGCAACGCGTCGACGGTCCTGCGGACAGCAGTGCTGCGAACGCCAGTGCTGCGCACGGCAGTACTGCGGGCGCCAGTGTTCCAGATGCCAGTTCCGCGTCTGGCAGCCAGACCGAAGATCAGGAACCCCTGTCCGCGCCGGTTCAATTCCGCCGCGGCTGGATGCTCGGCGACGGCACCGGCTGCGGCAAGGGCCGCCAGGTCGCCGGGATCATTCTCGACCAATGGCTGCGCGGCAACCGCCGCGCGCTCTGGCTGTCGGCCTCCGACAAACTGCTCGAAGACACCCGGCGCGACTGGGTCGCCATCGGCGGTGTTGACGCCGATGTCATTCCGCTGGGGAAGATCCGCCGCGGCGCAGCCATTCCCCACCGCCAGGGGATCCTGTTCGCGACCTACGCGGCGCTTCGCAGTCCGTCCCGCCAGGGCTCGCTCTCGCGGCTCAGGCAAGTTGTCAATTGGCTGGCCGACGGATTGGACGAACAGAGGCGTCACGCATTCTCCGGCGTGATTGTGTTCGATGAAGCCCACGCCATGGCCAATGCGGCGGGATCCAAGGGAAGCCGCGGCGATGTCGCCCCGTCCCAGCAGGGCCGCGCGGGCCTGCGCCTGCAGAACGCGCTCCCCGACGCTCGCGTCCTGTATGTATCCGCCACCGGTGCCACGACCCTGGCCGGACTTGCGTATGCGCAACGCCTCGGTCTCTGGGGCACCGACGAAACGCCGTTCGAGAAACGCACGGACTTCGTCTCCGCGATGGAATCGGGCGGCGTCGCCGCCATGGAAGTCGTCGCCCGCGATCTGAAGGCGCTCGGCCTCTACCAGGCCCGGGCGCTGTCCTATGACGGGGTGGAAGTTGAACTGCTCGAGCATCCGCTCACGCCCGAGCAGCGCAGGATCTATGACGCCTACGCAGACGCATTCAAGATCATCCACGCCCATCTGGAACAGGCGTTGCAGAGCACCGGTATCTCGGACGATGAGCGTACGCTGAACCGCAACGCCAAGTCCGCCGCGATGTCGGCGTTCGAGGGCGCCAAGCAGCGGTTCTTCGGGCACCTGCTGACCTCCATGAAATGCCCGTCGCTCCTCCGCGCCATCGAAGCGGATCAGGACGCCGGCCGTGCGTCGGTGGTCCAGCTTGTATCCACCGGGGAGGCATTGATGGAAAGGCGCATCGCCGAGGTGCCGACATCGGAATGGAACGACTTGAACATCGACCTCACGCCCCGCGAGTCGATCCTGTCGTACCTGGCCCACGCCTTTCCGGTGCAGCTGCAGGAACCGTTCACCGACGAGGAGGGAAACTTGCTGTCGCGCCCGGTCTATGACGATGACGGCAATCCCGTGCTTTCGCAGGAGGCCGTTGCCTCGCGGGACGCACTGATCGAGCGGCTGGCCGCGTTACCTCCCGTGCCCGCGGCGCTCGACCAATTGCTCCATCACTTCGGCCATGAAGCGGTGGCCGAGGTGACCGGCCGCTCACGGCGCGTATTGAAGATCATTGATTCGACCGGCGAGCGGCTCGCGCTCAAGTCACGCCCCGCGTCCGCCAACCTCGCCGAGACCGCCGCGTTCATGGAGGGATCCAAAAAAATCCTGGTGTTCTCCATGGCTGGCGGCACCGGGCGCAGTTACCACGCCGCGCTCGATTGCGGTCACACAGCACGTCGCATTCATTATCTATTGGAACCCGGCTGGCGGGCCGAGCTGGCGATCCAGGGACTCGGCCGGACCCATCGCACGCACCAGGCATCTGCGCCGGTGTTCCGTCCTGTGACCACGGACGTGAAGGGAGAACGGCGGTTCATCGCCACCATCGCGAGAAGGCTGGACAGCCTCGGGGCGCTGACGCGCGGGCAGCGGGATTCGCAGGCGTCGCTGGGCGGCGGAGACGCGACGCTCTTCAAGGCCCGCGACAACCTGGAAAGCCTGTACGCGCGGGCGGCGTTGAGGCAGTTCTACGGCGCGTTGTGGGCCGGGTACATCCCGGGCTGGTCGCTCGACCGGTTCGAGACCGCGACCGGCCTGAAACTCACCTGGGAAGGAACGCTGAAAGACGAGCTGCCGCCCATGCCGAAGTTTCTCAACCGGCTGCTGGCGCTGCCCATCGATGAGCAGAACAGCCTGTTCGAGGAGCTTGAAAAACGCATCGACGCCAACATCGAGCAGGCAATGGAGGCCGGCACCTACGAGCAGGGCGTGGAGAACATCCTGGCCGATACCCTGCGGGCGGCATCCCGGGAAGTGTTGCAGACGCATGAGAGAACCGGGGCGGCCACCGAGCTGGTCGAGATCGTGCGCCGCGACCGCCTGCAACCGCTGACGGCGGACGCCGCACGTTCGAACGCCGCAGGCGCGCTGCTGGTCAACGGCCGGTCGAACCGCGCTGCCGTTCGCATGCCCGCGCCCTCGCGGATGCTCGAGGACGGCGGCATCCAGCCGCGGGTACGCCTGCTCCGTCCCGCCTCGCGCGACACCGCCGCCGAGGAGGCGCTTGCCGCCTCCCACTGGCGCGAGGCCGACGAGACCGAATGGCGCGCGCTGTGGGATTCGGAAGTCCAGTCGCTCCCGAGCCACACCGAATCGCGGCTATGGCTCGTGACGGGTTTGTTGCTCCCCGTATGGGACCGGTTGCCCAAGGAAGACCTGCGCGTGCGCCGGCTCCGGACCGACGACGGCGAGGCGTTGATCGGCCGCGTGCTGAACCCGGAACAGGCCACTGCGTTGCGCAGGACGTTCGGCTTGGGTGCAGGTCCGCTGCCGAACGCCGCCGAAGTCCACGAGGCATTGACGCGGCGCGGCGCGCCGTTCAGTCTCGCCAACGGCTGGCGCCTGGTGCGACGCCGCCTGATGGGCGCCGAGCGCATCGAGGTCGAGGGCCCCGTGGACACCGACCTGCCGGCCCTCAAACGCCTCGGTTGCGTGACGGAGATCGTGTCCTGGCGCACCCGGGTGTTCGTTCCCGGCGCAGGCACCCTCGACAGTCTCCTGGACCGCTACCCGCTCGATCCCGGGCCAGCCTGACGGGCGCGTTTCATACGTATGGCCGGCCCACCGCCCGCGACGACGACAAATTCACATTCACCGAAGGAGGGCCTGATCATGGCGCCCACCAGCATCTTGCCCGACAACCCCGTGTACGCGTTCGTGCCCGCTTACGCCCCAGCCGATCAGCCTCAACCCATCCGAATCGTTTTCGAGACCCTGCCCGGTTACGTGCCCACGGCACTGGTGGCGCTGAATCTCGCCGATGCGGAGCGGTTGTGCACCAAACTCAACGCCCGCCTCGGCCTCGACCGAGACGCGTGGATGGCGATGGCCGCGCACGCCATGCGCGAGTCCGAAAGACCGCCCGACGGCGTGTGGCATTGAACCTCGGTGGCCGCTTCCAGACGATGTACCACCACCCACCGCTGTGCCGGCGATCGCGGAGTGAGAGGCAAGCGTCTGGAGGGCAGCGGCCGTAAGCACGGAGCGGCCCGGACCTGCGATCGCCACTGAAGGAGCCTGCACATGACACCATTGACTTATGCCGGTATCGGCGCCCGCGCTACGCCCACGACGGTGCTTCGCGACATGACCGTGATGGCCGGCTGGCTCGCGGGCAGGGGCTGGCATCTCGCAACCGGCGGCGCGGCAGGGGCCGACAGCGCATTCGCCCGGGGCGCGCCGGCCGGCCGACGGACACTCTACCTCCCATGGTCCGGCTACAACGGCTGCTCGGGTCCTGACTGCCGTGTGCTCACCCCGGACGAACTCGCAGCCTGCATGGTCGTCGCCGGGCAACTGCATCCTGCCTGGGAGCGCTGTTCTCAAGCAGTGCGGAAACTTCACGCCCGCAACGTCGCCATCCTGCTGGGTCGCGGGATCGACACGCCCGTCCATGCGGTGGTGGCCTGGTCCCCGGGCGCCGCGATCACCGGGAGCACCGGCATGGCCCTTCGCATCGCCGCCGCCCACGGAATTCCGGTGATGAACCTGGGCGCCCTGTCCCCGCGCACGGCCTGCGAACGCCTGCTCGCCATTCACGCCGGCCAGACGAAGTTTGCGCCGGCTCTCGCCCCGTCATCCGTCCGACGGCGCGTCCCGCAGCGCTACGCAAAGATCCGTCACCAGGTGCTCCGGCAACGTATTGCGCGGCGTGTAGCGATACAACTCCATGCACGGGCGCCCGTCCATCGCCTCGCCGCTCCGGGGTAACCACTTCCTGAACAATTGCCGGTACGCCTCGGCGATCTCCGTGTAAGGGCCCTCCAGCCGGTAAACCGCGTAGCGTCCACCTCCCACGAGACCCGTTTCGATACCGGGCGGCGGCAAGGCCTCGGTGCGCAGCTCCACGCACGCGTCGCAACGCAACCGCCTGGGCGCGACGGTGTCGGGGTTGTCGTACGAGAGGGTCAGCGTTCGCCCGGTCGTTGCGCCGACGCTCGCCGCCCATTTGAACAACCGCTCGAAACACGGTGCCACTTCCGTGTACGGGCCGACGTGGCGGATGCGGGCCACATGGATGTCGCCGAACGTTTCGATACGGACGTCGATGACACATTCCTCCTCGACCAACGGATCCGATGCGGTTCCGGCGAGACCGCGAATCTTACCGCAACCATTCGGCCAGCGACCCGTTCCGGCCGTCGCCAGGCGTTCGGGAGAAAGCGCGGAAAGGGCGAGCGCCCCGGGACGGAGAGAGAGTTGTCCGGCTCCGGGGATTGTCAGCCCCTTCGGAGTACACACCATGTATCACCTTGCACGTACCGGCTCGGATCCCGTGCCACTCGACTTCAACACTTCTGGCCACACCGACACGGTGGCCGACGCCTCCCGTTCGGATTTCTGCCCGCACGACGAATCGCCGTTACCGGCGTTCGACACCGGCGCGCTGCTATCCGTGATCGGCCTCTCCGCTCAAGCGATTCGCGAGATTCAAACGCCTTCGTCCGCTCCCGACGTTTGAGAGTGGGGCGAAGCCCCTGGAGGGTGAATCGGGAAGGGGTCGAGAGAGTCCGTCCCGGTTCATCAACCCTTTGTCATTAACCAGTACCTCAGGAGATCTACCATGTTTGGTTTGAATCGTGCAGAAGTCATCGGACGCTTGGGCGCCGATGCGACCGTCAACCACCTGACCAACGGCGGCCGCGTGGCGAACCTGTCCATCGCCACGGACGAGAGCTACATCGACAGGAATTCCGGCAACAAGGAAGACCGCACCGAGTGGCACCGGGTCGTCACCTTCCAGCCCGGGCTGATCGACATGCTCGAGAAGCACGCCCGCAAGGGCCGGCTGGTCTACGTGTCCGGCACGTTGCAGACGCGGCGCTGGCGCAAGGACGGTGAGGAATCCGACCGGTTCTCCACCGAGATCCGGCTGGCCCCGGGCGGGCGCGTCCAGTTCCTGGACAAGCCCAACGGCGCCAACGGTTCGAACGGCTCGGCCGCGGCCCAGGGCCCGACCGAGGCAACCGCCGCCCCCGCCGACACGCAGGATTCGGACCAGGATATCCCATTCTAGTCTGACTGTCCGCGCCCCTTGGGGCCGGTCTCCGCCCATCCTCGGCGGGGGTCGGCCCCATTTTTTTGCATGCCGGGCACAGGCCTCTTCACCGCCGTTGCGCTGTCCCCGGGTCCCGAGCAAGCGGGGCTTCGGCGGGGGCGATTCGTGGCGCGGGAGAGAGAGGCGATCCTCCCCTGCGCCCCCTGTCCCCCTTGCCATCGGAGGAACCGACCATGACCAACCCCGCTACGCGTTCACCCCGCCGCCTGGCCGAGGGCGCGCTCCTCGTGCGCGACTTCGTCACGCCCGCCGAGGAACGGCGCATCCTCGAGCGCATCGCCGGGGCGCCGTGGATCCGCGACCTCAACCGCCGCGTCCAGCATTACGGATTCCGCTACAGCTACACCAACCCCGGCGCCCGCCAGTCGGCGGCGCCGTTCCCGTTGTGGGCCCAGCACATGGCCCGCCGGTTGATGGACTACTTCGAGGGCTTGTCGCCGACGCAGTGCATCGTGAACGAATACCGCCCCGGGCAGGGCATCGGCATGCACGCCGATCACCACGACTTCGGCGACGTCGTCGCCTCGCTCTCGCTCGCGGACGACTGGCCGATGCGCTTTCGCCCGAGAAACGCCCGGCCGTACGTGCGCCACGGCGCGCCGGGCGACCGGATCGTCACGCTGCCGCGCCGATCCGTTCTAGTGCTCAGCGGCCCGGCGCGCAATTTCTGGATGCATGGCATCGATCCGGCCGACACCGCGAATCGGCGCGCTACACGGGTCTCGGCCACGTTCCGCACGCTCGCGGGCTGACGCCCGAGCGCCGGTACTCCACCAGGAGGTGGAGTCCGGCCGGGACCTTGGCGATTCCTCCTGCGGAGAGCAGTCCCCATGATCCAGACACCGACCTGTCGTTCCCGCGCCGCTTCCGGCGGATCGTTGCGGGAGTTTCCCCGATGAACGCCGCCGACACCGCCGCCCGGCTTGCCGAGCGCGCCGAAGCCGTCTGCCGCCGGTATCTTCCCCACGGCCGCAAGCAGGGCCGCTACTGGTGCGCCGGCGACGCGCGCGGTGCGCCGGGGCGTTCGCTCTTCGTGCGGCTTGCCCCGCCGGGCAAGCTCGGCAAGTGGACCGACAGCGCAACCGCCGAGCACGGCGACCTGCTCGATCTCATCCGCATCGCCACCGGCGCCGCCTCGCTTCGCGAAGCGCTCGCCGAGGCGCGCCGGTTTCTGGCGCTGCCCGTGACGCCTGCGCCGTCCAGCGACGACGCCTACGAGCGCACCGGCGCGGCCCGCAATCTCTGGCGCCGGTGCCGGCCCATCGAGAATACTCACGCCGAGGCGTACCTCCGGGCGCGGGCCATTCACCGCTGCCGGTTTCCGGCGCTTCGGTTTCACCCGTCGCTCGCGTACCGCGACGATGCCGGACGCTGGCGCCGGTTTCCGGCGCTGATCGCGGCCGTCACCGGCAACGACGGAACCCTCGAGGGCGTGCATCGCACCTGGCTCCATCCCGACCGACCGGTCAAGGCCCCGGTCGATCGGCCCCGCAAGGCGCTCGGTCACATCCACGGGCGTGCGGTGCGGTTCGGGCAATGGGATTGCGGCTCCACGCTCCTCGTCGGCGAGGGGATCGAGACGGTGCTCTCGCTCGTCACCGCATCGCCCGATACGATCGCCGCCGCGGCACTCTCCGCCGGCAGCCTCGGCTCGTTCGTTCCACCGCCCGGGCTCGCTCGACTGCTCATCGCGCAGGACAGGGATGGCCAGGGCGAGCGCGCCGCGCTTCGCCTGCAACTGCGTTGCACCCGGCTCGGCATCGCCTCGGCGGTCATCGTTCCCCAGGGCAACGACTTCAACGACGATCTCGTCACGCTCGGACCCGAACACCTCGCTCAATGGCTCGCGCCGCTTGCGATTCGGCCGCGAATCGATAAGCGGGGCGGCTTCGCCGGTCTTCAAGGAATGAAGATCCCACTATCAAACAATAGGACTCCTACGTGATGTTTTAGTGTGCCACACGTGCTCACTGCGCCAACCCCTAAAGGGGTCCTCCACTGCGTTCCGGCCCGCTCCGCGGGTGGCTGCGCTGCGCGCGTGCGTCTCAATAAACCATCACTTCGGAATCCTCCGAGGCGATTCACTCTTCTACAGAAGGATCAAACGATGTACACACTCGAACACACTCAGGCCGTCTCTCCAACCGCCGTCATCTGCGACAACCTCGAACAGTTCGGAGGAGCCCCCGCAAAGGGCGAACCCGATCCCCGCGCCATCTGGGATCGCGACGAAGCCCTCACGGGCCTGGACACGATCCTCGACACCTTCGTCGATGAAATCGCGCCTGACGGCACCCAGCTCGCCGACGAGCGCGAATCGCTGCTCTGGGGCTTCGTCAACACCCTGCACATGCAGACGGTGCGACTGGACCGGGCCGTGGACCGGCTGGCGCCGGAACTGCGGGAACTGCAGCACGCCCAGGACGGGACCGAGATCAACGCCTGGGAGCTGGAGCGCATCATCGAACGCGCCCAGCACCTCGGCGATCGGCGAGACGCCTTCGAACAACTGCGGGACTGCGCCGCGCAGCGGTACCGCGAAGACACCGGCAGAACCTGGCGACCGCGCCACGGTTCGCACACCAGCCGCACCGCGCAACTGACCTCCGCAGCGATCGATGCCCGCGACTTCCTCCGCGCTCGCGAGAACGAGAAGACACAGGCGCACCTGCCGCAAGGCACGCTCGTGGCCGTCACCGGCAGCAAGCCCGTCGACGACGCCAACCGCATCTGCTCGACGCTCGACTCGGTGAAAGGCAAGTACGACGACATGGTGCTCGTGCATGGCGGCGGACCGGGCGCCGAGAAAATCGCGGCGAGGTGGGCCGAGTCGAAAGGCGTGCATCAGGTCGTCTGCAAACCCGACTGGACCGCACACGGACGGGCCGCTCCGTTCCGCCGCAACGATCAGCTGCTCAAGCTCCTGCCCAAGGGCGTTATCGGGTTCCCCGGCTCCGGCATCTCCGAGAACCTACTCGACAAGGCCCAGCAGCTCGGCATCCCCGTCAAGCGGATCGCGCTCTGACCGTCGCGCCTCTCGCGGGCCGGGTTCCACCTCGGGACTCGGCCCGCGCGTTTTTGTCTCAACGTAATTCCGGCCCAGCGAGCGCCGCGGCCCCGTCACGCAATCAAGGAACACCTCATGGGCAGCATCTCCTTCAAGCGCGCCGCAGAAGACGAGTGGCGCATCTACGACCACGACGGCGATTGCGTCGGAGACGTCTACCGACTGCCGGACATCGGCGAGCAAGGAGCTCCGGTCTATCTGGTGCACCTCAGCGAGGACCCTCGAGGCTGGACGCGTGTCCACGATCGCTCCCGTGTCCGCGACGTTGCCGAGCGCCAGCTCGCGACCCATCCCCTCTACCGTTGATGAACTCGCGTTCGCTCCGCTCCCGCTTGCGCACAGCGCGCGCCCGCCTGACGCACATCCCATCCCTCGCCGCCGCGGCCACGGTCGTTCGCTCACTCGCCGCGGCGGCGCGCCTTCGGTTCCGGTCCCGGAACCGCTTTCCCCTTCGTTCGGCACCCCGGATCGAGTCCGTTCCCCACACGGGAGTGGCTCCACCTGGCGTAGGGCGTCGCCTTCGGCGCCGCCCTACGCGGCGGCTGCGCCGCGCATCCGACGCAGACACTGTTGTCGACGCTGATGCTGACGCCGATACCGATGCTGAATACAGCGGTGCCGATGATCGATTCGCTTTCGCCCCTCCATTCGTTGAATCCGGGCGCGTCGCTTCGCGACCGGGCTACCCTGCCGAGCCCGCTGCGCGGTCTCGTCCCTCCGGGCGGGTATCCCTCGCGCCTCCGCTCGCTTCGCTCTCTGCGCGCTCCGCTTGCCCGAAGGCTCGCTACGCTCGCCCTCGTTCGCGTTCGCGAACGCCAGCCTGCTTGCTCCCGCACCCACTCCCGTTCGCTCACTCGCCGCGGCGGCTCGCTTCCGGTTCCGGTCCCGGAACCGCTTTCCCCTTCGTTCGTTACCCCGGCTCAGGTCTCTTCTACGCCCTTCGGCGGCTCGGCTCTCACACCCCACGCAGCGGGCTGCCCGGACCGTCACCACCTACCCTCGACTACGCTCGACCGGCGTTCGACCTACGTGCGGGTACGCCCAGGTACTAGAGAATCGCGCGCTTGCCGTGCCGGGAAAAGTTCAGTCAATATGACGGCACCGTTCACTCAAATTGCATGCACGGACAAGCTGCTGATATTTCTGGCAAAAACGACGAAACTCGGATCGCTCAACAGCGCACGAATGCTCAACGATATACGCGTTCAGTCAAATTGACTGAACGCCAGCTTCCACCAACCTACAACAGCACTCTATTTGGTGCCCGCGGTGACCGGCTTCATGCGGAAGTTTCCTCGCTCAGACGGGTGCTTCCGATTCCGAACATTGAACTTTCCGGTGCTCGTTCCGGCACAATCGACCCAAATATCTTTCTGGAAAACTGGAAAATCACATGGCCAAGACACTGTCAAAGACCGTTCGCGTGACCGATAAGCAATGGAATCGCGTCGAGAATGCAGCCAGAAAACGCAACGAATCGCCCAATCATGTGCTGGTTCAGTTGGCGATGGAGGCCCTCGATCGGCACGAATGGCCCCGAACCGAGCTTGAAATCCAGCTGCTACGCTCGACGTTGTTCACCGCCCAAGCCACTGCGCGGGACATGATTGCGAACGGGCGAGGCAAGGAGATTGACGAAATTCGGCGCGAAATTTCCAGAATCGCGCCGGAGCTGCCGCCCACGGCCGCTGACCATTCGACATAGAGCCACTACGAACCTCCGGAAATGTTGTTGCAACTGCCCTTGGTTCCACTGCTGGCCCGCGCTCATGTGTCTATTCCATCGCCGGATCGTCTGTCTTCGTGCCGTAGCATGCCTATTGGTGTCGGCAATCGTGCATGCGAAAGTCGGGCGATTGGGCTTCATTTCGGACTTGACACCAATGGCGCTAGAGAAAACCGGATGTGAAGTCTTTCGGAAATACCGCACCGCGTTGTTGTCGCGACGCAGGCCCGCGACTAGGTGGGCTGCGTCCGGGCCGAGCCACATTGTGCACGGGCCGGTCTTGGAAGCGGCCAACCACACGCTTGTACTGTTCTCAGCCGACCCACCTACTTGAGCCAGCGCTACCGGGAACAGAGGCATGAAATCCCGTTTCCGGTTCGCCCCACGCGGTAGAGAGAGGCTCCTCGATCTCGATAGCTACCTCGACGACGCGTACCGAGCACCCGAATCCGTGCTTGCGAATCAACCTCATGCACTCGATGAGGCCATTTACATCATTCTCAGCTTCCAAACCAATCTGGCTCGTTTTAAGGAAACGTGGCAACGTCTACGGTCAGCGTTTCCTCGATGGCAACATGTAAACTGCGCCTCAATGGATGAAGTAGCCAAAGTACTCCATTCGGGCGGGCTTCATCGACAGAAGGCAAAGGCCATCAAGCGGCTCCTCAGCGCAGTACATGCTAGGTTCGGCGAATATTCTCTGGATGCACTCCAAAATATGTCCAATGACGAAGCCGAGCGCGTACTCACGCAACTCCCAGGGCTATCGTGGAAAGGCGCCAGGTGCGTGCTCCTGTACGCCTTATCCAGAAACATGTTCCCGGTGGATGGAAATACGTTTCGTATTTTAAAGCGCACCGGTGTGATCCCACGAACTTCGGTTTATCGACGAAAACCGCTCCACGACTCCATACAGAACGCAGTCCCACCGTCTCGCAGGCGCCCGTTCCACGTTAACCTCGTCCTACACGGGCAACGGGTGTGTCTGCCGCACCATCCGTTATGTACAATTTGCCCGCTCATCAATGTATGCCCCAGACACGGTCTACAGGAACTCCCAGCAAATCACATGACACCCCCGCTTGATGCCGAGATCGATTTGCGACCGACACGTAGTTCTACGGAGTCAACTGAGAGTTCCGTCACCACGCGATCCCCAACCGAGTAATCTTCACATGGAACTACTCCACGCTATCGCTGACGCGATTCGGTCTTTTCTACGCACCATTCCAGGCCGCCGAGTTTTCCCAAAGAGATCTAAAGCACGCCACGTTGAAAATGACGCACACCAACAACTCAATACACAAGAACAACATATACGACAGCAGATAGCCGAAAGAGGATCGAACCAGATAACGAGGAAACAAGACCGGACCGATAGCTCACGAAACCACAACACCCCCCATGTGGCTGATACCGGGACTGATCCACATTCCCATACCATCGACGATTTCAGCCAAAATGGCCAAGATTCCGACAATCCCGTTAACCAAGCGGGTGAATTTCCCAATGTTGACCCAACAAATGCTGCCGCTCAAACCAGCGGTGAGGCTAAGGAGGCGCCTCCCGATGAGGAGCTTTCTGCCAATATCAGTGGGGAGGCTATCGACGACCAACCTTCAGAACGCGACCCGATAGGTCACTTGGGCGGCAGCGACGATGGTCCAATCGATGCGCTCTTAAACCACACCAAATCGAAGCCGATTGACCGTCCAGATTCGCGGCCTACACATGACGAGATAGCCGCACCTCCCCTTCAGGTGACGATGCCCACCAACCTCACAACCGGCGACAACACTGGTGCGGATGACCTTTTGGAGTCCGACCCGCACAATGGCGACCTTGCCAATCAGATTGCCGCCATTGCGAATGACCGACACGCTGAATCGGCCGTCTCCAAACAATCCATCCCGGTAACCGACTCTGGCAACGAAATTCGCCCTGAGACTAGGGAACCCGGCATATATCAACCGCCTAGCGGCAAACCCCCCACCCCGACACCGCAACGTGACCCATCCTCGGAAGGTAATCGCAACAAAACGTCGTCGCCAAACCATGCTCAAACGGCTCCGATTTTGCTCCGCCTCCTATTCGACCGCGGCGGGTGTTGCCGCATAACCCTGCTCCCGAAGCGGCCCGCAGGAATGCCAGACAAAATCACTCTCCGCAGTTCTAAAGAACGCATCGAATGTGTAGCTCTTGATGATGATTGGTACCAGGATATCGAGCCCGCACGATTAGGATATCTACTCCGCAATGGACTTGTGTGGAAGGATGAAGCAACTGGTCATGAATGGAATCTCTCCGGCCGGGACCTCTTTGTATTCGGCCAAGGAACATCTCATCGTGGTTTCGTTTCCTGCCCGCGGCTTGCGCTACAGCGCAAACATATTGTGGTATGCGCGGAGGCAAAGCTTGTCCCGGTCGAAGAAGTACTCCATGAAGCGGGGTGCGACCGCTGGCAACAACTCGGGCAAACGGATGGGTTGCCGGATGGCTGGGTGGCGCTCCGGCCCGTCGTACCATCCCGTCCCGTGGCACAGGTGGACGAAGCTGATATCCTTAACGTCCTCCGGCCCCTTCCCCAGATTGAAATCGCGTTTGAAGGCGGAATTGGACTCGGCTACAACAGTTGGCTAGCTGGGCATCCGCCATCAATTCGTGTCTACGGCGATCCTCAGCACACGCAAAGCATTCGCATTGACGGTCAACAAGCAGAACCATCAGCAGACGGAAGCTACACGGCGCCAGGATGGGACGAATCCGGCAACCATGAGGTTTGGTGCGTCGCCTCGACTACGCGTTACCAACTGATCGAGCACCAACCAAGTCAGGTTCTTTGGCCAGCATATTCATTTCAATCGCCAAGAAACGACACAGGTGCATACGCTACTATCTGCGGTCCTATTGTACGATCCTATTCGGGAGAAGCACCGCTTGGATACGGAACAGATGACCCCGAGACCATCCCGGTACCACCAACCAACCCCGTTCTCATCGGTCCCGCCTTGCAAGATTTTTTCAGAGCCAGCCACCCCCATCCGTTGCATGGCGTAAATTTCGTGGCCTCACCTCCTTTCGCCCCGGTCTGGGCGCTGCCTGCCGAGCCTCTGCTATGTGACAAACGACACACCCGAATCCTGCTCATTGGGGATCCTGTCGAGCCTGAACGCAGCATATTTCGTATTCGGCGGTCAAGGGCTCCAGCCACACTCCACCCATGGTGCCGTTTGGTCATGGACGCCAGCAGAAAGGGGTTGTTCGTCCAGTCCGCTACGCCCGAAATTCAGGATTTGTGGAGCCGCTATAGAGCACATGCCCGATACGTCTGGAGGAATAGCCGGTGACACCGGACCACCTACTTCTCTGGCTCTCTGCAAAAGGCCAAGGTTCATGGCCGCAGTTTCGCTCCGCCATGGAAAAACTCCAGGTGGGACACACCGACGCAGGGGCTGCTATTGGCGATCAAGCTGACGAAGAAGCACCCACCGGAGCAGCCACCGATCTGCCGCTATACCAGCAAATTCGATTCGCATTGCAACGGCTCGGTCATGTTGAGTTCTTCGTAGACGAAATCGAAAACGGGTGGCGCGTTGTCGCGCCAGTCATCGCACTGTATGCCGATGCGTCACCACAGGAGGGTTTACTTTGCGGCGCACGATCAACCAGCTTGCTTGACGGCCTCTGGTCATTGCGTGACATAAACGTACAAGTGTCGCCAAACGACGGCGGACCAGACCGTATTCTCCTACGCGGACCTTCGCGGGCGGTGCTTTCTGATCAGGTTAGGGCCCTTGGCATTCGCGTTCAACGTTGGGCCGCACTCTCAATCTTGTCGGTTCTTCCTAGAACCCGCGATATCAACACGTGGAAGATACAGCCTATGCCGGAGACCCCCGGATGGACTATTCATCGCTTTTCGACGTCGCGCCACCAATGGAACGAAGTCAGTCTCACGAGTGCCACCAACGCACCAATCGGTTTGTTCAGATTTCGCATGAAGCACGAGCGCCGCCACTACTTGCGCTATCAAGCCCACACCTACTCCGTCCCAGTGCAGATCGGCAAATATTTTGTAATGCGCAAGCGCCGAGGCATTCTGGTCTATGATCGAGCTCAACGCCTTCTATCGGTTCCAGCGGTTTTCCGCCCCCCCTTGCTCATTGAACGAGCTGCGATTCTCTGTTCCGGATTTCTACCTCGCTTTGACCCTCAGTCTTACCGACTCGTCTACCGTGATGTTCCTCCAGACATTGCGCGACTCGCCGCACAACTGCTCCACCAGGAAACCACATGAGCAACCCAATTAGGTTCTTTGAGAGCCTCCGTGACACGTACCTCCGATACCTCGATAGCCCATTCGATCTCAGGTACCCAGACTTGAGGGCAGAGCGACGCCAACTCCTTGATCAAGATCGCCGCATTTACAGGTATCCGCTTATCGAACCGATACCAGCTTATCGCTCAACGAATCAGCCGTTCGACCACGCAGCTCAGCAACTCTTAACTGGAATCTGGCAGCCTAGCGAGATTACCGCACTCGGTGATTTCGTTGCACGGGGTCTGTTTCCTTCCGATCTGAATCTACACCAGCATCAACGAGATGCCTTCGAGCATGTCGTTGCAAACGGACGAGACATTGTTGTCACGACCGGAACAGGCTCCGGAAAGACCGAGTGCTTCCTACTACCGATTGTCGCCTCCATTTTGCGCGAATCATCCTCGTGGGCACCCCCCAATAGTCGGCCTGCACAATGGGATTGGTGGAATGCGAACTACGACACGATTCGTGGCGGTGGAAAACAGCAGAAGCGTTTTGGTCCTCCACGCCTTGCCCAGCGCGATCACGAAAACCGCCCCATCGCGGTTCGGGCGCTCATCTTGTACCCACTCAATGCGCTCGTCGAAGATCAACTCGCGCGGTTGCGAAATGCGCTTGACAGTACGGACGCTAGAGCTTGGCTGAATGGAAACCGAAGCGGAAACAAAATTTATTTCGGCCGCTACACTGGCAATACGCCAATTTCTGGCGGCCGCTCAAACGTAAGCACGGGGCGCCTGCGTAACGAGCTTCGCGACATGGCTCAGGCCGCACAAGCGGTAGCGGGTAGTCCCGCCGAGCAATTCTTCCAAAGTCTAGACGGTGCCGAAATGTGGTCCCGCTGGGATATGCAGGATGCTCCACCGGACATCCTAATTACCAACTACTCGATGTTGAATATCATGCTGATGCGGACAATCGAGACCACAATCTTTGAACAAACCCGCCAATGGCTGGAAGGTTCTCCAGACCGCATCTTCCATCTCGTGGTTGATGAACTTCATACTTACAGAGGAACACCAGGTACCGAGGTTGCCTATCTCATACGCACGCTTCTGGACCGTTTGGGACTAGCTCCCAACTCCGATCAGCTTCGAATTATTTCATCAAGTGCGTCCCTGGAGAGCGGATCTGCTGGCCTTGAATACCTTGAACAATTCTTTGGACGCGATCGCAACCGTTTCGAAGTCATCGGCGGATCCTCCTATATCGTTCCCCCTGATCCGCGCGCGCCAGCAAGGTTGGCTACTCATGTTGACGCGTTCGCGCGATTTGGCCACGCAACACGAACCGGAACGGGTGGTGCTCTCCCGCAGGAGACCAGGACATTATTGGCTAATGTGGGCCTCCCAGAAAAAGCTGACGGCCTTCCATACAAGAACGGACTCGCACTTGCCCTTGAACACGTGAAAGCGCCCGACGCGCTGCGTATCAGCTGCACGGAAGGTGAACAACTCGTTCCTCAAACGCCGCAAGATATTGCACCAACTTTGTTTCCGAATGCTACGGTGCTCCACGCCGAACAGGCTTTAGATGGCCTGCTAACCGCGTTCACACACGCGCGGGGGATTTCGCAGGTTGCCCCCCTTCCTATGCGCGTGCACCTGATGGTCCGCAACCTTCAGGGTCTTTGGGTGTGCTCGAACCCAGGTTGCAGCCAAACATCAAGACCGTCCGGTTCATGTCCCATCGGCGCACTACACTACATCCCCACGCTCACCTGTCCATGCGCATCGCGCGTTTTAGAACTCCTCTACTGCGAAGCATGCGGGGAGGTTTTCCTCGGCGGATATCGCTCCGATACCGATAATCCAAACGAATGGCATTTGAGCCCAGACCATCCCAATCTTGAGGCTGCGCCCGATCTCACTTCGTTCAACCGGGATTACGACCGCTACGCCGTTTTCTGGCCGACCTCTGGGAATCACACACCCTCAAACCCACAGTGGCAACAAGACGGAATTAAGCGCTGTTGGCGGAAAGCCAGTTTAGATCCAATTGACGGGCGCGTTGGGCTTGGGGCGCAAGCGGGCACTTTACCCGGCTACCTTTACTATGTTCCCTCAATTCACGGCTCCAAGCCTCCCGGCCCTCGCACTGGACGCGAAGCAGAGCCTGCAATCTGCCCCCGATGCGACGCCGATTGGCGCGGGCGTGACACCGTCCGCTCACCAATCCGAACACAGAGGACAGGCTTCCAGAAACTCGCTCAGGTGTTGTCAGACGCTCTCCTGCGCGTTTTGTCTAGACCGCCCCTATCCAGCAGCCGCAAACTAGTCGTGTTCTCGGACAGTCGCCAGGACGCCGCGAAGCTGTCTGCCGGGATGCGATTTTCCCATTATCGGGATTCACTACGCCAAGCGCTTGTCTCTTCCTTGAACACGCAAGGACCTGGCGCTGCAGCGCTCGCATCACAATGCCAGGGCCACCAATTGTCCGTCGAGCGCCAACTCGCGGCAACCGCGTTCACGAACACACACCCAGGCGACGCAGCCACCATCGCCATAGCCCTAAACGCACCAACGGCCCCGTGTTCTGCCTATCCTGGAATGACGAACCAACAAGCGATGCAACGCATACTCAACCGAGCCACATCCGGCCCGTTTCGACTGCGCCAGATTGTAGCCGAGGTATCAGCTCGAATGCTGGCGAAGGGAATGAATCCGGCTGGGTACACGCAAGACGTTCTTTGGACTGACCGAGAGAAACGCAAGGGTAGTTGGAGAGATCTGTACCAGTGGCCAAGCGACGCACAACCGATGCCAATGCAACGAGCGCAACTAACGCCCCAGCAACAAGAACATCTCAACCGGCTTCAAGCCCAGGCGCTAGTCGAGCTTATGGACATCACTTTCGCTTCCGGGAGGCGGAGCATGGAGTCGCTACTTCTCGCTCTCCCGACCACCGACCGCCTTACGTATCCGGCATCGTCCAAAATCGTCCAGGAAGGTGCCGATGCGACAATCTTGCTGCTCGGGTCCAGGAAAAGACTGTCCACACATTCTTTCTTCCCTCTAACTGCGCCCCCAGCCTACGTCGCAGGATATCTTGCCGAGATTGCACGTCAGCACGGGCTCACTCCCACTATCTATACGAATGAGGTTACTGATTTTCTTATTGCATCCGGTGTCTTGAACGGAACTCACTTTCACCTGAATGTGCTCGCACTTTGCCTACTGCCCGCACCCGCCTCCTACTACGAATGCACGCAATGCCGGAGACTCTATCTGAGCCCGTCGGGGTGTGTGTGCACGGACTGCATGTCTCCGCTTGGATCTGCACAGCCAACCGCCAACGCACAGCAATCGCTCGATTACTATTCTTTTTTAGCAACGCAAGCGGACAGTTTTTTCAGACTTAATTGCGAGGAACTTACAGGCCAAACGAGCAAGTCCAATGCTCGCAACCGGCAGAGGCTGTTTCAGGACATCTGCTTGCCGCCACCAAAGGAAAATTCCCTGGTCGATCCCATCGATCTGCTCAGCGTTACAACCACGATGGAAGCAGGAGTCGACATCGGTCTTCTTGAGGCCGTAATGATGGCGAACATGCCCCCCATGCGCTTCAACTACCAACAGCGTGTCGGACGCGCCGGCCGGCGCGGCTCAGGAGTTTCCGTCGCGCTGACTCTATGCAGGGGACGGAGCCACGACGACTATTACTTCCAGCGACCACAGAGAATCACTTCCGAGCCGCCTCCACAGCCATATGTGGACCTGCGGCGCGAGAGCATCGTCAAAAGGATTTTAGCCAAGGAGATTCTACGCCGAGCATTTGCTGCTCTCGACTTGTTCGGTGGCGCAAGAGCGGACAGTGTCCACGGCGAGTTCGGTCAATCTGCGGACTGGAACACGCCACCGGCTTCTCACCCCCCTTTAAGCGGCAACCCCAGTCTCACGACGGTGCAGCGTGTTCATAACTGGATTCGGCAGAATAAGCCTGAGATTGCTCGAGTGACGGACGTGTTGCTCGCTTACTGCGATCCATCGCTCACGGCAAAGCGGCAGCACCTAATCGACTACTGCCTGCGTGATCTTGTTCCAGAAGTAACTCGATTCGCAACCGACCCCAGATTTCCTCAAGACGCTCTTAGTGAACGCTTAGCCAATGCTGGCGTCCTTCCCATGTTTGGATTTCCCACAAGGGTGCGCTATTTGTTCCACGATGAGCCTACGAGCGCACGCCCTTGGCCTCCCGAAGATGCCATAGACCGTGAACTCGACATTGCGATCAGCCAGTTCGCACCAAGTTCTGAAACAGTAAAGGACGGTCTCATCCACACTGCCGTGGGTGTCGTCGACTATCGTCGTCAAGGCAATCGACCTGTAGAGGCACGAAACCCGCTTGGACCAGTGATCCCTGTCGGCGTGTGCTCGGCATGTCACGCTGTCGATGGAACACAACCTCCGCCCACAAGCTGCCCCGTTTGCGGTGCGACCCAGCGACAAGACCCTGCATATCGCATTACCAACCTATCTCAGCCAGCTGGCTTCCGAACATGGTATGGAACGAGCCGCGACTTCGATGGCACCTTCGAATGGACGCCGCGAGCCTCGCGGCCGAAGATGGGAATATCACCCCTTCCGACAACACAGCGCGCCAACTTCGAGGTCTGGGCAGGCCAGGAAACCGTCTATGTCATCAACGACAACAATGGTCACTTGTTTGATTTCGAAAAGCTGCCTGGGAGCGAAACCTGGGTCACGCGGTACGCACTAAACAATGTCGGATTGCCCGACTCGCTGCTCGCCACAGGAGCCGGCACCGACCGCCGGGCGCTAGGCTCGGTGAAAACGACAGATGTAATGGTGCTTGGCATTTGCGACTGGCCTACTGAAATTCGCAAATCTCCAGCGGGCGACGAAGGCCTCGGCGTTCGTGCGGCCCTGTATTCCTTCGGTTACCTTGCGCGGCGTGCCGCCGCAGACCGACTCGACGTTCACGAGCGTGAGATAAACGTTGGCTTGCGAGTGATTCGAGATCCTGCCGGCAATATCACCGGCCAGATATTCATTTCCGACAGCCTTGAGAATGGTGCAGGGTACGCGTCGTTGCTTGGCCAACCGCCGGAAACACAGGCATTGCTCGAGTATATGGTCCCTCAGTCAAACTCGGAATTCGCGAGATTCTTGGTAAGTCCAGATCATGCGGGCCCAGGCACGTCCGGTTGTTCCACGTCGTGTCCCGACTGTCTTCGAGATTTCAGCAACTTGCCCTATCACAGTATTCTCGATTGGCGTCTGGGGCTCGATCTTGCCCGCTTGGCATTGGACCCCACCGCCCCAATCGACTTTACAATACCGTACTGGCAGGGATTCGACGCCGCCGCCGCAACACCCTATTTCAACGCGATGCCGGGCTGGCAGCAGAAAACGTTCGGGGGATTACAGGCAGGTCAGCGCGGCAATCAGGCAGAAATCATCACGCATCCTCTCTGGGTATCCGACCCGAATAACTCTCATCTCTCCATCGCCCTTGCTCAGGCAATCGCCGCCGGGTGCCAAGACGTGACTTTCAAATCTATCTTCGAAGTATTAAGGCGCCCGTTTTGACAACATCGCCGCACACTGCTGCACCAATACTTGCCGCCAGCCATCCCAAGGCTACTTTTGACGCTTGCCTGACGATTCGGCTGGAACACACACAGCCCCGTCCGACCCTACGCGATGTTTGCTGGTTTTTGATATCTGCATAACAAATGCCCGATTTTAAGCGCAAAGGAATGGGGCTGTTCAGCACGAACCATCATAAGAACTTGGGACGCTATTGGACAGACCCTATGCAGGTTCGCGCCTGTGCGGCGAGGGTGTGGACATAGGAGTGCGGTGCATTGGCCAAGGGATTTTTCTTGAGGCTAACCCAAAGGTATTCGACGGGATTGAGCTCAGGCGCGTAGGGCGCGGAATCAATGCAGCAGATGTGCGCCTGCGAGGCGATGAACGCCCGCACCATACGACCGCGATGCGCCTGCAAGCGATCCCAGAACAGGTTCCAGGGAGCATCGAGTTGCCGATTGAGTTGGCGGAGAAAGTCACCCACGCCAAAGGCGGTGAGATTGCTCTGGGGGTAAAGTGTGAAGTACCGTTGCACCCCGTCACGAGTGGGTGGCACGCACAGCGCAGCCATGACGGAAACTTTCTGATGGGCCCGGGTACGCTGCTCTATCACAGGGGTGAGGGCGCGCGGATGCCAGGAGCGTCGAACCAGCGGCGCCATCAACAGCCCCGCTTCGTCGATGCATACCAGATACGCTTTCAGCCGCACGGTTTTTTTGCCCGCAGCCGATCCGTCTTCTCCCAGCGGCGAGCCGCGGCCTCGTCGCGTTCGACAGCGCGGCTTGTGGATTTATGCAGACTCCAGCGCAGCCCCGCAACAGCCCCCCGATATGATCGACGTAGGATACTCAACCCCGAATCGCTCGGCGATCACCTCCGCCACACGCGAACAGGTAAAGAGGTTGGTAGGGAAGGTAGTGGCTTTGGCGCCCTTGAGCAATATGCGCTCCATGCGCGCTTTCGCTTTGTCGTCCAGTGCCGAAGTTCCTCCCGAGGCAGGGCGAGCGCGGATCACCGACTCACCGACTTTCTACAGCGACAATCAAGATTCGTCTTCTCACTCTGTCTGTCGCGCTACAGGCTTCGAGGTACGCTTTTTTCCAGCGACGCACACTGCGTCGGTACACGCCCAGTTGACGGGCGACTTCAACGGGCAGAAAGCCTCGCTCATGCAACTTGATGGCGCGACGGCGTCTGTCCAGTGCCGCTGCACTGTCGGATGGTCACATACCTCCCGCCCAGATGGCAAAACATTAGTTAGTTCTTGTCCGTAAATTCCTAATGGATTGATTTAGCTGGACAAACAGGCGTTTTGAGGTAGTTGAAAACCGGCGTTTCGGCTATTCTTGTCTTGGATTCGAGGCAAAACGCGAAAAACCGAGAACGCCGGAGGCGCCATGCGCGAGAAACGCACCGCACAAACAAGTTTATTCGATCCGCCCGCCATTGACCATCCGCTCGCGGACGGCTTGGAACGGGCGTCGGTCTGGTTGGACGAGCACCCGGAGTTGCTCGACGAGATCGCCGCCGATCTGGGCGCCGATACGGGGGCGGCGCGCGGTCGCCACGGGCTGACCTGCGAGACGATTCTGCGTTGCGCGGTACTCAAGCATCTGCGCCAGGAGACCTGCCGGGGGCTGGAGTTTGCGTTGCGGGACTCGCGTTCGGCACAGCGTTTCGCGCGCGTGGACACGGCGCGGCTGCCGAAGAAGTCAGCGCTGCAGGCGGCGCTGGGGGCGGTGAGCGCGACGACTTGGGAGCGCATCAATCGGCACTTGCTTGGCGTGGCGAGCGCGGCGGGGATCGAAACCGGAAACCGGCTACGTATCGACAGCACGGTGACCCATACGCATATCCTGGAACCCGCCGACAGCCGCCTGCTGTACGACGGGATACGCGTGCTGAGCCGGTTGCTCGGCACGGCGCGCAAGCGCTTGGGGCCGCAAGTCGTGGTGTTTCACGATCACCGTCGGGCGGCCAAGCGGCGCACGTTGGAGATCGGGTCGCGACGCGGCGCGCGGCGCTCGAAGACCTACCGCAAGCTGTTGCGGTTGGCGCAGCGCACGCTGGGCTACGCCGAGGGGGCGTTGCCGGCGGTGGCGTCCGCGGCGCCGCCGTGGGCCGTGTCATGGACACAAAACGTCAGCGAAACCAGAGAGTTGCTGCTCCGTGTCGTGGATCAGACGCAACGCCGCGTGTTCGACGGCGAGACGGTACCGGCGGCGGAAAAGGTACTGAGCCTGTTCGAGCCGCACACCGACATTATCCTCAAGGGCGGTCGCGGCACGCACTTCGGTCACAAGGTCAACTTCGCCACCGGGCGCAGCGGACTGGTGCTCGACACGGTGGTGGAGAAGGGCAATCCGGCCGACAGCGCGCGCTGCCTGCCGATGCTTGAGCGGCATATCGAACACTACGGCACGGCGCCGACGCACGCGGCCTTCGACGGCGGCTACGCGTCGCGCGAGAACCTCAAGCAGGCCAAGGCGCTTGGCGTGACGCATGCGATGTTCCACAAGAAACGCGGCATGAAAGAGACCGACATGTCCCCCTCGCCGTGGGTGTACCGGCAACTCAAGCGCTTCCGCGCCGGTATCGAAGCGGGTATCTCCTACCTGAAACGCTGCTTCGGTCTCGGCCTGTGCCGCTGGCGCGGCTGGCCGCGATTCCAGGCCTACGTGCACTCGGCCGTGTTCGCCCACAACCTGATGCGCCTCGTGCGACCGCCCCCGCGGCCGGCCTGACGCCTTCCGCCAGCCATCGCCGTGTACCGGTTCAAAGACCGGCGAGCGCCCGTGCCCGATGCCTGAAAATCGACGCTTTGCGCGGCCAAACGCACGGCCCCGGTGACGCTCGACGGGCGCGAGCCCGTGGCGAATCCGCTTTTTTGCCAACCAACCGGATTTGTGACAAAGTGCAAGGTCGCTTCCAACTCAACCCCCGCTTCGAACCCCGCCGTTTACGGACAAGAACTAGTTAAGCACTAGCTCAATCGTCCTTCGTCTTGCCGCGCGCGAGAATTGCAAAATGTGTTACAGTTCCTAGCGGAGGAGATCAATACATTGTTATTGAGCCTGTTTTCCGGTTGCGGCGGTCTGGATCTAGGGTTCGAGCGGGCTGGCTTCGCTGTCGAACTAGCCTACGATATCCGATCCCACTCAATTGCTTCATGGAACCGGAACCGGCCTGTTGGCCACCGCGGTCATGTTGCGGATCTCTCCGCCATCCAACTAAGAAACATAGACCGTGACTATGGTCGCAAGTTCGTGCCATCCGGCGTAATCGGCGGACCACCCTGCCAGAGTTTTTCGCGCGCGAACCACTTCCGGTCCAATGCGGATCTGCGCAGCAAGTTGGTCAGACATTTTTTCTCAGTCGCACTACGGTTCCACCGCCATCGCGGACCTCTTGACTTTATTCTGATGGAGAACGTTCCAGAACTGGTGCGGGCAGACAATGGGAAACTCCTTGAACGGGAAATGCAACGGCTTAGGGACCATGGCTTTGCTCCCCTTACGTTTATTCTCAATGCTGCGCATTATTCTGTACCGCAGAACCGCAAGCGCCTGTTCATTCTGGCCTTTCCACACAGTAATCGCATGATGAAGCATTGGTCCATGCCGGTTGGTGGAGCAGCAAGAAAAACAGTGCGCGATGCGATACGCGGGCTACCGGAGCCGATCCGCTTCCGCTCTGGCATCCAGCCCGATGCCATACCTTTTCATCCCAATCACTGGTGCATGAGACCGAAATCCCGCAGATTTTTTGATGGATCGCTTGTTGCCGGGTACTCGTCGGGCCGTAGTTTCAAGACACTTGCCTGGGATCGTCCAAGCATCACCGTTTCGTACGGACACCGGGAAGTGCATGTGCATCCGTGCGGGGACCGCCGCCTCAGCGTCCTTGAGGCCATGAGACTTCAGGGATTTCCGGACACCTACATACTGGAGGGAACCCTCTCCGCACAAATCGATCAAGTCAGTGAAGCTGTACCGCCGCCACTTGCCGAAGCCGTCGCCCTGTCCATCAGATCCGCGCTTGACTACTCCCATCCGAAAGAACGCTATGAGGCAATTCGCTATGCTTCCAGTTCCGCCAGCGCTGAAGCGATGTACCCCGCTTCCTGAAGTAACTCCTTGGTCCGTTCCACCATGCTGGCACGAAGCAAATTACATAGTCCCATCCTGCAATCCAGGTTTTCCATACCAGCAATTTTGTTAACCGCACGAATCGATGTGTCATCGGCCTGTCCACCAATCACTGGCGCTGCATTCACGACTTGGAATTGATCTTCAAGTCCCGCTGGCGGTGGCAGGAATTCGAACGCAAGGCACACCATTGTCGGTACGTCATTTCCCTGCGTCCCGGTGGAGTAGCAGTAAGAACTATGGGTCTTCATATCCCAGTTCTTCGAGATACTAAGATGGAGGAGCCACTTAGCGAAGCTCAGTGAGAATAGCTTGAGAAATTTTTCGCCATGACTGCCGGATGCTTCCTCGACCACCGTTCCAATGTCAGCCTCATTTTGATCGAATAGTGATAATACCTCCTCGTGAAATTCCGCGCTTTCCTCGGCATTTTTAAGTACCGCATCGCAAAGACGATCTAACGTCTCAGGTTCAAGCGAATCCTGCCGCACGTCCGCGGTTAAAAACAACAACCAGCGGCCTGATTTATTCGCGAACTGGTACTCCACCAGACGGTAGATCGCATCGATCAGTCTGTTCGCGTGTTGCGCCGTCGGCGCAGCAATTGATCCGCACGCGTCTACGTTAATGATGTGGAATGGACCTTTGCGTTGCAACTCTCGGTAAGCCTGGCCTTGCGCTGATGTAATGTCCTCAAATCGCCTTTCAAAAGTATACGACTCGTTGGTGATGTATCCTGCCTTGATTAGTGAGTCTTCACGGACTTTCGCCCGTGCGATATAGCTGTTTCCCTCGCCGCCCGCCAGAAACCCCGTATTGGTCAAGAGACATCCAAATTCGTCGCACAAGTCAGCAAGCAAGCGGACATCCAGATAGTCGATCCCGGGCAGCGTCAGATAACGAACTTCCGGAACTCCTCCGGCTGGAACCTGCAGTCCAGGAGAGTTCAGTTCCCTATCGATAAGACGACGCGAGAAATAAATCCACTGTCGCTCACGAATGAACTGTTTGCGCGGCTTATGCCATGGCTGCAATGTGTCCAACTTGACGGGCACTGCGGTCTCATCGGTTTCTTCAGGCAGAGCATCTTCAACGAATTGCTGATTCGATTCGTCTGGTGGAACCATCATGCGCCGACTTTGAAAACTTCAAGAATGTCCTTGATGAGCCTAGCCCGGTCTCTTATAGGCAAGTTGGACAGCACACCGTATGCCTCCAAGACAATGGAAAGCGCCCTAATTTTTTCAGCATCTTCCTGAAAATCTTCCGAAGGCCACTTGATTTCAACCCCCCCGACATCTTCCGGCACCATCCCGTCCGGGGAATCCGGTATTGGCGGATCTGCTTCTTCGCCATACCGTCGTAACCACACCCGCTCGGCACCAGCCTGAAGAGCAGCCTTCGCCTGATAGCGCCGCTCTGCTTTTTCGCGCGCAAGATCGTCGGCAGCAAGTGACTTGAGACGATTCACCAGCAAACGGAGTGCTTTATGAAGCCATGCTTGAATATAGAGAAAATGCGGATGACTGTAGTTGAAAGACTCGCGGTCGATGTTGATGGCGCTATCCAGACCTTCGTGAACGAATATCTCTGCCGTGATCTGGCGCAGCCTCGTCTGTTCCGACACTTGGTAGTTGAGGAAGGTCGGGTCGAAGAGTGTTCCGCTCGCCTCCCGGATCCGTATTAGTACGCCAGCGGTATCCTTTGGAACAATCTTGCTGTTCCAATATAGGTAGCCTTCGAAGGACAGTCGCCCACCAGCCCTCTTAAGAGCACTCTCCGCAAACGGGTTTCCCTGCTTGCCCACCATCATGGCTGGCGCCTGAATCCGGGAGCGTTTCACCAGTTGACGAGGAAGTCGGACCGGCCGTCGAAGGGAAATCCCGTCGAGTGTGACTGAAAACGCACTGTTGATCGTACCGCTGCTTGCCCGAAGCCCCAGCCGTTTCCGGATTGATTCGTCTCTTGCAAGTTCAATTGTATTCGCTTGCCGGCTATCTCCCGGAATGTCGAAGAATATAAGGTTGCTGCATCCCTCCACATCAAACGGATGCCCGTCGATGTAGTCCAAGGGTAGGGAAAGGCTGAGCTTCCATACAAGCCTCAGATATTCATCGAAATGGTCAAGATTTGCTGCTTTGGTCCCTCTGCCGGATACATTGCTAGCCGCCTTAACAAGCAATTTCAATTTGTCTTCCCCGGTGTCGCCCGGGTTCCATGGAAAACTTGCATCCTTGCTCAGACCGCCCTGGACTCTGGCGCTGGACGATAGGCCTATGTGGTAAATAGGCGGTTCCCCAATTGCCTCCCCGCTGCCAGCCTTGCTCAGTACGTCGTCCCAACGCCGGGCGCTTTGCAATGTCCGTCGCACTTCAGGACGCAACGAATAAAGGACAACAGATGAACCGTGCGTGTCGATTTCTTGGCTAGGAACCTTCTCGGACTTAATCGTCACAGCACCAGCAATATATTTCGCCTCACTCGGCTGAAACTCATCTTCGTCATGAGTTCGAAGGCGAACTGTTGCGGAGGTTCTGACATTCTCTCCACGGGCCTTTGTGATGATCTGAAAATGCTGAGTCAGTTGGGCTACCGCAAACAGACCGATACCGATTTTTCCGATCAGCAGGCGACCGCCCGGGCTCCTGTCGTTTGCGTCCTTTTGCACGGTATTCAAGTCAGCACCTGCCGCTGTCCGTTTCGAACTTCCTCCAATGTTTTGCAGAACATAAGCTAAGGTTTTGGGCGACATGCCAATGCCATCATCCCGCACCGTAATCTGATTGAATTCCGGCGCACCGGTCTCGACCACCACGTAAGACGCGTCCGCGTCATATGCGTTCGCGATTAATTCCCGAAAAGCCGCCCACGGTTCCCGGTAGATACCATCGGTAACACGTGCAATGATCCGCTCGCTGGTTGCCAAATGAGTTTCGACCGGATCGTCACCATCAGCACTGGCACGAATTTGCTCCGCAAGCGCATCAAGATTTTCGGTACCCAACCCAGCCTCATCCCTCGTGATCATCTGAGAAACTTACACTGCGATTGCGACGATTACCAATCTCCGCCATTTCCGCCGCTAAGGGGCCTGTTCTCGCGACAAGACGTCCGCCGACACCTTAGCGCTCGCGAAGATCCCCCACTACCGAGCCCGGTGCACACGATGATCTCGTTGTACAGGGGGCGTAGCTCACGGACCTCGTCAACCGAGGCCACCTCGGGCCTGGGCCGGCCGCGCCCGTTCCTGCGCGACGGCGCCTCGCCCGGCCAGCGTCGAATTTCTCCGCTGCTCATGCTGCGATACCGCTCCACGACGTAGCACTCGCCCTTGTCGATGAGCCCGCCGCCAAAATAGTGGGTCAGATAAGTCGTCGCTGGCGCGCGCTTGTCCAGGGTATTGCCCATCGCTTCCGCCTCCTCCATCACGGTGATCCGGACCGTGGCCGGCTCCCTCCCAAGGGACCGGCCGCCGTTAAGGCCGTTGGCACCCCTGCCTTTCGGCGGCCTGCGGGCGGGCACGCGGACATGCCGCTGTGCTCGCCGTGCGGCCATGGTTCGGCGACTCCGGGTAAAATGCGGTCGCGAAAGACGGCATGGAGACCGGGAGGACGACACGGATGGCTATCGACGAGAGCACACTCAGCAAGGGGCAATTGAGAAAACTCACGGTCTTGCGCCGGTACGTGGGCGACGAACTGGGAGAAGAAGCGTTCGGGAAATGGATGGCGCAGCAGGCCGCGGCCTCGGCGTCCAAAGTCGACCCCGTGGCGCAGAAGATCGATCAGGCGCTGGCGGGATTCGCCGATGATCGGTCATTTCGGCTCGGTGTGTACAGCTACACGATCCGCCGCGCACGAAGCAAGGGGGCGACCGGTTTGGTGGCAACCAAAAAAACCGAAACCGTGAGCGACCTTCTCTGGAGCGATTTCGAGAATCCGAGGCGCGACGACGCGGGCGACGGCGATGAGGACATCCAGCGGCTGGAGGAGATGCTCGAAGCCGTCGCCGACGATTCAGTCTTGCCCATCGAGCCGTAACCGCGATGTCGGATAGGTGGAATCTACAGGAATTCCTGAGTCGGCCGATTTACGCACTTGACTTTCAGGTCATGATCGGAGATGTCGTTGACTTTCTCGACTTCTCCGAAAGAAACATCGAATCGCAATTCCAGCTTGAATTGCAGGCAATTCCCGAAAAGGTCGCGCCAGAAGACCGGTCGACGGGACTTGTAGAGCATCTGGAAGACAGCGCCAGATTCAGGTTCCAAGTGGCTTTGCCGCTTCGACTTCGATATGCGGTCGTTATCGCGTTGGTCACTTCGATTGAATGGTCGGTTCGGCTCCTGGTCACGCAACTTGATGTAAAGGTCCCGAGCGAGCCCAGGAGCGAAAGTAGAACAATCCGCGAAATCAGGGGACTTCGGGCCGTTGCGGGTATGGAGGGCGAGGAAGAAATCCGCATTGCCAGGGATCTGGTTCAGATCAGGAATTGCATCGCTCACAGCGCAGGACTGATCAGGTATGACAAACGATCCGAGGACATTCGATTATCTGTTGACAGGCTCGACGGATTCTCGCTCGAGAAAATGCACTTTTTGGGTGAGCATGTTTACATCGCGAAAGGCGCATTGAATCCTTACGCAGAGAAACTGAAACAGCTTGTGGTCGACTTGCATGCCCAAGTATCGGCATAGCCCGGCTATGGGTTATCGCCTTTGGCTGCCCGATCCGAATCGGTCATGGCCGACGCCTCCGCCGAAAGGGACGCCATGCACACAATAGTCTCTACCAAAGGAAAGCTTCACTGGCTCACGGATGCCAATGGCAACCCTGTCAGTGGCGAATGGCCCGCTTGGGATGTGGCCGTGGATCTCAAGTACGAATTACGACCCTCCCCTCACCAGCCTTTGGTTGTGGACATCCATGGCAGCGAGATTTTCTGCTCACTGCAATGCACCTACAAACTCATCCTCGACAACGGCGTCGTTCTCACCGGTCGGGCGAGCGGCGGCAGCATGTTCAAGTCCGACGGGCCGCCGAAGCTGAGAAAGGTACGGATGTTCAATGTGGACGAGACGCTGATCCAGCTATGTCCCTCGCATGCAGCCAATGCGCCTCCGGCAATTGACTCCGCAGTGTTCAGCGTCGTCTCAAGCTATCCGCTCAAAAGGATCGGGAATGGCTTCGTCAGCCCGTCGAGACCGTTCACCTATGCCAGGACGCCCGACCAACTCAAGGTATGGAGCACCGAGGCTCTACGGCTCCGTCATGCCGATTTCGACGTTACGGTCGTAGGCACGTCCGACTACTGGCGCAGACTGATCGACAGGCGAGCGCTTGACCATCAGTCGATTGTCGGGGTTCGACGAATCGAAGGCGGCGTGGTGTCGTGGGAGGACCTGAATTGCCTCACCGAACTCCTTACGAGCTTCCTGGGCTGGCTGAACCACTGCGCCGCGCCCGTGTTCCACATCAAGGGTTACCGCAAGGGAAGACTCGTCTATCGGGCTTACGAACTCCACCCGCATGTCACCGTGCAACGGGACGCATTCTCATGGTTTCCCTCACGCGGTGTGACCGAGCCCAATGGCCAAGGGCTTCGGCGGGAATTCTATGCGGACCTGCTGCAGGATCTGCTCAACGGCTTCACAAGAGTTTGGGACGACAATCGGGCGAACCAGGGAACGTTCCACATTGCCCTGCAACTACTGCGAGGTGGCGACAAGGGCGGGCCTCGGTCGCGGCCATCCGTCGCGTACCTGCGCGACGCCTTCACGGCGTGCGCGATCCTGGAGCGTATGCTGACCGGCATGAGCGACGAAAGCGGTCGGCAAGCCCAGATCGCCCGATGCCTCAATGAAATCCGTGTCGAAGACAAGCTACCCGGTCTCGACAATAAAAACCTCGACTTTGCAGTCTCCGAGCATCGCCAGCTCTGGTGGGCGCGGACGAATAATCGGGTCGTAGAGGAAGAAAAGGGGCGAGCTACAATGAGCCGTCCCCTGGCGAACATTGAGAACTGGCTGCTACATCTGGACGATCCGTCGAACGCGGAGAGGCTGCTCAGCCTCGGTACTCCCGTTCAGCAATACATGGTCGATGTTTGCATCTGGCTCGCCGACCTCATGCTGATGAAGGTGGTGGGCTACAACGGATGGTATTTCAACAGACTTTCAATGCAAGCTGAACGAGTTTCGTGGGCACGGTAGCCCGAGGTCATCCGTATGGGCGATCGAGTGATCCCAAGATAGGGCCGTGTGTCACAGTTCAATCTTGGCATCCGGTTCGCCAGCAACAAGCGTGCTATGCCAGGAGAGACGGAGATCGCGGGAACGGTATCGATCCCATGCCTTGTCCTCTTCGCGGCGGGCAATGGGTGTGTGGTTCGCGGGACGAACGTGGAGCAACAGCTTGCGCGCAGCTGTCGTTGAAGCGCGGGGCCGTCAGCTATACTCATAAGCTTGTGGCGCGGCGAGGCGGGCAGCGGAAGGCCGTAGTCCACCCTCTATTGGTTGGATGCGGTGATGACCGACAGAAAAGCCCCGGATGCTGATTGGCGGTTCGCGGAACTGGTTGGCTACGCGAATTCTTTTGTGTTGAAGCGGCCTAACCTCAATGTCCTGCGGCGGGATGCCGGTTTCGAACACACGGCCTTGTCCGAAATCCTGCAGAAGGCAATCAAAGAAAGCGATCGGCGTTTCAAGTTGGTTCTTCCCGACCTACGCGTTTTCGAGAACAAGACCGTTGTTGTTCTCACCGACTATGGGGGCGAACACCGCGGCTCGAAATACTTCACGTATTCCACTTTTCTGTGTCCCTGGAACTGCTGCGGCGCATTCCAGCAACAGATGGCAAAGATCCGGAAGACGCACGGTCTTGGAACCAAGGAAATTGCATTCAAGGATTTCCGGATGGGGCAGGTGCAACGCGCGCTGCCGGATTATCTTGAGTTGTTAGACATGATGCCGGGTTTTCTGTTAACGCTGGTGGTCGACAGAAGGATTGGGAGTCTGTTCGAAGCGATTGGCACTCCTCCGAGTGAACGTGTGCCGGAGGTGCTGGAAGGCCACGGTTTTGGACGACGGAAGCCCAAGGTTGCGGAAAAGCTAATGCGCGTGGTAGACACCGCGGCATTCCTGACGGCACTGCTGGGCCACGACAGTCAAAATATCTTCTGGATGACCGACAACGATTCGATCCTGGAGCCTCAAGACTCGTCGCAGGCTCACGAAAGGGTACTCGCCCTTTTTCAGAACCTACTAGAGAAGTACAAGCGAGTCGGAGTCAACTTCGACAAGATTGGTGGGGCGGCTCCCTTTACTGACGAGAACGCGCTGTTCGGCGATCTGTTAAGCGCTACGGATGTGGCCGCCGGTTCGCTGTGCCAGTACATGACGAAAAAGCTGGACGGTCCCGAGGGAAAGGAGACGGTCAAGTCTGGTTGCGATCAGGTGCTGCGATGGCTGACTAGAGACGGCATCGGGCTGAAGAAAATGACGATTGCCATACGCGAGGACCCAAGCGGGCCGAAAGGCGCATTCAGATCTTCAATCATCGAACTGTCGCTGACGGACATCCCTGACGACGCGCTGATGATACCGGTTCACGTTTGAGTGTAACAGGATGGGCTGCGGCGAATGAGGGGCTCCCCAAAAACCGGTCCACGGAGGATGCGGCGTATGGCAGTCATAAGGAGTCGTTTAGGTCCCACGCCCTAAAGCGTCCACGGAAGCGGGGCACGACCACCTCGGCGCTATAGTCATGTCCTGCGTGCACTCCAAATCGAAAGTAGTTTAGACGCTTGTGTGGAATATTCACTCCCGCTCTTAGACAGACTATGGAGCCGACTCTTAACTGCGTTGGTATCTACGAAAGCAGAGAAAGATTCCTCTGGAATAAAGTATGTGGTCTGTTGTTCGTTACTCGTGGACAGCTTAAGGGCACTAAGTGTGTTTAGTAAACCCTCGTCCGTGTTGATTGCTTGGGAAACCAAATCGCTTGCCCCATCAGAAGAGCCCGTTATCTCGCGCCACGAATACAAGATCGCGTAGGGATCGGACAATTCTAGGAACGCTTGGACATCCAAAGCAGTGTACAAGCTCAATTGTCCAGCAACGGCTCGTGTGAGTTCGCTTTCTGTAAGATAGAGTTTCTCGTGAGCCCGGGCGCCGCCCGCCTTCGAAGCAACAAATTGTTCGCACAATAGATCAGCGGACAAACTCAGATTTGAACTCTCCTCAAATAGGGCTTGGATTACTTCTCTTCTATCGTCTTCACTTAACTGGTGGAAAAGACCTTTCATCATAACGTGAACTTTTCTATCGAAGACTTTGACAGACCCGGATAGAGGCAGACTCTTGGAGTATCGCCTCAATTGATCGGCAATCTGGTAAGCGACCAAGATCCAGTTTCTTGGTTTATCAAGATTACCAACGCGCGATAAATGGCCGATGCGGTCCATTAACTGGTCGGAGAGATCACGGCGATCCTCCCTTCCGTGTTCCATCAGAGTCAAGATAGATCGTCTGAGATCTGCAGAGGATTTGTTGACCGCCTGCAATAATGCGCTCCATTCATCATCAGTAATAGCATGTGACGGCGGTTCCATTGCGAAATAGAGTCGCCAGTGCCACGGGGATGATAGTCGCTTCTCGGCGCGAAACTCCTGTAGCTCGTCGCTGGAAACATTGTGAGTCCACGCCTTGCTATTTTCGGACGACGGGATCAAGTAACTCTGCGTTACGCCAGTGAGTATTTTGTCAAGATAATGCAGATCCATGCTTGAACCGTCATCTGAACCTGTTCTGTACTGCCATCCCAGATCGTTCAGGATTTTTGAGAGATCGTCACTTTCCTTTCTCTGACCGGAAATCATTCCTCCAATCGCTATAGCATCAAGCGACTGGAGATAACGAGTTACCCAGCTGTAGAGGTCGGCGTTGGAGAATCCGGCTTTTTCCTTGACCATTTGTAGCCAAATCAGATCGAGCAGGTCAACTCTTGACTTCAGGTCGTTCCAAATCACATAGACCGCGAACAAGAGACGCTTTACGTCCCTGGGCGTATTTAGTAGCCTTCCCGCCCAAACATCGAGCACCGCTTGGGCTCGCTCTGTTTCATATTCCACTTCATTGGGAAACAGTTTTTCTATCTCGTGTCTTAGCCATTGCCTTAGTCTAAACGGTTCCAATGGTGGAACCTTGAAGGAAAATTGCAAGATCTTTTCCATGTATGCATTACCGTCAGAAACTTGTCGGTTCCGTTCAATGGCGTCAGCCAAAGCGTTTCTGTCGTACGCAAGCAGATACATCACCCCCGGAAAGTCAGCCACCGCCTTGACCAAGCGAAGCACTTCGATTGCGTCGTGTGGGTCAAGTCTGTCTAAATCATCGATCAGCACAAGTATTCTGAATGTACTATCTGCCTCGGCAACCTGCTTCAAGCGTCGGTTAAGTGCTTGTTTGCGTTTCTGAAGTGTTGACTTTGCGGGCTCAGTGAGCTGCTGAATTGCATTCGATCCGCTTGCTAGAGCTGCTGACGTCAGTGACGGATCCAACACCATTGTGGCGTTGGAGCCTACCGCAACAATGCTGCCGAATTTGTGCAAGTCTATGCGTAGCGATTCGATCTCGAGTCTCTTATGCAATTTACGGAGATTCCAAACTGGATAAGCTTTTCGTGCTGCTTTAATTAACGCTCTTCCCAATTGGCCGAAAAGTGCCGAAATCATGGCTGTCCGGTTGGTGATCAGCCAAGGAGAAAAGGATACGACAGTCAAGCCAACGCCAGGGCTGGCTTGTTGTTGGCCCCGAGTTTCGAATTCACTCTGCAGCAGGTTAATGATACTCGACTTGCCAGACCCCCAAGGCCCATCCAAACCCAGAACGAGACTAGAAGAATTGGGATGTCCGTTAATTGCGTTTGCTAGTGCACTGCTGAGCTGAGAAAATTTCAATCGATCACCTTTCGCATTGGCGATCGGCTCATCGAGCAAGCGTCTGTGGGGTTCGGACATTTGGTTCTCATTCGCTACTGAACTTTCTCCTCAATTGTAAGACCTGCTGTTGATGAAGGTGAATTCAGTAAAGGGGGGCTAGTCGGCCGTGAGCGCCGATTGCCGACACCTGCGCAGCGTTGATCGCCACGAAGAGAGTGAACCTAGCCGTGAGCGGGGCGGCGACCGGGCTCCGCAGTGCGGGGCGCTCCCGCCCTCTTATCCCCGTGTCGGAAGGAGCACGCCACACGGTCTGGCCATCGATCAGCGCGAAGCGAATGCAGCGGGCGAAATACAGAAAGGGTCCCGGATGCTTTAGCTACTGCGAAGACACGGTTCGCAAGGGCCAACCAGGCAGCCCTGTCGACGCCGAGCGTCTCGTTGATCCGGTCCGAGAACACCTCCGCGCTTTCCAGGCTGGACGTCATCATGTCCGTGCAGCATGCCCTCAACCGGATCGGGATGCGGGGCGAAGGCGTGGCGGCGTCCGGGCCCGTCGGTGATCGTTTCGGTCATGGCAGCGTCCGGCTTTTGGTCAGGGCGGGCAGAAAGGACGGATCGAGCTTCGGCTCGTCCCACAGACTCGCTGCTTGCGCCCAGCGCTCGATCCTTTCGAGGAAGCCCGGATCATTGGCGCGAACCTCGAACGTGTACACGCGGTCGACCACCTGGCGCATGAAGTCGCCCATCGCATTATCGTCAATATGAGAGACCTCGGGCCACGGAATTTGCCGCCCGTCGGCGTCGGTGACCGTGACGTCGGTGTAATCCCCGGTCCTCGTGATCGGCACAAGGCCCGCGTGGATGTCCTCGATCACGGAGTGCCGAAAGCAAAGCATCACCATCGTCCTGACAAGGAGGGACCTTAGCTGGTGCTCGGGGTTCGCAGTATCGGGCATGGGTTACGTTCCTTCATCAGAGTATTTCCCGTCGTTCGCTGCGGAGGACTGGCATCGGCATCGGTCGCTCGCAAGCAGGTTGAAGCCGTCCACATAGACCCGGGTGCGCATGGAGATTCACTCCACAAAAAAGCAACGGCCGCTCCGAGAAGCAGCCCCTGAGCCGACAGCACGCTGCCAGCGGCTATCTGCGCGCACTTTAAAGTGACACTAACCGACTCGCAACACCCGGGTTTGTATATTTCAACGCTGCCCGTCCTCCCCGGTCCGCAAATGCCGCCACGGCCGACACGATCCCGGCGGCCCACTTACCATTCAAGCCCGGGCGCCTCGCGTTCCCGTACCGCGTCCATTACCGGCACCGGCACCTCTTCGACTACCGGACCGTCAATGCGTTGTTGTTCGGGTTCGGCTTGCCGTGCGGAATCCGGCTGCTTTTCGGGTCCGGGCTCCACCGATTCCAGCGCCGCGATTCGCTCTCCCGTGGCGCCTTCAAGCCGCTCGCGCAGCTTGTCCCTGTCATCCGTCACCAGTTCCGCCCGGTGGCGCGCCCGGCTGATTTCCACGTACAGCGTCTTCTGCGTGGTCAGATGCGGATGGTTGGCTTCCATTGCCGCGATCACGGTATCGACGGTGCGCCCCTGGAACGCATGCACCGTCGATGCCCAGGCCCGGTCGATGTGGCGAAGCTGGGTGTCGCCCTTGTGCAATTGCAGTGACCGGCCATCCTCCAGCCTGAACGTCGCCGCATCGCCTTTCACCTCGGCGACCTCCGCCGTCTGGCTGTTGACAAGCCCCAGCGCGAAGTCGTTTTTCGTCCAGCGGATACGGTCGCCTTGACGCAGTTCAAGCGCTTCCGGGCGATAGACTTCCACCCCGCCCGTTCTCGCGGCCACTCTGCCAGGTTCCCAGGGCACGGCACCCCCGTCCTTTCCCGCGAGATTCACGGTACCTGCGCCATGGTCGACGCCCGTGACACGCAATTCGTCGCCTTTCCCGACGCCGAGCCGCTTGTACGGGCGGTGGAAGGAAACCACGTCGCCCGCCGCGTAGTTCGCGGCCAACGTTTTTTCCGCGTTCGTGTAGCCTCGCGAGACCAGCCGCTCGGTATCGATCGCCGGCCCCCTGATCTTTCCCTCCCGGGTCAACCGTTCGCGCACGATTCCATTGATCTGCTGGCGCAGCGCGTGACTCGGCGCCATGAGTCCGGCGTTTTCCCGTTCCTGCGGTGAAAGTTTCAGCCAACGCGCGGCGGCCGCGCCGGGGAGATTGTCGGGTTTGACTTCGGCCACGTTCGATCCGAGTTTCTCGAACGCTTTTTTGATATCCCCCTTGAGGCTTGCCTCGACGGCTGCCTTCAGTTCAGCATCCTTCTGGCGCATGATCTGGTCCATGGTCGCGGTCTTCATGCCGGCCTGCTGCAGTTGCACGAACGGTTTGCCGGCGCCCACCGCATCGAGTTGTTTTCCGTCGCCCACCAGCACCACGCGCGGCAGCCGCAGCTCCCGTGCGATGCGCAGGAGGTTGCGGGTCTGGACCGTGGAAGCGAGCGACCCTTCGTCGACGACGAGCACGGTTTTCTGGAACGCGGCGCGCATGTCGCGTGCACCCTTTTTAGTGAGGCGGCCTTCGGCGATGCCAGCATTACGCGCGAGAAACCGCTGCAGGGTTTCCGTTTCGATGTGGGCCTCGGCCGCGAGCGTCTGCGCCGCCGAGGCCGAGGGCGCGAGCCCCTTCAACTCGTAGCCGCGTTTTTCGAGCAGCGCCCGGGCGCGGTTGAGCATGGTGGTCTTTCCGGTTCCGGCATAGCCCTGCACGCCGACGACACGGTCGCGTTCGGAAAGGATCAACTTCACCGCCGCTTTCTGTCCGTCCGTCAGGGGGCCGTTGCGCAGCAGCTTGTCCACTCGTCGCGCACGCATCGGGGCCTTGGAGCGGCCCTGGCCTTCATTCATCAGGGATATGGTTTCCTTCTCATCGGCGATGGCCTTGTCGGTGGTGAGCGATTCGCCCCGGACGGGGAGGTTCGCGGTGTGCAGGACGCCGGATTTCTGAAGTTCGCTCACGGTCCGTTCGGCTTCCCCGATGGATACCGCGCCGGGCTTCCACGCAAGCGCGGCGGCGAGTACGTCCGTGCGCGAGAACACCGCTTCGCGTTCGGACAGGTGCGCCACGGCCCAGGACACGGCCTTCTCGGCTGGCGTTGCGGTTTGCTCTTCACCGGGCGTGCCACGCGAATCGAGCGGCCGTTCCGCATTCGACTTGCCGGCGGTCCGTTCCATTGCTCCGGCGGCGATGGACACGGCGTCGAACCCGAGCTCCGCCGCCTGCTGTTTCCAGTGCTCCCGCAGCGCCTCGTGATCGACTTCCCGCTTGTGCGAGCGGGTCATCAGCGCCGCGCGTTCGGCGAGCCGCGGGTTGTCTGCGGACTTGCCGAGGCCGCGTTCGCTCATCGCCGCCTGGATCTCGGCGCGGCGGGTGGAATACGCCTCGATCACTTTTCTCGAGACGCCCGCGATCTCGAACCGCCCGTCGGCGTGGGTCTTTTCGATCCCGTAGCCGAGTTTGTCGAGCCCCCGCGCCAGTTCGTTGCGGTAGACCATGCCGATGAGCTTTTGGGCGCGGTAGAGCGATTCGTTGGCCATCGTTCGCCATTTGCCGCCTTCTCCCTGGAGCATGTTGGCGATGACGGCATGGGTGTGCAATTGCGGGTCCAGATTTCGGGAGGTGTCGTGGCGGAACGTGGCCGCGACCATTTTCTGTCCGCCCGCGCGGACCATGCTGCCGGTGGCCGGATCGCTCAGCCGGGTTTCGAGAACGTTCTTTTCCATCCAGGCGAGCGTGCGCTTCACAGCTCTATCGTGAGCGTCGACCACGCGCCGGTCGCCACCGATCAGCGCCGCCAGAGAGACCGATTTCGGGGCCGAAAACGTGACGTCCCGTCCGGGACGATGGTTGAGCGATCCGTCCTTGCCCTTGCGTCCCAGCCGGCGCCCGCTGCCGTCCGGTATCTGTCCCTCCAGGATTTCCTTGAACTGGTCCGCATCCACGGGACCGGACAGTCCGAGGGCGCCAGCCCCCTTGCCGTTCCAGGCGCTGGCTTCCTTATGCGCCGGGTCGTCATTGGCGTAGTAGCCGTCCTGCTCGTAATACGAAACGCCCTGGGAGGCCGAGGCGATGGCGCCGATGGAGGCGACCATGTCAGATTGGCGTCCAGGCCGGTTTCGGGCTGCCGTTCGATTGCCCGGACCCGGTCTCTACGTTTTCGGGCGCGGATTCCTCGTTCCCGGCAACCGCGGCTCCGGCGTTGGCCTGCGGGTCGGGCAGCGGGTCGGACTCATCAATCCCCGGAGCGTCGTTCGTGCCATCATCGGACGCGACAGGTTTTTCATCGCCGGCACCGTTCCCGCTCTCCTCACCATGGAATGCGAATTCACTCTGCGCACTCGACGCCACGGCTGAATCCGTTTTCCCGTTTGTCGTGACTATTACCGGCGCCGGCTCGACTTGCTCGTCCGGTTTCGCGTCCGGAGGCACCAGCACCAATACCTCTCGCGTGTCCCCGTTCGGCTCCGACGACTCCGGTGCCAATGCATCCTGCGCGTCCGCGTTCGGGTCGGGCGACTCCGACGCCGATGCGTCCGGGAGGGTGTCGTGCGCGTGTGTTCGCGGCACGAACCGGGGCGCGGTCTTCGGGCGCTTCACGTAGTCGAGTTCGATTCGGGCGACCGGGAAGGGGCCGGGCAGTTTCAGATACCCCGCGAGGTTCGGCAGCCGGGTGATTTCCGACGGCAGGGCGAGCGACTGCAACTCCCGCCGCGGCGTGAGCGTGACGCCGTCGCGGTAGGGGTCCGCGCCGTAGCTCACGCCTTCGGCGACTTCCTCGATCTCGCTGCGCCCGAGGCTGTCCGCCGACCACTGCGCGGTGTCGCGGTCGGGTGCGGCGAACACGACACGCGTGCCGCAGAGCCCGGAAATCGTCTCGGCGCCGTTTCGCCCGTAAAGATCCCGTAGCGCCGAGGCCACTTGCACCCCGAGCACGAAGCAACCGCCGAACTGGCGGCTTTCGGCGAGCCCCGGCTGAAGGCTCGGCACCTGGTGCAGCGTGGGCAGTTCGTCCAGGATCACCCAGATCCGGCGGTCGTCGTCCCGGTCGAGCGACAGCAGCGCATTTACCGCGATCTCGAGCCAGGTGGAGATCAAGCCTCTCAGGGTCGCGTGCTGATCGCCCCGTGACGTCAGGAACAGAAAACTGTTTTCCTCGTTTCTGGATGTCCACTCCCGGATCGAGAACGGTTTCCCGGTATCCGGCAGGATTTCCATCGCCCCGATGTTGGCGGTGAGCATGGCGCGGACGGAAAGCGCCGTTTTCGGGTTCTCGGGATCCACGATCGATTGCGCGACGGTGCCCTCCATGGCTTTTGCGAGTTCGGTGAGATCCGTCTTGAGCAGATGTTCCACCAGCACCGCGTTCTGCTTGACGCCCTTTTCCCAGAGCACGCCTGCGCCGTTGGAGAACAATTGCCTCGCGGCCGTGACCCAGAACGGATCGACCGTGTCCTTCTGCTGCGGAATGAGCGCCGCGGCCATCGTGTCGAAGTCGCGGGGCGATCGGGCCTCGAAGAACGGCGACCAGCGGGGGGCCCGGGCGTCCAGCGGATTGAGCAGAACATCCCGGCCGGGATCGAAAAAGGCTTCCGTATAACTCCCCATCTTGTCGTAGATCACGCACCGGTCGCCTCTTTGGCGGATCTGCTGCACGAGGTCCGAGATCAGGACGGTCTTGCCGGACCCTGTCGTGCCGGACACGATCGTGTGCTGGGTCTCGGTCCGCTCGGGGTAGGGAACGCCCGCGATGCGATACGGTGCCGGCGCCCCGGCCAGTCGATGCAATGCTCGGACCTTCAGCGGGTGCACCCGCCGGCTCAGCTCCCGCGCGCTCACCAGTTCCGCCCCGCGCAGGCGTTTTTTCTGTTTCAGCCGGTAGCCCTGGTACCGGAACCAGCCGAGCATGAGGGCAACCAGGCCGGCGCCGATTTTCGCGCCGAGCCACGCGCCGGAAATGACGGTTTCAACGATCCCGTCGCGCGCGGCGTGCCATGGACCGTAGGCGGCGATATCGGCAATCGTCGTCACCACGGTGTCCCCGTTCTCCAGCCGCACTTCCTGCCCGGCGTCGGCGTCGTAGCCGATGGAGAGCTTGGTTTCCGCGAGCGTCAGCATGCCGGCGGCGTACCCGTCATAGGTGGGTGTCGTTCGCCAGAGCATGAACACCGGCACGGTCACGACGAGGATCGCGATCGTCATCGCTCCGACGGTCACCAGTTGGCTCCACATCCGAAGCCCGTGAAAAACCGTTTGCCCGCCGCGGACGGTGTCATTGCCCCAAGCTTTCATGACCCTCTCCCGGACCGCTCCATCGATGCCGTTCGGAACGGACCGGACCTCTGCCGCGCCGGCAGGCGCCGGAGGCGGGCCGTGTCCGGGGCGAGGCCTTTCGGGTTGGGGAAGCCCGGCCAGGCTCGAATCGAATCGCCCCAATGCCCGCCAAGCTGGAGATCCGTCCCATGAAACCGACCCAACCGAAATCGACACCGGCACGCGGCGTTGCGTGGATACTCGGCGCCCCCGCCCTGGCGATCGTGGCCACGTTCGTGCTGGCGCTCGCGGGCGCCGCCCCGGACGAGTCCGGCGCCGACTGGATCGGCGCGGCCTGGCTCGCGGCCGTGCTCTGGACGATCGCGGCGAGTTTCGTGCAGGCCTTGTGGCAGGGCTTGCGGCACGGCGACTGGTCCGCGTTCACGTGTTGCGACTTGCCCGGCAACGACGAGGACCTGGATTGGGCGACCAAAACCGGGAAATACGCCCACATGAGGATCCGGGCCACCCACGAGGACCTCATGCGCGAGGGCGAGCGATTTCTCGCGGATCACGATCACAACAATTCCCGCCCCTGAGCACTGCGCGCAGCGTGATCGCCGCCCGAGGCGTCCTCAATGCGCTGCCCCGCCAGCGGCGCATCCGGGGCGTCGTTGCGTGCGGTCCCGTAGAGGCGCCCGGCAAGCCACCCGCCGATCAGCGGGACTTCTTCCAGTACCTGCTGGCCCATCGGCTGGCTTCGTTCCGATTCCACCGCCTCGCGGCCCTCCACCACGGCTGCTTCCACCGATCGGGTGCGTTCCACGCGTTCGCCGGTCCGCCCACCCATCGCCGCCTCCGTGTCCCCTCGGGACACCGCGGCGGAGCCGTCCACATCGCCCGGCACCGCCGCTTGCGCCGCTCGCTCGCGCGCGCCTTCCGACCACCCCTCGAAGGCGGACCCGGTCGCCGGCAGCTGCGTGCCCTGCAGACCCTCCCGTGCGTCCTCATAGGTCGCGCGGCTCGGCAGGCTCGCGACACCTGCACCCGCCGGCGCGGGCACCCGTTCGGAGACGAACTCCGCCGCGTATTCGCGCAGCGTTTCAGCCTCCTCGGGCGTTTGCGGGGTCGCCAGCCGCATGGCGCCGCCCACACCGATGGGCCGCCCGTCCCCTCCGGGGCGTTCGGACAGCCAGCCGAAGAACGGCTGGCCGAGTTCCCGGTCGATGGCCTGGGATTCGGCGCGTACCTGAGACGCCTGCGCGCTCCAGTTCTCCGATGTCTGGAAGCTGGCCGATGCCCGGTCCTCGAACCGCCGCATGCGGGTGAGGTTCGCCCCAAAACTCTCGTCCAGGCTCGCCAGTTCGCTCTCCCCGGTCGCGCTGGAGTAGCGCCTGGAGGCGTCGGAGACCTGCGACCAGAGATCCATGACCTGGTGCTGCTCGGCGTAGTCCTGCATGCGGTTGAACGCCTCGCTCTCGATGGTCTGGCCCCGCCATGACGCCCGGCCGCTCGCGCCGACGCGCACCACCTTGCCGAAACCTCCCCCGAGGCTGGCTTCGGCGGTCAACGTCGCGGCCTGGTCCTTCGTGATCCCGCCGATCTCCGACAACCGGTCCACGTGGCTCGACAGGTCCTGGGCCTGGAGGGATTCGGATTCGGTGACGCCGTGCGCGTGCGCCGTGCCGACGTTCACGTCCCTGGAATGCCGCTCCACCATCGCCGTGGCGTCGGTGGCCGCGGCTGTACGGGCCATTCCCGCTTCGGCCGAGAAATTCTCCCCGAGCGTTCGCGATTGAGCGGCCCGGTTCTCGTGACTGGCCGCCAGCGACTCCGAGAGCCGGATGCCTGCAGCAGGCAGGCGGCTGGTCGCCACACCGGCGTCGGCGATGGCCGTGCCGTCGGCCGCGACGGTGAATGCCGCGCCTTCGGGCGAGTAACCCGTGTAGCGGTCCGTGTCCACGTGGGCGGAGGTGCGGACCTGGCGGCCCTCAAGGGTGGCGAACCGGTGAGAATCCAGTTGGGTGGAGCCCAATGACAGATTGCCTGTGGAACCCTCTCGTGCCGCGGCGCTGGCCGCTTCCTGGCCGACATGGAGCACGGACGACGCCAGCGATGTCGCGCGGCCGACACCGTACGCGAGCGCCGCCGCCAGAAACGGCACTGACATGGAAAGATATCCGGACATAACGGCCACGTCCGCTGCCACGGCCCGGATCCCCGCCTGCGCCACCAGCGAAATCCCCGCATCGCCCCCCGGCATGAGCGCCGCCGCGGCCATTTTCTCCGCGGCCTCGCCGAGCGATATCCGGTGCAGGATCGCGTAGAGCGGCCCCCAGCTCTGCAGCCACACGAACCCGCCGAGGTACGCGCGCACGAACGCGCCCCCAGCCGGGGTGAGCATCAACAAGACCGCCATCGGAAAGGACCCGACGTAGAGGCACTCGAACACGATCCGAAGGAGCGGGACCCAGGTCTCGGCCTGACGGCCGATGGCCCGGTACGCGGCCACGGTCTGGGCCTCGGCGCGGGCCTCGGTGTAGGCGCTGAGCGCGGCGGCGTTGCCGGTTTCCGTGGACCACTGTTCGCCCGCGTCGTGCACGGCGTTCAGTACCATCTGCTGGCGGATGATGTCGGCGGCGTTGCGCGACGCGCCGATCAGGAAATCGTGCGCGGCCGGCAGCGCAGCCAACAGTTCGGCGCGAGCGAGCGCCTCGGTGTCGGCGTCCGGAAAAATCCGGATTCCGAAGATCCCCGCGGCGCGGCCGATCTCCGCGGCCCAGAGCGCGTCCAGGCGCGCCGCGGCTTCGGCACAGGTGACGATCTCGGTATCCACGGGCGTGGCGCCGGTGGCGCCCGCGGGTTGACGGGTGCCGAACTCCACGAGCCTGGCGGGCGAAGCACCTGCAGAAGGCGAGCCGCCCGCCGTCACGAGTGCCCAGAGGTCCGTCGTTTCGCGAAGATCGTCCGCGGAAATGTGCCCCAGCAACAGCGCATGAAAAATGCACTGGCGGGCGTAGCCTCGCAGGTTCCGGGCGAATACCGCGTCGGTGACCTCCATGCGGGTGACGGCATCGGCCAGCCGGGATCCGAAGATCATCCCGTGGCGCTGGTAGGTGAGATCGTCCGGGAGCGTGAACGCCTGTTCGGTGAGCCGGGTGAGCCCGTCACCGACCTCGGACGTGAGCGAGGCAAAGATCGCGAGCCCGATCGGCACGTTGGCCACCACCGCGGGCGCGAGGGCTGGATCCAGCCGGTCCACGACCCGCACGGTGGCTTTCGGGACGATCATCACGCCCCAGATGGCCGTGAACATCAGTATCCATTTGGCGTTGTCCTTCCAGGACCCGCCGAACGCGGTCCGGAACAGTATCCAGGCGAGCCCGGCGACGCCGGCGAGTTGGGCGAGCGTGAGGTAGGCATCCCCCCCGGTGATGGCGGCGACGGCGTTGAGGAGATCGACGAGATAGACCCCGCCGCCGAGCGTGAAGAGTTCGTACATCCCGCTTCACCGTTATGGCGGCACTATCGCCCGCCGACCCCGCCCTGGCCGCGGGAAAACGCGAGCGCGGCGCGAAGGTCCGCGGACAGCGCGCCCGCGAGTTCGGTCTCGATGAGACGCAGTTTTTCCACTACGGCCAGCGCCGTGTTGAACCGCTGAAGCCCTTCCTGGCGATGCGTGCTCAACGCGATGCGGTTTTCCCGCAGTGTCTGTCGCCAGCGTTCGAGCTGCGTCCCGTCGGCGCTGTCGAGCGTGCCCGCGCGGGCTTCAATCGTCCCGTGCAGATCCGAAATCCACACCTGAAGGACATCGAGCGCGACGGCTTCGGCGAGCGCGTCCACTTCCTGATCGATCACCGCGCCCCTGTAAGCCGCGGCCGCGTTGATGACGCGGTAAACCGGCAACGTGGTGAGATTGACCAGCCCGAGCGCCGGCGCCGGCGGGACCGTGTCGTTGCGCACCGCGTCCACGAGGTCGCGCATGAGCCCGGCCACCCGGGCCCGCAAGCCCTGGTTTGCCGGAATGTTCACTCGCCCAAGCGTCGGATTGAGGCACTGAAGCGGTGTATCGCAGGTGTACACCGGCAGATCCCCGCCGCCTTCCATGAGTATTTCGGTGACTTCGCGGTCGAGCGCGAGCGGTTCGAGCACCCGCACCGCCGGGGGCACAGTCGACCCGTCCGTCACGGGCGCCGTGACGATGACCGTGCCGGTGATGGACATTGCGAACTCCCCCAACGCCTGATCCGCGGACAGAAACGTCGAACCCTGCACCGCCTCCCAGGCGTAATTGACGTTGACCGGGGCTTGGTCAGCCAGCTCTCCCGTCGCCGCTGCCAACGTGGAATATCTTTTCCCACCCGACCCGCAGCCGTGCCGAGCGGCCGCATAGTCGGAAAAAATCCCCTGGGATGTCCCGATGGCCGCGCAGATCGATGCACTCGCCCGGTCGTTGGTGGACCATGCGGCCCCGACCAGGGACTGCGCCATCTCGCAGGAATTGATGCTCTGGTTGTTGACCCATTGGGCCAATGCCCGGAGCTTGCTCATGGTCTCGGCAATGACGGGTGAAATGGTTTCCAGTGCCAGATCGAACGCGAACCCCGTCGCGTTCTGCGCGATACCTCGCGCAAACGCGACGAGCTGGTCGGAGTCGATGAACGAAAAGGCGCCCGCGAACGCGTCAATCCCGCCGCAGCCGGCCCGGAACGACGGCAGGCTCACCGTGCCGATACGCTCGGACTGCACCGGCGCTCTCAGATACAGGTTTCCGAGTGTCCAGTGGCCCGACGCCTGACCCTCGAACGCGGTGGGACCGGTGGTGTTCACCGCGGCGCCGTCCCAGAAGCGCTGCATTTCGGAGAGCACATCCGCCCGGACGGAAAGGGTGGCGGCGGCCAGGGCGGCTGCTGCGCCGACCGGAAGCAGCTGGGCACACCGCTTCCGTTGACGCAATTCTTTTTTCCGCCGATGGCCGCCACCGATGACCTTACCACACCGTTTTTCCTTCACCGTGCCCCCATGTCCTTTAGTAGTCATTGCCAACCTCAAGCGCGGTGAGCGCGTAGATGCGTTCGGCGAGCTGGTCCTCGGCGACCACGCCGAACGCCACGGGAAGCACCTCGCCGGTCTCGGTATCGAAAAGCACCACCGCCGGCACCGGAGCGCCGACGAGCCCGAGCTGCGCGGCGCGGCCGTTGTCAGGCACCGCTTCGGGCCACCCCTCGAGCGCCTCGCCCGTCATCGACACCGCGAGCACGTCCAGGCCGTGGCGTAGCGCAAACGCACGCAGGAGCGGGCCGAACACCCGGCATCCCGCGCAGTGGCTGTCGCCGAGGTAAATCAATCCGTACCGTTCGCCCAGATTGGCCAGCACGGCCTGCTGCGCCGCCAGGCGATCGTCGGACCAGAGTTGTTTTGCCAGCGCCCCGGCCGGACGCGTGAGCGTGTAATCGAGTTGCGGTGTCGACCAGACCACCCGCCGGAACACGTCCGAAAAGGTCGAGGCGCGCTGCAGGGACACCTGCTGCAGGTAGAGATAGGCGGCGACGTTCTCGGGTGTCGGTTCGAGGATCGCGGTCGCGCGGGATTCCTCGAGTTCGTGCCGCATCCGCGCGATCTCCTCGGTCGCGGAAGGCCCTGCGGGCGGCAGTACAGTCTCTGCTTCGCTCGGCTCAACCGGTTTGACGGGCGCAGCCCGATCGCAATAGAAGTGCCAGCCGAGGGACGGGGCCGATCCCGGATCGCCGCACCAGCCATGCCATTCCCGGGCGGCGGCTGGCGCCGCGGCAAGGAACAACCCGATGGCCATGCAGACGCCTCTATATAGAATGTGTCGCATTGCCGTCCCCTCAGTCGTTCTCGCGGTAAAACTCGCCGATCCGGTTGCGCATTGCCGCGCCCGTGGTGCCCGCATTCGGTAACGAAATCCCCGGCGCTTTGCTGGTGTCGAGCAGCGTGTCGGAGAATTCCGAGAGATCGACCCGATCGAAGTCGATACGCTGGATCTCCGCGATGCTGAACCCGCGGCAGTCGTCCCAGGTCATCCCGAGTTGCGGGCGCGCCTGTTCGTGGAGAATCCGCCCAAGCTCGGAGGTAAAGACGCACCAGGCCCGGTCGCGCCTGCGGCAGATCCCGAGGATGCGCTTTGCGCAGTATTCCCCGAGGTAGTGGGTCACGCCCGCGGCCCGGGCCTCGGCGAGCTCCTCTTCCTCCACGGTGCAGCTGGTCAGACCCACTTCGATCAGGACACCCGAGTCGGTGCAGCAGTTCTGCCCGCCGAGAAACCGCACGGGACAGGCTTGGTGCTCGCCGGTGAAGACACTCATGTTGTCCCGGTCGAATTCATCGCCACCCATTTCCATGACCATGTTGAGCTGCGCGACCGCGGGAACAAACGCCGTGTTGGCGGGGGTGTCGACGCGCTCGCACCCCGCGCCCACGCAATACGTGACCCCGCCGCAGCGCCCGCCGGCTCCGGCGTCATCGAGATCCGCGCCGCATTCGCGCACCGTGCCCGACGCGAGGCTATCGGCACGCCACGCCGGAGAGTCAGGGGTGTTTTGTACGGTGTCGCCGCGCTGGATTTCCGGATCGGTCTCGGACAGGGAGACATCCGGACGCGACAGCGTGCCGTCCACCACCGCACGGCCAACCGCGCCCCCGGCATCGTCGGGGTCCGCCAGTGCCCGGCGAGCCGCCGTCTCCATCCCGGCCGCCGTGTGATTGGCCTCCGGCCGGTCCGTGCCGGCGAAGCCCGGCACGTTCAGGGGCTGGCTCGCGTCGCTCGCCACCGCCCGCGCAGCCGCTTGACCCACGGCCCCGACGGCTTTCGCCGCGGCTTTCGCCGCCTGGTCCTGTTCTTGGGCGACGGCCAATCCGCCAAGCAGCCAGCAGGCCAGTAGAAGGGCCCGCGAGACATCGCGTGGCCGTCGTGTCCTCAATCGATTCTTCAATGCGTTTCTCCTCTCAGCACGGCCAATTGCCTGATGGCCGTGTCCCGACCCGGGCCGCCTTCCGTCGCGATGGCTTCAAGCGCCCCGTCCAGGCCGATGTTCCCGGTCACGAGATCGTGTGGCGGCGGTGGGTCCGACGAACAGCCCGGGGTGGTGCACGCGGGGACACCGCCCGGTATGACGGCGACCGCGGGGACCGAGCCGATCCGAAACAGCCGGAACAACCGCGGATCGATGCCCGCGCTCGCGCTGTCCTCGGCATGACGTGCCGCGATCCGGTTCACGGTCGCCGTCAATCCGCCCTCGGCGACGCCGCGCAGCACCATCGGAGCGCCGATCGTTGCGGCTTCCCGGCTCCATTGCCGCCAGCTCGGCTCAGGCACCGACAGGCTCATGAAGACGAGGACTTCCGCCGTATTCGCCCGGTTGCCCCCGAAACTTTGCGCCACCGCCGGCGCAGTCGGTCCACCCGGAACCAGCGCTGCGCCGTCCTCCGGGCCGCTCGACAGCGCCTGCTCTATGACCGTCTGCGCCCAGACCGCGAGCGCCTCGTGTTCCTCCGCCACTATCTTGTCAAGGGATTCGCCCAGCACCGCGTCGACCAGTGTCTGGGCGTCCGCTTCCGCGTCACCCGACACAGGAACGAGCGGGGGCGTTTGCCCCATCGCGGCGAGCGAACATGCGCTCATGACCAGCACCGGTATCTTCAACTTCAAACCACTCATGGCGTCGATCTCCGCAATTTCAGAGCACGCAGCAATTGCGCTTGCGCCACAGCAGGTACCCAAAATTCTCGCCCGACACGGGCAGCTCCCGGAGCGACTCCCATAGCACGGACGAACGTCCGGTGGGGTTGCACCCGAGAAGCGGGGCCGTGGCGGGGACGGGCTGGCTCATTTGCCAGCGGTACTGGGTCTTCTTGATGATCGGCATGGGATAGGGAGAACAAAGCGCCGCGGCACCGGAGGTTCCCCACGCGAGTCCGAGCCGGTGCAGCCGGAATACCATCCGCTCCGCCGCGAGCAACGAGGCCTGCACGCCGCCGACATGCGCGCTGACGGCGCCGGTCAACGGGTACATTCCGCCCTGGCAACCCGCGCACCAGAACAGCCCGTCAAGCGGCAGTCCGGCGGTGGCCGCCACGCAATCGGCGGCGCAGGCCGCTTGTGCCAGGACGCCCGTAAACAGCACCGCCTCCGGATGCAGCAGAAACGAGAGTTCCTCGTCGTTCCAGGTCGGATCCAGTTCCGACACCCAGGCGATGTCCAGCCCGCCGGTTTGCATGCAGCCCAGATCGAGCAATGCCCCGATCCACGAGAGCAGGGGATAGTTGTAGTAATGGACGTGCCATAGGGACCCGGACGACCCGTCGCCGCCCGAGGATCCGGTGCGCCCGCGCGCGGCCCCCACGCCCGGATCGATGCTGAGCCCACCCAGGTTCGAAAAGCAGTAGGGGGCGCGGGACACGTCGATCAACCTCGCCGGTTCCCACATCCCCACCGCGAGTCCGATCCTCGGGATGGGCGTGCCGCAGTAGCACAGCGGAGAGGGCGGGTTCGGCGTATCCGGCGCGCCGGCCGCCGCGCCGATGCCCAACGCGCCGATGGAGATCGGAAAAAGGCACTCCCAGCACACGTCCGTCAGGGGATTGACGAACCGCCCGGTGCACTCCTGGCCCCATGCCGCGCCGTACGGCAGGAGTGCAAGCAGGACGCAGACTCTCAACAGGGTACGAAACAGGCTCATGGCGCCACCTCGTCGTTGGAAATGGAATCGCGAAACGTGTCTTCGCGAAGGGGGATCTCTCGGCCGTTCTCGTCCAGCGGGATTTCGGTTATTCGGAGCTTCAGCCCTTCCTGGCGGATCCGGGTCGGGGTGGCTTTGAGCCCGAACCGCTCGGTGAGCGCGCCGGTCTGGTCGAAGTAGAACGCGCGCCCGTGGGCCCGCGACAAATCGAACGGCCGCCCGGCCAGCAGCACGATCGTCGTCGGAGAAACCCGCGCCAGTGCCCACTCGACCTCCTCCGCTCGGGTGCCGTCGATGAACAGCAGTTCCTGCAGCAGGGGGCGGTGGGCAAGGGGTTCGATGCGTGTGCCCGCGGCGGCGATCACCGCGCCGTTCGGACCGACAATATTCTCCTGCACCGTGATGGCCGGATCGAACAGCCATGTACGCGACTCGCGGGCGGGCTCGATGCCGGGCACCGGTTCCGGCGCCTCCAGGCGCTCGCGGGCCCGGGCCTTCGCTTCCTCGTCCAGGCGCGCGCGTTCGCCCGAACGTTCGAGCTCGACGAGTTGCTGCTCGATCCGGTCCAGCAGGTCCACCTCGGCGATCCGCCACGTCTCGCCGAGTACGCCCAGGTCCTTCGCCGCCACCGGGTAGGCGGCGTCCAGCACGCCCGCGAGCCACACCGCCGCGAGCGCGTGCCGGCCGCGAAGGTCGCGCAGGCGCATCATGGGTGCACCTCCAGCCCGGCAGATTCCGACTCGACAGGGTCCGGACCGACCAGCGGGCCTTCAAGCCCCAACCAGGGCAGGTCGGGCAGTGCAAACGCCCGCCCGAGGATACGCTCCCGCGGCACCGGGCCGATCTCGGCATAGCGACTGTCGTGGCTGTCGACGTGATCGGCGTGCAGATAATAGTGGTCCGGCGGGATGACGCCGGGTATTGCCACGGCGAGCGAGCGCCCGTCGAGCGCCAGCGGTTTCGCGCGGCCGAGTCTGACGTCGTCCACCCAAACATCGCCGTGTTTGTCCACGGCGATCCACGAACCCGGCAATCCACGCACGGTCTTGAGGTAGGGCGCGGACGCGTCGACGGTCCTGGGCGGTTCGAACACCACACGGTCACCCCGATTCGGCGTGCCGATCGGCACCACGAAATACCCCCACGCGTCGTCCGACCAACTGGCGTTGACGTGGATTCGGGAGGCGGCAAGAACCCACGCCGCGGCGAGCGCCACGAATCCAATCAAAACCCTTCGATTCCGCCCGGTTCGTATCGACACGCTCATGGCTGGAATTCCGGTTCCAAAGGAACGGGCGCTCCGAACCCGTCCAGGCCGGCAGGCCAGTCCAGGCCGGGAGGCTCGCCCAGGCGCATCAGCGTCCACCGCACTTCCGCCGTATGGTCTTCGGCGCCCGCCAACACCGCCTCGGCGGACACGAGCACGATGCCCCGTCGAGCGGCCACTACGGCGAGCGCCGTCTCCAGGCCTACCGCCCACCGGCGCGCCGCCTCGGCGGTTTCCTCCGCCGACTCCGCGTCCCGGACCGCGCCGGCCATGAACTCGGCCGTCAGCTCCGTCAGCCGCACGCTTCCGATCCTCGGTCCGGCGTCCGGCGCCCACCGCACCATCGCCGCCGCGACCACGGCCGACACCCCCGCGGCGAGCAACACCGCCGATCCGATCGTTCGGCCCGCGTTCACAGCGGGAATCCCATGGTCAGCACCGCCTGAACCGGATCCTGTGCCCCGACATCCACGGCGCAGTCATGCTTCTCGCACCGCTCGCAATGCACCACGAACAACACGACCGCCGCCGCCACCGCGAGCTGATACACGATGATCGTCACAAGCCCCGCCGCGAACACCCGAAAGTTCATTGTTCCGTGTCTCCCTGCGCTGGCTTGCTCAATTCACCGAACCGTTCGAGCCAGAGCGTCGCGGCTCGGTCGGGCCGCAACGGCCGGGTCCGGTCCTTGAGCGGCGGGAACAGCGGCCCCGTGCCGCCCAGGGGCCCGGACCGTTCGCCACCGGTACCGGCCTCGGGCAGGTCGCGGCTGACAGCCGCTTCGGCCATGCGCTGGGTGAACCGCAGCGCATCGGCCCAGTCCCCGGGCAACTCGATGTCGAGCCTGGCGGCTTCCAGCACCGCCCGTCTCACCGCGGCTTTTTCGGACCGCCGCGCCTGCGCCGCGGCTTTGCCGGACGGCTGCGCGCCGGGGTCATCGCGAACCCATGCTCGCCACGCATCCGCCAGCAGCGCATGGAGACTCAGCACGCGCCGGTCTTCCTCGTTCATGCCGCCCAGGCGATCGATGGCGCCGCTGACGGTCAACGCGTGTTGCGCCAGCGAATAGAACCGGCGGCTGCGTCCGCCCCAGCAGCACGTGTTGCCGAGCACGTGGGCCACAGCCTCGAAATCCATTTCCGCGGCCGCGACGGTGGCCGGGTCTCCCGGCCATCGAAGCGTTCGCACTTGTTCTGAATCGTTCATATCTTTACTTTCTCCCTGACTGTGATCAGCGCCCGGTAGCGCGCAAGCCAACGCTGCGCGGCCTTGTCCGGCTCCAACAACTCGATGCGTTTCTTGATGGCCGGAAACGAGCTTTCCTCGCCGAAGGTCGGGCCCTGCAGGTCGCGGCGCACTGCCGCGTCCGCCATCCGGCGGACGAACCGCAGGATGTGTACCCATGATTCCGGTGCTTCCCGGGCGAGCCCGGCGGCCTTGAGCGCCGCCTCGGCCACCGCCGTCCCAAGCCCTGCCAGCACGGTCTCGGCGAGGAGCGCGTAGAGCGACAGGCGTCTGCGGTTTTCGGCATCCAGGCCGCCAAGCAATTTGAGGGACTCATCGACTGCCGCCGCGGCGGGCGCCACGCAGTTGTCCCACCGGCTCGTACGTGCCAGCACGTCCGCCAGCGCCTCCAGATCGATCGTTCGCAGCGCCAACCGCTTGTTGCTCTCTTGCACGCGCGTGCGCTTCTTGTCGCGCAACTCGGCGTCCCGGACTTCCGCGAGCCAGGCGTGCATCGCCAGTACGCGTCGCTCCGGGAGTCTCAAACCGGCGAGTGTTTCCACCGCCTCGCTGACGACGACCGCGTGCTGCGCGCGGGTGTACGGTTGCCGGCGCCGCCCGCCGGGGTAATCCGAGCGCGCCAGCCCGTGCGCCAGCGCCTCGATGTCGACCTCTCCGGACGGGCGTAGCGGCGATTCCGCGCCCCAGGACAGCGCCTGAAGCATCGGCACTGCCGTGCGACCACGCGCCGCGGTCACGCTGCCGCCTCCGCGTTTGCGGAATCTTCCGGAGCTTGAGCGGTGCCAGCGTCCGAGTTTTCCGCCGCCGGCGCTCCGGCAGCCTTCCCATCGACGCGCTCGCCAACCACGCGGGTGATGGCTTCCTCGGTCGACAATCCCTCGGCTTTGAGGTTTTCGACCGCCACGAACGCGGGGCCGCGCGACGAGAACAACGCCACCGACCAGCCGTCGAGCACGAGCCGCGCGACCCGCCAGCCGTCGGGGCCGTGGAGCACCAACTCGGCATATCGCCCATCCGCGGTGCGGAGGCTTTTTAACGCCCGTTCCATGCCCGGATCGCAGTGGATGCGTTTTTCCTGTTTCAACAACTCCACCGACTCGTCCTTCTGGCTCAGGAAAATCACCCAGTCGGAGTTTTCCCAGGCCGCCCGCGCGGCGGGATTGGCGTAGTAGTCATTGACCGATTGGGTGCCCGTGACGAGCGCGCCGCGGTATTTGCGGGCCCTGCGGGCCGCGCCCTCGATGAACGCGCGGCTGTCGTCGCCGGAGAGCAGGTCCCACGCCTCGTCGATGACGATGGCCTTCGGGGTCGTTCGTTCGCCGTGGTACATGCGCTGGGTGGCGAGGAACACGACCAGCATCAGCACCACGGCCTGCACGTCGTTGCGTCCCTTGAGTTCGGCCAGCTCGAACACGGTGAACGACGCATCGAGTGCCGGGACGTTTTTCCCGGCGAAAAGCCGTCCGGACGCTCCACCCGGGCACCAGGGCCCGAGCGCCAGGCCCATGTCCACCGCGCGGACGTCGGCGTGGTTCTCCAACAGGCGTTTCACGTGGCCGAGATCGGCGTCGTTTCCCGCCGCCTCCCAAGCTTCGGCGATGGCCTCGTCAATGAGCGCCGCCTCGATGTCGTCCATCGCGCCTCGCCGGCGACACATCCGCCGGACCACGCCCGCGAGCATCGAGAAACACTCTTCCCGGTAATCGCCGTCGACTTGCGCGACCGCCGCGTCGATCATGGCGAAGGGGTTAAGGCACGCTGAATCCTTGCCGAACGCGATGAACGCACCGCCGAGCGCTTCCGCGGTGTGCTGGAACGAACGCCCGTCGTCGATGACCACGGCTTCGCCGCCGACGCTCACCAGGCCCGAGACCAGTTCCTGCATGAGGACGGATTTGCCGGAACCGGATTTTCCGGTGACCGCCACGTTGTAATTGCCGGCGTCGTTGGCGAACGGCGACCAGCCCGCGGGCTGCCCCCGGCGGCCCAGGAGCAGCAGCACCGGCGGGTTTTCCGGATCCAGTCTCTGGCCCCGCCATTCGCCGTGCAGCGGGGCCAGGTTGACGGCCGACGCGCTCAGGAGCGTTTTCATGCGGCCCATCCGCGCCAGATCCGTGTCCAGTCCTCCGGCCGGGAGCATCGGCAAGCACGCGAGCCAGGAGGGCAGCTGCAAAAATCGCTCTGCCGCGACTCTCCAGCCCTGGCCGTGATAGATGGCGCGCACCGCCTGCTCGGCCTCGTCGATGACATCGGCTCGGGAGTAGACGGCCGCGAGGTACGACGCCTTCACGAGTCGCTCCCCGTCTTTCAGGCGTTCGGTGACGAACCGCCAATCTCTCGCCTTTTCCGGCAGGCCCGGCAGATAGCGGGCGATGCCGGTGCCCGCCTGTTGCGTGGCCCGGGCGGATTTCAGGAACGCTTTCTCTCCGTCGGCGGCATCGCCGGTCATGACGGTCAGACAGGTCAGCACCGGGCACCCCGGTTGCAGAAAATCCCGGTGGAAGTCCCCGATCAATGCATTGCCTCGCCAGCCCGGCCAGACGTCCGGGAACGCGAGCGCGGTCAGTACCCGCACCGCCACGTCTTCTCCGTCGGGGTCGTGAAACACGAGCGCGTCCGGCGTCACCGTAAGCGCCCGTCCGGGAGAAGCGCATTGGGCGTGAAGCGGATCCCAGGGCGACCAACGCCGCGCGGGCCGCAATCCCTGCGCCGCCGAATCTCCCCATGTTCCCACTCGGGGAGCGATCAATTCGGCAGCGAGCGAGAGCAGTGCATCGGGTTCCAGCCGCCGCGCGTGGGCGCCGGCCGAGGCCAGCGTGCCCTCGAGCGCGCGCCTGAAACTCCCGAGCGCGGTTTCCGACCCAGGTCCCGGGAGGCCCGCCACGCACACCGTGACGAAGACGCGGTAATCCGCGCACGTGAACGGCGGACCCCCCGGATGCAGTGGGCGCCAGCCCGCGTGGCCGAACAGTTTCTCGCGCCGCGCGGCAATCACCGCGTGCAACCCTCCGGCCTGCCGGCGGCACGCCCCCCAGGCCGCAAGCGGCGCGCCGAACCGGGGGCTCGCCCAGTGAATGATCTGAATGGTGCAGCGATCGGGCGCCGCATCGCCGAGCACGCCTGCCAACGCGCCGAGGGTTTCGGCATCGATCCCGGAGAACGGAGGCACTTCCAGGACGAACCCGTGGCTTTGAGCATTGATGTAGAGCTCCGTCTGCTCGTCCCAGGCCCGCCAGGGCAAGAGATCGTGCAGCGGCTCAGGGCACGGCGGCGGCGTCCACGGCGCCATCGAGTCCGGACCCTCGAACAGATCCATGAGGCGCGCAATCACGGTGCTTGCCTCCAGCCCGCGGGCTCGATCACGACCCGCACCCAGCTCGACTCGTGATACACCCCAGCGGTGTCCACATAGGCCGCGATCCATATCCGTCCGAGGACTTCGGGCGTTCTCGCGCTGTCGCGCCAGGACCCTGCGGGCGGCAGCCTGTCCCCGTCGGAACCCGCCTCTGCCTGCGTGTCGCGCCGATCTTCGGGTTCCTCGTCCGTGCTGCCGGCACCCCTCCCGAACCTGTCCGACAAACGGCAGGTTCCCTGGCATGTGGGTTCGGATTCCCGCGCCCTCGGCGCAGCTCGGGTGGCGGGTACTCGTGCCCCCGTCGCGTTGCGGTAGCGCCGCGCCCGAAAGGGCCGCGCGCGAACGGCAGACGGTTCCGTTAACGTGACAACATCCGCGGGCGTGCCCATCGAAACGCGCTTTGGCGCCGCCGGATCGACCTCGGCCACGCGGGCGCACACCGAGCCCTGCACGAGCGGGCATTGCCACGTGTTGCCGACATTGGTCGCGGCACAACCGCCGAGCGCGAGCGCGACAAGCGTCCCCACCAGGACCCGCGCGGCGGTTCGATCCAACACCGTCATCCTCGATTCTCCCTCGATTCATTGATTTGGCCGTCGATCCACGCGCCTTCCAGGAACACCACGGTCACGGCCGTGCCCGCCGCCAGCTGAATGACCGGCTGGTACTGTTCGGCCCGGCGGATGAGGTAATCGCTGATCTCCTGCCCGGCGGTGCCGGCGCCGGCGCCGAGCCCCGCGCGCCCGATGTCGTCGAAACCCGTGTTGGCGATGGTCGCCGCGCCGCCGCCGGCGAGCACCGCCTGGGGCCGGAACGCCTGGGTCGCGCTTTCGCCGAATCCGGAGAAGAGCCCGGCCAGAAAAGCTTTCTGCACCAGCGCACCCTCGCGGCTCACCACCTCCCCGCGTACCCCGGCCTTGCCGGCGCCCGCCACGAACCCGGACACGGGCGTTTCAATCACCGTGCCGAGGGCTTCGCCGGCGCACGCCATCGTTTGCAGCCGCACGTAGACCTTTTCCGACGACAGGTCCCCATAGGCCGCGCCGGTGATCGTGCAGCCCTCCACATCCGTTGTTTCGGCCCTCCCGTCCACCGCCGCGCCATAGGCGGGACTGGTCAGTCTCAAAAGGACCGGGCGCGGGTCGCCCTGGGATTGCACGCCCGCGGAGGCGTCCGCGCCCGCCAGCACCACGGCCTCGGCGTAACTGCCGGCCGGCACGTAGCCCGCCGTGGGTTTCGGGATGGGTATGGCCTCCAAGGTTTCGGCGTTCGTCCCGAGTCCGGATCGATCCTCCAGCTCGAATTCCCGCACGAGCGGCGAGGGCATCAGCCCGGGTGCGCCTGTTTCAGGTGGCGCGGTCGAGGAAGGCGTCACCACCGGCCGTAGCGCATCCGATGGCCCGAACGGCGCGGTCGCAGGCACCGTCAACGCGGTGCCGCCCGGGGCGGTCAGTTCGTCGATCCGTGCCGCCTGCAGGTCGATGACCGAACGGGCCTCTTCGGCCTGTTCGCGAAGTTGCAATTGCAGCCTCGAATTGTCGTCCTCAAGCCGGAGATTGCGCGACTCGATGTCCCGCAACCGCGCTTCGATGCCGCCGAACCGGGTTTCAGACAGCCTCACCCAGCCCGCCTCGGACTCGCCCGGGACGGCCAGTTGCGCGTCGATACCGCGAAGCTGGGGCGCGTTGTTCCCACTTCCGGCGCCGATCCACAACGCAACGACCAGCAGCACGGCCCCTGCCAGCGCGGAAAACAGGAGCCACTGGCTGCGCTGGATTCCACGGTTCCGATCGTCCTGGGCGCTCATTGAACGGGCTCCGTCCGGTCGTTTTGCTCGACGAGCACCGCGATTCGTTCGCCGTTCGGACCGTGCCCGGGCGCCGATACCCACGCGGCCGCGCCGGGCGCTCCGTACAGCCTCGCGAGCTGCTCCGCGTCCTTCATGTCTTCCACGTTCCTGGCGGACGTGCTCAACACCCGCGCGGTGAACCGCGGACCCCTCCAGAGTTCCACGACCGAACCGGGTTCGGTGCTCGTGACGGACTCCACCGCCGGGACGATGACGTACCCCGCAACCGGCTCCCGGCGCGCCACGGCAAGAACCAATGACACGAGCTCGCCTCGACGGTCACCGCCCACCGTTCTCGCGCGATCGACCGGCCTGGCCGCGACCCCGGCGTTTCGAATGAGGATCTGCGCCGAGTCCCGGGAAACCACCGACAGGCTCAGCCGGTACGTGAACCCCTGTTCCGTCCCCAGGTAAAGCGTCACGGGTGCCGGCGCACCCGCTGGCGCGGGCAAGTTGTCTGGCGCCGGCGCGAACAGCCCCGGCGCCTCTGGATAGAGGTACAGGTCTCCCCGCACCGCATCGTGTTCCACCGTGAAGCCGCCGGGCGACTGGATCACGCGGGATACGCGGTCGCCGTCGAGCGCAATGCGGTTGACATCCGAATCCGAAATCTCCGCGACCAGCTCCGCGTGATCGGATGCCTCCAGGATCTGCAGCGCCGACGCGGTCGCCCCGGAGCCCATATAGATAATGAGCAGAAGGCCCAGGGCCGCGACCCCGCGGCCCCGGGTCCCACATGCCGCCATTGCCCCCACTTCCGATTTCACCGTTCTTCCTCCCGTTCCTCGAACCGCAACAGCCCGATGCGCCCGCCTTCCATCGCGAACACCAATCGGTAACGCTTCCTCGTGCGGGTGGCTTCCTCGCGCCCTAGCCAGGTGACCAGTTCCCCTGTCACTTCGGCGGCCAGTTCATCCGTGGCCACCTCGATTCCAAGCGGGTAGAACGCGCTCGACAGGTCCCGGCGCTTGAGCCGCGCGGCTTCGGTTTCCACCCAGGCCGCAATCTCGCCCCTCGCCGAGGCATGAGACATGCGACCAGCCGCCTCGCGGACTTCCACCGCGTTTTCCGGCGTCAACGTCAGGAGCGTCACCGCTACGGTTCTGGCGGTGTCTTCCACGTACCGCCGCCCGGCCCAGGTTTCTCCCACCGTCCACGCCGGACCCGAGACCGCCGGCACGAGCACCGCCATGGACTCGCGTTGCGCCAGACCGTGGCTCAACAGCCCGTTGACCCCCATGGAAAGCGCGAGCAGCACGGCCAGCACGAATCGCGTGTCGCGGACCTTTCTCCGCTCGATCTGCATCGCCTCGTGCCTCATGACTGCCGTCTCACCCGGCAAACCGTCGCCGGTGGCTCGCAGGCGCCCCCTGAAGACGGAGCACTTCGCCTGGCAGAAACCAGTACACGGCGTGCATCACGATTCCGCCGCGCCCGCCGCGCTTGATGCGCCTGAGCACGAGCCAGCCGCCCACACCGATGACCAGACCCGGGACGAACGCGTTGGCGGCCAACCCGAGCATGGCCGGGCCCATCAGGACCGCCGCCTCGTCCATCGTCCAGAAGAGCCACCGCTCCGGATCGTCCAGGCGGGAAGGGATTGCAAAGCGTTCCGCTTCGTTCATGGGATCGGCCTAGACGATCGCCGTGCCGACGATGCTGGTGACGACCCCGGCGCCCGCGCCCGCGGCCACACCGACGCCCACCGCGCCCATGATCTGGGTTGCGTTGAATCGCAGCACCGACCCGACGAGTGCCGCACCCACCGCGAGCACCGCGGCAAGCTGTCCACCCGTGCCCGCGACCATGTCGGTCACGGTGGTGAGCGGGGCCGCAAAGGTCGTGTCGGTGGTGGCCCAGGCATCGGGGCCGCCGACCAGCGACAGCACCGCCGGCAACGCTGCCACCGCCAGGCGCACCGCACAGGCCGCGCGCAGCGCGTTCAAAACATCGTCTCGCTTGTTCATCTTGCTAACTCCCTCTATCGCTTCCATCGTCGGACGTGGAGATTCGCCCGCGACTTTCCAGCCAATCCACCAGGTCCGATTTCAGGTACCGCACCCAGCGGCCGATCTTGAGAAACCGCGGACCCTCGCCAGTGATCCGGTAGCGCTCCAGCGTCCGGTGGCTCAGCTCCAGAAACGCCGCGGCCTCTTCGGTGTTCATGAATTTCGGGTGATCTTTCATCGGTCCGCCTCCGTGCCATACAGGCATCGGCGTACGCGCCGGAGCGGCGGCGGCCCGCAAGGCCATTGCCTCGACCACGGCGGCGACGATGGCCCGCCGTTCCGCCGGGCGCACGTGTGTGCGCATCCAGCCTCGAACCCGGTCCAACGTCGTCAGGTACGGCGAGGCGCCGCGGCGCAGCCGCGCCACGAACTCCGGCTGATTCACCGACTGCTCTCCGAGCGACCAGGGTTTCAGGCCCGTCAACGAGATGAACGCTTCGATCTCGAATCCGAACAGCGGCCCGAACGGCGTCTCGTGCATGAAGTCCCGAATCCGGTCCGCCGTATGAAGCTTCACCGGTCTGCCCTTCATCAGACCGGTTTTGACAAACCCCGGATCGCCCAGCACCGTGCGCCCGAAACGGCTCGCGCTTATGCCTTCGCGCTTGAGGTAGGCGGCGACGGACCGGCGCAGGGTCTCGTCGAACGAGGCTTCGAACAGCCGTTCGAACTCCGGGTCGCAAAAGGGGTTTCGCCGTGTCATGCCGCCGAACATAAGCACATCGAGAAGCCGCGGCAATAGGTTTCGCATCTCAGCGTCCTACAGTTCCCGACACCGGTACGCTCCAATGCGCTCCAATGCGTTCCGTTACGTTCGGCTACGTAGCTATGTGCAGTTAAATCAATTTCTTATTCCGTCATATTGAGGTCGATTGCGCAATTCTCGTGGACACGAAACCTCGGAGTCCAGTTTGACGGTAGTCCATTTATCTCAATATACTACCTCTTGTCGAGCCGACGGAAACCTCCAAACGACCCATGAAACCCGATCCGTTCCGCACGCGCCTCCGCGAACTGCTGCGGGGCAACGGCCTGAACATGAGACAGGCCTCCCTCGCCATCGGCCGCAACCACTCCTTCCTGCAGCAGTACCTCACCCGCGAACACCCCCGGGTGCTCCGCCACGGGGATTCGGAGGCGCTCGCGAAACTCCTCGGCTGCGAACCCGGGGAGCTGCGCCACCCCGTCGTGCCGCCTCGTCGCCCCGCAAAGCGCCAACGCCGCCGCCCGCCGGCCGGCACTCCAGTTGCCGAAATCCCGGAGCTCGTGGGCTCCGACGCCGACAGGTGCCTCGCGCACAATGAGGCCGTACCGCGGGAAAGCCCGCGGTGGTACCTGCCCGATGCGATGTTTCGCCAGGAGGGCCGGGCGAACCCCGGGGATCTACGGGTCGTGCACGTGCACGGGGACGCCATGGAACCGCTCCTGAGCGAAGGCGACCGGCTCGTGATCGATACCGCCCGCACACGCCCCACCACCGGGGAACTCTGCGTGCTATGGGACGGCAACGGCCTGGCGGTCAGGCGCGTGGAGATCGTGCACGGAACCGAGCCCGCGCAGTGGCGGCTCACGACCGCCAACCCGAACTATGCACCCATCAAGTGCCTCGCCGGAGAGACCCGCATCGTCGCGACGGTGCTGTGGATGTTCCGGCGACCTTGACCGATTCGCATCTCGCCGACTCGACGGCCGCCTGACGGCTCCCCGAAACCCGTGGCGCTCATAGGCCCAGTCACCTGAGCGTTGATCTTGGGAACTGTAAACGGCGGAGGAATAATGTTCTACATTTCCGCTGTGGATCCGTCAGCTCATCTGCTTAGTCTCTGATTGGAAATTGCAATCGGGAGCGCAGGTGATCGATGACGGCTTAGCAAGCTGGAAAACGAAAGAGCAAACCATGAACGAGCGCCGAAGGCAGCACCGTCAGAACAAGGTGGCTCGACGGAAGCTAGAAGAGCCGGATACTCTCTTAGATCGTGTCCCCGAATGCGCGGCTGCGGAGGACTTGAATTGTCGCCGGTTGCGCGGTGCTCACTTGATATGAATTTTATCGCGTAGGCGGTTGGCTGAATTTCGAGACAACTGCAATAGAAACAACTGAACCGCCCCCACTTTCCAGGAGGCTGTTACGTCTGGGTCATGCTACCTCAATAGACCATTCCAATTATTGAAATTACGGCGTTTCCTTCTCCGCCTGTCCCATATCGCCATTCGATTGGAGGAGCCGTTTGTTGTTGATCAATTCCACCCAATTGCGCGCGGCGGACTGAACGAGCTTCGGCGTGGGATGAAGAATCTAATGTCGCACCTGCGGCAGGCGCCAACGATTGTTACCCGAAGGGCCGAGACCGTTTACGCGCCCGGTTCGGGGTAGGCGAGTAGAGCGTGGGGCCGAACTCGGTGCCGTGAGCCGTTGAGATTGCGGATATTCGGGTCGGCCCGTAGAGTGTTGGAGCGACGGTAGTCCGCAGAGGTGTCATTCATGCAAGTGTCTATGGGCGAGAGTGTATTCGCCCTGACGTTTCGTATTTTGGCGCTAAGCCCGTCACGTGGTGTAGTGCTTGGCTCGATCATCGGAGAACGGCGATACGCGGCCCGTGTTGGTCGAAACAGTATGGAGCGGAAATGACATTCGACGAAGTCGTTTCAGCCTTCGGCCTCGAAGCGAGAGCAAAGCTCTCAAACCCCGCGGCCAGGGGCGCACCCGAAGATCAGCTGCGTGCTCCGCTTGAGACCCTTGTAACGCGGCTTGCCAATGTTGCGGCGGGCACTGCGGGAAGCGTTGTTCTCGTGGGCGAAACGACGCTCGCTGAACTAAAGACGCGACCCGACTACGCGGTGACCCGCGAGAACGCCCTCATTGGCTTCCTAGAGGTAAAGGCGCCGGGAAAGGGAGCCGATCCACGCCGGTTCCGGGACCCGCACGACAAGGAACAGTGGCGGAAGCTACAGAGTTTGCCAAATCTAATCTATACGGACGGCAACGGTTTCAGCCTCTGGCGCAATGGCGAATTGGCTGGAAAGGTTGTTCAGTTGGACGGAGACGTTGAGACAGCAGGATACAATCTAGCGGCTCCCGACAGCCTGCTGGCACTCTTCGCGGACTTTGTCCATTGGGAGCCGCTGCCGCCCCGATCGGCCGCGCAACTCGCAACTACGACTGCGCGCCTCTGCCGGCTGCTGCGGGACGAAGTCACCGAGCAGTTGGCCCGCGGCTCCCCATCGCTGACACACCTGGCGACCGACTGGCGGAAGCTGTTGTTCCCCAGTGCGACGGACGAGGCGTTCGCGGATGGCTACGCGCAGGCGGTTACTTTCGGACTACTTATGGCGCGGGCGGAAGACATCCGCCTCGCCGACGGTCTTGACCGGGTGGCCCAGAAACTGCGCCAGACGAACACCCTAATAGGGGCGGCGCTTCGCCTGCTGACAGACGACGTCGACAATGAGACAACGTTGAAGACATCGCTTGCCACGCTTACGCGGGTACTGGACGCCGTTCACTGGCCTGAAGTCGGGAAAGGGGACCCGGAGGCCTGGCTGTACTTCTATGAAGACTTCCTGAAGGTATATGACAACGAACTGCGCAAGAAAACGGGATCCTACTACACGCCGCCTGAGGTGGTAGGAGCGATGGTCGGTTTGGTCGACGAGGCACTCAGGTCCGCGCGCAGGTTCGGGTTGGCCGACGGACTTGCTTCCGCGGACGTGACGATCGTGGACCCGGCGACAGGAACCGGAACTTACATACTCGGCATCCTTGGGCGGATTGCGAAGGTGACGAAGGCCGATCAGGGTGAGGGAGCAGTTCGGGGAGTGGTCGAGGCTGCGGTATCACGCCTTATCGGGTTCGAGATCCAGTTCGGCCCGTTTGCTGTAGCGCAGTTGCGCATCTTCGCGGAGTTGCAGTCTCTGCTGCTGGACATGGACACAATGCCGCAAATGCGGCTATTCGTGACGGACACGCTCGGGAATCCCTATGCGGAGGAAGAGTACCTGCCGCAGATGCTCATTCCCATCGGGGAGTCGCGACGGCAAGCAAACCAGATCAAGCGGCAGGAGAAGATCACCGTCGTCATAGGCAACCCACCGTACAGGGAAAAGGCGAAGGGGATGGGCGGTTGGATCGAGAGCGGCTCCGGCGGACGCGAGAAGGCGGCGCCGCTACGTGACTGGATGCCGCCGCCGGAATGGAACGTCGGCGCTCACTCGAAGCACCTGCGTAACCTCTACGTTTATTTCTGGCGATGGGCGACGTGGAAGGTGTTCGGGGATGGTGACCCTTCCCGGATCAAGGATCGGCAAACAGACCGGAAGGGAGTCGTGTGCTTTATCACGGTCGCGGGATTCCTCAACGGCCCCGGGTTCCAAAAGATGCGTGCAGAACTCCGCCGGGAGGCGGACGAGATTTGGGTGATCGACTGTTCGCCGGAAGGGCATCAACCGGAGGTGGCGACGCGGATTTTTCAGGACGTGCAGCAACCAGTGTGTATCGTGATGGCGGTGCGTCGCGCGGACAAGTGTTCGCAAGAACCGGCCCGGGTCTGTTATCGCGTACTCCCGCGCGGGCCGCGAACCGACAAGTTTACGGAACTTGGCACAATCACGCTCGACGATGACGGCTGGACCGAGTGCCCTACAGGTGAGCGGATGTCGTTCCTGCCTCGGTCGGCTGAGGCCTGGGGGGAGTTTGCCGCATTGGAAGATCTTTTCGTCTACGACGGCGCCGGCGTCATGCCTGGACGGACGTGGGTCATCGCTCCAGACCGGGGGTCGTTGGAGCGGCGTTGGAAGAGACTGCAATCGGAAGCGGACACGAAAAAGAAAGAGACGCTGTTCCATCCTCATATTGGGGAAGGGGGGAAGCCGGGAGACAGGCACATCAACAAGCGGCTTCGGCAGGGGCTGCGTGGCCATCTATTCCGCGGGCGTGGGGTTGCTTTGGACACCAAACCTGCGATCCAACCTGTCAGATACGGCTACCGGTCCTTTGATCGGCAATGGATCATCCCCGACGCTCGGCTGATCAATCGGCCAAATCCGACGTTGTGGGCGATCCACTCAAATCAGCAAGTCTATATGACCGCTCTGCACCGATATGCGCCAACCGGGGGGCCGGCGGTTACGTTTTCTGCGGCGATTCCGGATCTAGACCACTATAAGGGTTCCTTCGGGGGACGGGTGTTCCCGCTTTGGAGCGATCGCGAGCTCCGGACGCCTAACGTCAAGGGGGGTCTGCTTCGCGAGTTGGCGGAGGAGTTGGGGGTGACCGTCACCGGCCCAGACATGATTGCATACTTCGCAGGTGTGGCAGCTCATCCAGCCTATACGGAACGCTTCCAGCCCGACCTTGTGCAGCCGGGACTGCGTCTCCCCCTGACTGCGGACTCTTCGCTGTTCCAGGAGGCGATAGAGGTCGGTCGGGATATCGTCTGGCTGCACTGCTTTGGCGAGCGATTTTCTGACACGAGTGCCGGACGGCCGCCCGCGCCTCCGCGGATGCCGGCGCGCGATCGTCCAGTCATCCCGAGGACCGGCGCGATTTCCAGCAATCCTAAGCTCTTTCCTGACCGTATGGCGTACGATGCCGACGCGCGTCGCCTCGAGATCGGGACTGGCTATATCGAGAATGTTCAGCCAGCGGTATGGGAGTACGAGGTCTCAGGCAAGCAGGTGCTCGTCCATTGGTTCAGTTACCGCCGTCTGGATCGGAGTAGGCCGATCATCGGGACGCGGCGTCAGCCTTCAGAACTGCAATGGATCCAGCCCGAGGGCTGGCTGTCGGAGTACACGACTGAACTGATGAACGTGCTCCATGTTCTCGGCCGCCTCGTAGCGCTCGAGCCGCATCAAGCCGACCTGTTGATGCGTATTTGTGCCGGCCCGCTGATCAGCGCGGATGATCTGCGCGCGAATGGTGCATTCGACGCTGACGTCGCTGTACAACGCCACAGTGCGGACGAGCGACAGGGCAGTTTTTTCGACGAATCGGATAAATAGCAACATCCTACCGATAATGGATGGAGGGTGAGCGGAGCATTTGTGGATTGCAACTAGCAAAGCGGCCGTTTTGCGTGGCGTACGCGTACGGTCGCAATCGGGGAGAGTTCCGAGGCTTCCGTGACGGAACGTGCGCACCATCGAACGCAGTCAGGTGGTGATATGAAATGGAGATTGGATTGAAGGGAAAGGGACGGGACTGGAGTCGGGCGGTTGGCAGTAGTGCGCGCAGCGCTCGGCGCGAGATCGCGGACTGGCTGGGCCGACCAATCAGGTTCGCGTCGTTACTCTTGGTTGTGGTAGCGGCGTTTCTGTTGATTCTAGGTCGCGAATACGATGGGTGGAGAGACTTATGGCAGGGAGTGTTTGTCGAAGCCGCGGGGGCAGCGATGGATCTGGTGGTTTTCGGGGTTGTCATCGCGCTCGTGGCAGCCAGAAGAGATCGCAAACGCGAGATAGATACGCAGGTTGAGCTTATCGACGATTTCAAAAAATGGAATACGGACGAAGCCCGGTACAGGATTGCCGGGGCGGTTCGAAGGCTGAACCGGGTAGGGCGCACGGCAATCGACTTTGGAGGTATCGAGATCAGCGATTTCTCGTTCCGTAGGCATGATATTGCTAACATTGCGGGGTCCACCTTCTACGATGGTACCTGGGGGTCGATGGGAAGCCGCGACACTGTGGCTCTAAAAAAGGTTGACTTTACAAACGTGAATTGTCGCGACGTGGTGTTTTCAGCCTTCAACCCTTTGGGTGGATTGAGGCTCGCGCTGAAGCTGAAGCACCGTCACGCAACACTTAGAGACTGCTGGTTCACTGGGGCGAGACTCGATGGAGCAAAGTTCAAGGGTGCCCTGATGGCTTGGTCCGAAGAGCCGCCCGAAGAAGTCGGCGAATGGGATACGACGACGGACGGCGAACACTTCTTCGTGCGAACGTATCATGGGCCTTTCGACATGTCCGATCTGAGCGGAGCGTCATTCGAGGACGTAATGTTTCAGAACGCGGACTTCCGCGGGGCTGACAATCTACGTGAGTGCCAGTTCTCCGGTGCGAGCGGGTTGGAGGAATGCGTGTTCGACCGCGAAGAGGACAAGGAGTGGGCCATGCGCGCGGCCGCCCGGACGAAGTCTGAGCAGTGAGGTGATAGCGCTGAAGGGTTCGTATAGCCCGCACCAGTGGTGACACAGGGTAGCGCTTGAGCCGTTGGGCGGAAGTACCACACGTTTGTTGCTCCGCTTCGCGAATGTGCCGACGCTAGCAGCGTGGAAGATCGCTTTTGCTGGCGCTCTTTTTTTCTAGGGTTGCCAGTTGGTCGTTGGATTGCGTCCCGTTTTGATGCTCCAGATAATTGGGCAACTCGATAGGTCCTATCGCTTCTCCCAGAGCGGGCACCACGACCCAAACCGTACCGTCATCGAAGCGACAATCAGCGACGGGTACTAGGTCGTGGTCATCCGAAACCAGTATCCCGAGAACACGTCCAGATGGCGTAACCAACACCAAGTATATGCTTGAACGCACCGAGATAAGCGCCAGCACCCAGGCCCCTGGCCAACCAATCAATGGGGGTAACGAGTTGGTCAAGGCGTCCGAAGACAGATAACCGACACCGCGGACCCGGAAATTGCGCCTCCGCTGGGGATCAGCTTCGCGGAAGGCTTGACGTAGATGCTTGGCGTGGTTTGTGTCGAGAAAGGGTGAGCCGAAGACCTTGTAACCGACGGCCAAAGCAACCTTTGCTAGGAAGCGCGTACCCGTGTCGAGGGAGACGGACATCCGCAGTTTGAGTTGCTTGCCGCTTTTGCCGGCGTCGATGACTTCGCGCACGGTGGCCAAATCCTTCGATTGCTGTCCATCTGTCGGATCAGGTTGCTGAAATGACGGCGCTAGCTCATGGGGCACCGCAGCGTTGACGATGTAGATCGGCCGCTGGCTCTTGAAGTGGGCCTTCACAGAGCGCAATGTTGCGATTATCCAGAAGCGGCTCTCCGATGTGAGAACCAAGTAAACGCGACCGTTGTGCCGCTGGCGTCGAGGGTCTCCCCCAGTATAGGTGGACCAGATCGGTTCTCTGTCTGCGGGTCTAAGGTGGATGACAATGGCGCCACAGGGACCGGACCAGTACTCTGCTTCATGACCGTCTTCAATTGTGACGTCGGCGAGTCTTCCAAGATACGCCAATGGGAACACTGCTTTAAGCGGGGCGTCAACACCTACGAACTCGTTCCCCGTGTAGCGCTCAATGGTGCCGGCTAGGCCTTTGATGAATTCACCCTCAACGAAAACTCCGGAGATCGAGTTGCACCCTCGACAGACATGACGGGTACGCCAGAAGTCTGGCAAGGGATCTCCGCCTAGGGCGGATGGCCAAATGTGTTCGTCGGAAAAGTCTTCTTGGGCCGTGCGCTTCCCACAGTAGATGCAGACATCGCTCATCGTTGCTTCCTCGCCGGTTCTCGGTTGCCCACGGAGGCAGGTCACGGTGGGTGAGGGGTGCCGCTTCCGTGACCCGCCACGTCGCACTCCTTGATTTGGAACTCAATTGGTTGCTCGCGTGATCGTAGGGATTTTAGGACGAAGAATGGTACTTAAAGCGACGAGCACTCGCTGTCGGTGTCCGCCAGTGACATGAGATTCAATCTGGGTGTGCACGGCTACACGGTCTGCGCCGCGCCACGGCGAAAGGAAATTCCGGGTTCGTGGTGACGAGAATTCTCCGGTCAGCTTGACAAACGACCAGCTGGCTGTACTGCGCTACAGTCCATTCGCAGACGCCAATCATTGTACTCGTCAGCGACATCGCAGCAGCACGGTGGTTCATATTCTTTTCAAGGATCTCTGCTCTTAGTGACCACCCATATAGGTATCAAGCCCGTTAATTGACGAATTGATTCCGGGTGGCTGAGGGCGTACTGTGCCGCGCTCAATGGTGTTGGAAGGCGGAACGCGGATGTTTCTTTCACAACTTACTATCAGAAATTTTCGTCTGTTCGGTGAAGGTCCTGACGAACTACTGATCGAATTTCAGCCCGGCGTCACCGCTCTCGTTGGACGCAACGACTCCGGGAAATCCGCCGTTATTGACGCGATCCGTTATGCGCTTCGGACGCGCGACCAGGAGTTCATCCGCGTTCAGCCCGAAGACTTTCATATTGATGACGCTGGCAAGCAGGCGAGTGAGATTTTTTTGCGCTGCAAGCTCACTGGGCTCAGCAACGATGAGAAAGGCAGCCTGATCGAGTACCTGTCCTACGAGGACGACGGTGTGGTCCTCTTTGTAAACTGGACTGCTCGGAAGCTCCACGAAACCCCTGGCACGCGTCGTTGGGTTGAGCTTTCCGTGCGCAGCGGCGTAGACGGTACAGGACCGAGCTTTGAGACACCGGTTCGCGAATTGTTGTCAGCCGCCTACCTCAGACCCTTACGCGATGCGGAACGGGAGATGTCACCCGGTCGCGGCTCCCGGCTCTCGCAGATATTGGCCAATGTGCCCGCGATCAACGAAGGCGAAGACTTCAACGCGGAGAAAGTTCCACCGGACGTCTCCGCTGTCAGGAAACTTAGTCTGGTCGGGCTCGCCGACTACATGCGCCACAACGTTTCGAGGCATGCGGGCATTGACAGCGCACAGAAGGCGGTTAATGAACAATACCTTGCGTCGCTGTCGCTGCGAGGCGACGAGCTACAGGGCAAAATCGACGTATCGGAGGGTGGCTCACCGGATGCCCGGCTGAGGCAAATCCTAGAGCGATTGGAACTGGGACTGCTGAACGCGGTGAACGGAAACGCGATGGGGCGCTACGGTCTTGGCTCCAACAATCTGCTCTTCATGGCCTGCGAACTTCTTTTGCTCGGCAACGAGCCGGAGGGCTTCCCCTTGCTGTTGATCGAAGAGCCCGAAGCCCATCTTCACCCGCAACGACAGCTCCGGCTGATGGAGTTTCTGAGTTTGGCGGCGAACGGAGACATCAAGGGAACCGATCGGTCAGTTCAAGTGCTATTGTCAACGCACAGCCCGAACCTTGCTTCGAAGATACCGCTCGGTAGTCTCGTGCTTTTGGAGGGACGCCGCGCCTTCCCCCTGAGCGACGTGCATACTAAGCTCGACGGCGGTGACTACCGCTTTCTCCAACGATTCCTGGATGTTACCAAGTCAAACCTGTTTTTCGCCCATGGTGTCCTCATCGTCGAAGGCGACGCCGAAGCAATTTTGCTACCGGTGCTCGCAAAGCTGACTGACAACGACCTCACTGAACACGGCGTATCCATAGTTAATGTGGGCGGAAAAGGGCTGCGCCGCTTCAGCCGGATTTTCCAGCGCCGGGAGGACACTATGCCGTTAATAGGCGTCCCCGTCGCCTGCGTCGCTGATCTGGATGTTATGCCGGATTGCGCACCGGAAATCCTCGGGTTAGTCGATGGAGATAACGACGAGAAATGGCAGAGTTCGAAGCGCCGCTGGAAGGCCGCCCGTGACTTTGGAGACGATGCGAAGACACGCGACGCCAAACTCACCGCGCTACGTGAACGCTTGCAAGGGAATGACGGTCAGTCCGTGCGCACCTTCGTCGCCGATCATTGGACATTTGAATACGATCTCGCATTCTCCGGACTTGCCGAAGAGGTATTCGTTGCGGCCTTTCTAGCCAAGAATGACGATCCCCTCAACGCTGACAAAAAGACACGGCAAGACGTTGTCGCCGATGCGAAGAAGGCGTTCGCCGCTCTCGACGCTACGACGAACGGAAATCGCGAAGACTTGTGCTCACGAGTGTATGGCCAATTTCATTCGGGCGGCGCTTCCAAGGCAGTTGCAGCCCAGTATCTTGCGGAAATGCTGATTGGGGCGTTCGACAACGGCGACCTCGAAGCGGCTGCGCTAGAGGCGCTGCTGCCAGCCTACTTGCGCAACGCATTAGCGCATGTAACGGCGCAGTCGCAACAGCCCTTGCCACACATTGCTATGAGCGGGGACGCCGATGACTGAGACGAATTCGGACATTCCCGAGGTCACAGACGACGACATAGAACATGTTTGTTCGCTAATGGGGCTCGATGCCCTCGACGAACCGCGGCGCGCCTTTCTCAAGCATCGTTCAACTGTCGACGTTTCGGCATGTCCCGGGAGTGGCAAGACCACACTCGTCGTCGCCAAGCTCGCCATTCTCGCCCGGAAATGGCCCCACCGGACGCGGGGCATTTGTGTCCTGTCGCACACAAACGTGGCTCGCGAGCAGATCGAACATCGTCTCGGAAATACCGTCGTCGGACAGCGTCTGCTCTCATATCCACATTTCATTGACACCATTCACGGCTTTGTAAATCGGTTCCTGGCATTGCCGTGGCTCTATTCAAACGGTTTTCCATCGCCGACCATTGACGACAATGTGACCACGGCATATCGGCGTCGGGTACTTGGCAACAAGGACTATTGGTCAGTACAAGGCTATCTCACCAAGAGGCACAAGAGATTTGACAGTCTGCGCATCTGCGGTCGCGATTTGAGTTTTGAGGCTGCAGGAAAACCTTTTCCGGCCAACGCTTCGACGAAGACTTTTGGGCTCGCGAAACGCGCCGTAGAAACAGCCGCACGCGCCGGGTATTTTTGTTATGACGAAATGTTCGTCTGGGCTGGCGCGTTGCTGGACGATTACGCGGAACTACCCGACTGGCTGGCAAAACGATTCCCCTTGATCCTTCTTGACGAGATGCAGGATACGTTTGCACGGCAGACCACGCTGTTGGATCGAATCTTTCCACGCGATTCGGATTCGCTCGTGGTTCAACGGGTCGGCGACCCCAATCAGCAAATATTCGATTTTGCTGGGCAGTCAGACGTTGAAAAATTCTCATTTCCCGATCCGCACGAGTCACGCTGCCTTGCGCTTCCAAACAGTTACCGTTTCGGCCCAGAGATTGCCACGCTTGCGTCACCCTTCGCTGTTCAGCCGGTCGGCACAGATGGGCTATGCGGTATGGGTCCGAAAGGCCTTGGAGTTCCGGTCCAACCTAGCGGCCACGCAGTCTTTGTTTTCCCAGAAACCGGCACTGACGGGGTGCTAGACGCATATGGCAAGCACGCACTGGCCGTACTCGGACCGGAGCTTGCGGCCAAGGGACCTATTACCGCGGTAGGACACATCCATAAGCCCGATGACAAGGTCCAGCCCGGACACGCCTACTATCCGAAGACTATCAGCCATTACTGGCACCGCTATGCGGCAGAGTCTTCAAACAAAAACCCGCATCCACGGACACTCGTTCAGTACGTTCGGGCGGCACAGAGTTTGGTGGCCGACAGCCGTTTACTATCGCCTGGCGTTGAAAAGATCGCTGGCGGAATTTTCGAACTCGCGCGCCGCATTGGCGATATGGCCGAGTTAAAGCGCAAGTCCCGCACACACCGGACAATACTAGGCGGTCTTGATGGCAAGCCGGCCGCATTGAAGGCGTATAGGGACGTCCTCAAACTTTTCCTCATTGAAAAGGCAGTTCTTTCCGAGACAAGCTGGCAGTCCTATCGTGACCGCCTTCAGGAAATCTCAGGCGCACTTTGCGCTGGCGATACCGATAACAGTAGGGCCGACCGCTTCCTGTCTTGGCCACAGGATGATTTGTCCCTGTCGGCCGATGCGGATTCAAGGACGACCGAAGCAGCGCTGAATACCTACCGGGTAACCGACGGTGACCATCGGGTTGACATTCGGCTAGGCACCGTTCACTCGGTGAAAGGACAGTCGCACGTTTCCACGCTCCTGCTCAGTACCAACTGGCATGCGGCTCATTCCTCGAAACGCATGATGCCCTGGCTGGTCGGCGAGAAGGCCAACGGGACAGGTGTCGGCTCGCGCGACAAACAGCGTCTACTTAATTCCTACGTTGCAATGACCCGCCCTAGTCACCTTCTTTGCCTGGCTGTTCCTCGGCATGCACTGGACGACGAATCGGTGGTTGATGAGAACATTGAGCGGTTGAAGTCAAACGGATGGCGCGTCGCCGAAATCGTAAACGGGATAGCGCAGTGGAGGGATTGACCGACGTCGATTGCCAAGAAAGATGTCCACTGCGGGACGCGCACGATGCCGCAGTGAGAGGAGGAGTCTGGTTCAGGCTGTGACTGGTAGACAATGGCGGTTTTGCTCTGCGTGAGACAATTGAGGGATTAGCGTGGCGTTTTCGCGGGCCATAAGGGAAACGATACGGAAGCGTGCGTGGTTCGCTAATTACGGCGTAATAACCATGCCAACCCTTCCGAGTACGCCCGAGGTACCGCCGAGTACGACAAGTACATGATTTTATGTTGTTTTCAGCGCACACTCTGTGAGTCGACCACTTGCATTCTACGCCCGAATACGCTCCAATAGCCGTCAAATACGACTCCAGTCGCTTGCGGAGTGCTTACCGGTAACCCGCAGCCCAAACGACAGGATTTTTTTCAAGGGGAAAGCGTTCGGTCACGCGGCGATGAGTATGGAGGATTCAACGATTGAGCGTTCGCTTCCAGTCCTTGCGGAGGGGTCGCAACCAGATGTCCTTTTTCGGCTGGGCTCGTTTCGTATGCCTGTCATAGCGTCCTCTTCCTTGGGTGGTTCCGACATGTGTCCAGCCGGAGGCGTTGTAGACGGCGCCGGTGTAGCGCGGGGTCTCGACGAAGGTCTCGATGAGTACGGGGATGGTGTTGTAGCGCTCGGTCCAGTCCCGTGGCAAGCGGCGGCGCACGAGGGCGAGGATGTGCGAGCCGAGGTTGGGGATTTTGATCCACGGCAGGATGAGGAACCGCGGGTTGTCGACCACCAGCGGCAGGTTCTTCTCGCGCTTCTCGGGCGTCCATCCGATGAACTTGTCGCGCGGGGCGAGCTTCCACGCGGCGGTGGAGAAGCCGAGCATGGCGACGGGCCAGCCGTCGCGGTCGCGGACGGCGTAGCGCATTTGCGCGCCCACCAGGGTCTTGTAGCCGAGGTAGTGGTAGCGGGCGACGAACTCGTTCCAGAGCTTCCCTTCCCGGGTGTTGCGCACGACGGTGCGGAAGTCGAGCGGGCGAACCCCCTCCAGCGTCGTCGGCGCCGGGAACAGCGGCGGCTCGGTCTGGGGTCCGAAGACGATGGGCTTGGGCCGGCCCTGTTTTCCTCTTGGCGGCGGCAGCGCGATCGCGCCGTCGCGGTGCATGGCGAGCATGGTCACCTTGGCCATCATGTCCTTGAGGCCGCCGTCGGGCTTGAACCAGCCGATGCGCCGGCAGAACTCTCTCGCCAGGGCGGCGCGGGTCGGCTGCGGCTCGGCGGCGATCAGGGCGCGCAGCAGCGCCATCTCCTCAGCCGTGAAGTCGCGCCCGTAGTAGCGGCACTCGATGGCGCCGGTCATCCCGGCGCCGTGAACTCGCGCTTGCGCTCCTCGCTCATCGACCAGGGCAGCCAGGGTGACAGGTCGTCCGGCGGCCTGCCGCCATTCTCCGCGCAAGCTGCCAGCCACGCCTCCAGCCAGCACTGGACGTCGATGCCGTTCAAGGCGAGGGTGCCGACGACCGAGTACATCATCGCGGTGAAGTCGGCGCCGAGCCTGCTGTCCGAACCGAAGCTCAATCGACGCCCGATAACGGCCCCTCGGAACGCGCGCTCCGCGGCATTGTTGTCCATGGGCACCTGGGGATTGTCGACGAAGACGCTCAGTCCCTCGCGGTGCTTGAGCAGCGAGCGTAGCGCCTTGCCCTGGCGCGCCTTGACCGGCAAGTCGGCCAACTCCGCTTCGGCCCGCGCGAACAGACCGTCGACGGCCTTCTTCAGTGCCCCCTGCGCGGCGTCGAACGCCGGCGTCTGGTGGTCGAGAGCGGGGTCGTAATGCTCCAGCCGCTCCTTGTTCAGCCGGCAGGTCGACGCGAACCGCTCGACCCATCCCTCGCACCACTGCGTCAGCTTTTGCTGTCCGGCCGCACACTCGATGAAGTCGCGCCGCTGGTGCACCCAACACCAGCACAGGATCACCTTGCCGTCGAGCCCGCGCGCCATCTTGATGTAGGCGCTGTAGCGGTCGCAGACCAGGAACACGATGCCCTTGACCGAACCGAACAGCCTCATCGCGGCCTCGGCGCTGCGCGAGGGGTCCGCCACGAAGTAGACCGCATCGGCGCTGACCGAGATCCACAGCCACGCACGCCGCGAGCGGCCAGTCTCGCTCAGCGACTGGATGCGCCAGCCGGTCTCGTCGGCGTGGCGCACCGCCATCTCGTTCTGGTGGGTGAGGATCGCCGCGGCGAGCGGCGCGAACAGCACCGGGCAGCGACGCACGCTGTCGGCTATGGTTCCTGGCGCGATCGCCAGCCCCTGATCCGTCATCCACGCCGCGGTCCGCCGCAGGGGGCGGTGGCAGGCAAATCGCTCGTACAGGATGCGCGCCCAGACGCTGGTCCCGTAGGGCGTCCTGGGGAACAAGCGGGCCGGCGGAGGCGCGATCGCTTGCAGTGGCGAGGACAGGCAGTCGCAACCCCGACGGTAGCGCGGGCGCACGATCCTGCGGACATGGGCCTTGACCGCGATCTCGATGACGGACGAGGAACGCTCGCCGTCGGCGACATAGGGCTTGCCGCAACAGGAACACACGCGCGCGTCCTCTGGCGGCTCCTGCCGTTCCTCCTTCTCCTCCAGCGTTGGCCGCTGGGTGCGCCCGTGGCCGGCCGCACCGCGCTGCTGGCCGCGCTTGCGCTCCGACCGCGGCGTTTCCTGCTTCTCGCTCCTGCCCCCGAATACCGCCTTCGACAACACGGCCCGGCTCGAGCGCAGCTGGGCAATCCGGGCTTGCAGCCTCGCTCTGTGGGCGCGCAGCGCCTTGATCTTCTTGCCCTGTGCAGCGTTCGCCTTGCGCTGTCGGGCGATCTCCTTGTGCAGCGACTCGATGGTCCTGTTCCGATCGCGCACTGTCCTGAAGACCGCGGACAGCAGGGGACGTTCGGCAAGCTCGGCCTCCAGCTTCTCGTTCTTGATGGCCGACGTTCTCACGGCCACCTGCAGACGGATGATGCGGCTCTGCTGCGCCTTGATGAGGTCCATCTGGTCGTGGTATCCCGCCAGCTCCCCGCGCTGCAGCTTGGTTTCGAAGGTCAGTCGGCGCACTGTCGCCTTGAGGTCCTGCAACCGTTCCTGCTCGCGGCGCAGCCGGCGGTTCTCCCGGTTCAGCCGACGGGTCTCGCGGTTCAGGGAACCGACTTCCCCGCGCAGTCCCTTGATCGTGTCCTTCTGCTTGCGCGCGCGGTCCAGCGCCTTGCGCAACTGGACGCTCGCCCGGGGCCGAGACGGCTGTGCGCGCCGTTTCCACCTGCGAAGCGCCGCAACCTTCCTGCGCAATGCCGTGAGTTCGTCCTTCTGCTCCTGCGGCTGCTCCAGGGCCTTGCGCAGCCGGGCATTCTCGCGGGTCAGAGAATCGATTTCCCGGCGCAGCGCCACCGCCGTCCCCTTGCCGGGCTGCAAAGTCTGCAAGGCTTCGCGCAACTGGAAAACTTCCTTGCGCAGCGACATGATCGTGCTGCTCTTGCGCGAGTCGACACCGGCCTGCGAAAGCAGCTTCTCCAGCCGCGCCACCTCCGTCTGGAAGAACAGCGCATCCTTCGCCGTACGGCGGACTTCCTTCACCTCCTCGACGGCAGCCGTGAGCTTCTCCCGGCTCTTGTCGAGCTGCGTCTTCAGCAAGCCCGCGCGGGAACGGGCATCTATCTCCGCCCGGCGCAGCTCCTCCGCGCGCGTATCCGCCGCGTCCGCCCGTGCCCGTTCCGTCTCCGCGCGGGCCTGTGCCTGTTCGTACAGAGACCGCCAATCGCGCGGCTCCGATGCCGGCGCCGGCGTCGGCGGCGACCAGAACTCGCCGTCCGCCTCGGCCAGCGTCAAACTCGTCCCGAAGTCCTCGTCGCGCATCGCCATGTGCGCGACCATAGCAAATCGTCGGAGGCGTTACCAGTGTCTTGTAAAGGGTGTCCAAAATGATGTCAGCCCTCTCCATCGCCGCGTGACCGAACGCTTACTTCAAGGGTAAGCGTTCGGTCACGCGGCGATGAGTATGGAGGATTCAACGATTGAGCGTTCGCTTCCAGTCCTTGCGGAGGGGTCGCAACCAGATGTCCTTTTTCGGCTGGGCTCGTTTCGTATGCCTGTCATAGCGTCCTCTTCCTTGGGTGGTTCCGACATGTGTCCAGCCGGAGGCGTTGTAGACGGCGCCGGTGTAGCGCGGGGTCTCGACGAAGGTCTCGATGAGTACGGGGATGGTGTTGTAGCGCTCGGTCCAGTCCCGTGGCAAGCGGCGGCGCACGAGGGCGAGGATGTGCGAGCCGAGGTTGGGGATTTTGATCCACGGCAGGATGAGGAACCGCGGGTTGTCGACCACCAGCGGCAGGTTCTTCTCGCGCTTCTCGGGCGTCCATCCGATGAACTTGTCGCGCGGGGCGAGCTTCCACGCGGCGGTGGAGAAGCCGAGCATGGCGACGGGCCAGCCGTCGCGGTCGCGGACGGCGTAGCGCATTTGCGCGCCCACCAGGGTCTTGTAGCCGAGGTAGTGGTAGCGGGCGACGAACTCGTTCCAGAGCTTCCCTTCCCGGGTGTTGCGCACGACGGTGCGGAAGTCGAGCGGGCGAACCCCCTCCAGCGTCGTCGGCGCCGGGAACAGCGGCGGCTCGGTCTGGGGTCCGAAGACGATGGGCTTGGGCCGGCCCTGTTTTCCTCTTGGCGGCGGCAGCGCGATCGCGCCGTCGCGGTGCATGGCGAGCATGGTCACCTTGGCCATCATGTCCTTGAGGCCGCCGTCGGGCTTGAACCAGCCGATGCGCCGGCAGAACTCTCTCGCCAGGGCGGCGCGGGTCGGCTGCGGCTCGGCGGCGATCAGGGCGCGCAGCAGCGCCATCTCCTCAGCCGTGAAGTCGCGCCCGTAGTAGCGGCACTCGATGGCGCCGGTCATCCCGGCGCCGTGAACTCGCGCTTGCGCTCCTCGCTCATCGACCAGGGCAGCCAGGGTGACAGGTCGTCCGGCGGCCTGCCGCCATTCTCCGCGCAAGCTGCCAGCCACGCCTCCAGCCAGCACTGGACGTCGATGCCGTTCAAGGCGAGGGTGCCGACGACCGAGTACATCATCGCGGTGAAGTCGGCGCCGAGCCTGCTGTCCGAACCGAAGCTCAATCGACGCCCGATAACGGCCCCTCGGAACGCGCGCTCCGCGGCATTGTTGTCCATGGGCACCTGGGGATTGTCGACGAAGACGCTCAGTCCCTCGCGGTGCTTGAGCAGCGAGCGTAGCGCCTTGCCCTGGCGCGCCTTGACCGGCAAGTCGGCCAACTCCGCTTCGGCCCGCGCGAACAGACCGTCGACGGCCTTCTTCAGTGCCCCCTGCGCGGCGTCGAACGCCGGCGTCTGGTGGTCGAGAGCGGGGTCGTAATGCTCCAGCCGCTCCTTGTTCAGCCGGCAGGTCGACGCGAACCGCTCGACCCATCCCTCGCACCACTGCGTCAGCTTTTGCTGTCCGGCCGCACACTCGATGAAGTCGCGCCGCTGGTGCACCCAACACCAGCACAGGATCACCTTGCCGTCGAGCCCGCGCGCCATCTTGATGTAGGCGCTGTAGCGGTCGCAGACCAGGAACACGATGCCCTTGACCGAACCGAACAGCCTCATCGCGGCCTCGGCGCTGCGCGAGGGGTCCGCCACGAAGTAGACCGCATCGGCGCTGACCGAGATCCACAGCCACGCACGCCGCGAGCGGCCAGTCTCGCTCAGCGACTGGATGCGCCAGCCGGTCTCGTCGGCGTGGCGCACCGCCATCTCGTTCTGGTGGGTGAGGATCGCCGCGGCGAGCGGCGCGAACAGCACCGGGCAGCGACGCACGCTGTCGGCTATGGTTCCTGGCGCGATCGCCAGCCCCTGATCCGTCATCCACGCCGCGGTCCGCCGCAGGGGGCGGTGGCAGGCAAATCGCTCGTACAGGATGCGCGCCCAGACGCTGGTCCCGTAGGGCGTCCTGGGGAACAAGCGGGCCGGCGGAGGCGCGATCGCTTGCAGTGGCGAGGACAGGCAGTCGCAACCCCGACGGTAGCGCGGGCGCACGATCCTGCGGACATGGGCCTTGACCGCGATCTCGATGACGGACGAGGAACGCTCGCCGTCGGCGACATAGGGCTTGCCGCAACAGGAACACACGCGCGCGTCCTCTGGCGGCTCCTGCCGTTCCTCCTTCTCCTCCAGCGTTGGCCGCTGGGTGCGCCCGTGGCCGGCCGCACCGCGCTGCTGGCCGCGCTTGCGCTCCGACCGCGGCGTTTCCTGCTTCTCGCTCCTGCCCCCGAATACCGCCTTCGACAACACGGCCCGGCTCGAGCGCAGCTGGGCAATCCGGGCTTGCAGCCTCGCTCTGTGGGCGCGCAGCGCCTTGATCTTCTTGCCCTGTGCAGCGTTCGCCTTGCGCTGTCGGGCGATCTCCTTGTGCAGCGACTCGATGGTCCTGTTCCGATCGCGCACTGTCCTGAAGACCGCGGACAGCAGGGGACGTTCGGCAAGCTCGGCCTCCAGCTTCTCGTTCTTGATGGCCGACGTTCTCACGGCCACCTGCAGACGGATGATGCGGCTCTGCTGCGCCTTGATGAGGTCCATCTGGTCGTGGTATCCCGCCAGCTCCCCGCGCTGCAGCTTGGTTTCGAAGGTCAGTCGGCGCACTGTCGCCTTGAGGTCCTGCAACCGTTCCTGCTCGCGGCGCAGCCGGCGGTTCTCCCGGTTCAGCCGACGGGTCTCGCGGTTCAGGGAACCGACTTCCCCGCGCAGTCCCTTGATCGTGTCCTTCTGCTTGCGCGCGCGGTCCAGCGCCTTGCGCAACTGGACGCTCGCCCGGGGCCGAGACGGCTGTGCGCGCCGTTTCCACCTGCGAAGCGCCGCAACCTTCCTGCGCAATGCCGTGAGTTCGTCCTTCTGCTCCTGCGGCTGCTCCAGGGCCTTGCGCAGCCGGGCATTCTCGCGGGTCAGAGAATCGATTTCCCGGCGCAGCGCCACCGCCGTCCCCTTGCCGGGCTGCAAAGTCTGCAAGGCTTCGCGCAACTGGAAAACTTCCTTGCGCAGCGACATGATCGTGCTGCTCTTGCGCGAGTCGACACCGGCCTGCGAAAGCAGCTTCTCCAGCCGCGCCACCTCCGTCTGGAAGAACAGCGCATCCTTCGCCGTACGGCGGACTTCCTTCACCTCCTCGACGGCAGCCGTGAGCTTCTCCCGGCTCTTGTCGAGCTGCGTCTTCAGCAAGCCCGCGCGGGAACGGGCATCTATCTCCGCCCGGCGCAGCTCCTCCGCGCGCGTATCCGCCGCGTCCGCCCGTGCCCGTTCCGTCTCCGCGCGGGCCTGTGCCTGTTCGTACAGAGACCGCCAATCGCGCGGCTCCGATGCCGGCGCCGGCGTCGGCGGCGACCAGAACTCGCCGTCCGCCTCGGCCAGCGTCAAACTCGTCCCGAAGTCCTCGTCGCGCATCGCCATGTGCGCGACCATAGCAAATCGTCGGAGGCGTTACCAGTGTCTTGTAAAGGGTGTCCAAAATGATGTCAGCCCTCTCCATCGCCGCGTGACCGAACGCTTACTTTCAAGGGGTAAGCGTTCGGTCACGCGGCGATGAGTATGGAGGATTCAACGATTGAGCGTTCGCTTCCAGTCCTTGCGGAGGGGTCGCAACCAGATGTCCTTTTTCGGCTGGGCTCGTTTCGTATGCCTGTCATAGCGTCCTCTTCCTTGGGTGGTTCCGACATGTGTCCAGCCGGAGGCGTTGTAGACGGCGCCGGTGTAGCGCGGGGTCTCGACGAAGGTCTCGATGAGTACGGGGATGGTGTTGTAGCGCTCGGTCCAGTCCCGTGGCAAGCGGCGGCGCACGAGGGCGAGGATGTGCGAGCCGAGGTTGGGGATTTTGATCCACGGCAGGATGAGGAACCGCGGGTTGTCGACCACCAGCGGCAGGTTCTTCTCGCGCTTCTCGGGCGTCCATCCGATGAACTTGTCGCGCGGGGCGAGCTTCCACGCGGCGGTGGAGAAGCCGAGCATGGCGACGGGCCAGCCGTCGCGGTCGCGGACGGCGTAGCGCATTTGCGCGCCCACCAGGGTCTTGTAGCCGAGGTAGTGGTAGCGGGCGACGAACTCGTTCCAGAGCTTCCCTTCCCGGGTGTTGCGCACGACGGTGCGGAAGTCGAGCGGGCGAACCCCCTCCAGCGTCGTCGGCGCCGGGAACAGCGGCGGCTCGGTCTGGGGTCCGAAGACGATGGGCTTGGGCCGGCCCTGTTTTCCTCTTGGCGGCGGCAGCGCGATCGCGCCGTCGCGGTGCATGGCGAGCATGGTCACCTTGGCCATCATGTCCTTGAGGCCGCCGTCGGGCTTGAACCAGCCGATGCGCCGGCAGAACTCTCTCGCCAGGGCGGCGCGGGTCGGCTGCGGCTCGGCGGCGATCAGGGCGCGCAGCAGCGCCATCTCCTCAGCCGTGAAGTCGCGCCCGTAGTAGCGGCACTCGATGGCGCCGGTCATCCCGGCGCCGTGAACTCGCGCTTGCGCTCCTCGCTCATCGACCAGGGCAGCCAGGGTGACAGGTCGTCCGGCGGCCTGCCGCCATTCTCCGCGCAAGCTGCCAGCCACGCCTCCAGCCAGCACTGGACGTCGATGCCGTTCAAGGCGAGGGTGCCGACGACCGAGTACATCATCGCGGTGAAGTCGGCGCCGAGCCTGCTGTCCGAACCGAAGCTCAATCGACGCCCGATAACGGCCCCTCGGAACGCGCGCTCCGCGGCATTGTTGTCCATGGGCACCTGGGGATTGTCGACGAAGACGCTCAGTCCCTCGCGGTGCTTGAGCAGCGAGCGTAGCGCCTTGCCCTGGCGCGCCTTGACCGGCAAGTCGGCCAACTCCGCTTCGGCCCGCGCGAACAGACCGTCGACGGCCTTCTTCAGTGCCCCCTGCGCGGCGTCGAACGCCGGCGTCTGGTGGTCGAGAGCGGGGTCGTAATGCTCCAGCCGCTCCTTGTTCAGCCGGCAGGTCGACGCGAACCGCTCGACCCATCCCTCGCACCACTGCGTCAGCTTTTGCTGTCCGGCCGCACACTCGATGAAGTCGCGCCGCTGGTGCACCCAACACCAGCACAGGATCACCTTGCCGTCGAGCCCGCGCGCCATCTTGATGTAGGCGCTGTAGCGGTCGCAGACCAGGAACACGATGCCCTTGACCGAACCGAACAGCCTCATCGCGGCCTCGGCGCTGCGCGAGGGGTCCGCCACGAAGTAGACCGCATCGGCGCTGACCGAGATCCACAGCCACGCACGCCGCGAGCGGCCAGTCTCGCTCAGCGACTGGATGCGCCAGCCGGTCTCGTCGGCGTGGCGCACCGCCATCTCGTTCTGGTGGGTGAGGATCGCCGCGGCGAGCGGCGCGAACAGCACCGGGCAGCGACGCACGCTGTCGGCTATGGTTCCTGGCGCGATCGCCAGCCCCTGATCCGTCATCCACGCCGCGGTCCGCCGCAGGGGGCGGTGGCAGGCAAATCGCTCGTACAGGATGCGCGCCCAGACGCTGGTCCCGTAGGGCGTCCTGGGGAACAAGCGGGCCGGCGGAGGCGCGATCGCTTGCAGTGGCGAGGACAGGCAGTCGCAACCCCGACGGTAGCGCGGGCGCACGATCCTGCGGACATGGGCCTTGACCGCGATCTCGATGACGGACGAGGAACGCTCGCCGTCGGCGACATAGGGCTTGCCGCAACAGGAACACACGCGCGCGTCCTCTGGCGGCTCCTGCCGTTCCTCCTTCTCCTCCAGCGTTGGCCGCTGGGTGCGCCCGTGGCCGGCCGCACCGCGCTGCTGGCCGCGCTTGCGCTCCGACCGCGGCGTTTCCTGCTTCTCGCTCCTGCCCCCGAATACCGCCTTCGACAACACGGCCCGGCTCGAGCGCAGCTGGGCAATCCGGGCTTGCAGCCTCGCTCTGTGGGCGCGCAGCGCCTTGATCTTCTTGCCCTGTGCAGCGTTCGCCTTGCGCTGTCGGGCGATCTCCTTGTGCAGCGACTCGATGGTCCTGTTCCGATCGCGCACTGTCCTGAAGACCGCGGACAGCAGGGGACGTTCGGCAAGCTCGGCCTCCAGCTTCTCGTTCTTGATGGCCGACGTTCTCACGGCCACCTGCAGACGGATGATGCGGCTCTGCTGCGCCTTGATGAGGTCCATCTGGTCGTGGTATCCCGCCAGCTCCCCGCGCTGCAGCTTGGTTTCGAAGGTCAGTCGGCGCACTGTCGCCTTGAGGTCCTGCAACCGTTCCTGCTCGCGGCGCAGCCGGCGGTTCTCCCGGTTCAGCCGACGGGTCTCGCGGTTCAGGGAACCGACTTCCCCGCGCAGTCCCTTGATCGTGTCCTTCTGCTTGCGCGCGCGGTCCAGCGCCTTGCGCAACTGGACGCTCGCCCGGGGCCGAGACGGCTGTGCGCGCCGTTTCCACCTGCGAAGCGCCGCAACCTTCCTGCGCAATGCCGTGAGTTCGTCCTTCTGCTCCTGCGGCTGCTCCAGGGCCTTGCGCAGCCGGGCATTCTCGCGGGTCAGAGAATCGATTTCCCGGCGCAGCGCCACCGCCGTCCCCTTGCCGGGCTGCAAAGTCTGCAAGGCTTCGCGCAACTGGAAAACTTCCTTGCGCAGCGACATGATCGTGCTGCTCTTGCGCGAGTCGACACCGGCCTGCGAAAGCAGCTTCTCCAGCCGCGCCACCTCCGTCTGGAAGAACAGCGCATCCTTCGCCGTACGGCGGACTTCCTTCACCTCCTCGACGGCAGCCGTGAGCTTCTCCCGGCTCTTGTCGAGCTGCGTCTTCAGCAAGCCCGCGCGGGAACGGGCATCTATCTCCGCCCGGCGCAGCTCCTCCGCGCGCGTATCCGCCGCGTCCGCCCGTGCCCGTTCCGTCTCCGCGCGGGCCTGTGCCTGTTCGTACAGAGACCGCCAATCGCGCGGCTCCGATGCCGGCGCCGGCGTCGGCGGCGACCAGAACTCGCCGTCCGCCTCGGCCAGCGTCAAACTCGTCCCGAAGTCCTCGTCGCGCATCGCCATGTGCGCGACCATAGCAAATCGTCGGAGGCGTTACCAGTGTCTTGTAAAGGGTGTCCAAAATGATGTCAGCCCTCTCCATCGCCGCGTGACCGAACGCTTACTTCAAGGGTAAGCGTTCGGTCACGCGGCGATGAGTATGGAGGATTCAACGATTGAGCGTTCGCTTCCAGTCCTTGCGGAGGGGTCGCAACCAGATGTCCTTTTTCGGCTGGGCTCGTTTCGTATGCCTGTCATAGCGTCCTCTTCCTTGGGTGGTTCCGACATGTGTCCAGCCGGAGGCGTTGTAGACGGCGCCGGTGTAGCGCGGGGTCTCGACGAAGGTCTCGATGAGTACGGGGATGGTGTTGTAGCGCTCGGTCCAGTCCCGTGGCAAGCGGCGGCGCACGAGGGCGAGGATGTGCGAGCCGAGGTTGGGGATTTTGATCCACGGCAGGATGAGGAACCGCGGGTTGTCGACCACCAGCGGCAGGTTCTTCTCGCGCTTCTCGGGCGTCCATCCGATGAACTTGTCGCGCGGGGCGAGCTTCCACGCGGCGGTGGAGAAGCCGAGCATGGCGACGGGCCAGCCGTCGCGGTCGCGGACGGCGTAGCGCATTTGCGCGCCCACCAGGGTCTTGTAGCCGAGGTAGTGGTAGCGGGCGACGAACTCGTTCCAGAGCTTCCCTTCCCGGGTGTTGCGCACGACGGTGCGGAAGTCGAGCGGGCGAACCCCCTCCAGCGTCGTCGGCGCCGGGAACAGCGGCGGCTCGGTCTGGGGTCCGAAGACGATGGGCTTGGGCCGGCCCTGTTTTCCTCTTGGCGGCGGCAGCGCGATCGCGCCGTCGCGGTGCATGGCGAGCATGGTCACCTTGGCCATCATGTCCTTGAGGCCGCCGTCGGGCTTGAACCAGCCGATGCGCCGGCAGAACTCTCTCGCCAGGGCGGCGCGGGTCGGCTGCGGCTCGGCGGCGATCAGGGCGCGCAGCAGCGCCATCTCCTCAGCCGTGAAGTCGCGCCCGTAGTAGCGGCACTCGATGGCGCCGGTCATCCCGGCGCCGTGAACTCGCGCTTGCGCTCCTCGCTCATCGACCAGGGCAGCCAGGGTGACAGGTCGTCCGGCGGCCTGCCGCCATTCTCCGCGCAAGCTGCCAGCCACGCCTCCAGCCAGCACTGGACGTCGATGCCGTTCAAGGCGAGGGTGCCGACGACCGAGTACATCATCGCGGTGAAGTCGGCGCCGAGCCTGCTGTCCGAACCGAAGCTCAATCGACGCCCGATAACGGCCCCTCGGAACGCGCGCTCCGCGGCATTGTTGTCCATGGGCACCTGGGGATTGTCGACGAAGACGCTCAGTCCCTCGCGGTGCTTGAGCAGCGAGCGTAGCGCCTTGCCCTGGCGCGCCTTGACCGGCAAGTCGGCCAACTCCGCTTCGGCCCGCGCGAACAGACCGTCGACGGCCTTCTTCAGTGCCCCCTGCGCGGCGTCGAACGCCGGCGTCTGGTGGTCGAGAGCGGGGTCGTAATGCTCCAGCCGCTCCTTGTTCAGCCGGCAGGTCGACGCGAACCGCTCGACCCATCCCTCGCACCACTGCGTCAGCTTTTGCTGTCCGGCCGCACACTCGATGAAGTCGCGCCGCTGGTGCACCCAACACCAGCACAGGATCACCTTGCCGTCGAGCCCGCGCGCCATCTTGATGTAGGCGCTGTAGCGGTCGCAGACCAGGAACACGATGCCCTTGACCGAACCGAACAGCCTCATCGCGGCCTCGGCGCTGCGCGAGGGGTCCGCCACGAAGTAGACCGCATCGGCGCTGACCGAGATCCACAGCCACGCACGCCGCGAGCGGCCAGTCTCGCTCAGCGACTGGATGCGCCAGCCGGTCTCGTCGGCGTGGCGCACCGCCATCTCGTTCTGGTGGGTGAGGATCGCCGCGGCGAGCGGCGCGAACAGCACCGGGCAGCGACGCACGCTGTCGGCTATGGTTCCTGGCGCGATCGCCAGCCCCTGATCCGTCATCCACGCCGCGGTCCGCCGCAGGGGGCGGTGGCAGGCAAATCGCTCGTACAGGATGCGCGCCCAGACGCTGGTCCCGTAGGGCGTCCTGGGGAACAAGCGGGCCGGCGGAGGCGCGATCGCTTGCAGTGGCGAGGACAGGCAGTCGCAACCCCGACGGTAGCGCGGGCGCACGATCCTGCGGACATGGGCCTTGACCGCGATCTCGATGACGGACGAGGAACGCTCGCCGTCGGCGACATAGGGCTTGCCGCAACAGGAACACACGCGCGCGTCCTCTGGCGGCTCCTGCCGTTCCTCCTTCTCCTCCAGCGTTGGCCGCTGGGTGCGCCCGTGGCCGGCCGCACCGCGCTGCTGGCCGCGCTTGCGCTCCGACCGCGGCGTTTCCTGCTTCTCGCTCCTGCCCCCGAATACCGCCTTCGACAACACGGCCCGGCTCGAGCGCAGCTGGGCAATCCGGGCTTGCAGCCTCGCTCTGTGGGCGCGCAGCGCCTTGATCTTCTTGCCCTGTGCAGCGTTCGCCTTGCGCTGTCGGGCGATCTCCTTGTGCAGCGACTCGATGGTCCTGTTCCGATCGCGCACTGTCCTGAAGACCGCGGACAGCAGGGGACGTTCGGCAAGCTCGGCCTCCAGCTTCTCGTTCTTGATGGCCGACGTTCTCACGGCCACCTGCAGACGGATGATGCGGCTCTGCTGCGCCTTGATGAGGTCCATCTGGTCGTGGTATCCCGCCAGCTCCCCGCGCTGCAGCTTGGTTTCGAAGGTCAGTCGGCGCACTGTCGCCTTGAGGTCCTGCAACCGTTCCTGCTCGCGGCGCAGCCGGCGGTTCTCCCGGTTCAGCCGACGGGTCTCGCGGTTCAGGGAACCGACTTCCCCGCGCAGTCCCTTGATCGTGTCCTTCTGCTTGCGCGCGCGGTCCAGCGCCTTGCGCAACTGGACGCTCGCCCGGGGCCGAGACGGCTGTGCGCGCCGTTTCCACCTGCGAAGCGCCGCAACCTTCCTGCGCAATGCCGTGAGTTCGTCCTTCTGCTCCTGCGGCTGCTCCAGGGCCTTGCGCAGCCGGGCATTCTCGCGGGTCAGAGAATCGATTTCCCGGCGCAGCGCCACCGCCGTCCCCTTGCCGGGCTGCAAAGTCTGCAAGGCTTCGCGCAACTGGAAAACTTCCTTGCGCAGCGACATGATCGTGCTGCTCTTGCGCGAGTCGACACCGGCCTGCGAAAGCAGCTTCTCCAGCCGCGCCACCTCCGTCTGGAAGAACAGCGCATCCTTCGCCGTACGGCGGACTTCCTTCACCTCCTCGACGGCAGCCGTGAGCTTCTCCCGGCTCTTGTCGAGCTGCGTCTTCAGCAAGCCCGCGCGGGAACGGGCATCTATCTCCGCCCGGCGCAGCTCCTCCGCGCGCGTATCCGCCGCGTCCGCCCGTGCCCGTTCCGTCTCCGCGCGGGCCTGTGCCTGTTCGTACAGAGACCGCCAATCGCGCGGCTCCGATGCCGGCGCCGGCGTCGGCGGCGACCAGAACTCGCCGTCCGCCTCGGCCAGCGTCAAACTCGTCCCGAAGTCCTCGTCGCGCATCGCCATGTGCGCGACCATAGCAAATCGTCGGAGGCGTTACCAGTGTCTTGTAAAGGGTGTCCAAAATGATGTCAGCCCTCTCCATCGCCGCGTGACCGAACGCTTACTTTCAAGGGTCCGAGTAGGCGGGGGCATTGCTGCGCCCCGCCCCTCACAGACCCGAGCGAGCGGAATTCCCGCACTCGGTTCCTCACTTGACAGATTCGCTGCAAGGACCGGGCCATCGACGCACGATCCGTACTGAAGGCAAGGGGTATCGCTTGAGCAGTGCATTCATCCGGTCCCAGTTCATACGCCGAAGGCGGTTGCGGCGAGAGAGCCACTTCCGCCAAATTCGAATGACCTGGTAGCGGAACCACTCCAGTCGTTTGCCGTTCCCCGTCAGACCGTAATATGCGCAGTGTCCCCGGATCATCAGGGCAAGGTGGTCGCGTTGCGCCTCGATCGGCAGGTGCCGGTGCCTCTTGCACCAGTCGTGCACCGATTTCAGCGCGCGGGCGAACCGTCCCTTGGCCGTGATCTGGCAAACCACGTCCTTACCTCGTCTCGACCGTCCCCAGACGTGGGTGAAGCCGAGAAAGTCGAACGTCGTGGCCGTCGCCATCCAATGCCGCCCGTAGGGGCGCGTCCGGCGAAAGTCCACGTAGCGCGTCTTGGTCTCATGGAGCTTGAGCCCGTAGCGACCCAGACGTTTCCCCAGCACGTCAAGCACGCGCTTGCCGCTGAGGCGGTCTTCAAAGGAAAGTACAAAATCATCGGCGAATCGCACTAGCTGACACTCCCCGTGGAGGCGCGGTTTCACCACTTGCTCGAACCACAAGTCCAGCACATGGTGCAGGAATACGTTCGATATCAGCGGCGAAATTACACCACCCTGAGGCGTTCCGGCGACCGGCCTGTGCACGGTGCCCGCTTCGAGCACCCCCGCGTTCAGCCACTTATCGATCATGCGTCTGACGACGCCATCCTTGATCCGCAAGTCGAGGAATGACCGCAGGTGGGAGAACGGGATCGTATCGAAGTATTTCGAGACATCCGCGTCAATCACCCACCGCTGGCGGTGCTCAATGATGCCCTTGCGCAAGTCGTCAAGGGCGTCGTGGGCCGAGCGTCCGCGCCGGAACCCGTACGAGCACGGCAGAAAGTCCGTCTCGTAGATCGGCTCCAGCAACATCAGCACAGCCCGCTGCGCCACCTTGTCTTCAAAGGTCGGAATGCCCAAGGGACGTTTCGTGCCGTCCGCCTTCGGGATGTAGTGCCGCCGCACCGGCGGTGCGACATAGCGGCCCGACTCGATCCGGTTCAGGAGGTCTTCAAGATTGGCCTCCAAATCCTTCTCATAGTCCGCGCCCGTCACCCCGTCGATGCCCGGTGCACCGTCCTTTCGCGTCCGCCGATACGCCTCCAGCATCCATTCCCTGTCGATCAGGTGATGCAGCGACGTGAACACCCGCTCCGGGTGCTTCCTCGCCTGTTCGGCTATCCACTGCTGTTTCGTGTACGTGTTTGTGGAACTCAGCGTTTCCTCCAGCGTTTCCCATCAGTGGGTCTGTACAAATGACGCCCCGCTTCCCTCCAGCGGGTCCCGATGGCCACGGTTCCCCGCCTTCACAGGTACTATCAAGGCGCTAAGACTTCCTGCTCCGCATGGCCTTCGGCTTATTGATTCGCCAGCCGACTCCGCGGGGTGCCTGCCCTGTTTGTGTCCGCCCAAGGCGCTCACGCCGCCGTGCAGGCTCGGCGACGGGCCAGGGTCTACATTGTTCACGCTGGCCTCCCCGTTCCAGCGGTCTCGCCCACGGGCAAGAGCAGGATCTCCCAGGTTCCCTGACGATCCATACCGTGACTCTGCGCCGGTCCACGACCCCGGACGACCCTTCGCGCCTCGCCGCTAACGGCGCTTCCGGTGCTGCCCCCGGCCACTTAACACCGAAGGCGTCATCGATTCCGATTTCGAGGCTTCCTCCGCCGCTTCATCACCTGCTGTCTACGCTTCACGACGGGCGTTGCCGCGCGCCACGCAAGACTCGCTTCCGGCTGGCGGGCTGCGCCTTTGCCGGGCGGGAGTCAAACCCGCTGGATCGCTACGAGAGGTTTCAGTTCAATTCATAGCATTCTCCTCTCCAGGGCTTTCCCTGGCGCAATAAGCGTTCGGTCACGCGGCGATGGAGAGGGCTGACATCATTTTGGACACCCTTTACAAGACACTGGTAACGCCTCCGACGATTTGCTATGGTCGCGCACATGGCGATGCGCGACGAGGACTTCGGGACGAGTTTGACGCTGGCCGAGGCGGACGGCGAGTTCTGGTCGCCGCCGACGCCGGCGCCGGCATCGGAGCCGCGCGATTGGCGGTCTCTGTACGAACAGGCACAGGCCCGCGCGGAGACGGAACGGGCACGGGCGGACGCGGCGGATACGCGCGCGGAGGAGCTGCGCCGGGCGGAGATAGATGCCCGTTCCCGCGCGGGCTTGCTGAAGACGCAGCTCGACAAGAGCCGGGAGAAGCTCACGGCTGCCGTCGAGGAGGTGAAGGAAGTCCGCCGTACGGCGAAGGATGCGCTGTTCTTCCAGACGGAGGTGGCGCGGCTGGAGAAGCTGCTTTCGCAGGCCGGTGTCGACTCGCGCAAGAGCAGCACGATCATGTCGCTGCGCAAGGAAGTTTTCCAGTTGCGCGAAGCCTTGCAGACTTTGCAGCCCGGCAAGGGGACGGCGGTGGCGCTGCGCCGGGAAATCGATTCTCTGACCCGCGAGAATGCCCGGCTGCGCAAGGCCCTGGAGCAGCCGCAGGAGCAGAAGGACGAACTCACGGCATTGCGCAGGAAGGTTGCGGCGCTTCGCAGGTGGAAACGGCGCGCACAGCCGTCTCGGCCCCGGGCGAGCGTCCAGTTGCGCAAGGCGCTGGACCGCGCGCGCAAGCAGAAGGACACGATCAAGGGACTGCGCGGGGAAGTCGGTTCCCTGAACCGCGAGACCCGTCGGCTGAACCGGGAGAACCGCCGGCTGCGCCGCGAGCAGGAACGGTTGCAGGACCTCAAGGCGACAGTGCGCCGACTGACCTTCGAAACCAAGCTGCAGCGCGGGGAGCTGGCGGGATACCACGACCAGATGGACCTCATCAAGGCGCAGCAGAGCCGCATCATCCGTCTGCAGGTGGCCGTGAGAACGTCGGCCATCAAGAACGAGAAGCTGGAGGCCGAGCTTGCCGAACGTCCCCTGCTGTCCGCGGTCTTCAGGACAGTGCGCGATCGGAACAGGACCATCGAGTCGCTGCACAAGGAGATCGCCCGACAGCGCAAGGCGAACGCTGCACAGGGCAAGAAGATCAAGGCGCTGCGCGCCCACAGAGCGAGGCTGCAAGCCCGGATTGCCCAGCTGCGCTCGAGCCGGGCCGTGTTGTCGAAGGCGGTATTCGGGGGCAGGAGCGAGAAGCAGGAAACGCCGCGGTCGGAGCGCAAGCGCGGCCAGCAGCGCGGTGCGGCCGGCCACGGGCGCACCCAGCGGCCAACGCTGGAGGAGAAGGAGGAACGGCAGGAGCCGCCAGAGGACGCGCGCGTGTGTTCCTGTTGCGGCAAGCCCTATGTCGCCGACGGCGAGCGTTCCTCGTCCGTCATCGAGATCGCGGTCAAGGCCCATGTCCGCAGGATCGTGCGCCCGCGCTACCGTCGGGGTTGCGACTGCCTGTCCTCGCCACTGCAAGCGATCGCGCCTCCGCCGGCCCGCTTGTTCCCCAGGACGCCCTACGGGACCAGCGTCTGGGCGCGCATCCTGTACGAGCGATTTGCCTGCCACCGCCCCCTGCGGCGGACCGCGGCGTGGATGACGGATCAGGGGCTGGCGATCGCGCCAGGAACCATAGCCGACAGCGTGCGTCGCTGCCCGGTGCTGTTCGCGCCGCTCGCCGCGGCGATCCTCACCCACCAGAACGAGATGGCGGTGCGCCACGCCGACGAGACCGGCTGGCGCATCCAGTCGCTGAGCGAGACTGGCCGCTCGCGGCGTGCGTGGCTGTGGATCTCGGTCAGCGCCGATGCGGTCTACTTCGTGGCGGACCCCTCGCGCAGCGCCGAGGCCGCGATGAGGCTGTTCGGTTCGGTCAAGGGCATCGTGTTCCTGGTCTGCGACCGCTACAGCGCCTACATCAAGATGGCGCGCGGGCTCGACGGCAAGGTGATCCTGTGCTGGTGTTGGGTGCACCAGCGGCGCGACTTCATCGAGTGTGCGGCCGGACAGCAAAAGCTGACGCAGTGGTGCGAGGGATGGGTCGAGCGGTTCGCGTCGACCTGCCGGCTGAACAAGGAGCGGCTGGAGCATTACGACCCCGCTCTCGACCACCAGACGCCGGCGTTCGACGCCGCGCAGGGGGCACTGAAGAAGGCCGTCGACGGTCTGTTCGCGCGGGCCGAAGCGGAGTTGGCCGACTTGCCGGTCAAGGCGCGCCAGGGCAAGGCGCTACGCTCGCTGCTCAAGCACCGCGAGGGACTGAGCGTCTTCGTCGACAATCCCCAGGTGCCCATGGACAACAATGCCGCGGAGCGCGCGTTCCGAGGGGCCGTTATCGGGCGTCGATTGAGCTTCGGTTCGGACAGCAGGCTCGGCGCCGACTTCACCGCGATGATGTACTCGGTCGTCGGCACCCTCGCCTTGAACGGCATCGACGTCCAGTGCTGGCTGGAGGCGTGGCTGGCAGCTTGCGCGGAGAATGGCGGCAGGCCGCCGGACGACCTGTCACCCTGGCTGCCCTGGTCGATGAGCGAGGAGCGCAAGCGCGAGTTCACGGCGCCGGGATGACCGGCGCCATCGAGTGCCGCTACTACGGGCGCGACTTCACGGCTGAGGAGATGGCGCTGCTGCGCGCCCTGATCGCCGCCGAGCCGCAGCCGACCCGCGCCGCCCTGGCGAGAGAGTTCTGCCGGCGCATCGGCTGGTTCAAGCCCGACGGCGGCCTCAAGGACATGATGGCCAAGGTGACCATGCTCGCCATGCACCGCGACGGCGCGATCGCGCTGCCGCCGCCAAGAGGAAAACAGGGCCGGCCCAAGCCCATCGTCTTCGGACCCCAGACCGAGCCGCCGCTGTTCCCGGCGCCGACGACGCTGGAGGGGGTTCGCCCGCTCGACTTCCGCACCGTCGTGCGCAACACCCGGGAAGGGAAGCTCTGGAACGAGTTCGTCGCCCGCTACCACTACCTCGGCTACAAGACCCTGGTGGGCGCGCAAATGCGCTACGCCGTCCGCGACCGCGACGGCTGGCCCGTCGCCATGCTCGGCTTCTCCACCGCCGCGTGGAAGCTCGCCCCGCGCGACAAGTTCATCGGATGGACGCCCGAGAAGCGCGAGAAGAACCTGCCGCTGGTGGTCGACAACCCGCGGTTCCTCATCCTGCCGTGGATCAAAATCCCCAACCTCGGCTCGCACATCCTCGCCCTCGTGCGCCGCCGCTTGCCACGGGACTGGACCGAGCGCTACAACACCATCCCCGTACTCATCGAGACCTTCGTCGAGACCCCGCGCTACACCGGCGCCGTCTACAACGCCTCCGGCTGGACACATGTCGGAACCACCCAAGGAAGAGGACGCTATGACAGGCATACGAAACGAGCCCAGCCGAAAAAGGACATCTGGTTGCGACCCCTCCGCAAGGACTGGAAGCGAACGCTCAATCGTTGAATCCTCCATACTCATCGCCGCGTGACCGAACGCTTACCGGTTTTCCCGATGCCCAAAAGCCCGCCCAAGAAAATCACCAAGCGCATGGTGGACGCCTTGTCCGTCGATGGCAACCCGGGGGTGTTGTGGGACCGGGACCTGCCGGGCTTCGGCGTGCGGGTCTATCGCACCGGTCGTATCGCCTACGTGGTGCAAAGCCGGGGCCCGAACGGTTCCAGGCGCGCGACGCTGGGCGAGCACGGAGAGATCACGCCGGAGCAGGCGAGAAAACTCGCCGCGGCGGCGATCGACCGGATCAAGTTGGGCAAGGAGGCGCTGGCGCACGAGCCGGAACCGGATGCGAAACTGACGGTGGGGGATCTGGCGCAGCAGTGCCTGGTCCGGTACGTGGACGTTCAATGCAAGGACTCGACCGCGAAGCGGTACCGGCAGCTGCTGCGCAGCCACATTGTCCCGGCGCTGGGGGAGATGCCGGTCGTTTCGGTGGAACGCGAACACATCGCGGCACTTCATCATGATCTGCGTGACAAACGCGGAACGGCGAACAACGCGATGTGGGTACTTTCGAAGATGTTTTCGCTTGCCGAGGCCTGGGGGCTGCGCCCGGCGGGCAGTAATCCGTGCCGGTCGGTGCGGGCGTACAGGATCAAGCGCCGGGAGCGGTTTCTGGGCCGGGCGGAATATCGACTGATCGGACGGGTGTTGCAGGAGTCTGAATCGAACGGTTCGGCCTGGCCGGCGGCGGTGGCGGCGATCCGGCTGCTGATGCTGACGGGGTGCCGGAGACAGGAGATCGCCACGCTTCGATGGGATGACGTGGACCGCACGGCCGGGCACCTGAGGCTGCGGGACAGCAAGAGGGGTGCTCGCATGGTCCCTCTGCCGCCGGCGGCGCTCGAGGTGCTGGACGGCATCGCCCGGGTGGATGGCAATGCCTGGGTGTTCGTCGGTCGGAAGCAAGGCGCACATGTGTCGCAGCTGACCTCGCACTGGCATCGGCTGCGGTCGAAGATGCCACGTTCACTGCACGACGTGCGGTTGCATGACCTGCGTCACAGTTACGCTTCCCATGCCCTGGCGCTGGGCGAGAGCCTGTCGATGATCGGGAAGCTCCTGGGCCACACGAGCATGGACACCACGGCAAGGTACGCGCACCTGGCCCGGGATACCGAAAAAGCCTCGGCCGCGAAGGTCGCCGCCAGCATCGAAGCCAACATCCTGCCCGATGGCCTTGCAGGCGGCAGCCCCGCAGGCGGCAGCCCCGCAGGCGGCAGCCCCCTGTCAGGCAGAAACGCCCTGGCGCAAGGGCTCGGCGGCTGAAGCGGCGTATCGGAGGTCCGAAAGACATGGCCAAGCTGACGCGCACGTCAATTTCCCGCCGCACGGTGGAGAACCTGTCGGTCGAGAAGGACACGGTGTACTGGGACCGGGAACTACCGGGATTCGGTGTAAGGGCCTACGCCACCGGCAGCAAGGTGTACGTGGTGCAGACCCGGGCGAAGGGCCAATCCAAACGGGTGACGATCGGGCGTCACGGGGTGATCGCGCCGGAGGAGGCGAGGCGTCGCGCCGCACTGATCATCAGCCGGATCAAGTCGGGCCAGCCCGCTGTCGCGAACCCCGCACCGAAGGGACCCACGGTGTCGGAAGTGGCCGGGCGGTATGTGGCCGAACACGTGGAGGTGCGCCTGAAGGCGAGCACGGCGCGGATGGTTCGTATCGATATCGACCGGTACATCCTGCCGGAGTTCGGGAAGCTTGCGATCGAGGCCGTCGGGCACGAGCGGATCGCGGCGTATCATTCAAACCTCCACCGGGTGCCGTCGATGGCCAACCGTATGGTCGAGACGCTCTCGGCGATGTTTTCCATGGCCGAGACCTGGGGTCTGCTGGCGCAGGGCGGCAACCCGTGTCCTCGGGTAGTGCGGTACAAGGCCAGGCGCAAGGAACGCTTTCTGACGGAGGCGGAGTTTGAACGGCTCGGCCGGGTGTTGAGCGAGATGGAGGCCGAGGGAGACATCCTGCCCCGCGCAGCGGCTGCGATTCGATTGCTGATGCTCACGGGGTGCCGGTGCAACGAGATACTGAAGCTGCGTTGGGATGAGGTGGATCTGGAGAGGAACGAACTGCGGCTCAGGGATTCCAAGACCGGTCCGAGAACGGTGCCGCTGTCGCCGTCGGCGGCCAGCGTGCTGGCGGAGCGGCCGAGAGCGTCGGGCGATCCCTGGGTGATTCCCGGACGCATCAAGGGAAAGCCGTTGATAAACGTCGACAGGTCCTGGAGGAAAGTCCGCGCGCGGGCGAAACTCGAGGACGTTCGGCTGCACGATCTTCGCCATTCGTTCGCCTCCCGCGCACTGGCGCTGGGGGAGAGCCTGCCGATGATCGGCAAGCTCCTGGGACACAAGCGAATTCAGACCACGGCGCGGTACGCGCACCTGGCGGAGGACTCGGTGAAGGCATCGGCCGCCCGGATCGCCGCGAGCATCGGGGCGGAGATCATGCCGGGCGGCGTCCGACGGTCGCACCCGGTGCGGTTGCGAAACGACTGAACCGACGTGCGCCGCTTGCGCGGCCAGGGCGGTACAGGCTCTCGTTTCGCACCGCACAAGAAAAGTTATCCACAACCGCCCAACCCGCCCGAGCGGGACGACCGTCGAAGGCCGATCTGGAGGCTTTGGAACAGGTTCGGTGCCGTTCGCCGAGCACGCCTGAAGGATCGGCGGGACCGGCGGGATCGAGGCCGGTCCGAGGATCGGGTATCCGCACGAAAGAGCATTCGGGCCGCAGCGGCGGTGCCCGTGGACTTGCTGGCGCCGATTGCAGGTTTCGGGAGCGGCACGAGCCGTGAGCTGCCGTTTCCGGACAGGTGCAATGGCTTGATTCGCTTGCATTTAATGATTCCGGTCGGGCGCGAACGGTTTTGTCCCGCCACCCGCGTGGACAGCGCGCCCGCACGCCCTTCGGACACCCGGGCCGAACCCGGTAAACCGCACCTTCGCCCGTGCCTTCACCGCGCGCTTGTGACGCTAGGCGCCGCGGCTTTCAAGCGCGCGCGGCCCGCCGCCTGACCCGCCTTTTCGTCTCTGGCGCGCAGGCCCCGTTCGGCTGGGACTCGGCGTCCGTTGGCGCGGGACTGCAAGTAGCGAATGGCGTTGTCGGGGTGGGGTGGGCGCCCCTATGTTCGCCGCCATGCCATCCGCCGGCCCCATCGTCGATCCCGCCCTCCAACGGCTGTTCAACGCCCGCTCGTTCGACCAGGTGTTGCGCCGTTCGGTGCGCCGTTATCTGCGGCGCGGGCGCATGAGCCGGAGCGGATTCGGGCTCGCCGCGGTGGGCGATTCGAAGTTCATGACAGAGCGCTTCGGGCGGGGCCGCACGGTGTGCCTGAGCACGGCGGACCGGATCCTGGTCTTTATCGGACATCCGCCGCGCCGAGCAGTACCAGCCGGTCATCCAGTTGGCGGCGGGCGCGCCCGTCACCGTGGTGTTCCTGGAAGGGGCGTGGCTCGACGGGCGGAACACGAACGAATCGGGGAGCGGATGATGAACGGAGTTGCGAAAAGAATCACGAACATGCGCGCCACCGTCGCCGTGCTGGGCACCCTCGTCCTGGGCGGTTGCGCCACGAGTCACGTGGGCAACACCTGGCAATGCCCGCTCATTGAAGGGCAGCCGTGCCAGAGCGTCAAGGACGCCGATCCGGCGGCGCAGGTTCTGGCGAACGCGGATATTTCGGACTCCGCTGCTTCAGAGTTGTTTCGTGCCGATAAGGCCCGGGAGCGGGCGCCGGAAGCGACGTGCCGGGGCGGCTGCCGCCCGTTCGGGTGGTTGCGACGCGCCTTCACCCCGAGAGACGAGGAACAAAAGGACGCGGGCGTTGATGCGGTCGGTACGGAGGATGGAACTGATGCTCAGGCGGGGACCGCATCCGGGGGCGACGAGTTAGAGCCTGAAGCATCCTGGCGCGACGGCGCCAGAACGCCGGAGGTGCTCGGGCGAATCTGGATTGCGCCGTATGTGGACGCCGCGGGCGACAACCGGACGAGGTCTATCCCCGCGAGCACGGGGAAACCGACCCGTTGGCGATCCAGGGCGAACTGAGCAAGGGTCTATCCCCGCGAGCACGGGGAAACCGCCAGCTCCCAGCTGGCGCCGGCCACCGGCTGGGGTCTATCCCCGCGAGCACGGGGAAACCCATGGCCAGCGTCGGCGTGCCGATGGTCGCGCAGGTCTATCCCCGCGAGCACGGGGAAACCTCGGCGAAATCCGGGTGGCCATCGAGCGCCTGGGGTCTATCCCCGCGAGCACGGGGAAACCGTCGGGCTCGCACGCCGGCTCCCGGCCGCCGTCGATCCACGTGACCGATAAGGGTCTATCCCCGCGAGCACGGGGAAACCCCGAGGCTCACGACTCCGGTCTGTGCCGCGCCGGGTCTATCCCCGCGAGCACGGGGAAACCCCTCGGGCGTATCGAACGTCCCGAGATAGCGCGGGTCTATCCCCGCGAGCACGGGGAAACCGCGGGAATTTCTCAGGACCGGGCAGCCTCTGCGGGTCTATCCCCGCGAGCACGGGGAAACCGGTTTCGGTGTTTCGCTCCCGGGAGTCGCCCGAGGTCTATCCCCGCGAGCACGGGGAAACCGGTTTCGGTGTTTCGCTCCCGGGAGTCGCCCGAGGTCTATCCCCGCGAGCACGGGGAAACCCACCGACAAGCCCACCGACGTGGTGCCCATCCGGGTCTATCCCCGCGAGCACAGGGAAACCGACCGGGCCTCGGCGACCACGTAGTTCGCGACGGGTCTATCCCCGCGAGCACGGGGAAACCAGGGCCTACGGCCTGGTGTTCGAGGAGTCCGAAGGTCTATCCCCGCGAGCACGGGGAAACCGGCCTGGGGTGGCATCTGTACTGGCCGGTGTGGGGTCTATCCCCGCGAGCACGGGGAAACCAGAGCGGCCACCTCGCGAGTGGCCGGATCGTCGGGTCTATCCCCGCGAGCACGGGGAAACCCGACGCGTTGACGACTGAGACTCACCACGCGACGGTCTATCCCCGCGAGCACGGGGAAACCATGACCTTTGGACCGTCGCCTTCCCGACCAAGACACCCTGCGCAGCGAGGTCGATGCATGGCTGGAGCGGCGCAATCAGGAGGCGATGGGGGGGAGCTGGGGCTTCACGACCGAGGATGCGCGCATTAAGCTGAAATCGCTTTATCCATCAATACAAAGCTGCTGATCCACTAGGCGGTTCGCGCTTTGTCAAGTGCGTCATCCAGACAATCCAAGTCCGTCTGCTTGCTGTTTGCTTTCTTGGAAGATCGTGTCCTGGAGCGATTTGTTTCGGTTGCAGGTTTGCCCGGACAGCCGCGTTTGCCATCGCGTAACCGCAGCCAAGGGGGCAAGCCCCCTTGGAACCCCCAAGAGAGGTGAAGAGGTAAGGATTCATGGGGTGAGCGTCCGGGCCACACGGAAGCCGAGGCTGATGTCCCGGTTCCCGGAGGTGATCCTGTTGCGGTCCGCGGAGCGCAGGCTCCTGGGGTGGTTGAACCAGGAACCGCCACGCAACACGCGCAAGCAATCCCTGCTCAACCAAGCGCTGCCGTCCGTCGGCGCGCCCGCGTAACTGCGGTGCCAGCAATCCTCCACCCACTCGCCCACGTTGCCGTGCATGTCGTGAACGCCAAACGCGTTGGCCGCAAACGAGCCCACCGGCGCTGTGTATTCCCACTGATCAGCGCATGTGTCGGGAGGTCCATAGTCCCCGCAGTTAGCTCGGTTAGTTCCAATTGCGTCGCCCCAACTGTACGCCGTCTCAGACCCCGCACGCGCCACGTACTCCCATTCCGCCTCGCTCAACAACCGGTATGGCTCGCCTGTCTGCGTCGACAGCCACGACACGTAAGCCTGCGCATCGTCCCACGACACGTTGATCACCGGGCGCGTGCCGCGGCCCCACCCGCGATCGTCCGGGCTGTATCCGCCGCAACCGCCACCCACCACGCACGCGTCCCACTCGGCAAAAGTCACCTCGTACCTCGACACCGCAAATGCCTCCGGAATCGTCACCTCGTGGACCGGTAACTCGGCATCCCGGCAGTCCTGCCCCGACACGCAGCCCATCCGGAAGCTGCCCGCCGGGATCACCACCATCTCCGGACCCATCGCTTCCACAGCCGCCTCCAGGGCCTCCGCCTCGGCTTCCAGTCGCGCAGCCTCGGCTTCCAGCCATGCAGCTTCGGCCGCCGCACGTGCGTCGGCTTGCGCCTTGGCCAACTCCGCCGCGTCGTACAGCTCCAGCGCCGCATCGTAGTGCTCGCCATCCTGCCCCCACTGCTCGAAATACCGAACCAGCGACTCCAGCGCCAGTTCCGGGCGCCCGGCGCGCTGGGCAGCCTCGGCACGCCTGAACCAGAACGCCTCCGGAATGTCCACGTCCTGCTCGGACTGCAACTCCAGAATCCGTTCGAGCGTCTCCAGCGCCGCACCAGGATCGCCGCTCCCCAACTCCCGTTCCGCCTGCACGAGATACCGATCGACCAGCACGGCCGGCGGCAACTGCGCGATGGCCAACTCTCCTGCCGCGGCGCCAACAAGGCACAATGCCGCCAACACCACTCTCGAGCGCAGGTTCAGGACAAGGTTCTTCATCTCACACCTCCGGGGCCTATCCGGGCAACGAGCATCGACACGGCATGCACAACCATCGTCCGCCTCATGGAAGCATACTCTGACCACGACAGCGCCGCATCGACCATTCCAAGACCCTGGGGCCTGGGGCCGAGCCAGGCGCAGGCCGGGCGGGCGCACAAAACACGGCGCCGCACCTCCTCCGTCGCGCGGAGCAAGAGGCGCGGCGCCGTCACTCTCATCATGAACCGCCGTGGACGCTCATCGCGCATCGGGCGGCGCCGTGACGCAGCCCGTTCCGGCCGTCGAGCGTGCGGGCCACACGGAACCCGTTGTTGTCGTTCCGGTTCCCGGTGGCGTTCCTGTTGCGGTTCGCCGAGCGCAGGTTCCCCGGGGTGTTGTTCCAGGAACCGCCGCGCAACACGCGCCAGGGGGCGGGTCAGGCTCCCGCGCCGGATCGAACCATCCGCCGCGAAAGATGGACCGGCGCAAGCGCCAGGTATCGGCGTGCGCGATCCATGACCGCACACGCCGTTCGACATCGTCCCTGGTCACCGTTTGGTGCCGCCAGCGGTCCCGCAGGCCGCGCAGTCTACAGCGACAATCAAGATGAGAACCCAGCGACAATCAGGATGAGAATGCCGCCGCCTCTCGCCTTGGGAGGGAGGGCATAGCCCGATCGAGCAAGGCGAGAGGCGGCGAGGCCGAGAGCCGCGCTTCGTGATCGCGACAGGATTGGCTAAGTTGTTCCGTTATCTCAGGGACGGACATCGATGCCAGGCAGTCATATTACCGATCGTCAAGTGAGGCTTTACATGCAATTTAAACAACAGACTGCGCTGCAGGCGGCCGCCGCGAAGGCCGGCTTCAGCACCGCCACGGCCTACCGGATCGAGGAGGATCCGCGGCTTCCCTCCACCAAGAAGAAGACTCGGGGCCGACGCCGGGCCGATCCGCTGGCGGGGATCTTCGACGAGGAACTCGTTCCAATGCTGGAGCAGACGCCGGGCATTCGCACGGTGGCGCTGTTCCAGGAACTGATGCGCCGCCATCCCGAACTCGGCCCCGGCGTTCGCCGGACGCTGGAGCGGCGGGTGCGGGAATGGCGCGCGGTCCACGGTCCGGAGCAGGAGATCGTGTTCCGCCAGACCCATCCGCCGGGTCAGCTCGGGCTCTCGGACTTTACCGATGCCGGCGCCCTGGGGGTGAGGATCGCCGGGGCGCGGCTCAAACACCTCCTGTACCACTTCCGCCTGGCCTACTCCGGGTTCTCTCACGCGCACGTGGTACTGGGCGGGGAGAGCTTCACCGCCTTGGCCGAGGGGCTGCAAAACGCCCTGTGGAGCCTCGGCGGGGCACCGCAGGAACACCGCAGCGACAGCCTCTCGGCGGCGTACCGCAACCTCAAGCGCAACCAGCGCGAGGACGCCACGGCACGCTACGCGGCGCTGTGCGCGCACTACGGCATGGCGCCGAGCCGCAACAACCGCGGGGAATCGCACGAGAACGGCGCCGTGGAAGGCCCGCACGGGCATCTCAAGCGTGCCCTGGCCGACGCGCTGCTGCTGCGCGGCTCCAGCGACTTCGACTGCCTGGGCGAGTACCGCGCCTTCGTCGACGAAGTGGTCGGGCGGCGCAACGCCCACCACCGTGCCCGCATCGATGTGGAGCGCGCCGTGCTCAAGCCCTTGCCGCGCCAGCGCACCGAGGACTTCGACACGGTCCATGTGCGAGTGACCTCCTCCGGCGGCTTCATCCTGCGGCGGGTGTTTTACTCCGTGCCCTCGCGTCTGGTGGGCCATCAGTTGACGGTGCGCGTGTACGACGAGCGCCTGGAACTGTTCCTCGGCACCACGTATCTGATGCAACTGCCGCGCGGGCGCGTTCAGGCGAACGGGTGCAACGGCCATGTCATCGATTACCGCCACGTCATCCACTCGCTGCGACGCAAGCCCATGGCGCTGCGCAACCTCGTCTACCGCGACAGCCTGTTCCCGCGCCAGGCATACCGGCGCGCGTTTGACGCGCTCGTGGAAGCCAGGGGCGAACGCGCCGCCTGCCGCGATACCGTCGCCTTGCTCTCGCTGGCGCACGAACGCACCTGCGAAGCCGAGCTCGCCCAGGCCATCGAAGCCTGCCTGGAGGCCGGCGCGTTGCCCGACCCCATCGCCCTAGCCGCCCGGTTCGCCCCCGCGCCGCGCACGGTGCCGGAAATCCGGGTCGAGTTGGGCTCGCTCGCCGATTACGATGTCCTGCTCACGGCGCCGACGTCCGCCGCCGCCACGGCCCGCGCAGGAGACGGCTCATGAGTGCCGTGGATACCGCACAGCTCGACCTGATGTTCACCGAACTGCGCCTGCCGACCTTCAAGGCCGCCTGGGCGCAACTGGCCCAACGCGCCGATGCCGAAGGCTGGCCCGCGGCCCGCCTGCTCGGCGCCCTGGCCGAACAGGAGATCGCCGACCGGGCCCGGCGGCGCTTCGAACGCCATCTCGCCGAGGCCAAACTGCCGCCCGGCAAAACACTCGCCAACTTCGACTTCAACGTCGTGCCCATGGTCTCCAAGGCCCATGTCAACGCCCTGGTCGCAGGCGACGGCTGGCTGGACCAGGGCGCCAACTTGATCCTGGTCGGCCCGCCCGGGGCCGGGAAAAGTCACTTGGGGGCAGCGATCGGCCTGGCGCTCATCGAAAACGGCTTCCGTGTCCTGTATGCGCGCACCACCGATCTGGTGCAGAAACTCCAGGTCGCGCGCCGCGAACTGGTGCTCGAGGCCGCCATCCGCAAACTGCACAAGTACCACCTGCTCATCCTCGACGACATCGCCTACGTGCGTAAGGATCAGGCCGAAACCAGCGTCCTGTTCGAACTGATCAGTTCCCGGTACGAGGACCGCTCCCTGCTCGTCACCGCCAACCAGCCGTTCGGCGACTGGGGCTCGATCTTCCCCGAACAGGCCATGACGCTGGCGGCCATCGACCGGCTCGTGCATCGGGCGACCATCTTCGAACTCAATGTCGAAAGCTATCGCCGCCGCACCGCGGTGGAAACCAAACGCGGCCGCGGGCGTATCGCCTCCCGGGCCACGCCAGCCAACACCAAGGTCAAGCTCCCGGGCGGCGCCTCATCGAAGAACAAGCAGGTCCAGGAAAACAACCCGTGACACAACTCCCGATCATGATCCGGCGGCGGCGTTATGAACGCCCCTTGCCTCGTCCGCCTCCGACAAGGCATCATCAACCGTCGCGACACCTTCTCAGCTTGATTGTCGCGCTCTTCTCACCCTGCTTGTCGCGCTACACAACCGCTGTCTCTGTTGCTGCACCCGGCCAACGCATCCCTGGTGGCTTCGGATTGTGTTGAGTAATTCGTTGTGACGAACCCGCCCAAGTTATCGCCCAGGGCCAAGGCTCCGTAAAGCCCGGCAGATGGGCCGGGACCGTTGGTCTGGCTCGGGTTTTGCGCAGATGGATTGGCCGTTGTTCTGCCCGCCCACTGTTGCGCGGCCGTGACGAAGCATACCGGCTCCCCGAACGGCGAAATCCGTTGCTCCAGATGGGCCGCTATCTGGCCGTTCGATGCGAGGGCATCGGAAAATAGTTTGTACATCTGCCCTTTGATCCATAGCGCCTCCGCGATGGTATATTCGGTGGCGTGGTCCGGCTCCAGGGTAGCGCCGCCACCGTCCTTGCATTGGAAGCCTTGCGTCGCCGGGTCGGGGTCAAACCCAACGTGGGCGGCGCCGAAGTCCGTTACGAACATGTAGTAAACGTATCCACGATACCAGCCGTCCGGCGCTTGTGCCGGGGCCGTCCGTTGCGTTGGCGCAATCTGGTTTTGGCCGAGAGCCTCGAGCGGCAGGCCGATCAGACTGACGGCAGCAATAAGCGATATGGTTCGGGTCATCGGATTTCGTTTCGGTCGGTCGTCAGTCGATGTCGGCGGCGCACATCGACTCTAGCGGTTGGCATATCCACTCGACGTGGTTCTCGTCGTCTGCCAATGCAGATTCCTGGGTGTTCATGCGTGATCGGCACATCCGCATGGCCTCGGCGTTTGCTGCGCTGCGGTCTTTGTTCGATGCTGCGTATAGCTGTTCCTGGTGTAGCGGTTGCTCGAAATCTTCGAGAGTAATAAAGGATGTTGCCTTGGCGAGCGCAACGCACTCGCCGCGGTTTGACGTGACCAAAGTCGTTGTGTAGTCCCAGCAGTTTTCTCCGCAGGCGTCTATGGCGTTTAATTCGGCTTGGCGCCGTTCGGCCGTGCTCCAGCCGAAACCGTAGGTGAGTTCTGTATCCCATACTGCCGGGTCTACGACGTCCTTTCCGGCCACGGCGATGTAGGCCTCGTCGGGGTTTTGAGCGATGGCCGCTGTCGCGATGATCGCGGCTACGGCGAAAATCCTTACGTTCATCGCTGAAGGCATGGCGTGTCGTATTCGCGCTGGATCGTCTCGACCTTTCCTTTTCCATCGGCGACTTCATCGGCGTGGCCCGGCGTAATGCCACCGATACCGGAAAACACGATGGCGCTAAGCACGCCGTCCCACACGCGTTCTCGGCGTTGCGCCGCAATAGCTTCATCGCGCATGTCGGTCGCGCGGAGGAGCTCTTGAGCGAGCTGCGAACACGACAGCGCCCGATAGAGCTCGGCCGAAACCGTATTGGGCGCTATGTTTTGCGGAGCCGACGCACATGCGACGAGCGCTGCGGCGATTACGGCGGGTAAGGTAATACGAAGAAGTTGCATCAGATCCTCTATTGCGGAGAACCCAGTCTAATCCAATACCGAAATGAGCCTGAAGCGATAGGTTGACTGGGCTGTAGGCGGAGTTTAGTCGCGGGAGAGTCGGTCGGTCAATCTGGCCGCCATGAGCCCGCAAATACCCATGTGATGGCACCTACAGTCTTGAGTTCAAGCGCCAGGTGGCGCAACAGTACCTATCCGGCGAGATCGTCTTGGCCGATTTGGCGAGTCTGTACGACGTGTGCCGAGTGGCGTCCCCGGAAGAAGTGTACGAACCGTGAGTCCCGGTTCGATTTGAGTGTTAGAAAATTCTTATTTGGATACCTCGTATGCAGTTCACGACCGCCTACCTGGACGCTAGTTTGCGAGATATCGTGGCGTCTCAGGACAGCGTGGATGCGTCTCGCGTATCAAGAGACGGTGTCGGTCAAACAGCCGGGGCGCAAGAGCCCCAAGGACGTAACGATGACAAGGTTGGGTCCGTTTGAGGAATTCGTTCTATTGGGCTGAGCTAGAATGACCGCGCCCGTAGACGTGTTCGGGTTGGCAATGTCGTTGGGACTTGGTTGCCACTCGGAAAATCTGTCTGACTAAGTGTGCGGAAAGATCGAGTGCGTATCGGGAGGCGGATACCGGATCGTCTACAAGGGACGACAGCCGTTCACGCGTCAGCGCTTTACGGTTGGTCACGACTTCGGCCACTACTTTCTGTATCGCGAGCTGATCGATGACGGCATCGCCGACGATATTGCTTACTGCAGCATTAGGGAAGGCGCGTAGGAGAGCACGAGAATCGGGGCGTTCCACGAAATCGAGGCGAACCAAGTCGTCGCCGCGGTTCTGATGGCGGACGTACTCGCGGAGTCCGACCGTTATCAGAATCCGGGAATCTCTGTCGAAGATCTGGCTTGCAAATTCGGTGTCTCCAGACTGTCGATGGAAATTCGATTGGGATGAGAATTTCTGCGCCGTCTAGTCGTTCGCCGTTGGGTTTGTGAGCCGGATAAATCCGTCTCTACTGCCAGCGAAGGGGTAGGAAAGTGATACAAAGGTGCCGCCCCTGCGTCGAAACTGTAGATCATCAAGGGTAGACGCGCCACCCGGTCCAGGAATCCGAACCGAGCGCCAATGGCGCCCAAACGTAAGGTAGGCTTGGTGACCAAAATGAACACTAAGCCCGACGAAGTGATTTGCGTCTCTGCCCTCTTGTTCGCTCACGCCGAGACTGAGCCCGACACCGTATCTGTGCCTCCAAGTTTGCGGTTGGCCATTGCTCTCTCCGGCGTTTGGACCCGTCAGGTTCCTCGTTATGTGTACGAAAAACAATGTGGGAAATTCTCGCGCATCTTCTGCCTCATGATCCCGTAGAACGAGGTCGTTCTTCAGCGTATACTCTCTATCGGTCACCTCGCTAATACCGAGGCCTAGTGTGAAGCTCGTTTCCCACGGATTTGGACTGGTTGGCACTGTAGGTTCCGAGAGCGTTAAATCGATATTTCCCTCGAATTGGGCGGTCCCCGTAATCGTTGTTGCTCCCTCTGGCGTTTGCCCAATTTCGATTTGGGGAAAGCCAGTAATCGGCAAGAGGACAAGGATTGAAAAAATTTTGTGCCGCATGTGGTTAAGCTCCCTGTTTACTGGATGGGCGAATTCTAGCGCAAGATAACCAAGGTAGCGCAGCAGCCCGGTACGCGAAGCATCATAACTGGAATGCCACTGCCCCAAAAAGTGAGTATGTGACAAGAACCGTCTAGTTCAGTATATAACCTCCTATTATACTGCGCTCAACACAGGCGGTTCCGAGAGCACGTAACCGCTATCACTAGATCTGGACCCAGGGGGTTGGACAGTGAGCATGATCTGGTAAGTGAAATCTCGAAGCTTTTGACTCTGGAGAGAGACAGAAGATGACGCGGAGAAAGAGGGCCTATCTTTTGTCGGCGTTCCAGGCGAAAGTCGAGCTGTCAACGGTGAAGGGCGAGCGCATTTTGGCGGAGCTGGACGAAGAGTTTGATGTTCATGCAATCTTAACCAGATTCAGGATTAGGAGAAGCGGCTGGCGGAATGCGAGGAGGATGTGTTGGGCGGAAAGGCGGTCAAAGGGCAGCACAACGAAAAGGAGGTAGGGAAGCTTGATGCCAAGATCGCGGTCGGCTAGAGATGGAGAACGACTCTCTTTCCCGCGAGCCAGCGTGGCTTCATTGCGAGTGTTTGGTCGTCCCGCGTGGCACGTCCGGCGCGATTTTCGAAATTTCCCGCCGAATTTCCTCAATCTCCTCGCCTCGGTCGTTCGCGATCATGTCCCGCGCGGTGGCCTGGGCGGTGAACAACGTTGACCGCAAGAGCTGGATTTCAAGCTCGGTCCGGGGCCATTCGCGACGATCGAGAGCCTCCATCGCCAACTGAACCAGGACATGATTGGGCGATTGGTTCCGTTTTCTGGCGGCATTTTCGACGCGATTCCATTGGTCTTCGGTCACTCGAACGGTCTTCGACAGCGTCTTGGCCATGTGGTTTTCCCATTATCCGGAAAGATTTCCCGGTCAATTGTGCCGGAACGTGTACAGGATCGGTCAACGATCTGATTCGGAAGTGCCGGTCTCGAGAAAGGAAGGTCTTGCCATGAAGTCGATTATCGAGGGCAATAAATATCGCGCTGCTGTAGGTCGGAGGAAGCTGGCGTTCAGTCAATTTGAAGGAACGGGCAAATCGAGGAGGATCGCGCGCTGGCGAGCGATCGGAGTCATGTCGGTTTTGTCCGAGATATCAACAGCTTGCCCATTCAGTCAATTTGACTGAACGGCGCCGTCGAATTGACTGAACTTTTCCCGGCACGGTCGCAGGGCGATTCTCTGGTAGTGGGGCGCAGTCGAATGCAGGTCGAGCGCGGGTCGAGCGCAGTGGGAGGTAGTTGGCGCCGGTCCGGGCAGCCCGCTGCGTCGGGTGTGAGAGCCAAGCCTGCCTCGGGCAGTGAGACAGGCCAAATATCCAAACACACCGAATCGGGCTGAAACCCGCGCCGTTACGGCGATTGCGAGCCGTCGCGGCAATTGAGCGAGGCGGCCGGTCCGCGATCCACGGACATGAGACGCCTTGTCTGTCGCGAACGAAGGTAACAAAACGGGCCGCGCGATGGAAGCGCGGTGCGCCGTTTCGCACACAGGGCGCACCGGGAGCCGGGAGCCTGTTCCACCGGCGCACAGGCTTTTTCTCACATGTTCCAGGAACCAGGCGGGCGCGTTTCACACGTTACCTTTCCGCACCGGTGTTGTTTCACATGTTACCTGAGCGCACCGGTCAACGGCGAAGGCCGCGGTTTGCCGGGCGATGCGTTGTCGTGTCACTTGTTACCGCGAACGCAGACACGACTGTTGCACGCGTTACCTCGGCGTCAGCGGCGCGAGCGAGACCGAAGGGATGCGCTGACCGGAGCAGCAGGCGCCGACCAGGAGAAAAGGGCCGCGCCGCCGGAGCGACGCGACCCGTGTCGGAGGCGCTTGCGCTAGTTCGCGCAGCGCTGCACCGGGATGCCGAGCGTGACGGCCTTGTCGATGAGGTTGTCGGTGATGCCGCTGCCGGGGAAAGCGATGACGCCCTTGGGCAGCAGGTTCAGCAGCTCGTCGTTTCGCCGGAACGGCGCGGCGCGTCCGTGGGCGTTCCAGTCCGGCTTGCACACGACCTGGTTCACCCCTTTGGATTCGGCCCAGCGTGCCGCGATGCGCTCCACGCCCGGACCGCCGCCGTGCACCAGGACCATGTCGCGGTATTTGTTTCGGGCCTTGTCGAGGCGCCGGAACACCGCGTCGGCGTCGGCGACGTCCTTGCCGCCGGCGATCGCGATCAAGGTGCCCTGCGGGAGGCAGTCCTGGGTCTTGCTGTGCTCGCGTGCCCGGAGAAAGTCGCGGGCGTCGATTGCTGCGGAGGTGAGCTTGCCCGTGCGGCTTGTGTGGCTGCCGTAGCGGGGCCGCCAGGTGTCGCCGGTGGCGTTGCGGTATTCGTCGGCGGCGGCGTCTCTCAGTTTCTCGAACGCGTCGCGCCGCAGGCCCAGGTTTCTCGCCCGGTCGGTGATCAGTTCCAGTTCGCGGGCCTTGACCTCGGAGCCGTCCTGCGCCTTCTGCAGGTCGCGCAGCCTGGGACTCAGGCGGTCGACGCCGCGGTCGAGTCTTCGGACCTGGGCGTGGAGCGTGTTGACGAAGCCCCAGAGCAGGGATTCTTTCTCGTCGGCGAGCTGGGTGCCGTCGGGGGCGATGTTCTCGCTCAGGACCCGGAACGCTTCGGCGACGGCTTGAAGCGCATCGTCTTCGTCCCAGACATCCCTGGGGTCGAACTCGTCGCGCGCGGGGGTTGCGCCGAACAGCGCCGCGTTTTCGCAGATCACCGCGGTGGGGGATTGGGCTTGCTGAGTGTGAATGGATTCGAGATTGAACATGCGGTGTCTCCTTGTATGAAGATAGAGTGTTGAGCCTGTGTGGCCCGAAGCGCCGGAAGAGCGTGTTCCCGACGTTGGTTTATTGGCTCACGCGCGCGCAGCGGAGCCACCGCGCAGCGGCCGTAACGCAGTGAAGGACCCCTGCGCTTTGCAGGGGTTGGCGCAGTGAGCACGTGTGGGACGATGGGCCTACGTCGGGAGGAGGTTTTTGTTTCCCACCACCCGCTTCTTCTTCCGGCGGCGGGATCCATGCTGACGCTCGGATTCGCGCCGAACGTTGGCGTGGCCGTCTTCACCTGTAGAACGGATGCGTGGAGATAAGGCGGTGGGTGACCTCGCGGATTCGGCGCCGGTCATGCACGCGCTGCGGTCCGCGCCAGTCCTCGTCGAGATGGATGATCCAGAAATGAGCCCCCCGATTTAGGATGTCGTTCTGGCGGTAGACTTCCCCGATGGGCTCGCCGTCCAGGTAGATGCGCGATTCCTGCGGAGCGATCCGCTTGAAGGTGATGTCGGTCATGGATTCCTCCCGGCGATGCGATGGGCGGCGCGGTGGAGCTCCCTCCCGGTCTCCGCCGCGTTCGCACTTGTCGCGCTACGCTCTGCCTCGCCGCCAACATGGGCGGCGAATCCCGAACGGGTGCGGACTCGAAGCCGCCGGCAAAAAAGGGGAGCCGGCGCCGAAGCACCGGCCCCCCAAGGGGCGCGCACGGGAAGCGGATCAGAACGGAACGGAATCGTCCTGCAAGCCGTCGACCTGAGCCTGGGCGCCGCCGGACGGCTGCGCCGGGCCGCTCACGGGTTCGCCGGCATCCGCCGCCGCGCCGTCGCCGTTCGGGCGATCGAGGAACTGCACGCGCGAACCGGGCGCCAGCAGGATCTCGGTCGAGAATCGGTCGGCGTCCTCGCCGTCCTTGCGCCAGCGTCGCGTCTGCAGCTTGCCGGCGACGTAGACCAGCCGGCCCTTGCTCGCGTGCTTCGCCAGCATGTCCACCAGGCCGGGCTGGAACGTGACGATGCGGTGCCACTCGGTCTTGTCGACCTTCTGGCCGTCCTTGTCGATGTACGACTCGTCGGTCGCGATGCTCAGGTTGGCCACGCGGCCGCCCGAGACGAGATGATTGACGCTGGCGTCGGCGCCGAGGCGTCCGATGACTTCCGCGCGGTTGAGTCCGAAGCTCATAGGGATTCTCCTTAAGTACTGGTTGATGACGATGGGTTGCGAACGGCGGAGACCGGAACCTCTCTCCGATTCCCCGTCCGTTCATCCTTCTCCTGCTTCCCTCTCACTCGGGAAATCGGGGACCTCGCGGTCGGGACAGCGCCGGACGAAGTCCTCGGCGAGCGTCTCCCGCACGGCGGCGGGGTCGGCGCCAATTACGGCGAGCAACTGGCATGCATTGGGGGTGAGCGGATCGTGATCGGTGGACAGGTCGAACATGAGGGTCTCCTTGCGCGGCGCCCGGGCCGGGGGAGCCGGTCTCCCTCTACTCTCCCAGGTGCTCGCACCCATCCCGCTGTCCTCGACCCCGGGACCGCCGCTCCGCGTCCCGGCCGTCCGGAGCGAGCCGTTCAGGTCCAGCCGGTGAACCGCGCCGTGACGGGCGCGTCGTTGAGGATCACCACCTCGTCGAACCCGATTCCTGCGAACGACAGGCTGGCGGCGGCCTCGGCCTCGGTATCGAACGGGCCGTGCGCCTCTCCGGTGGCGAGCTCGATCACGGTGAAGCTGGGATCCCAGACCGGGATGCCGCGGAAGAATTGGGACCGCTCGTACGAGCGCTTTGCGCAGGGCTCGCACCTGGAAGCCCCATGGCTCGGCCGGTTGCAATCCGTGCAGCGGCCCGCAGCCCGGCGTTTCCAGTACCGGCGCCTGCTCGCGGCGTTCCTGAGTTCGGGCCGGCCGCGTTCGATCTCGAGTGCGGCGCAGCGGATGCATTGCCAGGCGCCGTCCGTGGCCGGCCCTTGGCATCGGGTGCACGAACCGGCGGATCGCCGGCTGGCGTAGATCGCGCGCTCGGTGAGCCGCCTGCCCTCCCGGCACATCTCGCAGGTCGCACCGCCCTCGACGGGCGGCCGGCGCGCGCAGGCTGTACACAGGCCGGACTCCCGGCGAACGCTACGACGTTTTTCGCTGACGATGCGCGCGCTTCGGCGCTTGCAGGAAACCGACTTGCCACCGTAGAGCTTTCCGGCAGCCTTGGCTTCGTGATACCGGCGGCGCTCGGCTTCGCGACGGTTCTCGCCGCATTTGGCGCAGAGCCGTCGGCCGTCCTCTGCAAGGCTGATTCCGCACTTGGTGCAAAGGCCCCGTTCGCTGCGCTCGGTAACCTGGCGGCGGTAACGGCGTCGTTCGGCCGTCCGGGATTTCTCGCGGTCCCGACGCGGCTTGCCTGCAGCCCGCAATCGGGCATCCCGGGCGCGCCCGGCGGCACGGGCTTTCCGGGTACATGCCTTGCACAGGCTGCGGCCAGGGGACGGAGGGCACTTTCCACACTTCGGGCACAGGCCGGCGGCGAGGCGTTGGGCGGTGCGTTTGCGGTACCGCGCGCGGTCGTGCGCCCGGCGCACCTCGGGATCCTTGAACGGCATCGGGGTGTCTCCTGTCTTGGTGGAAGTCAGGACGGCGGACGACCGGCCGGCGGAGGGCCAGCGGGACGTCCAGGAAAACGCCGATCAGCCCTTCTGGCGGCGCTCGACGAAAATGCCCAATGCGCGCCAACCCCAGAGCTGGATTCCGCAATCGCGAAGGTTCATGCCGGTGGCGATGATGATTTCATCGCGGGCTGGGCGAAGGTTCTCGAGCGCCTTCAGCGAGACGATTCTGGGGCGGGCCCTGCGGCGCCCCCTGGGCCGGGCGCCGTCGTCATCGACGGGAACGATGTCGCCGTTGGCCCGAGACAGGTAGCGCTGGACAACGTAGCGGTTGTCGTCGAGACCGCTACCGACGAAGTGGGTGAGATAGGTGCGCGAGTCGCCGCGCGGTGCGAGTGCCGCCTGCATCGTGCCGTGCTCCTTGAGTCGGATGGAAAGGGGAAGGCGGCAGCGGCTCCCGCCGGACCGCCGGCCACCGCCCCGTTCCGGCCAAGCGCACCCTCTCGGTGGCGTCGAAGGCGTCAGATGGCGATAGAGCGACAATGCACAGCGATGTAAAACGGGACTAGTGAGCGAGCGGGCATGGTTGCCGCACTTGCTGAGCTGTACTCCCTCCGCGAAAAGTGCATAGTTGCCCTTACCGGACCTACTCTTGCATACGATTGGCAAGTACGCGGACTTCCTAGTTTCCTGCCTAACAATTGATATAGGCAGTATCAGGTTGTCGAGACTAATGGGATTCGGACTTTCGCGCGGAGCGAGGAGGCACGTAGTGATAGCGCTGATGGTAATTCTGGTTTTGTTGGTGGCCGCAATCTTAGTCACAGTCCTTTCTGGATGGACGATCGTGGGCATGGCGTTGATCTTTTTGTTGGGGCTGGCATTAGTAGCAGTTTTGGCTAGTTGGTTAGGGGACTGGGTATGGTGGATTTTGGCGTTGGGGTTTTTTACGCTGATGGCCGTGGGCGGCTGGGCACACCATAGGGAGGAAAAAATAAGAAAGGAATTGGAGCGAAAGATACGTTTCTAGCATTGACAACCTGATAGTTGAGCGCAAGACGGACACTTGACGCGGCATCTTTTCCTGAAGGATTCTAGGATCCGGCTTGACGACGACTAATTCCAACCTGAGGAGGTCACCGGAATGAAACTCGCATGGATTGTGGCGCTAACGCTCGTAGCAGCACCGGCTGTTTCCCAAGAATGTTCCCCAGAGTGGCGCCAGAACATCGCAGACGCGGCAGCCTTTCGTGTCAAGCAGACGAGCATCGTCGCATTCCTCGAAGCCAACGAAGCCGAAATATCCGCTTATCGGGCCATAGTCGACCGCATGCAGGAACTTGAGGTCGATTCCGGCCAGCAACAACAACTTGATGCGCTGACTAGCGTCATGCAGATCCACCTCGATGTCATGAGCGCCACACAAGAGGAATTCAGTGCAACGGAATTCGCCTCAGAGGAACTACCCGCATGGATAATCGCTCTTGGACTGGCACTCGAGTCCGACACTGCTGCCGCCAGACAATGCACGCCCGCGCATCGGGCGGCTGTTGCCAGGGCCGCATTCGACACAGCTGAGCGGGAAATCGCCACGGAGTTTGCAACGTTGAACCAAGCCCAAGTATCCCACTTTCGGGCGGTAATGGATGGGTTGCATCAGCTTGAAATCGCGACCGCTCGCCAGCGTCAACTGGACGCCGTGACTCTTGCCGTGCAGGGAATGCCAGCTTCGCATCGCGCTGCTCAACGCCAGTTCAGCGCGATCCTTCAGGGGCCACAGTGACTCTCGTGCGAGTGATCCCGGTGGAACGCCCGCACCGGAGCACGTAACGGCCTCTAATTCATCCGTTCTGTTTTCCTGTCGATTCAGCAAATGTTGTCTCCGGATAACCCGGGACGGGCCGATTGGGCGCTTTGAGATTGCTGAGCGCGCATGCGCACAACGGCATGCTGCATGATCGATTCGGTGAGTGCGATAGACTTTCGTCGCGTCGACAATTTCAGCGGCCACTTTCAAAAAAACAAATGGGAGAGTCAAGTGGACCGATACAGCAAAGGAATTCTTGCAATCATTGCGGTTGCGTTGTGGGTCATTGTTTTTCAGAACGCTGTTTCTTCGGCCTCAGCCCAATTGGCTGATAGCTGCGGAGACCGTTACGATCCATGTTACGTCGAGATTGAAGCTCCGCTTGGCGGAATCAGAGTGTACGTAACCAATTCTCCGTAACCATTTTGGCAGGCGAGCTTGAGCGATGGCTGGAACACATTCACGAAAAACCGCGTGGTCGCTTAAGCGAAGACAATGCCGCCGCGGCTTCCAGTCCCGCAGGCTGGGATCGACAACCTGGTCGGGATAGGACCACAAATTTCCAGCAGGAGGGATGTTGGGACAACAGCACGATGAGTATGGGAAGCGTATCCGCAGCGACTATGCGGCTCGGCTGTGGAACTACCGACAGCACATGGTCGACAGGAGCTAGTCCAAATGCTTGTTGACGGTGTGTCCTCGCAGTGTGGTGGACGCATTGCATATCTCGATACTGCGTGGCGCATCTCCTTCCAGTCGCCGCCCGCCGCGATATAAGCGCCACCAAGTCGTGAACTTCCACAGTTGTGCGCGGCCATCATCGGGCGTCGGCAGACAACCGGCGTCTTGAGGCTATACGTGTACACGGAAATAGCTGCACCGCCTGCACGGCGATGGAACTCTGTAGTGATGGGAATCACGCGTCCGAAACAGTATGATTGCAGCGCAATCATTGCAACGATTGAGCTTGGCGGCGATTCGGAGGGCATAGTCATGGCAAGTATCACGATCCGCAACCTCGATGAAGAGGTGAAGACGCGCCTGCGGGTACGCGCTGCCGAGCACCATCGCTCCATGGAAGAGGAGGCGCGGTTGATTCTGCGAGAGGCCGTGGGGCGCAAGCTGGGTTCGCGCAATCTTGCGGAGATCACTCGATCTTATTTCGGACCGGACAACGGCGTGGACTTGGAACTGCCGCCGCGCGGGCCAGGGCGGGAACCCCCGTCGTTCGACTGAGCCGCCGGCCATGTCCGTGCTGTTGGACACCAACGTGGTGTCCGAGTTGATCCGAAAGGCGCGTGATCCCGGCGTCGCTGACTGGGTGGCTGGCCTGCCTCTGGAAGACTTGTTCTTCTCGGCTGTTGGCGAAGCGGAGCTGCGCTATGGCGCCGCGATTCTGCCGGCGGGCCGACGCCGGGAAAACCTGCTGGCGGATATTGAGGGAATGCTGCGCGAGGCTTTCGGGGAGCGTGTGCTGCCTTTCGACAGAGCGGCGGCGCGCGAGTATGCGGACATCGCGGCGATGCGGCGTGGCGTAGGCCGCCGAGTCGCGCCGGCCGACTGCCAGATCGCTGCGATCGCCCGTTCGCGAGACATGACTGTCGCGACGCGCAATGTTCGGGACTTCGACGGTATCGGCGTCGATATCGTCAATCCCTGGACGGCGGCATGAGCGGCAGGACCGAAGCCTTCGCGAGGGTCGAGATCGACAAACTGGTTGAGGACGCTGGCTGGAACCTGACCGATGGCGTCAGCGTGCTGATCGAACACGCGCTGACTGACGGCACTTGATCTGACTACGTGCCCTGCGACCGGACCGGTCGTCCGTTGGCGGAGCTGGAGACCAAGCGAGCGAGCACAAGCCAGGCCGGACACGGGACCAGGGCCGACATTGCGCCGGGTAATTTTGCGTGCCGTTGGTCTTCCTGGGTCTCGGTGAGAAAATCCGGATTCCCGATCGCAAGATGATGGGCTTCCACGCTCAGGACGACCGTGGGCGGCGGATGGCCACATGGCTGATCCTCCGCGCCGCGATCAGTCGGCAATCGCGATCGACTGGAAGTTCGTCGAGCGCGACTTCCAGATTGAAAGCATTGTGATGCTGTGCGCCGAGGTTTCTCTCGGTCAGCGCAAGCTGCTTGTCGGGATGACGAACGAAACAGGCAATACCCGAACTGCGACCGCGTTCATCGAGCCACTGTTCGAGGCAGGCTTTGCCAGCCGCGTGTTGTTCGTCGCTGAAGCCGAAGTCCCACAGATTGCGAAACAATCTCTCCGTGGAGCCGATTCGGCTATAGGGACGGGGGCATGTGCGGCGCGGAAGGAAGCGGCTCGCGGCGGCTTGAAACACCGGGTGAAGCGCCAGCGAAAGTCGAGGTGTCATCGGCCAGAACGGGCAGAATGAGCGAATACGTGCCCCGGTGGGGCGGAGAACTCGATCGCGCGTAGCTTACCCTTGCGAGTCGTGCTCAGCGCGGGCCCGGCCTGATTTTCGACCGGAATCCACGAATACTTGCGACTTCAGGTGTTAGAGCCCGCCGATACCTCCGGCAACGCCCGGACGATCTTTATGGTTTCCAGGCTCACCGTGATCACGCGCAGGAGCACATCGAGCGGGTAGCGCGGGTCGCCCACAGTATCAATCGCGTAGCGGTTGGCGTCGCTCACGATGCCGCTGGCTATTTCTTGACGCCCTGGCACTCCATCACCCATTGCAGCGCAGGCTTTCCGTTGACCACTTAGAGCGGTCGGCAACACCACTTGTCGTCTGGTACGACGCGTTGCAGTAGACGGGCGCGAAGAGGTGCTCGTCAGCGGGCGGAGAACGAGGACCGAGACGTGATGTGGGAGAGTGACAATGCGCGCTTGGCGATATTGGAGCTGCTCTCGCGAGGCGCCCCCAATCGCTGGCGCGCTCAGGTAGAGGCGTACGACGCCCTCGCCGAGCCTCACTGGACACGGCCCACCGGTCGTCGCGACGTGATCGGCTTGGTCGAGGAGCGCAGTGCAGAGGTTGCGGGGGGATATGGACAAGTCGGCGAACGTCCCGGATGGTAGGGTTGGCGCGTGGAGGGCGCGCTGCGGAAGGACCTCGCGCAATCGAATCGTGGATTGGTTACGCTCACACTCGGCGCTACAAGATTGCTGGGCGGAAGGCGCTCGCGGGGCCAGGAGTGTCACCGTTCAAGACCGAGGCTTTCGCGCGCTTCGCGGACCGGGAGGGACGGGAGGACGACGCGCTGTGCGAGGCGATCCGCCGGGCCCGGAGGGGGCTGATCGAGGCCGGTCTCGGAGGCGGCATCGTCAAGCAGCGCATTGCGCGGCGTGGTAATGTGGCCTAAGCGCCGTCGCTCCGATCGGATCCAGGCGCGATGGTCCTGACGTGAGGCCAGCTATGCCGACAAGCAGGCGTTTCAATCGAAATTGGCAGCCGGCTGCGCTGAATGAATTCCTGAAGGAGCATCGGAGCAACGCACTGCTCAATGATCGCGCAGTCTATCTTGTCGATGCCGAGCGCATCGCAATCCTGGACGAATTCATCATGGGAAACTTGTGGAGCGCGGTGGTGCGTTGCATCGCGCCATCGCCCTGGACGACCTGGGTGGGCCCCAACGGGGAGCGGCCCCATGAAGCCATCAAGACCTTGCCAGGCAGGCGATATATGACCCGCTCACTCCTGTTCCTGATTGAGGACCCGAACCGCCCGCGCCGCCCGGGGCAAGAGAATCCAGCATGGTATTGCCGCGGCAAGTTGAAGGCGGATACTGAGCAGGGATTCATGCTCTCATTCGATTTTATCCTGAGCGTCCCGGAGACCTTACCTTTCGACAAGGTATTGAGGGTGCTCAAGGAGCCCCTACTGCGCGGCTGTCCTCCTGAACTGTCCTATAGCGAAGGATGCGGTGATTCCACCGGCACCCTGAATCTTTCGTTTACGGGCGGCAAGGGGGTTTCTGGCCTGATGGCGCTGAGTTCAAATGAGCCCCGCGAGATCGTGCTGGATCTTACATCCAAGAACGTGGCGGCGATCAACGCCGTTCATCGCCTAGAACAGGATTTCGGTGGCGAAGCACAGTTCGAAGAAGCCGTAACCGCGCTGGTTTGCGCGTACGAGGCTTGGTAGCAAGACCACCTCACAGAGTACGTAGCAAAAATCGGTGCGCCTAGGGTTGCGGACCATCGTGTTCCAGCTTCGACCGGCGGATGACGGCCGTCGCCCGCGCCATGGAGATACCGCTCTTCGAACTTTAGGGTTCGTCAGCCTTAGGAAACAGCCAGCCTCGGAATACAGATCGATGCGTTCGCACGGACCGGCCCGGTGCGCACGGCTTGAGCGGTGCCCCTCCGATCGTCTCCCCGCCGCAGCCGGCGTCGCATTGCCATCGCCACGCGCGATGGATAAGCTTGCGGCGCGTAGCGCGGCGCGTTACAGTGCAGCATGAGGATCAGGCACAAGGGACTGCGGGCGCTGCACGAGCGGGACAATCCCGCTCGGGTGCCTGCGGGTCTGGTGCCACGGCTGAACCGCATCCTGTTCCGGCTGCAAGAGGCGACGCATCCGCGAAGCGCCGATGCTCCAGGCTTTCGGCTGCACCCCCTGAAGGGCGACCGTGCGGGTCAGTGGAGCGTTCGCGTATCCGGCAACTGGCGCGTGGTGTTCCGCTTTGAGGACGGCGAGGCCGTGGACCTGGACCTGATCGACTATCACTGACCAAAGGGGAGTGCTGACCATGAACGACATTGCAAGCGAGCGCGTCGGCCCGATGCTGAACCCGCCGCACCTGGGCGAACTGATCCGCGAGAGCATGGACGACATGAGCTGGAACGTGACCGAGACGGCGGCGCGTCTCGGCTGCGAGCGCGGCACGCTGTCGCGCCTGCTGAACGGCAAGGCGGGCGTGTCGGCGAACATGGCGCTGGCGCTGGAGGGCATCGGCTGGGGAACTGCCGATCACTGGATGCGGATGCAGGCGAGCTACGAGCTTGCGCGGGCACGGCGCGACCGGACGGCTGCGGAACGGCGCATGAGGGCGCTGCAGGCATGATCGAGGCTCGCGCCGTCGGCGCCGTCAGCTCGGACTGATGCGCCTTTCGTGGAACGAAGTCCGCGCCCGCGCCGCCAAGTTCGCGGACGACTGGCGGGACGCGGCCTACGAGAAGGGCGAGACGCAGAGCTTCTACAACGACTTCTTCGAGGTCTTCGGCGTCCGGCGGCGGTCTGTGGCACGTTACGAGGAACACGTCACGAAGCTGAACGACCGCTCGGGCTACATCGACCTGTTCTGGCCCCGTGTTCTCATTGTCGAGCAGAAGAGCGCCGGACGCGATCTCGAAAGAGCCTACGGGCAAGCCGGGGAGTACTTCGACGCGTTGCGCGAGCGCGACCGCCCGCGTTTCGTTCTGGTGAGCGACTTCCAGACCTTCGAGCTTCGCGATCTCGACGAGCGGACGGTTGTCGAATTCGCGCTGCCGGACCTGCCCGCGCACGTCGAATCGTTCGGGTTCATACTCGGCGTGCAGCGCCGGACTTTCCGCGATCAGGATCCGGCGAACATCAAGGCAGCCGAGCTGGTCGGGCGGCTGCACGACGCGCTTGCCGATGCCGGACACCGGGGGCACGATCTGGAACGGTTCCTCGTGCGCGTGGTGTTCTGCATGTTCGCCGACGACACTGGGGTATTCGAGCCGCGCGACATCTTCCTCGATTTCCTTGAGACGCGGACCGGCGAGGACGGGGCCGATCTCGGCCCGTGGCTCGCGCAACTGTTCGAGGTGCTCGACACACGCGAAAGCGACCGGCCCGCGACGCTCGACGAGGACCTGGGGCAGTTCCCTTACGTCAACGGCGACTTGTTCGAAGGGCACCTGCGGACGTTCTCGTTTGACGCGGCGATGCGCGGGGCGCTGCTCGATGCCTGCCGGTTCGATTGGTCGCGACTCTCGCCCGCAATCTTCGGTGCGCTGTTCCAGTCGGTGATGGACCCGGCGGAGCGACGCGCCCAAGGCGCGCACTACACGACCGAGAAGAACATCCTCAAGGTAATCGAGCCGCTGTTCATGGACGACCTGCGCGTCGAGTTCGAGCGGCTCCGGGCACGGCGGGGCCGGGGTCGCCTCGCTGCGCTCCGGCAGTTTCAGGCCAAGCTCGGTGGCCTGACGTTCTTCGATCCGGCGTGCGGCTGCGGCAACTTCCTCATCATCGCCTACCGGGAACTTCGGGAGCTTGAGATAGAGGTGTTGCGGGAGATTTATCCAAAGTCGCAGATGGGGAGGCAGATGGACGCCTTGGCGTCGGACCTGTCGGTGGTGGACGTGGACCAGTTCTACGGGATCGAGCTTGGCGAGTTCCCGGCCCGGATCGCGGAGACCGCGTTGTGGATGATGGATCACATTATGAACAACCGGCTGAGCCTTGAGTTCGGCCAGACCTACGCGCGCATTCCGCTTGAGAAGTCGCCGCACATTCTCCACGGCGATGCGCTGGAAACGGACTGGTCCGAATTGCTGGCACCCGGCGATTGCTCGTTTGTCTTCGGCAACCCGCCGTTCGTGGGCGCGAAATACCAGACACCGGAGCAGCGCGAGCGGGTGCGGGAAATCGCCGCACTCGGAAAGAGCGGCGGCACGCTCGACTACGTCACTGCTTGGTTCATCAAGGCGGGGGAATACGTGAACGGCGGCGATACCCGGCTCGGCTTTGTCGCCACAAATTCCATAACGGCTGGTGAGCAGGTCGCCCAGCTCTGGCCTGTCCTGTTCGGGCGCTGCAAGCTGGAGATCACGTTCGCGCACCGGACTTTCGCGTGGGGGTCGGATGCGCGAGGCAAGGCGCATGTGCATGTCGTCATTCTCGGCCTCGACCGGCGGGAGGCTGCGCGTTCGGAGAAGCGGCTGTTCAGCTATCCCGACATCAACAGCGAGCCGGAGGAAAGCCGCCATGCAGCGCTGTCGCCATACCTGTTTGACGCGGGCGGGCTGTCAGACCCGCATTTGGTAGTGCGGGAGGAAAGCGCACCGATCAACGGGATGGGCCGATTGATAATCGGCTCCAAACCCATCGACGGCGGGAACTATATCTTCGACGAGGCAGAACGCGGCGCATTTCTGGATGCGGAGCCGGAGGCCGCGCCGTGGCTTCGACCTTTTATCGGGGCGCGAGAGTACTTGCGCGGCGGCGAGCGCTGGATACTAGCTCTGCACGATGCGCCGCCCGAAGTTCTGGCGCGCTTGCCCGGCATACGGGAACGAATCGCCGCCGTCCGCAGCTACCGCGAGGCGAGCAAGAGCGCGCCGACGCGGAAGCTCGCGGCGACACCGACGCTCTATCACGTCAACGTCGTCCCCACCGCGCCGTTTCTGGTGATTCCAGAGGTCAGTTCGGAGCGGCGCGAATACGCGCCCATCGGCTGGTTGGAGCCGCCGGTGATTCCGAGCAACAAGCTCCGGCTGCTGGCGAACGCGGGCTTGGCCGATTTCGCGTTGCTGACCTCGGCCATGCACATGGCATGGACGCGCTACATTGGTGGTCGGCTGAAGAGTGACTACCAATACTCGGTGGGCGTCAACTACAACACCTTCCCGCTGCCGCCCAGGCACTCGGACTTGTCGCGGCTTGAACCGCTCGCCCAAGCGGTGCTCGACGCGAGGGCTGCGCATTTGGGCGCGACGCTGGCCGTTCTCTACGATCCCGACCTGATGCCGCCGAACCTGCGCCGGGCGCATCAGGCACTCGACCGCACGGTAGACCGGTTCTACCGGCGCGGCGGATTTGCTTCCGAGCGCGAGCGGGTCGAGCATCTGTTCATGCTGTACGAAAAGATGCGCGCGCCGCTGGCCGTAAGCACGAAGAAAAGGGTACGACGGAAGCGATGAACGAGTCACTGTTCAAGGCAGTACCGCAATCGCAAGGGGCGATAGTGAATGGCGAAACGACATTCGAGTTCCTGCAACGCGGAGGCCGAACGGAGGCAATTGAAATCCGCCAGTGGATTGAAAATTGGTTTCAAGAGTACCCGGAAGATCATGGCGACGAACTGAGCAAGCGTCTCCAGTCCAAGAACTTTGCCAAGTTCATGGGCGCATACTTTGAATTGCAGGTCTTTTCGGTGCTGCGCCGACTCGGCTGCGATGTCGAGATTCATCCCGACTTCTCAGGAACGCACAGGAAGTTTGATTTCGGGGTTACGCATGGCGAGGACACCTTCTATGTGGAAGCGACCGTGCAGGCCGGCACCGCCGACCGGCGATCCATGAATCGGAAACGACAAACTATCCGACTGTTTCAGACGATACAGACCTCGCGATATCGATTTATCAATCGTGCCGGCTTGCTGGTCCAGCCCAACGGTCGCCAAATACTCGATGTGGGTAACAATCCGATGGTTCGGAATCGATTCCAGGCCATCGAGAACGCCCTCTCAACCTGAGATTTCTGTAACATCAAGGCTAACTGATGGATATGCCTCGTACCGACTGGAGCGTTCTGTTGACATTACACCAAAAGGATTTCCTTGACGCACTTTCCCAGGCGCTAGCGACCAGCCGCGATTGGGCTCGTGGTCGAACGATCTCCAACGCCACGAGATCTGCTCGATTCTGTTCGGATGTATGCGGAAACATCAATGGTCTGCTCTACGGTGCCGCATTGACACCGCGATACATAAGCGTGGACGATCAAGGGAACAGGAGCCCGGGAGAGTGGTTGTTGGATGGAACCTGGACGGAGGATGTGACGCCCGACGATCGCATGACCAAAGGAGTACCGGCCAAGATACGCTACGCACTTGAGTGCGAAAGCAGTACCTCGGGATTCGACTACTTCACGGATTTCTCTAAGCTCCTTTCGATCACCAGCGATATCAAACTGTTTCTAGCGGGACTCAATCAGCGAAAGAAGCATGCCGCCCGTAGGTATATCAATCTGCGAGTTCAACAATCTAGCGCACTGGTTGATCACTATGATCCGACGGCCCCTACGGATTGGTACCTTGCGTTCTGGCCATCACCACTCGCTGTAGATGGCCGGTCTTTATGGGAAATAATTGACGAAGAGGCGCTCACTCATCTACAAGCTATCGTGCTTTATCGATTCGCCGACCACACGTTTCAGGAAATCGGTGATGTTGGGTCGGCATAAAAACACATTCCACCGGACGAGGTGCCCGCTACGCGGTCACTCCGCCGGTGCGTTTGGTCGTTATGTGCTACGACTGCGTCGCGCGACCACCGATGACAACTTCTGTAAAGACTGAAGCGCTGATCGGGGAGTTCGCTCGACGACTGAACGATGGCTCTATCGAAATCTACAACGAATTCAGCCTTCAGCACGAATTCGGAATCTTTCTTCGAGAGGCAAATGTTGCAGAACTGGTCCAGTTCGAAAGGAATGTGTCCTATTTTCAGCTCCAGCGCTCGTCGTTTACGAAAAGAGAGATCGATGTTACGTGCTTTGACACGTCTCGGCCCCAGTTGCGGTTAGCGGTTGAACTCAAGTATCCGAGAGCAGCCCAATTCCCGGAACAGATGTTCAGTTTTTGCAAAGACATCGCGTTCTTGGAAGAGCTCAGGGTAGCAGGCTTTTCAAGCTGCCTATTCCTTGCGGTCGTTGAACAGCGGCTCTTCTATTCAGGGGATTCTTATGGCATCTATAGGTACTTTCGAGGTGGCGAGCCGCTGCATGGCAAGATCGGGAAGCCAACTGGAGCGAAAGATGACGAGGTGATGATTGGAGGGAGGTACATCATACGATGGAAGGAATTGGGGGATGGTCGCAAGTTTACCTGGATCGAGGCTGATCCAGGCGCATAACAACCCGCTGCAGGCGACCGACTTCCGCTACGCCGTTTGTCGGCGGCTGAGCTTGGTCGTAAACGATACGGAGAAATTTTCGCGTGACAATTGTTGCTAAAGAAGATTCCATGTTCCAATCTTGGCGAACAGACCGGCCAGGATTCGTGAAAGATGGGGTCGTATCCGAGCAAGACTATCTGGTGTCTTCTCCGTCGATAGTTTTCATTCTTAAGGAAGTGAACGACCCTGGTGGCGGTGGATGGGACCTACGCAAGGACTTGCGGGATGGCGGTCGCCCTGAGACGTGGGACAATGTCGCGCGGTGGGTACACGGAATTCGCAACCGTGGGCAAGTCGACGACTGGTGGAATCAATATGAGCAAATCTCCGAGGGGTTCCGAGTTGAGATTTTGCGGAGCATCTGCGCGATAAATCTCAAGAAATCGCCGGGTACGCACACAACCGAAATGGCGAGGTTGGCCAGAATTGCCAACGAGGACGCGGTTAGAATCCAAGCACAGTACGCAATCTACGACCCTGACCTCACGATCTGTGGGGGAACCGGTGATCTATTCAGAACAGTTGTCGGTCACAAGAACCTGGAATGGAGGCAGACTCGTCGCGGTATTTGGTGGTACCAGCGGGCGCCAGGAAAGATTGTAATCTCTTACGCACACCCCGAAGCACGCGTCCAAGACTCACTTCTGCACTATGGGTTGATTGATGCTGTCAACGAACTGCTGGCCTAACAAGGCATTTCAGCCGACGGCCAATCCGCTTGTCCGCGGCTGAACTTGGTCGATAGAGATCAATCGAATACCGTGCCAGACATAAACACAGTCAAGGAGCATATTGCTTGGTCATACGCCAACTTGGCGTGTGCGCACTCGGCTATCGAATCCGGTGCAAGGAAATACGGTAGGTTGAACTACATGATCCGAGCCAAGCTCAATAGGGGGCTTGTTTCCGGCACCATGAATATGCGTTCCACATTTGATGATGAGAAAATCAAATATAGATACCCGGAATCCTGCTGTTATTGCGGATCCAAAGATAATATTCAGATGGATCACCTAATTCCACAAATCAAGGGTGGTCAAGATGGCGCCGATAATCTGGTTTGGGCGTGCAGGTCATGCAATAGCTCCAAGCGTGACCGGGACGTTATCGTTTGGTTGGAATCCAAAGGCTGGGAGCCATCGATTTTGTTGCTTCGCCGCTATCTGAAACTGGTAGCAAGGTATTGTGAACAAAATCGGTTGCTTGATCTTCCGCTGACGGAGGTTGCGGCAACCGAATTGCCATTTCAAATATTGGCTCTACCGTACAAACTCGAAAATATCGAACACCGCGTCCTTTGGGTGGAACCACAAGAAAGTTCTCATGCGAAAGCCGATCGCTAACGATTGCATGCAGAGGACCTATGCTACGCTCCGCACGGGCGGCTGATGCAGGGCGTTATTCCAGCAATACATGAGGCAACGGGCAGTGAAATACGAGAAGGCAATCCATCGGGTGAAGAGTGGCAAGATGTCTCGCGCCGACCTGCGGAAGCTTAGGCAAAAATGCGGAAAGCAAGCTCGGTGGTGGCGACGAGAATGCCAGGGAAGTTCTTCAAGCGATCGATCGTGCCACACCCGCCGATTCATACATCTTGTTCATGGGATTCTGTCCTGGCGCTGATTTTTCTCAGCGATTGGATACCAACTGGAAGGAGCAAGGGATTTGCCGGTTCGACTACGTGGAAAGTAAACATCAATTGGATCGCTTCAATACCATCTGTCCAGGCGACTTGGTGGTCCTGAAGAAGCGAGAGCAGTTTGGAAGGACTATGACGCTCGTAGGTATCTACTGTGCAACATCTGCGAGACGCAGAAGTAGCAAACCCGGAATGGACGTTCGAGCGTTTTACGCTTGCTCCCAGAGAGCGATGGGATGAAAGCGAACCCGAAAACGCAATGGCGAGAGACTGGTACCCGTAGCGGCACGCCAAGCGCCTGTCCATCTTGCGCCGCCCACTTGTCCAATTGTCCACGGAGGATGACCCAGTCGTAATTGTGCTGCCCTCGATACTGGCCGGCACGCTAGTCTATTTGGGCCAAGCAGCGTTCGGGGAACTTCCCGAAACCCTCTTTGACAGCGCAGAGATGATCGCCTGCGTTGGGATGGCGGCAAACAGAATCGGGCACGAGTTCACACGAAGGGTGGCAAAGCGCCTTGGCGAACTGAAGTGGGAGACAGAAAAGGAACTGAGTCTCACCCGGTTCGGAGGGAGCGATTCACTTGGCGATGTCGATGTTCTTGCCTGGAAACGGGAAACTGGTCTTGTGTTTGCCATTGAGTGCAAGAGTCTAAGATTCGACCGAAGCTTGGGTGAGGTTGGTGAGCGGTTGGCGGAATACTCCGTAGGGACCGTCGGGTCGAAACGTACACCATTGCAAAAGCACCTTGATCGCATGTCTTTTCTGGAATCCAACCGGGAACGTCTCGCGAACTACACGGGTATCGGTGAAGGCGGTCTGCAATTGCGTTCGGGGCTGGTGACGGAGAATCTTGTTTCGATGCAGTTTGGTGGAATAGCGCGCGAGAAACTGGATCTAGTTGCAGACTTCGAACTGCTGGAGGAAGCGCTTCCGAATTGAATGTTGCCGACACGTAAGGAAAGACGTAGTCGTTGGCGCGGATGGGATTGACCGTATTGCAGAGAGCTGTGGCGGTCAGGCTTTAAGGAGGCAAGCGGCGATTAGGAAATTGGGATCAGAGAGTTGCCGACAAGTTGTGTAGGGGAGAGGTTCGGCGCAAGTGCGGAGCCGGGATCCGACTGGCCGAATTTTCTGGTATACGCGCCGCCGTTTTCTTGATGACCGACCCTTGCAGTGCGCCGAGATCACGGCCCGAAAAGCCCGCCTGGACATGCTCCGGTCACCGGCTCTCTGCACGATCAGTGCCAGCCACGCGGCCAGGTGGATGCCCTCTCTGAAGAACTGGATGCCGCGGGTCGGGGTGGCCATTGTTCGCCCAGTTGCAGATGGTGTTCGCGGATGCCATGCCAACTCGCTCGGCCTTCACTCCCACAGCCGGTAGATCCAGTGGTTCGTTTCGCCCTCATCCTCGGGGATATAGGGTGCAATGCGCTGTAGCTGCGGGTAGTATTGGCCTGCCGCCGTCTGAAACATCCCATCCGTGTGGTCGCACCAAGTAATCACGTACTGTGGCTCTACGCTCGTTCCTCGAACCGTCTCGATACGACCCTCCTCGTAGATGTGCTGGAGCACGCTCTTGCCGCAGCCGCCCATCCCCAGTCCTTCTCGGGTGGCGCACACGTACTTCAGATTGACACGCCAGCCCGACCCAAACAGCACGTCCCAAATGTGGTTGTTCTCATATCGGAGGTAGAGGATTTTCCGGCGAACGTTGCCCATGCCCCGCAGGCTCTGGATCTCGACATCCAGAATGTGCCCGTCCGGCTGACCGTGAAGCCTCGGGTCGCTCCCAAAAAGAGCATAGCCTCGATTAATTGCCCACGGCACGAGCTGTCGATTCAGACGGACTTGCGTCACTGACCGGCACGTGACGCGTGTCCCGTAGTCTTCGTACCGAACCTCGTCCTCATGCCATGGCTCGTATTCCTCGTCGAGGCACGTGTACACGAACAGATTCGGTTCGGGAAGCTGCAGCGGTTCCCCGATACGCTCCGAAAGACGTGTTTGATAGGTCGGCGTCGTATAGACCAACGGCCGAAAGTCGTCACCGGCCGAGGCATACCACAGCACGAGAGGACGATTGAGCCGGCGCAGTTCGGGCGGAAGATCCTCTGCCTCCGGCTCGGCGAAGATATCGATCCAGGGCATCTCCGACAGCATGCCACTCTCCAGTAATTCCCAATAACGGATTGACAAGACCCTCATGATGGGCGTCTTGAGATCGCCGCACTCGAGCCAGTGCGGGGCGCGGCGGACTAAACGCTCCAGTAGGATGTCGAGTCTCTTCATTCTAAACGTAAGCGCTGCGACTACGCCACATGGATTTCAGCTTGAGGTTGTTGTAAAGGCCCAGGGCAGCAGCTGATCGATGCCCGATGCGGGATGCCCGGCGGCGATGGCTTCGAGCGTGGCCTTCAGATAGGCATGGGGGTTCACGCCGTTCATCTTGGCCGTTTCGATCAATGAAGCGATGCGGGCCCAGGCCTTGGCGCCTTCGTCATGGCCGGCGAACAGCGCATTCTTACGATTCAGGGCCAGCGGCCTGATGGCGTTTTCCACGATGTTGGTGTCCATCTCGACCCGCCCGTCGGTGAGGAACACCTGTAGCCCCTCCCAATGGTTGGCGATGTAGGCCAGCTTCTCGCCCAGGCGCGACTTCGGTGAGACCCGGCCGCGTTGCTTTCGCAGCCAGACCCCGAAGTCCTCGACCAGCGGCGCGGTCCGTGCCTGGCGCACGGCGAGCCGGACCTCGGCGGGCTCGCCCCGGATCTCCTTCTCGATGGCGTACATCTCGGCAATGCGCCGCAGCCCTTCGGCGGCGACCGGGGAGCGGTGGCTGTCGTGGATCTCACACAGCTTGCGCCGGGCGTGCGCCCAACAGAAACAGCGGACCACCCCCTTGCCGGGCACCGCCACCACGTTGTAGCCGGCATAACCGTCGACATGCAGCTTGCCTTGGAATCCCTCAAGAAAGCCCTCGGCGTGGCATCCGCCGCGCCCGGGCGCGTAGAAGAACACCACGCCGGGCGGATCCGGACCGGCCCAGGGGCGCTGATCGCGGGCCAGCGCCCACAGGTACCCCGTCTTGGTCTTGCCCCGGCCCGGGTCCAGCACCGGCGCCCGGGTCTCGTCCATGAACAGATGATCGGACTGCTTCAGATGCCAGGCCAGCCGATCCACCACCGGAATGAGGTGAAACGACGCCTTGCCCACCCAGCCGGCGAGCGTGGAGCGGTCCAGTTCCACCCCCGAACGGGCGTAGATCTGCGATTGGCGATACAGCGGCAAATGGTCCCCGTACTTGGATATCAGCACCTGCGCCAGCGCCCCCTCGGTCGGCAGCCCGCCGATGATCAAGTGCGCCGGCGCGGCGGCCTGGATGACGCCTTGCTCGCAGGTTCGACACGCGTACTTCGGGCGCACCGTGACCATGACCCGCAGCTGCGCCGGCACGATGTCCAGCCGCTCGGTGCGGTCCTCGCCGATGCGGATCATCTCCCCGCACCCGCAGGGGCACTGCGTGGAGTCGGGCTCGATGACGTGCTCGATCCGCTCCAGGTCCTTGGGCAGATGCCCGAGGTTGCGGCGCGGGGCACGGCGCCGGGTGGCGGGAGACGTCGCCGGGGCGCCCGGCGCAGCCGCGGCCTCCTCGGCCTCGGCCACCGCGCCTTCCAGATCCTCGAACGCCAGTTGGCGATCGTCCAGCGGGCGCTTCTCCGAACGCTTGTCGTAGATCGCCCGGCGCAGCTCGGTTACGAGGTGTTCCAGGCGCCGGTTGGCATCGGTGAGCAACTCCACCGTCGCGCGAAGCTCCTCGTTGTCGGTTTGCTCGCGCTTCAGCGTCGCGTTCTGCTGTTCGAACAGCTTCCGATGAGCCTTCGGCAACGCCTTGAGATCCACCGCTTCAGAGTGAGCCTGCATGATCCAAATACTATCATAAAATCAGTTAGTTATAAACCAATATCGGCCCGCAAAGCGGGCCGATCCAGGGACTCGATTGCCGTCTTCAGCGTCAGGCCGCGGTCCTCGGCCGGCGTACCCTCGGGGACCACGCCCGGCGCCAGTCCAGACCCTCGAACAACGCCTCGAACTGCGCCCGTGTGAGCCTGATCACCCCGTTGCGCACCGCCGGCCAGGCAAACCGCCCGCCCTCCAGGCGCTTGTACGCCAGCACCAGACCCGTGCCGTCCCACCAGAGCACTTTGATCCTGTCGGCCCGCTTGGCACGAAAGACATAGGCGACCCCCGAATACGGGTCCAGTCCCAGCTCGTTCTGCACCACCGCGGCCAGCCCATCATGGCCCTTGCGAAAATCCACAGCCCGTGTGGCCACCACGATCCGCGTACCGCCCAACGAGACCATCACGATGTCCCCGCCAGCGCCACGGCGATCGCCGCGATCCCGGCCGTGTCGACGACCCCCTCCAGGCGCACCGTCACCCCGCGGCCTTCGATCACCGCCGAATGCGCCGCCTCCACTTCCACGGCGGCAAATCCCCCTTCCGGTTGTGCCTGCGCCGAGGACGGCGCCACCAGTTGGCCCCGGCGCAGCTGCGTGCGCCACGACGACAATCGGTTGCGTGGGATGCCGTGTCGCTTGGCCACCGCCGTGATCGTCTCCCCGGATGCGAAGCACTCGCGCGCGATCCGAATCTTCTCTTCCACATCCCAGGACCGCCGCGTCTTTCGCTTCCGTCGCTTGTGCCCGACCGCAGCCGCTCCGTTGGCCGCAGCCGCCCCGCCACGGGCCTCGCCCCTGGCATCCAAATCATCGTTCCGCATCGGACTACACTCCTCTATATAAAGGAGTGATCCAACCTCATTGGCTCAACAATAGGAAGGTGGGGTCGGCTTAGCGCTTACTCTTCATTCTAAACCGGCAACGCCAGCGTTGATCAAACTATCAAAACAAATTGAGAAGTTAACCAGGAGACATTTGCGACTTTAGAGTTCTCCGTCTTTGGGCTCCAAGCATATGATCCCCAAAATCTACAGGGTAAGTGTTGGGTAGCAATTTGCAGACCTAGTCAAGTACGCCGCGTCAATCGCGCGTCTGCGGAGGACAAAATGTCAGACTTCCTGTGGTGTGCCTGATTTTGATTGACGCAGTAAGAGTCACGCTGCAACTGAAGGTCGCCAAAGTGGTCGATACAGCAGAAAGATCATAACCACTTGATTGTCCGGCGTGAGGCGATTTCTCGCACACCGCTGAGCGGCGCCGCCCGGTCGAGGGAGTCGATCGGGCGTTCCGTTGCGGCTAACTTTTGCGGTCCACGTGAGACGACTAGATCAAATTTCCTTGCTGCGTCGCCTCGCCAATCCTCTACGGTGCTGACTTTGGCATCACCTGAACGTCTGTTTCTCTAGGCACCGCCGAAGGCGTAGCCTTGTAGCCCATGGAGCGAGCGATAATGGTAGCCGTCTGTACGGCGGCATCCTTCAATGCGCGATCGTCAAGGTGAGCGTAGATCGCCGTGGTTTCGCGTTTGCGGTGCCCCAGCAACCGACCGACGGTGGTCAACCCGACGCCGTTCATCACGCCCTGCGAGGCCCAGGTGTGCCGGCAGTCATGGATGCGGAGGCTAGGCAAACCGGCCTCATCCCGGATTTGGACCCAGAACGAGTAGAGCCGTCCCGACGTGAGGTTGACTGGGAACACCCGTGTCTCGCCTTTGTTTCGCGGTAATCTCGCGAGCAAGTTTGCCGCCTCCGGGCCGAACCAGATCGTGCGCGGTCCGGTCTTGGAGTCTTCGATGCGTGCACTCGCGCCGTCCTTTCCGCATTCTCCGATGTCGTCCCATTTGAGATTGATGATCTCGGAGAGCCGCGCGCCGGTGAGCGTCAACAGGCGGATCGCCGCAACGGGGCAGGGGTGTTCATCGCGGTGCCGGTCGAGCACGGCGCCCAGGCGCTGCAACTCCGCACGATCGAGGTACCGCGCGACGGGCCGGCGCGGATTCTTTACGATGTTGGCGCAGGCATCGGGTACGTGGCCGCCGAGCGTGCCCCACTGTCGGGCGCAGACCAGCATGGCCCGCAGGATCTCGAACGCGCGGTTGGCCGCCCCGGGCTTGTCCGCGCTCGCCGCATCGAACCAGGCCGACACGCGGGCATGGTCGATGGCATCGAGCCGGAACCGCCCGAAATGCGGCATCAGCCGATTGCGCATGTAAATGTCGAACGTCTTGAGCGTGGACGGTTTCCAGCGGTGCTTGCGTCGCTCGCGGTAACGGACCGCGAAAGTCCGGAACAGCGGCGCCATCTTCTTGCGCGGGGGCGTCACGTCCTCGCCGCCCCAAAGGCGGGCCAGGACCGACGCGCCCTCGCGCCTCGCCGCGTTGAGGGACAGTTCCGGAAAACGCCCTAGCGTGATCTTGCGCATGCGACCGTTGACGCGGGTCTGGAGGATGTAGGTCTTGACGCCCGAGGGCAGCGTGCGCACACCGAAATGCGCGAGCTGCCTGTCCCACAGGGTGTATTCCCTTGCCGCGGGCTTCGCTGCGGCGATGGCCTTCACGGTGAGGCAGGTGCGGTGCTTGCTGGCCCTCATCGTCCGCCCTCCTTTCCATTGCCCGTCATGGCATCGTTGACGATGCCGGATATGCGCCCCGCCGCTTGTCGGACATGCTCGTCGGCAAGGTGTGCGTAGCGTTCGGTTGAGCCGGTATCGGCATGGCCGAGCAGGCGGCCGACGGTGTAGAGATCGAGCCCGCTCATCACGCCGTGGCTTGCGAACGTGTGCCGGCAGTCGTGGATACGGACATCGTCAAGCCCGGCAAGGCGGCGCAGCTTCTGCCACCGCGCGCCGAGGTTCTTCATGGGACCGTCGCCCTTCCTGTTCGGGAAGACGAAGGGGCCGGTGCGCGCCACGCCGTTCAGGACGGCGCGGGCGGGGGGTGGCAACTGGATCGCCTTCGGCCCGGTCTTGGAGTCCGGCAGCACGGCGCGGGTGCCGCGTATCCAGTCCCAGCGCAGCCCCGTGATCTCCGAAGAACGCGCGCCGGTGAACAGCAGCAGCCGGATCGCGGCAGCGGCCTGTTTGTCCTCGGCATGCTCCAGCACGAAGCCTAATCGTTTCAATTCGTCCACGGACAGGAACCGCTCGCGCGGTGTCATCCTGTAGCGACGCATGTTGCGGCAGGGATTGGAGCCCTGGGGCCGGATGTCCCACAGCTCGGCCTGGCGCATGATGACGGATAGCACGGGCAGCGTCCGGTTGGCGTTGCCGGGTGTGCCGCTCATGGAGTCGAACCAGCGTCGTACGGCGGTGTGGTCGATGTCCGAGACAGGCATCTTGCCGAAGAACGGCAGGAGGTAGCGGTCGATCAGGTGGGCGTTGTTTTTCCTCGTGGAAGGCTTCCAGCGCCGACCCTGGCGGCGCATGAACTCCTTTACGAAATCGGCGAACCGGGGTCCGGTTTGTCGTTCGGTCTTCGCGGCAGCGATGGCGGCAACAGCCTTCTGTCGGGCCTGCTCGACGGTGATTTTGCCCGCATTGCCGAGCACGATGGTTTTTCCGCCGAGCTTGTTCACGACGCGGACGATGAAGGTTTTGGCGCCCTTCGGGGTGACCTTCAGCGCGAAGGGCGGCAGGTCCTTGTCGATGACGGTCAGGCCGGTTCGACCGAACTTGTGTTCGCGGAAAGTGCGGCGCACCGTCCGCTCATTGATGGTGGCGTAGATTCGCATGGGGGCGTCTCCTTTGTCTGTTACCTCGGGTGCCGTCTGTTCCAAGGGAACAAAACGGCTGGTGGTAACAGACAAGGCACCCCACGCGGGCGGTCGCGGCCATCGTTCCGACCTAGCCTAACTCACTGTCCAATAAAGAAATCTCTCGGTCGGATGCGATCCGGTCGGGCCTCGCTCGGTGCACCATCGGTGCGTCGGGTGTGAGATAGACACGCCCACTGGCGTCGATGATGCGCTTCCTCGAGGTCCAAGCGACCGGGCGGCTGAGCCATTGTTACTACAATGGTTTAGCCGAGCGGCGCCTGAGCGGAGGCGTCCGCAGCGCAGCGGGGGGAACGTTTCCCGAACCGTCGCACGGCTTCCGGGGCGTAGTATAGGAAGCACCGGGAGCAATTGAAAGTGCGATTCGTGCTGAGCGCCAGGAAGCGAACGGAATAGTAGAGGCGGCGCGGAAGCGAGCGAGGCGAGCCGTCGCGCACGAGGGCAGCCACCGGGCAGCGCGGCGAAGCCGGAGTTGGGCATGGAGCGTAGTGCCAGCGCGAGGAGATTGCGACGGTGGAAGAACCGCGGCGTTGGAGTAACGCGCGCCGATGGCGACCAGGCAAACGGCGGTGAGCGAAGCGAACCGCCGGGCAAGGGGACTGCGCAGTGAGCGAAGCGAACAGAGGGGCGAGGGATACCCGCCCGAAGGGACGAGACCGCGCAGCGGGCTCGGCAGGGTAGCCCGGTCGCGAAGCGACGCCTCCAGAATCGGGACAGGCATCGGCGACACCGAAGCCAGGGAGACCAGCTTCGTCGGCAGGTGCTGGAGATCGTGGTTCTGCCGGAACGAAAAAAACTGTGCGATCGATTGGGTGTGAAGGAAAGCGGCGCAGCCGCCTCGGCGGGCGGCGCCGAAGGCGACGCCCGCCGGGATGCCAGGCGGAGGTTGGACGCCGTGCCGGAGTGAAGCGATGCGGCACCTGATCGGCGGGTGGTAGGAGTCGTTCGGAACGGAACCGGGCCGCACCGCGCGATGACGGTGCGGCCCGTGGAAGCGACGCGCCGGATCAGGTCGCGAAGCGTTTGACGGGGATCCCGAGCTGGGTCGCCTTGTCGACGAGGTTCTCGGAGATGCCGGAGCCGGGGAAGCTGACGACGCCTTTCGGAAGCAGGCTGAGGAGCTGATCGTTGCGCCGGAACGGTGCGGCTTTGCCGTGGGCGTTCCAGTCGGGCTTGCAGACGACCTGGTGCACACCGCGGGATTCCGCCCAACGGGAGGCGATTTTCTCGGCACCCGGTCCGCCGCCGTGTACGAGCACCATGTCCGGATACTTGCCGCGGACTTGATCGAGCGCAGTAAAGATCCGGTTGGCGTCGTCGACGGGCTTGGAGCCGGTGACAGCCACCAGGGTGCCTTCGGGCAGGTGCGCCTGGGTCTTCTCGGTCTCGCGAGCGCGGAGGAAGTCCCGGGCGTCGATCGCGGCAGAGGTCAGTTTCGAGGTGCGGCTCGTGTGCGACCCGTGACGGGGACGCCAGGTGTTGCCGGTGTCGGAGCGGTACCGCTCGGCCGCCGCGTCCCGCAGCCGCTCGAAGGCGTCGCGCCGGTCGCCGAGATGCTGTGCGCGTTCGGTGATTCTCTCCAGTTCCCAGGCGTTGATCTCGGAACCATCCTGAGAGGCTTGCAGGTTTTTCAGCTCCGGCGCCAGCCGGTCGATTGTCCGGTCGAGTCTCACGGTCTGCATGTGCAGCGTGTTGACGAAGCCCCAGAGCAGTGACTCTCGTTCGTCGGCGAGCTGTGTGCCGTCCGGTGCGATCTCGTCGACGAAGGCGTCGAGGATCGTCTCGAGGCCCTGGAGGGCTTCGGATTCGTCCCAGACCGCGCGTGGATCGGGTTCGCCCCTGTTGGGTCCGCCGCCGAAGTATTCGAGGTTCTCGCAGATGACCGCGGTGGGAGAAGCGTGTTGAGCGTGAGTAAGCATGGTGAGCTCCTGTCTTTTCTTAATTGAGAGAGCACGGCGGGGTATTCCGTCGTGACATGTTTAGTGGGATGCGCGCGCGCAGGGCAGTCACCCGCTTGCGGGCCGCAATGAAATGGAGGACCCGGAGGGGCTTGCCCCGCAGGGTTGACGCCTGAGCACGTGTGTCACGCTGAACGTGTCATGACGGAATAAAAACTTTCAAACCCGCGACTCGTTCTTCATTGCTAGACTGCGGCGTAGCCGCACCGACTTTGCCCGTGAGGTTGGGTGACCAGCGGCGCCAGTCGACGTGCGAGGCGTCGGAAACCGAGCTCCACGAGGTCGTCGTTGAAATCGCCGCGGTTGGGAACGAGCACGGCGCAGCCGATGCCAAGCCGCGTGCATCGCAGTTGCAGGCGACGCGCGGCGCGCTCGCCTTGCTCGTCCCGGTCCTGGGCGACGATCAATCGCGCGGTCATCAACGGCGGAACGAACGTGCCGAGCCCCCCCGCCGAAAGCGCAGCGGCCGCGAACGTCCCCGACGGAACCGGTGTTCGCAAGGCGCCGTCCGGCAGTACGGTGACGAGTGACAGTACCGTCTCGATGCCCTCGCCCACCAGGAGCGTGGAGGCTGCAGCCGGTTCACCGAAGCGCACGGCGAAGCCGTGCAGGCGACCGAGAGCCTTGCGGGGCCGCCCGACCGGGGCCTTGGCCGGTCGGCGCGGATCGAGCCAGGTGCGGTGCACGCCCTGGAGTTCTCCGTCGTCGCCGGCGACCGCGGCGACCAGCGCGGGATAGCGGCGCCAGCCGCCCGCGTCTGGGCGGTAAGGGAGCGAGGGATGAAACCGCAATGCCGGGAACCGGCAGCGGTGAATGCCGCGAGCGCGAAGGTAGGCCTCGGCGTGCGAGGCGTCGATGGGTTGACAGCGATTCCACAGATTGCGGGCCGCTTCGTTGCGGTCGTAAGTGTCGGGGCTGGAAGATGCCGGCGAGAAGGGTTGCGCCAGGAACCGGCGCGCCTCGGCCAGCGCCTCGCGAAGCGAGCGCGCGCCGGTGGCGAGACGGATGAGGTCGAGCAGGTCGCCGTGCTGTGACGTGGCTGCATCCTGCCATTTCCCCGGCGTACCCGGCGGGGAAAGCCGCACGAACAGCGAGCGGCCCGGCGCACCGCGCACGTCGCCGGCACACCAGTACCGGCCCTGGCGGCGCCCGCGAGGCAGGTAGTTGCGGCAGACATCCTCGGCGTGCGCAGCCAGCGCGGCGGCGGTGTCGGCGGCGTTCATGGATTGCATCCGGCAGAGGGTCGCGCCAAACCGGCGCGAAGGAATGGGAAAGGCGACGGGATCATCGGGTTGGCTCTCCGCTGAAGGGATCGCCCCGGTTCCGGTCGGACTCGACCGCCCGAGGGCGTGAGGCGGAGACGAACGGCCCGGAGACCGGGCCGTGAGGTGAAGGCAGGATAGCGGCAGGAGATGCGGCATCGGTTGGCCGCATAGGAAAAGGCCGACCGCCGCCGGGATGGCGACGGCCGGCCTTCAGGGGCGCGGAGGAGGCGTCTAGAACGGAATTTCCGAATCCAGATCATCCTGCGAGGTGCCCTGCGCGGGCTCGCTTGCCGCCTGGGCCTCGGCCTGCGGCGCGCCGCCGCCGTTGGAGCCGTTGGCACCATTGGGCCGGTCGAGGAACTGCACCCGGCCGCCCGGGGCCAGCAGGATCTCGGTCGAGAACCGATCCGATTCCTCGCCGTCCTTGCGCCAGCGCCGCGTCTGCAGCTTGCCGGAGACGTAGACGAGCCGGCCCTTCCTGGCGTGCTTCTCCAGCATGTCAATGAGGCCGGGCTGGAAACTGACCACCCGGTGCCACTCGGTGCGCTCCTCTCGGTTGCCGGAGTTGCGATCGAGGTAGCTCTCGTCGGTGGCGATGGACAGGTTCGCGACGCGGCCGCCGCTGGTGAGATGGTTGATGACGGCATCGGCACCCAGACGGCCGATGACTTCTGCGCGATTCAAACCAAACATGGTAGATCTCCTGAGGTACTGGTTAATGACAAAAGGTTGAACGAACCGGGAACGACTCTCCCGAGCCCTCCCCGATTCACCCTTTTCGGGCCTGGCCCGAACTCTCAGACCGGCGAAGCGGACCGCGCCGCGACAACCTGGCGGGCCACATGAGCGGGCAGGCCGATCTCGGCGAGCAGCGATTCGGTGTCGACGTTTGGAGCGCAGGCTTCGCGGCGCGCAGCGCAATTTGGATCCGGGGCGTCAGCCACGGTGTCGGCGGTAAACGGTTTGTTGAAGTCGAGCGGCACGGGGTCCGCGCCGTCATGGGCAAGGTGATACATGGGGATTCTCCGCAGGAGTCAAAGGATCCCGCGGGCCGAAACTCTCTCTCGGCCCACGGGCGCTCGCCCCCGCCGTGCGACACCTCACGTTGCAGATTCGCGGCCAGCGGCCGGATCAATTCCAACCCGCGATCGAGTGCATCGGCGAGTTCTCGACGAGGAGTTCGACGTCATCGAGCGACAGCCCCGCAAAGCTCAGGCTCAGGATGGCATCCTCCCAACGGTCCCAGGTGCCGAGGTCATCGCCGCTGGAGCGGTCGACGACGGTGCAGCCGGGATCCCAGTCCGGCATGCCGCACGCGTGCCCGGCGCGCTCGTACTCGCGACTGGCGCAATCCTCGCACCGCGATGCTCCGAAGGTCGGGTTCCGCCCACAGTGTGTGCAGACCCATCGAGCGCGGCGCTCGGCATAACGGGTGCGGCTGGCCTCGTTCTTCTTCGGCTGGTAGCCGGCCTCGATGACCGAGCAGGGGCCGCAGAGCAGCGTACCGTCGAAGGCCGGCGTGGCGCACCGCGTACAAAGACCGGCCGCCCGCCGTGCGGCGTACGTCTGCCGGTCGGCGGTCCGGCGCGCCTCGATACAGGTGTCGCAGCTCGATGCGCCGTCGACGGGCCGGCTGCGACCGCACCGAACGCAGAGGCCGGCCGCCCGGCGCGCCCGCTGTCGTTGCCGGGTGCGGCGGCGAGCGTTTCGGCGTTTGTATGCCACCGGTTTGCCTCCGTACGGTTTTCCGGCGTCGCGGGCTCTAGCGTATCGATCGCGATCACGCCGCCGCTGGCGCTCGCTGCAACCGGCGCACAGTTTCCGTTCCGGCTCGTAAGGATGCCGGCCGCATTTGCTACAGAGCCCCTGGGCCAGACGTTCGGCTGCCTTGGCTTTGGCGCGTTGGTACTCGGTCTGCCTGGCCCTTGGGTTCCGGATCCGCCTGATGCCGGTCGCGCGGCGTTTCGCGGCGCGGGCCCGGTCGGCGATGCGGCGCTTCTCGGCGCACGGATCGCAAATTGCGCGCCCCGGAGCGGCAGACTGCCGGCCGCAGCGAGGGCAGAGGCCACGGGCTACACGCTCGGCGGTTCGCCGGCGGGATCGCTGGCGGTCGAATTCGCGCCGCCGCTCGGGATCGGCGTAGGCCATGGCGCTCTCCGTGGAAGGTGGGCGAACACCGTCAGACGGACGGCGGTACGTACATGGGGAAAGTGACGTTCAGCGGCGTTTCGTGCGGTCGCCGAACAGGCCGCATGCGGCATAGCCCCAGTATTGAATTCCGCTGCGCGTACCGAGGCCCGTGCAGACAATGATCTCGTTGTAGACGGGGCGAAGCTCCTGGACGGCGTCGAGCGAAGCGACCTCGGGCTTCGGCCGGCCGCGCCCGTTGTTCTTCGCCGGCGCCTTGCCGGGCCAGCGGCGTATTTCTCCATTGCTCATGGCCCGGAAGCGCTCTACGACATAACATTCGCCCTGGTCGACGAGTCCGCCGCCGAAATAGTGGGTGAGAAAAGTCGACGCCGGCGCGCGGCCGTTGGTGGATGTGCTCATCGCGAAAGACTCCCTGCTGCCGGTGATCGGAGGACCGGCCGGCACCCTCCGCGGACACCGCCCTCGTCCCGGTCACAGGCGGACCCGGCCTCTCGGCGACGCTCGGGCACGGAATAGAAAGAATCGCGAGTCAATTGGCGCGGGATGGAATCGGCCGGAGCGGGTATGATGCCGACCGGACGGACGCATGCGGGTCGGCAACGGGAGGAAAGGCATGGGCATCGATGAAGGCAAACTCACCAAGGGGCAATTGAGGAAACTCAACGCGCTAAGAAAATCGGTGGGCGATGAACTGGGCGAGGAAGTTTTTCGCAAGTGGCTCGCACAACAGGCTGCGGCCTCGGCGCCGAAAGTGGACCCGGTGGCGGCAATGATCGAGGAGGCGCTGGCAAACTTCGCCAACGACCGAAAGTTCAACCTTGGTGTTTACGGCTACACCGTGAGGAGGACGAGGGGCAGTGGGAAATCCGGTTTCGTGGCAATCAAGAACGCGAAGCGGACCTGAATGTTCGGGAACGGCGAACATTCCACGTAGACGCCCCGCGTGGGTGCTGATCGTGGGCGCGATTCATTTCCGGCATGCCTGACAAAAGGGCGATGTCGTTGGCGCTGGCTTGTCTGGCCGTGCGGCAGGACGGCCTGGAAGCAGCCAGTGAAGCATTGCGTGCTCTGGAGGACGCTTTGGACGCGCCCCTGATGGATGAGCGCGTGAAGCGTAACGCGCCGGTGGTCGACGATCTGCTGGAAGCGCTGCTTGCCGTGGCCGTCCCGGAGAGCGCGGCGGAGGCACGCGGCGCGTGGCGCACGCTGGATGAGGGGCGCGCCACGCTGGACCTGCTGAGCGAGCTGGACCCCATGGACGCAATGGAGCCACTGGCTGCAATGGACGTGAGAGAGGCGGCCTACAATGCGGCGCTTGCGCTTGACGCACTGGCCGGCGGACGCGAGGCACAGTTGGCGTTGCTGGGTAACGTGGAATAGCTTCCTGGGGCGTACGCTGAATCGGATAGTATTTTGCAGTATCGTTCTTCGTCGCTATGCGACAAGCAGGAATTGGTAGCTGTTACGTAAGCAAGTTGCCAAGTGAGGAATCCCATCAAACGCAACAAGGTCAGCTCGGCGATTGTCGGCGACGGAGGCGAGCATTACGTTCTGAGTCAACTATTGCGCCGTGGGTGGATCGCAGCCCTGGCCCCGGATGGGGCTCCGAACATGGACATTCTGGTCACGGACGAAAACAATCAACGGCTTTGCGCCATCCAGGTCAACACCCGTCGGAACATCGGCCGCGCCAAGGGTTACTTCGCGACCGCCTCGGTCGGTAAATTCTCTTAGCATCGCGGCTACGATGCAGGAGATGATCCATGTGGCGGAGATTTCTCTCTTCCATTTTGTTTCTCTTCCACCGTATTGCATCGGTAGTTCCGTTGCCCCGTTCAGGGCCATCGCAGCGTGCAAGGCGGCGCTGGCGACCGGCGATGCATTCGGTATCGTCGCTGAGGCGCTGCGCGAGACCGACTAAAGCTCTTGACATCAGAGTCCTTATCCGGCGGCTGATTCGACATTGGCGTGCAGCCACTGCAACGGTTCGCGACGTTGTGCCCTAACGACCAGGAGCACAACGTGATGGTCGCAAAGATCGCGGGCACAACGTATGAGTATTCGGCCGCTAAGTGCGTCCCAACCCGGGTTGTGCCCCTGGTCACAAACGCATAGGCTTCACTTCAGCCGAATCGAACCGCCAAGGGAATCCCCGCGATGGTGCCTGCACAAAATGACTACTCGAAAAGGATGAGCCAGACTCTGTCGGAACAGTCCGTTTGGATCGTGGTTGAAGACTTCGGAAAAGTCGACGCGGACCGTCTTGAACGAGTCCGACAACGACTACAAGATGTCGCCCGCCAAATGCTGCAACCGGAGTATGAAGGACAACGCCCGATTGCCAGAGCGGGCATCGCCGAAACATCCAAGTTACGCATCTTTACTCAAGAACGTTAGTCATGAATCATCCCGACCTGCTGACCGACATTGCGGAGTTGAACTTTCAATCCAGTGGAGCTTCACGAAACCTATCGTCGGAAGACCTGTTCGAATGACTAAGGAGCCAACCAATTACTGATAGTAGAACGGTGCCCGACCTGGTATCCGACTTGGCTTCGCTGTCCAAAAGGGGGTTGGACGACATGACGCCGGACGACCTGAGCGGGCATTCAACCGACTTCCTAGACAAGGCCAACGCCTGCCGGACTTCGTCTGGCGGACTGTCGGACAGCGGCAAGGGATATCAGGTCGTCAGTCACCTGTTGGGGCAAGCTGCCTCGGTCGCCAATCTCAAGGCGAAGACCAAACGAATCAAGCGCGACCACGAAAAGGAACGAACCGACAATAACGAACGCGGCATGCGAAACGGCCTGTACGCAATGTACATCGTTATGTTGCTCATTGCGTTTTCTGTCGGCAATACAAATTGGCCGGAACCTACGCGAATCATCACCATCGCCTTTATCGCCGGAATTGCCCTGTATTTCATCGGTTGCGGGCTGTTGAATTTGATCAAGTATGGGCGACTTACGCTGAAGACCAAGAGACAAGTATTGATCACAACTTTAGTAGGCGCGGGATTATGCATGCCTCTTGCGACCATGATCGGACTGGAATATTGGCCGGAGATTACACAAACGATGCTACGGGGCATGGTGTTAGCAATTGTGGTCGTTTGTATCGGGTTGTTGTTCGGTTATTGGAAGAATCGCAACAATTGACGACCACGCGTGGCGGTCAGCAAGTGCTTATTGTTTCCAGAATTGCCCCGCCAACACTACCTGCAATGCCCGCTAATTGCCGTCCGCACCCGATCCACTCAGATAAAGCGCGCGCGCTCAGCCCTCTCTGCCAACATCGTTGAGACATCGACTACCCTTGGAATTAGTGTAGGGCGATGGAGGTGAACGACGATGAAAGGCAGTAACGATTCGATGATGTTGAGGGGTGCTGACGCGCCGGCCCTGGGGGTCGAGGAGCGTAGCGACGAGGCCCCCAGGGCCGGCGCCGCCGCAGCGCCCCGGGCGCCCGATCCGGAGGTTGTGGCCAAGCCGGCCCGGCGGCGGTTCAGCGCCAAATACCGGTTGCGGATCCTCGAGGAAGCCGACCGTTGCACCCAGCCCGGCGAGATCGGCCGTCTGCTGCGTCGCGAGGGCTTGTACAGCTCGCATTTGTCCGTCTGGCGCAAGGCGCGCCGCAACGGTTCGCTCAAGGCCCTGACACCGAAAAAACGCGGCGCCAAGCCGGCCGAATCCAATCCCCTGAGCCCCAAGGTCCGCCAGCTCGAAGCGAAGGTGGCGCGCCTGGAGAAGGAACTGGCCACCGCGCACACGATCATCGACGTGCAGGGAAACGCCCCAAGGCCGCCGCGGCCCTCCTGGTGTGAAAGAAACTCGGAAGCGCGTGTAGACTATCGACTTGCCGGGGGGAGCGGCCGTCGACTTATTGGTGGATTTTTACCCCGCAGGGAAACGTGGTCCAGGGACAGTAGCGGACCGGAATTTGGTGCCCTCGATGCAGGAGCCCGTTTAGGAAATTGATGTTTTCCGCCGTCCCGCCCTCCGGCTCATGACAAGACAGGAGAGTGAGTGATGGCACGAACGAAAGGCAGAAAGAGAAAGTGGTCCGTGGTTCATCCACGGGCCGCCGGGATCGATATCGGTTCGCGATTCCATGTGGTGGCGGTGTCCGAAGACTTGGATGCCAAACCGGTGCGTACGTTCTCGACGTTCACCAACGACCTCCATCGCTTGGCCGAATGGCTCAAGGGGCTGGGGATTGCGACGGTGGCGATGGAATCGACCGGCGTGTATTGGATCCCGGCGTTCGAGATCCTTCAGGCTCGCGGAGTGGAAGTGGTGTTGGTCAACGCGCGAGACGCCAAGACCGTGCCCGGTCGCAAGACCGACGTCAACGACGCACAGTGGCTCCAACAACTGCACCAGTACGGACTGCTGCGCGGGAGCTTCCATCCCTCGCGGGGGGTTGCGGCATTGCGGGCGTATCTGCGCCATCGAGAACGGCTGTTGGACTACGCCGCGGCCCACGTCCAGCACATGCAAAAGGCGCTGACGCAGATGAACGTGCAGCTTCATCACGTAGTCTCGGATGTGACCGGCGCGACGGGGCTGCGCATCATCCGAGCCATCGTCTCGGGCAACACGGACCCCGAGGAGCTGGCTCGGTTCCGAGACGTGCGCTGCAAGGCGTCGCGTGAGACCATCCGCGAGGCCCTGGTGGGCAACTACGAGCGCGAACATGTATTTGCCCTGTCGCAATCGCTGGCCCTGTATGACTTCTACAAGGTACAGGTCGCGGGATGCGACGAAGAGATTGAGAGAGCGCTGGCACACCTGCGATCCGGGGTCGCCACACCGCAGGCACCTCTACCGCCACCGCGCGCCAAGAAGAGTCACTCTGCCAATGGATTGCAGTTTGACGTGCGCGAGGCCCTGTTCGCCTTGCTCGGCGTCGACCTGACGCAGATCCATGGTCTGGGGCCGTATGTCGCGCTGAAGCTGGTCAGCGAGTGCGGGACCGACATGACGAAGTGGCCCAGTTCCAAGCACTTCACTTCGTGGCTCTGCCTGGCGCCGGGCAACAAGATCTCCGGGGGCAAGGTGCTCTCCTCGCGCACTCGACGATCCTCAAATCGAGCGGCCTCATTGCTGCGCTTGGCGGCCACCGCCGTGGGGCGCACGGACACGGCGCTCGGGGCGTTTTACCGTCGCCTTTCAGCGCGGGTCGGCAAGGCCAAGGCGATCACGGCGACCGCTCGGAAATTGGCGGTGTTGTTCTACAACGTCATGCGGTATGGCATGGAGTACGACGATCCGGGCGCCTCGTACTATGAGGAACGGTATCGGCAACGCGTCGTTGCCAACCTGCGCCGGCGTGCGAAGTCGATGGGGTTTGTTCTCCAGGAGGCGGTAGCCCAGGGAGTTTCTTAGGAAAGTTGCCGGGCTGCTGGGATTGAACCTCAACGACGGGAAGAACTGCTGATGGCCGCCACTTCGCTGGCCGCGCAGGTCGGCGTGGCGCCGGCGTGCCGGGCACTGGGCGTATCCAGGGCCACCTTCTACCGTCGCCAAAGGCCCGCTCCCGGGCCCCGGCAGCCCCGCAAGACGCCCGCCCGGGCACTGGATCGCACCGAGCGCGAGCGCGTCCTGGACGTGCTCGCCTCCCCGCGCTTCCTCGACCGCTCCCCGGGCGAGGTCGTCGCCACACTGCTCGACGAAGGCCGGTACCTGTGCTCGGAACGCACCATGTACCGTCTCCTGGCCGCCGAACAGCCGGTCCGGGAATGGCGCAATCAGCTGCGCCATCCGCACTACGCCAAACCCGAACTCCTCGCCACGGTGCCCAACCAAGTCTGGTCGTGGGACATCACCCGGCTGCTCGGACCGAAGCGCTGGACGTACTTCTACCTCTACGTACTGCTCGACATCTTCAGCCGATACGTCGTCGGCTGGATGGTCGCCGAACGGGAGAATGCCGCGCTCGCCGCCCGGCTCATCGAGCAAAGCTGCCTCAAGCAGCACATCCAGCCCCAAGTGCTGACCCTGCATTCGGACCGCGGCTCGCCCATGACCGCCAAATGCACCGCGCAACTGCTCGCCGACCTCGGCGTCACCCGCTCACTCGGCCGGCCCCAAGTCAGCGATGACAACCCGTTCTCCGAAGCCCAGTTCAAGACGCTGAAATACCACCCCGGCTTCCCGGGTCGCTTCGAAGACATCCACGCCGCGGTCGCGTTCTGCCGGACCTTCTTCCCGTGGTACAACCGCGAGCATCGCCACGCCGGAATCGCCATGCTCACCCCCGGCGACGTCCATCACGGCCGCGCCCGGCAGATCCTCGAACAACGCCAACGCACCCTGCAAGACGCCTGGACACACAACCCGGAACGCTTCGTTCATGGCCCTCCGAAACCCCAGGCTCTCCCGAAAGCCGTCTGGATCAATCCGCCGACCGAAGCAAAAACCTCGCCGGATGCTCACTAAATCATGAACAACGGTGTCTCAATGTTGTTGACAGGTTCCGCAGCGCCTGCCCTTGACTGCATTGATGGGACGAGGGGATAGAGCCGAGGGCGCACCTGCGTGGCGATTCTCCTTGCCCAGATCTTGTGAAGGGCTTTCCAATACTCACTGTACAACCCCAGGTCGGCGGCCCGCCTGGGATGCACCAGCGGCAGCAGCCACAGCGAGCGGCCATGGATCTGCAGATCATGCAATCGGCCGTACGTCTTTGCGTCGTGACCGTACGAACGCAGCGAACGCTTGGCGCCGCGCGAATGCTCTGAACGGGCCGTGAGCCTGTCCAAACGGATTCGGGGGCACGAAAGGCCGTGTTTTGCCAGCGGATTCCGGGCTGCCGGGGCTAAGCGCACTTGCGCGACGAGGTGCAGGATCGACTCCCGATTACGCCCTTGCCGCTTCCGCGATGCATTCGAGCACCATCTGCTCGGACGGCAACCCGATCAGCGCCCGCTGCCTGACCTGCTGCTGTACCAGCGCGCTCAGGCTCTATCAGGCCGCGTATGCGCAAATTGAGAACGTTATCTAGAGAGAAAGAACGTTTACACAGAGAATTGCGCATGCTTATCTAAGCGTCAAGGACAATTGGAGACTTAGATACGTCAAATATACGAAGCAGCAGTCACGAATGGTTGATGAGGTCACGAAAGACAGCCCATCCATAAATGAAATCCCTTATGTCATCTACCCTGGGGGCGGGATCGATTGTTCCGTTGCGGATAGAAAACGTGGACTGCGCGGAGAGAATTTCGTCCTTTAGTTCTAGGTAGTCCTGAACCGTATCAGGGTCACTATAACCGGGGTTCAGCCACTGAATGTACAGGCAAAAACCTCTATCGAGAAAGTAGTCAACCGTTTCTCGGACGTCGTTCCTGTATTGCATTGAACAAAGCACGATGCGGCAATTGTCGTCTGTGAGGATGTTGCCAACATATAAGTCTCGTTCCTCAGGAGAGCCGCTGATCAAGAATACATCAACCGACTCTCCAGGCCGCAACTCTAGTTTACGCGCCTTCTTGCCGGTCCTGACTTGACTGCCGAATAGAGTGTTCCAAGTATGGGACTTACCGCTGTCTCGGTGTCCGAGAACGCCAATCAATAATCGATCTTGCATGAAGTGGATTCCCGTAGGTGAGCTGTCCAGATAACAAACCCCCGCCGACGGCGTGAGTCTATAGCAATGGTGGCGTGGCCGCCGCCTGCATGACAAGAGGTTGAAGCGTGTGGGGACAGGGTATCAAGTATTCAAGGAACTGTGATACTGGACCGCAGCGTTGCAGACAGAAACCGCCATCGCGTGAGTCAACCGACCCACTTCGCGTAGAGGGTAACGGAATTCCGAGTCTGACAAAGACGTAGCGACCCGTATGCTACGATCCGCCCCGGATGTCATGGGGATGAAATACATGCGTACATCGCTGGTTGCCGCACTGACCGTCTTGGCAGGCTGCGCCTGGCTTGAGGAAACACCGGAAGAAGCCGCCGCGCGGATTGCCCGCGAGCGCGAAACCGCGAGACTGGCAGCCCTTCCCGTCACTGACGCCCCGTGCGGCGAACTCGCGCGCAGAGCGGCAGAGGCGGATGCGGCGATCACCAGCGAATTGCGCAATCAGGAACACCGCGAGGCGTGCCGATCCTGGAACCCGGCGAACCCTCGGGCTCTACCTCCAACAGTCGGCGGCAGGCAGGTATCGTGCTGGGTCGTCCCCGAACCCAGAAGCACCGCCCTCGAACAGGCCCTCATCGCCACCATCGCCGCCGAACAGGCACGGCGCTGCCCCTGAGTCTCGGACTCTGTAGCCACAATGCTTGTGCTGAGAATGGCGCCGCAGATCGCGAGATAAGGGTCATCCCTAAAGCAGGTCCACGGAGAATGCGATTGCTGATCCGGCGTCGCAACGGCTGGATAACTTGCGCCGCCTGACAATGCGGGCGAGAACCGACCGTGGCATGCTACTTGCTTGCGGCATGACTAGCTCAAGTATTGGTGACCTTCGGACGAAAGCAGATGCGCGACACAGGTTGTGAATCGATCGGAGAGCACTTCCATGATTGGGAGGGCGACGAGCGTGACCCCACCGTCGCGTTCGGCCGGACGTTCACGCACATACCGGATCACGTGAGGCAGGACCTCGAGACGCTTGAGCGGGAGTGCGTCGTTTACACCGACCATTGGATCGAGGAAGTCGGTAACTTTCGACACGTCCGAATCGACTTCACATCGGAGGAGCGAAGTGAATTCGCTCGTCGGAGTTGGGCGTACGAACTGTTTCTGCGGGCGGAACCCACATGGGCCGCAGAGGTGTCGGAGATTGACGAGGACATTGCTCGGGACGCGGACACCTACTCGTCCAAACAGAAGGACGGAAGGGAGATCAAGCCTCCATACCATTGCTTCGCAGCCTTCTTGGGTAGTCACCTTGAGGCTTTGGTTTGCTCCAGAACCGAACGCCAGACTGTAATTCAGCTGGAAGGGAGGGAAGCGGCGCTCTTCGAAGTCAAACGGGCAATTCACTCGCTGACCGCCACAATCAGATCGTTCAATAACCGAGAGAAGGGACTGGATCCTTGGACGATTTCGTGCGAAGACGACGTACGAGACCTACTCTATGTGATGCTTCGTCCTACGATTTTCGACATCGCCAAGGAAGAAGCGATTCCGTCTAAGGCCGGAACCCACAAATTCGCTGACTTGTACAGCGAAAACGTTCCGTTCCTGCTGGAGCTCAAGTGGATTGGGCGGAAGGGGAACTGGAAGAAGAAGGTCGACGAAATCTATGTCGACATTCAAACCTACGCTAGACACCCTGCAAGCGAGACGATCTTCTTCGTCATTGTCGATGACGTCCGAGACATTCCAGATCCTCGAAAACTGGAACGGGATCTGACGGCTCGCCATACGATCGACGGTCAAGAAATTGATGTCGTCTTGCTCGTTTGTAACGGTTAGGCTGTATCTCGCCACTGATCAGGGTGAGTTTAGTGCCAATGTTGAGTGATTACGCCAAAGTCCTGCCCGATCTTCTCCTGCCCGGTCTGGACCTGGTCATCTGCGGCACCGCCGCAGGCTCACGCTCGGCGGGCCAAAAGACCTACTATGCGGATGCCCGAAACAGGTTTTGGGCCATACTGGCTGAGACTGAGCTCACGTCCCGTCGCTTGGCCCCAGGCGAATACAAGCGGCTTCTCGAGTTCGGCATTAGCCTGACGGATCTTGCCAAACGCCATAGCGGGACCGACGATGGGCTTGTCGCGGCGGACTTCGACGTTGCCGCGTTTGGCGAGAGAATCGCACGCACACCCCCCCCGCGTGCTGGCGTTTAACGGCAAGAAGGCGGCGTCTGTCTACTTCGGAACTCCAACGGCGAAAATCGACTACGGTCGCCAGCGAGCCCGTATTGGAACAACGCTCGTTTTCGTGCTCACCCAGACCTCCGGGTCCAACGGACATTGGCGACCTGAACCTTGGCACGCATGCGCCCAAGCTGTCCGAAACGTTCGGGCACAGCAGCAACGGCACGCCCCTGGCAAGCGCCGTACTTGCCGCCTCGGCGACTCTTGAGATCACGACTAGTACGGCACTTCGTCGTAAGCTCCGGAGCCGGCTACACGGGTTGGCCGGTTCGACCGTTCGTTACAGCTCGATGCCATCCAAAAAGGCCTGCGGGCATCCGAACGATTCAGGCCCCAACACGATAATGACCAGCGCCGCATCTCCCTCCAAATACGGTCACCAGAGGAATATGACGACGACTCTCCTGAAATGCTCCGTTTGACATCGCCAAACCACGGCTCTACCGTCATGCGCGAAACGAATCCCAATGCGGAAAGGGAACTGGGCGTGAATCCAAATCACTGCAAAAATTCGCTGATCGAGCATCCGCCCGAATCCAACATCGTATTGGGCTTGATGTCGGAGGCGGCGGACATGTTGGTCGCCGAACAAACGGACGATGCGTTGGAGCGAATCCTGCAGGCCGATACCCGTTCGCTCCGTGAATGGTTTCATTTCCAAGCCCAAGCCACCACAGTGGCACTGCGGCGTCACGGCATTATCCGGTCCGCACTGCCCAGGCCGCCCAAGGACCTCAAGACGCCCGGAGACGCCTCCGCCAGGACGAAGTACGCCATCTTTCGGCGCGACGGATGGCATTGTCGATTCTGCGGCACTCGGGTGATTGACCCTCGAGTACGGAAATGCCTGTCGGACACATTTGGGGAGTTCCGATGGGGGCGCGGCAATTTGAATAAACACGCCTGTGTTGCCGTGCTCGCCTCGCACGACCACGTGGTCCCGCGTCAGTGGGGTGGCTCAAACGAGCCGGACAACCTCGTCACAGCGTGCTGGCCTTGCCAATTTTCCAGGCATAACTATCGAATCGAGGACTGTGGGATATTCGATCCGCGGGATCGTCCGCCCATCGACGCCGGCTGGGACGGACTTTGTCGCGTTCTCGATGCCTCTTGAGAGCAGCAGAGCTTCGACTATCACACACACACCGAAACGGTTATTGGACCTCAATGGCGAACGAACACTGCGCCGTTCTTGAAGCGCACACCTACAATCGGACTGCTTAGGGTGGCGAACTGGCTAGGAGGAAACGTCTCTTGAGAGTCAATGGAATGACAAGACCAATGTTAGCGCTGATCGTCGGCTTGAGCGGCTGCGGAGGCGGTGAAGGGGAGAACGAAGAATTGCCTTACCTGACAGGGCAGGTTCCGGACCTTGGTGTCCAAATTGCACCGGAAAATCGGTGCGCACCCTATGACCAAGGAGAGTACTCCTATCCCCAATCCGTGGAACTGGACATCATCGAAATGCTTGGCGGCATTTACAGCCCCTATACGGGACAATGCTTCGCAAGTCGGGCGGATACTGATATCGAGCATATTGTGGCCCGCTCCGAAGCCCACGACAGCGGGTTGTGCTCGGCGGATGACGAAAGGAAGGAAGAATTCGCTCGAGACCTGCTGAACCTAACGCTCGCGAGTCCGGAGCTGAACCGCTATCAGAAGAGCGCCAGGGACGTCGCGGAGTGGGTTCCGGACATGAACGCCTGCTGGTTTGTGCAAAGAACGCTTCAGGTTTGACGCAAGTACGGACTGACAATTGATCAACGCGAAGCGAACGCGGCGGACGAGATCCTGAAAGGCTGTGAATCTACGGACATGATTGTCCCGAGTTGCGATGGATGATGCGGATGTCCGAATGTGCTCAGGTGTCCAGCAAGAATCACGCCACGTCAACGAGCATGCAAAGGCACGTAGCGAATGGGCCGTTCCAGATCCACGCGGTAGTGCACTGCACGCGTAAGTTGGCCTCGCGTTTCGCTATGAGGCGATCATTCTCACATAATGACGGTATGACGGCCGAAGGGCGACCGGAACGAGTTGGATGGCGTTTACCGATAAGAAGCTGAGGTCGGCAGTTGAAGCGTACTTTAGCGACCTGTCGCGGTTGCGTGCTTCAGGTGGTGGTACCGGCGAACGCTCGAGCTACGGGCCGCTAACCGGTCTGCTGACCGCCATCGGCGCAGCGCTTAAGCCCAAGGCGTTTTGTATTCAAGAACCTGCTGACCAGGGTGCGGGTCATCCAGATTTCGCCCTCTACGCGGCGAAGCAGGTTCAACGTGGCCAACCGCGCGAGGGACAGCTGCCGGAGCGGGGAGTTGTCGAAGTCAAACCCGTCGGCGACGACGCTTGGCTGACGGCGAAGGGCGATCAGGTCAGCCGCTATTGGGACCACTATCGGCTGGTGTTGGTGACCAACACGCGCGACTTCGTGCTCGTGGGCGAGGATGCGACGGGGCAACCGGCGAAGCTGGAGACGTTCCGGTTGGCGAGGGACGCCGATGAGTTCCACCGCAGGCTGGACCATCCTCGCGCTTTCGCGCGCGATGTTGGTGCGGGTCTCGGCGAATATCTCGCTCGAGCGCTGTCGCATCGCGCCGCGCTGGCGGAGCCGAAGGATCTCGCGTGGTTTCTAGCGTCATATGCGCGCGACGGCTTGGCGCGAGTCGAAGCGGCAGGCGAAGTTCCATCGCTTAACGTGGTGCGGTCGGCGTTGGAAGAGGCGCTCGGCGTACGCTTCCAGGGCGAGAAGGGCATGCGTTTCTTTCATTCGACATTGGTGCAAACACTTTTCTATGGTGTTTTCTCCGCTTGGGTGTTGTGGGCACGGCGTGTACCTTCACCTACAGGGCCGTTCGAGTGGCGGACGGCTGTCTGGCATCTTCGCGCACCGGTGTTGGCAGCGCTGTTCCAACAAGTTGCGCAGCCGGCGCGACTGCAACCGCTCGGCCTGGTGGAAGTGCTGAACTGGGCCGCTGCTGCGCTCGACCGCGTGGACCGCTCCGCTTTCTTCGCCCGATTTGCGGAGGGCGAGGCGGTGCCATATTTCTACGAGCCGTTCCTTGAAGCGTTCGACCCGGTGCTACGCAAGCAGCTTGGCGTCTGGTACACGCCCCCCGAAGTTGTGCGCTACATGGTCGCCCGCGTAGACAGGGCGCTGAAGGACGATCTCGGTATCGCAAACGGGCTTGCTGCGGAGAACGTCTACGTGCTCGACCCGTGCTGTGGAACAGGAGCTTATCTGGCGGAGGTTCTGCGTCGTATCGCTGCCAATGTGGAGGGCCAGGGCGTCGGCGCGCTTGCCGGGGCGAAGGTGAAACAGGCAGCTCTGGAACGAGTATTCGGCTTCGAGATCATGCCAGCCCCCTTCGTCGTTGCGCATCTCCAAGTTGGCCTTACGATGCGGGAACTCGATGCGCCGCTTGTCGGGGACAGAGGAGAACGCGCAGGGGTGTTCTTGACCAACGCGCTCACGGGCTGGGAACCTCGGACATCCAAACCGTTACCCTTCCCAGAGCTCGAAGAAGAACGCGACAGGGCGGCGCGGGTGAAACAGGACACGCCGATTCTCGTGATCCTTGGCAATCCGCCCTATGACGGTTTTGCGGAGATGGCGCCGACCGATGACGAGGAACGGGAACTCTCGGAAGCGTACCGCACGGCGAAGCGGGTGCGCCGTCCCGAGGGCCAGGGATTGAACGACCCCTACGTACGTTTCTTCCGGATGGCGGAACGTCGCATCACCGAAAAGACCGGTCAGGGCGTGGTCTGCTTCATCACCAATTGCTCCTGGCTTGACGGTCTTTCCTATACGGGTATGCGGGAACGGTATCTCGAAGCGTTCGACTCCGTGCGGATCGATAACCTGCACGGCGACCGTATCATCTCAGAATACGCACCGGATGGAAGGACCAGCGAGACGGTCTTCTCGATTCGGGGCCAATCTCCGGGCATCAGGGTCGGTACCAGCATTGCCCTGCTTTCAAAGTTGGGGGCTGGTGCTGACCCCGTTGAGCGCGGAAGCGTCCGGTATAGGGATTTCCAAGACGCAAGGGCTGAAGACCGACGGCAAGCGATGCTTGACAGTCTTGAGGCGCCCGATATCGACGCAGGCTACGTGCCGTTGCAGCCCGAGGTTCGGCTCGGCCTGCCATTCAAACCTATAGCTGTAGGCAAGGATTGGTTCGACTGGCCGGCACTCCCCGACCTGTTCCCGGTATGGTTCCCCGGCGTCAAGACAAGTAGAGACGGATTTCTCGTCGATACTGACCTTGATCGGCTGCAGGCCCGCGTTGCGGACTACTTCGACGCGCGGATGAGCCACGACGAAATCGACCGGCGCTATCCCGCGGCGATGAAGTCAACGGCACGCTTCGACGCTCGAGCGGTGCGAGATGTGCTATTGAAACGCGGCGGACCGGACGAAGGCGGTTTCATCCGCTTCGCCTACCGGCCATTCGATACGCGGTGGCTCTATTGGGAGAAGGACGGGGTGCTGTTGGATCGTCCGCGCGCCGACTACAGGCCACACGCGTTCCCGGGAAATGTTTCGTTGGTCGCGCAGCAAAAGCCGCGGCGGGATTGGTCGCCTCCGCAACTTATTTCACACATGGGTTGTCTCGATTTGATGGATCGAAGTGCGACGTGCATTCCAATGTGGCTTCGCGAAGAAGGCCAGATGAAAGCAAATTTAAGGAAGGCGAAGTATGTTGGAGAAAAAACTGCCCAAGACTATCTCGATCGCCTTGGTACAAGTATCGAAAAACTAGTTCATCATGTTATCGCTGTCCTGCACGATTCTACTTACCGTGAAGCCAACGCCGGCGCTTTGCGCATGGAGTGGCCTCGCATACCGCTACCCGACTGGCCAGACGGCGAGGCCGTCGGCGCGGCGGAGGCACTCGCGAAGTCGGCGGCAGTTGGGCGAGAGATTGCTGCGCTCCTCGATCCCGATACTCCTGTCCCCGGTGTCACGAAAGGGGCCCTGCGACCGGAGATTGCCGCAATTGCGGTCCCTACGACGGTTGGCAGGCGCAACATGGCGGGCAAGGACTTCGCCGTTACCGCAGGCTGGGGACATTACGGTAGCGGCGGCGGCGTGATGCCCGGTAAAGGTCGCGCTGTCGAACGCGCCTTCACGGCGGATGAAAGGGCCGCTATGAGCAGCATCTTACCTGACTTGGGGGAAACGACTTTCGACGTTTACCTCAATGGAACGGCTTTCTGGCACAATGTGCCTGCAAGCATCTGGACCTACAAACTCGGTGGCTACCAGGTTCTCAAGAAATGGTTGTCCTACCGGGAAAACGGCATTCTCGGCCGCCAACTCAACGTCGAAGAAGTCCGGCACTTTACCGACTCAGCAAGAAGAATCGCGGCGATCATTGTTGGAAAAGGCAGGAAGATCGAAAATGGCTGATAACCGAGCCAACAAGAATGCGCTGAAGCTAGGTGAAGCGTTGAATCGAATGGTAGAACCCCTACAACCCTTCGTTCAATTTCTACAGCGTGTCTCTGAGGCAATGGCGCCTATTGTAGAGGCGGTAGCTCCACTTGTAGAACATTTTACGAGCTACAACAAGTTTATCGACTCAGTTCGTCCAACGGGTTGGTTGCCTTACCATACCGTGTCATTGGACATCGTTGAAGAATGCGGAGACGATGTCTCCCTGCTGGAAGCTTGCCTCACAGAGTTCTACGAGAACAATTGGGAAAGCATCCGTCATGACATTGAAACCAGATTAGATAGCTATCAAATTTCGGCGGAGTCCAAAGCGACCTTTCGAGAAGCGCTAGCTGCACATGACTTGGGTCACTATCGATGCGTTTGTCGTGTGCTATTTCCGGAAATTGACAGAGAGTTTCGAATTCATTTTTTTGACGATGCCGCCGGTTCGATTTCCTCCAAGAGTATGTTGGATAGACTTACGAATCATGGATTTCTGGAAAACTTCCTGCCAAGAGAAGCATATGGATGGATACTATTGGATCGACTCGTTCATCACCTATATGAACCGGTCCATGACAGCAACAGGACGAAATATGAGAGGGATTACGTTCCAAACCGTCACGCGGCTATTCACGGACTGGTTCGATACGCGACTTTTAAGCACAGTCTGAACATGATTGTTATGGCAGACTACATCTTTCAAGTACTTACCTCGACGGCCGAACCTTCATCAGCTCCGCAATAGTTTTTCCGACCTGCTCTGCCGCCTCGAAGAGGTGCGCGCCGGACAAGTGAGCGGAGCCCGCTGTCGTGCGATGGCGGCGGTGCCCGAGCAGCTTGCCGATCAGGGGAAGGTTATCGCCGGACATAACGTACGCGGGCCAACTGAGCCGTTCTGGATTTTCCCGACTCATTAGATGAAGCGGATCGCGGACGCGGTCTAGGCTCGATGGAGTCAAACACATAAATCCCATATGAAACGGGGAGTCACTTTCGAGCGTCCACACGAGTACAATACGCTCATGCCAGCAAACATCCAACAAGCTAGCCCCCAAGCGGCCGCTCTCGCGCATTCGCGGGAACTCAATCGCGTGGCCAGCGTCGGCTCCGCCTTCGCCCGCGCGGCCGAGGCATCCGGCGCCTTCGCCGCCACAGCCGCCCTCGCGCGTTCGCGGGAACTCAATCGCGTGGCCAGCGTCGGCTCCGCCTTCGCCCGCGCGGCCGAGGCATCCGGCGCCTTCGCCGCCACAGCCGCCCTCGCGCGTTCGCGGGAACTCAATCGCGTGGCCAGCGTCGGCTCCGCCTTCGCCCGCGCGGCCGAGGCATCCGGCGCCTTCGCCGCCACAGCCGCCCTCGCGCGTTCGCGGGAACTCAATCGCGTGGCCAGCGTCGGCTCCGCCTTCGCCCGCGCGGCCGAGGCATCCGGCGCCTTCGCCGCCACAGCCGCCCTCGCGCGTTCGCGGGAACTCAATCGCGTGGCCAGCGTCGGCTCCGCCTTCGCCCGCGCGGCCGAGGCATCCGGCGCCTTCGCCGCCACAGCCGCCCTCGCGCGTTCGCGGGAACTCAATCGCGTGGCCAGCGTCGGCTCCGTCTTCGCCCGCCCGGCCGAGGAGTCCAGAACTGTTGCCATCTCGGCGAGCATTGCAGATATGGGTGATGCTTACCGAAGCACTATCGGTTCGGCCTCAAGGGCATGCTCAGAATCCGTAACAGCACTACGAACTCGACGACAACAATCGAGCAGACTCTTCCAGCGAAACGCCATTAGATTTACACGACTTTCGAGTCTCAGCAATATCGTCCATACGGAAGACCCGTTTTCCAAATCGGTTGCAGAGTTGCTGGGCCGTGAACTTAGTGACGCCAACACTGCGGAACTTAGCGCCAATGCTGACGAGCGCGATGAAGCAGCTATGCGTGCCGGACTTAATCCTGAATTGATAGCATTTCCGCGCGCGACATACGATAGGGTCCTCTTTAGCGCGGGATTCACGCTGTCGTTCTCGTCAGTTCCTGTGCCGCAAGCGCTCGAATCACCCGATCTTGGCGCTACGTTTAACCCACAACATTGGCAATTGCTAAACGAATTGGAACAGAGGCTACGTCAAGAAGTCGAACATCGCCTGGAAAAACTGGTTGGTTCACACTGGGCAAAGCAAAGGGTCCCACAATCCGTGCGCAAGCGTTGGTTAGATCGCCAGAACCAAGATCGTGCCGATGGAAGGAAAGTCTACGCTGCTATCCAATACGCGGATTTTATGGACTTGGCTGCTGTGATCACGCGACGCGACAATTGGCGCGAAGCATTTCAGGCAATCTTTCGAGATCGAGACGATATCGCAATGTCCCTCCGCCGCCTGCACCCTGTTAGGAAAGCAGTCGCGCATAGCCGCCCTCTTGGTCGCGCCGACGTCTTGACCTTGGTTAGCGAAGCAACCCGCATATTTCGCGCATTGGGAATAAGAGTCTTGCACTAACTGTGCTATTGCCGCATAGCATCATTCCAACAATTCTCAGCCCGCTTTTCTCACCGATTGCGCTGATCCAAGAGACAACACTTGGCGTTTCGGATCGCAAGTACACACTACCTAGCTCAAGTTTCCCAAATTGAGCCTCGTTGAGGCCTGAAGCGGGTGAACCACACCGACTTTTCCAGAGTGAACGGTACTAGATCTTCCGGAGGCTCCAAGCCTTTAGTGGAGTGCCCCCAGTCTTGTAGACGTTTCCGGGGCTATCACAATCAGGCGGATTATCGTCCAGCTAATCAACACTAGGTCGTAAACAACTCAGTGTTGTGATGAAGACGAATATTGGCCTTTACGCATGCCCACGATTCATGGCAGCCACAATAATGCTTCCGATCTGGTCAGCCGTCTCGACCAAATGTTTGTCGGTCAAATGTGCGTAGTTTGCGGTGGTCCGGTGTCGCCGGTGCCCGAGCAGTTTACCGACCAGCGGCAGGTTTTCTCCCGACATGACGGCCTGGCTGGCGACTGTGTGGCGAAGGTCGTGCAGGCGCAGCTTGCCAAGTTTGGCGTGTTCGCGGACAGCATGCCAACAGGCGAGGAACCGGTGCGGATCTTTGATTCCGCCGAAGCGGGGAAACAAAAAGGCGTCCGGGTGACGGGGACCGGGCAGCCCCTCGATGACACGCCACGCGGCCTTGCCGAACGGCACGGTGCGCGGGCCGGTCTTTGAGTCCTCAAGATTGAGAGTGTCGTCGCCGATGTGGCGCCAGCGCAGATTGAGCACTTCGCTGCGGCGGCAGCCGGTGAGCGCCAGAAGCCGGATCGCCGCGACGGCCTGTGGCCAGCGGGCTTCGTGCGTCTCGAGCGCGCGCCCGAGCCGTGCCAGTTCGTCCGTGTCGAGGAACCGTGCGAGTTGTTTTCTCGGGTTCATGGCGATGCCGAGGCAGGGGTTGCTGTCGCGTTGCCTCAATCCCCATTCCTCGGCCCGAAACATCATCGCGCGCAGTATCTCGAAGGCGCGGTTGGCCGCGCCGGGTCTGTCCCTGCTCGCCGCGTCGAACCACGCGGCCACGTCTTCGGGACTGATGCGGTCCAGCGGCATCTCGCCGAACGCGGGCAGGATTCGGGCGTTGAGGTAGATACGCACCGTCTTGCGCCCGGAAGGCTTCCAGTGAGGATCGCTGCGCTGGAGATATTCCTCAGCAAACGCACGAAACGTGGGCGTCAGTTTCTCTCGCTGTATGTCTTCGGCGGGGTTCTGTCCCGCTCGGATGCGCGCGAGCAGGTCGCGGGCACGGCGGCGGGCCCCGGCAAGTTTCATCTCCCCGTACCGGGCGATGACCAATCGGCGGCTCCTGCCTTGGGTCCGGGCCTGCACGATCCAGACCTTGCGGCCCGAAGGGTGGATGCGCAACCCGAAGCCGGGCAGGGACTTGTCGAACAGGATGGTGTCTTTCTTGCCGGCCTTGGTTTCTCGGGCCAGCCGCGCGGTAAGCTCAACTCTGGGCATGGCGGCTCCCTCCTTCCTCGTTGCGTACCTTTCCAGCAAGCGCCGCGCCGATGCGGTTGGAAACCCGGTCGGCGGCTTCGATAACGGACCGATCCGACAGGTGAACGTAACGCTCGGTCGTCTCGACCAACGCGTGACCGAGCAGTTTGGCGATGGTCACCATGTCCACCCCGTTCATGGCGGCGACCGACGCCCAGGTGTGTCGAAGGTCGTGAAGTCGCACGCCCGGCAGTCCCGCCTCGTCGCGGATGCGGTTCCAATGGAAGACGATGTTGTCGATTGACCGCGTCGGCGGACGGCTGGGAAAGAGATACGGGCAGTCCTCGCTGTACCGGGGAATGGCGTCGATGACGGCCCGCGCGGCGCTCGATATCCAGACCGTGCGCGGTCCGCACTTGGCGTCGGGAATGAAGATCCGCTTGCCCTTGATCCAGCTCCATTCCAGAGAGAGGATTTCTCCCACACGGCAGCCGGTCAGCATGAGCAGCCGGACGATGGCGACGACGTTCGGGCACCAGAACTCGTCACGGGTCAGCACGGCGTTAAGCCGGGCCATCTCCTCGGCAGTCAGGAATCGCTCCATCAGCTTCATCCGGAAGCGGCGGGTCCGCTTGCAGGGGTTGGTGTTGTGGGCGCGGTAGCCCCAGAGTTCCGCCATCCGCATCATGACGGACAGGACCGGCATGGCCCGGTTGGCGACGCCGGGCCGCTCGCTCATGGAGGCAAACCATTCCTTGACCTGTTCGACCGTGATGGCGTCCACGGTCGTATCGCCGAAGGTCGGCAGGATGTTCTTGCGTAGGATGCGTTCGTTGATTTGTTGTGTCCGTGGCTTCCAGCGGTGGGCCTGCCGCTCGAGGAACTCCTCGGCAAAGTCGGTCATCGGGTGTCCCGGCGTGCGGGGGCCGTTTCCCTGTTTCGCCGGTTCGGCAAAGTCGGCGATGAGTCTGCGGGCCTCGTGCCGCGCTTGAGGGATCGTCATGCGGTTGGCGTCGCCGAGGTTGGCGTAGTGCCGGCGCCCGCGTAGCGAGCGTTCAAGCGTGAAGGTGCGCGTCCCGCTCGGAAAGACCCGGACCATCAGCCCCGCGACCACGTCGTCGCGGATATCCTGGCGTTTGAGGCGGGGCCTAGCGGCACGGACGCGCCGGGCGAAGGTGGATTTCGGTTTGTCGGTCATGATGTCGGCTCCTTGTCGGGGCCGCGCGGCTGAGGCGTAGTACAGGAAGCAGCCGCGGCGGCGTTTCTACCAGGAAGCCGCGCGAGAGCGGGGAACCGTTCGGGCCGTAAGTCACTGACATTACAGGAGTTGTCGTCCAGTAATGCGACCACGGACGCTGGCGGGAAGTGCATCAACGATGCGTCGGGTGTGAGAGCCAAGCCGCCGAAGGGCGTAGGAAGGAGCTGATCCAGGGTAGCGAACGATGGGAAAAGCGGTTCCGGGACCGGAACCGGAGGCGAGCCGCCGCGGCGACTGAGCGAACGACAGTGGCCGCGGCGGTACGGGATGCGACGTGCGCGAGGCGGGAGTGCGTTGCGCGAGAGAGCGAACGGAGCGAGTGCCAGTCCGTCATCAGAAGAACGGGTGGGTATCGAGCCTGCGTTGAGCCACGTCGCGAACGCGCGAGCGATCGTGAACACGAACGAAGCCGCGCGGGTCTTCGGTCAACCACACAAGGTAGTAGTGAGCTCCGGGATTGAGAATGTCGGGCTGGAGGAAGACGTCGCCGACGCAATCGCCGTCGCAGTCGTAGATGCGCCATTCATCTTCTGCGGCGCGCTTGAAGGTGATGCTGCTCATGAGTTGATCCTTGTTGCGTGACGGGGCCGCGGCGTTCGCCGGGTCGGTATTGGTCGTGAAGAAAACGCGCGGGCCGAGTCCCGAGGTGGAACCCGGCCCGCGAAGGGCGCGACGGTCAAAGTCGAATTCGCTTGACGGGGATGCCGAGCTGCTGAGCCTTGTCGACCAGGTTCTCGGAGACGCCGCTGCCCGGGAAGCTGATGAGGCCCTTGGGCAGGAGTTTCAGCAGCTGGTCGTTTCTCCGGAACGGAGCGGCCCGGCCGTGGGCGGTCCAGTCCGGCTTGCAGACGACTTGGTGCACGCCCTTCGACTCGGCCCAACGCGCGGCGATCTTCTCGGCACCCGGTCCGCCGCCGTGCACCAGGACCATGTCGTTGTACTTGCCGCGTACCTGATCGAGCGCCGCGCAGATCGGGTTGGCATCCTCGACGGGCTTGGAGCCGGTCACTGCAACGAGCGTGCCTTCGGGCAGGTGCGCCTGGGTCTTGCTGTTCTCTCTTGCGCGCAGGAAGTCCCGGGCGTCGATCGCCGCCGAAGTCAGTTGCGCGGTGCGGCTGAAGTGCGAGCCGTGGCGCGGTCGCCAGGTGTTGCCGGTGTCGGCGCGGTAGCGTTCGGCGGCGGCGTCGCGCAGTTGCTCGAAGGCGTCGCGGCGATCGCCGAGGTTGCGGGCGCGCTCGATGATTCTCTCCAGTTCCCAGGCGTTGATCTCGGTCCCGTCCTGGGCGTGCTGCAGGTCTTTCAGTTTCGGCGAGAGCCGGTCCACCGCGCGGTCGAGGCGCACGGTCTGCATGTGCAGGGTATTGACGAAGCCCCAGAGCAGACTTTCTCGTTCGTCGGCGAGCTGGGTGCCGTCAGGCGCGATCTCATCGACGAAGTTGTCGAGGATGGTGTCCAGGCCCGCGAGCGCCTCGTCGCGATCCCAGATGGCTCTCGAATCCGGATCGCCCTTGGCAGGGGCTCCTCCGAACCGTTCGAGGTTCTCGCAGATGACGGCGGTGGGAGAGACGGCCTGAGTGTGTTCGAGTGTGTACATCGTTTGATCCTTCTGTAGAAGAGTGAATCGCCCCGGAGGATTCCGAAGTGATGATTTATTGAGACGCACGCGCGCAGCGCAGCCACGCGCGGAGCGCGCCGTAACGCAGTGGAGGACCCCTTTAGGGGTTGGCGCAGTGAGCACGTGTGGCACACTAAAACATCACGTAGGAGTCCTTTTGTTTGAAGGTGGGATCTTCGTTCCTTGAAGATCGGCGAAGCCGCACCGTTTAGCGGTAGGTTCCCGAACCGCAAGTGGTGCGAGCCGCTGAGCGAGGCGTTCACGACCGAGCGTGACGAGATCGTCGTTGAAGTCGTTGCCCTCGGCCACGATGACGGCGGAGGCGATGCCGAGGCGCGTGCAACGCAGTTGCAGGCGAATCGCGGCGCGCTCGCCCTGCTCATCCCGATCCTGCGCGATGAGCAGGCGCGAGAGACCGGGCGGTGGAACGAACGAGCCGAGGCTGCCCGCCGAGAGCGCCGCGGCCGCGAGCGTGTCCGGCGAGGCGGTGAGGAGCGAAAGCACCGTCTCGATGCCCTCCCCCACCAAGAGCGTCGAGGCTGAGTCCGGAGCGCCGAACCGCACGGCCAGCCCGTGGATGCGTCCAAGCGCCTTGCGCGGACGCGACACGCGGGCCTTGGTCGGACGGTTCGGATCGAGCCAGGTGCGGTGCACGCCTTCGAGGCCACCGTGGTTGCCGGTGACCGCAGCGACGAGTGCCGGATAACGGCGCCAGCGTCCGGCGTCGTCGCGGTACGCGAGCGACGGATGAAACCGCAGCGCCGGGAACCGGCAGCGGTGGATGGCCCGTGCCCGGAGGTAGCTTTCGGCGTGGGTCTTCTCGATCGGCCGGCAGCGGTCCCACAGGTTCCGAGCAGCGTCGGTGCGGTCGTAGGTGTTGTCGTTGGAAGGTGTAGACGTCACGGGCAGCGCCAGAAACCGGCGCGCCTCGGCGAGCGCGTCGCGCAGCGAGGCGGCGCCGGTGGCGATGCGAATGAGATCGAGAAGATCCCCGTGCTCGGCGGTCGCGCCATCGGTCCATTTGCCTGGCGTTCCCGGCGGCGCGAGCCGCACGAAGAGCGAGCGGCCTGGAGTGCCGCGCGCGTCGCCGGCGCACCAGTATCGGCCCTGCTTGCGCCCATTCGGCAGGTACTTCCGGCAAACAGCTTCCGCTTGCGCGGCAAGCCGGGCGGCCGTGTCGGCGGCGTTCATCGATGAGACACCCGCAAAGATCCGCCGGAAGCGGCGCGGGAACGACGGGTCGGTGTGTGGATCATGGGGACTGCTCTTTGCAGGAGGAATCGCCCAGGTACCGGCCGGACTCCACCTCTCGGTGGAGTACCGGCGCTCGGGCGTCAGCCCGCGAGCGTGCGGAACGTGGCCGAGACCCGGGTGGCGGGCCGATTCGCGGTGTCGGCCGGATCGATGCCGTGCATCCAGCTGGCCCGGGCCGCTCGGCTGAGCACGAGGACCGAACGGCGCGGCAGCGTGATGACTTCATCGCCCGGCGCGCCGAGGCGCACGTACGGACGGGCGCTTCTCGGGCGAAAGCGCATCGGCCAGTCGGCGGCGAGCGACAACGAGGCGACGACGGGACCGAAGTCGCAGTGGTCGGCGTGCATGCCGATGCCCTGCCCGGGGCGGTACTCGTTGACGATGCACTGGGTGGGGATGGCGCCGGCGAAATGAGGCAACAGGCGCCGCGCCATGTGCTCGCTCCACAGCGGGAACGGCGGGGCCGGCTCGCGGGCGCCGGGGCTGGTGTAGCTGTAGCGGAAGCCGTAGTGCTGGACGCGGCGGTTGAGGTCGCTGATCCACGGCGCCTCGGCGATGCGCTCGAGGATGCGGCGTTCCTCGGCAGGCGTGACGAAGTCGGGCACGATGAGGGCGCCGTGGCGAAGGATATCGGGAGTGGGAGCGGTCATGGGTGTCTCCGGTGGTGAGTGGAATCAATCGCGCCGTTGTCGAGCGGCCCATCCGGCGGCGCGGGCGAGCACGTCGCCGTGGCAGGGCTTGGCCGGGCGGCACCAGCAAGCAAGCCGTTTGCCGTCGAGTGCGGCGAGCTCATCGAGCCCGATCCGCCCGTCCTCGATCGCGCGCCAAAGCCAGGTGCGGTATTTCCCGATGACCTCGGCCCGGTTGCCGTCGGGTCCGATCAAATACGGATTGCCAAATTTTGTAGCGCGGTCGATGCGAACGACATCCGGTTCGTTCAGAACATCGAAAGCGTCCCTCAGATTGATGACGGCGGTCATGCTCCCTCTCCTGTGCGTGAGCCTGCTCGAACACGGCTCGACCCCACTCGGGATTCACGGTTCGGCGGACAAGCGGCCGAGGTCGACGCGGCCGACCCAGGCGTTGGATCGGGCTGAGGGGTCGGCGTTGCGAAGCTGCTGGCGCAGTTCCATCCACAACCGCCCGAGCGCGTTGCGGCCGAGGAAGCACTCGCCGACGGGCCGCGCCCCCCAAAAGGGGTCGTGCGCGGAGACTTCGACGATCGCGCGCTCCCCGGTCCGTGCGAGCACCTCATCGATGGGCGGGGAGTTCGATTCGTGCTTCATGCGAAGCACCCAGCGCATCGCGTTCACGCAGCTGGAACTCCAGTCGGGTTGAAGGGGGTGGGATCGGCCGATGGTCTTGGCGGCCCTGGGCGTGGGCGCGCGGGCGATGCGCTCCTGGATGTCCGGAAGGTGCGGAAACTTCGCCGCCTGGTACAGGGCTTCGGAGGTTCGGAACCGCCACGGTCCGGCGTCGATCGGCGCCGGCAGGGGCCAGAAGTTGCTGAACTCGCCCCAGACAGCGCGGGTGAAGCGAAAGCCGCAAACGCGGTCGGGTTTGTAGCGGCGCTGGGTCATCTTCTCTCTCCCGTTCAGTGGATTCACTTCGTCCACGCCGACTCCACCCGCGCGGTGGAGGGCGTGGAACTCCGGACCGGGGGCACAAAAAAAGGCCGGCCCCCGCCCGGGGATGGGCGGAGACCGGCCAAGGGGCACGCGGACTATAGGCCCCTTAGAACGGGATATCGGAATCCAGATCGTTCTGCGTGGCGGCCGGGGCGTCGGGCGCCTCGGTGGAAGCCGCCTGCGCGGCCTGGCCGTTGGACCCGTTGGCGCCGTTGGGCTTGTCCAGGAACTGGACGCGCCCGCCCGGGGCCAGCCGAATCTCGGTGGAGAACCGATCCGACTCTTCCCCGTCCTTGCGCCAGCGCCGCGTCTGCAGCGTGCCGGAGACGTACACCAGCCGGCCCTTCGTGGCGTGCTTCTCGAGCATGTCCACGAGCCCCGGCTGGAACGTGACCACACGGTGCCATTCCGTGCGCTCTTCCCGATTTTCAGAATTTCGGTCGATATACGACTCATCAGTCGCGATGCTCATATTGGCCACACGGCCTCCACTGACCAGATGATTGACGGCTATGCTGCAGACTGGACGGTGGAGCAGTTGAGGGAACCCGCGCAGCGGGTGGCGGACCGGATCGATGTTCTTTGTTGCTCGGCTGAGCTGCGCGATTGATACGGAAGCACAAACAAGGCGATTGCATGTACGGTAAATCTGTCCGGACACTACATATTTGAGGTGCCGGCAGATCACAAAGAATCAAGCATGCAATTTGGGTGTCGCCGCACGAACGCGAACTCGGTAGTCCTCTGATGCATGTGGTCGCAATCGAGTTCCAGATGGTCATGGAATGAGCGGAAGGACGGGCCTGTTTGTGGCCGGCGTGGGGCACTGCTGGGAGTCCCAGAAGCTGGCACGCAGAGTGCGAGGTCGGGTTGGTACGGGTGACTTGAAATCGGTGCCGCGCTGCCCGACGCGGTCGGCATTCGCGAGCACAGCAATGACGTGCCCACGAATTGCGACGGCCATTTCCCGGACATCGTGCTCGACGGCAGAAAGCTGCCCCTGTCGCTGGATCATGTGGACTGCACCGGACGGACGGAGGGGTGGATAAGCCGTTTCGACATCGGAAGCGGCCCACTGCTTGGGTTGCGGGCTGGCTACGCTTGGCGGTCGTTGCGTTTCGAGGCCGAGTTTTCGCATCGCCGTCATGCCGACGGTAGCTCCGGCAGCACAATCACCGCCGGGGACAAGGAGGCGGAGTTCGTCTACGGAGTCGAACAACTACTAGCTAGTTCTTGTCCGTAAATTCCTAATGGATTGATTTAGCTGGACAAACAGGCGTTTTGAGGTAGTTGAAAACCGGCGTTTCGGCTATTCTTGTCTTGGATTCGAGGCAAAACGCGAAAAACCGAGAACGCCGGAGGCGCCATGCGCGAGAAACGCACCGCACAAACAAGTTTATTCGATCCGCCCGCCATTGACCATCCGCTCGCGGACGGCTTGGAACGGGCGTCGGTCTGGTTGGACGAGCACCCGGAGTTGCTCGACGAGATCGCCGCCGATCTGGGCGCCGATACGGGGGCGGCGCGCGGTCGCCACGGGCTGACCTGCGAGACGATTCTGCGTTGCGCGGTACTCAAGCATCTGCGCCAGGAGACCTGCCGGGGGCTGGAGTTTGCGTTGCGGGACTCGCGTTCGGCGCAGCGCTTCGCGCGCGTGGACACGGCGCGGCTGCCGAAGAAGTCAGCGCTGCAGGCGGCGCCGGGGGCGGTGAGCGCGACGACTTGGGAGCGCATCAATCGGCACTTGCTTGGCGTGGCGAGCGCGGCGGGGATCGAAACCGGAAACCGGCTACGTATCGACAGCACGGTGACCCATACGCATATCCTGGAACCCGCCGACAGCCGCCTGCTGTACGACGGGATACGCGTGCTGAGCCGGTTGCTCGGCACGGCGCGCAAGCGCTTGGGGCCGCAAGTCGTGGTGTTTCACGATCACCGTCGGGCGGCCAAGCGGCGCACGTTGGAGATCGGGTCGCGACGCGGCGCGCGGCGCTCGAAGACCTACCGCAAGCTGTTGCGGTTGGCGCAGCGCACGCTGGGCTACGCCGAGGGGGCGTTGCCGGCGGTGGCGTCCGCGGCGCCGCCGTGGGCCGTGTCATGGACACAAAACGTCAGCGAAACCGGAGAGTTGCTGCTCCGTGTCGTGGATCAGACGCAACGCCGCGTGTTCGACGGCGAGACGGTACCGGCGGCGGAAAAGGTACTGAGCCTGTTCGAGCCGCACACCGACATTATCCTCAAGGGCGGTCGCGGCACGCACTTCGGTCACAAGGTCAACTTCGCCACCGGGCGCAGCGGACTGGTGCTCGACACGGTGGTGGAGAAGGGCAATCCGGCCGACAGCGCGCGCTGCCTGCCGATGCTTGAGCGGCATATCGAACACTACGGCACGGCGCCGACGCACGCGGCCTTCGACGGCGGCTACGCGTCGCGCGAGAACCTCAAGCAGGCCAAGGCGCTTGGCGTGACGCATGCGATGTTCCACAAGAAACGCGGCATGAAAGAGACCGACATGTCCCCCTCGCCGTGGGTGTACCGGCAACTCAAGCGCTTCCGCGCCGGTATCGAAGCGGGTATCTCCTACCTGAAACGCTGCTTCGGTCTCGGCCTGTGCCGCTGGCGCGGCTGGCCGCGATTCCAGGCCTACGTGCACTCGGCCGTGTTCGCCCACAACCTGATGCGCCTCGTGCGACCGCCCCCGCGGCCGGCCTGACGCCTTCCGCCAGCCATCGCCGTGTACCGGTTCAAAGACCGGCGAGCGCCCGTGCCCGATGCCTGAAAATCGACGCTTTGCGCGGCCAAACGCACGGCCCCGGTGACGCTCGACGGGCGCGAGCCCGTGGCGAATCCGCTTTTTTGCCAACCAACCGGATTTGTGACAAAGTGCAAGGTCGCTTCCAACTCAACCCCCGCTTCGAACCCCGCCGTTTACGGACAAGAACTAGCTATCCGGGTCGACGCGCTGTTCGGAAACGTCTACCGCGATTACCGTGGCGCATTCAGCGGCCTGACACCCTATGTCGGTGCCGGGGTCGGACTGGTCAGGATCGGCATGGCGTACAGTTCGGCGTATCATCGCAATCCTGACAGTGACGTCATGCGCGCTCTGGGGCGGCACCCGGCCGCGGCCGGGACGCTGTCGGCGCAGGCCGCGGATCTGTTGGATCGGCTTTGGGGTGTTCAGTTGATGGCCGGTCTGGATCGCCCGATTGCGGGGAGCCCGTGCTTGGCGTAAAGATGCGGCATGTGAACGTGCGGGACGACTTCACCGACGGCGGTCCGCCGGATGTGCTGCGCAGCCATGAGCCGACGGTGGCGTCGGGCGGTCGGGAGGTAACCAGCAGCATTGCCACAGGCGACCTCGGGTATTGGGGGATTTCGCTCACTCTGAAATACTATTACTGAGTGCGAATCAGCGACTGAGAAACAACGGAACAATCAATAAGACACTTGTCTATGCCAATTGACTGACGACGAAACGTGAGAGAATAGAAAACGCGATCTCCAATGGAGAGTGTCGCGGAGCGGATAAGAGGCGAGGAACAGTATGAACGAAGCAGATAGGCAATTGTTGATCCAGCATCAGCGAGTCGCCCCGCTAGTACTCTTCATGCTGGCCGTGGACAGTACATTGGCTCAATTTGGGGAACGGCCGGATGGTCGGCCCTACAATCGGTTCCGCAGCGCTCTCAGAAATCTTCGCAACGAGGCAAACCTCCCCGAGGAAGTCGACCGTAAGGTCAAGAACCTGCGGAATGCCTTTAATAGGAAAGCAAACAATCAGTACATTATCGAGGATCTGATCTGCGATTTCGAAAGAATTCTGGATTGAGTTCCGCTCGCCGGAATTTGAGGTATAGGGGACCACAGTGCGGACCTTCACCCGGTTGTGCCTTTTCGCAATAGCATATTGTCCGGTTTGGGCAAAAGCCGGGTGGAACATATCGTCCAACATGGACGAAATTTCAGGAGAGTTGACGATTCATGCGACGTGCCTGCGCGCGTCCGCATCGTCAACCTCGCCAATGCCGTTCCCCCACACGGATACCTAGGAGCCTGCGCCGTAGAAACTCGGATGCGATAATACAGGCATTGGATTGTTGAGGATTCGGGGATGCCGACGAGATTTCGCCCTTACCATCCGGATCAGGGGTTGCTGCTGCCGCCGGATATTCGGGATTGGTTGCCGGGAGGTCATTTGGCGCACCATGTGAGTGACTTGGTGGACGGGTTGGATTTGACGGTGTTTTACGCGCCCTACGAGGGCGACGGCCGTCGCAAGTCGCCGTACGAGCCTCGGATGATGCTGAAGGTGTTGATTTACGGGTACGCGACGGGGGTGGTTTCGTCCCGGGGTCTGGCGCGCAAGTTGGAGGAAGATGTGGCGTTCCGGGTTTTGGCGGCGGGGAACTTTCCGAGTCACCGGACGATCTGCGAGTTTCGGCGGCGTCATCTTGGGGATTTCAAGCGGTTGTTCGTGGAAGTGGTGCGGTTGGCGGCGGAGACCGGCGTGGCGAACTTCGGCAAGTTGTCGATCGACGGGACGAAGGTGCGGGCGAACGCCTCCAAGCGCAAGGCGATGAGTTACGGGCGGATGCTGGAGGAGGAGCGGCGTCTGGAGTCGGAGATCGAGGCGTTGTTGGATCGGGCGGGTGCGGTGGACGCGCAGGAGGACGCGCGGTTCGGGGAGGATTTTCGAGGGGATGAGCTGCCGGAGGAGCTGCGCCGGCGGGAGGACCGTTTGGCGGCGATCCGGGCGGCGAAGGAACGTTTGGAAGCTCGGCAGCGCGAGGCCGACGAGGCTCGCGGCCGCAAGCCGGGCATGAAGCGCAACCCGAGGGGTGGACAACCCTACAAGCGCGAATACGGGGAGCCGGAGGAGAAGGCGCAGGACAATTTCACGGACCCGCAAAGCCGGATCATGAAGACCTCCCAGGACGGTTTCCAGCAGTGCTACAACGCGCAGTTGGCGGTGGAGGGGGAGAACCAGTTGATCGTCGCGGTGGAGGTGTCCTCGAACGCCAGCGACCAGGGCCGGATGCCGCCGCTGGTGCAGGAGGTGGAATCGACCCACGGGACCCGTCCGGAGACGGTGCTGGCCGATGCCGGGTACTGCAACGAGGCGGATCTCGACAAGTTGGAGGCGCTCGGGGTGGACGGTTACGTGGCCCTGGGCCGGGAGGGCCGGCGCGAGGTGTCGGTGGACGCGGAGAAGCATCCGGCCAAGGCGCGCATGGCGGAGAAACTGTCGACGCCCGAGGGACGGGCACGATACGCGCAACGCAAATGGCTGTCGGAGGCGCCGATCGGATGGATCAAGGAGGCGCTGGGTTTCCGGCGGTTCAGCGTGCGCGGCCTGCGCAAGGTCCAGGGCGAGTGGGACCTGGTGTGCCTGGCGTTGAACGTCAAGCGGATGCAAGCGCTTCAGGCGACCGCGTGACGGGGATGGCGGTCCGATGACGGCGGTCCGGTACCGCCATGGAGCCGGCCGGGGACCGATTCACGCCCCCCTGGCGTGCCCGATGGCGATTTCCCGTTCCAATATCCGGCACGCCCGTCGTCAAGACGAAATTCCCACGGCCCCGGATCATTCGGCCGGTCGAAAATCGTCCTACAGCGCACGCTCCTAGAGCTGGCTTGGATTCGATCGCAGGGACGGCACAGTATGGGCTTAAGTCGGATTCACGGCGATACCCAACCTCGTTCGTGATGAATCGCGAGACGGTTACGATTCGATTCGTGCACACACGAAGAGGGGAAACAGAATTCTCCCTATGGAATTCAGCCAGGAGCGGGGCTCGATGTTCATCAAATTCGAGTGGGACGCCATGGCCATTGCACTTATGGAAGCAGGGCAATCGGCGGTGTTGGAATTGCCGTGTTACGACCAGGATTCAGTGGTCTTTCGTTAAGGCCGCTTCCATTGCGATGTGTGCCGCCAGCCTAGCGACACAGTTTCTTACGCTGATTAGCTCGGATAACTCAGTGTATGCGCCGTCTTGTGTCGCTGAGCGTGGAGACATAAGAACCGATGGGACGATGCCGAGCCGCGGCACCGGACGAGGGCTGGCTCAATGAAAGCTACCGAAGCAAAGTTTCTGGACTTCCTCAAGAAGTCACCACAATTCGTCATACCGATGTACCAGCGCACGTACTCATGGACCGAACGTGAATGCCGCCAGCTTTGGGATGACATCGTCCGCACCGGCAGCAACGATGCCATCTCAGCCCATTTTGTCGGTTCTATCGTCTATATCGAAAAGGGCCTGTACCAAGTATCCAGTCAGTCTCCTCTACTCGTGATCGACGGTCAGCAGAGATTGACCACGGTCACATTGATTCTCGAAGCACTAACGCGCGAACTTGGGGACAGCGAGCCCGTTGACGGCTTCTCGGCCAAGAAATTGCGCAGTTACTACCTGCTGAATCCGTTGGAGAAGGGAGAACGCGGATTCAAGCTGCTGCTCACACAGACCGACAAGGCGAGCCTGCTGGCCGTGGTCCAAGAGAAGGCACAACCCACCAAGCAATCCCTGCGCGGCACTGAGAACTTCGACTTCTTCAAGGAGCAGGTGAAGAACCTTGGTGCCGACCTTCCCGGTCTGTGCAACGGCCTCGCGAAGCTGGTGGTCGTCGACATCGCGCTCAGTCGAGACCAGGACAATCCTCAGCTCATCTTTGAGAGCATGAACTCGACCGGACGCGCGCTGAGCCAGGCCGATCTGATCCGTAATTTCATCCTGATGGGGCTGGAGCCCGCTCACCAGACTCGGCTGTACGAGGATCACTGGCGGCCGATGGAAGTGGGTTTTGGCCAGGAAGGGTACGGCTCACATTTCGACAGCTTCATGCGGCACTACTTGACGCTTAAGACGGGAGAGATTCCGAACGTTCGAGCGGTATACGAAGCGTTCAAGTCTCATGCGCGAACGCCGGACATAGACGCTGCCGGCGTGGATGCGCTAGTCGCAGACATTCACGCCTTCGCGGGCTATTACTGCGCGATGGCATTGAGCAAAGAAGCCGATAAGAAACTCGCCGAGGCCTTTCGTGACCTGAGAGAGCTGAAGGTGGACGTCGCCTATCCGTTCTTGCTTGAGCTCTACGACGATTTTGCCAACGGAAGACTCGAGAGCACTGACTTTGAGGCTGCAGTTCGGTTGGTCGAGGCGTACGTATTCCGCCGTGCGGTGTGTGCAATTCCTACAAACTCGCTGAACAAGACTTTCGCCACTTTCGGGCGTGCGCTGCGGAAAGACCGGTACCTTGAGAGTGTCCAGGCTCACCTTCTGACGCTCCCGTCCTATCGTCGGTTACCGGGCGACGAGGAGTTCAAGCGAGAGTTTGTCGCGCGTGATCTCTACACCTTTCCTCGTCGAAACTAGTGGCTGCGTTGACTCGAAAACCATGGTCGCAAGGAGCGTGTTCCAGTCGACGAATACACCATCGAGCACATTCTTCCGCAAAACGAGAATCTGTCTGCGAAGTGGCGGGACGAACTCGGGCCTGAGTGGCATCGCGTTCAGGAGAGCTGGTTGCACACGCTCGGCAATCTTACGCTCACTGGCTACAACGCCGAATACAGTGACCGACCCTTTGCGGAAAAGCGTGACATGAAAGGGGGGTTCCGGGAGAGCCCACTAAAGCTCAACCAGGGTCTGAGCGGCCTCGATAAGTGGGAAGAAACGGCTATCAAGAATCGCGCTGAACGCCTTGCCGCGGTGGCCGCGGGCGTATGGGCGGTGCCTTCATTGCGAGCCGAAGTGCTCGAGTTGTACCGTCCGCGCGGCGACAAAGCAATGGGCTACACGATCGATGACCATCCGCAGCTCGCGCTCGGTTCGCCCATGCGCGACCTGTTCGAGCTCTTTCGAAAGGACGTTCTGGCGCTTGACCCGTGCGTCTCGGAAGAGTTTCTTAAGCTCTATGTCGCCTACAAGGCGGAAACCAACTTCGTAGACATAGTGCCCCAGAAAAGCCGCCTCCGCCTGTCGCTCAATATGCAGTTTCACGAGCTTCATGATCCGAATGGTCTGGCCAAGGACGTCACCAACCTTGGTCGGTGGGGAAACGGTGATGTAGAGGTGGGCTTTAGCAAGCCGGAGGAGTTGCCATATGTGATGGGTCTGGTTCGGCAGGCGTTCGAAAAGCAAATGGGAAACGCAGAGGCGGAAGCGTGAGAGGGGCCAGAAGATTAAACAGGAGAAGATCACCCTCGCCCAGCTCGAGTCCTTCCTGCTTGAGGCCGCCGACATACTGCGCGGCAAGATGGACGCCTCGGAGTTCAAGGAGTTCATCTTCGGCATGCTGTTCCTGAAGCGGCTCTCCGACGAGTTCGACCGTAAACGCGAGCAACTCCGAGAGAAGACCTTCGCGCACCTCAAAGACCAGCCGGATCTCGTCGCCGAGCTGCTCGAGGACAAGACATCCTACGGAGAGACCTTCTTTGTCCCCGTCAGAACCCGTTGGCACGCGTCATGGCGAGATCAGAACGGCGATCTCGTGCCGGCCTTGAAGGACCTCAAGCACGACATCGGAAACATGCTCAACAAGGCCATTGCGGCCATTGAAGACGAGAACGATGCGCTCGCCGGGGTGCTGAAGAACAACATCGACTTCAACGCGGTGAAGGGCAAGACCAAGATCCCGGACCAGAAGTGGAAAGATCTGCTCGACCACTTCAGCCAGCCCGGGTGCGTCCTCGTCAACGACAACTTCGAGTTCCCCGACCTGCTCGGGGCCACCTACGAATACCTCATCAAGTACTTCGCCGACAGCGCCGGCAAGAAAGGCGGCGAGTTCTATACCCCCGGCGAGGTCGTCCGCCTGCTCGTCCAGCTCACCCAGCCGGAGGCAGGTAGCACGATTTACGACCCCTCAGTCGGTTCCGGAGGCTTCCTCATTCAGGCCCACCAGTACGTGGAAGAGCAAGGCCAGAACGCCGACGACCTCGCCCTCTACGGCCAGGACTCCAACGGCGCAGTCTGGTCGATCTGCATCATGAACATGATCCTCCACAACATCACCCGATCCATGATCGAGAACGGAGACCCGCTCATCCTCGACAACGGACAGATCCGCAAATTCGACCGTGTGCTCGCCAACCCACCATTCTCGCACAACTACAGCCGCGCGAGCATGAAGTTCACGAGTCGCTTCCGTGAGTGGTGCCCGGAGACCGGCAAGAAGGCGGACCTCATGTTCGTTCAGCACATGCTCGCCAGTCTCAAGCCCAACGGCCGGATGGCGACGATCATGCCGCACGGGGTCCTGTTCCGTGGTGGAAAGGAACAGCTCATCCGCGTGTTTTTTGTCAAGGACGACTGCATCGAGGCTATCGTCGGCCTGCCGCCCGGCCTCTTCTACGGCACGGGCATCCCCGCCTGCGTGCTCGTCTGCAACAAGAAGAACCCTGACGAATTCAAAGATATCCATTGCATCCCAAAATTGTCCGGCGGAGTTTCGGAAACGTGGCCGGGCTTGATCCTCGCGACTATGGACTCGCCTCCGACCAGTCACGAAGTCGGTTGCAACGAACAATCAATCCGGCTAGCCTGCGTATCACCCCAGTAGGTTCGCACGGCGGTAACGGCGGTCGTAGCGGAAACTCGATTAGACTTGTGAGTTCGCGATGGAACTTGTCGACAATAGGTGCATTCCCTGCCTAGGCGGCATTCAGCCATTTGGGATCGATTGCGCTCCGAAATTGCTGGCCGAATTGGACACGGGCTTTGCGAATGACTCCTACCGCTATCTGGAGCGCCAGTACGGCTTCGGCAACTTTGTCGAGGCTATGGACTTCGCCAACCGGGCGAGCAGATTGCCGAGGCGGAGAATCAATACTTCGATTTGCACACCACCTAGGCTCACAGTGCCGAGGAAATCTGGACTTACAATTTTCAAGGTCCCACTGAGAGCGATTTATTCTTTGCCGCAACGGTCGATCACGGATACAGGGGTGGCGGTGGACGGCCGAAGTGTCGGGCCAAATCAATAGCCGCGGCGATTGGCAGAGATTGACGGAGTTATGTCGTGGGATTGGAACGTGTTTGCGTTCGCAACTACCGGGCGCTTGCCGATGTGGACATCGCGGTCGGCCCGATCAATGTTCTTTTTGGCCCCAACGGAGCTGGAAAGTCGACTCTTCTAGACACGGTCTATTTCTTTCGTGACTGCGCCATACGCGGGGTAGAGGTCGCATCGTCTGAGCGGGATCATGGAATCGGACTCCTTTGGGACGGGGCGGGGAACGATGCGCGCATGCTGGTGGAACTAACCGGTGGAGGGGTCACCTACGGACTTTCGTTCTCGCTGGCCGCAGGTCGGATTGATCCCTATCCGGGGGAGCGCCTTGTTTCTTCGAGCCGCAGCCTTACGCTGATCGAACGTGTTCCCGGGTCCACAAGCGCATCGTTGTTCAACACGGACATAGAACAGGCTCCCGCCATTGACTTGCGCGAACCTGACAAGATCAGCCTTGGTCTTTTCCTAGACTTTAACAAAGGGGACTATGAAGCGGGACGGCTTGATCGCTTGCTGCATTTTGTTCGTTTCTATCATTCCCGGTCGTTCCATCTTGGGGCGCTCAAGCGGAGGGGTTCGGAAAGTAGCCATCAAACGAGGCTATGGGATAGTGGAAGTAACGCTTGGTCGGTGCTCCGAAACGTGCAGGACAAGCGCAACGTGGATGCGCGGTACAGCACCATTATGGAATACATGGCCGAAGCCTTTCCGGAGTTCGACGGTATCGTTCTAGAGCAGACGGGACCATCGTCCGTCTATGCGAGCTTTCAGGAGAAAGGGCGGAGTGAAGCGATATTCGCGTCCGGTATGTCGGATGGGGCGATTCAGATGCTTCTTCTACTTCTGGCATTGTTCTCGGAAGGGGACCGGGAGGCAGTATTGTTGTTCGACGAGCCCGAGGTCTCATTGCATCCATGGGCGATTTCAGTTCTGGCGAGGGCGATTAAGCGTGCGTCGTCCCGATGGGAGAAGCAAGTTTTCATCGCTACCCATTCGCCTGTCCTGATCAGCCAGTTCGAGCCCGAGGACATTCTGGTGGCGCAGGTGGAGCAAGGCAGCGCCCGGTTTGATCGGCTGTCCCAGATCGAGGAGATCAAGGATCTGCTTGAGGAATATGCGCCCGGATCCCTCTACATGTCGGAGGCCATTGGTCCACAAGGGCCCACGACGTTAGCAGCGAAAAATTCGTGATACCGCCGTGTGACGCGGACGCCGCTGAGTGGCGGCACTTTCGGTTCGGACTGATCGTGACAGGGCAGACCGAACAGCATTGCCTTCCGGATCTGTTTCGCATTGTGGCGTCCCAGGGCAACTGTTCGTTTAAGGTGATTCGCCGAATTGGCCAACGGTCGCCCATCCGATCCGAAAAGCGTAAGCAACGGATGGTTGGCACGGGTAAAACGATACCGGACAAGGACGCGGAGCAGATTGGTTTTCCTGCCCGGCGGTTTTTGTCGTCAGAAGGGGACTTTGTGATGCTCGTGGATGATCTTGAGGCGAGCCGCTCCGACGACGTAGATGCGGTGTACGGTCGTTACCGAATGGCATTGGACACCATTCTGCGAGAACACATGTCAGCCAAGGCGGCGGTCCACTTTCTAGTGAACATGCTCGAAGCCTACTACTTTGCGGACGCTAACGCGGTCAACCAAGTGCTGAAAACTGACTTGGAGGATTTCGATGGAGATGTGGAAACGATCAAGCACCCGAAGAACAAGCTGAGGTCGATTTGTGCTGGTTTCGACGAGAAAGAGCATGGACCGTTGATCGTCAAGGTATTGGATGTCAGTCATGTCTTGGCGCACGAGGAGAGATGCGCGTCGCTAAGGACGATGTTTGCGTGGGCCAGCGTGGCCGTCCAAAAGACCTCTTGGTTGCCAGAAGGCTGCTTGTATGACACAACGAAGGAACAGATCGATGTTGTTCGTGAGTCGTTGGGATAGCCGCTCAAGAATCCAACAAGCGCTCCGGCCGGCGGGTGGTCTGAGCCGGGGTTTCCCAAGATGCTCATTGACGGCTGAAGCGCGCTGTCCGAACGCCTGGATCCGGAAAATCCCCTAAAACGCGGAAACGGTACGAAAAATTTTGCGTACATCGGTGCGTAATACGCGGTAGTCGCGGGAGAACTGCACCAACTCGTTGAAATCAATGAACTAATTTCGAAGTCGTTCTTGAGTGTATATGAAAACCGTATACGCCGTAACTGTCAGAGCATTCAGCTTTTCCCAAGGCCCCGACGGGGGCGTTTCCCGGGTTTGGTGTGGCGTACGCGTAGCTACGCGTATTCAGGCGTAGCCGAGGGCAGGTCGTGACGTCTTGGGCACCGAGGTGCGGTGGGTGTATCAGTCTTAACGTCCGCCAGGACGTTGGCTTGGATGGCGTTCTCGACGATCAGCTGCTGACAGGCTCACGGGGGTATTCTGCAGAGCATAGCCCGAGTGGCGCATGAGCGGGATCAGGTCGACGGGGGTCTTGGGATTGTGCAGTTCCGCGACCGCATGAATGACGATCCCGGCACGGGCTTGGCGGCATCACGAGAGACTGCATTCGACGTGTCTGCAAAGGCGCGAACGGGCAAGCGAAACGCCGGATCGCCGGAGCGTGTCAGCGGTCAATTCGCACGAGGGAAAAAAGCGACGGGCCGAACGGCACGCCGCAGGGGAATCAATGAGGCCCGGTCGAGAGCCAGCTTCGCGATGACACCGCAGGCCGTCGGCAAGAGCGGTGCATCGGATAGCGGGGCAACATCGCGGGCGGCGCATTCAAAGGGCAACGGCTACTTCTCGGTCGGCAGCGTTGGCGCTCTGGCGAACGGGCGCATCGGTTGGGCAAGAGTATCGCTGGAGGAATTGACGGCGGCAGTGTCACGGAGCGGCGAAGCGTCGGTTGCGTTGGCGCGGCTTTCTCTGACAGGCGGGAGGCTGTTGGCGTCAATCGTCGCGCGGCGGGGCGCGTTCCGTGACAGTGGGTTGTGCAATCACTTAGGACGATGGACTTGCGCGTACAATGTACTGGAGCAAAGCGTTACCGACGAAATGGAAGCGCCGTCGACTACGCCGTGACGTGGACGATTGTGGTCAAACAACAAAGTCATCGGGCATTGGAAGCGGCCCGCGCCTTCGATCGGATCGATCAGGCGGGTTGACCGATTGTTCCAGGCTATGCGGCAGCCGGTTGGCGTCAATTGTCTCGCGGCTTCGAGGAATTCTACAAACGCGCGGTCGGCTGCAATTGGGCGGATTCAAAGCCGGTTTTTTCCATGACAAACGTCCCAATGGCGATCATCTTTTTTCGCACTGACGCGGCCAAACCAATGGATGATCCTATCGGAAATGTTCTCCGGCCAGACGGCGTCGGACCCCGATTGACCAATCACGACGAAATGCAATCGACAATTTGAACGAATGGGCAATGGCTTGTCCCTTTGGCCGGTGAAAGGATCGATCCTGACGTGATGCTCGTCTCGGTATTCCAGTAGCTTCCGGACGTTTTCTTCATAAACCGGATAATTTTTGGGTTTAGGAACGAATTTCAGTTCAAGGATGTCCGAGACTTGATTGTCGCTCACAATCGTCATGTCCGGGATCCGGTTTTCCCAGTGCGGTCCCACCACGACCCCTTTTGCCCGAAATTCCCGGCGTAATTCCATGTACAAGGCGGCCTGCAGACCCGATTCGGAAACCATGAATCCCGATTCGTATGTCTTCCTGACGCGAGCCCAAACTCGCCGGTAGCGGTAGTGAGTGACATGTTCCATTGGACGGTCCCTCCGTCATGCACTTACAGTCGATTCAGCAGTGTCGCATGGATGTAAATTTTCTCGGAATCCAGGTCAGTCGGAAACTTTGGCGTCTTGTAAGATCGACGCTTGACGCGGAAATCACAAGGAGTGATGCCAGTCTGCAACGCCTCTCTTTCAGTCATTGCGAAACCGACATGTTTGCAACGAATATCGGGTTTTCTTGCGCTTGCGTGCGCAGCCAGACGGCGAGGTCTTTTTCGGACATCCGGTCATCGGCAAGTCCACCATGCAGGTCACGGCCCCGGCGGGATCGGCCGCGATTTCCACCTCGTTGCCGGCGAGGAAGGCCCGTAGGGTCAGCCAGGCGGCGCGCTTGTTGCCGTCGACGAACGGGTGGCTGCGCCGGATGCCGTAGGCAACCGCGGCGGCGGCATCGAACAGGTCCGTGGTCGCGCGTTCGTTGTAAAGCAGCACGTTCAGCGGACGCGCGAGCGCGGACTCGAGCAGGTTGTCGTCCCGGACGCCGAGGCTGCCGCCGTACACGGCGATCAGCGCGTCGTGGTTCTGCTCGACGAGTCGGCGGGAGGGGTAATGCAGTCCGAGGCGCATCAGACCTTGGCCAGACGCTCGAAAATCCGGGCGTCCCGCTTCATGATGCAGTCGTACACGCTCTGCTGGATGGGTTTCGTGCATAAACGAACACCCTTGAGGTCCTCAAGCGGATGCGGGATCCGAAAGCGTTGCCTGGCGTTCGGCCCTGCTGACCGGCGGGGCGGTTGATCGGTGCGTTTGTTCATGATGTCAACTTGGCTGTATGGGGACGATGGGTTGTTTCCCGGCATGGACTTCACTCGCTTTGAGGGCGCCGGGCTGTGGAAGAGGACTCGTCGGTCGCGTGTGCGACCGATACATGGTGCCGGGCAGGGGAGCGTGGCCATGACCGGGACGGCGGCCCGTGTCCGGGGAGGTTCCCGGCCGCACCGCCGAACACTGGCACGAGCGAGGTGGCGGCATGAGCAAATCCAACGGCGGGCGCGTCCCTGCGCCGACGTTCCTGGTTCATCATTTCGGGCGCGGCCTGGTGGACGAGGGGCGCACCTACGCGGTCGAAAGATTCCGGGCGTTCGCCGACGGCGACATCCGCCGCTGGCCGCTTGAGGCGGAGAAGCGCGGCCGCGGCCGGCCCAGGCCCGAGGTGGCCACCTTCGAGGAGGTCCGGGATCTGCTGTTGTTGGGCAGATTATTCCACTGACCCACCGCGCCTTTTGGTCGGATTATCTTCTTGGTGAAACAACTGACGTGGTGGAGTAATCCGGCACGGTCAAGTCGGCGTTGACGCAGCGTTATCCATGGGCTGTCCACGGGCGCGGGCCCTGGGTCAGCCATGTCGCCGGTGGGCAGGCGGTGGATAACGCGGTGCTGGCGCGACGGACGTGGGGGCGGGGCACTGGGTTAACCTGAGCGCTTCCCGGATGAAAAGGGAGGGTGGCCCGCGCGGGACGGCGTTCCCGCCGGGCCGTGGCCGGTGCAGCTTCGGTATCAATCGGGGCTAACCGGCGAGCAATACGTTAAACGCCGTGCATGGCGCGATGCAACCCTCAAGCGGTGTCCGAATCATCCGCGCGGCGGTTGTTCCTTCGCCCGCCACGGGACCTACCCGCGCAAGCGCCCGCGCGGGGCGCGCGTTGCCCGCTGGTACTGTCCCGAGAGTCACATGACGTTCAGCCTGTTGCCGGACTGCCTGGCGGCGAGGCTGGGGGGCACGCTGCAGGCGATCGAAGAGGCGGTGGCGGCGGCGGAGGCCGCGCCCAGTCTCACCAAGGCGGCCGACGCGCTGCGGCGCGACGCGGTGCATCTGCCCGGGGCGATGCGCTGGCTGGTCCGCCGGGTGCGGGCGGTGCATGGGAACCTGACGGCGGTTCGGGGGCTGTGCCCGGAGCGGTTCCTCGAATGCGCCGCGGAGGTGGGGGCGTTCCGGGAGCGGCTGAAGACCGAGGCGGTGCTGGTGGGGCTGCGCGGGCAGTGCGAGGGGCAACTGGCGCAGCTGGCGCCGCCGTTGGGTTTTTGCCCTGACGCGCCGGCGGCGGCAACCGCCTTACCGATGGTTCAACACGAAGCGGGGCCTGATCCACCGGCTTCGGAGCGCTAACGTGGCCAGCGTGAACCGCGCAAGACCCCGGGGAGGCCACCGAGACCATGACCGAACACGATGAGAAGCTGCGAGAAGCCGTGGCGCTGTTCCGCTACGGGCTGATCGCGGATCCGGTGCACCTGCCGCGCGGCACCCGCGGCATGGGCGGGAAGCTTAAGGAAAAGGCCGCGGCGAGCTACACGATCCCCGGCACGCACCGCACCCGGGTGGCCGCGGAGACGATACGCCACTGGCTGACGATGTACCGCTACGGCGGGTTCGAGGCACTGTACCCCAAGCTGCGCTCGGACCTGGGCCAGCCCCGGCGCATGCCCGCGGAAGTCGCCGAGGCGCTGGTGGCGATCAAGACCCGGCACCGCGGCTACTCCGTGCGCGCGGTGATCGCCCACGCCGCCGAGCACGGGCTGGTGAGCGAGGCGGCGATGCCCTCGCCGTCGACCGTGCAGCGGTTGCTGCGCCGCGAGCGGCTGAGCGGGCGCATCGGGGCCGAGGCGCCGGTGACGGACCGGCGCCGCTTTAATTATTTACGGGCGGGGCAGCTCTGGATGAGCGACGTGATGCACGGGCCGAAGGTCCCTGACGGTCGGCGCCGGCGCAAGACCTATCTCATCGCCTTCATCGACGACGCCACCCGCGTCATTCCCCACGCCGCGTTCGCGTTCGCCGAAAACACCGCCGCGTTCCTGCCGGTGTTCAAGCACGCGCTGCTGAGGCGCGGGTTGCCCGAGCGCCTTTTTGTCGACAACGGGGCGAATTACCGCTCCCGCCAGCTCGCGCTGGTGTGCGCCAAGCTCGGCATTGCGCTCATCCATGCCCGCCCGTATCAGCCGGCCGCGAAGGGCAAGATCGAACGCTGGTTCCGCACCCTGCGGGCCGGCTGGCTGCGCCACCTGGAGCTGGAGGCGATCGACGGGATCGAGGCGCTGAACCGCGCCCTGGCCGGCTGGGTGGAGGGCGAATACCACCAGTCCCCGCACCGCGGGCTGGACGGGCAGACCCCGCTGGACCGATGGGCCGCGACCGGCGCCGAGGTGCGTTACCCGGACGCCGCCGGGCTGGATCTGGAGGAGCTGTTCCTGTTCGAGACCAAACGCCGCGTCATGAAGGACCGCACCCTGAGTCTGCACGGACAGCTTTACGAGGCCGACGCCACCCTCATCGGGTGCACCGTCACCGTGCGATACGATCCCGCCGCCCCGCCGAGCCGGGCGCTGCAAGTGGTGCACGAGGGCCGCCCCGCGGGCCTGGCCACGCCCCTGGACGCCTACGCCAACACCGCCGTGAAACGCGGGTGCATCGAGCGCGGGGACCCCGAACCGCCGCGCTCGCGGCTGAGCATCCGCCGACTGAAGGAGGAAGAGTAATGTACCTGCGCCACTTCGCGCTCACCCGCCTGCCGTTCGAAACCCCCGCGCACACCGACGAGCTGTTCCGCTGCGACTCCCACCGCGAGGCCGAGGCGCGGCTCAAGCACCTCATCGATCTGCGCGGCATCGGGCTGCTGACCGGGGAGTCCGGCAGCGGCAAGACCAGCGTGTGCCGCCACGTCACCGGCGCGCTGCACCCGGGGCTTTACCGGGTCTGCTACGTGGCGCTGTCCACCGGCAACGTGATGGACATGTACAAGAGCATCGGCTGGGAACTGGGCCTGCCCACCGAACACGCCCGCGCCTCAGCGTATCGCGCCATCCAGGCCGAGATCACCCGCCTGGTCGGGGAGGCCAAGCAACAGCCGGTGCTCGTCGTCGACGAGGCTCAGCACCTCAGAAGCGACGTGATCGAGGACCTCAGGCTGCTGACCAACTTCGACATGGACACCGCCCCCAGGCTGTGCCTGGTGCTCATCGGGCTGACCGGACTGCGCCAGCGCCTGAGCATGGCCGTGCACGAATCGATGCAACAGCGACTCATCGTGCAACACCACCTGCGCGGGCTCACGCGCGAGGAACTGGACCCCTACCTCGCCCATCGCCTGCGCCTGGCCGGCTGTGAACTGCCCCTGTTCGATCCCCCCGCCATCGAGGCGCTGTACCAGAGCGCCCGCGGGCTGCCGCGGCTCATCAACCGCATCGCCCACTACGCGCTCTCGGCCGCGGCGGTGGAGGAGGCTCGCACCGTGGACGCCGAGCACCTGGCCCGCGCCGTGGAGGATGTGCGCCCATGATCGACCCCGATCCCTGGCCCGAGCGGATCAGCGACGAGGCCGCCGCGAACATGGCCGAGTGCCTTCAGCGCATCGCCTATGACTTCGAAGGCCGCTACTACGGCCAGATCAGGCGCCACACGGAATCCATGCGCCCACCCCCGTGCCCCGCCGAGTCCTGCCACGAACGCCAGCTGCACCTGTTCGGCGAACCGCGACCGTTCTGAAGCCTCGCCCAAACGGACCCGCCACCGCCCGGCCGATCCTCTGGATCGAACCGGGCCGGACCTGCTCAAACTCCCAACCTCCGTCGCGTCGGCCAGCCTGCGACAGTCGGCAAAAACAAAATAATGTGACCAACCCAGTCTCAACCGTGACCGGATAATCCGACAAATCCTTGTCGGTTTAATCTGCCCAACAACATCTGCGCCCGGCCTACAATGAGATTATCGTATGCACGGCGCTCGGCAGCCGCTCCGGGCGGCAACTGTACGGCTGGGCCGCGGCGTCCCTGCCGGCAGAGCGCAGGCAACGGCGCTGAGCGGCGCCGTCTGAACGTTCCCCCGACTGGCCAATCCGCACGGCCGGTTCCGTTGTCAGGGAGATGTACGAATGCCACGGAGCGATGCCAGGATTCGCCGCCAGCAGGACCGCGAGCGCTATCGTCGCCGCATCGAAAAGCGTCTCGCGGCCGGACTCTGCTCGCGCTGCGGACGCCGCCGTCCCGTCGAGGGTGGCGGCGTCGCCGGGCCCCGGATGCGTCGACACGGCACCGGGCCGGCGCGGCAGGATGCGCCCCAGGCAATCCTTCGAAGTAAACGCCTCGGAAGAAAATGGCATTTTCAAATGGACGGATTCGCTAGAATTTGGGATTGGTGCCGACATCGGCCATTGAGGAGACAGTTGAGCATGGGCAAGATGCCCGACATCGGCTGGATGGAACTGTTTGCCGAGGACCGGGAAACGGATCGGGCACCCTCGATCCGGCTCAAGGATACGCAGGTGTACTTCGAGGTCAGCGACCGGGTGGGTTTCTTTGACGGCGCGGGCCGCCAGCTAACCGGCGTCATCGAAAAGCTCAACCTCACGCGCAACGCCGGACAATTCTGCGGTGGTGCTGCGGAAGTGCTCGGCTAAGCCACTTCGGGAGCCGTCCGCGATACACTGCAACGAGCGGCCGAGAGCATCGGTAATTCGCCTCGATTATGAGAGTGATTCGGCGGGATAGACAGTTAGTTCTACCTGGACTGCGAGCATGTGGCCCGCCTGTCCCATCAGTCGGGCCACAACTCTTGCTGAACTTTCGCGGCTTCCTCAATGCCCTTGGCCCAAAAGTCATGGTTTCCTGTTTCTCTCTCGTGTGCGACGGCGGCTCTCGCCATTTGCATCCAGCAGTGCTGGGGGCTGACGCCAGCAAGGTGGCTTTTCTTCAACCAGTAGGTAACGAATACGAGCGGCTCGCGCATCTTGTGCGGCTGGCTCATGAAGTCTTGGTAAAGAGCCTCTACGCGATCCACCGCTGCGCTGCTCATCATCAGCCGATGTACTCGCCATCCGTTGCCCGGATTCGCCTTGACCGCCTCTTGGTTTTCTATCAACGCCCGGCCCGATAGCCGCTTGGCGTACTCCTCGGCCTCGTTCCTATTAGGGTGCTCGGCGTATGTGCAGCCGAAGTTAAAGTCTGCTTTCTCAAGCCGCTTATGACCTAGTTTGGCAAGTAGTTCGCACCATGCGGCTTCCGCGAAAATTCTATCTTGCGGCTCAGGGTGTCGTCGAAATGCCCACAGAATATTCTCGCCATCTTCCGCTGATGTTTGTTCAATGATGTACTTGGCCGCGCGCTTGCCTAGAAAAGGCGATTGCTCGAATGCCTTGGCGGCCAGCGATGGACTAGGTTCAGGCTCCTGTTCCCGTTCAATGTTCGATGCTGGTTTGCCGGTAACGTGGCGCCACACCCATTTGTGGAAATCATAGGTATATAGGACGATCCCAAGCCCAACAACGAGTAGCGCCCAATTGGTGAGCGAAAGCGATTGCATGGATGTCAAGTCTAACCATTTGCTCCAAGTAGCCATGTCATCGGGTATCCCGCCGACGCTGATAACTTCCATGACGCGCCTGAATAAGGGATACACCCAGCCCAGGAGCGCCATCGCAATGCCGACAATTCGCGCTACAACGGACTTGGAAGGCTTTGTCATGACCGGAGAGCATCGACTTTTTGTCAGGCTGAGTCCAGCAAATAATCGCGGTTAAATTGTGTTCGACAGACGGGCTCCTATGCCCACCCTAGCCTTACGACGTTGACCGGAGGGCCGGCAAGCGGCGACGGTACGCTTGCGGGGCCGCGCGGCGATGTGCCCGGCCCGACATTCTCGACGTGCGGAGGCGCATCCTCGGGGAACAATTCGTAACCAAGTCCCCTCCATGGCTCGCCGAACACCGCCGGCCACCGCTCCCGTACGGTCTCCCTGTCCGCCCGGTCGCTCACTCGATGCGCCTCAAGCTCCGGTGCTATCATGCACCCGGTGGGCAATCTGTACCCTCTTTGGTGATCTCGCGAGCGTTAGTCGCTTCGCTCCTGGCCTCGTGTGCGCTCCTCGCCTGCATGCCTCTGCGTTTCGTCGATGCCGTTTCGGAGAACCAAAGCAGCCGCATCGACCACGTCGTCATACATTTCACGAGCACCGACTTCGCCGAATCGTTGCGCCTATTGACTGAACGTTCGGAGCGGCCCGTCAGCGCGCATTACCTGGTGCCGGAAAACGGCGACCCCACCTATCCGCGCCAGCGACTCAGGGTGTACCGGCTCGTCGGCGAAGATCAGCGCGCCTGGCACGCCGGACAGAGCCGCTGGCGCGGCGAGACGGCACTGAACAGTAGTTCCATTGGAATCGAGATCGTGAACCGCTCGGGTTGCGTCGCCGTGGCTCCGGGTAACGAACCGGGCTTTCCCGAAGATCGCTGCGAGTTTCACGATTACGACGCCGAACAGATCGAACTGGTCATCGAGCTCGCCCTGGACATACTTCGACGCCATCCCGGTATCGATCCGGTCGACATCCTCGGGCATGCCGACATCGCGCCCGATCGCAGGCTGGACCCCGGACCGAAATTTCCTTGGCGCGGACTATACGAACACGGTATCGGTGCCTGGTACGACGAAGACACCGCGCACCGGTACCGCGAACGCTTCGAGGCACAGCCCCCGGCGCTCGCACTGCTGCAGCGGGGGCTCGCCGCCTATGGCTATGACGTTGAATATACCGGCGAGCACGATGCCCGCACGCGGCTTGCGTTGAGGGCGTTTCAGATGCATTTCAGGCCATCGGACTGGTCCGGGCAGCCGGATGCCGAAACGGCTGCCATCTTGTTTTCGCTACTCGAGAAATATCGGCCCCAGTCGCTGGACGCGCTAACTGAAACGTCGTTGTAACGACGGCAGCCTGCGGTAGCGCAACATACCGGGCGAATCGGCCCCGACGCCGCTCGGGCTGGTCCGGTCCCGAGGTGCCGGCTCAGGCATTCAGCAATCGGTTCGACTTCCGTGCGGCGACACAATGAGCGTATACGGGCGACGAGTTTCAGCGTTAGCGGCGATTGGGGCGATCCATGAAGCCTCGCACGCTGGGGCCCGAACGGCTGCCTCGGCCCCGGTAGCAGAAAGCCGTGCCCCCGGCTGAGCCACTTCGAGTACTACGCCACCGTTTAGCGCCGCCTTTGCAGGTAGTCCAGGAAGAGTCCCAACACCAGCACAGTACCGAACCCCTGCACGCTTCCAAACAACCAATACGGTACGTCAAATATCAGCGGGCTGGCCACCAGGAATGTCGCGACGGACCAATAAACTGTTGCCATGGCGAGCCGAGGAGTCGTGTGAACAAACAGCAAACCCACGGGCAAGGTGAGAAAACATAAGAAAAACGCTATCGTCAGCGGCGCCACGCTAAGTTCATAGGCCAGCATGATCGAACCTGCGAAGACGTGACCGCGATTTGCCATGCATGCTTCTCCATTATGTCTACAGAATCCGACAGACATACGCTCGACTACGCCCGAGATACCGTTGAGTCTGATAATTCCTATGATTCAGAGAGTCTCCTTCTGCGTCCAACCGACTCGACAGGCACTCCAATACGCCCGAATTGGATTTCATGTGTTGACTTTTTGGTTGACATCATCCCTCGATTGACTATCATTTTCCCCATGAAAACGCGCAAACGAATGGCGAACGTCCGATTGACGCTCACCAAGCGATCCGTCGAGGGGCTTCTGCCGTCTGCAAGACCCTGGATCGCCTGGGACGACAAGCTCACGGGATTCGGTATCCGTGTTCAGCCATCGGGCACCAAATCCTTCCTGGTGAACTACCGCGCCAACGGCGGGGGGCGGTATTCACCCAACCGGAGGTTGGTCATTGGCCGGTACGGGCGAATCACCGCCGAGCAGGCCCGGAGAAAGGCACAGGCCCTTTTCGGTCGTGTGGCGGCGGGAGAGGATCCCGCGGTCGAGCGCGCCCGGGCGCGGGGGCTGCCGACACTGGGAGAAGCCTTTGAAGAGTACATCGACGCCAATCCCAACCGCACGCAGAGAACGGTCTACCTCTACCGGCAGAACCTGAGGGTGAATCTCCCGGACTGGGTGAACCGTCCGCTGAACGCCATCAGCCGCCGCGACGTGGAGGCGCGTTTCCATCGGATCACCGAAATACACGGCTGGGCGGGGGCGAACCAGACAATGTCCATGCTGCGGTCCATATACCGCCGTCCCTGTGTGGATCACGAGGGATTGAGAAACCCGGTGGAGCTGTGGTTGGCGGCGGGAGGGAAGTTTCATCGGATGCGCAGAAGAAGGATTTCCGCGCCGTCGGAGGTGCTGCCGCGCTGGGCTGCCGGGATCGAGTCGGTGGAGATGCCCGAGGCGGTTCAGGACATTCTGTGGTTCGGCATGTACACGGGAATGCGCCTGGGTGAAGTGAATTCACTTCTATGGGAGCGCATCGATCTCGAGCGCCGCATACTCCGGGTTGAGGAGACCAAGGCGGGGGAAGTGCTGGAACTGCCCATCACGAACCAACTGGCCAGGAACTTGGAGCGCCGCAGGGCCGAGGCCGAAGAAATGACCAGCAAACCCGCGGCCGGGTGGGTATTTCCGTCCGCGAAGAGCCGGTCCGGCCACATCGAGGACACGGCGCGGTTCTACGCCGCAATCACCGAAGCCGGGGGCACAAAGTTCTGGTTCCATGGGTTGAGGAACAGTTTCATTTCCGTCGCGGAACGGGAATTGCTGCTGCCACGCTCGCTGACCAAGCGGCTTGTCAATCACGCCCGTGACGGCGATGTCACTGAGGGCTATGCCGCGGACTGGACCGTGGAGCAGTTGCGGGAACCGGCGCAACGCGTGGCTGATAGGATCGATGCGCTGATCGCGGGACGATAGCGAGCATCGATTGCGCATTTGGCGGTTTCGTTTTTGGTGCCGGGGTATCGCCGGATCGTTCGAAATCCGAGACCACCGTCAAGGCAATACTGATGGGAGCCTGCGGCGCGGTGGAACACCACGGCAAGACCGCTGCAAGGACGCCACTCAAAACAGTTCGCGTGTTCATGTTTGAATCCCTTCAATGGGTGTGTGTCCGGCGAGGCGAGGTTTTAACCCTCCACGTGCGCAATACCCTTATGGGTGGTGTTGAGTCCGGAGTCCAGTACGCTCACCGCAATGCCCGAGCCGGTGAGACCCGAGAATCGCTGCGGCGCGGCCTCGCAGTCCCGGAATCCATCCACGCCCATGACCGGTACGCAGGTGTCGTGGTCGGCCGTCACGACCGGGACGGGTTCCATCGACATGACAAAATCGGCGACGACGCCGAGACCGGACAACGCCCAGCTGGTGCAGGCGTACCACAGGACCATGCGGAGGCTAGTGTAATATTAGATGGAACTACCACAGTAAAGATGGAGATTCCTCCGATCAACGAGGCCAAGTTCAAGCTAGCCAGAGAGCTTAGATCCAAAAGAGGGATTTGTAGGAGTAGGCTCCAAAGACGGAGCCACTCTAGCGATTTTTGTCAATAGCTATGAGTGTCCAGCTACTGAATACTTCAAGGAGACGTACGGAGAAACCTACAAAGAGTTTCCAATCGAGATAGTTATTTCAGAAGGATTCAAGGCAACAGTGGATTAGGAGAAAAATGATGAGAGCTTTACTTCTTACTATTTTAGGTCTAATGTCGCTCAACGCATCAGCTGAGTTCGGATTACCAGATCCAGATGCTCGTTATGATCCGTGGCTTGAAAGACAGGACTTTTCTTGGAATCCTGAAGCTTTCGGACGATTCATGTACAGCAATACAACCTTTCCAAGTCCTTGGGAGGGCCTACCATGCGACAGTCTATTGTCAGTAGACCATCTTGGCACTATCAGAGTTAGTCAGTATGCGCAACTTCCATACTACTTAGAACGAGATATTGAACAGGGATATATCTCTGAAAACGATATTGAGAGGAATCAACCCATACACCATAGTCTGGAAGTTACCTGCAAGTCAGACTTTCCTGAAGCGGTTGCTGAGTACTACGTAGAAATGTTACTGACGCCCAACCCAAGAGGTGAACTCAACTGGAGACTATGTGTATTTCCAGAACCGGCCGACATGACAACCTGCCATCCTCAAGGCAGGCAACGACCACCAGATCCAAAGCCTGTTACATCAGTCGAACTTCCACCACGACGTCAGCCTTAGACGGAATATTATGATGAACAGGCGAGAGGTTCCGCTTGTAGGATCTTTAGGTCTTATTGTATGAACTCAGATCCCAGCACGAGTTGTAGTGGAACCAGAACTATATCCAGATAATACAATAGAGACTGGCTATTACTACCGATGAGGAATTTGCGTTGGTACCGCATGTCCGCGGACCAAGGCAGTGCGGACGCCCAGTACATTCTCGGGGTCATGTACAACAACGGCCAAGGCGTTCCCCTATGGCGGCCTCGCCGTCCGCAATAAGCCGCTCATACAGGTCGCGCGGTCTACTAGATGTCATTGAGCTTCACTGATTGCGGCTAAGCGTTCGTGTCGGTAAGGTCGAGCGCAGGATTCGTCCGATTGACATTGGTCGACTGCGGCGGCCAGTTTGTTTTCTATAGTGAGTTCGACAGCTTAAGGAGTTGATTTGGCAGTGGCAACTGTGCGAGTCACGCATCGCGAAGCAAGAATAGGATATTCTCAATGGGCTCCTGGATTAAGGCATGCAATGTAGCCCGATCCACCGCTCTACGGATGGTTCAATCGTTTACAGAAACATGTCAAGCACGAGTGCTACGCGGTGCAGGATTTGTACGACCCGGAGTTCAATGCCGATTGACACTGAGAACAATCTCCCGCGCCCTCATCCAGTCTCGATCCTTCGTTTCTGCTATTGGTGCAATGTACCGCCTCGCCCTTTCGATCAATTCTTGTCGGTGGTGAGTCAACATTAGCAATGGATCTTCTCCATTCTGCAGAATCCAATGGCGTCCCTTGAGTTTGTTGCAATGCGAGCAACTCAGCACGGAGTTTTCCAGGCTGTCGACGATATCTTGATCAATATCCCTCTCGCTCAGTTCGGCTTTGGACAGCAAGTGGTCAATTTCCGCACATGCGTATCCCAGTCGATCATGAATCAAGTCCCTCTTGCAGTACTCGCACCGACCTCGTTCCATCGCATACAAAGTAGCCCAGATTGGGCCAAACTCGACTTCATTCCTCAACCGGTCCCGTACAGTTTCAAATTCTTCATTGCACATACGCGTTCCCTCTCGCAGATATGATTTGCGTGCGGTGCAAGTATATGGGCCTGCTCGCGCGCCATCCAAACACGCTTCGGGGTACACGTCGTCTAGTCGTTTCGGATGTCGGCTAGCAAGAATGATGCTCGGCTAGACGCCCGCACATCGTCGTCAGCAGCGGCCACAACTCGGTCGGGCTCCACCATCGTAACCGCCGTGCCCCAAGCAAAAAAGATGCCAGCGCATCTCGTCTAGGCCGCCTGCCCTGAATCGAACCGTTTGAGCGTACACAGTTTTTCTGAGGGGATGTTGGTCGCCGGGACTGTAGGCAGCAGGTATCCCGAAGAGTCTCATTTCGGCCCAGCGTCTGGCCGGAACGGAAACTTGCCAAGGTACTCCTGACGGCTGACGGGAGTGGCCGGAACGGGAATTTCCCAAGATGGTGGAGCGTGCCCATGTCGGTCGGGCCGCGCAAATCGGTGAAGAATCACCGATACTCCAAATTCCGGTCTCCAATTCTCGCCGTATATGAAAACCATATACGGCTTGTTCTCTAGGGAACACGGTCAAATGGCTGAAATTACTTAAAAAAACCAATCCTGTACCGTCGCGATGCTCTGGAGAATAGGCAGCGACGCAATTTGGACGCAGCTTTTCCCAAGAGGTTTTATCCGACATTTGTCGGCTCACGGCGTGTCCAGTGCCCCTCGGGCGTAGCCAGGGGCATGTCGTGACGGTATCGACAGCCTGCTGTGTATGGTGTGAGAGCGACACGGCTAAGCCGTAGAATTACAGGAGATTTTCGGAGACAACCGACGGGGAAATCGGTTCCGGGACGGGAACCGAAGGCGAGCCGCCGGGGCGATTGAGCGCACGATCACGCCGCGGCGGCGAGGGATGGGACTTGCGCAAGGCGGGCGCGCCTTGTGCGCAAGAGGGAACGTAGCGAACGCAAGTTCGTCAAGCATAGAGCGGGTGTAATGCCGAGTAGATGTTAATGCCGAGTGACCTGGAAGGAGTGGCTTAACGACGGCGATTTTCTCCACATTCACTCGGCATTAATCCTGGCCGTCACTTCCCGCCGAGAGCCCTCATCAGCTCGTCTTTCGCACCGGAGAATGTCCCAGGGCGGATCGATGGCGGCGCGTTGGCCGCAAGGATCTCCAGTTTTTTGGCCGAGCTCGCGCGAAGGTACACTTCGGTCGTCTTGATATCGGCATGACCGAGCCAGAGCGATACCTTCCGGATGTCCCCCCGGGTGGCATGCAGGACGGTCATCGCTGTCGAGTGGCGCCTATGTCTCTCAAGACATAGGCGCCACTCGACAGCCTGCCACCTGGTCCGAGCCGGCGTGGATATCAACACGATCCGCGCCTGGCTCGGTCATGTCTCACTCGATACGACAAACATCTATGCCGAAATCGACCTCGATACGAAGGCCCAGGCCATGGCTCTTTGCGAGGTCGTTGAAGCTGGACCGCGTCGGCCGTGGAAGGAGAAACCCGGGCTGATGTCTTTCCTTAGCCCATCTTTACCAAGAACGTAGCCGATGGGGGCTGATTTGGCTGGTCGGAGCCGTTTTTGGTGCTGTAAGGGCTTGATCGGTAGGGTGCTCGGGGGTCTGGAGGCGGAAGTAGTGCCATAACGTGACTATAGGGCCTTGACGCCGCATTCGCCGGCGCTTACCGTTGCTTTCATGTTCATTCGCCGCATCGTGACCCGGCGCACCGAAGCGCGGATTTACCATACCCATCGGCTGGTGCGCAGCGAACGCGACGGCGACAAGGTCCGCCAGCGCACCTTGCTCAACCTCGGCGCGGGGTTCGATCTGCCCAAGGTTCACTGGCCGATGCTGTGCCAGCGCATCGAGGCGATCCTGCTCGGTCAGGCGCCGTTGCTGGAGGACACCCCGAGGGCGGTCGAACGCGAGGCGCAACGCATCGGCGCGCAGCTGCTGGCGCGCGCGCCGGCCCCGGACGGGGCCGCGGCGCGCGACGTGCAGGCGGTGGATGTCGATTCGCTTGAGTTGACGCGCCCGAGAAGCCTCGGCGTGGAGCAGGTCGGGCTGTGGGCCCTCGGGCAACTGGGGCTGGTGGAGCTGTTGGCCGGGTTGGGCGTCAACGGTGCGTTGCGCGCCGCGGCGACGGGCTCGATCGTCGGGCGGCTGGCGTATCCGGCCTCCGAACGGGCCACCCACGCCTGGTTGGGCGAGCGCAGCGCCGTTGGGGAGTTGCTGGGGGTGGATTTCGAGACGATGGGCGCGATGCAGTTGTACCGGGCCTCCGACGCGCTGATGAGGCACCGCGAGGCCATCGAGTCGCACCTGTTCGAGCGCGCGATGGATCTGTTCGACGCCGCCCCGACGGTGACGCTGTACGACCTGACGAACACCTATTTCGAGGGGGGTGCGGCGGACCAGCCGAAGGCGCGACGGGGGCATTCGAAGGAAAAGCGCAGCGATTGCCCGCTGTTGACGCTGGGCCTGGTGCTCGACGGCAGCGGGTTCGTGCGCCGCTCCAGGGTGTTCGCGGGCAACGTCAAGGAGCCGCGGACGTTGCCCGACATGCTCGAGGCGCTGAACGCGCCGCCCGGCGCGCGGGTGGTCATGGATCGGGGCATCGCCACCGAGAACCGGGTGAAGTGGCTGCGCGAGCACGGCTACCGTTACATCGTCGTCAGCCGCGAGCGCCGGCGACGCTTCGACGCCGAGGCGGCGGTGCCTCATGCCACGCGCAGCGGCGCCACGGTGCACCTGCACAAGGTGCACGACCCCGATGGCGGGGAGGTGCGGCTTTACTGTTACTCCGAGGACCGGGCGAAGAAGGAACGCGGCATCGCCGAGCGCTTCGCCGAGCGCTTCGAGCAGGATTTGAAGGCGCTGCACGAGGGCTTGTCGCGCCCCGGCACGCAAAAGCGCATCGACCTCATCTGGCAGCGCATCGGGCGGATGCGGGAAAAAAGCCACGGCGCCGGCCAACACTACGAGGTCAAGGTCGATCTCGACGAGACCGGCCAACGTGCCGTCGCCGTGCACTTCACCCGACAGCCCGTCGACGGCACCCTGGCCACCCATCCCGGCGTGTACTGCCTGCGCAGCAACGAGACCGACTGGGACGAGGCCGCCTTGTGGCGCACCTACACGATGCTGACGGATCTCGAAGCGGTGTTCCGCTCGCTGAAGTCCGAACTCGGTCTGCGCCCCATCTACCACCGCAAGCCGCGCCGCGCCGAGGGCCATCTGTTCATTACCGTCATCGCCTACCAGCTCGTTCAGGTCATTCGCAAGACCCTGGCCAAGCGCGCCGACGGCGAGCTCAAGTCCGCAAGCTGGACGACGCTACGCCGCGTGCTCGGCGCCCGCCAGCGCGTCACCGCCACCTTCAAGCGCGCCGACGGGCGCACCCTGCACGTGCGCAAGGCCACCGTGGCCGAACCCAACCAACAGGCCATCCTCGACGCCTTGGGCATCCCCAAGGCCGCCGATGGCGGTACCTGCAAGATGATCGTCTGAACCCAAACCCCATCCGTGCGCGGGTCTGTAGTGCCCTACGCGCGATTTCGACCGCGTAAGTTGTTGAGACGCATACAATTAATTTTTGGGTTGGTAAACTTGGGTTAAATCGCTGTGAACGCGAAAGATTATGTTGCGCAAAGCACGGCTCCGCCTGCCCGGCAACACGGGATCCATGACGACCGCAACATAATCTGCTGCGCAACATAAGAGCGGAAGCGCTCGACCACGTAGCGGTCCTCGTCGTCCAGACCGGCGCCGAAGAGATGGGTGAGAAAGGTCCGTGCGTTGCCGCAAACCGCGTTGACCGTCTGCATGGTGCGTCTCCTTCGGGTAGCTGGGTGCCAACGGCGGAGACGCCCTCCCGGACGTCCCTCCGCCGCCCGATCGCGGCCGGACTCGTGCTCTGCGCGGCGCGCGACGCATCGGTGGACAGCGCCCGGGGGTCGCGGTCGCGACGAATACCGCCTGGGTGGCCGTTCCGAAGGGAATTGGTCAAAGCCGTTCGATGGCGAACGAACGGCGGCGTGAAATCGCGGACCGGATGCCTGCGGGTTCGGACCGGACGCACCGCGATTCGCACGCGTGAGGGGCCATGCGCGAGGATAGCCTGACACGGCGGACGCTTTCCGCGTTCAAGTGGGGGGCTGCTCATCCCGGTGGTCCTTTCGAGGCTGCCGATGCCTGGGGACTGAGCGTCGTGGAGCTGGACGGGTTCGTGGCGGGCCTGATCGTATGCCCGGAGTTGATCCCGCCGTCGGACTGGTTGGCGGAAGTGTGGGGCAAGGACCCGGAATTCGATGACATCGGAAGCGTCGAGGCGGCGCTGGAAGCGTTGATGGAGCATTACAACCGGATCGCGCATGCGCTGGCGCACGAGCCCGAGGCGTATGCGTCGATATTCGATATCGACGAATCCACCGGGCAGGTGCTCTGGGAGGCGTGGATCGGGGGATTCGAGCGCGCGATGCGGCTGCGCATGGAGGCGTGGGAGCGGATCGTGCGAAGCGATGACGAGGAGGCGGCGATGTCGGTGAACCTGATCCTTGCGATGCACGCGCTGGTTGAGGGGACCTCGGAACTGACGGAGGAGGCCGTGGAAGAACTGGAGCGCATGGCGCCGGGACTGACGCAAGTGCAGGGGCGCAAGGTGGGCCGCAACGAGCTGTGTCGGTGCGGGTCCGGCCGCAAATACAAACGCTGCTGCGCTTCGCATTGCAAGTCTGACGCAGAAAGAGCTTCAAGCAGGGTCGTTGGGCGCGGACACGCGAACGTGACTCGAGCGCGCTGAAGTACGCGCTACTTGGAACTCACCTGCTGCCGGTGTGCTTACCGGATCGCAGTGCGATTGCTGCACGCGGTGGCGCGACACCGGGGAAAGTTTCAGGAAGTCGAACTGTTGCGAGGACCAGAAGAGTGAAATGGCAGCCGGATTCCCCTATGCAAGAATTAGCCACGAAACCGCCGACATGACCGATGATCCCATCCCGCGAGCGTTTGTGGTACTCGACAGCGACGTGATGATGTATTTCGGATGGGCGCAGCGGTCGGTGACGACCTTCTACGTGCGCGCGTTGAGTAGCGCGGCGTCTGATCGAGGGTCAGGTTGAATGAACCGCGACGGGGAAGTAGAACAACAAAGGATTTCGCGCCAAGTTGACAGCGATCGACGCAAAATGAACAGCACGGCAGTTACAAGCGCCAGTATGAAACCACAGCCGATAATGAGACTGAGCCAATAAGCAATCGCGAAGTTCCGAATATTGCCGTTGAGAGACCGCTCTATTTCAGCGTCTAGTTGATTGTCGTGATCGCTCATCGAAGCGACCGGGTCGCGGGCCGGCCGGAATTTCCAGCCGTCTCCCTATGCTAGCGTAATCTGGAGAGAAAATCGCTGAACCGCGTCGCCGCGCGAGTCCATTGTTCAACGCCGTAACGGGTTCCGCTGCTCGTGTTCGAGATACGACTTCGCCGTCACAGCCCGGCTGTTGGTGTTTGAATGCTGTCCGCAATTGACGGCGGGATAGGAGTACGATCGGTTTTTTCAGGTCCACGGCCCCCGGGAAATCAGTGTAGAGAATTTCGGCCTGGATTCCGGCTGCGCCGGCCAATGGCCAGACCCCGATCGCTCCTTGGGTGCCGTGCAACAGTCCAGGCTTGCCACCGGCCTGTCCCACGTCGGGTATCAAGTATCGCGCCGGACGGGGGTCCGGTCGATGGCCATCAGTAGGGGCGGGAGCAGCAGGAAATCGGTGAGCAACGCAATGACGATCGTCATCGTGACCAGGATGCCCAGCGCCCAACTGACTTCGAATCCCGACGCGGCAAACACCAGAAAACCCGCCGACAGTACAGTGGTGGTGGTCGCCAGCGCGTGACCGACGGTACGAAACGTGGCGCGCACCGCTTCCGGCGACGACAGCCCTTCCTTGCGCGCTCTCATGTACCTGGACAGAAAATGAATCGTATCGTCGACGATGATCCCGAAGGCCACGACCGTCACCACCGAGGCGGCCATACCCACGCGGCCCACCAGGTAGCCCCAGAGCCCGAAACTCATGGCCGCCGGAATGAAGTTCGGCAACAGGCTGATCAGTCCCATCCGAAGGCTCTTGAGCACCCCGATCAGGATCAGTGAAATCAGGACCATCGCCACGATCGTGCCGCGCAGCATGCTCTCGATATTTCGCTGCGAGAGGTGCGCAAAGATCATGCTGGTACCCGATGCCGCGGTCGCCATCGCCGGGGCGTTGACTAGAAGCCACGCCTGTGCGCGCTCGTCGAGCGCACGCAGTTGACCGCCCGTGAGGTTCCCCGCCACGGCGCTGAACCGCGTCGCGGACTTGGAGACATCGATGCGATCGTTCAGATCGCTGCCGAATGGCAGGGAGAACTCGTACAGCAGCAGGTACTGAGCCGCGAGTCCGGCGTCGTCGGGCAACCGGTGAAATGTGGGGTCGTCCCCGTTCATGTTCCTGTTGAGCCGCTTCATGATGTCCGGAAACGCCTGCACGTGGACCACTTCGGGCTGTGTCCGGAACCATTCGGCAAAGGCATCCACCGTGCCGAGGTACTGCGGATCGGTGATGCCCCCGTCCCGTCCCGCGCTCAACGAGTAATCCAGCGAGTCCAGCCCCGTCAGGTTTTCGATCACGAAATCGGTGTCTCTCCGGAAAGCGTAGCGGTCGTCGAAATAGCGTGTCCAGTTCTCGCTCAGTTCGTTGCGGGGAATACCGGCGATCAGGACGACCGCGACGGCGCCGGCCGACCACAGGAGCGCCCTGCGTCGCTCGATCACGAAGGACGCCAGCCGATCGAGGAAGAGCGCTTCTGCGGTGCGTACCGCGGGCACCTTCAACGGCAGAATGCACAGCAGTGCCGGGAGCAGTGTCATGCAGTAGATGAACGCACAGAACACGCCGAACGCGACCAGGTTGCCCAGCACGTGGAAGGGCGGAGAATCGGAGGCGTTAAGACTCAGAAACCCGATCGCGGTGGTCAGGCACGTCAGGAACACCGGGCGGGCGTTGTGACGAAGCGAATCCGCGATAGCGGAGCGCTTGTCCAGGCCTTGGCCCATGCGCAGGCGCGCGATCGACACAATGTGCACGGCGTAGGCCACCGTGACGGCCATGACGATGATGGGCACTCCCGCATTGGTCGGGCTGAATGCCGTGCGCAACCAGCCCGCGAACCCCATCGTGGTTCCGACCACGAAGAAGAGCACGGCAACGATGGCCAGCGTGCCCAGTATCGAGCGCAGCATAAGGGCGGCCGCCGCGACAATCACGAGGAAGACAATCGGCATGAGACGGCGCAGATCGTCCTGCGTGGCGTCGGAGAACGCACGGTTCATGACCACGTCGCCGGTAAGGTAGTAGTCGATCTGCGGGTGTTCCGCACGGGCTTCGTCAAGGACCGCATTCAGGTAGTCGGTGATCTCGACCACCGCAGCGTCGAGGTCCTCGGGCAGGAAGAAGTTGATCAACACGGCGCCGACACGTCCGTCTTCGGAGACCAGCCTGCCGGCCGTCTCGATGGAATTCAGCGCGATGGCCTCGACGTTCGCAAGGTCGGCGTCGCTCAGCGCACCGGCGCCGTCGACGAGCGGTTCAACGCTCAGATCGTCGCCGATTGCCTCGCTATGGGAATAGTTGGTCAGCGAATCGACGCGGCTGGAGTAAGGCGCCTGCCACGCGGCCTCGGTCAGTTGCTCGATCGCACCGAGCGCGTCGCGTGAAAACACGGTGCCGTCCCCGGGTGCGACGGCGATCAGCGCCTTGTTGGATTCGGAGTAGGTGTTTTCCAGCGCTTCGAAGGCGGCCAACTCCGGGTTGTCCTCGCTGAACATCATCCGATAGTCGTTTGTCGTGGTAATGAAGCGGCCGCCGCCGCTCATCAGCACCATGACCACCGTTGCCAGCGCCACCGTCGACCACCGGCGCCGCAGGATGAGATCGACGAAACGGTCGAGTCGCGCCGGTTTCCTCGCCGCGCTCATCGGCGCCCGGTCACCATTCGATCGACTTGGACGTATGGACGTGGTCCGGCATCCGGTAACTCAGTCCATCCTTGTCGTAAACGGAGATCTGCAGGAGCTGGGTAAAATTCTCAGAGCGGACCAGTTGCGCGTTCTTCAGCAACCGCTGAACGCGTTGTTTCATCCGGTACATGAACAGCGTGCCGAACACGGGGGTCTTCGGAAACTCGAACTGCTCGGCGCGTTCTTGCCCGATGAGCGCGCGCGAAAGTCGGTAGGCCAAAGCGGTCAATTCCGCTTGTTCCTTCGGGTCCGTTATGTCCGCCACCGTCGGAATGGCCTGGATCAGCATGTTCGCCACGGCGACCGAATCGGGATCCGGCGGCGGCTCGCACAGGTAGCCGACCTTGTAGATTCTTGTCGCCGCCTCGGCGTCGGTATAGAGGATGGTTTCGGGAATCCCCATGACGAAGCCTGTGTAGCGCCAAACGTCGAGAACGCTGTCTTTCTCCTCCTCGGTGAAATTCGCGCCGACCTTCAGCGAGTATTCCAGCAGGCGCTTGGAAAAGACGGAAATGGCCAGACCGAGGTGCGCCGCGCTTACCGGCGCGCCCCACGCCTCATGGTTCCATTCCTCGGACTTGTTCAGCAGAGCCCTGATCCGGCTGTGGATGATCCGGATCCGCATCGACAGCTTCCACCCGTCGCCGTTTCGGTACAGTCCGCCGGGAAAGAAGATATCCATCATGTGGCGGTTGTTCTGCTGCAGCCGCCGCTTGGTCGACGCCACGCGCCCGGTGATATTGAACGACTTGGCGATCATCGTCGAGAACCCTTCCACCAGCACGCCGGTGACGAACGCGACGAGCATGAGGTCCACGTTGGCGTGGAACGCGCGAATCCCCGGACGAAAGGCTTCGTAGTCGAGCCACTCGGGCTCCTCGAGGTTGTTGAAGAAATCGCGCAGCGGCCGGGGCGCCTTGCGCAACACTTCACCGTGCTGTTCGATGCCGGCCCCGATGAACCGGTGCAGGTCCTCGGGAGGTAACGGGGCGAGTTCCTCCATCACCGGATCGAGCTCGGGGTCGCCGATGGTGGTGTGCTTGATGTAGTTGACGGCCAGCGCCTCGTCGTAGCGGCGGGCCTTCGCATAGGACTCGGCGTACGCTGTGGGTAATTGAATCATTTCTCTGCTCCTCCGAGCGTGACCCGGCGGGCCGCGCGCCCCAGTATTACCGCACTCGTCTCAGCCCGGTCTGGGTGAACTCCGCGTCGGCGATTTCCGCTCCGAACTGAAAGTCCGACCAAGTCAAAACGGTGCTCTTTCCGGTCAGGTGATTGACCATGGTCAGCTCGCCCGCTTGCCAGAAACGATCCAGATACAGCCCGTAGTCGGCCAGCGTGAGCGTCTTCAGGTGCGAGTCCTTGCGATCGTAGTAGTCCACCTTCCACACCCTGAGTTCGTCCTTGTCCTGCCAGACGACCTGCCGGAGATAACCCGATCGCTCCTCCGTGGGATAACGTTCGACAACCGTGCAGGTCATTTCCCCACAGGGCTCGTCGCGCAAATACCGGTAAGTGAATTTCTCCACCTCCGGAGCGCTCATGTCCTCATAGGAAAATTCGCTTCCCATGAAGGACCCCGAGCGATTCGATGAACTGATGCGCTTGACCCTTGTGAGCGCGGGCAGATAAAGCCACTGGTCGTCCGCGGCGTCGGTATGGCCATGGACGAGCATCGCCGTGCCGGCGACATCGCGCGGTTCGTCAAAGACGAACAGGCTGCGGTCGCCGTCGCCTTCGACCTCAAGCACCTTTATGCGCATTTCGCGGCGGCTTTCCTGTCCCTGCCTGTTGCGCAGCAGCATGGTCTGGCGAGCCGTGAAATTGCCGAACCCCCGGGCACGTTCACGGGTTTCGGTGGCGATCGTGAGCCCGACATCCTGCGCGCTGGCGAGTTGCGCCGGGTCATCGGCTTGCACCGGGTTGGCGGTCTGAGCAAGCGCTGGAACCGCCATCGCGAACGACGCAGCCATGGAGATGAAAAGCGAGTGAAACGTCAGCCCATATGAATTCGCAGGGATCATACTGGTTTCCAGGCAATGCAATCCGCGTGGAGCGCCGACTATAGCACTTGCATCGGGTTGTCGAACGCGTCGACCGGAAGCGCCTTTGCAGGGTTCGACCAATCCGCGCCGAACGGTCCGCGTCGTAGCTTGTGGCATTGGGCAATCTTATGGGGATTGAAGGAAAACGGTATTGGTGCGCGTGTGCGCAACGCGCTACATTGAATCGAAACAGGGGGGAGGCATGGCCGAATCGCGAGTCTTGTGCAAACGCTTTCGGTTGCCGTCGCCTGCGGACCTGCAACGGCGGCGGGCTCAGGTGAAAAGGGCACCCGGCGGACGCTGCGGAGTTTGAGCAGGGGATCGACACCATGCAGCGGTTGGACAGTTCGAAGCGATCGGCGGAAGTTGACACGATGTTTGCGCCGGCGCAGAACCGATTCATCGCACCGTCGCGAGGCGACCTGAGTTATCAGGCGTCCATCCTTCCGGGGGTTTCGCGTACGTTCGCACTGACCATTCCTGTCCTGCCGGGGCGGCTGGCGGAGGTCGTGACGAACGCCTACCTCCTGTGCCGAATCGCCGACACCATCGAGGACGATGCGGCGCTGGGCAACGAGGAGAAGACTTCGTTTCACCGGCGGTTCCTGTCCGTCGTCAATGGGCGCGAAGACGCCGAGGCGTTCGCCGTTGCGCTGGCGCCGCAGCTGTCCGAAGGAACTCTGGCGGACGAACGCGATCTGGTGCGCAACACGGCGACGATCGTTCGGTTGACGCGCAGTTTTTCCGATCGCGAGCAGCGCGCGCTGATCCGTTGCCTCACCGTCATGTGCACCGGGATGCCCGAGTTTCAGCGCAACAGGAGTCTGAGGGGATTGCGCGACGTGAAAGAACTGGGGGCGTACTGTTACGTGGTTGCGGGGGTGGTCGGGGAGATGCTGACGGACCTGTTCTGCGCACACTGTCCGGAGTTGCACCGCAAGCGCCACGAAATGATGCACCTGGCCGTTTCGTTCGGTCAGGGGCTGCAGATGACGAACATCCTGAAGGACGTCTGGGACGACCGGCGCGGCGGCACCTGCTGGCTGCCCCGGTCGATGTTCCTGGACAGGCGTTTCAGACTCGAGCGGCTGGCGGAGTGTCACGACAGCGAGGCGTTTCGGGCGGGCATGCGTTCGCTGATCGCCGTCACCCACCGGCACCTGCAGAACGCGCTGGAATACACGTGCCTGATTCCCGCGCGCGAGGCGGGCATGCGGCGGTTTTGCCTGTGGGCCATCGGGCTGGCGGTGATGACATTGCAGAAGCTCCATCAAAATCCACGCTTCACGTGCGGGGACGAGGTCAAGGTGTCGCGGCGAACCGTGCAGGCGACCGTCCTGGCGACCAATCTCGTGCTGTCCAGCAACGCGAGTCTGCGCTGGCTGTTCAGGATGGCCGCCAGCGGGCTGCCGCTCTGGCAGGCGGATACCGCGGCAGGGGAGCGCACGGTCGGGCGGGCGAACGGACTGGCACGGCTGTAAGTCGTGCACGCGGTCTCGGCGCCGTCTCCGGCGAGCCGGAAAGCCGCGTCGGATGAGCAGGACCGTGCGGTCTAGTGCCGGTTGCTTGAATGGGAGGTATCGTGGCGTGGCTGCCTTCGGGCGAATCACGCTAGCAGACGTATCGATAGTACTCGATACCCTCGTCGCTGAACGCGGGGTTGGACGAATCCCCGACGCAATCCACCACAAACCCGCTCCCCGGATCGTCGAGCCCGTCGGTAACGCCGTCGTCGTGCAAGCATTCGTACTGGGCCCGGGTCAGGTTCTGCCACGGTCGTAACGAATCGGCAAAGCCGATCTTCAACGCAGCCGTCCGCCAGTTGTCCACGAGAGTCATCGGTAGGGCCTCGGCGGCGTCTCCGCTGCCGTAACCGACGGCCAGGACATCGCGCCCGGGCGGTTGGCGCCCGGCCCGGGCCGCCTCCTCCAGACCCGCCGCCAGCCAGGCAGGCAGCGCCGCGCAATAGACGTTGCCGATGTCCTTCATGGGTTCGGTGCCCAACGACATTTTCGATTCGATGAGTTCCCGACAGACAGGGCTCGCACGAAAGTCCTTCAACAGCGCCATGCTCAGCGGATAGACCTCCTCGTTGATCTTGCCGTCGTGCACGAGTCGCAGGATATCCGGAGTCGATCGCATCTCCTCGATGACCGCGGCGGTGTCCAGGCCGGCATTGCGGGAATGGGCGGCCAGTTCCGCCTGCCCGGTCTCGCCGCCGTTTGCCAGACCGAACAGGTAACTCAGCGCAAATGAAGTCAGCGGCATGCGGTGATAGGGGCGGTGCATGAACGCGGCGCCGAGCCCGTGATAGTACACCGTCGGACTCACGTTCAAACGCCGCAACATGTCGTTCAGCGCGTGCAGCGTCTCGTCCAGATAGCACGTGGTGGAGTACTTGCCGTTAAAGACCGGCAGGTCCTGGAAGTGGCGGTTGAGCCGGTTGCGGATGACGTTGCGCAGCACGGGCTTGCGAAAATCGACGGCGCGGTAGGCGGAGGCGCTGCCGATGCACTTCAGGTTCACGAACAGCAGCTTCGGATTGCGTTCCAACAGCATCGCCACAGCGCCTGCACCCTGGGTGGGCTCGCCCGAGCTGCCCCGGGCGTACTCGGCGATGTCCGCGCTCACCACGATGGCGCAGCGGTCATCGTCCTGCAGTGCCAGGTAGCGCAGGGCGTGCTTGAGTGCGTAGACGGCGCCGAGGCAGGCGTGCTTGACTTCCGGCACTTCGCAGTAGCGGTTGACCAGGGGCATTCCCCGCGCTGCGAGTCCCTGGTCCAGCATGCCCTTGACGATGACCGCGCCGGCGGAATTGTCGGTGCTCGATTCGGTGCCCAGGCCGAGAAATCCGATCCGTCGGGGGTCCACTGCGTAGCGCTCGATCAGGCGCATGATCGCGGTGCCGGCCAGGGTATAGACGCTTTGGCGCGGTCCGCGCATCCGGAAGCTGTTGCCCACGACCGCCCGGGTCTTGTCCCAGGGCGCCCCGGTCCAGCCGCACCAGTCCTGCAGACTCACCCGGTAGGGCGGCACGTAGAGCGCAAATCCGCTGACTCCGACGTCCAGGTTCATTGCGCGCTCCTGAGATTGTTCATGGGACAGACAACTTCACGGTAGCGAGTTCCGCAACCGGACACCAATACCGTTTTCCTTCAAGCCCGATAAGATTGTTAAATGGGGCGCTTCGCGTTGGGCTGGAAAGTGCCGGGGTATGCCCGGCAGTTCCGTTCGGAAATCGTGGTCTACGCCGACGATCTCTGTGTGCCAGGCAAGGCCTCGGCGGTGGAAATGCTGGCGGCGGTCGAGCAGCTCATGGCGGGTCTGAAGCTTCCCGTCAACGAACGTAAAACCCGATGTCTGCGGTGCCCGACCTGCGCCATGCCGCCGCCACGAGCCATGAGGTCATGTCGGGCGAGAAGCTGCCGCCGGTTGGCAGGCTGCCTGGATATCGGCGATACGAAACCGCGGCGGTTTACGCTGACCTTGCCGATGCGTACCTGGTCGAGGCGAGGCGGGGGGATGAGGTCGGGAGCGTCTTTGCACGGGCCATGAGACCCCGAGCTATGGTGCATGGCGTATTCGTTCACGCCCTCGTCGGGGCGGGGAACCGGCGCAACCCGGTGCGCTTCGGAACCGGCGCTCCCGGCATGACCGGGGTAACGCGATCTGCGGTTGGCGGCGGGCTGCCGGCTGGACCCGGATCGAGATCGACGTCGCCGTGCCTCGGGCTGGATTTTGAAGGATGGATCGCGCACCCTTACCGACACGTAGGCGGAGCGGATCGTGCCATCCACCACGCGGCAACCGGTGCACGAACTCAAGGCGACCGTTAGAGAATAGGCTGTCATCCATGGCGTCATTGACCAAGGCGAAAATGGCTGAATCGTTGTTCAACGTACTCGGCCTCAACAAGCGGGAAGCGCGCGAGTTGGTGGATACATTCTTCGAGGACATGAGGGTGTCTCTGGCAAGCGGAGAACAGGTCAAACTGTCCGGATTCGGCAACTTCGACTTGCGGGACAAGGGCCAGCGGCCCGGGCGCAATCCGAAGACCGGCGAGGAAATCCCCATCGCGGCGCGGCGGGTGGTGATCTTCCACCCCGGCCTGAAGCTGAAGGCGCGAGTCGAGGTCTATGCTGGAACCGGGGGATAACGCGGAACTTCCCCCCAATTCCGGGCAAACGCTCTTCACGATCGGCGAGGTAAGCGAGTGATGTGCGGTCGAGCCGCACGTGCTCCGCTACCGGGAGCAGGAATTCCGCAACTCAAGCCGGTGAAGCGCCGTGGGAACCGCCGTTACTACCAGCGCCGGGATGTCCTCATCATCCGGCAGATTCGCGGTTTGCTGTACTCCGGGGGCTTCACCATCGGTGGAGCGCGACAGAAGCTGCCCGGGTGCCCGCCCAGTAGGGGCACCGGCGGGCAGATTGCGGCGCTCTGCGTGCCCGATTCTTTGCCGCAGGTGGCGGCGAGGAGGAGATGGGAAAATCGAAGATCTCGCCGAAAAGTTCGAAATTCGCGACATTTTGGTCGATATGAAGGCGCCCGAACGCGCTGCAGTTGGAATCAATCCGCTTTCAATTTGCTTACTCGTTGAAAACGGAACACTGGATCATATCGATAACCACGGCGTAACTAACTGAGAAATAGACGTATTATTGTTGGATGAATATGTGGGTCTCCAAGTAGTTGTCATTGCTCGCTTGTTGCGTCTGTAAGAGAATAAGTCTGGCGCTTGAAATTCACCATATTGTGCCGCAGAGGGAAGGTGGGCCGGACACAGAGGGGAACGCCGCTCCGTTATGTCCGTCATGTCACGCGGCGTTCGGCGGCAATCCTGAGTTGCGGGCCCGAATTCGGAATATGCGAGATGCCTGGTACGAGATTTGCGAGCGGCTTTTCGGCGCAGACCAGAATTCCGCAGAGGTAATTGTTTCAATTCACGATACGTTCTCGATGGAAGAACTGGAGCGTCTGACTGTCCACAATCCGACGTACGTCCTCGGAAAAGTGGGCACAGTTAGAGTGGAAGCAACCCGTTTTTCATTCCGCGAAGAGGAGTACGTTCACCCGCGAGTCGTTCAGGAATTGCTGGGTTGGATATCCGACCCCGGCTCGACGGTCGTCGGTGTGGACCTCGATGCCGGGAACAAGAGCAACAGGTTTCACGGGAACGTGTCCGTGACCCGGCGCGGGAACGTATATTGGGTGTCGTGGCGTCACGAGGAGATGTCGTTTGCTTACAGGCACGTGGCGACTACACCCTCGGGCGTCGAGATCGTGGAGTGCCACGACTGCTCAGGAGGGAGCGCTGTGTTCGGAACCGTTGGATTGTTCTGTCTCGAACGGGACCGGGCATCAGGCGGGAAGGGTGGGTCGGCTTCTTCGCGTGATCGCCACGTCCTAAAAATGCTTGGTCAGTTTGGGCTCGGAGACCGATATCAGGGGGACGTTTCGTATCGCAACGGTGTTCTTACCGTCGGGCCTGATAGGGGTTGGTTCAAGGGGGCGCAAGAGGCAAGTTGGCAGGTGCCCGTCCTATAGCGAACTGCTGTCGCGTTTGCCGGACTAATGCAGGGTACGGAGGAGTACCACTATTCGAGAACGTTGCCACGGTAGAGTTTGCTCAAGCTATAGCTGAAATAGTCACACGCTCTCTCAATGGTGACTGAGACAACGTGTACGGTATGCGGAGCAAGACTGCCATAAGCTCCCGACTGCCTCCGAGTTCACCTGCCAAGCGAAGCGTTTCTGAAAGACTGCCAAAATGTCTACACACTCAGCAGAAATCCGTACCCAACTACGCTTGACTTTGAAAAAATCTGTTTCCGGTATGCTTACGGACGACTGAAGGCGAAGATGAAATGAATTTGGATAACTGTACTTTCTATTTCTAATACAATAACTTATGATTTTCTTCAGCGTGTAGGACAATGAGTAGGCCGTAAAGCGACGAGCCCCCGATTCGAGCCGAGCCAGGACGGCGAAGCGATATCAGGTAAGCCGGTCTGCCGGCGGGCGCCCGCGTGATTGGCGCGGGTGAGAGTTCAGGACCAGCAGCCCGTGGCAACAGCCCGGCTGCATTCGACCGTCGAGGCGCGACGCCGGGCTTTTGCCGCGGACTGCTAGTGGGCCGGGGAGTCCCTGAGTCCCTCGGCGCAGGCGAACTCGCGCAACTCGTCGTTTGGATAAGACGCTTTCCGGTACATGTAGACGACCTCCCAGGACTCGGTCAGGGCCTCCGGGTCATTCACGGTGACTCGGTTTTCGAGAATTCCCGGCTCGGTGAACCGGATGCGCTCGTGAACGCTCATCTGGTCGCTGTGCGGGGACTTCCCGGTGATATAGGAGTTGGTCGTCAATCCGACCGTTTCCACCACCAGCGTGTCGCCGTCCCAACGGCCGGTGGAGTATCCGGCATAGGTCGGATCGTTGAGAGCGCTCTCGGAGGGTTCGCGCCCGTCCAGGTAGACGCGCCGCAGTGCGTCCTGATGCTCGCTGAAGACGGTGATCTTCTGTTCGTTCTGCATCACCTCCATGCCGTACGGCATGCTCATCATTGACGGCATGCCCGGAGGCAGGCAGTTGGCGATGTTGTCGTACTCGTACGACCCGCTGATGAGCGACTCGGCGATCACCTCCCACTTCGCCATGTACTCGGGCGTGAGCTTCGGTTCGTTGGGCAGCCGTCCCAGCGACCCGTCGCTGGTAGGGCCCGTTCGAGTAGGCGGGGGCGGAGGTCCTTCAGTCGGCTGGTTCGCCTGCGGGCCTGCGCCACCTCCAGCGCCCGGCCGATACGGATAGTAGACGCCCGAATAATCCGGCGTTGAAGTTTCGCCGTAAGAAGCGACAACGGCAGGCAGGCTTGGGGCCTCAGCCCCATAATCCGGACGGTTACCGAGAATTGTTCCGTCCGCCTTCGTCACCCGGGCGATGATCCCCTCCGGGCTTCCGTCCTTTGCGGGACTCGCGTACACCATGACCGTCTCACCGGCTTGCAGAATGCCGGAGTCCCAACCGGCCCGTCCCAGGATGCCCGGCGCGCGTCCTTCAACGGCCCACTCCTGCGGCTCGCCGTTCTCGTCTTCAACGGTCATTAACAGCCAGGTGTGCGGATTGGACCAGCGCCACTCCGTGACCGTCCCGGTCAACATGATGATTTCATCCACCTGATAGGCCGAATTGCTGTGGTGGGAAAACGCCGGTAGCGATGTTGCGACGCCGAGAAGACAGATAAGAATTCGAATCATGTTCATCCCCTCAAGTTGATCCCCGCAGGATTGTCGCCGATGGCAGGGCCATTCAATTTCGTTTCGGCGGATGCCGCTCAACCCGGCAGCCCGTGGCGAAGGTCCCGCTGCCTTCGAACGGCGACGCGGGACCTTCGCCACGGGCTGCTCGGCCCGCGCCTCGGTCACGGTCCGCAAATCAGTCTGGTACACCGTGCGGATCAATTCAACAGACGGCCTTCGAACGCAACGCTCTTGACCAGGGCAAAGACCGGCTGTCCCTCGCGGAGGCCAAGATCCTCGACCGCTTCGCGGGTGATCCGGGAGCGCAGGTGCTGGCCGTGCACATCGAGAAGCAATTCGACGAACGGGGACTCGGTGAATTCGATGCTCGCCACGCTCGCGGGCAGGACGTTGCGAATACTCAGCCGCTTGGGCCGTTCGCAGGCGACCGCTACATCCCTGGCCTGAACCCGCAGGTGCACCGGCGTTCCGGCGGCGACGCCGATCGCGGGGACTCGCAGCGTCTCCCCCTCCACATCCAGCGAAGTCATCCCGTCACGGGTCTCCTTGGCGATTGCTTCCAGTACCGATCCCGCCTCCAGACGGCCGGTAATCGGCCACAGTTCCACCCGCTCGAGGATATCGGCGACGCCACCCATGGCGGCCATGCGCCCCTCCGCCAGGAGAACCATGGAGGATGCCAGCCGCGTGACCTCATCGACATTGTGGGTCACATAGAGCACCGGGACGCCGAAGTCGCCGGTCAGGCGTTCCACGTAGGGGATAATCTCCGCCTTGCGCCGCAGATCGAGCGCCGACAGCGGTTCATCCAGCAGCATGACGCGTGGCGCCGTCAGCAGGGCCCGTCCCATCGCGACCCGCTGTACCTCCCCGCCCGAAAGCGTATCGGGTTTTCTTGCGAGAAGATTCTTCAAGTCCAGCGCCCGAACGACGGCAGACATAGAGGTTTCCGAGGCGATCCGAGCGCCGCCCTCCCGGCCTCGTCCGCCGCGATTGCGCCGCTGGGCGCGCTCTGCCGCGAAAAGCAGATTGCCTTCCACGGAAAGATGCGGGAACAGGCGCCCGTCCTGAAAGACGTAACCGAGGTGCCGGGCGTGCGCCGGCACCATGACGCTGCGGTCCGTGTCCTGCCACAGCTCGCCACCCAGGGCCACCCGGCCCTGCGCCCCTCTCTCGAGCCCGGCAACCACCCGCAGCAGGGTCGTCTTGCCTGCGCCGCTGGGACCGAAGACCGCGGTGATTCCCTCGAGTTGCAGCTCGGCGTCGAACCGCAGGGAAAATTCGTCCCGCGTTAGCCGTATGTCGATTGCCAGCGTGGACACGGTTCAGACCCTGTTGATGGGCAGGCGGCGGTTGAAGGCATAGACGCCCAGCAGCACCACGAAGGAGAAAACCAACAGGCCCGCCGAGAGGATATGCGCCTGAGCGTAGCTCAGCGTTTCCACGTGTTCATAGATGGCGATGGACACCACCCGGGTCGCGCCCGGGATGTTGCCGCCCACCATCAGCACGACGCCGAACTCCCCCAGCGTGTGGGCGAAACCGAGTACGACCGCGGTGACGATCCCCCGGGTCGCCAGGGGCAGGGCGACTCGAAAAAAGCTATCCGCAGGATCTGCGCCCAGGGTCGCCGCAGCCTCCAGGGGTCCGCGGCCAACGTTTTCGAACGCATTCTGCAAGGGCTGCACAGCGAACGGAAACGAGTAGATCACCGACGCGACCACCAGTCCCTGGAAGGAAAAGGTCAGCGCGGTATCGGTGAGTTGCACCCAGAATCGCCCGATGGGCCCTGCGGGTCCGAGCAGTATCAAAAGGTAGAAACCAAGCACCGTGGGCGGCAGGACCAGCGGCAACGCCACCAACGCTTCGACTCCAGGTTTGAACCGAGACCGGGTGAAGGCGAGCCACCAGGCCAGCGGCGTCCCGGCGATCAGGAGCACCACGACCGTCACCGCCGCCAATTGCAGACTCAGCCAGACCGGCCCCAGTTCCAACGCGCCCATGTCTCGATCAAGCCAGCCGCGGGGCCGGTTGTCAACGCGATTTCAGAGCCTCGCGTCTCACGATGTATCTCTTGCCTTCGCTCACTAAACAATCATATGATTGGTAAATTATCCGCTCTGGACGCGACTCTGCACTGGATGCGGCACCAAACAAATCGTATGAGCGGTCTATCAGCCCTGGATCAACTGGACCTGCGGGCTGGCATTGGGGCTGTTTGCGGGCATGGTCATCTACGAAGAGACGAGGCGCCAACTTGCCGTTCGAGCCAGATCCGCGAAAACGCGCTCTTCCGAGTTTCGTCCCGGCCGGCCGACGGACTGGCGCCCCGAGCAGGTGCACAATCCGGCCGGAGTGCTTGGTCCCTGGTTTTCCGATTCGGCGGCATGGGATCTCATAGCAACAAAGCTCGAAGAAGGACATCCGGTGGAGACGGTGGAACTATCGCGGCCTCTCGGCCGGACAGGTTACGTGATGAAAATCGATCTCGGGCAAGAGCGTCTCTTATACGTAAAGGTGCAGTTTGAGGGCAAAAGGATTATTGGCCGAAGCTTTCACTACTCAGAACATCCTCAGGACTAATCGCATGAATACCGAATCGCCAGAGACTCCGAAACTTCCTGCGTTGGAATCCCAATCCCGTCGCTGCCCGATCTGCGACGGTATCGCGGAGACGCATTGGTGCCGACATGTTTTTTCCTGCGGGGCGGGAGACAACGCGGTTGAGCTAAGTACCGACTTGCCATACGGTCGATGTGAAGCCTGCGATTTTGAGTTTCTCGATCACGACGGGGAGAGAGCCAAACACGAGGCAGTGTGCAAACACTTGGGCGTTTTAAGCCCATGGGAAATCAAGGCCATTCGCCTTCACTTCAAGATGACGCGCGCCGAGTTCGCCAGGCTAAGCGGACTGGGCGAGGCGACGCTTGCCCGGTGGGAAAAAGGGCTCGTAACTCAGAACCGAGCGAACGACCGGTATCTGCGCTTGCTTGCGGCACCTGGGGGGATCGAGCGGCTTCTGATAACAACGCAGATGGCAAACAGCAACATCAAGCGTACCACTCCCCTGGAGCAACGGTTTCCAGCAATCCGCATCACTAGCGAACTCCGAAAGGAACAACAGAACTTTCAATTGCTCAAGGTTGCCTGACCCGTGTACATCTGCACCTTCTACTCTTTCAAGGGCGGAGTCGGCCGTTCGATGGCACTGGTTAATGTCGCCGTCGATCTGGCGCAACGCGGGCGGCGGGTGCTAGCCGTGGACTTCGATCTGGAGGCTCCAGGGCTCGATACGTTTCCCGTTTTGTCGCCGGAAATGCCAACTCCCGGACTGGTGGAATACGTTGCTCGTTACCTGGAGACCGATGTGGCTCCGGACGTTCGTGACTTCATTGGCGTCTCGACAGCCGTCGATAACTTACTAGTGATGCCTTCCGGCGCGGCCCAAACCGAATACGCTTTGAATTTCGGAAAAATCGATTGGCAAACACTCTACGCCGAACGCGATGGCTACCTGCTGTTCGAAGACCTCAAGGAACAATGGCGACAGAAGATAAAGGCGGATTACGTCCTGATCGATTCGCGTACTGGATACACGGATACCGGCGGAATCTGTACACGGCAACTTCCGGACGCCGTAACGGTACTGTTCTTTCCCAACGAGCAGAATCTGCGTGGCCTCACAAAGGTCATCGCGGACGTTCGCTCGGAAGCCAACCCGCCGCGAAACAAGCAGATCGAGCGTCATTTCGTGATGTCAAACGTCCCGGACCTCGACGACGAAGACGAAATTTTGACTGGGATAAAGCAGCGATTTCAAAGCGGGTTGGAGTTTGAGGAAGAACCACTCGTCGTCCATAGATACGACAGCCTGTCGTTACTCAATCAAACGGCATTTGTGCAGGACCGCCCCAAGAGCCGTCTAGCGCGCGAATACCGCGACGTTGGAAACCGGATCGTTAGGGGAAATTTGGAGGACAGGGACGGCGCCATGCACTTCATAAGGCGTCGGCAGCGAGACTTCGAGCAGCCATGGCGAATGCCGGGAGAGTCCGCGTCGAGTCTCGCCGAAATGATCAAGAAAATCGCATCGTTGCACGCCAAAGACGGAGAAGTGCTATATCGACTCGGTTCGCTTGCGGCTCAACGCGGACTCAAAGAGGGGGAATCGATGCTCGACGATGCTATCGAACGCGGTTATCGGGAACCTGAAGCATATTTGCACCGAGCCCGGCTCCGAAATGATCGAGGAGATAAAGAAGGCGCCAGCGAGGACGCCATCAGCGCTCTCCAATTCCCCAATGTCCCGCCTCATCTCACGATGGAGGCGGCACGCTTAATCCCCGATTCAGCTGCGGGTGATATCCGGCAATTCCCGGCTGTCGCCTCGCTAGATGCGGAAGATCAAGTTTGGCTAGCTGAAAGCTTGCCACGTTGGACAAAGGTTGATGCAAGTACGGCCATTCTCGAAGACTTAGTGCACGATGCAAACCTAAGTGGGAAAGACAAGGCAAGGGTGCGGAGTTCTTTGGCACTCAACCTTCTAGGGGGGGGAAGATTTCAGGACGCGGTGGACTTGCTTGCTCACGATAGAGGAATAGTCGAGCAAATGGGAATACACGACTCGTTCAACCATGCGATGGCTCGCTGGGCGGTTGACGGCATTGTCAAGAAAGCGTTGTTTGATCGGGTCGTAGAGTTGTCGCAGAAAGAGATGAAGGACACGGGCGACGCAAATAACTTGCAGTGTCTAGCCGTCGCACACTGGGCAGTTGGCAACATCGAGATCGCCCAAACATATGTCAAGAAAGCGAATTACGAGTCCGAAAGGGAACGCCTGATCTTTAGTTGCTGGCGCTACGACCACGTTTCCAACCGGGAGTTCCGCGCCGACATGCGTGAGATTGCATCGCTAATCGACGGCAACTACGAGCAAAAACCTCAGTTCATGCGTCGCGACTAATTACCTCTTGCGGGGTAAACTAGTTCGATGAGCAAGCGCCGAATCATAGTCGCCATAACCGGCGCGGCTGGTTCAATCTACGGCGTACGCCTGCTGGAAGCGTTGCGCGAGCACGGCCATTTCGAAACCCACCTGGTCGTGTCCCGAGCCGGCTTCCTCAACATCGCCACCGAACTGGACATGCGGCGGACCCAGCTGGAATCCCTTGCCGACGTGGTCCACGACAACCGCGACATCGGTGCGACCATCGCCAGCGGTTCGTTCAGGACCGACGGCATGCTGGTGGCACCGTGCACCATGAAAACCCTGGCTGCCATCTCCATCGGACTTGCCGACAACCTGGTCTCCCGCGCCGCCGACGTGGTCCTCAAGGAACGCCGCCGTCTGGTGTTGATGGTAAGGGAAACCCCCCTGAACCTGGCCCATCTGAAAAACATGACCGCAGTAACCGAGATGGGCGGAATCATCTTCCCGCCGGTGCCGTCCTTCTACGCCAAACTCGAAAATCTCGACGCCATGGTCAATCAAACCGTCGGCCGCATGCTTGACCTCTTCGAAATCGATTCCAGCCTCGTCAGACGCTGGCAGGGCGTAAAGGAAAACTAGCCGCCCCCAAATCACCACCATCCCCCTGATCCCCGTCACTCACCCACCAACGTAGCGAGGATGAGTGCGGACAGCCGCTGTGCGCGTCGTGGGCGCGGTGCGGGGCCATGGATGGCCAGGAGCGCCGCGCCCTCGATTGGAGCCCCGCCAGGGATGGCGGGGCGGAATTGAGCGCACAGCGGCTGTCCGCACTCATCCTCGCGGCAACGAAGCCAAAGCAATCAAAGGAAATGCGCACGCGCGGCATCCCCCCAGCGAGAATCAGTCCGGCAGCCGCGCCCGGCGAATGATATTCAGGAATTCGGCGCGTGTTCGCGGATCAGAGCGAAAGTCCCCCAACAGGTGGCTCGTCATCATCGCCACACCCGGCTTGTGGATGCCCCGCGTCGTCATGCAATGGTGCACGCCCTCGACCACCACGCCCACACCCTTCGGCTTGAGTACGTCATTGATGCAATTGGCGATCTGCGCGGTCATGGCCTCCTGCACCTGCAACCGCTTGGCAAACGTTTCCACCACGCGTGCCAGCTTGCTGATGCCCACGACCTTGCGGTCCGGCAGGTAGCCCACCTGGACCTTGCCGATGATGGGAGCCAGGTGGTGTTCGCAGTGGGATTCGAAACTGATATCCCGCAGCACAATCATTTCGTCGTAACCGTCGACTTCGTAGAAGGTCCGGCGCAGGTATTCGACGGGATCGTCGTTGTAGCCGGCAAACCATTCCTCGTATGCCTTCACCACCCGGCCGGGCGTGGCCCGGAGTCCTTCCCGGTCGGGGTTGTCGCCCAGCCAGCGAAGCAGCGTTCGCACGGCACTTTCGGCTTCTGATCGACTCGGTCGAGACACCTCGGCTCCTGATACTCGCGCGTCAATCGCGCGGGGCATCGCAGTCTAAGGCCGGCCCGCGGCCTGCGCAAGGTAGCGACAAGCCCGCAGGGCCCGGCGAACCTGCTCTGCGAGACGAGTGCCCCCTATGCACAGCCTGACCTGCCTCAACGAAGCCGCACAGCCGTCCCGGAAGCCACCAGAAACAACATGCCCTTGCCTCCGCCGCTGATCTCGTTGTAATCCAGGTCCACACCGACGACGGCATTTGCACCGAGCTCCCCTGCCTTTTGTGCGAGATCTTCGAGGCAGGTCTCCCTGGCCTGCTGCAGCGCCTTCTGGTGCGTGCCGCTGCGGCCTCCAACAATGTCGCGCAGGCCGCCAAGCAAATCGCGGAAGATGTTCACGCCAAGCACGCATTCCGCGGTGACGATTCCCAGGACTTCGCGGATCTCACGACCCGGGTAGTCGGGGGTCGTGGTCATGTTCGATGGGGGAACCTGCATTTTCAATCTCCTCTGTCTTCGTCTCTGCTCGTCGCTCTTCATCGCGACGCGCTTTTGCGGGCCGCTGACCACCGTTGTATCGTGCGCCGGTGACACGCGCACTTCAACCTCCCTGGCCGCCGGAGCCGGCCATATTTCTCGACCTTGACGGCACCTTGATCGAGATCGCTCCACGCCCGGATGCCGTCAGGCGCAGCCAACGCCTGGACGCGTTGCTCGAGTGCCTGCCCGCGGTAACAGGAAATGCCCTCGCCATCGTCAGCGGGCGTACGGTTGCGGATGTGGACCGGCTGCTCTCTCCCCATACGCTTGCGGTTGCGGGCATCCACGGGCTGGAGCGGCGCAGCGCGGCCGGGGAAATCAGCCGCGCAACCGTTTCACTCGACTGGATAGATAGTGCCCGTGACGCCATGGAACGCTTCGTTGAGTCCCATCCCGGACTCCTGTTGGAGAACAAGGGTGTGAGTCTGGCATTACACTACCGGAATCGTCCCGAGTTGGAGAGCACTGTGCGGCACTTTGTTGCAGGCCTCGATCTTCCGGTTGCCGCCGAACGGCTGCAGGGCCGCAAGGTGATGGAAGTCAAACCTCGGCACATGAACAAGGGCACGGCGATCCGCGCCTATATGTCCGAACCGCCCTTTGCCGGACGCACGCCGGTATTCGCCGGCGATGACGTAACGGACGAGTCCGGGTTCGTCGTGGTAAACGAACTCGGCGGCATCTCGGTCAAGGTCGGGGATGGCGCCACGGCGGCGACCTGGACCCTTCCAGGTGTCTCTCACGTGCTCGGTTGGCTGGCCGAGGCAGTCTCCGATCAGCACGCGAGCAATGGAACTCGCCCCACATGAACACGCTGGATCTCGGACTCATCGGAAATTGCCAGGTGGGTGTTCTGGTCAACCCGCTCGGTCGGTTTGTCTGGGGCTGTTTCCCGCGAGTTGACAGCGATCCGGCATTTTGCTCGCTCCTGGGCGGTGGCGGCGAGGCCGAAACAGGCTTCTTCGACGTGGAACTGCTCGACCTCGACCGCAGCGAGCAGGCCTACGACGGCAATACGGCCATCCTGGTAACGACTCTGTACGACAAGTCTGGGGGTTGCGTGCGCGTCGAGGATTTCGCGCCACGATATGAACAATTCGGCCGTACGTTTCGCCCCATCATGGTCATGCGCCGCATTACCCCGCTGACCGGAAGCCCGACCGTCCGCATCCGCCTGCGCCCCGCCGCCGATTACGGCCGCAAGCGGGCCGATGTCACCTTCGGCAGCAATCACATTCGTTACGTGGACAGCCGATTCACGCTGCGGCTTACCACAAATGCATCATTGACCTCGGTTCTCGAGGAACGCGCCATTGTCCTGGAGGAACCCCTGAGCCTGATCCTCGGTGCGGACGAAACCATTCCCGATCATCCGAACAAGATCAGCCAGGAAATGCTCGAGGAAACCCGGCGATACTGGCACCGCTGGGTGCGCGGGCTGTTCTTGCCGTTCGAATGGCAGGACGAAGTCATCCGAGCCGCGATCACGCTCAAGCTCTGTACCTACGAAGACACCGGCGCGGTGCTGGCGGCACTCACGACGTCGATTCCCGAAGCCCCTCACAGCGGCCGCAACTGGGACTACCGCTTCTGCTGGTTGCGGGACAGCTACTACGTCGTCAAGGCGCTCAACCGGCTCGGCGTCACCAAGACCATGGAATCGTTTCTCGGCTACCTGAACAACATCGTCGGCGAGTTGGGCAGCCCGGAGCAGCTTCAGCCGGTCTACGGCGTGACCGGGCGGGCCCGGTTGGAGGAACGAACCGTCGAGACGCTTCCCGGGTATCGCGGCATGGGGCCGGTTCGCGTCGGCAACCAGGCGTACCGGCAGATTCAGAACGACGTCTACGGCGCCGTCGTGCTGGCCGCCACCCAGCAATTCTTCGATCGCCGGCTGGCCCGCCAGGGCGGACGCCAGGAATTCGAGCGGCTGGAGGCGCTCGGCGGCCGCGCCGTCGAACTGTTCGATCAGCCCGATGCAGGGCTGTGGGAGTATCGGGGCCGGCAGGAAGTGCACACCTACTCGAGCGCCATGTGCTGGGCGGCATGCGACCGACTGGCGAGAATCGCCGGACACCTGAATCTGAGCAACCGCGCCGAGCACTGGACCGGGACTGCCGCCCGATTGCACAAGACAATTTCCGCAGCGGCCTGGAACGCCGAAAGAGAAACCTTCATGGGGGCCTTCGGCGGAAACACGCTGGATGCGAGCCTCTTGACGCTTGCGGACCTGGGCTTCGTGCGCGCCCAGGACCCGCGATTCGTGGGCACCCTTGAAGCGGTGGAAAACGAACTGCGCCAGGGCCCCTACATGTTCCGTTACGCCAATCCGGACGACTTCGGGATGCCAGAAACCGCCTTCAACATCTGCACATTCTGGTACATTGACGCCCTCGCGGCCGTGGGGCGGCGCCGCGAAGCGAGAGAACTTTTCTGCAATATGCTGGAAAGGCGCAACGACCTGGGGTTGCTCTCGGAAGACCTGAATCCCGATACCGGGGAACTCTGGGGCAACTTTCCACAGACCTACAGCATGGTGGGCATCGTCAACGGTGCCACTCGCCTGAGCCGCTCCTGGGAGGAAGCGCTGTGACGACTCCAACGACCGCTGGCAGCCCGTGGCAAAAGTCCCGCGGCGCACCGAGACTGGTGAGGTGCCCGGCTGCCAAGCGAGGCTCGTGAAACATGCAGGGTAGATTGATCGCCGTCTCCAACCGCGTGGCCATCCCCAAGGCGGGCAAGGTCGCGGGCGGACTCGCCGTCGGGGTGCTGGCGGCGCTGGAAGAGCAGGGCGGCATCTGGTTCGGCTGGAGCGGCAAAAAAACGGGCCAGGACCCGCGCGATCCCGTTCTCGAAACCCGCGGGCGTATCACCTACGCCACCATCGATCTGAAGAGAAGGGATTTCGAGAACTACTACAACGGCTTCTCCAACAACAGCCTCTGGCCGCTGTGTCACTACATGCTCGGATTCTTCTCCTTCCGCCGCTTCCAGTACGACGCCTACTGCCGGGTCAACGAACTGTTCGCCCGCAAGCTCGTCCCGCTCCTTGAGCCCGACGACATCATCTGGGTACACGACTATCACCTGATCCCCCTGGCCGCGGAACTGCGCAGAGCGGGCGTCACCAATCCGATCGGATTCTTTCTTCACGTGCCCTTCCCCAGCTTTGATGCCCTGCGCGCGCTTCCTCCGTACGAGCACCTGCTTCGCTCCATGTCGTCCTATGACGTGATCGGGTTTCAGACGGAGACGGACCTGCGCGCCTTTCAGGATTCCATGCGGCAACCCGAGATCGGCGGACGGTTGCTGGATAATCGACGCATTGAAGCCTACGGTCGAACCTTCTGCGCGGATGTCTTTCCCATCGGCGTGGATGTGGAAGATTGCCGCAACCTGGCCGCGAAAAATATTGATGACCGACGCGTACACCGCCTGACCGACAGCCTGCGGGAACGAAAATTGATCATGGGAGTCGATCGGCTGGACTACAGCAAGGGACTGGAGTTGCGCTTTCGTTCCTTCCAGCGATTGCTCAAGAAGTACCCGACCAATCGGGGGCAGGTGGTTTTCCTGCAGATCGCGCCGCCGACGCGCACCGGCGTGCGAACCTATGACGCCATCCGGGAGGAACTGGAACTCGCCTCCGGCAACATCAATGGGCGATTCGCCGAAATGGATTGGGTACCCATCCGTTACCTGAACCGCGCCTACGACCGGGGCGTGCTCATGTCGCTGCTCAGGCTGGCGGACATCGGCCTGGTGACACCCATTCGCGACGGCATGAACCTGGTCGCCAAGGAATACCTGGCTACGCAGGATCCGAAAAACCCGGGGGTTCTGGTGTTATCGACGCTGGCCGGAGCCGCCCGGGAACTCACCGGGGCGGTACTGGTCAATCCCTATGATCGGGAGGGCGTTGCCGACGGCATGCAACAGGCCATCGAAATGCGCCTGGAGGAACGCCGGGAACGCTACCAGTCCATGATCGGAATATTGCAGCGTAACGACATCCATGCCTGGTGCAGCCGCTTCATCGAATCGCTTCGGGCCGAGCACGCAGCGCACCCTTGATTCAGGTCACTTGACACAATGAATGCCCGCCCGAACAGACCGCCGACGCGCACGGGAAGCGCGCCCGGACTCCGGGGTTACCCGTCGTCAGGGCGGCTCGCGGTCGTGCTGGCCGCGGCATTCGCCCTGGCGCCATCCGTCGCGACGCCTGCCGAGCCCGAGACCTGCGTGATTCTGCTGCACGGACTCGGCCGAACGCCCTTGTCCATGCTGCCGCTGAAGTTCGCTTTGGACCGCGCAGGGTACCGGACGGTGACCCAGGGCTATCTCTCCCTTGCCAATCCTGTCGAGGAGCTATCCGGCACACGGATCCCGGAGGCCCTGGCAAAGTGCGAGTCGGCCCCCGACGCGCCGGTCCACTTCGTGGCGCACTCGCTGGGGGGTATCCTGGTGCGTCACTTCCTGCAGGACCACGACGTTCCGGACGGCAGCCGCATGGTGATGCTGGGTCCGCCGAATCACGGCAGCGAATTGATCGACGAATTCGCCGATGACCCGTGGTTTACGGTGATGGGTCCCGCCGCGCAGCAGTTGGGTACCGGTGCCGACAGCGTGCCGGCGAATCTCGGCCCGGTGGACCTGGAAATCGGCATCATCGCGGGCACCCGCACGAGCCTCGACGCCATGCTCCTGCAGGCCGCACCACTGCCCGAGCCGAACGACGGCAAGGTCAGCCTGGACAGCGCACGCCTCGACGAGATGCAGGACTTTCTTGCCGTCGACGAAACCCATACGTTCATACTCACGGACGCACAGGTCATGGAGCAGGTCATCGCGTTCCTGGGGAACGGCCGCTTCCTGACGGTCGATGAGACAGGCGAGACCGAATGAGCGCCCGAGGCCTCATCCGGACCTTCGAGCGCTGGAGGCGAACCGGTGAGCCCATGGTGCTTGCGACGGTATACGAGACGCTGGGTTCCACCTACAGCAAGGCCGGGCACCGAATACTGATCGCCGCCAACGGGGACTACCAGGGCCTGGTGAGCGGCGGGTGCCTGGAGGGCGACCTGGCGGAGCGAGCCCGCGGAGCGATCGAAGCCAACGAACCGCTGGCGATCAGCTTCGACATGCGTGACGAGGCCGATGACCTGTGGGGCCTGGGAGTGGGTTGCAATGGGCTGATCCGCATCCTGTTGCAGCCCCTGACCGCCGCAGAAGACTACCAGCCGTTTGCGGGCATCGCCGAGCGCCTGCTCCTGGCGAAACCGGCCGTGGTCGCGACGGTCGTTGCGAAGTCGGGCGGAGACAGCGCGCTTGAACCGGGCGCGACGCTGGTGTGGGAGGAGGGTGATACCGACCCCGACTCGTTCGGACGCCTGGTACCCGGATGCCGGGACGCTCTGGCGGCCAACAGGGCCATCTACCGTTGCGAGGCAGACGGTGTAGCCGTGCTCTACGCGCCGCTCAAACCGATCCGGCAACTTTTGGTCCTTGGTGCCGGCCTGGACGCGGTGCCGGTCGTCAACATGGCAGCGGAACTGGGCTGGCGGGTCACCGTTGCCGATCACCGGCCGGCCTACCTGGAAAAGGGCGAATTCAAGGCGGCCGAAGAAACCCGGCTGATCGATCCGGCCGCCATGAGCCGGGAACTCGACCCGGCAAGGTTCGATGCCATCATCGTCATGAGCCACCACCTGATGACCGATCAAGCCTATCTGGAGCAGCTTGCCGCAGTACCGGTGCGCTACCTGGGCGTGTTGGGCCCGAAGGACCGCCGCGACCGCCTGCTCGCGGCCATTGGCAATGCCGGCGAGTCGCTCCAGGGCAGATTGATGGGCCCGGTGGGGCTCGACATCGGCGCCGACGACCCGGAATCCATCGCGCTGTCGTTGCTGGCGGAGATGCACGCCGTGCTCGCCGGCGCTTCGGGGCGGACGTTGACCGCAGCGGATTGACGCCTGGAGGCCGCTACCTGGTGACACTATCCGAGATGGCACTGTTGGACCTGTAGCCGCGCCAATCAAGGCGCTGCAGCAGCGCCCTGGCTCAAGCGCTGCGCCTCCTTGACTGCCGCAGCGAACCTGGCCCGGTAGTCGTCCAGAAACTCGCGCAGATCCTCCGTGCCATGGCGAGCCATGGCCTCCGAGAGGCGAAACGACGGCTGGACCAGCGCAACCAGTCCGGCGTCCTTGAAGCGGCGGTCGAATCCTGCGATGGCGATGGGGACCACTTGCGGCTCCGGTTCGGCCTTCAGCGCCAGGCGAAAGGCGCCGCTATAGAACCGTGCCGGGGAATTCACCGACTTCTGGCACTGTCCCTCCGGACACATCAGCAAGTTTTCCCCTCGGCCGATGGCCTCTCGGCCACGTTGGAAGAACGCTTCGGCCGCTTCGCGCCGCAGCCGCTCCAATTCGTCGGGCGAGGTGGTCTCAACCCCCGATTCGAGCGTCGGCACCGTAATGTGGCCGAGCCGGCTGTAGAAGAGATTGTGGCCGTATTCCGCGCCCGGACTCTGGCGGACCACCCGCACCGGAGACTCACCGTAATAGGTATTGAGCAAAACACTGATGAAGGCCGTATCGAACGAAAAGTGGTAGTCGTTCGGCAGTTGATAGTAAGCCGGACAACAGAGGTGGTTGATGAACACGACGTGGCCGGGCGATCCGGGCAAATGCTCCGTGCCGCGTATCTCGGTGCGCAAGTGGCCGAAAGCCCGAGCCATGATCCGATCGCAACGGCCGCGTAACTCCGCAGGCTCGGTGTCCTCCGGGGCTTCCGTGACGGCCGCGTAGGCGTTCAGTACCTCCTCGTAGAACTTCACTTCCGCCTGTGTGCCGGCGAGCACATCGGAACAGACTCGTGCGATCGCGCGCTCGGCGTAGCTTCCGGTGTCTCGCACGTTGTCGAGGCACGCAAGTGCGCTGTAGGTCGTCAACCGGTGGGCGAGCAGGTGGGGGACCTTGTGCAACTCGGAGGTGACCGGTATGCGTGCCTGATTCTGCTGCAGTACGGACTTGAGCGCAACGATTTCAGGTTCCTCGTCGGCGCTGGGTTTCGGCACCCTGGCGGCGGTAATGAGGTGGGAAAGCCGCGCCAGGTGACGCTGCACGAAGCTGCGGCCGAATTCCGGATCCCCTGCGATCAGGGCATCGATGGACTGCGTTGGAATCCGGTAGAACCAGCATGCGGAGATGGCCCTCACAGTGGCCTCCGCCCGATAACCGCCGTCGAGCGTGGGAACGCCTGCAGCCACGCCTCCACGGGCGGGCAGGGACAGAAATCTCACCAGATGATCGCCTGCCTCCGTGGGGGCCGAGAAATAGCTTTCGGCGCTGCCTCCCGCCAATACCCAGAGCCCGGCGAGCGACTCACCCTGCCTGACCAGTTCGACCCCGGGATCGCACCGGGTGAGTTTGGCGCTCGTGGCCAACTGCTGCAGGGCGGAGTCGTCAAACTGCCCGAAAAAAGCCGATCGCCGCAATGCCGTGATAATGCCCGGCGCAAATGCTCGCCGAGTGTGCTGTTCGCCTGTTGCGGGCGGTCGATCGTAGATGGGGCCCTGGCTTTGCGCGGCGAGGCGCTCGTCGCGGATCCATTCGAACTGGCGCCGGACGCTGTCCAGCACGATTCGAAAGAAGCAGACCGCAAGCAACGGATCGGAATAGAAAATTCTTGCAAGATCGTCATGCTGCCAGCTCAGCAACTCGACAGGGGACAGCGCGCGCGCCGTGGTGCCGTTGCGGCGCGGGGGGAGAAACCCGCTCCAGCCCAGCGCCGCCCAGGGCCAGGCCACGTTTCCCATCGGCCAGGAGGGGCCCTCGCCATCGCCACCGGTCTCGTGTCCCACGGAGCCCTTGCGCAGCAGCAGCAATTGATCCGCGGGATGGAATCGTTTAAAGAGTATTCCCCCGGGCTCGTGGCGGCGAACTTTCGCTGTCTCGCCCAGGGGAATCAGCCTGGCGCGATGCGTATCGCGCCAGATTGGGTGATCCAGGAAAGCGTCGATGGCCGATGTCATACAGTCAGTGCAGCAGGAACCGTGCCAGCGTGCACGCCATCAGCCCTGATGTCGATCAAGAGCCTGGAGCGCTTCAAGCCAAACACCGACAGACCGCCGGGATTCCTCGGTTTCTGGGACTCTACGGTGGCGGAGCTGGCAGAAATCGAGCCGAATCCCGAGATATTGTCGGCCGAGGCAAGGGATGACGGACTGACGCTGCACCGCCTCGCCTACACTTCGTTGGGCGGGATTCGGATCCGAGGCTATCTGTTGCGCTCCATCTCGGGGCAGCCGTGCCCGCTGGTGGTGCACGCCCATGGCTACGAAGACCGCTACGAGCACCGGATCGACTGGGCGCGGCGGGGACTGAATGTGTTCGGCTTTGACGCCCGCGGATTCGGCCGCTCGGCTTCGGCGATCAGCATTTCCGAGGACGGTTACCTGCTCACCGGCATCGAATCGCCGGACACCAGCATCCTGCGCGGCGCCGTCGCCGACTATCTGCAGGCAGTCCGGGTCGCCAGGGAACTCCTCGACGATGGTGTCGGGACGCTCGGTTACTACGGTTTCAGCTTCGGCGGCGCCTTGGCGCTTATGGCGGCTGCGACCAGCCGCGACGCCGACTTCGTCATCCTGGGCCAACCCACGTTCGGCTGGAACGAGGAGCGGCGGCGGCTGGCACTGGGCGGATCGGCGCTTCAGGTCAAGCAATACGTGGAAAAATACCTCTGGCGCCGCGATACCGTGACCGACACGCTCAGGTATTTCGATACGCTGAACTTCGCGCCCCTGATCAGGGCGCCCACCCTGGTCGGAATCGGGCTCGACGACGATGTCGTACCTTCCAGAACCGTGCTCGCCATCGTCAATCACATGCGTTGTCCGCTTGAGGTGCGGTTGTTGCCGGTGAGTCATTCGGACGATCCGCGTGAGTCGCGCTGGCAGGCGTTTCATGAGGAGTGGCTGGGCTACTTCGGAAATGGAATTCCCGCCGATTTCGGCGCCGAGTCGCGACAGATCAGAACCCTGCTCGGCAACCCCCGAGCGGCCGGGTAAAAGAAGCCGCTACCAGCGAAACAGTCGCGCCGATGTGCCCGCCGGAAACACGTCGGCATCCTTTGGCAGTTCGACGAAGCCGTCCGTTCCGCCCAGCGCGACGTAGTCTCCCGAGGTATTCGTGGGCCGCGGGACCGCCTGCAGGACGCCGCTTGGCTCGGCGCGCAACTTCACCGGCAGGAAGTAGACCAGGTCGGCCGCGAACTTCACCTCCGCGCCCAACTGCACCCACTCCTCGGTTTCGGGAGCGGCGCCCATGGCGCGCCAAATCGCCGGGACCACATAGCGGATCAGGCATACCAGGGTGGAAACCGGATTGCCGGGCAGGGCGAATACGGGTCTGGACGCCTGGCTGACGCCGAACCACATGGGGCGGCCCGGGCGCTGCTCGATCCGATGAAAGACCAGTTCCACGCCAAGTCTTTCGAGCACGCCCGGGACAAAGTCATATTTGCCCATGGACACGCCACCGGTAAGGATCACGACATCGTTCTGCTCGTGGAGGCGAGCGATGGACTCCAGGATCTCGGCGGGATCGTCCTTCAGGCTGGCCCTGGTGATGTGCGCCCCGAAACGGCGGACCAGCGCGGCTTCAATGGCTCGGTCATTGCTTGAACGGATCTGGTAAGGCTGGATCGGTTCGCCCGCCTCGACGAGTTCGTCTCCGGTGGAAACCACCGCAACCCGCGGCGGCTTGGCGGTGCGCACCCTGGCCCGGCCCGCGCCCGCCAGTATCGCCATCTCTGCCGGCCCGATGCGTTGCCCGCTGCCCAGCACCTTGCTTCCCGCGGCCCGGTCGGATCCCTGCGGGTGGACGAACTGGCGCCTGGAAACCGCGGCCGACGATTTCACCACGGCCTCTCTGCCCTCGACTGCCAGTCGTTCAACCGGAATGATCGTGTCAGTCCCCCGCGGCAGCATCGCCCCGGTCATGATCTCCACGCACTCGCCGGGTCCGGAAATGGACAGCGCGGGTGCACCTGCCCCCTGGGTACCGACGATCCGAAAGCGGCGCCGGCCGGCCTTCCAGGCACCGTAGTCGATGGCGATACCGTCCATCGTGACGCGATCGAAAGGGGGTTGGTCTCTTTCGGCGTGGACGGTTTCACGAAGCACTGCCCCGACACACTCGTCCAACGCCGATTCCCGAGCGGGAAACGGGACCATGCGCTCGAGAACAAGGGCTTGTGCCTCGGCGACTTCGGTCACGGCGCGCGCCCATCTTTGCCACGGGCTGCCAAGTGAACCAAACGCGTTGTCGTCATTCTAACCCTCTGGAGCGGAAGATTCGTGCAAACCGGCTGCCTTGCGAGTACCGTGGCGCCCACGGGCGCACGGGCAGGCAAGCCGCCGGCCGGTGCTATACTAAACGAACGGAGGAAACACGAATGGGCCGCCTAATTTTTTTCGGCGTTGTTGCCTCATTGGCCTCCACCGGGCTTTGGGGGCAGGCTGACAACCGCACCATCATCGGTTCCGGCAACGAGTTCCTGTCCGCCGGCGCATTTTCGATCAGGATGGGCCAGTACGACGAGGGGATTCGACTGACACGGCTCGGGCTGACGCGCTATCAACCAAGCCCGGCGGACCGGGCCGCTGCGGAATCCAATCTGTGCGCCGCCTATGCGGCCCGGGGCGATCCGGATGTGGCCATCGAGCACTGCACGGAATCGTTGCGTCTGGAAGGGCGAAATTGGCGCGCCTACAACAACCGCTCCTATGCCTATTTCCTGCTGGGGCTGTTGTCGGACGCGACGTTCGATCTCGATGCGGCCGCGGCAATCAATCCGAATGCCAGACAAGTGTTGCAACTCAGGGGTATGATCAACGAACGCGGTCTGATACCGCGGGTAATTGTGGAGGACCATCAATAGTTGCAACCGCGCGATTCATCCCCGCTTGCCTGTTCGCCTGTCTAGCGCCCTGGATCGCTGGCCAGGCTCAGCAACCCGAGGATCCCGAACCCGTCGATCATCGTGGCGTATGGAATTGCATTCTCTACGGTGACCCACAGACGGGCGACGAACGCGTGGTGCTCAATTTCGGCGCCGACGGCGCCACGCGCATGGCCATTCCAAGCGAGGACGTGCAGCGGCCGTGGTTTCCCCTGTCCCGTTGGCAGCTGGCAGACGATGTCCTGACGTTCTCCGACTCCCGGTCCGAGCGGGAATTCTCCGCGAGCCTGAACCGCTCGACCCTCGGCGGGGAGTGGCGAACCGCGGAGGTACTCGGTGGTTGGTGGTGCTCCGAAGCCGACCCGGCGTCGGCATCGGCACTCTATACCCGCCCGACCGGGGAACCCACGGCCATGACCGAACCGCTTCTTCAGGAGATCACGGCCAGCCCGACCTATCCCCGCGAGGCGATTCGCGAAGCAACAGAGGGGCGCGTGGTGATTTGTTTCGAGGTCAACCCGCTGGGGTTCGTGCGCGATCCGGTGTTCGTCGAGCTTTCAGATGAAATCTTCCGCGAACCCAGCCTGAACGCGCTGCTGCAGTCCCAGTATCGGGGTTGGTCGGATGACCCCGAAGGCTCGGCCCGGCCGGCTTGCCGAAGCTTCGTCTACAGCCTGGAACAACGCTTTTGATCAGCGCATCGGCGCGCACAGGGGATTGATGCCGCCGCCGGTTTTCCGCATCGATCCTATTCGCCCGTGACACCGAAACGAACATTGCCCCGCCTGACCACCGGCGGCGTGGGCGCTCACCTGCGCGCGCTGACCATACCCATGGGCATCGGTTTCGTGGCCATGAATTCCTACGCCATCGCCGACACGTACTTTGTCGGTCAACTTGGCACGTTGCCGCTGGCGGCCATGGGCTTCACCTTCCCCGTGACCTTCGCGATGATTGCCGTCGGCCTGGGCGTCGGGGTCGCCACATCCAGCGTGGTGGCGCGTCTGCTCGGCTCCGGCAACCGGGAAACCGTACAGCGAATCATCACTCACGCCATGATTCTCGGGATGATGCTTGGGCTGGTCCTGCTGGCGATCGGCCTGGCGACCATGGAGCCAATGTTCCGGGCATTGGGGGCAGATGAGCGCACGCTGCCGCTGATCAGGGAATACATGCGGGTCTACTATGTCGGCAGCGCGTTCCTGGTCTTGCCCATGGTGGGCAACTTTGCGATCCGCGCCACCGGGAACGCCCTGGTGCCCAGCCTGATCATGGTGTTCTCCGCGGTGATCAACGTGATTCTCGATCCGTTGCTGATCTTCGGGCTGCTCGGATTCCCTCGGCTGGAACTGGCGGGGGCCGCGATCGCGACGGTGGTCGCAAACGTCGCCACCGTCGTGGCATCGGTCGCTGTCCTCTACTACCGCGAACGGTTGATCCTGCCTCGATACCTGGGACTGGAGGGGCTTTGGGATTCCTGGCGGCAACTGCTCCAGGTGGCGGTTCCCGCCACGACCACGAACCTGTTCTTCCCGCTGATCACGGCGGTAATCACTGCGCTGGTTGCCGGTTTCGGGCCGGAAGCCGTCGCCGGTTTCGGTGTTGCAATGCGGCTGGAATCCGTTGTCTTGATCGTGATCTTTGCCCTGCAATCGTCCCTGGCTCCTTTAGTAGGCCAGAACTACGGCGCTTTCCTGATGGATCGAGTTCGGCACGCGACCAACCTATCGAACAGGTTCCTTCTTGCCTACGGCCTGGTCGTCGCCGTCGTACTGTTTGTTGTTGCGCAACCCGTCACGAGCGTTTTCGACGACAATCCGCTGGTGGTGTCGGCAGCCGCAAACTACTTGCGAATCGTGCCGATTTCCTATGGCGCGTTCGGCCTGATGATGGTGACGGTCGCGTGCTTCAATGCCCTTGGCAGACCCAAGTCCGCGACCGTGCTGACCTTCATCAAGCTGTTCGTCGTGTACCTTCCCATGGCCTGGCTGCTGTCAATTTCGTTTGGGCTGACCGGTATTTTCGTCGCCACTGCCATCGCCCACATCCTGTTCGGCGTCGTGTCGCTCGTTTGGTTGCGCGGTTTCCTCAGAGAATTGGAAGGCGGGCCAGCCACTGGAGCCGCAGAGCCCTGGTTAACGCGCATGAAGCCAAATCGCAATTTTCGAGGCTCGGGTCGGGAAGCCGCCGAGGGATAGCGAGGAACTCGTCGAGCTTTAGCTGCCCTCCGAGATCCTCAGCCAGGCACCGACTTCTTCAGCAAACGCCCTGTAGGATTCAATGACCCGCCTGCTCATGGGATCCGAAGCCGCCAGTTCCTCGACGACCTCAAGGCTGTAGCCGCGCAGCGCGTCGAGCACATCATCGGGGAACCGGCGCAGTTGCACGCCGTGCTCTTCGACAAGGGTGTTCAGCGAAGTGTGATTGCGGGTATTGAACTCCGCCAATAGATAGTCGTTTTCCGCCATGCAGGCGATTTCGAGAATTCCCTGCAGTTCCTCGGACAAAGATTCATAAGCCGGGGCCGATACGAAACACTCAAGCGCTCCCGACGGCTCCTGCCAGCCCGGATGATAGTAGTACTGCGCCGCCTGGTGCAGGCCGAAAGCGGTGTCGTTATAGGGTCCCACCCATTCGGTCGCGTCGATGGCGCCCGTCTGCAGCGCGGTAAAGATCTCCGAACCCGGCAAGTTGACCGGCAAGGCCCCCGCGCGCTGCATGACTTCGCCGCCCAGGCCCGGGATGCGCATCTTCAGCCCGTTGAGGTCGGCCAGCGAATTGATCTCCCGGTTGAACCATCCCCCCATTTGCGCGCCGGTATTTCCGGCAGGAAACGGGATCACCCCATGGCCCGCGTACGCTTCACGCCAGAGTTCCAGACCGCCGCCGAAATACAGCCAGGCGTTGAACTGATCCGCGAACATGCCGAACGGCACGCTGCCGAAGAGCTGTGCAGCGGGAATGCTGCCACGCCAGTAAATGGGCGCGGAGTGGCCCAGTTGCACCGCTCCCCGGGATACGGCATCGAGCACCTCGAAGGCGGGTACCAATTCGCCCGCGGCGAACACGTCCACCTGCAGTCGGCCGCCGGTCAGTTCACCCAGCCGGCGTGCCAAACGGTTGGCCGACACGCCGTGGCCGGGAAAGTTTGGCGGCCAGGAGGTCACCATGCGCCATAGATGCTGCTCCTCGGAAGCCACCGGGGTTTCGGTTTGCGGGGTTTCGGTGCACGCGGCGAGCGCACCCAGCCCGCCGGCAAGAAAATGACGCCTGCGCATGAGGTACATTCTGCCACTCCCTGGCCCGCGCTTGTAGCCCGATTGTGCAGAACGGCCCGCTTGACCGACAATTGCGCCCATGGACACCGAAAACAAGCCGCAGGACTTCCTGCGCCAACTCGTCGCCGCCGGCATCGCTGCCGGCAAGCATGGCGGGCGCGTGCAGACGCGCTTCCCGCCAGAGCCCAACGGCTTTCTTCACATCGGGCACGCCAAGGCGATCTGCCTGGATTTCGGCATTGCCGAAGAGTTCGGGGGAACCTGCTACCTGCGGTTTGACGACACCAATCCGGAGAAGGAAGAAATCCGTTACGTGGAGGCGATCAAGGAGGATGTCCGCTGGCTCGGGTTTGACTGGGAGGACCGTCTGGCACATGCCTCCGACTACTTCGAACAACTCCACGACTACGCCGTGCACCTGATCGAGACCCGCAAGGCCTATGTGGACAGCCTGAGCGCGGAAGAGATCAGGGCCTATCGGGGCACGTTCACCGCGCCTGGCCGGGAGAGCCCGCATCGGGACCGATCCATCGCCGAGAACCGCGAGTTGTTCGCTGCCATGCGGCGCGGCGAATTCGAGGAGGGCCAACACGTGCTGCGCGCCAGGATCGACATGGCGTCGCCGAACATGAATCTGCGCGACCCGACTCTTTACCGCATCCGCAAGATCCCCCACCAGCGCACCGGAGACGCCTGGTGCATCTATCCCATGTACGACTTTGCCCATACGCTGTCGGACGAACTGGAGGGCACGACGCATTCCTTCTGTACACTGGAGTTTGAGGACCACCGGCCGTTGTACGAGTGGTTCCTGGATAACCTGCCGGTGCGCAATCGCCCGAAGCAGACCGAGTTCTCGCGCTTCAACCTGATGTTCACCATCATGAGCAAGCGCAAGCTCGCCCGGCTGGTAGACGAAGGGCATGTGGAGGGCTGGGACGACCCGCGGATGCCGACGCTTTCCGGCATGCGCCGGCGCGGCTATCCGGCCGCAGCGATCCGGGAGTTTGTCGGCCGGATCGGCGTCACCAGGAAAGACAACCTGATCGAGCTGGGCGCGCTGGAAACCTGCGTTCGAGAGGACCTGAATGCATCTGCCCCGCGTCGCTTCGGCGTGCTGCGGCCCCTGAAGGTGGTCATCGTCAACTACCCCGAAAACGAAGAGGAGTGGCTGCCTGCGGCCAATCATCCCAACCGGCCCGAAATGGGCAGCCGGCAAGTGCCCTTTCCCGGGAAATCTACATCGAGCGGGACGACTTCATGGAGGATCCGCCGCGAAAATTCCGTCGTCTGCGGCCCGGCGGTGAGGTGAGGCTGCGCTACGCCTATATCGTGAAGTGCGAGGACGTCATCAAGGATGCGTCCGGCGAGGTGGTTGAATTGCGCTGCAGCTACGACCCTCTTACTCGCAGCGGCATGGAGCAGGCGCAGCGCAAGGTCAAGGGAACCATTCACTGGGTTTCGGCTCGCCACGCGCTGCGCCGCGAGGTGCGGCTGTACGATCGCCTGTTCACGACCGCCAATCCGGACCAGGGACCCGGGGACTTCCGGCAATATCTCAATGCCAACTCCCTGGAGGTGCTCGAAGCGGCTCTCGAACCCGGGCTGGCCGACGCCTCGACCGAGGAACGCTTCCAGTTCGAACGACTTGGGTATTTCACGCTGGATCCGGTTCTCCACGCGGCCGGACGAACGGTCTTTCTTCGCACCATCACGCTGAGCGATTCCTGGGCGAAGATCGAGCGTCAGGCTCTGCGGGAAGCCGCCACATCCGCCGGCCCGCGCTTCTGACAAGATTCCGGCGGCCATGATGCAACGACCTTGACGTGAGTTCGCAGCGGTACCGCAAAAGACTGGAAGAGCTGTTGGCTGTCGCCGATATTCGTATCAACGGCGACCGTCCGTGGGACGTTCAAATTCACAACGAAGGGCTCTACTCCCGGGTTTTCGCCCAGGGCCAACTGGGCATCGGCGAGAGCTACGTGGACGGTTGGTGGGACTGCGAACAGCTCGACGAAATGGTCTGCCGTGCCTATCGCGCCCGGTTTCATCGGCGCATCCGGCCCGTCCACGACGTACTCTTCACGCTGCAGGCGCGGCTCATGAACCTCCAGCAGCGCAGGCGCGCTTTCCAGGTCGGCGAGCACCACTACGACCTCAGTAACGACCTGTTTCGGGCGATGCTCGACCAGCGGATGATCTACAGTTGCGGCTATTGGCGGCAGGCCGAAACCCTGGACGAGGCCCAGGAGCACAAACTCGACCTGATCGCACGCAAGTTGCAATTCGAGCCCGGGATGAAGGTGCTGGACATCGGCTGCGGCTGGGGCGGCGCATTGCACTACTTCGCCGAGAAGTACGGCGTCACCGGCGTGGGAGTCACCATCTCCCGAGACCAGTACGAGACCGCGCGACAGCGTTGCATGGGCCAGCCCATTGAAATCCGCCTGCAGGACTACCGCGAGCTCCGCGGGCGATTCGACCGGATTTGTTCCATCGGCATGTTCGAACACGTCGGCTACAAGAACTACCGCACGTACATGGAAGTCGTGCGCCGGTGCCTCGAGCCGGACGCGCTGTTTCTGCTGCACACCATCGGCGGCGTACGCAGCCTCCCCAAGACCGACGCCTGGATCCACAAGTACATCTTCCCCAACGGCCAGTTGCCGTCGCCAAAACAGATCGCCGGTGCCGCGGAAGATGTTCTGCTGCTGGAAGACTGGCACAATTTCCCACAGGACTATGACCGCACGCTGATGTGCTGGCACGAAAACTTCGTAGCCGCCTGGGACGAGTTCAAGGCGGACTACGACGAGCGTTTCTACCGCATGTGGACCTACTACCTGCTCATCTGCGCGGGCGGGTTCCGGGCCAGGGGCAATCAGCTCTGGCAGCTCGTGTTCTCCGCCGACGGCGTGCGGGATGGCTACACGCCGGAGAATGTCCGTTAGCCAGTTTCGCTCACAACGGCGCGCTCTCGAGATTACGCTAGAATGGATCGCATGAGCGGCACGGTTGCCCAGTGGCAAACATCCGGCCGGGTGGCGGACACCTGGGGCCGGCCCCTGCGCGACCTGCGCATCTCGGTGATCGATCGCTGCAATTATCGCTGCCCGTACTGCATGCCCGCGGACGTCTACGGTGAAGGCTACGAATTCCTCCCCCGCCGACATTGGCTTACCCCCGGGGAAATCAAACGGGTTGCCGGGCTGTTCATGCAACTCGGCGTCACCAAGCTGCGGATCACCGGCGGGGAGCCGCTCCTTCGCCGGGATGTGATCGAGATCGTCAGTAGCCTTAGCGGTCTTCCCGGGCTCCAGGACCTGGCGCTGACGACCAACGGCTCGCGTCTGGCTGCGCATGCCGAGGCCTTGCGGGAAGCCGGCCTCAAGCGCATCACGGTGAGTCTGGACAGCCTCGACGAGGGCGTCTTCAGGACGATGAACGGCGACCGCGGTGGTGTCGCTCAGGTTCTCGAAGGCATCGATGCGGCGCAGCGTGCGGGCCTCACCCCCATCAAGCTCAATGTGGTTATCCAAAAGGGCAAGAACGAACACACGGCGCTGGATCTGCTGGAGCACTTTCGCGGCACCGGCATCATCGTGCGTTTCATCGAGTACATGGACGTGGGCACCTTGAACGGCTGGCGCATGGACGAAGTCGTCATGTCGAAGACGCTTCTGGATCGCATTTCGGCGCGTTGGCCGGTTTCGCCCGTAAAGCCGAACTACCGCGGCGAGGTGGCGCGGCGTTACGCGTTCGAGGACGGCCAGGGGGAAGTCGGCTTCATTTCCTCGGTCAGCGAACCGTTCTGCGGAGATTGCCACCGCGCGCGCCTCTCGGCGGACGGAACGGTCTATACCTGCCTGTTCGCGAAGCTCGGCACCTCCCTGCGTGAACCGCTGCGCGCCGGTGCCGGAGACGCCGATCTCATCGGGCTCCTGCAAAGCGTCTGGCGCGCACGCACCGACCGCTACAGCGAACGGCGCGGCCAAGAAGGACAGCCCAGCGAAGCCCGGGTCGAAATGTACCGGATGGGCGGCTGAATGCTGACCCACGTAGGCCCCTCCAACCGTCCCACCATGGTCGACGTGGGCGACAAGGCGGTCACCACGAGAATCGCCCACGCCCGTGCTGTGGTGACGTTTCCTCACGATGTCCTGGGTAGCGAGGGGGACCCGCTGCAGACGAAGAAAGGACCGGTCGTGGATACGGCGATCGTGGCCGGAGTTCTGGCCGCAAAGCAGACCCACAACCTGATCCCGTTCTGCCATCCGATCCCCCTGGAGGACTGCACGATCAAGGTGGATTGGAACGAGGCGCGGGAACTCGTCATCGATTGTTCGGTGCGCGCAACCCACAAGACGGGTGTCGAGATGGAAGCCCTGACGGGCGCTGCGACCGCCGCGCTGACCGTCTACGACATGTGCAAGTCGCTGTCTCACGGTATCCGCATCCGGGACGTGCGTCTGGTGGCAAAGACAGGCGGCAAGTCCGATTTCAATGCCGACGAATGACGGCCCCATGATCGATGTCACGGCACATTACTTCGCGGTTTTTCGCGAACAGGCGGGGACGACCACCGAGCCGCTGACGACCAGGGCAACCACGGCGGCGGAATTGTATGCGGAGGTCGCCGACCGGCACGACCTCAAGGATCCCATCGCCCATTGCAAGGTAGCGATCAACGACGAACTTGCCAGTTGGGATCGGGCCTTGTCCGAGGGCGACGTGGTGCTGTTCTTTCCCCCCGTTGCCGGGGGTTAGCGGCCGCATTCGGCCGGCGAAACTCGTCGACGCAGGCTTAGCGATGGATATGCACGCCGACAAGCTCGACTTCGAGATCACCGACCAGGGCATCGACGTCGATGCCCTTCAGCACAAGCTGGAGAGCCATCGTGCGGGTGCTTACGCCGCGTTCCAGGGCTGGGTTCGCAATCACAACGAAGGACGGGACGTGGTTTCCCTGGAATACGAAGCGTACGGCCCCATTGCCGTCTCGGAAGGCGAGCGCGTCCTGAAGGAAGCGTTGCAGCGGTTCAATCTGCTGAAGGTCGCCGCAGCCCACCGCGTCGGTCACCTGCGGATTGGAGACTGCGCGGTATGGGTCGGAGTCAGCGCCGCCCACAGGGGAGACGCGTTCGACGGTTGCCGTTACGTGATCGATGAACTGAAAAGCCGTCTGCCCATCTGGAAGAAGGAGCACTACGCCGGGGGGGACTCAGGCTGGATCAACTGCGTGACCGGGCAATCCCGCTGATAACACGCTCCGCGATTTGCCGCCTCAGCGGCCCGCCCTACTGGCCGGTGGTGTAGGTGACGTCACCGATATATCTCGAGGGAATCAACCGCCACAATTTTCGCGCTATTTCCGCCGCCAGCGCGCGCTTGGCGCCCGTAGGTCCTGCTCCTGTCGCTCCAGGTCCGCCGGGCTGTCGATATCCCATGCCGCCTCGGGCATGTCCACCGCCGTCGCGACCGTCTGCCCCATGCGTAACAACCCGCGGGCGCCAGCGTCGCCCCTGAGTTGACGGGCCTCCCTCCAAAGTGCTCTCGGCAAGATCGCCGGCACGCCGACAACGTCTCCATATGCGGCGGCAGCCGCCCTGCGGGGCCGACGCCGCCAAGCCTTGATCAACCGCCTGAGGGATGCCTCGCCCACCTCGGGCTGGTCGCTCAGCAGCAGCAGCGCCGCGACGGCTCCCCGTGGCAGGACCGCCAGGCCCACTCGCAACGAACCGGCCATGCCATCCGCCCACTTCGAATTGTCGACCGTGTGCGTACGCGGATGATGGCGACGGAGCAGCAATCGCAACTTCAGCGCCTCGGCACCCACAACGACCACTACCCGGCCCGGAGTGACGGCTTCGGCTGCGTCGATGGTGCGGCTGAGAAGTTGCCGGGTGCGGATTCTCAGCAACTGTTTCGGGGTACCCAGGCGGCGGGACGCCCCCGCCGCCAGCACCAGGCTCCAGAGGTCAGCCGACAAAGCGCCGGCTCCCGGGGCGAGCCGCCTTCCAGAGCCGAATCGCCTCGAGTGCGGCCAGAACCGCAAGGTGACTCAGTCCCGCTACCGGATCGAATGCGGTCAGGACCCAGTGCGCAAAGGTCAGCACAGCGGCCGCGTAGACCCAGCGGTGCAGGCGCTTCCACAACGTTCGAAACCGCCGCACCGAGGCGTCGTTGCTGGTGATGGCCAGGGGGAGAAAAATAGCCAGGGCGATCCAGCCTGTCAGCAATCCCGGCTCCGCCGCGTCGGCCAGGATTTCGCCAAACGCACCCGTTCGTTGCAGGTAGACCGCTGTGTGGAGGGCCGCGTAGCCGAACGACGCCACGCCGAAGTACCGACGCCGCTGCATGAGCCACCTGGTCCATCCCCGCCTGCCGAACATCAATTGCAGGGGGGTCACGGCCATGGTGAGAATAAGCAGTTGCGCGGAAAATTGGCCCGTGGAATGCACGACCTCTCCATAGAAGGTCGCGCCAGCCGAATATCGCACGATGGTGACGGACCCCGGCATGGCGAGCAGCAACCAGATGAAATAAGGAGAATTGATAATTCGCTTCGCCAACGTTGCCCGGACCTTCAAGTTACGCCTCAAGAACCAATTGCTTGACGAGAATAGCCGCCGCCGGCAATCGTCCGCAAACGTCGCAACGCAAGGGATCGCGTCCGGTCAGCTTTCGGGCGACATTTCCGCGGCCGCCCAAATTCAAAAAAAGCCGTTGACACGATGATCAACCGAATCTAGACTCGCAAGCGCGAATGATAGTGATTCGCATTTGCACATGCGAATAGGATACGTTGTTAGGTGAGACGGAAGGGCAACGCCATGATAAATCTCTGCTGTGACTGCCCCGTCAGCCGCTTCGACTCGAATTTGGCAAAGGTTTTTTGATGTACGACCGATCAATTCCGGCTGTCGCCGCGTTTTTGCTGTTCTGCACGGCTTCAGCACAGACAACGTCCGAAGATGAGCCTTTCATGGAGGAAATCACTATCATTGGCGACTAGGAAGACCTCCTGATCGTGACCGGGGCCGCACATGTCATCAGCCGGGAGGTCCTGGAGCAATTCGAGTACTCCGACATCCAGCGGATGATTCGCAGGATTCCGGGAATTTCCGTGCAGGTGGAAGACGGCTATGGACTGCGGCCGAACCTGAGCATTCGCGGCGTAGCGACCGAACGCAGCGCACGCATCACGCTGCTCGAAGACAATGTGCTGATAGCACCGGCCCCCTATTCTGCGCCTTCAACATACTATTTTCCGACTGCCGGGCGCATGTCCGCAATAGAGGTCCTCAAGGGGCCGGCCGCAATTGCGCAGGGCCCCTATACCATCGGCGGTGCGGTCAACCTGGTGTCCACACCCGTGCCATCGAGCCTGGCGAGATCCCTGATGGCAGAGTACGGAGATGACAATTCGTATCGATTGCACGCGATCGTCGGATCCAGTGAGGAGAACGGGTTCGGTTACCTGATAGAGACTCATCAATGGTATTCCGACGGCTTCCAGGAGGTCGACCGGGGCGGGAACTCCGGCCTGGACGTGAAGGACTACACGGTAAAGTTGGCTTTCGCGCCTCACAGTTCCCCCATGGGGTGGAACTCAAGTTGCAATTCGCCGACCAGGAATCCAACCAGAGCTATCTCGGCCTGACCGATTGGCACTTCCGGCAGACACCGCTTCGGCGCTACGGCGTATCCGCGTTGGACAAGATCGCCACGGATCACGATCAAGCGATTTTGCGATACAGCTATTCGCCGTCGGACCGGCTGTCCCTGTCGTTGACGGCATACAACAATGAACACGCGAGAAACTGGTTCAAGACCGAAGGCCTGGACGTCAACGGCGGCGACAGCGCAGCGGAGATCGCGGCAAGTAGTTGGTCGTCGATCATCGGCGCAATCAATCGCAACGAGCCGTTTTTCGGAATGACTCCAGCCGGGCTCTCCGCTGTTCTCGAGGGCAGCCGGGATACCGAACCCGGAAGTATTCTGATTCGATCCAACAACCGTTCGTATTTTTCCAGAGGTATCGAGCTCAGAGGCGAGTGGGCCACCGATTGGGGCGCTACAAAACATACCCTGGAAGCGGGCATTCGCATCCATGAAGACGAAGAGGATCGCCTGCAGCGTGACAGTAGCTACAGTCAGATCGGTGGAGCGCTGCAGCTCGATGACCCGGGGGCCTGGGGCAATGCCGGCAATCGGATTCAGCGAGCCGATGCACTGGCGGTCTACTTGCGCGATCGAATCGAATTCGGGCGGTTCACGATTTCCCCCGGGGTCCGGTACGAGGATATCGAACAAAGCAGAACCCGGTACGAAACGCGGCCCGGACGGACGCACGACCCGGCATCGCGCGCGCAAACCAACCAACGTGATTCACGTGAGAACCTGACGTCGGTCTTGCTGCCGGGAGTCGGTCTACTCTATCGACTGAATGAGGACACGGTGCTGCTGGGCGGCGTCCACAAGGGTTTTACGGCCCCGTCCAGCGCCGAGGGCGTGCGGGAGGAATCAGCGCTCAACTGGGAACTCGGCTTCCGCTCGTTTCGGGACAATTTCAGTATCGAAGCGGTCGCATTCCTGAGCGACTACGACAACCTCCTGGGCGAATGCACGGCATCGTCAGGGACGGAGTGCGAAGTCGGGGATGCGTTCAATGGCGATGCCGCAACCGTAAAGGGGCTCGAACTGGTGGCATCGACGGGCATGACTCTTGCCGGCTCCCTCCACGTACCCGCCACACTTGCATACACCTACATCGACGGTACATTCGATACCGATGTCGCTGATACCAGCTTCTTCGGCAATGTCAGTGCCGGCGATCCGCTCCCCTACATTCCCGAACATCAGTGGCAGGCACTTACGGGCCTGGAGTCCGGACGGTGGGCATTGCACTTGAGCGCCAACTACGTGGCGGAGGTGTGCGTTCGCTCGTCCTGCACGGCATTCGAGCGCACGGAAGAGTCCCTGACGGTCGATCTCGCCGCTCAATTGACCATGGCCCAAGGCACGCGTTTGTTCGGCCGCATCGAAAATGTAACCGATCGGGCGTGGATGGTGAGCCGGCACCCATATGGTGCCCGGCCAAACAAGAGTCGAACGATTTCCATCGGTATCAACCTGGATTTTTAGCCGCGAATTCCGGATTCGCCCGGACTTCGCGCAGGAGAGCAAACCAACTAAGGAGAGGAACCCATCATGGTTATACGGAAACTGACTACTCTCGCGGCCGCCGCGTTGTGCTGGAGCGTCTCACAGGCGCAAGTCGGCGCCAACGACAGCATTCTCAATCCGAACGTGGCCGGCGAAGGCGGCCTGGCGGGCATGGCGAATCTCAACGCCGGGTTAATCGACAGCATCGTCGGAGGACGGCCGTTCGCCAGCACCCTGGAACTCGATGCCCTCCTGAGCGCCACGCTCAGCGAAGAGCAACGTGCCGAGGTCCATGCGGAACTATTCGTTCCACTCAACCTGAATACCGCGTCAGGCGACGAGATCATGCTGATTCCCGGCATGAACAACCGCATGACCCACGAGTTCGAGGAATACCGCCCCTATACTTCGCTGGAGCAGTTCCGCCGGGAAATCGGCAAGTACGTCGACGAGGAAGAGGTCGCACGGCTCGAACAATACGTCTTCGTGCCGCTGAACCTCAATTCCGCCACCCGGGAAGACTTCGCGACCGTACCCGGGGCCAGCAACCGAATGGTGCGCGAGTTCCTCGAATACCAACCCTATTCGGACATGGATCATTTCCGCCGGGAGATCGGCAAGTACGTCGACGAGGATGAAGTCGCCCGGTTCGAGCGATACATGACGCTCGACTGATCGCTCACAGTTTTATCGAAGCCGGCCGGTGCCCCGCGCGCTTGCGGGGCGCCGGATATCCTGCCATGTTATCGCCCCATGCCGGAGGCGACACCAAGGGAACCGATCCCGCTCAATATTGCGATACTCACCGTATCCGATACACGTGACGAAAACACCGACCGCTCGGGTGCGCTGCTGGTGCAGCGGCTTGCGGATTGCGGGCATCGCCTGCACGAGAAGGCGATCGTACGCGACGATCTCGATGCCATCGGCGCCCGCGTGTCCGGGTGGATCGGCGACCCCGAGGTTGAAGTGGTGATCACAACGGGAGGTACCGGGGTCACGGGACGGGACGGGACGCCCGAGGCGGTCGCGCCGCTGCTGGAGAAGACCATCGACGGCTTCGGCGAACTGTTCAGGGCGATCTCCTACCAGGACATCGGCACTTCGAGTATCCAGTCCCGCTGCCTCGCCGGAGTGGCCAGCGGCACTTATGTCTTCTGTCTGCCCGGGTCCACCAACGCCTGTGCCACAGGCTGGGACAAGATCATCGCCCTGCAACTCGACTATCGAACACGGCCCTGCAACCTGGCCGAACTATTGCCCCGCCTCATGGAGACGGGTTAACTCTTCTTTCCTCATTTCCCTGCCGGTGCCGCCGCTGGGAAAATTCGACTCAGCACCTCGTTCTGGAGAAACCATGCGAATCACTGCCGAGATCAGCCTGTATCCCTTGCGCGACGACTACATTTCCGCCGTGCAGTCCTTTATCCGTGTACTGGGCGAGCCTCCGGATCTGGGCAATTAGCCGTACCGGACGGCCATGATCGCCTACCTGAACGCCGCCTGGTCCGCGCTGTCGATCGCCGAGGCGGCGGGGGTCGTTCTGGCCATTGCCTACCTCGTGCTGGCTGTTCGCCAGAACATTCTTTGCTGGGCGGCGGCGCTGCTGAGTTCCATGATCTACCTGGTGGTGTTCTATACCGCGCGCCTGTACATGGAATCGGCGCTGCAGATCTTTTATGCGGCCATGGCAGTTTATGGCTGGTACCAGTGGCGTTACGCCGGAGACGACGGTACGGGGGTGAGAATTCACACCTGGACAATTGTCCGGCACGCCCAGGTCGTCGCCGGCATCGCGGCCATGACCCTGCTCGCCGGCTGGATCATGAGCAAGACCAACGCGGCTTTCCCCTATGCCGATGCCCTGACCACCGTGGCGGCCATCGTGACGACCTTCATGGTAGCGCGCAAGGTGCTGGAGAACTGGATCTACTGGTTTCTGATCGACAGCATTTCAATCTATCTATACCAGGCCAGGGAGCTCTACCTGACGGCTCTGCTGTTCGTGGTCTACCTCGTCCTGATCGTCATCGGCTTCAGTCGCTGGCGGCGCGACTATCTGTCGGGCGCGTCCCCAACCCCATGATCGAACCGGCGACACTTGCGAGACTTGCCCGCCTCCTGGGGGCGGAGGCGTCGGGGTTGCGGGTGCGGCCGCTCCCCGGCGGGATCAGCAACCGCAGTTTCCTCTTGACCAGTGGAAGTAACCAATGGGCGGCCCGCCTGCCGATGAAAACCGGCGCGGTCAAGACGCTGGACCCGGAAACCGAAGCACGCGTGTTGAGGGCAGCCGCCGACGCGAGGTTGACCCCCGAGGTGCTTGCATGCGACGCGGGCACCGGCGCGCTGGTCACCCGATACCTGGTGGGAGCAAGATCCTTGACCGCCGAACATGTCCGGAGGAACGCAACCATCGATCGGATCGCCACGACACTGCGCCGCCTGCACGGCCTGCCGCCGCCTGCCGCAGTCCGAGCGTTTCGACCGACGCAACTGGCGCGCATCTACACCCGGATTGCCCGCTCCGCACCACGCTCCACAATCAGCCTGGCGGATGAAACGCGCTGCTGGAGTGCGGAGTTCAAGCACCTGGCAGAAGCCTTTGAAGCCGATTTCACCCCGGCAGGACTCTGCCACAACGACCTGGTGGCCGCCAATATCCTCGACGACGAGCAGCTCTGGTTGGTGGACTTCGAATACGCGGTTTGCGCGGATCCCATTGTTGATCTTGCCGGGCTCGCCGGACTGAACGGTTTCGGCCCGGACCATCGCCGCCGCCTGTTGAATGCCTACTACGGCCCGGGACGTGCTCCGATTACCCTCACGCAACTGAATCAGGTCGTCAGACTGGTGCGGTTGATGGCGTTTTTCTGGGCACTTGCCCATGGCGGCGCCGATGCAACCGACGATCAGAAGCACTTTGCCGCTTCCATGGCGGCAGTGCTAAGGTAGCGCCGATTTTTTGGACAGGCCATACGGAGTCGGACGTGCCAAACAAAGTCGCCTTTCTGGGTCTGGGTGTCATGGGTTACCCCATGGCCGGATGGCTGAGCAGCGCCGGTCACGACGTAACGGTATACAACCGGTCCGCCGACAAGGCGAGGCGTTGGTGCGGCCAACATGGCGGCACCCGGGCGGACGCTGCCGTGGACGCCGTTGCCGGCAAGGAGTTCGTTTTTTGCTGCCTCGGAGATGACCCGGACCTGCGGCAGGTCATCCTCGATCAGGGTGTCATCGATGCCATGCAGCCGGGTTCCTCGCTGGTCGATCACACCACGGCCTCGGCGGACATGGCGAGGGAACTGGCCTCCGCCGGAGCGGAACGCGGCGTGCAGTGCCTGGATGCCCCTGTCTCCGGCGGCCAGGCGGGCGCCGAGAATGGCAAATTGACCGCGATGGTGGGTGGCGACGCGGAAGCATTTCGCCGGGCCGAGCCGTTGATCCGCTGTTACTCCGGCACGGTCAGACTCATGGGCGGCGCCGGTTCCGGCCAGTTGACCAAGATGGTCAACCAGATCGCCATCGCCGGACTCGTTCAGGGCCTCTCCGAAGCATTGAATTTTGCCCGGCGGGCCGAACTGGACCCCCAGCGGGCGGTGGAGGTCATCAGCCAGGGTGCGGCGCAATCCTGGCAGATGGACAATCGCTGGGAAACGATGATGGCCGGGGAATTCGAGTTCGGCTTTGCCGTGGAGTGGATGAGAAAGGATCTGCGGATCTGCCTGCAGGAGGCCCGGCGCAACGGCGCGGAACTGCCCGTCGCCGCCCTGGTCGACCAATTCTATGCGGATGTCGAGGGCATGGGCGGCGGACGCTGGGACACCAGCAGCCTCATCGCGCGCCTCAACCGGAACCATCCCGGATAAACCATGAAGCCGATCCTGTACGAGGTGGACCGCGCCCGTGACGGCCGAAGTTTCAGCAACCGCCGGGTGGTCGCCGTGCAGCATGGCCGTCCGATCTTCAACATGACCGCATCGTTCCAGAAGCCCGAGACGGGGATCGAACATCAGCCCAGGGTCCCGGACGTCCCTCCCCCCGAAGAGCTTGCCGAACTGCCCGACGATGCAGACCTGCACCGGAGTCTGCTCGCCTACGTCTCCGACTACCAGTTGGTGGGCACGACCATACTGCCCCACGGTATCCGCTGGGAGCAGGACAACGTGCAAATGGCGAGCCGGCCTTCCGCCCCATGCAGCGAGATTCCTGCCACGGGCTGCCAGGCAGCCCGTCTGTTGTCGGACATAACAAGGCTGGGGTAGGATTCTCGGACACCGTTTGTCGGACAGAAAGGTTGAGAATGAAGTCTGCGCACCATCCCCTGCTCCCTGGTTTGCTGATATTTGGGTCGTTGGCTGCGGCTGCTGTCGCCGCCCACCACAATCCGGGGCACTACTTCGATATGGGGGCAGTCATCATCCACCGCGACGTCACCGCGCTGTCCTTCACGCCGGCCAATCCCCACGGCCGGCTCGTCTACACCATGACGGACGCCGACGGCGCTGTGACGGAGTGGCGCGCCGAACTACCCGCCAACAACATGATGCGCCGCCACGGTGTGGAGCGTGACCTGATCCAACCCGGCGACGCACTCACGCTACGGGGCAATCCGGGCCGCAACGGCGCGACGATGCTGCGTATCACCCACGCGCTCCTGCCCAGCGGGGAAGTGGCCACCTTCTACGCACCGCAAGGTACCGGTTCGCTGGAAGATCTCGCGGTGGATTGAGGAGATCCCGTCCAGACTACGGATTGAAGCTCCTGTCCGACCAACGGCAAGGCGCAAAGGGCGCTCTTGCCGCGGCCCCGCGCCGCGATCCTCAGGGTTGGTAGAATTCTTCCGGCGTCAGCTCCTCGCCGCGGTCCGTATTCAGCGGCATGCAGTCGTAGGGCACCAGTTCATGGATCGCCGCCCTCCGCAGGTGCTGTACATAGGTCACCGGCTGGGTCAGCGTCAGCGGATCCTCGACCGTGATCGCCTGTTCCAGCAACCGGCCGTCTTCAATGACACGGTAGCGTTCCACGACGTGCAATTGGTCGCTGTGGGGAGGCCCGCCGGGTCCGATGCTCCACCCTGAGGTGACGTGCGTTGTATCCACCACCAGCGTATCCCCCTCGTACCTGCCGACGGAGTGGCCCAGGTTGGTCTGCGGCGCGTCCTCTCCGGGATGGGAACGCCCGTCCATGTAGACAGTACGGTCCACATCGAATGCCTCGGCAAACAACTTGACGTGTTCGCCCGACTGATCGATGGAAATTGCATGTATACCCGACATGGCCGACGAGACGGTGGGCGGCTCGCAATCCAGCTTCGGGTCGCTCAGGGGGTCTCGTTCCTCCCATACCGCCAGTACTTCCGGCAGTGTGTAGGGCCGGAAGTTGGCTCGCTCATAGGTCTCCGGATTGTCATCCGGGTGATCCGTCCAGCACGATCAGTCCGTGAGGATTGCGGGCATGAAACTCGACCACGGTTCCTGCGACGCTTATCCGCTGATCGAGAAAGAAGAACGAAGCGGTTGAATGGTGTGCGTGTAACGATATCCATGGCACCAGGAGTGCCGTTGCCAGGAACGCGGTCGATCTCTTCATCTCAATTCCTCCCTCAAGTGCGCCGCTACATCACCGGCCCGCGACGCCGGACGATACAGGGGAAAGTTTCTCACGATAGTACCTGCCGCGCTGAACATAGTGCTCCGCGCTCCACTTGAGGTGTTCAATCTCCGCGTCGGTAACCTCGCGGATTCGCTTGCCCGGGGTGCCCACGATCAGCGAACGGTCGGGGAACCGCTTGCCTTCGGTGACCAGCGCCTGGGCCCCGACAATGCAGTATTTTCCAAGGACGGCATGGGTGAGAATGGTCGCGCCCATGCCGATCAGGGAACCAGCTCCAATGTAACACCCGTGCACGGTTGCCGAGTGACCGACGTTCACCCCTTCTTCAAGCACCACGGGGGCGCCTGCGTCGACGTGGAACATCGAGCCGTCCTGTATGTTGCAACGGTCCCCGATGACGATCTTGTCGTTATCCGCACGCAGCACCGCACTGAACCAGACGCTGGCGTCCTCGCCCAGAACCACCTGGCCGATGACCGCGGCATTGGGTGCGACGTAATAGCGGTCTCCGACCGTCTGCACGCGATATTCGTCCAGATCATAGAGCATATTCAGCGGTCCTCCGCGATGCTGTAGCTGGCCGCAGACGCAGTCCGTTTCATCCCTTTGCCTGATCGGCCACCGCCCGGGCAGCAGCGGCAATGGCATCCGGGTCGCCCAGGTACTCCGCCCGCAATGGGCGCAGGTGTGGATCGAGTTCGTAGACCCGCGGCACGCCGGTTGGAATGTTGAATTCCGTGATCGACTGGTCGGATATTCCCTCGAGCATCTTTACCAGCGCGCGCAGACTGTTGCCGTGCGCCGGCACCAGGACATTGCGGCCAGCCCGCAGTTGCGGCGCGATTTGCTCTTCCCAGCAGGGCCGCACGCGCTCCAGCGTGGTGGCCAGGGATTCGGCCGCCGGCAGGCTCGTGTCGGCGAGCCTCCTGTAACGAGGATCGTGCCGCGGATGCCGGCTGTCGTCCGCCATCAGATCGGGAGGCGGAATGTCATACGACCGGCGCCAGATCTTCACCTGATCGGCCCCGTGGCGCGCCGTCGTCTCCGCCTTGTCAAGGCCCTGCAACGCCCCATAGTGACGCTCGTTCAATCGCCAGTCGCGGTACACCGGAATCCACATGAGATCCATCTCATCGAGGATCAGCCACAGGGTACGAATTGCACGGGTCAACACCGACGTATGGGCGACATCGAAGGAAATGCCTTCCTCCTTGAGCGCACGCCCCGCCGCTCGGGCCTCGCGCACACCCTGGCCGGTCAGGTCCACATCGGTCCAACCCGTGAACAGGTTCTTCAGGTTCCACTCGCTCTGGCCATGCCTGACCAGGACCAATGTCCCGGGTGCGCGGGGCGTTGCGTCATTCATCACGGCGGTATTGTTCGGCCTAAGCGACCGCAGATCAAGCGACTTACGAAGCCAATTCCACCCGATTCCTGAAAAACTCCAGCGCCTCGGGATTGGCAAGCGCGTCGGTATTGACCGCGATTCTGCCGTGGATCACGTCCCTCACCGCCAATTCGACGATCTTGCCGCTTCGCGTTCGCGGTATGTCCGCGGTCTCGAGAATCTTGGCCGGAACGTGCTTCGGGCTCGCCTGTCGTCTGACGGCCAGGCGGATTCGCTCGACGAGATCGCGGGACAACTCGAATCCCGGCTGCAGACGAACGAAAAGTACCACGCGCTCGTCGCCCTCCCATTCCTGGCCGACCGCGATAGCTTCGGCGATTTCATCCAGCTTTTCGACGATTCGATAGATCTCCGCCGTGCCGATGAGGACCCCGCCGGGGTTGAGCTTGGCATCCGAGCGCCCGTGGATGATGAGACCGCCGCGCTCGGTGAGCTCCGCGTAGTCGCCGTGGCACCAGACACCGGGGAAGCGCTCGAAATAGGCCGCTCGGTACCTGGCGTTTCCCGGATCGTCCCAGAACGACACCGGCATGGACGGGAAGGGCGCAGTGCAGACCAGCTCGCCCTTTCTATCTCGTATGGGCTCGCCGCGATCATTGAATACGTCCACGGCCATTCCCAAAGCGAGGCACTGCATTTCCCCCCGGTAGACGGGAAGAACGGGATTGCCTGAGGAAAAGCAGGCGATGAGGTCCGTTCCGCCGGCGATGGACGAGAGTTGCAAGTCCGCCTTTATGTGCGAGTAGACGTAATCGAAGCTTGACGGCGCCAGCGGGGATCCGGTCGACAGTATGCTTGCGAGTTCGCCGAGCGAAACATTTTCGGCTGGCCGATAACCGGACTTTTCAAGCGCGCTCAGGTACTTCGCGCTGGTACCGAAGACCTTGAGGCGCTCCCGCTCGGCAATCCGCCACAGCACACCGGGATCGGGGTAAAACGGCGAGCCATCGTACAGGACCAGCGTCGCGCCGCTGGCAAGTGCGGTCACGAGCCAATTCCACATCATCCAGCCGATGGTGGTGAAATAAAACACCGGATCGCCCGCCTTGATGTCGCAGTGTAGCCGGTGTTCCTTCAGGTGCTGGACAAGCGTACCCCCGGCGCCGTGAACGATGCACTTGGGGATACCCGTGGTGCCGGACGAGAACATGATGTAGAGCGGATGCGAAAACGGCAGCGGACGAAAGCCCGCCCCGCGCTCGCCGCGAAGTAGCTCGCTATATCGCCTCGCCCCGGCCACAAGCCGAAGATCCGGTTCGGGATCGACGTAGCCAACGACGAACACGGCTTCAAGACTGTCGAGACCCTCGACTACGCGAGCGACCATGGGCAGGCAGTCGATGGTCTTGCCGTTGTAGAAGTAGCCGTCGGTTGCAAACAGTACCTTGGCGCCGACCTGCCCAAACCGGTCCAGAACCGCGTTGGCGCCGAAATCCGGGGAACAGGACGACCAGACCGCGCCCACGCTCGCCGCTGCGAGCATTGCAACCACCGCTTCCGGTCGGTTGGGGAGCAGACCCACCACGCGATCCTCCGGGCCGACGCCCATAGCCTGCAGAGCCTGCGCGACACTGCCTACCTGGCGGCGCAACTCCGCCCAACTCATGTCGATGCGCTCGCCGCGCTCGCTATAGAAGACCAGCGCCGTTCCCTGATACTCGGGGCGCAGCAGATTGTCAGCAAAGTTCAACCGGGCGCCCTCGAACCAGCGGGCGCCCGGCATGCGCTCCGGTTCCGTCAACACGCTCCGGTAGGGAGTCGTGGCGCGAATGTCGCTGAAACGCCAGAATGCTTCCCAGAACTCGGCGCTGCGATCCACGCTCCACCGGTAGAGGGCGCGGTAATCCGGCGTTTCGAGCCGATGCGCCTGCGCCTGCAGGAACCGCTGCATGTTGCTCTCGGCGACTCGCTCGGGCGCTGGCCTCCAGATCGGATACGTCATCTCGGCTCTACCTTCGCCAAATCGGGCTCTCCAAGATGCTCGATCATTCGGGTGCGCGTCACCGCCGCCAATTCCGAGGCCGATTCGAGGGCGGCGGAATCGATGGGCTCGCATATCGTAATGGATACTCGCCCGGGCGCGCACAGCCAGACATTCGCGGGCAGCATGTGCCGGGAACCGCGGATGACAATGGGTACGACGGGCAACCCGGCCCGCCACGCCGCGGCAAATGCCCCTGGGAGAAACGGCTTCAGCCCCGGGTCGGCGTCGAAGGTGCCCTCGGGAAAAAATGCCAGCGATTCACCTTGCATGGCGGCCTTCAGCAGGCGACGACCTGTCCTGAGCCGGTGCGCATTGTCCTGGCGATCCACGAATGCGGATCCGATGCGTTTCAACAGGAAGCCCGCCAGCGGGACGGACGTCATCTCAGCCTTGATCAGGAAGGTGAATTTTGGGGGCAAGGCTGCCGTGAGGATGATCCCATCCATGTAACTGGCGTGATTGGCGACCACCACACAGGGTTCGTCCGGAAGATTGCGGGCGCCTTCCACCCGGATGGGGCTGCCGATGAGCAGAAAGAAAGCCCGGGCGGCGCAGCGAGCCACGCGCCGCCGTGCGCCGAGCGTGGGCGTCACCAGCAGTAGTGCCAGCGTCGGGATCACGGCGGCCGCCAGCACGAGCCAGACGAAAGGGCCGAATACGGCCCGCGCAAGCCGTGTTTTCTTGGTCAGGATGATCACTGAGGCGGAACATAGCATTAATCCGTTTCGGCGGAATCGCCGCTATGGCAAGCTGGGACCGTAATGACCAAATGCATTTTGCATTCCGGACACCGGCAGGCTTTCAACGGTACCGGCCCCATACCTGAACCGCGTCGCTCGACGCCAGGGCAGGTCAATCCATGATGTCCGGCCGTTTCGCGGACCCGGCAACGGCCATCGACTGGTTCCTGGACGGCATCTGGGCCGAGCGCGGCCTTTCGGAAAATACGCTGCGCGCCTACCGGTCCGATCTTCTCGCCCTCAACAGGTACTTCGTCGAGCACGGAGTCAGCCTGGTGGACGCTGCCGAGGCCGATCTCCTGGAATACCTCGCCTGGCGAGTGGGCACTGGTGCGAAACCGGGTTCCACGGCGCGCCAGTTATCGACATTTCGACGGTTCTACCGGTACCTGTTGAGGGAAAGCGCCATCACGGAAGATCCCACCGCGCAGATCGAAATGCCCAGGGTCGGCCGCCGCCTGCCGCATTCGTTGACCGAGGCCGACGTGGACGCGCTGCTCGCCGCTCCCGAAGTCGACCGACCCCTGGGCCACCGGAACCGCACGATGCTGGAGCTGCTTTACGCCACGGGCGTGCGGGTGTCCGAACTGGTTGGTCTGAAACTGTCCCAGGTGAACCTGAACCAGGGGGTGCTGAGGATCATCGGCAAGGGCGACAGGGAGCGACTGGTTCCCCTGGGCGACGAAGCGCAGGACTGGATACGGAAGTTCGTCCTCGGCCCCCGCGCGGAAATCCTCGCCGGACGCCAGACCGAGTACCTGTTTCCCACCCGCCGCGGCGGACCCATGACTCGCCAGGCATTCTGGTACCTGATCAAGCGTCATGCCGGCCAGGCGGGTATCTCGAAGAAGCTCTCACCGCACACGGTACGCCATGCCTTCGCCACCCACCTGCTCAACCATGGTGCGGACCTGCGAGTCGTGCAACTCTTGCTGGGCCACAGCGACGTTTCCACCACCCAGATATACACCCACGTGGCCCGCGAGCGCATGAAGGAGCTTCACGCCAGGCATCATCCGCGCGGTTGATCAAGAGACTGTTGACGCCAGCCGGGATGGTGTCGACAGCCCGCAGTCCACGCACCAGGTTGGTGAGTGACTTCCGTTCGAGGATAATCGACCGCCATGGGACTTGAAGTCATCGGCGCCGGCTTCGGAAGAACCGGCACGTCGTCTCTGCGCCTGGCGCTCGAGCATCTCGGATTCGTCAAGTGCCACCACATGTTTTCCCTCGGCGAACAGCGCCGCCTGGTATCGGAGCGCCAGGGAGACCATCTACGCCGTGCATGACTCCATGCCGGGATGGCTGAAGCGACTTCCGCCCATGGCGAGGGGTTCAGCCATGATCCAGGCGATAATCTGGGAGGGCCAGTTGCAAGGCCGGTTCGAGGACCCTCAGGCTGCCAAGGCCATCTTCAGACAGCACGTGAACGACGTCAAAGCCACCGTACCGCCGGGACGGCTGCTCGTTTTCCACGTCAGGGAGGGCTGGGGCCCGCTATGCGAATTTCTCGGTGTACCGGTACCTGACGACAAGCTTTTCCCTCACCTGAACGAAAGAGCGGCCATGAAACGGATCATCCTGATTGTGCGGCTTGTCGGCAAACTTCCCTACATCCTTGCCGCCATTGGCCTGGCGTGGCTCGGCGCCAGCATCCTGTTCTGACGAGACGCGCCCGGCACACGCCGCAAATCAAGAACGAGAGCACCGGACTGTCAACCGTGAAGTCAGAGGTGCTACTATTCTTTTTTTGGGTCCGACCAGGGACGAGCGATGATTCCGAAGTGGACACTTTGCATGGCGCCGTTCATGTTCGCAACGCCCGCCGGCGCCCAGGACGGTGAGCTGACCAGGGAAGAACTCGCCGCGACGCTACCCGGCGTAGAGGCCAATGATATCCATGATTCGCCCCTTCCCGGCATGTACGAAATCGTCCTGGACTCCGACGTGGTGTACATCTCCAGGGACGGCAGCTACCTGATCCAGGGCGATGTATTCGATCTGCAGGACAGGCTAAACCTGACCGAGCGGCGCCGCGCCCAGGCCCGGGCGGACATCCTGGCCGGCGCCGACCCCGAATCGATGATCGTGTTCAGCCCGGGTCCGGAAAACGTAAGGCACACGGTAACCGTATTTACCGACATCGACTGCGGCTTCTGCCGCCAGTTGCATCGTGAAATCGACCAGATCAACGCGCTGGGCGTCGAGGTCCGCTACCTGTCCTATCCAAGAACGGGGCCGGACACGGAATCCTGGGACAAGGCCGACAAGGTCTGGTGTGCGGGCGACCGCCAGACCGCATTCACGGACGCAATCCTCCAGGACGCGGTTCCGGAACAATCCTGCGACACGACTCCCGTTGCCTCGCACTTCCAACTGGGACGCCAGGTAAGCGTGCTCGGTACGCCCACCATACTCACCGGCGACGGTGTTCATTTGGGCGGCTACCTGGCGCCGGAAGAACTCATCGCCGAGCTGGAAAACCTGGCCGAGGACGCCCAATAGACAAGGGTTTACAGCCCCGTAAGGATCGCTTTCTCCGGGTGCGGGGCAAGACAGCCGAGATCGGATCCCCGGAACCCGCTCATTCGTCCATGGTCCGTGCCGCGCTCATCGCGCTGATCGGCGTTGTCGCACTGGGCGCCGGCTCACCCGCTCGCTCGCAAACGCCTCAAAGCGCCGATGTCATCGTCGTAGGCGCTGGAATCTCGGGGCTCTCCGCGGCGCTGGAAGCCGCTCGTGGCGGCGTGGAAGTGCAGATCGTCGACGTCTGGTCGGTCTATGGCGGACACGCGGTGATGTCCGGCGGCGGTGTAGCCATCATCGATACCGACTTTCAGCGCGCTCAGGGCATCGTGGACACGCCCGAACTCGCGTCCGCAGACTTTTTTAACCGGGGCGAAGATCCCGATCCCTACTGGGTGGACTATTACGCGCAAAACTCCAGGACCGAACTGGGGCAGTGGCTGGAATCACTGGGGGTGCGGTGGCTCAGCCTGAATCCCCAGCCCGGCAACAGCGTGCGCCGTTTCCATCGCACCGACGGCCGTGGCCTCGGACTGGTGACGCCCATATACCGGGAGGTGTTGCGTCATGCCAATGTCTCGTTCCGCTGGAACTTCCGGGTCACGGAGTTGCTGGTAGAACAGGGGCACGTCGTGGGCATAGGGGGCGAGGACACGAGGAGCGGCGAAACCGGCGAAGTGCGCGCGCCGCGGGTGCTTCTTGCCACCGGGGGATTTCAGAGCAACCTGGAAATGGTCAGGCGTTTCTGGCCGGCGCACCTCGCCGTGCCCGGCGAACTGCTCATCGGCTCCGGCCTGAACTCCGTGGGTTCCGGCCATGACCTGGCGAGAAGAGTCGAAGCAGGCTTTCATCGCATGGACCACCAATGGAACTATCCCTGGGGATTGCCCCACCCCCACTATCCCGGGGAAGGCCGTGCGCTCGCCGCGAGAAACGAAGTCTCGATCTGGGTCAACGCCGACGGCCGGCGGTTCGTCAACGAACTGGCCGACCCGACGGTGTTGCTGGCAGCCGTGGTCGCGCAGAGTCCTTCCACCTACTGGGCGATCTTCGACGACGATGACAACGAGCGCTTCTATGTCTCGGGCAGCGGCTGGGACAATTTTCAGCGCATTCGCGAGGAAATCCTCGACAATGCCGTGCTGACCACGAAAGCCGCAACCCTCGCCGAGCTGGCCGCGGCGATCGGTCAGGATGCCGGCCGGCTCGAGACCACGGTCGCGCGCTACAACACGATGGTGGATCAGGGTCGTGATGAGGATTTCGGCCGTTTCGCAAGCGCCGACGATGTGGCTCCGCTTGCCAGGATCGACCAGCCCCCCTTCCATGCCATCCGGTTCTTTCCCATGACTCGCAAGAGCATGGGTGGGGTGATGATCGACCGGCAAATGCGTGTCGTTCGGGAAGACGGTACGCTCATACCCGGACTGTATGCCTCGGGCGAACTAACGGGTTTCGCCGGCGTCAACGGGTCCGCGGGTCTCGAAGGAACGTTTCTGGGTCCGGCCATTCTGACGGGCCGCGTGGCCGGCCGGACACTGCTTCGCGAAGTTGCCGGGGACCGCGAACTGCGCCGACCCGAACTCAAGATCGATACCGAATTGCCGCCGCGAACGCTATCCCCGACAGAGATGGCATCCTGTGAAGAATGTCATCGACTCCGGGAGCTGGTCGAAAACCCCCGATCCGGATACGCGCACTTCGAGCGGGTCCACCGCGTCGTCATCGCCGAGGAAAGGAATTGCGGCGAATGTCACCAGGAACTGAGCCCCTTCCACGCCTCGGCTCATGTCATCGATCTCCAGTTGCAGACGCAGAACTGCGTGCACTGCCACCTGGTAGTGGAATAGGGACAGGGTCCGCTCCCGTGACTTGATCCGCTGCCGTGACCTGGTCCGCTGCCGTAACCTGGTCCGTGCTGCGGGTGGTACTTGCCATGGGTCAGTGCGTGATGGAATAGATGACGTAATTGATCCCGAAGCGGTAGGCCAGCGCAGTGAGCGGCTCGGGATACCAGGGGTCGTCGGCGTGCTCCCAGGCATCGCCCAGGTCCATGTTGAAGTTGATTGCGATCAGCAGCCTGCCATCGTCGTCGTAGACGCCCCGCCAGTGAGCCGGCACGCCCTGGGGATGTTCCCAGGTGACGCCCCGCCAAACGGCCTGACTACCCGGGATCTGCACACGCTGGTCCAGGTCGTAGAGAACATGAAAGATTTCATCGTCGCCGGGTATGTCGACGATGGGCCTATCCGGGAACGCGCGTTGCAGGGATTCGGCAAACTGCGCCCATTCATAGGGACCGTGGAAATCGTCCACGATCAGAAATCCTCCGCGCAACAGGTACTCCCGCAGTCGTGCGGCTTCATCGTCGCTCAGCCGCCAGTACCCTACCTTGACCGCATAGATAATGTACTTTACTTCTGGGTACGTCAAACGTGCGCAATCATGCTCAAACTTGTGATAACTGTATGTTTTAATGATAATGTTATTTGAGTCCTCTTGTCATCCGACACTTGCATTCCAGACAAACATGCGCTTGAATACGCTCTGAGTTGATGCCACTCGGTTGCGGATTGATTACGGATTTGGCGAACAATTCCACCGTAGGACATACGCCAACGGAAAGCGTTCGGTCACGCGGCGATGAGTATGGAGGATTCAACGATTGAGCGTTCGCTTCCAGTCCTTGCGGAGGGGTCGCAACCAGATGTCCTTTTTCGGCTGGGCTCGTTTCGTATGCCTGTCATAGCGTCCTCTTCCTTGGGTGGTTCCGACATGTGTCCAGCCGGAGGCGTTGTAGACGGCGCCGGTGTAGCGCGGGGTCTCGACGAAGGTCTCGATGAGTACGGGGATGGTGTTGTAGCGCTCGGTCCAGTCCCGTGGCAAGCGGCGGCGCACGAGGGCGAGGATGTGCGAGCCGAGGTTGGGGATTTTGATCCACGGCAGGATGAGGAACCGCGGGTTGTCGACCACCAGCGGCAGGTTCTTCTCGCGCTTCTCGGGCGTCCATCCGATGAACTTGTCGCGCGGGGCGAGCTTCCACGCGGCGGTGGAGAAGCCGAGCATGGCGACGGGCCAGCCGTCGCGGTCGCGGACGGCGTAGCGCATTTGCGCGCCCACCAGGGTCTTGTAGCCGAGGTAGTGGTAGCGGGCGACGAACTCGTTCCAGAGCTTCCCTTCCCGGGTGTTGCGCACGACGGTGCGGAAGTCGAGCGGGCGAACCCCCTCCAGCGTCGTCGGCGCCGGGAACAGCGGCGGCTCGGTCTGGGGTCCGAAGACGATGGGCTTGGGCCGGCCCTGTTTTCCTCTTGGCGGCGGCAGCGCGATCGCGCCGTCGCGGTGCATGGCGAGCATGGTCACCTTGGCCATCATGTCCTTGAGGCCGCCGTCGGGCTTGAACCAGCCGATGCGCCGGCAGAACTCTCTCGCCAGGGCGGCGCGGGTCGGCTGCGGCTCGGCGGCGATCAGGGCGCGCAGCAGCGCCATCTCCTCAGCCGTGAAGTCGCGCCCGTAGTAGCGGCACTCGATGGCGCCGGTCATCCCGGCGCCGTGAACTCGCGCTTGCGCTCCTCGCTCATCGACCAGGGCAGCCAGGGTGACAGGTCGTCCGGCGGCCTGCCGCCATTCTCCGCGCAAGCTGCCAGCCACGCCTCCAGCCAGCACTGGACGTCGATGCCGTTCAAGGCGAGGGTGCCGACGACCGAGTACATCATCGCGGTGAAGTCGGCGCCGAGCCTGCTGTCCGAACCGAAGCTCAATCGACGCCCGATAACGGCCCCTCGGAACGCGCGCTCCGCGGCATTGTTGTCCATGGGCACCTGGGGATTGTCGACGAAGACGCTCAGTCCCTCGCGGTGCTTGAGCAGCGAGCGTAGCGCCTTGCCCTGGCGCGCCTTGACCGGCAAGTCGGCCAACTCCGCTTCGGCCCGCGCGAACAGACCGTCGACGGCCTTCTTCAGTGCCCCCTGCGCGGCGTCGAACGCCGGCGTCTGGTGGTCGAGAGCGGGGTCGTAATGCTCCAGCCGCTCCTTGTTCAGCCGGCAGGTCGACGCGAACCGCTCGACCCATCCCTCGCACCACTGCGTCAGCTTTTGCTGTCCGGCCGCACACTCGATGAAGTCGCGCCGCTGGTGCACCCAACACCAGCACAGGATCACCTTGCCGTCGAGCCCGCGCGCCATCTTGATGTAGGCGCTGTAGCGGTCGCAGACCAGGAACACGATGCCCTTGACCGAACCGAACAGCCTCATCGCGGCCTCGGCGCTGCGCGAGGGGTCCGCCACGAAGTAGACCGCATCGGCGCTGACCGAGATCCACAGCCACGCACGCCGCGAGCGGCCAGTCTCGCTCAGCGACTGGATGCGCCAGCCGGTCTCGTCGGCGTGGCGCACCGCCATCTCGTTCTGGTGGGTGAGGATCGCCGCGGCGAGCGGCGCGAACAGCACCGGGCAGCGACGCACGCTGTCGGCTATGGTTCCTGGCGCGATCGCCAGCCCCTGATCCGTCATCCACGCCGCGGTCCGCCGCAGGGGGCGGTGGCAGGCAAATCGCTCGTACAGGATGCGCGCCCAGACGCTGGTCCCGTAGGGCGTCCTGGGGAACAAGCGGGCCGGCGGAGGCGCGATCGCTTGCAGTGGCGAGGACAGGCAGTCGCAACCCCGACGGTAGCGCGGGCGCACGATCCTGCGGACATGGGCCTTGACCGCGATCTCGATGACGGACGAGGAACGCTCGCCGTCGGCGACATAGGGCTTGCCGCAACAGGAACACACGCGCGCGTCCTCTGGCGGCTCCTGCCGTTCCTCCTTCTCCTCCAGCGTTGGCCGCTGGGTGCGCCCGTGGCCGGCCGCACCGCGCTGCTGGCCGCGCTTGCGCTCCGACCGCGGCGTTTCCTGCTTCTCGCTCCTGCCCCCGAATACCGCCTTCGACAACACGGCCCGGCTCGAGCGCAGCTGGGCAATCCGGGCTTGCAGCCTCGCTCTGTGGGCGCGCAGCGCCTTGATCTTCTTGCCCTGTGCAGCGTTCGCCTTGCGCTGTCGGGCGATCTCCTTGTGCAGCGACTCGATGGTCCTGTTCCGATCGCGCACTGTCCTGAAGACCGCGGACAGCAGGGGACGTTCGGCAAGCTCGGCCTCCAGCTTCTCGTTCTTGATGGCCGACGTTCTCACGGCCACCTGCAGACGGATGATGCGGCTCTGCTGCGCCTTGATGAGGTCCATCTGGTCGTGGTATCCCGCCAGCTCCCCGCGCTGCAGCTTGGTTTCGAAGGTCAGTCGGCGCACTGTCGCCTTGAGGTCCTGCAACCGTTCCTGCTCGCGGCGCAGCCGGCGGTTCTCCCGGTTCAGCCGACGGGTCTCGCGGTTCAGGGAACCGACTTCCCCGCGCAGTCCCTTGATCGTGTCCTTCTGCTTGCGCGCGCGGTCCAGCGCCTTGCGCAACTGGACGCTCGCCCGGGGCCGAGACGGCTGTGCGCGCCGTTTCCACCTGCGAAGCGCCGCAACCTTCCTGCGCAATGCCGTGAGTTCGTCCTTCTGCTCCTGCGGCTGCTCCAGGGCCTTGCGCAGCCGGGCATTCTCGCGGGTCAGAGAATCGATTTCCCGGCGCAGCGCCACCGCCGTCCCCTTGCCGGGCTGCAAAGTCTGCAAGGCTTCGCGCAACTGGAAAACTTCCTTGCGCAGCGACATGATCGTGCTGCTCTTGCGCGAGTCGACACCGGCCTGCGAAAGCAGCTTCTCCAGCCGCGCCACCTCCGTCTGGAAGAACAGCGCATCCTTCGCCGTACGGCGGACTTCCTTCACCTCCTCGACGGCAGCCGTGAGCTTCTCCCGGCTCTTGTCGAGCTGCGTCTTCAGCAAGCCCGCGCGGGAACGGGCATCTATCTCCGCCCGGCGCAGCTCCTCCGCGCGCGTATCCGCCGCGTCCGCCCGTGCCCGTTCCGTCTCCGCGCGGGCCTGTGCCTGTTCGTACAGAGACCGCCAATCGCGCGGCTCCGATGCCGGCGCCGGCGTCGGCGGCGACCAGAACTCGCCGTCCGCCTCGGCCAGCGTCAAACTCGTCCCGAAGTCCTCGTCGCGCATCGCCATGTGCGCGACCATAGCAAATCGTCGGAGGCGTTACCAGTGTCTTGTAAAGGGTGTCCAAAATGATGTCAGCCCTCTCCATCGCCGCGTGACCGAACGCTTACCGCCAACGGAAAGCGTTCGGTCACGCGGCGATGAGTATGGAGGATTCAACGATTGAGCGTTCGCTTCCAGTCCTTGCGGAGGGGTCGCAACCAGATGTCCTTTTTCGGCTGGGCTCGTTTCGTATGCCTGTCATAGCGTCCTCTTCCTTGGGTGGTTCCGACATGTGTCCAGCCGGAGGCGTTGTAGACGGCGCCGGTGTAGCGCGGGGTCTCGACGAAGGTCTCGATGAGTACGGGGATGGTGTTGTAGCGCTCGGTCCAGTCCCGTGGCAAGCGGCGGCGCACGAGGGCGAGGATGTGCGAGCCGAGGTTGGGGATTTTGATCCACGGCAGGATGAGGAACCGCGGGTTGTCGACCACCAGCGGCAGGTTCTTCTCGCGCTTCTCGGGCGTCCATCCGATGAACTTGTCGCGCGGGGCGAGCTTCCACGCGGCGGTGGAGAAGCCGAGCATGGCGACGGGCCAGCCGTCGCGGTCGCGGACGGCGTAGCGCATTTGCGCGCCCACCAGGGTCTTGTAGCCGAGGTAGTGGTAGCGGGCGACGAACTCGTTCCAGAGCTTCCCTTCCCGGGTGTTGCGCACGACGGTGCGGAAGTCGAGCGGGCGAACCCCCTCCAGCGTCGTCGGCGCCGGGAACAGCGGCGGCTCGGTCTGGGGTCCGAAGACGATGGGCTTGGGCCGGCCCTGTTTTCCTCTTGGCGGCGGCAGCGCGATCGCGCCGTCGCGGTGCATGGCGAGCATGGTCACCTTGGCCATCATGTCCTTGAGGCCGCCGTCGGGCTTGAACCAGCCGATGCGCCGGCAGAACTCTCTCGCCAGGGCGGCGCGGGTCGGCTGCGGCTCGGCGGCGATCAGGGCGCGCAGCAGCGCCATCTCCTCAGCCGTGAAGTCGCGCCCGTAGTAGCGGCACTCGATGGCGCCGGTCATCCCGGCGCCGTGAACTCGCGCTTGCGCTCCTCGCTCATCGACCAGGGCAGCCAGGGTGACAGGTCGTCCGGCGGCCTGCCGCCATTCTCCGCGCAAGCTGCCAGCCACGCCTCCAGCCAGCACTGGACGTCGATGCCGTTCAAGGCGAGGGTGCCGACGACCGAGTACATCATCGCGGTGAAGTCGGCGCCGAGCCTGCTGTCCGAACCGAAGCTCAATCGACGCCCGATAACGGCCCCTCGGAACGCGCGCTCCGCGGCATTGTTGTCCATGGGCACCTGGGGATTGTCGACGAAGACGCTCAGTCCCTCGCGGTGCTTGAGCAGCGAGCGTAGCGCCTTGCCCTGGCGCGCCTTGACCGGCAAGTCGGCCAACTCCGCTTCGGCCCGCGCGAACAGACCGTCGACGGCCTTCTTCAGTGCCCCCTGCGCGGCGTCGAACGCCGGCGTCTGGTGGTCGAGAGCGGGGTCGTAATGCTCCAGCCGCTCCTTGTTCAGCCGGCAGGTCGACGCGAACCGCTCGACCCATCCCTCGCACCACTGCGTCAGCTTTTGCTGTCCGGCCGCACACTCGATGAAGTCGCGCCGCTGGTGCACCCAACACCAGCACAGGATCACCTTGCCGTCGAGCCCGCGCGCCATCTTGATGTAGGCGCTGTAGCGGTCGCAGACCAGGAACACGATGCCCTTGACCGAACCGAACAGCCTCATCGCGGCCTCGGCGCTGCGCGAGGGGTCCGCCACGAAGTAGACCGCATCGGCGCTGACCGAGATCCACAGCCACGCACGCCGCGAGCGGCCAGTCTCGCTCAGCGACTGGATGCGCCAGCCGGTCTCGTCGGCGTGGCGCACCGCCATCTCGTTCTGGTGGGTGAGGATCGCCGCGGCGAGCGGCGCGAACAGCACCGGGCAGCGACGCACGCTGTCGGCTATGGTTCCTGGCGCGATCGCCAGCCCCTGATCCGTCATCCACGCCGCGGTCCGCCGCAGGGGGCGGTGGCAGGCAAATCGCTCGTACAGGATGCGCGCCCAGACGCTGGTCCCGTAGGGCGTCCTGGGGAACAAGCGGGCCGGCGGAGGCGCGATCGCTTGCAGTGGCGAGGACAGGCAGTCGCAACCCCGACGGTAGCGCGGGCGCACGATCCTGCGGACATGGGCCTTGACCGCGATCTCGATGACGGACGAGGAACGCTCGCCGTCGGCGACATAGGGCTTGCCGCAACAGGAACACACGCGCGCGTCCTCTGGCGGCTCCTGCCGTTCCTCCTTCTCCTCCAGCGTTGGCCGCTGGGTGCGCCCGTGGCCGGCCGCACCGCGCTGCTGGCCGCGCTTGCGCTCCGACCGCGGCGTTTCCTGCTTCTCGCTCCTGCCCCCGAATACCGCCTTCGACAACACGGCCCGGCTCGAGCGCAGCTGGGCAATCCGGGCTTGCAGCCTCGCTCTGTGGGCGCGCAGCGCCTTGATCTTCTTGCCCTGTGCAGCGTTCGCCTTGCGCTGTCGGGCGATCTCCTTGTGCAGCGACTCGATGGTCCTGTTCCGATCGCGCACTGTCCTGAAGACCGCGGACAGCAGGGGACGTTCGGCAAGCTCGGCCTCCAGCTTCTCGTTCTTGATGGCCGACGTTCTCACGGCCACCTGCAGACGGATGATGCGGCTCTGCTGCGCCTTGATGAGGTCCATCTGGTCGTGGTATCCCGCCAGCTCCCCGCGCTGCAGCTTGGTTTCGAAGGTCAGTCGGCGCACTGTCGCCTTGAGGTCCTGCAACCGTTCCTGCTCGCGGCGCAGCCGGCGGTTCTCCCGGTTCAGCCGACGGGTCTCGCGGTTCAGGGAACCGACTTCCCCGCGCAGTCCCTTGATCGTGTCCTTCTGCTTGCGCGCGCGGTCCAGCGCCTTGCGCAACTGGACGCTCGCCCGGGGCCGAGACGGCTGTGCGCGCCGTTTCCACCTGCGAAGCGCCGCAACCTTCCTGCGCAATGCCGTGAGTTCGTCCTTCTGCTCCTGCGGCTGCTCCAGGGCCTTGCGCAGCCGGGCATTCTCGCGGGTCAGAGAATCGATTTCCCGGCGCAGCGCCACCGCCGTCCCCTTGCCGGGCTGCAAAGTCTGCAAGGCTTCGCGCAACTGGAAAACTTCCTTGCGCAGCGACATGATCGTGCTGCTCTTGCGCGAGTCGACACCGGCCTGCGAAAGCAGCTTCTCCAGCCGCGCCACCTCCGTCTGGAAGAACAGCGCATCCTTCGCCGTACGGCGGACTTCCTTCACCTCCTCGACGGCAGCCGTGAGCTTCTCCCGGCTCTTGTCGAGCTGCGTCTTCAGCAAGCCCGCGCGGGAACGGGCATCTATCTCCGCCCGGCGCAGCTCCTCCGCGCGCGTATCCGCCGCGTCCGCCCGTGCCCGTTCCGTCTCCGCGCGGGCCTGTGCCTGTTCGTACAGAGACCGCCAATCGCGCGGCTCCGATGCCGGCGCCGGCGTCGGCGGCGACCAGAACTCGCCGTCCGCCTCGGCCAGCGTCAAACTCGTCCCGAAGTCCTCGTCGCGCATCGCCATGTGCGCGACCATAGCAAATCGTCGGAGGCGTTACCAGTGTCTTGTAAAGGGTGTCCAAAATGATGTCAGCCCTCTCCATCGCCGCGTGACCGAACGCTTACCGCCAACGGGAGAACGCCATGGCTGGAAAGATTGCAAACAAACTCACCAAGCGCTCCGTGGACGCGTTGCGTGTCGAGGAAAAGGACGCCATTTTCTGGGATCGGGATCTGCCGGGTTTCGGGGTCCGTGTTTATACCACGGGGCGGAAAGTCTACGTCGTGCAATCACGCGGGCCGACCGGGCCGAAGCGCGCGACCATCGGCCGGCATGGCGCGGTGTCCCCTGACCAGGCCAGGAAACAGGCCACCGTCTTCATCGATCGCATCAAGCGCGGCGAGGATCCGGCGCCACCGCCACCGCCGCGCGAGCTGACCGTGGCCGATCTGGCAGAGCGCTACCTGAACGCTCATGTGCAGGTGAATTGCCGTCGGTCGACCGTGGCGGGCTATCGGCACATTGTCACCGGCTACATCGTGCCGGAACTCGGCGAGTGTCCGCTCGGCGCGGTGGGCCGCGCGCAGGTCGCAGCCTTGCACTACCGGCATCGCGACAAGCCCTACCAGGCCAATAGGGCCGTGAACGTCCTCGCGAAGATGTTCCGTCTTGCCGAAGCCTGGGGGCTGACGCCGCCGCGCAAGAACCCGTGCCGGTCGGTGCGCCGGTTCAGGGAAGGGCGGAGCGAGCGATTTCTCACGCCCGAGGAGTACCGGCGATTGGGCCGGGTGTTGGACGCGGCGCAGGCCGATGGCTCGGTCCGGCCCGGGGGCATCGCCGCGGTGCGCCTGTTGCTGCTGACCGGCTGCCGGCGCAATGAAATCCTGACGCTTCGCTGGGACGATGTGGACCGCACGGCAAGGGAACTGAGATTGAGGGATTCGAAGACGGGCGCCCGCAGCGTTCCCCTGACGCCGGCGGTGCAAGCGGTGCTGGATGGCATTGTGCGTGTCCCGGGCAATCCCTGGGTGATCGTGGGCCGCAAGCCCGGTACGCATCTGGTTGGCATCAACCACATCTGGACAGACGTGCGAACCCGGGCGGGGCTTGAAGATGTCCGGATCCACGATCTGCGACACTCGTATGCGAGCCGTGCACTGGCGCTTGGCGAGGGGTTGCCGATGATCGGGAAATTGCTCGGGCATACGCTGATCAAGACGACCGCGCGTTACGCCCATCTCGCCCGGGAGACAGAGAAGGCCTCCGCTGCAAAGATCGGCGGCAGCATCGGCGCGGACATTCTGGGACGGGATGCTGCGTGAGGCGGGCTGACCGCAACGGAGCCTGGGAACAGGGAGTCGGCACATGGCGAGACTGAACACCCGAACGATTTCGAGGCGCACCGTGGAGGCGCTCGAGGTTGAGAGGGACACGGTGTTCTGGGACAGCGAGTTGATGGGGTTCGGCGTGCGGGTATATCCGTCCGGGCGCAAATACTACGTGGTGCAAACGCGGGCGGGCGGCGCGGCGGCCAAGCGCGTGACGGTGGGACGCCACGGAGTGATCAGCGCCGAGGAGGCGCGGCGGCGGGCGGCGCTGGTCATCGCGCGGATCAAGGCGGGCGAGGAGCCGATGCCGGAGTCGGTGGCGAGCAGGCTCGCGAAAGGCCCGACGGTGGCGGCGCTGGCGGCGCGGTATCTGGAAGAACACGTGGCGGTGCGTTGCAAGCCGCGTTCGGTGGTGCTGTACCGCCTGGTGGTGGAGAAACACATCCTGCCCGAGTTCGGCCAATGTTCCGCCCTGGGGGTGGAGCAGGCGCAGGTGGCGGAGTTGCATTACAAGCTGCGCAAGACACCTTACATGGCGAATCGCGTCGTGGACGTGCTGTCGCGGATATTCAACCAGGCCGAGGACTGGGGCGCGGTGCCGGAGGGGAGCAATCCGTGTCGGTTCCAGGTCAAGTACAAGGAGCGTTCGCGCGAACGTTTCTTAACCGAAGAAGAGTTCCGCCGCCTGGGTCGTGTACTGAGTGAGGCGGAAACCTGCCGCGGCGTCTCGGTGCATGCGGTAGCGGCGATCCGGCTGTTGATGCTGACGGGGTGCCGGCGCAACGAGATATTGACCCTGCGTTGGGAGGATGTGGATCTGGCGGCGAACGAGTTGCAATTGAGGGATAGCAAAACCGGCGCGAGGACCGTGTCCCTGTCGCCGGAGGCGGCGAAGCTGATCGAGGAGGTGCCGCGAATTCCAGACAATCCCTATGTCATCCCGGGGAGGATCAAGGGGACGTACATGCGCAATGTCAACGACCCGTGGAAAATCATCCGGGAACGCGTGGGACTGGAGGACGTGCGGCTTCACGATTTGCGTCATAGCTTCGCCTCCAGAGCGTTGGCGCTCGGCGAGAGCCTGCCCATGATCGGCAAGTTGCTGGGTCACAGCAAGATCGAGACCACGGCGCGCTATGCGCATCTGGCGCGGGATTCGGTGCACGAATCCGCGGCCCGGATCGCCGACAGCATCGCGGCGGACTTGATTCCAAACGGAGGCGAATTGAGCACCGCTTGATACCGGTTTGTCCGGTCAATCGGGAACGGGCAGACAGCGCCGCGGGGGCACGTGGGCTTGGCCCCGGCCCGTGCCGGCGCGAAGAGGTTTTTCTGCCGGCCGTTCCCGATCCATCACTTTGCTAGGCAACAAGGGCCGTCGCGCTTATGTCGTGTTGCAGTTGGCGCGTGCCACACCACCGACTAGGCTTCCCGTGTTGCTGGTTTTTTCTTCTGGCATGCGTGCCGACGCCAATCCCCTGGCGAATCGCGAAGTGCGCCGTCGAACGGCGCGGCGCTGTTGGGGCGTAACAGGTGGAAGGCGCTGGGGCGACGATGGACCTGGTGGAGTTCGGGATCGTTATTGCACTCGTTGTTGGCCGTAGGGAGGGAAACCGCGAGCCACCGCGGTGAGCCGCGTGTCGATGGATCGCCCGATGGCGTAGCCCACGACACGTCGTTACTAGGCGTCGACCATCAGGGCGACGTACGCGAAGCCGGTGGCAACGGCGATGTGGGTGATGTCGCCGACCCAGATCTGATTGGGTCCATCCGGCATCAGACCTCGAGCTAAATTGGGAAACACGGGCAGATTGTGCGCACTTTCCGTGGTCGTGACAAAATGCTTGCGTAGTCGCGGTTGCAAGTCGTATTGGCGTATCGAGCGACGGGTCTTCTTGCTGTTTACGACGACTACTTGGTGGCGAAGTGCTGCGCCCACTCGCCGATAGCCGTAGGTCACAAACTCGTCGCAGATCGCGCGGATCCGGGCGACGATCTCGCTGTGGTCCACCTGGATGCTGGGCATGTCATAGTAGGTTGAGCGTGGCAGGCCCATCAGCTCACATCCTCTGGAGACCGACATGCCGTAGGGGCGGAAATTTCGCATGTACGCTCGTTTTTGACCGGCGCTGCGTTTTTCCGAGCCCCCTTTAGGTACTCGATCTCCAGGGCCTGACGACCGACCAGCCGCTCCAGCGCCGCGATCCTGGCCTGGTATCGCTGCAGAAGATCAGTTGCCTCAGCCTCTTCGTTGAATTTACGCGCCTCATACCTGGCGATCCAAACCCGAATCAGGTTGCGCGCGATGTCATGGCGCCTCGCAAGACCATACAGGGCCTCTCCACCGAGAAACTCCTGTGTAACCTGACGCTTGAACTTAATGCCGTAGGTACGGTGTTTGGTTGTGGTTTCCCTCCAATAGAAAGCCAAACCTGTCAAATTCCCTACCCTACACTGTCCACTCGCAGGGGCGCACTCCAGGGAGCACTCCAGTAGGGGGCTATTTTTCAACGCCGATTGACATTTTGGCGGGCCGACAGTCTCCGAGCAAAGTAGGCTGCACCGGTCGTTTTGCTAGCGAGTCGAGCGAAACGTACCGCCGATTGGGCGGGGTTGCGATTACGGCGCGTGTGTTACAGATTTAGCGGCGTCGCGACGAACAGGTATCATTGGCGCCGCAATTTGGGCCTTGGGGCGCCACTAGGAGGAAGCATACATGGCCATCGACGAGACGAAACTCACGAAGGGACAAGTTCGCAAGCTGAACGCGCTTCGAAACTCGGTGGGGGCAGCCCTGGGCGAGGAGGTGTTCGACAAGTGGCTGGCGCAGCGGGAGAAGAAGTCGGCTGTACCGACGCATTTGAGTCAGAACACTTTCGCGAAAACTAGCTTAATGAGACGAAATCGAGAAATGGAAACAATTATTTCCCTAAGGGTCACAAACCTATTCGGACGATTCAATCATGACTTAAGTTTTTCTGAAGGCAATGATATCTCCATAATAACGGCGCCAAATGGATACGGAAAGACAGTTCTGTTGAGAATTATTGATTCCTTATTCAACAAACGATTGGATTTCTTTCGAAAGATTACCTTTGACAATATAGAAGTCAGCCTTCGATCAGGTAAGTCTATACTCGTGACACAAGAAAAGGACGACACGAAAGGTACCGTACGGGTTGTAAACGTCGACTTTCGAGGTCGAGGATTCGGTACGGGAGTAAAGAATTATGTGCTACCTTCATCGGGAACCATGCTAGATCTGCGAATGTTTGAACGACACTTTCCCGTCGAACGGATAGGGCCTGATCGGTGGTTCGACTTTCCGTCCGAGAAGACGGTGTCTACAGACTATGTTATTCGCTCCTACGCAGAGCACTTACCGAAGAAAGGTGGACATTCATGGAAGATACCTGATTGGCTCAAGCGAGGGACGAGTTCTTTAAGCGCTCATTTGGTTGAGACCCAAAGATTACTGCATCTCGACGAAGTTGAGGATCGTAGTGTGCGAAGGGGACGAAAGTCAGGAGCTTCGTCGGTAGTTGAGAAAGATGCGGCGGATCTTTCCGGTCGAATACGGCAATTGCTTCAGAACTATGCGGGCGAATCTCAGAAATTAGATCAGACGTTTCCGGAACGAATTCTAAAATATGATGTAAAGCGGGTGAGCGATGAGGCGAGTATTCGCGCGGACCTAGAATCTCTAACAAACAAGCGGGATGATCTTGTTTCTGTTGGATTGCTCGGTAGTACGATTAGTAAACCCATTCGTCCTTCGCAGGTTCTTGAGCAAGAAAATATCAGACGAATACTAGAAATATATGTACATGATACGAGGCAGAAACTTGATATTTTCGACGAGACGTACGAAAAGATACGGCTATTTAAGGAATTATTGGATGAACGATTCACGTTCAAAACAGTCGAGATTGATGCCACTCACGGTATCAGATTAATAGACAGCGGAGACGGTAGCATCATACCATTGTCGGATCTTTCGTCCGGTGAGCAACACGAACTAGTTCTTATATATGAGCTCTTGTTTAAAGTATCGGAAGGCGCGGTGATTTTAATAGACGAGCCGGAGCTGTCATTGCATGTTTCATGGCAAAAGAAATTTATAGGGGACTTGCAGAGAATTCAACGCCTAAAGAAGCTTAAAGTGGTGATCGCGACGCACTCACCGCAAATAATTCATGACAAATGGGAACTGGTTCAGGAACTCAAGGCGTGACTGGATCATGGTAAGCATAAAGGACGGAATAAGTGGCATCATACTTGCAAACCAGATTAGATTGGAACGTGCTGTGCACGAGGGAAGCTTTCTTCTTGTCGAAGGACACACTGATTCGAAAATTCTTGATCGATTTTGTGACAATGGTGTTTGCTCTATAGTGGTATGCATGGGAAAAGGGAATCTTTATGAGGCAATCGAAGCTTTGGAATCATCCGGCTTCCAAGGAGCGATTGGATTTGCGGATCGTGACTTTTCCGATATTGTTGGTTATAGAGAATGCGAGGGCAACGTCGTTTATACGGACGAAAACGATATGGAAGTCATGATGCTTTGTTCAGGAAGTCTAGATAAGATACTGGACGAAGTGGGGAATGCGGATACTATATTAAAAACTATAGAGGGGGCAGGAAAAACAGCTCGGGAGACTATTTTTGAGTCCGCCAGTGTAGTAGGAAGTCTTCGATTAGTATCGCAGATTAAGTCATGGTCTTTGCGCTTTGATGGGATGACATATAGATTCGTAAAGAATAGCTCATGTCAATTGGACAAAAAGAAAACGGTGAAACACATACTTGGCCGTTCGAATCTTATCGAGGGTGTAAATGAGGAAAGTACCCTAGATCTAGTTGAGACGTGGTTGTCACAAGAAAAGTCAGCGAAAAAATTATGTCGGGGACACGATTGTGTGCGTGTTTTGGGCAAGGCGCTGAAGGGGGCATTTGGCAACACTAGCCAATTTAATAACGAATCCGGTGCGAGAATGTTGGAAGCTATACTGCGATTGTCATACGAATTTGGACATTTTTGTGATAGCCGCGCATACGATGATATCAGGCGGTGGGAAAGAAATACTGGATTTAGAGTGTTCGAGAATGAATAGCTTTGTAGTAGATATGTGGTAGTAGGTTTGTAAGAGAGAATACATTATCGATATAGCGTTTTCACGGTGTTATTGTGACAAAGTGAAGGAAAGGACAGAAGTTCTGTGTGTATGGTGGAAGAATTCGAGTGTTGTCGTGTACAAAGTAGTGAGTGATGGTAAGGAATCTGATGGGCAAGCATCCTTCGGAGGGAAGATGGAAGTGAACGTCCCCGGGCTGGAGAAGCTAGTTGATGTGGTTGCCAGCGGGATTGGCAGCATTGCTGGTCCAATGCTTGCTCCTTGGAAGGCCCGTAGAGAGAGCGAGGCCGATTTGATTCGAGCTGAAGGTGGAGCCAATGTCCTAGGTATCCAAGCAAAGGCGCAGGCGGATGCGCGCCGACTGCTGCTTGAAGACGCTGGTTGCGCAAGTGGCGAGATCGAGCTGGCAGAGCGAGTCTACCAACGAATCGAGTTTCAGGAGCGCAAGCGTCAAGCGAACATCACAGATGTCGTACAGTTGGCTGCACAGCAACTGAAGGACTCAAGCGTACCGGCAGTTGAACCTGATCACGATTGGACGGCGAGGTTTTTCGGTGAGGTGCAGGATGTGTCGTCTGTGGAGATGCAGACATTGTGGGGCCGCGTACTGGCAGGGCAGGTTCGAAAGCCTGGGGCAACGTCGATGCGCACGCTTGGAATCTTAAGAAACTTGGACGCAACAACCGCTGGGCTCTTTTCGCGGCTCTGTTCGGCGGCGGTGTATTTCAAGGGAAGGGAAGGTGATATCTTCGACGCTAGGGTGCCGTCCCTCGGGGGTGATGCAGCACAGAATTCGCTGGCTGAGTTTGGGCTTGTGTTCCGAGTATTGAATCGACTGAATGAGCATGGATTGATCATCGCCGACTACAACAGCTACCATAAGTGCATTGTCGTTAACGACAATTTGGAGCAAGCAGCGGACATCGAGCTGCATCACCAAGGTGTGTGTTGGGATTTGTCCATCAAGGAGCAGGGGGTGAACAAGAGAACCTTGAAGCTACACGGGGTTGCAATGACGGTCTCGGGATGCGAGTTGTCACGTGTGGTGTCGTATGAACCCATGGGTGAGTACACCGAAGCACTGCAACAATTCCTTTTACATGGATTCCGGGTTCGGATGAGACAGATCGGGATGGAAGTGCTCTAGTACAATGGTAGTTCTCGACACCAACGACGGCGCCGGGGCGCTTCGACCGGACGTTAACATTAGCTTAATAGAAAATCGATTGGTGATGCCTGCAAACCGAATGGTTTCCTGCAACTACAGTGCTCGAACGTTACTTCAATGGTGTACGTCGTCAGAATCTTTCGGACAGAAAGGGCATGGATTTAAGAGAGTAATCGGCCCATCTGGTTTCCTTCAAGCCATTTTGTTCTGACTGTGCGAACGTCGCCGGGTCGTCCGGCGGATCGCCCTGACCGTCTTCTCGATGCCGATGCAGAGGGCACCAGCAAGGACGATATGGCCGGGCAAATCCTTGAAATCGACCCCGCCAGAGAGCCGAAGAGGGCTTGCAAGGCGCTGGATGGCCACGTTGTCCGTGCGCGCTGGATGACCGAGTTTTGCTATCGGGAATTGTCGGGCGCGATCAGCCGGGTCCGCGGGACCCGCTCGTGGTGGCCCTGTTCCCGGGCTCTTTGGCCAATGGCACGCCGATGAATTGACAAGCCGGTGCCAAGGCTGGCTCGCCGAGGTCGGTGGGCAGCGGCTGATGTTCGCGGGGAGATATCGGGCTTCAAAGGCTTTGAGGGCCGCCCTGCGAAAGGAACAGGATTCGACACTGTTCATCTTTGCCGTTTCAGTTATCTCAGACCCGCTTGATGGTCCACAGCACCTTGCCGATGATGCGGGCCTCCTCGGCGAGGCAGGTGTAGGGCGCGTAGTCGGGGTTGGCGGAGAGCAGGCGCAGGCGGACCGGATCGGTTTCGCGCACCGTCTCCACCCGCTTGACCACCACACCGGCGCCGTCCGAGAGCACGAACAACTCCCCGATGGCCGGCTGCCGCCGGGCGGTATCGACGACCACCCGGTCGCCTTCGCGCATCTCAGGCTCCATCGAGTTGCCCCGCACCTTCAGGATTTTCAGGTTGTCCGGGTTCGCCCCGCCCTCGTGGCGGAGCATCGCCTCGGGCAAGTACCAGCGCGCCGTCTCCCGCGCCCATTCTTCGTCGAGCGCGCCCGTTGCGGCTTCCACCGCCACCTCGGGGATGGGGCAGTGCGGCGCGCCTGGCGGCGGCGAGGCGCGCGGTTTTCGCTTCACGGGCTTGCGCGCCGGCACGGTCTTGTGGCGCAGCGCCTCAGCACTGCAGCCGAGCAGTTCCGCGAGCTTCTCGCTGTCGCGGAATCCGAGTACCGAGGGGTACCCGCGGGTGAGGTATTGGTGCAGATAGGCCGGGTTGCGGCCGATGGCGATCGAGGCGTGTTTCATGCTGAGGTCGTTGCGCCTCAGCTGTTCCGCGAGTGCTTTTCGAACCGGGTCGTTCCTTAACGAAGAGTCTTTCCGGGCAGGCATCGATGCAAGAATATTGCCTGTTTATTCCTATTGTCAAGCCCGTTTTTCCTTGCCCTGAACCGCGCGATTATTCTCCTCGGAAACAGATGTAACACGATTCAGACCGGCAGGTTGCGGATTATTTGTCATACAGGAGCGCAGCATTGCGCACGGCTGCGCACGTATGACCGATAGTGTAGGAGTATCGCTATCGATTCTTATTGTCAACCCCGTCTTCTCCTTTTAGTTTCCGCTCCCATGACCTCGCCGAACACATTATCCAGAACCGCTTTGGACCTCGGGTTCGAGGCCTCGCTGGATGAGGCGTTGCGCCGATGCGTGGCGGGGTATCTCAAGCGCCGGCGCCTCAGCGCCCGGCGGTTCGGCGCCGCGGCGCTCGGCGACCCGGGCTTTATCGGCTGCCGACTCAAGCGCGGGCGCACGGTGCACCTGTACACCGCCGACAGGATCCTCTCGTTCATGGGCGAGCGGCCGTTCAGTCCGATGTTCCGGTGCGAGGTCGAGGCGTTTATCGCGGTCACCGGCACCAAGGCCTCGGTTCTGGGGCAACGCGCGACGGGTAATCCGTCGTTCGTGAGCCGGCTTCGCCGGGGCGCCTCGCCGCGGCTGGCCACCGTGGACCGGGTGCGCCACTGGATGGTGCGCCGGTCGAGCGCCAGCCAGCAGCGTGCAATCCGCTCCACCGTTGCGAGACGGGAACCCTTACGGGTCGGCATCGACGGCCAGGCGGATCTTGTCCTTTCATCCGGACCACAAGGAGAACGTTCGATGAGTAAGCAACCAGAGTATCTGAGTCCCCCGGAGGCCGCGGAGGTTCTGGGTATGAGTGTGCGCACGCTTGCCCGCTACCGGGTCAACGGCGTGGGGCCGCCTTTTCACAAGTTATGCGGCTGTGTGCGGTACTTGCGCTCGGATCTGGATGACTGGGTGCAGGCCCGGCGCCGGCTCTCCACCTCCGATGACGGCGGCGGTGAGCCGAGGATCGACCGATGAACGCGCGTCAAAAAACACGATTCGTGAACGCTGTTGCAATGGCTGGCCGCCTGGCGGTCGCAATCTTGCCGGCGGCGTTTCCTCTGCTCGGCTGTATCGAGGCGGCCTGGGCCACGACGGATACCACTTTCGCGGCGCCGCTCACCACCGTGACCGACATGGTCGCGGGCACGGGTGGGCAGCTCGCCGCGGTGCTCGCGGTGGGCGCCGCACTGGTGGGGTCGGTGCTGCGGTTCAACGCCACCCAGATCATGGGCGCGGTGGGTGTCGGGGTCGCGGCGGGCGCAGGCGCCGGTGTGGTCACCAGCATCGTCGGCACCGCGATCATCTGAGGGCGACTGACGATGAACGACGTCGAGCGCTACACGATCCCGAGCCGGCTGGACGATCCGGAGCGGTGGCTCTTCTGGACGATGGACGAGGCGGCGGTGCTGATGGGTCCGGCGATGCTCGGGCTTGCCGCCAACGCGTTCGTCCCGGGGCTTGCGATCGGGATCGGGGGGTGGCTCGTCCTGCGGCGCATCAAGCGCGGCGGGCGGGCCGGGCTCGTGCTCCACGCCGTGTACTGGTTCCTGCCTGGACGGGTGCTGGGACTGAAGGGCGCGCCGGGCAGTCACCGGCGGCGCCTGGCCGGCTGAGGCGTTCGCCGTGAGACACGAAACGATGGAACACGAGCGCCGGCGGGTGCGAGACACGCGAGTGGTGCTCGCCGCGTTGCTGGCGCTGTCGATGGGGGTCAACGGCCTGTTGAGCCACGGGTTGGCGACACGCGAGTCCATGACGGTACTGGTGCCGGTGGTGTCGGGGCCGGCGTGGACCGTGGGAGAGACCTGGGCCGGGCGGCGGTACCTCGAAGACACGGCGAGGACCGTGGCGGTGACGCTGTTGACGCTGACGCCGGAGAACGCGGTGGAAATCCGCGAGGCGGCGGCGCGGATGGCGCACCCCTCGGCGCGCGGGGAGATCGCGGCTTGGGTAGAAACCGAAGCCGCACGGCTCAAGCGCAGAGACCTTTCAACCGCGTTCTACCCCACGGGTATCGAGGTCGCCACGGACGAACTGGCCGCGGAGGTGAGCGGGGAACTCGTGACCTGGCTCGGACGCGAAGAAGCCACGCGAACGCGCAAGCGATACCGGCTGGCGTTCGCGGTCGAGGGCGGGCGCATCGGGTTGTTGCGGTTCGAGGAACGGGAGGACGAACGGTGAAATCGGGCGAGATAGGCATTTACGGGGACCGGGCGCTGCACTGTCGTGCGGCATGGCACTGGCGTGCAGCATGGCACGCGCGCGCGGCGCTGGTCCTCGTACTCCTTAACTATGCGGGCCCAGGCGCGACAGCGCGGGCGCTGCAGATCCTCGAGGCGGCCGATCATGCGGAACTGAGCGCGGAGATTTCAGGCGAGGAGGTCAATCGCATCGCGCTCGACGGCGACCGGATCTCCCGGGTTATCCAGTCCCCGGGCGGCTTCACTGTGGAACACGATCCCGTGCGGGGCGACCTGTACCTGTATCCGGACCGGGCGGCGGCGTTGGGGCCAATGCAGGCACGGGAAGCGGCGACACCGGTGACCCTGTATGTCGGGACCGAGGAGGGATTCACGTACCGGCTGACGCTGTCGGTGGTTTCGCGGGACTCGGCGCAAATCCTCATTCGCAACGCTGCCGCCGCCGCGCCGGACGCCTGGGCGTCCAATGCCGCCGCGCCATCGGTCGCCGGCTACCAAAACGAGCTGGTGACGTTGATCCTTGCCGTGGCCCGGCGGGAGTCCCTGCCGGGCTACATCAGGGTTGTAGCGCCAGAGCCCCCGCAACCGGGTTTGACCGCGGAAATTCCGCCTGCGCAGCAGTCGTTCGTGGAACTGTGGCGCGGGCCTCGGTTCACCGCGCGGGTGTTGAGAATCCCGGCCGAGGGCGTGGCGGATGCGGAGCAGCTTGCGAAGCTCACCGGATCGGATGTGGCGGCGGTGTGGTTATCGGCCCCGGGACGCGGTTCAGGCGGTGGGCGGCTCGCGGTGGTGGTCGAGGCGAACCCGGGTTCGGGGACGGCGCGATGAGTCGCGGCGATGCCCGGAACCAGGGGATCGAGCGCGGCCAGTGGCTGTTGTTCTCCGCATTGGCCGGGGTGGGTCTGCTCGTGTTCGCGATCTGGATCGGCGCCGGAGGCGGAAACAGCGCTCCTCCGCTTCGCGGTATCGACGCGCAACTGGCGGTCCCGGGCGAGGCTGAGGCGGGCTGGGTGAGGCAGTCCGAAACCCGTCTCGGCGGCATCGAGGCGCGGGTTCGGGAAATCGAGGCGGGAAACCGGCGGCTGGAAAATGAGAACGTGCGCCTGCAGGTGCAGCTTCGCGAACAGGCCGAGGACGCGCGTTCGATCATCGACGTGCAAGCGGCGCGGATCGACGAACTGACCGCCCCGGGCGGCACCTCGTTGACGGTGCCTTCGACCGCGCCGTTCGGCCCATCGGATGCGCTACGGCCGGCGGTGGCGCCGTCCTCGACCGCGCAACCTCAGACCGGCGCACCCGGGCCGATCGCCGCGCCCCGTGTGCTGGAATTCGTGCTGGAAGATCGATCCGGACTCGGGACGAACGCCGAGGCGCTGGAGGCCATCCCCGTACCCAAACCCACCGCGGGCTACGTGCCGGCTGGCAGTTACGCCGAGGCCGTGGTGCTGGCAGGCGCGGACGCCTCCGCCGGCGTGCAGTCCCAGGGCGATCCTCGCCCGGTGCTCCTGAGATTGACCGGTCCGGCCTACGGGGCGGCGGTCGACGGGAGGGCGGAGACGACGGATGTAGAGGGCTGCACGATCACCGGCGCGGCCTATGGGGACCTGTCGTCGGAGAAGGTCTACGTGCGGCTGCAAACGATGGCGTGTACGGGCGAACGGCCCGGCACGGTCATCGAAACCCCCGTCTCGGGGTTCGTGGCGGGCGCCGGCAAGGCCGGGGTACGCGGGGCGGTGGTGAGCCGCGAAGGCGCGCTGGTCCAGCGAGCGTTTTTGGCCGGGCTTTTCTCTGGATTCGGCGAAAGCGCGACCCAGGCGTTCCGGCCCCAGGCGGTGCTCGCCGGCGGGGGCACGGCGACCATCGCCAACACGGGCCTCGGCGACATCGGGCGCGCGGGGCTCGGCTCCGGCGCAGGCACCGCCGGGCAGGAGATCAGCGACTACCTCATCCGCCGGGCCGAACAGTACCAGCCGGTGATCCAGCTGGCCGCGGGCACGCCGGTGACCGTGGTGTTTTTGGAAGGCGCCTGGCTTGACGGGCGAAACCTCGGGGAGGCATCCGAATGACCCAAACGAACGCTCATCTGACTTCGACGCCGGCGCCGCGATCCGGGGCAGTCCTTTTTCGGAATTGTGCGATGGCTTTGCTGCTTGGCGCGCCGCTTCTGGGCGGCTGCGCCGCGAGCCACGTCGGCAATGCCTGGCAGTGCCCGCTGCTCCAGGGCCAACCGTGCGTGAGCGTCTCGCAGATCGACCCGGCCGCGCCCGACCGGCGATCGGACACCGTTCATTCGAACGCCGAGGGCGGCTCGGTTGCGGCGATGGAAACACCCTTGTACCGGAGCGCGTCGATAACGGAGGCCGCGTCCGTGGGGACCGGCAACGCGGGCGTGACGGTGCGGAAACCGATCTGCCGCGGCGGTTGCCGGCCGTTCATGCGGCTGCGGCGTCTCGGCCGGACCCACGTGGGCACATCGGCGAACACGGGCGCGGGCGCGGACAAAATCGATTCAGGCAATGAAAGCGGTGGCGGATCGGCCGCTCAAGCGCTTGCCCTGACGCAGGCGGCGCAGGATCCGGACGCGGCGCTGCTGAGGACGCCCGAGATGATCGGGCGCATCTGGATCGCGCCCTACGTGGATGCGGAGGGCATCTACCACGAGGCGAGCTGGGTCAGGGCGGTGTTGGAGCCGGCGGGCTGGAGGCAGGACCGGTGATCGCGCGGCTGATGGATCTCTTCGAGGGACCGGATTCCATGGCGCCGTGGACGCCGCCCGCGTGCCCGGACCCGCTGCACGAGTTGTTGCCGTGGCGGGCCTGGGACGAGAGCACGGAACTCTACGTCAACGCGGCCAGCCACGGGTTCGTGCTCGAAATCCCGCCGTTCTCCGGGATCGATGCCGAAACGCTCGGCGCGCTGGCAGGCGTGCTCGGGGATGCGGCGCCCGATCGCTGCACCATTCAGATCATTCACTGGGCGAGCCCCCGGTTCGGCGCGCCGCTTGCGGCCTGGGGCGACTGCCGCCGGCAAGCGGGAGGGTTGCATGCGGTCATCGCGGAACGCCGCGAGCGGCTCTTCGGCCACGCCGGGTGGCGCCCACTGCATCCGGGGGGTCCGCCGTTCACGTGCGCGGATTACCGCGTGTTCGTCACGGTGTGCCTGGCGGGCCTCCCGGGACCTGCGTCGGAAACCGCGCTCGGGAGTTTCAGGCGCGCACTCGAGGGCACGCTCGCCTCGGCCGGCGCCCACGCGCGGCGGATGGAACCCGATGCATTGCTCTCGCTCGCTGCCGAATTGATCGCTCCCAGGGTGGGAACATGGGGAGATTCCGCGGCGCAGGGATTGCGGCCCGTGCGGCGCTGGTCCCCCCGGGATCCGCTTCACGCCCAATGCGCTTCTCCCGGACGGGCGCTTACGGTGACGCCGGACGCGCTCGTGTTTCACGACCCCGACGGAGAAGACGTGGCGGTGCGGGTGCTGACCGCGCTCGCCTTCCCGGACGTCTGGCCGGGCTGGCGAGGCAATGCGCTCATCGGGGATTTTCACCGGGAGTTTCTGCAACCGGGGTGCCCGGTGCTGACCTGTTTGACCGTCATGACCGGCGATGCCGCCGACGGAGAGAAAGCGTTCCTGAAATCGGCCCGAGCGACGCAACAGGCGGGCACCGGCATCGCCCGCTATCTGCCGGGCCTGCCGGAAAAGGCGAGAGATTGGCGGTTCGTCACCGAGCGCCTGAAAGACGGGGAGCGGCTGGTGAAGGCGTCCTACCTCGCGGCCGTTTATTCCCGCGCGAACGTCATCGACGAGGCCGAACAGGCGGTGCGCGCCATCTATCACGGCCAGGGCTGGAGAGTCGCGGCAGAGCGTTTCCTGCAACTCCCTTCCTGGCTCGCGTGCCTGCCGATGCTCTCGGCAGGCGGCCTCGACACCGACCTGTCCCGCATGGGTCGAATGAAGACGCTGTTGAGTGCGTCCGCCGTCAACCTGTCGCCGCTGCACGGCGAATGGCGGGGCCAGAGACTGGATCCGGAAAACCCGCCGGTGCTGCTGCTCCTGGGCCGCCGGGGGCAGCCCGCGGGCTGGTCGCCGTTCGCCAACGACGCCGGTAATTACAACGTCGCTGTCACCGGGAAATCGGGATCCGGCAAGTCCGTCCTCATGCAGGAACTGGTCTCGGGCCTGGTGAGCGTTGGCGGCGAAGCCGTGGTCATCGACGACGGGCGCTCGTTCCAGCACACCGCGGAAGCGCTCGGCGGGGCGTTCATCGCGTTCGGCAAGGATTCTGCGTGCCTGAACCCCTTCGCCATGATCGATGCGGCGGCCGCGCAAGTCGACGGCGATTATCGGGAAGAGTGTTTCTCGATGCTCGCGGGCGTGGTCCGGCGGATGTGCCGCCGGAGAGGCGCGATGGACGACATCGAGGCGGCATTGATCGACGAGGCCATCGCCGACGCCTGGGCAGAAGCGGGCAATGGTGCGGACCTCGGGCACGTGAGGCGCCGGCTGCAAGCCCACAGCGACACCAGAGCCATCGACATGGGGCTCGCGCTCGGGCCCTGGTGTCCCGGCGGGGCTTCCGGACGGCTCTTCGCCGGGGGAGACATCCCGGCGCTCGATGCGGCGTTCACCGTGTTCGAGCTGGCCGAACTCAAGGGACGCAACGACGTGCAGGCCGTGGTGCTGATGCTGGTCGTGTTCCTCGCCACCCAGCGGATGTACCACGGGGAACGGACGATCCCGAAAGCCATCGTCATCGACGAGGCGTGGGACCTGCTCTCCGGAGACGACAGCCGGGCGTTCATCGAGGGCGCGGCGAGACGGGCCCGCAAGTACCGCGGCGCGCTCGTCACCGGCACGCAATCGGTCAACGACTACTACGCCAATCCCGCTGCGCGGGCGGCCTGGGAGAACTCCGACTGGGTGATTTTCCTGAGCCAGAAGGACGAGTCGGTGGAGTTGTTGAAACAGGAAAAACGCATCCACTGCGATCCCGGCATGGAGCGGGCGTTGAAGAGTCTCCGAACCGCAGATGGGCGATATGCGGAGCTCGTGCTTCACGGCCCCGATGGCTGGCGGGTCGCGCGGCTCGTGCTCGATGGCTGGTCGGTGGCTTTGTTCTCGTCGCGCGGCCCCGCGTTCGTTGCGGTCGAAAAACTCAAGGCGCAAGGACTGTCGACCGAGGAAGCCATCACCCGGGTGGTCGGCGAGCGCGTCGACGGGAAGGATGCCGGGCCGGCTCCGGTGGAAACCAAAGACGCTGGCACCGCTCAGGCTCCGGACGGTTCCGGGAAAACGGAGGCGGGAGCGTGACCGCGGTGCCTGGCCGCACGGCAGTGCCTCGCGGCACCGCAGTGCCGATGCTTCAGGCGCTGTCCTGGGGCGCGGAATCGCCGCTACGCCCGTCCGGAGAGGTGGACATCGAGGCGCTGGCCCACGGGCTGGCGCGCTCGAATTACCCCGGCGGGCGGCGCCGGCAACCGTACACCCGCGCGCAGCACGCGGTCGTCGTCAGCGAGGCGGTGGAGATGTTCGCCGGCTTGAGACTCCCGGAGCGACGCGTGCTGGCGATGCACGCCTGGCTCGCGGAAATCCGGGACGCCGAGTTGCGCGATAAAAAGCCAACGCGCGCGAACGAGGCCAAGAAGCGTTTGGCGCTGCGAACGATCGATCTGGAGGCGCTGGCGGACGTGCTGGCGCACACGAACCGATGGGACGACAGCGTGGCGCCCGCCGCGGCGGCATTCGATGAATCCCTCAAATCGCTTGGAGGCCTGGATGCTGAAAACCGCAGACGCCTGTCGCTCTACGCGCTCCTCGCCGAGACCGTGCTGGCAGGGCTTGGGATGGCCGTGGCCGAGGCGGCGCTCAAGGCCGCCGGGCTCGGCCGCGAAGCACCCGAGTCGTGGGTACACATCCTGCGGTTCGTCCGCCGGATGGCGGACGCGGCAGTGCGCCGCGACCTGCAGGGCCCGACGTTCGGCGAGGAGAGTGCCTTTCCGGCCGTCAAGAAACGAATTGAGCTGTTGGAGCCGGACAAGGCCGCGCAGCGTTGGCTTGCGCGCTACCGGGCGCTGACCGCAGTCACGAAGGAAGGAAGAACATGAACGATTCAGAACAGGCGCGAACGATTCGATGGCCGGGGGATCCGGCCACCGTCACGGCCGAGGGTGTGGATTTCGAGGCCGTGGCCCATGTGCTCGGCAACACGTGCTGCTGGGGCGGGCGCAGCCGCCGGTTCTATTCGCTGGCGCAACACGCGTTGACCGTCAGCGGCGCCATCGATCGCCTGGGCGGCATGAACGAGGAAGACCGGCGCGTACTGAGTCTCCATGCGCTCCTGGCGGATGCGTGGCGGGCGTGGGTTCGCGAGGACCCTGGCGCGCAGCCGTCCGGCAAAGCTGCGGAGCAGGCTCGGCGATCCGAAAAAGCCGCGGTGATAAGGGCGGTACTCGAAGCTGCCGGGCTCGACATCGAGTTGCCCGGGGACTGGGCCGATGCGCTTCGGTTCACCCAGCGCATGGCCGAAGCGGCTGTCAGCCGCGACCTGCCCGAGGCCGGTACCGGTGGCGAACGGTCCGGCCCGTTGGGCGGTACGGGGCCGCTGTTCCCGCCGCTCAAGGACCGGACCCGGCCGTTACGACCCGATCGGGCCGCGACGCTTTGGCTCGAGCGGTTCGGCGAATTGAGCGAGCGACCGCAGGGAGACACGGAACAATGAATTTTCGGGTGTTCGCGGCGGGGCTTGTGACGATCATCTTGTACCAGCTCGCGGTGGCGGCGGCGGTCGTGTTGTTCGTGGCGCATTGCGAGCGGTGCGAGAAGCATGACTGCGCCGTGGATGTCGAGACGCAGGACCCGGTTCAGGCGGTGCTGGCCATGGGATTCCCACTGTGAGCGCGGGCCGAACGATCGGATCGGCGGTGTTGATCGCCGCGGGAGTGTCGGCCGTGGTCGCGGCGGCGATGGTGCGGTGGGCGCCTGACACCGGGCCGAGGATCGGAAGCGTGCGGCTGACGGAGCTGACGGCCGAATTCATGGCCGGCGCGGTCCGGGACGCGGAGTCGGCGGAGGAAACCGCCGAGGCGGCGCGCCGGTGGGCGGTAGGCCTGGAGACGGCGCTCGCCGTAGTGTCCGCTCGACGGGGCATCGTGCTGCTCTCCGCCGAGGCGGTGGTGGCGGGCGCCGAAGACCATACGGCGGAAGTGCGGTGGACGCTGATGCGCCTGGGTGAGCCTGCCGGCCTGGACTGGCCTGCCGGCCTGGACGGATCCGGGGCGCCCGTTCCTTTGGAACCGGAATTCCAGCCATGAGCGTCTCGATGCGAGCCCGGCGGAATCGACGGGTGTTGCTGGGATTCTTGGTGCTCGGCGCCGCGTGGCTTCTCGCCGCCTCCCGAATCCACGTCAACGCCAGTTGGTCGGACGACGCGTGGGGGTATTTCGTAGTCCCTATCGGCACGCCGCAATTGGGCGATCGTGTGGTGTTCGAACCGCCCGGGACCATTGGCGCGTCCGCGCCCTACCTAAAAACCGTGCGGGGATTGCCGGGTTCATGGGTCGCCGTGGACAAACACCGCGATGTCTGGGTGGACGACGTCAGGCTGGGCCGCGCGAAACCCCTGGCGCTCGACGGGCGCGTGCTCGCCGCGGCAATGCCCGGCGTCATCCCGCCGGACCACTATTTTCTGCACGCCGATCACGTCGACAGCCACGACAGTCGCTATGCCGAGATCGGCCCGGTGCCGCGGGATCGGATCCTCGGGCGGGCGTTTGCACTGCCCGATCTGCCCTGGTTGGGCCTTGAAGGCCCGCTGGTCGGACCGGGCCCTGTCGGGCCGGAATCTGCCGGGCGCAGCCCTACCGGGCGGGAGATGTACCCATGATGCGCTTGCGCGACCTTCGGGGCCGGCACGCGCTCGCGGCGGTGTGGCTCGCGGGGGTGCTGGATGCGGCGATGCCCGTGGCGGCCAGGGACCTGGGCGTGCTGGGCGAGACGTGGCGGATCGCCGAGGCGGACCTGCTGGACCGGATCGAGCAGCAACTCGTCGAGCTCGAACGCTCGGGCGAACGCGCGCGCCTGGACGAGGAAGCGAAAGCTCGGGCCCGCGAGCGCCTGGAGGCGCCGGAATCGGTGCCCGGCATCGAGCGCGCCCGGGTGTCGCGGACATGGCTGTTCGATCCGGCGATCACGGTCCAGGAGAACATCGTGGGTCCGGACGGCACGGTGATCGCCGCCGCGGGCACACGCATCGAGCCCCTTGCCCACCGCCCCCTCCTGCAGGAACTGCTGTTTATCGACGGCACCCGAGCGGTGGAGGTCGAGTGGGCGCTGGCGCGGGTTTCCCCGACGACGATCGTGCTCTTGGCCGGGCGGCCGTTCGATCTGTCGCGGGCGCACGAGCGCGCGTTCTACTTCGATCAGACCGGCGCGCTCACCGAGCGGTTCGGGCTCAAAGCCACTCCGACGCGGATCGGCCAGGAAGGGCTGAAGCTCCGAATAACCGAAATCCCGCTGGACGAGAACGGCCGAGAGATTCCCCTTCGCGAAGACACCTTTCGCGATTCCCTTTCCAACGACGAGGTGGCGCCATGAGCCTGTTTCGTACCCTGTTCAGAGCGTGCATCCTGCTCACACTCCTGCCGTTCGGCGCGGCATGGGGCCAGGAGTGCACCGGGCGGTTCGTCAATCCCTTGACGGACGTGTGCTGGGAGTGCCTGTTCCCGATCTCGATCGGCGCGTTGGGCATCGGCGCGGCGGCTGGCGCGCCGGATACGCCGAACCCGCCCTCTCCGCTGTGCTACTGCGGCACGCCCATCCCGAGGATCGGACTCGCGGTGGGGATGTGGGAACCGGCGAGATTGATCGACGTGTCCCGCGCCCCCTACTGCTTTTCGAACCTGGGTGGGCTCAGCATCGATCCGGGCGTGGGGGCCGCGCGCGGCCGCACCGGATCCTCGAGCGGCGACGGGTCGTCCGGGTCCCTGTGGCACGTCCATTACTACAACTATCCCCTGCTCTCGTGGATCGGTGCATTGCTCGATCTGGGCTGCATGCAAACCGGCGGACTGGACATCGCCTGGGTGTCGGAACTGGATCCCACCTGGAACGACGAGGAACTCTCGTTTCTGCTGCACCCCGAGGCGGTGCTGTTTACGGGCGTCCTGGCACAAGCGGCCTGCGCGGCCGATTGCGTGGCGGCCACCGCCGGACTGCCGCTTGACGGCCTGTTCTGGTGCGCGGGTTGCCAGGGCGGAATGTATCCGCTCACAGGCGCGGTCAGCGCGCACGTCGGCGGCGTTCAGGCCTCGCTGCTCGCCGCCGAGCGGATGGTGTACCGCCTGCACCGGCTGGGACTGGCCCTGGGGACCTCGGGACAGGAGGCGCTGTGCGGCCCGGTGCCGATGCCGATCATCAAGAAGACCCAGTACCGCTGGCAGATGAGCCAGCCCGTCCCGGCCACGGCCCCGCTTCTCGGGTGCAACCCCACCGGACGTTCTTCGGTGCTCTGGGAGTCGCTCCGGGAACTGCCGGTCTCGGGCGAGAACTTCGGGTACCTCCTCTGGAGGAAAAAGAACTGTTGTGTCTTGTGAGCATGCCCGCATGAACAAAACGCAAATCATCACGACCGCGGCGATGTGCTGCGCCTGGTGCGTGTCCGCGATCGGTCAACAATCCACTCCCCACGTCGAACGAACCGGCGCCGAGGTGGACGCCCAGGCACTGGTCGACGCAGTGCTGGGCGAGTCCCTCAACAAGATAGTGGCGGAGGAACACGAGGCGCTCGCGGCCTGGGCGCAGACGGTCATCGAACAGGCGCTGTCGAGCGGCCCGGAGGCCGGCCCGGCGCTGGTTCCGGGCGGACCGACGCCATCGGCGCTGGCGCAAAGTTTCACGGGCAACCGGGCGAATACGGCGGAAGTGCTCGTCTTCATGAGCCTGTCGGTGCCTGAGCCGAGCTGGCGGCAATGGAGCCGCGAAGCCGCTCGGATCGGCGCCCCGATGGTGTTGCGCGGCGTGGCCGAGGGCGGATTGACGGCGACCGTGAATCGGATCGCGGCACGTCATGCCGAGGACAGCGCGGGCGCGGGCATCGATCCGCGGCTCTTCCGGCTGTTCCGCATCGGCTCGGTACCCGCTGTCGCGGTCATACCGGGCGGTGTCCCCGCGTGCACCACCCCGGGCTGTTCGTCGGATCCACCGCCGCCGCACGACCTCGTGACCGGGAACATCGGGTTGGACGGGGCGCTTGAAGCCATCGCGACGGAAGGCGGCCCGGGTCGAGACACGGCCATCAGGCAGTTGGCCGTGCTGAGAGGAGAAACGCATTGAAGAATCGATTGAGGACACGACGGCCACGCGATGTCTCGTTGGCCCTCTTTCTGGCTTGCTCGCTGCTCGGCGGGGCAACGGTGGCCCAGGATTCAAACCGGGAGGCGAAAGAAGCGGCTCAAGCGCTGGGGTCCGTGGGACAGGCGGCCGCGCGCGCGGTGGCACGCGATGCGAGCCAGCCCCTGAACGTGCCCGGTTTCGAGGGCACGGATCTCGCGGAGGCCGATCATACGGCCACCGGAATGGACGCGGCCGCGCGGCGGGCGCTGGCGGACCCGAACGATGCGGGTGGCGCGGTGGGCCGTGCGGTGGTGGACGGGACGCTATCGCGTCCGGATGTCTCCCTGTCCGAGACTGATCCTGAAATCCAGCGCGGCGACACCGTACAAAACACCCCTGACTCTCCTGCGTGGCGTGCCGATAGCCTCGCGTCGGGCACGGTGCGCGATTGCGGCGCCGATCTCGATGACGCCGGAGCCGGCGGGCGCTGCGGCGGGGTGACGTATTGCGTCGGCGCCGGTTGCGAGCGCGTCGACACCCCCGCGAACACGGCCTTCGTGCCCGCGGCCGCGCAGCTCAACATGGTCATGGAGATGGGCGGCGATGAATTCGACCGGGGGAACATGAGCATCTTCACCGGCGAGCACCGGGCCTGCCCCGTCCGGTTTCTCGGCGGGCAGAACTGCTGCACGGACTCGGGCGTGTTCCTCGAAGTGGGACTCGCCAGTTGCACCGTGGAGGAAGAGGAACTCGCCGAGGCCCGGGCCGCGGGCGTGACGCACTATCTCGGGGAATATTGCGCCAAGCGCATCCTCGGGATCTGCCGCAGGCGCGACCGGGCCTGGTGCGTCTTTACCTCCGAGCTCGGGCGGATTCTCCACGAACAGGCGCGCCCGCAACTCGGGATGACCTGGGACGACTGCCGCGGGTTCAGCATCGCGGAGATCCAGCGTATCGACTTCGATCGGGTCGATCTCTCGGAATTTTCCAACACGCTGCTCGACACCAGCAAAGCGCCGGGGATTTCGTTGCCGAATGCGGGCGTCACGGGCGCGGCGATGCGCAACCGGATCGGTGAGTTTTACCGCGAGAACGACTGAGGGGACGGCAATGCGACACACCTTATATACAGGCACCTGCATGGCCATCGGGTTGTTTCTGGCCGCGGCGCCAGCCGCCGCCCGGGAATGGCATGGCTGGTGCGGCGATCCGGGATCGGCCCCGTCCCTCGGCTGGCACTTCTATTGCGATCGGGCTGCGCCCGTCAAACCGGTTGAGCCGAGCGATGCGGAGACCGTACCGCCGCCCGCAGGACTGGCGCCCGCAGGGCCTTCCGCGACCGAGGAAATCGAGCGGATGCGCCAACAACTCGAAGAATCCCGCGCGACCGCGATCCTCCAACCGACACCGGAAAACGTCGCCGCCTACCTCTACCTGCAGCAGGCGTCGCTGCATCGCGCCTCGACGTTTTCGGATGTTTTCCGGCGCGTGGTGTGGTCAACGCCCGAACTCGATTACACCCTCACCCGCCCCGCCGGGGCACTGGCGAAACAACTCTGGTCGGACGACCGCTTGGCGGCGCAGCAGGCGGTGCTGGCCAATCTGGGCGAACGGTACGGATTGATTTACCTCGGCGACAGCCACTGCGCGGGATGCCGGGTGTTCGGCCCGCTCCTGCGTGCGTTTGCGCTGCGCCACGGCCTGGACGTGCTCGCGGTGTCGATGACGGGCGAGGCGCTCGAAGGGTGGCCGGAAGCGGTGCCCGACAACGGCCGGGCCGCCCAGCTCGGGCTCGTCGGCGCCCCGGTGCCGGCGGTGGTGCTTTTCGATACCCAGACCGGCGAGGTCCTTCCGGTGGCGTTCGGCGTGGTCGCCGAGGACCAGCTCGCCGAACGGATCTACGCGCTCACGGCGCTTGAGGTTGGCAATGACTACTGATCGAAGGTTTGAACGAATGTCCAATCCTGGACGAGGTTCCAAGAATCCGACAAACAATGGTGGCGGCCATCGGCTGCGTGGCATTCGCCGGATGCGGCCCCGGCGGATCGCCAATCGGCTGCTCGGCGCAGCCGTGGGCGGAGCCCTGGCCGCCGCCACCATTTCCGCGCAGGCCGATGTGCTCACCGAAATGCAGCGCTTCTGGGACGGCGCGGCCGTCAACACAACCGGTCCCACCGCGTTCGAGGGCCAGGCATCCGGGCACTGGACGCTCGGAAACCTGTATCTGAGAGCGCCGGTGCAGTCCGAGCGCATCGGGACCGTCAGTCTCCCGTCGTTCCGGGCTGGGTGCGGCGGGATTGACGCGTTCGCGGGCGCCTTTTCGTTCATCGATTCCGATCAATTGGTGGCGTTTGCGCGCGGCATTGCTCAGAACGCCACGGGGTTCGCGTTCGATCTGGCGCTGGAAACCATCTCACCCGTCATCGCCGAGACGATGAGCAAGCTCCGGGCGTTGGCCCAGTGGGTCAACAACCAGAGCATCAATTCCTGCGAGATGGCGCAATCGCTGGTGGGTGCCGCCTGGTCCACCAACGACCGGGCGAGTGCCTCGATCTGCGCGGCCATCGGGACATCCCAGGGGATTTTTTCCGACTATGCGGCCGCTCGGCACGGCTGCGGGTCGGGTGGGAAAAGATATTCCACGTTGGCAGCGGCGACGGGAGAGCTGGCTGACCAGGCCCCGGTCAACGTCAACTACGCCTGGGAAGCGGTGCAGGGTTCGACGTTTCTCTCGGCGGACCGGGCGTTGGGGGAGTTCGCGATGTCGATCACGGGGACCGTCATCGTCACCGCGCCCGTGACGGACGGATCCACGGTGCCCCCGGCGGTGCGGGTGCTCGAACCGCTCGCGCTGGACCGCGAAGTCACCGAAATACTCATGGAAGGCGGCGGGGATCTGCCGGTGTACACCTGCGATACACCGCTTCAGTGCCTCAATCCGACGCTTGGGCGAGTGAACATTCCGGCGGACCAGGGCTTGCGGGCCCGGGTGGCCGGGCTCATGCGCGACCTCGTGGACGCGGTGCGCAACGACACGGTCCCGCCGGCACCGGCGCTCGGGCTGGTCAATCTCACCACGTTGCCGGTTTACCGCGTCATCAACGCGGCCGCGGCTTACAGGGGTGCGGTGATCGACCAGGAAGTGGACGCGCTCGCCGAGGCCGTCGCGCTCGATGTGCTTCAGGTTTGGATTTCGGATCTGCATCAAACGATTGAAGCCCGCGCGGGCACGCTCGACAGCGGCGACGGGACGCAGCTCGAACGCTGGCGACAGACACTGCGGGAAAACCGCATCGCGCTGAGCACGCATCGGCAAGAGGGATTGCAGCGGTTCAACACGGCGCTCGCCGTCGTCGAAAAACTCCGTCTCATCGAAACCGAGCTCGCGGGCGCGCTGTCCGCGGATCTTCGCGCCGCGCTCGCGTTTTCCCGCGGCCAGGGCGGGGTCGGCGGGCGATAGTGCCGCCATAACGGTGGAGCGGGATGTACGAACTCTTCACCCTCGGCGGCGGGGTCTACCTGGTAGACCTTCTCAACGCTGTGGCGGCGATCACCGGGGGAAGCGCGTATCTGTCGCTCGCCCAGCTCGCCGGCGTCGCCGGGCTCGCCTGGATTCTCTTTCGGACCGCCTTCGGCGGGTCCTGGAAAGACAACGCGAAATGGGTACTGATGTTCACGGCCATCTGGGGCGTGATGATCGTCCCGAAAGCCACCGTGCGGGTCGTGGACCGGCTGGATCCGGCGCTCGCGCCCGCGGTGGTGGACAACGTCCCGATCGGGCTCGCGATCTTCGCGTCCGTCACGTCGGAGGTCGGTGACGGGCTCACCCGTCTCACGGAACAGGCGTTCACGCTCCCGGACGATCTGACCTACCAGCGCCACGGCATGATCTTCGGATCCCGGCTGGCCGATGCCGTCACCCGCATGGAGATCACCGACGCGGTATTCGCCCGGAACCTGCGAGGCTACGCCCGCCAGTGCATCTTTCACGCACTCCTTCTCGGACACATCTCCGCCGACGATCTTCGCGAGACTACGGATCTTTGGGCGCTCGTGACGGCGGGCGGCTCGCCTTCCGCAGGTGCTTCGCCCGCCAGGCTCGTGGAGTTCGCCACCCGCCAGCCCGCGGGCGCCACCGGCGCCACACCCGTGGATACCGAGATCGTCACCTGTGCCGAGGCGGCGGCGCGCCTGGACGCACTCTGGGCCGCGGAGATCGGGCGCGCAGCGGGGATCTTCGGAATCCGGATCTTCCCGGACGCCGACACCGAAGCGCTGGCGCGGGCGGAACTGCTCGCGGCGCTTCCTGCCGCGCACGATTTCCTGATCGGCGCGTCCCGCAACGCCGCCGACATCATCCGCCAGCAGATGGTGCTGAACGTCGTACACGACGCGGGCGAACAGTGGTCCACGGAAACGGGCAACGCCGCCGCGCTCAGCGCCTACACGGAGGCCCGCGCGGAAGCACAGACCGTGGCCGCGTACCGGGCCATCGGCCGCCAGGCCGAGACCTGGGTCCCGCTCCTTCGCATCGTGTTCGAGTGCCTCTACGTCGGCGCCTTTCCCATGGCCGTGCTGCTCATGCTAACTCCCGCCGGGGGCGCGTTCGTGCGCGCATACCTCGGCGGGTTCGTGTGGCTGCAGAGCTGGGGGCCGCTGTACGCGATCCTCCACCGCATCTCCCTCGGCGAGGCCGCCGAACGGATGGCCGCGGCGGCGCTCATGCCGGGCGGCGATGCGGGGATATCTCTGGTGGCGCAGGCGGGTATTCGGGCCGTCGCAGCGGACGTGGCCGTCATGTCCGGATATCTCTCCATGTCAGTGCCGTTTCTTGCCGCGGCGCTCGCGTACGGCGTCGGCCGCGCGACGTCGCTTGCGTCGTCCGTGCTCCACGTCGGCCAGGAGGCGGCCAGCGCCGCGGCGCGTGAGGGTTCCACGGGCAACCTCTCGCTAGGCTCCACGCAACTCGACACCCATCGATTCGCAACGCTGGAGGGCCGCCAGGTCCGCACCTCCGCCCACGTGGACACGGACCGTTACACGGGTTACTCGCCGGAAGGCGCGGCGTTCACCGTCGCGGCGGACGGCACGGCGATCGCCGATGCGGGGGTCGCGACCAGCCGCCTGCCCGCCGCGGGCATTCGGCTGTCGGAGTCGCTGGCCGCGAGCCACGAGAACCGCGCCGCACAATCGCGAACGCTCGGGGAGAATTTCTCGGCCGAAGCGGGCATGGCCCGTTCAGCCGCGGCCACGGACGCCACCGCGATGGTCGAGCGGCATTCCAGAGACGTGAACGTCGGCACGGCGCACGCGCACGGCGTCACCGAATCGGAAAGCGTCCAGGCCCAGGACCTGTCGAGCCACGTGGACCGGTTGTCCGAGATCGGGGGCATCACGAAGGACCAGGCGGCGTCGCTGACGGCCGAAGCGAGCCTCGGGGGCGGCTGGGGCAAGGTCGTGCGGATGGGGGCCAGTGGGCGGGCGTCGTGGCGGGGCCAGACCATCGAGAGCGAGGCGTTCAACCGCATGCAGGACTACGCCGAGCAGCACCAGGTGATGGATCTGTGGTCGCAGGTGTCGGACGCCTCCAGGCGCTACTCGAGCGCCACGGGCGAAAGCGAACTGGCGAGCCTGGACGAGAGTTTTGGGGCGAACCTCACCCGCATGCATCGGTTCGAGGACCGGGCCTCGGCCAGCTTCCAGACATCGGAGAACTGGAGCGCACAAGCTTCTCAGGTGCGGGCCGAATCGCAGGCCATCGACCGGGAACTGGGCCAGCCGTTCTTCGGTTGGCTGTCCGAACGCCCCGGAGGGGATGGGCGGTCCATCGGCGTCGGCGGCGCCATGCGGCTGGCGACCCCGCAAACGCCCGAGGAGGCCGAAACGCTGCGCGAGTACGCGGCGGAGTTCGTCTCCGAACGGCTGCCCGCGCCGGCGGCTGCGGGTGTCGCGAGCCTGCCGAGTCGCGCCACGTACGAGGACGCACGCGAGGATCTGCAGGACACGCAGCTGCCGGCGACCGGATCCGCCTTCGAGGGGTGGTCGCAAGGCGCGCGCGAGCGCGCGGCGCAAGCGGCCGTGCCGGGCGACGTGGACGTCGCCGCCGCGGTGTCCCGAGGAGACACGGAGGCGGCGATGGGCGGGCGGACCGGCGAGCGCGTGGAACGCACCCGATCGACGGAATCGGCGGTCGAGGAAGGCCGCGAGGCGGTGGAGTCGGAACGAAGCCAGCCGATGGGCCAACAGGTGCTGGAAGAAGTCCCGCTGATCGGCGGGTGGCTCGCCGGGCGCCTCTACGGGACCGCGCGCAATGACGCACCTGATGCACCGCTGGCGGGGCAGCCGGATTCCGCGGCGCGCAGTACTCAGGGGCAGGAATCGCCGTGATCGTGATCCTCGAGAAATCGCTCGCCCTCGCGCATGAGGTCCTCGTGGGTGGCCCGGATCCTCATGTGGGCGTATTTCCCGGTTTTGGTCGCCCAATCCAGATCCTCGTCGTTGCCGGGCAAGTCGCAACACGTGAACGCGGACCAGTCGCCGTGCCGCAAGCCCTGCCACAAGGCCTGCACGAAACTCGCCGCAATCGTCCAGAGCACGGCGGCGAGCCAGGCCGCACCGATCCAGTCGGCGCCGGACTCGTCCGGGGCGGCGCCCGCGAGCGCCAGCACGAACGTGGCCACGATCGCCAGGGCGGGTGCGCCGAGTATCCACGCAGCGCCGCGTGCCGGTGTCGATTTCGATTGGGTCGGTTTCATGGGATGGATCTCCAGCTTGGCGGGCATTCGGGCGATTCGATTCCGGCCTGGCCGGACTTCCGCAACCCGACAGGCCTCGCCCCGGACACCGCCCGCCTCCGGCGCCTGCCGGCGCGGCAGAGGTCCGGTCCGTACCGAACGGCATCAATGGAGAGGTCCGGGAGAAGATCATGAAAGCTTGGGGCAGCGACACCGTCCGCGGCGGGCAAACGGTTTTTCACGGGCTTCGGATGTGGAGCCAACTGGTATACGTCGGATTTATGACGATCGCGGTCCTCGTCGTGACCGTGCCGGTCGTGATGCTCTGGCGCACGACACCCACCTATGACGGTTACGCCGCCGCGATGCTGACGTTGGCGGAAACCAAGCTCTCCATTGGCTACGACGCCGACGCCGGGCAGGAAGTGCGGCTGGAGAACGGGGACACGGTGGTGACGACGATCGCCGATATCGCCGCCTTCGGTCCGTGGCACGCCGCGCGAGACGGGATCGTTGAAACCGTCATTTCCGGCGCGTGGCTCGGCGCGAAAATCGGCGCCGGCCTGGTCGCCCTCATGCTCGGCTGGTTCCGGTACCAGGGCTACCGGCTGAAACAGAAAAAACGCCTGCGCGGGGCGGAACTGGTGAGCACGCGGGAGCTGAGCCGGCGGGTGCACCCGCTGAAAGTCCGGGCATTGCATCGACTGGCCGGGGCGCCGGCACCGTACCGCATCGCGGGCGTTCCCTACCCCGAGCGGACCGAGACCCAGCACACGATCGTGTCCGGCACGACAGGGTCCGGCAAGACCGTCCTGATTTCGGACCTCGTGCAACAGATCCGCCAAAGAGGCGACCGGTGCGTGATCTACGACAAGATGGGGAGTTATACGGAAGCCTTTTTCGATTCCGAACGGGACGTTCTGCTCAATCCGCTGGACGCCCGGGCCCCCCGCTGGTCGCCGTTCTTCGAGGCGCGATCGCCCCGCGACTTCGACACGATGGCCGCGGCGCTCATTCCGCAGCAGAAGGACACGGTCGATCCGTTCTGGGTCACCGCCGCGAGGCAATTGTTCTCCAACGGCGCAGGCGTGCTCTGGGAAAAGGGCGTCAAGCAGAACGCGGTGCTGGTGGAACATCTGCTCAAGACGGATCTCACCGAACTCGCAAAAGCCATGGAGGGCACGGTAGCGCAGTCGATCGTGGATCCGGAGAACCCGAAAACGGCGCTTTCCGTCCGCGCCATGCTCACCGCCAACATCGGGGCGATGGAAATCCTGCCGGATGCCGGGAAACCGTTTTCGATCCGGGAGTGGACATCCAGAAACGAGGAAAACAGTTTTCTGTTCCTGACGTCCCGGGGCGATCAGCACGCGACCCTGAGAGGCTTGATCTCCACCTGGCTCGAGATCGCGGTGAACGCGCTGCTCTCGCTCGACCGCGATGACGACCGCCGGATCTGGGTGATCCTCGACGAACTGCCCACGCTGCACCAGGTGCCGAGCCTGCAGCCGGGGCTGGCCGAGAGCCGCCAGTTCGGCGGCTGCTTCGTGCTCGGTGTCCAAGTCGCCTCGGCGCTACGGGACCTGTACGGGCGAAACGGCGCCGAGACCATCTCCGGGCTCTGCGGCACGCGGGTCGTGTTCGCCGCACCCGACCGGGACACCGCGCAGTGGTCGGCCGACAGCCTGGGGCGGAGCGAGATCGAGGAAGTCGCCGAAGGGGTGAGCTACGGCGCGGACCCGTACCGCGACGGCGTCACGCTCACGCCGCGGCGGGAGTTGCAGTCGCTCGCGTTGCCCTCGGAAATCACCCGGCTACCGAACCTCACGGGCTACCTCAAACTCCCCGGCCCCTTCCCGGTCGCGCGAATCGAACTCGACTACGTGAAGCGCCCGAAGACCGCACCCCGGTTCGTGCCGCGAACACAGGCGCACGGCCCCGTCCCGGACGCGGTGGCACCGGAGTCGCCGGAGCCGAACGGGGACACGCGAGACGTATTGGTGCTGGTGCCTCCGGACGCGAAACCGGACGAGCAAGTCGAGCCGGCGCCGGTAAAAGTCACGACAAACGGGACAACGGATTCAGCCGTGGCGTCGAGTGTGCAGGGCGCATTCGCGTTCCATGGCGAGGACACCGGGAACGGTGCCGGCGATGAAAAGCCTGTCGCGTCCGGTGCCGGCAAGTACGACGCTCCGGTGATCGAGGAGATCGATCCGCTGCCCGACCCGCAGGCCGACGCCGGGGCCGCGGTTGCCGAGAACGAGGAACCCGCGCCCGAAAACGTAGAGACCGGGTCCGGGCAATCGAACGGCAGGCCGAAACCGGCCTGGACGCCAATCTGACATGGTCGCCTCCATCGGCGCCATCGCCTCGGCATCTCAGGGCGTTTCGTATTACGAGCAGGACGGCTACTACGCCAATGACGACCCGGCGCACAAGGAAGCCAGCGCCTGGAACGGCAAGGGGGCCGGCGCCCTCGGACTGTCCGGTCCCGTGGATGCTGACCAGTTCAAGGAAATCCTCAAAGGACAGATACCGGACGGCAGCGGGCGCCGGCTGGGACGCAAGGCCAAGGACGGATCGCTCAACCACCGTCCCGGACGGGACGTCACGTTTTCGGCCCCGAAATCGGTCTCCCTGGCGGCGCTGATCGGTGGTGACCGGCGCGTCGTCGATGCGCATGATCGGGCCGTCGATCGCACGCTCGCCTGGATGGAAAAGAACGTTCTCGAAACCCGGCTGAGCGATCCAGCTACCGGCAGCATGGTTCGTGCGGGCGGACAGAAAATGGTCGCGGCGACGTTCCGCCACGACACCTCCCGCAATCTCGACCCGCAGCTGCACACCCATGCCGTCATCGCCAACATGCTCCAGGGAGAAGGCGGCAAATGGCGAACGATGGCCAACGAATCGCTCTACCGCGCCCAAAAGCTCATCGGCATGGTCTACCGCAACGAACTGGCGCGGGGGCTCGACAAACTCGGGTACGGAATCGAAAAGACCCACGCCGACGGGCGATTCGAGATCGCGGGCGTATCGAGAAAAGTAATCGAGGCGTATTCCACCCGCCGCGCCGAGATCGAGGCGGCGATGAACGAACGCGGCCTCGGCAAGTCCGCAGACAACCCGCGGCTCGCCGAACGCGCGGCACTGATGACCCGCTCGCACAAGCGGGAAGTCGATCACGAGGCGCTGCGGGCGCACTGGAAACAACAGGCGGCGGAGCTCGGGTTCGACGCCGTGTCGATCGCCGCCGGAGCAATGGAACGGACCGCCGGCAAGTCGAATGCGGAACGGCCGCTCGATTCGCGTGGCACGCCCGGTGAAGAGCGAACCGCAACGGCGGCCGAGAAGGCCGTGTCCTGGGCCGTGGCGCACTTGTCCGAACGGCAAGCGGTGTTCTCGCGCACGGACGTGCTCGCCGCCGCGCTTGCGTGGAAGCCCGGCGCGGTGTCCATCGGGGAGGCCGAACGGACCGTGAGCGAACTTCTGAAATCCGGCGCCCTGCACGCCGCGAACCTCCCTGTCCAAGGCGAATCGCTCACCACCGACAAGGCCATCGCCGATGAAAAGGAAACCATTTCCCTGATGCGCGAGGGTCAGAGCCGGGGCACGGCCCCGATGCGCGCGCGGGCGGTGGATAAATCGTTGCGCAACGGTCCGCTCACGGACGGACAGAAAGCGGCGGTCAAGTTGATCCTTTCCGAACGCGACCGTGTCGTCGGCGTACAGGGGTATGCCGGAACCGGAAAGACCACCATGCTCAACCGCGCCCGCGCGCTGCTCGAAAAACGCGGCTACGAGTTGAAGGGACTGGCGCCCTCGGCCTCGGCGGCGCAGACGCTCGCCGCCGAGGCCGACATCGAAACCGAAACCCTGCAACGGTTTCTCGCGCGTAATGCTGGGATCGCCGAAGGCCGCCTCACTAAAAAGGGCGCACGCGACATGCGCGCCGCGTTCCAGAAAACCGTGCTCGTCGTCGACGAAGGGTCGTTGGCTTCAACCGTCCAAACCAGAAACCTGCTGCGCATCGCACGGGAATTGCGGCTGCCGCGCGTCGTACTGGTGGGCGACGGAAAACAACTCGATGCGGTAGACGCAGGCAAACCGTTCGTGCAACTGCAGCAGGCCGGCATGAAGACCGCGACGATGGACCAGATCATGCGCCAGAAGGATGCTGAACTGAAGGCAGCCGTCGAGGCAAGCCTCAAGGGGGATATCAAGAAAGCGTTCGAGAAACTCGGATCGAACGTGGCCGAAGTCAAACCCGACAATCTCCCCGGCGCCGCCGCCGCGCGTTGGCTGAAACTCTCACCGCAGGAACGGGAAAACACCGGACTCATGGCCCCGAGTCACGCGCTGCGGGTAGAGATCAATGAAATCGTGCGCGAGCGGTTGACCCGGGAGGGAAAGATCAGGGGCCCGGCGATCGATACCGAGCGGCTGGTCTCGCGAGGCTACACGAACGCGGAAAAAACGCTGGCCGCGAACTACACGGCGGGCGACGTGGTTTCCTTCCACCGCCCGTACAAGCGGCTCGGCGTCGAGAAAGGCGACGAATTGCGTGTCACGGGCGTCGATCATGACGCAGGTACCGTGAATCTTGCGGGAAAGGACGGGGGTGCCGTGCACTGGGAGCCGGGCAGACTGGCCGCGAGAACGGGCGGGGTGGAAGTCTATCGCCCGGAACCGCTTGAACTGCGTCAAGGCGACCGTATCCGCTGGACGAAAAACGACTTCGCGCTGGGGCTTGTCAACAGCCAGACAGCGGAGGTCGCCGAGGTGAAAGGCGGTGCGGCGACGTTCAGGCTGGAGGATGGCCGGTCACTGCAATTGCACAAAGGCGACACCCAGCTTCGTCACATCGACCGAGCATGGGCATCCACGGTGCATGCGTTCCAGGGGCGCACGGTCGATACCGTGATCGCGGCAATGGAAGCCAACCATCCGCATCTGACCACGCAGAAGACGCTTTACGTGGAAATCAGCCGGGCGCGCCACCGGGCGGAACTGGTGACGGACGACCGGGACAAGCTGCGCGAGCGCCTGGAAGGCGCCACGGGAGAGCGCATCGCAGCCCTGGAATCGGTGGAGCCGACACCTGAAAAGCAGCCGGATCCCGGACTGGAAGCCGAACGTGGACAACAAAGCATGGACGGTTCCCGCGTTGAAGAGGTGCCGCTGCCGGAAATGGACGCGGTAAAGGAGCGAGTGGCGCCCGGGTTGGAATTGTGAGGAGATCGTCGGTACTGCTTTGGGTTCTGGTATTTTCTGGACTCGCGACGAAGGGCTGGGTGGCGCGCTTGCTGCTCTAGAAGTGCGTAGCGGCCAGTGTTGTGGAGACGGACTGTTCTCGAAGATAGTGCCACTCCCTCCGCCACTATCCATATATAAGTACCTATTTATACATACATTTTCTTATTATCTTGAAATTTTCCACACGTTATTTCTCACGGACAACCAGACACCGTGCGAGACAACACACTACAGCTAGGTTCTATAACACCGCTTCTGCGACTCCTGAGAGCGCCGCCGATTCGATAGCCCCGACACGGTACGACCGCATCACCGGGTCGCGCCATCCCTTCAAAGAACAGCACGACCAAAGCCCGTTTTTTACCTGTTCCGGTCGCGACAGCGCGACGCTGGTGTCGTGGTTCACTCCACTCAGAAGACGCGGGCTCCGGGAAAGTCGACGCAATTCATCCTCCTACCCTGATTAAACGTCTGACCATCTTCCCAAAATCTGGATCACTTCTCGTCGAGCGTATTGACGCTCGACAAGCGCTTCGAGTATTTGTGCGCGGTACACTGTAGCTAGGTCTTGCCGCAACGCCAGCCCACTCTCCTCTGTAACAATTTCACATCGTCGAAACCCACGAAAATAGGTAGCGTATGCGCGCGCGAGCACTCTCGATGGCGCTTTCGCCGTACTGCCCTCTGGTAAACACGGAAATCAGCAATGCAACAGAATACAACCAGCCGGCGGTGCCTTACGGCCGCGCAGGCTAGCACCATCCCTCGGCGGGCTCACGTCCGACCCATTAGTCAAGTGAATCTCGAGCTGCATGATGGCTCTCGCGGTTCCGCGCTCGAGCTCGCCAGAGACCAAGTCTTACACTGGATGGACGGATTGGCAGCGGGCCGGCTGCCCAACAAAGCATGGCAGGGAAAGAGCTTCTTGTTGGAGGACATTGGCGCGCAACGAGCGGAAGCAGTTGTTACCGACACTCCTCGACTTTGGGCCGCTCGTTTGGATAACCCAGATAAGACAACCCCGCGGAGGGTCTGGACAACCGAAGTTGCGATTGCCCAACTTGAGGATGGGGTATCTCTTTTTGGAACGTGATTACTATGTTCCGAACTTGGTGCGGAGATAGGTTTCCCAAGATCACTACCTGGCCTGATTGGCAAAGTTGTGTCCCAAGGTCAGGCCGTCCTAACAGGCGTCCCGTTAAGCCCCGATCCTTGGATAGTAGGCTCAGACGAAGTCGAACAACTCGTCGATCTCCTCATCAACCCGAGCAGGCATGTCGACACCATTGTATTTTCTCTCCCCGACGGCTCCACCAATCCAGAACAGGCCGTCGTGTCCGCGCAGTTGGTCGCTCGGCGAGCCATTGGAACCGTGCATGTTGCAGTGTTAACTGGAGAGGCCAGCTTCGCCCTTTCCGATAGAGTCGGGCGAGAGTTTTCTGTCTTTCGACAAGCCATCAGAACATACCGATCTGGGTTTAACCCGGATAGGGACGACCCGTACGTCCACCCGCTTGCGCTACCACAAGTCGTAGCCGAGTGGAAAGAACGACACGGCGTCACGTTCGAGTCTTTCTTGGTTCAACACGCACTGAGGCGGTCGGTAAGCGGCTCTGACCTCGACAAGCGTCTCCCGCCGTTCAAGGATATCCGCCAACACGCTAATGTCATCAAACGCCAGAGTGAACGCCGTGAGGCATCGACGGATAGGGAATTGCTTGAACTGACCATGGACGAGGTTGGAGAGCTGAAGATCCGCCTCCAGAGGGATTCGGAGGAGAACCAAGACTTACTTGAAACGGCTGAATTGGAAAAAAGCGAAGCGGAACAGGACGCGCACAGGCTTCGGGGATTGGTCTCGCATTTGCGGAGCCGAGTCCAGTACTTGGAGAGTAGTTCCCGTCGGGAGGCAGGAAAGGTTAGGGAGCCCGACGTTCCAGCCAGCCTGGACGAGCTGAACGATTGGGCAGAAACATTTCTTGCCGGTGATGTTGTGCTGCACAATAGGGCGTTGAGAGGAGCAAAGCGATCAGAGTACGAGGATCCGACTTTGGTTTACCGCAGTCTTCTTCTACTTCGCGACCATTATGTCCCTATGCGTCGCTCAGTAGCTGCTGCTAGCAGAAAGTCCTTCGAGAACGCTTGTAGCGCTTTAGGCCTTACCGAGAGCGCTTCGATCACCGCAAACAGGGCGGGAGAACAGGGCGACACCTACGTTGTGAATTACGCGGGTAGGAATACGACGCTAGATAGACATTTGAAGAAGGGTGATTCGAGGGACGAGAGGTATTGTTTCCGACTCTACTTCTTTTGGGACGACGACAGCGAGCAAGTTGTCGTAGGGTGGCTACCGTCTCACCTCGAAACAAGGATTACCTGAAGCGCCCCGAGGCGCTCCAAATTGGGCTGCCAACGTCCGCTCGTGATTTTGAGAACACAGCTTTTCTTTTTCGTCTCGATTCATACTGCCAATCGGCTCGAATTGCCGACGATTGATTGCTGACTATGCACAGTGGACGGGGGGAGGGCGTCGGTGACGTGATCATGGCCAAGTTGACGATGAGGAATGATACGCTGACGTGCTTGGGCGCAGAATTGGAGCTGCGCACCATACCAGTTCGATGCGAGAGCTACTCTTATGGAAGCGCGTCGAGGACCAGCCCTACGCTGCGCCCGGCCAGGCTGTAGCAGTTGCAGGATACAAAGACGGGAGTTCAAGTGTTCCAAGTGATTCAGTCGACAAACCGCCTTGTTCGGTTGGAAGAGTGCAGTTTCTCCGATCTGAGGCTGCGCGAGCGTGAGCATCTGCAGGAATGGCTTGCGCACATGCCGGAGGCGTTGGGCGAGGAGCTTTTGGTCATCCAAAAAGAGTTTGATGGTTTCGCAGACACGCGCGAGCGCCTCGATCTGCTCGCTCTCGACAAGGAGGGGCGGCTCGTCGTCATCGAAAACAAGCTCGACGATTCGGGCCGGGATGTCGTGTGGCAGGCCCTCAAATACGTGGCCTACTGCTCCAACCTCACCCAGAAGGACATCCCCGCCATCTATCAGAAGTTCCTAGACCGTTCGTCCGGGGACGAAAATGCGGAGGCTAAGCTCCGCGACTTCCTCGAGGTTGAGGATCTGGACGAGGTTGTCCTGAATCCTCGCAATGAGCAGCGGCTCGTTTTTATTGCCGCAAACTTTCGAAAGGAGGTTACTGCGGCCGTGCTTTGGTTGCTCGGACACGGGGTGCGCGCCCAGTGCTTTCGGGTTGTCCCGTATAGCTTCCGCGAAGAGGTCTTCATCGATCTCAAGCAGATCATTCCGACGCCGGAGGCTGCGGATTTCATGATTGGAATGGCTGCCAAGGACTCGGAGCAGAAGACCGTAGAGGGCGCTCAACGGCGCAGTCACAAACTGCGACATGCCTTCTGGACACAAGCTTTGGAAGAACTGCGTGACCGCAACGTCACGCTCTTCGAGAACGTGAGTCCGTCCAAGGACCACTGGCTGAGTTGCGGGACAGGGGTGTCCGCATGCGCCTACACGCTAATATTCCTGAAGAACGAAGCTCGCGTGGAGCTGGGTCTCCAGCGATCCGAGGCGAGCGAGAACAAATGGATATTCGACCAACTCGAGCAGGTGCGGGCCGAGGTAGAGGAGCGGTTCGGTGACAGCCTCACATGGCTACGGATGGATGACAAGAAGGCAAGTCGCATCGTGTTCGCCTGTGGATTCGATGGCTTCAACGAGTCGAGTTGGGCAGATATGGCGGCATGGCTGTGCGAGCACATTGTGCGACTTGAGCAAGCCTTCTCGGAACACCTTGTGCGGCTGAACCGACAACTCAAGTCCGGGATTGACTCCAGCGCCTCGGATGCTGCCCCTTAAGTAGGGGTTCGGACCGCCAGCTGACGTCTGTTCTAAACCCACTGCGACGGGTGAAGGTGTGCATCCCTGTGCCAAGCGTGTCTTCAATAACCCGGATCCAGCCGGAGCGCGAAGCGGTCAGGCCTTGGACACTAGGTAGGCGGACCAGTCCTTCATGAGGCTGGCTCAACTCGAACAGATCGCTGCGCCGGTACGCGGCCTCGACGCGCTCGCCGTTGACGTGCGCTAGGGTGAGTTCACTGACTCCCTCTCCGCCAGTTTACAACTATAACGTATTGATTAACATCTAAAAAAAGAAGTTGTATCGCAATGTTACCACGCCGGTTCCAACATACGCAGAGACACTAGCGGAGACGGTGCGGAATCCTCAGCATCAATCACTCTCGTGGAATCCGACCAGCAGTCAGCAGCGTAAGCGCTCATTTGAGTAGGCAGTGAGAAAGATAGGGGCTCACATGTCGCACAAGATCAGGCTGTCGGACTTTGTCTCGGCCGTGATTCAATCCATGCAGAAGTATCATGGGATACGGTGACGAGCTGCTCACCACGACGCCGCATAACACGCGTCAACAAACACACGACGCGCATCTGGGAATGTGTTTCTCAAGGGGAGTTTTCGCGAGACAGCACGAGGAGTCATTCCGACAGCGCCTCCATGTCCATGGAATCACGGCTACTGCGTGCTGATGGAACTGGCTGGTGATTGTGGCACAACGGCCAGACAGGGCATGCCGATTTTGCCGCGCCTCGGCCCGGGAGTGTGTATGCGCGATTCTTGTCGTTAACCACGCTGAGCCCTTACTGACGTTACGCAGATCGCTCCCGTTCCCGCAGGTGCAGCATCGACAAGTACCGTTCAACTTCAGCGGCTGCACCGATCCCGCGAATTTCCTCGCAGAAATTGCAGAACTGTGTGGGCTTGTCGCCCGATGTTGTCGTCTGCGGCCGATGCCCACGATACGTCGTTAGCCGCTCCGGAACTCGCAATCCCGTTACAGCAACCATGAATTCCACCGCAGCATGCCCGGCAATGATGGCGTTTAGAGGCGCAACCGACGGGCCTGACTCTCGCAGTTCATCCCCCCTGACGCCGTAAATCTCATCAATGACCCTGCGTTCCTCGTCAGAACTCAGGTATGTGCGTACGTCCTCCATATCCAACTGCCCCAGACAATACACGCATCCATTACCGTCCCATGCGCTACAGACCCGCCCGCCGAATACCCCATCTGGATGCACGTCGCTCGCAAGATCGATATACGGTTTGGCATACGCCGCGCAAAGCTCATTCAGAACGAAGCGCGGACCATCATCATCGAAGCAGCCGAACACCCAATCCGCCGCCTTGATAAGCGAGAATGATTCCTCGTTGATAAGATCCTGCTGAAGCGGCACGACATTTACTTCTGGGTTTATTTCCCCGATCATCCGCGCCGCCAATTCGACTTTCGGGCTGCCGGGAACCCGATCCTCCCATCGCGCTCCAACAAAGCGATTTCGATTCGTGTCGTCCAGGTCCTCCGGATCGATGAGCCCGACTTCCCCGACCCCAAGTAGGGCCAACTGCTGCGTTAGCGGACTGCCAAGTCCGCTAACGCCGACGATGACGGTTCGCGTTCTCAGCAGCTTCTGCTGGCCTTCCCAACCAAAAAGCCGAGCGCTTCGTTCATAGCGTTCTGACGGCGCGCTCATTGCCACCCTCGGAGCGAATTGTTCGTCGGTAAGAACGTGCGCGCATCCACCTGCCAGGCATCAAGACCGCGCGGTACCTGCGGGTCATCGAGCCACACCAGCGCATCGAATTCGGTCTTCGTTACCACGAGGGCGATGTACGGCCTTTCGTCAAGCCGCCACCACATATGCGGCACCGTTTCGCGCAATCCCATCCAGTCACTGATCGAGAACTCCGCGGGCCACGGTCCCGTATGCGAGTGAATTTCGATTAAAGACGCACTCAAGTCATGTGCGCGCTTGATCACCTCCGCGCGGCTCTTGTCGCACAACTCGAAATAATCTTTCTGCTGTACGGCATAGTCATCGGCCGCGAGCTTGCGCGTCTCGATTACATCGAACCTCGCCTCATCCCCGCCGCGATGCGCTCGGGCGAACAAGAACGCTGCCTGTTCACGCATTGTGTGGGTCGATAACAGATGCTCCATTAGTTCCCGATACTCGCAACCAGGCGTTGTCAACCGAACCTTCATGCGCCCTCGCTCAACCTTGTCGCGAAACTTCGGCACCAACTCAGCAAATTCGAGCCTTGCCTCGCTTCACTGCTCTCCTGCCAATCCTTGCAATACCAGGAAAACAGCATCCAGTCTCCCTCGAACGGAACCGGCCCAGGAGCGTCCGCGGTGTTCTGGGGCGTCTCACCCTTGAAGGTGAGGCCCGCAGGCGTCAGAAAGCCGTAGGCTGGATTGGACGGGTAGTCCGCCTTGATCAGAAACACTATCGGCACAGCGGTGCGCCGCTCGCCATTAACCGACCAGCCCTCCGGCAGAGAATACGTCGGAAGTCTGAACCAGTCCTCGCCCCCTGCTTCCTCATGCCCGACATCGCCATACGCCTCGCGCAGCAACGCGAGTTCGGCTTGAATCCGCGGGCGCATCAGCCCCTCTTGAAGCGTAGTTTCTTACCGAACTGGATACCCGGCTTGAGATACACGACCTCCTCCGGATCAAGGGTACGCTCGACGTTGTTCTCGTCGACTTCAATCACACCCTCCGAAGAGTCCCAACCGCCCAGCTTGGCGATTTGCGCGGTCGTGACCTTATCGTCGTCCCATGGATAGTCCTTCCCCTCGATGCACAGGACGTACTTGTCCTCGTCGACAACCTGGACTGGCTGTCCGCCGTGCTCAACTACTTGTGGCTCGCTCATCGTTTCAATACTCCAATAACAACCGTTTTTAGCGTCCGACGAAAACACGCCGAACTCCACTCCCACCGAACGCATTGTGGATCCTTCCACGTATAATGTCAATTGGTACAACATATTATTATGTGTGTATTTCAAACGGTTTGAAATATTGACATATTGACGTTGATCCACTAGGCTGCGCATGTGGCCGATGACGCAACACGCGCTCTGTACAAGGCTTTCGGGCAGCTCGTCCATCAATACCGGAAAGCCAGAAGCAAACCGATGACCCAGGAACGCCTGGGCAAATTGGTTGGCCTCTCTCGGACCTCCATCACCAATATCGAGAAGGGGCGGCAACATGTATCGTTGCACCAGTTTTTCCGCATCGCGGACGCGCTCGAGGTGACGCCGGAGACGGTGCTGCCGTCGCAGCCCACGCCCGGCATATCCAAACTAGCCAGAAGATTGCCGCCCGGCACAGAGCCCGCAATAACCATGTGGGCCGATACGCTGATCGCACGCTAGACTACTTGGATACCTTATGAAGCAACCGCGTAAAGCCAGCACGTTGAGACACGTCGTCACCAAGCTGTTGGATGATTGTGGCATCCGCCACGCTCCAGTCCCCATAGAAGACGCCGCCGAGTTTCTGGGTGCGGAGATCAGATACTCTCCTTTCGCCGGAGAACTTGCCGGAATCCTTGTCCGTAGTGACGACAGCCAGACCGTGATCGGCGTGAATTCCGCGCATCATTCGAATCGCCAGCGTTTCACGATTGCTCACGAATGCGGGCATCTTGTCTTGCACAAGCGAAAGGACGTCCATATCGATCGTTCATTTCGTGTGAACCGGCGCGACGAGCGTTCCGCACAGGCAATCGATCCCATCGAGATCGAGGCAAACCGCTTTGCGGCCGAGTTGCTAATGCCCTACAGCATGATCCGTAACGACATTGTCGAGTTCGATATCGAGGACGACGAAGTACTGAAGGATCTCGCGGACAAATATCAGGTCAGCCTTCAAGCGCTTACATTCCGCATCAACAACCTAATGAAGGCCTTCATCTGACCGTCCCCGTGCCAGTTCCGTTCCTTCTATACTTTCGTCCAGTCAAACGCCATCGTTCCGAAGGCTCACTACGGCAAGTTCCGCCACCCGCGTTAAGGCTGCGTCCGATCCTCCTCCATGGATGAACGATCACCGTGCAGCTTGAACTGACCGACGACCGCGACCGCCGCCGCACGATCTCGCCCTTTCGCGAGTTGGGCGCATACGAGGCCATGTGGAAGGAAGCCAAGGTCAGCTTCAAGTTCTTCGCGGAGAAATTTGCGAAGATCCCGGGCTCCATCCCTTCCGATTTCGTGCCCGAGCAAGAGGCCTTATGGACGGCTAAATCCGTATTAGACAAGCTGCGCGATGCCCGCATTAGCCGTTTCGGCGTGCGCGTCCACGGCGCAGCCGAATACCCAGGCAAGCTGCGCGACGCGCGCTACCCCGTCGAACTGCTCTATTTCTGCGGCTGGTGGGACCTTGTACATGCCCGCAGTGTCGCCGTTGTCGGAACCCGCCAGCCCTCGCCTGAGGCAATAGCACGCACCCGCAAAATCGTCAAAGCGCTGATCCAGGACAATTTTACGGTCGTATCGGGACTTGCCAAAGGGATCGATACCATTGCGCATACGACCGCACTCGAACTGGGGGCGCCGACCATCGCGGTCATCGGCACGCCGCTGTCACACGCATATCCTCGCGACAATGCGGATCTGCAGCGCGAGATCGCAAGCCATTTCCTGCTCATCAGTCAAGTGCCCTTGTTGCGTTACGAGAGTCAGGACTACCGATATAACCGCCAGTTCTTCCCCGAGCGCAACAAAACCATGTCCGCCCTGACTGAAGCCACTGTCATTGTCGAGGCGGGAGAAACCTCGGGAACCCTCATACAGGCGCGCGCCGCGCTGGAGCAAGGCCGAAAACTATTCATTCTGGACAGTTGCTTTCAGAACACAAACATCACCTGGCCCAACCGACTTGCGAAACATGGTGCCATCCGCGTCAGACACTACGATGACATCCAGAATGCCCTTTCCCAAGAATCTCACTGAAATCGACCCGCTCACCCGCCCCGATCACGGCTACCTCACCGCCGATGACGAATGTCTGTTTCTCGGCGAATACACGGCTCGCCGGGGCTTCGCCCACAGCGAGACGAATCAACTCATCTTCAACCTCAAAAAACCCCTGAACCGCGAGGGCCGCCCCGAGTGGCGCTACAAACACCTCGCTATCCGCACGTCCGCCCGCGCTTTTCGTAACGCCATCGATGACGCCGTACTTCGTGCGGCCACATTCGTACCCATCCCGCCTTCCAAGGCCAAGGATGATCCAGAATACGACAATCGCATGACCCAAGTGATAGTCGCCATCGACAACACGAATCCCGTCGATTGCCGCGAACTGATCGTTCAAGCCGAGAGCACTCCCGCGGCGCACGAAAGCGATGATCGACCTACACCGGCCGAGCTGCAGGCCCGTTACGCTGTGGATCAAGACCAGATGGAACCAGCCCCAACGTACATCGTCCTTATCGATGACGTTCTCACGACAGGTTCGCACTTCAGGGCGGTGAAACTCACCCTACGTCACGTTTTTCCGGATGTGCCGATTGTCGGCTACTTCGTCGCGCGCCGCGTCCCTGAAACCCTCGACATTGAAGCCTTTTTTGACGATCTTGACGCCTAATTCTCTTTCCGAAACTATTCCCTGGCTCCAACATGTTCCCGCTTTCCCCATATCTCGTCGCCTCACTGGCGCTATCATCCTCCCTCTCCGCCACTCTAGTTTTATAAGATATTGATATAACAGTAATTATAGCAATACTAGTATTTTCGTTGTACCTTCAGTTGTACCTTTTGTCAGGTGACTGTGGGAGACATGAAGGGGGCCTGTTTGTAAGCGTTCGGTTCTAGGGGGATCGCGGCGCAGTACCAGCGGAAATTTGGCGTCATGCATTGCCTTGCGGTCGCCGAGTTTCAGTTCATCCCCCGGCGCTCGAACGGTTACATTTCGACTAAGCGTCCCCGGGGCTCGGTCGATGTACTCGAGATTGAGATGACCCTTCAACTTGTCTGTCAAGTACTAAAAGCATCCCGAAACCATGGATCGGTTGCTTCGAACGCGCCCTGAATGGACTCAAACCGAGAATTGGGCAGACCATCGGATAGCAGCTAAATTTTTTGGGCCGACGTGATGACGGGGATGGTGCGCAACTGGACCGTGTTCCCCGATGACATGCCGCCGCCCTTCTGCTAAGTTTTCCCTTGTCATTGAGGAGCCGCAGTCGTAGCTCAACAGTTCACCATGAATGTGTCCATAAACCACTCGCACACCGACGCCGAACTGGTGGTTCGAGTCTCGGACGCCCTCGAAAGCGGCCTTCGCCAGCCACCAATACATTGTCTAAGCTGATGTCAACGATAGCACTAGCCATCGTGGGAGAACCTGGACCCGGGCGTTCGAAGGGGTCCGGCCAGCCTCCAGCGTTGCGGAGCGTGTGCGGACAGGCGGCAGGTTCGGAGGCAGCGTGGCAGGCTGGTTGAGCAATCCGTGGATCGTGGGGATAGTCACCAGCGTTGTTGGTGGCTTGTTGGTGACAGGCGGCTTGTTCGGAGGCACTGTGGCAGGCTGGTTGAGCAATCCGTGGATTATGGGGCTAGCGATCAGCATTGTCGTTGTTGGCTCGTTAGTGATAGGCATTAGGACCAAATTCCTGAAACTCCGCCAACGACGCCGCGAGTCTGGTGCGGAAGTAAACCGGTTGCAAAGCTCTGGGAAATCCAAGGTGTACTTGACAGCCGCGGTCATCGGATTGGTGGCGGCTTGGCCCGTCTACCATCTCGCCATCTGGCTCTGGGACGGCACCTTTAGGGAGGCTGTCCTTGAGCAACTTGAGGCGGGAGCCGTTCTTCGCGACTGAGAGGTCTGCCCGACCATTATGGTGGTGCCATCGGGATCCTTCAGTATGGGATCACCTATCGGGGAGGCTGGGCGCTACGACAACGAGGGGCCGATACACCCAGTCACAATCCAAGAGACGTTTGGCGTGGGCGTGTATGAGGTGACCCGAGGGCAGTATCGCGATTTCGTCGAGGACAGCGGACACGAAGCAGGTGAGGCGTGTTGGACGTTTGAGGGCAGGCGTTGGCGGGAACGCAGTGGACGCAACTGGCGGTACCCGGGATATCCCCAAACGGACCAGCATCCCGTCGTTTGCGTCAACTGGTATGACGCGAATAGATACGTCGAGTGGCTTTCCTTCAAGACTGGTCAGCAGTACCGCCTGCCTACGGAATCGGAGTGGGAGTACGCTGCAAGAGCTGGAACCACGACAACGTATTTCTGGGGCGACGGCATGGCGGGTGACTGGAAGCAGTGCCGCTATGCAAACGGTGCCGACTTGCGGACGGGGGTGTTGTGGCGCGCTGGTTGCGATGACGGCCACGAGTTTACAGCAGTTGTGGGGAGTTACCTACCGAATCCTTATGGCCTCCATGACATGCTCGGCAATGTGTGGGAGTGGACACAGGACTGCTGGAGCAATGACTATTCGGACGCGCCCGCGGATGGAAGTGCGTACAGAGTCGCGCAGTGTGAACTCGGAGTATTGCGCGGGGGCTCTAGGTACGTGTCCGCAGAGGGAATTCGTTCCGCGCATCGCTTCAGGTTCGACCCAACTTCGAGAAACCAGAATACGGGATTCCGTGTGGTGAGGTGGGCGAAGCCAGCTCAACAGACTGCTGCGAGTGTCGGAACTGGGTCTTTGGAGCCTCGTGTGGCAGTGGAACGAAATGACGTGGTTGAGGATGCTCGCATGTCGCCAACTACCACAAACCGCATTGAGTTCAACTGCGACGTGCTGACCACGGAGATCGAGGACATCCCCTCGACTAGCGTTCGCGACGCGAACATCCACGAGATTGTCTCAATTCTCCTGAAGGACTTGCCGGAGGCGGACCGAGAAGAGCAACTGGGGAACATCCAGTGTGCGGGCCGACTCGCAAAGCTGCCGCATTCGACTCAGAACAAGGATGCAGAGTTCTCGCGGGTCATAGAGGCGAACCTTCGCGCAAACTGGTGTAGCGCGGCGCGGGAACTAACTGACCATTTGCGGAGTAGCTTGAACAAGAGCGCTCAGAAGGCCAAGGTCGCCGTCCAGTGCTTGGGACGGGACTGACAGCACCTTCGACGCGCGCACACGCGCGAGCGTTTCGGCAACCTGCCCGTGGGGCAGCGCCCTTCAGTGCGTGCGGCGCACCTTGTACTGGGCAGCGCGGCTGAGATACCGTCACCGGCCGGGTTGTCCTCACGGCAACTCTGCGCAGACGCGATGCCGGGCGCGCCTCGCGGTTCTCTGCCGCAATTGACAGGGAAACTCCCATCCATGCAAGAATGCAAAAAGTCCGCTACGCTTATCATGAGCAACGCATAATCGCGGTGGGTCCACGCCACTGAATAAAGTGGCAATTTCAGACTGGCGGAATCAGTGCACTTTCAGATTGCTGGTGGCACCGAATCCCGTGCCGCCGAATACGACCGCGCCAGGCGGCCGAGAAGGCGACCTACCAGGCCCGGCGTTCCGCAGGCCGATGCGTTCGCTGCAGCGTCACTACGTTCGACGGCGACGCGCTCTGCGGTCCGTGCGCGGTCCTCGACGCCCGGCGCCAGCCGGCCCGCAACGCCGCGGCGGGCCGGCGGTACGCCAATCGAAAGGCCCGCCAGCGCTGTACCCATTGCGGCCGAGCCCCGACCGCAGCGACCGGGACGTGTGGCATCTGTAGATTGGAGACCGAACGGAGGGCGACGACGTCAGGTACCCGAAAGACGATATTCGGGCTGCCCTGGATGACAGCGGCACATGGCGGCTTGTCCATAAGGACGGCACGCGATAATAGGCCCAGTGTTGTGGGCAAACTTGCTCTTCCCTGCCGAAGACAGACTTTTCACCGTGATTGGTTTCGGACCTTCCTAGGTACAGGCATAAACGCGGCTGTGCCGAATGTCGCCGAAAAATTCTCTGCGCGTTCGCTGTACAAAATGGGCTTCGCTAAAACCCATAGTCGTACATTGAGCTCTGGCTTGCGCGTTCAATGCAGCTTCGTCCTGTGGGCAAATGGTGATTTCATTCTCCACACAGACCAATTCCAGCCCCGCCGGTTCGACGCTGGCATAGTTGAGTTCCCATTGCGTCGCGCAGCCAGCGAGAAACACCAGAACAATCAACGCTGATAGTATTTTCATGGTTCACCAATGGTACTGCGTCAAACTGCGCTACTGAAAGCGGAACAAGGCCGATCCACGCTAGGAACTCATCGACCGCAGCGCTGGGACGGACTTTTTTCACGCATGTCATCAGCTTCCCACATTCGGTCGAGACTGTACGCCACGCGGAGTTGGGGGGGCGAAGCCATCCAGTCGAGCGAAGTTTAGGCAACGGGTGCCCGCCCCGCCAATTCAGCTCAGATCAGTATCGTCAAAGCATTCCAAAGTAATGAAACGCTTCAATAATGGCGCCGCGCTTGCTCTCTGGGCACGGCTTTTGCCGTTGACCGTTTCTGTTGTGGGCGCGGCCCAACGGCAATCCCTTGAGTTCCTTGCAGTGCGCGATCCAGCACGTCTGAGGCACCCATCCTTGCTTGCGTCTGACCAGCGCCTGAATCTGCTTGTACGTTGCCATTGTGCCGCTTGCCATGTGTTTCCGCTACCGTGCCGTTCATTATCTCACTGATTCGCCAATACTTTGTAACCGGGGCATCGAAGCCACCTGGATTTCAGCTTGAAGCTGGTGTTGAGGTCAAGGGCAGCAGTATGTCTGTGTCCGAGGCTCTCATTCGCGCAGGCGCACGGTGCCTGCAGAATCACGATCCCTTCAACCCTCTATGAGGCGTGGCGCCGCGTGCGTCCCCATGCCAACGCCTCGCAGCGGATGATCGGGAAACGACAACTTTCGATCCAATTGAACGGACAATCCATATCAGAATCGGACGCCACTTCCGCGCACCGGACACAACGGCGCTCTCGACCGTCCGACATGTCCCCGGTTCAATCGTTCACGTTCAAAAGGCTTCCGCCTCCGCGTTGATACCCGGCCCCGTGCGCTTGTCGACGATGAGACCGCTCCGTGCGGGCGTTGGCGTCCCTCGGATCGCTTGGGGTACCGGAACGAGACTGTTTACAATTCCGGGCGCGAATCGGGCCACAGAGGCGGACAATGACCGTCCCACACGTAGAAGATGTCTGGATCGACCCGGCGGACGAATACACCATCCGCGTGGTGCGTAGTCCTTCAGAGATCCAATCGCAGGACGATGGTCGCCCCTTGGGCATGAGCTGGCACACCGGAGAGCTCTGGTGCGAGACGCCCGGACAAGAGCATTCCGGTGAACAACCCAGAAGGGTCCACGTCGGGCCGCTCGTAAAGACCCACACCCAGTTCCCACCGGCGCTCATTGAACGCGGCTACGGCCCCCATACGCACTATCTGCTCGGCCGCTGGCGCGGCGGCTACCCGCTTCGAATTGGCAGCAAGCCGGCGGTTGAATCCCTGTTGGCGGAACTGAAGTCGGAATGGCGCGAGTACCGGAGCGCGAGCGATCCCGAGTACCGCATTAAGGGACTTCGAGCCATCCGTCGCGCCCGCGAAGCGAATGACTCCGAAAAGGTTGCCGCGCTCGAAGAACGCTATCCCCAGGCCGCCGATTACGATCAAAGGGAACGCCTGCACCGTCGCCTTGCTTCGTCGGTCCTGGGATCGATTCGAGCAGCTCCAAAGAAATCGTCGCAGGCTGTTCGAGCGGCCGCTGGCCGGGTCACGACCGGATCCAGAAAAGCCATCGACTCGACGCGTTCCCTCGCGGGCGGGCTGCTGGCAACCACCCAAGGGCTGTTGGCCAGCGCGTTGTCCACCGATCTGAATGCGTTGCTCCAGAACACGGTGGAGGGATCCGCATCCATCTACGACAGGGCGCTGGATGCCACGTACCTCGCGACCCACATCGGCGGTGGAAACCACAGGCTGTTCGATGGCGGGCACACCGTCGCGGGGGCCATCGCCGCGGTTCGAGATGTATCGCCTGAGGACACCGTGATCCAGGAAGCGATGGGGTTCGTTCAGGCCATGTTCAAGGACGTGACCACGCCCAAGGGCCTGCCGCTGGCCAACTGGGACAAGGCAACCTATGACCAGGTTTCGGGGTATCTGCAATCGAACTTCGGTATCCCCAGGGACTGGTTCTATGACCTCAACAGCTATGCTGCGCCCGAGCTGCTCGGGGGCGTCATCGGCGTCGTGGCGACCGCACTCATGTGGAATCGGGCGGACACGGAGCAGTTCTCAACGCTTGTTGGCGGCATTGGGGTCTCCGCCGCGATGAGCGCGAACCCGCTGCTGCTGGTCGTCACGGTCGTCGCCCTGGCCAAGGCCTTTCACAAGGCGCGCCACGGCGGCGAGTACGCGGAATTCATTGAGGGCCATCTCAAGGGCGGCATCGGTGCGGGCGCCTCTCTGGCCGCAGCTTCACAGGTTGCCGTCCTCGGCGGTCCTGCTGGCCTTGCCCTGCTGGCCGGGCTTTCCGCGGGCATCCTCGCCCACAAGGCGACCGAGAAAGTCAGCGTGCGACAGATCGGTCAATTCATGGCGGAGCGCGCAAGGGCTGCCGCGACCGAAACCAGGAACCTCCGATGGGCAAGAAGGTAACGCTTCACGAGGAGATTCGCGTCATCCTGCAACGCGAGGGCAACCAGTGGATGACCACTTCGGAACTGGCTTTCCGGGTCAACTGTCGAGGGCGATACCGCAAGCGCGACGGGTCTTCGGTCAGCCCCTTTCAGATTCACGGCCGCACGCGGAACTATTCCCATCTGTTTGAGCGTAACGGAAGCCTCGTTCGCGTGATCCCAGAGCAAGCCGAAGTGGGCTCCCTGGGCGATCCAACGGGCTTGAAGTCGGTTCCCGCTCTGCGACGGCTGGGTTTTGAAGGTTTCTTGACGGTAAAGGAATTGCGTCATGCGCAACCCAGCCCGGTGCCTGCCGAGCCGGGCGTGTATCTGCTTTTGCGCACCCTTGCGGCAGCGCCCGAATTCCTCGTTGAGGGTACGGGTGGTCGATTCAAGAACAAAGATCCCAACGTGTCCCTCGATCGGTTGCGAGAGGAGTGGGTGGAAGGCGCGCTCATTGTTTATGTGGGTCAGTCGGGCAGTCGCAGCAAGGGAACGCTCGCAAGACGGGTCGACCAAATGATCCGCTTCGGGCAGGCCGCTCGCGTCGCCCATTGGGGCGGAAGGTTGATTTGGCAGCTTGAGGATTCGGATCGATTGGTGGTTTGCTGGCAGACCATAGAAAAACGTGATCCGAGAGACGTCGAAAGGGCACTGATCAAGTCATTCCAGACCATGCACGGAGGCAATCGGCCATTCGCGAACCTGCGCGATTAGTTCGATTTTCCGGAATAGCCCCATTTCCTACAGTCAGGCGCATGCCTTCGCCTGATGAAGTTTTTGCGGATGCGCAACCCGTAAGGCTCATTCCTACCGCGGCACCGTCCCGCGCGGAATGGCCATACGCAATGCAAACTAACCGCCGTGCGCTGAAACCTGTAGCGAGAACGGAGAATCAAGCATGCTTATATTGACCCGACGCCCCAGCGAATCCATCCGTATCGGTGACGATATAGAAGTGTTCGTAATGAGTGTCCACGGTGGGCAAGTCAAGATCGGCGTCAAAGCCCCGGACCGGCTCGACATTTACCGCAATGAAGTTTACGCGCGCATCCAACGGGAAAAAACTAACCGGCGCGAGAATTGCGCCCGATGAAAACTGCGTCCTGCCATACCGGAATTCCATGACTGGTTCGGTCAACAGCTTCGGGTTGGGGTTCCACCACCATCTCCTAAAAGAACTTGGGTGCTTATAGCCCATAGTGACCAAAAATCAAGTTTCGTCTAGCTCGTCTGAATCGTCCAGCAACGGCGCGGGGTCGTAGTGTTCCGCCAGCTTGCGGGCCAGAGCTATCATCATGGCCTTGGCCACGTCTTCGTCTCGAATCACACCGACAACCGCCCGTATCAGGATGTTTTGCCAACCCGCCTCTCGAAGGGAGGTACTCAGTTGGTTCAGAGCTTCCTCGTCGATCCTATCACTCGTTTCTTTTTCAGGTAGTCTCACTCATCGCGCTTTTTCGGACGTGTGTCAAGGATGGCACGCGCGATGTAGTCCGGTGTGCCCGGGATAGGTTCCGCCATCGGGTTCTCGACGGGGCGGCCTCCGCGTTTCGGCTGGCCCCTAGCACAGTTGTTTTCCTATTCCTTCACTTATCAAACGACAATGACCACGCTAGTGGCGATCGGACGCCCGATGTCGGACTGCTGGTCGAACACAACAGCCGGTACCGGCTTGGGGTCGCTTCCCAGCACGGCAAATAGGCAGGAAGTTCTCCCGTCCAAGAGCCGTTTGCAACAGCCCGACGCCATGGATGGCAGACGGGAGCTGTCAACATTGAAGGAGAGTCAAGCATTCCTATGGGTCAAAGAGTGGAGGGAAGCGCCATGCGTGTCGTTGTCCTGTCCTGTCTTCTTGTGCCCCTGGTCTCTGTAGCCCAATATCCCACACTGGAGAATGACCGGCTCACGATCGAGATCACTGTAGGGAGAGTGATGAATTCGTATGGTGACACCGAGCCGGTACCCGGTGCGATCCCCAAGGCGCTGGCATACGTACACGACGCTATGGCGATCCTCGGTGTCAAGCCGAATGAATTTTATCTGAGGATCAGTGACGAGGTTGAATACTTGGAATGCTCGAGAGAGACCACACAGATGGCTCAGATATGCACCCATAATACCTACGGCAGGCCGGATACCTACCACGGCGTCCAGTCGTGGAATGACCTTATAGCTGCCCTGCCTCGACCATCCACGTTCGAAGTTATCAAGTTGTGGATGCTCCTGCGCTCTCAGGATTGGCCTTGGTTTCAGATTTCCGGAATAACCTCTCGCACCGTCGTATACCGCCAATGCGCTGTGTACGATCATCGGACGCTAAGACATTGCAGCATAATGGCGATTGAAGAAGTGGCAACCATCGCGCACGAGCTGGGCCACTGCCGCAGCCTGGTACACAACGATTAAGATGCGGATATCGAGCTGCACGTGATGAGAACGGACCCTCGAGAACTGCGGTGGCTGAAAGACAGCAGCAGAGTCATCGTCCGACACCACTTCCGGCATCCGCGGTCGGAGGCACCTGCGACTGGCGTGTTGCTGGCGAGCGAGATATGGTTCTAAGCGGGGAGTAATGAGCAAGAAAGAAGCCTACGCCGTCCGGCACAAACCCCGCTACGGTAATACGCGGGATGTGGCCTACTACGACAATGCGGCCGACGCAATCGACAGGTATGACTCGCTATGCAAAACCTACATGCGGGAGCGCGTTTGGGTCGTCGATCTGATGAATGACCGCCTCATCGCGGACAGTCACCCCAAGTAAGAATTTTGGGGCGTTCACCGGGTTAAGCCCAATTACTGATGAAAGACGACGCCCTGAAAAGGAGAAATCAATGGCTCAAGAACCGCCTGAGCGTCAAGGAATAGGCATAGACTACGACCCCAACGGTCGCGTACTGCAACTTGCGATAACTCGGGATGACGGGAAGCCAGTGTTTGTAGTTCTCTCAAGAGACGACGCGATAAGCTTTGTGCAGGCGATTGTGGACACAATGGGGATTGGGTCGAACCTGCTTGAGCTTGATCCACATGAGGGCCCTCCACACTAGTGAGTGATTGAAAAAGGGCCATCGGTGCCCTACTGTCGCCAGCAGGACACTCGCTTGGTTTCGATTGTCAGGCCGGCCGCCCCACAGCGGGTTTTTCGCCTGTATCAAGTTTCGGACAGCTGTTGCGCTGCGATTCCAATTCGTCTGTCAGTATCCGCCTCCTCCAGCAAATCAGCGATCCGCTTCAGGCTGATGGCAATGGAAGCCAAGCTGAACGCTTTAGCTTTGTCTACTCCCAGATTCTTGAGAATCTGTCTGTGTGTCGAGGCCGATTCCACCGGCTCGAACGGGTCTTTCATCGTCATTTCACCCAGTCTCCGTATTGCAACCGCTTGTGTTCCATCCTCGGCATCATCCCGCCCATCTACTCGACGGTGCCCATGCCTCGGGCGTTGTGACGGCTCGCGAATTTCCGCACGTAGCGATGTAGATGTTTCTCGCTCATCTGGTGGTAGGTGCCCGTGTGGTCCCGTTTGAGAAGCGATCAGAACGATTCTATCCCATTCGTGTGCGCCTGCCCCCTGACGTACCCCGACACGGAGTGTTTCACGGCACTGTGGCGGCAAGGCAGACTCTTGCAGGCGCCTGAGTCGTCGGTGTAGACGGCGGCATCCGCGTCCGCGTGCTTGCCGATGATGCCCTCGCGGTGTTGCATTGTCGGTGCGCTGGACGACTTGGCGCGGAACTGGTTGCTGCCATGGTCTTTCATACCCACCACGGCGGTCTTGCCGGAACCCAGTCCCCCTGGGCCAGTGCCGGCCACCTGTTTGAGTTTCGCGTTGCTCATGTTGGCGCGCTTGCCGCCGACGAACGTCTCATCGAGTTCCACGGGGCCTGAGAGCTGTTCAGCGTCCTGCTTGTTGCTCGAGCACTCTCGGATGCGGTAAGACAGGTGCCAGGCTCTCGTGTACGTGACCCCAAGATTCCGATGCAGCTTCAAGCTGGCCGTGCCCTTGATGGCAGTGTGCGTCAGGTAGATGGCAATGGTCGATATCCGGTATCGAAGGCTGCGGCAGAGTTCGGAACGCATCGAGGCGATCGGACAAGGACTGCGATGTTGACCGCACCCCGGATGACCCGAGAAAAGTTCGGCAAATCGATGCGGCGCGTTGCGCCGGCAATGGATTGATATGGCGATTCGATTGAAACGTGTCATCTGGATTCATGGAGGCGATTGAATGAGAAATGCTGGAATGTTGATCGCGCTGATCGCGGCGCTGGCTATTCAGACGAGGGCTGTCGCGCAGGAAACCTATCGTGGTGTCACGGTTGAGCCGGAATTCCGCTGCGCACCCTATGATCGGGTCGACTATCCGTACCCGCAATCGGTGGAGTGGGACATTATTGCCGGTATCGGAAAGATCTACGGGCCGTACACCGGACAGTGTTTCGCCTCCGCGCGGGAGACGGACATCGAACATATCGTCCCCCTGTCGGAAGCCCACGACAGCGGCCTGTGCTCCGCGAGCGTGGCGACGAAGGCCCGCTTTGCCCGGGATGTCCTCAACCTGACGCTGGCGAGCCCGCAGGTAAACCGGTACGAGAAAGGCGCGAAGGACGCCGCCGAGTGGCAGCCTCGGCGCAACGCGTGCTGGTTCGTGAACAGAACGCTGGAGGTGCGCCGAAAGTACGCCCTGAGCATCGACCGGCGCGAAGCGGTTGCGATCGACAGGACGCTCGCCGCTTGCGCTTCCACCGAAATTGTTGTGCTCGATTGCGGTCTTCCAGCGGAAACCCGCAATATCCCGCAGCGACTGCCGCCACGCCACAATGACAGCGACGCGCTGGCGCGGTGGGATACCAACGGTAACGGACAGATCACATGCGCGGAGGCGCGGCGTCACGGTATCGCGCCGGTACCCAGGGGCCATCCGGCGTATCGTTTCATGCACGATGGCGATGGAGATGGCGTTGTTTGCGAGTAGGTTCGGGAAGCTCTAGTACCGGACGGTTCGACGTGGCTGGATGACCATGAGGATTATGGTGAGCTTCGTTACATCAGTATTTGGGTGGTGGACAAGGAGGCAATGGTCGTCGTCGTTCACACGGATCGGGACGGCCGCATTTGCTTGATCTCCGCCCGACGGGCGCCGCGTAAGGAATTGCGTATTGACTGTCCGTCATGGAGCACGTATGGCGTTGCGGTCCGTTGGACCCACGGACGGGTTGCGCTCGTGATGGAGGCTCGCCCTGAGCCTGGCGTACGGCACCGACCACAAGACATCGCCGGATTTCACCTTGGCGCGCTTGGGGTTCATTCGAACGATGACGCCAGTTTGAAACTCCCCGCGGGCGGTGAACGAGACGGTGTCGCCGGTGCGAAAATTCGCCTTGGAGGCGGCCGGGCGTTGGCGCGCATCGTCGCTTTTCGGCCTACTCAGTGTTCTACACACTGAAAGAATTAATAAGCTATTGTATTAGATAGAGAAAGTACAGTTATACAAATTCATTTCATCTTCGCCTTCAGTCGTCCGTAAGCATACCGGAAACAGATTTTTTCAAAGTCAAGCGTAGTCGGGTACGGATTCCTACTCAACCAGCACATATATTGTGGGACTCACGGTAACCGTTCCGTCAAGGGGGGATGTTCGAGTTGTGTCTGCGCCCATCCGATACTCAGTCAGAGCAAGATTGGTTGCGCGCGCCGAACTCGATGATAATGTCGACGCTAGCAAAATCAGGCGGTTCCGGGACATGGTCAAGCTTTTCACCCACGGCGATCCTCTGGACGATCATCGCGCAAGACTTGATGTGGCGACTCGGTCAAACGCTTCATCCCCCGCTGACGGACCGGTTGCCGAGGGACGCGAAGACGAAGTGGAGGAAATCCGGCGGGACATTTCGAGATTGGCACCCGACTTGTCAAAGACTTCAACTAACGAAGAGAATTCTGGTTTGGGCCAAGCACAGCCTCCACTGCGCGAAGCCTGAATTTCATCTCCTCGTTTTCTGAATTCAGACGCTCACTTCACCCACATCGCCAACGATTCAACAAATTGAAGGGATACGCAACGTCCCTCTTGTGACCGAACAACCGAACCCGACAGAATTTTGCCGTGAAATTTTTTCCTGAAGGTCCACGCATTCCAGACGAGTTGATTGAAGAGCGTGATCGTGGAAACGTCGTATTCTTCTGTGGAGCCGGTGTGTCCCTTTCTGCGGGACTACCAACCTTTCTTGGTCTCTGCAAGCATGTTGTTCAGGAGCTGGCCGTCCCGGCCAGCTCCAACTCCAGGAATATGCTGCAGTTCTACGACGACGCCACGTTGCAGTCACGGCCCCTTCCACCCTTGGATCAGGTCTTCAACGAACTGCAGCAAGAATACGGCTCAGGCGAAATTGACTATCTGGTATCACGTCGTCTCAAGCCCAAGCGCGGTGCGACGCTAGTCGCGCATGAAACGATACTTCGCCTGTCGAGGTCCGCTCACGGCAACCCTCAAATCGTTACCACAAATTTCGATTACCTTTTCGAGAAGGCGTCCAAACCGGACTTCAAGACATTCAAGTCTCCCGCTCTCCCCGACCTCACAAGCCGCGGCTCGCTCGACAGCTTGGTTTACCTACATGGCCGCATCAACGGAAATATGCGCCGAGGCGACGGTCCCCAAGGATTTGTTCTTAGCAGTTCCGACTTTGGCAGGGCGTATCTTGCCGAAGGTTGGGCTACCCGCTTCGTCCGGGATTTACTAGACCGATACACCGTCGTCTTGCTCGGTTACTCTGCGAGCGATCCACCGGTACGGTACCTTCTGCAAGGCCTCCACACCCGAGTTCATGGTCAAACGCCTTCCATTTATGCATTCGACCACGGTAGCGACGATGAGGTAAGACAACGATGGCAAGATAGCGGTGTCGCGCCACTCGCCTACGTAAAGACCGACAAGAAACATTCCGCGCTTTGGAGCACGTTGGAAGCTTGGGCGGACCGAGCCGATGACCCTATGAAATGGCGGCGAAGCACGGTGCAACTTGCACAAGGCGGTCCACGATCTCTAACCCCAGAACAGCGCGGCCAAGTCGTCTCCATTCTTCGGACCGACGTTGGCGCAAAGCTCTTCGCGGATTCCGACCCACCGCCGCCTGCCGAATGGATTTGCGTTTTCGACTCAAACATTCGTTTAGCTGAACCAAGACAAGATTTTTCCCCGCTCGCTGAATACGGTCTCGATGACGATCCACCCCGCCCCGTGGACACTAATGTTCTGCTTGTTCCGGGAAGCGTCGGTCCAAGCTACGATCTCATTCGTCTACAGCCAGAAGAAAGCCAGCGCAATTCCCTGGTCAGACTTGCTGGTATTCCCCGCCGGTGGGCCGATCCGCTTTCCCCTCGTCTGCATCATTTGTCCGCTTGGATCGGAAAAGTCCTGCACGATCCAGTCATTGCGTGGTGGGCATCGCGATACGAGACCCTGCATCCGGCAATACTCGCCCAAATAGAAGGTCGACTCGAGCGAGACCCGTCCGATCTTCCCGCACCCGCCCGCGAAGTTTGGCTTCGTCTGATCGAAATATTTCGAACGGTGCCGGCCGAGGAATCCGACGACTCGTGGCATGACACGACCACACGAATACGCGCGGAAGGATGGACCTCCAGCGTACTGCGCTCCTTTGCAAGAGCGACACAGCCATACGCAACCGCCAGACCTGCGTTGGTGCTCAGCGCAAGCGCAAGGCCTCCTGGAAGCGATTGGCCTGAAGACTCTTCAACACAGGTCGTCTTCTTCGAAGTCAAGTTTCCTCCAGACGATCCGATTGATCCAGCTGGCATCCCTGATGAGGTAATTCCCAGGGTATACAAGATTCTCCGCGGGCATCTTGAGTGGGCCGCAGACCTGCTCGCCGACATCCATCCCGGCCAGTGGTGGCATACCTCCACGTTTTATCCGGAGAACCGCCCGGGGAGCGATGTAATGCTCGGCGGCGTGAATACCTACCTCCATTGGTTCCGTTCCATTCTTGATCGACTGATCGAATTGGATCCATCTCACGTCAAGCACGATGTTGCGCTTTGGCCGAACGACGAGCGCTTTTTCTTCGACAAGCTCAGGCTCTACGTCTGGTCACGCCCACTCTTGATTCAGGCAGACGTGGTGGCGGACGGCTTGCTCACGACTTCCGACAAGGTCTTTTGGGACTTCTACAACCGTCGTGAACTCTTGATGCTCCTTAAAGCGCGATGGCCCGACTTTTCTGCGAAGCACCGTAAGGCCATCGAAAACCGCATAGTTGACGGCGACTCGATACCGACGGAGGATGAAAACGAAAAGCAATTAAAACATCGGTCCATGGAGTCAGCAACGATGCTCGGTTGGCTGTTACTTCAGGGACTTTCTTTGAGTTCTTCCACCCGGCAACGACTTGACGAACTGCGAAGCGCTGATCCGAATTGGAAGCCTGAATGGGACCAGCAAGCCGCCAGCAGCCACGATGGTGGGGGTGGAATGGTTAGCAACGAGACTGATCCCAGTTCACTTATGGGCGTCCCTCTCGATAGCGTCATCCAGGTCGCCACCGAGAATACTCATAGTCCAATTGGAGAACTGGTCTCGTATCGTCCCTTCGATGGATTTGTCGCCGCACGACCGACGAGGGCCGTCTCGGCCCTCACGCACGCCAGCCGTCGCGGCGACTATCCCATCCAGTTCTGGAACTCTGTGCTCTCCAATTTGCCCAATCACGTCACACTGCGCCTCAGAATCGTTCTCGCCGAACGAATCGTTAGATTACCGGAACCGGTTATTCTCGAATTGCGTTTCGAGCTCTTCAGTTGGGCGAAAAACAACCTCAGGATAATCGCAAGGTCCGATCACAAACGCTCGCTTCGACTGCTGGACGAGCTATTGGACAAATTACTTTCCCACTCATCGTCCGCAACCCAAAGCAGTCTCGGAACAAGAAGCATTGGGGGTAAACCGATCAAGACCTCCCGTCGGACTTTCGAACACGCCATAAACGCTCCGATCGGCAATTGTACTCAGTTGGCTCTGGATATTCTGAAAGACTTGAAGCCGGATGAGGGTCAAGGCATACCTGGCCGCATACACACTCGACTATTGCGGCTTACGCAATCGCCTGGAGAAGGTCGCGATCATGCCGTCTGCATCATCGCCCAAGCAGTCGCGTATCTGCACTGGGTTGATCCCGACTGGACTTCACAGAATGTACTGCCATGGTTCAACCTACACGACGAATGTGCGGAGGCAGCCTGGAACGGATTCGTTTTTTGCGGGCGTTTACCGCAGCAAGAAGCATTTTTCCAAATCAAACCCCATTTTGTCGCCTTGTTCGGACACTTGTCGGGCTGGCACTGGGACCATCAAGCCAACCAACAAATGCATCGCTTGCTCGTTCAGGCATGTTTCCCACGACGAAGAAGCCAGGATTACGTTTCCTTTGCCGACGCGAAGTCCATGTTGCAGGCTACCGACGATGCAGGCCGCGGCCACTGCCTTGCTTACTTGGGGCAAATTCTGAAAGAGGACCGCAAGCAGTGGCCAAAATTCGTCAGACCTTTTTTGACTGAAGCCTGGCCCCGGGAGCTTAAGTACCAGACCGAGTTCACATCAACTCAGTTCGCCCGCTTGCCCGAGGCAGCCGGAGAGTCTTTCCCTCAGGTGGTCGACACCATCTTTCCTCTTCTGACTCAAGTCCCACGACTCCTGCACGTCCGCTACTTGATTGAAGGCCACCGTGGCAACGAGACTACCTCGATTGGGGCCAAGTATCCGAGCTATGCCTTAAAGCTCCTCCATGCGCTGGTTCCGGACGACCCCCGTTACGCGCCATACCAGCTGGAAAAGTTCGTAAACCTGATTGCCGATTCTGCTCCAATGCTAAGGCAAGATCCCCGGTGGATCAGATTGCACCGAATTGCCGTGGGAATATGACCATTACTCCACACAACGGGTTATGTTCAGTTAACACATAGGTCGAGGCGGACTAAGCTGCCTTGGCCGTGCGGGCATTGTCTATATACGCTATTCGGCATCAGGCTCAAACGATCAGGTCTGCTCCGCGTGCGGAGACGACTTTGAGGCAGGCTGCGTGCAACGAGTGCCTGTCGTAGCCTCTCAGGGCTCCAATTCGGCGAGCTTTCTCCCAAGCATGCAGTCGGAGTGGCAGTGAGGCTCGATCCATTAGCGCGATAGCCTCTGCCTCTGTAACCCCAACCTCCGCCCTCCGGAGTGGGCGCTCTCATTCGCGTTCCTCTTGGGTCGGTGGCTGTGGCAGCCCATCGGGAAACAAGTATTGTTCGGCCTCATTCATGTTCTCTCCGGGTTCCGTCGAGAAAAACCGAACGTCAGTTTGGGCCTGTTCGCATCGAGCATCACCGTGTCTCAGCAGGATCTCCGCCCAGGCAATCAGCACATACATCTGATCGCGCTCCTGCGGCTGCGCCTTATAGCTTTCAAATATGTATTCCGCTTGTTCCACTGCGGCCTGTTCCAGGATGAGCTTCGCGGCCAGCTTGCCAGCATTCGGAGCGCGCTCCCACGCCTTTTCGAGACTGGTAGGGCTTTCAGCCTCTATCGACCCATTTAGTTCAGGTTCAGCGTCCGCATCCGGCCCAATGTCAGGTGGCGCAGCGGGCGCTGGCGTAGGGACACCGACTTCGTCGTCTACAGACGTGCGCCCTAGGTAGAGCCTCCTTAATTCTCCAGACCATCCGCACCTCCTGACCGCTGGGTGCGCGTCTTCGACCGGTCGCGAATCCGTGACGTGGCCCAGGAACGTCTGGATTCACATCCATACTATTGAGGTGTCCCGCGCCGGGCTCCGTCCGTTCGCCGCGCCGATGACTCGCCGATGACGTGCCTGACCGCATTGCTTCGTCACTGCGCCACTCCACCGCTTGCCTTCCCGAAGCGCGTCGCCTTCGGCGCCGCGGCTGTGCCGCGGCTGCGCCGCTTCTCGCCTGCACCTGCAGCGTGAGACTGTTCGACATCCACCGCGGCAAGGGAATGGATTCGGGACGAAAAGGTGTCGCTTTGGGCTGGATTTTGCAGGACCGATCGCGCACCCTTACTGACAGGGAGGCAGAGCGGATCGTGTCATCCACCGCGCGGCAACTGGAACACGAACTCAAGGCAACCAACAGGGAGTAGCCTGTCATCCATGATGTCATTGACCAAGGCGAAAATGGCTGAATCATTGTTCAACGAACTCGGCCTGAACAAGCGGGAAGCGCACGAGTTGGTTGATATTTTTTTCGAGGACCTGAGAGTGTCCCTGGCAAGCGGAGAACAAGTCAAACTGTCCGGTTTCGGCAATTTCGACTTGCGCGACAAGAACCAGCGGCCCGGGCGCAACCCGAAGGCCGGCGAGGAAATCCCCATTACGGCACGGCGGGTGGTGAGCTTCCACACCGGCCTGAAGCTGAAGACGCGAGTCGAGGCAGTACGTGGGGATTCTGGCGAAGCCACGGCTTCATCGGATGGCGTTGATCGCCCTGATCGTCGAGCATGACATAAAATCGTTCCATGGTTCTATGGAGCCGCAGTCTTCGCTCATGCGTCCCTCCTGATGGCATCACTTAGGCACAGTAAGGTGACGGAGTTTTTCCCGTGAGCGAGTAGGAACGCAATGCGTATCCCTATGCGGCCGGGGCAGTCGATCACGCTGTGGAGGTGAAAGATGGATCGGTTTAGGTTGGTTCGGGAAATGCCGCGGAGGCGGTTATGCCGGGTCCGTGCAGCGACATGGAGATGTCGCGCGAGAATACGCGAGACCACTTTCGTGCGGTCTAGGCACTTGCCGGATCGGTTACCTCTGGCGACCACGTCGGAAGCCACCACTCGATGTTGCTAGTGCCGTTCCAACGACTCCCTGCAGAGGGGTCCGGATCCGCGGCGGCGATGATCTGCTTGAGTACCGCCACCTTGTTCTTGTTGCTGATGCCGGTTAGTAGCCACAGCCCCTTAGCCCCGGGCACTGGATCGCGCCTCGGGCCGGCTTCTGTGAACAGATGACTGGGAGCGATCGAGGCCAATTCGTCGGGCGAGTTGCGGCGCCGGTCGCGCTGCACGATCGCGCTGACGACCGCCAAAAGTACCTCCTTGGCGTTGCGTTCGCGGATCCACGGCCCCTCGCCGATGCGCCACGCTCTGGCCAGTCGGGACGACCTGAGCACGTCTCCAGACGGGAGGGACAAAGTCACATCAGTCGCCAGCGTACCGGCGCGCGGGTCGTCCTGTGGAGGGGAGGGCTGGTCACGTTTGCCGGAACGCGTCGCGCTGGCGGCGCGATCCAAAGTGGCCTGCAGGTTCTCGTTCAAGGCGTCATTGAAGGCGAGGGTGGCGGCTTTGCGCACGCGGTCGCGAACCGACTTGGTGGCGATGCCGAGGTCGAGTGTCTTGCAAAGGTAGCGCGCGAAGGCTCCGTCCGGAGGCTCCCGGAGCGCCTTTTCAAACCAATCCCTTATTAGCGTCCTCGCCCGTTCCTCGTTGGTTCGTTCGACGAGCGCGGCAGCGTCGAACCGCGACTGCGTGATGTCGTGTAGCCAAGACAACTCGGCGTCGCCCGGATTGAGCGTATCGTGGGTGAGAATCGGAACGTCGGCGATCTCCCCGGTGTTGCCCTGCCGGGCGGCGAACCAGCGATACTCGATGCCATTGGTAAGGACCGCCAGAGTGGCTGGCGTATGCACGAAATACCTGGCCAGTTGCACCGTGGCGTTTTGCGGTAGCGGAAGGCTAGCGGGCTTCGCCTCGATCAGAATCGATGGCGAGCCGTCGTGCAGAATCGCGTAGTCCACTTTCTCGCCCTTGCCGCCAGGGACATCGGCGCGGTATTCAACCTGCACCGATCTTGGATCGCGGACATCGTAGCCGAGCAGTTCAAGGTAGGGATTGACGAGGCTGATCTTGGTCTGCTCCTCGCTTCTACACAGTGGTGCGATATCCGCCTTATGCCTAGCAAAGGACTCCAGTGCAGCCTTAAAATCAGTAAGTTTCTGAGTCAAAGTCCTGTCCCGAGAATTCCCGTTCGAGATACATATTGCCATAGCTTACTTCGGATAGGCAGCGGCTCTCAGCCCGCCTTCTGACATTCGGTCTTGCTCAAACACGAGGCTAACGTTATTCTGAAACTGGAATAAAAAACGCCGCGCCGTACGCTACAATCCAAGAGAGTCTCGGCTCCGCGTGCGGTTGCGGCAACTTCAACTTCGGATTTCTCGTTTTGCGCACGTTCGCCATCCTTATTGACGGGGGCTTCTTAAAGCGGAAGCTTGGTTCAAGAGAAAACCCGCTCACCGCCGAATCGGTTGAGAAATTCGTCGAACGCCTAAAAGATCAAGATGCACTCCGCAGCTTTGATCTTCATCGCATTTACTTCTATGACGCTCCGCCATTGCGGTCAATCGAGCGCAAACCGCTTGCCGGCGGAAACATCATGTTTTCTGAAACGCGGCTTGCTCGGGATAATCAACGCTTGCACAAGGAATTGCGCGGTATGCCCTTCGTGGCGCTACGAATGGGAGATCTCAGATTTCGAGGTTGGACGCTAAATGCGCACCGGTTGCCAGCGGACCAAACGGAACTGAGCATTACGTCAGATCATCTGGTGCCGAACGTCCATCAAAAGGGAGTCGATATGCGGGTCGGTTTAGACATTGCGTCTCTGGCGTTGAAGAAGCATGTCGACGTGATTGTTCTCGTTACCAGCGACAGCGATTTCGTGCCGGCAATGAAGTTCGCTCGACGCGAAGGCGCTCAGTTGTTTCTTGTCTGGCTTGGACACAAGATCGTCAACGAAATGCGAGAGCATGCGGACTTGGTCTTGGAAATGGACGAGGGGCTGAGGAGATTGCACTGAGATGGCTCGTACCACCGGCAAGTCGGCTCAGTAGCAGACGTCGGAACGATCCTAGAGGACCGACCGGCATCTGACATCCGGGCTAAGCTGTGAAACAGAGGTCTGAGGATTAAACGAGGCATCGTTGGAACGTGCCGTATCGGCCTAGTGCTGTGGGCAGGTGCTGCTCGTGGACGAATCGTCCCGCGCGGAATACGCCTAGCAGCTGGGCGACAGCAACCGGTAAGACGATTCACCGTTGGCGCGGTGGTCCCACTGGTCCGCGGTGGCGGCGTCGGCGGTCGATGATGGGGCGGGACCGTACGAATTTGAGGCGTTTCTATATCTAGGGAGCCGCGCGTCGCTGAACGAGCCGCACGGAACTGGGTAAGGGCATACCGATCAGGACGAACGTGGGCTTTGTGGACGGGCAGAATTCTGTGGCGCGCTTAGACCCTGTCCCTAAGTCTTCGCTAATGGCCAGCCCAATGCCGAATACGGATACGGGTTCCGCGGACAGCGACAGTGTCGCGACCAAGAAGCCGATCAGCGACATGCCCTGCAGTAGCCGCCGGGCGCTGATCGTTCGGGGCGATAGTTTATCCGCTGCGGTGGTCTCTGCGCGTTCGTCCATCGTTCTTTTCACATCCCTAAAATAGACGCGCGCGATAAAAAGAAACAAATGTCCCGCGACAGCCTAATGCGCGACCGCTTCCCATTGGCAAACACCCCTGCCATCCTCTGCTAGGTCGAAACTCGGTTGCGCCAAACCTCAAGACCGTTGCCACAACCTCTAAATCTTGGCGTTTGCGCCGAATACGAACATCGACACGATACATCCCATCCCCACAATAGGAGCCATGCTCAACAGTGTCGACTGCGACGTGTTGGAATTGGCGAAACTATATCTGCAGAACGACCGATCATTTTTCGCCCAGCGCTGCGTTCGGCGATTCGCGGCCGGCGAGATGACAGCGCAAGACGCCATCCACCGCATTCGCCAGTGTTCCCATGTGCGCGACGACAAATGGTTTCCAGAGGATTCCCGGGGCCGCTAGACTCGCTGCCCAGATCGCTCCCGCAACTTGCCGGCTCCGATCCAAAGGGCCCCGCTCAGTCCTTTGCCAAGGCACCGGGCGGCCGGAACCTGGGAGTGCCCCCTACGTCCGGTTTTGGGTCATTGACCTAGGAGTCTGCGCCGTAGAAAAACTAATGAGATAATTGTGTCGCAGTTTGGAGGAGATTGCGATGCCGACGACGTTTCGCCCGTACCAGCCGGATCAGGGGTTGCTGCTGCCGTCCGATTTGAGGGATTGGCTACCGGCTGGGCACTTGGCGCACCATGTGAGCGATCTGGTGGACGGATTGGACTTGAAGGCGTTTTACGTGCGGTACGAGGGAGACGGTCGTCGGAAGTCGCCGTACGAGCCGCGGATGATGGCCAAGGTTCTGATTTACGGGTACGCGACGGGGGTGTTTTCCTCGCGAGGGCTGGCACGGAAGCTGGAGGAGGATGTGGCCTTTCGGGTTCTGGCGGCGGGGAATTTTCCGAGCCACCGGACGCTGTGCGAGTTTCGCCGCCGGCATTTGTCGGACTTCAAGAAGCTGTTCGTGGAGGTGGTCGGCTTGGCGCGGGAGATGGGTGTTGCGAACTTCGGCCGGCTGTCGGTCGACGGCACGAAGGTTCGGGCGAACGCGAGCAAGCGCAAGGCGATGAGTTACGCTCGGATGTTGGAGGAGGAACGGCGTCTCAAGGGCGAGATCGAGGCGTTGGTGTCGCGGGCGCGGGAGACCGACGCGGCGGAGGACGCACGTTTTGGGGAGGCGTTTCGCGGCGACGAGTTGCCGGAGGAGTTAAGCCGCCGGGAGGATCGTTTGGCGGCGATACGAGCGGCCAAGGCGCGCCTGGAGGCGCGCCAGCGGGAGGCGGACGACGCCCGTGAGCGCGAGCCCGGATCGAAGCGCAACCCGAAGGGCGGTCGGCCGTACAAGCGCGACTACGGCGAGCCGCAGGACAAGGCGCAGGACAACTTCACGGATCCCGAAAGCCGGATCATGAAGACGTCCTCGGAGGGTTTTCAGCAGTGCTACAACGCGCACATGGCGGTGGAGGGCGCGAACCAGTTGATTGTGGCCACCGAGGTGTCGTCGAACGCCAGCGACCAGGGTCGGATGCTGCCGCTGGTGAAGGAGGTGCAGGCCGCCCATGGAGAACGGTCAGGGAGCGTGCTGGCCGACGCCGGGTACTGCAACGAGGCCGACCTTGAGGCGCTGGAGGCGCGCGGCGTGGACGGCTACGTCGCCTTGGGCCGGGAGGGCCGGCGCGCGGTCGCGGTGAACGCGGCCAAACATCCGGCGAAGGCCCGCATGGCCGAGAAGCTGGCGACGCAGGCGGGACGGGCACAGTACGCCCGGCGCAAATGGTTGTCGGAGGCGCCCAACGGGTGGATCAAGGAGGCCCTCGGTTTCCGCCGGTTTAGCCTGCGCGGCCTGAACAAGGTACAGGGCGAGTGGGACCTGGTCTGTCTGGCGTTGAACGTCAAACGGATGCAAGGGCTTCAGGCGGCCTGATGGCAGGGATACTGCCCAGCAATCGAGCCGGACGACGGTCGATTCAAGCGCACATGGGGGCCGTCGAGACTCCTCGTCGTCCAAACGCCCGATTCGGCGTTCGCCCAGGTGAATTCATCGCCCATTTGCGAAATTCACCCGGTCGCGGATCGTCCTATGGCGCAGGCTCCTAGCCTGCGTTTCTCGCTCAGTAGTTGCGGATCGTCAGTAAACATCGTCACTTCCCGGCCGCTCTCATCCAGGCGCCAAACTGCACGTTGCCGGCCACTCTTCCTGAGCGTCCAGCTCGCGCACCGTTGGAATCGTCACCACGTAACGGCGCCGAGACGTCTTCGCCAATGCGTCCGCATTGCCGTGGTCTTTGCCCCTTCCGGACCGACCGAAGCGGTCGCGGAACGGTTAGCTCGACGCACGAATGCCGGTGGCAGTACCCTCAGAACAGGTTCGCTTGAACGAAAACAGACGAGCCGGATACTTTATTTTAGTCCAAACCTCGTCCGGCCCAGACTATCTCACAACGTACAATCTAAACTGCAGCGCGCAAGGACAGACAAAGCATATCCCAATGGAATGGATACTCGGAATCGTCTTGAGTGCTCTAGCAGCGCTGGCCGGCACTTGGCTGAAGGGTTTTCTCAATCCCTACATTCCCTCTGCAGCACGGGTACGGCTTTTCCTGAAGAACATCGCTACCCCGAAACCCAAACTCTCCGGTGACCGCTTTCACCTCGCCCTTTGCTGGTTGGCGAACGACTACAGCGGGCAAGATACGGACACCGTCGAACGCGCCTTTCATGCCGTACCGGGTGTCACGCTGCTCCGTTCGTCCAGCATCGTGAAGGCTTCCGGCGCGGCCGATGACTGGCGTCCCGCCATGCTAAAGCGCGCCCGCGCGGTCCTGCACCACTGGAATGTTGACCTAGCGATCGTGGGTCTAGTCAAGAAACCCGGGAAAGTGCTCAGCCTGTGGTTCATTCCTTGCGAAGGTGAAGGCACCCTCGACCGCGGAGACGCCCGGCATTACACCTTGCAGGAGGTGTCCCTCGGCCCAGATTTTCGTGAGGATTTGCGCGCCCAGCTTCGCGCCATGACACTCGCCGCGGTCGCGCCGCTTGCCGACAACGAAACGCGCGCCGGGTTGTTGGAGCAGGGTCTGCAGGCCAGCGCCAACAAGATTCGCGCCATGATCAGAGCGCAGCCCAGCGAGAATCCAGAAGTTCGCGCGGCCCTCCATGGCGCTCTCGGAACCGCCCTTGCCGCCCAGGGCGAACGGCGGAGCGGCACGGAGACACTCGAACAGGCCGCAAACGCGTTTCGAGTGGCCCTTGAAGTCCAAACGCGCGAGCGAGCGCCCCTGTATTGGGCAACCACCCTGAACAATCTCGGCGCCGTCCTTTCGTCTCTCGGCGAGCGCGTGACCGGAACAGCCTACTTGAAGGAAGCCGTGGCGGCTCATCGGGCAGCCCTCGTGATCTTCTCTCCAGACCGCATGCCCTTCGAACGGGCAATGACCCTGAACAATCTAGGCGCCGCGCTTTCGGCACTGGGCGAGCGCGTGGGAGGATCAAAGCACCTAAGGCAGGCCGTGGCCGCTCACCGCGCCGCGATTGAACTCCGGGACCGTAAGCGCGCACCGCTTCAATGGGCCATGACCCAAAACAATCTCGGCACCGCGCTTCAAACCCTCGGGGAACGGGAGGAAAAGCGGGAATTTCTCGAAGAAGCCGCAATGGCCTTTCGGGCGGCATTGGAAGTACGCACGCGAGAGCGCATGCCGCTCGATTGGGCGATGATCCAAAACAATCTCGGCAACGCCCTTGTAGGCCTTGGCGAACTGGAGGGCTCGCCGGCGCGCCTCAAAGAGGCCCTGGTGGCCTATCGGGCGGCGCTGGAAGTTCGCACGCGCGAGCATGTACCTCTGAAGTGGGCAACCACGCAGAACAATCTCGGCGTCGCCCTTTCATCCTTGGGCGAACTGAAGAACCAAACGAAATATCTTGAACAGGCGATGACGGCCTTTCGGGCGGCACTGGAAGTGCGCACGCGGGGGCGCACGCCGCTCGAGTGGGCAAACACCCAGACCAATTTGGGCGATGCCCTCCAGTCTCTAGGCGAACGCCAGGACGGGACGATCCACCTCGAACAAGCCGTGACAGCCTACCGCGCGGCACTCGAGGTTTATACCCGAGAGCATATGCCTCTCCAATGGGGCGTCACCCAGAATTCACTTGGCAATGCGCTACTGATGCTGGCCGAGCGCGACGGCGGCATGGAGCGTTACGAGCAGGCCGTCGTGGCCTACCATGCCGCCCTCGATGTGTTCACCCCGCAACATCCGCTCAACCTTCACGACAAGGTACAACACAATCTCGCCCAGGCCATCCAGAGATTGCGTCAGCGCCACAACGAACAACAATCGTCCGCCGATCCTTCAAGCTAAGCCCACTGGACCGGTATTTCCGTACAACCAGTTGACCTAATATTGGCTAGCAGGCCGAATCATTGGCTTCAGCCGGCAGCTGCAGTTGGCCGGCCGCACTATTGTCTCCACGACGATCCGCTCGATTCAACCGAACCCTCAAGCGCATCAAGGCTGAACTGCGCCGACGAATGCATCACAACGTTCACGAGGTAGCCGCATGGCTCGGGAGGGTCTTGGGCGGTTGGCTGCGCTACTACGCAGTCCCGACCAGCTTCCCGTTCCTCCAGAGGTTTGTGCTTCGTCTCAAGAGAATGTGGTTGCGTGTCTTGCGACGCCGGTCACAGAAGGACCGCTTTACATGGGACACCATTGGCCGATTGGCGGGCGCCTTCTGGCCCCCGCTGCGGATTCTGCACCCATGGCCGAAGACGCGGTTTGCCGTCAAACACCCAAGGTAGGAGCCTGGTGCTCTAACGGGCCTGCGGGGATCTGTGCGGGGGGCGCTGGGTAACCAGCGTTCCTACCGCGACAAAGGCGCCGGGTCCACGCCATTTCGGCCACCGACGGAGCAAAGCGACGCAGGACGGGCCGATGTGACAACTCTTCCCGTGGCCCGAGGAGGCTCTATGCCGCATCTTTGGTGGTACTGGGAGATAGCTTCGGGGCGATTCTGGAAATTTCGCGCCGAATCTTCCCCAATCTCCTCGCTTCGCCCGTTCGTGATCATGTCCCGCGCGACGGCCCGGGCGCTGAACAAAGGCGAGCGGAAGAGATGGACTTCAAGCTCCGTTCGAGGCTATTCGCGACGATCGAGGACCTCCATTGCAAGCGTGACCAGCAGGAGATCGGGCTGCTCCGGCTGCCAGACAGCATCCTCGACATCTCCTTGTTACTGGAAAGTCTTATTAACCCAGCCTGCCGTATAATCCGTGACCGTCGTACCACCCACATGACGGTGTGGGAGACTATCGTGGAGAGTCTTTCGGTCTAGATCGCGGCGTTCTACTGCCAACGGGAGGCTGCGGACAAACAAGACACGCGATTCCTGCAACTCATAAAGGAAGGGGAAGCCGATTTTGCCTCGAAATGTAAAGCCTGGTACGTGGCTTGTGCTCGTGTCCGGTGCCGTCGCGTATTTGCGGTATAAGGGAGCCCCGAGTCCCACGTCACCCACAGCCATCTACGAACTACTCGATGAGCTTGGCTTTCTCGACAACATCGGTCGGCCGCGAGGCAGCATCTTAGCTACCATCAGTAAGCGGGTCGGGAAGCCATACCAAGGCTTGATCCCAGAATAGCGAATCAGTTGCAAGAGCTTACAATCCCCGAAGGGCCCAAAGAGCGACGAGAAGGAATTTTCGATGAACGAAGATCTGGCAATCAACATTGGGTTCTACGAAAAGTGCATTTTTTCCGTCAGCCCGAAACCGATGAAAACGGCCGCTCTCGAAGCCATCCGAAGGGCGGCCGAAGATAAATGGCAAGACCGCCTAGTGACTTGGAACGCACTCCTCGAATGGGTAGCTCAGGGTTGTCCCGAACTGATCGGCAAGAGCCTCACGTTTTCAGAGGCAGCCGATTCTCCTTCCGAGAACGCCATCGATCTAGTCAATAGGGTTTTCTTGCAAACGACAGGACAAATAAGCACAGAAAACACGCAATGGGTGATTCGTGGATACAACGGCACGCATTCCGTTCTTGAGCACCGAGTGAGCTCGCGCGATCTGGGCGCAGGGGGTATTCCCGAGCTCCTTCGCAGGTTAGTGTGCAACGATCTCACCGCAAACGAAATCATCTCCGCCACCACCGGTAGCGCTCAACATCTCGATCTGTCCAATACCGCCCAAGGCGGGACAACCAACGGCGACCCGCACTATAGCGCGACTGCCGTCAGAATCGAAGCCTGAGCTATCGAACATGCTCATGGGTTATTCTGCAGATTTCCTCAACGCATCAGGATTGGCGCTGGACATTGTCGGAATCATCGGCCTGTTTCTTTTTTCTCCGGAGAAATACCCTGACCCGCAATGGTCTGCGTTTTTCGCGCTGGAGGACAAGGAACTACGCCCACAATGGCGAAGGCGCCAACGTATCAGGAGGCGGATTTCCGGCACATGCATGATCGCTATCGCGGTTGGGTTCGCACTTCAGTTGGTAGCCGTGATTGTCTTTTGACCTAGTTCGCACATCCACCTTGGAGTTCTCGGCAAATATTGCAGCTCTCATGGATAAGCCTTAAGCGACACCGAAAACGCTCATCTTGCATGCCCGATACACACGCGTGACATTTCTCTCATTTGAATTGGTCAACTAAATGAAAACCACGTCTGAACACAAATTCCGAATCAAACGCAGCACAAGCGTGTGCGCGATCGGTTTGCCATTCGCAATCATCACTACCGGATTTAGCGGTCACCTTGACCGCAAGCTTTGGGGTGAATATTTCCTGTTTGTCTCCGGTCAAAATCCCTATTTCGCTTGTCAACGAGTATTTGTAAATATCGACGAATTGCCCGAGGGGTTGGTTAACTTCGATCAAGACTTTATGCACGCCGAACTCGAACAGCAGATCAGCGGAAATCTTTCGGTGTATCTCTTCCGCTCTTATACGGAGACAAAGAGCGACGTATACCTTGAAAATGTCCAACTCGACCGTGAGGGCACGACCGAAGACATCATCGGACTTTGGATGCGCGGCCTCTTCCACGACGAATTCAGACGCGTCCGTAAGACAACGTGCGGCGACGATCTCCGAAAATTCCTTGACCTCGTCGTCAGACTACCTACATTTTCATCATTAACCTAGCGCGGGGCGGACGAATGATTCAGACGATACTCGTCTCTGCGATTACTGCGGTCGTTACCGCGATCGCAGCGTTTCATTTGCAGGAACGAAAACTCAAGTGGGAGCTTAGAACGGAATTCATGGTGGAGCAGGCGGCACAAGCCCTGTTGCAACACAAAAAATGGCAGAAACGCAGTTTTCATGAGATCAATAAGCGCCTCGGCGGCTTCGAAGAGAATGAACTCCGCAAAATTTTGGTCCGTGCCGGAGCCGTAAGATTCGAAGGCGAGGACGGATTGGAGCTGTGGGGACTCGTTTCCAGAAACAAAGTAAATCTATGATGGGGGGCGACCATCGCGTGAAGCTCTTGCACCCTGGTAATTCTCCCCACGTATTTCGTGGAGGCGTCACGCATGACCCTTAAAGACGTCATTTCCGACTTCGGCCGTGAAGCCAAATCTAAGCTCGCAAACCCCAGCGTTACCGGCTCACCCGAGGACCAACTCCGCGCACCGTTGGAAGCCCTTTTTGCGGACCTTGCCGCGCTCGCTGGCATCTCTGCGGACGATGTAGTCGCCGTCGGCGAAACGTCTCTGGCCGATCTCAAGACCCGTCCGGATTACGCGCTTACCCTGAAAAACGCCCTCGTAGGGTTTGTCGAAGTTAAGGCACCCGGGAAAGGCGCCGACCCGCGTCGGTTCCACGACTCACACGACAAGGATCAATGGGAAAAGCTTCAGATACTGCCCAATTTAGTCTACACGGATGGCAACGAATTCAGTCTTTGGCGTGACGGCAAACTTTCCGGTCAGATCGTTCGTTTGAACGGCGACATTGAAACGTCCGGCAGTAAACTAGCGTCTCCAGATAGCCTCGTGTCACTCTTCGCGGATTTTTTCCAGTGGCGTCCCTTGGCACCCCGTTCTGTCGCACAGCTCGCTGTGGTCACAGCTCGCCTCTGTCGTCTGCTTCGTGAAGAGGTTGCGGAACAGTTGGCCAGAGGTTCCGCGCCACTTACCAACCTTGCAGCGGATTGGCGAAAGCTGCTTTTTCCCAGTGCAACTGACGAAGCATTTGCGGATGGCTACGCTCAGGCGGTCACCTTTGGTCTACTGATGGCTCGAGCACGCAATATTTCCCTTGGGGACGGCCTCAGTCGAGTGGCTCTGGAACTTCGCCAGACCAATACGCTTATCGGTGCCGCCCTTCGGCTCCTCACTGACGACACCGACCATGAGAAAACTCTAAAGACATCTCTCGCCACGCTCTCGCGCGTGCTTGATGTCGTTGACTGGTCCGCGGTCAGCAAAGACGACCCTGAGGCTTGGCTGTACTTTTACGAGCACTTTCTAAGCGTCTACGACAATGAATTGCGCAAGAAGACAGGTTCGTACTACACGCCTCCGGAAGTGGTCCGCGCCATGGTGAAGCTGGTCGACGACGCGTTGCGATCCGATCAACGATTTGGTATCGGGGAGGGTATCGCCTCCCCCGACGTAACCGTGGCGGACCCGGCCACTGGAACCGGCACCTATCTGCTTGGCGTCCTTCACCGCATCGCAGAAACGACCGAAGCCGATCAGGGACCTGGGGCTGTGCCTGCGGTGATTGAAGCTTCCGTATCCCGTCTCATTGGGTTCGAAATACAGTTCGGCCCCTTCGCCGTAGCACAGTTACGCATACTGGCAGAACTGCAATCGCTCCTCGAAAACCCCAAAGCGACACCCGCGATTCGGCTTTTTGTGACTGACACGCTTGGAAACCCGTACGCCGAAGAGGAATATCTCCCGCAGATACTCTTGCCCATAGGCGAGTCTCGCAGACGTGCGAACGAGATCAAACGTCAAGAAAAAATTACCGTCGTCATTGGAAACCCCCCATACAAGGAAAAGGCGAAAGGACTCGGCGGCTGGATTGAGAGCGGCACAATGGGCAGCGAGGCCACCGCACCTTTGCACGAGTGGATGCCCCCAGGCAACTGGAACGTGGGTGTGCACGCCAAACATCTTCGTAACCTATATGTCTACTTTTGGCGCTGGGCCACCTGGAAGGTCTTCGGCGACGCCGACCCGAAAAGAATTAAGGGCCGGAAACCTGACCGTAAGGGCATCGTCTGCTTTATCTCCGTTGCAGGTTTCTTAAACGGTCCCGGCTTTCAGAAAATGCGCGCAGATCTCCGCCGCGACGCAGATGAGATTTGGGTAATCGATTGTTCGCCGGAGGGACACCAGCCAAAGGTTTCCACAAGAATTTTCCAGGGTGTGCAACAACCAATCTGCATCGTCATGGCACTCAGGAAAACGAACAAAGGCTCCCCCGATCCGGCTCCAGTTCGTTACCGCGTTCTCCCGGCAGGAAACCGGAATGGGAAATTTAAAGCGTTAGCTGCGATCTCGCTCGACGACGACCAGTGGAATGCCTGTCCTTCCGACCCCCGTGCTCCGTTCTTGCCCAAAGCTGCTGGACAATGGGCCGGATACGCCCCCCTTGCCGACCTGTTCGACTACGACGGCTCGGGCGTAATGCCGGGACGAACTTGGGTAATTGCGCCCGATCGGTCTTCACTAGAGCAACGATGGGACCGGCTCCGATCCGAAACCGATCCCGAGACGAAACAATCCCTTTTTCATCCCCATCTCCTAGATGGCAAGCCGGGAGACAAGCATGTCAACAAGCCCCTTCGACAAGGTCTATATGGTCATGAGTATCGCTCCCTGTCTGTTGCCTCCGACCCGGCGGTAGTTATCCGCCCAGTTCGCTATGCTTATCGCTCCTTCGATCGACAATGGATCATTCCGGACGGCCGACTTATCAATCGGCCCAATCCAACTCTGTGGGAAACTCACTCTGGCCGACAGGTTTACATGACCGCGCTACACAGAACAGCCCCTACCACAGGACCGGCCATAACATTTTCTGCCGCGATACCAGATCTAGATCACTATAAGGGATCGTTTGGAGGTCGCGTATTTCCTCTGTGGGCAGATAGAACTGCACAACAGCCGAACATCAAGGCCGCGTTACTTCAACAGCTGGCTCAATCTCTAGACATCAAGATCAGCGCCCCGGACCTTATGGCCTACTTTGCAGCCATCGCCGCACATCCTTCATATACGACTTTTTTCCGGTCGGATCTCCTTCGGCCCGGTATACGTTTCCCAATGACAGCGGATGCTTCACTGTTCCAGGAAGCGATCAGGATTGGGCGCGAAGTCATTTGGCTCCACTGTTTTGGCGAACGCTTCTCCGATCCCAGCGAGGGACGGGCTAAAGGAGCACCCCGCCTGTTATCAGCGGATGAACGCCCAGTTGTACCGAAGGCCGGCCGCATTCCAACCGAACCGGCCCGATTTCCGAACAGTATCAACTATGATGCCGCCGTCCGTGAACTGCACGTAGGACAAGGGTTCATCAAAAACGTCCCGAACGAAGTATGGGAGTATGAGGTATCCGGCAAACAAGTACTCATGCAATGGTTCAGCTACCGGCGCCTTGATCGTTCCAGACCCATCATGGGTGATCGCAGAACGCCGTCTCGCCTTAACAGCATCCAGCCCGATGCATGGCTCGCTGAATACACCACAGAACTCTTGAACCTGCTCCACGTCCTCGGTCGTTTGGTCAAACTCGAAACACGTCAAGCAGATCTCCTAAACCGAATTTGTGGTGGCACGGTGTTGCACGTTGATGATCTGCGCGTGAATGGCGCGTTCGTCGGCACCGCCAGCAGACGTCCACGCCGTACGGATGAGCGCCAGCAAGACTTCGTCAACGATGCTCAAGAGTAGGCGGTTTCTCACCCAGACTTGCCCAGCACTTGTCGATCGGGATTAAATATTGCCCCATTATTGGCGTCCAAAACGTACCTGAACCGCCGCCGAATCACGATCGACTGGCCGGGCACGTATCGTAGAGCGCGCAGGAGTCCCGCGTCGCGGGCTATACCAATTACCGCGACTGGTCAAATGCTTGTCGAATCATAGGCATTGCGGCCGCAATATCCGTTTGCTGCCATAGATCTACCAACAAGTCGCAATCGGTGTGCGCTCGATTGGGCACAAATTTCCAAGTAGACGCATCACTAATTGCCAGCTCGCCGGGGTTTTCCACCTCACTAAATTCCAGCGGAAGGATGACTCTAACGGAATAGCGCATAGGCATCAGTTCGACAAAAAATGAGGGGCCATAGCAGCATACAGACTTGCGCTCGACTACCTCTATGACCTCGCCCAACGCGCGAATCGATGCTTGCATTTCATCAAGCAAGTTTCGAGTCTTGTTGGACATCTTGAGACTACTAGCATCTCGGTTGGCGGCGCGCGACCGAAGATCGCGGATATCGGCCGCTTGAATACTGGCTGCATCGGCTTCGTGATGCCGCCAAATCCCTAGTGCCCGTTCGACCAACAGGTGTCCGCGGGCCTCCATTTCGGCGGCTGTCCATCCTGACTGATCCCTGACGTACTGGTTTAGTCGTACGGCGCTGTGCCGAAAGCCGCCATCAACCGTTTTCTTCTCGTCGAACGGCCGGTTCGAGTACTTGCTGTTGTATGCCGTGAGCGTCAAGTTGCCCAACCGATGCAGCCATGTCTCGTGAATTTCAGCCCAATTCTCGCCGAGCATTTCCTGCCACCTCGGCGCGTCGGCGATTCCTTGCGGCATGATGTGCTCGATAGAATAGTCGTGCACCGGGCTGGGCTCCTGGTAACCGGCATTTTCCAGCCGGTCCAGGATATGTTTGCACACCCGCAATCCGTAAAGGTCGCGTTCTTGCAATCCTCGCCTGAATTCGTCGTCCGTCGGAAAGCGATTGCTGTCCCTCAGGCGCGCCAGAGCGACTTGAAACGAATCGAAGGCTGATTCACGGTCGATATCGCGTGCCATTCTGGCGAATATCGACCAATAGTTACGAGTCTCCATGCCCAAGACGGCGCGGCGTAGGAGGTAGCTCTCAATCAGCCTGACCGCGCGGACAAACTCATCCTGGGACAATAAGTCTTTCTCGTGGCAGTCGTAGAGCCGCATGATGAGCAGCCCCTGTGTCGTATTTAGCGACCGCATATGGCTCATGGCGTCCGCAAGCCATGGACGCTGCATGGGCGCGATCCCAAGAAATGATGCGTACGTGCGGGCAACTCGCAGCATGTCAGCAAGGAGTTCCTCAAGCGGCCTCTCCATGTCGGGGCTCCAGAACGCCTTGAACTCATCGTAGATGCGATCCAGTTGGATCTGTTGCGTCAACCGCTTTTCGAGCGCCACGTAGTCGCGAAGGAACCAGTCGAAAGCATTTCTGGACGCCTGGAAGAGCGATTCGATCTTGCTCCAGTACTCATCATAAAGGCGCGTCTGTTCCGACTCCGTGAGCCCCATCAGCAAATAGTTGCGAACCAAATCGCTTTGTTGCAGGTCGACACCGGTGGAATTCATGCTCTCGAATACAAGCTGGGGATTGTCGACACCTCGACTAAGTGTGACGTCAACAATGTTTAGACCAGCAATGCCACCGTACACATCTCCCAGATCACAGCCCGGTGCCTCCAACGCAGAGCGGAAGAAATCGTAGGCTTCGACTATCAACTCCGAGCAATCCTCTGCGAGTTCAGACAGATCATTTCCATCGACGAGCGCATGAAGAGTCGCATTGTCCCGGCGCCGAAGTACGAGCTTGTATCGGCGCTTACCCGATTCGAGCGTGTTCTTAAGATAGTAGGCATCAATTTTGTCGACGGTTGGGCTATCCTCTCCTCCAGACCAGCCAGCAGCCTTGATGTGATCGCGCAGAGCAATCAGCAGTACGGTTAAAGTCGTTAATCGTTGCTGCCCGTCGATCAGGAGCCAGCTTTGGAAGGCTTTCGACAAGTCCGCCCCGATGTAGACGATGGAGCCGATGAAATGGCTCCCGTTGGTTTCGCCGACGCTCGCGCGCAGTACGTCCCTCCACAGTTGCTGGCATTGGTGGCGAGTCCAAGTGTAATCGCGTTGGAATACCGGAATGATGAACTGGCTGTTTCCGTTGATGATGTCAGTGAATCGCCTGTCAATTGCTTTCATTTGGGTGTTGTCGATCGATTTGAAAACGATCGCGTTCTCTCCGAGGTCTTGTAGTTGGATATCCAAGCACGGCCCCGTTCACAGGAACGGATACGTTTAGGGTGGGGGGGTTAGGACGGTGGATGAGAAATCATTGTCATCGGCGCAAGCGATAATTTCAAGTCGCTGCATCGAGTGAGCGAAGATGGGCTGTACAAGTTTAGTATTTCCCCGACACTTGAGGTCTTCGGTGTCCGATCCGGCAAAAAGCTTTATCCCGAGTGTTTGGTGGTCGCCGGGGGCAACTCTGGCGCAATTCTGGAAATTTCGCGCCGAATTTCCTCAATCTCCTCGCTTCGCCCGTTCGCGATCATGTCCCGCGCCATGGCTTGGGCGGTGAACAACGTTGACCGCAGGAGCTGGATTTCAAGCTCGGTCCGGGGCCAGTCGCGACGATCGAGGGCATCCATCGCCAGCTTGACCAGCAGATGATTGGGCGATTCGTTGCGTTTTCTGGCCGCTTTTTCGACCCGAGTCCATTGCTCTTCGGTCACTCGAACGGTCTTCGATAGTGTCTTGGCCATGTGGTTTTCCAAATTTCCGGAACGATTTTCCGGCCAATTGTGCCGGAATTCGCAGAGAATAATTCAATGTTCCGATTCGGAAGTGCGGGTCTCGACATGGGAATCGCTCCCGGATCAAGCCGCATACGAGCAGTCAAGTTGAGTGCTCCTGTAGGCCGGTGAGAATTGGCGTTCACTCAATTTGAATGAACGCGTATGTCGGAGAGCATACGCGGGCTGGTGAGCGATCCGATATCTTTCGTTTTTATCATAAATATCAGCAGCTTGGCCGTGCATGCAATTTGACTGAACGGTGCCGTCAGATTGACTGAACTTTTCCCGGCGTGACAGGACTATGATTCAGCGGGATTTATCATGCTGTGGCGTAGTCCTGCGCATTCCTGCGCACCGCTGCGCAGACAGGGCGCGCCCGGCATCGGAGATGCGTGGGGTGTGAGAGCCGAGCCGCCGAAGGGCGTAGGAAGGACCTGACCCAGGGTACCGAACGAAGGGGAAAGCGGTTCCGGGACCGGAACCGAAGGCGAGCCGCCGCGGCGTATGAGCGGACGCTCATGCCGCGGCGGTGAGGGATGCGATGTGCGCAAGGCGGGAGCGCGTTGTGCGAGCGAGGGATCGGAGCGAGTGCAAGTCCGTCATCAATAGAACGGGTGAGTATCGAGCCTGCACTGAGCCACCTCGCGGACGCGGGAGCGATCGTGAACACGAACGAAGCCGCGCGGGTCTTCGAAAAGCCAGACCAGAAAGTAGTGAGCGTCGGGTTCGAGAATGTCGGACTGGAGGAAGACGTCGCCGACGTGGTCTCCGTCGTGGTCGTAGACGCGCCACTCGTCTTCTGCGGAGCGCTTGAAGGTGATGCTGCTCATGAGTTGATCCTTATTGCGTGACGGGGCCGCGGCGTTCGCCCGGCCGGCATGGAGTCGAGACCAAAACGCGCGGGCCGAGTCCCGAGGAGGAACCCGGCCCGCGAAGGGCGCGACGGTCAGAGCGCGATTTTGTGCACGGGGATACCGAGCTGGGTGGCCTTGTCGACCAGGTTGTCGGAGACGCCGCTGCCCGGGAAGCTGATGAGGCCCTTGGGCAGGAGTTTCAGGAGCTGGTCGTTTCTCCGGAACGGAGCGGCCCGTCCGTGTGTGTTCCAGTCTGGCCTGCAGACGACCTGGTGGACGCCCTTCGACTCGGCCCAACGCGCCGCGATCTTTTCTGCACCCGGTCCGCCGCCATGCACGAGCACCATGTCCGGATACTTGCCGTGGACGTGATCGAGCGCGGTGCAGATGGTCTGGGCGTTATCGACGGGCTTGGAGCCGGTGACGGCAACGAGCGTGCCTTCGGGCAGGTGCGCCTGGGTCTTCTCGTTCTCTCGGGCGCGGAGGAAGTCGCGGGCATCGATTGCCGCGGAGGTCAGTTGCGCGGTTCGGCTGGTGTGCGAGCCGTGGCGCGGGCGCCAGGTTTTGCCGGTGTCGCGGCGGTAGTGCTCGGCGGCGGCATCGCGCAGTTGCTCGAAGGCATCGCGGCGATCGCCGAGGTTGCGGGCGCGCTCGATGATTCTCTCCAGCTCCCAGGCGTTGATCTCGGTCCCGTCCTGGGCGTGCTGCAGGTTCTTGAGTTCCGGGGAGAGCCGGTCGACCGTACGGTCCAGTCTCACGCTCTGCATGTGCAGCGTGTTGACGAAGCCCCAGAGCAGCGATTCTCGTTCGTCGGCGAACTGGGTGCCGTCGGGCGCGACCTCATCGACGAGTATGTCGAGGATGTTGTCGAGGCCGGCGAAGGCTTCCTCGCGATCCCAGACGGCGCGGGGATCGGGATCGCCCTTGGCGGGGGCTCCTCCGAACTGTTCGAGGTTCTCGCAGATGACGGCGGTGGGAGAGACGGCCTGAGTGTGTTCGAGTGTGTACATGGTTGGTTCCTTGTGTAGAGGAGTGAATCGCCCCGGAGGATTCCGAAGTGATGATTTATTGAGACGCACGCGCGCAGCGCAGCCACGCGCGGAGCGCGCCGTAACGCAGTGGAGGACCCCTTTAGGGGTTGGCGCAGAGAGCACGTGTGGCACACTAAAACATCACGTAGGAGTCCTTTTGTTTGATAGTGGGATCTTCGTTCCTTGAAGCTCGGCGAAGCCGCACCGTGTTTCGGTACGCGGGCGAATGACAAGGGGCGCGAGACGTTGAGCAACGTGTTCGCGTCCGAGGGTCATGAGATCGTCGTTGAAGTCGTTGCCCTGGGGCACGATGACCGCGGAGGCAATGCCGAGGCGCATGCAACGAAGTTGGAGTCGGAGGGCCGCGTCCTGGCCCTCGTCATCGCGATCCTGGGCAATGAGCAAGTGCGAGAGGCCGGGCGGTGGAAGGAACGAGCCGAGGCTGCCCGCCGAAAGCGCGGCCGCCGCGAGCGGGGCTTCGCTCTGCAAGTCTGCCCCCTGGAAGGGTGCGCCCCGCGAGGGGGTGTCGGGCCAGGCGCCGATCAGCGAGAGCACCGTCTCGATGCCCTCACCCACCAGGAGCGTGGTTGAGACGTCGGGTTCGCCGAACCGCACGGCCAGCCCGTGGACGCGTCCCAGCGCCTTGCGCGGACGCGAGACACGGGCCTTGGCCGGGCGGCGGGGATCGAGCCAGGTGCGGTGCACGCCCCGGAGGTTCCCGTCATCGGCGGTGACGGCGGCGACCAGCGCCGGCAGGCGCTGCCAGCCGCCGGCGTCGGGGCGGTAGGGCAAAGCGGGATGGAACCGCAGTGCCGGGAACCGGCAGCGGTGAATGGCCCGGGCGACAAGGTAAGCCTCGGCGTGGGTGCCATGGATGGGGCGACAACGGTCCCACAGGTTGCGGGCCGCCTGGGCGCGGTCGTAGGTGCCGGGCCGGGATGCGGCGGGCGGGACGGGCTGCGCCAGGAACCGGCGCGCCTCGGCCAGCGCCTCGCGCAGCGAGCGCGCGCCGGTGGCGAGCCGGATAAGATCGAGCAGGTCGCCGTGCTCGCCGGTGGCCGCGTCGGTAAACTTGCCTGGAATGCCCGGCGGGGCGAGGCGCACGAAGAGCGACCGGCCCGGGGTTCCTCGCACATCGCCGGCGCACCAGTACCTCCCCTGCTTTCTCCCTTGGGGCAGGTACCTGGCACAGACGGATTCGGCGCGCTGCGCCAGCAGCGCGGAGGCGGTCGAGGCATTCATCGGCACTCCGGGTGAACGAGGTCACCCGGCTACCGGCCCCGACTCGACCTCTCGGCGGCGTTCCGGCGCGCGCTCGTCAGCCCGCAAGCGTACGGAACGTGGCCGAGACCCGCGTGGCGCGCCGGCTGGCGGTGTCCGAGGGATCGATGCCGTGCATCCACTCGGCCCTGGCGCGCTGGCGAAGCACCACGACCGAGCGGCGCGGCAGCGTGAGGACGCGGTCGCCCGGCGCGCCGTGGCGGACGTACGGGCGGGCGTTGCGGGGACGGAACCGCATCGGCCAGTCGTCCGCAAGCGACAGCGACGCGACGGCGGCGCCGAAATCGCGGTGATCGGTGTGCATGCCGATGCCCTGCCCGGGCCGGTATTCGTTCACGATGCACTGGGTCGGCAGCACGCCCCCGAAGTATTCCAGCAACCGCCGGGCCATGTGCTCCGTCCACAGCGGGAACGGCACCGCCGGCTCGCGGGCGCCGGGGTTGGTGTAGTCGTACCGGAAGCCGTAGTGCTGCACGCGGCGGTTGAGGTCGAGAAGCCAGGGCGCGGCGGCGATGCGCTCGAGGATGCGCCGCTCCTCGGCCGGCGTGACGAAGTCGCGCACGACGAGGGCGCCGTCCTCCAGGATGTCGGGTGTACGGGCGGTCATGGGAGTCTCCGGCGGGGGCGCGGTTGTTCGGTGGCCCAGCGGGCGGCCTCGGCCAGCACGTCGCCGTGGCACGGCTTGGAAGGACGACACCAGCAAGCCAGGCGCTTGCCGTGGAGGGCCGCGAGTTCGTCGAGGCCGATGTGGCCGGCGCGGATTTCGCGCCACAGCCGGGCGCGGTATTTCGCAATGACCCGGGCCCGGTCGCCGTCGCGGCCGATGACGAAGGGATTGCCCCACTTCGTGGCGCGGTCGATGCGCACGACGTCGGGTTCCTCCAGAACCGCGCGGCCGTGCCGGATGTTGATGACGGTGGTCATACTCCCTCTCCTTCCAACGAGCTTACCCAGCGGGCGCTGCCCGCGAGCACCGGGGCCTGTGCGCCGGACAGGGGCCCGAGGTCCAGTCGCCCCGCCCAGACAGGGGCGCGGGCGGCGGGATCGGATTCGCGCACGTGTTGCCGCAATTCCATCCACAACCGCCCGAGCACGTTGCGCCCGACGTAGCGCTCGCCCACCGGGCGCGCGCCCCACCAGGCATCGTGCACGGAGACCTCCACGATGGGCCGCTCGCCGGTGGCGTCCAGCCACCGGTCGATGGGGCCGGGCTGCGCCTCGCGCTTCATGCGCAGCACCCAGCGCATGGCGTCGGCGCGCCGCGCGTCCCAGCCCGGGCCGAGCGGCGCGGCGCGCGCGATGGCCTTGGCGGCCTTCGGCGAGGGGGCGTGCGCGATGCGCGCCTGGATGTCGGGGCGGTGCGGATGCTTGCACGCCTGATACAGCGCCTCGGCGGTGTGGAACAGCCACGGCCCGGCGTGGATGGGACACTCGAGCGGGTAGAAGTTGCTGAACCCGCCCCAGATGGCCTGGGTGAAGCGAAACGCGCAGACGGCATGGCGGTCGTAGGTTCTCATCGGCGGGCCCTCGACTGGAAGGCGTGACGACGGTTGCGGAGAAAGAGGCAGGCCTCGCGGGGGGACAGCACGGCCAGGTTCAGCACGGGCACGCCCGCGAGGCCGGCCATGAGCACGGCGATCCCCGTGCCGCCGACAATCTCCCCGTCCGGCGTCCAGCACACCACCGCGTCGACGTGGCGATCGAGGCCTGCGCCGAGCACGATGGCGGCATTGCGGGCATGGAGCGCCCGGACGCCCCGGGAACACCGCGCCCAGGCCGGATGAAGCTGCGCGGCAAGTCTCTGGGCGGCGGAACGCTCGGCGGGCGAGAGGGTTCGGCAGTCGGGGCCGGTGTGGCCGTTGTACCCGGGCCAGGGAAGGAACAGTGTGCGGGCAGCGGCGGGCGCTCCCTCGGCAAAGGCCCGGTCGGCCCCGTTGGCGCCGCCGGAGTTCAGGTGCCAACCGGTGCGGTGCAGCCAGCGGGCGATGCGGGTCATGTCGGCGAGCACACCCGGCGGCGTACGGCGCGCACCGATGCCCGCGTAGCTCAGGCGGCAGGGTGAACGCGTGGCGGGGTTGGTCATGGTCGGTTCCTCCGTGGGTGAGGGGAGACAGGGCGCGGCGGAGGGTCGGCTCTCTCTCCAACACCGCGAATCGCCCCCGCCCAAGCTCAACGTGCTCGGGCGGCGGCTGCGAAACGGCAGTGGGGGAGAAACGTGCCCCGCGTGCACGAAAAATGGGGCCGACCCCCGCCGAGGAATGGCGGAGGCCGGCCCCAAGGGGCGCGGACGGTCAGACTAGAAGGGGATGTCCGAGTCGACCGTGTCCTGCGTGGCGGCGGGCGCCTCGGTCGTGCCCTGGGCCGCGGCCGAGCCGTTGGCGCCGTTGGGCTTGTCGAGGAACTGGACGCGTCCGCCCGGGGCCAGCCGGATCTCGGTGGAGAACCGATCCGACTCTTCCCCGTCCTTGCGCCAGCGCCGCGTCTGCAGCGTGCCGGAGACGTAGAGCAGCCGGCCCTTCGTGGCGTGCTTCTCGAGCATGTCGATCAGCCCGGGCTGGAAGGTGACGATCCGGTGCCACTCGGTGCGCTCCTCGCGGTTGCCGGAGTTGCGGTCGAGGTAGCTCTCGTCCGTGGCGATGGACATGTTCGCCACACGGCCGCCGCTGGTGAGGTGGTTGACGGTGACATCGGCGCCGAGGCGTCCGATGACTTCTGCACGATTCAAACCAAACATGGTAGATCTCCTGAGGTACTGGTTAATGACAAAGGGTTGATGAACCGGGAACGGTCTCTCTCGACCCCTTCCCGATTCACCCTCCAGGGGCTTCGCCCCCACTCTCAGAGGCCCGGATCGGACGAGCGGGGTTGAATTTCCCGGACCGCCTGAGCGGAAAGGCCGATCTCGGCGAGGAGCGATTCGGTGTTGAACCGGAACGGTTCGTCCAGGCCGTTCGGGCACGGTTCAAAATCGCGGGCGTCGGCGATGCCCTCGGTGGGCGTGTCGCGGTTGAAGTCAAGCGGCGCGGGATCCGAGCCGGTACGTGCAAGGTGATACATGGCGTGTACTCCGAAGGGGGTGAAAATCCCCGAGCCGGAAAACTCTCTCTCCGTCCCGGGGCGCTCGCCCCCTCAAGCGCTCTCGCCCGAGCCTCCGGGATCCGCAGTGCCTGGGGTACGCGTGGAGTGACGGCAGGGCGGCCGGACGATCCCTGGATGTCGCGCCGATGCAGATGCACGCGAGCGGCCGCGGCGTTCGGCTGCCTGCGTGGGCGCCCGGCACGTCGATGGGCTTGCGCGCGGTCCGGCCGGTGCCGTGGCGCTTCAATGGCACACGCCGCCGGGCGGTCTTTCGGACTCGCGCATGGCGTGCGCGGCCATGCTCATCCACGCCTGCGGATCAAGGCCGAGGCGGGCATTGAGTTTGGTGCAGAGCCGTTCCGCATCGGCGAGATTGAGGGCGACGAGTGCCGTGGGGATGTAACCGGGCAGCGTCTCGAAGACGATCCGGATGGGTTGAGGTTGATCGGCCGGCGCGTACGCGGGCACGAACGCGTACACGGGGTTGTCGGGCAGCGTGCTGGTGGGTGCCATGAGTCGGCCTCCTACGATGACAGTGAATGGGTCGTCGGCGAGCGGCCGGCGATACGTATAGGATGGCGCGGCTCAGGCCGATCCCCTGTCGAGCGGGTAGCGTTCCAGCAACCGCTCGACGGTCTGGGCGCCGGGCACGAACACGCGGGTGCGCCAGGACACGATCTCGGTCACGCAACCGAGGCGTTTGAGCACCGGCAGGTCGGTGTCCACCGGCCCCTCGACCTCGATGCGCTCGGCGCCCATCAGGCGGCGCCGCACCAGGCGCCAGCCGTTGGCGAGGCTGAACGGCGCGCCGCGCCGGGTCAACGCCTGGTGGACTTCGGTGGCGTTCGGCAGGGGACCTGAACCCAGGCCGAACGTCCTGCGCAACGTCGTGGCCTGTTCGGGGTTCAGCACGCGGCCGATCAGCGCGTCTCCGTCATCGGTCCGGAGCCGGCGCACGCGCAGGTCTTCCTTGGGCAACCGGTCCCAGACGGGGAGCAACAAACCCGTCACCAGCCACAGGCGCGATTCGGTGTGACTCGGGAGCAATTGGACCTCCGCGTCCCACAGCGCGCGCCATTCGGTTTCGTCGGCCTCGCGCCAGTGCGATGCGGCCATCGCATCCTCGGCGGCGGTTTCGCGCGAGGCCGGACGCAACAGGCGTACCCGCGGTTGAATGCCGCCGTCCTCGAGCATCCGCGACGGCGCGGGCACCTTCACGGCAGCGCGGTTCGACCGGCCGTTCACGAGCAGCGCGGCGTTGCGGCCGGCGTTCATGGCCTGACCGCGTAGTTGCAACGCCGCGTCAGCGGTCAGCGGTTGCAGGCGGTCCCGGCGGACGATCTCGACCAGCTCGGTGGCCGCGCCGGTTCTCTCGTGCGTTTGCAGCACCTCCCGGGACGCCGCCCGCAGGGTATCGGCCAGGATGTTCTCCACGCCCTGCTCGTAGGTGCCGGCTTCCATCGCCTGCTCGATGTTCGCATCGATGCGTTCTTCGAGCTGGGCGAAGAGCGTGTTTTGCTCGTCGATCGGCAGCGCCAGCAGCCGGTTGAGGAACTTCGGCATCGGTGGCAGGTCTTCCTTCAGCGTCCCTTCCCAGGTGAGTTTCAGGCCGGTGGCCGTCTCGAACCGGCCGAGAGACCAGTCCGGAATGTACCCGGCCCACAACGCGCCGTAGAACTGTCTCAACGCCGCCCGCGCGTACAGGCTTTCCAGGTTGTCGCGGGCCTTGAAGAGTGCCGCGTCGCCGCCGCCGAGCGAGGTCTGCGAATCGCGCTGGCCCCGCGTCAGCGCGCCGAGGCTGTCGAGCCTTCTCGCGATGGTGGCGATGAACCGCCTCTCGCCCTTCACGTTCGTGGTCACAGGGCGGAACACCGGCGCCGAGGCCTGGTGGGTACGATGCGTTCGGCCCAAGCCCTGGATCGCTAGCTCCGCGCGCCACCCGGGTTCGAGCAGGTAGTGAACGCGCCGCGCGGTGTGACCGCAATCGAGCGCGGCGTGGTAACTGCGGCCGGTCCCCCCGGCCATGGAGAAGATGAGAATCTTCTTGGATCCCTCCATGAACGCGGCGGTCTCCGACAGGTTGGCGGACGCGGGCCGGCTCTTCAGGGCGAGCCGCTCACCGGTCGAATCGACGATCTTCAGCACGCGCCGGGACCGCCCGGTGACTTCGGCGACGGCCTCGTGGCCGAAGTGGTGTAGCAATTGGTCGAGCGCGGCGGGCACGGGAGGCAGCGCCGCCAGCCGCTCGATCAGCGCGTCCCGCGCGGCGACCGCTTCCTGGGAGAGCACGGGATTGCCGTCGTCGTCATAGACCGGGCGCGAGAGCAGGTTCCCCTCCTCGTCCGTGAACGGTTCCTGCAACTGCACCGGAAACGCGTGCGCCAGGTACGAGAGGATCGACTCCCGCGGCGTGAGATCGATGTTCAGGTCGTTCCATTCGGATGTGGGGACTTCGGCGATGCGCCGCTCCATCAGCGCTTCTCCGGTGGAGACGAGCTGGATCACCGAAGCGCGTCCGTCATCCCGGTCCGCCTCGATGGCGCGGATCAGCGAGGGGCATTTCATGGAGGTCAGCAGGTGCCCGAAAAACCGCTGCTTGGCGCCCTCGAACGCGGACATCGCGGCGGACTTGGCGTTGCGGTTCAGCGTACGCTCGGCGTCGGAGATTCCGGTGCTCTGCAACGCCTGTTCCAGATGGGCGTGGATGATCTTGAAGGCTTGCGCATACGCGTCATAGATCCTCCGCTGCTCGTCCGTGAGGGCGTGTTCGAGCAGTTCCACTTCCACCCCGTCATAGGAAAGCGCGCGGGCCTGGTAGAGACCGAGCGCCTTGAGGTCGCGGGCGACCACTTCCATGGCGGCCACGCCGCCGGATTCCATCGCGGTGACGAAGTCCGTGCGTTTCTCGAACGGGGTCTCGTCGGTCGCCCACAAGCCCAGGCGTTGGGCGTACGCAAGTCCCGCCAGGGTCGTGGCGCCGGTGGCGGAGACGTACAGGATGCGCGCATCCGGCAGCGCGTTCTGCAGCCGCAGGCCCGCGCGGCCCTGCTGGGACGGGGCGACATCGCCGCGGCTTCCCTTGGAGCCCGCCGCATTGGCCATGGCGTGCGCTTCATCGAACACAATCACGCCGGAGAAGGTGTGGCGGCTCTGCTCGTCCAGTCCGTCGGCCAGCCAATTGACAATTTGCCTGAGTCGCGACAGCGAGGCCTGGCGGGCGGCGGACCTGAGCGTCGCGTAGGTGGTGAACAGAATCCCCTGCGTGCGGGGAACGGCTTTGCCGGTGGGAAACTTGCTCAACGGAATAACGTCCGATTCGGCGCCGCCGAGCGCGGCCCAGTCCCGGCGGGCGTCTTCGAGCAGCTTGTCGGAGGCCGACAGCCACAGCGCGCGGCGATTGCCCCGCAGCCATCGATCCAGAATGATGCCGGCGACCTGGCGGCCCTTGCCGCAGCCGGTGCCGTCGCCGAGCATCCAGCCGCGCCGGAACCGCACGGGCGATGAGAACACTTCCCCGTCCTCAGTGCGTATGGGCCTGTCGTCCGCGGATCTGCCGTCCGCAGGATTGCCGTGCGCAGGACTGCCGCCCGCAGGGCCGCTGTGCGCCGCACCGTCGACGCGTTGCAGGGTTTCCCAGCCCTCGCCGATGCGGACCTGAGCCGGGAGGCGCCGTTCGTGGGCCTGGCCGGCGAGGATGACGCTTTCGAGCTGCGCGTCGGACAGCCGTCCCTCGGTGACGACCTTCTCCGGCAGTTTCGGGCGGTAGGCCGGGCGCGGATGAGACACCGTGGCCATCGCCGCGGACTGCACGAGCGGCGTCGGATGGGACTGCGCCCCGGCGATTCGAACCGTGGCGGGACGCCAGGGCTCGTAGGGTCCCGCGGACGCCGGCTGCGCCGGGGCGGATGGCGAGGACTCACCGTTGTGCGCCTCATCGGCTGGGGCGGGGATGTCGTACTGGAGTTCGGCGACGGGACCCCAAACGGTGGCTGGCGCGGGCCGGCTGGCGGGGCGAGCGTCCGGGGCGGCCGCGTTTCCGTTGCGTGCGACGTTGGGCGGCGATTGGAGGGAGAACCCGCCGGCCGGCCGGCGCGCGCCGGGTTTCGGGGCCAGCGGTCGGCGTGGCGACACCTGAGCTTGCACGGCTTGGAGCAAAGCGGCGGCATCGGACACGGTGGCGGCGGGATCGAATGAGCGGCCGGTGACGGCGTCGTCGCACGCCTCGCGCGTCAACCGGTCGAGGACCGTCAGGCGGGTGTCGAACGAGGTGCCGTGACGGGCATACGCGCGGCCCTCGATGGCCATGGAGAACACCGCTTGCGCGGGCGGGTCGAGATACCGGAACGCGCCTTGCCAGGCCGGGCTGCCGGGGACACAGGAGTGGGAGGTAATGGCCACGAGCCGCCCGCCCGGCGGCAGCATGGAGAACGCGGAACGGATGTGGCGCAGGTCCGCGTCATGGCGGCGGCGCTCGACCCCGGGGCTGACCGAGAACGGAGGGTTCATCAGCACGACCGACGGCACGAGCCCGGGCAGGTAGTCGGCGATGGTCTCGGCGTTGCGTCGGTCGACGGAAACGCCCGGAAAGAGCCCTTCGAGCAAGCCGGCCCGCGTCGGGGCGAGTTCGTTGAGGTAGAGCCGCTGGCTGGCGGTTTCGCGCAGCGAACAGTGGGCCATGACGGCGAGGATGCCGGTGCCCGCCGAGGGCTCCAGCACCCGGTCGCGGGGGCGGATCATGGCGGCCTGGAGCGCCGCATAGGCCAGGGGCAGGGGCGTGGAAAACTGTTGCAGGCGGACCTGTTCCTCGGAGCGGCGCGTATGGGAGGGTTCAAGCGCCGCCAGGCGTTCGAGCATCGCGAGCATCGCGGCGGGGCCCTGCGGGCCGGCACCGGCTTCGCGCCGCATGGCGGACCCGTAACGCTGGATGAACAGCACCACCGCGGCTTCGGCGGCGTCGTAGGCGTCCTTCCAGAGCCACGCGCCATCGGCATCGGTGCCCCCGAACGCGCCGGTCATGGCCTCGCGCAGCACAGCGGCGCTGAGCAGACAGCCGTTCTGCAGCGGGGTCAGGAGCGTGCGCGCGGCGGCCAGCAGGCGGGCGGGTTTTGCGCTGTACGCCGAAGGTTGGGGAATCGGCGGATTCGGGCGTGGGGACACACGCTGTGACGGCGCATCGGGCATCGATGGACTCCTTCAGGTGGATGGATGGCGAAAGGGCCGGCGCGCGGAAAACGAAGAACACGCTGCCCTTCGGTCCGGACCCGACCCACCCAGGCGGCGGCGAGGCGGCGAACCGCCGCTCATGCCGCACGGCCGTCGTGGTCGGTGAGTTTCATCGCCGGCGTTACGCTGACGAAAAGCGGCCGAATCGCGACTTCGGGTTCGCCGCCGTCTTCGGCGGGCGGGCACCGGTGGACGGCCACGATGGCCGCGCCGGGTGCCCCGTCGATAACACACGAGAAGAGCGCAAAATTGTCGTACTCGCCGCTGGTCAGGGCCGCGAAGGCGGCTTTGTGTTCGTCGGTGATGTGGGTTCCCATCATGTCGATCCTCGTGGTGTGGATGTGCGCCGGATCGCGGGCTCGCGCCGGCATTCGCGATTCGACCGGCCCCCGCCTGACTCGGCCTCCGCGTGGGGACCGGCAAGTTCAGGGCGTTGGGATGGTGCGAGGTTGCGAAGGCACTCAACCCGCGCCGTGGCGGGCCCGGGCGATCAGCGCGTCCACCGTCTGGGGGCTCACGTCGCAGGCCTCTCCCCAACCGCGCAGATTCGCCTTGCAGTCCTGCCAGGAGCCCAAGAGATGGTTGAACGATGGATCGACGGTCGTGGCGATGAACACGCAATCGCCGGTCACGACCGCATCGACAATGGCCGGGTCGCTCATGGCCGGCAGGTCGAGCAGCCAACACATGAACGCCGAGAACCTGGGCGAGAGGCCCCGGCCGCGGCGCGGGTCCATGGGGTGGGCGGCCGGCGACGGAGCGGGAGGTGCGGCCGGGGCGGTGGCGTCGGATCGACTGACGGACATGGCGTAACTCCTGGAGGCAATGGAACGAAAAACGCCCGGCGGCGGGGCTCACCGCGGCCGGGCTTGAACGAGGCTGGAATGCGCCAGCGTTACGGCACAGGCTGTCGGGCGCCGGCCTTGGCCTGGCACGCCTCGATCAACGCGCGGTACTCGGCGGGATCGAGGTTCGCGTGACTGTTCACCAGGTACGAAAGCTGGGTGACCATCAGGCGCACGGCCGGATCGGTGGTCGGGTTGCCGCCCTCCCCGATCACCTGCCGGCAGGCGTTGAAGAGCGACAGCGCCACGCCGGACGGGTTCGACGCGCCCGGGTCGACGATGAGCAGCGCCTCTCGGTGACGGTCATGACCGGCGGGCAGGGCGTTCGGAAACAGCGTGCTGGCGCTCACGAGGCGGCCCCGGGGGCGTGGGCGTCGGACGGGTCCGCGGCGCGGGCGCCGAGCCGGCGGGCGGCGTCATCGAGGTCCGAACCGTTCTCGACGATGCGTCGTGCGCCACGGGCGGCCTCGGTGTAAATGGAAAGTGGAAACTTCGGCCTGAAGTAGAGATCCCGCTCGATGCCGAGCCCGAGCGGTCCGCGATACCCTTCGAGCTCCGAGAGGCTGATACCGCCCAATTCCGGAAAACCCAGACCCAAATCGGCCAGGCCGAAGAGATAATCGTTGTCTTCGGGGTCCATTTCGGTAATGAGCCACGTCGCCGCGCCCACGGGGTTGAATAGCTTGAGAACCGGGACGTGATCGGCGTCGCGGCGGGCGCCGTTGGCGAGCAGTTGTTCGCGCAGCGCGGAGGTGATGAGTTGCATGAAACGCTCCTGGTGGATGGAATGGAAGAGAACGAAAGAAACGGGTTCGGCGGGTGGCCGGCGCCGGGGCCGGCCGGGGCAATCAGCGCCTCGTCAGGGGGTTCAGCCCCCCCGCCAGGGGGTCAGCCCCCCGCCAGGAGGTCAGCCCCCCGCCAGGGGACCGAGCGTCACGGCGACGTCGCCGTTGCGGATGGCGATGTCGACGGCGCGATCCTTGGGCATGAGCCACAGAATCTCCCGCCACACCGCCTGGGCGATGGTGCGCCGGCGCGCCTCGTCCTCCGAGGACAGGAGCTTGAGCGCGATGTGCAGCGCCTCCTCGTCGAAGCGGACCGACTGCGTTTCCCAGGCATCCGCCGCGGCGTCATCCGACGGGCAGAAGAACCCGCCGCGCAACAACCGGGCCAGGGTCTCGGGCTCGATGGCGCTGTCCGCGGTGACCAGCGGTTGCGCATCGCCGACCCACGTGTAGGCCTCGCCCAAAAAGACGACATCGGCCGGAATCGATATCGGCGCCTGCGATTGGTCCGCCCGCGCCAGTTCCAGGTGCATCCGGATCGCCTCGGGACGCATCGGCGTGTCCGTGGTGGACGGTGAAGCCGCCGCGCCCGGCGAGGTCGAGCGCAGCGTATCGAGCCAACGGACACCGTCCCCGGCGGTGATCTCCACGTGGAGGTTACGCACCCGCGTGAGCGCGTCGTACCAGGGATAGCCCTCCAGGCGCTTGTCGGCCTCGAACAGCCGTTGGTGAAGCCCGGCCTGCTCGGTGGCCCGGTACAGCGCCTGGGCCTCCGGGGGATCGGGTTCGTACGCCATGACGAGCGCATTGTCCGGGGCGGGCGTGAACGGCATCGCTTCGCGCCAGTCGTCCACGTCCGCCGTGGCGGGCCGCCAGGGGCGCAGTTCCGCCGGCGGGACCGGCAGCGGGATGCCCAGCCGGGCAGCGTCCCGGTGATCATCGAAGGCGACCCGGGGTGCCGGGTCCGCCACCGCGAGCGCGTGATAGATGGGCTCGCGCGCAGCCTCGCGCAGAGTGGCGAGGAACGGCGTCTCCACGGCTTCCTTGCGCGCCGGCAGCACCAGTTCCAACTCCGGGCAGGACTCGACCTCGGCGCGCACCGACCAGGTGTCCCCGTCCAGGGTCTGGACCCGGGGCAGGCGCACGTTCAGCGTCAGGCCGTGGAAGTTCAGGTCCGGTTGGTTGAACGGATCGTGGCGGTTTTTGAACACCCCCATCGTGAGGCCGGCCCAGCGTTCCGTGTGGCAGGCGCCGTCGAGAAACGATTCGTGGGGGACGGCCTCTCCATCGAAACTCACGGGGAGGGGCGCGTAACGCGCGGCGCCGGCGACAGCCGCCCGGATCGCCTCGGCGGTCTCGTGCGCGACGAACGCAATGGCGGTGCCGTGGGGAGACGGCGCTTCGTCATCGGGTACGGCCTGGGCGTCGTCGGAGCCCAGAAAATGATCGGGCGTGAGCAGCAGTCGCCAGCCCGGTTGGGTCGCTTCACACCGCACGCGCGAGCGCACAACGCAACCGCGCCGCGCGAGCGACAGGAGCCCCATGCCGGCGGCATCCTCGCGTTCGGCGGTCTCGGCATCCCAGCCCGATTCGCCAAAGGACAACAGCACCGCCGGATCGGCGATACCGGCGCCGTCGTCGATGACGGTGATGAGCCGGTCGCCCTCGAATTGGGAGGGGATGCGCTCGACGGTGACGTCGAGGCGCCCGGCGCCGGCGCGGCGGGCGTTCTGGAACAGCTCGGCGAAGATATCGCCGAGGCCCGCATTGAAGAGTTTCGTCACGCGGCTGAGCGCGCGCTCGTGAATTCGCGCCCGGATGGGCGACGCGGTCGGATCGGTGGGACGGTGCATCGTGAACATCTCCTGCAGGTCTCGGAGTCAAAAAGGCCCCGCCGGTGGATCGCCGGCGGGGCCGAAGGGCCGTGCAATGAAAACCCGGTCGCGAAGAACTACGTCACGGCACGCAGGAAGGCCGGGAGCGCGGGGGACGCCGATTGCGGATCCTGGCCGTTGCCGGCGGCGGGTGGGACGGTCGGGTCCGGCGCCGCCGTCGTACCGTGTTCGCCGTCGGCTTGCGTGGCCTCAACGGGATCCGGTCCAGACGCGGCGGGCGCGTCATCGGCGGCCGCCGCCGGGTCATCCGACGGCGGGTTACCGTTGGGCGCGGCGTCCGGATCGGCGGTGTGCAAGTCGGCAGCGCCGGCATCCGCTTGCGCCGTGTCGGTGCGGGCTCGGTCGCCCCCGGCATCGAACGCTTCAAAGCCCGGCGGCATCCACTTGAGTGCCGCGGCGCGTGCGCCGGCCGTGACATGCGAAGCGTCCTGGCCGTCGGGACCGAACGCCCGTTCCATGGACGAGACGAGCTGCGCCTTCTTGAACTTCGACCGGGCCCCGGCCCAGTCCGGGCCGAGCGTCCGGGACGCGATGTCGAGGAGCTTCGCCTTGGTCAAACGGCTCCAGAAGAGTTCCGCGTCCGGCCGATACCCGGAGGCGAAGTCGACGCCGAGCCGAGCCACCGTGGCTTCGAGCTCGGGCCGCGCCGAGGGCTCGAATGCCAACTGCCCCTTGGCCGTACGGGCTACGCAGGACGCGAACAGCGATTCCTTCCCGGCCTGGGACAAGTCCCGCAGCGCCTGGAACGCCTCCCCGTCGTCATCGATTGCAAGCCAATCGAGCGGCAAGGCGGATCGATTCTGCTCCAATAGCTGTTCACCGCGCGCAGCGCCGTCGAAGCGGGTGTCGTTGCGGCGAATCGGCGGACGATCGGGCGTTTCGACGGCAGAGATATCGAGCGCATCCGGTCGATACCCCTGGCCGAACACGCGCCGGGCGATCTGGAACAGGAAGAGATCGAACGCGGCGGAGAAATCGCCCACGAGATGCCCCTTGATCAGCGACGTGCGAATGGCCCGAAGATCGTCGGCCAGTCCGACGCCGATGCCCACTCGCTTGCGGGCGGCGGCTTCCGGATCCTGCGACGGTGCAGGGCGCGACAGGGCCGGCGGCTGAATGTGCGCGGGCGATCCGTCCGTGTCGTGACCGTTCTGCACGGCGGAGGCGACGTTTCCGGCATCGTCGGACGACGAAGCGCCGTCGTGTCCGGTCGGATCGGCGGCCGGGATATCCTCGGGCCGCACCAGCCCCTGAATCAGCCGCAGGGTCCCGTCATCCCCGACGGTGGCGATGGCGCCGGCGATCTCTCGGTCCTGTCGCCGGAACACGGCACGGTCCGCCACGGACTGCTGAATCTCGTCGAGCCGCGCCTCGATGCGCTCGAGTTCGGATTCGGTTTCCCCGGTCCAGGCGTCGTCGTCGAGTTCGGTCAGTTCGTCCCGGCGGGCGGTCAGTGTCTGGACCTCCTTCGCCTCCTCCGCCGTGGCCAGTCCGGGCTTCGGGCGGATGCGTGCGAACCGTGCGGTGTCGTTCCAGTCGACCTCCACCCTCGCCTCGGCCCAGGCCCATTTCGTTCGCAGTTCCTCGGCGACGGATTCGAGCTTTTCGAGCGCCAGGTTTCTCAGTAACACCGGGTCGTCGAACCAGGTGCCTCTTTCGTCCTCCTCGGCGAAGAGATCGCGAGTGAGCGCGCCGCCCGCGGCTTCATACGCTTCGGTCCCCACGAACGTCGCGACCGCCGAAGTGGCCGGCATCCGGCCCTCGGTCAGGATCCTCCGGATCTGCCAGACGCTCGGCCCGTGGTGTTGCGCCTTGAGTTCCTCCCACACCGCCCGTTGCCGGGCCTCGTCGGCGGTGACGCAAAACGCCTGCAGCGCCTGCAGGCCCATCTCACCGGCCCGGTAGGCATCCAGCAACTCGGGGGCGGCGTTGCCGAGGCGCAGCCTCTGCTCGACCGTGCGTTCGGAGACCCCGAACCGGGAAGCGATCCCAGCCACCGTGCCCCCGTCCCGGGCAATTCTCGCGAACGCCTCCACCTGGTCGGCGGGATGCATGGCGGCGCGCACGGTATTTTCGGCCAGGGACAGTTCGACCGCATTCTCCGCATCGGTGACGATGTGACAGGACACGGGGTAGCCCTCGGCCAGCGCGCCCTCGTTCGCCAACGCCTGTAGCGCCGCCAAGCGCCTGCCTCCGGCGATGACGGCGTAGCGGACGGGACCGCCGGGCTCCGGTACCTGGGGCGCGACAATCAGGTTTTCGAGCAGGCCGTGAGCGGCGATCGACGCCTTGAGTTCCTCGAACGCCGAATCGCCGGCGGGCGTCTTGCGGACGTTCTCGGGCGAAGGCGCGAGCAGGCGAAGGGAAAGACAACGGATGGTGGGTTCGGAATCGGACACGGAGACCTCCACATGAAACCCCGGGGCGGGGCACGAATAAAACGGGAACGGGATGCCGGCCGGGTACTCGCGTACGGACTCCGGCCCTCACCCACCCCCCGCCCGGCTCGGGCGCCTCGCGGCGTGCGGGACTCGGAGGGAGCGATTGAAGCTGAACGGGGCCGAGAAAGTCAGAGAAGCCCACGTTCCGCCATCGAAACAAAATCGCCGTCGGTGACGACGAGGTGATCCAGAAGCCGCACGTCGATGAGCGCCAGCGCCCGGCCGAGCTTGAGGGTGATTCCCCGGTCCGCTTCGCTCGGCTCGGCGACCCCCGAGGGGTGTTAGGTTGCATTCACGGTTGTAAACCTCATTGGGTCCCTCCTTCTGATTGCCTACACTGAGCGGGCCGAGCAGCCCAGGCCTCGTTTAGAGGCGAGTAGCCCGGCACGCGATCATTTTGGAGGCATGCGTTGATGGCGAGGCGCCGATTTTTCGACGAAGCGACGTTGACGCAGCTGCGCGAGATGCCGGCCTCCGATGCCTTGGCATTGCTGGCGATACACGTCAAGGCCGACCCAAGCTATGTGCCGGTCAAGTCGGATCGCAGCCGACGCTGGCACGTACGTACCACACGCGGGGAGTTTGAGATCTTGACGACAGGGTGCCAGTGGTACGACATGCGAGGGCGCTGCGGCGGTGGCGGTGCCATCGACCTGGCGATGCATGTTCGCGGTCTGTCTTTTGTGGACGCGGTCAAGCAGCTGACCCGCGAGCGAAGCCAACATCGTTCAGATCATTCGTAAGTCGGTGCTGCCAGAGCCGGACGAGGTCGGCGAGCATCTTGCCGAGGCTGCCTTGCAGGCACGTTCGATGGTGCTTCGTGAGCCCAGACCTGCCGGATTCCCGCTTCTGTTCACGGCCGATTGTCAGCTCATTGAGCCGGCGGTTGCGTATCTACATGAGCACTTCATTCAGCGAGCCCATACCGCTGACACTCTCAGGACCTACGCGGAGATTCTCTACGACTGGTTCGAGACGCTTGAACAGAACGCGATCGCCTGGCGGGAAGCGGATGCCGTCGACCTGGTGGCGTACCGCAACCGGATGCTGTCGGAACCGAGCGGGCACACCGGTCGACCGTACCGTATCTCGACCATCAACCATCGTGTCCGTGGCGTGCTCAGATTCTACGAGTGGCTGGTGCGCAACCGGTACCTGGATGCATCGCCGTTGGCGAGCCAGCCTCGCGATTTTGCGCGGGTTAAGCGGCCGCGGCCCGCGCGCAGCACGACCACAACAGCCACCGACCACAGTCTGTTCGTGTTGCGACAGTTCGAGTCACTGCCGCGTCCACTCATATCGGCGCAAGCATGCGAGCTGATGGCGGCGCTCGCGCCGCCTTATGACCTGATGGCTCGCTGGCAGCTCTACACGGGCCTGCGCGTCAGCGAGTTACTGCGACTCGACATTGGCGACGTTGCCAAACGGCCGTCGTCAACGGCGTCGCACGACGTGGTCGAGGTGCTGCGCAAGGGCCGCAAGCGAGGTTATGTGGTGGCCTCGGCCAGCTTGCTCGATGAGACAGCTTGCTACGTCTCACAACATCGTCGCGCGTGGGTGCGCCGCGCCAGACGCAGAGGATCGACCTCGGATCCGAGCGCATTGTTCGTCAACGCACGTGGCGCAGCGGCGGGCAAGAACGCCTATCAGCGCCAGGTCCGCCGCGCAGGCACACGCTGCGGATTCAGAGCGACCACACATCAGTTGCGCGCGACGTTTGCCTGCATGCTGCTGGCGCGACTGGAGCGGTTGGCCGGCGCCGGCGCGGCGATTAACCCGCTGCTTATCGTCAAGGTGCTGATGGGCCACGAACGTATCGGTACGACGGACCGCTACTTGCGTGCCATCGCGGTCGATGAGTGGACGCTCAAAGACGTCCTGGATTCCCTCTTTGCCGGGACGACGTAGCGATGTCTCGCCGTAAATCCATGCCGCGTTTGTTGCCCGCCAACGCATCGAGCGTATCGTCGAGGACGCTGCAGTCATCGCGTTTCGATGCACCTCGGCGCATTCGTGACACCGTCATGGATTTCAGTTCGCTCAGGCTGCCGGCCGACGTGCGGCTGGCCTTGGCCGAGGCCTTTTGGCGGCATTTCGGGGTGCTGGCCGAGCGGAGTCTTTACCTGCACTGGTGGAACGTAAAAACGTTCGCTCGGTTCGCGGACGAGTCCGCGGCGATCCACAGCCTGGCCGACCTCAACGGCGGTCTGCTGGTGCGCTACGTCGAGTGGCTGAACGGCCAACGCCGATCCAACGGTCAACCGTGGAGCAAGTCCAGTCGATCGAGGACGTACGCCACGCTGCGTATGCTGCTGCAGTGGCTCGAACGGTGTCGCCCGGAGATCCTCGGCGGCATCGATTACCCGTTTAACCCGTTTCCCTGGCGCAATCGCGACACTCGACCTGTTGCGACGATGTCGGCGCGCGCTCTGCGCGCGCTGCTGAAGGCGTGCAAGAGCGACATAAAAGAGATTCGGGCGCGGCGCACTGCCGCCGACGCCGAACGCGCCGGCGCCGCCGACTCCGTGGCCACACTCGGTGGGCTGCTCAATTACATCGAACAACGCTTCGGCGGCGTCGTACCGCCGGATCGTCAGTTTGCGGTCGCAGGACAGTACGCGGCGCGACAGGCACTGACTCGGTTCGGTGGCATGAAGGGCGTGGAACCGTGCCTGTATCCGCGCCTTGAGGCGCTGCTGCCGTACTACCTGGCCATTCTGATCCATGCCGCCGGCAACCCCGAACCGATCGCAGAGATCGAGTGCGACTGCTTGCAGCCGTTGCCGCTGTTACACGATCGCGAAGCGCTCGTGTGGTTCAAGTCGCGCTCCAACCGCATGCAGCGACGCACGTTCAGTGCGACCGATCGTTTCGAGCCACCTTCACTGGTGAAGGAGATCCTCGAGTGGAACCGGCGGCTCCGTCCAATGGCGCCGGCCGATGATCGCGACCGGTTGTTTCTGTATAAGCACAGACGTGGTGTTAGCGCACTGACAACGGCGGCCGTCAGGCATCACCTCAAGGTATTTCGCGAACGCCATGAGCTTGCGCACTTTACGCTCGCATCCATCCGCCCCAGTGTCCTGGCAAGTTTCTACCGCGTCAGCGGCGATCTCCGCAAGACACAGTCGTTGGCCAACCACGCGCATCTTGCAACAACCATCGGTTACGTCGACACACCGCGTGTGAAGGCACAGAACCATGCCCGCATCGCCGCACTGCAAGGCGCGTTCCTCGAGCACATCGAACAGTGTGACGACACCGCCGTCGTCGAGTCGCCGCAAGCGCCGCCGGCAGAGCCACCTGGCGGCGCCGTCGTGACGATGTTTGGATTCGAGTGCAGCAACCCGTTTGAAGGCATCGCACCGGGGTCGCGTCGCGGTGAGCTCTGCACCAACTTCATGGGCTGCTTCACTTGCCCCAACGCCATCATTGCACAAGACCCGACGACCCTGGCCAGACTGCTGCAGGCCCGCGATCACCTGCGCACGAGTGCAGCGACGTTGCATCCAGCACGGTGGAAGGCCTTCTACGAACCGCAACTGCAGATCCTGGAACAAGACATCCTGCCACGGTTCGGCAGCGATCAACATGCCTCGGCGCAAGCGCTGATGCGGGCGCTTGCGCCGTTGCCGGAGCTTCGATAAGAGGCCCGCATGCCCACGTCACCGTCACACGCGTTACAACGCAGCACGTCATCGGACGAGCAGGCAGGCTCCACCGATCGAGGTTGGTTTCTGCTCGACTGCGACTGGAACGATGCCGTTTGGACGCTTCGACCGACCAACGTGCTCGAAGAGCCCCGGCCCGTTCGATTGCTGTGGGGTTTCTCCATGCCCAACGACCGGGTGTTCACCGACGATCGGTATGCGTCACTGCTGGAGAGCAGCCGACAGTTGATCGCTATCATCCGTCGCCGTGGTCTGGGCACGGGATTGTCACAGCGGGCGAGCACAGTCGGCGGTTATTTCGCGCATCTGCGCCAGCTGCTCCGATGGATGGATCGCGCCGGGGTCTCACGCTTTGGCGGTCTGGACGCCACCGCGGTGCGGCAGTTTCAACGCGCGGTCGCGGAGCGTGCCGGCATCGCCACTGAGACCGTCGCCAACAGGACGGTGGAGAAGTACCTGTACCTGTTCACGTATCTCTATCGCTTTCGCAACGAGATCGACGACGGACTCACGTTCGACCCTTTCCCCGGGCGCAGCCACGGCGATGTCGCCGGCGTGCGCGATGCCGATATCCAAGGCTGGCCGCACACGCCTGACGCGGTTGCCGTGGCGCTCGTCAAGCACGCGATTGACCTGGTCAGCGTTGGAGCCAGCAACATCTTGCGAGCACGAGAGGTCTACGCCGATGCCATGGGATCGGCCGAGCGGCGGGGCTGCGGCCCCGATGCCTGCACCAACGCGGCAACGCGCGCGCTCGAGCGGGCCGCTGTGGAGAGTCCCGGCCACGACCGGTCGCTGACAACGGTTGGTGACCTGGCTTGGGCCATCGAGATGCTCTACGCGGCCTGCTTTGTCGTCATCGCCTACCTCGTCGGCGCAAGAGCCAGTGAGATTCTGCACCTGCAGGCCGGCTGCGTAAAACGTCACGGGGCGGAGCCCGATTCCATGACCGTCCTCGTCGGCGCCATTTACAAAAGACAGCCCGAGTACCACGGCCGACCTCATCAGTGGGTCGCCCCGCCACCGGCGGTTCAAGCCATCGCGGTGCTCGAAGCACTGTCCGAAGGGCATCGTCAGCAAACGGGTCGCGACGATCTGTGGCTGCGCCGCTGCGGTGCCAAAGGCGCCACCGAGTGGCGGCCGATGTGCGAGGGCGAGATCGAGATCGCTTCGACTCAGCGCATGCGATTGTTGCTCGGTCGATTCGCTACGTGGCTGGAGCTGCCCGATCATGACGGCGAACCGTGGCGATTGACAACCCATCAGGGCCGCAAGACCTTCGTGCGCTTCGCGGCGCTACGGGACCGATCGGCCTTGTTTGCCATCGCCCAACATCTGGGCCATCGCGAACGCGCCGTCACCGATACGTCCTATTGCGGATCCGACTATCGCCTCAACCGGGAGATCGATGCCGAGATTCTGGAGCAGTCGGTGAGCGCCTGGGAACACATGCTCGCGACACCCTCCTTGGGCGGACGCGCAGGCCAGGAGGTCGCCGCCAAACGTCCGCGCTTCAGAGGCGCGCGCCTTAAGGAAGACATAAAAAGCTATGCACGCATGCTGACCGACGCGGGACTCACGCTCGGCGTGTGCGACTGGGGGTTCTGCGTCTACCGCGAAGAGCATAGCGCGTGCCTCGGCAACGCCGTCGGTCCCAACCCCGCACGCCGGGAGCCCTCCACCTGCGCGGGATGCAAGAACTTCGCGGTATCGCCAAAACATGGACCGTACTGGCTCGATCAGGTCGATCGACACGAGGCCCTGTTGCACGAACCGGCACTGCCTCGGCAGACACTGCAAATCGCGCGCAGCCGACTCGAGGAAGCTCGCGCGATGATTCGAGCGATCGACAATGCCACCTGCAAGGAAGGCAACCATGGCCGATAACGTATCGACGGAACAACGACTTCAACGGGCGTTGTCGCAACTGATTGCTCAACACGCTTCCGGTACCCTGCCCGGCAAACCAACCGCAACAGCGCTGTGTCGGATTGCCGGCGTCTCGCGTACCACGCTCTACCGCTACCACCCGAGCGTAGTGCACGCGCTGCACAAATGGCAGCATAAACACTGGCGAAGAGCGGCACCAAGCCAACAGGCCTTGACAGCCTTGCGTGAAGAGAACGCTGCATTGCGAACTCAACTCGGCCAACTTGCAGCACTCGTCGACCACTACTTTGGGGCTTGGTCCGAGAGTCGGATCTTGCTTCAGAGACGCGAGGGAGAACTCGCCGCACTTCGTCGTGGCAGCAAAACGAAGTTGGCATCCGTGCGACTGGAACCGGTGTCGAACCCTGGCAACTAGTTGCCGAAACGCTCGGTCATATCAGCCCGCGTTGCGCGAACGAGACCACGTCACCGTCGGTGACGACGAGGTGATCGAGCAGGCGCACGTCAATCAGCGCCAGCGCCTTGCCGAGCTTCAGCGTGATGCTGCGGTCGGCATCGCTCGGTTCTGAAATTTTTGATGGGTGATTATGAAAAATCACAACGGCCGCGGCGTTCTTGTCGAGCGCCTGCTGCACGACCACGCGCGGGTACACGGCCGCCCCGTCGATGGTGCCCTGGAAGAGTTCGGCGATTTCGATCAGGCGATGCCGGGTGTCGAGGTAGATGATGCCGAACACCTCGTTGCGCCGCCCGGTGAGTTTGAGGCGCAGATAACCTTCGATGTCCTCGGGCGAAGTGAACGCGCGGCCGGGGCGGAAGCGCTGGGACAACACCTTGAGGGCGAGCGTCACAACGGAGGACTTCTCGCTCTTGGACAATGCAGCGGGCGATAGCGATTCAAAGCGGTTGTCGCCTGCGGGGGCGGTTTTCGATGCGGGCATTGGCTGTGGGCTCCTGGACACGCCCTGGAGGGACGCCGAAAGATGGGATGATGAGACTCGTCCGGGTTTTCTGCGTGGCGGGAAGCCTCGCGAAGCACCCGACCTCGCCCGGCCAACGCCGCCCTCCGGCTCCGCAGGCCGCAGGGCAGTGGAGCGGCTGGATGGCGCAAATGACCCGTGAGGCACCGATGGTTTCGATGACTAGGCATGACGATCAGGATTGCGGAGCCTGGCGGAAGTCAACTCGACGGTACGCACATCAACCAATTCAAACGCCCGCGGGAACTCCAAGCCGTCAGGCGTTGGCGTAATTGCATACGATCGTCCCCAAAAATTTTGCGCAGAACGGAGCCGATCGTTGGCAGGTTGACACTTTGTTTTCCACCTAAGGGGTGGTTGTGAAAGAAAACGACGGCTGCGGCGTTCTCCTCCAGGGCCCTCTGCACCACCACGCGGGGGTAGACGGCCGCCCCGTCCACGGTGCCCTGGAAGAGTTCCGCGATCCGAAGGACCCGATGACGGGTATCGAGAAACACGGCGCCGAACACCTCGTTTCGGCGCCCGTTGAGCTTCAGGCGCATGAGCGCCTGCATGTCCTCGGGACTGGTCATGGCGCGCCCCGGGCGGTAGCGCGCCGACAGCACGGCGAGGGCGAGTTTCACCACGGAGGATTTCTCGGTACTCGACAGCGAGGCGGGCGAGAGCGATTGAAAGCGGTTGTCGCTTGCGCGGACGGTTTTCGATGCGGGCATGGTCGATGGGCTCCTCAATGGGTCAAGTAAAAGCGGCAGGCGGAACGAAGGGATCCATCCGGGGCACTTGACCGGCGCGGGAATCCGCACCGGCCCCCGGGACCCGCCCCTCCGGGCCGCCCGCCGCCCTCGGTGGGGCGAGCCGGGCGTGGGCCGCGTCAGGCGTGGGCGGAAGCTCCGGCGAAACGAACAATGGAAGGAATGCCCGGAGCCGCTCCCGCGTCCCGGCCATCGGTCAACCCGGGCAAGGCTCAACGCGACTCCGAGGGGCGCGGTATCGGGACTCGGCGTTGACGGAGCGGATGTCCGTGCCGGCAGACGTCGGATCGGGCCCCACACCCTGCCAGCGGTGGTCAGCGCAGGGATCGGGACCGGCCGGGGATGCGACAGTTCAGGTTCGGCGAACCTGGCCCTGTTGCGACGCGGGTTCTGACAACACGGATCTCTCGGGAGGCCACGAACAACGTAGCGCCGATGCCGATCTAGCGAACCGGCGGATCGTCCGGGAAGTAATCGTCGTCGCGCACATCGGGGTGCTGACGAATACGCAGGATCGCCTCCTGGGCTGTGATCTCACCCGCCAGGAACCTCTGTGCGCATCGACGGACGACGAACGACCGTTCGTTCTGCACGTACAGCCCCGCCAATATGCGAAGGTCGGGGTCAGTCCAGTTCAACATGACCCTCATTGTGGAGATACCGGTCGCGTTGTCGATATTCGAATCCGGCGGAAATCGGCGGATTGGTTCAAGCGACGACGGTTACGGGGCTCAGCGCGCACATGGCATGAGCGCCCTGATGGCGGTGGGCTGCATGGATTGGTTGATGGATATTGACGAGAGGGAAAGTGTAATGGGGACGGTCGCGACCGCCATCCGGATGCATTTGTGATCGATTTAGCGGTGTTGGGCTGAACAGGTATGATTGGCGCGGCTGTTGAGCCCCAGAGGCGAAGAAAGGAGGAAGAATTCATGGCGATTGTCGAGAGGAAACTCACCATGGGATAGGTGCGGAAACTGAACGCGTTAAGAAAATCGGTGGGCGATGAACTGGGCGACGAGGTGTTCGCCAAGTGGCTGTCACACCAGGCGAAGGCGGCGGCGCCGAATCCGGATGCGGTGGCAGTGAAGATCGAGGAAGCGCTGGCCGGTTTCGCGGATGACCGGTCGTTCCGGCTTAATGCCGAGAAGGATTTAATGCCGAGTGCCTGCCCGGGATTGGCTTAGATATGCGGCTGTTGGACCGATTCACTCGGCATTAATCCTGACTGTTAGTTCCCGCCGAGGATGCTCATCAGACTGTCCCTGGCGCCCGGGAAGGCCCCGCGCCGGATAGAAGGCGGCGCATTGGCCTGGAGGATTTCCAGCTTCTCCGCAAGACTGGCGCGGAGGTAAACTTCGGTGCTCTTCAGATTCGCGTGACCGAGCCACAACGAGACCTTCCGGATATCCCCGATGGCATGCAGGATCATCATCGCCGTGGAATGGCGCCTATGTCTTGGAAGACATAGTGAATAGGCTCTTATCGCCCGTGCTCACGCACGACCGATAAGGGCCTATTCATAATGTTGGGATGCTCGCGCTTCGATCCGGCAGGGCGACGGTCATGGAAATTCTCGGCGATGTCGGGCTGATCCACGAGATCGCACATGACATAGACGGTGGTGAGCCGTTCCAGTCAAGGGAATGGTTGGCGGAACTGACGCGCCGCATCGAGCGCGCCATTCCCGGATACGCCTACTGACGGCCGCTAGTCGCCTCGTCCGGGCCAACGGGCGGCGACAATTGCTCTTTCACATCGTCAGTGTCCGCCCATATCTTCAGTCTCTTGGCCCAGTTCCAAGCGGATGATTTGTTCGCGTAGCGCTCAGATCGCGCGACTTCCTTATCATTGTCTGCGTACAAAACCGCAAAAAACCTGCCCGTATCGGTCGGGTCGTCAAAGTCGTATTTCCTGATTCTGATCGCTCCCGGATTGACTGTCTTTGACACGTCCCTCATGTCCTCCGGCTCACGCCGTTTTCCTATCCACATCAACGCACCGGTCATGACCACCGCGATCAGTGCGAGCCACCCCCACAATTGAAGAATCGTCATCGTCTCGCCACCCTACTTCGCCACACAACACGGAAGAACCTGATCGGCAATCCGGGTCAGGCGCTCGTCGGTGTTCTCTGCAAAGGCTTCGACGTCGTTCACCCGTGACTCGAGCTGGCCGAACCGCACATCGACAGCATCGACCCGGTCTTCGATTTCATCGAGGCGGAGAGCCTCTTGGCCGGCTCGATCGGTCAATGCATCGACTCGCTCGCGGAGCTGCGCGTGCTGCAGCATCATCGCTGTGCCGACCAGGCCACCGGTCAGGACAACGGTCAAAACGATCACGATGTACGGCTTCATGCGTCTACCTCTCTCTCGATTTCTCAGCTCTTTCCTGATCGATAGGCGTCGAACTCGCCCTGTAGCCGGGATACCTTGAGGGCTTGGCGAAAGACAAGACCTGTAAGCACCACGAGCGCCCCACTCCCAACCAATTCGGGCGCGCCGAATACCGCCGCGTCGGTTATGTCCAACGAGATCTTGAGCGCTGTGATACACATATATCCGCAAACTCAAGCGTCTCAATAGGCTCGACTTCGCAGCGTTCGGCGGTCGCCAATGCTTGGTCCTCAGTCATGTTTTTTCTCCTTCCGCATCGCTCGGACGGCGACGGTTAGCAGCCGAATACCGTCCCAGCTCTGACCGGGCCCGAGCCGAAGCCGTCCAGCCTGTTTGCCATTTCGTCCCAGGCGGGCTCTTCGTGCTCCTTCTGGGTGTCCTTGACCGCCACGCTGGACATCGACACGTACATCCATCCACCCTGATGACCTGCGTACGACGTGCCATCAATGGCGACGAATTGCAGCATGGACATTGCCGGACACGACCGCGCCTGACGCCAACCTGCATTGTCGGGATCGAGATCAGAATAGCACTCGGCGGTGCCAGAGCCTATCAACAACTGCTTCATCTCATTCCATAAATCCTGTATTCCAGATATTCCAAGCCCAACAGGGCCGCCGACACCTGGCTTCGCGCGGCTGCGCTACTGGGAGATGATCAAGTCTGATCGTCAATCACCGCATCGGCGGCATTCTCCCGAATTATCCTGATCATATTTTCCGCATCCTCTTTGTCGTCATAAAGAGTGTCGGAAACGGCGAGCAACGCCCTGTTCCCCGGAGCTCTGATTTTGACTTGGTACTCCGTCCCCACCATGACGATTTCAAACTCCAGCTTAGACCTATCGGACATTTTTTTGCCCTCCTTTTCGGGCTTATTTCTGGCGATCAGGAACCACGAAACCAAGATCACCACTACCAACAACAGCAACCATTCCGAGTTCATGCAACGCCCCGGCAAATCCGCGCGAGCAGCCTACCAGAACAACCCGTTTCCCGGTAGTGCAAAAATCCGCTTGTTAGCCCAAAGCCGTAATGTCCCCTTTCTCCAAAGTTAAAGTGTCCCCTTTTGTACGAGGCGGAGGGGGTGTTTGCGATGTTGCGAGAAGCGGAGCTGAGCATGGAAGAGGCGGATCGAGCGGTGGTTATTGGGCAGGTGGCGGAGAAGCGCTTGAGGCAGCGTGAGGCGGCGGATCGGCTGGGTTTGAGTGTGCGGCAGGTGAAGCGGTTGCTGGCGCGCTACCGCGAGCGAGGGCCGGCAGGTCTGGTTTCGGGGCATCGGGGGAACAAACGGGCGCGCACGATGTGGGCCTTGTTGGCGCATGATCGAAAATGCCAAGCCAATTATCGGGGTCAGTCCGCCTGAGACTGGCTGACACATGTTCAACGTTGACGGTATAACGTAGAGGTGACCGCTTAAGAGTTGCACCGGGAACGACAAGGGGTGATGGCCAACAGGTAAGACCGCGGTCCGCAAAGTCTGTAAGCGGTGTCTCTACGCCACCTGGCTTTCAGCGTGAGATTGGCGTAAAGGCCCAGGGCAGCAGCTGATCGATCTCGGAGGCCGGATGGCCATTGGCGATGGCTTCGAGCGTCGCCTTGAGGTAGGCATGCGGGTTGACTGTGACCTGGATCGCCGGTGAAAGACGGGGTGCAGAAGCGGTGCCACCAGGTGCGGTTGGACCGGGCCGTAGCGCCGCAAGGCGGGGGCCGGACAGCGCACGAGAGCCCGGGATCGCGTGACACGGCAGTAAAGCGGACCGTGGGCGGGCAAGCGGCGCTGCCGCGCCGCGCTGCGAGGATGCTGGCATTGCCCCGGACGGTATGGGCAGCGATACGCTGTCTGCGACGCGAGCGGCGAGTTCGGATTTGTTCATCTTTGTGTCCTTGCGGTTGGTTTTGCAGGGCGTGCTGGCCATGCCGACGCGCAACCTTATCTTAAATTTTCAACCCGGTCACACGCTCCGCCAACGCACCCGCTCACCCGCCGCACACCCCTCAGCAGCGCCCGACCCCGCTCGCCTGACCCCCCCGGTCGATCCATCGGGCGTTCACATGCGCCCGTTTTCGCCCGCGGCATTGACCGATCCACTCCGTGTGGAGGCCGAGTCAGCGGAGGGATTTTTCGAGGTCCGCTCGGCCGGAGCGAGCCTTGCACCAGGCCGCACCAATGGCAATGGCGCTGTGCGTGGTAACAAAACTCTGTGACGCATCGGCCTGCAATGTCGAGATAAGTCTTCGGACCCGGTAGGGTTCGAGCCCCCGTTCCACCTCATCGACCACGCTGATACGTGTTGAGGATTCTGTTGCCGCCGCAATTTGCAACGTCGCCATGCGTCGCGTGCCGGCGCCCCAGCTTGCAAGCGGCAGCGAGACGTTTTCGGCTCGTGAAGCGAATAGGCCAGTCAACGCACCGATGGATAGTCCCTGGCTACTTGTCAGGCCGAGTTCGAGATTGTGCGGGAGGGATTCCTTCTTGAGCCTTTCATCGAGTTCTCGCAGCGCCTCACGGGCCTCTTCGCTGAGGTCCTCCTGTAGTTGAGTTTCGGCAACCCGTCGCCCGACACGTGCACCCAGGCCTTTATCTGCAAGCAGCCGGTCCAGGGCCGACCCGTATACCAACCTTAGATCTCGGTCGTTACGGTCATCACTGGCGAGTCGAACGAGGCCGATTTTCCTTCTGACGGCGACAGAGAGCGGATCGGTTTCGTCATTGGGCTGCACAATCTCCCAATTGATCTCCAGTTCCAGCGTGCCGCAGACTTGCAGGCAGCAAACAGGCTCGTCCGCGGTCGCAATGTCATCATCCGCGCCCTGCGGGGAAACGGGAGGAACGGCGTTTTTTCCATCCCATTGCCACGGCCACGCGAATTTGGTTTGTTGTCCGACTTCCGTCGATGCTGGAAGTGAGACCACGGCGCGAATGCGAAAACCCGCCTCCGCCTTTCGGTGCCAAAAATCACTCTCCGACAGAACCACGCTGTTTGAGGGGCTGAGAAGAAGCCCAATGGCTTCAATGAGTGTTGTCTTGCCTGCGGTGCTCGCCACCCTGCCTCGCCTGGGGCGCGGTTTTTCCCTCTCTTCCCTCAAGAAGGACGGGGACGCCGGGTCGCTGTGCTTCCTCCGACACGGGGCACGGGCTGGGTGCGCCGCAGCGGGCGGCCAAGTTGCTCGAGACCAGAGGATTGGGCATCGCGCAGCTCAATGCCGGCCTCGCCCGCCTTGTCGTAACGTCCTGAAACCCTTCGGAAATAAACGCCACATCTCCCCAATATTGGGAAGGTACACCGGCGCGCCATTCGGTTAATATCGCGTGCGATTGAATTTTCGAGACTCGCGCGCTCGTGCGGAGACCGGGATCCTCGGTTCCATAACACGCCCGGACGTTCGCCGCGAGCCGACGATCGGGGTGACAGGATGGATTCGAGTGCAAGGACCGCGGTTGTGCCGTGCACATTGCCGGCCAGGGTCGGGTGGACGGGGCTTTTGACCGGGAGCGGCGCCACTGGCACGTGGACAACTGTTGTTGTTGGTGGTGGCGTGACTGGCATGCAGGGGCGAACGGGCCGTCAGATGACCAGTCGCGACAGGCTCCGGTGATGGCCGGGCGGCGTGCCCGTTACAAGCGGCCGTTCGACCTCGCCGTACTGGCGCTGGCGTTCGTGGGGCTCTTACCGCTGTGGATGCTGCTGGCGCTCGTCGTGGCCGTGGCGATCCGGCTGGACTCGCCGGGTCCGGTGCTGTACCGCCAGCCCCGTCTGGGGCGCGGAGGCACGGTGTTCGGGATCGTGAAGTTACGCACCATGCGCCACGGCGCCGAGGCCAGCACCGGACCGGTGCTGGCGCGGCCGGGGGATCCGCGCCTGACGGCGGTCGGGCGGGTGCTCAAGCGCTGGCACGTCGACGAACTGCCGCAGGCATGGAACATCCTGAGGGGCGAGATGAGCCTGATCGGGCCGCGCCCGGAACGCCCGGAGCTCGCGGCGCGTTTCGAGCGGGAGGTTGCGGGCTTCTCCCGGCGCCTGGCGGCGCGCCCGGGGGTGATGGGACTGGCCCAGTGGAGGGGCGGTTATCGGCTCGCGCCGCGCTGGAAGCTGCGCTACGACGAACTGTACCTGCGCCGCATGGGACCATGGCTCGATCTGCGGCTTGCCGTGGCGTGCGTGGCGCGGGCGATGGCCGGGACCCCGCCGTCGCGGCCGTACCGGCGGCGCCTTGCGCGCGGACGCCGGGTGGACTACCTGCTCATCGCGGGTCCGGGCCGTTGCGGCAGCACGTACCTGTTCGAGGGCCTGGCGGCCCGGGGCGACTTCGTCGCCCCGGCGATCAAGGAGGGCGCCTACTACCGCGCCCCGGGCCGGCTGCGCCGCGCGGTGGCCCGGTTGCCGGGCGGCGCGGTGTTGCTCGACGGCGCCAATGCGGCGTGGCGCGACCCGCGCCTGGCGGCGGTGACGGGCCTTGTCGGGCGCGACTGCCGGGTGCTGCTGGTGCTGCTGGTGCGCGGGCACGTGGACTGGGCCCGGTCCATGAAGGCGTTTCGCGCAAGCCGTGGTGACTGGCTCGGGTGGCGGGGTGAGGCGGCGCTGGAGCGCGGGGTGGTCGGCAACAGCCTGAGCCCGGCGGACGTGACACGGCTGCTCGGGCTGGGGGTGGATGTGCTGTGCGTCGAGTTCGCGGCGCTGGTCCGGGATCCGGCCGCCGTGCTCGACCGGATCGCCGGGCTGTGCGGGCGTCCGCCCGGCGGCCCCTTGCCGCCGCAGACGGCCGCGAACCCCTCGGTGGCGGCGCGAAGCCGCGCGGTGGCGGCGGCAGGCAAGTGCGTGGCCGTAGCGCTGCGTGCGCTCGGTTGGCGGCGGCTGCTGGGCCGGCTGAAGGCGAGCGTGGGCCTCCGGCGCGTGTTCTTCCGGCCCGTGGACGGGCCGCCCGCGCCGCTGCGGGCGGCGTCCGAGCGCGAGCTCCTGCGCCGCGAGGCCGCCTGCCGGGCGGCGCTTGAGGCCGCCACCGTGGAACTGGCCGAGGGCCTGCGCCTCAAGGCGGATTCGCAGGCGTGCGAGCGGGCCCGGGGCGGTGCCCGGCGGAGCCACGGGAGGCGCGTTGTGGCCGCGGGCGCAGCCGTTGCGGCGGACATCGGCGCGTACGGCGGGGGCCGGGCGCCATGAACGCCGCGCGCCCTCGGTATTTCCAGATCGGATTCCACAAGTGCGGCACCAAGACGCTGCACCGGTTCTTCGAGCGCGCGGGGATCCCGAGCGTGCACAACGACGGCGGGCGCCTGGCGCTGACGATGGCCGCCAACCTGCTCGACGGGCGCCCCATCCTGACGGGCTACGAGCGCTTCGAGGCCTTCCACGCGATGGGGTTCCTGCGCCCGCACGTGCACCTTGAGATGTACAAGCAGTGGGAGACGATCCTGAAACAGGTTCCGCGGGCGCGGTTCATCCTCAACGTCCGCGACATCGACCGCTGGGTCGCGAGCCGGCTCAACATGGCTTCGGTGGGCGGGTTCCGGTGGGGCCGTCCGTCGCGGGCGTTCGGCCCGCCCTGGGATCGCCCGCCGCGGGGGCTCTTCGAACGGGTGGAGCCCTTCGCCGAGCGCTACCGGCAACACTACGGGCTGGCCGATCGGGATGAGGTGGTTGCGCATTGGCGGGCGGACTGGCGAGCGCACATCGAGGCCGTGCGCGCGAGCGTGCCCGCTGAACGGCTGCTGGTCTTCGACATCGAGTCCGATTCCCCGCAGGCGCTGTGCCGGTTCGCGGGGCTCGAGGCCTCCGCCGCCCGCCACTACCGCCACGAGAATCCCGGCCTCGGGCGGCTCGGGCAAGCGATCGTTCGCGCGACGCCGCGCCAGGTGCAGCACCTCGTGCCGCGCGCCGTGCGCGCCCGGGTCCGCCGGGTGCTGCGCCGCCGATGAGCGGCGCGGCGGGAACGGGCCGAACGGGCGGAACGGGCCGGGCCGCGGCCGAGGGTCCGCTGATCTTCCAGATCGGCTTTCACCGCTGCGGGACGACGGCGCTGGCGGCGTTTTTCGAGCGCTGCGGATTGGCCTGCGTGCACTACGACCGGGGACGTCTCGGAAGGCGCCTGCGCGGGAACCTGGCGGCGGGCCGCGCCCCGCTCGCGGGCTACGAGCGCTACCGGGCGTTCGCGAACATGCAGGTCGAGGACGGGGCGGACTACTTCGACGGCATGGTGCATTTCCGCGAGCTGGACGCGGCCTACGACGCCCGCTTCGTGCTGAACACGCGCCCGCTCGATCGCTGGCTGCGCAGCTTGGCAGTGCACTACGCGCGGCGCCCGCGCCCGCTGGGGCTGCCGTGCCTTGAAGCCCGGTTCGGGACCACGGACCCGGTCCGGGTCGCCGACGGCTGGCGGGCGCTGCGAGAAGCCCACCACCGCCGGGTACGCGCCGAGCTGCCGTCCGAGCGCTTGCTGGTGTTCGATATCGAGTCGGACGCGCCGGAACGGCTGTGCGAGTTCATCGGCGTTCCGCAAGCACTCGCCCGCCACTACCGGGTCGAGAACCCGTCGCTGAACCGCTGGGGCGAGGTGCTGGGTGCGTGTCTGCCGTTCGCCGTGAAGCGGGCGCTGCCGGAGCGGCTCAAGCGCCCCGTCAAGCGGTGGCTCGGGGCAAGCCCCGGACGAACGCCGGACCGCGATGGGTGAGCCAAGCCTGACCGGGCGCACCCTGGCCGGGCTGAAGTGGGCCGGGCTGTCCGCGGCCGGGCAGGCCCTGCTCACCGTGTCGATCCTGGCGGTACTGGCGCGGCTGCTCACGCCGGAGGATTTCGGGCTGCTCGCCATCGCGATGATCTTCGTCACGGTGGCGCACAACCTCGGGCATCGCAACATCGGCGCGGCCATCGTGCAGCGGGCCGAGCTGACGGACCGTCACATCGCCGCGGGCGTGACGCTGTCGATCGCCGCCGCAGCCGTGTTCGCGGCCGCGCTCTGGGGGCTGGCGCCGGGCGCCGGACGGTTCTTCGGCGAGCCGGCCGTGGCGCCGATCTTGAGAGCGCTGTCGGCCGCGGTCGTGTGCACCGGGCTCGGGACGGTGCCTGAGTATCTGTGGCGCCGGCGCCTGCGGTTCAGGGCGTTGACGGCGGCGGAGCTCGTCGCGCAGGCGCTCGGCTACGGGCTCGTCGCGATCGCGATGGCGCTTTCGGGGTACGGCGTGTGGGCGCTGGTGGCCGGCATCGTCATGCGTCAGGCCGTCTTTGCCGCGGCGGTGCTCGCCACCGGGCCGCGCCTGCCGCGGCCGGGCCTGTCGCGGCGCGAGGCGGGGGAACTGCTCGGCGCCGGCGCCGGGTTCTCCTCCATCGCGGCGTTCAACCTGATCGCGAACCAGGGCAGCCGCCTCCTCGTCGGGCGCCTGCTCGGGGCCACGCCGCTCGGCTTCTACACGCGGTCCACGGCGCTCGCCTCGCTCTCGGGCCATCTCGGGCGGGTGTTGGGCAAGGTGCTCTTCCCGGCCATGGCGCAGCGTCAGCGCCACACCGACCGGCTGGCGGCGGCGTACCTGCACGGGGTGGAGATCCTGTCGTGGCTGGCGGTGCCCGCGGCGCTGCTGCTGGCGGTGTGCGCCGGGGAGATCGTGGCGGTGGTGCTGGGCGGGCAGTGGGGGGCGGCGGTGCCGGTGCTCGAGATCCTCGCCATCGGGACCGCGTTCAGGCTCGGCGGCGCCCTGAATACGCCGCTGGCGCGCGCGATGGGGGCGCTGGGGCCGCTGGCGTGGCGCGGGGCGGTGAACGCGGCGCTGCTCGTGGCCGGGGTCGCGGCGGGCAGCCGATGGGGGTTGAACGGCGTGGCGGTGGCGGCGGTCGGTGCGCTGATGCTCTCGTGGTGGATGTTGACGCAGTTGACGGTGTCGCTGCTCGGGCTCGGCTGGGGAGCGGTTCTGCGCCGCCACGTGCCGGCGCTGTGGGCCGGGGCTTGGGGCGCGCCGGCGCTGTGGCTGACGGCGCAGATGGCGCGCGAGGCGGGGTGGCCCGCGGCGGTGGCGCTGGCGGCGGCCATGTTCGCGTGGAGCGCCGCGGCGGGCGTGGCCGTGTGGTACGCGCCGCGGTTCGCGCGCCCGGCGTTCATTGCCTGGAGTCTGGCGGCGCTGCCCGAGAAGGGCTGGCCGGCCCGGCGGCTGCATTTCGCGCTCGGACGCCTGGCGCGCCGGCACGGGCATTGACGGCGGGGCGCGGAGGATGGGGTTCGACGCGACCGACGCCGGCCGTTGCGCAGGCCGGAAACATGCCGGTTGAGCCGCAAACACGGGGCGAACGGTGGCGGGGCCCGGGTGCCGTGCGGGTGACCGGGGGCGCCGGCTATGTAGGCAGCCACATCGTGCTCGGCCTGCGCGACGCCGGCTATCCGGTCGTGGCGGTGGACGACCTGTCCACGGGCGATCGGGGCGCGGTCCCCGTCGGCGGCGCCCTCATCCGGGCCGACGCGGCCGACGGCGAGGCGATCTGCGGCGCCATCGCCCGCTACGGCGTGGCCGCCGCGGTGCATGCGGCCGCCGACCTCCACGACACGCCGGAGGCGGCGACCCGCAATCGCGAGGTATGCGCAAGCTTCGTCCGCGCCTGCGCCGCCAGCGGCGTGCGCCGGCTCGTACTCACCTCGAGCGCGGCGGTGTACGGCGCGGGCCCGAAGCACCCGATCGCCGAGTCCCGGCCCCCCGCTCCGCAGCGGCCCTGCGGCGCCGGCAAGGCGCTGGTGGAGGCGGCCTGCGAAGCGGCGCTCGGGCGGCGCGGTCCCGTCACGGTGTTCGGCACCGACTACCCGAGCCAGACGCTGTTCTACTGCCCGTCAACGTGGCTGCAGCACATGCTGCTGCTCGGGTTCGCGATCCACCTGGAAACGGCGCGCGGCGAACCGGGTCGCGGCACCGGGGCGCCGGCGCGGTGGAGCACGGCGCTCGCGGCGCTGCGCGAACGCACCGCCCGGGCCGTGGTCCCGGCGCGGGCCGCACTGGCAGTGGGGGCCGGGACGCTGGCGGGCGGATCGCTCACCGCGAACGACGCCATGCACACGGCCGCGGCGGCGATTTACCGGGCTGATTATTGCGGATCGTTTCTTGAGGACATGGAACAATCCATCGACGCCTTCGAACCGATGGCCAACGGACCGCGGATCATCCTGTTCAACAATGTGGCGGCCAGTTGGGTGGTGCTTTGGAACAACCGGCGCGCCGAGGCCCTGGAGCTGGTGCGCCGGGCCGAGGCCGAGGCCCCGCTCGCGCTCGCCGCCGAACCGCAAAGCTGGGTGATCCACCACGCCCTGACGCGGCTGTACCGCCAGTTCGCCGCCACCGACCCGAGTTACGCGGATCTGGCGCAATCGCACTTCGAGCGTTCGCTGGAACTGGCGCCCAACGTGAATCCGCTTGAACTTCCGCCTGCGAGCCCGCCATGACAGAGGCCGCCGGCCCGGTCCGACCGCGTTTCTTTCAGATCGGCTTCAGGCGCTGCGGCACGACCGCGCTCGCGCTTTTCTTCAACCGCTGCGGCATCCCCTGCGTGCACTTCGACAAGGGGCGCCTCGCCGGGCGCATGCGCGAGAATCTCGCGGCCGGGCGCGCGCCGCTCGAGGGCTACGACCGCCGCTACGCCGCGTTCACCAACATCGACTTTCAGACGCCGACGGACCACTTCGACGGCTTCCTGCATTTCGACGCGCTGCTCGGCGCCTACGGCGGGCGCTTCATTCTCAATACCCGTCCCGTGGAGCACTGGCTCGAGAGCATCATGCGCAACGCCGCCCACCCGCGGCGCCGCGCCGCGTACCGGGCGCGCTTCGGCACCGACGACGCGCGCGAGGTCGCCGGGCACTGGCGCGCCGCGTGGGAAGCACACCACCGGCGGGTGCTTGCGCAGATTCCGGCCGAGTCGCTGCTGGTGTTCGATATCGAATCCGATCCCCCGGAGCGGCTTTGCGACTTCATCGGGGTGCCGCGCGCCCACGCGTACCTGTACACGCTTGAAAATCCACGGATGACGCCGTTCGCCGAATCCCTCGCCGCGCGACTGCCGCGCCCGCTGCGCCGCGCCGTGCCGGACGCGGTCAGGCACCGGGTCAAGAAATGGCTGCGGCGGCGCCCATGAACGCCGCCGCGCAACCGCCGGTCTCGATCCTCATCCCGGCGCGCGGCGAAACCGTGCACCTGCCGCGGGCGCTTGAATCGGTGCGGGCGCAGGATTACCGCGGCGCCATCGAGGTCATCGTCGCCGACGGCTCGGAAACGCCCGAAATGGCCGACATCGTGCGGGCCCGTTTCCCGGACGTGCGCATCGTGCCCAATCCGGCCCGCCACATCCCGGGCGGGCTGAACGGCGCGCTCGTCGCCGCCTCGCACGACTTCGTGCTGCGCTGCGACGCGCGCTGCGAGCTTCCGCCGGACTACGTGCGCAAGGCCGTGGCCACGCTCGTGCGCAGCGGCGCGGCCGCCGCCGGCGGGCGGCAACGGGCGCTGGGCGAGGGTCCCTTCACCCGCGCGGTGGCGCTCGCCATGAGCATGGCGCTCGGCGCCGGCGACGCCCGCTACCGGATCGGGGGGCGCGAAGGGCCCGCGGACACCGTGTGGCCCGGCGCGTACCGGCGCGAGGCGCTGCTCGCGGTCGGCGGCTTCGACGAAAGCCTGCGGCGCAACGAGGACTACGCCCTGCACTGGACGCTGCGGGAACGCGGCGAAACCGTGTGGTTCGACCCGGAGTTGCACGCCGGCTACCGGCCGCGGGAAAATTTTCGGGCGCTTGCCCGGCAATACTTGGCCAACGGGCGGTGGAAGTTCCGCATGCTGCGCCGCCATCCGCGCTCGCTGCGCGCCCGGCAACTCGCGCCGCCGGCGCTGCTGCTCGGACTGGCTGCCTCGGCGGCGCTCGCCACCGCCGGCTTGGGCGCCGCGGCGCTCGTGCCCGGCGCGTACGCGGCGGCCCTGCTTGCCGCCCCGATCGCGAGCCCCGGCGCGCGCCGCGATCCCCGCGCGGCGATGCTCCTGCCGGCCGTGCTCGCCACCATGCACCTCGCCTGGGCCGCGGGTTTTGTGCTCTCCCCGCTCACAAAGGCGGGGGACGCCTAGTGGCTGCGCGTGCGCCGACTGGGGACATGGATCGGCCCGTTCTCGCCGACAGTCCCGGGTTGCGCGATCGCGTCATCCATGGCCTTGAGTTGCGTGCGCTGCTCGCGGTCGTCCAGGTGCTTGTATTGATCGAGGTATTCATCCGGCGCGTCATTCGGGTTGTGCACGGCGTTGAACGGCAGGTACAGGAAAAACGGACGGCTGCCGTCGTGCCGCTCGATGAGCGCGATCGCCTCAACCGCCGGGAGAAAGGTCGAATAGCCGGTCTCGAGCGCGGGACGCCCGTTGCGGTGCCAGTCCAGAATCCCGCGGCGAGTCCGGCCGCGATGATGCGCGAAGGCATCGATTTCCCCCGAATAGTGACCGTAGCGATGATCGAATCCGCGCTGCAGGTGCGCCTGCTGCCATTGCCCCAGGTGCCACTTGCCGACGATCCAGGTCGCGTAAGCGGCATCGCGCAGGGGCTCGGTCGCTTTTGGCCGGTGCAAGCTTCAGCGTTCGCGCGGTGGGATGGCGAGCCCGAAGCATCGGTTGTCCGCGATTTCGATGCGGATGCGAGCGATCGAAACCGGTTCATTCGAATGGGGAAAAGAACGTGGCGACGAAATGGCGGACAGTCGATGTGGCAGCAGGCACGGCAGTGCTGAGAGGATGAAATCATGATGGCTCAAGAGGCTGGAGACGTCACGGTGCTGGGATTCATGCGTTGGAATCCGGGACGGGGTTGCAACGCAACCAACGCGCGCCCCGGCGAAGGGCGCACCGCTACCGGGGCCGTGGCGCAGGGCGTTGAGGCGCCGGTTGCAGGGAGGCGATGATGTGGTCGTTCGGCGAGGCGGTGCGCTCGGTGGGCGCGGGCGCGCAGACGCTGCGCGAGCGGATGCAGAGCGGGGTGAGTTACAATCCGCTGTCGTCGCGCACGGCCCAGAACCCCTATCCCGTCTATGCGGCCCTGCGCGCCCGGGACCCGGTGCATCGCAGCCGGCTGCTCAACGCGTGGCTCGTCACGCGTTACGGCGATGTCGATGCCGTCCTGCGCGACCACCGCCGTTTCGGCAACGATCCGCGCAGGGGCGCCCTGTCGTCCCGGCAGCGCGCCATGCTGCCGCCGCCGGAGGAGTTCACGCTGCTGTTTCTCGACCCGCCCGGGCACACGCGGCTCAGGGCGCTCGTGACCACGGCGTTCGCGCCCGGGGCGGTCGAGGCGCTCGAACCGCGCATCCGCGAAGTGCTCGGATCGCTGCTGGACGGTATCGAGGACCCGGCCGGCTTCGATTTCATGCGGGCCGTGGCCCGGCCCCTGCCGGTCATCGTGATGGCCGGAATGCTGGGCGTGCCGCCCGAGGACAGGCACCGGTTCAGTGTCTGGTCGGCGCAGCGCGCGCGGTTGCTGGAGCCGACGATCGGTCCGCGCGAGCGCGCGGCCGGCGAGGCGGCCTCCAGGGCGTTCGACGCCTATTTCCGGCCGATCGTCGAGGCGCGCAGGACAGCGCCGAGGAACGATATCGTCAGCGCGCTGGCGCGCGCGCAGGACGACGGACGCCTGAGCGAACGCGAGACACTGAACATGCTGCGGCTGCTCCTGAGCGCAGGCAACGAGACCTCCGCCAACCTCATCGGCAACGGCATGCTGGCCTTGCTTCGTCATCCCGAACAGCTTGAGCGGCTGAGGGACGACCCGAGCCTGATCCCGGCGGCGGTGGAGGAGCTGTTGCGTTTCGACTCACCGGTGCAGGCCGATTTCCGACAGGTGCTCGCCGATTGCGAGGTGAACGGGGTTGCGCTGCGCAAACGCGACAACGTCGTGCTGCTGCTCGGCGCGGCCAACCGGGATCCGGGCGTGTTCGACGATCCCGACCGCCTCGATGTCGGACGCAGCCAGGGCGCCCACCTGTCGTTCGGACGCGGTATCCACCATTGCCTGGGCGCGGCGCTCGCGCGCCTGGAAGGCCGGATCGTTCTGGAGATGCTGCTGGAGCGGTTCCCGCGGATGAGCCTGTTCGGTGAGCGTCCGAGGTTCCGCAAGGGCCTGGTGCTCCGGGGCCTTCAATCGCTGCCGGTGCGGTGCGTCAGGGCCTGAGGCCTGGCCGTCCCGGGCGCCGGGCGGCGCGGGCCCGGCGCGCCCGGGAAACGCAGGTTCGCCAGGCACGGCGTCTCGCGGCCGGCGCACCGGGTTCGGCTGTCCCCGGCCGACACCTCGGCGACTCGACGCCGGAGGCGGAAACGGCCGCAGGCCGGCGCCGATCCCGTGCGGCGTCCCGCCAGTTCCTTCGGCGATGCCGAAAATTTCGTACACTCTCCCCGATCGCGAGGGTGCACGGCAGCGCGCACTGCCCTCCAGGCCCGCGTCGGCGCCGCGGGCCGTCGGGGCCCCGGACGGGGCGGGGGCGCAGGGTTGCAGCGCAGCATCGGCGAAACACGGGAGGGTGCTTGGCGACAGAACCGACGGGAACGGGGGCGGTGGAAGGTCTGCAAGCGGACGCGCGGTCATGAGCGAACGCGACGCCTTCGACGGCATCCTGGCCTCGCTGCACGAGGCGGCGCTCGACCGTCGGCGCTGGTCGAGCGCGACCGCGCTCATCGATGACGCCTTGCGAACGCACGGCAGCAGCATGGTGTGCGGCGACGGGGACTCCGAAGAGGACATCCGGATCCACTTTGCGTGGTCCTTCGTCCATGGACAGCGGGACCGCGCACTGGAGCGCGAATACTTCCGGACCTACTACCCCCTGGACGAACGGGCCCCGCGGGTGCGGCGTCTGCCCGACAGCCGGCTGTTCCACATGACCGACCTCTACAGCGACGCGGAACTGAAGACGTCGCGGACCTACAACGAGCTGCTGGCGCGCGGCCACGCCTGCAACGGCATCAACGTGCGCCTGGACGGGCCCGATGGCTCACGCATCGTCTGGGTCGTCAACGACCCCCTCGACGGGGACGGCTGGTCGTCCGCGCAGCTCGACTCGATCCGGCGCCTCCTGCCCCCTATCCGTCAGACCGTGCGCATGCAGCAGGCGCTGGCCGGGGCCGGGGCGCTCGGCGCGTCGCTGGCGAAGCTGCTCGACACCACCGGGCTGGGGATCGTGCAGCTCGACGGGCGCGCGCGGATCGTGGCGACGAACGACCCCGCCCGGGATGTGCTGCGCACCGGCAAGGGTCTGTACGACGAGGACGGATTCCTCCGCGCCCGAGCGCCGGAGGACGATGCCGAACTCCAGCGGTTGCTGGCGCGGGCGCTGCCGAGGTTCGGGGCCCGGGGCGCCGGCGGCTCGACGATGATCGGCCGCGCCGCTCCCCTGCCGCCGCTGGTGGTGCACGTCAATCCGGTGGGCCGGCAGGAGACGGACTGGCGCGTCTGGCCGGTGGCGGCACTGGTGCTGGTCACCGACCCGGCGCGGCGAACCCGCATCGATCCGGCCGTGGCGGCGGCGGCGCTCGGGCTCACGGGAATGGAGAGCCGGGTGGCGGTGCTGTTGGCCGAAGGCATGAACGTCTCCGAGGTAGCCGCGGCGACGGGCCGCAAGGAAAGCACGATCCGCTCGCACGTGAAGGGCATGTTCGTCAAGCACCACCTGTCGCGGCAGACGGACCTGGTGCGGCTCGTGCAGTCGCTGGGCGGCGTTCCGAAGTCCAAGCGCTGAGGGCATGAGCCACCGCGAATCGGCGCCCGCCTTGCCGTAACTGACTGAAACCTATCGGAACATAATCTCATATCCCCCCAATGTTGGGGAGATACACGGGGCCGCAATTCGTCTATATTCGGCGCGTTTGAACCTTCGGGACAGGCGCTTGCATGAGCAAAACGAACGCCGGGACGGGCGAGGCTTCGGATCGGACAGAGCGGTTTTTCTTCCAGGTCGGCTTTCAGCGTTGCGGAACCACCGCCATTGCCGCCTTTTTCGAACGTTGCGGGATTCCCGCCGTGCACTATGACGAGGGCCGCCCGGCCAAGCGCATGCGGGTGAATATCGAAGCCGGCGCCCGGCCGCTGGCCGGTTACGACGAGCGCTACCGGGCGTTCACGAACATGAACTGGAGCGCGGCGGACGATTACTACGACGCGTTCAAGCACCACGGGGCGCTGCGGTGCGAAATGTGCGCGCACTACGAACTGCGGTTCGGCACCTCGGATCTCGCCCGGGTGCGCCAATGCTGGCTTGAGGATTGGGAGGCATACCACCGAAAGGTCGTCGCTGAGATTCCCGCCGACGAACTGCTGGTGTTCGATATCGAGTCCGATCCCCCGCAGCGGCTGTGCGACTTCATCGGCGTGGCGCGCGATCGCGTCCGGCTATACACCCGCGAGAACGCGACCATGAACCGGCTCGGCAACCTGTCGGCAAAACTGGTGCCGCGTGCGGTCAAGGTGCGATTGCCGGCGCCGTTCAAGCGGCGGGTAAAGAACCTGCTTCGGGCGCGCTGAAGCTGGCCCGGCACGGGCGCGAGGCAGCCATGGCTTGTACGACAGTAGCGGATCGAACGGCTCCGGCGCCGGGGAGCATCCTGGTCACGGGGGGTGCGGGCTACATCGGCCGGTACGTGGTGAACCGGCTCGCCGCGGCCGGGGAGCGGGTGGTGGTGGTGGACCGCCAGGATGAGGCCGCCGCGGCGCCGGCGGCGGCGTTCGAGTGCTGCGACGTGCGCGAAACGCTGCGCCTGGCGTCGATCTTCAGGCGCCACCGCGTCGCGGCGGTGATGCACCTGGCGGCGGTGACCGGCGGCGACGGGTCGCTTGCCGATGCGAGCCGGATCTACCGCAACAACGCCGGCGGCACGCAGAGCGTGTTGCGATGCGCGGCGGAAAACGGCGTCGGGCACGTGCTGCTGGCCTCCACGGCGTCGGTCTACGGGGCGGTCCAATCGGGGGTTTGCCGGGAGTCCTCGACGGCGCGGGCGATCACCGCGTACGGCCACTCCAAGTGGCTCGCCGAAGGGATCGTGCGAAATACGGGCGCGGCCTCGGGCCTGCGCCACGTCATCCTCAGGCTATTCAACGTGGCCGGGGCGTCGCCTGGCGGCGGGCACTCGCCTGGCGGCGAGCCCTTGCGGGCCGGCGCACAGGCCCCCGCGGCGCTGGTGAAGTCGGTGTGCGAGGTCGCCGTCGGCGCGCGCGCCGCCGTGCCGATTCACGGCACCGATTACGCCACGGCGGACGGCACCTGCGTTCGGGACTACGTGCACGTCGAGGATGTGGTCGAGGCGCACGTGCTTGCGCTGGCCTATCTTCGGGCGGGCGGCGACTCGGTGACGCTCAATTGCGGCACGGGCCGCGGACACAGCGTTCGCGACGTGATCCGGGCGGGGGAACGCGCCGCGGGGTGCGCCTTGCCCGTGGCGCCCGGGCCGCGCCGCAGCGGCGATGTGGCGGTGGCGGTGGCACAGGTGGAGCGCATCGGCCGGGTGCTCGGCTGGACGGCGGCGAGGAGCGACCTGGATGCGATCGTGGCCTCGGCGCTGGCCGCCGAACGGGTCGGGCGCGCCGGCGCCGCGACAAGCCCGGGAAACGCAACCGATAGCGCGGAGGCGCGCCTGCAATGATTGAACGCGGGCGCTACAAGCGCGTCTTCGACCTCGGCGTCATGGGCATCGCCGCACTCGCGCTGCTGCCGCTCTGGGTGGCGCTGTGCGCGGCGATCGCGGTGTCGGTCCGGCTCGACAGTCCCGGGCCGGTGCTCTACCGCCAGACGCGCCTTGGACTGGGCGGGCGCACGTTTCGGCTGATCAAGTTCCGCACCATGATCCACGGGGCGGAGGACCGTACCGGGCCGGTGTGGGCGGCGTCGCGCGATGCGCGCACCACCCGGGCCGGGCGCATGCTGCGCCGGCTGCATCTGGACAAGTTGCCGCAGATCGTGAACGTGCTGCGCGGGGAGATGAGCCTGGTGGGTCCGAGGCCGAAGCGCCCGGAACTGGCCGCGCGCATGGAACGGGAGGCGCCGGGATTTTCCGACCGGCTGCGGGTGCGCCCCGGCATCATGGGCCTGGCGCAGGCGCAGGGCTCCTATCACTGGCATCCCCGGCGCAAGCTCGAATGCGACAATCGGTATATCGCCACGATGAGTCCGTGGCTGGATGTCAGGCTGTGCGCGCGCTGCGTTCGCCGGGTGTGGCTCAAGGCGCTGCGCCGGCCCCGCGGGCAGGACGCGGCAGGCGCTGAGGAGCCCGGCTCGTGACCGGGCCGGGCGCCGAACGCGCGCTGCTGGCGGCCGTTCACGCCGGGCTTGCGCTGGTGCTGCTCACGCCGCTGGTCTGGGCGCCTGAGACGTACCACCCGTACGCGGTCGGAAAAGCGGTCTACGCACGCTCGCTCATCGCGGTGACGTTCGCGCTGTGGGCGCTGCTCGCGCTGTGGACGCCGCGCTGGCGAGCGCCGCCGAGCGCCATCCTCGCCGCACTTGCGGCAAGCCTCGCGGTGGCCGCCCTGTCCGCCTGGCTCGGCGTCAGTCCGCAACGCAGCTTCTGGTCGACCTACTCGCGCATGGAGGGGCTCGTGGACAGCGCCCACTGGTTCGCCCTTGCCCTGGTGCTCGCCGGCACGCTGCGCGGCGCCGATGGCTGGAACCGGCTGCTCAACGCGAACCTCGTCGTGGGGCTCGTCGCCGCACTGGTGACGATCATGCGCTTTCATATGCCCGAGGCCCCGATCCTCGGCGCGTTGCCGCCCGAGGTGCGTTACCCCCGCATCAGCGCCACCACCGGCAATCCGACCTTTCTCGGCGCGTACATGCAGGTGATCGCGCTGCTCGCGGCCGGGTACCTTGTGCGCTCGTGGTGCGCCGCGGCGCCGCCGCCCTCGCCGGCGCCGCGCCCGGTGGGGGGAAAGCAGCGCAAGACCAGGCGGCGGGCGCCCCCACCGGCGCGGACTTCGGGCGGCCCCGCGCGGCTATTCTGGGGCGTGACGATGGTGTGCGCGCTCTACGCGCTGATCCTGACAGGCTCCGTGGGCGCGCTGGCGGGGCTCGGCGCGGGCGCGGGTGTGGCCGCGGCGCTCTACGCCTGGCTCGGGCGTTCGGCGCGCGCGCGCCGGCACGGGCGCCTGAGCCTGGGCGCGCTGGGCGCGGCCGGATTGGTGCTTGCGCTCGCGCTCGGCGTTCGCGCCGCGGGGTCCGGGGGCGCGGACGCGTACCGGCCCGCGTTCGACAACATCATGCTGGAGCGCGCCACCAGCGTCGAACGCATCGGCAACACGCTGGGTCCGCGTCTGCGCAACTGGCGCTCGGGGCTGCTCGCCTTCGCCGAACGCCCCGTGCTCGGCTGGGGCACGGGCAACTACTTCGCGGGCTCGGCCCGGCACGTTTCCGCGCGCGAGCAGGGCAACCAGGTCAATGACCACGCCCACAACCTGCCGATCGAGGAGGCCGCGACCAAGGGCATTGTAGGGCTTGCAGCCTATTTCCTGCTGTGGGGATTCACCGGCGCGGTCATCTTGCGCCGCGTACGCACGGCCGGGCCGCGCGAGCAGGTCCTGGCGATCTTCGCAGGTGCGGCCCTTGCGGGCTGGTTCGTGCAGAGCCAGACGCTGTTCTACTCCCCGTCGACGTGGCTTCAGCACATGCTGCTGCTCGGGTTCGCGATGCACCTGGACGCGGCCCAGCGTGAATCGGACGATCGCGCCGGGGCGCCGGCGCGGTGGGGCGCGGCGCTCGTGGCGCGGCGCCGGCTCGCCGACCGGGCGGCGCTCCCGGCACGGGCCGCGCTGGCGATGCGAGCCGCACTGGCAGTGGGCGCCGTGGCGCTGGCGGGCGGATCGCTTGCCACAAGCCACGCCGGCTACACCGGCGCGGCGGCGATCTTCGAGGCTGAGTTTTCCGGGGACTTCATGGTGAATCTCGAACGCTCCGTGCGCGCCTTCGAACCGCTCGCCAACGGCCCGCGGGCGATTCTCTTCAACAACGTGACGGCTAACTGGCCGGTGCTGGCGGCCAATCACCCCGCCGAAGCCGAACGGCTCTTGCGGTGGTCGCGGGAAGAGGCCGCCGCGGCGCTCGCCGCCGAACCGCAAAGCTGGGTGATTCACCACGCCCTGACGAGGCTGTACCGCCAGTTCGCCACCACGGATCCAGGGTTCGCGGAGCTCGCGCAAGTCCACTTCGAGCGTTCGCTGGAACTGGCGCCCAACCTGGATCCGCTGGAACTTCCGCCGGCGAGGCTGCCATGAGCGGCGCCGCCGGCCCGGTGCGAGCGCGCTACTTCCAGATCGGGTTCAGGCGCTGCGGCACCACCGCGCTCGCCGCCTTCTTCAGGGTCGGGACCCGAACGCCTGGAAACCGGCAAGCAAACGGGAGAGGGACAACGGCCCATGACAGCCAACGGAAATCCCCCGGGCAGGGTGTTCGGACAAGCCCGGCACGGGATCGGAACAACCCGCTGCGGCGGCGCGGTGGCGACGGATCGGCCGGCTCGCGGTCATCGATGTGGAAGAAAGGAATTGGGAGTCGGTAGCGCCGGATCGGGTGTCCGGGGCGCCGGTTCGCGGTTCCAGGGCGCCGATGTGCGCTGCAGGTCTGTGGAGCCCGGCGTAAGGACCGATTCGTTCAATGATCGTGCCCGCAATGGCGTATCGATGCCGTGTCACGGAGTCGTGGCACGGCGGGGCGGTTGAAAATCGAATCCGACCGCAAGGCCGGGCAAGATCTTTCGCGAACGCGATCGGCCGCCGAACGCGGGTCGGATTCAGCGCCGAAGCGGGTGTAGACCGCGTCTGCAGCCCGGTTGTGTGACGCATGTCCGGCCGGGGGTTCGGCGCGGAGGTTCGTCTATTCGCCCCTGCGCACCGGGGTGTACAGCGGCCGCGGGGGGCGTGGCCGCCAGCGAAGGCGTGTCGCGGTGGGCGGATCCGGTGCGCGCGGTGCAGCCGCAGTGCAGCGCCAAAATGCCGGCTCTGACGGCACAAACCGCGGCGAATCGGCGCCCGCCTTGGCGTAACTGACTGAAGCGTGTCGGAAAATAATCGCCACATTCCCCCAATGTTGGGGAGATACACGGGGGCGCGATTAGTCTATATTCGGCGCGTTTGAACCCTATAACCACAACCACGCGCGCGCGCTGAGGGACCGGTGGACGGTGACTTTCCGTTCCGGAACACGCTCGGACGTTCGTCGCGAGCCGAAGATCGAGGTGAGCGAATGGATTCCAGAGCAAGGGACGCGGCCGGGTCGCGCACATCGCCGGCGCGGGCCGGGTGGACGGGACGTTTGACTAAGCTAGCCGACTCGGGCCGCGTCGCCCGACTGAATCCTGCGCGCGCCGCCGCCCTGCTGCCCGTCCTGACCATCCTGGCGGCCTGCCTGACCGGTCAGGCCCAGGCGCAGACCGACGACCTGCCCTGGTCCACGACCATGACGGTGGCGGTAGCCACCTTCTCCAGCAACGCCTGGGGGTACGGTGACGCGCCGGGCGACGACGATTACGGGACCCTGTCTGACACCACGCTCACCTACGATTCCAACAACTACAAGATCGATAAGCTCTACGCCAGCGACGAGGACGGGAGCAACGACGGCCAAGTCAATCTCGTTGTCAACATCAATGGGGGGGAGAGCCTACCAACATCGAGCGGCTTCATCCTGGAGTTTGCCGGCGCGGAGTTTGAGCTGGACGACGCCAGTGGCAACGATGGCCATTCTATTTTCTGGAATCAAGACGACGGCTATCTGCCGAGCACATCCCCGCTGCATCCGGACAACATCCGGACCACGCTGGTCGCGGGCAACACGGTGTCGGCCTGCCTGCGCACCTCGACCCAGGTCTGTCCGGGAGGGACCACCACCACCGACCTGCCCTGGTCCACGACCATGACGGTGGGGGAAGGCACCGAGCACACCGTGAGTGGCGTCACGGCTACACCCAGGGGGTTCAATTACGATGATTATAGCAATCCTTACGGAGCTCTCGCCGACGAAGACTTTGTCCACGACTCGGATGTATACGAGATTGCAAATTTGGCGGCGAATCCCCAGTACGGGGATAACGCTGGTGGGGTAACGCTGATTTTCGACAGTGGCATTACAAACGCACAACGGAACGCTCTCATTCTGGAGTTCGCCGGCGAAACGCTTCCGCTGGCGGATGTCACCGCCTCCGACAACAACGGTAACTACTGGAACGCGGCCTGGGTCGCCACCAACGCCTCTTCGCTTACTTTGGCCAACTACAGAACCACGCTCCCCGCCGGCGGCACGGTCAACGTCTGCCTGCGCACCTCGACCCAGGTCTGCCCCGGGGGCACCACCACCGACCCGGTCTGGTCGACGACGATGACCGTGGAGGTACACACGGGTTCCACCGTTGCCTGGGGGTATGGCTTGTATAACTACGGCGGCACGCCCGACCCGTCGCAAAATTACGGGTCCCTGGACGACACCACGTTCACCCTTGGCACCAACGACTTCGCCATTTCCAAGCTCGAAGCCCGTGACTCAACGAACAGCCTTAACGAAAATGTGTTTCTGAGAATAGAGGGCACCGGTCTAACGGATCCGACGGGCCTCACGCTGGAGTGGGGCGGCGCGGAGCTTTCGCTGGACGACACCAGTTCCGCTAGCTCGGGAGCCTTTTATTGGCGACGATCGGACAACAAGCTGCCCAGCACTTCCCCGCTGGCCCCGGACAATATCCGGACCACGCTGGTCCCGGGCAGCACGGTCAAGGCGTGCCTGCGCACCTCGACGCAGACCTGCCCGGACACGTCCGTCACCGCCACCGTGTCCACCGACGCGACGCTAAGCGCCCTGACGCTGGAGGACGGCAGCACCGAGATCGCGCTGTCGCCGGAGTTCGTCCCGGCGACCGGCGTCTATACAGCGACGGTCTACAACCAGACCACGGCGCTGACGCTGACGGCGGAGAAGAACGACAGCAATGCGACGGTGGTCATCACGAACGACGACGACTCGAGCACGCCGGGCGAGGCGGAGCTGGATCTCAGTGTGGGGTCCAACACGCTGACGGCGACGGTGACGGCGCAGAGCGGCGCCACGAAGACCTATACGATCACGGTGACGCGGGCCGCCGCCCCGCCCGCTCCGAGCGACTGCCCCGCCGACACCGACTGGTGCACCACGATGGTGGTGGGAGTCCAGACTACATCCACCGCAGTAGTTACAACCGAGTTGTCCGGATACATGTCCACTATCAGCGTGGGCGATCTCGGATCGACCATGTTTACCACCTCTGGCGGGGACAGTTACAGCGTTGCGCGAGTGAGTCGGACAAAAATCGCGGCACTGGGCACGGCCACCGCCGAGGGTCTGTACCTTGTAGCCGACCCGGCGCTGCCGGACGGCACGGTCTTGCAGGTGAACACCCGGACCTTCACCGTCGGCGCCGACACCGCCACCGTCTCCCAGCCGGGGCAGGAGGGCTGGGACATTCTGGCCAACCCGATGAGCTGGACGGCGGGCCAGAACGTCACGGTGAGCCTGAAGCTTCCGTCCGACGACGCCACCCTGAGCGGTCTGGCGCTGAAGGACGCCGCGGACGACACCGCGATCGATCTGAACGAGACCTTTGCGACCGCCACGAAATCCTACACCGCGGGCGTGGCGAACAGCATCGACGAAATCACCGTCGAGCCGGCGTCGGACCACAACGCGACGTTCGGGTACCTGGACGCCTCGGACATGGCGCTCACGGACACGGACATGAACAAGACCGGCTTCCAGGCGACGCTTTTGCCGGGCGCGAACACCATCAAGGTGAAGGTGACGGCCGAGGACGGCACCACCACCGATACCTACACGGTGGTGGTGACGCGGGCGACGGCCACCACCGACCCGATCTGGCTCACGACCATGACGGTGGGGGAAGGTTTCAGTAACGGCACTTATGAAAAACACCCTCGAGGGTACTCTTCGAGTTATGGGTCATTGGCGGATCGCGAATTCACGCACGACAGCGTCGACTACACAGTCCATACACTGAACGTGTCGACGGGTGCTGTCTTTTTCAATGTCCTTCCAGGCACTGCGCTTGCGGACGAATCCGATCTCGTTCTGGAGGTTGCCGGCGAGGAGTTGAACTTGAGCGATGGGTCCTCTTCGTTGTCCGGCAGCTTTAGAGTAATGGAATGGGACGCGACATCATTGGCGTCGACGCACGGATTCTATTACGACGGCACTGACGCGATCTTCCATGCGATTCTCCCCAAAGGCGGCATGGGCCTCGTGTGCCTGCGCACCGCGACGCAAATCTGCCCGGATACGACCGTCACCGCGGCCACCCCGGAGGTGACCATCGAGGCGGACCAGACGAGCGTGGTGTTCCGGGACGGCGACGATGCCGACGGCGACGGCGTTGCCGACGGCACTGCCAGCTTCACGCTGACGCGCACCGGTGAGACCGACGCGGCCCTGACGGTGCCGGTGACCCTTACCCAGGACCGGTCGTTCCTGGCGTCGGGAGAGCTTTCCAAGCAAGTGACGTTCGCGGCGGGTTCGTCGACGGCGGTGCTGACGTTCAACTACTTTCAATCGTTTCCGGGTATTCCGCTGGGAGAGGTGATCGCCGGCGGAACGCTGACGGCGACGGTGGGCGCCGGCACGGGCTACGAGGTGGGAACGCAGGATTCGGCGTCGGTGCCGATTGTGATCGCGCTGACCGTGAGATTCGAGATGGACGCCTACACCATCGCCGAAGCATCGGGACCGCAGCAGGTCAAGGTCGTGGCGATCACCGGCGAGGGGGCGCTGAAGCCGACATCGCCACTCTACTACTCGCTATCGTCGGGCCCGTTGACGCCGGCGCAGGCGACGTCTCCCGAAGACTACGGCGGTGTCTCGGTTGTGGTGGAGTTCCCGGTGGCGGACTTTCTGGCGCACGGGTCGGTGTTCAAGGCGGAAGTGACGGTCGATTTCCCGATCGTGAACGATACAGAGGACGAGGACGCCGAGGCGTTCGGACTGTTGCTGGATCTTAATCCGGGGATGAAAGACAAATATTTAAACTTTGTCAACATGGCCGGCGAGAGTTCTGGTGGCACTACACGCTCCCAGATCACGATCCTGGACGACGATCCGGCGCCGACGGTGACGCTGGTGCTGACGCCGGAGTCGATCACCGAGGACGGCGGCTCGAGCGAGATCAAGGCGACGCTCGACCGTTCGTCGAGCGAGACGACGACTATCGAAATCTCGGCGGCGGCGGTGTCCCCGGCGGTGGCGGGCGACTTCACGCTGAGCTCCAACACGACGCTGTCCATCCCTGCTGGAGAGATCGAGAGCGATACCGATACCGTGAACAAAGTCACGCTTACGGCCGTCGACAACGCCGTCCACTCCGGGAACAAGAGCGTGACGATCTCCGGCACGGCGACCAACGACCTGGGGATCGACCAGCCGCGGGATCAGACGCTGACGATCGAGGACGACGACATCGAGTTGGACGTAAAACTCTTCCTGGAGTCCGGCGAGAGCAGCAACCCCGGCCTCGACGTCAGGCTGAAGGCGCCGATCAACAGCGACGTCACCGTCAATGTGGTGAGCAACGACACCGACGTTTTCACGGTCTCGCCGGCGTCGTTCCTCTTCACGGACTCGACCTGGGACGAAATCCAGGACCTGGCCATCACCCCGGTTCAGGACGCCGACACGGACGACGAAACGGGGACGATAACCCTGAGCGGCACCGGAGTGACGACGGCCACGGTCATGGTGCTGGTCCTGGACGACGACCTTGGCCTGACGCTGCCATCGTCCCCGGTGGCGGTGGACGAGGGGGCGACGGCAACGTTCGAGGTTGTGCTGGCGTCGGCGCCCGACCATGACCGCATCGTGGATGTGACGAGCGATGACTACCAGGCGGTGGGGCCCCACCCCGCGTCGCTGACCTTCACGACGTCGAACTGGAGTACGGCCCAGACGGTCACCGTCACCGGCGTGGCGGATGCCGATGATACCGACGAGCAGGTGACCATCACCCTCTCCGGCCCCGGCGTGACGACGGGAACGGTCACCGTCGACGTCACCGACAACAACACCAACGCCCCCGCCGAGGGCAAACCGGTGATCACCGGCGCGGCCCAGGTCGGCAATGTGCTGACGGCGGGACTCGGCGACATCGCGGACGACGACGGGCTGCCGGGCACCTTCCCCGACGATTACACCTTCCAGTGGGTGCGGGTGGACGCGGACGGCGTGACGAACCCGATTAACAAGGGGACGGACTCTCCGACCTACACGGTGGTCGTGGGGGACGTGGGCAAGAAGATGTTTGTGGAGGTGAGCTTCACCGACGGCGAGGGCACCGCGGAGGGTCCGCTGCCGAGCGACGCCTATCCGTCGAACGCCCCGGTAGCGGCGGCGGCGGGCGCCTGCCCGACGCCGAACGACTGGTGCACGACGCTGACGGTGGGGTTTGTTGCTGCAGGGCCCTACAAAATCTACGGTTTCGCTAACGCCATTACCGACGACGCCCTCGCGGACACGATGATCGAATACGGCGTCGGTACACCCACGCCCACGCCCTTTACGGTTTCGCATATGGGCATCGAGAATGGGCCGGTTCCTAGCCTTGACGTCGTGAAGATAGACCTCGACGCGTTCGTGCCCCTCGGTTCGGTGTTCAACCTGGGCGGCACGACGTTCACGGCCGATGCGTCTTCCGAAGAAGCGACCACAGGGCAATACACGTGGGGCCTCCCCGCCGGTTTCGCCTGGGTCCATGGCCAGGACGTGACGGTGAGCCTGAGGCTCGGCAACTTCGCGGCCACCGGCGCGCCGGGAATCTCCGGCACGACACAGGTCGACCAGCAACTCACCGCGGTCACGTCCAGCATTGAGGACAGGGACGGCAACACGAAGGCGGAGAATGGCGACGCGGGCTACGCCTACGCCTACCAGTGGATCCGCGTCGACGGCGGCACGGACACCGACATCGGCGGCGCGACGTCCAGGACCTACACCCTGGTGGCGGCGGACGAGGGCAAGAAGGTCAAGGTGAAGGTGGTGTCGTTCAAGGACGACCGGGACAACACTGAGGGTCCGCTGACGAGCGAGGCCTACCCCTCCAGCGGGACGATCGCGCCTTCGGGCACCAACATCGCGCCGGTGTTCACCGGCGGCACGACCCAGTCGCGAACGCTGGCCGAGACGGTGGGCGATGCGACGGTGGGGACGGCGGCGGCTATCGGCGGCCCGGTCGCGGCGACGGACGCGAACAGCGACCCGCTGACTTACTTGCTGGAAGGCACGGACGCGGGCGAGTTCGACTTCGACAACTCGAACGGGCAGATCAGCACGAAGGCCGGCGAACGCTACGATTACGAGGCGAATCAGCGGTATTCGGTGACGGTGACGGTGAACGACGGCACGGTGAGCGTGTCGGCCGCCGTGACGATCCGCATCACGAACAACACGAACGAGACGCCGCCGGCGCCGGATGCGCCCACGGTGACGCCGACCTCGGGCAGCACGACCAGCCTGGACGTGAACTGGGTTGCGCCGGACATCGCCGGACGCCCGATAATCACGGGCTACGACCTGCGCTACCGCGAGGACGGGGTGAACAGCTGGACGGACGGTCCGCAGGACGTGTCGGGCACGAGCGAGAGTATTCCCGGGCTGGCGGCGGACACGGCCTACGAGGTAGAGGTGCGCGCACTGAACGACGACGGCGACGGCGCCTGGTCGGGCGCCGGCGACGGGCGCACGGCTGTGCCCACGCCGACGGTGCGTTTCGGGGCATCGGCCTACACGGCGATCGAGGGCGTGGCCGGGGCGGTGGTGACGGTGCTGTTGGACCCGGCGGCATCGCGCGCCGTCACCATATCGGTGACGACGGACCCGCGGGGCGGCGCGAGCAGCGCGGACTATTCCGGCGTGCCACCGAGCGTGACCTTTGCCGCGGGCGAGACAGAGCAGGCGTTTACCGTCACGGCGACCGACGATACGGTGGACGACGACGGCGAGAGCCTGCAACTGGGCTTTGACGCCCTGCCGTCGGGCGTGCTGCTCGGCAGCCCGTCGACGGCGACGGTGGCGCTGGTGCAGGACGCGGACGTGTCGACCTGGTATGTGTGGTTCGGCGAATCATCCTACACGGTCACCGAGGGCGGCACGGCGACGATCAGCGTGCACCTGAACTCTCCCTGGAAGCCCGAACTGAACGAAGCGCTGACGGTGCCGCTGTTCGATCCGGAGCACCAGGGCGGCGCGACCGCGGACGATTATTCCGGCCTGCCCGAGAGCGTGACGTTCCAGCCGGGGCAGACCCGGGCGTCGTTCACGGTGCGGGTAACCGACGACAGCGAAGACGACGACGGCGAGAGCGTGGAGATCGGGTTCCGCAGGCTGTTTCCGGAGGACCTGGAAGTGGGCCGCTACGGGCCGCACAAAACGACGCTGCATATCGCCGACAACGACGGCGAGACGGCGGTGACGGTGTCCTTCGATGCCGCGAACTACACGGCGGCGGAAGGCGGCGCGACGGCGACGGTGCGGGTGCGGCTGGACAAGGCGCCGGGCCGCTCGGTGACGATCGATCTGACGAAGACCCACCGCGGGGCCACGGCGGCGGACTATTCCGGCCTGCCGGGGAGCGTGACCTTCGGTGCGTCGGAGACGGAAAAGAGTTTTACGGTCACCGCGACCGACGACTCGGCGGACGACGATCGGGAGAGCGTGGCGATCGGCTTCGGTTCGCTGCCCTCGAAGGTATCGGCGGGCAGCCCGTCCGAGGCGGTGGTGCAACTGACCGACAACGACCATGCCGTGCCGAGCGTGCAGGTGAGGTTCGACGCCAGCGCCGGGGCGGTGCGCGATGGCGTCGAAGAGGGCGGGGCCTACAGGCTGGGCGTCAGGCTGAGCGTGAAGCCGGGCGTGACATTGACGATTCCGTTGACGTATGCGTATCTGGGCGGTGCGACGGCGGCCGATTTCAGCAACCTGCCGGCGAACGTGACCTTCGGGGCAAACGTGACGTCGGCGGGTGTGACCATCCGGCCCGTGGACGACTTCGAGGAGGATCCCGGGGAGAGCCTGAAGGTGTCCTTCGGGTCGTTGCCCGCCGGCGTGTCGGTGAGCTCGTGGAGCGGCCGATCCACGATCATCCCGGTCATTGACAACGATGCCTCGCCGGGCCTGTCGGTGTCGGACGCGAGCGCGCGGGAGTGGCCGAACAAGAAGGTGTGCCTGGTATTCGTGGTGACGATGGACCTGATGGACGTCGATCACGAGGTGAGCGTGAACTATGCGACGGCGAACGGCACGGCGGTCGCGGGGCAGGACTTCAAGCCGATCTCGGGCACGCTGGTGTTCCGCCCGAGCGAGAGTCGGCGCCGGACCGCATCGAAGAGCCTGTGCGTGGAAGTGATCGACGATTCCCATGACGAAGGCGTCGAGGAGATGACGCTGGTGCTGTCCAACCCCGTGCGGGCCCACCTGGTCGATGGAACCGGAACCGGATATATCAGCAACACCGACAAGATGCCGGGCGCGTGGCTGACGCGTTTCGGGCGCGCGGCCACCGACCACGTGGTCGAGGCGGTCGGGGAGCGCTGGCAAGGCGGGCCGCAGACCCCGCACCTGACCCTTGGCGGGCGCCAGGCCGGGGACCTGTTCGGATGGGCCGGGCTCGGCGGGCGCGGCGGACGGACCGGGCGGGACACGGCCGTTGACCGGGATGACCCGGTCGGGACCGATCCGTCCTCAATGGGGTGGTTGGCCCCGTCCGGCGGCGCCGGTGCGGGCATCGGCGCAACCGCCCCCGGCATGACCCTGGGCGACATGAACACGGCCCCGGGCGGAGCGGGCGGTGTTGAGCGCGAAGCCGGAAAAACGCTGAGCGGGCGTGCCGCCCAGGGTGCGCTGTTGCGGGCGCTGGGCCTGCCCGACCCACGGGCGGTGCCGGATCTTCGCACGCTGCTGATGGGCAGTTCGTTCTTCTACTCCGCGGCGCTCGACGAAGACGGACAAAACCGGTCATTGGGCCGCACCCGGTTACCGGGCCGAATCCGGTCACCGGGCTGGCTCGGGGAGTGGTCGGCGTGGGGCCGCACCGCGTCGAGCCGCTTCAGCGGGGCCGACGGCAACCTGGCGCTCGATGGCGAGGTCGCCACGGCGATGCTCGGATTCGACAGCCGCTGGGACCGGTGGCTGGCCGGGGTCGTGGTCTCGTTCAGCGAAGGCCAGGGCGCCTACACGCACCCGACGGCGAGCGGCGGCGCGGTCGCAAGCACCATGACGGGCGTTAACCCCTACGCGCGGTTCGAACTGAACGAACGCACGAGCGTCTGGGGCGTGCTCGGCTACGGCGCGGGCGATCTGTCGCTGACGCCAGCGCGTTCCGATACGGCGCTCGGGACGGAGCTTGCGAACGCCATGGCGGCGTTCGGCGGGCGAACGGCGCTGTCGGTGCGCACCGGCCGGGCCGGTCAGTTCGAGCTGGCGCTGCGTTCCGATGCGCGCCTGACGAACACCGTCTCCGAATCCATCGAGGGCCTGGTCGGGACCGCGGGCCGGACCGCCCGGGTGCGGCTGATGCTCGAGGGTTCCGGCTCGATGAGGCTTGCCACCGGCGGGGTGCTGAAGCCGAAGCTTGAAGCGGGGCTTCGTTACGACACCGGCGATGCGGAGACCGGCGCGGGGCTTGAGGTCGGCGGCGGGCTCGGCTACGCGACCGGGCGGCTGTCGGTCGAAGTCAACGCGCGGGGGCTTGTGGCCCATCGGGACACCGAGTACGAGGAATGGGGGTTCAGCGGTTCGATCGCCTACACCCCGTCCAAGGACGGGCGCGGGTTGTCGATGAGGCTCGGTTCGGCCTGGGGGGCCACACAGAGCGGCGTGCAGTCGCTGTGGAGCCGCCAGGACGCCTCGGGGCTGGTGAGCAACTCGGCGTTCGAGGCGGCGCAACGCTACCAGGTCGAGCTGCGTTACGGGCTTGACGGGAAGACCGGCCGTGCGCGGTGGGAGCCGTTCGTGGGTGTGGAGTCGGGCGAGGGAGCGAGCCGGGCGCTTCGCCTGGGCGTGAAGCTCACCTCGGGCCGGCGCCTGGATGCGGGGCTTGAGCTGGGCCAGCGCCAGGGGCGTCCGGGCGCGGATCCGGAGCAGGCCGTGCAGCTTCGCGGCGCGCTGCGCTGGTGAACGTCAGGCTAACGCTGACGTGGATAGCCGGTGGGAGTCCGGCGGGAGGAAAGGTGTAACGAGCGGCCTCCACCGCGAGCCGTGCGCGGGGCGCCGTGAGGTGTCATGTGAAGTGTCGGTAGCGGTGCGTGCGGGCGGGGCTATTGAGCGTCGAAACAGCGTTAGGGAATCCCATCAACCATGGCGACCGACGGCGGCGACCGACGGCCACGGGTTGCTCCGGCCAAGCGCGTGAGCTGCGCCAGGGCACCTGGCGCCTGGCTGGCTAACCAGGGGGAACCGACGGAGAACTCCTGACCGTGCTCGATGGGCGGCCAGCGGGCACGGGCGTTTCTTCGGCGCAACCCACGCTACCGGGCAGCATGGCGGGCGGTGTTCGAGGCGGCACCTTTCCCGGTGCGGACTCGATCTCAAGCTGACCGCAAGGCGCTCGCATGGGGCCTGCTGGCTTGCGAGGACCTTCATGTGCCCGGCGGCCATCCGTGTCGCCGTTCTGGGTCGAAGCTCCGATGTTCGAAGGCGAATGGGCGACGGGGCCGCCGCCACTGCCGGAACGCCTGGCAAGGTCGGGTGCCCGGATCGAGGGGCTGAGGCTCGCCGACGGGACGCTCATTCTCAAGTTCGAGAACGGATCGGAGGCCGCGCAGATGCGCATCCGGCCGGGACCCGATGCGGAGATGGGGACGGGGCCGGTGCTTCGGCTCGGGCAGGCACTGGCGCTCGCGCGGCTCCACGACGCCTGGCGCCCGGCGGGCGTGCCGGGACCACATCCGCAGCGCGGACCAAGGGGAGCGCCGGCCCTACGCCGGGAACCCGATCAAGTACAGCGTCCGGCCTGCGCCGCCAGGGAGGTTTCGATGCGGCACACACATTTGCGGTAGGGGCACTGCACGCTCCGCGCTGCCATGGCGCGGGGGGTTCATTGCGGCTCGGCGTCAACGGCGCCCGGGTCTTTCCATTCACTCCCAACCAAAGGAGAATCAGCAATGAACGATCTACCGATGTATCTGAATACGGCGCAGATTGCGGCGCTTTTGGGGCTGAGTGTACGCACGCTCGACCGCCACCGGATCAACGGTTCGGGGCCGCCCTTTTACAAGTTCGGTCAGTGCGTGCGTTACGCACTCGCGGACGTGGAGGCCTGGGCGCGGGCCTGTCGCCGGTTTTCCACTTCCGACGACGGCGACGCGTAACGGATGAGTGCGCGATAAACAAGCGCAACGAAAAAAACGGCGCCAGGGGCATCCATCGTGCGGCTCGCGCGACGCGGGCGGTCCCGTCCGCGGCGGTGCCCCTGAGCGCCGGTATCGAGGGGGCCCGGGTCGCCACCGACACCGCGTTCGCCAAGTCAGGAAATGCGGGACGTGATGGACAGGTTGTACACGCGGATGTCATTGGCAACGAATGCGAGCGCTTCTGAATAGGTATTGAATTGCGACACGATATCCGCGGGAACCACGTAGGCTTGTTCGCACTGAGCGATCCAGCCGCCAGGATTAATCCACTGGTTTCGGGAGATGTAGTAAACGCGCGCATCGAATGCGGGCGCCAGACTCACCACGATGTGATATCCGGCCCTGACGCGCAGCGTACGATAAAGCGGCCCGGGTGGGTTTCCGGGCGTTCGTCTGCGCAGCCCCAGGTCGATGACGTTGTCTGCATTTTCGGACATTTGTTGCTCCAACGGTCTTCACGTCGAGATAGTGTAAACGGGGAGGACAGATGGAAATATCGGGAACGAATCTGCCGGACCCCGCGGACATCGAGCGGCACGGGCACGATGCGGTCGAGGTGGCGCATGCAAAGTTCGCGCTCGTGGCCCTGGACGACTTCCCCCTTGACAACGACCGCGCCGCAGAGAAGTGATTCAGCAGGATGAGGGCTGTCCGTTGGCACGTCCCTGCGAGGACAGAGGTTGACGGCATGCAGGTGAAAAACCCGCTGGAAGAACTGTTGCTTGAGCTCGACGATTCGGGCATCACGATGGATTTCTGGTGCGCGCACTGCCATGCCGAGCCTCAGCTTGAGATCGAGGAACTTCACCTGCTCGCGTACAAGCTGCGATGCGGCCGCTGCCGCAGCTCCGTGTGGGGAGGTGCGAGGGCTTCATTATGGTGGAACGTGACGGGATTCGAGGGCGCGGACGTAATCTACAGCAAGAACATTGAATTGGATCCGGATACGCTCAAGAGTCACTTGCAGGACCTTGCAAAGCAGCACCTCGTGCGTGGAGACAGAAACAAGCCCGCACTATGGGAAGTCAGCCTGAATCGCGGGGCTCCGAGGCTGAGCTACGTGTGCGGGGTCGACCCGCACTACGTGGCCATCGCGATCGAGCCCGAAGAATGAGCGGGCGCGAGCGGGACGAGGCGGTTCAGCAGACCCACGGTGACCGTCCCGGGCGCCGGATCCTCGGCCGGCTGATGATTGGCAATCCACCCGTTTGGGTTGTTGAGGGACCGCGAATGCGCACCGCCCGTCGTACGGTACTGTTCAAGCTCTCAACGGCGTTGGTCGTGTAGATCACCCTGCGGATCGGCGCCGAGAAGGCGAAGAAGGGAATGACCTGCTCCCATTGACGCCGCCAGCTCTTGGCGATGCCTGGATACTTCCGGCCCCATTCGCCCGCCTCAAAAGCCTCCAGGGCCGCCAGAGCGGCGTCGGCATTCTCCGCCTGGTAGATGGCCTTCAGCGCCGCGGCGATGCGCTTGCGCTCCTTCCACGAACCGTAGGCCATCGAGTTGCGGATCAAATGCACGATGCAGGTCTGGACCAGAGTCCGCGGATAGGCCGTCTCAATGCCTTGTGGAAAGCCGCCCAGTCCATCCACAACCGCGATCAGTATGTCCTCAAGACCCCGAGCCTTCAGGTCATTCATGACGCTCAGCCAGAACTTGGCCCCTTCGGTCTGCTCGATCCACATCCCCAATATCTGCTTGTAGCCGTCGCAGGTATAACCGATGGCCAGATAGACCGCCTTGTTCTTGACCAGCCGTTCGTCACGGGTCTTCACCCGCACCGCATCGAAGTAGACGATGGCATAGACCGACTCCAACGGCCGCGACTGCCAGGCCGCCAGTTCCTCGAGAACGGCATCAGTGACCTTGGAGATCAGTTCCGGGGAGACCTCGATGCCGTAGAGCTCCCGCACGTGACCCTGGATTTCGCGCGTCGACATGCCGCGGGCATACATCGAGATCACCTTGTCGTCGAACCCCGGCAATCGCCGGCAGTGCTTCTCCACAAGCTTCGGATCGAATCGACCTTGCCGATCCCGGGGAATCGACAACTCCATCCGGCCATTGTCGGTGAGTACCCGCTTACGACTATGGCCGTTGCGGTGGTTGCCGATGGACTGCTCGTCCTCGTCATCGAGATGATGATCCAGCTCGGCATTGAGGATACGTTCCGCCAGTGCCTTCTTCAGATCCTGGACCAGATCGCCACTTTGAAATGCCTCAAGCGCGTCCGATCCGCCCAGTAGTTGGTCCAGTAGCTCGTCTGGAACCACCGGTTTGCGTCTGCTCGCCATATTGCCCTCCTTTGGACATCCTAGCGCTCACAAACACAAAATTCCTGACAGGCTCTACCCGGCTGCGCGCACACCCGGACTCTTTCACTTCGCGCCATTCGCCAGCCTGTCTTTGGATCGCCCGGCAGTGTGCGCTCGGTCGAATTGGTTTGGTTACAACACGCGTCACTGGGACAGCGCACGAACCCGCACGACCGTCCTCCATCCGTCAACTCATCACCCACCGACAATCCGGTCCTTCCATTTCGAATTCCCGTCCTCGGCAAGTCTCTTGATTATTCCGACCCTGCACAGACTTTGAACTGTCTTCAGCAGCTCGCGGTTTGCACCGCAGTCCTCCACAACGCCCGCGTGCACAGCAGCGGACGAAACACGGTACGCTACGCGCAGCGCTGCATGATTCTCGCTTTGCACTTTGCTGCTTCCGCCCGCATACCATGCCCCACGCTTCGCAATTCGACGCGATTTGTAACCCTCGCGATCTCCGTCGAGGTACAGCGCCTCAAGTGCAATCCTGAGGTCGATGAACCGGTCCTCCAGACTCGCCTCCCGTCGCTTCGACTTCACCAACCGACCAATCGCCGTGCCAATTCCGTCCTGCGCCTTTCGTCCGGTTCGCCGGCACTGCACTTCCCATGCCTGCTCCAACTCGGTCTGAGTCAGGAACGCTTGGGGCAGCTTGGCCTCCACAATCCTCGCTGGCTCGTAGCCCCTTGAAGAAAGCTCGGAAAACTCTCTCAGCTCGCCGTAGTCACGCCATGTTTCCTTGCATCGGATGCAACCGTCGTACCCAAGGGACAGGGATTCGCAGAACTCATCGATCGACGACCCCTCCAACACCCAGCCGTGCCTCACGTCGTTCGTAAACTCCCAACCTCTGTCCGGACGCTTCGTCGGCCTGAACAGCCCGGGCGCCGCTTCGCAATCTACCGACAGCACTACACCTCCCAGATAGTTTTCCGGCGCCTCGGACCCAAAGCCGGGAAGCGATTCGGGGAGGCCCCCCGACCTCGTGGAAAGCCGCTCGATTCGAATGCCCGAATTCAACATTAGGGGCTCGTCCAGACGCACACCGACCAACAGCGCCATCCCGCGGTACTGCACAGGCCCGCCGTTGATCCACGCACCGACATGCGCGGCCACCCGACTCACCCCCAGTACGGCTGCGGCCACGGTCAAGTAGTCCCGAAAGTCCTCCAATGTGGACACCTTTTCTTCGCTACGAAACCCAGGACTAGGAGTTCGCGAGAACCGGCTGCCCTCGACGGAATGGACCAGCGCATGTCCGACATGCCCACCCTCGGAATCGACGTAATCCTTCAGCAATGCTCGAAGCCTCGACGTCGATCGTTCCCCGATCCCGTCGTCATAAACCGGCGTGATTCTCAGTCGCTCTCCCCATTCTCCGCTGTGCCACGTGCCCTGTTCGTACGTCTTCCGCAGTTCCCCGCACGGGAACCGCCCCAGGATCTCCGTATCCACGTCCGTGCTCATCGTTCGCTGATCAGGCTCCCTACGCATGAGCGTGGTCTCTCTGCGCCTGCTGACCTTGAGTTCGAACTCCGTTCCATCAATCGCTCCCTGCAGGAACGCCGCTATCTCTTCCACTGTCTTCGCCTCCCAATGGGCCAGCAACCCGCAACCCCGGCCCGCGCGCGATCCGAAATAGAGAACCGGTCTTCCTCGATCAACTCCGTCCACCCGGATCACCGTCACGTTAACCTCCGTGTGTGGAAATAGAAGTGGACCCCGAAATTCGGACAGCAGTATAAGGTGGATTCTGCGCTGATGAAGGGAGTCTACGACGATGGCGAAGCGACGGAATTTTTCATCGGGTTTCAAGGCCAAGGCGGCGAGTCGGACGCTGCAACTGGTTCATAAGTGCGGGACTAGGCGCCAACCTTGCAACCGCGTCGACTGAGGGACTCGTCGAAATCTGGTCCGCAGCGGCAATCCAAGTGATACACGGCGCAAATGAACGGCAGGCAATTCAAGAGCGCGTTTGTGACCCCGTTGTCATTGCCGGCCGCCGCCGAACGGCCGCCCGCCCGGGTCTCCGTTGATGTAGGGGACTTCGGTCACAGTGCCGTCCGCCCGCCTCGACACAAGCGTGCCGTGGATCTGCCCATTTGCCCAGGGAGTTTCAGTGATGCCGCCGTCCGCCCACCGGGTCACTTCCATGCCGTGTTTCTGCCCGTCAACGTAGGGAGTTTCCGTTACGGTGCCGTTCGACTCCCGCTCAACTCGGGTGCCATGGAGTTGACCGTTCACGTAGGGGATTTCGGCACCGCTGCTGTTCGTGAGTCTCACAACTAACGTGCCGTGGACCCGCCCGTTCACGTAGGGGATTTCGCGCACGTGGCCGTCGTCATGGAACTCAACCCAACGCCCCTCTTGCTCAATGCCGCCGGTAAGCACACCGTCGTAGACCATAACGGCATTTCGACTGTCTACAGTCAGCACACCTGGACCTTCCGCCCACGCACCTGAGCACGCGCCCGTCCACGTCACGATCGTGTCGGGGAGCGGGGCCACCCACAAGCTGTCAAGACTTTTGCTGTTTGTAGCGTCGACATAGCATCCTGGATGACTGTGCAGCTCGGCGCCCCAGCCCGATGGGCGGTTCAGCAAGGTACCGACCACCGCCGCTAGGAGCAGCACGGCGAGCGTCGCAAGACCCACTATCGCGCGAGCAGATAGGTTCATGGGTTTTGGCTCTCCTCCGGTCTTGGGTGAGCAGTCGGATCCGGGTCGCGTAATTCGGCCTGCGATCCGCCGATCACATTACCATGCTGCACCACCCTGCGGGGCTCGACGTTTTGGCTTGACTCCCTCTGAGCCCTACGATTCGGTATGGGTTTGCGCGGGCGGATTCTTTCCCGGGCAAGATTATGCTCCTGCGCGACCAAAACATTGTAGAGATAAGAACAAGGATGAACCGGAGCAATTCGACCTCACTGAAGACGACGAGTACGCAATCCAAGTAGCCATCAACGTTGTGCATAGGCTATTGTGCCACCAGTCCGTAGGGGCTCGAGAGATCGTTGGGCTCGGCCATGCTTTGTATGCGCTGGAACGCATGCCTCACACTACCCCGGGCGTGCATGTTGAGTTTGGTGTTGTGTTCCGCCAGGACTTTGAATTTTCTGGCGGCATGCGGTACCTCGAATTCAGAATTTACGAGGAAATTTTTGAAATCGCTGGTGGCGGTAGCGAGTGGGATAAATCTGTAGGTAGCGATAGCTACTCGGAACCAGGTTGGCATATCGAAGTAGGAGCCGGAGCACGTCGGGAGTGTCGTTTTGAGCTACCTGACCTTGAAGAAACGGTGCAGGAGTTGTTGAACTTGGGTGGAGCTATTTCAGTGGCGGGCGAATCGCAGATTGAGTTCGAGTGATCATGACGCGCACACTGAAGCGGCTCAAGGAGGCGCTGCGCAGGCGGAGGCACCACAACGTCGACGCGACGGCGAAATGGTTGGGCAAGGTGGTTAACGGATGGCTGGACTACTACGCCGTCCCGACCAGCTTCAGATACTCATACCGTTTTGCCTATTACCTGAAGCGGATTTGGCTGCTCAGTTTGCGCCGCCGATCGCAGAAGGACCGTCATAGCTAGGTCCGCCTCGAACAGTTAAGTACGAGACACTGGCCCACGCTGGAAATCCGACACCCGTGGCCGGACCAACGATTTGCCGTTCGTGCCAAGCGGAGTACTACCCGAGGGAGGAGCCGGATGCCTTTACGGGCACGTCCGGATCTGTGCGGGGGGTCCCCAGCAATGGGGATCCCTACCGCGATCCTTCGCGACCGCATCTCCACCGCTCGGGCAGGACGCGCATCGGGTACCGATATCTATCAATGCGTCGGCAGCCGGAGTCGCGGGCAGGATCGGCGGGGACTTTTTTGCGAAGGCTGCGGCAGAGCTAAGCACGCAAAGGCAATCGGACAAGGGCTGCGATGTTGACCGAAGCATGGCTGACGCGGGACGAGTTCGGCAAATTAGTGCAGCGTGTCGCGCTGGCAATTAAGTGTTATAGCGACTGGACTGGAGCGTGTAACCTGAATTAATGGGGGCGATTGAATGAGAAACGCTGGAAAATGGATTGCGCTGATCGCGGCGCTGGTAATGCAGACAAAAGCTGTCGCTCAGGAAACCTATCGTGGCGTCAGGGTTGCGCCTGAATTCCGCTGCGCACCCTATGACCGGGAAGACTATTCCTATCCGCAATCGGTGGAGTCGCAAATCATTGCCGGAATCGGAAAGATCTACGGACCGTACACCGGGCAGTGTTTCGCGACATCCCGCGAGACAGACATCGAACATATCGTGCCCCTGTCGGAAGCCCACGACAGCGGTCTGTGCTCGGCGAGCGCGGCGACGAAGGCCCGGTTTGCACGGGATGTTCTCAACCTGACGCTGGCGAGTCCGCAAGTGAACCGGTACGAGAAAGGCGCGAAGGACGCCGCCGAGTGGCAGCCTCGGCGCAACGCCTGCTGGTTCGTTAACAGAACGTTTGAAGTGCGCCGAAAGTACGGACTGAGCATCGACCGTCGCGAAGCCGTTGCGATTGAAAGGAGGCTCGCCGGTTGCGCTTCAACGGAAATGGTCGTGGTGGCTTGCGGTCTTCCAGCGGAAACCCAAAATACCGCCGAGCGGCTGGTGCCGCGCGAGAATGCCAGCGACGCGCTGGAGCGGTGGGACACGAACGGTAACCCACGCCAAGGTCTCGCCAGCAAGATCGGAACAGTGCGAAGCGGCAGCTATCCAGGACCGCGTGGGAAAAGGTTCTTCGGGTCCGATTGGAGCGACACCAAGTAATGATTGCAGGCGGTCAAGCTCCTGGTAGAGAAGGCTGTGGGACAGATCAGCCGACTCGGAGGCCAGTTCACCAATAGCCGCTTTGGTGCGGGAACCTTGCTCGGTGACGCGGAAGAACCAGTCTTCGATTACGTTGTTGATCTTAGGATGACGTGCGAAGGCCAGAAAATCCCTTCGAATTGGCAGGTCGACGTTGGTTTCAGGCGTATATCGGTTGCCCAGCAATGCCTTTGCGTTCCGAAACTGGGTTTGGAACCACTGCGACGAAAATGATTCGCGGCTTAACCAATAGAGGACGTGGCCGGAATAGAGCGGGTCGTCTTTGGTCAATATCGCGGTCAGTTCGCTGAGTCCCCATAGAGTGATTGTCAGTGGCCGCTCACGTTGTTCCGCGACCGCGGTCCATTTCGACTGCCATGCCAGCCACTTCTCTAGGGCAGTTTTTTTGGTGTCGAATTTGCCGTCGGAAAGGTCAAAGGGCAGGCAAACAATGTACTCGATGAGATCCGTGTGCTTCTCCAGGGCCGTGCCGATGGATTTGTTGAGCTGGCTGGCGAGACTGGAATTCCACTTGGGCAGATACTTGGCCTGCCACCCTATCTGTTTTCCGTCCGGCAGTTGTAGGTAGCATTCCACACCCGAGTCGGCCCCCCGTCCCTTTTTGTGGAAATGGCCTCCTAGCCGCTCTGTTTCGAGCGCAGCAAGTTGACAGCATAACTCCTCGAATCCGTAGTTACGGCTCCCGTTGACGGGTCGAATCTTGTCGAAATCGATATCCGGCAGTGCCATCAGAAGCCGTTTGTTAGTTGACAGTAAACAGGAGCAGCCGGACCGCGGCGGCGGCCTGAGTGTCGTCGGCATGATCCAGCACGAAACCGAGCCGCTTGAGTTCTTCAAGCGACAGGAACCGCTCCCTCAGTTTGGCCGGATGTCGTTGACCTTGCGTGGTGCGGTGTCGACTGAGGGTATTGTCATACGTCTACCTCGATGTTTTCCACAATGAGACTTGCGAGGGGTCCTGTGGACCCCTCTCCTGTATATTGACCGCCGCCGCGACGCTTGGAGCAACACCACCCGGCTTAAAGGGAGGTTGCTGTCGCCGAGGATGGGACCCGCAACGAATCGGCGGCAAGCGGATGGTCGGGGGATCAGCGCCCAAGGAGAGCCGGGCGTTGTGCCGACCACACGAGAGCTTTCCGGCTACCGAATTGGATTTCAGCAAGGCCGCTCAAGGCGAGTGGTAGACACGCAATGACGAGAAAGACGGGCCGATCGCACCGGCTAAAGCTCCATGGGCGGGGCAACGCGGCCTGTCCGCTTTGTTTCACTCCGTTCACCAGCGCAGAGGCTTCGTCCGGAAGGGCAGTCACGTTGGAGCATGCGCCGCCCAAGGCGCTCGGCGGCAGGGTTGCGTGCCTTACGTGCAGGTCGTGCAACGCTAGCGCTGGCCGCGAAGTGGATCAGTTGGCAGCCATGAACGCCAGAAGCAGGTTCCCGGTGACAGTCGATATTTTGGGAAAGAAGGACACCTTCATGCTGTCCCCGCAAGGCAAACAGCTCACGCCACCATTTAGGGGATTTACGAAGGGCGATTTCGACAGACTTGGCAGAGCCGGTGGACGTTTCACCATGTCCGTCCGGATTGTCGATCTCCATTTGGTCGCGGTGTCGGCCATCAAGTCGGCATACTTGGCCTTGTTCTCGCTGTTCGGGTCGCCAGGCGGGTACGACTACGTTGGAGGCAAGGCGCTGGCCGATGTCAGACGTTTGCTCCTAGACCCTGTTCGCTACGCCAAGCAAGAGGCTGGAAAGTACGTGCAGTCTGTTGGCAAGGACCGGAGGCTCGCGCCCCAAGGTCGGCCCGAGCCAGACATTATGCTGGCGACCGAACCGCACGGATGCTGGATCGTCAGGGTACGCGACCATTTAGTCTACCTTCCTGCGGATAGGAATGGTATGGAGAGCGCGCCGCTTTCGGATTGGTATGTCAAGCAGCTGGGAGGTAGCACGGTGCAGTTGACTGTCGCAGCGTCGTGGATGTTTCAAGAGTTTGGAGTTTCAAGGGCTATCCCCGTCCATCTTGCCGGGGCCGATAGGAGGTATGACTCCCTGGTCGGCCTTGAGATCGCCGGTACGCTACCCGACGGTAAACCTCTCAAAGGCGTCTGTGTCAGCCTGGTGGGAGAGTCCGCCGTGCTGTTGTGCAATCGCTGATTCCTCGATTCTGACTGTCCATCCAACGAGAGCGTAACGATCCCGGCGACCTTTCTCATTGGAAGCGCATTCTTGATCTCGGACCGCCAAACGTCGATCAACGCATGGCGATGCAGGATGAGTGCAACACGCAGTCGACCCGGCTCTCGCCGATGTCGCGCGCAGTGAAAGCGCTTCAATCTCGAAGCGATGTCAGCCGCTTTGATACGCAGTTCCTGTCGGAGACGCGGCGACTTGGGTGTCGGATCGCGTCTACTACCTCCCGAAGGCGAAGAGTAGCTGCCCAACGGGGGTCCGTCCTGACTGATGCTGGTTGCTAAGTGCAACCATGAGGAATTGGAGTATGAACACGGTATATGCGGATCAAAGGGAAGCTGTCATCGACCTCTTGGTTGGTGCGGTACCCGAACGGCGCATCGAACTGATAGGTCTTTGGGAGCAGTATAGCCCCAAGGTCGAAGTCGTGGGTGAGCTCGACGATTCGGGCAGGCCTATCCAAAAGTCACGCGCAAGTTGGTTCGGGGACGGCACGGTGACAATGAGCGATGGGGTTGACCGGGACGCTTTACCGGGGTAGGGGTGTCGATGGCCGGTCGAGGACGGCGGCGAGGCATTTCACGGGCGTTCCCGGGGCGTGCGGCGCAAACCCATCGGGTGCGGGGCCGCGGGCACGGGAGGCCGCGGCGCGACCTGGCGGTGCTCCGCGGGGCCCTCCGGGATGCCTCCCGTCAGGGCTGCCGGGGGGTCAGGATGGCGTCAAGCGCGTCCTGCGGGCGGGCGGCGTAGTGGCGGTTCGCCTGGGGGATGTAGTCGAAGTGTCCGATCACGCGCACGATGGAGATCGCGGCGTTGCTGAGCGCCGCCAGGTTTTGCGGCAGATGCCCCGCCGCGGCGCGGCAACGGTCCTCGTCGTAGCTGAAGTCGCGCACGTAGTGGACCCGGTTCTCCACTTCCCAGTGGCGGCGCACGATGTTCAGCAGTTCGTCGGGTCCGGCCTCGGCGACGCCGAGCGAGGTGAGGCCGTAGGCGATCTCGCGGGTGGCTTCGCCGGTCTTGAGCACGACGCGCTCGCGCTCCACGCGCACGGCCTGCGCGCGTCCGTGAAGATCGCACCGCCCGTCCCACTTGGCGAGCGTGAGGTCGACGGCCGCGCAGCGGCGGGTTTCGAGGCACCCATGAGCCTTGTCGAGCGCGTCGGCGCTCCAGCGTGCTTGGCTCCAGTCGATGTCCGCCAGGTCCTCGTGAAGGCTCGGCTGGTTGCCCTTCACGGCGGTGATCGCATAGTGGGCCTTGCAGTCCTGCACGAGGCAGCGCGCCGTGTCGTGCTGGGCGTGGAGGGCGTCGAGCGTGACGACCCGGCCGGCGAGGTCCAGTTGCCGCGCCAGTTTGCGCACCGCCGGGATCTCGTTGCTCTTCGCGCCGATGCGGACCTGCCCGAGCACCAGGCCGCTGCCGTGCTCCACCGCGACCACCATCATCTGCCGTTCGTCCTCGGTCTGCTTGGAGGCGCCGCGCACATCCTTGCCGTCCATGGCGACGGGCGCAAGCCCGGCATGCTGGGCGCTCCAGGCGCGCAGCGCCCGATCCAGGGTGTCCGGCGGCAGCTTCGAGAGGATGTAGTGGAAGGTCGAGGCCGCCGGCACCGTGTAGCGCCGCCGGGTCGGGCTGAAGAACCCGCCCACCGCCCGGCGCTGCGCGTCGTTGAGCCGGGCAGCAAACTCGCCGAACGCGCTCACGCCGCGATACCCGGCCAGCCGCGCCGCGATCATGATCGTCAGGTAGCACCCCAGAGCGTAGCGCTGGCCGCGCCGTTGGCGAAAATCGTCCATCTCCCCGAGAAAGTCGTGAAGACTGCGCAATTGCCCCGCCGGCATCGGCGCCTCGCGCGCCTCGACGGGCGCGTGCCCATCGCGCAGCGCCTCGCGGGCGCCGGCTTCAAGCTCGTACACGTAAACCTCCTTGGGCTGGCCGTGCTCCCGCCAGCGCGCCGGGCTGCCGTACACCCGCGAATACCCGCGCGTCAGGCCCAGCATCCGCCAGTTCGATGCCCGGTAGCAGACCCCCGAAAACCGCGACGGGTCCACGAACGTCTCCGCCAACAGCACCGGGAAACCGTGCGCGGCGCGCATGTCCCCCGACAGCCGGCGCAGACTCAGACCCAGCACCCGAGACGCCAGATTGCGAACCTCCCCCTTGCCGGCCAGCACCGCGAAACGGCTGTTGTTCGCGATCAGCTTGAGCCGCCGGTACTGCCGCTCAGCCGGCCAGCCAAGCCACTCGTCCCGAACGCCCACCTTGAACGCGCCCGCCGTCCAGCCCACCAGCGCCAGCCAACTTCCACCGCACACCGCCACATGACGCAACGACTGCCCGAACAAACCCTTGAACGGCAGATAGTGAAACTCCGACATCAGCGCATCCCATCGCCGCCGCTCCGCCGCATCGCCCACCGGGCGCACCGACACATCGCGCAGCTTGAACCGGCCCCAGGAAACTACCGATATCCCCATGACCCCCTTTATGCCACAACGACTACTGAATAGCCAGACCCTTGGCCAGCCTGACTTCATTCCTCCGCGTTCACCGCCTCATTCCATCCGCCGCGACTTTTGGATAGCCCTGACGATTCGGGTGTCACGACGGATTTCTGGTGCGCGCACTGCCATGCCGAACCTCAGCTTGAGATCGAGGAACTACACGCGCTCGCGTACAAGTTGCGATGCGGGCGCTGCGGAGGCTCCGTGTGGGGAGGTGCGAGGGCTTCGTTATGGTGGAACGTGACGGGGTTCGACGGCGCGCACGAAATCTACCGCGAGGACATTGAATTGGATCCGGATACGCTCAAGAGTTACTTGCAGGACCTTGCAAAGCAGCACCTCGTGCGTGGAGACAGAAACAAGCCCGCATTATGGGAAGTCAGCCTGAATCGCGGGGCTCCGAGATTGGGCTACGTGTGCGGAGTCGACCCGCACTAAGTGACCATCACGATCGAGCCCGAAGAATGAGCGGGCGCGAGCGGGACGAGGCGGTGCGGTTCAGCAGACCCACGGTGACCGTCCCGGCGCCCGGATCCTCGGCCGGCTGATGATTGGCAATCCACCCGTTTGGGTTGTTGAGGGACCGCGAATACGAGACGATGCCGTCGCGCAGCGGGTTCGCGTCGGATTGAAGGAGATCGGGCGCGACAGTGAATACAACGATGGCGCCGCCGCGGGGTCCTGATGTGCGGACGGCAGCCGCCACGGAAAGCGCTTATTGGGATCGCAAAGGGCATTTCTGGAGCGCACCGCGGCGTGGCGGAAAAGGCCGGGTAGGAGGGGTCGTTACCGAGCCCCTCCCCCCGCAGACCCGAGCGTGCGCGATTGACGCACTCGGTTCCTCACCTGACAGGTTCGCTCAAGGAGTTTCGTCCTTGATCCGCAGGTTGAGGAAGACCGCTCCCTCGCCTGTTCGGCTATCCACTGCTGTTTCGTGTACGTGTTTGTGGAACTCAGCGTTTCCTCCAGCGTTTCCCATCAGTGGCTCTGTACAAGTGACGCCCCGCTTCCCTCCAGCGGGTCCCGAGGGCCACGGTTCCCCGCCTTCACAGGTACTATCAAGGCGCTACGACTTCCTGCCCTCGCATGTCCTTCGGCTTATTGTTTTCGCCAGCCGGTTCCACGGGTGCCTGTCGGAATTCGTGTCCGCATCGGGCGGTCCCGCCGCCGTGCAGGCCCGGCGACGGGCCGGGGTCTGGATTTATGCTGGCAATCCCCTTCCAGCGTCGTTGCCCGTGGGCGTGAGCAGGACCTCCCAGGTTCCCAGGCGATCCATTCCGTGACTCTGCGCCGGTCCACGACCCCGGACGACCCGTTGCGCCTCACCAATAGCGGCGCTTCCGGTGCTGCCCCCACACGATTAACAATGAAGGCGTCATCGATTCCGATTTCGAGGCTTCCTCCGCCGCTTCATCACCTGCTGTCTACGCTTCACGACGGGCGTTGCCGCGCGCCACGCAAGACTTGCTTCCGGCTGGCGGGCTGCGCCTTTGCCGGGCGGGAGTCGAACCCGCTGGATCGCTACGAGAGGTTTCAGTTTCAATTCATAGCATTCTCCTCTCCAGGGCTTTCCCTGGCGCAATAACCGTTCCGTCAGCGGGGGATGAAGCGTTTGACCGAGTCGCCACATCAAGTCTTGCGCGATGATCGTCCAGAGGATCGCCGTGGGTGAAAAGCTTGACCATGTCCCGGAACCGCCTGATTTTGCTAGCGTCGACATTGTCATCGAGTTCGGCGCGCGCAACCAATCTTGCTCTGACTGAGTATCGGATGGGCGCAGACATAACTCCAACATCCCCCCTTGACGGAACGGTTACGCGGAAAATGCAGGTGCTGGAGATTTTCCACGACAAACGTGCGCTTGGGTGCGCAGGAATAATAACCAATCCGGTTTCAGATTGATTACGGGAGGTTTGGATTCGCTTTAAATCTACAATCCGGTTGTGATAATTATAACAATATAAACAAATACTTATGTGGTTGTCGCGCCTTAGGAAAACGGATTAGGTTCTACACTGACCGCGTAGATCACCGGGTAGTCGAAGATGGCATCGTCCGTCAGGCTGACCTGCCGGTTCACGTCGGCGGCGTCGATACGGGTCAGCCTGCGCACGCCCTGCATGAAATGGTGCTCTGCCTCGGGCCAGTCCCGTAGCCAGGGTTCGTTGCGACCGCCGCCGAAACGACCGCCGTCCACCCCGAACGCGACCCGCGCGAAGTAGAACTCCGACTCCATGGCCTCACGGGCGATGTCTTGCTGGGCGCGGCTGGAGACAGCGCAAAACAGCACAAAAACAAACAACGGCAGATTGATCCTGATGTTCTTCACCGCGACAGGCTATGCTCCATCCTGCAAACGTTACCCTACGAGTGTGTTCCTGGCGAATACGGACCCGCCTTGCCGTCGGTCGCGTTCATTCGTGGGGATTGCTCGCAGGCGGGGACATGTGGATAGTAGAATCGAACAAAGGCATGACAGAGGGAAGGGCATGACCCTGAAAATAACCCCTGGACGGTTTCGGCATGCGCGCACCTTCGGCGCAGGGCTCCTGGCGGCGTTTCTGGCCGGCACGCAGGCGGCGGCCCAGGACCAGCGGGGACCCCGATCCCAGCCCGACACGGTCATGGGCCTCTACGCGCCGGAACAGCATGAACTCTACGACGGGCGTTTCGTGATTTCCGGTCAGCGCGTTTACCAGGCAGGCACCCTGAACGACGCGGCACCCTGGGATCACATGGGTGACGACGCCTCCAATCTGCGTGCGGTGGCAGGTGAGGTGACGCTGGACGTGAACGAGATCGACAACACGGGCACCTTCCGTGCGGAGCTTGAACTCCCCGAGGGCGTCTACGTAGTTGAGATGGACCGCGTGCATGAGTTCTCACCCTGCCAGGATGGCGGCATCGCGGCCTGGCTGTTCGAGCACGGGAATTCCGGTTGCGGGGACATGAACTGGCCCAAGAGCCTGCTCTACGTGGCCGGTTGGGGTTACGGGCACGCCACGCTGAACGGGGAGTTGCTGTACGAGGACTACGAACTTCACTTCATGGTCACTCAGGGCATGAGACACAGGGAGACGCTCGAGGTCATGCTGGAACCCGCCTCGGGGGAAGCCGGAAGCGTCAATCCCGCCGCACAACAACTGGACTTCTACATTCGCAGTCCGGAGCGAAATGACCGAAACCTTCCCAACAGGGAAGCATTCGATCACTTCTTCGCGATGGTAGTAACCTGGCACTAGTGGAGATGGCGTTGACAAGCTCAGTGCCTCACGTGGGGAGAAATAAAGACATGAAATCGCTCGTTAACGGATTTTGCGGACTCGCCACCGCCCTGCTCGTCGTGGTGCCGCCACCGAGCCACGGTCATCACGCCTTCACGGGCGTATTCGAAATGGACAATTTGACCGAACTGGAGGGCGAGATCACTCGGCTGATGTGGCGAAATCCGCATGTGCAGTTCACCATCGCCACCGCCGACGGTGAATCCTGGCGCGTGGAAACCAATTCGGTCAGCATCATCAGCCGCATGGACATCACGGCCGATCTCCTGAGCGAAGGCGACCGGGTGACCGTGGCCGGCTACCCCGCCCGGGACGGCGACAGCGAGATGTGGACCAACAATGTCATGCTTGCCAGCGGGCGCGAGTTGGTCACGCGCCCCGGGGTCGCACCTCATTGGTCCGAAGAACACCTCGGCCGATCCGACGTGTGGCTCGCCGACGGCGATGCCGGCGCCGCGGATCAGGGCATCTTTCGCGTCTGGAGCACGCGCTTCAATGGTCCTGGACGGAACATGGGGCTGGACGAGTATCCGTTGACGGCCGCTGCTGCCGCGGCTCGCGAGGCCTTCGATCCGTTGGTGGACAACCCCATCGGCGAATGCATACCCAAGGGCTTGCCCTGGATCATGAGCCAGCCCTATCCCGTGCAGTTCACCCGGGACGGCGACAACATTCTGTTCCACATCGAGGAATACGATCTGGTGCGAACAATCCACATGGACCCGGACACCGTCACCGCGGATGTTGCGCGGACCCTCCTGGGCCACTCCACGGGCCGATGGGACGGTGACGACCTGATCGTGGATACGCACTCCGTGGACTGGTATCACTTCAACTCCAACGGCATCCCGCAGAGCCCGCAGGCTCGATTTCAGGAGCGATTCTCCCTGAGCGGCGACGGCGCCAACCTGGACTACACCGTCACGGTGACAGACCCGGAGACCTTTACCGAACCGGTGACGATGAGGAAACAATGGGTCTGGCGGGCCGGCGAGACGGTCAAGCCGTACGGCTGCACAAACTACTGATTCGTGCCGGTACGAAAGGAGGTACTGCAATGAAAACCAGAGCGGCCGTTGCCTGGGAAGCCGGGCAACCCCTGTCCATCGAAGAGATCGACCTCGACGGACCGAGGGCCGGCGAGGTGCTGCTGCGCATCGTCGCCACGGGTGTTTGCCATACCGATGCCTACACCCTGTCCGGTGAAGACCCTGAAGGTGCATTTCCATCCATCCTGGGTCACGAGGGCGGTGCCGTGGTCGAGGAGGTGGGCGAGGGCGTCACCGGCGTCAAGGCCGGCGACCATGTCATTCCGCTGTATACGCCGGAATGCCGCGAATGCTCGTTCTGTACCTCCGGAAAAACCAACCTCTGCCAGGCAATTCGGGTCACCCAGGGCCAGGGTCTGATGCCCGACGGATCCAGCCGTTTCTCCCGGAACGGTCAGCAGATCCTGCACTTCATGGGGACCTCCACGTTTTCCGAATACACCGTATTGCCCGAAATCGCGGTAGCAAAGGTAAGCATGGATGCGCCGCTGGAGAAAATTTGTCTGCTGGGCTGCGGCATCACCACCGGTATCGGCGCGGTGCTCAACACCGCGAAGGTGGAGGCGGGCGCGACGGTGGCCGTGTTCGGCCTCGGCGGCGTGGGCCTCAGCGTGATTCAGGGTGCCGTAATGGCAAATGCCGGGCGCATTCTCGCCATCGACATCAATCAGGACAAGGCGGAGATGGCGACGGCATTGGGCGCCACGGATTTCGTCAACCCCCGTGACTACGACGACCCGATCCAGGACGTCGTGGTCGAACTCACCGGCGGCGGCGTGGACTACTCGTTCGAGGCCGTGGGCAACGTCAACCTGATGCGCGCGGCGCTCGAATGCTGTCACAAGGGTTGGGGCGAATCCACCATCATCGGCGTGGCCGGCGCCGGTCAGGAAATCGCCACGCGGCCGTTCCAGTTGGTGACGGGACGGGTGTGGCGCGGCAGCGCGTTCGGCGGCGTCAAGGGCCGAAGCGAACTACCCGGCATGGTCGAGCAGTACATGGCCGGCGACATCAAGGTCGACGAAATGATTACCCACACCATGGGGCTCGAGGACATCAATACGGCCTTCGACCTCATGCATGAAGGCAAGAGCATCCGCTCGGTGGTTCACTTCTGACGGCGCCGAATAGGCCGACGATTCCGATCCCCATGGTTCGCGCATTTGCATGCGACCCCGATCGGTGCCGTTTGCGCTCTTCACGCCCCGCGCACCGGGCAGGGAGACGCTCGAATACCAGGGTCTGTCAACGCGATCCTGGATAGCGGTAACAGGCCCTAAAACGCCACCGCGTCTCCACCCTTGAGACCGAGCATCTCGCGGGCTTCGTCGGGCGTAGCAATTTGCAGTCCGCACGCCTCGACGATTTCCCGCGCCATGACGACCTGCTGGGCGTTGGACTCGGCGAGCGTTCCGGGGCCCGACCACAGGGAATCTTCCAGGCCCACACGAACATTTGACCCCAGGCTGACGCCCTGGCGTGCAATGGCCATCTGGTTGCGGCCGGCCCCGAGCACCGACCACTGATAGCCGTCGCCCAGAAGGCGATTCGCGGTGCGGCGCATGTGCGACAGATCGTCAGGATGGGCGCCGATCCCGCCGAGGATGCCCATGACGCTCTGCACGAACAGCGGCGGCTCGACCAGCCCGCGATGGACGAAGTGCGCAAGGTTGTAGACGTGGGAGATGTCGTAGCACTCGAACTCGAATCGGGTTCCATTGGCGCCGCAGGCGGTCAGGATGCGCTCGATGTCGGCGAAGGTATTCTTGAAGACCAGGTCGCGGCTGTTCTCCAGGTGGCGCCGTTCCCAGTCGTACTTGAACGTCCTGAACCGGTTCAGCATGGGATAAAGGCCGAAGTTCATCGACCCCATGTTCAGGGAGGCGAGTTCCGGCTTGAGTTGCAGCGCCGGCTGCAGGCGCTCGTCCACGGTCATGTGCGGACTGCCGCCGCTGGTGATATTTATCACGGCGTCAGTATTGGCCCGGATCTGCGGCAGGAATTGCCGGAAGACATTCGGGTCCTGGGTCGGACGGCCGTCTTCGGGATCGCGAGCGTGCAGGTGCAGGATCGCAGCACCCGCCTCGGCAGCCGCGATGGCGGCATCGGCTATCTCTTCGGGCGTTACCGGCAGGTACGGCGACATGGACGGCGTATGGATCGCGCCGGTGGGGGCGCAGGTGATGATGACCTTGCGCTCAGACAACATGCTCACCCTCCAAAACGCGGCTCCGGCAACCCGCGTATTCCAAGCCCGGTGATCCTGAACAGCGAACCCGCGCCGAATTGCGGCTTGAGGTCCTTGCGGAACCGGTCATGAACAGCGGGATGCTTGACCCTTGCCATGGAGGTCACGTAGATCTCATCCAGCTTGTCGCCGCCAAACATGACCGAGGTGATGTTTCTCACCGGCATCCCGATCTTGCGTTCCACATTCCCCTCAGGATCGTAACGGGTCAGGTCGCCGGAAATCAGTTCAGCGTTCCACAGGCAACCCTCCGCGTCCACCGTCGAGCCGTCCGGAACACCTGGCACGCCCCTGGTGTCCGCAAACACGCATCGATTCGATAGCGTGCCAGCGTCGATGTCGTAGTTGTAGGCCCAGAATTCGTCGACGAAGGTATCCGCCACGTAGAAGGTCTTGTCGTCGGGGCTCCAGCAGGGTCCATTGGTACAAATGATGCCCTTCTCCACCCGGGTGACCGAGAGATCCGGGTCCAGCCGCCACAGCCCGCAGATAGGCAATTCCTCCTTGTCGTCCATGCCCCCGGCGATGAAGCGCCCCCGGCGGTCCACCTTGCCGTCGTTAAGGCGCGAGCGGGGCTGATCCGCCTCGACAAGCGCGATGAGTTCAAGCTCACCTGTCGCCGGATCGAAGAAATAGAACCCGTGATCCAGTGCCAGCACCAGCTTGCCGTTCTCCCGCACGGCGAGGGCTCCGATATCGTGAGCAAGGGACCAATGGTCAACCCGTCCGGTCCTGGGCTCAAGGCGCCAGATGGAAGCGTTCCCGACTCGCCGGCCCGTGCCATCGAGCCACCAAAGGACGCCCGTTTCTACATCCCAGACGGGTCCTTCGCCCAAGTGATTCCGGCACTGTAGAACGCAATCGATACGATAGGCCATGAAATGTGTCAGCTATCGGTCGGTGGCTGGCAGAGTGGTCGAGAGATTATGCGTCACAGGTTCGGTTAAAATCCATTTGCCAAATAACATTCATAACTCCCATTCAGTCCACGGGCGGACAGATATGCGAATTTTACTCGCGGGCGCGCTCCTGCTTCTCTCGACAGCACCTGGCGTTCACGCACAAGATGCGGAACGCCCCGACGTCCTGTTCATTGCCATAGACGATCTTAACGACTGGGTCGGTGTACTCGGCGGACATCCCCAGGCGAGAACCCCGAATATCGATGCGCTCGCCGCCCGCGGCATGGTGTTTGCCAACGCCCACGCGGTTGCTTCGATTTGCAATCCGTCGCGAACCGCCCTGATGCTGAGCCTGCGCCCGTCGACCACCGGCATTTACGACAACGATCCAAACTGGCTCGACCACGAACATCTGGCTGACCTTCCGACGATTCCCGGGTATTTCCGCGACAACGGCTATCGAACCCTTGGCGCGGGCAAGATCTTTCACGCCCATACCTTTTACATGGATGCTTTCAAGGGCTACAACGACCCTCGCGCCTGGGATTCGTTCTACCCGTCGTTCGAACGACAACTGCCGGACGAAGTCGGCCCCCCCGAGCGCCCTGCCAATGAAAACCCCATTACCAGCAATTTCGACTGGTCCCACGTGGTGGCCGACGATCGGGCCATGGGTGACGGGCAGGTGGCAGCCTGGATCTCGGAGCGCCTTCTCGACTCCGTTGACGCGCCACGGTTCGTGGCGGCGGGTATTTATCGTCCGCACCTTCCATGGTTTGTACCGCAGGCTTACTTCGATGCGCATCCCCTCCAGGACATCGTTCTGCCCACTGTCCTGGAAAACGACCTGGACGACGTATCGGAAATCGGCCGCGAATTCACACAGGAATCTTCGATGCCGCCCCTTGACCTGCATGAGTGGGTGGTTGAAGCGGACAAATGGGCCGAGGGCGTGCAAGCCTACCTGGCCAGCGTGACCTTTGCCGATGCCATGGTCGGGCAGATCCTGGATGCCCTGGACCGGAGCGGTCGTGCCGACAACACCATTATCGTGCTGTGGGGCGACCACGGCTGGCACCTGGGCGAGAAGCTGAGATGGCGCAAACAGACGCTGTGGGAAGAATCGACCCGGGTACCGCTGATCTTCGTCGTGCCCGGTGTGACCGTCCCCGGCAGCCGCAGCGAACGCACCGTTTCGTTGCTGGACGTGTTTCCTACCCTGGCGGCACTTGCAGACATCGACGCTCCCGAGCACGTCGAGGGGACCAGTCTGGTGCCTCTCCTCAGGGATCCGGAAGCGGAGTGGGATCGCCCGGCGATTTCGACGCATTACTTCGGCAACCACGCCGTGCGCAACGAGCGCTTCCGTTATATTCGCTATCACGACGGCAGCGAAGAACTGTACGACCATGACGCCGACCCCAATGAATGGCACAACCTTGCCGGCAATCCCGACTACGCTGACGCGCAGGCGGAACTGGCGAGTTGGCTGCCAACCGAAGAGGCACCGGATCTGCGGTTCTTGGACGAGCAATAGCGCGCACCTTCGTCCGGCGATCGGCGCAAGGGCGTCGAAGCTCGGCGCGAAAAGGAGAACACTCATGACGTTCAAGAAACTGACCCTGATGGCAACGGGCACACTGATTCTGTCCGTTGCATCCATCGCTTCCGCGCAGCAGCCGGCCCTGCTCATGACCAACGGCAACATCGTGACGCTGGACTCGAACGACTCCATCGCCAGCAGCGTTCTCATCCGCAATGGGCGCATCGCGGCAGTGGGCGACGACCTGCAGGCACCCACGGGTGCCGAAATCATCGATTTGCAGGGACACACCGTGATCCCGGGCCTCATGGACTCCCACGTGCACTTCGTCCGCGCCGGCTTGCGGCCGGGGTATGACATGCGCGAAGTCGAGCGGGTGCGATCCATCGCGGAACTGCTGGCCGCGCTCCGCACCAAGGCGTCTGAGATTCCTCCGGGCGAACTGATCACCATCGTCGGCGGCTGGGCGCCCGTGCAATTCGCCGAGAACCGCTTCCCGACGCTAGCGGAACTGAACGAAGCCCTGCCGGAGAATCCGGTCTACATCCATCTGCGAGCCTATGGGCCCGCCGTCACCAACAGCAAGGGCAGGGCACTGTTCGCCGCGGGCGGGATAGAGATCGGCGTCGATGGCTTGGTGGAGACCCGCGAGGACGCCATCGCCGTCTACGACTATCTCAAGAGCCGGCAAACGTTCGAGCAGCGTCAGCGGAACACGAAGCTGCTCATGGCCTACGTCAACAGTCTCGGCATGACCTCGGTGATCGACGCGGCCGGCACCAACCGTCAGGGTGCGCAGCTATTGGTGCCGGCGTTCGACTACGACCCGGTTCTGGCGGTCTGGAAGAAAGGCGAGATGACCGTCCGGGTACGGCCCATGTTCATGAGTTGGGATCTCGACGTGGGCGACGGCAGCGGGCCGTCCGAGGTGGAAGAGAGGGTCCGGAATTCCTTCATGGGCTTCGGCGACGACATGTTCCGGATCGCCGGCCTGGGCGAGCACACCGTCAATGATTCCATGAGCGTGCAGTTTTACCGGTCCACGGCGCTGGCGGCGCGGCGGGGCTGGCTGCTTCAGGAACACTCCGGCACGGCGGCGGAAAACGACTACCACATCGAGGCATTCGAGGCGGCCAACGCCATCGCTCCCATCGCGGACCTGCACTGGTCGTTGACTCACGTACACGAGATCGACCAGGAAATTCTCGACCGTTTGATTGCCCTCGGCGCCGGAGTAACGGTCCAGAACCAGCGCTTCTACAGCACCGACACGGACCGCGGCGGACCGCCCTACCGGCTGATCGTCGACAGCGGCATCCCCGTGGGCGCAGGCACCGACAGCACGGTGGGCCATCCCATGAATCCCTGGTACTCGATCTACTACATGGTCACGGGCAAGAACGTGCTGGGCGACCCGCTCAACGCCGACCAGACGCTCACACGGCTTGAAGCCTTGCGGCTATACACCATCGGCAGTGCCTGGTTCTCCCATGACGAGAACGATCTGGGTACCATCGAGGTCGGCAAGCACGCCGACCTCGCCGTCCTGACCGAGGACTACCTCACGGCGCCCGAAGAAGGAATTCTGGAGCTCTCCTCGGTGCTTACGATGGTTGGCGGGAAGGTTGTACACTCCGCAGCACCGTTCGCGGATATCCAGTAGTTCACCGCAGCGACCACGTTTTCGACCGGAGGTCAGCGGAATCCCCGATAATACTGCGGAGTTGGAAATGCCAATCACAATCAGGTTCCTGACAGCTATCGTGGCCATCGCCCCGGCCCTGGCACTGGGGCACCACAGTGTCGCCGTCATTTTCGACACCGCGAGCGTCGTGGAGGCCGAGGGCGAGATCACCGAGCTTTCCTGGCGCAACCCCCACGTAAGATTCCAACTCAGCGGTACGGACGAAAGTGGCGCGACCCAGGTCTGGAATGTGGAAATGACATCGCTTACGAACCTGCGGCGCAGGGGAATTTCGGGCCGAATCCTGAACGTCGGCGAGACGATTCGGGTGGCCGGCAATCCGGGCAGAACGGATTCAACCACCATCTATCTGGAAAACCTGCTCCTGGCCAACGGCGAGGAAGTGATCGTGGAACCGCGCGGCGAGCCACGCTGGTCGAACGATGTGGGAGGCCGGGGCGGTCCCTCCGGGGGCGGCGACCCATCGGCGCCGGAACTGGGCATCTTTCGCGTCTGGAGCACGCCTCCCGATCAGGGACTGCTGTTGCCGGAAGACGTCGACCCGAACTTCAACTTCGACCGGTATCCGCTGACCGAAGCGGCCAGAGCGTCGGTGGAGGCATTCGATCCGGTCGCCGACAGCCCCATCCTGAACTGTATCTCCAAGGGCATGCCCACGGCCATGGAGCAGCCCTACCCGATGGAGTTCCTGCGCCAGGGCAACGACATCATCCTGCACCTTGAGGAATACGACATCCTGCGGATGATCCATATGGACCCGAACGTCACCGACGAAGATCAGCCCGCCACCAAGCTCGGGTTCTCCACCGGCCGCTGGGAAGACAACACGCTGGTAGTGCGAACGACGAAGTCCAGTTGGCCCTGGTTCGATGTCGTCGGCATTCCCCACAGCGAGGACTCCGAGATGATCGAGCTCTTTACCCTCAGCGAGGACGGCAGCCGGCTGGACTATTCCCTGACCGTAACCGATCCCGCCAACTTCACCGAACCGGTCACGGTGACCAAGTTCTGGGTCTGGTACCCGGAAATGACCGTGGAACCCTTCCAGTGCCGAGCCTGACCGGCGCGGCATAACCGACTCACAGAAGGAGAATCAAGTGAAAACCTGCACACCAGCCCTGTTGTTGACGGCCACGCTGGCGCCGGCGGCCCTCGCCGGCGTCGTCGGCGCTGACGTGGACATCCACGAGGATGTGCTCGGCGGCAAATCCTGGGGACTCGCCGGACCGTACGAGAAGATGATCGGCACCCTGTATTTCGAAGTCGATCCGGAAAACGCCGCCAATGAGATCATCGTCGACATCGAACATGCACCCGTGAACGCGGCTGGCAATGTGGAGTTTTCCGCAAATTTCGTTCTCATCAAGCCGAAGCAGGCCCAGCGGGGCAACGGCACGGTCGTTGTCGGCGTGGCGAATCGCGGCACGCGGCGCATGCTGACCTTCTTCAATCACGCCAGCGACGAGCAGGAGGGGTGGGACGCCGTCAATCCCACCACCGCCGAGAACTTCGGCGACGGGTTCCTCATGCAACAGGGCTACACCCTGCTGTGGGTGGGCTGGCAGTTCGATGTGCCGCTGAGCCGGCCGTACGGCTCGCGAATTTTCGTGCCCCGCGTGGAACCGGATGAACCCATCGAGGGCCTGGTGCGCAGCGACTTCGTGGTCCGCCAACCGGTCTTCGACCGCACCCTGGCTGACAGAAACCACGTGCCCTACCCGGTTTCCGACCCCGACGCGCCGGAAAGCGTATTGACGGTTCGGGACGACGTGGAAAGCGAGCGGCAGATCATTCCCCGGGACCAGTGGGACTTTGCCCGCCTGGAGAACGGCGAGGTCGTCCCGGACATGACCCGCGTCTATCTTTCCACCGGGTTCGAGCCCCACCGCATCTACGAGGTGGTGTACAAGGCGCAGAACCCCGAAGTTGTCGGCCTGGGACTGGCCGCGCTGCGCGACGCGGCATCGCTCTTCAAGTACGGCTCATCGGAGGAATTGAACATCCCCGAAGGCGCCATCGACCAAGCCATCGGCTACGGCATGTCCCAGCCGGGACGCACGCTGCGCACCCTCGTCTACATGGGCTTCAACGAGGACGAGCAGAATCGCAAGGCGTATGACGGGATCATCGCCCAGATCGGCGGCGCCGCGCGGGGCAGTTTCAACCTGCGCTTCGGGCAGGCATCCCGGGACGCCCATCCGTTTCTGAACTTCTTCTATCCCACGGATATCTTTCCGTATGCCGATGTGGAACTGACCGACCCGTTGACCGGCGAGAGCGGCGGCATGCTCTCCCATGTCCCCGAGGAATTCATGCCCAAGGTCTACAACATCAATACGTCCTACGAGTATTGGGGCCGGGTGGCGTCGCTGCTGACCACCACGCTCGACGGCCAGGAAGATGCGCAGATGATGGAAGAGCACGCCCGTGTCTACCACTTCGCGGGTTCCCAGCATTTGCCGTCGGAATTTCCGCCGTCGCAAAGCAACGGCCAGAACGTCAACAACCCCAACGATTTCTCCTGGTTCATGCGCGCCCTGCTGGTGAGAATGAACGAGTGGATCGTCGGCGGCACGCCGCCGCCGCCCAACAGTTTCCCGCTGATCGCCGACAGCACCCTGGTCGAACCCGCGCAGGTCGATTTTCCCGACTTGCCGGGTATCAGCTTCCCCACCAGGACCCACAAGGCGTACCGCGTGGACTACGGCCCGCATTTCGCCTCCGACGGCATCATTAGCAAGGAGCCGCCCGAGGTAGGACCTGCGTTTCCGATTCTCGTGCCCCAGGTGGATGCCGACGGCAACGAGCTGGGCGGCCTGCGAACACCCGGACTCGTGGTCCCGCTCGCGACCTACACCGGATGGAACCTCTACAACGCCGAGTACGGGCCGACGGACACCGTCTCGCACATGTCGGGGTCCTTCCTGCCATTCCACGCGACGCAGGCCGAACGTGAAGCGGCTGGCGATCCGCGGCCGGCGATCGAAGAGCGCTATGCAAACAGGGACCACTACCTCGGACTGGTTGCAGCCGAGGCCCTGACGCTCATCGACCAGGGATATCTGCTGGACCAGGACCTGCCCGAAATCCTCGAACAAGCCGGCGTGATCTGGGACGCGGTTTCGCAATAGCGAAACCGTGCCCGCCCGTTGCGGGCGGGCGCCTCGCCGGTCTCAGCGCGACGCGGGACTCTCGCCACGGACTGCCAGCGTTACCCGGTCAGCCGTCGGGTGTGCACGAATAGGGCTCCGGCGTCTCCCCCAGGGCGAGCCAGAAGCGCTCGATCGTCGCAGGCTCCGTGAAGGTATCCGGATCGGTGAACACAGCTGAGTAATCCAGCCGAGACTGATCCTCGCTCAGGGTGATGCGTTCCACCACCTCGACCGAGTCCCCGAGCCCGAAACCGAAGAAGAAGTAGTTCCAGGCGATGTCGTCGGTTTCCACGACCAGCGTATCGCCTTCCCAACGCCCGACGGAGTAGCCCACGGTGCTCGGCGGCCGCTCTTCGGGAAGCTCATTGTCGATGTAGATGGTTCTCTCGACGGCGTACTCGTGCGCGAGCATTCTGATGTTCGAACCGTCTGCGAAAAATGCTACCGGATGCGGCGTGATCATCACCGCAGGCATCCCCTTGGCCATGCACTGCATATCCGGATCGTCCAGCGGATCCCATGCAGCGCGTCTGGCCAGAGCCGCCTCGTTCCAGGGCAGGTGAATGCTGATGGCGCCTTCCAACGCGGTCGTGCCCGCGCTTCGGTGCGGCTGACTCCAGACGCGGAACATCCCCAGGTTTTCGGCCGCGGCATCCACTACATCGTCCTCCGTGGAAGCCCAGTGTGCCTGCCCTCCTGCGTCTGCCGATTCGTTGAAGTAGGGCTCGGCACCGCCGTTAAGGATCAACTCCCGGCCATCCGGAAGAAGCACGTTGTTGGCCAGAAGGATATTGTCCCGGCGCGTTGAAACCAGACCGGCGATCGTGACCTGCTGACCGGGCTCGAAACTGTCTCCCGATACACCTCCCCGCGTGAGCGTGTACAGGGAACCGAACGCCTGAATTTCCCAGGTCTCCTGGTTGCCGTCTTCACCCGTCACGGTCATGTCGAACGTCGGATGGGGATTTGTCCAGTTGACGCTCTCGAACACGCCTTCCATTACCTCGACGTCCTGTGCGAATTCCTGTCGCGAGTGGTGCGCCTCCGATGCGAGGGGAACTAGAACAATCGCAGGGGCGATCATCAGGGCGGCTCGTGTCAAATACCTGGCGCACATGTTTTTCTCCTGTCTTGCTTGCGCCTCCACCCCACCCGAAATCACGCTACGGTAGATTCCCGCGCTCCCTGGAACCGTCGGGATAGAGCCTGTAACGAATGCGGGTGCCGTTTTCATCGAGGAACCGCAAGGATTGCTGGAACAAGCCCTGGGGAAGTGACCCTTCAGGTACGGTCGCCTCGAGAATGTAGAGGCGACCGTCGTGGAAATAGATTCCGGCGTAGGTACGTGAAGCATCCGGGTTGGTGATCTGTAACTGGTGGCCTTCGACGAGGTCGATATGGTGCCAGGCATCGAAGGTGACTTCACCGCCCCGCAATCGGAAGTTTCGCGCGGCGTAGGTCATCGATGCACGCTGATCGTACAACCACAGTGACGCATTGTTAGCTTCGTCGGAGCGGTCCGCCAATTCCAGGTAGGCCTGCTGGGCGTCGTTAAAATCGACCACGGTGAGCGAGTGCAGGCTGTCGCCATTCGTCACCGAATAGACCTTCGCCGGGAGGGTGGCACCGTACTCCGAAGCGTAGCTGAGTTCGCGCACTTCAGGTTCCGCCGGGAAATTGGCGCTGAAGTATTCCGCCTGATCGACAAACTGACGCCACTGAGCCGATGCGGCCAGCGGCAACAAGAACATGGCGATTCCCAATGCTATAACCCGCATGATATACCCTCGTTCTTCATTTCGTATTGCGGTCCCGGACCACGCGACCGTCCCGGAAAAGGGCGAGCGACGCTAGTCGAACTCCTTCTCTTCCCCGCCCGGCGGAGTCAGGTAGCCCAACAGGCATCCCTGGGATCCGTCCTTGAGCTGGTGGCACCTGACAGAGACAATATCACCGGGCTCGACATCATCCTGGGACCAACCGCGCCGGGCCAGCGCGTTGATACTGCCACCTTCGAGCGCCCACATTGACGCCTCGCCGCCCTCGTCCACGACCTCCAGGTGAATCCACACATGGGGATTCAGCCAAAGCACTTCCTTCACCTCGCCCTGCAAGTGAGTGTAATCGAACAGGGAATAGTTGCCGTGGGAGTGGTGAGCAGTTAGCGGAGCTGACAACATGCACAGCAAGGCAAGAAGTGAAGCTGCTGTTGAAATTCGAATTCGCATCACACTGTCCCCCTTTGCCCCGACCGTCGGTGCACGTTGTGCCGTCCATAGCATTCTAACCTTGCAAGCCTTCCCGGTGCAGGGTCGGTGCCAAACCGTGGTAAATTCCCCTCCGCCGCTGACTTGGCAGCCCGTGGCCAAAGTCCCGCTGGATGAGGCGGAAGACCGCCTCACTGAAGACGGCTGATCGACCGACGATGCATCGGCATTGTCGCCGTTGGCACAACTGGTAGTTAAACTGACCTCTTGGAAAAAGAACAAGGAAGAAAACATCCATGAGAGGTTGCCGTATTCCGCTGATCGCTGCGCTGAGTCTCGGTTGGATTCCTTGTGGGACATTGGCGCACCACGCCGTGTCCGGCTTCTTCGACCCGACCGGATCTGTGGAGATTCAGGGATTGGTCACCGCCATACGCTGGCAGAATCCACACACAGTGTTCGATATCGAGGTCGCCGGAGAGGTGCCGGGGGAATCTATCGAGTGGCGTGCTGAAACCGGCGCCCTGGGCGTATTGCGGGCCCGGGGGCTGGAGCGGGAGTTTCTTCACGTGGGCGACCACGTCCGCGTGATGGGATTTCCGTCAGTGCGCGGCCGCCGGGAAGTGTTCGCCACCAATCTGTTGTTGAGTGACGGCAAGGAAGTCCTGTTGACGATACAGGCAAGGCAGTACTTCTCGCTTGAAACCGACGGGGAACTGCTTGAGTCGATATACGACCCCGAGGTCGTGGCCGCGGCCCGACGCAATGCCGACAGCGTATTCCGTGTCTGGAGCACCAACCTGGAAGAGCGTCCGGCTGCCGGCGCGAGAATGTTCAACGGCAACTATCCGATATTCCCGGAAGCCGCGGCCATCAGGGCACAGTGGAATCCCGGCGACGTCACGCTTCTGGGCTGCACCAAGTGGAGCATGCCGCGGCTGATGCAAAATCCCGGGCCCATGGAGTTTGTGCGCCAGGGAAACGATATCCTCCTCCGCTTCGAAGAGGACGACAACGAACGACTGATACATATGGGACCCGGCTCAGACGGCCGTCCCGCCGAGCATTCCCCGATGGGGTATTCCACCGGTCATTGGGATGGCGAGACCCTGGTGGTGGAAACCACCCATATGCAGGCCGGCGTTCTTGACAGCCATGGCACGCCCCATAGTGAGGACATCCATATTCTGGAACGCTTCACGCCCACTCCGGACGGGGCTCGTCTGAACTACGGGATCACGCTTACCGATCCGAGCACGTACTCCGAACGATTCCACGTGGAGCGGTACTGGATCTGGCGGCCGGAAATTGTTGTCGGCCGATATGCCTGCGGGGAAGAGCAACCGTTCCAGTAGGGTCACGGATGCCGACAGCGAACAATCGATGAAAGAAAGAAGGTGAGACATTCGGACACCGCTGGGATCGTCCGCACATCGCTGCCGCAACCCGTCAGTGGCACTATCTGGCGCTGAACGAACTGTTTTTCGTCGTAGAATGCAATGTTTTCTGAATACGAGCGTATGAGTATGGACAAACGGACGATTCGGCCGATCATTGGTGTGCTTGTGTGCCTCGCGCTCGGCATCGCTTCCATGCACGCGGCAGCGCAGCAAGGCACGTTGCTGGTGGTCAACCGCCACGCTGAAGCGGGCAGCATTTCGTTTTTCGACCTGGAATCCGAAGTCGAGATCGCCCGCGTGCCCGTCGGGCCGGGTTGGCCACATGAAGTGGCGGTGTCGCCGGACGGTCGCCTGGCGCTTACGGCCGAGTACGGTCAGGAAGTCCCGGGCGAGCGCCTGGTGGTCATCGACATTCCCGGCGCGCGCGTACTGGGACGCATCGACATGGGGCCGGATACGAAACCTCACGACTCGTTTTTCCTTCCCGACAACCGACGCGCCGTGGTCACCCTCGAGACCCGGGATCAGCTGGCCCTCGTGGATGTCGTCGACCTCAGCGTCGTCAGGACCTACCCCATCGGCGACAGCGCCCGGGAGGGACACATGATCTGGTTGAGTCCCGACGGCAGTCGTGCATACGTCGGCGGTCGCCTGGGGCAGGGCACGGTTTCGGTGATCTACCTGCAGGAGGATCGCCCCCCGACGGTGATACCCTCGGGACTCGGCGCCGAAGCGATCACCGTCACGCCCGATGGACAGGCGGTCTGGATCATCAACCAGGACGAGAACACGATTTCGATCATCGATCCCGAAACGCTGGCGATCGTGGAAAAGTTCGACGCGGGTACGCAGCCCCGACGCCTCGCCAACCTTCCCGGCGGGCGGATGGCGGTGGTTTACGGAAACAGCACCGACGCCGGTATCCACATCTACGATATCGGGACCCGCGAAGTGCTGGAGCAGTTCGCCATCCCCGGCGACGAACCCGGCGCCGGCGGCTTTGGATTCCATGCAGTCGGTGACACGGGTTTCCTGAGTACACGCCTGGACGGACGCATCCTGGTATATGATTTCAGCGCTCCCGGCAGTTCGCCGCGGCCATTGGCGACGGGTCACGAAACGCCGGACGGCATGGCCTGGTCGCCGCTGCGCGTGGAGGTCTTCGACAGATAGAGGGTGACAAAACGGTGCGAATCGGTATTTTGATTCTGACAGTATTCCTGGCGGCGCCGGCAACGTCCCACCACGCGGTCAACGTAGCCTACGACACCCAGAACCTGAGCTCCGTCGAGGGCGAGGTCATCGATGTCTTCTGGCGCAACCCCCACGTCGTGGTGACCATCGAGCGCGTCCTTGAGAACGGCGAGCGGGAAATCTGGGAAGCCGAATCGGGATCGACCAACAGCCTGGAACGGTTGGGCATCGGGCGCGAGATCGTCCAGATCGGGGATACGGTCGCGCTGACCGGCGCCCTTTCCAGGCGGGGACTGACCACCATGGCCGCCTACACCATGACCCTGGCCGACGGTACCGAAGTGCCCCTATGGCCCCAGCGCGCCGTACAGATCGGCAGGGACGTAACCCCGGCGCCGATCTCCGAGGCCGCCCGGGTGGCCGGAGAGCAGGAAGCGCAGGGCATCTTTCGAATCTGGAGCCGAACCTCGGTCGTGGGCCTGCAGTCCAACCTGCCCTTTACTGAAACCGCGATCGCCGCGCGGGCGTCGTTCGATCCGCTGGCCGACGATCCTGCCCTGAGTTGCATCCCGCCGGGAATGCCGGGGATGATGAACAATCCCTACCCCATCGAGTTCGTGGACCAGGGCGATCGGATTCTGTTGCGTCTGGAGGAATGGGACGGTGAACGCACCATTAACATGTCGGCAGATGCGACCGCGGACGGCCAACCGCCTTCGCCCACGGGCCATTCGGTAGGACGCTGGGAAGACAACACCCTGGTGGTCACGACAACCGGCATCAATGAGGCGTTCTTCGACGATGTCGGCTCGCCCCAGAGTGAGGACGTGGAAGTGGTCGAACGTTTCATGCTCAATGAGACCAATGATCGGATCGACTACCGCGTCACGGTGACCGACCCGACAACGTTCGTCGAGCCGGCCACGCTCGTGGGTGCGTGGAACTGGAATCCGGGCGAGGAAATCAAACCCTTCCAGTGCGCGCTACCGGACGACTCGGGCGCTTGAACGTAAGCTCGCCCAGTCAGTCTTCAGCGGCATCCTGGCCGTACGTAGCCGGCGCGCTGGCGAGGTAGGCGACTTCCTCCGGCGTGGATTGGCGGCCCAATGCCTTGTTGCGATGCGGGAAGCGGCCGAAGCGCGCCACAATGTCGCGATGCTCGCGAGCGTACGCCGCCTGCCCACCCTCCAGGCTCCCGAATGCTGCTTCGCACTCGGCATCGTACCGCTCGCTGACACGCACCGAGCGCTCCTGGACGGCCAGGTCTTCCGCGTGCTGCAGCGGCAACTCACCGAACCAGAATTCGATGACTTCCCGGTAGTCTGTCGATGGGCCGACCATCGACCGGAATCAAAGCGATCCGTCCGAATAGACGACTTCGCCGTCCACGATGGTGACTGCCGCCTCGGTCTCCCTGATTCGCCGCGCATCGACTTCGAAGGGGTTCTGGTTCAGGATCACCAGATCGGCCAGGTATCCCGCCTTTAGTTGGCCGCGTTCGTGCTCCTCTCTCGTGAACCAGGCCGCGCCGCGCGTATGGCCCCGCAGTCCCTCCATCAACGTGATCTGTTGGGGTCCGCGGCCCAGCGGATCCTCTGTCAGAATGTCTTCGCCACGGAAGTTCTCACCCGTGACCATGAATTGCATCGTGATCCAGGGGTTGCCGTGGGCCGCGAACATGCCGTCCGCGCCGAAACCGACGCTTAGGCCCGGTGTATCCACGGCGGCTCGGTAGGGTGGACCTGAGTACTGCCACTCCGGGAACATGAAGCGAACCGCCTGAATACCCGCACCCAAGCCGAGTTCCGCCATTTCCGCAAGATTCTCCGGGGTGGCGTCGTTGAGATGTTCAAGGGAATTGTGCCGATCGGCAAATGTTCCGACGCGGCAGGGATCCTCCGCGGCCGCTGCGCGACGAAATCCTTCGATCACCCGGGAAATTTGCCCTGCCTCGGCATGCTGGTGAATCGACCAGTCGGGGCGCCGCAGGAGAAACACGGCCGCCGCTTCAATCGTGTCCACCGTAGGGGCGGCGAGGAATTCACCCAGACCCATGTTTCGAAAGAACGGGCCGCCCGAACGGCTGATCTGGAAACCCTCACCGGCGATCTCCGGCGGGCCCGCGCATTCCCTGGATTCCGCCAGCGGCGCCGCGCTCAACACATTTCGCAGGGCATCTACGCCGGCTTGCCCGGCAACCCCGGGGGCGCCGGTCGGACGAAGCTGGTATCGATTGCGAACCCCGAGCTGCCCGCGGCGGGCCAGTTCCACCAGCGGTGCGAAATCCTGGGTCTGCCGGAACCCGCTGCCGCCGGCGTCGCCCACTCCCGTCAGGCCAACACGGTGGGACCAGCGCACAAGGTCCAGAGTACTGCTCAGTTGATCCTCGAACGTGTTGTTCGCTCTCGTCCATTCATAGACCTGCTGGTTCAACTCGTCGCTCAGCGCGCCGTCGGCCGGTATGGGGGCGACGAACGGCGCAGGCGTCGTCATGGCATTGAAGAACGCGATGCCGAGGGAATTCATCTGTCCGGGACCTGTGAAGTTTGCCCGGTTGAAATCGTCGGGACCCGTGCCGACGGGCGCAGGCGTGAACCTCTGCGAGAACAGGACCGGGTGATCCGCAACCCAGTCATCGAGTTCCTGCCTCGTGGGATACCGCCCGGACTCCGGGTCGCGTGGATCCTCGAGAAACTGGCGATGGTTGTGGCGTCCGATCAGGGCGATCCATTGCCCTTCGGGCACCTCCGCCGCTCGTTCGCGCAGCGCGATTTCCAGGTCCCGAAGCGTGAAGGCGCTTTCTCCCCGGTGCAGCGCGTACCCCCAGGTAATGGCGCTGCGGTTCCAGTGCAGGTGCTGGTCGATGATGCCGGGAATCGCCACGGCACCGCCGGCATCGATGACGGTCACGCCTTCAGGCTCGCCGCCAACTTCAGCCGAGGCCACGCCCACCGAGACGATGCGATTCCCGCGGATCAGCATCGTGCCCGCCGTCGGATTGGCGTCGTCCATCGTGATGAGGTTGGCATTGATGATCCTGATGTCATCGGCGTGGACTCCCGCTGCGGCGAGCATGGAAAGTGCGACTGCCGCAAGCACCAGCTTCCCCGACCTGCTCAATTTTCTCCTCCTACGGAATAGAATCCAGTGAATAGCAGCCTCTGAAAACCGGCTCCAGTGGCCGCGATGTAGAGGTTGCCCTCGGCGTCGGTCTGAATATGGTGGCCGGTGCCAACCACACCATCGCCCTCGAGCGTGGTCAGCAGCTCAAGCGTGCCGCGATCGAAAACCATGATCCCGGATCCCCCGCCGACGTACAGGAACCGCTGTTGCGGATCCGGCGAGAGGGCCACGTTGCGCGCGAATGGCACATCGTGCCGAATGATCTGATCCAGGTATTCGCCCTCGAGTGTGAACACCTGGAGCCGCCGATTCTCCCGATCGGCCACGTAAACGGTGCCATCGTTCGACACGCGAATCGCGTGAACGACGCTGAACTGCTCAGGGCCGGGCCCGTCGGGTACCGAGTCCAGGGTGATGTTGGGACAGTTGTCGTCGTCCACCGGCGGGTTGCCGAATGCACCCCACATGCGCTTGAACTCCCCGCTGTCGGCGTCGAAGACGGCCACGCGGTGATTCCCGTATCCGTCCGCTACGAAGAGCTCGTTCGTCGGCGGATGAAGGACCGCATCCGCCGGCTCATGAAGGTTCTCCGTATCCGCATTGCCGCTGCTTGAGTTGCTGCTGCCGATCTGCATGACGAATTCGCCATCCAGGGTGAACTTCAGCAACTGATCGTCATATTCCGGCTCGAGGCCGGGAATATTCCTGGCAGGACAATTGTTGCCGCCTAGCCAGACGAATCCCCGGTGGTCGATGTGGAGCCCGTGCTCGCGCTGCGGCCAGTCGTAGCCGTCTGAATCCCCTCCCCAGGCGTTCAGGAACCTGCCTTCGCTGTCAAAACCCACCACCGGGGGCGCCGTCATGTCCGCTTCGTCGGGGGACAGCGTATACGGACGGTGCAGGAGCCAGGCGTTGCCCTCGGCATCGATCGCGATACTCGAAACCTCTCCGAGCTTCCACTGAGCCGGCACCTGGGGCCAGTCCGGGTCCACGCGAAACGTCGGGATCTCGCCGGTCGGCGACTCGGGGGACTGCTGGCAGCCCGCACCCGGTAGGGCCACCAGGAGAATCAGCAGCCCGTAGCGGAAGTTGCGCGTCACACCGAGGGCGGCGTTAGTCTGAAATCTGCAGTAAATGAATCGCATCCGAATCTCCGGTTTGGGGGTGTCCATGCACAAACACCTCACGCCCGGCATTCCGGGCGGGAGGCGTTCATACCGTTCGATCCGCTACCGCAGCCGCCGATCCGATCAACCCGGCGGGCTGTAACTGCTCGCAACCGCTATTGCAGATCCCACGTGGCGCGCATGTAGTAGTAACCGCCGTTGAAGCTGAAGGGGGACTGTTCGGGGTAGAGCAGGCCCGCCACCTCGCCGTGGGGGTTGAGATCCGGGTATTCGTCCAGCGCATTCTGCGCGCCGAACAGCACGGAAAGGGAGTCGGTCACGTCGAGGGCGACCTCAAAGTCGAACAACAGCTCCGGCTCCGGGAAGTACGCCACCGAGCCGTCGTTGGTGGGGGCATCGTAGTAGCCGCCGTATTGGCGGGCGCGCCCCATCAGACGCCAGGAATCCTGCGCATGGCTCCAGGTGGCCGAGAACCGCGAATCGGGCCGTCCCTGCTCGATCTGCAGCCGGCGGTTTTCGCTGGTGAACTCCGGATTGAACCGGGTCAGTTCGATGTCCGACCAGTTGGCGACTACCGTCAGCGTGGAGGCGCCTGAGCCGAGAGAGAACGGATAGCTCGCCACCAGATCGACGCCGGATGCTTCCACGGTCTGCTGGTTGGAGAAAAAGCGCACCGATGAGAAGCTGGTGGCGTCGGAGACGCCAGCGGCCAGGAGCGCGCTGATGTCTGACTCGGACAGCGTGAACCGGCTGGTGAAGGAGACTCGATCCTCGATCGTGATGTTGTAGTAGTCCAGGGTCACATTGAAGGCGCCGCCGTCGATGACGATGCCGAACGTGGTGTTCACCGACTCTTCCGGCGTCAGCGCCTTGGCGCCCTTCTGCTGGGCCACGGGATTGGTCGGCGGCAACGTGGCAATGTCCGCGAGCATGCCGGCCTGGAACTCCGTGGTGACGTTGCGCAGGTTCGCTTGCCCCGCGGTGGGTACGCGAAAGCCCGTGCTCACCGCGCCGCGCAGCGCGACGCTGTCGCCGACTTGCAGGCGGGCGGCGATCTTGCCGTCCAGCGTGTTGCCGTAGTCCGGGTAGTTCTCGTAGCGCAGCGCGCCGCCGAGCAACAGACGCTCGCTCACGTCGGATTCCACGTCGATGTAGGCGCCGTACGCGCTCACCGTGTGCTCGCCGGCATCGCCGGGCTGGAAGCCGGCGAAGCCGTTGGAGCCGACACCGAAGCCCTGCGCCGCCAATCCATGTTCGATGTTGGGATCGATGTAGAACGAGTTGGGGTCGCCGTTATGGATGCGGAACGTCTCGTCCCGGTACTCCAGGCCGTAGGCGACATTCACCGGCCCCCAGAGATTCGCCACGTCGAACGGTTTCGACATGTCGAAGTTGATCACCCGGTCCGTTTCCGTGTAGGCGCCGGCCTGGTAGTAAATGGGAATATCGTTGCGCTGCGCCAGCAGTTGCGGATTGATCGTGTTGTAGATGTAGAACGTCGCGGCGCTGCGCCCCGCCGTGGCGCTGACGTCGTAGAACCAGCCAGAGTCCAACTCCCCCCGCAGGCCGCCGGCCATGCTCAGGTCGTCGATGTAGCCGCCGAATTGCGGGGTGAACCCGCCGGGAAATTTCTCGATCAGCGAATAACAACCGGGGTCGTTGCGGATCGAGGCCAGGGCGTCGGCATCCGGGACATTGTTGACGATGCGCACCACCGGGCAGTTGCCGGATCCGTCGAGCGTCAGGTCGGCCACCTTGACAGTCGGGGTACCGTCTTCGAGGACCGGTCCGCGAAACACACCGCCCCGGGTGTGCGGATTTCGATAGTAGAAACCGCCTTCCACCTGCCGCTCGGCCCAGTTGCCGAAGGCGTAGACTTCGCTGCCGTTGCCCAGATCCAGGCCGAAGTTGCCGAACAGCTTGAAGTCGCCGGAGATTTCCGGCGCGCCCCAGATCTGCGCCGCCGGCTGACGCACGTGCGTGTTGCCGGCGTCGATCAAGCCTTGCGCGTCGCCGCGCTGCGCGCTACGACTGGTCGGGTCGGCTTCCTTTAACTCAAAGCTCAGGTTCGCAAAACCCGCATCGGTCAGGGGCAGTCCGACGTTGGCCGCGAGAGTCATCGAGTTGCCGTCACCCTCGAAATAACTTCCAAATTTGGCGTCAAGTGTGACGCCCTCGGCGTCCTCCTTGAGCACGAAGTTCATGATCCCGGCAATGGCGTCGGAACCGTATTGCGCCGACGCTCCGTCGCGCAGCACTTCCAGGCGGTCCAGCGCAATGACCGGGATGACCGACAGGTCCGGTCCCTGCGACCCCCCGGAAATACCCGCGCCCAGCAGCGCGATCACCGCCGCGCGGTGGCGCCGCTTGCCGTTAACCAGCACCAACGTCGCATCGGGCGGGAGCGAACGCAGGGTGGCCGGACGAATAAGCGTGGCCGCGTCGCTGATGGGTTCCTGGGCCACATTGTAGGAGGGCACCAGCGCCGCCAGCACCGAATCCAGGTCCGAATCGCCGTGGGCCAGGAAATCATCTCCCCCGATCACGTCCACCGGCACCGGGGAGTCCGAGGCCGAACGGTCCCGCCGCCGGGAACCCACCACGACGATTTCTTCCAGCGGTCCGGCTGCCGCTCCGCCTGCTTCCTGGGCAACCGTCGTACCCGCTGCCATCGCAAATGCTGCCACGAGAGCCGCAGAAACCAAATGGATTGCTCGCTCAGACATGTACATGGATTGCTCCTCTTTTATGCTTATTGAAACAGAACATTGGTTGGCCGCTCCTGGGACGTGCCGGCTCCGGAAATCCGGTTGGACACGGCATTCATGCGACGGGACCGGCCTACACCCAACCTAATTAGGGAGCATCACTATAACAACCCCCATGCGTCAATCCCAATAGGCTTTTCCTTCCGGCCATATAACTTATTCTTATTGCCGTTATAAGTTTGTTTAACTACTACTACGTTTGCCCTGACCCCGGTGGGCAAACGAAAATGGTCGAAGGCTTCAATCCATTCTGCCCACCAACCACAAGGCCAGCTCAGGGTAAAGGATAAGCAAGGCCAACACGGCCAACTCACCGATTACAAAGGGCAATACTCCGCGAAAGATATCTTCCATCGGAACGTCCGGCGCGACACGCCGCATTACGAACACGTTTGCGCCGATCGGGGGCGTGATCAGGGCCAGCTCCGCCATTACCACGACAAACACTCCGAACCATATGGGATCGATCCCCAACTCACCGACTACGGGAAAAACGAAGGGAATCGTAAGCACGAGCATTCCCAGCACGTCGAGCATCGCGCCCAGCACGAAGTACAGCGCCACCAGCAACAGCAGAAAGCCGATACGGCCCAACTGCGCGGCGATGATGAGATTGACGAGTGCGTCCGTGATCCCTGTGACGGACAGAAACCGGGCCACCATGTACCCTCCGACGATGATGGTAAAGATCATCGCGCTGATGAGCGCTGCACCACGGAGCGCGGCGATGACGGCGGCAAAGTTAAGCGTGCGGCGAATCAGGGCAATGACGAGCACCCCCATGCAGCCTATCCCGGCCGCCTCGGTCGGCGTGAAAATGCCCACATAGATCCCGCCGATGATGAGCACGAACAGCCCGGCCACCGGCCCAAGGCGGCTCAGCGCCAACAGGCGTTCACGCCAATCGGCCCGTGGCCCCCGCGGACCCAGCGAAGGATCCAGTAAGCAGCGCGCCAGCACGATGGCGGAGAACATGAGTGCGGTAATCACGCCCGGAATGATTCCGGCGATGAACAGCGCGCCGATGGATGTCTCCGTCATGACGCCGTAGAAGATGAAGATGAGGCTTGGCGGGATGAGAATCCCCAGCGTACCGGAGGCCGCCAGTGCGCCGGTTGCGAGGCGGGAATCGTAACCGTAGCGCCGCATTTCGGGCATGACGATGGTGCCCATGGTCGCGACCGTGGCGATGCTCGAGCCTGTGACGGCGCCGAAGCCGCCGCACGCGAGTACCGACGAGATCGCCAACCCGCCGGGAACCCTCCCCACCCACTTGCTGAGGCCATCGTAGAGGTCCCTTGCCAGGCCGGCGTGGTAGAAGAGCTGCCCCATGAGCACGAACAGCGGCACGGTGACGAAGATGAAATCCCGTCCGTGTTCCCAGGGTATGAGCGCCGCGTGCGCCGCCGTCGGCACTGCGCCCTCGACGATCCACAACCCGACGACCCCGGTAAAGGCCATCGCAAAGCCGATGGGGACACCAACGACCAGGAGCACGAGCAACAGGATCACGCCGGCGACGCCGGCCAGCATCAGATCCATCGCCCGGACCCCGTATCTCCGTCTACAGGCGCAGCGGAGGGATTGACGACAAGACGTGCGATGAGCACGAGTCCGCATATGCCGACGAAGGCCATGAACGGCCACAGCGCCACGTCAAGGTCCTCGCCGGTTTCGCCGGTGATGAACATGTAGCGGGTAAAGCTGAAGGCCTGTGCGCTCACCAACACGAAGAACACAATGCCGGCCAATGCGGACAGCGCATCGGCCACGCTTCGCCACCGCGCACCAAGCCGCCCATGGACGATTTCCATACGGATGTGAAAACCGCGGTCCCAGGCGTGCGGCAGAGTCGCGAACAGGGTGATCAGCAGCAGCAGACCGTTGACGTCACGGCTCCACTGCAATGGCGAATTGAAGGCGTAACGCAACACCACTTCCAGCGAGACCAGCGCCAGCAGCGCCGGAAGCGTCGCGTAGACACCGATGCCGTAGAGGCCTCGTGCGGCCGTGGCGGACCACCGGTCCAGCGCCTGCAGGATCACAGCTCGATGATTCCCTGGATTGGCGTCTGCAGGATCACAGGTCGATGATTCCCTGGACAGGCGACTGGCTGATCCGCGCGTTGATCTGCTCGTCGGTCAGCGTAGCGTAGCTCGACGCCAGCGCTTCCATTCGCTCCACGAGTTCACCCGCCGGCAACCCTTCGGCTTCATGGCGGGCAATATAGCGTTGCCTGAGCGGCGCGACCCGTTCGCGCCAGCGGGCGCGCTCTTCGGCCGTCAACTCCACCACCTCGACACCCGATGCCAGCATCGTTTCGAAGGCCCGTTGGTGAGTCGGTCCGCTGTAGTAGTTCTGTACCGCGATCTGGCTGCGCATTCGGAGCAGCCGATAGAAGGCTTGACGCAAGTCGGAGGGCAGCGCATCGAACGTACGCCGGTTCAGGCAGTAGTGCAGCAAAACGACGTTGATGTCCACGGGAGTGTAATAGCGGCCAATTTCCTGCAGCCGGTAGGACACCATATCCAACAAGGCCAGCGAGACCGCATCGATCACGCCGCGCTGAAACGCCGGATAGATTTCCGCCGCGGCGATGGAGACCGGCACGGCGCCGAGCTCCCGGTAGATGTCGGCGGTGAGACCGCCGGTCACCCGAATCTTCATGCCGCGCAGGTCTTCCAGGCGACGCACGGGCGTTTTCGAAATTATGGTGTAGGGACTCGTGCAATCGCAGTGCGCACAATAAACCCCCATGCGCTCGTACTCCGCCTTGAAGAAACGCGGATAGAGCTCCTCGACCACCAGGCTCCCGACCTGGGGCGAGGCAAACAGGAATGGCAATTGGGGAGCGTGGAGGAGCTTGAAGCTGCCGGGTTGGTAGGTGACATAGGCGTGAGTGTAGTCCGTGATCCCGGTTACCGCCGCCTTGAAGCCATCGAGGGGGCCATGGAGCAACCTGTCGGTGAACGGCTGCAGCCGCAATCGCCCGGCCGTTTCGCGTTCGACCATTTCCGCGAAGGGGACGAAACCGCGGGTGTAGAGGCCGTGAGAACGCGGCACGTGGGCCGTGTACCGCAACGTGATGGGTTCTTCCATCGAAACCCTGCGACCGGCAACGAACGGCGCCGCCAGGGCAGTGCCTGCAAGGGAAGCCAGTAGCGTGCGGCGGGTCGTATCGATGGCAATTACCGTTGGTTGTACAAACTCGGGAGTCGGACCCGGCGCTAGCGCGACGATGCGATTGGTGCCGGGAGAGAGACTTGAACTCTCACTCTGTTGCCAGAACCGGATTTTGAGTCCGGCGCGTCTACCAATTCCGCCATCCCGGCGCGGGCTGATCGCGTAGCTTACCATTTCTTGACCCGGGGCCATCGCCCTTGTCAAGACTGCCCGGTCTTCGATCACGACAACGCGGGCCACGATGACTGGACCATTTTCGGGGCGCCGACGCGGCCCTTCAGGGTACCTGTTCGAGCATGTTTTCCGCCAGCCATACCAGCCGATGCCCGACCGCACCGTCATATGATGCCCACCGGCGGTGTGTCGGCGGGGCAGGTGCGGAAAGGGGGGCCGAGGAAGGATCAGATACCGGAGCGCGGGGTGGTCGAGGTCAAGTCTCCGGGCGAGGATACGCTCGCGCCCGGCGTGCGCGATCAGGTCGCCCGCTACCGGAACCGTTATCGTTTGGTGCTGGTGACAAACCTGCGCGAATTCGTGCTCGCCGGTCTGGATGCGGCGGGTGGCGAGGCGACGCTTGAACACTTTTGCCTGGCTGATAACGAAACCGAATTTTATGGTCGACTGAAAAAACCGCGTGCCTTTGCCCGCGAGGTAGGTGCGGGACTCGGCGAGTACTTGCGTCGTGTGCTCTCTCATCAGGCCGCGCTGACCGAACCAAGGGATTTGGCTTGGCTACTCGCGTCCTACGCACGTGACGGACTTTCGCGTGTCGAGGCAGCGGGGGATGCGCCGTCGCTGGGCATAGTGCGCGCGGCACTGGAAGAAGCGCTTGGCGTTCGCTTCAAGGGTGAAAAGGGCGCGCGCTTCTTCCATTCAACGCTGGTACAGACGCTTTTCTACGGTGTCTTCTCCGCCTGGGTGCTGTGGGCACGCCAAAGGCCCCCGCCGACCGGCAAGTTCAACTGGCATGAATCCGTCTGGCACTTGCGGGCGCCCGTGTTGCAGGCACTGTTTCAGCAGTTGTCGCAACCCGGCCGTCTGCGACCGCTGGGTCTCGTCGAAATTCTGGACTGGACGGCGGCGGCTCTCGACCGGGTGGACCGGACGGCCTTCTTTGCCCGCTTCAACGAAGGGGAGGCGGTGCCTTATTTCTACGAGCCGTTCCTGGAAGAGTTCGACCCGGCCCTTCGCAAGCAGTTGGGCGTCTGGTATACGCCAACCGAAGTCGTGCGCTACATGGTCGCCCGCGTGGACAAGGCGCTGAAGGACGATCTCGACATACCCGACGGGCTGGCGGCAGAGAACGTCTACGTGCTCGACCCGTGCTGCGGCACCGGGGCCTACCTGGCCGAAGTGCTGCGGCGCATCGCCGCCAACATGGAGGAAAAGGGGCTCGGCGCCCTCACCGGTGCCCGGGTGAGGCAGGCCGCGCTGGAACGCGTGTTCGGTTTCGAAATCATGCCCGCGCCCTTCGTCGTCGCTCATTTGCAGGTCGGGTTGACCCTGCAGGATCTCGACGCGCGGCTGGCGGACGACGGAACGGAGCGGGCGGGCGTCTTTCTCACCAATGCGCTGACCGGTTGGGAGCCGACGAAAAACGAAAAGCAACTGGTCGCGTTTCCGGAGTTGGTGGAAGAACGCGACCGGGCCAACCGGGTCAAGCGGGACCGGCCGATACTCGTGATTCTAGGCAATCCGCCCTACAACGGCTTCGCCGGCATGGCGGTCGATGAGGAGCGGGAGCTGTCGACGGCCTATCGCAGGACGGAGCGGGTACGCCGGCCCGAGGGCCAGGGATTGAACGACCTGTACGTGCGATTCTTCCGCATGGCGGAACGGCGCATCGCCGAGAAGACGGGCCGGGGTGTGGTGTGCTTCATTTCCAACTATTCCTGGCTGGACGGGCTGTCTTTCACCGGAATGCGGGAGCGATACCTCGACGCATTCGACGCGGTTCGGATCGATTGCCTGAACGGCGACAAGTTCAAGACCGGCAAGGTCGCCCCGGACGGTTCGCCCGACCCGAGCATCTTCTCGGCAGAGCGTGATCCAGTCGGCATCCAAATCGGCACCGCCATCGCGACGCTGGTGCGCAAGGCCGATCATGCGCCGACCGGGAAGATTGGGTCCCGGAATCTTTGGGGGCAGGCGAAGCGGGAAGAACTGCTGGCGACCAAGGAAGCGGACGCGGAGGTTATCTACCAAGAAATCAAGCCGGTCCTGCCGCTGGGACTGCCGTTCGCGCGAACGGCGGTGGGTGACGAGTGGTTCGATTGGCCGACATTGCCGGACCTGTTCCCGGGGTCGTTTCCCGGCGTCCAGACCAGCCGCGATGGGTTCCTCGTGGATATGGATCTTGACCGGCTCAGGACGCGCATCGCCGATTACTTTGACCCGAGCCTGAGTCATGAGGACATCGCCCGGCGTTATCCGAGCGCGATGAAGACCACGGCGCGGTTCAACGCCCGTGCTGTGCGCGATACGCTGCTCAAACGCGGCGGGCCGGATGAAGGCGGATTCATCCGCTTCGCCTACCGGCCGTTCGACAATCGGTGGCTCTATTGGGAGCGGGAAACAAAACTGCTCGATGAGAAGCGTGCCGACTACCGGCCACATGTGCTTGAGGGAAACTTGTGGCTGTCAGCCGCGCAGCACTTGCGAAAAGGTGCGGCAGAACCGCAAGCTTGCACAACGGAACATATGGGATGCCGGCACTTGATAGAACGGGGCGCGTTGATGTTTCCGGCCTGGGTCGCGGAAGGCAGCTCTGGAGACAGTAACGACAACAATCGCCGCGCCAACCTTTCTGGAATGGCTCAACGATATCTTGATAACTTGGGCAAAAACGTGGAGGACCTGTTCCATCATGTCCTTTCCGTCCTTCATGATCACAACTATCGCGAGGCCAATGCCGGGGCACTCAGAATGGAATGGGCGCGCATTCCGCTTCCCGGATGGGCCGACGGTAGGGTTGACGGTGCGGAGGAAGAGCTCGAAGCGTCCGCGGCACGCGGTCGAGAGCTGGCTCCGCTCCTGAATCCGGACGAACCTGTACCGGGTGTTACCGAGGGGGCATTGCGCCCGCAAATAGCCGCCATTGGCGTTCCCAGCACGACGGATGGGCGGAACATGGCGGGCGAGGATTTTTCGGTTACGGCGGGATGGGGGTATTCTGGATCGAGCGGTGCGGTCATGCCGGGCCAAGGCCGGGTTGTTGAACGTGCCTTAACCCCGAACGAATGCGATGAGCTTGGTGTTGCCCTGCCGGTGTTGGGCGAATCTACTTTCGACATCTACCTGAATGCCCGAACCTTTTGGCGAAACGTTCCAGCCGCCGTCTGGAACTACAAGCTTGGCGGCTATCAAGTGCTCAAGAAATGGCTTTCCTACCGCGAACGCCATGTCCTTGGTCGCCCGTTGCGGCTGGAGGAAATTCAGCACTTTACCGACACAGTGAGGCGGATTGCGGCGATTCTCCTGACGGCGAAATTGTATCCAGAAGCAAATTCAGCGAATGCGCGAAATTCCAGGAAGCAATAACGTATCCGGGAACGCGGGTCACCGTCTCGAAAGAAAACACGCCAGAAGCCCCGGATGAAGTTGCTGCAGACGCCGGCGCGCATCGGTATCCTCGCCATCGCCCACCGTCAACGTCAATAGCGCATCGAATGCGGCTTCGGGGGCGCTGGTCGTCTCCGTCGGCGGGGCGACCCACTGAGCCAATCGCGGTTCGTACAGCAACATCCACGCGGGAAACCACGCGCCGGTCATCGCCGGTTCCATATCCTGGTCCAGCCCGCTGTACCAGCCCTCGCGAAGGGTCCGATCCGGAATACTGTCCCGTTCCATCAAGCATCGGAACTCATCGGGCGCCAGCCAGCACAGCGCGAACCAGTGGTCCGCCGCCTCGGCCCAGCGCTGTTGACGCCAGATGGCCTCCGCCATTCGCGAAAGCAACGCGGGTTGGGTCCGGTAGCCCGGCACGTCCCGGATGCAACGTTCCGCGGACGCCCATTCGCCGATTTCCATCCAGGCGTGGCTGGCGTAAATGTCCGGACGCTCGGGATCGAACTCCATGCCCGTAAGGACATGGCCCGCCGCCCGCCAGAACGGGACCAGCAGATCGTGCTCACCGACGCCGAAAATTTCGTCCGCAGCCTGCGTCCAATCCCCATCGAGGCGGGCGAGAAGCGCCAGCCCGCCGTCGGCGTCGGTCGGCAATGGAGTTTCCAGCGCCGCGATCAGCGTGCTCGCGTACGCCAGCCAACGATGGGACGGTTCGAGAACCGACAGTTCATCGCGGGTGCGCTTCGCTTCGTTCGCGTCGGCTTGCGCCAAGGCGTCGTGCAAGGCGTTTCGTGCCCGCACCAATTGACTATCGAGGAACAGATCGAACTGCTTCATCTTGGCGCCGATTCGAGTCTGCGGATTCCCGCCAACAATCCTCCGGGCGGGATGGTGGACGATTCCACTAAAGTTTCTACTTTACGTCTCACGCCGTGTCGCTGTCATGATGCGCCCCGAACGCCAGCTCCCGCGCAGCCAGGACACGGCGCCGGCATGGCAATTTGCAAGCCATCTTGACGGAGTTCATTATAGGTATGTAGGTACCATTTTACGGGGCATCGCCATGACCTCCGTCACGATCACCAGCAGCGAATTCAATCGCGATTCGGGCCGTGCCAAGCGGGAGACGCAGTCCGGGCCGGTCATCATCACCAACCGGGGCGCTCCCGCCCATGTGCTTTTGACTTGGGCGGCTTATCGGCGCCTTGTTGGCCAGGATGACAAGACCATCCTTGAGGCGCTTGCGCTGCCCGGCGTTGAAGATGTGGATTTCGATCCACCGCGTCTGGATGACCCGCCACAACCGGCACTCCTGGACTGATGGCTTTTGTGCTGGACACGAATGTCATCTCGGAGTTCCGCAAGGTCCAGGCGGGCAAGGGCGCCGAGGGAGTGGCCGAATGGGCGGCGAGCGTCCCGCGCTCCGATCTCTACCTCAGCGCCATCACCGTGATGGAGCTTGAAATGGGCGTGCGATTGATGGAGCGTCGCGACGTGGCCCAGGGTGCGCTTCTCCGACGCTGGATCACCAGCGTCGTCCTGCCGGAATTCGTTGCGCGGATTCTGGCCTTCGACGCCGATGTGGCCCTGCGCGCGGCGGCGCTGCACGTGCCCGACCCCAAACCCTGGCGCGATGCCGCCATCGCAGCCACCGCCATGGTGCATGGAATGACCGTCGTCACGCGCAATACGAGTGACTTCAAGCCTACGGGCGTAGCGGTATTCGATCCCTGGGGCGATTAAAGCCACCGGCTCATCACCCGAATCCAGCCACGTTATAAAGAAGTTGACAATGCATCATTGACATATATCATGACGGAATATTCGTCAAAACATGTGATGCGACCATGCAGCTCCAGAATTTCGCCACGAACAAAGGCTTCTCCCCCGGTGCGATGGCCACGGAACTGAAGACAACCAGGGCCGAAATCGCCGGCACGCTGGGGTTGGGCCGCGACGCCCTCTCGCGAGCCTCCCGGGTCGTCGCGCCGAAGACGCAGATGCGGTTGCGGCAGATGCTGGAGATACTCAATCGCGTGGAGGCGGAACTGGGCTCTCTGCTGGTCGCCTACGCCTGGTTTCGGTCCGAACCCCTGCCGGGTTTTGCCGGCATGACCCCGTGCCAACTGGTGCGGGACGGGAAAGCCGAGATGGTGCATGCCTACCTCGATCAGGTGCTGGATGGCGGCTACGCCTGATTTCGTTCGCGTCGAGTGCACATTCAAGCCGTTGTTTACCGGGCCCACGATCCGCGATGGGCGTGGACGCCGCTGTCCGGCGAGGGCGCTCGCCGGCGAGGTGGGCGGTTCAACCGCTTGGGGTTGGCAGCCCTGTACCTGTCGTTTTCATTGCCGGCCGCCGTGCGCGAGGTCAGCCCCATCGGGCGGCGCATGCAACCGCTGGTTCTGTGTGCATACGAGGTGGACGTGGATCCGGTTTTCGATGCGCTCGACCCGTCCGAAAGGGCGACCCACTCTGTCAGAAAGGCGGAAATCGATTGCCCGACATGGCGCGATGACATGTTCTCCGGACGAATGCCAGCGTCGCACGCTCTCGCTGACCGTTTGATTTCCGCCGGCTTCGCCGGCATGCGCGTCGGGAGTTACGCCCTGGGCGCGAGCGACCGAGACGTCAACCTGGTTCTCTGGCGTTGGGGCGAGGAACTGCCCAGCCGCATTGTGTTAATCGATGAAGAAAATCGGCTGGGCTCCGATCGATGAAGTCCTCCGCTTCGACGCGCCACGGACCAGACCGGGATCGGAAGATTGTGTCCGCCCGCGCCGAAAATACCGTACGCGGCGCAGCATTCGAGCGAACTTGGCTGAAACCTTTTTCCCTATCCATGCATCCAATACCTTGAACGATGGGCGCTCAGGTACAGCATGTGGATTCGACGATAGTCGCCGACGCTCAAAGGGGCGACAGGGCGGCCCAGGGGCATCTGTACGAGACCTGTGCGCCCATGGTTTATTCGTTGGCGCGGCGAATGCTCGTGTCGCCCGCCCTGGCCGAAGACGTACTTCAGGAAACGTTCGTGGAGGTGTTGAGGAAACTGCATACCTTTCGGGGCGAGTCCGGCGTGGGTTTCTGGGTACGGCGCATCGCCGTCAACAAGTGCCTGATGTACCTGCGCTCCGGCTGGCACTCGCGCCGCGTGGACACCGAGGCGATCGAATCCCTGTGCCCGCCGGCGCAAACGCCGCAGGCGGAACACCAGGTCGCCCTGGAGCGCGCGCTGGCGACACTTTCCGATACCTCGCGAACGGTCGTCTGGCTGCACGATGTAGAGGGCTACACGCACAAGGAGATCGGCACCATGATGGGCCGAACGACCAGTTTTTCGAAGTCGCAACTGGCACGCGCCCACAAGCGGTTGCGCATATTGCTCCAGGGGGAGCACCCCGAGGATGGAGGACAACCATGTACCCCAGCACTGAAGAGTTGCTGAGCATTCGCGACGGCGAGCCCGTGGACGCCGAGGTGCGTGCCGCGGTGGATGCCGAGCCGTCCCTGCAGGCGGAGGTAGAGCGCCTGCGAGTCACTCAAGACCGGTTGCGGGAACTGCCTATATTTGCACCGCCTCCCGGAGTCCGAGCCAATGTCTTCGCACAGCTTGAATCCGGACCGGTGACGAGCCCCCGAAGCCGGCGAGATTCACGGCCTTCGGTGCCGTCGAGAACGGCTCAGACGGCGAGCAGCGAAGTATCCACACGAAGCGAGGTCCACGATCGGTCTGGTTTCCGGTCCACGCACCGAGCGTTCTGGCCGCTGAGAGGCGCCATCGCGGCGGCTGTTGCAGTGGTCGCAGTGCTGGCCATCCGCTCCGTCACCGAGCCGACTCTGACCGGTCCGGGCACGATCGTCGCGGAAGGTCCAGTATCGAATAGCAGCTCACCCGGCCTGAACGGGGCTACAGCGGCCTATACCTCGCTGACCAGCGAATCGGCACGGCTTGAACGACTGCTGAATCAGTTACCCTATCGCCCCCGTTTGGTCAACGCCGCTACCGCCACGACGATAACGGGACTCCAGGACCGAATTGCCCAGGTGGACCAGGTGCTCATGTATTCAAGCGTCAACGGGATTCGCCCGGAACAGACCGAGGCGTTGTGGCAGGAGCGGGTTGACCTGATGAACGCGCTGGTGCAGGTTCGTTATGCCCAGGCGCAACGTTTCGGGTTCTAGCCGCATCTCTAGTGGCAGGACACTGAACCGGAGGAATCGGAACCATGACCAGAACTTCAATCTTGGCTCTATTCGCAACAATGGGGTTGGCCGCGGCCGCGGCTCCCGTGGGTGCGCAAACGTCTCAGGATCGAGACGAACTGAGCGACGCTCGTTCTGAACTTCAGGAGGCTCAGCGCGCGCTGGAAGAGGCCGCGCGAGAAGTCGCCCGCCTCTCCGCGCAGGCAGCCGGACCTGTCGTCAGAAGCTTTGCCTTCATCTCGAGACCCGCAGTTCTCGGTATCAATATCGGCGACAGTGAGGATGGAGTCCACGTCGACGGCGTCACGCCGGGCGGTCCTGCAGCCGAAAGCGGGGTGGAGACCGGCGACATCATCATCGAGATGGACGGCGCCGCCCTCAGCGGCGACACGCCGGCCGAGCTTCTCGTCGCCCAGATGGAAAATGTCTCGCCCGGCGACACCGTCGTACTCACGATCGAGCGTGACGGCAACGAAGAGGAGATCGAGATCATCGCAGGATCATCCAGCGCGTTCTTCGGCCGTGACGATTCCGGGGGCCGGCGTTTCGATGTGGGCGACCTGTGGCGCGGCCGGGGCGATATCGGCGACCGGTTGCTCGCGTTCGGGCGACGCTGGGGGGATATGGAACTGGCGGAACTGACGCCCGAACTCGGTGCGTACTTCGGCACCGAAACCGGCATTCTGGTGGTTCGCGCACCCACCGACGAGGTGCTGGAGGCGCTGATGGACGGCGACGTAATCCTCGACATCGGTGGGCGAGCGCCGAACGGTACAGCCCACGCATTGCGCATTCTCGCCAGCTTCGAACCCGGTGAAACGCTGGAACTGACGATCATGCGGGACCAGCGCCGCCAGACCCTTCAAGTAGAGTTCCCCTGACAGCCCCTGGCGAGAACCTGGCATCGCGCCGGTTTCGGCGCGATGCCAGGTTGCAGCATGCCGGAGTGAGGTGTAGGTTGAGCCGGAGACTTTCCGGACTACAACGAGGCAACACCGATGAAGCGTTCGCACCTCCCCTGGCTGATCTGCGCACTCTTCGCTACGCTCGCTTTCGGCCTTCCCCGGTTGGCGGCGTCGCAACAGACGCCCATCTTCAATACGGTCAAGCAGAAGCTCGCCGATGGCCGTCAAGTGGTCGGCGCGACGGTGGCGACAGCCGACGCCGACATCTACTGTGCGGTCGCCAACTCCGGGTTCGACTTCATCTGGATCGAGATGCAGCACAGCCCGCTCACATATACGGATGCCGCGAGGATGATCTGGGCGTGCCGGGATGCGCCGGCGATTCCCTTCATCCGGATACCTGCGGCCACCGAGGGAGACATCCAGAAGGCGACTGACATCGGTGCGCTCGGCATCATCGTCCCCATGGTCGACAGCATGGATGAGATTCAGGACGCCGTCACCTACGCGCACTATCCGCCATTCGGAAAACGCAGTCAGGGCGGCGGACAGTACGGCGCGCTCTGGGGAAGCGACTACCGGGCCGCCGCCAATGAGAACATCTTGGTGGTTGCCATGATCGAGCAACCGGCCGGAGTCGCGATCGTCGAAGAGGTGGCCAACCTTGAGGGTGTCGATGTGGTGTTCATAGCGAGTTCCGACCTCGGCAGCTTCACCGGGCTGCCGCAGGGCCACCCCGAATACGAGGCACTGGTAACGACGGTCAAGGACGCCACGCTTCGGGCGGGCCGCACTGTCGGCGGACCATTGGCCTGGATGTCCACGCGGGAAGGATACGGGTTCTTTCAGGCGCCGAGCACGACCAGCCTCGTCCGGTCCGGCGCGCAGGCCGTATTGCAGTCGGCCGATCCATGCTTCGGCGTGGCGTCGGGCGAAGCCCCAGTCCAGGGCGAGGATCCGTGCCCCTGACAGTCCCGGCCTGCGCTTTTGCCGGGGCGGCTGCCGTCGACGAGCGGCATCCACACCAACGCGCGATACCTTGGCGCGAACAACATTGAGTGGGGAAAAGCCTCGTTCAGGCTCATGTAGCGTTGGAAACGCTGCCCCCGTTCAGGCTCATATGGCATTGGACAACACTGGGAATTGCGGCCCCCGTGAGCATAAGATAGCATCGCTGACAGACATCGATGCATCAAGGCGTCGAACTCTGGGGAGTCAAGAAATGTTGCGTTGCGTCGTGATCCTCGCGACCGCGGGCTTGGTGATGGGCGCACCCGCCCAGTCTCACCATTCCCATGCCAATTACGCCATGACGGAATATCTGCATGTCAGCGGAACCGTAACGAGCCTTCTCTGGATCAACCCCCACATCTGGGTTTACCTCGAAGTCAGCGGTGAAGATGGCGAACCCGAGCTTTGGGCCGTGGAAGCAGCCAACCCCGTACAAGTTGCAAGAAACGGCGTCACCCGCGACACGGTCCGGGTCGGCGACACCGTTTCGGCACGTTGTCATCGGCTCAGGGATGGTTCGAACGGCTGCCTGCTCGGGTACATGACCGGACGTGACGGCATCGAGAGGCATTGGGACTGATGCGCCCTGGATACTTCATCCTCGCTGTAACCGTGCTTTGTCCTGGCGGGGCGGCTCTTGCCCAGGAGTGGGTTGAGTACGTCAACCTGCCCGACCGCTTTGCGATGCTGTTCCCGAGCATGCCCGAGATGGAGGAAACCACGCGGATGTCGGCGCACGACGTCGACTATCCCGCCCGTGCGTACACCGTCGACGACGGCCGCAGCCACTACGCCCTCACCGTGGTCGATTACACGGAGGCCGAAATAAGGCACCGGGAACGCCCCGACCAGACCGATGCGAGTTCAGGCCCGCGCTTCTGGGTAATGGACGTACGGGCGTCGACGGACCATGCGGCCCAGCAGATTCGCGAGCGAGTGCGCGCGGCGGAAGGAGATATCACCTATGAAGGCTGGGCCGATATCGACAAGATCGAAGGCCACCAGATGCAGATCACCCATGCCGAGGGATCGCGCACGTTTGTCGCCATACACCTGAACGCGAGTCGACTCTATATTCTCGAAGCCACTTCTCCGGCGGGTTTTCCGCCGCCCGCGTGGTTTCAGCAGTCGCTGCGATTCCTCGATGAGGAAGGCCGCCGGATTCGCTATACCATGGACGCTGACGGTCAGCGGATCGATATCCGCGTCACCGATCTGGCCGAAATTTACGAAGGCATTACAAGGGTGATAGTGGAGTAGTCGATCGGCGAGGCACCGACATGTTCACGATCCGCACAATAGCCGCCGGCGCCCTTTACCTTGTCTGCCTGGCATTGGCGGCGCAGCCTGCACCCCTTTTCGAGGTCGACCCGTTCTGGCCCAAACCCTTGCCGGACGGGTGGCTCAACGCCCAGTTGCCGGGCGTGTGCGTGGATTCGCACGATCACGTTGTCGTACTCGATCGCCGCACCATCACGGCGGATCAGGCCCAAAGGGGGTTCCTGCCCGCCAACCACATCCTCATGTTCAACCAGGATGGCGACCTCGTTTCTTCGTGGGGCGACCCGGACCGGGTTCCACTAGCGCGCCTGCACGGTTGTTCGTACGACGCCGATGACAACCTCTGGATCACCGGCAACCGCGACGGAATCATCCAGAAATACAGCCACTCGGGCGAATTGCTGATGCAGATCGGCACGCGCGGCGTGGTCGATACGGCCGATGGCACGGCGGTCATGGCGGAGGACGGAACGCTGAACCGGGAGGCGCTGAACTCGAGCCGCGAGGGTTTCTTCTATCCCGCGCAGGTCGCCGTCGATCCAGACAATGGCGACATTTACGTTGCCGACGGTTACGGCAACCGGCGCATCGCGGTCTTCGACAGGGCCGGGCAATACCTTCGACAGTGGGGACGCCAGGCATCGCTTCCGGAGATCGCGTCCGGGGCAGGCGGGGCGTTCGCCTACGCGGTCCACTGCGTTGCCATCAGCAAGGCCGGTCTGGTCTTCGTCTGCGACCGCGAGGGCGACCGCATCCAGGTATTCGACAAACAGGGTACGCACATCAGGAACATCTGGATCAGGACAGACACGACACCCGCGCTGCCGGACACCTGTGAACACGCACAACTCGTGCTATGTATTGTCTATTCGGGCACGGTATGGGGAATAGCGTTCTCGCCCGACGACGAGCAGCGCTTTGTGTACGTCATGGATGGGCGGAATGAGCAGGTGCATGTGCTCGACCACCAGAGCGGCGAAATCCTGACCAGTTTCGGCCGCGCCGGCCACCAGGCCGGTCAATTCGACTACGGACATAGCCTGGCCGTCGACTCCCAGGGCAACGTCTACGTAGCCGAAACGGGCGATGGACGGCGCGTTCAGCGGTTCAGGCCGGTTGGGAACTAAGCGCAGAACGGAAACAGGGGCTAAGATCCATCCAGCGCGAGTTTCAGTACGCGGGCGACGTGCCAGGCGTCACGTTCGGCGCCGTGCATGATCTGGGTACGGCAGCTGGTGCCGTCGGCCACGATCAACGTATTGCCGTCCGCCTCGCGGACCCGCGGCAACAGATCCAGTTCCGCCATCTTCATGGACGTTTCATAGTGTTCGGCTTCGTATCCGAATGAACCCGCCATGCCGCAACATCCGGATTCGATGAGTTCCACCGCCGCGCCCGGAATCAGGCGCAACACTTCTTCCACGCTCGACACCTGGTCAAAGGCCTTTTGATGACAGTGCCCGTGCAGCAGTAACTGCGCCTGCTCCAGCGCCTTCAGCGGCAGATTCAGCCGCCCGGCCTTGTTCTCCGCCGCCAGAAACTCCTCGAACAACATCGCTCGGCCGGCCAGTGCCGCTGTCTCGTCGCCCGGCAGCATCGCGGCAAATTCGTCGCGCAGGGTCAGCAGGCACGACGGCTCCAGGCCGACGATCGGAACGCCCCGCTCGACGTACGGTTTGAGCGTCTCGATCACCCGCCGTGCTTCCTTTCTCGCTTCGTCCACCAAACCCGCATTGAGGAAGGTCCGGCCGCAGCACAGGGGCCTGCCCCCGCGGACCGGTTCGGGTGTCACTACGCGGTAACCGGCTGCGTTGAGCACGTTCAACGCGGCATTGGCCGTTTCGGGTTCGAAATAGGTGTTGAAGGTGTCGACCAGCAGGACGACCTCGGGACCCGTCCGAGCCTGTACGGTGGCGCCGCGAAAAGTCCTGCGGCGCCATGCGGGTAATGGTCGATGAGCGGTGAAGCCCAGCACGGACTTCCGCAGCAAGCGCCCCGGCCAACCCAGGTTGACGCTGTTCGCAACCGGCGCGAAACGCGCCGCCCAGGGTGCGTACCGCGGCAGCCAGGCAATGATGCGGTCCCGCCAGGTGAGCCCCGAGCGCTCCCGGTAGGCGCTGAGAAACTCGATCTTCATTCGGTACACGTCGACGCCCGTGGGGCACTCGCGCTTGCACGCCTTGCAGCCGACGCAAAGGTCCATGGTCTCGTAGAGTTCCTTCGACGTCAGCGACTCCGCGGGCAACTCGCCGGTGAGCGCCAGACGCAGGCTGTTGGCACGGCCGCGCGTGACGTGTTTCTCGTCCTGGGTCACCCGGAATGATGGGCACATCACGCCGGGTTTCGCCTTGCGGCAGGCGCCGTTGTTGTTGCACATCTCGGTGGCCCGGAAGAGGCCGCCCCAGGCCGACCAGTCCAGCGCTTCCTTGCGCTCCAACGGCTGGTACCGATCCGAGTACCTCAACAGGCCGCGATCATCCATGCGCGGCGGATCGATGATCTTGCCCGGATTGAATCGCCCATCGGGGTCGAAACTGTCCTTGACCTCGCGGAACGCGCACACGATCTGCTTGCCGAGTATCGGCTCCAGGAACTCTGACCTGACCAGGCCGTCCCCATGCTCACCGGAATGGGTACCCTTGTATTCGCGGACCAGTTCGTGCGCCTCGGCGGCGATGGAACGCCAGTTCGCGACGTCGTTGTCCGCCTTCAGATTCAGTATCGGACGCACGTGCAGGCAGCCCGCTCCGGCATGCGCGTACCAGGTACCCGTGGTGCCATGCCGGGAGAAGACGTCCGTCAAACGCTGCGTGTAGTCCGCGAGGTTCTCCAGCGGAACGGCGCAGTCCTCAACGAAGGATATGGGTTTGCCGTCGCCCTTCATCGACATGACGATGTTCAGTGCCGCTTTGCGCAACGACCACACCCGGGCCTGAATAACCGCCGACTCGGCCCGCAGCACGCTGTCCGGCAATCCCAGATCGCCCATGAGTTCCTCGAGCCGGTCCAGGTTCCGCAACTGTTCCTTGAGGTCATCGCCGGCGAACTCCACCAGCAGCACCGCCACCGGCGTCCCGCGAATGAAGCTGCGCATGGAAGAACTGAATGCCGGAATCTCCGCGGCCAGGTCGAGCACGGTTCGGTCGATCAGCTCGGTGGCGGCGGGATCGAGCTTGATGATGTGCTGCACCGACTCCATCGCCTCTTGGAATGTCGGGAAGTGACAGATACCCAGGACCTTGTGCGCCGGAATCGGCTGCAGCGCGAGTTCGATCTCCTGGAACCACGCCAGCGTCCCTTCCGAGCCCACCAGGAGATCGGCCAGGTTCAGGTTCTCGCGTCCCAGCCGATTGATGTTGTAGCCGGCCACGTTTCTGCGGACCTTGGGAAAGCGCCGCTCGATCTCATCGGCGTTGCGCGCATGGAGTTGACGCATCCGGTCGGTCAGCAGCCCAAGCCGGTCGCTGCCTGCGCCATTGCCATTGCGGCGGTCCGGCTGCACGGCGCCCTGGGGGCGGCAGTCGAGCAGCTCCCCGTCGGCAAGTACGGCCTGGATGCCGATGACGTTGTCCACCATGTGCCCGTAGTGCAGCGAGCGGGCCCCAACGCTGTTGTTGCCGGCCATGCCGCCGATGGTTGCGCGGCTGGAAGTCGAGACGTCGACCGGGAAGAACAACCCATGAGGTTTCAGGAACCGGTTCAACTCATCGAGGACAATGCCCGGATCGACCGAAATTGCGCGGGCCGATGGCTGGAAAGACCGAACCTCGCGAAGGAACTTGCTTGCATCGATGACCAGCGCCTCGCCAACCGTCTGACCGCACTGGGATGTCCCGGCGCCGCGCGGCAGAATCGGCACGTCATGCTCGGCGGCGATCTGGATCGCTGCGAGCACATCCTGCCGGGTGCGTGGCACCACGACCCCGATCGGCTGGATCTGGTACACCGAGGCATCCGTGCTGTAGCGGCCGCGGCTGAACGCGTCGAACAGCACTTCGCCCTCGAACTCGCGGCTTAGCTGAGCGGCAAGCGGCGAGGAACCTGCATTATGAGACTTGGATCGCATCGTCTTTGCGGTTGTATTCCAGGGCATGTCGGCGCTACCCGAGGCTACGCAGCGCCGCGCAAGCCCGCTGAATCCTGAGGCAAGCTTCGGTCAGTTCCTCGGTCGATGCGGCATAGGAAATCCTGAAATAGGGAGACATCCCGAAAGCCACGCCCGGCACGACCGCAACACCTTCGCTCTCCAGAAGATAGGTGCAAAACGCGGAATCATCCACTATAACGGTGCCGTCGGGAGCCGTCCTGCCAATCAACTCCCCGCAGGACGGATAGACGTAAAAGGCGCCCTCCGGCGTCCGGCAGGAAACACCCTCCGTCCGGTCAAGCATGGAAACCACGAGTTCCCGTCGTTCCCTGAACGCCTGGTTACGCGGTTCAAGGAAATCCTGGCGGCCATTCAGGGCCTCCACGGCGGCCGCCTGGCTGACCGACGAGGTGTGCGTGGAAGATTGCGACTGCACCACGGTCATCGCTCGGATCAGTTCGACCGGGCCGGCGCCATAGCCCAGACGCCAACCGGTCATGGCATACGCCTTGGAGACGCCGTTGATGGTCAGCGTGCGATCCATGAGTCCGGGCTCGACCTGGGCCGGGGTCGTGAAGTCGAAACCGTCATAGACAATATGCTCGTAGATGTCGTCCGTCATGACCCAGACATGGTCGTGCCGCAGGATCACCCCGGTCAGAGCCTTGAGTTCGTCACGCGTATAGGCGGCGCCCGTCGGGTTGCTTGGCGAGTTGAGCATCACCCACTTTGTCCGCGGGGTGATCGCCGCCTCCAGTTCCTCGGCCGTCACCTTGAAGCCGTTCGCCTCGCGGCCCTCCACGACCACCGGCGTTCCCTCGGCAAGCAGGACCATGTCGGGATAGGAAACCCAGTACGGTGCCGGGATGATGACCTCGTCGCCGGCATCCAGCGTCGCCATGAGCGCGTTGTACAGCACCTGCTTGCCGCCGCAACTGACAATCACCTGGTTGGGCGCGTAGTCGAGGCCGTTCTCGCGCGCAAACTTGCCGCATATGGCCTGCCGCAATTCCATCGTCCCCGTCACCGGCGTATACCGGGTCTGGCCTTCATCGATGGCCCGCTTGCCCGCCTGCCCGATGTTGTCGGGCGTGTCGAAGTCGGGTTCGCCCGCACCGAGACTGATGATGTCGCGGCCGGCGGCTTTCAGTTCGGCCACCTTGCCGGTCAGCACGTTGGTCGGCGACGGCTTGATGCGTGACAGGCGCTTGGCGATAACCGTCATTTTGGAACTCTCCATTTGAATACGGGGAAACCCGAAATTACGCCCTCCGCGCGCGCCACGCAACGCACAACTGTCGCAGCAGCAACCTTGTTCACAAAGGAAGCGCGAACTCGAACCGCTCCCTGGCCACCGGGTGCCTCGCCGGTCACGGTGCGACGCGGGACTTTCGCCACGGGCTGTTAGAATCGCGACGCCATGGACCGTACCGAGTTTCACTACGATTTGCCGGCGGAACTCATCGCTCAACAGCCGTTGCCCGAGCGCTCGGCAAGCCGCCTGCTGGTTGTTCACGGCGATTCAACGGAGGATCGGCGTTTTGCGGAATTGCCCCGTTTTCTCAGGGCCGGCGATCTGCTCGTTTTGAACGACACCCGTGTCATCCGCGCACGCCTGCACGGCCACAAGCCCACCGGGGGGCAGGTGGAGATGCTGCTGGAGCGCATTACCGGCGCGCGCACGGCGACGGCCCAGATCAAGGCCAGCCGCAGTCCTCGCGACGGGGCCGAACTTTGCCTCGCCAACGGGTCGAGCGCCCGGGTACTGGGCAGGACCGGCTCGCTGTTTCGGCTGGAATTCAATACCGATATCGAACCGCTGCTCGAAACTCACGGTGAAGTGCCGCTGCCACCGTACATCCGGCGCAGTGCGGCGCCTGAAGACCGGGCACGGTATCAGACCGTCTACGCCCGCGATGACGGTTCCGTCGCGGCTCCGACGGCCGGACTGCATTTCGACGCGGACCTGCTTCGGGCACTTCGCAAGTGCGGTGTCGAGATCGAATTTCTGACCCTGCACGTGGGTATCGGCACCTTTGCCCCGGTACGAACGCAGCGCATCGAGGATCACCGACTTCACTCCGAGTGGTGCCGGACAACGCCTGCATTGTGTGCGCGAATTCAGCAGACCCGGCAGCGGGGCGGACGCATCGTCGCGGTGGGCACGACGACTGTCCGCGCCCTGGAAAGCGCCGCCGCTGCTGGCCAGCTCCAACCGTTTGACGGCGAGACGTCGCTCTTCATCCGACCCGGATATCGGTTTCGCGTCGTGGATGCGCTGATAACAAACTTCCACCTGCCGGAATCGTCACTGCTGATGCTGGTCTGTGCCTTTGCGGGCCTTGACCGCGTGCTTGCTGCGTACTGCCACGCCTTGGATCAACGCTATCGATTCTTCAGCTACGGCGACGCCATGCTGATTGAGCCATGAAGTTCGAACTGCTGAACACCGACGGCGCGGCCCGCCGGGGGCGAATGACCTTCCCCCGCGGCGTGGTGGAAACGCCCGCGTTCATGCCCGTCGGTACCTACGGCACGGTGAAGGGCGTCGATCCCGGGCAACTACTTGCCACGGGCAGCCAAATCATCCTCGGCAATACCTTTCACCTGATGCTCAGGCCCGGCGCGGAGGTCATTCGCGCCCACGGCGGCCTTCACGAGTTCATGGGATGGAACGGGCCTGTGCTGACGGACTCCGGCGGATTCCAGGTGTGGAGCCTCAAGACCCTGCGCCGAATCGAAGAGGACGGGGTGGAATTCCGCTCGCCCGTCGACGGCGACCTGGTGAAGCTGACCCCGGAAAGCTCCATAACGATCCAGCACCATCTCGATGCCGACGTGGTCATGGTGCTCGACGAGTGCACGCCCTATCCCATCGGTGAGCAAGATGCGCGAGCTTCCATGGAATTGTCCCTGCGCTGGGCGGCGCGCAGCCGCAGGCAGTTCGACGTCCTGAAACCAGCTAATTCATCCGCGGCGCTCTTCGGAATCGTCCAGGGCGGTATCTACCCTTCGTTGCGGCACGCTTCGATGGCCGGGCTCGCCGAGATAGGTTTCGACGGGTATGCCGTGGGCGGCCTGGCCGTAGGCGAGTCGGAAAGTGAACGCCTTGCCGTGCTCGAAGCACTGGAGCCGGCGATGCCCCGGGAGCGGCCGCGCTACCTGATGGGCGTAGGCACGCCGCAGGACCTGATCCGCGCCGTCGCCCGGGGAATGGATATCTTCGACTGCGTGATTCCAACACGCCATGCCCGCAACGGGCAATTGTTCACCCGCGGCGGCAAGATCAACATCCGTAACGGACGGTATCGCGATGACACGGCGCCGTTGGACCCCACCTGCTCCTGCTCCACCTGTCGCGGGTACAGCCGCGCCTACATTCGTCACCTGCAACAGTGCAACGAAATCCTCGGATCGACGCTGGCCACAGTGCACAACCTTCACTTCTACCATGGCCTGATGACCGAGATGCGTGACGCCATCGAGCAGGGCCGCTTTGCGGAGTGGGCGAGGACACGAGCCTTGGCCGCAACCGGAACCTCAACCGTGACCTGACTGCGGTGCGCCGTGCGCGATGAGCCGGAAAGCTATGTCATAATACCGCGCTCCGCCGGTTCATCCACAGCGAACACACCATGGATTTCTTCATCAGTACAGCATGGGCCCAGACGGGCGGGGCAGGCAATCCCATCATGCAGTTCCTGCCGCTGATCATTATTTTCGTGCTCTTCTATTTCCTCCTGATCCGCCCCCAGAGCAAGCGCGCCAAGGAACATCGGCAGATGGTGTCCGAACTGGCCAGCGGCCAGGAAGTGGTGACCGGGGGCGGCCTGCTGGGCAGGGTCACCAGGGTCAGTGAAACCTGGGTCACGGTTGAGGTCGCCGATGGCGTTTCCCTGAAAGTGCAGCGCAGCACGATCTCCGGTGTCATGCCTCCCGGCACCGTAAAGAACGCCTGATCGAGCTTGCCATGAACCGTTATCCACTCTGGGTCAATTTCCTGGTGCTCGCGGTGATCGTCGGCGGCGCCCTGTTCGCGCTGCCGAATATCTTCGGCGACGACCCGGCGGTGCAGATCACCCGCGAAGACGGCAACCCCATGTCCGACATTGTCCGCGCGCAGATCGTCGCGGCGCTGGACACGCAGGAAATCGCCTTTTCAACCGCGATCCTTGAGGACGAAGCGGTGGTTGTGCGCTTCCCCGACGTTGGCTCCCAATTGAGCGGCAGCGTGGCTCTTGGCGAAGCAATGCCGTTTCACATCGTCGCCCTGTCCCTGGCGCCGAGGACGCCTGGCTGGTTACGCTATCTTGGGCTCGAGCCCATGAGCCTGGGGCTCGACCTGCGCGGCGGCGTTCATTTTCTGTATCAGGTCGACCTGGACTCCGCCCTCGATCAGTTGATGCAGACCTATCAGGGTGACTTGCGCACCCGACTGCGTGAGGAGAGCATCCGCAACGGCGGTATCAACCTGGAAGGCCGTGTCATCAGCGTTGGAGTCCAGGACCCGGAGAGAATGGACGACGCCGAGGAAATCATCCGCGTGCTGGACCCGGGTTCGAGCGCTACCGTTCTCGGTGGCCAGCCAGGCATCGACGTCAGCCGGACAACGATTGACGGCCTGCCCGGATTCCGCGTCGAGCCCACGCCGACCCTGATCAACCAGCGACAGGACTTCGCCATCCAGCAGAACACCGTTACGCTAAGGAACCGCGTCAACGAGCTGGGCGTGGCCGAACCGGTGGTGCAGCGCCAGGGCCTGAACCGCATCGTGGTACAGCTTCCCGGCGTGCAGGACCCGGCCCAGGCCGAGCGCACGCTAAACGCCGTCGCCACGGTGGAGTTTCGCCTGGTGGACTGGGAGAGCGACGCGTTCGCCGCGGACCGAACCGGGCGGCCGCCGCTGGGTTCGCTGCTTCGCTACCAGCGCGATGGAACACCGACGCTCCTGCGCCGGGACCTGATCGTGTCCGGGGATCAACTCACCGATGCCACGTTCATCTATTCCCAGGGCCAGCCCGCGGTCAATGTACGCCTGAACAGCCAGGGCGGTGCGCGGATGCTCGAAGCCACCCAGGCCAACCTCAACCGCCCGATGGCCGTGTTGTTCGTCGAAGAGAAGCCGGAACTCATCGAGCGCGACGGCGAACAGATTCTTCGCAGCACCCGCGAAGAAACGGTGATCAATGAGGCGACCATCCGCGGAATCTTCTCCACCAATTTCCAGATCACCGGGTTGACGCCGTTCGAGGGACAGGACCTGGCGCTGCTGTTGCGCGCGGGCGCTCTCGCCACACCGATTTTCAAGGTGGAGGAACGCACCATCGGACCGAGCCTGGGACAGGACAACATCGACAGGGGGTTCGCCGCCGTGCTCACCGGATTCCTGCTCGTGGTGCTGTTCATGGCCGCGTACTATCGGGTTTTCGGGTTGACCGCGGACCTGGCGCTGTTCGCCAACCTGATCCTGATCGTCGCGCTGCTGTCCATGTTGCAGGCCTCGCTCACGTTGCCGGGCATCGCCGGAATCGTGCTCACCGTTGGCATGGCCGTGGATGCCAACGTCTTGATATTCGAGCGCATACGCGAGGAATTGCGTAACGGAAACTCGCCCCAGGCGAGCATCCGCGCAGGATACGAGAAGGCTTTTTCCACCATTGCCGATGCCAACATCACGACGTTGATCGCGGCCAGCGTGCTGTGGGTCTTCGGAACCGGCCCGATCCGCGGCTTCGCCACCACATTGGGCCTCGGCATCATGACTTCGATGTTCACCGCGATTGTCGGCACCCGCGTGGTGATCAATCTGATCTACGGATACCGGCGCGTCGACACGCTGGCCATCGGTACCGTCAGGACCTGACCGTGAACATCGACAAGCTCAACATCAACTTCATGGGCGCCCGCCGCATGGCGTTGGCGATATCGGCGGTGGTGATCGCGTTTTCGCTGGTGTCGCTGGTTGCCCGCGGGCTCAATTTCGGCCTGGACTTCACCGGCGGCTATCTGATGGAGCTCACCTATGCCGGCGAGGCGGATCTGGCCGATATTCGTGCTGCGCTCAACGAGGAAGAATTCGATAACCCGCTGGTGCAGAATTTCGGCACGACCAGCGATGTGCTCGTGCGCCTGCCGCTGCAGGCAGACGCAGAGGGGGCGATATCCGCGACCGAGTCCTCGAAGCGCTGCGGGCGAGGGACCCGACCGTGGAACTGCTGCGGTTCGATTTTGTCGGGCCGCAGGTGGGTGAGGAACTGACGGAACGGGGCGGGCTGGCGTTGTTGATCGCCCTGGTGCTCATCTTCGTCTACGTCATGTTGCGGTTCCGCTGGAAGTTTGCCGCCGGCACTATTTCTGCGCTGGTCCACGATGTCATCGTGGTAGTGGGATTCTTCTCCATCTTCGGAATCGGATTCGACCTGACGATCCTGGCCGCCATCCTCGCCACCATCGGTTATTCGCTCAACGACACCATCGTGGTCTTCGACAGGATCCGCGAAAACTTCCGCCTGATGCGCCGCGGCAGCGCGGTGGATGTGATCAATCGCTCCATCAACCAGATGCTGGGCCGCACCATGATCACCAGCTTCACGACGCTGCTGGTGTTGATCTGCCTGTTCCTGCTGGGTGGTGAAACCGTGTCCGGGTTTGCGCTGGCACTCATCGTCGGAGTCATGGTCGGGACCTATTCGTCCATCTATATCGCCAGCGCTGCGGCGTTGGCTCTTGACGTCTCGCCTGCCGACCTGATCCCGCCCAAGCGCGAAGAGATCGATTCGCTGCCATAGCGCGACGGCGGATCGGTAGCCGCCTTACACGCAGTGCCTCGGCGCGAAGGGCGCGAATAGCTTCGAGAGCGCGGCATAGATCTTGGGCGTACCGGCGACGACATCGCCGCTCTCAAGAAACCGGTCAGTCCCGCGGTAGTCGCTGATCCGCCCGCCGGCTTCGCGGATGATCAGCGCACCCGCTGCCACATCCCAGGGCTTGAGCCCCAACTCCCAGAATCCGTCGACGCGTCCCGCAGCGACGTAGCAGAGATCCAGGGCTGCGGAACCGGCGCGGCGCACGCCCGCATTGTTGTTGATGACGGCCTTGAGCATTTCGATGTAGTTATCGAGATATTCCTTGTTCGCCCGGTACGGGAGCCCGGTCGCCAGCAACGCCTGTTGGAGACGCACCCGCTTGCTGACCCGAATCCTGCGGTTGTCCAGTTGCGCGCCCTGGCCGCGGCTGGCGCTGAACACCTCCTGTCGATGGGGATCGTAGACCACGCCGTGCTCCAGTTGGCCCTCCCGACTGACCGCGATGGAGACGGCAAACACCGGAAACCCATGAAGATAATTGGTCGTGCCGTCCAGAGGATCGATGATCCACTGGTATTCGTGCTCGCCCCGCTGCCCGCTTTCTTCCGCCAGGATCGAATGCTCCGGATAGTACTCGTGAATGACCTGGATGATGGCTTCCTCCGCCATCCGGTCCACTTCGCTGACGAACTGATTGCGCCCCTTGTCGACCACCTCCAGCGACTCGAGCCGATTGACATGGCGCATCATGATGGCGCCGGCTTCGCGGGCAGCGCGAACAGCGATGTTGACCATTGCATGCATGGGAATCCAGGTGGTCGGGCCGGAACACCGGCGGCGCAAGAGTAGAATACTCGGTCACCCGCGGCAAATCCGAACCGAAACCAACCCATGCATATTCCGGTGCGCATCGTCCTCGTCGAGACGTCCCACCCGGGCAACATCGGGGCCAGTGCACGAGCCATGAAGACCATGGGGCTGGATGACCTGGTGCTGGTTGCACCGCGGGAATTCCCCAGTGCGGAAGCCACCGCGCGGGCGTCCGGGGCGGACGACGTGCTGGCGCGCGCGCGCGTTGTCGATTCGCTCGCCGACGCCATTGCCGACTGCGGATTCGTGGCGGGCGCCAGCGCCAGAATGCGCCGCCTGTCCTGGCCGGTGGTGAACCCGCGCCTCGGCGCTGCGGCTCTTTGGGAGCATGCGCTGGACACCGCCGTCGCCATGGTCTTCGGGCCCGAGCATTCCGGACTGACCAACGAGGACCTGGGCCGCTGCAATCAAGTGGTTCACATTCCGGCGAACCCCGCCTACAGTTCCCTGAACGTTGCCATGGCCGTGCAGGTGCTTTGTTATGAACTGCGTATGGCCGCACTCGAACGCCAGGGTCCCGTCGACGACGAGGCGCGAGGGTTGGCCGAGGAAGCACCCCCTGCGACAGGCGCGGAACTGGAAGGGTTCTACCGGCACCTGGAGACGGCGTTGACTGCCGCGGGATTTCTGAAGCCGGATCACCCAAGGCAGCTCAAGCTGCGGCTGCGGCGACTATTCCAACGCAGCGGTCTGGACCGCAACGAGGTGAACATCCTGCGCGGCATGCTCACCGCGCTGGAAGGCAGCCGGAAGGAGGATTGAGTGGAGCGCGGGGAAATTTATCTGGACTATGCGGCGACCACCCCCGTGGACCCGCGTGTCATAGAGGCGATGGTCGAGTGCCTTGGGCCGGGGGGAGACTCGGCCAATCCCTCCTCATCTCACCCGCCCGGCCGCCGCGCCAGGGCCCGCGTGGAGGAAGCTCGGGCGCAAGTCGCACGAAGAGTCGGCGTCGCGCCGGAAACACTGCGGTTTACGTCCGGGGCCACTGAGTCGGACAACCTGGCACTCATCGGCGCCATGGACGCCAACCGGCACCGCGGCCGGCACCTGATCACATCGCGCCTGGAACACAAGGCGGTGCTGGACACGGCTGCCGCGCTGCAGGACAAGGGTTGCGAGGTCACATACGTGGACCATGGCGCGGATGGCGTCATCGATCCGGATGCAGTTGAGGAATGCATTCGCGACGACACGGTGCTGGTCTCCATCATGCACGTCAATAACGAAACGGGAGTCGTCCAGGACATCGCCGCCATCGGCGAGCGGTGCCGGCAACGCGGTGTGTTGTTCCATGTGGATGCAGCCCAAAGCACCGGCAAGGTGCCCTTGCAACTCGGCGACTGGCCCGTTGATCTGGCGTCCCTGACCGCCCACAAGACTTACGGGCCCATGGGTATCGGAGCCATCCATACCCGCAAGGGCGTGAGAATCGTGCCGCAGATCCACGGCGGCGAGCAGGAGGGCAGGTTGCGCCCGGGTACGCTTGCCACACACCAGATCGTCGGCTTCGGCGCGGCATTCGAACTGGCGGACCCGAGCATCGAAGGCGCGCTACTGGCCGATCGCAGAGACCGGCTTTGGAGCGGGTTGAGCGCCATCGAGGGTGCGCGCCTGAACGGACATCCCACCCAGCGATCGCCGCATGTGCTCAATGTCACGTTTCCAGGCGTCCAGGCGGAGAGCCTGCAACTGGCTGTCGCCGAGGTCGCCGTTTCCACCGGTTCCGCCTGCAATTCGGACGTCCCGGACCCTTCCCACGTGTTGCGCGCGATGGGACTCAGCGACACTTTGGCAGCGGCCACACTGCGCTTCAGTATCGGTCGTTTCACCACACATGCGGAAATCGACCACGTGGTCGACCGCATGCAGGCGGCGGTTGCCCGCCTCCAGGACCTGGCTGGCGGAGCGCCGGACTGGACCGTCGAGTGAGTACCGGCGTACGCTCGGGGCACCATGACCGAAACGACCTGCCGCAGACGACCGCACCATGTGGAAATCGGTAGAAGTAACAGAGATATCCGGGATAGACTATAGCGTTCTGCATGGACTACGATTCTCAGGTTCAGCAACGGTTTCTGTCGGCGCATCGAGCCGGGCCATTGAACGATGGCACCCCCGGATCGATTTCCGGTGAGGCTGAAGATCGAACCCTGAATGTCTGGGTCCGGTTCCAGCTACAGGTAATGAACGGCTCGATTCATGCTGTTCGCTACAATGTCTACGGTTGCCCGCACACAATTGCGGCGGCCGAGTGGGCCGCCGAGTGGCTGGAAGGCCGCCCTGCCGGGGCGCTGGGCGAACTTTCGATGCGCGATCGCCTCGAAACGCTGGGCGTACCTGTGGAAAAGTTGGGAAAATTGTTGCTTTTGGAGGATGCGCTCGCTGCGTGCGGGCGTAAACTCGATGCACTATAGGGATGAAGAATGTCAATCTCATTAACCGAGAGCGCCGTCGAACGTGTACGCGGATATCTGGACCGGCGCGGCCACGGCGTCGGACTGCGCATCGGTATCAGGAAAACCGGTTGCTCCGGTTTCGCCTACATCATCGACTATGCCGACACTATCGAACCGGCGGACGCCGTTTTCGATGAGTCCGGCGTCACGGTAGTGGTGGACAACGACAGTCTGAAGCTTATCGATGGAACGCAGGTGGATTTTGTCAAGGAAGGGCTCAACGAAGCGTTCAAGTTTCGAAATCCCAACGTCAAGGGCGAGTGTGGGTGTGGCGAAAGCTTCAGCGTATAGGTTTGGATGACAGCAGGACGAGAATGGCAATCGAAAGGACTCTATCCATCGTCAAACCCGATGGCGTACAGCGCAACCTGATCGGTGACGTGTATCGACGCTTCGAAGAAGGGGGGCTGCAAATCGTTGCGGCGAAAATGCTTCATCTGACCACCCAACAGGCGGAGGGCTTCTACGAGGTTCACCGGCAAAGACCCTTCTATGGTGAGCTGGTGGAATACATGACATCGGGGCCGGTCGTGGTCCAGGTGCTGGAGGCCCAGGACGCGATAAACCGGAATCGCGCAATCATGGGCGCGACGAACCCGGCGGATGCCGCCCCCGGGACGATCCGGGCGGACTTTGCCTCCTCGATCCAGGAGAACGTGGTCCACGGATCCGACGGTCCGGACACCGCAGCCCGGGAAATTGACTTCTTTTTTGACGGGACCGAAATTTGCAAGCGCACGCGTTAAGCGAAACCGAATCGTTCGATTCCTCAGCGGAGAGGCTCAATCTTATCGGCCTTGCACCGGATGCGCTGGCGGAGTTCTTCGAAGGGTTGGGCGAAAAACGCTTTCGCGCGCGGCAGATCATGCGCTGGGTGTACCAGCGCGGTGTCTTCGACTTCGACGAGATGACGGATATCAGCCTGCGCCTGCGCAGGGAACTCCGGCAAATCGCGTGCCTGGAATTACCGCAGGCCATTCGTGTCGAGGAATCCGCCGACGGCACCCGCAAGTGGTTGGTGAATGTCGGTGGTGGTCAGGCGGTAGAAACCGTCTATATCCCCGAACCCAACCGCTCGACACTCTGTATTTCCTCCCAGGCCGGCTGCGCCATGGACTGCTCGTTCTGTGCAACGGGGCACAGCGGCTTCAATCGAAATCTCGGGGCCGGAGAAATCCTGGGCCAGGTGCTGCTTGCCAATCGAGCCCTGGGTTCGCCGTCGGCGATCACCAATGTCGTTTTCATGGGAATGGGCGAACCGCTTGCAAATTATCGGCAGGTGGTTCCCGTGGCCAAACTGCTCACCGATGACTATGGATTGGGTTTGTCACGCCGACGGGTCACCATCAGCACCGCCGGGCTGGTACCCCAGATCCGCCGACTCGCGACGGAATGCAATGTCGCGCTGGCGGTTTCGCTGCACGCCCCCGCGGACGACATTCGAGATGCACTGGTGCCCATCAACCGACGGCACCCCATCGCGGAGCTGCTCCGGGCTTGCTGGCAGTACGCCGAGGGCCTGGCTTCCCGACAGATCACGTTTGAGTACGTCATGTTGGCCGGTGTGAACGACCGCCTCAAGGATGCGGCGCGCCTGGCGAAGTTGTTGCGGGACCGACCTGCCAAGGTCAATCTGATTCCGTTCAATTCATTCCCCGGTGCAGCTTACGAATGCTCCGCACCCGAAGTCATCGAACGATTCTGTACACATCTGCGCTCCCGGGGCATCGTGGCGACTGTTCGCCGCACGAGGGGGGACGATATCGACGCCGCGTGCGGACAACTGGCCGGCCAGGTGACGAATCGCGTGCGGGTGCGCCTGGGGGACAAGCGGTTCAGGGGGGCCAGCGTATGCGCTTCGTGAACCGGGTTGTGCCGTGGTTGCCGGGCGCGGTGTTGCTCTGCCAGGGGTGCGCCGGCACGTCGGTATCGAGCGCATCGAACTCAGGCGATTCCGCCGGCAGTGCGGCGACTGCGAATCTCAATCTGGGTGCAGCCTATCTTCGCCAGGGAAAACTGGGACTGGCATTGGAGCGGCTGGACCGGGCCCTGGAACATGATCCTCGGATGCCTGAAGCGCATAGCACGATCGCCATGGTCTATGACCAGTTGGGAGCCGTTGGCGTAGCCCGGGACCACCACGAGCGTGCCATCAGGCTGGAACCGGACAATCCTGCGACGGCCAACAGTTTTGGCGTATTTCTGTGCCGCCACGAGCGCTGGAGCGACGCCGAGCCGCAATTCGTGCGAGCAGCCCGCAACCCCCGCTACCGCACGCCTGAAGTGGCCCTGACCAACGCCGCGATATGCGCCCGAAATGCCGGCGACGGAGCGAAGACCGAGCGTTATCTTCGGGACGCGCTGGCACGCAACCCAAGCTACCCGGACGGCCTTTACAACATGGCCGCCCTGGCCTTCGAAAACGACGAACTCGATGCGGCGCAACAATTCCTTCGCCGCCATCTGAATCACGCGCCGGACAGTCCGCAGGTGGCGTGGCTGTGCTTCCAGGTGGAAACCAGACTTGGAAACATGGGAAACGCGCGCCATTGTGCGTCCATCCTGCGCGATCGATTCCCCGATTCCGCGGAATCGGCACAACTGGACCTGTCGGAACATGTCGGACAACGGTAACTCGCATCCGCCCCAGGAGCCGCGTCCGGAAACCCCGGTCGAGTCGCTGGGCAGCATTCTCAAGACCGCCCGGACAAGGCACGGTCTGAAGATCGAACAAATTGCCGCAGAACTGCGAGTCGAGTCCCGCTACCTGGAGGCACTGGAAGAAGACCGGCCCGAGATCTTTGCCGCACCCGTATTCGTCAAGGGATACCTGAGACACCTGGCCAATCGCTTTGGCCTGGAGTATGACAGTCTTCTCCGCCGCTACACCGAACAGACGGATGCAAGAGATGCTCCCGTGACGTACGCCGAACCCATCCAGAAACCCAACACGCTGTTGGTGCCTCTGCTCATTGGGGCATTGATTCTCGTGCTGGGCATTCCGGCATTCTGGTTTACGTGGGTCAGCCGGGACTCCCTCTCCAGTGTCATCTCTTCAGACGGCGAATCCCCGCTTCCAGCCGAGGTGCAGACGCTCCCTGAGGAGAACGTGGGATCGCCCGATCCGGGTATCGTGACGGAGACGTTTGAACCACTTCAGACTGGCGCACCGGACACCGGACAAACCTTGTCGCCTGAGGGTGCCGCCGGAGATGCCCCGTCAACCGTGGCTGGTCCGGATCTTGAGGCCGAACTGCCCGCTGAAGGTGAGCTACCCGCTGAGGGTGAGCTGGAGATCCAGTCCGACCAGGCAGGCCCGGCGTTGCCGGAGGGTCAACCGCCCATCGGCGCTGATCCTGGCGAGGCGACGCAACCGGAAGACGCCGCAGCACCCTTGCCGACCGCCGCTTCCGCCGAGGATACGTCGACACCGATTCAGTTGTCGGAATCTCTGCTGCAGGTCGCGATCCGGTTTGAAGAGGATTCGTGGACGGAAGTCAATGATGGCGACGGCAACTCGCTCTACTATGCCCTGGGGAGGGCCGGGGTAACGGAAAATCTTGCTGGTGTTCCGCCGCTGTCGGTAACGCTGGGAAATCCGGGCGGGGTTCAGGTATCCATCAACGATCAACCCTACGCGGTACCGCTGCCCCAGGGCAACGCCACCACGGTTCAGTTTGTCGTCGCGGAGGCGCCCTGACGCCAATGCTTACGTTCTACGCTTCATCAGACTAGTGCTCTAGTCATTCACCCACACAACCAACACTGACCATTTGGTTACATGAATACGCCACCCGTTGCCAAGGGTCCGACTCAGTATGCAGATTAGACCCGTCCGCGGAATGAACGACGTCTTGCCGGGCGCCGGTGCCCTCTGGTCCGCAGTGGAATCGGCGGCACAAGAGGTTTTCGATGTCTACGGGTATGGACGGGTTCGGCTGCCGGTCATGGAGCACACCGAGCTCTTCAGCCGGTCCATCGGCGAAACCACCGATATCGTTCAGAAGGAAATGTACACCTTCACGGACCGAAGCGGTTCCAGCGTGACCCTTCGTCCGGAGGCAACCGCCGGGATTGTTCGTGCCGGCCTCAGTCACGGCCTGTTTCACAACCAGCAACAGAAGCTGTGGTGTTCCGGCCCCATGTTCCGCCACGAGCGTCCGCAGAAGGCGCGCTACCGTCAGTTCCACCAGATCGACGTCGAAGCCATCGGCTTCGCCGGCCCCGAGGTGGATGCCGAACTGATCGTCATGTCGGCTCGGATCTGGCAGCGGCTCGGCCTCGAGAGCCCGCGGCTGGAGCTCAATTCGCTGGGAACGCCCGAAAGCCGCAAGGGCTATGCAGAAGCGCTGCGGTCGTATTTTTCTGCTGAGGCCGATATGCTGGACATGGCCAGCAAGGAGCGTCTCCGGCGCAACCCCCTGCGAATCCTCGACAGCAAGGATCCCACGCTCAGGGAGCTGATCGGCGAAGCCCCGCTGCTGACCGGTTACCTCGACGACGAATCAGCGGCGCACTTTCAGCGCTTGACGGATCTTCTCGACGATGCCGGGGTGGCGTACCGGATCAACCCGCGCCTGGTGCGGGGGCTGGACTACTATTCCCGCACGGTCTTCGAATGGGTGACGAACCGTCTTGGCGCTCAGGGGGCGATCTGTTCCGGTGGACGCTACGACGGGCTGGTCGCCCAACTCGGAGGCAGGGACACCCCGGCCATCGGCTGGGCTCTGGGCATGGAACGAGTGGTTGAACTGATGGAGGAGGAAGGCCGCCGTCAAAACGAGCGTCCCCCGCACGGGTACCTGGTGCTGGCGAGCGACGAGGCGCGGCGGCGCGGCCTTGGTATCGCCGAGACACTTCGAGCGCAGGCTCCAGGTGTCAGGCTCACCATGGACTGCGCAGGCGGCAGTCTCAAGTCGCAGTTGCGGCGGGCTGACCGAAGCGGCGCCCGGTTGGCCCTGATTCTCGGCGCCGACGAACTTGAAAAGAACGGATTGAGTGTAAAGCCGCTGCGCGAGGAATCGCCGCAATCGCTGTGTAATCTGGAGAGGGTGGTGACCGAATTGCTCCGAGTGCGGGACGATTCACCGTAGAATACGCATCTTCGCCCGGTGTTGACGCCGGGCAACACAGAATTTGGAGAGGTTTGGTGGACGAATTTCTTTCCGAGAAAGAACAGATTGAGCTATTTCGCCAATGGTGGCGTGAGAACGGCTGGTATCTGGTCGGTGGTATCGGCCTGGGCGTATTCGGCTTGCTGGGCTGGAACCGTTACAACTCTTACGTGGACACCCGCGCCGAGGAAGCGGCCGCAATCTACGTGGAGTTGCGCGACGCGGTAACTGACGATGACGCAGGCAACGCTCGCAATCTGCTGTTGGAGTTGCGCGAGGATTTTCCGGCAAGTCCGTATACGGACCAGGGCGGGCTGCTGGTCGCACTGATGCGCCTCGACGCCGGGCAGGTGGACGCCTCCGTCGAGGACTACAGATTCGTCATGGAAAACACCAGCGATCCCGAACTCGCCCTGATCGCACGGCTGCGACTCGCCCGCGTGCTCGCGCAGGATGAATCCTACACGGAGGCACTGGCAGTGCTTGACGTCGCCCCGGGCAGCTTTTCCGCGCGGTACAACGAGGTACGCGGCGACATTCACGCTGCACTGGGCGATTCCGAGAGCGCGCGGGCAGCCTACAATGCGGCCCTGAACGCCGAGGAAACGGGTTTGGTCGACCGCAATCTGGTGCAGATTAAACTGGACGATCTTCCGGGTACGGCCACCACCGGACTTCCGGCGACGCCCGTTGGCCAGGCGGACCCGGCGACCCCGAATGATGAGTCGGCCGTCGTGGGGGCGCTGGAATGAAGGGCTGGGTAATGCTCGCGGCCGCCGCGCTTGTCGCAGGAACGGCCGGCTGCGGCCGCAACAACGATTCCGGTGAGGCCCCGGCAGAACTCGAATCCATCAACGAACGACTCGAGGTTCGCAGGCTCTGGAGCGCGAGAGTCGGCCGCAGTTCGGAACGACTGCGCCTGGGCCTGTCACCCTCGACAGACGGTGCCCGGGTCTTCGCTGCGAGCCATGGCGGCGACGTTGCCGCATTCGACCTGCAAACCGGACGGCGCACCTGGGCGTCGCAGACCAATCTGCCGCTGTCTGCCGGGCCTGCCTATGGTGAGGGCATTCTGGCCCTTGGCACCACGGACGGGGACCTTATAGCGATCGAAGCCGAAACCGGTTCGGAACTCTGGCGGCGCGCCGTAGGCGCGGAAGTGCTTGCTCCGCCGGCCATCGGAGGCGAGGTAGTTGCGCTGCGCACGGTGGACGGCAGGCTGCGCGGCTACTCCAGCCTGGATGGTCGCGAGATTTGGGCCGTTGTGCAGACCGTGCCGGCGCTGACCATGCGAGGCAACACGGCGCCCTACCTGGCCGGAAGCTACGTGGTCGCCGGCTTCGACAACGGCCGACTGGGCACATACGAGTTGGCGTCGGGCGATGTTCTTTGGGAGTTCGCCGTAGCGGCGCCGTCCGGACAAACCGAATTGGACCGGCTGGTGGATATAAGCGCCGGACTTCAGGTGGCCGGCAACGACGTATTCGCCGTCGGCTACCACGGCCGTGCGATCGGCGTCGCCCTGGAGAACGGCGTGGTGCTGTGGCAACAGGAACTCTCCAGTTATGCGGGTCTCGCTGTCGATTTGAGCAGTGTCTATGTGACCGACGAATTCAGCGAGCTGGTGGCGCTCGACCGGGGTACCGGCACGCCGCGATGGCGCCAGGATGCGCTGCGGCTCAGGGACGTCACCGCGCCCAGCGCATACGGCAACTCGATCGTCGCCGGCGATTTCGAAGGCTTTGTGCACTGGATGGATCCCAACGACGGCAGTTTCCTCGCTCGCGAGCGTGCGGCTTCGAACCGAATCACGTCCGCACCGCTGGTAGTGGGCCGAAACATGATCGTGCAGTCCGAGGACGGTACAGTGGCTGCCTACACGGTCGAACTGGAAGAATTCGCGTCCGTCGACGACTCGAGCTAACCGCAATGCTGCGCTGCGGCCGCAAGAACTGAGCGGCCGACGCAGCCACGGGGTACCTGGGCTGGATCATGCTTCCCGTTGTCGCCTTGGTGGGCCGGCCAAACGTTGGCAAGTCCACGCTGTTCAACCAGCTCACCCGTTCCCGGGACGCGCTGGTTGCGGACTTCCCGGGCCTGACCCGGGATCGCCGCTATGGCTTCGCCGACTCCGGTGGACGCACGATCGTTGTCATCGACACGGGCGGACTCGGCGACGATCGGGGTGAGCTTGCCTCCCGGGCGGCCCGCCAGGCTGAGGCCGCCATGGACGAGGCCGACGCGGTGGTACTTGTCGTGGATTGCCACGAAGGCCTGACCGCAGCCGATGAGCACATCGCCCAACAGCTTCGCGTCGACGGCAAACCGGTCATCGTCGCCGTCAACAAATCCGAAGGCCTCGCACCCGAACTCGCGGAGGCGGAGTTTCACCCGCTGGGCCTGGGACGCCTCGTCAGTATCGCCGCCTTGCATGGTCGCCGGATCGCGACGCTCATGGGCGTGCTGCTGGAGCTCTTCGCCGACGAAGCCGACGACCTCAAGGAACTTGCCGGCGAGCGATTCCAGGGCCCCAGGCTGGCAGTCGTGGGCCGACCCAACGTCGGCAAGTCGACCCTGATCAACCGGCTGTTGGGAACCGAACGCCTGGTAACCTCCCCCTTGCCCGGAACCACCCGCGACAGCGTGCTGGTGCCCTGCGAGCGACGCGGAAAGCGCTTTGTGCTGGTCGATACCGCAGGGATTCGCCGGCGCGCCCGGATCCGTGACTACATCGAGAAATTCAGCGTTGTACAAAGCCTCCAGGCCATTGAGAACTCCGGCGTGGTCATCTGCATGCTCGATGCGCAGGAGGGCGTGACCGAGCAGGACCTCCATCTCATCGGACTGAGCGTGCAAAGGGGCCGCGCCCTGACGATTGCCGTGAACAAGTGGGACGGCATCGAGACACGAGAACGACGGCATATCGAGGGCGAGGTCAAGCGACGGCTTGCGTTCAGCGACTTTGCGCGAATCAACTATATCTCTGCGCTCCACGGCAGCGGAATCGACACCACCGTAGACGCCGCGTTGCGCGCCTATGAGGCCGCCGGCCGCGAGATGCCGACACCGGACTTGAACCGGGTTCTGGAACAGGCCCTGATCGCGCATTCTCCGCCGCTCGTCGGCGGCCGGCGAATTCGATTGCGGTACGCGCATCAGGGCGGCCGGCATCCACCCATCATTGTTGTCCATGGCAGTCGAACGGACCTGCTGCCCGGTCACTACCGCCGGTATCTGGCCAACGCCTTCCGCAAGAAATTGCGTCTGGAGGGTGCGCCGCTGAGGCTGGAATTCAAAAGCGGCGGAAATCCGTACGCCGGCCGGCGAAACCGGCCCAGGCCAGTGCGCCGGCGCAGGGGGCGCCGCGGCCGCGGCGCCTGAGCCGCCGGCATGCCAGGCGCATGCGCTCGGGGCCCGACGGTGCCATTGTGGCTTCGGATTTACTCGGGATACAAGTTCTCATTCGGGTTAAACTTTCGGCCCCCGTAGGGCGGCCGAACGCGATCGAGTACCCATGTCAGGCGGCGCGAGACTATTTGTAACCGTGGAAGGTGCATTCCCGATGCACCGGGGCGGCGTATTGTCGAGCCCCACCATCGCCTACGAAACCTGGGGAGAGCTGAGCCCGACGCGCGACAACGCGGTGCTGCTCTTCACGGGCCTTTCGCCGTCGGCACACGCGGCGTCCTCACCGGACGACCCCGCCCCGGGCTGGTGGGAGGAGATGATCGGCCCTGGCCGGCCGATCGATACGCGGCGCTTCTTCGTCATCTGCGTGAATTCCCTCGGGAGTTGCTTCGGCTCCACCGGGCCCGCCGCCGCGAATCCCGAGACCGGTGAGATCTACCGTCGATCCTTCCCGGTCCTGTCCCTGGAAGATGTCGCGCGCGGTGGCCGAGAGGTTCTTCGACACCTGGGCGTGGAGGCGCTCTACGCCACCGTCGGCCCCTCCATGGGCGGCATGACGGCGCTGGCCTTCGAGATTCTCTTTCCGGGCCGATCGGATGGACTGATGATCATTTCCTCCGCCACGCGCTCGCTGCCGTTCGCAACTGCTCTGCGTTCGTTGCAGCGTGAAATGATTCGCCGCGATCCCAATTGGAAGCATGGCAATTACACCCCGGGTGCCCTGCCACTGACCGGCATGCGCCTGGCTCGAAAGCTGGGAATGATTACCTACCGCTCCGCTGAGGAATGGCGAGGCCGCTTCGGGCGCGAGCGCAGTTGCGAGGAATGCGAGACCGGCGATCCCTTTGCCCATAGTTTCGAGATCGAGGCGTATCTCGAGCACCATGCCAACAAGTTCACCGGACAGTTCGACCCCAATTGCTATCTCTACCTCTCCCGAGCCAGCGACCTGTTCGACGTCGCCGACCATGGCGCTTCGGTAGAAGCGGGCCTGAAGAGGATTCAGTCGAATCGGGCATGCGTGATCGGCGTTGCCACCGACATCCTGTATCCGCTGCACCAGCAGCAGGAACTCGCACAGCAGCTTGAGCGACCCGGGCGGGAGATCGAGTTCGTGGAATTGCCGTCGGTTCAGGGCCATGACTCGTTCCTGGTGGACATGGACAACTTTCGCCCGGCAATTGCCGCGTTCTTCAGTCGCTGAAGCCCACGCCGGGCTGCGCCAAGCTTATCGTCGGACAAGTTTTCCGCTATGGTGTGAAGGATCGGGCCAACCCGAAGCGAAGACCAATCAGAACGGGGAACGTCACAATGAACAAGACAAGTCCAACAATCGCCGCTGGTATTGCCCTCCTCCTGTGCCTTGCAGGCTGCTCCAGTGAAGAGCCCGCGGCCGACACCGCCGAGCAGGCAAGCGGCGACGCGGATCAAATGCCGGCAGTCGAAGTCGTCGCGGCAGACCAAGTGCCGGCAGTCGCAGTCGTCGCGGCGGACAGCGGACCCTCCACAGCCGACGCACCTCAATACGAGGTTGATCCATCCTGGCCCAGGCAACTGCCCAATCGCTGGACGCTCGGTCAGGTTTCGGGCATAGCTACCGACAGTCAGGACAATATCTGGATCATCCAACGGCCCCGGAGCCTGACGGCTCATGAGGTCGGCGCGGTGCAAAACCCGCCGATGCACGATTGCTGCGCACCTGCGCCGTCAGTGATCGCATTCAACCCGGCGGGAGAAGTCATTCACGCCTGGGGCGGACCGACATGGGATCAGGAAACCGCCGAATGGGTCGAGCCGGAGGATGGCTGGCCGGCGAATGAACACGGCATTTTCGTGGACTATCAGGACAATGTCTGGATTGGCGGCAACGGCATGTCCGATCATGTGGTGCTCAAGTTCACGCCTGAGGGCGAACGCTTGCTTCGGATCGGCGAATGGCAGACCACGATGGGCAGCAACGATACCAGCCACCTGGGACGACCCGCGGACATCACCGTGGATTCCGAGACTCACGAGGTCTATATCGCCGACGGTTATCTCAATCGCCGGGTCATCGTGTTCGATGCGGAAACGGGTGAGTACAAGCGCCATTGGGGCGCGTTCGGAAACGTGCCCGACGATTCCATCGACACCACCGAGTTCCTGCCCGACGCGGAACCGCTACAGGTGTGGCACAACCCCGTGCACGCGGTGAGGATCGCCAACGACGGACAGGTTTACGTCGCCGATCGCATGGGCAACCGGATACATGTCTTCAACAAGGACGGTTCATTCCTCAAGGAAGGCCGCTTCGCTACCTGGACCATCGGCGGTCAGGGCGCGTCCTGGGACATCGAGTTTTCCCGGGACCCGGAGCAACGGTGGTTGTTTGCGGCGGACGGCGCCAACAAGAAAGTCTGGATCCTCGAACGCGACTCGCTGGAAGTGGTGAGTTCCTTCGGTCACGGCGGCAGGCAGGCCGGCCAGTTCGAGTGGGTCCACAATGTCGCCTCCGACAGTTTCGGAAACCTCTTCACGGCGGAAGTCAATACGGGAAAACGCGTCCAGAAGTGGGTGCCGGTGGGGACGGAGTAGTCAGGCCGGTTTCAGCGGGCTTGAGGGTCGGATTCCTTGGCGTCCCGCTCGCCGTTCGGCGGACCTGATGCGTCAACTGTGGCCGCCAGCCCGCCGCGGGCCAGCCTAATGTCCACTGCGGTTCCGGGCGGCGCGTTCCGGGCATCCGTGACGATGGCACCGCTGTCGCCGGAGGAAACGATGGCGTAGCCTCGCTCGAGCGTTGCGATCGGGCTCACCGACTCCAGCGTGCGCCGGGCCAGCGACAATCGTTCCCGCCGTCTGTGAAGCGTGTCGCGAGCAGCACGCGCCAGACTACGGAACTGGAATCCCAGGCGCTCCTCAAGACTCCTGATCCGCTCGGCGGGACTCGCCCCGCGTAGCCGCGCGGCCGATTCGGAAAGCCTCGACCGTCGCTCCTCCAGCGACTGCCGCAACACCAGCCTGAAGCGGGTCTCCAGTTCGTCCAGCCGCTGGGCAGAGTGGCGCAACTGCACGCCGGGATGACTTTGCTGGAGGCGGTGCCCGAGTGCCCCCAGCCGATTGGAAGGCCCGGCCAGCCGCTGTCCGACGGCCCTGAACAGACGCTCGCCCAAGGTCTCGATCCTGGCCAGCCACTGGGTTTGATCCGGCACCGCGAGCTCGGCAGCGCCCGAGGGCGTGGGTGCTCGAATATCGGCGACGAAATCGGCAATGGTGAAATCGATCTCGTGGCCCACGCCGGAGATGATGGGAATGCTCACGGCGGCCATCGCCCGGGCGACAACCTCCTCGTTGAAAGACCAGAGATCCTCCAGCGAACCGCCACCTCTCGCCAGGATGAGCAGGTCGCATTCGCTGCGCCGGTCAGCCAATTCCAGCGCCGAGGCGATTTCCGCGGCAGCGCCCGCACCTTGCACCGCAGTGGGGTATATCAGCACCGGAATCGCGGGAAAACGCCGCGCCAGCACCGTGACGATATCGCGCACGGCGGCGCCACTGGGCGAGGTCACGACTCCGATTCGGCGCGGCAGTTCCGGCTTCTCCAGCTTGCGCTGGGAATCGAACAGGCCTTCCGCCGCAAGCTTGCGCTTCAGTTCTTCGAATCGCCGCCGCAGCAGCCCCTCGCCCACCTCCTCCAGGTACTCGACCACCAGTTGATACTCGCCCCGAGGCTCGTAAATGCTCACGCGACCGCGCGCGAGAACATGCTGACCATCGTCCGGCCGAAAGTTCAGCAATCGATTTCGCTGTCGAAACATGGCGCAACGAATCTGCGCGGATTCGTCCTTCATTCGCCAATACAGATGCCCCGACGACGGCCGCGCAAGCCCCGAAATCTCACCCTCCACCCACACGACACCCAGCCGATCCTCGATCACCCGGCGAGCCTCCCGGTTGAGCGACGACACCGTATACACCTCCCGCGCAGGCTGGAGAGGGAGATCAAAATTGCCGCTGCGGAAATTCATGCGCGAAGTATACGTTGACGGATAACGTTTCGACGCCACGCCAGCCCACCAACACCTCCTCATTCCATTGGGCTTGGGCTGCCATGGGCGTGTGCGCACACGCTCATGGCAGCATCCCGCCAACAAAAACCCTCCCCTGCAGCAAACGACACAACGCCCAACAACGTTTACCCCGATTAGGCACAAACGTATACTTTCGCGTTTAGGCGGCGGTGAGATTGCCCATGCGGATTCTTCACGAGGCTCTCACGTTCGACGACGTGATGCTCCAGCCGGCCTACTCCGAAGTCCTGCCTAGGGAAGTCGGCCTGAAAACGCGCCTCACGCGTAAGCTTGCCCTCAACATTCCGATCATTTCCGCCGCCATGGACACGGTCACGGAAGCACGTCTGGCCATCAGCCTGGCGCAGGTCGGCGGCATCGGCATCATCCACAAGAACATGTCCTCCGAAGAACAGGCGCGGCACGTTTTTCGGGTCAAGAAATACGAGAGCGGCATCATCAGCGACCCGATAACGGTAGCCCCTGACACTTCCATCCAGGCCGTCATCGAACTGACCCAGGCGAACAGCATTTCCGGCGTTCCGGTCGTGGAAGGCGAGGAACTTGTGGGCATCGTCACTCACAGGGACCTGCGCTTCGAGACGCAGTTGGACGCGCCGGTATCCGCGGTGATGACACCCAAGAATCGTTTGGTCACGGTCAGGGAGAATCCCGACAATGACGAGGTATTGACGCTGTTGCACCGTCATCGCATCGAAAAGGTCCTGGTGGTGGACAACGACTATCGCCTTCGCGGGATGATTACGGCCAAGGACTTCCAGAAGGCCACCGACTATCCCCAGGCTTCGAAAGATGAACTGGGAGCGCTGCGGGTCGGTGCTGCCGTGGGGACGGCCTGGGATACCGACGAACGGGTCGCCGCGCTGGTGGACGCCGGCGTGGATGTCCTGGTCATCGATACCGCGCATGGCCACACGAAGAGTGTGCTGGAACGGGTTCGGCAGATCCGCGGGGACCACCCGGACCTGCCGCTGATCGCAGGCAACGTGGCCACCGGCGAAGGTGCCCGCGCACTGGCCGACGCCGGCGCCGACGCGGTCAAGGTAGGCATCGGGCCGGGTTCGATCTGCACGACGCGGGTCATTGCCGGCGTGGGCGTGCCTCAGATCACGGCCGTCGCGGAAGTGGCGGCGGCCCTCGAGCACACCGACGTGCCCGTGATTTCCGACGGCGGAATTCGATATTCCGGAGACATCGCCAAGGCCATCGCCGCGGGCGCCCATTGCGTCATGATCGGCAGCCTGTTTGCCGGCACGGAGGAATCGCCCGGGGAGGTGGAGCTGTACCAGGGCCGCTCATACAAGTCCTACCGCGGCATGGGATCCCTGGGCGCCATGGCCCAGCACCACGGCTCATCGGACCGCTACTTCCAGGACACCAGCGAAGAACTGGAAAAGCTGGTACCCGAAGGCATCGAAGGGCGTGTCCCCTACAAGGGCAGCCTCGTGCCGATCGTTGGCCAATTGATGGGCGGCGTGCGTGCGGCCATGGGCTATACCGGTAACGATAGCATCGAGGAAATGCGCTCCAGCGCGTGTTTCGTGCGTATAACCGGGGCAGGACGCAAGGAAAGTCACGTGCACGACGTCACGATCACCAAGGAACCTCCGAATTACAGCGCCGAGTAACGCCCTGTGCTAGCAGAAAATCGTGCCCCTGAGGTCAGCGCCCCGGATGACGCACGCATATTGATCCTCGACTATGGGTCTCAATACACCCAACTGATCGCTCGACGTGTGCGCGAAGCGGGCGTGTACAGCGAAATCCATCCTCCTGAAATCTCCCCCGACAAGCTGGAGGAGTTTGGGGCGGCGGGCATCATCCTGACCGGAGGACCGGAGTCGGTGGGTGCCGAGGACGCGCCCACCGTAAGCGATACGGTCGCCGAATCGGGCGTTCCGCTGCTGGGAATCTGCTACGGAATGCAAGCCCTGGCCGAGAAGTTCGGCGGTACCGTGCAACCGTCTGCACACCGGGAATTCGGCTACGCCGAGGTCAGCCTCAGCGACGGCGACGGACTCCTGGGCGGACTGCCGGGGAATGGCGGCTGCCTGAAGGTGTGGATGAGCCACGGCGACCGGGTGGAAACGCTACCCGCGGGTTTCCAGCGCATCGCCTCCACGGGGAGCGCGCCGCTGGCCGGCATGGCCGATCCACGGCGGCGCATCTATGGCCTGCAGTTTCATCCGGAGGTCACCCACACGGAGCACGGTCAGACCATCCTGGAACGCTTTGTGCGGAGCATCTGCGGTTGCCCGGGTCACTGGACTGCAGGCAACATCGTTACCGAGCACATCGAGCGGGTGCGCCGGGACGTCGGAACCGAACGCGTCCTGTTGGGGCTTTCCGGAGGCGTGGACTCGTCGGTTGTCGCAGCCCTGCTGCACGCGGCCATCGGCGATCAACTGGTGTGCGTATTCGTCGACCACGGACTGCTTCGCCTCAATGAGGGGGACGAGGTGATGGCCACGTTTCGCGAAAGCCTGGGTGCGAACGTGATTCGCGTCAACGCAGAAGAGACGTTTCTTGACGCCCTGCGCGGCATTGCAGATCCGGAAGAAAAGCGCAAGATCATCGGCCGGAAATTCATCGAGGTGTTCGAGGATCAGGCGAACAAGCTGGCGGGCGTCCGCTGGCTCGCCCAGGGGACGATCTACCCTGACGTCATCGAGTCCGCAGGTGCGTCATCCGGCGGCAAGGCGCAGGTCATCAAGTCGCACCACAACGTCGGCGGCCTGCCCGAGCGCATGCATCTGCGGCTGATCGAACCGCTGCGCAGTCTGTTCAAGGACGAGGTGCGCAAGATTGGCCTGGAACTCGGCCTGCCCGCGGGGCTTGTGGGCCGGCACCCGTTCCCGGGTCCGGGCCTGGGTGTGCGCATCCTGGGGCCCGTCAGGAAAGATTATGCCGACACGCTGCGTCGGGCCGATCACATCTTTGTCAGCGAGCTTCGCGAGCAGGGACTCTACGACCAGGTGAGTCAGGCGTTCGCGGTGTTCATGCCCGTCAAGTCGGTGGGCGTAATGGGCGACGGACGGCGCTACGACTACGTGGTCGCGCTGCGCGCGGTGGAAACCGTGGACTTCATGACGGCCCGCTGGGCGCACTTGCCCTACGACTTCCTCGACCATGTCTCGCGGCGGATCATCAACGAAATACCCGGCATCTCCCGGGTGACCTATGACATCTCCGGCAAGCCTCCCGCAACCATCGAGTGGGAATGAGCCACGCTCCGTGGCCGCAACCGATGCCGAGCACATGGCAAGCGCGCTGGCGATTGCGCGGGAGGCGCAGGAGCTGGGGGAAGTGCCGGTCGGCGCCCTCCTTGTCGGACAGGGTGGTGAAGTGCTGGCGGCATGCGGCAACGCCCCGATCGCTTCCCACGATGCGGCGGCTCATGCGGAGATCCGCGTGCTGCGGGAGGCCGGCCGCGCGCTGGGCAATTACCGGCTTCCGGGCACGACGATGTATGTCACTTTGGAACCCTGCCCGATGTGCGCGGGCGCGCTGCTGCAAGCCCGGGTCTCACGTCTTGTATTCGGCGCGCCCGACCCGCGCACCGGCGCATGCGGCAGTGTGATCGATCTGCCGGGGAATAGCCGCTGGAACCATAGGATCGACGTGGTAGGCGGCGTCCTGGCCGAGGAAAGCGCGGCACTTCTGCGCAGCTTCTTCGTCGCGAGACGATCCTCTCCTGGTGACGGCGGCAGCGAGTTGAAATGAGTACAACGGAAATCCCACGCAAGTATCTGGTCCTTGCGACGACGCTCGTGCTGATAACGATGGCGCCAGTAGTGTCAGCGCAGAACGGCCCTGCGCCGGAGATTCTCCCGGAATTCGCTGCGCAGATCGCGGACTTGCACGCAGACCCGCGAGTGCAAGCCGCCCTGGCGCATATCGTCGCCATCGAGCCCCGGTCGCGTCGCGACCTGATCGAACTCACAGAAATTCCCGCACCGCCCTTCGGTGAACAGGCTCGCGCCCTGCGTTTTGCAGAGATGCTGCGCGAGGCCGGCCTGAACGACGTTACGATCGATACCGTCGGCAACGCGGTTGGCCGCCGGCCTGGACGGGATGGGACGGTGACCATTGCCTACAGCGCGCATCTCGACACGGTGTTTCCTTCGGGAACCGATGTGACGGTACGTTACGAAGGGGAGAAAATGCATGCGCCCGGAATCGGCGATAACAGCCGCGGACTGGTCGCCTTGCTCGGCGTTCTGCGTTCTCTGCAACATGCGGAAATCGAAACGGCGGCCAACGTACTGTTCATCGGTAATGTAGGTGAGGAAGGACTGGGCGACCTGCGCGGCGTCAAACACCTGTTTCGTGAGGGCGCGGAGAAAATCGACACGCTGATCGTCATCGATGGCGGTGAATCGGCTCGCATCGTGTACGGCGGCGTTGGGTCCCACCGCTACAGGATTACCGTCAGGGGACCCGGTGGTCATTCATGGAGCGCGTTCGGGCTCGCCAATCCGCATCACGCCCTGGGCCGCGCAATCAGAATTTTCGACGAAAACGCGCCGAGCGTCACAACCGTGGGCGAAAAGACCAGTTACAACGTCGGCCGGATTGGCGGCGGTACGTCAATCAACTCAATCCCGTCCGAGTCGTGGATGGAAGTCGACATGCGCTCCGGCAGCCAGGCCAAACTCGACGACATCGACGCGATACTGGTCTCGGCTGTCCAGCAGGCGCTGCAGGAGGAGAACGCAGCGCGTCTCGATGGCCCGGAACTGACCGTGGAGATGGAACGAGTCGGCACGCGGCCTGCCGCCAGGGGCGATCCGGGTTCACCCGTGGTGCAGCGTGCGCTGGCAGCCACCAGGGCGTTCGGCGTCGATCCACACCTGGAAATTTCGTCAACCGACGCAAACCTCCCCATCGCCATGGGCATTCCGGCGGTGACCATGAGCCGTGGCGGACTCGGCGGCAACTCCCACGCCCTTGACGAGTGGTGGGAAAATGTGGACGGTCACGTGAGCATTCAGATCGGGCTGATCACGCTGCTGGCGGAGGCGGGTCTGGCCGACCAGCTATAGTGACACCTTTGAGATAGCCTGAGTCGCCATGGCCAATGTAGGAAACTCCAGACTGCTGTTCACTACCGTTGCGATCCTCACTTTCGGAGGCGCAATGTCCAGCTCGCACGCGCAAACGACCGTGGAGCCGTGGAACTGGACGGATGAAGAAATCGCTCAAGCCGTCAACAAGGTTCGGGCCGGCCGCGATCTGAACCCGGCGAGCTGGCCAGACAATGCCCGTGTCGCCGTCCTGTTTTCCTTTGACGTCGATACTGAAACGAGTTGGTTGAGAAACGGCGATACAAACGTAGGCGGTTTGTCTCAAGGGCAGTACGGCTCTCGAGTGGCGCTCGGGCGCATCCTTGCGTTGTTGGACGAACAGGAGATTCCGGCGACCTTTTTTGGCCCCGCCGTCAGTTTTTCCCTGGCGCCGGACATGATTCCGGCCATTCAGGCGTCGGGCCGTCACGAAATCGGCGTTCACGGCTGGATTCACGAGCGCAACGCCGAGCTCCCGCGAGAAGACGAGGAGCGGCTGCTCAGAAGAGCCGTCGAACGCATGTCTGAACTCATGGGCGATCGCCCGGTCGGATATCGGGCGCCTTCATGGAATTTCTCCGACAACACGCTCGACCTGTTGCTGGAGATGGAGTTTCTCTACGATTCCTCACTGATGGCAGATGACCGGCCCTACGAGCTGACGGCCAACGGCGAGGCCACCGGTCTGGTTGAGCTGCCCGTAGACTGGATCCTGGATGATGCGCCGCTGATGAATCCGCTGGGTGATCGATATGCGAATCCCAGGGACGTGTTGCAGGTCTACAAGGATGAGTTCGATATCGCCTATGAAGAGGGCACGACCTTTGTGCTGACGATGCACCCCAAGTACATCGGCCACCGCTCCCGTATCGTCGTGCTGCGAGAGCTGATCGAATACATCGGGGCCAGACCGGATGTATGGTTCGGAACCCATGAGTCCGCCGTGCGATGGGTGCGACAACAGGCCGCCATGGATCCCGAACCATGATCGTGCGGGCTCTCGAACTGACCCTAATCCGATACAAACCTTCGCGTTGCCTCCGGGTCGCATGCGCCGGGAAACATCTGCATGTGCGGCGAGTAGTTCAATTGCCGACGGTGAACCATCGGCTCGGCCAGATACTCCGGGTCCTCAAGCGTGAATTCGAGATCGATGTGGGCGCCGTTCTCGTTCAGGCGGTATCGCTCCACGACGTGCTTCTGACCGCCAGAAGGCACTCCGGTCTGATACGGCGAGCGATGGTCCTCGAAGTTCCGCGTGTCCACGACAAGCGTGTCTCCGTCCCACCAGCCGATTGAGTGTCCGGTAACAAAGCGCTCACCGGGGTCCGGGTGCTCGCGACCATCCATGTAGACGGTTCGGACCTCATCGTAATACTCGCTGCGAAAAACGACCGTCTGCTCCTCTTCCCGAATATCGATCTCCATCAAATACAGGCTTGACGAAACCAGCGCCGCCGGTGTCGGCCGCCCGACGCAGGAGGCTTCGGGATTCTCGTCGGATAGTGGGTCGTAGGCGTCCTGGGCCGCCCGGCCCGCGTCGTTCAGCGTCAGCAGCGCATTGAAGAACCCGTCAAAGCCGCCCGGGTAGCTCATCGTGGCTGAACGATCCGCGATCCACCGGCCCTCCAAAGTGTCCGCGGTCGCTGCGGCCGAAGCAGCACCGGTCGCCGCAACGAGCTGCAGGCCGCCGTCCTTGTCGATGGACTCGATAATCCCGTAAGGACGGCCATCCAGCGAGGCGTGAGCACGCACCGACACCTGATCTCCGGGCTGCAGTGTGTCCTGCCTCCAGCCGCGACGGGAAATGACGTTGATGGGCCCCATTTGCAGCTCCCAGTCACCGGCCTCGCCATCCTCGCCGTCGCGATCGACCAACACGTAGACATGAGGATTTCGCCAGACAAAGTCCGTCACGACGCCGTCGAAGGCAGCAATGGATTCCATGTCGATCCCGGCGTCGCTATGGTGTGCCGAGGTCGGCACGGCAGCGACCGCTATTGCCACCATGAACGCTGGCCCCAGTAATCGAGTGCTTATTGTGGACATGGCAACGTCCCCATTACTGTCTCTTGCAATACTTTACCACCAGGCCAGAGTCTTCGGCTGACGGTTTGATGGTCAACTGCCAAGTGTTGCGGCAGCGACGGATCGAGCGCCGACTAGTCCCCTGCAGTGTAAGCGTTTGCCTCGGTTACGTTGCCGGACGTCATCCACTGCAGAATCTCGTAGTAGCGCCGGACGTTTTCCACGTAGCGTACGGGTTCCCACCCGCGCGCATATCCCCGGGACACGCGCTCGTACCAGGCGGGATCGATGAGCAACGGCAGGCGCTCCCGAACCTGCTCCCACGAATCCGGGTCGCCGCCCTGAATCTCGGTGATGATTCTTGCGTCTTCCAGATGTCCGAAGCCTACGTTATAGGCCGCCAATGCAAGCCGGGTACGGTCAGGTTCGGCAATTCGGGGCGGAATTTTTTTGGTCACCCGGACGAAATATGACGCGCCGCCCACGATGCTTTCGAGCGCGTCCGTTCGATCCTGGACCCCCATCATCTGCGCTGTCCCCCGGGTCAGCATCATCATGCCGCGTACACCGGTAGGCGACACCGCGTTGGGGTTCCAGTGGGACTCCTGATAGGCCATCGCGGCCAGCAGGCGCCAGTCCACACCCGACTCCTCTGCCGCCCGGAGAAAGAACGCCTTGTACTCCGGGAGCCGCGATTCGAAATGTCTGACGAACGCCTGCGAGCCCACGTAGTCGAATTCGTCTTCCACATGAAAATAGTACCGCTCGATGACTCCGGCCAATTCGTTGGTGGCTTCAAGTTCGGCAAAGTACTTCGCGACGCTGTCCCGCAACGATGAATCCGGGCCCCTGCGAAGCGCCCATGCAACGGGCGTTTCCCCACCCACCCCAAACGCGGCTTCAACGCCTGGTATTGAATGCTTCAGGAGATCGAACAAATTGGAGTCGACAATCGTGAAATCACTCTCTCCCGCGGCTACACGCCGTACGAGCGCTTCGACGCTGATGTCGGGGATTTCCTCCCAAGTCAGCAAAGGCTGCTCGGCCCGGGCGGCATCCAGCGCGCTCACATAGGAGGACCCACCAAGAACCTCCAGGCGTCCACTCATCAGATCGGAGAGATCCTTCGGTCTGCGAGCGCCGCGCCGGTAGACCACCAGGGGTTGTACATTCAGATAGGAAGGGCCGAAATCCACCACCTGCCGGCGCGATGCGGTTGCCGACAAGCTCGCCGCCCCCACATGGGCCTTGCCGGAGCGCACATCAACCAAAATTTGGGGGAATTGATCGACTGCGTAGATCTCAAGCTCGACACCCAGCCAATCCGCGAAGCCCCTGGCCAGGTCGTAGTCCACGCCCCGGGGTTCATCGGGACCGTAATAGAACGTCCCTGGACCGTTGCGGGTCGCCACGCGCAACTCACCCGAGAGCAGCACCTGCTCAAGTTGGCTAGGCGGCGACCCGCAGGTGACAAGCACCCAGCTCGCCGCGACGATTCCGACCGCGCGCATCAAGTTCCAAATCCTAAATTTCAATAAGTTGCAGCATATATTATAAGTAGAATATAACTTATCTTTGCAACCCCTCCAAGCAATATGACCAAACGGCTGCAACTGTGGTTCCGGGTAACGGTCAAAAAACCCTGGCATGACCCTGCTCCCGGCGAGAACGAAGCGATTAGAATTGCAGGGAAATGCCGACGCTGATAGTAGCAGCGCTGCCGGCATTCATGTCCAGCAACTCGTAGTCGGTACGAAGGACAAACGTCGGCAGAGCCCACTGAAATCCCACTATGGCCGTTGGCCCATTATCGGTGGCGCTGCCGCCGAGACTGACTGCGTTTTGGACGCTTCCCACCCCGGACACGACCAGCCCTACGTTCTGGGTCGAGCTGGTTTCCGCGCTGAAGTAGCCGAGTCCCCCGAAGAACGCGCCCACGCGAAAAGGAAGGTACCCCATCACCCGCGCCGTTCCGATGTCGAGGTCCGTGGCAAGGTTCGCGGAGACGGTCACGTCCCCGACCTGCTCGGTGTAGGTGCTGGTGAGTTCGTTTGCCCGCCCGTAACTGACCTCCACGCCGAGATTGTCGGTGAAGGCCCATCCTCCGAATAGCTTCCAGGACAACTCTGAATCATCCAGCCGGACAGACCGTATGCCGATGGTTTGCGTCACGTTGCCGACGATTTCTTCCACCCTGCGGTCGTCCAGTACGACCGACAGAGGCCCATAATCCTCTTCGAATTGGAACTTGCCTATGCCGACACCCGCATAGAGACCAAGGCCGCGCTGCTGCGCCGCCGCATGAAGGCTTACTAGAACGAGGAATAAAGCGAGGAGAAATCTCACTGTGCTGCGCTCTGTCCGGGATTTATACGCGCGAGGCTACACGCCGGCCGACGGCAACGCAATTCCGATTTCGCAGCGTGCGGCATCACCGCTCGCCGTGCTGTTCCATTACGCCCTCGCAAGCGATTCGGGCCGGACTCCAATCATCCGCCGGCGAGCTATTGGATTTCTTGTTCATCGTGCTCGGCGATGTGCCTTATTATATGGCTAATCGTGGCGGTGGAATGAAGTCCGACATGTGGGTAAGGCGGGTGTTGGCTATTGTCGCCGGAATCGTCATTGCCGGCTGCGCATCTACGCCGCCTGCCAATCCTGCCGATGTCTGCGAGATATTCGTGGAAAAACGTTCCTGGTACCGGGACGCCCGGCGTGCGTCAGAGCGCTGGCAAGTTCCGATAAGCGTGCTGATGTCGTTCACCTACCAGGAATCGAGCTTCCGGGCCCGGGCCAGACCACCGCGGCGCAGGCTCCTCGGATTCATTCCCTGGTCGCGCACGGCGGACGCCTTCGGCTTTGCGCAAGCAACCGACGCGGCGTGGAGCGACTACACCCGGGATACCGGCCGCCGCAGCGCGAGCCGATCGAACTTCGGCGATGCCATCGATTTCGTGGGCTGGTACAACGACCTGAGCTTCCAGCGCAACCAGATCGACAAGGCCGATGCCTATCGCTTGTACCTTGCCTATCACGAGGGCCACGGCGGGTACTCCCGGCAGACCTACAGCGACAAGGCCTGGTTACTGGATGCCGCCCGCAATGTTGCGTCCCGCGCAAATGAGTACGACGGCCAACTGCAGCGCTGCGAGCGGCGCCTGCAGCGGCGCTGGTGGTGGCCGTTCTGAGGCGGAGCCACTTCGATGGCCGCTTTTCCGGCGGCTGGAGAATGAACTGAAACGGTAGCAGCCCGGTCACGTGTCAACGGGAGAATCGAGCCGCTTGCGCCCCTGGAATTTTTCGACGAACTCCACAAGATTCTCGATCTTCTGAATCCTGCGATCATGATCGAGAAAATCCCTGGCCCGTGCCTTGGAATCCTCGCGGAACGCCAATGCCATGTCGGCCACGGATCGCTCGAGTCGCTCGACGCGATCAACCAACCTGATGACATCGCTGAGCACCTCCACGATACGCGAGGCTTTCATGCCCGTCCCTCACGCGCCTGTTCTCTGGCTTGATAGAAATCCAGCGTCGCACGAACTTCTCTTTCCGCGCGCTCCACGGCTTCACTGGCTCGTGAGATACCCGCCTCAAGAGCGTCAACGAGCATTTCCAACTCGGGGTGATCGATCTCCCGGTCCTCCTCACCCAGCCTGTAGGCGTCCGCCGCACGGCGGTAGATTTCGCTGACCGAACAATTGGACCTTTGTGCGAGCATGCGCATACGCTCCTTTTGCGCGCCGGGAACCAGAATCTGCATACGTTCGAGGCGATTCGCGCTCATTGATACACCATTGCTACACACACTTGTAGGCAAATCATACACAACAGTTACATGTTGTGCGATTCAGATGAAACCCGGCACAAATCGCCTGGATACGGGGATACCAGCGGCGCCTGCAGCGCCGCCGGCGGTGGCCGTTCTGACGGTATTGGCTTTCCGACTTACGGGTCCCTGCCGCGATTCAGAGCCCGAATCTAGTTCGAGTTGCTAGCCTGAACCTCGCTCCCGCTCATATTGCCGCAATCGTTCTGCAGGAAGTCGATGATCGACGTGTAAAGCTCGATCTGGTGCTCGTAGTACAACGTGTTGTAGAAGTGATCGGCGCCTTCCAGTTCCACGTACTTGTAGTACTTGCCCGCGTTGTCAAGCGCATTCCGATAGAGCTCGGCCTGCTTGGGCAGTACGCGGGAGTCCACGCTGCCGTGAATCAATAGTATCGGCACATTGACATTCTCGACTTCCTGCACGGGCTGCACCGCTCCGTATTCATATACATCCCGCCAGACTTTCGAGGTACCGGTCGGCGCGCGCCCTCTAAATGAATCGTTGGCCGCCGTGACGTAGTCCGAGACCGCGGCGCCAGCAATGGTGCACTGATAGATTTGCGGCGTGCGAGATGCGGCAATCAGTGCCGCGTAGCCACCGTAGGACCATCCGTACATGGCCATGCGATCCGGGTCGGCGAGCCCCATGTCGACCAGATGAAGGGCCGCATCGTCCTTGTCGTCCTGCATTTTGCGGCCGGCCTCACTGCCATTGATGAACGCGGTGGTGAAGTGCTCGAACCCATAGCCATGCGACATGCGGTATTGGGGCTGCACAACAAGATAACCATTGTTGGCCAGCATCTGGGCCCACTCGTCGAAAAGAACGATCTCCCTGACGTGGGGCCCACCGTGCGGCATCACGATGGTCGGATACGGCGGCTCGCCCTTCGGGATCGTGACGAATGTAGCCATTTCTCGACCGTCGCGTGCCGTGTATGGGATGTACTCAACATCCGCCAGTTGCTCACTGTCAAACAACGGCTGCACGCTTCCCACGAATTCGAGCTCGCCGTCATGCAACAGGTAGTACGAGCCCGGGTCCCGCGGACCCACGTTCCTGACGACCAGCGTATTTCCGTCACGGGAGCGCGACGGGATGGACACATAGTGGGCGTACGGAACGAGCTGCTCGAGCTGATTGAATGTCGCCCCTTCGACTTCATCGAAATATTCGAAGTGGAACTTGTCCTTGAAATAGGCCACGGCCGTGACGCGGTCGGGATAGATCCACGAATTGCTGTGAGCCCGGATACCTGAAATGTCGACATCGGAGCGACGGTAGATCAGCTCACCGAACGTGTTCGTATTCGTGTTGTAGGACCAGAGACCCAGTTTATCGTCGCCGTTGAATGCTTGCATGAGAATGTTGCCGGGGGCCGCATCGTCGAGACCGAGCACATCTTCGCGCCATAGTTCGAACTGATCTTCGGACCACCGCCAGACATCGCGCCAGGAATTCTCGCCGACGTCCCGATAATAAACGATGTACTCCCTCTTCCCCCGGTCATAACCTTGTGCCAATCGTGGATTACCGTCGCCGTCGAAGAAGATGCGGCCCAGATCCAGCCTGCCGCGAATGAGCAGTTGCTTGGTTCCCCTCTCGAGATTCACCGTGTAGTACGCGCGCGGCCGGAATGCCTCGCGTATTCCCACCGAATTGTCCAGACCCGGCCGCTCCGAGACGATGATCTCATTCGGTTTGCCCGGAAGCACATTCTCGATGAATGGGGAAGTATCCACCTCGAAGTCGTCAATACTCTCATCCAAGACATCGAGAATCGCAAGACGGTAGCCAAAAACGCTGCCTTCCTGACCCTGCACCCGATCTCGCACCTGCTGCCGAAACTGCAGGACGATATGCCGGTCGCTTGCCCATTGGTAACCGATGATCTCCATCGGATCCGCATTGATCAGGAGGGGATCCTCTTCCATGTCGTCCGTATCGTAAACGTGCAGAATCGGGTTTCCGGTTCTGGACAATATCTTCATCATCGCAATGCGCTGGCCGTCGGGCGAAACCATTACGTTGTTGACGACCTCGCGCAACGCAAAGTACTGCAGCGGATAAACCTCGGCGTCGACCGTCGCCACGTGTGCCGCGCCGAAGCCGAGCAGAAGGAAGCAGAGCCCTGAAATCACGGATCTTGTTCTCATTTTCACACCACCCCTTGGATGAATTGGCAGATTGCCAATATTGCGCGCAACATTTCCCGCCCGCAAGCCGCAAAATTGCTGCTATTGGGCGGGAATTGACCTATTGCAAGGCGATTGCCCTACTGGACGTTTACCGAGACGCTCAGGAAATAGGTTCTGCCCTGCCAATCGTAGCCCCGGCCCAGTACCGCGTTGTTCCAGACATAGCCCACTTCGCTGTCGTCCACCTGAGGCGGCGGAGTGTTGCGCAGATTACTGATGCCCCCACCTATATCCCATGTGTCTGTCTCATAGAAGGCGGAAATATTATGGGTGAAGTAAGTGTCGGCAAAACCGACATCCCGGCACTGGAAATCACCTCGGTCAGGGCCCAGGCAAGTAGTGGCGCCACCATCGAAGACATCGCTCCAATCGTCAACTCCCACCGGGTCCTGCTCAACGGAGCCGATGTAACGCGTCCGCCACGTGAACCGCCAATTGCCGGTTTCAGCGCGCAGGGTTCCCAATCCCTGCCACTCCGGATAACCGAACTCGCCGACGTAGTCCTCCCTGTCTTCGTCGCCGGTGATGGGATCGATGTTGACCTGTTCCAACTCGAACTTGCGATTGAAATTCAGGTCCGCACCGATATCAACCGCGCGACCCGCGATCTGCGCAGGCCAATCGAAAGCGATGTTGACATCGACACCTCGTGTCGACAGGGCATCCTGATTGAAGAAGATTTCGTTGCCGAACTCGATCAGACCGAACGTGCCGCCGCCCATATCTTCACGGAGGATATTGCCGCAGAACGCGCTGTCGCCTTCTTCGTCGTTATAGCAGTCATTGATGCTCGTCTGGGAGTGAAGCCGAATGACCTCGTCGCGGACCGAAATGTCGTAGTAGGTGGCTCCGATCGTGACATCGAATGCATCGGAATACGGCTCCTCCCAAGAGAACCCTGCAGTCCAGGATTTGGATTTCTCTTCATCCAGATCGAGGGATCCGACACCGTAGACCTCGACCGAGTAACTCGCGCTGGTCTGCGTGGTATCGATAACGCCGAGCGTCGTCGGATCGACGCCTTGCGCCCGGCAGTTGTCGAGCACATGCTCGTCCCGCTCGTCCAGCGCGGGATCGTAGCCCTCCAGTGGGTCGTACGCCACTTCAGGAACGACGCAGGGATCGAACAGGGCACGAAACCCGGACTGACCCAGCATGAAGTTCTCGCGCAGGTTCGGCGCACGGTACGACGTGCCGACGGTGCCGCGCAGGAGAAGCGTGTTATTGGGGCGGTAGGCAAACTTGCCCGAATACGTCCACGACCCCGGGTAGTATTCATCCTTCGTATACCGCGTGGACAGGTTGACCGTGAATTCCTCCACACCGGGCCGACCCGCGATCAACGGCAATTCCATTTCTGCGATCAGCTCCCTCGTGTCTTTTCCGCCGACAGCACCGCGGTCGGAGAAGTAACCCCAAAGCACGCCATCTCGAGCCACATCGTTTGGAATCGAGTCAATCTCGTCGCGGCGCACCTCGAATCCGATTCCCCCGAGTGCCGTATCGCCGGGGAGCGAGAACAGTTCCCCGGTCATGTAATAGCTGAACAAAGTCTGCGAGTACGTCGTTTCGAACGTACGCGCGGCGTACAGGTAATCCCACTCCGCCTGGGTAGCGAACTGGTTATCCACCATGCCTGCATACAATGATGGAGCGAAGAGGTTGATCGGCACGCAGCCATCGGATCCGTCGCCGCAGACAACCGTGCCGGTGGCGGGATCTATCCTGCTTGTCTCAAGGGAATGGAGCAGTCGCTCCTCATTGACACCCGATCGCAACGATTCGCCGCTCGAATCGCTGTGGATCAAGGCCAGGTCGAACGACCAGTTTTCCATCGATCCCATGTTGAGCTGCGGCAGGTCGCCGGTAATGCCTCCAACGAAACGCAATTGGGAAACATCCGTGGAAACGCGATCGCGATCGTTCAGAACGGCTACGTGCGCCTGAAGCGGCGAAGGCCCCGTCGCACCGCGGCAAATCCAGGCAAATCTCGGAATGGCGCAATATTGAGCAGGTGTGCCCCCCCCTCCGACTTGTTGCGCCCATTCTGCCGCGAATGTGGGATTGAACAACACGGAGTCGTAGGCGAGGCCGCAATCGACGCCATCAAGACCGTTCGGATTGCAAGGGTTGTACGGGTTGTTGGCGGGCACCGTCTCAAAGAGGAGCGTACCCGGGCTGTAATCTTCGTGCGTGCGCCGGTTGTACATCAATTCGAAGTAGGGTGTGATGTTCATGTCCCCCGCGAGGGTGTATTCGCCGTAGGCAAATACACTTTCACGCTCCAGCTCGGGGTACAGGTAGCCATGTCCGTCTGCTCCGTTGCGGCTGTAATCGGTAAAGTCCACATCGGGCACGCCATCCTCATTGAGATCGAGCACAATACCCCAGAGGGTCGCCTCTGAAAGGTTCGGAATATTGATGTTGGATTCACCGGGCGTGTAGTAGATCGAACCGAATCCAAGATCGGGATCCCAGGAACGGCGGCCAAAGTAGACCTTGCATGGCGTGACATTCATTCCAAACTCTTCTCTCCAGGAAAGGTCGTCGCTGCGAATCTGGCCGCGCTGGTCGACCTCCATATGCCGTTCACAACCCTCGGTCCACGGCCTGTCGTTGTACGCCACTGACTCGTCCCTGGTCATTTCGGCGGCGAAGCCGACAAATCCCCGGTCGAAGTTGCGGCCCCACGCGGCGCTGATGGTGTTTTGCCCGCCATTGTCTGCCTGGGGCAGCCGCGAATAAGCGTCGAATTCGAAACCGTCGAAGTCCTTGCGCAAGATCACATTCGCCACTCCGGCGATGGCATCCGATCCGTACACCGACGACGCACCATCGAGCAGGATTTCGTACTGTTGCACGATAATGCGTGGAATCAGGTTCAAATCCGGGGCTGAAGGAGCGCCCTCCACACCTGCGGGAGATAAGCGCCGGCCATTGAGCAGGACCAGTGTTCGAGCTGCTCCCAGACCTCGCAAGTCCACCGCAGAGTGCCCCGGTCCGCTGTCCAGAACCAGCCCGGAGAACGTGACATCGATCTGTGCGCCCGCGGCCGTCGTCGATTCCTGCAGAATCGATGCCGGGTCGATCTGCCCGGCCTCGCGGGACACCTGACCGGTAATGACCTGTAGCGGGGAGATGCTGCTGTAAGTATTGCGCCTCAGTCGCGAACCCGTGACCACGACCTCCTCGATTACTGGTTGCGCGTCCTGCACGGGTGCCTGCACCGGAGCAGTATCTTCCGTGTCAGCGTCGGCTTCCTGTTCCTGTTGCGCAAAGCCGACGCTGGCGAACAGGCAGGACGTGGTAAGAAAAACCGCGAATTTGAATATTGAGTGGAGTTTCACAGCGCTCTCCCCTTTCTTTGTGTAGGTTCTCTACAAATTGTACTCCTAATTTCGATAATGGAATAGTCTTTGGTGAAATCTGTCAACGCCTTCACATGCTTTCATATGTGGCGCATCGCGCGTATGTGCCCGTGAACGAAGGGCTGTTGCAGCGGAAGGCTAGATGTCAGCCCCAAGCCGGAGATAGTAGTAGGCGCCCTGCCAGGGAATCATTGAATCCGACCGGTAGATTCTGCCGCAGCAGGCTTCAAAGCCGGCCGGGTCCGGAGTTTCCCCGAAGACGTTAAGCCTGCCCAGCGTCACGCTGAATGTGTTGTTTTCCCGCCACGCGGCCTGCAGATCGACAAGAATCTTGCCGCCAAATTGCTGAATATTTTCAGGATCGGCGAAGTGGGCTGTGTTGGCGTGCCGATAGTCGCCATACCAATGGGCCCGGCCCATGACACCGAACCGCTCCCACCAGTGGCGCAACGTGAAGACTCCCTGAGTTTTCGACAGCGCGTTCTCCGTATCGAATACCGCCTCCGCATTCACGAACGAAAAGGGGTTGCCGTCGCGACCGGTTCTCGTCGGAATTTCAGTGACGCGTGTTCGGTTTCGGTTCAGCGACGCCGAAAACTTCGTTAACCCCGCACCGGAGTCGATGGAGTAGGTCGCCACCAAATCGACGCCCTGCGTCTGCGTGTCCAGATCGTTGTTGAAGAAACTGACCTGGGCGATGGACTGGGCGCCCTGGACGCCGAGCGCCTCCAGCGCGTCGACCTCATCGGGGCCGATACTGAAGTCGGATGAGAGCACGATCCGATCCCGCAACTCGATGAAATAGTAGTCGACGGAAATGGTCAGCCTTCTCAAGGGCGTCGCGGCGAGGCCCAGGGTGACCTGGGTGGAGTCTTCCGCGTCCAGCGGTTCAGCACCGAAGAACGTCGAAACCGGGTGAGTCGCCGGAAAGATGCCCTCCGCCACCGGCACGCCCGCATCGTTGATCCGCGTGGACACGTTGGTCGTGGTGATTTGCCTCGGCGTCGGCGCCCTGAATCCCGTGCCCGCCGAGGCCCGCAGCGAGGCTGAGTCGCTGAACGCGTAGTTCCCCGCCACCTTCCAGGAGAAATTGCGACCAAACCCCGGGAAATCCTCGAGCCGCCCGGCAACGCCGACAAGCAGCCGATCGGTGTCGCGAGGCCAAGGAACGCCCACGCCGGAATTGCCCAGAGCGTTGCAGCGGCCGAGAATCTGTCAGTGGAGCGATGTCCGGTACATTTGGCAAGCGCCGCGCTTTCGTGGTTACATGTCGCCACTGTCCGTCCCGCAAAGCTCCAGCGTCACCGCAAGGAAAATGATAACACTCCAGGCGACCCCCCACGGAGACCGCGTCCACGGCTCAGAATGGGTAATAGGGCTCTGCCGGACACAACGCGTTCCCCATGCGCCGAGGTAACCAAATGAAGCGTCCAGGCATCGTCAAGTTCGGTATTTTCGCCGTCGCCATGATCGTCTCGTGGATGGTTGGATCCAACATCGCACCCACGTGGACCGTCGAACAGATCACTCTGGACGTTCAGGCCGACCCCGACGGTGCGCTGTTCTATGTGTCGGGCGGGGATCAAAGCTATTTCGACGCGGTGCCGGCAGACCAGTCCCAACTCGATCCTGCATCCGTGACCGGCTCGAACACCCCGCCCTCCGTCCAGGAGGAGTTCGTGGCGGCGGTGGAAATTCGCGACGGCCAGGCGCAGGAGGTCTATTACCAGCGCACGGCCAGGTTCCACTGGGGATTCTGGTCTCTCCTGCCCGCCCTGGTTGCCGTTATGCTCTGCTGGATGACCAAGGAACCGGTCACGGCGCTGTTGAGCGGCATCCTCTCCGGCGCGCTGATACTCGGCCGCTACGACCTCTCCGGTGAAGTATTGATCCCGTCCCTTGCGACCACCAGCGCGGCCGGCGTGCTGTTGCTGTACCTGTGGCTGCTGGGCGGGCTCATGGGGATCTGGTCGCGAACCGGCGCGGCCCAGGCGTTCGCGGAATTCGTGACGGCGCGATTTGTCCGCGGACCGCGGACCGCCAAACTCGTCGCCTGGATGCTGGGTATCGTCTTCTTCCAGGGTGGAACGGTCAGTACCGTATTGGTGGGCACCACCGTCAAGCCCATCGCGGACAAGGAACGGGTCAGCCACGAAGAACTGGCCTATATCGTGGACTCCACAGCCTCGCCCATCGCCTCCCAACTGGCGTTCAACGCCTGGCCCGGCTACGTGCAGGCGTTCATATTCGTCTCCGGTGTCAGCTTCCTGGCCACCGAGGCCGACCGCATCGCCTTCTTCTTCCAGAGCGTGCCCTTCTGCTTCTACGCGATCTTCGCGGTGCTGGGCACGTTTCTTCTCAGTATCGAGAAACCGTTGTTCCTTGGCGGGCAATTGCGTGAAGCCATCGACCGGGCTCGCACCACCGGCCGTCTCGACGCTCCGGGGTCCGACCCCCTGAGTTCCAAGGAATTGCAGGGCAGCAACGTCCCCGAAGGTTACAAGCCTCATGTGATCGAGTTCTTCCTGCCGCTCGGCACGCTGATCGGACTTGCGATCCTGACCTTCGTCGTCTACGGCTCGCCCAACGTGCATTGGGCGTTCGGGGCGGCGCTGGCGCTGGCGGCAGGCATGGCGCTGGCCAAGGGCATGGCGCTCAAGGACCTGATCGGTGGCTTTCACGACGGCATCAAGGGCGTCGTACTCGGCTCCGTCATTCTCCTGCTGGCCATCACCATCGGCGGCCTCAGCCAACAAACCGGCGGCGGCATTTTCCTGGTCGAACAATTGGGTGACGCAATCCCGTTTTTCCTGCTGCCGGTCCTGCTGCAGATCATTACCGTCGTCATCGCCTTCTCGACGGGCACGAGCTGGGGCACCTACGCGGTGGCGTTCCCGTTGGCCATGCCGCTGGCCTGGGCGGTCGCGACTTCCCAGGGCCTCTCCCATCCGGAGCTTTACATGACGCTCTGTTTCGCGGCAGTGATGGACGGCAGCGTCTTCGGCGACCAATGCTCACCCATCTCCGACACTACCGTGCTCAGCTCGGTATGCACCGGCTGCGACCTGATGGACCACGTGAAGACCCAAATCCCGCAGGCTTCGGTAGCCGCGATACTCGCCGCCATCTGCTGGACCGCGGTCTCGTTCCTCACAGCCTGACCAAGTCGGGTGTGAGCGTCCATCCCTTGCGCGCGTCGTGGGCGCGGAGCGGGTCAGGTGTGCCGCCGATTCGGATGCGTGGTCTTGTCAAACATGTGATCGTCATTGGCGATCACATCGCCGCTTGAACCGACGATCAGGGGGTCGGGTCTGCCCACTCGGGCGGCGTCCTTGGTCGGATAGGGTAACTGCGACAGGAAGTGCCGCATGGCGTTCAGGCGAGCGCGCTTCTTGTCGTCCGACTTGACGATCGTCCAGGGCGCGTCGGCGGTGTCGGTGTAGAAAAACATCGCCTCCTTTGCGTCCGTATAATCATCCCACATTTTCAGGGACTGTCTGTCGATCGGCGATATCTTCCACTTCTTGAGAGCCTCGGTCTCCCGGGACTCAAAGCGTCTCTTCTGCTCTTCGCTGGTGACCGAGTACCAATACTTGAAGAGAATGATGCCGCTGCGCACCAGCATCCGCTCCACGTCGGGAGCCTGACGCATGAACTCGAGGTATTCGTTGGGCGTGCAGAATCCCATGACCCGCTCGACGCCGGCGCGGTTGTACCAGGAACGGTCGAAGAAAACGATCTCGCCGGCCGCCGGCAAATGCCGAATATAGCGCTGGAAATACCACTGGGACCGCTCCCGTTCAGTGGGCTTGTCCAGCGCCACGACCCGCGCTCCGCGAGGGTTCAGGTGCTCCGTGAACCGCTTGATGGTCCCCCCCTTGCCGGCCGCATCCCGACCTTCGAAGAGGATGACGATCTTGCGCCCGTTGGCCTTGACCCATTCCTGGACCTTGAGCAATTCGATCTGCAGCTCTCTCTTCTGCTTCTCGTAGAACTTGCGGCTGATCTTCTGCTTGTAGGGGTATTCTCCGGTCTCGAAGAACCGGCGTATCGAGTCGCGGTCCCTGAGGATGTCCGCGAGCCGTTTGGCAGCATTTGCCTGAAGCTCGGCGTCGGCGTCGGCCTCGGCGGCCTCCCCCGGCTGACCCGTGCCAGGTTCCGAGACCTCCGGTGAACCGGCGTTTTCGAGCGGTTCCCCGTTCCCGACGGCATCGGATTTAAGGGACATTTCCTGGTTTCTCGCAGAATTCGGATGGTCGATAATATCCCATCGGGCGCCGCACCGACACTGAAGCCACGTCCGCGCGACGAGCCTCGGGCGGACTGGCGGCCGCCGTCCCGGGCTGACCAATCGTGAGCTCTGATCGAAAACCCACGGTTCAACATGGTGTAGGATTCGCCCGACTGGCCGGTCGGCCGGCGAACGAATTGGCAACTTTCAAACGCAGAAATGGACACCAAGGCCGCAACCGCGTGCGTACTAATCATCGGCAACGAGATCCTCTCGGGCAAGACTCAGGACACCAACCTTCAATTCCTGGGCGCCGAGTTGGCGAGCAAGGGAATAACGTTGGTGGAAGCCCGCGTACTGCGGGACGACAAGGCCGCCATCGTCGCCGCGGTGAATGAGTGTCGCGCTGCGTACACCTATGTGTTTACCACCGGGGGCATCGGCCCGACCCACGACGACATTACCGCCGAGTGCATAGCCGAGGCGTTTGGCCGCGATCTGGTCCTCCACCAGGAGGCGGTGAAACGTCTGCGCAGGCGAGGACTTGAGCTCAACGCCGCGCGATTGAAGATGGCGCACGTTCCGGAAGGGGCCAGCCTGATTGACAACCCACTCAGCGGCGCACCGGGATTTCGGGTGGAGAACGTTTTCGTCATGGCCGGCATTCCGGCCGTGGCCCGCGGGATGTTCTCAACGCTGGACGAGCAGTTGGGCAGCGGAGCGCCCATTCACTCCCGAAATGTGGACGTCTATCTGCCGGAAGGTGAACTGGCCGCGCCCCTGGAGGGGATTGTCCGCAAGTACACCCGGGTGGAGATCGGCAGCTATCCCTTTTTCCGGGAGCGTCGCTTCGGTGCCAACCTGGTAGTGCGCGGCACGGACGAAGCCCTGGTCGAACAGGTCTTGCGGGAGATTATCGACACCATGTCCCGCTTGGGCGGCGAAACCGGGGAATCCACGTAACTCGCTACAACCGTCTGTGAGATTCGCCTGGCTAACTTTCGCGGTCGGCCCAGGACATGGCGCCCAGGGAAGCGACCCCCAGAACGGCAAATCCGCCCACCAGGGGCAGCAGAGTGCCGTCGTAAAACTGACCGATCAATCCGCCCAGCAGCATCGACAACAGCGATGTAAACGAGCCGATCAGCGCGGCAGCGATTCCGGCAGCGTGCCCGAAGGGCTCCATGGCCAGTGCGTTGACGTTGCCGAACACCGCGCCCAGGCAGAAGAACGCCGCCGCGCCCCAGGCCAGGAACATCCACAACGGCGCTCCCCCTTTCATTGGAACCAGGGCAACCAGGAAACCGACAGACAATATGCACAGGCCCTGCAGGCTGCGAAGCGCCAGCTTGCGCATACCATGCCGCATCACCAGGCGTCCGTTCATGTACGAAGAGGCGGCGAACGCCAACGAGAGCGCTGCAAAATACACCGGGAACAGCGAACCTACCTGGAACAGCTCCTGAAAAATCTGTTGCGCCGAGTTCAGATAGCCAAGGAAACCGCCGAATACCAACCCGGCCGCCGCCGTGTAGCCCACCGCGCCACGATTTCCCCCGACCTCACGCACCCTCGCGGCGATCGGACCGATGGCCAACGGGATCCGTCGCTCCGGCGCCAGCGTTTCGGGCTGCCGAAACGCAAACCAGACCAGCCCGGTCATGGCGAATGCCAGCAACGCGCCGAAAATCGCTCGCCATCCCGATACCAGCATGATGCCCTGCCCCAGGGCCGGGGCGATGGTGGGGACAATCACGAACACAGCGAAAATGAACGACATGACGCGGGCCATTTCGCGGCCCTTGTAACGGTCGCGGATAAGCGCCAGACAGACGATTCGCGGACCGGCCGCGCCGATGCCCTGCAGGAAGCGCCCGGCCAGCATCGCCGGATAGCTCCACGCGGCCATGGACAGCAGGCAACCCAGCACGAACAGCCCGAGTCCAACATACATGCCGGGTTTTCTACCGAAACGGTCGGACAGCGGGCCGTAGACGATCTGTCCGAGCGCGAATCCCAGGAAAAGCGCGGAAATCACCAATTGACGGTTGTTTTCCCGCACTACGCCCAACTCGCTGCCGATCTCGGCCAGGGCGGGCAGCATGGCGTCTATAGCCAACGCCGCCATTGCCGTAAGCATGGCCATCAGCAAGGCGAACTCGCGCGCCGGTAGTGGTCTGATCACCTGGCGTCCTGGCCCGTAAATGCCTGTCGTTTCAGCCTGCGGACCGAAACAACAGCGCGACACCGATCCCGGCGGCAGACCAGCCCGGCCACACCGGTGCCGCCTCGAGTCCCAGCCAGAGCACGCCGCAAATCGCCAGAGCACTCCCGGCGATGACCGCCTGAAGGCCAGCGGAGCTGCCGGCACGGCTGGCAGTGTTCGCCTCAGGCGCCGCCGCGCTGGGCGAATCAACCGTTTCGGCCGCACGGCGCAATATCTGCTGGACAGCCTCGGGCACCAACAGCAGGTCCTCCGCCACGCGAGGCCAATTCTCCAGCAGCTCGCGAAGATGGGTACGCGGATCGGTTCGCTGGGCCATCCACTTCTCCAGCACCGGTTTGGCAGTGGCCCAAAGGTCAAGCTGCGGGTAAAGCTGGCGGCCAAGCCCTTCGATATTCAAAAGCGTCTTCTGGAGCAAGACCAGTTGAGGCTGCACCTGCATGTCGAATTGCCGTGCGGTCTGGAAAAGACGCAACAGCACCAACCCGAACGAGATGTCCTTGAGGGGCTTGTTGAAAATCGGTTCGCAAACCGAGCGGATGGCGGCCTCCAGTTCGGTCACGCGCGTATGCGCCGGGACCCAGCCGGAATCCACGTGCAGCCTGGCCACCCGGTAGTAATCGCGCTTGAAGAAGGCGAGAAAGTTGGCCGCCAGATAGTGCTGATCGCGCGGGCTGAGTGCGCCCATGATGCCGAAGTCGACGGCAACATAGCGAGGCTGATCCGGATCCGCCACATCCACGAAGATGTTCCCGGGGTGCATGTCCGCGTGAAAGAAATTGTGCGTGAACACCTGGGTAAAGAAGATCTCCACACCATTTTCCGCCAGGCGCTTGATGTTGGTACCCCGGCGCCTCAATTCCTCGATATCGCCGATTGGAATGCCGGCGATGCGCTCCATGGCAAGGACGTTGGAGCGGCAATAGTTCCAGTAGACCTGCGGGACGTAGAGCTTGCCGGATCCCTCGAAATTTCGCCTGAGCTGCGCCGCGTTGGCGGCTTCGCGCATCAGGTCCAGCTCCTTGAAGAGTGTCGCCTCGAACTCCTGCACGACTTCCTTCGGCCGCAGTCTCCGCGCATCCGGCCAGTATCGCTCGGCGAGTTCGGCAATCGCATAAAGCACCGCGAGATCCTTGCGGACCGACCGGTGGACCCCGGGGCGCAAGACCTTGACCACGACCTCCCGGCCGTCGTGGAGCCGCGCGGCGTGGACCTGCGCCACCGAAGCGGCTGCGAGCGGCGTCCGTTGAAATTCCTGGAAAACGTCATCCGCCGGGCGACCGAATGCCCCGGCAAGAATCTCAAGCACGTCGCCGGTAGCGAACGGCGGCACCTGGTCCTGAAGCTTCGCAAGCTCGTCCGCGATCTCCAGCGGCAGCAGATCCCGCCGGGTCGATACAGCCTGGCCGAATTTCACGAAGATGGGCCCCAGTTCCTCCAGGGCAACGCGGATTCTTGCCCCAAGCGGCTCGGGACGAGTTCGTTTCGGCAACAGTTTGCGCAACCAGCCTATGGGCCTGAACAGGTGGGTCGCCCAGACAATGTCGTCCAGCCCGTGCCGGAGCAGCGTGCGCTGTATGGCAAGGAGCCTGGCGACCTGCTTCAGTCGCCCAACGCCCTTATTTGTGTAATCGGCCCGCATCCCCGCTAGCCCCGTTCCGCCGTTGCATCTGCACCTGCACCGGCAACGGCACCGGCACCCAGAGAAGGCTCGCGCCGCCGATGTCTCTCAAGCCTGCCGAGGCGCTGAGCCGCCCGTTCCACGTCGTCCCGCAGGCGGTCCACGTCTCGGCTGAATGCATCCACTTCGACTCGGGGCGGAAGCTGACGTGCCTCTTCCTGGAGGAACTCCGAGGCATTCATGGTCACGGCCGACCCCGCTCGGCGCGCGAAGGCGTCCGTGCGGCGGGCCGCACCGGTAACCTCGTGAGCCGGAATGTCGCCGATGATCCTGGAGAGTTCTTCCTCAATGTCCGGACGCGCGTGGCGCAGCAGTTCGGCAAAGGCTTCGGCCGTCGGCGCATCGCCCGAAAGCCGGGCTCCGAAATGCCTGAATCCCTCCGCCCCTGCATTGCCCAGGAGGCCCAGCAGGATCGGAGGCGTTCCCTCCACGGTCGCCGTAGCCGCAGTTTCCGAGCGCACCGTGGCCGCGCTCAGCGCAAGACGTGTCTTCAAGGCTTGCAGGCGGAGGCAGATTCCGAGTCCTGTGACGATGATCGCAAGACTACTGCCGTCGAGGTCTTCCAACAGTTCCCTGGCCCGCGACGAGTCCCCAATACAGCGATTGATCACGGCCTCGAGCCCGAACCCATGGGCGGCCGCAGCATCGAGCGATTCGGAGGCCGCGGCGGACGAGCGCAGCAGCAGGCGAGCCAACGCGGCGAGGGGGGTACCCATGGGCGGGCTATAGCCTAAAGCCCAGGTGCAGGGAGACGATGCCGCCGCTGAGGTTGTGGTACTCGCAACGCTCGAATCCCTGTTCGGCCATCATTGACTTGAGTGTTTCCTGGTCCGGGTGAACGCGAATCGACTCCGCCAGATAGCGGTAACTCTCGGCGTCATCGGCAACCAGTTTGCCCAACCGGGGCAGAACGTGCAGGCAATAGTACTCGTAGGCCGAATCCAGAAGTTCGAACTGCGGACGGGAGAATTCCAGTATCAGCAGCCGGCCGCCCGGCCTGAGCACCCGGTACATCTCGGCCAGCGCCGCGCTCTTGTCGGTGACGTTTCGCAGCCCGAAGCCGATGCTTACGCAATCAAACGCCGAACCTGAAACGGGCAGTTGCTCGGCGTTGGCCTGCAGGTAGTGAATATTCGCCACGTAGCCGGCATCGATCATCCGGGAGCGCCCCAGGCCAAGCATCCTGCCGTTGATGTCGGTCACCAGTACGCGCCCTGCGGGCCCCACGTGGCGGGCCATTCCTTCGCTCAGATCACCGCTGCCCGCGGCCACGTCCAGGGCCGACTGTCCGGGTCGAAGCCCGGTCCTGGCGAGTGCAAATCTTTTCCAGACTCGGTGCAGGCCCGCCGACATGAGATCGTTCATGAGATCGTAGCGGTGGACGACGGAGTCGAAGACGCCCCTTACCCTGCGTTGCTTTTCGCCCCGGGAAACGCGGTCGAAACCGAAATCGACGAATTCCCCGGGATTATTCTCGCTCGCCGCCATTCTCTGCCGCCGCTCGCCGATGCCCTGCCTCCCGCAGCCGGTCCAGGTAACGCTGCCAGTTGGCCTGGTACCTGCTGCCCAAGCGGTAAAGTATAGGCCACGTATACAGTCCGGTATCGTGGCCGTCGTCAAATACCAGCCGGACAGCGTAACGTCCGACCGGCTCAATCCGTTCGATATTCACTTGCTCCTTGCCGACAACCAGCACCCCTTCACCCGCACTGTGCCCCTGGACTTCCGCCGACGGAGAGTGAACGCGCAGGTACTCGACGGGAAGATCGAAACACTCACCGTCGGAGAAACAGACTTCCAGTTCGCGCGAACGCACGCGCAGCTTCAGGCTGACGGGATGGGGGCCGGATTCGGACACGGTCAGCAGCAGCGCTAGAGAATGTAGCGCGTCAGGTCCTCGTCCTTGACGAGTTCACCCAGATGCTCGTTGACATAGGACTCATCCACGGCCAGCGTCTGTCCGCCGCGGTCGGCCGCTTCGAACGATACTGACTCCAGCAATCGTTCCAGGACGGTGTGCAGCCGCCGCGCACCGATGTTCTCGGTGCGCTCGTTGACGTGGAAGGCGACTTCTGCGACTCGCTTGACGCCGGACGGTTCAAATATCAGTTCGACCCTCTCGGTGGCCATCAGCGCGCTGTATTGCTCCGTCAGGGAGGCATCGGGCTCGGTCAGGATGCGCACGAAATCATCGGCATCCAGCGCATCCAGTTCAACGCGAATCGGGAAACGCCCCTGCAGCTCGGGGATGAGGTCGGAGGGTTTGGCGACGTTGAAAGCACCGGACGCGATGAACAGCACATGATCGGTGCGGATCATCCCGTAGCGCGTGCTGACGGTGCAGCCCTCGACCAGGGGCAGCAGGTCCCGCTGCACGCCCTCCCTCGATACGTCGGCACCGAGTGTGTCCGAGCGGCGGGCCACCTTGTCGATCTCGTCCAGAAAGACGATGCCGTTCTGTTCCACCGCATTGAGCGCCTTGAGCTTGATTTCCTCCTCGTTGACCATCTTGCCGGCTTCCTCGTCGGTCAGCAGCCGCAGCGCCTCGCGCACCTTTAACTTGCGCGTGCTTCGGCGGCCGGAGGAAACCCCCTGAAACAGGTTTTGCAACTGGCTCGTCATCTCCTCCATGCCCGGAGGCGCCATGATCTCCACGCCGACTACCGGGGCCTGAACGTCGATTTCCACCTCCCGTTTATCCAGCTCCCCCTCGCGCAGCAGCTTTCGGAACCGCTGTCGGGTATCGCCTTGCCCGTCCGTTTCCGATCCCGGCAACAGGGCATCCAGCAGGCGATCCTCCGCCGCATCCTCGGCGCGGTGGCTGACCTTGGCAATTTCATGCTCCCGGGTCATCTTGACCGCCATGTCAGCCAGGTCGCGGACAATGGAATCCACCTCGCGGCCGACGTAACCCACCTCGGTGAACTTGGTTGCTTCCACCTTGATGAACGGCGCGCGGGCCAGCCGCGCCAGCCGCCGCGCGATTTCCGTCTTGCCCACGCCGGTGGGCCCGATCATGAGGATATTCTTCGGCGTGATCTCACTGCCCAGGGGTTCGCCCACCTGCGCCCGGCGCCAGCGATTGCGAAGCGCGATGGCCACCGCCCGCTTGGCCTCGTCCTGGCCGATTATGTGCTTGTCCAGTTCCTGGGCGATTTCCCTGGGTGTCATCGACATCGGGTTCTCTCCCGCCCGCTGACTTGAAAAGAATCCGAGTACATTGACTGATACCCCTGGCAGAACACCTGGAAAGCCGGGCGCCTACAATTCCTCGATCGTGATCGAGGCGTTTGTGTAAATGCAGATTTCACCGGCGATCGCCAGTGATTTTTCGACGATGCCGCGGGCGTCCAATTGCGTATTCTCCAGCAGCGCTCGAGCCGCCGCCTGGCAATAGGCGCCACCGGAACCGATCGCCAGAATGTCGTGCTCAGGCTCGATCAGGTCCCCGGTTCCCGAGATCAACAGCGACTTGGAGCGATCGGCAACCACCATCAGCGCTTCCAGCCGCCGCAGCATGCGGTCCGTTCGCCAGTCCTTCGCCAACTCGATGGCCGCGCGCGTCAGGTTGCCGTATTGGTCGAGCTTCTTCTCGAAAAACTCGAACAGCGTGAAGGCATCGGCCGTGCCGCCGGCGAACCCCGCCAGCACCTTGTCGCCATGCAGGCGCCGCACCTTGCAGGCGTTGCCCTTCATCACCTTGTCGCCCAGGGTGACCTGGCCGTCGCCGCCCATGGCCACTCGGCCATCGCGATGGATACAAACAATGGTAGTTGCGTGGTAATCCTGCATTTCGTTTCCTGGCTCACGCCGCTTGCGGCCCGGTTCGGATCGAAGACCGTCATTCAATCCTTGCGGTCGTCGCCGGCGACCGGCTCGCGCCGACGCTTCGCTCTGGGGTGCGCCCTATCGTATATCTGAGCAAGATGCTGAAAATCAAGGTGCGTGTACACCTGGGTGGTGGAAATGCTCGCGTGTCCGAGCAGTTCCTGTACGGCGCGCAGGTCGCCGCTGGATTCGAGCATGTGGCTGGCGAAGGAATGCCTGAGCATGTGCGGGTGAACGCCGACCGGTGTGCCCCGGCGCCGCGCCCATTGCCGGACCCGCTCCTGCACGGTCCTTCGGGCAAGCCGCGTACCCCGCCGACTGACGAAGATCGCCTGTTCCCCGGGCTCGGCCATCTCGTCGCGGATCGCAAGCCAGGCCCGAAGCGCTTCCAGCGCCGGCCCCCCCACCGGTACGACGCGAGGCTTGTCGCCCTTGCCGATCACCCGTACCGTCCGGTCGGCGAAATCCAGGTCCACCCGATTCAATCCCGCAAGCTCGGCGAGTCTCAGACCGGAGGAATAGAACAACTCGAGAATCGCGCGATCCCTGACCATCAACGGTTCACGCTCATCGAGACCGGCATCGCCCGGCTGCGCCGATTCGCCGCTGCCGGGCTCCAGCAGACTGGCCATCTGGTCGGCATCCAGCGTCGACGGCAACCGCCGCTTGGGTTTGGGCGCCTGAACGTCGGCTGCCGGATTCGATCCGATGACCCGCGATCTCACCAGCCAGGCAAAGAAACAGCGCACCGCGGACAGCCGTCGGGCAACGCTTCGGGGGCTCAGGCCGCGGCGATGGCACTGCGCGGCGAATCGACGCACATCGTGGGAATCCATTTCGTCAAGCCCGATGGACTGGCGCAGAGCAAAGCCAACCAGCGACTGCAGATCCCGCCCGTACGCGCTTATCGTGTGAGGCGAGAGTCGCCGTTCGGTTTCAAGATGCCGCAGGTAGGCATCGATTCGCTGCTCAGGATCCACTGGCCTTCGGACCGCTCTTCGCAGCCGAAGCACTGCGCTCGGCGATCAGTGCCATCGACACGACTTCCCCGAGACGCCTGAGGTAATCCGTGCGCTTGCCGGGATGAAAGTAGTCGGGATCGCGGCTGCCAATGACGATGAATCCCTGTTCCGCACGCCTCCCCAATGGAATCAATGCCGCCGAGTGAAGCTCCTCTTCCACGCCTCCGAACGCAAAACGCCGTTGCACGGGGCGCAGCCGGACACAGAGGGGCTGGTCGGACTTGAGGAAGCCGGCAAACGACTTGAGCCGCGGGTCGCGGCGGTCGACAATCTTGAGGAACGTATCGTGCGCCGGGATGGCGCAGGGCGCGGTGAACATGATCAGCACCGCGTGCCTGGCCTCGAAGTCCTCTCTCAGTCGCGTCCTGAGCACCTGTACGCGCTGCTCGACGTCAAGCTCGGCCAGCATCGAAACGGCGAGCTGATGAATCTTTTCGACCAGCTCATGATTGTCCTTGGCGACGGCAACGAGATCCTTGAGCTGGGCGTGCAGTTCCTCGCTGCGCCTTCGCAGCATCTCTACCTGACGTTGCACCAGCGATACGGCAGCCCGCCCCGGACGGTGGTGGAGTTCCAGATCCAGCAGGACTTTCGGATGCCGATCGAAAAAATCCGGGTGCGAGCGCAGGTATTCGGCTACGTCGCGATCAGTCAACGCCTTCGCCATGGCCCTCTACTGCCCCCGCCGCGTCATATCCGGATTCGTCCGTCAAACACGTGACCGGCCGGACCGGACAACCAGATCGGATGTCCCGGACCCGACCAGGTGGTATTCAGAACTCCCCCGGTAACCTCCACTCTCACGGTTTCCCCCATTTCACCCCACAGCCTGCCGACGGCCGCCGCGGCGGCCGCACCCGTCCCACAGGCCGCCGTCTCGCCCGCGCCGCGCTCGAATACACGCAGACGGACACTTGCCGCATCCCGAAACTCCACGAAACCGACATTGACGCCCTCCGGGAACGATGGGTGAGATTGCAGTTGCGATCCGATTATACCGACCGGCGCGACATCCAACGAATCGACCGGAATGACCGCGTGGGGATTGCCCACCGAGACTGCGCCGAATTCCACCGTCCCCCGGTCCACAGCCAGACGGTAGCGTGACGCCTGCCGTGCCCTGAAGGGCAGTGCGGGCGGGGCAAAGTCAGGCTCGCCCAGGCTAACGCTGACTTCACCGCCAGCCGCAAGCCTCGCCTCCACCGTGCCGGCGCGGCTGCCCAACATCAACGAGTCCTCGGTTCCGTCCGGCATCAGGTATCGGGCGATACAACGAACGCCGTTGCCGCATTGCTGCACTTCGGCTCCATCGGCATTGAATACATGGTAGAACGCCGCCAACCCGGGCTCCCGGGCCGAACGCACCAGCAGCAACTGGTCGAAACCGATACCGGCGCGCCGGTCCGCCCAGTGCCGAACCGTTTCGGCGTCGGGGAGACTCGTCTCGTCCGGCCAACGCGCAACCATGAAGTCGTTGCCCGCTCCGTGCATTTTCGCGAACGCCAGTTCCATGGCGCCAGAATAACCTGCGATCATTGCATTCAGGTAGTGCCCAGCCCTCACCCATCAATCGCCACTCCGGGCGCCCGGTTCGCAGCTCTCGATTATCCTATGACGCTGGCAATGGGCCGCGTCGGCGGTTAACGTGAGCGGCCGCGGAACCGGGTGAACGAAATATGCGGACTGGAACTCAGTCCAGGTTTGAGGATCTCAGGGCATTTCTGAGCCATCTCGATACGCGCAGCGAACTGCGGCGCGTGGACGTACCGGTGGATCCGCGGTTGGAGATGACGGAGGTCTGCCGGCGAACGCTGCAGCGCAACGGACCCGCTCTGCTGTTTACCCGCCCTACCGGAAGCGATGTCTCAGTGCTGGGCAACCTGTTCGGCACTTCGGGCCGCATCGCGGCCGCCCTGGGTTCCGATTCCACCGACGTGTTCGGCGAACTGGGTCAACTGCTGGCCTCGCTCCGGGCGCCGGAACCGCCTCGCAGCCTCGGCGAGGTGTGGCAGAAGCTGCCGCTCGTCAAGGAAGTGCTCAAGATGGCGCCCCTGATGTCCCGCTCGGGGCCTTGCCAGGAGAACGTCATCGAGGGTTCGGATGTGGATCTGGGCGCCTGGCCCATCCAGACCTGCTGGCCCGGTGACGCCGGGCCGCTGATTACCTGGGGGCTGACCACTACCCGCAGCCCGGCCGGAGAGGCGGTCGGCAGGCGGCAGAACGTGGGCATCTACCGCCAGCAGGTGATCGGCCGCAACCGTCTCATCATGCGCTGGTTGCCGCATAGGGGCGGCGCCACGGATTACAAGGCATGGTGCGCCCGACACCCTGGGGAACCCTTTCCCGTCGCGATCAGCATCGGCGCGGACCCGGCCACGCTGCTTGCGGCGGTTACGCCGATTCCCGACACCCTGTCGGAATACGCCTTCGCCGGCCTCATGCGGGGCGCCCGCACGCAGCTAACCAAATGCCTCGGCTCGGATCTTACGGTCCCGGCCAGAGCCGAGATCACCCTGGAGGGCCACATCGCTCCCGGGGACAGCGCCCTGGAAGGCCCGTTCGGCGACCACACCGGCTATTACAACGAAGCGGAACGTTTTCCGGTGATGACGGTGGAGCGGATCACCCACCGCGACGACCCCATCTACCACAGTACCTATACGGGCCGTCCGCCCGACGAGCCCGCCGTGCTGGGCCTCGCTCTGAACGACGTATTCGTGCCGATCCTCAAGACCCAGTTCCCCGAAATCGAGGATTTCTATCTTCCGAGCGAGGCCTGCTCCTACCGGATCGCCGTGGTCAGCATCCGCAAGCAGTATCCCGGTCACGCGCGCCGCATCATGTTCGGGGTCTGGTCCTACCTTCGCCAGTTCCTTTATACGAAGCTGGTGATCGTCGTGGACGACGATATCGACGTGCGCAACTGGCCGGACGTCATCTGGGCCGTAAGCACTCGCATGGATCCGGCGCGGGATACGCAAATTGCCGAGTCAACGCCCATGGATTATCTGGACTTTGCTTCACCTGTCGCAGGCCTGGGATCGAAAATGGGCTTCGATGCCACCAACAAGTGGCCCGGCGAGACCCAGCGCGACTGGGGAAGGCCCATTCGGATGACGCCCGAAGTCGTCGAGCGTGTGGACAGAATGTGGGGCGAGCTGGGATTGGGTTGAGGTCAGGCTGTCGGGGGATTGTCGCGAGCGTCGCGTGGGGCGCGAAACGTGGATCAGTTGTGTCAGCGATTCTTCTGGCTGGGCTGCGCGACCGTGTCAGGGGATCCCAGTGCCGGAAGATCTTCGCCGGAGCCAACCACCAGGCTCAGGCCGGAGCGAAACGCCAGCGCCGCATTGTCGGCTTCCCCGAATTGATCGAGCAGGCGACCGTACAGTGCGTAGGCCTCGGTACGGGGTGCGAGCGCGAGGCTGGTTTCAAGGTAGCTGCGAGCCTTGCCCCATAACTCCAGCACCATGCACAGGCGCGCCGCGGTCAATAGCAGCGCCGCGTCCTCCGGGCGATCCCTGAGCCATTGCTCGGCCTGAAGCAATTGCTTGTCCGCCTTGGCGCCACGTACCCGCCCGTAGGCGAGCACGAGATTTTCTTCCCAGCCGCGCTTCAACGCCAGGCGGATTTTCTTTTCCGCCTCCTCGCCCTGGCCCAGAGAGTTGAGCGCCAGCCCCTGCAGCGCGATCAGCCGCGGCGCCTTGCGCAACGCCGCCGGCAGGCGCCCCCAGAGGCGGTCCACATCCACGCGGGTGATGTCCTGCTTCGCGGTACATGATTCCAGCGCCGCAGCAATGATGCTCTCCAGTTCCTCGTTATCCATTCGAGCATCGGCCAGTTGCGGAGCCAGCGCCAGAAGCCGTTCCCAATCCTTCAGCGCGTGATAGATCCTGGCCAACAGGGCCAGCGCCACGGGATGATCCGGGTGAGCCTCCTGGATACGGCGCAGCGTCGCAAGCGCCCGTTCGTGGTCGGAGTGCTCCAGTTGCAGTTCCGCCTGGGTGAGCAGCACGGCCGTTTCGGCTTCCGGGAGTTCCTCGTAGGCAAGCTTCAACCAGTCGTCGCGGCGCTCGTCGGAACCCTGCAACTGGGCCGCCCGCGCCGCCATGAGGTAGTGGATGAGCGGCGAATCGGTCCCCCTTACGCTACGGGCCAACAGGCGCTCGCCCCTGGACCAGTCGCCCTCGGCCATGTGAATCAGCCCCCGGGTCAACTTCTCTCCGGCGCGCCTCAGGCGACGCTCCGCGACAACCTCGCCCAGCCGGCGCGGCGCCCGCCACAACGCCAGCAGCAGGCGCACGGCGAAGTACGCGCCGGCCAGCACCAACACCAACACCGGTACCGACATTTCGATCACGTAGCCGAGAAAGTTGACCAGTACGTATCCGCGATCGCGGAGCAGGAAATGCGCGGCGAACGCGCCGAGGAAGACGGCGGCTACGCCCCAGAGCCCGGCACGCATCAGCCGTCTCGGGCTGCCAGTTCGCGCAACAGACTCAGCGAACCGCTGATATCGGGACGCTCAGGCTCGATGTCCAGTTGCCCCATTTCCTCAAGGAGTGTGACGGCACTCTGCACGGCTTGTTCGGAAACATCGAAGTACCGTGCCAACAGATCCGCGGCCGCCTCCACACCGGCGCGGAAGACCTGATCCTGGTTCCGCAGCAGTCCCAGGCGCGCCATTTCCAATTCCAGTTCCAATTGCCGGCGAATCAGCGATTGCTCACGCGCGGTCAGCGCAGGCGAACCTGACGCGTCGCTGCGCTCCACGCTGATCATTCCGGAAATCGCCCCCTTGAGACTGAGCCAGACCCTGTTCCAGCCGGATTCCACATCCTCCAGGCCCTGCGGTTCGGCGATAAGGTTGCCGGGCGCCGACGGACCCATGGGAAATTCCTCAACTCGGCTGGCCAGACGGCCGAGGGTGTAGCTCAGGCCTTCAACATCGACCAGTTCGGCGCTGGTCAGGTTTTGCAGGTCCGCGGCTACCTGTTGGCGTACTGGCGCAAACGCGGGATCGGCCAATTGCCTTAAGGCGTCGTCAGCCAGCTCAAGCGCTGTGATCGCGGTTTCCCAGCGCCCGCCGAGGGAGAGTTCCGCATGGCCGAGGTTCAGATAGTGTTCTGCCTCGGCCAACAGCCAGCGGCGCCGGGCATCGCCGGAGACGCCCTGAAAATCGTCGACACGGGCTTCCAGCGCCTCATGCCGGATCGACAGCTCATCGACATTGGCGCTGAACCGACCCGACGCTTCGAGCTGGGCGGCGTCCGACCGTTGCAGCGTGCCGACGCCCTCTGCCAGGGACCCGACAGCACTGCGAATCTCGCCCACCGACTCGGCCGCCGAGCTGTCGGCCTGAACCAGCGCGGCCCCAAGCTGCCGCTGCTGCTGCCACAACAGGCCGCTCGCGAATGCGGCGGCGAGCGAGAAGCAGATCGCCAGTACAAGCGTAAACCAGAGCCCCTTTCGGCCGCGCGGCCTTGTGACAACCGGCGGTGGGGGCGTTTCCGCCTCCGTCTTCAGGGCTGGCGTGTCGACGTCGCCGGCTTGCTCTGCTGAATCCTTGTCGTTCATGATGCGCGAAGCGTCAAAGTGAATCCCGATATCCTTGTTACCACAGGCTCGCAACCGACCAACCGAGCCATGGAAGCGAGAGTATCATAGGGGCATTTCCAAAAGGATTGGCGAGAAACGCCCCTCCCAGGGACGCGCCCGTTCGACAACCATATGGGAAGGCGATGACTGAAAGATTCAATGGTCCGAAACTGGACGAACTGGCTCGAAAACTGGCTGATTCGGTGCCGGGCAACATCAAGTCCATGGGCGAGGACCTGGAACGCAATTTCAAGTCGCTGTTGCAGTCGACATTGGCTCGAATGGACCTGGTGACTCGTGAAGAATTTGACGTTCAACTGGCCGTGCTCGCCAGGACTCGCGAGAAACTCGAGGCGCTGGAGACCCGGTTGGCAGCCCTGGAGGAAAACGCAACCGACTGACGACCGGACCGTGCCGGTCCGCTGACCGTGGGTCTCGCCCACCTGTACAGCCGTGGCCAGATGGGCATGAACGCCTATCAGACCCTCGTCGAGGTTCATGTCGCGGGCGGCTTGCCCTCCTTTACCATCGCGGGTCTCCCGGCGGCAGCCGTCAGGGAGAGCCGGGACAGGGTACGTGCCGCGCTCCAGACCTGCGGGCACCCCGTACCGGCGAGCCGGGTCACGGTACACCTCGGACCGGCGGACATCCCAAAGGAAGGCGGCAGGTTCGACCTGCCGATCGCGCTGGGGGTCCTGCAGGTGGAGAAAAAGTGGAAGTGGCCGGTGGAGGAGTTCGAATTCATCGGCGAACTGGCCCTGAGCGGCGCATTGCGGCCTGTGCTGGGCGCCCTTCCCGCCGTGCTGGCGGCTCGAGACGCGGGCCGGGCGATGATTCTTCCGAGGGGCAATGCCGCCGAGGCTGCGCTGGTGGACGACGCCCGCGTATACCCCGCCTCACATCTCATGGAGGTCGTGAAACATCTCAACGGCGAAGTTCCGCTCCAGACACTGAAGCCATCGGCGCTGGATCCTTCGCGGCCGTTCAGCGTGGACCTGTCCGACGTGCGCGGGCACAGTGAAGGCAAGCGCGCGTTGCTCGTCGCCGCAGCCGGAGCGCATCACCTGCTCATGTTGGGTCCGCCGGGCAGCGGCAAGAGCATGCTCGCCCAGCGGCTCATCACGCTGCTACCCCGTCTGTCCGCTAACGACATGCTTTGCGTAGCGAGTATCGCTTCCGTCGCCGGCGCTTCGCTTGAGCCGATCTTCAGGGCCGAGCGGCCATTCCGCAATCCACACCACACGGCGTCCGCAGCGGCGCTGGTGGGCGGCGGATCCAGACCGAAACCCGGCGAGGTATCCCTTGCCCATCTCGGCGTGCTGTTCCTGGACGAATTGCCCGAATTTTCACGCCGCGCGCTGGAGGCGATGCGCGAGCCGCTGGAGAACGGCACGGTGAGCATTTCGCGAAGCAACCACCGCGCCCAATATCCGTGCGAGTTTCAACTGGTTGCGGCCATGAATCCCTGTCCCTGCGGCTACCTGGGTGACGGCACCGATCGCTGCCGGTGTTCGGAGACGCGCCTCGAGCACTACCGCTCGAGGCTTTCGGGGCCCCTCGTGGACCGCTTCGACATTCAGATGGAAGTACCCCGGATTTCTTTCGACGAACTTGTCCAGCCCCTCAACGAAGGGGAGAGCACGGCCCTTGGCCGCGAGGCGTCTGCCGCACGCCATCGGCAACTCGAGCGTAGCGGCGTGCTGAATGCCAGACTGACGAATCGACAGCTATGGCGAACCGCGGCTCTCACTCCGCGTGCGCGCCGGGTACTGATGAAGGCTTCCAACCGCTGGCAGCTCAGCAATCGGACGACTACCCGGATCCTCAAGGTCGCGCGCACCGTAGCGGACCTGGCCGGCGCCCAGGCACTGGCGCCGGAGCATGTAGCGGAAGCCATCCATTTGCGCTGCCTTGACCGGCTGCTTTGATGAGTCAACGAGAATGGCTATACTCTGCGGCCCGCGCCATCGGAGCCTTGCTTGTCAACCAGGAATCAACGCTACTATGACGGCTTCATGCTGGTCCTGGGCCTCTTTCTGGGAGTGCTGGTCGGCATCGTGTTCATGAAGGCGTTCTCGGCGGGCACCGGCGCCGGACGGTTCGGCGACCCCGGCTTCATGGGCGCCACCGATGAACGGACTCGCCCGATTGGCCGCGTCGCGTTGATCGGCGATCCAGACGTTGGCGTTCGACCGGTCGTTCACACGGTGGAAGACAGCGTAAGCGCGCCCATGTCCGGGCCGCAGGTTTATAACGAAAACTGCTATCTCTGCCACGCCGCCCCGGGCGTCGGCGGTGCCCCCGTGTTCGGCGATGTGCAAGCCTGGGCCCCGCGGATCGCCCAGGGTCCGGAGGTGCTCACGGATCGAGTGATCAACGGCTATCAGGGCGAAACGGGAGTCATGCCGCCCAAGGGCGGGCGGCCGGACCTCAGCGATGCGGAGATCCTGGAGGCGCTGGAATTCATGCTTGGCGAAGCACGGCCATAGCTGAGGCAACGCACAACCTCCCGCGGGTCAAATCGTCCGCCAATTCGATGCAAAGACTGTGCGCGGTCGTTCTGGCCACGATCGTCGCGGCTCCGCTCTACGGTCAGGAATCCGCCTATCCGGACGACCTTCTGGAACGCGTTCGCCAAGCGGCGGATGACATTCCGGGGGCAGCACCGGAGACCATCAACTTCATCAAATTTGCCGAAAGCCATCGCACGTACGCGGCGGTCATCGACGGTGGAACGGATGAGCCGTTTGTTTCGGCCCGGACCGCCTTCCAGGTCGTCTACCCTGGCGGAAGCGTGATGATCGACGCGGGCATGGACGAGGAAGTCCACCGCTTCTATGGATTCGGCCGCGTGGAGCCCTACTGGCAAGACCGTAACGACAGGGTTCAGGCCGCCTTGTCGGCTGCGAACCTGGTCGTGGTCACACACGAACACGGCGATCACGTGGCCGGCGTCCTGCGCAGTCCCGACCGCGAATCGATCGCCGCCAGGACGATCCTGACGGAAGCGCAGGTCCGCACCCTGACCACCGCGCCCCAACTGCCGGAGATCGGGATCACGGAACAACAGGCGCGTGACTACCTGGTTGTGGACTACCGGCTTTACCTGCCGGTGGCGCCCGGCGTGGTGCTGATCAAGGCTCCCGGACATACGCCCGGGCACCAGATGATCTATGTCCGCCTGGCGCAGGGGTCCGAATTTGTCTTCATCGGCGACGTCGGCTGGCTCATCGATAACGTGACGGAACTGAAGCTGCGCCCCCCGGAGACGATTGCGCGGATCGGCGAGGACCCGGAAGCCCTGATGTCGCAACTCGTCTGGCTGAAGAGTCTGGCAGACCGGGGGGTGGTGCTCGTGCCTTCCCACGACGACCGCCTGCTGAGCCGCTACGCCGAGGAAGGATTGCTCGGAAACGACCTGTCGCTTCCTGCCGGCGGCGGCTGACAGCCGGGGCGAGCGCCGCAGGCTACTTGATGGGCGGCCGTGGCAGCCGCGATTCCCCGTGTTCCATCGTCAATGTATGGTCGAGGGTATACCAGGGTGCCCGAATCGATTCGTCGTTCGGATGCGGTTCGTCGTGGCGGTGGTAATGGCCGATCAGCGCGGCCGTAACCCCGAATTGCACGTCATCATTCAGCCTGGGATCGTCGGCTGAGTAGATCTGCGATATCAACGTCTTGAAACCTTGCTTTCGCGCCAGGGCGTGGAGATGCGCGGGTCTGAATGGATGGCGGCCCTGGGCCGCCAGCAGCTTGCCCACGAGCCCGTCGGTGGGAATCGGATAGCCCGCCGGTTTGATGGAAACGAAACGGATGCATCCATCGTCATCCGTGGTGAACTTGCCGCGAAGATTCATGTCCGCCTGGCCGGCGTCCTGGCTCTCGTACAAACCCACCGTGGAAGCATGCCAGATATCGACCTCGACACCGGCGATTGGAGCACCGGCCGTGTCCTCGTAGCGCAGGTCCACGAATACCACGGGACCCGGCGTCGGCGAGCGCACGATGGAGCCGCCGTTTCGGTGGGCGGCGAGTTCAGGCGCCAGAACGGCCCCAGCATCGATTGAGTGGTCCCGGATCGATCTCCGGTGTTCAGCAGGCAGACCAGCGCCGACACACCTAGCGAACCGGCCATCAGCACAACTTCGTTGTTGGTGTCCGTCTGCTGCTGCCCGATCTCGTTGAGAATCGCCGTGGCCGCCTCGAACTCTTCCTCGGTGAGCCTCACGTCCCGGACAAATCCATGCAGGTGGCGGATCAGGGCAACCATGATCTCGCGCAGCCGCGGGTCCGTTGTGCGCTCCATGACACGCAGCACCGCACGAGTCACGTCCGCTTCGTCGCGAATGATCATTTCTCCGGAATTCGCTACGCCAGTGTAGTCACCGCGCCCTGTGAGGATTGCGCGCCCGGAGGGATTCGAACCCCCGGCCCCTGCCTCCGGAGGGCAGTGCTCTATCCACTGAGCTACGGGCGCGAAACGTGGTTGCAGCCTGCCGGGGAGGGGCTGAGGGGGAGGGGCCGAGGAACTGCCTAACGGGGTTCGCGTGGACGCGCCTCGTTCACCCGCAGCGGCCTTCCGCCGACATCCTTGCCATTGAGGTTGGCGACCGCAGCTTCGGCCTCCTCCCGATTTGGCATTTCCACGAAACCAAAGCCCCTGGACCGGCCAGTCTCCCGGTCACTCAGAACCTTTACCGTGGAGACCGCTCCGAAGTTTTCAAAAGCATCCCGCAGTTCCGACTCGCTGAGGGAGTAAGACAAATTTCCGACATAGATATTCATTAACACCAACTCTCGCGCCGTTCATCGTGTGGACAGCGACTCGACCAACAGCGCAAGACCGAACGCTTCAAAAACTTAACCGCGCCAACTTTCGCCGGACGGAAACATCCCATGCCTTCAACGCCTCGCTGTCCATGCGCCCAACCATCGCGCCCCACCGGCAATACATCCGCACACACTGACGAGACATACCGGCCGGCACGCTTTCGCCACTGTACGGGCGAACCAGCGAGGGGTCAACATGATTACCATTGCTTTTTCTTAAGATTGGCGGCCGGTCATAACCAGCGGCTGACAAAGAGCATCGGCGTGGTCCACGGTCCAAAACCCAGGCGCTTGTACAACTGTTTCGCGGGCTCATTGTCTTCGCGGACTTCCAGGGTAACCTTCGCACAGCCTGCGTCCCCGGCTCGCCGCAGAACGTCTTCCATCAAGGCGCTGCCCGCACCCTTGCGGCGGTGTCGGGCTGAAACCGCCAGATCGTGAATGTTGATCAGCGGCAAACCGGCAAACGTCGAGAAACCCCAAAAGCATACCGCGACACCTATTCTGTCCGCGCCGTCGCACGCCAGCAGCACGAACGCGCCGGGATGCTGGCGAAGCCCCGCAATGACGCGCGCTCGCGCCTCCTCCGCGAGCGGCTTCGACTGTCCGATCGGGTCCCGGGCATATTCGTCGAGCAATGCGAGCACGGCCTCAGCGTCATCGGCCACATTCAGGTCTGCCTCTCGAATCTCCATGCTCATTTGCTAACCACCCTGAACGGACCCGCCGGCGTCTACCGTCCTGCGCCGCTACGCCGAAATACCAGACTGAAATTGTTTGCGGGCATCGCCACCCTGCTCTCCAGGGACAAGCCCGCCTGGCCGGCCAACCGCTCGACATCTTCCATATCGCGCAGTCCCCACTGAGCGTTTTGCATTCGAAGCCGTTCATCGAAGGCTGCGTTGCTGGGCGCGGTATGGCCCCCGGAGCGACGGTAGGGTCCGTACATGTACAGGACGCCTCCGTTTGCCAGCACGTTCGCGGCACCGCGCATCAGCGCCTCGGTGGCGGCCCACGGAGCGACGTGGATCATGTTTATGTTGACGATGGCGTCCGCCTCGGTTACCGGCCAGGACTGTTGCAGCACATCCAGATCCAGCGGCTCGCGGACGTTCGGCAGTCCGGCGACGGCGGCAGAAATTACCCGGCGCAGTTCAGCGTCCGGTTCGCTGGGCTGCCAGATGAGATCGGCAAGCGCAGTGGAAAAGTACGCCACATGCCGTCCCGCACCACTGGCGATTTCAAGCACCAACCCGCGCCTGGGGAGAACGCGCTCAAGAATTTCGAGGATAGGCCCCTTGTTTCGGTCTGCCGCAGAGCAACCCCACCAACCGGTCTTGTTCCCTGCGGAACACCGGTTGGAAGAACTGAACATGTCCGGCGTCGTCATCTCCGTATGGCACTTTGCGAAACGCTCCGGTCTCCGCGCCAGAACCCTCCGGTCTACGACCGCCAGCGGGTTGAAGCGGTGACGATCGCGGCTGCCAGCAAGGCCATGCCCGCAGACACGCCGACGGCCGCCCCTATGATCGCGCCGATCCCCGGAATACCGAAATAGGCACCCACTCCGGCGCCTGCAACGAGGCCCACAATGACGCCCACCGGGATACCCGCGACTCCCCAGCCCGGAAAGACCCGGCGCGACATCGAATCAGCTCGCACCGGAAGCAGGGCTCAAGACCCGTTTCTCCCGCAAGATCGACAAAATCTCGCCGGTCTCCGGAAATCGGTCTTGTCCGTGCTTGGAAAATACCAGCTCTTCGCCCAGCGTGACATCGAACACGCCGCCTCCTCCTCGAACGAGCTCAACCTGCAGACCAGGTTCGCCCACCAGTTCCGCCTCCAGACTGGAGGCGCGCGGCAGGTAATTTCAGTGGCCACAATACTTGATGATTACTCTGGAAATGACCGTGACCCTCTGTCTTGGTGCCTGAGTGACCGCCACGGTCGGCGCTCAGGGCAGGTTGAACCCTGCGGAACCGAGCGCCTCGGTCAATTGAACGTCGTCGCCAGGAGCGATGGGGCTGCCCGGCCCACGGTACCGCCGCCCGCCGTCGACGACCAGGTCCGGCTCGACCCCGGTGCCGTCGATCGAGCGCCCGCTTGGCGTGAAATACTCCGACGTCGTGAGCTTCAGCGCCCCGCCGTCCGCCAGGGGAATGACCGTTTGCACGGAACCCTTGCCGTAGGTGCGTTCACCCACCACCTGTGCTCGCCCGTTTTCCTGCAGTGCCGCGGCAACGATTTCCGACGCCGATGCCGAGCGGCGGTCGACGAGCACCAGCAGTTTCCGGCCATCGATGACATCGCCCGGAGTCGCGTTCTCCACGAATCTCGCCTCGTCGATTCGGCCCCGTCCGCGAACGATCAGCCCCTCCTCCAAAAACGCGTCGGCGACCTCGACGGCCGCTCCCAGGGTCCCGCCGGGATTGTCTCGCACGTCCAGGACGACCGCCTGCAGGTCGTGTTCGGAAAGCAGTTCATCGGCAGCCCCGCGCAACTCCTCGCCGGTGCCGTCGGTAAAGCTCGAAAGCCTGATGTAGGCGAAGCCATCACCGAGATATTCCGTGTGGACCGTGGTCAACCGGACCTCCGCGCGTGTAAGCGCGAATCGCAGTGGATCCTGTTCGCCGCCGCGCACCACGTCCAGCGTGACAGTGGTACCGGGTTCCCCGCGCATTCGACTGACCGCATCCTGGGTATCGTCGGGGTCGACCGGGATATCGTCCACCGAGACGACGACGTCGTTCGGCAGAATCCCGGCACGCTCGGCAGGCGCGCCCTCCAGGGGCGTCACCACGGTGACCTTGCCGTCGTTCACCGAGACGTCCAAACCCACTCCGGAGTAGTGGCTGGAAGCGCTGATGAGAATGTCGGCGTAGTCGTTTTCATCGAGGAACCGCGAATGCTCGTCGAGGTCGGCGAGTACCGAGCGGATCGCGATCTCGACCAGCGTGGCCTCATCCACGGGCTCGACGTATTCCTCGCGGATGCGTTCCACGACCTCGGCAAACAATTCGACCTGATCGATGGTGTGTCCGGCCTGGTCATTGCGGTCCTGCCCGAGGTCCACGACACGGAAACCGAGAAACGCCGCAAGGCCCAGCACGGACCCAAGCAAAACGGGAGAAAACTTTTTTAAATTCAACAACATGCGATCAGACGCGCCACTCGGCCCGGACCCCGCACAATAACACAGGCGGAACCGTTGTTGAATAGACGCCGCGCTCCTGCCTCAACGAGACAGGCGAGTGTTCATCCACGGTCGGGGATCAATGGGGTCGCCAGCCTCGCGAATCTCGAAATACAGGGCACTCTGTCGCTGTCCTCCGGAGTCACCCACCCGGGCGATGGGCTGCCCTGCTCCGACGGCGGCTCCTGACTCGATCAGGATGGCCTCGTTGTGGCCATACAGGCTCATGTAGCCCATTCCATGGTCTACGATCACCAGCAATCCGAGCCCGGGCAACCAATCTGCGTAGACCACCCTCCCCGGATGCACCGATCGAACCATCGAACCCTGCGGTGCGCCGACCATGACGCCGTTCCAGCGCAACTGGCCATCGACGCGGGAGTCGCCGTAGTCGTTGATCAAGGCACCCTGGACAGGCCACGTCAGCCGACCCCTGGCATCGCTGAAACCCAGCGCCACATCGACGGGATACTCCGTGACCAGGGCATCAACCTCGGCCACGACCTGAGTGAGGCGTCGCTCCTGTTCGAGAAGTCGCAGAAGCTCGTCGTCTGTGCCGCGGATGCCTTCCTCGATCCGAGCCAGGACCTGCCGCCGTTCCTCCCGGGCACTCACAAGGGCGGCCAGTTCGTCCGCTTGCGCCTGCTCCAGGGAAGCCATGTCCGCGGCCACTTGCTCGCTCTCAACTGCCAGGCGCTCCTGATCCTCGAGGTTGCGGCTGACGGCACCGATTCGCTGACTCCGCGCATGGTTGAGGTAGTCGTAGTAGACAAGCAGGCGACCCAACCGCGCGGGGCTCTCCTGGTTGAGCAGCAGCTTGACCATCTCCCGCCTCCCGGAGAGATACGTCATGCGCACCTGTTCCGCCAGAACCTGGCGTTCATCGGTCAGCCGGTTGCGCACCTCGGCGGCTTGCGCACGCAGCCGCTCGGCCTGTTGACGCCGCGTATCGCGGTTGTCGCGAATGGCAGCCAATTCGCGCGTGCCGGCGGCGAGCGCCCGTTCCTGGTCCCGCAATTGCCGCTGCCCGGCGTCCAACTGCTGGTTCTGACGGGCCAGTCGCTGCTGCAGAGCCCTGATCTCTGACTGCACCGCCTCAACCGTCGGCTGCCCGGCCTCCTGGGCGCCGACCGGCGGGACGAACGCAAGGCACATGACAAGCGCATTGAACAGACCTGGCGCGATCCAGGTTCGCACAGGCCTCCAATGCCTTGAAGGTACAGCCGGGTGAATGACCGGAGAAGCAGCGATCATGGCAAGACGTAGCATAACGCGGCGCAGGCCGGAACGGGTCACTGCTATAATGCCGCGCCCCGATGATGGGGATGCAAGCGTGGAATTTCCATGGCGCGTCTGGCCGAATTCGCCCAAAACAACCTCCTTCTCGTTCTGGCCCTGCTGGCAACCTGGTCGGCCGTCATGTTCTACGAAATCAGGCTCAAGGCCCGCGGGCTCTCCCAGGTGTCCGCGACAGACGCGCTTCGCATCATCAACAAGGGCGCCATGATCATTGACGTCAGACCCGCTGAGGCTTTCGGCTCCGGACACATCGTAAACGCCCGAAACATCGCTCTGAAGTCACTGGAATCCGATCGTCCGCCGCTGAAACGGAAGGACAAGGTCATGCTCGCCGTCTGCGAGAACGGAATCAATTCCAGCAAGGCCGCCAACGCCCTGCGCAAGGCCGGTTTCGAAAACGCCTTCAGCCTGAAGGGCGGGCTGAATCAATGGCGCACCGAGAACCTGCCGCTTGTCAAATGAGTCTCCCCGATCCCAGCGCCAGTCACGTCATCGTGTTTTCCTCTCCCTTCTGTGGCTACTGTGCGGCCGCAAAGCGCCTGCTGATGAACAAGGACGCGGATTTCATCGAAATCAACATACTCGGCAGCCCCAAGCGCCGGCAGGAAATGATCGAGCTGAGCGGCCGGCGAAGCGTTCCGCAGATTTTTGTCGGCGGGCAGCACATCGGCGGTTACACTGAACTGAGCGCTCTGGACGCCACGGGTGAACTGGATACCTTGCTGGCGGAAGGGCGCTAAGTCATTTACGCTTCTTTGCCGAACCCGATCCCGGCGCTGACACGGACGAATTGAGGAAATCATGGCAGAACAAGACCAGGCCCAGAGCCTATCCAAGCAACTGGTATTGCAGAAAATCTACATCAAGGATTTCTCGTTCGAATCGCCGCAGGCGCCGGATGTCTTTGCAACCAGGGTCACCCCGCAAACCCAGTTGAATATCAAGTCCAGCGCCAAGGAAGTCTCCGGAGGCTCACATGAAGTCACGCTTACCCTGACGGTAGAGGCCAAGGACGAGGACAAGACACTGTTCCTGATCGAGCTTGAGCAGGCGGGCGTGTTCCTGATTCAGGGGTATTCGCCCGACGAACATCAGATGCTCGTGGGCAGCTATTGCCCCGGCACGCTGTATCCCTTCGCGCGTGAAGCCATCTCCGACATGGTGGCTCGCGGAGGCTTTCCCCAGTTGCTGCTCCAGCCGATCAATTTCGACGCGCTCTACGCGCAGGCCGTGCGCGAACGCCAACAGAGCAATGGCGAACAGGCGGCGGTAGTGCCCGCTCACGGACACTAGCAAGAGACCTCTGGTGCTCTATCCAACTGATACGCCATTGTCAGTTGGATAGAGCACTAGTCCGAACTGGCAGTTGCACCCGAAACATCCGATAACTTCGGGCACTCAGCAGGGGCAAGTCGCATGAACCACATTGCCGTGCTTGGATCCGGATCGTGGGGCACTGCGCTGGCCATACAATTCGCGCGCACCGGCCGGCCCGTGATCATGTGGGGAATCGAGCGCGACGAGATCCGGGTCATGGCTCGGGAACGCCGCAACGACGCCTATCTTCCGGACGTGCCCTTCCCCGAGCCGCTCGCCGTCACCACTCGACTGGACGACGCCCTGGTCGATGCCGAGGACGTCCTCATCGTCGTTCCCAGCCATGCGTTCCGGGAGACGCTGCAACGCATCGGGGACGCCGGCGTGTCACCCAAACGCCTGTCGTGGGCAACCAAGGGATTTGAAACCGCCAGCGGGCTACTGCCTCACCAGGTCGCCGCGCGCATGCTGGATCCCGGCGTCCCAACGGCGGTGCTCTCCGGGCCCACCTTCGCGGCCGAGGTCGCCGCGGGGCTACCGAGCGCCTTGACGATCGCGTCCGCCGACGAGGGAAACGCGCAGCGCCTGGCCAATGCCATCAGCACAAGGACGTTTCGCGCCTACACATCGCCGGATATCGTCGGTGTGGAAGTCGGCGGTGCAACCAAGAACGTGCTCGCGATCGGCGCGGGGATATCCGATGGGCTGGGGTTCGGCGCCAATACCCGGATCGCCATGGTTACCCGGGGGCTGATGGAAATGACCCGCCTCGGGCTTGCACTGGGCGCACAGCGGGAGACATTCATGGGGCTGTCGGGCATCGGCGACCTGGTATTGACCTGTACCGACGATCAGTCCCGCAACCGGCGCTTTGGCCTGAGGCTCGCTCAAGGCGCTTCCGTGGACGAGTCCCGGGAAGCCATCGGCCAGGTGGTCGAAGGCTACTACGCCGCAAAGGCCGTGCGCCTCGTCGCGGACCGGCTCAACGTGGAATTGCCCATCGTGGAGCAGATCTACCGGATCATCTACGAAGATCTTGCACCACGGGAAGCGGTCGCCGCGTTGATGAACCGCCCTCTGGTTCCGGAGTAGGAGGCTGCCGCCCTGACTGCGGAGCCCTGCGGGTACGGTGCGGCCTCGGACGTCGGCCCTGACCTCGCGCTGTGGCCTTGGCTGCAGACGTTCGCCATAATGGCTGCGACGATGCCCATGCCGCCCGGAAAATGACCGACCGCCTCTCGCTCGAGTTCTGCGGACTGCGCCTTTCGTCTCCCATCGTGCTGCTGTCCGGCTGCGTCGGTTTCGGCGAGGAATATACCCGGATTGCAGGCTTCTCCAACCGTGACGCGGGCGCGGTTGTCCTCAAGGGCACCACCCATAAACCGAGGCTCGGAAACCCGCCGCATCGAATCTGGGAAACGCCCGCCGGGATGCTCAACGCCATTGGATTGCAGAATCCCGGCGTGGAAAAGGTCGTTACCGAGATTCTGCCGTCGCTGGATTTCTCCGAAACGCGGTTTATCGCCAACGTCTGTGGTTCCACAGTGGAAGAGTACGCCGAGGTGACGAGGCGTTTCCACGATTCCCCTATCGACGCGATGGAAGTCAACATCTCCTGTCCCAACGTGCGCGAGGGCGGTGTCGCCTTCGGCAACTACCCGGACATGTCGGCGCAGGTGGTAGCGGCTTGCCGGGCCGTGACCGACAAGCCCCTGATCACCAAGCTGTCGCCCAACCAGACGGATATCGCGGCCAACGCCCTCGCCTGCATCGATGCAGGAACCGACGGGCTCGCGGTGATCAACACCATCATGGGAATGGCCATCGACGTGGAAACCCGGCGGCCCATCATCGGCAACGTACAGGGCGGGCTGTCGGGCCCGGCGATCCGGCCCATTGCCCTTCTCAAGGTTCACCAGGTCTACGAGGTCGCCGGCCCCCGAGGTATCCCCATCATCGGCCAGGGGGGCATTGAAACGGCGCCGGACGCCATCGAATTCCTCCTCGCCGGCGCCACCACCGTGGGCCTGGGTACGGCATTGTTCTACGATCCCATGGCGGCCAGGCGCATCAACGCCGGAATCAACGACTACCTCACTCGCCACGGCCTGGACTCGGTTAGCCAACTGGTGGGCCGCATGAACGTCGAGGGCCTGAAGGACAGCCCGACCAGCGGTTAGCAGTCCGTAAACGAAAACGCGCCCCACCACTCCCACGCCCTGCCGACTCAACGCATATGCAACTCGACCACGTCAGCATCGGAGAGCCGATGCTCCGGCCCGATCTGCTGGCCATCGAAGACGCCCGCTCCCCACGCACGGGCATATTTCAGCGAGCCGGCAATGTCCTTGTGAACAAGACGCGCCACATCCTTGACCGTCGCGCCGCGGCGCACCGTAAAGGGTCGATCCATTTCCGGGGGCCTGCCGGGCGTCTTGGTGTAAACCCGCACGATCTCCAGGCCACGAAACAGGAACTCACCGACATCCTCCAGCCCCTGCCCACTGACCGTTGAGGTTGCCACCGCCGGATAACGAGCGCCGAGCAGTTCCTGGAGCACGGCCACCTCCTCCGGACCGGGCGCCAGATCGATCTTGTTCACCACCAGCAATGTGGGCAAACGAATGCTGAACGGATCGAACTCGTCATCCGGCGCAGGGGGTTCCTCGCCGTTCATCCCCGGCCACTCCTCGATCAGTGTGATCCGTTTTTCCTTCAGGCGGTCGCGAACGGCCTCCAGTTCGTCGATGCACTCGGGCGCGGAAATATCCGCCACCAGCAACGCGGCATCCGCCGGTTGCAGCGCGTTGACGAACCAGCCTTCCATGTAGTCGGCGGAAATCGGCGGTAAATCCACAAGCTGAAAGTACACGTCCTGGTACGGAGCCATGCCGGGCATGGGTTCGTGAGTCGTAAACGGATAGGGCCCGACATCGGCCCTGGATCCCGTCAGCTTGACATGCAGGCTGGACTTGCCGGCATTGGGCGGCCCGAGCAGCGCAACCTGAGCGGCACCCTCCGGTCGCAGCGTGTGCACGGGCCCGGTGCGCGCAGCGCCCTTTTTCGGGCCGGCCAGTTCTTCGGTGAGTTGCTTGATGCGGCTCTTGATGTCCGCCTGCAGGTGCTCGGTCCCCTTGTGCTTGGGAATCGTGCGCAGCATATCCCGCAGCCTGAGCAGCCTTTCCCTGTCATCGGCGGCTTCCCGAAAGGCTTGCTCGGCTTTCTTGTAATCTGGGCTGAGGTTCGCGGGCATGACGTTCCCAAACACTGCCTATTATGCATCAGGCGATGCATCTACACTTGCCCGCCACCACGGTTCTGGTGTATCAGACCCAAGGTGCCACCACGCGAGTCAAGAGCATTGAGCATTCACCCCACGGCCATCGTCTCTGACGAGGCATCGATTTCGACCGAGGCGGAAATCGGACCCTTCTGCGTCGTCGCCGGCAAGGTCGAAGTCGGCGCCCATACAGTGGTGGAGTCCCATGTGCGCCTGGGCAGCCGTTACGGCGAGGTGATTGTCGGCGAGCACAATCACATCCAGAGCGGCTCGGTGGTTGGAGGCCCCCCGCAGCACCAGAATTATCACGATGAATATACCCGTCTGGTGATCGGCCATCACAACAGGATCGGCGAGGGTGCGACGCTCAACCTCGGCAGCCATTCCGGGGGTGGCGTAACGTCGGTGGGTGACCGCGTCTTCATCATGACCAGTGTCCACATCGGCCATGACTGCCGAATCGCCGACGACGTGGTGCTGACAAACCTCACCCACCTGGCCGGGCACGTGGAGGTGCAGCGAAACGCCGTTGTTGCGGGCATGGTCGCCATCACGCAGCACGTGCGAGTCGGTGAATATGCCTTCGTAACGGCGCGGGCGGGCGTAAACAAGGACATCCTTCCCTACACGGTGGCGGAGGGCCGCTGGGCGGCATCGAAGGTCGTCAACAAGGTGGGCCTGCAGCGTGCCGGGGTCTCTCCCCAGGCGTTGCGCAATATCCGCCGCGCGGTCAGGCACCTCCTGAACACCTCGCTGACCGTAGCGGACGCCTTGAAGGCCATCGACGAGGAATGCGAACGCGACGACTGGATCCGGTGCCTGTCGGAGTTCGCCGGCAACTCGCAGCGGGGGCTCGCACGGGCATGAGCAGGCTGCGCACGGCGGTTATCGGTGTCGGACACCTGGGCCGGTTTCATGCCGAGAAGTATGCGGCCCTGGACGATGTGGAACTCGTCGCCGTGTGCGACCTCGATCACGGGCGTGCCCGGGAAATCGCGGCTGTTTGCAATACCAGGGCCGTCTCCGATCATCGGCCGTTGCTGGGTGAGGTGGATGCCGTGACCATCGCTGCAGATACCTCGACGCACTTCGAGTTGGCCAGGTTCTTTCTTGAGAACGGCGTCCATGTGCTGGTGGAAAAGCCGATGACGGCCACCAGTGCCGAGGGCCGGGAACTGGTTGCGATCGCCGACCGCGATGACCTGCGGCTGCAGGTCGGCCACGTGGAGCGTTTCAACCCTGCGCTGCTTTCAGCCCGGGAGCGATTGTCTTCGGTTCAATTTATCGAGTGCCACAGGCTGGCGCCCTTCAAGGGACGCGGTGCGGACGTGAACGTTGTCCTGGATCTGATGATCCACGATCTGGACCTGATCCTGTCGCTTCTCGGAAGCACACCGGTACGGGTTTCGGCGGTAGGCATTTCGGTCCTGACCGACACCGCGGATATCGCCAACGCTCGCATCGAGTTCGATAGCGGCGCCATCGCCAACGTCACCGCGTCACGGGTTTCGACCGCAGCACAGCGCAAGTTTCGCGTTTTCCATGAGGGCCACTATCTTTCCATCGACTTCGGCGAGGGCGAGATTCAACTGGTCAGCCGCACCGAGTCAGCCGAGCAACCGGTGCTCCAGGAAGAGCGCTGGAGCCTTGCAAAGGGGGATGCGCTGTTGGCGGAGGTAGCGTCTTTCTGCAATGCCGTTCGCACCCATTCGCCATGCGAGGTTTCCGGCCGCGACGGTGTGCTGGCACTGGAGGTTGCCGAGCGGATCATCGCGGATATCAAGGCCCGCGCCATCCGACGTTAACCCGTTTCAGTCGGCCGCAATGATTTCCACGGGATAAGGATCGCGCGGCATGTCCGGCGTTAGCTGACTCATTCGCTCGACCAGGCCCGAAAGCGTATTCCGGCGGTTGGCGGGGCTCGGATGGGTGTTGAGAAACTCCGGAACCCGCGCTTCGCCCGCCTCCTCCAGCTTGCTCCACATGGAGACCGCGGCAGCCGGTTCATATCCGGCTCGCGATGCCAGTTCCATGCCCATGAGATCCGCCTCGGCCTCGCTCGCGCGGCTGTTGGGCAGGGCGATGGCCAGTTGCGCCGCCAGCGCCGCGCCCAGCAACACCTCCGTGTCCTCGTCGTTGGCCGCGGCGGCCAATAGCCCCGCCTGTGTGGCCAGCACAATCGACATGCGTTCCGCCGGGTGATTGGCGATCGCGTGGGAGACCTCGTGACCGAGAATGTGCGCCAACTCATCGTCCGAGAGGTCGAGCCTCTCCATGAGTCCGCTGTAAACCGCCATTCTGCCGCCCGCCATGCACCAGGCATTGGGCGTCTCCGGTTCATCGATGAGCGCCACGCTCCATTGCCAGTTCGCGGTATGCGGATACCGCGCCACGGCTTGGCCAACCACGCGGCCCGCTATTGCAGCGATACGATCGGCGGCGACCGGATCGTCCAATAGCTTGTCCTCGGCCGCCAAACTGCGAACCGTATCAACGTATGCGACAGCCGATTCGGCGATGGCCGCCTCGGGGGAAACAATCATGAACTGCCGCCGGCCGGTGGGGCTGGTGGCGCAAGCGGCAGCGACAAGCGCCAGCAGCGCGATCGTCGGCCAGCGGCACAGCGTGCAGAAGGGTCCGGCCGCTCGAAACTGCGCGGTAGTCATTATGGTTCTCCTTTTTGCGAGCGATCCGAACGCTACTTCGACAGACAAATTATCGCAGGGTTCAGTGGCGGCATGGGCGCCGCGCACCTCCCGGAAGCGGCTGTTCAGTTCGGGTCCGTGTCCAGGCCCAGTTCCCTGATCTTGCGGGTGAGGGTGTTGCGCCCCCAGCCCAGCAACCTGGCGGCCTCCATGCGCCGGCCCTGGGCCTGGCGCAACGCCGTACGGATAAGGGTGCGCTCGAATTCCGGCAGCGCCTCGGCCAGTAGCGGGTTACGGGGTGCCGCGGCGATTCGGCTCTCGGCCCACGAGGCCAGGGCCGCCGTCCAGTCGTCTTTTGCCGGGCGAGCGGCGGTGAACCCGGGCTCGTCCGGAAAGTCCGACAAACCGATCTCCTGGCCGGCGCAGTTCACCGTCAGCCGCCGGCAGAGATTCACCAGTTCACGCACGTTTCCCGGCCAGTCGTAGGCCATCATCGCCCCGAGCGCGTCCGGGCTCAGGCTCTTGGCGGCGATTCCAAGCTCCCCGGCCGCCAGCTCGAGATACATCCCGGCAAGTTCCGGAATGTCTTCCTTGCGATCGCGAAGCGGCGGGACCGCCACACGCATGACGTTCAGGCGATGATAGAGATCTTCGCGAAACCGCTCCTCGTCCACCGCCGCGGCAAGATCCTGGTGGGTGGCGGCGATGACGCGTACGTCCACCCGCACGGGCGTTTGCCCGCCGACCCTGAAAAACTCGTTCTCCGCCAATACCCTGAGCAGGCGCGTCTGCAGCGCCACCGACATGTCGCCGATTTCGTCCAGAAACAGGGTGCCGCCATCGGCCTGCTCGAACCGGCCCAGTCGGCGCTTGTCCGCTCCGGTAAAGGCTCCTCTTTCGTGGCCGAACAATTCCGACTCGAGCAGCTCCGGGGTGATGGCCGAGGTATTCAGCGCAATGAAGGGTTTGCTGGCGCGGGGGGAGTTCTGGTGCAGCGCCCGCGCTACCAACTCCTTGCCCGTGCCGGTCTCACCGGTGATGAGAACCGTCATGCTCGAACGCGACAACCGGCCGATTGCACGGAAGACCTCCTGCATCGCCGGCGCCTGTCCGATCATTCGACGTCCCGGGGGCAGGTCCACCGGGGCGGCTTGCCCGCCTTTCTGGCGGGCGGCCTTGGATACCAGCGCGACTGTCTCGTCGATGTCGAATGGTTTGGGCAGATATTCGAAGGCGCCGCCCTGGTAAGCAGCTACCGCGCTGTCCAGATCCGAGAAGGCAGTGATGACGATGACGGGGATGTCGGCGTGCCGGCGGGCAAGCTTCTCCATGAGTTCCAGTCCACTCATGTCGGGCATGCGAATATCGGTGATGATGACTTCCGGCTGCTCGTCGCGCAGTGCCTTGAAGAGCTTCGTCCCCGATTCGAAGCATCGGGGCGCCATCTCCGCCAACGTCAGTGCCTGCGCCAGAACCCAGCGAATGGACTCGTCATCGTCCACGACCCAGACCGAGATGCCCCCTGTCGTCATCAGCCGGAGCTCCGCGAATCTGCCACCACCGGCAGCCTCATCTGAAAAATCGTCGCGCCCGGAACGCTTTCGAACTCCACGAGGCCGCCATTGCGGCTTGCCAGATCCTGAGCGATGGTAAGCCCGAGGCCGCTACCCATGGTCCGGCCGGTGACCAGCGGAAAGAATATCGTGCCTCGCAACTCCTCCGGGATACCCGGTCCGGAATCCTCCACTTCAGCGGACAATACCGAACGGTAGCGCTTGCTGCCCAGGGGAAAATTACTCAGCGCGCGAGTCCGGAATATGATTCTGCCCTTCTCGCCCACGGCCTGCAGCGCGTTCCTGGCCAGGTTCAGAAACGCTTGAATCAGTTGGTCCCTGTCCGCGGTCATGGGGGGCAGACCTGGATCGTAGTCCCGACGCAATTCCACTCCGGGCGGCTTCTCCGCTTCAATGAGCGTCGCGACGTGCTCGGTGACTTCGTGAAGACTGAAAACAGTCGGCTTGGGGCGCCTGCCGGCCTTGAGAATAGTGTCCACCAGTGAGGCCAATCGATCCGCTTCGTCGATAATGACGTCAGTGTAGACCTGCAAACGCGCGTCGGGGAGTTGGCGGGCGAGAAGCTGAGCTGCCCCGCGCAATCCACCCAGAGGATTACGCACTTCGTGCGCCAACTGCTGAATGATGCGCCGGCTGGCATTACGCTGCGCGATCAGTTCGGCATCCCGGCGAACCTGCCGGTCCCGCTCGGTGTCCACCAGTTCCAGGACGAGGTTGCCGCCTCGGCGGTCCAGGGGCGCCACGCGACTGTCCATGCGCATCGACCGTTGCCCCACCCGCACTTGCAGATCCCTGGCGACGCAGGTGGCGCCCGTGGCTACCGCCCTGCGGCAAAGTCCAACCAGGTCGTCAGGCGGATGGAAAAAACTCTCCAGCGGCCGGCCGGCCGCCAACCGGCGGCTGACGCCGAGCAGGTGCTCTGCGGCCGAGTTGAGCTCGCTGACGAACAGGCCCTCGTCGAGAACGACCACGGCCGTGGTCAGACCCTGAAGAACGCGGTCGGCGTCCGGTGCTTTGGGCGCCCCCTTCAAGGTCCTGCCGCCTTACCGGGCTCTGCCGGGATTCCGTGGGTAATGGATGCTGGTTTGCTGGACGAAGAAGGTCACCGGCGCACTTCGCAGGAGTTCCTTGTACGTGTCGTCCAGAATCACCGCCTGAACCGTGTGTTCGCCACGGTAAACATTTTCGATCTCGAAGCGCGTAGCCCTCGTGTCCAGGTCCGCAGGCACCCCATCCAGATAAAGCCCGAGACGGTGAGGGGGCTTCAGTTCGGGAGAGATTCCAATAGCGACCTCGACCTTTCCGCCTGTCCCCCAAAGGGTTTCCTGCGGCGCCGGCTGAATCACGACGAACGACTCATAGCCTGCAGCGCCGGACGGTTGTGTCTGAAGCGCCGGCGATTGCAGCCGGGGCGAGGACCGCCCGGTATTCGAGGAAAATGCGTCGGTGGACAATTCGATCCGTTCCGCTCCGGGCGCGGGACGGTCCGAGTAGTTCACCTGCCCGCTTTCGTCCACCCAGCGATACACGGGGACCGCCTGTGCCGCGGACCATAACAGGCAAACCGGAATCAGCCACTTATTCATGCCCTGGTGCTGGAACCACCGCAGAGGCGCACGGCAGCGGGGCTCGTCGAACCCCGCTGCACGTCCCCATGCGACAGCGCCTGACCCGATCGGATCAAAGGCTGTAGTACATCTGGAATTCCACCGGGTGAGTGGACTTCCGCAGCAAGGTCAGTTCCTGCTCCTTCAACTCCAGGTAGCCGTCAATCAGATCGTCACTGAAGACCTCACCCATCTTGAGGAACCCGCGGTCCTTGTCGAGTGCATCCAGAGCCTCTTCCAGTGAGAAGCAGACGGTGCGAATCTCGCTCTCCTCCTCCGGAGCCAGGTCGTAGAGGTCCTTGTCGACCGGATCGCCAGGATGGATCTTGTTGGCGACGCCGTCGAGACCGGCCATCAACATCGCGGCGAACTGGAAGTAGGGGTTGCCGCAGCTATCCGGAAAACGCACCTCGACGCGGGCCCCCTCCGGGTTGGCCACATAGGGAACGCGAATGGCGGCGGAACGGTTGCGGGCCGAATAGGCCAGCAGCGTCGGTGCTTCGAAGCCCTTGACCAGCCGCTTGTAGCTGTTGGTTGCGGCGTTGGTAAAGGCGTTGAGCGCCCGCGCATGCTTGATTATGCCGCCGATGTAGTACAGCGCCATTTCCGACAGCCCCCCGTACTCCTCACCCATGAACAGATTCTCGCCGTTCTTCTGCAAGGACTGGTGCACGTGGGCACCGTTGCCGTTGTCATCCACCAGCGGCTTGGGCATGAAGGTGGCCGTCTTGCCGTAGCTGTGAGCCACGTTCATGAGCGTGTACTTGAGAATCTGCACGGCGTCGGCCTTGCGTACCAGGGAATCGAACTTGACGCCGATCTCGCCCTGGCCGGCGGTAGCGACCTCGTGGTGATGGACCTCCGTCTCCAGCCCCATCTCTTCCAGCGCCAGACAGATCGCGGAGCGTATGTCGTGGAGCGAGTCCACCGGCGGAACCGGGAAATAGCCGCCCTTGATCCCCGGCCGGTGCCCGATGTTGCCGTCCTCGTACTCCTTGGCGGAGTGCCAGTGGGCTTCACTGGATTCGATCGCGTAGAAGGCGCCGCTCATATCGGCGCTCCAGCGAACGTCGTCAAAAATAAAGAACTCGTTCTCGGGCCCGAAAAACGCCTGGTCGGCGATCCCGGTGGAGCGCATATAGGCCTCGGCTCGCTTGGCCAACGATCGCGGGCACCGCCCATAGCCCTGCATGGTCATGGGCTCCACGACGTCGCACCGTAGGTTGAGGGTCGTTTCCTCGGCGAAAACATCCAGCACGGCGGTGGGCGTGTCCGGCATCAGGATCATGTCCGACTCGTTGATGCCCTTCCACCCGGCGATGGACGAGCCGTCAAACATCTTGCCGTCCTCCAGGAACCCCTCATTGACGACATGACTGGGAACCGTGACATGCTGTTCCTTGCCGCGCGTATCCGTAAACCGCAAATCGACGAACTTGACGTTCTTTTCCTTGATGAGATTGAGAATGTCCGCAGACATGATTTTCCTCCGTTGTTTCGTGTCCACTAGCCGGTTATCCACACAGAAATAACCCCGGCGCAAGCTGCCGCTTGGTTATCCCGGTCTCCAGCGCTTGATCAGATGCAGGTTTCGTGCCATCCGCAAACAGGCCGAAACATCCGTCCCGACCCCACTCCACGGCAGCATCCCGGCGAACCGCTCGCTCGCCCGTAACGCCCGTAATTTCGCCGACAAAAACACTGCCGCATTCGATGGGCGCATCCACAGGGCGTGCGGGCCAGAACGGTGCGCACGCTTTCTATAATGCCCTATTTTGGTGCGTATGGGGAACATCAGCGCAGATTTGAGCATCCCCGACGCGTGGTCGACTCGCTATACTTGCGCGCCTCGCCCGTAATTGCGGCGATAGGAGAATGCTGATGGTCTCGATGGACAAGCTGGTTTCGCTCGCCAAGCGCCGCGGATTCATTTTTCCGTCCAGCGAGATCTACGGCGGCCTCAACGGCTGCTGGGATTACGGCCCGCTTGGCGTCGAGCTGAAGCGTAACGTCAAGGACGCCTGGTGGGAAGACATGGTGAGCCGGCACGACAATACCATGCCGGCCATCGGCGCCCCTGCTGCCTTCGACATGGTGGGTCTGGATTGCTCGATACTGATGAATCCCAGGGTTTGGGAAGCCAGCGGACACGTGGGCGGTTTCAGCGATCCGATGGTGGACTGCCGGGAAACAAAGAACCGTTATCGGGCCGATCAGTTGACAGTACTTGCTGTCGTCACGGACGACGCCGAGGACAGCAGCGCCACGGACGCCGAACAACTATTCGCTGTGCCCGGAGAATCCGGGGCGGCTGAAGAGGCCGAACTCGCCGCGGCACACGGCAAACGTTTCAGGCGCGCGAAAAGAAACCTTCGCGGGTACCGGCTGGTAGCCGTTCCGGGTGCGCTCGAGGACGAAGAGCTGCGCAGCAGGACCTATGCGCCGGGAGCCCTGGAACCAGGCACCCTGACGCCGCCCCGGACGTTCAACCTCATGTTCGAGACCCATGTTGGGGCGATGCGGGACGCTTCCAGCGTTGCGTACCTGCGCCCGGAGACGGCCCAGGGGATTTTTGTAAATTTCAAGGCCGTGTGCGACACGTCGCGAGTGAGAATTCCATTCGGCATCGGGCAAATCGGCAAGGCATTCCGCAACGAAATCAATCCACGCAATTTCACTTTTCGCAGCCGCGAATTCGAGCAGATGGAGATCGAATTCTTCTGTGCGGCGGAGCATGCCGGCGACTGGTACCGGTATTGGCGGGACCGCCGGTTCCAGTGGTACGTGGACCTCGGGCTGGACAGCGCCAGGCTCAGGTTGCGTGAGCACCATGCCGACGAACTGGCCCACTACGCCGCGGCCTGCGCCGATGTCGAATATGCGTTTCCATTCGGCACCAGCGAACTCGAAGGGATCGCCAACCGCACCGACTTCGACCTGGGCCGGCATATGTCTGCCAGCGGCAAGGACCTGCGCTATTTCGACGTCCAGCAACAGGACCCGGACCGACGGCACTTCCTGCCCCATGTGATAGAACCTTCGGCCGGGGCTGACCGAGCCACGCTGGCATTTCTGTGCGACGCCTATGACGAGGATCAGGTCGGTGGCGAAACCCGTACCGTGCTGAGGTTCCATCCGCGTCTCGCGCCAGTCAAGGCGGCGGTATTTCCCTTGATCCGAAAGGCGGGGATGCCGGAACGCGCACTCGCGGTGTACCGGGCGTTACGCTCGAAACTAAGTACCGTCTACGACGAGAAAGGCGCCATCGGCAGGCGCTACCGACGCCAGGATGAAGCAGGAACGCCGTTCTGCGTCACCGTGGACGGCACTACGCTCGAAGACGATACCGTCACCGTGCGCGAGCGCGATACCTGCGAACAGGCGCGTATCTCCATCCCGGAGGTCGTCGACTACATTACCGATCGTATCGAAGCGTAACTCGCCGCAAGACGGGTAGATTCGGTGATTCAAACGAAAAGTCCGGGCACAAGGGGTTGCGTCATCCTTGATCGCGATGGCGTGATCAACCATGACTCGCCCGATTACATACGCACGCCGGAGCAGTGGCAGCCCATCGAAGGCAGTCTGGAGGCCATTGCTGCCCTGGGCAGCGCCGGTTTCGCCCCGGTAATCGTCAGCAATCAGTCGGGCGTGGGCCGAGGGCTGCTGACGGCTAGCGTCCTGGAGCTGATTCACGCCAGGATGTCCGAAGCCGTGGCTGCCGCCGGCGGAGAAATTGCCGCCATCTACCATTGCCCCCATACGCCCACAGAAGGATGCGAATGCCGAAAACCGGCCGCCGGAATGGTCCGGAAGATGGAGCGCGACCTGGGATACTCCGCGCGTGGCGCCCCGTTGATCGGGGACAAGCTCTCCGATATCGAGTTGGCCCGGAGCGTGGGAGCGCGGCCCATACTTGTTCGCACAGGCTACGGTGCCACTTCGCTTGCCGCTCTGAGCGGTCCGACCGTGGAGGTTTATGCGGACCTCGCGCAGGCCGCGGCAGCATTGGTCCGGGAAGCCGCGGCATGAACAGGTTTCGCCAAATGCTCGGGTCGGTCGCGTTTACGGCCTACCTGTTCTTGTCGGTCGTACCGTACAGTAGCTGGATCCTCCTCGCGGCCCCCTTCGCCCCACGCGACCACGCCTGGCGAATGGCGAGGTCCTGGGCCCGCACCGTTCTCGCGTTATTGCGCATTCTCTGCGGTTTGAACTTTCGCCTGGAGGGAGCTGAACACCTGCCGCAACACGATGCGGTGGTGCTGATGAAACACTCCTCGGCATGGGAAACGATTGCCCAATTGGTTCTGTTCCCCAACCACGTCTGGGTCATGAAACGGCAGCTACTCTGGGTCCCGTTTTTCGGCTGGGCGCTGGCGGTCTTCAATCCCATCGCCATCGACCGGAAGGGCGGCCGCCAGGCCGTGGAGCAGGTCCTCAGACAGGGCCAGCAACGGCTGGCAGAAGGCCTCTGGGTCATGATCTTTCCCGAAGGCACTCGTGTAGCTCCAGGTGAACGCCGCCGATACGGGTTGAGTGGCGCGCTATTGGCCGCGGTGGCGGAACGGCCGGTGATCCCGGTGACGCACAATGCCGGCGACTATTGGCCGCGTCGGGGATGGATAAAGCGCGCCGGTACGATACGCATGGTCATCGGACCGCCCATCGAAGCTGCCGGACGCTCGCCCCGCGATGTCAATCGGAATGCTGAATCCTGGATCGAGACGACCCTGGAAGAAATTCGGCAGGAAGATTCTCAAGAATCAGAAGAAATCACTTAAGGCGTTAGTTGGTTACTTAAGAGTTTGATTTATCGGGTTTTTTTGTTAAATCCACGTCAGCAATGCCGCGCCGGCTGGGATGTCATCTGTGCGCTCGAAGATGACTCGATCAAAGCCCGGTTCAGGATGCCGCGGGCTGCCAGTGCTCTATCCAACTGACAATGGCGTATCAGTTGGATAGAGCACTAGATATCCAGATTGGCGACCGCCAGAGCGTTGCGTTCGATGAAGTCCCGCCGGGGCTCGACGTGATCGCCCATCAACGTGCTGAAGATCTCGTCGGCTGTAACAGCGTCGTCGATGCGCACCTGGGTCAGGCGCCGGGTTTCCGGGTTGACCGTGGTATCCCATAATTGCTGCGGATTCATCTCGCCGAGGCCTTTGTACCGCTGAATACTCTGACTTTGCTTGGCCTGGTCCATCAGCCACTCGATGGCGTCGGGGAAGCGGCTGATTTCAACTCGCTGCCTGCCGCGAGTTACGTACGCTCCCGGCTCGATCAGATCCTTGAACTCGGCGCCCGTGGCGGCGATGAGTTCGTACTCCGGAGAGAGGAAAAACCCGCCGTGTATCACTCGCTCGGTCTTGGTGCCATGGTGTTCGCGCTCAACCACCAGCACCATGTCTGCGTCGTCCTCATCCCCTTCCGCCGACGCCGTGCGCACGCGGTAGCGCGGCCCGCTGCCATTGACAATCTGCAACTGCCGCTCCAGGCCTTGTGGCCAACCGGCGAACACCTCTTCACTTTCCAGGTCCGCCTCGGTAACCCTGGGCAACCACATCATCGCGCGGAGAACGTTCTCGTCATAACGCCGCCCCCAGCGCGCAATGATGGACTTGACGTCGGTGTGTTTACGCGCCAGCGCTTCGAGCGCCTCCCCCTGGATTGGGGGAGCGTCGGCGCTCACATGCAGTTTCGCACCGTCCAGGGCCGTTGCCAGCAGCAGCGCGTTGAGTTCGGCATCGTCCTTTACATAGTGCTCCTGCTTGCCTCGCTTCACCTTGTACAGCGGTGGCTGGGCGATGAACACATACCCCCGTTCAATGAGTTCGGGCATCTGACGGTAAAAGAACGTCAACAGCAGCGTGCGGATGTGGGAGCCGTCCACGTCTGCGTCCGTCATGATGATGATCCGGTGGTAGCGCAGACTGTCGGGATCGAAATCGGCGCGGCCGATGCCGCAACCCAGAGCGGTAATCAGCGTACCCACCTCGGTCGACTGCAACATCTTGTCGAAACGGGCTTTCTCGACATTCAGAATCTTGCCCTTCAGCGGCAGGATCGCCTGGGTGCGCCGATCGCGTCCCTGCTTGGCTGAGCCGCCGGCGGAGTCTCCTTCCACCAGGAACAATTCGGAACGCGCCGGATCTTTCTCCTGGCAGTCCGCGAGCTTTCCCGGCAGCCCTGCCACGTCGAGCGCGCTTTTTCGGCGCGTCATTTCGCGTGCCTTTCGAGCCGCTTCCCTGGCCCTCGCGGCTTCGATGATCTTGCCAACCACCGATTTTGCCTCGGCAGGATGCTCGAGGAGAAACTCCTCCAGACGGGCGCCGACCACGGACTCCACAGCCCCCTTGACCTCCGAGGAAACCAGCTTGTCCTTGGTCTGCGAGGAAAATTTCGGATCCGGCAACTTGATCGACAGCACGGCGGTAGCCCCTTCGCGGGCGTCATCGCCGGTCGCGGCTACCTTTTCCTTGCGCCGGATACCTTCTCGGTCCATGTAGGAATTCAAGGTCCGGGTAAGGGCTGCACGGAATCCCGCCAGATGGGTGCCACCGTCACGCTGCGGTATGTTGTTGGTGTAGCAGAGCGTTCTTTCCTGATAGCCGTCGCTCCACTGTAACGCTAACTCGACCTGCACCTCACCGCGGGTTTCGCAGAAATAAAGCACCGTCGGGTGGATCGGCGTCTTGTTGCGATTCAGGTAGTTTACAAACGCCCGGATCCCGCCTTGAAAATGGAAAACCTCGTTGCGCCCATCGCGTTCGTCCCGCAAGTGGACCTGGACGCCGGAGCTCAGGAATGAAAGCTCCCTGAGGCGCTTCGCCAGAATGTCGTAGTCGAATTCAATGTTGGAAAAGATCTTCCGACTGGGCTTGAAGCGGATGGTCGTGCCGGTCTTGCCCGAGTTTTTGCCTACGACCCGCAGCGGGTTGACCGGTTCGCCCAGGCTATACGTCTGCTGATAGATCTTTCCGGATCGATAAACCCTCAGAACCAACTCGTCAGACAACGCATTGACCACCGAAACGCCGACCCCGTGCAAGCCACCGGAAACCTTGTAGGAATCGTCGTCGAATTTTCCGCCGGCATGCAGAACCGTCATGATCACTTCGGCAGCGGAGCGGCCTTCTTCCGGGTGAACATCAACCGGTATTCCGCGACCGTCGTCCGTAACTGTGATGGACTCGTCCGAGTGAATCGTGACCGTGATGCAACTGCAGAAACCGGCCAACGCCTCGTCGACCGAATTGTCGACGACCTCAAAGACCATGTGGTGCAGACCGGTGCCATCATCCGTGTCACCGATATACATGCCGGGGCGTTTACGGACCGCTTCCAGTCCGCGTAACACTTTGATATTACTGGATGTATAGTCGTCCGAGACCATCCTGCGATTCACCCTTGGCCAAACCGGCTCATTATACCACCGGACGGACTCGGCCCTGTTCCACGTGGAACCTCGTGGGCGGTTGAGCACCTTCCAGCGAGGCTTTGGTAAGGCCAGTGATAATCCTTTGCGCGGGGAGATCGTCCAGAACCGACAAAAGGCCCAGAAGGGCCGTATTGTCCAGTTCCGCAGCCGGGTCGTCTACCAGGAGCGTACCGCCGTGCCCCCTGGATCGGGCCAATACACGCACCTGTGCCGACACCAGGGCCGCCGCGGCCAGCTTTTGCTGGCCTCTCGATATCTCCTCCCGGACACCCCGGACACCCAGCTTGATCTCCAACTCCGCACGGTGGGGTCCCACCTGCGTGGCGCCCGTCTGTTCATCCCGCGTGCGAGACTTTTGCAACGCACCATGAAGGTTTAAGTCTGCCCGCCAACCCGGTCGATAATTCACTTCCAACGGCAGGCCCAGCAACGCTTCCCCCAGACCTGCCAGCGCTTGCCGCAGCTCCCCCACGTACCGCTCCCTGGCTTCAGTCACCTGCATCCCGGCAGCCGCAAGCAGTTCGTCCCAGCTCCGAGGATGCTGTCCGGCGCGCAACGCCGCGTTACGCTGCCCAAGCACCCGCCGGTACCGACGCCAGGTGGCAATGTAGCCCTGTTCCACGTGGAACACTCCCCAATCCAGAAATCGCCGCCGCTCACCCGGCCCACCTTCGATCAGAAAGTGGACACTTGGCTCAATCACGTAAACCGGCAGGACCTGAGCCATCGCCGTCATAGCCGGTCCGTCTTGACCGTCAAGGCGCAGTCGCCGACCACCGCTGTCCACGCTGATGCCGAGCCTGTGGCTGCGGCCTGCAGCCAGCACTTCGCCGAAGACGGAAAAACCCTGGGCGTCGTATTGAATCAGCCGCTTGTTCTGCCGAAGCCTGAAAGATCGGCCCCGACCCAGGACATGTATCGCTTCCAGGAGGCTCGTCTTGCCTGCTCCGTTAGGCCCAAAGAAGTAATTCTGCTCCAGGTCCAGGGCCAACTCGACGTGAGTCAAGCAGCGGAACGACTCAATCCTTAGACGAGTGAGCGGCACTCGCAGGGTCCCTCGGCTACGAGAATCAACGCTTTGGAGCGTTTAAAAGCGACCGGATCCAGGCTTCATCCGGACTTGACTTGCGATCGGTATCGGCAGGCGCAACCCACGGCGCAGGCTCCTAAAGCCGCATGGGCATAACCACGAATTTGGTATCCGTCGTGGCCGGGCTATTGATAAGGCAACTGGAAGTCGCGTCGCTAAGCCCCAACTGAACGCGATCCTCATCCACAGCGCCGAGCGCATCGAGCAGGTAGTTTACGTTGAAGCCGATTTCCAACTCGTCTCCTTCATATTCGACTTCAAGCTTCTCTTCCGCTTCCTCCTGATCGGGGTTATTCGCCCGGATGGTTACCGTAGCGTCCTTTACGTGCAGTCGCACGCCTCGAAATTTCTCGTTGGACAAGATCGCGGCCCGTTGCAGGGCAAGACGCATGATGCTGCAGTCTGCCGTTATGACCCTTCCGACATCCGATGGGATCACTCTCCCGTATTCCGGAAACCGTCCGTCGATCAACTTCGAGGTAAACCGTATCAACCCAAGTTGTACCCGGAGGTGGTTGGTTCCCAGCGAAAGAGACACCTCACCATCACCGTCGAGAAGACGCATCAACTCCAGCACACCCTTGCGCGGCAGAATAACCTGCTCGCTTCTCTGAGCCGGCGTATCAAGCTGCAGTTCAGCGAGCGCCAGACGATGCCCGTCTGTGGCCACCGCGCGCAGTGTGTAGCCGTCGGCTTCAAGCAATAGCCCATTCAAATAGTAGCGAACGTCCTGTTGCGCCATCGAAAAGTGCGTTTTGTCCAATAGCTTGCGCAAACTGTGTTGATCTACTCGTATGTCCTGCTGAGCGGATATTTCTTCAACCACCGGAAAGTCCTCCGCCGGGAGGCTGGATAACGTGAACCGGCTACGTGCCGCCTTCAGGTATACCCTGTCACCAACAACGCTCAATTCGACCATGACTCCTTCGGGCAGAGCCCTGCATATGTCGTGCAGCTTGCGTCCCGGTATCGTGATTTCCCCGGGTGTTTCGACCTCCACTTCCGTTTCTGCCACAAGTTCCACTTCCAGGTCGGTTGCCGCGATCAGCAGGCGGTTGTCCTGTGTTGTCAGAAGAACGTTGGCGAGAATAGGCATGGTTTGGCGTCGCTCTACTACGCCAATCACCGACTGAAGGGGTTTCAGGATTGCATCCCGTGGTGCGCTCAGCTTCATCGTCGTTAGTACCTATTTAATAATTGGTTTATATTAATATGTTAGTTACTGTTAGCCGTCAGAGTATCTGGTATAACTTTCTTTTTTCCTTATAACTCAGTAGCTTAAGTAACATCAAAGCAACCATGTAACGGGCATCATTCCTGTGGCTTAACTGTGGATGAACCTGGATGCCTGAGTTATGCACAGTTATTCCAGATCAACCTGTCAGCGTTCTTAACAGGTTGCTGTAGTCCTCCTCGACCCGGGTTTCACTCTCTCGCAGCAATTTGACGCGGCGGCAGGCATGGATCACTGTCGTATGATCGCGGCCGCCGAAGGCATCCCCAATCTCGGGCAAGCTGTGACTCGTCAATTCCCTTGCCAGGGCCATGGCGATCTGACGTGGACGGGTAATGGAACGGCTCCGGCGCTTGGAGTGCAAATCCCCGACACGGACCTTGAAGTATGCCGCGACGGTGCTTTGGATATTCTCGATGGTAACCAGTTTGGCATGCGAAGCCAGCAGGTCGCGCAACGAATGCTTGGTGGTTTCCAGGGTGATGGGTTTACCCGTAAAGCGAGATTCGGCAATTACCCGGCGAAGGGCGCCCTCCAGCTCGCGGACATTGGAACGGATACGCTGGGCGATGAAGAATGCGACCTTGTCCGGGAGATGTTCCCGCTCCGCGGCCGCCTTGCTCATCAGGATGGCAACGCTGGTCTCGAGTTCGGGTGGCTCGATAGCCACGGTCAGGCCCCAGCCGAAACGGGATTTGAGGCGTTCCTCCAGCCCTTTTACATCCTTCGGATAGCGGTCGCAGGCAAGGACAATGCGACGTTGCCCCTCAAGGAGCGCGTTAAAGGTGTGAAAGAATTCTTCCTGAGTGCGTTCCTTGCCGGCAAAAAGCTGAATGTCATCGATCAGCAGCGCGTCCAGGGAACGGTAGTGCCGCTTGAAGGCGTCAATGGTGTTGGTCTGAAAGCTATGCACCATATGCCTTACAAAGTCTTCGGACTGCACATAAACCACTTTCGTGCTGAATTCGCGCTCACGGATCAGATTGCCGATCGCGTGCAGGAGGTGTGTTTTTCCGAGTCCTACGCCGCCGTAAATGCACAATGGGTTATAGGCTCTTCCCGGGGCCGTGGCCACCTGGATGGCCCCGGCTCGCGCCAACTGATTGCTCTTGCCCTCAACAAAGTTTTCAAAGTTGAAATTGGGATCCAGCCGGCTGCTTGGCATGGCAGAACGCCTTCGAACCGGGGCGTCAGCCACGGCCCGGGCTTTGAGCGGCGGGCGGCGGCTGCCGACCTCAAGTTCCACGTTCAGCCCGCCGGCGACGGCAACGATATTGGAATAACAGTTTTGCTTCACCCAGTCGACCACAAACCGATTGGGGGCCAGCAATCGCAAGCCGTTATCGGTCTGCTCTGCCTGCAACGGCCGGATCCAGGTGTTGAATTCACTCTCCGTTAGCTCCAATTGCAGTGTTTTCAGGCACTGGTTCCAGAGAGAGGGCTGCGGTGCTGATGCCACGATGATTGGTTGTTCCTGGTCGGCAGATATTGGAAAAGTGTCTGGTGCCCTTGAGCCCACACAAGTGTACCGTCCAAAGGCGCCGACTAGCCAGCCCGATTTTTTTCCGCCGGGGCTTTCGGACCGGATGCGTTCGCCGCAACTGTGCGCGCGCATCCCGGAAGGCCGGACAGCCCAACCGAAGCGCCGAAGTGCTGTCCGTCGCTATTGACAGACCCACTTCGCGCGCGTACAGTTGCGCCCTCTTTCTAGAAGCACATGTCCTTGTTTTGCTTGAAACTTTTCTGACCGGCCGTGACCGGGATGCGGACAACCCATGAAGAGAACATTTCAGCCCAGTAACCTCCGGCGCAAACGTACCCATGGGTTCAGGGCGCGCATGGCGACAAAGGGCGGCCGTCTCGTGCTCAAGCGCCGGCGAGCGAAGGGCCGCGCGCGGCTCACACCCTAGAAACGCTTGTATCCGTGCAGCCGTCGGCAACATTCAGCCGCCGGAAACGCCTCACGTTGTCCCGCGAGTTCGGGCGGGTATTTGCCCGCCCCGCAAGATCCACGGATTCGTATTTCACGGTACTCGCGCGGCCCGGTACCTGCGATAATCCGCGCCTGGGGCTGGCGATCTCCAAACGGGTCGCCAAAACGGCCTGCGCCAGGAACCGACTGCGACGACTGAGCCGCGAGACCTTTCGCTGCCTGGAGTTGCCGGCCTGGGATTTTGTCGTCATGGCCAGGGCAAACGCTCCCCACGTGGAGAACAGCGTGCTACAACGGAGCCTGAAGGCGCACTTCAATCGCATCGCCCGCAAGGCGAAGACGGGGCGTAATGGATAACGTCCGGGTAATTCTTTGGGCGACCTTCGGCCTCGTGCTCTGGCTTACCTACCGGGCCTGGTTGCTCCAGTATCCACCCGAGGCTCCCGCCGAGCCGACCCCGGCAGGGCAGACGGCGGGTGAGTTCGTCCCAGGCGGAGAAGCCGACCTGCCGCAGTTGGATCCGGCGGCGCCTCAACTGACCTTGCCCGCCAGCCAGACATCCGACCCCGGCCGCCCGATCCGGATTCGGACGGATGTTTTCGATGCAGTAATCGATGGCCAGGGAGGCGACCTGGTGCGTGTCGACCTGCTCGAATACCCGTTGGACAAGAATGCCGATCCACCGGTGCCGGTGAGACTGCTGGACTTTGCGGGTGAGGATCGATGGGTCTACCAGACCGGGCTGCGCGGCACATCCGGCGAGGACGAACCGAATCATCTCGCCGGATTCTCCGCAGCCCGCAGCGAGTACCAGCTCTCGGGATCGGGGGATGAACTCACCGTCAGCCTGGATTGGCAGGCAGCCGGCCCGCTGCGGGCGAGAAAGGTCTATACATTCCGACGCGGTCAATACGCCGTGGACCTGAACCTCATCGTCGAGAATGGCGGCGATGCCGCCTGGAACGGGGTAGCCTACGCGCAATTGTTGAGGCGTCACAATCCGGTGGGCCGCTCGTTCACCTCGGTCGATTCATACTCCTTCACAGGTCCTGTGCTCTATGACGGCGATTCTTTCGAGAAGCTGGACGTCGACGATCTGCTCACCGAACCCATCAACCAGAGTCTGGCCGGCGGCTGGCATGCGAGCATTCAGCATCATTTTCTTGCCGCCGCGGTGCCGACCCCGCAGGAAGAGATTCACTACCAGGCGTCCGCTCGGGGAGCCGACTACGTTCTCAGCGCGGTCACCAACGTGGTCGAGGTCGCGGCCGGCGAAAGCCGGGACTTCCATTTCACGCTGTTCGTCGGCCCCAAGCTTCAGGATCAGCTTTCCGCTGCCGGGCCGCGCCTGGACCTTACCGTGGACTACGGGATCTTTACCTTCCTCGCGCTGCCGCTTTTCTGGGTTCTGGACAAGATCCACGGGTTTGTCGGAAATTGGGGCTGGTCGATCATTGTCACTACCCTGTTGATCAAGCTGGCGTTCTACAAGCTCACCGAAACCAGCGGCCGTTCGATGGCGAAGATGCGCAAGCTGCAGCCTCGAATGAAGGCCCTGCAGGAGACCTACAAGGACAATCGCGAAGAACTCAGTCGTCACATGATGGAGCTTTACAAGCGTGAAAAGGTCAACCCGGCGGCCGGCTGTCTGCCCATCCTGATCCAGATGCCGTTTTTCTTCGCCTTCTACTGGGTATTGATCGAAAGCGTCGAACTTCGCCAGGCACCCTTCATGCTCTGGATCGACGATCTGTCCGCTCGGGATCCCTATTTCGTCCTGCCGCTGCTCATGGGTGCGGCGATGCTGATCCAGACTCGCCTGAACCCGGCCCCGCCGGATCCCATTCAGGCGCGGGTCATGCAAATCATGCCCATCATGTTTACAGGCTTTTTCGCGTTCTTTCCGGCCGGCCTGGTTCTCTACTGGCTAACCAACACCGGGCTCTCCATCCTGCAGCAGTGGCGGATCAACAAGATCATTGCCGCCTGACGGTTTCTTGCCGTCCGGATAATTGGGTTTCAACCTGCCGTGCGAGCGAAGGACGGGACTATTGGCATACGACGACACGATTGCGGCGCTTGCCACCCCGCCGGGAAGGGGGGCGATTTCGATCGTTCGTGTTTCCGGCGCTGAGGCGTTGACCATCGGCGTGGAACTGGCCGGCCTGCGGCCGCAACCACGCCATGCGCATGTGTGTACGTTCCGGGACGAGGCGGGCCTGCCGGTGGACCGCGGCATGGTGCTGTTCTTTCCGGGCCCCGGGTCGTCCACCGGTGAAGATGTCGTCGAACTGCACGGTCACGGCGGCATGGTGGTCAGCGACTGGCTCTTGAATCAGGCGTTCCGACTGGGCGCGCGGCCGGCAGAACCCGGGGAATTCACGCTGCGCGCGTTCCTGAACGACAAGCTGGATCTGGCCCAGGCCGAAGCCGTCGCGGACCTGGTTGACAGCGGTTCACGGGTTGCCGCCCGCGCGGCCGCCCGCTCACTGTGCGGCGCGTTTTCGAAGCGCGTAGAGGAACTGCAGACGGCGCTGACCGCCTTGCGAGTCCGTTTGGAGGCCTGGCTGGACTTCCCGGACGAAGAGCTGGAGCTGGATCCCGACGGTGATCTCGAAGCGGGATTCCGCTTTGTCACGAAGTTGCTCGAGCGGTTGCTGGACGAGGCAAGGCAAGGTGCCGTGCTTCGTGACGGCCTTGACGTCGTGATCGCCGGGCCGCCCAATGCGGGGAAGTCGAGTCTGATGAACCGTCTGGCCGGCTACGACGCCGCCATCGTCACCAGGATCCCCGGGACCACCCGCGATCCGCTGCGGGAGTACCTGTCGGTGGACGGGTTGCCTGTCTGCATTACGGATACTGCTGGGCTCAGGTCGGCGGCCGACCCGGTGGAAGCCGAGGGCGTGCGGCGGGCGCAGCGGGCGGTGGAGCGCGCTGATCGCGTTCTGTGGATGGTGGATGTTCGCGACGATTTGCCCGCCGAACTTGCTCGAGCTCGAACCGAAGTCGCCGGCGATGCCGCCCTCACGGTCATTCGGAACAAGGTCGATCTGGTATCCGCGGGGCCCGGCCTCGAGGAATACGAAGGTCTTCCGGTTATCCGGCTCTCGGCCCTCACCGGGGAGGGAACGGAGCTGTTGAGGGATCATCTCAAGGGGATTTCGGGTTTCGGAGGGGACGCTCCCGGCACCTTCAGCGCCCGGTCCCGCCATCTGGACGCGCTGCTGCGAGCCCGGTCCCATGTTCGGGACGGGTTCCATCAACTGCAGGCGCAAAGGGCGCTGGAACTGGCCGCGGAAGAATTGCGGTCGGCCCAGGGCGCGCTGGGCGAGTTGACCGGTGAGGTCACGAGCGACGATTTGCTTGGCGAGATATTCGCAAGCTTCTGTATCGGCAAGTAGATGATGAGTTACCGTCGCCGCATGATTTCAGGTATGTCGGCAACGCTGGACCGCCAGCGCCGTTTCCTGGGGACCCTGGTCAAAGAGCCGTTTTCGGTGGGTGCGGTGGCGCCAAGCAGCCGGCGACTGGCCAATCACATGGTGGCGGACATCGTTCCCGGCTCGCGGGTCATCGAGTTGGGGGCGGGGACGGGGGCGCTGACGCGGGCGATCCTGGATTCCGGCGTGAACGCTGCCGACCTTCTCGTGATCGAGCAAAACGAAGCCTTCTCGGAGATGTTGCGCAAGCGATTCCCCGGTGTTGCCGTCATTACCGGCAACGCGCTTGGACTCAACCGGCATGCCGACGCATTGCCCGGACCTGTGGACTTCGTGGTCAGCGGGTTGCCATTGCTGCTCTTTACCCCCGGGCGCAAGCTCCGCTTGCTGTACCAGGTGTTCTCGGTCCTGACCGAGGGAGGGGCGTTCCACCAATTTACCTACGGTGGACGCTGCCCTGTTGAACGCGCGGTCCTGCGGCGTCTCGGCCTTGAGGCTACCTTGCTGCGATTTACGCCGATGAACGTGCCGCCGGCCTTCGTGTATCGGTTGCAGAGGCGCCGATAGAAAACGCGCCTCGGCCTGCCGGCATGAGCGCGTCACTCCAATCAGCCGGACTCCCTCAATCTACACGGATACGCACGCCGACGCCCGGCAAATCCCTGCACACCAACTCCAGCACCGCGACGCCAAACCACCAAACCACGAGGCGAGACAGGGCGCCCCGAAACAAATCCCTGCAACATGGATACTGCTAGAATTCGCCCCTGCGAATGCGAACGACCATGGACTATCCCGAACAATTCGACTGCATCGTGGTGGGCGGAGGCCACGCCGGAACCGAGGCGGCTCTCGCCGCGGCGAGAGCCGGCGCACGCACGCTGCTGCTGACCCACAATCTCGATACGCTCGGGCAGATGAGCTGCAATCCGGCCATCGGCGGTATCGGCAAGGGTCACCTGGCGCGGGAGATCGATGCGCTCGGCGGCGCCATGGCACGCGCCGCGGACCGCGCGGGCATCCACTTTCGCACGCTCAATGCCAGCAAGGGACCAGCGGTCCGTGCCACGCGGGCGCAGGCAGACAGGGTGCTCTACCGCAAGACCATTCGTCGGATGCTGGAATCGCAACCCGGGCTGAGCCTGCTGCAGCAAGGTGTCGAAGATCTGTTGCTGCGCGGTGGCCGGGTACAGGGCGTGGTCACCCGTATGGGCCTTCGGATCACCGCGCGGACCGTGGTGTTGACGGTGGGAACCTTCCTGTCCGGCCGGATCCACGTCGGCAGCGCCAGCCACGCCGGTGGCCGGGCCGGCGATCCCGCGTCGACAAGGCTTGCCGAACGACTGCGCGAAATGAATCTCAAGGTGGGTCGGCTCAAGACCGGGACTCCGCCGCGAATCGACGGGCGGAGCATCGACTTCAGCCGACTGGCGCCGCAACCGGGGGACGATCCCGCCCCGGTGTTCTCGTTCCTGGGCCGGCGCGCCGAACACCCACGGCAGGTGCCCTGTTACATCACCCACACCACGGAGAGAACCACGAGATCATCCGCGCCAATCTGGATCGTTCACCCATGTTCAGCGGGGCCATCGAGGGAGCGGGTCCGAGATACTGTCCGTCGATCGAAGACAAGGTTGTCCGATTCGCCGACAAGGGCTCGCACCAGGTGTTCGTCGAGCCCGAGGGCCTCGACACCCACGAAATCTACCCCAACGGCATTTCCACCAGTCTGCCGTTCGACGTGCAACATCAGTTCGTGCGCTCCATCGGCGGTTTCGAGAAGGCGCAAATCACTCGTCCCGGCTATGCGATCGAGTACGACTTCTTCGATCCCAGGGAACTGGAGCCGAGCCTGCGCACCAAGGCGGTTGCCGGGCTCTATTTCGCCGGGCAGATCAACGGCACCACCGGCTACGAAGAGGCCGCCGCCCAGGGACTCGTCGCCGGGATCAACGCCGCGCGGGAAAGCCGCGGCCTGCCGGCCTGGTATCCGCGCCGCGACGAGGCTTACATCGGCGTGCTGATCGATGATCTGGTCACCAATGGCACGATGGAGCCGTATCGCATGTTCACCTCGCGCGCCGAATACCGGCTGTCGCTGCGCGAGGACAACGCCGATCTGCGGCTGACGCCCAGGGGCCGGGAGCTTGGAATCGTCAAAGACGAACGCTGGCGAAGTTTCGAGACCAAGCAGAGCATCATTCATGCGGAGACTGAACGGCTCGCCGCCATCGTGGTGCGGCCCCAGGACGTTCCGACCGGATATCCTGTCGGAGCGCTGCGACGGGACACGCCGGCGCACCAGCTCTTGCGGCGGCCCGAGTGCCGCTACGATGATCTGGTGGCGTTGCCGCGAGTGGGTTCCAGTGGCGATGCCGGGAAGTTGTACGAAGAAATGTATTCGCAGGTGGCCGGGCAACTGGAGATTCAGGCCCGCTATCAGGGCTACATCGAGCGCCAGTCCCGAGATATCGAAAGACAGCGCAAGCACCAGAGTACGCTCTTGCCCGCCGGGCTGGACTATTCCAGTGTGCAGGGTCTTTCCAACGAGGTGCGGGAAAAGCTCGCCCGGGTGCGGCCCGCGAGCATCGGTCAGGCGGCGCGCATATCCGGCGTCACGCCGGCAGCGGTGTCGCTGCTGCTGATTCACCTGAAGAAACGCGAGTATCGCGAGAGCGCCTGAGCGCATACCGGAGTCAACTCATGAAAGCGAATTTCCGGATATTGACGACCCTGGCGGTGGCCGGCATGGTCGGATGCGGCAGCGATCCCGAACAAACGGTGGCGGTCGGCGGCGCGAGCGGAGACGAACTCGCGCAGAACCAGGTGCTGCGGTGGGGCAACGGCGCGGAACCGGGCTCTCTCGACCCCCACCGTACCCAGGGCGTACCCGGCTCCAACATCGGCCGCGATCTCTTCGAGGGGCTCTTGAGCGAGGCGGCGGACGGGACCGTCATAGGCGGCGCGGCAGAGTCCTGGGAACTCAGCGACGACGGCAAGACGTACCGCTTTTCTCTGCGTCCCGAAGCACGCTGGTCCAACGGCGATCCGGTCACTGCGGACGATTTCGTCTACAGCATGCGGCGCAGCCTGGACCCTGCGACGCTGTCGAACTACACCTTCATCCTCAATCCGATCCTGAACGCAGAAGAGGTGGCGGCGGGGCAGCTACCCACATCCGAGGTGGGCGTCCGGGCGCTTGATACGCACACGCTGGAAATTCAGCTTGAGAACACTACGCCATACTTTCTCGGGCTACTGACCCATTCCGCCAGTTATCCGGTTCATCCGCCCAGCGTCGAAACGCATGGCAATCAGTACGCGCGCCCGGGCAATCTGGTGTCCAATGGCGCCTACCGGCTCGAGGAATGGGTCGTGCAATCCCACGTGAAGCTGGTCCGCAATGAGAATTACCGGGATAACGGGAATACGACGATCGACGAGGTCTGGTACTACCCTACTGAGGATCAGACGGCCGAACTCAGCCGTTTCCGGGCCGGCGAGCTGGATCTCTCCAACGCTATTCCCAAGAGGCAAGTGGACTGGATTCTGGAAAACCTGCCCGATGAGTTGGTCATCTCACCCTATTTGGGCGTCTACTATTTTGGTTTCAATACGACCCGTCCACCATTCGAGAACAACCCGGAACTTCGCCGCGCACTGTCCCTGGCCGTGGATCGGGACATCATCACGGGACAGGTTACCAACGCCGGTGAGGTCCCGGCCTACGGCTGGGTCCCGCCGGTGCAGAACTACACGGGCCAGCAAATGCCCGAGGCTGCCTGGACCCAGGAAGAGCGGGTCGCGGAGGCGCGCCGGCTCTACGCGCTCGCTGGCTACTCGGACGAGAATCCCCTGCGCACACGGATCCTCTACAACACCCAGGAGGATCACAAGCGCATCGCCGTCGCCATCGCGTCCATGTGGAAACAAACCCTGGGTGTGGAAGTCGAGATACTCAACCAGGAGTGGAAGGTTTTCCTGGATACGCGACAGCAGAAGATCGAGACTGAAGTTTATCGGAGCGGATGGATAGGCGACTACAATGATGCCTACACATTCGCGGAATTGTTCGCCTCGGGCGGCGGACTCAACCATACCGGATACTCGAGTCCGGACTACGACCGACTGCTTGGGGAAGCCTCGGCGGAAGGGGATCTGAAGCGCCGCGCTGAACTCCTCCAACAGGCCGAGCGCGTATTGCTGGAGGACTTGCCGATCATGCCGCTGTATTTCTACGTCACCGCGCGTCTGGTAAGACCCTGGGTGGGCGGCTATACCCCCAATATCATGGATCACCACAGATCCAAAAACTTCTATATCCTCGAGCACTAGTTCAACCATCGCGGCCGGGGTCCTGGTAGAGCAATTGGGCAGGAAAGGACGAGGGTAAGCCGGTGTTACGCTACGCGACCCGCCGCTTTCTCGGAGCGCTGCCGACGCTCCTGATCCTGTTGGCGGTGGCCTTTTTCCTTATTCGCGTGGCGCCGGGCGGGCCGTTCGATGCGGAAAGGGCGTTGCTGCCGGAGATCGAGGCAAATCTCAGGGCGGCCTATCACCTGGACGAGCCGTTGTATCAACAGTTCGGCCGGTACGTATGGGGCCTCATGCACGCCGATTTCGGTCCGTCCTTCCAATACCGCGACTTTTCGGTCACGGAGCTGATCATGACGGGATTCCCGGTCTCGCTGAGACTGGGCGGCAGCGCCATGGCTCTGGCGCTGGTGCTGGGCATCTTCGCTGGAAGCATCGCGGCGCTGCGCCAGAACACGCGCACCGACTACGCGGTGATGTCGGTTTCGATGACAGGCATCTCCATCCCGAACTTCGTCATGGCGCCGCTGCTGATCCTGTTGTTCGCGGTCTATCTGGGCTGGTTGCCGGCCGGTGGCCTGGGGGACGGCTCGCCGCGCAACCTGGTGCTGCCCGTGATCGCGCTGGCGCTTCCCCAGATCGCCTACATCTCCCGGCTGACCCGCGGCAGCATGATCGAGGTGCTGCGCAGCAACTTCATCCGCACCGCCCGGGCCCAGGGGTTGCCGACGCACAAGATAGTGCTCCGGCATGCGCTCAAGCCGGCGCTGCTGCCTGTCGTGTCCTACCTGGGCCCGGCCACGGCGGCGGTCATCACAGGTTCCGTGGTCATCGAACAGATATTCGGCGTACCGGGGCTTGGACGGTTTTTCGTTCAGGGAGCGTTGAACCGCGACTACACGCTGGTGATGGGCGTGGTGGTGTTCTACGGGGTGTTGATCATCGCCTTCAACCTGCTGGTGGATATGGCTTACGCCTGGATGGATCCCAAGGTCAAGTATTCATGAGCGCCGCCGCCCCCGTCGCCCAATTTCAGGAGGAGGAGGTCGCCGGCCGCAGCCTGTGGGTGGACGCCTGGCGGACGCTGCGCAGGAATCGCGCCGCGGTAGTTTCCGGGATCGTCATCTGCGTGATGAGCCTGCTTGTCATCGTGGGCCCCTGGCTCAGCCCGTACAGTTATGACTTCACCGACTGGAGCAACCTGTCCATCGGCCCGAGCCTGGAGACCGGCCACCTGTTCGGCACCGACACGCTGGGACGGGATCTCTTCGTCCGCACCCTGTACGGCGGGCGAATCTCTCTGATGGTGGGCTTGGCGGCGACCGTGGTAAGCCTGCTCATCGGCATCAGCTACGGCGCCACCGCAGGCTACTTCGGCGGCCGGCTGGACAATCTGATGATGCGTTTCGTGGATATCCTTTACGCGATGCCATTCATGTTCTTCGTGATCCTTCTCATGGTGTTCTTCGGCCGTAACCTGTTCCTGATCTTCGTCGCCCTTGGCGCCATCATTTGGCTCGACATGGCGCGCATCGTTCGCGGCCAGACACTGAGCCTCAAGCACCGCGAGTTCGTGGAGGCCGCCAGGGCCCAGGGCGTGGGAACATTTGCGGTGATACGCCGGCACATCGTGCCGAACCTGCTGGGCGTGGTGGCCGTGTACGTGACGCTGACCATCCCCCAGGTGATCCTCATGGAGTCGTTCCTGAGTTTTCTCGGTCTGGGCGTTCAGGAGCCCATGACATCCTGGGGCGCCCTGGTCAAGGAAGGGTCGGACGAGATGCAGAGCTCCCCCTGGCTGCTGCTCTTTCCGGCGGTATTCCTCGCCGCGACGCTGTTCTGCTTCAACTTTCTCGGCGACGGTATGCGCGACGCGCTGGACCCGAAGGACCGCTAGCGGCGCGATTCATGAACGCTTGCCCCCTCGGTCATGAGCCTGCTTGAAGTCCGCAACCTGGATGTCCGGTTCGACACCCCGGACGGTGAGGTCCATGCCGTCAGGAACCTGAGCTTCGACCTGGACCAGGGGGAAACCCTGGGCGTGGTCGGCGAATCGGGATCCGGCAAGAGCCAGACCGTGCTAAGTCTGATGGGGCTGTTGGACGACAACGGCAGCGCCAGCGGTACGGCGCATTTTGACGGTCAGGATTTGCTCAGGCTCTCCCCGGGAGCGTTGCGGCGCATTCGCGGGCGGCGAATTTCGATGATATTCCAGGACCCGATGACGTCGCTGAACCCCTACCTGAGCATCGCCGAGCAGATGGTCCAGGTGGTGCGCGAGCACGACAGGACCTCCCGCAAGGCGGCCCGGGACCGCTGCCTGGAGATGCTGGAAGCGGTCAGGATTTCCGACGCCCGGGCGCGGCTGGACTGCTACCCTCATGAACTCTCCGGCGGCATGCGCCAGCGGGTCATGATCGCCGCGAGCCTGCTCCTGGACCCGCAGATCCTGGTGGCCGATGAGCCGACGACGGCGCTGGATGTCACCGTTCAGGCGCAAATCCTCGATCTCATGCGGGATCTGAACCGCCGGCTCGGCACGGCCATCGTGCTCATCACCCACGACCTGGGGGTCATCGCCGGATTGTGCGAGCGAGTCCTGGTGATGCACGAGGGCGAATCGAAGGAGCAGGGAAACGTGAGGGATGTCTTCTACCGCCCCCGTCATCCCTACACAAAGGCTCTGCTCAAAGCCGTGCCGAGGCTGGATGCGGAGCGAGTGGAGCGGCTGACCTCGGCGAGCGGCGCCCCCGGATCCAGGGCCGCGGCCGCGCCGGCAAGCCCCCGCGCAGACTCGCCGCTGTTGAGCGTCGAGGGACTCAAGGTCCATTTCCCGGTTCGCACCGGCGGTTGGCTGGGGAGAAAGCGGCCATTGCGGGCCGTGGACGGGGTGGACCTGGAGTTGCGCCCGGGAGAGACCCTTGGCGTCGTGGGTGAATCGGGCTGCGGCAAGTCGACGCTCGCCCGCGCCATTCTCCGGCTGGTGCCGCCCACCGCCGGAGACGTGTGCCTGCTGGGGCAAAGCATGGGCGAACTGGACAAGCGGGCGTTGCGGGAGATGCGCCGGGACGCCCAGGTCATCTTCCAGGACCCGCTGGCTTCGCTGAATCCGCGAATGACGGTGGGCAACATCGTCAGCGAACCTCTTTGGACCCACTTTCCGGAACTCGGCGCTGCGGCGGTCAGGGAGCGGGTCGCCGATGTCCTGAGGCGAGTGGGACTCAGCGGCCGCGAACTGAACCGGTATCCACACGAGTTCTCCGGCGGTCAATGCCAGCGCATCGGCATCGCCCGGGCCCTGGTGCTCAAGCCGAAGGTCATCATTTGCGACGAACCGGTGAGCGCCCTGGACGTCTCCATCCAGGCGCAGATCGTCAACCTGCTCATGGATCTTCAGGCGGAATTCGGTCTGGCGTTGATCTTCATCGCGCACGATCTGGCGGTGGTGCGGCACATCAGTCACCGGATCATGGTCATGTACCTGGGCCGGATCGTGGAGGTGGCGTCGCGGCGGGCACTGTACGAAACACCCCGCCATCCCTATACGCGGGCGCTCATCAGCGCGGTTCCGATCCCCGATCCGGACAAGGAGCGGGCGCGGGACCGGGAGTTGCTTCCGGGGGACCTGCCGTCACCCGTCGACCCGCCCTCCGGTTGCCGCTTCAGGACCCGGTGCCGATTCGCCGAGCAGCGCTGCCGGATGGAAGTCCCCGAGCTTCGGCCATTGGCGGGCAGCCGGGTGGCTTGTCATCGGGCGGGTGAAGCGGCGCTTGGCTGAGTGAAACGACCGTCCGCCGTAGCGCTGGGGGCTATACTTCGGTCATGTGGGAACGCCTGACTGAGCGACTGGCCGGTGTCGGGCTGACGGTGGATCCTGCTGCTGCCGATGCGCTGGCAAGATACCTTGGTGAGATCCGCCGGTGGAACCGGGTCCACAATCTCACCACGATCACCGACCCGGAGGCGATGATCCGTCGCCACGCGATCGAGAGCCTTGCGTTGCGCCCGCTGCTGGTGGGCGACCGGGTCGCCGATGTGGGCAGCGGCGCCGGCGTGCCGGGCATTCCGCTGGCCATCGCCGAGCCTGGCAGGCATTTCACTCTCATCGAAAGCCGAGGCAAGCGCGCTGCGTTCCTGAGGCATGTGCAAGGCTTGCTGGGATTGGTTAACGTTGACGTGCAACACTGCCGGGTGGAGGAGATGAACGACGCTCGAACCTTCGATACCTTGCTCGCCAGGGCGTTGGCGCCGCCCGCGGAGTTGCTGCGGCTCACCGCGCACCTGTTCGGGCCGGATACGGTGATGCTGGTGCCGACCGGCGAGCGGGCCGCCGGCGAGCGGGCCGAGGTGGACCGACGGTTCAACGTGCGACGGGCGGAAGGAGCGATGTCGGAACTGATCGAGGGCTCGTTGCTGATCATCTCCAGGAAGCGAGGCTGATAATTCCTTGGCGCAGATCATTGCCATAGCCAACCGCAAGGGCGGGGTGGGCAAGACCACCACCTGCGTGAATCTGGCCGCGTCCCTGGCCGCCACACGCCGGCGTGTGCTGGTGGTGGACTTGGATCCCCAGGGCAACGCCACGGTCAGCTGCTGCGTGGACCTGGCGGACATGGAGGTCACCGTCTGCGACCTGCTTCTTGGGGAGGGCGATGCGACCGCAGCGATTCGGGCCGCGAGCGCGGGCGGATTCGGCGTACTGCCGGCCAACCAGGATCTCACCGTGGCGGAAGTCAGGCTCCTGAGCCATCCCGGGCGCGAGCGCCGTCTGAAGCAGGTTCTCACGCCGCTCGAAAAGGATTACGACTACGTGCTGGTGGATTGCCCGCCGGCGATCAACATGCTCACGCTCAACGCCCTGGCGGCGGCGACAGGCGTGCTCATACCCATTCAGTGCGAGTACCTGGCGCTGGAAGGCCTCAGCGCGCTGCTGGAAACCGTTGAGGAAATCCGCCGCAGCGTCAATCCGGCGCTGCGGATTCACGGCATTCTGCGCACCATGTTCGACGGCAGGACCAATCTCACCAGGGAAGTTTCCAGCCAGCTTCTGGAACACTTCGGCGACGGGGTGTTCCGTACCGTCATTCCGCGCAATGTCCGACTGGCCGAAGCGCCCAGTTTCGGCAAGCCCGCGCTCTACCACGACAAGTCCTCGGCGGGGGCGTTGGCGTACCTGGCCCTGGCCGGAGAGATCAATCGTCGCGAGGCCGTGCCGGCAACGCTCTGATCGCCGCTTGGGGGAGTGCTTGCGATACAATGATTCGCGCCTGATCCTGCCGACGAGAGGAACACATGCTCAGCCCGTCTGCCGCACCCACCGTTCCCTGCCTGGCAGGGACTCAACCTTCTCGCGACCAGCGACGGTGAGCGATGCGGCCTAAGCGAAGAAGCCTCGGTCGCGGCCTGGAGGCGCTGCTCGGCGCGGACCCCATCGCACCGCATCCGGACGCGCCGGACGGGCTCCGGGAGTTGCCTGTCGATCTCCTTGAGCGCGGCCGCTATCAGCCGCGGGTGGACATGCGCCAGGAGTCGCTGCAGGAACTGGCGGACTCCATCCGTGCCCAGGGCCTGGTGCAACCGATAATCGTTCGCCCCCTGAACACCCCGGAGGGCGGCGCCGAGACCCGCTACGAGATCGTCGCCGGGGAACGGCGCTGGCGCGCGGCCCAACTGGCGGGGCTGGACGCGATTCCCGCCCTCGTCAGGGACATGCCCGACCGGGCGGCAATCGCCGTCGGGCTGATCGAGAACATGCAGCGCGAGGACCTGAATCCGCTGGAAGAGGCCGGCGCGCTGAGGCGCCTGGTGGACGAATTCGAGATGACCCACGCCGAGGCCGCTGACGCCGTGGGCCGTTCAAGAGCGACGGTGACCAACCTGATGCGGCTGCTGGAATTGCCCGATGAGGTCAAGGGGATGGTCGAGGGAAGGTCGCTGAACATGGGGCACGCGAGGGCCCTGCTGGCGCTGGAGGATCCCGAGGCCCTGGTGGCGCTGGCCCGGCGCGCCGTCAAGCACGGCTGGAGCGTTCGGGAGACCGAGCGCGCCGTGAACCGGCTGGCGCGGCCCGAGAAAAAACGGCCGCCAGCGCCGGCAAAGGACCCTGACGTGCGGCGCCTGGAGATGGAGTTGAGCAACCGGCTTGGCGCTTCGGTCCGGATCGATCACCGCTCCAGGAGAGGGCGGGTCATCATTCGTTATCACGGCATCGATGAACTGGAGGGGATTATCGAGCAACTGGGACCCCGGCCGGGGTCGTGATCGTTCTCGGCGAGCGCACGGATGCGACCGGGGCAGGCCCGGCTCGCCTTGATCGTGAGCCCACAAATCTATAGGATACCGCGGCGTTCAGGCGGCAGAAATTCCTCCTAGAAGCGACGCCTCGGGTGTGGCTTTTTCTTTATCCAATACAGCGTGACATGACGGGCACACGGACTGCTTGTGAGCGATTTGGATGAGCGGTTCCGCCGGGCGCGCCGGGCCGCGTTCGGGATAGTCGGGGCACAGGCCGGCGTCACGCTGCTGGGCGCCGCGGGCGGGCTGCTGCTGGCGGGCACGGCGGGAGCCGTCTCCGCGTTCCTGGGCGGCGGCATCGGCACTCTGGCCAGCTTGGCCCAGGTAGCCGGAACGTTCCGGTCAGGGGCGAGCAGGGAACCGGCGAAGATTCTCGGCCGGCTGTTTCGAGGAGAGGCGATCAAGCTGCTGATCACGGCGGGGCTGTTCGCATTGGTATTGATGAACGTGGAAGTGGTTTTCGGAGCGATGATCGGCGGTTTCGCAGCGACGCTACTGGTGTTCTGGGCAGCATTGCTCCGGGGTGCGGGTGACTCGCTGGCCGGCGGGACCGGGCAGCAGGGCAGGAAGTAGGCATGGAAGACGCTCACGAAGGCCCCGCGGACGCCACCGAGTACATCGTCCACCACCTCACCAACCTGCATGTGGGCGAGGGGTTCTGGAATCTGCACCTGGACAGCGTCTTCTACGCCGTGGCGCTGGGAATCCTGTTCGTCGGCAGCTTCCGGTTCGCGGCGGTCAGGGCCACTTCGGGCGTGCCGGGCCGCTGGCAGAACTTCGTCGAGATGATGGTGGAGTTCGTCGATACCCAGGTCAAGGACAGCTTTCACGGTTCAAGCAAGCTCATCGCGCCGCTGGCGCTGACGATTTTCTGCTGGATCTTCCTGATGAATTTCATGGACCTGGTGCCGGTGGACCTGTTGCCCGAGGTCGGGGTCATCATGGGGATCGAGTACATGAAGGTCGTGCCGACCACCGATCTCAACATCACCTTCGGCATGTCGATCAGCGTTTTCCTGCTCATGATCTTCTACAGCATCAAGATCAAGGGCGTCGGCGGATTTGCCAGGGAATTGTTTTTTCACCCGTTTGGCAAGTGGATGCTGCCGTTCAACTTCCTCCTGAAACTGGTGGAGGAATTGGCCAAGCCGGTATCACTGGCGCTGCGGCTGTTCGGGAACCTCTACGCCGGCGAGCTGATCTTCATTCTGATCGCACTGTTCACGCTGTCCGCGGGTGGACACACGTTGACCGAAACTGCGTTGAATCTGTTTTCGGTCGACACGATTGCGTACCTGATCATTCAGGTGATCCTGGGTCTGGTATGGGCGCTGTTCCATATCCTGATCATCACATTGCAGGCCTTCATCTTCATGATGTTGACCATCGTCTACTTGAGTATGGCCCACGAAGAGCATTAGTTAGAAGGCTTCGCGGCCTTGCTGAATTTAGGAGGAGTTATGGAATTAGTAAACTTAGTCGCCAACGTACAGGGAATGACAGCCGTGGCTGTGGCGCTGTTGATCGGCATGGGCGCGGCGGGCACCGCCATTGGCTTCGGCCTGCTCGGCGGCCGCTTCCTTGAAGGTGCAGCGAGGCAGCCGGAACTGGTGCCGATGCTGCAGATCAAGATGTTCATCGTCGCCGGACTGCTGGATGCGGTCACCATGATCGGCGTGGGTGTGGCGCTGTTCTTTACGTTTGCCAACCCGTTTCTGAGCACGGCGCTGAACACGGTCGGGGCCGGCGGCTGATCCGTCTGGACCGAGGCGACATCGTTCCCGGAGCTAACCCGTGAGTATCAACGTCACACTGTTCGTACAGATGCTGGTATTCGCCCTGCTGGTGTGGTTCACCATGACCTACATCTGGCCGCTCATTATCCAGGCCATGGAGGAGCGCGAGCAGCGGATCGCCGATGGCCTTGCTGCCGCGGAAAAGGGCCGCAGCAACCTGGAGGCGGCCGAGGCACAGGCCCAGACCATCATCGTGGCGGCTCGGGAGCAGGCCCGCGACATTCTCAACAAGGCTTCGTCACGGGCCACCGGCATCGTCGATGAAGCCCGTACCCAGGGCGAGGATGAGAAGCGCAAGCGGCTCGAAAGCGCCCAGGCGGAGCTGGACGTGGAAATCAACCGGGCTCGCGACGAACTGCGCAACCAGGTGGCGGTCATCGCCGTGGCGGGTGCGGAGAAAGTCCTGGCCCGCGAGATCGACGCCGAGGCGCACCGTGAGCTGCTCGACCGCCTGGCCGCGGAACTGTAGCGGCGGCCTGCGAGCGGATAGTTGCCATGGCTGAAACCGGCACACTGGCGAGGCCCTACGCCCGCGCGACCTTCGAACTGGCGAGAGACGATGGCAGTCTGTCCGCGTGGTCGCAGGCCTTGAGGACAGCGGCTGACGTGGTCAGCGATCCGGCGGCGAGCGCCTTTCTCTCCCGGCGGGAGCTTGCGGACTCTTCGCGCATCGACTTCCTGCTGTCGGTGTGCGCCGACGCCGGCGAAGCGCGGGTGCTGGGTTCTGAGCGCGGCCGCAATCTGCTCAGGTTGCTGGCGGAGAATCGCAGGCTCGAGGTCCTGCCGGAGATTTCGACCCGGTTCGATGCGCTCAAGGCCCGCGCCGAGAACACGGTCAAGGTACAGCTTGTGACCGCCGCCGGCGTGGAAGAAGCCGTCGTCGAGCGAATCGCGGCAGCCCTGGAACGGAAGCTGGGCCGGACGGTGGAACTGGAACTGAAACAAGACCCCGGGTTGCTTGGCGGTGCGGTGATCCATGCCGAGGGCCAGGTGATCGATGGATCGGTGAAGAGTCGGCTCACCGAACTTGCCGGGGCGTTGACCGCATGATGAATTGCGGGCGAGAGGAAATTCCATGGCATTGAAAGCGTCGGAAATCAGCGAACTGATCAAGCAGCGCATCGAAGACTTCGATGCGAAGGCCGAGGCGCGGGATGTGGGCACGGTGATCGCGCTCACCGACGGCATTGTCCGCATCCACGGTCTTGCCGATGTTCAGTACGGGGAGATGATCGAGTTCCCGGGAGACAGTTTCGGCCTCGCGCTCAACCTGGAGCAGGACTCGGTCGGCGCGGTAGTACTGGGTGAGTACAAGCACATTCGCGAGGGCGATACGGTTCGCACCACCGGCCGGATTCTCGAGGTGCCCGTGGGCGAATCGCTGCTCGGGAGGGTGGTGAACTCGCTGGGCATTCCCATCGACGGCAAGGGGCCCATCGATGCGTCGGAATCGTCCCCCATCGAAAAGGTCGCCCCGGGCGTCATCGACCGGCAGTCCGTGTCAAGCCCGGTACAGACGGGGCTTAAATCCATCGACTCCATGGTGCCCATCGGCCGGGGTCAGCGGGAACTGATCATCGGCGACCGCCAGACCGGCAAGAGCGCGGTGGCCATCGACACGATCATCAATCAGCGCGGCGGCGACATCACCTGCATCTACGTCGCCATCGGCCAGAAGAACTCCACGGTCTCCAACGTGGTCAATCGACTGGAGCAGGAAGGCGCCATGGAACACACCATCGTGGTGTCGGCCTCGGCTGCCGAATCGGCCGCCATGCAGTACATTGCGCCTTACTCCGGCTGCGCCATGGGCGAGTACTTCAGGGACCGCGGCCAGGATGCGCTGATCATTTACGACGACCTGACCAAGCAGGCCTGGGCGTATCGTCAGGTCTCGCTGCTGTTGCGCCGCCCGCCCGGCCGCGAAGCCTATCCGGGCGATGTGTTCTACCTGCATTCCCGCCTCCTGGAGCGCGCCGCGAGGGTCAACGCGGGGTACGTGGAAGAATTCACCAACGGCGAGGTCAAGGGCAGGACAGGCTCGCTGACGGCGTTGCCGATCATCGAGACCCAGGCGGGCGACGTCTCGGCGTTCGTGCCGACCAACGTGATTTCGATCACCGATGGGCAGATCTTCCTGGAGACGGACCTCTTCAACGCGGGCATCCGCCCGGCCATCAATGCGGGCCTGTCCGTGTCGCGAGTGGGCGGCGCGGCCCAGACCGCGATCATCAAGAAGCTGGGCGGCGGCATTCGGCTGTCGCTGGCCCAATACCGGGAGCTGGCGGCGTTCTCGCAATTCGCCTCCGATCTCGATGAAACCACCCGGCGGCAACTGGAACGCGGCCAGCGGGTCACGGAGCTGATGAAGCAAGCTCAATATTCGCCGTTGTCGGTGGCCGGAATGGCGATTTCCCTCTATGCCGTCAACGAGGGCTACCTGGATGACGTCGAGGTCGAGAACGTGGTGCCGTTCGAGGCGGCGCTGCACGCCCATGCGCGCGCCAACGCCGAGGAGTTGATGGCCACCATCAATCGCACGGGCGCGTACGACGAGGAGGTCCAGGCCGGCCTGAAGACGCTGCTCGACGAATTCAAGGCGTCGGGCGCCTACTGAGCGCCGCGCGAGGAATCCGCAGATGGCCGTCGGCAAGGAAATCCGCACCAAGATCAACAGCGTGAAAAACACGCAGAAGATCACGCGGGCGATGGAGATGGTGGCGGCCTCCAAACTGAGGAAGACCCAGGATCGAATGAACGCCGCAAAGCCCTATGCGGAGGGTATTCGCGCCGTGATCGGCCATCTCACCCAGGCCAGCCCCGACTTCCACGATCCTTACCTGGCGGACCGCGAGATCAAACGCGTGGGCTATCTGGTGGTCACCTCCGACCGCGGGTTATGCGGCTCGCTGAACGTCAATCTCTACCGCGCCCTGCTGAACGACATCAGTCGCTGGCGGGATCAGGGCGTGGAAGCGGACCTGTGCGTGCTCGGCGCCAAGGGCCTGGCGTATTTCCGCCGGCTGAACACGAATATCGTTTCGGCGGCAACGCATCTGGGCGATGCGCCGAAGATGTCGGACCTTATCGGCCCGATCGCCAGCATGACGGACGCCTACAAGTCGGGCTCAATCGATCGGTTGTTCCTGGTCTACAACGTCTTCGTCAACACCATGAGCCAGAGGCCGACGATCAGCACGTTGTTGCCGGTGGAACCGGTGGATGCCGAGGAGCTGCAGGCTCACTGGGATTACATCTACGAGCCGGACGCCGCGGAACTCCTGAGCAACGTGCTCGAACGTTACCTGGAGACGCAGGTGTATCGCGGTGCGGTGGAGAACGTCGCCTGCGAGATGGCTTCGAAAATGGTGGCGATGAAGGCCGCCACCGACAATGCGGGTAAATTCATCGATCAGCTCCAGTTGGCCTACAACAAGGCCCGCCAGGCAGCGATCACTCAAGAGATATCGGAGATCGTCGGCGGCGCGGCAGCCGTCTAGCGATTCCGCAAGCAAAGGAAGGTTGGGCATTCCATGAGCACGGGTACGATTGTTCAGATTATCGGCGCGGTGGTGGACGTGGAGTTTCCGCGGGACGCCATTCCAAGCGTCTACGATGCGCTTAGGCTGCAGGATCGCGATCTCACGCTGGAGGTTCAGCAACAGTTGGGCGACGGCGTGGTACGGGCGATTGCCATGGGTTCCAGCGAAGGGCTGAAGCGCGGATTGACGGTGGGCAATACGGCGGCGCCCATCAGCGTTCCGGTGGGTGAGAAGACCCTGGGACGCATCATGGACGTGCTGGGCAATCCGATCGACAAGGCCGGGGAAATCGGCGAGGAGGTTCGGCTGCCGATCCATCGGGATCCGCCGACCTTTGAGGAACAGGCCACAAGCACCGAGTTGTTTGAAACGGGCGTCAAGGTCATCGACCTGATCATGCCCATCGCCAAGGGCGGCAAGATCGGACTGTTCGGCGGCGCCGGCGTGGGCAAGACGGTCACGCTGATGGAGCTGATCAACAACATCGCCAAGGAACACGGCGGCTATTCGGTGTTCGCCGGCGTCGGCGAGCGGACCCGCGAAGGCAACGACTTCTATTACGAGATGAAGGAGTCCGGCGTTCTCGACAAGGTCTCGCTGGTCTACGGGCAAATGAACGAGCCGCCGGGCAACCGCCTGCGCGTGGCGCTCACCGGCCTGACCATCGCCGAGCACTTCCGCGACGAGGGCCGCGACGTGCTGATGTTCATCGACAACATCTACCGCTATACGCTGGCCGGCACCGAGGTCTCGGCGTTGCTGGGCCGGATGCCCTCGGCGGTGGGTTACCAGCCCACCCTGGCCCAGGAGATGGGCGTGCTGCAGGAACGCATCACTTCAACGAGTACCGGATCGATCACGTCGTTCCAGGCGGTCTATGTGCCGGCCGACGACCTGACCGACCCGTCGCCGGCGACCACCTTCGCCCACCTGGACGCCACGCTGGTGCTGTCCCGCCAGATCGCCGAACTGGGCATCTATCCGGCGGTGGACCCGCTGGATTCCACCAGCCGGCTGCTCGACCCCAACATCATCGGCGAGGATCACTATCAGACCGCCCGGTCCGTGCAGGCCGTGCTGCAGCGCTACAAGGAACTGCAGGACATCATTGCCATCCTGGGCATGGACGAACTCTCCGAGGACGACAAGCTGACCGTGCAGAGGGCGCGCAAGATTCAGCGGTTTCTGTCGCAGCCCTTCACCGTGGCGGAGACGTTCACCGGCACGCCGGGCAAATACGTACCGCTGAAGGAGACGGTAAGCAGTTTCAAGGCGATCGTCGACGGCGAATACGATCATCTGCCCGAGCAGGCGTTTTACATGGTTGGTTCGATCGGTGAGGCGGAAGAGCAGGCCAGGCGCCTGCAATAGCCTCGGGACGCCGCGATCATGGCTACCATTCGTGTCGACATCATCAGCGCCGAAGGCGAGATCTTTTCCGGCGAGGCGGAGATGGTGTTTGCGCCCGGCGCGCTTGGCGAGATCGGCATCGCGCCGCGCCACGCACCGCTGCTGACCCATCTCAAGCCCGGCGAAGTGCGCGTTCAGCCGCCCGACGGCGAGGAACAGTTCTTCTTTGTTTCAGGTGGGATTCTGGAAGTTCAGCCGCGGCTGGTGACGGTCCTCGCCGACAGCGCCGCCCGCGCCGAGGATCTCGACGAAGCCGCGGCGCTGGCGGCGCGCGAGCGGGCCCTCGAAGCGCTGGAAGGCCGCCATGGCGAAATCGACCTGGAACAGGCGCAACGGGAACTCATCGAGGCCGAAGCCCGTTACCGCGCGGCCGAGAAGCTCAAGGGCAAGCGCTAACAAACCAGCCAACCGCCAGCGCTCGCTTGAAATGCTTGCAATCAAGGGCCCAATAGTCGGGCCTTTGGAATCGCTGCCTTTTCCGGATTAGAATGGGCGCGGGGATACTAGTCGCGTACTCCGGTAAGGGCGGCAAATTTGAACCGTTTTGTAAGCGATGATGCGTTCGCATGAGCGCGCCAAGTTCAAGGTACGAAACCAGTTGCCCATTTGTTTTTGGCCATTCTGCGCGAAAACTTTACTGGTTCTTGAAACAGGTTATGGTAAATGCTTGTTGCATAGAATTTCTTGCTGAGCCAACCCTACATCTCGCAACGCAATCCCATGGCTACCGTGAAGCGCAAACAGAGCAACATAGGTCGCCTAGTAGCCTTGAGCGCAGCACTATCATCGGCACAAGCCAGCGGCTTAGGAGGACGTAGTGAAGATCAATAACAGACGAGATATTTTGCTGCTTTTACTATATAGCCCAGGCAAGAGTACAGAGCCGAATCAGCCAATCTCCGGTCGAACTCGCCTAGTGAAGATGCTTTTCCTCTTCAGAGAAGAGGCGCTTAAGGCATTCAAAAAGGGCACAGAAATAAACGCTGAGAATTTCTACGATTTCTTTCCTTGGACGTACGGTCCTTTTTCATCTCAGGTTTATGATGATTTGAAGTTTTTTGAGTTGAGAGGGTTTATTGATAGAAGCACCTCAAAGGGCGATACTCTGCCGGAATCTGCAGCAGAATGGGAGATGTGGTTGAATTCATCTTTGCCAGAAATTATTGATTCTTCTTATTCTGAATATGAAGAAGAAGAATTTCGATTGACAGAAAGAGGCGTTAGATTTGTGGAAGACAATCTCTATTGTACATTGTCTCATTCCCAGAGGGTGCTTCTACAGCAATTTAGGTCACGAATGGAATCAACACCGCTAAGGGCTATTCTGAGTTACGTGTACGGAAGATATCCAGAGTTGACGGAGAAATCTACTATTCGGAAAAGTGTTCGTGTTTGAAATTAACTATTTCCTTCCGATCATTGCGATCCTACTTGGAATCTCCGGGCGATATTTTCCATTCGTCGATACACGAAAGGAGTTTCGAGATAGAGTTTTGCTAAGGAAGGAATCACTACGCGAGAATTTAGCGGAATATCATCGCGGATGTGCTCGAACATATTCGTTCCATCCAAGATACGGACGACGAACTACGAGGTCAGCCGGATTTAATTAAGAGGTACACGGACGAAGCTTGGCGCACATTTGATGCGTTGACAAGCATTAGTAGGATAGCGTTTTGGTTTCGTTCAGGACATCTATTGTTATTTTTTGCCACCATTGTGGCGATGTCTCTGCTCGTTGGTGTGTTGGCGCTTCCAGGGCAGGGGATTCTATGGAGAAGTGCTACTATTGGCACAATAGTATTCCAAGTTGGAGCAATATGCCTAATATACTTGTTCTCTAGTCAACTTGAGAAATATGAGTAGCATTTGTAAATCAAAAAACCGACTTGAGGGCCCTCTTGTTGAGGCGGTGATCGATTTTTTGACGACTGAGGGATATAACATTCGAGTGGAAGTACCAACTCTCGGTGTAAGCGGTGCCCCTACACCATCTGGCTTTCAGCGTGAGATTGGCGTAAAGACCCAGGGCAGCAGCTGATCGATCTCGGAGGCCGGATGGCCATTGGCGATGGCTTCGAGCGTCGCCTTGAGATAGGCATGCGGGTTGACCCCGTTCATTTTCGCCGTTTCGATCAGACTAGCGATGCGGGCCCAGGCCGCCGCACCCTCATCGTGGCCGGCGAACAACGCGTTCTTGCGGTTCAGCGCCAGCGGGCGGATCGTGTTCTCGACCACGTTGGAATCCATCTCCACGCGGCCGTCGGTGAGGAACACCTGAAGTCCTTCCCAGTGATTGCCGATGTAGGCCAGCTTCTCGCCCAGGCGCGACTTCGCCGAGACGCGGGCGCGTTGCCGCTTCAGCCACGCCCCGAACTCCTTGACCCGCGGCGCGGTGCGCGCCTTGCGAACGGCCAGGCGCACCTCGGCGGGTTCGCCCCGGATCTGCTTCTCGATGGCGTACATCGCCGCGATGCGGCGCAAGCCCTCCGCGGCGACCTCCGAGCGGTGGCTGTCGTGGATCTCGCACAGCTTGCGCCTGGCGTGCACCCAACAGTTCGCCCGGGTCACCCCCTTGCCGGGCGCGGCCACCGCGTTGTAGCCGGCGTAGCCGTCCACCTGCAGGATGCCGGTAAAACCCTCAAGGAAACGCGTGGCATGAACCCCGCCGCGACCGGGCGCATAGAAGAACACCACGCCGGGCGGGTCCGGACCGGCCCAGGGGCGCTCGTCGCGGGCCAGCGCCCACAGATACCCCGTCTTGGTCTTGCCCCGCCCCGGGTCCAGCACCGGCGCGCGCGTCTCATCCATGAACAACTGCCCCGACTGCTTCAGATGCCAGGCCAGCCGATCCACCACCGGAGTCAGATGAAACGACGCCTTGCCCACCCAGCCGGCGAGCGTGGAGCGGTGCAACTCCACGCCCGAGCGGGCGTAGATCTGCGATTGGCGATACAAAGGTAAGTGATCGCCGTACTTGGCGATCAGCACCTGCGCCAGCGCCCCCTCGGTCGGCAAGCCGCCGGTGATGAGGTGCGCCGGCGCCGGCGCCTGGATCACGCCGGCCTCGCAGGTGCGGCAGGCGTACTTCGGGCGCACCGTGACGATGACCCGAAGCTGCGCCGGCACGATGTCCAGCCGCTCGGTGCGGTCCTCGCCGATGCGGATCATGTCCCCGCACCCGCAGGGACACTGCGTGCTGTCGGGCTCGATGACCTGTTCGATGCGTTCCAGGCCCCTGGGCAGATGCCCGAGGTTGCGTCGAGGTGCCCGGCGCTTGGCGGAGGACGGGGTTGTTGAGGTGCCCGGCGCAGCCGCGGCTTCCTCGGCCTCGGCCACCGCGCCTTCCAGATCCTCGAACGCCAGTTGGCGATCGTCCAGCGGGCGCTTCTCGGACTTCTTGTCGTAGATCGCCCGGCGCAGTTCGTCGATGAGGTGTTCCAGGCGGCGGTTGGTATCGGTGAGCAAATCCACCCTCGCGCGAAGCTCGTCGTTGGCCGTTTGCTGCGCCTGAAAGGCGGTTTTCTGGCGTTGGAACAGCGCCCGGTGGGCGGGCGGCAACGCGGTGAGATCGACCGGTTCTGGACGGCTCTGCATGAGTGAATACTACCATATAATCAGGAAGTTATAAACGAAAACCGGCCCGAAAAACGAGCCGGTCATCAGGGTTGAACAACCCCTTGGGCAGTCACGCCGCCACGCGCGGGCGGCGCACGCGCGGGCTCCACGTCCGGCGCCAGTCCAGACCCTCGAACAGCGCCTCGAACTGCGCCCGGGTGAGCCTCATCACCCCGTTGTGGACCGTCGGCCACGCGAACCGGCCCTGCTCCAACCGCTTATACGCCAGCACCAGACCGGTGCCGTCCCACCAGAGCACTTTGATCCTGTCGGCTCGCTTGGCTCGGAAGACATAGGCGACCCCCGAATATGGGTCCAGGCCCAGCTCGTTGTGCACCGCCGCGGCCAATCCGTCATGGCCCTTGCGAAAGTCCACCGGCTGCGTCGCCACCACGATCCGAGTGCCACCCAACGACACCATCACGACGTGCCCGCCAGCGCCACGGCGATCGCCGCGATCCCGGCCGTGTCGGTGACCCCGTCCAGGCGAACCGTCACGCCGCGTCCTTCAATCACCACCGAAGCGCGTTCTTCCACCTCAACGTCGGCAAAAGCCCCAGCCGGTTCCGCCTGCACCGATGACGGCGCCACCAGCTTGCCCCGGCGCAGAAGACTGCGCCAGGCCGATAACCGGTTGCGCGCGATCCCGTAGCGCCGGGCCACGGCCGTCACCGACTCCTGGGTAGAAAAACTCTCCCGCGCGATCCGGATCTTCTTCTCCGCGCTCCAGCTTCGCCGCTTCTTTCGCTTCCTCCCAACCGCCGCCGCTCCGTTGGCCGCAGCCGAACCGCCAACGTCCTTGCCCTTGGCATCCAGATCATCGTTCCGCATCGGACTCCTCCCTATTTAAGAGGAGTCATCCAATCTCAATGACTCACCGAAAGGAAGGTGGGGTCAGCACAGCGCTTACCTCTCGGTCAATGTGCGGATTTGGTCGCTACGCGAGGACGATGGGTGACATTTGTGGAGGTTAAAGTACGTGATTGGCGGCGTGCGTTTCGGCAGTGCCACGCTCACACGCTAGTAGCGGATTTCATCTGTATAGCTGTAGGGACAAAAGAAGTATCTGCGTCTTTGCGGCACGCTGCGTCGGAGCGTGGCATTGGCGTTATTCACATTCCATACAATGGAACTTGTCAATGGATAATTCGGCCTACTCTCAACGAGTCGGTATGGCGACCACAACGTCGACAGTTATCTCAAGTATTGCGGGCAATGCAGCATGTCAGTTGATCATTGGATGATCTTTAGTACGTTTGCCGAACAGAATCACTTCGAGTATCCAACGACGGGTGCGTACCGCGGTGTCGTTATTAACGCAAACATGGCGGCGTACGCTCCGGCGGGAATTGCAGCCTTTCTCCTAGAGAAGACGGCGCCCGCAACGCAGTACCTTATTGACCCGCTGACGCACGCGTTTCAGCATGATCCTGGGCTGATTTCGGATTCCAATCGGCGTCCAAAGAAGTCGATTCGGGCACTGGCCGAGGGATACGGCTCACCAATTGCCGATTTTGTGGGCGAGCAACCGCTTTTGCCTGAACACTTTTCGGATGGAGATCTGCTCGAGGGGTTTGTGGAACGGACACTTTCCTATCAAGAAAATCAAATTGCCCGGCAAATGTTAGAATCCGATGCGGCCAAGTACATGGAAAGTAACGATGAGCTCCGACCGTACGCTCTAGTGGCACCATATGTTTTTCTGACTGATGCTACATTGGATGAGTGGTTGCCTGTAAATGTTCGGGCTGCAGAAATTGCTTCCAATCAACGAAACAATGGAAGATTATTTGCTGAAATTGTAATAGATAAAGGCATATTGATTAGCAAATCTGCCAGAGAACGAATAATAGAACAAATGTCTGCAATTAGGTTGGATGGGTTTTTGCTTTGGGTAGACAATCTCAACGAGACAACCGCAGCTGAGGTGGAATTGCGAGGTCTAGTTAAACTGACTCGTGGACTAAGAGGTGAACACGCCAGAGAAGTTATAAATTTACATGGTGGCTATTTCTCGGTGGTGGCGGCGGGTAATCTTGGAAGTGGAGCTATGACAGGAGTTGCTCACGGACCGGAATTTGGAGAGTTTCGCTCCGTCGTGCCCGTGGGTGGCGGCATACCTATTTCGCGATATTATATTCCCCAGTTACATGCTCGAATTAGGTGTCGAGATACGGTATCCATGTTGGCCAAATTAAACAAACTCGCATCCGCAGAGGCTTTTCACAATGGTGTCTGTAGTTGCGAAGAATGCGTAGAGACTATTGGGGGAAATGTAGAAAATTTCACGCTATTCGGTGAGGGCACAGCAAAAAATGTAAGACGAAGGCATGGTTTGGTACGGATTCAATTTCCAACGACAGCGGCAAAATTGCGAAGCCTTCGACACTATTTGCAGAGAAAACATCGAGAATACCTTGCGGCCAGTGCTCTAGATAGGGAGGCGCTCTTTAGAAATTTGAGGGAGGGGGAGCAAGAATATCGGGCAGTTGCCGGTTCGGGGGGGGGGTTGCACACCTCAAGAGGTGGCGTAGGGTGTTTGCTGACGACGAGTAGCGTAGGTGTAGAAGGATAGGGGGCTGTACCTTTGCGTTTGGAATTGCGGACATACTGCAATCGAAACGAGCGCATTGAAGTATCAAGCAGTTGCAAGAGTCCCGGCGAGGTCCGAATGCAAGCGCTGAGGCGACGGTTCGGGGCGCATATTGGGGCGATCCGGCGCAAGAAGCTTGCCGTTCGAACGGCGCTTTGGTTGTGATTGGCGGCGATTGCGGGAAGCGCGCCTCTGCGCTATGGTGCGCCAATAGAGCACCGTTGCTCAGGGGGTCGGTTATGGCCGTGCACAAGCAGAGCGTCTCCTTCACCGAAACCGCATTCGCATTTGCCCGGCAACTGGTCGACGATGGCGAATACGCGAATGTCAGCGCCGCGGTATCCGGAGAACTCGCACGGGCAAAGGCGATCCGCGAGCGGGAGCGGATGCTTATGGGCGCCGAGGTCGAACGCCGCCTGCGCCTGCCTCTCGAACAGTGGGTACCGGTCGGTGCTCTCGATGAAGTGACAAGAGGCGCTCGCGTCCGGCTACGCAAGCTCGCCGAGTCGAAGGACGATGCCTTGCGGGGATGATGCGTCAGATTCGGCATCCTCTGGTCGAGCAGGACATCATCGCTATCGCCGAGCATATCGTGGAGACCACGGGCGGAAACATTGCCGCCGCAGAGCGTCGGCTGGATGAGATCGACGACCTGCTGCATGACATCGCGGGAAACCCGTTATCCGGAATTCGCCTGTCCGGTTCGCTCGAAGGCTGGCTGGTACGCCACGGCGGGCGGGATTACAGGATCACGATCGTTTTCCGTCCGGATACGGTCTCGCAATGCCTCTATGTCGCGCTTGTTGCCTTCGGGGGACAAGATTGGTTGACGAAAGGTGTTACCCGGCTGGAATCCGGCTGATGCCACGGGCTGGCGGTGCTGGATACCGCGCGCGGTGCAGGCGTCGGTTACCATGCCTATCCGCTGGATCGCCAGGGAGGCAACCGCAATCTCGCGGTGGTGCTTTACTCGGGGATCGAGCTTGATCGCCGTTTTGCGCCGACGGAACTGAAGTACGTGTCAACGACGGACCATCGAATGCAACCACGTGGGAAAGCAAGCGTCTCTTCAGAACGTAATCGGCCTGGGCCGGTCACCGTCATTGTCCTTGCGGCGGGCCGGGGGGAGCGCATGAACTCCAGCGTCTCCAAGGTGCTTCAACCCCTGGCCGGGCGAAGCATTCTTTCCCATGTGCTGGATTCGGCCGAATCGCTTGAGCCTGCGACCGTCAACGTGGTTTACGGGCACGGCGGCGCCGCAGTTCGGGAGGCGTTCTCGAATCGCGAACTGGATTGGACGCATCAGGCCGAACAACTGGGCACCGGGCACGCGTTGGCCCAGGCGCTGCCACAGATTCCGGACGGGCATCAGGTGCTCGTGCTCTGCGGGGACGTACCCCTGGTTTCCGTGGACAGCCTCACCGAACTGCTGACCGCGGCGGGCGACGGCGGAGCAGGCCTGTTGACTGCCAATGTGGACGATCCGCAGGGGTACGGCCGCGTGCTGCGCGACGAGGCGGGGTCGGTCGCGGCGGTGGTCGAGGACGCTGACGCCACACTCGCGGAGCTTGCCGTCAACGAAATCAACACGGGCATCATGGTGCTGCCGGCGTCGTCGTCGAAACGCTGGCTGAACCGTCTGGACGATGGCAGCAGCCAGGGTGAACTCTATCTCACCGACGTGATCGCCATGGCGGTTGCGGAGGGGGTGCCGGTGGCCGGCGTGCCGGTCGGCGATCCGGTCGAGGCCATGGGCATCAACGACCGCAAGCAGTTGGCCCAGGCCGAACGCGCGATTCAATGGCGTTATGCGGGCGCGCTCCTGGAACAGGGAGTCACGCTCGCCGATCCCTCCAGGTTTGACCTGCGCGGCCGGTTGGCGGTGGGCCGGGACGTGTTCATCGACGTGGGCGCGGTTATCAGCGGGGATGTCGCGCTCGGGGACCGGGTTCGCATAGGCCCCAACGCCGTCATTGCGAACAGCCGGCTCGGCGACGATTGCACGGTGCACGCTCACTGCGTCGTCGATGGCGTGATCGCCGGCAGAAACTGCGAGATCGGCCCTTTCTCTCGGCTGCGGCCCGGGACCGAGTTCGACGAGTGCGTCAAGGTGGGCAACTTCGTCGAGGTCAAGGCCGGCAGGCTGAAATCCGGAGTCAAGGTGAACCATCTCAGTTATGTCGGCGATACGCGCATCGGCCGCGATTCCAACGTTGGCGCCGGCACGGTCACCTGCAACTACGACGGCGCAAACAAGCATGCGACGGAAATCGGGGATCGGGTGTTCGTGGGCTCAGGTTCGATGCTCGTGGCGCCGCTGCGAGTGGGCGCAGGCGCTACCATCGCTGCCGGGTCCACCATCACCAGGGACGTCCCCCCCGGAACGCTGGCGGTGGCGCGGCAGCGCCAGAGTGCGGTCAAGGGCTGGAAGCGGCCCGGGAAGTCCGGAAAATAGCCGGGTCGCCGTATCGGCGCGTCAGGCTCGACTCGAAATCACGGCAACTTACAGGATTAGGACACCAGCGTATGTGCGGCATCGTCGGCATGGTCGCGAACCACGACGTAACCCCTGTTCTGATGGAGGGGTTGCGGCGTCTGGAGTACAGGGGATACGACTCTGCGGGTCTGGCTGTGGTCAAGGGCGGCAAGCTGCAGCGATTGCGGCGGTTGGGCAAGGTGCAGGCGCTGCAGGATGCGCTTGAGAACAATCCCTTGAGCGGCGCCTGCGGTATCGCCCACACTCGCTGGGCGACCCACGGCAGGCCCAGCCAGACCAATGCACACCCCCATGCCTCGGGCGGTGTTGCCGTGGTGCACAACGGCATCATCGAGAATCATGGGGCGCTGCGCGAGCAACTGGAGGCTGAGGGGTACCGGTTCGCCTCCGAAACCGATACCGAGGTCATCGCGCACCGGGTGCACCACCACCTTGCGCAAACCGGTGATCTGCGCGTAGCCGTGAGCCTCACGGTCGGTGAGCTGGAAGGCGGACATGCCTCAATGGTGGTTCTCAGCGCGGAGCAACCCGATACGCTGATCGCCGCGCGTGTGGGGACGCCTGTTGTCGTGGGCCTGGGCAGCAACGGTAACCTGGTGGCATCGGACGTGGCTGCGCTGGTTCCGGTGACCAGGCGGTTTCAGTTTCTCGAAGAAGGGGACGTCGCCGTCGTCGGGCGAGACGCGGTGCGGATCTACGATACGGACGGGCAGGCAGTTCGCCGACCGGTGCGGGAGAGCGAGCAGACCGCCGACGCGGTGGAACTGGGGCACTACCGCTACTTCATGGAGAAGGAAATCCATGAACAGCCGGCGGCGCTGTTGCGGGCATTGGAGCATCGGATCGAAGACGGCGCGATCTCCGATGCAGCGTTCGGTGCGGCTTCGAAGTCCATCCTGGCGCGTACCGCGGGGGTGCATATCGTAGCCTGCGGGACCAGCTACCATGCCGGCCTCGTCGCGCGGTACCAGTTGGAGGAAGTCGCGCGGTTGTCCTGTGCCGTGGAGATCGCCAGCGAGTATCGCTATCGCTCCCCTGTGGTGCCGGAGAATACGCTCTTCGTGGCCATATCCCAGTCCGGAGAGACCGCCGACACATTGGCGGCGCTGCGCGCCGCGAAGAAGCTGGGCTACCTGGCGACACTGGCGATCTGCAACGTAGCGGAGAGTTCACTGACCCGTGAGGCCGACCTGGTATTCCTCACGCGAGCGGGCGTGGAGATCGGCGTGGCTTCCACGAAGGCCTTCACGACCCAACTGGCGGCTCTGCTCATGCTCACCATTGCGCTTGCCCGTAACCGAGGTGCCAGTGTCGAACACGAGCGCCTGTTGGTGAACCACCTGGCGGAAATGCCCGGCCTGGTTGAGCAGAGCCTGCTGCTGGAAGGCGCCATCGCGGAATTGGCCCGCGAGTTCGCCGACAGGCACCACGCCCTGTTTCTGGGCCGCGGGGCGCTCAATCCCGTGGCCATGGAGGGAGCCTTGAAGCTCAAGGAACTCTCCTACATCCACGCCGAGGCCTACGCCGCGGGCGAACTCAAGCACGGCCCCCTTGCTCTGGTGGACGACGACATGCCGGTGGTGGCCGTGGCACCCAACAACGAATTGCTGGCGAAGCTGCAGTCAAATCTTCAGGAAGTCCGCGCACGCGGCGGCAAGCTTTACGTTTTCGCCGACCCGGCCGTGAAGTTCGGCGCCGATGACGGCATGCGAATCTTGCGCATGCCTGCCCATGTGCAACCGATTCAGGAACCCTTGCTGTATGCGGTGCCGCTGCAGTTGCTGGCGTATCACGTGGCGATGCTGAAGGGCACCGACCCGGACCGCCCCCGCAACCTCGCCAAGTCGGTCACGGTCGAATAGCCCGGGCTGCCCCGACGGTCTCGGCATGATAAAGCGGCTCAACGACGGTATGTACACCAACCAGTACCGCCACCAGGATCAGATAGATTCCGATAATTTTCCTTAACATCCGGCTAACCTCCCCGTTGATGACTTGCTGAATAGACCACACTGCTCGGTCGGCGGCAACAAGTCGAATGCGAGCCTGCCGCTTTGTTCACGGCAGCGAGAATTCGGCCACGACGGGCGTGTGATCGGATGGCCGCTGCAGCCGGCGCGGCGCCACGTCGATGGAGCAACCGGTGCAGGCGGAGCTCAGGGCTGTTGAAGCCAGTATCAGGTCGATCCTCATGCCGTTGTTCCTGCGAAACCCGCCGGCGCGGTAGTCCCACCAGCTAAAGCTCTTCTCCTCCTGCTCGAACAGCCTGAAGGTGTCCTTGAAACCCTTCCGGAGAATATCGCTCAACGCGGCTCGTTCCCTGGGGCTGCACAGGATTTTGCCTTCCCACTGGACCGGGTCGTGAACGTCACGGTCTTCGGGGGCGATATTGAAGTCGCCCACCGCGACCACGTATCGGTGCCGCTGCAGATCGCGCCGCAAGTTCGCGTCCAGCGCGTCCAGCCAGGCGAGCTTGTAGTCGTATTTGTCCGAACCCACGCTCTGCCCGTTGGGGACGTACAGATTGAGCACTCGAACGTCGCCGCAGGTGGCGCCCAGCACCCGCCGTGCAGGGTCGTCAAAGCCGTCCAGGTCGACCACGATATCCGCCGGTGGCAGACGGGAAACCAGCGCGACGCCGTTGTAGGTGGGCTGTCCGCTGTAGGAAACATGGTAGCCCAGGTCCTCGAAGGCTGCCGCGGGAAACAGGTCGTCGGTGACCTTGGTTTCCTGCAGTCCCAGGACATCGGGTTGGGCTTGCTTGAGCCAGTCGGTGACGTGTTCCAGCCGCACCCGCAGGCTATTGACGTTCCAGGTCGCTATTTTCACGGTTCTCTGTGTACTCCCTTGTCGATGTCCTGGATGCTCTCCAGTTCCTCGACGCATTGAAAGGTTGGCGAGGGGGACTTCTCAAGCCGTGCGAGCCGTTGGCGCTGGCTTTCCAGGGTCTGGCGGACGGCGGGTTCGACGTGCTCCGGAGTTATCGATGCGAAGGCCGGCAAGCCTCCCGTATCCATTAGCGGATTGTTCAATCGTTTGCTCCAGCCAACCGTTTGGCAGCCCGTGGCAAAAGCCCCGCGTCGCCCCGAAACCGGCGGGGCGCCCGGCCGAAACACTACCATTTTTCCTGTTAAGCTGCGCCTCGGTTTCGGGCGGGTAGGGACTGAACGGTGGCGAATTACGATTTCGCCGTCCTTGGAGGCGGCAGCGGCGGCCTGGCAGCGGCGCAACGCGCGGCAGAGTACGGTGCACGGGTGGTTGTCATTGAACCGGCGCGGCTCGGCGGCACGTGCGTCAATGTCGGTTGCGTGCCCAAGAAAGTGATGTGGAATGCGGCTCAGTTGGCTCACGCCCTGGAGGACGCCGCCGGCTACGGCTTCAGCGTTACCCGCAACGGCCACGACTGGGGCGCGCTGAAGAGCGCCCGCGACGCCTATGTGCAGAGGCTGAACGGAATCTACCAACGCAACCTGGAGCGCAAATCCATTGACTGGGTTCAGGCCACCGGGCGTTTCACCGGTGCGAACCGGATTACCACGGATCGCGGAGAGGTTTTCAGCGGCGACCATTTGCTCATAGCCACAGGGGGATATCCGATCGTCCCAGATCTTCCCGGGTCGGACCTGGGGATTACCTCCGACGGATTCTTCGAGCTTGAGGCATTGCCGCGCCGCACGGCTGTGATCGGCAGCGGCTACATTGCGGTGGAGCTGGCCGGGGTGTTGCGCGCGCTGGGCAGCGAGGTGGTGCAGATGGTGAGGTACGATGGCGTGCTCCGTGCCTTCGAGTCCGCGCTCGGCCGGCATCTCATGGAGCATATGCGCGCGGCGGGAATCGGCCTGGTCACCGGTGCGGTTCCCGAGTCCGTGCAATCCGGGGGTGGCGGCCTGACGGTACGAACCGCCGACGGACGCAATTTCGACGGGTTCGACTGCGTGCTGTGGGCGATCGGACGGCGTCCAAACACCGCAGCGCTGGATCTCCCCGCGGCGGGCGTGGCAACGGCCCCCCGGGGGCACGTGGACGTCGATGCCTTCCAGAACACCAGCGTCGAGGGAATCCATGCCGTAGGCGATGTCACCGGGCAGGCGCAACTGACTCCTGTAGCCATCGCTGCCGGCCGACGCCTGTCGGACCGATTGTTCGGTGGCCAGTCGGACCGGCACCTGAGCTACGAAAACATTCCTTCGGTGATCTTCTCCCATCCTCCGGTGGGTACGGTCGGGCTGTCCGAAGCGCAGGCGCGGCAGCGCTTCGGCGACACTTCGGTGCGCGTCTACGAGTCTGAATTCGTGCCCATGTACAACGCCCTGACGCACCACAAGCCCAAGACGGTCATGAAGCTCGTTACCGCGGGCGAGGATGAGCGCGTTGTCGGATGCCACCTGATCGGCGCCGGTGCCGACGAGATGCTGCAGGGATTTGCGGTGGCGGTGACAATGGGGGCGTCAAAGACTGATCTCGACAACACCGTGGCGATCCATCCTACCAGCGCGGAAGAGTTGGTGACTATGCGCTAGGTGGTTGTTCGGGTGGGTGGTGGTGGTGAGAGTGCGTGCGGACTTGATCCAGTACGCGCTTCAGCACGGGGGCCGTATCGGGTCGGATGCCGCGCCAGATGGCGAAGGATTCTGCGGCTTGTTCCACGAGCATGCCCCAGCCCTGGACGGCCTTGCCGGCGCCGTGGTGGATGGCCCAGTCGACGAAAGGCGTCGTTTGCGGGCTGTAAACGAGGTCGTAGGCGAATGTCCCCGCGCCCAGGCAGCTTGGCGGGAACGGCAGAGTTGCGGCGTGTATCCCCAGCGAGGTGGCGTTGACGACGATGTCGAAGGGCTCGTGATCGCTCAATGCCGGCAGCGGGCACACGGAGAAGTTTGCCGGCGCGTCCAGCGACGCCAGCAGGTCCGTTGCCCGCTGGACGGTGCGATTGGCCACCACAAGCTCACCGAGCCCGGCGCTCGTCATTGCTGCAAGAACACCCCTGGCGGCGCCGCCGGCTCCCAGCACCAGCAGGCGTTTCCCGCGCAGTTCAAGTCCATGGTTGCGTTCAATGTCGCGCCGGAAACCGATGCCGTCCGTATTGTCGCCGCGGACCCGCCTGTCATCGCCGAACGACAGCGTATTGACGGCGCCGGCGCGCTCGGCTTCCGGGCCGATTTCATCGGCGAGTTCGAAAGCCGCCTCCTTGTGGGGCACGGTGACGTTCAGGCCCCGGCCGCCGTCGGCCGCGAACCGTTTCACGGCACGATTGAACTCCCCGGGTCTGGCGGCAAGGCGCGTATAGGCGACGTTCTCCCCGGTTTGCCGGGCGAACAGCCGATGGATGAGCGGAGAGTGGCTGTGATCGATCGGGAAGCCGACGACCGCGTAGCGATCGGGCGGCTGGGTCGGCTGGTCGTCCGGGGCAGTGTCGCGTGTGGCCAATTGAGGAATCCCGGTTACGTGGGGGAATTGTGGAATGTTACCTGTTCCGGGGCTTATTCCTATGGATCAGGCACCTTGCGCGAAAGGAGAACGTCCGGGTGCGGGTCAGAATGCCCTGAGAACAGCGCCGGTACGGCCGTCCCTGATCATGGTGGGGTTTTCGAGTCCGCCGAGTTTACCCGTCAGCACGTAGTCCACCCGGGCGCCGAATTCGCGCCGTACACGGAGAGCGCAGCGCAGCGGTGGCCGGCCGGAGCGATTGGCGCTGGTCGAGATCAACGGGCTTGCGGCGGTTGCGCACAGCCGGCGCGCCAGGGGGTGGCCGGTTACCCGAACGGCCAGCGTATCCCGGCCCCCGGTAAGCCAGAATGGAATACCGGGGCGTGCGTTCAGAACCCAGGTGACGGGGCCGGGCCAGCTACGGTGGAGTTCCTCGGCCAAAGGGCCCGTCGGTAGTTCGACCAGATCCTCGAGTTGCTCGAGGCCGGCGGCGATGAGTGACAATCCCTTTGTCCACGAGCGGCGCTTGGCGTCGAGCAGGCGCTCTACCGCGCGCCGCTCCCAGGGCAGACAGCCCAGACCGTAGACAGCCTCGGTGGGATAGGCGATCAGCCCGCCCCGGTGCAAAACGCGCGCGGCCTTTTCCAGATGGATGCGTGACACGGCGCTATGACCAGCTCACGTCAGCGACAATGACTGTCATGGTAGACGTCTTGAACTCCATTCGGAGAATCCCCCCGGGTCAAGCGTCCTTCGCGGACGTTCTGGTCCGCTTTCGCTTTGCGCCGCCGGCGGCTCGTCTCTTGCCGCGGCGAGCCGGCGCTGCAGCGATGAGTTTCTTGCAGTCCTCAAGCGTCAGGTCCTCCGGCTGGCGGCCCTTGGGTACGCTGGCGTTTTTCTTGCCGTCGGTCACGTAGGGCCCGTACCGCCCCTTTCGCACCTCGATTCCCGCCTCCGGGAACTCCTTGATGGCGCGGTTTGCGGCGGCGTGTTCGGCGATGAGTTCCAGCGCCCGGGGTAATTCGACGGTGTAGGGGTCGTCATTGCGCAGCGTTACGAACTTGCTGCCGTAGCGTACGTAGGGCCCGTATCGGCCAATATTCGTCGACACCGGCAGGCCATCTTCGGTCTCGCCAAGTGTGCGGGGCAATTTGAAAAGCTCCAGCGCCTCGTCAAGGGTGATCCGGTCCAGGTTCTGGCCCGGCCTGAGGCTGGCGAACGACGGTTTCTCCTCGTCCTCCCGGGTGCCGACCTGTACGAAGGGACCGTAGCGCCCCATGCGCACGGACACGGCGCGACCATTGACGGGATGGGTGCCCAGGGATCGAGCCTGGGCGGCCTGTGCGCGGCTGACCGTTGTTTCCGTGTGGTGAACCTGTTTCTGGAAGGGTTTCCAGAAGTCCTGCAGCAGCGGCACCCAGTCGTTCTCGCCCCGCGATATGGCGTCCAGGGCGTCCTCCATTTTCGCGGTGAACTCGTAATCCACGTATTGGGCGAAGTTGTCCGTGAGGAAACGATTGACGACCTTGCCCACGTCCGTGGGAACGAATCGCCGGGATTGCATCTCGACGTACTCGCGATTGCGCAGCGTGGAGATGATGGAGGCATAGGTGGAGGGCCGGCCGATACCGTAATCCTCCAGTGCCCGGACCAGCGTCGCCTCCGAATAGCGTGGGGGAGGCTCGGTGAAATGCTGTTCGCTGAGCAGTTTCCTGAGTTCCAACCGGTCGCCGACCTTGAGGGGCGGCAGGATGCGGTCGTCCCGGTCGGGCGACGCCTCCGTACGGACGGGCTTGTTCGAAGAGGCGTCGTCCCTGCCCTCCTGATAGACGATCATGAAGCCGGGTTTGACCAGCACGGAACCGGTGGCGCGAAACGCGTGATTCCCCCTGGTGGACGCTCCAGCCGCCAGGTCAAGGCTTACCGTATCGAAGATGGCGGAACTCATCTGTGACGCTACCGTGCGTTTCCAGATCAATTCGTACAGTCGCCGCTGCTCCAACGGCAATGTGGACGTGACTTCCCGGGGCAGACGGGCGGCAGAGGTCGGCCGGATCGCCTCGTGGGCTTCCTGGGCGTTTTTCGCCCTCGTGCGGTAGCGCCGCGGAGACTTCGGCAGGTTGTCGGCACCGTAACGCTCTTGAATCAGCGATCGCAGTTCGGCGATCGCGCCCGCGGCCAGGGTGACCGAGTCCGTGCGCATGTAGGTGATCAGGCCGTCCTCGTAGAGGCGTTGCGCTGCTGACATGGTCTTTTGAGCGCTGAAGCGTAGCTTGCGCGCTGCTTCCTGCTGCAGCGTAGACGTTGTGAAGGGCGCAGCCGGGTGGCGCTGCCGCTGTTTCTTGTCCACCCTGGCTACGGTGAGAACCCCGTCTGCCGCGCTACGGATTTCCTCCTCGGCCTCGCGCACGGTGGCTTCGTTCGTGAAGGTGAACTGCTCGACCTTCTCTCCGGCGTAGCGAGCCAGGCGAGCCTGAATGGTCTGCGCTTCCCCGGCCTGCTCCCTGACCGCGGCTTCTACCGCGATGCTCCAGTATTCCCGCGGCTCGAAGGCCACGATTTCGTCCTCCCGCTCGGCGATCAGGCGCAGCGCCGGGCTCTGAACCCTGCCCGCCGAAAGTCCTCGTTTGATTTTCTTCCACAGCAAGGGCGACAAATTGAAGCCCACAAGGTAGTCCAGCGCCCGTCGCGCCTGCTGCGCGTTGATCAGGGGCTCGGAGAGCTCCCGCGGTGACTCCATGGCTTCCTTGATCGCGCTCTTGGTTATTTCGTGAAAGACGACGCGATGAACGCCCTTCCCGGCAAGTACGCCCCTTTCTCTGAGCACGTTGCATACATGCCAGGAAATGGCCTCGCCTTCGCGATCCGGGTCGGTGGCCAGATAGAGCGCCGTAGCCTGCCGGGCGGCCTTGGCTATGGTGTTCACATGCTTCTGGTTCCTGGCGATCAGCTCATACTTCATGGCGAATCCCTGTTCGGGATCCACAGCGCCTCCCTTGGGTACCAGGTCGCGCACGTGTCCGTAGGAGGCGAGGACCTGATAGTCCTTGCCCAGATAACGCTTGATCGTCCTCGCCTTGGCGGGCGACTCGACGATGACCAGGTTCTTGCTCATCGCTTGGTGTCGGCTGTGGACGCTCTTGTCAGTCCGTGGCGGGTCAGGGATTCCGGATCGGGGATCCGGATCAGTGCAGCCAGCCGGGATTGTCGGTTAAGACCAGGTCTTCCATCTGCGCGTAGGCCTGCTCTTGTCCGGGTTGGCTGAACAGGACCATCATCACCACCCACTTGACTTGCTCGTTGTCGATTTCGTCGGTGTGCAGGGCGAGCAGGCGGTCGATGACGAGTTCCCGCTGAGGCTGCGAGAGAATGCCGACCTGTTCCAGGTGAAGCAGATAGCCCCTGCAGGACGAGTCCAGTCGATCCTGCTCAAAGCCGTCGTAAATCCTTATGGACTCCGGGCGGGGTTCCGGCGTCACGCCTTCGAGGCCGACGCTGTTCAGCCCATCCAGCCACTCCAGCGCCCGGTCGATCTCCCATTCTCCAAATCCTGCGCACTTGAGTTCCTCCCTGAGGCTGTACCGATCGGGTTCGTATTCCTCATCATCGTCGACCATTACATCGATCAGGTACATGAGTACGTCGAGAACGGTTTCTTTCATGGGGTCCTCTTTGACAGGCGAGAGTAACGTCCGCCGGGCAGGGCTTCGATCAGCCCCTCCATTTCCAGGAGCAGGAGCATGGATGAAAGCTCTGCCGCCGTCAATCCGGTGCGTCGGGCCAGATCGGAGATTCCGCACGGGTCGTAGCCGAGCGCCGCGAGCAGCTCCGTGTAGCCCGGCTGGCCTGCCAGCGGCGCGGACTCGACGGGCGTTTCGGGGCGCACATCGGCCGGCGGAGCTTCGGATTCGATGGCGAGCTGAAGCAACGGCGGCAGTTCCACCAGCACGTCCGCAGCCTCTTCAACGAGCTTCGCGCCGTCCCGGATCAAGCGGTGACATCCCTTTGTCATGGGGTTGTGGATGGAGCCCGGGATGGCAAAAACCTCCCGGCCATAGTTTCCTGCCAGCCGTGCGGTGATGAGCGAGCCACTGCGCCGTGCTGCCTCCACCACAAGGGTTCCCACGCTCATTCCGGCGATGATCCGGTTTCTTTGCGGAAAGTGGGCGGCCAACGGCGGCGTTCCCGGCGGGTACTCCGAAACGATCAGCCCCCTGGCGATGATTTCTGCCGCCAGGCGCGCGTGGGACCTGGGAAACAGCACGTCGGGACCCGAGCCCAGAACGGCCACGGTACTGCCGCAGCCCTGCAGGCCGCCGCGATGGCTGGCGCCGTCAATCCCGGTGGCCAGTCCGCTGACGATGGTCAGACCTCTTTCGCTCAGATATCGGGCAAATCGCTGTGCCGTTTCGCGGCCGTTGGTGGTCGGTTTGCGGCTGCCGACCATCGCGAACTGAGGATTGTTCAGCAGTTCGCTGTGCGCTCCCTCGATCCACAGCGCCAGCGGGGGGTCCGGCAGTTCCTTCAGCATGGAGGGATACTCGGCGGATTCCCTTGTAATCAACCTTCGGCCGGGGCGGTCGAGCCAGCGCCGCCATTGGTCCATACGCCGGCGATCCGGGTTCCTGAGTCGATCCACCTGGCGCGCGGAGACTCCCGCCGAGAGTAGCGTGGCGCGGGGCAGATCGACGACGTCCGCAACGCAGGCATGCTGCTCGACCAATGCCCCGAAACGCCGCGTTGGAGGGGGAGCGGCGGACTGGAGCACCATGAGCCAAGCGTCGAGTTTCATCATCCAACGTGCTGCTATAATTTGCCGTTGCGGGCCCCGGAGCGACTGCCGGGACCGCGCCAGCTCATAGACTACTATGCTCAACATGTCTTGGTGCTGATCAAACTCGGTGGATTCCAACGGAAACTCCAGGGCAACCACGATGGCACAGTTACCCATCCTTCACTATCCGGACCCTCGGCTGCGGATTCGTGCCAAGCCGGTCACGGAAGTCGATGCGCGTATCCGCACGCTCGTGACGGACATGCTGGAAACCATGTACGAAGCCTCCGGTATCGGGCTGGCAGCAACCCAGGTCAACGTTCACGAGCGCATTCTGGTGGTGGATATCTCCGAGGAAGGGAACCAGCCGCTTTGCCTGATCAATCCGAAAATCCTGCGTTCCGAGGGCGAGGTCAGCTACGAGGAGGGTTGCCTTTCCGTGCCGGATGTCTTCGAGACCGTCAGCCGCGCGGAGTCCATTCGGGTTGCGGCGCTCAACCAGGAGGGTGAATCCATTGAAATGGACGTTGAGGGGCTGCTCGCCATCTGCATACAGCACGAAATGGATCACCTGGAAGGGAAATTGTTCGTGGACTATCTGTCGGCGCTCAAACGCGGTCGGCTGAAATCGAAATTCCTCAAGAAGGCCAGGCGCGCTCCTGCTTCCAGTGACGCCGGGCGCTCGAGGATTTCGGCGCCTGTTATCTGACCCCGCGCACCGGCAGGCCGATACCATGCCGCAGGTCGCCTTTGCGGGAACACCGGACTTTGCCGTGCCCTGCCTGCGCTTGCTGCTGGCAAGCGGCTGCAAGGTTTCACTGGTGCTGACCCAGCCTGATCGGCCGGCGGGACGGGGGCGGCGCGTGACCCAGAGTCCGGTCAAACGCGAAGGGCTCGCCCAGGGGCTTGAGGTACGCCAGCCGCTTCGCCTGGACAGCGGAACGGTTCCCGAGGACTGGGGCGCCTCCCCGGACCTGCTGGTGGTGGCCGCCTACGGCCTGCTGCTCCCGTCCTGGCTCCTCGACTGGCCGCGGCTGGGCGCCGTCAACGTTCACGCATCCCTGTTGCCGCGCTGGCGAGGGGCCGCGCCCATTCAGTACGCCATCCTCGCGGGAGATGCCGAAACCGGAGCGAGCATCATGAAAATGGATGCCGGGCTGGATACGGGTCCGGTATACAGCCGGCGGAAACTCGCCATCGAGGCAGCAGAAACCGCCGGGACGCTGCATGATCGAATTGCACGGCTGGGCGCGGAACTGCTGGTTGAAACGTTGCCCGGAATCTTGACCGGCGCGTTGCTGCCCGAGCCGCAGGATGACGCCCTGGCAACGCAAGCGCCAAGGATCGAAAAGGGTGAAGGCGTCCTGGACTGGACCCGATCGGCGGTCGAACTGGAACGCCGGGTGCGCGCCTTCAACCCCTGGCCGGTGAGCGAGACTCGAACCATGGGCGGCGAGCGCTTGCGGATCTGGGAGGCCGTCGCATTGGAGGGCCTGCCGGATGAACCCCCGGGATCGGTGATTCGCGCCGGTCCCGACAGCATCGATGTGGCCACCGGCGCCGGAATTCTGCGCATCCGCAGCCTGCAGCAACCCGGAGGACGGGTGATGGGTGCGCGAGCCTATGTCAACGCGCATTCCCTCGAGGGCGAGTCGTTTGGCGGCTGAAAATGGGGCGACGGCACGCGCAGCGCCAGGGGCCGGCGTTCGCGCACTTGCGGCGAAAATAAACGCCAGGGTTGTCGCGAATGGATCGTCCCTGGAAGCGGCGTTTGCGGCCTTTCCGCCCCCGCCGGACCGGGATCGTGGCCTGTTGCGGGAACTCTGCTACGGATCGCTGCGCTGGCACCATCGACTGGCGCACCAGGCCAGGCGATTGCTCCGGCGGCCGCGGGACCCGGTGGACCCGCGTCTGGCGGCGCTGCTGCGCATCGGCCTGTACCAGCTACAGTGGTTGCGGATTCCCGATCACGCGGCCGTCGCCGCGACGGTAAACGCCGCGCAAGTTCTCGGTAACCCTCGGGCCAAGGGATTCGTCAACGCCGTGCTGAGGCGATACCTGCGCGAGCCGGAGAAATTGGCGGCACGCCTGGGCGATGTCCGCGAGGCCGTGACCAGTCATCCGGACTGGATGGTGGATCGACTCGGGACGGATTGGCCCCACGACTGGCAGCATGTGGTCGAGGAGAACAATCGACCGCCGCCCATGTGGCTGCGGGTCAATGCCCGCCGCACGACCCGCGCAGCCTATCTTGACATGCTGGATGCAGAGGGCATTGCCGCAAAGCCCTCGCAGGCCATATCCAGCGCCGTGTTGTTGATGCAGCCCAGGCCGAAGGACACCTTGCCCGGATTCGCCGACGGACTGGTATCGGTGCACGACGCCGGCGCGCAGCTCGCGGCACAATGGCTGGCGCCGGAACCCGGTCAGCGAGTTCTCGACGCGTGCGCGGCGCCGGGAGGGAAGTGTGCGCACCTGCTGGAGAGCTGTCCCGATCCGGGCGAGGTGGTCGCGCTGGATCGTGAACAGCACCGACTGAACGTGGCTGCCGTGGAATTGCAACGCCTGGGGTTGCAGGCAACCCTTGTTTGCGGCGATGCGGCATCCCCCGGGGATTGGTGGGATGGCCGGTTGTTCGATCGGATCCTGTTGGACGCCCCCTGCAGCGCTCTGGGGGTGATTCGCCGCCACCCGGACATCAAGGTCTTGCGTCGTCCGGCTGACATCGCACAGGCGGCGGCGAAGCAGCGGATGCTCCTGGAAGCATTGTGGCCCCTGCTGACCCCTGGCGGACGCTTGCTCTATGCCACCTGCACGGTGGTCCACGAGGAGAACCGGGATCAGATCGGGAACTTCCTTGCAGCCACGCCGACGGCCCGGAGCGCCGAAGCCGAATCTCCCCCAAGTCGGCAGATCCTGCCCGGGGAGACTAATATGGACGGGTTCTATTATGCTTGCATGCGAAAGGTGGGGTAGGGCGATCGCGGCGTGGTCTGGCTAGACGGAAAACCGGTGCAAACCTGGCGGTCTGAAATCTGCGGCTGGTGCTGGTGCGCCGCCGTGCTGGTGGCGCTGGTGCTGGTTCCGTACCGTCCGACCGGCGCACAGGAGGATCCCGGCAGATTCGATGTCCGCTCCGCCGGCGTCGCGCTAGTGTCAAGCGTCTACTATCTCGACGCATGGGTGGAATTCCGGCTGTCCACGGACGCGCGCGACGCCCTGGACGCAGGCGTGACGCTTACGTTTGACCTGGACGTGGAGTTCATCAATCCCAGATGGTATTGGACGGATGAAATCGTCGGCCGACTGACCCAAAGCTACCAACTCCAGTATCACGCCCTCAGCGAGCGCTATATCGTGCTCAACGTCAACAGCGAGGAACAAAATACCTTTGCGACCCTGTTCTCCGCCCTGAATTTCCTGGGGCGCATTACCGAACTGCCGCTGATCGACGCCACGTTGCTGAATCCGAATATCGTCTACGACATTCGGATTCGAACGCTGCTGCGCGTCGAGGCGGTCCCCGATCCGTGGGGTATCCTCGCCTTCTGGCGGCGGGACTGGTCACTCAGGAGCGAGTGGTACAGATGGCGCATGCAAGACTGAGGCCGACAGCCATTATCCTGGCTCTCACCGCCGGCGCCCTGATCTGGCTGGCAGGTCTCATCTGGTTCGCTCAAGTCGCTCAGAACTCTGCCGCGCTGGCCCGTTTGCAAAACGGCATTCTGCTGATCAGTGTCGCCGTGATCTGCGTGCTGTCGCTGCTGATTATCGGTAACGTCATGCAACTCGTGCGCGACTATCGCAACCAGGTGCCCGGCGCGCGGTTGACGGCGCGGATGGTGGCGCTGCTGGTCGTACTGACCGTCGTGCCATTGCTGGTCGTGTATACGTTCTCGCTGCAATTCATCAATCGCGGCATCGACAGTTGGTTCAGTCTGGAGCTGGAGGAGGGCCTGGAGGCTTCGCTCGAGCTGAGCCGCAGCGCGCTGGACGTGCAGATGCGGGAAAACCTGGTAGAGGCGCGGCGGATCGCACAGCAGTTGGCGAGCAGCGAGAGCGCCGATCTGGTCGGCGACCTTGGCGACCTCCGGCGCGACAGCGGTGCGGCGGAACTGACGGTCTTCAGCACGGCCGACGACCGCATAATGGCCACCAGCTCGGAGAACCCGTCTCCCGCCGTTCCCCGATTTCCCGGAGCGGAGCTGGTTTTCCAGCTTCGCCAGGGCGGATCCTATGTGAATCTGGAGCCCCGTACGGACGGCGGTGTAGACATCCTCGCTGCCGTGACCGTCATCGCCGGCGAACCGCGCAGCGAACGCGATGTCCTGCTGGCCAGGTTTGCCGTGGAGCCCCAATTGGGCGAGTTGGTGGAGCGGGCGGAGTCCAGCTACGAGCAGTACGCGGAATTGTCCTTCCTGAGGACGCCGTTGAAGACCAGCCTCACGCTGACGCTGAGCGTTGTCCTGTTGACCGGATTGTTGGTGGCGCTTTACGGCGCCTTCTTTTCGGCCCGACGGCTTGTGGGCCCGATCCAGCAACTCATGACGGCGACGCAGGCCGTGGCGCGCGGTCAATTCAATACGCAATTGCCCACCGCGGCAAGAGACGAGATCGGATTCCTGGTCAGTGCCTTCAATGACATGACCCGGCGACTGGCGAGTGCCGATAGCGAGACCAGGGAGAGTCAGCAGCAACTGGAGAGCGAGCGCGGCAAACTTGAGGCCATCCTCGGCCGACTGTCGACCGGCGTCATTGCGCTTGAGTCGGATCTCCGTATCCGCACGGCCAACCGGGCCGCCAGCGCGATTCTCGGGGTCGATCTGGAGCAGAGTCAGGCGGAGAAGCTCGCGGATATAGAGCGGGAACGACCGCGCCTGGCACCGTTCCTTGCGGTATTGCAACGCCATCTGGACCGTGGTGACAGCGATTGGCGGGAGCAAATCGAATTCCGTCTGGAGGACAGTCGGCGCGTGCTGGTGTGCGCGTGTGCCGCGCTGCCGCCCGAGCGTGGCGATCCGGGCGGTTTCGTGGTCGTATTCGATGACATCACGGCGCTGCTGAGGGCTCAGCGCGACGCTGCCTGGGGCGAAATCGCCCGGCGTCTGGCCCATGAGATCAAGAACCCCCTGACGCCGATCCAGCTATCGGCAGAGCGGTTGCGGCACCGCTTGCCTTCCGGTTCAATCGACCCGGAACTGCTTGACCGCTCGACATACATCATCATCCAGCAGGTCGAAGCGTTGAAGGACATGGTCAACGCGTTCAGCGAATATGCGCGTATGCCCGCGATGGACATGACGAAATTCGACCTTAACGATCTGATTTCCGAGGTTGCCGAACTCTACCACCATGGGGATTCGCCGATGGACTTGCAGCTAGAGCTGGATGACTTGCCGGAGGTATCGGCAGATGCGGGAAGGCTGAGGCAGGTGCTTCACAACCTGATCCGCAACGCACAGGATGCCATGGAGGGCAACAGCAAACCGAGATTGAAGATCTCGACCCGGCAGGTTGTGCACGAGCACAGGAAAATGGTGGAGATCCGGATTGCCGACAACGGCTCCGGGTTTCAAGCCGATGTCGCCGCCGAGGCTTTCGATCCGTACGTCACCACCAAGGCGAAGGGCAGCGGGCTCGGCCTGGCCATCGTCAAGAAGCTGATCGACGAGCACGGCGGGCGCATCCGCGCGCAGAACCGGCGACGCCAAGGGGCCGAGATCGTTATACTGTTGCCCATCAAGGCAGAAGCCGGCGCGGAATTGTCCTGGGGCACTGGCCGGCAAGACAAGAGGAGGGAGTTCGCGTGAAGGATGCGCGGATCCTGGTCGTAGACGACGAAGCCAACATCAGAATGCTCCTGGAGGAAATTCTGAGCGAAGAGGGCTATGACGTCACAACGGCCGAGAATGCGGCGGCCGCCAGAGCCGCCAAATCGGAACAGGACTTCGAACTGGTACTGCTCGACATCTGGATGCCCGACACCGACGGCATCTCGCTGCTCAAGGAGTGGGCCAGGGAAGGCTCGATCGGGTCCGTGGTGGTGATGTCCGGACACGGCACCGTCGACACCGCAATCGAAGCGATCCGCATCGGTGCGCTGGACTTCATCGAGAAGCCGGTGTCGCTGGTCAAGTTGCTGCGCACGGTGGAAATGGCGCTGGCTCAACACGTCGGCGCGCGCCGCCAACTGGTACCACCGGTACTCGCGCCCGTCGGCAAAAGCGAGCCCATGCAAGTATTGCGCGAGCAGTTGACGCGCATTGCCGGACACGACGCGCATACGCTGCTGACAGGTGAGCCGGGCAGCGGGCGGGAGAAGTGCGCCAGGTACCTCGCCAGTCTCAGCGACCGGGCGGACGCACCGTTCGTGGCGGTCAAGGCCGGCGGCCGTGACGACGCCGGGGCGGTTTCGTTGCTCGGTGACGATCAGGGCCCGGGCGCGCTGGAGCGCGTCGGCAGTGGTGTACTGTTCATCAGTGAGATCACGGATATGTCCCCGGATACGCAGCGACAGCTATTGGCTGTGCTGGAGCAGGGCCGATTTCGGCCAGGCGGCGGTACCGAACAGCACGACCTGAATCTGCGCATCGTCTCCAGTGCGCCCCCGGAATTTGAACAGGATGTGGACAGTTTTCGCAGGGAGTTGCTGTTCAACTTGAGCGTTGTGGTGGTACGCGTGCCGCCGCTGCGGGATTATCTCGAAGATGTGCCGGAGCTGTTACGGTGTAGCGTGGACATGCTGGTCGACACCGAAGGACTGCCTTTCCGGCGCTTTGGCGTGGCCGCTCAGAACAGGCTCCGCAACTACCCATGGCCCGGAAATATCCGCGAACTGGAAAATATCGTTCGGCGGCTGTTGATCATGGGCGCCGACGAGGAAATCAGCCTCCAGGAAGTGGAGGCGCAACTGGCAGCCGCTGCCACCAAGGGCGAGCCACTGGTCAAGTTGGACTTGCTCTCCATGCCGCTGCGCGAAGCGCGGGAGCACTTCGAGCGGGCCTACCTGCAGCAGCAGCTCATGCTTTGCGACGGCAAGGTGGGCAAGCTCGCAGCCCGGGTCGGCATGGAGCGCACGCACCTTTATCGGAAGCTGCGCTCACTGGGTGTGGATTTTAGGCGCGTCGCAGCCGAGTAATCCCGCCTCCCGGAAATTTTTCTCAAGGCCCGGGTGTGCGTGTGCACGGCCCTCGCGCGCTCAGTCGGGCAGCTTGATCAGGAGAACCTCGATCTCGGCGTCCCAGAGCCGAGTGCGAATGCCGTTGAGCGAGTCGAGATCGCTGGTCGGTCCGATGCGCACGCGGTGATAGTCGTCGGTGTCGATGGCCACTCGCTGGATCCGCGATTCGATTCCCAGCAGGGCCAGGTTGGCCCGCATTCGCTCGGCGTCCGCCTCGACCCTGAAGGAGCCTGCCTGAAGGACGTAGCGGCCGGGCTCTTCAAGCACGGTCCCGGTGTCTTCCGGGTCATCCGGCCTCGCCTCCAACTCCGTTTCCGGCAGCACGACCTCGAACCTGGGCAGGATGTCGTAGAAGTCGAACCGCATGCCCTCGCTGTCCGCGGTTTCGGCCGCCGTGCCGGCCGTGCCGGGTACGGGTGCGGTCGGCACAGGCGCGTCGGAGGCGGGTGGCGCCGTCACGGTCACGGCGACGGGTGGTCCGCCGGGCTGCCGGCCGTCAAGGTAAACCAGGACTGCCACCACCAGGCCCAGGCTCAGCCCGAACAGCATCCAGACCCAACCCGGCATGCCCTTTGCCCTTGCTCTTGAACGCCGTCTTGCTGCCATCGAAGCGCCTACATGCTCTCGGGGGTGGATACGCCGAGGAGTGTCAGCCCATTGTGCAAGACCTGGTGCACGCCGCGGGCAAGAGCCATCCGGGCATTACGCAGCGAGTCGTCGCTTACCAGGACCCGGTGGGCGTTGTAATAGGAGTGAAAACTCGCGGCCAGAGCACGGAGGTATTGCACCAGGTGTTGTGGCGCCCGGTTCACGGCGGCCAGATGAATCACCTCGGGATAACGGCTCAGGGAAACCAGCAAGCCCTGTTCCGCCGCCTCGGTCAGGCAGCGCAGGTCCGCGCGTGAGGCCGGCGCCAGGCTATACCCTTCGCTGACCATCTTTTTCAACAGGCTGGCAACACGTGCATGAGCGTACTGCACATAGTACACCGGATTGTCATTGGACTGCGCCTTCGCCAACTCCAGGTCGAAGTCCAGGTGCTGGTCGTTGGAGCGGGACACATAGAAAAATCGCGCCGCATCGTTGCCGACTTCCTCGCGCAACTGGCGCAGGGTGACGTACTCGCCCGAGCGGGTCGACATCTGCACCTTCTCCTTGCCGCGGTACAGCGTCGCAAACTGGACCAAACGCACTTCCAGAGAGTCGCCCGGTTCGCCCATGGCCTCCAGGCCGGCCCGAACCCGGGCCACATAGCCATGGTGGTCGGCGCCGAGAATGTCCAGCAGCAGTCCGTAGCCCCTCGTTCGCTTCTCGTAGTGATAGGCGATGTCGGAAGCAAAGTACGTGGTGGCGCCGTTCTCACGCACCACCACCCGATCTTTCTCGTCACCGTACTCGGTGGCCTTGAACCACACGGCTCCGTCGCGAACGTAGAGCCGGTCCCGCTCGTTGAGACGCTTCAGCGCGCGTTCGATCGCCCCGCCGTCGGTGAGGCTGCGCTCCGAGTACCAGTTGTCCGGGCGGACGCCGAATTCAGCCAGGTCATCCCTGATATCGTCGAGCACGCTGTAGCGGGCCGCGTTGGAAATTACGGAAAAGCCCGTATCGCCCAGCCCGAAACGGACCGCGGCGATAATCCGGTCCAGCAGCACATCTTCGTTGGCAGGGGGGTCGGCGAGGAGATTCAGCAATGAGTCCCTGTCGAAGCGAGCCAGCCGGTCGTCCCACTGTGCATGCAGTTGCTCGGCGATGTGGTTCACATAGTCGCCCTGGTAGGCGGCCCCGGGAAAATCGATCTCCACGCCCAGCTTCTGCACATACCGGAGCCAGACGCTGATCGTGAGGATATCCATCTGGCGGCCGGCGTCGTTGACGTAGTACTCCTCATGAACGTCGTATCCGGTGGCACGCAGCAGGCTGGCTAAGGACGCGCCGTAGGCGGCATGGCGGCCGTGACCGACGTGCAGCGGACCCGTTGGGTTGGCGGAGACGTATTCCACAATCACGCGTCCGCCGGCGCCCCACTCGGATCTTCCGTACGACTCCCCTGCGTCGATGATTTCGGTCAGCTCCCGGCAGTAGGCGGCGGCGGACACGGTGAGGTTGATGAATCCGGGTCCGGCGACACTGACTCCGTCAACCAGCCTGGATTCGGGGATCAGGTCCGCCAACTCAGCCGCGATCTCGCGTGGCGGCCGCCCCAGCGGCTTGGCGAGCCTCAGGGCGATATTGGTTGTGAAGTCGCCGTGCCTGGGGTCGCGGGTTCGCTCCAGTTGCGGATTCAGGTCGATCGAATCGTCGACGCCGCGCTCAGCCGCGAAGCGCACCACTGATTTCCTGAGAAGCTGATCGATCTGCGCGCGCACGGGACGAGGCCGGGAAGCAAGGGATGCGGAATTCTACCTGAAGCGGGTTCCGTTGCGGTTGGCCGGTATCAGGCCTCGATGGGATCGACGTCGACGCTCCAACGCACGCGGCGTGCCGCAGGCCATGATCGTACCAGGGGCGCGAGTTCCGACATCAAGCGGTGCAGCACGGGGCGGCGCCTGCCGTGAAGGAGCAGTTGTGCGCGGTATCGACCGCCGCGACGCTCCATGGATGCGGGGGCGGGCCCCAGCACATCGACCTGCGTGGCGCGTGCGCGCGCCGCCTCGGCCACCTGTTCCAGGAAGGCGTGGGCCGGCGCCCGGCGGGTGGCTTCGGCGCGCCACAGTATGAGATGGGAGAACGGCGGCCACCCGGCGTCCCTGCGTTCCGCGAGCGCCAGCCGGGCGAAGTCGGAGTAGTCCTGGCTAACCAGTCGGCGGAGCAGCGGGTGTTGCGGATAGTGGCTCTGAATGAGCACTTCGCCGGGGCGGTCCCGGCGACCGGCCCTGCCGGCCACCTGCAGCAGTATCTGTGCGAATCGCTCGGTACTGCGATAGTCGGTTCCGAAGAGCCCCTGATCGGCGTTAAGCACGCCCACCAGGGTGACACGGGGGAAGTCGTGTCCCTTGGTGAGCATTTGAGTACCCACCAGGATCTGCGTATCGCCGCGCTCCACGCCTTCAAGTACGGTTCCGACGTCGCCCTGGTGCGTCGCAGCGTCCCTGTCGAGCCGAGCGATGCGCGCATCGGGGAACAGCGCGTCCAGTTCGCCGGCAATCCTTTGGGTGCCCGCACCCACGGCGACTCGTTCGGAACCGCAGGCGGCGCAGACCCAGCTCAGCGCGTTCGTGCGGCCGCAGTGGTGGCAGCGCAGCCGACCGCTTGCGGCGTGAATGGTCATTCTGGCGTCGCAACGACCGCAGTCCTCCGCGTTGCCGCAATTCGGGCACAGCAGTACGGGGGCGAATCCGCGGCGGTTGAGAAACAGCAGGACCTGGCAGCCGGCGTCCAGGTGCCGACGGATCGATGTCACCAGGGGCGTCGACAAGCCCTGTCGCTCGGCGTGGCGGTTCATGTCGATAACGCGCATGTCCGGCTGGCCTGCAGTGCCGATTCGACGACTGATGGACAGTGGGCGGTATTGGCCCCGGTCAGCGTTGTGGATGCTCTCCAGAGACGGCGTTGCCGACGCCAGGAGTATCGGGATATTCAGGCGCTGCGCGCGGAGAACCGCGAGATCCCTGGCCGAATACCGGAAACCGTCCTGCTGCTTGTACGACGGATCGTGTTCCTCGTCGACGATGATTAGCCCGGGATTCGCCAGCGGCGCAAAGACCGCGGAGCGCGTGCCGACGATGAGTTTCACTGCTCCGGTGCGTACATCCTGCCACGCATCCAGGCGGCGCCCGGAGGCGAGCCCTGAGTGCATCACCGCCAGGCGCTGGGCGAAACGCTTCTGCAGACGATCGATCAACTGGGGCGTGAGGCCGATCTCCGGCACCAGCAGCAGACTCTGGCGGCCGGCTTCCAGTTCGCGCGCGATCAACCGCAAATAAACTTCCGTCTTGCCGCTGCCGGTAACCCCCTGGAGCAGCCAGGTGCGGTAGCCCGGGGGGAAATCGGCGATGGCGTCCACGCAGCGCTGCTGCTCGTCGGTCAATGTCGGCGGGATGTCGCGGGCGGCGTTCAGGGATGTACCGGCGCGCGGTTGGGGTTGGCGTCGGGTCCAGCCCCTGGCATTCATGCGCCGCAGTACATCCCCGCCCACGCCCTGTGCGCGCAACTCCACGGCGTCGGCGGAGCCCGTACGAAGGAGCATCTCCAATGCGTCGGCCTGGCGCCGCGCGCGGCGGCGAACGGTGTCGACATCCTGGGCGCGCCCCTCGGCGGTCAGCTCCCACGGACCTGCGGCCGACCTGACTGGACTGCGTCCGCGGCGCAGCAGCACCGGCAGCGCCTGGTTCAGGACCTCGCCGATAGGGTGATGGTAGTAGTCGGCGCACCATTGCAGGGTTCGCAGCAGTTCCTCTGCAAGCACCGGCTCCTTGTCCATTGGCTCGATGACGTCCCGGAGCTTTTCCGGCGGCAGCGATGTCTCCTGGGGATGGTCGATGACCACGCCAATGCGCTCGCTGCGGCCCAGGGGCACGCGCACGCGGCATCCCCGACGAGGCGGCGCGCCGGGTCCCGCCCAGCGATATTCGAGCGCGTCGGTCAGAGGGACGGGGACTGCGACGCGCAGCAGATTCGACGGCGCCGTCATCGGGGCGGCAGGGCGCTGTTGAGCGGGGATTGTGAACTCAAGTCAACGGGTTGGCAGTGTTGGAAGCCGGACACGATATTCGGGCGGTCGTTAAACAAGTGCAGTGTAGCAAGGGACCGGGCGGACGGAACGCCGACAAATTGCCGATATTTGAAACTTTGGATTCACTGCAGCGAAGATTTGTTTAAAATCCGCGCCTGAACTTGCCGGGGCCGTGGCAGTCGCGGTCGGGCCGGGCGGAAAGCAGGTTGCCCGGCTCAAATGAATGGTATTCGAGGGCATGTCGGCTCGATTCGATGTCGACGGGAGGGATTCTATGAAGATCGGTGTTCCCGGTGAAACTCATCCGGGCGAGAAGCGCGTTGCGATTACGCCGGATGTGGCGGAACAGCTTCAGAAACTGGGCTTTTCGGTCGCGATCGAGTCAGGCGCCGGCGAATCCGGCAGCTACGGAGATGAGGCTTATGGCGCGGTCGGCGTTGATGTGGTCAAGGACCGCGCCGAGCTCTGGTCGGGCAGCGACATCGTCCTCAAGGTCAGGGCTCCGAACGATGAAGAACTCGAGCTTTTTCATTCGGGCCAGGTGCTGATCTCCTTCTTGTGGCCGGCCCAGAATCCCGAACTTCTCGAGCGGTTGGCGCAGGCGGGCGTGACCACGCTCGCCATGGACAGCATTCCGCGCATCTCCCGGGCCCAGAAGCTCGATGCGCTGAGTTCCATGGCCAATATCGCCGGGTACCGCGCCGTGGTGGAAGCGGCGCAGCACTTTGGCCGCTTCTTCACCGGGCAGATCACCGCCGCCGGACGGGTACCGCCGGCCAAGGTGCTCGTGATCGGTGCCGGCGTTGCCGGGCTGGCCGCCATCGGCGTGGCCAGGAGCATGGGGGCGATCGTGCGCGCCTTCGACACCCGCCCCGAGGTCAAGGAACAGGTCGAGAGCATGGACGGCGAATTCCTGATGCTGGAATTCGAGGAGGAGGGCGCAGGCGTAGGCGGCTACGCCAAGGTGATGAGCGAGGAATTCATCAAGGCGGAAATGGCCTTGTTCGCCGAGCAGGCCAGGGATGTGGACATCATCATTACCACGGCGTTGATTCCGGGCCGACCGGCGCCGGAGCTGATCACCGAGGAGATGGTCGCATCGATGAAGCCCGGCAGCGTGATCGTCGATCTGGCGGCCGAGCAGGGCGGCAACTGTGAAGTCACCGAAGCCGACAGGATCATTCACAAGCACGGGGTGACCGTCATCGGCTACACGGACCTGCCCAGCCGGTTGGCGGCGCAGTCAAGCCAACTCTACGGGACCAACCTGAGGCATCTGCTCAGCGACATGTGTCCGGAGGGCGACGGGGAACTGACCGTGGACATGGACGACGAGGTCATCCGCGGCGCAACCGTCGTCAAGGACGGCGAGACCACCTGGCCGCCGCCCAAACCGACCGCCCCGCCGTCGCCGCCTCCCCAACCGGACGAGGCCGCCGTGGCACCCCCGGTGCCCGCAAAACCGGAGCGAAGCTTCCTTGGGCCGCTGCTCACCTTCGGTCTCGGCGGACTTGCCCTGCTGGGCCTCGGCGCGGTGGCGCCGCCGTCCTTCATGGCGCACTTCACGGTGTTCGTGCTGGCCTGCTTCGTGGGCTACATGGTGATCTGGAACGTTACCCCGGCGCTGCACACGCCGTTGATGAGCGTCACCAACGCGATCTCCAGCATCATCATCATCGGCGCCGTGCTGCAGATCAGCTCGTCGCTGAACTGGGTCGCCTGGGTCGCCGGAATCACCGTTTTCATTACGAGCATCAACATCGCCGGCGGCTTCGCGGTCACCCGGCGCATGCTCGACATGTTCAGGAAGTAGGGGAGCGCCATGACCGAAGGAATTGTGACGGTCGCCTACATCAGCGCGACGATACTTTTCATTCTCGCCCTCGGCGGGCTGAGCCATCCGGAGACCGCCCGGCGCGGCAACCTCTACGGCATCATCGGCATGAGCATCGCGCTGCTCGCCACGATATTCGGCGTGGTGACGGCGAACTACCCGATGCTGCTGGCGGGGTTGGCGGCGGGCGGCGCCATCGGCCTGATCCTGGCGCGCCGCGTGCAGATGACACAGATGCCGGAGCTGGTGGCGATCCTCCACAGCCTGGTGGGCCTGGCGGCGGTGCTGGTGGGCTTCGTGAATTTCCTGGATCCGGCGGTGCACTACACCGGCGTGGAACTGACCATCCACGACGTGGAGACCTACCTGGGCATCCTCATCGGCGCGGTCACGTTCTCCGGGTCGGTGATCGCCTTCGGCAAGTTGAGCGGCAAGATCGGCGGTGCGCCGCTGACGCTGCCGGCGCGCCACTGGCTGAACCTCGCGCTGCTGCTGATCGCCCTCTGGGCGGGCTGGCAGTTCGTCGAGAAGTCGCCGGCGGGCGGCGGGATGACGCCCCTGCTCATCATGACCGCGGTGGCGCTGCTGTTCGGTATCCACATGGTGATGGCCATCGGCGGCGCCGACATGCCGGTGGTGGTCTCCATGCTCAACAGCTACTCCGGCTGGGCGGCCGCGGCCACCGGCTTCATGCTTAGCAACGACCTGCTGATCGTCACCGGCGCCCTGGTGGGCAGCAGCGGCGCGATCCTGAGCTATATCATGTGCCGGGCGATGAACCGGCGGTTCTTCGCGGTTATTGCCGGCGGTTTCGGCACGGCCGGCAGCGCCTCGGCGAGTGCCGGGGTTGAGCAGGGAGAGGTTTTTCCCGTGGACGCGGCCGAGGCGGCCAACCTGCTCGCCGCATCCAAGCAGATCATGATCGTGCCCGGTTACGGCATGGCCGTGGCGCAAGCCCAGCACATCGTCTGCGAGATCACGAAGATCCTGCGGGACAAGGGCATCAACGTGCGTTTCGGCATCCACCCGGTGGCGGGCCGCATGCCCGGCCACATGAACGTGTTGCTGGCCGAGGCCCGGGTACCGTACGACATCGTGTTCGAGATGGACGAGATCAACGAGGACTTCCCCGACATCGACGTCTCGATCGTCATCGGCGCCAACGACATCGTCAATCCGTCGGCTCAGGACGAACCCGACAGCCCCATCGCCGGCATGCCGGTGCTGGAGGTCTGGAAGGGCAAGACCACCATCGTCCTGAAGCGGAGCATGGCCACCGGCTATGCGGGCGTGCAGAATCCGCTGTTCTTCAAGGAGAACACGCGGATGCTGTTCGGCGATGCCCGCGAGAGCCTGGATGCCGTGCTCAAGGAAATTTAGCGCGCCGATCTCGACCATGACATAAAGTCGGTTTTTTGCATCAATAGCTGTTGAATATTGACGCGGTCTCGGTGAAACTTGTTGCGCCCGAGACAAGACCAGCCGACGCTATGCAACCTTACGCCGTTACACAGGACGTTCTGCGCACCGATGTCGCAGGCATGCCCCTGGAATGGATCGACTACCGTGATGCCGTGCGGCTGTACTACATGTCGAGGGTGGCCTACGTCTGCGGTTCGCCGATCTACCGGATTCGAGGGGGATGGAACGCCAGATCCGGCCTGCGCAGCGTCATCGAGGTCAACTCCATCATCGCCACCGAAGGCGATGTCGCATCGCGTGAACGCGGGGATGCTTTCACGCCGCCGCTCAACAATCGGACCCTGTTCAAGCGCGACACCAATCTCTGCATGTACTGCGCGCAGCAGTTTCAAACGCGCGATCTGACTCGCGATCACATCACGCCGTTGAGCCAGGGGGGCCACGATGTGTGGACCAACGTGGTGACGGCGTGCCGCCGCTGCAACAATTTCAAGGGTGGCCGCACGCCTGAGCAGGCCGGAATCCAACTTGTCGCGGTGCCGTTTACGCCCACCTTCGCGGAATACATCTACCTGAAGGCACGCCGCGTGCTGGCCGACCAGATGGAATACCTGCTGACTCACTTTCCCCGTACCTCACCGCTTCACAAGCGATTGCGGGCACATCTTGCCGTTGCGACGGGCATGGGTGGACTGACTGCGGCGACGGTCTGACTTGCTGGGTCCGGTCGCCCGCGAGATAGAGCGCCGAACCGGTAGCCGCTGCGACCCTTCCCGGGCGCGCGCCGTCAGTGGCGGGAGCATCAACCAGGCATTCAAGCTGCCGGGCGACCCACGGCCCCTGTTCGTCAAGATCAACCGGGCGGCGGCGCAAACAGCCTTCGAGGCAGAGGCGGAAGGTCTGGAGTTGCTCCGTGCGGCGGGCGGTGTCGCCGTCCCCGAAGTCATCGCTACGGGCTGCATCGGCGATACCGCCTGGCTCGCGCTGGAGTGGGTGGAACCGGGCGGCCGGTCGGGCACGGCGCAGCGACGTCTCGGCGAGGGACTCGCAATTCAGCATCGTGCGACGAACAAGCGGTTCGGCTGGCATCGTCACAATACGATCGGCGCGACACCGCAGCACAACACGCTAGCTGAGGATTGGCTCGAATTCTATCGTCGCGAGCGCCTGGAGTTTCAATTGGATTTGGCGCGGCAAAACGGACTGCCGCATCAACAACGATCCCAGGGCGCCAAGCTGTCTGGGCGGCTGGAGTCGTTTTATTCAGGCTACCGGCCCAAGCCCTCCCTGCTGCACGGTGACCTGTGGTCCGGCAACTGGGGCGCCGATAGCGCGGGAACTCCATATCTCTTCGACCCCGCTGTCTACTACGGGGACCGTGAGGCCGACCTGGCGATGACAAGGCTGTTCGGCGGTTTTGGCGCGGACTTCTACGCCGCCTACGAAGACCAGTGGCCGCTGGCCCCCGGCTGGGAGCGCCGCGTGGATCTATACAACCTCTACCACCTGTTGAATCACTTCAATCTCTTCGGCGCAGGGTATCTCGGCCAGGTCGCGGCCTGCTTGAGCCGCCTGCTGGAAAGCCTGGAACCCTGATCGCTCCCGCCAAGGCGGGTCGCTCCGTACGGGAGGATTCAGATCGTCGGAGTGTTCCGTCGAGCCCTCAACGCGCGCGGCCGATGAATTTTTCCAATGGCGGCGGCGGTTGCCCCGGACCCATCTGCCCGGTCTTCAGCCGGTCGATGTAGTCGTGGTAGGCGCGCATGGCCTGACGCCCGAATATCCAGATGATGGGCACGTTGGCCCATAGCATCACCCCCGTGCCGACGCCGGTGAGGTTGTCGAGGTCCGCGTCGGTCTCGATCAGGCCCCAGGTGGCGACCAGGATGAGCAGGCAGTAGATCAACTTGTAGGGCAGGACCATGCGCTGGCCGAACAGGAAGACGATGCCCTGCTCGCCGTAGTAACTCCAGGAGATCATGGTGGAGATGGCGAAAAGCCACGCCGCAGTGGTCACCAGCCACCTGCCCAGGCCCGGCACGACCGTGTCGAACGCCTTCGCGGTCAGTGTCGCGCCTACGTATGAGGCGTATATGCCGGGGTCCTCCAGCCGCGGCGTAGTGGCGCTGGTCAGCGTGCCCCAATCCATCAGCAGTTCGCTGTCCGCGCCGACCGCGACGCGGCCTTCCAATCGGTGCGCGTCATTGCCTGTCTGGGCGTTGGCGTCGGCGCGGACAATCATGAAGACGTTGTCGCCGTCGCGCCAGATGTCGCCGATCCGCTCCGGCGCCGGGCCGGTCTCGATGGTCCAGACGCCAGGGCTCTCGGCCACCACGGCGGGCGGAACGGCGTACTCGGCTTCCGCCGCGCGGTTCCAGACCCCCGTCGAAAGGATCACCATGGCGGTGAACGTGCACACGACGATGGTGTCGATAAAGGGTTCCATGCCGGCCACCACCGCCTCGCGGACCGGTTCGTTGGTCTTGGCGGCGGAGTGGGCGATGGGGGACGATCCCTGCCCCGCCTCGTTGGAGAACAGGGCGCGCTTCATGCCGTACAGGAAGGCGTAGCCGGCCGTGCCGCCAATGAAGGCCCCGGTCATTTCCTGGGGCATGAAGGCGGACTTGAAGATCAGCAGGAACATGGCGGGAATCTCGCCGGCGTTGGCGATCAGCACCACCGCGCCGCCCAACAGGTACATGGCGCACATGAAAGGCACCAGGCGGCCGGCGACCGCGCCGATTCGCTTGATCCCGCCGATGATGACCATGCCGACCACGATGGCCAGCACGACGCCCGCGGCAATGCTGGGTATGCCGAAATAGACTTCGGTGATCTCGCCCACATTCCATGCCTGGAACATGTTCCCGCCGGTAATGGTGGAGATCAGCAGGGTGAGGCAGAACAGGCCGCCGATGAAACTTCCCGCCGGGCCCAGCTTCGGGTTGATCCGCCGCAACCCCTTGCCGACCACCCACATGGGCCCGCCGTGCGGGTTGTCGGGATCGTCGGTGTTGCGGTAGAGCATGGAAAGGGTGACTTCGGTCAGCTTGATCGACATGCCGAAGAAGCCGACCGTCCACATCCAGAAGATCGCGCCCGGGCCGCCCAGCGCGATGGCCAGGGCCACGCCGCCGATGTTGCCCAGGCCCACCGTGGCGGAGAGGGCCGCGGAGAGCGCCTGGAAGTGGTTGATCGCGCCCGGGTCGTCCGGATCGTCGTACTCGCCCCGCACCACCCGGAAGCCGTGGGTCAGGGCCCGGTACTGGCTAAATCGGCTCCAGATGGTGAACACCACGCCGGTGCCGAGCAGGATGAACAGCACGCTGTCGTGCCAGATAATGAGGTTGAGCAGGGTCAGAAACCCGGTGAATCCTTCCATTATTCGCTCCCGATGGGAATCAGCCCGCTTCGAGTACGGCGGCGACGCCCATGCCGCCCGCCGTGCACACCCCCATTAGACCACGACCGGTACCCTTGAGGTGCAGCAACCTGGCCAGCGTTCCGAGTATGCGCGTTCCCGTGGCGGCAAACGGATGCCCGATGGCCACGCTGCTTCCGTTGACATTCAGCTTGCTGCGGTCGATCGTGCCCAGCGCCTCGGAGCGGCCCAGGCGCGACTGGCAGAACGCTTCCGACTCCCAGGCCTTCATCGTTGCCAGGGGCTGAGCTGCAAAGGCTTCGTGAAGCTCGTAGTAGTCGAAGTCCTGGAGCGTATAGGGAGTCTGCTTGAGCAGTTCCGAGATGGCGTACGCCGGCCCCATCAACAACCCCTCGCCGCCGACAAAGTCAACGCCCATGACGTGAGCATAGGTCAGGCGAGCCAGCACCGGGAGCCCTCGTTCACGGGCCCAGTCTTCGGTAGCCAGCAGCGCGGCCGAGGCGCCGTCGGTCAAGGGCGTGCTGTTGCCGGCCGTCAGCGAGCCGGCCCCGCTGCGGTCGAACGCCGGGCGCAGTTTCGCCAGTTTCTCCAGGCTTGAGCCGGGCCGAACGTTGTTGTCTTGCGTCAGTCCGCGATATTCGGCCACGAGATCGTCGAAGAAACCCTCGGCCTGGGCACGCGCCGCGTTGTGGTGGCTGGCAAGGGCAAGGGCGTCCTGTTCCTCCCTGGTGATCTCCCACGCCTTGGCCGTCAACTCCATGCTCTGGCCCATGGAAAGGTTTGTGCGCGGCTCGTTCACATCCACCAGCCGGGGCTTGAAGTGCCTTGGGCGCAGAGCGAGCCATGGCTTCAATTTCTCCCCGAAGGAGCGTCCCCGGGCGCTTTCCAGAAGAATCCGCCGGTAGCCGTCGGGGTAGACGATGGGCAGATCGCTGATGCTGTCGGTGCCGCCGGCGATGCCCGCGTCGATCAGGCCGGTGGAAATCTTGGTGGCGATCAACACCGCGGCCGACAGGCTCGTGGCGCAGGCCCGCTGGATATCGAACGCCGGCGTCTGCGGGTCGAGGCCCGACGAAAGCACGGATTCCCGGGCAAGATTGAAGTCCCGGGAGTGCTTGACGACTGCTCCAAGGGATACGTCGCCCAATCTCTGGCCGGACAGCTCATGCCTGTCGACCAGGGCGTGAAGTACATGGGACATCAGGTCCTGGTTGGAACTGTTGCGATAGGCGGTATGGGCGCGCGCAAATGGGACTCGGAGGCTTCCCACGACGGCAACCGGGCGGGCGGGCTGATTACGCACTTCGAAACTCCTCATTGTGGATCGATGTCATGATGTGTCCTTCAGAATGTCTGTTTGAACAATTGGCGGCGAAGGATGTTTTCGGCGACGCCTACCATAATGCGCCCGGGGCTTGCGGCCAAGAGGTTGATCGGAATTCGGAAACAGATCGGCCGCTCGCGTCCGTATGGAGTCGAGCGCGACGCACCACTCCGGTCTGCCATTCCTGAAACAGGCCCACGGAGCGACAGGCATCGTCAATGCTATAATCGCCGCCGGCAATGGTCCGAAAACTCCCGTGTCGGCGCTCGAAACCGGCTCCGACACGCCCGGAAAAATTCTGGACCGGCTCGATTCACCCGCGCTGATTGCGCGTCAAGCCGAAAGCGTAGGTTATGCGATGCGGCCGCAAGGTGAACGCTGCGGGCAATTTGCCCTGCAAGGAAATGATGGAGCATTGGCTCTCCCAGGGGACGAATGGATCGGAAAAACGACATCCGGTCGGCGGGCGGCCCTCCGCCCGCATACGGCTTGTACTCTCCCGACCGGGAGCACGATAGCTGTGGCGTCGGCTTTGTGGCCCACGTCAAGGGCCAACGCAGCCATGAAATCCTCACCGATGCCGAACACCTGCTTTGCCGAATGGATCACCGCGGCGCCCGCGGTGCGGAGGAGGCTACCGGAGACGGCGCCGGAATCCTGACTGCACTGCCCCACGAGTTCCTCGCGCGAGTCGCCCGCGACGAACTCGGCCAGGATCTGCCGGAGCCCGGCAAGTTCTCCGCGGGTGTCGTCTTCCTTCCCAACGATGCCTCGCAGCGGGAGAAATGCAAGCAGGCGGTGGCCCGGATCTGCGCGGAGGAAGGCCAGCATCCGGTCGGATGGCGGCAGGTTCCAACCCACCCGGAGGAATCCGGAATAGGCCCCACGGCGCTGGCGGCTGCGCCGCGAATCGAGCAGGTGTTCATCGTCGCCGGAGAAGGACTCAGCGGCAACGCCTTCGAACGCAAGCTTTACCTGATCCGCAAGCGGGCCAGCCACCTGCTTCGCTCGGACCGGCGCATGAGCGAGCGCAAGGCGTTCTACGTGTCCAGCCTGTCCACCAAGGTGCTGATTTACAAGGGGATGCTCACGCCCGGCCAGTTGATGGCGTTTTATCCCGATCTGAGGGAGCCTGACTACAGAACCCACCTGGCCATGGTCCATTCGCGATTTTCGACGAATACGTTCCCGAGTTGGGACCGGGCCCAACCCAACCGCTTCATGTGCCATAACGGTGAAATCAACACCCTGCAGGGCAACGTCAACTGGATGACCGCGCGCCAGGGCGTGGCCCATACCGACCTGTTCGGCGATTCCATCAAGCGGCTGTTCCCGGTGGTGGAGCCGGACTGCTCCGACTCCGGGGTCTTCGACAACGTGCTTGAGTTCCTGCTCATGACCGGCCGTACGCTGCAGGAGTCGGTCATGATGATGATTCCCGAGGCGTGGCAGAAAAATGCCCTGATGCCCGAGGACAAGCGGGCGTTCTACGAGTTTCACTCCTGTGTGATGGAGCCCTGGGACGGTCCGGCGTCCATCGCCTTCACCGACGGCAATTACATCGGCGCGGTGCTGGACCGAAACGGCCTCAGGCCCAGCCGCTATTACCTCACTCACGACGACAGGGTCATCATGGCCAGCGAGGTCGGTGTGCTTCCCGTGGACCCTGTCATGGTGAAGTACAAGGGCAGGCTGGAGCCGGGACGCATGTTTCTCATCGACTTCGTATCCGGCCGACTGGTGCCCGACGAGGAGTTGAAGCAGGAGTTCGCCGGCCGGGCACCCTATGCAGAGTGGCTGAAGTCGGAACGGCTGTCCCTGGAGGACTTGCCGTCCGCCACGGTGGAGCCTGCCTCCGCACTGGACGCCTACACTCTGCTGCCGAGGATGCAGGCGTTCGGCTACACCGTCGAGACCATGCAGTTCATGCTGCAACCGCTGGTGGAGCAACTCCGCGACCCGGTAGGTTCCATGGGCAACGATGCTGCGCTGGCATGCCTCAGCGACCAGCCCCGCATGCTCTACGACTACTTCAAGCAACTGTTTGCCCAGGTCACCAATCCTCCGATCGATTCGATCCGCGAAGAAGTGATCATGTCGCTGGAGTGTTATGTGGGCCCGGAGCCCAATCTGCTGGAAACCACGCGCAAACACGCCCATCGCCTGCGGGTGCCCCACCCCATTCTCGACAACGAGGAGTTGGCGGTGCTGAAGCACCTGGATCACCGCGGCTGGCGGACCAGGACCATCGACATCACCTTCCCCCGCGATCTCTCGGACCAGGGCATGGCCGGCGCGCTGGACCGGATATGCGCCGAGGCCGAGGCGGCCATCGACGATGGCTACAGCATCGTGGTCCTGTCGGACAGGAGTGTAGGGGAAGAACGCGTACCCATCAGCAGCCTGGCCGCCTGCGGCGCGGTGCACCATCACCTGGTGCGCCAGGCGAAACGCACGCGGATCGGCATCGTGCTCGAAACCGGCGAAGCACGCGAAGTTCACCATCACTGCCTGTTGGTCGGCTACGGCGCCGACGCCATCAACCCGTACCTGGCATTCGAGGCGCTATCGGATGCCCGGGCGGAAGGGCTGTTGGATCCCGTCAAACATCCCGACGACCGAGCGGTGGTCGCGGCGTACCGCAAGGGCGTGGCCAAGGGCATGCTCAAGGTAATGGCGAAGATGGGCATTTCCACGCTTCAGTCCTACAAGGGGGCGCAGATTTTCGAGGCTGTCGGCCTCGCCGACGAGGTCATCGAGCGGTGCTTCGCCGGCACGTCGAGCCGGCTCCAGGGGGTCCGGCTCGACGTGCTTGAACAGGAATCGCTGCGTCGGCACGCGCTGGGATATCCCGGGAAGGGGCGCGACCGACTGGCGGCCCTGCCCAACCCGGGCGAATTCCACTGGCGCAGCCGGGGCGAGCGCCACGGCTGGGATCCGATCGTGATTTCGTCGCTGCAGCAGGCCGCGCGGACCCGCTCCGGCAGCGCGTATGCGCAGTTCGCCGAACAGGCCAACGACGAAGCGCGCGCCAATTGCACCCTGCGGGGATTGCTGCGGCTGAAGACGGGGGTGGAAGGTTCCGCCATTCCGCTGGATGAAGTCGAGCCGGCGAAGGAGATCGTCAAGCGCTTCTGTACGGGGGCCATGAGTTTCGGTTCGATTTCCGCGGAGGCGCACGAGTCACTGGCGGTGGCGATGAATCGCATGGGCGGGCGCAGCAATACCGGCGAAGGCGGCGAGGACCCCGAGCGGTACCGCCCGCTGCCGTCCGGCGATTCCAAGCGCTCGGCCATCAAGCAGGTGGCCTCCGGCCGGTTCGGGGTCACCATCTGGTACCTGGCCAATTCCGATGAACTGCAGATCAAGATGGCCCAGGGCGCCAAGCCGGGAGAAGGCGGCGAACTGCCGGGACGCAAGGTGGACGAGACGATCGCACGAATCCGCTACTCCACACCTGGTGTGGGACTCATCAGCCCACCGCCGCACCACGATATCTACTCGATCGAGGATCTCGCGCAGCTTATCCACGATCTGAAGAACTCGAATCCGGATGCCCGGATCAGCGTCAAGCTGGTATCGGAGGTGGGCGTGGGCACCATTGCCGCGGGTGTGGCCAAGGCGCACTCCGACCATATCCTGATTTCGGGCGATTCCGGTGGCACGGGCGCCTCGCCGCTCACCAGTATCAAGCATGCCGGTCTGCCGTGGGAACTGGGCATTGCAGAGACTCACCAGACGCTGGTGATGAACGATTTGCGTAGCCGCGTCGTCTTGCAGACCGACGGAGGACTGAAGACGGGGCGGGACGTGGTCATTGCCGCGCTGCTCGGGGCAGAGGAGATGGGCTTTTCCACGGGTCCCCTGATAGCGCTGGGCTGCATCATGATGCGCAAGTGCCATCTCAACACCTGCCCGGTGGGGATCGCGACCCAGGACCCGGTGCTGCGCAAGAAATTCACGGGGGCACCCGAACACGTCGTCAACTACCTGTTCCTGGTGGCCGAGGAGGCCCGGGAATGGATGGCGCAACTGGGCTTCCGCCGCATGGACGACATGATCGGGCGCGTTGACGTGCTCGAGACCCGCGACGCGATCGACCACTGGAAAGCCGACGGTCTGGACCTGACGCCTATCCTCACGCCGGCGGTCAAGCCCCACGAGGGCGTCGAGGTCAGGTGCACGATTGCCCAGGATCACGGCTTGGAAAGGGCACTGGACCAGCGGCTGGTGGAACTGTCCCAGGACGCGATTCGCCATGGCCGCCGCGTCCGCCTGCAGCTTCCCATCGTCAACACCAACCGCACGGTGGGAACGATACTGAGCCACGAAGTGGTCAAGGCAAGGGGCGAAGCCGCGCTGCCCGACGACACCATCCATATCAAGCTGGACGGCTCGGCCGGACAGAGTTTCGGGGCGTTCCTGGCCAAGGGAATTTCGCTCGAGCTTGAGGGCGACAGCAACGATTACGTCGGCAAGGGCCTGTCCGGTGGCCGGCTGGTGGTATACCCGCCCCGGCAGAGCACGTTTGTCCCGGAGGAGAACGTCATCATCGGCAACGTCGCCCTCTATGGCGCCACGGGAGGGCGGGCTTTCGTCCGTGGCCGGTCGGCCGAGCGGTTCTGCGTTCGCAACAGCGGCGCCGAAGCGGTCATTGAGGGCGTGGGTGACCACGGCTGCGAGTACATGACCGGGGGCCGCGCGGTGATCCTGGGTCCGACCGGATTGAACTTCGCTGCGGGCATGTCCGGGGGGGTCGCCTATGTCTGGGATCCGGGGAGTCGGTTCAGCGCTCGATGCAATACTGAAACCGTCGAGCTGGAGTGCGTTGACGATCCCTCGGACATTGCCGAATTGCGGCATCTGATCGAGCTGCACCGGCAGTACACCGGATCGAGTGTTGCCGCGCGAGTAATCGAGGACTGGCACAGGTCGCTGGCCGAGTTCGTCAAGATCATGCCGACGGACTACAAGCGCGTACTTGCCGAACACAAGCGGCGCGACCCGGCAAAGGTCTCCGCGGTCAGCACGCCTTCGCCGCTGCCCCTGGTCGCCGAGAGGTAGGCTGCTAGCCACGGGCTGCTGATGGGTAAGCATTCGGGTTTTCTGGAATTTCCCAGAAGCGCGGTTCCCTATCGGGAAGCCGCGGAACGGCTCGCCGATTTCAAGGAAATCTTTACCGATCCGGACGAATCGCTGTTGCGGCGCCAGGGCGCGCGGTGCATGGATTGCGGCGTTCCGTTTTGCCAGACTTCGACCGGCTGCCCCATCGACAACCTGATCCCGGAATGGAACGATCTCGTCTACCGCGGCCAGTGGAAGGCGGCGCTGGATCGGCTCCACCAGACGAACAACTTCCCCGAGTTTACCGGCCGAACCTGCCCGGCCCCCTGCGAGGGCGCCTGCGTGCTGGGTATTACCGATCCCCCGGTCACCATCAAGAACATCGAGAACGCGATCATCGACCGGGGCTTTGCCGAGGGATGGGTAAGGCACGATCCGCCGAAGCAGCGCTCGGGCAGGACCGTGGCGGTGGTCGGCTCGGGGCCCGCGGGCCTCGCTGCCGCGGATCAGCTCAACAAGGCGGGACACGAGATGACCGTTTTCGAGCGCGAGGACCGGGTCGGCGGGCTGCTCATGTACGGCATTCCCAACATGAAGCTCGAAAAGTCGCTGGTGGACCGACGCGTTCACCTGATGGCGGAGAGCGGGATTGAATTCCGCACGGGCGCGGACGTGGGCGTCAACGTGGATCCGGACGAACTCAGGGCCCGGTACGATGCGGTGTTGCTCGCCACCGGGGCGACCAGGCCGAGGGACTTGCCGATTCCAGGCCGGGAACTTGAGGGAATCCACTTCGCCATGGAGTTCCTCACCGCCAATACCCGCAGCCTGCTCGACAGCGGGCTCAGGGACGGCCGCTATATCGATGCCAGGGACAGGGATGTCATCGTGATCGGCGGCGGCGATACGGGCGCGGACTGTATCGGTACCGCACTGCGCCACGGCTGCCGCAGCCTGGTGAACCTGGAATTGCTGGATCGGCCGCCGGCGGAACGCGCATCCGACAATCCCTGGCCCGAGTGGCCGCTGGTATTTCGCACCGAGTACGCACATGAAGAGAGCGCGGCCCGGTTTGGAACCGACCCGCGCAGTTTCAGCGTTCTCTCCAGGTTGTTCTCCGGCGACGGCGGTGGCGTCACCGCGCTGCACACCGTCAACATTCGCTGGCAGAAGGATGGCGGCTCCCGAAAGATGATTGAACTCGAAGGCACGGACAAGACGTTGAAGGCCGACCTGGTCTTGCTGGCCATGGGCTTCCTCGGCCCCGAGGACTATGTGGCCAAGCCGCTTGGCATTGCCCTGGACGCTCGCTCCAACTACCAGGCCGCGCACGGCGACTATCGCACCAGCGTGCCGGGCGTATTCGCCGCCGGAGATTGCCGCCGGGGTCAGTCGTTGGTGGTATGGGCCATCAACGAAGGCCGCGGCGCGGCGGAAGCGATCAATGAGTGGCTGTCAATGGGAATGACCGACCAACGTTCTGAAGGCGTCGCCCTGGGTGGCGCAAGTGTTTGATTGGACGGGCCGTTCGCGGCGAAATCAACCGCTGGAGGCGCAGGAGCTGCATTTCGTCAACGGACGCCGGATCCGCCCGCCCTTTCCGGAGGACGCCGAGCAGGCGCTGTTCGGCATGGGCTGCTTCTGGGGAGCCGAGCGAGGATATTGGGAACTGGACGGCGTGTATTGCACCGCCGTCGGCTATTCAGGGGGTACCACGACCGATCCGAGCTATGAGGAAGTTTGCGGCGGGCGCACAGGGCATGCGGAAGTGGTGTTGGTCGTGTTCCATCCCGCAGTGGTGAACTACGAACGGCTGCTGGAGCTGTTCTGGGAGTCTCATGATCCAACCCAGGGCATGCGCCAGGGCGCCGACATCGGCACTCAGTACCGTTCCGCGATCTTCACCTGCAATGACAGTCAGTACCAGGCTGCGCAGGAAAGCCTGCAGGCTTACCAGTCTGCGCTTGAACAGAAGGGGCATGGCAGGATCACTACCGAAATCGCCTCGGCAGGGCCGTTTCACTACGCCGCAGACTATCATCAACAGTACCTGGCCAGGAACCCCGGCGGTTACTGCGGGCTTGGCGGGACCGGAGTCACCTGCAACCTCACAGCCTAGCAGCTATTGCCTCGTATCGGCGGTCGCGTCCTGCTCGACTGCGGGCGGATGACCTGCATCGGCACCGCGCGACCGCGCCACCCAGGTGCCGGGAAGCCCTTGACTATCTGGGTGTTGCCGTTTTTGCTGGTGCTGGTGCCGCTGCCGGCGCCTTCTTGGCTGCGGGCTTGCTTGCGCCCATATCGATCCGGCCCTTGAACCTGGCGCCGTCCTCGATCTGGATTCGCGGCGACATGATCGTTCCGATCACAATGCCCGTGGAAAAAATCGTTACCTTGCTCTTGGCCTCGATATCGCCTTGCACCTTGCCGCGGATGTTTACGTTGTTGGCGAGGATTCCCCCGTCCATGAAGCCCGTTGCCTCGAGATTGGCGTCGTTGTCGGGCAGATCCACTGTGCCTTCAACCCTGCCGCTGATTACCAGATCGCCCTTCCCGATTATGTCGCCGCGGATGGTAGCGGCTGCACCGATGGTTACGATTTCCTCGGCGCGGTTACTCTGACCGGGTTCGGCTGCTCGCCTTGAAGTGTCGCCACTGGAACCGGCGGCAGGTTTCGCGGGAGCCGCGCTCGACCGGCCCATAAGGCCCAAAGCGGGTTTCTGCTGCGCGTTCTTGGTCTGGGCTGCTGCCTTTTTCTTGGATCCTTCAAACATATCAATCCCCGTTTGCTCAAGCGCGGTATCGGTACCGCAATCGGCTCAATTGCACACATTGTAAACCTTCGCGGGCGTTTATCGCACATTGGAGTGATTTGGCACGGCCCCGATAGCGGGCCACGGCGACGGTAGCAGCGGGTCAGGGCACTAACTGCCTGACGTCGGAGGGGGCTCCCTTACCGGCATTGTTACCGTAAAGATCACGCCGCTGCCGTCAGGCAAATCGTCGCCCCGAACGGCGCCGCCATGAAAGTCCGCCACCAGCGATACGATGTGCAGGCCCAGTCCGAGGTGATGCCGGCCGTCGCGTTCCCGGCGAACGGAAACCAGCGAGTCGAAAAGCTGCGAGCGCATGGACAGCGGAAGGCCCGGACCGTGGTTGACCACGTCAATCGCCACTTCCCGCCGGGCGCCGTTCAGGGTCACCCGGATGGGGGTATCCTCGGGGCTGAAGCTCACTGCGTTGTCGATGAGCTTGTCCATCATCTGCACGACGAGTTCCCCGGACCCCAGCACGGTCGTACTGACGGCACTGCATTCGTACTTGATCGTATGGCTGGGATAAACGTCCCGGTACGCACGGATGCAACTCGCGAGTACGGCGTCCAGGTCGAACACCTCCGGTTCGGTGGCGTCAATGGACTGCTCGATGAGCGTGGCTTCCGTCATGGCGCCCAGGATGCCGTCGAGTCGAGAGAGGCCTTCCTTCAGCCTTGAAAGGTACGGCGACAGGTTGGCGCCGTGGGGCTCGCGCTCCAGGTTTTCCAGCGATGTCGAGGCCACGGCCAGCGGCGTACGAAGTTCGTGGGCGAGCTTGGACTTAAGCGTCGTCAGGTAGGCGGTATAGTCTCGCAGCCTGTTCAGCAGGTCGCTGAAGCTGCGGGCGAGGTCGCCGATTTCGTCTCTCGCGCGGCGTCCGGGCAGCGCGGTGCGGATTTCTCCCTTCGGGCCCAGCGCCGTTTCCGCGGCGCGGGAAAGCCGCCGCACCCGGAACGACAGCACGGTCGCGTAACTCAGCAGCCCTGCCGCGACGACGAGCATTGCCAGGAATGTCACGCTCAGCAGGCGCACCAGGGCGGCGTTGGTCAACGTCAGGATCGAGTCGCTACCCTGCTCCAGGATCACCGCGCCGAGGAGTTCGTCGCCGCGGATGATGGGGGTGCCGGCTGCGACCACCGCGCTTTCGTCCCCGCCCCGGGCGAACCAGGCCGTCACGGGTCCGCCCTCCAGGACCGTTTGAAGCGGACCGCGTCCCAATCGGCCGGCCGGCTCCTCGAACCCCGTGAAAGGCGGGTCGTCCCGCCTGAGAATCAGCCGATAGATCCGCTCCATCAGGCTCGGGCTCCGGTCGTCGAAGCTGGCCGAAAGAGGGTCTATCTCGCCCTCATCGAAGAGTATCCAACCGGCGGGGCCGACGACGATCAAGCGTCTTCCCGTCTGCACGAATTGCGCTGCGGACATGGCGAGGTTTGCCGGTCGGTACAGCAGCACGCTGGTATCGTCGCCGTGCCAGGAACTCTCCACTGCTACCCGGTAGGTCGCTGCTTCGGTGTCGGACCCCTCGCGGTCCACATCGACGACGGCGACGCCGAGCCGCTGGCCTGCCAGGGCGAGCGGCAGCCTGATCTCGGCCGCGAAGCCGTCGCCCGTTTCCCGCCAGAACCCCGGAACGCGGGCATCGCGGCGTCCCGTGGGCGTGAACAATGGCGCCGTGGTTTCCTGGGCGCGGAGGCTTCCGGGCGCGGCCGTGTGGAACAGGAGCCAGTTCGGCTGCGGCGACTCGAGCGCGATCAAAACGCGATCGCCGTAGGGCGTTTCTCCCGGCGCGCGTTGATATACCACGGACGAATCCGGGTAGTGCAGGTACAGGTACAGGCTTCGACCGCGAAAGCCGATCCAGATTTGCCCCGCGGTACCCAGGGGCAGGCCCGTGGTCTCGGAACTGCTCCAGTCGTCGCGATAGCCGTCGATGAGCGGCTCGGAGGTCAGCGGGTGGGCATACATGACCTCGGTTTGCACGGCGGGCCGGGAGGCACCTGTGCGCAGGTCCTGCTCCGGCAACGCCGCTGCGGTGGACTCGGCGGCGGCCAGAAGCGATTGTTCCAGGCCAGAGCGAAGCGCACCCTCCAATTCCTGCACGTAGCGGTACCCGGCCCAGGGCAGGACCAGCGTCAGCAGACCCAGGCAGAGAAGCTGGAGACGCAGCGACACGATCAGCCGCCCGGAGCCTGCTGGGGGCCGATCCAGCGATAGCCCATACCGTATACGGTGTCGATGGCCGTGAAATTCGGGTCGGCGTCCGAGAACTTGGCGCGTATGCGCTTGATCTGGGAGGTGACGCTCCCGTCATCGAGCACCACGTTGGCTGCGGCCATGAGTTGTTCGCGACTGCGTACGTGACCGGGGTGCAGGGCCAGCGCATGCACGACCCAGAACTCGGTGAGCGTAAGGGGGACCGGCACACTGTGCCAGGAGACGCTGACCCGATCCAGATCCATTTCCAGAGGCCCACGGCCAACGAGCCTAGGTTCAACCGCGGCGGATGTGAGTGCCTCGACCCGTCTCAACAGGGCGGCGACCCGGGCGAGCAGGTGTTCCAGACTGATCCGCTTGGTCAGGTAGTCGTCGGCACCCAGCCGCAATCCCGAAATGGCGTCCAGCTCGCTTTCCCGGGCGGTCAGAAAGATGATCGGCAATTGCGTCGAGCGTGCCCTGAGCTCCCGGCACAATTCGAAGCCACCCTCGACTTCGCCGGCCAGGTTGATGTCGATGATCACCAGATCGGGAAGTCGGGCGTCGAAGGCGTCAAGTGCCTCCCGGCGCGAGGAGTAACCCGCGACCCGATAGCCCTGGCGCCTGAGCGCCGCCAGGTAGTTGTCGCGGATCGCGATCTCGTCTTCCACGACAGCGACGAGCTTGCTCGTGATCATCGAATCGTCCCGAACAGTTGGGTTACGGGTTCACCTTCGGTGGCGCCCCTGCGGCGCGTGGGTCAGGCTGCGATGGATACCCTGAGCTTGCGCATGGCGTTCGCCTCGATCTGGCGGATGCGCTCTGCGGAGACGTTGTATTCGGCGGCCAGTTTGTGCAGCGTCGCCTTCTTTTCCGCCAGCCACCGGCGCTGGACGATGTCGCGGCTGCGTTCGTCCAGTTTGGCCAGCGCCCGGCCCAGTCGCTGGTTCGAATCGGCTTGCCAGTCGGCCTGCTCGACCACGTCGGCCGGGTCGGCATCCGGACTCGGCAGGTAGGCGACCGGTGCGTATTCGTCTTCCTCGTTCGGGGAGCCGTCGAAGGAGATATCGCGGCCGGCAAGCCGCCGTTCCATCCGGGTGACTTCGCTCGCGCTGACGCCGAGGTCTTCAGCTACCGCTTCGGTCTCGTCGTGGGACAGCCAGCCAAGGCTGCTCTTGGCCTTGCGCAGGTTGAAGAACAACTTTCGCTGGGCCTTGGTGGTGGCGACCTTCACCAGCCGCCAATTCTTCAGGACGTACTCGTGAATTTCGGCGCGAATCCAGTGGACTGCGAAGGAGACAAGCCGCACGCCGACCTTGGGATCGAACCGCTTGACCGCCTTCATGAGGCCAATGTTGCCTTCCTGGACCAAGTCGCCGAGCGGAAGTCCGTAACCGGCATAGCCCCGGGCGATGTGCACGACGAACCGCAGGTGGGAGAGTATCAGGCGCTGGGCCGCTTCCAGGTCATTGTTCTCGTGAAGTCGCGTGGCGAGATCGAACTCCTCCTCCTTGCTGAGCACGGGCACTGCCCTGACGGCCTGGATGTATTGGTCCAGGCTGCCGATGGGACCGCCGAGCATCAACTCGTTGTGGGCGATCGCTGTGGTCACAATGGTTGGCCTCCCGTCGAAATGACTCGCCAAAACCGCGCAAAATTGCTGCCTCGGCTGCGCGATTTTAGCACTCCGGCGATTAGAGTGCTAACTCTCTTCATGGTTCCCGGTCGGCAAAAATACAACCGCAATCAGCCGGTTCGCGATCAACTGGGCTCAATTTCGCGCAGATGCCGAGCGACCGCGATTCCGGCGCCCGCCCAGCCCAGGAACCCTCCAACGCCCAGCAACCAGGCGGTATCGGCCAGGCTGAGGCCCGCCAGGCGGTAGTCCGAACCGTACAGCTCCATCAGCGCACGAGCGGGCGATGCGACCAGGCCAAGCCCGAGGATGATGATCAGCGCTGCAAGGATGCCCGCGCCCAACCCGTAACAGAGTCCCAGGTAGAGGAAGGGCCGCCGGATATAACCGTCGCTGCCTCCCACCAGCTTGACGATCTCGATTTCTTCCCGCCGACTGCCGATCTCCAGGCGTATCGTGTTGCCGATGACGACGATCACGGCCAGGCCGAGCAGCACGGTGGTGACGTCCACCACGCGACGCGCCAGGTCCAGGATCGCACGCAACCGTTCCAGCCATTCCGTGTCGAGCTGCACCAGGGCGGTTTCCTCCAGCGCATCCAGATCCTCGACCAATCGATCGAGGTCGGTGCCCGTGCCGGCCGGGCGCACGATGAGCGCGTGGGGCAGAGGGTTTTCATCCAGCAGGTCCAGGGCCTCGCCAAATCCGGAGTAGGCACGAAATTCCGTCAGCGCCTCGGAGCGGTTGAGCAGCTCTGCCCGCTCCACGTCGTCGCGCTGCTCGATCTGCTGAGCGAGCGATTCGGCGGATGGCTCGTCCACGGCCATCTCCAGATACACCGTAAAGTCGGCAGCCCGCTCCCAGGTACCGCTCAGCGCGCGCGCATTGTCCACCATCACGCGCAGTCCGGCGGGTACGACCAGCGCGATCGCGATCACCAGGATGGTCATGAGGCTGCCCAGCGGCCGGTCCACCACGCGGGCGACAGCGCCTGTGAAGTTCTCGGCATGCAGCGTCAGGTAGCGGGCGATCGCGTCCATGTCAGTTCTTCAGAGGGGGCCCACATCAAGGCTTGCCATTCTCCCGGCCTCAAGATAAAGCCGCCGGTAGCTCATTCGGCTGATCAGCTCGAGGTCGTGGGTGGCGATGAGTACGGAGGTACCCACGTCGTTGAAGCGCCCGAACAGGCGCATGATCTCCAGCGAGAGGCGCGGATCGAGGTTGCCGGTGGGCTCGTCGGCAATCACAAGTTGCGGGCGGCTGGCCACCGCTCTGGCGATGCCGACCCGTTGCTGCTCACCTGAGGAAAGGGACAGCGGGAACTGGTTCTCGTATCGCAACAGGCCCACCTGATCGAGCGCGGCGCGCACCCGGCCCCTCATCTCGCGGCGCCGCAGGGAAGAAATCATCAGCGGCAGCGCCACGTTGTCGAATACCGTGCGGTCGTGCAGCAGCTTGTGATCCTGGAAGACGATTCCGATATTGCGCCGAAACAGCGGGATCCGGCGCCGCGGGATTCGCGCGGTGTTCTGGTTGGCCACCAGGACCGTACCGCGGGTCGGCCTCTCAATCAGTGCGACCAGTTTCAGCAGGGTGCTCTTGCCGGCGCCCGAGGGGCCGGTCAGAAAGGCCATTTCGCCCTTTTCGAGGCGGAAGCTGACCCCGCAAAGCGCTTCCCTTCCCGCGGGATAGCGCTTTCTCACATTCTCGAATCGGATCATGATCGCGGCATTATACTGGCGTCCGGGGCCGCCTCGGAGGCGGCGTCAAGGGATCATCGATGCAGAGCAGGAGGCGGGCAGGATCCACCGGCGTGCGCATCGTCGGCGGCCGGTGGCGGGGTCGACGCCTGGCGGTCCCTGACGGTACCGGGGTGCGCCCCACGCCCGACCGGGTGCGGGAGACGCTTTTCAACTGGCTTACCCCATCGCTGCCTGGCGCGTGCTGCCTGGATCTCTTCGCGGGGACCGGGGCGCTTGGCCTGGAAGCGCTGTCGCGCGGCGCCGCCCGGGCAACGTTTGTGGAACGCGATGCTGTGCTGGTTCGGGCGCTCGACGAGCGCATCGGCGCCCTGGCGGCGCCCGCGCGAGTGTTTCACGGCGATGCGCTGGAATTTCTTGCGGCGCAGCCGCAGAGCCGCTTCGATGTGGTATTCGTCGATCCGCCCTACGCGATGGGGTTGGTGCAAGTGTTGGAAGAGCTGGTCGCCTGGCTTGAGCCCGAGCATCTCGTGTACGTGGAGCGCCCCGCGGAACGCGGCGGACGCCCGTTGGACGAAGCGCTCGCCGCCGCCCCCCATGCACGCCTGGTGAAACAGGGCGGGGCCGCGCGAGTGGCCTTCGGGCTGCTCCGTCTGACGAGTGCAGAGTAGAATAGCGCCTCTCGCACTCGATCCGTCCGCACGATGAACGTATCTGCAATGTATCCCGGTACCTTCGACCCTGTGACACTGGGGCACGAGGACCTTTTGCACCGGGCTGCTGTCCTATTCGACAGGGTGGTTGTTGCGGTTGCCGCCAGTCCGGGAAAGTCGCCGCTGTTCAGCCTGGAGGAACGTCTGGAGCTGGCCGTCGAAGCCTTTGGGGACATGCCGAACGTGACCGTCACGGGTTACGGCGGACTGACCGTCGACTTTGCCCGCAAGAGTGGGTTGCGAGTGATTATCCGCGGGTTGCGGGCGGTGTCGGACTTCGAGCACGAGTTTCAGCTCGCAGCCACGAACCGCCAGTTGACCCAGGAAGTGGAGACGGTATTCCTGACCCCTACAGAGAAATTTACGTTCGTTTCCTCGAGCCTCGTGCGGGAAGTCGCACAGCTCGGAGGAGATGTATCCGCCTTCGTGCGGCCCCATGTGGTCGCGGCACTCGGGCGAAAATTCGGAGATTGATGCGAATGAACAGGCTGAACGCTCTACTTGTGCCGGTATTGCTGCTGTGGGTGGCTGCCGGAATTGCCCAGACGCCGAATCGGGCCGCGGTGGCGAGCGCAAACCCGCTGGCCAGCGAAGCGGGAATCGCGGTTCTGGAGCGGGGCGGCAACGCCTTTGACGCCGCGATCGCCGTGAGTGCCGCCCTGGGCGTGGTGGAACCCTACGGGTCGGGACTGGGCGGCGGAGGGTTTTTCCTGCTGCATCGAGCCGCCGACGGCCTGCAGGTGATGATCGATGGGCGCGAATTGGCTCCCGGCGCCGCGCACGAGGACATGTATCTGGACGAGGACGGCGATCCGATACCGGGGGCGTCCCGCAACGGCCCGCTGGCGGCCGGGATACCCGGGTTGCCCGCATCCCTTGTTCACCTGGCCGAGAACTTCGGGCGTCTGTCGCTCGCGGAGTCGCTGGAGCCGGCGATCCGATTCGCCGAAGACGGATTCCCGGCCTATGAGGAGTTCATTCGGCGGCTGGATCGCCGCGCGCCCTCCATGAGTGAAGCGGCGAGGGAAGTTTTCGCCCCGGGGGGCGAAGTGCCCGTCGCGGGGGACCTGTTCAGGCAACCCCAGCTTGCGGCCACGATGCGATCCCTGGCTCGGGAGGGGCAAGACGGGTTCTACAAGGGGGCCGTGGCTCGCATGCTTGTCGACGGCGTGCAGCACGAGGGCGGTATCTGGAGCGCCGACGATCTGCTCGATTACCAGGTGGTGGAGCGAGAGCCGCTCATCGGCACGTATCGCGATGTCACCATCACCACCGCGCCGCCGCCATCGGCCGGTGGGGTGGCGTTGATCAACATGTTCAACATGCTCGCAGGCTACGACCTCGCGGACATGAACCGGGTCACGAGGACGCATCTGCTGACGGAAATCATGCGTCGCGCCTATCGGGATCGCGGTCCCTACCTGGGTGACCCCGATTTCATCGACATCCCCCTGGAGATATTGACTCATCCATATTACGCCGCAGGTCAGAGGACGAGTCTGCGAATCGACCGCGCCACGCCCAGCGACAGCCTTCCGGGGATACAGCCCGCCGGTTCCGGTGGCGGCCCCCAAACCAGTCATTTCTCCGTGCTCGACCTGGAAGGCAACATGGTCGCGGCAACGCAGACCATCAATTTCGGTTTCGGCAGCGGGTTCATGGCTCCCGGTACCGGCGTGCTGCTCAACAACGAAATGGATGACTTCTCCATGAAGCCCGGCCAGCCGAACGGCTACCAGCTCCTGAGCGCCGAAGCCAACAGCATACAGCCGGGCAAGCGGATGCTTTCCAGCATGACGCCCACCATTCTTCGCACCGAAGACGGTGCCGCGCTGCTTGGATCGCCGGGCGGCAGCCAGATCATCACCATTGTTTTCCTGGCGAGCCTGGCATGGACCGAAGGCGCCGATGCGGAGACAATGGCGTCCAATCCTCGCTTCCATCACCAGTACTTTCCCGACCGGATCATGTTCGAGCCCACTGCGCTCGCCGCCGAGGAAGAAGAGGCCTTGAGAGACCTTGGCCATACCCTGGTCCGCAGCCGCCAACTGAGGGGCAACGGCAATTTGCAGATCGTCACCTGGGATCGCAGGAGCGGTGCCGTCGATGCGGCCTCGGACCCGCGCGTCGTCGGTGAGCCGAGGTTTTCGTCGCCCTGATGGGCAAACGGCAGGATTGGGTCCGGTTGGCTGTGTCTTGACAATCCGATGAAATTTCATACCAAGCGGTCTGGTTGGCTTCTCTGTCTATCGTTGCTGGTTCCTTTCGCCGCCAGTGCCCATCACGGCAGAGGCGAGTTTTTCCAACAGCCGATCGGCGAGATAGAGGGTGTCGTCGTGGATGTCAGGTGGCGCAATCCGCATGTCACCATCACGGTTCAAGGTTTCACCGAAGGCGGTGCCGAGGCGCTGTGGATTCTGGAGGGTTCGGATGCCGGCACGCTGGCCCGGCGCGGACTGACGGACGGACACGTTCGGGTCGGCGACCGCATCAGGGCAGCAGGGTCGATTTCCAACCGCAGAGAGCGGTGGCTGGCGACATCTCACATCCTGCTGCCCAGCGGAACCGAACTGGTATTCGGAAGGTCGGGGAATCCCCGGTGGGCGGAAGACTACATCGGAGGCGACGCGCTACCCGCTCCGGCGGCCATCACCGAAGAGGCTTCTTCAGGCGGGATTTTCCGTCTGTGGATGAGCGATACCGGCACGCCTTACGTCGTGGAGGAGGAACCGCCGCTGACGCCGGCTGCCCGGGCCGCCTGGCAGGCATACGATGGACTCAGGCACGATCCCGTACTCGATTGCGCTATTCCCGGGATGCCGCGTGTCATGACGGTGGTGGGTGCCCGTCCGATCCAGTTCGAGCAGCAGGGCGAGGATATCCTTCTGCGCTCGGAGAACTACAACCAGACGCGACTCATTCACATGGCAGCGGATGAGGATCCGGGCGATGTTCGCGCGTCTCCCCTCGGGTACTCGCGCGGGCGCTGGGAAGGCGATACGCTGGTGGTGACGACGACCCGGATTAGCTGGCCGTACTTCGATCTGCCGCCGTTGATCGGTATCCCGCAGAGCGAGGAAGTCGAGATCGAGGAGCGCTTTACCCTCACGGACGGACGGTTGGTCTACGACTTCCGGGCTTACGATCCCGTGAATTTCACCGCACCCATCGAAAAGACCGGTTACAAGGACTGGACCTGGCGGCCCGGGCTCACCCTGGCAACGGATGCCTGCGAAGACTACGCGGAAGTCGACCAGGAGCCTGCGCCGTAGGAAAGCACGGCCGCAAATTCGCTATCGCGATTTCATACGGCGCAGGACTTTCGCCACGGAATTGCATGGAAAAACCCTTTTCCTTGGGCGTCAGCGCGCCGGTCGCCGGGGCGAAATCTGCTAGCGCTGGCAGTTCGCGCAGTAGTAGGTGGCCCGTTGGCCGATGGTGCGAACCCTGATGGGCCGTTTGCATCGGGCGCACGGTTCTCCCGCTCTGCCGTAAACGTCCAGGGCGAGCTGGAAGTATCCGGGTTTGCCGTCACCGCCGACGAAGTCCTGCAGCGTCGTCCCGCCGGCCTGGATGGCTTCCCGCAGCACGTCTCCAACCGCCTCGACGAGTTGTTGCAAGCGCTCGCGCGACACGCGCCCTGCCTGTCTTGACGGGTGAATGCCGGCCCGGAAGAGGGCTTCGTTGGCGTAAATGTTGCCAAGACCCGCAACTATGCGACCGTTCATCAGCAGTGTCTTGATTGCAACCCGGCGGCCGCGGGATACGCTCCAGAGGTATTCGCCGTCGAATTCGGTCCCCAGCGGTTCGGGGCCCAGGTTCTCAAGCAGCCAGTGCGCTGCGGGCGAAGCGGACCAATGCAGGCTGCCGAAGCGTCTGGGGTCGTTGAAGCGCAGCATCGCACCCGATACAAACTCAAGATCGAAATGGTCGTGGCGTGCAGGTTCGCGACGCTCGGGTAGAAATCGCAGGCTGCCGGACATGCCGAGATGTACGAGCAACGTGCCCGCGCCGGTGGATATCAGCAAATACTTGCCCCGACGGGAAAGGTCCTGGACGGTCCGGTCGCGCAGCCGCCGGTCGAGCGAGGCCTCGATGGGCCAGCGCAGTCGCGGCTCCCGCACCGTAAGCGAACGGATCGTTTGCCCGACTACCAGGGGCCGCAGCCCGCGGCGCGTGGTCTCGACTTCAGGCAGTTCAGGCATCAGGCTCTGTCAGCACTATCCGATGGCTCATTGGAGAGTATTTCCGCTTGGGCTATAGTGGCATGTCTGCCGGGGGAAGGAGTCATCGCGGTGCTGCAGTTTATCGCCGAACACTACTATGGGATTCTCGGACTCGGCTTTTGGGGCTACGTGATCGCCGGAGCAATTGGCGTGCACATCACGCTGATCGCCATCACGCTGTACCACCATCGTGAGCAAGCTCACCGGTCCGTCGATTTGCACCCGGCGCTGCGGCACTTCTTCCGGTTATGGCTGTGGATTAACACGGGCGTCATCACCAGGGAGTGGGTGGCGGTGCACCGCAAGCATCATGCCATGTGCGAGCGGGACGGCGACCCGCACAGTCCGCAACTGTTCGGCCTCAAGAAGGTGCTGTTGGAGGGCGCAGAGCTCTACCGCAAGGAGGCGTGCAATCCCGAGACCCTGGAAAAGTACGGCCGCGGCACACCCGACGATTGGGTGGAACGCCATATTTATACGCCCTGGCCAAATGTGGGCGTCAGCTTGTTGTTCGTGGTGGTCGTATTCCTGTTCGGCGCACCGGGCATCGCGCTGTACGGGATCCAGTTGATCACCATGCCCTTGCTTGCCGCAGGGATCATCAACGGACTTTCTCATGCCAGGGGGTACAGAAACTTCGAGACTGCGGATGCTTCCACCAACCTGTGGCCCCTGGCGGTGTTCGTTGCCGGAGAAGAGCTGCACAACAACCACCACGCGTTCCCGAGTTCCGCCCGATTCTCCCAGCGCCCTTGGGAGGTGGACCTGGGCTGGCTGCACCTGCGGCTGTTCGCGGCCCTTGGGCTCGCTCGCATCAGGCGGGTGGCACCGAAGCCCGAACTGGTTGAGGAAGCATCGAGTCCGGATATCGACGCCCTGCGTTCCATACTCATCAACCGCATGCATGTGCTGCGCCACTACAGGAAAAGCGTGACGTTTACCGTGCTACGCGGAGAAGTCCGGCAGAACAGGGGCAAGCCCAAGACGCCGGTCCACCGCGCCAAGCGATGGCTGACGCGCCATCCCAGCCTGCTGGACAATCAGTCGAGGGAGCGACTGGCGGAATTGATTGAGAAATATCCCAGCCTCAAGACGGTAGTGGAGTACCGAAACGAGCTGAAGGCGCTCTGGGAAAGCACCGACCTGAGCAATGATCGGCTGCTGGCGGAACTTGTCCGGTGGTGCAGCCGGGCCGAGTCGAGCGGGATCAAGGCGCTCGAGGAATTCTCGGCGTATCTGAAGTCGTTTCGCCCAAGTCCCCGGCTGGTTGGGTAAGCACGGCCGCGCGTGCGACCAATGCCGGGCCGAAGCCCGGGGCGTTACTTGATCTTCGTTTCCCTGTAGATGACGTGCTTGCGTACGCGCGGGTCGTACTTCTTGACTTTCATCTTCTCGGGGTGAAGTCGCTTGTTCTTGGTCGTGGTGTAGTAGTGGCCGGTCCCCGCCGTGGACCGCAGTCTGATTTTCTCCCTCACCGGTGGCCTCCTGGTCCTAAATCTTCTGACCTTGCTCGCGCAGGTTCTTGACGACCTGTTCGATGCCCTTCTTGTCGATGATTCTCAGGCCCTTGTGCGAGACCTTCAACTTGACGAAACGCTTCTCACTCTCCAACCAGAACCGCTGGGTATGAAGATTCGGCAGAAATCGCCGCCGCGTCTTGTTGTGGGCATGCGAAACGTTGTTACCCGACATCGGGCCCTTGCCGGTCACTTGGCAAACTCTCGACATTGGACGGCTCCTCAAATGGGCAAACGACGCGCGGCTTGCGCCACGGGCTGCCAGACAATGGAGGCGACGCACTATACCCGTTGCCCATGGCTATATCCAGCCCCGTTCGGCCAGTGAGACATGTCCGTCGCGGGTCACCACGAGATGATCCAGGAGCCGAATGTCCACCAGCGCCAGCGCCCGGCCCAGCTTGAGAGTGATCCCGCGGTCCGCCTCGCTGGGTTCGGATACGCCGGAGGGATGATTGTGCCCGAAAATGACAGCCGCGGCGTTGTGATGCAGTGCACGCTTCAAGACCTCGCGGGGATACACCGCGGCACCGTCCACGGTACCGCGAAACAGCTCTTCGTAGCGGATCAACCGGTGTCGCGTGTCGAGGAACAGGCAACTGAACACCTCGTGGGGCAAATCCGCCAACCGTGCGCGAAAGAACCGCACCGCATCCTCCGGGGCGCTCAGGGCGCTGCGGTGGGGCACGGGTGCCTCCAGGTGGCGACGGCCGGATTCCAGCGCTGCCTTGATCCTGGCGATCCTGGCAGGCCCAAGACCGGGTGCCTGCCGCAGTGTGGCAGGACTGGCAGTCAGCACGCGGCTCAGGTCTCCGCAGGCGCGCAGCAATCGGTGACCCAACTCCAACGCATCCTCATTGGCCGTCCCCTGTCCAAGCAGTACGGCGAGCAGTTCACCGTCCGTCAGGCTTCGCGCGCCATTCCTCAGCAGTTTTTCCCGCGGCCGCTCCGACGGCGGCCAGTCACTCAATCCCATGATCGCTCCACTGCCAGGGTCTTGCAAAAGCTTGTACGTCATCGGATGGTTTGGCAGTACGCGAAATTCGGCAAGGCGTGCCAAAAGCCGACATCGTGCAGTGGAAAACCCATGTTCCAGGGGATATGCTGAACGGCCACCATGTCTGAACATCAACAAGACAGCGGGATCCGGATTCTTCTCGGTGTGACCGGCGGCGTTGCCGCGTACAAGAGTCCCGAACTCGTGCGCCGATTGCGGGAAAAGGATGCCCGGGTGCAGGTCGTATTGACTCCAGGTGCCGGCAAATTCGTTTCACCGCTGACTTTCCAGGCGGTGTCGGGTCGCCGCGTTCGGGATGATCTCTGGGATGAAGGCGCCGAAGCCGCGATGGGCCATATCGAACTGGCCCGCTGGGCCGACCTGGTGCTGGTGGCGCCGGCGACTGCAAACTTCATGGCGTCGCTGACCGCAGGTCTGGCGGACGGATTGTTGAGCACACTGTGTCTTGCCAGCCAGGCGCCCGTCCTGTTGGCGCCGGCCATGAACCAGGCCATGTGGCAGCATCCGTCGGTGCAGGCAAACTGCCGCGTCCTGGAGCGGCGCGGGGTCCGGATCCTGGGCCCGGCCCATGGAGATCAGGCCTGTGGCGAGGATGGCCCGGGCCGCATGGTGGAGCCTGAGGATATCGTGGCCTCGGTGTTCGCGGAGCCGGTCGCCATCGGTCCACAATCTCTGACGGGCCTGCGCACGGTGATCACCGCCGGCCCGACACGCGAGCCCATCGATCCGGTGCGCTACATCACCAACAGAAGCTCGGGCAAGATGGGTTATGCCCTGGCGGCGGCGGCTCAGCGAGCCGGCTCCGAGGTCGTTCTGGTGAGCGGGCCGGTTGCCGTGCCCACGCCGCGGGGCGTCCGCCGGGTGGACGTGGAAACAGCCGAGGAAATGTACGCCGGCGTCCACCAGTGGATCGGCGATGCAGATGTATTCATCGGTTGCGCGGCGATATCCGACTACAAGCCGGAATTTGCCGCCGACCAGAAGATCAAGCGAACCGGCCCGACGATGAACCTGCAACTAGTGCGCTCGCCCGACACGCTTGCCAGTGTGGCGGCACTGGAAAACCGGCCCTTCACTGTCGGGTTCGCCGCGGAAACACAGAATCTCAGGGAGAACGCACAGGGCAAGATGATCCACAAGGGATTGAACATGATCGCAGCCAACCGTGTCGGACGCGACTGCGGGTTCGACCTGGAGACCAATTCGCTGACCGTGCTCTGGGACGGAGGTGAAGCGGTTCTGGAGCAGGCGCCGAAGACCGTCGTGGCGACGCGGCTGATCCAGTTGATCGCCGAGCGCTATCATGCGATGCACTCCGAGCTGAGTTCCACGCAGGCGGGCTGAGCGGGCGCTGTTTCCACAGGTAGAGACGCCAGGAACAACTCATGGGAGCGTCGACCATGCGCCGCGTACGCCTGAAGGTACTCGATCCCAAGATCGGAACGGAAATCCCCCTGCCCCGGCGCAGCACCGATGGATCCGCAGGCGTCGACTTGCGGGCCTGCCTGGATGAACCGCTGACGCTGACGCCCGGCGATTGCGAGCTGATACACACCGGTATTGCCATCCACCTGGACGATCCCGGGGTGGCCGCGGTGATTCTTCCCCGTTCGGGTCTCGGTCACAAGCACGGGATCGTGCTGGGCAACCTGGTGGGGCTCATCGATTCGGACTACCAGGGAGAATTGCTGATCTCCTGCTGGAACCGCGGTTCGGAGCCATTCCGGATCGAACCGGGCGAACGCATCGCCCAGTTGGTCATCGTGCCCGTGGTGCAAGTGGATTTCGAAGTGGTGGAGTCCTTTTCCGAAAGCACGCGGGGCGCCGGCGGTTTCGGTCACACTGGGAGAACTTGAGCGCCAGGGCGCCGGCGGGCGCGCCAGAGCCGGGCAGAACGGGTGCAAGCCGGCTATTTCGCTCCGTAACGTTCTCGATAGGCGCGCATGGCCGGCAGGTATTGTGCGAAGTCCGGACGAGCCTGCATATGGGACACCAGGTCGTCCAACGAGACGATGCTTAGAACGGGGATACCCAGACGATGCTCCAGTTCGCGCACCGCCGAGCGCGTGCTTCCGGTCGCGACCTCCTGCCTGTCGAGCGCGACAATCACGCCCGCGGCAATGCCGCCGCAGGCTTCGATGATCTGCGCAGCCTCGGTGACAGCGGTGCCGGCGGTCATCACGTCGTCGACGATGACGACACGGCCGGAGATTGCCGCGCCGATGCTCGAGCCGCCTTCGCCGTGGTCCTTGGCTTCCTTGCGGTTGTACGCGAATGGGACGTCCTGCCCGTGGTGTTCGGCCAGCGCGGCGGCGGTCAGTGCCACCAGGCTGATGCCCTTGTAGGCCGGCCCGAAGAGCATGTCGAAACGGATGCCGGCGTCGGCCAGGGCGGCAGCGTAGCAGCGGCCGATACTGGCGGCCGCGCGGCCCGTACTCAATTCGCCGGCGTTGAAGAAATACGGGCTGATCCGCCCGGACTTGAGTTCGAATTCACCAAAGCGAAGGGCGCCGAGTTCGAGGGATAACTCAAGAAATTGCGTCTTGTGGCTTTGCATGATGAGGGGAAACCCGCTCCTGTATCATACAGCGCATCCGCGCCTGCAGGGCGCCCTCGATCGGCTGCAGACCACCGTATGACGAATGCTTCCGCCCCGGCGGCCTCCGGCGCCACGACCCAGACTTGGCAGGAAAGTTTTCTCGTCTACCGCAAACCGCGGGTCGTCGTCATGCTGTTTCTGGGTTTCTCGGCGGGGCTGCCATTCCTGCTGGTTTTCTCCACCCTGAGCGCGTGGCTGCGCGACGTTGAAGTCAGCCGTACGGCCATCGGCATGTTCGCCTGGGTTGGGTTGCTCTATTCGCTCAAGTTCTGCTGGGCGCCGCTGGTGGACCGCCTGCCGATTCCGGTGCTCACGCGTGTCCTCGGCCGGCGCAGGAGCTGGATGCTGATCGCTCAGATCGGGCTCGTCGCGGGCTTGCTGGGAATGGCTGGACTGGACCCCACCGCGGCATTGCTGCCCGTCGCCCTGTTGTCCGTCTTCGTCGCCTTCTGTTCGGCCACGCAGGATATCGTAGTCGATGCCTACCGGATCGAGGCGGCGCCGGCTGAAGATCAGGGCGCCATGGCAGCCACCTACCAACTCGGCTACCGCATCGCCCTGCTGGTGAGCGGCGCCGGAGCGCTGTACCTGGCCTATTTCGTTTCGTGGAACGCCGCCTATTCCGTCATGGTGGCGTGCATGTTGGTCGGTCCGCTTACCGTACTGATCATCGACGAGCCTGAGATTGACGTGTCCGTGGCGTCGGATGTTGACGGGGGTGGCTTCGGGCTGGATCGTGGCGTGGCGTGGTTCGGCGATGCGGTGATCGGCCCCTTCGTCGAATTCTTCAGGCGCAACGGCGCGTTCGCCCTGCTGGTGCTGACATTCATCGGACTGTCAAGGGTCAGCGACCTGCTCTTCGGAAATATCGCCAACGTGTTCTACGTGGATCTCGGCTACTCGCTCCTGGAGATCGCCAACGTGGCGAAGTTCTTCGGCTTCGGCGTAACCATCGTCGGCGTGTTCGTGGGAGGTGTCGTGGTGAGCCGCTACGGTCCGGTCCGCCCGCTGCTGTTCGCGACCGCACTGGTGGCGATCACCAACCTTTGTTTTGCGGCCCTTGCGGCCCACGGAGTAGCCGATGTCCGCTACCTGGCCGGCGTGATAAGCGCGGACAACTTCGCCGTGGGCTTCGCGGGCACCGTGTTCATCGCTTATTTCTCCAGCCTGACCCACGCTGCCTACACGGCTACCCAGTACGCGCTGTTCACTTCGCTGATGCTATTGCCGGGCAAGTTGCTGAGCGGTTTCTCGGGGATGGTGGTGGATGCGACCGATTACGTCACGTTCTTCCTCTATGCCTCGGCGGCGGGCATTCCGGCCATCGTCCTGGCGGTGATCATCACCCGCGTGGCGGCGCTCGACCGGCGGAACGCTGCGTGAGCGCAGGTGCGACCCCAGAATCCGGCGCAAACTCCGGCACTGTCGTGCTCTGCCGGCTGGACGAAGTGGCCGATCCCGGCAGCCGCGAATTCAAGTGGGGGGCGGGCGTCTGGCCGCTTGAGTACTTCGCCGTGCGCAAGGGCGGACAGGTCAGCGGCTTCGTCAACCGATGCCCCCACGCCGGCAATCCGCTGAATTGGCAGCCCGACCGTTTCCTGAACCGCGAGGGCGACCTGATCCTGTGCAATTCGCACGGGGCCCTGTTCCGGATCGACGACGGTGTATGCGTCGGCGGGCCGTGCCCGGGCGAGGCGCTGGAAGCCGTGGCGCTGCGTGTCGAGGATGGCCAGGTCGTCGTGGATGAGGCTGAACTGGCGGAGATTCGGAATCGCTGGCTCAGCGGCGCCGGACAGGTATGATTGACAAATTCAAGTTTCGAACTTCAATTTGTCAACATCTGAGCTTCAATTGGACGACGTTCAGCGGCCGGCCCGTGTGCGGCGGGCTCGCTCAGGAGTCCTTGAGGAGGTACTCGTCTACATCATCTGCGAGTAGTGCGTGGGATCCATGAATACGCTCACCACATTCTCGATAAGCGGGCCGTCGCGCCGGCTCTCTTCGAAGGCGCGCTGCCAATCCGGGTCGTCCCTGAACGCCGCCCAGCTTGCCTCGGCCGCGGCGCGGCTGTCGTATGCGAGGACATAGATCAACGTGTTCTCCGCAAGAGGGGAATCCTGCGGACTGAAGTAGCCGATGTTCGTCATGCCGTGACGCTCAAAGAGCGCGGTCGTGTGATCGGCGAAACGCGTGTGGAGGTCGTCGAGGCGGCCGGGGTGCGCCGTGTAGGTCCGGAGTTCAAAGACTCGGTTGGCTGATTGAGCTTCGGCAACGCGAGTGAACTGGACGATGTCACCGGCGACAAATCCGAGGCCAAAGACAATCAGGCTCAACGGAAACAGTAAGCGGTAGTTCTTGAACATCATTGATTACTCCCTGGCGGTATGGGGATCAGCCCGGTTGCTACGTCAGATCAACCGTAAGGCGCTTGTCGGCTACTGTATCGTTTCTGCCCGGGATCACCAAGGCGAGGGCGGAACGCGCATTCGCGACATGTGTGGAGGCGAGGTATCCGGTTGCCGAACCCGGCAGCGGGCTTCAGGCGATTCGGCGGAAATGGAGATCGGTCACCGTGTGCCCCAGGGCGATGCCGCGACGTTCGAACTTTGTCGTCGGCCGATCGAACAGCGGTTGGGTTGACGCCTGTTGGGGCGACAGTGCCTCGAACTGCTCGCAACGGCCCATCACTGTCGTCGCATGCTCGGCGTAATTGGCCCAGTCGGTGACGAAATGGAACGACCCCCGGGGCTTGAGAACCCGGGCAACGTCCTGAACGAATCCCGGCTGTACGATCCGGCGCTTGTGATGGCGCTTCTTGGGCCAGGGGTCCGGGAAGAACAGGTTCACGGCGTCCACCTGCCCGGCAGGCAACATGTGCCTGACCACTTCCACCGCGTCGTGGGCGATGATTCGAACGTTGTCGAGCCCGGCGCGTTCCAGTTGCAGCAGGAGATGACCGATACCGGGTTCGTGAACCTCGATGCCGAGGTGATCCCGGTCCGGGTGATTGGCGGCCAGCGTCAGCAGGGCCGCTCCGTCACCGAAGCCGATATCGAGCACAATCGGCGCAGGCCTTCCGAACACGAGACCCAGATCGAGGGAGCGCTCCTGAAACGGGATGCCGAAGCGCGGCATCAGGTCCCTGAGCGCCCGCTTTTGCGCTGCCGTCGTCCGCCCGGCGCGCTGCACGAAGCTGCGGACCTTTCGATGGTGGGTCACGGTCATGGCTGATCCTTTCACCGGCATCTTACGACAATGGCGGGGGGGCACTTGACGGCATCACTCAATCGAGTCTAGTTTATGTGTAGATTATTGTGTAATGAGTGACACAATGGCTACAAATCTGGCAATCGATCCGGCTCTGCTCAACAAGGCATTGGAAGTCGGCGGCGAGAATACAAAGAAAGCGACGGTGAACAAAGCCTTGCGCGAATTCATCGCTCGACGGGAACAGGCGCGGCTGCTCGAACTGTTCGGAACGCTCGATTGGGACGATGAGTTCGATTACAAACGTGAGCGCAATCGCTAGTGAGTCTGTTCGTAGACACCAGTGTCTGGTCGCTTGCACTGCGACGGGATTCAGCCCCCGACGTGCCCGAGGTACATCGCTTGCGAGATGCATTGGCCGGTGGTGAACCTGTCCATACGACCGGCATTGTGCTGCAGGAATTGCTACAGGGTTACCGGGCGCCGAAGGCTGCAGAGCGTATCGTCGAACGATTTGCACAAATTGCCATGATAATACCCACCCGCGACGACTACATCCGGGCGGCCGAACTCCGCAACAAGTGCCGAAGCCATGGGATTCAGGCCGGAACCATCGATGCATTGCTCGCCCGGATCTGCATTCGCCACGACCTGGTCATGCTGTCAACCGACGGCGATTTCAGACATATCGCCGATTGGACGCCGCTCAAATTATGGCGCGCCTCATAGCGTGACTCAGCGCATCCTGGCCGCAATCCCGCCCAAAGTCTCTGCCAGTGCGGCCTGGCGCCTCATCGTTATCCCGCCGCCGGCGTCTGTTTCCACCGCTGACACCAGCGTTTCAAGCTGGGCGGCCAGTTCTTCGTCGCGCGCGCCTGCCTGAAGCGTCGATGCCGAGCGTTCGAGCACCGCATCCAGGTCGGCGGCGAACGCGGCCGATAGCGCATTTTCGCGATCGAGCTGATCGAGATAGGCCCTGGCGACAACCGGGTCGGCCGGCCAGTCATAGCTCAATTGCTGCTGCGGATTGAATATGTTGCCCTGGTCGGCCAGCGCAGCCGCGGCGATTTCGTTGTCGGAGAGGTATTCGCTCGGCACCAGTGACAACACATCCAGCCCGCGGACGATTTCGGTCCCGTAGATTATTCCGCGGTACCAATAGGCGGACCAGTATCCCCCAACAATCATGTGCTCCGCATCTATGGGACCGCGATCGAAGTAGGCGATCTCGACGGGGTTGGCCGAGTCGGTAAAGTCCATCACCGAGATGCCGCCCTGATACCAGGCCTGAACGAAGATGTCGCGGCCCGGGACCGGAACGACGGAGCCGTTGTGCGCCACGCAGTTTTCCTGCTCGACCTGGGGCGCCGGCATCTTGAAGTAGCTGCGGAACTCGAGTTGGCCGTCGACGATGTCGTAAATGGCGTCCGCACCCCAGTCGAGCGGATCGAACGCACGACAACGGGGCATGCCGCCGCCGCCCCATTCGTCGGTGAACAAGACCTTGGTGCCGTCGTTGTTGAAGGTCGCCGAGTGCCAGTAGGCAAAGCCCTTGTCGACAACTGCATCCATGCGCTGAGGGTTCAGGGGATCGGAGATATCGAAAAGGATGCCGTTGCCCGAACACGCGCCGGCGGCAATCCCGAGTTCCGGGAACACCGTGATGTCGTGGCATTCGTCGGTACGGTTGGTTTCCTGCGTTTCATCGCCATGGTCGCCGCCGCGCCAGAGGCCTGCCAGGGTGCCGTCCTCGGGATCGGCAAACACGGCGGGGCTGTGGACGATGCGCGCCTCGGAGGGTTCGGCGACGGGAATCTCGATGACGTCGATGCGGAACAGCGCCGTTCTGTAGTCCCCGGGCGATTCGTCGATGCAGCCTTCCATCTCTTCCTCCTCCCGGACTCGGGAGGTGCCGGAGTTAAAGACGATGATCCGTTCGTCGTCGGCAGCGACGATCGAATGGGTGTGCGAGCCGCGGCAGGTCTGGACGGCACCTACCTGTACCGGCCGGGTCAGGTCGCCGATGTCGAAAATGCGAATCCCGCGGAACCGGTCGTTGCTGATGTCGTCGGAAATGCCTTCGAGCCCGCAGTCGAGCCGCCCCCTGGTTTGCTCCACCGACATGACCAGCAGGTCGCCGACGACGGAGACGTCACCCTGCCCGCCCGGACACACGACCGAGCTGATTTGCTGCGGCAATCCTTCTTCGTCCAGCCGGTAGATGTTGAACCCGTGGTAACTGCCGGCAAACATGACGTCGTCCCTGAAGGCCATGTCCGTGTTGGCGAAACTCAGCAGCGGTGAGCGGTCCCAGTCGTCGTCTTCGTCGTCCTCACCGTCGTCGCGGCTGACGCGGTCATCGCCGTTCTCACGGTCGTCGTCTTCCCTGTCTCCTGCGTCTCCCTCGTCCTCGGCGTTTTCTTCTTCCTCTCCGTCATCCCTGGGGCGCTCCGGCGGCAGCTCGGCCGGGTTCTCCGGGTCGTAAAAACCGGGCGGTTTCGGCATTGAAGCCACGAGCTCCAGGTTCATTAGCGCCTGACCCGCGTCCTCGAACCCTGCCGAGAGACCGGCGCGCGGGTCGTCGGACAGCGTGATGAGCAACGCGTGCATCCGCTCGATTTCGGCGGTCTGGTCATTGTCGACATCGTTCGTGAACTCGAACAGCACCGGGTCGTAGGCTGATCCCGGCTGGTCGAGCAGTTCCTCGACCATCGTTACCGCGCCTTCATGGTGCGTGATCATCAACTGCAGGAACATCCGGTCGAAATCGGTGCCCTGCGAGGCGGCGAGTTCAGCCATTTGCTCCGGCGTGGCCATGCCGGCCATCCGATGGCCAGTGTGCATTCCCTCGTGGTCCGAAGGATCCGGCACCCGCTCGCCGCGATCGCTCAGCCACTGTCCCATGAATTCGATCTCGTCCTGCTGAGAGAGGGTGATACGCCCCGCCGCATCGACCACCTCCGGCCGGTTCGTGCGGTCGGCCACGATTTCGGCCATCTCCACGGCTTGGTGATGGTGCGGAATCATGTCCTGCATGAACCTGACGTCGTCCGGCGAATAGCTCGTAACGGCGATATCGATCGCCTCGTCGGCGGTGAGCTCTCGCGCCGATTCACCCGGCGCGCCTGGCTGAACGATGGGTGCCTGAGCCGAGGTAACGGTCGCCATGCCAAGCAGAAACACGCCCGCAATGGCGCGCTGAAGCTGTTGCAACAGATAGTCGAGGGCTACGTTCACTGGATTCGCTCCCATACAGATTCGGTGTGCCAAGCGAGACATAGCTTACACAAGTATTCTGGAAACATGGCTTACAAATTGGGCATTTGAGGGAGGCCCCAGATGCCGTGTAACGAGCCTGCACGCATGGATGTACGACTTCGGTTCCGCAATACGCCACTTCGAGGAGGCGAGCGCGGCAAGAGAGACACGCTGGCATCTCACGCCGACTTCCCCGGACAGCGCAAGTGCCACGACCTTTCGCGCCGTGACGGATTTCAGTCGATCTCGTCTTCGGTAATGACCCACGGTTCCCGAAGCGCCGCGTCGCGCCATTCGACGAAGGCAGGCAGGGTCAGGATGGCACGGCTGTAAGCGGTGCAAGTGTCGTCCAGCTCGACCCCATACGTATCCAGGCGGGTCACCACGGGGGCGAACATGGCGTCGACCGCGCCGGAGCCGCCGAACAGGAAGTCGTCCCCCTTGCCAAAGCGGTCACGGCACTCTCGCCAGATCTCGCCGGACAGAAGGACCAGTTTTTCCGTGAACGGGATACCGGCGTGGCGCAGGGCCAGCCAGGGCCGAAGCGCCCAGGAGGAGTAGTTCTTGTTGCCGATCACCAGGGTCAGTTCGCTCATCTCAATATTCTCCCGCCACCGCAGATAGTGTTAACGATGTCCCCGGAGTCAATGTGTAAACCATGCGTCCAGAATGGACCTGTGTGAAATGGAGCGGGCGATGGGAATCGAACCCACGTCTCTAGCTTGGGAAGCTAGGGTAATAACCATTATACGACGCCCGCGCCGGTGGCCCATTGTAGCGAACTACCTCGGAGAAGGCGCAGTCGGCCGACGCCGCCAGGAAGCGGCAGTTCATTGGACGCAAATGCGATTCCTGTTTCAAATGTGAGAATACTCGCGAGGTATTGACGTTGAATTCCAGCCGAATCGGCAGTATTGTTGAATTCTTCAACAATATGGAAGTGCCTCAATGGCCACAGTCAATTTCAGCGTCCCCGAGGACGTCAAGAACGCTTTCAACGAAACCTTCAGGAATCGCAACAAGAGCGCCATCATCGCAGATCTGATGCGCGAGGCGGTGGAACGCGAGCGCGACAATCGTGAAAGTCGCCGCGCTGCTCAGCGAATTTTGCGCAGGCGCCGAACGGCGCCGGTGGTCAGTGACGATGTCCTCCGCCGACTGCGCGTTGAAGGCAGGCCGTGATTGTAGTCGTCGATGCGAGTGTGGCATTGAAGTGGTTCGTCTTGGAACGAGCGGACGGATCGGAAACTGACGCTGCCACGAAAGTCCTGCGCGGTGTTCGCGACGGTCGGGTGCAGATGGTTCAACCGCCTCACTTTCTCGCGGAGGTCGCGTCTGTACTGGTCCGGCTTGACCGGCAAGCGGCTCCGCAAAACCTGGGCGACATCGAGCAACTGAATTGGAGTGTCGTCGAGTCGATAGGTGTCTATTGTCTGGCCATGGAACTGTCGGCGAACTTGCAACATCATCTGTTCGACACGCTGTACCATGCGACGTCGCTGCTGACCGACAGCGCGACGTTTGTGACAGCGGATGAGCGGTACTTCGAAAAGGCGCACGGTCACGGGAGCATTATGCGGCTTTCTGAATTTACGCTGCCCGGAGTGACCGGCGAGGCACCTCTCCACTAGTGAGTAACCGCGCGCGTCCGGGCTGTGTTCCCGCCGAACTCGGCCGCCTGAAATCAGCGGATCAACATGCCCAACAGCATCGTCAGTCGGCATCGAAATATTCGGCGAACATGAATTCCTTCGCCGAACGGTTGCTTGCCTGGTTTGATGTGCGCGGCCGCCGTGGGTTGCCGTGGCAGACGGAGCGCACGCCCTACCGCGTGTGGGTGTCGGAAATCATGCTCCAGCAGACCCAGGCGGCAACCGTCATTCCGTACTACACCAGGTTCATGACGGCCTTCCCGACCGTAAGAGACCTCGCTGCCGGGGAACTGGATCAGGTGCTGGGGCTGTGGGCCGGGCTCGGCTACTACGCGCGGGCTCGCTACCTGTATCGCACCGCCGGGCAGGTTGTACGCGAGCACGGTGGGCTGTTGCCCGCGACGTTGGACGGGCTGATGGATCTGCCGGGAGTGGGCCGATCCACTGCCGGGGCCATCATGGCCCTGGCTCATGGCAAGCGAGCACCGATTCTGGACGGCAACGTCAAGCGCGTGCTGGCCCGCTACCAAGCGGTTGAGGGCTGGGCCGGCCTTGCGCTGGTGCAGCGGGAGCTTTGGGCGCACGCCGAGCGATACACGCCCCACGAGCGAGTGGCCGAATACACCCAGGCGATCATGGATCTGGGTGCCACGCTGTGTACCCGCACCCGGCCCCGCTGCGGCGCGTGTCCGCTGACCACCGATTGCAAGGCACGCATCCGCGGTCTGCAGGCGATGCTGCCCACGCCACGACCACGGCGGGCACGGCCGCGGCGCGATGTCAGGATGCTGCTGATCACCAACGCGGACCGGGAGGTGCTGTTGGCAAGGCGCCCGCCCAGCGGCATTTGGGGCGGACTCTACAGTCTGCCGGAACTGGCGGCCGAAGAGGACCCGCGGGACTGGTGCCGCCGCCACCTGGGCGTGAACATCCGCGGGCACACGGCCGGGAGTTCGCTGAAACATGGCTTCAGCCACTTCGACCTCGTGATTCACCCGCTGGAGATCCAACTGGATGCCGCCGCGAACGTACTCATGGATCGCGACGGGTGGCTCTGGTATAACCCCGCTCAGGAGGCTAGGGTGGGTGTGGCCGCACCCATTGCGGTCTTGTTGAAAGGTCAGAATCACTCAAGGGAGGCGCTGCAGTGAGCCGCACCGTCCAATGCATCATTCTGGGGACGGAAGCCGAGGGGCTCGACCGTCCCACTTATCCCGGAGAACTGGGTCAGCGGATCTTCGACAACGCTTCGAAGATCGCCTGGCAGCGTTGGCTCGGTCACCAGACCATGTTGATCAACGAATACCGCCTGACGCCCATCGAACCCAAGGCGCGGCGTTTCCTGGAACAGGAAATGGAGAAGTTCTTCTTCGGCGAGGGTTCGGAGAAGCCGCCGGACTTCGTCGACGGATAGCTCGCAAATCTCGGCGTGCTGTCCGGAAGCGACTTCTTGCCCTGACTCGGAGAGCCGGGTCGGCAGAAAGCGTGGCGCGCTATTGCCGGACGCGATTTGCGATCAGGTCTTCGACGACCGCGGGATCGGCCAGCGTGGAAACGTCTCCCAGTTCATCGTGCGCATCCTCGGCTATCTTGCGCAGGATGCGGCGCATGATCTTCCCAGAGCGCGTCTTGGGCAGGCCCGGCGCCCACTGCAGGCAGTCGGGGCAGGCGATGGGGCCGATTTCCTTCCGGACCCAGGCCACGAGTTCCTTGCGCAAGTCTTCGCTGGGTTCCTCGCCGACGTTCAGCGTCACATAGGCGTAGATGCCCTGGCCCTTGATCGGGTGCGGGAAGCCGACCACGGCCGCTTCGGCCACCCTGGCGTGAGCCACGAGCGCGCTTTCCACTTCGGCGGTACCCATGCGGTGGCCGGAGACGTTTATGACGTCATCCACCCGGCCGGTAATCCAGTAATAGCCGTCGGCGTCGCGCCGGGCGCCGTCTCCGGTGAAGTAGGTCCCCGGGTATTGGCTGAAGTAGGTATCGAAGAAGCGTTGATGGTCGCCGTAGACGGTGCGCATCTGCCCCGGCCAGCTATCCAGCAGTACCAGGTTTCCCATCGCCTCGCCTTCAAGAATTTCTCCGTCGCTATCGACGATCGCCGGCTGCACGCCGAACAGGGGGCGCGTGGCCGAGCCCGGTTTCAAGGCGGTGGCGCCGGGCAGGGGCGTGATCAGGATGCCGCCGGTTTCGGTCTGCCACCAGGTATCGACGATGGGGCACCTGCCGTCGCCCACCACGTGGTAATACCACTCCCAGGCCTCCGGGTTGATCGGCTCGCCCACGGTGCCCAGCAGGCGCAGGCTCTTGCGTGAGGTTCGCTTGACCGGCGCCTTGCCTTCGGCCATCAATGCGCGAATCGCCGTGGGGGCGGTATAGAAGATGTTCACCTGATGCTTGTCGATCACCTGCCAGAAGCGGCTCGAATCGGGATACGTGGGCACGCCCTCGAACATGAGCGTGGTGGCGCCGTTAGCCAGCGGACCGTAGACGATGTAACTGTGGCCGGTGACCCAGCCCACATCAGCGGTGCACCAGTAGATGTCGCCGTCGTGGTAGTCGAAGACGTACTGGTGGGTCAGCGCGGCGAACACCAGGTAACCGCCGGAGGTATGCAGCACCCCCTTTGGTTTTCCGGTGGACCCGGAGGTGTAGAGAATGAAGAGCGGATCCTCCGCGTTCATGGGCTCCGCCGGGCAGTAGGGATCCGCTGCGCTGGTGATGTAGTGGTACCAGTGATCGCGTTCGTGTTGCCATTCGATCTCTGCGCCCGTGCGGCGCACGACCACCACGGTCTTCACGTTGATCTCGCCCTCCGCGGCCAGCGCCGCGTCCACGTTGGCCTTGAGCGGGATGCGCTTGCCGCCCCGCACGCCTTCATCGGCGGTGATGACTACGTTCGACCGGCAATCTTCAATGCGCCCGCGCAATGCTTCCGGCGAGAATCCCCCGAAGACCACGGAGTGAATAGCGCCGATTCGGGCACACGCGAGCATGGCGACAGCCGCTTCCGGGATCATGGGCATGTAGATGGTGACCCGGTCGCCCTTGGTCACACCCATTGCCCGCAGCGCACTGCCGAGGCGGCATACGCTTTCGTGCAGTTCCCGGTAGGTGATTCGCGCGTCGTCGCCGGGTTCGTCGCCCTCCCAGATGATGGCGGTCTGCTCGCCCCGGGTCCTGAGATGCCGGTCCAGGCAGTTCGCGGCCACATTCAGCGCGCCGTCGGCGAACCAGTGAATGTGCAGGTCTTCCGCGTCGTAGGAGACGTCCTTGATCTGGCTGTACGGCCTGATCCAGTCGAGGCGCTTGCCCTGTTCCCGCCAGAAGTCTTCCGGGTCGTCCACTGATCGGCGATAGAGTTCGTGGTAGGCGGTTTCGTCTACCCACGCTCGCCTGGCAAGGTCCTTGGGTACCGGATAGATCTTGTCTTCGCTCATGACGGGTCTGTTTTTCCTCGAAAGGGTGCACCTGCCGCCAACGTGGATAGTACGCCACGTAGTTTCAAAGTCTACTCCAATCCCGCCGTCGCGACGGCAGCTTCCCGCCGGTGTCTTGATATGCTTTACAGTGAATATGGCGATGCGCCCGCGTATGTTGCCAGGAGGGCTGGAAAATTGATGAAGAATGCGGTTGTAATGCTCGGAACACTTGTCATTTGTGCTCAATGCTGGGCCCATCATTCTTTCGCGGACTACGACCGGAGCGTGGTTCGGGAACTGGAAGGCGAACTGGTCGATGTCCGCTGGCGCAATCCGCACGTTGTATTCACCGTGCGGGTCGTGGAACCCGATGGCGGGGCGACGGACTGGGAGTTGGAAACCGGGGCGTTCTACCTGCTCGAGAGACGTGGTCTTGAAGCGGCCATGTTTCCCGTCAATGAACGGGTAAGGGCAGCGGGCTCCGTATCGACCACACGGTCCGGCAGGATGAACGTGTCGAACATACTGCTGCCCTCGGGCGAGGAAGTCGTGTTCGGTGGCGCAGGCAGCCCACGGTGGGCCAGCGCATCCGTCGCGGGCGAATGGAACAGCGAGATCGTCGATCGCCGGCATCTTGGCCTGTTTCGCGTCTGGAGTCTGGCGAACCTGGGCACGTACGGTCGGGCAAACAGGGCAATGGGCGAACAGCTCGCGGCTGCGACGCGGGTCGAGCCTTCGGCGGCGCCCGATCTGGACCCGTGCCTGCCCATGGGCATGCCCGCGGCGATGGTCAGTCCGCTCCCCGTGGAGTTTGTCGATCGGGGCGACTCCATCGAGCTGCGGCTGACTGGATTCGGCAACGTGCGGAACATCGTTCTTTCCGGCGAAGTGGATGGCGATGCCGTGCCTTTGTCGGATCTCGGCTACTCGACGGGTCAATGGGCGGGTCAGACTCTGGAGGTGCGAACGACACGCGTCGGCTGGCCCTACGTGGACGACGCCGGAACGACACAAACGGAGAACGTCGAGATCACCGAGGAATTCGCGCTGCTTGATGACGGCAATCGGCTGCGCTATACCCAAACGATCACCGATCCCGAGTCATTCACCGAGCCGCTGACCGTGAGCTGGGATTGGATCGATATCGGCGAAGAGAGCCTCAACCCGGTGACCTGCGAATGATCGTCAGGTCGACCTGAACTCGTCGAATGAACGGCGTCTCAACCGGTGTATTTGTCCCCCAGCAAGGGTTCGCCGTTGAGAAAAACCTGCTCAACCCACACCGACGGTGCGTCGCCGCGGGCGGGCGCACCGAGTATCGAAATCTCGTCACCCGGCTTGAGCGTGTCCCTGGACCAGCCCTCTTCCTGGATCAGTCGGGCGCTGCCTGGAAGTCCCGCCAGCCAACCGACTACCGTGCCGTCGTCGCCCGCCACGTCAAAGAGGATTTGCGTGTGAGGGTTGACGAACTGAAACTCCGTCACGGTTCCGGCAACGGTGATGGACTGTGTCAGGTCATAGACGACGTTTGAGCCGTGGTGACTCAAAGACGGGACAAATGGAAACGCCATGGCGATTCCGGCGACAATTGCGGCAAGTCTTGAGCCCATGGACATCCCCCAGGCCACGCGAAGCGGAGAAGTAAAATTATAGCGGTTAGATCAATCATGAGGCATGTGGAGGTTGCTGCGCTAGCGGCAATGACGGTTGCCGGCGTAATCGCACCATCCACCGCTGCAACCCAGGACTGGATCGAGGCATCCGCGTGTCCGGTGAACACCCCGGCCGAATTCCACGCCTGCGCCCTCAAAGTATCGGCATCGTCGGAGCCGCCGCGTACGCACGATGGCCGGCCGGACCTCGGAGGCTACTGGATGCTGCCGGGCGGCCAGTTCGGCGGGGCATACGAGGACCTGGAGGAGCATCCGGGAGAGCTTGATGCGCTCGGAGGAGCCGCCGCGATCGTCGACCCGCCGGACGGCACGCTGCCGATCAGGCCCTGGGCCGCCGAGCAATCCGAGGTCAACGCGGTTCAGTACCTTCACCACAACGCGGCCTGTTTCCTGGCAGGGGTGCCCAACACGATGTATCACGGCGGACCGCGCCAGTTCCTTCAGACCCCGGACCACCTGGCGATTCTTTCCTACAATGCACACGCATATCGCATCGTCCGCCTGGACGACCGCCCACCGCTGGGAGAGAAAATACGCCTGTGGAACGGGGACTCCAGGGGCTGGTGGGACGGTGACACCCTGGTCATCGAGACACGCAACCAGAATGCCATGCCCTGGCTGGACCAGCGGGGACGGTTCTACACGGAGGAGGCGCACGTGGTCGAACGGGTGACCCTGGTCGATCCCGATACGCTCCACTACCAGGCGACGGTCGATGACCCGAATGTCTACACCGCGCCCTTCACCATCGCCTTGCCTTACCGGCGCATCAGCGACGAAACGTACGAGATTCCCGAGCTTGCCTGCTACGAGAACAACATCGAGCTGATGGAGGTTTACCGCCAGGTGGGCCTTGAGCTCTATCCGGGGATCAGTCCCGAAGAGGCCAGGGATGCCGGGAAGGCACCGTGAGATCGGTCCCATCGACAGCCCCTGGTTTTGGCCCGTTGGCCGTTAGTGCCGACTCGTCTTTCGCGGTGGCGCGAGCGGGCCGACTTTGCGGACTCGCGTTTCTCTTGTTGCTGGCGACCGCCTCGGCTCGGGCACAGCAAACGAACGGCGAGACTTACACCGCACCTCGCACACCCTTCGATCAACCCGATCTGCAGGGCATCTGGCAGGTGTTGAACACCGCCGTCTGGGATATCGAGGACCATGCCGGGCAACTGGACGTTCCTGCCGGACAAGGCGTCGTGGTCGGTGGCGTGATCCCTTACCAGCCCTGGGCAGCCGAACAGCGAGCGGAGAATTACGAGAATCGCCTGACCGCTGACCCCGAAGCGAGCTGCAAGATGGTCGGCGTGCCCCGCATTACCTACATGCCGTATCCGTTTCAGATCATTCAGACACCGACGCAGGTCACGGTCCTTTACGAATATGTCCATACGGTTCGCAACATCTATCTGGACAGCGACCACCCCGAAGACATGATCGACCGGCTGTGGATGGGCGACTCCCGCGGTCGGTGGGAAGGCGACACGCTGGTCGTCGACGTGGTGCAGTTTACCGATCAGACCTGGTTCGATCGATCGGGCAATTTCCACAGCGAAGCGCTGCACGTGGTCGAACGCTATACGCGAGCAGGACCGGATCACATGACGTATGAGGTGACCATAGAGGATCCGGAAGTCTTCACCGAATCCTGGCAGATGCGCATGCCGCTGTATCGCCGCCAGGAAGACAACATCCGCATTCTGGAATACGAGTGCCACGCCTATCTCGAAGCGAGTCGTGGCTGAATGCGTTATCTGACCGCCCCGATCACCGTCATGGCTGTATGGTGCAGTAGCCTCTCGCTGTTGAGTGGTCCTCTTGACTCTGCCGCGAGCAGACCGGTCTAATACCGCCTCTGCGTTGGGGCCAGGTAGCTCAGTTGGTAGAGCAGCGGACTGAAAATCCGCGTGTCGGGTGTTCGATTCACCCCCTGGCCACCATCTCCTAGCGATCTCCTGGCGATTGAAAATTCTATCGCTACTTGGCGGCTCGATTTATTCACAACGTGCTGTGGGCGATAGCCCAAGTGTCATTTGGAACTGCGTAACGATCCAGCTACTTCTCCCGCCTGCCTTTCGGCCTCAATAGTGGCACGACAAGCCGCCGATATGCCAGCGCCAGTACCGTCCACACCATGAGCACGCTGGTCAGGGACACCAGCCCCGCGTCGGAAGGATGTCGACGCGTCGAAGCGCGCATCCTACCCGATGCTTTACACGAGGGCGCCCTCGGCGGCGCCGGTAATTGTGGTATACAGAGGTACCAGCATGAGAGCAGTCCACAACACCAGAGTCTTCGCGTCGCGTGGCGCGTTGGCGCTGATCGCCGTCGGGGCCGTGATGCACCCGTGCGCCGCGGTCCACGCACAGGCAGACTTCGAAGGCATATGGGTCGTCAACTCGCGCCCAGGTGTAAGAGGCGGGCCCAGTGAAGACGAAATCAGGTACACGCCCGCCGGTCGGGCGGAATGGGAACGGTTCGGTGCAGAGAACGATCCTTCGTTCCGGTGCATCATGCCGGGCATTCCCCGGGGGTTTACGGATCCCTATCCCATCGAAATCATTCAGCAGGAACATCAGATCGTGATCCTGCACGAGTACTATCACCAGGTGCGCCGCATTTTCATGGACGGCAGGCAAGCGCCGGACTACTGGCCGAAAACATTGGGCGGATACTCCACCGGCCATTGGGAGGGCGAGACGCTCGTCGTCCGAACCACCCTGATGTCGCCGGACAACTTGATGGATATCCACGGCCGCCCGTTTTCGGGCGCCGACGACACCTTGGTGATCGAGCGTTTCACCCGTGAAGGGGACCTCCTTTCACGGATTTCCGAAGTACACGATCCGACGTATTACGAGGCACCGTTTTTGATCACCCACGAATGGAAGTTTGCGCCGGATGGGGAAATCTGGGAGTACGCATGCGATCCTCAGTTTGGCGATGTCGGACCCGGAGGCGCAATTCAGGGTGGGTTGGAGAGCGAGAACTAGGCGGCGTCAATCATGAATGCCAGGTCGCTTGCTGCAATGCTCTCATCCGTCATCGTCGCCATCGGCGCGGGCGCGCCGGCCATCGCTCATCACAGCACGGTCTACTTCGATCTCGACGCCGAGGTCGTGCACGAGGATGTGCGCGTGGTCGAATTCCACGTTGCCAATCCCCACGGAGTCCTCGTTTACGCGGTTACGGACGAGGCGGGCAACGAGGTGGTGTGGAACGCGGAACTTCCCAGCGCCAACTTCACGATGCGCGGAGGTATCTTCGCTTCGATGCTGAGCCCGGGAGACGTCGTGCCCGTCGTGGTCGGTTGGCCCGGGATTCCCGAAAGTACCCGAGAGTACTTCACGCGCTTGAAGACCATGACATTGGCCAACGGCGATGTGGCCACGTTCACGATCGTCAGCGCAACGCTGACTCCGGCCGAAACCGACTAAGGACCGTCTCGCCCACCGACTTGCGTCACGAGGGCACAGGCCCTCGCGAGGCCGGGACCGGCGTTGGAGGTGAAGCTACGCGCGAAGCGTAAACTCCCACCCCCCCGATCAGGGCTCGGCCGAAGGCGAGAGAACGATCTGCCTGTAGCCGCCGGTGCGCCGGAAGTAGACGATCAGGAACAGGAAGCCGAGCGCCATGAACGCCGGGACGAGCGCGGTGGCCTTCAGCGCGCTCTGGCCGCCGTAGAATGACGCGTCTCGCACGGCCTGTTCATCCGGGGCCAGGGTGATGCTGAAGTCCTTGGCTTTCTCCATGACGGGGCCGGCCCTGGAACCGTCCAGCCCCTGGACGGCGGGGAAGAACAGGAACCGGTTCGTGCCTTCGGCCTTGTACTCCTCGTAGACGGCGGGGGCGTTTACCTGGAGATGCTCGGAGGCGTAGCGGTCCTGGAGGTAGCCGATGCCGGGGCCGCCGAGCAGGCCGGCCGAGAGCATGCCGACGCCGCCGACCGCGCCCAGGGTGAGCGCTCCGCCCCTGGGGAAGCGCTCGGACACGACACCCAGCATCGTCGGCCAGAAGAAGGCCTTGCCGACGCCGTAGATGGTTGCGGCCACCATGACAGTGACGGCGGTGGCGAAGGAGCCCAGCGCATAGAGGCCGATGACGGCGAGGACGGAGCTTGCGAAGAGCAGACCCAACGGATTGATCCGGTGGACGATGGGCCCGGCGAAGAAGCGCAGGACGAACATCAGGATGGCGGTGTAGAGGAGGATTAACAGCCCCTTGCCTCCGAGCACCGTGTCCATGATGTTGGCGATCCAACTGTCGGTGCCCAGCTCGACGTAGCCGATGCAGACGTGGAGGACGAGGAGGAAGATCATCATCGGCGCCGCAAACTCCTTGATCATTTCGCCGAACCGGACGCCCGCGGCGGTCGCCTCGGACAGCGGGAACTTCTCCTTGACCATCATCAGGACGTAGATCAGCGTGGGGACGAGGTACAGGGCAAGGACGATCTCCCAGTGCACGCGGCCGATCATCAAGACGCCCAGGAGGGCGCCGGCGATCATGCCGCCCGGCCATCCCGCGTGCAGGATGTTCAGGTAGTGGGTCTTCTCCTCGCGGTAGAGCGTGGCGACCAGGGGATTGACGACGGCCTCGCAGATGCCGTTGGCGATCGCGAAGATGAAGACGCCCCAGAACAGGCAGAGGTAGGCGCCGGCGCGGGCGACGTCGGGGTTGGTGTCGATGGCGCCGCTGTAGACGAACGTCGCCGCCACCGTCACGATCACCGACACCACGTGGAGGGCGCCCGCGAGCATCAGGAACGGCTTGTAGCCGAAGCGGTCGAGGAAGAGGCTCGCGATGAGGATCACGATGCCGAACCCGACGAAGCCGCCGCCGGTGATCTGTCCGAGCTCCGTTTGCGTGAAGCCGAATTCACTTCCCCACTCGAGGAGGAGCCCGCCGCGGACGGCGAAACCGAGTCCGGCAACAAAGATGGTCAGGAAGCTCGCGATCAGTAGTTTGGTGTTGTTCATGGGCCCTCGGGTCGTCGGAGTTGGAGTTGGAGTTGGAGTGGGGGTGACGGGTCAGGTAGTGAGCGTGAAGTCCGGCAGGCGAACGATCTCGCCGCCCTTCGTGGCGGATTCGTGGGCGCAGATGCCGACGCACGTCCAATTGGCGCTCACGACCGCATTCGGCCACGGGTCCCGGTCTTCGCGCAGAGCGCTCAGGAACTCGTTCACGAGGTGGGGGTGGGCGTAGTCCGGGACCTCGACCTTCTCGACGATCTTGCGGCAGTCGTCGATCGTCGTCGCCATGGGCACCGTGCACATGACGTGCCTGCCGGCGACGAATGCGGCCAGCGACATCCAGGCGTGGTCGGGAATGGGCGTGTTGATGTGGACGTAGTCGCCGTCCGGGTTCGACGCGAACATCTCGTGCAGCGAGTCGTGAACCGGGGCATCGACCTCGCGCTGCGCCGCCCTGGCCTGCAGAACGACCCGCGCCCGCCGCGCGTGCCAGGCGCTCTTCGAGAGTTGCAGCTCGACCAGCTCCGCGTTCGACATCGCCTTGATGTCGTCGAAACGGCCCTCCCAGTCGTCCGCCCGGGACTGCTCGGGCGTGATGCGGAAAATTCGCCCGGTCTCCTTGTGCAGGATGGAGCTTCCGCTGATGTCCGCGTCGTGCCAGTCGAGGACGTAGACGTTGCCGCCCGGCCCGATCTCCATGCTGAAGCCGACCCACTGCTTGTTGTTGGCGAGCAGGAAGTCCTCGCCGTGGCGGGCGACGAAGCTGGACCCCTTGGGCTCGAGTTCGTCCGAGAGCACCGCGTGCTCGTGGATGTTCGCCATGAAGAGCCGGCCGTAGTGTTCTTCGGGGAACGCGTCGGAGAGGTAGACGCGGGCGCCGCCGTGCGCGGACCGGTGCCGGTGGTCGACGATGGTGCGAATGTCGCCGTAGACGTACGGGTTGAAGTGCGAGCCGCCCTGGCGGTGGTAGATGCCTCCGGGGACGACGTGGAACAGGTGGGGGATCACGCAGGCGGTGATGAAGATCTGGCCCTTGGCGTCGTAGTCGATGCCCCACGGGTTGCTGAAGCCATGCGCCACGACTTCGAAGCGCCTCTTCGTCGGGTGGTAGCGCCACACCCCGCCGTTGACGTCGACGCCGTCGGCTTCGAGCAGGTCTGCCGGGAACGGATCGTTGTGGCCGTAGAACTTCTCGTCGGGCCCCGGCTTGCGAATCCTGGAAGGCGTCGCGTACCCTTCGAGGCCGTAGAGCCAGCCGTCGGGCCCCCAGTGGAAGCTGTTGATCGTCCCGTGGCGGTCCCGGATGCCCCAGCCGGTGAGCAGGATCTCGGCGTCGTCCATGTCAGCCACGTCGTCGCCGTCGCGGTCGGGCAGGAACAGCAGGTGGGGCGGTGCGCCGACGAAGACGCCGTCGAAGCCGACCGCCAGCGCCGCCGGGAACGGGATGCCCTGCGCGAAGACCTTGACGCTGTCGGCTTCACCGTTGCGATCCGTGTCCTCCAGGATCAGGATGCGGCTTTCGCCTGAGCCGGAAAAGCCTGTGCGGCGGGATTCGTAGTCGCGGTTCTCGGCGATCCACATGCGTCCGCGGTCGTCCCAGGCGAAGGCCATGGGCTGGGTGATCATGGGCTCGGAGGCCCAGGCGTTGACCTTGAAACCGTCGCGCACGGTCATTGCCTCGACCGCCTCTTCAGGGGTCAGGAACTTCTCCTGCCGCGCCTCCTGCCGGGCGATACCCCAGAGCGCGGCCATGGAGTAGGTGCTCTCGGCGGCGCCCGCGTACTCCTGCCAGTCCTCCGTCAGTTCGAGATCGTCGAGTTCGCCGGTATAGACGATGAGCCGGTGACGGATGAGCTCCGTCACCCCCTCGGGGATGTGCCAGTCGCCCATCCGGGCGCGCGTGGGCCCGACGCCGAGCTGGCCGTCGACGCGCCAGGTCAGCGGGAAGCCGACGTTCATCGGGTGGTCGAAGATGGCGACGTGGAGCAAGTCTTCGCGGCCTTCGACCTGCATCCCGACATCGACCCACATCGCGCGCTGGCCTTCGGCCTGGGCGTTGCGCTGCCGCGCCGCGTTGACCGCCTCGCCCGCGATGTCCTTGTGCCAGGGCATGCGCAGGAACAAGCCGCCGTAGGACATTTCGTTGATCGAGACGTCGGTGTGGGCTTCGCCGGCCCATTCGAGATCGAGGATGAAACGATCTTCCTCGGCCCGCATCGTCCAGTTCTGCGTCTCGGTCATGAAGGCGCTGCCTTCGGCGTCGAGCATGCCGTAGACCGTCTGCCACTTCACCTCGGATCCGGACTCGGTGACCACCATGGCCGAATCGCGGCGCCAGTAGTCGCCGCCCGGGTTGTGGAAGTAGTCCCGGCCGACGGCCCTGGCGATGTCCGCCGGCTTGTCGCGCCGGTAGAACCACTGACGGAGCGTGTCCTCGTCCATGGGCTCGCCGTTCACGCGGGTGAAGCCCCAGTAGAGACCGGTCTGGTGAGGGTGATGGTCGGGGCTGGACTGCGTCGCCAGACCATTACCGTCCGGGGCGGCGATCGGATGCAGGAACGGCCGGTGCCCGGGGCCCGCGTTCTGGGTGACGATCGGTTCGTCTTCGCCCTCGCGGTAGATCGCGATCGAGCCGGTCTCCTCGTCCTGGACCGCCCGCAGCGGAACCACGTTCCCGGACTCCCGGGCATCAGCTCCGCCGGCGCCCGGGCTCTGTGTGCGGCCGACGCCGAGCGCTGCGACGACGACTGCCAATACCAATGCCGTCTTGGTCGGAAAGCTCATGCCTGACTTCCTCCCTGGAACGCGAAAAGGATAGAAAATTCTATCGATGGACAGGGGATTCTATCGCGTCTGTGAGGATTGGGTAACGGAGATCGGGCGCTGAACCGTGACTTCGGGGCTGAAAGAGCGGGTGGTCTGCGCAGCTCAGGTCGTTACGGTATGATTTTGCGGCCGGAGCGATAGGAGGATAGGTACCATGCGCCTCGTTCGAGTCATTCCCGTCGCCTTGATCCTGTGCGGTCCGTGGCCGCTCTTCGCCCAGGGCTGGGTCGAGTACGCCAGCCCCGCCGACTTCTTCAGCGTCAATCTTCCCGGCGAGCCGTCGGTGGAAGATATCGTCTACACGTCGGAGTACGAGGCAGAGCTCCCGGCCCGGGTGCACACCTGGGACGACGGCGCGAGCCGGTACTCGGTGACCGTGGTCGACTACACCGACGCCGAGCGCATCCACACCGAGCGGGCAAGGAACTGCCCGCCCGATGCTCATACCGGCTGCTCGGGCGCGTCGTCCACTGGCGTGGGGTCCTGGATCGTCGACGTCCGCGGCGCCATGGACTACGCGACGTGGCAGCTTCTCCAGCGCGACGTCCGGCCGACGTTCTTCGGCTGGAACTTCGTGGACCTCGTCGAGGGCCGTCACCTTCAACTCACCCATGCCGACCGGTCCCGGACGTTCGCGGCCATCTACATGCACGAGGACCGGCTGTACGTCCTCGAGGCCACCGCGCCACCGCGCCGGCCGGGCCCCGAGCTGTTCCAGCAGTCGTTGCGGTTCCTCGACGCAGACGGCAACCCCATCCGTTACGAGCGCGTTTACGTCAACGGCTTTCCACCACCTCCCCGACTCAGATGATGACTTCAGGAATCTCGCCATCCGCCGACATTGCACACCGGCACGGCCCGCAGCGATGGGTGAGTCCGACGATGTCCGGAATCCCGGCCCTCGCCGCCCTGCTCTTCTGCCTGGTCGTCCTCCCGCTCCCGGGTGGGGCGCATCATTCCCACGGCAACTACGAGCTCGCCGACTTTGCCCATCTCGAGGGGACGGTCCAGGAAGTGCACTTGCTCAACCCGCACTCCTGGATCTTCCTCGAGGTCCCCGGCGAGGGGGACGGCGGCGAGCCCACCCTGTGGGCCATGGAGGCCGCCACCCCCGGGACGCTTCGCCGCAACGGCATCGAGCGCGACGACGTCCTGCCCGGCGACCTCATCCGGGTTCGCTGCCACCGGCTCAGGGACGGCTCGGACGGGTGCCTGCTCGGGTTTGTGACTCCGCTGCACGGGGATCCGGAACGGGGACACGGAATCGAGAAGGAATGGGACTAGCAGCCCGTGGCAAAAGGAGTCCGCGCCCTTCCATGAAAGTCGGGCGCTGGCGTCAGAACGAAAAGTCGACCCTTACCCCGAGCTCTCGCGGTATCCGCTGCAGATAATTGTAGTTCCGGGACATGCGCCCCCCGATCTCGCGGTCGTTGCGCAAACCCCTGAGTTCCCTCGGGGCGTCCTCGTCGGTGAGGTTGTTACCGAAGAGGATGATCTGCCAGTTATCGTTGTAGAAACCCACCGAGCCGGTGGCCGTGGTGACCCCCGGCAGCTCCGTCAGGTTGGCCAATTCGATGAACTGGTCCCCCTCGTGACGCAAACCGAGGCGCCCCATCCACTCCCAGCCGCCACCGCCCAGCGGCGCGCGATAGGTCGCCGACAGCGAATAATGCTGATCGGCCGCCTGCTCGATCTTGTTACCCGAGACGTCGTAGCAATCGAACAGCACGCCATCGTCCGCGATGGTCGCCGTCGGGGTGTATCCCATGTCATCGACCGGTTCCTGGTCACAGTTCCTGGCGTAGATGTTGTCCATCAGTGTCAGGGTGCCCCTGACGTTCAGGTTATCCGTGGCGCGCCAGGTGGCCTCGAGTTCGATGCCCTTGAGTTCGCCGTCGCCCCGGTTGATGAAGACCATGCCGCTCTGGGCGTCGGTATCATCATAGATCACGCCGGAGGAGCCGTCGTTCCAGCAGTCGGGTATCGCCATACCACCCTCGTCGGTACACGTCCCGGTGACCGGGTCGACGGGAGCGCCTTCCCAATCGAAGGCGGCGCCGAGGATCTGATCCTTCCAGTCCATGGCGTAAATGGCAGCCGCCAGTTGCAACCGGCCGTCCAGGGTGCTGCCCTTTATGCCGACTTCGACGTTCGTCAGTTCCTCTTCCACTGCCGAGCGAAACGTCGTTTCGTCATAAGTAACGACACCCGCCGCGCGGGCCGCGGTGAGCGAGGCGATGATGACATCGTCCGCGAACACCGGGTTGCTGTGAGCCGGGTTCGTTCCGCGGGATAGCTGACCGTACACGGCCCATTCGTCGTTGAGCGCGTGATTCACCGCCAGCCGCGGCTGGAACGATTTGGTGACCTGCAGCACCGTACGCCCCGAAATAGGTTCGATCGTGAGCCGTTCGTCTTCCTGGAAGCGTCCCTCGAAAGACACCGTCGTCTGGTCCGACAGATCATAGGTGGCGTTGCCGTACAGCCCGATGGCGGTGTTCTCGGCGTACTGCCGGCGGTTGGGCCGGAACGGGTTGCCTCCATTGACCAGGTTGTCCAGATCGAGTTCCGGATGCAGGATCGCCGCGAACTGACGGTAGGAATTGTCTCTGCGGATGAAGTCGAAGTAGGAAGCACCAACGAGCCAGCGCAACGAACCATCCCCCGGTGAGACCCAACGAACATCGAAGTAGGTTTCGTCCTGGTACCGCTGCCCGCCGGAGTTCTGGGTAGTCATCCCGACGGAGTTCATCCCGACATTGACCGACACCGGCGCATTTCCCTGGTCCTGATCGTGCCAGCGGTATCCCGCCTCCTCGTTGTAGGAGGTAATCACCTGCAGCAGACTCCCATCCTCGCGTGGGAAGTTGAACTCCGCCTGAAACCGCTCCCTCGTCACCTGGCTGGTCGGGTCGAGCACGCTGTTGGCAAGCGCGATGTTGTACTCCTGCGTTCCCGGCGTATATCCACCGTCCACCGTAAGGTCCGTGTTCCTGGGCACGTTGTCGGTGCGCAGTTCGCAGTCGAACGTACCATCGATGTAGGGCTGACCGTTCGGCAAGGTGATATTCGTGCACGCGTCCCGCGATGCCTGAGTCAGGTGTATCTCGTTGGAGGGGGCGTCGTTCGGTTCCGTCCACGAGACGCGGACTTCCATGTCGAATCGCTCGCTGGGTGCCCACTTGAGCTTACCCGCGAAGTAGTCGGTCTTCGTGCTGCCGGTCTGGGTTCCGTCCGTGGCCAACCAATTGTCGGGTCCCTCGAACTCATCCGTATAGAGGTCGAGCGTGTATCCAAGCGTTTCGGTCAATGGCCCGTCCAGGGAAATGCCAAGGATGTTGCGGCTCAGACTCGAGGTCGCGGCCTTGATCGTGCTGGTGTGCTCGGTACCGGGGTCCCGGGTAATGTAGTTGAATGCGCCCGAGAAGGTGGACCGGCCAAACGCGGAACTTTGCGGGCCTCGCAACACTTCAATCCGCTCAAGGTCGGTAAACTGCAATGAGCCCGTATTCCCCAGCAGCGGCGCGCCGTCGATGAAGGCGCCCATCTTCTGCTGCAGGATATTCTGCGCCGTCGTCGACACCCCGCGGATGGCGGGGCGGCTGCCCAGGCGGTCCCGGGACTGGGTGTATTCGATGCCCGGCGTCTCGGCGTACAGGTCGTAATGATCCAGAATATTGGACTCGGCGATGAAATCGCTGTTCAACACCGAGATGGCGACCGGAACTTCGAGAAGGCTCTCCTCGCGCCGGCGGGCCGTCACCACGATTTCCTCCAGCGCGGCGCCGGCGTCCTGAGCTTGCACCGACGTGACTGGTGCAACAGTCGTCAGCGTTGCCGCAAGGCCCAAAACGGCCAGGAAGACTGACGTATTGAAAATCGAGAGCCTGAGAGAGTTCTGCGTGGAATATGACATCGTGTCCTCCCCTTTGTAATTATCGATAAGCTCATCCGTGGTGTTGTCGTTTCCCAACATACCGCAGTCCACGGCACTCTTGTTTTTACATCAGCCTGTCCGAAAAGGCAATCGTTGACATGACCCAGGTTGATCGCTGGCTCCTAGTGTCCCACGACCGGGTTCGTGAGCGTGCCGATACGCTCGATCGTACAAGCCGCGACATCACCGGCCTTCATGAAGACTTGGGGATCGCGGGCGACCCCGACCCCGGAAGGCGTACCCATGGCGACCACGTCGCCGGGATGCACCGTAAGATTGTGCGAGACGAAACTCACGATATCGAAGGTGTCGTGGGTCATGTTTGCGGTGGTTGAGTCCTGCATCAGTTCGCCGTTCAGGGTCAATGTCTGCTTGAGATTGTGAGGGTTCTCCACGAATTCCTTCGGGACGATAAAGGGCCCCAGCGGCGCCCAGGTATCGTGGTTCTTCATGAGCAGCCAATCCGCGCCGAACGGCGTCTCGTCGCCCCTTCCGCCCCGGTCGGAGACATCGTGCAGCAGCGTGTAGCCGAATATGAAATTCTCGGCATCCTCCGGTGAAACGCGGCTTGCGGCGGTACCGATCACGGCCGCGAACTCGCATTCATAGTCGAGATTGTGCCGTTGCGGCATCATCCGGATCGCCTCCCCATCCGCGATGATCGTGCTGGGCAACTTGATGAACACGTAGGGGTTCTGCCGTGTATCTTCCGGCGCCCGCTCCCAGATGCCGGCGATGGAGTCAGGAGGTGGGCCTGCACTCGGTCCGTCCATTTCCGCGGCGTGATCGGAGTAGTTGGAACCGGCGGCATACATGATATTGGGCATCAGTGGGGGCAAGACCTTTACCGTATCGACGGCCTTGACGTAAGCGGCCTGGGCGCCGGCGTCCGAGGACGCGGTAGCCGCAATGGCTTGCAGTCTCGGTCTCAGTTCGGGATAGCGAACGATGAGTTCCTTCATGTCGTCAGGGATAACGGCCTGCCCACCGGGCAGTGCGTCGTTGGCTTGAGCAATGTCTACCACCAGGCTGTCATCAAGCACCAGCCCAAGGTATGGCTCGGCTCCGTCGGCGAATGTGCCCAGCTTGAACGTCACCGTTTCCTGTGCGTTCAGATGGTTCGGACTCGACAGGACGACCAGTACGGGGATCATCCACATGGGTTTCATGAGCGTACCTCCGCCTGCGGCGGCATCAGCGATTGTTGGAACCGGCCATGGTAGTGTATTACGGGCACGGACTGTCACTAACCCGAAAATCACACCAACGTTCGTAGTGGGGAGGATACGCGATGCGTGCCGGTAAACTGTTTGCTGTCACCTTCCCGCTGGCGGCGACTGTTCTTTCCGCGGGCCCTGCAGCGAGCCAGGCTCCACCGTCCGCACTGGTCAATCAGCGTTCTCAGGAAACCCTGGAGGCGGCTCGGGCGGCGTCTCCGCATACCCCCGACAGCACCTACGCATATTTCAGGGACGACGCCGAAGAAGCGATCGCCAGGGCCGCCGAGCGCGTGTGGGACCCGAACCAGCCACGTGAGGAGCCGCCTCGTACGGCGTGGGGAAAACCGGACCTGCAAGGCTACTGGCTGAACGTTTCCTATACGCCTCGGGAGCGTCCCGAGGAACTCGCGGATAAAGCGCTCTACACGGTGGAAGAGGCCATCCAGGCGTTTCAGATAGCCGTCGCCCGGGATGCCTCGGTCGATCCGGCAACCGTCCACTACGACTGGACGGAGTTCGGGATGGACAATTGGCAAAGCCCAATCCGGCCAAATCGCAGGACGTCGCTTGTCGTGGATCCTCCGAATGGGCGATATCCAGCCTCGACGCCCGAGGGCAGAGCAGGGCGCCGCGCGCCGAACCAGGGGGGCGTGACCATCGATTCCCGAGGCATGTTCGAGCGCTGCATTACCGGAAATCAGGGTCCGCCGAGACTACCCATCAGGCAGAACACCGGTGAATCCCAGATCATACAAACCCCCGATCACGTGGTGATCATCACCGAGGCAAACAGTGAGGTCCGGATTTTTCCGATCGAAGGGGGAGGGCCTGTTCCGGGTACGATTCGGAACTTTCTCGGGGATTCGCGCGCCCGTTGGGAGGGCGATACGCTGGTCGTGGAAACCACGAACTTTCATCCGATGCGCTCGGCGGAAGATACGCACCTGATCGAACGTTTCTCGCGCGTCGCTCACGACACGCTCCGCTACGAAGCGACGGTCACGGATTTGACCAGGTGGGAGGCGCCGTGGACCGTGGAGGTCCCGTGGCCCATGATGGATCCGCCGGGTCTGTTCGAGTTCGCTTGCCATGAGCAGAACTACGGCATCATCAATGTCATCAGGGGCGCGAAGGCGCGCGCCGCGGAGTACCAGGCCGAGTTGGAAGATTAGATGAAGCGTTACCCCCTGAAACCGACTGTCGGATTGTTCGTCCTTCTTCCTTGTTTCGTCAGTGCACACCACTCCATTTCCGTGGAGTACGACATGCACAAGCGGGGGACCGTTCAGGGCGTCGTGAGTGAAGTTTGGTTCAAGAACCCACACGTTCGGTATTACGTGACGGTGACGGACGATCAAGGCGCAGAGATTGTCTGGAATGCCCATGGGCACAATCCCGTAACGCTGGTGCGGACGGGGTGGATGCGGGAAACCATCCAGGTGGGCGATCGCATAGCGATCACTGGAGACCTCACACGCGACGGTTCGCCGAAAATGTTCATCCGCACCGTCGAATTGGCGGATGGGCGCGTACTGATCAGTCATCCCGGATCGGACAACCACGCGGATCGGGAGTAACACAATGAATGAATTCACCTCCCTGGGCGCCTTCGGATTGATCGTAATGGGGTTTCAATCCTTGCCCGCCGCAGGTCAAGAGGGAATTGCCGGCGAGTGGATGCTTTCCATCGATCAGGGCCGTGGGCCAATGACGGGCCATCTCGAGCTCGTGCATGACGGTGGTGGTTTCGTCGGTCACGTGGAGGGTGGCCCGATCACCGTCAATGTGGAGGGTAACCGCATCGAACTCGGCATTGATGATCGCACGGGTGCCGGAGAGCGCTATGTACGTACTTTGTCCGGCGAGTTGAACGGCGACCTCATGGAAGGGCGTTTCGGGCCGGAGGAACCCAGCCAGTTCTGCCGGGACTTTCCCTTGAGTTGCGATGAGCCTGCCGGCACATGGAAGGCTGAGAGGATTATGGACAGCCCTCCACGGGAGCAGGCGCCCCGGCCGGTTGATTTCTCCGGCATCTGGGTGACGGCACCCGGGGGTGGCGGGATTGCCCGCTATACCATGGACCTGACCCCCGCCGCCCAGGCCTGGGTCGATGATTTCGATACCGAACTGGATCTGCCGTCCCAGCGTTGCGTTTCCTCGGGCCTCTTCAGGAGATTCACGTCCAATATCGAAATCATGAAGGGCGATTCGCATTTCACGTTTCTGTATTCGGTGGGAGAAGCCCGCCGCATCTATACCGACGGCAGGACACCACCGGATTCGCGGTTCCCGACACCCCTGGGATATTCCATCGGGACCTGGGAGGGCAGTACATTGGTGGTTAGGACCACGCATCTCCAGCCCACGGTCCGCGGATACCGCGGTGAGCCCATTTCCGAGAACGTTCAATTCGAGGAAAGGTACACGCTCAGCGAGGACGGCATGACCCTGTCAGGCGTGCTGGTGCTTCACGATCCGCAAAATTACCGCAAGACGCCCATGAGGCGCAGGGTATGGAGGCGCGACCCGCAAGCCGAATTCACTCTTGTGAGTTGCGACCCGGACTCCTTCTTTCGCCAGCTCTACGAAGACGGCAAGATGGAGCAATATATCAACCGGAGCGATCGGCGCCTGTAACCTGCCTACGCCAAATCCGCAACGAGACAACGTTGGGCAACCAGGCATCGTGCGGCAACCGGGCATTGTGTGGTGACCGTTTTGGCGGCTACCAAGTGATTGGCGTAGGATTTATCCATCGCAGGAACGCAAGGTTTTGGGGATGCCGAGCCGCCTTCGAGACTTGATTGGTCTGGGCCTGATGGGCTCGGCCGTTGCGGTGTTGCTGCTCGCGGCGCCTCCAGCGGCAGCGCAATCCGCACCTTACGTCGCTCCACGTCTGATCGGCACGGACCACCCCGACCTGAACGGGATCTGGCAGGCCATCAACACGGCCAACTGGGACATCCGTCCGCATTCAGCGGCGTCGTCGCCCATCCCTGACCTGCTTGGCGCGTTCGGCGCCGTGCCCGCGGGTCAGGGCGTGATCGTGGGACGTGAACTCCCGTACCAACCGTGGGCAGAAACAAGGCAGAAGGAGAACTTTCAGACTCGTCTCACGCGTCCGGCAGACCGCCCCACCAACGAGACCACCGGCGACCCGGAAGCGAAGTGTTTCATTCCCGGCGTGCCTCGGGCCACATATATGCCCTTTCCGTTTCAGAACGTCCAGACACCGAGCCAGGTGTTCATCGCCTACGAATTCGCCAGCGCGACCCGCATCATTCACATGGAAAGCCAACCGCGAAGCCCGGCCGACTCCTGGATGGGCTGGTCCATCGGCCGTTGGGAAGGCGATACGCTTGTGGTTGACGTGACCCGCCAGGTCGACCGGACGTGGTTCGACCGGGCCGGAAATTTTCACAGCAACGAACTCCACGTGACGGAGCGCTACACCCCCGTCAGTCCCTACCATCTGCACTACGAAGCGATGATCGAAGACCCGCAGGTGTTTACTCGTCCGTGGCAGATCGCCATGCCGCTGTACCGCCGATTGGCAGCCGGGCCGCACAGCCTGGGGCGACCCGGACCTGCAGGGTGTGTATACCTTTTCCACCACCACGCCGCTTGAGCGGCCGGCGGCCGCAAGCCACCCTTGACGCCGCAGGCCAGCGAACTTCATGAGGAGCGGGCAGCCGAGGCGGCGGCGCGGCGTATCGAGGATCCCCCGTACCAATACACGCTGTATAACCACTGGGAAGAGCATTCCGCGTATACGCGGTGCGTCGCCCGCCCGATGCCCAGGGTTGGGCAGTCCTACAACCATGGGCTGCAGATACTTCAGACTCCCGGGTATGTCGTGATCTTCTACGAGAGCATGCACGACGCCCGCATCATTCCGCTGGACGGGCGCCCGCGCCTCGACCCGAGGATCCGCCAATGGAACGGAGATTCGCGCGGTCACTGGGAGGGCGGCACGCTGGTGGTTGAGTCGACCAATTTCACCGATTCGCCTGCCACGAAGGTAACTACCGGATGATGGAAGACACGCTCAGAGGATCGAGGGTTCTGCAGGAAGCCTATTCCGAACAGGAGTAACACTCGGCACCGCAACGCCAAACCCGCCGACATTGAGCGGCCTGAAAATCTGGAGAGTCCCATGAAGCGAGCATTGACTGTTTTTGTCGCCGCGTGGCTGGCCGCATCCGTGGGGGCGGCTTGGGCCCATCACGCCTTTGCCGCCGAATTCGATGCCGCCAGACCGGTCGAACTGCGCGGCGTCGTCACGAAGATGGAGTGGATCAATCCCCATAGCTGGATCACGATCGACGTGACTGGCGAGGACGGTACGGTCGAGACCTGGGAGATCGAGGCCGGCGCGCCGAATGCGATGTTCAGGCGCGGCTTCACCGACGAGTCCCTGCCGGTGGGAACGGAAATCGTCGTAAGGGGCTTTCAGGCAAGGGACGGCGGGAACCGCGCAAACGGCCGCGACCTTACGCTTCCCGACGGTCGGCTGGTGTTCCTTGGGGGATCCAGCCCTGGAGGGCAATAGCGGCACGAAAATAGCGTCATGGCCCAGTGACCAGTGACCAGTGACCAGTGACCAGTGACCAGTGACCAGTGACCAGTGACCAGTGACCAGTGACCAGTGACCAGTGACCAGTGACCAGTGACCAGTGACCAGTGACCAGTGACCAGTGACCAGTGACCAGTGACCAGTGACCAGTGACCAGTGACCAGTGACCAGTGACCAGTGACCAGTGACCAGTGACCAGTGACCAGTGACCAGTGACCAGTGACCAGTGACCAGTGACCAGTGACCAGTGACCAGTGACCAGTGACCAGTGACCAGTGACCAGTGACCAGTGACCAGTGACCAGTGACCAGTGACCAGTGACCAGTGACCAGTGACCAGTGACCAGTGACCAGTGACCAGTGACCAGTGACCAGTGACCAGTGACCAGTGACCAGTGACCAGTGACCAGTGACCAGTGACCAGTGACCAGTGACCAGTGACCAGTGACCAGTGACCAGTGACCAGTGACCAGTGACCAGTGACCAGTGACCAGTGACCAGTGACCAGTGACCAGTGACCAGTGACCAGTGACCAGTGACCAGTGACCAGTGACTGGGGACGTTCGCGAACCCGCGCCTACCGTCTACACTGCCAGGAACTTGATGCAAGCGGGCTTCAGCACGTTCGCAACGGCGCCCACCGGTGTCAGCGTCCCGTCATCGGGGTCGGCTTCGAACGTCACGACGTTGTCCGAACCCTGGTTGCAAACGAATACATACCGCCCGGTGGGATCAAAGTTGAAATTGCGCGGCGTCGCGCCCTGGACCGGGACGAGGTCGGTCATGCTCAATCTTCCGGTTGACTCGTCCAGAGCAAAGATCGCAATGCTGTCGTGTCCGCGGTTGCTGCCGTAAACGAACCTGCCGTTGGGGTGAACGCGAATTTCGGCGCAGGTGTTCCGTCCCTCGAAATCGTCCGGCAGGGTCGAAATCGTCTGGATCTCGCTGATCTCGCCGGTAGTCGCGTCGAAGTTCAACGAGGACACGCTCGGGATACGCTCTTGAATGACGAAAGCGTACGGCAGTCTTGGATGAAACACGGAATGCCGTGGCGACGATCCCGGCGCCGACGGGATGAACCTCGGCTTCGACAACGTGCCTGACGCCAGGTCCACTCCGAACACGTAAATCCGGTCCGCACCCTTGTCGCAAACAAGTACGAACCGGTTGCCCGGGTCGAAGTTGACCGAATGCGCGTGCGGGTTGAGCTGCGAAAGCGGGTCGACGCCGCCGATCCGCTCCAGCACGGCTGCGTGTTCATGTGCGCGATCGAGCCGTCATCCGGGTCGATGGCAAAAGACAGGATGCCGCCGCCCGCGCCGTTCTCGCCGTTCAGGTGACCGCCCGGTGCGCCCGCCACACCCAGCACGCCGGCGCGCCGGCCGTCCTTTACAATCATCACCGCGCCGCCCACCAGCCCAGTTCAGGAGGCACCAGGGCGCAAATGCGATCGCAGCGACTGCAAGAATTACGTGTCATTGTCGTGTCTCCTTATCGAGTGTCCGGCATCCGCTGTCCGGAGACGGTCTTTCAAGGCACGAATTCTAGCAGTCCCTGGAAGAGTCCCGCGTCGCACCTTGCCGGTCGATGAGCCGTCTTCGGCGCGGCGGTCTTCCGCCCGGTGCCGCGGGACTTTTGCCACGAACTGCCAGGTCATCGACCGCACGGTCAGCACTGGGACGAACAATAACACTACGGTCAGCGCTGCTTCCTCTGTTATAGTCCGCCCCGCTTGGCGCACATCGGTCTGCGCCAACCGCTCCGCAGCAGCGACTGTTTTGCCTGCCGGAGCCATCCGAATCCATCAGCCCGGGCCGAAACCACTCCAGCCGATATCGGAGACGGTGGCCACACCCCCGTCCATGTCAACTGGTCCGGTCGGGCACCCCCGGAGATTTTCACACCATGTTATTCAATGAACTTGGCCTTGCGGCCAATCTGCTTCGTGCGATCGACGAACTCGGTTACACGGAGGCAACCCCAATTCAGCAGCAAGCCATTCCGCTTGTCCTCAATGGCGATGATGTTCTGGCTTGCGCCCAAACCGGCACAGGCAAGACTGCCGGCTTCATGCTGCCGCTGCTGCAACGACTCCGAGAGTTGCCGTTCGACAAGCAACGACGACGGCCGCGCGCGCTGATTCTCACACCTACCCGCGAACTCGCGGCGCAAATCGGTCAGAGTGCGCAAGACTACGGCCGCCACATGGCTTCGAAGAGTGCCGTCATCTTTGGCGGCGTAAGTATCCGGCCGCAGATCGCCACCCTGCAGCGGGGCGTCGACATCGTCGTCGCAACCCCCGGGCGCCTCCTCGATCACGTCCAGCAAAGGACGGTGGACTTGTCCGACGTTCGAATACTTGTCCTGGACGAAGGGGATCGAATGCTCGACATGGGCTTCATCCGCGACATCCGCAAGATCCTGAACGTCCTGCCGAAACAGCGCCAGAATCTGTTGTTCTCGGCGACATTTTCAATGGAAATTCGCCAGCTCGCCGGCAATCTCCTGAACTCGCCGAAAGAGATTCAGGCGTCGCCGCGCAACACCACGGCGGAACGCGTGAAACAGATCGTCTATCCGGTCGATAGACACCGCAAGCGCGAACTGCTCTCGCACCGGATAGATTTCGGGAATTGGCAGCAGGTCCTGGTGTTCATGCGAACCAAGCATGGCGCCAACCGGCTGGCGCAACAGTTATCCAAAGACGGGCTGGGGGCGACTGCCATTCACGGCAACAAGTCGCAGGGTGCGCGAACAAAGGCGCTCGCGGGCTTCAAGAATGGTCAGATCCGCGTGCTGGTTGCTACCGACGTGGCCGCACGTGGCCTCGATATAGAGCGACTGCCGCATGTCGTCAACTTCGAGCTACCGCACGTGCCCGAAGACTACTTGCATCGAATCGGGCGTACCGCCCGGGCGGGCCAGGAGGGCCACGCCGTGTCGCTCGTCTGCGTTGACGAGTTAAAGTTGTTGCGCGCGATCGAAGGCTTGCTCAATTGCAAGATCGAAAAAGAGATCATCCCGGGTTTCGAGGTCGATCCGCGAATCGAGGCTGTGCCGATCCGACAGGGTGGACGTACGTCGAAGCCACGCTCGCCACGTCCGGCTCCTCGCAAGAGCTTTGCCGGAGGCGCTGCCCGGAGTCGCGGCGGCGCGCAGAGTCGCGGCGGCGCGAACACCCGAGGCGGGCACAAACAGCGAGCCAATCGGAGCCGGCGCGCGGGATAATCGAATCAACGATGCAGCAAACAACCGCCATCTGGTCCGCAAACGTCAACGCCCGCCGACACGTTGCGCTAACCTTCGCTATCGTTTTGCTCACCGCTTGCGAGGAGCCTGACGGACCCATGGGAGATAAACCGATCGACGCCGCTGCCCTGGCCACCGCGGTCACGCTGCCGCTCAATGCCGGCACGGTGCCGGTAGCGCCGCCCGTCGTGGAGGAGCGTCCGTATGAAGTCGCAGCACCGCACGGGGCAACGCGCCAGGACGAATACTATTGGTTGCGCGACGATGAACGCGCCAACCCCGACATGCTCGCGTACCTCGAGGCCGAGAACGACTATGCCGATGCGGTCATGGCGCCGCTGGCCGATTCGGAAGCCGCCTTGTACGAGGAAGTGGTCGGGCGAATCAAGCAGGACGACAGCTCCGTCCCTTACAAGTACAAGGATTACTGGTACTACACGCGCTTCGAAGAAGGTCAGGAGTACCCGATCCACGCGCGCCGCAAAGGCAGCATGGACGCGCCGGAAGAGATCATGCTCGATGTCAATCATCTGGCCGAAGGGCACGACTTTTACCAGGTCGGCAACTGGGAGGTCAGCCCGGACCAAACCCTGTTGGCCTATGTAGAAGACACGGTCGGGCGCCGGCAATTCACATTGAGAGTCAAGGACCTCGGGCGCGATGAAGCGCTGTCGGTTCAAATTCCCGGGGTTTCGACGAGTCTTGCGTGGGCCGCCGACAACAAGACGCTGTTTTACGTTGTGAACGATGCGGACACGCTCCTGACGCGATGGGTCAAATCGCACACGCTGGGCGGCGAGACCGGCAGCGACCCGATCGTTTACGAGGAACTCGACGACAGTTTCTATATGGGGTTGCGCACCACGCGTTCGGAAAAATATATCTGCATCGGTCTCGCCAGCACCGTATCCAACGAGTTGCGCTGTACCGAGGCCGCGGCGCCGGGCGAGTTTCGCGTACTCGCGCCGCGCGAACGCGACTTCGAGTACTCGGCGGACCACCTCGACTCGCGTTGGGTGATCCGCACCAACTGGAATGCCGAAAACTTCAAGCTGATGGAAGTGGGCGATGGCGTCTGGGGAGACCGCTCCCGGTGGCGCGATCTCATCGAACACGATGCGGGCGTTTTGATCGGGGGTTTCGAGCTGTTCGATGACTTCATGGCAGTGGGTGAACGTTCGGGCGGGCTCACGCACATTCGTATCGTCGAGCGGGACGGCCAAACCCACTACGTCGACGCCGATGAGACGGCTTATGCCATGGCCTTGTCGGTCAATGCCGAGCCCGATACCGATCAGCTTCGCTATACCTACACGTCGATGACTACGCCTGCCAGCACCTATGAGCTGAATGTCCGGACCGGCGAACGCACGCTCCTGAAGGAACAGCCGGTGCTCGGGGGCTTCGACAAGAACAACTACGTGACCGAGAGACTCTGGGCCACGGCGCGCGATGGCGCCCGAGTTCCGGTCAGCGTGCTCTACCGCGATGGCTTCGAACGAGACGGCACGGCCGCGCTCTTGCAGTACGGTTACGGTTCCTACGGTTTCAGCAACGATCCGCGGTTCAGCAGCAATGTCTTGAGCCTCGTCGACCGCGGCATGGTCTATGCGCTGGCGCACATCCGCGGCGGCCAGGAAATGGGCCGGTCCTGGTACGACGACGGCAAGCTGCTGAACAAGGTCAACACGTTTACCGACTTCATCGACGTGACGGACTTCCTGGTCGATCAAGGCTACGCGGCGCCCGATCGGGTGGCCGCGATGGGCGGCAGCGCCGGCGGTTTGCTCGTCGGGGCCGTGGCCAACATGGCGCCGGAAAAATACCGCGTGATTGTATCGCTCGTACCCTTCGTGGACGTCGTCACGACGATGCTCGACGCGAGCATTCCGTTGACGACCAATGAATACGACGAGTGGGGCAACCCCCAGGACAAGGTCTACTACGATTACATGCTCTCTTACTCACCGTACGATCAACTCGAGGCGAAAGACTATCCCGCCATGTTTGTCGACACGGGCCTGTGGGACTCGCAGGTTCAGTACTGGGAGCCGAGCAAATATGTCGCGCGCCTGCGCGCGCGCAAGACCGATGACAACCTGGTGGTCTACCGTGTGCAGATGGAAGCCGGGCACGGCGGCCAGTCGGGCCGATTCCAACGACACCGCGAAACGGCCGAGCAATACGCCTTCCTGTTGAACCAGTTGGGTGTGTAGACGCTCACCCAGCCAGGACTCAGGGTAACCGTCATGAACCAACCCAAAGTCGCCAACCGGCGTTCGGTCGTCGCCCTGCCTGAAACACGCCAGCTAAACGTACTGGCGGAGCTTCTCGAGCGGCGCGGCGCAAGCGTCGTTCGATGCCCCATGGTCGCGATCCTCGATTCGCCCGATGCCGACTCCGTCATCGGTTGGATACGCCGATTCATCGAAGTCCCGATGGATCTGTTCATCATCTATACGGGGGAAGGCGTGGAGCGCCTGCTGAAGTTCGCCGGTCGCGCCGGGCTCACGGATGAATTCGTCGCCGCACTGGCACGAACGCGCAAGCTCGCCCGCGGCCCGAAGCCCGGCCGGGCGCTCCGGAAAGTGAATCTGAAACCCGATATCGTCGCGTCGGCGCCGACGACGGATGGGGTGATCGAGACACTGAATACCCTGGCTCTCAAAGGCGCCCGCGTCGGAGTGCAACTCTATGGCAGCGATCCGAACGACGCGCTGATGAATTATCTTGCCTCCCGAAGCCCGACAGTCGACTGCGTCGCACCCTATGTCTATGCATCGGAAGTCGACGACGCACAGGTTGCGGACCTCATCGGCAGAATGAGCACGGGCGAAATCGATGCCATCGCATTCACCAGCAAGTCCCAGGTGGATCGCCTGCGGAGACTCGCTCGCCGCTCCGGGTTGCAGCATGCTCTCGATACGGCGCTTGCCCGGATGACGGTCGCCGCGATCGGTCCGGTGGTTGCGGAGCAACTCCGCGGGGTGGGCGTGCGGGTTGACGTCATGCCTCAGAAGGCCTGGTTCATGAAACCGCTCGTTACGGAACTCACCAGGACGCTGGAGCGGATCAGGTAATCCAACCCCTGATTGCGGTCCACTTCGAATACCAGGCCAATAGCACCGCTACCACCACCGGCATCACGATAATCATCGTGATGTCGAAGCCACTCAGGACGATCGGCAAACTCAGTGTGTGGGCGACAACCACGATCGTGCCGATCAGCGACGCAAAAAACAGATAGATCGCGCCAGCCTTCCTCAGCAGCAGCAGGACGCAGCCTATCGCGCCCCCGAAAATGGCGATCGTGACGCTTGCGGCGATCCACCCCGACTGGCTTGCAACTATTGCGCGATGCGACTCCGGATAGGTTGCCAGCACGTCCGGATTCATCTGCATGACGATATTAACCACGCCCATCGCATTCCACATCAGCGCGACGGTGCCGATTACCCAGAAACTCCAGTGCACACCGGCGGTGTCTTTTCCGTTCATCATAGTCCGTTCATCATAGTCCGTACCATGTGCCTCGTCCCGCGCCGTGTTGCTCGATGTGACCGGCACGCTTGAGCGCCTTGAGGTGATCCTTGATCGTGTTGTGGTTTGCGCCGGTGACTGTGACAGCATCGGATACGGTGACCCGTCCACGCTCACGGCACAGTTCGAGAATCTGTACAGAGAGTTCGGGCAGTTTGCCAAGCAGGAGTCGCTCGCGCTCCAGCTTTTTCTCAAGCCGTGCCTTTTGCTGCTGTAACGACCTGAGGAAGAAACTCAGCCATGGCTGCCAGTTTGGGGCATCAGTGCGGATAGTTCTCTGCGTCAGTCGCAAGCTTCCATAGTACGCATCCTTGTTCTGTTCGATCACGCTTTCAAGGGAACTGTAGGGAACGTAGACGTATCCCGCATGCAGCAACAGCAGTGTCGTAAGGATGCGCGACAGGCGACCATTGCCGTCCTGGAACGGGTGAATTTCCAGAAACACTACGACGAATAGCGCGATGGCGCGAGGACGCCCGCGAGATATAGACTATGGTGACGGAAAGGATCTTCGCAATCGGACAGGGTAGAAGGCGACATGGAAGGAAGTTTGTTCGAGCAGCACATTTATGCAGCCGATTCTCCAGAGGCAGTCTTGCAGTGCGCGGTGGCGGTAGCCTGCGTTGACGGAGAGTTTGCGTCCGACGAACGGAACCGGGTACGAAAAGTCTACGCGGATATCTGCCGCGAAATGACTTTTGCCTATAACGCCCCGGATGTTTCCGACGAGCACGCCTATATCGCGGAGTCAACCTCGGAGGAGGTGCTCGCCATGAACGATCAGGCAGTCAGGTTAGCCTACATCGACCATTGTGGAGCATTGATCAGCGACAAGGACCTGCGGGAACTGGCGCTCGTCATGTCGCTTCGGGTCGCCGGTGCCGACGCGGAACTCGCCGGTCCTGAAAGCATCGCTCTCGGTCATCTCGCCAAATCATGGCACATCAATCTTTCCGACGTGTTGGCTCCCTACTTGTGACGATTGGCTCCGGGAGCGCTACGGTCGGGCCGAACGCAGCCGAATTTCAGTCACGCTCCCCGGTATTGATGATCGATCGCACCTCCCTGGCGAACTCTTCCGGATCGCCTGCGGCGCCGACCGCCATGTCGTAGATATCCCTCGTCGGAATGCTGACGCCTTTCTGCACCGCCGGTCGCTGTTCGATGGTCGAGAGCCAGCGCTGCAGGTTGTCGAGACCGTCTATTGAGAGTCCGGGCCAGAGGTATCCTCTCGCCCATGTCCAGTTGGCGATATCGGCAATGGAGTAATCCCCGGCGAGGTATTCGCTTTCTGCGAGACGCGTATCCAATACTTCCAGCAGGCGGCGTGATTCCGACTGGTACCGATTGATCGCGGTGGGAATCCTTTCCTCCATATAGCGGAAGAACACGTTGGCCTGGCCCATCATCGGGCCCAGTCCGCCCATCTGGAACATCAGCCACTGTGTCTGCAATGCGCGGTTCGTTTCGTCGTCGGACAGGAACTTCCCGGTCCTTTGCGCCAGATAGAGGAGAATGGCGCCGGATTCGAACAGCGTGAAGTTGTCATTTTCCCGATCCACGATCACCGGAATCCGCCCGTTGGGATTCATGGCGAGAAACTCGGGGGATTTCTGTTCGTTTGCCGCCAGATCGATGGGGTGCACCGTATAGGGCAGCCCGCATTCCTCCAGCATGATGGAGATTTTCCATCCGTTGGGCGTGGCCGCGGTGTGCAAATCAATCATGACGAATTCCCTTTCTGTTCAACGGTCGATGATCGCGCTGGTTTCGTCCATTATATTTGGCCGCCCGGCTTCCGGGGCTTTGACCGAGGGCTGCGAACGATTCACATCGCTACGTCTGGTAGTCTTGGACCACGCTGTCAGGCAGCAATTGCGCATGACGGGTGGCTGGACTTGAGGTAGAAGAAAATATGAACATGATATGCAATCGTACCGCTGCGCTGGTCTTCGCCGCTTTGCTGATAGCCGCCTGCGCCGAGCAGGACGCGGAGGCACCCACACCGGATTCCGAGGCTGGCGCTGCGGCAGCGGCAGCCGGCACCGAAACGACGACCGACGGAGGGGAATCCTCAGCCATGTCAGGCGACAATCCATTTCTCGCTGAAAGCCCGCTCTATCTGCGGTACCCGCCCTTCGACCGTGTCGACGACAGCCACTACCTGCCCGCGTTCGAAGCCGGCATGGTGGAGCAACTCGCGGAAATCGACGCGATCGTCAACCAGGACGCGACGCCCACGGTCGAAAATACCCTGGTGCCCCTGGAGCTGTCGGGCCAGACCCTGAGTCGCGTGGCCACCGTATTCTTCGCTTTGATTTCGGCACACACCAATGACGCGATGAACGAGATCCAGACGGAAATCTCGCCGCTTTTGGCTGCGCACGAGGACCAGATCCTGTTAAATGGTGAATTGTTCGCGCGCGTCAAGTCCCTGTACGACAACCGGGAGTCGCTGGGCCTCGACCCGGAATCGCTGCGTCTGGTGGAAGAATCCCACCGCGATTTCGTTCGCGCCGGCGCCGAGTTGTCCGAAGAACAGCAGGATACCCTTCGCGCTATCAACCAGGAGATCGCGGAACTGCAGACCCGCTTCAGCCAGAACGTGCTGAACGAGGTGAACGAGACGTTCACCGTGATCGATACTCGCGAAGAACTCGCCGGTTTGACCGAGGCGCAGATCGAGGGCGCGGCCGACGAGGCGGAAGCGAAGGATCTGACCGACAAGTTCGTTATCCCAATGGTCAATACTACGCAGCAGCCGCTGATGTCCGCGCTCGAGAACCGCGAACTGCGTGAGCGGATGCTCGGCGTCTCCATGAGCCGAGGCAACCGCGGCGGCGAATACGACAACCGTGAAGTAGTGAGCCGCACGGTCAGCCTGCGCGCGCAACGGGCTGTGCTGCTGGGCTACGCAACCCACGCGGACTATATCCTCGATAACCAGACCGCCAAGACCGTTGCGGCGGTGAACGAGCGCCTGGCTTCACTTACGCCTCCTGCCGTTGCCAACGCCGAGCGTGAGGCGGCCGACCTGCAGGCCATGATCGATTCCGAAGGCGGCGAATTCGAGCTGGCGGCCTGGGACTGGGATTTCTACGCGGAGAAGGTCCGGCAGGAGCGATTCGAGTTTGACGCCTCACAACTCAAGCCCTACCTGGAACTGAACAGCGTGCTCGAGAATGGCGTGTTCTACGCGGCAAACCAGATATTCGGGATTACGTTCGAGGAACGGTTCGACTTGCCGGTTTACCAGCAAGACGTGCGAGTATTCGAGGTATTCGATCACGATGGATCGACGCTGAGCCTGTTTATATTCGACCCCTATGCGCGCGAGTCCAAACGCGGCGGCGCGTGGATGAACGCGTACGTCAGCCAGTCACACCTGGAAGGGACGTTGCCGGTCGTGGCGAACCACCTCAATATCGCCGAGCCCCCCGAGGGCGAACCGACGTTGCTGACATTCGACGAAGTCATCACCACCTTCCACGAATTCGGACATGCCCTTCACGGCATGTTCTCGAACGTGACCTACCCGTCATTTGCCGGCACAAGCGTGCCGCGCGACTTCGTCGAGTACCCGTCCCAGGTCAACGAGATGTGGGCCACATGGCCTGAAGTGCTGGCCAACTACGCACGGCACTTCGAGACTGGCGAGCCGATGCCCCAGGATCTGCTGGACAGGGTTCTGGCGGCCGAGCAGTTCAACCAGGGTTATGCAACGACGGAATATCTGGCTGCGTCGCTTTCCGATCAGGCCTTGCACCAGCTAACGGCCGAAGAGGTGCCCTCCGCAGAAGACTTGATGCAGTTCGAAGCCGATGCCTTGGCTGCGGCGGGTGCGGACCGGGCCACCGTGCCGCCACGCTACCGCCTGACCTATTTCTCTCACATCATGGGTGGTTACTCGGCAGGCTACTACTCCTATATCTGGAGCGAAGTGCTGGATGCCGACACCGTGGAGTGGTTCAAGGAGAACGGCGGCATGACGCGCGAGAACGGTCAGCACTTCAGGGATACGCTGTTGTCCCGGGGCGGCAGCGCGGAAGCATTGAGCCTGTTCAGGGATTTCGCCGGCAGGGAGCCGAACGTGGAGCCGTTGTTGGTGAGGCGGGGGTTGAATTAGGGGCTAGATGTCGCTCAGTACGTGCGGCCTGTGCTACACATTCGCTGCTTCTGCAAATGAATTGAATCGCTTCTCGAGCCTTTCAGGATCCGGCCGTTTGCCGGGCTGCCTCGGTACTATGATCCTGCGGTCGTTGATCTCCTGAAGTCCATGCCGCAGCATCGGACCGTCTTCCTCGTCCAGGATGTCCGGTCTAACCACAATTCGGTAGTTTGACCGAATACCGAAGTACTCCCCGTCAAAGGCTGCATGGTGGATCTTGCAGAGCGACAGGCCATTGCTGACCACTGGCTCACCACCTTCATCCGCATCCGGCACGATGTGTGCCGCGTCAAGCAGCCGAGTGTGCCTCAGGCGACATACCGAGCACGTTTCCCGATATGCCTCCAGAACACGGTCCCGAAATGAACGCTGGTGGAGTCGTTGTCTGACTTGCCGCGTGACGTAGATCCGTCGAAACCGATCGTCCGCATCGTCGCGTTCGTAATCCAGATCTGCCAAGTCGTCCGCCGCCACTGTGAACCTCAGTCGACCGTGGTCGTCCCCGACAACGAACACTGGGAACACGGCCAAATATCTACCTGGAACCGTGCTGAAGAAATAGATGAGCGGTACGCGGGAGGTCATTGCGTCACGAAGGCGCCGATTTTCGTGATGTTCCGGGTCTGTGCCGCGATAGCTGTATTGCAGGTAGTTTCCTTCCGCGTCGAATGAATCGGCGTACGGGCCGGAAGTCGTTGTTGTTATCGAAAGCGGAAAATAGCGGATCTGTGCTGGTTTGAAGATGCCTTGTGGGCCAACCAGGCGCACGCTTGTGCCCTGATACTCGAATCCCTGCGCAAGCTTGGTCCTTGAAATAGTCTCGTCGCGTTGCGCCAGATATTGCCGAAGCCAGGCAAATGCTGCCGTACGAATTGCAGCGCTGCCCGGGTCTTCCATGGTAGTTCGTGCTGGCGGTCGAGGGCCGATCATACCAGGTGGACTGATCTCGCTTGTCTTGCAAGCATCGTTGGTGCTCACGATACTGTGTCGCCATCAAAACCGTGTGGCGAAGGATCGCCGATGTTTGCCTGTTGCGGGACTTTCTCAAGCAACACGTCAAGTACGGGGACAAGTCCCGAATCCTCTATAGGATCGAACACGGACGCCTGAGGCCGTCCAAGAATCTGGCTGACCATCTGGTCTCGCTCCTGCAAGGCAATCGTGAATTCGAAATGATCGACGACCAGAAGGTCGTATATGAATCGGCGCTCGAGTTGGCGCGCGCGGCAAAAGATGGTGGCAAGCAAGTAATGTTGGTCGAGGGCGGTCCCGGTACGGGCAAGGACGCAGTCTTGCCCTACGGGCTGCGGATGTCCGATGGCCCAAGGTAGCGGAGCCGGATCTAAGTCGGGGCGATGGCGACTTCAACGATCAGTAGCGCTCCAGGCACTCATACGGTTGCACGCGAATCTCGGGCCGCCAGACGAAGTAGCGTGTCAATTCGAAGGGTTCGCTGTAATACACCGGATCGGTAATCGTGAGGCGATAGTCGAGCCGGTCATTGTTCTCGCTGGGGGTAAAGCGTTCCACCAAAGTGATTTGATCGCTGTGGCGTGCGCCGTTCATGTCCAGGTAATCAGACTGGATCCTGTCGGTCTCGACAACCAGCGTCGTTCCTTCCCACCGACCCCGTGAAAAGCCGAATTGGGTGTGTTCCTCCGGCGCAGCGGCATCGTCGGTCATGTGAATGATTCGCTGCGAATCGTATTCCTCGAACCGCATGAGAATGTCGTCGCCCTGGCGCACGAAGTCCATGGGCACAGGCGTGATCATGATCAGCGGCATGGCCTTCGAGCCGCAGCGCAGCAGATTGTTGTCCAGCGGATTCCAGGTAGCGAGCGCCGCTTCCCCCGCGGGCGTCATTGGATAACCGCCCTTGAACATTGGAAACGCGTCGGGGTCACTCATGATCGTGCTCCACACCCGGAAGATACCGTCGGCTTCGGCGACTGCCTGGGAGACATCGGCATCCGCGGATCCCTGACCGACGAGATTTCCGTTCTTCCCCGCCGGGAAGTAGAGGTTGCCCGAGCCAAAATCGAACTCGTATCCGCCCGGCAGGAGCAAGTTTCGAGCCTGGATCTCGGCAAGATCGCGAACGGACGGCGATCCGGCAATGGTGATGCGGTCGCCGACAGCGATCACGTCATCCGAAGTAACTCCGCGGGTGCGCATGATGCTGAACGCGGCTGTCTCGGCGTGCCATTCCCTGCCGTCGTCGCCGGCGAGCACGATCTGGCCGTGCGGATTGCGCCAGGAAAAGGACTCGACGGTTCCGCTCACCTCGATGGTCTGGCTGGTATCGAAAATTCCTATCGCAGTGTGGTGGGCCCATGCGCTGCAACAGGCGAGGCTGACAAGAAAAAGCAAGGTTGAACGATACATGGTTTCCTCGGCGTTCATTTCCAGGACTCTGCCGCAGGCTGGTCGCGGAGTGAATGCTCCACATCGGAGATCAACGCCCGCTGGCGATCGGAGGCGCCTTCCACCGCAACGATTTCCTCCAACAGCGACAAGGTCGATTCGATTTGGCTGTCGGTGAATTGCTCCTTGCTTCTGGCGACGACGTCGTGGACCTGATCCCTGAGAATTCGGCCGTCGCCCACGAGGTGCGCGCTGGACGTGAGTAGCTCCTCTGCCGCGCGGTCGTCGATATTGAACGTCTGCCGGAAGCTCGAGAGCAGCGCCTGCTTTTGCTCGCTGCTCATGTCACCGTCCGCCTTGGCGACTCCAACGGCGAGCACGGCTGCTACGTCCATCGGTTGCTCGAGGCCGAACAGCGGATTGGCTTCGAACTTCTGTCTCCAGGCACGTCGGCGCCGCATGAGAAATGGGTTCAAACCGCCCAGATCGATCCCGGCGTCGGCCAGGCGGCTGAGTATCACCAGGACCGTGACGATCAGACCAAGCAATCCGAGCAGGTACGGCATGACTACGCGCTCCGAGCTTCTCGCGCGTGACGACCGCGGCGGTTCTCAAGCTCGACCAGAAACTGGTCGCGACGTTCCGGGGATATCAGTACGGAGCGAAAACGACCGTAACGTATCCGCACCCGTTCCAACGACAGCGCCGGGCCTGAAATGACGCTTCCAAGCATCAGGACCGTCAGCCAGGTGTCCTTCTTGCTGTTGTACTTGCTCGCCGCCAATGTGTTTGCGCTTGCCTTTTCCGGCAGACCTTAAGCAGGCTGCGATGATACCATCGGGCCGGTTCGCACCGTCGCGCAGATACCCCCGTTATCGAGTCTCCGGATTCTCCAGCTTCACCCTTGAATCGCTCATGAAACGACTCGCCATCATTGACGACTACCAGAACGTGGCTTTGGAGATGACCGACTGGTCGCCGCTGGCGGAGGATGTTTCGATTTCCGTGTTCAACGATCATCTGCAGGACGAAAGCGCTCTTGCCGATCGGCTCCGGGACTTCGAAATCATCTGCGTGATGCGCGAGCGCACGCCTTTCCCGGAGACGCTTCTGAAACGATTGCCCAGGCTGGAACACCTGTTCACGCCTGGAATGGGCAACGCGTCCATTGACGTGGCCGCGGCACGCCGGCTGGGCGTGGTCGTCTCCGGCTCGCCGACGCTGGGGCCCCCAACGGTGGAGTTGGCCTGGGGGCTGATACTGGCACTGGCCCGGAATATCGTTTCCGAGGAACAGGCGACGCGTTCGGGGCAGTGGCAAACAACGATCGGTATCGGACTCGAGGGCAAGACGCTGGGAATCGTCGGGTTGGGGCGGCTCGGCAAGCGCATGGCGGAGGTCGGTCATGCTTTCGGGATGAGGGTGGTAGCCTGGAGCCCGAACCTGACGCCCGAGCGGTGTAAAGGTACCTGCGCCCGGTACACCGGCAAGGACGAGCTGCTGCGAACGTCCGATGTCGTGACGATCCATCTGCGTCTCGGCGCCGGGACCCTTTCGCTGATGGCGCGCCCGGAATTCGAACTGATGAAGCACTCGGCCTGGCTGGTCAACACGTCCCGTGGACCCATCGTCGACGAGGGTGCGCTGGTGGAGGCACTGGAGTCCGGAGCGATCGGTGGTGCCGGCCTGGATGTCTTCGACGTCGAGCCTTTGCCGATGGATCATCCGTTGCGCAAGGCGCCGAATACCGTCCTCACACCGCACCTGGGTTTTGTCACCGTCGAGAATTATCGGGCCTTTTTCCGGACCGCCGTTGGCAATATTCGCGCCTGGCTCGACGGCACTCCGGTGAACACGCTGACGTAGACATCCGGGGCGGGGGTCGCTCGCTGACAGTGCATCTGCCCGAGAGCCGTGGCATCCATGGCAACCTCGAATTACTTCGCGGTAATGCTCGCCTGTTCCACCTCTTTTGAATCGGCTCTGTACGCTATTATTGCCGTCGTCGCCGGTCCCGATGCACGGGCCGCGAAACGGGAGAACACAATGTCGAGAAAAACAGGTTTGGTTGCGGCTATAGGCGCATTGGCGGGCGTGGTTTTAGGGACTCCATCGACGCTGGCGCAAGACGGCGCGGCCACCTCTTACGCCGCCGTGGCGGGGCAGGTCGGCGGTCAGGATACTTTCGGCGGCTACGAGCCCGCCGCCGACTGGCCGAAGGAGCTTTCCGACTTGCCGGGGCACGGCGACTGGACCTGGGGGGCAGGACAGAGCATTTACGCGGAGTCCGCGGACCGCGTCTACGGACTCATGCGGGGGGAACTGCCGAACATCGACCGGCCTCAGACGCGATTCCTGGGCGATATCGCGCCCAGTCTTTCGTTTCCGATCGGCCGCTTGCCCTGGCGCGATGCCACCGCGGCGAGCCTGCCGGCCAATGGCGGTGCGGGTTCCCTGGCTGAGGAAGGCATCACCGCCTGGCTCGACAGGGGGCTTCAGATAGGTGTGGATGCGCGCTGGGAACACACGATTCTGGTCTTCGATCGCGACGGCAACATCATCGAGGAATGGACCCAGTGGGACGACATGCTGCAGCGGCCGCACTTCGTCGCGATGAGCCCATACGATCCCGAGAAACACGTTTGGGTCATCGACGATCACAAGCACGTGATCCACAAGTTCTCCAACGATGGCAGCGAGATCGTGCAGAGCATCGGTACCTATGGCGAGCCTGGCGACGACGAGACGCACTTCAACCGCCCGACGATGATGGACTGGCTGCCCGACGGCAGCTTTTTCGTCGCCGATGGCTACAACGGTACTCGCGTCGTGAAATTCGACGCGGACGGGAACTATCTGCTCTCTTGGGGCGAACCGGGTGCACGGGGCGGCGAAACCCGGCCCGGCTATTGGCACAACGTCCACGGCATCGCGGTGCATCCGGACACCGGGCGGGTTTTCGTGAACGACCGCAGCAACCACCGGGTACAGGTCTTCGATCAAAACGGCGAATACCTGAACGAGTGGAGCTTTGGGCCGGCGCCCTCCGACATCCATGACTTCATGATCACGGCGGATGGGTACTTGTGGGCGGCGGACCGCGGTACGAACAAGATGATCAAGTACGGCCTGGACGGCACGCTGCTCTACGAGTGGGGTACCTGGGGCAACTTCCCGGGTGGCATGTGGGGTGTGCACGGCATCAGCTCGGACACCGAAGGGAATTTCTACGTCGCCGAGGTGGACAATGGCGGCTTCCAGAAATATACGCCGCGCGCGAATGCAAACGCCGACATGCTGGTCGGGCCGCCGGTGCGGGCCGCCTGGGAGTAGAGTGAAGCTGCGGAGGTCCGATTCAGACGCGTCCCACACTGGTGTAGACTACGCGTTCGCCAAATTCGGGTAGCGGCGCGTCGGTAGCCTTGTGTTCCACCGCTCGCGCGGCATCGGATCCAGCATTAGGGTATCGGTTTTTCGGGGAGTCTAACCGGCATGAGACACAGACATATTCCGGGGCATCTTTTCGGCGCACTGCTTTGCGCAACGTTGTCGATCGGCGGCACTGCATCGGCCCAGACGTTAGAGGATCTGGTAGCTCGCGGGTCCGAGCTGTTTCACTCCGACATCGGTTGCTGGGTGTGTCACGGTGAGGGCGCCGAGGGGCTGGTGGGTCCCACGCTGCACTTCGGTCCCACGCCGTTGGACATCTTCGATCAGCTTGAAAGCAACCCCATGATGGGCGTGATCGTTTCGGAGATGAATCCCAGCGACGCGGATCTCGAGGCCATCGCGATGTACATCCGCAACCTGGCGGACCTGCCGCTCGAGCTGGGCCTGGTTGAGGACTGGCGAACGGCGCTGGAGCTGGTGAAGGCTAACCAGGCGGAGCAGGCTGAGTTTGCGAAGACGCCGCGGGACTTGCAGGTGGAGGCGATCGAGACCTTTGCCTCGGTGGAGGAGACCTGGACCCGACGGGCCAGGGAAGGCAGCCTCAAGAGCAACTACCAAACCGAGGTGGTAGCCACCTTCGATCCCGGCGAACCCAAGTTCACGCCAGAGCCCGGGAAAACGTACTTCTATGAGAACGTGGGCACCACTAGTTCGCCCTCGGTGCTTTATGACGGTTACGTACCGCCGCCGAGCAACCAGATCGTGGTCGGCGATGCCGAGACCAAGGAAATCATCGCCGGTTACATGCTGCCGGAGAGCTTGCGCGCCACGGTCCATGGCACTGTGATGTCCCCCGACGGACGCTACGTCTACATCATCGGTGCGCGGCCGGGGCAGGCCGACACGACGCACACGGTGAATTCGTCGGCGACGCTGATCAAGGCGGATGCCATTACCCTGCAGCCCATCAAGCAGTTCACCATCGGCGGCCGGATTCATCACGCGCAGGCGTTCAGGGATTACGTGCTCATCGACATGTTTGCCCGCGATCCCGATGGGCTGGGCGTCTTTCTGCTGGACCCGGAAACCGACGAGATTGTGGGCGGTATCCGCGATGTCGATCTGGGGGGCTTTGCCTACACCGCGTGGGCCGACAAGGACTATGAGTACATCTATGCGCTGGTTGAGCCCGCGGGTTATGCGCCGGGCCGAGCAACCGGCATGTTCGCTGCCGTGAGCATGTACCAGGGCCGGTTCACGGCCTTGCGCCCGTTCTGGGTAGCCAAGATCGATCCGGACACCTGGGAAGTACTGCGCGAATACCCCATCCCCGGCTATCGGCCCAACTGGCTTGTCGTGGATTCGGCCAAGGAGAACATGTACGTTATCAACTCGTTGTCCAACGCTTCGAAGATCAATATCGAAACGGGCGAGGTCGTATGGACCAACGGTACCGGCATCGGCCCGTACGGCGCGTCGCTCAATGTCGATGAGACCGAGCTCTGGGTCGCGGACAAGGGCGAAGGCGCACACCACCTGGGTAGGACCATCACCATCATCGATACCCAGACCGGGCACGCCACGGATACGCTCTACGGCGCCTACAAGGTGGACCATGTCCTGCTCGCACCCAACGGCAAGGAGATGTGGGCCACCAGCAACGGTGAGGGCCGCTTTTACGTCTACGATGCCGAGTCCAGGGAAGTGACGAATATCATCGATATGCCCGGCAACGGAGATGCGCACGGGCTGGTCTGGGTGCACTACGACGAGAACGGTGAACCGCGGGTCGTGCGGGATCAGGGCAACTTCCACGGTGGTGTCAATCCAATCCTTGGAAATGCGCTGAACTTCTAGCCGATCTTTCGGGAGTTCAGGGGGGCTATCCGCCGGGCGCCGACAGCGCGGCGCCGGGCCTCATTGCGCACATCGGCACGTCATGTGTGCCAATTGGAGGATTCATATGGCCATCGACAGTACACCGCGGACACTCATTCGATCCCTTGCGCGACTTGCCCCGGCCGCCGTACTGCTGATCGTTCCCGCGGCGGGGTTGCAGGCCCAGCCCGCGGATTGGGCGGAGCCGTTCCCGGGGCACCGCGTCATCGGGAATCTGTATGCCGTCGGTACTGCCGGCCTGGGCGTATTCCTGATCGCATCGGACGAGGGCCACATCCTGATCAACACTGGTTTGGAGGATTCCACACCGCTTATTCGCGAGAACATCGAATCGGTGGGGTATCGCCTGGAGGACGTGAGGATTCTGTTGACCATGCAGGCCCACTGGGACCACACGGCTGCCCTTGCAGAAATCAAGGAGATAACCGGGGCGGAGATGTGGGCCACGGACGGCGACGGCCGGGTTCTCGGGGACGGTGGTTTCAGCGACCCGCACTTCGGTGGCCGGGAGTCGTTCCGGCCGGTGGAGGTGGACAGGATTATCAGCGACGGTGAGATCATCGAGCTCGGCGACACTCGCCTGCGCGTTCACGAGCACCCGGGACATACGGAAGGCAGCTCCAGCTACTCCATGCAGGTACGGGAAGACGGCCGAGACTACAACGTCGTGGTCGCGAACATGGGCACGATCAACGACGGCAAGAGGCTCGTCGTCGATCCCACGTATCCCGGCGTGGCGGAGGATTTTGCGCAGACCTACTCGAGCCAGAAGGCCATGGAAATCGATGTCTGGGTCGCGGCCCACGGCGGCCAGTACGGCTTGCACGACAAGTACCAGCCGGGTCAGGCATACCGTCCCGATACCTTCGTCGATCCCGAGGGCTTCCTGGCCGAGATCGAGCGACTCGAGGCCATCTACGAGGAGCAGCTTGCCGAAGAGCGCCGTTGAGCGACGTGGGCGATCCCGGCCAGCAGCCCGAAAAACTCCGCATCGCCGGCCGAATGCAGTGGAACTCTTGCCACGGGTAGCCAGCAGGGTTGGGCGAAGCCTGCGCTATACTTGTCGGTCCCGCCGCCGCGGGCAAGCTACGTCGGATTTCAACGAGGAGCCAACCGCAATGGGACATAGATACTTTTCAGGTCTGATGATCGGCCTGCTGATCAGCGTGAATGCACCGGCTCAGGAATCGGTCGAGGCGCTGGTCGAGCGCGGTTCGGAACTGTTTCACGCCGACATCGGATGCTGGGTGTGTCACGGCGAGACCGCCGAGGGGCTGGTGGGCCCCACACTGCACTTCGGACCCACGCCGGTGGACATCTTCGATCAATTGGAAAGCAATCCCATGATGGGCGTGATTGTTGCGGAGATGGATCCCAGCGACGCTGATCTTGAAGCCATCGCGATGTACATTCGCACGCTTGCGGACTTGCCATTGGAGATAGGCCTGGTGGACGGGTGGCGAACCGCGTTGGCGACCGTGAAGGCGAACCAGGCGGAGGAGGCCGAGTTTGCGAAGACGCCGCGGGACCTGCAGGTGGAGGCGGTGGAGACGTTTGCCTCGGTGCAGGAGACCTGGACCCGTCGGTCGATCGAAGGCAGCGTCTGGAGCGAGTATCCGTCGCGGATCGTGGCGACCTGGGATCCGGGCGAGCCCAAGTTCACGCCCGAGCCGGGCAAGACGTATTTCTACGAGAACGTGGGCACGACCAGTTCGCCGTCGGTGCTGTTCGACGGTTATGCGCCTCCGCCCAGCAATCAGCTCGTGGTCGGCGATGCCCAGACCATGGAGATCATCGCCAGCCACATGATTCCGGAAACCCTGCGGGCCGTGGTGCATACCTCGGCGATGTCGCCGGACGGCCGCTACGCCTACATGGTGGGCCCCCGGGAGCCCACGGCGGACGGGACGCCGGACCCGGCGGGCGCCTGGACGATGCTCAAACTGGACGCGATCACCCTGCAGCCGGTGGCGCAGGTCACCATCGGCGCCCGCCTGCACCATGGGCAGGTCTTCAGGGACAAGGTGCTGATCGACGTCTTCGTGCGCGACCCCGACGGGTTGGGTCTGTTCCTTTACGACCCCGAAACGGACGAGGTCCTGGGCGGAATCAAGGACGTCGACATGGGCGGGTTCATCTACACCGTCTGGACCGACAAGGATTACGAATACATCTACGCGATGATGGAGCCCGCCGGCTACGCACCGGGGCGAGGTACGGGCATGCGGGGCGTGTCGATGCTCTACGGGGGAACCCTGATGGCCATGCGGCCGTTCTGGATCGCCAAGATCGACCCGGACACCTGGGAAGTCGTCGCGGAGTACCCCATCCCGGGCTACCGCCCCAACTGGGCCCTCATCGACAACGCCAAGCAGTACATCTATCCGATCATGAGCAGTTCGGTGGCCGCCAAGGTCGATGTCAACACCGGCGAGGTCGTCTGGACCAACGGCACCGGCATCGGGCCGTATGGCGGGACGCTAAACGCAGACGAAACGGAGCTCTGGATCGCCGACAAGGGCGAGGCCGCGCATCACCTCGGGCGCACGATCACCATCATCGATACGCAGACAGGGCACGCCACCGAGACCCTCTACAGCGCCTACAAGCTGGACCATGTCCTGCTGTCGCCCAACGGCAGGGAAATGTGGGCCACCAGCAACGGCGAGGGCAGGATCTACGTCTACGACGTGGACAGCAAGGAACTGATCCGCAAGATAGAAATGCCCGGCAACGGCGACGCCCATGGACTCATCTGGGTGCACTACGACGAGAACGGCGAGCCGCAAGTGGTTCGCGATCAGGGCAATTTCCACGCCGGTATCAATCCCGCGGAGGGGGTTATACTCGATTACTGACCGTTTTCCGTCTGAAGGCATCGGGCCGGAACTGATCGTTCACGGCAGGGTCCCATAATAGGGGGGAACCATCGTGGCACGGGATGAAGCAGCAGGAAGGGAGTCGTTGCTGCCGCTGGGAGCGGTGCTTTTGCTGTGCTTCTCCGGAATGGCCGGCGGGCAGGTTGGCGCCCAGGACGGCGCGGACGAATCCGGGCACGTCCACGAAGGTCACGAAATGCGTGCTGTCCCGGGTTTTGATGACCCGCTTCAGGACATCTTCGTCGACTTTGAGCTGGTTGACCGGAACGGTCGCACCGTCTCCGCGGCGGATTTTCGCGGTCGGCATATGCTGCTCGGTTTCGGGTTCACGCATTGCCCGGCTGTTTGTCCGATGATGGCGCTCAACATGGGCAAGGCGCTGAGGGATTCAGAGGCGGACGCGGTAGGCATCTTCGTCAGCGTCGATACGGAGCGCGATTCCCCCGAGATTACCGACGAATACGCCTCGCGGTTCGGCGAACAAATGATCGGACTGAGCGGAAACGTCTCCCAAATCAACGCTGCCGCCAACAATTTCAAGGTAAGCTATGTGGTGACCAAGACGCAGAACAACTACACCGTGCAGCATACCGCCAACGTGTTTGTGATCGATCCGGACGGCCGCCTGGTCGATGTGTTCAACTTCTCGACGCCGGCCGAAGAGCTGGTGTCGGCCATGCTCCAGGGAGGGTAGGCGAGACCCGTCATGGCGACGACCACCGCAACCCGCGTCAATCCCCTCCAGCTCGGAGCGCTCCTGTTTGTGGCGTTTGCCATTGCCCTGACCTGGCTGGTGTTCCCATATTTCGTGCAGGGACAGCAGCTTTTGCGCGGTGTGGGCGACCAGGCGCGCCTGATGAAGGCGGGCACCGTATCCCAATACCTGACCCGGGAACTCATCCGCACACCGGATCTGGAGATCATGGCCACTTTCGCGACGGATGAGTATTTCCAATATGTGGATCGGGCGGCCATCATCGCCAACTTGCGCCCGGACCGGAACCTGATCTTCTTCGTCAGCGAAACCATCCATCGCGGCGACCTTGTCGACCAGGTGCCAACGGCGACGTTGCGGGTCGGCGACGTGGAGTATGTGCCTGAGCTTTCTGACGGGCCGAGCATCGCCGAGCACCACCGGCTGAGCGTGTACAGCTTTCCCAAACGAGACGCAGACGGCAACGAGATCCTCAGTCTGGAAGGCGCCGACCGACTGCGGCTGTACGTTTCCAATCCTTATCTCGGCGCTGAACGGTCGCTGACGTTCGTCGGCATCTGGGAGGCGCCCTACAGCCTGCCTGATGAACTCAAGTCCCGGGCGGACATCACGCCGATAGCCGTCCTTGCGCTGGGGGCGGGTCTGTTATCGTCGGTACTGACGCCGTGCCTGCTGCAGTTGGTGGTGGTCTTCGGCGGCGTCATGGCCGGGTTCGCCACCGTGCCCGGATCCTCGGCCGGCGGCACGGCGCAACTGACGCCGGTGATCCGGCGCAAGATCATGCAGCTCGCCTTCGCCTTCGTGCTCGGATTCCTGTTGCTGTACGCGCTCGCGGGCGCCTTCATCGGCGCCGTGGGCCATCAGGCCCAACTCGCGTTCTCCGAGTACAGTCGCATGGTGGCGGTTATCTCGGGGTTGCTCGTCATTCTCCTGGGGCTCTGGGTCGGGTTCAGGGGCACGCGGGACTTCGCCTGCCGGATACCCGACCGCCGCGCCATGAACTCGCTGTCGCTGCGTGACCGGGCCGGCGCACTGTTGACCTCCATGGGATACGCCCTGGGGTGCACCGCCTGCTTCGGCGGCGCCATCGTCGCCACGCTGGTGGTTTACGTGGGCGCCATCGGCAGTCCCTACATCGGCGCCGCCATCATGATGATCTTCGGAGTCGGCGTCGCGATACCGTTCCTGCTGTCGGCCTGGTACATCTCGAAGATGGACAGCATCCTCACGTTTCTCGCAGGCAACGCAAGATCGCTGAGCCTCGCGAGCATGGCGATTATCGTGATTTTCGGGCTGATACTTGTCACCGATAATTTTCACACGGTCAGCGACATCATCTACCCCTACCTGGGATTGAGTTAGCAATGAACCTCGGTGCACACACAGGTCCCTTCGCGAAAATGGCCGGCCTGATGGGGGCGATGGCGGCGCTCGTGCTCGGCGCGCTGCCGCTGGCGGCCCAGGACGTGGACATCTCCAACACCCAACGGCTGATGTTCGCCGCCGACGCCGAGGACCCGATCATCGACGTGATCGACATGGTCCAGAACGAGGTCGTGTTCCGTATCGAGACTGACGAACGTGTCGACCATATGGTTGCGACACCGTTCGCGCCGGTGCTGATCTACACCAACATCGAGAAGCGCCTGGTCAGCATGTACGACCTGCGAAACAAGACCGTGGCAAAGCAGGTGGAACTGCCCATTGCTCCGCGGCACATGGTGCTGGATACCACGGGATCGAAGATCGGCTTCAGCGACAGCGAGGACGGTGGATTTGTGCTGTTCTCGGCCTACGGCGGCCAGATTCTGTTCGCGCTGGATGATCTGCCGCCTACCTCCGATGTGCTCTTCGATCCCAACGAGGTGGACATCTGGTACAGCAACAGCCGGGACGGGACCCTTGGGCTGATCGACAGCAACGTGAAGAGGACTTACGAGATTCCGATTGCCGATGAACCGGGGCAAGTGCTGTCATCGCCGAGCCGCAGCCTGGATGGCCGGTATGTCTATGTCGCCAATGAGACCACCGGGGAAGTCTACGGGGTGAATGCGTTTTCGAAGGTCATTTACAAGACGTTTGAGGTTGGGGCTTCGCCGGCGCGACCGTATACGACGCCCGAAGGGGTGTTTCTGTACATGATGGACAGGGACACGGGCCGTTTCGTCTCCATCGAGCAGCACCTGTTCACGGAGTTCAGCGATGTCGTCGTCGGCGAAGGGATCGACCTGGTCACGGTGGGACGGTTCGACCGGATGAATCTGCTGGCTAGTTCCGAGAATCGGAATTACTACATTTTTGATAACAATGTGCGGTCAGTTGTGGACTCGGGGGAGTTGAACTTCACGCCGTTGGATGCTGCGGGGTCTGCGGATGGGCGGCGGGCGTATCTGGCTTCGGCGGATAGCCCGGAGGTGGCGGTTGTTGATCTGGAGCGGCAGCGGCTTAGTTACATTGCGGCGGCGAATAATCGGATTGGGGCGTTTACGATTGGGTTGTCGAATAACGTTTGTCACTGAGATGGGGACGCTCTAGACCTCGGTCAGGCAGTTCGTTTCTCCACTGCATTCCGTTGGGTACGATTGGGTAGCGACCCGAGCTTCAACGACGCTTCAGCCTCCTCGCTTTTCGATAATCGAAAACTTTCGAGTCGCTGCGATCTGAACGCCTACCGTGATCGCCTGTAAAGCCCACTAATGTAGCGAAATTTGCCGATAGGCATTACTCGAGATTCGTACGCGGGGTCGTATCCGTGCGGAAGAACCATTTGGTGTTGGCAAAGGCAACGTCGATAAAGGAAAAGAATGACCGTAACCAATAACCGGCGCCAGCAAATCTTCATCGGTTGGGACGTGGGTGGTTGGAACTGCGACAAGAACACCAGAAGCCAAGATGCGCTGGTCGTGCTCGATTACTCTGGCTCCGAAATCGGCAAGCCGTGGCGCAAGAACTTGCGGCGTACCATTAACGATAGCTCCACCCCCCGGGAGTTCCTGTCAGCAGTCCTCAATCTTTGCAGCCTGACTCGTGATGATGAAATCGTCCACGCGACAATCGCCATCGATGCACCCTTGGCTTTTCCAAGAGGATTCGTCCGGCTTATCGAAAGGGGGAAGGCGCTGGATCGAGTCGGCAACAAGTCGGCTGAGAACCAGTATCTTTTCCGTTTCACCGAGCGAAGACTGGCATCCGCAGGAATCATCCACCCCCTGTCGCCCATCAAGGACATGATTGGTAGTCAGGCTACGAAAGCGATGCACCTCATTTCGCGGCTTAACTTGCAGCGAATTAAACCAGGCGTCTGGTCCGACAATGACTGCCTGACTGCCATTGAGACCAATCCATCGCTCTGTCGCGTACGGCTCAAGCAAACGTCTAACATGAATGGTGCAGAGGGTGACATCGCCGATGCCAGGATGTGCGCGCAGATTGCTCGCGATTACCAGCTCCGGCCAAACTCGCTGGAATCTCCTCCGCAGAATGCTCCGGAAGCGGAAGGGTGGATTTGGGCTCCGCTTCCATAAATGTTCACTGGCGACCCAGAATCACCAATCTCTTGAATGGCGACCGAATTGAAGCTCAGTTTGTAATGGCGTAGTAAGTCGTACCTGCAGAAGCGATCCGGCTCAGCCGAACTTGCTTTGACAACAGTGCTACGCGGGTCTTTTGCGTGGCCGGTCACTCATTTGCCTACGCCCGCCAAGCCAACTCAAACACCGTATCCCCCAACCACCTCTTGAACCCGTCGTTGTCCGTGAACTGCTTGAACAGCTCGGTATCGTCTTTCATGATCGCCATCATGACTCGCTGAAGCACCTTGTCGTGTTCGATGCGAGTGTTCTCCTTGTCCGAGTTTTTCCGGGCATTCTGGAACGCCTTGTCTGCGGCGACCTGCGCCGGGATCGTCTCGGTAATCATTTTGTGGACCCGGTCGTCGTCAGCCCAATGGATGTCTCCGAAGAGGTCATTGAACTGTCCGATGATCACCGATAGGCGGTCCATCTCCACCTCGCCCTTTCCACCTCCCCCGGCTCCTGGCACCGGGTCGATCTCCGTGTCCTCGTCCGCTAGGATGATCTTCTGCATGGCCCGCTTCTCGACGCGGTAACTGTCCATGTCGATCGTCTCGAGGAGAGGAAGGAGTAAGTGCGGACGAAGCCCTTGGCCTTGCTCTTGAAGGCTACCTGCTGGTCCTCGTCCAGCTCGCGGATGTACACCGCCACGCACTGGTCCAGGATCGGGTCGAGCTGGTCGCGCTCTACCCCAGCCAGATACCGCTTCACGAACTCCTCGACCTGCTCGGCCGAGTACACCTGCGTCCCGTCCAGATCCCCCTGCAGATCGTGCAGCTTGTTCGGGTCGGTCTCGTCGGCCACCGGACGACCTGAGCGGCATGGTGCGGATGTCCGCCGGCCACCCACTGTCGGTTCCAGCCGGTCCCCGCTACGCGCGGCTTGATTGGCGGGACCCTGCGGCGCAGTATCCCGAGCAAGGCAACCGCATGGCGGCACGGGCGCGGCTGGTGTTCGCGGAGTCGTATGTCGACGCCATCCGCCTTCTCTGAGAAGTGCGCGGATGGCTGGACTTCGGGGACGAGGACGAGGCGCGCCTGTACCAGTGCTACCTGGACTGGTTCCACGCGACCGCGCCGAAGTTCCGTCCGCCGGATTGGAACCCGGAGCGGGAGAGGAAATTGGAGGAACTGATGGCCGAACAATCGATACTGCAGAGGAACAACGAGCGCTGGCTGAAGCGTCATCGCCAGGAATTGTTGGCAGAAGCCCGGCGGGAAGGGATCGCGCACGAACGCGCCCTGCTCGTGCGGCAGGCGGCGCGGCGCTTCGATGCCGACACCGGGCGGCGTCTCGAAGCTCGATTGCGGACCGTTGAGGATCCCGAGCATCTTGAGCGGGTGGGCGTTCTGATCGTAGATTGCGAAACCGGCGAGCAATTGCTCGGCGGTATCGACGGTGCCGGTATGAACGCAAGCTGATCCGGCACGACACTCGTCCCTGTCAATGCGATTGCGCGGCTCGGGAGCTGGTGCGTTCTCCAGCACCGGAGAGGGCGGGGGCATCAGGCTGCGGAATCTGCGTGGCTGACCGCACTCAGGACTTGGGGTCTCGCTCACTCCGGGGCTCGGAACTCCCCGGTTGATCGGGAGCATCGGGACCCTCGAAAACCACTTGGCCATTTCTCCAGAACACGGCGTACTGCCCCAATAGGCGCTTGCGCTCCAGCGCCTCGCCCACCGCGCGCCGCAGGGACTTGAGTCCGTCCTTTGCAAAATCGTCGTCGTCAGTCATGGCGCCTCATTTTCTTCAGCGCTTGCAGCCTCGCCGGTTCCATTTCAACGTTTGGCAGCGCCAGGTAGATCAATTCCACTCGCCAGCCTTCCGATCTCAAGCGCCTTATCAGCCGCTGGTATCTGAGACCTGACAGCGTGGTCTCAAAGCCGAAATCGCGTCTGGCCAGGATGTTTTGCGAAGTTTCCCGCAGGAGAATACGGCCCGCTGCAATTGCCCTGCCTTCCGGCGCCAGAGGTGCAAGGCCGGCGGCGATGAGATCCGCGTTCACGAAGGTTCGGCAGCCCGCAACGCGAGGCAGGTAATCCAGCGCGAAGGTGGTCTTGCCCGCGCCGTTGGGGCTGGCGACGATCCAGCAGACCGGCTGAAAACGAAAGCCTCAATCAACCCTTCCGTAATCCAGTGCCGGAAATCCGCAACAGCGCTGCGGAAATCTCCCAGCGACCGACAAGCGGGCATCGCTTTCCGGTCGATCCGAAGGATTCCACAGACACTGTCTGTTGAATCTCCAATTTCACATGCTTGCATGTAGATAGCGCGTAATCCGCTCGCAGATTGCGGCCAGGCTAAGCGACTACGGAGCGAAAAAAAATGGTCAGGCAAGTCTTACGCGGGGCTTCGAGGACTCAAGAGGCCTGATCCTATTTTCGATATCTTGCACGGGTTCTCCGGTTTCGATCGCAGTCGAACTGGCCACGCTACGAATCCGCAGTCGTGCAGCCTTCTCGGGGTCACGCAGGTGAGGGTTGGCTTGGGAAAGCGTCTTGCGTTTCATGGCTACATTTTAGCCGATTAACCATTTGCAGATGCCCCTCGGGCACTCCCTGCCGTGGCTCGTCGGGCGCCGCAGGGACTTGAGCCCTTCCATCGCGAAATCGATTCGTCCGACGCTGTCGGACGAATTGCAGGATTTCCGGCGAGGGCGTCAGCGCGTATATACTTACGTATAAACGCACGAGGGATTTGCGATGCACGCGCTCAAGGTCCACAAGGTTGGAAATTCGCTGAATCTGCGGCTCCCCAAGGATGCCGCCAACACCCTGCGCGTGAGCGAGGGAGATGTGGTTTACCTGACTGAAACGACCGATGGGGGGTACCGGATCACCCCCTTCGATCCCGAGTTCGAGCGGCAGATGGATCTCGCCGAGGAAGGCATGAGACGGTACCGAAATGCATTGCGCGAACTGGCGAAATAGTGGATCCGATCTGGCTGAGCAAGGCGGTCGTGCTGGCGTTCCACGGACGGATGCTGGCGGCCCATGGCGGCAGTCCGGGTCTTCGGGATGCCGGCCTGCTGGATTCGGCTCTTGCCCGTCCGAGGCAACTGCATGCGTACGGAGAGCCTGACCTCTGCGACATGGCCGCGGTAAACGCCGCCGGAATCATCCGCAATCATCCCTTTGTCGACGGCAACAAGCGTGCGGGCTTCATGTCTGCATATGTCTTCCTGGCGGCGAACGGATGGCGGTTGACCGCTGCGGAGGTGGACGTTGTGCAGGTCGTGACCCTGCTGGCCGCAAGCGAAATCGATCAGGTCGAATTTGCGGCCTGGCTGCGCGACAACAGCGAGCGGGCCTGAGCGGATGTTATTGAATGCATGTCACCCTACCTGGAAACACAACCCGGCGGGCGATGCCGGTCCACGACAGGCACATCGGCACGAGACTAATTCGGCTCATTGTTTAGGATCGTCTGACTTGAGATTGTTGGTGGTGGCATTATCCTAACGCTATGAGCCTGGCGAACTTCATCAACATCAATCCGATCATCACGACAAATCAAATGGGAACGCGGTCGTGAAGTCGCCGGTGACGATGATGAGCGCAGTGTTCGGGCTGTTGAGGAGAAAGACATGAAGGCATTGAGATTTCTGATTCCACTGGTAACCGGGCTTGTCTCTACCGGCCTCCCGGCGCACCACGGCGCGGTCACCAACAGCGCCCTGTACAACACGGACGAAATCCTGGAACTGGAGGGAGAACTGATCGAGGTTCTCTGGCAGAACCCGCACACGCGAGGCCGATTGAGCGTGGTGACCGATGCCGGCGAGGAGACCGTGTGGGAAGTGGAATTGGGGCCGGGCCCCAATTCCATGGCGCGGCGGGGGCTTGCCGCCGAAGACTTTCTCGGACATGTGAGAATCGCCGGCCACGTTGCCAGGCGGGGCACGAACGGGCTGGGCGCGCTGCATGTGCTGCTGCCTGACGGCAGGGAGATTGTGCAAAGCAATCGTAGTCTGCGTTGGGGGAGTGTAGAGGTCGCCAATCGGCCGGCGGTGATCGACCCGGCGAAGATCGCCGCGGCGCGGGAGGCGGCGGACGGTATTTTTCGCATGTGGAGTGGACGCCGGGGCACGAACATCGAGCCGCAATTGCGAGTGCTGGACTTGGAATTCACTGACCGCGGGAGGGAGTTGAACGCGGCTTACGATCCGTTGGAAGACAACATCGAGGTCGTCGAGTGCCGGCAGGGCATGCCCGATGCGATGTTCGACCCGGTACCGATGGAAATCACGAATGAGGGTGACCGCATCATCATCCACACAGAGCAGTACAACATACGGCGGATCGTTTACATGGATCCGGAGGCCGCTCCGGCAGAGCCCGTTCCCTCGGACACCGGCCACTCGACGGGCCTCTGGGAAGGCGATACGTTGGTGGTCACCACAACCCACATCGGTTGGCCGTATTACACCGAAATCGGCATGCCGCAATCCGACCAGGCAAGCTATGTGGAGCGCTTCTCCGTATCGGATGGCGGGAACCGGCTCGACTATTCGATCGTAATCGACGATCCCGTCGTCCTGACCGAGCCGTTCATGCTTGAATCATTCCGGGAATGGACGCCCGGTGTCGAGATACCGCCGTACAACTGCGTCATTAGTTGGGAGGACTCGGCGGGCTGAGCGGTAGGACATCGATTGAGTCTTCATTTGCGAATACACGCACTTGGTTGGACAACACGCCACCAGGGCTCAGTCTCAAAAGGGCTTACTGTCCCCAAAAACAAAAGGCCAATTACTAATGAATGGCTATCTGTTCTCGTGCTCTTCGTCGTGGTGTTTTTTTGGTTTTTGGGGTGCCGGGCGGTTGTCGAAATAGTGGAATCGTTACGCGAGGCAAACAAGCTTGGTCAACAGTCTGCTGAACGTGCTGACGCCAAAATGGCCATACATTATGGACCGCGTTGTAATCTCCGAAAGCTTTGATTTCTCTATCGGTCAGTTTTTTCCTTACGAAATAGTCGACGCGGAATTCTGCGCTAATATTGAACAGTTGATTCGCACTCGACCTATCCTCCCTACTGTATGCAGCCAGCTTGAACTTCACGAAAGCTCGAAGAATAGGGATTTCATTGTCCTCTTCGTCAGTGAAAAGCAACTGGTCTACCGCAACCTGAACATCGGATTTGGCACGCACAGACAGTGGATACAAATTGGGATCCAACGACTTATCCCTGGTTAACGAACACGAATGCAGGGCTAAGTCTCGCAGTTCGAGCTTGTTCCCTGCTCGTCTGACGGTTGCAATGTCAATCATGCTGCTTTGCTGAACGGTCGAATTCGTTCATTCCCCTTACGAGACGTGAACGATATTTCGGCTCCAGTTCGGACAATCGACGGTAGAGTATCGGACTTGTAAACGGATTTGCGCTTGGGACGAGACCTGTTTTGCCGTTCCAAAATTCTCTGTGCCTCCGGCAAAGCGTCCAGAATACGGAGCAATTTGTCCATGGCGGCGCTTTGTGTGACTTCGCCTCGTTCGTATTTGGAAAAGGTGTTGATGCCGCAACCGATAAGAACCGCAAAGTGTTGTTGAGAGAGTCTTAGTCTTCTTCGAATGGCCTTGATTTTTGAGCTGGTGAGTAAACCATTCGCCTCTCGTCGCGCGTCTCTGATGCGAGCATCGTTTCGACGGATTTGGTGGGGAAAAATTAATTCGTAGCCGCATTCAGCACATTCGGAGTGCAGCAGACCAGCTATATCGAGGGGTTTGTTCTGATGGGTCAGTACCAACTGATGAGTACCGTCAATCCAGTTATTCGCTTCACAGACTGGGCAATCTGGAGCGGGTCGTTTCGTTTTCATATTGTTCGTGGAATTACTTGGTTGACAGATGGAATGAATGGATTGTTAACCAGGTTGCAGAGACTCGAAATTTCACATAGAGCTTGTCAACCTCGCCTGTCGGTCCTTTGAAATGGGTTACGTAAGAGTCTACGGGGACATCTATTGATTTGCGCTTGCCTACGGAAAGGGTGACGGTCGAACAATCATTGAAATCGTCGTCATGGAGTGCTGCCAAGCAAGCGATAACGTCATCCAGTGAGTACCCTAAGTTGGCGATATCCGTCTCTGCTTTGGACCGGAGCGCGATCGTAACGTTCCCGAGGCTAGCGGCATTCCTAACAGACTCTAGAGCGTATTTTGGTGGCGGATGCGGCAAAATGCAACCATTATGGTGGGTATTCGGCTCGTTTCTGGCAATTCTCTGAAGAAATAAGCGATTCTGCCTATGCTCCGCAGTTCGAAATTGCCCCTATCGGGCCAAACTAGAGCGATCCGAAGTACAAATGCCGCACTAGATCACCCACGCGGATTCCCAAGCGCGCGGCCAGCCCGCCATTAATCTCAAGTATGCCCAGCGCAGGCTGCATTGAACTGATGGAGTCGAGCGAGCCCGGAACAGTGTTCTCTGCGATATGAATGACGACCCCGGAGCGATCCATGAACACCATGTCCAGCGGAATCAGTGTGTTCTTCATCCACATGGAGATCATCCGCTCGCTGGGATGGATGAACAGCATGCCGACGTCGTCGGGCATCTCGCGCACGAACATCAATCCCCGGGCCTGGGCGTTTCGCTCGGATGCGATGAATATCCCGAAATGCACGCAAGTGTCGTCGGAGGTGTCGATGATGAGTGAGGACTGGGGGAAGTCCTGTACCAGCGGCCGGCCCTGGGCCGTGACGGTGTCGAGAGTCTGCGCCTGAATCGAGGCGGCCAGCAGCCATACGCCGAAAATCGGTAACAGCCGCCGGATATTGATTGTCATGACACAGGCCCTCCAAGGCTCGGCCGACAAGGCGCAATCATTCAGGTTCCGAATCGTAGCCCATTCCGTGGGAGCCGACATGTCGTTCGACGTCCAGGCCGTGGTAGCGGACGGCGGTGAACAAAGCTTGCATCGATACGGGGAACTGCAGCTCCCGGCCGGGCGAATAGAGATCCGAGTTGAAAAACAGCCTGGTATCGGGCACGTAGGCGCCCACGTGCGCATCGGAATGTGGATTCGGTATGTCGTATACGCCGATGGCGCGGCCGATGCCGTCGAGTTCGGCGTGGCCGTCCACCGCAACGGCACTCATGCCGCGGAAGCCAGCCAACGCAAGCGCCTCTTCGTAGAACGGCACGGCGTCCTCGTGGGCGACCAGCGTTGCGCCGGCTTCGACAAAGCTCCGGAAGCCGCCGGAGTGATCCAGGTGGTGATGGGTCATGATGATGTAGCGCACGGGTCGGTCCGGCCAGCGTTCCTCCAGTAGCCCGAGCAAGGTGTCCGAGCGTTCCGGATACCAGGGCGCATCGACCACGGCGATGCCGTCGGGACCCACGACGGCCAGTCCGTGATGGCTGCCGCCCACGACCTGGTAGATGTCGGGACCGACTTCATGGAGGGAGACGTTGTCGAATTGCGGGGTATCCGCAGGCCCTCCGAGACCGGCGCGCGCGAGCAGCAAGTGCGACATGCCCCATCCCCAGTCCCGTTGCGCGGCATCCCCCGCCTCGATGTCGTCGGGCACCGCGAGCACGTCGTCCGCATCGGCGGGGTTTACCTCGATGGCCGATCGGATCTCCCGGCGCAGCAATCCGCCGTTGAGAAACTGTTCGACCTGGAACGGGAACGGCACGCCGGATACCTCCCGCCAGTCGGAGAACACCACCCGGTTGGGCCCTTCGCCGTTGGTGGGATCCTGTTCCATGGTGGTGATTTCGCCCGGCAGTCCCGTGGCGGGATCGACGACCAGGGACCACTGCGTACCGTGGGCCGAGAGTGCGATCCTTTGCCGGGCGTTGCCGCCGCTTGCGAACTCCACGGGCGGGAGTGATGCTTCCGAATGCGCCGCCAGGATGAGCGGATTGGTGAGCCACAGGTCCTTGAAGTTGGCGCCGATCCGCGCCGCTGCCAGGGGCGTCGGACCGTCGAGGGCCGCACGGAAGTTGTCCTGTCCGTCCTTGACGCCGGCTGACTCGCCGTACGTCATGTTATAGGCGAAGCTGGTCTGGAGCGGGTACAAGGTATCGAGCTGCCATTCCTCCCTCGCCTGCCACCCGCCGGGATTCCACGTCACCGTGACGTCGTAGTTGGCGGTGTGCCGGGGCGACCCGCCGGGGGCGAGGCTCTGGCGTGGCATAAAGCGCTGACCCGAGGCCGTGATCCGCACGGTTTCGACCGTTTCCACGAGGTTCGGGTCGAAGGGCGCCTGGGCGACGGCAGCGTGGCCGGATAGCAGTGCAAGCGCAACGGTGGCGGTGCGCAAGGCTACCGCGCGAAGTTCAAGGTGTCGGTTTCCACTTGGCATTTTTGCAAATACTCCCTCAAGACAATCGATGATTTGGCGACTTGATCCGTAGGACGCTGAGTAACGGCATGTAAGCGCCAGGCGCAATCAATCGGGCCCCGAATCGTAGCCCATTCCGTGCGCGCCGACATCGAAAAAGTGAAGGATTGGGTATTTCGAGCCGCAAGTGTGCACTTTAAAGTGCGCACTTCACCCTGGAACTCGCGATGGAAATTGCCGCATGGCGGCGGAAGTATCGATCGCTTCAATCAATGGTCCAACAAGCTCGCTATCGTTGAATCCATCCTCGCAAAGGTTGAATGACTTCGCTCGCCTATTTTCAGGCAACAAAATTGGCTCTTCTTTCCACTAAAATACCGGCGTGAGCCACAGGGACGGCACCGAGCCACGCAAGCGGGATTGATCGAGCCGATGTCAAAGCGCAAGACAACGCAAACCGAAGCAGACGTTAACGCATTCCTCGACGGGGTTGAGAACCCGCGGCGCAGGGCGGACGCGAGGCAACTGTTGGCCCTGATGCAGGCAGTGACCGGCGAGCCGCCGAAGATGTGGGGCCCAAGCATTGTCGGCTTTGGCCGTTACCACTATCGATACGCCAGCGGACGGGAAGGCGACTCGCTTGTGGTCGGTTTTTCTCCCCGAAAGCAAAACCTGGCCATCTACATCATGCCGGGGTTCTCGGATTACGGTGAGCTTCTTGGCAAGCTGGGCAAGTTCCGGACCGGCAGATCCTGTTTGTATGTGAACAAGCTTGAAGATGTCGATTTGAGGTTGCTTGAGGAACTGGTGCGCGAATCCGTCGCCGAGATGAAGCGCCGTTACGGGTGATTCGGCCGGTGCCGTAGCGGACAGCTATCAAGGGAGAAATTGGCGAGATGAATATTGACCTATCCGGAAGAGTCGCGTTGATCACCGGGGGCAAGGATCGGCGACCGTTGCGATGATTACGGGAGCCGGTCTCACCGCTCCGGTTGTCGAAGCAACCGCTGCCGCGGGCACCGTTTTCAGTCAGCCGCAGTTGGCACTGGTGGTCATCGCGATTGCCTCCGGCGCTTCGGTGCTGTCGCACGTCAACGATTCGGGATTCTGGCTGGTAAGCCGCTATCTGCGGTTGACTGAGGCGGAAACGCTCAAGACGCTAACCGTAATGACCACGATCGTCGGCGTGGTGGGATTCACGATGGTGCTTGCGATGTGGTCAGTCCTGTAGCGACGGCTATTTCGTCGCCTGCTACATCAATGGCGGCTACCGTGCAGTGTCCTCGTCGGTCTGAAACGCGCGACTCGAGAATTTCTCCGGTGTGTCGTAATACACCTGCAGGTGACTGATAACGGCGTCTTCCGGTGACATGGTCGAGTCGCCGAGCGCGACCTCGAGCAACGCGCGATGGTGATTGAGTCGCCACTGGGTCGTAACGGCGCTGACGTGTTCGAGTGCCGCGTTGGCAAACAGCACCGTGGAAAGCGACTCCAGCGTATCGGACAAATACGGGTTCCCCGTGGTTGTCCACAACGTGCGGTGGAAATCCAGATCAATCTCGGCGGCGTCAATTTCGGAGTCGCTGTCCCAGTTCTCCAGTTTCTCGACGATTGCCTTGAGCTTGTTCGCCTGCTTCCTGGTCATGCGAGCGCGACAAAGCCTCAGCGCCTCGGCTTCGAGAATGATTCGCACGCTGTTGATTTGCTGCATCGCTTCGGTGGTCAGCTTTGTGACAAACATGCCGCGACGCTCGTGTTTCATCACAAGGCCGTTTTCCCGCAGCCGAACAAGCGCTTCTCGAACTGGAATTCGGCTGATATCGAGTTCCCGCGCGATCTTACTCTCGTTCAGCCGTGTGCCGGGCGGGTAGCGACCGCTGATGATCTCACTGCGCAGCAAGTCGTAAACGTAGTTAACGATGGTAGTGGGTGTCTTCATAATCCCTTGAGTTCGTCGTTCGTCGAGATTCGAACGACATCCCTGACGCGTGAAACCGTGGCGCAATCCCGCAATGCTACAGTCGTGCGTTCGCACAGCGCAACCGGCTGGAGTCCGCGCCTGGTTGCTTTCAACAAAAATCTGGATGTTATTGTTCGTGCAAGGGGCACGGAAGCGATCGCTGGATAAAAAGGGGGGAGTACTCGCGGAATCAGGTTGGCATGCATGACGCACTTTGAGGGCAAGATGGCAATTGTAACGGGCGCGGGTGGGGCGATCGCCGGACAGATCGCGCGCGGCTTGAGCGAAGCCGGCACGAACGTTGCTATCTGGGATCTGTCGCTGGAGGCTGCCCAACGCAAGGCTGAAGCGATAAACGGGCTCGGCAACGGTCGCGCGATCGCCGTGCAATGCGATGTCACGTCTCCCGAGATGGTCGAGGAGGCCCTGGGTCGAACGTTGGCTGAATTCCATGCGGTCGACTTCCTGCTCCTCGACGAAGCTACTGGCGAGTTGACGTCGCGAGCGCAATCCGTTCTCGCGACGGTCCCGATGGGCCGGTTCGGAAACCCGGAGGAGATTGTAGGTTGCGCCCTGGGCCTGGAATCTGACGGTAGGCGATGTTCCGGTACGTGGTAGACTTTTGCGCGCGGTGGACCCGCCTGCGGTCCTTTGTCATCGGGCCGTTGGCAACCGACCCATGCACGTATCATTACACAATCCGACCGCATCGACTGTCACCGAATCGATTTGAACGCCTAAGATTTCTCGACTTGAGCAATGGACACGCCGATGTCACTTCAGGAAAAATTAGCCAGTCTGGAAGTGCACCTGTCGGGCCTCGTGGTCGGGCAGAAGGAACTCCTCAACCGCATGCTGGTCGCACTGCTGTGCGACGGGCACCTGTTGGTGGAAGGCGCGCCCGGACTGGCGAAGACGCGCGCCATCAAGGTGCTGAGCCACAGCGTGGAAGGAGACTTCCACCGCCTGCAGTTCACTCCGGACCTGTTGCCCGCAGACCTTACCGGGACGGAGATCTACCGCCCGCAGGATGGCTCGTTCGTTTTTCGGGAGGGCCCCCTGTTCCACAACCTCATCCTCGCCGACGAGGTTAACCGCGCCCCCGCAAAGGTTCAGGCAGCATTGCTGGAGGCGATGGGAGAGCGCCAGATCACCGTGGGTTCCGTGACCTATCGCCTGCCCGAGTTGTACATGGTCATGGCGACCCAGAATCCCATCGAGCAGGAAGGCACCTACCCCTTGCCGGAGGCGCAGCTCGACCGCTTTCTCATGCAGGTGCTCGTGGACTATCCCAATGCGGCAGGCGAACATGCAATCCTTGAGATCAACCGCCGCGAGGCGAGCCAGGCGGCCGCCGACGCCGAACTGTTCGAGCCCGCAGCCGTGTTGACCCAGGCGGAAGTCATTGCGGCGCGCCACGAGGTGCTGCAACTGCATCTCGCCCAGCCTCTGGAGGAATACATCGTCCAGATCGTGCTCGGGACCCGGCGTTGCGAGCGTTATGGCGAGGACCTGCGCGGCCTGCTGCAGTACGGTGCCAGCCCGCGGGCGACCATCGCGCTGGACCGCTGTTCCAGGGCCCACGCGTGGCTCGCGGGGCGTGATTTCGTCACTCCCGAGGATGTCCAGTCCATTGCTCACGACGTTTTGCGTCACCGGGTCCTGTTGAGTTTCGAGGCCGAGGCGGCGGGCCGTACGGCGGATGGAGTCGTGGACGAGTTGCTGTCGCGGATCGGGGTACCCTGATGAACGTGGCCAGTGCAGCTCGATCGACGTCCTCTCCCGCCCGCATCGAACTGGCCGAACTCATCCGCCTGAAGCCGGCAGGCGAGTCCCTGAAGATCGGAGCGCTGAGAGTGCGAGCCCTCGACGCTGGAGGGCACCTGTCGCGGCTCAAGGGCCGCGGCGTCGAATTCGACGAGTCGCGACCCTATCAGCCGGGCGACGATCTGAGAACCATGGACTGGAAGGTGACGGCAAGGACCGGGAAGCCCCATACCAAGGTGTTCAGGGAGGAGCGCGACCGCCCGGTCATCCTCTGGCTCGACCTGCGCAGACCCATGTTGTTTGCCACCAAGGGGGTGTTCAAGGCCGTGCGCGCCGCCCAGACCGCGGCGCTGGTGGCATGGAGCGCGGTGGCCAACGGCGATCGCCTGGGCGGGCTGATCTTTTCCGACAGCGAGCACGTCGAACTCAGGCCGCGGCTGGGACGGCGCGCCGCGTTGCGCATGTTGCGGGTGATCAGCGACACGGCGTTCTGGGAACCCCGGTCTACCGTCCCGGTTGTGCAACAGCCGCATACGCTGGAGCGTCTCACTCGGGTGGCGCGCCCGGGGAGCCAGATCTTTCTGCTCAGCGATTTCCGCTCGCTGGACGATTCTTTCGAACGCCACCTTCGCCAGTTGGCCCGCCACAGCGACGTTTCCCTGGTGAATTTTTTCGATCCGGTGGAGCGTAGCCTGCCGCCTCCGGGGCGCTACCGGGTTCTCGCCGGCAGCCGTTCGGTCGCCATCGACACCGGCGGCGCCGCGGAACGCAGCGCCTATCGGGAGCGTTTCCTCGAGAGACGGGCGAGGCTTGCGAACCTTTCGCGCTCACCCGGTGTCCAACTCCTGGATTGCGGTACCAGTATGGACCCACAGAAGGTCCTGAGCGCACGTTTTGCAGGCAGATGAACCCGGCACTGGATCCAGGTCAGCTCCCGCTGCGGGATATTCACCTTCCCGAGGCCATCGGTTGGTGGCCTCCCGCGATCGGCTGGTGGATACTCGCCGGGGCGGTGCTCGTGGGCGCGGTAATCTGGGCGCGGCGTTATCGTGCCGCCTGGCGCCACCGGGCTGCTACGGTGGACTTGACGGCAGCGCTTGAGGCGTTGAGCGCAGGCGGGGACCCGGCGCTCTGCGCACAGCGCCTGTCCACTACGCTGAAGCGCTTCGCCATGACGTTGAGCAACCAGCCCGAACGAGTGGCTGGATTGACAGGAGAACCGTGGCTCGCCTGGCTCGACAGCCGCTGGGAGCGCGAGGCGTTTACGCAGGGAGCCGGCAGGGAGTTGCTGTCGGCTCCCTACGTCGGCGCCGGGCGCCTCGACCGTGAACATTGTCTTGAGCTGGCACTCCTGTGCCAGGCCTGGGTCAAGGCCCAGAAGGTCGGGTTTTAGAACATGTGGCAGCTAGCGTGGTGGTGGATGTTGCTGGCATTGCCCGTGCCGTGGCTGGTACGTCGATGGTCGAGCCTGGACCCGGTCGACCGCGACGCCGCGCTCAAGGTTCCGCATCTTGAGGAGTTTGCCGGTCTCAGCGGTACGGGACGGGCCGAGAGCGGGTCAACCGGCCGGTTGATTCTGCTGTGGAGCATCTGGGCGCTGGTGGTTCTGGCGGCGGCGAGGCCCCAGTACGTGGGCGAGGCAACCGCATTGCCCGCGACAGGGCGGGATCTGCTCCTGGCCGTGGACCTTTCAGGGAGCATGGAGGAACAGGATTTCCAGTTGAACGGCGAGTGGGTGGACCGGTTGACGGCCACCAAGGCGGTGGCGCGCGACTTTATTGACCGCAGGGTGGGAGATCGCATCGGGCTGATCCTTTTCGGGCGCGAAACTTATCTTCAGGCACCGCTCACCTTCGACCGCAAGACCGTGCAGACGCTGCTGGACGAGGCAGCAATCGGGCTTGCCGGGAAGGAAACGGCCATCGGAGATGCGATCGGGCTTGGCATCAAGACCCTGACAGATGCGGGAATCGACGAGAATCGCCGGGTATTCATCATCCTGACCGATGGCGCCAACACGGCCGGGGCCGTGGACCCGCTGAAGGCCGCGGACCTGGCGCGAGATCGGGGGATGGTGATCTACGCGATCGGAATCGGCGCCGACGCGCTGATGGTCCGTTCGCTGTTCGGCGTCAGGCAAATCAATCCTTCCGCGGACCTGGACGAGGAGACCCTCACGACCATCGCGGCGGGAACGGGCGGCCGCTATTTTCGGGCGCGAAATACCGAGGAATTCGAGCAGATTTACACGTTGCTGGACGAACTCGAACCCGCGGCCAGCGACGAGACCGGATTTCGGCCCATCGACGAATACTTTTTCTGGCCGTTGGGCGCGGCGTTTGGGCTGAGCCTGTTGTGGGCTGCCGCGGCGCTCCGAAGGGGGGCACGCGCGGGGGTGCCGGAGGCGCCCGATGGCTGAGTTCCACTTCGTCCGTCCGTTCTGGCTGCTGCTGTTGCCGGTGGGCGCCTGGCTTGTCTGGCGCCTGACGCGCGGCAGCGCGACAGCGGGCCGGTGGCAGACATGGGTCGACGAGGCGTTGCAACCGCTCGTACTGACGGCCGCCGACAGCGCGCTACGCGGCAATCGCTGGCTGCTGAGCGGTGCGGCAACGGCCTGCGCGTTGGCCATCCTCGCGCTTGCCGGGCCCACCTGGGAGCGGATGCCGGTGCCGGCGCTGCGTTCATCGGAGGCCCTTGTGGTCGTCCTTGACCTGTCCCGATCCATGGACGCCGGTGACGTGGAACCGAGCCGCCTGGAGCGGGCCAAGCTGAAACTGTTGTCGCTGCTGCAGCGGCGCGAAAGCGGCCAGACCGGTCTCGTAGTGTTTTCGGCACACGCCTTTACGGTAACGCCGCTGACGACGGATACCCGGACCATCGCCGCGCTTGTCTCGAGCCTGTCCAGCGACATCATGCCGAGTCGTGGAAGCTATCCGGAGGCGGGCATCAGCCGTGCCGCACAGCTTCTGCGCCAGGCTGCGGCCAGCCGTGGGGAAATACTGCTGGTCAGCGACTCCGCCGTGTCACCGGCTGCGATGGAATTGGGCCGTGAGTTGCGCAGCGAAGGCATGACCTTGCACGTGATGGCAGTGGGAACGGCCCAGGGCGGTCCCATCCCGCAGGTCGGTGGAGGCTTTCTAACCGACGGCAGCGGCCAGGTGGTGGTCAATCGCGTCAATCTGGCTTCGTTGCAGCGCCTTGCCGAGGCCGGCGGCGGGCAGTTCTCCGGACTGACGCCAGACGATCGGGACCTGGATCGGCTGTTCTCGGGGGTGTCCTCTCCCTCCGGCGTGCTTGCCGACGACGGCGAGGAACTGCGCACGGAGATTTGGCGGGATCAGGGTGTATGGCTGGTGCTTTTGCTCCTGCCCTTGCTGGCGCTGTCATTCCGGCGCGGCTGGGTGGTTGTGTGGGTGGTCATGTTGGCCCTGCCCGGTCAGCGGGCCGAAGCACAGACGTGGGCCGACCTGTGGAAGCGACCGGACCAGCAGGGGCAAACGGCCTTTGAAGCGCAGGACCATGAGCGGGCCAGCGAACTGTTCCAGGTTCCCGCGTGGCGTGCCGCGGCCCAGTACCGCGCCGGTCAGTTCCAGCCCAGTGCCGAAACCCTTGCAACGGCGCAAACCGCCGACGGGCACTACAACCGCGGTAATGCACTGGCGCGCGCGGGTTCGATCCCCGCGGCGATCGAGGCTTACGATCAGGCGTTGGAAATCGACCCGGAACACGAGGATGCGCAGTTCAACCGCGACCTTCTCATGCAACAACCGCCGCAGCAGTCCCAGAGCGACAGCGGCGAGGAGGGCGAGTCCGGCGACGGCAGCGAATCCCGGCAGTCGGCGCAGAGCCAGGGATCGGACCAGTCCGATTCGTCCCCCGGTGACGAATCGGAGTCCCAGGCCGAGCAGGGTGCCGATGAAGGCGAGGAGCAGGCACAGTCCGAATCGGCGGTACCTGGCGAGCCTCCCGAGGGCGAACAGGTGCCGACCCCGGGCGATCTGGAGGAGTGGGCGTCCGAGCAGGCGGCGGAACAGTGGTTGCGGCGAATACCGGAGGATCCGGGCGGACTGTTGCGGCGCAAGTTCCTGTACCAGTACCAGCGCCTGGGCATCGATCAGGACGGCAACTACGTCTGGCCCGGCGATGAGGAACAGCCATGGTGACGGCGCGGCCAGAGGAACGCCTAGGCGGTCTCGGTGCGACGCGGGGCTTTTGCCGCGGACTGCCGGCGATCTGGCTGCTGGCGGCCGCTGGCGTCTTGTGCGCCCAGGACGTGATGCTGCGCGCCAGCGTGGACAGGACCACGATCAGGGAAAACGAATCCTTCACCTACGTTCTGGCGGTACAGGGCCAGGTTCGGGACGAACCGGATGTCTCGCTGCTCACAACCGATTTCGAGGTCCTGCAGAGGAGCCGAAACACCAGCATTCAGATGCTGGGCGCACGCACGTCCCAGGTCACCGAATGGCGATTTCAGTTGATGCCGAGACGCGCAGGCACATTTACGCTCCCGCCCCTGGAATTGGCCGGCGAGTTGTCCAATCCGGTGGAACTGCAGATCCTGCCGGCGCTGGCGGGTGACGCTCCCGGCGATATATTCCTGGAGGTGGAAATTTCGCCCGCCACAGCCTACGTTCAGTCCCAGGTCATCTATACGCAGCGGCTCTACCGTGCAGTCAGTACGGGGCGTTCGAGCCTGACGCCCCCCGACGTGACGGGTGGCGAAACCATCGTCGTTCCATTGGGAGAGGATCGGGAATACCAGACCGTTCGCGAGGAGCAGACTTTCATCGTGCTTGAGCGCCGCTACGCCGTTTTCCCCCAGGTGGCCGGCGAATTGACCATCCAGCCCATGGTCTTCGAGGCGGTGGTCATTACCGCGTCCGGGTTCTCCAGCCTGCAGCGATTTCGATCGGAGCCGGTCAGCCTGTCGGTGCTGCCGGCGGTGGCGCCGCCGCCGGAATTTGCCGGGGCGGCCTGGTTGCCCGCCAGTCGGGTGGAAATCGAGCAGCGCTGGAGCGGCAATCCCGAGGAATTCACGGCCGGCATACCCCAGACACGAACCCTGAGGGTTGAGGTGGAGGGCGTCCTGGAAACGCAGATCCCCGACTTGTCGCTCTTTGAAACCGATTCCCTGCAGCAGTATGCCGATCAACCGGAACTGACGCGCGAAGGCAGCGCCGACGGCACGCGCGCAGTGCGCACGGAGCGGTTCGCCGTGATCGCCCAGACGGCCGGTGCGTTGACCATTCCGGCGGTCGAGTTGCCCTGGTTCAACGTGGACAGCCGGGAGTGGGAAGTGGCGCGAATCGAACCCCGGGGAGTGACAGTCCTTCCGAGCCGCGAACCAGGCGCCGAGTCAGCACCCGCACCGACGCCGGATGCGCCGCCGGTCGAGTCCGAACAAACCGGCAACCTTCTTTGGCAGGGGGTCAGCGCCGCGCTGCTCGCGGCATGGATGTTGACGCTTCTGGTCTGGTGGCAGCGCGGCCGTGTCGAGCGTGCCGCCGCACGTCGGCCGCCGGCCGAAGAGGCGCCGGCGAAAGTATCCGACCGCCGCTTGTTGAGACAGTTGCGCGCCGCCTGCAGCGCCAATGATGCCGGGCGGGCGCGGCAGCTATTGCTGGATTGGGGCGCTGCGCGATTCGGTGAGGAGCCGCAAAGCCTTGGCCGGCTCGCGGCGATGCTGCCTGCGGATCTGGCCGCGGCGATCGGCGAACTTGAAAGAAGCCTCTACGGACCGGATTCGACCGCCTGGAACGGCCGCGCGCTAAGGGATGCCCTGTCTCAGGCCGATGCGGTGACCCGTTCCCGCGCCGCGACAGCGGGCGAGCGGGAACTGTTGCCGCTCTATCGTTGACCGGGTCCCGATGTCTCAGCGATGCGCTGTTGCGGCCGACGCTCCGCGAGCAAACACCAGTGAGGAATTCAGGCTCGGGCTACTGGAGCAAGACACGGGTGAGCGATTCAGGCGCGGTCTACCAGTGGCCGGTGTTGCCCATGGAGGCCCAGGGCTCAGCCGGTGGCAGGGCGTCGCCCCGCTGCAGCAACTCGACGGAGACATTGTCCGGGGATCGGATAAAGGCCATGCGCCCGTCCCGAGGCGGCCTGTTGATTGTGACGCCTGCTTGCATCAGCCGTTCGCAAGTGGCGTAGATGTCATCGACTTCGTAGGCGACATGGCCGAAATTACGGCCTTCACCGTAGGCCTCGGGGTCCCAGTTGTAGGTGAGTTCGAGCGGGCACTCTTCCTGCCCTTCCGGGGCCACGAAGACGAGAGTGAACCGGCCGGCTTCGAAGTCCGTTCGCCGAGTCTGCTTCAGCCCCAACTTGTTGCAATAGAAGTCCAGGGACTCCTCGAGGTTACTCACTCTGACCATCGTATGCAGATATCGCACCGGCTCTCCTCCATGTGGCTTCACCAACATCATGCAATTTCAGGCGCAATAGTCTATCAGCCCGTGGCGGAAGTCCGGCTGCATTCGCCCACGCTCCAATGACCGCACCGGTGAGAATCATCTACGTTCCGGGGATGAAACCCAAGCCGCCGGAACGGATTCACCGCCAGGTGCTCGGCCGCTGCATGCGGGCGGGGCTTGAACGCGTCGACCCGGCTGCGGCGCAGCCCTTGCGGGATGGCGCGAGGTGCCTGACCCTGGCGGCCTGGACGCACGCCTTCTACCGCAAGCACCGCAATATCGAACTGGATCGACAGAGTATCGAGCGGATCCTCGAGCAGCCGGAACCCTCAGCCCGGGATATCGCCGATATCGAGTCATTCGCCAAACGCAAGAGACGGATCCTGCTCTCGCTGGGCCACGCGGCACCGCTGTTTTCGAGCCTGTTTGCAAGGCGCTCGATGCGCCTGACCGTGACCGAGACCCACCGTTATCTCCGGAATTGGCGCGGGATTGCCACGGTGGTTCGCGAGGTCGTGCGCAAGGCGCTGGTCGATGCCTGGTCCGCGGGCGAGCGAGTGTTGTTGATCGGCCATAGTCTGGGCTCGGTCATCGCCTACGACACGCTCTGGGAACTCTCCCATGGCGAGCGCCGCGAGAACGGACGCGTGGATCTGTTCATGACCCTGGGCAGTCCGCTGGCGAGCCCCATGATCCTGAAGGGAGTCGAGGGTGCCCGGTTATCCGGCCGGGACCGATTCCCGGAAATCGTCGACCGCTGGCAAAATTTCTCGGCGCGCGGGGAAATTACCGCGCTGCATCCGCGGCTTGGCCCGCATTACGGTGAGATGGTGGAGCTGGGCTTGCTCGAATCTCTGCAGGACTGCACGGGCTTTTACAATCATTACCGCGATCGCGGCCGACTGGATGTGCATACGTCCTACGGCTATCTCGTCACCCCACAGGTGGCCGATTCCATCGCTGCATGGCTGCAACAGCCCATTCCCGATCCCATCGACTGAGCGGCCCCGTTCAGCCGGGCGGTGCTAACCCGAGGGTTGGGGTGTGATCCTCACCTCGATGCGGCGGTTACGCGTCCGGCCCTGGGCCGTCTCGTTGTTGGCCACAGGGCGCGTTTCCCCGTAGCCCAATGAGCTGATCCGGTCGCTTGCGACTTCCAGCCGGTCGCTCAGCCAGGCACCCACGGCCTCGGCGCGGGCCCGCGACAAGGACATGTTGGAAATCGCGCCGCCGTAGGAATCGGTGTGACCTTCAACCACGATACCGGATAGCGGGAATACGTCCACGGCCTCCCGGACCGCCTCCAGCAGCGGCGCGTGCACCGAGTCGATCTGGGATGCACCGCTTGCGAACGTCAAACCCGTGAGCGTGATGATGACGCTGTCACCCTCGCGCGAAACCTGAGCCTGGTCGACGGCGAACATGTTCTCGACCCTGAGAAATCGCTCGCGAACCCGCTCATCGGCTTCAAGCTGCTGCACCAGCGCAACCCGCTCCCGAAATACTCCGCCAAGCTGATCGTCCAGCTCCCGGATTTCCTCCTCCAGCCCGGCAATGCGGATGCGGCTCTCATCGGAGTCGATTTGCAGTTGCCGCTCCCGCTGGCGAAGCGCCTCGATCTCGGTCACCAGGTCCGCTATCAGGGGGGCCGTTCCCGCGTCCAGTCGCGCTTCGCGGCCTGCAGCAGCGGCAATCTCCGCGAAGCCCTGCTCATATTCAAGAATGAGGTCCTCGACGGTCCTGTCCCGATCCACGAGCTCGCGAACCCGCACGGTCATGGAAAAGGCGCGCCGGATCTCGTAGGCAGCCTGTTCGGCCAATTGGCGGGCGGGATCGACATCGTAACGGTCTTCATCCAGTGCCGCCTCGGCTTGCGCGAGCAACGCCTCGGCCCGTGCATGGGTCCGGGGCGTATATTGCGGCACTCGATCCAGCGCCGCCTGGGCCAGAAGCGCACGAGTCTGGCTGAGATACTGTGCCTTGATGGCCGTAAGTTCCGCGTCGCGGTACAGGCCTTCCACTGTCGCGGCCCGGTCGCCCAGGGACGCCGATGAGGAGGCTTCCAGGCGCCGGCTGACGGCCTTGAAGGCAGCCTCCGCATCGTTCCATAACTGAACCGCAAACACGTCCGCACGGGCATCCAGCGTGTCCTGACGGGTATCGAGAAGGGGCGCGAAGGTGGCGGCAGCCGCCGCAGCGGTCACCGCGGCCTCATTGAATGCCGCTTCCGCATCGGCCAGCCGGCTCTGGATCCGGTTGATGCTTCGACCGCGTGCGAGGTCGTTTTCGGCCGCGGTATAGGCGCCCATTCCCGCCTCATAGGAGACCGGCGCCAGTACGGACGCGTTCGCATCGTCCGCGGCGGCCAGGGCCGCGTCGGCAGCCTGAAACAGCGGGCTGCGCAGATCCTGGGCGGGTGCTTGCTGCAGCAGGGCGACGGCCAACCAGAAGATGACAGCAAGAGACGGCCACCCCGTCCGATGCGATGCCATCCGTCCCGGGAGCACGCGCCGAAGTCCGGCCGTGCTGCTGACCACGGCCTGAGTACCTGGGGCTATCCGGGGCTCGCCCCTGTCGTGAGTCTCCGAAACCATGAGATAATGATACGTCAACGCACCGTTGGCCTGCAGGCTGAAGTCCAGAGAATTTGGTGGTAGAACCCCTGGTGAGCGAGTTTCGCGGCATACCCGTGGTCGAGAGCGGCCGGAAGTATCGGACGGCTGCCGGTTTCATGGCGGTCAAGAACGGCCTCAAGCCCGGCGGGCGGAGCGTCGACGCCACGGTTCTCCCCAAGCCGCCCTGGCTCAAGGCTCGGATCCCTTCCGGGAAAAAATACGCCAGGGTCAAGCGCACGGTCCGCGAGCATCGGCTGGCGACGGTATGCGAAGAATCAATGTGCCCCAATATCGGCGAGTGCTGGTCCGCGGGCACGGCCACGCTGATGCTGATGGGCTCGGTTTGCACGCGTGCGTGCCGATTCTGCGCCGTTGACACGGGCAATCCGAACGGGTGGCTGGACCCGGAAGAACCGCTGCATGCCGCGGTTTCGGTGGAACTGATGGGATTGAAATACGTGGTCATCACGTCGGTGGACCGGGACGACCTCGACGATGGCGGCGCCGGACACTACGCTGCCTGCGTCGAGGCGATCAAGCGCCGCTGTCCACGGACCGCGGTGGAAGCGCTGACGCCGGACTTTGCCGGCAAGCGCTCCAGCGTTCGCAAGGTAATCGACTCCGGTGTGGACGTATTCGCGCAAAATCTCGAAACCGTGCGCCGTTTGACCCATCCCGTGCGCGATCCCCGGGCGGGATACGATCAGACGCTGGGCGTACTGGCCTGCGCCAAGCACTATCGGCCCGAGGTATTGACCAAGTCCAGCGTCATGCTGGGGCTGGGCGAGACCGACGACGAGATCGGTGAAACGCTGGATGACCTGCGCGCAAGCAACGTCGATATCGTGACCTTCGGGCAATACCTCCGCCCGACCATGAACCACCTCCCGGTGGAGCGCTACGTGACGCCGGAGGCCTTTGCGATGTATCGCCGGTGGGGGCTGGAGCGAGGATTCCTGGAGGTGGTTGCCGGACCGCTGGTGCGCTCGAGTTACCGCGCCGAGCGGGTCTTCGAGATGGATAACGTCGGTCTTTGACGGCAATGCTCGAGTACGTTTTCGATTACGGGTTGTTCCTGGCCAAGCTCGGCACGGCAGCCGTTGCAATCATCGTCGTCGCCGGATTCATCTTCTCGGAAATGCGCCGGGGCGCCGAGCAGCGGGGGCTGACCGTCGAGCACTTGAACAGGCGTTTCGAGGAGTTGGGCGATACGGTGAGCCGTGCGATCCTGGGCAAGGCTCAATTCAAGCAGACGGCCAAACAGCGCAAGGCCGAGCGCAAGGAACTCGACAAGAAGGGATCCCAGCGCAAGCGTGTTTTCGTAATCGACTTCAAGGGGGACATCCGCGCAACGGCGACGGCATCGCTTCGCGAGGAAGTGTCGGCGATTCTCGCGGTGGCCTCGAAGGACGACCGGGTGCTGGTGCGGCTGGAGAATGCCGGCGGGACCGTGCACGAGCACGGACTCGCGGCATCGCAACTGCTGCGTATCCGCCAGAAGGATCTTCCGTTGATCATCGCCGTGGACAAGGTCGCAGCGAGCGGGGGTTACCTGATGGCCTGTGTTGCCAGCCACGTGATCGCCGCGCCGTTCGCAATCATCGGTTCCATCGGCGTGATCGCTCAGCTACCCAATTTCAACCGCTTGCTGGAGGAAAAGGGCGTCGACTTCGAGCAGGTTACCGCCGGGCGTTTCAAGCGCACGCTGACGATGTTCGGCAAGAATACGGATGAAGGGCGGGAAAAGCTCAGGGAAGAGATCGAAGACGTCCACGCGCTGTTCAAGACGCAGATTACGACCCACCGTCCGCAACTCGATGTCGAGCAGGTAGCCACCGGCGAATACTGGTACGGCACCCGGGCCCTGGAACTGGGACTGATCGACGAAATCCAAACGAGTGACGATTTTCTTGCCGAGGCGGCGGCCGAGACGGACCTCTACAAGGTTTCATACAAGCGCCGGCTTCCCTTGCCCGAGCGCATACTCTCAGGTGCGGAGAGCCTCCTGAGGCGCTGATTCCAGCAGCCCGTGGCAAGAGTCCGGCTGCTCGCCGGTGCGGCCGGTGAACCGAATCGACGAATGTAATTGACAATCATTCTTGTTTGTCATACTTTCTCATCATGTTCGTTTGTATCTGTCGTCGTTACCGTGAGCAGGACATTCGCCGCGCCGCCAGCGCGGGGCTTCGGTCCGCTCGTGACATTTACAAGGAACTGGGTGCCGAACCCAGTTGTGGCCGCTGCCTGGAGTTTGCGGAACAGTTGATCCGGGACGTTCACGTGGGTGCGCCGGCCACCGACGCGACCGGCGTCGCCCAATCTGCCTGAATTCAGCCCGCCTGAATTCTGCCCTCGTCGTTTCAGGCGTCGCCGCTGCGTAGCTGCACGTAGTTCTCTATCCCCATTCGTTCGATCAGGTCGAACTGCGCTTCCAGCCAGTCGACGTGTTCTTCCTCGTTCTTCAGGATGCCGTCCAGTAGCTGGCGAGTGACAAAGTCGCTGTTGCGCTCGCAGAGCTCGATGCCTTCACGCAAATCGGGTATGGCAGCGAGCTCCAGCTTGAGGTCGCATTCGAGCATTTCGCGCACATCTTCGCCGATCATCAATTTTCCGATGTCCTGCAGGTTGGGTAGCCCTTCGAGAAAGAGGATCCGCTCGATGAGGCTGTCGGCGTGTTGCATCTCCTCGATGGATTCCTTGTATTCGTGCTCGGCCAGCTCGGTTATGCCCCAGTTCCCGTACATCCGGGAGTGCAGGAAGTACTGGTTGATCGCGGTCAACTCGTTGACCAGCACCCGGTTCAGGAGCGCGATGATGTCCTTGTCGCCTTTCATTGTGAGTTCCCAGCTTCGGAAAAGGCGGCCATTCTGCCAAAGCTGGAACGCGGGGTCGAATCCTGCCGGTTCCGATAGCGCCAAAGCCGCGACCAAGTTCGTCGTGGAAAAGGATCTGACGCGATGTTCAGTGTCTCAGCTCCTGTCCTGGAACCTGGCCGACCCGTATCCGCCCCCGCCCGGTGTTTCCACCACGAACCGGTCGTTGGTCTCAAGCTGCACCTCCGCTGTCGCTGTCAGGTGCTCGAGCGATCCGTCTGCACGGATCACGTAGTTGCGACCGGGCTGACCGTCGGCCCCGCCGTGCAGTCCGAACGGAGCCTGGCGCCGGCGGTTGGAGAGGATCGAAACATTCATGGGCTCGAGAAAGCGCAACTCCCTGATCACGCCGTCGCCGCCGCGGTGGCGCCCGCTGCCGCCGCTGCCGCGTCGAATGCAGAAGCGCTCCAGGCGTACCGGGAATCGCCACTCCAGGACTTCCGGATCGGTGAGCCGGGAGTTCGTCATGTGCGTATGCACTGCGCTGGCCCCGTCGAAGTCCGGGCCCGCGCCGGAGCCGCCACAGATCGTCTCGTAGTACTGGTGCCGGTCGTTGCCGAAGGTGAGATTGTTCATCGTGCCCTGCGCCGCCGCGCAGACATTCAATGCCGCCAACAGCGCATCGGTGATGCACTGGGATGTTTCGACGTTGCCGGCCGCCACGGCGGCTGGATAGCGTGGACTGACCAGGGACCCCTCGGGCAGGCGAATCGTGAGGGGCTTCAGGCAGCCCTGGTTCAGGGGTATGTCCTCCTTGACCAGGGTCCGGAACACGTAAAGTGCGGCGGCGCGGGCGATGGAGGCGGGCGCATTGAAGTTGCCCGGGCTCTCGCCGGAGGTCCCGTCGAAATCGAGGGTGGCACATCGTTGCGCGCGATCGATAAGGACGCGCACCCTGACCGTCTCGCCGCCGTCCAGTGCCAGCGACCAGTCGCCGTCGTGCAGCGCCGCAATGGCATCGCGGACGCATTCCTCGGCGTTGCGTTTGATGTGCGCCATGTAGGCGTGAACGACTTCGAGCCCGAACTGTTCGACCATCGCGCCGAGTTCCGCCACACCGCGGGTATTGGCCGCGATCTGCGCCTTGAAATCGGCAATGTTCTGGTCCGGATTGCGGGCGGGATGGGGCCCTGAGGCCAACAGCGCGCGCACCGCGTCCTCCTGGAATCTGCCGGCATCCACCAACCCGACGTTATCGATCAGAACGCCCTCTTCGTGAATCGACGTGCTGGTGGCCGGCATGGACCCCGGGGATATGCCGCCGATGTCGGCGTGATGAGCCCGGCAGGCCACTGAAAAGATCAGATTTCTGCCGCCGGCATCGAATACCGGTGCGACCACGGTTACGTCGGGCAGATGGGTCCCGCCGTTATAGGGCGCGTTCAACATGAAGGCATCGCCCGGCTTCATGGTCTCGCGTCGATGTTCGAGGATGGCCCTGACGCTGTCGCCCATGGAACCGAGGTGTACCGGCATGTGCGGCGCATTGGCGATAAGGTCCCCATCGGGATCGAATACGCCGCAGGAAAAGTCCAGCCGCTCCTTGATGTTCACCGAGTGCGCGGTGTTTTCCAGCACGACGCCCATCTGCTCGGCGATGTGCATGAACAGGTTGTTGAAGACCTCGAGTATCACCGGGTCCGCGTCGGTGCCGACGCGCTCGGCGGCGGGCCGTGGTGTGTGTCTGGAGAGAATCACATGGCCGAAGTCGTTCACGTGCGCCCGCCAGTCCGGCTCGATGACCAGGGTGGAGTTGTTCTCGACGATGATTGCAGGCCCGTCGATCAGGCAGCCGGCCGCGAGCCGGTCGCGCCGAAAAATGGGGGTAGGGATGCGCCGTTCACCGAACCAGACGTCGCGAACGGCTTCCGCTTCGGGGTCGCGTTCACCTCCGGTCCAACCCGGTTCCACCACCCGGGCGCCGGGCACCGTGGCTTCCGATTCCACGGATTCCACGATCAGCGCGGAATCCGTGGGTTCGAACCCGAAGCGGGTGCGGTGCGCCTGATGAAACTCGCTCACCATCCGGCCGGTGCCGTCCTGCCAGGTTACGGCCAGTGGCGTGTCGGAGCCCGCCACCTTGATCATCAGCCGACGCACGAAACACAGCCGCGCCGGGTCGACGCCCTGGCGTGCGAGCAGGTCCGCGTTGGCGGCTTCAAGCTCCGCGTACGTCGACTCCAGTTCCGGGAGCAGATCGTCGCTCAGAGGTTGTTCCACGCTTCGTTGCTGAAGTGACCGCATCTCGGCCAATCCCATGCCGTAGGCGGACAGCACGCCCGCCAGAGGGTGCAGGAAAACCTGTTCCACTCCCAGCGCGTCGGCCACCTGGCAGGCATGCTGTCCTGCCGCACCGCCGAAACAGCACAGCGTAAAGCGGCTCACATCGTGCCCGCGCTGGGTGGAAATCCGCTTGATGGCGTTGGCCATGCGCTCCACGGCAATTCTCAGAAACCCCGCCGCCAACCGATCGCTGTCGACCGGCTTGCCCGATTGCAGGCGAACCTCGTCCGCGAGTCGCGCGAAACGCTGGGTAACCACCTCCACGTCAATGCCCTCATCGCCTCCGGGGCCGAAGACCCTGGGGAAGTGGTCCGCCTGTATGCGGCCCAGGAGCACGTTGGCATCGGTGACGGTCAGCGGGCCGTCATTTCGATAGCAGGCGGGCCCGGGAAAGGCTCCGGCGGACTCGGGGCCGACCTGGAGCCGCTGGGAGGCAAACTTGAGGATCGAGCCGCCGCCTGCCGCCACGGTTTCCACGCGCATCACCGGCGCGCTGAACCGAATGCCGGCGATGGTCATGCCGCCGGAGCGTTCAAATTCGCCGTTGTAGAGCGATACGTCGGTGGATGTACCGCCCATGTCGAAACCGATCAATCGCCGCAGTCCGGCTGCTGCTGCGGTTCCCGCCATGCCGACCACGCCGCCGGCCGGGCCGGAGAGAATGCTGTCCTTGCCGCGAAACGCGTCCGCACTCACCAGGCCGCCGTGACTCTGCATGAACAGCAGCGGTGCATCCCCCAATCGGCCGGCGAGCCCTTCGCGCACCTGGCGCACGTACCGGTTCAGCACCGGGGAAAGGTACGCATCGGCCAGCGTGGTATCGCCGCGTGAGATCAGCTTCATCAGCGCACTGGTGGCGTGGGAAACGGAAATCTGCTGAAACCCGATGTCGCTGGCGATCCGACCGGCCAGTTGTTCGTGCTCGGGGAAACGGTAGCCATGAAGAAAGACGATGGCGACGCTGTTCACGCCCCTTGCCCTCGCCTCGGAAAGCTCGGTGCGCAGCCTTGCCTCGTCCAGCGGCGTGATCACCTCGCCCGTCGCCGAGATGCGCTCGTCGGCCTCGATCACATGGCTGTAAAGCATCTCGGGCAGCTCGATCCTGAGCGCAAAGATATCCGGGCGGTTCTGATAACCGATGCGCAGTGCATCGCCGAAACCCCTGGTCGTAACCAGGGCCGTGGACGCGCCGCGGCGCTGCAGCAGGGCATTGGTGGCCACCGTGGTTCCCATGCGAACCGCGGCGATGGGCGCAGGGTCGTCGCCGGCGGTGAACAGGCCGATGCCGTGGACGGCGGCGTCCGCGTAATGCCCCGGATTTTCCGACAGCAGCTTGACGGAGGCGATTTCGCCTTTCGGACTCCTGGCGACCACGTCGGTGAACGTACCTCCGCGGTCGATCCAGAACTCCCAACCCTGTGTGGTATCCGTTGCCGTCATCGGGAACAGCCCTCGCGGCCGCAAGCGGCGCCGCGGCCGCAAGGGCAGATTACCGGGCGCTACAGGCCAGCCCGCGTTGGTGACCGATGCGGGTCAGGAATCACCCGCGTCGGGCTTATGGCTTCGCTCCAGCTCCTTCTGCACAGGCTGCGGCACGATCTCGTAATGGTCGAATTCCATCGTGAACATGCCTTCGCCGCCCGTCAGCGACTTGAGCGTCGTCTGGTAGTCGCCCAGTTCGGCGAGCGGTACCCGGGCGGAAATCTTGACCCGGTTTCCCGCCACGGAGTCGCTGCCGGCAATGCGCCCGCGGATGCCCGAAAGATGGCCCGTGATGTCGCCCACCGAGGTGCTCGGCGTGGTGACGTCGATCTTGACGATGGGCTCCAGCACGATCGGCCGCGCCTTGGTGATGGCGTCGACAAAGGCGCGCTTGCCGGCAGCGACAAAGGCAACTTCTTTGGAATCCACCGGATGGTGCTTGCCGTCGTAGACGATCACCCTCACGTCCTGCATCGGGTAACCGGCGATGGCGCCTTCCTCGAGCACCTGCTTGACGCCTTTCTCCACCGCGGGAATGAACTGGCCGGGTATCGCGCCACCCACCACCTTGTTGGAGAACTCGAAGCCGCTGCCCCGGGGCAGCGGTTCGATTTTCAGGAAGACTTCACCGAATTGTCCCGCGCCGCCCGTCTGCTTCTTGTGGCGATGGTGGCCTTCGGCCGGGCGCAGGACCGTCTCCATGTAGGCGATCTTTGGCGGTCGGGTGGAGATGTCGATGCCGAACTCGTCCTTCATGCGCTGCATGACGATCCGCAGATGCAATTCGCCCATGCCTCTCAGGACCGTTTCGTTGGCGTGTGCGTTGAACTCGATCTGCAGGCTCGGGTCCTCGGCGGTTAGTTTGTGCAGCGCATCGGAGAGTTTCTTTTCCTGCCCGCGCTGGGTCAGTTCAACCGCGACGCCGTACATGGGCGCCGGAATGGACAGCGGACGCAAGCGCAGACTGTCCTCGTCATGACTCGAATGCAACACGTCGTCGAAGCCGATGTCCTCGATCTTGGAGACCGCACAGATGTCGCCCGCTACGGCCACGGGCACTTCTTCCAGGTTCTTGCCCTGGAGACGGTAGATGTGCGTCAGCTTCACGCCCTTGCGCTGCTCGCCGATATACACCAGCTCGCCGGTCTGTACCTGGCCCTGATGAACACGAAACGTGGCCAGGCGGCCCACATAGGGGTCGACGTTGATCTTGAATACGTGTCCGACGAAATGTCCATTCGCACCCGTGGGGTCGATCTTGTACGGCGTCGCCGAATCGCCGTCGCCGGACAGGAATTCCGGTGGGTTGCCCTCCAGCGGACTCGGCATGAGCTGTGCAAACACTCGCAGCAACTGGTTCAGGCCCGCGCCGGTCAGGGCCGACACGAAACAGACCGGAATCAGGTGACCGCGCCGCAGCGCGCGTTCGAAGGGGTCGTGAAGCTGTTCCAGGGAGATGTCTTCGCCCTCCAGGTATTGTTCCATGAGGTCATCGTCCAGTTCGACGACCTGATCGACAATCTGGGTATGGGCTTCCTCGACGGAGGAGAAATCGGGAGTCGCATCGGCGGGCTCGAAGAAACAGTCGGCGACAGTCGTGCCGCCGTTGGCCGGCAGATTGACCGGGAGGCAGCGCCGGCCAAAGGTTTCGACGATCTGCGCCAGCACGCGTTCAAGATCCGCGTCCGGCGCGTCGATCTTGTTGATGATGATCAGCCGGCAGAGTTTGTTCTCGGAGGCGGACTCCATCATCCGCTGGGTGAGCAGTTCGACCCCCGCCTGGCCGCTGACTACGATCGCGGCTGTCTCCGCCGCGGGCAGTGCGCCGAGGGCGCGGCCCATGAAGTCGGGGTAGCCCGGGCTGTCCAGGAGGTAAACGAGGCGGCCGTCGTGCTCCAGATGCGTCACCGCCGTGTCCAGCGAATGCCCGAGCCGCTTCTCATGATCGGTGAAATCGCAGACCGTCGATCCCTTGTCAACGGAACCTGCGGAGCGGATGGCGCCTGCCTGCTTCAGCAGAGCCTCGATCAAGGTTGTCTTGCCGGAACCGGCGTGTCCGACAATGGCGATGTTTCGTATTTGTTCGGTCCTGTGCGATGCAGCCACGGGCGATCCTTCAGTTCATGCGGAAAGCGGAATCTATAACACAATGGTTTGCGAGTCGACGCCCGAGCCGTGCGCAACGCTGAAAAGGGCGGGCTATACTTGCCCGGCAAACTGCATCGGCGGCAAGAAGAGGAAGAAAAACGATGACCGAATGGGCAGCGCGCGCATTGAATTTCAGGAGGGGCGAACTTCCGCTGGGCGTGCTCGCGGCGATGTTCTATTTCTGCGTGCTCTGCGGCTATTTCTTCCTGCGGCCGGTGCGCGAAGCCATGGGTGTGGCCGGCGGCATGGACCAGCTCCGCTGGCTGTTCGTGATGACATCCATCGCGTCGCTGATCCTGGTGCTGTTGTTCGGCGGGGTGGTGAGCCGCCTTGACCGGCGCCGGTTCATTCCGGTCGGCTACCTCTTCGTGATCGTGTGTCTGGTGGGTTTCGCCACCCTGCTGGCGGTCGACGCGGGCGCCGGCGGCGGCATCATCGGCACCGACGCGGAGACCCCTCTGGCACGGGGCGTGGGCTATACCTTCTACGCCTGGCTCAGCGCCATCAACCTGTTCGTCAACAGCCTGTTCTGGGCGTTCATGGTGGACATTTTCAATGTCGACCAGGGCAAGCGCATGTTCGCCTTCATCGGCATCGGCGGCACTGTCGGCGCGTTGGTCGGCGGTTGGGCCACCAACGCCGTCAGCGGCGCGACCGAGTCGATCTACCTGCCGGTGGGACTCATGCTGACGGGGGCCGGATTCTTTGCGGGCGCAATCGCCCTCATGCTGACCCTGGATCGGATGGCGGTGAGCTCGGAATACTCACGCCTTGGCCAGCGCGGGACCGCAACTGCGGCAGCCCCCGGCGAGCGCATCGGCGGCAGCTTCTGGGATGGCGCCACATCGGTGGTGCAGTCGCCCTATCTGCTGGGCATCGCCGTGTTCATCGTCTTTCTTGCCATTTCCAATACGCTGATCTATTTCACCCAGGCGAACGTCATCATCGAGAGCACCGACACGTTCAGCCAGCGGGTGGGCGCCTTCGCGCAGTTCGACGCACTGGCACAGGGGGCGACGCTGATCACCCAGATCTTCATCACCACGCGGTTGATCAAGCGACTGGGGGTGGGCTGGACCCTGGCGATTCTGCCCCTGGTCACCGTGGCCGGGTTCGCCGTGCTGGCGATCTGGCCGCTGTATGGCGTCATGGCGCTGTTCCAGGCGCTGCACAGGGCGACCCGCTATGCCATTTCCCGGCCCGCCCGCGAGACGCTTTTCAGCGTCGTTCCGCCCTCGGAGAAGTACAAGGCGAAGCCGCTGATCGATGTCTTCCTGTACCGCGGCGGCGACGTCGCCGGGGCGGGCATTCAGAGTGCGTTGAGCGCCCTGGGGACGATCACCCTGATGGCCGCCGCCACGGTGCCGTTCGCCGCGGTCTGGTGCGTGCTTTCCATCGCCCTGGGCCGAGCCCAGCAGCGTTTGGACCCCGCCGAGCAGGATTCCGCCGGCGCGCCCGAGGCCGACCAGCCGGTTCGCGCGACCTAGCCTGTAGCAACAGTCGCGCTCAGCCGTATCCCAGGAGCCGCCGCAGCCCCCGAAGGGCTGGGTACGGTTCCGTGATCACGTACGTGGGAATGGCTTCCAGGTAGAAACGATAGCGGCCCTTTTCTTCGAAGCACGCCCGAAAGCGCGACTGCGCAAGCGGCTCCAGCAATTGGGGAACGATGCCGCCGGCGATGAATACGCCACCCCTGGCGCCGACTGTCAGTGCCAGATTGCCCGCGACGGTACCCAGCACCTCGAAGAACATGTCGCGTGCCTCGCCGGCCAGCGCCTCGCCGTCCGCCGCGGCCTTGCTGACCTGCTCCGGGCTGGGGCGGGTGACGTTTCGGCCCTTCCGCGCAGCCAGGGCCATGTAGATATTGCTCAGGCCGGGGCCGGACAAGAAGCTTTCCGCCGAGCAGTGCCCGTGCTGCGCCTGGATATGATCGGCTACCGACTGCTGTTCGGGGGTGACGCCGGAAAACGTGATGTTACCGCCCTCGCCCTCGAGGATTGTCCACTTGTCCCCGCCCGGTGCCACGGTGGCAACCCCAAGACCGGATCCCGGACCCAGCGTGGCCATCGCCGTTCCAGCCACCGCAGCGCCGCCGCCTACCTTGTGCAGGCCCGAGGCGGTGAGAGCCGGCAATGCCCAGGCCACGGCCGCAAAGTCGTTCACCACAACGAGTTCGCGCAGGCCGAGTTCATTCAGGAGCGATCCCTGGAAGAATCGCCAGTCAAGGTTTGGCATGCGCACTTCGTCCTTCAGTACGGGTGCGGCGACGGCAAGGGCGGCGGAGTCGGGACGGTCAGCGCCCTGATCCAGATAGACGTGCAAGAGTCCCTGGAGGCTGTTGAAGTAGCGGTTCTGGAAGACTTCGGGCGCCTGAATCCGGCCCTTGTCGTCGATCACGGCGCATCGCGTCTGCGTGGCACCAATATCGGCAATCAAGTTCACGCGGCGATTCTAACCCGTCCTCATCTTGCTGCGTAGTTGGTGGAGCGTCGCCCGCCGGCTGCCGGCGTAACAAAATGACAAGCCTCGCCGCCCGGGCGACGAAGGCTCGTGGCTCGAAGAAGCCGGGACTAGGCGTTCAGGTCCGGAATCCGGGAACTCTCCAGGTGCGTGATCATGTCCTTGATCATGAGCTTGCGCTTCTTCAGGCGCCGCAACATGATCTGATCGACATAGGGATCTACAGCCAACCGGGAGATTACCTGGTCCAGGTCCTGGTGCTCTATTCGCAACTGCTTGAGTCGCGCCACGTTCGTGAATGCGTCAGTTTCTATTTTGTCTGCCACTACTCAAATATTCTGCACCGCGCTGAGCCAGTCCCGCCCGAGGTCACCGACCGCCAGGAAATGAGGGTTCGTCAGACGATCCTTCGTGTTGTACCTGAGCGGCTGGCCCGCAAGGTCAATCATACCCCCACCGGCACTCTCCAGGATAGCCTGCGCGGCTGCCGTGTCCCACTCCGACGTGGGTCCGAGCCTGGGGTAGATATCCGCCTGACCATCGGCAACCAGGCAGACCTTCAGCGAACTGCCCATGGGCCTGATTTCGTGTGGGCCGAGCCGCGCAAGGAAAGCTGACAAACCGGGGCCGGGATGGCTTCGGCTGCCCATGACCCGGATCGGATCCGACTGCGTTCGGGAGGCGCGCGTCGGTATGAGCGGTCCACCGGCTTCCCGGCGCCAGGCGCCCCTGCCGTGGATGCCCGAGAACTCCAGGTCAAGCACCGGCGCGAGGACGACGCCGAGCACGGCCCGGTGGTGCTCAACCAGTGCGATGTTGACCGTGAATTCGCCGTTTTTCTTGACGAATTCCTTCGTTCCGTCCAAAGGGTCCACCAGCCAGTATCGATTCCACTGCCGCCGCTGCGCCCAGGGCATGAGCGCCGACTCTTCCGACAAGACCGGCAGAACGGGATCCAGTTGCGCAAGTCTCGAGCATATGATGACGTCCGCGGCGCGGTCTGCTTCGGTGACCGGCGATCTGTCGTCCTTGAGTTCCACGCGGAAATCGCGCGCGTAGACTGACATGATGGCATCGCCCGCTGCCCGGGCGATCGTCCGGATTTCCTCCAGGATTGCGGTGAAATTCATGCCCGCCGCGCTCCTGCTTTGAGTATGATCATGACGTCAATGTCGGCCCCTTCCACTACATCCCAGCACAATAACGATCCGGTGGTCGCCTGGGACAGCGTGGACACCGTCCTGGTAGACATGGACGGCACGCTCCTGGACCTGGCGTTCGACAATTACTTCTGGACCGAATTCATTCCCGCGCATTATGCACAAGTCCGTGGAATGAGCGAGAAGGATGCACGGGCAACATTGCTGAATCGTTACCGGGCGATCGAAGGCAGGCTCGCCTGGTACTGCATAGACCACTGGAGCGAAGCCCTTGATCTGGATATCCGTGCCCTGAAGCGAACCCAGCGCCATCGCGTTCGCTACCTGCCCGGGGCGACGGATTTTCTCGCATGGATACGCGAACAGGGAAAGCGCCTGCTGCTGGTCACCAACGCGCATCCGTTCACGCTGGAGTTGAAGGTTGCCCAGACCGGACTCGATGCGCACGTCCACGGGATGTTCAGCTCACACGACTTGAACACGCCCAAGGAGACACGCCTGTTCTGGGAGCGATTTCATGCCGAGGAAGCATTTGATCCCGGTCGCACTGTGCTCATCGAGGACAGCCTGACGGTGCTTGAAGCCGCAACCGAGTTCGGCCTGGCGGCCACCGTAGCCATTCGGTGCCCCGACTCGCGGCACCCGCCCCGACGAATCGACGACTATCCGTCGGTAGACGGTGTCCACGAACTGCTGATCCCCACGAAGGCAGGCAAACCGCAGGTCGTTGCGGCGCGCGGCAGTTCATAAGCCCCCCGGAGAGGTTGGGCGTGATCGCGCCGGCGGCAAACTTGCTGCCGGGACTCAGCGCTTCCTGCGCCGCTTGCCGGTGCCGGCCGCCCTGTGGAAAGGCTTCCCGCCACGCCCGGGCGGCGGACGACGCGGTCGATAGGGCGGCTTCATTACGGTGACCAGGGCTTCGGGGTCGATCCGCTCAACCGGAATCTTGCGGCCAATCAGCGCCTCGATATCCGGCAGCGAAGCGGCGTAGCTCTCGCAGCCGAAACTGATCGCATCGCCGGATGCTCCGGCCCGGGCCGTGCGGCCGATCCGATGCACGTAATCTTCCGCATCCTGGGGCAGATCGAAATTGAACACGTGGCTCACATCGGGAACATGCAGCCCTCGGGAAGCCACATCGGTGCCGATCAGCACGGCGAGTTTCCCGGACAGGAAATCACCGAACATACTCAGGCGTTTTTTCTGCGGAACATCGCCCGAGATGGCCCTGGCGTTGACCCCGTTGTGCGCCAGAAACCGGCCCAGTCGATCCGCTTCGCGCCGGGTGTTGACGAAAACCATGGTTCGACTTGCATCCATTTCCTTCAGCAGTGTGAGCAGCAACGGGATCTTTTCGTTATTGGCGGGGAAGTAAATGCTCTGACGGACGCTGTCGACGGTGACTTTCTCCGGCTCGATGCGCACCAGTTGCGGCTCGTTCATGTCCTCGTAGGCAAGCTCGAGCACGCGATGCGACAGCGTGGCGGAAAACAGCAGGTTCAGGCGCTCGTCTCTTGGGGGAAGGCGGCGCACTACGAAGCGAATGTCCCTGATGAAACCCAGGTCGAACATTCGGTCGGCTTCGTCGAGCACCAGCACCTGGACGCGCCTGAGTGAAAACACCCGTTGTTTGAAGTAGTCGATGGTCCGCCCCGGCGTACCGACCAGGACATCGACGCCCTCGGCGAGCTGACGGCGCTGTTTTTCATAGTCGGTTCCGCCGAAGGCCAGGCCCAGCTTGAAGGGAAGGTGTTTGCCCAGCATTACGGCATCGGCGTGGATCTGCACGGCCAGTTCCCGCGTCGGGGCGAGAATCAAGGCTCTGGGGCCGTTGTGTCCGGGGGCGATCGGCTTGCTGTCATGAAGACGGGTGTACAACGCCACAAGGTAGGCGGCCGTCTTGCCGGTACCCGTCTGCGCTTGCCCGGCTACGTCCTGTCCGCCAAGGGCGAGAGGCAGGGTTTGTTCCTGTATCGGCGTGCAACGCCTGAAGCCTGCATCGGAGATCCCTGCCTGAAGCTTCTCGGGGAGAGGCAGTGAAGCAAATGTGACCTCGGTCAGATGATCGTCCGCGGCGGTCGGGGCGTCGGACTCCGATGGAAGGACTTGCAAATTACATTCTCAAGGGTTCAGAATAGCGGTTACAGGGCGAGCGAACTCGCCTTCCCGGATACCCACTACGTTCCCAACGACTGTCGCAAGGAAGCTTTAGGTAGCGGCATTTTGCCTGATGGGGCGGACGGCGTCACTTTAACCGAGCGTACACGCGCTATTGGGCGGACCCGTCCGGCAAGTGGAATCATTGGAAACAGGAAGATCGGAGGATCATGCGGGTGAGCGAGAATATCTTCCATACGACGGACAGCAGCTTCGAAGAAGATGTGCTCAATTCGGGGCGTCCGGTGTTGGTCGACTTCTGGGCGGAATGGTGCGGGCCGTGCAAGATGATCGCGCCCACGCTCGACGCGATCGCGGACGAATACAAGGATCGCCTCAAGGTGGTGAAGGTGAACGTCGACGAGAATCCGCAGACGCCGATGAAGTACAACGTTCGCAGCATTCCCACCCTGATACTCATGAAGGGAAGTTCGGTGGAGGGTCAGCAGATCGGGGCTGTCGGCAGGGGCCGGCTGGCCGCGTTCATCGAGCAGCACGTAGGCACACAGGCATAGGCACTGGTTTGGAAGGCAATTTGTGAGGGGATACTTGGGTAATTCAGGACGAGCTCGGCCGAAGAACGGTCCGAGGCAACAACGAAACGGCGATGGCAAGAAGCGCCCGCCGCGACGGCGCCGGCGTGACGAGTTCCCGGACGACGACGATTTCGACGTGATCCCGGCTGCTGAACTCGAGCAGACGAAGACCGCCTTGAAGCTTGCCGATCTGAAGAATCAGCCGGCGTCGCAACTCGTGGAATTGGCGAATTCCATGGGTTTGGAGAGTCTTGCCCGCTCCCGAAAGCAGGACATGATCTTCTTCATCCTCAAGGCCCACGCCAAGAACGGTGAGAACATCTACGGCGAGGGCGCTCTGGAGATATTGCAGGATGGCTTCGGCTTTCTGCGGTCGGCCGACAGCTCCTACCTGGCCGGCCCCGACGATATCTACGTTTCGCCGAGCCAGATCCGCCGCCTGGCCCTGCGCACCGGAGACACCGTCTCCGGCCTGATTCGTCCACCGAAGGACAACGAGCGCTACTTTGCGATGCTCCGGGTGGGCGAAATCAATCACGACGCGCCCGAGAACGCCCGGAACAAGGTGTTGTTCGAGAACCTGACGCCGCTGTTCCCAACCGACCGGCTGAAACTTGAGCAGGGCAACGGCAGCACCGAAGATTTGACGGCACGGGTGATCGATATGGTCGCGCCCATCGGCAAGGGACAGCGGGGCCTGATCGTCTCGCCGCCCAAGGCCGGCAAGACCATGTTGCTGCAGAACATTGCCGCCTCCATCGTTGCCAACCAGCCGGAGTGCGACCTCATCGTGCTGCTCATCGACGAGCGGCCCGAGGAAGTCACCGAGATGGAGCGCACGGTCAGAGGCGAGGTGGTCTCCAGTACCTTCGACGAGCCGGCCACAAGGCACGTTCAGGTGGCCGAGATGGTGATCGAGAAGGCCAAGCGACTCACAGAGCACAAGCGCGACGTGGTGATTCTGCTGGATTCGATCACCCGGTTGGCGCGCGCCTACAATACGGTCGTGCCCTCATCCGGCAAGGTGCTCACCGGCGGCGTGGACGCCAACGCCCTGCAGCGCCCGAAGCGGTTCTTCGGGGCGGCCCGGAACATCGAGGAGGGCGGTAGCCTCACGATCATCGCCACCGCGCTCGTGGACACCGGTTCGAAAATGGACGAAGTCATCTACGAAGAGTTCAAGGGCACCGGCAACATGGAAATCCACCTGGACCGGCGGATTTCGGAGAAACGCGTTTTCCCGTCGATACACATCAATCGTTCCGGCACCCGCAAGGAGGAACTCCTGACCCAGCCGGACGAACTGCAAAAGATGTGGGTGCTGAGGAAGGTCCTGCACTCCATGGACGAATTGGCTGCCGTGGAGTTCCTGCTGGACAAGCTGCAGGATTCCAAGACCAACGCCATGTTCTTCGAGGCGATGAAGCGCTGACGATTTCGCCCGTTTCAACCGGAGAGGCGCCGCGGGCTATCCGGTTGAATCGCGCTCCCGGTGGATCGCCCGGTAGCCGATGTCGCGGCGGTAGCAGACGCCTTTCCAGTTGATGCGTGCCGCGGAGGAATAGGCGAGTTTGGCCGCGCTCCCGACGCTGTCGCCGAGTCCGACGACGCACAGCACGCGGCCACCGCTGGTGACGATCGCGCCGTCGTCTTCGCGCGTACCGGCGTGAAAAACGATGGTGTCGTCGCCGAAGTTCGTGTCCAGGCCGTTGATTGCGTTGCCGGTGCCGTAAGCGCCCGGGTAACCGCCGCTGGCCATTACCACGCCGAGCGCGGCTCGCGGGTCCCACTCAACCTCGATCGAATCCAGCGAACCGTCGAATGCGGCCAGGCACAAGTCCGCGAGATCGCTGCGCATGCGCGCCAGGACCGGTTGGGTTTCCGGGTCGCCGAACCGGCAATTGAACTCGAGCACCCTGGGGCCGCTGTCCGGGTCGATCATCAGCCCGGCGTAAAGGAAGCCTCGGTAGGCCATGCCCTCGGCGCTCATGCCTGCGACCGTGGGAATCATGATTTCGTCCATGACCCTTCGGTGCAATTCCGGTGTCAGGACGGGCGCCGGTGAATAGGCGCCCATGCCGCCGGTATTGGGGCCGCGGTCGCCCTCGTCGCGAGTCTTGTGGTCCTGGGAGCTTGCCAGCGGCACGATGCGGTTATCGTCGACCACCGCGATAAAGCTGGCCTCCTCGCCGCGCAGAAAATCTTCCACCACGACCGTGGCGCCGGCGTCGCCGAAGGTGCGTTGCTCAAGCATTCCCCGTACCGTGCGTTCCGCCTCGTCGAGGGTCTCGGCGATGATTACGCCCTTGCCGGCCGCCAGTCCGTCCGCCTTGATGACGATGGGCAAGGGACGGGATTGAATGTAGGCGAGCGCGGCGCCCGGCGATTCGAACGTCTCGTACGCTGCAGTGGGAATGTTGTGGCGCGCCAGAAAGTCCTTGGTGAAGGCCTTCGAGCCTTCCAGGCGCGCCGCTGCGGCGCGTGGACCAAAGCACCTGGCTCCGGCCGCTTCGAAACGATCCACCACTCCAGCCACGAGGGGCTGCTCGGGCCCGACGACGGTCAGGTCGACGCCCTCGGATTGCGCAAGGCCGAGCAAACCGTCCAGGTCGTCCGCCGCCACCGCCACGTTGCGGGTTTTGGGCTCCATCGCGGTCCCGGCATTTCCGGGCGCTGCAAGGACTTCGGAAACGAGTGGCGATTGGGCGAACTTCCAGACCAACGCGTGCTCCCGCCCACCGCTGCCGATGACCAGAATTTTCATCGATGGAATCCTCTCAAGCTCCTGCCGGGCTGATTCCCGCGGTCGCAACCCGGGCCCCGGCGCTGGCTGCAACCGCCAGGCTAGTGGCGAAAATGTCGCATGCCGGTAAATACCATGGCGATATCGTGTTCGTCCGCAGCCTGGATCACCTCCTCGTCGCGAACGGAACCGCCCGGCTGGATCACGCATGCAATACCGTGCTCGGAGGCGACATCAATGCCGTCCCTGAAGGGAAAGAAGGCGTCCGATGCCATGGCTGCGCCCGCCAGCGCAAGGTCCTGGTCCGCAGCCTTCATGGCCGCGACTCGCGCGCTGACCACGCGGCTCATTTGACCGGCTCCCACGCCGAGCGTGCGGCCCTCCCGCGCATAGACGATGGCATTTGACTTTACGTACTTGCAGACGATCCAGGCGAACATCAGGTCGTCAAGTTCGCTGGTCGACGGTGCACGCCGGGTCACGATCTTCACTTCCACGTCTTCCGGTATGCCAGGGTCCCGCTCCTGCACCAGCAGACCACCCGCGGTGCTCTTCAGGTCCCAGCCGTTGGAGCGGTTGGTGGGTACTGACGCAGCTTCCAGCACACGCACATTCTTTTTCGCCGCCAGGGCGTCCCGGGCAGCGGGCAGGACGCGCGGCGCAACCACCACGTCAACGACTTGCCGGGCGACGATGTCCCGCGCCGTATGGGCGTCCAGCGGCCGGTTGAATGCGATGATCCCGCCGAAGGCGGACGTTGGATCGGTTGCGTAGGCCAGTTCGTACGCGGCCTGCGGTGTGGCAGCAATGGCGGCGCCGCAGGGATTGGAATGCTTGACGATCACGCAGGCGCACTCCTGGAACGCTCCAATGCACTGAATCGCTGTATCGGAATCCGCCAGGTTGTTGAAGCTGAGCGCCTTGCCCTGTAGCTGGTTGGCGGCGGCGATGCCTGTGTCTTCGATGGCCGGCAGCCGATAGTACGCGGCCCGCTGATGCGGATTCTCGCCGTAACGGAGTTCGCGCGTCTTGATTCCCGCCAGCACCAGCGTCTCGGGAAAAGGATTCGTAGGATAGCCGCGCAGATAGTTGCTGATCAGGATGTCGTAACGGGCGGTGTGGGTGAATGCCTTCGCGGCCAGTTCCCGTTTGAGACCGACCGTCGCATCGCCGCTGCGAAACGCCGCCAAGACCCGCGAATAATCGCCGGGGTCGCAAATCACCGTGAGTCGCGCATGGTTCTTGGCTGCGGCGCGCAGCATGGCCGGACCGCCCACATCGATCTGCTCCACGGCGTTCTCCTCGGAGCAATCGGGATCCAGGATGGCGGCCTCGAAGGGGTAGAGATTGACGACCAGAAGATCGATCCAGTCGATGTTGTGTTCTTCAATGGTGGCCTCGTCCACACCACGGCGCGCCAGCAACCCGCCGTGAACCGCCGGATGTAGCGTCTTTACGCGGCCGTCCAGGATTTCGGGGAAGCCGGTAAGCTCGGAAACCTCCAGAACTTTCAGTCCTGCCTCACGCAACGCGCGGGCCGTGCCCCCTGTGGAAACCAGTTCGAAACCGAGGTCGACGAGGCCCCCGGCGAGTTCGGCTACGCCGGTCTTGTCGGAAACGCTGATGAGGGCGCGGCGGGGCCGCGTCTGGGGGTGGCTCATTCCTCCAGCAGATCGTAAAACTTCAACTTCTTGCGCAACGTGCCACGGTTGATACCAAGAATTTTCGCGGCCTGGCTCTTGTTTCCGCCGGCGTAGTCCATGGCGTTCTTCAACAGCGGCCGCTCGACCTCGCCGATAACCAGTTGGTAGAGGTTGGCGGGGTCATGACCATTCAGGCTTTTGAGGTATCTCTTGAGCGCCTTGTCCGCTACTTCGCTGAGCGGCTTTTTCCGGAGTTTCCCCCTGATTGCCGGTTTTGATTGCTTGCCTATTGTTCTTCTCGCTGGCTTTGGCTGGTGGCGGTCCGGCACTCCTCCGGACGCTTCGGGATGTTCTGGACGCGGCGGATATTCGGATGCGCAAACGAGAGCGAATCATATCATGGCCGACGGTCAAGGGAAGAGATCGCAGCCCCTTGCATGCAAGCAGAAAACCATTTGTTCGGGACAGGTACGGGGGCGCCCTTGCGGGGGAGGCGACTACTTCAGGCCAAGCCTTTTTTCCAGGTAGTTGATGTCGGTACCGCCGGCCTTGAACGCCGCGTGCTGGCAGATTTCCTGGTGCAGCGGAACATTGGTCCGAATACCCTCTACCACGATCTCGCTCAACGCCGTGCTCATCCGGGCGATGGCCGCGGCCCGGCTGTCACCGTGCGCGATCACCTTGGCGATGAGCGAGTCATAGTGGGGCGGAACGTCATAGCCGCTGTAAAGGTGGCTGTCGACGCGGATGCCGGGACCGCCTGGAGCGTGCCACAGGTTTACCGTGCCGGGCGAGGGCATGAACGTCTTCGGGTCTTCGGCGTTGATGCGGCATTCGATGGCGTGACCGAACCAACGAATGTCTTCCTGGTTTTTCTTGAGCGGTTCGCCGGCGGCAACCTGAAGTTGAGCCTTGACGATATCGATCCCGGTGATCATTTCGGTCACCGGATGTTCCACCTGAACCCGGGTGTTCATTTCAATAAAGAAGAACTCGCCGTTCTGGTACAGGAATTCGAACGTGCCTGCGCCCCGATAGCCGATCTCCTGGCAGGCCCGGGCGCAGCGCTCGCCCATACGCGTGCGCGTCTCTTCCGAAAGCCCCGGTGCCGGCGCTTCTTCCACAACTTTCTGGTTGCGCCGCTGCATCGAGCAGTCTCGTTCGCCGAGATGAATCGCGTTGCCATGGTTGTCGGCGAGCACCTGAAACTCCACGTGCCTGGGCTGTTCGAGGTATTTCTCCATGTAGACCTGTTCGTTACCGAACGCAGCCAGAGCTTCGGCCTTCGTTACGGTGATGGCATTGAACAGGGCGGCTTCGCTGTGCACCACCCGCATGCCGCGTCCACCGCCGCCGCCCGAGGCCTTGACGATGACCGGGTAGCCGATATCCCGTGCGCACCGGGCATTTTCTTCGGCATCGTCCGACAGCGGTCCATCGGATCCCGGGACGCACGGCACGCCCGCCTGCCGCATGGCGCGAATCGCCGAGACCTTGTCGCCCATCAACTTGATGGTCTCGGGCTCAGGCCCGATGAATATGTATCCGCTCCCCTGAACCCGTTCGGCGAAGCCGGCGTTTTCTGACAGGAACCCGTAACCGGGATGTATGGCCACCGCGTCGGTCACTTCGGCGGCGGCAATGACCGCTGCCATGTTCAGGTAGCTGTCGGTGGATGCTGCCGGACCGATGCAGACGGTTTCATCCGCCAGCAGCACGTGCTTGAGCTTGGCGTCGGCCGAGGAGTGCACCGCAACAGTCTTGATGCCCAGTTCCCGGCATGCCCTGAGGACACGAAGGGCGATTTCGCCTCTGTTCGCGATAAGGACCTTGTCCAGCATGGTAGTGCTACATCCGCCCTATACCGTCGCATCAGCGCGCTTGTGGGCGCGCCCTCCGGGTGGCCGCAGGCCCGCCCCTGGCGGCGTTGCGGCCCTTGACCATGGGCCCACCATGGCCTGCGGGCCGCGCCTTGCCAGGGCCGGGCCTGCGGCCACTGATGCGACGGTATAGGGCGGATGCAGCACTGGGTTATTCTTCGATGAGGAACAGGATCTGGCCAAACTCCACCGGGTCACCGTTTTCCGCGAGGATGCTCACGATCGTCCCGTCCGCATCGGCTTCGATGGGGTTCATCATCTTCATCGCTTCGACGATGCACAGCGTATCGCCCACTTCAACCTGAGAGCCCAGAGCGACAAAGGGCTTGGCGCCCGGCGCAGGTCCGGCGTAGAAGGTGCCGACCATCGGAGAGGCGACTTCATGACCCGAGTCGGCCTCCGCAGCGGCAGGATCCGGTCGCTCGCCTGCCGGTAGTGCGGAAACGTGCGCCGGCACTTGCTCCATCGACTGAGGCGAAACCGCGGGAACGCTGGGCAGCGTTGTCAGGCGAGACATGCGGATGCACTGGTCGCCCTCGGAGATCTCGATCTCGGTTATTCCGTGCGCTTCCACGAGTTCCATTATTTTCTTGATTTTTCTGACGTCCACGAGAGTCTCGCTAGGTTAGATGACGGATCGCGGCGGTAAGGGCCAACTCATAGCTGGCGACACCGAACCCGGCAATGGTGCCAAGGGCGACGTCGGAGAAGAACGAGCGATGCCTGAAATCCTCGCGTGCAGCCACGTTGGACAGATGGATTTCAATGAACGGTATGCTCACCGCCAACAGCGCATCCCGAAGGGCTATACTGGTGTGAGTGAAGGCCGCCGGGTTCAGCAGGATGAGTTCGACGCCTTCGTCATGGGCCGCATGAATGCGCCGTACAAGCTCGTGTTCAGCGTCGCTTTGGTAGCACTGCAATTCGTGGCCCTGCTGTTCCGCCGACTGTCCCAGGCGCGACTCGATGTCCGCCAGCGTATCGGCGCCGTAGATTTCCGGTTCGCGCTGTCCCAGCAGGCCCAGGTTGGGGCCATTGATTAGAAGCAAACGTGACATTTTTCACGATCGACGAATTTAGGCACCAATTTAACACAGATCGGCGCAAGTTTGTGGATGTGGCGTAGGGGCGCTAGTTCTTCAAACGCGCCCGAGCTGCATCGATGTCCATCGATCCGGCTTCAAGGGCGTTCAGTACCTGGAGGTATTCGTCCAGGTGCTCCGCGTGCAGTTCTCCGCCATGAACGCCCAGGATGCGCTTGCGGGGATCCGTGAACACGGTAAAGGGCAGCACGAAGAACTCGACGCCGAATTCCGCGGCGGCTTCCATTGCCGCCAGTTGTCCCACCAGCACCGGGTAGTTGAACCCCATCTCTTCGGCGAATGCCCGCACCGCTTCCAGGTGATCCACGGCGATGCCCACGACCTGCACCCCCGCGGACCCGTTGGTATCCTGGAACTCTTTCAGCAGGGGGATCTCCCGCAGACACGGTGCACACCAGGTGGCCCAGAAGTTGATCACCAGTGCGTCGCCCTCCCAACCATGGATAGAGCGAATTTCCCCGGTCAGGTCTTCCAGCGCGAACTCCGGCAGCGTGTCCACGATGCTGGATACCGTGGCATGCACGGCGCCGTCCGGCTCGCTTCCGGGAACCATCGCGCGGTAGCCCACATAGGCAACCAGTGCGACGGCGCTGAGGGCCAGCGTCAGCAGCGCGGAACGGGCCATGTCACTCATTGCTCGCCAACTGCACGCGCTTTTCCCAGCTCACGGGGAGGTAGCAATAGCCGATGTCGGCACAGCCCTGAAGCTCGAGTCGGACCTGTATTTCGTTCACGGTGCCCGAACGCCGATAGGGGATCCGGATCTGGAAGTCACCGCGATAGATTTCCACGGCGCCGAAGAATTCGTCCACGTGGGGGTGACCCTCGGGAAGCATCGGCATGTCGAGCACGATGCCGTCGGTCAGGCTCTCGAAGCCGAAGCGGTGCCGGTACAGGTAGTAACCGTCGGGGATCTGAAAGCTCAGGACAACCGAATCGGCTTCGGCAAAAGCGATGTAGGGAAAGGCCTCCTCGGGCGGCAACGGCTCATTGAACTGGGCTGCCGCGCCGGCCACGAAGACAAGCGCGGTGAGAAGCAGCCGGCATGCGGCTATCCGTCCGGCTGTGGGTGTCATGCGCAGAATCTTCTCACGACACCGAATCCACGAGCCAGTCCAGATAGTCCTTCGAACCCTTGTGGACGGCAACGGCAATGATTTCCGGCACGTCGTAACTCGACAGCCGCGTGATGGCGAGCTGCAATTCATCGAATCGTGCTTCGGTGGTCTTGATCAAGAGGAGAATTTCCTTGTCACGTTGCAGCCGGGATTCCCATCGATAGGTGGACATTACTCCATCCACCCGGTTGACGCAGGCAGCCAGGCTGTTCTCCACCAGAGCGCCGGCGATTTCGTCCGCTTCGGCCGCGTTGGCGCAGGTTGTCAAAACCAGAAGCGCGGGAGTGCTCATTGCCGATCAGGTTGGGCTTTAAAGCCTGAACAATACGTTTTTTTTCGCGTCAGACGCAATTTGCTCTTGAAATCTCGCGATTCGACCCTATTATTAGCACTCGCTTCGACCGAGTGCTAACAAGCGCCACGGCGAAAAGAGTTTTTTCTAACGTAGTCAATAAGATATCAAAGGGAGACCCATCAATGAAGATTCGTCCCTTGCATGATCGCGTCGTTATTCGGCGCACCGAGGAAGCGCGGACCTCACCCGGAGGGATCGTGATTCCCGACGCCGCGGCGGAGAAGCCCATCAAGGGTGAAGTTCTCGCCGTCGGTAACGGCAAGCTGCTGGAGAACGGCGACGTACGGCCCCTCGACCTGAAGGTCGGCGACCAGGTCCTGTTCGGCAAGTACTCCGGAACCGAGGTCAAGGTGGATAGCGAGGAACTGCTGGTGATGCGTGAAGACGACATCATGGCGGTGATCGAGGGCTGATGCCCTGGCGCAACGATATATCGAGAATTTCATAGGAGACATGAAATGGCGAAAGAAGTGAGATTTGCCGACGACGCACGCCAGCGGATGCTCAAGGGCGTCAACGTGCTGGCCAGCGCCGTCAAGGTCACCCTGGGGCCCAAGGGCCGCAACGTGGTGGTGGAGAAGAGCTTCGGCGCTCCGACCGTGACCAAGGACGGGGTGTCGGTTGCGAAGGAGATCGACCTGGAAGACAGGTTCGAGAACATGGGTGTGCAGATGGTCAAGGAAGTGGCCTCGCAAACCTCCGATGCTGCCGGTGACGGTACCACCACGGCGACCGTGCTGGCGCAGGCGGTGTTGCGGGAAGGGCTCAAGGCCGTGGCCGCGGGCTTCAATCCCATGGATCTGAAGCGCGGTGTGGACAAGGCATCCCTGGCGCTGGTCGGCGAACTCCAGGCGCAATCCCAGCCCTGCGAGGACGACAAGTCCATCGCCCAGGTGGGAACCATTTCCGCCAACGCCGACGTGGAAGTCGGAACGATCATTGCCGAGGCCATGGGCAAGGTGGGCAAGGAAGGCGTGATCACGGTTGAAGAAGGTTCGGCGCTCGCCAACGAGCTTGAAGTGGTCGAGGGTATGCAGTTTGACCGCGGCTACCTGTCGCCCTACTTCATCAACGACCAGCAGAGCCAGGCGGCGGAACTGGAAAACCCCTTCATACTCATTCACGACAAGAAGATTTCCAATATCCGTGACATGCTGCCATTGCTCGAGAGCGTGGCCAAGGCCGGCCGTCCGCTGCTCATCATTGCCGAGGACGTGGAAGGCGAGGCCCTGGCGACGCTGGTGGTCAACAATATCCGCGGCATCGTCAAGGTCGCGGCGGTGAAGGCGCCCGGCTTCGGCGACCGGCGCAAGGCCATGCTGCAGGATATCGCCGTCCTCACCGGCGGTCAGGTGATCTCCGAGGAGGTCGGCCTGTCGCTCGAGAAGGCGAGCCTCAGCGATCTCGGCGAGGCCAAGAAGATCCAGGTCAGCAAGGAAAACACCACCGTTATCGACGGCGCCGGCGGCACGGCCGAGATCAAGGGCCGGGTCGAGCAGATCAACAAGGAGATCGAAGAGTCCACGTCCGACTACGATCGCGAAAAACTGCAGGAGCGGGTCGCAAAGCTCGCCGGCGGTGTAGCGGTCATCAAGGTAGGCGCGGCCACCGAGATCGAGATGAAGGAGAAGAAGGCCCGGGTGGAAGACGCGTTGCACGCCACCCGCGCGGCGGTGGAGGAAGGTGTGGTCCCCGGCGGCGGCGTGGCGTTGATTCGCGCGCTCTCCGCGTTCGACGACTTGAAGGGCGACAACGAGGATCAGGATGTGGGTATCAACATCCTGCGCAAGGCCATCGAGGAACCGCTGCGCCAGATCGTCGCCAACGCCGGTCACGATGCCTCCGTGGTGCTTAACGAGGTTGCCGGGGGCGAAGGAAACTACGGTTTCAACGCCGCCACCGGCGAATACGGCGACCTGGTCGCGATGGGCATCATCGATCCTACCAAGGTGACGCGCTTGGCATTGCAGAACGCCAGCTCGGTCGCGGGATTGCTGCTCACGACCGAAGCCATGGTGGCGGAGATGCCGAAGGACGATCCGCCTGCGGGTGCTCCCGACATGGGTGGCATGGGTGGCATGGGTGGCATGATGTAGGCGCAGGCCGCCATGGCGGCTGCAAGCCGGCCAAATGGAAAAGCCCCGCCCCGCGCGGGGCTTTTTCGTTGCTGCGGCGAATCCGCATGCCACGGACGCCATGCCCGGATGGTAGAGTCTCGGTCTGCGCTCGCACGCGACGGAGGCAGCCTCTTTTACTGTTGACGCATGGGGCGCTGTTGCACCCGCCAGCCCAGGAAATGTCGATGAAATTGACCGCTCCGCCCGACTTGCCGCCGCTACTCATTGACCGTTGGCAGCATGTCGGGGAGCGCCTTGCCGCGATCCCCGATCATTTGTTCGCCGTGCACCCGCTAGCGGCAGAAACGCTGCCCCGCGTGGCGATCTGCAGCGACTTTGCCTTGACCACGCTGATTCGCCATCCACAGGCGTTGCTGGAACGCCTGGCAGACGACGAACCGCTCTCTTCGGAACGCCTGGCAGAGCGGTTTCACCTCCGCGACCGCTCCCAGGCCGAGGCGATGACAGTGCTCCGGCAGGTGCGCCACGTGGAGATGGCGCGTCTCGCATGGCGGGATCTTGCGGGGTGGTCGGACCTGGATACGAACCTCGCCGACCTGTCCCTGCTGGCCGACGGCGCCATCGTTGCCGCTCATGGCTATGCGCAGTCGCAGTTGCGGCAGCGCTTCGGTCAGCCCACGGACGGCGACGGAATGCCAGTGGAAATGATGATCCTGGCCATGGGCAAGCTGGGCGGCGGCGAACTCAATTTTTCGTCGGACGTGGACCTGGTGTTTCTGTATCCGGAAGGCGTAGCCTTCGAGGGTCACGCCCACACTTCCCCGGATGAGTACTTCCGCCGCCTGGGACAATTGCTGATCAAGCTGCTCAATGAACCGACGGCGGACGGTGTGGCGTTCCGCGTCGATACGCGCCTGCGGCCGTTCGGTTCCAGTGGCCCGCTGGCGATCAGCGTGTCGGCGCTGGAGAATTACCTGATCCGGCATGGTCGGGATTGGGAGCGCTATGCCTACCAGAAGGCCCGGCTCGTCACCGGCCAGCGCCACGGCGCCGAGCTTTTCAACGAGGTCGTGACACCTTTCGTCTACCGCCGCTACATCGATTACGGCGTATTCCGCTCGTTGCGCCAGATGAAGGCGCTGATCGCCGACGAAGTGGCCAGGCGCAACCTGGCCGACAACATCAAGCTCGGTCCGGGCGGCATCCGCGAAATCGAGTTCATCGTGCAGGTGTTTCAGTTGGTCCGGGGCGGGCAGAATCCGGCGCTGCGGACCCGTTCGCTGCTGCCGTCGTTGCGGCGGCTCGAATTCACCGGTGTCCTTCAGTCCGGCACCATCGCCGAGCTCGAAAGCGCGTATCGATTCTTGCGCACGCTGGAAAACCGCCTGCAGGCGATGGAGGACCAGCAGACGCAGCGCCTGCCCGCGGGCGCCGAAGCGCGCGAAATCCTGGCCTGGGCGATGGGCAGCCCCACCTGGGAGGAGTGTTCGGTCGCGCTGGAGACTCATCGGCGGCATGTCGAAGCGGAGTTCGACCGGCTCGCGTTCGATGAGCGCGGCGAGCACCGCGGCGAAGGCGAGGCAGGGGACGCCAGCAAGGGCCGGGATGAGAGCGTAGACGAGGACCTGGGCGGATACGGCGCGAAACAGGATGAACGCTGGGCGGTCGCGTGGGAACACGCGGACATGGCTGGGCTTTTGGAAAACGAGGGCGTGCGCGAGGCCGGGGCTGTGGCGGAGAGCTTCCACGGCCTGCGCAACGGCAACCTGTACCGTCGGATGGACGAAATATCGAGGCAGCGGTTGGCCGATGTCGTCGCGCGCCTGGCGCTGCGGCTGCGCGAGTATCGGAACCCGTCGTGGATCGTAAGCCGCCTCATCCCGCTGCTGCGGGCCATCTGCCGGCGCAGCGCCTATCTTGCGCTGATCGGCGAAAATCCCGGCGCATTGACGCGGTTGCTGACGCTCGCGGAACGCAGCGAGTTCCTGGTGACACTGGTGGAACAGCATCCGTTGCTGCTCGATGAACTGCTTGACGAGCGCATCTTCGACGCCGCGCCCACGCGCGACGAACTGGAAGAAACGCTGGAGCGGGCGATCACTGTGCGCGTGGCCGAGGACCTCGAATCGCAGCTCGAGATCATGCGCGCGTTCCAGCGCGGCGCGGTGTTCCGGATCGCGGTAGCCGACCGCATGGCGAACCTGCCGCTGATGAAGGTCAGCGACCGACTCACCGACACCGCCGAGTTGATCCTGGCTTACGCCCTGGACATGGCTTACGCGGAGGTGGCCGAGCGCTATGGCGCGCCGATGTGCGGCGCGGGCGAATCGCGGCGGCGGGTCGGCTTCGCGGTGGTCGGTTACGGCAAGCTCGGCGGCCTGGAGCTGGGTTACGGTTCCGATCTCGACCTGATCTTCCTGCATGACTCCCGTGGCGACGCGCAGCGGACCGCGGGGGCCAAGCCGTTGGACAACCGCATTTTCCTGCTCCGGCTCGTGCAGAAGTTGATCAACCTGCTGAGCATCCAGACGCGCTACGGCCGCCTCTACGAGGTGGATACGCGGTTGCGTCCCAACGGCCAGTCGGGCGCGCTCGTATCGAGCATGGACGGCTTCAGGTCGTACCAGCGAACCCAGGCCTGGGTATGGGAACACCAGGCGCTGTTGCGCAGCCGTTCCGTGGCAGGGGATGCCGGCGTGCGCGAGGCGTTCGAGCGCGAACGGCGCGATATTCTGATCCATCACGTGAATCGCCGGGACCTGAAGGCCGAGGTTGTGGAGATGCGCCGGCGGATGCGCGCCAAACTTTCGCACGGCGGCAGCGGCGAGTTCGACATCAAGCAGGACGCCGGCGGGATGGCCGACATCGAGTTCCTGGTCCAATACTGGGTTCTTGCGCACGCGGCGGACTATCCGGACCTGGTGGAATATTCCGACAACGTTCGCCAGCTCGAGGCGCTGGCGCGCAACGGGCTGGTACCGGGCGCCACCACCGACCGCATCAAGTCGATCTACCTCAACCTGCGCAGCAGCGCCCATGAGCTGACGTTGATCGGCAACGACCGCGTCGTTTCCGGCAACGCCTTTGCCGACGAGCGCGCCTGGATCGGGAAACTCTGGGCCGAGACGCTTGGCGACGCGGTGCCATGAAGCGCTGCTCCGGTCGCCGACTGCCCGGCGTCGCGCGTCTTTGCCCAAAAACGCAAGGACGAAGTTATAATCCACCGCGCTTTCCAATCGAGGCAAGACCGTGCGGTCACGTAGCGGCAGAGTTGACGAAAACCTGAATCCGGCGAATGCTGAGCCGCTCGTCGAGGTAACGGCCGACCAGTTGCCGCTGCACTGCCCGCAGCCGGATGCGTATCTCTGGAATTCCCACCCCAAGGTGTACCTGCCGATCGAAGCCACGGGCACCGCCATCTGCCCGTACTGCGGTACCAACTACAGTCTCGCTGACGAATCCTGACCGCATGATCATCGTCACCGGAGCCGCCGGGTTTGTGGGCAGCAACCTGGTGCGTGGGCTCAACCGCTCGGGCGAACGCGACATCCTTGCCGTGGACGAGTTGAGCGACGGCCGCAAGTTCGAAAATCTCGTGGGCTGCGAGATCGCCGACTACTGGGACAAGGATCTGTTGCTTGCGCGGTTGAACGGTAGCCTGGGATTCGTGCCCCGGCGCATCTACCACCAGGGCGCCTGCGCGGTCACCACCGAGTGGGACGGCCGCTTCATGATGGAAAACAACTACCGCTATTGTGCGGAACTCTTCGACTATTGCATCGGGGCCGGAGTGCCCCTGATCTATGCTTCGTCGGCGGCGGTCTACGGCGCGGGCGATTGTTTCGACGAGGATGCCGGCACGGAACACCCGTTGAACGTCTATGGATATTCCAAGCTGATGTTCGATCGATACGTGCGCCGTCGGCTTGGCGGCGCCGGGTCGCAGGTCGTCGGGCTGCGCTACTTCAACGTCTACGGACCCCGCGAGTCGCACAAGGGCCCGATGGCCAGCGTTGCCTGGCACCTGCACCGGCAGGTGCAGCAGGACGGCGAGGCCCGGCTGTTCCAGGGCAGCGGCGGGTACGCCGACGGTGAGCAATTGCGGGACTTTGTGTACGTGGATGACGTGGTCGACGTCAATCTGTGGTTTGCCCGGCACGCCGACGTCTCCGGGATCTTCAATGTCGGCACCGGCCGGGCAGCCACTTTCAACGAGTTGGCCGATGCGGTCATCGGCTGGCACGGTACCGGTCGCAAGCGCTACATTCCATTCCCTGAACACCTTGAGCGCGCCTACCAGAGCTTTACCCAGGCGGACATCTCCAAGCTGCGCCGTGCGGGGTACGACCGTCCCTTCGCCGACGTTGCGTCCGGTATCGGGGCGTATCTGGATAACGTTGAAGGATCCATTTCGGACCGCGGTGGGCACTGACCCCAAGCTGCTCATCGTGGGCCCGGCCTGGATCGGCGACATGGTCATGGCTCAATCGCTGTACAAGCTGCTGCTGAGCCGCAATCCCGGAGCGCGGATTCATGTGATCGCTCCTCCCTGGTCGAAACCCATCCTGGATCGAATGCCGGAAGTGAGCCGGGCCATCGAGCTCGATGTGGCTCATGGCGAAGTTGCCGTCGGCACGCGCTGGAAGCTGGGCCGCCGCTTGCGGGACAAGGGCTATGGACAGGCGATCGTGTTGCCCCGATCGTTGAAGGCCGCCCTGGTGCCCTTCTTCGCAGGGGTGCCCGTACGCACCGGGTTCCAGGGCGAATGGAGATTCGCGCTGATCAACGACATGCGGCCGTTCGATTCCGAGCGGCTGGACCAGACGGTCAAGCGGTTCATCGCGCTGGGTTTACCGCAGCACGAGGATGAAATGCCGCAGCCACCACAGCCGTCGCTGCGCACGGACGAGGAGAATCTCTTGTCTGCCGTGGGGCGCCTGGGCCTGACGCTGACGACCGAACCGGTGGCGCTCATGCCCGGCGCGGAGTACGGACCCGCGAAACGTTGGCCCGCCGCCCGCTTCGGCGCATTGGCCGCGCGCTTGGCCAGCGCCGGATCGCAGGTCTGGATACTCGGGTCTGAAATGCAGCGGGAACTGGGCGAAGAGGTCAGAGCGGCGGCGGGTCATCACGACGTGGTCAACCTTTGCGGCAGGACCACGCTCGCCGACGCGGTCGACCTTCTGGGTGCCGCCGGGGTCGCGGTGACCAACGACTCGGGTCTGATGCACGTCGCCGCGGCTGTGGATACCCACGTGATCAGCCTTTACGGCTCCACATCTCCCCGCTTTACGCCGCCGTTGACCGATCGGGCGGATATCCTTTACAGGAATCTGGAATGCAGCCCCTGTTTCAAGCGCGAGTGTCCGCTGGGACACTTCAATTGCATGATGGAGCTATCGGTTGACAAGGTCGCCACCATGGCCATGAGCGCGCTTGGCAGCCGCCCGGCGGCGGGGGGCGTGCATTGATGGAGCCGCACGCAGAGCAGCGGCAGTCGATGGATGGCCCTGACTGGCGTGTCGAACAGCATGGCTCGAGTTTTGTCGTCTTCCGGCGCGGACAGCCGGAGCAGATCGTCCCGGAGTGGTTTCGGGATCGCTACTGGAAAGAACGGGATCTCATCGTCGGCGAGGAACCGGGCCGCGCGGCCGTGCTGTTCGTCAGCCGGGGAGAACAGACCTGGGCGCTGCGTCACTATCGTCGCGGCGGTGCAGTAGCGCGCCTGACCGCCGACCGTTACCTGTGGACGGGTCTGGAACGTACCCGGGCGTTCAGGGAGTGGCACCTGCTGCGTAACCTGCATGACGCCGGGCTGCCGGTGCCGGGTCCCGTGGCGGCGCACGTGAGCCGAAGCAGGCTGACCTATCGCGGCGACATCATCACCGAACGAATCCCCGAGACCCGATCCATGGCGACGGCGATGGCCGACGGCAAATTGGACGAGCGAACATGGGAGACCATCGGCGAAACCCTGCGCCGCTTCCACGACCGGGGCGTGGATCACGCGGATCTGAATGGGCATAACGTGTTGCTCGATCGGCAACGGCGAGTGTTCCTGGTGGACTTCGACCGTGGCGGCATTCGTCCCGGCGCGGGTTGGAAGCAGCGGAATCTCAGCCGGCTGCAGCGTTCACTGCGCAAGATATCGCGCCAGTCCGGCGCGGCGTTCGAGCTGGCGGACTGGCGAGCGCTGTTGCGCGGTTATCGGTCGCGGGCGTAGAGATCCGGGTAGGAATCCGGGCGCCCCTTGAAGCGCCGGTAGGTCCACATGTACTGCTCCGGCGCCAGGCGGATGTAGTCCTCCAGGCGTTCCACCAGGCGTCGTGTATCGGCAATCGGATCGTCGCTCGGGAAGTTTTCCGGCGGTGGCCCGATGTTCAGCACGTATCCCGAGCGCCCCGGCAAGCGCCGGAAGAAGTAGGTCAACACGGTGGCGCCGGTTATCCGCGCCAACTTGCTGACGGCAGTGGTCGTCATGGCCGGCTCGGCAAAGAAGGGGATCAGCTCGCGGTTCCTGCCTCTGCCCGCCAGGTCCGCAAGATAGGCGACCGAACCCCCGTTCCGCAGCGTTCTCACCATGGCACGGATGTTGTCCTTGGTGATCTGTTCGGAAAGCATGCGCTGCCGCCCGCGCGAGATCATGGCGTCGATCATTTCGTTGGGCTGGGGACGGTAGACCGCTTTCACGCCGGGAACGAGCTCCTGGAGAATCGACGAGCCCGTCTCGAGACTGGTGAAATGGGCCGTCAGGACGATAATGCCCTTGTCCTGTGCCTGCGCTTTCTCGAGATGCTCGCGGCCTTCAACGCGGATCAGTCTGAGCAGCCGCTCGGTGGAGGCGAACCAACCGAGCCCCATCTCCGAGAAAGCCGCACCGACGGCGGCAAAATGATCGCGGCTGAGACGTTGCCGTTGGGCAGGCGAGAGTTCGGGGAAGCAGGTTTTCAGGTTCCGCATGACCACACGACGGGATTTGGGCGAGAGAATGCGGCCAGCTCGCCCGATACACTTGCCGGCGGCGATCTGCCAGGGATAGGGGAGGACGGTGGCGAGTTTCATCCATCCGAGCAGCACCCAGGCCGGCCAGAATCGCGGTGCCAGGAAGCGGCGATAGGTGATCGAACGGGATTCGGCATGGGGTCGCATAGGTTCAGCCGGTCAGGCGTAGATGTCAGGATACCCGTCGGGGAGGTCCTTGAACTTCCGGTGCATCCATACGTACTGCTCCGGGCAGGTGCGGATGTGGTTTTCCATGGCCTGCATCAACCGTGTCGTATCCGCGACCGGATCGTCGCTTGGCAAATCCTGCATCGGCGGATCGATGGTCGCCACATATCCGCTCCCGTCGTCCAGGCGCCTGAAGTACAGGGGGAGCAGGGTGGCGCCGCTGATCTGGAGAATGCGGCTGACGGCGGTACTGGTCATCGCGGGCTGACCGAAGAACGGCACCGGTGCACTGTACTTTCCCCGGTAGCTCTGATCCGCAAGATAGAAGACCACGGTGTTCTCGGCCAGCCTCTTCAGCAGGGTCTTGACGCTGTACTTGGAGAAAAGCTCGTCGAGGTGGCGCCTGCGGCCCCTGAGGATGATCCGGTCCATCAATTCGTTGCGCATCGGGCGGTACATGGCAGTCTGGCTGGGACACAGCGGCCTCATGACCGAATGAATGAGCTCCATCGCCGTGAAATGCCCGCAGAACAACAGCACGCCCTTGCCCTTGCCCAGAGCGGCGTCGAGGTGCTCGCGCCCTTCGATGCGCACTTTCTGGCGCAGGCGCTCAGGGGCGCCGCACCACGCCGTCGCCAGTTCCGTCAGGCCGATTCCGACGGACTCGTAGTGGCGCCTGCACAGCGTATCGAGTTCGCGCCCGGAGAGCTCGGGGAAACAGACTTCAAGATTGCGCCGGACCGTGCGGCACTTGCTTCGAAACAGCGGGCACAGCACACGACCGAGGCGTTTGCCCAGGGCAACCCTGTACTGCAGCGGCAGTGGTGCGACCGCTCTGAGCCAAGCGTAGAATATCCATACGTGCCAGTACCACGGCAACCAGAATCTGAGCAGTGACGTCGAAGTGTGTGTCGGGACTCTTGCCACGGGCTACCAAGGCACTTGAATTTGCGGCAATTATCCTTATTTTCTTAACCAAGCACACGGTCTTTGCCGGGCGCGAACACAGCCCGGACTCGGAGCAAGCATGAAACGCATCCTTTTGTTCATCGCCACCAACGTGGCGGTTCTGCTCGTCCTGACGATAGCCATGCAGCTTCTGGGCATCGAATCGCTCCTCGCTGCGCAGGGTACGCAACTGGATCTTCAGGCGCTGCTGATCTTCTCCGCGGTCATCGGCTTTGCAGGTTCTTTCATCTCACTGGCGATCTCCAAGTGGTCGGCGAAGCGGCTCACCGGTGCGCGGGTCATCAAGGACCCGCGCAACGAAACCGAACGCTGGCTGCTGAACACCGTGCAGCGGCAGGCGCAGACCGCCGGCATCGGCACGCCCGAGGTGGCGATCTACGATTCGCCCGACATCAACGCGTTTGCCACCGGTGCGAACCGCAACAAGGCGCTGGTGGCCGTCAGTACGGGATTGATTGGACGTTTGCAGCGCGGCGAACTCGAGGCGGTACTCGGCCACGAGGTCAGCCACGTTGCCAATGGCGATATGGTGACCCTGTCCCTCATCCAGGGGGTGGTCAACACGTTCGTGATTTTCTTCTCGCGAATTATCGGCTTTTTCGTCGACCGTCTCATCTTCCGGACCGAGCGCGGCTACGGGCCGGGGTTCTTTATCGCCAGTATCGTCGCGCAGATCATCCTGGGGATCCTGGCGAGCACCATCGTCATGTGGTTTTCGCGCCGACGGGAATTTCGCGCCGACCAGGGCGGGGCCAGGCTGGCCGGACGGCAGAACATGATCAATGCGCTGGAGCGGCTGCGCCGGGCACACGAGCCCGCGGCGTTGCCGGAGTCCATGCGCGCCATGGGGATTTCCTCATCCCGCGCCACGGGCCTGAAGCGCCTGTTCATGTCGCACCCGCCGCTGGAAGAGCGAATCGCGGCGCTGAAGCGCTTCTAGCAGACGGATCCAGGTCAGCGCAAATCGATTCCATCATCGCAATGGCCTCTATTCAATAACCGCCGTTGATCCTTCCGGATCCTTTGGCTTAGAGTAGCGTGCTCATGTTTAGACTGATTGGTCCTTTGCTGCTGCTGGTATTGCCTTGTCTGCATTCGGGCAGCAGCGCCGCGAACGAGCTTTCGCCGCAACACCCACAGGCCGACCGCGTCCTTGTCCTCAAGTCGGAACGCAAGCTCCATCTGTACAGGGAAGGGGAGATCCTGCGGAGTTTCGACATTGCACTTGGCCTGGCACCGCAAGGCCCGAAACGCGAGTCCGGTGACTTTCGAACTCCGGAAGGCCGGTACTTTCTCGAATGGAAGAATCCCGACAGCGATTATTTCATGTCGCTGAAGGTTTCATACCCCAACAAGCAGGACATGGCCCAGGCTGCGGCCGCCGGCGTGGACCCTGGCGGGCTGATAATGATCCACGGCGAACCCAACAACGGCAGGTACTTGGCCATGCGTGAGCAGGGGATGGACTGGACCGACGGATGCATCGCGGTTTCCAACGCCGACATGGTGGACATATGGCTCATGACCACCGAAGGCATGCCTATCGAAATACAGCCTTGAAATGACGCATCCGGCCCCCATCTAGCCCACATCGGGCGACTCGGGAGGTCATCGATGAGCGACGCAAGGGAACCGGCTACCTTCGATTTCAAGGCCGAGGTGAAACAGTTGCTGCACCTGATGGTGCACTCCCTGTACAGCAACAAGGAGATTTTCCTCCGCGAGCTGATTTCCAACGCCTCCGACGCCAACGACCGGCTGCGCTTCGAATCGCTCAGCAAGCCGGAACTTCTGGAGGACGAGCCGGAATTGGGCATAGAGGTCACCCTGGATCCCGATGCCGGCACCCTGACCGTCAGCGACAACGGCATCGGCATGAGCCGTGAGGAAATCGTCAAGCAACTGGGGACCATCGCGCACTCGGGGACCGCCCGGTTCCTTGAATCCCTCGACGGCAAGGCCCGCAAGGACTCCGCCCTCATCGGCCAGTTCGGGGTCGGCTTCTATTCGTCGTTCATCGTCGCCGAGCGGGTGGAAGTGCTCAGCCGGCGTGCCGGCGCCGAAGCCGGCGAGTCGGTGCGCTGGGCTTCCAGCGGCGACGGCAGCTACACGCTGGAACCGGCGGAGAAAGCGGCACGGGGAACGACCATCACACTGACTCTGAAGCCGGACGAGAAAGAGTTTCTCGAATCCCTCCGGGTCAGCAACCTGATCAGAAAGTACTCCGACCACATCGCGTTTCCGGTGACACTGGCGAGTGCGGGCGAAGACGGCGATTCCGACGAGCCTGTCAACAAGGCCAAGGCGCTGTGGGCGCGCCCCAGGACCGAAGTCGAAGACGAGGAATACGTCGAGTTCTACAAGCACATCGCCCACGATTTCAAGGACCCGTTGATCTGGAGCCATAACCGGGTGGAGGGCAAGCGGGAGTACACCAGCTTGCTGTATGTTCCCTCGGCCGCGCCCTGGGACCTCTGGAACCGCGAGGCGCCTCGAGGGGTCAAGCTCTACGTCCAGCGCGTGTTCATTACCGATGAGGCGACGCAATTCCTGCCGCTCTACCTGCGGTTCATCCGCGGCGTGGTGGACTCCGGCGACCTGTCGCTCAACGTCTCCCGGGAACTGCTGCAACAGGATCCGGTGGTGGGCGTGATGAAGAGCGCCCTGACCAAACGCACGCTGGCCATGCTGGAGCGCCTGGCGAGGGAAGAGCCTGCGAAGTACGGGACGTTCTGGCAGGAGTTCGGTGTGGCTTTCAAGGAAGGCCTTGCCGAAGACCCGGGAAACCAGGAGAAGATTGCCGCGTTGCTGAGATTCAACAGCACCGCCAGCGAGGATCAGGCGCAGGACCGCTCACTGGAGGACTACCTCGAGGCCGCCGGCGAAGACCGGAACGCCATCTATTTCCTCATTGCGGATACGCCCGAGGCCGCTCGCAACAGCCCCCATCTGGAATCGCTGCGTGAGCGCGGCATCGAGGTGCTGTTGCTGTCCGACCGGATCGACGAGTGGGTCATGCAGTACCTCACCGAGTACAAGGGCAAGTCGTTCAAGGATGTCACCCGGGGAGAGCTCGATCTCGGCAAGGACGAGTCGGAAAAGAAAGTCGAGGCCGAGCTCACGAAGGAGCAGAAGAACCTGCTCAAGCGGATCAAGCGCGTGCTGCGGGACAAGGTGGACGAGGTTCGATTGAGCGACAGGCTGAAGGAATCTGCCGCCTGTCTCGTGATCGGCGAACAGGACCTTGGGTTCCAGATGCGCGAATTGCTCAAGGCCACGGGCCAGGAACCGCCCGAAACGGTACCTTCGCTCGAAATCAACCTGGATCACCCGCTTGTTGGCATGTTGAGCGAAACCAGCGAGGAGAATCGCTTCGAGGACCTGTCGTGGCTGCTGCTGGAGCAGGCCACGCTGGTTGAAGGACGCCCCCTGGAGCATCCGGCTGCCTTCGTTCGCCGCGTCAATTCGCTGTTGCTTGGCACCGGATCGGCTCCGGACTGAGCGCCCGTCGGTCGAAATTGAAGGACGATCGTGCAATATTGGCGTCAGGCACCGTGCTGCGTCACCAGGTGCCGGGGTACGAGCGAACGCTCCACGACTTCGAAGAACAGTTCCGCGCCCAGCGCCAGGAGCGCGGCGGGAATCGCGCCCTGCAGTATGAGTCCCGTGTCGTTCAGCGCCAGCCCGGTAACGATGGGTTCGCCAAGGCCGCCGGCGCCGATAAAGGCGGCGAGCGTGGCTGTGCCGATGCTGACGACCGCGGCAATCCGCACGCCGGCGAGCATATGGGGCAGGGCGAGCGGCACGTAGACATGGCGCAACTGTTCCCATTCGCTGAGCCCGAGCGCCAGGGTGACTCGCCGCAGTAACGGGTCGATGGTAATGAGCGCAGTAATGGTATTGCGCGCAATGGGCAGCAGCGAATAAAGAAACAGGGCGATGATGGCCGGTACCTGACCGACACCGGCAAGGGGAATCATCAGGGCGAGCAGGGCGATCGAGGGGATCGTCTGCAGCAACCCGGCGACGTAGAGTACGCCCGCCGAGCGCGCCGGCGAGCGGTATACCAGGAGGGCCAGACCGACCCCCACAACGCACGCTGCCAGCACGGCAATCGCGGTCAATTTGAGGTGGGTCAGCGTGTTCCGCACCAGCCTGTCCCAGAGCGTGGGCGCTTGGTTCCCGGTGGCCGAGACAAGAGCCTGCGCAAGCAGGAAGGACTGGGCGACCTGCGCGAAGGTGCGTTCCTCCACCGCCACCTCGGCATTCAGGGCACGCATGGTTTCATCGTCGAGTCGGTCCGTCAATAAGGACAGTGCAGCCTTGACGTCCGCTTCAAGGTCAACCCGCACCAACGGCGCGGCCAGGTAGTCGGGAAAGAACCCAAGATCGTCCTCCAGCACGGTGAGGTCGTATCTCAGCAGGTCTCCGTCCGTTGAATAGGCGTCGGTGACATCGATGTTCCCCTCAAGCAGCGCCAGATACGCCAGGCCGTGATCGATGCCGCTTGAGGTCTGGGGCAGACCGTAGCGCTGTTGCAGACCGGGCCAACCGTCAGCGCGGTCGTGGAACTCGTGGCTGAACCCGAAACGCAAATTCGGATTCGAAACCAGGTCGGAAATTCGCCGCAGGCCGAAGCGCGACGCGGTCTCGCCGGTCACCGCAATGGCATAGGTATTGTTGAAGCCGAGGCGTGGAAGCAGTTCCGCCCCCAGGGGCGCAAGCCGGGCATTCAAGTCTGCTTCGTCCAGTTCTCCTTCCACTTCGAGAATGGCCTGCGCCAGGGTGCCGGTGTATTCGGGATAGGCGTCGATTTCGCCCGATTGCAGCGCCTGGAAGGCAACCAGCGTGCCCCCCAACCCGGTGCGGCGCTGGACTTCGAAACCGCGGTCCTCCAGCACCTGCGCCATCATTTCCGCAAGCAGGTAGCTCTCGGTGAATGTCTTGCTTCCGATGACGATGGGACGGGTCTGGGTATTGGCTGTCCAGGCGGCGCAAAGTCCCGCGATGAGCAGGACGACCCTGAACGCGGATAAACCCGCCCGTGGCGCAAGTCCCGCTGTCCGTGGCGCAAGGCTCGCTGCCTGGGGCGGAAGACCGCCTCGCCGGCCTCCACGGCTGGTGCGTGGCGCCGCGGTGGAACGTTCCAGGACCCGGCGAACGGTGCTCACGACGCCCGCCCCGCGCCGAAAAGCCGGGCCACGTAGGCATCGCCAGATCGCTTGATTCGCTCCACCGGACCCTGCTGGACGATGGCTCCTTCGCGGATGACAATGATTTCGTCCGCCAGGCGCGCGGCTTCCGCCATATCGTGAGTCACCAGCACCACCGTGGTGGACTCCGAGCCCATGAGTTTGAGGAATTGCTCGTGTATGTCGGCCCGAGTCAGCGGGTCCACGCCGGAGAACGGCTCGTCCAGCAGCAGAATGTCCGGTTGCAAAAACATCGCCCTGCAGATTCCCACGCGCTGCTGCTGACCGCCGGAGAGCTCATGCGGGTATCGGGTCCCAAGCTCGCCGTCCAGCGCCAGGAGGCTCATGAGTTTCCCGGTGCGGGCGCGAAGCCTTGAATCGGACCACCCTTCCAACTCACCGAGCAGGGCGATGTTCCTGGTCACCTTCATATGGGGAAACAGGCCGGTTCCCTGCACCGCGTAGCCGATGCGCCGGCGAAACGCCGCAAGACCGCTCACCGGCACGGGCCGGCCGAAGGTGTGCACGGTGCCGCGGTCCGGCCGTTCCAGGCCATTGACCAGTTGCAACAGTGTGGACTTGCCGCAGCCGCTCTCGCCAACGAGACTGGTCGTGATTCCAGGGGAAATATCGAGGTCGAGATTCCGGAACACTTCCGTCTGACCATAGCGCTTGGTCAGACGCCTGAATTCGATGATGCCGTTCATCGGGAAGGTACGATAACATTACGCAGCCCAACAGACCTGGCGCGAAGGTACGCAAGGCAGCCCGCGGCGGGAAGCAACCGGGAGCACCGATGAGCAAGCAATCGAATCCATCGAAGGAAGAACTGAAAGCCCGTTTGGACCGGGAGCAGTATCACGTTACCCAGGAGGCGGGTACCGAGCGCCCGTTTACCGGCGAGTACAATGCCAACAAGGCATCCGGCATGTATCGCTGCGTTTGCTGCGGCGAGGAGATTTTCGCCTCCGCTGCGAAATACGATTCGGGGACCGGATGGCCGAGCTTCTGGGAGCCTGCTTCTTCCGAGGCGGTGGGTGCCTCTCGGGATACGAAACACGGCAGGGTCCGGGAGGAGGTGCTGTGCGCCCGGTGCGGGGCCCACCTCGGGCATGTATTCGAAGATGGTCCGCAGCCCACGGGACTCAGGTACTGCATTAATTCCGCTTCCCTGGATTTTGATCCCGATGAAGGGGATTGACCTGCACCACGCAGGGACATCCGGTCGCGGACATACGGTCAGGCATTGCCGGAGCCCGGTACCTCAATAAGCGAAACTGCTGCCGCTCGTATGCTCAGAGAACTACGCGAAATGCTCAACAAGACCCTGGTTGGTCCCGGGGAAGACGACGGCGATCGCGATCATGCCCTCCGCCTGTCGACGGCGACCCTGCTGGTGGAAGTCGTTCGCGCCGACTACGACGAAGACGTCGCCGAGGGTGTGGCGGTATTCGACCTGTTGCGGGGATTCTTCGATCTGTCTGACGACGAAACCAGGCTGTTGATCCGGGAGGCCGAACAGGAGGCGGATCATGCCGTCTCGCTGCAATCGTTTACGCGAGTTCTGCACGAACGGTTGACTCTTGCGGAGAAGCGTTCGGTGATCGAGATGCTGTGGCGGGTCGCCATGGCGGACAGCCGCCTGGACAAGCACGAGGATCACCTGGTCAGGAAGGTGGCGGGGCTTCTGTACGTGCCCCACGGCGATCTGATCCGCATCCGGAATCGGGTCAAGGGCGAGAAATGACTTTCGCGTTCAGGCTATTGGCGTCGAGTTTCAGCTCAGGTAGTTGGGTAGGGGCAGTAGCCGGAATGCTGCCTGAACGATGATCAGCACCAACAGGGGAGACAGGTCGAGGCCGGCGATGTTGGGCAGAATCCGCCGGGCCGGGCGGAGGATCGGTTCGTTGAGATCGGCCAGCACGACCGCAATGGGATGACGGCCTCGCGGGCCGACCCAGCTCAGAATGACGTAAATGAGGATGCTGACCGAGTAGAACCAGAGCGTGAGGCTGATGAGGCGATAGAAAACCAATACCGGCAACGGCGCCAGGGACCCTGACGGAATGCCGCCGATGTTGAGCAGGAACCAGGTAAGGAGGCCTTCCAGGACTACCAGGACCGCCAGGGTCGGGACGTCCACGCTGCGTGACGCAGGAATGAATCGCCGCGCCGGACTTACCAGCGGATTGGTGATTTGTACGATGGCCTGGGTGAAGGGGTTATAGAAATCGGCTCGCACCCATTGCAGAAGAAATCGCAACAGAAAGGCCAGCAGATAAAGGTCGCCAAGCGCCTTGACCAGGTAAAAGAGTGAGCTACGCATGGTTCGCGGGGTATATCAGGTTCTTTCAATCGATGGAGACGGGCGGCGGGCGCTTCTGAATCCGGGGCAAAGATAGCACGGTCCCGCGTCCGGGTTCCTCATTTGCCTTCCTTCGGGGTCGTGCGTGGGCCGAAGATGGCGGTGCCGATGCGCACGATGGTGCTGCCCGCGGCTACGGCCGGTTCAAGGTCCGCTGACATGCCCATGGAAAGCGTGTCCATCGGGATTCCCCGTGAGACCAGTCGATCCCGCAGGCTGCGGAGTTCGGCGAAGAACCGCGCAGGTTCGCCGCCGGCCGGCGGGATGCTCATCAGGCCCCGCAGCCTGAGCCGGGGGAATTGACTGATCTGCCGGGCGAGATTCTCCACGTCGCCCGGTTCGACACCGCCCTTGCCCCGCTCCCCGGCCTGGTTGACCTGAATGCAAACCTCAAGCGGTGGCGCGCCGCAGGGGCGTTGATCGTTGAGCCGCCTGGCGATCCGCGTCCGGTCCAGGGTATGGACGCATTGGAAGCGCTCCGCCACTTCGCGGGTCTTGTTGGCCTGCAGTTGCCCGATGAAGTGCCAGACGATTGGAAGCTGCTCAAGCGCTGCGATCTTGGTGCGGGCTTCCTGGACGTAGTTTTCCCCAAAATGGGTCTGACCGGCCTGAAATGCCGCTTCAATAGCATGTCCGGGTTGTCGTTTACTGACGGCCAGTATCAGGACTTCATTCGCGCCCCGGCCGGCGTCTTGCAGCGCTGCGTGCACGCGGCTGCGAACGTGTGCCAGGCGCGGTGCGACCTGGGTTGCACTTGCCGGGAGATTTTTGGATTCGCCACTCATTGCATTCTGCCGGTTCCGCCCCGGAGGCGCTGCCGGAGGCTTCACCGCCTGCCGAGAGCATCGCGCGGTTGCTCGCCTACGCGGTCAGGAACGACGCATCGGACCTGCATCTGTCGGCTGACCTGGCGCCGAGGATACGGGTTCACGGCGACGTCAGGGAAACCGAAATGGCACCGCTGCCGCATGAGCGGGTACAGAGTATGGTGCACGCGGTCATGAACGACAATCAGCGCCAACAGTTCGCGGAGCATCTGGAGGCCGATTTCTCTTTCGAGATGACGGGATTGGCGCGTTTTCGGGTTAACGCGTTCATCCAGCGCCGCGGTTGCGCCGCGGTGTTTCGCACAATCCCGTCGGCGGTGCCATCGCTGGACGAATTGGCGGCGCCGGAGGCATTCAGGGAGATCGCCGCGGCACGCCGCGGACTGGTATTGGTCACGGGTCCCACCGGCTCAGGCAAGTCGACAACGCTGGCGGCCATGGTGGATCACATCAACACCCACTCGCCGGACCACATCATCACGATAGAGGACCCCATCGAGTTCGTTCACCAGAGCAAGCGGTCGCTGGTCAACCAGCGCGAAGTCCATCAGCACACGCGGGGGTTCGCCGTGGCCCTGCGGTCGGCGCTGCGCGAGGACCCGGACGTCATACTCATCGGTGAACTGCGCGATCTGGAGACCATTCGGTTGGCGTTGACCGCCGCGGAAACGGGCCATCTGGTGCTGGCCACGCTGCACACCAGTTCGGCGGCCAAGACTGTCGATCGCATCGTGGAGGTTTTCCCGGGATCGGAGAAAGCCATGGTCCGTGGCATGCTCGCCGAGTCGCTGCGGGCAGTGATCGCCCAGACGCTGCTCAGGCGCTGCGGCGGAGGACGTGTTGCAGCCCATGAAGTCATGATCGCCACACCCGCGATACGCAACCTCATTCGCGAGGGCAAGGTTGCGCAGATGTATTCGGCCATCCAGACCGGGAGGTCCCACGGCATGTGGACGCTGGAGCAGGATCTTCGCAGACTGCTCGACGAGGGTCTCATCAAGCCGGAGACAGCGCGAGTGGCTGGCTGCGGGGCTCAGCCCGGGTAGACCTGACAGGCGTCGAAAACCGGCCCATCGACGCAGACCCGCTTCATGGCGGGACCGTCGGCCGTGCTGAGCAATACCGTGCAGCCTGCGCACCCGCCCACGGCGCAGGCCATGTACTCCTCAAGCGCCAGTTGGCACGGCAGGTCGAATTGCCTGGCAAGATCCGCCGTAGCCGCCAGCATGCCCTCAGGTCCGCAACCGAAGATCTGGACCTGGTCGAGTTCCTCGGCGGACAGTGACTGCAGCAGCCCTCGGGCCAGGTCCGTGACGAAACCGGCGAAACAGCCCTTGTAACCGGCATTGCTGGCCAGCCGTGACGGCACGCCCCACGACTCCAGCAACTCGACGCTGCGTGAGGCGGGCGCCGGCATGCCCTGGACGTGAATTTCTGCGCTTGCCAGCCGGAATGGGAACGGCACTTCCGAGCCCATCAACACCAGGACCTGGAAGCGAGGATTGTCCTTCAATCGTTCGGCAAGGAAGACCATGGGCGGAATACCCACGCCGCCGCCGATCGCAATGACCTGCGGCCGTTCGGGATCGGGAGTGAAGCCGTTGCCGATCGGTCCAAGCACGCTGACGGTTTCGCCGCGGGAGCGTTGTCCGAGACCTTCCAGTCCGCGGCCTACGGGCTTGTAGAGAAAGTCGAGCCAACCCTGCGCCGGGTTTGCCCGCATGATCGACAGAGGGCGTCGCATGGGAACCGCGTCGTCGCCGGTAAGGTGTGCGAAACTTCCGGGGACCGCACGCGCGGCGCAACCGGGCGCACGCACGCGCAGGACGAATTGATTCGCCGGAAACCGTTGTTGCGAGAGGACTTCGGCGTCCTCCAGGTGGATCGTTCCGCGTGTCTCGGGGTGGGTCACGCCGGGCCGGCCATCCATTGTTCGGCGATCACGCAGGCCGCGTGGCTGTCGATGTCGCCCTTTTTGACTCGCCGCTTCATCCGCCCGGATGCCCTGGCTTCCCGCAGTCGCGACTCCGCTGCGCGGGAGCTCAACAGTTCGTCGGTGGTGACGACCGGGAGCCCATATCGGCGTTCCAGGTCGTTGACGAATTCACGCGCGCCGGCGGCCACCTCGGCGGCGCCATCGCCGCCTGGAATCCCGACCACCAGGCGTCCCGGGCGCCACTCCTCGATCGAATGGTCCAGGAGGTGCCATGGCGGTCCGCCCTTCGCATCCATTGTCTCAAGCGGTGTGGCGGTGCCGGTGAGCATATTCCCGGTGGCGACGCCGATTCTGCGGCGCCCGAAGTCGAACGCGAGCAGGATGTTGCGATCGGCGGCGGCGGTCAATTCCGCCCGCCCGCCCCGCACTCAGGCGTGTCCTGCATAGCTGGACAACTGGACGATGTCGACGCCGAGCAACGCCGTGGCCGCCGCCCAACGCTTCTCGAACGGCGTCTCGAAGATGATCGCGGGGTCCGCAGGAGCGTTCAACCACGCATTCGCGACGATTTCCGCCTCAAGCTGGCCCGGCTCCCAGCCGGCATATCCCAGCGCCACCAACGCCTTCCGAGGCCCCGTGCCGCGCGCCATGGAGTCGAGGATGTCCTGGGATACCGTGACCTTGATGCCGGTGCCGGTGGCGTTGAGGGTGTTGTCGAACGGATCGCTGGACTGATGTATCACGAAGCCCCTGTCAACGTGAACGGGGCCGCCGCCCATCACCGGACGATCAGCCTGATACTCATCGACAACGTCCAGCGACAGTTGCTCAAAGATCTCTGAAACCCGCATGCGCAGGGGGCGATTGATGATGATGCCCAACGCACCCTTGGCGTCGTGCTTGCAAAGGTAGGTCACGGTGCCACTGAAATTCGGATCGCTCATGCTGGGCATGGCGATCAGGAACTGGTCTTGCAGTGTGCTCATGGGAAACGCTGTCGGTCGGGCGTACGCACATTATCGCATCCCGGCATCCCGGGCCGCTACCACGGTGGGCCGACCCAGAGGCGGCAAAGGCCGGTCAGTAACGCGGCGCGGGACTCTTGCCGCTGACTGCCAGTGCTCTATGCAACTGATACGCCATTATCAGTTGCATAGAGCACTAGAGCCTGGCCTCGATTGCCTGCATGAGCGAACCGGCGATATCGATGTCAAACGCTCGATCCAGTTCCCGAATTCCGGTCGGACTGGTGACGTTGATCTCCGTCAGGTAGTCGCCAATGACGTCGAGTCCGGCAAACATGACCCCCATGCGCTTCAGCACCGGGCCGACCTCGCTGCACAACCATCGGTCCCTCGGGGTCAGCTCCCGGCCCACGCCCCGGGCGCCCACCCCCAGGTTGCCCCGTGATTCCCCTGGACTCGGGATCCTGGCCAGCGCATAGGCTACCGGTTCGCCTTCGATCAGGAGAATCCGCTTGTCGCCGTCATCGATCTCCGGAATGAAGCGCTGTGCGAGTGCAAACCGGGTGCCAAATTCGGTCAGTGTCTCGAGGATGACGTTGGTATTGGGATCTGTCCTGTCGACCACGAAAATTGACTTTCCGCCCATTCCGTCCAGCGGTTTGAGCACCACTTTGCCCTGTTCCTCGAGGAACGCCTTCAATTCGAGCTGCGATCGGGTTATCAGGCCGGGTGGAGTGCATTGGGGAAACCACGCGGTGTACGCCTTCTCGTTGATGTCGCGCAGGCTGGCCGGCTTGTTGACCACGAGTAATCCCCGTTTCTCCGCCAGCTCGAGAATATAGGTCGTGTAGATGTACTCCATGTCGAATGGCGGGTCCTTGCGCATGAGCACAACGTCCAGTTCCTCGAGGCTGCCTCGCCATTCTTCGCCGAGGTCGAACCATGCCGCGTTGTCGTCCTGTACCGTGATCCGCCGTCCACTTCCAAGGGCCGCACCGTCGCGCACTGCCAGATCCTGCTGTCGGAAGTAAACCAGCGCCCAACCCAGTCGTTGAGCGGCCAACAGCATGGCGAGCGTTGAATCCTTCTTCGGTTGAATGCTCTCGACGGGATCCATCACAACGCCGAGGCGGCGAATTCGACTCATGACTCTTCTTGACTACCGGGCTCGACGCGAAAGCTAACATACCTTGAGCCGGTCCGAATATGTTGGCCCGACCCGCTGCGTCGCTCGTCGATCAAATGGGCCCGGTATTCTCTCTCCTGGCGCCTTGTCAGCCGGGCGCCCCACCGGACTCGGTGCGGCGCGCGACTTTGGCCGCAGGCTGCTATGCTTTTGCAAAGCACGGTAACCGCCGACTCATGAAACTGATTGCTTTGATCTTCGGGCTCGGCCTTGAACGGTTGGCGACCCAGGTACTGCACCTGCGCGAATTGCGCTGGCTCGATCCCTACTTCGATTTCGGACTGGACAGGTTGCGTGGCGCCAATATCTGGCTGGTGTATCCGGGCGGTATTCTGCTTGTACTGCTGCCGTTGATTCCCGTGGCCTGGGCCAGTCGGGCGCTGCTCCAGACTGGGATACCATGGGATCTTCCCTATCTGCTGTTTGCCGTGTTGGTGCTGTTATTCTGTCTCGGTCCCCGGGATCTCGCGGCAGAGGTGGAAGAGTATTGCCAGGCCCTTGCCGACTCCGACGCCGCCGAAGCCGAACGCGTCCTGACGGAACTCTGCGAGGTGGAGCATTCCGGCGCGAAAGACGTGGTCGCCGTGGAGGAGGCCGTTTTCGTGCAGGCTACCAATCGCTTGTTCGGCGTCGTTTTCTGGTTCGTCGTACTCGGTCCCGTGGGTGCCTGGTTATTTCGTGTCAGCGACCTGCTGCGCCGGCGTGCGACGACGATAGGGGTCAGCGACCCGGAACGGGTCACGCCCGCTCTGCCCGCGATCGAAGCGGTTCACGGAGTTCTCGACTGGCTACCAGCGCGACTGGCGGTTATCGGATACGCCTTGAGCGGAAATTTCGATGATGCATACAACTGCTGGCGTCAATACGAGTTGAAATCGGATCTGCCGTTCCATCACGGTAACGATCAAGTGGTTGCGTGCGTGGGCAAGGCTGCCATGGGCGGCACTGCGGCGGATATTTCCGACCCAAGCGTGGCCGCACGCCGCGCGATGCAACTGGTTTTCCGAACGCTCTTTATCAGCGTGACGGTAATCGCCGTGATGACGTTGTTCGGTTGGGCCGTCTAGTGCTCTATCCAAAAGAAACCCGGCGGTGGGAGCGCCGGGTTAGTTTATTTTTGTTATCGGAGTTTACGGTTTCAAATATGCGGCCTGGCTGTTGGTTGTATTGCTTCGTTAGTCCAAGGGTCTTTTCAAGCGGTCCAACCGTTCTTTGATTGTTGTCACAGCCTGCAAATATTGTTCTTTTTCTCGTTCTGCTTCTTATTCGAATGACCAATTTAACAGAATCGCGTCGAAATTCGCACAAAATTTCGTTGATTTCAGAGTTTCTTCCGCGTCCAGACGTGACAGCGGCCTCGATGGAATATCGATAGAATTGTTTTTTACAATAAAAAACAGATACTTATTCATGGCCAGAGTTGGCGTCGCCAAAGCGATCACTTGGCAACATCGGTCGATGCAGTCGCATATCACCTTACGGGATTATTATAATTTATTAGATCAAAACACAATCATAACAGTTTGTTTATGCATGGTTAATTGTGTTTCTCAACCGTGACATTGGCGGCAGGTGCCCGGTGTCGCGTGCGGTCAAGGGGCCAGAGGAACAAATCGCACGGGCTCACGCGGGCCGCTCCCCAGCGGCCGTCTCCATACCTGGCTTCCTGCCGCATACAGGAGTTCCCCGGCGGTCAGCCATGAAGCCGGCGTAGCTGCTATCAACTCACCCCTGGTGAGATTCTTGAGCAGCGGTCGGGTGTCCAGAAGCAGCATCGAGAGATTGCTCTGCGTCGGACTCGGTTGTTCGTTTAGCACGATAAGGCCGCCTCCGGGGCGCCAGGATGGCGCGCGCAGGGGATACGGCCGGCTTGCGAGAAGCGTGGTGACGCCGGTACGCAGCAGGTACAGTGACCAGCGGCCGTCAAGTTCGTTGGTGTATACCACGTCGCCGTGTTCTGAGACGCTGGGAAAGGAAGCATCGCCCGACCGGCCGGTCAGTCGGCGCAATGCTCCGGAACTCAAGTGCAGTTCCCACACGTCGTACGTCCCTGCGCGGTCGGACGCAAATACCACCGAATGGCCGTCGGGCCAGAAGACCGGCTCCACCTCGTGGTATTCGGTGCTGGTGATCTGACGCTCATCGCCCCCGGCAAGCTCCAGGAGCCACAAGTCCCATTGCCCCGAATGCATGCCCTGATAGACGAGGAAGGCTCCATCCGGTGAAAAACCCGGATTGCGAGCGACCGTTCCAGCGGGCAACAGCGGCCTGGCCACGCCGCCTGCAACGGGCATGCTCCACAGGCCGGAATCGTTGCTGAGCGCGAGCAGCTCGCCATCCGGGGAAAGCGCGACGCTCAGGTCCGGCGGATATTCGCGGCTGCCGGAGAGATCGTCGGCGGTACTCGCGCCTCCGAGCACGCAAATGGTTATCGCCAAGACCCACGGGCTAGCGTGCACAACTCAACCTGATTTCGTTGCGGTCAATCAAGACAATATTCGGGTGCATTGGTCAGGGTTGCAACCGCTGCCAGCTCCAGGGCCCGGTCGTGAAGGCGCCATTGCCTGCAGGTGCAAGCGTTCGTTCGTAGCGCACCCGTTCGTGAAACCGATCCGTGCCTTCCGTCCAGAATTCCATGGCGGTGAACCATAGTCGGTAGCCGCCCCAGAAGGGGGGGCGCACCAGGGCCGCCTCGGCAGAGTCCGTTGGCGACGCGGGGCCGGCAGGATCGGGAAGATTGAATTCCTCCGCTTGCTGCCGGGCTCGTACCGCAAGCTCGGCAGGATCCCCAAGAGGATGGCTCTGGTCGCTGACCCAGGCGTTGAGCCGGCTCTGCCAGGGGCGAGTGGCAAAGTAGGCATCGCTCTCCTCTGCGGGGCAGCGCACTGCCGGACCCTCCAGCCGGACCTGGCGCCCGAGGCGATCCCAGTGCAGCACGGCGGCCGCCTGGGCCCGCCTGTCGAGTTCCGCACCCTTTCGTGAGCGATAGTTTGTATGAAACACCGCGTAACCGTGCGTCAGGGAGAGGTCTTTCAGCAGGACCATCCGCGCGGAAGGCTGCCCGGCCGCGTCGGCCGTCGCCAGGGCAAAAGCATTTGGAAGCCGCTGTCCAGAGCGTTGCGTGGCGTCGGCCAGCCAGTCGCCCAGCAGGCGAACCGGGTCCTGCGGGGGGGTTGGAGGGAGCGGGGAATTTGTCATGTGGCGTTTGGCCATGGGCAAATGGGTCGTAGTCGGCAGAAGGGTCACACGGCAATGACGCGCGTACCGCCTGCGCGGCGCGGGTCAGCCGCCGCCTGAACTTGCCCGCCGGCGTCGGCCTTGGCAGCGGCAACGCCGCCGAAATACATTGAGTTCGCACCGAAAGGTAGCGGATCAGGGGCATTCGCGGGCAAGTCACCGATCGGTTCGTGGGCCAGGCGCGGTGTATTGTCAACGTATTCCAGGTGAAGCCTCGGAGCGCTTATGGATGCGGCGAGAGACTTTCCACGCAGCAGGTGCTGGTCGAGTACCTGGACAATAGCGGTGGTGATGCGGTCCGCTCCCGGCGAGCCGATGGCGAGCGAATTGCCGCAATCGTCGCGAGCGACCGTTGGCGCCATGTTGGAGGGCAATCTTGCGCCGGGCACAGGCCCCGCCAGTGCCTCGGGGATCAGCTCCAGCTCGCCGAGGCAGTTGTTCAACCAGATCCCTGTACCCGCCGGCATGAGACCCGAGCCGTAGCCCGTCGACATGGTGATCGAGCAACCCAGTCCGGTTCCGTCCACGGCGGAAGTCTGCACCGTAGAAGGCGATCCGAGGAAGTGAAGATCCTGGCGGGTAACGCTGGCCATCAACCGGTCCATGTCCCGCTGGACGGTTCGCGCGTTGCCAACCTGTCGATGTCGGTATCCGAGCACCAGCGTCTGCACGGCGATCTGCCGGGCCACAGGGTCGGACGGCAGGGTCGGATAGTCGCCCGCCATGAGGGTCAGCATCGCGGTCAATATCACGCCGCCCAGCGCAGGTGAGGGATTCGTGGCGACTTGCCAGCCGTTGACCTGCGTGACAAGCGGCTCTCTGACTTGCGCCTGATATGCGGCCAGATCCTTCCGAGTCAGCACGCCGCCACGCGCTTGCACATGGTCGGCGACAAGGCGTCCCAGCTCGCCGGAATAGAATTCGCGCGCGCCACGTTGCGCCAGTCTGTGCAGACTGTCGGCCAGATGAGGAACTCGTATCGTCGCGCCCGGCGGCTTGAGGCGCCCGTCCTGGTCATGCAGGCAGTCCCAGCCGTCGCGGTCCTGTCCGAATACGCAGTCCCCCGACACTTGCAGGTAGTGATGGCAGGACCTGGGCAACGGGAAGCCGTGTTTTACCGCGGCAATGACCGGCTCGAACAGTTCCGCCCAGGGCAACGCTCCGAACCGCTCCGATGCCTCACCGAGGGCCGCTACGCTGCCGGGCGTGGCGACGGAGCCCGGACCGACAACGGTTCGTACTCCGCCGCCGTAGTTGATGAAAACATCGATGCCTCCCGTTCCCAATCGCTCGCGCGGGAGACCCAGACCGGGAGCGGCGGCATAACCGTCGATCACGACGGCCGGCTGGTCCGTCGGCCAAACGGTCACGAATCCTCCTCCGCCCAGCCCGCAGACGCCCGGTTCCGTGTTCATCGAAGCCAGCGCAGCGGTTATGGCGGTGTCCACGGCGTTTCCGCCGCGTTCGGCAACGGCCGCGCCGGCATCGGCGGCGAGCTGGGAAGACGACGCAACCGCGACCGGTACGTTCATTTTCAACCGAGGGCTTCGGCGTGGAATCTCAAGTGACGTTCCATGAAGGAACTCACAAAGAAATAGCTGTGGTCGTAACCCGCCCGCTCGCAGTATCGCAGTTGCTGACCCGCAGCGTCGCATGCCGCGCGCAGGTTGCCGGGCCGCAGTTGGTCGAGGAATGGATCGCTGCCACCCTGGTCCACCAGGAGCGTATGAGCGCTGGGCTGGCTCCGGATCACTTCACTGACGTCGTATTCGCGCCAGGCGTTTTCATCGTCGCCCAGATAATGCGCCAGGGCATTCCTGCCCCAGTCCGATCGGCTGGCTGCGCAGATCGGTGCGAAGGCGGACACGGACCGATACTCGTCTGCTCGCCGGGTGCCGATCAGCAGCGCGCCGTGGCCGCCCATGGAGTGGCCGCTGATGGACTTGCGCTCCGGGTCCACCGGCAAGTGGGAGTTGACGACTTCCACCAGCTCCATTGCCACGTAGTCGTACATTCGATAGTGCGCCGCCCATGGTTCTTGAGTTGCGTTGACATAAAAGCCCGCACCGGTGCCTACGTCGATCGAGTCGTCCTCACCGGGAACGTTCACGCCACGTGGACTGGTGTCGGGAACGATCAGGGCGATGCCGAGTTCCGCTGCAAGACGCTGGGCACCGGCCTTGACGACGAAGTTTTCCTCCGTACACGTCAGGCCGGAAAGCCAGTAGAGAGCAGGAACGGCGCGAGCGTCCCCGGGCAGGAACACGGCGAACCGCATGCTGCATGCGCAGCAGGACGAATCGTGCTCGTAGGTGCGTTGCAGCCCGCCGAAGCAGCGGGCTTCCGAGAGCATTCGAATGTCGTTCATGGCGCACTCTCTCGTGGGTCTTGAGTAAGGCATGCTACTTCCGGTGCTCGCTGAGCCGCACTCCGCCGGAGCGGCGCGCTGCGCATATGCGGACTGAAAGCCGCGGGACGCAAGGTTACACTAACGCGGCCTTTTCGGGAGGGATGCAATGAGCCTGGATGAACTACGCGAACGCCTGAGCGCCGTTGACCGCGAGCTGATTTCGCTTGTGGCACAGCGACAGGAAATAGTCGCTGAGGTGAGCGCCTACAAATTGCGAACCGGTACCGCGACCCGCGACTATGCACGAGAACGCCGGATCATCGAGGCCGCCCGACATCAGGCGCGGGTGCGGGGACTCGACACCGAAGTGGCGGAGCAGGTCATGCAGGCGCTCATACGCTCTTCGCTCACGCACCAGGAACAGCAGCGTGTGGCGGAGGAAAGCTCGGGCGCAGGAAGGTCGGCGTTGCTCATCGGCGGTTCCGGAAAGATGGGCGGCTGGATGGCCGAGTTTCTGGCCTCGCAGGGTTTTCAGGTACAACTCGCGGACCCCAGGAGATCGAAATTGCCTTTCCCGTGGGTAGCGGATTGGGAACAACGCGACCTGGACCACGACATCATCGTTGTTGCGGCGCCCATCAAGGCAACCGCGGAAATACTCCACGCATTGGCACAGCGGCGCCCGCGAGGTCTGATATTGGACGTGGGATCGTTGAAGACTCCGCTGAAATCCGGGTTTGAGGCACTGATTGGTGCGGGGTGTCGGGTCGCATCGATTCATCCCATGTTCGGACCGAACACCAGACTGCTTTCGGGGCGTCATGTCATTTTTGTGGATGTGGGTTCGGCGGAAGCCCTCGAGGAGGCGCGACGACTCTTCGCCTCAACAATGGCCGCACTTGTCGATATGAGTCTTGACGATCATGACCGCGCCATCGCCTACGTGCTGGGTCTTTCCCATGCCCTGAACCTGGCGTTCTTCACCGCGCTCGCCGGGAGCGGCGAACTGGTTCCCCATCTTCAGGCGCTGTCCAGCACAACATTCGACGCCCAGTTGCAGGTGGCCAGCGGGGTGGCTCGCGACAATCCGCAGCTCTATTTCGAAATCCAGGCGCTCAATCGATTCGGTGACGCGCCCCTGAGCGCCCTTGTGGACGCCGCCCGGCGGATTCGGGAACTGGTTGAAACCAATGACGAGGCGGGTTTTGTTGCGCTGATGGAAGCGGGCCGGCATTATCTTGCCGCAAGAGAGGAGTGAGGCGCGTCCGCTTGCCATAGTCCTGCCGCAGTTCACAAAATGTGAAAGAATTGTGCTGATCGCTCGACACCTCATATGGACCGGATCGACTCACAAGGCTTTCGTGCCAACGTCGGCATGATTCTCATGGACGGCGAGGGGCATGTTCTCATCGGCGGCCGCGCAGGCCGGCGTGGCTGGCAGTTTCCCCAGGGCGGCATCCGGCACCACGAGAGCGTGGAAGAGGCGATGTACCGCGAACTCAGAGAGGAGGTTGGTCTTTGCTGCGACGACGTCGAAACGCTGGGATGCACGCGGGACTGGTTGCGCTATCGGCTGCCGGAACGGTATCTCCGCAAGCAGCGGCCATTGTGCATCGGCCAGAAGCAGCGCTGGTATCTGCTGAAAATGCTGTGTGATCCCGAGTCCGTGCGCTGCGATACCACGCTTGAGCCGGAATTCGACCGCTTTCGGTGGGTCCAGTATTGGGCGCCGGTAGGCAAGGTGATCTACTTCAAACGCCAGGTCTATGCGCGCGCATTGACCGAACTCGGGAAGCTGGCTTCCCCTCCGCCGCCTCCCCCGCCGCGCTGGTGGCCAGGACACTGGCGGCCGTCCTCGCCGGAGTGACGCTGACTGGCCAGAAAATCGGCAGGTCGGGGAGATAAATGGACGCGAACAACCAATCACGTCATCATGAGCGGATGGCAAACGAAAATCCATTTCCGCCGCCGCTCAATTTTACCGATGCAGCGGCGCTGAAGGTCGGTCAGTTGATCGAGCAGGAGGGCAACTCCGAGCTCAAGTTGCGCGTGTACATTTCCGGCGGCGGCTGCTCGGGATTCCAGTACGGCTTCACTTTCGACGAAGCAATCGAGGACGGAGATACCGAGGTCGAGAATTGCGGCGTGACGCTGTTGATCGATCCCATGAGCGTGCAATACCTGACGGGCGCGGAAATCGACTACAAGGAAGACCTGTCCGGCGCGCAATTCATCATTCGCAATCCCAATGCCAGCACGACCTGCGGTTGTGGGTCGTCCTTCTCCGTCTAGCATCCCGTGGAAAAAGCACGGGCGAGGGTATCAAGAGCCATCGACCTGTCTCCCCCGGGAAAACCACCGACCGTCATGGCGGCGGTCGATCTGGGTTCCAATAGTTTCCACATGGTGGTGGCCCGCCTGCGTCACGGGCAATTCTCCATCATCGACAGGATCCGGGAAATGGTGCGGCTTGCTTCGGGGCTCGACGCCGGGGGCGGGCTGTGTGACGTTGTGGCCGATCGCGCACTGGGATGTCTGGGCCGTTTCGGCGAGCGATTGAATGAAATGCACGCGCGACAGGTGCGCGTCGTAGGTACCAATACGTTGCGCCGTGCGCGCCGCGCGCGCGCCTTCCTGGGAGCCGCCGAAGCCGCGCTGGGCCACCCGGTCGAAGTTATTTCCGGTATCGAGGAAGCGAGGCTGATCTATCTCGGCGTCTCTCACCACGTGCCCAGTGCCGAGCAACAGATGCTGGTGATCGACATCGGCGGCGGCAGCACGGAATTGATCATCGGCGAGGGATACGAACCCAGGTATCCGGAAAGCCTGTTCATGGGTTGTGTCGGGTTCAGCGCACGCTACTTCGACGGCGGACAGGTCAGCGCAGCACGCATTGAAGCGGCGCGGCTTGCGGCACGCCTGGAACTGCAGCCGGTGATTGCCACGTTCCAGTCCATGGGTTGGAAGACTGCGGTGGGTTCGTCCGGGACAATCCGCGCAGCCGAGCGCGTGGCGAGAAGTATGGGCCTTATTGAGGGCGGTCTCACCGTTGATGCAGTGGAAACGATCATCGGCGCGGTGAGCTGCGCGGGTGGGGTCCAGAACCTTGGCCTTGCGGACTTCAACCCGCAGCGAGCGCCGGTCTTTCCCGGTGGGCTGGTAATACTCCTGGAAATCATGGCGGGCCTGGAGATCGAGGAACTTCATGTGAGTGACGGCGCACTGCGAGAGGGCCTGCTGCACGACATGCTCGGACGCATACAGCGCCGCGACGCCAGGGATCGAACGATTGACGGGCTGCAAAGACGCTTCCATGTGGACCGCGCCCAGGCGGAGCGGGTGGAATCCTCGGCGGTCAGGCTTCTGGAACAGGTTGATGCCGACTGGGGACTTCAAAGCGCGTTTTTTCCCCTGGTCCTGGCATGGGCGGGGCGGCTTCACGAGCTGGGTCTGGGCATCGCTCACGCCAAGCACCATCGCCATGGGGCGTACCTGATCGCCAACGCCGATCTGCCCGGATTCAACCGGCTGGAACAGCACCTGCTCGCCATACTCGTTGGTAACCACCGCCGAAAGCTGGACGACTTCAGCGCAGACGAGCTTCCCTCGTCATCGCGAATGCCGGCGCTCAGGCTCACTGTGCTGTTGCGCCTGGCGGTGCTCCTGAACCGCAGCCGCCGATCCGTGGAACCGCCGCCAATCAGGCTGCGCGCCTCGGGCAAACGGCTGAACATCCTGTTTGACCGGGTCTGGCTGCGGGAGAACCACCTGACCCGTGCGGATCTCGAGCACGAGCGTGTCTGGCTCAAGGCCGTTGGCGTCAAGCTCTGGGTGGGTTATCAGGAGGATTCGGAGAGTTCGCGCAGCAGTATGGTCTGTGCCGACAGCGCAGCGTCATCTGCCTGAGGCTGACAGCGACGATACGTGCCGTCGGCGCGAAGCTCCCAGGCTTGCGTATTGTCCTCGAGATTGATCCTGAGGTCGCGGATCAGCCGTCGCTTGAGCCTGCCGTCCAGGATCGGGTACATGATCTCGATGCGCCGGTAGAGATTGCGATCCATCCAGTCCGCGCTGGAGCAGAAAACCTCCTCGGCGCCGTCGTTGTGGAAGTAGTAGCATCGCGCGTGCTCCAGGAACCGTCCGACGATGGATCGAACCCGGATGTTTTCGGAGACTTCGGGGATTCCGGGACGCAGACAGCAGATGCCACGGACCACCAGGTCGATGGAAACGCCTTCCATGGACGCCTTGTACAGGGCGCGAATGACACTCGGTTCCACCAATGCATTGACCTTGGCGACAATCCTTGACTTGCGTCCCGCGGCTGCATGGCTGGTCTCTCGCCGAATCAGCTCGATGAGCTTGTCGCGCAGGGTAAAGGGGGACTGGAGCAGCAAATTCAGGTTCGAGGTCTTGGTCAGACTGGTGATCTGCATGAAGACCTCGTGGACATCCTCGCCCAACTGCTCGTTCGCGGTCAGCAACCCGTAGTCGGAATACACGCGCGTCGTTTTCGGGTGGTAGTTGCCCGTGCCGAGGTGGATGTAGCGCCGCAGTCGTCCTCCCTCCCTGCGTACCACCAGAACCATCTTGCAGTGCGTCTTGTAGCCGACCACGCCATAGACCACATGGGCGCCCGCCTCCTGCAAGCGGTTTGCCAGCTCGATATTCGCTGCCTCGTCGAACCGCGCCCTGAGTTCGATCACCACCATCACTTCCTTGCCGGCCTTTGCCGCCTGCACCAGGCTGTCCACCAGCGGGGAATCCGGGCTGGTCCGATACAGGGTCTGCTTGATCGCGAGCACATCGGGATCGGTGGCCGCGCGGTACACGAAGTCCATCACCGGAGTGAATGACTGGTAGGGGTGGTGCAGCAGGATATCTCCCTGGGCGATGGCATCGAACAGGTTGGCGCTCTTGATCAGCACCTTTGGGATACCCGGCGTGAACGGAGGGTATTTCAGGTGTTCCGCGTCAATGAGATCGTAGACTGCAAGCAGCCGCTCGAGATTGACCGGTCCGTCGACCTGGTACAGGTCGTCGCGACCCAGCTTGAAATGCTCCAGCAGGTACTCCGCAAGTTCGTCGGGACAATCGTGCGCCGTCTCCAGCCGCACCGCGGCTCCATACCGACTCTCGAACAATTCCCCTTCGAGCGCTCTGATCAGGTCGTCGACTTCTTCGTGATCCAGGTAGAAGTCGCTGTTGCGCGTAACCCGAAACTGGTAACAGCCGTCGATCGTCAACCCGGCAAAGAGCAGGTCGGCGAAGGCATGGATGATGGACGACAGAAATACGAAATCCGCGCCGCCTGTGCCGGGCAGATCAGCGGGCAACTGAATGAGCCTCGGCAGCGACCGTGGTGCCTGGACGATGGCGCGATGCCGCTGGCGGCCGAACGCATCGCGTCCGTGAAGGCTGACGATGAAATTGAGGCTCTTGTTGAGTATGCGCGGTATCGGGCGCGTGGGGTCGAGGGTAGTCGGGCTGAGCACCGAGACGACCTCGGTGTGAAAGTAGTTCTCGAGCCAGCGGCGCTGTTCCGCGCTCCATTCGTCCCGGCGAACGAAATGAATACCGGCCCTGGAGAGCTGGGGAATGAGTTCGTCGTTCAAGACGCGGTATTGCTGGGAAACCAGCCGGCTCGTTCTCTCCGCCAGGATCCTCAGGACCTCCCCCGGCGTCATGGACTCCGGACCGATGGGCGCCGAGCTGATCTCCAGGCGCTGTTTCAGGCCCGAGACGCGAATCTCGAAGAATTCGTCCAGGTTGGTGGAGGAGATGCAGAGGAACTTGAGACGTTCGAGCAGCGGGACCGTCTCATCCCTGGCCTGCTGCAGGACCCGCATGTTGAACTCGAGCTGGGACAGCTCTCGATTGATGTAGTAATCGGGCAGCTTGAAATTGAGTGTGTCCACGGCAAGTGCTGTTAGCGGCGCACCCCGCAGTATACGCCCCCAAGTGCTGCAGGCCGGCTCGCCCCGGTTACGGAGGGGGCGTTGCCCGGCTCGCCGTGCAACCGGGCTCGCGCCAGCCAGGCAAACAGCACCGCTTCCACCCATTCCGGTTCGATTCCGTGCCGGGCGCTGGATTCAACGGGAATGTCGTCCAGGCGGGCGGCAAGACGTTGCCTCAATGCTCCGTTTCGAGCACCGCCACCGCAGAGTATGACGCGCTCCGGTCGACAATCCGCGTCCGCGATCGCGTTTGCGATGGTGGCGGCGGTGAGCTCGGTCAGCGTGGCCTGGACATCCGCTTCGTCTGAATGTTCCCTCGTTCGCCCCAGGGCTGCCTGCAGCCAGTCGAGATTGAAATGATCGAGGCCGGTGGACTTGGGGGGCGGCCGGCGGAAGAAGGGATCCTCCAGCAGCTCGTTCAAGAGCTTGCCGTGCACGGTACCGGTCCGCGACCAGTCACCATCGTGATCGTACGGTTTGCCGGTGCAACGCTGTGTCCACCTGTCCAGCAACGTATTGCCCGGGCCGGTATCGAAGCCCAGTAGCGCCCGGCCGGGTTCGAGAATGCTGACGTTGGCGATACCGCCAATATTGACTACAACTCGGCGCTCGTCGGGGTCGGCGAAGGCCCACTGGTGAAACGCCGGCGCCAGCGGCGCTCCCTGGCCGCCGAGGGCGATATCCATCTGGCGCAGGTGCCCCACGGTGGTGATTTCCGTGCGGGCGGCCACCGTGCTGGGGTCGCCCAACTGCAGGGTGAAAGGCTCCGGCCCCGACGGCCTGTGAAAGACCGTATGGCCCGAGTGGCCGATGGCCGCGATCTGGCCGGGTTCCAGAGCGCTTTCGTTCAGGAGATGTACGACGCAGTTCGCGAAAAAACCGGCAATGGCAACATCGAGACTTCCCAACTCCTCCAGGGATACCTCAGGGGTCGCCAGCATCGCTTCCATGCGCCGCCGCAGCTTGTCGGGGTAGGGGGTGGTGGACGTGCGATGGATCCTGTAATTGCTGGAATCCAGCCAGACCAATGCCGCATCCACGCCGTCCTGGCTGGTACCCGACATCAGACCGAAATAGAACTCGCCCACGGTATTGGCTATGGCCTGCCTCGCATGGCGTTAACGGGACATCAATACGTCGCGTTTGCTCTGAGTTGGGCCGGACGGTTCAGGTCGAGTTGGAGCCATAGCGATGCAGCGGTGGATTGAAACGCGGCCAGGTCGGCATTCGCCAGGTACACGGGCTCCGAGGATGCGAGGGTGGCGGTTTGCGGGTCGCGATGGACGCCGTTGACCTGATACTCGTAGTGCAAGTGGGGTCCGGTAGCCAGGCCGGTCATACCGACGTAGGCGATGGTCTGGCCCTGCTGGACGCGGCTGCCGACACGAATGTCGGCAAACCGGGACAGGTGCGCGTAGAGCGTGGTGATCTTGCCGCCGTGTTCAACCATGATGGTGTTGCCGAAGCCATTGCGGGCGCCGCGAAAGCTGACGGTTCCGTCCCCTGCTGCACGGACCGGGGTTCCGGAGGGTGCGGCGTAGTCTACGCCTCGATGAGCGCGTATAGAGTTGAGTAGGGGATGGCGGCGGGCAAGGTCGAAAGTTGAACTGATTCTGGTGAAGTCGACAGGTGCGCGGATGAATGCCTTGCGTACGCTTCGCCCTTCCGGCGTGTAGTAATCGACAACGCCGTTTGCGTCCGTGTGGCGGGCTGCACGGTAAGGCGTGCCCCTGTTTATGAACTCGGCAGCAAGAATTTCGCCGTTCTTCAGTTTCTCACCTTCGCGCCAGAGTTCCTCGTAGATGACCGTGAATTCATCGCCGGCACGCACATCCTTGAGGAAGTCGATATCCCACTGGAAGATTTCGGCCATTTTCATGATGACCGGGTCGGCCATACCGGCGTCCTGAGCCGCCGCGAACAGCGATCGCTCGATGATTCCGTGGGCGCCGGCAGCCCGGGTCTCAACCGGCCGCTCGATCAGGGCCGCGCTGAAGCTGTCGGAAGTTCGTACTATTCGCAGGGCTCGGAAGTCGTCGATCTCGCGATCCAGCGACTGCACCTGCCCGGTTTCGTGGGTGACGAGGATTTCATTACCGGGGTTCAGCATCCGCAGGTAGTAGGCGGCATCCGGCAGTTTCACCATGGCGTTCAAGTCATGGAGGCTCAAGTCGTGTTGCCGAAACATCTGCCCCAGGGAATCTCCCTGGCCGACGATCATTCGAACCTTGTCCCCGGAAGGGTCGGTTTCAGCGCTACCCGGCCCCAGGTCCGTGTAGCCGTTGCGCGGGATGTTTGCGAATACGGCGGGGTCAGCGGCCTGCGACAGGCTGCCAATTTCCGGAACCGCGGCCGGCTTGCTGCCGGTGCTGACAAGAATCAGCGCCGCCGCGATCAGCGGCGTCGTCATTCCGGCGGCAAACCACGGCCAGCGGTGCACGGGCTTCACCGCCGCTGCTGGAGGGGCGTCCTTAAAATCGTAGCGTATACCGCTTGGAAACGATCCCACTGGACACCCTCCAAGAAACGACCGGTTACTCTAACGTGTTGGTTCTCTGTCGTCAAAATAAGAGGAAAGAGCTGATTTTCGATATTGAGTTGAAGATTGATCAAGCTATACTCGCGGCCATTCGCAACGCGGCGGGTCATTTGCAGGCGCATCATGGCAACGGTGCCTGATGAATTCCGCCTTCGGATCAGCAGGCCGGAACACTTTCCCATGCCCAGCACCAGGCGTATCGACGTAGACGAACAGCTCGCGGAGTTGCGCCGCGGGGCTGTTGAAATCCTTTTGGAACGCGAATTGCGGGAGCGGCTGCTCAAGGGCAGGCCGCTCACCGTCAAGGTGGGTTTCGACCCTACCGCGCCGGATCTGCACCTGGGTCACACGGTGTTGCTCAACAAGATGCGGCAGTTTCAGGATCTCGGCCACATCGTGATCTTTCTGATCGGCGACTTCACCGGCATGATCGGGGACCCATCCGGAAAAACTGCGACTCGGCCGGCTCTGTCGAGGGAACAGATTCAGGCCAATGCGAGGACCTACGAGAAGCAGGTTTTCAAGGTGCTGGACCCCGAAAAGACGCGGCTGGACTTCAATTCCCGCTGGATGACGGAGTTGGGTGCGGCGGGACTGGTGCAGCTTGCGTCACGTCACACGGTGGCGCGAATGCTCGAGCGCGAGGACTTTCGCAATCGGTACCAGAGCGGTCAGCCGATCGCCATTCACGAATTTCTCTATCCCCTGGCCCAGGGATACGACTCGGTGGCGCTGCGGGCGGACGTGGAACTGGGCGGCACCGACCAGACGTTCAATCTCCTCGTGGGCAGGCAGTTGCAGGAGTCGTATGGGCAACCGCCGCAGGTGGTACTGACCGTACCCTTGCTGGAGGGGCTTGACGGCGTCAACAAGATGTCCAAGTCTCTGGGAAATGCGATCGGCATTGACGACCCTCCCGGGGAGATGCTGGGCAAGATCATGTCGATTTCCGACGAACTCATGTGGCGGTACTTCGAGTTGCTTAGCTTTCGGCCACTGGGGGAGATCGAAGCCTTGAAGGTTCGCGTCACCGACGGCGAAAACCCGCGGGATATCAAATTCCTGCTGGCTCGGGAAATTGTCGCGCGTTTCCACGATGAGTCGGCGGCCGAGCAAGCTCAGCAGGACTTTATTTCCCGGCACCGACATGGACGTGCGCCGGACCAGATGCCGGAGGTTGCCCTGAATTGCCCGGACGCGACGCGCGGAATCGCCTACGTCCTGAGGGACTGCGGTCTGGTGGCCAGCACTTCGGAAGCCATCCGCATGGTCAATCAGGGCGCGGTCCGTGTGGACGGCAATCGAATATCGGACCCGAGACTGGCTTTGGAGGCTGACGGTTTTCCCAGAACCGTCCAGGTCGGGAAGCGCAAGTTTGCCCGGGTAATACTGAACGCCACCAAGGAGAGCTAGCAGTCCGTGGCAAGAGTCCCGCGCCGCCGGCCGATCAGCCGTCTTCGGCGGGGCGGTCTTCCGCCCAATGCAGCGGCTTTTGCCACGGATTGCCCGCCTCGCAAAATATTGCTTGCCAGGGTCGATTCAGTCGGTATAATTCCGCGCCTCCCTTGCTGCGGTGTCCCAGCAAACCAATTGACCGGATATGGCCCGGAGTTGCTCCGAGCCAAAATGGTTTTTTAGCTTGGACACCCGTGGACAGGGGGGGTACAATTGATCGGCTTGGCGGTTTATCCGTCTGCTCTTTAAAAACTTGTCTCAAGCAGCTTGTGTGGGCGCTCGCACCGGAGCAACGGTGGATGAGCGCCGACATAGGGGTACCTAGGTACCCCGAAAGAAAGCGTTCAGGAACTCAACTCCTTGATATAAATTGAAGAGTTTGATCCTGGCTCAGATTGAACGCTGGCGGCATGCTTAATACATGCAAGTCGAACGGTAACAGGCATTAGTGATCCCTTCGGGGTGATCTTGGCGCTGACGAGTGGCGAACGGGTGAGTAATGCTTAGGAATCTGCCCGGTAGAGGGGGACAACCCGAGGAAACTCGGGCTAATACCGCGTAAGCTCTACGGAGGAAAGCGGGGGATCTTCGGACCTCGCGCTATCGGATGAGCCTAAGTCGGATTAGCTTGTTGGTGGGGTAATGGCCTACCAAGGCAACGATCCGTAGCTGGTCTGAGAGGACGACCAGCCACACTGGGACTGAGACACGGCCCAGACTCCTACGGGAGGCAGCAGTAGGGAATATTGGACAATGGGCGCAAGCCTGATCCAGCAATGCCGCGTGTGTGAAGAAGGCCTGCGGGTTGTAAAGCACTTTCAGTGGGGAAGACAAGCTCGAGGTTAATACCCTCGGGTCTCGACGTTACCCAAAGAAGAAGCACCGGCCAACTCCGTGCCAGCAGCCGCGGTAATACGGAGGGTGCAAGCGTTAATCGGAATTACTGGGCGTAAAGCGCACGCAGGTGGCTGGGTCAGTCGGATGTGAAATCCCCGGGCTTAACCTGGGAATTGCATTCGAAACTGCCCGGCTAGAGTATGGGAGAGGGAAGTGGAATTCCCGGTGTAGCGGTGAAATGCATAGATATCGGGAGGAACACCAGTGGCGAAGGCGGCTTCCTGGCCCAATACTGACACTCAGGTGCGAAAGCGTGGGGAGCAAACAGGATTAGATACCCTGGTAGTCCACGCCGTAAACGATGAGAACTAGATGTCGGGGGGGATTAGCCCCTCGGTGTCGCAGCTAACGCATTAAGTTCTCCGCCTGGGGAGTACGCCGGCAACGGTAAAACTCAAAGGAATTGACGGGGACCCGCACAAGCGGTGGAGCATGTGGTTTAATTCGATGCAACGCGAAGAACCTTACCTGCCCTTGACATCCTCGGAACTTGGCAGAGATGCCTTGGTGCCTTCGGGAACCGAGTGACAGGTGCTGCATGGCTGTCGTCAGCTCGTGTCGTGAGATGTTGGGTTAAGTCCCGCAACGAGCGCAACCCTTGTCCCTAGTTGCCAGCATTTCGGATGGGAACTCTAGGGAGACCGCCGGTGACAAACCGGAGGAAGGTGGGGACGACGTCAAGTCATCATGGCCCTTATGGGCAGGGCTACACACGTGCTACAATGGTCGGTACAGAGGGTTGCCAAGCCGCAAGGTGGAGCCAATCCCACAAAGCCTATCGTAGTCCGGATCGGAGTCTGCAACTCGACTCCGTGAAGTCGGAATCGCTAGTAATCGCGAATCAGCAACGTCGCGGTGAATACGTTCCCGGGTCTTGTACACACCGCCCGTCACACCATGGAAGTTGGTTGCACCAGAAGTCGGTAGCTTAACCCTCGGGGGGGGCGCCGCCCACGGTGTGGCTAATGACTGGGGTGAAGTCGTAACAAGGTAGCCGTACGGGAACGTGCGGCTGGATCACCTCCTTTAAAGAGAAACCTTACACCCGCGCTCCCGCGGGCGCCCAGCACAAGCTGCTTGAGTACACTGCATCCGGCAGAGCCCTCTGCCAGACTGGAATTTGGGCTCATTTGGAATGGGTCTGTAGCTCAGTTGGTTAGAGCGCACCCCTGATAAGGGTGAGGTCGGAAGTTCAAATCTTCCCAGACCCACCATGTTTCCGCGTTATCACGTTGAAGCCGCGCTCATGTCGAGGCGCCGACCGTGGTGCGCCGGGTTTTCGGCGAATCAGGCGGGTAAAGGGGCTGTAGCTCAGTTGGGAGAGCACCTGGTTTGCAACCAGGAGGTCACCGGTTCGAGCCCGGTCAGCTCCACCAAACTGTCGATTCCAATGCGCAGCAACGGGTTCGGAGGCAATTTGCGAGTTGCATCCGAACCCCTTGTTGGGATGCTCTTTAACAATCAGGATTGATCCGTCTATTGAGATCATGAGATCTCAGTAGTCGCACTGTATTCTTTGAGAGAATTACATATGACCCAGACTTTTTGGGGTTATATGGTCAAGCGACTAAGCGCATATGTGTGGATGCCTAGGCGGTAGGAGGCGATGAAGGACGTGGAAGTCTGCGATATGCCTCGGCGAGCTGACAAACAAGCTTTGACCCGGGGATTTCCGAATGGGGAAACCCGGCCACTTCGGTGGTCATCCCTGCCTGAATACATAGGGCAGGGAGGCAAACCTGGTGAACTGAAACATCTAAGTAACCAGAGGAAAAGAAATCAACCGAGATTCCCTCAGTAGCGGCGAGCGAACGGGGAACAGCCCAGTTACCATCAATCATTGAAATCTAGGGGAACAGTCTGGAAAGGCTGGCCATAGGGGGTGATAGCCCCGTACCCAAAAGATGGATATGAGGAGTGACAAAGAGTAGGGCGGGACACGTGAAACCCTGTCTGAACATGGGGGGACCATCCTCCAAGGCTAAATACTCCCTACCGACCGATAGTGAACCAGTACCGTGAGGGAAAGGCGAAAAGAACCCCGGAGAGGGGAGTGAAACAGAACCTGAAACCGTATGCGTACAAGCAGTGGGAGCCCGTTTCGGCGGGTGACCGCGTACCTTTTGTATAATGGGTCAGCGACTTACTTTCAGTGGCAAGCTTAACCATCTAGGGGAAGCGTAGGGAAACCGAGTCTTAAATGGGCGATTCAGTCGCTGGGAGTAGACCCGAAACCGAGCGATCTATCCATGTCCAGGGTGAAGGCAGGGTAATACCTGCTGGAGGCCCGAACCGGGTAATGTTGAAAAATTATCGGATGAGGTGTGGATAGGAGTGAAAGGCTAATCAAGCTCGGAGATAGCTGGTTCTCCTCGAAAGCTATTTAGGTAGCGCCTCGTGTATCACTCTCGGGGGTAGAGCACTGTTTCGGCTAGGGGGTCATCCCGACTTACCAACCCGATGCAAACTCCGAATACCGAGAAGTGCAATCACGGGAGACACACGGCGGGTGCTAAGGTTCGTCGTGGAAAGGGAAACAGCCCAGACCGCCAGCTAAGGTCCCTAAATTATGGCTAAGTGGGAAACGATGTGGGAAGGCCTAGACAGCCAGGAGGTTGGCTTAGAAGCAGCCATCCTTTAAAGAAAGCGTAACAGCTCACTGGTCTAGTCGGCCCGCGCGGAAGATTTACCGGGGCTCAAGCCATATACCGAAGCTGCGGATGCTCGTACTTTGTGCGGGCATGGTAGAGGAGCGTTCCGTACGCCTGCGAAGGTATGCTGTGAGGCATGCTGGAGGTATCGGAAGTGAGAATGCTGACATGAGTAACGATAATGCGGGTGAAAAACCCGCACGCCGAAAGCCCAAGGTTTCCTGCGCAACGCTAATCGGCGCAGGGTTAGTCGGCCCCTAAGGCGAGACCGAAAGGTGTAGTCGATGGGAAGCAGGTCAATATTCCTGCACCGTTTGTTACTGCGATGAGGGGACGGAGAAGGCTAGGTCAGCCGGGTGTCGGTTATCCCGGTTTAAGCGTGTAGGGAGTGTTCTTAGGCAAATCCGGGAGCACAATTCCGAGACGTGACGACGAGCCCTTTGTTAAGGGTGAAGTGATTTATGCCATGCTTCCAGGAAAAGCCTCTAAGCTTCAGGTAACAGACGACCGTACCGCAAACCGACACAGGTAGGCGAGGAGAGAATCCTAAGGCGCTTGAGAGAACTCGGGTGAAGGAACTAGGCAAATTGGTACCGTAACTTCGGGAGAAGGTACGCCTTCGCTGGTGACGAAACTTGCTTTCCGAGCTGGTGGAGGCCGCAGTGACCAGGTGGCTGCGACTGTTTACTAAAAACACAGCACTCTGCAAACTCGCAAGAGGACGTATAGGGTGTGACGCCTGCCCGGTGCCGGAAGGTTAAGTGATGGGGTTAGCCCTTCGGGGCGAAGCTCTTGACCGAAGCCCTGGTAAACGGCGGCCGTAACTATAACGGTCCTAAGGTAGCGAAATTCCTTGTCGGGTAAGTTCCGACCTGCACGAATGGCGTAACGATGGCCACACTGTCTCCACCCGGGACTCAGTGAAATTGAAATCGCTGTGAAGATGCAGTGTACCCGCGGCTAGACGGAAAGACCCCGTGCACCTTTACTACAGCTTTACACTGAACTTTGACCATGCTTGTGTAGGATAGGTGGGAGGCTTCGAAGCGTGAACGCTAGTTTGCGTGGAGCCAACCTTGAAATACCACCCTGGCCTGTTTGAAGTTCTAACCTAGGTCCGTTATCCGGATCGGGGACCGTGTATGGTGGGTAGTTTGACTGGGGCGGTCTCCTCCCAAAGAGTAACGGAGGAGTGCAAAGGTACTCTCAGCGCGGTCGGTCATCGCGCATTGCGTGCAAAGGCATAAGAGTGCTTGACTGCGAGACAGACAAGTCGAGCAGGGACGAAAGTCGGTCTTAGTGATCCGGTGGTTCTGTATGGAAGGGCCATCGCTCAACGGATAAAAGGTACGCCGGGGATAACAGGCTGATTCCTCCCAAGAGTCCACATCGACGGAGGAGTTTGGCACCTCGATGTCGGCTCATCACATCCTGGGGCTGCAGCAGGTCCCAAGGGTATGGCTGTTCGCCATTTAAAGTGGTACGCGAGCTGGGTTTAGAACGTCGTGAGACAGTTCGGTCCCTATCTGCCGTGGGCGTTGGAAACTTGAGGGGAGCTGCTCCTAGTACGAGAGGACCGGAGTGGACGTACCTCTGGTGTTCCGGTTGTCACGCCAGTGGCATTGCCGGGTAGCTATGTACGGACGGGATAACCGCTGAAAGCATCTAAGCGGGAAGCCCCCCCCAAGATTAGGTTTCCCAGGGGACTCGATCCCCCTGAAGGGCCCTCGAAGACTACGAGGTTGATAGGCTGGGTGTGGAAGTTCAGTAATGAATGAAGCTAACCAGTACTAATTGCCCGTGAGGCTTGACCATATAACACCCAAGAAGTTTGGTGCGAAACGCGGATCAATCCAGAATTGGTGCTCGAAAGAGCACCTGCCGGTTTGTCTGGCGGCCATAGCGGACGGGAACCACCCGATCCCATCCCGAACTCGGAAGTGAAGACGTCCAGCGCCGATGGTAGTGTGGGGTCTCCCCATGTGAGAGTAGGTCACCGTCAGGCATATATGCGAATCCCTCCAGCTTTCGGGCCGGGGGGATTTTTTCGTTTGGGGGAAAGATCATTGGTCGTCGCGAGGTTGCGAAGGGAGCGAGCGTTCAACGCTTGGGCGCTTGGGTCGGCGATCGTCCAAGATTCGGCCGAACGATGTGGAGCGAATGGAGTACGGGCAATGAAGAGGATCCTAAATCAACTCAGACCGCTTTCGGTGAGGTTCGTATTAATCGTTGCGGCCAGCCTCGTCTGGACCACGCTGCCGGCACAAGACAATCTCGACGCACTCCGCCAAGCTGCAGAACAGGGCGCCGCCGATGCACAGGTGGAACTGGGCCGCCGTTACTTGCGTCGGCACGGAGTACCACGGGACGAGATAGAGGCTGCGCGGTGGTTTCATCTGGCTGCCGAGCAGGGTAACGCAGACGCGCGATTGGAACTCGGTCACACTTACACCAGAGGCTACGGAGTACCGTACGATCGCGCTGAAGGTTTGCGGTGGTACCGTCTGGCCGCTCAGCAGGGCAACGCAGATGCGCTATTCGAGCTCGCGCGTCGTTACCACGATAACGGCAATCCGCGGGACAACGCGGAGGCTGCGCGATGGTTCCGTATGGCTTTGGAGGCGAGGTCAGACTCGCGGTTGCCGGCGCAACAAGATTTCGGCGCAATCCGTCAAGCCGCCGAGCAAGGCGACGCCGAAGCTCAGACGGCACTCGGGGATATGTTTAATCCGTCGGACTACAGTTACACAGATGATGACGTACCCAAAGACCAGGCCGAGGCTTTGCGATGGTACCGTTTGGCCGCCGAGCAAGGACACTCTACTGCACAGTGGAAACTTGGATTCTCCTACACTCGGGGGACGGGAGTGCCGCAGGACTATGCGGAGGCTGTGCGCTGGCTCCGCATGAGCGCCGAGCAGCACGGCGACCGCTTTGCGGCGTATTTTCTCGGAGTCGCATATTCTCAGGGGCATGGTGTTGTCAGGGACGATGTCGAGGCTGTGCGATGGTACCGCGACGCGGCTGAGTCCAACTACGAGAGTGCGCAGTTTGAACTCGCGCGTGCGTATTACGAAGGGAAAGGTGTTCCGGAGGATCATGTACAAGCCCTGATGTGGCTCATCCTGGGTCGAGCCGCTCTTCGGGAAAACCAGAGGGAACTGTACGCCAGCGCTGTATCGGGCCTGACCCGCGACCAAATTACCCGCGCAAGCGAGTTGGCACGTGTGTGTATGCTATATGACTCCGTGCCTTGCGGACTGATGCCAGCGGACGTGGACCCCAGTCTTTGAACAGCCCCCGGCAGCAGACTTTAGGTGGACTCCGCCGTCCATGAGCATGCTGCCAATTTCATCGGGCCAAGCCCAGCATGGACTTCACTTGGCGTAGACCAGTCCAGCCGGGAGCGGGATGGCAAACGTCAATAGCCGGTTAGTTCGACGTAGCCGTCGCCGGAGATCGTGGTCCCGCGCTGGTTGCCGGTTACGCTGACCGCGCCTTCCCAGTAGCGGACGGTCAGGTTCAGTTCCTGTTCTTGCATGTACGGGTGAACCCGAAGCGTCAGCTCCTGTCCGGGGAGGTCGAGTTGCCAGGCTATGGGGTAGCGCGATCCGCTCGTGGGGCTGGTCCAGTATTCCAGCGGCGTCAAGGTGACGTCCTGAGGGCTCAGCGCGATGCGGGTGCCGTCGGCTTGTAGCAGCGACCCGCCGCTGAAAGGACTTGTTTCGCCGCCTTCGGTCCGTAACCGGTAGTACATGATCTCGCGGTTGTCGGCCAGTTGCAGCCCGAACCAGTCCCAACCCGTCAGATCGGGGCTCAGCGCGCTGGTGCCCCACTCCCGATCCATCCACGCCGTGCCGCTGACGTCGAATTCCTCGCCTGCCACGCGTATCGTGCCGGTGGCGTCAAGTCGGGTCAGCGAATAGTAGTAGGAGGCATTGCCCGGCTCCGGCCCTTTCGGGTCCACGCCGTTGTTGCCGTGGAGCGCGACCGGCTTGGTGCCGTTCAGCGTGAGTTCGATGCCGGCACGGTCGGTACTCGCACGCAAATGCAGCGGCAGGATTCCAGCGCCTTCTCCGTAGGCGGACCAGTCTTCGAGCCAAACCCTGAAGGGTTGGGCCCGGCTGCCGGCCAGGCCCAGGGCCTCCCGGGAAAACCGCTCCGCCGCCATGAACTCCCCGGCTCGCGTATCGGTCACCGACAGGTGCGCCATCCACGCCTGGTTGGCGCCCCACTCGGATCTCCGTTGGAGCGGTTCCGGCGCCATCGCGTAGCGGAAGAACGTCAATTCGAATCCGAAGTGCCTTCCGGCAGGGTTACGCAGGTTGCCGGTGAAATACCACCATTCGCTGCGGAACTCGTCGTGGGCCGCATGATCTTCCGGAAACCGAAAGGTGCGGCTTTCCAGCACCCGGGCGTATTCCTGCGTGCTGGGCTCGGTGAGAAACCGGGTTGCGCTGCCCTGCCGGTCCGGTCCGGGCCCGCCCTCGGGGGCCGCACATCCGACGAGCGCAAGCAACAGAATCCAGACGCCGGACTTTCGCCACGGGCTGCCAGACACGTTCTACTCCGCCCTCAACTGGCCGGCGACGCCGGTGCGAACGGCACGGACGGCGGGGTAGATTCCGGCGAGCAACGCCGCGCTCAACGCCAGTACAACCCCTAGGGCGAGCGGTTGCGGAGAGACCGCCAGGTCCATGCTCCAGCCGAACGAACGCACATTGATGACCAGGATTAGCAATGCGGCCATGACGATACCGAGCGGGATGGCGAACAACCCGGCAGCCAGGCCGAGCAGGCTGGTCTGTGCGATCGTCAGGGCCCGCACCTGGCGGGGCCTGAGTCCGAGGGCTCTGAGTACTGCCAGCTCCCTTCCCCGCTCCAGTTCGATGGACATCACGGCGCTGGCGAGACCGAGAAAGGCGACCACTCCCGCCAGAATTCTAAGTACTTCGGTAATCCTGAACGTGCGGTCGAAAATCGCCAACGAGCGCTCGCGGATGAAATCGTTGGACCGGAAACGAACCGGGGTACCAGCGCCGAAAACGCGGCGTATCTCTCCCAGTGTGGCCTGCCGGTCGACCTCGTCGTCCAGATAGACGCCGATTCCGCTGATGGCATCGTCGGCCCAATGGGATCGATAAAGGTCCAGGGGCATGAGCACCGTGCCCCCGTTGGTGCTGTAGTCGCGAAATACGCCGAGAATCGGGAATCCCTGCTCGCCGGACGCTGTGGGCAGGATCAGGTCGCTCCCCGGGTGGAGTTCGCGATGAAACGCCAGCGGCTCGGAAACCAGAATGCCTTCGGCGGCCTCCATTCGCTCAACGGCGCCGGGGACACCGGCGGTCATTCGCAATCCCCAGCCGTCCGGCCCCGGGTTTTGGGCGCGCAGGCTCACTTCGCCGGTCGCTGTGGGTAGCCGTGTGAAGCGAGTCAGGCTCAATCCACGTACGCCGGGCACGGCCACAAGCCCGTCTCGATGGCTGTCGTTGAAAAACTGCTCGCCGTCGATGTTGACGTAGACGTCTGCCGTCAACGTGCCCGCCAACCACTCCTCCACGCTGATGCGGAAACTGCCGATCATCAGACCGATTCCAACCACGGTAGCAACCGCCACCGAGAGGGCTGCCGTCGCTACCCCGGTCCGGCTGAGCGAAGCGGCCATCCCCCGTGCCGCCAGGGATCCGGCGATCCCGAATGCCCTCTCAACCAGCGGTTCGGCCAGTCTCGCCAACAGGCGGGTGGCGGCGGGAACCAGCAAGGCCCCGGTTGCGATCACGAAGAACAGACCTGCAAACGCCAGCACCAGGCTCCGGGACGACAGCAACAGGAGCGCCGCTGAAACAGCGGCCGCGGGCAGGGCGAGCCAGGTTGCGCGCTGGGCGAGCCGGCGCGTGCTGCGCTCGAGCGCGGCGCGGCTCATGGCCGTTTTCGGCGTGCTGCGGGCCGCGTCCAGCGCCGGCGCGGCGGCGGCCAACAGCGTCATCCCCAGGCCCAGTGCAAAGCCGCGCCAATAGATCGTCGGCGACGGGGTGACCGCGCTCACGCTGGACTGAAAGTAAAAGTCGCCCACGGTGCGCAGCACCAGGTCCACGAGACCCTCGGCGAGTTGCTGTCCCAACAGGACGCCCGCGGTCGTGGCCAGGGCGCCGATCGCCAGCGCCTCGCCCAGCACGCCGATCAGCAGTTGTCGCCTGCTGACGCCGATCGCGCGCAGTACCCCGAATGTCCCGCGCCGTTGAACCACCGCGAACGACATCGTCGCGTAGATAAGAAACACGCCCACCATCAGCGCCAGCAGGCTCAGTGCCGTCAGGTTGATGCGAAATGCCCGCGCCAGTTCGTCAAACGCCGCGTTGCGTCCCTCGGCGGGCACCAGCGTCGCATCGGGCAGAGCAAGTGCGCGGATCCGTTCCGCCTCCGCCTCGTCGAGTATCAGGTCTACGCGGGAAACCGAGGCTCTGCCCAGCAATTCCTGAGCGGTGGCGATGTCTGCGACGATCGGCGCCGTGGGTCCCTCGTCGGCGGAGGATGTTTCCAGTACCGTACCCACTGCGCGAACCGTCCGTGCCTGACCTCCGATCAGCAGGTCGAACTCAGCGCCCAACTCCAGCTCCAGTGCTTCAAGCAACGCAGCGGGTACCAGCACGGCACCCGGCTCCACGATCAACCGGGTGAAGTCGGTGCCACGGCCGGGCACAAAGTCGGAGAACCCTCGAAACCCGGTTTCCTCCAGCGGATCGACACCCATCAGGGTGAACTCTCGATCGGGCATCCGGCGCGGTCGAACCTCGGTCTCGATTACCGGTGCGGCACGTACCGGTCCGTGTTCCAGGCGCAGCGTTCGATACACGGAATCGGCGATTTCGCCGCGTGTGCCCATCAAGTGGTGCGTCGTGCTGCCGGTGATCAGGTCGGAGGACAGCTGGAATGCCCGCCGCGCGCTGTCGTTGGCCAGGTCCACGCCCACGTAGACCGCAACACCCAGGGCGATGCCGCTGATGGCCAGGCACAGTTGCCAGGGGCGGCGCCAGTAGAATCGCAATCCGGACTGCGCCAGAAGCCCGTTCACAGCGGCTCCTCGTGGATGTGGGCAGCACGGATGGTGAAGACCCGGTCTGCAGTGCCGAGGACCTCCCGGCTATGGGTCGCCATCACCAGGGTGGCTCCATGCCGCCGGCAGGTCTGCTCCAGCAACGCAAGCACTTCTTCGGCCGTTTCGAGATCCAGATTGCCCGTGGGCTCATCCGCCAGGACAATGCTCGGCTCGTGTGCCAGGGCCCGCGCGATCGCCACCCGCTGCTGTTCGCCGCCCGACAACTCCTCGGGGAACCGACTGCCGCAGCCTCCAAGCCCCAAATCCCCCAGGAGCAACTCCGCGCGTTGGATGCCCTCGGCCTTGGAAGTGCCGTTGAGCGCCATGGGAAGGCGCACATTTTCCGCCACTGTCAGCGTGGGTATCAGGTTGAAGAACTGAAATACAAAACCCAGTTGGCGGCACCGCACCCGGGAAAGCTCATCCTCCGTGAGACCCGCGAGCGATTTCCCCAGCAGTTCGACGTTTCCGGTGGTGGGTCGATCCAGCCCGCCGATCAGGTTGAGCAGCGTCGACTTGCCCGAGCCGCTGCGTCCCACCACCACCACGAACTCCCCCGGCCGAACGTTCAGGTCGCATTCTTCGAGGACCACGTGGGCACCATAGGTTTTCTTGACGCCGATGAGGCGGATGTGGGAGTCAACGTGTCTCACGGCTGATTTTCCGGATACGCTCGCCGCGTTCGCGCCATCGGGTCGTGGTGGCCTTGATATCATTGGTGAAGACTTCCGACAGGTAGTGGTGGCTGTAGAACTCGTTCTCGATCTGGATGCCGGTGAAGGTGGTGGGCATGTCCGGTCAGCATCCGCCAGATGCTATGCAACGGAATTCAGCAAATTGAAGTCGTTGTCGGCAGCCTCGACGCGGGCGCCGTGATGGCGGGCGCATGCGGCAATCACTACATCGGGCACCAGCACGCCTCTGCGCTCAGCAGCGCGGCTTCCACGTTTTTTCTTACGTCCGGATCGCCATCGGGGCGAAGCAGGTGTATCCACGACGACGTATCGACAAGAATCACGTTCAATCCGGGCGTCGCGCAACCTGAAGTTCTTCCGGGGTGATCAGGTCGGCGCATGTCCCGGCGTATCGTGTCAGTTCGGCCATGCGCATTCGCCGGTTGAAATTCATGATCGCGCCAACCACCGCTTCGCGCTTCGTGCGCGCGCCGGTGAACCTGATGGCATTCGAAAGCTCGCCTGAAGGAATATCAATAGTCGTTTTCATGCTTCTAGACTATCGACTCTTGGAATACTCATCAATCGCCGAGCGAAGGCCGAAACCGTGGCACCATAGCGGAGCACCGTCAACTTAGGAACGGGGACTCACGGCCGGAAGCGGGACACGAATGGCCGCCGATTGTTCAATGTCAGTTCGGTTCGTAGAGTGCCGTTCGATTCCTGCGGCACTGTTGCGTCGCCAAACGGCTTGCAGCCGAGAAAATTTACGTGGAACATGTCGCGGCGTCGTCGCCGACGTGAGTGCATGAGGGACGCCGACAGAGAAAGGAACACGCTATGAAACTCTACTATTTCCCCGGAGCCCCGAGCCCCCGCAAGGTGGGAATGGTCATTGCCGAGAAGGGGTTGGATATTCCGACGGAAATTCTGAATATACGGGCCGGAGAGCACCGTACCGAGGGCTTCGCCGCAGTCAATCCGAACGTGACCCTGCCGACGCTCGAGTTGGACGACGGCACCTGCATCACCGAGAGCCTGGCGATCGTGTACTACCTGGAGCAGCTTCAGCCGGACCCGAACCTCATGGGCCGCGATGCCAGGGAGCAGGCGCTTGTCCTGATGTGGCACGATATCGCGACCCTGGAGGGCTATCTGGCTGTCCAGGAACGGTTCCGCAATTCCGAAGTCTTTCCGGCAGGTCGCGCGTTGCCGGGGCCGACCGGTTACGAGCGTATCCCGGCGCTGGTTGAAAGGGGCGATAAGCGCATCCAGGCGTTCTTCGACAAGATCGACGGTCGTTTGGGCGAAAGCGAATACCTGGCCGGCGACCGCTATACCTACGCCGACATTGCGGCCTACGTGTACCGATGGTTCGCCCATTGGGTGACGAAAGACGATGCCGCATCGCAGCGCGAGCACCTGCGCCGTTGGGCGCAGGCCATCGAAGCCAGGCCCGCCGTGGCCTCCCTGGACGGTTGAGCCTCACGGGACTCTCGCTATGATCCGTTATCGGGTCCGCCTCGCCAGCCTGAACCGCCACCACTTCGAGGTTAACTGCCGCGTCGGGAATTCCTCGCCGGAGCAACGATTTACCCTGCCGTCCTGGACTCCGGGAAGCTACCTGCTGCGGGAATACGCCAAACACGTGGTCGGTATTCGGGCCGAATCGGACGGCGGCAGCGCAGCATTGGAAAAAGTCTCCAAGAGCACCTGGCGCTGCCACAATGCAGGTGTGGAATTGACCGTCACGGTCGAGGTTTTCGCCCTGGACCGGTCGGTGCGGGGGGCCTATCTGGACTCGAGACGAGGGTACTTCAATGGCGCCTGCCTGTTCCTCTCGCCAGAGGGGCGCGAAACGGACCCGGTTGAAGTCGTATTGGAACGGCCCGAGGACCCGCGCGCCCAGGGCTGGCGGGTGGCGACCGCCATGCATGCCGTCGAGGTTGATGCTGACGGATTCGGCCGGTACTCGGCGGAGAACTTCGACGAACTCATCGACCATCCGTTTGAGATCGGGGATTTTGCCGAGGCGGAATTCCAGGCGGCCCAGGTTCCTCACAGGCTGGTCATCTCGGGTCGCCATCAGACGGACATGGATCGAATCGGCGCGGACCTCGCAAGGCTTTGCGAGGCGCATATCGAGTTGTTCGGCCGGCCGCCCCCGTTTCGGCAATACCTGTTTCTCGGTTGCGCCGTGGGCCGCGGCTACGGCGGGTTGGAACACCGGGCATCGAGCAGCCTGATATTTTCCCGGGATAATTTGCCGGTACGCGGGAAGGCCGGCGTATCGGAAAAATACCAGCGCTTCCTCAGCCTGTGCAGCCACGAGTACTTCCACGCCTGGAACATAAAGCGCATCAAGCCCCGGGCGTTCAGCCCGTATCGACTGGATCGGCGCAGTTACACGCGGCTGCTATGGGTGGTGGAGGGTGTGACCTCTTACTACCAGGATGTGCTGTTGTTGAGGAGCGGACTCATCGGCACAGCGGCTTACTTGCGGGATCTCGGAAAGAACCTGACCCGCATCTATCAGACGCCCGGGCGGCTCAGGCAGAGCCTCGCCGAGGCGAGCTTCGATGCCTGGGACAAGTTCTACAAACCGGAAGTCAATTCGCCGAATGCCATGATCAGCTATTACGGCAAGGGCGCGCTCGCGGCGCTCGCACTCGATCTGACTCTGCGCAAGGAGTCCGTCGCGACGTTGGATACGGTCATGCGCGAGCTCTGGCAGCGCTATGGGCGAACCGATGAAGGGATGCCTGAAGCGGCATTCGAGCAGTTGGTCCAGGAGGTTTCCGGACTGGACCTTTCGGACTTCTTTACGGCTGCGGTGCGCGGTACGGAGGACCTCCCATTGGCGGAGCTGTTGGCTGACTTTGGCGTAACCCTGGAGTTTCGGCGCGACGCCCGTTTCGGCAGCGCCGCAAGCAACACGCGCGCGGCCGCGCCGCCGCCGCCGGAGTTGGGCATTCGGTTCCGACAGCATGGTGTCGGTCTGGAGGTGGTCGCCGTGATGACCGACAGTCCCGCGGAGCGAGCAGGCGTGAGCCCCGGGGATATCCTGATCGCCATCGACGGGCTCATGTTGAGCGAGAAAAACCTGCAAACGCGATTGGCCAGATTCGAGGCCGGACAGACCGTCCGGATAACGGGATTTCGCGACGAAGAGTTGCTGGAGTTTCCGGTGACGCTGGCCGGAGCAGCGCTCGATAACTGCGCTCTCAGTCTCGTCGACAGGCCGGGTCCCGACGCGCTGAGCAGACGGCAAGCCTGGCTGGGAGCCTGAGACATTTCCTGGCGCCACGACGCTAACCTGACAATTTCACCTCCAAGGGCTTACCTGGAAGCCCGTCCTTCCCACCCAACCACGGGCAGTTCCGGTGATAGAATCGCGCCGGGCATCCCGGTGGGTCTTCCGGCATGATCGAGTTGGGGTTGAAGTTTACCGTTGCGTATCTGCTGGGTTCCGTGCTCGGCGCCCTGGTGATGGGGCGGATTCGCGACGGCGTCGACATCCGCGATCTCGGCAGCCGCAATCCCGGCGGCACCAACGCGCTGCGAACCCAGGGGTTTTCCTTCGCCTTCGGGGTCATGCTCATCGATGTCGGCAAGGGCATCCTGCCGGTGGCGCTGCTGCCGGCGCTCAACATACCCGGCGTGGGTATCGATCCGCTGGTCAGCCGGGAGCTGATCAGGTACAGCGTGGCAGCCGCTGCGATTCTCGGCCATGTCTATCCGCTCTGGTACGGTTTTCGAGGCGGCAAGGGCGGGGCCACGGCCATCGGCGTGCTGTTCGTGGTCGCGCCGCAAATTGCCCTGCCCGCGGTGGTCCTTTGGCTTGCCGTCATCGGGATCACGCACTACGTCGGACTGGCGACGGTGAGCGTGGCAGTGGCGGCGCCGGTGTACTTTGGGTTGACAGGGTTGCCCGGGCAGATTGGCCTGTTCATTTATTCCGCCTGGGTGGCCGTGATCATTACCTACACACATCGCGAAAATCTCCAGCGAATCCTCTCCGGTACCGAGCACCGGGCCAATCTCCTGCGGCTGCGCCGATAACTCACCGGGCACGCCGTTTCGCGCCGAGAACATGCCGCATCACGTCGAGAGTTCGCACCTTCAGTCTTCCGCGGCAACCGCGGCAGAAGGGCGCGCCGCGCTGCTGGCGGCGTTGGCGGACGGCGCGTGGCACACCGAGGAAGCACTCGCAGAGGCGATCGACGCGGAACCCGCACGGGTTCGCGATCACCTCGCAGGTCTATCCGGAATGGAACTTGAGATGGAATCCGACCCCGGGAAGGGCGTTTGCCTGCCGCGACCCCTGGAGCTGCTTGGCGCAAATCGGATCCGTTCCCGCATCGGCGCCGACATCTTGCGGCACACAGCCCGTCTCGAGGTCTTCACGGAGTTGGACTCCACGAACGCTCATCTTCTTGGAGCGCCGGCCCCGGCCCCGGGGAACCTCACCGTGGCACTGGCCGAATTCCAGCACGCCGGCCGCGGCCGGCGGGGCAGAACCTGGAACATGCCGCTGGGCAGCGGCATCGGGCTGTCCGTGAGCTGGTCATTCGCCGATACGCCGGGCGAGCTGCCCGCGCTCTCGCTGGCTGCGGGCGTGGTGACACGGCGGGTCATCAAGGCGGTGAGCGGCAACGCGCCGGCGCTCAAGTGGCCCAACGATCTCGTGTGGGACCATAGGAAACTCGGCGGCATCCTGGTGGAGACTGCGCCCCGCAGGGGCGGCGCCTGTCGTGTCGTTGTGGGTGTCGGCCTGAACGTATCCATGGATAGCGGGACGCTCGAGAGCGTGGGCGAGCAGCCCAACAGCGCCATCGACCTTCAGACAATGACCAATGGCAGTCCGCCTTCGCGGAACGACCTGGCAGCCCGATTGATCGAGGGCTACTTCGAAATGTTCGGTACTTTCGAGGAATCGGGGTTCAGGGCGTACTACGAGTCGTTTCGAGAGGCGGACTGCCTGAGGCGGCAGCCGGTGACGGTCATCGACGGTCCAAACCGCCTGTCAGGCACGGCCGAAGGCGTGGATTCCAGTGGCGCGCTGATACTGATGACCGCAACCGGCTCGCACCGTATCGTTTCCGGGGATGTCACCGTCAGGCCCTTCCAATGATGCTGGTCGTGGACATCGGCAACACCCGAATCAAGTGGGCGTGCGTTTCCGAGCGAGGGTTGGTCGATCCCGGTGAAGCGGTCCACGGACGAGTCCCGGGCGCGGCGCTGGAGTCATTGGCCGAAGCCGCACCCGCGCGCCTCGACCGTGTGGTGGCCGTCAACGTGGCGGGTGAGGTTTTCGTGTCGACCTTCACGGAATTCGTGCAGCGGCGCTGGAATTTGGACCCCGAGTTCGTGACCACCGAACACGAGGGGCATGGAGTGCGTTGCGCCTACGCGGATCCGTCTCGAATGGGTTCGGATCGATGGGTGGCGTTGATCGCAGGCTTCAGGCTCGCGGGCGGCGCCGCCTGCGTGATCGATGCCGGGACGGCGGTCACCCTGGATGTCGTCGATGCGAGCGGCCGTCACCTGGGAGGTCTGATTCTCGCCGGGCCAAGGGTCATCGCCACGGCGCTTGATCGGCAGACCAGCGGTATCGGCGAAACCCGCGGCCAATCTCGGCCCGGCCAGGGGAGCGCCCTGCTCGGCACCAGTACGGACGAGGCGGTGGCCAGGGGGGCGATGCTGGGCCTTGCCGGAGCCCTGGACCGGGCGCTGTCGGCCGTAGCCGGCGAATTGGGCGAGCGGCCGGCGGTCTACCTCACCGGCGGCGATGCCGAGAGGCTTTCCCCATGGTTGGAGACGCACTGCCAGTACCGTCCGCACCTCGTGCTCGAAGGGCTCGGCTCCATTGCTGGAGTACTGGGCCTTTATCCGGCACAGCCGGCGCAGCATTCCGGTTAGGTTGAGGGCAACACAATCGTTATCATTCGCGCCATGATTCCAGTGCGGCAGATTTTCTCAGTCGCGTACGTCCCCGGCGTCGCGCCCGAGGTTGGGTGAGCCATGTCGGCGCGACTGCGGATCGGCGTCATCTTCGGCGGCACCTCGGGTGAGCATGACATCAGCCTGCTGACCGCCCGGGGGGTGCTCGGAGCCATCGACAACACCAGGTACGATGTCGTGCCGATCGGTATTTCAAGATCCGGCGCGTGGGCGGTCGGCGAAGATGTCCTCGAACAACTTTCCCGAGACGCTGAGACCGGCCACCGCCAGGATGGACCGGGCTCGCCTGCAGACACCATCGGCGCGATGTCCGAAGCCCTGGCGTTGTTGTCCAATGCAGGCGTCGATGCGGTGTTTCCGCTGTTGCACGGACCCATGGGCGAGGATGGCACCCTTCAGGGCCTGCTCGAATTCTGCGGCGTGCCCTACGTGGGTTGCGGCGTGGCGGCCAGCGCGGTGGCCATGGACAAGGGGCTGGCAAAGGACGTATTTCGGTCCCATTCGATTCCGACGCTGCCATCGACCATGGTTCAGCGCAGCAAATGGCAGGGTCAGCGCCAGCACATCCTGGAAAATCTCGAATCGTCGTTCTCGTACCCGCTGTTCGTGAAACCCGCCAATCTCGGCTCAAGTGTGGGGATTTCGAAGGTCGGCGACCGGGAGGAACTGGCGGCAGGACTTGACCTGGCGTCGCGATACGACGAGAGGCTGTTGGTGGAGCCCGGGATCGACGCTCGCGAGATCGAGATCGCCATCCTGGGCAACCGGGATCCCCAGGCGTCGGTCCCCGGGGAAATCCGCCCGCGGCGGGCGTTCTACGACTACAAGGCGAAGTACTTCGACGATTCCACCGAGTTGATCGTCCCGGCGGTGCTGGATGGATCGTTGACCCGGGATCTCCAGGCGTTGGCGGTGCGGTCCTTTGAAGCCCTGGCCTGTACCGGGCTGGCCCGCGTGGATTTTCTCCTCGAACGGGGCACGGACAAGGCCTACATCAGTGAAGTCAACACCATGCCGGGGTTCACGGAGTCCAGCATGTATCCCCGGCTTTGGGAAGCGAGCGGCATCGCATACAGTCATTTGATCGACCGTTTGCTGGAACTTGCGCTGGAACTTCGCGGGGGCGGCGTGGTGTAAACTACGCGGTTCTCACGCGGGTCAAGTGTATTCATCTTGAGGAGAACAAGGTCATGAGGACTAGAACGGGATTGCTGATCGCTGCGGCGGCTTGCGCGGCGGTGTTCGCCGGCGGCGCCCAGGCGCAACTGGCGTCGGGATTCGATGCGGCGCTGATGGCCGGGGAGCGACCGGCTGAAGAGAAGGAGCGGGATGCGTCACGAATGCCCGCCGAAGTGCTCAACTTCGTCGGTATCGGGGACGGCATGAACGTGCTTGAGGTATTCGCCGGCGGCGGTTGGTATACCGAAGTGTTGTCCGCGGCGGTTGGATCGGACGGCACCGTGTATTCACAGAACGCCGAGCGAATGCGCGAGCGAGTGGAAGCGATGGCAGCGACCCGGGCGGAACGCCTGGGGAACGTGGAGGTCATCTACACGGAAGGGACGGCCATCGAACTGCCCGTGGAGGCAGATGCGGCGTTTACCGCGTTGAACCTGCACGACATGGCCAATCGGGGCGACGAAGCCGGATTGGCGTTCCTCGGCGGCATCTACGATGCACTCAAGCCCGGCGGCGTATTCGGGATGGTGGACCATGTGGGCATCGCCGGTCAGGACAATGCCCAGCTTCACCGCATGGAAACCTCCAAGGCCCGGGAGCTGATCGCACAGGCCGGTTTCGCGGTCGAGGCCGAGTCGGATATCCTGATGAACGCGGATGACGACCACACCCTGGGCATTCGCGACCCGTCGATCCGATTCGCCACGGACCGAATGCTGATCAGGGCGCGTAAGCCGGAGTAACCAGGGCACAACCGAGCGGGAAAACCGGCGCCGCCGGATTCCTGCTGCCCGTCAGACCAGGACCGAGCGACGCACGCATGATCGCGTGCGTCGTCCTGTGCCGTGCCGGTATAGCTCAGTTGGTAGAGCAGGGGTTTTGTAAACCTCAGGTCGGGAGTTCGAGTCTCTCTGCCGGCACCATTTCTGGGGACACTGCGTTCCCAATTGATCCCTGAAGTGGCGTAAAATTTTCTGATTCATAGGGGATTTTTGTCTGGGGCATTCTTGCGGCTTCTCGCCTGTTCCCCCATATCGTCAACTCACGCGTGGTAAATAGCGTGGGAAAAATAGATGCAGCGGAATCTTTCTGCAGCTCGAGTGAGGGCCTTGAAGGAACCGGGGCGGTACGCAGATGGCGGCACGCTATACCTGATTATTGCGCTTGGCGGCAGCAAACAGTGGGTTCAGCGATTGACAATTGACGGCAAGCGCCATGACATCGGCTTTGGCGGTTAGTCGACGCCGTTGCACTCGCACCAACTCATGATCTCATCGCGGCAAAACCCCGAGTCCCCGCGAATGACGATGCGGGTCCTCGGGCAGTACCGGCGGATCTGAGCCACGATCCGCCTCAGTGTCCGCCGCGATGCGCTTGTAACGATCCGCCGCGGCTCCCTCGGCCCCGTGCCCAGCTCCAGCCGGTTCGAAGTTGCGTGGGTGTACACGGTGTGGACATGGGACCTCCGCGTCTGGCGAATGTAAATTGTTGATCTAACTCACATTATCCGACATATCTAGGTCCTATTCCATTTGTCGGTGAAATTTGCGGGCTAGGGCCCGAGTCACCTCACGACGTATATTAGGCGGGCTTCATCATGAATACGCTCTTCAACAGGGGCGTGAGGAATTATTGCGGAGGACAAGTGTCCATGAAGAAATCTCTTGCTTTGTTTTCGTTCGCGCTTTTCCTGGCCTGTGCATGCCAGGGGCCCGCACCGGACTCACGCGATTCGACGGCGACACCAGAGGAGACCGGGCAGGTCAAGGTGATCACGTCCGGTAGTTTTGCGGCGGCCTTCAACATCCTCGGACCCCTGTTCGAGCAGGCCACGGGCATCGAAGTGATCACCGAATACGGCTCCTCCATGGGTGGCGGGCCGGAATCCATCCCGCTTCGTCTGGAGCGCGGCGAAACGGCAGACTTGCTGATATTCAATGGTCGCGCTTTCGATGACATCGCCGCGACGGGTCACATTCGATCCGCAACCCGGGTTGACCTCGCGCGCTCCGTTGTCGGCATGGCCGTTCGTAGCGGGGCGCCGCAACCGGATATCAGCACAAGGGAGGCGTTCATCGAGACGTTACGCGCCGCGCAGTCCATTGGCTATTCGGCCAGCGTCAGCGGCACGTACTTGTCGACGGTGGTATTCCCCGAGCTCGGAATCTGGGAAGAGATCGAACCCAAGACGAAACGCATCGTGACCGAACGAGTGGCGAGCGTTGTAGCTCGCGGTGAAGTCGAGATCGGGTTTCAGGCAATGAGCGAAATCCTGCCGATCGAGGGCGCGGATTTCGCCGGCGCGTTACCTGATGCCCTACAGCAGGTTTCCACCGTTCTTGTCGTCATGACCGAGCGCGTGGCGAATCCGGAAGCGGCTCAGCGGCTCATCGAGTTCTTGTCTTCGGAAGCCGTTGCGCCCGTCATCCGCGCTACCGGATTGATGCCTGAGGCGAACACGCTCGAGACCGCGGCAACGCCTCAGAGATCCCAACAAGTCAAGGTGATCACTTCCGGTGGTTTCACGGCGGCCTTCGACATCCTCGGGCGGCTGTTCGAGCAGGCGACGGGCATCGAAGTGATCACCGAATACGGCTCCTCCATGGGCGGCGGGCCCGAATCCATTCCGGTTCGTCTGGCCCGCGGCGAGACGGCGGACATCCTCATCCTCAACAGGCCGTCGCTCGATGAACTGTCCGAGGCGGGCTACATTCGACCTGCCAGCCAGGTTGACCTGGTCCGTTCCGTTATTGGAATGGCCGTGCGCAGCGGCGCGCCGAAACCGGATATCAGTACAAGGGAGGCTCTCATCGCGACGTTGCTGGCCGCGGATTCGATCGGCTATTCGGCCAGTGTCAGCGGCACCTACCTGTCAACCGCGATCTTCCCTGAGCTCGGGATCTGGGAAGAGATTGAGCCCAAGACGAAACGCATCGTGACCGAGCGAGTCGCAAGCGTCGTGGCCCGCGGTGAAGTCGAGATCGGATTTCAGCAGATCAGCGCTATCCTGCCGATCGATGGTACGGATTTTGCCGGCACGATACCCGACGAGCTACAGCAGCCATCGACATTCTCCACTGCCATCATGGCGCGCGCGGAAAATCCGGAAGCCGCGCGGCGGCTCATCGAGTTCTTGTCTTCGGACGCTGTTGCCTCCATCGTTGAATCTACCGGGCTGAGACCGGTGGTCCGGGAACAAGATCAGCAATAAGGCCACCCGCTGAAGCGGTGGCGCAAATAACCGCGCGCGCTGGCGTTCCCTGACTTTTGTAAATCAGCTCACACACAAAGTTTCTGACACTCACAATTGTCAGGGCTAACCGCCCATTCCCATGCCGGCGGGATGCAGCGGAAAGCTACGCCCATCCTCAAGCACGATCGTCCTTGCGCGCACCTGATTCGTACCGTTCCGTGCCGGCCAGCCCGTGACGATCGCCCTGTCCCCGGGGGACACGGTTTCCGATGTCATGCCGTTGCGGCCCGCCACACCCGGCGTCGCGGTCGGCATGACCCAGCTTGTCACCTTGCCGTCTGCATCGACGGCATCCAGGTGGATTATGACGTGCGGGTTGACCCACTCGAACTCGGTCACTACACCTTCAATGGTGACTTCCACGGAATCGTCGAAGTTCAGGCGGTAGTTGTGATGAGCCAGGACCAGGGTCCCGAACAGAAAGGCCAGTAGTCCTGGCAGTACGGTCTTCATAGAATATTTCTCCTCGTCTACGTCACCCGTTTGCGTGAACGCAAGCGCGCGCAAAATGGTCGCTAATCCGCTTGCTGCTTGTAGACCTCGCCGCCCTTCATCACGAAGTGTACCCGCCCAAACTCCTCTACATTCTCGCGGGGGTCGCCGGGCACGGCGACGATGTCCGCGTACTTGCCCGGCTCGATGGAGCCCAGGTTGTCCCATTGGTTCAAGAGCATGGCCGCACTCCTGGTCGCGGTCACGATGGCCTCGGCGGCGGGCATGCCCCCTTCCACCATGTAGATGAACTCCCGCCAGTTGTCGCCGTGGGGTGAAACGCCGGTATCGGTGCCGAACGCGATCGGGACCCCGGTCCGGTACGCCCGGGCAAAGGTGTCGGCGATCACGGGACCGATCGCCAGGGCCTTCGGACGCACCACCTCCGAGAAATAGCCCCCGATTTCGGCCTTCTCGGCCACGAACTTGCCGGCCATGATCGTCGGCACGAACCAGGCGCCTTTCTCCTTCATCAATTCCATCACCTCATCGGACATGTAGGTGCCATGCTCGATGGAACTTACGCCGGCGGCCACGGCGCGCCGCATGCCTTCCGCGCCGTGGGCATGGGCAGCGACCCGGTATCCGTAATCCTCGGCCGCCGCGACGATGGCGGCGATTTCGGCCTCGGTGAACTGCGGGTTCTGGCCGCTGCTGGCCTGACTGAGCACACCGCCGGTGGCGGTGATCTTGATCAGGTCGACGCCTTCCTTGTACCGGGCGCGCACGGCCTTGTAGGCATCGTCCAAACCGTTGACGACGCCTTCGGCCGGCCCCGGATCGCCGCGCAGTTCGCTGTTGACGCCGTTGGTGGGATCGGCATGTCCGCCGGTAGTAGCGAGACTCTTGCCCGCGGTGAAGATGCGCGGCCCGACGATGTGGCCTTCGGCGACCGCCCGGCGGATGGATTGGGCCAGGGCGTGGTCGGTGCCGAGATCGCGTACGGTGGTGAATCCCGCCATCAGCGTCCGTTCCGCGTAGGGTACCGCCCGCAATGCAGAGTCCGCCGGTTCCAGGGTGAAGTTCTCGACGAATCGGTCGGGGCTTTGCTGGCTCGAGATATGCACGTGCATGTCGATCCAGCCGGGCATGACGAAGGCGCCGGTGAGATCGATGTCCGGCTCGCCCACATAGCCCGCTTGCACGGACGCGATGCGATCGCCGTCCACCACGATGGTTGCGGTTTCAATCACCTCGCCGGCGGTCGCGTCGAGCAATTTGCCGGCGTGAATGACGGTCTGCGCCCACGCGCTGCCGGACAGGAGCAGCGCCGAGATCAAGACCGGGATTCTCATGACATTTCCTTTATTCATGCGGTCAGACAGGATAATGGCTGCTGGCCGGCGCGATCTAGTGTCGAGTCAAACGTCTCGCCGGTCTCCGAGTGGATGGACGATCCCACGCCCGGGCACTCCGAGCCAAACAGCAGGTTCAGGATGATCATGGTGGTTGCCGCTCCCGGATAACTGCGAAAATCTGCAACGGATAATAACCGAGGGGCAACCCGGCCTCCGGCTTCGTCCGGCCGGGGTCTCGGAAATATAACAATCCTTTTCGGTCTACTCGGACGTGGGCGCTCGGCTGAACACGTAGACCGCACCCGACTCGAAGGCCGAGTTGTCGTCCTGAGCGCCGTTCAGGCCCGTGGCGCCGCTATCCTCGCCGCGTGCGCCCAACGCCATGAGCGTGCCGTCCCCGTTGAGCGCGATGGCGCTGCCGAACTCGTCGAAGGCATCGGCATTGGAACCCTTTACGTAGGCGCTCTGGGTCCAGGACGAGCCGTCGCGCGTGAACAGGTACACGGCCCCCGATTCCTGGGCGGATTCGTCGTCCTGTATCGCATCGATCCCCTGGCCCACGCTGTCTTCGAGTTGCGAGCCCGCGGCCAGCGTGTCGCCGTCGCCGCTCAGGGCGAGGCGGGCGCCGAAGGTGTCGTTGGGCCCGGTATTGGAAGCCTTGATATAGGCCTGCTCCGACCACGCGCCACCGTCCCTGGTGAACACGTACACCGCTCCCGTGGAGGAGTCGGATTCCATATCCGGTTGCGGAGCGGAGTTGACCCCGGTGGTCATGCCGTCTTCGTCCACAGCCGCTCCGACGGCCGTATTGCCGTCGGCGCTGATGGCGACGGCGACGCCGAATGAATCGTTTCGTTCCGAGTTGGATGGCTTCAGGTAGGCCTGCTGCGTCCATTCGCTGCCATCGCGCGCGAAGACGTAGAGCGCGCCGGTACCGAAGACCTCGTCGTCCTGCACCTCGTTGGTCCCCGCCAGCGAGCCGTCCTCGTCGTAGGCGGCCGCGGCCAGCACGCTGCCGTCGGCGCTGAGCGAGACGCTATAGCCGAAGAGATCGCCCCCGCCCGCATTCGACGTCTTGACGTACGCCTGCTGCGCCCAGGTAGTGCCGTCGCGCGAGAACACGTAGACCGCACCGGCAGACAAGGCCGAGTTATCGGACTGATCGGCGCCGACGCCGGACGCGGCGCTGTCTTCCGAGATCGCACCCACGGCCAGGGTGTCGCCCTCGGCGCTCAGCGCGAGCGAGAAACCGAACTGATCGCCGTCGGGCAGTTCGTCGCCAATTCCGGCCTCGCCGGTATTGGAGGCCTTGATGTAGGCCTGCTGCAACCAGGATTCACCGCTGCGGCTGAAGACGTAGACCGCCCCCGCCTGCGGAATGGAATCATCCTCCCGATCGTCGTCGATGCCCGTTGCCGCGCTGGCTTCGAAGGGCGCTGCTACGGCCATGGTGTCGCCGTCGCCGCTCAGGGAGATCATGTAACCGAAATTGTCGGCCAGCCCCGGGTTTGAGGCTTTCACGTAGGCCTGTTGTCGCCATTGCGAGCCGTCGCTGACGAAGACGTAGACGGCGCCGGCTCCGTAGACCGAATCGTCACCCTGGTCGCCGTCGATGCCGCTCGAACCGCCGCTTTCATAGGGAGCGCCGATCGCCAGCGTGGTGCCGTCAGCGCTCAGCGCGACGGCATCGCCCAACAGGGTGCCGCCGCCCCCGAACTCGTCCCCGAGTCCGGTGTTGGATGCCTTGATGTAGGCGGACTGGCGAAGGACGCTATCAGCTTCGCCGCCCGTCCCCGGGCCTTCAGCCTCCTCCTGCGCCAGAACGTCACCCCAGCCGCCGACTGCGGCCAACCCGATCAGGAACAGGCCGGCGGAGGCCCCGGGCGTCGCGCTCAAACCTATTCGCACGGGATCGGGCCTTCCGGGTCGGAACGGGACCGGTAGATTTCCTCGCACGTTTCCATGCGCACGACCCGCGCACGTTCGCTCAGGTTGATGAACGGCGCGCCACTCTTGACCAGGCGGCCGGACACCATGATTCTGTCTCCGGGCTTGAGCGTGTCCCTCGTCCAACCGCTTCGCGAAAGGTTGTTCACGCCCGACAACTCCGCCTGCCACCGCACCGTGTTTCCGCCTTCATCCGGTACGTCGAGGATGATTGTCGAGTGGGGATTGACCAATTGCAGGGCGACGACCGTGCCCGACAAGGACGTGATGGTTTCCTCGTATCGCCCTGCGTCGCCATGGTGTGCGAAGGCTGTTGGACAGAAGCTCAGAATGGCGCCCACGACGGCGCCTGTCGCGAGAGAGTGAAGTTTCATGGTCGTTCCTTCTGTCATTGATTCCACATAATAATATGCCTCCGCGCAGCCTGGATATCCAGTCCGCGGGCCAGGCTGAACCCACGTCCAAGATGACTTCGCTGTAATGTTGCCGTCCGGTCGTTTCTAACGCATCGGCGCTCGCGAGACGAGTTCGGGCAGTGGTATTCTCGAACTTCCGTGCCGGGGAGACTCACAGATGAAGCAAGCAGTCGCAACCACGCGCTCCAGCAGCCGGTGGCGAGGGTCGCGCGTCGCGTGCCGGCCTTCCGCTGGTAACGCCCGAAGCCGACGCCGGTGGAGTGCAACACTGATCCTGCTGGCGCTGCCGGTAGCTGCCGCGGCCCACCACTCAATCAGTGCGATCTTCGACCGCACCCAAACAACGGAAGTGGAGGGGACCATTAGCTCCGTGTTCTGGCGCAATCCTCATATCGGCCTGACCGTGTTGGTCGAGAACGAGGCCGGGGAACCGGAGGAATGGGAGATTGAAGGCGGCACATACAATGATCTGCTGAGATCGGGTTTCGATACCGGGACCGTCGCTGTCGGCGACCGGGTACGCATTGTCGGAGCACCGTCCCGGCGCGGATTGAACGAGATATATATTGACCGGCTGTTGTCGCCGGCCGGCGAGGAACTCATGTCCAGCGGCGTGACAACAACGGATGTCAGCGTGTCGCAGGGCGCGGAAGACCGACGGGCACGAACAGGCATCTTCAGGGATTGGGTAAACGGCGGGACGATTCACCATCTCCGCGAACCGTTGTCGGTCACGCCTGCCGCGGAGGCGGCGCGGGCCGCCTGGGATCCATTCACCGACGACCCGAGCCATCGCTGCCAGGCGCCGGGCATGCCGAATGCGGTCCTGAATCCTTATCCCATGGAGTTCGTGGACCAGGGCGAACTCATCGTGCAGCGCATCGAGGAATGGGACGCGGTTCGCACGATCCACATGAGCGCGGAGCCGGCCGAACCGGGCGAAGCCTCGCCCCTGGGCTATTCGGTGGGCCGGTGGGAAGAAAACACGCTCGTGGTGGAAACCACGAACGTTGATTATCCGCTGCTGGACGACAGCGGCACGCCCATGAGTCCGGCTGTCCGCATCGTCGAAAGATATACGCTGAGCGAGAACGACACGCGTCTCGATCTGGAGATGACGGTCACCGACCCGCCCAACCTGGCGGAGCCTGCGGTCTGGGTCGCGGTCTGGGCCTGGGAGCCGGGTGTGCGGGTCAGGCCATTCGAGTGCACGGTTCGCTAGGGCTTGTCAGAGTCATCCCGGATTGCGCTAACAGTCCCTGGCATCCCGTGGCAAAGGTTCCGCGTTGCACCGAGACCGGTGACGCGCCCGGTTGACCGCCACCGATAGGTGCCCGGTTGACCGCATCCGGTGTGTGTCCGGGGTTCAGCGGCGAGTGCTTTCGCCATAGGTGACGGGCCGTTCGATCCTTTCGCCGTCACGCTCCACGACAACGGTGCCTTGTTCTCCGGGTTTGACTTCCCTGAGCACATACATCAGGTCGTAAATGTCGCGGACTTCGCGGCCGCTCAATTCGACGACCCAGTCGCCGCGCTGCAGACCGGCCTGGTCGGCAGGTCCGCCGGGACGCACGCCGGCCAGCCGCATGCCGGGTCGGTTGTCGGGTGAGCCGGTGTAGTCCGGGATTGTGCCCAGCGACGCGCCGTAACTGCGCACGTCGCCCAGCGGCGCGGGGGCTTCGGCGGCAAGATAGGTAAGGCCTTCCAGCGTCGTCAATTCCAGCGCGACATCGGCCACCAGCCCGGCAATCCGCACGCCGCCGGCTGCATTGATCGACGCGGTGTCGTCCGACGGCTTGTGGTAGTCGTCGTGGGCGCCCGTGAAGAAGTGCAGGACGGGCACTCCCGCCGCGTAGAAGGACATCTGATCCGATGGGCCGTAACCGTCGCCGCCGAGTTCGCACTCGAGTTCGTATGCCGCGCAGAACGGCTGAATCACGGCCTCCCACTCCTCGGCCGAGTCGCCGCCCAGGACGGCCAGCCTGTCATTCCTGAGTCGGCCGACCATATCCATATTGAGCATCGCCACCAGTCCCTCCGGCGCGGCACCGGGAGGGGGCTCACGGGTGAATTGGCTGGATCCCAGCAGGCCGTTTTCCTCCCCCGTAAAGGCGACAAACATGACGTCGCGGCCGAGTTGTTCCCTGCGGGCGGTTAACACGCGCGCGGCTTCCAGCAAGGCCGCGGTGCCGGAGGCGTTGTCGTCGGCGCCGTTGTGCGGTTCGTGGGCATCCGGGGCGAGAGACGACGCGCCGCCGAAGCCCAGGTGGTCATAGTGCGCGCCGAGCACCACCGCGCCGGGTAGCCGCTCTTCGGCGGACAGCCGACCGACGATATTGTCCACATCGCGGGTGTGTTCGATCACCTCCGTGGTGAGGTCGACCTGCAGCGCGCCATCAAGGATTCGTTCGGCCCAGGCGCGTTTGATCACTGCGATCGGGATACCGGCGCCACCCTGGGGATCGACCCGCATGGCCGGCAGTGGCGATTCTTCCCGATCATCGAGTTCGGGTGGCAGATCCGCGACCAGCAGACCCACGGCGCCGCGCTCGCGCGCGGTGAACGCCTTGTAGCGCAGATCGCTCAGGCGCCGCCGGAGCGTATTATCCTCGAATGCACCGTCTTGCGGCGTAAACCGGCGTACCAGCACGATACGCCCCCGTGCGTCGATCCCCTGGTAGTCGTCGATGGCGTTTTCTTCGGATACCACTCCCCAGCCGGCAAAGACAACCGGCGCCGAGACCGTGCCGCTGGCGGAAAAACCCGGGACGGTGAAATCTTCGGCAGCGAGATCGTCGCCGCCCGCGGACAGTCGTGTCGAGGGACCCCGTTCCACCTCGACCACGGCCTGGAAACTCTGGCGATAACTGCCGTTTCCGCCTGCGGGCTCCAGGCCGATCAGCGCGAATTGCTGTTCCAGCCAATCGGCCGCGGCTTCCAGCCCCGGCGTGCCGAGACCACGGCCGCCGCGCGCATCGTCGGCCAGCCAGCCGACGTCGGCCAGATAGCGCTCCACGGCGGCCGAGCCATCAACCGACTGTATCGCCGTCCCATCCTGGGCATCGGCGGGGGAGGAGGTCAGGAGCATTGCGAGGACGGCTCCGCCAAACAACTCAAATCGATTCATATTCGCTCCGCACGGACGTCGGCAATTATCGATAGTCATGCATTCTAACTGCACCGCGCGCCGTATTTGCAGCGCGGCCCTGTCGTGCCGGAATTGCTGTCCCGGCGCGTCTTCTCTGATAGCCTCATGCGCTGCGACTCAGTGCGCCTCCGCGCTCAAGGGAGAGACCAGAAGTGAACAACACGCCCGCGGCACCCGGGCCCCGCGCCTACCGGCCTGGCGAAGACTTCAGGCTCGACACCATGGACATCGTTGCCGCGGTACTGCTGGGAGTGATCCAGGCGGTGATCGAAATCGTGGGTTTGCTGGGGTTTCTGGAGCGCACGGTCTGGGCGGCGGGACCGGTGGGATTCGCCATTTACGCCTTCTACAACGGCACCACGTGGATTCTGTTCTATGCCGGCGCGTTCCTGCGCAAGCGCGCCGCCCTGGTGATCTTGGCGGCGGCCGTCACGGCCCTGGTGCGCTGGTTCGCGGGCGATCCGGACGGCCCGATACTGATGTTCTACGGCTTGTTCCCGGCGGCGTGCGGTGCGGCGGTCTTCGCGGGGATGCGCTGGCGCGGCGGGCGGTTGTTGTTCGCCGTGGCGGTGGCCGTCACGTCAGTCGCCAACCAGGTGTCCGTGTTCGTCGGGCAGGGCGGATTCCAGCTTGTCGACGGCGCCCGCTGGGCGCTGGTGTCGATGTCCATCGCGGCGTTCGGCGGCGCAATCTGGGGACTGGCCGCGTGGTACCTGGGGCGGGGGCTGGAACGCGCCGGTGTGCCGGCGGTGCATCTTCCACCGGCGCTGGCCGCGGGCGAGACCGACCGCGCGTGACCTCAGCCTCGTCCGCGAACCAGCCGGCCCTCGTTCTCCAGGAGTACAGCTTCTGGTTCAAACCGGCTGCCGGGGAGCCGGAAGGTCCCGCTGCCCTGGATGAGATCTCCTTCTCCGTTTGTGCGGGTTCACTCGTTCTCATCCTTGGACGCAGCGGTTCCGGCAAGAGCACGCTGGCGCTGAATCTTGTCGGTATCTATCCCGATTACATGGGAGGCAGGAACCAGGGGCGCGTGCTTATCGCCGACCCCGAGCGCGGCCTGATCAACCGCCGCGAAATGGCCGCGGCGGAGCGCTTTCGATGCGTCAACATGCTGTTCCAGAATCCGGAGGATCAGATCGTCACCCTCACGGTGGAGGAGGAGGTCGGATTCGCGCTGGAGAATTACCTCGTTGAACCGGAGGAAATCCATCGCCGCATCGACGACGCGCTGGATCTTGTGGGCCTGACGGGCTTCAGGCGGCGGGCCATGCTGGAACTCTCCGGAGGCGAGAAGCAGCGCGTAGCGCTTGCGGCCATGCTCGCGCTCGAACCCGCCGTACTGATCCTCGACGAGCCCACCTCGAACCTGGACCCGGCCGGTACCGCCGACGTGCTGGCCACCATCGACCGGATTCGGGCGCGCAGCGGCCTGACCGTGTTGGTGATCGAACACGAGGTCGACGAAGTCTTCCACCGGGCCGACGCGGTGCTGCTGGTCGAGGACCGGAGCGTGAAAGGACCCTGGACGCCGCGGGAGTTCATGGCACAGCGCGGCCTCGAAGTTCGCGACGACATGGGCCTGTGGATACCGCAGTCGTCCGAAGTCGCTCTGGAGTTGCGGGCTCGGGGACTGAATTTCGCCGGTGGCATGCCCCTGGCCGGAGATGAATTGATTGCAGCGGTCGAGGCGCTGGGCGGAGACTTGAACTCACCCACCCCGGTCACGAAGCCAGGCGATACAGCGGTGGGCCACAAGAACCCCGCCCCGGTCGGCCGGATCGACGCCGCTTCGGTTGGCCGCCCTGACGCCGCTGACCGCGCGGCGGACGCCGCATCCCCTGTGACGGTGTCATCCGCGGTTATCGAAGTCAGGGACGTCAGCTTCGCCTACGGTGATCACAGCGTACTCAAGGGCGTCGGTTTTTCCGCCCACCGTTCCGAACTCCTGGCCCTGGTCGGTCAAAATGGTTCGGGAAAATCGACCCTGGCATCGCTTTTCAACGGCATTGCCACGCCGGATTCGGGCATCGTCCTGGTGGACGGTATCCCCACGACCGACTACAAGTTTGCGCACCTGGCTCGGCGCGTGGCACACATCTTTCAGGTGCCCGAGAAACAGTTCGTCCGTGGGACGGTCTACGACGAAATCGCCCACGGGCTGCGGGCGCTGGGTCTGGCGGAGGACGAGGTGGAGCAGCGCACGCTGGACTGCCTGCGGACGGTGCGTTTGCTTGAGCGACGCGATGCCAGCCCGTATGTACTGAGTCACGGACAGAAACGCAGGCTCTCGGTGGCGGCGATGGTGGTCGACGAGCCCGACGTCGTGGTTCTCGACGAGCCGACCTTCGGCCAGGACTACCACCAGGCAAGGAACCTCATGGAATTGCTCCGCAATCTCGCGGCCGGAGGTGCGGCGGTGGTGTTCATCACCCATGACATGCGGTTGGTGGCCGAGTACGCAAATCGCACCGTGGTGCTTTGCGATGGCGCGGTGGCCTTCGACGGTGCGCCTGAGGCGCTGTTCGCCTCCCCCGACGTCCTGGCCCGGGCGAGGCTGCGACCGCCTCCCGTCCATGAAATCTCCACGCGCCTCCTGGGAGAACCGTTATTGACAACGTCCGCCCTTGTCGAGCGAATCGCGGCCGAATATGTCGCCGCCGCAGTGCCTTCGGGCACCGGCCAGGAGAACCGGAAGTAGCACGCTGGTGTCGCGGGACGCGGTAATATCCGCGCCCACTGCCTTCTCACTTTCGGAAGGTCGAATCGATCAGGTCGGCCTGCCGGCACTTGGAGACGTTGATATGCGCAAGGAAATCGTTGGGGCTATGTTCACCTTCGTAGTACTTGTGGGCCCGAGCGAACCATCCACCGCACAGGCTTCGAACTGTGACAAGCCGTGCCTGGTAGATGCAATGGACAAGTTCCTCGATGAAATGACGGGGAATGCGGTACCTGCGCTGCCCTACTCGCCAAGCGTCGAGGTGCGGGAAAACGCCCGTCGGGTCGAACTCGCAGACTCTGCATGGAGAAACGTGGAGAGGGTCCGATCCCGTGTCACCTTTGCCGATCCGATTACGGGCAACGTCGTGTCGCGTAGCGGAGTTGAGTTGTCCGACGGTCGGCCAGGATACATTTCTACGCGCATCAAGGTCATTGACGGGGAAATTCTTGATGTCGAGTTGAGCTCGGACACCTCGGACCGCGTCGTGGAGCCATACGTCTACAACGTGGGACAATGGTTTGCGGAGCCGCTGCCGATGGAGCAACGCAGCAACCGGGCCGAACTGGAGGCGATTGCCCGGCGGTATTTCCAGGACCTCACCGATCACTCGCCGGACCCCGAGGATCATGTCGATTCGTGCAATCGCTATCACAGCGGTCAGCAGATCACCAATGTCGAGTTAAACACGATCGAGGAAGGCGGTGCGATGACCTGCTTCAGTTCCCTCGGCGGAAGCCCGCCCTGGGGGCCGGCGGCCGAGCAGCGGTTCCCGGTCATCGACCCTGAATCGGGCACGGTACTCGGCGTCACGCTGCTTCTCTACGACGACGGCCGGCAAATGTACGTGTCCGAAGTATTCAGGATCGTCGGCGGCAAGATCGCGCTGATCGACAATATCGGCCTCATGCTGGATCCGCCCGTGGAAACCCTGGGTTTCACGCACTGATTTCCGGAAGCGCAGGACGCCGGCCAGATCGAAATGCACGCCAGGGCCCAACTGTCGTTCATCCAGGGCAACTCGCTTGCGCATCGGATGACGCCGTTCGCGAAACTGCTGCTGGTACTGAGCGTGTCGTTCGTTGCCATTTTCAATACCAACCTGTACGTCGGCGCAGCGTTGTTCGTGCTCTGTTTTTTCTTCGCAGCCTTCTTTTCCGGAGTGTCGCTGAGACAGTACTGGGCGCTGGGCAGGATCATCGTCCCCTTCATCCTGATCCTCGCGGTGGTGTTCCCGTTCTTTTACGGCGGCCAGGCCACCGTGGGGTCCGAAACCGTCGCGCTGCGCACGCCCGTCAAGGACCTGACTTGGGCAGCGCTGGGATTCGGGGCGCTCCTGGCGCTACGGTTTCTGGCCCTGGGAACGGCCGGTCTGGCCTTTGCGTTCACCACGCATCCCACCGACCTGGTGCAGAGCCTGTCGCGGCGCGGCTGGGACTATCGCCTGGTCCATGCGCCGGTGCTCGGGCTGATCCTGTTCCCGTCGTTTCTGCAATTGGGCCGGGAGATTTCAATCACACAACGCATTCGGGATCTCGGCCAGGATACGAACTGGTTCAGGCGCAAGTGGATACGCATCCGACACCTGGCCTTCGCCATGCTGGTGCTTGGGTTGCGCAACGGCCAGACACAGGCCATGGCCCTCGATATCCGCGGTTACGGCGCACACAAGAGCCGGACGTTCATGCGCGAGCTGCCACGGCACCGCGGCGGGGACATCTTCGCGTGGGCGTTTTTGGCGCTCTCGGTACTCTACCTGATCTACGAGTTCAACCCGGAAACCATGCAGTGGAACATCGGGCGCTGATCCGAATCCAGGAGCTGCTA